>NZ_CP177080.1:0-4800000 GCF_046713465.1 Streptomyces griseobrunneus
GGGCGGTACACGCGAACGTGCACCACGCGCCATGGCCGATCTTGCCGGACCGTCATGGAGTGGCGTCGCCGCCTCGGTCGACATCTTTGAAGAACTCTCGTTGGCCGTCCAGGAATCCGTCCGCGAAGAGCGAGCGGGGCGAGAAGAGCGCAGTGAGCGTGATCTTGAGGTCCGACTGCTCGATGGACCGCTTGACAAGGGAATGCGTCGCGTCCGGGTAGCGCTTGGCCGTCAATGCACCGCCTGCGCCCAGCACCTCGCGGTAGACACGCTCGGTGTCGGCGGTGTCTACGTTGATGTCATGGCCCGCGAGGGCCAGCAGCACCGGTACGCCGCGCAGGGCGCGAAGGTCTTGCGTGGCGTCCGCGGTGTAGTTCTTGGAGATGAAGCCCCAGCGATCGGCGGTCATGCCGTCTGCGTCGCCGCCCATGGCTTTGACGTATTCCTCGAAGGTTGCGTGGCGTTCCAGGAGCCGTCGGGTGGCGTCGCTCTTGGCGATCGCCGCGTTGGTACGGCCTGCTGACGCGTCGTCGGCGCGCAGCTCGGCTAGGAGGTTGTAGCGACCCTGCTGGAGCCAGTTGATCGCGGGCGAGACGGCGATGACGAAGCTCACGGGCGTCTTGGCGGCGACCTTCGGCAGGACCCAGCCCGCCTGGCTGACGCCCCAGAGCCCGATCCGGTCGCCGTCGATGTCCGGGCGGGTGCGCGCCCAGGCGATGGCGGCGGCTGCCTCGTCGGCGCGGTCGTCCATGGACTGGCCGAGCCAGTTCCCGGGCGTGCCCGCGACGCCGGGCTTGTCCCATGACAGGGAGGCGTAGCCGGCCTCGGCGTTCGCTTCCCACATGGGCCTGTATCCGTCGTCGTGGGTGGCGTCGACGGGGCCGTCGCCGTGGACGTACACGACCAGGCCGTGGCGTTTGCGGCCGTCCTGGGGAGTGGCCAGTACTCCGGTGAGGGTGTGGCCGCCGTGGCGGATCGATACCCGCTGCTCGTCCATGGCGTAGGAGTGCTGCCACAGCACCACGCCGACGAGACCGGCGGCCACGACCAGGGCCGCGACGAGTGACCACACGGCTATGCGGAGCCCGCGCCGTCGGGGCTGGATCTTGGGATGCATGGGATCTGACCGCCTCTGTTCGGGTGAGCGAGCCCAAAACTATCAGCACAAGCACGATCGTCGCGAGAATGATAGTTTTGAGTTTCGGAGTGCAGTGAGAAAAGAGGGCACGGCATGGGACGGGACACGACGGACACCGGCACTGGACCGGTGACGGTCCGGCGGGGCCTTCCGGCCGGCGCCGAGCGGCGGGCGGCCGAGCTGTACTGGGACGCCTTCGGCCGCAAACTCGGCCCTGCCCTGAACCCGCCGGAAAAGGCGGTGCCCTTCATCGCCGCCCACCTGAACGCCGATCGCGCGGTGTGCGCGCTCCTCGACGGTCAGCTCGTCGGCCTCGCCGGCTACCAACTCGGCGGCCGCGCCCTCACCGGGGGACCTGCCTCCGCCGTGCTGCGCGCGTACGGACACCTGCGAGGACTGCACAGACTCCTGCTCCTCGCCCTGTTCGAACGCCACCCGGCCCCCGGACAGCTCGTCATGGACGGCATCGCCGTGGCCCCGGGCATACGCGGGCGTGGCGTCGGAAGCCTGCTCATCGAGGAGGTGGCCGCCGTCGCGGCAGAGCAGCACTGCCGGGAGATCAGACTGGACGTGATCGACACCAATCCGCGCGCCAGGGCCCTGTACGAGCGGCGCGGTTTCACGGCCGTGCGGACCGAGCGCACGCCCTACCTGCGCGGGCTGCTGGGGTTCGGCGCGGTGACCGCCATGCGTCGCGCCGTCGGAACGAGAGGGGCGAAAGAACTATGAGCACCGAGGCGGACCACATCGAGGTCCCCACCCGCATGCTCGTCCACGCGCTGATCCGCGAGGACGGCACCGTCGGCGCGGACGAGCTCTACACCGTCGCCAACACCCTGGGCATGAGCGACCAGCAGGTACGGCTGTGCGTCAAACGCCTCGTCGCCGAGGGCCGCTTCACCCAGGAGGGCCGCGGCCGCAAGGCGCAGCTGCACGCGACCGCGGACACCACGCGTGCCCTGGCTCCCAACACGGACTTCCTCCGGCACGCCTTCCAGCAAGACGCCGGGCTCGCTCCCTGGGACGGTGTCTGGCACCTGACCGCCTTCGCGGTGCCCGAATCGGCGCGCACGGCCCGGGACGTCCTGCGCGAGACGCTCGTCCACCTCGGCGGCGCCCCGCTCCAGGGCGGGCTGTACGTCTGCGCCAACGCCTGGGAACCGTACGTCGAAGAAGCGGCCCATCGCCTCGGCGCCCATGGTGCGCTCACCCTTCTCACCACGACCGACCTGCGCAAGGGCGACATCCACGAGCCTGTCGAACTCGCCCGCCGCCTGTGGTCCCTGCAGGAGATCGCCGACCGCTACCACCGCCTCAGCCGCATCGCCCAGCCCCGCCTCGCCCGGCTCACCGGCCCTGCCGCACTCTCCCCGTCCGAACTCCTCACCATCGCGGTCGAACTTGCCGCCGAACTCACCCGCGCCATGGAGCCCGACCCGCTGTTGCCTCCTCAGCTCCTGCCCCAGCCCTGGCCCGGCACCCAGGCTCGGGAGCTCATCGCCCGCTGCTGGGCAGTCCTGCAGGAACGAGGAGGCGGCGAAGCCCGCCCAGCCCTCTTCCGCATCTACGCCGACATCACCCGAGAAGCTGCAGATCGGACCGCGCGCTGAAGACGGGACAGAGGACGTGCACTTTGATGCGTACCGACCGGTGCATGTTCGGGTCTACGCCGACAGGTGATCGCCGAGGGCGGCAAGAGCGTGACGGATCCGGCGGGCTTCGTCGAGCCATTCATCATCGGACCAGTCGGCCCCGCGCCGTTCCATGACCAGCAGCCTGCCACACAAGGCCACCCCACCACGGAGGAGGCCACGGCGAGCGGCCCCGTGCATGGCGGCCGACCGGAGGGAGACGGCCCGTCCGGACGACGTGCGACGGGCGACCGGACGGGCTCCGCGAACCACGCTGCACCCTCCGGGCCACGGAACCAGGCAGACATGCCGCAGAGTCGCCGAACGGTCGCCCCGCTGTCCCTCGCCGCGAGAGGGACGCTCCGGCCTGATCTCACAGCGCGCTGGCGGAACGATGCAGGGCAGGCCCCAAACCTGCCGCCGATCGGGCGTGGCCCGGTAGGGGTGTCGCGTGCCGCCCGGCCTCCCAGATTCGAACAGACGTAGCATTAGAGATGTGACCAGGTACGACTTCCCCCAGGACTTGCGCGAAGCCCAGCTCGCCCGTCACCAGACCCAGGCCGAGTACGAGCAGTACGCCACGACTCTCCCGTGGTCGGCGGAGCCGATGGCCGGATGGGAGGGGGACAAGCAGCTCCACTCCGGCTACCGGTCCTCCAAGCCCGACAGCCCCGGCTACACCGAGGAGCAGCGCCAGCAGGTCGCCGCTTACCGGGCCCGGCTGCTGGAGCTCAGCACCCAGGTGCTGACCCACCCCTTCTGGGAATCGCTGAAGGGCAGCGACCTGTTTGCCGCCCGGATGCAGCTGAAGCACGTGCACGAGACCCCTGAGCCTCAGGGCGAGGCGGCGGCGTAGCCATGCCGGGCGGAGACATATCCGACCTGGACAAGAACCGGGCCCTGGTCGAGTGGCTCCGCTACCAGCTCCGGCACGCGGAGAGGAGGGTTCGCGAGCTGGAGAGCGCCGAGCAGGCCGAGCGGCGCCGGTCCGGGCGGGCCCGAGCCGAGCAGATGTGGAAGATCCAGCCCCAGCGCTCCGCCGAGACCGCCCTGCTGCACCGTGGCGGCTGCGGCCTCTACAAGTCCGGGGCGCTCATCGACCGTGAAGCGGCGACCGCGCTTTGCGAACCGGACATTGCCCCGTGCGAGGTCTGCGCCCCGGAGACAGGCCTCCGCCAGGAGTAGGCCGCGGCCCTGAAGCACACGGCTGCGGCGCTCTTCAGTCCGGCGAGCCGGAAGCGCGGGTGAGGCCGGTTGCCGGGAGGCTGACGGTCATGGTCTGGACGCTGCCCGAGCCGATGCTCGCCGAACCCGTGAACAACTCCGCCCTTGCCCCGGGCTGGGCGGCGGAGCCGAAGTTATGGACAGGGTTCAGGTTTGTCCGTTGTCCGCTGTGAGGCGGGGACTGATGAGGTCCCCGCTGTTGAGGCGGTGGGCCATGAGGTCGGTCAGGGCCATGTGGATTACGGTTTCGGAGCGGGTGAACCCCCTCCTGCCAGACCTGCGGGCGGTGATCTCCATGCCGATGCCGAGGGTGGCGGCATGCTCGGTGTGGTGCCGTCGATAGTCGCCGTCGCCCCACTCCTTGCGGCTGGCTGTGCGAGCAGGCGGATGCGGTCAGGACCGGCGAGCGGTGCTGCTGCTCTCCCGGGATTTGAGGGGGGAGCGCCGGTCCTGGCCGCAGAACGAGTAATGCTGCACTCTTGACTCTGCGGGAACACCTGTTCCCGCAGATTCGCGTCCAACAGCGCTGAGGAGCGGTCCATGCAGGACAGCAGTTCACACAGTGCTGAGAACCCGGTCCGGGTTTTCCTTCTTGACGATCACGAAGTGGTCCGGCGCGGAGTGCGTGATCTTCTCGGTGACGAACCTGACATCAGCGTCGTCGGGGAAGCGGGGACCGCGGAGCAGGCTCTGACGCGGATTCCTGCCCTGCGCCCGGACGTGGCGGTGCTCGACGTTCGGCTCCCGGACGGTAACGGTGTGGATGTCTGTCGCGAACTCCGCTCGCGCATGCCCGACCTCGCCTGCCTGATGCTCACGTCCTTCGATGACGAGGAAGCCCTGCTCGACGCCATCATGGCCGGGGCGTCCGGATACGTCCTCAAGCTAATCCAGGGCGGTGACCTCGTGGCGGCGGTACGCACGGTTGGCTCCGGCCGCTCGATGCTGGACCCCAGTGCGGCCGCCCGGTTGATGTCGCGGCTACGCGGGGACGACCGCGAGGAGTCCGAAGGGGATGCGCTGTACGGTCTCACCGACCGGGAACGTGACATCCTCGCGCTGATCGGCGAGGGTCTGACCAATCGTGAGATAGGACAGAGGCTCTTCCTCGCCGAGAAGACGATCAAGAACCATATTTCTCGCCTCCTGGCGAAGCTCGGAGTGGAACGACGGGTGCAGGCCGCCGTCATCGCTGCCCAGGTACCTAGGGGAGCGGACGGCGAGACACGCCACGGCGAGAGTCGGCCCAGACACGCTTAGCCGTCGCGGAGACCAAGCGGTACCACTGACCTGCCGGGTCTCGCCACGTGTCCGAGCGCCTGCGAGGTTCTCGTGCTACCCGCAGTTCCGAAATGAGTCTTCTCCCGCAGTCTGAGGAGTGTTGTCGGTGTCGTACACCCAAGACAGTTGTACCGAGGCGTGCGCGAAGCGACTCGCTCTCCTCCAGCACCGACTGGACGCGGCGCACAGCACCCGGGACCGGGTTCATGACTTGATGGAGGTAGTGACGTCCGTCGGCCGTGATCTGGACCTGGAACATGTTCTGCGGCACGTAGTGCAAGCGGCTACCACCCTGGTCCGGGCACGGTATGGGGCTCTCGGCGTCATCGGGCCCGATCATGAGAAGCTCGTCCAGTTCCTGACCGTCGGTATGGAAGATGAGGAGGTCGCCTCGATCGGCTCGTCGCCGTCGGGTCACGGCATTCTGGGTGAGCTGATCGCGCACCCCGAGCCCCTTCGTCTGGCGAAGCTCTCGGAGCATGAGTCCTCCTACGGATTTCCCGCCGGTCATCCCCCGATGGACAGCTTTCTGGGAGTGCCGGTTCGGATCCGTGACCAGGTGTTCGGCAACCTGTACCTCACCGAGAAGCTGGGCGGCGCCCAGTTCGATGCCGAGGACGAGTCGATCTTGACCACCCTCGCCGTGGCGGCTGGGGTGGCCATCGACAATGCCCGCCTGTACGAGAGGTCGCAGCAGCGGGAGTTGTGGGTGCAGGCGACGGCCGAGGTCACGCACAGTCTGCTCTCCGGCAGCCCGCGCGGCGCTGTGCTCGCTCTGATCGCCGACCGTGCACGTGAGATCTCCGGCGCGGACCTGGTCGTGGTGGCGTTGCCCACGCCTGAGCGAGACTCCTTCGTCGTGGAAGTGGCCAGCGGGCTGGAGTCCGAAACCTTCCAAGGCCCGTCTCCTGTGGTGACCGGCGGATTGATCGGTGCTGCGTTCGCCCGCGCGGCAGCAGTCACCAGTGAGGATGCGGACACTGTGCGGCTCGCGGCGGATCCGGCCTGGCCCGCAGCACTGGGGCCGGCCGTGGCGGTCCCCATCGGCACCGGCACCGGCGTGCGCGGTGTTCTGCTGCTTGTCCGCGCCGAGGGGCGTGAGCCTTTCATGGCCGAGGAGACCAGCCTCGTTCTCGGCTTCGCCGGTACGGCAGCTGTGGCGATGGAGCTGGCCGAACGGCGCAGGGACGCCGAGCAGATGGTGCTCCTGGAGGAGCATGACCGTATCGCCCGTGACCTGCACGACCTGGCTATTCAGCGGCTGTTCGCGACGGGGATGACGTTGCAGAGTGCCGGGCGGTTCATCGATCACCCTGAGGCGTCGGAGCGGGTGGAGCGGGCGGTCGACGACCTGGACGAGACCATCAAGATCATCCGTTCCACGATCTTCGGTCTCCGGACGGACGTGAGCGGAGACGGGGAGAGTCTGCGGGCCCGCACGGTGCGGGCTGTCGCCGGCGCGGCCGCCGCCCTCGGCTTCTCGCCGAGCCTGCGCAAGGAGGGCCTGCTCGACACCCAGGTTCCCCGGCCCGTCGCCGACCATGTCCTGGCCGCCCTCGGTGAGAGCCTGGCCAACGTCGCCCGCCACGCACGGGCGACGCGGGTGGACGTCATTCTTCAGACCGATGGACGTCAGGTGGCGCTGACCGTCAGCGACAACGGGGTCGGGATCGGTGCTGGCAGCCGCCGCAGCGGCCTGCGGAACCTGACCGACCGTGCCGAGGAATGCGGCGGCACACTGGAGTTGTCCTCACCGGAGGGGGGCGGAACCCGCCTGGTGTGGCGTGTTCCCGCGCTGAGTCGCTAGGGACGGGACACCCGTCCCCGCCACCCCCTGAGAGGAGCGGGCCGGCGTGCGGGCAGGTGACCAGCAGGGGTCAAAGACCCCGACGGTGCGCTCCACCATGGCCCGGGTCGGTGGGCCGACTACCGCAGTTCGGGTCCCGTGGTGGTGGATGCGAAGTGGGTGTTGCGGGCAGCGATCCGGCGGCCGGTGATCTGGGTGGGGACGACCGTGATCCACAGGCTGCGGTTGCCCCCAGCCCACGGCAGGGAGAGTGCCTTCTTGTCCAGCAGACTGACCTGGACGATGTCGGTGACCGCGCGTGCCACGCCGACCAGGAGGACGCTCCACCCTTGGCTGAGGGCGTCGTCCATGCGGTCCACCTCGAAGGCGATCCGGTTTCCCGCGGCGGCTGCGGGCGGGGTGTTCGGGGCTGTGCGGAAGGCGATCGCGTTTTCCAGGAGGGTGTAGTTGACCGGCAGTATGAGGGGCCCTTCGGGTGTGGAGATGCCCACCCGTCCGACGCCGTGCGTGCCCAGCAGCCGACGGCATTCTCCGGCACCGAGCTCGGTGAACTGCGGATGGTAGGGGGCCCTTCCGGTTCCGGGCGGGAGGTCTGCGGTGCCTCCCGTCAGTTCGGCCACCGTTGTCTCCAGGGCGTCGGCGAGGGTGATCAGGAACCCGATGCCGGGTGAGGTGACCGGTTGTTCCTCCAGGTAGCTGATGTACCCGGCCGCCGAGCGGCATCGGGCTGCGACCTCCTGGTGAGTCAGTCCGAGTTGCTCTCGACGTGTGGAGATGCGCCGGCCCAGGTCTCCCTGCCGGGAGTGGGACACGCTGGAAGGGGGACTGAGTGCTGTCGTGTGCGGCATGGGGCGGCCTGCCTTTCGTTGGCCGAAGCGCTGCTTCGGCGAGGTGGGGCGGTATCTGCCCCGTGCGGCATTCGACCTGGCGTCGGCCGCTGGAGTTCCCGTGCGGGATTGCGCCTGGTCAGGCGTGAGGTACTACGGCGACCGCGGTCTTGGAGTGGTGCAGCACCGCGTGTGCGACGGAACCGATGTGTATGCCGGGGGCCGAATAGCGCTCCTTGCGGCCGACGACGAGGAGACCGGCATCGAGGGATGCTTCCACGAGGTCGTGTGCGGGGTGACCCAGCTGGCATTGCTCGGTGACGCGGACGCTGGGGAACTTCTCCCGCCAGGGCGCGAGAGCCTCCGTGAGGGACTCGTTCGTCAACGTGTCCAGTTCGGTCTGGACGGAGAGCATCGCGCCTGTCGGGTCGCTGGCGAACACGGGGGACAGCCGCCAGCTGTGCAGCGCCCGCAGCGCGAGCCCGTGCCGCTCCGCGTGGGCGAAGGCGAACTCCAGCACGGCGTCGCACGGCTGGGAGGTGTCCACACCGACGACGACGTCGCCGGACGTCTGCCACTCCCGTGCGGAGGAGGTGTCCTCCGCACGGACGAGGACGACCGGTGTGGTGCTGTGGGCGATGACTGACAGCGAAACGGAGCCGAGAAGGAAACCCGCCAGTCGCCCCAGCCCTCGTGAGCCGAGCACGAGGAGTTCCTGGTCCCTCGCCGCCGCGCAGAGGACTTCGGCCGGCCTGCCGCAAACGTCATCGGTTTCCACTTCGAGGCCCGGATGCCGTGCCCGCAGGGCCTGCGCCGCCAACTGCGGTCCGCCGTAGGGCCACCCCGCCCTCTCGGAACCGGTGAGCGAAGCGCTCACCGCCGGTGATGCTTCCCGGACGTGGAGCAGCCGAAGCGGCAGCCCTCGCCGTGCTGCCTCACTGGCGGCCCATTTCACTGCTGCCAGACTCTCTCGCGAATGGTCGGTACCTGCGGTCACGGTACGGGGCATGCAAGCCTCCTGCTGGAGTCGTCTACGGGATGCCCCCACTCTTTCTCCGCCATGGGGCCTGGCAGCAGGGGCCGTTGGTCCCTGGCCACCCCCGAACGGCCCCTGCTGCCCGGTCCGCCGGGTCGCGCCCAGAGAGTGTGCGTCACCGGTCGTGTAGCGGCAGGGAGCAGGTTTCCCCCGGGGCGAGGGACCGCGTTGTGGTGGGAAGCCTGATGTCGATCGGTGACCGCTGGGACGCGGGTGCGCTGATCCGGAGGTCTCCGGCCCGCACCTGCACGGTGATCCCCACATGTCCCTGATAGCACAGGGAGAAGCCGTACTCGGAGAGCTGCGGCAGGGAGACCGGGTCGAGCCACAGCGCCCCGTTGCGTGTTTCGAGACCGGTGAGCCCGCGCTGGACCAGGTCCAGAGTGCCCGCCATGGCACCCAGATGAATGCCTTCCTGCGTGGTGCCGCCCTGGACGTCGGCGACATCACCCGCCAGGACCTCCTCGACGTACGTCCATGCATCCGCACGCCGCGCGCGGGCCAGTACCCAGCCGTGCACCAGTCCACTGAGGGTCGAGCCGTGACTCGTACGCCGCAGGTAGTAGTCGACGGTCCTGCTCCACAACGCGTCGTCCAGTTCGTAGCCCAGCCGGGCGAAGACCTGACGCAGTTCGGACGGGGAGAAGAGATAGCCGAGCATGAGGACGTCGGCCTGCTTCGACGCCCGGTAGCGGTTGACCGTGTCGCCCTCCGCCTCCAGGATCCGGTCGAGCCGGCGGATGTCGCCGTAGCGCGCCCGGTAGGCGTCCCAGTCGAGTTCGGCGAGCGTCTCGTAGCCTGCGAACTGGCTGATGACTCGATCGTGGAAGGCCACCCGAAGCTTTCGTGACACCTCGTCCCAACGGACGAGCTCGCTTTCCCGCAGACCGGTTCGCTCCCGTAGTTCGTCCTTGCGCACCTGCGGCAGTGAGCGCACCAGGTCGAGCGTCCGGGCGAGTACCCAGGAGGCGGTGACGTTGGTGTAGGCATTGTCGTCCAGGCCCGGCGCCGAGGAGCCGGGGAAAGCGTCGTGGTACTCGTCGGGGCCGACCACGCCACGGATCCGGTAGCGCCCGGTGCTCTCGTCGTAGGTCGCGAGATCCGCCCAGAAACGGGCGATCTCGGTGAGCATCTCCACGCCCTTGGTGTGCAGGAACTCGGTGTCGCCGCTGGCCTCGCAGTACTGCCACACGTTGTAGGCGATCGCCGATCCGACGTGGTGCTGGAGTCGTGAGTGGTCGGGCAGCCATCGCCCGGAGCGGGGGTTGAGGTGCAGCCGCTGGGTTTCCTCGCGGCCATCGCTCCCGCTCTGCCAGGGATAGCACGCCCCGGTCCGGCCGGCGGCGAGGGCCTCGTTCCGCGCCTGGCCGAGGCGCCGGTGGCGGTAGGTGAGCAGGGCGCGGGAGACCTGGGGGAAGTGCGAATTCAGGTAGGGCAGGACGAAGAGTTCGTCCCAGAAGATGTGGCCCCGGTACGCCTCGCCGTGCAGACCACGCGCCGGGACGCCGACGTCGAGGTCGGCTGTATGGGGGGAGAGCGTCTGCAGGACGTGGAAGAGGTGCAGCCGCAGGATGTCACCCGACTTGCCCGGCACGTCCAGCTCCGCGCTGTTCCACAGCTGCTGCCAGGCGGCGCGGTGCGAGACGAAGAGCTCCTCGAATCCCGGTGCCCGCCCGGCCCGCTCGACCGCAGCACCCAGGGGATCACCGATGGCGGGATCACGGGAGGTATGCAGAGCCACGACCTTGTCGACCGCGACCGGACGGCCCGACGCGAGGCAGAGGCCCAACACCTGGGTGACCCGTTGCGCACCAGGGTCGGTACGGCGGTGCTCGACGGAGCCGATGGTGGTGGTGAGGCGGGCGGCCATGCCGATACGGATATCGGATGTACGGGTGCGGCAGGTCAGCCAGGCCGAGTCCGCCGCGCCGCACCCGGTGCGGACATCGATCAGGTGCCTGCCGTCGAGCTGGGTGTACCGCGCCACACCGCTGTTGGTGACCGCTCCGTCCAAGGCTCCCTCGACCTCCACGACGCCCTCCCACCCGTCCGCGGTGAACTCGGTGCGCAGAGCGGCGAGATGAGGGTCACCCATGTGTACGAGTCGCAGTTGCCGCACGGACAGAACACGGCCGTCCCCCACCGCGTAGCGCATGCTCCGCTCCAGGGTGCCCGCACGCAGGTCCAGACGCTGGTGATGATCGAGCAGCGCCTCGCTGTCCGGCGTGAGCCAGGATCCGCCGTCGCTCTCCGCTTCGACCCTGAAGCGCAGCGGGAGCCAGTTGGGAAGGTTGACCATGTCCTCGTTGTCGACTTGCTGGCCGGCCACCGTGGAGGTGAGCCGGTCGTAGCAGCCCGCGGCGTACGTCCCGGGGTAGTGGAAGTCACCGGCAGGGCTCTCGGGCGCGGCGCCGCGGGTGGCGAAGTACCCGTTGCCCAGCGTGCACAGGGCCTCGCGCAGGCGTTCCGAGGCCGGGTCGTAACCGTGATACTCCCAGGTCCATCCCGTCACGGCTGACTATCCCCATCGTGGGACAACTCGGACAGGTCCCTGACCACGAGGTCGGCGCCGTGTCGCAGGAGCGCGGCGCCGGTGCCCTCGCCCGCGGTGCGGTCCACGCCGATGACGAGGCCGAAGCCACCGCGCCGTCCTGCCTCGACCCCCGCCAGGGCGTCCTCGATCACGGCGATGCGCTCGACGGGGATGGTGAGCCTGCGCGCCGCCTCCACGAAAAGGGCGGAGTCCGGTTTGCCCGGCAGCGCCAGCCGCCTGGCCTCGCCCCCGTCCACCAGCACCGTGAAGAACCCGAGGACCCCGGCGCGTTTCAGCAGTTCACCCGCGTGACGGGACGCGGAGACGGCAGCCATCGGCACGGCACGCTCGCGCAGGGCCCGCAACAGCTGGAGAGTCCCGGGATAGGCATTGATGCCGCCGCGGCGCAGGCGCTCCGTGAACATCTGCTCCTTGCGGGCGGCGACCGCCGCCACCGTGCCGGTCCCGGGGAGGTCGTCCGGGCCACCCGCCGGGAGGTGCAGGCTGCGCGATGCGAGGAACGACGCGGCGCCGTCGAGCCGCGCTTTACCGTCAACGAACTGCAGGTAGTCGTCCTGGACGTCGAAGGGCCGCTCCGCTCCAGGGCTCTCCGGCGGATGGGCGCGCAGGCACGCGTCGAAGGCGGTCTTCCACGCGCCCGCGTGGATCCTGGCGGAGTCGGTGATGACGCCGTCGGTGTCGAACACGACGGCTGCCGCATCCTGCACGGAGGCCAAATGCGGACGGCCCCGGGCCGACACGTGGCCTCGATCGGCGGCCGCCCGGCCGGGACCGGCGGCGTGGCCGAAGCTCCCCGTCGTGGTCTGCGGGTGTGCCGTCATGACGGTGCTCCTGTAGTCGATGGGCCGCAGGGCCCAGATGAAGAACGCAACAGTGATGCGCGGGCGCTGAGGGCAGGGGCTGGCACCGGGTCAGAGGAGCCAGCGGTTCTCGCGTACGAGAGGTAGGCGCGCCCAGGGCTGGCCCAGGCCCCAGGTCCGCCCGGCGAGTGACACGGCGACCAGGACGAGGACGGCGGCGTACAGCACGTGGTAGTCGATCACCGGATTCGACGACATGCTGGGGGACCCGTCGGACAGGTGCCGGGCGGGAGGCCATTCCGCCGCCCACATCAGCGCCATCATCGCCGTGCCGGCGAGAGCGGCCGGCCGTAGCGCGATTCCGCTCAGCAGCGCCACACCGATTCCCAGCAGTCCCAGCATGAACGCCCAGTCCGCCCAGGCGTCACCGGCCCAGGCATGGAAGGTGCTCTCCATTGGGCCGGCCGAGACACCGCTCAGGAAGCCCATGGTCGGCGAGCCGCCGTCCACCCACCCCTTACCGGCCCCGGTTGCGTATCCCCAGCCGAAAGCCTTGTCGAAGAACGCCCACAGGAAAGTGAACGCGGTAAGGATGCGGAGCACGGCTGCGGTACGCAGAAGAGCGGTGCCGGTCGTTCCGTCAGCGGGCGCTTGCTCCGCCGTGCCTCTGTGGGAAGCAGGGGGGTAGACGCCCGCGAGGGATCGGGGGTTTTGTTGCAGCGCCATGGTTTCTCGCCCTTGCTCGTGCCACGCGTGGATGCGTGTGCCCGTCCAGACTGTCCGGCGGCCCCGGCCCCGGCACCGGTCCGGTGGTCCTCGGACCCTGCCGAAGGTCCCTTCCCGGCAGGCCGGTTGGAGGTCGCCCGGCCGGAAGAATGGCCGAAGGGCGGTCCCCTGAGGACCGCCCTTCTCTCTTGTCCGGTCGGCTTGGTCCGGACTCGCTGATTCGGCGGAGCGGACCGCGTGCGGTCCGCTCCGGGCGAAAGCCCGCACGGGTATGTCCTCCGTAGGAGGGCGGGGCGGCCGACCGCCGGTCAGGCGTGCGGCACCACGGCTATCGGGCACCGGGCGTGATGCATAGCCGCTTGGATCACGGGCCCGGTGTACGGCCCGGGCCGTAGCCGGTTGTGCCGGCCGAGGACGAGAAGCCCTGCCTCGGACGCGGCGTGCAGCAACAGGCTCTGTGCACGGCCCGGCCGCACCGTTGCCGTCATTACTGTTTCCGGGTATTTCTCCCGCCATGGAAGCACCAGCGCGTCGAGAGCCGCCTCATACTCCGCGGGCACTTCGGACGCGACCGCGGCCCCGGTCCCCGTGGCCGTTACCGGCAAAGGACGGTAGCCGTGGAGGATGCGCAGCGGTGCGCCTCGCGAGCGTGCCGACTCGAAGGCGAAGGCGACGGCCTCGTCGCAGGGGTGCGCGAGGTCGACCCCGAGCACGATGTCACGGTACGGGGTATTCGTCGCGCTGCGGCCCTCGGCGTTCAACTGATGTGCGTCTTCGGCCTGTTCGCCTGCTCGTACGAGGACAACCGGGGTGGGGCACCGGGTGGTGAGGTGCAGCGCGACTGATCCCGCGAGGTAGCCGGTCGCCCCGCCGAGGCTCCTCGATCCGATGACCAGGTGCGCCCCGTCGGCCGACACTTCGAGGAGCACACTCGGAGCGGTCCCCTCCACGGCGTATTCCTCGACAGGAAGGTGCGGATACAGGGCAACGAGATGGTCATGGGCCTCGCGCAGGATGCGTCGCGCCCAGTGATGCTGGCTGGTCGTCGAAGGCAGAGCGGCGGAGGGGTGCGGGGACCGTGTCCAGGCGTGGACGAGCCGCAGTGCCACGTCGTGACGCTGCGCCTCCCGCGCCGCCCACCCGGCGGCGGCAAGGGCCTCGGGAGATCCGTCGATGCCGACGATGACGGGTCGGAGCATGACGTTTGCCTCCTGATAGGCGCTGGTCCGAGGGCGTGGTTTGTTCAGTTCAAGCTTCGCACCGGCCGCAGCGGGGCAAGAGAGGCCGCCCGGCTCCCGCACAGGGCCGACCGGCCCCTCTCTGCCGGCACGCCGAGGCGACCACGATGGAGAACAGCCCGAGGCCGCCCCCGACGGTCACCACGGCCGGAACCCTTGTCGGCGGGGCGGCGCCGCGTCGTCGTTGCGGCGGCCATCAGACACCGGCGGGCGGCCTGAACACCAAAGCCGGCTCGGCTCGGAATCAGTCAAGGAGCAAGACATGCCCACCCTTGTCCGGGGAGACGACCACTACCTCGACGACGCCACACTCACATCACTGGACGCGCACTGGAGAGCTGCCAACTACCTGGCCGTCGGCCAGATCTACCTGATGTCCAACCCGCTGCTCGAACGGCCGCTCCTCCCCGAGCACATCAAGCCGCGCCTGCTGGGCCACTGGGGCACCTCACCCGGCCTGAACCTGGTCTACACCCACCTCAACCGCGCGGCGCGGGAGCGCGACCAGGACACCGTCTGCGTCTGGGGGCCCGGCCACGGCGGGCCAGCCGTCCTGGCGAACTCCTGGCTGGAGGGCACGTACACCGAGACCTATCCCGATGTCAGCCGGGACGCCGACGGCATGGCCCGGCTCTTCCGGCAGTTCTCCTTCCCTGGCGGCGTACCCAGCCACGTGGCACCGGAGACGCCGGGCTCCATCCACGAGGGGGGCGAACTGGGGTACTCGCTGGCCCATGCCTACGGTGCGGCCCTGGACAATCCCGACCTACTCGTCGCCTGTGTGATCGGTGACGGTGAGGCGGAAACCGGGCCGCTGGCAGCCTCGTGGCACTCCAACAAGTTCCTCGACCCCGTCCACGACGGAGCGGTCCTGCCGATCCTGCACCTCAACGGTTACAAGATCGCCAACCCGACGGTGCTTGCACGTCTGCCCCGGGAGGAGCTCGATGCCTTCCTGCGCGGCGTGGGGCATGAGCCCCTCCACGTTGAGGGCGACGACCCGCTGCAGGTGCACAGTGCCATGGCGCACGCGATGGACATCGCGCTCGACCAGATCGAAACCGCCCAGCACAAGGCCCGCGAGGAAGGCGTGACCGGACGGATCCGCTGGCCGATGATCGTCCTGCGGACGCCCAAGGGATGGACCGGCCCGGCCGAAGTCGACGGACTGCCGGTGGAGGGAACGTGGCGCGCCCACCAGGTCCCGCTGACCGGCGTTCGGGAGAACCCCGACCACCTGCGGCAGTTGGAGCAGTGGCTGCGCTCCTACCGGCCAGAAGAACTCTTCGACCAGGCCGGACGGCCGGTGGAGGCCGTGCTGGAGAGTGTGCCTGTCGGTGCGCGGCGGCTGGGCGCGAGCCCGCACGCCAACGGAGGGCTGCTCGTCCGCGATCTGCCGGTCCCGCCGCTGGAGCAGTACGCCGTCGCCGTCGACAAACCCGGCACCACTCTGCACGAACCCACCCGCATCCTGGGGGACCTGCTCGAAGGGGTGATGGAGAACACCGCCCAGCGGCGGGACTTCCGTCTCGTGGGACCGGACGAGACCGCCTCCAACCGGCTCCAGGCCGTGTACGGGGCGACCGGCAAGGCGTGGCAGGCACAGACTCTGGACACCGACGAGTACCTGGACCCGCACGGCCGGGTGATGGAGATCCTCTCCGAGCACACCTGTCAGGGATGGCTGGAGGGCTACCTTCTCACCGGCAGGCATGGTCTCTTCTCCTGCTACGAGGCGTTCGTCCACATCGTCGACTCGATGGTCAACCAGCACATCAAATGGCTGCGCACCTCCCGCCGCCTGCCTTGGCGGCGTCCCATCGCCTCGCTCAATTACCTGCTCACCTCGCACGTGTGGCGGCAGGACAGCAACGGCTTCTCCCACCAGGACCCCGGCTTCATCGACCACGTCCTCAACAAGTCACCCGAGGTTGTCAGGGTGTACCTGCCGCCGGACGCCAACACGCTGCTGTCCGTGGCGGACCACGTCCTGCGCTCCCGCGACTACGTCAACGTCGTCGTGGCCGGCAAACAGCCGTGCTTCGACTGGCTGACGCTCGAAGAGGCCCGGGGACACTGCGCCCGCGGTGCGGGCATCTGGGACTGGGCCGGCAGTGAAAACCCCACGGGAGAGCCGGATGTCGTCCTCGGATGCGCGGGGGACGTCCCCACCCTGGAAGTGATGGCCGCCGTCCAGCTCCTGCGGCGTCACCTGCCCGACCTCGCCGTCCGGGTCGTCAACGTAGTCGATCTGGCCCGCCTGATGCCGCGGGAGGAACACCCGCACGGCATGCCGGACGCGGACTTCGACGCCCTGTTCACACCCGACAAGCCCGTCGTCTTCGCGTACCACGGCTACCCCTGGCTCATCCACCGCCTCACCTACCGGCGCACCGGCCACGCGAACCTGCACGTGCGCGGCTATAAGGAGGAAGGCACAACGACCACCCCCTTCGACATGGTGGTGCGCAACGACCTGGACCGCTACCGGCTGGTCATGGACGTTATCGACCGCGTCCCCGGCCTTGCCGTCCGCGCGGCAGCGGTCCGCCAAGATATGGCAGACGTACGCCTGCGCCACCACGCCTGGATCCGCGAACACGGCACCGACCTCCCCGAGGTCAGCGACTGGGCCTGGACCAACTGACGCCCACGAACGCGTGATGGCATTGCGCAGAGACCGGCAGCGACACGGCCTCTTTCGCCGCCCGGCCGGCCGCTCGCCGGACACCGCACCACGTCACCAAACCCTTGACGCCCAACCAGAGCCGTCGGAGCCGCCATGCCCGTATCGTCCGGTCTTCACCCCGAACCGACCCGCGAAGAGGGCCTGAGCCAGGAGGAGGCTGCCCGGCTCCTGGCCGAGCACGGCCCCAACGTTCTCGCTCCGCCCCCCGCGATCTCCCTGTGGTCCCGGGTTTTCGCGCAACTCCGCGACCCGCTGATCGTTGTGCTGCTGGCCGCGGTGGCACTGACCATCGCCACCGCGGACTACGCCGACGCGGTCATCATCAGCGTGGTCGTCCTGTTCAACACCACTGTCGGGGTGGTGCAGGAGGTCCGCGCCGACAACGCCGTCGCAGCCCTCTCCGCCATGACCGCCCCGACCGCACGCGTCCTGCGCGACGGCATGGAGCAGGAGACGCCCTCCGCCGACGTCGTACCCGGGGACGTCCTGATGCTGGGGGAGGGTGACATCGTGCCGGCCGACGCCACCCTCCTGCAGGCCGCAGCGCTCCTGGTCGACGAGTCAACACTGACCGGCGAATCCGTGCCGGCGGACAAAGACGCCCGGAGCGCGGACCCGGAAGTGGCACAGTTGCGGGCCGGCACCGTGGTGGTGCGTGGCCGGGCCATGGCCACGGTCACCGCGACCGGAGAGCACAGCGCCCTGGGCGTAATCGCAGCATCGATGCATCCCAGGCAGCAGATGACCCCCTTGCAGAAGCGTCTGGCCAGCCTCGGCAAGGTGCTGGCCCTCGTCACCGTCGGGCTGTGTCTCCTGGTCCTGGCCCTCGGACTGCTGCGCGGTCAGTCGCTGGAACTCATGGCCATCACCGCGATCAGCCTCGTTGTCGCCGCCGTCCCGGAGTCACTGCCGGCCGTGGTCACCCTCGGCCTGGCCCTGGGCGCGCGACGGATGGCCACCCGCAACGCGGTGGTCCGCCGCCTCTCGGCCGTCGAGACCCTAGGATCGGTCACCGTCCTGGCCACCGACAAGACCGGCACTCTCACCGAGGGACGCATGCTCCTCGAACGCGTCTGGACCCCCCACGGCACCGTCACATTCACCGGAACCGGGTACGAACCCGTGGGCGAGTTCCTGAACGACGACGTTGCTCCCGCTCCCGCACTGGCTGAGGCCGTGCGCGAAGTCCTCGTGGCAGGGGCTCTGTGCAACGACGCCTCGCTGGTACGGCCCACCGAAGAGACCGCACCCTGGGCCGCCCTCGGCGACCCCACGGAAGCCGCCCTGCTGACCGGCGCCGCGAAAGCAGGCTGCGCCCAGGAAGACCTCGCCCGCACCCGGCCCCGGGCCGGCGAAGTCCCCTTCGACAGCCTCCGCAAACGCATGACCACTCTCCACAGCACACCAGGAGGGCAGATCGAGATCTACCTCAAGGGCGCACCGGAAGCGGTCCTCGAACCATCACTGCTCGACGAGAAGCCCGACACGCTGGAACGGGCACGCAAGGAGGCAGCCGCCCTGTCCGCCGAGGGCTACCGTGTCCTGGCCGTGGCCGCCGGGTCTCGCGCCGACCTGCCAGGGCGCGTGGAGGAGGCAGAAAGCGGTCTGAAGCTGCTGGGCCTGGCAGCCATCAGCGATCCGCCCAAGGAAGCGGCCGAGGCGACCGTGCGCGCCTGCCGGCGCGCGGGCATCACCTCCGTCCTCATCACCGGAGACCATCCGGCGACCGCCCGCGCGATTGCGGCGCGCGTCGGCATCCTGCAGGGCGACGAAGCCACCCAGCCGGACCTGGTGGCCACCGGCCAGGAACTGGCGGCAGGCCAGGTCCCCGACCTCACCCGGATACGGGTCTTCGCCCGGACCACGCCGCAGCAGAAGCTCGACATCGTCGAAGCTTGGCAGGCACGAGGTGAGGTCACCGCGATGACCGGCGACGGCGTCAACGACGGCCCCGCACTCCGTCAGGCCGACATCGGCGTCGCCATGGGCCGCCGCGGCACCGAAGTCGCCCGACAGGCCGCCGACCTGGTCCTCGCCGACGACGAACTGACCTCCGTCATCGCAGCGGTCGAAGAAGGACGCCGGGTCTACGCCAACATCCGCCGCTTCCTCCTCTACGCCCTGGCCGGCGGGGCGGCAGAGATCCTCATCATGCTCCTGGGCCCGATGGTCGGCCTCGCACTACCCCTGCGCGCCGGACAGATCCTCTGGATCAACCTCCTCACCCACGGCCTGACCGGGGTCGCCATGGGAGCAGAACCAGCCTCCCCCGACGCGATGAACCGCCCGCCCCGCCGGCCGCAGCAACACGTCCTCGGCGACGGCCTGTGGCAGCGCGTCCTGCGACTGTCGATCTTCGTCACGATCCTGTGCCTCGGCATCAGCCTGTGGTCCCGGCACACCGGCGGACCCTGGCAGACGGTGCTGTTCCTGGCCCTGCTGGCCGCCCAGCTCGGAATAGCCCTGGGACTACGCGAACGAGTACTCACCCGCCTCAACCCCTCCCTCCCGGCAGCCATCCTGGCCGCAGCAGCTCTGGGAGTCGCCGCCGTCTACATTCCCTTCCTCTCACACCTCCTGGGCACCTCCGCCCCCTCCTTGCCGGACCTCAGCATCGCCACGGCGGCCGGCCTCGCCGCCTTCACCGCAGCACGCACAGAAAACCATTTCGCGAAAAGCACCAGCAACGCCTCGAACGCGACCACCACATCGCGCCCGGACCGCACCCCGGTCCGGTAGCAGCGTCCTGGGTGCACATGGCCAAGCCGAAGGCCGCCATTTCCGAAGCGCGCCTGTGCAGCGGAACGCGTTCAGCAAAGGTCTCCGTCAGTATGAGAAGGAGCGGCAATGAGCCTACGAAGCGAACCCCCACACGGCCACGTCGTGGTCGGAACGGACGGATCCCGAGTCGCAACCCACGCACTCGACCAAGCCGCCGGAGAGGCACACCGCCGCCAGGTGCCTCTCGAGATCGTCCACGCCTGGCCATGGGGCGGAGCCTACGAACCCTTGGACGATGATCCGCAAGACATCCTGGCGAAAGCCGCCCAGCACGTCACAGACCGTAGCCCGGGACTCCAGGTCACCACGACCGCCGTCCCGGACGACGCAGCGGAAGTCCTGGTCCAGCGGAGCCGCACAGCGGCACTCACCGTCGTCGGCACCCGCGGCAACGGGGGCTTCAAGGGCCTGCTCCTAGGCTCCGTGAGCCTACGGGTGGCCGCACACTGCCGAAGCCCGCTCCTCATCGTCCGGCACGAACCCGCGCCACAGCCGATCTCATCGCCCCCCACCGTCGTGGTGGGCCTACGGGGAGAAGAAGACGATCCGGCAGCGGCCTTCGCCTTCGCAGAAGCCCTTCGCCGGAACGCCAATCTCTCCATCGTGCACGCATGGACCTACAACCGAAACGACCGCACACACGGTGATCGTGCGTCCCGCGCGCGGCAGGAAGAGCTGACGGCTGCACGAGTGGTGAAAGCCCTCCACAGGGAGAACCCCTTTGTGCAACTGGACAGCCGATCGGTACGCGGCGCCCCTGCCCAGACTCTGATCGACGCCAGCACCACGAGTGCGGTCGTCGTCATCGCCGCACATCACCGAAAGTCCGGGCTAGGACTACAACTCGGACCGGTGACCCATGCGCTGCTGCACCACGCAAGCTGCCATGTCGCCCTCGTCCCCGTTATGGGCCTCACAGACGCCGAAGCAACTTCACCTCAGAAGCATCCGGAGGGGCCGGCGCAAGGCCACGCAGAAGAGGCCGACGGCCTCCCGTAATAGGGCGGCTCGTTCGGGCAGGACGAGGTTCACGACGTCTCGACCCGTACCTGTTCTCGTGTACGACGGCGACTGCGCCTTTTGCACGACCTCGGTGAACTTCCTGACGCGGTACGTGCGTCCGCGATGCACCGTGACCCCCTGGCAGTTCGCCGACCTGGACGCTCTCGGCGTCACCCAGGAGCGGGCCGAGCACGAGGTGCTGTGGATCTCGCCGCTCGGGGCGGTGTACGGGGGCGCGCAGGCCGTCGCCAAGTTGCTGCTGCGCGCCGGTGGGGGCTGGGCGTGGCTGGGCGGTCTGCTGACCCTGCCCCGGTGCGGTGGATCGCCCACGGCATCTACCGGCTCATCGACGCCAACCGCACCCGTATGCCGGGCGGCTCGCCGGCCTGCGCGCTGCCAGCGAGCCGCAGGCTGGGTGCAGGATTCGTGCCCTAGGTACGGTCGCGACGGGGGTGGCGGGGCTGCCTTGCTTCGGTACCGCACCACGTGGTGCCTCCGAGGCTTCGGGCGTCCTTGGGGTTGCCGCAGCCTCCGGCGCCTCTGGTGCCCCTGCCGGTGTCGGCTGCGGTTCTTCCGTACGTCCGAGTGCCCGGCGGGCCAGGCTTCCGGCCGCGGTCCAGAAGCGGTCGGGCAGGAACACCGCGTCGGCGATGATCATCGCGCCGGAGAACGGCGGTAGCCCCATGAGCATGGTCAGGACCGGTACTTGAGCCTGCCGAACAGCACGAACGGGAAGGCGACCTGGAGGAGCACGGTCAGGTAGCCGACGACCGCGATGGCGAGCGCCTGGTCGTCCGCCCAGTGGGAGAGCGCGGGCCACGGCTGGAACAGGTCGAGGTTGAGGACGTAGTGCAGCGCGGTTCCGGCTCCCCAGGTGCCGCCCTGCACCTTGTAGAGGCCGGCGGCGCCGTAGAGGAAGCAGACCTGCGCTTCCCCGGAGCGGCCCTTCCGGCCTCGGCCGTCCGTTTTAGCGCGAGGCCGATTTGGGGTTCCGTCGGGCAGCACGATCAGGGCCGCTCAGGCCGACACCAGGGACGATCGGCCCCATCGCCCTTCGCCGGCCACGTGTGAGGCTCACACCATCACGTCCGCTGGGGCCTTCCTTTCCCAGCGGCAGTATCAGGAGGCAACATGTCCGGCATCACCGTAGGACTGGACGGCACCGAACACGCTTCGGCGGCGGCCGACTGGGCCGCGGAGGAGGGGGAGCGCCGGGGATCGGCCCTGCGACTGGTCCACGCCTGGCTCTGGCGCCCCTCCGACGTGGCGTACGTCGGAGACCGGGCGGCCGAGGAGCGCTGGGTACGTAACATGCTCGACGAGGCCCGGTCCCGCGTGGCCGGGCAGCATCCGGGCCTGGACATCACGACCGAGCTGATCGTCGGTGACCCGGTGCCCACCCTCCTGGCCGAAGCCGCACGCGCCGACATGCTGGTGCTGGGGTCGCGCGGTTACGGCACCCTGACCGGCTATTTGATCGGTTCCATCTCGATGAAGGTGCTGCGCCATGCGGCCGGGCCGGTCGTCATGGTCGGGAAGCCGCATTCCGGCACGCCCCAGCAGGCTCCGGAGGTGGTGGTCGGCGTGGAACCTGGCCAGATCGGTGACGCGGTCCTGGAGTTCGCCTTCTCAGCCGCGGCCGAACGCGGAGCAGCCCTGCGTGCCGTACATGCCTGGAGCGTCCCGACGGCCCTCGCCTGGAGTCCGGGTTCGCTGTATCTGGTCGACGGGGCGAACGAGCTGGAGCAGATCAACAGAGAGGTCCTGGCCGACATCCTCAAGCCATGGCGGGACAAGTATCCGAAGGTCGAGGTCGTGGAGCAGTTCGAGATCGGCTCTGCCTCCGAGGTCCTGCTGTCCAACAGCGCCGATGCCGGCCTCGTGGTCGTCGGGCGTCGCAGCCACGAGGCGGGCCTGCGACGCCTCGGCCCGGTCACCCACGCCGTTCTGCACCACGCCACAGCCCCCGTCGCGGTCGTGCCTCACGACTGTCCCCCCGGGTAGGACTGCCACCCCCTCGCCGCGCGGCATCCGAGAAGACAGACGCGCGTGGGGAGAGATCTCATCCCCTGCTGCCTCATGCACAGGCGGGGAATGCCGGACGGTGCTCGCGGGCACCAGGGCCGTGCAGCAGCGGACCGAGCGGATTCCCGGCAGGGAGGTGCGGCTGCCGATCACCGACGACGGCGCCGGCGTACCGGCTGACGGACCGGACTTCTCTGTCACGTCGTGGTCGGCCCGATGCGGTGACTTCTCTCCCGCGTCGGCCGGAGCGGCCTGGGCGGACTGCTGGCTAGAACCGGGCCCGAGCGGTGCCTCTCCGGTGCCGCTCGGCCTGGCGCGGTTGTGGCCGTCCGTTTCCGGTCCCGTCCGCGGCAACGGAGGACCGTGGCTGAGCAACCGGCGCCTCGGACCGCCGCACACCCGCACTGATGGGGCCGGTCGGCCCCTGCCGGGGACCAGCGGCCTCTGCCCCGAGAGCCTGCCGAGCGTGAAGCTGGAATCAGAGCATCCGATACAGGAGGGGACCAATCATGGCCCGCACGATCACCGTAGGACTCGACGGATCGGCCGAGAGCGGAGCCGCTGCGGAATGGGCGGCGCGCGAGGCGAAGCTGCGTGACCTGCCGGTACGGCTGATCCACGTGTGGATGCCGGTGCCGGAACCGATGGCCCAGGCCCCTCTCCTGGGAGCAGAGACCCACCAGCACTGGACCGAGCGGGTTCCGCGCGAGGCCGCCGAAGGACTCAGGCTGCGCCACCCGGGGGTCGAGGTCAGCACCGAGCAGCGTACCGGGACGCCGGCCGAGGCCCTCGTGGAAGCCGCCCGTGACGCTGAGCTGCTGGTCCTGGGGTCCCGGGCGCTGAGCGGGCTCGGCGGCTTCCTCGTGGGCTCCGTCGGACAGGCCGTGATCGCCCGGAGCGAGGTGCCCGTGGTCCTGGTGCGCGCCGGGGAACAGGCCGTCGACGAGCACGTCATGGACCCTGCCGGCATTCCGTCCGCCGCCACCGCTTTCCGGCCCGTCGTCCTCGGCTTGGGCAGCCCCGACAACGCCGTCATCGCCTTCGCTTTCGAGGAGGCACGGCGCCGGGAGACCCCATTGTGCGTGGTCCAGGCCTGGGACACGTGGCCCTACGCCGTCTACACCATCGGGCCGGGTTTCGAGCACCACGAGGGATTCACCCGGCAGCGGGCCGACGCACTTGCCGACACGCTGCGTCCCTGGCGGCAGAAGTACCCGGACGTCGAGGTCGTCGAGATGTCCCGCCCGGGCAGCGCCGCCACTCACTTGATCGACGCCTCCCGGGACGCCTCCCTCGTCGTCGTCGGCAGACGTGTGCGCCGCAACCCCTTCGGCACCCACATCGGGGCCGTCACCCACGCGGTGCTGCACCACTCCACCGCGCCCGTCGCCGTCGTCGCACACGACTGACGCACATCCGTACACAAGAGAACGGGAACAACATGAAGGCAGCGGTCGTACGGGAATTCGGTCAGCCCCTCGTCATCGAGGAGCGCCCCGACCCGGAGCCCGGCCCCGGACAGGTCCGTGTCCGCGTCGAGGCGTCCGGGCTGTGCCACACCGACATCCACGCCGCGCACGGTGACTGGCCCGTCAAACCCACCCCGCCGTTCGTGCCCGGTCACGAAGGTGTCGGACTTGTCGAGAAGCTCGGCGAGGGGGTCACCCATCTCGCCATCGGTCAACGGGTCGCCGTGCCGTGGCTCGGCCGCGCGTGCGGACGGTGCGAGCACTGCCTGTCCGGGTGGGAGACGCTATGCGAGAGCCAGGTCAACACCGGTTACGGCTGCGACGGCGGATACGCCGAGAAGATGCTGGCCTGGGCCGACTTCGCCCAGCTGGTGCCCGAGGGCGTCAGCGCCATCGACGCCGCCCCGCTGACCTGCGCGGGCGTCACCACCTACAAGGCCCTGAAGGTCGCAGGCGTCCGGCCCGCACAACTTGTCGCCATCTCCGGCGTGGGCGGTCTCGGCCACCTGGCGGTGCAGTACGCGAAGATCGCCGGCGCCACCGTCGCCGCCATCGACGTCACCGACGAGAAGCTCGAACTCGCCCGGGAACTGGGCGCCGACATCCTCATCGACGCCCGTACCCAGGACGTCGGGGCGGAGCTGAAGCGGCACGGCGGCGCCCACGCCGCTCTCGCTCTCGCCGTCAGCCCGGCCGCCTTCGAAGCCGTGAACTCGGGCCTGCGGCGCGGCGGGAAGCTCGTCATGGTGGCCCTACCCGCGCACGGCACCATCCAGGTGCCCATCTTCGACACCGTGCTCAACGGCACCTCAGTGATCGGCTCCATCGTCGGCACCCGCCAGGACCTCGCAGAGGTCTTCCAGCTCCACGCGGACGGCCGGACGAAGGTCATCCAGGAGACCCGACCGCTCACCGCCGTCAACGAATCGATCGACGAGGTCCTGCACGGCAAGGTCAAGGCCCGCATCGTCTTCGACCTCGGCGCGGGAGGCTGAGAGCGATGAACCTGCCCCTGATCGTCGGCGTCGACGGCTCCGAACCCAGCCTGCGGGCCGTCGACTGGGCGGCCGACGAGGCCGCCCTGCGCCGGGTGCCCCTGCGGATCGTGTACGCCTCCCTGTGGGAGCGCTACGAAGGGCCCGCACTCGCGCCGGAGGTCGGCAGCACGTCCGGGCGTGTCACCGCGGCGGACATCCTAGCGGCCGCGGCCATGCGGGCACTGCGCCATCATGCCGAGCTGCCCGTGACGACCGCCGACGTGCTGGAGGAGCCTGAGCACGCCCTCGTGCGCGAAAGCCGCGACGCGTCCGCCGTGGTCGTCGGCACCCGTGGACGCAGCGGTCTCGCCGACCTGCTCCTGGGCTCCGTCAGCCTGACCGTGGCCGCACAAGCGCACTGCCCCGTCATCGTGATCCGTGGCAACCACAGCAACCGCGCTGTCGGCGGACGTCAGCACCACATCGTCGTCGGCGTGGCCGACGCGCCGACAGCGGCCGTGCGCTTCGCCTACGCCGAGGCGAAGCGACGCGGTGTGCCGTTGGAGGCGGTACGCGCGTGGCGGTGCCCCATACACGAGACGGTGGACCACCCTCTACTCGCGGGTGGTCCCGAACGGCTGCACGAGGAAGGGGCGGCCAAGGAGCTGGAGGAAACTCTCGCCGACGCCCCCATGGAGGTTCGGTTGAGGCGGCGCACAGTGGAGGGCCCCGCCCGCAGGGTCCTCCTGGCCGCCTCGCGAGACGCCGACCTCCTCATCGTCGGCCGACGGCATCCCGGCCGACTGGGGCCTCATCTCGGACGGGTCGCCCACACGGTCCTGCACCATTCCGGCTGCCCTGTCGTGGTTGTGCCGGAACCGGAGTGAAGGCACAGGCTCCGACGCCGGACGACGGGAACAGCGGACCGGCTCCTACCAGGCGGTAGGGGCAGCCCCGTTACCCGCGACACGCGGGCAGAGCACATACCGGAGAGTTCGCGGTGACGGGACAACTGGCGCGCCGGGCTGCGCGGGAACTGCTGGACGCAGGGCGCGGCAGGGGTGACGTCGGGAGGCACCACGGCGCTCAAGAAGCGCGCTCGGTCCGGACAGCGGCCGACGTCGCGGGCTCTGCGGTCACCACGAGGTTGGAACGGTAGGTGTGGCGTTCGTCGTCCCACTCGGCGCAGGTGCTCCACCGCACCATCATCGTCAACGACGAAACCGCCAAGAGCCTGCGGAACGAGAACGCCGTCGGCAGACCATCGGTCGTGTCTAGGCTGAGCCGGCCGTTGGGATGCTTGGCCGCGGAGGCCGCTGGTGAGAGACGCGGTAAGGGGTTGGGGTGGGTGTTCGCTGGGGCGCGGGCCCGGGCAGGTTGGGGCGGGTGGTGCCTACGTGGCCGCGCAGCATTTTCCTGGCCCTGGTGAGGTCCGCCCGGCGGGCTCGATGCGACCGCGGATACCCGTGCGGCGGGATCGGCCGTGAAGTTCCGGTGAACTCTCCCGTCCTAAGGGATCGGCCCTTTTGCCCAGGTCGGAGCCGGTGTTCGCTGCCTGGATGCTGAGTGTTGCGAAGGTTCAGAGGGCCAATGCGTGGCGGTACTACGTGCGCGGGGTCGCGTTTGGGGACGGTCGGCGTCCGGTGGGCCAGTCGTTGAAGGACGCCCAGGAGATGGCGGGCCTTCCCCCGGGGAGGTGGTGGGGGCGTGGCCTGGCCGCGCTCGGGCTCACCGCCGGGCAGACGGTGACCGAGCGACAGATGGAGCTGGTCTTCGGGCAGCTCCGCCACCCGGACTCCGACCGGATCGAGCGCGAGCTCCTGGACGACGGCGTTGACCCGGAGGCGGCCCGGCTGGCGACCGTCCTGGGGCAGCCGGTCGAAGAGATCGAGCGACGCAAGGCGACCCCCTTGTTCGCGCTCGACTACACCTTCCGGGCGCAGGCGTCCCTGATCGTGCTGTGGGCGCTGGGAGATGCTCACACCCGGCGGGTCATCGAGCGGGCGCACGAGCGGGCCATCGCCACTGCGCTGCGCTGGCTCGAGGACGAGGTCGCAGAGACCCGGTGGTCCTCGGGCCGTCAGAGCGCGAAGGCACCGGCCCTGGTGGTCGCGAAGTGGCGGCACTTCGACAACCGGGACGGCTTCCCTCTGCTCCACGACCACTGTCTGGTCCTCAACCGGGCCCAGCGCCCGGGAGGCTCCTGGTACGCGCTGGACACGGTCCGGCTCTTCCAGAACGTGGTGGCGGCCGGGACGCTCTACACCCTCACGATGACGACCGAGGTGTGCGAGGAGCTCGGGCTTGCAACGGTGCCCCGGGAGGTGACGCCGGGCCTGCGCCCCGTCATGGAGATAGCCGGCGTCGACCAGGAGCTCATCGACTGGTCCGCCACCCGCCGCGAGCAGATGGCGCCGGTGCTGGAGCGCATCACCGACAAGTACGTCAAGAAGCACAAGCGGCTGCCCGGCGAGCGCGGCCGCAACGGACTTGGGTGGTGGGCGGCGCAGGAGACCCGCCGGGTGAAGAAGACCCCCAAGCCCTTGCAGCAGCTGCGCGCGTGGTGGCGCACGTCCGCGGTCCTGCGCTTCGGCGAGGCGATGGTCGACGGGCTGCTGGAGCGGTGCCGTGCGGCCGGGAAGGCGATCCGGGCCCGGGTCGGCCCGGTGGTGGACACCGCCCTCGCCGCTGTCGACGTCGCCGCGGTCGTCTTCACCGTCCGCAGCTCCTTCGCTCGCCGCCATGTCCTGGCCGAGGCGCGCCGGCACCTGCTGGAGACCCTGCGCGGGCGCGCCTACGTGCCCGGCATCGACAGCTACATCGCCGAGCGGGCTCTGGAGCGCTATGGCCGTCAGCTCACCGTGCCGCAGAAGGGCCGGCGGGCCCCGGCTGCGGATCAGCTCTCCTACACAGCCGAGTTCACCTCGCCCAGCCGCTGGTGGATCGCGGGCGCCGATGGGAAGCCGCCCCGGGAGTCGACCCGGTACGAGCGGGCCCGGGTCGCCAGCCTCGCCCTGCAGAACGCGATCCGTACCGCCCTCACCGAACCGCCCGCACGGGACGAAGCCCCGGCCGCGACCGCGTCGGCCGCACTCCCGCCCACCGGCGACCACGACCAGGCCGCGCCGCACGGCGTCGACCATCCCGGCCGGGCTGCCGCTCAGGCCCCGGCACAGCGGGCCGCCGCCATCCACGCCCACCAGCAGGCCGCGATGCCGCAGGAGTACCTGGAGGGCCGCACCACGGACCCCGAGACGTGGATCACCTCGCCGCAGAACCTCGCCCACCTAGCCGCCCTCACCCGTGCCGCCGAGGCCCGCGGCCGCACGGTCGAAGAGCAGGCGGACCAGACCAAGCACGCGCACCAGGCGAAGCAGGCTCCGGCCGCCGACGCACAGCAGCAACAGCAACAGACGGCGCAGCCCGGCCAGAGCAGGGGAGCCGGCCCCGACCTGTGAAGGCCGGGCGGCGCGCGTCGGCCGGAGTGGACTCCACCCTGATGTCCATCGGCGAGGGTGGAGTCCACCGTGGCGCGCATCGAGTGGGAGTGGAGCCCACCGTGATGTCCACCGAGTGGGAGTGAGCCTCCGCCAACCTGAAGAAGCAGGTCAGAGGTCTGGTGTGACTGGTCCTCGGCATACTCCCGCTGGTCGTGGGCGGCAGTCTGCGGCGTAGATCGTCTGTCAGCGGTTGACTTCGAGGTTCGTCAGCACGAGGAGCGCCCTCAGGAGGTGGGTGGCACGGGCAGGATCGGTACGGAGTTTGGTGAGGACCCGCCAGTTCTTCAGGTGGGCGAATCCGTGTTCGACCGGTGCGCGTCCCGTGGCGAGGACCTGATTGGCGTCCTTCTGGCCGGGAGTGAGCTTGTGGGTGCGGCTGGCCATGAAGCCGGTGACGATCACAGGGTCGAGCACGTCGTTGTCCAGTCCGCGGAATCCGAGGTCCGCGAGGGCACCGAGGCCGGCGGCTCGCAGGTGGGCCACGACGTGGTCGTGGCGGGCGGCGGTGATGTCGTGAGTGCGGCCGGGGCGGGCGGCGGATATCCAGATCAGGCGGCCTCTCTCGTCGGTCAGGGCGAGGAAGTGCAGGCCGTGGTTACGGTGTTTGCCGGAGTAGTTCCGCCGGTCTGCCTTGCCAGTGCGACGCTGGGTGCGGATGAGGGTGCCGTCGATCAGGACAACCTCCCCGCCCCGTTTAGCGACCTTCTTCAGGGCGCGGTCCAGTCGTGGGGCCTGCGTTGCGAGCAGGGTGATCAGTTCGTCGCGCCAGCGGCGGACGGTGGACTCGGACACGTCGTTGCCGCCGGCCATGTCGGCCAAGCGCTGGTCGTGCCGCAGCACGGCCAAGACGATCACCGCGATCCTTCCGGGCGGCAGGATCCGCCACCTGGACCGGATCACCTTCAGATGGCGTCGCAGTAGCCCGGCGAGGTGGCTGACGGTGCGCGTGGACAGCGGTAAACGGCACTGGTAAGTGAGTGCGCAGGATTTGTCGGCAGGCTCTTCGGTTTTCGTCACACAGCCTCAACGCCATCCGGAGGGACCCCAGTTACGCCACATCTCGCCGGCCCCGACGTGGGAGAGTGACCTTTGGCCGCGTCCCGGTGTCTGCTGAAGCCGTTGAACAAGAGGCGGGGCACGATTGGAGGCGTGAGTGAAGGGCCCTGATATGTCCCGCGATGCTCGTCTGGCCGCCCACGGCGCTGTTTCCACATCGCTGGCGCTGCGCAGTGACCACAGTCTGCGCGAGTTCGTCGACGCCGGCGCACCGCTGGGGTCAGGCATCGGCGGGAAGACGGTCCTGCTGGAGGTCGAGGGAAGCCAGGTCTTCGTCAAGCAGGTACGGCTGACCGACCTGGAGCGATGGCCGGAGCATGTTCACTCCACCGCGAATCTGTTCGGACTCCCGACCTTCTGCCACTACGGCATCGGTACCATCGGCGCCCCGGGGTTCGGGGCCTGGCGGGAGCTGTCCGCGCACACCATGACGACGAACTGGGTGATCGCCGGAGACCACGAGGGCTTTCCCCTGATGTACCACTGGCGGGTGATCCCAGACTCTGGCCAGCCGCTTCCCGAGGAACTGGCCGATGTGGACCGAGCTGTCGCCTACTGGGGAGGCGGACCAGCGGTACGCCGACGGATCGAAGCTCTCCAGCACTCCACGGCAAGCCTCGTGCTGTTCCTGGAGTACATCCCGCAGAACCTGCACGACTGGCTGGGCGCCCAGATCGGGGCCGGCGACGAGGCAGCCGAGCGGGCCTGCGCCATGGTCGACGACGAGCTGAAAGCCGGAATCGCGTTCATGAACGACCGCGGGCTTCTGCACTTCGACGCCCACTTCGAGAACATCCTCACCGACGGCCGACAGCTCTTCTTCACCGACTACGGCCTCGCGATCTCCTCACGCTTCGACCTCACACGGGACGAGGCCGACTTCTTCGACCAGCACCGCACCTACGACCAGTGCTACGCCGTCACCCACCTGGTGAACTGGCTGGCCGTCGCTCTCTACGGATACACACCGGAAGAACGCAAGACGTTTGTGAATACGTGCGCCCAAGGGATGCCCCCACAGGAGGTTCCCGCGTCGATCGCGTCGCTCCTTGTCCGTTACGCGCCGGTCGCCGCGGTGATGGGCAACTTCTATCGCGAGTTTCAGCAGGAGAGCCGAGCAGCTCCCCCTCCGCTGGCAACGATCTGTCGAATGGGGCGAAGTACGTGATCAGCAGCCGGTCACAGACGGGTGGTGAACCGGCCGTCGGGTAGCTTCCGCAGCCAGCCGCGGTCGACGAGTCTGACCAGCTTCCCGCGCAGCGGTTCCAGCTTGGCCCGGACGCTGACGTCCACTCCCAGCAACTCGCCGACCTGCCGAGCCATGACCGGTCCCGCGGCCTGCCGCACGCTGGCGAGAATGCGCTGATAGTCCGGCGGGAGCACGCTCTCCTCCACATCGGAGGTGCGGTGTGGGATCAGCATGACCGCCCGCCCGCCCACCTGCGCGGGCACCGGCGAGGCCGAGACGCGCTCATCAGCGATCTGTTCGCTCACCCGCTCAAGGACCCGTTCGGCGACAGCAAGTTCGTCGCGCTCGGCCCGCACCTCCGTCAGCTGCTTGGTCAGCCGTTCTTCGAGTTCGTCCAGTTCCGCGCGTCGCGCGGTGATCCGCACCAGCAGCTCGGGATCCATGCACGGATCGTAAATGGCCGCTTGACCCCAGCGAGTAGAAACCAGCGAAACGTCCGGCTCCGTCAGATGATCTACTCCGCAGACAGCCGCCCACGACCAGCGTAAGCACTTCGAGAGCCGGTCACACCAGACCGCTGACCTGCGACTTCAAGTTGGCGGAGGCTCACTCCCACCCGGTGGGACGCGCCTCGATACGGCGCTGCGCGGCATCGTCCGCGCCGCGCACCGGCCTACGGACGGTGACGGTGCGCGGTGTGCCGGGAGGGAGACATCTCCCCTCCGCCACCAGGCATCGAGGGCCCGGTGTGTCCCACCTCCGAAGAGGTAGCGGACAAGGTCAAGGGGAAACATCGAAGGTCACGTGGAAACGCGTAGCTGGACAAGGGTTGCTTTCCACCCGATGGGCTGGGTGGAATCCGGCGGCACACCTGGTCAGGGGGGTGCATCGAGTGCACCGCATCCGATGCACCGTCACCCTCCGTACGCGCACCGGGTGGAGCGGGGTGTGGTGTCCACTCCCCTCCGTGCGGTGCGGTGGTGCGGTGGAAGTGCGTCGTCGGGCACACCGGTGCGCCGCTGAAGCGCACCGAGCCCGCCGGATGCCGGGGCGTCCCGCACTCCCTCACCCCGGTGGGGCGCGGTGGGCGCGCCGGAGTGGACCAGCCGATCCGCACCACCGTGGTCGCCACTCATCTCCGGCGGCGGCCCCGCCCGCTCCGCCACCAGTTCGGCCGTCCTCCGGGGTACTGCCGCGTACGGGAGCGGCGCCGGGCTGGTGGCGGCTTCGGCACCGGGTAGAGCGCCGTGCGCAGCCGGGCCGCGTCGGCGAGCTGCTCCAGGCGCTCGCGCTGCGCCGGTGACAGGTGCGGCAGCGTCGGGGCAACCATGAGGCCTCCGTGCTCGAAGGGAGCGGTCCCCCGCACTCTCGCTGCCCCCGGTGATCTCGGCGGTGAGGGAGCCGGTCGCGTCCCGGCGTCTGGCCCGGTGACTTCGGCGCCTGTCCCGCCCGACGGGCCCACGCGGGCTGTCACGGCTGGAAGCCTGGGCCGTGGTCCTGGCCGGACTGCCGGTGCTGCTGCTCGTGCTCCTGGCGGTGCCGGTCGATCGGACTGCCCGAGTCAGCAGCCGGGTGCTGTCGCTCCTCAATGGCGCGGCGGCGGGCGTTGGCCGCGCGGGTGAAAGCGGCGAAGCGCTCCAGGCTCTCCGGTGTGCGCAGCCACGTCGCCGGGTCGGTCGTCCGGCCTCCCAGGTACACGTCGGGCATCGCGGCCTGCTGGTGGGCGTGGACGGCGGCTGTCCGCTGCACCGAGGTGAGGGCGGCGTCCCGGCCGGGGTAGTCGACGGCGTGCGGCGGGGCTGACGCCGGGTCGTGGTGCTGCTCGCCGGTGCGCGCGGCGCGGATCACGTTGCGTAGGGCGAGGCTGGCGACCCGGGCCCGCTCGTACCGGGACGACTCCCTGGGCGGCCTGCCGCCGGTACCGGCAATGAACCAGGGGTCGGGCTTGGTGAAGTCGGCGGTGTAGAAGATCTGGTCGGCGGCCGGGGCACGCCGGCCGGGCTGGGGCACGGTGGTCTGACGGCCGTGTTCGGACAGGGCGCGGTTCGCGATGTCGTCGTCCAGGCCGAGTGTGAACGCGCGGCCGCGCAGGGTCTCCAGGAGGTGCCGGCGCGCTTCGGCCAGGACGTGGCGGCGGGCAAAGTTCCTGCGGACGGTGAAGACGACCGCGGCGACGTCGACAGCGGCGAGCATCGTGTCCACCACCGGGTCCACCCGGGCCCGGATCGCCACCCCGACCGTACGGCAGCGGTCCAGGAGCCCGTCGACCATCTGCTTGCCGAACTTCAGCACCGCAGAGGAGCGCCACCACGCGAGGAGCTGCTCCAGCGGGCGCGGGGTCTTCTTCTCGGGGCGGGTGTCCTGCGCCGCCTGCCACCCCAGGCCGTGGCGGGCCTTCTCGCCGGGCAGCCGCCCGTGCTCCTGGACATACGTGTAGGTGAGGCCCTCCAGGGCGTCCTCGATCCGCTGGCGGCGAGTGGAGGACCAGTCGATGAGCACCTGGTCGACGCCGGCTATCTCCATCACCGGGCGCAGGCCCGGCGTCACCTCCCGGGGCACCGTCGCGAGCCCGAGCTCCTCGCACACCTCGGTCGTCATCGCCAGGGTGTAGAGCGTCCCGGCGGCCACCACATGCTTGTAGAGCCGCGTCGTGTCCAGCGCGCCCCACTTCGGCTCGCCGTGTTCGTCCAGGCGCTGCACGCGGTTGAGGACCAGGCAGTGCTCGTGCAGGAGCGGGAAACCGTCCCGGTTGTCGAAATGCCGGAACGCCGCGACCACGAGAGCCGGTGTCTTCGCGCGGCCGCGGCCCGAAGCCCACCGGGTCTCCGCGACCTCGTCCTCGAGCCAGCGCAGCGCAGTGGCGATGGCCCGCTCGTGCGCCTGCTCGATGACCCGCCGGGTGTGAGCATCTCCCAGCGCCCACAGCACGATCAGGGACGCCTGCGCCCGGAAGGTGTAGTCGAGTGCCAACAAGGGGGTCGCCTTGCGTCGTTCGATCTCTTCGACCGGCTGCCCCAGGACGGTCGCCAGCCGGGACGCCTCCGGGGCAACGCCGTCGTCCAGGAGCTCGCGCTCGATCCGGTCGGCGTCCGGGTGCCGGCCCTGCCCGAAGACCAGCTCCATCTGCCGCTCGGTCACCGTCTGCCCGGCGGTGAACCCGAGCGCGGCCAGGCCGCGCCCCCACCACCTCCCCGGGGGAAGGCCGGCCATCTCCTGGGCGGCATTGAGGGACTGGCCGACCGGGCGGCGGCCGTCCCCGAACGCGACTCCGCGCACGTAGTACCGCCACGCATTGGCCCTCTGAACCTTCGCAACACTCAGCATCCCGGCAGCGAACACGCGCTCTGACCTGCGCAAAAGAGCCGCCCCCGTAAGGCGGGAGGGTTCACCGGAACTTCACGGCCGATCCCGCCGGGCGGGCATCTGCTGCGACGTCATGCCCGCCTGGCGGACACCGCCTGGGCCAGGCAAATGCTGCGCGGCCGCATGCACCACACGCCCCAAGTCGCATCAGTAGACGCCTCTATCGCCACCACGCGTACCTCTACGAACCACTCCCCCACCGACGGCCGAGAACGCCGCGCCCTGCACGACGTCACCGACTCTCCGCCCCTGGCTGCGCTGGGGGCTTCTTGCTGCCTGGAGGACCGACGTGCCGACCTTCGAGACGCTGCCCCGATTCACCACCGACCTGGAACACCTCACCCCGCAACAGCGCCGCCGATTCCGCCGGACCGTGGCGGCCTTCGTCGATGACCTGCGCACCGGCCGCCAGTTCCGCCAGGGTTTACGCGTCAAGCGCGTCCAACGTGCGGCCGGGATCTACGAACTCACCTGGTCCATGGGGACCGGGCCCGCGGGACGCGCCACGTTCGAGTACGGGACCGAGGTCCGTCCCGGCACACCGCACGTGATCTGGCGCCGCATCGGCACCCACGACATCCTCACCGGCCCGTGATCACTGGAGGAGCCGGAGGCACGGCATCGTGACTGGATGGTGGCTCTGAGCTTGCACGCCCAAGCCCCGTACGGCGGTTCAGTGCGCCGGCGAGGGCGGTCCGACGGGATGCGCCGGCGTTCGGGGGACACCCAGGCGGGGCGGTTGGCGCCTTTCGCGCGTGTAGGCCTTCTTCGGCGACCGCGGCACCCGATGGTGGCCTTCGCTGGCAATACCAAGATCACGTTCCGAATGGGTGCTCTTATCGGAATTGCATGCGGATTGCCCGTCCGATGGCGACGAAAGTGTCCGATCAGCCCGGACTTGTATAGGCAATGGGCGCATATGCCCGAATGGCGTTGGGCAGAGCGTGTCATTACGCTCACGGAGCGCGAACCCGCTCTTCTCACGGACCCGGGCTCGCGCTCCTCATGTGACGCCGACCCAGGAGGTCTCTATGCCTACGTCCCCGGATCGATCTCGAATCAAACGCCTCTGGCGCCGACTCGCAGGTGACAGTAACAAATTGGTCGCGGACAACAACATGTCTGTCAACAACTCAGAGGCCCCGGGCAACACCGCGCAGGCTTCGCCCGGTGCCGCGGCCGTCGCCTTTCCCCCGCTGATCGTGGTTCCCGGGTCGCCCGGGTACGCGGCCCTGGCCATCATGGCGGCGCCCGTGGCTCTCTGGGCGCTCATGGTGTGGCTGAACACGAAGCGCCGCTGACTGCCCTTCAGACAACACCGGGTCGCTTCTCTGACGAAACGGCCGGGCGAGCACCCGTTTTCATCACGATTCCCCGGGCGGCGGAACCCGTTTCGTCGCCCGGGGGGCGGACATGGCAGAAAGCGAAAGCAGCATGGTGGGGAACACATTTTCGCCTGACAACTGTAAATGGTGTGGGGGCCTGCGAACGGTCCGGCGCACCGGCCGGCCGGGCGAGTACTGCAGCACGAAATGCCGGCAGACTGCGCACACCCAGCGGCAGAAGCCGCCCCCCGACACCAGCCAGTTCGACACGTTCCTGCGCATCGAGCTCAGCGCGGTGCAGGCAGAGGTCCGCGACCTGCAGCGCGCCCTGAATACCCCGACGCCGGATGCCGAGCAGCCGCTGGAGCGCCTGCTCCAGCTTCAACGGCGCATCGAGCAGCTCCTGCCGCCCGTGGTCGGCCGCACGAAGCGCATGGGCGCGTCGTGGGAGGTGATAGGGCGGCTGCTCGGCATGAGCAAAGACACTGTGCGCAAGAAGTACAGCTCCTCGGTGGTGCAGCGGGCCCTAAGCCGCGCTCACGTCAGGGTGCCCGCGCCCCGTCCGGCCCCCCGGAGCTCTCCGTCGGCTGTGCTCTCTCCCTCCTCTCCCTTCGCTGTGCCAGCAGACCCCACCAAGACTTCCGAGGAGGAGAGCCCAGACCCGTCGCCGGAACCCTGTGCTCCCGGGCCTCAGGACTTCGCCTGCGTGCTGAGCAACCTTCAGCGGGCATCAGGCCACAGCCTCCGAGCCCTCAGCAAGAGAACGTCGCTCTCTCCCAGCTTCCTGTCGAGAGCGATGAACGGAGAAAGGTTCCCCAGCTGGGAAGCGACCGCAGCACTCGCCCGCGCCTGCGGCGCGGACCCCGAGGTGCTCAGAAAGGTCTGGGAAGACGCCGAGGTCCGCCGCAGCCGCAAGGCGACAAAGCCCGAAGGACTTGCCTCCGCTCTGCGGCATCTACACCTCCGGGCCGGAAGCCCGACCCCGTGGTCGGTATACGTGAACAGCGGCTACGCCCTCTCCCAGGATCTCGTCACCGCGCTGCTCGAAGGAACTACCGCAGGGTCCTGGGAAGACGTCCAGATCCTCGTCCAGACGCTCGACGGCGAGTACACCTACTTCGAACCCCTGTGGCACCAGGCCCTCAAGGCCTCGCCCGGGACCGGGTCCGAGACCGCGCCTGCGGCACTCCCACCAGTCCCCGGCTCGGGGCCCGCCGCCCGGGTCGAAGACCTCATCGCCGCCTTCGGGAAGGTCCTGAGCACAGCCGGCAACCGCACCCCCTCCCCCGGACGTCCCCGACCCGCCCCCATCCAGGCCGCAACCACCTGGACCAGCAGCTGATAAAGGAACGGGGCACCATAGCGCCCCCGCCGCTTTCACCTCCCAGAGGCGGGCCGGCCCCCGTGGCGGGAGCATTCCAAGGCCGATGCCGGGATGCGGCTGCCAGGAGTCGGTCCCAGAGGCAGGGACCACGCCTTGCGGATGGTGTCGATCAAGGACCGGGCGCTGTAGGGCGATATCCCGAGTTCCTGGCGTGCGTCGGCCAGCCGTTCAGGATCGCCGTCCTGGCCGTGCTCGGCTGCCAGTTGCGTGCGGCGTTCAAGTCCTTCGGTGCTGAAGATGTCGAGCAGGGTGAGTGAGAAGTAGGCGTATGCAGAAGCTTCGTCGATCAGTTGACGTGCGTCTTGGTTGAGGTCGGGGTCGTCCGGTGATCGGTGCGGTGAGTCGCCGGCGTTCATGGGATGTGGTTGAGGGCCGTCAGCGTAGAAGGCGAAGTGGTCCAGTGTGCGCAACACATCCGCTTCTATGCAGGGGCAGGGGTCGCGCAGGTAGCTGCTGAGAGTGCGGAAGGACGCGAGGACGCGGTTGTTGTCGTGCGTCCACTGCTGCTTGCTCAGCAGCGTCCGGAAGCCGGCGAAGGTTTCCGCGAGCTCTTCCAGGATGAGATGACGGGAGATGTCTGTGAGTTCGTAGGACTGGGCCTTCTCCTGTGTCTCGCGGAGCTGCAGTCCGTAGCGGAGCAGGTCGCGCAGGATGCCGCCGGACAGAGCGTGAGCGAGCAGGATGTGAGGGTCCTTCAGGACCTGGGAGCGTTTGGCGAGGATGGTGCGTGAGTCGCTGAGGGTGCTCGGTTGGACGTGGATGATGTCGTCCAGGGAGCTGTCGGTGGCGTCCCGGTGTGGCAGACCTCTGCGGACGAAGGCGGCTCCGACGTCTTCGGCAACGGAGATCAGGTAGTGGACCAGGGGAACGCCCAGGATGGCTTTGATCTCTCGGAGGAACGCCAGGGCATCGGTGTCCGCGCCCAAGCGGTCCACTTCGTCGATAGCGATCACGACGGTCTTGCCCGCCTCGGTTCTCTCGATGGCGATGCACCTGAGCAGGTCGCGGAATTCTGCGACAAGTTCCGGGTAGTTCGGGGGAAGTGTGGAGACGGACGCGGAGTGGTTCGTACCCAGACTCATGATCTGGGCAGTGCCCCCGGTGGTCAGCCCGTGGGTGGCCTGCTGGATCGTCTGCAGGCGGTAGAGGTGGTTCTGGCAACGCGTGACCAGTTCGGGTTCCTCCGCCTGCGGGCGCCAGTCCCCTGCCTTCGACAACAGGACTCCGGCGATGACGCCTGCCAGCCGCAGCGGGTTATCCGGATCCGCGAGAAGGGATCGTGTCTGCGGGTTGTCGATGAGCAAGAGCAGCAGGCAGATCCCGGCAAGGGCTGCGGGCAGGCGGAAGACGCTCTCCAAGGAGATGCGCCACCGTCCTAGGGGGAGCTCGACCTCGGAATCACGGGCGATACGCAAGGCCCACCACACAACCAGCAGCACTCCTGCATAGGCGAGGGTCTTGTAGAGGGTCTCGGCCTGGGTGTTGTGGAGGTGCCGGACCTGCTGGCGGATCTGTTCGTCCAGCAGGACCGTGGCGGCGGATGCGCACGCCAGGAGCAGGCCTACGGGTCTGATGCCACGCATCCACAGGCGGCCCAGAGTGCGCGGTAGCCAGGCTGCGTGCCTCGACCTCCACCAGACGATCCCGGCGATCGTGACAGTCAAACTCGCGATGACTGTGTGGCCCTGCCAGATTGCCGTCATGTCGTCGCGTATCGCGTTGGTGAAGGTGCGCACGTCGTCGGCTACAGACGGGGCGTATTGCTCGTACAGAGAGTGCACCGGGGAGGACAGGCCTAGCACCACCAGGGCGGCGGCGGGCACGGCGAAGGAGCTCCATCGGCTCAGCCGCTTTGCCCGGAGCCGCACACGCCGCAGCAGCCGGCGTGCTGGCGAGAGTCGCGCGAAGCTGGTGGGTTCGTAGTCCTGGCCGCGCATGTACTTCTCGCACAGCTGCACCGACAGTGACAGCAGGAAGTCGTGAGGTGCGTAGGTGGCTGGCGCTTGGACGATCACGCCGAAGCCGGCCTTTTCGACGCACTGTTCCAGCAGCGTCGTCTTGCCTGCACCTCGTGGCCCGCAGACGGCGATGGTGCCGTCCTCGAGATGCGACAGCTTGCCCTCCAGCTGCCGCCGAGCCACGTTCTCAACGATGTATCCCGGGGACCGGGGCGCTCGCAGGCCCCATTCGTAGTCGTCAGGGATGAAGAGAGAATCAGGGTCATCGCCCAGCAGGTGGCGGACAAGATCGGCCACCACCGGCTTGGTCCCTTCCTCCTGCAGTTCCTCACCCCACCGAGCGGCGCACGCCCCTACCTCTACGCGCTGAACCAGCCAGCCGACCCCCAGTCCCGCAGCGATCAGGCACTGTCTCAGGTCGGTCCACGCCGAGGAGCCACGCCAGGCCAGCGTGATCATCGTGACCGCTGCTACCAGAGCCGCTAGAAGCAGGACGAAAGGGCCCCCGAAGATCAACAGTGCTAGGACACTGAGAAGGGTCAGGGAGCAGGCCACCCGCCAGTCCCACTGCGTCGCACGCGCCGCTCTCTCGTGCTTCTCCCGAGCCTGATCCAGAGCCTCGATCGCTCTGTCGAAGGCGGGCGATGGGCAACGGATGGTGGTGTACCGGTGATACCGCGCTGTCCTCATGTGCCGCAGGACGGCCCTGCGGTCTACCCCGTCGCGTACATCAAGCAGTCGCTCCGTCTCGTGCGCGCTGAGTGCGGCTAGCACACACCGGTTATAGATCTCCGCCTTGTCGTCACCACTGCGGAAGTCGAGGGCCCTCGCTCCCCATAACTCCAGCCACGCCCGGAACCGCATACGTTCGCCTTCCCCCGAGTTCAGAACCTGCGGATGCTAACCCTGAGGCCTCTGCGCCGGGGAGCGTTCCGTCGAAGGTGGCCTACTTCGTGCGCTCGCTGCGGTCGACAACAGAAGTTGGGCACCCTCGGCACCACGTCCGATCGGGTGGCGCGCCCCTAGGTTCTCGGCGCGGATCACGCATCCCAAATTCGAACAGCCGTACTATTAGGTTGTGGCCACGTACGACTTCCCCCAAGACCTCCGCGACGCCCAGCTCAACCTCCACCGCACCCGTGCCGCGTACGAGGAGTACGCCCGTGCCCTGCCGTGGTCGGCGGAGCCCTTGCCCGGCTGGGAGGCCGAGAAGCAGCTGCACTCCGGCTTCAGGTCTGTCGACGATCAAGTTTTTCCCCAGCAAGGGTGGTTTGACGATCACGTAATTCCCCAGGCCGCGTTCACCGAGTTGGCCATGGGTAGCGCGGAGGCCGGGACTGGTGGACCTGGTCGTCGCGGAGGCGGCTGAGGGCCGTCGTCTCGTTGTCGGAAGGCTGATGGGCAGCCCGGATGGCGAGGAGAACGTTCGTAGTGGTCGACATCACCGAGATCTACGTCCACTGGTACGCGGGCCGCTCGAAGAGCGCTCTGGCCGCGTCCCTGGGACTGGATCGCAAGACGGTCAGGAAGTACTTGGCACCGGCGGAGGCCGCGGGGATCGCCCCGGGTGGTCCACCGATGAGTGAGGCCGACTGGTCGAAGTTGATCAAGGGATGGTTCCCGGGATTGACCGACAGACGGCTGCGGCAGCTGACCTGGCCGGACATCGATCAGCACCGCGACTACATCAAGGACCTGCTGGGGATGGTCACGGTCTCCACCATCCACCAGCGACTGCGGGACGAGCAGAAGCTGGAGGTCTCCATCTCCTCCTTCCGACGGTGGGTGCACGCGACGCTGCCGGACGAAGTCACCCGCTCGCAGGTCACCGTGTTGCGCGATGAGATCGTGCCAGGCGACGAGGCCCAGATCGACTACGGCTTCCTGGGGCACTGGACCAACCCGCGCAGCGGCAAGCGCCACCGCGTCTGGGCGTTCGTGATGGTGCTTCCCTGTTCGAGGCACATGTTCGTGCGGCCCGTGCTGATGATGGACCAGCACAACTGGACCGAGGCCCACGTCGCGGCCTTCCAGTACTTCGGGGGCGTCCCGCGCCGGCTGGTTCCCGACAACCTCAAGACGGGGGTCGACAAGCCCGACCTCTACGACCCGAAGATCAACAAAGCGTATGCCGAACTGGCCACGCACTACGGGGCGTTGGTCGATCCGGCCCGCGCCCTGAAGCCGAAGGACAAGCCGCGGGTCGAGCGTCCGATGCCCTACGTCCGCGACTCGTTCTGGCGGGGGCGGGCCTTCACCTCGCTGGAGCACATGCAGGCCGAGGCCGTCTCCTGGAGCCAGCAGGTCGCCGGCCGGCGCCAGTGCCGGCCGCTGGAGGGGGCCGCACCCCTCACGGTGTTCGAGGCCCTGGAGTCCGCGGAACTCCTCCCCCTGCCACCCACCCCGTTCGTCCTGTCCCGCTGGTCGACGGCCACCGTCGGGCCGGACATCCACATCAAGGTCGGCCGCACCCTCTACTCGGTCCCCTGGAAGCTGATCGGCCGCAAGGTCGACGTCCGCTCGACGGCCACCATGGTCCAGGTCTTCCTCGACGGAGAGCTGGTCAAGACCCATGTCGCCCTCGACCAGGGGAAACGCACCGACAAGCACGACTATCCACCCGAGAAGATCGCCTTCCAGATGAGGACGCCGGTCTGGTGCCGGAGCCAGGCATCCGAGGTCGGGGACGCCTGCCGCGAACTGATCGACGACCTGTTGGAGGTCAGCGCTCTCTACCGGCTCCGCGCGGCCCAGGGGGTGCTGGGACTGCGCAAGAAGTTCGGCGACTCCCGCCTGGAGGCCGCCTGCGCGAAGGCGATCACCGTCGGGGATCCCTCCTACCGCACGGTCAAGGGCATCCTCGTCGCCGGCACCGAGACCGATCCGGAGCCGGAAGCCAGCGGGGACGCGGGCGCTGCCGCGTTCCTCCACGGCCCGGACCGGCTGTTCGCGGCCACCGCCCAGATCCCGTCCCCGACGGGCGGCCGCCTTGACGACCAGGACCACGACGAAGCCGAGGTGGATGCGTGATGAGCGTGATGGACACCGCCCTGCGGGAATCCCTGAAGAGCCTGAGGCTCTCGGGCATGCTCGAGACCCTGGACGCCCGGCTGAACCAGGCCCACGGCGGAGAACTCGGCCACTTGGACTTTCTTCAGGTCCTCTGCCAGGACGAGATCACCCGCCGCGAGACCGTCGCCTTCCAACGACGCCTGCATCGAGCAAAGTTCGAGCAGCAGGCGACCCTGGAGGAGTTCGATTTCACGGCTTCCTCGAAGCTGCCCGCAGCCCAGATCCGAGACCTGGGAGCCCTGCGCTGGCTCCATGCGGGCGAGTCGGTGATCCTGTTCGGTCCCGTCGGCGTCGGCAAAACCCACATCGCCCAGGCACTCGGCCACCTCGCCGTCCGCCAGGGCGCCCACGTCCGCTTCACCAAGACCAGCCGCGTCCTGGCCGACCTCGCCGGCGGCCACGCGGACCGCACCTGGGACAAGCGCCTGCGCGAGCTGGTCCGCTTCGACGTCCTGGTCCTCGACGATTTCGCCATGCGCCAGCTGAACGCCACTCAGGCCGACGATCTCTACGAACTCGTATCCGCCCGCCAGGGCAGATCTCTCATCATCACGAGTAACCGGGCACCCAGCGACTGGTATCCCCTCTTCCCCAACCCCGTCGTCGCCGAGTCCCTCCTCGACCGCGTCATCAACACCAGCCACCAAGTGATCATGAACGGCCCCAGCTACCGCCCGAACAAGCGGCCCAAGAACCCCACCGACAAGCCCGTCAAGCCACTCACCTGACGACCCGACCGGTCAGGATCCGGCGTCGACAGGCCGCTGATGCCCGCACGGCGCCGGATTGCCGTTCTTGTCGAAGACCTCGGCGTCACTTCCCGCATTCACCCACACCGTGACGCCCTGATCATGAACGACGACGTTGAACGGCGACTCCTCGGGCTCCCTCTCGGTCACGACGGTGAACTCCTCACCCGGACGCATCCAGTGATCAGTTCCCCACGGCTCCACCCAGAGGCAGAGCAGGCTGCCTGTCTCGTTACTCACGCTCGTCTTCGACACGTAAGGCACTCTAACGAGCGGCGTCAACGGCCCGAGACGCCTGGACCACACCAGGAGCCTGGGGAATTACGTGAACTCCTGCCTGGGGAATTACCCGAGCGTCCACAGCCATCCGCATATCCTGCCGCCCGTCGGGCGGGAGCGGAGAGACAGGGCCGTCCTATTCACGCAGTAGCTGTCGCTGCTGGCTGGGGCTCTGATGGGAAGGCGATTGCTTCATCGAACGGGGTCCGTGCCAGGAGGCAGTGGTGGAGCTGGCCGAGCATCCGGTTGAACAGGTGCCGCAGGGCCTGCATGTGCCAGTCGCCTCCTGCCCGGCGGCGCCGGTAGTGGGCGTCCGCGCCACTTGAACCGCTGAGGGAGGCGAAGGCCCACAGGTGGCCGACGTGGTTGAGCCGGTTGTTCTTGACGAACCGGCGTCCGACGTAGCGACGTTTGCCGGAAGCCCGGGTGATCGGGGCGGATCCGGCGTACGCCTTCAGCCCTCCGGCCGTGGCGAACCGGCTCCTGTCATCGCCGATCTCGCCCAGAATGCGGGCACCCACCTGGGGACCGATCCCGGTGTCGGCGTACTTGCCTATGTGCAGAGGTGCGTACGGATGAACGTGCAGAGCAAGTAGCCGCCCGCTGCGCTCATCGCCATGCGAGAGGATGGTGCGGTGGACCTTCGTTACTTCAATCAGACCGGCTGGACCGCGATCTTCAATGGCACCGAGACCGAGATCGGCCGCATGGTGCGGGTGGAGGCATGGGACCCGGCAACTGGAACGGCGCTTGTCGTCGACCCGAAGCGAGGCGCCATGCGTCCCGTCACGGACTACGAGGACTTCTCCCACCTTGAGAAGGCCGACCAGGTCGTAGCCGCAGTGCCTGGTGGCGGGTGGCGGGCCCACTGGAAGGACGAGGGCCCGGGGAACACCCCGCTGACGGAACAGGTACTCGCGTGGCTGATCACCTCGCAGGGCCGGGCAACGGCCATCACGATGGATGCTCACGGGCATGTTGACGATGCCGACAGCGCCGACGCCTTCATCCCGCCGGGCGAGGAACTAAGCCAGGATTGAACTCCCTTATCAGGCCACTTCCGTCTCGCGCTCGATGGCCTTGAGACGGTTCTTCAGCCGGTAGCTGGGGCCGTTGATGGCGACGACTTCGCAGTGGTGCAGGAGGCGGTCGAGGATGGCGGTGGCGAGGACTTCGTCGCCAAAGACCTGGCCCCATTCGCTGAAGGTCTTGTTCGAGGTCAGGATGATGGAGCCCTTTTCGTAGCGCTTTGAGATGACCTGGAAGACCAGGTTCGCCTCGGCGCGTTCGAGGGGCTGGTAGCCGACTTCATCGACCACGAGAACGCTCGGCCGCAGGTAGGAGCCCAGTTTGCTGGTCAGACGTCCGGCCGCCTCGGCGGCTTTGAGGTTGCGGACCATGTCGTCGAGGCTGGTGAAGTAGATCGAGTAGCCGGCCCGGCAGGCCGCGACCGCCAGCGCGATCGCGATGTGGGTCTTGCCGACGCCGGGCGGCCCCAGCAGGGCGGCATTGGCCTTTGCTTCGACGAAGGACAGGGTGGCCAGGTCTTTGATCTTGCGCGGGTCGAGCTCGGGCTGGAACGAGAAGTCGTACTCATCCAGGGTTTTGTGGTGCGGCAGCCGGGAGAGCCGCAGGCCCTGGCGGAAGCGGCGGTCGTCGCGGACGGCGAGTTCTTCGGAGAGGACCAGGTCGAGGAAGTCGAGGTAGCCCATCTTCCCCTCGTTCGCCCGCCGCGTGTACTCGTTGATGGTTTCCGCCAGGTGGGGCAGGCCGAGCTTGGTCGCCGTGGTGCGGATGCGGTTGCCGGTCAGCTCGCTCAAGACGGTTCCTTCGTCGCTCGGTTACTGGTGAAAGGGCGGGTCCCGGTCAGTTCGTCATAGACCGACAACGGTCGGCGGCCGACCTCGACGCGGGTCGCCGCAGCCCGGTTGAGGAGGGCTTGCAGCGGTCCGCTCTCCTCGCCCGGGGGGCGATCGTGACGCGGCCCGGGCAAGGCGTCGCCGGTGGTGGTCCGGCGTCCTTTGCCGGTGGGCAGGCCGTCCCAGTGGTGTTCTTCGACGACACGGATGCCGCGTCCGACGGCCCGTGGATGCCTGGCAAGCAGCGTCTCGCCGCTGGAGTCGGCAATGGTGGAATGCAGCGTGACCTGCGACTTCGTGGCTCTGATCTCCACCAGCTGACGCGGTCGGACCTTGGTGGCGGGGACTGAGTAGAGGTTCCCTCCGAAGGCGACCAGGCAGTCCTTGCCGACCGGCCGCAGATGACGTTCGGCCACCAGATACGGAGTGGGTGGCAACGGCTTGAGAGCCGCGTGGTCACGAGCTGCCCGCTCGCCGATGATCTGCTGGTGAGTTCGGTGCGTGTGGGTTCGTCGTTTTGGCACCCAGGCGGTGAAGGCGGCGTCCATTTCCTCGATGCAGGAGAAGGCCCGGCCCGAGAGAACGTGGTCGCGGACGATCAGGACCTGGCGTTCGACGCGGCCCTTGCCCTGGGGCCGGTAGGCCGCCAGGACATCGATGTCGAAGTCGTAGTGGCCGGCGAACCCGACAGCCTCCGGATGCAGGGGAACCGCCTCACCTGGGGCGACGTGACGGCGCACGACCGTCTTGGTGCGGTCGTAAACGATCGTCATCGGGACCCCGTTGAAGTGCGCGAATGCCCGCCGGTGGCAGTCGAAGAACGTCTGCAGGTCCAGGCTGGTGGTGAAGCAGCAGAACGGATCGCGCGAGTACGACAGCACCATGTGGAAGGAGTAGACCTTCGGGACGCCCATGTGGGCGAGGAGCTTGCCTTCATCGCCCCAGTCCACCTGAGCCTGAGCACCCGGGATCACCTCGAACCTGCGATGCATCCCCGCCAGCTCCCGCGGAGCGATCCCCAGTTCCTCCGCGATTCTCGGGCGGGCCTCCTGCACGTAGAGCTTGACCCGTTGGTAGTTCCCGGTGAACCCGTACTCCGTGGCCAGCCGCTCGTGAATCACCGCGGCCTTCATCAGGATCTCCGCCCGCAGCATCGCGTCGATCAGCGGAGCGATCTCGTCGACCACCCGCTTGCGCGGCTGACCACTCGCCATCCGGCGCGGCGGCGCGGACGAGTCGGCAGACAGGTACTTGCTGACCGTCCGCCAGTTCAGCCCGGTCTCCTTGGCGACCTCCGACAGGCTCATCGCCCCGGACTCCACCAAACCGCGAAAACGCCGGAGCTCGAGCCAGCGCTGCGGATCCAAGACCATGGCCCACCCCTCTCTGCGACCTTCGACAACAGGCAGCAGCGTGCCGGGGGCCGGCACTCAGCGCATCAAGAACTCTGCACGTTCATCCGTACGCGGCTATGTGCGTTCACGTGTACGCCGACACCCGGGAAAGCTCAGCATGATCGCCGCGTCCGGATGAGCCCGAAAGGCCTCCTCGGTCGCCCGTGCCAGGTCATCGACCGCCTCGCAGGCCGCGTCCAGTTGCAGCAGCAGGGCCAGTGCCTGCTTGCCCATGGCGTCCTCCACCAGGGGCAGCTGTCGAGGGGCTTCCTGGCGGAAGAGCTGCTGGATTCGCTCAGCGTCGGTTTCGATGCCGCGGCGGCGGCCGGCTCGCCGGAGCATGGCGGTCAGCTTCCACATCGGCAGCTTGGCGGCCAGGGCAGGTGTGGGTGCGACGGCGAGGATGCGGCGGGCATCGGGGCGGGTCAGGGTTCCCGGCTTGTCCCTGAACGCCTCGATCATCGCAGGGAAGTACTCCCTGAGCAGGGACCGCAGCTGATTGGCGACCTGCTGCCGGTTCCAGACCGCGTCCTGCTGTGCGCGGGCCAGGACGGCGACCGCTTGGGCCAGGTCGGTGTCGGCGGGCAGCGGGCGGTGCATCGGCGCGTCGGTGCGGATGATGTTGGCGAGGACCAGGGCGTCGCCCGGGTCTGACTTCTTGCGGCTGACTCCGTGCCGGTCGCGGTAGCGGGAGGCGGCCATCGGGTTGACCGCGTAGATCTGCCGGGGGCCCTGCCGCAGCGTGGCGACCAGCAGGCCGCGGCTGGTCTCGATGGCCACCGGGATCGGCGTCTCGGCGGTGTCGCCGTGCTCGGCCAGAAGATCCAGCAGCAGCCGGTAGCCGTCCAGATCGTCGTTGTTCCGGCACTTGGCCAGCAGCCGGCCGGTGTCATCCACGAGCGCGACGTCGTGGTGTCCCTCCGCCCAGTCGATCCCGCAGAACACGTCCATGGATCCCGCCCCTTCTCCTGTGCCGTTCTCGAAGGCGAGCACGCGGGGCCGCACGGCGCACTAATTCCAGGACTCTGTGGTCCGCCACCTCATCAGCCGTGCGCGGCACCGCCGGACCGCACGGGCGCACGCCGTGTCCAGAGCTCGGAGCTCGTGAGGAGAAACGCGTCACCGTGCGGCAGCTCATCCAACGAGGATCCCGAACCAGACGGGCCCGTGGGGGCAGAACGTGCGAGGACCGGCCGGCGCCCAGCGCCACCAGTCTTTTCAAAGACCTCGCACGGTCGGAGGTGTCGTAGGGGTCACCACGGCACCGACCGGACCACACACGTCCTGCCCCAGGCCGGACAACGCCGCCCCGGGCCCCTCAGAGATCCAGAACCTCTAATTACTAACGAATTAGAGGTGTCGGCGAAGGAAGTGGGCTTGCCCACAGGGGCTGACCTGGGCAAACGATGAGATTGGGAAAAGGGGGGTTCACACCTCCGGTGCAACGCCCGGTGCAACTCTGGGGGCACCTGCGTCAACAACCGTGCAGGCAACCGCCGGAGCAACTTCCATATGACTCGCCCGGGGCAACCGAAGGGCGCTCCCCTGGAGCTCGTTACTGCTCTGAGGGACAGGTGCTTGCTCAGCGGACGCGGCTTACCGGTCGGGGGAGCAGGTTCCTCAGCAGTTCCGCCGTTTCGGTCTCCATGTCGACGCCGCCCATGAGCTCTTCGTTGATGCGGGTGAGACGGGCGGCTGCCTCGCGGAGAGCGTCGATGTCGTCGGCGGCGTGGTGAGCGAGGAACACCTGGCGGTGGAGCACCTCGCTCTCTTCGGCGGCCAGAAGGCCGCGGCGGGCGGCCCACAGTGCGCCGGAGATGTCGCCTGCTTCGCGGCACCGCTCGGAAAGCTCGTGGGCGGTGTCCACGATGGCGGAGACCATTTCCTGAATCGTCGGCTCTGCCCAGGCGTAGCGCTGGGGGGCGATGCCGGTGAAGGGGCGTCCGCGGACCAGTGCGAGGGCGCGGCGGAGAGCGAGGCCGCCGTCTTCGTCATAGCGAGTGAGGCCCGTGCGGGCGAGCTTTTGGAACTGGGACCAGTCGCAGGTGACAGCGGTGGAGAGGCGGTAGCGGCTGTCGGTGGTGTCCTGAACGCGGGGCAGGTAGGCCTGTCCGTCGGTGTTCTTGCCGAGCCAGGAGCGGGTGCGCGAGATGACGGCGTTGCGCATTTGCTTGCCGACCATGCGGCCGGGCCAGAGTGCGTCGTCGACGGCGTGGTGGTCGGCACCTGGGTTGAGCGCGAGGAAGGCGACCAGTTCGGTCGCGGCGCTGAGGCGGTTGGAGTCGATGCGCCCGTCGACAACTTCGATGCTGATGGGGCCGAGGAGAAGGACGGTGGGGGTGCGGTCGGGTGCCGTCGGTTCGTCTGACGCGACGGTTGCGGTGTCCTCGGCGGGTGCGGACTCCGTGGTGATGGTGGGGGTGACAGGCTTCGTCATCGTGATGACGCGTGGCGTGAACTGGGCGGTGGGGTTCGCCGGCGTCGCCGGGGCTTCGTCTTCTTCCTCGGTGTCCAGGTCGAGGTCGGAATACTCGGCTGGGAGCCCTTCCTCTTCATCCTCGGTGCTCTGGTCCGCCGCCCAGGCTCCCTGGTCCGCCGCCCAGGCTCCCTGGTCCGTCGCCTTTTCCTCGGGGAGCAGTACGTCCGGATCCTCCCACGATTCGCCTTCTTCCAAGCCGGTGTCGCTCTGGCTCCAGGAGTCGGGAGCTGGGACGTCGGCGTGGCTGCTGGAGAGGACCAGGAGCTCGATAGCGTCGGTGAAGTGTTCGTCGGACAGGCCCTGTAGCCGGATGGGCAGGCGGGAGCCGGGCAGGACGACGGTGTGGTCGGCGTCCACGCATTCAAGTGTCCAGGCCGACTTCGGGAGGCTGGTGGCGTCGGCTGCCGTGATGACCGCGCCAGCGGTGCGGGGCTCCTGGACGATCGTGTCGAAGAGGGCGCTGCTGTCGGGCCCGTCCGGCAGGTCTTCGGCGAGCAGTACGTGCGGGGTCCAGGTGCCGGTGCCTTCGTCCGTGAGGCGGGCTGCCCTCAGTGTCCTGGCCCCGATGTCGTGGAGGGCGTCGCGTTGTTCGGCGGTGTGGCCGGCCAGCTCGGTGACGGCTTCGGGGAGCCTGGCGATTCGGGCGACGCGCTCGGGTGCTGCGTTATCGAGGCCGGGTGCGGTATCGGCGAGGGCGGTGATCTCGATGTGCCCCGGCAGTGGAGTGCTGGCGAGTTCGATCGCGATGGCCTGCAGGACCTGTCGGGAGTAGTCGGTGCCGCCACCGAGGTTCAGGATGCCGACGTGTTCCAGGTCGATGAGTACGAGGTGTCCGGCGTCGTCCCAGCCGATCGAGACGAGCGCCGGGTAGGGGGCGCTGGTGTCCAGCAGCTGCTCGTCCTCGCTGAGGTCGGGGCTGGAGGCTGGGCAGGTCCAGAGGTCGCGGCGGCCGGGGGCTGCGGCGAACGGCTTCATGGGGGTGGTGTCCTCGGCGAGGTGCAGTTCGACCTTGGTGTCGTGGAGGACGACGGCGTGGACGACGGGCAGGTCCCGCTCGGCGGCCGCGAGGTTGTAGGCGAGGGAGCGGAGTGTGGTGTCGAGGAGGTCGAAGCCGGTGGGGTGCTGGGCTGCGCGCAGGCCTTGTTCGGTCGCTGCCGCGCGGCCCTTGGGCATGGGGATGCGGCGGCCTGGCCGGCGGCGGCGTTGCTGCAGAATCCGGCGGGTGGCGACGGTGCCGAGGAGCGCGGCCGCGAGCGCGCCGGCCCCGGCCCATACGGCGGCTGGGGCGAGCGTCTGCTCGTCGCTGGTCGGCCGCTGGTCGGCCCGTTCTCCGGTGGTGTCTGGCTGAGGCTGGGCCGTGGTGGGGGCCGGTGAGGGCGCCGTCGGCAGGGCCGGGCCGGGGGCGGGTGTTGCAGTTTCGGCCTGGTCGTCCTGGTGCTTGTCCGGGGTCTTGGCGTCGTCGTTCCCCGGGGCCTTCCCGGTCTCCTGATCGGTGGCCTCGTCCGCGTCCGGAGCGGAGGGGGCAAGCTCTTCCTGGTCGTCGTTCTTCTCGGCGGCAGGGGGCTGCTCTGCGAGGGGGGCGGGGATGTCGAGCTCCTGGCCCGGGTGGATCACGTTCGGGTTGGTGAACGTACCGCCGCCCGGGGTGGCTTCGCCTCGGTTCTCCTCGTAGATGGCGGGCCACTGCGTGGGGTCGCCGTAGGTGCCGGCGATCGACCAGAGGCTGTCGCCCTGCTGCACGGTGACGCTCCGGGAGGTGTCCCCTTGCGCCGTCTTCGGCGGCTGGGGCGCATCGGCTGCGTCTTCCCGTGCGGTGCCGCTCTCCGGACGGTCGGTCTCGGCCTCGGGGGTGGCAGCCGTGGGGGCGGTGGTGGGGGCCGGACTGGTGGCGGGTGCGGTGGGCCGGGCGTCGGCGGGCAGCTTGACGACTGCGCCCTGGGGGAGGAACTGGTCTCCGGCGGCGAGCTGCGGGATGTCCGGGTTGAGCGCGGCGATGTCCTTCCACCGCTTTCCGTCGCCGAGGTACTCCTCCGCCAGGTCCCACGGAAGCTCGGAGGCGGTTTTGACGGTGTGCTGGGGCCAGTCGGCTTCGTCAGCCGCCGTGGTGTCCGCGGCGTCAGGGGTGGAGCCGGTGCTGTTCTCCGCGACGGTGTGGACGGTGCTGACCGCTACGGCCGGTGTGCTGGTCGCGGCCGAGGCCGCGGTGGGGGCCAGGAGCACGATGCCGCCGATGAGGAAGGAGGCGAGCGACTGGACACTGCCGAGCCCTTTGATCCGGGGGGCGGAGCGGCGGCGGAGCACGGCGACGAGTTCGACCAGGGCGGAGAAGGTGAACAGGGCCCAGCCGGCCCAGCCGAGGCAGGTGAGGACGACGAGGAAGAGGCTGCCGTCGTCCTGTTCCATCAGCAGGTCCAGCCCGCCGGAGAGCTCGGTGGGCTGATGACCGACGGCCAGGAGGAGGTAGGGGGCTCCGGCGATGAGGGCCAGGAGCAGTGCCAGGCCGAGCATGGCCCGCAGCAGGGCGCCGACGGTGCGCAGCGGGGCGGGGGTGCGGGGCATGGTGCTCAGCCTCCAGCTTGAGTCATGAGTCGGGCGGTGGCGGTGCCGGTGACCTGGATGGTGCCCTTGCCCACGAACTGGGCGAAGACGGTGTCGTAGGTGTCGTGGACGGTGACGCTGAGGCTCTGCCCGCCGTCGGTGATCTGCACATCGCCCTGGACGTCGGCGGCGGCGAGGTAGTCCTGGGCGGCGCCGACGGCGGCGTCCGGGTCGATGGTGATGGCGGTGCCTTCGACTGCCTGGGCGGGGTCGAGTTGCTGCCCTGCGGTGCGGGCCGCTTCCTGGGCAAGGGACGTGGCACGGTTCGCGGCGTTCAGTGCCCCGCCGCCGTCGACGAGGAGGCCCATGACCATCAGGATCGCGACGGTGAACAGGGCGAAGAAGACCGCCACTGATCCCTGGTCGCGACGGCGGCGGCTCACGATCGCGGTGATGCGGCGGCGCGTCCGGCGGAAGGGCAGGCTGGTCATCCTCGCCCCCGGTAGGTGTCGATGGGGCTGGACCAGGAGGCGGTGAGCGTCTTGGAGCCGGGCAGGCCCGGCAGCCCGATGTCGGAGAGGTTCGCCGTGCACGCGATCGTCGCCTGGACCGTCGCGTCCACGCCGAGGTCGAGGGAGAAGCCCCCAGTGTCGATGTCGACGCTGGAGGCGGTGCAGGTGATGCCCTCTCCTTGCAGGCTGCGGTCTGCGGCCGCCTGGGCTGCGCTCTGCGCTGTTCCCGCGTCGCGTTCCAGGGACGCGGCGCGGGCTGCGGCACGGGCTGCGGAGTCGACGGCTCCGTCGGCGTCGATGACACGGCCGAACGCGATCATCAGAAGAAGCAGGCTGATCATGGCGGGGGCGAGGACCGCCGTCTCCAGGGCGTAGGACCCTCGGTCTTGGCGTGCGGACCGGAGCTGGGTGCGGATGCTCATGGGGTCGTCCACCGTTCGGTCGGGCCCTCCGCGTGCTGGACGATCTCCAGCGTCAGGCCGGGCACGAGCGTGGCGACCTTCCCGCGGACCGTTATGCGGATCTCCTCCGCGCTGCTGCCGGCCGAGGACACGCTGGCCCCCTGCACGCTGCCGCCGAACCGGGCCAGGAACGCCTGGGCCTGTGTGACGCCGTCTCCCGCGCCGGCACCGAATTGCCGCCCGGACTCCACTCCGTGACGGGCAGCGGACTGCGCGGCCCTGTTCCCGTGGTAGTACAGGCCCACCTGGAGGGCGGTGAACCCCAGAGCGAGAAGGACGACGGCCAGGACCGCGAACTCCACACTGCCGAAACCGCGGTCGCCCCGGGCGCTCAGCCGTCGGATGAAGCTCCGCACGCCTCCCCGCTTTCCTGCCACCACTTCGTATCCCCCTGTCATGTGCGTTGCCCCTCGTCGACGGGGGGTCAGCCGCCGTTGATGATGCCGATCTTCTCCATCAGCTTCGTGCGGATCGCGAGGACGAGGAGGCCCGCACCGACCAGGAGCGCTCCGGCGATCAGGGCCAGTTCGGTGGAGGTCTGCCCGGCGTCCTTGCCGGCCTTGAGCGCCGCGTAGCGGCCCTGGATCCACAGGGTCAGGGTCTGGATGTCCATGGGTGTTTCCTTTTCAGCTTCCGAGAATGGTGATCGTGACGGGGATCATCACGAAGACGAGCATGAGGATGACGCCGAAGGTGACGGGCAGGATCATGGCCGCGCTGGCCTCGTTGGCCTGGGCCTTGGAGTCCGACAGCAGGGCGATGCGCAGCTGCCGGGCCTGGGCCTGGAGCGTGGTGTAGACGGCGGCGCCGTCCCCGGCGAGGGCGAGGGTGTCGGCAGGGCGGGTCAGCTCGGGAATGTCGAGTTCCTCACCTAGCTGCTTCAGCGCGTCCCAGACGGTGACGCCCGAGAGGTCGGCCTGGTGGAAGACCTGCCGCATCCGTACGAAGATCCACCCGTCGCCGACCTCTGCGGTCTGGGTCAGGGCCTGTGCGGCACCGCTGTTCGCGATACGGGCGAGCGCTACCCGCTCCAGGTAGGAGGCGGCGGCGTGACGGACGATCAGCCGGGCGGCAGCAGCCTCCTGGGCAATCTCCTTCACCGGCCAGAACCAGAACAGGCCGGCGAGGGCGAGCGAGAACAGGACCGGCACCGCGTAGGGGAACGGCGTTCCGGCCGCCGCGAGGAGGGCCTGGAGCAGCTGCGGGAGCAGCAGTCCGTAGAGGGCGAACAGGAACCGTTTGCCGAGGTGCGCGGCCGGGCTGATCCGCAGGAGGTTCAGGTCCTTGTACGGCAGGGTGATGCGGGCGCCGAGCTCGCCCAGGAGCCGGGTGCCGACGCGTTCCTGGAGTGTCCCGCCTCCTGTCGGGGCGGTGACCGGCAGCAGGGGGGTGCTGGTGGTGGAGACGTCCAGGCGGTCCAGGGCGGAGGTGAGGTCGCGCCGTACGGGCAGGATTGCGCGTACGGCGAGGCCGATCATGGCTCCGGCTGCGGCTGCGGGGAGTACCGCGTCCATGGGGATCACCGGATGTCCTCCAGGGCGAGGTGGGAGGGCCGGGTGGTGGGCTGCCCGGGGCCGTACTGGGTGGCGGAGAGCAGGCGGAGGCGGCGGTCCTCGGGCAGCGGGTCGATGAGCCGGGGGTCGGGCTGGGTGCGGGCGATCTTCCTCAGCCAGCGCAGGGTGTAGGCGAACAGTGCGCCGAGGAGGGCCAGGACGAGCTGTCCGGTCGGTGACTGGTACCAGCCGGACCAGGCGTCGTTGAGCATGCAGCCGACCACGACGACGCAGATGACCATGGAGACCATCCGGGAGCTCTTGCGGACCTTAGCGCGGTCGGCCTCGATGTCGCGGGCGTCGGCGGCCTGCTGGTGGATGGTGAGGGCCAGGGCTTCCAGGGCGTCGGACAGGCCGGGCCCCTTGTAGACGGCGTGGGACTGGAAGAGCAGCACGACGTGGTCGGAGACGCCGTCGGTGAGCTCGTCGGCGAACAGGGCGAAGGCGTCCTGTGCTTCCATGCCGGAGCGCAGCCGGTCGGCCAGGGCCCGCACGTTCGGGGCGATCGGGGCGGGTGCGGCCTTCGCCGAGGCCCGGATCGTCTGCGGCAGGCTGATACCGGCCTGGTGGACACCGGCCAGGTGGTTGAGCCACTGGCCGAGTGCTTCGAGGCGTTCGATGCGCAGGGTCGCGGCGGTGCCGGGGTTGAGGACGTAGGGCAGACCGAGGACGGCAGCTCCGGCGAGGAGGCCGTGGACGGGCCAGCCGGTCCACGCCCACACCGCCAGCGTGGCGATGCCTGCGGTGACGACGAGGTGGCGCCACTTTCGCTGCCACGCGGCGGGCAGCTCCGCCTTGGCGCGCTGGATACGGCCCGCGGCGCGGGACTTCGGCTTGGCCGGGTCCGGGAGGCGGCCGCGGAACTCCCGCACGGCGGCGAGGAGCCCGAGCAGGGCGAGGACCGTGCAGCAGGCGGCGACGAGGGCGAGCTGGGAGGACGTCATCGTGCCCCCACTGTCTGCAGGGGGCCGAGCCACGCCCCGAAGGGGTTGTCGGTCAGCCACTGGCGGTGGAACTGGCCGGTGCGCTCCAGGTCACCGATGAAGGTGGGCATGTTCTTGTAGACGGCCCGGGGTTCGGGCCCCTGGGGGGCGAAGAGTTCGGTGGTGACCGGGCGGCCGCCTTCGCCGACGATGTCGTGGACCTCGTAGATGTTGCTGACGAAGCGGTGCTTGCGGCCGCCGATCGCGGTCTCGTCCAGGTAGGTGAGGTAGACGACGAGGTCGATGCTGGAGGCGATGAGATGGTGTGCGGCCTCGGTCTGCATGCCGGCTTCGGTGCAGAGCTGGACGAGGCGGCTGATGATGGCGTGCGGCCGCCGTACGTGAAGGGTGCACATGGACCCGGATCCGCCTGCGGACATCGCCTGGAGCATCGGCACGATCTCGGTGGAGCGGACCTCGCCGACGATGACGCGGGTGGCGTTGTAGCGCAGGGCGGTGGCGAACATGTCGCTGATGGTGACTTCGCCCGCCTTGTCGCCGCTGCCGCGTACCTCTCCGTTGGACTGCCGGGCTTCGAACGCGTAGGTGACCGGGCCCGGCTTGGGGCCGGGCTCGTCCAGGTAGAGCTCACGGTCGGATTCCAGGGTGACCAGCCGTTCGGCCGGGGGGATCTCGCGTCCCAGCGCGCGCAGCAGGGACGTCTTCCCGGCGCCCATGTCTCCGACGACGAGGATGTTCATCTTGGCGTGGACCGCGGCGGTCAGGAAGCGTTGCAGGACGGGGTTGATGGAGCCCCACTGGACCAGTTCGGCGATGCCGTGCTGCCGGATGCGGTGGCGGCGGATCACGACGGAGGGCCGGGTGGTGAGGAGGGAGGCGGTGACGCGGGAGCCGTCGGGCATGCGGAAGCCGACCATCGGTGTCGCTTGGGTCAGGGACCGTTCCCCATGCCCGGAGAGCCTGGCCATGCGGTTGACCCAGGTGATCAGTTCTTCATGGCTGTCGGCGACCTTCTCGATCGTGCGCCGCGGGCGGTCGTGGTACTCGACGTGGGCTCGCAGGCCGTCGACCATGACGTCCTCGACGCCGTCCTGGTCCAGCAGCGACTGCAGGCGCCCGCCGCGGTACATGGAGTCGAAGACGGCGGTGCCGATCGTGGTTTCCTGCTCGGCCGTCAGCGGGGTGTTGCCCTGGGCGTACTTGGTGGCCCAGTCCGCGACCGCTGTACGGACCAGTGACTTCGCCTGGGCGCGGCGGTCGGCCTCCTCCAGGAGCTTGTCCGGGTCGCTGGCGCTGAGCTGCTTGGAGACCTGGGCCTGGAGGTCCTCGATGACCTCCCAGCCCACCGGGATCTCTCCGGGCAGTCCGGCCAGGCGCGGAACGGCGGTGGCGTCCGCCGAGCCGGACGAGGTGACCGGGGGTCCGGTCGCGGGCGCGGGCGCGGTGGCTGCCTGGGCGGGAGCAGTCCGCTGGCCGATCCTGCCGCTGAGGAGACCTGCGATCTCCTCGCGGCCCATCGGGGCCGGCCGTCCGCTGCCGGGACGCTGCTGGAGGTCAGCCACGCGGTCCACTCCTCTCGGTCAGCCGCTGCAGAACTCCGGCGAGCTGCGGGTTCGCAGCCCGGGGCGGGTACTGCCGCTGGATCTGCCGACGGGAGACGGCGGCCTCGAACTGCTCGGTGGCGGTACGGGCGTGGCGCAGCAGCGGGCTGCGCCCGTAGCCGCGCGGGGGCCGGCCGCCGGTGGTGAAGTAGTCGGCCGTGGCCGGGTCGGCGGGGAGGGCTGCGAGCACCGGGACTTTGAGGGCGTCGGCGACCTGGTGGGCGCGGTAGGGGCCGTCCTCGATGAGGAGGAGTCCGAGCGCTTCGGGGCCGTTGCCGCGCTCGGTGAGTTCGGTGCGCAGGGGGTCGATGAGGTGGCGGGCCAGGGTGAGGGACTGCTCGGTGCCTCGGACGACCAGGAGGACGAGGTCGGCCTGGTGGAGCAGGGGGGCCGGGGTGAGGGTGGGGTGGAGGTGCCCGGATTCCAGGGCGAGGCGTCCGGCGTCGATGAAGACGTCGTATCCGGCGTCGTCCGCCAGGACGTGCAGCACGTCCGACAGGGCGGGCCAGGTACGGGTGAGGGCGGCGGCCTGGCCGGGGTCGGTGAGGCCGGGCAGCAGTTTGCGGTGTCCGGCCTGGTCCATGGACCACAGGTGGCTGGCGAAGGCGTGCGCGAGGGCGTCGGGGCCGGTGCGTTCGGCGGTGGCCAGGTGGTAGAGGCCGAATCCGGCGGTGGCCTCGCCCTGGAGGAACCCGGCGCGGATCGTGCCGCCGGCCGGGTCGCACTCGGCCAGCAGGGAGGGCCGCTTCGAGGCGAGGGTGAGCGCCAGGGCGGCCGTGGTGACTCCGCAGGATTTCGCGGAGACGAGTGCGGTGACGGGCATGATCACTGACCTCGCGGTTCACGCACGAGAGCGATGCGGCCCTGGGCGGCCCGGGTGGCCAGCAGGGGGCCCTTCTTGTTGGCGACTGCGAGGTTGACCACGACGCTGCCCGACGCGTCCGGCCGGGACACCGTCACGACCACCGCGCTGATCGTGGAGGGCGGTGCCTCCGCTTCCCCTGCCTGCTGCTCGCCCTGCGCCGGGGTGGTGACGGCGAGAACCTTGTCGCCGGGGGCGAGCGTGCCGGCCGGGGCCTGGCCACGCTTGACCTGTACGCCGACCTGCTGCTGGTCGTCCCCCAGGCCCGTGCCGGTGGCCAGCTGCGAGGCGGTGAGCAGACCTCCCTTGCGCAGGTCGACGGCGGCACGCTTGCCGACCATCGACGCCTTCTGCCCTGCCGTTACCGGGGTCAGGGCCGCGTCCGCGCTGACCTCGGCGACGACCAGGTCCGCCGCAGTGAGCGCCTGCCCGGCGGGGACGTCCCGGGCGACAGCGAGAACTTTCGTGCGGTCGCTCGCCGAGGTGACGGCGGCCGCTGCCCCGAGACCGGCTACGGCCGCAAGGACGACGCAGAGGGCTGCGACCGACCAGCGGCGCTCCCGCTTGACCGGTGCGGTGGTCGTGATGGGGAGGTCGGGACGGGACGCCGCCGGGGCAGCCGGGCGCGGAACCGTCGGCGCGGCAGGGGATTCCATGAGGGTTCGTGCCTCTCGAAGGTGCTGAAGCGTGCGGTGTGCTGAAGCGTGCGGTTAGTTGAGGACCTGGACTTCGGCGACGGTGATGTCCACGGCGCTGTCCCGGACTTCGGTGAGCTGGCCGGTCTGCCCGCTGGTGGCTTCCCACGCGATCGTCCACGTGGAGGTGGCGCTCACGTGGTACCGGCCGGTGCTGGTGGTCGAGGACGGGGCGTTGTAGCGGTGGCCGCAGTCCGGGGAGGGCTTCTTGCCGTACGCGGCCTGGTACGGGGTCCCGGCCGTGGTGCAGGTGACCGTCTTCCCGTCGCCCATCTGCCAGACGATCCGGCTGACCTTCGCCGTCGCGGTCACAGTGATGCCGCCGGCTGATGCGCTCGCGGTGTTCGGCCCGTACGTCTGCGGGCTCCTCTCGGTCCAGAGGTAGACCGGCATACCGACCACCCCTTTCCCGCCCGGCTTCGGCGTGATGCCGATCTGCGGGGCCTTCAGGAGCATCTGGTCGACGGCCCGCTGCGCGAGGACCTCCGGAGCAACGCCCGGCGGGGGCTGGTCCTGCGCCCAGAAGGCGAGCCCGATGGTGCCGTCGTTGCCTGCGCCCATTCCGGAGTCGGCGCAGGTGTTGACGTAGATCGCGCCGTCGCCGGGCTTGTGGCCCTCCCAGAGGTCGCTGTCGGCACCCGGTTGCGGATCGAGCTTGCGGATCTCGCACGGCACGGACCCCACCGGCCTGGTGCCGACCGGGGCGGTACCGCCGTCGCCGCTCGTACCACTTCCAGGCCCGCTCCCGCCGCTGCCGGGCTTTGATCCGCCCACCCCGACGTCCAGGCAGACGAAGTCGTTGTCGCATCCGCCGACGTCGATGTCGGGGCCGTCAGCGAGGGCCATGGGGGCGGCGGCCAGGAGCGCGGCGAGGGTGAGTGCGGCGATGGCGGGCGTGCGGGTCAGCATGGCTGTCCCGACTGCGGGGTGTTCGTCAGTACCCTCCAGCCGTCCGCCCAGCGCTCCATCGTCGCCGTGACCACGTACTTGGTCAGCCGCGTCGAGGGGAGGGCAACGGGCTTCTTGTCCTTGTCCAGGACGACCCACTTCGTGACGTCCAGGCAGCTGGACAGCTTCGCCTTGAGGAGCTTCTTGCTGTCGTCGAGCTGGGTCACGGTCGAGTCGGTGAGAGTGACGCCGCCGCTGAAGCTGCTGCCCTTCTTCTTCATGCGTTCCGTGTCGACCTGGGTTTTCACCAGGGCGACGCCGCTCGCGTAGTCCTTGAGCTTGGAGGCATCGACGTCGGCGGCCGCGTAGGCGCGTTCCATCTCCCGCCAGAAGGCGGAGTAGGCCGTGACCGCTTCGGCTTCAGCAGCTGCGGAAGGGTCCACCGACTTCGTGGCGGTGGGGGTCGCGGACGGTGTCGGTGTGGCTTTGGCGTCCGTGTCCGCAGTGTTCTTCGCTGAACAGGCCGACAGTGCGAGCAGCGTGCAAGTCACGACTACCAGGCTGGCCGGTCCGTTTCCCTTCCGGTTTCGCTTCCTCGTCCGCTCTGCATGTGCTGCGTGAGTCACTGCGCCCCCTCCAGTTCACGGGCCACACCGACCCTCGATCTTGGTGCCGCGGCTGAGTCTGGCCAGTTCACCGGAAACAGACCCAGCGGTCTGGTCTCACCCTATGCAAAGAACCAGTCTCAACCCACCCAGTTCCAGCCACAGTTATTCACTACATAGATGGACGAACCATGTCTCATCTGCCGCTATCGGGCTTGGTACGGCAGCAGGGGTTTCGGTCCGCCGACCAGTCAGCAGGCGGGCGGCCCGGGGACGGGGTCGCAGGCGAAGGGATGGGGGCGGGCCTCGCCGGGACTCCTCGGGCACGAGCCCGAGGTGACCTCGCACCAACGCCACCATTGCCGATCTCCAGGCCTGAAGTCCCTGTCGCAACAGGAGGGTGGTGGAGGCGGACATGAGAGTGTGAGGATTTCGGACTGATCGGAAAGGGCCAGCGGGTGGGCACGGGGAACAGTGGCAGGGCACAAATCCAGCTGACGCGTACGCACCGGATCCTGATCGGGATTGTCACTGCCGGTGCGGTGGTCATCGCCGCGATCGGTTTCGCGGGCTCCTACGCGGCCGTGCGCGAGCTGGCCGAGGCCAAGGGGTTCGGCCAGTTCTCCCTGGTCTTCCCGATCGGCATCGACGCGGGCATCTGCGTGCTGCTCGCGCTGGACCTGCTGCTGACGTGGATGCGGATCCCGTTCCCGCTGCTGCGCCAGACGGCGTGGCTGCTGACCGCCGCGACCATCGCGTTCAACGGCGCCGCCTCCTGGCCCGACCCGCTCGGCACCGCGATGCACGCGGTGATCCCGGTCCTGTTCGTCGTTACTGTGGAGGCCGCCCGGCACGCGGTGGGCCGGATCGCGGACATCACGGCCGACAAGCACATGGAGGGCGTGCGCCTCACCCGCTGGCTGCTCTCCCCCATACCGACGTTCAAGCTGTGGCGGCGCATGAAGCTCTGGGAGCTGCGCAGTTACGAGCAGGTCATCAAGCTCGAACAGGAGCGGCTGATCTACCAGGCCCGCCTCCAGGCCCGGTTCGGCCGCAACTGGCGCCGCAAGGCCCCGGTCGAGTCGATGATGCCGCTGCGGCTGGCGAAGTACGGCGTCCCGCTCGCCGAGACCGCCCCGGCCGGCCTCGCCGCCGCCGGCATCGAGCCGGCCCTGCTGCCGCCCGCCCCGAAGGCCGAACTGCCCTACGAGCCCCAGCGGGAGCAGGGCCGGGAGCACGGGCACGAGCTGGGCCGCGAGGAGCGGGAGCCCCAGCAGGAGCAGGCCCATCAGCACCCGCAGCAGCAGCCGATGCCGCTCCAGAAGCAGGCACCCCAGCCCCAGCCCCACCAGTCCCAGCTCCAGCAGCAGGAACAGCCTCCCGCCCCGTCGCCGCAACAGTTCCTGGAACTCAGCCCGAAGACCCTGGAGACCACTCCGGTCGAGATTCCGGCGGGGCCCGGCCGGACGAGGCCGCTGCGCATGACCACGGAAGATCAGCCCAGTGCCGCGGCCGCCGTCCAGGCCCAGGCCCCACCAGCGGAACCGGCACCTTCAGATCAACAGCACGCGGAGGCTGAAGCCGAGTTCGTGCAAGGCCTGAACAGCGGCCGCCTGGGCGAGACCGAGGTCGAGGCCGCGCCGCGCCCGGCTGCCATGACCGAGGCCGCTCCCGCGGCTGCGCACCCATTCTTCGGACCGGCCACACCCGGGCCCGCAGCCGCGCCCACGCTTCCGGTGACCCTCGACATTCCCGTGCGGGAGCCCGCCGCAGCGCCGAGTGCCGAGGTGGCGGACGAGAGCCGTGCCGGGGCCGTGCCGCAGCAGGCATCGCTCGTCTTGCCGACCACGCGGCTGACGGAGCCATCCAGCGACGGCACGGTCTGGGAGGCGGCCACCGCCGACGAGCAGGGAGCGGCGACTGCTCGGCTGCCGGAGCAGCAGTCTGCCGAGCCGGACCTGGATCCTGCCCAGCAACAGATTGTGACCGTGGCCGGGTGGATCGTCGAAGCCGAGGAGAGCGGAGGAAAGCTGTCCGGTGCTGAGGTTGCACGGCGTTTGGGCCTGTCTCCCCGGACCGGCCAGCGGCGTCTCGACAAGGCGGGCGAGTACCTGGAAGAGCAGCGGCGGCAGCAGGGGCGCGCGCACCTGCGGTCTGTCCGCAGCTGACCGGCGCTCACCTGATGGTGACCGATGGCCGATCTGGTCATCGGCCACCTGCATGCGCACCCCGGCCCGGCCCGGCCGGAGCGGGCCGGACATCAGGCTGGCGCACGTGGCCGATGACCGTTCCACGCGGTGACCGATGGCCGATCGGGAGAGGGTGGCTGGTGACCGGTCACCGCCCGCGTCGGCCACCGGCCATGACCGATCCACGCGCCTCGGCCACCGCCGGACCGTGACCGGACCTCCGGACTGCTGCCCGTTTCCCGTTCCGGGGAAGGCGGCTTGCCCACTGCCCCGGAGGGCTTGCCCGCAGTTGCACTGAGCGGCCATGGAGGCTTGCCCACTGCCTCGCACGGCTTGCCCGTTCACCCCCCAAGGGCTTGCCCGGACGATGGGCAAGCCTGTCACCTGGTCTTTTTGAGGGCTGGGCAAGCCTTCGGGCAAGCCGGTCTGAGGAGAGTTCACGGCACGAGATCCGAAAGGAGACGTGCCGTGCTCGACGTACAGCACCCCGCCCTCGCCGGCGGAATCTTTCACCGCCTGGACGCGGAGTGGTCAGCGCTGTGCGCCGACCCTGCCGTCCAGAGCGCCGTGGCCGACTGGCTGGTGGCCGACGGGCTGGCCGACGACGTCGCCGCCGTGACCGGTGGCGTGGCCGATGCCTGGGTCCGCTCCCTGGGTCCGGCCCAGCTGCTCGCCGCGCTCCGCCCGGGTGATGGCCGACTGGCCGACGAGCTGACCGACGCCGTTCTCCGTGCGCTGCTGCGCCGTGCGGCCGGGCATGACCGATCGGCCGTCCTCGCCGCGCGAGTGATCGTTCAGGCGATGATCCCGGCCGCCGTACGGATGACCCGCGGGCAGGTCCGTGGCTTCGGTGGCCGGTCCTTCGACGAGGTCGGCCACATGACGGTGGCCGCCCTCTTCGAGGTGGCCCGCTCCGGGCGCATCCATACCCGGCCTGGCCGACCCGCCGCGAACACCGCTCTGGACACGCTGCGTCACCTCTGCCGTGCTCTGTCCGCCGACCGCGAGGAGCTCGGCGACGACCTGGCCCTGGCTGAACTCCTCGCCGACTCCCGCCCCGGGCCCGCCGACTACGCGCAAGCGCGGTCCGTACAGCGCGCGGCGGCCGCCGCCGGGCTCCAGAGCTGCATCCCCATGAGCGAGGGGGAGGTCGGCGGAGCGCGGCTGGAGCTCCTGGACCTGGTCCTGGAGGCAATGGAGAGCGGCGCCCTGTCCACGCCCGACGCCCGGTCCATCGCCTGGCACTACACCGCGGCCGTGCCCGACCAGGACGCCGCCGCTATCGCCGGTGCGACCCCCGGGGCCTGGCGGCGGCGCCGCTCGCGTGCCGTCGCCCGCCTCTCCGCCTCACTCCAGCGCACCGCCGCATGATCCGGCCCCTTCTTCTGGCCCGTCCGCTCTCACCCAAGGAGACCCCAATGCCCCGGACCACCCGAGTGCCCCTGGACGTGGACGAGGAGCGCGTGGCGCGCGCCCAGCGCCTGCTCATCCAGCTGGGCGCCGCCCTGGTCGTCCAGCCCTTCGACACCCGCACCCACGACGCGCTGGTCCGCTTCCTGAGCGAGGACGCCGCCCAGGCCCTCACGTCCCTGGAGGCGCTGCGCCGGCGGCCCGAGTCGCACCTGCGGCGGCGGATCAGCGACCTCACCGGACACAGCCTCCGTTCCGAAGGAGGCACGGCATGAAGTCGCTGATCCGTCGCCGCCCGGCCGGGCCCGAGGACACCGTGCCCGGGGACGGGCAGGACTGGGCCGTCGACAGCCGGCCCGAGGATGTCGGCGGCTGGTCCAGCGGGGCCCAGGCGAACACCTCCGCCCTGCTGCGGTGGTGCGCGTGGGCGCTTCTGATTCTGGGGCCCCTGCTGGCCGGTGCGGCTTTGGTGGCCGCGCCGTCCGGTACGGGCACGCCCGTAGCACCGGCGCCCTCCGTACCGTCGACCGCCGGTTCCCAGGGATCGGCCGGCTTCGCCGTCCTGTTCGTCGACGCCTACCTGAGAGCGGGGGAAGGCGACCAGGAGCAGCTCGCCGCGTACTACCCGGACGCGACCGGCATCCGGCTCGAAGGAGAACCAGGCCGACGCACCGGGCAGCAGCTCACGGTCGTGCGGCTGCGTCAGACCAGCCCCGGTATCTGGTCGGTGACGGTCGCCGCCCGGGTCCGCGAGTCCGGTCCGTCTGCGGCACCGACGCCGAAGAGCCCCAGTGCCGAAAAGCAGCAGGAAGCGGCTCCGGCGGTGGAGCGGCTGCGGTACTTCCAGGTCCCTGTTGCCACCACGGTGACGGGCGGGACCAGTGGGTACGTCGCCCTGTCCATGCCGGCCGAGGTGGCCGCTCCCCCGCGAGTCGCCTCACCGGAGCTGCTGTACGGGCCGCAGCGCCCGGCCGCGCCGGGTGATCCCAGGACGCAGGCCGTCACCGAGTTCCTGACCGCCTACCTCACCGGCCGGGCCGGTGACATCGACCGCTACCTCGCCCCCGGTACCCGCATCACCCCGATCAGCCCCGCCCCCTACAGAGGTATCGCCGTCGACCATCTCGCCGTCGAAGGCGAGCGGGGCGGCGAGGCCACCACCACGGTGCCCGCCGACGGGACCCGGCTGCGCCTCCTGGTGTCCCTGCGCGCTACCGGCAACGACACCGTCCGGCGCCCGCTCACCTACGCCCTGACCCTCACCGCGCGCGCCGGGCGGTGGGAGATCGCGGAACTCGACGGCGCACCCACCCCCGCCCCCGCGCCCTTGGCCACCACGTCATCCGCCGCACCCACCACCTGACCTGAAGGAGCATCACTGTGGAGACCACCACCACGCTCGCCGCGAACTGGTTCGGCATCGGTCAGAGCTTCGGCTCCGACCTCCTCACCCTGATCTACGACTACGGGATCCCTGTCCTGTGCGGCCTCTTCATCATCGTCGTGGGCTACAGGACCCGAGAGCCCCGCGCGACGATCGTCGCGGTCATCTTCGCCGGGTTCGTCGCCGGTCTCGCCTCCCAGATGGACTTCCTGTCCACCACCACCGCGGAGACGATCACCAACTACGACGGCGGCTCCCTCAGCCAGATGGACGGCGACCAGTGACCGCCGTACTTGAGGGCCTTGCCGTCGAGGAGGAGCTGATCGGCCGCTGCTACACCAAAGCCCGGCGGCGGCCGCTGGTCACCGGCACCGTCCCCGGCGGCACCGGACGCAACATCCGTCTCATCGGCGGCCCGTACACGTTCACCGAACTCGCCACGCTCGTGGCCGTCTTCGTCGGGCTGCTGCTGTCGCGGCCCGTCTGGGGCGGGCACGGCGTCACGGACCTGGTGGTCCTGGTCGGCTGCTCGATGGGTGCCGCGTTCGCGCTGCGCTACGTGAACATCGACGGCCGCAACCCGCTCGCCGTGCTGCTCAGCGTCATGGCGATGCTGGCCGGCCCTGCCGGTGGCCGCCTCCAGGGCCGCGCCCACCGGCCGGCCCCGGCAGCCCGGACCAACGCCCTGATCACCGTTGCGGGAGCGGACGCCCCCGCTCCTGCCATCGCCACGGTGGCCCCGTCCCGTACCCGTAAGCCGGTCACGCCCGCACCCGCGCCGGGCCCCGCCGCCCCGCAGGCGCCCGTCGGCACGCCGGTGCTGTCCGGCGTCCAGACGCTGCTGGCCCACCGGGCGGCCGCCGACCACCACTACCTGGAGAACTGAGATGCGCCTGCCGATCCGGCACGTCGCCGGGAACCTCGTCTTCACCACCCACGGCACCGTCTGGGCCGTATGGCGGGTCAAGGCCGAGAACTACAGCCACGCCCCCTCAGCGGCAAAGAAGAACCGGCTCCAGGCTCTTGAAGCACTGTTCAAGTCGCTCACGGGTGAGCCGATGCTCCTGTCGCTGTGCCCGCAGGTCGACCCCGCTGCGATCGTCCGGGCGATGGTCGCTGACGTCGACCTGGCCCGCTCGCCGCGCTATGAGCGGCTCGGCGCAGCTGTCCTGGACCAGCTCGGGCACATGGAACTGACCGGCCGCACCGACTGGCTCGCCGTTCCCCTGCCCGCGGGTTCCGCTCAGCAGGCGCTGCGGTCGGCTCTCTCCGCCGCGCAAGCCGACATCGCCCAGCACCTCGGGCTGATGCCCGCCCCGATCACCGCGTCCGAGGTCACCGACCGCACGCGGCAGGCCGCGGCCATGCAGGCCGCGTGGGCGTCCGGGGTGGGGATGCGGCCGGCCACCGAGGCGGAGATCCTGTGGATCTACGGGCACAGTGCCCGCCGGGGTCTGGCCGAGCCGTTCCTGCCCGACGGCTCGGAGCCGGCGGTCCGCGGCCGGGGACGGACCGTTGCCGCGCTCGGTGAAGTCCTCCTGGCCGAAGGCGGCACCACCTTCGACCGCCCCCGGGCTCTGCCGGGAAACCCGTTCAAGCGCCGATACCTCCAGGCGTCCAGCGAGTGGGGCGACTCCTACCAGGCGCTCCTCGCCCTGTCCGAGATGCCGGCCGCTTTCGCGCTGCCCGGCGCCGCCTACCTTCAGCAGCTCGACGACCTCGCCTACCCCGTCGACTGGACCGCGCGCCTGGTCATCACCCCGGGCGTCAAGGCCGCCCGGAAGAGCCGCAAGCGGGCCGGGCACCTGCGCAACCAGGCCGAGGAGTACGCGGGCGACCCGGCCGGGCCCCCGCAGTCGATCGAGCAGGACCGTGCCGACAACGAGGAGTTCACCGACCGGCTCGGCGCCTCGGCCCGTGAGGTCGAGATCCGGGCCATGGTCACCCTCGCCGTCTGGGGTGACAGCCCCCAGGACGCCGAAGGGCGGGCGGCCGCGCTGGCTTCCGACTTCGGCGCGACCGACTACACCTTCGCCCGCCCGGTCGGGAAGCAGCAGGACCTCTGGCACGCCATGCTGCCCGGCTGCCGCACTCCCCCGGTGATGACCGGCTACGCCCAGATCCTGCTGGCGAGAGACTTCGCGATGGCCATGCCCTGGTGCGGATCCCAGCTCGGCGATGACCGCGGCGCCCTGTACGGCATCCAGGTCGCCTCCGGTGGCGCCCGACCGGTCTTCCTCGATCCCAGCCGTGGCCCCCGCGAGAACACCGACGCCTCCATGGCGTTCATCGGCGAGAAGGGCGGGGGCAAGTCCGTCGCGATGAAGACGGCCGTCTACCACGTCCTGGCCCGTGGACCTCAGCCAGGGAAACCCCGCAGCCGGGGGCGGGCCGTCATCGTCGACCGCACCCGCGATCAGGAGTGGGCACGTTTCGCCGAGTCCTGCCCCGGCACCACTCAGCTCGTCCGCATCGACGAGCAGGCTTCCTGCTCCCTGGACCCGCTGCGCATGTACGCCGACAGTCCGAAGACCGCAGCCCGCTGCACCAAGTCGTTCCTCACGCTGCTCCTGGACGTCAAGCCGATGGATGTGGAGGGCATCACCCTGTCGGCGGCGGTCAAGGCGGTCCTTGGCCGCCCCGCCCCGTCCATGAGGGCGCTGACCGCCGAACTCGCGGCGCGGGGCGAGGGCGATCCGGTCGCCGCGACCCTGGCGCTCAAGCTGGAGGCCACCCAGGAGGGCGACCTGGCCGGCGTCATTTTCGAGGACACGTTTCCCGTCCTGGACACCGGCCGGGCCGACTCCGTGGTGTTCCTCGTCAACTCCCTCGCGCTGCCCAAGAAGGAGGAGCTCGCCTCCGAGCACCGTATCGAGCGTCTCGAATTCGAGAAGGTCCTGGGCCGTGCCCTCATGTACCTGATCGCCGCCGTCGCCCGCGAGACCGTCATGAAGTCGAAGGACGAGTTCGGCGTCGCCGTGTTCGACGAGTGCTGGTGGCTGACCTCTTCCGACACGGGCCTGGATCTCCTCCTGGAGCTGCTGCGCGACGGGCGCAAGCACAACGCGGCCGCCTACGTCGCCTCCCACGACCCGAACGACATCGGCCCCCTCAACACCGCCAAGGGCGACATCGTCCGCGGCGCATTCCCCCACCGTCTCGTCTTCCGTCAGACAACCCGGCCCCTGGCCGTGAACGCCCTCAGCTTCCTCGGAGTCGACAGCAACGATTCCGAGCTCCTGGACCTCGTCACGACCCAGCTCTCCCCGACGCAACCCCCAGAGGAGCGTGCTGCCAGGGCGGGTGAGTGCCTCTACTGCGATCTGGCCGGGCGCATCGGGATGATGCGGGTGCTGATTCCCAGCGACCGCGCGGTGCACAGCACCATCCACACCACACCCGGCGACTACCAGGCCGCGGCATGAACTCCCTCACCGCCTGGGCCACCGGCCTGCGCCGGCTCGGCCGCACCCGCCTGCGCCTCGCGCTCCTGACCGCCGCGCTCGCCTCGACCGTCCTCACGCTGTTCACCTCCCTGCCCGCCCACGCCGAACCCACCGCACCCGCACCCAGCCCGACGCCGACAGCCCCGACAGCCCCGGGTGCCGGAGGGCAGCGCACACCCACCCCCGAAGAACAGGAGCTGCTGGAGGAGATCCTGCGCGAGCAGGGCGAGCAGCTCGCCAAGGACGTACAGAAGGGGCTGCTCGACTCGGCCAAGGAGGAGCTGCGCAAGGTCCTGCCCGACGAGGGAGGCGTGCTGGGGGTCTTCAACGTCACCGACGCCAACGGGCTGCCGATCAGCGTCTACAACGTCAAGTCCGACACCGGCGACCTGATCGAGTGGGAACTCGGCGTCCAGAACCTGCTGACCGAGTTCACCTTCCTGGGCACGAAATGGCTCATCGCGTTCTGCTGCTGGCTCATCGCCTGGGCTCTGTCCTTCGGCCTGGCCAAGCTCCTCCTGGTCCCGGTCCTGGCCGTCGCCGACTCCCTGCACACCCGGGTGATCCTCGAACTCGGGCTGCCCACCCTGTTCCTGGCCGTGTGCGCCCTGATCTGCGTCTGCCGCATCCTTTTCGGGGACCGCGCCAAAGGGTGGGGCGACGCCGCCCTGTCGATCCTCCTGGCCGCCCTGACCACCACGCTGCTGGCCTCACCCCCAGCGGCCCTCCTCGGCGAGGAGAGCGGTGCGATCGCTGTGACCCGGGGCCTGGCCCTGGAGGTCGCGGACGTGATCCTTGACGCTGGCCCCGTACTGGACGTGGACCAGGAGCAGAACGGCGCCGCGACCAGTGCGTCCCTGGCCCGGCCGCTCACCGACGCCCTCACCGACGCGTTCATCGTGCGCCCCTCCATGCTGCTGCAGTACGGACGCGTCTTCGAAGGTGCCTGCGCACGCAAGTACGCCGAGACCCGCGTCGAACAGCTCGTCTTCGACCGCAAGGTCCAGTCCCGTATGGACAAGCTGAAGAAGGCCACCGCCTACGCCGACTACCTCAGCCCCATCGGTGTGCCGGTCTCCTCCTGGTACGACACCTCGATGGACATGTCCACCCGGTGGGCCATCGACCACTTCGGTGACCCGCCCGCCGAGCGCTTCGAGGCCGAATGTGTTCCCGGTGACGTCGCTGCGGCCAAGCGCGCCTCGCTGGACAAGCTCGGGGGCGGCATCTTCCTCTTCCTTGCCGCGCTCATCGTCACCCTGCTCATCGTCCGCCTGGCGGGGGGTTTCCTCGTCGCGCAGTGCCGTATTGCCTGGGACGCCGTACGGGGCGAGCCCGCCCTCATCATCGGCACGATCCCCGGAGCGGGCCGCGGCTACCTGTGGGACTGGGCCGCATCCGTCCTGCGCTCCCTCAGCCAGATGCTGACCTCGGTGGTCTCCCTGGCCGTCTTCATCATCATCCTCCAGGCCGTCCTCGACCCGGCCCAGGAGGAATGGGGCAACGAGCTCACCCTGCGCTTCGTCGTCGTCGACCTCCTGTGCATCGGCGCCTTCATCAAGCGCAAGAAGCTCATGGCCCGCTCCAGGCAGACCGCGGCAAACGTCCGGACGAAGCTGTCCAGCAGCCGCATCGGCGGCACCTACGGCTCCGTCTTCGCTCCCCCAGCCTCCGCCCCCGTCACGAAGAACCACCACATCGCCCGGAAGGTCGCCCGCGGGGCCGTACGCACCGCCATGGTCGGCGCCGCCCTGGCCCATGGAAACCCGCTGGCAGCCGCCGGATACGCGATGCCGCGCACCGTGGGAGCCACGGCCCTCATCAGCCAGATCAACGCAGGCTCCCGCACCTCCAGGACCGCAGCCCGCTCCCAGGCCCGCCCGGCCGGCCGACCCGCGCAGCACTCCACATCCACGCCCCGCCCTTCCGGCCCGACCCAGCCCTCCACAACGAACGTGTCACCTCGTCCCGGCCAACCTCCGCGCCCGGGTCACCCTCCGCGTCCCGGCCAACCTCCGCGCCCGGGTCACCCTCCGCGTCCCGCCAACCGGCCTGCCCGCCCCGCTCGCACCCCAGGTGCTGTCCGTCCCGCACGGCCCGGCACCCCCCAGCGCCGCAACGCCGCCGCCCCCACGAAGCAGGCACCCGCTGCAACACCGCCGGGCAGTCCCATGCCCCCCGCCGCCCCCGGCCTCAACACGGGAAGCACCGCAGGACGGCCCCGGCCGCCTCGCTCACCCCAGCGCAAGGCGGTCATCCCTACCAGGCCATCGCCCCCTGCTGCCCCGGCCCCGGCCCGCCCGGCGCTTCCGTACCCGGAAGAGTCAGACGCATCAGCCCCCTCCGCCAGGCCGAGCCGCACTCCGCGAAACGTCTCATCGTCGCGGGCCATCAACAACGGCGGCCGTCCGGCAACCACTTCCCGACCCGAGCCGAGCGGCACCGACGGGGCGGACAGCCGCGCCGGGGACCTCCCCCATCGCCCGGCCCCCGATGCCCCGGACACCGGCGCGGCACCGCCCCCGAGCGGCGCATGACCAGCAGCCGCAAGAAGCAGGCGTTCGCCGGAGGGATCGCGGCCCTGGTCGTCCTGACCGTGGTCGGCCTCGCCTTCATCGCCGCCCACGTCACCGGCCTCGCGCGCAGCGAAGCCGAGGCCGCCTCCCGTACCCAGTGCACACCGGGTACGGGAGGCGACACCGCCCAGATCACCCGGCAGGTACAAGAGGTCCTCGCCGGCAGCCCCGCCCCGGCATCCGTACCGGGCCTCAGCGTCCCCAAGGAGCAGATCCCCAACGCCCGCACCATCGTGGCAACCGGCATCACCATGAACATCCCCGCCCGGGGCCAGGTCGTCGCCCTCGCCACCGCCTTGCAGGAGTCGACCCTGCGCAACATCGACTACGGCGACCGCGACTCCGTCGGCCTCTTCCAACAACGCCCCTCGCAAGGCTGGGGCACCCGGCAGCAGATCCTCGACCCCGTCTACGCGTCCACGAAGTTCTACAACGCGCTCACGTCCCTCAAGGACTGGGAGAGCATGCCCGTCACCATCGCCGCGCAGAAGGTACAGAAGTCCGCCTTCCCCGACGCCTACGCCAAGCACGAGCCCCTGGCCACAGCCCTGCAACAGGCCATCGCCCCGCCGCTCGGCGGCGGCCAGCCTGCGGCCGCAGGCCCCATCGGTCTCGGCATTGCCGCCGTCTGCCCCGCCGATCCAGCGGCCGCCGACTACGGCAACATCCCGGCCGGCTCCCTGCCTCCCGGCTTCCAGATCCCGGCCAACGCCTCCCCCCAGGCCCGCAACGCGATCCGCTGGGCCCTGGGACAGCTCGGCACGCCCTACCAGTGGGGCGGCACCTGCACCAACCCCCACGGCGACAATCCCCGGGACCGCTGCGACTGCTCCTCCCTCATGCAGCGCGCCTACGGCGTCGCCGGGGTGACGATCTCCCGCACCACCTACACCCAGATCCACGACGGCCGGACCGTACCGGCAGCCGCAGTACAGCCCGGCGACCTCGTCTTCACGGTGGGCACCGCATCGAGGCCCGAGCACGTGGCCATGTACATCGGCAACGGCCTGGTCGTGCACGCACCAAAACCCGGCCGGGTCGTAGAAGTGGCCGAACTCGCCAGCCACGGCTCTGTGCTGCTGACCCGCCGGATCGCTGGCTGACCTCCGTACCGCTGCGCGGCCGGGCATCGGGCTCGGGACGGTTGAGCGCACTGATCATTTCAGCGCCCGATGTCCGTGCCCTCATGTCTGCTGTTGTGGGACTGGCTGCGTTCAGCGTTTGACGCGGTTGCGGACTGCCAGGACCGCCAAGCCCAAAAGAATGGGCTCGGGGATGCGTGAGATCATCTCGATGTAGGTTCCGGCGGTGGTCAGGTCCTGGTCGGCGGAGCGGAAGACAACCGAGTTGAGCGTGACGTTCAGGGCCTTGTCGAAGCGTTCGCCGGTGAAGCGTTCGTCTGTGGGGTTGCGCGGGTCGTCCTTGTGGATCTCGAAGGTGACTTTGCCTCCTCCGGCCGGAACGATGCCGATCGCGGTCTGTTTCGGGGTGTCCTGGGGAAGTCCGAAGCCCATCAGTAGCACGACGGTGATGAGCATGGCGGCCGCGAGCCAGCCCAACGCTCGTGAGGCGCGAAGGCCGTAGCCAGACAGGGCCCAATAGCCGTGCAGCAGGCCGCGCTCAGCACGCGTGGTCTGGGTGCGGTCCTGTCGGCGCATCTCCATTTCGCCGTAGTAGAAGTCCGCCGCGCCCGGCTCGTACTTGCCGTCCTCGAACGCCTTGCGCAGCGCCCGGTACACCGGTGCCAGCTGTGCTGGCCCCGCACTGCCGATGTCGGGCATCGCCGCGGTCCAGCCCGCGGCCGCGGTCGGCTGCCGAGCGCGCCAGTAGTGCTCTTCGGCAAGCGTGCGGCGCCGAGTGAACCGCACCGGGCGCCCTCCCTGCCAGAGCGTGCCGGACGGGGTCGTGGCGAAGGAGCAGAGGCCCTCTAGGCGTATTTGGTCCAGGTGCACGGTCCCGGTGAGCAGACAACTTGAGAGGTCGACGTCGGCGAGGACCAGGTGGGCCGCATCGACCCCGCGCAGTGACATCATCCGTACCGCGGCATCGAGCTCACTGTCGAAGGGCGCTTCGGACATCATGTGGCCGTCTGCAAACACGAAGGGTGCCTGCTCCGCGGCGATCGTGAGGGGGTACTCGAAGACGGCGTGGGCGAAGTCCACCGTGGCGTAACGCAGACGCAGCTCGGCCGTTGACGACCAGCGGGTCCGTCGACACTCCACATGGTATGCGGCAAACGAGAGGGTCACTGGGCCGCCGAATGCTGCCCCAGACAACACAACCCGCTTCGCGCATACCAACGGCCCGAGAGCTGAAGCGCTTTCGAAGGTGGCCGAGCCGAACCGGGCATCGCCCTCGAAGGTAGCCAACCCGAACCGGGCATCGCCCTTGAAGACCACCGACCCGAACCCGGCGTCGCCCTTGAAGACCGCCGACCCGAACCCGGCGTAGCTCTCAAAGGTCGCCGACTCGAACCCGGCCGCGCCCTCGAAGGTCGCCGACCCGAACCCGGCGTCGCCCTCAAAGGTCGCCCACCCAAACTCGGCGTCGCGCTTGAAGACCGCCGACCCGAACCCGGCGTAGCTCTGGAAGCTTGCCCCCTCGAACAGGGCGCCGCCCTCGAAGACGGCTGCATTGAACTGGGCGTCGCCCTTGAAGACGGCCGACCCGAACCCGGCGTAGCTCTCGAAGTTTGCCGACCCGAACCCGGCGTCGCCCTCGAAGACGGCCGTCTCGAACCTGGTGTCGCCCTCGAAGATCGCCGTCTCGAACCTGGTGTCGCCGATGTGGGGACGCCCGGTGGCGGGGTCACGGAGGGCGGCGAGGAGGGCATCGAGAAGGGGTTCGGTGAAGGAGGTACCGCGGTGGTCGATGTCAGAGGGCGGTACGTGACGTGATGCCCGTTTCGGGCTTTCGGGTGGGGCTGTCGGGCTGGTCGTGGCCTGACCAGGCGGCTACGACTGCGGCTTGGTGAACAAGCCCTGTTCGGGCTCGATCAGGATTCCGCGTTCGGCCAGCCGTTTGAGCTTGAGCCGGACGTTGTTGACGTTGTTGGGTGCGATCTCCAGGTCCAACGCCTCGCAGACCGCCCGTGCCCGCAGCGGGGCGTCGGCTGCGGCGAACACCGCCATGATCTGCTGGTAGGCCGGATGGTCCGGCAGCTTCGCGGGCGGCGGTGTCGGCGAGGCCGGCTCGGGCAGTGCCAGCAGTGTCTTGCGGGTGATGCGCACCTCTTCGGCGACTCGGCCGAACTCCTCCAGTTGCGCGGTGAGTTCCGTGATGCGCGCTCGCGTCGCTTCGGCCTGCGTGGCGATCTCGCGCTCTTGCTCCTCCAGGCGGGCGAGGACCGCCCCCAGGGTGAGCCCGTCGTTGTTCATGCGCCGCGCCAGGTGGGGGTGGAGGTCGCAGTGACCATCCTGGACATCCGGTCGCTTATGGCCCAGTACACCCTCGACTCGGCCGAGGCGGGCCGGTGTTCGTAGTCGCGGACCAGTCTGCGGTGCAGCATCATGATCCCGTTTACCTGCTCCACCCGCCACCGGATCGGTTGCGGCACGAACCCGCTGGTCGTTGGGTTGCGCTCGACGACTTCGACGTCGATGCCGACCTTCCGCCCGTGGTCGATGACAGCGTTCTTGAACCCCTGGTCCACCAGGGCCTTCTGTACCGTGTCGGTGTCGGCGGCGACCTTGTCCAGCAAGGCGATGCCAGCGGCGTTGTCGTGCGCGGACGCGGCCAGCACCACCACCGCGATCACCAGACCGAGAACATCAACTGCCAGGCCGCGCTTGCGGCCCGGGACTTTTTTTGCCGCGTCCCTTCCGGTGGTGCCGGCGGGCACCCCGACGGCCGCGTGCAGGCTCTGGGTGTCGAGCACCACCAAGCTCGGGTCGGCCTTGCGCCCCCGGCTCTCGCGGACCTGCCAGCGCAGCAGGTCGTGGATGGTCTGGTCGGTGCCGTCGTCGCGCCACTTGTAGAAGTAGTACTTCACCGCGCCGACCGGGGGCAGGTCGTGGGGGAGGTAGTCCCACTGGCAGCCGGTACGGGACTGGTAGAGCAGGGCGTTGACGATCTCCCGCATCTCGTAGGCGCCCTGGTGGCCGCTGACGGAGGGATGCTGAGCCTTCCAGGAGGCGATGACGGGCTCGATCAGGGCCCACCGCTCGTCGGACAGGTCGCTCTTGTAGGGCTGGCGGTCGCTCACGAAGAACACTCCAGCACGACAAGACCCCCTGATCAGCCCCGATACGCCTGTGCCACACGTTCCAGCGACAACAAACGCGGCACTACGTCACATACCGCCCTCTCAGACCGCCAGACGTCGCTCCCCGACGGCTTGACCTCGTGCATCAGCTTCGAGCCCTATTCCATGGCACGCTCCCTCGCCAACGCCATCACCGCACGGCTCTCCCTCGGCGACACCGCGCAGGTCCTGGCCCACGCCGACCAGATCGAAGAACTGGTGGAACATTCACAGTCCGAGTGGAGCCGTGCCCTGGTCGGGCTGGATGTGGCATCGGCGCTGCTGAAGCAGGGATCACCCGAGATCGAGCACGCCATGACGCTGGGCCGTCGCGCATTGAGATCTGGCACCGGGCGGCCGATCAAATCCGTCTGGGCAAGGGCGGTCGAGCTGTACCAGAACGCTGAGCAGTGGCACAAGGAAGCTGAGGTGGGGGACTATGCCGAGGAACTGCGGACGTGGCGATCGCAGCCGCAGGTCGGCATGATCGCCGTCGGCTCGCTGTCGCAGATCACACCCTGACTTCCGAGGAGCCCTGTGTCACCCGAGCTGGACACCGATCCCAGCGCCTTTCCCAGCGCGCCTCCTGCCAGCCTCGACGATCCCGGAGTGATCGTGGAGCACGACTGGCGCGCGTTCCAGCAGGTCGAGCGAATGGCCGATCACTGGGACCGGCCCGGGTGGTCGGATCAGCAGCGCTCGTACTACTGGATGCACACCTTTCCAGACCCCGGAGAACTGCTTCAGCGGGCGGAGCACTGCCAACGAGCCCTGCAGCACTTGGCCTTGGACCCTGTCCCCGCCGAGGGTCTGCACGTGACCCTGCTGCGCGTCGGGGCGGTCGACCAGGTATCGACGGCTCAGGTGGAACACCTCCTCGGACTGGCGCAGAAGCTGTCCGTTGAAGCTTTTCACGCTCTCGCCCATCCTCTGGCCGGCTCGCGGGGCGCCGTTCGGTTCAGCCTCACCCCCTGGACCCCGCTGGTGCGCCTCCACGCAGCTCTGTCCGAGGCAGGGAAGCAGGCCGGGGTTCCCGGCGGCTCTCCCACGGCCGCGTTCCGCCCGCACCTGGGTATCGCCTACAGCAACCAGGTGCGATCCGCGGCCGCGGTCGTCGACGCCGTCGCGCCTTTGCGGTCTCTCCCATCTGTACCGCTGCACTTCACCACCGTCGAGCTCGTGGAGCTGCGCCGTCAGGACAGGGCCTACCGGTGGCGGACCGTCCGCTCGGTTCCGCTGCGCGCTGCCGCAGCGTCGCGGTCTACTTCCGCCTAGAAGGCGACCGCAAGGTTGATGTGCGAGAGGTCGGCGGCGCTCACATGCCGGTGACGGCCGACAGCCTTTCCCTCGGTTGCAGGCACTCCTTCGCACGAACCTGTGCATACGCGTCCTCGAGGAGTCGCAGTTCGACGGCGGTAAGGGCAGGTCCAGCCAGAGACCGGAAGCTCTCCTCGACCTGGTCCTTGTTGCTGTACCCCACGACCGTCACGCAGTGGTCGACGCGCTGAAGGCTGGACAGCAGAGCAAGGCGGGTCAGAGTTCCCGGAGTGTCCCCGAATCGTGCGCGCAGCGACTCCATCCCGCCAGATACCACTTCGATGCTGGCCTGAGAGAGAACCGATCGGAGGCCGAGGTCTCCCGGAGCCGCGAGTATTACGCCCACACCGTGACGTGCCGTAAATGTAAGGAGATCCTCGCCCTCCAGCGTGATGGCCGGCGTGAGGGCGTTGCATCGGGTCCAGATGACGTTCGGTCTGATCAGTCGGAAGAGGTAGAGGAATCGTTCGGCGCAGGCGGCACGTTCGGCGGGCGCCGCATTGGTAGGGACATACGGTCCCCGCATCCCAATGGCTCTGATAGCGCCGACCTCCCGCAGGGCGCGCATCTGCTCGATCGCGGGGCCCAGGTAGCGGTCCTGGGGGCCGAAGTCCCAGGAGGCCAGGGTGTACAGGTCCAGCGCCTCGACATAGAGGTTCTCCAGCGTCTGCTGCAGCTGGTGGTGGATGTGCCGGTCGGCGTAGGCGTGCGGCGCGGAGCCCCGGATCTTTCCGACCTTGCTGCTGGTCAGGAGAGCTCGGTCCGGGTACTCCCGCAAGAGGCGCCCCAGAAGTCGCTCAGCTCGCCCGGCGCCGTAGTAGTCGGCTGCGTCCAAGAGGTTGGCGCCGAGTTCCACGGCGCGGCGCAAACCGTCAAGGAAGGGGCCGTCGTCCTCGTCGCGGGTGCGACCTCCCGGTAGCCCGCAGGCGCTGAGATTGACACCCAGAGGGTGAGCCAAGAGACCCAGTCCCAGATGGCGACTCGTCAGGTCCAAGTCGGCCATCAGCGAGATCCTTTCCGGGCCAGCACAGCAATGACGATCTTTCCGTTCGATGTCTCCTCGACCGACCAGGTGTCCGCGAGGTTCTGGATGATGAACAACCCGCGGCCGTGTGTGGCTACGGTGTCCGGCTCCACGGAGGAGTTGCACGGGTGCGGGGGGAGAACGTCGGTGTCACGGCCTCGGTCGACGACACCCAGTGCTGTGCCGAGCTCGTAGACCTCGATCCTTATGAGGACCGCGCCGCAGCTGTGCTGGATGGCGTTGGCAATGAGTTCACTGGCGATCAACGCGGCATCATCGACCTGGTTCTGATCGGTGTCGTCCAGGAGGCTGGCGAGCGCACCGCGTGCAGCGCGTTGCGGGGCTGGAAGCCCGGCGAGCTCGACGTCGCAGTGATCCAGCAGCTTCCCGAGGCTCTGATCATGGACCAGCTCGGTGGTAGTGGGAGGCAACCTCGTCTCCTCATGATCGAGACGCCCTGCGGCGCGGCCGGATTCGACCCACCTCCACCGTGACGGAACACCGCAGGCAGCGATACGCCAAACCGTGGCCACTTCTGTGTCACTTCGCCCCACAGCTGTCGCGCCACCACACCGATGAAGACGGGCAAAATGTACTAAAAGGCCCCTGGATTGTGTTCACGTCTCACGCCAAGTGACACAGAAGTGACCACGGTTTGGCATATCGCTGTCCCCCGACTTCCGTCACCGTTGAGTGAGCCAGCAACCACGGCGCCGCAGCCACCGGATCGCGGGCCGCTATCTGCTACCTGCGCGGTCACACATTTGGGGCGCTGCCCAGATTGGTACCGCGCACGCCGGAAAGCCGCGGGATCGGTTCCCGTCCTCACCCACACCTGCTGTGCCCGCTCGTCGGGCGTCGAAAGAGATCGGATCCCATGAACAGCCGTCTCCTCCCCGTGAGCAGAGCCCTCCCTCAGGTGGTCGCTACCCAGGGAGGGCCTATCCCCTCCCCCAGAGCGACCGGTGCGGACGCTTCTTTGGGGCGGCCCGGCACAATGCAGCGCGCAACGCGCATCGAGGACTACGGCCTGATCGGGAATCTCCGTACGGCCGCACTGGTCGACCGGGCCGGCAGCATCGATTGGCTGTGCGTGCCCAGGTTCGACTCAGCTGCCGTCTTCGCTCGCCTCCTGGGCTCGGAGAAGCACGGACAGTGGACCCTCGGACCCGTGGGCCTCAACGGGACCACGCCGACGGTGAACCGCCGGCGCTACCTCGACGGCACGCTGATCCTGGAATCCACCTGGCTCACCCCGGCCGGCACCGTTCAGCTCCTGGACTTCATGCCCGTCCACGACGAGACCGCCCAGCTGGTCCGCATCGTGAAGGGCATCAGCGGGTGCGTACCGATGCAGTCTCTCCTGCGCGCCCGCCCTGGCTACGGCTGCCGGGTGCCGGACCTGGCATCGGACGGGGTCAGGGCCAGTGTCGACCTCGGCGTCGGCGGTCTGTGGCTCGATGCTCCCACTCCCGTTCTTATCCGTACGGACAGCGGAGATCTGAGCTCGGAGTTCACTCTCTCGGAGGGGGAGACGCTTGTCTTCTCGCTCTCCTGGCAGCCGGGGACCGACGCCCCTCCCGTGCCGGACGGCAACCGGCTGCTGAATCAAACGCAGGTGTTCTGGCAGAACTGGATCTCGCGGAGTACCTACGCCGGGCCCGACGGTGACGCTGTCGAACGGTCGCTGATCACGCTCAAGGCCTTGCAGTACGCGCCGACCGGGGCGTTCGTGGCCGCGCCCACGACGTCGCTGCCCGAGGAGCTTGGCGGAGTGCGCAACTGGGACTACCGGTTCTCCTGGCTCCGCGACTCCGCGCTGATGGCAGAGGCCCTCCTCAGCTGCGGCTACATCGATGAGATCAAGGCCTTGATCAAGTGGCTCCAGCAGGTCATCAACGGCCGCCCGGAGAGTCTCCAGATCATGTACGGGGTCGGTGGCGAGCGTGACCTCACCGAGAAGGTGCTCGACTGGCTGCCGGGGTTCGCGGGCTCCGTGCCCGTACGGATCGGGAACGCCGCAGCTGGACAGCTCCAGATCGACGTCTACGGCGAAGTCGTCGATGCCCTCTTCAATGCGCAACTGCACGACCCGAACCTCGCGCCTGTCGTCGCTCCGCTCGTCACCGGACTGGTCACCTGCCTGGAGGACGTCTTCGAGAAGCCGGACATGGGGATCTGGGAGGTCCGCGGGCCCCGCAGGCACTTCGTCCACTCCAAGATCATGGCGTGGATCGCGTTCGACCGCGCCGTCCAACTGATAGCAGCTGGCCACGGTGACGGTCCCGTCGAGCGGTGGGCGCGGATCCGCGACCGGCTGCACACGCAGGTCTGCGAGCGTGGCTACGACCGGGACCGGAAGACCTTCACCCAGTCCTACGGATCGCGGGAGCTCGACGCCTCGCTGCTGCACATCGTCACCAGCGGATTCCTTCCGCCGGACGACCCGCGGATCGTCGGAACCGTCAAGGCCATCCAGAAGGAGCTGTCAACCCAGGGCGGGTTCCTCCTGCGCTACCCCACCGAGGGCGATGACAAGGGCGTGGACGGACTGCCGGGAGACGAGGGCGCGTTCCTCATCTGCATGGGATGGCTGATCGCCGCCCTGGCCGCGATCGGCCGCCCGGAGGATACCGAGATCTTCAAGCAGCAGCTGCTCCAGATCCGCAACGACCTCGGCCTGCTCGCGGAGGAATGGGATCCGGAGACCTCCCGGCAGCTGGGGAACTACCCGCAGGGCTTCTCACATGCCGGGATAGTCCTCGGCGCGATCGCAACCGTCCCTCGTCCGGTCAGCAGCGGGACGAGGTGATCAGGGGCATGAAAGTCGGCGACTCGATCGATGACCTTTTCCCGCTTGCTCGTACGGCCACCATCCCGTTCGAGATGCCGGTCGGCAAGGACTTCACCGCGCTGAGGCTGCCCCCGGCTCTGGCTCTGGACCTGTTCACCAACCCCAGCCCCACGCGCGACCAGTACCTGGGAGCGGCCATCTGCGAGGGTGACGCCTGGACTCTGATCCTGCCCCCTTCCTCCCACCTCCTCATGGACTGGGGCCCGCGGGTGGAGATCCGGAGCAGCGGGATGCTGTTCGTGCCGCCTTTGAGGTTCACCGACGAGCACGCGATGTATTGGGTGAGGCGCGGGAATCTCCACGGCCGCGCTTTCAGCGCTCCGTTCTGCCTCTACCCCTTGGTGGGCGGTGTCGTTGAGCACGTCCAGAACGTTCCTGGTGTGCGGCAGTCGACTCGGTCGGCCGATGGGCCCTTGCCGGTGGTCTCCGTACTGCGGCCCCAGTCGGAGTCGGAGTCGTGTGACCTGGCGTACTCCCCCAGCTTCGGTGCTCTTGAGGTGGCCGAGATGTCCGTCGGCGGGTTACCGGCTGTCGGCGTCGGCCCAGTAGTTCCTCAGCATCTCGCCGGGCCAGGCAGGTTCCCGCACCGGACCGCGCGGGCCCATGTCCGTGAACCAGGGGGCGATGTCGATCACGGGGGTGCCGTCGACGGCGTCGAGATCGGTGACGAGCAGGTCGCGGCCGTCGATGCCGATCAGGCGCGGGTAGCTGATGGCGAGCTGGTTGGGCCTGCGGTGGTTGCGGTGGGCGAGGGGGCCGGTCGCGGGCCAGCGGGGGTTGTTGCGCGGGCTCCGGGCGTGGAGATGGACGTCGTCGGGGCTGGCGAGGTGGAAGTGCCAGGTCACCGTGAGGTGGCTGAACTCCCCAAGTCCTTGGACCATCTCGAGCGGGTAGGCGTCGTGATAGCGGATGACCGACTGGACGCCGCCCTGGTAGTCGTCGAGGACCTCGGTGTGCCCGCCGACGACGGTGGCGATCGGGACGATCTGGAGCGGTTGCTGCGCGGTCAACTCGGAGCTCTCCCTGCTTCAGCCCTTGCCGCTCCCGTAGAGCTGGCACGGGGTGCTGTTTCCCGGACTCGGTCAGCCTATGGTGCGGAGCATCTCGCGGGCGCGCTGTTCGAGTTCGGTGAGCTGCCGTCCGCCTCGGCGGCGGACCGGGGAGAGGTCGCGCTGCATCTGGACGATGACGTCCTTGGCGCGGCCGGAGCTGATCCCGTCCATGGCGTCCAAGGCTTGGCCGTAGGTGCTGCACCCTTCATCGACTCCCCCTCGGCGGATTTGGACGGAGCCGAGGTAGCCGAGGGTGACGCTGTGGGTGCGGGCGAACTGCTGCTGGCGGCGTGTGGCGACGCTCTCCTTGAAGTGGGCTTCGGCGTCGCGGAGGCTGCCGAGGTCGCGCAGGGCGCAGGCGGTCTCGTGCGACAGCGAGGCGCTGGCGAAGAAGGAGACGCGGTCGGGGGCATCGCCGGTGTCGCGGCTGAGGTCCCGTTCGGCCTGGCTGATCGCGGCGAGGGTTCCTCTGCGGTCGCCGGTGGCCGCCAGAGCCCGAGCGTGGACGATGCCCAGCAGAGCCTTCTCCCGCCAGCTGGCCCGCCCGTACCGGTCGGCGGCCATGGACGCTTCGGCGAGGTCGAGTGCCTCGCCGGGGTGCTGGAGGTCGACCGCTTGGTGGGCCATCGCCCGCAGAGTGTGTCCGGCGAGCGGACCGTCCCCGGCCTCGGCGGCGAGTTTCACCGCGAGAGTGAAGTACCGCTGGGCGCGGCGGTGTTCGCCCGCGTCGAAGGCCATCCAGCCGGCGAGGTAGGTCATCTCGGCGGTGGCGGAGTACAGATCCCTGCGCAGCTGCTCGCTGGGGAATCGGCTGGAGAGGAGCGGGGCGGCTTCCAGGCTGAGGTGGGCGGCGAGCGCCGAGCGGCCGGCGGCGCCCCCGCGGCGCTGGTCGCGGGCGGAGAAGAACGCGGTGGTCTGGCGGATGTCGTCGACGTCGGCCGGGGTGACGGTGGTCTGGGAGTGGACGCGGCGCTGCGCGGCTACGGAGGGGGCATCCTTCCACCAGGAAGCTGCCGGGACGGCGAGTCCGGCGACGGAGTAAGCGGTGTCCGCCAGGAGTTGGCGTCGGTGGAGCATGTCGAGGTCGTCTCTTCCCAGCTCGGTCAGCGCGGTCAGGGTGTCGGCCTCCCAGTCTCCTTCCCCGGTGACGTCCTGGCCCTGCGCGCCGGGCAGCCCGATGTCGGTGAGGGTGATGGTGCGGCCGAGCTTCCGCGTCAGCGTCTCGCAGAGGATATGCGGCGCCTGTCCGCTGGGCCGCGTGCCCAAGATCCACATAGCGATGTGAGAGCGGCTGACCGCGGCAAGATCCCGGGCTCCGACCTCCTCGGCGACCCGGCGGACGGCCGCCGCCGCCCTGGGCTGTGTCCAGCCGGCCTCGGCAATCCGGGCGGCCAGCGCCTCATTGCGCATGCGAGCCATGGACGATCCCCGACCTCGAAATGATCTTTGACGCCTTTGACGGGGTCGACCCACCACGAAGGCTGTTCGCCAAGGGTAGTTGGCGGTTTCCTCAACGTAGCCGGTGCGTGCAACCCGCGCTGCTGGACATGATCGCCCGCCGTCGCCCGTCCTCTGGACGTTTCCCGTTTCCTTCACCTCTTGGAGTTGCCGTGTTGTTCCCCAGCCATCAGGCCCACCCGGGCTTCCCGTGGGCGATCTGCACCGGGCAGGTGGGCTGATGTTGGTCCACGTCGTCTACGCCGCTCTCGGGCTGGCCGTTCTCGCAGCGGTGGTGTTCGGGATACTTCTCCGCCGTGCCCGCGCGCAGGCGGTACGGGCCAAGGCGGACGCGCAGGCTACGCGACAGACGATGGAAGCCACCGCCCAGACTCTTCGCAAGGCGGCCGAGCAGGCCCAGGAGCATGCGGCCCGAGCGGAGCAGCACAGTCGGGCTGTGGTGACTGAGGTACGGCACCTTGCCGCTGTTCGTCTTCCTGCGGCGGTCGAGGGGCTGCGACGCCCTGGTGTGCCGGTGCCCGGCGTGGCCGATGAGCGTCTGCTGGCCGACCCGGTGGCCCGGGCGTGCGAGCAGGTCCTGGCCGTGGTGACCGAAGCGGTACTGGAGGACCGGATCCGCACCGATCAGTCCGCCCAGGAGGTCGTTCGGTCCGTGATGGGCACGACGCGTGCCCTGGCAGCCCAGGCGGTACAGCTCGTGGAGCAGGCCCAGTACAAGGCGGTGAACGCCCCGGACCTTCTGCAGGACCTGTACGGGATCGATCACCGGCTCGTGCTGCTGCACCGGCAGGTACAGCGCACTGCGGTGGTCTGCGGTGACCTCCCGGGCACCGCGCGGGAGGACACCACGATCATGACCGCCCTGGAGACGGCCCGCTCGCGGATTGTGAAGCACCAGCGGGTGTCGGCGGTCAGCCACGTCCCTGCGGAGCCCGACGGCCGGGACCTGGGTCTTCAGGCTCCGGTTGCCGAACCGCTGATCATGGCGCTCGCCGAGCTGTTCGACAACGCGGTCTACTGCTCGGTCGGGTCCGGGCTGGTCAGCGCCGAGGCCCACCCGACCGCTACCGGTGTGCTGATCACCATCGCCGACAGCGGCCCGGGGCTCGACACGGTGGAGAAGCAGCTGTTCGTCCGGCAGATGCTGGAGTCCCCGCGCCTGCTTCTGCGGGATGCCGGTTCCCCGCCGCGTCTGGGACTGGCGGCGGTCGGCCGTCTCGTCAGCCGGTTCGAGGGGCTGACCCTCACACTGGACCCCTCCCCGGCCCGCGGCCTGCGGGTGAACCTGCACATCGACGCGAGTCTTCTCGTTGCGGTGAGCGGGCGGCAGCGCCCCGAGGGGTCCGGTGTCCGGCTGGACCCGCTGCCGCAGCCGGAGCCGGCAATCGCCCAGGCGCCGCAACTCCAGCAGCCGGCCGGCCCGTCCCGTACCGCGCTTCCCACGCGCGACGGGTTCCCCCAGCGCCAGCGCAAGAGCCCCGGCGCGCCCGTGGGCCAGGAGCCTGAGCCTGTGCCGCTCCGGGATGCCGTGGCCGTCCGGTCCGTCTATGCCTCCCTCCAGTCCGGAACCCAGCGGGCCCGTCAAGAGCCCTCCCCCCACACCGCTCACCCGTCCGACAGCGCTTCTTGGGAGTCCTGATGAACACCAGCCCGCGGTTCACCGCGTCCACCGGCCAGACACCCCTGCAGAGCAAGTACAACGGCCACGCCCAGCGTCTGCTGGAGACGACCGATGCGCGGCACGTGGTGCTGTGCTCCGGGGACGGTCTGCGGCTGGGCACCGACGCGGGCGCCGACCGGGACCCGTCCGATGGTGCCTCCGCCTTGGGCGCCTCGGTCTTCGGCGCCGTGCAGGCCCTCGCCGAGCTCTTCCCCGCCTCGGACGGCGAGCAGACGGCGGGGCAGGTGACCGTCGAACTCCATGGTGGCGGCGGCGGATACCTGATGCTGGCGCAGGTCGGCCCGGGAGTGCGGGCCTTGCTGTGGCTGTCGGCGGGAGCGGACCTCGGCAAGGTGGCGTACGACATCGTCAAGTTCTCCGAGTGGTTCGCCCCGGAAGTAGCGGGCCGTGCCAAGGCGTGAGCGTCCCCGGGAGATCCCCACCTACCTGGCGACCGAGGGGCGCACGCAGCCCCGCAGGGTGATCAAGGGCTTGGAGGACCTGCTGACGCGCCTGGTGTGGCTGCGGGTCCAGCCCGGACCGGACCAGCGCCTGAGCCCCGCGCAGCAGGACCTGTTCGACGCCGTGCGGGGCGGCTCGCTGACGCTGGTCGACGCCGCGGCGTATCTGCGCCAGCCGCCCCTCGCGATCCGGATCCTCGCGTGCGACCTCGCGGACCTGGGCCTCGTCCAGGCCGCCCCTCCCGCCGCCCGAACCGACATCGATCTCATGGAGAGAGTCATTCATGGCCTCCGCAAGCTCAAGGACGCAGCCGCCTAGTGTCCCCGGCTATGTGCCGGAGGAAGCGCCCTTGGTCAAGATCGTTGTGGCGGGCGGCTTCGGGGTCGGCAAGACCACCATGGTCGCGTCCGTCTCGGAAATGCGGTCGCTGCACACCGAGCAGCCCCTGACCGCCGTCAGCGCTTCGGTCGATCTCCTCGACTACACCCCGGAGAAGACCACCACGACCGTGGCCACGGACTTCGGACGCCTCACGCTGGACCCTCACGATCCCACCGCACCGGTGCTCTACCTGTTCGGCACCCCCGGGCAGGAACGCTTTAAGAGCGTGTGGGACGACGTGGCCTACGGGGCGCACGGGGCGCTTCTGCTGCTGGACCTGCGGCGCCCCGCGGCGTCGTTCGAAGCCATGGACCTCGTCGAGCGCTCCGGCCTCCCCTACGTCGTCGCTGTCAACGAGTTCCCCGGGGCCCCGTACATCGAGGACTCCGCGGTACGCGCCCGTCTCGACCTGAGCGAGGAGACCCCGCTCATCCACTTCAACGCCCGCGACCGCAATTCCTCCATCGACGCGCTCATCCAGCTCGTCGAGCACGTCATGACCACCTACCCCCGGGACGCCGCCCGATGAGCACACCGCCCCCGCCGCCGTACTACAGACTGCACACCGACCACTTCGCCCAGGGCGGCAACCGGCCCGCCTACTACTCCAGCATGCGCGAGCACTACGGCCCGGTGGCCCCCGTGGAGATCGTGCCGGGGATCCTCGGCTGGCTGGTCGTCTCCTACGAGGCCGCCCAGGAGGTGCTGCTGGACAAGGAGAGCTTCAAGAAGGACCCCACCGACTGGGCCGCACAGCTCCCCGCCGACCACCCGGTGCTCGGCATGCTCGGCCCGCGACCGAATCCGCTGTTCACCGACGGCGCCCAGCACGCCCGCTACCGGCGGGTCGTCTCCGACGCGCTGGCTTCCGTCGAACCCCATCACCTGCGCGACTTGGTGCGGGTCGTGGCCGACCACCTCATCAACCAGTTCGTCGACGACGGCACGTGCGACCTGATCCGACAATTCGCGCGGCCGCTGCCCAGCTACCTGTTCAACCGGCTCTTCGGACAGCCCGACGAGAAGGCCCCCCGGCTGGTGTCCTCCCTGGCAGGACTCATGGAGGGCGTCGGCGCAGAAGTCGTCGCCGCGACCCGGGAGTTCGAGGGCTACATGGGCGGCCTGCTCGCCTCGAAGAAGGCCCAACCCGGCCCGGACCTCGCCACCGCCATGATGCAGCACCCCGCCCGGCTCAACGACGGTGAACTGCAGCACCACTTCGTGCTGACCGTCGCCGCCGGGCAGGAACCCACCACCAACCTCCTCGGCAACAGCCTGCTGGAGTACTTCGTCGACGACGACATCTACACCGAAGTCGTCAACGGAACCCTCGACGTCATGCCCCTCATCAACCGCGTCCTGGCCACCCGCCCGCCGATGGCGAACTACGGGGCCCACTACGCCCGCCGCCCCGTGACGTTCCACGGCCGGCAACTCGTGCCCGGGGTGCCCATCCTCATGTCCTACGAGGCCGCCGCCCAGGACCCCGCCGTACTGGGCACCGGCGCACACATGGCCTGGTCGCTGGGCCCGCACACCTGCCCGGCGAGCAGCATGGCACTCACCATCACCACGATCGCCCTTACCCAGCTCATCCACCGGCTCCCCGATCTCCAGCTCAGCGTCCCCGCGAACGAGATCCGCAACCGGCCCGGCCCCTACCACCACGCGCTCGAAGCCCTTCCCGCCCGCTTCACCCCCGTGACGGCGACCACCCGCAGCGAACCGCCGTGGCCGTCGAACCCCTACACCACCGCGCCCCAGCCCAGTCAGCTCCATCAACCGGCGTCCACTCCGGCGAGCTGGCAGAGCTGGCTGCCCGCCGCGGCCTGTCCCGCTGGACACTCCCCCGGCGTGCCCGCGTAGTCCTTCGCCCCGTTCCTTCCGCTCCCCGAGCAGCACTAGTAGGAGGCCCACGATGAGCATCACCCCGCTGGTTCTGGACCCGAAGGCCCGTGACCGTGTCGGCGAGGATCGCGAGCTCCGCTCCCGCGGTCGCGTCGCCCGCGTCGATATTCTCGGCGTCGAAGCATGGGCGGTCAGCCACCCCGACTACCTCAAGCGGCTGCTGGTCGACAACCGGGTGAGTAAGGACTCCCGCCGCCACTACCCCGACTTCGAGCAGACCGTTCAGCGGTGGCCGCTCTGGTTGTGGATCGCCGTCGAAAACATGTTCACCGCCTACGGCACCGACCACCGGGCCCTGCGCAGGCTGGTCGGCCCGGCCTTCAACCACCGCCGCACCCAGGCCATGCGCCCGGTCATCCAGACGATAACGGACCGCCTGCTTGAGCGGATGCTGACCAAGCAGCGGGCCGGCGACTGGGTGGACCTGCGCGCGGACTTCGCCCACCAGCTCCCCATGGACGTCATCCACCACCTCATGGGCATGCCGCGTGCGTGGCAGGAGGCCATGGCCGAGCCGGTCGGCAAGGTCTTCGACACGTCCCTCGACATGGCCGCAGCGCTCCAGAACGGGGAAGCCCTCAAAGCCCTGCTCGGCCGCTTCGTCAAGCACAAGCGCGAGCACCCGGGCGACGACCTGACCACCGACCTGATCCGCGCCCGCGACGGCGAGATGCGGCTCAGCGAGGAACAGCTGGTCGACACGCTCCTCCTCGTCTTCTCCGCCGGCTACGAGACCACCGTCGGGCTGATCGTCAACACCCACCGGAACCTCCTCACGCACCCGCGCCAGTTGGAGATCGTGCGCCGCAACCCCGAGGAAGCGACGGTTGCGGCGGTCCAGGAGACTCTGCGCCGCGACGCGTCGGTCGCCTTCCTCCCCCTGCGCTACGCCACCGAACCCATCGACCTGCCCGAGATCGGGGTACGCATCGAGCAGGGCGAGCCGATCCTCGCCGCCTACAGCGCCGCCGGCCGCCACCCCGACATCTTCGACCAGCCCGACGCCTTCGACGTGCTGCGGTCCAACGCCTCCGCGCACCTCTCCTTCGGGCACGGCGCCCACATGTGCCTCGGCGCCCCGCTGGCCGTCGCGGAGGCCGAGATCGCCACGCGGTCCTTCCTGAAGGCCTTCCCCGACGCAGTGATCGCCGTCGAGGAGGAGCAGCTCACCCCGGTGGAGTCGATCATCTCCAACAGCCTCAGCGCACTGCCCATCACCACCAGCGGCCGCATCCCGTCAGGGGCAGCAGCATGAGCCCGCGGGCGATCCACCGCCCCCCGGAGCTGCCCCCCATAGCCCTGGGCACCGGTCATGTGAAGGCGGCGGCAGCGGTGCGGGCCATGCGCTGGTTCATGGGCGAGTCGTGCCAGACCCTTCCTGCCGACCGTGAACTCGCTGGCCGACTGCGCAAGGCCCTCCCCTGGCTCGCCAGGTCGCTGGAGATGCAGCGCGGCTTCCTCTTCCACAGCACGGAGCTCTTCTACCGGCGATTGGGCATCGACCAGTTCGTCATGTTCAGCGCGGGCCCCTACCGGCCTTGGCCTGGCCTGGCCGCCGACCTGCAACCCCCGTGCGCAGCGGTCCCGCACGCCTCCTTCGTCCACGTGAACGTCCTGACCGCGACCGGCGAATCCGGGCCCCCCTGCGGCCACCGGCACACCGGTGCGGGCCTCGCGGAGATGCTCCAGCTGCTGCGCCACCCTGCTCTGAATGATCTCGACCGCCGCCGTCCTGTCGGTGTCCTGGTCGACGACATCGGTCCGCTGACCGACAGCACGGCCGATCTCCGGTTCGGGCTGGACAGGCTGCGGGAGTGGCTGCCGCCGGGCAGCGCGATCGCCCTTATCCACTCCACCGCCGACCTGCTGCCCACCGGACGACAGGCGGCAGTCCGCTCCCGTCATAACCTCGCGGCGCGCCTGCTCATCCAGGCAACGGGCCGCCCTTTCCAGCCCCGCTCCCGTACAGAGATCGCGAAGCTCCTCGCCCGCTGGCCACTGTCCAACGTGGACGGACCCGTCGCCACCGGCAAGTTCTTCCCCGAACACGCCCACGCCCAGCTGCCCGAACACCACTCCGGTGCCTACGCCGCCATCGCCCTGCACCCCTCTCACTCCGACTACGCCAAGGACCCGAACTACACCCCGGGCGGCCCGACGCGCGGGACCGCCCGTTCGGTGCCGGAGCAGGGAACGGGCGAAGAACAGGCGGGCACCTCGTGACGTACGTAGAGCTCGTCACGAAGCCGCACCTGGACGCCGCGTACTACCAGAGCGCTAACGCCTCGCGGGTGTACGGGTGGTACCTCGGCGACTCCCAGAACTACCCAGCCGACCGGGAAGCCGCCCGCGCCGCCCTGGCCGTGGCCCCGTGGGTGCAGCAGTCCGCCCGGATCAACCGCGCATTCCAGCGGAATTCCTACACCTGGGCCCGGGACATGGGGGTGCGCCAGTTCCTCGACCTCGGCTGCGGCTGGCCCCACCATCCCGTCCTGTACGACGTCCTGGGCCGGGAGCTTCCCGTCGTCTACGTCGACCATGACCCAGGGGTCGCCGCACATCTGTCGGCCGAGCTGGACCAGGGGGACGCGACCACGGTCATCCGCGCGGACATCATGCCCATGGGCTCGTTCCTCACCAGCACTCCGATACGGGGTGCGATCGACCTGGACAACCCTGTCGCCGTGTTCCTGGGCGACGTCCTCCCTTGGTGGCCCGACGACACCGTGGTGCAGCAGGCGATGAGTGAGCTGCGGGCGTGGATGCCGGCCGGGAGCATTCTGGCCATCACTCACCTCACCGGCGACTTCACCCCCGAAGCGGTGGCCGCTCTCGTGGATACCTACGCCGCGCACGGCCTCACCGTACGCCCGCGCTCACGTGAGGAGATCGAGTCCCTGTTCGGCGACTTCGTCCATCAGGGGCCGGGCCTGTGCGCGACCGGCCAGTGGCACCAGTCCAGTTTGGGCGCCCGCCGCCCGCCCGAGCATTCCGCCGCTTTCGCCGCGATCGCCGTGAAGTCCCCGGCCCAGGGGAGGGACGCATGACGCCGCCCGAGAGCACGTCGGCCCGGCCGGTGGCGGTGCTGGCCCACAACGTTCTGTCGTGGATGAGCCTCGTCGAAGCGAGGAACACCGCCCGGGGGCTCAGGGAGGCTCTGTCGTCGGGCAGGGCACTGTCGATCACCGACCTGACCGAGGACCTGGTCCAGCCGATGTCGAAGCTCACGCCCTTGTGCGAAGAAGCAGGCATCGCCTACCAGCCGCGGTCGCAGGGGCACATTGAGGCGCTCCTCGGCGGCTGGCCGCTGCTGCAGCCCGGCTTGGTGCCCACCGGCATTTGTTCACCCCGCCTCGAGAAGTGCGAGGCGCCGGGGGACCACTCCGGGGCCTTCGCCGGCGTCGCGGTCAAACCGGTCCGGCCCACCGCACGCGTCTGATCACGCTCACGCTCAAGGAACTGGGAGAGCAGCATGTCCCGCACAGATCTCGTCGTCGCCACCGGCAGGACGGGCCGCCGCACTGCAGATGGTCCCGCACCGCATGTCTCCCGCGTCCTGGACTACCTGAGCGGTGGGTCGGACTACAGCGGACCCGACAAGGAGCTGGCCGTCCAGCTCCTGGGCGTGTCGCCCCGGTTGCGCGAGGAGGTCCGCGCCCACCGGCGGCACACCACCCGGGTCGTCAAGTGGCTGGCCAGGGAGGGCTACACGCAGTTCCTCGATCTGGGCTGCGGCTGGCCCTACGACCCCGGCCAGGACGAGGTCCTGCACGCCCACGACGCCGCCCGCACCGTCCACGAGCGCGTAAGCACCGTGTACGTCGACAATTTCGGTCCGGCCCACAGTCGCGCCGAGATGTCCCTCACCAACGACCCGGGAGCCGCCGCCGTCCGAGCGGATGCTTGCGACGTCGCCGCGCTCCTGGCCGGGGCACCGGTCCGGGCCCGGTTCGACATGAAGCGGCCCATCGCGGCCTTGGCCCACGGACTGCTGGAGTGGCAGGACGACCACCAGGCCCTCGACCTCGTCAACGGCTTGCACGCCCATCTCCCGCCTGGAAGTGCCGTGTCGGTCACCCACACCGCCACCAGTACGCAGGACGAGAGGAGTGTCCTGGCCGAGCGGTACGTCTATGCCGCCTCCGGCATCGCCTATCACCCGCGCTCCGCCGGGCACATCCGGGCGCTCCTGGGCCGGTGGACCGTGCAGAGCCCGGGTGTGGTTCCCACCGGGCTGTGGGGCTCGGGCTACGGAGAGTTCGCCCAGCGCCTCCCCGACAACGCACACGACCTTCGCGCCAGTTACGCCGCCGTCGCCCTCAAATCCGCCTGACCAGCCACAACCGGAGAACCCTATGGGACCCCTACCGAAGAACACTCCCGGTGTATGCGCCCACAAGCCGCCCTGCCCCGCTGCGACCGACTCTGACCACGGGGCGGCAAAGGTGCGGATGCACGTGCCCGGTCAGGGATATGTCGTGCTGTGCAACGGGGTCCTGCGGATGGAGGACACCGGAGAGGTGCTGCCCAACGGGAATGCCGTGGAGCCGCACCGCATAGCGCTGACCGTCGCTGGCGGCCGGCCTTGAGTTCGCTGATGTGACAGCCGCTCCGTTCCTGGAGCCGCCCTCGCCGCAAGTCCGCGCCCTGCCAACGAACCAGTTTGCCCTGGTCGCTCCCGCGCCGAAATCGGCCGGGCCGATGGCCGGGCAGCCTGCCGCCGTCCGCCCTGGTCTCCGCCGCCCACGTATCGCTCCTACCTGTCCCGAAACGGATCTTCGCCGATGTTCACCTCCCTCACCCCGAGCGCCGCACACGGCCCGGTACCAGCGGCGCCCCCTGGGGACCCGCTGGCGGTCTCGGCTACGCATATGCCGTTCATGGCACTCACGACCGGCGAACGAGGTCTGCACGTGCCGTCGCTGACGACCACGACAGACGGCTGGCTCAGCTACTGCGACTCTTCCCCACAGGACCGGTACCCGGGCTTCGATGTCCTGCTGATGCGGACGGTCGGCTCCCCCTCCGGGCGGCCGGTCGGCGCCCAGGTCTCCCCGTACCGGCAGGCGTTGTGCATGGTCGAGTTGGCGTGCCAGGGCTGCCGGCGGCCCGCAGCCCGCAACGATCAGGGGCATCCGTTGTTCGTACTTCCCCGGTGGCGGGCGGACGGCACGACGCAGTACCCGGCCCAGGGCCGGACCGACATGCCGCCCTCGTGCGCGGGGTGTGCCTTGAGCTGGTGCCCTGTCCTGAAGGACCGGGGCCGGCAGGGGCTGTGGGCGGGGCGGGCGGAGCTGGTGGGTGTCTACGGCTCGCTGTTCGTGCCCGGTACCACCGGCGCGCTGGAGGAGCAGTACGTGGAGCTGGCCCAGGATGAGGGCGACGCGGAGGAGGAGCCAGCGCTGGACGAGGGCGAAGGCACCAGGCCGAACCTCTTGTCGGCCGTGGTCGCGGAACGCTTCGTACGTGACCTCCAGGACGTCACCCCCGCGACTCCCGACCAGATCCGGAAGCTCGCTGCCCAGCAGGGCCGTGCCGCAACGCTGGTTCTCCCTGACTCTGCCCCGGCCGGGAGGCCGTGATGGGCAGCGAGAGGCTCAGTGAGCGGCACCTGCTGGCGGCCGAGCGGATCACGGCCGGGCTGTCTCCCCTGGACGCCGCCACAGCCCTGGGCATGGCGCCTAGGTCGATGGCCGCGGCCGTGGACGACCTCCAGCGTGCCCTCGGTGTCTTCACGCTGCGCTCCCTGTCCTTCCAGCTCGTGGCACAGGGCCTGGTGCCCCGCAGGCCCTGCCCGGGCCCGCTGCTGCCGCGAGTTACCCCCCTGACACGGCAGGTCTGGGCGGCCCTGCACTGGGACATCCTGGACGTCGATCTCATCCCGGTGCTGGCCACCGCGATCGGGGTGGGCCGTGACCACATCCAGTCCGTCATCGACCAGCTGTGCCAGACCCACGCCACCAGCCTCCACGGGCTGATCCAGGTCGGTCTCGCCCACGACGTGCTGAGCGTCGATCAGACTGTGATTCCCCCGCAGACCACGGCGGTGCGCCCCTCTCCCGCGGGGACCGGCGCCTGGGATCCGGCACCGGCTCAGCGTCGGGTGCTGGCGCTGATGGCCTCGGGGCGGGACGCTGCCGCGTGCGCCCGGGCGGAAGCCACGACCACCAGCACCATCGCCTGGAGGACCGACCGCTGCAAGGATCTGGCGGGCGTCGCCACCGGCCGGGCTCTGATCCACGAGTCTCTGCGCGGCGAGGTGCTGCTGCGTCCGGAACTCTCCGGCGATCGCGCAACGGCAGGCGAGTTGTGGGCCGTGTGGCGTTGCCTGCCCCTGGACGTGCCCGATTCCCGGCTTCCCGCGGCGATCGCCAACCTCACCGGTCTCAGCATCAACGCCGTCAACGGGTATCTGCACCATCTCCGCACCCGCCACCGCACCCTTGAGGGCGCCGTCTACGCAGGATGGAAGCTCGGCGTGATCAGAGCGGACACTCCAGTCGACCCGCCGGATCAGCAACCTTCTCCGGCATCGTCAGCCCCCGCCCCACGGCCGGTTCCTCGGACGGCAGCGGGCACGCCGACGAAGCTGAGCAAGCGTCAGCACACCGTCCTCACCCTGCTCACCGTGGGCGGCATGACCCTTCCCGAGGCCGCCGCGCACCTGAAGGTACGGCCCGCCTCGGTGAGGGCGAACGAGCGATCCTGCCATCGGCGGGCCGAAACCGGAACGCTGCGTGCCCTCGCCCACCGGTCCCTGAGTCTCGGGCTCCTCGACCCGTTCGACGCCGGTGACCGTGACCCGGGGGCGGTGGCCGACGACGTCGAGGCGGTGTGGCGGTGCCTGCCGGTTGACGTACCCGACGACAAGCTGGTCGCGCGGATCTCCCGCATGACCACCCTCAGCGAGGCACGTGTCCAGGAGTGCCTGGACCTGCTGCGTGCCTCCGGCCTGACCGATCCTCAGCTCATAGCCGCAGGCTGGCACCGAAAGCTCCTCGCCGCCGATCCCCCCGCAGCTACCGCCGCGGCGGCCGGAAAATTGATCGCCCAACAGCCCCCGCCGGTCCGCCCGGACGACCCGGCCGGCACTCGGCTCGATCCGCTGTTCCTGCTCCCCGGTGCCCCTCCCGCGCTCGACGGCGACGTGCCGCCGTGGGGCACGGCTGCCGTCGCCGGCCGGGGGCTGGACTTCGTACGGGTCAGCCCGTCGGTCTGCCGCTCCTTCCTCTCCCGGATACCTGTCACCCGGTGGGGCCCGGTTATCGGCCTCCCGGAGACCAGGGCGGCGCTCCTGGTCACCCAGGCCGGGCCCCGGCCGGTACGCCGCAGCGAGACAGCGCGCCTGATCCGCCCGGGCAGCACCGTCCACCTCCCCGGCCCGCAGGCTCGGACCGGGCCGGGAGACTACTGGGCCATCGGCCCGCAGGCCCCGCTCTGGGACCAGCGGGACCTGGCCTGGCTGTTGGAGAACAGCCGCCGTCCCATGCCCGCCCTTACCGACGAGGCGGTCCGATGACCGGCCAAGTGCACCCGGTCGCCCACGTCGTCGGCGCGATCCTGAGCGACGCCCGCCAGCACGCCCGGCTCAACCTCGGCGAAGCCGCCCACCGCCTGGGCATGCCAGCCGAGCATCTCGACCACATCGAATCCGGACGCATCCCCGCCACGAGCGGCGACCTGCCCCGCTTGTGCCGTCTCTACGGGATGCCCGACGAGGCGCACGCCCTAGACCAGCTCACCGCAGGATCATCGGCAGCCGGTGCCCGCGGTGTATGGGAGGTGCACCGGCACGACCGTGCCGGCGGATTCGCCGGGCGGCTGGCCGCAGTTGCACGCCAGTCGGTTCGGGTGCGGTGGCTGTCCACCCACCTCGTCCCCCCACCCCTGCACACCTCCGCCTACGCCGCCGCCGTCCTCCAGCCCGCCCCCAGCAGGCCCTGGCCCCAGCTGCGCGGTCAGGATGTCGTGATCCTGGACGAGAGCGTCGTACGGCGCGGCGCCGCCTCGGCCGCCCTCATGTGCGAGCAGATCAGGCACCTGCTGAACGTCCAGCACGACGGAAGCCAGGTCCACGTCGTCCCGGATCTCTTCCCTCCGGGGTCGTACGCAGAGCTGACGCTGGCCGACGACGTGAGTGTCGTGGTCACCGGTGGCTTCGCCGATGCCGCCTACCAGGCCACCACCGCCCTCGCCACCCACATCGACCACGCACTCGACCAACCCGACACCGACCGCAGCCGCCGCCTGCTCACCGAGGCCTACGCACACCACCACTCCCACCGGGACGCCCGATGACCAGAGCCAAACGCGTCGCGTACGGGGTGACGCTCCTAGCCGTCCTCGTGGCGATCATCGCGGCCGCAACCTTCCAGCCCCGACCCTCAGATCGGCACTTCATGACCCCCTCCTCCCCAGACCACGCCCCGGGCCACGGTTTACGAGTCCGAAGTGACCAGCGGTACACCGCACTTGCCGGCGATCTCGACGAGCGCATCAGAGCGGGCCGCCTGGGAGCGGGCGGTCAGATCCTGGACCCGGCCGACGTGGCCCTGCGCATCGGCCGTACCCCCACGGCCGTCCGCCATGCCCTGCAGCAACTCGCCCTCACCGGCACCGTGGAGAACCTCGGGCGGCAGTGGTGCATCCCCGACGACCACTGCACCATCCGCGCCGCCCGCCGCGCGCACCACCTCCTCGACGCGATGACCGCCTCCGGCGGATACCCCTCGGCCAGCTTTCTTCCTCCAGCTGATCAGCTCGCCGAGACACTCCTCACCCCTCCCGACGCAATCGCCCTTGCCCTGCACACCCTGACCACCACCCAGGCCCGTCAGCAGGCGAAGCCGAGGCCGGCCGCACCCGAGGGCCGGTCCCCCGCTCCGTCACGAACCGGCGCGCGGACGGTGCCCCTGGGGGCGGACACCGCGTGGGACCCGCACGCCATCCGTCACCTGCGCAACCGGGCGTACGAGCAGTGGCACCAGAGCCACTGCCCCTCCCACCACACCATCACCCACACCGAGACCCTCCAGAACGACATCCTGCACCGCCTCACCCTGACCGCCGCCCGCCTGGACGCCACCTCGCCAGCCCGGACCACCGCAGTACGCGCCGCGGCCGCCCGTGCTGCCGCTGCCCGCGACACCAGCGTCATCAGCCTCGGCGAACGGCACTGGCGCTCCGCCGTGCTCGCCGGCCTCCTCACCGACCTCGCCGACAGCCTCACCTCCGCCCGGCCCTGACCAGAACGGAACGCCGTGTCCTTAAGCGTCCGCCCCTCCCCGAACCGGCCATCACCGGACGCCCCGCTGCCGGTGCAGATCCGCCACCGCCTCGCCACCGGCGGCTACCGGCCCGGCCAGGCCCTGCCCACCGGGCTCATCGCCCACTACCTGCGGACCACCCCCGCCGCCGTGAAGGCGGCGCTGGCCGAACTCGCCCAGCGAGGCGACGTCGAGTACCGGGGCGCCGGAGAACACGGCCCCGCCTACTACCTGCCCGGAAGCCGCCGATGACCCCGTGGACACCGGTGACCCGCGTGGTCGGCGCGTACCTGCGAGTCGTCCGGGAGCAGCGCATGATGCTGCCGGAGCAGCCTGCCGAGATGCTCGGCGTCACCCCCCAAGCGCTACTGGCCCTGGAGGAAGGCCGACTCGAGATCAGCACCGGCACCCTTGTCGACCTCACCGGCCTCTACCGGTGCCAGGCCGACGAACCGGGGCTGCGGCGCCTGCTGGCGCAGCGGCCCGAGTGGAACGGCATGACCCGCGACCGGGAGCCGGGCCACGCCCGCCGGCTCGCCGCGTGCACCCAAGGCGCCGCCAGGGTGTGCTGGCTCTCCTACGAACACCTCCCCGCCCCGCTGCAGACCCCGCACTACGCCCAGGCCGTCGCCGAGCCGGACGCCTACCTGCCCGGCGGACCCACGCCCCCGGCCGCAAGCGCGGTGTACGTGCTGGACAACCGTGTCCTCCACCACGGCAGCGGCACCGCCCGGCTGATGGCCTCCCAACTCGACCACCTCCTTCACCTCACCGAGCAGGGCACCGACATCCGCGTCCTGCCCTCACCCCTACCTCGCCCGCACCCGGCCGGGCACATCGTCGACATCACCCTGCCCGCCGGGCGCGTCCTGGCCCGCCCCGCCCCCGAGGGCGTCGAATACTGCAGAACCCTGCGCTTCGCTGCCACCATCGACACGGCCCTGGGCAGCACCGACCGGCGCTCATCCCGCGAAGCCTTTGGCTGGGCAGCCGCCTCCCACCACGCACGCGCGGGGACCTCTACCGCGCACCGTGCCGCTCTGGCCCATCCCGCCCGCACCACCGACGACGGACCACTCCGAACATCCGGTCCGGCGGAGCACTCCGCACCCGCGGAGCGCCCCGGCCACTCGGTACCGCACGCCTCCGTGGCCGCACGCGACCGGCACCTCACGCTCGCACCCTCAATGCCCCGGTGGCGGCCACCCGGCCCCCGCTGGGCCGCATTTCGGAACGCCGTGCGCGCCTCCTCCCGGACCCGCGGTAAGGGGAGCCACTCCGGTAGTGCCGCGGCCCGCACGGGCGAGGGACCTACCTCCTTCTTCCGCTTCTGACTGCTGACGCACCCGCTACGCACAAGTCCTCGCGGCCCGGCCGCGCCGATGACGACGAACGGACATCCCATGGCCTCCTCCCGCTCTGGCCTCGCGAAACTGCCGGTCATACCAAAGCGCACCCAGCTCGCAGGCGCCAAGCGAGACAAGTTCCTCCAGCAGATCCTTCCGGTCTACAACAGCGGAGCGTCCGTCAGAGCCATCAGCGAACACACCCAGCGGTCCTACGGAACGATCCAATCGCTCCTCCGGCACGCGGGAGTCCTGCGCGGTCGGGGAGGCGACCAACGCCGAAACGCCTCCCCAGCTTCCGGCAGCTGACGGCCCCGGCGAACAGCCTCTTCCCTGGCAGTCACCGGGCCCGCGCTGGGCCGCGTTCCCTGCCGCTGCACGCACCTCCCGGCCCCTCGACGACAAGCGTCGGCCGGTGCTCCCGGTGTCCGCGAGGGGCACCGTTCGCACGTCCGCGCCAACGACTCGTTTCGCTCCTGGCCTTTCCGTCCGCACAGCTCGTGCCCTGTCTCTGCACTTCGGAGCCCTCCTATGACCACGGCACCACCGGCCCTCACACGGTTAGACCAATCCGCCCGCACGTCACGCCGGTACTTCCTGGCCGGCGAAGGCCTCGGGCATGCGGGGGCCTGCGTCCACGGCATCGCGCTGCCCGCGCTCGCCGTACTCCAACTCGACGCCAGCCCCGGGCAGGCCGCGCTGCTGACCTTCGCCGCGACCATCCCGGCGCTGGTGGTATCCCTGCCTGCCGGGGTGCTGCTCGGCCGGTACCCCCTGCGCACCGTCATGATCACCACCGATCTCGCATCGGCAACCGTCGTCCTGGCCATCCCGGCCGCCGCGCTTCTCGACTCCCTGTCGATGCCACTCCTGTACGCGATCGCCCTGGTGGCCGGGTCGTTGGCCACCCTGCGCAAGGCGTCCGCGATGGCCGCCGTCCCGCTCCTGGCGGACAAGGAGCAACTACACCGCTCGAACGCCCAGTTCACCGGGGTGATCACAACTGCGGGGATCGTCGGGCGGACCCTGGGGACGGTCCTCATCGCCCTGGCCGGCCCCGCCCGCACGCTGATAGCCGACGCCGTGTCACTGATCCTGTCCGCCTGCTGTGCATCCCGCGTACAGGGCCTGCCGGTACCCGACCGAGCGGTCCGGCGGCCGATGCAGGAGGAGATCCGCGAAGGCCTCGCGTACTCGGGCCGGGATCCGGTTCTGCGGCCGCTGGTCGTCGCCCTGTATGCGACCAGCGTCGGCTCCGCGCTGACGACGACGCTCCTGCCCTATCACCTCCTCACCACCCTCAAGACGGGCACAACCGGCCTGGGTATGGTCATGGCCGCGGGCAGTCTCGGCGGTCTCACCGGAGCCTTCATCGCGCCCCGCCTGGTACGGCGCTTCGGCTCCGGCCCCGTCCTGACCACAGGCTTCTGCCTCCACGCCGTGGTGCAGATACCCCTGCTCCTCGCTGCGGCCGGGCCCACCTGGCTCATCGCTCTCCTCCTCGCCGCCTGCGGACAGTACGCCGCCGCCACCGTCGTGGGCACCACCCAGCGCTCCGTCCAGCAGTGGCACACCCCGCCCGAGCTGCGCACCCGCGTCCAGCAGACCGCCCTGTGGCTCGGCACGGGATTGATGCCCTTGGCCGCCCTGGCCGCCGGCGCCCTCGCCACCCTCACCAGCGTCCGCACCGTCATGGCCCTCGGCATCCTTGTCCTGATCGTGGCCGCCGGAGCGCTGTGGCGCTCCCCCATCCGCGCCCTGACCTCCCGGGACGAAGCCACCGGAGCAGCCCGGTGACCCCATCTCACCGCGACGGACTCACCGCACCCGACACCCTGGGACACCCGGGGGCCGGTGAAGGGCCGCCCGAACCGTCATCCACCACGGCTTCCCAGCGGAGCGACGCACCGTCCGGCATCCCAGGACCGGGCTCGACATCGGCGACCGCGGCCTGGGCGGCAAGCAAGGTCCCCACCGTTCCCAAGCCGGGCACCCTGAGGCGCCGGGTCTACGACGGGCTGGAAAGCCTCCTCGCGGACACCGATACCTACCCACCGGGCACCAGACTGCCGACGTACAGGGCGTTGCGTCAGCGGTACGGCGTTGCTCAGGCCGTTGTGGGTGCTGCCATGGAAGCCCTTGCGTCCCAGGGGCGGGTGTGGATCCGCCCCCCGCAGGGTGTCTTCGTGCGCGGTGAGGGCGATGCGCCGACCCAGACCAAGGCCGTGCTCATCGCCACGGCAGCGCGAGAACGCATCGCTGACGGCACGCTCAAACCCGGCACACCGCTGGTACCCCTGTTGGCGCAGGAGTTCGAGACGAACGGGTCTGTCGTATCCAGTGCTCTTCGCCCGCTGGCCGCCGAAGGTCTCCTGGTCGCCGAGCCCTTCTCCGGCACGTACGTGTCGCCTCGCCCCGCTCCCGCACCGGACCACCGCGTACTACCGCCGAACCCCGGCGCCACGCAGACGACGACCCCCGCAACCGCGCCCCTTGCCCCCCGCGCCCCGTACGACCGAGACGGACGACGCGCCATCTCGTCGGAGGACATCCCCGCCGTCAGCCCGCACCAGATCGGCACCTCATCGAGGGCGCACGCCGTCCGCGCGGCCAACCGAGGGGTCGTCGACCTGCTCGCGGACACCGACACTTACCCGCCTGGCAGCAAACTCCCGGCGCAAAGTGTCCTGGCAAACCGGCTCGGCGTCACTTCTTACGCACTGGGGAAGGCCATCCGCGCCCTGGAGGCCGACGGGCGGGTGCTGCGGCGCAGCTCCAGGACCATCGTGCTGGGCAAGGACAGCGTCCAGGTCCCGGTGACCACGACGGCCCGCCTGACCGAGATCGCGCGGGAACGCATCCAGGACGGCACGATCAAGCCCGGCGAGCCCGTCATCAAACAACTGATGGACGAGCTCGGGGTCGGCAGGACCACGCTGCAGAGCGCGCTCAGCCCCCTGATCGCTGAAGGGCTCCTGGTCGTCAGACAAGGAATCGGCACCTGCGTGCCGCATCCACCCACTGAGGCCACCGCCCGCACCCGCCAGAGCAAAGCCGACACGACGCCCCACACCACGGATGCGGCACAGCCGCGGACCCGGGCGGCGAACCGGTGAGCCAGGAGTCCGGACCCAGCAGCCGGCCCCCAACCGGGCCAGGCAACCGAACGCCTGGTCGTGTCCGAGGGTGGACTGCGGTGCTCACCCTTCCGCGCTCTGACCTACCGGGACGAGACCGCTGGAGCAGCCCGATGACGCCTTCCCACCGCGGCACCCGTACCGCGCCCAGCACCCCGGGATACCGATGACCCAAGCGCCCCGAGCGTGGAACAGCCACGCCACCGAGACCCGAAACAGCATCAGTGGCGGGACCGTCCACGGCCCCGTTGTACAGGCGAACCGCGTCACCGGTCTCACGTTCACCACCACCGCCGTCCCCGAGCCGCCACCGCCCCGGCAACTGCCCCTGCCGCCCGCCTGGTGGGTCGACCGGGATACCGACCTGACACTGCTGCAGCGGCGGGCGCTCGGTCCGGACGCCGCACCCGGCACCCGGCTGATCGCCCTCCACGGGCCTCCCGGATCGGGCACCACCGCCCTCGCCGCCCGATTCCTCCACGGGCTCCACCACCTCCACCCCGGAGGGGAGCTGTACGTGGACTTGCGGGGCGGTGAACCCGATGGCCCGCTCCCCGCCCGCAGGGCCCTGGGGTACCTGCTGCGGTCCGTGCGCCCCGGCGCGCCACCCGTCGGCGCCGAGGAGCGGGCTTCGTGGTGGCGGTCCGCGACTGCCACACGGGCCCCGATGTGTCTGCTCCTCGACAACGCGGTGCACGCGACGGACGTCCGCGCCTGCCTGCCGGCCGGCAGCGGCCACCTGGTCCTCACTACGAGCCGGAACCCGCTCGTCGAACTCGGTGCAGACGGCGCCCACTTCCACGAGGTCGGTCCGCTGCCCCGTGGTGCCGCACACCGCTACCTGGCGCTGCGCGCGCACGAAGAACGGCTGCGTACCGAACCGGCAGCCGCCGAGCAACTGGTCCAGCTGGCGGCCGGGCTCCCCGCCGCATTGTCGATGACCGCCGCGCAACTCGCCCTCCACCCACAACGACCCCTGTCCGCACTGGTCCAGGCACTCACCGGCAGCCGTGACGCCGCACAGCCTGAGGCTGACCACCACCGCCCAGGAGCAACCATGACCACTCACTTCGACGCCGCGTATGCAGGACTGGACCCGGCTACCGCCCGGGGCTACTGCGATCTGAGCCGCCTCCCGGTCCACGACATCGACGCCACCCTCGTGGCCGCCGTCTGCAAGGCCTCCCCCGAGGACGCCACCAGCCACCTCACGGCACTCGCCGCAACCTCACTGCTGGACAACCTGAGCCCTCACGAACTGAGGGGACCGGTCTACCGATTCGCCTCCCCAGAGTTCCGGGAATTTGTCCTGGGACTTGCCCGCGAGCGCGAGACCGACGGCGACGACCTCCTCGGACGGGCACTGGGATGGGCGCTCGCCGCCGCGGCGGCCGCCGACGCCCAGGCCACCGACAGCCACTACCGCACCCTCAACATCAACCCCGTCGACCTGCCGCACCACCCGCAACACCCCGTACGGCACGCCCATCCCGAAGCCGCGATCGAGTGGCTGACCGTACAGAGCGAGAACCTCCTCGCTCTGGTCCGGGCCGCCCATCAGAACGCCCTGCATGCCTACGTGTGGCGCCTCGTCTACAGCATGTGGCCCTGGTGGCGGGCAGCGGGCCGCAGCGAGGACTGGATCGAGATGCACGCGCTCGCCCTGGTCTCCGTGGGCCACGACCATAGCGCCGGCGAGCTGGAAGAACGCCACCTGCTCAACACCTACGGGCTGGGGCTGCGCCTGGCCGACGATCCGATCGCCCTGCGCACCTTCACCCGCGTCCGGGAGATGGCCAGCCTGGCGGGCGACGCACTCGCAGAGGGCCAAGCCCTCTACGAACTGGGCGCCACCCATCTCCAACGGGGCGACGCGGTGGAGGCGGTGCCGTTCCTGCAGCGGGCGCGGAGCATCCGCGCCGAGCACGACTACACACGAGGTGTGGCACTGGCGGACATCCTCCTCGGCCAGGCCGCCCTGCTCATGACCCCCGCCGACACCGCACAGGCACTGCGCCGGTTCCGGGACGCACGAAACGCTCTGGAGGGAGTCGATCCTCACGATGCCGCCCGGGCCCTGGCCTGGCAGGGCCGCGCCCAGACCCAGACAGGTGATCTCGAGGCGGGTGAGAGCGCGCTATTGGCCGCCGCGCAGGAGTTTTTGGACGGCCACACACCGCGCCAAGCCGCTCGGACCCTGGAGTGGCTCGGCAACGCCGCTGAGGACGGTGGCCGCCCCACCGAAGCCCGGACCTTCTACTCCCAGGCACTGTCCCACTACCTGGCGGAGAACGGCGCCGACGCCGACCGCGTCCGCGACCGCCTCGGCCGCCTGAACTGACCCCGGCCGCGCCAGGCGCCGCACCGAGGACTCCGGACAGCATGCCGCGGAGGCCCACCACCCCCTCGCACCTGCACACCCGTATCCCGTCGGCACGACTGCGCCACAGCCGGCAGGCGCCGTCGGAAGAGCAGTACCTAAGAAGGGACAACACCATGCGCTCGCACACCCAGCCCCGTCCGTCCGCTGACCAGCCGGAGAGCGAGGGGCCCATGACCGTCGCCAGCACGGCAGCTGCCGCTTCCCATGCCAACGAACTGGCGGTTTGAGATGACGACAAAGTTCCAGGTGGCGGACGAGACCGGTAGGCACGACGAACTGCGTCGGCAAGTCGAGGACATCCTGATCCGGGTCGCCCCGCTGGTGCAACCGACGACAGGACTCGATCTCCCAGGCGTCGTGAATTTCCCTATCGTCACCGTGGAGACCGCTCGGGCCACCATGAGCGCTGATATGGCCCACCTCATGCGGCTCTACGCGGATCTGGTGCCACGTTGGCGGCGGCCCTTCATCACGCTGACGTCGGCCGTGCTGCTGCGCTTCCTGCACTCACGCACTCCGGTGCTGTGCGAGTTTCTGATGATGGCAGCCACCACGACGGTTCCGGGGACCAAGGAATCCGTGACGGTGTTCGTCCCGGAGGCCCTGCACCACAACGGGATCCTGACCGACGAGAAGTATCTGACCGCGCTGGTCTTCCATGAGCTGGTGCACCAGGTCCAGAACCGGGCGTCCAGGCACCGAGAGAACTGGATCACGAACAAGGCGATGACTCTGCTCCACGCGGGAGGCATCGACTTCCTGGAGGAGGGGCACGCCGTCTGGGCGGAAAAGATCGCCACCCGGGAGTTGTATGGAACGCCAGTCGATGTCCGCAGGGCACCAACATCCGAGCAGTACAAGAAGCACGCACGGCGCGGTGCCAGCACCGCTGGCCCCGTCGGCCCAAGCCTTGCTACTTATCAGGTAGGCCACTTGCTCGTCGCTTCGGCGGTCGAGACGGTAGGCCTGGAGTCGTTCAACCTGATCTGGGCCGACCACCAGATGCTGCCCAACAAGGACGAGGTGGCCGAGGCTCGCACCTGCCTTGCCGCGGAAGAGCCCACACGGCCTCAAGGTTGGGCCTCCCGCCTGCAGCGGGAGGCGTCCCGAAGGGTGTCAGCTACGGACTGACCACGTCCTTCACCGAAAGCGGTGCGCCGGCCTGCTCCTAGCGGGCCGGGGCCCTCTCCCACTCTGCAAAACCACCACAGAGGAATACAAACCAGCGGCCCGGCAGCTCGCCGCCAGTACGGCCGTCCGGCCGGAGTCACGCTGGTACGAGCCCGTGGCCACCACCCCGCGCCACACGTTCGTGCCCCACTGGTGGGCCAGAAAGACCAGCGACGGCGAAGGACCCGTGTGGGTCCGGCGCGAGGGAGCAGCCGAGCCCGAGGCGTGGGTGCGCAACGCCTACGCCGACACCACCCTCGTCACCCGTGTCGGCAACAGCCACGCCGACCACGCGGACACGACCGCGACGCTGCCCCGAAGCAGAGACCGACGGTCGACCTCATCCTCCACACTGCCCTCCCTGATCCTGACGATGTACCGGGAGGCATGGATCCAGGACTCCTCCCGTCTGCTGGTGACCTGCGGCAGTGGGTACGGAACGGCCCTGGCCTGCGCACGTGTCGGCGAGGAGCGGGTCACCAGCGTGGACGTCGACGCCTACCTGGTGGAGTCCGCGCGTGCTCGGCTCGCCGAAGCCAGCCACCACCCGCGGGTCGAGGTCTGCGACCTCACCGGGGACCTGCCCGACGGCGGATACGACCGGATCATCTCCACCGTCGCCCTGCCCACCGTGCCCGCCTCGTGGCTCCAAGCGCTCGCACCCGGCGGGCGGCTGGTGACCACCATCGCCAACACCGGGCTCGTCATCGTCGCCGACCGCACCCCCGAGGGGGGAGCCGTCGGCAGGGTGGCGCCGCAGGTGGCCGGGTTCATGAGCGTCCGGCACGGGGACGACTACGACGACACCCTCCTCGAGGACTCGCCGCTGTGGGAGACGGCGCAGCATGCGGAGGGCGACAGCGTCACCACCAGCCGGTTCCCCCTGACGTACGTGCCCGATACCTGGGACGTCCGCTCCACGCTGGAGCTCCGCGCCCCGGGCATCGACCACCGCCAGCACCAGGGCCCCGGCGACAGCCGCACGCTCTACATGCTCCACGCCGACGGCTCCTGGGCCCGTGCCGCAGCCCCGGACCGCCGGACTTCTCCCACCGTCCATCAGGGAGGGCCGCGCCGGCTGTGGGACGAACTTGACCGCGTACGGACCTGGCTCACCATCGACGGCGACCTCCCCGTCCGCAGCGCCGAAGTGACCATCACCCCCGAGGGAGTCACGACGCTCTCCCGCCGGGGATGGTCCACCACGATCGACTGACGTCAACAGGCCTTATCGGGTTACGGATTGCCCAACCGACGTGAACGGCACAGCTCGTCACGGCAGGGTGGGAGCACTGAGCTTCTTCGAGTGGGAAGGAAAGAGGAGACGTCGATGTCGCACCCTCAACAGCACCAGCGTCCTGGGCGTTTGTTGCCGATGCGGTTCGGTCCGCAGATCGTGCCGCCCCTGTCCGATGCCGGGGTCGTTGCGGTGGCCTGCGGTGTGGCGGCCGGGCGACCCGTAGCGCTCACGTGCGCGGGCGACCATTCTTCGCTCCGCGTGTGGGACATGGCGGACCATCAGGAGGCTGGCACCCCGATCACTGTGGAGAATGCCCGGCCCTTCACCAGCGTCACCCACGCGTTTCTGGAGGGGCGTTCCGCCGCGGTCGTGGTGGGCAGCGACCTGCGGGTGTGGGACCTGGACGACCGTCAGCTGATCCGCCACGTGACCCTGCCGTACTTCCCGCCGGACAAGGACTTCGGTCACGGACTCAGGGACGTGGCCTGCACCCGCGTGGACGGTCGGGTGGTGGCCGTCACGGGCGGATACGACAAGACCGTCAGGATCGTGGACCTGCTCGCCGGCGAGCAGGTGGGAGCCCCCCTGACCGGCCACCAGTCCATGATCTGGGCCGTAGCCTGCGGAAGCCTCCACGGCACCCCGATCGCTCTCACCGCGGGAGACGACACGACCGTGGGGCTATGGGACCTTCGACAGCGCCAACCCATCGGGCGACCGCTCACCGGTCACACCAAGGCCGTGCGCAGCGTCGCCTGGGGCCGGGTCGACGGACGGTCCGTCGCCATCTCCAGCGACAGGGACACCGTGCTCCTGTGGGACCTGGAGGCGTCCCCGCCCACCTCCCGCCCGCTGGAGGACCTCGGCGGCGAGGTCCGGGCGGTCGCGCTCACCGCCGTCGGCGGACGCCCGGTCGCGGTCACCGGCGGAAAGGACGTGCGGTTGTGGGACCCTCTCACCGGCCGGCCCGTCGGACCACCGCTCTTCGACGGCCGCGACACCTTCATCTCATCGCTGGCATGCGGCACTCTGCACGGCCGCCCGACCGTGCTCGCCGCGATCGACGGGCAGCATGTGCGGGTGTGGGACCTGGAGGAACACCGGCGGATCGGACCCACCCCACCAGGGCGGTACGCCGACGAAGTCCCGGCCTACTGGACCGATCCGGCCACGGGCGATGTCTACGACCTGACCGGACACCTGGTCGACGACGACGGCGACCGGTGGAAGGTCGTCGACTACGACGGCATCGAGCCGATCGTCTGCGAACTCCCGATCGACCCCACGGTCGCATTCGGCATCGTCGATGCCCATCAGGAGTTCGGACTGAGTTCCGTCATTACACCCGGTCGTCATCGCTGAGCAGACGGGGGCGCCTCCTAACTTGATCTTTAACCTGTGCGGCGGGGCGAGGGGTTGTTGACTCGGCGGTGCTGAAGCCCCTGCGAGTGCCGCCCTTGGTCCCGCCCCATCGCAAACGGGGAGCCCCGACAGGACGATGTCCTGCCGGGGCTCCCCGGGCTGCGCCGTGCAACTACTTTACGTCGAGGTAGTCGCCCTTGGCCGAGACGGCCGGGGTGCTCGGCGTGCCGGCGAAGCTGTAGCGCCAGGTGCCGTCGGCCGAGGCCTTGACGGTCGTCTTCAGGGTGCCGGTCGAGCTGGTCTTGACCGTCTTGACGGTCGTGTAGCTCTTGGCGCCCTTCTTCTTGAACTGGAGCTTCACGGCCTGCTTGCTGTAGCCCTTGTACGTGCCGGTGTCCCAGTTCGCACGGGTCAGCTTGCCGGTGACCGTGATGGTCTTGCCCTTCTTCACGGGCTCCGGGGAGGCGTTCACGGTCAGCTTCGAGAACCGCTGGACGCGGACCTTGGACAGGACCGCGCTGTCGAACTCCTCGCCCTCCTCGGTGACGGCCGAAGCGCCGACGCGCCACCAGGTGGCGTCGGTGCTGATCATGTCCTTCGGGTCAAGGGTGATGGTGCCCTTGCAGGTCGTGGTGGTGGCGTTGACGACCTTGCAGGAGATCGACGTCCCGTTCGGGCCGAAGCCGAAGCTGTCCTTGTCGTCGATGGACTTGCCGATCCAGATGAACGCGGCGACACCGCCGACACCGGCGTCGGCAGTGGCCGTGGCGGAGAACGAGACCGTCTTCTTCGACTTGGTGCCGACCACGATCGGCTTCCCGCCGTTGACGACCGCCGAGGTGATCTTCGGGGCAGCGGCTTTCGCGGTCGCGCCGAGCGCTTCCTTCGACTTGGTACCGGGCTTGGGCTGGACGGCGGTGAAGCCGGGCTCCGGAGTCCAGTTGCGGCCCTCATCGGCCTGCGCGGCCGGAACAGCGAGAGCGGAAAGAACGATGGCACCGGAAACGGCGGCCACGGTGGCACGAATTCGCATGTGTCCCCAACGAGAAGGGGTCCCAGGGCAGGGCCCCTCAGGACCCGAGTGATCCACGAGCCGATCGGCTCACCAGAACAGACACGCGAATACACCCGATGGTTGTACGGGCCCAACGCCCAATGGCGGGCTTTCCCGATCGCTCTCAGCCCCGTCCCTCGTTCGGGGGATACCGCCCTGGCCAAAGGCGTCCACTTCGCGCCAGAGTCAGCGATCCGTCTCGAACGCTGGCCGGAGCGCGATTCGCATTCCGTAGAGTCACGCATGTGGCTGCTCAGTTGCAGGGGCTCCCGGCCGTCGTGGCTCTCGCAGCGCCCCTGATCCTCGTCTCCTCTCTCCCCTCCGATCTGACCGCGGACCAGCAGAGACGTGCCGCCGTGGCTCCGGCTCCGTGCATCGGCGGCGAGCGCGAGCGCCGCTCCGAGTCGTCCGTAGACGACGGCGAGATCCGGTGGACGGACAACACCCGCTACGACACAGCCCGAAAGCACGCCCTGAAGGTGTGGCAATTCACCGGGGCGCGCATCAAGCTGCGCCCCGACTCCGCTACCACCGTCAACGACGTGGAATTCCGGGACTACAGGGGAGGCACCGCCGACCGGGCGGCGGTGGCCCAGTATGTACAGGACTCCGGCACCGCAGCGACCGACTACGTGCGCTTCAACCGGGACAAGATGAGCGGGCGTAGCCGAGCCTTCATGAATTCCGCCGCCGCGCACGAACTGGGCCATGCTCTCGGCCTGTGCCACAAGTCCGGTCGAGTCCTGTCGCTGATGTGGACCGACATCGCCTCACCGCCCATCACCTCGCCCCAGGCCCTCGACAAGGCCAACTACAACGCCCTGTGGAGATAGCCCGTGCGCACCAGGACCCGGATCGTCATCGCAACCATCTGCCTCATCTCCGCCGTCGGCGCCAGCGCATACGTCCTCACCGACGGCGGCGAAGTCACCATCTCGTCGGTGTGCACCCCGCCGTCCAGCACGCCTGAGTACGTCGCCGCCTACGCCCCCACCGTCCTCATCGGGACCGTCACCGGCCCCACCCACTACACCCCCGACACCGGCGACCCCAGCACCGGCGTGCAGGAAGCCACCCTCACCGTCGAGAAGACCCTCAAAGGCCCCCAGCAGCGCGATCTCGACCTCTCCCAGTCCGTCACCCGCACCGCCCAGGGCACCTACACGACCGCTGAACCCCTCTACCAGCCCCTGGTAACCGGTCAGCGCTACGCCGTCGCGGTCCTCGACCGGGCGCAGGACGGAGGCCGATGGGTCTGGGGCGCGGAGCGGGCACCGGACGAGACCGCCGACGAACGGTGGACCGCCGCCGTCGCCGCCAAGGCGATCCTGCCGACCGCCACCTGCGACGACACCCGCACCATCACCTCGACACCCGACCCGGCATAGGGCAGCAGGTCCCGCTAGGGACGCGGGTACGGCGAATCGCCGCGTGCCCCGTTCCGATCCGAGCAATTGGCCAGGCTTCCATCACCCGGCAACGGGCGCCGGACGGGGCGGTCCTCCGGCTATCGCGCTGAGCTGCTGCCGAGGGACTTGGCCATGGCCCGGTTGACTCGGGGGTCGCGTCCGGCGACATAGGAGGGGCAGGGCAGGTAACCGGCGCGGTTGTAGAGGGCAAGGGCGGCGGTGTTGCGCCGTCCGGTCTCCAGCATGATCCGCGTAGCCCTGCGACTGGCGGCGTACTGTTCGAGGTGTTCGAGGAGGTACCGGCCGATTCCGTGGGCGCGGGCCACGCCAGAGACATACATGCGTTTGATCTCCGCGGTGTGCTCATCGAGAAGGCGTACGCCTCCGCACCCGACCGGCTTGTCGCCGACGTGCGCGATGAGGAACAGGCCGACGGGCGGGTCGAAGTCCGCCTCGGGGGTGGCGTCCGGGTCGTCGGCGAACCCATAGAGGCCGAGTTGCTCGGCGCGCAGGGCCTGCGTGAGTCGGCGGACGTCCGGGTGGTTGTAGGGCACGGCAGTCACGGAAGGCGCCGGGCGTATCCAGGCTGGGGCGCCGGGGGCGGTGGGCACGGACGTCATGCAACGGATCGTGCCCTATCGACGGCTGTGGCCGCACGGGCGAAGGGATCTCGAAGCGCGTGTCTTCCGACAGCGGCCGGGCACACAGTGTCCACTACGAGGAGCGGTTCCTGCGTTGAGCTGCGGGGAGATCCCCGCTCTGGTGGAGGAGTGCCATGTCGTCCGTGGGCCGGAAGCTGTTCGATCTGGAAGCTTACGAGGCCAGGGCCCGTCTCGGGCCATGCTTCGTCTGCGCGTTCTTGAAGGGAGAACCCGGCTACGAGCACGAGCTGGTCTATGAGGACGCGGACCATGTGGCGTTCCTGGACCGGTGGCCGACGCTGCCGGGCAAGGTTCTCGTCGCACCCAGGGAGCATGTGGAGGATGTGGTCAGCGGGTTCTCGGACGACGGTTACATGCGGATGATGCAGGCCGTACGCCGTGTGGCGCTCGCGGTCGAGGCGGTGCTCGCGCCGGAGCGGGTGTATCTGCTGTCCTTGGGGTCCCGGCAGGGAAATCCGCATGTGCACTGGCACGTCGCTGCCCTGCCGCCTGGGACCCCGTACGAGCAGCAGCAGTTCCATGCGCTCATGGCGGAGCATGGGGTCGCCGATGTGGCGCCGGACGAGACCGCGAGGATCGCGGCGGAGTTGCGGCGGCGCCTGGCCTGATGTCCGGTGTTCCGGGTCAGCGGCCCTGTCGGCTGGCGGTGATAGCGCTCTGGGCTGCGAATGCGGCCGTGTCGCCCGCACGGATCGGACTCGCCTGCGGTCCCTTCCCGGCTCTCGTCGCTTCGCCAGGGCGACGGGGCTCGTCAGATGTCGAAAGTGCCTGCCCTGACAGCCGCCATGAAAGCCGCGAAGGATTCCGCTGGAATGAGCAGCGCGGGGCCGCCGGGGTTCTTGGAGTCCCGGATGCCCCGCTGGCCGGCGAACGGTGTGACTGCGAGGTCGGCGAGCTCCACGCATTGGCCTTCGTTGCCGCCGCTGTAGGACGACTTACTCCAGACGGCTCTCGGGAGTTCCGGGGTCGTCCGGTTGCTGTTGGTCACTGGTTCAGTCCTTCCAGGTAGTTGTTGAGGACATCCCGCGTTCGTCGACGGGACCCGCGATGCCCGACGATCGCCGCTGTACAGCCTTGAACGTCCCGTCTACGAATCATGCTGCACAAAGGGCTGGTTGCCTCGCTTTCACCGATAACGTCCGTGCGGGCAAAGTGGCGGGCCTAGAACATCGGTGCATCACCGGGTTCGGCGACGTCACCGGCTGGCGTGCCGCCTGTAGCCCGGGAAAGCGCGGGCGACGCCTGGAGCGGTTGTTGCCGCGGCCCAGTGGCCGCTGGGTTCCACCGCCGTGCCGGCAGGCCCGGGGTGGCAGCAACCTGGCAGCCCGCAGCCCCGACGGGGCCTCTATGCAGCTATGCAGCCGTGCGTGCGAGGAGTTCGGGAACGCCTTCAGCCGTCGGAAAATGTCCGAACCGCGGTGTCAGTTCACGGACGAGCTGCACACACCGCGGTGCGCCGATCCGCAGCGCCAGGTCGAGGGCTTCGGTCGCCGCGGCGGCGGCCTGCTCCGGTTCTCCCAGTTCCAGGTAGGACCGGGCCTGATAGATCTGGAAGACGCCGTACGTCTTGATCCGGGCTGCGGGAAGTGCCGCTTGGCCCTCGCGGATGAGCTGGTGAGCTCGGCGTGTGTCACCGAGGTCCAGCAGCGCTTGTCCGGAATCGACGGCGAGGTCGGCGGTGGACAGCCACTTGCACCAGTCGGGCACCGGATCGGCGCACGGCGCGCCGAGGAGGTGGTCCGCGGCCGCGAGGGCGCGCAGTGTGGCACCCCGTTCACCGCGTACGGCGAGCGCTCGGGCCAGGCGCAGTTGGAGAAGCGATTGGGCGGCGGGGTGCCTGGTGCGGGTGAGGGCCCGGCGCAGGATGTGCGCGGCGATCTCGGGGCGGTTGCGCCAGGACGCCTGGTAGGCGAGGTCGCTGAGGATCCCGGCGCCCAGGTCGCTGTCGCCGAGTGCGTGGGCGCTGTGCAGACCACCGATCCAGTATCGGGCAGCTTCTTCGTGCCGGTAGGTGTCGAACCGGTGCCAGCCGAGTTCCTGGGAGAGTTTGGCGGCCAGGACGTGCAGCCGCCTTCTGGCTTCGCCCCGGTGGTGTCCCTCTTCCAGCAGGTCGCTGACCGAGGTGAGGAGGGCGTTGAGGACGTGCGCGGTGTGCTGCCGGGCCTCGGTGGGCTGGCTCGTGAACAGGTTCGTCGCCTGCTCCAGGGACGTCAGCAGATCATCGCCGGGCGCCAGGGGAGCAATCCGGTCCCCCTTTGATGCGGGAGTGTGCGGCTCGGCGTGGGCCCAGGCGCCGGCCAGGCCGAGCAGTGCGGTACTGGAGATCGCGGAGACGACGACGCGACGTGAATGGTCCATGGTGGCTTGGAGAGCCTCTCGCAGAGCGGGAACAGTGGTGGTGGAGCCAAGCTCGACGACACCCCCGTGTGGCCGGTCGCGGCCGCCGGCGCCCGGGAGCCAGTGCGGCCAAGGCGCGGATGCGGGCCCTGGGGCGTCAACTTCGAGCGCTTCGGCGATGTAGGTCTGGGAGAGGTCATCGGGTGTGACGCCGTCTACCTCCCACTTCCGTACGCGGGTCTTGTCCGTACCAGATCGCATGCCACGGCGTTTGGCGGCGGCCTGAATACGGTTCGCGAGTTGCACGCGGTCAAGCCCAAGGGCTCTTCGTGCCGCGGCAAGCGGGTGCGGTGCGATCTCGTCCACCCTCAAATCCTGGCAGAGGCGGCTCCGTTGTGTACGAGAGTGCACGGACCGGGACTCCCGCGGGACTCCCGGAACTCTCTATCCGGTCTGGCACTTCTGATCGACACTCGTGCACATCAGCGAGCGGTCCCATGTTTCGCCTGTGTGGCCCCTGCCGCTACTGCTGCTTCCTTCATTCACGCGCTCCGGTCCGCCGCTGTGCGCAGATGTGTCACGAAAGGAGTTCCGCAGATGCAGAAGTCGCTTCCGCAAGCATCAGCGGCCCCACACGCGCCCGTCGGGCCCGGGAACATGACCTGGCTGGTGACTCCCGGAGTCGCGTCCGCGCGGTTCAGGACGGCTTTCGGCTCCGGCGCCCATGTCGTGCTGCTCGACCTGGAGGACTCGGTGCCGGCCGATGCCAAAGCAGATGCCCGGGATGCCGTGCTCGGCTTCGCCGGGGCCCATGCGGGACGCGCCGGAGGGCCGCTGCTGGGCGTGCGGATCAATGCTGCTCACAGCGCCGAGGGGCTGCGGGACGTCGTCGCCATGGCCGACTTGAGTCTGTGGCCGGACCTCGTCGTGGTGCCCAAGGTCGAATCGGGCCGTGACATCGCCGCCGTGGTGCGGGCCGTACGCAGGGCAGGCTCGGCGACGAAGGTCTGGGCGCTGGTCGAGTCCCCGCAGGGTGTTCTGGCTCTGCCCGGCATCGTGCGTACCCCGGGGCTGGCGGGTGTGCTGTTCGGCGCCGCCGACTACGCGGCGGCGGCCGGGTGTCGGCTCACTTCTCGGGCGATGTGGTACCCGCGCTCCCAGCTGGTGACAGCGGCGGCCGGCGCTGGGCTCCCGGCCGTGGATTCGCCGTACTTCTTCCTGGACGACCCGGACGGGCTGCGCCGGGACGCGCTGGAGGCGGTCGAGCTGGGCTTCGCGGGCAAGGTCGCCGTCCACCCGCGTCAGCTGAACACCATCGCTCAGGCGTTCACTCCGAGCCCCCACGAGGTCGCGGAGGCCCGGGCGGTACTCGCCGCGGCCGAAAGGGCGGACGGCGCCATCACGACGGCGGTAGGCGCGATGGTGGGGCCGCCTCTCATCGAGGCAGCCCGCACCGTCGCCCGCCGGGCCCGCCCGAGCCACAACGTCACCACCTCCCTGACGCCGAAGGCGAGTTGATATGCAGAAGCAGCAGCCCTTGTCCGTCCCGGCCGGGTTCCGTCCGGTGGAGGACGGCCGGATCAGGGAGGTCGTCGGCCTGGGCCTCAACGACCTCGTCCCCGGCCTGGTCATCGAGCACCGGCCCGCTCGGACGGTGACCGAGACCGAGCACGTGCAGGTCCTCGCGCTGATGGGCAACGAGGCACCCGTCCACTCCGACACCGAGTACTGCCGCCGTACCGGGCACCCGCAGGTCCTGGTGTGCGGGATGCTCACCCTGAACATCGTGCTCGGCATGACGGTCCGCTCCACCAGCGGCATGACCACCGGCAATATCGCCCTGGACGCGGTCAGCTGGACAGCGCCCGTCCACGTCGGCGACACCCTGTCCGCGCGCAGCACCGTCCTGTCCGCCCGGCGCTCGGGCAGCCGCCCCGATCAGGGCATCGTCACGTGCCAGGTCGCCGGGTTCAACCAGAGGGGCGAGCTGGTCGTCACCGGCACCCGCACCTTCTTCGTGCCCGCCGACCCGGACGTTGTCCGCGACGCCACCGGCTATTAGAACGGGGGCCGATTCATGGATGTGGAGTTCGCCGAGGCCGACGACGGCCAGTGGGAGGAGTACGACGCTCTGGCCGGCCGCGCGTACGGCCGGCCGGTGCCCGACATCACCCGCCTGGGCCCGTATGCGGACCGGCGCGTGGCGGTGCGCGGCGGCCGGGTCGTCGCCGGGGGCATGGGATTGCTGGTGCCGCAGTGGTTCGGCAGCCGGCCGGTACCTGCCGCGAGTATGGGCTGCGGGTGCGTCGCCCCGGAGGAGCGCGGCGGCCGCCTCGCGGCCCGTCTCGTCTCCGAGCGGGTGCGCGCCGTGCAGGAGAAGGGTGCGGTGCTCGCCACGCTGTGGACGTCGTCCAACGGCTACGTGCGGCGCCTGGGCTGGGAGTCCCCGTCCCAGGTGTTCTCCTGGACCGTGCCGACCACCGCCCTCAAGCACCCGGCCGCCGACACCGTGGAGATCGCCCACGGCGACACCGCGCAACTGGAACGGTTGCGTGATGGGCTGGCCGGGCGGTGGAACGGCCCGTGGCAGCGCCCCGGGTGGTGGGGCTCCTGGCAGCAGGAACAGCATCCGGGTCTGGCAACGTACGCGTTCGCCGAGCACGGACGGGACCCGGGCGGCGTCCTGACGGTTGTCACCCAGCACACTCCGGACGGAAGGCAGCTGGTCGTCCACGACTTCTGGGCCGCCGACGCGGTGGTCGCCGACGCGATGTTCGCCTTCCTCGGCCGGCACCACGGACGCATCGCCACCGTGCTGTTCGAGCGCACCGGTCTGCCGCCCGGACCGCTGCTGCAGCAGCGCCTGGCGAGCGTCGGAGCGGCGAGGGCCAGGTCCTGGCATCCGTGGATGCTGCGTGTCCTGGATCCGGTCCGCGCCGTCGAGCTGCGTGGCTGGCCCGGCCACGTGGACGACGAGATCGTGCTCGATCTCGGCGGCCCGGGCGGCGCCGGCTCCAGCCGGTACACCCTGAACGTCAGCGCGGGCAGCGCCCGCCTTGCCCCTGGGGGCGCGCGGCGCGGCCGTACTGCTGACGTCACGCTGACCAGCGGGCAGTTCGCGCTCTGGTACGCCGGCGGCTACCGCACTCCGGCCGCCGCCGCGATGGCCGGTGTGCGCGGGGAGAGCTCCGCCATTGGCCGGCTGCTGGCCACCACCGCCGACCGGGAGCCCTGGCTGGCCGACTACTTCTGACCTGCAGGCGCTCACCCCACCCCTCCTCCGGCCGTTAGACCGGCGGGAACTGAGACCGGCCTCGTGCATCCACCCAGGGATCCCCCCTTCCCACGTCTGTTCGGAGACCAATGTGATGACGACCGCCAAGCCCTTTCCTCCCGCGCTGCGCGACTGGGTCGCCGCCCATCTGCCCGGCCTGGACACGTGCGAGGACCGTTCCTGGCCGCGCAGCACCTCCCGCGTGTGGCACGTGGGGGCGGGGATGCGGGACGCCTACGTGAAGATCAGTCCCAGCGCCCTCGAATTCGAGCGCGAGGTGGCCGGATACGCTTTCACCGCGGCGCACCTGAGTGTGACGCAGGCGCCGCGGCTGCTGGCCAGCAGCGCTGACCTGGGTGCGATTCTCAGTTCGCCGCTGCCCGGACGCGTGGTGCGGGACCTGCCGCTGGAGCTCGGTGCCGAGCTGGGTCTGTACGAGGACGCCGGGCGTCTGCTGCGTCGCTGGCACGATGCGTCCGCTCCCGGCACGGGTGCGGACCGCGCGGCGGTGCGCTCCGACATGGAGGACAAGGCCCGCGAGGCCGCCGACTGTCTCCGGGATGTTGCGCCGCATCTGGGCGCCGACCGGCTCGCTCTGGTCGAGGCCGCCTCGCAGGAACTTCAGGGTCTCGCTGAGCAGTTGCCGCTGGTCTACCGGCATGGCGACTACGAGACCCGGAACTGGCTGTACGACGAGAGCACTGGTGCTCACGGTCTGATCGACTTTGCGACGGCCACGCACGGCGTCGCCGCGTCCGAGTTCGTATGGCTGCTCGGGGCCGTCTGGTCCGTCCGTCCGGAGCTGCGCGAGGCGTACTTCACAGGCTACGGCCGTCCTCTGACGGACATCGAGGACCGGCTGCTGCACTTGCTGACCGTTCGCCTGGGCGTGTCCTACCTGCGCACCGGCCTGACCAAGAACCTCGACGAACTCGTTGCGCGCGGCCACCTCGTCCTCGACCGCATGGCCGTCCACCGGCCGTAGCCCGCACCAGCCGCCTGCCGCTACTCCCCCACCCGATGTGTCACCACCAACCAAGGCCGAGGCCTCACCGGAGCCCGGCTCCACCTAGCCATGTCCAGAACGGGAGAGTTATGTCCGACACCGCTCCCTCGCTCCGCCGCACCACGCCGGCCGAACCGGGCGTCGTACTGGTGCCGATCGCCGAACTCGCGGACCTGATGGTCCGCACCTGCCGGGCCGCGGGCGTTCCCGACAGCGCGGGCCGCAGAGTGGCCGATCACTTCCTTACGGGAGAACTGCGTGGCAAGCGCTCCCACGGTCTGGCGAAGTTCGCTTTCGAGTCCCGCTTCTTTCCCGAGCGGCAGGGGCCGCCTGAGATCGTCCGTGAGCGTGGCGTGTTCGCCGTCATTGACGCCCAGCGCGAGCTCGGACCGCTCAGCGCCGAGTTCGCGACCAGCGTGGCCATCGAGCGGGCCCGCCGTTTCGGTGTCGGTCTGGTCGGGGTCATCAACACCCAGCGCTACGGTGTCCTGTCCACGTTCACCGAGGCCATCGCCGCCCACGGCCTGATCGGTATCGCCGCCAACACCTCCCGGGCCGAGGCCGTCCCGGCCGGCGGCGCCACTGCGGTGCTCGGCGTCAATCCCCTTTCCTTCGCGCTGCCCACCCTCGGCGAGCCCCTGAGCGCCGACATGGGCACCACCCTCGCGCCGATGGGCGTGCTGTGGGAGCACCGCCGCTCGGGCAGCCTCCTGCCCGAGCGGTGCTTCGTCGACGCGGAGGGCCGCACCACCCGCGATCCGCACGCCGCCTCCTCCGCGGTCGTCTTCGGCGACCACCGCGGCTTCGCACTGTCCCTGCTCCTGCAAGCCCTGACCGGGTCCCTGTTCGGCTTCCCCATGGGCAGCGACGTCGACTCCACCTGGGGCACCGGCTACGCCTTCATCGCCCTCGACCCCACGTTCGCCGACCCGGACCACGACGCGGCCGCCGCGAACACCCGCCTCGGCGACCAGCTGCGGGCCGCGGCGGCGGCCGACGGCACCTGGCGGATGCCGGGCGACCGGGGCCGCGCCCTGGAAGCAGCCGCCCGTTCGAGCGGCACCATCGCGGTCCCCGGCCCGCTCCTTGACCGCCTGTCCGCCCGCGCTGCAGGCGACTTCACCTCCGACTGACCACCAGGAGAACCCCGTGACTTCCCTGAAGTTCCACTGGTTCCTGCCGACCGGCAGCGACGGCCGCACCCTGACCACCGGGATGCGCGGCACCCACGGCCCCGGATACGACACCGCCGCGACCGCCGGACCGGGTGCCGACCGGCACCGCTCCCCCGACCTGGGCTACCTCACCCAGATCGCCCTGGCCGCCGAGCACACCGGCTTCGACGCGATCCTCACCCCCGCCGGCACCTTCAACGAGGACCCCTGGATCACCTGCTCAGCCCTGGCCCAGGCCACGGAGCGACTGAAGTTCCTGGTGGCGCTGCGACCGGACTCCATATCCCCGGTGCTCGCCGCGCAGATGGCCGCGACCTTCCAGCAGCAGTCTGGGGGCAGGCTGCTGCTGAACGTCGTCACCGGCGGAGACCCCGCCGAGCAGGCCCGCTTCGGGGATCACCTCGACAAGGCCGCCCGGTACGCGCGCACGGACGAGTGGCTGACCGTCCTGCGCGGTGCCTGGGCTCCCGAGCCGTTCGACCACACGGGCGCGCACTACGACGTGCGCGGGGCGGCGGTCTTCTCACCCCCCGACCCGCTGCCCGGAGTGTACTTCGGTGGTTCGTCGGCGGAGGCCGCCCCGGTCGCCGCCCGGCACGCGGACGTCTACCTCACCTGGGGTGAACGGCCCGCCGACGTCGCCGCCAAGCTGGACCGCATCCGTGACCTGGCTGCCGACGCCGGGCGCAGGTCGCCGCGGTTCGGGATCCGGTTCCACGTCGTCGCCCGCGACACCACCGAGCAGGCGTGGGCCGCCGCCGAGCGCCTGCTGACCGGGATCGACCCGGCCCACGTCGCCCAGGTCCAGGCCACCTTGACCGGCAGCCAGTCCACCGGGCAGTCCCGCCAGAGCGGCCTGCACGCCGCTTTCCGGGACAGCGGCCGGACCTCCGACCTGGAGGTGTGGCCGAACGTGTGGGCGGGGGTGGGGCTGCTGCGCGGCGGGGCGGGCACCGCCCTGGTCGGCTCGCACCGCGAAGTCGCCGACCGGATCAGCGAGTACGCAGAGCTCGGCATTGAGGAGTTCATCCTGTCCGGGTTCCCGCACCTGGAGGAGGCGTACGAGGTCGGGGAGGGCGTTCTGCCGCTGCTCGGCGCCGGCAGCCTCGCCGTGGGGGTGGGCCGGTGAGCACCACTGTGAACGTGCTGGTCATCGGAGTCGGTCCGCACACCCGCCTCAACCACCTACCCGCGCTCGCCGCCGCCCAGGACGCCGGGCTCGCAGGAACCGTCACCGGCCTCGATCTCCCCCACGCGGCGGCCTGCTCGGTGGAGTACGGCACGCCCGGCCGGCCGAGACGGATGCCGGTCATCGCTGTCCAGCCGTTCCCCGCCTCCCACCGGGCCCTCCCGGGCGCAGTGCGCCAGGTACTGGACGACGTGGTCGCCCGGGAGCGGATCGGTGCGGTGGTCGTGGCGACCGAGCCGTCCGTCCACCTGCCCTACGCCCTGTGGGCGGTGGAGCGGGGACTTCCCGTGCTGCTGGACAAGCCGCTGACCGTTCATCCGGGCGCGTCCACCGATCCGGCGGCCGCGCAGGCGATCGCCGACGACTTCGATACCCTGCTGGGCGCTTACCGGGCCGCGCGGCGGCGCCACCCGAAGATGGTGGTCAGCGTGCTGAGCCAGCGTCGCTGGCACCCCGCGTTCCGCCGGGTTCGGGAGCTGATCGACGAGGTCGCCGAGGCCACGAACTGTCCGGTCACCTCCGTCCAGTCCAGCCACGGCGATGGCCAGTGGCGGCTGCCCGACGAACTCGTCGACCTCGGCTACCACGGTTTCGACCGCGGCTACGGCAAGGCGGCACACTCCGGCTACCACCACTTCGACACCGTGCCGTGGTGGCTGGCCGCGGGCGAACGCGCGGGCAAGGAGATCGACGAGATCGAGGTCCACGCCGCGTGCACCAGGCCCTCCGACTTTCTCGCCCAGCTCACCGTCGCCGACCACGGCCGGCTGCTGCCCGCCTTCGCCGACCGCAACCCGTACACGGAGCAGGATCTGCTTGGGCTCACCGCCGGGCATGGCGAGGTCGACGTGTTCCTCAATGTCGCCTACCGCCACCGCGGCCGGGTGATGGCGCTGGGCAACCACAGCCTCGCCCACACCAGCTTCTCCCAGCGCGGGCCCCTCCCCCCGGTGTCCGGCGGCCTCTACAAGGGCAACGGCCGGATCGGGCAGGAAACCCACATCGTCCAGCAGGGGCCCTTCCAGGCCGTTCATCTGCAGGTCCTGCAGACCCTCCACGGCGACGACGAAGGGATCGACCCGCGTGCGGTAGGCGGCGCCGACCACATCGAGCTCCACGTCTTCCGCAACAACCAGGCGCGCCCCGACTGGCAGCGGCACCAGCCGCTCCACTTCACCGACCTCATCCAGGGCGGCGGCGACAGCACGGTGCTGCCGACCCAGCGCTCGGCCCGCACCTGCGCCGTCACCGAGTTCCTGGCCCACCTCAACGGCCGTGTCCCACGGTCGGAGTTGGCCTCGGACCTGGCCGATCACCGGCGCCCTGCCCGCCTGATGGCCGCCGCCTACCTGTCGATGGCCCGCCGTGCGGCCAACGACGGGCGGCCTACGGCCCCCGCCGTGCTCGACTTCCACCGCACAGCTCTCCCCGCCGAGCGCACCGAACGCTCGCTCACCACCCTCGGGGCCACGCGATGACCGCCCCGTCGACCGCCATGCTCACCCAGCCCACCGGTATGGGCGCACTCCTGGGCCCGCACCTGCGTCCGGTCCTCTCCGCATGCCGCCTCCACACCGGGCGCCCCACCCGTGTGGAGTCATGCACCGGCGGAAACGTCAGCCACGTCTTCCGCGTGTCCGGCGACAGCGGCAGCGTGATCGTCAAGGTCCGCGGCCGCCGCTTCGCCCGCCTTGCGCACATCGCCACCGACCCGGCACTGATCGCCATCGAACACCGGGCCCTGACCCTCCACCACCGTCTGCTGCCCGACCTGTTCCCGAAGGTCCTGGCGTTCCTGCCCGCCGCGCACGCCATGGTGATGACCGACGTCTTCCCCGACGGCCGCTCGTGGCGCGAGCACCTCGATCAGCGGCCCGCCACCGCCGATGAATGCAGACGTCTGGGCACCGCTCTGTCCCGCATTCACCACGCGACCACCGGTCTGCCGCCGCTGCGTGACGGTGACGGCGACGACCGGTTCCGCGCCGAGCACGCCTACGGCTATAGCCTGCGCGCCGCCGGCCACCGCGCCCTCGATGACGCGTGCCGTCACCTGGACGCTCTCCCCGGACAGCAGCTGATCCTCGGGGACACCTGCCCCAAGAACCTCAGCCTCGCCGCCGGGAGAGCTGCGTTCGTCGACCTCGACAACGTGCACACCGGAGCGCCGCTGTTCGACCTCGGCTACCTCCTCGCCCACCTGGTGCTGCACCACATCACCCGGCCCGAACACCTGCGCCCGCTCGCGACCGTGTTCCTCGACACCTACAGCCTCCCCTCCCCTCCCCGCCCCTGGCGCGGCGACGGCCTCCTCGCCACGGTCACCGCCGGGATCCTGCTGTACCGGCTGGAAGCGCGTACGGTCCCATATCCGCCGACTGCCCCGCCCGGCACCGCAGATCGGCTGCGCCGACGCGTTCGTCATCTGCTGGACGCCGGGGCGTTCACCGTCCCCGATGTGCTGGACACCGCCGCTGGGGTGGTGACCGGATGAGCGTCCCCGTCACACCGTCCGGGTGCCACCCGGACCGGGTCTCACTCGCCGAGCTGGGCGCCCGCGGCATCCACCTGGCCGATATCCAGTCCCTCGCCCACGACCAGAGCGCGTTCGCCCGCCCCACCCCGCTCTGGACCCGGCACCCCGCGCCGGGCGTCGCCCTCACCGCCCGCCCGGTCCACCTCCCAGACGGATGCCTCACCAACGCCTACACCCTCACCGTCGACCTCGACCGCGCCCGGGTCCGGCCCGTTTCCTCCCGCGCCGGATTCCACCTGCGTGACCTCGTCACCGGCCCTGCCGTCGCCGCGGTCTCCGGTGCCTTCGCCTACATCTCCGACGACCCCGACTACCAGCCCGCCGAACCCTGCCTCGACCTCGCCGTCCGCGACCAGCACGTCGCCAGCCTGCCGACCACCACCAAGCCCGCCCTCCTCATCCACCGGGGCCGCCCGCTCGTGCGGACCGTGGCCGCCACCGGCACCCTCACCATCGCCGGGCACCCGCACATCTGGTCCGGCTCCAAGGAACCCCCGCCGCCCACGCCCCTTCCCGGCCATCTCACCGTGTTCGGCGCGGCCAACTGCCGCATCCGCTACCACGACGACGCCCGCACAGGCTTCCGCCGCGACACCGACCCGGCCACCAACACCACCCCCCGCGACCCGCTCGCGCTCGACTGCACCGTCACCACCACCCCCACCGGAGCGCGGATCACCGCCCTTCACCCCGGCGGCGGCGCCGACCTGTTCGTCGGCGCCCACGTCCTACGCAGCCACCGCCCGTGGCCCAGCCACCTCGCCCTCGGCGCACCCGTCCACGTCACCCAGATCGACTCCCTCGCCGCCGCCGACGTGGACAGCGCCCTCTCTCTGGGGCCGTCCGCAGCTGACGCCGCCGCCGGGCGCACCCCCGCCTGGGACCAGAACCTGGGGACGAGCCCGTTCCGCCCCAACGCCCGCTACGCCCGCACTCTCCTCGCCGTCGATGACCGGCGCCTGACCCTCACCGTCCTGGACGGCGCGCCTCTCGCCTCCGGGTTCCAGGGCGTCACCGCCCGCGAGGCCGCGGAGCTGTGCGAGCGCGCCGGCCACGACCCGGCAGCGGTGTTCCACCTCGACGGCGGCCAGACCTCCAAGATCGCCTACCGGAACGGCCGCGGACCGGTGGACGCCGTCGGCAGCCTCCACTACCTGCGCTGGCCCCGCCACCCGCACGAGCCGTTCCGCTGGCAGGGCCTTGACGGCCGCCGCCTGCACAGCGCCATGAAGATCACCACCACCGAGGAGTCCCGTTGACCACCTACCGGGCCGTGCGGTCCGTCCTGGTCGTCGTCGCTCACCCCGACGACGCCGAACTCGCCATGGGCATGCGCATCCGCGATCACGTTCTTTCCGGCGACCGCGTCCGAGTGCACTGCCTGAGCGCCGGGCCGACCGACGGAGACGACGGCGCTGCACGTCGCGACGAATGCCTGGCCGCCGCGAAGGTCCTCGGCGTCAGCGACTACACCTTCTCCTCGATCCCCGACACCCGCTTCACCGACCACCGCGGTGCCATCAACGGGGCTCTGTTCGACACCTTCGCCACCGACCGCCCCGACCTCGTCTACACCCACTACCCCGACGACCAGCACCTGGACCACGCCGTCACGGGTGAGGAGGCCACCACCGTCGCGCTGCGCGAGGCTGCCGACCTGATCCACTTCCGCTCTCCCTACAGCCGGAATCTGGAGCCGAACCTCTACTTCGTCGGTACCCCCGAGCTCCTGGCCGCCAAGCGTGCCGCCCTGGCCTGCTTCGCCTCCCAGCAGCAGCTCGACATGACGGTCTTCGACGGCCTGACCACGCTGGCTTACCGGCAGCACGTCCATCACCGCGTCGTCGAACGCTTCCCCGCCAACGCCAACGGCGCCGAGATGTTCCACACCGCCCGCCAGATCCTCCACGCCACCCCAGCGGCTGCCCGCCCGCAGACGCGGCGCCGACCGCACCCGCACACCTCAAGCACCCTGCCCACCACCCGATCAGGGAGGCACACCCGATGAGCACCCTCACGCACAGCGGCGAGGGAACACTCCCCGCCCTCCTGGAAGCCTGCCTCCGCGCAGGCTTCGACGCCTCCCAGGCCCAGTTGATCCGTGCCCTTGACAACGGCATCTGGCGCCTGACCGCCGGCATCATCGCCCGTGTCCACCAGCCGGGCACCATCGACAGTGCCCGAACCGAGATCCGCGGCGCCTACTGGCTCTACGGCAACGGCATCCCCGTCTCCCTGCCCAGGCGGCCCGAACCTGTGGTGGCCGCCGGGCGCCCCGTGACCTTCTGGACCGACCTCGGCCCGGGCGGCCCGGCAAACCCCGCCGACGCCGCCCGGCTGCTCCGGACCCTTCACAACCTCCCGGCCGCCGCCGACCTCCGCCTCCCCTCCCACGACCCCTTCGCCCGCTTCCGCGCCCAGATCGCCGCCGCTCACGCCACCCCCGAGGAGAAGGACTGGCTGACGGCTCACGCCTCCCAACTCCGCGAGCTGTGGCTCGCCCTGGACTGGCCGACTCCCCGCTGCGTCATCCACGGCGACGCCGGGCCCGGCAACACCACGGGCACCACGGCCGGAACGTTCCTGATCGACTGGGAACGGCTCTCCATCGGCCACCGCGAATGGGACCAGGCCACCGCCGCCTGGCACCGCGACCTCTTCGGCGCCAGCTCCGACGACTACACCGCCTTCGCCCACGTCTACGGCCACGACATCACCACCTGGCCCGGCTACCACGTCATCCGCGACATCCGATCCCTGTGCGCCACCCTGTTCGCCTTACGCCACGCCACTGTCAGCCCTGAAGTCCGCGCCGAAGCGGACCACCGCCTGTCCTGCCTGCGCAGAACCGCCGGCCCCACCCCGAAGCCGTGGATCGGCCGCACGTGGCAATGGGCCCGTCCCGCTGCGGGTGCCGCCGGGCGGCCCGACGAACCCACCCGGCCCGTGCCCGGGCCCCTGAACCTCGGCATCCCGGCCGAAAAGCCCGTGAAGGTGTGATCCCGCCCGGCAAGGGCCCCGCTCCCGCAAGCCGCAGCACGACCTGACCCGGACGAGCACGTCACCCCGCACAGCCCGCCTCGAAGGCCAGCCCCTCACCCAGCGGATCCACGCCGGACTGCACCGCCTGATCCGCCGCACGCCACAGATCCGTACGCCGTCGGCCACCGCGACGCCGTCCCCCACCCGCGTCCCTCACCAACAGCGCACACCCACCAAAGGAAAGACAACTCCGTGAGCACTGACAGGGCCGTGGACCACGGCATCCTCTTCTACCCCCGCGGCGGATCCTCCCTCGTCGTCAAGAACCTCACCGAGCAGACGCTCGCCGCCGACCGCCCGGCCCGAATCTTCGCCGGCTCCCTGGGACAGCCGGGCGCGTACTCCCACGCCCCCACCTTCTACGACGGCCTGCCACTGATTGTCTCCGACTACAACCCGGCCGCAGCCGCCCACGCCCTGGGCGAGGACGCCCTCGCCCAGGCCATACCCCTCCACCCCAGCTACGAGGACCGTGTCGATGTCCCCGACCAGGTCTTCGCGGCCGTCGCCCCGCGGACCGCCAACGCCATCGAGGACTACTGGCGCCGCCACCTGACCGCCCACCGGGCAGGGGCGGGCAACGTGCTGCACCTGCACCACCTCACCCCCCTGCACGGCATCGCCCGCCGTGACGACGTGCCCGTGGTCACCACCCTGCACGGCACCGAGCTGAAGTTCCTCGCCAACGCCCAACGCCGCCTCCGGCTCGCCGACGCCCTCGGGCTGTCCGCCGCCGAGCTCGGCCAGCAGTACCGCGAGGCCCCCCGCTCCACCCTCCGGCGCATCAGCCGGACCGTGGGCGCCCCCGCTCTCGACGAGGCAGAGGCGCTGCTCGCCGACCGCTGGCACATGTGGACCCACGCCAGGCACTGGGTGGACCGCCTGCGCAGCTACGCCCGTACCAGCGCCCGGACCGTGGTCATTTCCGAGCAGGACCGCGCCCTGGCCCAGTCACTGGGAGGCATCCCCGACAGCCGGATCGACATCGTGCCCAACGGCGTCGACACCGAGCGTTTCACCTCGCCCGCAGCCTTCCACGAGTCCGACCGCCACAAGATCCTCACGCAGTGGCTCGTCGACGACCCGCAGGGCTGGGCTGCCGGAGAGGCACCCGGCAGCATCCGTTACACCGCCGCCGACGTCCGCCGCCTTCTCCACGACGACCAGGGCCGCCGACGCCCGCTTCTGCTGTGGATGGGCCGCTTCCTCGCCTTCAAGCACCTCAACCTCCTGCTGCAGGCCATGGTCGCCCTACGCGACCGCGCGCACGTCCGCCCCGCACTGCTGATCCTGGGAGGCAACCCCGGCGAATGGGAGGGCACCCACCCCTACACCCTTGCCCTCGACCTGGGCATCACCGAGGACGTCTTCTTCGCAGGCTGGCGCCCCTACGACCTCGTCGACGGCCTGAACTGCTCCGACCTCCTCACAGCCCCCTCCGTCAACGAACCCTTCGGCCTGATCTACCTCGAAGCGATGGCCTCCGGCACTCCCGTCATCGCCTCCGCCAGCGGCGGCCCACTCAGCTACGTCTCCACCACCGGCCCCCGGGCGACCGGGTAGTTCCCTGCCCCCGGCGACCTCACCGACCTCGTCGCCACCATCGAACAGGCACTCGCCAACCCAGCGGAGCTCACCCGCCGCGGCGAAGCAGCCCGTCAGTTCACCCACGCTCACTACTCCTGGCGATCCCTCACGCCCCGCTACCTCGACATCCACGACCGCGTCCTCTCCGACCGCCCGTGACCGTCCAGCCTGGACCAGTAGCCCTCAGGCGCCCTCCGGGCGCGGCCCTGCCCGCTCCGGGGCCGGCCGAGTAGCCGGGCGGCGGCGGAGGCCACCTCGGGTGATCAGACTTCCTCGCCCACGCGTTCTGGGGTACCGACGGCCACCAGGCCGTGCCCGGGGCCGACAGCGGCACCGTGCAGCCAGAGTCCGCCGCCCTGACGCTGCGCTGCTCACCCCGTCCGCTCCAAGGGGCGAGGTACAGCTACCTCTCGGGTCGGACCCGGAGCGGGGCGGCGGCCTCGGTCACCACGGTCCGGTCTGGCGGGGGTTCATCTTCCCTGTCGAAGTCAGGGTGCTGAGATGTCTGGCCGACGTGCGCCGTGCAGCCCGTCACCGGCCGAGACGAACCGGCACTGCGGGCGGGCGCTGTGGCGGGACGGCGGCGCGTGTCGCTAGGGTCGTCGGATGACTTTCAATGATGAGTTCGCCGTTGACTTACGACTGAGTGAGGCACCGTCCGGGATGATCGTCAACGCGTTGCGCTGGGATCTCCTGAACGATTGGGTCCGGTACCTGAACGACGACGGGTACCCGGACAAGACGGCCGAGATGGCGTACGTCTGGGGATTCATCAACCGGGACTTCGGCGGCGACGCGCTGCGGTGCCTGTGGGGCAAGCACGAGACCAACTACCCCATGTTCGCCGAGACGGTGTGGCTGCTGCACCGCGAGTTCAGCGAGGGCGCCGGGGCGGACGCGTATCCTCTCTTCGCAGGCCTGCCGTCTGTCCCCGCCGACATTCTGTTCCGGAAGATCGCGAGCGCGTCCGCGCCGGCCTTCCGGAAGCTGACCGCGGATCAGATGCTCGCGATTCTTCGCAAGGCACCGCAGGACTACTCGTCGATGGGGTAGAAGCCCACCCGAAACGCGGATGCCCCCGCCCGGGAGTTCACCCGCTGGGCGGGGGCCGTCTATTGGTTCTCGACAGCTTGTGCGGCCTACTCCCGGCGGCCGGGGTGTCGGACGGAATCAGCCGATCGCGGCGAGTGGGGTGCTTAGAGCCGGTGTGATGGCTGAAGCTGTCTAGGCTCGCTTGGCATGAGTACTGCTGCTTCGAAAGACCCTGCAGGCGAGTTGTCGGAGTACGACCGGAAGCTGCCGCGAAGGCGGGTGGCGGCCGGTGTGCTGTTCTTCGACGCGGACGGCCGCGTCATGCTGGTCGATCCGGTCTATAAGACCCCGTGGGAGATTCCCGGCGGGGCCGTGGAGTGGGACGAGTCGCCCCGCGACGGCGCCGTGCGGGAGGTGTGGGAAGAACTCGGGCTGGTCCGGCAGCCGGGCAAGCTGATCGGGATCGACTGGGTCGGCCCACGGCCGGGACGCAGCGAGGGCATGGTCACCATCTTCGACGGTGGCGTCCTGGACCCCGAGGAGGTCGCCGGGATCCGGTTGCAGGACGAGGAGCTCCGGGCCTTCGAGTTCGTCGGGCTGGAACAGGTTCGTGAGCGGTTGATCACGCTGCTCGCGAGGCGAGTGGAGGCGTGCGTGGCCGCTCGCGAGCGCGGGGAGACGGTCTGTCAGGAGAACGGCGTCCCGGTGTGACCGGCCGGCCCAGGACGGCGGCGTCTAAGGCCCCTCAAGGCGTGAAGGCGATGAACGTCGACGGACCCACCCTTCCGCCATAGCCGCCGCCCTCACTCTGGTCCCCTACACCAGCGTGACCACGGAACAGGTACACCCGGGAGGTGGCCCGGACTCATGTTGACAGCTTCCGCGAGACCGCCGCCGCGAACAGAAATCACGCCGAGGGCCCGCCGACCCTGACCACTGTTCGTGCGGCCGCTCCTTCAGCCGGGTTCACGCGGCGATCACGGTCGCCCGCGACCACAGCGTCCTGATCCGCGCCCGACCGACGCCCGGCCAGGCTGCTGGTAGGCAGAATCCCCCTCGTCTCGTCAGCGTTTCGTGGTGGCGGGGGAGCTGTCGGTGTAGCGTCTGTCTCAGCTGTCATGGTTCCGAAGTACCTGTCGCCCGTGAGCATGTGCGCACGGGCGATTCTGCTGTTCAAAGTCTCTGAGGACCAGGGCGATCACCTCCGGATCCCGCAAGGTGCGGGTCCGACTTCGAGTCCCCTTGGAGGGCAAAATGGCCAGTGGAACCGTCAAGTGGTTCAACTCGGAAAAGGGCTTCGGCTTCATCGAGCAGGACGGCGGCGGCCCCGACGTCTTCGCCCACTACTCCAACATCGCCAGCTCCGGCTTCCGCGAGCTCCAGGAGGGCCAGAAGGTGAACTTCGACGTCACCCAGGGCCAGAAGGGCCCCCAGGCGGAGAACATCACCCCCGCCTGACATGAGCCTGCACGGCACCCGCCCCGCACTACACGCTAGGCGGGTGCCGCTGGCCTCCCAGACGGACTCATGCCCAGGACCGGGCGAACGCTGTGGCCAGCCATCGCGCCGGCGGGGACGACGATGGTGTCGGCGGCCGGTGCGCTCTCGCGCAGGATCTAGGGCCCGGCGAGACCAGCAGCCAGCCCCTGCAGGCGATGGCCTCCCCTGGAACCGGACAGCCTGAACGCCGACTTCGAGCCGTCGCTGGTGCCCTTGGCCCCCACGCTGCACACTGCACCACCGCAACGGCAACCTTCTGCCTCAACTCACCCAGCTCGCGCCGAGATCGAGGAGACTGCTGTAGTAGCGGTCGTTGACCGTGCCGAGGACTGCCGCCCAGGCTGGCCGGTGGGGGCGAGCCTCTCGCCGGGACCGTGAGGTGCTCGGGGATGTGCTCGGATGACTACGAGCAACACCCCCTGCCAGGCGCCTTGTTGCCCTTCCGGGTACTCGGCTCTGCCACCACCCCGGTCCGAAGGCCGTCTACGACTGCGCGGGATCGGGACTCTGCGGGGCCGCGGCGGTAATGGAGGTGTAGAAGACCGAACGCCCCTGCTTGCTGCGCTCGACCCGCCCCTGCGCAACCCCCTGCGAGCGTCTCGGCAACAGCTTCCTTGAATGCCTTCGTCTTCCGCACCAGGCTTCATCAGCATTGGGCCGACGGAACTCAATCCCTGGGCGGGCCCCAGTATCAGTCGCCGGTCCGTGACGCGATGAGCCGGTTGGTGAGCTCGACCGTTCCGAGGTACCACCAGAAGATCCAGTCCAGGAACGCTTCGTCGTAGTCGCCGCGCTGGTCTGCTTTCCGGTGGCGCAGGTCGTAGCGGTTGGCGATCTCGAAGAGGGCTCCTTCGTCCTTGCCGAGCTGGTCCTTGAGGAGGGACCGGCGTTCCTCGAGGATGCCCGCGAGGGTCACGATCGCCGATCGTTTGCCCTCCGCCGCCGCGTCTCTGCCGCGGAACAGTGCGACGGCGTGACGGACCCGGGCCGTGATGTCCGGGGCGCTGCCGGTCAGTGCTTGGTGCACCAGTGCGCTGCGGGCGTCGTCGGTGATGGCGACCAGTCGCCCGAGGTCCTCGCCTTCGGCGGCCAGCTCATACTCGATGCCGGCCTCGCGGAGCAGTTCGTTGACCTTGCTGCGGTAGAGGATGCGGGCGGGCCCGTTGTGGAACTCCGAGTGGTGCCAGCCGCACCCGCTGTAGGAGTGGTAGCGGCGGGTTCGGGGGCGGCTGACGAAGTCGTGGAAGACCTCGATCAGCCCGAAGAAGGTGTCCTCGTCCCACGTGACCGGGGTCAGGGGCCACAGGCCGGGGATGCCCAGGCGGTGCTCGATCACCCGCGAGGCGTCCGGCAGCTCGGCAGAGTCGTCGACGCATTCCTCACCGAAGACCTCCACCAGGTAGCCGCTGTCGGCGAAGTTGCTGATGATCCGTTCGAAGTCGCGCCGGGAATCCCGTGGGGTGCTGCCGTCGTGCGAGAGGCCGCGCCCTTGCCGCTGTGGCCAGTACGGCCGCGGGGCGACGGCACGGCGCAGCTCGGAGGCGCGGCCGACCAGCTCTGTGAGCCAGTCCCGCTTGTCCATCCCCTGCCGCTTCCCCCAGCCGGGGGTGGTGCTGGCCCACGGGTCGTCCGAGGGCGCGGGGCGGTTGGGCAGCTCCTCGAAGTCGGCCACAACCGTAGTACCGGCGAAGGCCTCCGTAAGGAGCCAGAGCGCCTGGTCCTCCCACCATCTGTTCGGATGCCGCAGGACCCGCTCGCCCTCGGACGCGAACAGCGGCACCGGCCAGCGGAGCTCGTAGTTACTCAGATCCAAACTCACTGGCTCATCATCGCCCACCCCGGCAAGCATCAACTGGCCAACGGGGCAAGCCGATACGCGACCGAGCCCCCGGACCAGTAGCGGTCCGAGGGCTCGCGGGCTGTCCGGACGGAGGGGCTGCTACAGGTCGAACTCAAGGTGCTCGATGTCCGTGAACCTGACCTCGTCCAGGGAGCCGGCGCGGCGGCCGCCGTCCTGGAAGTAGACCTCCTTGAGTGCTTCGGCGGCGATCTCCTGGAGGCGGGCGTCGGACGCGCCTTGTTTGCGAGCTCCGCCAGCTGCTCGAACTCGCCGACACCCTCCGCCCTCTCGCGGAACTCCAGAAGCCGGCTGACGAACCCGAACCCGACGTTGAGGCCGGCGCACCGGTGCCGGTGGCGTCTGGGGCTCCGGAACACAGTCTCGAACCCGGCGACGACCCCGCCGCCACAGCGGCACAGCCACGCTCATCCGACACCGACTCCCAGGGGGGAACCATGGAGAGCAATCAGCAGCAGCCGCAGCCCGAACCGGGACCGGAGCGCCGGGGCCAGGACGACGCTCTCAAGCACGCGATCCAGGCCGCCTACCAGGGCAACAGCACGCCTGCTGCACCCTCGTCCGCCCCTGCGCAGACCGGTGGCGAGGACCCGCGGGTCCACCACGGTGTCCTGCTGCTGAAGGCGGCCGGGGTGGCGTCCGTGGACCTGGTCGCGCACCGCGACACCTGGGAGTGGCTCACCGCCCTGGCCGTCGACCACGATCACTTCCGCACCCCGCCCTCGGTCGAGGACGTCAAGGAAGGACGCGTCCAGACGGTCCTGTCCGGCCGCTCCCTCATCGGTCTGCTGATCAAGCTGTGGGACACCCGGCACGCCACCACCCCGCTGGAGGCGGACTGGGCGCTGGCCACGACCGCCTACAACCGCATCGCCGCCGAACTCACCGGCGTCGACGGCGAAGGCCAGACCATCCGCATCGTCCTGGACGACGGCCTCCCCCACGAGACCGGCGACTGACATCACCGCCGCGCACCGGCCAGCGGTCGTGCGTAACGGCTTGGACGGCCGCCCGCCGTGGCACAGCAGGAAGCCCTCACCGATCAGTGGTGAGGGCTTCCTGCAGTACAGCGTGCGACGGGCGAATCCCCGTGGCCCGCGCTACCCCTTGGTCAGGGGGGTTCGGGGTCAGGACTGCTGGTGTCCTGGCTGGCGTGGAAGCGCGCCCAGGATGCGCGCAGTCGCTGCCCGGCTGCGCGGTATGTAGTGGCCCGGAACTTCGCATGCAGCCTGCGGTAGAGCAGATCGACACCGTCGTACGCAATCTCCTCCACACACATATAATAAGCCGGGCTCAATGAGCGGAGGCAGAGCGGATGTGCTCCGCTCCGCCCCGCCCAGTAGGGCGCAACTATCGTGTTAGGGGATCAGCGCGCCACGTGCTACATCAATTGTTCTCCGAAGGGACATGCTCGTTCCGTATGCATGTCCAATGGTGCTTGTGCGCGAATACTCCGGATGCGATCAGGAGAATCCATCCGGCATCGATCAGTCCGGCTCCTCCAGCGCCACCTTCACGCCACGTGGGCCACGTTCGTGTGAGCTCCCAAATCCATACAGCGGCAGCAGCTGCGAGAAAGAGAAGCGACAGTTTCCCTTCCCGTGAAGAAAGGACGGGTTTTCTAGACACAACACACCTCCGGGAGGTCGGAACTACGAATATTATTGATGCCAGGCATAGTTGCACCCGTAGCAGTGGTAGTAGGCGACTATTTTGGTTCCTCGCTTCGGATACCACTTCAGCAGGTATCCCAGGTACCAGGCGTAGAACTCTGCAGCAGCCCAGACAACGGCTGCCACTAGCATCGCCCTTCCCGGGGACACCCCTCCGGCTAGGGTCGCGATCGCAGCGGCAACAGCACCGAGCTTGGGAAGCCCGGCCAGAGTGTCGATGAGCCGGTCGGTCTTCTTTCGGCTCAGTTTCAGTGTGCAGCTCCACGTGCTGCACTTGAATGATGTTTTATTGTATTTTGCGATTGCCTTGCGGCCGTCCAGGTCGAACTTGTTGACCGGGTCGGCTGGGTATGTATAGGCGTTGGCATTTCCGCCGTACACGGAGTCGGGGCTGAGGAAACGTCCCGTGACGGGATTGTAGAGGCGCACGCCCATGAGGATGGTGCCTGTGACAGTTTCGGTGGAGCGTTGCTTTCCGCCGAGCCAGCCGTAGCGGCTGGCTGCTGTCTCGCTCTCGGTATTGCCGAACTCATCGTATGCGAAGGCGACCGACGCCATGGACGTGTCGAGCGGGAGTTGAACGGTGACGTCGCCGTGGATGTTGGTGAGCTGCAGAACAGTGGTGCCGGTGGCGGTGGTGGCGGCCGCCAGGGAGCCGCTGATGCCTCGGACGTTGCGGGTGATAGCGCCCGAGGTGTCGTCCTTGATCCAGTCAGGACTGTCGGAGTTGCCACCGTAGTGATTGGTCTTCGCGCCGGTAGTGCTCCAGGTGCCAGCGTTGTCAGTTTCGGTGGTCCAGGTGGCTAGGCGTCCGGCTGCATCCAGGTTCCAGGTCTGGCGGTTCGCGCCGGCCGTCTGCTGCCGGACGAGGTCGTTGGCGTAGTAGCCGACGGACACACCGGGGGCCTGGGTGGTGCGGCCAAAGGCGTCGTAGACGATGCCCGTAGCGATGAGCCGGTCCGCGCTGTCGTAGCCGCTGGTGGTGGTCGTCGCTCCGGTGGAGGTGCAGGTCGCGCCGGGGGCACTTGCGGCAATGGCCAACGCGGTCCGGTTGCTGTTGCCGTCGAAGCTGTAGTTCCGTCGGGTACAGGTGCTGTCGGGAGCGGTGTTGTCTGCTCGGGTGAGCCGTCCGAGTTTGTCGTAGGTATAGGCGCGGGCGTGCGTTTCGGTAGTGAGTGTCAGAGGACGGGCGGCACTCAGGGCTTACCCACGCCTGGCACGGGCTCCCAACCGACTGAGCTTGTTCCGCTTTGACGGACACCATTGGTGTGGTGGTCAGGCTGTGAGTGCGGTCTCGTACTCGGCGGGGCTGAGGTAGCCGAGGCTGCTGTGCAGTCGGTGCAAGTTGTACCAGCCCTCGATGAAATCGAAGATCGCGGTTCGGGCGGCGGCCCGGCTGGGCCAGGCGGAGGTGCCGAGCAGTTCGCGTTTGATGGTCGAGAAGAACGACTCGGCGAGCGCGTTGTCCCAGCACTGGCCGGTGCGGCCGACCGAGAGTCTGACCCCGAACTGGGCTGCCAGGGAAGCGAATTGCTGGCTGGTGTATTGACAGCCGCGATCCGAATGGAAGATCACGGGGTGGGTGGGGCGACGCTGCCGGCAGGCGGCTGTCAGCGACTCGGCCACCGGTTCGGTACGCAGGTGATCTGCGGTTGCCCAGCCGACTACGCGCCGGGAGGCGATGTCGATGACCGTGGCCAGATAGAGCCAGCCCTCCTCCGTCGGGACGTACGTGATGTCGCCGCACCAGCGGGCATCGAGCCCGGCGCGGTCGGGCTGGAAGTCCCGGACGATGAGGTCGGGACGGAAGGCAGCCCTGGGATCGGGGATCGTGGTCACGTGCCGTCGTCTGCAGTGCCGGCCCTGCAGCCCGGCGGCCCGCATCAGTCGTGCGACACGACGACGGCCACACCCGGCACCCTCGCGCTTGAGCACGGCATGCACGCGCGGGGACCCGTAGGTTCCGCGGGACTTCGCATGGGCCTCGAGAATCTGCTCGGTCAGCTCGGCATCCCGCAACGCGCGGGGTCCGGGCAGGCCGGAGCGACGGGCATAGAAGGCGGTCCGGGAGACCTTCATCAGCTCACACGCCCGTTTGACGCTGTGACCTGCGCGCTTCTCCGCCTCGATGAACGGGTGCACCGTCACCGGGTCTCCTTCGCGAAGAAAGCTGTGGCCCGCTTGAGGACGTCGACATCCTCACGCAGCCGGCGGTTCTCCCGCCTCAACGCGGCCAGTTCCTCGCGCTCGCTGCTGGTCAGCCCGTTGCGCTCGCCCGCGTCGACCTCGGCCTGCTTCACCCAGTCCCGCACCGCCGTCTCGGTCAGTTCGAAGTCTCTGGCGACCTGCCCGACCGAGCGGTCACCTCGTCGGCACAGACCGACGATCTCGGCCTTGAACTCCGGCGTGAACGAACGACGAGGGCGGCGAGGCTTCTTCTTCCCCATGCTCTCCATGATGGACATCCTCCCGGGGCAGAACCCCAGATCTCGAATGTCCGTCAAAGCGGATCAAGCCCAGTACGGGGTACCGGGGCCGTGGCAGGTGACCGTGGCGCCATCCCCTGGCCTTGTTCACGAGAACCGGCTCTGGCTCAACTTCTGTGGTGTCAGCTCGATGATCGGTGCACTGGAACTCCGAACGATGGAATTCAGCATGTCAGTCCATTGACCGACGCGGGCGCGGGCGCATACGGCCAAGCTCCACAGAAGTTGAGCCAGAACCCAACTCGGACCAGGCACAAATTCCGTGAGGCCGATCAACGGGGTTCGGCCTCCGTGACGCAACGTCATCTGGGCCCGTCGTCGACGTTCAGGACGGGGTTATCGGAGCGGTCCTTGTTCGTCGATGGACACGGTGGGCGTGGAGAGGAACACATCGGCGTCTACCGGGCCGTAGGCGATATTGAACGTGTCCAGCCAGTACGACCAACCCCGGATCCCCAGTGCACTGCTGAAGCGGTAGTTGAGCTGCCAGCGCACCCACTGGCCGGGGTCGAGTCGCACTGCCGGGGGCCGTCGCGGCCGGGGCGGCAGGGCAAACATGGGCTGGACTCGCGGGAAGACCCGCAGCCGTCCGTCGGCTTCCCGAAGCTGGACATCGACTTTTCCGCAGTCTTCCTGGGTGACATAGGGCTTGAAGCCGTCACGCTCATGCATGCGAATCACGTGTGCGGAGGTGGTGGTCTCGGCAGGCAGGAGGGCGAAGCCGATCGGGGTCGCGTTCCTGCGCGAAGCAGCTTCCCCTCCCCGGGACTCCTTCGTCCAGGACGTCCGTATCCACTGGACGGTGATCTCCATGGCGTACTCCCGCCGGGTTGTCGAGAGAGTCACTCTATGTCGCTCTCAAGAATCACTAGACCTGTCCGGTTGTGGTTACTGGCTGTGCGGCCAGGCGGATGGCGGTGAGGAGGACGCGCTTGCGGAGGAGTGGGAGTTTGGCCCGGCCGAACATCTGGCGCTTGATCATCTTGATGTGGTTGACCCGGCCTTCCACCGGACCGGAGTTCCAGCAGGTGGTCAGGCCCTGAACGACCGCGTCCCAGTCCTTCTCTCAAGGCCGGTGGCGAACGTGTGGAGTCCGGGCAGATCGTCGGCGCGGGTGGCAGTGATCCAGCCTTTGAGGTGCTGGCCGGAGCGGGCGGTGAGGATTTCGGCGAAGGCGCGGACGTGTCCATGGTGCGCCCGCGCTGGAGGAAGACGGGGGTCTCCGAGCAGCTGCACGAAGCTCTGCTCGCCGACCGGGTCGAGGCCCTTGCCGTACTGCTTGTCGACCCGGGTCACCCCAGGGTCGTGGACCTGTACGGAAGCTGGGGGTACCGCAGGGTGGGGAGTCGGCGGCCATTTGCGGACAGCCCGAACTACGCGGTGATGGTGCGGGACCTGACCGGTCTTTCGAGTCGCTGACGCCGAACGAGCAGACGGCGCCCGATCGCCTGGCAGTGGAACGGTCGTGCCCTGTCCAGCCGCACCCGCATGGCTGCCTTCACCACCCGCCGGGCGAGCGGCGGGCGTACGACCCTGACGTGGAGGAGTCCGGCCGGACACTGGTGAGGACCGGTCCTCCGGATTTGGCGGGCCCGCTTCGGGGCGGCAGCGGGGTGCAACGGCATGACGGGACCTCTTGGCGGGACTGGGCTTCGACACCGCAGTTGTTACCAAGAGGTCCTGGCCGTGCACGTCGCTTCGCCGATTCGAATCCGTCCCCGACGATCAGTTCGTTCACGGGGTCTCAGGTCAGGGGTTCGGCCAGCTCCGGGATGTACCGGACGTCCTTGAGGGGCGCTGTGGGCTGTGCGCCAAACTTTTCCACAACGGTGCCGCTGGTGCCGACGTGCACGACCTGGAGGGCGACGCGGGTGTCCTGTTCGCGCAGGTCGATCCGCACGCGGAAGGAGCCGTCTTCGGGCTTCATGTCCACGATTCGCTCGTCGGGGTATCCGGCGCGCTTGAGTGTGGCTCGCACCGCGGCGGCGTTCTCGCCCGTGCCCTTGAGGGCGGTGGTGACGTGCGCGGCGAACCTGTCCGCGTAGCAGGCCTCGGGCTTGGTGAGCGTGACCGGCTTCAGGATGTTCCCGTCGGGCATGGGCGGCACAGGGTCGTCGGTGGCGGGCGGATCGGCGGAATCGGGGTCGACGGGCAAGGGGAGGCGGTCGCCGGGCTTGCCGGTGGGCTTGCTGGAGGGGCCTTGGGGGACGGTGGGGACGTCGCTGGGGCCGAGGGACTTACCGGTCTTGGTGCCGTCCAGCGACGGGCAGCCGTCGGTGATCTTGAGGGACAGCTTCATGAAGTCAAGCTGCGGATTGTCGGCGTCCCCACCCTCGGGTACGGAGGCGACCTTGTCCGTCTCGATGGTGGTGGCCGGGAAGGTGCTGGAGCAGGCGGTGAGGGTGAGTGCGCCCAGAGCGAGGGCGGCTGCAGTGTGTGCTATTCGGGGCATGACGTCAACTTAAAGTCGCATGCTGACATGGCCATGAGTACGCGTGCTCATCTCGAAGAGGACGAGTTGGCTCGGGCCGCATAAGCCGCCAACTCACCACCGAGCAGCAGACGTTCAGCAAGGTGATCCGTGGCGTCCACAGTGTCTCCGAGTGCGCCAACGCGCTGCCCAAGGTCACCTTCAAGGCCCTGCGCCGGGTCAGCCTCGACCCCGGGAGCATCACCCGAATTGCCCGAGCCGCCCTCGTCCTGCTCCATCCGGAGCACGGCCGCACCACCTGACCGAAGATCACGAACCGTCACGAGACGTTACTGAGCCTCTTTCATCCTCTGTAGTCGCAGGTCAGTAGGGTGTGGACGGCTTGGACGATGGTGCCGATACGGCGGGTGGAGCATCGGGCTCGTCGGAGGATTCGCCAGGTCTTCAGTTGTGCGAAGGCGCGTTCGCCAGGAGCTCTCAGCCGGGCGTGGTCCCGGTTGAACTGCTGGTAGTGCTCGGGCTGTTCGCGGTGGTGGTAGTAGGGGGTGCGGAAGGTAGCGCCGGCGCCCTGGTAGGCGCGGTCGGCCAGGACGAGGGGGCCTCCCCCTGTCACAGGCTGCGAGGAAGTCCACCCACACGCTCTCCTTCGGAGACCAATCCACCCCCAGCTCCTCCAGGGCCGCAACCCGGTCTGCGGACAACCGCCCCCGGCGGCGCTTGTGACGCAATTCCACCAGCACCGATCCGAGCGCAATTCCGTCCGCAGTCCGGTACACGGTCGGTACGTCCACGTGCCCGTGTTCGGCACGGTAGGCGCGCAGCGCAGCCAGGTTCGCGTCCGGGTTCGCCTGGCCCGGCACCATCACCCCGATGGCGCGCAGTCGTGTTGCTGCCGCGCGCCCCAGGCGGCGTTCGCCCCTGACGGCCGAGGCGAGCCACTGTGCCGGCCGCGCCTGTGTGTCCAGGTACTTGAAGTCCTGGGGGATGTCTGTGTGCCCATGGGCGGCGTGGAAGCGCTCCACCGCGGCAATCAGGTCGGCCTGTTGTTCCGGATGAGTCCAGCGGAAGCCGAGGTGGTCGAGGGCGGCGGCCTCCTCAGTCGACAGGGCGCTGACCGTCACCACCGGCGGCCCGGTCGTCTCCTTCGTCCTGATGCGGGCCGTGGCCGCGACCCACTCCACGGACAACGCCCAGCGGCGCGTCCCGCTGACCTCCGCGCCCGCAGGCACCGGCGCGTACACGGTGTCCCTCCCGGCCGACAAGGGTGTGGTCCTGCCGGGCACGTACATGCTCTTCGCCCTGGACGCCCAGGGGGTGCCCAGCACCGCCCGCTTCATCACCGTCACTGACCCCGCGGCGGGATGACGGCAGAACCGCGTGACGGCCGAACGGCGGCTATGGGCGGCTTGATCACTCTTCGTTCACCTCGGGGTAAAACCCCGTCACTTTACGGCGCTAGAGTGCTCGTTCCCAGGTTGGAGGATTTCCGTCCGGTTCAGGTGCGGAACCGCCTGGCCAGCCGGGGTGCTCGCGCCGAGCCGGGCCCCGCGGCCCGGGCGGCAGGCCGGGGTCCCACCTGCCGTTCCGAGAGAGAGTGCCTCCTCCCATGTTCAACAGAGATCGCCGCAGCATGCGGCTGGTCTTCGCAGCCGTGGCCGCGCTCACGGCCGCGCTCGTCGCCTCCGTCCTCCCAGGGGCGGCCGTCGCCGCGCCGGGACCACCCAACCGGCTCGGGCCGGTCCAGATGCAGAACGCCGTCAACGGCCTCGCCGTCGACGCCGAGGCCGGGGACATGGAGGAGGGCCGCAAGATCCTCCAGTTCACGTACGGCGGCCGGCACGGGCAGCAGTGGTGGTTTGAGGCCGCGACCGGCTCCTCGTACTACCTGAAGAGCAACGTCAACGGCGCCTACTGCATCGGCCTCGACGGCACGCTCGCGGTCCTGAAGCTGTGCGGCGGCGACGGTACGACCTGGGAGTTCGACCAGGTCCAGGCCGATACCTACCTGCTGAAGACGCCCGGCGGCGAGCAGTACCTCACGTCCCCCACCACGGCGGGCGGCAGGTCCAACAGCGGCGTCCAGCTCGCCCTCGGCAGCCGCGCCGAAGCCGACACCGGCCGCGGCCACTGGCACCTGACCGACCTGGTGCTGGAGGAGTACACCCCGCCGGCCGACCCGCGGCTCGACCAGGCGACGTTCCTCACCACGCACAACGCCTTCAACTCCTACGGGGACGGCTTCGTCTTCCCCAACCAGTCCCGCAGCATGGCCACCCAGCTGGACGAGGGCGTCCGCGGCATGATGCTGGACGTCTACGACGGCAGTGAACCCGAGGATCCGCTGCGCATGTGCCACGGCACCTGCGTGGTCGGCGGCAACCGGGTCTTCCAGGACGGACTGGCCGACATCGTGACGTTCCTGCAGAAGGACGCCGACGCTGTAGTCACCGTCTTCATCGAGGACAGGGTCACCGACCGGGCGAAGATGGCCAGCGAGATGGCCGCCATACCCGGCCTGAAGGAGCTGGTCTTCGACCCCGAGGTGCAGGGGGTGGCCACCCACGGCTGGCCGACCCTGTCGCAGATGAAGGGCTTGGACAAGCGGCTACTGATCTTCTCGGACCACAGTGACGTCCCCGAGGTCGGGGTCCGCCTCCAGCGCAACTGGACGGTCGAGAACTTCTGGAGCATGGGCGGCCTCGCGGGCAACAAGGACTGCTACACCCGCTGGGACGAGATCCCGCTCACGCGGCAGGAGCCCGGCTTCACCCGGCTGTTCGTGATGAACCAGTTCCGCGACGCCCCCACCGCCATCACCGCCGCCATCGACAACGGCGACTCCCTGGTCGACCGGGCGCTGAACATCTGCGGCCCGGCCGCCCGCAAGACGCCCAACTACGTCGCCGTCGACTTCTACGAGCTGCCCCTCGGCGGCTCCACCCACCGCGCCATCGAGACCATCGGCCGCCACCGGTACACCTCCGAAGCCGCCGCGAACCCGAACCCGCCCTCCCAGCTCCTGAGCGCCTACAACCGCAAGGCGCAGCTGCCCGGCATGCCGAACTGGTCGGCCGCCGGCTACCGCGGCGGCAGCCCGCTGCCCGGCGAGGCGCAGCACACCGGTGACGAGGCCTGCCGCATCACCCCGGAAGAGCTCGACGGCACCTACGGCGTCAAGCCGGACGACGAGGCCGACGACTCCGCCGGCCTCCAGCGGGCCATCGACGACATCCGCACCCGGTGCGGGGGCGCCGCGCAGTTCGAGCGGCTGTCGCTGATCACCCTGCCCGCCGGCAAGCTGAACGTCAGCCGCCAGATCGCCGTGGACGCCAGCTACCTGACCATCCGCGGCCAGGGCAGCGACCCGGCCCGGCCCGGGGGCACCCGGATCGTGTTCCGCCCCGACGACAGCACCAAGTACGACACCCTTACCTCGGACGGCAGCCGCTGGGACCAGGACGCCATGTCCTACGGGTCGGGCGCGGACACCGGCAAGGGCGGCTGGATGTGGCCCGGCCGCGGCCTGTTCCGCGTCTCGACCCGCGAGGTCGCCCCCCGGTACGCGGACGAGCTGGCCGCCGCCCCCGCCAACCGCAAGGACCTCTTCGAGGGCTCGGTCAACCAGCACTGGGCCTCGGGCGTGAAGCTGCGGACCTCCGCGGCCGCGCCGGGCTTCTCCGCGAAGGAGGGCGACCGGGTCGTCCACCTCGACGCCAAGGCCGACCCGGCCCGCTTCCCGGTCGGCGGGCACGTGTGGGTGGGCGCTGCTAACAGCCGGAAGTTCTACGCCCTCCAGAGCGCCACGGACGAGGGCCGGTACGAGAACCTGCACATGCGCCAGCAGGTCTTCCGCATCAGCTCCGTCGATGCGGCGAACCGTACGCTGACCCTGGACAAGCCGCTGGAGTTCGACCTCCCGGTGGACTCCACCTCGGACGGCTCCGCCGCGATCGACGGCACCGTCTATCCCAGCAAGGTCACCCCGCTGAAGATGGTGGTCGGCGTCGGGTTCGAGAACTTCTCCTTCACCCAGGACATGCCCGGGATGACCCCCGAGCAGGCCCGGCACAACTACGGCAACCTGGCCCCCGCGTACGCCATGCACGGCCTGGTCTTCAAGTGGGCCGCCGACTCCTGGGCCCGCGGCGTCCGCGCGGAGATGACCGGATCGCACCCGATCGTCACCGAGGTCGCCAAGAACCTCCAGTTCGAGCGCAACCACCTCGACGGCGCCTGGAACAAGGGCAAGGGCGGCAACGGCTACTTCCGCGGCAGCCGCGTCTGGGACTCCCTCTACGCCCTCAACACCACCCGCAACCTGCGCCACTTCACCCTCCAGTGGTCGGCCTCGGGCAACGTGGTCTACGGCAACGACTTCGACTCCGACCTGAACCTCCACGGCGGCTGGGAGCGCCGCAACCTCTTCGAGAACAACACCGTCCGCGTGCCGTACGAGCACTACTCGGGCAACTGCACCGCCCGCTGCGGCGGCGAGGGCGGCGACGTCGAGGCCGGGACCTGGTACCCGATCTGGTGGGCCGCCGGAGCCAAGGCGCTCAAGTGGTCCGGCTCCTCCGGCCCGCAGAACGTCTTCCACAACAACACCCTGTCCAAGCAGCTCACCCCGGGCGGCCCGTACACGGACTACCTGCCGTACGGGAAGACGGGCGCGGGCGCCCAGCCGGTCTACCAGTTCGGCTCCGCGCCGGGCGACCCGTCCCGCTTCCAGCACCTGACCCAGGGCGGCAGCCCGATCGCCGACTGGAACGGCCGCGAGAAGGCCGACTTCACGGCGGGCGCGGGCGTGGACTCCACCCACACCGCACCGCTCACCTCCGTGTTCCTCAGGAACGCGGGGTAGCGGCAACCCGCTGAACGCACGGCCCGGGCAGTCCGTCTGCCCGGGCCGTCGCGTTCGATACGAGCGCGTCCCGACACGGGTGCGTCCCGCCGCGGGCGCCTCCTGACACGGGTGCGTCCGCACCCGGAGGCGGCTGCATAGGACCGCCGATGGTCCGGTGCAGGTCAGGGCAGTGGGCGAGGAGCTGGGACTGGAGGTGGGCGGCCAGGGCGCGGGCGAGCCAGGCGTCGACGTCGGCTTGGACGTAGCCGCCGGCGCGCCGGGTGAGCTCGTCACGGACGGCTTCGTCGCCGTCGCGGGGCTCGGTCTGCTCCAGGGTGCCGAGCTCGCGCACCGCCTGCCCGCGCTCATCATTGGCCAGGTCTTCGTGCCGGGAGTCCTGCCGGGCCCCGAAGTAGGCGTCATCGAGCGCGGCAGCGGCCTCCATGTGCGTCATGCCCCGGGCGCGTCGGCGCACCGAGCCGCGGCCCACCTTCGCCTGGTCGACTGCCTCACGGGGCGCAGCAGCGCGTGGGGGCAGCGGTCGACGGATACCGCCGCCGGGCGGCCACATTCTGGTCACCTTCGGCCTCGCATTTCAGGGGGGAAGAAGGGGGACGGGCCGCCGTCAGAGCGCTGTCCGGCAGCCCGCTGGGAATCGGATCTCACCTCTACAAGATCTTCCCCACACTCGGCATCACCGCCAGAAAACAACTCGCCACCACCGTCTCGGGCGTCACCGCGGCCACGTCTCCCGCTCGGCATCCGCCGTGCCGTCACTCCGCGATCGCCGGTGAACCTCTCCCGTGATGACATCGCCTCTCCGCCTCCATGAAGTACGTGAGGTGATGGCCTGAAGGAGGACCAGTCCGCCAACGGTAGAAGAAGGGCGGGGAACGCAACAGCGTTGAGCGCCTGATCAACAAGCTGAAGGCCTGGCGAGGCATCGCCACCCGCTACGACAGGACGCGCGAGAGCTACCTCGCGAGCCTCCAACTCGTTGCCTCAATGACCTGGGTCGACGGCCTGCTCAAGGCCTCCGAGTGATCACGACATCACACAGGCCCTAGCAGGGGCTGAGATAGTAGACCCAGTCCCAGGGGGCGTTGCTGTCCTGGCTGTACCCTCCGGGCGAAGTCCAGCCGAGATTGGCGTTGATGTCGTAGAACTTCGCCCGCAGGTGAGATGCCTGGTTGTTCTTCCAAGAGCCGTTCTGGCTCCACGGAATGCTGTTCAGCGTGTTGCAGTCGTAGAAGCTCAGGCGGGCACCCTCGAAGTTCGGGAGTGCGAACGCGCATACGTAGGTGTACGTGCAGGTGCCGGCCGCGGCGATCCGCGCGCCGTTCTTGTCGGCGAGATCACGGGCGTACTTCTCTCCGGGCAGCGGGATGAGCAGTTCACCTCCGGCGCGGGTCACGATCTTGTTGATCGCCACCTGGGTGCCGTCTGTCTTGGCCAGGTACTCGTCGGCTGTGCGCTGAAGTCCTGCCGCCTGGGCGCTGGTCAGCCCCAAAGAGCTCGCCTGCGCCGCGAACCCCGGGGTGCCATTCCGATCGGCTGCCGGGGAAGCAGCGGCCGCACTCGTTGTGGCCGCCAAGGCAAAGAGCATCGTCATCACTGCGACGACGCCCCTCCCCCACGCGATGGATCTGAACGTTCCTTGCTCTTCCACGGAATTGCCCCTCTGATCGACGACGTGTTTCGCACTGGCCACAACATTGCTGTGTACGACCGCCGCCGTCATTGGCAAAGAGCGCAGCCTTCATTCACGATGCGCGCGCTGGTACTCACCGGGCGTCACCCCGAAGGTGGTGCGGAACAGGCGGTTGAACGTGGCGGCGTTGACCAGGCCCCACCGCGCGCCGATGTCCTGCACAGGCATCGCGCGCAGCCGGGGGTCGGCGAGGTCCACGCGGCAGCGTTCAAGCCGCAGGCGGCGGATAGTGGCCGCCACGCTATCGTCGCGGCCACGGAAGAGATGATGCAGGAGCCGTACGGAGATGTGGTGCTGCGCGGCGACGGCACGGGGGGTGAGCCGGGTGTCCGACAGGTTGTCCCGGAGGAACCTGTCGACCCGGGCCAGCAGCATCGCGTGCCGCGCCTCCGGCGACAGGTACTCCTGGGCATCGAGGTGGTGGGCGAGGAACCCCGTCGCCAGGTCGAGGCTCGCCCCGCCGAGCCGCTCCCGTTCGGTCGCGTCCAGCACGGACGCCTCGTGTACCACGGAGTCGAGGAACTGGGCCATCACCCGGCCCATCCCTGACCTGGCCGGGATGCCGACGGCGAGCAGCCGGTCGATCTTCGCCTCGGGCAGCGGCACCAGCGCGCGCGGCAGGTGCAGGATGATCGCCCGCGAGTCCCCGATGACGGGGCCACTCTCGGCCTGGCCGTTGTACGGGCGCGACGACGTCCACATCGCGAAGTCGCCCGCACACAGCCGAGTCTCGTTGCGGCCCTGGCCCACCACCATCACGCCAGCCAGGATCAGCGTCAGCTCGTACGTCTCGGGGTCGGAGCGGCGTATGAGCCCGGCGGTTCGCTCCGACCGGAGCCCGGGGAAGGACATCGTGGTGATCTGAAGCCGCCCCAGGTCCAGCGACCCCGCGCTGCCCGCGAAGTCGGCGGCGTGGTCGCTGGTGATCCGGGTCGGCGCCACCCCCCGGGCGACCACCTCGCGCCACCAGTCGAACCGGTACTCTGCCGGTAAATCCGCCGTGTCGAACTCCGTGAACGCCATAGAAACCCCCGTACGCCGTGCGCCTACCGTGGATGTGGCACCTCGGTGGCCTTCCCAGCGTCGGCACCTGCTACGACCGGCGAGCAGCCGTCTGCCGCAACATGGCCGGTGGTGGCCCAGGATTGGCTGAGGTGACCTGAGGTACAGGGGAAACCCGGCAGTGCAGGAGCAGCGCGTGGACATACACCATCTGGCAGTGCTGTAGATCAGAAGATCATGCGCTGCCAACTCGGTTGAGACGGGACACCCTGCGGTCGTCGACCACCTGCGATCCGCTTTGGACCTACCGACGGGGGCCGCCAAGGCCGTCGGCGGCGCGAAGACGGTCGAGGACCTCCTGGATGCGCTCGACGAGCAGGAAGAGCCCTCGTCCGCGGCGTCCGCGCTGTCAGACCGCATCCGGATCTGGCGAGGCTGCGACCTCGGCTTGTACGTGTTCGACGAATACGCCACCCCGTTCACTGCTTCACGGACTACGACACGATGCCCGGCAAGGCTTCGTTGCCCGATCTGATTCGGCGGCGAGAATCAGACCTCAAGCGCGGTGAGCTCGCCCTGCTGAGCTTGCTAGATATCGCGAGAGTGCGCCCCGAGGACTTCCAGGACTCTGACCAGCACGAACGACTCATCCGCGAGCTGGAGAATGCGGGCAACGTCACTTCGGACGAGGCCTTCGGCTACTGGCCGCAGAACAAGGAGCTGGAGGTCCAGCTGAAGGTGCAGGGCCTCGTGGCCGAGCGGGAGTGGCTGTCGGTGTTCCTCCTGCCCGCCTACTCACCCGACCTGAACCCCGTCGAGTGGGTATGGGCCCACGTCAAACGCAGCCTCGCCAACCTCGCGGTCATGGCCCTCGACCGCCTCGAAACCCTCGTCCGCAACCGCCTCAAACGCCTTCAATACCGGCCCCACACACTCGACGGCTTCATAGCCGGAACCGGCCTCACCCTCGACAACCCAGCCTCACCCTGAAGCGCCGAAGTCAGTAACCGGGCCCAACAGGCCGCCCGGGCACTGGGAGAGGCCCGCGGCTGGAGCCGCTGGATCACCAGTGACGTGAACCGAGCCCTGGTCATCATGCTGTCCGGCTTCCGCGAAGGTGAGTCGATCCGGTACTCCGAGCTCTTCCCGGCCCTGCGCGTCCGTGGGCTTCCCGTCGTGCGGATCGCCGAAGTTCTCGACCGTCTCGGCCTGTTCACCGACGACCGGGCACCCGCAGTCGACCGGTGGTTGGAGCGAAAACTCGACGGGATGCCCCCGGGCATCCATCGCGCCGTCGAAGCCTGGATCCGCACCCTCCTCGACGGTGGCCCGCGGTCCGAGCCTCGCTCCCGGCACACGGCATGGGCTTACCTGGGCGAGATCCAGCCGGTGCTGCTGGAGTGGTCGAGCCGCTACGACCACCTGCGAGAGGTCACCCGGGAAGACATCATCGCGGTCCGGTACGCTGTCACCGGCAAACAGCGCGAGAGCCGGATCGTCGCGCTGCGGTCGCTGTTCCGGCACGCGAAGAAGAACGGCCAGATCTTCCGCAACCCCACGATCCGCATCCGTGTCCCCCGACAGACCGGTGGCGTCCTCCAAGCCCTCGTCCAGGCGGACATCGACGAGGCCCTCGCCGCCGCCAGCGCCCCAGACATCCGGCTCATCGTCGCCCTGGCCGCCGTCCACGCGGCACGGCCGAAGATGATCCGGACGATGCAGCTGGACGACGTCGACCTGGACAACAGGCGCATCACCGTCGGCGGCCACATCCGCCCACTCGATGACCTCACCCGCCGTGCCGTCCTGGACTGGCTCGACCACCGCCGCAGCCGCTGGCCGAACACGGCCAACTCCCACCTGTTGATCACCCAGAAGACCGCCGTCGAACTCGGCCCGGCCGGCAAGCTCTGGACCACCCGAGCCACCCGCAACCTCACCGCCACCCTGGAACGGCTCCGCGTCGACCGACAGCTCGAAGAGGCCCTCACCCACGGCGCCGACCCGCTCCACCTCGCGCTCGTCTTCGGCATCGACGAGAAGACCGCCATCCGCTACGGCGACGCCGCTCGGCAGCTTCTAGCATCAGAAGCCGAGAAACACCACGGGAGGTCATAGGCATGCGCATCTCAACCGACGACGGCCGATTCGGTCTGATCTTGACCCCAGCAGGTGACCCCTGGGATGCGCGTTTCTTTCGTTTCCAACTCATCGTGGACTCGATCATCATGGGCGATTCAGAGCCCTGCATCCTCGGCTCGATGATGCTGACACTGCAGAACATGGCCAGGCTCGAGGACCCGCGTCTGGCCCAGCCCGACGCTGACCCTGCCGCGACGCTGTCCGTGTTGCTCTCCGATGCCGCCCTAAACGATCCATCGCTGCTGGGGGCCGCCGAGTCCCTCGACCATTGCCTGGTCCGCGGGTATGTCCACGGCACGAACGCGATCGTGATCGGCGAGCCCGCCGAACCGCCAGTGGGGACGCGCACGCCCCACGTCGCAGTCATGTCGCTGCACGACTTTCAAGCGATCGTCACAGCCGCCGCCCACTACTGGGGTGTGACCCAGATACGGCAGAAACCCGCCAGAACTTGATCTTGGGTTGAGCCGGTGGTTTACCACGTCATGCGTTGGGCTGTCGTGGCTACGGGCCTTCTGCCTCGCGGCATGATCTCGGGCGGCACGATGCGGCGCGGGTGCCTGGAACGTCGTTGGCTACCGGATCTTGCGGGGCGTGGGGATGACTTCGATCGAGCGGACTGCGTATCCGCGTTTCAAACGGCTGGTCAGTGCGCATGAGCTGCATCTGTTCTTCGCGCCGACGCGGGAGGAGGCGGCGTGGGCGGCGGAGCGGATGGAGATCAGCTGGCCCTGCTGCTGGCGTTGAAGTCGTATCAGCGGATGGGCCGGTTCCCGAGGCCGGAGGAGTATCCGGAGGCGGTGGTCGATTTCGTGCGCCGCGCGGTGGAGCTGCCGGAGGCTACGCCGGTCCGGGTGGGTGGCCGTACGGCGGTGCGGAAGCGGCGGGTGGTGCATTCCTCGACCCTTGACGGCCTCGGTCTCCTGTCCCAGACCCGGGTGCAAAGCAGGCGTCTCAGCTCTCGGCGGGGGCGGCGGGCTGGTCTGCTTGCCGGGAATCGGATCGCCATCAACGGGGTTGGTGGGGATGAGCCGTTAATCGCCATCAACGGGGTTGGTGGGGGATGAGCCGTTATTGGAGGGCCATGCGAGCGATTCAGGTGTACGAAGTGGGCGGTCCCGAGGTGCTGCAGGAGGCCGAGGTGGACCAGCCGCGGCCGGGTCCGGGCGAGGCGATCGTGGAGGTCGCCGCATCCGGGGTCAACTTCCTCGACGTCTACCACCGCGAAGGCCGGTACAGCCTCCCGCTGCCCTTCACCCCGGGCGCTGAGGGCGCCGGCACGGTAGTCGAAGTTGGACCCGGCGTCGCTGACGTCGCAGTCGGGGACCGGGTCGGTTGGGTGGAGATTCCCGGCACGTATGCCGAGCGGGCCGTCGTGGACTCCTCCCGGCTGGTGCCGCTGCCCGACGATATCGACTTCGAGGCCGCTGCCGCCGTGCTCCTGCAAGGTATGACCGCGCACTATCTCGTCAAGGACGCCTACCCGGTTCAGGGGGGCGACACGGTGCTCGTGCATGCGGCTGCTGGTGGCATGGGGCTGCTTTTGACCCAGCTCATCACCCATCTCGGCGGCAGGGTGATCGGCACGACGTCGACCACGGCGAAGGCCGAGCTGGCGAAGCGTGCCGGGGCCGCTGAGGTGATCCTTTCCTCCGCAGTCGACGATCTCGCAGCCGAGGTGAGGCGGCTCAACGGCGGTCAGGGACTGCCGGTTGTCTTCGACGGCGTCGGCGCGCACACCTTCGATGCGAGCCTCGCCAGCCTGCGAACCCGCGGCCATCTCGTGCTCTTCGGCGCGGCAAGTGGTGCCGTGCCGCCGTTTGATCCGATTCGGCTCGCCCACGGCGGTTCGCTGACCCTGATCCGGCCCAGCCTCGGGGACTTCATCGCCGATCGGTCCGAACTGCTCCGACGGGCCGCCGATGTGTTCGAGTGGGTGCGCTCCAAGGCGCTTGAGGTCACCGTAACGGGCCGCTACGCATTGTCCGAGGCCGCCCAGGCCCACAGCGATCTGGAGGCTCGGCGTACCACCGGCAAGCTGCTCGTCGTACCCGATGCGGCCGCTATTGGACGCCGCGAGGAGACGCAGAGCTGATCGCGGGTGACGAGGTCGGGGATCTTGGAGACTGAGATGTCGAGGGCATGGCCGACCGTCATCGCCAAGATCCCCGACACCGTCGGGCACTCAGCAGGCCAAGATCAAGTTCTGGCGGGTTTCTGGCGTATCTGGGTCACACCCCCTACTGGGAAGAGGTTCAGCGTGATGCACGGCTCAAAACCCTTAACCGATGAGGCAGCACCTTGAGTTCACCCAGAACACGGGGTGCCGTTAACGAGCGGCGAACCAGGTGACAAGTAACCCACCAGTAGCTTTCAGATCAAAGGTCGGCCCCCTTGCCGGGACGTGGCGTGGGGGCCGAGTGGTGTTGCTGGCGTCAGGCGGCAGCCGGCTCGGGCTCCGGTTCCTGAGGGACGGGCTGAGCGAGCTGGAGGCGGCTGCCCATTTTCAGTCGCACCTCGCCATAGGGCTGGATGTGCATCCAGAACAGCGGGGTCAGGGCGCGTTTGTCCTCCTCGGTCAGGAGGTTCGCCCACTCCGGATCGGCGAGCATCTCCTGAATCATCAGCGTATTGACGAAGACGAGCGCCGTTTGGAGGAGATGGAGCGCGAGGACGGATAGTTCTTGCTGGTCACGGCGGTTGCTGCTGAGTTCGCCGCTCTTGCCGAAGAAGATGATGTCGTTGGCGCCGTTCCAGCCCTCGACGACGTTCAGCCCTTCTTGGATCTCGCGCTGCAGGTCGCGGTCTCGCAGGTAGCGGGCGACGAAGATGGTCTTCTGCGCGCGGCCGACTTCGAGCATGGCCTGGTAGACGGGGTGGGAGGCGGTGCGGGTGAAGCGCCGCAGGATGGCCTCGGTGGAGGCGGTGCCGACGCGGATCGCGGTGGCGTACTTGATGAGCTGGTCGTAGTTGTTCTCGATGACGTCCCAGCGGATGGGGCGGGTCATCGCGTCGGCCAGGCGCTCGTAGCTGTCCTCGTCCTCGCGGCTGTGAGTGGGATGAGACCTGGCGGATGTCCTGGTCCCCCGGTACTGAGCCCGGCGCCGTCCCGATCACTGCCATGCGCCACCCTGCTGCCTCGTCGGCGGGCGGTGACCTGCAGGAAATCCCGGTGAGAACGATCAAGGATCATCCCCGTTGCCAGGCCCCGCCGCGGGAGTACGCTCTCTTCCGCTGCGGCGGGTGTGCGACATCCCGTGAGTTCCTCCGATCCCTGGTGAGTCCTTGCCCCCGTGGCCAGGGTGTTCTGTCTCCTCGAGGTGTTCTTCGCGCTGGTGACGTAATTTCAGGGTTCTTGAAGTGTTCTCACTTCGTCCGACCGATCGGCGATCGGGGTGAAGGTGAGGAGACTCGGGTTGGTGCTGGCAGCTGTATGCGACCTGGGCGAGTTCCGCGATCCGGTCTCAGCAGAGGGACTGGAGCAGTTCGAGACCGACGCGCTCGCCGGGTTCGTTCTCGCGACAACTTCGGGAGTCGTGGGCCGATTCAGCGGGCTGTCGGAGCCGGCAGCGCGACCGTCTCACGCAGCTCGGCGGCGGCCTGGGCCATGAGCTGAGCGAGGGTGGTGTCGGGCTCGGCTAGCCAGCGGGGCATGGCGCGCCGGTGGATCGCCAGCACTACGTCGATGATGAAGCGTGCCTTGCCGGGCTCGACGCCGCGGCGCTCGAGCGCCAGCGCCAGCGCGTCGGCGATGTCGGCGAGCTTGATCAGATCGCGCTCAGCCAGTGCCGGGTTGGCGGCGATCACTCTTCCCCGGCGCAGCAGGAACTCGCGCGGGCGGAAGATCTCCTCGGCGGTTCCCAGTGCGGCCAGCAGCGCCTCGATCGGCGTGAGGCCCGGGTCAGCCGCCTCGACCTGGGCGACGAGGTGGGCCTCGAGTTCGTTACCGGCGAAGAGGACTTCCCGCTTGTCGGGGAAGTAGCGGTAGAAGGAGCGCTCCTTCAGACCGGCGGCGCCCGCGATCTGCGCGACCGAGGTGCGCTCGAACCCCTGTGTCTCGAACAGCTCGAGCGCCGCGCGCTCGAGTCGGCCTTGTGCGTCGGATTCCCATCTCGGCATACCCGCCAGGATACGACAACAGCATCTGTTGTCACGATGATATCGTCGATGACGACAGATGCTGTCATCACTCGGGAGATCGTCATGCAGGCTCTTCAGTTCGACCGGTTCGGGCCCCCGGACGTGATCGTGCTCCGCGACGTCCCACAGCCGGAGCCTGGACCCGGTCAGATCCGGATCGCCGTGCGGGCGTGCGGCCTGACACCGGCCGACTGGCACATCGTCGACGGTCTCCTCGCCGACCATCTGCCGCCGCTGCCGCGCGGGCTCGGCCTCGAGATCGCGGGCACCGTCGACGCGCTCGGCGAGGGCGTCACCGACGTCCGGATCGGCGACCGCGTATTCGGCCCGGCCACCTTCCACGGCCAGACGGCCGGCGCCGCCGAGTACGCGCTGATGCCGGCCTGGGCACGCATCCCCGAAGGTGTCACCGCCGAGCAGGCCGCCGCGCTGCCGATGGCGGCCGAGACGGCGTGGCGCGCGCTCGACGACCTCGGCGTCCAGCCGGGCGAGCTGCTGCTCGTCCACGGCGCGGGCACCACCGTGGGTGAGACAGCGGTGCGCTTCGCGCTGCACCGGGGTATTCGGGTGATCGCCACCGCCGGGCCGACCCGGGCCGCGGCCCTGGAGGAGATCGGCGCCCAGGTGACCGCCTACGGCGAGGACATGGCAGGACGTGTCAGGGCACTGGCCGGAGGCCGCATCGATCGTGCCCTCGACGCGACGCCGACCGGGGGCCGGATCGACCGCGCCGACCAGCCCAGCCCGGCCGGCGGCTCACTACCGACCCTGATCGAGCTGACCGGGGATCCCGACCGCGTCCTCACCGTCTCGGACTTCGCCGCCGCGGCCGAGCTGGGCGTCCGGACCACCACCGAGATCCGCTATGAGCAGATGGACGAGTTCGCCCGGCTCGCCGGCGAAGGCATCTTGGTCGTACCGGTCGCCCGCACCTACACGCTCGACCAGGTCCGGGAAGCGGCCGAGCTCAGCCAGTCCCGCCGACCCGGCGGCAAGCTCATGCTCGTCCTGTGAACACCCTGCCGGCCTGACAAGCGATAGCACCTCGACGAGGAACGGGCTCAGCACTCTTTTCCAGACCAACCTCAAAGCCGCTCCCGCGTGTTCGCCGCGAACCCACGGGTCAACCCCCGAGAAGGACGTCCTTGAACCCTCGGGTTCCCGCTGAAGAACCTTCAGTTCCCGCGAACTCGCGGGGATCCTCGGGCTTGGGGAACACCGGTACAGCGGTGGGCGCTGAAAACGATCATGGGCTTGGCCAGCAGCTTGGCGCCGGAGGAGGCCCAGTTCTCGTATAGCTGCCGCCAAGTGGCGAGTAACACTGCGTAACTACACGGGGCTGCGGTCGCGTTGCCGAAGAGCGGCGAAGTCGTCGTGCGCCGCCTCGACAGCCTCGGGGTACGCCTGCTTCTTCTGTGCTCGGCGAGCGCCCGGTAGATGCTGGCCACGGACGGGCTCTGTCCCTTGCGCTTGCCGGTGGGGATGATCAGGTCGGGCTGGATCTGCTCGACGGACTCGCCGAGCGCTTTCCGGCGGAGCACGGTGTGCAGCATGTCGTCGGTGATGACCGGGGGCCGGCCGCCGTACTTGCCCTTGCGGGCCGCGGCGTCGAGCCCTTCCAGCGTCGACTCGCGGATGGTCTCCCGCTCGGTCTCCGCCATCGCGGCGAAGAAGCCGAACAGCAGCTTGCCAGGCCCGGTGGGGTCGTAGATGCCGGGCAGCGGTCCGGCGAGCATCTCCAGCACCAGGCCGTGCTCGGTCAGATGGTCGGCGAGGGCGGTGAGCTCGGCCGCGTCCCGTCCCAGCCTCTTCATCTCGTACACCGTGAACAGGACCCGGCAGTGTGGGGCGTGTGCCTTGATCTCCCGGGCGGTCTTCAGCGCCTCCTCGAAGGCGGGGCGGACCTTGATGCGGGTGCTGATCTTCTCGCTGAAGATCTTCTCTCGCTCGATGCCGTGATTGGCGAGTGCGTCCAGCTGCGAATCGAGTTCCTGCCCGAGCGTTGAGCAACGGGCGTAGCCGATACGGATGTCCGCGCTCGGCAGGTCCGGATCGACGGCCGCGGGCACCGGAGCCCCGGGCCGCCACGGCTGGCCCGGCCCGCGGTCGGCCGGCGTCTACACCCGCAACTCCTTCGCGAGCTTCGGCACCTTCGTGAAGCGCCCGGTGTGATAGGCGGAGGCGACCGCGCCGGAGCGGGAGCGGCACGGCGAGCCGGGAGCCGCCTTGCACTTGGGGCACGGATGGCGTTCGACGAGATCGGCTTCCGACCCGGCCGGCAAGGAAGACTCTTGAGGGTCCGTCACACACCGGATTTTCGCACAACGCAAGTCGCAGAACCCCACTCCTGCCCTTCTTGAGTGAGAACGGCTTCTGCGACCCGATCCGGGAATTCGCGGTCTCCGGACGCCTCTATTTGATCTTGCTCGGGCAAAGGACCGTTTCTGAGAAATAAGCTCTGCCGGACGTCCGCCCGAAGCCCGCACGTCCGAGCGGACCTCGGCCGCTGAGTCGGTCAGTGTCAAAAGTTCTGACAGCAACACCGGTTTCCTGGTCCGTTCCTACTCGGACCCCGGACTCTCATGGGCAGCGGTGACAGTGCGGTGGGTCCACCACATCTCATACCAGCGCGAGGCGCTGGCCCGGTCCTGGTGCACGGGATAGAGAGTCAGGTCCGCGTGCGTGCGGCCGCTCTCGGCGGGCCAGGTGGCGACTTCACTGAGCGCCGCGCGCAGGAGCCTCACCGGAGTGTGATCGTTGAGGCCCTCCACGAACAGGGCGACGGGCAATGTCTTCATCGCTGAGCCTCCAGCAGGGCGTCGATGTCGGCGATCCGGGCCAGCAGTCGCGCACGCTCGGCGCGCAGCGCCTCCAGGTCCACCGGCTGCTGGTCCGGGACGATCTCGTACGAGTCGGCCTCTTCGGTCTCCAGCGCCCCTCGCGGCAGGTCCCGGATCTCCACCACCACGTCGTCCCCTGCGTTGATCTGGCGCACCCTCCGCAGGGCTCTGACCTGCGGAAATGATCAATGGATTGGCATCCCAGGATGCCAATCCATGACGCCTATGGTCATGTCGCGTGGGGTAATCGAAGGAACCTCAGGATTCCTTCGCGGACGCCCGCCGACATGTCGTCACGGGTCACCGAAGGAATCCTCGCCGCGTCCTTGGCGCAGGACAAGGGGGACGCGGGTTGCGGGAAAGAAGGGGTGTTTGACCGTAGAGATCAGGGAGACCTGAGAGACAGCTCGGGACGGCCCTTTTCATTCCCCGCCGATGGGGGCCGACCAGCTGCGGCTCCTCCGGCGTGACGAAGCCCGCCGGAGGAGCCGGCCCCGGACAGAATCCGGTCCGTGCTTCCCCCCCGTTCGACGTTGTGCCGGTGGGTCCCCGGCGCGTTCAGATCGCCTGGCGGTCAGGTCAGGAGATCCGAGAAGCAGTGCCTAGCCCCGCAACCCCCAGCTGGTGAATCTGGGCATCACCGTGACGGCCCGAGCTGGTGGTGGGCTACCGCGCCTTTTGAAGCAGTCGGGAAGCGGCCGCCCGGAAGGCTGCCGAGAACAAGCAGCGAGCGCGATAGGGCTGCCGGTCGGATCCTCGCGCTGACGCCGGAGCGGGTGAAGCACCTGTCCGAGGCCGAGATGCAGTGATCGAGGGGCATCGGCGTCACCGCGGCCGCCGCGCTCGCGTCGCGACTGTGCAAGGTGTTGATCACCGGCGGGTACGCGTGTAGCCCGCCGGTATTCCGGCGGGCGCGCAGAGTCCGAGTTTCAGGCCGCGGGCGGTGTGCTGCCCGGCTTGATGCCTTGGCGGTGTTCGGCGTTGATGCGCTGAGCTTCTTCGAGCTGGTCCTCGAGGATCACGATGCGGCAGGCGGCCTCGATCGGGGTGCCGCCGTCGACGAGCTCACGGGCCCGGGCGGCGATGCGCAGCTGGTAGCGGGAGTAACGGCGGTGGCCGCCCGGCGAGCGAAGCGGGGTGATGAGGCGGGCCTCGCCGATGGCGCGGAGGAACCCTTGTGTGGTGTTGAGCATTTCTGCTGCCCGGCCCATGGTGTAGGCGGGGTAGTCGTCGTCGTCGAGTCGGCCGAACGAGTCGTCTGCTGTCATCTGTACCTTCCTGTGGAACACGCGTTGGAGGGGCCCTGGTGCCATTGGCACCAGGGCCCCGAAGGAACTGCTACACCATCGGCCGGCCATGATCGGCTGTGCCAGCCTTTCTTGTTCCGCATTCCCACCTGGGAGAGGTAGGGGGTTGCGGGGATCGCGGTTGCTTGACCGGAGACCACCTCACTCACGATGTCCTGCGGTACCCGGGCCCTGTACTTCCGCCCGGGCGATCCTGATGGCGCTCAACTCCTCCGTTCTTACCCTCTGAATCACTTACTGGTACTGCTTCACTGCGTACTACTTGGGTGATGCGTACTGCTCGGTGACCTGTGAAAGCGCCACTCCTTCGGCAGCCAGCCCCGTCGCCCGTGATGCAACTGCCCTGGCTTAGAACCCCACTGCCGAACTTCCCGGTGCGCACGCCCACAGCCAGACGCCTTCACCGAGGTGCTGCTTTGGTCCTGCTGCTGTGTGATGCCACTACGTGTACTGCGGTACTGCATCACGGCAGCCCCTGATCACTGCGGGCCACCCGGTCCGGAGCCAGTCCCGTCGCCGTCCTGCAACTGCTCTGGCTTCGGAACTCCACCACCGGACCGTCCAACATCCTGCAACTACGGTCCTGCGCGTATTGCGGTGATGCTCCCGGCAGTTCATCTCTGCCGGGCCCTGCTGTCCTCTGGGCTACGAGAGAAACCATAACCACACCACCACCCAATGTCTACTCCATCCACCACAGGTTTCCGCGTGGCCTGTAAAGAGGTAATCGAACGTAGGCAGCACACAGGGGAAGGGCCAGGGTTCAGGCAGTGTCGCAGGCCCTGGGCGGCACAGGTGTCCGCCCCGTCGCGTCGTAGGGCTGATCGCGGTGGCGCCCTCGCCCGACCGTCCCGGCGAGCGTCCCTTCGTAGAGGTGGGGCCCGGATCAGGCGCTTCGGAACCCTCCAAGGGACGTCACGGCGGCATACTTGCCCCATTACGTCTCCTGCAAGCCCCCGGCACCCCGGTGCCGGGCCCCTGCCCGTGATCGCGCCACAAGGCGAGTTCGACTACGACACGGTGCCCTGGCTGCAGGAACAGATCGACACCGCTGTCAATGAGTACGGCGGAGTGATCCTGGACGCGGGAGGGATCACGTTCCTCGACTCCACGGTGCTCACACTGATCCTGATGACCCACCAGCGCACCCACCTGCGCATAGCCAATCTGCCGCCCGGGCTGACCCAGGTCTTCGGCTCTACGGCATCGACCACGTCCTGAACCTCTACCCGACTGTGGACGCCGCCCGCACCGCCTGACACCGCCCACCACCGTCCCCACCGCAAATCGGGGGTAGGAGGCAAAGGGGCGGGGGCAGGTACTGTCGTCGAACCGTTCGACCCCGGCACGAACCGCCACGTGTTCCCCAGTATCTGGCGGACAAGCCAGGCCCCCAGGGCCTCGGAGGATGCCTAGCACTTCAGGCTGCGGCAGGCGGTTTCACTCAGCGTTGATGCGCCGGGCAGCGTCGATGCGGGTGCCCTGGTCGACGAGCTCGCCGGCACGGACGGCGATGTGCAGCTGGTAGAGGGAGTAGCGGTGGCTGCAGGTGCTGCGGAGCGGGGTGATGAGGCGGGCCTCATCGATGGCGCGGAGGAAACCGTGGGTGGTACTGAGTATCTCGGCAGCACGGCTTATCGTCCAGGCGGGATAGACATCGTCCTCGAGACGGTGAAGAGTCGTCTAGGGGCACGCTGCTTCCCGCACCATGGCGGCGAAGTCGTGGTGAGGCTCGGGGTCGTCACCGTCGCCGGGCCACCACACATACGCGGTCCACTCGCCGTCATCCCCGATGCTGTCGGCGTGCAGCAGCCAGTAGCAGCCGCTACCGCCGTCGTCGTCGCCGACCAGCAGGCATCGCCTGAGTACAGTGAGCTGCTCCTCGAAGCTGTTGAGGTCCGACCACGCTTCGAAGAGCTCGGCGTCGAGGTCGGCAAACCAGCCGATTGCGCCGACCTGGAACAGGTTGACAAACCCGATGTCTTCCCAGCCGTCGCTGACCTGGAGGAAGTTTCGGTACGAGGGAGGAAACCTCACCCCGAGCCGCTCCTCGGCGGCCACTATCGCTTGCTCGCCCGCCGGTTCGGCACCGGCCCACTCGGCCTCCAGCCGCTCATTGCTGATGACCTGCCGATGCTCTTCGATGGCCTCACGGACCTCGTCCGAGCTGATGTGCCTGGCGTTGTAGTCGCTGAGGAACGCGCGCCATTCCGCGACCGTCATGGGCGAAGGGGTCGTCATACCTGAACTCCGGTGAATCGTACGGTGGGTCTCGGACAGACTCACACGACCCACTGACAATCGAAGCGTGTGCTGGCTCGGCAGCGACCTGGCCCTTGAAGCCGCCGCTCGGGACGCGGCGCTGCCTCGGCGGATCCCGCGGCGGGTACGTCTTGGCTTGCAGCAATAGCCCCGCACGGCGCTGCCTGTTGGCAGACGCTTCACGGGTTAGCCGGGAAATCGCGAGGAGCTGGCTCTACTGCTCGGCACGGCTCCGACCACGATCCGCCGGACAGAACCTAGGGCTGCAGCGTGGCTTCATCCATCTACCTCGAAGCACCTGTTCCGTGCCAGGTCCTGACGCAGCACGGCCCCGCCGGAGCAGTGCTCCGCGGGGCTTGGTGCAGTCGGCTGGACTGTGTCAGTCGGTGAGGGTGTCCTTGACCTTCTCCTTGGCCTGACGGGCGTCGCCCTTGGCCTGATCGGTCCGGCCTTCGGCCGTGAGCCGCTCGTTGCCGGTAGTGCGGCCGGCGACTTCCTTGATCTTGCCCTTGGCCTGCTCGGTCTTCGCCTGGGCCTTCTCATCAGCAGCCATGCCACTCACACCCTTGCTGTGCTGGACGTTACGGTCCCCCACCACCTGACCCCCGACACCGTCTCCAAACATGCCGCCCGAAAACCCCCTCACGTGGGGACGGCCGCCGTGGGGGTCAGAGCGGAAGGGTTATCCCGAGTTCCTGCATAGCAGTGGAGGGTGGGCCGCCAACCAGAGCGTTCGGTTTTGTAGCCCTTGGTGGCGGGTGCCAGGGTGCGGGGGTCGACGGCTTCGGCGGGGGCGCCGGTGGCGTAGAGGCCTTCTGGCTGGGTGTCGCGGTCGTGCGGGAGGAGCCAGAAGACGCGTCGGCGGAAGGTGCCGGAGGAGCGGGAGGCTTTGGCCTGAGGGCCCAGGAGGGCGTAGCCGATCATGCGGCCGTCGCGGTGGTAGGGGGGGTTTGCCGCGGCGGGTGGGCAGGCGGTCAAGGCTCTGGCGGACGTAGTCGAGGTCGGTGGTCTCCTCGAGCCAGGTGAGCTTCCTGTGGGACCCGCTCGATACTGCCCAGCCACCCCGACTGAGCGTGCCAACTCTCCGCCAGCCGCTGATCGATATCGGACCGGCGGAAGCGGACGGCTCCGCCATACGGAACCTGGGATCTCTACTCGGCCGCACGCGAGCCGCCGCTCTACCGGTGACAGCAGAAGGCTGCACGACGAGCGAACTGGCCCGGCGCCTCAACGTCACGGCGGCAGCGGCCAGTCAGCACGCGACCGTGCTGCGCAACTCCGATCTCATCACCACCAGCCGCCGAGGCGGGTCCGTGCTGCACCACATCACCCCTCTCGGGCTGGCTCTGCTGCGGACCGGCGCCCTGACAAAACCGTGAGGCCCGAGGGCACCACGGCGTCCGGCTGGGCGCGAGACCCCCGCCTGCCGACCCGGCACCTTTAAGCCGTCGCTTAAAAGGTGGGCCGCAGGTGGCCGACCCCTCCAGGATGTGAAGCCACAACCAGGTGACACCGCTAGGCCAGCCGAGTCTGCTCCTCCGTACGTGTGCCGCACCCAGAACCGACGACACAAGGGGAATCGATTCCATGACCGTCACAGCAGCACGCCGCACCATGTCACCGCGTCGCTCCGCCGCCCGCGCGGCGGCCGTGGCGGCGCTGTCCGCCGCCGCGCTCCTCGGCGGCGGTCTCACGGCCCAGGCCGCCGCACCCGCCCGCACGACGGGCGCGGCCGTGGAGCTCACGCCAGCCGGTGCGCTCGCCACCCGGTGCTACTACAGGGTCAACGCGACCGGCGGTCTGGTGATCCGCAGCGGTCCCGGCAGCAGCTACACGCGCGTCGGGTCCTACCCCAACGGCGCCACGGTCCTCGCGTCAGCGTCCACCACCAACGGCTTCCGCAACGTGGGCACCAATCGCTGGGTCTCTGCGGCGTACCTCGTCCGCATCACCAGCTATCCCTGCGAATGACAAGGGACCCGCGCCGGGGACACGGTTCCTAAGCCCTTCAACGGGCCGCCGGCCGCAGGAATCCCTGCGGCCGGCGGCCCGTCCGCGGCTTTCCGACCGGTCTCCGAATTCGTCAAAGCAAGTGACCGCGGCCTACCTGTCAGCGTGCGGGATGCAGGTCGCGCAGGGCGAGTTGGTGGGTGTGGTGACCGCGGTTCCGCAGGCCCGCGGCGGTGTACTCGGCCAGCAGGGAGGTACGGGAGGGACTGCCGGACAGGGCGAGAACGGTGGCCACGGGAACCCCTGGGACTACAGGGGGGATCGGCAGTGAAGAGCGGCGGGCGGAAGGTCTCCCGTCCCGCGTCAGTGCGCGTTGTCTGGCATGCCGTAGGCGTCGGCGATCAGCTCGGTGGAGCGCAGCCGGGCCTGGACGGAGTGGCCGACGCTGCCGATCATGAGCTCGTCCGCGCCGGAGTCCCCCTGGACCTGGTTCAGGTGGGCGGTGACCTGCTCGGGGGTGCCGTGCGGGACGTGGGTCAGCCAGCTGTCGACGGCTTGGCGTTCCTGGGGGTCGTAGGTGTAGGCGTCCACTTCCTCGGGGGACGGCAACAGGTAGGACTTGCGCTGGAACATGCGGAGCATGGCGTGCGCGAGGGTGCCGGCCTGGCGGCGGGCCTCGTGTTCGTCGTCGGATGCCGCGACGGTGAAGCTGACCAGCGCGTACGGCTCTGCCAGGGCCTCGGACGGAGTGAACTGCTCGCGGTACAGGCGCAGGGCGGCCACGGCATCGCGCGGATTGAAGTGCGCGGCGAAGGCGAACGGCAGGCCGAGCCGGGCGGCGAGCTGCGCCGAGTAGCCGGACGAGCCGAGCAGCCACACCGGCAGGCGGCCCGCGGTCGGGGTGACGCCGTTGAGCCGGTCCTGGGCGGGGCCCGGCACGGCGTACACGCGCTCGGCGTAGGGGTGCTCGGCCGGGAAGTCGTCGCCGAGAAAGTGCAGTAGTTCGAGGACCTGTTGGGGGAAGTCGTCGGCGTCGCTCGCGCCGCGGCGCAGGGCGGCGGCCGTGGTGTGGTCGGTGCCCGGGGCGCGGCCCAGGCCCAGGTCGATGCGGCCGGGGGCGAGGGCGTCCAGCATGCCGAACTGTTCGGCGACGACCAGCGGCGGGTGGTTGGGGAGCATGATTCCGCCCGCGCCGAGCCGCAGCCTGCTGGTCTCCGCGGTGAGCCGGGAGAGCAGGACGGGCGGGCTGGAGGTGGAGACGCCGGGCATGGCGTGGTGCTCGTTCATCCAGTAGCGGGTGAAGCCGCGCCGGTCGGCGAGCCGGGCGAGTTCGATACTGCCGGCCAGCGCCTCCGTGGCCCTCTGGCCGGTGCCGGTCATGGCGGAGTCCAGTACGGACAGGGGGGCGGGGGCGGAGCCGTGGCGGGTGCCGCGGATGGGGTCGGTCATGGTGGTGCGGTCCTTCGGTGGTGCGGGAGGTGGGGCCGGGCGCCGGGCGACATCAGCGGCGGGTCTGTGTCGCCCGGCCCCGGCCGTGTCTGGCGTACGTGGGGTCAGCCGCGGACGCCGAAGTCGACGCGGTCGGCGAGACCGGCGGCGGCGAAGGCGGCGATGAGCTCCTCGCGGCCTTCGGTGAAGTGGGCCCAGCTGTCGAAGTGGACCGGCACGATGCGGTGGGTGCCCAGGATGCGGGCGGCCTCGGCGGCCTGAGCACTGTCGAGGGTGAGCAGCGCGCGGTCCAGGACGGGAGTGCGGACCGCGCCCGCGAACAGTACGGCGGTGTCCACCGGGCCGAAGCGGCTGGCGATCTCGCGGACCAGGGAGAGCTGGGCGTTGTCGCCGCTGACGTAGACGGTGGGCAGGCCGTCACCGCTCAGGACGAAGCCGACGACCTCACCGACGACGGGTTCGAGGTCCTCGCGCGGTCCGGGGCCGTGCAGGGCCGGGACGCCAGTGACGGTGATCGTGCCGCCGCCGGGGCGGTCGAGCGCGATGGACTCCCAGTCCTTCAGGGGGCGTGCGGTGCCGCCCAGCCTTCCTGCGCCACTGGGCGTGGTCAGGGTCAGGGGGGCATCGGCGAGCAGGGTCCGGCCCGAGGCATCGAGGTTGTCGTCGTGCTCGTCGTGCGACAAGAGCACCACGTCAATACGGCCCAGATCAGCGGGCGCGGCCGAGGCGGGCGCGGTCTTGGCTAGCCCCGAGGGATAGCTGCCGGGGGCGTCGAAGGTCGGGTCGGTCAGGAACCGCAGCCCGCCGTACTCGATGAGCGCGGTCGGACCGCCGAAGACACGTATGGGGACCTGCTCGCTGGACGTGCCGGTTGTTGCCATGACGAAATCACCTCACGGATAGATTGGCTTACATCCGTGACCATAGGTGTTTGTCACGGATGAAAGCAAGCTGTAGCGTGAGATGCGTGAGTGAGACCGATTCCCCCGCCGCCATCGAAACTGTCGACCCCGGGCTGCCGTCGGCACCGGGCGCTGAGCGCTACCCCGCGCTCGACCTCGCCAACAGCGCCATCGCCCTGCCGGGCGGCCAGTTCCTCGACTCCTTGGGCACCCCCTCCGGCGCCAACCAGTGGCTGGACGACCATGACCTGGCCCCCGCGGACGCCGGCCTGCAGGAGATCTGTGCGGCACGCCTGCGTTCCCTGCGCGAACAGGTACGGGCCTTGCTCGCCGCCCAAGTAGGGGGGCATCCGGCTCCCGCCACCGCGCTGGCGGCCGTCAACGACGCCCTCACACGGGTCCCCACCGCCTCCCCGCTCGGCTGGGACGCGGTCCGCGGCATGCACCGCACCGCACCGCACCCCATCGACCAGATCGTCGACCAGGCCCTGGGCATCCTCGCCGCCGACGCCGCCGACCTGCTCACCGGGCCCGACGCCGAACGGCTGACGGCCTGCCCCTCCACCCCGTGCAACCGCTACCTGCTCCGTGCCGGGCGCCGCCACTGGTGCTCGGTCCGCTGCGGCGACCGCGCCCGCGCCGCCCGCGCCTACGCCCGCCGCACGCAGAACACCACCGGCTGAGTCCGGCCGCCCCGCCCGCGGGTCACGACACCCGCGCCGGGGCCCCTCGACCGGATCGCGGACGCCGCAGCAGCTGATATCAGCGGCCGACCGCGCAGGCGTCCCCGTTGAGCGTGAACCGCGGCGGTGACGACGAGTCGCCGGTATGGGCGGCGAGATAGCCGAGGGTGACGCTCGCGCCGGGAGCGATCGTGGCGTTGTGCGAGGTGTTGGCGGCCGTGATCGTGTTGCTTCCCTGGGTGAGGTCGGTGTTCCAGTCGGAGGTGACGGTCTGCCCGAGGGCCAGCGGGAACTCCAGTGTCCAGCCGTTCACCGGAGTGCTGCCGGTGTTGGTGACCGTCAGGTCGACCGTCGTGCCGGTGCCCCATGCCCGCACGGTGGGCTGCACGCGACAGGTGGGTTCCTCCTGGGCGAAGGACACCCGGTGCAGGCCGCCCGGCAGGTCGTTGACCACGTAGAGCTCCCCGTCGACGGCCGTACCGATCGCCGTCACCTGGGTGGGCATCTCCCCTATCTCGGCCTGCTCGTAGCCGCCTTCGCCATCGGGGCGCAGCGCCCAGACGGTGGAGGAGCAGTAGTCGGTGGCGATGTACGTGCCGCCTACGAGGTCGGCGTGCTTGTCGCCCCGGTAGACGTGACCGCCGATGACCGAACAGCCGCCGGTGTACGGGGAGTAGGTGAAAACCGGCGCGGTGTACGTTTCGTCGGCGTCGCAGTCGCCGCCGGTGAACTTCTCCAGTCCCTCGTAGCAGGACCAGCCGAGGTTCAGACCTCCCTGTCCGGGCCTGATGTGATCGACCTCTTCCCACCGGCCCTGGCCGACGTCGCCGATCCACATCGAGCCGTCGATGCTGTCGAAGGAGAATCGCCACGGGTTGCGCAGCCCGTACAGCCAGATCTCGTCGCGGGCTCCGGGGGTGTCCACGAAGGGGTTGTCTTCGGGCACGCAGTAGGGGAGCCGGCCGCAACTGCGGCTTACGTCGATGCGCACGGTCTTGCCCAGCAGGGTGTCCAGTCGCTGCCCGGCGCGGAGGGGGTCCGCGGAACCGCCGCCGTCACCGATGCTCCAGTACAGGTGACCGTCCGGGCCGAACGCCAGCTGGCCGCCGTTGTGGTTGCTGAACTCGGAATGTGGCTGGGAGAGCAGGACCTCCAGGCGGGAATCGTCGAGCCGGTAGCGGGCTACGGTGACCGCGCCGTCGGGCAGTGCCGTGTACGCCAGGTACACGCTGCGGCTGTCGTCGAAGTCGGGCGGAACGGCGATGCCGAGCAGGCCGCGCTCGTTGCCCGATTCGTCCACGGCCGACGTGATGTCGATGAGCGGCTCCGGGGTCAGGCCGGTGCGGGGGTGGTAGGCACGTACAGTTCCGGACTTCTCGGTGATGAACAGGCGATCAGTGCCGTCATCGGGTGCGACGACGGCGGTCGGCCGTCTCAGTCCGGAGGCGACCTGGGTGGTGGTCGCGCGGAGCGACGGAAGGGGGACGGAGGAGGAGTTCGTCGCCGCGTCGGTCGGTGTGGTGGTCGCCGTCGCGGGAGCGGCTGCCGCGAGGGACTGGGCGGCGGGCAATGCGGTGAGAGTGGTCAACAGGACGGCCAGCAGGAGCTGCCCGGTCCAGCGGTGTCGCGACATGTCGGCTCCGGAATCGAGGACGCTTGCACGGCGGTGGCGTCGGTACACGAGGGGGGTCGGGACACGGGAGCCCCGCCGGGCATGTGGCGTCCGGCGGGAACCCGGTGAGCGGTGGGGTCAGTCGAAGTTCACATCGCTGCACAGGAAGTACGTCTGGTCCATGTGCGATGCCTGCCAGATCGTGTAGACGACGTGGTGACCGGTGTAGCCGGACGTGCTCACGGGGATCGAATAGTTCTGGCTGGGCCCGTACCTTCCGGTCTGCGCGACCAGTTCGAGGTCACTCCAGCGCAGCGCCTGGGTGGTGGGGTCGAAGCCTTGCCGGCTGACGTAGACCTTGAAGTAGTCCGCGCCGTGGCTGGCCTGGTCGTACAGCTCGACGGTGAAGTCATCGGTGATGTTCGCGGTCTTCCACGCGCCCACGGTGTCCAGCGCGTTGTAGCGACCGCCCTCGGTCCGCCCGCCGCTGCACAGCTGGCCGTCCGGTACGACCGCCTGGAAGTTGCCTCCGGAACCGTTGCGGTACAGGCCGTTCCAGTTCCACATGGCGTTCGGGTTGGCCTGCCACGCCTGCCAGCACATCGGGTCCTGCTGTGCCATGGCCGGATTCTGGAAATCGCTGCCCCAGCGCTGCCAGCAGCCGTAGGCGCGTGACGCCGGGTCGACGACCGACCCGTGAGCCATGGCCGTGCCGCTCCATGTGGTCATGCTGAGAAGCACCGCTGCGACGGTGCTCAGGACGAGCGTAAGACTGCGCCACCTCCACGTGGCACGTACATGACAATTCATGATCTCCTCCTTCGGTGGGGGAGCCGGAGAAACCGGCGGAGTCGAGGGTGTGGGAGCGCTCCCGCACGTCCACAGTGCGCATGGCGTGACGGGGCGGGCAATATCTGTTCACGCCACTTCAACGCCGCATGGCGCAAAGCGCTTGTCCTCCGAGGACGGACGCCGGGCGCCGCCCCAAGGGCTCCTCTGCCATGCCCCGACCCGACCGCGGGCTTACCGTCTCCACATCCGCTGGACCGACATGCTCGACGACACGATGGCTTTCCAAGCCGCCCGTGTGCCGGCGTACCGCTCGGCAGCTGCTGCTGCTCACCGCCCCCAGAGATGGTCCAGCCTGCCGTTCCGAGCCCCGCCGATCACGTTTCGGCCTCCAGGGCATCGCTGTGGGCCAGTGGGCCGGACGCCTTGAGTGCAACACCCGTTCACAGAGCCCGCCGAGACGGCTGTTTCAGGCCTCCCGTCCCTTCTTCAGGCGGTGCCCCGATGCGGCGATCCCCTTGACAGCGAGCGGCCCCCAGCGAGGAGGTGGCCGGTGCGTGGACGGCGTGGTCAGGAGGCATCGCCTGGCTGGGGCGGACCGAGACCGGCGACGTGGCCGCGATCGTAAGGCCTGGGGCAGGAGATGGCGGCTCGCAGCGCCTGCGGAGGTGCGGCAGAGGCTCCGCGTCGAGCGTCAAGAATCTCCGAAAGCCGCTCTGAAGGCGTCGCTCATGCAGGCACCTCGCTCACGAATCAGCAGGTCAGCGAGTTGTGAAGATTGATCCGCCCGCTCGAACACTACCCGGAGCCAAACAGGTCGAGCACCTCACCCCGGGACGGTATATCCGCAGGTCAGAGCCCCTTCGCCGCAGGCTCAAGGATCGCCACGCACTCCACATGGTGCCGTCATCGGATAGACGTCAGGCAGCGCCGCAGTAAGCAAAATGCCTGGTGGGAGCCGGGTTTCAGCCCCCTTTGTCGGCCATCCGGGTGCCGGAGCGTCAAACGAGCGTCAGCGAACCACCTGCTCGACAGCCGTCGGGCGCGGGCAACCCGCGCGCATCGACCTGCGGGACCTTTTCATCACCGCTCGGCTCCTCGGCCCGAGGCCCGAATATCCGGCACGTGGCGTGCAGACGATTACGGACCGCGCTCGCCGTCCGGCAAGGCCACGAGGGTTGCGGCGTAACGAGTTCCGGCCAACGTGTCGGCCGGGACGGCCTCGTCGATCCTGCCGAGATCATCCTCGGCCGTGGCCAGGTCGCTCACCCCAGTCGGCTCAGCGCCGCCGACACCAGTGTCCGGACACCGGGCAGGAGCACCGAAAGGTCGGGGGCGAACAGAGGACTGTGGTTCCCCGGTACGTTGCCGATCTTCTCGGCCAGGTCCGCTCCGGAGGCCGCGTCCCACACCGCGGGTGGGGTCGACGTCACGTAGCAGAAGTCGTAGGGCACGCCCCCGGGCGCGAGGAGGGAGAAGTCCTCGCTGCCCATCGCGGGGCCGAAGTCGAGCACCGTGGGCGGTCCGAACAGTTCGCGGTGCACGGCGGCGATCTCGCCGTCGAGGACGGTGTCGTTGACGGTGTTCGGGTAGCCGGGCCGGACCGTGACCTCCGGTGGGGTCGGGCAGCCGGCGGTCCGGCACTCACCCTCCACGATGCGGCGGACGGCTCGAAAGACGCGGTCGCGCACACGCGTGTCCTGGGTGCGCAGGTTCAGGGAGAGCCGGGCCTCGGCGGGGATGATGTTGTGCTTCGTACCGGCGTGGAACTGAGCCCTTTCCAACCTCAGGCTGAGGCGTGGTGAAGGACGAGGACGGCCTTCACGGTGTCGGTGATCCGGTTGGTGCTGCAGCGGAGCTTCCGTAGAAGGCGCCAGCCCTTCAGGGTGGCCATGGCCTGCTCGCCGAGGCAGCGGATCTTGGCGTGGGTGCTGTTGTGGGGCCGTCTCCATCCCTTGAGGCGGCGGCTCCGGAAGGGCACTCGCACGAGGCGGCCGGCGCCTTGGTATGCCTTGTCCGCCCAGCATTTCAGCCCGGCGGCAGCGAGGGCGTCGATGATTCCGTGGGTTCGGGCGGCGGTCAGATCGTGGGTGGCTCCGGGCAGGGCGGGCGAGGCCCACAACAGCCGCCCGCAAGGGTCGGTCAGGACCTGCACATTCATGCCGTGCCGCTTGTGCTTACCGGAGTAGTACGGGGTGTCGGCGGCGATCCGGTCGATCGGGAGCAGGGTGCCGTCCAGGATGGCGAATGCCTTCGCCCGGATCACCTTCATGGCCTCGTCCAGGGTTGGAGCGAGGGTGGCCAGCACCTCGACAGCCTCGCGTATGTAGCGGAACGCGGTCGCGACTCCGATGCCGAACCCTGCGGCGAGCTGGGCATACGTATCGCCGCATCGCAGGTGGGCCAGGACCAGCAGAGCCTGGCGGCCGGTCGACAGTCGGCGCCACCGTGTCCCGATCTCTCGCCGCCGAGCGGCGAGTTGCCTGCTCAGGTATCTCAGGGTGCGGCTGGGCAGATCGATCGAGGACGGGTAGACGAGCACGCGAAGCTCCTGGCGGACACGGGTGATCTTGGTCGTGAACCCGTCTACCAGGAGCTTCGTCGTTCCCTACAGCCATCACGGGTCAACACCCGGACGCAGACGTCAGGTTGGAAAGGGCTTACTGTTCCCGTAGATCGACGAAGCCAGCGGCGGGTTTCGCGGCGGTCCGCAGCGCGCACATGCCGAATCGTTCGCCGCAGCCGGGGAGGCAGCGAAGGGTGCGTCAGACGGCTCGTCCGTACGCGGCGGCGGGGCCGACGGTCCCGGCGCCGAGGCGGAGGTTAAGCGCGTCGATCGCACTCTCGGCGCGCAGCTGGTCATCTCGGTGGGGGTTCGGGTGTGCGGGCGGCGTCTTGGAGTTGTTCGCAGCGGGCGGTGACGGCGCGGATCCGGGCGCGCTGGAAGCCGCAGTCGGCATAAAGGTCGTAGAGGACCTGGCGGAGGTCGTCGGTGTGTGCGGAGGGTCCGCCGTGCAGGCGTCGGAAGCGGATGACCTTGCCCTGGTCGGCCAGGGTCACGGTTAGGGGTGACGGTCCGGGCGGTCTGCTGGCGGTTGCGGAGCCGGTCGCCGAGCTCGACGGCGAGGGAAAGCAGGGCCGCGCGGACGGTAGCGGGGTCGAGGGTGTCGATGGGGAAGCGGCGCTGGGCGCTCGCGCTGTAGGGGAGGTCGGTGGGGACGACGGCCCGGCGGTCGATGCCCTGGGCACGTTCGTGAATCAGTCGTCCGGAACGCCCGCCGAGGATGCGCTGCACTCCCGACTCCGGGAGCGTGGCTAGGATTCCGACGGTGTGGACGCCGAACGCGGTCAGGGTGCGGGCCTGGGCAGGGCCGATGCCGTACAGCTCCCCCACCGGCCGTGGAGACAGGAACGCTTCCATGTCCTCGCGGGTGGCGCCGACGGTGCGGATGCCGCCGGGGCCGGTCTCGTTCGAGGCCATCGCGGCGAGCGCCCAGGTCGTGGCAACCCCGATCTTCACGTCCAGGCCGTAGCGGGCGCACCCGGGTCCGGATCATCCGGGCCAGGCCGGAAGTCCGAGGTGATTGCGGCAGTCGACAACTGCCCGGTGCAGGCGCCCCTCAGCGAAAGCCTCCTCCCACTCCACGGCCCGGTGCCAGATCTGACGCTCAATCGGCAACGCCTGCAGACCCGGGCCCGGAAGCGTCGGGCAACGTCGGAGGGTCCGGTCATCCCCGCGTGTCCAAGACAAACGCGGCAGGGCCACGGGACTGCACATACACCAACTTGGCGGAAGGCCGGGGCGGTCGCTCCGGGCCACGTTAGGGGCCACCACCCCTGATGACGATCAAGAGTTTTCGGCCCGCAGAGTGCCTTCTCCGGTCTCGGCTGCTCCGAAGGCCTACAGCCCAGATGCGCTGCGAGGTTTCTGAGCACACTGCGGTCACCGTCCCCTCGCCAGGGACTTTCGCAAGCTTCTTCTTTTTGCACAGGCGGGTCTGCCTGCGACATGGATGTAGGAGTCGGCGGAGACCGGGGCATCGAGTCGTAACCATCCAGCTGTGCCGCAGTCCTGGGCGGAAAGAGACGCTCGTTGTCCTCTGGTGAATTCCAGCGGTGACCGCCGTATCAGAATCATGATTCCCAGCAGGGCAAGGCAGTCGCTGGACACTTTCGGTCTGTCCTGAACAGAGTGATGTTTCTGGTGGGCATGTCCCTGTCGTGCCAGTCTGTCGCCGCATCAGCCGGACTCGGCCTGATCCCCAACAAACTGCACCGATCAAGGAGAATTCATGAGCATGCGGTCTTCGATGCGGTTCCGTGGCGCGTTCACCGGAGCAGCGGTCTGCTCGGCCCTCGCCCTGGGAACCGTCCTGGCAGGCCCCGGCACGGCAGTCGCCTCGACGGAGACAGGGCGCAGCTCGACGGCCGTCTCCGCACAGGCCGCGTGCTCCGTCTACTGGAAAGTGGGCGTGGACTACGCGGGACTGACCGCGGGTTACAGCTGGGCGTGGAACGTCGTGATCAGGCAGGGAGACACCGGTGACCGGGTCCGGGAGATCCAGTGCCTCGCCATCTATCACGGCTACAGCCTGACGGTCGACGGGCAGTTCGGCCCCGCGACCAAGAACGCGGTCACTGCCTTCCAGCGCGCCCGGGGAATCGGGGCGGACGGCATCGTCGGGTCATCCACATGGCGCCAGCTGCGTAAGTAGCGATCCCGTTCCACGACCCCCGAGCCGCCACGATGGGACCGGGCGTTCGTGGACCTGGTGGGCGGCCCCTCGACGGGGCGGGTTCTCGAAGTCACCGGCTGGTCCGGCGAGCAGCTGGCGGAAGATGCACTCCTGATCACGGACCGGTGCTTGTACAGAGCTGGCGGCCGGGCGCTCTTCGGCCCCATCGAGGCTGATCCCGAAGGACCGTTCCTGTGGATCGGTGACACTGTCTGACCCAAGTGCACCGGTTGGGCGATGTCGGGCCGGCGTCCGTCACGCACGTCCTGATGGGGTTCGGCGCCGGGGACGTGAACTGTGCAGCCGAAGATGTCGAGGAGCAGGCGTCGCTTCCCAGCGTTGGCCCCGGTCCGTGCGCATGCCAGATCTGGGTACGCCTCGCCGCTGAGAGCCGGCGAGCTGGCTCTCAGCGGCGAGGTGGTGCGGGTCCCGGCCGTCACACCCTGGGACCGCACCACAGGGTGTCCTTGGCCGAGGGATGGTGCGGGGCACCGGTCGCGGCGGGTCACGGTGTTCCGTTGGCCCCGTTCGCGCAGGGGCTGCCCAGACCGGAGGTACCACCGGCTCCGCCGGTCCCGCCGCGGAAGAGGAGGCCCCCGGTGCCGTTGCCGCCGGCGCCGCCGTTGCCGCAGGCGCCATCGGCGCTGGCGCCCGACTTGGCGCCGCCGTTGCCCCCGTCACCGCCCTTGCCGCCGAAGTTGAGGATGCCTCCGGAGCTCAGGCCCCCCGCCCCGCCGATGCCCGCGGCACCGCCCGGGTAAGCACCGCCGGAGCTGCCGTTGCCGCCGTTTCCGGCCTTGCCGCCCTTGCCGCCGTTGCCAGAACTGTTGATGCCGCCGCGGCCACCATTACCGCCCGCACCGCCGCCGTGGCCGATGCCGCCGTTGCCCGCGTTGCCGCCCGCACCCCCGTCTGATCCCCCGGCGCCGCCGATGCCACCGCGGCCACCTGCGCCGGCGTTGGCCCCGGAGTTGCCGCCGACGCCGCCGATGCCACCCTCACCCCCGTGGGTGCCCGCTCCGCCTGCTCCGCCCTCGCCGCCGGCACCGGTCAGGCCCCCGGCCGCACCGGTGCCGCCGTTGCCACCCGCGGCGCCGTTGGGGCCGGCGTTGCCGCCGAGAGCACCCGCCCCGCCGGAACCGCTGCCGAGGCCGGCACCGCCGTTGCCGCCCCTACCGCCGACCCCGCCCAGGACACCGTTGCCGCCGGGACCCCCCGCACCGCCGGCGCAGTCCCCGGTTCCGGTCGCGGGGCCACCCGCGGTGCCGGGAAAGCCGTTGGGATGGGAGGAGTTGCCGTTGACGCCGGCAACGCCCGCGGTCCCGGCAGTGCAGGCGAGAGCGGAGGCCGCGGCGGGAGAGCCGAGCAGGAGTGCTGCGCCGGCGAAGAGCGTGGGCAGGGCGAGGAGCGCTGTGGTCTGGTTCCTGTTCATGACGGGGTTTCCTCAGACTCGGGTAAAGCGCGGGTTAGTGCGGGTCACTGCATCAGGCCGGTGCGGAACCAAATGGGGAACACCCGTTCCCCGAACCGGTTTCCGTGCCACATGGCCGGAGGCAGTCGGCGAAATTCCGGACTGTTTCCAGTGGGACAGCCCTTTTCAGCTCGTCATAGGCGGCCAGGTCACGGCGCCGGGCAGGGCTGCGAGCAGGGCAGTCTTCTCTGAACGGTGGGGGCGGTTCCCCCGGCACGTTGCCGAGCCAGGCAAACATGAATCGGGCCGGCCGTCGCCTACGAGATGCGTGGCCCGGCGGTGGATGCGCAGGACACCGGCCCCTGCGGGGAGTGCCGCCATCCCGGCCCTGGGAGACGAAACTTCGCGGCACCCAGGCATCTCGTTGTCAGGCATACCGTGCGGGCGGGCACGCCTCCGGGCCGGGCCGTCAGAACGGAACCGCCCCGCCCTCACAGCGTCTGCAGGGGCGGGGCGCGCCGAGGGATGCGTGTCGTCCTACGGGAGCTGGCTCGGCAATCCCCGCGAGGGTCGGTTCAGCAGGGAAAGGTGGAGTTTCCGGCGGCGCCGGTGGCACCGGTGGTGCCGTCCGCAGTGAACGTGGCGGCAGTGCCGTTGCCACCGGGCTTGCCGGGACACACCGGGCTGGCCGCGCCACCCACACCGCCGGCACCGCCCTTGTGACCGCCACCGACCGTGGACGCTCCCCCATCGCCGCCCTTGCCGCCGGCGATACCGGAACCCGCGTTGCCCACACCGCCCACACCGCCGTTACCCCCGGTACCGCCCAGGGCGGCCCCGCCCCCGGAACCGCCGATACCGCCATTGCCGTTGGCACCCCCGGCGCCGCCGGCACCGCCCGCGCCACCGACACTGGCGCTGCCGCTCGCGTTGCCGCCGTCACCCCCGGTGCCACCGTTCCCGTTGGCACCGGCCGCGCCACCGGTACCGCCCAGGCCACCGATCCCACCACCGGTGCCCACACCGTTAGCCCCATTACCTCCCGGAAGACCCAGGAGGCTGAACCCGCCCACAGCCCGGACGCTGCCCGTCTCGGCACGGGCCGACGCGGAAGCCAGGGCAGGGGCGGCGGTGAGACCGGCCACAGCGATCACGGAGACCAGGAGAGTCCGGGAAAGAGCAGGGGTGCGCATGAAGCGCATGAGGAAGCCTCTCGAAGTGCGCGACCGCAGATGCTCCACGACCGACACACCCGCAACCTACACAAGAACAGACCACCTCATACGTCGCACAATGATCCAATAGCTTGAAACAGATCTTATGGTCAAAATTTGGCCTTAACACCCACTGAGAGGTGCCCGTGCGTGGCGGGGGGAACTGTTAAGCCGCCTACTAGCCGGTGGTATCAGGGACTAGCTATGGTGGTGGGTATGGCAAAGCAGACGAATATCCGATTGGACGACGCTGTCAAGGCGGCGGCCGAGGACCGGGCCAAGCGCCGCGGTCTGACCTTGCAGGGGTACGTGGCCGACTTGATCGAGGCCGATGTGAATCAGGCACGTGCCACTTTCATGGCCGGCGCTGCGACGTTCCTGGCTCAGTACTCGGACGAGTTCGAGGCGGAAGTCGGCGAAGACCGGTACCCCGGCCTTCCGGAAGAGCTGGCCGAGAGCGCGCCGCGGGACGCCGCGTGAATCTTCGCATCGATCTCGCCTGGATCCTGGCAGTGGCGCAGCAGATCCCGGGGGATCCCCAGGTCGTCGACTACGGGGTGCCGGTAGCAGCCGAAGCACGTCATCGGGCAGAGGTCCTGGACCACGAGGTATATCCCGAGCCCCATCACAAGGCCGCGGCTCTGTTGTGCGAGCTGGCGCGAAACCCAAGCCTGGAGAAGCGGAACCTGCTATTCGCGGCCACAGTGACTGCGGCCTACCTGTCAGCTTGCGGGATGCCGGTGAGCCCTGGCCTGGACACCGTCCTCCCGCTGGCCCGCGCCGCCCGGGACGGTCTCCCGGTACGGGAAGTCGCTGCTCAGATCAAGACCTGGACGAGCTGACCTCCTCGTCGGGTGGCATCTCCCCGGACGCACAGGCCGGCCCGAATGCCGTCGCAACCCTGCCGGTCGACGGCGGCGGGGCACCAGGTGCCGTGGCACGGATTCTGCGCAGGCGTTCGTCGTGCGGCAGTTGGCGGGTTCGGCCGGGGCCGACCCGGTCGTCGTTGTCACACGGCTTCCCGAACCTGGCATAGCACCGGGGGCACGTTTCGCTGTACCAGTCCGCGCGCGCCACCTGTTGGTGCAGCCGGACCTCACCCTGCTGCCCGGTGTCGGTGTTCCGGACCCGGTCAAGTTTCGGTGACCGCTCCGGATTTCTCTGCACGGGGAGTTCAGGTGCCGGCTTTCGCTCGCGCTGCACGCGGGCTTTCCACGCCTTGATCTGGTTGATCTCGCTGCGCGTGAGCTGGTCACCAACCTTGTCGGCCAGGTCGGTGAGCATGGCGACCTTTCGTCGCTTCTCCGTTCCCAGCATGGTGCGTCCGTTACGGCGCAGGGTACGTAAGGTCGTGCGCACCCGCGCCACCGCGTTCGCTTTCTCCCAGGCCGTTCGTCGGCGGGCCTCTTCCTTGGCCTCGGCTGCGGCGTTGAGTCTGCGGGCAGTCTCTTCCTGTTCCCGGAGCGCCCCGGCGAGGAAGGTGGCGGCCCCTGCGGCGGTCTGGTTTTCGGTGTCGGTGCGGTCGTGGGCAGCGATCGCGTTGACGTGGGCCAGCAGCCCGCGGGTCTCCTGGACGTCGCCTCCGGCCGCGGCGTCGCTCAGCCGGGAGAACATCTCCTGCCGGGCCACGGCCTGCTTTTGCAGCCAGACCGTGGCGTCCTCAAGGACGGTGTTGATCTGGGCCTGGGTCTCTTGGTCCGCCCCTTCCAGGGTTTCCAGGGCGTGGCTCACCCGGGCCACGGAGCTTGACCCCGGATTTTGGGCACCGGAGACACTTGGATCTTGATGGTCCAGGAGAACGGAGTCCCCGTGGGGATGAAGCACTACCCGGCCACGTTCAAGACGGACGCGGTCGCGTTGTACCGCTCGAGGCCGGGAGCGACGATCAAGTCGGTCGCCGCTGATCTCGGGGTGAACACCGAGACGCTGAGGAACTGGATCCGGGCCGCCGACGGCCGCCGACCTGGCGCCCATTCCGCACCGCCGGCCACCTCGCAGGCCGTCGGCGACGCCGTTCAGGCGGAGCTGGCCGCCGCCCGCAAGAGGATCCGCGAGCTCGAGGAAGAACGGGACATTCTCCGCAAGGCAGCCCGGTATTTCGCCGGGGAGACGCGCTGGTGAACCGCTACCAGTTCGTTGACGATCACCAGCGCCGTCACGGCGTGAAGCGGCTCTGCGACATCCTCGGCCTGGCCCGTTCGAGCTTCTACTACTGGCGTCGCACCGCGGCCGCGAGAGCGGCCAGACAGAGCGTCGAGGCCGGGCTCGCGGCCCGGATACGCAAGATCCACCAGGACTCCGACGGCACCTACGGAGCCCCCAGAATCACCGCGGAACTCCGCGACGAGGAGGGTCCGGCGGTCAACCACAAGCGGGTCGCCAGGATCATGCGGACCATAGGGCTCGAGGGAGTCCGTCTGCGCCGCCGGCACCGCACCACCGTCGCGGACCAAGCCGCGTCGAAGGCACCCGACCTGATCGGACGCGACTTCACCGCAGCCGACGTCAACAGAAAGCACGTCGGCGACATCACATACCTGCCGGTCAGCGGCGCGAAACCGCTCTACCTCGCGACCGTCATCGACTTGTGCTCGCGCCGGCTGGCCGGGTGGGCGATCGCCGATCACATGCGAACCGAGCTCGTCATCGACGCCCTGGCGGCAGCCGAGCGGACCCGTGGAAACCTGGCCGGAGCGATCATGCACACAGACCACGGATCCCAAGGTGAGTTCAACTGGTCGTCGCAACACCTTGATCACGAAGGTGTGTAATGAGACTGCCGAGGAAGCAGATGTCGCAGGCGCCATCCGGTCCGCGTCGGCAGTGGGCCGCGGATAGGGCGATGCGGCCGCCGATGCGCTCACCGGGCCGGCCTGAGCCGTCGCGCGCTGTGCAACGAGAGTTCTGGCGCCTGATCGCATCCGGGATCACCTCTGTCCGGGCCGCCGAGGGTGTCGGGGTGTCGGCACCGGTCGGGATTCGATGGTTCCGACACGCTGGCGGAATGGCACCGCTGAGTCTGGACGAGCCCTCGGGCCGATACCTGTCGTTCGCCGAACGGGAGGAGATTGCACTGCTTAAGGCTCAGGACAAGGGCGTGCGTGAGATCGCCCGCACGATCGGGCGAGCCCCGGGAACGATCTCTCGCGAGCTGCGTCGCAACGCCGCGACCAGGGGCGGTAAGCCGGTCTACCGCGCCGTGGTGGCCCAGTGGAAAGCGCAGCAGGCCGCGAAGCGCCCAAAGACGGCGAAGCTCGTGGACAACGACCGTTTGCGTGAGTACGTGCAGGACCGACTCGCCGGTGACATCCGCCGACCCGACGGCACGAACGTTTCAGGTCCTGCGACGCCGCCGTGGAAGGGCCTGAACAAGCCCCGTCGCCAGGACAGACGATGGTCAACGGCATGGAGCCCGGAGCAGATCGCACGCCGACTGCGGGTCGACTTCCCTGATGATGAGTCCATGCGCATCAGCCATGAGGCGATCTACCAGTCGCTGTTCATCGAGGGCCGAGGTGCGCTCAAGCGCGAGCTGGTCACGTGTCTGCGCACGGGCCGTGCGCTGCGGGAGCCAAGGGCGCGGTCCCGAAACAAGCCGCAGGGCCACGTTACCGCTGACGTCGTTCTGAGTGAGCGCCCGGCCGAGGCCGACGATCGCGCTGTCCCTGGCCATTGGGAGGGCGACCTGATCATTGGGACGGGTAGGTCCGCGATCGGCACGCTCGTCGAGCGCAGCAGCAGGGCCACGCTCCTGGTCCATCTGCCACGGCTGGACGGCTGGGGCGAGGAACCGTATGTGAAGAACGGGCCATCGCTCGGCGGATACGGGGCCGTCGCGATGAACGCGGCACTGACGGAGGCGATGACCAAGTTGCCCGAGCAACTACGCAAGACCCTCACCTGGGACCGCGGGAAGGAGCTCTCCGGTCACGCCCAGTTCGCCATGGAGAGCGGGACGCGGGTGTTCTTCGCCGACCCCCACTCGCCCTGGCAACGACCGACGAACGAAAACACCAACGGGTTGCTGCGACAGTACTTCCCGAAAGGCACGGACCTGTCTCGGTGGTCCGCCGAAGACCTCGAAGCCGTCGCGTACGCACTCAACAATCGGCCCCGCAAAATCCTCGGCTGGAAGACACCCGCCGAAGTCTTCGAAGAGCAACTACGCTCACTTCAACAACCCGGTGTTGCATCGATCGGTTGAACTCGCCCAATATTCGAGCAGGGCCTTCGCTGAAATCTGCAGGTCAGCCGGGGTCCGGCAGAGCATGGGCGCGATCGGATCCAGCGCCGACAACGCCGCCGCAGAAAGCTTCAACGCCGCCTTCAAGAGGGAGACGCTCAATGGCCGCAAAGCCTGGTCGAGCGAGCGCGAGGCCAGGCTCGACGCGTTCCGCTGGCTGACCCGATACAACACCCGCCGCCGGCACTCCCGCCTCGGCCACCAGTCCCCGATCGCCTACGAGAACGACCTCCAGCCAGCTGCAACTACCCAGACCCAAGCCGCATAGACGTGTTCAAAATCCGGGGTCAAGGCCCCCCTGGCCGGAGCAGGCAAGCCGCCGCCGGGGCCAGGCCAACGAGGGAGTCGAGAAGAGGTGCCAGAACAGCGTCGGGGGCTTCTCGTTCTGGCTCTCCTGCTCGGGGCGTTGGAGAGTTCGAGGACGACGGCTCGCGGTGCTGGGGTTGCGGCGCTGCCACGGGTGGTGTGCGGGCTATGTGCAGTCTCGGAGCGCTGGCACACCTGTTCCCGTGTCACCAGTGTGGGCGAGACTAGGCAATTGAAGGTATCTGCACTCGCGATCTCTCCCATCGGGCCGGGCTGACGAGTGCCAGGTCCATGCGCTTACCGGAAGGATTCCTGTTCATGCGTCTTACGCGTCTCTCTGCTTCCCTGGCGGCGGTTGCCGCTTTCTTCCTCGTCCCTCTCGCCGCGGTTCCGGCCGGTGCCGCTGCGGCACCGGCCGGCCTGGCCGTCGAGCGGGCTGTGAACGAGGTCAGCACGGTGAAGTGGTTCGACACGAGTAAGGGCTATGGACATCTATGAGGCGACCATCCTGGTCGCAGTCCTTAACGAATGGCTTTGACCGGAGATGGTTCTCCCGTCCTCGGTCACCAGTCCCGGCCGGCGGTCAGCTCCTCCGCATCCGCGTTCGTGAACCCGTATGCCGACGCAATGAGACAGAAATCGTCACAGATCCACTCACGCGCAACCGTCTCGATCCCGCTCCCGGCCGCCACGAACTCCCTGTCCAGCAGGTTGAACTCCTCCGTCGCAGCCTGGGTGAGCGCAAACAAGGTCGCCAGATCCGACGGCTGCTCGGCCTCAATTCGTTCGCACAGCCGCAGCAGGATCGCCTTCCCCCGGTCGATTACACGATCAGGGAAGTACGAGTCGTCGTACATCTGCAGCAGGAACGAGTGCCCCGCTACCTGCTGGTTTGTGATCCGCATGGCGCCTTCCTACCTTCGCGAAGAGCTGGTGCGCCGATCATGCACAGCACCACTGACAACGATGCCCCCCATGGACACCAGACCCCACGTGGCCAGCACTTTCACAACAGGCCCTAGCGCAGTTCCTGTCCCGCCGCCCAGCCCGGAGCGTCGAGGTTGATGGGCGAGTCGCCGACGAATTGGGCGAGCTGCGTTTCCAGCTCGGCGAGTTCGTCGGCGCCCAGACGCACTTCCCAGCGGGCCCGCACCTCGTCGAAGATCGCCGTGCTCTCGGTGATCAGCCCGATCCCGTGATCGGTGATCCGGATGTTCTTGCGGCGGCTGTCGGCGGGGTCGGTCTCGGTGGTGACGTACCCGCGTTCGACGAGCGCGGCGATCGTCTTCGCTGCGGCCTGCTTGGTGATGGCGAGTCTGCGGGCCAAGTCCGAGGCGCTGTCGGCGCCAGCTCGGATGGCCCGGATCGCGTACTCGTGCGACGGCCGGGCGTCGGGGTATCCCCGGGTCGCCAGCTCCCGGACCACTTCGTCCACCAGATTGCGATAGCTGCCCAGGAGCAGCAGGGCGAGATCGGCGCCGGATCGTGAGGACATGACCACAGTCTAGATCTTCCCTTGACGTGGACAACCAGGTTGGCCAACATTACAGTCAACCTGATTGTCTATCTTGGGAGTCATCGCATGACCAGCTCTTTCGTGACCGCCTCGCCCGCCGTGGCGGGCGTCACGCACCACACCGCCGAGGTCAACGGCACCACGTTGCACTACGTCTCGGCGGGCGACACCGGCTCCCCGATCCTGCTGGTGCACGGGTGGCCGGAGTCCTGGTGGGCCTTCCGCGACGTCATCCCGCTGCTCGCCGCCACCCACCGGGTGTTCGCCGTCGACCTGCGCGGCTTCGGCGACTCCGGCATCGCCGACGGCGACCACGACTTGGCCACCATGGCGGAGGACCTGCACCGGCTGGTCGCCCACCTCGGCGTCGGGCCCGTGCACGTGACCTGCCAGGACATCAGCGGCGGGCCGGTCTTCGCGTTCGCGGCCACGCACCCCGGCGACGTCCTAAGCTTCACCGGCGTCGAGACCACCCTTCCGGGGTACGGCTGGGAGATGCTGGCCGACGTGAGGAACGGCGGCTCCTGGCACGTGGGATTCCTGGCCGCCCCGGGAATTCCGGAGCTGTTCCTGGCCGGCCGCGAGCGAGTGATGCTCGACTGGGCCGTCTCGGTGATGACGATGGTGCCGGGTGGGGTCACCGAGGCCGACCTCGACGAGTTCGCCCGCACCTACGCGCGGCCGAGCGGCTGGCGCGGCACCGAGGGGCTCTACCGTTCCTCCCTGACTGGCGGCGACCGGATGCGGGCACTGGCCGAGTCGCGGCCGCTGACCGTTCCCGTGCTCGCCGTCGACGGCATCAACGCCCCCTTCACCGAGCGGACGATGCGCCAGGTCGCCGGCGACGTCACCGCGGTCACGATCCCGGACGTCGGGCATTTCGTCGCGCAGGAGGCGCCCGCCGCCTTCGCCACCGCGGTCGGCGACTTCGTCGACCGCGTCGACCGGAGCCGCTGAACGGCCGAGTCCCTGCACCGCCACCCTCCGTGCCCTCTCCGGCCTGCCGCTGACGCGGCCTCGAGCCGGGGCAGCGCCGTTGCCTCCCGGATTCGTGCTGCCGAGGTGGGCAACTCCCGCGCCGACACCGCGTGTTTCAACCGCGGATACGCCGTCCGCTCGATCGACGCCACGAAACCACCACCCGACCATCAACCGGACAAAGGCCCCCGCGCGGCGACGACTCTGACGAACATCAATGCGACAGGAAAATCCCCAGCTCAGCGCGATGCATCACTGCCCTACGGCAGGTTTCCGGCGTACTCCGGTCGGACCCGCTCTTCGGCCTGCTCTTTCTACTTCTCGCGCAGCTACGTGAGCTGATGCGGCAGATCGGCCGCACCATCGACGAGTGGCATGACCTGCGCGGTTCGGGGGACGACGAGCCCTCCGACAAGTAGCAAGACAGAAGGCCCCGCTCCTCGGCCACCGAAGGGCGGGGCCTTCTCCGTACCCAGGCGGCCCACGCCGTCTAGATCAACTGCCTAGCGTTGATTTTTCGCTGAAAGCTACGGACGGTCCGACGGCCAGGTGGGGCCAAAAGAACCTGGAACAACCGTCCCCGACCCACCCCGCCCTGGGGCCAAACCACGTTGCCCGAGTGGGGCCAGAACTACCTGCTCAAAACACCCTCATGAGTCGCTCTGTGATCGGCGCAGGTGCGGGCCCGATCAAGCGGACCTCCTCAGCGCTCCACACACCGCTTTTGGCGGGTGCGTCACCCGCTTCCGCGATGATCACCATTCCGACCGGGCCTATGACGACACTGGCACCCCCCACTGTGAAGCGCCCGGCTACCACCGAGCCGCCGACGAGCACGGGTACGTGCTCCCGATCGAACACCAGCGCTGGGATTACGGCGGGAACCTGATCATTCATTCCCGCATCATCCTCGACCACGACCGGTCACCCCCAATGCCCCGCGTCGAACCCGCTTCCGACACCGCATCCAAGGCTGAGAGGCGAGTGGGTTCGTCATCTCTCCGCTCCCGGAATCCGCGAACCCACGCGTTTCCGACGCGGACCACTTCAAGCAGATCAATGACGGCATGGGCCACGAGGCGGGCGACTCCGTCCTCGCTGCGATCGGAGCCCGCCTCACCGCGTGGGCAGGCCCGCGCGCGTCCGTCGGCCGCCTCGGGGGCGATGAGTTCGCCGTGGTCCTGGAGCTCGCCGCCGATCGCCGAGCGCTGCGCCTGGAGCAGCTGGTCCGGATGCTGCACACCCCGGTCACCCTGGACGACGGCCGCACGGTCGACGTCGCCGCGTCCGTCGGCGCAGCGGCCCCGGCCTCGGTCGGCTCCCGAGACCTGACTTTGTTGCAGAGGGCGGCCGACGCCGCGCTTTACGACGGTAAGCACTCAGGCCAGGCGGTCCTCGCCAAGGCCACGCACGCGGCCACGCCGTCCACCAATGGGCGCCGGGCCGGCCGCCCGGGGACAGCGGTGTGGGGGCGAGCAGCATGAGTGCCCTGACCCTGCCCGAGGGCGACTGGATCCGTGGCATCAGCATCAAGCAGCCCTGGACGACCGCGATCCTGACCGCACCATAGCGGCCCTTGCTGCCCGGATCTGGGCGGCAAGGGCCGCTCTTTTGCGTTCCGGCGCCGTACCAGACAGCCGGACCACCGTCCCGCGCGCGGGCCAGGCACAGCTGTTTCCCAAAATGCTGTCACGGCTGCGTACCGGAAGTACCGGCCCTGCCCGCGAGCCTGTAGCTGAAGACATCCTCTGTGTATGGGGAGCGATCGGTGCGGAGGAGTTGCGGGCATGGTGGGCGGGCGTATGGAGCGGTGGCGTTGGGCGCCTGGCCGGCTGCTGCGGGCGTTGGTATGGGCCGTGGTTGCGGGCGGGGTTGCCTGGGGGATCACGCGGGTGGTCGCCCAGGTTGGGCTGGAGGTGGCGGATCAGCTCTCCAGCGTGATCGGCGGATTCGTCGGGACGATCGGCCTCGTCGTAGCACTGGTCGCTCTACGTTCACCCGCGCCCGCCAATCAACCCCCGGCAGGCGGTGGGGCGAGTGGGCGTTGGGTGCGGGCTGCCGCTGCTCACGCTTCCTACCGTGCTCCCACTGTCCAGGCGCAGGTGCATGGCCGTGACAGCGAGCTCGCCGACCTCCACCGGCTGGCAGCCGGCCGTAACGGTGGGCTCGTCGTTCTCTGCGGGACGGGCGGGCTGGGCAAGACCACCCTCGCAGCCCAGGCCGCCCAACAGGCCGAGAAGAAGGGGCGGGCGGTGTTCTGGGTGCGGTGGCAGGACGATGCCACCCGTCTCGCTCACGACCTCACCCGCATCGCCCAGGAACTGGGACTCGCCGAAAGCCGTCTCCATGACGCCCAGAGCGGCCGGGCCGCCCTCGTCGACGTGGTGTGGGAGCACTTGGCCGCCGTGCCAGGGTGGGTCATCGTGCTCGACAACGTCGACACCCCCCGCAACCTCGGCCCCGGCAGCGAACTGCCGGGCTCCTACCGGGGGTGGGTGCGCCCCGAGGGCGCCGGACTCCTCCTGGTCACCACCCGCGACAGCGCACGCGACACGTGGGGGCCCAGGGCCCGCCTCGTTCCGCTCGAACCCCTGTCCGTCGACGCTTCGGGCGCGGTGCTGCGCGACGCCGCACCCGCCGCCGGGACCACGGAGGAGGCCGCCGCTCTCGGAGGACGACTCGGCGGGCTCCCTCTCGCTCTGGACACCGCGGGGCGCTACCTCGCCAACCCCACCAGCCGCTACCGCACCTTCACCGCCTACCAGCACGCCCTCGACACCGAGTTCGGCGACCTCCTCGGCGCCGAACACCCGCAAGGCGCCGACCCGGAGATCGCCCGCAGGGTGGTCCGGCACACCTTCGACCTCTCCCTCACCCAGCTCCACACCGACGGCTACACCCTCGCCCGCCCCACCCTGTTCCTCCTCGCCCTCCTCGCACCGGCGCCCGTCCCCCGCGCGTTCCTCACCCCCGCCCTCCTCACCGACGCCACCGGGCAGAGCGCCACAGCGGCCGAACTCGACGCCGCTCTCGCGGCCCTCCACCAGTACAGCCTCATCAGCACCCCCACCGCGCCGCCGAACGGCACGAGTGAGCTGCAAGCGCTCACCGTCGGGCAGGTCGTGCTGCACCCCCTGGTCCACGACGTCATCGGCCTCACGGCACCCCCCGGCACCGACCGCACCACCTGCCACACCGCGCTCGACACCCACCTCACCCGCACCGTTCACGACACCACCAGCGCCGGCCGCGCCGGCTGGCCCACCGCACGCCTCCTCGCCCCACACCTCCCAGCTCTCCTCCACCGCACGTCTCCCACCGACTTCACCACCACCCGCAACGTGCTCGACAGCGTCGCCGACACAGTCCGAGACGCCGGCGCCGCGGCCGAGGAACACCTGCTGCGCCAGTGCGTCCTCGACGCCGAAACTCACCACCTTGGCCCGGATCATCCCGACAGCCTCATCAGCCGCAGCAATCTCGCCCACACCGTGCGCGCGCTCGGCCGTCACCAGGAGGCTGCCGACCTCCACCAGCAGACGCTCGCCGACCGCGAACGTGTGCTGGGGCCCGACCATCCCGACACCCTCACCAGCCGCGGCAACCTCGCCAGCGCTCTGCAGGCGCTCGGCCGTCACCAGGAGTCCGCCGACCTCCACCAGCAGACGCTCGCCGACCGCGAACGCATCCTGGGGCCCGACCACCCCAACACCTTTCCCAGCCGCAGCAACCTCGCTCGCGCCCTACTTGCGCTCGGCCGTCACCAGGAGTCCGCCGAGCTCCACCAGCGGACGCTCGCCGACCGCGAACGTGTGCTGGGGCCCGACCATCCCGACACCCTCACCAGCCGCAGCAACCTCGCACTCGCTCTGCAGGCGCTCGGCCGTCACCAGGAGGCCGCCGACCTCCACCAGCAGATTCTCACCGTCTCCGAACGTGTGCTGGGGCCCGACCATCCCGACACCCTCACCAGCCGCAACAACCTCGCCAGCGCTCTGCAGGCGCTCGGCCGTCACCAGGAGGCCGCCGACCTCCACCAGCGAACCCTCACCGACTGCGAACGTGTGCTGGGGCCCGACCACCCGCACACCTTCACCAGCCGCAACAACCTCGCCAGCGCCTTGGGCTCGCTCGGCCGCTACCAGGAGTCCGTGGTCCTCCATCAGCGAACCCTCACCGGCCGCGAACGTGTGCTGGGGCCCGACCACCCCGACACCCTCACCAGCCGCAACAACCTCGCCAGCGCCCTGAATGCGGCCGCTCGGAGCCAACGGTGGCGACGGCCATGGCGGCGCACTCGGTCCTCCCCGGCCCGCTGACCACGCCCGAGCCTGTCCGCCTGACCCGACCACAACCTCACCACCCACCGGAGAGCCGCGCCCACCCGCACTGAGCGGTGCGGCTCTCCACCCTCGCCTCCATCCGAGCTTCCCGCGCAGCCCCGGTGACCCTGTCGGCTTCCCTGATCCCCACGAAGGTGCACCCGCTACCTGACGGCCTCGCACCTGGATCAGCGCCACGAAAAGGCCCGCCCCCCCTTGGGTTCCAGGGGTCATCGCAACACCACTTGGTTTTAGGTGGTGAGTAGATCACGTAGACGCTCGGCTGGGGTATCCCAGTCGAGCGTCTTGCGTGGGCGGCCGTTGAGTTCCTGGGCGACGTGTTCGAGGTCTTCGGGGCTGTGGAGGCTGAGGTCGGTGGCTTTGGGGAAGTACTGGCGGAGCAGGCCGTTGGTGTTCTCGTTGGAGCCGCGTTGCCAGGGTGAGGCGGGGTTGCAGAAGTAGACGGGCATGCCGGTGGCCAGGGTGAACTGCTGGTGGCGTGCCATCTCGCTTCCCTGGTCCCAGGTGAGCGATCCCCGCAGATGTGCGGGCAGGGTCTGGATGGTGCGGACGAGGCCGTCACGGACGGTTTCGGCGTCGTGGGCTCCGCCGGGCAGGTGGACCAGCATGGTGTAGCGGGTGCTCCGCTCGACCAGGGTGGCGATCGCGGAGCGGCTGCTGGCTCCGATGATCAGGTCGCCTTCCCAGTGCCCGGGAACGGCCCGGTCCTCGATAGCGGCGGGACGATCGCTGATCATGACCATTGGGTCGGTGAACCGTGGCGTGCGCCGCTCGGGGTCCCGGCGTGCTTTGCGGCGGGTGCGACCGGAGCGGATTGCTGCCTGCACTTCCCGCTTCAGGCCGCCACGGGCCTGGAAATACAGTGCCTGGTAGATCGTTTCCACGCTCACCCGCATGCTCTGGTCGTCGGGATGCTCCTTGCGCAGAGCGTGGCAGATCTGCTCCGGCGACCATCGTGTCCGCAAGCCGTCCTGGACGAAGCGGCGCAGCCGGCTCTCGCGTAGCAGCTTGCGGTCCTTGGGCCGGGGCCGGCGTGCTGCGGCTGCGCGGTGGGCCGCATAGGGCTGATAGCCCTCGACGCCCGAGTTCGCATCGATCTCCCGCTTGATCGTGCTGGCGGGCCGGCCCAGGGCGCGTCCGATCGCCCGCAGCGAGTGGCCCACCGCGAGCAGATCCCGGATCCGCTCGCGCTCGGAAAGAGCCAGGAACCTGGGGTGCAGCTGCTTGTCCAGGGTCGCCAGACCCATCGATGCTGTGGTCACACCGAACATCGTGGCGGTCCCCGCCGCGTAATCGACACGGCGGCCGTCGGCGTAGGTCCGCGTGGTGCGAGTTTTCTTGACGCCCTGGTCCCAGTCCCTGGCTGTGCGCCTGTTCACCCCGATGCGCCGGGCCGCCTCGGACTGCGAGGCGCCCGTGGCCCGCAATTGCTCGTACTCCTCCCGCCGCGGATGCCGCCGCGGCAGACGTACCGACCCGCGACCGGATCTCCGAGCCCAACCGAACGCCGTGTTCCGGTTCACACCCAGCTCACGCGCCACCACCGTCACGTTCCCCACGGCATCCAGCCGTGCAAGGAAACGCTCCTTCAACCCCGCAAGATCAACCCGCTCAACGGCCACGGTCCTCGCAACTCCCACAGATCGTGGGTGTTGCGAGGACCGTTAGAACCCAAGCCCAAAGCAATGGGGTGCGGGCCTTTTCGTGTCTCAGGGCCGGTAATGGGCAAGCAGGCAGCTGACGCTCTCGGGCCTTGATCCAAGGCCCACACCGACTTCGCCCGGCGTCCGGACTCTCCGACTTTCCACGCGGCCCGCTCGGCCGGGGTCAGCTCGCGGTTGAAGGCGACACACCGGACCCGACGGATGGGCCTGGATGAAGCAGGCACAGCAGTTCGTGCGCGGCGAAGACCTCTCCGGTGGCCGGAAGCTCAACGCCCTGGTCCAGGAGACCGCCATGGACCCGCAGTTCCTGGCTGAGACCATGCGCAGCTACCGGGACGTAGGCACCCGCATCGACACCTTCGTCCTGGCTGTCTCCCAGGCGTTGAGTGAGCAGGGCGTCCTCAACCGCTATCACGAGCAGGTGCTCGACCGAGGACAAGGCCGCCTGACCGTCCCGGAGAAGGCGCTGGCCTCGTACACGGGCATCGCCGACTCGTGCGAGGTCATCGTGCGCGAGGGGCTCTCGGACTTCGCCGCCGTCTACCGCCGCGGCGAGTCCACGCCCCGGTTCGCGGCCGACGCCGTCGAGCTCTCCCGCAATCGGATGGCGCTGCGCCAGAGCGTGGAGCGGGAGCGCAACCGGCCCTGGGCGCCGGAGGAGTCCCAGGACTTCCTCGGCGTCCAGCGCAAGCTGCGTGAGGGCCTCCCTGCGGACTTCGGCCCTCAGCTCGACCGCATCGACCAGCTGGCCGCCCCCCTTCTGGCAAGGGTGGGTCCCGGCACCCCTCGCATATCGAGCGCGGCCGCCCGCTCGCGCAGCACCACCACCCCCAGCTGCCCGCCGGTTCCCGGGAAGGGCCCGGCACCGACAGACCAAGCCGCACCGCGCGGCGGCGCCGAGGGGCCCGGGCAACGCAGGGGACGCAGCAAGTAGCCATCTTGTGGGGAGCGGGGCCGGGCATCTGCTCCTCACCATCACTCGGGGGGTGCCGACGAGACCGCATCCGGAGAGGTTCATGAGGATCACCATTGAGGGCGCCAGCGAGGCGTTCGCCGAGAAGGTGCTTGCCTTCGCCGCGCAGCAGGGCGCGGAGTTGACTGTCACCGCCATCGACACCGGTTGGACCCCTGAACGCGCGGAGCGGTACCTCGCCTCCCTGCCGGCCAACGCCCTGCGCTTCGCCCAGCTTGTCGTGGACGCGGACGGCGACAAGCCCGCCGAGGAGCTGCGCGAGGCCTTCCGCGGCGAACTGCGCGGCCCGACCATCGCCCTGTCCCGTGCGGTGCCGCGCGGCGTGCGTCGCAAGTGGTGGCCCTCGGGCACCGAGGCACCCATCACGCCCCGGTACGACCCCGAACACCCCAGCTGGCAGAAGGCCATCGCCTACACGATGACCAGGGAGAACGTCGCTGTCTTCCGCATCGCCTTCGCCCAGCTGGGCATTGGTCTGACAGCCTCGGTGGATGGCGGCAACTGACCGGGCCACCGCCAGCGGGCGCTGAGGGAGTCCGTGGCCTTCTGACTCCACCGGCTACGCCTGCGGATGAGCACACGAGGCTGAGGCGCTCAGGCCAGACACGAGAAAGCGGCGCCCGATTCACTCGGGCGCCGCTTCGCTTCGCGACGTCAGCTACGGCTTCGAGACCATGCAGGCGCTCGCGCTTCACGGGCGGCCCGTCCACGCTCCTGCGCCTGCTGTAACCGCGCGGCGAAGGCTTTGTCGCGCTTTATTCTGGCGTAAACGACACCCTCACTGATTCCGATCTCGATCGATGCCCCGGCGACGCTGTACCGGCCGGTCTCCAGCAGCGCGAACAGCTTGGTCGCGTGCTCCGGGACGAGGTTCGCGCGCGACCGCCTCGATACGGCGAATTCCTTGGTGTACCGGACGACCGCCTGGTAGGCCCGGCCGAAGTGCGGGTCGGCGTCCGCCCACTTGCGGACCTGAGAGGTGGTCACGTCGGCGGCGCGTGCGGCATCGGCCACCCGCACGCCCAGGGCCAGCTGGCCCAGGAAGACGCCGCGCTGTGCGATCTGGCGCTCCTGCGGGGTGTAGGGGTCCCGGCCGACCAAAACGATGGCGAGCTGAGGGTCGTACGGCACGCTGTCGAGTACGTGCTGCAAGTCGAGCCCGCATTGCTCGGCGGCCTGGTCCAGCGACTCCCCCTCCCGCAGACGGGCGATGAGGACGTCACGTGCCTCCTGGCCCATCTGGGCCGTCGTCAGAGCAAGAATTGGCTGGTCGTCGCGCAGCGCCCCATGGTGTCAGGCCTCGGCGAAAGGCGTACGACACCCCAGCCCAGCTCACGCATGATGGCCCCGGCCCCGGTCGATCATGCGCCGTCTTCATGGGTCCAGGCGCTGGGCACCAGACTGGGCAGGCGGTGTGTCACCTGGTGCTCGCCCTCGGTGCAGCCTGCGAAGGGCCCGGCCGCTCCGCGCAGTTGCCGCAGGGCGGGGTCCAGGTGGTCGCGGTGCCACACGGACGGTCCGGTGTATCCGCAGGAGGCCGGGTCGGTCAGCTCCTGCCCTGCCAGCCACGCGGCGTGCAGGCGGGCGATGGCCACGGAGTGCTCGAACCACCGGTGGCACCATTTAGCGTCGGCCGACGGCTCGCCGAGGTAGCCGGGCACGAGGACGCCCTCGACCCACTCGATCAGGCCCCGCAGCTCGTCGTCGTACTGCGGCGGGTCCAGCAGCAGGATGAACGGCGGATACTGCCACTCATCCTCGACCTCTGCCTCTCCGCCGGCCGGTTCCTCCTCGTCGGCGGAGGTCTCGCCCGGCTCCGCGCTGTCGCCGCGGGTACGAGCCTCAACCAGGGCGGTCAGGCCGGCGAGCTGGCTTTTGAGGTCCTCGATGTCCTCGAACATGCCGACCGGCACGTCCAGGTGCGGCACCTCGTCGGGCTCATCGGCCACTGCGCGTCGCCTTCTTGTCCTCGTACGCAGACCAACGAGACACCTGCGCCATTGAGTTGAGCCGTTGAACACCTCTCTCAACGGCACGGGTGTCTCGTGCGTTGCGGCCGGCCTCGCCGTCATCCCATCAGAGCGGCCGCTCTGATGGGATGACGGCGTTGAGAGGTAGAGCATGATCTACCAGGTGACGACGGATGATACGGGCGTGGGCATCGATGGTGTCGGTGTGTGGTACGAGCGGCTGGGTTGGGCGTACGGGCTGATAGCAAGCGATCCGGCTGTACGTGCTGCGGCGCTTGCCCGTCTGGCTGACGCCGAGAGGAACACCCGGGATGCCTTGAATCGGTACAACAGGACATGGCGACGGGGGTATTCGCTGAGACGGAAAACGGCGAGCAGGAACTACGAGGAGATCCGCAAGTATTCGCTGCCCGACGCGTTGTGGGACCGGCCGGCCGGCCCCGACATCGTCGTGTGGCCGGGTCTCCCCTACGCACTGCTCTTCCTGGAATGGGAGGCAAGATATCCGCAGGAGTGGACACGGCTTGCCAAGGCATGGGGAACGAAGCAGAGCCTCATCCGAGACGTGGCTGTCGCCCACCACGATGAGACGGTCAGAGCCAAGCTTGCCGACCTGATCGAGATCGTTGTACAGCGGCCTTACCGGTGCAAGGACCGCGAGTACGTGCGCGCGGCCAGGGCTGTGGACAGTGACGACCTGCGCACCAGGCTAAAGACGGCCGCCCGTTCGGACAATCCATGGGCGCAGCGCCATGCCGGATACATTCTCTGGCTCCTGGACCGCCCCAAAGTGCCGAATACGCGTCACGTCTGGCAGACCTGGCTGGCGGCGGCATCCAGAGAGTAAGGCACCGCCCGGGGGGTGCGCGATCGACTCGGTGAACATGCGGGCCCTGAAAAGGGGGACCTGACAGGTCCGAATCCCGTCGACCGGGGCAAGTACGGCTCGAAGATCCACCTGATCACGGAACGATCGGGTCTGCCCGTATCCGTCGGCATCTCCGGGGCCAGCCTGGACGACAGCCAGGCCCTGATCCCGCTCGTGAAGGGCATCCTCATCGGCGGCTCCAACGCCTACCTGGTGCGCGGCCAAGCCGGCGACGCCTGGTGGTGGCCCCCTTGTCTTGGCACCAGGCAGGGTGGTGTGGAGGGTTCAGGCGGTCTGCTATTCGTCGGCGGGCACCCAGATGCCATGCCGACAGGGTTTGAAGTCCACGAGAACCACCCGGCGTCCGTCAATTGTCGGGTCCTCGACACGTGACACGACGCTTTCCGGGCCCTCGTCGCAGATCGGACATGACACGAGCGCGGGATAGTCGGGTTGCTGAAGGACTCCGAGGAGTACCTCCTCTTCCCTGCACAGCAAAGCTGCCGTGAGGTCAGCCAGCCAGGCACCTGTCATGCGAATGCGATCCATGTTTTCTCCTCCGGGGCTGCCATGGTGCCGGGCGGATGCGGGGTTACGGGGTTTGGGCTGGCTGGTCGTCCTGCCACACCCAGCGGCCGTTGGTGTCGGGTGCATAGATGCTGCTGCCGCCAGGGAAGGTGCAGCCGTCGTTGGGAAGCGCAACCCAGGGGTCCTCATCCGTGAGGGTCACAGAGGTGGTTTGCCCATCCAGGGGTCCGCCGTGCAGTTCGACTGTGATCGAGATGCTGTTGTCGCTCATGTCGCTCTTCTGCCCCGACAGGTACAGACCAATTGCGGTGGCCTGTCAGCCGCGACCTGCCCGGCCGATCACTCGCCTCGTCAGGGTGACCCCACAGCAAGGAGGTTGAGCACAGTGCAGATGAGAGGGACTCGGACTACGGCCGTTGCTCTCGTCCGTGCAGCGCGCGCCGGTATGCCGGGACCGAAGGATCAAGCACCCTGGCCCCCGCCGTCGCGCGCTGTCCTTCAGTACCCAAGCCGGTCGAAACCTGCAAGACAGCCAGAAGCAACCCATCCCCCGCTACCGTTGAAGCGCAAGTGCAACCGGCAGAGGAGTGCATATGAGGCTCTTACAGACGCACGTCCTGGCTGATGGTGATGACCGGCAGTCGGGGGACGGCCAAGTCGGCGGCCCCTACTCGAGCCCAGGCGATCCGGGGAACCCCATGCCGGAGCCCGACGACTCCGACGACTAGACGTGGCGCCGCAGATGCCGGTCGATGCTGCAGCGCTCCGTCGCCGCTGCGCAGAGGAAATGGACGCCGCATCCGCCGGTTTCGGGAACGCCGCCTGGCTTAGGGATATCTTCCTCTCCGTGCACCGCGAGCACTTCGTACCTGCCCGCGTCTGGTGGCCCTCCCCCCGCGCGGACGGCCTGCACAGTCTGATCGACTGGGCCGAACGTCCCAACGCCTGGCTGAAAGCTGTCTACAGCACCGGCGCCCCGCTGATCACTCAGCTGGACGACGGCCGCGTCCCGCCAGCCGGACCCGCGAAGGGCCACTTCTCATCCAGCATCTCCTCCAGCGGCGTCATCATCGAACTCCTGCGCCACCTCGCACCCCGACCCGGAGAACGCGTACTCGAACTGTGAACCGCCCCGTGTTCGATAGAGACTTGATTCCGTGAAAGGATTGAGTCATGGCGCGCCCTTCCTCCTATCCCCCTGAGCTGCGCAAACGAGCGGTCCGTATGGTCGCCGAGATCCGTGGTGACTATCCGAACGAGTCGGCCGCATTGAGAGCGGTCGCCCAGAAGCTCGGGATCGGTTCGGCCGAGACCCTGCGGAACTGGGTGAAGCGGGACGAGGTCGACTCCGGGAAGCGTCCGGGGACGACCACGGAGGAGTCCGCGCAGATCAAGGCGATGAAGAAGGAGATCGCCGAGCTGAAGCGGGCGAACGACATCTTGAAGGCTGCGGCAAGTTTCTTCGCGGCCGAGCTCGACCGGCCACACACACGCTCGTAGCCTTCATCGACGAGCACCGGGCCCGCTTCGGCGGTGTCGAGCCGATCTGCCGCGTGCTCACCGAGCACGACTGCAAGATCGCCCCCTCCACCTACTACGCGGCGAAGAAGCGCGCCGCCGAACCCTCGGCCAGGCGGGTGCGCGATGCTGCCCTCAAGGAGTTGATCACCGAGGTCCACGAGGCCAACTTCCGCGTCTACGGCGCCAGGAAGGTATGGCGCGAGCTGCACCGCCAGGGCCACCCCGTGGCCCGGTGCACCGTCGAACGCCTGATGCGGGAACTCGGCATCACCGGCGCCGTCCGCGGGAAAAAGATCATCACCACGATCCCGGACAGCGCCGTCGAGCGGGCACCGGACCTACTGGACCGCAACTTCGTCGCGGCCGCCCCCAACCGCTGCTGGGTCGCCGACTTCACCCACGTCAAGACCTGGTCGGCAGTCGTCTACGTCGCCTTCGTCGTCGACACGTTCTCCCGCCGGATCGTCGGCTGGTCCGCCGCCACGTCGAAGGAGACCAGACTCGTCCTGGACGCCCTGGACATGGCCCTGTGGCAGCGCGACCGCGACGAACAGCCCCATCAGCGGGGCGAGTTGATACATCATTCCGATGCCGGGTCGCAATATACGAGTTTCCGGCTCGCCGAGCACCTGGACGCCGCCGGCATCGCGGCCTCGATCGGCTCCGTCGGTGACGCCTACGACAATGCCCTCATGGAGTCTGCGATCGGCCTGTTCAAGACTGAGCTGATCAAACCGGGGCGGCCCTGGAGGACGCTCTCCCAGGTCGAGCTGGCCACCGCGGAATGGGTCGACTGGTACTGCCACCGCCGCCTCCACGGTGAAATAGGGCACATCCCACCCGTCGAATACGAGACCAACTACTACCTCACGACCACGAAAACCCAGGTCACAACCACAATCTGAAGTCTCTACCGAACCCGGGGCGGTTCACTGGGTACAGGTACCGGATACACCACCGCCCTGCTGGCCACCCGAACCGGCCCAGGGACCGTCGTCAGCATCGAAGTTGATCCCGCCATCGCAGCCCAGGCGCGCAGGAACCTCGACGGGCTGGGCCTGGACCCGCTTGTCATCACTGGCGACGGCGAACAAGGACACCCGGCAGCCGGCCCCTACGACCGGATCGTCGCCACCGCTTCAGTCCGCCGGATCCCCCGAGCGTGGCTGGAACAGCTGCGCCCCGGCGGTGTACTCCTCGCTCCCCTCGACAGCCCTTTCGGTTGCGACCTGCTGGTACGCCTCACCGGTGCGGGCGGCACAGCCGCGCGAGGGCACTTCGTGGCGAAGGTCGAGTTCATGCGCTTCCGCGGCCAGCGCATGCCCCGCCCATACGCGGAGTTGGGATGGCCCGAGACCGCCAGCGTTGAGCGCTGGCAGGAGCTGCAGGTCGAGGCGGGGCTTCGTGGTCAGCAGATCCTTGACCCCTCTCCGCCGCGAGCCACCCGTACAGGCATCGACCTGCGCCCCGGTGATCGTCTCGTGTTGTGCACGGACGGCAAGGCGATGCGGATCTTGTTTCCCTATGAACGTTTTCCTCATCGCCGTAGTCGGCGTACTGAAGAGCGGTTCTCGACAGTTGCATGTCAGTCGCAACAGGGTCAGATCCTTGCCGGTCACGTCCCTGCACGTGGTGAGGTTGGTGAGTTGACCATGGAAGAGTACCCATTTCTCCGAATTCACTCTTAGCTACCCAAAAGCGACGTTCAGAATGGGGCCTCAGGCGGCCTATCTCGGCACTCCGGGTATGAGTGGATGCAGGGGCAATCGAGAGGGCCTTAGCTGGCCGCACAGGCGCTTTTCGCTCGCCCGAGTAATCCCTGAGCTGCCGTCAGGAGGCCAGGAAGCCGCAAGAGCACACGATGAAGGACTGCGCGCGGACATTCAGGCGCGGACACCCGAGCAGCCTGGTCTTCCGGAGCAACCTCCACCGTCGACTGCCTGGAAGCACGATGAAGCCCGGTGGACCCGGATCGATCCCCCCTTCTGGAGTCCCAGCAGAAGCAGGGGGCTTGGCCTGGTCAAGTGTCGGTGTCGCGCGCGAGGCTGTCGGTCAGCGGGACGCAGCTTGCTGTGTCATCGCATGCGATGAAGTCGGCAACGTCGGCGATCACCTCCGGGATACTGGTTGCCCATGGATGAGGTCGAAGTCGTCGTCGCCCATACCGAGCGCGCGACCCTGCGCGTCGGCGACGTGTTCCTGAAGGTGGACACCGATCAGGCGCGCATCGACATCGAGGTCGAGGCGATGTCCCTCGCGCCGGTCCCGACCCCGGAGATCCTGTGGCGCAAGCCGCCCGTGCTCGCGATCGCCGCACTCCCGGGAACGAACTCGGGCGCCTCGGAGGGCCGTCGACCGGGGCGTCGGCGGCGTGGGCCGCAGCGGGTGCCGCCATCCGGAAGCTGCACGACGCACCGCTGCCGCCCCGGACCGGCAGGGCCGGCCGGAGCAGCGTCGCACTGGCGACGGAACTCGACGCCGAGTGCGAGCTGCTCGTGACGAACGGCCAAGCATCAAGCGGCCCTGAACGACCGCGATCCTGACGGATGCGAAGCGGGTGGAGAACCGCCCGCAGCACTGGTCCTAGCGTACCTGGGTGCTCCTACACGCGGGCCAGCAGATCGACCGCCCCGCCCTGCGTCTCCCGCGCGTCTCCCGCACGATCCGCGGCCGCTAGCTTGTCACCGGCGCGATGGTCGGCATCGCCCGGCTCACCTGCTGCCCCAGCTGCCACCAGGACCCGACGGGTCCCCGCTCTGCTCTCCCTGGGCGCACCCGGGCGCCTGGCACCTCGAGCTCGCGGACGTCCAGGAGTTGCCCCTGCCCGTCCCCGTACGCGGGCAGCTCGGCCCCTGGAAGCCGACCACCGACCTGCGGGGACAGGTATTCCAGCAGCTGCCCGGCTTCCGCCCGTGACACGCACACGGGCCGAGAAGGCGCCGGTGGAGCCGGGACTGATCCCGGCCCCCGGTGCGGCCTGCTCGACGGGCGCGACGCCAGCCACTTCGACCGCTGGCAGGAACTACTCTGAGGGTGCTTGCAAATCGGCTCACAGTTGACCCGGCCCTGTGAGTGGGTTCCGGCGGGGTAGGCGTGTGTCCTTGCCTCCACGTCGTCAAGCCGTGGCGGCGAGGGCACAAGCGCGGTCAGTGGGGTCAGTGTTCTGCGATGACGCCCGACAGCTCGTTGGTGCTCTTCGGCAGGGTGACGGAGGTGATCTTCTTGCCCGTCTCCACGTTGATGGCGTGCAGCGCCTTCTTACCGGGCTCGGAGACATACGCAACGTGCCCGCGCACGAACAAGGTGGGCCGGGCTTGCTGCCAGTCCAGTGGCTCCTGCCACTCCCCCACCGCGGGGATCTTCTTCTCGATGGTGGCGGTGGTCGGGTCGATGACGTGGATGGCGCCGTCGGTGCCGAGGACCAGGGCCTCGCCGTGGGGACCGCGGGCCAGTGAGCGGAAGGAGTAGCTGGTGCCCAGGTCCACCAGGCGCAGCTTCTTCTTCTCGGTGTCGATGAGGGAGATGCGGGCGGGGCGCTCCAGCTCGGCTTCTGGGTCGGTCTTGTAGTCGCCCATCAGGACGGGGGAGGTGTCGCTGCCGGCCTGGTTGCCGATGCGGCCGTAGCCGTCGGGGGAATCGATCTTGGTGAACGTGCCGTCCTTGTAGATCAGGATGCCGTCCTCGCAGCCGACGCCGACGGCTTCGTTCTTCGCGGCGGCTTCGCCGTGGACACCGGGGCAGTCCTCGCTGCGCGCGATCTCCTTGTTGTTCCGGTCCAGCACCAGCGCGCCGGTGCGCTTTTCCTCGGTGCCCAGGGTGCTCACGAGTTTGCCGTCGGCCAGTTCGATGGCGACGCCGTGGTGTGGCTCGGCGGAGGTGTAGGTGCGACCTGTCGGCTTCTTGCCTCCGCTCAGTGCGGTGGGGTCGAAGACGTTGACTTCTCCAGTGCCGTCGGTGAAGAGCGCGGTCTTTGCGGCGTGGCGGACTACGTGGCCCGGCTTGGCGCCCTTGTACTCGATGTCGGTGAGGGTCTGGTCGGTGGCGTCCAGGACACGGAATCCGCTGTCGGTGGAGACCATGACGTGGTCCTTGTCGCCTGCGGGGTTGACCCGGTTGAAGCCAGGCAGGGCAATGGTCTTGGCAAGCTTCAGGCTTTCGCCGTCGAGGATGTACAGGCCGCCGTCGAAGGTGGCGACCAGCGGCTCTTTGACCGCCAGCGCTGGCGTGGTGGTCGCGGTTGTGTCGGACTTGGTGTCGGTGGAGGAGGTTTCTCCGCCGCAGGCGGTCAGGGCCGTGGCGGTGGCCAGGACCAGTGCGGTGCCTGTGAGGGCTCTGCCGCGTATCGGCTTGTTCATGGGTTTGTTCCTTTCTGGACCGCGGGGTGGCGGCATGGGGGTACGACGAGCCGGCGCCCGATGGGCGGGCGTGCCGGGAGGGCCGGGGGGCTGGGGGTCAGGGTTGGGGTTCAGGCGCCGGTCAGGCCGGTGACCATGGCGGTGGTGTTGGCGCGCATCATCCGCAGGTAGGTGTCGGCGCCCGCACCCTTGGTGGTGAGGGACTCCGAGTGGAGTTCGACGACGCGAACCCCGTCGCCCATCTCTGTTCGCAGTACCTCGGCGAGCCGTTTGGGCTGGGAGGAGTCGGCGAAGACGGTGCGCACTCCTGCTCGTTGCATCGCCTTGGTGAGGGAGCGCAGGTCCGAGGAACTGGGTGAGGCCAGGGTGGTGCCGCTGGGGATGACCGCGCCGATCACCTCGAAGCCGAAGCGGTCGGCGAGGTAGCCGAAGACGTGGTGGTTGGTGACCAGGGCCCGGTGGTCCGCGGGGACTCGGCTCAAGGATTTCTGCATCCAGCTGGTGAGGTCGGCGACCTGCTTCGCGTAGCGGTCGGCGTTGGCCCGTATCGTGCCGGGGTCCACGCTGGTGACGTGGTTGATGACCTGGTCGGCTATCAGGTCGGTGACTTTGTGCATCCGGTCGGGGTCTGTCCAGAAGTGGGGGTCGGGCTGTCCTTCCTCGCTCTCGGGGCCGCCGTTGTCGGCGGTGTGGAAGGTGAGCGGGTGGGCGGCCTCGCCGGCGGAGAAGGTGGCGACACCGGCTTCGCGGGCGGCGTCCACGTGACGCAGTACGTTCTCCTCCAGGCCAAGGCCGTTGTAGACGACCAGATCGGCCTGTTCCAGCTCGGCGGCCTGCACCGCGGACAGGCCGAAGGAGTGCGGGTCGGCATTGGGTTTCATCAGGACGGTGACGTCGGCCTCGTCGCCGACTATCTCGCGGGTGACGTCGCCGAGGATGTTGGTCGTGACGACGATGCTGGGCCGGTCGTCGTCGGTGGTGCAGGCGGTGGCGGTCATTGCTGTCACGAGGGCGAGGAGGCCCGCGATCAGGTGTGGCGGGCGAGGGGTGCGCACCCTCGCGCGACGCTTCGCTTCGGTTCGGCTCATCGTCCTGTCTCTGCCATGAGGACCGGTTTGACGTCCAGGTCGAAGGAGCGCGCGATGCGCAGGCCGTCGTTGTAGTCGATCTCGAACACTCTCTTGCTCTCTGGGTCGTTGACGTAGGCGCGGCTGCGGTTGACCTCGATGACGGGGGTGTTGCCGTCGGAGTCGGCCCGTTCCCCTGCTGTCAGTAGCGGCTTGGTCCGTGCGGTCTGCTTTCCGGTCGCGACGTCATAGCCGTGTAGGGAGCCGTCGGTCTCCAGGACGAGCAGCGGGGAGTCCTCGCCGGCCGTGTTGACCGCGACGACGGGCCCGGTATCGATCCGCTTCCAGGTCCGCTCGGCGACGTCCAGGATCCAGATGGCGTCGTCTCCTGCTGGGGCGGTGAGGGTGTCGCTGCCGGGACGATGACGGAAGGCGGTGGCGCGTTCCTGCGCCGGGACGTGCTTTCCGTACGGGATCTTCTCGGCAGTGAAGGCACCGTCCTGTGCACGCACGAGCAGGGCGCCGTCGGCGCAGCCGAGAATCACACCGCGCCGGGTGACCGCGTCACCGTGGGGGGCTTCGCACGTCACGTCCGGGGAAGCAACTCGTTCGCCCTTGCGGTCGAGGACGACGAGTTCCGTGGTGCCGTCCGTGTTCGCGAAGGCGAGCAGGTTTTCCTCGTACGGCACGACGACGCCGGTGTATGTGCCGCGTAGCGTACGAGGGGTCGCTATTCGCCCCTTTTCCAGTTTGCTGCGGTCGTAGAGGACGGTGCGGCCGTTTTGGTCGGTCACCGCGGTCACGGCGACGTCACTGCGTATCTGGGCTTGGCCGCCGGCGGGAAGCTCACCCAGATCTCGTATCGCCGCGCTGTAGTAGTGGACGTGGTCTCCGTGGTCCACCATCCAGGCGCCGCTGTCGAGCACATGGGTGCCGTCGGCCGCTTGCAGGTAGCCGAACCTGCCATCCGTGCTCAGCCGAACGGCGTCCTTCACCTGGGCCGTCGTGTGCACCTTGCCGGTGACGAGGTCGAGAACTCTGGTGTTCCCGCTGGTGGGGTCGTTCAGGAGAAGCCGGGACTGCTGCTCGGCGGCCTCCTTCGCTCCCTCGACGTACCCGTGCGGAGTGGCGGGCGGGGGCTTCGCCGCGGATCGCCCGGCATCGGCCTCCTCACTCGCACAACTCGTGGTGAGCAGCGCGGTGAGGACCAGTGCGGCCGAAGCCCACGGAGTGACGTTTCTGCGGACGGTCATGATGATCGCCTCTGGCTTCTTTCAGTTGACTTCGGGCAGGGGCGCCGTGAAGTGGACCTGGCGCGTACGACGGTCACGCAGGCCGGACAGCACGTGGGAGACGAAGAACAGGCTCACCGCGAGGGCCGCGACAGTCGCGCCAGCTGCGGTGCTCAGATGCCAGGACAGCAGCAGGCCGCCGAACGTGGCCAAAGTGCCGAGCAGGGCGGCGAGCACCATGACGCCGCGCACGGAGCGAACCCAAGGCAGAGCGGCCGCCGGCGGTGCGATGAGCAGTCCAAGGACGAGCAGTGTTCCCACGATGTGGAACGAGGCGACGATCGCCAGGCCGAGAAGGCCAAGGAGCACAGCGTGGGCCAGGCGCGGCCGCAGCCCCAGGGTGTGGGCCTTGCGTGAGTCGAACGCCAGGGCCAGGAAAGCACGGTGACCGAGGACCGACACCGCCAGCGCCGCGAGCAACGCCGCCGCGAGCACGAGGAGATCCTGCTGCCTGACCGCGAGGACGTCCCCGAAGAGAAACCCGGTCAGGTCGACCGCGAAGGACTGCGAGCGCGACACGATGATGACCCCGAGCGAGAGCATGCCGACGAACAGCAGCCCGATGCCGGTGTCCTGCGACAGCCTGGGCGTACGGCCCAGCGCGGTGACGCCTGCCGTCATGACGACAGCGCTGACCACCGCGCCCACCATCAGGTTGCCCCCGAGGAGCGCGGCGACCGCGACGCCCGGCAGCAGCCCGTGGGACATGGCGTCACCGAGGAAGGCCATCCCCCTCAGCACCACCCAGGTGCCCGCCAGCGCACAGATAGCGGACACCAGCACCCCGCCCCACAGGGCCCGCTGCACGAAAGTCACCTCGAACGGGACCGTCAACCATTCCATGACCCAGACACTACAATGAAAATCATGTTCAATAAATCCCGCCCCTCCCCCGCCCCACCCCTCGACCCGACCACCTCCCTCCACTTCTCGGAGCTGTGCGCCGGCTATCCAGGGCGCCCAGTTCTCCACCAAGTCAGCGGAGAAATAAAGAAGTTGACCACGACAGCACTCGTCGGCCCGAACGGCAGCGGCAAGTCGACCCTGCTCGGCGTACTCGCCGGTGTGATCAAGCCGATATCCGGCGACCTCCTGCGCACCAGTGACCGGCCGCCCGCCTTCGTACCGCAGCGCGGAGCAGTCGGCGACACTCTCCCGCTCACCGTTCGGCAAACCGTAGAGATGGGACGCTGGGGCGAGCGCGGTCCGTGGCAACGGCTAACCGCACGGGACCACGCGACCGTGGACGCGATGCTCGACCGGCTCGGCATCGCCGACCTCGCCTCACGCCAACTGGGCGAACTCTCGGGCGGGCAGCGTCAACGCGCGCTCATCGCCCAAGGCCTGGCGCAGGAGTCGGACCTACTGCTCCTCGATGAGCCGACCACGAGCCTGGACCCGGAGGCAAGGAACCGGATCGGGACGCTGCTGACGGCGCTCGTCGCCGACGGGGTGACGGTCGTCCAAGCCACACACGACCTTGAGGTGGCGCGCGCGGCGGACACCTGCCTCCTGCTCCAAAACGGCCGCCTTGCCGGACAGGGGTGTCCGGACCAGGTCCTCACCACGTTGTCACTGACGCGCCTCTGGCAAACGCTCTGAAGAACCCGGCACACAACGGGCCATGCCGACATGGCCTGGAGGGCGATGTCTCCCTGATGCTTGCGGAGCGGGAGTGCGGTGGCGGCCCCGGAGGCGGTGCGGGCAATCATGTCTCCCCGGCTGGCGTGCCCGGCCCGCTGCGAGCCGGCAGCCATCTGGCCGGTCAGCCAGCATCGACGCCTCGGCAGCAGCGCTGAACGCTGCCTCAAAGCATTGCCATCCCCGCCACGGCCGTCGCCAGGAGTACGACGACAGCCAGCGCGTTGATCACCACGTCCAGCCTCTCCCCGCGACGTTCGGCGGCTCGGTCCAAGGTGAAATCGGCAAGGTCGCCGGGCGCGTAGTGGACCGTGACATCTCGGCTGTACGAGCCGGCTGGGTCCGGGAGGTTGGACGTGCAGTGAGCCGTGACGGCCATGCCCTCGTGGGTGGTGAACGACACGACCGGGGTGATGGTGGTTGAGGTGCCGTTGTCCTGGTCGACGGTGACGTCCTTCAGGACCGCGATGATCCGTCCGTGCACGGTGTCCATCGCGGCCAGTTTCTCGATGCGGTGATTCTTGGCACGTACGGTTCCGGGCAGGTGAACGGCGGCGAACACCGCCAACGGCCCGCCGAGGCCGATCAGCGCCCACGGCCACTCCCAGGCGACTCCCGCGAGGGCCACCAGCCCGCAGTAGACCATGAAGAGTGCGAGAGTCGGCTGGCCCAGCCCACGACTCGGTTCCTGAGGTGTGTTGGCAAGCCGGTAGGCATGCGGCCTGCCTCGCGGGTGGCTGACCCCTATCTCCCGTCCCTCCCATGCCACGGTGATGACCTCCCCTCGCTCGCCGTCGTTGGTCACGGTGACCTCCTCATCGGAGGTCGCGTCGCGGTAGGAGATGACCACCGATATGCCGCCCGTACTGGACCCGCCGTGCCGAGGCATCCTCACCTGCTCGATCCGCCCTGTGCGCCGGACCGTCCGCTGGGCCCTGGTCACTCCGGCCAGCGCCATGCCGTACCCGGCCAGCGCCAGCACAGCCCACACCGCGCACCACAGTGCGAGGAGCTTTTCCCAGTCCATGACGCCCACCTCCTGCTGGTCCGGTCAGCCGCCGTTACGCCTGAGCACTTCGCCCTTCCCGTCCGCCTCGAGCGTTCCCGTGCCCCCGTCCCCGGTGACCACGACTCTGAGCCTGAGCGGCCCGGTGACGCTGTCGGCGATGAGCTGCCAGCTCCGCGGTGAGTCGACGTTGAGGGTGGTCCGGGCCTCCTCGACTAGGGCCTGTGTGATGTCGTGATCAATTGCCGGGTTCTGTGCTCTTCGTGGGGTGGAATCCGGTAGGACTGTGGTCGTGACGCGTAGGCAACTCACCAATGCCCAGTGGAAGTTCATCGAGCCGTTCCTGCCGATCGGTAGGTACGGCCCGTATCCGGAGCGTTTGCGGGAACAGTTCGAGGGGGTGGTCTGGCGGTTCCGCTCCAGCGGTCAGTGGCGGGAGATGCCTGCCGAGTTCGGCCCGTGGGCCACCGTCTACGGACGTTTCCGCGTCTGGCGGGACGCTGGTGTGTTCACCGCTCTGCTGGAAGGACTGGTCGCTCAGGCAGCCCGCGCGGAGCAAACAGACTTGTCGCTGGTCAGCGTGGACTCCACTACGGTCCGCGCCCACCACGACGCCGCCGGGCTCCGCGTCAGCAAGCACCTCATGTCGGCCCTGGAGGAAGCCGCGCTGGAGCAGGAGACAGCCCGGCAAAAAGGGGTGGCACGGAGGAACAGAACGGACAGGACGAGCGCCGGCGTATCCGGCGCCGACGCAAGCTCCGCCTGAAGCAGGCCCAGCTCGGCCGGTCCCGGGGCGGCCTCACCAGCAAGATTCATCTCGCGGCGGACCGCAGATGCCGTCCGCTCGCGTTCGTCCTGACCGTCGGGCAGGCCGCGGACAGTCCGCAGTTCATCCCCGTGCTCGAGAAGGTGCGAGTCCGTCTGCCGGTGGGCCGTCCCCGCACCAGGCCCGGCGCCGTCGCCGGCGATAAGGCCTACTCGTCGCGCGGAAATCGCCGCTACCTGCGAAAACGCAACATCAAAGCAGTCATCCCGGAGAAGAAGGACCAGGCCGCAAACCGCAAGAAGAAGGGCTCACAAGGCGGCCGGTCCATCAGCCACAACGCCGACCTCTATAAGGAACGGAACACCGTCGAACGCCTGATCAACAAGCTGAAAGCCTGGCGAGGCATCGCCACCCGCTACGACAAGTCGCCCGAAAGCTACCTAGCCGGCCTCCACCTCCGAGCCTCCATGATCTGGATCGACGACCTACTCAAGACCACCGCGTGATCACGACATCACACAGGCCCTAGTACTGCAATCACACTTGCGTGTGGTTGAGTTGGTGTATGGCTGAGCTCGGGGTGGGGTTGGTTGGGCAGTGGGACGGGGTGCTGGCGGGTTTGCATGCCAGGTTCGCGTCGCGTTTCGTGAGGTCGGAGCCGCGTGCGCGGGCGCTTGCGTATATGCGGGGCCTGATCGCTCCGCTGGAGCGGAAGAACGGCTGGACGCTGGCGGAACGGGCCGGTGACCGGCTGCCGATCGGGATGCAGCGGCTGCTGGGCGAGGCGGACTGGGACGCGGATGCAGTCCGTGACGACGTGCGGGACTACGTTGTCGAGACGATCGGTGACAAGGACGGCGTCCTGATCGGAGACGACACCGGCTTCCTGAAGAAGGGTGTGCGCTCGGCCGGCGTCCAGCGGCAATATTCCGGAACGGCTGGACGTACGGAAAATTGCCAGGTCGGCACCTTTCTGGCCTACGCCTCGACGAAAGGCCGGGCTCTGATCGACCGGGAACTGTATGTGCCCGCCTCGTGGACGGACGACCGTGAGCGGTGCCGGGACGCGGGGATTCCGGACGAGGTGTTGTTCGCGACGAAGACGGAGCATTTCAAGGCCATGCTCCTTCGTGCGGTGGAGGCCGGCGTGCCGTTCGCTTGGGTCACAGCGGACGAGGCCTACGGGCAGTCGAAATCCCTCAGGTGCTGGATGGAACAGCGGGCCATCAGCCATGTGATGTGCGTGAAGACCAGCGACACCGTCATCACCCGCGGCATGGGCGAACGCCGTGTCGACGACCTCGTCACCGGTCTCGCACCGCAGGCGTGGAAGCGTCTGTCCGCCGGGAAGGGATCCCACGGCGAGCGCATGTACCAGTGGGCGCGGATTCCCATCCGGATCTGGTGGGAGAACGGCCACGGCCACTGGGTCCTGGCCCGCCGAAGCCTCAAAGACCCCACGGACCTCGCCTACTACGTCTGCTACGGCCCCGTCGCCACCCGACTGAAAGACCTGGTCAGGGTGGCCGGCGCCCGCTGGGCCGTCGAAGAATGCTTCCAGACCGCGAAGGGCGACTGCGGCCTGGACCACTACCAAGTCCGTCTCTACCACGCCTGGTACCGGCACATCACCCTCGCCATGGCCGCCCTCGCGGCCCTGACCGCCGTCCGCGCCCACGAACTCTCAAAAGGGGAAACAGCGGTGGCCTGATACCGCTGTCCGTAGCGGAGATACGCCGCCTCATCGGCCACCTCCTCCGCCCCGCCCACCTCACCATCCACCACCACCTGCACTGGTCACACTGGCGAAGACTCAGCCAGACACGCGCCCGCGACAGCCACTACAAACAACGCGGACACACCCCGTAACTGTGATTGCAGTACTAGTGCCGCCTCAGGCAACGTTTGCCTCGTCGTGACGTGACGCACCGTTTGGGTCCTGTCCTGGTCGGCGTGCGGCCGCCAAGCTGTGCGGGTGGCTGAACGAGTACGCGTCCGTGAGATCGACGACGATGAAGGCCGACGGTTGTTGCGCATCGTCCGCCACGGCACAGGGTCGGTGGTGACCTGGCGCCGGGCCCAGATGGTGCTGCTGTCCGCGCAGAGCATGCCCGTGGTGAAGATTGCCGAGGTCACGTTCACCAGTGCGGACCGGGTCCGGGACGTGATCCACAATTTCAACACCGACGGGTTCGCATCGCTCTACCCGAAGTACAGAGGCGGCCGGCCGAAGACTTTCACCCTGCCCGAGCGCCGGGATATCAAGAAGATCGCCAAGTCCAAGCCAGCCGAGCACAATCTGCCCTTCTCGACCTGGAGTCTGATCAAGCTGGCCGACTTCCTGGTCACCGAGGGGGTGGTCGACGACATCAGCCACGAGGGCCTGCGCATCCTGCTCCGCGAGGAAGGCGTCTCCTTTCAACGCGTGAAGACCTGGAAGACCTCGAAAGACCCGGACTACGCGGAGAAGAAGGCCCGTGTCGAGCATCTCTACGCCATCGCCGACGGCGAGGTCATACCCGAGGACGGCGAGCCCGAGATCATCCTCTGCATGGACGAATTCGGCCCGCTCAACCTCCAGCCCCACCCTGGACGCCAGTGGGCCGAACGCGGTGGTCGGCACAAGGACCCCGACCGAGCCCCCCGGCCACGGCGGCGGGCGACCTACACCCGCCCGCATGGCGTCCGGCACCTGTTCGCCGCCTACGACCTGGGCAAAGACCAGCTCTATGGTCACATCAAGAAGACCAAGAACCGCTCCAAGTTCCTGGAGTTCTGCCGCTACCTGCGCTCCTTGCACCCAGCGAAGGTGCGGATCGCCATCATCTGCGACAACTACTCCCCGCACCTGACCACGAAGCGGTGCCAACGGGTCGCAACGTGGGCGGACGCGAACAACGTCGAGATCGCCTATACCCCGACGAACTCCTCCTGGCTCAACCGCATCGAAGCGCAGTTCACCGCCCTGCGCTACTTCACCCTCGACGGCACCGACCACGCCAGCCACAAGGAGCAGGGCAGCATGATCCGCCGTTACATCATCTGGCGAAACCGCCACACTCACGACCAGCAACTACGAACCGTGGTCAAACAAGCCAACATCGCCTGAAGCGGCGCTAGAGTGGGATTACCCGGACTCGCACCGCGAGCTCGGTTCCGACCTGACGCGCGATCGTAGCCACCAACTCCTCAACCATGGGTTTGTCTGGTGTGCCGTGAACCGTGACCTGAAGGCCGGGCATTTCCCAAGCGAACTCAATCTCCATGCCCTTGACAGCGATCCGGTAGTGGCCATCGCCAGCCACCGGCACCGCCCCCCAGCCCGTTGGCTGAAGCACATCCGGGCACCTATCCGAGCGCACCGGCCCGAGGAAAACGTCGTCATCGGTCGCAAGCAAGTACTCAAGCACACCATCAGTATGTCGGCCTGACAGGGCGAACGTTGCTTGATGCGGCACTAGGTCGGCGACGCGATCGTAGGGAAGGGACCTCGGCTCGAACCCGGCGACCTCCGCGCCGGCGGGCGTGAAGACAACCGTGAGCAGGCGGTCCTGCACGATGACGGTGAACGCGCGACGCTTGTCCGCGCCCTGTGTCAACGACTCGACAGCCCGGCGCAGTTCGCTCTCATCGAGCATCGATCGGCCGGGGCCAATGGCGACCGTTCCTGTCATGGACGTCACGGTGATCGTCGATGACGAGGAGGAGACAGACGGTCTGGGGACGGCGCCGTTGTCGCCCTCGTGAAAGTCGAACAGGTCGGCACGGAACAGCAGAAGCACGGCGGTCACGCCGAGCAGCAGCCCGCTGAGATTGAGGAATCCGTTGAAGGAGCTGTCCGGGGTCTCGCTCCTCATAACCGGGCCGGGCACCGAGACCACCCGGGCCACAGCCGCCCGTTCCTCCCATTGCGGAGTCGGCCGTCTCACGATCTGCGTCCTCCACGGGCGGTCCGGCGGATACTCCACCACTACGGTCCCGCCTGACCGGTACTCGGTCAGCTCGACGCGGTTGACGTCCTGCCACATCTCGACGCGGAACGCAGGCGCGTCGTCCGGCACGACGGACAGATCGAATCGCACTGGCACATCGCTGGTCTCACCCCAGACCGGCTCACGACTCTCGATCACCGCGAGCGCCCTGCGCGGAACGACGGCGGCCTCGCTGGCACGACGCGGCAGTGTAGCAAGGAAGAAGAGAAGGCCGTAGAGCGCGGGCACGACCAGCCCCGTGACAAGCATGGGCACGCTCTCGACCATGCAACCGCCGATGAAGGCCGTCAGGGACGCTCCGATGACACCGGCCGTCAGGAACCCCGAAGCGAGGTCGGCAGGCGCGTGGTGCGTGAGCGGAGCACCCACAGTCATCGTCATGCGGCCGATTGTGCCCGTCATGGGCAGCAGCGAACAGACCTGGAAGTCGTGACACCGATAGGGGATCACCCACGACACATAGGCGGCCCGCTGAAGTCGATCCCGGCATCGCAGCCCAGGCGCGCAGGAACCTCGACGGGCTGGGCCTGGACCCGCTTGTCATCACTGGCGACGGCGAACAAGGGCACCCGGCAGCCGGCCCCTACGACCGGATCGTCGCCACCGCTTCAGTCCGCCGGATCCCCCGAGCGTGGCTGGAACAGCTGCGCCCCGGCGGTGTACTCCTCGCTCCCCTCGACAGCCCTTTCGGTTGCGACCTGCTGGTACGCCTCACCGGTGCGGGCGGCACAGCCGCGCGAGGGCACTTCGTGGCGAAGGTCGAGTTCATGCGCTTCCGCGGCCAGCGCACGCCCCGCCCATACGCGGAGTTGGGATGGCCCGAGACCGCCAGCGTTGAGCGCTGGCAGGAGCTGCAGGTCGAGGCGGGGCTTCGTGGTCAGCAGATCCTTGACCCCTCTCCGCTACGAGCCACCACGCGGAGAACTCGAGCGGAGGGCTCCGCCCCGTAATTTTCAGGCTTCTGTCAGACCCCGTCGGTAGTCTGCCCGTATGACTTTCCCGTCCGCAGCCGGCATCCCGATGCAGCCGCTTACCAGGGCCGCCGTGGTGAACGCACGGATCCGCCAGTTCGTGGACCGGCCGGACCTCGACGACGTCGATCGTGCGCAGCAGTACGCGGCCCTCCTGGAGGAGAGGGCTCAGGCAACTTGCCCTTGTCCCGCTCCTGTTCGTGCCGCCTGACCCGGCCTTTGCCGAGTCTTCCCCTTCCCCGACCCCGACGCGCGAAAGATCACACACCGCGTACAGCAAACGGGCGCCTCCGTATACGGGGGCGCCCGAACCTTGCTGTGCACGATCAAGCCTACCCGGGAGGCGCCCAGGGCTGGGCGGGAAGAGGAGGGCTGATCATATCTACGCTCGACCCTGCGGGGCGTAGATATGGTTCATCGCGGCGCCAGGAATGTCGACGCTAAGAACGGAAATTGCGGCAGATGTCGGCTTCTGAAGCCGATAGGAGGCGCCGCTCCTCAAGAGCAGATCTGGGTTTTATCTCGGCACAGAAAGAACACTGCGGATGTCCCCTTCGAGTCCTCAGCTCTGCGTTAGTCGTTGCCATATCGAGGCACTTCGGGGTATCCCCGAAAGGAAATTACCGACCCTTCTCGTGGTAGAGTATTGATGAATTCACAGGGCGTTGCGATAAAGGGGACTGGCGTGAATACCGAGAAGGTTGCGGCTCGACGTCTTACGGCCGACGAAATTTCAGCTTTGGGACTCCAGGACGAAACCCTTGTCCAGGTAGGAATGGATGGAGTTTCTCACGACTGCTATGCGCCAGCTTTCCTCACGAAGCCGGGTGAGAATTTTGAGGGAGGGTCCTTCGTCGCGCGGACCGTATTCGGCGAGGAGGTTCATGTTCTTCCCGAAAATGCGGAAGAGGGTGGGATCTGGATCGCCGACAAGGCGGGGGAGGAAATCGAGGTGCTCCAGAGTGCCGGCGTTCTCCTGAACCTGGCCCTCTTCGTTCCCAACGGCAGCAAGGAATCCCTGGAATCGCTCTACTCTGCCGCTCGGGACGCGTTCGGTGCGGGGGTGGTTCAGCGCTGGAGCGAGGAAGTCGTCGAGGTACCTGATGCCAAGGTCGACCTTTACGAGGAACCGGCACGGGGCCGGAAGAACGCCAACAGCCAGAATCGCGACCGGCGCGCCCTTGACATCTACCCGACGCGAGTGCGGTTCCTGGAGCCCAGCGAAGGCTGGAAGTTCGTCGTCGAACCGCACAAGGAGATCATCGACGAGACACCGACGATCTGACCTCACAGCAGGTTAGCTTCAACGCTTCGCGGGAGCCCGTCAGCATGCTGACGGGCTCTTCGCCGTGATGGAGGACAGCCTCCCCTCAAAAGTCAGGGCGGGTTAACACGCCGACGCTCACAGCGACGTCTTCTCCCACACAACTTTGGCCGGTCGCACTGCTGGATCCCGTGTGAAGTCCACGAACACGGATACCGCCTGTTCACGGTCATGAAGCACGCAGCGGTAGTGCCGCTCGGGGGAACCGGCGCGGAACTCGACCGCGTATGCGCCCGCAGCGCCGTCGGCCCGAGCGTCGGTTCCACCTGGATATACCGCCTTGGTGGGGCCTTGAGGATCACGAACCAGTTCTCGGCCGACGTCGGCGCACCGCCCGCTCCACGCTCTCCAAGTCCGGGTCGCGGACCGGCAGGCCGACACACGACTGCAGTTCCAGCGCGTCCGCACTCCGCAGCGCGGGTGGAACATGTACTACGCCGGCTTGAGGGTCGAAGTGAGGTGACCCCCGGAGTGTGGACACAAGGGTTCATGCTGCGAGTTGGAGTTTACGTAATCCGGAACAGGGCAGCCGGACTCACCGAACTCCTGGCCCGAGAGCTTCGCGGCCGCGGCCGCGAAGTCGTAGTCGAGCACCTGCACGTCCATCTGCCGCGCGTCATCAAGACGCCCGCAGGCCCCCGCACCGCCAACCCAGAGAAGGAGAGGGTCCGATGATCCGTCCCTTCCGCCGCTGCGGCCACGCCCCCGGCACCCTCTCCGCCCAGGACCAGACCGTCGTCGACCAGTTCCGCGCGACGCTTACCGCCCTGCGTAACCCGCAGCCCTGGGCGCCCGGCCGCTCCCAAAACATTGCCGTGCGCATTGGCCCGTTCGTCGAGCGCGCACACACCCGCCCCGGCGACGACCACAGCCCCGAGATGATCGCCGTCGCCCTGGTCCACCCCGCCGCACCGCACGCCGCGGCCTACCGGAACGGCCGCCAGCTCGGCTACACCGAACGCGGCTGGCTGCGCTGCCAGACCAGCTCAATCCTCGGCATCCGGCAGCCCAGCTACGAGACGCTCACCCACGCCGCCGCGAACCTCCTCCAGCCCGACGACCTCGGCATGGACCCCGCCCGCTACGCCCTCTGCATCGAAGCCCGCAAACGCGACGACAGCCCCGACGGCCACACACTGCTGCGCCTCGGCCCGTACACCCAGACCGGGCACGCGCAGCAGGACCACGACCGGCTCACCGCCGCACTGGACAGGCAGGAGACCACCCTCGTGCCGGGACGTGCGGTTCGGCCCCCTCGATGTCAGCGATCACCAGCTGTTCACCAACCCGTACGAGACCGACGCAGTCGGGCTCCCGAACACCGCAGTCGCGGGGTCGGGCGCGTGACGGCCCAGCCAGGCTGGTTCCTACCGTGAAAGCCCGCACCCCCGCCGCGAAAGCTGTGGCGGGGGTGCGGGCCTTCTTGCGTTTCTACGTGGCTCCCCAGCCCCTGCGAACGGCACCCGGGGGCTACAACAAGGAGGTCACCAGCGCTCGTACGCGGTGAAGGGCTTGGCGGAGCTGCCCGAGCGGACGGCGATGATCCGGTCCTTGTACGGGAGCAGGCCGTCGAAGGAGCCCACGTTGTCCCGGAAGGTGCGGTCCTCCTCCTCGTCTCCGGTGGCGGCGTCGAAGCCGTACAGGTGGTCCCCGTATCTGTCGGATGCCTTCACAGCCATGACCCGACCTGCATGGGCATGCAGTCCCTGGATGGCGTAGGCGGCCCCGCCGATGTCGTCGTTCTGCCACAGTTCGTCGCCGGATGTCAGGTCGAAGGCTACGAGACGTCCCCAGGGGCCGCCGTCGGTGAGCGCGAAGAGTCGCTTGCCGGAGACGACCGTGTCCGGGCCGATCGAGCCGTAGTCGTCGCCGGTGACCTGGACCCGCGCTCCGGGGCGGCCGTCCGGCCCGAAGGTGAGGAAGGCCTCAATGCCCCGGTCGCCCTCGTCGACTCGCAGCACGATCGGGTCGGTGGCTGTGATCGTCACGCTCGAGCCGGTGGCGACGCCGTTGCGGGTGTCGAGGGGTGTGGTCCACCGTTCCTTGCCGTCGGCAGGGTCGAAGGCGGCCAGCTTCACCTCCTCGCCGCAGGCCAGTACTGCGACAACCTGCTTCGGCGCGATGGCGGTCCTGGCCGGGGCGCAGCCCTTGGGCACCGCGGCCGTCCAGCGTTCGGAGCCGGTGAGCAGATCGAATGCGCGCACGGTGGTGGTGCCCGTTCCGGTCCCGGCGTCGAGGACCACGCCGAGCCCGCCGCCCGCGGCGAGTGCATCGGATCTGTCGGCGGTGCCCCCGGTCGCCGTGGCGAGGGTGGTGTTCCACAGTTCGCGCCCGTCGGTGAGGTCAAGCGCGGTGACGACGGCACAGCGCCCGCTGGCTTCTCCGGTCTTTCCGGTGTGTGCGACCAGCACGCGGGTGCCGTCGGTGGTCTTGCTGGCGGCGCAGATATCGGTTTGCCGCGGCGGGACGAACTGCCAGCGCTCCTTGCCCGAGTCGGCGTCGAAGCCGGTGACGGCGTCGTACCGGGCGAGCGTGAGGGTGTCGCCGACGAGCCAGGTCTGGTGGGTGCTGTCCTCGGGTGCCCTTTTTTCGCTCCGGGAATCCCAGGCTGTCGTCATCGAGGATCCCGGCCAGTAGCCCAAGGAATCCAGGGTCGCCCAGGCAGTGCCGCCGACGATCGCCAGTGCGACGCCTATGCCGGTAAGGCAGCCGAGCTGGGACCTCCATGCGCGTGGAGTTCCCGTGCCGCCTCTTCGGGCGCTGTTCGTTCGCTCCGCCATGCAAATCCCCGCCCCTGGTCCGCCACTCGGATGGCCTACAGCGTAGATGCCGGTGATCATCAGTGCCGCACCGCGGACGATTGCAACCCGTGAGGAGAAACCATCCCGCGTGCGGGAGGAGAGGCGAAGCCCCCTGCGCTGCCTGGACGTCCACCAACGAGCGCTGCCTCCTCCAGCACGAACAGACCGGAAGGTGGAAAGTCGCCAGCGGCGCGTTCGGCGACCACGTCCGCGCGTCCCCCACCAGATCACTCACAGACCATCAACGAGCGGGCCTGCGCTCGCAACAGCGCATCAGCTGGCCGTAAGTGCCGGCGTCGACAACGAATTTTCTTTGGCCAACCTTTTGGCCTGCGGCATCGATGGTGACTTTGATATAGGAGGACTTATGGGGGCTTCCGACAGTGATCACGCGCATCCTGACCTGATGCTCGAAGCGGCAGAAGTGTGCGGTGGGCACCCTGGCTTGAAGCGGCTAGCGATCCGCACCTGGCAGCGGTAGTGCCGACAGATCGGCAAGACGTTCCCGCCGGGCCGCTCACCCGGCGTCGGCGACGGCCGCGAGGGCCTGGGAGAAGGCGCGGGTGCGGGCGGTCTCGTGGTTGCGGTGCCACACGAGGGCGAGAAAGGAGTCCTGGAGGCCGGTGAGGGGGACGAAGGTGACCGCGCGGCGGCCGTAGTAGTCGGCGGTGGGGTGGCACAGCAGCATCGCGCCGCGGTCCGCCTGTACCAGCGCCAGGCCCTCTTGGAGCGTGCTCACCGAGGGGCCGGCGGCGATGGGACGGCCCTCGGGAGTGGCGGCCGGGGCCTGGGCGCGGCGCCAGTATTCCGGGGCCGCGCCGTGGACGCCGATGAGCGAACAGGCCGTCAGGTCCTCGGCGTCGAGGGCCTTGCGCTTCGCGAAGGGGTGCCGGGTGGACACGGCGAGTGACTGCGGCTGTTTGGAGAAGACCTGCCCCAGCACCAAATCGCTCTCCTGGACCGGCATCAGTACCACGGCCGTGTCGACCTCCCGCCGGCGCAGCGGGCCGAAGGGGTCGGAGAAGGGGATCTCCACGATCTCCGTGGCGCAGTCCGGATACCGGCTCTGGAAGAGCGCGATGGCGTTCATGACCTGGTCGTTGGCCGTGCCCTGGAAGCCGACGCGGAGCAGCCCCCCGACGCCCCGCGCCACGTCCCGTACCTCGTCGATCGTCTGCACGATGGCATCGAAGGCCGGGCGCAGTCCCGCGAGGAGCTGTTCGCCGAGTGGCGTGAGCCGGACCCGGCGGCTGGTGCGCTCGACGAGCCGGGCGCCGACCTTGCTCTCCAGGGACCGCAGCAGTTGGCTGATGCGGCTCTGCGAGACGTACAGGCGTTCCCCTGCCCGACCGAAGTGGAGTTCTTCGGCCAGTGCGAGAAAGGCCTCCAGTTCGCGGGCGTCCAGACTGCTCACAGCGGTTTCTCCCCCCACCGCGGCACGGGTGCTCGCGGACGGCCGATCTATCGATGAGCCCAGCTCATAGAAGGATGAGAGGTTGGCCGTTGTTCCCTCGCCCCGGGGTCTGTTGGCTGGAGGCATGACGCAGGTTGAGGAATCCACAGGTACACCATCCGCCCGGCAGAGGTCGCCGCTCAGTGGCTGGCTGGGCGTGGTGGCCCTGGCGCTGGGCACGTTCACGGTGGTCACGTCCGAAATGCTGCCCGTCGGGCTGCTGACCCCGATGGGCGAGTCGCTCAGGGTCTCCGAAGGGGTGGCCGGCCTCACGCTGACGATCACCGGACTGGTCGCGGCGGTCTCGTCCCCGGTACTTGTCTCGATGCTCGGCAGGACCGACCGCCGGATGGCGCTCTGTGCGCTGGTCGCCGTGCTGGTGGTCGGCAACCTGGGCGCGGCCTGGGCTCCGAACTTCGGGATCATGGTTGTGGCCCGCATCCTGGTCGGCATCGGCATGGGCGGCGTCTGGGCCATCGCAGCCGGCCTCGCCGTGCGGCTGGTGCCGGCGAAATCGGTCGGCCCCGCCACCTCCCTGGTCTTCAGCGGAATCGCCGTGGCGTCCGTGCTGGGCGTTCCGGCCGGAACGTACCTGGGAGCGGCGGTCGGGTGGCGCTCCGCGTTCCTCGCGGCCGCCGGGCTCGGACTGGTGGTCCTGCTCGCGGCGGCGGTCCTGCTGCCGCGGCTGCCGGCGGAGCGCGCCATCCCGCTCGGCGGTGTGATGGGACTGTTCGGCAACGCCCAGGTGCGTACGGGCCTCATCGTCGTCGGGTTCGTGGTGACCGGTCACTTCGCCGCGTACACCTACATCAGGCCGGTGTTGGAGGACGTCTCCGGCGTCGGCGCGGGAATGATCGGCACGTTGCTCCTGGTGTACGGGGTCGCCGGTGTGGCCGGGAACTTCCTGGCCGGGGCCGGGGCGGCCCGCTCGCCGCGCAGGACGCTGCTGGTGATCAGCGCGGTCATGGCGGCCACCGTGATCGCCCTGCCGTGGCTGGGCGGGTCGGTGGCTCTCGCCGCCGTGCTGATGGCGGTCTGGGGGCTGAGCTACGGAGGTGTCTCGGTCAGTACGCAGACCTGGATCCTGCTCGCCTCCCCGGATGCCCGCGAGGCGGCATCCTCGCTCTTCGTCGGGGTGTTCAACGGAGCCATCGCGCTGGGCGCGCTGATCGGCGGGCTCGCCGCGGACGGCATCGGCATCACGGCGGTGATGTGGGTGGGCGGAGCGCTCGCGGTGGGCGCGTTGGTGACCACGACGGTCGGCTGGTCCCCCGCGCCGGCCGTCGGAGCCTGACCGCCCTGGTGTATGGATTCACCGCGCCCGTGTCGCGTGAACGGCATCCGGGAGGGACCCCGCTCCTGTTACGTGAACGGTGCCCGGGGGCGAGCAACCCCCGGGCACCGGTGCGGGTTACGGCTGGTTGGAGGCCGGCTCCCCGGCAAGGGGCAGGGCGGTGAGGAACTTCGTCATCGCGTCGGCCCACGCCTCCGGGCGTTCCGCGGCGATGGCGTGGCCGCAGTCCAGCGTGACCAGCTCGGCGTGCGGGATGCCGTCGGCGAGTTCCCGTGAGTGAAGGGGAGTGGTGATCAGGTCGGCCAGGGGGGAGATCACCAGGGTGGGAACGGTAATCGTGCGGAGATCCTCCCGCACGTCGATGTGGTCGAACATCGCCAGCTGTGCGTCGGCTCCGACCGGCATTCCGGCGGAGAACAGGGCGACCTGCTCCTCGACTTCTTCCGGGCTGCGCCCGTCGAGCCACTGCGGGCCACCCACGAGGAGTGACAGATAGGACGCGAGGGTCCTGGGGTTCCTGGTGTCCCGGGCGAGCGCACGCCAGGTGTCGATGACGAGGCGGAGCCGGGAATTCGGATAGGCGAAACCGGAGGACAGGATGAGTCCGGTCACTCGGTCGGGATGACGGGTGGCCGCTCGCACGGCCACGGCCGTCCCCATGGAGAATCCGGATATCGCGAAGGATTCTACGCCTGCGCGCACCGCGCTCGCCACAAGGTAATCCGCTGTTCCGTCCAGTGTGAGCCGGCCCTGCGGTAAGGGGCAGTTTCCGGACCCGGGGAAATCGGGGCCGACCACGGTGCTGACTGCGGTGAGCCGCTCGATCACTGGCCCATAACTGTCTTGAATGTCACTCCCCGCGCCATGCGCAAGGAGGAGACCTGGTCCTTTGCCGAGTTTCAGTGGATCGGGTATCGAGGCTGCATCAATGTCCATGTCGAGATCCTAAGTGGTCTCCCGTACATGGTGCCGCCTCTCGATGAAAACTGTGTGGAGTTTTCAATAAGCTACTCGAAGGAGTAGTCGTATTGACCCGATCGATCAGTAGAGTGCTGGGCGGAGCGCGGACGGATCCGGGCTTCGGTAGCGGCCGAAAAGAGTCGGCGAGAATTCCTATGGAAGGTGTCGCAGTGACCCCCGATCATGGCTTTGCGCTTACTTCTTACCAGCGGGACATCTGGGTGTCCGATTCCACCGGATATCCGGACCCACAGTTCAACGTCGTCTTCGAGGAGGAGATCGGTTCCGACGTGGACACCGAAACCCTGAGAGGGTGCCTGGAGCGGGTCCTCCGGAGCAACGACGCCTTCTCCCTGCGCTTCGACGAACAGGACGGCATACCCGTCCAGTGGTTCCACGCCGGCACCGACGGCGAGGAGGACGGCACAGCTCCTGTGGCGGTCGTCGACTTCTCCGGCGCGAGCGACCCGGCCGAGGCGCGCGCCGCCTGGCAGGCACGCTCGCTGGCCCGGCCCTTCGTCCTGCGCCGCTCACGGATGTTCGCAGTCGCGATATTAACGACCGGCCGGGGGCCCGCACAGCTGCACCTGAAGGCCCATCACCTCATAGCCGACGCCTGGGCGCTCAACCAGGTCAGCCTCCAGCTGTGGGCGGAGTACGACCGCGTCCAGGCCCCCGGGAGCACCCCCGGCGCCTCCACCGACGGCGCATCGCGACCGCCGTCCTTCCACCGCCTCGTCGAGGCGGACGTCGCCTACCGCAGGTCCACCGCCTACGAACGCGACCGCTCCTTCCACCGCACCGCACTGGAGGGCATCGGTCCTGCCCTGTTCACTCGGAACCCCCTGAAGCCGGCCGACGCCGAACAGCCCCGGGTCCGCCACTCCTTCACCGTGGCCGCCGAGCTGGCCACCCGCATCCGCCGGCAGGGCAGCTCCCCCTTCGCCTTCCTCTCCGCAGCCCTCGGGACGTATCTGGCGCGGATCCACCACACCGAGGAGGTCGTCCTCGGCATCCCCTTCCGCAACCGGTCCGCCGACGCCGAGCTCACCGCCGTCGGACAGCGCGCGAACAGCTTGCCGTTACGGGTCGCCCAGCGCCCCGGCGCCACCCTGCACCAACTCGCACAGCAGGTCCGGGCCGCCACCGATGCCCTGCGCGGCCACGAGCGGCTCGCCCTCGGCGACGTACTGCGCGATCTCCCGGCCGGCGCGGACGGTTCCCGCAGGCTCTTCGACGTCACGCTCTCGTACCTGCGCCACCCCCGCCCGGACGGCCGGCCCCACACTGCCGTACTCGCCCCGGTGCACGTCCAGGAGGCGCTGTCCGTCATGGTCAACGTGGCCGGTGACGACGGGGACCTGCGGATCGACCTCGACGGCGCCCCCGACGTCTTCGACGACGACTTCCCCCTCGACACCGTCGCCGGGCACCTGCTCACCCTTCTGGAGAACGGCGTCGCCGACCCGGAGCGCCCGGCGGAGGCGCTGCCACTGACGGCCGGGGACGAGCGGCTCGGGCTCCTGGAGCAGAGCAGGGGCCCCGTCGTCCCGCACGCCCGGGACCGGACGCTGCACGACCTGATCGCCGAGCAGGCCGCACGGACACCCGACCGGGTCGCCGTGCGGCCCGCGGACGGCTCCGCCCCGCTCACCTACCGGGCCCTGGACACCCTCGCGAACCAGGTGGCCCACGGACTGCGGGCCCGGGGCATCGGCGCCGAGGACCGGGTCGCCGTGATGATGGAGCGCAGCCCTCAGCTGCTGGCCGTCCTGCTGGGCGTACTCAAGGCAGGCGGCGCGTACGTGCCGGTGGACCCCGGCTACCCCGCCGAGCGCATAGCCCTGCTGCTCCGCGACAGCCGCGCCCGCGCGGTGCTCGTGGACGCGGGCTCCCCGCCCCCGCCGGCCGAGGAGGGCGTCGTGGTGATCAGCGCCGGCGAACTGGCCGACGGCCCAGGCACGCCGCTCGAACCTGCCACAGACGCGCGCGGCCTCGCCTACGTCATCTACACCTCGGGCTCCACCGGCAGGCCCAAGGGTGTCATGGTCGAGCACCACTCGGTGGTCAACCGGCTGGCCTGGATGCAGAACCGCTACCCGATCGGCGACGACGACGTACTGCTGCAGAAGACGCCCGTCTCGTTCGACGTCTCGGTGTGGGAGCTGTTCTGGTGGGCCGTCGAGGGCGCGAGCCTTTCGCTGCTGCCGCCGGACGGCCAGAAGGATCCGCGCACCATCCTCGACACCCTGGCCCGGCACGGGGTCACCACCGCGCACTTCGTCCCCTCCATGCTCGGGCCGTTCCTGGACCTGCTGGAGGTCCGCCCCGACCTGCGCCAGGAAGCGGCTTCGCTGCGCCGGGTCTTCTGCAGCGGAGAGGCCCTGCCCGCCGCACTCGTCGAGCAGTTCAACCGGGTCTTCGACGGGCCGGGGCAGCCTCCTCGGCTGGTGAACCTGTACGGGCCGACCGAGGCCACCGTCGACGTGTCCTACCACGACTGCCCCACCGGCCCCGGGGCCGCCGTGACCCGGGTGCCCATCGGCCGGCCCGTCGACAACACCCAGCTGTACGTCCTGGACGCGCACGGAAACCTCCAGCCCGGCGGCATACCCGGCGAACTGTGCATCGGCGGCGTCCAAGTGGCCCGGGGCTATCTGGACCGGCCCGAGCTGACCGCGGAGAAGTTCACCGACGACCCCTTCGCACCCGGAGGCCGCATCTACCGCACCGGCGACCTGGCCCGGTGGCTGGCGGACGGCACCGTCGAGTACCTCGGGCGGATGGACGGGCAGGTGAAGATCCGCGGCAACCGGGTGGAGCTGGGCGAGGTGCAGCACCAGCTCGCTCAGGCGGCCGGCGTACGCACCGCCCTGGTCGTGGACCACCACTCCACCGCACGCGGCACCTATCTCGTCGCCTACTACGTCGCCGATACGGAGCTGGACGCGCGACGGCTGGACGCCGAACTCCGTGCCGCACTGCCCGCCTTCATGGTTCCCGCCCACTTCGTCCGGATCGACCGCGTGCCGCTGACGCCCAACGGCAAGGCCGACCGGCGTGCCCTGCCCGAACCGGTGACCGCACCCGCGCCCGAGAGCGCCCCGGCCGCCGCGCGTAACGCCACCGAGGAGGCGATCGCCGCGATCTGGGCCGACGTCCTCGACCGGGACGCCGTCGGCGTCCACGACGACTACTTCGCGCTCGGCGGCGACTCCATCACCGTGCTCCGGGTCCGCGCGCTGGCCGAGAAACAGGGCATCCACTTCACGCTCGACGATGTGGTGCGCCACCCCACCGTGGCCGCGCTGGCCGAACGGGCCACCACCCAAGCGCCCGGCAAGTCCCGGCGGCTGGAGCCGTTCGAGCTGGTCTCCGGGGTGGACCGGGCCCGCCTGGCGGGCCGGGAGGACGCCTACCCGCTCACCCGCCTCCAGCTCGGCCTGATCTACCACAGCCGGGCCCAGGAGAACTCCGCCGTCTACCACGACGTCTTCCGGTACAGCTTCACCTTCGGATGGGATGCGGAAAGGTTCGAGCAGGCGTTCGCGCGACTGGTCGCCCGGCACCCCGTCCTGCGCTCCGCCTTCGACCTCGGCGGCTTCTCCGAACCGCTGCAGATCGTGGACCACACAGCCCTGGGCGGGCTGCAGGTCGTCGATCTCCGCGACCACGACGAGGCGGAGGCCGAAGCGGAGATCGGCGACCACATCGACGAACGGCGCTACTGGCCCTACGACATGGAGCAGGCCCCCCTCTACCACTTCCGGGTGCACGTGCGGCCGGAGACCGTGGAGCTGGTGCTGAGCTTCCACCACGCGATCCTCGACGGCGCCAGCGTCGCCAACCTGGTACGGGAGCTGCTCCAGGACTACCTCCACAGCCTGGGCCTGGACATCCCGGCCGTCCCCGTACAGGAGCTCCCCTCGCCCGCCCACCACGTGCTCGCCGAGCGCAACGCGCTGGAGTCCGCGCCGAGCAAGGAGTTCTGGACCCGATACCTCAAGGACGCCGAACTGCTCCGCCTGGAATCCTTCCGGCAGCACGAGGCGCCCGGCCCCGATGACCTGATCACCCGGGTCGTCGACCTGCCGGACGAACTCACCGCCGAGGCCCGCGCCTTCGCCCGCGACCGTCAGCTGCCCATGAAGTCCGTGCTGTTCGCGGTACACGTCCTGGCGCTGCGCCTATACTCCGGCACCGAGGACGTCACCACCGGCCTGGTCACCCACGGACGCCCCGAGTACGAGGACGCCGAGCGCATCGCCGGCCTGTTCCTCAACACCCTCCCGGTCCGCGTCGACACCGCCCAGCCCACCTGGGCCGACGTGGTCGAGGAGGCACTGCGCCAGGAACGGGCCACCTACCCCCACCGTCGCTATCCGCTCAGCGCCGTCCAGGAGGACCTGGGCGTCACGGTCCTGGAGACGGCCTTCAACTACATCCACTTCCGGCAGCTGACCGAGGTGTTCACGCTGCCCGGCGTCTCCATGCACTCCTTCCGGGCCTGGGAGGAGACCAACTTCCAGCTCCTGGTCAACGCCATGACCGACCCGGTCGACGGCCGGATCCGGCTGCGGGTCGACTGCCACGGACGCACCTTCACCCCGGCCCAGGCCGACCTGTACGCCGAGGGCTTCACCGCCGTCCTGGCGCACCTGGTCCGCCACCCCGACGAACCGGCCGACCCCGGACTGCTGGAGCTGCCGACCGGTGCTCCCGCACCCGAACGCACCGCGGCCAAGCCGTTCACGGACGTGGTCGCCGCCGTACGGGAGCAGACGCTGCGGACCCCGGGCGCGAGGGCCGTGGTCTTCGGCCGGGAGGGCCGCACCTACGCCGAACTCGGCGAGGCCTCCGATCGGGTGGCGCGCCGGCTGGTCGCCCTCGGCGCCCGCCCCGGCGACCGGATAGGCATCGCCATGGACCGCTCACCGGACACCGTCACCGTGATCCTCGGCGTGATGAAGGCGGGCGCCGCGACCGTACCGCTGGACCTCGCCTATCCGGTCGAGCGGCTTCTGGACATGGTGGAGCAGGCCCGCCCCTTCCGGATCATCACCGGGGCCGAGCAGCCGGACGGCCTGGGGAGCGTCTCGCCCCTGGTCCCCGCCGCCGAACTGCTCGCCGCCGGACCCGACGACGCCGACGACACCTCCGGCCGGCCGCGCCGGATCGTCCCCGAGGACACCGCGTACATCCTCTTCACCTCCGGATCCACGGGGCGGCCCAAGGGGGTCATCCAGTCCCACCGGACCCTCGGCCGTCTGATCGCCTGGCAGAACAGCATCCCCAGCGGCGTCCCGGGAGGCGTCACCGCGCAGTACGCGCCGATGAGCTTCGACGTCTCCTTCCAGGAGATCTTCTCCACGCTCTGCGGGGGCGGCACCCTGCTCGTCCTGGCCGAGGAGCAGCGCCGCGACATGCCGGCCCTGCTGCGGCTGCTCGACGAGGAGCGCGTCCAACGGGTGTGCCTGCCCTACGTGGCGCTCCAGCAGCTCGCCGAGACCTCCCAGGCACTGGGCCTGGTGCCCCGCCACCTCAAGGCGCTGCTCTCCTCCGGGGAGCAGTTGCGGGTCACCGAGGAGATCCGCCGGCTCTGCGCCGAAGTACCCGGGATCATCCTGGAGAACCAGTACGGGCCGACCGAGTCGCACGTCGTCACCAGCCACACGATGACGGGCGATCCCGCCGCCTTCCCGGCGATGCCTCCCATCGGCACCGCCATCGACGGGAGCCGGGCCCACGTCCTGGACTCCCGGCTGCGACCGGTGCCCGCCGGAGTGAAGGGCGAGATCCACCTTGCCGGATCCTGCCTCGCCGACGGCTACGTGGGGCTGCCCGAACTGACCGAGGAACGCTTCCTGCCGCACCCCTTCGGGGCCCCCGGCGAGCGGCTCTACCGGACGGGTGACCTCGGCTTCACCCTCCCGGGCGGCGAGATCGTCTGCCTGGGCCGGGCGGACTCCCAGGTCAAGGTGCGCGGCTACAGGGTCGAGCTCGCGGAGGTGGAGCTCGCGATCACCGGCTTCCTCGACGACCACCCGGGCCTGACCGAAGCGGCCGTCGTCGCCCGTCGGCGCCGGGACGACGAGTCGTTCCTGGCCGCCTTCCTGGTCGGGCGGCTCTCCGACGCCGGGCGGGACCTGCTCGACAAGCAACTGCGCAGCGTGCTGCCCGAGTACATGGTGCCCTCGTACTACCAGGCCCTGGACGCCCTGCCCCTCACCCCGAGCGGGAAGCGGGACGACGCGGCGCTGCGGCGGGTCCCACTCGCAGCGAGCACCGCGCACGACGTGACACCGCCGCGCGACGCCTACGAACGCACACTCGCCGAGATCGTCCGCGACCACCTCCAGCTGCCCGAACTCGGAGTCCACCAGAACTTCTTCGACCTGGGCGGCACCTCGCTCACCGCGATGCGCCTGGTGGTCGTGATCGAGCAGCGCTACGGCCTCAACGTCCCCATGTCGGAGTTCATCGCCGCGCCGAGCGTCGCGGCCCTCGCCGCCACGCTGCGCTCCGGCGGGGCCAAGGGCGCGTTCGACCCGCTCGTCCCGATCCGCGCGACCGGCGCCAGGCGGCCGATGTTCTTCGTCCACCCCATGGGCGGCAACGTGCTCTGCTACCTCCGGTACTGCGCCCATCTCCCCGACGACCAGCCCTTCTACGCGCTCCAAGCGGCCGGTGTCGACGCCGGCACCGAACCGCTCCGTACGGTCGAGGAGATCGCCGCCCGCTACATCGAGTCGATCCGGCGCGTCCAGCCCACCGGCCCCTACACCATCGGCGGCTGGTCATTCGGCGGGTTCGTGGCCTTCGAGATCGCCCGCCAGCTGCGGGCGGCCGGGGAGCGGATCCAGCGCCTGGTCCTGCTGGACACAACGGCGCTCAACCCGGGCCGCCGGCTCACCACCGACGACGACGCGCTGCTCGGCTGGTTCTTCTGGGAGCTGCTGTGGCTCAAGCGGGGCGGGAGCTCGCCCCTGGAGCTGATCCCCGTCGAACTGACCACACTTGAGGCGAAGTTCGACTTCATCGCCGAACTCGCCATCGACGAAGGCGTGCTACCTGCCGGCAGTACGGGCACGATCGTGCGCCGGCTGTTCCGGGTGTACGAGGCGAACTGGCGGGCGGCGTTCGACTACCGCCCCGACCCGGCCGAGCAGGACATGGTGCTCATCCGGGCCACCGAGCCGCTGCCCGCAGTCCTCGACTCCATGCACACCGCGATCGACAGCATGCACAAGGACCCGTCCAACGGGTGGCGGGAGCGCACGAGCGGCAGGCTCGACGTCGTCCTCGTCCCCGGAGACCACCTGACCATCATGGAGGAGCCGCACATCGGCCACATGGTCAGGACCGTCAACGAGCTGATCGGCCACTGAGATGACAACACTGCGAACCGACCACGGGACAGCGCGCGTATCCGGCCGGGGCCCGCGGCGCAAGGCCCTCGTCATCGGCGCGGGGATCGGCGGGCTCACCGCCGCCGTCGCGCTGCGCGCTGCGGGCCTCGACGTCGAGGTCTACGAGCGGGCGGGCGAACTGCGGGCCGCCGGATCAGGGCTCTCCGTGATGAGCAACGCCATCGCCGCCCTGGACTCGCTCGGCCTCGGCATTGACCTGGCCAAGCGCGGCAGCGTGCTGGAGTCGTATCACGTCCGTACCGCCAAGGGCCGCCTCATCCGCGAGTTCCCCTTCCCGGAGATCATCGGCAGGCTGGGCGTGCCCAGCGTGCTGATCACCCGCTCGGACCTCCAGCAGACCCTGCTCGACGCCGCGTCGGGCGTCCCGATCATCCTCGGTGCCCAGGCCACCGGATACGAGAGCGAAGCCGACGGAGGCGTACGGGTCCGCTTCGCGGACGGCACCGAGGCGCGCGGGGACGTCCTCATCGGCGCGGACGGCTTCAACTCGGTGGTCCGCCGCCAGGTGACCGGCCCGGAGGAGTCCATGGACAGCGGATACATCTGCTGGCTGGCAGTCGTCCCCTTCTCCCACCCCCACTTCGCACCCGGGTCCGTCACCCACTACTGGGGCAGCGGCAGCCGCTTCGGCCTCGTCGACATGGGAGGCGGACGCCTGTACTGGTGGGGCACCAAAAACATGCCCACCGAGGAGTCCCACGACTGGAAGGGCGGCAAGGCCGACGTACAACGGGCCTACGCGAACTGGGCCGACGTCGTCCAGGAAGCCGTCCGGGCCACCCCGGAGGAGGACATCCTCGCCGTGCCCTCCCGGGACCGGACCTTCCTGGAGCGCTGGGGCGAGGGCCCCGTCACGCTCCTGGGCGACGCCGCGCACCCGATGCTCACCAGCCTGGGCCAGGGCTCGTGCATGGCCATCGAGGACGCCGTCGTGCTCGGCCGCAGGCTGGCGGGGGCCACCGACCTCCCGGCGGCGCTGCGCCGCTACGAAGACGACCGTCGTGAGCGCACCCGCGCCCTGGTCGCAGCCTCCCGCGCCATCAGCACCTTCGAACAGTCCGAGAACCCCGTCCGCAGGCCGGTCCGGGACGCCTACTTCAAGTTCCTGCCGAAGCGACGGCTGGTCCGCACCCTGGAGAGCGCCCTCACCTATCCCGCCGTCCCGTCCGGCTGACCCGAACCGAAGGAGCGACCATGACCTACCGCTCAGCGAAGTTCCTCCCTCCAGGGGAGAAGCACGTTCTTGTGACGGGCGCTTCCTCGGGCCTCGGGCACACCTGCGCGCTGCAGCTGGCCCGGGTCGGCTTCCGGGTCTTCGCCGGCGTCCGCAGGACGCACGACGGTGAAGAGCTGGCGGCCCTGTCCCCGTCCGGGCGGATCCGGCCCGTCCGTGTCGACGTGACCGACGAGGAGTCGGTGGCCGCCGCCGTCAAGGAGGTCACCGCGGAGACGGGCGGTTCCGGGCTCTGGGGCCTCGTCAACAACGCGGGCATCGCGGTGTCCGCCCCGCTGGAGTGCGTCACCCCGCAGCGGATGCGGCAGCAGCTCGACACCAACGTCATCGGCCAACTGGCCGTGACCCAGGGCTTCCTGCCGCAGCTGCGCCGCTCCGGGGGCCGGATCGTCAACGTGACCTCCGGCCTGGGCAGCGTCGCGCTGCCTTTCCTCGGGGCCTACGCGGCGGCCCAGTTCGCCAAGGAGGCCATGTCGGACGTGCTGCGGCGGGAACTGCGCCGGTCCGGTGTCGGCGTCTGCGTCGTCCAGCCCGGGGCGATCATGACACCGATCTGGGGCAAGCTCACGGAGAGCGCCCGGAGGGACTTCGACGACCTCCCCCCGGAGGTCACCGAGCCCTACCGCACCGCGTTCGGACGCTTCCTCGACGCGAACGAGCAGCAGACCGGGACCGGAACCAGCCCCGAGGACTTCGCCCGCACGGTCTACCGGGCGCTGACGGCCGCCGAACCACGCACCCGCTACCAGGTGGGCAAGGACGCCCGTTCCTTCCACGTCCTCAAGCGGGTGCTCCCGGACCGGGCGCTGGACCGGCGCTTCCGAGTCCGCGCCGACTGACCGCTCCCGATGCCGGCCCGGCGGGACCACCGCGTCCCGCCGGCCCGGCGCACCCACGTCCCGACCGTTCCGGCCCCCTGGAGACAACCGCATGACCATCGCCCGGCCCGAGAGAGCAGCCGCCGCACCCGCACAGGACCTGCTGGAGCGTCACCGAGCACCACTCGAACGCGCCGTCACGGCGATCCGCACCAGGGAGTACTGGTCCCCCTACCCGGACGAGGCCGCCGCCTACGGGGAGCTCGCCCGGACTGCGGGGGACGAGACCTTCCAACGGTTACTCGGCCAGGAGTTCACCTCGGACCAGCCGGGCCGGGACGGTTCGGTCGGGCCCGGCCCCGAGGACGGCGGCGAGCGCTCCCCGTACGGATTCGGGCTGGGCATCACCTACCCGCACGCCGACCCCGACGTCCTGCTGCCGGCCATGGAGGGCGCGATGGAGGGGTGGCGGGAGGCCGGCCCGTGGAAACGCGCCGCAGTCTGCGCCGAGATCCTTGAACGGATCAACGCCCGCTCCTTCGAACTCGCCCACGCGGCCGTGCACACCAGCGGCCACAACTTCCTCATGGCCTTCCATGCCGGAGCCGTGCACGCCCAGGACCGGGGGCTGGAAGCGGTCGCCTACGCACTCTTCGAGCAGACCCGGATGCCCACGGAGGTGACCTGGAGCAAGCCCATGCCGGACGGGCGGCTGTTCTCCCTGGCCAAGACCTTCACCGTGGTGCCGCGCGGGGTGAGCCTGGTGATCGCCAACCGGGTCTTCCCCACCTGGAACGGCTACCCAGGGCTCTTCGCCTCGCTGGCCACCGGCAACGCCGTGCTCGTCAAGCCGCACCCGGGGGCCGTCCTCCCGCTCGCGCTGACCGTCCGCATCGCCCGCGAGGTGCTGCGGGAGTCGGACTTCGACCCGAATCTCGTCGCGCTGGCCCCCGAGCGTCCGGGTGAACGGCTGGCCGCGACCCTGGCACTCCGTCCCGAGGTGCGCATCGTCGACTACGCCGGAACATCGGAGTTCGGTGACTGGCTGGAGGCCAACGCCCGCCAGGCCCGGGTCTTCACCGCCAAGTCCGCCGTCAACTCCCTCCTCGTCGAGTCCACCGCCGACTACCGGGGCATGCTGCACAACCTCGCCTTCTCGCTCGCCCTGTACAGCGGCCAGCTGTGCACCAGCCCGCAGAACCTGCTCGTTCCCCGCGACGGGATCGCGACGGACCAAGGCCACCGGACCTACGCCGATGTGGTGCGGGACCTCGCGGCCACCGTCACCGCCCTGCTCGCCGACGACCTGTCCGCGATCGCGGTGCTCGGGGCGCTGGTGGGGCCCGACGTCCTGGAGGACGTCGAGCACGCGGCCTCCGGTGCCATCGGGCCGGTAGCTCTGGCGCCGCGTGCCGTGACGCACCCCGACCACCCGGGGGCGACCCTGCGCACCCCGGTCCTGGTCGCGCTGGACGCCTCCCGGGACGAGGACCGCGAGACCCTGGGGCGGGAGTGGTTCGGGCCGGTCGGCTTCGTGGTGGCCGTGGACTCGGCCGCGCACGGGGCCGAGCTGCTGGGCGCCGTGACCCGGCGAGCCGGTGCGCTGTCCGTCGGCGTCCACACGACGTCCGCGGAGGTGGAGGCCCTCGTCGCCGAGGTGTGCGAACACGCCGGAGTGATGCTCTCGGTGAATCTGATGGGCGACTGGTTCATCACCCAGTCCGCCGTCTACTCCGACCTGCACAGCACCGGCCTCAACCCCTCCGGCAACTCCGTCTACTGCGACGGCGCCTACGTGGCCGAACGCTTCCGCACCGTAGGGGTCCGCCGCTACGGCGACTCCCGCTGACCGCCCGCCCCGGAGGGACTCGGACTCCGACCCCGATGGCACGCCCCGCGCCGGCACCACCCAGCCCCGACGAGGAGAGACCCCTGTCCAGCACTCCGCCCACTCTGCCCCAGCGCGGAAGGGAACCCGAGACCCGTCGTGTGTACGAAGCGCTCGACTGCGCCTGCACGGGCGGCAACGCCCTGATGCATGTGGTCGGCCCCCGGGGAATGGGCAAGACCAGGATGCTCCAGGAGGCGGCTGAAACCGCGCGCAGGCGGGGATTCCGCCTGCTGCGCGGGGAGACGCAGACAGCCGCGCCCGGTGATCCCGTGCCCACTCTCGTCGTGGTCGACGAACCCTTCCACCCCGGCAGCGGGCCGGGCCGGGAAGGCCCCGGCCCCCGCCCGGCCAGCCACACGGTGTGGATGACGGCCTCCCCGGCGGGCACGCCGCCGCGCCGGGCCGACGGCATCGATGTGCCGCCCTTCCTCTGCACGACGCGCCTGGTGCTGGGCCCGCTGTCCCGGGGCGCCGCCCGCGACCTGGCGTCCGACCTCCTCGACGCACGGCTCGACGGACCGCTCCTGCGGCTGCTGGAACAGGTCGGCGGGCACCCCGGACTGCTCATCGAACTCGTCCGCGGGCTCCAGGAGGAGGGCAGCGTGCGGACCGTGTCCGGGGTGGCCGAACTGGTCACCTCCCGCGTCTCGGAACAGGCAGGCTTCTACGTCCGGGACACCCTCGCCGGCTCCTCCGGCCTCTGTCATCAGCTGCTCTGCCTGATGGCAGTGCTGGACGACGGGTGCGGCCCCGAGACGCTGGGCCGGCTCCTGGGCACCTCCACCGCCGCCCTCATCCCGGTACTGGAGGAGGCGTACGCGACCGGCCTGCTCCACGACCGGGGCGGTGCCCCCGCCTTCGTCAGCCTGCTCGCGCGCTGCCTGGTCGCAGAGACGGTCCCCCAGGTGCTGCGGACCGTACTGCGCAGCGAGCGGGCTGCCCTGGGAGGACCGGCGGCGCCCCTGCCGCCCCTCGACGGGCGGGCAGGCCCCGAGCTCGACGAGCGCCAGCGCCTGCTGCTGCGGCTGGTGGCCGAGGGACTGACCAACCAGGAGATGGCCGGACGGCTCCGGCTGTCCCCCCACACGGTCAACTACCACCTCCGCAAACTGTTCCGGACGTTCGGCGTGGGCTCCAGGATCGACCTGCTCAACGCCGCCGTGCGGGCAGGCGTCCCCGTCGCTTTGGACCCCCGGGACCCGGACCCGCGATGAGCGCACCGCACCCCGCCCGATCTCGTAACCCGTATCCCTGCCCGATGCCCGACGGAGAGATGCTGTGACCGATCTGGTTCTGCCCCGTACCTGGCCGCACCACGACGCCCCCACCGCCGGACACCGCTCCGGATGGCTGCACGAAGCCCTGGCGCACGAGCCGGACGACGGCCGTTCACCGGCGCTGCAGGACGAACTGCGCTGCGACGTCTGCATCGTGGGCGGCGGCTTCACCGGCCTCTGGACGGCTCTGGAGATCGCCCGCAGGGCCCCCGGCACCGATGTGGTCCTGATCGAGGCGGACCTCTGCGGCAGCGGCGCTAGCGGCGCCAACGCCGGCTTCCTGATGCCGATGTGGGCACGGTTCAGCAGCCTCGTCGCCATCAGCGGCCCGGAGGAGGCCCGCTGGATAGCGGAGGCCTCGGCCCGGGCGGTCGACGAGATCATCGACTTCGCCGACGAGTACGCCATCGACATCGGGCACCGACGCGGACCGTGGCTGCTCGCGGCGTCGTCCCCGGCCCAGCGCGGCTCCTGGCGGCAGACCCTGGAGGACCTGCGCCGCGCCGGCGTCGAGCCCCTGCACCAGGTCTCAGCAGCCGAGGCGCGCGCAGCCGTCGGCGTCGAGAGCCACTACGGCGGATTGATCGACCCGGGCTGCGCCACACTGCAGCCCGCCGAGCTCGCCCGCGGACTGCGCCGGGCCGCCCTGGCAGCCGGCGTGCGCATCCACGAGCGCACCCCCCTGCTCGCCCTGCGCCCGGGCCCGCGGACCCGGGCGGTCACCCCGTACGGGAGCGTCCTCGCCGACAAAGTGGTGCTGGCCATCAATGCCTGGGCGTCCGCCCTGGAGGACCTGGGCCGCACCATGGTGACCATAGCCAGCGACACCCTGCTGACCGAGCCGATCCCCGCCAAGCTGGACGCCCTGGGATGGGACGACGGCACCTCGGTCTGCGACGCCCGGCGACGGCTGAACTACTACCGCAGGACTCCGGACGGCCGGCTGCTGTTCGGCAAGGGCGGTGCCGGGATGGCCTACGGGAACTCCGCGCCGAGCACCCAGTGGGGGCCGCCTCTGCGGATGGCCGAGATGCGCCGCCATCTCGTCCGGCTCTTCCCCTCCCTCGCCGACGCGCCCGTGGCCTCGTCCTGGACCGCCCCTGTCGAGTACTCCGTCACCTCACTGCCCTTCGCGGGCTGGCTACGATCCGTTCCGAACGCCTGCTATGCGACCGGCTACTCCGGCGACGGGGTGGGGCCCTCGCGCCTGATGGCCCGGGTCCTCGCCTCGTTCGCCCTCGGCGTCACGGACGAGTGGAGCCGCTCGGCCCTGGCCCGCACCCCGGGCGGCTGGATACCACCGGACCCGCTGCGGTCCGCCGGAGCGGGCATCCTGCTGCCCGCGCTCCGCGCCGTCGAGGACCATGAGGACCGGGGCGGGCGGACTCCCACCCTGCTCAAACGGCTCGTCTCGACCGACCCCTCCGCCTTCCGCACCACTCGTGGCGCAAGGCACTGACCCGGGCCGCCGATCAGAGTGCACATGACGGCCCGTCGTCACCATCGTGCCTGCCGTGTGGTTCCCTTCCTCGCTTTGGCCCGGGGTTTGTCGCGTTCAGCGCCTTGACTTGGCCCAACCCGATGGGGTCGCCAAGCGGTCATTTCAGTCCTGTCCCCGCCTGGCGCTCCTCCGACCGCGACAGCTGGAACCGGTAGCGCAGGCCCTCGCCGACCGAGCGGAAGAGGTGGGCCGACCGAGGGTGGAGTGGGTTGGGCAGAAGGTGGATCTTCCGCAGGTCGGCGTCGAGGGCGTGGGAGACGTACAGCACGTGGTAGGTCTCACGCTTCTTCAGGGAGCGCGCCCGGGCGATCTCAGTGGGCGAGAGGACGAACTCCCCCTCGCCTCCGGCCGAGGACTTCACTTCGAAGAGCAGGCTCGACCGTTTCTTCTCGACCACGAGGTCGTAGCCGAGCGTGTCGTCGCCCAGGCCGTCGCCCAAGACCTTGTTGCGGTAGCCCGACACCCAGGCACTGTCGTCTACGGCGTCATACCGATTCATGAGCCAGGCGAGGGCGGCGACCTCCCCCGCGAGTCCGACCGCGAGAGCCTGTGTGTCGGAGAGCTTGCCCCGTCGACCGGCGGAGAATCCGGGGCGTCCGGCACCGGGGGTCCGCTGTGTCTGCCGGCCCAGTTCGACGAGCGGGGCGTCGCCGGTGGAGCCGAGGAACTCGGGGGTGAGGCCGCCCCTTACGGCCGCCACGATCTCGTGGTAGTTGTCCTCCTCCGCCGACATCCTCCTCCGGTCCACCACGATGTGCCTCCGCTCCTCCTGCCGCAGCCGCTGTTCCCTTTTCTCCTGCCGTTCGGCGTCGTCCAGCTGACCGGTTGTCAGGCCGAGCTCCCCCGGGGTCAAGGTGAGCGGGACTGCGGCCGGCCAGCGGTCTCCGGCACGGAGCCAGCGCAGCGTCGTGGCGTCGTCGAGCGGGAGGAAGTCGAGCAGCCCGGTGGCAGTCGCCTCGGCCGCGAGGCTCTCTGGATCCCCCGGGAGGCCGGAGGCGGGTTCGTGGCGCGCGGCCTCCCACGCGCGGATCAGGGTCCGTGCCCCCTTCAGCCCATCCAGGAGGATGGGCCGGTTGGTGAGCCGGAGTTCATCCACGGGCGCCAGCCCCGCGTCCGTGCCGAGCGGCGAGGCTCCCAGTCCCGCGAGCCAGCGGTCGACGTGCGCGCGCATGAGGTCGGTCTCCAGATGGAGGTGCTCGTCCGCCCAAGCGGCGTCCGGCACGAGTCCAGCCAGGTTCCGGTTCTCGGCGTACGAGGTCAGGGGGGCACCGGTCCGGAACGCCTCCAGGAAGCCAGCTCGCAGTGCGTCCAGGATGCTCTGCCGCCGGCTGGCGACGAAGTGGCGGAACTCCTGCTCGATGCCCTCCGCGTTGCGCAGCGGCCGGTAGGGCGGTCCGAGGGCGGAGATCGCGGCGTTGAGCTCGGGAAGCGACAGGGCCATGGCCCTGCGGGCGGCGTCCAGGTCCGGCCGACGGGCCGCGTCCCGGAGCGCCCGGTGGTTCTCCAGCGACAGCCGGGCGGCGAGCCCGCGGTCCAGTTCGGTCTCCGAGGCGGGGGCGCCGTCGTCGGACAGGAGGGCTTGGGCCGCTTCGAGGTCAAGGGTCGCGAGCAGCGGCACCAAGACGTCCAGCAGGGCGTCCAGGGGCTGTCGCAGGGTCGCGGCGATCTCGCGCACTCGGCCCCGGTCCTCGCCCAGGATGTCGGCGATCGCGTCGGCGTCCGGGGTCTGGCCCGGTCCCCAGCCGGCCGCGACCAGGTCGAGGAGGGCCATGCGGAGGGTGTCGGCGAGTTCGGGGTGGTGGAGGAGTTCCATGATCCCTGCGGCGGACCGATGCAGGAGGTCCTCCTCGCTCTGGCCGGCGTCCTCCAGGAGCAGCGTCGGAGACTCCGGGTGCGGGACGACCAGCCACCGTCTGCCGCCGTTACCGGGCCGCTCGGCGATGTCGTCCACGGCGGAAGTCAGTACGCCCGCGTGGACGACGCGGATGCGCTTGGCGATCGTGCAAGCGCGCCGCACGGCCTCCGGGGTGGGACGGCGGAAGCGGCTGGCGCGCAGGTCGATCACAGCCGCGACGAGGGTCAGGAGCCAGTCCTGCTCGGACGTGATCAGGGGGTCGCCAGCGGTGCCGGCGTGGAACGCCCGCCCGTTCGCCTGGACTTCGACCCGTGCCCGGGAGATCCTCCGGACGCGGGAGCCGAAGCGCCGCTCGAGCAGCGCCGCCACTGCGTCTCCGTGCGCGTTGCGCATGCGGAGCAGGGAGGCACCGCGCTGTTCGAGGAGCTGGACGAGCTGGCGTGCGTCGGCGTCCTCCACGTATAGGTGGTCCATGGCAGTCGGGGAGTCCGTGTCGTCGGCGAGCGCGACCGGTTCGAGTCGGCCGCCCCGGCTGACGACCACGGTCGCCCCCAAGCCCTGGGGGTAGGGGTCCTGGCGCGCTTGGGCGCACTCCGCCCAGGCGTCCTCGTACGCCCTGCGGAAGGCTGCCGTCATCGTCTCGGGGACGGCGCCGTCGCAGAACAACTCCGTCAGCTCGCGGACGCGACGCGCGGCGGTGGCCGGGGAGTCCCACCGTTCCAGTCCCCAGCTGCTCGTACGGCGCACCGCCCCGTCGTTCGCCTGAAACACACGGCGCAGCGGAGAGGGCACCAGGGGAACGAACGAGGGGGCGGGCTCATCCCCGTGCGTCCATGCAGCCGCGGGCCGGACGAAGCGCCAGTCGGCTCGCTCGCGCGGGGACGCGAGTGGCATCCACTCGGCCTCGGCGAGGAAGGCGGTCACCGGCGTGGGCAGGGTGAAGGAGTCCCACCGGTCGTTGTAGCGTCGCACGGTGATGTGGAGGGCGTCGGTGGGCCACTCGGCACAACCGGCGGCCACGAGCCGGGCGTACACCCGCTTCGCGCCGTCGGGCAGATGGTTGTGGTCGTCCTGACCGGGCAGCCGGTACAGGGGTGTCCCGCCGACGTACTCGGTGTACGGCCGCAGGTCCGTGGGGAGGTCCCTCCCCACATGGCGCAGCCAGACCTCCGCGGTGGCCGGTGTCAGGGACGTCGTCGGAGGCGCGCCGTCCGCGAAGTACCGGCCGTCCGCCCTCGGGGCGGAGCGGGGCACCGGTTCGGGGCAGAGCCCGTCACCGACCCCCAGACGCCCGAGAAAGTCCCGCCAGTCGTCCCTGCTGCCACCGCGGAAGGCGGCGTGCTCCGGGGGCGCGGTCAAGCGGCCCCGGAGCTCCGCGATCTCCTCCGAGACGTCCTGCGCACGGTCGATCAGCTCTGTGAGCAGCTTCGCCCTCTCTCCACCCCAGTCGGCGCAGAACAGGGCCTTCTTTGCGGGTGTCCACACACCGTCGGCGCCGGGGACGAGCAACCCCATGGCCTGGATGTCGCGCCACGGCGCGGTCTCGCTCGCTGAGAGCCGGAAGGCCCACGCAAGGACTTCCGCCGCGAGCTCCGGGGTGGGCCTGTCCTGCAGCGAGCGAGCGACCAGTGTCAGCAGTTCGTCGGCGCGGTACTCGTTGACCAGGCCGCCGTCCTCCAGCATCCGGCGGCCCGGCTGCTTGCTCGTGACGCTACCGAGGCGGTTCTTCCACGGGATGTTCCGCGACACGAAGAAGACCCGGTGACGCAGCGACCGCGGGAGGCGGGGGCCCTGCCCCGTGCGTGCGGAGCCCGGCTGGTCCTCGCCGTCCGTCTTGGGCGAGAAGAAGGCCGTGGCGCGCCTGGTCCTGCCGTCGGCTGTGTTGCACCGGCGGAGCTTTCCGTCGTCGTCCATGAGGATGCTACGGCCCTGGAGGGAGCTGGGCCGCTCGACGCAGCCAGCGAGCTCGTCGTAGAAGCGGGCCCAGACTTCCGGCCGGAAGGGCGCCCCGGCGAGGCTGCGTGCCAGACTCTCGGCCCAGGTCGCCAGGAGTTCGTCCGGCGGTCGCGCCGAGCGGCCGATGAGCGTGGCCACGGCCTTCTCCAGCCGGACCGCACGGTGCCCGGTGACGGACGGGTGCACGAGTACGGCGTCCGCCTCCCTGGTCAGCCGGCCGGTCGTGAAGAGGGTCCGGTCCTTGTCGTCCCACAGGCAGGTCTCCGCGAGGGAGGCCCACGGCCGCCGGGCGCCAGGGACCAGGGGGACGACCGGGGCCGTGCCGACCTCGTGTCCGAGCCTCGCGAAGGCCCGGGTCAGCCGGTCGGACATGGACGCGTCCCAACTCAGCAGGTCTGCGCAGAGGGTCGGGGAGAGCTCGACGGTACCGGCGGAGCAGGCAAGGAGCGTCTCGGCACCGAGGACGGCCAGCTCGTCTAGGAGGAATTCGTTGAGCGGGACCGTCTTCTCGAGGTCGACGCGGGCGAGCTTGGCGAAGAAGGGCGCGTTCACATGGGCTGGCAGGGGGGCGACTGCCTGCTCGCCCATCGGCAGGTGGGTGTAGAGGCGTCCTTCGGCCGGTCCGTCCCCGACGGGAATCGCGAGGGTGACTCGGGCGTCTCCCTGCCAGTCACGCCATCCCTCACTGATGTGGTCGCCGAGCACACTGCGCTCGATCGCGTCGCCGAACTCGTCCGCCGCCACCTGCCGGTCGAGGAGGACAAACGCATCTCCGTCGCCGACGGTCACCGTGCTGACCGTGAACCGGTCGAGGACGGCGTCCACCCGCTCGGTCCGGACCAGGATGCGCCGAGCGACCTCGCCGTCCTGCCTCTCCTCGATGGTGAGCGACCCGATGCGGCGCAGGAAGAGCAACACCGGCGGGCCGGCGGTCAGCGCGGTTAGCTGCTCGGCCGCCTCGGCCCGGGCCTCCTCGCTCTTGAGTGGCAGGCGCAGCACGGTCACATATCCGTCGGCCGCGAAGCCGTTCACGGCGTCGGGGACGCCGTCGAGGGGCACGGGCAGACAGAGGTGGAAGACGTCGGCGGCCACCTCCGCCGCGAGGGTCTCGTCGCCGCCCAGGAGGTCCTTGAGCGAGATCTCGTCGGCGAAGGTGAACCGATAGCCGTCGAAGACCTGGCTTCCCTCCTCGGCAACCGAGTAGACCTGGGGTGCTCCGGTCAGCTGGAGAACGCTCTTGAAGCCGATCCCCTTGTTGCCGATGCCCTCCTCCGGTCGCTTGTCCGACTGTGCGATGTCGGTCATCGCGTCGAAGTTGCTGCGGCTGACGGGCCGCCCGGTGTTCGCCACGTACACCGCGCCGTGCGGGCCCTCGTCGTGGTCAAGCCTGATCAGGACCCTGCCACCGGGGTCGTCGGCGTCATGCGCGTCGTGGGCGTTCTGAAGGAGCTCCACCAGGGCGCGGTGCTCGTAGTCGCGGACGGCCTGTTCAATGAGGTTCTTGAGGCTCCGGAACAGGTTCCAGCGGTCCTTGGACTCCTGATACGAAGCAATGCGGTCGAGCGTCTTCGCACGCATTTCGGCGCTGCGGTCCGGCAAAGTTGTGTCCCCCTTCAGACGCATTCGAGCGCACTGAACAGTACGGCGGTAGCGACGGCGGGGGCCACATGATGCCGGGTGCGAAGCCAGGGCGCCTGCAAGATGTCCTCGGTACGGGCTGCGGCGCGGCCCGCGGGAAGCACTGTGCTGCCATCCGTCTGGTCACTGGGAGTATGTGTGGGTGATTGCTGATGTGTTGGGGCACTGGGTGCCGGATCGTCCCGAGGATGTGGCCAACGGTCTTCGCCAAGGCAGACTCCTGCGCCTGCTCCTGGCCACCCACCAGGAAGCCGACCTCCGCATCGTCGCCCCCTCCCCCGCCGTCACACGGCTGATCAGCATCGTCGGCGCCCACCAGGTCCTGCACATCCACCCCACCCTGGAAGCCGCCCGCAACGCTGAGCCCGCCCAACAGACACCCCAGCGCGCCGCTCGGACAGCACGGCCACACCCCCGTGCCCGCGGTAGCCGGTACGAAGGTGGAGCCATGGCTGGCCGACGCGCTGGTGCCGTTGGCAGAGCACACGCAAGGCCGGAAGCACGCGAGTGTGGGGGAAGTGGTTCGGGGTACCCACCTGCCGGTATCAGCCGTCAGGGCTGAGGAGCCGTTGTTCTATCGGTCTTGAGTGCGGTGTGATCGAAAACGACTGCCGGATGGGATGAATTCTCTCTTGTCCGTGCATGAGGACAGGGCCTCTCGTGCAGTTCGGGTTGCTGAGACACCGAGCACGACGAACCGCTCCCGGAGCAACTCCGCGTCGCGCAGCTCGGCAAGAACCGGGTCGGTTTCCTGACGCGGCACCTCAACGCGCCTCCGGCACCCCGCTCCCGCTCCTCCAGCAAACCGACCGTCCCCATATCGAGGTTGGGCTTGATCCGCTTTGACGGACATTCGAGATCTGGGGTTCTGCCCCGGGAGGATGTCCATCATGGAGAGCATGGGGAAGAAGAAGCCTCGCCGCCCTCGTCGTTCGTTCACGCCGGAGTTCAAGGCCGAGATCGTCGGTCTGTGCCGACGAGGTGACCGCTCGGTCGGGCAGGTCGCCAGAGACTTCGAACTGACCGAGACGGCGGTGCGGGACTGGGTGAAGCAGGCCGAGGTCGACGCGGGCGAGCGCAACGGGCTGACCAGCAGCGAGCGCGAGGAACTGGCCGCGTTGAGGCGGGAGAACCGCCGGCTGCGTGAGGATGTCGACGTCCTCAAGCGGGCCACAGCTTTCTTCGCGAAGGAGACCCGGTGACGGTGCACCCGTTCATCGAGGCGGAGAAGCGCGCAGGTCACAGCGTCAAACGGGCGTGTGAGCTGATGAAGGTCTCCCGGACCGCCTTCTATGCCCGTCGCTCCGGCCTGCCCGGACCCCGCGCGTTGCGGGATGCCGAGCTGACCGAGCAGATTCTCGAGGCCCATGCGAAGTCCCGCGGAACCTACGGGTCCCCGCGCGTGCATGCCGTGCTCAAGCGCGAGGGTGCCGGGTGTGGCCGTCGTCGTGTCGCACGACTGATGCGGGCCGCCGGGCTGCAGGGCCGGCACTGCAGACGACGGCACGTGACCACGATCCCCGATCCCAGGGCTGCCTTCCGTCCCGACCTCATCGTCCGGGACTTCCAGCCCGACCGCGCCGGGCTCGATGCCCGCTGGTGCGGCGACATCACGTACGTCCCGACGGAGGAGGGCTGGCTCTATCTGGCCACGGTCATCGACATCGCCTCCCGGCGCGTAGTCGGCTGGGCAACCGCAGATCACCTGCGTACCGAACCGGTGGCCGAGTCGCTGACAGCCGCCTGCCGGCAGCGTCGCCCCACCCACCCCGTGATCTTCCATTCGGACAGAGGCTGCCAACTTGCACTCAACCGGTCGTCGCAACACCAGCTTCCTGGAGGGATAGTAGGTGCTCGTTGAGGGCTTCGGCGGGGGTCTTCCAGGCGAGGGTCTTTCGGGGGCGGTTGTTGAGGGTGAAGGCGACGGCCTGCAGCTCGTCGATGCCCCAGCGCGACAGGTCCGTGCCCTTCGGAAAATACTGCCGCAGCAGACCGTTCGTGTTCTCGTTGGTGCCGCGCTGCCAGGGACTGTGAGGGTCGGCGAAGTAGACCTGGAGTCCGGCATCGACGCGGAACTGGGCGTGCTGGGCCAGTTCCGTGCCCCGGTCCCACGTCAGTGACCTGCGCAGTTGCTCGGGCAAGGTCGTGATGGTGGCGGTGATCGCGTCTTTCACGGCCTCGGCGCCGCGGCCGGCCAGCGCGGGCCCGTTCGTGGTACGTGGCTCGGTGCCGAAGCCCCCCATCCGGGGCAGGTGCAGCAGCATGGTGACCGCGTACTGCGCTCGACCAGCGTGCCGATCGCGGACCGGCCGGTGCCGATGATGAGGTCACCTTCCCAGTGGCCTGGAACGGCACGGTCCTCGGCCTCGGCCAGCCGCTCGCTGATCAGCACGTCAGCGGTCACGTGGCCGCGGACGCTCTGCCTGGTGCGCTCCCGCGGGACACGCAGTGACCGTCCGGTGCGCAGGCAGGCGACCAGCTCACGCTTGAGGGCTCCGCGTCCCTGGACGTAAAGGGCCTGGTAGATCGCTTCCGGGGAGATGCGCATGGACTCATCTTCCGGGAAGTCCACCGTGAGCCGCTGTGATATCTGTTCCGGACTCCAGGAGGTCGCCCAGCGGCGGTCCTGACGGCGGGGTTTGTTCCTTCCCTGCCAGGGCGGCACCTGGGGACCCTCGACGACCCGGCCGTCCAGGGCGTGGACGACGTTCCCGGCCAGCCGGTCCTGCACGTACTCGCGCAGTCGCTCGTCGGCCACCAGCTTCGCCGGCTTCGGCCGCTGAGCCCGCCGCTCGGCATGCCATTGCGCCAGCGAGGCCCGGTACTCCAAGTGGTAACTCCGCGTGGAGGCGTTGCGCCGCAGCTCCCGCGAGATCGTGGACGGCGAACGCCCCAGACACCGCGCGATCGCACGGACCCCGAAGTCTCGCGCACGCAGCAGAGCGATTTCCTCCCGCTCGGCGAACGAGAGGTAACGGCCGGAGACAGTCGGGGCGAGGCACGGATTCACCCCGCCAGCATGACGAAACCACCGCGACCCCACCGCAGGCGAGACCTCGATGACGGCTGCGGCGTCCACCGAACTCAGTCCCCGCGCGATCGCCTTCCAGAACCTGGCCCGGTCCTCACGCCAGGCAACGCCCGGCCGCCCTGGCGAGGCCATCTGGCCGCGATACTCCCGCACCGCCCGCTGCCGATTCCCCACACCCATCACAAACCCCCAGTTCACGAAGGTGTTGCGACGACCGATTGAATCCGCCCAATACACCAGCCAGCAATTCGCTTCCCTGGCAACCCAGTTCGGGGTCAGACTCTCGGTCGGCCGCACCGGCCAGTGCTGGGACAACGCGCTCGCCGAGTCGTTCTTCTCGACCATCAAACGCGAACTGCTCGGCACCTCCGCCTGGCCCAGCCGGGCCGCCGCCCGAACCGCGATCTTCGATTTCATCGAGGGCTGGTACAACTTGCACCGACTGCACAGCAGCCTCGGCTACCTCAGCCCCGCCGAGTACGAGACCGCACTCACAGCCTGACCACCACACCAATGGTGTCCGTCAAAGCGGAACAAGCTCACCCCGTGAACGCCCCCCGCTCCGACGCCGTACGTGAACTGGTTGATGTACGGCGGTCGCAGACCGCGGTTGCGGCCGGAGCACGTCCCCGGGCCTGCTTGGATGATCATCAGGGGCTGCTTGCGTACATCAGCCCGGACGAAGAACCGCCTCGACCACCGCCGCGCTGACCGATTCCTTCCGGCGCTTCTTCGCAGTCACCCTCGCCTCCGTCCTCATGTGGGTGTGATGTTTGACGTCGGTCCCTAACCGACCAGGCGACGACGCCAGTCCAGAGGGGTGACGGTGATGGCCCGGCCGGGGGCACGGTCCCACTCGGCGTGGAGGCCGACTGCTTCGAGGGCAGCCACGACCTCGTGGCCGATGGCTGTAGTGGTCTCGGACGAGCCGTCGAAGCTGCCGTAGAGGAGCATCAGTCCGTGGCCGGCTGCGGCGGAATCCGTGCATTGGGTGTGGAAATAGACGAAGCCGCGGGCGTCGGGTTCGCCTTCACCGCCGATCTCGGACTGGCCGCAGCTACGGCAGCAGGTGAAGTTCTCGCGGGTGGTGATACCGGCCTCCTGCAGGACGGTGAACGCGCGAGTGAGCCGCTCAGGGTCGGTCTCGCCCTGCCATGCGGCTTGCTCCGCGACCCGTTCCAGCCGCATCCGGTTGGCCAGAACCTCCGCCTGCTCGCGCGAGACGGGCCGGCGATCCTTGGTGACCAGGTACTCCTCAGCAAGCTCGGCCAGTGCGGCGCGGGAGGCGTAGCCGCCGATCAGCACCTCGCGGACGCGCTTCTCCAACTCCTCGCGCTCGTTTTCGTCGAGGTCGAGCGGCGGCACCTCACGTGCGGGGCCCATGTCCAGCGGCGTCCAAGCCAGACCACTGTCCCAACCGGCATTGTGGCGGGCCCAGCCGGCAATTGCATCAATCACGGCCTCGGGCCCGTCGGCCATCGCTTGGAAGTGCCGGTCAGCGGCACCGTCGCGGTACTCCAGCATGTAGTCACCGCCTGCCTTGTGCCAGACCTGAGCGAAGACATCAGGCAGGTCGGGTATCCGCTGGACCACCAGGAACCGGTCACCGTGACCACCGATTCGCCGGACCAACCCAGCCAGCTCCTCGGCCGACACACGGACGTACCGCTCCCATTTCTCCGTCTTCACCACGATCTCAAGCATGCGCAGACTCTGACACACCCCTCCGACTGCAGACCTCCCGGCACCCGAACCGCCTTGATCCTGGGTGGTCTCCTCCTACACCGAAGGGCTCGACCCGCTCGACCTTGCCGCCCGCGCCGAAGTCGCCCTCCAGCTCGTCGACGGCGAAACCGGCCTGGCCACCGTGGACCTTGTCGAGCCACCTCGTTAGCACTGGGGTCTGTCCCCGCCCAGAGCTCAGGCACCCGAGCCCCTCTCGTCATCCGGTTGACTGGTCCCTGCAGACGACCACGCCGACGTGTTCCTGACAAAGCGGTCTCTGTTCGCGCATCCAATAAGCGACCCTCCGGGCCAGTACGACTGGGAGTCACTCGGCCTGAGCTTCGCCGACCTCATGGAGATAGGCCAGTCCCTGCGCGTGGGGGCAGTTGGCCGCGTCATCGCCGCGCACCTCCCGCCGTTCCTCCTCAGCGGAGTGGTCGAGCTACCTCTCCCCCTGTGCTGCGGTCCGGCAGTCCGCTCCGCAGCCGAGTTCACCGGGTCGTTGAGGCACGTCCGCGAGGCGGGTTATGCGGTCGACCGTGATGGGATCGTGGGATGGGGCGTGATGGCGGCGCCTGTCTGTGGGGCGGCACGGTCTACGGGGCTGTCTGCGTCCTGAAGCCGCCCTCGCTCATGCCCGAGGACTCTGCGCTGCCGGTCAACGCGACCCTCGCGGCCGCCGAGCGGCTCTCTGGGCAGCCTTCGGCCTCGGCGGCGACGACACGACCATCGGCATCGCCGTCGGGTGGGTCGGAGGTGTAGCGCCAGGTGTTCACCGGCAGGTTGACGACGGAGCGCAGCACGAGATCTCGTTGGAGACAGACCTGGCCACCTGTAAGGGTCGGCCCAGCCGTCGCCGACCCGGTCGCACTCGGCGAGGGTGCCGTCGAGAAGGACGGGGTCGGGTTCGTGCTCGCGCAGCGTCTTCAGCAAGCCCGGTGCACGTTCGGCAAGGAGGTCGACGACCGCGCTGGTGTAGGCGTGGGCGGTGGACTCGCTGATCCCGAACCCGGCGGCGATCTTCGCGAGAGTGGTGTGCTCGCGCAGGTACACCAGTGCCACCATCGCGCGCTGGGACGGACGGAGCTTGAAGCGCCGGTCGCCCTCACAGGTGATGATCAGCATGGTGACCCACTCCCCGAGTGCAGGCGGCAGGTCGAGTGCGGCAGGATGGATGGCCAACGAGGCCCCCGAGCAATGTGATGGAGACGTCAGACATCTCGCTCAACAGCCCGGGGGCCTCGCTCGTTGCGTTTCCGGCTCATCACCCAATCGGTGGCCAACTCGAAGAAGTTCAGTCCCTGCGCTGGGAACGCCGCACCGAATTCCACGACGCTTCGTCTTCCTCGCCTGCGGCCTGATCTGCTTCAGACGCCTCAAGAAGACATGATCATGATCATTTTACGAGCTCTTTGGGCCCATACTCACAAGGCCTGTGAGTATGGGCCTTCGCATACCGATGCGCTTATCTACAGGTGCGGGGCTTTTCTGCTTTCGTGCGGGTGCACTCAGAGGCCGAACTGGCTTGCTATGAGGTTCCGTTGTATGTCAGATGTTCCTGAGTACAGCACGGATGCGGCTGAGTTTCTCAGCTGCCGTTCGGATTCGGCTCCCGTGAGGTAGCCTCGACCTCCCTGAATTCTCAGAGCGTCGAGAGAGAACTTCACATAGGCCTCGGATACGAACAACTTCGCGCTGGCCGATGCGAGCGCGATACTCTTTCCTTCATCTTTGAGTTTTCCGACCCTGTGGATGAGTTCACGAGCGGCGTCCAGCGTCACTTTCATATCTGCGATGCGGTGGGAGACTGCCTGGTTTTTTCCGATCGCCCGCCCGAACTGCTTTCTGGTCCGGGCGTGGTTGATGGACTGTTCCAACTGGCGCTGCATGGCTCCCAGTGTGGTGGCTAGGATGCAGCCGCGTTCGTATTCCATCGCACCGTCGAAGACGCTCACGCCACGTCCCGGCTTGCCGAGAACGGCTTCTGCGGGAACGCGACAGTCCGTCAGCGTGATGCGACCCATGAGGGCGGTACGCATTCCCATTTTCTCCACGGGGGCACTCTTGTTCAGTCCAGGGGTTCGGGCGTCTACCAGAAAGGCGGTCACCCCGAGTGCTCCGAGTGCGGGGTCCACGGTCGCGTAGATGACGAACAGGTCCGCAATCGGGGCGTTGGTGATATAGCTCTTCGTGCCGTTCAGGACGTAGCTGTCGCCGTCCTTCTCCGCCCGGGCGCGCATGGCGTAGACGTCCGACCCTGCTTCATCCTCGGTGGATGCGTTCGCTCCGATGGATGACCCCTGCATCAGAGCCGGGAGGTACCGAGCTCGCTGGGCCGGTGTCCCGTGGATGGAAAGAGGCAGGACCACTGTCCACAGGTGGGCGTTGAGGGCGAAGAGGAGCCCCTGGTCGTCCGTCCCGTGCCCCAGCCCTTCCATGACGGTGAGGAGATCGGACAGAGGCTTGCCCGCGCCACCGTGCTCCTGCGGGACGGGCATCTTCAGGAGCCCGAACTCCGCGCACTGCTTCCAGCCGGCGCGGTCGAACTCTCCGCTCACGTCGCGTTCCGCCGTGTCGGCCCGCAGGACTTCACGGGCGAATCGGTCCGCGTCCTGATAGAGAGCGGAGTGGTGATCGTCCCAGCCATTCCACGTGTTCTGCCCCGCGTTCACTGAATCGTTCCCTTTCGCTTGTGGGCGAGGTCTGGTCGACGGGGTGCTTTCGCGGTCATCCGCGGGTTGTCTCGGCAATGCCGCTGCGGCGGCCCAGTTCCTGGTAGTCGGTTTTGCCGGTTGATGTGCGAGGGAGTTCGTCCAGGAACCGGAAATCGTCGGGCACCATGTAGCGGGCCAGCCGGCTGTGGCAGTACTGGCGCAGTTCCACGCTGGTTGGTGCAGCGGCAGGGGCCACGATGAACGCGGTGATGGTGACATCCCCGGGCACGCCGGTGCTGACGACTGCCGCGTCCTTGACTGCGTGGTTGTGGCGGAGGCTGTGCTCGATCTCGTCCAGCTCGATGCGGTGGCCGTGACGTTTGACCATGCGGTCCGCGCGACCGAGGAATTCGTAGCCCTCTGGCGTGGTGCGTACGATGTCGCCTGTGTTGTACCAGCGGCGTCCGTTGAACTGGAATGTGCGCTCCGCCGTGCGGTCGGGCATGTTCCAGTAGGACGGGTAGACCGAGGGTCCGGCCACGCTGAGGAATCCTGGCTGTCCGGTAGGCAGCGGCCTGTGTTGGTCGTCCACGACGATGACGTCGCAGTGGGAGCAGGCATGCCCGATCGTCAGGGGGGCTGTGCGGGAGGCCGGGATCTCTCGGGGAACCGGATGGTAGGTGCATACGTTGGTCTCGGTCGGGCCGTAGAGGTTGTAGTAGCGAGGTGCGGGCCACAGCTGCATGAGGCGCCGCAGCTTGTCGATCGGGAAGACCTCTCCCGCGAACAGGACAAGCCTGAGTCTGTTCTTCGGGAATCTTTCCGGTCTGGGTGACTCAGCGATCATCCCGAGGATCGCGGGAGCCGAATACCAGACGGTGATGTCGGACTTGGCGATGAACTCGGGGAGATGCCGAGGGCTGGCGGCCAGGTCCGTGTCAATCAGGTGGAGACACGCGGCGTGCTTGACGGTCACGAAGAGGTCGAAGACCGACAGGTCGAAGTGGAAGGGTGCGTGACTGGCGACCTCGTCGTCCTCGGTGATCCCGAACGTTTCTGAGGCCCATTCGGCGAAGGAGACGGCGTTCCGGTGCGTGATCATCACGCCTTTGGGGGTCCCGGTCGACCCCGATGTGTAGAGCAGCATCGCCAACCGGTCGGGGTCGTTCTGGGCGCGCGGATAGCTGGGGTCCCCCGAAAGGTCTTTATCCAGCCAGGAGCCGTCGTCGGTGATCAGTGTGCGTGCCGCGAGAGTGGGTGCAGTTTTCCCTAGCCGTCCCGCAGATCCTCCGTCGGCCAGGATGATGCGTGACTGGCAGTTCTCGAAGATGGTCGCGGCTCGCTGGGAGGAACCGTAGGCGTCGACTGGAACGTAGGCCGCTCCGAGCCGCAGCACACCGAAGATCAGGGCCAGGGACTGGACGCCCTTGGGCATGAGGAGCCCGACTCTGTCTCCACGACCGACGCCGCGCTGGTGCAGCAGGGCCGCCACCCGGTCGGCCTGCGTGGAGAGCTCACGGTACGTCTGTGCCTGCCCGTCCGGTCCGACGACAGCGCGGCTGAGCGGTGAACGCACCGCGGCGGTGTCAAGGTATGCCGCGAGGTCGGCGTACTCCACGTTTCTCACGGCGTCACTGCCCATGAATGTGCTCCTGCCGGTCCTTCACGTACTGCGTCAGGTGGGACACGGTCGTGAAGTGCAGCCGAGGGTCCTGAAGCGCCACGTCGATGCCGAACTCGTCCTCCACGAACGACACCAGCTGCATGGTCGTGAGCGAGGTCAGCACCCCGGACTCGCGCAGGTCCAGGTCGTCGGGCAGGTCGTCCTCGCTGCCGCCCTTCAGGATCTCCTTGATGATGAACGAGCGGATCTGGTCGCGTACCTCAGGCATGGTTTCCTCCGTCGGAGTTCAGAGTGGTCCTCGCCCCGGCGTGCGCCGGGCCGAGAAGTACCGAAGGCCAGCGGACGACAGCGGCACCCGCCTCCGCCTGGCCTCCGAAGGTGTAGAGCAGCACCCGGTCACCCGGCTTGATACGGCCTTCGACGGCAGCAAGGTGGGTGTTCACCGGCATGAGGGCGGGCCCGATATTGGCCACGCTGGGGAAGGTGTTCACCACCCGGTCCGGATCCAGGCCCAGGGTGTCCGCGCTGAAACGCGCGTGCCAGGCAGTAGGAGTGTTCGGTACCACCACATCGATTTCATCGATCTTCAGTTGTGCCGCTTCGAGCGCGCCCTCGACGGTGCCCACCAGATAGGGCTTCGCGGTGGCCCGCAGAACATGCGTGATGGTCGGATCGACCCTTAGCCGGATGCGGCGGCCCCCCGCGGTGGTTCCTTCGGGCTCCTCGACGGTGTCCAGCAGCCAGGTTCCGCATGTCTCGCCTGTCTGCAGCGTCTTGGAACCCAGCAGCCCGTACCCCTCCTCAACCGGGCCGACCAAGAAGGCCGCTGCGGCGTCTCCGCAGAGTCGCGCCGTGACATCGTCCGCATCGATCGCGCGCGAGAGCATGGAGACCACCACCACCAGGACCCGTTCCTTGAGCCCGGACTGCACCAGCGAACTGGCTGTCAGCAGGGCCGACATGGAACCGGAGCAGGTTGCCTCCAGACTGAACGCGCCGCCGCCTGTGCCCAGAGCCTGGGCAAGGTAGCCGGCGTCACCCGCCCCTACCCGGTCAGGGAACATGGAGACCGAGATCAGGCCGTCCACTTCTCTAGCCGCGATTCCCGTGGTCTCCAGGACGCTGCGGGCAGCTTTGATGCCCAGCGAAACAGAGCCCTCGCCAGCATCTGCTATTCGGCGCTCGATACTACCGAAGAACGGATCGTCAATGTACGGCTGCATCGCAGCGTCGAACAAATTCCGAGGCTTCGGACCGGACGGCTGCACCGGCGGCGCACTTTCCCTGTCAGTGGAATTTGTGCTCCACCATCCATTGGTTCGCACGGTGTCCGGCAGGTGAACGGATAGGGCCTGTATCCCAACAGAACGCATAACCACCCTCCTAGGCGCTTGATGCCCTCACGCTAACAGCCTCATCGATTCGGCCGGAGTGATAGGCGGGGAATTTTTTAGCCAACCGTATTGCCCTGCGCAGAAGCACATGCGTCACGCGAGTTGACAGGCGCCCCTCGCGGAACCATCGTTAAAATCTCGTGAAATGGCCGCCGAGTGCGGTATGGCTGAAATTCCGCTCAGGCCACCTATTGATCAGAAACGGTTTGGGTTCTGGGTCGTTGGACGGGTGTGAGCGATCTGGTGGGGGACGCGCGGCATCTGTCGCCGTCGGCGCAGGAAGCCCTGCGGCTGCGGGCGGTGGCCGCGCTGGTAGCGGGACGGGACCGCGAGGACGTGGCGGCGGTGTTCGGGGTGTCGCTGAAGGCGGTCGACACGTGGTGGGCGAAGTGGCAGGCCGGCGGGCGGGAGGCGCTGGTCATGCGTCCGCGTGGCAAGCCGGTCGGGGTGCACCAGGTGCTCGGGGAGGCCGAGCAGGCCGCGGTGCGGCAGGCGGTACTCGATCACCGGCCCTGTGACGTGGGGCTTTCCGGTCAGCTGTGGACGCGGCGGTTGGTGGGCGAGCTGATCGCGAAGCTGTACCGGGTGCGGCTGACCGAGGTGGGGGTGGGCAAGTACCTGAAGCGTTGGGGGCTGTCCTTCCAGCGTCCGGACAAGCGGGCCGTCGAGCAGGACCCGGATGCTGTCCGGCGCTGGCATCAGGAGACCTGGCCGGAGATCCGGGCGAAGGTGAAGGCCGACGGTGGGGAGATCCTCTTCGCCGATCAGGTCGGCATCCGCTCGGACCAGGTCACCGGCCGTACCTGGGGTGAGAAGGGTAAGACACCTGTGGTGCGGCGGAGCGGGAACCGGTTCTCGGTGAACGCGATGTCGGCGATCAGCACGAAGGGCCGGATGCACTTCATGGTCTTCGCCGAGAGCTTCACCGCCGAGGTGATGTGCCGCTTCCTGGACCGGCTCGCCGGCCACTTCGACCACAAGGTCCACCTCGTGGTCGACGGGCACCCCGCCCACCGCTCCAAGAAGGTCCGCGACTGGCTCGCCGCCCACTCCGACGACATCGAACTGCACTTCCTGCCCCCGTACTCGCCCGAGCTGAACCCCGACGAGCTGGTCAACGCGGACCTCAAGCACAGCCTGCCCAAGCAGCACCGAGCTCGCGATCAGGCCGAACTCGCCGCCGAGACCCGCCGCTTCTTCCGCAGACGCCAGCGTCAGCCGCACATGGTCCGCGGCTACTTCGGCGGCCCGCACGTCCGCTACGTCCTGGACGAGAACCCCATGAGTTTCTGATCAATACGGAAGTAGCACCTTTGTCGAAAAACCATGCGTGCTGTGACTTGATAATGGATTTCTCGGTGCAGTATCGGCCAAGGGCACCTTCTGGCAAGCACTTCGCCGACGCAGAGAGGAGGTGGCCAGGAAGCGGGCCCTCGGTACATCGCCGACGCGGGGAGGGTTGGCCGTCGGGTGCTCTGGGCGCCCTCCGCCCGGCACAAACCCTGCCTCGACAGACCTGTTTCGCCGTCGGTCATCTATTCCGGCTGCGGAAGTCGCCCGCCGTACCCACGCCTCGCTCTTCGCGCTCTGAGGGTGTGTCCAGTAGACGGCTGATCCAGTTCTTGTAAGGGGTCAGTGGGCGGCCGGGGTGAGCCGGCCTTCGAAGGCGATCTGGAAGGCATTCAACGGTGCCTTCCAGCGCATGGTCCACCGCTTGCGGCCCTTGCTGGTCGGGTCCAGGCTCATCAGCGCCATGTAGACGCACTTGAGGGCCGCGGCCTCGTTGGGGAAGTGCCCGCGGGCCCGGACGGCCTTGCGGATGCGGGCGTTGACGGACTCGATCGCGTTCGTCGAGCAGATGACCTTGCGGATCTCGACGTCGAAGGAGAGGAAGGGAACGAACTCGGCCCAGGCGTTCTCCCAGAGCCGGATGACCGCCGGGTACTTCTTGCCCCAGGCTTCCTGGAACTCGCTGAACCGCTCGGTCGCGGCGGCCTCGTTCGGTGCCGTGTAGACGGGCTTGAGCACCTTGGCGATCTTGTCCCAGTCCTGGCGGGCCGCGTGCCGGAAGCTGTTCCTCAGCAGGTGAACGACACAGGTCTGGACAATCGTTCGAGGCCAGACCGTCTCCACGGCTTCGGGCAGGCCCTTCAGCCCATCGCAGACCAGCATCAGGACATCGTCGACGCCCCGGTTCTTGAGATCCGTGAACACGCTCAGCCAGTACTTCGCGCCCTCGCCGCCGTCACCGGCCCAGATCCCCAGGATGTCGCGATGACCCTCGGCGGTCACGGCCATGACGACGTAGATCGGACGGTTTGCCACCTGTCCGTCCCTGATCTTCACGTTGATCGCGTCCACGAACAGCACCGGATAGACGCGGTCCAGCGGGCGGTTGGACCATTCCGCCATCCCGTCCATCACCTTGTCGGTGATCGTGGAGATGGTCACCTTGGACACGCTCGCGCCGTAGACCTCGGCCAGGTGGGCGGAGATCTCGCCGTGGGTCAACCCCTTCGCCGACAGCGACAGCACCATTTCGTCCACGCCGGACAGGCGCCGCTGCCGCTTCTTGACGATGGCCGGCTCGAACGTGCCCGCCACGTCGCGGGGGACCTTGACCTCGACTGGGCCGACATCGGTCAGCACCGTCTTCGCCCGTTTCCCGTTGCGGGAGTTGCCACTGCCCCGGCCATCGGCGTCATGCTTCTCGTATCCGAGGTGATCGGTGATCTCGCCCTCCAGGGCGGACTCCAGCACCCGCTTTGGTCAGCTGCTGCAGCAGCCCGCCCTCCCCAGCCAGCTGCAGACCCTCCGACCGGGCCCGGTCCACGAGCATCGCGACCAACTGCTCGTCACTCGCCGCCACGGCCCCCGCCGTCGGCTCGCTGCCCGGTATCTGTTCGATGGTGGTGTCGCTCATCTGGCGTCTCCTTGATCATCGGATCCGCCGATCATTGAACACTCCCCCAACTCACGCACGCGTGTTAGGGCTACCTTGTCGTCGGTGAGTTGCCTGCGCGTCACGATCGTCTTCCTACCGGATCCGCCCCCAGGCGGATCCGGATCGGCAAGCTGTCAGGACGGTACGGCGGGGCAGCTGGTGCCCCGGGGCGGGACTGCAAGGTCGATGAGGTAGTTGTCCACGGCGTCCTCCATACACAGGCCGCTGGTGACGCTGCCGTGGCCGTGACCCTCGTAGGTGAGGAGCACGCCGCTGCGGCCGAGCTGCCGGGCCACCGAGACCGCCCACGGGTAGCCGGTGGCGGGGTCGTGCAGCGCGTTGGAGACCAGGATCGGCGGGGCGCCGTGTGCGTCCAGGCGGTGCTGCGGGTTGGCGGTCGGCGCGCCCAGACACGCCGCTGCCATGTGGAGCGGCAGCAGGTAAGGCAGGTCAGGCGCGGTCATGTTCATCATGGTGACGAGCGAGGCGTACTCCTGGTAGTCGCGCACCGGCAGGTGCCAGTCCGAGCAGAAGACCGGGGTGGCCGAAGGCAGCGGCGCTATCGAGGTGGGCGACGCGGGCAGCGGCTTGCTCGCGTCCATCCCCACGATCGCCGTGGCCAGGCCCGCGTAGTCGGCCTGGTAGAACTTCCGGAACGCGATCTTGTTGACCAGGTCCGAAGAAGACAGCGAGGTGCCCGGCTTCGCCGGGTCCTCCAGCTCGCCGCGCCCGGCGCGGGCCAACAGGCCCTGCCAGACGGCGCGGACGTCGCGGGCGTGCAGCGCGCAGTCCGCAGCACCGTCGCACCACTTCACGAACTCCTGGAATGAATCCTCTGCGGTGGCCGCCTCGGACCGCAGGAAGTCACGGGTGGTCGGGACGCTGTGGTCCATGACGCTCTCCAGCACCATCGCGCGCACGCGGCGCGGGTACGTCTCGGCGTACTGTGCCCCGAGCAGCGTGCCGTACGAGCTGCCGTGGAAGGTCAGTTTCCGCTCGCCGAGGGTGGCCCGGAGGGCGTCCAGGTCCCGGACCGTCTGGGCGGTGTCAAGGTGGTCGAACACTGGGCCGGTACGGGCCCGGCAGTCGGCACGGAGCCGCCTGTTATACGCCATGGTGGCGTCGAAGTCCGCCTGGCTCTTCAGCTCCGGTGACGGCCGCTTGGCAAGCAGGTCGCCGGAGCAGGTCACCGGGTTGCTGCCGCCCACGCCGCGCGGGTCGAAGCTGACGATGTCGAAGCTGCGGCGGACCTCGGGGCTGAACCGGCTGATACGGCGCACCACCATCTCCACACCCGAGTCGCCCGGCCCGCCGGGGCCGAACACCATCGAACCGACACGTGCGCCGGGGTCGGTGGCCTTGCGGCGGGCCACGGCCAGGTCGAGTCTCGGCCCGTCCGGGTGGGCCCAGTCGATCGGCACCGAAAGAGTGGCGCACTCGGCTCCCAACTTCGCCGGGTCGTCACACGGTGCCCATCGCAGGGCCCCGGTGGCAGACGGCGACGCGTGGACCGCGGGAGCGGCGGCGAGGCCGGTGATGAGGGCCATGGCGGCTCCCACCACCATGGCCGTGCCCCGCGCGGCGATGCGCCGCAGTGTGGATCTGCCCCTTAACGGCATGGATCCTCCTCATGAAGAGAGCGGTTGTGTCAGACGTGCGGGCCCGGCCGGGGCACCGTCGTCACGTTAGGTGCACTGCCGCCCATGTGGTGCCCCTGTCAGGGGCTTTTCCGGGACGGGTCGGGGACCACTCAGGGGCGATCGGGGCGCAGGGCGAAAACCGGTCAGGGTCGGGTCAGGGGAAGGGATCCGACGCTCTTTCAATCGATCTGTCGGCCACAACGCCGACCTCTGCAAGGAGGGAAACACCGTCGAACCGCTGACCAACAAGCTCAAGGCCGCGGCATCGCCACCCGAAACGACAACACCCCGGACAGCTACTTCGCCGACCTAGTGTGATGCGCCAGAAATCCTGATGGTCATTTCTGCTCTGTTTGCTGGTTGGTGGTTCCGACCTTGGTGAGGTAGTCGGCGAGGGAGTTGAGGATCTCGTCGGCGGTCTTGGTCCAGGTGAAGGGCCGTGGATTCTCGTTCCAGGTGTCGATCCACGCGGCGATGTCGTCCTCCAGGGCCTTCACGGACCGGTGGACACCGCGGCGGATGAGTTTGTCGGTCAGCAGGCCGAACCACCGCTCGACCTGGTTCATCCAGGAGGAACCGGTCGGCGTGAAGTGGACGTGGAAACGCGGGTGCTTGCCGAGCCACGTCTTGATTTCAGCGGTGTTGTGGGTGGCGTAGTTGTCACACACCAGGTGCACCTCGAGCTCGGCGGGCACCGCCTTGTCGATCCGGATCAGAAACTTCTTGAACTCGATCGCCCGGTGGCGGCGGTGCAGCGCCGATATGACAGTGCCGTCAGCGATGTTGAAGGCGGCGAACAGGCTGGTGATGCCGTGCCGGTAGTAGTCGTGGGTCCGGCGTTCGGGCATGCCCGGCATCATCGGCAAGACCGGCTGGGAGCGGTCCAGAGCCTGGATCTGGGACTTTTCGTCCACGCAGAGCACTACCGCCCTCTCGGGCGGGTGATGGTACAGGCCGACGACGTCGACGACCTTGGCGACGAACTGCGGATCGGTGGACAGTTTGAACGAATCCTGCAGGTGGGGCTTGAGGTCGAACTTCTTCCAGATCCGGCCGATGGTCGACTTCGACAGGCCGGTGCGCTGGGCCATCGAGGCTCGTGACCAGTGCGTGTCCCTGCCCGCGGTCGACTCCAGGGTTGCCACGATGACCTCCTCGACCTGGTCGAGGAGGATCGAGGGCGGCCGGCCCGAGCGGGGCTCGTCATGCAAGCCATCGAGGCGTTTGGCAATGAACCGGGCCCGCCACCGGTCCACGGTCGACTGGTCGATGCCGAGGTCGGCCGCGGCCTGCTGATTCGTCCCACCCTCCGCGCAGCGCAGCACGATCTTTGCCCGCAACGCGAGGAACTGGGCGGTCTTCGCCCGCCGCGCCCACTGCGTCAGCTGCCTCCGCTCAGCCTCGTCCAAGACCAGGTCGGCCTTCGGCCGCCCGATCCAGCCGGCGTCCTCAAACCCGGCGATCCGCTCTGCGGCGAAAGCCCGACGCCACTTGCCAACCGTCTTGGCCTGGACGCCGATGATCCGTGCGACACCCGCGTTTGACATGCCATCAGCGCACGCCAGGATGATGCGGGCCCTCTCGGCGGAGCGCCGGTGCGGCACACCCGCCCGGCGCACCAACTCGGCGTGCTCGGCCTCGGACAGCGTGATCTCCACAGCGGAGGGACCCGAATGCGACATGACAACAGGGTAATAAATAATCATCAGGATTTCTGGCGCATCACACTAGCTGATCAGGACCGGTCCGTACCTCCCCCGGGCCCCAGATCACCGATGTCGTGCACAGCGACAGCACGTCCTGGCAGCCGCGGCGTGGCCTGGGTACGTGGGTGGGTTTGACCGCGCAGAGCGCTGAGCCGATGGGGCTCGCACGTGAAGCCGCCCACCAGAACCCCGCCCCGGGCACAGGCCGACCACCATCACAGCCCTGCTGTGACTCGACGTACCGGGCAGGAAGGCTGCGAAAGATGAGCGCTGAAGGCGATCGGACCTCACGCGGCAGCCCCCAGCGTGGAACGCTGGTTTTCTGGCGTTCACCAAGCCCTGTTTCGAGCTGGCCTCCTCGACAAGGGTCGCTGCCGTGGACGGCTTTGGTGCCACCGCCTGCTGCTCATGCAGGGAGCCATCGGGTGCCAGGTCACCGCGCCAACGGCGTCTACCGCTATGAGCCGGGTTACGCCGAGACGGCCACGACCGGGCTGTAGAAGACGGAGCGCCCCTGCTTGGAGCGCTCCAGCAGTCCTTGCGCGACTCCTTGTTCCAGGGTGTTGCGTACGACGGTTACCTGTACCGCGCGCTCAGGATGTGCCTCGGTCAGCGCCGCGGACACCTCCGCAGCCGACCTGGGCTCACTCTGCCCAGTCAGGTGTGCCGTGGCCAGCTCGAGCCAGGTCGGCTCACCGGGCTTCTTGGGTGACGCCGCCTTCTTCGAAGTCTTGCGCCCGGTGGTAGTACCCGTCTTGCCCGCTGCCGCCCTGCCGTTGGACCGGCGGGCTGCAGGAACCGCGGCTGTCTTGCCGCCCTTGCCCTTCTTGGCCGTCTGCTTGGGCGTGGTGCCGAGCACCTCCTGCATCTTGGTCAGAACCTGCTCGCTCTCCTCCAGGCGGACAAGTTCCTCCTGCAGCCGTGCAAGTTCGGCGCGCACGCGCTCCTGCTCGCTCCGGTTCGCCGACAGGTCGTCCGTGACCCGCTGGGCATAGTCTGCCGTGACGCTCGGGGTGGGAGGGTTTTTGGACATGTGGTCCTCGGCTTTCGGCGCGATGGGGGGTGGGTGTAGCGATGATGGTACCCACACCGATCAGGCCAACCCCCCAACGAACACAAAGAAACCGCAGCCACCTGACGTGCACCGCTCTCGAACACACAAGCCTGCTTGCGTCCCTTCACCCAGCCCTCACCTGCCCAGGGAGGCCGAAAATCGCCACCGCTCCATGAGCGTACGAGCGCCACGGTTCCTGGTCGCGGGAGGGGACTTGGACGGGAAGTGAGTGTTGACGGGGGCACGCGTCAGGCCGCCACCGCGATCCGCCAAGGAACCGGAGTCCACGCTTCCTGGGCCGTGACGTCCGCAGTTCTGGAAGGCTGTGGACTGCCGGTGGCGACCTGCCGGGCGGGGTGGAGTCGGTTCCGCCTTCCTGGGCCTGACCACCAGCGGGTGCAGGACGTCTGCGGAGGGGTCTCGGCTTCAGCGGCCCGCTGGTCCCCTGCCCACGCAATGCCAAGCCGGTATCCGGCTCGGTAATCGGGGGGCGTGCCCCCAACGGCCGATCGACGCATCACTCAGTGAGACACTCAGCGGGAACTCGCACCCCGTTTGGCGGGCGCGGGCGGCATGGCGGGCGGAGCGTGGAGGCAGCGGTGGACCGGTAGCGGGTCGGCGTTAGACGCCACCTTGGCCAAGGCCAGCAGAAAGGAGAGGTCTTGGGGACTCACCTCGGGGCTCCGGGACCGAGTGCTGCCAGTTACTCTTTTCGATCATGCGAGCCCTCTTCCCAGGATCCTTCGACCCGGTCACTCAAGGGCACCAGGACATACTCCGGCGCGCTGCCCTTCTGTTCGACGAGGTCGTCGTGTGCGTGATGTTCAACGCGAACAAGACCGGCCGCTTCCCCGTCACGGAACGGCTGGACCAGCTCCGTGCGGCAGCAACAGAGTTGAGCAACGTCACGGTCGACTCCGACACCGGCGGCCTGCTGGTCGACTACTGCAGCCGAGCCGGAATCGACGTCGTCATCCGCGGAGTCCGCGGTGTTCCGGACCTGGAGTACGAAATGCCGATGGCCCGCATGAACCACGAACTGGCTGGAGTCGAAACGGTCTTCATCGCTGCCGACCCTGCCCTGGCTCACATCTCCTCCACCCTCGTCACCGCGATGAGTTGACAGGACCGGCCGGCGGACCGATCGGCTCCCCGCGTCCGGACCGGGGATGTCAGACCCGTGTGCCACGCTCGGCGCATGGGATTCTTCGACAATCTTGTGATGCCCGAGGAACCGGCCGCGGAGCGGACTGCGTTGATCCGGCTGGGGCCGCCCGCGGAGGACGAAGGACGGTACGCACCGCCCCTCGACCGCTTCGCGCCGGCGCTGCTGCCCGGGACCGGGGTAGTGGGCGTAGGCCCAGAGGTCCGGGTTCTGCTCACAGGGTGGTCGGTGTGGCCCCGGTCGGTGACGATGCACCTGGCGGTGTTCCGCAAAACCCGCTGGCAGAGCGGGGATACGAACCGGCAGTCCGGGCTGCGGGTAGGCCTGCGGCTCTCCGACGGCCGCCGGATCACGACGCTGGACATCCCGGAGACCCGCTATGTCCCGGTGACCAGAGGGTCGGGGCCGGAGACGATGGCGATGGCCCGGCAGGCGGTCGGGCTCATACCGCTGGATCCGGGAGCGCGCCCGTCCCACCGGTCCCTGTTCAGGACCGCCGTGGACCTGTACGCGGCGGAGCTGCCGCCTTCCGGGGAAACGCAGCTGGTCGTCGAGTGGCCGGACGAGGGCATGGGCGAGACCCGTACCCCCATCGACGCGGCGGCGATCCGAGCCGCGGCGGAGCAGGCGTTCGAGGTCTGGCCGGGGCTCGAACCGCCGGATCCGGCGGGACAGCCGAGTGGCACCTTCACGGTTCTGGAGATGTCCGGTACCCCCTCCTTTCTGGCACCGCCGTTGAGCACGCGTCAGCTGGAGGAGCGGCGGCGCGAGGAGGAGGCCCGCAGGCGTTACCTGCCTCGGGCCGACTGGACGGTCATGGGGTACCGGGACTGGGGCGACGCGGCCCTGATCAGGGCTCGGCTGGAGGCAGGCGCACCGCCGGATGCCCGTGTCCAGGGGGGCGCCCGCCCGCTGCACCTGGCGGCGAGTCAGGGGCAGGCGGAGGCGGTGGCGGCTCTCCTGGCGCACGGTGCCGAGGTCGACGCGCGCGACGAGGAGGGACGTACACCGCTCTGGTACGCCGCGTGCGGCGTGGACGAGGGCATGGTCCGCGCGCTGATCGAGGCGGGGGCCGATGTGTGGACGCCGCAGGAGGAGCCCTGGTCGCCGGGGCGGCTCCTGCTGACCACACCGCTGGCCCCGCTGGTGACGGAGCTGCCGGGTGCGGTGTCGCTGCCGGCCGAGGAGGCGGCCGCCCTGCGGGCGGCGGACGCGCTCATCGCGGCTTTCAGCGAGCAGGGCCTGTGTACCGAGGGGCTCGGCATCGCCTTCGTGGCGGGAGTGGGTGAGGAAGACGTGGTCCGGCGGCTCGGCGGCGACCCCGCCCTGTGCCCGGCCGTGGACGAGGAGAACATGCCGTTCGATCCCATGGACTACGACGCGTCGCTGCGCTACGTCGGCGTGACAGGCGTGGATGGCTCCCCGGGCGGCTGTGTGATCGTCCAAGACGAGTACATGCCGAGCGACGACGCCCTGCTGCGGGCGGTCTCGGCGGGCACCTCCGCCTACGGGGTGTATTTCAATCCCAAGGGAGGAACGTTCGGCGCCCTGGCGCGAGACGGGGGCATCGTCGCCGGCGAGGAGATCGGCCTCTCACCGCAGGCGTCGGATCCTGCGGCCTACTGGACCTTCCGTTTCTGGCAGCGCGGGTCAGCGTTCGCGTATGGCGCCGACGTTCTCGCCTACGCCTGTGCCGCGGCCGGAATGACGGTCGGCGACGGCCGGGCGGCGATGGGCCGCGGCGCGGCTCGCCGCTGGGTCCCGCTGCCGCCGGCGCTTCAGTGGTGAGCGCTGCGGCTCTTCTCCCGCCCGCGGCGTCGGTTCCCGGTCCAGCAGCAGCGGAACGGCCAGGACCGGGAGCAGCCAGACGAATACGATGAGGCGATGGCCGAGGAGCTGGTCCAGGTTCGGGTGGCCCGCCTGGTTGAGGATTCCTGCGGACGCCGCCGCCAGGGCGACCGGTAGGACCGCCGAGCGCCGCCTCAGCAGCGCCCAGGCCGAGAGCGCGAGCAGGACGGGGAGCACGGGATAGGTGGCCTGGCGGTGGAGCCACGCCGTCCAGAAGACCCTTTCCTGGACGAGGAACTCCGGCCAGGGGTTGGGCAGATCGGGACGCCGGTAGTGGTCGGTCAGCAGATCCTGGGCGTTGTCCCGACCCGTGGGCCAGGACAGCAGGTGCGCGCCCGCGTAGACGGCCACGGCCAGGGCCCCGCACAAGCCCAAAACCTCGTGACCGCCATCCCGGCCACCGGCCACATTTACCAAGTCCTGGACCGCGCGCTGATCGCTATCGGCCAGAATCCGGCCGACCCAATCCCCGGCGGGCATAGGAGGGGCCCGGGGTGAGCGGCTGGCGTGTGGCGTCGACGACGGAACGCCCGCCCCTGACGATCTGCCGACCGGCCGCTGCTGTTCTTCGCCTCGCACGCGGGGGTGTTGTAGGCCCGTCACGTGGTAGGCATCAGCAATGATTGGTCGCCTCCCGCTCGACGAGCAGCTTGCCGCCCTGGAGTCTGCGCTGGCCCGCAACGAAGTGCTGGTGGAGGTGCTGAACCGAACGGCGGGGTTGGGGCTGCCCAACTGGTATGTGACGGCGGGTTGCCTGTTCCAGACCGTCTGGAACGTGGTCACGGACCGGCATCCCACCAGCGGGATCAAGGACTACGACGTCTTCTACTTCGACGACCGTGACCTGTCGTGGGAGGCGGAGGACACGGTGATCAAGGCCGCGCGCGAAGCGTTCGCCGAGCTGTCGGCGGAGGTCGAGGTCCGCAACGAGGCTCGTGTCCACCTCTGGTACGAGCAGAAGTTCGGCGTCGCGTGCGCTCCTCATGCCTCCACGGAGGCAGCCATCGACAGCTTCGCGGCGACCACGTGCTGCCTGGGTGTGCGCCTGGAGCCAGGCGGGCGGTGGCGCGTCTATGCGCCGCACGGCCTCTCCGACGTGTTCAACCTCGTCGTCCGTCCCAACCCGGTACTCGCCCCTCGCGAGGTCTATGAGACCAAGGCGGTCCGCTGGCTGCAGCAGTGGCCTGAGCTGACCGTTCTCGACTGGCCGTCGCAGCCTGCCGACCTTGCGCCTTCCTCATCCTGAGGCACGGAACCGACGCAGCCAGATGGCACTGCACGCGAGTTCGGAGTATCGCTGTCACCGGCCATGCCGTGTCGGAGTCGAGCACAAAAGGCGAATCAACTCATCCTGAAGCGACCGATAAGGCTCTTAGGAACTCACCATGAGGGCCGGAACCTATGGTGAGTGGCGGCGCCTTCCGCGTACATCTGTGGAGCGCAGGAACTGGCAATCGACGCCGTGGGCGGTCAGAACGCGAGGGACCAGGGTAGGCGGAGGCCCGGCCGTCGGCGTCCGGCCCGGGTAGGGGGAGGTAGGGGGTGTCCTCCACCGCGCCGTTGTGGAGGCACCACGGCGGTGGAGGCGAAGTTCCGGGGTGCGGCTGCGGTGTCCAGCAGCGACGGTGGATGAAGGCTGTGTCCCTGCTTCCTCTGGGAGAGTCATGATCGTCAAGATGCTGCACGAGAAGGGTCTGAAGGCCGAGCACGCCTACACCGCGACGTTCGCCTCGATCGGCCTGTCCGTCGTCTCCTGGTGCGGATCGATGAAGGCCGAGTCCGCCGGCACCGCGTCGGCGACAGATGGAGCCTTCTCGTCATCCGTGACGCGATGGACGGTGCAGCCTCGTTCACCGAGTTCCAGCGGCGGACCGGCATCGCGCGCAACATCCTCACCGACCGCCTCCGCAAGCTCCTCGCCCACGGGCCCCTCGCCCAACGCACCACCCCATCGGGCCGCCGCCAGGAGTACGTCCTCACCGACGCCGGCCGCGCCCTGTTCCCCGTCATCCTCACGCTGCGTCAGTGGGGCGAGCGGCACGCCTTCGCGCCGGGCGAGGCGCACTCCGTCCTGGTCGACCGGCACGGCGATCCCGTGCCGGACTTCACTCCGGTCGGCACGGACGGCGCCCCTCTGAGCACCGACACCACCCACGTACAGAAGACCCGACAGACATGAACGAGCTCGTGGCACGGTAAGAGGATCAAGGGCGCGGGCGGGTGACTGAGGGCCAGTCACCCGCGAGGCAGGGGGAGCCTACGGTCGGGAGCCCAGCCGACCCCTTGCCGGAAAGCCACACGGCTCCGTCCGCAGTCGGCGCACTCCGGCGTATCGAGTCCACGACGACTTCCAGGAGAGCATCCCGCTCGTCGGCGTCCACACGGGCCATCATGCCGAGTGCGGCGCCGAGCCGGACGCCGGCGGCAGCGTCGTCGAGGCGGGTCCGCAGCCATGCCATGACAGCTGATCTGATCGGTTCGCCCCTGCGGTGGCCGGCCCCGAGGTCGGCCACAGCCTCGACGGCATCGATCTTCAACGACTCTTCGGTCACCTGACCGAAGAACTGCTGGAGGGCGGGCGAAGGGACTGCGGCGTTCGCTCGTTCGTCCCGGTCGAGCGCATCGTGCGCTAGCACGGATCGGCACCCCTGGGCGCGGGCGGGCGACGTCCCGCGCATCACGTGACCCACCACCATCCACCCCCGTGCGCACACGCGTGCGAACCGGTCAACAAGTGCTGCTCCACTTCGGATTGCTGTTGTCATGCCCCTTGCAAGAAGGGGAGTGCCACGCTCCAATGGACGCGACTCAATGGAAAGGAAACTTTCCTAATAGAGCTGACCTCCCGGCTGAGCTGTGTCCGTACGCCCCTCCACGACGCCCCTGTGCGTTCGGCGTCCGGCATGTCGCAAGAGATCGGAGAACCACGTGCGCATGCGCATGCCCCACCGAATTTCCCGGCGCGTTTCCCGTTTGGAACGACCGTCCCGCCCCGCGCACCGTCGGCGTCGCACCGGCGTGCGGGTCGCCCTGGCCATGGCGCTGGCCGCGATCCCTGCCGTGGTCGCCCTCAACACCGGGCAGGCGGCCGCGGCATCCGGCCTCGACGATCCGGCGAAGAAGGAAATCGCCATGCAGATCGTCTCGACGGCCGAGAACTCCTCGCTCCAGTGGCGCGAGCAGTTCGACTACATCGAGGACATCGGCGACGGGCGCGGCTACACGGCCGGCATCATCGGCTTCTGCTCCGGTACGCACGACATGCTCGAACTCGTCGAGTACTACACGGGTAAGGTGCCGGGCAATCCGCTGGCCAAGTACCTCCCCGCGCTCCGCGCGGTCGACGGGAGCGACTCCCACGAGGGCCTGGACCCCGGCTTCACGACCGCGTGGGAGCAGGCCGCGGCCACCCCCGAGTTCCGGGCGGCCCAGGAACACGAGCGCGACCGTGTCTACTTCGGCCCCTCCGTATCCCGGGCGAAGAGCGACGGACTGCGGGTGCTCGGCCAGTTCGCCTACTACGACGCCATCGTCATGCACGGACAGTCGGGCTTCGACAGCATCCGCGCCGAGGCCCGGAACGACGCCCGTACGCCGGCCGAGGGCGGCGACGAAACCCAGTACCTCGACGCCTTCCTCGACGCCCGTGTCATGGAGATGAAGAAGGAGGCGGCGCACGAGGACACCAGCCGTGTCGACACCGCCCAGCGCGTGTTCCTGAGGAACGGCAACCTCGACCTCGACACCCCGCTGGCCTGGGCCGTCTACGGCGACAACTTCCGTATCGACACCGACACCGACACCGAGCCCGGCCCCGGACCGACGGACCCGCCTGGCACCGAGGCGCTGATATCACGTGGCAAGCCGGCCACCGCCTCGTCGTCCGAGACCTCCTCCTTCACCCCCGGCAAGGCCGTCGACGGCGTCGCGACCACCCGCTGGGCAAGTGCCGAAGGATCGGACCCGCAGTGGCTCCGCATCGACCTCGGCGCAGGGGCGACCGTCTCCCGCGTCGAGCTGACATGGGAGGCCGCGTACGCGAAGCAGTACCGGCTGGAGATCTCGGCCAACGGCACCGACTGGACCCGCCTCGCCGCAGAGACAGCGGGCAACGGCGGGACCGACACCTGGACCGGTCTGACCGGAAAGGGCCGCTACCTGCGCGTGTACGGCACCGCACGCGGCACCACGTGGGGCTACTCCCTGTGGGAGGCCGACGTGTACGGCACCGCCGGGGGTACCACGCCCACCGACCCGCCCCCGAAGGGCGCGTTCACCGTGGTCGGCGCCGGCGACATCGCCGACCAGTGCAATAAGAGCGATCCGGGATGCCAGCACTTCAAGACCGCCGCACGCGCCATGGCGATCGACCCGGCCTTCTACATCACCATGGGCGACAACCAGTACGACGACGCCCACATCGAGGACTTCCGCAACTACTACGACAAGTCCTGGGGCCAGTTCAAGGACAAGACCCACCCCGTGCCCGGCAACCATGAGGCGTACGACGACTGGGACAACCAGGACGAGGTCGCCTACCGACAGTACTTCGGTGACCGCGCCACTCCCCAGGGCAAGATGTGGTACAGCTACGACTACGGCAACTGGCACTTCGTCGCCCTCAATTCCAACCGGTTCGACGAGCGCGAACAGCTCGACTGGCTGAAGGCCGACCTCGCCAAGAACAGCAAGAAGTGCGTCGCCGCGTACTTCCACCACCCGCTGTTCAGCTCCGGAAGCCACGGCAACGACCCCGTGAGCAAGCCGATCTGGTCCATGCTGCAGGCAGCCGGCACCGAGCTGGTGCTGAGCGGCCACGACCACCACTACGAGCGTTTCGCCCCCCAGAGCCCGGACGGCCAGGCAAACCCGAACGGCATCGTCGAGATCCTCGGCGGTATGGGAGGCAAGGACCTGTACGGCCAGGGTGACACCGTGCAGAAGAACAGCCAGAAGCGCATCTGGGACAAGTTCGGCGTGATGCAGCTCGACTTCACCGACACGACCTTCACCTCGAAGTTCGTCGGTACCGACGGAACGGTCCTGGACACCGGCCCGACGTACAGCTGCCACTGATCTCCGCGCCTGTCACCGACCCCCACACCCTTCGTCGTGGTCCGGCCGCCGTGCTCCGGCGGTCGGCCACGCCCGACCGGCGAACCCGCCCGGAGCACCGGTTGTGCTACCGGAGCTCCGGGCTCCGCGTACCGCGTACCAGGAGCGTCTGTATGTACCTTGCCGTCGGCAGAACCCGTCCACCGGACGGCGCCGCCCCCGACCGGACCCCCTCAGCCGTATGGCCCGCCGGCCGAAGGCGCCTCACCGGCACCGTCGTCGCGCTCGGCGCGGTCAGCCTCGTCACCGACATCTCGTCCGAGATGGTCACCGCCGTACTGCCCCTCTACCTCGTCCTGGGCCTGGGACTGAGCCCACTCCAGTTCGGCTTTCTCGACGGCCTCTACAATGGTGTCACCGCCTTCGTCAGACTCGCCGGCGGGCACGCCGCCGACCGCTGGCAGCGGCACAAGCTCGTCGCCGGAAGCGGATACGCGCTGTCCACCGTCTGCAAACTCGGCCTGCTCCTCGCGGGCAGTTCCACCCCCGCCCTCTCCGCCGCGCTCGCTGCCGACCGGGTCGGCAAAGGCGCGCGGACAGCGCCGCGCGACGCCCTGATCTCGCTGAGCTGCGACGAGCGGGACCTCGGCCGTGCCTTCGGCGTGCACCGGGCCATGGACACCACGGGCGCCATGCTCGGACCGCTCGTCGCCTTCGCCGTCCTGTGGGCGGCCGTCGACGCCTACGACGCGGTCTTCGTCGTCAGCTTCTGCTTCGGCCTGCTGGGGGTACTGATCCTCTTCGCGTTCGTCCCCGGCCGCGAGGCCGGGTCGGCACGCCCGCCGGGCAGGGCCGCGGCCACACTGCGGGAAACCCTGCGGCTCTTCCATGTCCCCGCCTTCCGCCGGATCCTCCTCGCGGCTACGGCGCTCGGCCTCGTCGGCGTGGGCGACGGGTTCCTCTACCTGGTCCTGCAGAAGCGGCTCGCCCTCGATGTGGAGTACTTCCCGCTGCTGCCGCTCGGCAGCGCGGCGATCTACCTCCTGCTCGCTGTTCCACTCGGCCGGGCCGCCGACCGGATCGGCCGCCGCATCCCGTACCTTCTCGGGCATGTCGCCCTGCTCGGGGTGTACGTCGCACTCTTCTCACCGGTGGCTGGCTGGCCCCTCACGATTCTGGTGCTCGTCCTGCACGGCACGTTCTACGCGGCGACCGACGGGGTCCTCATGGCGCTCGGCGGCCCGGTCGTGCCGGCGGACCGGCGCGCGGGCGGGATGGCACTGCTGCAGACCGGCCAGAGTCTGGGTCACCTGTTCGCGTCCGTCGGGTTCGGAGCCGTCTGGACGCTGTGGGGCATGGACAGCGCCCTCGTCCTGGCCGCCGCCGCACTCGCAGCCGTACTCATCCTCTCCTGCGTACTCCTGCCGGCCGCACCCACGCCCGCCGCCCCCGCACCCGTCACCGCCCCGGAGCCCTCATGACCCTGCCTCCTATCTCCCTGCGCGCGCGGATCATCGCGCTCACGGCGGCCACCGCCGTACTGGCGACCGTCGCCGTCGGCTACACGGTCACGGCAACCGACGGCGACGGCCGGTGGCCGGAGTCCGTCGCCGCTCCGGGCCTCACACTCGACCATGCGCCCGGTCTTTACCACGCGGCACGGAAGGGCAACGTGCGTTCGGCGCCGTACAGCTCCTCCGGCACGGGAGTGGCCGATGGAGCGCGGAGCAGGAACACCGGGCTTTCGTGCGACCGCTTCTACGCGAGCGGACGGTCGGCCGTCTGTATCGCGAGCCACCCCGGCATCTCGCAGAAGACGAAGGTGAGCGTTCTCGACCGAAAGCTGAACACCCGTAAGACCGTCGTGGTCGGCGGCATCCCCAATCGGGCGCGGGTCTCCCCTTCGGGCCGGATGGTCGCCTGGACGCTGTTCGTCAGCGGCGACTCGTACGCCTCGTCCTCCTTTTCGACGAGAAGCGGCATCCTCGACACCCGGACCGGCTATCTGGTCAAGAACGTGGAGACGCTCCAGCTCTATCTGGAGGGGCGGCGACACCACGCGCCGGACGTGAACTACTGGGGCATCACCTTCGCGGGCGACGACAACCGCTTCTACGCGACGGTGGCCACCGAGGGGAAGACGTACCTCGTCGAGGGCGACATCAAGACGTGGAAGGCCCGCACACTCCGCCGCAACGCCGAATGCCCGTCCCTCTCGCCCGACGGCACCCGGATCGCCTTCAAGAAGCGGGTCCGCGAGGGCGCTCAGAACCCGTGGCGACTGCACGTACTGGACCTGAAGACGATGCGTGAGACTCCCGTCGCCGAGACCCGCAGTGTCGACGACCAGGCGGCGTGGCTGGACGACTCGACCCTCGCGTACGCCCTTCCGGGCCCGGCGAAGGGCACCTCGGACATCTGGACCGTCCCCGTCGACGGCTCGGCCACCGGGCCGAGCCTCCTCCTGAGCGACGCGTCGTCACCGTCCATGGTCGTGGCGGGCAGCTGATCAGCGACAGGCCACGCCACCCGGCCGGCAGCCGAGCGCGAACCGCAACGACCACCCCTCCTGCTGCCCCGCGCCCGCCCAGGGCAGGTGCGGGTAAGCAGGCGTCCGTCGGGCCGCCCGGGCCGGGGGGGCGCCGCGCGTCGGTGCGGTCAGTCCCGGAGCGGCAGCAGCCGAGGCACGGCTCGGATGTAGACAACCATGCCGATGACCTCGACCAGGGTCTGGGGGACCACGACCACGGCGGCGACGGCCAGCGCGTCCGGCAGCGCCAGGGCGAGGGGCAGGACGACCAGGGAGTTGCGGGTCGCGCCCGTGAACACGATCGCCCGACCGGCGAGGGCGTCCAGGCGGAACATGCGGGCTACGCCGAGCCCGGCGAACGCCATCACGATAAGGAAGAACACGTAGAACGGCACGACACGGCCCAGGTCCCCCAGGCTGCCGACGTCGCCGAGCTTCGGTACCTGGGAGGCGACCACGGTGAGCAGGACGGCAGCCATCAGCGGCACCATGGTCGTGCCCATCGCGTCGGCGGCCTTCTGTCCGGCCGGGCGACGTGCGGCCCATGCCTGGGTGAGCCAGGCCAGCGTGAGCGGGATGACGATCAGCACGACGAACGCCTCGACGAACGGTCCGGCCTCCACCACGTCGGCCAGGCCCGGTCCCATGAACAGGAACAGATAGACCGGCAGCAGCACCATCTGGGCGAGGAGCAGCAACGGGGTGGCGGCGAGCAGGCGTTCGCTGCTGCCGCCCGCGAGCCCGCTGAAGACGATCACGTAATCGATGCACGGGGCCAGGAGGACCAGCAGCACGCCGAGGCGGACCGCCCGGTCGTCCGGGAGGAAGGTGAACATCGTGGCGACCACCAGCGGCACCACGACGAAGTTCGCCACCAGCGTCGCGGCCAGGAAGCGGCCCGCCCGCACCGAGCGGAACAACTCCGCCGCCGGCACCTGGAGGAAGGTCACGTACAGGAGGGCGGACAGCACCGGTTTGATCGCGTGTTCCAGGGCCGGATGACAGCGGCCAGTAGATACTCCCCGTAGGCGGCCATTTATCGGCCCACTGATGGCCACGATCTTCCCCATGTATGGCCAGATACCTCCCAGGACCTGGACGGATAACCGGTCGGCGAGGCTGGCTGGTGTGAAGAACAGCAGGGAGATCATGGAAATCCTTGAGGCATACGACCTCACGGGGAGTTACCGCGCTGCGGCAGAGCTGGCCGGGTGTGACCACCACACGGTGGCCCGGTATGTGCAGATGCGTGAAGCCGGCGAGCGACCGGTCGCGAGGCAGCACCGGGCTCGGCCGATCGACGAGTACCTCGCGAAGATCGAGGAACTGGTGACGAACTCCCGCGGCAAGATACGCGCCGACATCGTGCACCGGCGGATCACCGCGATGGGCTTCACCGGCGGAGAACGAACCACCCGCCGCCCCGGTCTCCGATGTCAAGGCCGCTGTTCGGGCTGGCCAGCGCCGGGTCTATCGGCCGTGGATCGCCGAGCCAGGATTGTGGATGCAGTGATTCCTAATGCGGTCGGACCTTGACCCCGGGCAGGCTGGTGTGCTGGCGTGCGGCAGCGTCCAGAGCTGTCTCGGCGAGCCGGTCGGCTCGCAGGACCTTGCGGTTGCGCAGCCAGGTCTCGAGCCGTTTCTTACTCACCCGGCGCAGGGCGGCCGGGGTCTGGTAGCCGGTCAGCAGCACGAGCGGACCAGTGTTGGTGAGGTCCAGGGCCCGCTCCAGACCGGGGAAGATGCCGCTCGGTTGGGCGCGGAGACGGTTTGTGGTGCGAGTGCGATCGGCGACCAGGTCCGCGCGACGCCCTGTGAGGATCTTGAGGTCCGTGACGGTTTCGTCGCCGACACGTAAGGGGTGCAGGTCGCGGCGGATGCGGACCTGGTCGGCGATGACGGCGGCGTCCCTGGCGTCGGTCTTGCCCTCGCCGCGATAGCTCTCGGAGGCGCGGTGGATCGCCCGGCCGGAGATGTAGTGCACCGGCTGGGCGTGGTTGACGAGGACGGCGATGGCCAGCGCGGCGCCGCCGTCGGCCAGGTCGATCCCCCAGGCCACCGTCTCGCCCAGGGCCTGGACGTCGGTGAGGAGCTCGAGGAGATCGGGCTCGTCGTTGGCGACGCGCCGGGACAGCAGCCGGCGGCCGTCCTCGTTGATCGCGACGCAGTGATGATGGGTTTTCCCTGCGTCGATGCCGGCCCAGATCATGGTCATGTGATGCCTCCGTGCGGTGTGGTGCCGGTGCCTGCCACGGACGACCTCGCTGTCGATTCCCTACTCAGCGATCATTCGCAATTCCTAATTGGCAGCCGAGTCGTCGTGGGGCACCGGGCGGCCAATCACTGAGAGCCACAAGCGGCAGAGCCTTTTGAACCACACCCGGCACCCCTGGGCGGGTCAACCATACGAAGGGCTCACCACATCCCGCAGGAAAGCGTAGGGAGCCTTTTCCGACCTCATGTTGAGGCGTGGTGGAGGACGAGGACTGCCTTCACGATGTCGGTGATCCGGTTGGTGCTGCAGCGGAGCTTCTGCAGGAGGCGCCAACCTTTCAGCACGGCCATGGCCTGCTCGCCGACGCAGCGGATCTTGGCGTGGCTGCTGTTGTGCCGTCGCTTCCAGCGCTTGAGCCGGCGGCCCCGGAAGGGGACTCGAATGTGCCGGCCGGCGCGTTGGCAGGCCTTGTCCGCCCAGCACTTCAGTCCCGCGGCCGCGAGCGCGTCGACGATGGCATGGCTTCGGGCCGCGGTCAGGTCGTGAGTGGCTCCGGGCAGAGCCGGGGAAGCCCGGAGCAGTCGGCCGAATGGGTCGGTGAGGACCTGGACGTTCATGCCGTGCCGCTTGTGTTTTCCCGAGTAGTAGGGGGTGTCGGCGGCGATCCGGTCGATCGGCAGCAGAGTGCCGTCCAGGATCACGAACGCTTTCGTCCGGGCCGTCTCCATCGCCTGGGCCAGGGTTGGTGCGCGAGCGGCCAGGACTTCGATGGCCTCGTGTATGTACCGGCAGACGGTCGCGATGCCGATTCCGAAGCCGGCGGCAAGCTGGGCGTAGGTGTCGCCGCACCGCAGGTGGGCCAGGGCGAGCAGGGCCTGGCGGCCGGCGGGCAGGCGTCGCCACCGGGTACCGGTCTCCCGTCGCCGGACTGCAAGCTGCTCGGCCAGGTGCTGCAAGGTGCTGCAAGGTGCTGCTGGAAAGATCGATCGACGACGGGTAGGCAAGCACGCGAAGCTCGTGGCGGACACGGGCGATCTTGGTCGAGGACCCGTCTACCAGGAGCTTCGTCGTTCCGTACAGCCCGCACCGACCAACACCACAGCCCCACGGTCAGGTTGAAAAGGGCTCAATCCCCGGCGAAATACTTCGCCGCTTTGCGCAGGATCTCGCGTTCCTCCTCCGCTCCCGGACCTTCTTCCGCAGAGCCGCGTTCTCAACCTCCAGCGGGGCCGGCGGCTGGGCCGGTTCCTCCATCTGGCGACCCCGGGGAGGGCTTGCTCCGGCTGCCCGGACCCAGTTACGCAGGGTCTCCGGGTTGATCCCCAGATCGGGGGTAACCGACCCGATCGTCCCTTCGGGCCTCGACTCGTACAGCGCGACCGCGTCCGCCTTGAACTCCGGAGGGTAGTTCTTCCCGACCACGAGATGTCCGTCCTCAGATCCTCAGGATGCAGTGTCTCGTGTGTTCAACATCAGGGGTCAAGGCCCCGCCCACCATGACCCCGCCCCCGAGTCCCGGTCCGGCCGTCGACCTGGCGGCGCTGCGGGCCTTGAGAAAATCTCGTACGGATGCAGAAAACCCTGGAGCTCACCGCTGAGCAGCTGCGCCATGTGACGGCCGCCTTCACGAAGGCCGGTGAGGGGGCCCGGTCCACGATGAAGTACACCGGCAGCCCTGTCCTGACCGTCATCGACGCCATGGTTGGGCGCTCAGTATCTTCCCTTAATCCATGGCTACTTGCTCTGTTCTGGCGGCCCAGTGGCCCGTAAGCTACGCGCATAGATTTGACGCGTACATGCCAGTGCGGGGATGCCCTGTCGTGGTCGCCTGCGTTCCACTCAGTTGTCGCTCCTGTCGGCTTGTCAGGCCCCGTTCGTCCAGAAGGGACACCATCCATGCTCTCAAAGCTGTCCGCGAGAACCACCGTCGCCGCCCTCGCCGCCCTCGGCCTGCTCGCCACCGCGCCCTCTGCGACAGCAGCTTTCCGCGACTCGGCCGCAATACCTTCCGGGACCCCCGCAACCACCGCCCAGTTACCTTCCCCCGATGTCACCGTGAAGATGCCATCCACGGTGGCCAACCGCCTCGGCACCGGTCGACAGGCACTGATAGACGCCGTCTCCACAGACGTTCTCTCCCGGTCCCACGACGCCAAAGGTCTCACCCCCAAAGCTGCCGTCAGAAAACTCGCCGATGAGAGCCGCAAGGTGGTCGTCGATGTCCGTACGGTCTCGGCCGACTGGGCTCGTGGCGTCGCGTACGTCGAAGCGCCCCGCACTCACCACGGCGATCCGGAGGGCTGGCTCTACATCGCTCACCGCAAGGACGGGCAATGGATCTCGGGACTTGAGGGCGACCGCGAGTTCGCCCATCACGTGGCCAAGTCTCCGCTGGTCGGCAAGACGGAGCGGCGGACCATGACGGCGTACGCTGAGCGCAAGGCGACTCCGCAGCAGGAGACGCCGTCGGTGGGAACCACGGCTGCCAACATCAACGGATTGCTGCTGCCCTGGATGCCTGACTACTACATGACTCTCACCGGCGGGGCGCACTCCCACACCGGCTCGACGGGGTACTGGAGCAGCCTCGACTTCGCGGGAGGCAACGCCAGCGGGCGAGTCCGCTCGTCCCGAGAGGGAACGGCGACCTCGATGTGCGGTGCCGGAGGCGGCTGGACCAGAGTGATCCACCCTGGCGGCTTCTCGACCGACTACTACCACATGTCGAACACCACCTACTACAACGGAACATCGATCGCCCGCAGTGCCCTGCTCGGCACTATCGGCACTGACACCTGTGCCGGAGGGGCCGCAACCGGAGCTCACGTGCACTGGAGCCTGCGCACGTACGACGCCAACCACAACGGCCAGTACACCTGGCTCAACGGTCGCACCATCGGCGGCTGGGCCTGGTGGAACGGCTCCAGCCAGTACACCGGGTGCGCAACCCGCTCGGGCGTCACCGCCTGCCCCGGCGCGGCGATCTACAACCGCACCAGCTGACCACCGCCCTGTGACTTCGCCCCCGCACGTGAGCTCGGAAGGCGAAGTCACAGGGCTGGACGGACAGTGGGACCGGTCTGGGTGGGAATAGTCTGCCGCCAGACGCCCGGTCCGAGCCACTGCGGACCACTGGGTGGCTGGATGAGGTATCCCTCAGAGGGCGGTATGTGACGTAGTGCCGCGTTTGTTGTCGCTGGAACGTGTGGCACAGGCGTATCGGGGCTGATCAGGGGGTCTTGTCGTGCTGGAGTGTTCTTCGTGAGCGACCGCCAGCCCTACAAGAGCGACCTGTCCGACGAGCGGTGGGCCCTGATCGAGCCCGTCATCGCCTCCTGGAAGGCTCAGCATCCCTCCGTCAGCGGCCACCAGGGCGCCTACGAGATGCGGGAGATCGTCAACGCCCTGCTCTACCAGTCCCGTACCGGCTGCCAGTGGGACTACCTCCCCCACGACCTGCCCCCGGTCGGCGCGGTGAAGTACTACTTCTACAAGTGGCGCGACGACGGCACCGACCAGACCATCCACGACCTGCTGCGCTGGCAGGTCCGCGAGAGCCGGGGGCGCAAGGCCGACCCGAGCTTGGTGGTGCTCGACACCCAGAGCCTGCACGCGGCCGTCGGGGTGCCCGCCGGCACCACCGGAAGGGACGCGGCAAAAAAAGTCCCGGGCCGCAAGCGCGGCCTGGCAGTTGATGTTCTCGGTCTGGTGATCGCGGTGGTGGTGCTGGCCGCGTCCGCGCACGACAACGCCGCTGGCATCGCCTTGCTGGACAAGGTCGCCGCCGACACCGACACGGTACAGAAGGCCCTGGTGGACCAGGGGTTCAAGAACGCTGTCATCGACCACGGGCGGAAGGTCGGCATCGACGTCGAAGTCGTCGAGCGCAACCCAACGACCAGCGGGTTCGTGCCGCAACCGATCCGGTGGCGGGTGGAGCAGGTAAACGGGATCATGATGCTGCACCGCAGACTGGTCCGCGACTACGAACACCGGCCCGCCTCGGCCGAGTCGAGGGTGTACTGGGCCATAAGCGACCGGATGTCCAGGATGGTCACTGCGACCTCCACCCCCACCTGGCGCGGCGCATGAACAACGACGGGCTCACCCTGGGGGCGGTCCTCGCCCGCCTGGAGGAGCAAGAGCGCGAGATCGCCACGCAGGCCGAAGCGACGCGAGCGCGCATCACGGAACTCACCGCGCAACTGGAGGAGTTCGGCCGAGTCGCCGAAGAGGTGCGCATCACCCGCAAGACACTGCTGGCACTGCCCGAGCCGGCCTCGCCGACACCGCCGCCCGCGAAGCTGCCGGACCATCCGGCCTACCAGCAGATCATGGCGGTGTTCGCCGCAGCCGACGCCCCGCTGCGGGCACGGGCGGTCTGCGAGGCGTTGGACCTGGAGATCGCACCCAACAACGTCAACAACGTCCGGCTCAAGCTCAAACGGCTGGCCGAACGCGGAATCCTGATCGAGCCCGAACAGGGCTTGTTCACCAAGCCGCAGTCGTAGCCGCCTGGTCAGGCCACGACCAGCCCGACAGCCCCACCCGAAAGCCCGAAACGGGCATCACGTCACGTACCGCCCTCTCAATGTGCATCCGCTGAACCGCCCCATCGGGGCCTGGGTCCCGATCATGGGGTGGCAGCCGCTGCGCGAGCCCGTCTCCGCGTCGTCACCGTCATCCCGCTGCCCCTGTCCAACCATATGCAGGAGCTTTTGGACTGGGTCACCGCCCATTCGGGCATGCGCTGACGCCACGCGGTGTCCGCCACTGACCCGAAACCGGCCGGAGCCGTTGCTCTACCGAACCCAATGCCGCTTAGTTAGCGTCTGAGGATCTCCAGCGTCGGTGGTCCGGCGTGGGTCAGGGGTTGGTCATCGGGTCTGGTGATTCGGTGTCGGCTTAGGCGGTGGCGTTTCACGGTCCGGGGGCAGGTCCGATGGCGCCGGGGCGGGTTGGGCCTAGCCAGGATCTCTTCCAGTGCCAGGCCGATGGCCCGTTTGAGGTGGTGAGGGGGAAAAAGCTCCTTGATCGGTGGTGTGGCGGCGGACCACCCGCAGGGCCCGGGTGAAGGACAGCCGGTCGGGGTCCATCCTGGCCTGGTCCGCTGCCCGCGCCATCAGTCGGCGGATGCCGTAGTGCGTGGTCAGCAAGGCCCAGATCTCCTGGCGGACCATCTCGGGCGACTTCGATCTCAAGGTCCGTCCGGGACCCCGCTGATAGGTCTCGATCTCCGCCAGGGTCAGTTCGAACTCCCAACGCTCGTGGTAGGCCGCGGCCAGCTCGCGCGCGGAAGCGTCCTGCGGGTCCAGGATCGTCGTGATCAGCCGGTACACCTCGCCGTCACCGTCGCGGTCGGCGACTCGGTACTCCACGACCCGAACCGGGCACCCCTCAAGGACAGCGTCGCCACGGCCGGCCCGGACATGCCGCCGATACCGCTGCCTGGCGATTACATCTCCGAGCACGGACAGATACGAGCCGTCGTCCAGGACCTCGACCACAGGAAGGTCGACCAGGACCGTCACCCGCCACAACAGGTCGGCCCCGGTGCCAGCGGCATTCGACCACAGAGCGTGACTGTAGAAGCCGCGGTCCGCCTCACCAGCATCCCCGGCCCGGCCCCCTGCAGAACCTCGCCGGCCAGTTCCCGCTCGCCCCGGTACAGCGAGCCGATCCGCGCGCCGACGATCACATGCGTCCCGCACTCACCCAGACCCACCACTCTGGCCTGGGGATAGGGGCCCGGCGCCCCGTGATGAGAGTTCTCCCCGAACGCCTCCACGTTCGCCGCCGTGTCGGGGACCTCCAGCTGCACTCCGTCGACAGCCATCAGTCGCCAGGAACACAAGAACGCACCCATCGTGTCGTCCCGCGCAACCGGCACCGCGACCTGCTCGAACAGCAATCTCAGCGGTTCTTCCCCCAGGCGTGCCCGCGCCTACGTGATCGCGCCGGTGGTCGGCACCCGCCAGTCCGACCGCCACACCCGGGACAACCGCAGACCACCCACCAGCTTGCGCATGACCTCTTCGTAGCCGTCACCGAAGAACAAGCACATGGCCAGCACGAAATACACCATCACCCGAGCCGGAAGCAGCCGGACGCGTTTCTCCCGCCGACCGGCCCGGTCAACGACCTCATCAACCAGCTTCCTGGGCACCAGCTCCGTGAGAACCCCGATGGCCACACAGTCAGTCAACTGGCCCTTGTAACTACCAAGTTGACGCCTCAAATCACCCCTCGCCATGGCCACCACGATAGCCCTTCGGGACCGCCCAGGCTCCTGACACCGAGGCGCCTGACCAGCCCGCGCACGAGATCCAGCACAAACCCGGGGACACGGTCCAGGGTCTGCTGGAACTGCCCGTGACCTGGTGAGCGGCATGGGCATCGAGGTCGACAAGGAACGCTGCGTGGGGGCCGGCCTAGGCGCGCTGACCATGCCGCGCCGGACGTGTTCACGCAGGACGACGACGGGTTCAGCGAGATGGTTCCCGGCCGACCGGAGGAGACGGGAGACCACTCGCTGGTGCGGGAGGCCGTACGCGCCTGTCCGGTCGGGGCGGTGTCCTTGACCGACGGATGACGGCTGGGGCCCGGCGGGACGCGACACACGGTCACGCCCGCCGGATTCCTGCCGCTACGGGAATAGCACCGGCCGGATCAGAGGCCGAACTCCTGCGGGGACACCCCGAGCGCCATGCACGCCTCCCGCAGAACCTGCGCCTCGGCCGGGGCGATGTACCCGTCCGCGCCGGCGATCACGAAGCCGGTCTGGACGACCGCCTTGGCCTCCACGGGCTTCTTCGCGGCCTTGGCGATCTCCTGCATAGCCTCGGTCTTGCCCTGCTGGAAGTTGAACATCATCTGATCGACATGCTTGTTGAACCTCTGCCGCAACTGCTCGGGAGGAAAGTTCTGCAGGACGTCATTCTGCAGGATCAGCGCCTCCACGTGGTGCCGCTCGGCAGGGTCGACGGACCCGTCCGCGGCCGCGACCAGAGCGCACATCGCCATACTGGCGTCCCGGTAGGCCCCGCTCTTCAGCTCCGTCTTGAGGGAGCCGAGCTGTGACTTGAGCAGCCCCACCAGCTTTTCCTTCGAGCCGCCCGCGGCTCCCGTACCCGCCTGCCGCTGGCCGACGGGGCCCCTCATGCCCTGCGACTGCTGTTGCTGCAGCCCCTTGGCCTGGTCCTTGATGCGGTCCCACATAGCCATGCGTGCCACCTCTTCGATCGGATCGATGGTCCGCGCAACGTGCGCGGCCTCCTGCAACCATTATTCGTGGAGCGGCCGTTGGCGGCCCTCGCCCGGTGACCGGTAAACCTCCCGGAGCAGGGGATACCGACCGGGTCGGGGGCCGGCGGGGCGCAAAGGGGCCGGGTGCATGCCGCCGCGCAGCGGCCGGCCTCCGCGGCCCGGCGCGTGAGCGCGCACCAGTTGGCTTCGTTCACTTCAAGCAGCAGCGTTTGTCTGCCGGTTTGAGCAGCAGTTTGCGATCTTGAGCCTCGTGGATGCTCACGAGAAAGGTTCTGGCTCACTTTCCGTGGAGGGCTGACTGAGCGTGACGTCAATGGCTCTCCAGGCCGTGAGCAACGGACAGTCGGAGTAACGTGCCCACGGCCTCGCTGCGACGTCTGATCGCCGTTCTCTTGGCGACGTCGCGACGGCAGACTATGAAGGTGGACTCTGACCTTTACCCTGATCTGGCTGCTGCGGGCAGCCTGGCCGCAGCGCTGGAACAGCTGGCGGCCGAACTCGGTGCCGATCTCACAGTGGTACCCGGCGATTGGGGCCCACTCGTTTCGGCGGGCATCGCCTCGTCGGTTCCTGAGCGCAAGCCGCTATCCGTTCACATCGGGGCGGAGAGCCGCTGGTTCGGTGTCTCCGGCTGGAGTCACGGAGTCGAACTCATCACCGGAGCCACGTCCGACCTGGCGGATATCGTCAGGGCCGGAGCGGCATGGGGACAGGGCAGGAGCCTGCGGGAGCTGCGTGCGGAGCTGTCGTTTCTGCGCGCCAGCAAGCGCGCCGAAGCTCACGAACGCGGGCCGGCCGCGGTGGTGGAGCTGCAGTGGCGCATAATGCGGGAGCAGGCGGCCGAGGAACCGGATTTCCCAGGATTCGGCGAACTCGTGGAAGCGGCTCATGCAGAACCACGGCTGCGACAGCTCTATGTATTCTCCAGCCACTGGACGCTCGGCTTCAGCTCCTGCACTGGATACCCGTTCCGCGATGAGGTGGCCATCGTCCCGTCACACAGTGGCAGCCCATTCCGCGTGAAGAGGCATCCGCTCTCCGATGATGTTCTCGGCGAGGCCGCCACAGCCGAAGAGGCCGTCGCCCTGGCAATTCGCCATCTCCCCACCGATCTCGGTCCGGCCGTCGCGGGAACCGCCGAACAAGATGGATGACGAGCGCGAACCAAGTCACTGACCGTCACCGGTCCCGTGTCCAGTTGTTTCCCCATCGGACGGCGGCGGACAGGGAAATCCAATTGGCCGCCCACAACGGTCTGACCTGCGGTTCACGAGTAGAGCAGAACGCGCTTGCGGAGAAGATGAAAGCTGGCACGGCCGAACATCTGGCGTTTGAGCGTGGAGTGATCGGGGACGCCAACGAGATCGACAACCGCGAGCGAGCCACGCTCATCGGGCTCGCCCGGCAGATGCTCGGCCAGCCCTGAAGAACCGTCTGAGCTTGACTTTTCCAGACGAAGGCCGCCCCAGCGCCCAGGTGAGTGGCCCAGTTCGAGGCCCAGTTCGACCTCAGACCATGAAGAACAAGCTCAGAAGCGGGACTTGCTCACCGGAATGAGGACGGAGCGACAACACACCTCAACAACTATAAATGGGCTCTCGGAACCCCGAGCATGGCCCACCGATCACGTCGGCGCACCGGGAAACTCCAAGATCCCCGACAGAATCAAGCTCAGACGGTGGCATCCTGCTGTTCCAGCCATTTTGAAATCACTTGGTTTGTTTCTCCGGGCATTTCCTCCTGGATCCAGTGACCGCAGTCCAGGCCGACCACTTCCACATTGGGCACGAATTCTGTCAGGTTTTCGGACCTCGGGACCGCCCAGTCCTGGTCGCCGTAGATCATGAGGGCGGGCTGTTGGATGATCGGGTCCACGTCCGCCAGCAAGCGCCAGTTGCGGTCGAGGTTCCTGTACCAGTTGATGCTGCCCGTAAATCCCGATGACTCGAACGCGGAGACGAAGACGGCCAGTTCGCCGTCGCTCATGACGGGCTCACCGAGTGGTGTTTGCGCTCTGGCGAGATTGATCATTGCCATGCCCGCCTCAGGAGGCGCGGGGGGCACGTTCTTCCGGTAGAGGTTGCGGAGGAACTGAAATGCGTTCTCGTCGAACACGGCGTCCGCAACGCCCGGCTGTCGATTGAAGTGGACGAAGTAGAAGTCGCCGCCGAGGAATTCTTCCATGACCTCGATCCACGGCTTTTCTCCGCGCACCTGGTAAGGCAAGCTCAGGTTGATCACCCTGTTCACACGGTTGGGGTGCAACAGGGTCAGCCCCCAGACGACGAACGCACCCCAGTCATGGCCGACGAATGTGGCGTCTTCGTATCCGTAGTGGTCGAGAAGCGCGACGAGGTCACCCGACAGGTGCTCGATGTCGTAGTCCGTCACTTCGGTCGGGCGGGATGAGTTGCCGTAACCCCGCTGGTTCGGCGCGATGACGTGGTAGCCGGCTGCGGCGAGGGCGGGCATCAGGTGACGCCAGGAGAAGGCGTGCTCCGGCCAGCCGTGGCAGAGCACGATGGGCTTTCCCTCGTTTTCTCGACCTGCTTCGAAGACTTCGAGTTCCACACCATTGACCGGAATAGTGGTGGGCTTGGGAAAATCAGTTGGATTGAGCATCATGTTTCCTCATTGTCTTTTCGGGAGATTAGGATTAGGCGAAGTTTCCCGAAGATAGCCGGAATGAAGCCTCACACGGAGATCGTCGATATACGACGGGATGGTTACACTTCGTAACCTCAGCTATTGAAGCTCTCTATAAGCCTCCGCGGGCCTTGATGCCCTTGATCTGCGCGTTGGCCGAGCGGTTGATCATGATGGCTGCGCGGGCCTCGCCATCGCCGCCACCATCCGCTCCAGGCGGGCCAGCCGGGTCTTCTCGGTGCGGGCGGTGACCAGGCGGAGGTATAGGGCGAACTGGTCGGACTTGCTGAGCGTCTCGTAGAACGCCCACGCGGCCGGGTTCGCGTCGAGCGCCTCGACGAGATCCGGTGGTGCGGTGGCATTCTTCTGCGAGGCGTATGCCGTCTCCCAGCGGCCGTCCGCCCGCGCCGCCTCGATCTCGGCGAGGCCGCGGGGGCGCATCCGGCCTGCCGCGATCAGGGCCTCGGCCTTGCCGACGTTCACCTGCGACCAGGCGGAGCGGGGGCCGCGGGGTGTCGTGCGCTGCAGGAAGTACGTGTCGTCAAAGCCGCGCCGCAGACCGTCGATCCAGCCGAAGCAGAGCACCGTGTCGACCATCTCTTCCCAGGTGAGCGTCGGGATGCCGGTGTGCTTCTTGGCGATCTTCACCCAGAGCGCGGTCCGTTCCCCGTGATGCGTGTCGAGCCAGGCCTCAAGCTCGGCCGGGCTCGCGGGGACAAGGATCTTGGCGCCGTCCTCGTATTTCTGCATAATCCGCAGGCTAGAGGCCCTATAGGACAGATGCTGACCTACCCGAGCGCACCGCTCAGGTGACCTGCTCAAGCGGCCAACTCAGGCGACCTGACCGGCTCACTACTTGGCGAGCTTCGCCCTGCTGCCAGAGGCCACCCGTCGAGTCGATGAACTGCTTGAGCTGACGGCCGACGTCGAGGTCGCGTACTCGGATGTGCCCGATCTCCCCGCTGTGGCCGCCTGGAGGAACCCGACGAACGGGGCAGCGCGGTCAGCAGGTTGACGCAGGTTGCGGTACAGGTGCACGGGCCGTAGTAGGGCAGGTTAGCGACCACCTCGGCCAGCGGTTCACTCAAAGCACGCAGCAGTTCACGATCTCGGTAGCAAGTGCTCGGAACGACGCCAGTGGGGGTACAGCCCATCTGTTACCACGGCACCGTACATGTCGCAGGCCATGAGAAGCACCAGAGGCTGAAGAACAAGCTGAACGCCGGTGCGTCGTCAGGCAGCTCCGGTCACCAGCGGAACGCGGATGCCCGGCAGGGACGTCGCGCGTACCCCGGGGACCAGCGCCGTCCATGCCGTGCGGACGGCCGGGTTCTCCCTCGATGACGAGAGGTCCGAGCCGATCTGGACCGGTCTTCTTGCCGGCGTCGAGAGCGGACTCCGCCGGTGAAGCGGTGGAGGATCTCGTGAGCGCGGTGGTGGTGGCGACCCCGGTCTCCTGGAGGTCCTAGGGTGCCCGGCTGGCGGCAAATCATCAAGGCGGGTGGAGTCGGCTCACTTCCACCCGCGCGGGGAGCACCTCAGCGAAGCCACCCCCCGAGACGGCGGTGGCCTTCGGCGTTCACGGGTTCAGGGTGCTTCGCGGAGAGCGAGGCAGCCCGGGCACCAACGCTCATCCTTCCTGTCCAGCCGGATCGGCACGTCCTGCTTCGGCCCGGGGGCGGTGATCCCTTCATCGGTGCTGCATGCGATGGGGTGGAGGTCGCAGTTCCCGGTACAGCGGTGCCCGGAGCCGGGCTTGTGCCAGATGGTCTGGTCGGGGGTGCGGCCGTAGCCGGGGACACGTTCCGAGACCGCGAGCATGGTGGCGGCTCCTACCTCTTAGTGGTGGTGATGCCGACTCGCTCGGCGGTGGCGACTGCGAACTCTCATCTGAAGTTACCGGCAATGGCCGGGGACTTGGCCGAGATCTCAGGGCCGCCGCCGTCGGGAAGCATCCGGCCGCGGCCTCCGCCTCGGATGAATTAGGTGCCTACCGCCACACGTCGCCGCACGAGCAGGACTCGCTCACCCTGAACGACGACGGCAGCAGCGACTGCCTTCTTGGCCTCGGTCGCCACGAAAATCCCCTACCGTCGCGCCTGAATCAGCGCGTGCGTACCACTCGTACGCCAGGCAGCCCCGGACCGTTCAAGCGCGTCCAGCGCTTCCTGCTCCAAACCGACGATGACGTCGGACTTCAGAGTCCGGAGCGCCGCGACGGCCCCGGGGAAGTACGCGGTGAGATCTGCGAAGGACGCTGTGACGTCCCACAGCCGGTCACCCACCAGGCGTCGGTAGTTGAGGTCGCCCTTCAGGATGGTGAGCGTAGCTTTCTCGAACTCGCCGCGGAGGTCCTCGGGCATCTCCTCGTACGGCAGCGGAGCACAGAAGAAGGAGTGTGTGCGCACCTCCAGGCTTCCTGCCGCCATGGCCTTCCACAGCCGTCCTCCAATCGCACTGGCTTCGCCGGGTGCCTCGGTGAGGCGACGGAGGCAGTCGACGACGTCGGCCGTCATCGCGTCGGAGACGTAGTAGGGGTACGGCTTGAGGTGAAGCACGACCTGTTCGGCATGCCGCTGTTCGAGGAGGTGGTCGATGAGGATCAGGTCCGGGGTGAGCTCGCGTCCCGCGTTGTCCGCCACCACGGCGACAGTCGAGGAGCCCTCCACAGGCAGCAGTTGCCACAGCACGGTGCTGTCGTCGGCCACCAGCGCGGAGGCGGCGTCACCGTGCGCCGGCTCCCTCGCCGAGACGCGGAAGCCGAGGTCCGCGCGGTTGCCCCAGAGCGACGCGTGGAGCAGGGCTGCAGCCCGCTCGTCCGGCGGAACGCTCGCGAGCGCGTCCAGGGCCCGCAGTTCCTCCTCCACTGCCTCGCCGTGCAGCTCGGCCCGTTTGAACGGCGCGAACGGATCGACTCCTTGCCATGGTCCGGTGCCGAAGTACGCGACCGCACCGAGGAGCCTGCGGTAGAAGTAGCTCTCCGCCCACAGGAACGGAGCGTCGTACCAGGAGCGCCCGAAGTGCTCCTGCCCCCAGTCCGCCCAGCGCTCACTGTCGTGTTCCCCGGGGGCGAGCGGCTCGATGACGCCATTGGTGATCTCGTCCAGCAGGGCGTCGAGAGCCTCGTGCTGTTGGCGGCCGTACGGGAAGACGTCTCGTACCTGCTGGATGAGGGCAGGGTGACGCTTGGCCAGCACGCCCCAGGCGAACGACCCGGGCTCGTTGCTCAAAACGACCGGCGCTCCAGTCGCATCGCCCGAGACGTGGGAGGTCTTCTCTGTCATGGTGTCCAAAACCCTTCGCATGCCGCTCACATATCCGAGCGGCTCTCGGTGCTGGCTGCAGGTCACATGTTCCCGGCACCCCTGGCCGGATAGGAAGTTCAGGGCCCCTCATCGCTGGCCGGTGCGCACATGGCTGGAGAGTCGGGCCTCATCGCGCTGAGGCCAGCGCGCATGGCGGTGGGGTCGGTGCGGCGCCGGGGGGCCGCACCTCACGTTCAGCGTGGGCACACCATGGCGAGCAGACCGGGTCCCGAGGCCGAGTGCCTGCGTGTCCTGCATCGCAGGAGACGTCGCACTTCTCGTCACTCTGACACTAAGCTAGGGGTGGGTCCTCCTCATTGCGTGAAAGGGGTTCTGATGGAACCGCACGTGAATCTCGCCTTCTCCATGCGCTCGACGTCCGGCGGGTACGCCATCCTTCTCGGAGCCGGCGCTTCGATCGCTTCAGGCATGCCGTCGGCCTACGACGTCCAGCAGGAACTCATCACACAGATGGCGGCCGTCGAGGGCGAGACCGAGATCGGCGAACCGCACGCCTGGTACAAAGCGCGGTTCGGTCATGAAGCCACCTACGACGCTCTGCTCGCGGCCCTGACGACCACCCCCTTCGAGCGTCGGGCGCTGCTTCACTCCTTCTTCGAGCCGGACGAGGGCGAACGGGAGCGCGGGATGAAGTAGCCCACACAGGCGCACCAGGCCATCGTGCGGCTGGTGGCCGGCGGGCACGTACGGATCATCCTCACCACGAACTTCGACGGGTTGATCGAGACGGCCCTGCGGCAGGCGGGCATCGAGCCGACGGTCGTCGCCCATCGCGACGACGTGGCCGGCATGGCGCCGCTGCACACCCTCAAGTGCCTTGTCGTCCACGTCCACGGCTACTACCTCAACGCCACCAGCATGCTCAATACCCCCGAGGAGCTCGACGCCTACGACACCGCGACCGACGCCCTGCTCGACCGGATCTTCGACGACTACGGCCTGGTCATCGCGGGCTGGTCCGCGACGTGGGACCCGGCCCTGCGCAACGCGCTCTCCCGCTGCTCCCGTCACGTCTTCGCCTCGTACTGGACCGACCCGTACCCGCTGCCCGATGTCGCCCGGGACGTGCTGGCCGGCGGCGCGCGACCTACGTCCAGACCGATGCGGACACCTTCTTCGGCGAGGTCGCCGACGCGGTCGACGCCCTCGCCGAAACCGAGCGGCGCCACCCAACCAGCATCGCCGTCGAGGTCGCGTCCGCGAAGCGCTCCCTGTCCAGTACACGGCAGGCGATCTCCCTTCACGACGCGCTGCGCCGGGAGTCCAGCCGCATCGCTTCCCTCCCTCTGCGGATCGACGGCCCCTGGGACCACGAGGACGTCGCAGCCGAGCACGGGAGAAGGCTCGGTCTGCTGAAATCGGAGACGGAACTGCTGCTCGTTCTGATCGCTACGGCCAGCTACTGGGGCACGGCGGAGACCGACCGGTGGTGGATGCGCGACCTCGATCAGCTGGGAACTCCCGTCCCTGTCAGTGGCACCACCGGGTTGCTGAACCTGGCGCGCTCCCCCGTCACGATGGCGATCTACGCGGCGGGGGTCGCGGCGTTGGCGGCCGAGCGCTGGAGCACCTTGGTCCGTCTCCTCACCGAGCCCCAGGCAGAGAACCGGTACACGGGGAAGACTCAGGCCGCCGCGGTGCTCCTCAGCCCGGGGAACGTGTTCGGCCACTTCACCCCGGCCAAGCGTCTCCATGACCAGCTGAACCCTGTCTTCACCAGGCACCTCGCCCTGAGCCCGACGGCCTACGTCGACAGCTGGGAGCGCTTCGAGTACCTGCGGGCGATCGCGCAATGGGATGCCGACGAGGGGCTGGATTGGGGGTTCATGCGGAAAGCCGGGACGGTCAGTGCCTACCGTCCCGGACCGTCCGGGTGGATCCAGCAGGAGCTGGACCGGGAAGGGGACGCCCACCCCTTGCTCGCGGCCGGGTTCCTGAACGGCAGTGCCGAGCGGCTCAACACGGCCCGGCGCACCTCGACGAAGAGTTCGACCGCTGGAGTATCCAGGCCCGCTGGGGGATCTGACGGCCGGGGCCGGCGCCCAGGTGCGGCTGGGTGTACGAGGAGCTCGGCCCCGGCCTTACGATCCCGGGCGGGTGAGGTGTCATTGCCCCAGAAGCGCGTCGAACTCGGAACGGACGCGTTCCGGTCCGTAGAGGGCCGCCTGCTGGCGGATGAACTTCTCCACCCGGTTCTTCGAAGACAACCAGGATGTCGCGGTCGCCCGGCTTCCAGCGGCCCATCCCGATGAGGTTGGTGACCACCCGGCGGGCTTGAGTGGCGGTGACCTCGGCGACGTCATCGGCGGGTCCGAGACGGACGGCGTCCAGTAGCTGGCACCACGAGGTCCGGCCGGATTCGAGGGCGGCGACGTACAAGTACGGCCAGCCGGGGACGAACTGGTCCGAGGTTCGTCCGCTGCGGCCGTAGACGTGACAGAAGAGACGGTCTATCCCCGCGGGCGCGGGGACGACACCTCGGACGGTGCGACGTCCCTCGTCTGGGACGGGCTACCCCCCGCGGGCACGGGGACGACGAACAGCGTGAGCGCGAGCGTGGCTACGGCACCGTCGCGTCGCGGCCCTGACCGGCATCAGCGCTTACTGGGCGGCGGCCTGGCTGTTTTCACCGCCACCCCAGCGGCCGCGGCCGGGGTGTGCGACGTGCCCGTCGTGACGGCCACCACCATCACCATTACCTGCACCGCCGGTGGGACCGGCAGCCTGACCGTGCCCGACTACGTCACCAGTGGACAGGTCGTTCTGCTGGGTGCGGGCGGTGGCCCCTCGGCCGACGGCGCGTCCGGTGGCAAGGGGGCCCGGGTCGAGGCGGTTCTGGCCGTGACCCCCGGGGCGACGCTGAATGCAACCGTCGGGTCGAAGGGCCGCACCCTGCCCGTCTACCCGGGGTACGGCGGCACCGGCGGCAGCCTGGTCGCGGTGACCGACTCCGGCGGCAATCCGCTGCTGACCGCCGGTTCCGGCGGCGGCGCGGGCGGCTCGGGTATCGGTACCCCGTCCTTTCCCGGCGTCCCGGGTGGTGACAGCGGGGAAGACGGGACCGCGGGCGGCGGCAACAGCATCGGAGGTGGCGGAGGCGGTGGAGGTGCGGGCCCCGGGGGCCCCGGGGGCCCCGGCGGCGCGGGCGGCGCGGGCCAGAGCACGGGTCCCCTCGCCGGCAATCCCGGCTCCTTCCCGAACGCGCCCGGTGGCACCGCCAGCTTCAACCTCTACAGTCCCGCCGGTGTCGGCGGCTTCGGCGGCGCGGGCTACGGATCCGGCGGCGCGGGCGGCGGGGGCGGCGTGAACTTCGCTCCCGGCGGCGGCACCACCGGCGGCGGGGGCGGAAGCGGCGGCGGTTCGAGCCTGGTGTCCGGTACGGTTCCCGGATCGCCGTCCTCGGTGACCGACGGCGCCAACGCCGGTGACGGGTCGATCGTGTTCACCTTCCCCAATCCGAAGGCCGATATCGACGTCGACGTCACCACGGCTCCGGCCCTGGGCATCCTGGCCCCGTATCTCACCTTCACCCTGACGGCCCGTGACCTCGGTCCCGACACGGCCGCCTCGGTCACCGTCACCGCGACCCTGCCCCCGGGCTCAAGCGCCACGAACCTCTCCCCCGGCTGCACCACCGCGTCCGGCACCGTCACCTGCACGTACGGGCCGATCACCAACGGAGCGGCCGTCAACAAGACGTTCCGCGTCCCACTGAGTCTGCTGGGTCTGGGGACTGTCTCGGTCACCGGCACGCGGGCCGCGTCCGCGCCGGCCGATCCGAACCCGGCCAACGACAGCGCTACCGCCTCGTGCCGGATTGTGTCGGTTTTCCTGGTCACCTGCCCGTAGGACGTCACCCCGGGGTCCGGTGCCCGCCTGTCAGGCCGGGCACCGGACCCCGGAGTGTTCCCCAGACCGCCTGGCCTCCACTCAGTGGCACAAATCGCTGTCCGAGGGAGGCGGTAGACGTGGCACTGCGCCGTGTCCGGAGCCCGGCCGACCGGTTAGTTCTTTCGAGGTTCCATCCATCTCGTCCGGGTGACGTCTCCCTCACCTCGGGACGTGTGAATGTCAATGTGAGCACCGCTTTTCACGGGAACCACCCAGCCAGCTGTCGGTGGGCTGTACTCCGTGATGCACAATCGGCGACCTCTCAGGCCCTTTCGCTGCCGGTGCCCCGTTCAGGGCATCGGAGATTTCGCGTGGGAGGTCTCCGCCGGACCACGGGGCCGCTACGGCATCAGGCCGCGGGCCTACACAAACGAGAAGGTCTCCTTTATGCATCGGACGAAGAGAATGCTGGCCGGCGCGGCCGTCACCGTCGCCGCCGTCCTGACGAGTCTGGCTGCCGGACCCGCTCAGGGAGCCGGAGACCCCCAGGAACCGGCGCGGGCCGTGAGCGCCTCGTCGGCCGCGGACCCCGGCCAGGCGCGCGCACCGCTCCCCGGCGCGGCAGGGGCGCTGGCGAAGATGCAGGCCCGGATCGCCGAGTACGTCGCGAAGAACGGCACGGCGTACTCGTTCGCGAGCTACCTCGACGCGCAGACCGGTGCCCTCGTGCTCGACACCGACGCACCGGCGGCCCTGGTGTCAACGCTCACCGCACTGCCCGGCGCCACCCTCGCGGAGTCCCAAGCGATCGCGGCGCTGCGCCTGCGGTCCACGAAAACGACGGACCTGTTCAGCCGCAGGGACGACACACCGTCCTTCATCGGCGGCGGAGGCATCAAGTCGGGTGGTCGCCTCTGCTCCTCCGGCTACACCGTACGCAACTCCGCCGGAACCAAGTTCATGGTGACGGCGGGCCACTGCTACGCCGACGGGGCATCGGTGACCACCGAGGACAACAACCGCGCCTACGGGACGGTTTCCCAACGGCGTCTGCCCTCGGTCACCGGCCACCCCGCCGACATGGAGCTGATCGGCGGTCAGGCGTACTCGGGCGGGATGTTCACCGGCGGAGTGACCAGCAGTACCTACACGGAGGTCGCCGGCGCGGCCGCCGGCACGGTCGGCAGCGGCTACTGCCACAGCGGCCGCACCAGCGGAGAACAGTGCGGGCACTCGGTGATCGCCGTAAACGGGCAGGTATGCACGGAGAGCGGCTGCAGTACGCCCGTCCTGGTCTTCACCGGAGGCACCATTCCGCTGCAAGGCGACTCGGGCGGCACCCTCTACACCGACGCCACCCCCGGCCGCAGCATCACCGTGCGCGGGCATGTCACCGCCGGCAGCACCACCACCGGCTACGCCCAGTCCTGGGACACGGTGGCCTCCGCGTACGGCGTCAGCATCGTGCCGGGCGTCTGACCCGACGGTCGGCACACAGGTGTCCGCCGACCGGTCTCGGATCGGCCGGCGGATCCTGGCAACGGCAGCATCCACGACCACGCGTCACACGCCCGCAGATATGCCCCGAGCCGTCGCCGTCTGCTGACCACCCCCCTGGCCACTTACCCGCTCCACGTCACCGCCCACTGACAACGGGAACACGCCACCGCTGATCCACCGGACCGCCGGGCGTGGTGAGTGCCCGCCCCCAGCATGGTGAGTCCCCGTGGTGAGTAGCCGGCCGCCATGGTGAGTGGCGTGGTGAGTACCGCGGGCCCCGTGGTGAGTTCCGCGGGACGGGCGCTGTGACCTGCCGTGGTGAGTTCGCGCCGCACTCACCACGCCCGGCCGACGGCCCCCGGCCGCCTCCGGCGTCGGGCCGGACCACCACCAGGAGCACTCGCCCGATCCGCGGTGGGCACGGTCGGCGTGGGAAGCTGCGCGGGCCCGGGGCGGGCGGCCGGCGTGTGGCGCCGGCGACGGAACACCCCGCCCCGGGCGACCCTGCCGCGCGGCCGCTACTGCTCACCGCCCCGCACCCGCATGACACGCGCTCGCGCGCACGGGCGCGCACGCGGCACGCCTGACACGGGCCACGCGCGGCACGCGATGGACTGTGCGGGGTGCCGTAGCGAGAGCGGGTCGTCCGAATCAGACGGTGAACTGCTCAGCGCCCAGGAGCACTCCGTCGAATGTGGTCATGACGGAGACGGATCCGTAGTGCACGTCCTGCGTGGGAGAGCTGGTGAGGCTCCAGGGAACGTTGACCACCCCGGGGCCGCACGGTAAGTTGCCGAAGCCGTTCGGCAGCGCCACGGGCAGGACTTGGATGGCGTTGAAGCTGACCGCCACGGTGGTACCGACAGGTTCGGTGCAGGTGTAGATCCCGCCGACGGTGAGGGTGCCGTGGTAGGGGGGGAAATAGCCGGGTTCGACGCTCGCCCACTGCGTATCGAGCGACTTTACCGACTGCGGCGCGGCGGCGGCGGGGGCTGCGGTACCGAGCGCGGCCAGGGCAGCGGCTGCGAGAGCTGCTGCCCAGCGGATTCTGGTGCTCGAAATCATGACAGTCTCCTCGGAAGTGCGGGCAGGACCGGCCGTCCGGTCAGGGACCCAGGTCTACCCGTGCCCGGGACAGCCTGGCAGTCGCACAGCACGGCGCGCGGGAGCAAAGCCCTCACACACCGACGGACGCAAGGTGCAATGGTCGGCCAGCTCACGATGAACCGCCGCAACGTTGCCCTTCCACAGCCCCGATGTGAGCAGCCGCTCCCACGGCAGCCGATCAACCGCGTGCCAGGCGGCGGACAAAGGCGAACCCGCCCGCCACCAACCCCATGACCAGGCACCCAGCACCCTGCCCCGCTGACACCCACCCAATGCCACAAACGCAGCCACTCGCAGGAAGCTCAGGTTCCAGTGGGCCGCGCTTCTACTACAAGAAGGGCGCGTTCTCCTGACCTGCTGTGATGCTTAGCTAAGTGGTCGGCTCCGGAAGTCCTTCGGGGGTTGCGGGGTCCACGACTTGCTGTGCATCGTCGACACGGGATGCGCAAATCCGGTGTCCTGGCTCCTCCTTGGTGACCAGCGATAGTCCAGGCCAGTGGCTTACTGGTTACCAGGCGGGGCGGATCGGCCCCGGTGGTGTAAGCCGGGTCAGGTCGGCGACAAGTTCGCTGAAGCGCGCCTCGCCCAGCGCCTCTCGCCATGGTGCGACGGCAGCCCGGGCGGCCTGGTCGGCGGCGCGAGTGGCGGCCCAGCCGGTCTCGGTCAGCCCCAAGAGCCGGGCGCGGGCATCGTGGGGGTGCGGATGCCGCGCCACGTACCCCTTGCGGACCAGCTCCTCAACCAGCTGGGCGGCAGCCTGCTTGGTCACCCCCAGGTGCTCGGCCAGGCTGGCCGTAGTGGCGCCGCCCAGGGAGATGCGGGCAAAGGCGAAGCCGTGTGCAGGCCGCAGGTCCTCGAATCCCTGCTGGGACACGCGAGCGTGGATCTCCTGCACCAACTGTCCGGAGAGTGCCAGCACGAGTGCGGAGAAGGCCAGAGCGTCATCCATGGCTTGACTATAACTCGTCAAGCTGCTTGTCTTCATGGACAAGTTTCTTGTCTATAAGGAGGCTGGCATGTCCTTCATCCGCAGTGACGAGGCCGTCGTGCACGAGATCCACGGTGCCCGCTTCGTTTCCTACGTCCGTCCGGGCACGGGCAGCCGGGATCTCGCCGCCTGGCGCGGCGAGATCCCGGCCGGAACGGTGGGTCCGGCCCACATGATCAGTCACGAGGAAACGTTCTACGTTCTGTCCGGCCGCCTCCGGCTTACCATCGGCGGCGAGAGCGCCGAACTCGGCGTCGGTGACGCGGCGGTGGCTCCGGCAGGCTCCGAGCTGGCGGTTGCCAATACCACCGACCAGCCCGCGCACATGTGGGTCACTACACGTGTCGGGCTCAGCGCCAAGCTGGCCGACGGCAGCACCATCACGCCGCCCTGGACTCATTAAGCCCACAGAGGGCCGGTGGCCACGCTTCCCGGATCAGCGGCGCCTCGGTCACAACCGAACGTCCACCCTCTGCTGCTGGGTGAGGGCACGCACTCGGCCGAAGTAGCGCAGACCCACGGGGGCCCCGGCAAGAGACGCCTGCTGGGCCAGAGCAAGGTCATCAAGCATGGCGTGAATGATGCCGCATCAGTCGATCCGGCAGCGTGCAACCCGTCGTGATCCGCTCCTCCCGATCGGCTCGTCTGCCATGCCCGTTGCCCCGGCCCGCCCGATAGCCCCGACCGCCGCCGAACGCGAGCGGTTGAAGAAGATGGCCTACGGCCACAAGACCGAGCACCGGCTGCGGGTCCGCGCGCAGATCGTCCTGCACGCGGCACGTGGGCGCTCCAACGCGCGCATCGCCCACGAGACGGGCCTGCACCTGGACACAGTCCGCGCCTGGCGGGGCCGGTTCGCCCATGGCGGGATGCCGGCCCTGGCCGACCGAAAGCGCTCGGGGCGCCCCGCCCGTTTCACCCCCGTGCAGGTCGCCGGGGCCAAGGCGCTGGCCTGCCAGTTACCCGCCGAGACCGGCGTGCCGCTGTCGCGCTGGTCCTGCCCGGAGCTGGCCGCCGAGCTGACCGCCCGCGGAATCACCGAGACCGTCTCGGCGTCCACGGTGCGCCGCTGGCTGCGCGAGGACGCGCTCAAGCCCTGGCAGTACCGGTCTTGGATCTTCATCCGCGACCCGGACTTCCGCGCCAAGACGCCAGCGTGTCTTGGATCTGTACGCCTGCACGTTCGATGGTGTCCCACTGGGCGAGGACGAGTACGTCCTGTCCAGCGACGAGAAGACTTCCGTCCAGGCCCGCTGCCGCTGCCATCCGACCCTGGCCCCGGGCCGGGCCCGGGCGATGCGTGTCAACCACGAGTACGGCCGTGGCGGCGCGCTGGCCTACCTGGCCGCCGACGACGTCCACCGCGCGAAGGTCTTCGGCCGCTGCGAGCCGAAGACCGCATCGTCCCCTTCATGGCCCTGGTCACCCAGGTCATGACCACCGAGCCCTACGCGCGCGCCAGGCGCGTCTTCTGGATCGTCGACAACGGCTCCTCCCACCGGGGGAAGAAGGCCATCGACCGTCTGACCACGGCGTTTCCGAATGCGGTCATGGTCCACACCCCCATACACGCCTCCTGGACAAACCGGATCGAAATCTTCTTCTCGATCGTTCAGCGCAAGGTCGTCACCCCCAATGACTTCACGGACCTGACGCAGGTCCGGGACCGGCTCCGAGCATTCGAAGACCGCTACAACGCCACGACACAGCCATTCCAGTGGAAGTTCACCACCTCCGACCTGGACGATCTGCTGGCCCGGCTCGACCGTCACACACCCGCCAACCGACAAGAAGAATCCTCCGTCGCCCTGGCAGCCTAATCAACCCCCGAAGGACTTCCAGTGCCGACCACTTAGGTGCCCGCGGTGAGGGCTCGCTGAAGCGGACCCGGGAGCTCACCGAAGGTGTCGCTTGGGTCGCCCTCGCGGGCTCAACGAGCGTCGGCCGATCGCCATACCAGGTGGCAGGCTGAGAGGCTTTCAGCCAGCAGTGATTCGAGATCGTCCATGGATGCGGTGACACAGGTCAAAGCGTCGACGCCTATCTGATGGACGAGGGTCTCATCTCGCTGGGCATCCTTGTTGGATGCCACCATCCTGGTAGTCGATGTCCTGGTCTCCTCGTTGTAGGACCAGATGCCGGAGCGGGGAGATGCGTGCTTGACCGACTGCGGCCGGCGACCGTGATAGTCCAGTCCGCGGCGTTCGTCCAGTGCGTGGAACCGCAGGTCCTGCTGCAGCAACGAGAGACGGGCCGTCGGGGTGTGCGGCCGCCAGGGCGAGCGCGGTGGTCTCCATCGCTTCCACCGCGTCCTCGACGGCGGCCGCGCTCCAGCCGGCCGGACTGCCTGCGGCGTCGTGCAGCTCGCAGGCGGCGTCGGCCAGGGCCTCGGCCCGCTCGGCGACACCTGGCGCCGCAGTGGTGGGCAACAGGTTCATGACCTACTCAGCTAACCAGGGGCGCGCTGGGACAGGCACAACCCGTAGCGCGATGGCCGGACCGCCACGCGCTCCGTCTCGGCTGGCTTCCGGGACGGAGCGTAGTAGCGGTCCGGGGTTAGGCTCAGTGGGTGCTTGCGCGCCGGCGCCGGCGGAGCACGACGGCTCCGCCCGCGAGGACGAGTGCCGCGCTGGAACTGCTGGCAAGAAGCAGGGTGGAGGACGGGGCGTCGTCCTCCGTGCGCTGGAGGCTGTAGCCGCTGGAGTAGCCGGTGGTGTCGTACTCCGAGCCGGGCAGCTTGTCGGCGTAGCGGGCCTTGACCAGCTTCTGGTAGTCGCTGAGCGGCACCGATGCCTGGCCGCCGAGTCCTTGCCGGGCCTGGTCGTTGAGGGGCTCGACGGTGGTGAGTTTGAGCTGGTACCAGCCGCGGATCTGCGGCTCGGTGAAGACCAGTGTGCCCAGGGTGGCTTTGCTGGCGTATGTGGCGTCGTGGTCGCCGTCGCGCACGGCTGCCAGGTGCCAGCCACCGCCCTGGGTGGGGGCGAGCATGACGGTGGCGTTGCGGCCGTTGACGGTGGCGCTGAGCGAGGAGACCAGCTGTGTCAGCTTGATCGCATCGGTGGGCAGTGGCTTTGCGGTGCCCGCGACGAACTCGGGGGTGATCTCGTTCAGTGCCACCGGGTCTTTGATCGTGAAGGATGGGAGGCCCTGGCAGGGCTCGGCCGTTTCGGGGATCGTCTGCACCGGCCCGTCGGCGCCGTCGGTGGGTACCGGAGTGCGCAGGAAGCGGCAGACGGTGTTGCGGACATCGGTTGACTTCACCGCGTCGAGGGCGGCCTGGTAGTCGGGGATGTCGGCCGGGAGAGGGTCCTTGGCGGGGGCTGCGTGTGTCGGACCAACGACGGACAGTAGCGCGGATGCACTCACTGCGATGACGAGGGACAGACGGGAGGAGCGAGAGGCTGCCCGCTTGCTGGACATTTTGGTTCTGCTGGTGTCGCTCATGTCGCCTGCCTTAGCGGGAGATACCGATGCGGGAGTGGGTCCACTTGGACGAGCCGTTGCTCACGTAGTCGTTGTAGTTCCACCACGTGTACGTGGTGGTGTCCGGCCACGGGTCGGCCACGGCGATCGTGTTGTGCGACGTGTCGAAGCCGTAGACCACGTTCATGTGGCCGCCCCCGGATGTCCACCCGATGCGGGCACCGATGGGCCGGGCCGCCTTGACGTCGGTGTACACCTGGTTGAACGTGGCAGCGCTGCTCAGGCCTGAGCCGGTGTGGGTCATGCCGAGGCTGCTCCAGCCCTTGGCCATGTCGTCGAGCGTGGCGGGCTGGTTGTTGCAACCGTAGTAGGGCTGGGCCCGGTTGCAGAAGTCCGTCTGTGTGGAGCCGAAGCCCTGAAACTTGGCGATGGTTAGCCCGGAGGCGACCCAGCACCACTGGGTCTTCTCCTGTTTCAGCATGCTGATGTTGTCCTGGCCCGCTTCCGCGTGAGCTGTGCCTCCCCCGGCCGCGAGCGATCCCAAGGCGGCTAGCGCGATGGCCAACGTCGTGGTCCCGTTCCTGAACCTGCCCATTTTTCTGCCTTCCCCTGATGGGTACAACGAGATGAGCGGGGCAATCTGTCACGAATATGACAGCGCATCACATCTTTTGCGCATAGGGGACTTGCAGGAAATTACTCCCTATTGATTATTTTTCGGCAAATAATCAGAGTCGGCACTTACAGCTCACGCCTCCTTGCCGAAGCGGAGTGTGATGCTCACAACCTGCCAGCCCTCGGAGGGTTCCAGGCGCTCCGTGCGTACCGGAGTGGGGCCTCCGGGGAGCACCTCCTCTTCGTCGAGGGCACGGTCCATCGACATCGCGCGGTTGTCGAGTTCGAGACCGTTCACGGTCTCGACCAGCCGTGCGGCGAGCTCGTTGCCGACCGCGCGCATCCGTAGGCCGGTATTCGCAGATCAGCGGTTCACCGGTTCGTGTGGTCCGGGGCTCCTGCCTGTCACCGGATACGGGGGTGGATACGCGTTGCCGCGTTGCACCTCACAGCCTCACAGGACGACGCGTCTACCTGGGGAAACGGCCTGCGAGCCTCATAGGTGACAGCGGTCCGTGAGGCTTCTGCGCGCCTCTACGATTGAAAGAGGCAGACCCATATGGCCTAAGTAGCCGTTGTTCTATCGATCATGGTGGGTGTGAGTTCGAGTGTGGTTGCCCGGCCGGGTGATCTTCCGGTGGTCTGGGCATGAAGGCAGGGCCTCCCGAACAGCTCGTGGGTGTCGAATCCATCCGAGCGTCAGGAGACCCTGGTGCCGCAGTCTTTCGTGCTGTCCACCGCGTCGTCCAACTCGTCTTCCCGGTCGTGTGACTGCCTCGCCCACGTGTACGGGAACGCGGGCGATCGTCCGAGCCGGGAGCCTCGGTATCCGTCGGACATGACGGACGCGGAATGGGCCGCGGTCCGTGCCGCACTTCCGGTGCCGGCCTGGTTGGAGGGCCGGGGCGGGCAGCCGGAAGGCTACTGCCACCGGCAGATGGTCGACGCGGTCCGCTACCTGGTCGCGGGGGGTATCTCCTGGCGGTCGATGCCCGCGGACTTCCCCGCGTGGGACCGCGTCTACGCCTTCTTCCGACGCTGGCGCGACAAGGGCTGGACGGCCGAGTTCCACGACCGGCTGCGGAACCGGCTCCGTGAAGCGGCCGGCCGCGACCGGGAGCCGACCGCGGGCATCATCGACGCCCAGTCAGTGAAGGCGGCTGCGTCGGTGCCGGCCGCGACCAGGGGCTTCGACGGCGGCAAGAAAGTCAACGGCCGTAAGCGCCACATCGTGGTGGACACCCTCGGCCTGCTCCTGGCCGTCACAGTCACGGCGGCGTCCGTCACCGACCGGGACGCGGGACAGACACTGCTGGCCCGGCTGCGCGAGCGGCACTGGCGCATCACGCTGGTCTGGGCCGACGGCGGCTACACCGGCCAACTCGTCGACTTCGCCCGCAACGTGCTGCGGATCGCGCTGACGGTAGTCAAACGCAGCGACGACACCACAGGCTTCGTCGTCCTGCCGAAAAGATGGCTTGTCGAGCGCACGTTCGCATGGCTGATGCACTCACGCCGCCTGGCCCGCGACTACGAAACCCGCACCGACAGCGCCGAGGCGATGATCAGGTGGTCGATGAGCATGGTCATGAGCCGCCGCATCGCCCGACGACGGCACTGAACACCCCCGGACGTTCCTCCGCCAGCCAGCCCCGCGCGGCCAGGCGTTTCACCTTCGACCGCACGCCCTCCACCTTCGCGGGCACCGGCTCCAGCCCGACCGCCACCGCGAGCTGCCGACAGTCCATGGCCCCGGCACGCGACCCGTTCTCACCAGTCAGAGCGTCCACGAGTTGCTGGTAATCCGGCGCCAGCGCCGCAGCAGCGAGGCCTTCCCGCCACACCGGCACCACCGAGCCGGGCACCGCACCCACAACCCGCGCCGGCCCCTCGCCGACCACCACGACCGGTGACACGTCCTGGCCTCCGCACGGTTCCGCCAGGACCTCGGCCACCGTCTCACGGGCGATTACGAACCGCTCCCACACGGCCTCTGCCTCCCGCAGCTCGGCCTGAAGGGCGTCCACCCGCTGCCGAGCGGCGCGTTCACGCTCCTCCAATAGCCCCATCACCGACGGCATCCGGCACCTCCACCGAAGAGACGACACGACATCTCGTCCCTGCCACCAAAACACCGGCCCCATCCCTGACCAGCGGAAACACACCCATCACGCTCGGAAAGACAACGGCTTCTAAGCCAGGAACTGGCACCTGATCGTTGATCACGATGTGACGAGACTGATCGAAGAACAGCCCGTATCCGAGGTGATCTCGTGGCCTGAGCGCCCCCGCCATAACCCGGCCAAGGCTGCGCGGCTCGTGGAGTCTCTGGTCAGGTACGGGGTGGAGCACCCCATCGCCGTGGTGGCCCGCGACGACTACCTGCAGAGGCTGCCGCGCCAGACCAACTCTGTCCCACGGCGCTTCTCCTACGTGGCGATCAGCGATTACCACTGGCTGGAGGCCGCGCGAGCCCTCGGACTGTCCCACGTCCCCGTATGGGTCCGCTGTATGCCTCCTGACTCCGTCGCGGCATTCGTACTGCGCAGACATGGTCACGATGATCACCTCGGGCCGCTGGATGAGGCACGGCTGTTCCATGCCGCGCTCAACGCGCCGGGACAGACACAAAGCCAGAACGCCCTCGCCCGAAACCTGGGGTGGAGCCGGGCGACGGCCTCTCAGCGCCTTGCGCTTCTGAAACTGACCCCTGGCCAGCAGGCAGCTCTTGAGAACAACACCCTCGGCATCGTGGAGGCCCGGCAGATGGTCACCACTCGCCGCAGCCGCAAGGCGCCCGTTCCGGGCACACTCGGCACACCAGTGTCTGAATGAGAAGAAGTGCGATGCCCAAGAAGACCGCCCCGGATGACGTGCACGACATGAGAGCGACACGGTCCGCGTCGGGCGGCACGACTTGGAGCGGCTACTGCTGGAGTTCCGCTCGCTGGTGAGCCAGCAGGCGTCCGGCAGCTACGAGGACATGAGTGACTACGATTTGTCCTTCGAGCGGCTGGCCGTCGCTGCCGACGCCGCCGCTCAGGCCCGCCAGGGCGCCCGCTGGGAGGGCCCTGACCTCCGGATGCGCTGCACCACCACCGAAGATGTCTACGCCTGGCCGGAGGGCGCTCCCTACGAAGGCGGGACGACGGCCACGCGGAACGTGCCGGGCCACGGTTCCCACGCCACCGATCCCAACGAGGACCTGCCGATGTCGCTGTGCGGCTTCAGTTGGGCGGAGGGGGGAAGGGCGGCGTGTGAGCGGCTTGCCGGACTGCCGCGAGTGCCGGCGGGAGGTCCAGCTCGGTGCCGACCGCCCTCGCGGCATCTGGTGACTCCGGCGCGGATCCGCGGTGCCGTCCGGGTGGATCCGGCCGTGGCTACGATGCGGAACGCCACGACCCCGGCAGTTGCGATGCCGGGGCCGTGGCGTTGTCACCGGGTGGTCATCCGAGCCAGACGATGTTCAGCACGGTCAGCCGGCGCAGCGGCCGGTTCACCCAGTAGGTGAGGGAGGGCTGACCGACGGACGCGTAGCGCACGTCCTCGCCCTCGAGGTCCTCCGCGTTCCACTGCCGGAAACCCCACGGGTCTGCGGCGGCGGTGCCCAGGACGTCCCACACTGTGTCTTCGACGTGCTCGGGCAGTGTGTCGAGGATCTTTGCGGCCGGTGCCGCCGCCATGAAGATCAACGCACATGCAGACACTACCGGCCGGTCAGGGCGGCCGCTTCGCGCAGCAGCACGGCGGCCCGGGCGGCGGCGGCCTCGATGGCTTCGACGAGCGCGGCCAGCAGGGTGATCAGGGTCGGTGCGCCGCCGCCCCGGGCGGCTGCGGGGCGCGTTCCAGCGCGCGGGCGGAGGCCTTGAACCCGGCGCGGGCGGCGCCCTGAAGGGTGCGGGCGCCCGGGGCGCGGGAGGCCTGCTCGAACGCGGCCGCCGCTGCCCGGACCTTCTCCCGTACGGCGGCCGGGGACTGCACGGCGGCCACCACCAGGAGGTCGCCCAGGGCGGGCGACGTCGCCCGCCCCTCCAGTCGTCCGGCGCGGGCGAGGAGGGCGGCGGCCCGGCGGATCCAGTCCCGTACCCGGGTGGCGTTCTCGGGGCGGATCGCAGGTTCGAAGCGCTTCCGTAGGGGCAGGTCGTAGGCCAGGGTCCGGCCGGAGAACCAGGCGGGGCGGGAGCCGTGGTCGGCGCGGTCGCCGGGCAGCGCGACCGCTTATCCGTCCAGGGCGCCGTCCTGGTCGTGGTGTTCGCGTACGCGCAGGCCCGCGTCGCGCAGCCGGTTCAGAAGTCGGTGGTGCGGGCGTCGGCCTCGCGGACGGTGCGCTGCAGGGTCTCGCGGGCGGGTTCGGTGAGGCCGCGGCGGGCGGCTTCCTCGGCCTCGCCGGTGGTCGGGGCCCGGCGTGCGGTGCGGTCCAGCGGTGACATCGTCTCCAGGCCCCAGCGGGCTTCGAAGGCGCGGGCGGCGGTGTGCATCTTGGGGATGTCGCGCCACCGCGAGAAGCCGGATGTGCTGGTTGGGGCTGAGCCAGTCCGCGTCGGAGAGGATGCACGGCACGACGTTCAGGGTGCTCATCGTTCCGGCGTCCATACCGCCGGTGCCCTCGATGAGCCGCCCGTCCGGGCCCATGCGGTCGCATTGCGCCGGGTTCAGGGATCCCATTGCGGTCTCCACCGCGTCGGGCAGCGCCCCGGCGAGCCAGGTGCCGACCGGACGGGGGGTCGGGCGGGGCGGGCAGGGACCGGATCCATGCCGCGGCGCGGCGGCCAGCCTCTGCGGCCTCGGCAAGGACCTCGGACCCCTGCCGGACGCGGACAGTCCGGCCGACGTCGGCGCCACCGCCGCGCTGTCGCTGGCTCTGGATCCGGAGGGGCTGGCCGGGAGCTCGCCCCTGCACGGCCGCCGCGCGGCCTGAACATCTGCCGCAGCACGCGGCGCGGACCCGGCAGACGTTCCCGCCGGGCCCGCGGCTAATCACGGTACGGGACGGCTTCCCCGCTGCGACTCAGTGAGGACGCGCCTGTACCGGTGTGTGAGAGAGAACGCGCTGAGGACGGCGAAGGGGATCAGCGGATCTCGGTGGTGCGCTGCTCCTTCAGTGAGGCGCAGTTGGAGTTGTCCACCGACACGTACACGTTGGCGATGCTCCCGCCCCAGCTCACGCAGTAGCCCTTGCCGTACACGTAGCCCGGGCCCGCGTACGAGGTGAAGCTGCCGTCGTCCCCGGCCCAGTCGTCGGTGGCGGGGACGTAGATGTACGTGGACATGGGCTTCGCCGAGCCCGGGTTGGTACGGATGGTCGCGACGCAGTTCTTGCCGTTGGCCGAGTTGTACGTCAGGTACACGGTGCCCAGCGAGCCGACAGGTACCGAGTTCACGGTCTTGTAGGCGTTGCCGCAGACACCCTGCGGTGTGACGTTCGGCGCGGCGGAGGCGGTCGCTCCGAACGCTACCGTGCCACCCACGGCCAGCGCGGTGACTGCTCCGACAGACGCGACATTACGAACTATTCTCATATTTCCCCCTTGTACCCCTGAGAGCTTTTTGCTCCCACTTGATGTGACAGTCGAAGGGCACGGATGGTTGCACTGAGGTTCCCGCGTTGTCCGGGAGGTGTTGATCAACTAATCAGGGCGAGTTGAGAGGGGTTCAGGTTCGCTTGTCCGGTCGCCGCCCGGTCGGTGTAGCGCTTCTCCTCGAACTCGATGGGGCTGAGTCAGCCGAGCCGTTTTTTGATACGCCGGCTGTTGTATAGGCCGTCGATGTAGTCGAAGCGAGAGGTCAAGACCTCTTGAGGCGGGGTAGAGGCAAAGCGGTAGCGGTGGCCGATGGCGGCGTAGGCGAGAGGAGATGCTCAGCTATCTCGCCGCTGCGCTTCCCCTCCAGATCACCGCCTCCGCCCGCCTGCTGGCCCTGCAGTGCGCCCTGCGTTCCACCACAGCCGGGACGGTGAGCATCCGCACCGGACTGATCCGCGGCATGCACTCGGTCCCGGCACCACGCCGCTCGACGAACTGCGGCAGGCTCAATGGCTCCACACCTTCGCTCCCCCAAAACCCGGGAGCGAAGGCTTCACCGCACAGCTCCTGGATGCCGCCCTGCGAACACAGGCCCCAGCATGAGGAGATCGCGCCCGCGCGGCCGACTGAAGTTTGCGCACCTGCCGGGTAGAAACCCTGCACCAGCTCGGCCCGCTCCCGCGGCTGCTGGCACTCGCACTGGCAGCCCATCCCCCGGTCGGCACCTCCGAGGAGGAGTCCAGCGCCGATCAGGCGCACCTGGCGCGGATGTGTGGCCTGGCCCCGCAGAGCCTCCTCCACACACTCGGACTACTCGTGGACACACGCTTCCTGCGCTCCTGGGCACACGACCTCAACCACGAGGAAGTGCGCTGGAAGCTCGCCTTGCCGAAGCAGCCACCCCCGAGCGCAGACCAGAAACACCCCCACGGAACGCCCACCACCCAGCCGCTGGAGCCGCAGCCCCGTCCAGTCATGGGCCATTAATCTGCCGCAGTCATGAATGAGGTGACCCTCGGAGTGTGGACACAAGGGTTCATGCTGCGAGTTGGAGTTTAGCTGTCTTGTGGTGCTGTTGTTCGAATTCCATCGGAGAGAGGTAGCCCAGCGCGCTGTGGCGTCGGCGGGCGTTGTAGTAGGTGAGCCACTGGAAGATCGCCAGTCTCGCCTGTTGCAAGGTCGAGAACGGCTTCCCGTGCATCGTCTCTCGCTTCAGGCCCTGCCAGAAGCTCTCGGCGAGGGCGTTGTCGTAGCTCGAGCCGACTCTGCCCATGCTCCTGCGGATGCCGTACCGGTCGCAGACCTGCGCGAACGCGGCCGACGTATATTGCGATCCGCGGTCCGCGTGGAAGATCACTCCGGTGACGTTGCCGCCGCGGGCAGCGACCGCGGCCTGGAGCGCGTCGATGACGAGCCCGGCACGCATGTGCGGGGCCATCGAGTAGCCGAGCACGCGGCGGGAGTGGATGTCGATGACGCTGGCGACGTAGAGCCACGAGGCGCCGACCTGCACGTAGGTGATGTCGCCGCACCACTTCTCATCCAGGCGGCGACCTCCCGATACGTTCGCCTGCCGGCCGACGCCCGCCACAACGCGACCGCGTCGGACGGAACTCCGGACTGTACTTCGAGGGCCTTGCCATGGGGCTCTACACCTTCCAGGATTAACAAGATCCATTGTCAGGTGTGTCCACGCCACGGGGATCACCTCAAGGGGCGCCTCGTCGACGCACCCGTTCTGGGAGCAGGTGGATCGGGGCAAGGTCGTCGATGCGCGGAGCACCAGCACCAGGCTCCTGACACCGAGGCGCCTGACCAGCCCGCGCACGAGATCCAGCACAAACCCGGGGACACGGTCCAGGGTCTGCTGGAACTGCCCGTGACCTGGTGAGCGGCATGGGCATCGAGGTCGACGAGGAACGCTGCGTGGGGGCCGGCCTAGGACCTTTCTGATATTTGATCTTGTGGTGGGTCGTGGTGAGCTGACGGATACGGCGTGGGAACGGATGGCACCTATGCTGCCGGGTGTTGATGGTCGTGGGCGGCCGTGGCGAGATCACCGGCAGGTGATCAACGGGGTGTTGTGGCGGTTGCGGACCGGTGCCCCGTGGCGTGACCTGCCGGAACGCTACGGGCCGTGGCAGACGGCTTACGAGCGGTTCGCCCGCTGGGAAGCGGACGGCACCTGGGCCCGTCTGCTCGAACAGGTCCAGGTCCGCGACGACTCCGTCGGAGCTGTGCAATGGACGGTGTCGGTGGACTCCACGATCAACCGGGCGCATCAGCATGCCGTCGGCGCCCGAAAAAAGGGGCGACGGCGGGGGACGAACTGGAAAATCCGGGACGCGCGTCGGCCGGCCAGGCGCTGGGCCGGTCTCGCGGCGGGCTGACCACGAAAGTCCATCTTGCCTGCGACGGCCGGGGTCTGCCCCTGGCCGTCGTCGTCACGCCCGGCAACGTGAACGACTTCACCGTCTTCGACACGGTCATGGACGAGCTGAGGGTGCCCCGGACCGGATCCGGGCGGCCCCGCCGCAGACCCGACGCGGTCATCGCGGACAAGGCGTACTCGTCCCGAGCGATCCGCCAGGTCCTGCGCAGGCGAGGCATCCAGGCCGTGATCCCGGAACGGGCCGATCAGAAGGCCAATCGCCTGCGGCGAGGGAAGGCCGGCGGTAGACCGCCAGCCTTCGACCGTGAGCTTTACAGAGCCCGCAACGTGGTCGAACGCTGCTTCAACCGTCTGAAGCAGTTCCGCGCAATCGCTACCCGGTTCGACAAACTCGCCACCCGCTACCAGGCCGGAGTCCACCTCGCCGCACTCATCCTCTGGCTCCGCGGACCCACTCAGGTTCCTTCGTCAGACAGGTCCGAGTAGCGGCTGCCCGCAGTTCACGTGCTTGCGGATTACCGGGTTCTGAAGCGGCGGAAGAGGTTGCGGGCGACGTGTACGCCCGGGCCGCCGAAACCGACGATGTCGATGCGTCCGTCGCCGGTGATGTCGGCCAGGAAGCGGGAGTGGCGGTCGACCCGCCAGCCGCCTGCGTCCTCGTTGTACCCGAATCCGCGGCATACCAGCTGGGCCTGCTCGAAGCTGCCGTCATCCTTGTTGTGCGATACCCAGACGCCTTCGTTGCCGAAGCCGATGATGTCTGGGTTTCCGTCGCCGGTGACGTCGGCGAGGAGGCGGAGGTGCTTCTCACCCGTCCACCCCTGGGCCTGTCCGTAGTCGTTCAGGACGAGCCGGGAGGGCTCGAACGTGCCGTCGCCGTGCCCGCGGGCGACGACGACACCCTGAGGTCCGAAACCGACGATGTCCGGTACCCCGTCGCCGGTCGTCTTGACCAGGAAACGGGGGTATTCGTCGATTGAGGTCCATCCCTGGTCGGCCCCGAATTCGTCGAGGACGTAGAGAGGTTCGGCGAATGTCCCTTCCTCGTCCTGGAGTGATACCCAGAGGCCGTCGTCGTGGCAGCCGACGATGTCGAGCTTGCCGTCGCCGGTGGTGTCGGCGAGGAATCTGGGGTGCTTGTCGGCGAGCCAACCGCCAGCTTTCTCGCTGTGGCCGAACGCCCGGAGGATCGGTTCGTCGGTAAGCGGTGCGAACTTTCCTTCGTCGTCCTGGAGTGATACCCAGAGGCCGTCGTCGTGGCAGCCGACGATGTCGAGCTTGCCGTCGCCGGTGGTGTCGGCGAGGAATCTGGGGTGCTTGTCGGCGAGCCAACTGCCGGCCTGCGGGCCGTGGCCGAACGCCTTGAGGACCAGTTCGCCGCCCGCCGGCGAGAACGTGCCGCCCTCGTCCTGAGTGGACACCCGGACGCCCTCGGCGGCAAGCACGACGACGCCGGGACGGCTCTCGCCCGTGAGTTCCGCGAGTGTCCACAGATCCTTGGGACTCGCGGAGGACGCGGGCGGGTGCAGAACCCGTTCGTCGTCGAACGTCCCGTCCCCTCGGCTGGAGCAGGTCACCGCACCCTTCGCGGGTTTCAGTCCGACGATGTCAGCGAGCCCCGTTCCGGTGGTGTCGGCGAGGAACCGTTCGCCGAGCCCGGCCCACCAGCCCGCCTGGCCGGCAGGGCGACGGCTGGGCCTGTCGGTCGTCCACCCGCCGGCGTCCTGGTCGTAGCCGAACTTCTCCAGGATCAGCAGTACGTTGCTGAAGGAGGGTGTCGCGTCGGCTGTCGGCCGAAGAGCGCTCTTGTCGTGGGTCAGTCGCCAGGACTGGCGGCTGTTCCAGTGGCTCAGCGGCGACCAGTCCAGGACGATGTCACTGGTACGCACCGGCTCGCCCGGGACGAGGCGCCACCGCTGGCTTTCGGCGCTGTCGTCGTGCTCGCCGAGGACGATCCGGGTGTCTTCCTTCCCGGGGTCGTCGAGGTCGAGCACGGCGCCGTCGCCCGCGCCCTCGATGACATAGAGGCCCGCTTCGCCCTCGACGGGGACGAGGCGCCACTGCTGGGCCTTGTTGTTGGCGGCGGCATCCCACTGGCGGACGCCGCGGTCCGCGGCGGTGGGGTTGTCGAGCACCTTGCCGCTGACCGTGTTGCGGATGACATAAGCCGGATCGCCCTGCGCGCCTGGCACGGGGGTGAACTGCCACTGCTGCGGGCTCGGGCCGTCTTCAGGATGGTCGCGGACGACGAGCGCCCCGTCCGCACCCGGTACGGCCCTGGTGCCAAGGGGCTGACCCGTAGCGGCGTTGACGATCTCCAGCTTCAGTTCTTGCGTGGGCACGGGCATCGTGGTGCCTCTTCCAGGCGGTTGGTGCGACAGGTCGGGACGGGGGTGGCGCGATGGCTGCGGCTCACGTGAAGACGTGGTGGTAAGGGACGTCCCACTCGTTGGGCAGCCGCGGGTAGAACGTGTTGATGACCGTCCCGGTAAAGTCCCCGCCCCAGTTGTAGGTGAGCCGCGCTTCGCTGTCCTTCGCCACCGCGTGGTCCTTGAACCCGAGGATGGCGTCGGGGTGGGTGATCGGCACGAAGGTGATCCCACCCCAGGGCGTCACCGTGACGACCCAGAGTTGGGTGTCCTCCACCGCACCGTTCTTTCCGCGCCATTTGTCGCTCACCTTGCCGGGCAGACCCACCTGCAGTGTGTCGGCAGTGCTCTGGGGAGCGTCCTGGTGGACGGTGACGCGCCTTCGCTGGGGCTTAGGGGTTCCGTCGTCCCCGCGGCCGGCATCGGCGTCGGCCGCGCCGGCGGGCGGGGGCGACACCTGGCCCGCGGCGCTCTCGATGAAGTACAGCGGACGCTGGCCGAAGAAGCCGCCGGGGGTGACGTGCCAGAGGTGGCCCTGCGCGTCCTTGGTGGCCGGGTCGAGCGCGGTGGCCAGCTTGACGCCCTTGTCGTGGCTGCTCGCCGCCAGTTCCATGGGTCGCAGATAGCCACCGTTGAAGGCATGGACGAGCATGACCGGCCGGTTCTCGACGAGTGCGGCCACGATGGCGTTGTCGTAGCTGTTCACCGCCACCGGGCCGCCGACCACCAAATTCGACATCGCCGTGCGCTCTTGGGTATACATCGCGGAAACCTCACCTGTTCTCTATGTGGAAAACAACACCTCAGGCGCTCAGTGAAGTGGTTTATCACGCGCCATTACCGGCAGCCCCATCGCTGGCGATCGATTGAGTCTCATAAGCGAATGTACGATCGAAGTAAATGCGCCCAAAGCGGCAACTTTCGAGGTCAGGGTGCTACCGGGATGTCCTGAGAGGCCATCGATCGGGTGATCAAAGCCGCCTGAAATTCTTGATCACCCGTTTGAGTGCGATACCCGAAGCTGCCTTCATGGGTGATGGAGACCCTGCTAGCTTCGCTTGCCGGAGCGTGTGCAGATTTCCTGTCGCCATTTCACCGAGTGCGGTTTCGGCCAGATCAGTCGAGGATAGAAATTGCCTTCCCATGCGTACAACCTGGCACGGGCCAAGCGTCAGCCGCTGACGAAGAAGAACCTGCGGGAGCTCAACATCGAGCAGACCTGGCAGTCCATCCTGGAGCACCCCAACCTGGTCTACGTCGACGACTACGGGGTGCGGCACAAGCCCGTCGGTTTCTCCGTGAACAAGTCGAGCTTCGGCTCCTTCCCCGGTACGGCGTACGGGCTGGGCTGGCTCGCCTACATGAACCTCGGCGAGCCCTTGATCGAGGAGCGGCGCAACATCACCCAGCCGCCGCCCGACTCGTTCTCCTCGCGCACCTACGTCAACCGCAGCCAGTCCGAGATGACCTTCACCGACTCCGTCGACTTCACCGTGTCCAACGGGGCCACCTGGTCACTCTCGGGAGACTCCAAGCTCACCTTCGGCGGCAGCGTCAGCGCCCAGCTCCAACTGCAGCTGCAGAACAAGCTCGGCCTGAACCTCCAGGGACAGCTGGGCACGCAGCTCAAGAACGAGATGGCGAACAAGAATGCCAACACCGTGACCAACAAGAACAGCAAGGACAGCGTGGGGGTCGACAACGCCAACACCGTCGACACGGCGATCACCAACGGAATGACGAACTCCGCCTCGGCCACGATGACCGGCTCGGTGGATTTCACGACCACGGGCAGCGCGTCCGGCACCGCCGCGCTGAACGCCGCGCTGGCCCTGGGCATCGCGGCCTCCGTCGGCGGTTCCCTGACTACCAGCTGGGCCTCGAAGTCGCAGATCTCCGGCAAGGTCCCGCCGGGCTCCCGCGTGGAGACCATCGTCACGCAGCGCCGTGCCCTCAAGCAGTACACCTACGAGATCCCGGTGACTTTCTCCGGGCTGCTCGCGGTGAAGTACGCGGTTGCGGTGGCCGTCCTGTCCCCCCCTCAGCCGGACGCTTACCCCGGTCTCGACCAGGTGGTCGCCCGCGACATCGCCGACCTCGACCTGGCCGGCGGCGGCTTCCGCATGAAGGGTCTGGCCGAGGTCGTCTCCGCACTGGAGGTCCACCACACGATGTTCGACGGCGAGAGCCTGACCGACAGCGACCGAGACCTGTACAAGCAGCCGTGACCGGCGGGTGCCGCCACAACGACCAAAGGTGACAACCATGGTGTTCAAAAACGTCTTCGACTCCGCGGGAACGGGCGCGTGTCTCTTCTCGGTGACCACCGACCGCGACAAGCCGCAACCGGGAGCGGGCGTCGACTTCGAGGACGCCGACGACGACACCTACGACGACACGACCACGAGCCTGTTCACCAGCGGGATCCACGGCGCTTCCCACCGGGCGAAGACCGTGCAGGAACAGGCGCCCGAAGCACGGGCCATCCTGGGCTTCCTCGCCTCCTTCATCCAGACCACCCAGGCATCCGCCGGCACCCAGGCCGCCTACTCCCAGGACCCCGGATCGGTGTCCACGGCCGCGGCCGCCGGCATGGACAAGTCCAGCGAGACAGTGAAGCAGCACGGCGACCTGCAGAAGGACGAGGGCCTGCAGGCACCGAAGAGGGACGACTTCAAGGCTCCCGACGCCCCGGCGTCGCCCAAGGCCGACCAGCCCCCCAAGGCCACCAAGGCCACCGCCGAGAAGCCATCCGACTCCAAGTAGGTTCCCGGGCCCGAGGGGTCAGGGGCGACCACGCCCCTGACCCCTCGGGCGTTCACACGGGCAGCATCTGCCACTGGCGGTCGCGGTGGTCGCCCTGCGCCCCGTACTGCTTGATCACCGTGGGGGCGTTGGTGTCGACGCGAAGGAGTAGACCGCTGTTGCGGTTCGCGATCTCGTACACCCGCGGAGTGTCGGTCACCGAACCCACCGGGATCAGCCTCCACTGCTGGTGCTCGGCGCCGCTGCCCTCGTAGGCGCGCTGCGCGACCACCGCCCCATCCACCGTCCCTCCACCGACGACCTCCAGGACCTTGCCGCTGCGCAGGTTCTCGATCCGGTACAGGACGTCACCGTCGTCCTGGCCCGACGCGATCAGCCGCCACCGCTGGTGAGCCCTGGGGGAGGAAAGGGACTGGTGGACCTCGGCCCCGTCCATGGTGGACTCACGCAGGACCCCCATCCGCAGCCTGCTGCGCACGTTCGCCCAGGAAACCACCGTGCCCGACTCGGGCAACCCCGCCGTCTTCTCCGAGGTGACCTTCCGGACCCGGTTGTTGAGGTGGTCGGCGATGTAGAGGGTGTCGACGCAGTCCACCGCGAGCCCGAACGGGTTGTTCAGCTGGGCTGCCGTAGCCGGGCCGCCGTCGCCGCCGAAACCCGCGGTGCCCTTGCCCGCGAGCGTAGTGATTCCGCCGTCCGGCGCGACCTTCCGGACGCGGTGGTTGTTGTAATCGGAGATGTAGAGGGTGCCGGCACTGTCCACCACCACCCCCAGGGGCAGGTTCAGCTGTGCGGACGTCGCCGGGCCGCCGTCACCGCTGAATCCCGCGGTGCCCTTACCGGCGACCGTGCTGATGCTCCCGTCGGCCGCGACCTTGCGGACGCGATGGTTGTTCCCGTCGGTGATGAAGAGGAGGTCCGCGTCATTCACCGCCAAGGCGTACGGGCCGTTCAGCTGAGCGGAAGCCGCTGGACCATCGTCTCCCTTGAATCCCGCTACGCCGGTTCCCGCGACCGTACTGATCTTCCCATCAGCGCTGATCTTCCGGACCCGGTGGTTGCCATGGTCGGAGATGTAGAGGGTGCCGGTGCTGTCCACCGCCACGCCCAACGGGTAGTTCAACTGGGCCTTGGCGGCCGGTCCGCCGTCACCGCTGAATCCCGCGGTGCCCGTTCCGGCGACTGTGTTGATCTTCCCATCCGTGGTGATCACCCGGACCCGGTGATTGGCGGCGTCGGTGATGTAGACGCTGCCCGCAGCGTCTACCGCCACCTCGCGCGGGCAGTTCAGCTGGGCCGAGACAGCAGGACCGTTGTCGCCCCGGTAGCCCGCCCCGGCGCCGGCGACCGTGCTGATCTTCCCGTCAGTGCTGATCTTCCGGACCCGGTGGTTGTTGTAGTCGGAGAAGTAGAGGCTGCCGGAACTGTCCAGCGCGATGCCGTACGGACGATTCAACTGCGCCGCGACGGCCAGCTCGTTGTCTCCCTTGAACCCCGCAACCCCGGTCCCCGCGACCGTGCTGATCTCGGGGGCGAAACTCTCGCCACCGGCTTCCGTCTGAGCAGTGCTCATCGTCTTCCCTTCACCGTTCACCGACCGCTCACTACAGCCGGTTGTCGATCGATTCCAACAAGACGTACGGGGGCCCGGTCGGCAAAGTCACCAATGAGTGGCTTCACGCATTGAGTTGACGGAAGCCGGCCCGGATCGGCTGCGGTTCTCGCGGTCGGCACACCGTCCACTCCACGACGACTCGATCGGAGCGGTGGAGTGGACCGTGTCGGTCGACTCCACGGTTGGGCCTTGACCCAAGGCCGGGTAGTTAAGGTATTTCCGCTGGTGGTGAGGGTGTTGGTGACCACTGCGTGGCGGTGTAGAGGCCGGGGCCAAGCTTGTGTGTGAGGCCGTTCGCGGCCCAGCGGTTGAGTTGTCTGTACATGGTCTCGAGGGTGACGTCGCCGAAGCGGGCCGCGATGCCGCGGGGCCGCTATGAACGGCCGGGCTCTTCGTGGAGCAGGTCGAGGATGCGGTGTCTGCGTCGCTGGGAGTGGGTGGCGAGCCGGTCGTCGCGGGAGGCGGCGGGCAGCGCGGGCTGTTCATTCGCGGGCTCGAGGATGGTGACGGTGCGGCGGGTGACGGTGCGGCTGCGGTCGGGACGGCCGTCGTCTTGGCGTTCGGCGTACCGGGAGACCGGCGAGCGGGCTTTGCGCGTGCTGACGCGGGGCCGGCGGGGTGGGAGGAGGCCGGCCAGGACGCGCTGGCCGATGACGCCGATGGTGCTGGCGTCCGGGGCCGTGGTGATGCCGGCGGCCTGGACGACGGGGTCGCGGGCGGCCTGCAGGGCGATGGTGAAGCCGCAGCGGTCCGGGTCGGTGCCCGGCCGGGACTCGGCGGCCTCCGGCATCACCGTGCGAAGCGCCTGGTAGAGGGTGAGCTGGGCCCACGTCTCCTGCTCGACGCCGACCGGATCGCCCGACCGCAGCGGGCGGCCCTGTCCCAGGGTGTGCCGCAGCGCGTAGTAGGCGGACTCGTGCTCCCACCGCTCGTGGCAGAGCGCGGCCAGTACGGTGGCGGAGTATCGGTTCGCGCAGGTCAGCGTGGTGGCAAGTCCGTGGACCCCGGCGAAGGAAGTGCCGTCGTCCAAGGTCACGGTGACCTGTGCCTCGATGATGCGGACCGGGACGGAACCGATGACGGACAGGTAGGAGCCGTCGCCGAGACGGGCCAGGACCGGGGTGCGGCGGTTGGCGCGGATCCGCCCGGGGAACTGGGCGCCGGTGCCGTCAGAGAGGCGAGGAAAGCGTTGGCGTCGAAGCCCTTGTCCCATAACAGCAGCATGTCGGGGCGGAGATGGTGCAGCAGCCGGCAGGCGTAGGCAGTCTCACCGGTGTCGGTGGGACCGAACACCGCGCCGGTCAGGGCGCGGGTGCCAGTCTCCACCAACGTCATCAGCTCCAGCATCGGGCAGCCGCCCCGGCCGCCCGGCCCGAACCACTCCACGTCGCGCTCGGTATCGGCCAGCCTGATCGAGCTGCAGCCGTCGAACGAGACCGTTCGGAAGCGTCCGAACCGCACCCCGGTCGTGGCCGGTTGCGCAAGAGGCCCGGTCAGGACCTCGAACAGGCGGCGGACTGGCGCCGGGCCGACCCGGCGCCGCAGGTCACGCAGGGCCTTCGCGGTCGGCCCGGCGACTTCCAGACCGACACCCGCCAGCGCCGCGGTGAGCTTGTTCCAGACCAGCCGGTAGCCAACCTCCGGGAACAGGCACATCGCCAGCAGAACGTAGACCCCGACCCGCGAGGGCAGGTCACGCAGCCGGCGCTGCACACAGCCGGTCTCCTCCAGGACCGCGTCGACGAGCTCGAACGCCACGACCTTCGTCAGCTCGCCCAGATGGCCGGGCGCGAAGGGGCCCGCGGCGACAGCGAACACGCGGGAGAGCGTCGTCAGACCGGGCGGCGCGACACAATGACGTACGACCAACGGGGCACCTCGGCGATCAGCAGTCTTGGCGGACCATCTGATCAACGCGACCCCGTTGCCCGCGTCACGACCCGGCGCCGAAACCCCTTGCCACCAGCGGAAATACCTTAACCACCCGGCCTTGGGTCAAGGCCCTACCAAGTTGATCGTCAATGCATGCGCCCTGATTCTTCCCTTGCACCCCGGGACCGCGCAGGCCAGACACACATCACAAGGGGCTCTGGACGACCACGCACTACGAGCTGCCCGGCGAGTGAACCTGCTGGTCCCGTGCAACACCGCCAATACAGCCGTTGCCGATTGACCGAGCAGCACGCCGTACGGGCCCGAACGCCGTCCCAGTACACACCGCACGTGGTCTGGCACCGCCTCGGCCACGACATCCTCACCGGCCCCTCAGTGAGTGTTTGACTTCCCTTTATGGCTACCGGTGGCGAAACCCCACACCTCGCGTGCAGCACATCGACCTCTCGCCTCTTCGTGGTAACCGCAGCCTGTGGGGGGTTGCATGCTCGCCGTACGGACCCTGCCGTGGGTGGCTACTGCGGTGGCACGGGGCGGGCCGGGGCTTGCCGCGTGGCCGACGGCGCGGATGAGGCGCAGGGTGGAAGGGGACGGGTATCGAGAGGAGTGGCGTGCGATGACCGCAACGACGCGTAGTGATGCTCCGGTCGCGATCGAGGGGGGCGGCGTGGAGCTGCGTATGAAGGAAATCGGGGGAAACATGACCGCGGCTTTCGCACGGCTCCCCAAGGGAGCGGACCTGGCACCGGTCTGCAAAGGGCTGCCAGACGACCTGTGTCAGTGCCCGCACTGGGGATACCTGCTCAAGGGCAGCCTGAAAATGCGGACCGGGCACGGCGATGAGGTCTACCAGGAGGGACAGGCATTCTACTGGCCCCCGGGCCACGCCCCCGAGGCGCTGGAGGACTGCGAGTACGTGGACTTCTCGCCGACGAAGGAGTTCCACGAGGTCGTCGAACACATCAAGGCCCAGATGAGCTGATCACGGCGGACGCTTCCGAGGCCGACGATGGCCACCCAGCTCCGCCTCCCCTGCCACGAGATCGCTGCGGGCAGGCAAGGAGGTCTGACCCGGCGCTGGCTGACCGGGGAGGGGCGTTATGGCTTCTTCGACCAGCCGGTTTGAGGACCTGGGTCTGCTGCACGGAAGGGTGACACCTGACCTGGCTTGCTGAGAGGCGGCCTGGAAGGATGTTGCAGTGCCCAAGCCGTATCCGAAGGAGTTCCGCGAGGATGTCGTGCGGGTCGCGCGCAATCGCGAGCCCGGCGTCACGCTGGAACAGATCGCCGCCGACTTCGGCGTCCACCCGATCACGCTGTCGAAGTGGCTGCGCCGCACCGACACCGACGAGGGCGGCGCCAAGCCCGCGACGGCGTCGGGTGAGTCGGCCGAGCTGCGCGAGGCCCGCAGGCGCATCCGGCTGCTGGAGCAGGAGAACGAGGTGCTGCGCAGGGCCGCGGCCTATCTGTCGCAGGGAACCTGCCGTCAAAATGATGTACCCCCTCGTCCGCGAGCTGGCCGCCGCTGCCCCTCACCGGGTGCCGGTGGCGGTGACGTGCCGGGTGCTCAATCTGGCCCGCCAGCCCTACTGCCGGTGGCTGAACAATCCGGTTGCTGACGCCGAACTCGCCGAGGCATACCGGGCCAACGCCCTGTTCGACGCGCATCGCGACGACCCGGAGTTCGGCCACTGCTTCCTCCTCGACGAGGCTCGCACGGCCGGCGAGGCGATGGCCGAGCGGACCGCCTGGCGGATCTGTCGCGACAACCGCTGGTGGAGCGTCTTCGGGAAGCGGCGGGGCCGGGGCAGGAATGCCAAAGTCGGCCCGCCGGTCCACGACGACCGGGTCAAGCGCGACTTCACCGCGGCGGGGCCCAACCGGCTGTGGCTCACGGACATCACCGAGCACGCAACCGGCGAGGGCAAGCTGTATCTGTGTGCCGTCAAGGACGTGTACTCCAGCCGCATCGTGGGCTATTCGATCGACGCCCGGATGAAGTCCAGCCTCGCCGTGAGGGCTCTTGAATCCGCGGTGGCCCGTCGGGGCCAGGTCGCTGGATGCATCGTTCATTCCGATCGCGGGTCGCAGTTTCGCTCACGGAAGTTCGTCGCCGTTCTCGCACGTCACAGCATGATCGGATCGATGGGGAGAGTCGGTGCCGCAGGCGGCAACGCGGCCATGGAGAGCTTCTTCGCTCTGCTGCAGAAGAACGTCCTCGACCGCCGTACCTGGGCCACCCGCCAGGATCTGCGGATCGCGATCGTGACCTGGATCGAGCGCACCTACCACCGCCGCCGGCGCCAGAAACGCCTGGCCCGATTGACCCTCGTCGAGTACGAGACCATCATGACCCCACCCGCAGCCCTGGCTGCATAACCCCACTGTCACCTACTCGTGCAGCAGTCCCGTCCGAGGCATCAGCGGCTCACTGGCGGCCACCACCACGGACACCGGAACCACTGCCCTGCAACTCACCGACATCCACGGCGACGTCACCGTTCAACTCCCGCTCAACACACATCCATGGCGCCGATCGCCTTCGCATACGATGAGTTCGGCAATCCCGGGAGCGAGACAGCAGCCACCCGCTACGGCCGGCTCGGCGGCAAGCAACGCTCCAGCGAAACAGTCACCGGCACCATCCTCATGGGCGTGCGCCTCTACGACCCCGTCACCGGACGCTTCCTCAGCCCCGACGCCGTGTAACGAGTTGGTGCGTGATAGCGGGTGAGGCGTCGTTGCTGGCAGGTGGCATGATCCGGCTGTGGCGATCATGGTCAATCGGGCGGTCCTGGCGCATCGGCTGTTCACCGGAATCTCGCGGCATCATCTGGTTTGCTTGATCGAGGAGTTGGCCGTGCCGTGGCAGGCCGGTGTCGAAGGCCGCCGCCGTGCTGCACGAGGCGGGATCAGGAAGCGGGCAGCGGGTGCCGGCGCCCGTCACCAGCTGATGTTCGTCGACCGGCTGGTGGCCACGCTGATCCATCTGCGCCATGATCTGCCGCACTCGGTCCTTGGCCTGTTGTTCGGCGTCGACCGCTCCACCATCACCCGCGCGATCGGGGAGATACGTCACCTCCTGGCCGAGCGGGGGTGCGCGGTCCCCGACCGCCCCGGCCTGCGTCTGCGGACGCTGCCGGACGTGTTCGCCTATGCCCAGGCCGAAGGCATCGAGCTGCGCCTGGACGCCACTGAGATCCAGGTACGCCGTCCACCGGCCGGACGTGGCGGCAGGCGCGCGTTCGTCTCGGGCAAGAAGAAGCAGAACACGATGAAGGCCACCGTCATCGCCGACTGGCGGGGCCGCACGTTGTGGACCGATGCCCTGCGACCTGGACGTATGCACGATGCCACGGCTGCCCGCAACGAGGGCATCGCCGTGTGCTTCGAGCACTTCCCCGATGTCGAGGTCCTCCTGGACGACGGCTATCTCGGCCTGAGCCGCGACCACCGCGGGCAAGCAATCACACCGCCCAGAAAGCCGCGGCCGGGAGCACTGCCCGGCAGAGTTGAACAGTGGGAACGCGACCGCCACTGGCACTCCTCCGACCGCATCACCGTCGAACACGCCCTCGCCGACCACAAACGCTGGAAGCAACTACTGCGCTGGACCCACCGACGCGACCGCCTGCCAGACACCTACCGCGCCATCGCCGGCCTCGTCTCCGACCGCACCACTCAAGCCTGAACAGCGGTCCTCCAACGGACCAGCACGCCTCACCCGCTATCACGTACCAACTCGTAAGAGCTGCGGCAGGCCGAGGAGCGATACCCAGGCCGTCTCCTTGCTTGACGGGCAGAGCAGCGGAGGAGCTGTGGCAGGTGTGTGAAGGGCCGTTTCCAACAGGCGCGCCCGAAGGCGGGTCCGTAGTCACCTTGTCCGTCAGAACCACGTGGAGACCGTCCGTGGAAATGCCCTCGGGGGCCGTGAACCTGTCCGGTGATAAGGCCGATGTCGGTAAAGGGCGCGATCGGCTCGCCACTGGTGGCAAGGAGGCCCAGCATGGGCTCGGTCAGCTCTTGTCGGTGTGCTTTCGGGATGCCTACGAGTCGTTTGATGTAGCCGTAGTCGACGTCTCTGCCCTCGTGGCCAGGAAGGGCAAAGCCGTGCCCACGGCAGTAAGGGAGATATCGCGAAGTGGTTCCTCCCGTGTGCCGGTGTACCGGGCCTGCGAGTGGTGGGTCCCGGCCTCCAACTGCTGGTACTCGTGCCAGGCGTCCCGGATGTCGGAGCAACATGGTGTCGTCGACGATGCGGGGGTCCCCCCGTCCCTGCCCGTTCCCCGACCGGCCCGGGCCACCCTGCTGAAGCTGGCCAGGGACGAGGACCGGGCGGAGCGTGATGAGGCCGGCCGGGCCCTGACCGCGGCCCATAACGGCAGCGCCGGGTCCACGGACGCCATCGTCGCGCTGCTCCGGGATCCGGGCGGCCGATGTGCGGGCCTGCTACGGCTCCTCCCCCGCCGGGACGACCCGCGCACCGGGGAGGCGATCGCACGGGTGGGCCCTCACGTCCGCCCCGGCTACGAGCACGACCACGGCATCGCCGCGTTCGGGAGATGGGAGTGGGACAAGCCGTGAGGACCGCGAGGGCCGTCAAAGAGAAGGCGGGCTCCGCCGAGCGGTGAGCCGCCTCCTGGGGGCCGGCTGACCGGCCGCCCCTGCGTCCGGTCAGCCGGTGGCGAGGAGCTGGAGCGTGTCGATCACGCGGTTGGAGAATCCCCACTCGTTGTCGTACCAGGCGACGACCTTGATGTGACGGCCGTCGACGCGGGTGAGGGCCGAGTCGAAGATCGCCGAGGCCGGGTTGCCCGTGATGTCGGACGACACCAAAGCGTCGTCCGAGTACTCGAGAATGCCCACGAGCGGCCCCTCGGCAGCGGCACGGTACGCCGCCAGCACGTCCTCGCGCGTCACATCGCGGGCGACTGTCGTGTTCAGTTCGACGATCGAGCCCACCGGGACCGGTACGCGGATCGAGTCGCCTGACAGCCTGCCTTCGAGGTTCGGCAGCACGAGGCCGATCGCCTTGGCGGCGCCGGTCGTGGTCGGCACGATGTTGACCCCGGCGGCACGGGCGCGGCGGGCGTCGCGGTGCGGGCCGTCCTGCAGGTTCTGCTCCTGTGTGTAGGCGTGGACCGTCGTCATGAAGCCGTGCTCGATACCGGCGAGATCGTCGAGCACCTTCGCCAGCGGGGCCAGCGCGTTGGTCGTGCACGAGGCGTTCGAGACGATGGTGTGCACCGCCGGGTCGTACGCGTCGGTGTTGACGCCGTACGCGAGGGTGACGTCGGCGCCGGACGCCGGTGCGCTCACGAGCACCTTCTTGGCGCCCGCGTCGAGGTGGGCGCGGGCGGCCTCGGCCGAGGTGAAGCGACCGGTCGCCTCCAGGACGATGTCGACGCCGAGCTCAGCCCAGGGCAGTCGCGCCGGTTCACGCTCGGCGAGCACGGTGATGCGTCGGCCGTGGACGACGAGGGTGTCCCCGTCGGCCTTCACCGGGCGACCGAGCCGGCCCGCCGTGGAGTCGAAGGCGAGCAGCCGGGCGAGAGCTGCGGGCTCCGTGAGGTCGTTGACGGCGACGACCTTGAGGCGGCTCTCGCGTTCGAGCAACGCGCGCAGCACGTTGCGTCCGATGCGGCCGAATCCGTTGATGGCGATGCGAGTCATGAGTGGTGTCCCTTCCGGTTCACCACAAGGCTCGCGCCCGGCGCGTGCCGATGACAGCGGCATGATCGCCACGGTCCGAAAGGATCTCGCCAGGCCACCGCAAGGGCCAGGACCGTGCCGGACGGCGGCCCGAGAACTACGCCGGGCCACGGCGGCGAGACCTACTCGCCCCGGGCGAAGGTCCGCCGGTACTCGCTCGGCGTGGTGCCGAGGATCCGCTGGAAGTGCAGCCGCAGATTCGCCCCGGTGCCCAGACCGGCGTCGGCGGCGATCTGCTCGACGCTCCGCTGCGAAAGCTCCAGCAGCTCGCGGGCGACGTCGATGCGGGCGCGCATGACCCACTGCATCGGCGTGTAGCCGGTCTCGTCCACGAAGCGTCGCGAGAACGTCCGGGGCGAGACCCCGGCCTGCCGTGCCAGTACGTCGAGCGTGAGCACCTCACCGAGCCGGCGCATCGCCCACTCGCGCGTGGCGGCGAACCGCTCCCCCAGCGGCTCGGGCACGCTGCGCGGTACGTACTGCGCCTGACCGCCGCTGCGGTAGGGGGCCGCCACCAGACGCCTGGCGGCATGGTTCGACGCCGCCACCCCGAGATCGCCGCGCAGGATGTGCAGGCACAGGTCGATGCCCGAGGCGGCGCCGGCCGACGTCAGCACGCTGCCCTCGTCGACGAACAGGACGTTCTCGTCGACCTGGACGAGCGGATGCCTCGCCGCGAGCGCCCGTGTGTAGTGCCAGTGCGTCGTGGCCCGTCTGCCGTCGAGCAGACCCGTGGCGGCGAGGGCGAACGCGCCCGTGGAGATGGCGGCCAGCCGCGCGCCCCGCCGGTGGGCGCCGGTCAGCGCGTCGACGACGGCCCGCGGCGGATCCTCGCGGTCCGGGAACCGGTATCCGGGTACGAAGACGATGTCGGCCCACTCCAGTGCGTCGAGCCCGTGGGCGACGGAGTACGAGAGCCCGTCGCCACCGGTCACCAGCCCGGGCCGCGCTCCGCACATCCGCACCTCGTACGGCATGCTCGCGCGGGTCGTGAACACCTGCGCCGGAATGCCGACGTCGAGTGGCTTCGCCCCCTCCAGTACGAGGACGGCGACGCGATGCAGGGACGGTGCGGGCACGGGGAAAGGTTACGCGAGACGCGCGGGAGCACCGGCATCCGTGCCGAGCGCGCTGCCCGGCGGCCTCGGGTTCCGCAGGTGCGGTCGGCCGCGGTGGGGGCGGTGGGCTCCTCCTGAGCGGTGCGGCAGGTGTCGCCGCCCGAACCGGGGCTTGCCCATCCGGTCGGGGCCGTGGACCCAGACCTGGTCCCGGAGGGCGTAACAGCAGGAGGTGTCAGTCTCCTTGAAGATGGCGAGCCCCACCTCCTTGCGGCGACCGGTGGCGGCGGCGACGGTTCCGGTGGAGTCGGCTTCGACCCTGGGGTGGTCCAGGCGGGTGTCCTGGCCGGGATCGCCCCTGCTGAGGACGAGCTTGAGAGGCGGCTCGGGCGCCGCGAAGTCGGCGTATCCGGGGCCGCGCTGCGCCCGCTCGACGCCGAAGAGCTGGAGTGGAAGGTCACCGCGAAAGGGTGCCTGGCGGGCGGCTTGAGTTATGGCCCTCCGGTGCGCAGCAGTGCGCCCGCTTCCGCACACGAGGGATGTTCCATCCGGGCTGATGGCGATGAAAAACGTCCCGTGCGGCGACTCGAACTCCGTGTTGAGTGCTTCGAGCGTCCCCGTCCCCTCCCTCACGTGCAATCCATCCGCTGCCGCGCCCTTCTGACAAACGTGCGGACCAAGGCAAGCGACTCCGCGCCGCCGGACGCGATGCCGTGAGCCGGGGCGTTGAGCCAGTGGGTGGTGGTTTCGGTGTCGCGGCTGCCGATGCCGGAGCGGATGAGGTGGATGCCGGAGCGGCGGTAGCTGCTGTCCCTGCAAACGTGGTCTGTGTGAACTTCCCTGCCCTAGGCGTGGAGTCACGTGGGGGCACCGGCTGCGGGCCTTTCAAAGCACATCCCCGTCTACGGTGTCGTCCATGACACTTCTCGTCGTCGGTGGCAGCGGATTCCTGGGGACCGAGCTGATCCGGCAGGCCGTCTCCGCTGGGCACAACGCCGTCGCCACCTACGCGAACAGGCGGGGCGACTCCAGCTCAGTCCCGTGGAAGAAGCTCGACCTTCGCGATGTGCTGCGAATTGACGCTCTGCTGGCACAGTTGCGCCCCCTGGTCGTGGTGAACGCGTCGAGCGGCGGAGCCGACTGGAAAGCCACAGCCCAAGGCCCCATCCACCTCGCGATGGCCGCGGCGAAGTACGGAGCCCGACTGGTCCACGTCTCCAGCGACGCGGTCTTCTCCGGGATCGGCAAGACCCACTACGACGAGTCCAGCCTCCCCGACCCCCTCACCCCTTACGGCGCGGCCAAAGCCGCGGCGGAAACTGGGATCCTCGCCGTCCTTCCGGGGGCCGTCGTCGCGCGCACGTCGCTGATCATCGGCCACGGACGCTCCGAGCACGAACGCCTCGTGCACGACCTGGCTTCCGGAGCCCACGACGGAGTCCTGTTCACCGACGACTGCAGATGCCCCGTACACGTTTCTGACCTTGGCTCCGCCCTGCTGGAGCTGGCGTCGAGCAGCGTGGCCGGTGTCCATCACCTAGGGCCTGTGTGATGTCGTGATCACGCGGTGGTCTTGAGTAGGTCGTCGATCCAGATCATGGAGGCTCGGAGGTGGAGGCCGGCTAGGTAGCTTTCGGGCGACTTGTCGTAGCGGGTGGCGATGCCTCGCCAGGCTTTCAGCTTGTTGATCAGGCGTTCGACGGTGTTCCGTTCCTTATAGAGGTCGGCGTCGTGGCTGATGGACCGGCCGCCTTGTGAGCCCTTCTTCTTGCGGTTTGCGGCCTGGTCCTTCTTCTCCGGGATGACTGCTTTGATGTTGCGTTTTCGCAGGTAGCGGCGATTTCCGCGCGACGAGTAGGCCTTATCGCCGGCGACGGCGCCGGGCCTGGTGCGGGGACGGCCCACCGGCAGACGGACTCGCACCTTCTCGAGCACGGGGATGAACTGCGGACTGTCCGCGGCCTGCCCGACGGTCAGGACGAACGCGAGCGGACGGCATCTGCGGTCCGCCGCGAGATGAATCTTGCTGGTGAGGCCGCCCCGGGACCGGCCGAGCTGGGCCTGCTTCAGGCGGAGCTTGCGTCGGCGCCGGATACGCCGGCGCTCGTCCTGTCCGTTCTGTTCCTCCGTGCCACCCCTTTTTGCCGGGCTGTCTCCTGCTCCAGCGCGGCTTCCTCCAGGGCCGACATGAGGTGCTTGCTGACGCGGAGCCCGGCGGCGTCGTGGTGGGCGCGGACCGTAGTGGAGTCCACGCTGACCAGCGACAAGTCTGTTTGCTCCGCGCGGGCTGCCTGAGCGACCAGTCCTTCCAGCAGAGCGGTGAACACACCAGCGTCCCGCCAGACGCGGAAACGTCCGTAGACGGTGGCCCACGGGCCGAACTCGGCAGGCATCTCCCGCCACTGACCGCTGGAGCGGAACCGCCAGACCACCCCCTCGAACTGTTCCCGCAAACGCTCCGGATACGGGCCGTACCTACCGATCGGCAGGAACGGCTCGATGAACTTCCACTGGGCATTGGTGAGTTGCCTACGCGTCACGACCACAGTCCTACCGGATTCCACCCCACGAAAAGCACAGAACCCGGCAATTGATCACGACATCACACAGGCCCTAGAGGGCCTGAGGCGCTCAGCCGCTACGACCTCGGCGTACTCATCGCCAGACGCGACGGCATCGATCCCTCCCTGCTGCCCGCCGGCCGCCGGGCCGACACGCATCTCCTGGGTGGCCTGGACGTGCGACTCGACAGCCATGTCACGCAGTGCCGTCTGAGCACGGAGCTCCGCGGCGCCAGCCACTTCCTGCACAAGGGCTGACCACCCGGTACCCGAGGCTCCACGCGACCGCTGGTGGTAGCCGTCGTCCCCCGGCCTTGCAACGTCCCATGGCAGGCGTAGGTCAGGCGCTGCGCTGCGGAGGCCTGTGCTCGATGCCCAACGGTCGCGGGCGGCGTGACTGCAGGACCGTGGGTGGGCCGCGGAGGGGCGTTGACGCTGTGCTGGCGAGGATCAGGACGAGGGTGCCTGAGCGAGCCCGCTTCCCACGGGGCGAGGTGCGGGATGTCCAGCCTGGCTGCCGGCTCGCCTGTGCTTGAGCGGAGAGCACTCTTGCGTGGCGTCGGTCCGGGAGTCGTCGTCCGGGTCGGTCGTCAGTGCGGTCGGCGGCGGCAGCTTGTATTTGTCGCACAGAAACCGGGGCCGGCGTACCGCTGGGCGCCGGCGGCCGCCCTGCCAAGGACCGCGGAGTTCATGGCGGCGTCGATGAGGACACCCACGAACGACACGACCTTGGCGAGGTTCTTGACCGGCACCCGGGAGTCGGCCGGGCCCAGACGCTGCATCAGCTTCTCCAGGTAAGCCAGAAGACGGTGGTCTCCCGGAGCTTCTTTGACCAGTTGATGCGCCCCGCACCGCCTGGGCCGCCTTCGCCGTATCACTTAACGGCTTGGCCTTGGCTCCCGGCGTGCGGTCGCGTCTTTGTGGGGTAGACGAAAGGCATACCCCTCAAGGAGGAACCATGTCCGGACTGATCGCCCGCCTCACGCAATTCACCCGCAGCCCCCAAGGCCGGCGGACAATCGAGTCGGCCCGACGTGCCGCAGCCGACCCGCGTAAACGCGCCCAGGCTCGCAGCCTGTTGGGTCGGCTGCGCGGACGCCGGTGACATCTGCACTTCGGCGGACGACCGGAAGCACCTGCCGGCATCACCCATCGGAATCCGGGGAGAGAGGCGTTGGCTGAAGTCGAGCGCTCTCCTGGGCATCCGGCGTGTTGAAAAGGAGGTACATGGCGCACGAGGGCTGGACAGTGGACCGGCCGCACGTCACCCTTCCCCACTCGGCTTCCCGGCAGCAGCTGCTCCAGGACGTCAACTTCACACCGATCGAGAACCTCCCGGTCGTACTGGAGGGCTGGGCCAGGGCCGCCGAGCAGCTGGGATCCGGGACGTCACGGCGGACATCATCCGTCGTGCTCCTCCTCGGCCACGACACGATGACCATCACCGTCCTCAGCATCGCCTACGCCGAAACCACCTGACATGCAGGCAGTTCAGACCGAAACCGGAGCCGGAGCTGCAGACCGACATCCCGAGACGGCGGGCAGATACCCCCGGCCGCCCCACGGTGCCTGTTCAACAACGTCAATGGTGCTGTGCCGCTGCTCATACGTACGGAATAGTCTCGGCGGCATGGCAGGCACGGCGAAGGGAGGGGGCGGAGCATGACCGGTTTGCCGGAATCGGTGAAAATGCTCAAGAACCACGTCCTCGCCCAGTAGACCTGCAGGCCAAGAAATCTGCTCCCCGCACACCCGGGGTTGGCCCCGGCCTGAACTGATCGCGACAATGCGGGAACTCGCCCTTCCGCCAAGTGCGACGGCTACTGTCTGAGCCATGATTGCCATAAGGAACTTACGTTCGAAGCGGGTGGCGGTGGCGCTGATGAGTGCCACCGCCGTAGGGGTGCTCGGGGTGGGTGGGGCGCTGGCCGCGGGTACGTCGGACGACGGGCCCGTGGGTCCGTCGCCGGTGCCCGGCGAGACCCAGCCCGCCGGATCGGGTGGCACCGATGGCGGATCGGGCGGGGGCACAGTCAGCGGCTCCGGCGGATCGGACGGCGGCGCCACTGGGGGGTCCGAGCCCAGCACGAGCCCCAGCGGGCCGCCGCCCACGGACGGGCCCGACCCCTCGCCGACGGACCCGGCCGATCTCGCGGAGGTCGCCAGGCGCATCGACGACCTGGAGAAGAAGGTCGATCAGCTGCCCACGAAGAAGGAGCTGGCCGACGCACTGCGTGCGTTCGCGGATTCCTTGGAGCAGCAGGGCTGAGGGGACGCCCGGGTCACCGGAGGAGCGATGACGTACCGGACTGCCCGGGCAGTCCGGTACGCCGGACGTGGTCGGCTCCTGGGGCCGGCTTGCTCCAGGTCAGCGCGACGTCTTCTCGGGCCTGGCCTCGCTCGGCCGCACGATGACGAACCCCTCGCCCTGGAGAATCAGCTGGACGGCTTCGCCCGAGCCGCCGCGCACCATCGGGCCGACGCTCTGGGAGCGGTGCAGGGTGCTCGTGAGCTGCTGGCTCCAGCCGAACGACCCGCGTCCGTGTCCACGTACGCCGGCTGCGCGGCCGTCACCGGGATCAAGATGGGACGACTCTCGGGACTGCGGAAAGATCGACCACACGAACCCGGTGAGCGCCACGTGGACCTGGTTCGGTTACGCCTCTCCCCAGGGCGTGGAGTGCCTTCCTGGCGATTCGCCACCACAACTGGGGGCGGGAACGCCTGCGCATCTATCCCGGCTACGGCCACCATGTGCAGGGGAAGTCCGGCACCCCCTTGAAGCTGGTCCTGCAGAACAACTCCCGAAGCCTCAGGGATGCGGTCTGGAGCAACCAGAACTGTGATCTCAAGGAGATCGCCGTCTCCCACGAGTACATCGGGAGTTCGATCAAGCGGAAGGCCGACGGCAGCACCTACAACTTCGCCGACGGCCGGGCGAAGGTCGCCTATGACACCCTCGTCCAGCAGACCGGCGGCTTCGTCTGTGAGGAGAAGCGTGCGCTGCTCACCACGGACTTCACCTACCGGACGGCGCGAGGGATCAGCGTGATCTCCGTCGTCCATTTCGACCCGGGGCCCTCCTCCCGGCCGTCGGCTTCTCCGACCTCGCGAGGAAGTACCGGGGCTGTCTCAACAACGAAGAGGTTCCGAGCGCGTCGCAGATCGAGACCGTGCAGGTGGTGAACAGCGCCAAGGGCGCCGATCTGATGGCAGAGGTCTCGGGGCTGAACGTCACCGTGCGGTAGAGCACCGCACGGTACGGGAGCTGAGGCTCAGCCCCACCCCGTGAGGGCGTCCGCGTGTGCCAATCCGCTCTCCGCAGCGATCGCGTCCATCGTCTGCGCCTCCCCTACCGTCGCGCAGGACGTCAAAGCCGCCTGGTTCTGAAGGTCTAGAACCACACCGGCGCGGTCACCCCCATACCTACGACCAGGCCACCGGGCTGCTCACCGAAGCCGTCCAGGCCCGAGGCAGCGGCAGTGGTGACGGCACCCTGGCCCGCCACCTCCACCACGAGCTCCGCGTGAGCGCCCACAGCGTCGTGGTCGGCACCGCCATCACCGCGCCCACCGCCCTGACTTCACACTGCGGCGCCACACTGGCGCGCAGGCCGAGTGACGGCACGGGCCAGCCACCTCGGGGGTGACCCGGCAGACGGCGGCCCACCGTTGCGCCCCCACCCCGCCGCGGGGGCGCGACCACCGGTCTGAGACGCTGTCCGGCATCTGACCAGGTGCTTTCCAACCCGGTCGGCCGCCCATCGCACGTGATCCACCCGCAAGGAAGACATGCAGGGAGTCCTCACCGGATTCACGGTGATCGCCACCGTCATCGCCGTCGGGTACGTCATAGGGCGCCGCGGTTATCTGGGACAGGACGGCCGCGCCGTGCTGACCCGGCTGGCCTTCAACGTCGCGACCCCCGCCCTGCTCTTCACGATGCTCGCGGGCGCGGACCTGTCCGTCGTCCTGTCGCAACGCCTCCTGGTCACCGCGATAGCCACGGCCGCCACGGCCGGAGTCTTCGTCCTGGTGGCCCGGCAGTTCCTGCGCTGGGAGGCCGGACGGGTCACGATCGGCGCGCTGTGCTCCAGCTACGTAAACGCCGGAAATCTGGGCATCCCCATCGCCGTCTACGTCCTCGGGGACGCCTCGCTCGTCGCCCCGGTGCTGCTCCTCCAGCAGATCCTGGTCACCCCTCTGGCCCTGACCGTCCTCGACCTCAGCCGCCCCGGGGAGCCGGTGTCGGTCGTCCGGCGGCTGACGACGCCCCTGCGCAACCCGATGGCGATCGGATCGCTGGCCGGGGTGGCGGTGGCCGCGTCCGGCTGGCCCCTGCCCGGGCCCCTGCTCGAACCGCTCGTCCTCATAGGCAACATGTCGGTCCCCGCGGTCCTCCTCGCCTTCGGGATATCGCTGCGCGGCGGCGAACGGCCGGGCCGCGGGGAGGACCGGGGCGCGCTGTATCTGTCCGCCGTGCTGAAAACGGTCGCCCAGCCTGTCGTAGCCTGGGCCGTCGGCGCGGGACTGTTCGGTCTGCGGGGCGAGGCGCTGCTGGACGTTGTCGTGATCGCGGCCCTCCCTGCCGCCCAGAACCTCTTCACGTACGCCTCGCACTACCGGGTCGCCGAGCGGTTCGCCAGAGAGTCAATCCTGTTGTCCACCCTGCTCTCGGTCCCGGTGCTGATCACCGTCGCCGCGCTGCTCGGCCGCTGAAGCGTGCTGCAGAAGGCCGAGGTGCGGGTATTTCTCCTGCATAGGTGCGATGTTGCGGGCTGAGGTGTTGTCGGTGGAAACGTTCACCGGGTTGCGGATGCGGCAGTTCGATCAGCTGCTGAGGGTTGTCCGGGAGCCAGGTGGGGAGGGGGCGGCCGCCGCGACTGTGACAGATACGGCTGCACAAGCCGGGCACGGTGATCCGTGATGACGCGGCTTCCCCTCTTGACTAGCGGATTTCCGTCGAGACGGGGGCGAGGAAGAAGAGGCACTGCTTCGATGTGAATTCGTCCACCTCGGCCATGAAGCGGAACTTATCGCCTGCGCGGACGGTGGCGGGGATCTCCGTGCCGGTGAGTTTCAGGTCGAGGATGTTGACGTCCTCGTACTTGAAGGCCGGGCCTATCCCGGTGTTCGGTCCCTTGTCGCCCGGGCCCAGGAGGAAGTCGTAGCGGGTGTCGTAGTCACCGTGAGGTGCCATATGCACGATCGAGCCGTCGAAGGCGACCGTCTTGCCCTTGTACTTGGTCGCGAAGTCCGGGTTCGCGCTGTCGCAGGAGTCCGACGTCTTCAGCAGCGCCGCGAACTCCCGGTTGTTCTGAGGCGTGATCACCTCATCGGCAGCCGACCCGGGCGTGGTCGGAGTCGACGCGGAGGGCTCTACGCTCGCTCTGACCGCCGTCGGCTTGTTCGATTCGTCCTTCTTCCCACCTCCGTCCTCGAGTGCCGTGGCTACGCCGGTGACGATGGCCAGGATCACGAGGCCGCCGACCGCGGTGCCGATCAAGAGCCGCGGCAGGGGCTTTTTCGGCCGACGGAAGTCGAGGGTGGAGCGCAGTAGGCCCTGGACCTGTTCCACCAGTTCCCAGCCGTCCTTCTGCATCTTCGAGATCACCAAGCCGTCCGTGCCGCGAACAGCCTGCACGGTCTTGTACTCGTACTTGATCTCGTCGGCCATGCGGCTCCGCGCCTTCTAGATGCACTGCTCATACCAACTGCCTCGCGAGCATAAGGGGCTTCGCGAGGAGCCAGGGATGGCCTGGGGAGGTCACCGCATTGGAGGCCAGCCTCGTCGGCGCCGAGCAGAAGCCCGCCGCGGTGCGCGATCTCACTGGACGGAAATCGAGTGTCCACCTCGGTTGTCACCGGCGGCGTCCCCGATGGGGACCATGCCTTCGACCTGGTCCCTGCCGGATCCGATGCTCGCCACCCCCACCTCCGATACCACCCTCCCCCTGATCATGCGGCGAAGCCCAAGTGGGACGGATGGCAAGCGCTGCTCTCCCGCAGGGTCACGGACTTCGCCCTCTCCCTATATCGAGGTGCGCTCCGATGCCGCGCAATTGCCGGACACGACCGCGCTGGACGGGGATATGTGACCTGTGGGGGCGTCTCAGGCCCAAGGTGTCTCAGGCGGCGCAGCTCCCATAGGCCTGACGTGTCGGGCGTCGCGGCCATGTGCCGCAGCGGCCGTTCAGAGGTGGTCGTCCAGGAACTTCCGTACCTCCGTGGTGGTCATGGGCCCCGTGCCGTGCGCCACCGCTTCTCCCTCCTTCAGCAGGACGTAGGACGGGGCTTCGGTGATTCCGTATCGCTGGGTGGCCGCCGGACAACGCGTGATGTCGGTGCGGACGGCCATCAGGCGGCCTGTGTAGTCGTCGGCGATGCCATCCACGACGAAGTCCATCACCCGGCAGGGTTCGATTGCCTTGGGCCATGTCCCGGTGAAGTATGCGAGGACCGGAACTCTGCTCATCCCGAGGATGAAGTCGAACTCCGCGTCCTCACGGGGTCGGTGAACTTGCTTTGCCATGGAAGCTTCTGACCTCTCATTCCGTGATTCCCTCCCATCATCCCTCGCACGGTGTGCCAGGCCGGCCCGGTCGGTCGTTCGGCTGACCTGGCGGAGGGGAGGCACCGGGCCGTCGCAGAACCACGACGCGAGCGGCCCGGCCCCTCGCCCCTGGTGTTCTGGCCCGGCCGCCCCGTCGGTTGCCCAGCTGCAGCTCGACCAGATGCTTGACGAGCGGGCCGGTGCGCAGCGTCCACCGGATGCAGTCGAGCCGTATCCACCACCGTGCTTCTCAGAGACAGGGCCCTGACGGGCTTCCCGAAGCCTGTCGGGTCTGCAACATCAACCCCCGCTCATACCGCTCTTCCTCTGGCTGCATGAGCCGGCGGACGGCCCCGAGAACGAGGCACGATCGCCGGACCGCTCGCGGACGCGGTCGCGGACGGTCGAACTGCGCTTCAGCTGCCCCGAATACCGACCGCCAGCGTCAGTTCAAGGACCCGGTGCGGCGATGCGAGGTCCGGAAACAGCTCCCGTACCTGCGACATCCGGTACCGGACTGTCTGTGGATGGACGAACAATGCCGCCGCCACCTCGTCGCGTCTGCCCTGGTGCAGCAGCCACGCCCGCAGCGTCTCCTCCAGCCGCCGTGCGGTCGCGACAGGCAAGGGCCGCAACGGTGCGAGGGCTCGGGCACGCAGGTCCGCGAACGCGTCCACGTCGGCGCTCAGCACCAGCTCGGGCAGATGGTCCTCGGTGTCGCGAATATCAGAGGAGAGGGCGCGTGCTCGTACGGCTCGTGCGTACGAGGCGGACGCACGGGTCCATGGCCGGGCCGGGCCGACCACGGCGGCGCGGTCGGTCAGCTGCCGCAAGAGATGTGGCCGGTCGGCATCGGGGACGAGCAGCACACCGGTGGCATCCGGCAGATCGTCGAGGACGAGGGTGCTCGGGTCGAGCGCGCGGTAGACAGGTCGGGCCTGGGCGGCTGGCAGCAGGACCGCGGTCAGCGAAACCGGAGGCTGCCACCCCGCCCGTTGGCCGGAGGCCAGCAGCACGTCCGGGCTCGCGCCGGCGAGGAGCTCGCGGGCCAGGTGTTCCAGGTGGCGCTCGTGGGCTCTGCCCCGGGCGGCCAGTTCGTCGGCGTGGCCCGCGGCGCTCGCGGCGGAGAGCTCGTCGATGTAGGCGAAGGTCAGCTCGGCGAACTTGGCGACCTCGGCGGCGGGCAGCCCAGCGGGGACGGCACCCGCTGCCAGGCATCGCCAGGCCACGCGGGCTCCGACGCGGTAGGCGCTGAGCAGGGCGTCCATCGAGCGCCCGTCACGCACCTCGCCACGGCCCAGCTCGTAGGCTGCGTCATCGCCGTCGCCGCCTGTGGCGTTCCCGCTCGCGAGGTCCAGGTAGTGCCCCAGGGCGGTACGGACGGCTCGGCGGATGGTGCCGCCCATGCGGCCCGAAAGGGCGTTGGCGTAGGAAGGGACCTCGTCGATGATCGCCTGGACGACCTCGTCGGCGGTGGTCTTCAGCGCGGCCCGAAGTGCGGTGACCGTCGTCTCATCCAGGGCCAGTTCGCTGGCCCTCCGGACTGCATGACTCACTTTTTGTTCCTTGCGAACAATTCAGCCGACCAGATTCACGTCTTACGGTCAGGACTTTACACCTTGACGCGCAGCAAGCTGGAGCCATGACGAGTACAGCCCTCCGCAGTAGGGCGTGGAAACTGCTGGAGATGGTCACGACGCCGCTGCTGCCGTCGGACTACCTCGACCTGGTCAGCCCGCTGCGTGCGGGCGCTGACCTGCGTGGGCGCATCGAGGCCGTGCACCCCGAGACGGGTGACGCCGCGACTGTCGTGATCAGGCCGGGACGGGGCTGGCGCGGCCACACAGCCGGTCAGTACGTGCGGATCGGGGTCGACGTCGACGGGGTGCGCCTGTGGCGTGCCTACTCCATCACCTCGCCGACGAATCGCCTGGACGGCCGCGTCACGATCACCGTGAAGGCGATCCCCGACGGCAAGGTCAGCAACCACCTGGTCCGCAAGGCGAAACCGGGCACGCTGATCCAGATCGACCAGCCGACCGGTGACTTCGTCCTGCCGCAGGCCAAGCCCGCCAAGGTGCTCTACCTGACGGCGGGCAGCGGGATCACGCCCGTGATGGGCATGCTGCGCGACACCGAGTTCGACGATGTCGTCATGGTCCACTGCGCGCCACAGCCGCAAGACGTGATCTTCCGCAACGAACTGCACGACCTGGTCGCGGACAAGAAGCTGCGGCTCACCGAGGTTCACACCGACACGGACGGCATGCTCGACATCGCCCGTCTCGACGAACTCGTACCCGACTGGGCCGAGCGCGAGACCTGGGCGTGCGGGCCCGCGGGCCTGCTCGACGCCACCGAGAAGCACTGGACCGAGCACGGCGTCCCTGAGCGCCTGCACACCGAACGCTTCCGCCCCAGCCTCGTCGTCGCCGGCGACGGCGGCGAAGTCACGTTCAGTGCCACCGGCAAGACCGTCGACGCGGACGGCGCCACGCCGCTGCTGGACATCGGCGAGGAAGCTGGCGTACTCATGCCCTCCGGGTGCCGCATGGGCATCTGCTTCGGCTGCGTCACTCCGCTCAAGGCGGGCGCCGTCCGCGACCTGCGCACCGGCGAGATCACCGAGGCCGAGCCGGGCGTCCTCATCCAGACCTGTGTGTCCGCCGCGGCGGGCCCCTGCGACATCGAACGGTAGGAGCACCTTGACCGCCATCGACCCCACCGCCCACCTGACCACGGAGCAGATCGAGGAGCTGGGCCGCGAGCTGGACGCGATCCGCGACGAGGTGATCGCCGACCGCGGTGAGAAGGACGCCGCCTACATCCGTAAGGTCATCTCGGCGCAGCGCAAGCTCGAGCTGGTCAGCAGGGGCGTGCTGCTGTTCTCGATCTTCCCGCCCGCGTGGCTGCTCGGCACCGCCGGGCTCTCCGTGGCGAAGATCATGGACAACATGGAGATCGGCCACAACGTCCTGCACGGCCAGTGGGACTGGATGCGGGACCCGAAGATTCACTCCACCACCTGGGAGTGGGATCACGTCTCGCCGTCCGATCAGTGGAAGCACTCGCACAACGAGCTGCACCACACGTACACCAACGTGATCGGCAAGGACAACGACCTCGGCTACGGCATCATGCGCGTCGACGAGGACCAGAAGTGGCACCCCTTCCACCTCGGTCAGCCGCTGTGGAACTTCCTGAACGCCTGCTTCTTCGAGTACGGCATCGCAGCGTACGACCTGGAGCTCGGCAAGAACCTCCACAAGCGCCGCCGCAAGAACCCGGAGTTCCGCGCGCGAGCCAAGGCTGTGGGCCGCAAGATCCGCAAGCAGGTACTCAAGGACTACGTGATCCACCCGCTGCTGTCGGGCCCGTCGTTCCTCACCACCCTCGCCGCCACGTTCACCGCGAACCTGGTCCGTAACATCTGGACCCACTCGGTGATCATGTGCGGGCACTTCCCCGAGGGCGTACAGGTCTTCGAGCGCCGGTCGATCAGGGGCGAGACGCGCGGCCAGTGGTACCTGCGCCAGATGATGGGCTCGGCGAACATCAGCGGCAGCAAGGCCATGCACTTCATGACCGGCAACCTGTCGCACCAGATCGAGCACCACCTGTTCCCGGACCTGCCGAGCAACCGGTACGCCGAGGTCGCGGTGAAGGTGCGCGCGCTGTTCGAAAAGTACGAGCTGGAGTACGTCACCGGCCCGCTGCCCAAGCAGGTGTTCTCCGCGTGGCACAAGGTCTTCCGGCTCTCGCTGCCGAACAAGAAGCCCAAGGTCGAAGGGCCGGACCGCGAGCAGAAGCTCGTCGCCGCCTGATTCCCGGTATCGGTTCAGATCTCCCGGCTGTACCGGCGGGCATCACAGGGTTCGGTGAGATGCGTTGCGGACGGTGGGCAGCCACGACGTCAGACCGTACGACACGGGATCCGGGGCAGACCAGCTTCGCGGCTTCTGCGGAGTGCTTTGCGTAGGGCCATGTGATGGGGGACCTCGGTTCGTGTCACTGGTCGGGACGGACTGATGGCCTCAGGGCGGCGTCCGGCGGGTGGACCAGTCGCAACCGCTCGTCGCTGGCTGCTGCTCCCTCCTTCGATGGTGCGCCCGTACCGGTGCGCCGCCACCTGCCTTCCCGAGTCCTTCGCCGGGTTCTGCACGGTCGTCGAGGCGAACAGCTCGGCGTACAGGCCCATCACGACGGCGTCGCCGCGGTCCGGGGAGCGGCTGAGCCGTGCGATCGGGTCGCCCTTCGGCTCGATCTGGATCTTCGGCGGTACGCAGATCGTGACCTTCCACGTCGGGGCGGTCAGGTCGGCGAGCAGGAGGTCATCCTGCGGGGGCACCCGTGTCGAGCTGAACGCCGGGTCGAGGAGCTCCCTGATGCTCCAGAAGGCGGCGGAGCGGGTGCTGTTGAAGCCCCATTTGCCGTCGCAGGTACGTATCTTGCTCTTGGCCGGTCCCGGTGTGCGCGAGGATCTGGCGCTCGATCTTCTGGGCGGCGGCAGATCATTTCGGTTGCCGACACCTCGCCCTGCGACTGATCCTGAGAACCAGGCAAGCAAAGGAGGAGACACGGTGGGGCTCATGCTTCTCCCGGGTGGCGGTGACGTGACCAGCCCTGACGTCTCCTGGTCCTACACCGGCTTCCACATGTTCAGGCAGTGGCTGGCTGACACAGAGGGGTTCACCCTTACTGAGATGCGCGGGTTCGGTGGGGACCGCGCGTGGAGCAGTGTCTCCACCCCGCTGACACCACTGCTCGACCATGTGGACGATGACGGATTCCTCACGACCGCTCAATGCGCAGCCATGTTGCCCAGACTGGAGGCGATCATCGATCAGCTCCGCCCTGAGGACAGCGACCTCGTTCTCCTGCGACGTGTCGACGACACCCGCCAACTGGTCACCGTCATGCAGTACTGCCTGGACACGGGCGTTGAGCTCCACTTCGGCTGACCGCCGCGGGTGGTCTCCTGCCGGAGAAGATCTGCAGTTACGGGACAGCCCCAGGTAAGTCGGTGTCCGTTGCCGGAGCAGAGTGATGGACATCCGGCGTGGAGAAGACGTCAGGGATTCCCGTTCTGCTGCAGTTGATCGACAATCCCACCCGGCGCACCCCGCGGACGAAATGGCCACTGTTTCGGACCAGGCCGGCGCTCTCACGCGAACGCGTCAGGGCCGGCGGCGGTTGAGCACACCGATGAGAGCGGCAAGGTCAGCGGCACCTGCCGGGTCATCCGCGTAGCGAGTGGTTTGGAGAGGTCCGACCTCTGGAAGAACGATGTCTTCCCGGGCCAGCACATGGACCAAGGTCAACAGCGCGGCTCGGGCATTGCCATCAGTGAACGGGTGGAAGAACGCCACGTCGAGGTAGGCGCGGGCCGCGCGGGCCGCCAGCGGGATGGTCAGGTCGGTCGTCTCGTGCAGGCAGGAAGCGAAGTCGGCCTGCGTGCGAGGGGTCAGACCGTAGCGCTCGTGGCCGGCTTTCGCATAGGCGTCGCTGAAGCGGAACGGTGCCCTTGGTGAAGCCAGGACTTCGCGCTGCCAACCGGACAGTAGGGCGAAGTTCAGCGGGGAACGCCGTGCGGCATCTTCGCAGGCCAAGTTGTGTGCGGTGAGCAGACGCCCGGCGCGGATCGGGTCGCGTCGGCGCACCGGACCCTCGCACCAGGATCGGAACCCGTCGTGGTCGGTCGGGATCCGTTGCAGGGCCGGTGCGCTGTGCCAGTCGGTCTCACGGCGCACGCGGAGCCAGACCGAAAGGCTGTCAGTCGCAGTCATGGAGATCCTCCAGCCTCTCCCTCTCACGGTGGTCCTGGTAGGGGGCGTGGCCGGTGAGACCGACAGCCAGGTCCTCGCCGACGGATTCGATCAGCGTTCGTTTCGGGGTGACCCAGCTCTTGAACCGGCCGCCGATCGCGCTCTCGACCGCACGCGCGGCTTCGGTTCGGTCCATGCCGCTGCTGGTGAGGAACCAGCTCAGGACGATCGAGGCCTGGCCATACCAGCCGCCCTCCGCGCCCGAGTCCAGTGTGTGGGTCACGAGTCGAACGCAGGCCCGTTCCAGGTGCCAGCTGCGGTCTTCGGGTGAGGCGTCCGGCGGGGGCGCCAGTGCGGTGAAGCGCTGGGCCGTTCGTTCCAACCACTCCCGCCACTCCAGCAGTGCGGCTACGACGCGTTCTGCGGTCTCGTCGGGGGTCGTCACGGAGCTCGGCCCGCTGACCCAGTTGCCGATGGGCCCGCCGTGGCGATAGCACCAGCTCCATCCCCAGGACCAGGTTCCGTATCGCTCCCGGATGATCGCGGCTATCTGGCGTTCGCACCAGTTTTCGCCCTGCCAGGAGCCGGCTATGCCGGAGAGCACGGGTGGCACCCATTCTCGGACCAGCGAGCGGAGGTGGGCTTCCTCGTCCTCGTCCCAGGCGAACAAGTGACAGGAAGGATCGAACTCAGCCCAGTTCCCAATGTCCTCGTAGGGGGTAGCGGGTACGCGGTTCTCGGGGAACGGCAGGGTGTCACGGTTGTACGTCAGCGCTGGGCCACTCTTCCTGTCCGATGTGGTGGCCGATCAGTCTCGGCTCCATACGCCTGGGACTGCGAACCATTTTCCGGACAGCACCCCGCACTGGCGTCCGCAGGATGCGGGAGACGGCCTCTGCACGAGCCACGGGGCTGCCGTGCCCGCGGCGGGGATGGGCCGGCGCGAACCCATCAGCACGAAGACTGTTCACGCCCGCACTCTGGCTTGGTCTAGACCAAGAGGGGTACGCTTCCCTAGCCATCCGCGGCCGCCCCACGGCCACACATGGCACTGCTTGTCATGCACATGCTTGTCCTTCTGTACGGGCAAGCACCAACCCCCACAGAGGAGTTGTCATGAAGAGCAAGAAGATGCTGGCCGTCGCCATCGGCGCGGGGATCGCCCCGCTCCTGGCCGTGAGCCTGCCTGCCGGCAGCGCGAGCGCGCACGGCTACATATCCTCACCCCCCAGTCGACAGGCCCAGTGCGCCGCCGGTACGGTCTCCTGCGGTTCCATCAAGTACGAGCCGCAGAGCGTCGAGGGCCCCAAGGGCTTAACGAGCTGCAGCGGAGGGAACGCCGCCTTCGCCGAGCTCAACAACGACAGCAAGGGCTGGAAGGTCACCCCGGTCAGCCGGACAACCAGCTTCAACTGGCGGCTGACCGCACGTCACGCCACCAGCACCTGGCAGTACTACGCGGGTGGCCGCAAGATCGCTGAGTTCAACGACGGTGGCGCGCGGCCCGGCGAGACCGTCACACACCAGGTGAACTTCGGCAGCCTGACCGGCAAGCAGAAGGTCTTGGCCGTGTGGAACATCGCCGACACCACCAACGCCTTCTACGCCTGCGTGGACGTGAACGTGAGCTGACACGCGACCGCACCTCAGCACCACGGCACCGCCCGACTCTGCCGGTACGCGCCAGAACCTGAACGAACCGGACCGGCCGATGCCCAGCCGGCGCCCGGAGCGGGCGGTGCACCGCCCGCTCCGGGCGCCGGGCGGCACCTCGCTTTTACCCAGGCGATCACGCCGGGCGCCACCGCGCTCTTACGCAGGCGAGCACGCCGCCTGGCCGGCCCACCGGCCACCCCATCGAGATGAGGCCCCATGAACCGCCACCGAGTCACCGCCCGCGCAGCCGTCGTGGCCCTGCTCGCCACCGGCCTCGCCGCGTCCCCGGCCGTCGCGGCTCCCGCCGCCACCGGGGCCAAGGCCCGTATCGGCGCCGACTGGGCGAAGCAGTCGATCAACTTCACCGCCGCCCCGGGGCAGGTCAACGACCTCCATGTGGTCCCGATGGACCAGGGCGACGGGGTCCGGCGCATCGGCTTCCGCGACGCGGTCCCGCTCCAGCCCGGCGACCACTGCACGTACTTGGAACCGGGGGTCGAGACGTACGTCGTCTGCGAACTGCCCACCGGCAGCCCCCGGCCGGACCGGATCGACGTCTTCCTCGGTGACGGCGACGACGAGATCGCCACCAGTGACCTCGGGGTGGCCACCGTCAGCGGCGGAGCCGGTGACGACACCCTGCACGCCCACACCGCGCACACGGTACGGGGTGACGGGGGCAACGACATGGTCATGGGGCGTGTCGTCCTGGACGGCGGCGACGGTATGGACCACTTGATGGGCGACGACGGCGACCAGCGGATGTGGGGCGGCCGGGGCGACGACATGGTCGAGGGGTACGGCGGCACGGACCTCGTGTACGCGGGCTCGGGCAACGACCACGTCATGGGCGGGGACGGCAACGACGTCCTCCTGGGCGGCTCCGGCGACGACATGCTGCACGGCGAGGCCGGTGACGACCTGGCCGTCGGCGGCTCGGGGAAAGACATGATCGAAGGCGGTCCTGGCCGGAACATCGTTCTCCCGTAGGCGACGCCGGGCCCCGCCCCACAAGATGCTGCCGCCGGCCCCGATCCGCCGGACACCAGCCACGGGGCACGCTCGACCGACAGGCGGCGGGACACCAGCGATCCTCTTGCGGGCGGGTCTGGAATGCCTGGGGCCCGCCTTGTGCCCGTCGCGGGACTCGCGGACCTGCAGGAGCTCGTCGCTCCACCCGTCGGAATCGCTCTGAGGGAGTCCACGAGCTCCTGCCGCCCTCAGCCATTCACGTCCGTGATTCCGCGCTCGCGCAGTTGGGCAACTCCCATCATGGCCGGACATCCCCTTCTTCTGCGCTGTGCCAGACGACCGGTAAGGGCGCGGAGTTGCGTTGCTCTGATCGGCGTGGTGGTCACCCCTGATTCCTTGAGCCGGGCGTCCCGGGGCCGGCTGAGGCTTGGTCAAGGCAACGGTGTCCTGATGGTCCGGTCAGTGAGGGAGGCCGCTGAGCGTGAGACCTGGGGTGATGGGCCCAGCAGGGCGCAGGACGGGGGGGCAGGATGAGGCGGCGCTGCTGGTCCCTGTGGTCCAGCGCGTCGCCGGTGTTGGCGTAGCCGCTCGTCGGCAGTGCCTCGACGAGCGTGCCGACCGTCAGGATCCATGCACGTGCCAAGTCCCGGAGGTGTTCGCGTTCGTAGCCGCGGATCTGCGCCTGGACGCTCTGGCTGATCTCGACGCACAGTTGATGCGCCTCGAGGCCGGAGCCCGGCTCTTCGTTCCAGTTGATCGGGGGATTTCCGTTGAGCAGGTAGGCGCCGTCTGCGCCCCAGGCTCCCTTGACCGGAGTGACCACGGTGACCGGGTGAATACCGACTTTGACTACCTGCTGGTGAATTTCGCGCGATCGAGCTGCTGGCCGTGGGCCACAAGTCGCCGTTCGCGAACTCCGGGGCGAGGCGGCCTGCGGCCCACCTGTAGCCGGTGCGGCCGAGCACAAGCCGTCGGCCGTGCACGTTGAAGTCGGAGGGCGAAAACCTGCTGAACGCCGGGGTGTTGACCGTGTAGCGCGGCCATAACGCTTCGAGTGACAAGGGTTGCTCTGTTATGCGCTGTCCCACCCTGATGTCTGAACGCTGCGAATAGGACGCCGCCACCGAGGCACCGGACGCGGAAAGCTGTTGTGCGGCGGCGTCCATCATCAGGCGCTCTGCGTCTCTGCACCAAGCCCTTGGGAAGCATGGGAAGTCGTCTTCCCGGAGCGATTCGACGAGAGAGCGTTCCGGCTCGGGTATGGGCCGGGCGCACTGTCCTGGTGCCTGCGTCGGAGGGGGCGGCGGGCAGTGCAGGCTGCTTTCTGCGGTACGGGTTCTCCGGGGGCGGTGGGGTGCCACGAGAAAGGTCTGGGCGAGGTAGGGCCGTGACCTGCGATGCCCAGACATACGAGGCACTCGGCGCACGCGACCGTTGGCCAGGATCGTCGAGCTGGCAGGCACCAAGGCCAGAACCGTCCGAGCGAGGACTCCCCGGGACGGTGAAGGCCGGCCCCCGACGACACCGGACGTCCGGCGAACCGCCGGCGCGGGGCGATCGCTGATGCGGCCCACGCGGGGCGGCAGGTCTGCCGGCGCGGGTGGCACCTTCCTGCTGCCCACTCTCCGAAGACGATCTGGATACGCAACGGGGAGGCTTACACCGCGTCAGGGCCCATCCCACGAAGGAAGCGAGAGCGCAGTACAGGCCTTCACAAGGCTTGAACGAGGCTCCCTCGAAACCCACATGATCCTGTTCAGTGAGTCGGTACCCCCCAAGAACTCCCTGGGAGAAATCATGCGAACGCTCTTCAGAAGCACGGGAGTGGCGGCTGCCACAGCGGCCGTTCTGATGACCGCGACAGGAACGGCGACGGCTGCGCCGGTTGGGTGGAGTATGCCCGGAGGACAGGGCAGCACCTACGGAACTGCCGACTTCTGCAATCTCTCCGTCGGAATATCCGGTCGCGTGAAATCGCATTGGAGCGGCGGTGTTCAAGCCGTCTTCCAGACGGACCCGGGCAGCGCATTCGAGACGTGAACTGCCTGCAACAACCACACCACGACTTTTGGTTTCACTATTCCCACCGACTTTCCCGGTGGAGCCAACAAGGTATTTGTGACACTGGCCAAAATCAATCCAAACGGCACGCTGGAATGGCTCGGGGCCAGGACGCTCAACCGTCCCTGACGCCCAACGTCATCAGCAGGACCCGGCAGGTCCCAACTCGTCGCAGGGCTCCGGCGGTGCCCTCTCAGGCGGTGAACTGCTCGGCGGGCAGGGTCACTCCGTTGAAACTGGTCAGGACGGACACGTACCCGTAGTGCACGTCCTGCGTGGGAGCGCTGGTGAGGCTCCAGGGGGCGTCGACCACTCCGGGGCCGCACGACAGGTTACCGGCGCCCGACGGGAGCGCCACGGGCATGATCTGGATGGCGGTGAAGCTGACCGACACGGTGGTACCGGCGGGTTCGGTGCAGGTGTAGGTCCCGCCGATGGTAAGAGTGCCGAAGAAGAGGGGGAGATGGCCGGGATCGGCGCTCGCCCACTCCACGTCCAGCGACGTGACCGACTGCGGCGAGGCGGCGGCGGGGACGGCGGCGGTGCCCAGCGCGACCAGGGCGGCCGCGGCGAGAGCTGCTGCCCAGCGAATTCTGTTGGTCGGACCCATGACAGCCTCCTGGGAGTGCGAGCCGGACCGGCCATCCGGTCTCATGAATCCAGATCTATCCGCGCCCGCAGCTGTCCGGCAGTCGCACGGCCCGGCGCGTGGGAGCAGGGCCTCGCTGGCCGGCGGGCGGCGTGAGCGCCGCACTCAGGGTGGTCGTCCAAACCGGGAGCGCGCCGTGGCAGCGCAGGGCGAGACTGCGGCGAGCCCCGGTGATGAGGTGACGGGGCCGGAATCACCCCGCGACTCTTGCCCGAGCCGGACAGCGGGCCGCCGGCTGCGCTCGCCGCATCGGTCGGCAGGGGCCTCCATCCACCTCGCGGGACGCATGGGGCAGGATGACGCCATGCCACAGCAGGTCTTGCCCCCGCCGGAGTCCTGGCGCCTCATCGACGCCTGGCTGGCCACTCACGTAGCCTCCGATTTCGCGCTCCTCAATCCGCCGGCGCCCCTGGACGAGATTCGAAAAGCGGAACGGATCCTCGGGGCCCGACTGCCCGACGATCTCGCCGAATCTCTGCAGTGCCACAACGGCGTGAGCGCCTGGACAACGATCCTGCCGGAGCAGTCCCCTCTCCCAGTGAGCGGCATCGTGGACCATTGGCAGACCTGTATGGGCGTCGCGGCGGAGAACAAGGGCCTGTCCGTTCGCCCCTGGGAAGAGGAGCCCTGGTGGCACCGCCGCTGGGTTCCCTGGGCCGAGAGCGCCGACGGCGTGGCGCAGGTCATCGACCAACGTCCTGGTCCTGACACGGGGCGTCTCGGCTGGGCGGGCCACAGCGGTGGCGGTGACTTCACCGAATCCTGGCCTGATCTGGCGAGCCTTCTTCACGCGGTCGCGCAAGCACTTCATGAAGGAGGAGATGTCCACGGGCTACGCCCCTACCTCACCACGCAAGGCGGGATTTGGTGGGACGAGGAGGGCTGCAGCGAGCTGAACGGTTACCCGCTGAGGTCCGCACCGATCGGGCTGCCCTGACCACCAGCCGACGCAGACCGCCGCCGAGCCCAGGCGAACCCTCGGTGTTGTGGGCGCAGTTCACCCTGTGCGAAGCGGTGCTTGGGGCTGGTGCTGCGGAACTCAGATTGTCGGGCTCCTGCAGGATGTCGACGCCCCGCTCACGAGTGCAGGGACAAGTAGTAGTCGCCGACCTCGGACAGATAGACGGGGTCGGCTGTCTCGCTGTCGGTGGTGAAGCGGGGAGCGGCCTTGATCTCCTCCCGGGATACTGCGACTTCCACCTTCTGTGCCGCAGCGTCGATGGAGGTGACAGCACCGGCCGGGATCAGCACGCTCCTGCCGAACTTCCACACGCCGGTGTCGACCACCAAGTGCTGCATGCCGGGCTGGTCCTGCTGCCGGTCCACGTGCCCGATGACTCCGTCAGCGGCCTCCACGGTGAAGCCCACTATCGACTGCCGGGCCCCGTACCCGCTGTCCGGTGCGTACATCCACACACTTCCCACCTGTCCCTCTTCTCGTCCCTTGCAACGTGTGCTGGAGCCCTTGTCGGCCCCAGTCATCTGCCTCTTGCCCCGCCCCCTGCCGGACAACCAGGAACTGCCGGTGAACACAGGACGCGTAGCGCTTCACGTCGCGGCAAGCGGGTTCATCCGGCAGGTGCGGTGATATTCGGCGTTGATGCACCTGACTTCCTCAAGTTGGTCCTCCGCGCGGAGGCGGCCGCTACGTCAAGGCCGGCCTGCATTGACGTAAGCACACAAGCCGCTTGGTCAGCTCCGCCCCTTCGGGGGCTGGCTCAACCGCCGCGCGGGCCTGGGGGCGTCCGGGCGGCGACGCAGCCTTGCCGCCATCGGCCGCCGCAACGTCGGTGTCGGGACAACGCCGGGACGGGCACCGTTTGTAGGGGGGTTGGACATTCCGCGTCCACGGCCGGCCCTCCCGTTGGGCGAGCGACTGCCGCATGCCTTGGCCCGGGGGCCAGAAAGCAGGAAGGGTTACCGAATCCTGTGTAGTGCTCCGGAGACTGGCGTGTCGATGGCCCATCAGTCCGTCCAATCGAAGGCGCTCAACCGATGGTGTCGTGGCCCGCGAATCGGGGAGCTGTTCTGCAGAGGTGGGATCTCTGCTTCCGGTAGACGGTGGGGCATGAGGTACGCAGGTGGGGGCGAGGACGAAGGTACGCCCGCGCCGCAAGAGGCTGTAGGTAGAGGCGGCCGGGGCTATTCACCGGCGCGGGGTCGGACGGCGCGGTACTTTACTCAGATCTTCTATCAAGGGAGTCTCCATGCGCTCGTTCTTACTTCGTGGGGCCATCGCCCTTTCCGTGATTCCCCTCGCAGCGTGCAGCGACGGCTCGGCCGCCAGCGGTCCGGATTCATCCGCGAGTGCGCCACCGGTCGCCAGCACACCTCCTTCTGTCAATGCCCCGACGCTTTCCGCGGATGACCAGGTCAAGCTCGTCGCGTGGTTCGAGCAGAGTCGTCACAAGCAGGGAATGGGTGTCCTTGACCGCGACCTCGGCAGGTTCAAGCAGAGCGTGGCCATTGACCCCGGCACGCCTGCAGACTTCAGGAATGTCCATTCAGCCTGCAGAGACCTTGACCATGATCTCAATATCATCAAGGACTTCGAGCCCATTCCCGATCCGCCCGCCCAGGTGCTGTGGTCCTCGGCGCTCATGAACCTGCGGCAGGGCGCGGCCGAGTGCATCACCGGTTCCACCGCCAACGATGCCGCTCAGGTCGCCAAGGCCAAGACCGCCCTCATGAAGGGTGACACCGACTACTCGGCTGTCGTAGCCAGACTGGGTGGGGCCCTCGGCGTTGCCCCCACCCCCACATCCAGCTGAAACCCCCTGGTGGATGCGGGGAGTTCCGGGTCGGCGACGTGCTGTCGGATTTCTTGTCCCTTCCTTCGCGGCAACCACGGTCAGGCGAGGCCTCACGCGGGATGAAGTGGTTGTGCGCTGGCCATGGTGGGAGATCTGCACCAACGGCCAGTTCGGGCACCTGAACGGGATCGTCGCGCTCGGTGCAGGCAGCGGCGGGCGCGTCTCGCCTGACGGAGAGGCCGAGCTGTTTCGCACCGACCCTCCGCCCGGATGGAGAGTCCGTCGACGCGGGCCCGGAGCAGCCCCTTGTCCCGCTCGCCCGAGCAGGGAGCCGTGCTCTGCCGAGGACGCGAAGGCAGCGGCTACGAGCAGAGCGAGGGCCCGCCGCCTTGGCCGGGGCCCACAGGGACCTCACCGGGGAAGGCCGTGCATCGCCGTCACGTGGCCGCCTCAAGCGCCAGACTTCTCAGCTACCGGCTGTGCAGGTCAGGCGAAGCACGAACGATGTCGTCCGTGCTGTTCCCCTTGCCCACCTCGGGAAGGAGCCGAGTACCGGCGTCACAGGGCAATCGGCCGGTACGCCAGGGCCTGGCCGACCACTTCCTCGGCCGACAACTCCCGTTCCGACGGCCAGAACACCAGATCGCTGACGAGACCGGACGGGCAGCCCAGAGCTCTGCCGAGCTGCTCCAGCAAGTCGTTCACCTCGTCCTCGGAGGCGTAGTCCGCCTCCATGATCCGCTGCACAAGCGCGATCGCCTCCGCCCGACTCACGGGCACGACTCGATCTTGCCGGAATGCGGACCACGAGCACCGACATCAGCCCTCTTCCGACTCGGACCACTGCTGTCTGCCGGATGGAGCACGCAATTCCTCGGGGCCGATGGCTCGACAACAGATCGTCTGCCAGGTCCAGCGCAGGTTCGCTCCTCGGAAGGGGCCCTCGGGGGATACGGCACCGTGATCACCGACGCCTCGGAATCCGAGCAGGTATGCAAGCTCAACGTACGATCGTCGACCTGCCCGAAGGCGACAGATCAACCATCACGGATCGTGCTCGCGCCGCCTGGTGGATCATGGAGATGGAGGAAGAGCTGGGCCCGCCCGCTGTATCGGGAGGCCGCTCGGGCCCGTGGATGCTGTGGCGGCGTCCCGGAACCGGGCTGCCCACTCTCCTCGTACACGCGCACGACAACGGCGAGATGAGCCTCGAACTCCTGCCTTCCGACGCGGACGCCGACGCCGTCGGACGGGCCCGCTCCCGGGCCGCTGGCACACCTCCCAGCCAGCCGGGGACCCATAGAAGCCACCGGCTACGTGCACCACACGGACGCGGCGAGCCCCGCCCGCCTGATGTGGAGCGGCTGGGACTTCTCCCGCACGATCTGGCAACGTCGCTTCCACACACCCTCGGCGATCGCGCACACGCTGCGACAGTCGCCCGCATGCTCATCAAAGAGCTGCGGCATCTGAGTGTGGACCTGGCCGACCTCTCCTACGACGGCACCATGAGCGGTCGCGGAAACGGCTTCCACCTCGCCCTGCCGGAACTGGGAATCCCCCGCGTCCGTCAATCCGCCGCCTGATCTGACGGTCCTCGCCAGCCGTACGACTACGCGGCGCCCGCTGCTGCCAGCGCCGCGACAGGCAGGAGCAGAATCCACTGCGGCAGGCGGAGCAGCGGTCTGGGCCAGCCGACCGACAGGGTGACAAGCAGGAAGGCTGCCGCGTACGCGATGAAGTGTGCGGCCACGAACCATGCCACCAGGCCGGTCCCCGATGTGCTGTCCGTCAGAGAGAGATGGAGCAGAGCGAGCCCGGAGAGCACCAGGTCGATGCTCACCATGTGCCACAGGGCGTGCAGGACATGCTTCGGTTCGTCCGCGAGACCGCAGGACAGCAGCGGGCGCACGACATCGCGGTGCCCGGCGACGATATGCACTGCGGCCACGCCGAGCGCGGTGATTCCTGCCGCGAGAAGCCAGCCGTTCATCGGACCTCAATTCCCTTGGCCACGACAGTGGCCAGCAGTGCGGCCAGCTGATGGTCAGGGTGCTCCCCAACCAGTCCTACGTGGAAGAAAACGGCTCCTGCCAGCGTGTCCAGAACCAGGTCCACCGGCGTTTCGACCGCGATCTCACCGCGCAGCACGGCGCGTTCGAAGACGACCAGCAGCCGTTCCTTCGACGGAGCCAGGAAGTCGCCGCGGATGCGCGCCTTCAGTTCCGGATCAGCGGCGAAGTCAGCGAGCAGCCCCGGGAGTGCCGCTGCGGCGGCAGGCGCGTGGAACTCGTTGATCAGGCCCTGCAGCAGTACGGTCAGATCTCCGGCCAGGGTTCCGGTGTCGGGGGCCGGAGCATCATCCGTGGTCGTGAAGACGGCCTCGAAGACCAGCTCCGCCTTGCCCGGCCACCGTCGGTAGATCGTGTCCTTGCCGACGCCTGCCCGCGCGGCCACTGCCCCGATCGATGTTGCGGCGTAGCCGACCTCCACCACCATCTCTGCCGTCGCGTCAATGATCGCCTCGTGCGATCGAGGATCCCTGGGGCGCCCCCTGGAGGGCGGAGAGGAGCTCATGGCATTTACTTTACGGGTCGACCCGTAAGGTAATCAAGAGAGCGGCCTCCTTTCAGACACACCGCAGCGAGCGGGCATCTCCGTGGTGTTCCGCTCCAGCGGGCAGAACCTCACCACTGCCGGCACCTACATCGAGATGATCTCCCGCCTCCTCGAACCCGCCCTCCTCGCCCTGGGCGTCCTCGCCATCCGTGGACGCATCGAACGCTGGCCCGCCGTACGCGCTTGCACCGCCAGTCGCGCTCCCGAGCTGCACAACAACCCCCGTCCCCCGTGAATGACGGCGCATTCCTGATCGCTTCAACGGGACTGACGAGGAAGGCGGTTGGGAATACTGAGCTGCATGCGGATCATGGACAGCGCTGAGCCTCTTCACCGCGAAGCACTGTGGCTGCGAGATCGCGGCACGGAGCCGTCGGTATACCGCGGCGCTCCCCGGTCTCGACGACGAAGAACTCCGCGCCGCCCGGAAGGCCGTGCTGCACGCCTGGATCCGTTACCGCTACCCGATCAGCCTTCAGTTCGTGACCAACTATGTCGCCATCGCCACCACCGCGATGGGGATGGCGGTGGCCTCTTCCGCGGCCGCGGTGTCGCCGTGTCTTTGCCATGGTCATCCCGTTGCTGCCCGGAGTGGACAGCGCCACCGGTGATGGCGTGCGCGTGCTCCTGCTCATGACAGCTGCGCCGGCTCTGACCCCGGCCAGTGATCTCGCTTCCAGCTCCGTCCGATCCGCGCTCGAACGATCACTCTTCGCCGAGAGCACCAACTGACGCCCGCAGTAAGGGATAGGTGCGCCTTTGGCGCACCGGTCCACAGCAGCCGTATCGCATCAGCCATCCGCGGAGCGGCTCGGGCTCCCGTGCGTTCGACCGTCCAACGAACGGCGGCCGACCCCGCTCCCCCGTCCGGGCACCGCATCATTCGGTCAAGACGCCTCACCAGGGCAATTCGCACATCCGAACTCGCTTATGGCGTAGGCCCGTTAGCCTGATCGGCGACCCTGCGGTCCGTCCCTCCGGGCCACTGGGGAGCGCCAATCACCATCCCAGCGAACGAAGGCACTCCCTTGCTCCTGAGACGAAGATCGACCTCCAAGATCGCCTTGGTCATCGCCGCGGTACTCGCCCCCACGCTCCTCGGCACCACAGCCATGGCCGCGCCCACGGCCGGCCCCGGTTCGTCGGTAGCCGCCCAGACCACCGCCGCCCCCTCCATGACCTGGCAGGCCTGCGGCGGCGACATCCCCCCGACCGTCGAGTGCGCCACCCTCAAGGTGCCCCTCGACCACCGCAGGCCGGACGGCAAGAAAATCGACGTTTCGCTGTCGCGGATCAAGGCCGCCGACCCGGGGAAGCGGCGCGGCGCCCCGCTCTTCAACCCGGGCGGCCCCAGCGGGTCCGGGCTCTTCTATCCCCTCGCGCTCAGCGGTCTTCTGCCGCAGTCCGTGAAGGACCGGTACGACCTGATCGGTTTCGATCCGCGCGGGGTCGGCGCCAGCAGCCCTCTCACCTGCGGCACGACCACCGCCGACGAACGGCTGACGTACCGGCCCTACAAGCGTGCGACGTTCGCCAAGGACGTCGCCTGGGCGCGCGACATCGCGGACCGGTGCCGGAACCGCAACAGGGAAACGCTCCGGCACGTCACCACCCGCAACACGGCACGCGACATGGACATCATGCGCGCGGCCCTCGGAGAACAGAGGATCTCGTACTTCGGACTGTCGCACGGGACCTATCTCGGTTCTGTCTACACCCAGTTGTTCCCGCAGCGGGTCGACCGGTTCGTCCGCCCGTCATGCGGCGCAGTACGGACTCGGTGACACGCCCGCCGAGGTCGAGAAGCTGTTCTGGGACATCGTCGCGCGCGCCGACCGGGAGCCGCTCGACCTAGGCGGGACCAGATTCGACGGTGCCGAGATCCGCGAGTACGTACGCTGGGAGATCACCCACCCGTCGGTCGCCGCCAGGACCCTGGGGCTGCTTCGGGACGCCGCCGCGGGCAAGCCCGCCCCGACCTTCCCGACCTTCGTGCCGACCGACAACGAGCTGGCGAGCTACCTCGCGATCGTGTGCGGTGACACCTGCTGGCCCACCGACCCGGCCGTCTATCGAGCCGACTCCCGGCGCGACAGCGTCCGCTACCCCCTCTACGGCGACTCCGTCTCGAACATCTTCCCGTGCGCCTACTGGGACCGCCCGATCGAAGCGGCCACCAAGGTCGACAACAAGGTCCCCGCGCTCATCGTCCAGAACGAATGGGACTCGCAGACCCCGCTGGCCACTGCCCTCGGCCTGCGGCGGGCACTGAAGGGCTCGCGGCTCGTCACCGTGGACGAGGGGCAGGGCCACGGCGTGTACTCGCTCGGCATCAGTGCCTGTGCGGACGACGTCACCACGACGTATCTGACCACCGGCCGGCTTCCGGCCCGGGACGTCACCTGCGCGGCCGACCCGCTCTCCACGGCAGACTCCCGTTCCATCTCGCCGAACCCGAACCCGAACCCTGTCCCAGCACCGGCCCGCTTCCCCTTCCCCGGCCGCTGATCCCCGGCAGACAAGTCACCCAGTAGAGAAGGCTGGTGAATATTTCGCTGTGCCGCGGTGCTGTCAGCCCTGCGCCGCGGCCGGCCCTCCCGCGGGAGGCCGAGAGGGGCGGAGTCGGGTCCTGTTCGGTGACCTCTGCCGCCTGGGTCACCCCGACAAGCGGACGATGACCGGGACCCGTCCCTGCGGGGCACCGCCCCGACCCCGGCCTGGGACCGGCGCCGTCCGAGACTGCCCCTTCGGCCTGGACGGCCCAGCCGGGTGGCCTACCGGTGGTCTACCGGTGGTCTAGGGCGCGGTGATCCGCTTGCAGGTCGAAGTACCTGCCCAGCCGGTGAACGGCTGTCGCAGATCACCGCGTACCGGACAGGCCGCAAGCCCGTCGGTCCATCGTGCAGTCATTCACACCTGCGGGGGGTGACCGCCGTCACCGTCAACTATGAGCCGATCGGTGCCAGGCTCCTCGGCGCCCTCCACCACCGTCACGTCGATCTGCCCATCACCGGTGGTGTCGAACTGGTAGAGATCCGCCTTGCCGTCGCCGGTCGTGTCGGTCATCCACACATCAGGCTTCCCATCGCCATTGGTGTCGGCGCTGAGGACGACATGATGCTCGTCCCCCTGGGTCGCGACTGCTTCTTCAGTACCCTCGTTGGTCTCCATGACCAGCCGGTTGCCCGCACGGGATGGTTCGAAACGGTGTCGCAGGGCCTCCACGAGGGGCGTGGGAGGGAAAGTCCTCGCCGTACCCTGCGGTCGGGCTGGACAGCCTGCCGCTGAAAGTCGGTCTGCCCCTGCCTCATCGCTGTCGTCAGCCCCGCGGCCTTCTCCTCAACCGACGTCCGGGCCCGAAACGCCCCCATGAGGCACTTCAACGCCAGGGTGCTGCCTTGGCATGAAAGGTCAGGCCCGGCCACGCCTGGACCGGGGTAGGTGAGTACACGATCCGGCCCGCACACAGACCCCGCTCGGCAAGCCCCTGAATGATCTTCGGGATGGCCGCGCGCGTCGTCTGCAGTCCGTCGTGGAGCAGGATGATGCCGCCCGGCTTGACGGTGAGCGCGTTCGCCACGATCGTCTCGGTGGGAATACCGCTCCAGTCGACGGTGTCGGCCGTCCAGATCACCTCGGTCATCCCCAACACGGCCGCATCCCGCCGGGTCCGTGCGTCGGTGCTCCCGAAGGGCGGCCGGAACAGAGTGGGAGCGCGCCCCGTCTGTGTTCGGATGACGCGGCTGGTGTCGCGCAGTTCAGCGAACGCGGTGGCCGCGTCGAGCTCCACGAGATTCGCGTGGGTGTAGGAGTGGTTCCCGATCTGGTGGCCCTCGGCGACGATCCGCCGTGTCCCGTCGCGGTGCCCTTCGGCCAGCGTGCCGGTCACGAAGAACGTCGCCCTCACGCGTCCGGCATCCCGCAGCGCCTTCAGGTACTTGGCGGTGACGTCCGTCGGACCGTCGTCGAAGGTGATGGCCACGTAGCCCCCGGAACAACGTCTCGCGGAGCCGGCCTCCTGCGCGACCGCCGGTGGTAACGCGAACGACGTCATCAGCATCGCCACGGCCGCGCCGAGCCATATGCGCGTTCTGCCTCGCCTGCTCATTCCGGGATCCTCTCGAGTGACGAACTGGTGAACCAGAGAGGCACCGGAGCGGCAGCGGAGCACCGGCTCGCTGACCGATATCCGCCCTGGGTACGGCTGCAGTGGGACGTCGTACGCACGTTGCGCAGGACTGTCCTGTCCCACGGAAGGACTCGGCAAACGCGGGCAGGCGAAGTGCGGGTTCCCGACAGGACCCAGCAGGTCGAGGACGGGACCGGCGGCGTTTCCGGCAGTGCCTCCGCGTAGCGGCAGTGCCCGGTCCCCGATCCGGGGACCGGTCCCTACGCGCTCCAGGTGTGTGCGCGGATACGTCAGATCTGAACGACGGCCTCGACGCGCATCCAGCCCCGGCCGTCGGCTGCCGCGTCGGTGGCGACCAGCACATAGCCGTACTCGTTGTAGCCGGCGCCCTCACAGGTCGAGGCGCCGACTATGTCACCCGCGTGCTTGGTCTTGACGACGACGCTGTTCGGGTTCGGGTTCTCGTACACACCGGCGGTCGGTCACAGCACCTTGTACTGGCACCCGAAGGGGGCGGAAGCGCCGGCAGCCGAACCGACGGCGAGCACCCCGGAGCAACCGAGCACGGCGGCCAGGACGGTGGTGGTGAGACGAGTCATGCGCATGAGAAGTGACGTCCTTCAGGAATCGGCGATCTGTCAGGGCACAGAATGGCAGGCGGTGTCGTGGGATCGCCGTGTGCTCTCAAGATCTTCACCGCCCCGGGCGATCTCGCGCCGCAGAACGGATCATGGGCGTCCGCCAGGCTCTTGACGAGTCGGAGGGGACGTCTGCTGCCGCCGTACGACGCTACAGCCCGGTTGCGGACACGAACGGGACGCGACGCCGACCACCCCGGATACGAGGGTCGGCGCCGCCGCACACGGTGTTACGGGTTCACACAGCTGATGGAGCCGACCGGCAGATCATTGCCGGCCGACGTGGCCGTGAAGCCGAACGTCACGCTGCCGTCCGGCGGGATGGTGCGGTTGTGATCGACGTGCCTGACCGTGACCGTGCCGTCGGAGCCGGTGCTGTGGATGCCGTTCCAGAGCTGGCTGATCGCGGTGCCGGCGCCTGGCTGCCAACGTACGGCCCAGTTGTCGCGGGCGGTGGTGCTGTGGTTCATCACCTCGACGGAGCCCTGGAAGCCGCCGTTCCAGGAGTTGGTCACCGTGTAGAGGGCCATGCACCCACTGTGCGGATCGGTGGGAGTCGGCGTGGGGGTCGGTGTGGGGGTCGGAGTGCTGCCGGAGCCACGTATGCCGGTCACCTCGCCGTTGCCGCCGTCGAAGACGATGTCGGAGCAGGAGAAGAAGTTCTCCTGACTGTCCGACCGCACCCACTGGATGAACATCAGGGCGTCACCGGAACGGCCCGAAGGCAACGCCAGATCCCAGTAGTAGTGGCCGGATTCGCTGCCCACCGAGCCGGACTGCGGGGGGTTGGTGACGGTCTGGATGAGCTCGATGTCATCCCAACCCAGCGGCTCCGTGGGCGCGTAGCCGGGCTTGGACATGTACACCCGGAAGTCGCCGGGGTGAGCGGCCCAGTTGCTGTGCTTGATCCTGATCGTCGATCCGGAGGTGAGATGTGTCCGGGGCCAGTCGGCGCGGGGCGCATTGTAGCCGGTGAAGTTGTACGGGGAGCGGTCGCCGGCGCTGCAGAGCTTGCCGTCCGGAACGTATCCCGGCCCGCGGCCAGCCGCGTTGGAATCGAGCACGGCGAACCAGTTGTAGAGCGCGTTCGAGCCGCTCTCCGCGAGCGCCGCCTTGCACGCGGCGTTCGTCGGGTCGAGCGCGCCCGTGCTGGTCCTGGCGTCCAGATAGCAGAGGTAGGTCCGCGACCCGGGTGTCATCGTCACCCCGTGCGCCTGTGCGCTGTTCTGGCCGATGAGGGCGAGACCGAGCCCGCTGAGCAAAGTGGCCAGCACCGCCAGTAAGGACAGCAGTCGTTTCTTACCCGGAGTCATGGTGTCTCTCCTTTGTCGGAGGTCGGGCCTGTCTCTCAACAGGCCGACGGGTACGGCTTGGGGGCACTGCCGGAGGCACCGAGCCACCGGCCCAGGCGGCCCGGATACCGGAGCCTGCGGCTGCGACGCGCCGGGTGCCGACCGAGTCACTGGCTCGTGGGCCCCGGCAGACCGGACGTCGGTGAGTGGGAGCGCTCCCATCCGTGCGGTTGCTGGCGACTGTAGAGTCAGGGCATGGCCATGACAAGTCCTTCTGCGAGTATTCGGAAGGGGACGCACGGGTGTGGTCGTGCGTCCCGGTCGTCCACGCCTTCCTCAGTTCCGCATGCCGCTGCACTCCGTGCGAGCGACGCTCCGGCGGTGTGATCAGGCGCCCACCCTGCCGGAGCGCCCCCTCAGACGGCGGTCGTGCGGTCCGGGTCGTCCAGGGGGGTGTTGACGCGCAGCCAGCGATAGCCGTACGGCTCCAGCTCGGTGCGGACGAGACCGCCGGCGGCGGACTTCACGGTGTCGCCGGTGAAGATGTCGGTGAGCAGGCGCCCGCCTTTCAGGCCGGGGACGCTCGTGGTCGCGGTGACCTCGCGGCCGGAGAAGTTGTGCAGCGCCAGCACCGCCCCTTCCGGAAGCGAGCTGATGTGGGCCAGCACGCCCGGATCGTCCGCGTCGAGCACCTCGTACGCCCCCCAGGCCAGTTCGGGTGTCTCGCGATACCGCTCGATCAGTGTCCGCATGCGCCGGAGCAGGGAATCCGGGTCGTGTGCCTGGTCGTGCACGTTGACCTGCCTCGGGCCGAACGCGCCCTGCACGACCGGGTTGGGCAGAGCGTCCGCGTCGGCGGTGGAGAAGCCGCCCCCCTTGTCAGGGGTCCACTGCATCGGGGTTCGTACGGCCTGCCGGCCCTCGGCGGTGAGGTTCTCCCCCATCCCGATCTCCTCGCCGTAGAAGAGCACGGGAGTGCCGGGCAGGGCGAAGAGCAGACTGTAGGCCAGCTCGACCCGGCGCCGGTCGCCCTCCACCATCGGCGGCAGCCTGCGGCGCAGGCCACGGCCGTAGAGCTGCATGTCCTCGTCGGGGCCGAATGCTGCGAACACCTCGGCGCGCTCGTCGTCGTCGAGTTTGTCGAGGGTCAGCTCGTCGTGGTTGCGGACGAAGGTCGCCCAGTGCGCGTCGCGGGGTGCGCCGGGGCGCTCGCGCAGGGCGGCGGCCAGCGGCCCTGCCTCACCTCGCGCCATCGACAGGTACATCCGCTGCATGCCGATGAAGTCGAAGCACATGGTGAGCTCGTCGCCCCGGCCGGACTCCGGTTCGCCGAAGAACCTGGCCGTGTCGGGGTAGGGCAGGTTGACCTCGCCCAGCAGGACGGCTTCACCGTTGCGGCGCCCGAGGAATGCCCGCAGGTCGGCCAGGTACTCGTGCGGGTCGGGCAGTTGGTCCGCGTCCTCCTGGCCGTCGGTCTCCAGCAGGAAGGGAACCGCGTCGACACGGAAGCCGGACAGCCCCAGCTGCGTCCAGAAACCCATGATGCGGGCTATCTCGTCGCGTACCGCGGGGTTGGCGACATTGAGGTCGGGCTGCTCCTTGAAGAAGCGGTGCAGGTAGTACTGGCCGGTGGTCTCGTCCAGCTGCCACACACTGCGCTCGGCGTCGGGGAAGACCACGCCCTCAGGGCCGTCGTCGGGCGGTGTGTCGCACCAGACGTACCAGTCGCGGTGGGCGGACGTGCGGCTGGAACGGGCGTCCTGGAACCACGGGTGGTGGTCGGAGGTGTGGTTGACCACCAGGTCGGCGATGACCCGGATACCCCGGTCGCGGGCGGTCCGTACGAACTCGGTGAAGTCGCCGAGCGTGCCCAGCCGCGGATCGACGGCGTAGAAGTCGGTGATGTCGTAGCCGTCGTCGCGCTCCCGGGTCGGATAGAACGGCATCAGCCACACACAGGTGACGCCCAGGCGCACCAAGTGGTCGATCCGCTGGGTCAGACCGGCGAAATCGCCGGTCCCGTCGCCGTCACCGTCCTGGTACGTCTCGACGTCCAGGCAGTACACGACGGCGTTCTTCCACCACAGGTCGGAGGTCCGGGTCAGCCTCATCGGGCACTCTCCGCGCGGTAGGGCTCGGGTTGGGTCACGTCGAGCTGCGGCAGCACCTCGGTGCCGAACGCGTCGATGAAGGCGCTCTGTTCCCGGCCGACGTGGTGGAGCATGACCGCGTCGAAGCCGAGGTCGGCGTACTCCTGGAGCCAGGCCGCATGCCGCCCGAGGTCCGCGGAGATGTTGACGGACTCGGCGACCCGCTCGGGCGTGACGTGCTCACTGACGCTGTCGAACAGCTCCGCCGAGTCCAGGTCCCAGCTCACCGGTGGGCCATGGACGTTGGTGCGCCACTGGTCGTGGGCGAGGGCACGTGCGGTCTCCGGGTCGGGGTCCCAGCTGAGGTGGACCTGGATGTGCAGGGGGCCGGCGCCACCGGCGGTGCGGTACGCGTCCACGATCCGGCGCAGCTTCTCGTGCGGCGCGTTGACGGTGATCAGGCCGTCGGCCCACTCCGCGCACCAGCGGGCGGTGGCCTCGCTGCACGCGGCGCCCACCAGCGGCGGAACGGTCCCGGGGCGGGTCCACAGCCGGGCCCGGTCCACGACCACCAGCCCGTCGTGGCTCACCTCCTCGCCGTTCAGCAGCGCCCGGATGATGTCGACACACTCGCGCAGCCGCGCGTTGCGGACGTCCTTGCGCGGCCAGCGCGCGCCGGTGATGTGCTCGTTGGACGCCTCCCCGCTGCCCAGTGCCGCCCAGAAGCGGCCGGGATACATGGCGGCGAGGCTGCCGATGGCCTGGGCGATGATCGCCGGGTGGTAGCGCTGGCCCGGCGCGTTGACGACTCCGAATGGGACATGGTCGGTGGCCTGGAGCGCGGCGCCGAGCCAGGACCACGCGAAGCCCGACTCGCCCTGCCGGACACTCCAGGGTGAGAAGTGGTCGGAGCACATCACGGCGGTGAAGCCGGCGCTCTCGGCGCGGACGGCCGCGGCCAGCAGGTCGGCGGGAGGCACCTGTTCGTGCGAGGCGTGGAATCCGTAGACGGTCATGGGGTGCGGGTACCCGTCGCCGCCGGGTTCATCGGCCGGGGGTCACACCGTCCGCCGGTGCACCCTCGCCTCCCAGGGTGCGAGCACCAGCCGGCCGGGGGCCGCGGAAGCGGAGGGGCCGTTGCCCAGGACGAGTTCGGCGCCCTCCCAGCCGTCGGGCATGTCCACGGCGACCGTCTCGCCGGTGAAGTTTCCGGCGGCGAGCAGTTCCGTCGATCCGTGGCGGCGGGTGAAAGCGTAGATCCGCTCGTCGTCCGGCAGGAGCATGGTGAAGTCCCCGTGCACGACGGCTGGTTCGTCGTGCCGCAGCGCGATCAGCCGCCGGTAGTGGTGGTAGACGGAGCCGGGATCCGCGCGGGCGGCGGTGGCGTTGACCTCGGTGTGGTCGGGGTTGACCGGCAGCCAGGGCGTACCCGTGGTGAAGCCGGCCTGCGGCGAGGCGTCCCACTGCATGGGGGTACGGGCGTTGTCCCGGCCCATGGCCCGAAGGCCGGGCAGGATGTCCTCGGGCCTCGTTCCGGCGCGCAGCTCCTGCGCGTAGTGGTTCAGGGACTCGATGTCGCGGAAGTCCTCGATGGTACGCAGGGGTGCGTTGGCCATGCCCAGCTCTTCGCCCTGGTAGATGTACGGCGTGCCGCGGTGCAGGTGGAGGATGGTGGCGAGCATGGTCGCGGACCGGGTCCGGTGGCGAGGTCCGTCGTCGCCGAACCGGGAGACCACGCGAGGCTGGTCGTGGTTGTTCCAGTACAGGCTGTTCCACCCGACGTCGGCGAGGCCCGTCTGCCAGCGGCCCAAGGACGCCTTGAGGTCGGTCAACCGCAGCGGTCGTGGATCGAACTTGCCGTGGCCGTGGTCGAGTCCGACGTGCTCGAACTGGAACACCATGTCCAGTTCGGCGCGTCGCGGGTCGGTGAACAGCCTGGCCTGTTCGACGGTCACCCCGGGCATCTCTCCGACGGTGAGCAGCCGGCCTGGATACCGGGCGATCACCTCCCGGTGGATTTCCCGGAGGTAGTCGTGGATGCGCGGGCCGCAGACGTAGTGGGGTGAGCCGTCACCGTACGGGCCGTCGCCGTGCGGCACACCGTCGGGCAGCTCCGGATTCTTGGAGATGAGATTGATGACGTCCATCCGGAAGCCGTCGACGCCGCGCTCCAGCCACCAGCGCATCATGGCGTACACGGCTTGCCGCAGGTCGGGGTTGTCCCAGTTGAGGTCCGGTTGCTTCGGCGAGAAGAGGTGCAGGTAGTACGCGTCGGTCGTGGCGTCGTGCGCCCAGGCCGAGCCGGAGAAGAACGAGCCCCAGTTGTTGGGTTCGCCGCCGTCGCGCGCCGGGCGCCACCAGTACCAGTCGCGTTTCGGGCTGTCCGGATCGCGTGATTCCTGGAACCAGGGGTGCTCGTCGGAGGTGTGATTGACGACCAGGTCCATGACCAGTTTCATCCCGCGCTCGTGCACGGCGGCCAGCAGCCGGTCGAAGGCCGCCAGATCGCCGAAGACGGGATCGACGTCCTGGTAGTCGCTGATGTCGTAGCCGTTGTCGTCCTGCGGCGACGGATAGATGGGAGACAGCCACAGCACGTCGACGCCCAGCTCCGCGATGTGGTCCAGCCGACCGGTGAGGCCCTCCAGGTCGCCGACGCCGTCACCGTTCGCATCGGCGAAACTGCGGGGATAGACCTGATAGACGACCGCGGATTTCCACCAGGGGCCGCCGCCTTGCGCCTCGGTGCCGTCCACCATAGGAGGTCTCCCTCTCGCCTCGGACATCATGGGACGTCGATTCCCTTCCCCGGGCACGGCGGTTGTACCGGACGGCCGAGCAGGAGAATGTCCGGTGCGGAACGTGACGCGCGTGCCTGACCCCGTCCAGCCCCGGACCACGGCACTGACGGGCTCGTTTCGGCTGTCAGCCCGACAGACGTGCCAAGGCCTCGGGGACCTCTGTCACCGAGTCGACCAACGCGATGCGGGTCTCCATCGGGCGCTCCTGCGCCAGCGCCTTGAGCAGGGGCCATGCCGGCAGTCGCTCCGTCCAGTGCGTCCGGTCGACCAGGACCATGGGCGTCGGTTCGCCTCGGGACTCGTAGTAGTTCGGAGTGGCGTTGTCGAAGACTTCCTGGACGGTGCCAGCGGCGCCCGGCAGGAAGATGACGCCGGCGTTGCAGCGAGCCAGCAGGCCGTCCTCCCGTGTCGCGTTGGCGAAGTACTTCGCGATGTGGGCGGCGAAGGCGTTCGGCGGTTCGTGGCCGTAGAACCAGGTGGGGATACCCACCGAGGCGTCGCCTCCGGGCCAGCGGTCCCGTACCTCCAGCGCGGCACGCACCCAATCGGATACCGACGGGCTGAACGACGGAGTCTTCGCGAGGAGTTCGAGGGCCTCGTCGAGCATCTCGTCGCGATGTGGCGCGGCGTAGGCGCCGAGGTTGGCGGCCTCCATGGCGCCGGGGCCTCCCCCGGTCGCGACGGTCAGCCCCGTGCGAGCCAGTTCGCGGCCCAGGCGCGCGGCTCCGGCGTACGCGTCGGTGTCCCGTGCCATGGCATGGCCGCCCATCACGCCGACGACCCGTGCGTCGACGAGGAGTTCGTCCAGGGCATCCGAGATCGCGTCGTCGTGGATCGAGCGCAGCATCGAGGCGAGTATGTCCCCGTCGGCCTTGGTCCGCTGGAACCACTCGTAGGCGTGCGCGTCCGGCGTCGTCTCGTATCCGCCGACGTCCAGCCCCGCGAAGAGCTGGTCGGGCGAGTACAGCAGGCCTCGATAGGGGTCGAAGGGGAGGTGGGGTGCGGGAGGGAAGACCAGGGCACCGTCCGCCTGTATCTTCGCCCGGGCTTCCGCCGCCATCGGGCAGCCGAGGAACACGGACCTGGAAGTGTCGGTGGACAGCAGGACGGCTGTACGTTCCGTCAGATCGACCGACTGAATCCTGAAGCCGCTCAGCGTCCCGCTCAGAATCACGTGATCGAACTCGTCCAGACTCTCGATCTCCCGGTCCGAGCGGTCCCGGCCGCCGAAGGTCGTCCGGCCGCCGTGCGGTGCGGCCCGTCGTACCGTCTGATCGTCGTGTCCCTCGCCGTACATCATGCGGACACGATAGGGCCCTGGCCTGCCGCGTGGCCGACCACCTCGCGAGCGGCTCCGCGGCCATCACCTCGTTCCCCTGAGCGGGCCGCTTCATCCCCGGGGGCCGGCCGACTCGACCGGCTCCGCGGCCGTGCGGTCGGGCGTCCCCCAGCGCACGGAGTTAGTTCCCCCGGATGGTCAGCGACACCAGCGCCGCGACCGCACAGGCTGCGCCGAGCACGAGCCAGACCGGGTCGTAGGTGCCGAAGGCGTCGCGGGCGATACCGCCGAGAAAGGCGGCCAGGGCCGCGCCCACCTGATGGGCCGCGTCGACCCAGCCGAAGACGATGGCGCTGTCGTCGCCGTAGAACGTACGGCACAGCGCGATCACCGGCGGGACGGTGGCCAGATCGAGAAGGCCGAAGGCGACCACGAAGATCATCATCGCCGGATTGACCTTAGCGGCCATCATCAGCGGGAGCAGCACGAGCAGCACCCCGCGCAGGGCGAAGAAGACGGCGAGAAGCCGGCGGGCGTCCTTGCGGTCGGTGAGCCATCCGGAGGCGATCGTGCCGGCGACGTTGAAGACGCCGATGGGAGCCAGCAGCGTCGAAGCGGTGGTCACGGTCATGCCGCGGTCGTGGGCGGCCGGGGTGAAGTGCGTCCACCCGATGGAGCTGGGCATCGTCCACCGGCTGTTCGGCACGGCGCTCGACGACGACGGCAGGCCGCTGTACTCGGTGGTGACCTGCGCGGCGGAAGCAGGTGAGCTGACCACGGACGCCGACTTCACGGTGAACATCGCCCACGGCCCGGAGGCTCTGGAGAGCGCCGACACCGTACTCGTACCGGCGGCGGTGGAGGACTACGGGCCCCAGCGGCGCGACCAAGTGCCGAACCGGTGCGCCGGGCGCTCGCCCACGTCCCGGCGGACGCCCGGGTGGCCTCGATCTGCACGGGCACGTTCGTTCTGGCGGCCATCGGGCTGCTGAAGGGGCGGCGGGCGACCACCCACGGGAAGTCGTGCGACGAGCTGCGCCGGCTGTACCCGGAAGTCGATGTGGACCCGGACGTGCTCTACACCGACGACCGGAACGTGCTCACCTCGGCGGGGGTCGCCGCAGGAATCGACCTCTGCCTGCACATGATCCGCAGCGACCACGGCAGCGAGGTGGCCAACACCGTCGCCCGGCGCACCGTCGTTCCCCCGCACCGGGACGGTGGACAGGCCCAGTACATCGAGCAGCCCGTCCCCGAAGGGGGAGCCAACCACGACGGCCGCCGCCCGGACCTTCACCCTGCGCCACCTGGGCGAGCTGCTGACGCTGGAAGACCTGGCCCGGGAGGCGTCGGTGAGCGTACGGACCCTGAGCCGCCGCTTCCTCCAGGAAACCGGGCAGACGCCGATGCGCTGGCTGGCGGCCCAGCGGCTGCACCACGCGCGCCGGCTCCTGGAGCGGACCGACGAGCAGGTGGACCGCATCGCCGCCGAAGCCGGCTTCGGCACCGGGACGGCCATGCGCCAGCACTTCCGGGAGGCCCTGGGGGTGTCGCCGCGCGCGTACCGCACCACCTTCCGCGGGACGGAGTGACGCGGGAGGTGGTGCGGTGGGGTGCGGTGGGGTCAATGCGGTACGCGCGGAGGCGTGGTGCGGTGCGCGGGGCTCCGGTGTCCAAGGGCCCCGCGCGCCCGGGGAGTGTCAGTCCGCCCGTGGGGCGAGCGGCCCGGTGCGGTACAGCACCTCGTCGTGGTGTTCCCCGGGGAAGATGTCGCCGGGGAACAGCACCCGGGTGTCGACCTCGGCCGCGTACCGCTTCGCGACCTTCTTCAGGACCATGATGATGGCCTCGTTGTCGGCGGACACGGTGGCCTCGATGAAGGCGGCCCCCCGCTCCACCGCCCGGTCGGCGGCCCGCTCGAAGAGCTGGACACCGAGCATCGGAATGCCGTGCCGGGGCCTGACCGCCTCCTGCGTACGGCGGCGGAGCTCGGGCCCTCGCCGGTGGCGGCGATCACCTTGCGGGCCTTCAGTTCCACGAACCGGCGCAGCTTGCTGGAGCGGACGTGCCGCGCCGTGGCCTCCACGTAGTCGCCGGGGTGGACCGGCGCGGTGAAGCGGATGCAGGCGTACTCGCTGAGCAGCCCTTCGTCTCCGTCGCTCCGGATGGTGATCTCGGTGACGAGGTCGCCGAACAGTCGCAGAATGCGGGCTCCGTCGACGAGCTGGCCACCGTAGTGCGCGTCCTCATGGCCGATCCTGACGCGCAGACTGACGGTCAGCGGTTCCTGATCCGTGGTGGGCGTCATACGGCCCTCCTTTCCTCACATGTCCCGGCGGCCGTCCCGCATCCGGTGCGCTCCGGTGCGTCACGTGAGCCGAGGGGGATGGTGAGCGCCACGGCCGCGACCGCGTCGCCCTTGTGCGTGATCGAGACGAGGACCGACACCCCGGGGGCGGCGGCCGCCGCCGATCCGTGCAGTTCGACGCTCGGTGCGCCGTCGGGGGTTCGGCCGACGAGGATGTCGTACGGGGCGATGCCCTGGAACAGGCCCCGTCCGAGCGCCTTGAGCACTGCCTCCTTGGCGGCGAACCGCCCGGCGAGATACTCCTGGCGGCGTCTCCCGGTCAGCTCCCGGGCCCGCTCGATCTCCTCGGACGCGTAGCAGTACCGCAGGAACCAGCGGCGGGTGAACAGCCGGTCGAGTTGCGTACGTTCGAGCAGGTCCAGGCCCACGCCCATCGGGCACGGCGACCCGGTCACATGCGGCGACCGGGTCGAATTCGATCAGGTGCTGGCGCGCGATCAGGTCTTCGGGAGTGTCCCGCTCGCGTACGAGTCGGGCTCGGCCTTCGTGGACGAGGATCTCGGCCGGATAGCCGTGGCTCAGGAAGAGGCCGGGCGAGGCGGTGGGCCCGTAGGCACCTGACCGCTCGACGCCGAGGAGGTCGCCCGGCGCGACCTCGGGCAACGAAGCCCGTTTCACCAAGGTGTCGTTGGAGGTGCACAACGGGCCGGTGACCGTGTACGAGCGGTCCGCCCGGGCTTGTGGACGTCCGAGATGGCGCTCGTAGACTCGCCCGCATGACCTCGCAGCAGATAGCTCCGGCCCTCGTTCCCGCGTTCGCGCCCAGTGGCACGCTGCGCGCGTCGATCAACCTCGGCAATCCGATCCTGGCCGACCGGGCCCCGGCGGGCGGCGACCCTGTCGGTGTGTCGATCGACCTCGCGTACGAGTTCGCCCGGCGGCTCGGGGTGCCCGTCGAGCTCGTGGTCTTCGAGAAGGCGGCCGCCTCGGTGGACGCGGTGAGGGCGGAGAAGGCGGACATCGGCTTCTTCGCCGTCGACCCGGCGCGGAGCGAAGGGCTGCTGTTCACCGCTCCCTATGTGCTGATCGAGGGCAGTTACCTCGTGCCCGAGTCGTCCGCGCTGGCCGAGAACGGGCAGGTGGACCGTGAGGGGACCCGTATCTCGGTCGGTTCGGGCAGCGCCTACGACCTTTTCCTCACCCGCGCGATCCAGCACGCCGGAATCGTCCGGCTGCAGGGCGCCCCCGCCGCGCTCGCGGCGCTGCGGGTGGGAGAGGTGGAAGTGGCCGCCGGGATCCGCCAGTTGCTGGAGGGCGAGGCCGGGCGTGCGCCCGGTGTACGGGTGCTGCCGGGGCGCTTCATGGTGATCCAGCAGGCCATGGGCATCCCCGCCGCCCGCGGTGCGGCGGCCCAGGAGGTGCTGGCGTCCTTCGTGGAGGAGATGAAGGCGAGCGGGTTCGTCGCGGACGCGCTGGAGCGGCACCGGATCGAGGGTGCGCTCGTGGCACCGGCCGCTCAGCCCTCCTCCTCCTGACCTCCGCCGGTCAGTTCCTCCTCCGGCCGCCGGTCAGCTCGCCTTCCGGCTTCCGCCGGTCAGGTCCCCTCCTGGCCCTCCAGCTCCTCGCCGAGCAGGCGCCGGGCCTTCTCCCGCAGGCGCTGCCGGTGCTCGGGGTCGGTGGCCCGGTCGGCGGCGCGGCCCAGCTCCTCGGCACGTTCACGGGTGCGGCGGCTTCGCTCCAGGGGGGTGTCGGGCAGGTTCATGGGAACGTCCTTCGTCGTGGTTCCTCCGTCGGCAACAGCTGTGGCGTGCGCGACCGGAGCCCCAGCGTCACCGGAGACCGGCCGGATCGCATCTCGTGCGGTCACGTACGGTGACACCCGCCGCTCAGCCCGGTTGGCCGCGCAGCGCTGTGGAGTTGCTCCGCCAGGTGGCGAGGAGGCGGGCGGCGAGGCGGTCCTCCAGCAGCCCGGTGGCCCCGATACCGAAGGCGATGTCGGACTCCAGGTGCGGTTCGTCGGCGAGCAGCCCGCCGATGACGTCCCGGCGTACCACCTGTTCGTGCACCGCGTCGGCTTCCACGTGCTCGTCGTAGAACCGTTGGGCGGCCTGTCCCGCCCCGACGCGCTTCAGTGCCGAGGCGAGCCGGCGCGAACCCGGTGACGAGGTGACCTCGACCGCGGCGAAGTGGCCGACGAGCGCGCCCCTGAGGGAGCGGTGCAGCCCGAACAGGGACATCAGGTTGACGGTGGCGAGTACGTCGGCGGGCGCGGCGTCGAGGTAGTGCCCGTACGCCGTCTCCAGGGACAGATCCGTCATCAGGTCCGCGTACAGGCGGGCGTGGATGTCCGCTTCCCGCCCGGCGCCGAACTCGTCGAACTCCACCGCCACCATCGCGGCCTTGGCCCGTCCGTACAGCCGGGGGATCACCCAGGCGTGCGGATCGGCTTCCTTGAGGTGGTAGAGCGAGCGCAGGGCGGCGTACTCGCGCAGGTGCCACAGCTCGCCGTGGTCCTGCAGGAAGTGGCTGACGCTGTGGCCGTCGTCGCCGATGGGCTCGACCAGCAGGCCGCTCATGGCGCCCTCCACGTCCCCGTCCGTACCCGCGCCCGCGCGGAGGGCGGCGAGGAAGGGTTCTTCGAGGGAGCGGCGCAGTGCGAGCAGGCCGGGGCTCCACTCGTGCTCGTCGTCCACACCCTCGAAGCCCTGGTAGTGCAGTTCGTACAGGACGTAGAGGGCGAGCTGGAGGTCGTCGCCGAAGGGGTCCGCGTCACCGACCGCGGGGGCCCGGTGGTCCGCGCCGGTGCGCAGGGCGGCGATGACCGCGCCCGACAGCGGTCCGCGCGGGGCGGGCAGCGGGGGGCTCCGGCGCCTCGGCTCACGGTAGGCGGGCATCAGGCGGCTCCGTCGGTGTTGTTGTCCGTCGTCCCGGGCTCGTCCGTCTTCTTCCCGGACTCGTCGCCGGCCGCCGGCTCCGGCTTCACGCGGCGGCGGTGGCTGGTGTCGCACCATGGGTACGTGCGGGTTCTGCGGCAGGTGCAGATGGCGGCGGTGAAGCGGCGCGAGGTGTACAGGGTGCCGTCGTCGCCGACCACCTCGACGGGCCCCTCCACCAGGAGCGGCCCCTCGGCCCCGAGGGTGACGCGGGCGGGTCGGTCAGGGCTGCTCGGCACGGATGACCACCAGATTCTCCTCGTCGGCGTGCTCGCCCAGGAGCCCCCGGCCCCGCAGCCACGGGAGCCGGGAGAGCAGGACGGGCCCGAACGGCACGCTTGCCGTGTCGCTCACCTCGGCCCGCAGCCCGCCACGGGACAGGCGCCGCAGGGTCGTCTCCGTACCGGTGAGGTCGGAGTGGACCATGAGCAGGACGCCTCCCCCGCGCAGGAGGTACGGGGCCGCGTCGCAGATGCGGTCCACCACCGCCCGCCCGTCGTGCCCCGCGTCCCAGGCGCGGGCGCTCCCGCGCCTGGGTGGCGGGCCCAGCGGCGAGGGGACGTAGGGCGGGTTGCTGAGCACCAGGTCGTACGTCTGGCCGGGCACCGGGTCCGCCAGGTCACCCCGGTGGACGGTCACCCGCTGCCGGGCGAGCAGCGCGTTCAGGCGGGCGGTGAGCACGGCCCGGCGGCCGACGTCGACAGCGGTCACGTGCGCTCCCCGGCGTGCGGCCGCCACCGCGAGGAGGCCGCTGCCGGTCCCGAGGTCGATCACTTCGGAGCCGGGGCGGACGGTCTCGCGGGCCAGGGCCCTCAGCAGGAGGTGCGTATCGTGCTGAGGTGCGTAGACCCCGGGCAGGGTGCGCACGCCCAGCCGCTGGGAAGCGGTCGTCGTGGGAACGGCAGCGGTCACAGGGGCCTCCTGCACGCGGCGGGCGCGTGGATCGTGGGTCGTGCCACCCATCAAGGCTCCGCTCGTTCGGCCGGGGGCGCCATTCGTGAGTTCGCACAGCGTGACCGGTCGTCCGGTCCGCACGTCGCGCAGGTCGCGTGCGTCAGCGCCTGCGCGACGAACCGGTGCGCAGGCCGGAGCCGACCCCTGCCACGTGCAGGGCGAGCAGCGCGAGGCCGATGAGCATGACGTTCGTCGAAGCGAACACGTCGTTCGTCGAGATGTCCGCCGCGTTGATCAGGAAGGCGATGAAGAACAGGACTGCCGCCGCTATACCGAGCATGGGGTGATTTCCTTCCGAGTGTGTGAGTGAAGTGACAGCCGTGTGCCCGTGAATCGCGGAGTTAGACAGGCGGCCGACGCGTTTCGGGGGCGTGAGCGCGTCGGGGCAGTGCCCCGTTCGCCATCCCGCGCGCCCTGCCGGGGGCCATGGGCCGCAGCCAGGATGAGCCGACCGCACAAGATCCCGGCGAATCCGCGCACCTGCCCTCGGGCGGGTGGACATGCGGTGGAAGGAATCCACGTTGCTGCTTCTCATCTCCCCGGACGGTGTCGAAGAGGCCCTCGAGTGCGCGAAGGCGGCGGAACACCTTGACATCGTCGATGTCAAGAAGCCCGACGAGGGCTCGCTCGGCGCGAACTTCCCGTGGGTCATCAGGGAGATCCGCGGCGCGGTCCCGGCGGACAAGCCGGTCTCCGCCACCGTGGGGGACGTACCGTTCAAGCCCGGCACGGTGGCCCAGGCGGCGCTCGGTGCGGCGGTCTCCGGCGCCACGTACATCAAGGTCGGCCTCTACGGATGCACGACGCCCGACCAGGCCATCGAGGTCATGCGCGGGGTCGTGCGGGCCGTGAAGGACTACCGGCCGGACGCGTTCGTCGTCGCCTCGGGCTACGCCGACGCCCACCGGATCGGCTGCGTCAACCCGCTCGCACTGCCCGACATCGCCCGCCGCTCCGGCTCCGACGCGGCCATGCTCGACACCGCGATCAAGGACGGAACCCGGCTGTTCGACCACGTGGATCCCGAGGCCTGCGGGGAGTTCGTCCGGCTGGCCCACGAGGCCGGCCTGCTCGCCGCCCTCGCGGGCAGCGTCAAGCCGGCGGACCTCGCCACGCTCACCCGCATCGGGACGGACATCGTGGGCGTGCGCGGGGCGGTGTGCGAGGGGGGCGACCGCAATACGGGGAGGATCCAGCCGAGGCTGGTGGCCGACTTCCGCGCGGAGATGGACCGGCACGCCCGGGAACACGCGGCCACCCTCGCCGCGAGCTGACCGCCCGTATGGACCCGGATCAGCCCGGCGTCACGTTGGACCCACATCAGCAGCCCGGCGTCGCCATGGACCCACATCGGCCCCGCGCCGACAGGGCTCCTCGTCCTTCCCTCCCCGGACCAGGGCTTCGAGGCGAGCACTTCACCGTCCTCGACCCGGCGACGGGCGAGACCTTCGACGAGGCTCCAGACCAGCGGCCTCAGGAGCTGGACGCCGTCGTCGGCCGGGCCCACGAAGCCTGGCTCGGCTGGCGGACCGACCCCGTCGCCCGCACCACCGCGTTGCTCGCGTCGGCCGACGCCGTGGAGGCGGCCGGAGCCGACCTCGCCCCACTCCTCACCCGCGAACAGGGCAAACCCCTGTCCGAGTCGTACGCGGAGGTCGCCCGTACTGCGGCCCGCCTGCGCTACTTCGCCGAGTCGTCCCCCGAGTCACGGACGATCTCGGACGGCCGGCCGGTGCACAGCGAGATCCGCTGGCGCCCGCTCGGGCCCGTCGCCGCCATCGTCCCGTGGAACTTTCCCCTCCAGCTCGCGTCGGCGAAGTTCGCGCCCGCGCTCGCCGCGGGGAACACGGTGGTGCTCAAGCCCTCACCCTTCACGCCGCTCGCCACCCGGCTGCTGGGATCCGTCGTGTCGGCCGCCCTCCCCGAGGGCGTGCTGACGATCGTCACCGGTCGCGAACCGCTCGGCGCCCGCCTCGCGTCACACCCGGGGATCCGCCATGTGACCTTCACCGGTTCCGTTCCGACCGGGCGGGCCGTCGCCGCGGGCGCGGCGCCCGGCCTCGCCAGGGTCACCCTGGAGCTGGGCGGCAACGACGCCGCCATCCTGCTGGACGACGTGGATGTGGAGCGGATCGCGGACCGGCTGTTCTGGGCCGCGTTCCGCAACTGCGGGCAGGTCTGCATGGCGGTCAAGCGGGTCTACGCCCCGGCACGGCTCCACTCCCAGGTGGTCGAGGCCCTCGCGGAGCGTGCGAAGACCGTCGTCGTCGGATCCGGTCTCGACCCGGGTACGGAGCTGGGGCCGGTCAACAACGCCGCCCAGCTGGCCCGGGTGGAGCGCTGCACGGCCCGGGCCCTGGCGGACGGGGCCCGGGCCGTGGCCGGGGGCCACCGGCTGGACCGGCCGGGCTACTTCTACGCCCCGACCGTCCTGGCCGATGTCCCGCCCGACAGCCCGGTGGTGACGGAGGAACAGTTCGGTCCGGTGCTGCCGGTGCTGCCGTACGGGAGCCTCGACGAAGCAGTCGGGGCGGCCAATGCCACCCGCTACGGGCTGGGCGGCTCGGTATGGGGGACCGACCTGGACCGGGCCGAGGCGGTGGCCGACCGGCTGGAGTGCGGGACGGCGTGGATCAACCACCACGCCGAACTGTCCCTCGCCCAGCCCTTCGCCGGGATCAAGGAGAGCGGCGTCGGCGTCGCGGGCGGGCCGTGGGGGCTCTACGGGAACCTCAGGCCGTTCGTCGTACACCGTCCGCAGGAGGCGGGAGCGTGAGGTTCGGTGCGGCGGTGCTGCGCTCGTACGAGGACCCGTTCGCCGTCGAGGAGGTGATGCTGAAGTCGGGACCCGCCGACGGCGAGATCCTGGTCCGGATCGCGGGCTGCGGGATGTGCCGGACCGACCTCGCCGTCCGGCGCTCGGCGGGCCTCTCGCCGCTGCCTGCGGTGCTCGGCCACGAGGGGGCCGGGGTGGTGGTGCAGACGGGCGGCCCGGACACCGGGCTGAGCCCGGGCGACCATGTCGTGCTGAGCTTCGACTCCTGCGGACACTGCCGGAGCTGTCTGGGCGCGGCCCCCGCCTACTGCGACAGGTTCGCCGCGCTCAACCTCTTCGGGGGGCGTACCGAGAACGCGGAGCGGTTCACCGACGCGGCCGGGGGCGCGCTCGCACCCCGGTGGTTCGGCCAGTCCTCTTTCGCCGAGTACGCGATGGTCCCGGCCCGCAACGCCGTGCGGGTCGCCCCCTCGCTCCCCCTCGAACTGCTCGGACCGCTCGGCTGCGGGTTCCTGACCGGCGCCGGGGCGGTGTTCAACTCCTTCGGCGTCGGCCCCGGGGACACCGTCGCAGTCTTCGGCGCGGGAGCGGTGGGCCTGGCCGCGGTCATGGCGGCCACCGCCGCCGGGGCCTTCACCGTGGCGGTCGACCGGCGCCCCGAGCGGCTGGCCCAAGCCGAGAGGTTCCGGGCGATCCCGCTGCATGCCGCCTCGGCCGACCTGCCCGGCCGCATCCAGCGGCTGACCGACGGCGGCGCGCAGTACGCACTGGACACCACGGGTTCCGGCGAGCTGATCAACGACGCGCTCCGGGCGTTGCGCCCGGCCGGCCACCTCGGCCTGGTGGCACGGCTCCACACCGCGCTCCCGCTCGAACCGGGGACGCTGGACCGGGGCCGGAAGATTTCCCACATCTGCGAGGGGGACGCGGTGCCGGGACTGCTGATTCCCCGGCTGACCGGGCTGTGGCAGGCCGGCCTGTTCCCCTTCGATCAGCTCATCCGCACGTACCCCCTGGCCGACATCGACGAAGCCGAACGCGACTGCGAGGCGGGCCGCGTGGTCAAACCGGTCCTGATCCCGGAGCACCGGACGTGATCTCTATTCGCACCGAAGGAGTGCACATGGTCGACACAGCGCACCGGAACACCGGTGTGGAGGGTGTGGCAGGAGGGGTCGGCGTGACGGCCCTTCTGGTCGCCGCGGCGCGGGCGATCGAGACCCACCGCCCCGACAGTCTGGCCAGGGACGTCTTCGCGGAGCACTTCGTGCTCGCCGCACCGGCGTCCGCGGGCTGGCCGGTCCATCCGCGACAGGTCCCGGACGGGGACGCGGACCCGCTGTGGGGACGGTTCGCACGCTACTTCGGGCTGCGGACGCGGGTCCTTGACGACTTTCTCCTCCAGTCGGTGCACGCGGGGGGCGCCCGCCAAGTGGTCCTTCTCGGTGCGGGGCTGGATTCGCGGGCGTTCCGGCTCGACTGGCCCCCCGGCTGCGTGATCTTCGAGATCGACAGGGAGGAGGTGCTGGCGTTCAAGCACCAGGTCCTCGACGGTCTTTCGGCCACCCCGAAGGCGGCCCGGGTGCCGGTCCCGATGGATCTGCGCGCCGACTGGGCCGGCGCCCTGCCCGGCGCCGGCTTCGACCCGGCCGCGCCGAGCGTCTGGCTGGTCGAGGGGCTGCTGTTCTATCTGCCGCCCGCCGCCGAGACCTACCTCATCGATACGGTGGACCGGCTGAGCACGGCGGGAAGCGCGCTGGCCTTCGAGGTCAAGCTCGACAAGGACCTGCTGGAGTACCGCGACAGCCCGCTCTACACGGCGACCAAACACCGGATCGGCATCGACCTGCTGGACCTGTTCGACCGGGAACCCCGGCCCGACTCTGCGGGAAACCTGACGGACAAGGGCTGGTCCACCTCGGTCCACACGCCCTTCGACTTCACCCGCCGGCACAGGCGCGGCCCGCTGCCCGAGCAGAACGACGCGCTGGCGGGCAACCGATGGGTGTTCGCGGACAAGCCGCGGCCGTAGACGCGGGCCGGGTACGGGCGTCCGGGGGGATCCGTCAACGTCCGGCGCGTGGCCGGAGGGGATAGGTCACCGCCCGGCGCGTAACCGTAAGGAGGTACGTCACCGCCCGGCGCGCAGCTGAAGGAGGTACGTGGCGGTCAGCGCGACGGCTCGCTCAGCGTCGTTCGACAGCTCCACGAGGGCGCGTGATGCCGTCGTCCCCGGTACGCCCGCCAGCGCCTGGGTCAGCCGCCCCCGGGCCGGCGCTCCGGTGGTGTCGTGGGCGAGGCGGTCCACCAGCCGGGCCGCGATCCGGTCGGCCGTCGCGGTGTCGCTCGCCAGCACGCTCAGGGCGTCGGCCGCTTCGGTGTCGTTCCTCCCCTCCGCGATCATGTCGATGAGCGTCGGTACGGCATCGGCGTCGCCGCGTGCACCGAGCTCCAGCGCCGCGTATCCGCCGACCACGGCATCGGGGTGCGCGAGGGCCCCCAGATGCCTGGTGGCCTCGTCGCCGGGCATCTCGGTGAGGGACCGGACGGCGCGTTCACGCACTGCGGCCACCGGTGAGCCGATGCCCTCCGCCAGCAGGGCCGGGCCGCCGTCGCCCGATCGTGCCAGCGCCCATCGGAGGGCGCCGGCGACGTGGGGATCCGTCTCACCGAGTACCGCCTCGAACAGGGCTTCCACCGGCAGCGGTGCCTCGTCGGCCGAGGAGAGGGCCGCGCGCTGGCGGGCGTCGGCGCTCGGCGATCCCAGTGCCTGGAGGAGGGTGACGACCTGGAGGGCGTCCTCCCAGCCGGCGGGATCCGCGGCATGGATCCGGCTCAGCCGTGTGAGCAGCTCGGTCTCCGCCGCGATACGTTCGCGCGTCCGGCCGATGAGGTCGCCGACGAGCGCCGACGGTGTGAAGCCGGGATCGTCGAGCGCGCGTCCGACCTCGCGCAGCGACAGCCCCAGCGCCCGCAGGCTCTCGATGTGGAAGATCCGCCGGATGTCCTGCGCGGAGTACTCCCGGTAGCCGGAGCCGCCGAGTGCCACGACGCGCTTCGCCTCCTCGATGGCGTACGTGAATCCGGCGTCCGGGTCGCGCAGCAGCCTCTGGGTGGCGAGCGCGTGCGCGCGGATGTGCCTGTCCGGGGCGGTCGTGGCACGGCGCAGGGCCGGCACCATCACCTCCCCCAGTGCGACCAGCGCCTGGCTGAGGCTCAGCTGTGTCTCCCGCCCCCGCGCCCGAGCTGCGTCACCAGCACCGTGGCCAGCGCGGGCTCCTCGCCCTGCGGCACGAGGGCGACGGCGGCCCGCCAGGCGCTCCGCGCCACCTGGTCGTCGGCGTCGGTCAGGAGCTCCGAGGTGATCGCAGGCCACGCCTGCCGGTCCCCGGTCTTGGACAGCGTGTGCAGTGCCTGGCTCCGTGCCTGCGCCCGCTCCGACCGGAGTTCGCGGAGCAGGGCGGGGAGCGTCAGGGAGACCGGGTGGCGGGTGAGCGCCCAGGTCAGCATGTCCCTGACGAAGAACTCGGGCTCGGTCGCACACCGTTCGACGAGCCGGTCGACATAGCGCGGGCCGGGCGTCGCTCCGATGGCCAGAGCGGCCCGCAGCCGTACGGGGGAGCGGTCGTCCTCCAGCGCCTTGAGTGCTCGCACCACTTCCGTGTCCTGTCCTGCGACCGTCATCACGATCCCTGTCACGGCCAAGCGGGCGCGGGAGACCCGACGGTGACATTTAGGTAAGCCTCACCTAATATGACGATGTCGTCTTCGGGTCCCCACACAAGAAGCCGGTATCCCCCTTCTTTGTCATTCGTCCAGGCACGGCTTCCCCCACCGGCTGTGCCGTGCCCTCGCCCGAAGGAGACATGCAGCGCATGTCCATGCCCCGCCGCGGCCGCCTGGCCGCCCTCGCCGCCCTGACCGTCGTCTCCATGGGCACCGGCGTCCTCGCCGTTCCCGCCTCCGCCGCCCCGAGCACCCTCGTCGCCGCACAGGCCCAGCAGGCCGGGACCACGTCGGCGGCCGCCCCGATCCTGGTGGCCGGCGGGTCCTCCTGGGGCTTCAAGGAGTCCTGGGTCCGCTATGTGACGTCCATGGGCGGCTCGGTGAACGTGGCCGGCGGCGCCACCAAGGACGCGGCCGGGCTGATCGGTTACCCCGTCAAGCACGGGTCGGTGGACCCCGCCAAGCGCAACGCCGATGTCCGCTTCGGCGGCTCGGTCACGTACGCGGTGCCCAGCCACGGCATCACCGCCATCACCCTCGCCAACCCCCGGATCGTCCTCAAGAACGGTCAGGGCACGCTCTACGTGGACGTGACCACGGACCTGGAGGCCGGCCAGGCCCCGGTCACCACGGCCGGAGTGGAGCTCGCCGAGCTGCAGGCGTCGGCGGGCGCCCTGAACGGAGCCGCGCTCGACTGGACCGGGATCACGTCGAAGCTCACCGGCAAGGGCTCGGAGATCTTCGCCTACCAGGGCCGGCCCATGTACGAGCCCGGCTCCGCGCTGGACCCCGTCGCCATCGCCGGCACCGCCAGCGTCCCCACCCTGACCGTCGGTCAGGTCACCAAGCTCGGCGCGGAGACCCAGGTCACGGTCGAGGGCAAGGGCTACCAGCCCGGCCGCGGTGTCTACCTGGCGCAGTCCATCGCCCTGCCCGGCGCCACTTACCCCAGCGTCTACGGCAACGCGGCCTGGGTCCGCCAGGTCGGCGCCGACGGTACCTTCACCGTGACGGCGAAGCTCACCGAGACGTTCACCTCCGGCGGCACCACCGTCGACTGCCGTACGACCGCCTGCTTCGTCACCACCTTCAACTCGCACGACGGCAGCGACCCGACCTGGATGCCCTCGCGCGCCCAGGACGTCGCCCAGCCGCTCGGTTTCGGCGATGCCGTCCCGGCCGCCGTCGTGACCCAGCAGCCCACCGCTCGTACCGCCCGCTCGGGCGCCGACGCCGTCTTCACCGCAGCCGCGACCGGCTACGACTCGGTGCGCTGGGAGCGCAGCACCGACGCCGGCAAGACCTGGAGTGCCGTCTCCGGAGCCACGTCCACCACTCTGACGGTGAAGGCGAGCGCCGCGCTCAATGCCCACCGCTACCGCGCCGTGTTCGTCAACGCGTCCGGCGAGACCGCGACCTCGGCCGCCACGGTCACCGTCTCCGCCGTGCCCGCCCGGATCGTCTCCTTCAACGCCTCCCCCGAGCCCGTCGGCAAGGGCAGCAAGCTGAAGGCGGCCGGTACGCTCCAGACCGTCGGAGCCACGGACAACACCTGGCGTCCGCCGGCCAAGACGTCCGTCGTGATCGAGTTCCAGGCGAAGGGCAGCAAGACCTGGAGCCGGGCTGCCGCGGTCACCACCAGCAGCAAGGGCGTCTTCTCGGCCTCGGTCACCGCCGCCAAGGACGGCACCTGGCGCGCCCGTTACGCGGGCACCGCCGACCGGGCCGCCGCTGTCAGCGGCGCCGACTACGTGGACGTCAAGCTGCGGACCGCCGTCTCCGGCTTCAACGCCTCCCCCGAGCCGGTCCGCAAGGGCCGCACCATCACGGCCAAGGGCACCCTGCGCAGCCTGGACGGGAGCTGGAAGAACACCTCCGGCCAGTCCGTGAACATCCTGTTCCAGGCCAAGGGCTCCGAGAAGTGGACCAAGCTGGCCACCGTGCGCACCAACGGCATGGGCGTCTTCAGCAAGGGCTTCACCGCCAAGAAGGACGGCACCTGGAAGGCCGAGTTCAAGGCCACCTCCGCACGTCTCGGCACGACCGGCTCCGGCGACCACGTCGACGTACGCTGACCCTCATAGGCCCGTACACCTTCACCGGACGGCCGGTCACCGCGGGCAACTCGCCCGCAGGTGACCGGCCGTCCGGCCGTGTACCCGCTCCCCCCGCGCCCGTAGGCCGAACGGGCGGGCCGAACGTTCCCGGGACGCCGCTCCGGGTGTTTCTGCGCCGGGAGCACGCCGCTGTCGTGATCGTCTCTGACCACCGCCTCCTTCCCTGTGCGGCCCGCCCACCCGATGGGTCCTGACGAACCGCATCCGTACTGGGTACGAGTCCGGAAGGAGTGACGAATGATTCGCCCCCTGAGCGGAAGGACGTGAGATGGCCCGTATCCAGGCCGTGGAACACTCCTTCGCCGCCTGCCCGCTCCCGGTGGGCCCCGGCCCGTCGGGAACGGGAGCCGGTGCCGTCGACGCGGACGTGGCCGGCGCCGTCCTGCGTACCGCACGTGCGGTCCTCGCGGAGCGGGTCGCCCAGGCGGCGGAGATCGACGCCTCGTTCGCCGGGGACCTGGCCGGGCGGGTCGCCGACTTCACGCTGGACGGGGGCAAGCGCATGCGTCCCCGGCTCCTGTGGTGGGGGATGCGCGCCTGCGGTGCGGCGGATGCCGGGTCCACCGCCGCCGCGCTGCGGCTGGGGGTGGCGCTGGAGCTCATCCAGACGTGCGCGCTGATCCACGACGACGTGATGGACCGCTCGCGGCTGCGCCGGGGGAAGCCCGCCGTGCACATCGGCCTCGCCACCCGGGCCGGCCTCTCCCCGGACTCGGAACGGGGCTCCGCGTTCGGTACGTCCGCCGCCGTGCTGGCCGGGGACCTCGCCCTGGTCTGGGCCGACGACACCGTTACGGAGACCGCGCTGCCCGCCCACGTACGACACCGGATCCGGACCATCTGGCGCTCCATGCGGACCGAGATGGTCGCCGGGCAGTACCTGGACCTGCACGGCCAGGCCACCGGAGGCTCCTCGGCGGCGCGGGCGATACGGACCGCCTGCCTCAAGAGCGCCCTGTACTCCGTCGAACGGCCCCTGGCGATCGGGGCCGCACTGGCCGACGCCGACGAGCGCACCACCGCCGCGCTGCGCTCGGCCGGTCGGTGCGCGGGCATCGCCTTCCAGCTCCGGGACGACCTGCTCGGGGTCTTCGGCGACCCGGCGAAGACCGGAAAGCCGTCCTGCGACGACATCCGCGAGGGCAAGCCCACCTATCTCCTCGCCGTCGCCCGTACGCGGGCCGAAGCGGCAGGTGACGACGGGGCGCTGGCCGTCCTCGGCCACGCCGTGGGCAACGCCGACGTCACCGAGGAGGACCTCGCAGACGTACGCGGTGTCTTCGAGACGACGGGGGCGCGCGCCCATGTGGAGCGGAAGGCGGAGCGCCTCCGCGACCATGCCGTACGCCGTCTGGGTGAGGCCGTCGATGTGGACGCGCATGGCGGCCGGCAGTTGCTCGGCCTGCTGCGCGCGGTCTCCGGAGACGGCTCCGCGAACTCCCCCGACGACACCCGCGGGCACGAGCGCCGGGCGGCGGCCCGGGACCTGACCGCGGCCGAAGGAGGACCTGTCCGGTGATCACGGTGAAGGGGCCCGTCGACCATGTGGTGGTGGTCGGTGCCGGTCTTGCGGGGCTGGCCGCGACGCTCCATCTGCTCGGCGCGGGCCGCCGGGTCACGGTCGTCGAGCGGGACTCCGGGCCCGGGGGCCGGGCCGGACTGCGGGAGTCTGGCGGCTACCGCATCGACACCGGTCCGACCGTGCTGACCATGCCGGATCTGGTGGAGGAGGCCTTCGCCGCGGTCGGGGACCGGCTGGCCGACCGGCTGGAGCTGATCCCGCTGGACCCGGCCTACCGGGCCAGGTTCGCCGACGGGACCCAGCTCGACGTGCACACCGACGGGGCCGCGATGGAGGCCGCGATCGAGCAGTTCGCGGGGGCCCGGCAGGCGGTGGGCTACCGGCGGCTGCGGCGCTGGCTGGAGCGCCTGTACCAGGTGCAGATGCGCCGTTTCATCGACGCCAACTTCGACTCGCCGCTCCAGCTCGCCCACCCCGATCTCGCGCGGCTCGCCGCCCTCGGCGGTTTCGGCCGGCTCGACGCGCGGATCGGCCACTTCGTCTCGGACGAACGGCTGCGCAGGGTCTTCTCGTTCCAGGCGCTGTACGCGGGCGTCCCGCCGGCCCGGGCGCTCGCCGCGTACGCCGTCATCGCCTACATGGACACGATCGCCGGGGTGTACTTCCCCAAGGGCGGCATGCACGCGCTGCCCCGAGCGATGGCGGACTCGGCCGCCGGGGCGGGCGCCGCCTTCCGGTACGGGCAGACCGTGACCCGGCTGGAGCGGTCGGGTGAACGCGTCACCGCCGTCGTCACCGGCCAGGAACGCATCCCCTGCGACGCGGTGGTCCTGACCCCCGATCTGCCCGTCGCCTACCGGCTGCTCGGCCGCAGCCCGCACCGGCCGCTCCCGCTGCGGCACTCGCCGTCCGCGGTGATCCTGCACGCGGGCACGGACCGCACCTGGCAGGATCTGGCGCACCACACCATCTCGTTCGGCGCGGCCTGGAAGAGCACCTTCCGCGAACTCACCCGCACCGGGGAGCTGATGTCGGACCCTTCGCTCCTCATCACCCGGCCCACCGCGACCGACCCCACGCTCGCCCCGCCCGGCAAGCACCTCCACTACGTGCTGGCGCCCTGCCCGAACACCGAGGTCGGGCCGGGCGTACGGGAGTGGCGGGAGCTGGGGCCCCGCTACCGGGACGAGCTGCTGGCCGAGCTGGAGCGCCGCGAGATGCCCGGCCTAGGCGCGGCGATCGAGGAGGAGGGGCTGGTCACACCGGTCGACTGGACCGCCCAGGGGCATGCGGCGGGCACCCCCTTCTCCGTGGCCCACACATTCCCCCAGACCGGGCCCTTCCGCCCGCGCAACCTGGTTCGCGGCACGGTCAACGCCGTCCTCGCGGGGTGCGGCACCACGCCCGGCGTCGGCGTGCCGACCGTCCTGATCTCCGGGAAGCTGGCGGCGGAGAGGATCACCGGCCCCCGTACCGTCCCTCGCCCCGTCCGGAGAGGCACCACCGCATGACCGTCCGTGAACTCGACGCCGCAGGCATCCACGAACCCGCCCTCCGCGCGGCGTACACCCACTGCCGGGGGCTCAACGCGCGCCACGGCAAGACGTACTTCCTCGCGACCCGGCTGCTTCCCGTCGACCGGCGCCCGGCCGTCCACGCCCTGTACGGCTTCGCCCGGTGGGCCGACGACATCGTGGACGATCTCGACTCCACGGCCACCCCCGGTGAGCGGGCCCACGCGCTGCTCGCCCTGGAGGCCCAGCTGGAGGCGGGGCTGCGGCGGGACCGGGCCACCGAGCCGGTGATCCGGGCGCTCGCCGACACGGCACGGCGGTACGGCATCGGCCACCGGCACTTCACCGACTTCCTGGCCTCCATGCGCAGCGATCTGACGGTCGGCGGGTACGCCTCGTACGACGAGCTCGGCCGGTACATGCACGGGTCGGCCGCGGTGATCGGCCTCCAGATGCTGCCGGTGCTCGGGACGGTGGGACCGTGTGAGGAGGCCGCTCCGCACGCGGCAGCGCTCGGCGTCGCCTTCCAGCTCACCAACTTCCTGCGGGACGTGGGTGAGGACCTGGACCGGGGCCGGCTGTATCTGCCGGCCGAGTTGCTGGCCGCGCACGGGGTGGACCGGGAACGGTTCGAGTGGAGCCGGAAAACGGGGGCGCGGGACGCACGGATCACCGATGTCCTGCGGGCCGCCGCGGCCCACAACCGGGCCGTCTACCGGGACGCCCTGCCGGGGATCGCGATGCTCGCCCCGGTGTCGCGGCCATGCATCCGTACGGCGTTCGTGCTGTACAGCGGCATTCTCGACGCGATCGAGGACGACGGGTACGCCGTCCTGCACCGCCGGGCGGTCGTGCCGCGCCGGCGGCGGGCCGCCGTGGCGCTGGACGGGCTGGTACGGGCGGTCGCCGTGCGCGCGGTGAGGCGGCGTGGCGGGGAGGAGCCGGTTGCGGGGCCCTGTGACGCCTCCCCGTCGTCCCGGCCCCGGATGGCCGGCGCCCCCGCCCCCGTACGGGAGGAGGCCGTATGAGTCCGGCACCGGGACGGACCGGCCGTGTTCCTCTGCGGCTCCGGCGCACGCCCGTCCCCTGGGAGCGGCAGGCGTCGACGTGGCGGGAGGCGAAACCGGGGCTGATCGCGGAGGCCCTGAAGCGTGCGCAGAGCCGGCCGTCCGGCAACTGGTACGTCATCGGGGCCGCCCGGGACCTTCCTCCCGGGCGGACGCTCGGGGTCACGGTCGGCTCCACCGAGGTGGTGGCGTGGCGGGACGCCGAGGGGAGGCTCCGCACCGGCCCGGGGGCCTGCCCGCACCTCGGGGCGCCGCTGCGCGACAGCCCCGTCCGCTGCGGCACCCTGGTCTGCCACTGGCACGGACTTGCCCTGGACGGGAAGCCGTTCGCCGGGTGGGAGCCCTACCCGGCCTTCGACGACGGGGTCCTCCTCTGGGTGCGGCTCGACCGGATGGGGGGCGAGACCCCTTCGGAGCGGCCCCACGTTCCGGCCCGGCCCCGCGTCCGGGACGCAGTGGAGGCCGTCTACTCGGGCGTCGGCCGCTGCGAGCCGGAGGACGTGGTGGCCAACCGCCTCGATCCGTGGCACGGGGCGTGGTTCCACCCGTACTCCTTCGTGGACCTGACCGTGACCGGAACGCCCGCCGATCCCACGGCGGACGGCCCGGCGGAGGACGACGGGTTCACCGTCGACGTGTCGTTCAAGGTGGCCGGGAGGCTGGTGGTGCCGGTCCGGGCGCGGTTCACGGCGCCCGAGCCCCGCACGGTCGTCATGCACATCATCGGGGGCGACGGTGCGGGGTCCGTGGTGGAGACGCACGCCACCCCCCTCGCTCCGGACGAGCGGGGGCGGCCCCGCACCGCCGTGACGGAGGCGCTGGTCGCCGCGTCGGACCGCCGCGGATTCGCCGTGGCCCGGGCGGCCGCGCCGCTGCTGCGCCCGCTGATGCGCGCCTCGGCGGGCCGGTTGTGGCGGGACGACCTGGCGTACGCGGAGCGGCGCTGGGAGCTCCGCGACAGCGGGCGGTTCCCGGGCTGAGAGGGGGTGGGCCACCGCACCCCGCCCCCTCTCGGCCGTCCGTCAGCCGTCCCCCAGCGCGGCCAGCCGGCGCAGAACGGCGGAGCGGCCCGCGCGTGGCACGGTCCAGAGCGTCTGCCCACGTACGCCCCACCGCTCCAGCAGCGCGTTCGCTGCGAGGAATCCGCTGGTGGCGGCGCGTTCCATCAGCGCCACCGGCAGCCCGGTGCGGACCATGTCCCCGGCGACCGTGACGGCGGGATCGGGGGTGCGCACGCCCGGCCGGTCCCGGTAGCCGCCCACGGGGAACATCGGGCAGTCCGCCCGCCATTCGTGGCGTTCGTCGACGATGCGGGCGCTGAGCGTCTCCGGGTAGATCCGGTGCAGTTGGCGCAGCACCTCGGCCTGTACGGCTCCCCGGTCCGCTTCCGGTGCGACGGCGTACGCGTGCAGCTCGACGACCGAGCCCCTGGTGCGCCGGGCCCAGCGCGCGGCCTCGCCCTCCCAGCGGTCCAGGACGCTCACGTTGTCCAGGGGCCCGTAGCCGCTGGTGCCCAGGAAGCCGGGACGGTCGTACGCCACCGGCCGGTCGAGCCAGAGCCGGGAGACCAGGAACGGCGGGGCGGTGCGCAGCCGGTCGATGCGGGAGCGCCAGTCGGCGTCGCCCAGCTCCGGGGAGGCGGCGACGACCCGGCGCAGGCCGCCGCTGTCCAGGGCGAGGACGAGGGCGTCGTACCGGGTGGTGCGGTCGTCGGTGGTGAGGTCGAGCCCGCCGTCGGGCCGGGGCCGCACCTGCCGGACCGGTGTCCGTGTCCGTACGTCGGCGCCGTGGCCTTCCAGGTAGGCGAGGAGGGGGTCCCACAGGACGGTGGGGAACGGCTCGTCGGGGACGTCGAAGAGCAGGCCCTCGCTGGAGCCGAGGAAGTAGATGTGGAACATCAGCACCAGTTCCGCCGCCGACAGTTCGCGCGGATCGGCGAAGAAGCTGCGCGAGAACACCTCGAAGGCCAGGTGGTGGGCGGCTTCGGGGAAGCGGATGCGGGCGAGGAAGTCATGGGCGCTGATGGAGTCGAGCCGGTCGTAGACCTCGGGCACGCGCACGTCCAGCAGCGGCAGGGCGGCTCGCGGGTTCATCCGGGCCAGGTCCCGCAGGCCGAACGTGGGGCTGAGTGCGACGAATCCCATGGCGCTGAGGGGCGGGATGCGCGGCACCCGGGCGAAGCTGTCGTGGAGGCCGGAGCTGTGCCGCAGGGGGTAGTCGGGCAGCCGGGTCAGCGAGTCGAGTCCCGGGTCGACCCGGCGCAGCAGGCCGCGCAGGTTGTAGTACTGCCGGAAGAAGGCGTGGAAGCCCCGGCTCATGGTGACGGTGGTGCCGTCGGCGAGCTCGGTGGGCCAGCCCGAAAGCCGTCCACCCAGGCTCGGTTCGCTCTCGTGGAGGGTGACGCGTACCCCGCGCTCGGCCAGCAGGGTGGCCGCCGCGAGCCCGGCGATGCCGCCTCCGACGACCGCCGCGGTGGGGGCGGCCGGTCCGGTGAACCGGGCGCGGCCGGCCGGGGCGGGCACCACGGCCGCCTTCCGGTCCCGGCCGTGCCGGTGGCCCGTGCCCGGGGAGTGGAGGAACGTCATGACCGCTCCCCCACGCCGACGAAGGTGTGGGTGATCCCGGTCTGCCAGCCGGGCAGCGGGAGGACGCGTACGTCGCGGAAGCCGGCCCGGCGCAGACGGCCGGCGAACGCGGGGGCCGCGTCGAACTCGACGACACTGCGCCGGAGATGGCGGTAGAGCCCGGCGTCCCCGGCGAGCCGTCCGGCGGGCTGGATGACCGTGGCGCAGACCATGTTCCACACGGCCCGGTGCACGGGGGATCCGCCGAGCGTGTACTCGTGCACGGCGAGGCGGCCACCCGGGACGAGGAGACCGCGTACCAGGTCGAGGGCCTTGTCGGGGTCGGCGAGGTTGCGGAAGAGGTAACCGGCGAACACCGCGTCGAAGGAGCCCGGCTCCAGCCGCCCGGCCAACTCCTCGACCGGGGCGTGCACGAAGTCGACGCCCTCCGGCCAGCTCTTGGCCGCCACGCGGTCCAGCATGCCCGCGGAGGCGTCGACGCCGGTGATCCGGGCGTGGGGAGCGGCGGCGAGGAGCGCGGCCGTGGAGGCGCCCGTACCGCATCCCAGGTCGAGTACGCGCAGTCCGCGTCCGCCGTCCGGCAGACCCAGCCGGCGGGCGCTGCGGCGCAGATGGGCGTGGTAGCCGGGGCTCGCCGCGACGAGGCGGTCGTAGGCGGCGGAGCCGTGGTCGAAGGCTGCGGACAGTGCGTCGCCGCGCAACAGGGTCATGGGGTGCTCTCTTGGTGGCCGGTCGGTGGGAGTGGGAACGGGGGCGGTTCACGTCTCGCCGTGAAGGGGAGTTCGGCAACGGTCCGCAGCATGGGGACGACCGGTGTCCGCAGACCGATCAGCAGGTCCTCGTGGATCTGCGAGCTGCCGTCCAGGAAGCGGAGCAGCCGCTCGGCGGGGACACCGCGGAAGAGGCGGGTGAAGAAGTCGGCGCCGTCCACCCGGCCGCTGTCCAGCGCCCGCAGCATGACCGCGTCCATCGCGCGCGCACGTGCTCCGTACGGTGGCGGCATGCGCGGCGCCCGTCCGGCGCGCAGCCGGGCGGCGACGGTCCGGCTCTGCCGCTGCACGGCCGCGAAGGTGTAGCCGGTGGAGGGGCGGGTCGCGCCTCCGGCCGTGCCGATGCGGTACACCGAACGCCCTGCGCGGCGCGGGAAGCGGCCGTCCGTCATGGGGATGATGCCGCGTTCCTGTGCGGTGACCCGGAACTCCCCGAGTTTCAGGACCTCTTGGGTGTAGTGGTGCAGGGCGTTCAGATAGCCCTCGGTCTCCAGCGGGGCGGGCGAGAACTCGGTGTACTCGACCAGGGCGGTGTGCGGGTCGAGCGGCAGGACGTAGCCGAACGAGAGTCCGCGCGCGGGCTGCGGTGTACGGAAGTCCATCAGGTCCGCGGTCGCCGGGTCGAAGACCGGGCGCTCGGTGCGGACGAACCAGCCCATGAAGTGCTGGAGCAGGGTGGTGCGGGCGGACGGCAGGCGGCGGGGCGGGCGGGAGTCGAAGACATGGCGGCCGCGTACGACGACGCGTTCGCCCCTGGCGTCATGGCCGAGGACTTCGCCGCCGCCGTCCGGCGCGTCCCGTACGGCGGTCACCGTCGCCTCGATACGGCGGAAGGCCCTCGCGGCGGACAGCCGTCGGCCGGCCAGGGCTTCGAAGGCGTCCGACCGCAGCATCTTGTAGCGGAAGGGGTGCGGGCGGGCCACCGTGGCCGCCCCGTCGGCCGCCCGCACTCGCAGCTGCGACCAGGAGGCGGCAAGGGCCGAGTCGTAGGGGCCACCCGGCGGCTCCCAGAAGCACCATGTGCGCGGCGGCGCCCTCAAGGGCCCCGGCGGGGCATCGACGAGAACGACCGACAGCGGTACGGCGCCGCCCGGCGCGCACAGGTGGTACGCCAGGCTCAGGCCGGCCGCTCCGGCGCCCACGATGACGACGTCGGGGTCGGGCACGGCTTCCCTCTCGGTTGTACGGGTACGGATCCTTCCGGCTGGACCGGTACCGAATCCTTCCGCACCGAGGGGCCGGACGGATGCGTGCGACGCGCCCGTGTCCCGCCGCAACCGGCTAGTCCGCGGTGTGGTCGGGATGGCCCCGGGTGCGCCGGGCTTCCTTCATCTCGGCCTCGTACAGGTGGTCACGGCCCTCGGCGAGTCGGCCCCGGATCTCCTGCTCGGCCGTCCGGAACACCTCGTAGTACGTGGAGTTGTACTCCTCGACGATCTGGAAGGTCCAGTGACCGGGGATGACGTTGCGGCCGAGGATCTCCCGCTCGACCCGGTCGGCCTGGGCACCGTGGCCGGCCTCGCGGAGCAGCCGTACCGCGTCGTCGAGGGCGAGGTCGGCGCTGCCGGTGAGCTGGTGGAACGTGTAGAGGGCTCCACGGGCCCGTTCGGTGGTCTCCAGCGCCTTCGAAAGCGCGCCGAGCGCCTCGACGGTCGTGTCGGTGACGCCTTCCGGGCGCTGGTGCCGTGGGTCGGGAGGCCGGTTCTCCGCGTTCATGGATCTCCTGGTCGACTTCGACGTCCGGGCGGCGGGTTCACCCCCACCTTCCTCGCCCGGGGCTCATCACACCTTCCGTGAGCTCCACACGGACGAAGAGGCACCGCAACCTTCATAATCACTCCCTATCACTCCCTATCACTCCCCATCAAGACCTCTATGGGTATTTTGAGGTAAGGTCCATTCCCATGGAGAGTGGGGAACGTGAGCTGTATTCGATCGGCGAGGTGGCCGAACGGCTGGGTCTGCATGTGCGGACCGTCCGGAACTATGTGCGCGACGGGCGGCTCAAGGCAGTCCGGATCGGCAAGCAGTACCGGATCAGCCGGGCGGACTTCGAGGCGCTGACCAGCCGCTCGGCCGCCGGCGCACCTTCCGTCGCCGATGCGGGGCGAGGGCATGTGGAGGTGTCGAGCATCGTGCAGATCGACGGGATCGGCCCCGACGCCGCGCACCGGCTGAGCACCTTCGTCACCGCGAGCGCGCAGTCTCCCCGGGACACGCCGGAACCCCTGCGCGTCCAGACGGTCCATGACAGGGAGAGAGCTCGGATGAAGATCGTGATTCTCGGCGGTGCTGCGGCCACCGCCGAGCTGCTGCAGCTGATCGACGGTGTGCTCGGCCCGGAGAACGGCATGCTCGACGGCGGGCAAGAGGCCCACCGTGCCTGATCTGCTGGTGGAACACCATGGCGTATCCGTGCTGGCCTGCTCCGGCGAAGGCCCCGCGATCGCCACCGTGCAGGACGCGCTCGACCATCTGATCGGGCCCGCCTTCCAGGGCGCCGAGGTGGTCGCGGTCCCGGCGGAACGACTGGACGACCGCTTCTTCGACCTGAGCACCGGGATCGCCGGTGAGATCCTCCAGAAGTTCTCCAACTACCGGCTCCGGCTGGTCGTCGTCGGGGACATCGCACGCCATCTGGCGGCGAGCGCGGCCCTGCCCGACCTGGTCCGCGAGGCCAACCGGGGCCGGGACATCTGGTTCGTGGCCGATCTGGACCACCTGGCCGCCCGCCTCGCCTAGGCGGGGCCGTTCATGGCGCGAAGGCGGGCCCGCTATGGCGCGAAGGCGCGCCGCCCCGCGCGGGCGAGTGCCGTGCGGCGCCGGTCGTGTTCGACCTCCGCCTCGTCCTTGCTCGCGGTGACCATGACGCCGGCCGGGGACCAGGTCATCGACATGGCGGTGACGAGGGACAGCACCTCGGCCGCCGGGACCTCCGGGTCGACAAGGCCCTTCGCCTGGGCGTCGGTGATCGACCGCCCGCCGCCTCGGGCACAGCAAACCGCACGGGCTCCCGCAACCTCGCCACGCGAGCCGGCCCGGCGCGGCCGGCGTCCGTGAGGAACCGTCCGCGCCGGGCCGCGCCGGGGTTCACTCCCCCTCGTCGCCCTCCCCGGCGTCGTCGTCGCCCTCGAAGGCATCGCCGATCTCGTCGATCACCTCGGCTGCGACCATTCCTCCGACGACACCGACGGCGGCTCCTGCGGCGACTCCCGCCACCACCGCCCCGGTCCCGGAACCCGAGCGGTGGTGCTCGTCGTGGTGGCCGCCCCGCGCGTACGGATACGGCGCGGCGTGGGCGGCGTGGACGCCGATCACCTGCTCCAGCCAGGAGTCCACCTCGGTGTTGCGCTCGGCCTGCGCCACGGTGTGGTGCGAGGTGGTGAAGCGGTGCACGGTGTCGTGGCTCCCGGAGAAGAGCCCGGCCCGCTTGTCCGCCTCGATCACGACCTCCAGGCCACCGGGCGAGGCGAGGAACGTCACCTCGATCTCGTTGACCGCGTGCGCGTGCTCGGCGGGCGGCCCGATCTCGATCTCCTGGTAGCAGGGCAGCCGCTGACCGGTCCCCCGGATGTGGCCGAGCTCCAGATCGGCCGACTTGAAGCCGTATCCGAGCTGCCCGAACGCCTCCAGGATCGCTTCCTGGGCGGGCAGGGGAGCCACCGCGAGGACGTCTAGGTCACCCTTGTCCCGCGCCCCGGCCACCGCCAGCTCCGTCCGGATCCCGAGAACGGGCCCGAGGGGCTGGCCGTGGAGCTCCGTGACCGGTGTCTCCCAGGGCAGGGTGACGGTGAACGGCAGGGTGTGCTCGGCTTCCTCCGCGAGGCGGAACCCGCCGCCGACGGTGAACCGTTCGAGGACGACCGTCCCTTCGTGCTCCTCGTCCTGCCCTTCCGCCTCGACCCGGGCGACCAGGAGGAGGGTGACCTGTTCGACCGTCACCTCGCTCCCGCCGCCGCGCAGCCGGACCTCACCGGAGAGCGGGCCGCCGGGGAGGGCGGGGGCGGGCTGCAGAACGGTGTCGACCGATGGGCCGCCGACCCCGAGGGCTCCGAGCAACTTCTTGAACACCATGTCCGGCGTCCACTCCTTCTTCGTTTTCTTCGATCAATGCAAACATCTCTCTACCCAGCCGACCCGCGCTGTGATGCGCACCACTCCCCATTGCTTTGCGGTCCCTTTACTATCAACAGGGCGGGTTTCCACCCGCCGTCAACGTCGAGCCCGACGACCCGAACAGAGAAGGAGCTGCGGTACCGCAATGGGTGAGCCTCCCAGTACGAACCGTGTCATCCCTGCCCCGGCACACCAGGGGACGGAGGTGACACGGTGAGCGAAGTACTCCTGCTCCTTCTCGCCCTCGGTCTGACTCTGGCGTGCGCGGTGTTCGTCGCGGCCGAGTTCTCGCTGACCACCATCGAGCGCAGCGAGCTCGAACGGGCCGCGCAGGCCGGTGAGCGCGGAGCCGAAAGCGCGCTCAAGGCCGCCAAGCGGCTGACGTTCCAGCTGTCCGGCGCCCAGCTCGGCATCACCGTGACCTCACTGGTCATCGGCATGCTGGCCGAGCCGTCCCTCGCCGTGCTGCTGCGCTCCCCGCTGGAGGCCGTCGGCCTCCCGGCAGGCGCGGTGTCCACGGTCGCGACCCTGCTCGGGGTGGCGCTGTCCACCGTCGTCCTCATGGTCATCGGCGAACTCGTCCCGAAGAACTGGGCGATCTCCAGCCCGCTCGCCGTCGCCAAGGTCGTGTCCGGCCCGCAGCGCGCGTTCACGGCCTGCTTCGCCCCGCTGATCCGCCACCTCAACAACACGGCGAACCGTGCCGTGCGCCGGTTCGGCCTGGAACCGGCCGAGGAGCTGGCCTCGGCCCGTACGCCTCAGGAGCTCATCGCCCTCGCCCAGCACTCGGCCCGCGAGGGCGCCATCGAGCAGGACTCGGCGGAGCTCTTCGTCCGCACCCTGCACCTGGCGGAGCTGTCCGCCGAGAACGTGATGACGCCCCGGGTGGACGTGCGGGCCCTGGAGGCCCACGCCACCGCGGCCGATGCCGCCAACCTCACGCTGGCCACCGGGCTGTCCCGGTTCCCGGTCTACCGCGACAGCCTGGACCAGGTCATCGGTACGGTCCACATCCGCGACGTCCTGGCCCTGGACGAGTCCGAGCGCGCCCGGACCCCGGTCACCTCGCTGGCCACCGAGCCCCTCCTCGTACCGGATTCGCTGCCCGTGGACCGGCTGCTCGCACAGATGCGCCGGCACCGGACCATGGCGGTCGTCATCGACGAGTACGGCGGTACGGCTGGGGTCGCCACCGTCGAGGACATCGTCGAGGAGGTCGTCGGAGAGGTCCGCGACGAGCACGACCCGCACGAGCGCCCCGACCTGGCACCGGCCGAACCGCTCGGCGACGGCCGCCCTGTCTGGGAGGCCGAGGGCAGCATCCGGCTGGACCAGCTCGACCGGATCGGGTTCCCCGCGCCGGAGGGTCCGTACGAGACGCTCGCCGGTCTCCTCGCCAACCAGCTCGCCCGCATCCCCGTCCGCACGGACCGGGTCGACATCGGCGGCTGGCAGTTCGACGTGCTCGACATCGAGCACCACCGGGCCGACCGGGTGCGGATCACCGCGCCGGTCCCGGCCCTGACCCTCGTGGAGGAGGACGCCCGATGACCACCGTTCAGCTTCTCATCGGCGCGCTCACGCTCCTCACGAACGCGTTCTTCGTCGGCGCGGAGTTCGCCCTGATCTCGGTGCGCCGCAGCCAGATCGAGCCGCAGGCCAGGAGCGGCAGCCGCCGGGCGAAGAGCACCCTGTGGGGCATCGAGCACCTGTCGGCCGCCATGGCCACGGCCCAGCTCGGCATCACGATCTCCTCGCTGGTGCTGGGCGCCGTCGCCGAACCGGCCATCGCGCATCTGCTGGAGCCGCCGTTCGACGCGATCGGTGTCCCCGAGGCGCTGGTCCACCCGATCGCCTTCGTCATCGCGCTGACCCTGGCGACCTATCTCCACATGCTCATCGGCGAGATGATCCCGAAGAACGTCGCGCTCGCCGCGCCCGTCGCGACGGCTCTGGCGCTGGGCCCGTCCCTGGTGGCCCTGACCCGGGCGCTGCGCCCGGTCATCTTCGGTATCAACGCGTTCGCCAACATGCTGCTGCGGCTGCTGAAGGTCGATCCCAAGGACGAGATCGCCTCGGTCTTCACCGACGACCAACTGGTCCGCCTGGTGAAGGACTCCAGCGATGCCGGTCTCCTGGCCCCGGCCGACGGCGAGCGGCTGCAGGACGCCCTGGAGCTGGGTACCCGCCCGGTCGGCGAGGTGATGGTTCCGCTGAACCGGACCGTCACCGTCGACCTCGGCATCACCCCGCAGCAGCTGGAGCGGGCGGCGGTCGCCTCGGGCTTCTCCCGGCTCCCGGTGACCGGTCCGGACGACGGGCTGCTGGGCTATCTGCACATCAAGGACGCCCTCGGGGTCGCGGAGCGCACCAAGCCGCTGCCCACGAGCGCGATCCACCCCGTCATCCGGGTCGAGATCGACACCCCGCTCGACGACACCCTCACCGCGATGCGCGCCGCCGGTACGCACCTCGCCGCCGTCGCCGGCGGCAAGGGGACGGTCATCGGCTTCGTGACGATGGAGGACGTCCTGGAGGAGCTGGTCGGACCCGCCGTGGTCTGACGGGCCCCGAAGCGGTTTCACAGCGCGGGAGGAGGGCGGTCCGCCACGTGCCGGGCCGCCCTCCTCCTCGTGGCACCCGCTGTCCGGACGGGCCGCCTCCGAGCACGTAAGCTCGGCGGATGGCCAAGTACTTCGACGTGCACCCCGAGAATCCCCAGCCGCGCACCATCAGCACGGTGGTCGACAGCATCCGTTCCGGTGCGCTCGTCGCGTATCCGACCGACTCCTGTTACGCGCTGGGCTGTCAACTGGGCAACCGCGACGGCATCGCCCGGATCCGGTCGATCCGCAATCTCGACGACCGCCACCACTTCACACTGGTGTGCCACGACTTCGCGCAGCTGGCGCAGTTCGTCCGTGTCGACAACGACGTGTTCCGCGCGGTCAAGGCGGCCACGCCCGGCAGCTACACCTTCATCCTCCCGGCGACGAAGGAAGTGCCCCGCCAGTTGCTGCACCCGAAGAAGAAGACGGTCGGCGTGCGCATCCCGGGCCATGTGGTGACCCAGGCGCTCGTCGCCGAGCTGGGCGAACCGCTGCTCTCCAGCACCTTGCTGCTCCCGGACGAGGCGGAGCCGCTGACGCAGGGCTGGGAGATCAAGGAACGGCTCGACCACGAGGTGGACGCCGTCATCGACTCGGGCGACTGCGGCACCGAGCCGACCACGGTCATCGACTTCTCAGGCGACGAGCCCGAAATCGTACGCCGTGGAGCCGGGGACCCGTCCCGCTTCGAGTAGGCCGTACGGCGTCGGGGGCGCGGCGGAGAGCCCGGAGCTGGTCCTTCCGGGTGATCCTGACGGAATGTCAGGAATGATCCGGACAACGGATTGTCCTACCGGCATGACTGCATCCACAACGCCCCGGACCTCCGTACAGACCTCCCGCAGGACAGCCTGCGATCTGCCCTCCCCCGCCGAACGCAGAAGAGTGCGCGAGGCCTGGGGCCTGACCACCGGTCAGCTCGCGGCCGCCTTCGGCATCACCCCGGCGACCGTCAGGTCCTGGGAGAACGGCCGCACCTCCCCGACCGGACGGCGCCGGGTGGCGTACGCACGCTTCCTGCTGGGCCTCTCCCTCTCCCAGCAGCTGCCGGACGCCGGCGGCCGGGACGGCACACGGGCAGCCGGGCGGGCCCTCGGGCAGGGCCCGGCTGTGCCCGAGCCGCGCGGGAGCCGAGGCCCCGCCGTGCCGGTCTCCCCGCCGCATGCGCCCGAGCCCGTCCGGCCCGCCACCCCGGCTGCCGGACGTGCGGCGCACACCGCCCCGCCTCGGGTGCGCCGGACCGCCGACCGGGTGTCCGCCGGGCGGCGCAGACGACTTCGGTACGCGGTCTGCGCCTGGGGGGCCTGGGCGCTCACCCTGTACGTGCTGTTCACCATGCCCGCCGCCGGCTGAGCACGACGCGCCGGTCGCCGGTTTCCGCTCCCCCGCCCCCCATCGCCCGCGGTGGGGGAGACTGGCGGATGTGACAGGTGAGCGACTGCGGTTCGACGGCTGGATCGCCGGTGTGGGGACCTCCTCGGGCACCCGGCTGGTGGTCGGGCACTGGCCGCGTTCGCCGTTCGGGGCGTTCAGCGATGTCATGGTCGAGCATCCCGACGGCGAGCGGGTCCTGCTGGCGCCCTCCCGCCGGATCGCGGATTTCGTCGCCGCCACGTACCGCTTCGACCGGATCGAGGTGGTCCCGGTGGCCGTCACCGTCTCCGGGGCCACCTGGCTCGTCGAGGCGGGGCCGCTGCGCCTGCGGCTGCGGGCCGGACGCAGGTCCGCCCTCGGTCTGCTGCTGTCCGCCGTACCGGCCCCGCTGGCCCGCAGCCCCCTCTGGGCCGCGCTGTGCGATGTTCCGGCCCGGTTGCTGATGCCCGGCGTACGCACCCTGGGCCGCGCGGGGCCGGGGCGGCGGGAGTGGTACGGGGCACGGGATCTGCGGCCGGTCCTGGCCGCCGATGCCGTACTGGACGGGGTGAGTCTGGGCCGGCTCGCCCCGCTCGATCCGCCGGTCGCCTTCGGGTTCGGGTCGGCCCCGCGCACCCCCTCCCTGGTGCGCGTCACCACAACGGTGGAAATCGCGCCCGCCGGGCGGTGAGGGGCTCCCCCGGCCCCCCGGCGGGGCCCGGCCGTTCCCGAACCGTTTCCGGCCTGCCTGCGGGGCGGGCCGGCCGGGGATGCGCGGGGGCGGGGCGCGTCGCAGGGTGGACCCATGGCAAATCCCCCGATCGTCATCCACCGGCCGACCCCCTCGGGCGGCCGCCGGGTGACCGTTCACTACGAAGGCCGGGACGAGATACTCGGGCTGGCCCACAGCGACCACGACGTGATCGTGTTCCTGAGCGAGGCCGGCCTCGAAGAGCCGGACCGGATCCTCGACAACCCGGTCTGGGTGGAGTGGCGGGGCGGGCGGGCCCACCGCTACGAAGCGGCCTGAGAGGCCGCCTCCCCCGCACGCCGCGTCATTCGCGCAGGCCGGCGGGGATGGCAGCGACCGTCTCCTCGGGTGTCTGACCGGACGTGTCCAGCCACAGGCCGATACGAGGTGTCCCGCTCCGCGGATCCGCGTCGAACGCCTCGACGGTCCACCCCCCGTACCCCGTCTTCCCGCGCGCTTCCTCCCGCTCGCGCACGGTCTCCGACGCGGGGGCGAGCACGACGACATGGAGCGGGCGGGTGCGGATTCTGCCGACGTAACGGGGCAGGTCCTCGCCGAGGACGATGTCCTGGACGACGGCCGTCCATCCGTCGTCCGCGTAGGCGTCGGCCACCTGTGCGGAGATCCGTTGCCGCAGGTCGAGCTGGCTCCGCGCCTCCTCCGGCCCGTCGGGGGTCATCTCCGCCCGGCCCGAGACGATCATGCGGCGGAAGACGTCTCCGCGTATATGGACCGCTCGCGGCAGGCTCTCCGCCAGGAGCTGGGCGACGGTGGACTTCCCCGCGGCCATCACCCCGGTGATCAGTACGACACAGGGGCCGAGGTCAGCGCCCGTACCTATCTCCTCCTTCTTCCTCACAGCTCCGGCGCGTGTTCCGCCCGGCGAGTGTCCGCCCCGGCGCCCGCGAAATCGCGTTGCCGGGGCGGAGCGCCCTGGCTGATGATCGGCGGATGGCTTCCCCTCCCCCCGACGGCCGCGCCGGTATCGACGCGGCTCTCGTCAAGCGGCTGATCGCCGCCCAGTTCCCGCAGTGGGGCGCCCTGCCCGTCACTCCGGTGGAGGTCGACGGCTGGGACAACCGCACCTACCGCCTGGGCGACACAATGACCGCCCGGCTGCCCACGGCGGCCGGGTACGTGCCAGCCGTGGCCAAGGAGAACGTCTGGCTCCCCAGGCTCGCGCCCTCGCTGCCGGTACCTGTCCCCGTGATCCTGGGCGAAGGAGAGCCGGGCGAGGGGTACCCGTACCCCTGGTCGGTGCGCGGCTGGCTGCCGGGGGCGGCGGCCGGACCGGCCCGCATCGACGGCCTGGACCGGTTCGCGGTCGCGGTCGCCGGATTCCTCAGGGCCCTCCAGCGGTGCGACACCGCCGGCGGACCCCTGGCCGGTGAGCACAGCTGGTACCGGGGCGCCCCGCCCGCCCACTACGACGAGCAGACGCGGCGCTGCCTCTCCCTGCTTCAGGGCCACATCGACACCGGCCGGGCCGCCGCCGTGTGGGATGCCGCGCTGGCCGCCGATTGGCACGGCACGCCGGTGTGGTTCCACGGTGACATCGCCGCCGGCAACCTCCTGGTCGGGAACGGCGAGCTGAGCGCGGTCATCGACTTCGGCACCTCGGGCGTCGGCGACCCCTCCTGTGATCTGGTGATCGCCTGGGGCATGTTCTCCGGCAGCAGCCGATCGGCGTTCCGGGAGGCCGTCGACGCCGACGACGCCACCTGGGCGCGGGCGCGGGGGTGGGCGCTGTGGAAGGCGATGCTCGTGCTGTCCGATTCCCTGGACACCGACCGGGACCGGGCGGGGGTGAACCGGCATGTGATCGATGAGGTGCTCGCCGACCACGACCGGTACGCGTAGGGCCCTCGCACGCGTCATGACGTGCCCGCCGACGTGGACTCCGGGCTGCCGAACAGTTCACGGACCTCCTCGGCGTCGCTCTCCCGCAGCTCGTCGTCGAGCAGGATCCAGCGGTTGATACCCACCGATGCCAGGAACGGCAGGTCGTGGCTGGCGATGACGAGGGCGCCCACGTAGGGCTCCAGAGCGCTCGTCAGCTGCCGCACACCGGCCAGGTCGAGGTTGTTCGTCGGCTCGTCCAGCAGGAGCAGCTGCGGGGCGGGCGCGGCGAGCATCGTCGCCGCGAGCGCGGCCCGGAAGCGTTCGCCGCCGGAGAGGGTGCCCGCCGGCTGCTGCGCGCGGGCGCCCTCGAAGAGGAACCGGGCGAGCTGGGAGCGGATCTGGTTGTCGGTGGTGCCGGGAGCCGTGCGGGCGACGTTCGCGGCGACGCTCAAGGTGTCGTCGAGGACGTCGTGCCGCTGCGGAAGGAACTTCAGCGGCACGGAAGCCGTGGCCTCGCCGGAGCTCGGTGCGAGCTCCCAGGTGAGCGTGCGCAGCAAGGTCGTCTTGCCCGCGCCGTTGCGGCCGACCAGAGCGATGCGTTCGGGCCCCCTCACCTGGCGGCTGCCCTCGCGCAGCCGCCCGTAGGGCAGGCTCAGCTCCCGTACGGTCAGGACGGTCCGGCCGGCGGGTACGGCGGTGTGGGGCAGGCTCACCTTGATCTCGGCGTCCCTGCGGACGGCTTCGGCGGCTTCCTCCCGGCGCTCGCGGGCCTCGTCGAGGCGGTCCTCGTGCAGCCCGCGCAACCGGTCCCCGGACTCCTGGGCCGAGCGCTTGCGTTCCCCCGCGACGATGCGCGGGGCGCGCCGCTGGGCGTCCAGCTCCTTGTCGTGGCGCTGGCGGCGGGCCACCTTGGTCCGGGTCTCCTCCAGCTCGCGCTGCTGGCGCCGTACGTCGGCCTCGGCGGAGCGCAGCATCCGCCCGGCGGCCTCCTGCTGGGTGGCGACGGCCTCCTGGTAGGCGGACCAGCCGCCCCCGTACCAGCTCACCGAACCCGATCGCAGCTCGGCGATGCGGTCGACCCGCTCCAGCAGGTCCCGGTCGTGGCTGACAGTCGTCGCCGACCGTCTCGAAGTGCTCCTCCCGTACGTCTCCGGACTCGATGGCGCGCAGGGCGGCCCGCCGCTCGGCGATGCCGAGGGCCCCGTCGACGCGCAGGGCGGTGTCCAGGGTGATGTTCTGGGGCAGGTAGGCAAGGTTCCCGCCCACGGTGACGGATCCCTCCAAGGGGCGCAGATGTCCGGCGAGCAGACGCAGCAGGGTCGACTTGCCGGTGCCGTTGGCGCCGACCAGACCGGTGCGGCCGTGGGGGACGGTGAGGGGGAGTCCGTCGAAGAGGCTGGTGCCGTCGGGCCACCGGAGGGTGAGGTGGGAGGCGGCCACGGAGGCGCTGGGCGCGGTGGGATGGCTGATGGTGGGTTCTCGCAGTCGGAAGCGGGGGGAAACAGGGGGGCTTCGTATGCGAACAGCACGCGGCGACCCGGCCGTGGGGCCGCAGAATGGTGGGGAGAACAGTCCTGCGAAGGTGAGGGACGGCTCAGCACCGAGGTCGCATCCACGCGGAAGCCACGGGCGGCAGACATGCCGACAACGTCGTGACCGTGTACGGGCCAGGGCCGTACCGCGCGATGATCGCGGACCTCAGATGCGCAACGTCCACCTCTATCGGAGACAACAGGACGTGATCAGCGTAGCGGTGCGTCGAGCGGTTATCTAGGCGGTGCCCTGCGGGGCTTCCGCGCTCAGCGGTTCGGGAGCGGGTCCTGCGGTACGGGGTCCGGGCACGGGGGCATGGGCGGCTTCCGCGACGAGCGGGGTGCGGCGGACGACGAGGGTGGCGACGAGCGCCGTGATCGCGGCGAGGGCGAACCCGTAGGGCGGGGTGGCTCCCGTGGGGTGCGTCTCGTAGACGAGCGCCGCCGACAGCACGACCAGGAAGGTGGCGACCCGGCCGTACTGCTGGGTGGCGGCCACGACCACCAGCCCCCACAGGAGGTACCAGGGCTGCACCATCGGCGAGAGCGCGACCAGCACCAACAGGCCAAGGCCCAGGGCGTGGACCGGTGGCAGGTGCCCGTTCATCGACCTCCGGGCCAGGACGAAGATCAGGACGACCGCCGCCGCCAGGCCGAGGGTCTGCACGGCGGACTTGACCGGTTCGGGGTCGGTGCCCAGGAGCAGGCGGCCCAGCTCGCCCAGGCCCAGACCCAGGTCGCTGACGACGGAGAGCGCGGTGTGGATGTTGCCCGCGACGCCCTGGGTCCTGAGCCAGCCGAAGCCGGTGCCGCTGATCAGTGTGGCCGAACCGGCGACGGCACACGCGACGAGGCCGGGCGCGAGGAGTCCCTTGGCCCAACGCCGTAGCCGGGGTCCGGTCGCCGAGGCGTGCACGGCGACGCCGATGAACAGCAGCGCCACCGCTGCCGGCGACTTGACCATCATGGCGAGCCCGACGAGTGCGCTTCCGGCCACCCATCTGCCGCGCAGCGCGAGCGCGAGCCCGGCCAGCATGAGGCCGATCATCAGGCCGTCGTTGTGCATGCCTGCGACCACGTGCATCAGCAGGAGCGGGTTGAGCGCCCCGAGCCACAGGGCGCGGCTCTCGCAGGTGCCGTGCTCCCGGGCCAGTCGGCGCAGGGCCCAGACGATGAGGACGAGCGAGGCGAGCGCGATGAGCCGCATCGCCAGGACGGCGGGAACGATCGTCCCGCCGGTCGTCTTCGCCACGGCGGCGGAGAGCAGGAGGAAGAGCGGTCCGTACGGGGCCGGGGTGTCGCGCCAGTGGCTGCCGACGCTCGCCGCCGCGTCGCCGCCGATTCCGGCGGGGTCCAGGCTGGAGGGGCCGACGGTGTAGACGTCGTGGCCCTCGATGACCATCGCGCCCTGGGCGATGTAGCTGTAGACGTCGGCGCTGTAGAGCGGGGGCGTGAGCAGGAACGGCGCTGTCCACCAGGCGAGGGTGGTGAGTGTTTCGCGTACGGAGGAGGCGGTCCTGCCGTACTGCCACCAGGCGACGACCAGCACGGTCAGTCCGGTGTAGGCGAGGACGGCCGCGGCCGTCCGCACGGTGGAGCCGTGGTCGGTCCAGAGGCCCCAGGGGTCGTGGGCCGGCAGTTTTCCGGAGATCCAGCCGCCCGCAGCGGTCGCCAGGGCGCCTGCCGCACCCAGCCGACGGTATCCGGCAGCACTCAAAGCCCACATGACCCGAGAACCTATCGGACGGCGTGACGCCTCCGTTCCCCTCCCCGCCCAACGGGGCCGGGGCGCTGCCGGGCACCCGGAGCCGGTTCCGGGTGCCCGTGGCGTTCAGCCGGTGAGCGACTGCTCCAGGGCGGCGAGGCCGTCGGCGTATATCCCCTGGAAGAGGTCCGTGGCCTCGTCGTCGCCGATCCCGTCCGGGGTGAAGGTGCCGGACCACTCCACCCGGGCGCTCCCGGGGTCCTCGCCCGCGTGCACGGCGATGGTGGAGAGGTAGCCGGTGACCGGGAACGGGGCCCGGAGGATGGAGTAGCTGTAGCTGCGTGCGGCGTTGTCGAAGGCTTCGAGGCGCTCGACGATGACGCCCCCGTCCTCGTTGGTGAGGGTACGGACGCGGCCGCCCTCGCTCGCCTCACTGGTGGGGATGTAGGGGAGCCAGTCGGGCAGGGAGCCGAAGCCGCCGATGAGCTGCCAGACACGGTCGGCGGGGACGGGGAGTTCGATGGTCGCGGTGGTGGTGGCCATGGGGGTGAGGTCCTTACGGTGCGGGCACTCGGTGCCGGGGGTGGTTCAGGCGGTGGGGACGGGGGCGTCGGCGGAGATCAGCTTCTCCTCGCGCAGGGCCGTCCAGAAGGCCGCGGGGATCTTCTCGTCGAGGGCGGCGAGGTCCTCGGCGATGCGGCTCGGGCGGGTGGCGCCGGGGATCGCCGCCGCGGTGGCCGGGTGGGCCAGGGCGAACTGGAGCGCGGCGGCCTTGATGCCGATGGAGTGCTGCTGGGCGAGCGTCTTGATGCGCTCCACCTTGGTGACGATCTCCGCGGGGGCCTTCTGGTACTCGAAGTGCGCGCCGCCCGCGAGGATGCCCGAGCTGTACGGTCCGCCGACGACGAGGTCGACGTCGCGCTCGGCGGCGGCCGGGAGGAGGCGCTGGAGGGCGCGGTCGTGGTCCAGGAGGGTGTAGCGGCCGGCGAGGAGGAACGCGTCGGGGCGCGGCTCGTCGAGGTCGAGGGTGAGTTCGAGCGGCTCGACGCGGTTGACGCCGAGGCCCCACGCCTTGATGACGCCTTCCTCGCGGAGCCGGGTGAGGACCCGGAAGGCTCCGGTGCGGGCGCTCTCGTAGGCAGCGAGCCACTCGTCGCCGTAGAAGTCCTGGGCGACGTCGTGGACCCAGACGATGTCCAGGCGGTCGGTGCGCAGCCGCTTCAGGCTGTCCTCGATGGAGCGGAGGGTGGCGTCGGCGGTGTAGTCGTTGACCATCTTGTTGGGGCGGCCGTGTTCGAAGAGGCCGCCCTTCTCGCCGAGGTCGCGGGCGGCCGGGTCCTCGGTCTCGTCCAGGACGACCCGGCCGACCTTGGTGCTGAGGACGTAGTCGTCACGCGGGTGCTCGGCGAGGACGTCGCCGAGCCGGATCTCGGAGAGGCCCGCCCCGTAGAAGGGGGCGGTGTCGAAGTAGCGGATGCCCTGGTCCCAGGCGGCGGCGACGGTGGCGGCGGCCTCCTCGTCGGGGATGGCGCGGAACATGTTGCCGAGCGGGGCGGTGCCGAAGCCGAGGCGGCCGGGGAGGAGGTGGGTGATGCTCACGAGTGCGTCCTTCACGGGAGGAAGTCGCCGACATTTCGTGGGGATAAATCCCTTTACTCACGCTCTGTCGGCCTTACGCATCCGAGGTTAGGATCGACACCTTGAGACTGTCCAAGACTTGTTCGGGCTCACTTAAGTCTCTGAAGGTCTGACTAGGACGTGACATGCTCGATCTCCGCCAGCTCCGCTACTTCGTCGCCGTCGCCGAGACGGAACACGTCGGCCGCGCCGCCGAGCAGCTCCACATCTCGCAGTCGCCGCTGAGCCGGCAGATCGCGCAGCTGGAGAAGGATCTCGGCCTCACCCTGTTCGAGCGCGACCGGCAGCGGATCCGGCTGACCTCCGACGGCCGGGTCTTCCTTGGCGAGACCAGGGCGCTGCTGACCCACGCGGGGCGGCTGGAGAACCTGGGACGCCGCCTCGGGCGCGGCGAGGAGGGCGGGCTCTGCATCGGGTACGTGCCCGACGCGATGCACACCGGCCTTCTGCCGGCCGCCCTGCGCACCCTGCGTTCGGAGCGGCCGGGCATCCATGTCGCGCTGTACGGGCAGCAGAGCGCCGAGCAGTTCGAGGGGCTGCGCCGGCGCAGCCTGGACATCGCCCTGGTGCAGGAACCGCCGGCCGAGGACGATCCGGACCTGTGCTCGGCGCTGCTGCTGGAGGATCCGCTGCTGCTGGTGCTGCCCGAGGGGCATCCGCTCGCTCAGCAGCCGGACCTCGCACCCGCCGACCTGGACGGGCAGCCGTGGATCGCGGTGGAGAGCAGCCGCGACCCGGCCTGGCGCGACACGTTCGTCGCCTCGTGCGTGGCGCTGGGCTTCACGCCGGACATCACCCTGGACGCCGCCGAACCTCTCACCGCGCTCGGGCTCGTCGCGTCCGGTTTCGGCCTGGCCCTGGTCCAGCGGAGCATGGTGCGCGGCACGGCGCCCGGGGTCGCCGTACGCGAACTCCCCTGGCACGACGGGTCCGCGCGGCTGTGGGCGGCCTGGCACCGCACCGATCTCCGGCCGGTCGTCGGGGAGTTCCGCGCGACGGTGCTCGACGCGGCGCCCGCGTAACCCCGTTGCCTACGCTCCTAGCGCATGTCGCCGCGCCAGTCCCACTGGTGGCCGTCGATCGAGCGGGGACCGTATTCGGCGCGGCCGCCCGGTCCGTAGGCGCCTATCTCCGTGACCAGTCCGACGCCCTCGCGCAGGGCCTCGTCGCTCCAGCCCGTGACGTCGAGGAGGAGCCCGTCGAGCGGTCCGCCGACCAGCTCCCGGTAGTCGTGGCCCGGCCTCGGGCCGGGGTGCGGGTCGTCGTGGTCGGTGCCGTACACCCGTCGCTGCCTCATCAGCTCGTCCATGCAGGCAGCATCCCACCGGCCACTGACAACGGCCCGGTGTGCGGGGCCATCCGGCCACCGGGCGTCCCCCGCGGCCCCGCCGGAAAGCGGATGCGGCCGGCGGGCCGGTGTGGAAGGGTCCCCGGCGAACCGTCCCCGCCGGACGGCCGGCACACGACGCACACGCCCGGGAGCGAACCCACCGATGGCCACACCACCACGCCTCGTCCCGCTGCTTGAGCAGTTCGACTTCGCCCGGGAGCGGCTCACCGGCCGTCTCGCGGGTCCGCTCATGGACAGCGGCAACGGTGTCGGGATCGGTGTCACGCCGCTCGGCGACGACGAGTACTTCTGGGAGCCCGTACCCGGCTGCTGGTCCGTCCGCCGCCGCGAGGCGGGACCCGGGCCCCGCGCCACGGTGCTCGAAGGGAGCGGCGACTGGGGCCGGGACTCGGCGCGGTCACCGCACCCCTTTCCGCCGCCGTTCACCACCATCGCCTGGCGGCTCAGCCACCTGAGCGAGATGCTGGCGCTCCGCGCGGACCACACGAACGGCAGCCGCTCCCTGACCCGGGCCGGTCTCGCCGTCCCCGGCGACGCCGCCGGGGCGGTGGCGGCGTTCGTCTCCGCGGCCGAGGCATGGCACGCGACCCTGCTCGCCGCCGACGACGCCGCCCTGGACACCGTGGGGTACAGCGCCTATCCCTACGGCAGCGACGCCGAGGACCTGTTCGTCGACATCGTCTGGTGGGTCAACCAGGAGATCCTGCATCACGGCGCCGAGATCGCCCTGATCCGCGATCTGTACCGGGCGCGGCAGCCCTGAGCCGCGGCCTCCGCCGGGCACGGGATCGGTGGGGTCCCGTCGTCGGCGAAGTCGCCGCCGTGGGGTGCGCACCATATGATTCAGGGACTCACGCACCGCGGAGCAGCCAATGAACCGGCGTCGGACTCCCCGCTCGGTAAGCGCCGAGGACCTGCTGACCACGTTGCAGAGCCTCACCGCCCGCGCTCGGCGGGAGGTGGAATTCCACCAGGCCAGAGTGGAACTCGCGCAGGCCCTTCAGCGCGACATGCTTCCGGCGACCCTTCCCGCCCTCCCCGGCCTCCAGTCCGCGGCACGGTACGCGCCGGCCCGGGACGGCCTGGACATCGGCGGCGACTGGTACGACGGCTTCGCGCTGGCGGACGGCGCCCTCGGGTTCGCGATCGGTGACGTCCAGGGCCACGACGTGGAGGCGGCGGCCTTCATGGGTCAGGTCCGCATCGCGATGCGGGCGATCGCGGGTACGGTCTCCGACCCGGGTGAGGTCATGGGCCGGACCAACGACCTCCTGCTGTCCGTGGACTCCGGTCTCTTCGCGACCTGTACGTTCCTGCGCCTGGACCCGCAGACCTGGGAGCTGCACAGTGCGCGGGCCGGGCATGTGGCGTGTGTGTGGGCCTCCGTGGACGGGCGGTCGGGCATCACGGAGGACCCGGGGGGCCTGCCGCTGGGGATCCAGACGGGCGAGCGGTATCCCGTCACCCGGCGGACCCTGGACACGGACGGTGCGATCGTGCTGCTCACCGACGGCGTCGTCGAGGGCCCGTCGCTGCTGATCGAGGACGGTCTGGACCGGGTCCGGAGGCTGGTCGCCGCACATGCCGGGGCGAGCGCGGACGAGCTGGCCGACGGTGTCCTCCGGGCGGCCGAGCTGACGGGCCACGAGGACGACGCGGCCGTACTCGTCCTGCGGCACGCCCCGGCCCGGGCGCGTTGACGCCGGGACGGCAGGGCGCGTGTCACCGCAGCCTCCTCCACGAGGTCGGTGTCTGATGAGTGCTGTGATCCGCAGCAAGCAAGCCAGACGTCGGGCCGTGTACGTGGCGCAGATCCTGGGCGTGGCCGGCGCCTACTACCTGTCGGGACGGCTCGGGCTGACGCGCCAGGTGGTGGTGGACGGCGCCGTGGTCACCCCGCTCTGGCCGCCCACCGGGATCTCGCTCGCCGCCCTGCTGTACCTCGGTGCCCGGATCTGGCCGGGCATCGCCCTGGGCGCGTTCTTCACGGTCACCGCCATCGGTGACGCGTTCACCGTGTCCCGTCTGGGCATCATCCTCGGCAACACCCTCGCGCCGCTCGCCGCCTACGCGCTGCTGCGCCGGGTGGACTTCCGCAGCGAACTGGCCCGGTTGCGGGACGGGATCTGCCTGGTCTTCCTCGGCGCGTTCGCCGGGATGCTGATCAGCGCCACCGCCGGCAGCGTGACGCTGATGCTCGACGACAAGGTTCCCCCGGGACGGTTCTGGCTGGTCTGGTCGTCCTGGTGGGCCGGGGACGCGATGGGGATCCTCGTGGTCACCCCCGTACTGCTGGTGCTGAGCCGGGTGCGGCGGCCCCGGCTGTCCGACCGGTGGCCGGAGGCCTGCCTCCTCGCGCTCTGCGTGGTCGCGGCGGGGCTCATCTCCACGAGGAGCTCGCTCTCCATGCTCTACCTGGTGTTCCCGGTGATCATCTGGGCGGCGCTCCGGTTCCAACTGCTCGGCAGCGCGCCGTGCGCCCTGGTGGTGTCGGTGCTGGCGATCATCGCCGGGACGGATGGCCTTGGCCCGTTCGCGGGCCACACGCTCATGGAGATCATGGCCAACCTCACCGTGCTCAACGGATGCGTGGCGCTCACGGCCCTGCTGCTCGGGGCGATCGTGGCCGAGCACCAGAACATCCGCCGTGAGACGGAACACGCAGTCGTGGAGCTGGAGGCGCTGGTCGAACAGCTCGCCCCGCTGCCGGGACGGCCCGCTGCGCGGTACGACGACGAGCCGCCGCACTCCGGTCAGTAGGGCAGCGGCCGGCCGGAGGGGGTCCGCAGGTCGAGCGGGGGCGGCCCGGACGGGGGCGGGGGTCGACGGACAACGATGCGGATGCGGCCCATGGCCACCACCTCCTCCAGGTGAACGGTATCTGCCCAGTCGGCGCGGCTTCACACTTCCGGCCCGCCGCGCGGCTCTCCTTGGGGCCCACACGGCCGGGCTCCGGGCAGGGGCCGCGCGGCGTGGGGATGCGGGCCGGGCCCGGTGCGGTGACCCTTGATGGGTGGGGGCGCAGAGGCTAGGAGGACCAGGCATGTCCGCAATGGACAAGATCAAGAAGATGCTCAAGGGCCACGAGGACCAGGCGGGCAAGGGCGTCGACAAGGCGGGAGACAGAGTCGACGACCGGACCAAGGGCCAGCACAGCGGCCACGTCGACACCGCTCAGGACAAGCTGAGGCAGCAGTTCGGCACCGAGCGCGACCAGGACGGGCGGCCGCGCTCCTGACCGTAGCCGTCGGCGCCCGGCACCGGGCCCCGTCCGCGCGAACCCGTCCGCCCGCAACCCGGTCCGTGCCACGGATCGCATCCCGTGGCTCGGACCGCGTGCGCCGCCAGGGCCCGGTGCCGGGCGCCCGGGTGACGGGAGGCACCGGAAGAAATCCGGGATGCTCATCGGATTCTTGTTATCGTCCGGCCCGCACCGCATCTCCCGAGTGTGGGAAGTGACAGCACCGGACCCCGGAAGAGTGAGCACAGCATGGGCAAGGATCACGGGACGGCCTTGATCGCGGCGGCGCGGAACGGCGACCAGGAGGCCAAGGACCGGCTCGTCGCGTCGTATCTGCCGTTGCTGTACAACGTCGTCGGCCGGGCGTTGAACGGGCACGCGGACGTGGACGACGTGGTGCAGGAGACGGTGCTGCGCATGCTGCGCAGCCTGCCCGAGCTCCGTGATCCGGAGAGATTCCGGTCCTGGCTGGTGGCGATAGCCATGAACGAGATACGCCGGCACTGGCGCGAGAGCCAGTCGGGGGCGATATCCGCCGACCGGCTGGACGACGCGTTCGACCTGGCCGATCCGCGCGCCGACTTCGTCGAGCTGACCATTCTGCGGCTCGGGCTGACCGGGCAGCGGCGCCAGGTGGCGGAGGCGACGCGGTGGCTGGACGAGGACGACCGCGCGCTGCTGTCGCTGTGGTGGCTGGAGACGGCGGGCCAGTTGTCGCGGACCGAGGTCGCGGCGGCCCTGGAACTCTCCCAGCAGCACACGGCCGTCCGCGTCCAGCGGATGAAGGCGCAGCTGGAGGCGGCCAGGGTCGTGGTGGGCGCACTGGCCGCCGACCCGCCGTGCGTGCTGCTGGAGGACATCCTGGCCGGCTGGGACGGCGTCCCGTCCGCCCTGTGGCGCAAGCGGCTGGCCCGGCACGCCCGCGAGTGCACCGTCTGCTCCGGCCACGGCTCGGGCCTGGTGCCCGCCGAGGGCCTGCTGGTGGGTCTGGCGCTGGTGCCGGTGGCCGCGGCCGCCGGAGGAGCGATGGCTCCGGATCTGCTGACGACGGCCGCGCACCTCACCGCGGCCCCTGCGGCCGGAGCGGGCCGGGCCGGGCGCCGGCGTGGTCAGGTACGGCGGCGGCGCCGCAACTCGGCCATCGCCGCGGTGGTCGCCGTCGCGGCGCTGGGTTCCGGCGGCGCGGCCGTGCACCTCTACACCGATGGCGACGACCGGGACGCGACGACGCTGAGCGCAGGGGCTCCGACCGGGAGCGCGACCCAGCCCACGTCGTCCGCCCCCTCCGCCACGCCGACGACCGCGTCGCCGTCCGCCTCGGCCTCGTCCGCTTCCCCCTCGGCCAGCGCCTCCGCGTCGCCGAGCCCTTCGCGCAAGCCCAAGCCCTCGCCGACGAAGAGCACCCGGCCCCCGGCGCCGAGCTCGGCCGCCCCGGCCCCCAAGCCCCCGCCGCCCGCGCCCGCACCCCCGGCGTCGGTGGGCGGACAGGTCCTCCAGATCGTCAACGCCGAGCGGGCGAAGGAGGGCTGCGGACCGGTGACCTCCAACAACCTGCTGGCGACGGCGGCGCAGCGGCACTCCGCCGACATGGCGTCCCGGGACTACTTCTCGCACACCTCCCCGGACGGCACCGACCCGGGCGACCGGATCACCGCCGCCGGGTACCGGTGGAGCACCTACGGCGAGAACATCGCCAAGGGACAGCGGACCCCGGCCGATGTGATGAAGTCGTGGATGGACAGCCCGGGGCACCGCGCGAACATCCTGAACTGCTCCTTCAAGGAGATGGGCATCGGGAAGCAGGACTCCGGCGGCGGACCGGTGTGGACGCAGAAGTTCGGAGCCCGCTGAGCGGCACGCCGTGACCTCCCTCCGCATTCGGTGATCTTTCATCTGGCGGAAACGCGGCGGAAGCACCCCCTCCACCTCGGTGTTCCAGACTGGCGGCAGCGCCCAGGCCGACGGTGTCCCCCGGCGGAATCCCCCTCCCCCTGTGGACTGGAGCCCGGTGGTGTCGCCCGCTTTCCCCTTCGCCCTCCGGCCGTTGCCGCTCTGGCTCGGCCATGTACTGCGTACGCAGCGCGGGCCCGTCCGCGTCGGTGCGGTGGTGCGCGGGGCGCTCGCCATGCTTCCGCTGCTCGTCGCGGTGGTCGCCGACCGGCCGACGGCGGGTGTGCCGGCGGCGCTGGGGGCGATGTTCGCCGGGATCAACGACCGCCCGGGCGGTCGCCGCTCCTCAGTGTCGCGGGTGGGGGTCCCCGCGCTCGCGGGCGCGGCCGGTCTGCTGGTCGGCTCGCTGCTTCCGGCGGTCGGTCCGCCCCGGGCCGCGATGTTCGTGCTGCCGGTGCTGCTCGGTGTGCTGGGGCTCCTCGCGGGGGCGCTCAGCTCGACCGGGCCCGTCGCTTCGGCCTGCGGTACGCAGGTGCTGGTCGCGGCCGTGATCGGGGCCGGTATGCCGCTGCCGGAGTCCGGCGGGGAGCGGTCGCTGCTGTTCCTGGCGGGCGCGGGGTGGGCGTTGTTCCTGCTGCTGGTGCTGCCGTCGCAGCGGCGGAGCAGCGGTGGCCCGTACCGGTACGACGGCGAGCGCGAGGCGGTCGCCGGGGTGTACGCGGCGGTGGCCGGGCTGCTGCGCGCGGCGGGCAGCACGCGGGCCCCGGCCCGGCGGGCGGCGCTCACGGCCGCGCTCGACCAGGCGCAGGACGCCCTGTCCGGCCCTCGGTTGCGGCGGTACGCGAGCTCCGCGGCGGAGCGGCGGCTGCACGCCCAGTACGCGGCGGCGCTGCCGCTGGCCGAGGCGGCGACGGCGCTGGCCTGGGCGGGCGAGCCCCTGCCCGGCCGGGTCGCGGAGGGGCCGCGGCGGCTGGCCAACGCGGTGCGTACGGGAAGCGCCTGCGGGCCGCTGCCCGCACCGGTGCGGTCGGGTGCGGGGCTCCGCGCCCTGGACGACGCCCTGTTGGCGGCCGCGGAGGCGTTCGACCACCGGGCCGGGCAGTCGTTGCGGACCGTGCGCGGGCGGCCGGATCTCGTTCCGCTGCTGCGCAGGGCGTTCGGCCCGGCGGGGCGCGAGTACGGGTTCCGGGTGGCACTGTGCTGCGGGATCAGTGCGGCGGTGGCGCTCGGTCTGGACCATGAGCACTGGTACTGGATGCCCGCCACAGCGGTGTTCCTGGTGAAGCCTGATCTGGGGCCGCTGGTCTCCAGGGTGCTGAGCCGGGCCGCCGGGACGGTCGGGGGCGCCGCGGTCTTCGCCGGGCTCTTCGCGCTGGTGTCCGGCCCGCTGCCCGCGGTCGCGGCGGTCGCGGTGTGCGGGGCGCTGATCCCCGTCGCCACCCGGCACTTCGCGGCCCAGACGGCGGTCGTCACGGTGCTCGTACTCTCCCTCGTCGTGCTGGCGGGCGAGCCGCAGGCCGCGTGGGGCCGGGTCGTGGAATCGCTGACGGCCTGCGCGATCGTGCTGCTGGTGGGACATCTGCCGCTGCCCGGACAGCGGGGTCACCGGGTGCGGGACGCGGTGGACACGGCGGTGGCGGCGGCGCACCGGTATCTGCGGCACGTGCTGGCCCACCCTCAGGACGGCGCGGGGCGCGGGGTGCTGCGCCGCGACGCCTACCGCTCGCTCGCCGCGGCCCGGGCCGCGCTGGATCTCTCGGCGGCCGAACTCCCGCCGGTCGCGGGGCGCACGGCTGGGTTCGAGGAGGTGGCCGGTGCTCTGGAGCGTCTCGTGGACACGACGACGGCCTGCGCGGTCCAGCTCCACGACCGGAGCGCCGTACTGCCCCCGCCGCACGCCGAACGGATCGCGGAACAGCTGGCCGCCCTCGACGCGGCGCACCGGGCGTCCGCGCTTTCCGGCGTGCTGGTCTGACGGCCCGTCCGGCCGGGCATCCGTTCTCTCTCATACAGCACTGATCGTCTCGTACGGCATGGGCTGAGCCGGCCGGGATCCGGTGCGGCCGCGGCCGGGCCGCACCGGATCCCGGCCGGCTCAGCGCAGGAGCAGCGTCGACACCGTACCGACGCAGGCGACCGCGCCCACCGCCACGACCGAGAGGGCGACGCAGCGGGCCCTGAGCCGGTCGTAGCGCGCGGTGTACTCACCGCGCAGTTCGGCCGCCCGGTCGCGGACACGGGTGAGTGACTCGCGGGAGACGGCGACCCGGTCGGTGAGGTAGACGCGCTCCACGTCCTCGCGCTGGGCGGTGGTGAGCCAGGGCAGTTCGTCGGTGAAGCGGCGTGCCTGCGCTCGCGCCCTCTCGACCTCGGCGTTCCACAGCAGATAGCCCTCCAGCTGGGCCAGGCCACGGGCGCTGTCCTTGTCGGGTTTCACGCGTCCTCCTCTCGTCGGGCTCTCCTGGTCGGGTCGGGCCGCGCTCACTCCTGGTTGTCCCCCGGGGCCACGGTGAGGGAGGCGTCGTGCCGGTTGGCGGCCTCGTCGATCGACCGCACCGAGGGGTGGTGCAGGTCGAACGCCGGGGATTCGGAGCGGATCCGCGGCAGGGTGACGAAGTTGTGGCGCGGCGGCGGGCAGGAGGTCGCCCACTCCAGGGAACGGCCGTAGCCCCACGGGTCGTCCTCGACGATCTGCTTGCCGTACTTGGCGGTCTTCCAGACGTTGTAGAAGAACGGCAGGATGGAGAGGCCGAGCACGAACGAGGCAATGGTGGAGACCGTGTTGAGCGCGGTGAATCCGTCCACCGCGAGATAGTCCGCGTAGCGGCGCGGCATTCCTTCGGCACCGAGCCAGTGCTGCACCAGGAACGTGCCGTGGAAGCCCACGAACAGCGTCCAGAACGTGACCTTGCCGAGCCGCTCGTCCAGCATCTTGCCGGTGAACTTCGGCCACCAGAAGTGGAATCCGGCGAACATCGCGAAGACCACGGTGCCGAAGACCACGTAATGGAAGTGCGCGACGACGAAGTACGAGTCCGAGACGTGGAAGTCCATCGGCGGCGAGGCGAGAATGATTCCGGTCAGACCGCCGAAGAGGAAGGTGACCAGGAATCCGATCGACCAGAGCATGGGGGTTTCGAGGGAGATCGACCCCTTCCACATGGTGCCGATCCAGTTGAAGAACTTCACCCCGGTCGGCACCGCGATGAGGAACGTCATGAAGGAGAAGAACGGCAGCAGCACCGCACCCGTGACGAACATGTGGTGCGCCCACACGGTCGCGGAGAGTCCCGCGATGGCGATGGTGGCGGCGACCAGCCCGATGTAGCCGAAGACCGGCTTGCGGCTGAAGACCGGGAAGATCTCGGTGACGATGCCGAAGAACGGCAGGGCGATGATGTACACCTCTGGGTGGCCGAAGAACCAGAAGAGGTGCTGCCACAGCAGCGCGCCGCCGTTGGCCGCGTCGAAGACGTGGGCGCCGAACTTGCGGTCCGCCTCCAGGGCCAGCAGGGCTGCGGCCAGGACCGGGAAGGCGAGCAGGACCAGGACACCGGTCAGCAGGACGTTCCAGGTGAAGATCGGCATGCGGAACATCGTCATGCCGGGGGCGCGCATGCAGATGATCGTGGTGATGAAGTTGACCGAGCCGAGGATCGTGCCGAAGCCGGAGAAGGCCAGACCCATGATCCACATGTCGGCGCCGATGCCCGGCGAGCGGACCGCGTCGTTCAGCGGCGCGTAGGCGAACCAGCCGAAGTCGGCGGCGCCCTGCGGCGTGAGGAAGCCGGCCACCGCGATGAGCGAGCCGAAGAGGTACAGCCAGTACGCGAACATGTTCAGCCGCGGGAACGCCACATCGGGCGCCCCGATCTGCAGCGGCATGATCCAGTTCGCGAACCCGGCGAACAGCGGCGTCGCGAACATCAGCAGCATGATCGTGCCGTGCATCGTGAACGCCTGATTAAATTGTTCGTTCGAAATCAACTGGGTACCGGGGCGTGCCAGTTCGGCGCGCATCACCAGGGCCAGCAGTCCTCCCACGCAGAAGAAGGCGAAGGAGGTGACCAGGTAGAGCGTGCCGATCGTCTTGTGGTCCGTGGTGGTCATCCACTTGATGACGACGTTGCCCGGCTCCTTGAGCCGTACCGGCAGTTCGTCCTGGTCGGCGGCATCGGTCTCCACCGGTTGTGAGATGCCCCTCGTCGTCACTGCGACGCTCCTTCGGTCAACGGCCCGTATGGACTCGGCGACCAGGATGGACCCGCGGCGATCGGTCCGGTGGGACATCCTTCCCCGTCCCGCGCGAGCGACCGGGAAGGACACTCAAATGGCCCAACCGGCCCGGAATAGCTCACCGGGCAGCGGAGTTGGTGAAGCCACAGAACCACTTCTTCCCCACTCAGCAGGTATCGGAAGGTCGGATCCATGAAGATCGGCATTATCGGCGCGGGCAACATCGGCGGCAATCTCACAAGGCGCCTGACCGCACTGGGACATGAGGTGTCGGTCGCCAATTCCCGTGGTCCCGAGACCCTGACCGCCCTGGCCGAGGAGACCGGAGCCACTCCGGTGGCCGCGTCGGAGGCGGCCCGGGACGCCCGGATCGTGGTCGTGACCGTCCCGCTGAAGGCCGTACCCGACCTGCCCTCGGGGCTTCTGGACGGGGCGGCGGACGGCGTCGCGGTCATCGACACCGGGAACTACTACCCGCAGCAGCGCGACGGCCGGATCGCCGCCATCGAGGACGGGCTGACGGAGAGCCGGTGGACCGAGCAGCAGATCGGTCACCCCGTGATCAAGGCGTTCAACGGGACGTACGCGCAGGACATCCTGGACCGGGGCCGACCGCAGGGCAGCCCCGGCCGCCAGGCGCTGCCGGTGGCCGGGGACGACGCGGCGGCCAAGCAGGCCGTCCGCGACCTCATCGACGAGCTCGGCTTCGACACGGTGGACGCCGGTGGCCTGCACGAGTCGTGGCGTCAGCAGCCCGGAACACCGGTGTACGGCAACCAGGGCGATGCCGACGCCATCGTGAAGGCGCTGGCGGAGGCGTCGCCGAAGCGCACCGCGGAGTGGCGCGCCTGACACGCGCCGTGGAGGAGGCCGTGCTGCCCGGGAGCGTCGTCCCGGGCAGCACGGGGCCCGGGCCGGCCCTTCAGACCACCCCCGTCACCGTCACCCGCACCGAGACCGACGGCTCGGTGCGGACCGCGGCCAGCGTGGCGGCGTGTACGGCCCGGGTGACATCGAGGGCACGGTGGCCGCGGTGCAGGACGAGGCGGATGTCGATGTGCCAGGCACCGGTGGCCTCGTCGCGGCTCACCCGCACCCCCTGCGGTCGCGCACCGGTCCCGGTGGCCGGACGTGGGGCCCGGCCGGCGACCCGCGTGCGCAGCAGGTCCACGACACCTGGGCGCAGGAAGGCGACGCCGGGGACGTCCTGAGCGGCCCCGGCCGCCGCTTCGGCGAGCCGTTCCCGGAGTGTGTCGGCGGTCATCGCGCTGCTCCTCCCGTGCCGTAACGGTCGTACTCATCGCCTTCGCCGCGTTCGCCGCCGGTATCGCCTTCGTCGCCTGCGTCGCCTTCGTCGTCGAGGATGTCCACGACCAGGACGTCGGACGCGCCGAGGCGGATCCCGATGTCCCGGTCGGCGACCTCGGCGATCCGTGCGCGTACGGCATCGGCCAGGTCCGGCAACGACCGGTCCAGGGCCGCCGCGACCTCGACGCGTACATGCACCGGGCCCGTCGGGTCGGCCGGGTCGAGGGCCTCGATCCGGCAGCTCCCGGCCCGTACCCCCGGCAGCGCGTCGACCGCCGCCCGCAGCAGCCGTGCGGCCGCGGCCTCGACGATCCAGTGGTCCTCCTCCGGTCCCCCGAGGGGAAGCGGGCGCCCGGGGCGCAGTTCCAGGCGGACCAGATCCATCACACGGGCCGTGATGGCCGCCGTGGTCGCCTCGGGCACTCCGGGCTCCTCGGCGCAGGTACGGCGTACGGCATCGCCCAGGCCGGTGAGTTCGGCCAGGGCCGCCGAGCAGTGCGGGCACACCGACAGGTGCGGGTCGTCGGCTGTCCGGCCGGTGTCCCCGGCGTCCCAGACGTCGCTCAGCAGGCGCCCGCAGGCGAGCCGCTCCTCCTCTTCGTACCGGCTCTCTTCCGGCCGGTCGGGGTTGGCGCTCATCGCCATGCGCTCATCGCCTCCGTCAGGTAGCGGCGGGCACGGAAGACCCGGCCGCGGACCGCCTGCAGACTGATTCCGACCGTGTCCGCGATGCTCTCGTACGACAGTCCCTGCATCTCGCGGAGCACCCAGCAGACACGTTGTTCGGGCGACAGGCCCGCCATCGCCCCGGCCAGCGCGTCGGCCGCGGCCCGCGACTCGACGGCGCGGGCGGGGGACGCCTGGTGCTCGGGGGCTGCCTGTTCGGGCACCGAATCGAGGTCCGCCGCCGGTCTGCGTGATCGGAGCCGGTTGAGGCAGCGGTTGGTGACGATGCGGTAGAGCCATGTGTGGAAGGAGGCGTCCCGGCGGAACTCGGGAAGCTTGCGCCAGGCGCTGACGAAGGCGTCCTGAACGGCGTCCTCCGCGTCCGCCCGGTCCCCCAGGAGCCGCACCGCCAACTGCAGCATGGCGGGGCTGTGCCGCCGTACGAGCACCTCGAACGCCTCCTCGTCGCCCTCCCCGGCCCGCACGACCAGCAGCGCCTCGTCGGCCCGGACGCCCTCCGGCACCCGTTCCGTCATCTGATTCCCGTCGCCGGGCACGGACCAGCCCCTCCCTCAGTCGGTTGCACGACACCTTCTCGTTGTTGTCGGTCCTACTCGCCGGACAGGCGTCTTCCGTCTTCCGTTCTCCGTTGGACACCTGGCGCGGCAGAACGTCACGCACGAGGGGTCCGCGGAAAGTTTCCGGGAACCCGCGTGACGAATGGTCGGACAGCGTGTCCAACGAGAAGTCAGGCGATACGAGCCGAGCGATACGCGAGGAGTTCTCATGACCACCACCCAGACAGCCGCAGCCGTTCCCGCCGCGGGGACGGGGCCGGGCGCGGGCGGACAGAAGCAGAGCGGCGGAGTCAGCGGTACGACGACCCTCGGGAGCGGAGCCACCGGCGCGTCCGAGCCCGCGGCGACGCGGGGCCGCACGTCGATCGCCGACACCGTCGTCGTGAAGATCGCGGGGATGGCGGCCCGGGAGATCCCGGGCGTGCACGACATGGGCGGCGGCCTCTCCCGCACGCTCGGCGCGGTGCGCGACCGGGTGCCCGGCGGCCGGCCGAACGTCGGAAGGGGGGTCAAGGTCGAGGTGGGCGAGCGTCAGACGGCCATCGACCTGGACCTCGTCGTCGAGTACGGCGTCGCGATCACCGATGTGGCGCACGATGTGCGCGAGAACGTCATCGCGGCGGTGGAGCGTACGACGGGCCTGGAGGTCGTCGAGGTCAACGTGACCGTGAACGACGTGCACCTGCCCGAGGACGACGACGAGGCCGCTCCGGCCGAGACCCGCGTGGCGTGACGGCATGACACGGAGGGTGGACGGGCCCGGCCCGGTGGACGGTGTGCCGGGCCGGGGCGTGCTCGGGGCCGCGGCTGGCATGGCGCTGGGGTTCGCGGGCTGGTTCGGCGGGTTCGGGGCGTTCCTCGTGGTGGCCGCGCTCGGCGCGCTGGGCTGGTTCGCCGGTCATCTCGTGGACCGGGGCACGGGTCTGCGGGAGTTCCTGGACTCACTGGTGGGGAGGCGGCAGTGACGGTCCCCGCCGCCGGGCGCGGTACGACGACAGTGGCCCCCCGGGCGGTCCGGCGGATCGCCGAGCGGGCCGCCGCGGAGGCGCTGCCCGACGGCGGGTCGGTGATCCGGGGGTCGGCCGCGGTGCGCGGCGCCTCCGCGCGGATCGCGGTCGGCGTGCGGCTGCCCTATCCGGTGCGGGCCGACGAGGCCGCCCAGCGGATCCGGGAGCGGGCGGAGACCCGGACGGCGGCCCTGACGGGTCTGTCCGTGCCGCGCGCCGAGGTCCACGTCGACGCGCTGTCGGTCGTTGCTGCCCCGCAGGTCCCGGAGGCCGAGCCGCGCCCGCCCAGCGACAAGGCCGGCTCCGGCCCACGGATCAGGGCGCAACGGCGTGTCCCCGCGGCGGTCCTGGCTGTCGTGGGAGCCGCGGCGTGCGGGTTGCTGCTGGTGGACGTGATCGCGGTCCGGTTCGGCGGCTCCCCCGCCGGGTGGCGGACGGCAGTGGTCGACTGGGCGGCGGCCCATGGTCCGGCGGACACCGCGGTACGGCTCGGAGGCGTGGGCGCGGCGCTCGTGGGCGCCTGGCTGCTGGGCTGTGCGCTCCTGCCGGGGCTGCGGCGAAGGCTGCGGATGGCGGCGCCCGCGCCGGAGGTACGGGCGGCGCTGGACCGTACGGCGGCGGCCCGGATCCTGCGGGAGCGGGCGCTCGGCGTACCCGGGGTGGTACGGGCTCGGGTGAGCGTGCGTCGGCGGCGGGCGAGGCTACGGGCCGGTGTGGGGTACGGCCGTCCGGAGGAGGTACGCGCCGAGGTGGTCCGGGTGCTGGGCGCGAGCCTGCTGGAGCTGGGGCTGGTCCGTACGCCCGCCCTGCGGGTCCGGGTGCGGCGCGAGCCGGGCTGGCGGGCCCCGGAGTCGGGGGAGCCGGAGGGACCGGAGATGCCGGAAGGGCCGACCGCGGCGGGGCCGCAGGGCGGGCATCACGGAGGGGATCAGGACGAGGATCTGAAGGGGGATTTGGACGGGCCGCAGGACGGGTCTCGGGGCGGGCTTCGGAGCGGGCCTCAGAACAGCGGGGAGGCGTGAGCGGCGTGACGGACGGCGGTGTGAGGGTGTGGGGAGCATGGCGGTGATCAGGCGTGGCGCGGTGAACCGGGCGCTGCTCGGGACGGTCGGTCTTGCCCTGCTGGCCGGTGGAACTCTGCTCGCCGTCGGGGACGGTGCGGGGCTGGGCCGGGTGGGTCGTGAGGTTCCGGGCTGGTGGTCCGGCCGCGCGGCCGACGGGGTGCTGCTGGATCGCGGCGGACTGGCCCGGCTGCGGGAGAACGGCTGGTGGACGCCTGCCGTGATCGTGGCGCTCACCCTCGTACTGGCGCTGCTCGTCCGGTGGTTCGCCGCCCAGGTGTCGGCGTCCGGTCCCCGGTGGGTGGGCCTGCGGGGCGCCGGTCTCACGCTGCGACGGCGGGCGTGGGAGCGGGCGATGACCTCGCAGGCGGGCGCGGTCGACGGCGTGGCCCATGCCCGGGTGCGCCTGGCGGGCCGGCCGCTGCGGGCGTCGGTGACGCTGGTCGTCGAGCCCGAGGCCCGGCCCGTGGAGGTGGTGCGCCGGGTCGCCGCCGGGGTGGTCGCGGACGCGCGTCGCTGCGCGGGCGTACGCGGTCTGCCGACCGATGTACGGGTACGGGTGGCGAACCGGCGGGAGCGGCGCGCGCGGTGAGCCTCGGCGTGGAGGGCCCAGGTGGCAATGCACAGGGACCGCTCCCCGGCTCAACCCGTTGACTACTCGTGAGTAAGGTGTGGGCCCGGGACGCGGCGCCACGGTCCGTCCGGTCCCGGAAACGTCCCGACGACGACCGTGGACAAGGAGTTGCGTCATGCCCCGCACCATGTCCGTAGCGGACAGCACCGTCATCGCCGCCCCTCCGGCGCAGGTCTACGAACAGCTCAGCGACCCCACCGCCATGGGCCGTTGGAGCCCCGAGAACCGCGGGGCGTCCGTGCGGGGAGAGCGGCGCGCCACCTACGTCGGCATGGTCTTCGAGGGGCGGAACAAGCGCGGCGCGGTGAGCTGGACGACCCGGTGCACCGTGACGGCGGCCGATCCGGGCGAGCGCTTCGCCTTCCGGGTCCATGCCATCGGCGTCCGGCGGCCGCGGCTTCCCGGGCCCATCGCGACCTGGGAGTACCGCTTCGAAGCGGTGGACGGCGGGACCCGCGTGACCGAGACGTGGACCGACGACCGGCGCTCCTGGCCGGACTTCGTGGCCAACACCTTCGATCGCGTCGCGACAGGCGGGAAGACCTTCGCCCAGTTCCAGCGCGGCAACATCCGGACCACGCTCAAGCGCCTCAAGGCCGCCGTGGAGAAGGACGCCCGGGGAGCCGCGTAAGGGCCCTCGCTTGCTGCGGGGGTCCTCCCTTGTTGCGGGGGCGGAGTTCGTCTCCCGGGACGTGTCACTCCCCCGGTGCACACTGGGCGCGTACGTGTGGTCCGAGCGCAGGGGGACGAATGGGCAGCGAGGAGGGCGCCGGGTTCGAGCCTGCGACCGGCGACGGGCCGCCGCCAGGTGGGAGCGCGCAGGCGCGCGCCTCTTCGGTGCGGACGGCCTTCGAGGGGCTGATGCAGATCCGCAGCCTGACCGGAGAGCGGCAGGACGATCCGGAGGGCGCCCCGGCCCCGTGGGAGCTTCACCGGCCGGTCCGGGCCGTGGCGTTGGCCCTGGAGAGCTCCGGAGCCGCTCCGTCCGCCGTCGACGCGTCGGGCCACCGGGTGGCCGCCGGGTACCGGGTGCGTACCGGCGAGTCGGCCGGGTCGGTACGGGTCGACTGGGCCGGGCCGCCCGGCAGCGGCGCCGCGCACCACGAGGAGGAGGCGCTGGCCGCATGCGCCGAGGTGCTGCGGCGGCTGGGCTGGACCGTGCTGCTCTACCGGGGTCCTCGCAGGCGGCGGTATCTGGAGGTTGAGCCGCCGGCGGGAGTTCCCGGGGTGCGGTAGCGGGCGTGAAGGGGCGTTGTCAGACCCATGGGAGATGCTTGACGGTCCGACACATCTGACCAGGAGACGCTGAGATGGACAAAGACGAGCTCGCCGCGGCGCAGGCGTATGTCCGCCTGCTGGAGGCCACCCGGGCCGCGCTCTCGGACCCGGAAGACGCACCCCTGTACCTGCCGCTGCTCACCTCACCGATGCGGGAGGCCGACCGCGCCCTGCGCGGTGCGGGGCTGACGGGGAACGAGGACAGGCTGTTCGCCCTGGTGCGGGAGTTGCAGCCGAGCCTGTCCGGCAGCGACAGGTAATCAGGAGCGACAGGCAGGCAGGGGGAAGCGCCGGCCGGGGGCTCGGTCTCAGGCCGTTACGCCGGCGGTGGCGCCGGGGGCGAGACCGAGCTCCTGCTCACCCGGCCCGAGGAGGGCGAAGAAGCGGGCGACCGCGCTGTCGTCCACCTCGGCGAGGGTGGCCGGTTTCCACTGCGGGCTGCCGTCCTTGTCGATGATCCGGGCGCGAACGCCCTCCACGAAGTCGGGCTCCTCACGGATCCGGCCGGAGACGCGGAACTCCTGGTCGAGGGCGGCTTCCAGGCTGCCGAGCCGGGCGGCACGCCGTACGGCGGCGAGCGTGACCTTGAGCGCCAGGGGCGACCGGGCCGCGAGCTCCGCCGCCGTATCCACCGCTGCGGGGGTGGCGCTGTCCTGGAGCCGTCGGACGATCTCCTCGACGGTGTCCGCGGCGTAGCAGGCGTCGATCCAGTCGCGCTGCGTGGCGAGCTCACCGGCGGGCGGCTCCTCGGCGAACCTCTGCACCGTCCGCGCCACATCGTGGGCGGTCGCCGACGCGTCCAGGGCCTCGGTCAGCTCCGGCAGGCTCCGCGCGGGTACGTAATGGTCGGCGAGGCCGCACAGCAGGGCGTCGGCGGCCCCGACGGAGCGGCCGGTGAGTGCCAGGTGGTTGCCCAGTTCGCCGGGTGCGGCGGCCAGCAGGTGGGTGCCGCCGACATCGGGCACGAATCCGATACCGGTCTCGGGCATGGCCACGCGTGAGCGTTCCGTGACGATCCGGAGGGAGGCGTGGGCCGAGACCCCGACTCCCCCACCCATCACGATGCCGTCCATGAGGGCGACGTACGGCTTGGGGAAGCGGGCGATGCGGGCGTTGAGGCGGTATTCGTCGCGCCAGAACTCCAGCGATGCGCGGCCTCCGGCGCGGGTGTCGTCGTGGAGGGCGCGGATGTCACCGCCCGCGCACAGGCCGCGGTCGCCCGCTCCGGTCAGTACCACCGATGTCACCGTCTCGTCCTGCTCGGCCCCGGCGAGCGCCCCGTCGAGAAGGCGGACCATGGCGTGGGTGAGCGCGTTGATGGCGCGGGGCCGGTTCAGGGTGATGTGCAGGGAGTGACCGCGGGTCTCCAGCAGGACGGGCCGGTCGTCGTTCATGTATGCGCTCCGCTCACTGGGGACGGTGGGGGCCTGAGGGCGGACCGTCCGCCACGGTCGGCCGGCCCGTTCCTGCCATTCTGCGACTCCGCGGCCGTGCTCCGGACAGGGGGGCGGCGGGGCGGGCCCGGAGGCGGTGCGCAGGGGCCGGGTTACGGCGGCTGGTCCGGGAGGGAAGTTCGGTGGTGCTCCGCTGTGGCACTCCGGTGCGTGCGGCTCGACAATTGAGGCCTACGGGGCGCGTCGCCGCGCGCCCCGCCGGACGATCTCCGGAGCATGCATGACCGACCACGAACGGCGGCAGGACACCGACTCCGCTCCGCTGCGCCGGATCGACCGGAGGACAAACGGTGAGATCGGGCCGACGGAGCGTCTCGCCATGAACCGGACCGGCAGCTTCGACTGGGATCTCGACGCCCGGACCCTGGACATCGACGACGCGGGTCTGGCTGTCTTCGGTGTGGACCCTGCCTCGTTCGACTCACGTCCCGGCGCGCTGGTGGAGCGGCTGGAGCCGGCGGAACGGGCTCGGCTGGACGTCACGATCGACGAGGCCATCACCGGCGGCAGCAATTCCTACAACGTCCACTTCCGGGTTCCGCTGGACGACGGGACGACCCAGTGGACCCATGTCCAGGCCCGCATCCTGCGGTCGAAGGACGGGAAGGCGCACCGGATCGTGGGGGTCGTCCGTGACGCGACGGCGGAAGTCACCCATTCGGCCTTCGTGCTCGATCTGGAAAAGCGCCGGCAGCGGCAGACCAACATCGTCGAGCGGACCACCAGCGCCATGTCACGTGCGGTGACCGTCGACGATGTGACAGCCGCGCTCACCGGTCCGGGCGGGCTGGCGAGACTGGGGGCGGACGGGCTGGCCCTGGGGCTGGTGGAGAACTCCGCGCTGAACATCGTGGCGCTGAGCGGCGAGTCGCTGGAGGCGCTCGACGGGCTCGGCTCCGGGGACCTGGAGCGCAACCTTCCGCTGGCCGACGCCATCCGCAGCGGACGGCCGCGGTTCATCACATCCCTCGCGGCACTGGCGCGGCGGTATCCGGTGCTGGAGCCGCATCTGGGCAGGCTCGGGTTCCGGGCCGCGGCCTATCTGCCGCTGGTGGCCCAGGCCCGGTCGCTCGGCGGACTCGCCCTCTTCTACCGGGAGCGCACGGTCTTCAACGCCGATGAGCGGATCCTGTGCCTGGGCCTCGCGGCCATCGTGGCACAGTCGCTGCAGCGGGCGATGCTCTTCGACGAGGAGCGGGAGTTCGCCACCCAGCTCCAGTCCGCGATGCTCCCGCCCCGCATACAGGACATCGAGGGCGGCGAGATCGCGGTGCGGTACCACGCCGCGTGGAGCGGGCGGCAGGTCGGCGGCGACTGGTACGACGTGATCGCCCTGCCCAAGAACCGTTACGGGCTGGTCGTCGGGGACGTCCAGGGGCACGACACCCATGCCGCCGCGATCATGGGCCAGTTGCGTATCGCCCTGCGTGCGTACGCCGCCGAGGGGCACCCCCCGGCGACCGTGCTGGCGCGGGCCTCCCGCTTCCTCTCCGAACTGGACACAGACCGCTTCGCGACCTGCACCTATGCCCAGGTCGACCTGGCGACGGGCGCGGCACGTGTGGTCCGCGCCGGGCACCTCGGGCCGCTGATCCGGCATGCCGACGGGCGGGTCGGCAGTCCGCAGGTGCGCGGCGGTCTGCCGCTGGGCATCTCCACGGATTTCGGGGACGAGGAGTATCCGGAGACCCGGCTCGATCTGGTGCCCGGGGAGACGTTCGTCCTGTACACGGACGGTCTGGTGGAGGAGCCGGGCGCCGACCTGGACACCGGGGTGGATGCGCTGCGGAACGAGGTGAGCGCGGGTCCCGCGGGGGCCGAGGCGCTGGCCGACCATCTCTCGGACCGGCTCTGGGAACGGTGGGGGTCGGGGGACGACGTGGCGCTGCTGGTCCTGCGGCGCAGCCCCGATGTGGGCTCCTCGCAGGCGCCCCGGCTGCACCAGTACATCCACCAGGCGGATCCGGAGGGGCTGTCCGACGCGCGTGCGATCGTGCGCCAGGCGCTCGCCGACTGGGGCATGGCCGAGTTCGCCGACGACGCCGAACTGGTCACCGGTGAGCTGCTGGTGAACGTGCTGCTGCACACGGAAGGCGGGGCGGTCCTGAGTCTGGAGGTGCTGCCGGAGCCGGTGCGGCGGATCCGGCTCTCGGTGCAGGACCGGTCGAGTGCCTGGCCCCGGCGGCGTACCCCGGGAGAGACCTCGACGTCGGGCCGGGGGCTGCTCCTGCTCGACGCGGTCGCCACCCGCTGGGGCATCGAACCCCGCGGCGAGGGCAAGGCCGTCTGGTGCGAGATCGGTCCCGCTCCCCCGCCCGCCACCGCTCCTGCTCCGGCCGCCGTGGAGCAGGTGCCGCCCGCCGGGCAGCGATGAGGGGCGTGCCGCATCACCTTCAGCGATGCGGCACGCCCCTCGACCGGCGGCTCCGACACATCGGGCGGCCCGGCGCCGCTCACCGCCTCGGGCGGGAGCGACGCCGGATGCCCTGGCGTCAGCTCTGGGTGGTACGCCGCTTGCGAACGGCCCACAGGATCCCGCCACCGGCGAGCAGCACCGCGAGAGCGGCACCACCGATGACCGGCGTCGCGGACGACGAACCGGTCTCGGCCAGGTCCGGCGAGCTGGGGCTCGGGGCGGGCACGGCGGGCGCGGACTCCGAAGGCTCACCGCTGGGGGTGGCGCTCGGCTCGGGCGTCTGCGTGCCCGGGGTCTCCGACGGCGTCGACTCGGTCGGAGTCGGCTCGGTGGGGGTGGGCTCGGTCGGAGTCGGCGTGGGAGTCGGCTCCTCCTCGCACGCCTCGACCGACTTCTCGTCCTTGAACGAGTGCTTGCCGCCCTCGCTGGCGTCCTTGACGTCCAGTCGGACGGTCACCGGACCGGAGTGCTCGGGAAGAGTCAGCTTCGTGCTGAACTCACGGCCGAACTCCTTGGTGGGCAGCAGGTCCTTGCCGTCCACGGTGACAGTCACCGTGTTGGGGACGTTCGGCGAGTAGTTCTTGAGGTCAACGGTCACCTCGGAGCAGGTCACGGCCCAGGTGGGGGTGTGAGCCGCGGCCGGACCGGCGGAGATGACGCCTCCGGTCAGACCGACGACCGCAGCGGCCACGATTGCTCCCGCGCCACGCCACGATCTCCTGGGTATGGTCATGGATACTTCCTCCAGCTGAATCTCATCGCCCGAATGGCGGTGGGGCGCACAGTACTGCCATCGCCACGTGAGGACGCACCCACCCCGTGTGTCACCCCCCGAACGAACTCCGGCCATACCTCCGCCACTTCACCCAAGACGGACAGCTACTTCGCGCCACTGTCCGCCGCCGATGGCTCATGTGACAGCCGGTGCCGTCGGCCGGGAGCGCCGCACGGAAAGCCGCGGAGGGCTCAGAGGGCCTTGTGCATGATGTGCAGGCCCACATAGCCCTCGGTCGGGTGGCGGAACCCCTCCGGGAAGGTGCCGATCACCTCGAAGCCGATGGACTCGTACAGCTTGACGGCGTGGACGTTCGTCTCGACCACCGCGTTGAACTGCATTGCCCGGAAACCCGACGTGCGGGCCCACTCGACCGAGTACTCGCACAGGGCTCGCCCCACCCCCTTGCCGGAATGGGCGGGGTCGACCATGTACGTGGCGCTGGCCACGTGCGAGCCGTTGCCCATGTGGTTCCGGTTCATCTTCGCCGTGCCGAGAACCTCTCCCGCATCGTCGACGGCGACGACCACGCGGTTCGGGGCGGCGACGTACCACCAGCCCTGTGCGTCCTCCTCGCCGAGGTCGAGCGGGTAGGTAAGAGTCTCGCCCGCGGCGACGATCGTGTGGAAGAACGGCCAGATGGCGGGCCAGTCCTCGGTGGTGGCTTCCCTGATCAACATGCGGACATGATGCCCGACTCGAACACCCGTCCGCGAATGGCTATCCGTCGCTCCGCCGGCGCCATCCCAGCCTGGCCAGCAGCCGTTTCCGGCCCGGCTCACGTACTCCGGACGGCAGGTCCCCGGCAGGAGGCGACGGCAGCGTTGCCGACTCCACGACGGGCAGGGGCCGTGGTGGAGCCGCGCGCGGGGCGGGCGAGAGGGCGGGTGAAGGGGCGGGAGCCGTCCGCGCCTCGTGGTCCTCGCCCGGGTGTGGGGCCGGTCGCGCCTCACGGGCGCCGTCCAGACCGAGGGTCAGATTGATCCGCCGCCACAGGATCTCATCGGGATCGTCCGCCAGCATCAGCTGCCCCATCGTCTCCCTGGCCGCCACGGAGCCCGGCCGCCCGAAGACGGGCTCCGGCCTGACCCGTGCGAGATAGGCGCGTTCATAGGGGTCCTCCACCACCTCCGCCAGGTGGGCGGGGTCCAGTGCGGTCGCCTCGACCGCCGCCCGCGCCCAGGGGTCCCCGGTGCGGTCCAGCAGCCGCTCGATCCGCTGGGTACGCCAGTTCCGTGCCCTCCAGTCGCCGCCCGCCTCCAGCATCGTGCGCATCCCAAGAGGCGTACGGCCGGCGAGCAGCTCGGGCTCCCGCACCGCGAACGAGGCCAGCTCGTCGGCGAGATAGAGCCAGACCACCGCGCGATACCGGTTCAGATAGAACGTGACCGGTGAGACGCAGCCCGCTCTGGCCAGCCGGGTGAACCGCGCGGCGGCGATGCCCAGCAGAGCGGCGCCGTCCGCGGTGCCGACGGTGCGTACCCGCTCCGCCAACCCGTCGGGAAGTCCCGGGTCTTCACGCAGCCGCGCGACCTCCCCTTCGGGCACCCGCGGCCGCCCGCCGCCGGGCCCGGCGGTGACGGCGATCAGCCCGAGGTGCACGGCGAGCTCGAATTCGCTGCGCCGCAGCCCCAGTTCCTGCGCCGCACGGCCGGCGGCCACCGTGGCCGCCGGTGCGTCGGGCGAGGTGTGCGCGGCCTCGTCCCGGATCTCGTCCATACCTCGGATCTGCTGGGCGTCCTCGGCCTGCGCGCGGATCGCTTCCTTGACCGTCATGACCGTCCTCCCCGTGGACCTCGAATACTCTCCGTGATCACGGTAGCCCGGCGGGGTCACATTCGGTCAGGCCTGTGGATAACTCCTTCCGGCCAGGGAAAGCCGCAGGTCGGACGGGTGCCGGAAGATTTTCAGAAAGGTTCGGCACCCTCCGGCCCGCCCTGGCGGACGGAGACACCGAGGTGCTCGCCGACCCGGTTGACGAGCAGGGTCATCTCGTAGGCCACCTGCCCCACATCGGCTTCGGCCGCGGTCAGCACGGACAGGCAGCTGCCGTCGCCGGCGGCGGTCACGAAGAGCAATGCCTCATCGAATTCGACCATGGTCTGGCGGGCCCGCCCGGCCCGGAAGTGCCGCCCCGAACCACGCGCCAGGCTGTGCAGACCGGACGAGACCGCGGCCAGGTGTTCGGCGTCCTCGCGGGCCAGTCCGGTGCTGGCTCCGGTGACCAGGCCGTCGTTCGACAGCACCAGGGCGTGTCGTATGTACTGCACCCTGCTGGTGAGATCGTCCAGGAGCCAATCGAGTCCCCGGTCAAGCGCCATCTGCTCGTCCTCCCCGTGCCTTCGTTCCCCGTACCCCGTACCCTGCTACGCGCGTAAGCCTTGCGCACCGCCTCCGTCCGGGCAAGCGCCCCCCGCCGCCCGGGGCGCCGCTTCGCGCCACACGGGCATCGGGCCCAGGATGAGCGCATGGCACATCACATGACCGATGAAGAATGGCGGGCCTTCCTCTCCGAGGGCACCCGCACCGCGAAGGTTTCGACCGTGCGGGCCGACGGCAGTCCGCACATCGCGCCCGTCTGGTTCCTGCTCGACGGCGACTCACTGGTCTTCAACACCGGCAAGAAAAGTGTGAAAGGCCGCAATCTGGAGCGCGACGGACGGGTCTCCCTCTGCGTCGACGACGACCGGCCGCCGTACGCGTTCGCCGTGGTGCAGGGGCATGCGGAGCTGAGCGAGGACCCCGAGGAACTGCTGCGGTGGGCGACGCGGATCGCCGGGCGCTACGTGGCGCCGGAGGCCGCCGAGGAGTTCGGCCGCCGCAACGGCGTGGCCGGTGAACTGGTGGTGCGGGTACGGATCGACAAGGTGATCGCCCTGGCCGACATGGCCGACTGACCGGCCGCGTAACGGCGCCGGGCGGTCAGCCGACGGAGTCGAGAAGCCGGGCGGTGTGCATCCGTCCGGCGTACTCGACCGTACGGATCAGGACGTCCTTCCCGGAGTCCCGGTCGCGGGCGTCGCACAGCACGACGGGCGTTCCCCGGTCCAGGTCAAGGGCGTGCGACACGTCGTGCGCCGCATAGGTGCGCGCCCCGGGGAAGCAGTTGACGGCGACGACGAACGGGATGCGCCGGCGCTCGAAGTAGTCGACGGCCGCGAAGCAGTCCTCGAGCCGCCGGGTGTCGGCGAGGACGACCGCTGCCAGGGCACCTTCGGACAGCTCGTCCCACAGGAACCAGAACCGGTCCTGCCCCGGTGTGCCGAACAGATACAGGGACAGACCGGCGTGGATGGTAATACGGCCGAAATCCATCGCTACGGTCGAGGTGGCCTTCCGTGCCACCCCTGCCGTGTCGTCCACCCCCTGTCCGGCCTCGCTGAGCGTTTCCTCGGTCCGCAGCGGCCGGATGTCGCTGACCGCGCCGACCAGGGTCGTTTTCCCGGCGCCGAAGCCGCCCGCCACCAGGATCTTCAAGGCCATCGCGGTGTCGTCGTCCCGGTGGGTGTTCGGAGCGCTGTGGGTGCTGTGAGCGTTCTCGGCGTGCTCAGAGGACATCGACCACTTCTCCCGCGAGTGAGCCGCACACCTTGGCGGAGCTCGGTTCAGCTGTTCGGACATCGCTTCGGCACAGCATGGCAACCGGCTGTGCGGCCCGAGCGGGTTGATCGTTCTTGATCGATGCGGATCCGGCCCGCCCACTCATGCCGCATCTCGTCCCCCTGCCGTCCCTCTTCTGGCCTCTTATGGCCCGCATTGCGCGCGGTGTGCCCCGATCACAGCCCCGAGCGATTTCGGCATGGCCTCTACACTGGTTTTTTCGGTCGCGGCAACGGACGTGGTGACGGGTCTGGGCGGGCGGCCCACGGACGGGAGAGACAAGAGTGTCAACAGGTACCGGCGGCGGTTTCCAGGATCCGCCCGCCGAGGTGCTGGCCGAGGCCGCGGCCGCGTTCGGACTCCTGGCGACACCGGCGAGGCTGCACATCGTGTGGGCGCTGGCCCAGGGTGAGAGCGATGTGACGGGCCTCGCCGAGCGGGTGGGCGGCACGCTCCCCTCGGTCAGCCAGCATTTGACCAAGCTCAAACTGGCCGGTCTCGTGCGTTCGCGACGCGAGGGCCGCCGGCAGGTCTACCTGGTCGACGATCCCGATGTGGTGACGGTCGTCCGGCTCATGGTGGGCCAGCTCGCCGAGCGGGCCGGGTACCCGGCCCAGGGGCTCGTCCGCCTGCGTGAGCTCGGTGCCTGAGGGCAGCGCAGCCGCGGGACCCGGCCGTACCAGCCCCGGAACTTCGGCCTCCGTGACACCGTTCCCGGCCGTCGGCACATCGGCGCCGGAGCCCGTACCCGAGATCGTCGGCACGGAGCTCGGTACCACCGCCCCGACTCCCGGCACCGGACCGGTACTCCCCGCAGGTGAAGACCTCCCTGCAGACTGCGCTCGCTGGACAGCGGACCGCGCGGGCTGGTGGAGGCGCGGGCCGAGGAGTGGCTCGCGCGGTTCGGGGAGAACGTGCTGCCCGCCTGGCGCCCGGTCTCCCGGCCCCGGCGCTTCGTCCGCAGTCTCCGGGACCCCTTCACCTCTGTACTGCTCTGTCTGGGGCTGGTCTCCGCCGTCGTCTCCGCCTGGGGCACGGCCTGCGTGATCCTGGCGCTCGTCGGGGTCAGCTGCCTGCTGCGTTCGACCGAGGAGCACCGCGCCGACCGTTCGGCGGCGGCGCTCAGGGAGCTGGTGGCGACCACGGCGACGGTGGTGCGCCGGGCCTCGGCGGACGCGGCGCCCCGGGAGCGGGAAGTACCGGTGGCCGACCTGGTGCCCGGCGATGTGATCCGCCTGGGTCCGGGCGATCTCGTACCGGCCGATGTGCAGGTGCTCCGGGCGGGTGGGCTCACGGTGCATCAGTCGGCGCTGACCGGGGAATCGGCACCGGTGGCGAAGTACCCCCTCGACGCACCGGACCCCGCGCTCGCCGGGGCCGGGCCCTTCGCACGGCCGCAGCTGTGCTTCCAGGGCAGCAGTGTGACGTCCGGCAGCGGTACGGCGGTGATCGTGGCCACCGGAGGGGAGACCCGGTTCGCCGCCGCGCACGACGGCCGGGCCCGGCAACGGGGTGCCAGCGCCTTCGACCGGTCGGTGCAGGGCATCTCCTGGACGCTGATCCGCTTCATGCTGCTGACCCCGCCGCTGGTGCTGATGGCCAATGCGGCGCTGCGCGGCCGGGGTCTGGAGACACTGCCGTTCGCGGTGGCCGTGGCGGTGGGGCTCACCCCGGAGATGCTGCCCGTCATCGTCACGACGGCGCTCGCACGGGGTGCGGCCCGGCTCGCCCGTACCAGCGGAGTGATCGTCAAACGGCTGCCCGCCCTGCACGACCTGGGTGCCGTCGATGTGCTGTGCCTGGACAAGACGGGGACGCTGACCGAGGACCGGCCCTTCGTCGAAGAGGCCGTCGACGGCTCGGATCTGCCCGATCCCGACGTACTGGGATGGGCCGCTCTCAGCGCGCTGTGGACCCTCCAGCTGGCGGAGCTGCCCGCGCCGGACACCCTCGACGAGGCGGTGCTGGACGCCGCCGACGAGGCCGGTGGGTGGGGGCCGTCCGCCGCGTACGAAGGTGTGGCCGCGCTGCCCTTCGATCCGGTGCGGCGGGTCGCGACCGCGGTGCTCCGGCGGCCCGGCCGGGTCGGCGCCCACACGCTGGTGACCAAGGGTGCAGTGGAGGCGGTGCTCGGACGGTGCGCCCTGGACGGGGACGAGCGGGAGCGGCTGCTCGCCCTCGCCGACCGGAAGGCTGAATCGGGGCTGCGCCTGCTGGCCGTGGCACACGCCCATCGGCCTGCCCGGCCGGGCGCCTACACCCCGGCGGACGAGCGCGGTCTGACGTTCGTGGGCCTGGTCGCTCTGCGGGACGTCCCCACGCCGAGCGCTGCCGACGCCCTCGGCGTGCTGGCCCGGCGGGGAGTGACCGTCAAGGTGCTGACCGGCGACCATCCGGGCACGGCGGCCCGCGTGTGCCAGGACCTGGGCCTGCGTACGGACGCGACGGGCGGGGGCGACGGCATCGTGACGGCCGAGCTGGTGGACACGCTGTCGGACGCGGAGTTGGCGCGGGTCGCGGACCGGGCGACGGTGTTCGCGCGCTGTACCCCCGAGCACAAGGCCCGGATCGTCTCGGCGCTGCGCGCCGCCGGGCACACGACAGGGTTCCTCGGCGACGGCGTCAAAGATCTGCCCGCCCTGCACGCGGCCGATGTCGGTATCTGTCCGCGCAACGCGGTCGATGTGGCGCGCGAGGCGGCCGACGTCGTGCTGGCGGAGAAGGACCTCACCGCGATCGACCGGGCCGTGCTGGAGGGCCGGCACAGCAGCGGGAACATCGCGACCTTTCTGCGCATCACCCTCTCCTCCAACCTGGGCAACGTCATCGCCATGCTGACGGCCGGACTGATGCTGCCCTTCCTCCCCATGCTTCCCGCGCAGGTGCTGGTGCAGAACCTCTGCTTCGACGCCGCGCAGCTCGCCTTCGCGTTCGACCGCCCGGCGGCTTCCGCCCTGCGGCGGCCCACCGTGCTGCGGTCGCGCGACTTCCTGCGCTTCATCACCGGCTTCGGCCTGCTCAACGCCGCCGCCGACCTCGCCACCTTCGGTGTGCTGGCCCTCGCACTCCACAACGCGGCCGGGACGGACGGCGAGGCGGCGTTCCACGCCGGATGGTTCACCGAGAACCTGCTGACCCAGGCCCTCGTACTGGTCCTGCTGCGGACCGGCCGCAGCGCCGCCGAGCGCCGGGCCGGGGGTCCTCTGCGGGGCGCCGCGGCCGGACTCGCGGTGGTCGGTGTCCTGCTCCCGGTGACCCCGCTGGGGCCGTTGCTCGGAATGAGCGCCCTGCCCCCTCTCTACTACCTGTTGCTCGGCTCGGTCCTGGGCCTGTACGCGGTGGGGCTCACGGCGGCACGGAGGCGTTACGAGCGGCGCCATCCGGCCGGCGTCGAGCAGGAGCGGAGCGTACGGAAAGCCGGCGCGGAGCTCTGAGGGGGGCGGTCGTCCCGGCCTAACCGCACAGTTGTGCAGTTGCGCAATGCGGCAACTGTTGCCGCGCAGACGGAGAGAAGGGCGGGGCCAGAGTGTTGCGCAACGGCCTGGAGCCCTGGCACCTGTTGATCCTGGCCGTCGTGGTGGTCGTGCTCTTCGGTTCGAAGAAGCTGCCGGACACCGCCCGCGCCCTGGGGAAGTCGATGCGCATCCCCAAGAGCGAGGCGAGGCCATGAAGGACGAGGAAGCCCGCTGACCCCCCGAGGGCCCGGCACCCCGGACCGGGCACTCGGCCGCCGTTCATTTCACGGCTTGCGCAATCCGGGAACCCAGAAGGCCGCATGGGGCGTTCCTACAAGTAGCGGCCACATGAGTGACAGCAACGCAGCACGGATGACGGATCGAGGGGTCTGCCGATCCGGCGATTACCGATCAGACGTGCGGACCGACGGAACACTGGAGGAAATTCATGGGTGTGAGCCTGGCGAAGGGCGGCAACGTCTCCCTGTCGAAGGAGGCCCCCGGCCTGACGGCCGTGACGGTCGGCCTCGGTTGGGACGTACGGACCACGACCGGAGCCGATCACGACCTGGACGCCAGTGCGCTGCTGTGCTCCGAGGCGGGCAAGGTTCTCTCCGACGGCCACTTCGTCTTCTACAACAACCTCACCAGCCCCGACGGTTCGGTCCGCCACACCGGGGACAACCTGACGGGTGAGGGCGAGGGGGACGACGAGTCGGTCGAGGTCGACCTGGCCTCGGTCCCCGCGGAGATCGCGAAGATAGTGTTCCCGGTCTCGATCCATGACGCCCAGAGCCGGGGCCAGAGCTTCGGCCAGGTGCGCAACGCGTTCATCCGCGTGGTGAACCGGGCGAACGGTGTCGAGCTGGCCCGCTACGACCTGAGTGAGGACGCCTCCACCGAGACCGCGATGGTCTTCGGTGAGCTCTACCGACACGGCGTCGAGTGGAAGTTCCGGGCCGTCGGCCAGGGGTACGCATCGGGGCTGGCCGGCATCGCGTCCGACTACGGCGTCAACGTCTGACCGGGACGGGCCCCGGGCGCCCGGACGACACCACGAGTCGGGCGCCCGGCGGCCCCGCCGGGGCTCCTGGGCCCGGACCCGTGCTCCGTGGCGTTCCGTTCGGGCGTCGGCTGCGCGATCATGTCCGCATGGCCGATCACCACACCCATGTCCTGGACTTCTTCACCCCGCGCGCGGCCGGCTGGGACAGCCGCTTCCCCGACGACGGCCCGGCCTATGCAGCCGCGGCCGGTCTGCTCGGGCTGCGGCCCGGGGACGCCGTGCTCGACGCGGGCTGCGGTACCGGTCGCGCGCTCCCGGCCCTGCGCGCGGTCGTCGGTCCGCGAGGGACCGTGCTGGGCGCCGACCTCACCCCCGCGATGCTGGAGGAAGCGGCACGGGCTGGGCGTGGGGAGAGCGGCACGCTGCTCCGCGCCGACGTCGCACGGCTGCCGCTGCGCGACGGGGCGCTGGACGCGGTGTTCGGGGCGGGGCTGATCTCGCATCTGGCCCGGCCGGAGGCCGATACGGCCGAGCTCGCCCGAGTGGTGCGGCCGGGTGGGGTGCTGGCCCTGTTCCACCCGATCGGCCGGGCCGCCCTGGCCGCGCGGCACGGGCGTAGCCTCACCGACGACGATCTGCGGGCCGAGCCCGTCCTGCGGGCCCTGCTGGCCGGTTCGGGGTGGCGGCTGGACTCCTACACCGACGAGGACGACCGCTTCCTCGCCCTCGCCGTACGCCGACCCTGACGGACCACCAACCCGGCCCCGGCCCCGTACACCCGCTCTCGCGGCGCTACGGGGGCGACCCCCCGCAGCCCCACACGACGCTGCCCGCGACGGCTGCCGCCAGCACATCGGGGCAGTCGAACATGACGTTGTGCCCGGCCCCGGGCGCCTCGATCACCTGCACGCCCGAGGCGACCAGCTCGGCGGCGCCGGGGAGTTCGCCGCTCAGCGCCCCCTGGAGGTAGCTCCGCTCCACCGGCGACTCCAGCAGCATCCGCCGGACGGCCGGGTCGGTCCCCCGCACCAGTCCGGTGGCCGAGCGGTGCAGGGCCAGCGGGTCCGCCAGGCGCATGGTCGCCGCCCAGGTGGGGCCGGACCGCCGCAGGACCTCGGCGAAGCCGCCGCCCTGGACGAACTCCGCCTCCGTGTACGCGGCGATGGAGCTGCTGCCGGCGGTCGGCGACGGGGCCGGATCGAGGTTCGCCTCCGTGAGGACCAGGCCCGAGACGAGATCGGGGCGCCGGTGGGCGAGTACGACGGACACCGAGCCGCCCATGCTGTGCCCGACGATCCGGGCACCACGGACACCCGCCGCGTCCAGGACCGCGGCGAGCGCGTCGGCGTGGTCCTCCAGCGTGTAGCCGAAGTCGGCGGGACGGTCGCTGATGCCGTGTCCGGGAAGGTCGACGAAGAGCGACCGGCGACCGGACAGAGCCGGGTGGGCCGCCACATGGGCGTGATAGACGGCCGCCATCGCGCCCAGCCCGTGCACATAGACCGTGGCCGCCCCCGCGACGCCGCCGTCCCCTCCCCCGCTCCCGGCCGCCTCGGTCCACCTGACCAGACCGCCACGCCCGTCGAACTCGACCTCGTACACCGTGCTCTCCTTTCGTCGCCCGGCTCCGGGCACACCGTGTGGCACCGGCCCGGCTCCACCGTCCGGCCGTGAAAATACCTCGACACCGATGTACTACGTCAACGATGTACTACATCGGCGATGCATCGGCGATAGGATGCGGGAATGCTGGAGCTGGCCATCCTCGGATTCCTCTACGACACCCCACTGCACGGCTACGAGCTGCGCAAACGCCTCATGGCGCTGATCGGGCACGTGCGCCCCGTACCGGAGAGCACGCTCTACCCGGCGATCAAACGGCTGGAGAGGGCGGGGCTGCTGGCCCGGGAGACGCAACCGGGCGCCATAGCGGCACCGCGTCAGGTACTGACCCTCACCGGGACGGGCCGGGCGCAGCTGCTCGACCGGCTGGTGTCCCCGGAGCGTGCGGACATCACCGACGAGAACCGGTGGTTCGTCCTGCTGGCCTTCCTCCGGCATCTTCCGGAGCCCTCGGCGCAGGCGGATGTGCTGCGGCGGCGACTGGTGTTCCTGGAGGAACCCGCGAGCTTCTTCTACGAGGGTGACCGGCCGCTGCGCGCCGAGGAGATGGAGGACCCCTTCCGCAGAGGCGTCCTCACCATCGCGCGGGCGACCGGCGAAGCGGAACTCGGATGGCTGCGGACCACCCTGGAGTCACTCGACGGGCACGTCTGACGGCCGCCGGTGGCCGGGAACCGGGCAGCCACCGACGCCCGGGGTGGGGAACGTACCGAGCGCGGCGATCTCGTAGCCGTCCGGGTAGCCCTTGATCTCGGGGTTCTGGCGTGCGTAGTGCGGCTTGCGACGGGGCGGCAGGAGCCGCACGGCACGGGCGCGCAGGCGTAGGGCGGCCCGGGTCAGCCCGCGGGCCACGGGTCCCGGGCGCTCGTAGCGGAATGCCCTCAGCAGTGAGTCGTCCAGGAGAGCGAGGCTGGCGCCCCGGACCACCGGGGTGAGCGGTGCCGGGTACCAGGAGGCCATGAGCGCCAGGGTGGCGTCGGAGACCCGGCGGGCCCCTTCGTCCCAGCCGAAGTGCTCGCGCTCGTAGGTGTCGAGGGTGCGCTCGAAGTCCTCGTAGGTCTGCGGGAGGTCTTTGATCCCCATCCGGGCACCCAGGGTGCGGTAGTAGGCGGCGAAGGCCCGCAGCTCGTGGTCGGAGAGCCGACGCCAGCCGAAGTCGTCCAGCCAGCGCTTCGGGGTGACGACGAAGGTGCACAGGACGTAGCGCATGTCGTCGTCGCTGATGTCGTAGCTGCGGTGCATCTGGTTGATCCGGCGGACGGCGGTGCGGCCCTCCTCGGTGTCGAATCCGTGCTCCACCACGGTGTCGAGGAGCAGGGCGGTGTCGTCGTACCGTTTCTGCGAACGCCCCGTCAACTCTGCTGTCTCATCGAGGAGTCGGCCGATGCTGGGCACGGCATAGGTGCGGTAGAGGGCCAGTTCGAGGGCGCGGGTGATGTCCCAGGGGAACTCGTAGGTGACGGTGAGGCGGTAGATCTCCAGGAAGTCCCGTTCCGGGTCGAGTCGCTGAATGTCCTTCAGCCGGTCGTAGCGCTGAACCATGCTCTTCCCCTCGCTCGTCCGAAGGTTCAACCTTACGCGGATCGTCCCGTACGTCCCGGTCCTTCCCGGCCACAGTCACCCGGCCGGGGCGTCGGCGGTATCCGGCTCCCGCCTCCTGTCAGGGCCTCGACGGCGGGGTTACCCACTGGTTAAGGTGCGCCGACGGACGACGTGAGGGGAGCCCGGGCGACGGGTGGCCCCGCGATCAGGGATCGGGAATGAGGGGAACGCTGTGGCCGGTGCGGACGCCGACGACGCGCTGCTTGTGCTGACTGCGATGCTGCTGACCCCTGCCCGGTTCCCGAGTGTGCTGGGCGACGACTATGTGGCCGCGTGCGCCGCGCTCGCCCTCGAACCGTACGAGGAGGGTTACGGTCTCGTCCTCGGGCAGGACGACGAAGGGGCGCGCTGGACCGTGGTCGTGGAGGACGTCTCGCTGGTGGCCGTGGCCATCGCCGCGTGGGACTGCGGTATGGAGCACGACCTCTCACCCGACGAGCGCTCCGTGGTGTGCGCGCTGCCCGGCTGGCCACTGGCCCTGGCTGTCGCCGCGCCCGGTGTGCCCGCCCCGCACGACCCGGAGACGGACGGGCTGGGCCCTGCGCCGCTGGCTCCTCCGGACCCGGAGTCCTGGGGTCCCGCGCAACGGCGGCTCGGGGCCGACGAGGTCGCGGAGCGGTGGGCGTTGTGGCGGGAGCAGATCGACGACGCGGCGTTCGTCCGGCCGGACGGTGAGCGGCACGGGGAGGCGGCCGAGGGCGCCGGGCCGGTGAGCGATAGCGGCGGCGGGCCGGGAAACGAAAGCGGCGACGGGCCGGGCAGCGAGAGCACGGTCGGCGGCGGGGGCGCGGAGTCCGGTGCTCCTGCCGCCGGTCGGCACCCCGGCGTACGGCGGGCCCTGTCCGAGGCCCTCGCCTATACGAGGACTCCGCCGCCACCCGGCCGGATCCGCTCCGTCTTCGCCTCCGCCGACACACGCACCCTGCGCGTCGACGGCCCGGGATGGTCGATGGTCGCCAGGACCGACGACATAGCGCTGATCCTGCTGGACGAGGAACCGGGCGCGGTCCTGCCCGTCGGCCGCGGGCCCGCTCTGCCGGGCCTGCTGGGGGCCCTGGACGCGCTGGCTCCGCATCCGGCGTGACCGCGTCCGGCGTGGCGCGCGATCCGGTGTTGGGGCCCCGCTACGAGCGGCCCCTCGGCTCAGCGGCCGATCTCCTTGCGGTTGATCCTGCGGAGCCGGCGTCGCTGGGACGGGTCCAGCAGCAGATAGCCCACGGCGGGAACGCCGATCACCACCAGAAGCGCCCACCAGAATCCGATCAGGGGCCACAGGACGGCCGCAGCCACCACCCCCGCGACAGCGACCTTCGCACCGTTCGACATGGTCCACGCCTCCTTCGCGGCCGGCGCCGCTTCTGTTCTGTCAACGCGTCCGTGCGTGCTTACGTTCCCCCCACTGTCCCCCGTGACGCCCGTCATCGCAGCGGCTCACCGACCTCGTGCATGTGAGCCAGCGCCTGCCGGTAGGACTCGACGAGTCCGGTTTCCGCGTACGGCATGCCGATGCTCCTGCAGTGCGCCTTGACCAGGGGCTGGGCCAGCCGCAGGTGGGGACGGGGCATGCTCGGGAACAGGTGGTGCTCGATCTGGTAGTTCAGGCCGCCGAGGAACCAGTCGGTGAGGATCGCGCCGCGCACATTGCGTGAGGTCAGGACCTGGCGCTGGAGGTGGCCCCAGCGGTCCCCGTCCGGGTCGGGCATCTCCATGCCCTTGTGGTTGGGGGCGAAGGCCATGCCCAGGTGGAGACCGAACAGCGCGTGCAGCAGCAGGGCGAAGACGACGGCCTTGCCCGGGGAGAGGGTGGTCAGCAGCAGGGTCGTGTACAGCGCAAGATGCGCGGTCATCAGCACGGCCGACACGGTCCGCTCCCCCGCCGGCTGACGGCGCAGGTACTGGAACCCGTAGATCTTCAGCGCGATGCCTTCGAGCAGCAGCATCGGGAAGAACAGCCGGGCCTGGTTGCGGGTCAGCCAGCGGGCGAATCCTTCGCGCTGCGCCGCCTGCTTCTGGGTCCAGACCAGGGCGCCGACGCCGACGTCCGGGTCCTTGTCGACGTGGTTGGGGTTGGCGTGGTGGCGTACGTGCTTGTCGTTCCACCACGCCTCGTTCATACCGAGGAGCAGGTTGCCGTGCACCAGGCCGATCAGCCTGTTGGTCTTACGGCCACCGGATATCTGGGAGTGGCCCGCGTCATGGGCGACGAACGCCGTCCGGGTCCACAGGACCGCCAGCGGAAGGGCGAGGAACAGGCTCCACCATGTGTCGCCCAGCAGGACGAACGCCGTGATCACCCCGCCCAGGGCCACCAGGTTGGCCGCGATGCTGATCGCATAGCGGCCGGTGCTCCGTTCGAGAAGGCCCTGCCCCTTCACGGCACGCAGCAGAGGGGCGAAATCGCTGCCGGCACCGGAGGGCCCGGTCCGGTCCGAACTGCTGTCACCGGCGGGATCCGCAACGGTGGCTGTCGCCTGGGGCATGACGTCTCCGGTCTCTGGAACATATGCGCTGACCTCATAAAACGTACGGACCGGAGGCTCGCGACAGCCATGGCGCCACCACCCCGTTCTCCCTGGGGCAGACCCCCGTGCCCCAGGGTGGTGCTGGCTGCACCTACTCCATCGGAGAGAAGAACAAGTGAGGCAGATCACAGGATGGAACGGCACGCCGCGAAGTGGGGTGGAGTACCCTCGGCGACCCCGACCCACTAGTCAAATTTGAGGAATCTGACATCGCTGTGCACCGGCACCCCGCGGCAACGCCTTCCGAGATTTCCGAGCTGTCCCGCTGCTCCGCGGTCTTCATCCCCGCGGATCCGTCCCGTACCGGCCTGATCGCCTTCTGGAACCCGGACGGTAGCACCCCTCCCGACGCGCCCGGGATCTCGTCGGAGCTCATCGTGGTCGGGGCCGACCTCCGGCGCCGTGCCGTGCCCGCCCTGCACCTTCCCGTACCGGAGGCCCTGCCGGTGCTGACACGGGCGCGGGCCGACAGCCGGGCCTCCCCCGCGACCGCCTTCTGGGGCGCCGCCGCGCTGCTGGGCCTGCAGTTCGTCGCCCGCGGTCTTCTGCTGCCGGGACTGAGCCCCACCGACCAGGACGCCTGGCGGGTCGGGCCGCTGGGCGCCGGGGACCTGGAGCGGATCCGAGAGCTCGCGGCGTCGATGCCGCCCGCCGCTCACGCGACCCCGCTGGATACCGGTGCGACGACGGACGGGCTGCTGCTGCCCGAACCGGAGCGGCTGCTGCGGGCGTTCCTGGACGCGGTGGCGGACGGGCTGCCCCGGACGCCCGCCGCCGGGTTCGCCGCGGCGGGCCCCGCGTTCGCCGCGCGGGAGCCGCAGCACCTGCCCGAGGGGCGGGCCTGGGCGGCCGATGTGGCGGCCGGTCACGACGCGGGCGTACGGCTCTCGTTGCGTATCGAGGTCACCGGAGCGGCCTCGCCGAGCACCGAAGTCACCGGAGCGGCCTCGCCGATGACCCAGGTCGCTGGAGCAGCCGCGCCGAGTACCGTAGCCCCTCTTCATGACGGTGCGGAGCCTTCGTTCCGCGCCGTGCTGCAGATCCACAGCGTCAGCGACCCCTCTCTGGTGGCCGACGCGGCCGAGGTCTGGGCGGGCGGCACGCGGAGCGCCAAGGCGTTCGGGCCGCGGGCCCGGATGGACGCCCTCCTCGCCCTGCGCCGCGCCGCCCGCGCCTGGCCGCCGCTGGCGCCGCTGCTGTCGGCCGCGGTGCCGGACGCGGTGGAGCCGGCCGACGAGGAGATCGCCGAGCTGCTGGGGCCCGCCTCGCGCGCTCTGGCCGCCACGGGTGTGCAGGTGCACTGGCCCAAGGAACTGGCGAGGAAGCTGACCGCACGCGCGGTGATCGGCCCGGCCGACGGACAGGACGCCGGCGGCGAAGAGGGGGACGGACAGCGGGGGCGGACCGTCGCGGACACCCCGTCGTTCCTGTCCGCCGACGCCCTCCTCGCGTTCGACTGGCGGTTCGCCCTGGGCGACCAGCAGCTGAGCCGCGAGGAGCTGGACCGGCTCGCGGAGTCGAGCAGGCCGATCGTTCGGCTGCGCGACCAGTGGGTCCTCATCGACCCGGAGGAGGCGCGGCGGGCCCGGGAGACCCAGGACCGCAAGATCACGCCCATGGACGCGCTGGGCGCGGCGCTGACCGGCTCCACCGAGGTGGACGGGCGCCGGGTGGAGGTCGCGGCGACCGGCCGGCTGGAGCAGTTGCGCAAGCGCCTGGCCGATCCGGAGTCCGCCTCCCAGCAGTCGGTCGGTCAGCCCGAGGCGCTGACCGCGACACTGCGCGACTATCAGTTGCGCGGCCTGAACTGGCTGAACACCATGACCTCGCTCGGCCTCGGCGCCTGCCTCGCCGACGACATGGGCCTGGGCAAGACGATCACCCTCATCGCCCTGCATCTGCACCGCCAGAGCGACCGGGACGCGGCCGGTCCGACGCTGGTGGTGTGCCCGACCTCGCTGATGGGCAACTGGCAGCGGGAGATCGAGCGGTTCGCCCCGGGCACCCCCGTACGCCGCTTCCACGGCGCGTCGCGTTCCCTGGAAGGGCTGGTGGACGGCGAGTTCGTCCTGACGACGTACGGCACGATGCGTCTCGACGCGCCCCGGCTGGCCGCCGCGTCCTGGGGCATGGTCGTCACCGACGAGGCCCAGCACGTCAAGAACCCGCACTCGGCGACGGCCAAGCAGCTGCGCACCATCGGCGCCCGGGCCCGTGTGGCCCTCACCGGCACCCCGGTGGAGAACAACCTGTCCGAGCTGTGGGCGATCCTCGACTGGACGACACCGGGGCTGCTGGGCCGGCTGGGCACATTCCGTACCCGGTACGCGGCCGCCGTCGAGGGCGGCAACGACCCGGGGGCCGCCGAGCGGCTCGCGACCCTGGTGCGCCCGTTCCTGCTGCGCCGCCGCAAGTCGGATCCGGGGATCGCCCCGGAGCTGCCGCCGAAGACGGAGACCGACCGGGCGGTGTCGCTGACGGCCGAACAGACCGGCCTGTACGAGGCGGTGGTCCGCGAGACGCTGGCCGAGATCTCCGGCGCGGACGGGTTCGAGCGGCGGGGGCTCGTGGTGAAGCTGCTGACGGCGCTGAAGCAGATCTGCAACCATCCGGCGCAGTACCTGAAGGAGGAGCGGCCCCGGATCGCGGACCGCTCGGGGAAGGTCGAGCTGCTGGACGAGCTCCTGGACACGATCCTGGCCGAGCAGGGCTCCGTACTGGTGTTCACGCAGTACGTACAGATGGCCCGGCTGCTGGAGGAGCATCTGGCCGCGCGCGGGGTGCGTACGCAGTTCCTGCACGGCGGTACGCCGGTGGCGCGCCGCGAGGAGATGGTGAACCGCTTCCAGGCGGGCGAGGCTCCGGTGTTCCTGCTCTCCCTGAAGGCGGCGGGGACCGGGCTCAACCTCACCCGGGCCGGTCATGTCGTGCACTTCGACCGCTGGTGGAATCCGGCGGTGGAGGCACAGGCGACGGACCGGGCCTACCGGATCGGGCAGACCCAGCCCGTCCAGGTGCACCGGCTGATCGCGGAGGGCACGATCGAGGACCGCATCGCCGAGATGCTCGCCCGCAAGCAGGGGCTCGCGGACGCGGTGCTCGGCTCCGGGGAGTCGGCGCTGACCGAACTGACGGATGCGGAACTGGCCGATCTGGTCGAGCTGCGAGGGGGCGCACGATGAGCGACGACTACGAGATGGACGCTGCCGACGGTGGCAGTGGAGCGGACCGTGCCGAGGTCACGTTCGCGCCGCTGCCGCCCGCACGGGGCAAGGGTTTCGCGACGTCCTGGTGGGGCCGGGAGTGGCTGAAGGCGCTGGAGGACACGGCTCTGGACGGTGAGCAGCTCAAGAAGGGGCGGCGGCTGGCCAGGGAGGGCTGCGTCGGGGCGGTCTCCGTGCGCCCCGGCCGGATCACGTCCGTCGTACGGGACCGGGACGGGACGGGCTACCGGAGCGATGTGCTGCTCCAGGAGTTGAGCGACGAGGCGTGGGACCGCTTCCTGGACATGGCGGTGGACCGGGCCGGGCACATCGCGGCGCTGCTGGACCGTGAGATGGAGCCGCACCTGGTGGAGGACGCGGCGGGTGCCGGGGTGGATCTGCTGCCCGGTATCGGTGATCTGGAGCCGGAGTGCAGCTGCGGGACCTGGGACCACTGCCCGCATTCGGGTGCCCTGTGCTACCAGGTGGCGCGGCTGCTGGACGCGGACCCGTTCGTCCTGCTGCTCATGCGGGGGCGCGGCGAGCGGCGGCTGCTTGACGAGCTCCAGGTCCGCAGTACCGCCCGTGCGGTGCGGGGTGGGGAGGGCGACGCGCCGGAGGGCGTGGACCGGGAGGCATACGGGGTTCCGGCCGGTGAGGCGTACGCGGCGGGCTCCATACTGCCGCCGCTGCCCGGCCCGCCGCCGGTCCCCGACGAGCCGGGGGTGCCGCCGTCACTGGACACGGAGGCGGGCCCCGCGCCCGGTCTCGACCCGGCGGCGCTGGAGGTCCTGGCCACCGACAGCGCCGTACGGGCCCACCGGATGCTGCTGGAGGCGCTGGCTCCGGGGCACGAACGGCAACCGGTCGCGGCGGAGCTGACGCCGGAGCAGGACGCGGTACGGCTGGCCGCCGACGCCCGGCCGGAGCCGTGGATCGCGACGCGGCTGGCCAGGGGGTCCGGCCGGCCGCGCGCCGAGCTGGAGTCGGCGGTGCGCGCCTGGCGCTACGGAGGGGCCGCCGCACTGGCGGTGCTGGACGAGGAGTGGGACCCGGACCCGGACTCCCTCGCACGGGCCCGTGCCCGGCTCGCCACGGCCTGGGAGGAGGGCGAGCGGCCGCAGTTGCGGGCGGTGCGGGCCCGCTGGACGGTGGCGGGCGCCGACCTCCAGCTCCGGTACGACCGCGACGGCCGGTGGTGGCCGTACCTCAAGGAGGGCGGCCGCTGGGTGCCCGCGGGCCCGGCGGACGACGACCCGGCGAGTGCGCTGGCGGGGGCTTCGGCCGGGGGCTGAGGCTGGTCGGCGGGCGTGGGGAGCGGGAACCTTCTCACGTACACAACCCGGAACCGGCGCCTTCTGCGTGACGTCATCAGCCTGAGACGGCTTCGGCCTCCTCTTTCCCTCACGCGTCAGCCATGAAGCGACCCCGGCCTCCACAGGAGTGCGATGCACCGCAGAAGTCTCCTGCAGGGAGCCGCCGTCACCGCGGCGGCGGCCCTGGTTCCGGCGTCGGCACGGGCCGTGGCGGCCCGGGCCGCCGCCGCGGACTACCCGACGGCTCTCTGGGCACCGGCCCACGCGGCGAACTACACCGTCCCCTCGCACCCTTCCGAGCGCCGGATCGACCGTGTCGTCATCCACGTCGCCCAGCAGATGTTCACACCGACGATCGGCATCTTCCGCGATCCGTCCAAGCAGGTCTCGGCCCACTACGTGGTGCGTTCCGGTGACGGTCATGTCGCGCAGTGCGTGAGGGAACAGAACATCGCCTGGCATGCGGGCAACTGGGACGTCAACACCCGCAGCATCGGCATCGAGCACGAGGGGTGGGTGGACCGGCCGGAGTACTTCACCCCCGTCATGTATCTGCGCTCGGCACGGCTCACCGCGGACATCTGCGAACGGCACGGCATACCCAAGGACCGGGCGCACATCATCGGCCACCACGAGGTGCCGGGCAGCGACCACACCGACCCCGGTGTCCTCTGGGACTGGGAGCGCTACCTCCGGCTCGTCAGCCTCTCCTGAGCCCTCGCCGATTACCCACCGCAGCCAGGTTGTCGCGGAGACCGGTGGCGACGACGATGGGGAGGCGGGACGGCCGGACGGCCCCGGACGGAGGGTGAGTTGACGGACCCCTGGGTGGCTCTGGCCGCTGATACGGACCCCGGTGAGCAGGTGGGTGCGCTGCGCCGCGCGCACGAGGTGTTCACGTCGGCGGGCCGGCTGGAGCGGCGGGTCCGTACGGTGGTCGGCGAGTCCTGGCTCCGCTCGGCACGGGCCCGCGTCAGCCCGGACGGCGCGCCCGTGGTGGAGTTCGGTGCGGACGAGCTGGGGCCCTACCGCGAGGCGCACCCGCTGGCGCGGGCGATGCCCGTGATCCGTGAACTCATGGGCGCGCACGCGACGGACGGGGAGCATCTGCTGGCGGTCTGCGACGCCCACGGCAGGCTGTTGTGGGTCGAGGGCCATGCGGCGGCCCGCCGCCGGGCGGGCGCGATGAACTTCGTGGAGGGCGCCCGCTGGGCGGAGAGCGTGGCCGGGACCAACGCGCCGGGCACGGCCATCGCGATCGACCGCCCGGTGCAGGTCTTCGCCGCCGAGCACTTCCTGCGCCCGGTGCAGCAGTGGACGTGCGCGGCGGCCCCGCTGCACGACCCGCACACCGGCCGGGTGCTGGGGGCGGTGGACATCACGGGCGGCGACCGGCTGGCGCACCCGCACAGTCTGGCCTTCGTGCAGGCGGTGGCGCGGGCTGCCGAGTCGCAGCTGGCGCTGCTGGCACCGGCGGCGGACCGGGGATCGGTCCGGCTGAGTGCGCTGGGCCGGGACGAGGCGCTGCTGGTGGCCGGGGACCGCAGCATCCGGCTCAGCAGGCGGCACAGCGAGATCCTCGTCGCCCTGGCCCGCCGCCCGGAGGGGCTGAGCGGGGAGGAGCTGCTGATCGATCTGTACGAGGACGAGTCGGCGCCCCCGGTGACGTTGCGGGCCGAACTCTCCCGACTCAGGCGGCTGCTGGGCCCGGACCTGCTGCACTCGCGCCCGTACCGGCTCGCCGCGCCGGTGGACGCCGACTTCGACACCGTGGCGCGCCGGCTGGGTTCCGGGGCGGTGGCGGCGGCGCTGGATGCGTACGCGGGCCCGCTGCTGCCGGGTTCGCGCGCCCCTGCCGTCGTACGGCTGCGCCACCGCATCGCGGACCAGTTGCGGGCCGCGCTGATCGCCCGGGGCGATCCGGGGCTCCTGGCCGACTGGGCATACAGCCCGTGGGGCGAGGACGACCTGGCGGTGTGGCGGGCGCTGGCGGGTGCGGTGCCGCCGGGGCAGCGGCCCGCGCTGCTGGCGAGGGTGCGGGGGCTGGACGCGGAGCAGGGCGGCTGAGGCCGGGCCGCCGCGGGCCGCGTGGGCGGCGCCCCGTACCGCAACGGTGTTGCAACGTCTCTCCTCCTAGCCTCGCGCCGAGGGCCGTCCAAGGGCGGGCGGCACCGGATCCGGGAGGCCACAGAGATGACCCGTTACGCTGCGCCGGGCACCGAAGGCGCGATCGTCACGTACGCGTCCCGCTACGACCACTGGATCGGCGGCGCGTACGTCCCGCCGGTCCGGGGCCAGTACTTCGAGAACCCGAGCCCCGTCAACGGCCGCCCCTTCACCGAGATCGCCCGCGGCACCGCCGAGGACGTCGAACTGGCCCTGGACGCGGCGCACTCGGCCGCACCCGCCTGGGGAGCGACCTCCGCGGGCGACCGGGCGGCCGTCCTGAACCGGGTCGCTGACCGCATGGAGGCGCATCTGGAGGAGCTGGCGGTCGCCGAGAGCTGGGAGAACGGAAAGCCGGTACGCGAGACGCTGGCCGCCGACATCCCGCTGGCCATCGACCACTTCCGCTACTTCGCGGGGGTCCTCCGGGCCCAGGAGGGCTCGCTCAGCGAGCTGGACGAGGACACCGTCGCGTACCACTTCCACGAGCCGCTGGGCGTGGTCGGCCAGATCATCCCGTGGAACTTCCCGATCCTCATGGCCACCTGGAAGCTGGCCCCCGCGCTGGCCGCGGGCAACGCGGTAGTGCTGAAGCCGGCCGAACAGACTCCGGCGTCGATCCACTTCTGGATGAGTCTGGTGGCCGATCTGCTGCCGCCGGGGGTCATCAACATCGTCAACGGCTTCGGCGAGGAGGCCGGCAAGCCGCTGGCCTCCAGCCCGCGCGTCGCGAAGATCGCGTTCACCGGTGAGACCACGACGGGGCGGCTGATCATGCGGTACGCCTCCGAGAACCTCAAGCCGGTCACGCTGGAGCTGGGCGGCAAGTCGCCGAACATCTTCTTCGACGACGTCTCCCGCAGCGACGACGACTTCCTCGACAAGGCCCTCGAAGGGTTCACGATGTTCGCCCTCAACCAGGGTGAGGTGTGCACCTGTCCGTCGCGCGCCCTCATCCAGCGGGGGCACTACGGCGCGTTCCTGGAGGCCGGGATCGCCCGCACCGAGAAGATCGTGCCGGGCAACCCCCTGGACACCGAAACGATGATCGGCGCGCAGGCGTCCGACGCCCAGCTCCGGAAGATCCTCTCCTACCTGGAGATCGGCCAGCAGGAGGGCGCGAAGATCCTCACGGGCGGTCGGCGCATCGAGCACGGCGGCGAACTGGCGGGCGGCTACTACGTCCAGCCGACGGTCTTCGAGGGCGACAACCGGATGCGGGTCTTCCAGGAGGAGATCTTCGGCCCGGTCGTGGCGGTGGCCTCCTTCACCGACTTCGACGACGCCATCACAACGGCCAACGACACCCTGTACGGGCTCGGGGCCGGCGTGTGGACCCGCGACACCAACACGGCCTACCGGGCGGGCCGCGCGATCAAAGCGGGCCGGGTCTGGACGAACTGCTACCACGCCTATCCGGCGCACGCTGCGTTCGGAGGCTACAAGGAGTCGGGCATCGGCCGGGAGAACCACAAGATGATGCTGGAGCACTACCAGCAGACGAAGAACCTTCTGGTGTCGTACTCGGCGAAGAAGCTGGGCTTCTTCTAGGCACATTAAAAGGGCGCCTGACCAGGGGATTTCCCTGGCAGGCGCCCTTCGTTGCGCACATTGGACCCGTGGGTCGAATTACGAGGCTACTCCCGATATCTCCCACCGCTGTCCCACCTCTGACCAGCTGTTCCGGGGCATTTCCGGGCCAAGGTCCGACCCGGGCGCCCTACGCACCGCTCTCCGGCTCCCACTGCCGCATCGACTCCTCTATCAACGTGTTGGCGTGGTTGCGCGCCTCGGCCAGGAACTTGGCGTAATAGCGGAAGAGGACCTGGATGCTCTGCCCTGCTCTGCGCGCACACTCCGCAGGGTCGACGCCGGAGGCGAGCCAGAACGAGATTCCCGCGTGGCGCAGGTCGTAGGGGCGCTTCGCCAGCGCAAGAGCGTGCTCGTCGAGGGTGAGTGTGGCCTCACGTGCCCGTCCCCATGTGATGCCGTACGCCGCAGCCTCGATGTAGATTCCCGCCGCGTTGCGAAACAGACGTCCGTCAGGCGCGACACCGAAGCGTTCTATGTGCTCGCGCAGCATGCGGACAAGCACGGGCGGGATGGGCACCGGACGCGTGGCTTTGGCGGCCCGTCGTTTCAGTAAGTGGATCTCGTGGACGGCGCCGTCGTTCGTCCACGCCTTGCCGGCCGCCACGACACCGCCCTTGAGGTTGAGAAGACCCCACCCGCTGGCCGGCAGGCGGCACTGGGACTGCTGCAGGTGCATGACCTCAGCGGGGCGCATGGCGGCGTAGTACATGCAGCCGAAGAATGCATAGAGGTGCGGGCCGCGACCGGGCAGAGCCTTGACCGCGGACAGCAGACGGGCCACCTGAGCCGGGTTGGGCACACAGTCTGGATCGACCTCGTTGGCGACCGTCGGAGCAGACCACCGAAGGCCGGTGAGTGGATTCGCGTTGAAGTACCCGCGTTCCACCGCAGTACCGAACACCTCGTTGACCGCAGCCTTCTTACGCTTGACCGTCTTCGCAGCAGCAGCACTCCCATCGACCTTGCGGCACAGAGCATCGAGACCCCGGCGCAGCACTTCGGGCTCCTCCGACTCGCTGACCGGCAGCGAGTGACGCTGCAGCCAGTCGAGCGCGGCCTGCCACTCCTCGGGAGGGTCCGCCTTCCAGGCGTGCTTGTTGAACGCCCACGAGTACAGTGCCCGCCGCAGTTCGCGAGGGGCGCGGGACATCAGCTCGGGCTCAACGAAGGCCGGGGTGATGGTCGCAAGGGCGTCAGCGAGTGTGCGACGCGTGGTTCCCGGCGTGCGATCCCACCGCTGCTCGATGTACTCCCTCGCCAGGACATACCAAGTGGTGCGCTGCTTCAGGGTCCCGAGTTCGGAGGCCGGAGGGCCAGTCCGGACATCAAACGGCTCGCCGTCACGCGCGGCGGTCATGAGCTTGGATCGTCGACTATCCGCGAGTCCCTTGGTGAGGAAAGACTCGGATTTCTCCCTTCCGTTGACTGTCCAGCGAACCTCGAAGCCCTTGCGGCGATCCGCACGCTCGCGGAGCTCCCAGAACCGCACTTTGTAACTCATCGTCATTCAGACGTATCCCTTTCGCACGCCGCCCACCACGCATCGAGATCGGCGCGACGGCAGCGCAGTTCACCATTCGGAAGTTTGAGCATCCGGGGGGGGCCAGACCGCGAGCACGCAAGCGGTATTGATCAGAAACTCATGGGGTTCTCGTCCAGGACGTAGCGAACATGAGGGCCACCGAAGTAGCCACGGACGATGTGCGGCTGTCGTTGTCGCCTGCGGAAGAACCGGCGGGTCTCGGCGGCGAGTTCGGCCTGGCCGCGAGCTCGGTGCTGCCTGGGCAGGCTGTGTTTCAGGTCTGCGTTGACCAGCTCGTCGGGGTTCAGCTCGGGCGAGTACGGGGGCAGGAAGTGCAGCTCGATGGCGCCGGGGTGGGCGGTCAGCCAGGCCCGGACCTTCTTCGAGCGGTGGGCGGAGTGCCCGTCGACCACGAGGTGGATCTTGTGGTCGAAGTGGCCGGCGAGCCGGTCCAGGAAGCGGCACATCACCTCGGCGGTGAAGCTCTCGGTAAAGACCATGAAGTGCATCCGCCCCTTGGTACTGATCGCCGACATCGCGTTCACCGAAAACCGGTTGCCGCTCCTGCGCACGATCGGCGTCTTCCCCTTCTCGCCCCAGGTCCGGCCTGTGACCTGGTCGGAACGGATGCCGACCTGATCGGCGAAGAGGACCTCGCCACCCTCGGCCTTCGCCTTCGCACGGATCTGGGGCCAGGTCTCGGCATGCCAGCGCGCAACGGCCTGCGGGTCCTGCTCGACAGCCCGCTTGTCCGGGCGCTGGAAGGACAGCCCCCAGCGCTTGAGGTACTTGCCCACACCGGGCTCGGTCAGCTTCACCCGGTACAGCTTCGCGATCAGCTCACCGATCAGCCGGCGCGTCCACAGCTGCCCACAAAGACCCACCTCGCTGGGTCGGTGGTCCAGAACGGCCTGCCGCACCGCGGCCTGCTCGGCCTCCCCGAGCACCTGATGCACCCCGGCCGGCTTGCCCCGAGGTTGCCTCACCAACGCGTCCCGGCCACCGGCCTGCCACTTCGCCCACCACTTGTCGACGGCCTTCAGCGAGACCCCGAACACCTCAGCCACGTCCTCACGGTCACGGCCTGCCACCAACGCAGCCACCGCACGCAACCGCAGGGCCTCCTGCGCCGACGGCGACAGATGCCGCGCGTCCCCTACCAGATCGCTCACGCCCCTCCAACGACCCAGAACTCAAACCGTTTCGGATCAATACAACCGGCGCCGTCGCCACTCCGCACTCGGCTACCGCACACCGGCCGAGTTCGAACAACAACTCAACACGACACGTACGCTGTCGCTCGTCGCATGAAACCCGGTGTCCACTCCCCGGGATCAACCTCAGGGTGCTCCTCTCCCGGCGGCACGGCCGTCGGCCACGGCTTCCCGTCGTCCTCGGCGGCGGGTTCCTGGTCCTCGTTGTTCGCCGCGGGTGGCCATGACTTCCCGTTGAGGTAGGCGCGGACCTGTTCCTTGTCGTACAGGCGCAGCGCTCGCCCGGGTTGACCACGGATACGCGGGCGCGGAGGGCGGCACTGTGGCGGCGGCGCCAGGTGTGGACCGGCAGGCCGGCGCCGATGGCGATGTCGTCCTCGGACCGACACTTCCGCCTGGTCTGCGGGTATCCATGCCCACGCCGTGGCCGCTGCGCTCACCACCGCCTCGGGGGAAAGGGCCAGGAGCGCGGCCCGGCCGAAGAGCCTGACAGGACGTCCGCAAGTTCCCCAAGGAGAGCGTCCTGCTCGGCCTGCGGACCCAGTCCATCAGCAGGTGGCCGCGGCGGTGTGCGACCGGGTCGTGGAAGTCGCAGGCGCGGCAGCTCGGCCGAGGTGAGCGACGTGCTGTCGAGCCCGGGGATGTGCCCGTCACCCTCGGGGCCGTAGTTGCGCGCAGCCTCCTGCCTCAACGTCTGCTGAAGTCGGCGAGCCGGAGTCCCTGTGCGGTCCGGGCGGTCCCGCTGCGGCGCCCAGTACGTCGGAACACCCCCGCGTTTGTGGGAGCCCCTCACTCAACCCCGTTGCGCGCGGATGAGGTCGCGATACCAGGCGAAGGATGCCTTCGGGGTGCGGACCTGCGTCTTGTGGTCCACGTGGACCAGGCCGAAGCGCTGGTGGTAGCCCTCGGCCCATTCGAAGTTGTCAAGGAGGGTCCAGGTGAAGTAGCCGCGTATGTCCACACCCTGGGCGACCGCCGCGTCGACGGCCTGGAGGTGGGTTTCCAGGTAGTCGATGCGGTCCGGGTCGAGTACCTTTCCGTCCGGGGTGAGGACGTCTTCGGCTGAGCAGCCGTTCTCTGTGATGTAGAGGGGTGGGAGGGCGGTCGGGTAGCGGTCCTTGAGGGTGACGAGGAGTTCTCGTAGGCCGTCGGGGACCACCGGCCAGTCGAAGGCTGTGCGGCGGTAGCCCTCGATGGGGGCCTCCTCGAAGGGGAGGCCGTCAGGAGTCGCCGGAGCCTGGATGCGGGTGGGGTTGTAGTAGTTGATGCCCAGGGCGTCCAGGGGAGCCGCGATGAGGTCCAGGTCGCCGTCCTGGATACAGCCGTCGAGGGTGGTGTCCGCGCCGAAGGCCGTCAGGTCGGGGTACGTGCCTTTGAGGATCGGGTCGTTGAAGAGGCGGTTGTGCAGGTTGTCGTAGGCCTGCGCGGCGGCGTGGTCGGCAGGGGTGCTGGAGGCGGGCCAGACCGGGGTGCAGTTGTTGGAGATCATCACCTGCAGGCCGCGGCTGCGCAGCTCCCGTAGCGCCAGGCCGTGGCCGAGCAGCTGGTGGTGGGCGACAGGCAGGCAGTCCAGGAACAGGGTGCGGCCCGGCGCGTGGGTGCCCAGGCCGTAGCCCCAGACCATATGGATGAACGGTTCGTTGAGCGTGATCCAGGTACGGACGCGGTCGCCGAGCCGGTCGGCCGCGATCGCGGCGTACTCGGCGAAGCGGTGCGCCGTGTCGCGGTTCAGCCAGCCTCCCTCGTCCTCGAGGGCTTGCGGGAGGTCCCAGTGGAAGAGGGTGGGGACGGGTTCGATGCCGCGGGACAGCAGGCCGTCGACCAGGCGGTCGTAGAAGTCCAGGCCCTTGATGTTGGCCTCGCCCCTGCCGGTGGGCTGGATGCGCGGCCAGGCGATGGAGAAGCGGTAGCCGGTGAGGCCCGCCTCGGCCATCAGGTCGAGGTCCTGCTCGTACCGGTGGTAGTGATCGCAGGCCACCTCGCCGGTGTGCCCGTCGCGGATCGTGCCCGGGCGGGCGGTAAAGGTGTCCCAGACCGATGGCCCACGGCCGTCTTCCTGGGTGGCGCCCTCGACCTGGTACGACGCCGTCGACGCGCCCCAGACGAAGTCCGCGGGCAGATGGTTCAGTGTCACGTAGAACCCCCCTCAAACATGAGTAGTGCTCATGTTAGTTGGTTCGATGGGATGATGGAAGCGTGAATCAAGACCGCACTACAGGGACGCCGCGTCGGCTGCCGGTCCAGAAGCGCAGCCTTGAACGCTTCGAGCGGCTCCTTGACGCCTGCGCCGAACTCCTCGACGAGGTCGGCTACTCCGCGCTGACCACCAAGGAGGTGGCGCGCCGGGCCGAAGTGCCGATCGGCACGCTCTACCAGTTCTTCTCCGACCGGGAGGGGCTGGTCGGCGCGCTCGCCGCCCGCAACCTGGAGTCCTTCCTGGGGCGGGTCACCGAGCGCCTTGAGCGCGAGGTGCCCGACGGGGTCGCGGGCATGGTGGAGGTGACCGTCGACGAGTTCGTGGCCATGCGGCGCACGATCACCGGGTTCGGCGTGGTCGACTTCGGCGCGGCGGGCCAGGACCACACCCTGGAGCCGGGCCGGGACAACAACTCCGCGGTCGCCGGACAGCTGCGCGCACTGACCGCCTCCCTGACCGGCGTCGAGGACGACGCCGAACTGGAGCTCGCCCTGCGGGTGGCCCTGGAGTGCGCGGACGGCGTGCTGCAACTGGCCTTCCGCACCCACCCGCAGGGCGACCCCCAGCTGATTGCCGAGTGCAAGCACGTCCTCAACAGCTACTTGAACGACCGACTCCGGATTCTGATTCTCCGTCAGCAGAGGTGTTAGCGGATGGACTTGACTTTCCAGACCAGTACCGCGCCGAGTGCCGACATGGCCGCCGAGCACAGGAACAGCGAGCTGTAGCCGCCCGGGCCTTCGAGCACGAGCGAGGCGATCGGGGGGACGAGCACGTACGGCAGGGACGTCATCAGGTTGGCGAGGGCCATGTCCTTGCCGCGGTCCGCCGACGTCGGGAGCACCTCGGTGACCAGGGCGGTGTCGACGGCCAGGTACACGCCGTAGCCGAGGCCAAGGATGACGGCCGCGACCAGCGTCATGGTCCACGTGGGCGACAGGGCGAGCGGAACCGCGGCGACGGCCATCGTCAGGCCGCCGAGGAAGACCAGCATGCGTCGCCTGCCGAGCCGGTCGGAGAGCCAGCCGCTGAGGACGACCGTGGAGATCGTGGCCAGGCTGTTGATGCCGATCACGATGAGCAGGCCGTCCTCGGTGGACCGACCGGGGAACAGGCGCTCGTAGTGCAGGACGTCGTCCAGGAAGTACGGCAGGTAGAGGGTGCCCATGCCGTAGCCGAGACCCATGATGAAGCGGGAGCTCATCGCCCAGACGAAGTCGGGGTGGGCGCGCGGGCTGATCCGGTAACCGTCCAGGAAGGCGCGCGGCGAGAACGGCTCGCGGTGCGCGTGGGGCAGCGGCAGGTCCTTCATCGTGAACGCGAACAGCAGGATGAGCAGCGGCAGTCCGGCCATCAGCACGTACTGGGCGGGAAAGCCCGTGACCAGGCCGATCAGCAGGCCGCCCGCGATCAGGGCACCGGCCTGCGGGACCATCGCCCAGCCAAGGACCGCGCCGCGCTGCGTGACCGGGACCTGGTCGGGCACCACCGGGGAGAGCCCGGCGCCGATGATCATGAATGAGGCGGACAGGACGAGGGAGCCGAGCGCGAGCCCGGCGACCGTCGTCTGGAGGCCGGTGAAGACCAGCGTCACCACGCAGACCAGCGAGCCCGCGAGGAGCCACGGGCGGCGGCGGCCGAACCGGCCGGTGGTGCGGTCGCTGAGCGCGCCGGCCAGGGGTGCGATGACGATGCCCGAGATCGCGCCCATCATGCTGACCCAGGCATAGCTGCCGACTTTGCCCGCCGGGTCGATCTGTGCGATCTGCTCGGGCATCAGGAACGTGGTCGGCACATGCATCGGGATGAACACCCCGACGTTGGCCAGGACATACAGGGCGACCCAGCCAGGGCCGACCCGGCGGACCGGCTCGGCGAGGGCATCGGAGCGCTCCGGCGACTCGGCGGGCTCGCGCTGCTCGGGGGCCGGGCTCATCGGGGCAGTCTCCTGAGGTGGACGAGCTCGCTCGTCCAGTCGAAGGGCAGCAGCGGCGGAAGACCGTGGCTCAGCAGGACGGCGCCCTCGTGGACGGCGCCGGTGTCCTCGTCCTGGTAGCGGGCGTCGGGGTCGAGGCCCTTCAGCCGGGTCCGGGCAGTGGTGCGGGTCAGCGCGGACGGCTGGAACTGGAGGACGGCGACCTCGTCCCGGGTGACGTACTGCACGGCGTCGTGATCGAGGCGGTACTGGACGCCGCCGTGCACCACGGGCCGGATCCGCTTGTACTGCCCCACAAGCATTCGGGCCCACGCCAGGTCCTCCTCGCTCCAGTTCCGCAGGTCGCCGCCGATGCCGAGGGCCCCGGCCATCGAGACGTGGAAGCGGTAGCGGATCGAGGTCGCGCGGGCGGTGTGGCTGTTCGGGCTGTCGGTGACCCAGGCGCCCATGGTCCGGGCGGGCAGCAGCTGTCCATGGCCGTGCTGGATCGCGACCCGGTCGGCAGCGTCCGTGTTGTCCGACGCCCAGATCTGGTCGGCGCGGGAAAGGACACCGAGGTCGGCCCGGCCGCCACCGCCCGCGCAGGACTCCAGATACAGGCCGGGGCGGGCGGCGCGCAGCCGGTCCATCACCTCGTAGACCCCACGCGTGTGCTCGATCCACACACGATCGGGGTCGGTGGCGCCGGGCTGTCCCGCCTCGCTGAAGGGCCGGTTCATGTCCCATTTCAGGAAGGCCACGTCCAGCTCGGTGACGGTCCTGACCAGCCATTCGACCGCCCACTCACGGACGTCGCGCCGGGCGAAGTTCAGCACGTGCTGGTTGCGGCGCTGCGTGCGGGTGCGGCCGTCCTGGCTCAGGATCCAGTCGGGGTGGCTGCGGAAGAGGTCGCTGTCGGGGTTGACCGCCTCGGGCTCGACCCACAGGCCGAAGCCCATGCCCAGGGCGCGTACGTGGTCGGCGAGCGGGCCGAGGCCCTTGGGGAACCGGTCGGGGTTGGGCCACCAGTCGCCGAGCCCGGCCGCATCGCTGGTACGAGCGCCGAACCAGGCGTCGTCCACGACGAACACCTCGACGCCGAGGCCCGCCGCCAGGCCGGCCAGTTGTCTCTGCTGCTTCTCACTGATGTCGAACTCGGTCGCCTCCCACGAGTTGAAGATCAGCGGGCGTTCGGCCGGGCGGGCGGGCAGCACCTCCTCTTCGACATAGGCGTGCCAGCGGCGGCTGGTGCCGCCGAAGCCGTCGGGGGCGTAGAGACCGGTGAAGACAGGGGTCTCCAGGTGCTCGCCGGCAGCCAGCTTCCAGACCAGACCCTCGTGGCCGAACCCGCCGGTCCAGGAGGCACGGCCGTACGGATCGCGGCGCACAGTGATACGGCGACTGCCGCTCCAGGCGAGAGCCGCGCTCCACACCTCGCCGTGTTCCTCGGCGGCATCTCGCGCGTCGAGCATCAGCCAGGGCCCCGCGTGCTGGCCCGTGATCCCCAGGCGGCTGGTGAACACGCTCTCCCCGACGGGCACATGGTCGCGCCGGAGCTGGAACTCCCGGCCCCACTCCCCCACCACGTGACTGACCCGGTAGTCCTCGCGGGCGGGCAGCGTCCAGGCGGCGGAGTCAAGTCGCAGGACGTCCACCTGCTCGCCCGCGGTGAGAACGGCCCAACGCTCGATCTGGTCGTGGCCGTCCCGGATCCGGTAGTTCAGGTCGAGGGAGAGGCAGCGGACGCGGTCGGTGAAGGACAGCGTGAGCCGGCCGCCCTCGACCGAGTACGAGACGAACCGCCACGCGAAGCCGCGGACCCCGTCGGCGAACCGGACGGTCAGCGACGGCGCCCCGAAGCGCAGGCCGCCCTCGACCGCGTACTCCTCTCCCCCCGGGTCGTCGCCGCCGGGGTCCTCGGCCGGCAGGTCGGCCGCGACGGCGACGGCCTGCTCCAGGCTCAGCGGCCGGCCCCAGTGCACGTGCCGGGGGACGTCGTCGGCGTCAAGACGGAAGGCATAGGAGGTGCCGGGCGTGCACAGCAGCCAGAGGCGGGCTGTGGAGTGGTGAGTGATCACGCGCATCCTTGAAGGTGAGTGAGACCGGCTGGTCCTCGAAGGCGAGTCGGCACCGGGCGGATCAGGCAGAAGTCGCCGGAACCGGCCGGATCAGGCAGGAGCGCTGATCCGGCCGGCCTGTGCTGTACCGCCTCAGCCGGCGGCGTGGACGCCGACCTCGCGCAGCGAGTAGCCCCACTGGGTACCGCGCGTCAGCCCTTTCACGCGTACGTAGCGCGCCTCGGCCGTGGCGAAGCGGGCCGTGTCCAGACCGCCGTCACCGGCGTTGGTGGACCACACCGTCTTCCAGCTGGAGCCGTCGTCCGACAGTTCGACGCGGTACGACTTCGCATACGCCCCCTCCCAGTCGACGGTGACGCGCCCGACCGGCTTCGCCGATCCGAGATCGATCCGCAGCCACTGGTCGTCCTTCCACTCGCTGGCCCAGCGGGTGCCCGTGTCGCCGTCCACCGCCCTGTCGGGCTTGAAGTTCTCGAAGGGGTTCCACCACTGCGAGGAGGACGCCGTGGCAGATGCCCCCTCGGCGAGGTTCTCCCCGGGCTTGTACATCTCGGAACCGGCCCAGGTACGCAGATAGGACTCGGCGCCCGTGAACAGCTCGTCGACTATCTTCTGGCCGCCGACCCTCCCGATGTCCTCTATCCAGTCCGGGACCATGCCGTAGTGCGCGCCACCGGCGGTGTTGAAGTCCCACGTGCGCGATCCGGTGGTCAGCCTGTCGACGACCGAGCCGCCGTCCGTACTGCGGAAGGGGTACTTCACCGGGTTCGGGGCGTCCGCGCCGCGCGGGGCCGGCCAGCCGCCGACGCCGTTCATGTCGGTGCCGTAGCCGTAGCCCACCTTGTACTTCTCACGCAGCGCCCGTGTGCGCTCGGCCTCCTTGATGAACCCCTCGGAGGCGCCCATGTACTGCGCGGCGAACCCGCCGAGCTTGTACAGGCGTTCGGTCCAGCCCAGGTCCATCCAGCTGTGCGAGGAGATGACGCCCGGGTACGACTCGGACTCCAGGATGTCGAAGGCCTGGCCTGCGGCCTTGACGCTCATGTGGTCGAGCTCCAGCATCATGCCGCGCTTCATCATGCCGCGCACCGCGTACGCGCCCAGATCGGTCAGCCCGCGGGTGTTGCACTGCGCGTCCGAGTCGTACGAGGGGACGTCTACGCCCTGTGGGAGCTGCTTCTCCGCCTGTGGCGCGGCCGCGTTGCCGATGGGGTTGTCGTGCTGCGGTCCGCGGCAGGTCTCCGTCTTCCAGAACGTGCCCGTCGACAGGAACTGGCCCACGTTGATGGCCGTGCCGAGCGCACCGGAGTCGTAGCGCACGCCGCACAGGGCGTTGTCGAACTTGTGGCACAGGAACATGCTGCTGACGCCCAGTTCCTTCAGCTCGTCCAGGCCCTTGTCGATGTCCTCCTTGCTGCACTGCGCGACGTCCAGGATCTGCTTGCAGCCGAACGGCTCGGAGGTCTCCACGCCCAGGACGACGGCCAACTTGCCCTGCTCGACGACCTGCCGGGCCTGCGCGCTGCTGGTGACGATGCGGAAGAAGCCCTTGCCCGGGCCGCCGTACATCTTGTCGATGTGGTCCTGCATCTCGTACGTCTTCTTCGCCTCGAGGCGGATGGCATCCATCTCGTCGCAGCCACGGTCCTTGAAGAAGTACACCGAGCAGATCACGCCGTTGGTGACCAGGTCGTTGACCAACACGCGCTGGCCGCCGCGCCAGGCCCGCTCGATCCAGGCGTAGTAGTTCTGCTGGTGGGTCAGCGAGTCGTGGGCGGGCCAGTCCTTGAACGTGGGCCATCCGACGGGGTCGTGCCTGCCGTCACCGCCCTTGGTGATCATGTCGAAGACGGCGAGGGAGCCGTCGGGGTAGTGCTCGGGGCAGTCCTTGAGCGCGTCGGCCACGCCCTGCTCCGAGTACGGCTTGCCGCAGATCAGCCGGCCGCCGAAGCCCTCGTTGGACATGACGTGGTCGTGGGCGTCGACGAAGCCCCGGACGCGGCCCTGGGCGTCGGTGCCCTTGAAGGGCTCGCCCGTGACACCGATCTGCGAGTCGGGGGCGGGCCGCGCCGACGGCTCCCACCAGTTGGACTGCGCCGCGGAGCTGGGCACCGGCCCGAGCACCAGGGCCAGCACGGCGAGCAGCAGCGACACGGCCGTGACGGAACCGAGTCTGCGCCGCAAGGGTTGAACGATGACCATCGCGTGATCCTTAAATGTGAGCCGGGCTCATATTCCGCTCTCAAGGTAGGGACGCGAGGACGCGACGCCAAGACCCTGGCGGGAGAACACCGAAGATCCCGGCATCGAGGTGCGGCCACAACGGGACGAAGCGGGGCACGGCCACAGGTCCGCCGCGGCACGACGCGGAGCAACCTGGGCAGTACCGAGAACATTTCGCACGCGACGTGTTGCAGATTCCCGGCTGTGGCTCTCCTCATCCTTGGAAGTCAGGGAACGACCCGTTAGCTCGTCGACCACGACAACGCCGGCCTATTCGGCCGGCTGCCAGGCGGATACTCGGCCAGCACCACCGTCCACTCTGCTGCCATCGCCATCGGCGCGGTTGTCCCGAGCTGGGCGCACGGCCAAGCCAAGGCGCTCGGGCGCAGGAGCTGACACGGTGAGGGGAACGCCCACGCGGTCGCCGGTGAGGACAACGCCCACGAGGTGGCCGCCAAGTATCCGCCGCTCCAGGCACCCCTGCCGCTGGACGACGTGCCCGCGACCTGTCGGCAGCTCGCCGCACAGGGGTACGTAACCATCGTCCGGCTGCCCCTGTTGAACGAGGCCGCCCGGGCAGAGGTCCAGCTGCGGATGGGCGAACTCGGGGAGGCGAAGGTTCCCATGATGCTGTTCCTCGACCGGCTCGCCGGCCTGACGCTGGAACGGCAGGCCGACGATAGCGAGGCAGGCGAGCTGGACGGCCGCCACGAGGCTTACGAGCGGCACGAGCTGACCCGCTCCGAGGAGCGCTTCGCGGTGGCGCAGGACGGCGCCAGGCACGGATCCGCCGTTTCCTTCGCGACCGTGGACCTGGGGCCGTCCGGCACTTTTCTCGTGGCCCGGGGCACCGTGGAGAAGGAACGGCTGAACAGCACGCTCGCAAAGGCCGTGGGTTCCGGTCTCCTCGACGACACGTGGCAGGAGTGGAAGCGGTCCGCCGTCGTCGAGGTCGCGCTCCCGCTGCCCGCCCTGCGCCGACCGCGGCGCGGGCAGACCTACACCTTCCTGCCGATGGGCGAGAACCTGGCCGCGCCGTTCCCGGGGCACATGAACGCCCCGTTCTTCACCAAGTCCGCCGATCAGAGGATGCCCTTCCACGACCATGGCCGCGGACCGGATCGACCGCGCAGACAGTCGATCCGGTACTGTGCCTGGCTCCTCCACTCCGAATTGCTGGCTGCGTGCTGCGCCGCGTACGTCACCATCCGCAGCTCACGGGTACGCGCGAGGATGGAGTAGCCCTCCCACGCCGTCACGTCGTGTCCGTAGACCGCACAGAACTGGTCGTACTCGCGGCTGCTGACGGCTCCGGTGGTCTTCGCGCGCACGGCAGTTGACACGAGATCCCACTCCGGAGGCCCCACCGAGAAGCGCTCCAGGTCCATCATCAGCACCCCGTCGGCCGTACGGACGATATTGCCGGGCCAGGCGTCGCCGTGCACAGCGCGGTCGGGAAGACCTGCCGGCCGATCGGCCCAGGCCGCTGCTAGGTCGTGATGAAGGGCGTGCAGCCACTCCTTGTCGTCGTCCCGGATCGTGGTGGCCGCTTGCAACCGTTCATGAACCCGGACGAAGGGGTCGAGGTCCCCCAGCTCGATCGCCGGAGTGGGCAACGAGTGCAGTTGCAACAGGAGTTGAGCTACGTCCTCCACGGAGCCATGGTCCTGGGGTGGAAGTTCCTCCCAGAAGGTCACCGGTCGACCGTCCGCGTCGACCGGCTGCTCAACGTCGACCAGTCGCACGGCCGGAACGTTCTCCTTCGCGAGCCAACGCGCCACGCGTACCTCGCGGGCCGCCGCATCGCTCTGCCCCTCCCGTGCGATTCGCACGATCACCCGCTGATGAGGCAACCGCCAAATCTGGTTCTCGGCCAGACGCAACGGTTCCGCCCCCTCGGAGTCCAGACCGATCGTGGAGCACGCCTGCTCCAGAACATGGCTCGCGGGCGCGGCCGCCGAAGAAGTCATGCGGAAACCGTAGCGGCGATTCGATCCCGCAGCGCCGAAGCCTCCTGAACAGTCCGATGCTTCGATGCGAAGTGACCGAGCTGCCGCAGATCGTCGGCCGCTCGCCGGGAGGTGAGTCGGCCGACCTCGTTCAGGGCATCGTGGCCGAGCACCGCCGCCTGGTGAGGATCGCCCTTGGCCATCAGCAGGGAGGCGAGTTTTGTCCGCGAGATCGCACGAGACCGTTTGTAGGCATCCGTGTGTCCCTTCACCGCCGTGTCGAATCGGCGGGCCGCCCGGCCCGGGTCCTGTCCGGCAAGGATCGCCAGATCAAACAGGGCGTGAGCCGTGTCCCCGGCGTGCTGCGCCTCGTCGTAGTAGGCCATCCAGGGCGAATCCTCGGCGGGGCGGGCGCGGGTGAACGCTTCATCCGATGCACCGACGGCCGCCATCGTGTCGCGGATGTTGCCCATCTTCCCGAAGGCTCTGGCCCTTGCTGTGTGAAGCATTGCCTGCTCGGTCGCCGTCAAGCGGTCGGAACGTACAAGCCCCTTTTCAGCGTAGGTGAGACCGTCGTCGGGGGCTCCGATCCACACGGCTTGCCGCGCAAGGAACGAGTACGTCTTGGCCCGCAGGTGCCAATCGCCAGCTTCCTCCGCGCAGTCCGCTGCGAACCGGAAGGTCTGTGTGGCTTCGTCGTGGTGGTAGGCGTCGAAGGCCGAAGCGCCGACCACAATCCCGAGTCGCGATACAGCGGCAAACAGGTCGGTTCGCATGTGCTCAGGAAACTGGGCTTGCAGCAGGCCGGCTGACCACTGCATCGCTCGGGCGGCTACGTCACGCACCACGCCACCGCCGCCCAACTCGTTGTCCATGCCACTGATGGAGGTGGCGACGGCCAAGACCTGGTCGACGTGGCTCGGGTTGACATGTGCCGGGAGGGACAGTTCCGCGGAGGCGAAGACATCGGTGAAGTTGAGAGGGGCTATGGCGGCGAGACCGCCGATTTGGAGGAACGAGCGTCGAATCACGGGCTCCTGGCTCCCAGGGCGAAGAGTTGGTTCGTCTCTTCCCAGGATGCGGCCTGCCGACGCCTGCACGGCTCCCTCCCCTCGGCGCGTGGAAGCCTTATCGGCATCAGCCCGCTTTTTATCGGCATCGCGGCTGCCGAAGACCATCGGCCATGCCCGGTCAAGGAGCCCTCCCGTACCGACGGTGTCATCGAGCCGCTGAACGACATCGCGGCGACAACTCGGGTACTTGCCCTTCTCGATCGCCAAGATCATATCGTCGCTGACCTGCACTAACCGCCCCAACGCCTTGGCTGACAGCCCTTGTTCCAGGCGAAGTCGGCGCAGCTCGGTGCCGAACCACTCCTGAGGGGACGCCCCTGGATCGAGCTGCTTCATTGGCTGCGGCATGTTCTGTCCCCGAAGTCGTTGATGCCGAACTCTTCACCTCTCGGCATCAGGCTCTGCACGTTCTCGGTGCACTCTGCCTAAGAGGATGTCTCACGTGGCGAGCTTCGCGAGTCTCTTGTAGCAGGTGAGGGCTGCGGCGAGGCCGAGAAAGGCGAGGAAGTGGCTGCCTTTTCGTTCGTACCGGACGGTGAGGCGTCGGTATCCGAAGAGCCAGGAGATCGACCGCTCGATCTTCCAGCGGTGCCGGCCGAGCCGCTCGCCGGACTCGATACCGGGGCGGGCGATCCGTGCGATGAGGTTGCGGCCGCGGAGCCAGCGGAGGTGCTCGGCGGAGTAGTACGCCTTGTCCGCACGGACCTTCACCGGCTTCCTCCGACGTGGTCCGCGCCGGGACCGGACGGCGGGGATGCCGAGAATCAACGCCTTGAACGCCTGGCTGTCGTGCAGGTTGGCGCCGGACACCGCCACGGCCAGCGGCAGGCCATGGGCCTCGGACAGCACGTGGAGTTTGCTGCCCTTCTTGCCGCGATCGACCGGATTCGGCCCGGTCAGCGAGCCCCCCTTTTTGCCCGGACCGACGCGGCATCGACGATCGCGGCCGACCAGTCCAGCTCACCCCGGGCGCCGAGTTCGTCCAGCACCGCCCGGTGCAGCCTGCGCCACAACCCGGCCTCGGTCCACACCGTGAACCGGCGGTGCGCGGTGGCCGGTGAGACACCGAACGACTCCGGTAGATACCGCCACGCACACCCACTCGTCAGCACGTACACCACGGCCGTGAACACCGCCCGCTCGTCCACCGGAGCCGTACCACCACCCTGCGGACGGGACGTGAACCTCGGCAACAACGGAGCGGTCAGCTCCCACAGTTCGTCCGGCACCAGCCGACGCGACAGATCAGCACCCACGATCCAACATCATGCCGCATCAGCGGAGCAGCCACGTGAGACATCCTCTCAGTCTATGAATTCCACTACCTCGGTGAACTGGGCTATGTAGAGCCTCTGTCGGCCAAGCCAGGTCGCTTGGCGCTCCGTGAGTGAGCGCCTTTCAGCGAAGGACGCGGTGCGCCTGGACGGCCCCTGGGCAGCGTCGTCGCGTTCGGAGGGGCGGGGCGCAGCATCGCCAGCGTGGCTTCGACCGGCCTGGTCAGCCCGGGAGTTCCTGGGATGACTGCTGGATGTGGTCGATGAGCCCAGCGATGGCCCACCGCCATGGCCTTCGCGCTGGCCACAACTTCCTCCACACCCACATCGCACCACTGCTCGACGGCACCGCCCTGGCCAACCGGGTCGACACCGTGCTCCTCGTCTTCGGCATCGTCTCCCTCGCCAGTATCTGGATCACCGGCGGCCTTACCGACCGCCATCGGCCTCCACCACGGCCACTTGCGCGACGTCGCCCTCGTCGAACGCCGCCGCCCCACCATCGGCTGAGCCCGACTACGGCCGCCCGGGGCAACACCAGCCACTGACAGTTCTCATGTCTCGTCGACTGACAATCCGCCGCAGCCCGACAGATAGCCCCCGACCTTCCGGGACTTGCGGACGGAGGCGAGCTCACGCCCTAGGCGTTCGAGGGGTGTCTGGCCGGTGATCGGGTTCCGTGAACCGCCGAGTGACGCTCAAGTAGGAGCAAATGGGGCCGTCGTATTCTCGGTGCGCCTGCGTACTCCTGTGCGCCGGTGGTACGCCCTGGCGGTGCTCACGCTTCGATTCACTGCCGTTACTCCTCACGAGCCCCCGGTTGCCCGTTGCCCGGCGCCCTGCCCAAGGTGCATCGTCGTTTTCGGACGGCTGCACCCTTCAGGGGCCGAGCCGGAGTACGCCGGACATGTGTCGTACGGCAGTGTCGAAGAATGCCTCGTATCTCGTATGAGGACACCTGGACCTGCACGGACGTTTCCGCAGTTCGCCTGCCGACAGCCCGAGTCGGGATGTGATGTCGCCAGACGGTCAGTCTCGACACCATGCAGCGGAGAGACGCTCTCACCTGGTGCTATGCATCTGACCGCGCAACTCCGTCGCATTCCGGCCGCCTCCCCTTCAGGGGCTTTGCCCACAGCGAACACTGGTACGAGGCGTAAGAGGGAAGAGATGCGGGCTGTAATTCGTGGTGATGCGAGCGGGGTCCGGGTCGCCTGGGTGTCCGACCCCAGGGTCGAGGTTTCCACCGATGCGGTGGTCCGTGTTGTGCTGGCCTCTGTGTGCGGGACCGATCTGTGGGCGTACCGCGGAGAGGGAGGCATTCCGCCGGGACGTCGGGCCGGTCATGAGTTCCTCGGCGTGGTGCAGGACGTGGGAGCTGACGTCCAAGGGCTCCGTGAGGGAGACATGGTCCTGGCTCCCTTCCTGTGGGCGGACGGGACGTGCCGACCGTGCCGTTCGGGCCTGTCGTCGTCGTGCGCGCGGGGCGGGATGTGGGGTGGTGACCACGACGGCGGGCAGGGCGAGGCGGTCCGTGTGCCGTTCGCGGAGGCGACGTTGGTCCGGATCGGGCTCGGTTCGGACGACGAACGACTGCCCGCCGTCCTGACACTGGCCGACGTGATGGCGACGGGGGCTCACGCGGTACGCGGAGCCCGGGTGACCGAGGGATCTGTCGTAGCCGTGGTCGGTGACGGCGCGGTAGGGCTGTGTGCCGTGTTGGCCGCGCACCGGGCCGGCGCGGAGCGGATCCTTCTGCTCGGTCGCCATCCGGCGCGCACCCGCGTCGGTGTCTCCTTTGGCGCCACGGACGTGGTGGCCGAGCGAGGAGACGAGGGCTTGGCCCGGGTGCGTGAACTCACCGACGGGCTGGGGGCGGACGCGGTGCTGGAGTGCGTCGGCACCCAGCCCGCCGTCGATACGGCCCTGTCGGTGGCGCGCGACGGTGGGGCGGTGGCTCTGGTGGGTGCGCCGCACGGAGGGATCGGCGATCTCGGTCCGCTGTTCCTGCGCAACCTCACGGTGTCGGGCGGGCTGGCGCCGGCGCGTGCGCTCATACCGCCGCTGCTGGACGAGGTGCTCGCCGGGCGTCTGGATCCATCCCCGGTGTTCGACCTGACGACGGACCTGGACGGCGTTCCGGCCGCGTACCGGGCGATGGCCGACCGTACGGCCCTGAAGGCGCTCGTCCGCCTATGACCGCGCGGGCCCCCTGAGAGCCGGCCCTCCCGGCAGCCGGCGGGTGCAGGTCTTCTCCGCGTCCTACAAGTTGCTCGGCACGCACGCATTCCAAGGTCAGCGAAAGCAGGTGCATCATGTCCGTCCTGATCACGGGGGCCTCCGGGACCCTTGGCCGCACCGTTGCCCGCAGGTTCACCGCCTCCGGGCATGCGGCAGTGCTCGGTACGAGAACCCCCGAGACCCTCGCGGCACGAGGCGTTGAGGATGCCGATGTCCGCCGTCTCGACTTCGCCGACCCCTCCAGCTTCGGCGGCGCCCTGCACGGCATCACCGAAGTCCTGCTGATCGCGCCCCTGGCGGACGCTCACTCCGACCAGAAGCTGAAGCCCTTCGTCGAGGCCGCTCTGGCTCATGGGGTGGAGCACTTCGTCGTCAACTCGGCGCATATGGCGACGCTCTCGGAAACCTTCGTTCTGCGCCGCCTGGAGAGACTGGTGGAGGCGAGCGGGCGAGGCTGGACCCATCTGCGTTCCCAGTGGTACATGAGCACTCTGACCCGAGGACTGTTCACTCCCATGCTGCGGCAGGGAGAGTACCTGCTGCCGGTGGGCCCGAAAGACAAGATCGCCTATGTCGCCGTCCAGGACGTGGCCGAGGTGGCCGCCCTGGTGCTTACGGCCCCTGAACAACACTCTTGCAAAATCTACGAGTTGACCGGTCCCGCGTCCTTGGACGGTCCGACGGTCGCCTCGTTGTGTTCCGACGCCTGGGCGAGACCGGTGGTGTTCCGCTCCCTCAGTGAGGACGCGTACGCCCATGCGTGCGGTGCCGCGGGCCTGCACGAGGACGCGGTCTCGCTGCTCCTGGAGCTGTTCACCGCCGTCCGCGGCGGCGACGCCGCCCGGACCACGACGACCGTGCGCGATCTGACCGGACACGCACCCCTCGACCTCCGGCGAATCCTCGCCGAGGACCCCTGATGCTGGAGGTACTGCTGTGTCCACGACGATGCCGCGTCCCCTCACGATCGACATCGACGCACCGCTCGTCCTGACCGAAGTGGAGCGCGCCGCCACCGGCCCGGTGGAGGTTGTTCTCGGACCCGGTGTCCACGAACGGGTCGCCGCCTGTCACGCGTTCGCTCTGCGGCGCATGCAGGACGGCCGTCCGGTCTATGGGGCCACCACGGGTTTCGGTCCGCTGGTCGGCTTCCGCGGCCGGGAGGATCCGGCCGATCAGTGCGAGAACGCTCTGGCCCACCTGGGTGCCGGGCAGGGACCCGACCTGGCCCCCGCTGCGGTACGGGCCGCGATGCTGATCCGGCTGAGCTCACTGTGCCGGGGGTATTCCGGGGTGTCCGTCGCGGTGGTGGACACGCTGTCCGCGGCCTTGGGAAGCACGTTCGCTCCGGCCGTGCCGCGTCTGGGCTCGCTGGGCGCGAGCGGAGACCTGGTCCCGCTGTCCTATGTGGCTCGGGCCCTGTGCGGGGACGGCCACGCCTACGTCGACGGGCGGCGGTTCCCCGCGGCCGAGGCCCTGTCCCTGGCCGGGCTCACCACGTTGGAGCTGGGTGGCCGGGACGCCCTGGCTCTGGTGAACGGCACCTCGCTGACCGCGGCCGCGGCGGGCCTCGCTACGGCCTCACTGATCCGCTCCCGCACCAGCGCCGTTCTGCTCTCGGCCGTCCTCACCGACGTCCTCGGCGCCGAGCCGGCCTTCCTCGCCCCCGAACTCCTGGCCGCCTTCGGACATCCGGAAGCCGCCCGGGTCGGTGGCGAACTGCGAGAGCACCTCGACGGCCTTGTCCCCTCCGGGACGCGCCTGTTGCAGGAGCCGTACAGCGTGCGGTGCACCCCGCAGTTGATCGGCGCGGCCACCTCGGCACTCGCGTACGGCCGGAAGGTCGTCGACCACGACCTGAACTCCGTCAGCGACAACCCGCTCTTCTTCCCCGACCAGGACATCGTGGCGCACGGCGGCAACTTCTTCGGCCAGCCCGCCGCCTTCGCCTGCGACCTGCTCACTCTGGCCGCCACCCAGCTGGGCAACCTCGCCGAACGGCAACTCGACCTGCTCGTCGACCCGCACCGCAACGGCGGCCTGCCGCCGATGCTGTCCAATGATCCCGGGCGCCAGCACGCGCTGCAGGGGGTGCAACTGGCCGCTACCGCCATCGTGGCCACGATGCGCAGAAACGCCCACCCCGCCTCGGTCCAGAGCCTGCCCACCAACCTGCACAACCAGGACGTGATCCCCTTCGGCACCCAGGCTGCCCTCAACGCCCTTGACGCGGCCCACCACCTGAGACTCCTTCAAGGTTCTCTCGCCCTGGCCCTGCGGCAAGCGGCACACCTCGGCCATCGCACATTGACACCCGACTCGATCGCTCTGATCGACCAACTGGCCAGTATCTGTGCGCCCATCGTGCAGGACCGGCCCCTGGACGAGGAGATCCGCCACGCCGCCGACCTCCTCGACCGACTGGCCCAGCCCTCCTGACCCCCGCGCGCCTGCCCGCAGACCCGCGCGCGGGAAACCCACTCCGTCGCGCACAGCGCACCGCGGGCCCCACCCCGCACCCCCGCCCCGTATCCCACCGGAGAGCGCAGATGACACAGGCTGCAGATGTCCTCCCCTGCCACATCCTGGCGCCACCCGACGTATTCGCCGCGGTGGAACCACTGTTCCTGCCCGAGCCTGGAACTCGGCCCCCTGCGTGTCCGCACACCGGCGGCAGATGCCACCAGCAGCTCGACACCGACCTGGACCTGCTACGACAGGCCGCGACGGGCATGCACCCCCGGGCACTGCGGGCCCCGGAGGACACCCGCCGACGCACGCGCTATCGCTGGGTGGTGGGGCACCACGCCGCTTTCGCCGTGTGGCAGTGCCTGCGACGGTCCCTGGAGGAGGCGGAGGACGGGCCCGGACCGCCCGAGCCCGCGATCCACACGGCGGCCCGGCTGTACGACGTGTACTCCGTGCTGTTCCTCTACACCGGCGGCTGCCCGCCGCGGCGTTACGCGGAGACCGTCCGCGCCGACATGATGGCCCGGCACCCGGCCTTCAGCGGGGAGTGGGCCCGCGACTACCAAGCGATTCCGGAGCTGACCAAGCGCGTACGCGCCCTCCATCCGGAGGCGACGACCGCGCCCCTGGCCGAAGCCGCCAGACTGAACCACCGGGTCCACATGGCGGTGGCCAGGAAGCTGGTGCCCGACGGCGCCTCGCTGCTCCAGGAAGCCGGACGCCGCCCCGGGAAGGCGCCGTCCGAAGCCGAGCGGGAGCTCTACGACGACTACTTCGCGGTGCACCGCGAGGTGGTGTGCGAGTCGGCGTTCGCCGCCCAGCTGGTGCGCAGACTGGCGCAGGTGCTGTGCGACGTCTGCGTGTACGGCCTGACCGAAGCCGACTCCCCGCCGGCCGGGTTCGGCCCCCCGCACACCGGCTCCGTCGAAGCCTTCGAGTACAAGGCCGGCGCCCTATTGCGTGCCCTGGCCGAAGACCTCGCCGCCACAGCCCGCCCATCCGCCGCACACCCGAACGTGCCGGTCCGGGCCGGCACCGTTCCACTCCAGCAAGGAGCTTCTCGATGCCCCCAGTGAGCATCTCCGACGACGACAAGACCGTCTCCATGACGCCCGAGCTGTACCGCTACCTGGTCGCACAGGCCGAGCCGCCCACAGAGGTCCAACAACGGCTCGTCGAGCACACCCATGCTCTCGGCCAGGTGGCGGAGATGCGGATCCCGCACGAGCAGAGCACCTTTCTGACCCTGCTCACCCAGATTACGGGAGCCACGCTCGTCGTGGAGGTGGGCACTTTCACCGGTTACTCGACCCTCGCGTTCGCCCTCGGGCTACCGCCGGACGGCACGGTGATCACATGTGACCTGTCGGCGGAGTGGACCGGCATCGCCCGCCGGGCGTGGCAGGCGGCGGGCGTGGACGAGCGCATCCAGCTCCGCGTCGGACCGGCCACGGAGACCTTGAGCGCGCTGCCCGAGGAGGAATCGATCGATCTGGTCTTCCTCGACGCCGACAAAGTCTCCTACGAGACCTACTGGGACCTGCTGGTTCCCCGGACGCGCCCCGGCGGACTGCTGCTCGCGGACAACGTGCTGTACGGGGGAGACGCCGCCGATCCCCGGTGCACCGGCAACGCCCGGGCCATCCGCCGCTTCAACGAACGGGTACGGGCCGATGAGCGGGTGGAATCCGTGATGCTGCCCATCGCCGACGGCCTGACCATCGCCCGCAAGCGCCCCGCCACGAGGTCCGGCCCGCCACCAGGGGGCACGTCATGACCGCACCCGACTTCCGCGCCATCGGTATTGATCAGGCGGCCCCTTCCCACAAGCGGGCGCTGATCGACTGCCGCACCGGGCAACGGACCAGCTTCGGTGAACTGTCGGCCCAGGCAAGGGGTTTCGCCTCCCTGCTGGTCCGTCGTTCCCAGCGGCAGGGAGAAGTCGTCGCCATCGTCCTCGACAACGGCGCCGCCTTCGCCGCCGCCTACCACGGTGCCCTGCTGGCGGGCATGACCGTCCAGCCGCTCGACCCGCTGGCGCCGCCCGCGGAGTGGGAACGGGCCATCGGCGCCTCCCAGGCCCGCTGGCTCGTCGCGCCACCCAGCGCCTGCCGGCAGCTGACAGAGCTGCCAGGCGCCCGATCCGTGGCCCGCACGGTGGTCGTCGAGGGGAGCGGTGAAGAGCGGGAGCGGCCCGACTGGATTCCGTGGTCCCGCCTCGCCGCCGAGACCGACGCGCCGGCTCCCCCCACCCCCCAAGCCGTCCCCGAGGCGGTGGCCGTCCTCGCCTCATCCAGCGGCACGCAGGGGCACGCCAAGCAGGTGATCCTCACCCACCACAACCTGGCGGCCAATCTGGAGCAGATCCACGCCCGCCACCGTCTGGCGCCGGACGACGTCGTCCTGGCCGTGACACCGTGGCGGCACATCTACGGGATGCAGATGGCCCTGAACCACACCCTGCGCACCGGCGGCACCCTGGTGGTGACCGGATCACCGTTCAGCTTCGAGGAGTTCCTGCGGGCCATCCAGGAACACCACGTCACCGTCGCCTACCTGGTGCCGCAGACCGTGGCCCAGCTCGCCACGCACCCCGCGGCCGGCCGGTACGACCTTTCCAGCCTGCGCAGGGTCTTCTCAGGAGGAGCACCTCTGGCCCCGGCCACGGCCGACGCCTGCAGCCGCCGCCTGAAGGTGTCCGTACAACAGGGCTACGGCATGACGGAGGCCGGCTGCACCCACCTGACCCCCGACAGCAGCACCGCACCCGCCGGCTCGGTCGGGCTCCCGCTGCCCGGCACCGACGTGCGCATCGCGCACCCCAGCACGGGCGAAGCCCTCCCCGCGGGCGAAGAAGGGGAGCTGTGGGTACGCGGTCCCCAGATCAGCCCCGGCTATCTGCCCGGCGAGCAGACATCCCCGCCACTACGGGATCACTACGGATGGCTGCACACAGGCGATCTGGCTCTCGTCGACAGGATCGGGCACTGCACCATCACCGGCCGCCTGAAGGAACTCATCAAGTACAACGGGCACCAGGTGGCCCCGGCCGAACTCGAAGCCGTCCTCCTCACCCACACCGCCGTCGCCGACGCCGCGGTGGTCGGCGTCCCCCACCCCGCCTACGGTGAGATCCCCAAGGCGTTCGTGGTGCTGCGCGAAACCGTCGCGCTGAGCGAACTAACCGACTACGTCCGCGAACGCGTACCCCCGCAGCGCCGGATCAGAGCCATCGAAGCCGTGGACGCTCTGCCCCGCAACCAGTCGGGCAAGCTCCTGCGCCGCGAACTGGTCACGCGGACCCGACGGCCCGCAGAAGACCTGTCCTCGCCTTCCCTGAACGGCCGCACCGTCCTCATCACCGGCGCCAGCCGCGGCCTGGGCCGCTTCCTCACCGACGCCTTCGCCGAAGCCGGCGCTCAACTGGTCCTGACCGCACGTGACTCCAAGGCACTGGACGAGACCGCGGCCGAACTCCGGTCACGACAGGTACGAGTCGTCACCGCACCGGCGGATCTCACCGATGCCGAGGCCGTGGCCGAGGTCGTCGAGCGCGCCGTGGCCGCCTTCGGCACCATCGACGTACTCATCAACAACGCGGGGATACCCGGCCCGCTCGGCCCCGTGTGGGAAGCGGACCCGCAGCACTGGTGGCGCACCATGCACGTCAACATCCTGGGCACCACGCATACCTGCCGTTCCGTCGTCCCCGTCATGATCGCGGCACGGAGCGGATGCGTCATCAACATCGTCAGCGAAGCAGGCCGCCACCGCTGGCCCTACGCGTCGGCCTACTCGGTCTCCAAGGCCGCCGTCATCAAACTCACCGAGAACCTCGCAGCAGAGCTCCGCCCCCACCACGTGGCCGCCTTCAGCTTCCACCCCGGACTGCTGGACCTCGGCGTCACCCGCGACCATCTGGCCCGCCACCCCACCGGTGACCCCTGGGCCGACCAGATCGGCCAGTGGCTCGTCACCCAGCGCGACCAGGGCCGCTTCACCCCGCCGGAACACGCCGCGCGAGCACTGCTCCGCCTGGTCGCCGAACACGCCCGCTTCCCCACCGGGCACTACCTCACGCCGCAGGCCGTGGACAGCACGCTCTCCCCGGATCAGGACAAGGCCGCCGCACCCACCCACCGGGAAAGGCAGTCCGAACGATGACCACCGAAGCCAACTCCGCGCAGGGCCCCCAGAAGATCATGGAACTCGCCTCCGGCCTGTGGGTGTCCAAGACCCTGTCGACCGCACTCGACATCGATCTCTTCGGCACCCTGACACGCCACCCCGGCAGCTCCGTGGCCGAAATCGCCGAACACCTCGGCTTCGACACGCGCCCGACTCGCTCCCTGCTCACCGCCTGCGCCGCCCTCGGACTGATCACCAAAAACGGGGTCCACTGCTTCAACTCACCACTGTCCAATCGGTATCTGGTCCGCGGAGGCCCCGACTACTTCGGCGGGTGGGTGGAGATGCTGGACAGGCACGACTACCCGGGCTGGATGCGCCTCACCGAATCCCTCCGCGCCAACCGGCCCACCGCCTGGGACCCCGCACGGCAGAAGTCGCTGTTCGACGATGCCGACCCCGACGTCATGGAGACGTTCTGGGAGGCCATGTACGCGGTCTCCACCGTCACGGCCCGCGCATTCGTCGCACGGGTGGGTCTCGGCGCAACCCGCGCTCTGCTGGATGTCGGTGGCGGCGGCGCGGCGTGGGACATCGAACTGTGCCGTACCCACCCCGACCTGCGCGCGGCCGTGGTGGACCTGCCCTTCGTCTGCGAGCTGACCCGACCGGGCATCGAGAAGGCCGACCTGACAGAGCGCATCACGACCATTCCGGGAGACTTCTTCACCGACCCCCTGCCCACCGGCTACGACGCCGTCCTGCTGTCGTCGATCCTGCACGACTGGGACGAGACCGCAGACCGCACCATCCTGCGGCAGTGCTTCCAGGCCCTGCCGCCGGGCGGTCGGCTGATCGTCAGCGAACTCTTCGTCGCCGACTCCGAAGACGGCCCCCTCGAAGCCGCCCTGATGGGCCTCGCCATGCAGGTCGAGACCTGGGGCCACGGCCTGACCGTCGACGAGCTCACCGGCTGGCTCACCGACACCGGTTTCACCGACATCCAGGTGCACCGGTTCGCCGCACCCACCGCCAATGGAGTCGTCATCGCCCACCGGCCCTGACAGTCCGAACACCCGTCCAGCAGCCGCAGCCGTCCGAAGCGCACTGACCCGCACGGCCTCGGCGCGGCCTCCGGACCGGATGCCCCCCCGAACCTCTCGCGTATGGGAGCAACCCATGCCCCTCTCCGAACCCCGCGACCGCGATCACCCCCGGGCCGGCCTGCTCACCCGGACCTTCCTCACCTTGGAGACCTTCGTCGCCGACCCCTCCGACATGTACTTCGGCTTCCACCTGCGCATGAACGGCACGCCCCCCGAACTGGCGACACTGCGTGCCCAGGTCAGCCGACGCGTCCAGAGCCTGCCACTTCTCACCCACCGGCTCACCCTCCGAGACGGCCACACCTACTGGGAACCGGACGCGGACTTCGCCGTCGAGCACCACGTCCGGCACCTGGCCGACCGAACCCTCGACCCCCGGCCGGCACAAGCGCTTCTCGACACACCACCCCCTCCGGACCGCCCCCGCTGGGGGCTGTGGCTGCAGACCGACGGCGGCGAGGGCTGGGCGCTGTGCTTCCTCGCGCACCACGCCGTACAGGACGCCACCTCGATGCTGCACACCCTGCGCGTCCTCCTCGGCCCTCGACCCGCCCACGAGCCACCGCCCTCTGCCGCCGGCCCGGCGCACGCCCCCAGGCAGAAACCGGCGCGAGACCTCCTGGCCCTGCTCCCGGACGTTCTGGCCACCTACCTGCCCCACACCCGGTCTCCAGCCCCGGACCCCCTCCAGCCCCCCAGGCGCGAACTGGCACACGCCTCGGTCGACTTGGGACTGCTTCAGACGATGGCCAGAGCAACCGGCGCCACCGTCAACCAGGTGCACCTCGCCGCCATGGCGGCAGCCCTGCGCGACTGGCCCCCCACACAGGACTGCGCGTCCCAACCCTGGTGGCGACGCGGCCCGTACGTCCTGGTCCCCGTGGACACCCGCCCTCCGCACCACCACGAAGACTTCGTGCCCCACCTCGCCAACCGACTCGGCCTGCTCCGCATCCCGCTGCCCTGCACGGCGTCCAACACCGCGAACCGGTTGACCGCACTCATGAACACCACGAGCAGACGCCACATGGCCCGCCACCGCGACGCACTGCGCACACTCACCGAAGACACCCCGGACCGTGTGGCGAGCTGGGTCCTCCAGCGCCTCACCGACCCCCGCAGCGTGGCCATGACAGCTTCCCACGTCCGCACCCAAGGGCCCGTTTCGGTCCTCGGCGCCCACGTCGCCGACATCACCGCGATCCCCTGGCTGCCCCCCAGCCACAACTGTTTCACCCTCCTCACCACGCACGATGGAGTAGCAAGGCTCTCCGCGCTGACCACCACGGCCCACGAGAACCCGCAGCGCCTCGTGGAACTCTGGGCCGATGCCCTCGCCGAGTGAGACCGGTGCCGCTCTCAGAAACCGGACCGCTCCGGTCACATCGGGCCTTGGCAGCCGGAACGCCGACCTCGCGGGGAAAGCCATGACCACAGCGCCCGCCTCGGCCCCGAACAGACCGGGGTGGTTCAGTGCGCCGGCTTCCGGTGGGTCGCGCCGCATGTCCGCGCGTGTGCCGAACACACTTCAGCCGCGTCGTGTGCGCGCCGATATCGAAAGCGTGAAATCCGCACCACTGACAGCTGGTTTCCGTACTTCTGAGGAGGTTCTTCGTGTCTCGGTACCTGTTCGACAATTCCGCCCCGGAGTCGCAGGGGCGCTTTTCCGTTCTGGAGTCCTGCTACGACCCCGTGTCCCGCCGTCAACTGGAGTCGACCGGCCTGAAAGCGGGCTGGAGATGCCTGGAGGTCGGGGGCGGTAGTGCCTCGTTGGGTGGCTGGCTCGCGGAGCAGGTAGGCCCCGGTGGCGAGGTGACGATCACGGATATCGAACCGCGCTGGGCACTGCCCCGGAGCGCGCAGCCTCATGTGCGCCTGCTGCGGCACGACATCGTGCGGGATCCACTGCCCGGCGACGGCTACGACTTGGTGCACGCCCGGCTGGTGTTGCTGCATCTGCCGGAGCGGCTGCAGGTACTGAAGCGGCTCGTGGGAGCGCTGCGGCCGGGCGGCTGGCTGGTACTGGAGGAGTTCGACTGCAGCTGGGTCCCCGTGCTCGCCGCACCCGACGAGGACGCGGCTGCCCTCTTCCGTCAGGTACACACGGCGCTGAACGGACTACTGGAGGCATCTGGAGCCGATCCGCTGTGGGGACAGCGGGCTCTCGGGGCGATGGTACGGACGGGCCTCGTGGACGTCATGGCGACCACATACGCCGAGGCGTGGCCCGGCGGGAGCACGGGGATCGCCCTGCACCGTCACAACGTCGACCAAGTCGCCCACCAGCTGGTCCAGGCAGGGCTCTCGGATCGCGAACTGGGCCGATTCCGCATCCTGCTGCAGGACCCCGAGTTCGTCGCCAATTCCTACCCGCTGATCAGCGTCCGGGGCCGTCGGCCATTCGAGGAGAACACACCATGAACCACCGAAGCTACCAAGAAGTACGCCTGCCGTTGGAAGAGGAGCCGCTGGCTCTCATGACCCGACTCGTCGACACCGGCCTGTTCTCCCCGTACGTGGTGTACGAAAGCGGCACCGAGTGGGCCCTGGCCGGTGGCGCCCTGGCATCCCTGCGACTCACCGGACACGGAGCGGCCGACCTGAGCAGCGTCGCCCAGTGGCTCGCTCGCACGCCGGTGACCGACTGGCGGGCCTACGGCTGGGCGGCCTTCGAGCTGGGGCCCGTGCTCGCCGGAGCCGCACCGAGCGGGACAGACACCGTTCTGCACCTGATCGTTCCGACCGACGAGGTGCGCACGGACGGCACCACCATCCTGATCCGGTCCCTGGACCCCGAGCGGCTGGACCTGCTGGTACGGCTGACCCGCACGGGCCCTTGGGTGGCCGTTCCCACCGAAAGGATTCACCTGCCCCTGGAGGACAGAGGCAACTACCGGGCGACGGTCTCGGCCGCCCTGGTGGAGCTCCAGGATGACGGTCCCCTCACCAAGGTGATCCTCTCGCGGCGCTTGCCCGTACCCGAACGCGTGGACCTCCCGGCGACCTATGCCGCAGGGCGGCGGGCCAACACCCCGGCCCGCTCATTCCTCCTCGATCTCGGCGGGATCCAGGCCGCCGGTTTCAGCCCCGAGACGGTGGTCGAAGTCACCCCCGACGGCAGGGTCACCAGCCACCCTCTGGCCGGAACACGCGCCCGCACGGGATCGGCAGGTGAAGACGCCCGCCTGCACGACGACCTGCTCAGCGATCCCAAGGAGATCCACGAGCACGCCATTTCCGTCAAGCTCGCGCTGGAAGACCTTGCCGCCGTCTGCGACGACACCGCCGTGACCGAGTACATGGACGTCCTGCAACGCGGCACCGTCCAGCACCTGGCCTCCACGGTCACCGGCCAACTCCGTGACGGCTACGGCCCCTGGCACGCGTTCGCCGCACTCTTCCCCGCGGTTACCGCGACCGGCATCCCCAAAACCTCGGCCTACCCCCTCATCCGCACCCTCGAAGGCCGCCCGAGAGGCATTTACGCAGGCGCGGTCCTCACCTGCGACGCGGACGGCGCCCTCGACGCCGCGCTCGTCCTGCGCAGCGTCTTTCAGCAAGATGGCCACTGCTGGCTCCAGGCCGGCGCCGGAGTCGTGCGACAGTCCCTGCCCGAACGCGAACACGAAGAGACCTGCGAGAAACTGCGCAGCATCTCCCAGCACCTGGTCCCGGCCAGGGAACGCCCGAGCGGTGAGATCCGGCCCGGTGCCCTGCTCGACCCCAGGTGAACCCGGGTGCCTCTCTGCGGCACGCTGGACGTGCACTCGCCCGTTCCGAGACGTGCACTCGCGCGTTCCGAACGGACGGGGTGGTGCCCACACCGACCGGCGCGGACAGGCGTCCCGCGCCTTCGTCACGCCCTTAAGAACTCCTACTGATCCGGGGGGGCTAAGTGCCGCATCAGGCGCTTTTCGCCCTGTTGTGACGCGCCGTACTCGCCCTGGTTCGGCCGACCGCTGGGGGCACAGAGCGTGTGACGGCTGCGCTAGGGTTCCGCCCGTAGTGAGCCATTTCGATGACGTTGAAGCGGGCTCCGGGCGGGAGACTTGTGACCACCACGAAACCGGTCATCGGTGCGGAAGGCGGCGATCAGTCGACCGATTCGGCCGCTGATCCCTTGATACGCCGCGTCATCCCGTTACCTGGACTTGTCTTCCTCGCGCCCGCGTTCGTGACACTGCTCGGTTGTTTATGGGGGGCGGGCGATCGGAGCGCCTGGCGGGACGAGCATGCCACCTGGTGGGCGGCGTCGCTCTCCTTCGGGGACTTGTACCAGCTCACCCAGCACGTCGACTTGGTACTGGCGCCGTACTACGTGTTCATGCATCTGTGGGTGTCGGCGTTCGGCGACTCCCTCACTGCCCTGCGGCTGCCATCCGCGCTCGCCATGGCCGTGGCGGGCGGACTGGTCGGGCTCCTCGGCCGACGGGCCGTCGGCAGTACGCAGGGTGGCCTGGTCGCCGGCCTGGTCTTCGCGCTCGTCCCCACCGTCACACGGTACGGGCAGGAGGCGCGGCCGTACGCCTTCGCCATGGTGGCGGCGCTGATGAGCTTCCTCGCGCTGCTGCGTGTGGTGGAGCGGCCGGAGCCGCGACGGTGGGTGTTGTACGGCATGACCGTCCCGCTCGTGGGCTGGTCCCACCTGGTGGCCCTGACCGTGCTGGTCGCTCACCTCGTCACCGTGCTGCGCGCACGGCGCGAGAGCGGGCGACACGTCGTGCGTGCGTGGTTGATCGCGGCGAGCGGTGGGCTGGCGCTCGTGGTGCCGTTGGTCGTCCTCGCCCGCGATCAGGCTCAGCAGATCGCCTGGAACACGCCGGCTTGGAACGACGTTGCCGCCATGCCTTACATGCTCTTCCGGTCCCCGGTGGCAACCGCCGTTGTGCTCGGAGGTGCGGCCATGGTGCTGGCCACGGTGGGACGGGGGAGGCAGCGCACAGGGCCGGGACCCGGTCCTCGCCCGCGGGCGCACGTCACGCCACTCGCGCTGTGGGCCCTGGTGCCGTTCCTGCTCACCCTGGCGACGGTCCGCTGGCTGCATCTCTTTCTCGACCGCTATCTGCTGTTCACTGTCCCGGCCTGGATCCTGCTGGCGACCATCGGCATCCACCGACTCGCCGGCCGGGCCACCGTTGCCCGTGGCGTCGCCGCCACACTGGTCGTTGTCGTTGCGGCGTCCGCCCCGTTCAGCCGGAGCGACATCACGCACAACACCCCCCGCGAGCCGGACTACCACTCCGTCGCCACCGCGGTCTTCGTCGACCAGCGCCCAGGTGACGGCCTCGCCTACACCCACCGCCTCAAGCCTCGCCGCGCCCTGGACTACGAACTGCGTGAAGGCCCCAGGCCCAGGGACGTCTTCGTGCACGACACCCCGCAGCAGCGCGCCGACTACGAAGCTGGCGAATGCCCGGACCTCCGTCGCTGCGCCGCTGGATACCGGAGGATCTGGCTCGTCTCCGCCGGTCGGGGTGACAACCCGTTCTCCGGCATGGCAGAGCAGAAGGCGCGGCTGCTGCGGAAGGAGTTCCGCACCGTACGGACCATAGGCTTCGCGAATGTCCAGCTGTTGCTGCTGGAGCGCGTCCGATGACCACCCCGGCTCCAGTCGCCAGTCGGCAACGGATCTTTCCGCTCGTACGCCTCAGAACGGCAAGGTCGGCTTGGGCCCGTGCAGTTCGGATCGCGTCCAGTGCCTTCGGCCCGGCAGCGTCGAGGGCATCGAGGAGGCGGGAGACGGTGGGATCTGAGGCGACCGCACCGAACACGGTCGGTTCGGCCCGCGGCGCGGAAATCAGATGATGCTCACACCGTAGGCGCCGAGCGCCTCGGTGACGGGCTGGTAGAACGTGGTGCCGCCGGAGGAGCAGTTGCCGCTGCCGCCGGAGGTGAGGCCGAGCGCGGTGCTTCCGGAGAAGAGCGCGCCGCCGCTGTCGCCCGGCCCGGCGCAGACGTTGGTCTGGATCAGACCGGAGACGATGCCGTCGGCACCGTAATTGACGGTGGCGTTGAGGCCGGTCGGGCCAGTGGTGCTGCCGCTGACGATCCGATTTGGTGGAAAACCCTCGCCGCTCAGACCGTCCACCATACCCTGCTGACCGACCTCACGGGCACTTCAAGTCCTCCAGATCGTGGGGGGAACTCGGGGCGTTGGGTGGACGCCCATGACGCGTTGTCAGGAACACGACTAGGGCCTGTATCAAGTCCTGATCTACCTGACCCCCGGTCCGTTGCGGTTCCGGGCGGTCAGGTAGAACACTGGGATGTCTCGCCCTCAACTGTCTGATGACGCATGGGAGTTCATAGAGCCGTTCCTGCCGATCGGTGAGTACGGGCCGTACCCCTCTCACCTGCGGGAACAGTTCGAGGGGGTGGTCTGGCGATTCCGGAACGGGGCGAAGTGGCGGGAGCTTCCCGAACGCTTCGGACCCTGGTCCACGGTCTACGGCCGGTTTCGGAAGTGGCGGGACGCCAGGGTGTTCACCGCGATATTCCAGGGCGCGATCGCCGAGGCCGCGAAGCGGGGCCTGGTCGACTTGTCGCTGGTCAGCGTGGACTCGACCACGGCCCGCGCCCACCACGACGCCGCGGGCCTGGTCCTCGACGCCGAGACCCTCGATGCCCTGGAGAAGGCCCTGGCCGAAAAAGGGGAAGCGCCGAGGAACAAGCCGGGCAAGAAGATCCAGAACCCGACTCCGGGCAGGCCGAGCGACAGCGGATGAAACGTCGCCACAAGGCCCGCCTTGCCGCTGCTGCCCTGGGACGATCCTGCGGCGGATTGACGACGAAGACGCACCTGTCCTGTACCCGGGACTGCCTCCCGCTCTCCTTCGTGATCACCGCCGGGCAGGCCGGGGACAGCCCGCAGTTCATCCCCGTCCTCCAGGGCATCCGGGTCCCCGGCCCGGTCGGCCGCCCCCGCACCCGCCCGGACGCCGTTGCCGGCGACAAGGCTTACTCCTCCCGCAGAAATCGCTCCCACCTGCGGACACGCGGCATCAAGGCAGTGATCCCGGAGAAGAAGGACCAGGCCGCGAACCGCAGGAAGAAGGGCCGCCGGGGCGGCAGACCCATCGCCCACGACACCGAGCTGTACAAGGACCGGAACACCGTCGAGCGCACCATCAACAAAATCAAGGACTGGCGCGGCCTCGCTGTCCGGTACGACAAACGCCCCGACAGCTACCAAGCAGCCCTCGACCTCTGCGGCGCACTCCTCTGGATCCGCCACCTCGGAACAGCCTGATCACGACTTGATACAGGCCCTAAGTCGACGCGTCCCTGACAACGTTGTTCCATGCTGGACAGACCGGTACACCCACACAAGCCCCCCCCCCGGGGGGGCAGGACCGGCCGACAAGCAGTTGCCCGGCGAGATCCAGCCACCACCAAATGGGCGGATTAGCGGCTACGGGAGGGAGTGGGATGGCGGAAAACGAGCGGTGGCTACGCGAAGCGACCCCCCGAAGGGCTCCGGCGTGTGACTCGTCGCGCTTCCGTCGGTTTGGTACCTTTCACTGGACACGAAAATCGATCGGATGTTCGTTTTTAGGATCTCCGACACGTCCGTTGTCGGCACTGAGCGCTCACGTCCTCCGACGTGCGGCGTGCCTCTCCATCGGACCGGGTGAAGCTCATGGCAGGAACCGACCACGAGAAGGCGCTGGACACCGCGCTCGCACAGATCGAGCGGAAGTTCGGCAAGGGCGCTGTGATGCGCCTCGGCGAGCGGCCCAACGAGCCCATCGAGGTGATCCCCACCGGGTCGACCGCGCTGGACGTGGCGCTCGGTGTGGGGGGTCTGCCGCGCGGCCGTGTGGTGGAGGTGTACGGACCGGAGTCCTCCGGTAAGACGACGCTGACGCTGCACGCCGTGGCGAACGCACAGAAGGCCGGCGGCTCGGTGGCGTTCATCGACGCCGAGCACGCGCTGGACCCGGAGTACGCCAAGAAGCTCGGCGTCGACACGGACAACCTCATCCTGTCCCAGCCGGACAACGGTGAGCAGGCGCTGGAGATCGTCGACATCCTGATCCGCTCCGGCGCGATCGATCTGATCGTGATCGACTCCGTCGCGGCCCTGGTGCCCCGCGCCGAGATCGAGGGCGAGATGGGCGCCTCCCACATGGGGCTGCAGGCGCGGCTGATGAGCCAGGCGCTCCGTAAGATCACCAGCGCGCTCAGCCAGACGAGGACGACCGCGATCTTCATCAACCAGCTCCGCGAGAAGATCGGCGTGATGTTCGGCTCCCCGGAGACGACGACCGGTGGCCGGGCGCTGAAGTTCTACGCCTCGGTGCGCCTGGACATCCGGCGGATCGAGACGCTCAAGGAGGGGACCGAAGCCGTCGGTAACCGCACCCGCGTCAAGGTGGTCAAGAACAAGGTCGCCCCGCCCTTCAAGCAAGCCGAGTTCGACATCCTCTACGGCCACGGCATCAGCCGCGAGGGCGGGCTGATCGACATGGGCGTGGAGCACGGCTTCGTCCGCAAGGCCGGCGCCTGGTACACCTACGAGGGCGACCAGCTCGGCCAGGGCAAGGAGAACGCCCGCAACTTCCTCAAGGACAACCCCGACCTCGCCGACGAGATCGAGAAGAAGATCCTGGAGAAGCTCGGAATCGGAGCGCCGGCGAAGGCTGTGGTCGCCGAGGACACGGGCACCGCCCCTGTCCCTGATACCGCCCTGGTACCTGATACCGCCCCGGTCCCGGATTCCGCCCCGGCCCCAGCGGGCAACGCCGCCTGACCCGGGAGTCGTCCAGGCGCGAACCCGACCCGAGTGTTGCTCGCCGCACCGACGTCAACCTGCGGCCCTCCCGGCCCCGTTCGGCTGATACGCGGCGTGGCGAGTGGATCCCCGGAGCCGTGTGGGCATTCTCCGGGCGACCGATCGTGGGAGGGGAAATCGTGGGAGTGTCACGCGAGTACGGGCGCGCCATCACCGAGGGTCCGACGTCGGCTGACGTCTCGGGTGCGCCGGCTCTGCCGTACCCGAGCGGCTGGTCGGCGCTGGCCTTCACCGACGAGTTACGGCCCGGCACCGTGCTCACCCGGCCGCTGGCGGGGAGCGACGTCGTGCTGTACCGGCTCGGCACAGGAGCCCTGCGCGCCGTCCGTCCGTACTGCCCGCACCTCGGGGCCCACCTCGGCCTGGCGAAGGTCGAAGGCGACGATCTCGTCTGCCCGTTCCACTCCTTCGCCTTCGGCCCCGACGGCACCTGCGTGCGCACGGGGTACGACACACCGCCGCCGCGCTCCGCCCTGACCCGGCTGCCCGTGCACGAGGTCAACGGCGCGGTCTTCGTCTGGAGGCACCACGACGGCCGGGAGCCGGACTGGGTGGTCCCCCGCTGGCACGAGATCGGCAGCCGTCCCGCGCGCGCACGGCCGCCTGGGAGATGGCCGGGAACGTCCAGGAAGTCATCGAGAACTCGGTCGACCTCGGGCACTTCGCCACCCTGCACGGCTGGACCAGGGCCGAGCTCGGCGGGCCCGTCGCCTACGACGGCGCCGCCTTCCACGTGTCCATGCGAGCCCACGAAACCGCCCCGCTGGTCGGCGACTTCACCGTCGATGTGGAGGTGGACGGCTATGGACTGGGCTGCCTGCACGCCGACGTCCACACCCCACGCTTCGGGCTCCGGATGTGCACGATGGTGATGCCGACCGCGATCGCGCCCAACCGGATGCAGTTCCGGCAGTTGAACCGCATCGCCTTTGCCGAGCCCGGCAGGCTGCCGAAGCCGCTCGCGCGAGCGGTCAGCCGTAGCGCGGCCCGCCTTCTGGACCGCGCCGTCTTCCGGTCCGGTTGCGAGTTCACCTCCGCGGACTTCTGGATCTGGCACACCAAGCAGTACCAGCAGCCGCCCCGGCTCGCCCCCGGGGACGGCCCCATCGGCCCGTTCCGTCGTTGGGCGCGGCGGTTCTACCCGCAGTCGGCCGACCGGGCCCCGATGACGCGCCTCCACCATGACGCGGGGGAGGACGGGGCCGTGGTCTCCTGACACCCGGTCAATCAGCCGGCTGCCCATGCCCTGGCCGTACGGCGGCGGTCGTGGCCGCGTCGGCCTCGACGGCGGTGCCGGTCTCGTCGGCGGCGTCCGCCGGTTCGGACGGGGCCGCCGTGGGGAGGTCGCGGTCCCTCGCCACCACGACCACATGGTCCTCGGCGCTCCAGACGTGCCGCTCGTCCTTCGACGGATTGAGCCGGACCCCCCGGTCCGCCCGACCGGTGCGCCCGTCGTGGCGCCGGTATCCGATCGCGCATTCGCCCCGGTCGCGGGCGGCTGCGACCACGGTGGCGAAGGTGGCCTCGGCGCCCGGGCGGACGTACGTACCGGCGGGCCTCAGGCAGACGTCGCTGCCCTCTGCGGAGAACAGTTCGTCGAAGAGCGGGGCCAGGTGCCGGTTCTGCGCGATCTGCGCCATGAGGAGGCCGGTGAGCATCCCGCTGACGATGACGTCGGAGGCGGTGTTGACGGGCGCCAGGGGCCGGTTGCGGTCGTCGATGAGTTCGGTGACGACGCGGACCTCGCGGCCGGTGCGCTCCTCCAGCAGCCGCAGGGCCAGCAGGGTGACCAGGGTCCAGTCGTCGGGGTGGTCGGGACCGGCGCCCCCATCGGGGCCGAGGACGACCAGGCCGTCGTAGGGGCCGAGGTCGAGGCCGAGCAGGGTCTCCGGCCGGGACAGCGCCGCCGACCGGAACCGTACCTCCGGCCCCGCCGGTGTCCCGGTCTCCGGTGTCCCGGTCTCCGGTGTCCCTCTCTCCGGTGTCCCGCTCTCCGGTTTCCCGTGCTCCGGATCCCCGCGCTCCGGTGTCCGGTTCTCCGGTTCTCTCGGTCCGGGTACGACGCTGTCGGTGAGCACGTCAACGAAGGACCCCGGGCGGGCCGTACGCCGTAGCTGCCGGACGACGAGAGGAGCGCGCCGGTTCCAGCCGAGCAGCAACAGCCTTGTCGGACCGTCCCGTTCGGACGGGGCCGCGACGATGACCGAGTCGTCGACGAGGTGCCCGCAGTCGCCCACCCGTGTGCTGTCGTCGTCGCGGGCGAGCACGACCAGACGGCTTCCCGGTCCGACGACCGTGTCGGCGGGCGGATTCAGCAGCGTACGGCCGTCAGGGGTGAGCAGTCCGACCACGCAGGAGTTCGGGTGGCCCAGCAGGGTCGCGCCGAAGGGGCCGTCCTGGAACGCGGTGGCATCGGCCAGGTGGAACTCGTCGCCCGCGAAGTCCAGGAGGTCGCGCAGGACGAGGGAGAGGCCGGGCCGGCCGACGCACTGCGCGATCAGCCGGGCCGTGACCAGGTCGGTCTCCAGCACCGTGCCGCGCGGACCGCCGGCCAGCCGGGCCGGGGCCCGGTACCGGTCGTCCCGGACCGCGGCGAGCACCGGTGGCCCGTCCGCCCCCTCACCGAGGACCGCGCGCAGCGCCAGCAGGACGCGCAGCACCTCGGCGTCGGCCGTCGGCTCCGTCGACGGCAGCACCAGCACGGTGCTCGCCGCCCGCGGGCTGACGAGCGCGAGAACGTCCGGGTCGCTCGCGGGGCCGCTGCGACAGATGATCCGCGTGCGTACGGCCGGGCCGACCCGGGCGGTAAGCACCTGTTCCATCTCGGCCTTGTCCCGGTCGGCGAGCACCACGATGGCCCGTGGCCTGCGCGGTGCCTGGGCGGCGACCAGTTCGCCCACCACCGTGGTCACCTGGTCCGACCAGCCGAGGACCAGGACATGCCCCTGTTCCAGGACGGTCGAGCGCCCCCGGCTCAGCTCCGCGAGCCGCTCGGCCAGACCGGTCGTGATCACGCCGACGAGCGTCGACACGCAGAGCAGGGCGACCAGCCCGAGCAGGGCCGAGAGCACCAGGCGCAGCGGCGTACCGCTGGCCGCGCCCAGGCGGAGCGTCTCCGCGCTGGTCCGCCAGGCCGCGGTCAGCCGCCCCGACAGGGACCTCGGCGATCCGGGGTCCGTCCACACCAGCAGCGTGCTCACCGGGACCACGATCGCCAGGCAGGTGATCACCAGCCAGCCCATCAGGGTGCCGGTGGAACGAGCCAGTGTGCGGTCGAACCGGTAGCCGGCCCGGTCCCGCAGCGATACCCGCGGCCGCTCGTCGGCTGTTCCCATGCCACTCCCCTCGCCCGCCGCCGCGCACTCCGCGGTGGGTACGGCACGGCCCGTACCAGCAGGCAGGATGCAGCCTCCACGACTGCAACACGCCAGGTTCGAAGGCCGGTTCATCCTTTCGGGCACCGGGGTGGTCTGCCGGTTTCAGCCCCACTTCTGACGGCTCGTACGGGTGCACGGCAGCGCTCGCAGCCCCAGGGCGACGCTGTCGTCCAGACATGCCGCGGTGGCCGCGCTCCTGAGCTCCACCGAGTCGTCGGGCCTCGTGGTGAGCGTCCACCTCTGCGTGACGGAAGCGGAGCAGTCCACGGACCGCAGCCCCGTCTCCCCGTGGTCCAGGCAGGCGCCGGTGGCGTGGTTCCTCAGCTGGTGTGTGCCGTCCGGCAGTTTGTGCACGGTCCATCGCTGGTAGCTCAGCCCGTTGCACGCGTACGTACGCAGCTTCTGGTCCAGGCTGTGGTCCAGGCAGGCTCCGGTCGCCCGGCTGACGAAGATCCTTGCCGAGCGGGACGGCCCCGGGCCGCTCTCCGAGGCCCCGCCGTCGCTCACCGCCCCGGCGACCCCGGCGGGGTCGGCCGGGGCATCGGGTGGGAGCAGCACGAACCAGGTGACGAGGGAGCCCAGCACCACCCCGGCCACGCCACCGGCCGTGGCGGAGGTCCAGCGGCCGCGGCTCTCGGGGCCGGTGACACGGTGCCAGAGGCTGGGGCGGGGCGGCCGGCCGGCCGAGTCACCGGTGCCAGCACCCGCAGGCGCCTCAGTCCGGGACTGAGGATCGGGCTTGGACTGAGGCTCGGGCTGCGGTTGAGCCTGGGGCTGGTTCCGCTCGGCGGCTTCCCACAGCACCCGGTACACCACCGGATCGGCGCCCAGCGCGCGGCACAGGTCACGGACCGTGGCCCAGGGCGGGACGGTGTTCCCTCGGAAGTACCGCGAGAGCGACGAGTCACTGATCCGTACCCGGGTCTCCAGGTCGCGCAGCGTGCATCCGGAGCGCTGCTGGAGTGCCCGCAGCTCGGCGCCCAGCCTGCGGGCGGCGTCGTCTTCGGGCGCTTCGCCTGCGGCCATGGCGGCATCCTTCCGTGCGGACCGTGGCTGCTGCCCCAGCCGGCTGTCCCTGGTCCCGGGACAGGCATGTCCCAGCAGGTCAGCACCCTGGGGATCCCGACATCTCGGAATCAACCGGGACAAGCTTGCGAAGGCTGACGCACCGCCACAAACTCTGAATCCCCGGCCCGCCGGCGCCTCGAAACAGCAGCCGTCCCGTGGTCGGGATCCCCTCCGCTCACCACCCGATGGGGTGACGAGTGCCCCTCCTCAGTCCACGAATCGAATCCACGCATCGAAGGAGAATCATGCGTTCCACGTTGAGGGCCCTCGCCGTGGGGGCCCTGCTCTTCACCGGCACCGCCCTGCACGCCGCTCCGGCCGAAGCGGCGGCGATGCGTCCGCCCGGCAGCGGCGAGGCGTGCACGTGCTCCGTGAGCCAGAACGGGTTCGAGGCGACGGCGGTCTGCAAGAACGACAACCACCATCCCATCGAGTTCCGGGCCGTCATCATCTGCGGCATGAGCTGGGACTCGACCGGCGACTGGGTCACGGTCCAGCCGGGCAAGCGCAGGAGCTCCAGCGGCCGCTGCTCGCAGCTCGGCACCGGTGTCGGCGGCGTGTCCGCGGACGTCCGGGACCTCTGAGCACGCCCCCGGCCGTCACAGAATCCAGGATCAGGAGAGAGAACATGAAGAAGTCGATGCACCGACTCGCACTGGCGGGCGCCGTCGTGGCGCAGGCACTGGTGCTGGCACTGGTGCTGGCACTGGTGCTGGCACTGGGCGCACCCGTGCCGGCCGGAGCGGAGCCGGTTGCCGAGGGCCCGGCCCGGGCCACCGACAGCGCCGGCAGCCGCGTCACCGTCAAGCCCGGCTGGGAACTGGCGCGTATCAGGGCGTACGCCCGAGGGGACTCGTCGATCGAGGGCGAGATCAAGCCCGGGGAGTCATGGCCATGCTCCGGCGGGTGCGGAACCGTGGCGGGAGGTCACGTCACCGCCTGCGGCACCTCCAGCAACCAGTGGTACGCCATCAGTCACTACGGGTCCGTCCGGTACGTCTCCGGCACCTGCGGCACCTCCATCTGACCGGCGCGCTCATCCGTCACCAGGGTCCCGGGCCACGTCCCGGGACCCTCCGGGTGCCGACGCCCCCTCGCGTCGCCGCACCCCTGCGGAGCGATACAGGCCCTAGAGCCGACGGCCTGCCGAGGAGGCGAAGCCCAGCCAGGTGTGCCGGTTGCCCGCCCAGCACCAGCCGACCTTGGGGGCGTTGCGCCGCTCACTGCCGTCCCTGCCGGTGCCGTTGCTGATCCAGAGCGCCGGTGTACGGGCGTCGAGGGCGCCGTTGGTCTTGCGGAGCCGGGAGCCGATGGTCATGAAGCAGTGGTTCCGCTCCAGGACGGCCGGCTGCTGCAGCACCCAGTGGATGCCCTCGGTGAGCAGCAGCGGGGTGCGGGCCCGTGCTTCGAGAGCGGGCAGCGCCTCGTTCGGGCTCCAGTTGGCCATCTGATCGCCTCGGTCGAGGCCGGTGAGGAGGTAGAGGGGCGCGTCCGGCAGGCCGGTCCCGTCGATGGGGGCGAAGAGGTCGGCATCGGGCATGTCGGTGACGACGAAACCCGGTTTGCCGTCGCGCCGGAGCAGCGGCGCCAGCGCGGAGGCAGGAGCCCGGCCGGGGTGGACGGCGAGCAGGGTGCTGCCGTCGCCCCCGGAGCTCTCGCCAGCCTCGGCGGCCCCGGCGAAGGAGCGCAGCTCCGCCTCGGTGAGCCCGGCGAGCTGATGGACCCCCAGCTCGATCAGCCGCTCGGCCTGCACGGGCAGGGCCGGGAGTTGCGGGCGAACGGTGGAGGTGACGGGCACGGTCTCGGGCACGAGGCTCCCAGGGGTGGTGGCGTGAAGGGGCCCACTTTGGACAAGGCCGCCCACCGGATTATTCCCGCCACCACCCCTTTCCTCGGGCCCACTACCGGGGTGATGCGGTGCGGAGGTCAGCCACGGGCGACCGCGATCGCGCCCGAAAGGCGTTCCCCCGCCTCGTAGATCATGTACGGCACACCGCCGTCGGTGCCGAACGACGGTGCGGCCGCGCGGCCGCTCTCCGGTGCCGCGCTGCCGGAGTTGTAGAACACGCCGAGGTGGTTGCGGCGGGAGAAGTCCATGCCCACTTCGGTGATCCTGATGTCACCGCCGCTCCCCTTGTCGGTGTGGTAGACGACGTACGCGCTGCCGTTCCGGGTGAGCAGATGCGGCCCGCTGACGTTCACCGCGCCGACCGCCGCGTGGTCGATCAACGGCTGCTGGGAGAAGGTCCAGTCGCGGCCGTCCGCCGACCAGCCCCAGCCGATGTCGCGGTGGTCGTCGGCCTGGTTCCACATGAAGAGCATCACGTACTTCGCGCCCCGGGACGGCAGGTCGTGGCGGAAGACCCGGGCGTAGGAGGCTTCGCGGGAGCCCGTCGGCAGCATCGCGGTGGTGAGGACCGTCCTGTCGTACGTGAAGTTCACGCCGTCCTTGGAACGCGCGAGGCGGGTGGTGTTGTTCTCGCCGTGGAAGTACAGCCACAGCTCCCGCGCGTCCGCGTTCCAGAGCACGTGCGGCGAGGAGACGTGGCTGACCTTGTAGTGCGGCGACCAGTTGTTGGAGACGATCGGGTTGGCGCGGTACTCGGTGAAGGGGCCCTCCAGCGAGTTGCCGTGGGCGAGGCAGATGCCGCCGGGGGCGTCGTGGGGCGCGTAGTAGAGGTAGTAGCGGCCGAGCGGGTTGCTCAGCTTGTCGTACACCCCTCGGATGGACGGGAAGATGATCTCGCCGGTGGGGTTGTACGCGAGCCGGCCGGGCTCGAGCAGTGTGCGGACGTAGCGGTAGTCCGGGAAGCCGCCGGGGGCGGCGGCGGCCGGTGCGGTGCCCTGGGCCCCGAGGGCGAGCACGGCACCACCGGCGGTGGCGGTGCGCAGGAAGAGGCGGCGGTCGAGCGTCATGGCGTTACGGCTCCTCTGTGCGGGTGGACGGGTGTCGGTGTTCTCGTACGGGTCAGAGCTGGGTGGTGGCGGTGAGGATCAGGCCGCCGAGCGCGACGCACCACACGTACGGCAGGGTGCGCAGCATGACCTGCTGCGGGCTGACGCCGGAGTACTGCGCCGCCCAGACCGTCTGGGTGCTGGTCGGGTCGCTGACGCCGAAGACCTGGTTGTACGAGGCGGTCAGGCCGAGCACGGCGACGGCCGGGTAGATGCCGGCGGCGATGAGGACCCCGGCGATGCCGGCGCCGAGGCCGTAGACGTTCAGCGGGCCGCGGTAGAGGCAGAGCGGTACGAGCAGGGTGAAGACGATGACGAAGACGACCGGGTTGCCCGGTGCGACGGCCTTCACCAGGGGGTCCAGCGCCTCGACGGCACCGGGGAGCTTCACCGCCGCGAGCAGGATGCCGATCGCGATGAAGAGCGCGATGGGCGGGGCGGCGACCTCGAACCCGCCGTAAAGGGTGCGCAGGAGGCGCTTGTTGAGCTGACCGGGCCGGGTGGTGGTGGCCAGCGCCCACAGCACGCCCGCGAGCATCGAGGGGATGATGGGCAGCTCGAAGCCGAGCGCGAGGACCAGCGGGACGGCGGGGGCGAGGAGCGCGTACCAGGGTGCGTCGCCCATGCGCCGGGCGCGGCCGCGCCGCCGCTCCCCCGGGCTCTTCAGGCGGTCGCCGCCCCCGGAGCGTTCGGCGGCCGACGCCAGCGACCAGGCGTGCTCGACACCCTTGCGGCGGGACTCCACGAGGACGAAGAGGACGGCGAAGAAGGCCGCGAAGGGGAACAGCCTCATCATGAAGCTCTTCACCGTGTCGATGGGCAGTTCCAGCGCGGTGGAGAAGAACTGCCAGACGGGCAGTTCGAACGGCAGCCCGGCGGCGATGCCCATGAGGATGGTGCCGGCGGCGGTCGTCTTCGGCACGCCGACCGCGATCATCGCGGGGATGCCGATGATGCCCGCCATCATCGCCGCGGGCGCCGAGCCGGTGACGGTGCCGATGAGCGCGGAGACCGCGAGGACGCCGAGGGCGACGACGGTGGGGCGGTCCCCGCCGAACTCGACGATCTTGCGGACGAGGGTCCCGGCGATGCCGGTCTCCTCCATCAGCTTGCCGAGCCAGGAGCCGATGAGCACGGCGAGCATGGTCGCCGCGAGCGCCGGCGCGCCCTGCTGGATCACCGTGTCGAGAACGCTGTTCTCGCCGGTGAGCGGCGCTCCGGCGGCGATCGCGATGGCGATGGCGAGGAGCACCAGGGCGAAGGCGGTGGGGAGCTTGCGGGTGAGCATGAGCCCGACACCGGCGAGCATGAGCAGCAGGATGACGATTCCCATGGCGGGTCTCAGTCCTCTCCGAGGGCCTGGACCGCGCTCGCGAGCGCGGCGGTGAGAAGGAGCGGGGAGCGGCCCAGGCCGCAGAGCGCGCCCGCGTAGGCGTGGGCCGCGAGTTCGTCGGCTCCGGCGACGTGTCCGGGGACGCGGATCCGGCCGAGCCGCAGGGCGGTGTGTCCGAGCCGGTCGCGGAGCGCGTGGCGGGTGCGGGGGTCGCCGTGCAGCAGGCAGTGGGCGTGCTCGTGGGCGAGGGCGGCGGCCCGGAGCGAACCGGCGGGATAGTGGTCCCGCCAACCCAGTACGTCCACCAGGTGCTCGCCGAGGGCGATGGTGTCGGTGAAGAGTTCGACGGTGGGCACGGGGCGGGAGGTGTACCGGGCGAGGAGGAGCCGGTCGAGCCCGCCGGCGGTCTCCACCACCCGGGTCCCGTGCCCGGCCGCCGTCGGCGGAGCGTTCGCCGCCAGTTCCCTGCCGAACTCCGTGGCCGTCCTGGCCCAGTGGTGCAGCAGCGCCTCCTCGCGGGTCTCGTGCGTCGGCGTGTTGCCCAGCAGCCGTACTCCGAAGTCGGTGTCGTCCAGCTCCGCGAGGCGAGCGCAGTCGGTGCGCAGTGCCTCGCGGCGGGCGGGGGTGAGAGTGGCGAACACGGCAGCCGTACGGGGACGTCGGCTCTCCGGGCCCTTCGTCCTCGTCGCGCGGGCGCGGGCGGCGCCCGGGGCCGGTGCTCCAGGTGTGCGTACGCTCATGAGCGCACTTCCACGACCGCCACGACCGGCTCGTCCGCCGCCCGCGAGCGCAGTTCGCTTCGGGCCAGGGCGAGCAGCGGGCCCGCCTCCAGGACGCCGGAGAGATCGGCGATCCGGGTGCCGAGCAGGAGCCGCAGGGCGGGGGCTCGGACGCCGCCGTCACCGTAGGAGGTGGCGTTGCGGACCAGCTCGGCGAGGAGCTCCGGCGCCTGGCCGACGGTGGTGGTGGCGACCGTGGCGTCGGCGGCGTGCAGCCGCACCACACCGTCGGCGTCGAGGACCCGCACCGGGTGCCGGGTGCGGCGGAAGCGGCGGTGCTGCTCGGAGCCGTAGACCGTGTGGGTGGGCGTCGCGGCGAGCACCCGCACGGTGGCCGGGGCGGCCTTGAGGCTGGCTGCCGCCGCGTCCAGCCGCTCGGTGTCGCCGGTGCGGTGGGTGCGGTCCTGGGTGCGCAGTTCGGTGGCGCCGGTGGCGACGGCCCGCACGGTGTTGGTCTGCGGGTCGACGGTGACCTCGACCTCCACGGCGGCGGGGGCGGCGCCCTGGGCGACGACGGCGGCCTCGGCCTCGTTGCGTACTCCGAGGATCTGCTCCTGCGTGGCGCCGGGGATGATGCGCTCGATCTGTTCGCGTACGAGGGCGAGGGCCACGCCGATGGGGCTGATGACCTCGTTGTGCCGGGCGATCCGGCCGGGCAGTCCGGTGTCGGCGGCCAGGTGCGGGGTGACGGATGCGGCGCCCCCTCCGCCGCCGACGAGGACGGCGGTGTCGCGGTCGAGGCGGTAGTCGCGCATCATCGCCTCGGTGACGTCCTTGACCTGCTTCACTCCGGCGTCGAGGAACTGGGTGGCGGCACCTGCGACGTCGGTGCCCAGCGCGTCGGCGAGCGGCTGGAGCGCGGCGCGCGCGGCCTCGGGGTCGCAGGCGGCGAAATCGCCCTCCGGGACCCGGCCCAGCGCGTTCGCCGCGCAGGTCATGGTGATCGCGAACCGGCCGCCGGCGGCTTCCAGTACGGCGTAGTCGTCCGGGTCGCCGTCGAGCGGTCGTACGGTGACCAGCTTGGCGTCGGCCAGGTCTTCGAGTTCGGCGAAGCAGGCGTACGGCAGGCCCGCGATGTGGGCGCTGCGCGGGCCGACCGCGTGGACCTTGCCGTCCGCGATCCGGGCCATGGAGCCGCCGCCGACGCCGACGGTGCGGACGTCGAGTGCGGAGAGGTACGAGGACCTGCCGAGGATCGTGGCGTGCCGGACGGCGACCTTGCCGCGCCGCACGACGCTGATGTCCGTCGAAGTGCCGCCGGTCTCCAGGAACACGCCTTCGCTGACCCGCTCCTGCATGAGCGCCCCGGCGACGCCCGCGGCGGGTCCCGACAGCACGGTGAGCAGCGGGCGTCTGCGCATCTCGTCCAGCGACATGACGCCGCCGTCGCAGCGCATCACCATCAGCGGTGCCGTCACCCCGGCGGTCGCGATGGAGCGGTCCACCAGGTCGGCGGTGGCGAGCATCTTCGGCAGGATCGCCGCGTTGACCACGGCGGTACGGGTGCGCTTGCGGAGCCCGTACAGCGAGGTGATCTCGTGGGCGGCGGTCATGGGGATGCCGTGCTCGCGTGCGGCGTCCAGCACGGCCCGTTCGCCGTCCGGTACGTCGACACTGAACGGCTCGCTGGCGACCAGGACGTGGGCTCCGGCGGCGATGAGCGTGGCCACGGCGGCGTGGACGGCTGCGGTGTCGTCGGGGTCGGTGACGTGGGCGTAGTGCAGCGGGAGCCGTTTGCCGGGGGTGAGTTCGAGGGCGGCGAGTCCGGCGAGCCGCTTGGTGGGCAGGGCGCCGGGGCCGGTGCCGATGCCGATCAGGCCGACGGGGGCGACGTCGCCCTCCAGCAGGGCGTTGGTGGCCTGCGTGGTGCCGTGGGCGAGGAACGCGACGTCCCCGGGGGCGCAGCCGACGTCCTTGAGCAGCCGGTCGAGTGCCTCGACGATGCCGTGGGCGACGCCGTCCTCGTGGTGGTGGCTGGTGGGGACCTTCACCTGGGCGACGAGTTCGAGCGTGGCGGAGTCGACGGCCACGGCGTCGGTGAAGGTTCCGCCCACGTCGATGCCGACGCGTATGCGGTGCGGTTGGGGGTGTGGTTGCGGGTGCGGGGTCATGCTGGTGACACCTCCTTGTGTCGTGCGCGGGGCGGGGCAGGGTGGTGCACGGTCAGTAGCCGCGTACGTCGGGCCAGTGGCGCTGGACGCCGGCCCGGTCGAGTACGCGGGAGAACTCCTCCAGCCGCTTGTCCTCCTCCTGCACCTGGTGCGGGCGTACGCCCTCATCCAGGCAGTGCGCGGCGAGCGCGCCGGCGACCTCGCCGATGTTCCACTCGACGGGGTGGAGGCGGTAGCAGCCGTTGGTGATGTGGGTGGTGCCGATGTTCTTGCCTGCGGGCAGCAGGTTGCGTACCCGGCGCGGCACCAGGGCGCCGAGGGGGATCTCGAAGGGGACGGAGCCGATGTCGATGTAGTTGTCGCCGCCGGTGGAGGGGTGCAGGTCGATGCGGTAGCCGCCGACGCCCACGGAGTCGCGGTGGCGGGTGCCCCCGTACGGGCCGACGAGGTCGATGGCCACGTCGTGCTCGGTGACGGTGGTGACGGCCTTGATGCGGCGGGACTCGCGTACGTAGGGGGCCTTGGCGAGGCCGTCGGGGGTGCCGGTGACGTCGGGGCGCAGCCGCAGGCCGGGGAAGCCGGTGCCCCCGTCGGTACGGGGTGCCTCGGTCTGGAGCCAGTACAGGACGGAGAGCGAGAGCCGGCGGGCCTCGGCGACGGCGGCCCGGCTCGTCTCCTCGCCCGCGCCGATGAGCGGCTTGAGCCAGTAGTCGTTGAGCGGCCAGTTGACGAGGGTGATGTCGGAGTCGAACGCGCCGGGGCGGTGCAGCTTGCGGGCGAGGATGCGGCGGAACCCCCACAGTTCCTTGTCGCCCGCGTCGGCGCTCTGGTCGGCGTTGACGGCGAGGGGGTCGATGTCGGGGTTGGGTTCGAAGGTGCGGGTGACGGCTTCCAGGGAGCGGGGGTCGGGTGCGGTGAAGCCGAGGAGCGGTCCGGGCCAGAAGTCCGGGCGGTAGGAGCGCCAGAAGGCGTAGTCGTCGGGGCGGTCGACGGTGTGGTTCTCGCCCTGGTGGTGGGAGAGGGCGAAGCAGACGGTGATGCCCTGCTGGTTGAGCGGGTCGGCGGTCTCGGGGGCGTGCGGTTCGTCGTACTCGGAGCGGGCCTCGGCGCCGAGCGCGCGTTCCACGTCGGCCAGTTCCAGCAGTTCGCCGGTCTCGGTGGCATCGACGACGTAAGGGGCGGTGACGGTGTGCCGGGCTCCGTCGCGGACGTCCTCGAAGGTGACCGCGCGGACCAGGTCGCCCTCGGTGTCGGCGGCGACGGGACGGGTGTGGGTCAGGACGGCGAGACGGCCGGCGGCGATGTGCGGGGCGAGCATCGACTCCAGGACCGCGAGGGCGACGCGCGGTTCGTGGCAGAGCTTGCTGACGCGGCCCGCTCCGGGGTTGAGGAGCGGCAGGTCCAGGGCTTCGGCGCGCAGCGGGTACCACTGGCGGTAGTGGGCGCGGATCGACTCGCGCAACGCCCGGTAGGTGTCCGTGACCCCGAACTGCTCGACCCAGGGGTGCTCGTCCGGCGGGACGGCCTGCGAGGTGAGCTGGCCGCCTATCCAGTCGGTCTCCTCGGTGAGGACGACGGTGCGGCCCGCCCGGCAGGCGGCGAGTGCGGCGGCGACGCCGCCCGTACCACCGCCCGCGATCAGGACGTCGGTCTCGGTGGGGGTGCCGGTGGGGGTGGGCATACGGTGCTGGCTCCTCGCGGTGGGCGTACGGGGGTGTTGGGCGTACGGGGTACGGCTCTTGGGGGTACTGGACGGGGCGGGCGGTCCTGCGGGGCTCAGCCGGTCCGGCCGGGCGGTGGGCCCGCCGTGGATCCGGCGCGGAAGCCACAGGCCACGAGGGGTTCGGTGTGCTCCTCGCCGGAGAGCTGGGCGGTGAGCATGCGGACGGCGGCGGCGCCCAGTTCGGCCCGGGGGATGTCGAAGCCGGTCGGCGGGCGGGCGGCGGCGAGGTCGGCGGGCGGCGAGCCGAGCAGCGCCAGCGACAGGTCGTCGGGGGCGTCGAGCCCGGCGGCCGCGACGGCCGTGTGCAGGGCCCGCCAGGCGGCGCCGCTGTCGGTCTCCTCGGCGACGAAGGCGGTGACGCCCCCGGCCAGCCGGTCCCGTACCCAGGCGGGCGTGATGTCGTCGGCCGGGTGCGTGGTGCGCACGACGGCCGAGGGGTCGTCCGCGGCGCGCGGGCCGGCGCACTCGGCGAGCGCGGTACGGAAGCCGTGCTCGCGGTCGGTGGAGGCCGGGGCGTCGTCGTCCTCGCGGACGAGGACGATCCGGCGGTGGCCGAGGGCGGAGAGGCGGCGGACGACCTCGGCGCTGGCGGCGACGTAGTCGGCACCGACCCAGGCGAGCCCTTCCAGCTCGTCGCGGCGGCCGATGTGCACGGCCGGGTAGCCGTCCGCGACGAGTTTGCGCAGCTGGTCGTCCGGGACATGGCGGCCGAGGAAGAGGCAGCCGTCCGCGAGCCGCACCCGGTTCAGCGCGCCGGGGTCCCCGGCCTGGGCGCCGCCGGGGCTGGATCCGGTGAAGAGCACCAGGTCGTAGCCCTGGGCGGCGGCCTCCTGCTCCACGCCGACGAGGATCGGGTAGTACGAGTGCTCGACGGCGGTCGGGAAGGTGGCGGTGAAGCTGAAGACGCCGAGGAGGTTGTTCCGGGCGGCGGCGAGGCGGCGGGCGGCCGGATCGGGCACGTAGCCGAGCTCACGGGCGGCGGCCAGCACCCGGGCCCGGGTGTCCTCGTGCAGGGCGATGCCCTGCTTGTTGCCGCCGAGCACCAGCGACACCGTCGTCTGCGACACCCCGGCGAGCCGGGCCACCTCGGCCTGGCGTGGCCGGCCGCGCCGCTGCCGGGAGGGTCCCTTTTCAGCCATGCTCGACTCCCTCGACTAATGCGCATTAGCTTCGGGCTGCGGAATGTTTCTGCAGCACTCATGCGGATTAGCCAGCACTTTGCCGCTGGGCGGCCGAAGGGGTCAAGAGGGGTAGAACGACTAATAATCGACTAATATTCGGCGCTTTCCACGGCGCTCGTCCTACAGCTCCTCGCCGAACGCCTCGGCCAGCTCCCGCCACTGGGCCCGGGGCAGTCCTGAGCCGCCCTCGTCGGCGGTGAGCACCTGGAGCGCCACATGGTCGGCACCGGCGTCGAGGTACTCCCTGGTCCGGGACTTCACATGCTCGGCGTCGCCCAGCGCGAAGAGGGCGTCGAGCAGACGGACGCTGCCGCCGTCCTCGAAGTCGCTCTCCGCGAACCCCAGCCGCAGCAGGTTGGCCGTGTAGTTGGGCAGTTGGAGGTACATCCCCAGCATGGTGCGGGCGGTGGTGCGGGCCCGGTCGAGGTCGGTGTCGAGGACGACCGTCAGCTCGGGGGCGAGCAGGGCGTCGGGGCCGAGCGCCTCGCGGGCCTCGGCCGTGTGCTCGGTGGTGACGAGATACGGGTGTGCGCCCAGCGCCCGGTCGGCCGCGAGCTTCAGCATCTTCGGGCCGAGCGCCGCCAGGACCCGCTCGCCGGGCTCCACGGAAGGGGTCGCCGCGTCGAGCGCGTCGAGATAGGCGACCATCGCGCTGTACGGCTTCGCGTACTGCGGCACCATCGGGCCGTGGCTGACGCCCAGGCCGAGGACGAAGCGACCGCGCGCGGCCTCTTCGACGGCGGCGATCCGGGCCGACACCTCCTCGGCGGTGTGGCTCCAGATGTTCAGGATGCCGGTGGCCACCGTCACCGTGCGGGTCGCGGCGACGACGGCCGCCGCGTCGTCGGGCGAGGGGCTGCCGCCGATCCAGAGGGTGCCGTACCCCAGCTCTTCGAGCTCGGCGACCGCCTCCGCGATCGCCTTCCTGCCCGCGTCGTCCGTCCGCGACCCGTGCAGGGCTCCGCTCCAGATGCCGACCCGTCCGAATGCCTCATGTGTCAAGGAAGTCATGCTGTGATCAACCGTCACCCGGACCCGGTATTCCCGGCGGGTCGACCCGCTCACCCGTCCGGCCCATCGGGGCGGTGGGCACGGGGAGCGGGTCGCGGACGGGGTCAGCCGGCCGGGGCGGCCTCGGGACGCTCCACGCCGATCACCTTGCGGTACACCCGGGCTCCGTCGCCGTAGTCGTCCACGGCGTAGTGCCAGGTCGCCTGGTTGTCCCAGAGTACGAAGTCGCCGGGGCTCCAGCCGAAGCGGATGGTGTAGTCCGGCGAGGAGGCGTGCCGGAGCAGGTGGTCGAGCAGTACCTTGCCCTCCTCCGGTGTGACGCCGGTGAGCCGGAGCGCCGAGGTGCTGATGAACAGCCCCTTGCGCCCGGTGAGCGGGTGTTCGAGGACGACCGGGTGCTCGACGGTCTGCGCCACGGCGGTCCGCTTCTTCCCCTGGGCGTAGTTCTGCGGGTCGGCGTCATACGCGGCGCTCACCGAGGCGAGCAGCACCTTGAAGGGCTCCGACAGATCGTCGTACGCGGCCTGGAGATCGGCCCACAGGGTGTGCCCGCCGAGCTCGGGCACCTCCTCGTAGGTGAGCGACTCGATGGCGAAGACGGGGCTGCGCCACAACCCGCCGATGTGCCAGACGCTCGCCTTGCCCGTCTGCCGGACGTTGTACGGGTAGACCAGCGGGTTGGTGGCGTCCTTGACGGCGGTGGGGTGGTCGAAGGGCTCGGCGAAGACGCGTACGGCCTCGACGTGCTGATTAGGTGTCAGGTGCTGGTTCCGGAACACCAGCACCTTGTGCTCCCGGAAGGCCTGGCGCAGCTGGTCCGCGGTGGCCCCGTCGACGGGTTTCGTGAGGTCGAGGCCGATCACCTCGGCGCCGATCCTCGGTCCGACGCGGCGTATCCCGTGCGTGGTGGTGACGGTGGTCATGCCCATCTCTCCCTGTGCTCGCGGCTGTTGTCGTACGGGACGGAAGCGGGCTCGTCAACAGAGGGAGGCGCACGTGCGCGCGAGATCCACGTGCAGTCGGCGGTAGAGCGCGGGGTGGGTCACCCGTCCACGGTAGGCGGGCTCCCCGGTCCGGGACAGCCGCAGGGCGTTGCACTCGCGTGAACAGATCGCGGCCCCTCCCCCGCCGTGCGGCGGGGGAGGGGCTGGGGAAGGGTGCGTCGTCGGGTGGGGTCAGGGGGCGGTGCCCCAGGCGAGGGTGGAGCCCACGTAGACGCCGATCCTCGGCGCGTCGGCGAAGGTGGTGTTGGCGGCGCGGCTGTAGTCGTCGGCCTCCTGGAAGGCCGACCAGTCGCTCTTGTTGAACCGCAGCTGGATCTCCCCGGTGGAGGCGCCCGCGGCCAGGGTGCCGCTGCCGAAGCCGACCTCCAGGTAGTGGGCGGCGCCGGGAGCCGGCGCACTCACCGCGCGGACGCCGTGGGTGATGCTGCCGCAGCCCAGCACCGCGTAGTCGCAGGCGGTGGAGAAGGTGCTCGATCCGGCCTCGGGGGTGAACCAGTAGCGGGCCTTCACCGTGGACAGGTCGACTGCGGCCGTGCCGGTGTTGACCACCTGGAGGGCCATGCGGATCTGGTTGTCGGTCGGGGAGGAGTCGGTGTTCCGGTACTGGACCTTGAGGGCGCCCGTTCCGGTGCCTCCGCCGGCCTCGGTGGTGACCGGCAGGGCTGTCGACGCCGGCGAGACGTTGCCCGCCGCGTCCTTCGCCCTGACCGTGTAGCTGTAGGCGGTCGACGCGCTCAGCCCGGTGTCCGTGAAGGCCGTCGAAGCGGTCGAGCCCACGACCGCTCCGCCGCGGAGGACGTCGTAGCCGGTGACCGCCCGGTTGTCCGTGGAGGCGGTCCAGGCCAGGGTGACGCTGCCGCTGGACTTCGCCGTCGCCCGCAGGGCCGTGGGTGCGGTCGGTGCCTGGGTGTCCTCCCCGCCGCCGTTGCCGCCGCCGAGGGGCGGGTTGGCGTTGCGGAGGAGCTCCTGGAACTGGCCGGAGAACCAGTGTCCGGCGACCGGGGAGTCGGGCAGGGCGCCGGTGAGGTTGAAGCCGTTGCGGCCGTTGCCGGTGTACGTGGGGTCGCACATCCGGTCGAAGCCCTTGCCCTCGTCGTTGTCGACGGGCTTGCTGCTGCCGTCGGACTCACCCGGCGGCTTGGCCCAGACGTAGGCGTCGATCCCCGGCTCGGGGGCGGTCGTCGGACGCTCGCCGACGCCCGCGCCGCTCTGGTTGCACCAGTTGCCCGCGTGGATGCGGCGGTCGGTGCGTCCACCGTCGACATAGGCGTTGACGCTGGTCAGCGGCCCGGGGCCGGTGGGCCGGGAGGGGCCGCCCCAGCCGTTGCGGGCGGTGTCGATGAGCATGCCGATGTCGGAGGCGAAGCCCTGGCGGACCAGCTCGGTGCGCAGGGCCTGGGCGAACGAGAGCTCGTCCACGTAGTAGTTCCAGTCGACCCAGGAGGACTGGCGCACGGTGGTCCCGTTCACCGAGTCGGTCACCGCGAAGTGCGGTTCCTTGAGCGCCGAGTAGTTGGCCGTGTTCACGATGAAGCCGTGCACATCGGAGACAGAGGCGCCTTCGACCGTGGCGGCCTTCTTGAACTGCTGAGCCGCGGGAACGAAGTTGGAGTCCCAGCCGAGCCAGCCGTGGTGGGCCGCGTCGACGTAGTTGTAGACGTTGGGAAGGGCGCCGAGCGTGTGCAGGGCGTACCCGATGCCCTTCTCGTAGTTCCCGTTCGCCTTCATCGTGGCGCACTCCGGTGTCGAACCGGCGCCGCCTCCCGCGTTGGTGACGAGGTTGGGCAGCGAGTCGGGTTCGATGAGGGTGACGATGCGCAGGCTCGCGTAGGCGGGGTCGCCGAGGATGCCGGCGATCGGGTCGATGTAGTCGCTCTTGTAGCGGCCGAGCTCGGTGGGGCCGAGCTCGCCGTTGGAGGCGAGTGCGGCGCAGTCGCGGCCGGGGAGGTTGTAGATGACGACCTGGAAGAGGTCGGCTCCCTGGCTCACCGCCGTGTCGAGGTGTGCGCGCAGGCCGCGCGCGCCGGGCGTGCCGCCGATCGCGGCGATGCGGTCCATCCAGACGAACGACGGCTCGTCCGCGATGACGTCCCCGCCCGGTTCGGCGGCGGCCCTGGCGGACCAGTCGGGATTCACGTAGGCGGTGGCGCCCGCATACGGGTTGTCGACGCGGGCGGCGGCCGACGCCTGGCCGGGCAGGGCGATCGCGAGGGATGCGCCCAGGACCAGGGCGGACAGTACGGCGAGCGCTTTTCTGCGCGGTGCGTGCGGGGTGGTGCCTCTGTTCTTCATTGCGGCTCCGTGCTCCTCTCGTACGTCCGCCACGGCATGCCGGCGGACGGGCTCAGGGGTACGTGGTGCTCAGGAGGTGAGGCGTGCGAGGTGGTGCGGAAACTTACTGTGGGAGCGCTCCCAAAGTGGCGTGACCGCCGGTACATGTCAAGCAGTCCGACTCAATCACCTTGCACAGAAGGATTTTTACGGCGATGGAAGCGCTCCCATTTCTGCCGGGAGCCGCACGGTGGGCCGAGGCGACCGGCCCACCGCCCGGCAGCGCTCACTGGAGGCGTCGGATGTCACCCCGGACCCGGTAGAAGCCGCCGGCCGCCGCGTGCAGGGCGTCCACCACGTACCGCGCGCCGGGCTGCCGTATCGCGCGGGGAAACTGCACGTTCCAGGAGGTGTCGTAGCCCCCGGACACCACGTGCACGCGGAGGCGGCCGCCGGTGTCCTGGATGCATTCGACGACGACCGACCCGGCGGGGGCGTGGGTCACGGTGGTGACCGCCGCGACGGCCGTGGCGGGTGCGTAGATCGGCAGCGCCGCGGCGAGCTTCACGTCCCGGGGCGCCGGAACCGTGCCCTGCTGGGCCGCGGAGATGGCGGCCTCGCTCGCGTCCACGCAGACCAGCGAACCGTCGGTCGTCACCAGGTACAGCCGGCCGTCGCGGTACTGCATGGACAGCGCCGACCCACCGCCCGTACCGAGCTTCCACAGGCGGGTGCCGTCCTGGTCGAAGCAGTACACGGACGACGAGGCGTCGCCCGCGAAGACGAACCGCCCGCCGGGCGATGTGGCGCAGGAGTACACCGCGCTGTCGCAGGCGTACGTGGCCTCGATCGCGCCGGTCGCCTTCGACAGCCGCTGGACCGCCCGGTGCGCCGTCCCGGCGTACACCGCGTCGTCCTCCTGCCAGCCGAACAGGACGCCGCCGCGGGTGGGTGTGTGCCACAACTCGCCGCCGCCGTCCGGGGCGTAGGCGGTGACGCCGCGGTGGTGGCCGTGGTAGACCGCCCGGTCGTCGGCGCGGACCATCCAGGCGTGCTCGCCCTGGCTGCGGCGCGCCCACTGGTGCTCGTCCTCGTGGTCGATGACGGTCAGCCGGCCGTCGCGGTCCGAGACGTTCAGCAGGCCCTCGTGGATGTCGAGCCAGAAGATGTCGACGTCGGCCGCGATGTCGTACGCCGCGAACGGCAGCTTGGAGGAGAGGTCGTAGACCCGGCCGTCGTCGCATCCCGCGTAGATCCAGAAGTCGTCGGCGACCAGGCACTTCACGCCGTCGGGGAGGCTGAAGCGGGCGAGGACGCCGCCCTCGTGGTCCAGGGTGTAGACATCGCCGGCCTGGTTGCCGACCCAGCACTGCTCGTCGTCCACGTGGATGCCGAACGCCGAGGAGCCCGTACGGAACCGCCACAGCACGGGTGCCACGGCCCGCGCGGTGGAGGGGGCGGACGTCACCTGGCGGCGGGTCACCGACCTCGGCGCACGCTGGCCGGGGACCGCCGGGGCGTATCCCTTGCGGACCTTCTCCCCCACCTTCTTCGCGGCCGCCGCCTGCGCCTTGGCGGGCGTGGCGAACGTAGACGTCTGGGTCTGCCCGCCGGCGCCGATCCGCCCGTACCGCACCGTCACCACCAGGCCGTCGACGGTCACCTCGTAGAACTTGTGCGCACCGGCGCCTTCCTGTGACAGCTCCAGATACGTCGTCGTCGGCACGGTGGACGCGGCAGACATGGCAGACCCCTCCCCAGGGCGGACCCGCGGCCGTTCCGGCGGGTCTCACTGCTCCACACCGTAGGAGGTGCCACTGACAACGCGTCGCCGCCGTCCCCCGTACGGGAGCGGCGGCGACGATCATGCGGTGTGCGGGTTCCTTCCCTGGCGGGCTACCAGTAGTGGCGCCTTCCGCCCACCGCGCGGCCCGTCGCCCCCAGGACCCAGAGCACCAGCCCGATGGCCACGAGAATGATGCCGATGGTCCAGAGGATGGAAATACCGGCGATCAGGCCGATCACCAACAGAATGACACCGAGGACAATCATGGAGCCCTCCAAACAATGCCGACTATCTCCGAGTATGCGCCTCATAAAGGATTTCCGTCGGTCGGCTCCGCGTGGCCGGAGAGGATGCGGGTACCAGAGGGCGCAAGCCGCATCCGAGGGAAAGCAAGGTGGTTGTGCATGTCCTCCTCACTCGTCGAGACCGTCGACATCGAGGCCCCGGTCGCCGTCACCTGGGCGCTGTGGAGCGATGTCACCCAGTGGCCGAAGTTCCTGAGCCACGTGCAGCGGGTCGACCCGCTGGACGAGCGGCGTTTCGCCTGGCAGCTGTCACTGCCCGGGGCGGACAAGGCGTTCGTCGCGGAGCTGACGGAGGTCGTGCCGGAGGACCGCATCGCCTGGAGGACGACCGAGGGGGTCCATCACGCCGGGGTGGTCACGTTCCACCGGCTCGACGACCGGTCCAGCCGGGTCGCGCTCCAGATCGAATACGACCCCCAGGGTTTCCTGGAACACCTCGGCGCTCTGACAAATCTGGATTCGGCCCTGGCCAACTACGACCTGGGTGAATTCCAGAAACTGGCCGAACTGACAGCGGCCGGAGGCAGTTCCGGCATCCGCTGACCCGCCGCCGGGCATACCCGGTGCCGGGCGTCGGAGCCCCTGTGCCGCGTCCCACAGACGCTCCCATGTGCAATCCGGCGCCCAGGGGGTACGAGAACCCCTGACCCGAGTTCATGCAGGCGCTCCCCTCCTGTCTGCACGGACCGCTGAGGCCCCACCGGTCGGTGACCGGTGGGGCCTCAGCTCTGCACGGGCGGATCAGCTCGGCGCCCTCCAGCGGCGTCGGCCCTTCGCCGCCGCCACCAGGGCGGGCACCGTGCCGAGCTTGACGCGCGGGCGGCCGTGGTCGCGGCCGCGGGCCACCTCCGCCCGGTCGATGGCGGCCAGCCCCCGGGCGTCGACGATGTGACCGCCGCGGCTGCGGGCGAGGCGGCGGAACTCCTTCGGCGGGTGGGCCGGGGCGGTCAGGGCGCCCGCCACGGCGTCGGCCAGCAGCGTTCCGACGGTCTCGGCCGCGCAGGTGCGGTTGGCGCCGATGCCGCCCGAGGGGCCGCGCTTGATCCAGCCGACGACGTACGTGCCGGGCGTACCGCTCACCCTGCCCGCGTCGTGCGGTACGGTCCCGGACGCCTCGTCGAAGGGCAGGCCCGGCACGGCCACGCCCCGGTAGCCGATCGCCCGCAGCAGCAGGCCCGCCGGGATGTCCTGCTCCCCCGGCCCGGCCGTCACGCGCACGGCCGTGACGCCGTCCTCCCCGAGCGCCTCCACCGGGGCGGAGTGGAAGCGGAAGACGATGCGCCGCCCGGGCGCCGGGGGACGTGACCAGTCCACCGCCCGGCGCTCCACGTCCCGCAGCAGAGCCGCCTTCCCGCCCGGAGCGGCCGCCTCGATCGCGGCGCCGGTCCTGGGGTCGTGGTCGTCGACGACCAGGCCGACACCCGGCAGGTGCTTCAGGGCGAGCAGCTCGGAGGCGGTGCAGGCCGCCTCCTCGGGTCCTCGCCGGCCCAGCAGGACCACCTCGCGGACCTTCGATTCCCGCAGCGCCGCGAGGGCGTGGTCGGCGATGTCGGTGGCGGCCAGCGTCTCCGGGTCCGTGACGAGGATGCGCGCGACGTCCAGGGCCACATTGCCGTTGCCGACGACGACCACGCGCTCCGCGGTCAGGCGCACGGACTCCGGGGCCACCTCCGGGTGGGCGTTGTACCAGGAGACGAACGAGGTGGCCGAGGAGCTGGCGGGCAGGTCCTCCCCCGGGATGCCGAGCCTGCGGTCGGTGGAGGCGCCGACCGCGTAGATCACCGCGTCGTGGTGCGCGGCGAGCTCCTGGGCCGTGATGTCCTTGCCGACCTCGACGCCCAGATGCATCCGTACCCGGGGGTGGGAGTGGAACCGGGCGAAGGTCTCGCCGACCTTCTTCGTCGCGGGGTGGTCGGGCGCCACGCCGTAGCGTACGAGGCCGCCCGCCACCGGCAGCCTGTCGACCAGGGTCACCTCGGCGTTGGTGTGCAGGAGCAGGTCCTCGGCGGCGTACATGCCGGCCGGTCCGGTGCCGACGACCGCCACCCGGATGGGGGCGAAGTCGGAGGGCAGGCCGCGCTCGAAGGTGGGCTCGCCCCAGGCGTGGAAGTTCGGCCCGGCGGGGGCGGGTTCGGGCTCCCGGTCCTTGAAGTAGTCCGCGTTGATGGCGGCGTACTCCTTCTGCGCCCCGAAGAGGCTGTCCACCGGGAAGATCGCGTCGACCGGGCAGGCGTCGGCGCAGGCCCCGCAGTCGATGCAGGTCTCCGGGTCGACGTAGAGCATCTCCGTACTGCCGAACGCCCGCTCCTGGGGGGTCGGATGGATGCAGTTGACGGGGCACACCGCGACGCAGGTGGCGTCGGAGCAGCAGGTCTGGGTGATGGCGTAGGTCATCTCGTCGTCTCGGGTCGTGGTCGGGGGACGTCGGCGCGGATCATCGGCGCGGGTCCCCCGCCCGGATCATCGGCGCGGGTCCTCCGCCCGGGTCGTCGGCCGTGGGGCGTACGGCCCGGATCAGATCAGCGAGGCGCGCTTGTAGAAGAACAGGGCCGGCCGGGTCAGCAGCCGGGCCGAGGCCAGGAACTCCATCAGCCCCGAACAGCTGGAGCGCATCAGCGACTTGTGGTGCTCGTTGGCCCTGGCCTCGGCGCGGGCGCGGCCGGAGTCCAGACCGGCGTTCGCGTAGACGTCCCGGTTCACCATGCTGGTGACGATGTAGTACGAGGCGATCGCCACCACGATCGCGTTGATCTGACGCCGTACCGGCCCCGCGTCGCGCAGCCGCTTACGGGTCTCGTCGCGGGCGAACTTCATGTGCCGCGACTCCTCCACGACATGGATGTTGTTGATGGTGCGGACGAAGGGTGCGACCCGCTCGTCCCGCATCCAGTCGCGCTGCATCACGTCGAGGACTTCCTCGGCCACGAGTATCGCCGCGTAGGCCGCCTCGCCGAAGGCCAGCGTCTTGAAGGCGCGTCCCAGCTCCACCACGGGGCGGCGCGGCCGGTAGGCGGGTGCGCCCAGCTTCGCGGCGCCCCGGGCGAACATGATCGAGTGGCGGCACTCGTCGGCGACCTCGGTGAGGGCCCACTGGAACCGGGGGTCGGTCGGGTCCTTGGCGTACATGTCGCGGAGCACCATCTGCTGGAGGATCATCTCGAACCAGATCCCCGTGCTGGCGACGGACGCCGCTTCCTGGCGGGTGAGCGCCTTGCGCTGGGCGTCGGTCAACTCGTTCCAGTACGCGGTGCCGTAGAGCGTGGACCACTCGGGGCTCGCGCCGTGGTGGTCGGGGTCGAGCGGGGTCTCCCAGTCCACCTGGGTGGCCGGGTCGTACGACAGCTGGGCGGCCGAGTCGAGCAGCCGTCGGGCGACGTCCTGCTCGGCGAGCCGGTCCTGGTCCTCCGGCCGAACGGTGCTGCTTGACATGGTGCGGCTCCTTGACTCGAGAGATCGACCCGGCGCCGCCCGGCCCCTGCCCCATCGCGTTCCCGCCCGATGGGATCCATGTGGCCGCCGAGCGCCGCCCCCACTTGTTAGACGCCGTGTCTAGCAAGCTTATTAGACGCAAGGTATAGCAAGGGCGGGGTGCGGGCCTAGACCCGTGCGGGGAATCTGTACGAGCTCTCCACGACCCGGCGCGCCGCGAGGCGGAACCGGGTCCCTGGAGTACACCGATGCCTGACACCCGGCCCAGCACCGGGGGCGTACTGCCCGGGCTCCGGGTAGCGTCGGACGCGGCCCAGGGAGGCGTGACGATGCAGGACCGTGGGGAGCAGACCGTTCAGCGGATCATCGAAGCCGCCGGTGTGATCATCGACCGGGACGGCTACACAGGCGCGACGACACCGGAGATCCAGAGCCTCGCCCAGGTCTCGCGCGGCGGCTTCTACCATCACTTCGAGTCCAAGGAACAGCTCGGCGACGCGATCCTGGCCCACCAGCACACCTACTTCCAGCAGGTCGCCGAGCAGACGGCATCAGGCCCGGTCCCCGAGTTCTGGCTCCAGGCCCTGATCGACATCAGCCACCACTACACCGCCGGCCTCCTGGAGGACCCCGTCCTGCGGGCCGCCGTACGCCTGTCGATCGAGCCGGGCCCCTACCAGACCGCCGAGAGCTACGCGGGCCCGCTCGGAGCCGTGACCGCCGTCCTCGAATCCGCCCGCGCCGCCGACGAGCTCCAGGACCACGTCGAACCCGTAGAGGCCTCCCGGACCATCGTGGGCTGCTACAGCGGCGTACAGATGCTCTCCCTCGCCCTGGCCGAGCGGGACGGCCTGCACCAGCAGGTCAGCGCCATGTGGGCCCTGACCATGCCCGGCCTCGCCCGCCCGGCCGTCCTCACCCGGCTGCGCCTGGGCGCGCCACGCCCCGCAGGTTCAGCCCGGCCACGGTGAAACCCGGGCCGCAGGCCACCGCGGCCCAGCCGCACCGCGTCAGGCGGGAACAGGGGCGTCGGCGTCGGGGCCGCCGCCCGGGGCCGGCTCCGGTTCCCGGTCCTGCTGCTCCGGCCCCTCCAGCGGGTCGCTGAGCTGCTCGCGCAGGTAGTTCCAGATCACGGCGATCAGCGCCGCCGCCGGGACCGCGAGCAGGCTGCCCACGACTCCGGCCAGGCTGCCGCCGAGCGTCACCGCCAGCAGGACCACCGCCGCGTGCAGGCCGAGTCCACGGCTCTGGATCATGGGCTGGAAGACGTTCCCCTCCAGCTGCTGCACCGCGATGATGATCGCCAGCACGATCAGCGCGTCGGTCAGGCCGTTGGATACCAGCGCGATCAGCACCGCGACGAAACCGGCGAAGACCGCACCGACGATGGGCACGAACGCGGAGACGAACGTCAGCACCACCAGGGGCAGCACCAGAGGCACGTCCAGGATCCACAGGCCGATACCGATGAAGACGGCGTCCAGCAGGCCCACGAACGCCTGGGACCGTACGAACGAACCGAGCGTGTTCCAGCAGCGTTCGGCCACAACGGGGACGTCGGTGGCGAGGCGGCCGGGCAGCTGGCGGCCGAGCCACGGGAGGAAGCGGGGGCCGTCCTTCAGGAAGAAGAACATCAGGAAGAGGGCCAGAATCGCGGTGACCAAGCCGCTGAAGACGGTGCTCACCCCGGTGACCGCGGTGTTGACGACGCTTCCCGCGCTGTTCTCGATGCGGTCGACGGCGGAGTCGAAGGCTCCCGTGATCTGGGCGTCGCTGATGTTCAGCGGAGGCCCTGCTGCCCAGTCGCGCAGCCTTCCGATGCCTTCGACGACACCGTCGGCCAGCTCGCCGGACTGCGAGGCGACCGGCACCGCGATAAGCGCGATGACACCGCTGCCGACCAGGAGGAACAGCACGGTCACCAGCGCCGCGGCCGGTGCGGGCCGCCATCCGCGGCGGCGCAGGAAGCGGGCGAACGGCCAGGTGAGAGTGGTGAGCAGCAGACCCACTATGAGGGGCCAGACAACCGACCAGGTCCGGCCCAGAAGCCACAGGGCGACGGCGGCCATCAACAGGACCAGCAGCAGTTCGACCGAGACGCGTGCCGATCTACGGAGCGCGGCCGCGGTCTTTTCGGAGCTCAACGTGGCAGACATGGGATCACCTTATGAGTGCTCGGGCCGCTCCCCCGCATCCGTGGGGTGCGACGGGCCGGGCGGCCGCACGGCGACCGCCCGGAACAGGTCCGAGGGGCAGCACCGTGCGGTGCTGCCCCTCGGAACGCCGGACCGGCCTCAGCTCTGCGGGCGCTTGCCGTGGTTGGCGCCGTTCTTGCGGCGGGCCTTCTTCTTACGACGTCGCTTCGAGGACATCGAACCCTCCTCTTCCCTCTGCTCGGTTGGGCACACATGATCCGCCGGACCATCGGGTCCGGTGGTGAGGAAGACCACTCCCCGCCCCTACCGTCACAAACTCGGGCCGCGGTCGCAAACCGCCGTCCCGCCGTTCGAGGTCACTTGAACAGGTTCTCGCCGAAGTCCTCGGCGCAGCGGTCCTCTTCGGCCGAGCTGTTCGCGCTCTGCATGCAGTCCTCGAAGTCCTGGAACGAGCCGGAGTTCACGACGGATATGCCGATGACGAGGACGATGGCCGAGCCGATCAGCCCGAGTCCGCCGAGGACGGCACCGGCGATCGCCATGCCCTTGCGCGGGGCCCGCCCCTGGCGGGCGCGGAGCGCCCCGAGGATGCCGAACACCACCGCGAGCAGGCCGAGAAGGAGTCCCCCGACGACCGTCCAGAAGAAGAGGATGGCGAGCAGACCCAGGACAAGCGCGGTGACCGCGAACCCGTTGCTCCTGGCGGGTTCCGGAGCGCCGTACTGCGCGCCGAACTGCGCTTGGTCCGCGTTCGGCTGCTGAGGGTAACTGGGCATGGACATCGGATACGGACTCCTTACCAAAAGTTGTCCTGTCCATATGCCCCACAAGACCGTCGGTATGCAAATCCGATCCATGCCCCGTCGGCCCGGCGCTACTCCTTGTCGTACCGCCGGAACTGCGCCGACAGGTGGTGCTGCAGGGGCTGTCCGACCGCCGCGAGGTCGTGGACGAAGGTGAGGGTGTCCTCGTCGGTGAGGGCGTAGCGGCGGCGGGTGGCGTCGACCTGCTTGGCCGTGGGGGCGAGGGCCACTTCGTGGGTGGCGAGGTCGACGGTGCCGTCGGCGGCCCGGCCGACCGCGATCTCCGCGATGCCGGTGGGCTGGGTGATCAGCGCCTCCACCCGCCCCTCCGGCTGCAGCCGCCACCAGCCGCTCTCCCGGGCCGAGGGCCGCAGGGGGCGGCCGTCCGCGTCGAGCAGCCAGGCGCGCGACACGTAGTGGAGGAAGGGGCGTCCGTCGTGGCTGAAGGTGAGCTCCTGCGCATAGCCGAACTCGTCGTCGAGCGTGGGATATCCGCCCCTCCCGTTCCCCGCCCAGGTGCCCAGGAGCCCGAGCACCGGCGCGAGGAGCGGGTGCGGCGCCGGTGCTTCGTCCGGTCGGAAGGCATCGGGATAGGGGTGGTGCGGGGCGGGGACGGACATGGGGCGTGCTCCTCGGTCGGTACCGGTACGGCTGGCCGGTGGCAGCCTAGGGTCTTTCGTTTGGATCAGGGCGGATCAGGGAGCGGGGTCCGGTGTGTGCAGCTGCAAGGCGGAGGAGGGAGTCACTGCGGAGCATTGGCGACCGACGACAACGCCGCAGATGGACGTGCCGGGGCACGCGAGCCCGGCCTGATCCGAACGAAAGGCCCCAGGGCGTACCTCCCCTCCCCGGGGGTCAGCACTCGGTCGGCAGCGCGTTTCCGTCCACGCGGACGATGCCGGTGGGGCGTTGGCGGCGGGCGGGCCGGTCGGGCAGCTCCGCGAAGAAGTCGAGGAGGGCGGCGTTCACCTCCGCCGGGCGTTCCAGATGGCCGAAGTGGCCGGCGCGTGCGATCTCGGTGTAGCGGGCGCCCGGGACGGTGTCGGCGATCTCCCGGGTGGCCGTCGCCGGGACCATCACGTCGTCGGCGAAGCCGATGCACAGGAGCGGAATGTCGATCGTGGCGTACCTGGGCAGCCGGTCGGTGTCGCCCATGGCGTCGTACTGGGCGCGGACGCCCGGTCCGTTCGCCCCCGCCGCGAAGGTGAAGACGTCGAGCCAGTCCCGCGACTTCTGCGGATCGCGCAGGGTGTGCGGCGAGAGGTAGCACAGGGCCGAGAAGACGGCGCGGTGGGAGGCGGGGACGTCGGCCCCGCTGTCGTGGAGTTCACGGCGGGCCCGGTTGAGGGCGGAGCCGAACGCGTCGGGGCGGGCCCGGCCGGCCATCAGCACCGCCTGGGAGACGAGTTCGGGCCGGGTGAGGAGGAGTTCACCGACGACGGCGGAGCCCAGGGAGAAGCCGACGATCCGGCAGGGGGCGAGGGAGAGGTGGTCGATCAGGGCGGCCAGGTCGGCCGCCATGGCCTCCAGCGTGATACCGCCGGGCGGTGACATGTTCGGCGGGAGGCCCCGGTTGTCCGGGGCGACCACCCGGTAGCCCGCGTCGAGCAGAGCGGGGGCCTGGTGGGCGCGCCAGGCGGTGCGGCTGGCGGCGGTGCCGTTGACGAGCACCACGGGCGCTCCGTCGCCGCCCGAGTCGTCGTGGACGAGATCGATGCCGTTCAGGGATGCGGTGGGCATGGCGGGGGTCGGACCTCGCTGTCCTGGGTTTCGGCCTTGGTCCAGTAGGTGGTGAGGTGGCCGAACGCTGACAGGCCGTCACCACCTGAGGTGAGGCGCGAGTTCCTCCGATCACGAGGGCGTCGCCAGCTCCGGTTGCCGGAGAAGGGCCCGGCCGGTGCCGGGACCTCCTCGGGCGTTCCGCGACGGCTCGGGCCACGGGGCCCTCACCAGGTGCGGCGGCTTCAGGAAGGGGTCATGCCGGATCGGCCGCCATGCTCTCCGTCAGGCTCTTGGGCCGCAGGTCGGTCCAGTTCTCCTCCACGTAGTCGAGGCAGGCCTGGCGGGTGTCCTCCGGGTGCACCACGGTCCAGCCGGCGGGCACCTCCGCGAAGGCGGGCCACAGGGAGTGCTGCCCCTCGTGGTTGACGAGCACCAGGTAGGTGCCGTTCTCGTCCTCGAACGGGTTGGTCACCGATCCTCCTCGGCCTTAGGCAAGGCTACCTTTACTGCGACGACAGCGACCCTACCCGCCGCGTTCTCAGTTGACGCGACGAATCCCAGAACTCCCGTGCGCAGCGGGAAGCGGCTTCACAGCCCGAGATCGCTGAGGCGCGCCTCGTACCGGATGGTTAGGTCTTCCTCGTCGTCGACCGGGTCGTCCCAGAGGGCCATCAGTTCGGCGCGCACGGCGTCGGGCAGGGCCTCGTACCGCTCGTTCCAGCTGTCGGCGTCCGGGATCCAGTAGCCGACGACCTTGAACCGCGTGGCGGGCAGCCCCAGCTCCTTGCGGAGGTAACGGCGAACGGTGCGCAGCGCGTTGGTCTCGCCCGCGACCCAGACGTAGCCGCCGGTCATGTCCGTGCCGGGCGGGATCGCGGCGCTCACCAGCTCGGCCAGCCGACTGGCTCCGAGGCCGTTGCCGCCGTAGGTCCAGGTCACCTTGGTGCCGGGCAGCGGCTGGACGGCCTCGGGGCCGGGCAGTTCGACGACCACGCGGGTGGCGACGTCGTCCGGGGTGTTCTCCAGCAGGCGGGCCACGGCGGGCAGGCCGGTCTGGTCGGCGATCAGCACCTGCCAGGCGAGGTCGTCGGGGGGGCTGTAGAGGCCGGTGGGGTCGTTCACGCCGAGGACGTCCCCGGGCTGCGCGCCGGCCACCCAGGTCGACGCGACGCCGTGGTCGTGCAGCACGAAGTCGATGTCGATCTCACCGGCCTCCGGGCGCACCGCCCGCACGGTGTACGTCCGTATCGGGGCGACGGGCCGACCTTCCGGGGTCTCCCAGCCCTTCTCCGTGGTGATGGGCAGGGAGACGTCACCGCGGTCCGGGCCGTGCGGGAAGAAGAGGCGGATGTACTCGTCGCCGGCCCCGGTCGACTCGAAACCGGCGAGCCCCTCACCGTGCAGCGTGACCCGGGTCATGGTCGGGGTGAGCGGCTGGACTCGGGCGACGACGGCTCGGTGGATCGTCATGGGCACTGCCCCTTCGTACGCGGTGGTCGGCCTGGTCGCGGGGGCGACAGGACGCGGATACGCCCATCGGACACGGCCACGGGTGGCGGGGCGGCACCCCGGACGGGGTGCGGCGCACACGAGGCGACCACCCGGCCCGGATCAGCCCTCTTGCCTCAGGACGGCTCCGATTCGACTTAGGACAGCCTAACCTTCTTCTGTACGGTGTTCGATACCGCGTCCGGCACACCGCCCCCCCCTGCCGGACCGGTGGCGGCCGGACCCCTTCCCGTACGGCAGGTGTCAGCAGATCCGCGGCAGTTGCTCACCGAGCGGCATGTCCACCACACGCGTGCCGCCGAGGCCGGTGGCGGCCACGACCATGCCGGGGTGGTCCTCGACGCAGGTCCCGATCCGCACCGACTCCTTGCCGAGCGGGTGGGCGCGCATCGCCTCCAGGACGGCGTCGGCGTGGCCGGGCGGTACGAAGGCGACGAGCTTGCCCTCATTGGCTACGTACAGGGGGTCGAGGCCCAGGAAGGAGCAGGCGTTGGCGACGGTGTCGGGCACGGGGAGGGACCGTTCGTCCAGGGTGATGCCCACACCGGCGGCTCCGGCGATCTCGTTGAGCGAGGTGGCCAGGCCGCCCCGGGTGGGGTCGCGCAGGACATGGAGGTCCTGGCAGGCGGTCAGCATGTCGGCCACCATTCCGGCCAGAGAAGCGGTGTCGCTCTGGATCTCGACGCCGAACTCCAGCCCCTCGCGCACGCTCATGATGGCGATGCCGTGGACGCCTATCTGGCCGCTGACCAGCACCGCGTCACCGGGAGCGGCCCGTTGCGGGCGGATGTCGACACCATCGGGGACCAGCCCGATCCCAGCGGTGTTGATGAAGATCCCGTCGCCGTGTCCGGCGTCGACGACCTTCGTGTCGCCGGTCGCGACGGTCACTCCGGCGGTGCGCGCGGCGTCGCCGAGCGCCTGGGCGACCCGGCCGACGACGGAGAGTTCGACGCCCTCCTCAAGGATGAAGCCGCAGGAGAGGTAGGCCGGGACGGCTCCGGCCATGGCCAGGTCGTTGACCGTCCCGTTGACGGCGAGGTCTCCGATGGACCCGCCGGGGAAGAACAGCGGCCGGACCACGAAGGAGTCGGTGGAGAAGGCGAGCTTGGCGCCGCCCATCGTCAGGTGCGCGGAGTCGCCCAGTTCGGCGAGTACGTCGCTGCCGAAGGCGGGGGCGAAGAGGTGTTCCACCAGCTCGGCGGAGAGCGTTCCGCCGCCGCCGTGGCCCATGACGATGCGTTCGTGGTCGCGCAGGGGCGCGGGACAGGTCCAGCCGGAGAAGCCGGCGGGAGCGGGGGCGATGTCAGCCAACGGAACTCGCCTCCTTGGTGACGGTCTTGGGGGTCTTCTCCGGAGCATCGAGCCGCCGGTACAGGTAGTACGCGGCGCACGCGCCCTCGCTGGAGACCATGGTGGCGCCGAGCGGGTTGCGCGGGGTGCACTCCTTGCCGAAGGCGGCGCACTCGTGCGGCTTGATGAGGCCTTGGAGGACTTCGCCGCTGCGGCAGACCGTGGACTCCTCGGTCTCGATGCCGGTGACCGAGAACCGGTGCTCGGCGTCGTACTCCCGGTACTTCGGCGACAGCCGCCAGCCGCTCTGCGGGATCATCCCGATGCCGCGCCAGGACCGGTCGGTGACCTCGAAGACGTCGGCCAGCATCGCCTGCGCGGCCGGGCTGCCCTCTTCGTTGACGGCGCGCGGGTAGGCGTTCTCGAGGGTGTGCTCGCCCGCCTCCAGCTGCCGTACGGCACGCCGGATGCCTTCGAGGATGTCCAGCGGCTCGAAGCCGGTGACCACGATGGGCACCTTGTGCTGGGCGGCGAGCTCCGGGTACTCCTTGGTGCCCATGACCGTGCAGACGTGTCCGGCGGCGAGGAACGCCTGGACCTGGCAGTCCGGCGAGTTCATGATCGCGTCGATCGCCGGGGGCACCCGTACGTGGGAGACCAGCAGGCTGAAGTTGGGGATGGAGAGCTTCTTCGCCTGGTAGACCGTCATCGCGTTGGGCGGGGCGGTGGTCTCGAAGCCGATGCCGAAGAAGACGACCTGCTTCTGCGGGTTCTCCTGGGCGATGCGCAGGGCGTCCAGCGGCGAGTAGACCACCCGTACGTCCGCGCCCTCGCTCTTGACCTGGAACAGGTCGCGGCCGCTGCCCGGGACGCGGAGCATGTCGCCGAAGGAGCAGAAGATCACGTCGGGGCGGGAGGCGATCTCCAGGGCCTTGTCGATGATCTCCAGCGGGGTGACGCAGACCGGGCAGCCGGGGCCGTGGATCAGCCGGATCTCGTCGGGGAGCAGCTGGTCGATGCCGTGGCGGATGATCGAGTGCGTCTGTCCGCCGCAGACCTCCATCAGGGACCAGGGCTTGGTGGTGAGCGCCCGGATGTCGTCGAAGAGCCGCTTCGCGAGGACCGGGTCGCTGAATTCGTCGAGGTACTTCATGACCGCGCCTCCTTCTCACTCCCGCCGGCGGGGAGTTCGGTCCCTGCCGGTCGCCGGGCGCCCGCGTCCCTGGCCGCCTTGCCCCAGTGGTCGCCGAACTCCTCCTCCAGGACGCCGAGGTTCTCGAAGAGTTCCAGGGTCTGGCGCGCCGATTCCTCGTCGAGCCGTTGCAGGGCGAATCCGACGTGGACGATGGCGTAGTCCCCCACCTGCATGTCGGGGACGTACTCCAGGCAGACGTCCTTGACGACGCCGCCGAAGTCCACCTTGGCCATTCGCGTGGCGTCGCGTTCCTCGATCTCCAGCACTCGGCCGGGTACGGCCAGACACATGGCGCTCTCCTCCCTCACTCCTTCGTCCGGGCGGCGACCATCAGCTGTCCGAGGGCGAGCCCGCCGTCGTTGGGAGGCACCTTGCGGTGTCTCAGTACGGTGAAGCCGTCCTCTTCGAGGCCGGCCGAACAGCCCTCCGTCAGCAGGGCGTTGCAGAAGACACCTCCGGTCAGGGCCACGGTGGCGATGCCCGTACGCTGCCGGGCCGCCGCGCACACGTCACGGACGAGGCCGGTCACCGCCCGGTGGAAGCGGCGGGCGACGGCCGGGGCCGGTGCACCGCCCAGGACGTCCGCCGCGGCGGCGGCCAGGACGGGTGACGGGTCGGCGATCAGGGGGGTCTCCGGCCCGCCCGGCTCTGCCCCCAGGATGAACCTGTACGCGCGTCCGCGCCCGTTGTCGTCCAGCGCCGCGTTCTCCAGGCGCATGGCGGCCTCGGCCTCGTACTCCACCCGGTGGCAGATACCCGCGAGCGAGGAGACCGCGTCGAAGAGGCGGCCCATGCTGGAGGTGGGGACGCAGTTCAGTCCGCGCTCCAGCTGGCGGGCCAGGAGACGTCGTTCGCCGGGCGGGGCGACGGCGGTGCACGGCAGTCCGTCCGACCACGGCACTCCGGCGGCGCGGAGGTGGGAGAGCGCCATCCGGTACGGGTTGCGGACGGCCGCGTCCCCGCCCGGCAGGGGTACGTAACGGAGGTGGGCGAAGCGCCGGAAGCCGTCGTAGTCCGCGATGAGCACCTCGCCGCCCCAGACCGCACCGTCGTCGCCGTACCCGGTGCCGTCGAAGGCGATGCCGATGACGGGGGCGGTGCCGTCGAGCCCGTGCTCGGCCATGGTGGAGGCGACGTGGGCGTGGTGGTGCTGGACCTGGCGGAGGGGGAGGCCGCGCGCCTCGGCGGTGCGGCGGGCCCACCGGGTGGAGCGGTAGCCGGGGTGGCGGTCGGCGATCAGCAGGCTCGGGGTGACGGTGGTCAGGTCGGTGAGGTGCGCGGTGGCCTTCTCGAAGGCGGTGAGGGTGGCCAGGTCGTCCATGTCCCCGACGTGGGCGGAGAGCCAGGCGTAGCGGTCGTCGGCGGCGCAGAAGGTGTTCTTCAGGTCTCCGCCGACCGCGAGGGCCGGCAGGACGGGCACGGGCAGAGCGAGCGGCAGCGGGGCGTAGCCGCGCGAGCGGCGGACCGGGAGTTCGGCCCCGGCGCAGATCCGGACCACCGAGTCGTCGCAGGGCACGTGGATGGGCCGGTCGTGCTGGAGCCAGACGTCGGCGAGACCGTCGAGCCGGGCCAGGGCTTCGGCGTCGTCGGTGACGATCGGCTCACCGGAGCGGTTTCCGCTGGTCATGACCAGGGCGGGCGGCCCTGGCGGGTCGCCGGGCAGGCCGAGGAGGAGGCGATGCAGCGGGGTGTACGGGAGCATCACGCCGAGGTCGGGGCTGCCGGGCGCGACACCGGGTGCCACGTCGGCGGACGGCGAGGTGTGGCGGCGCAGCAGGACGACCGGTTTACGGGGGCCGGTGAGGAGGTCGCGTTCGGCCTCGTCGACCCGGGCGAGGCGGTGGACGGTCTCCAGCGAGTCCGCGAGGACGGCGAAGGGCTTGCCGCCCCGGTTCTTGCGCTTGCGCAGGGTGCGTACGGCGGCGGGGTCGCCCGCGTCGCAGGCCAGGTGGTAGCCGCCGATCCCCTTCACCGCGACCACGGCGCCCGCAGCCAGGAGCCGGCGGGCCTCCGCGAGCGCCTCGCCCCCGTGCAGCGCTCCCGGGTCCTCGGGGCCCCGGCGGAGGGTGAGGCGGGGGCCGCAGGCGGGGCAGGCGATCGGCTGGGCGTGGAAGCGGCGGTCGGCGGGGTCGGCGTACTCGCGGGTGCAGTCCTGGCACATCGGGAAGCCCGCCATGGTGGTGCGGGGCCGGTCGTAGGGCAGGCCCGTCACGACGGTGAAACGGGGGCCGCAGTGGGTGCACGTGATGAACGGGTGGCGGTGGCGCCGGTCGGCCGGGTCCGCGAGTTCGGCGAGGCAGGCGTCGCAGGTCGCCGTGTCCGGCGGGATCAGGGTGCGGCCGGTGCCGGAGGAGGCGGAGGGGCGGATGGTGAAGCCGGAACCGTCGTTCAGGGCGGGCACGGCGTGCGGCTCGACCGATTCCACGACGGCGAGCGGGGGTGCGCGGGTCCCGATCGCATCGGTGAAGGCGTCCACCGCCGCCGCCGGTCCCTCGACCTCCGTGACGACGCCGTCGGCGTCGTTGGTGACCCAGCCGGTGAGGCCGTGCTCCTCGGCCAGGGTGTAGACGAACGGACGGAATCCGACGCCCTGGACGGCGCCGCGCACGGTGAGGTGGCGGCGGACCCGGTTCTGCGGGGTCGCCGTGGGCGGGGGTGCCGGTTCCGTCGCGGTCATCGCGGGGGTCCGGCGGGGGCGTGGGAGTGCTCGGCGGACGGGGTGTCGTGGTGGTGCAGGTGCTTCTCGTGCTGTCGCGCGAGCACCGGCGTATGCGTCTCGCGCCCGTCCGCCGCGCGCAGGACGCGGGCGAGGAGGTCGTCGACGCCCTCGCCGGTCCGGGCGGAGGTCTCGATGACGGGCACGCCCGGATTGACCTGCTGGACGCCGCTGAGGAATTCGTCCCGACGGAATTCCACCGCGTCGGCGAGATCCGTCTTGGTGATCACTACCAGGTGCGCGAGGCCGAAGGCCGCCGGGTACTTCACCGGCTTGTCCTCGCCCTCGGTCACCGAGGCGAGGGCGATGCGCAGGGTCTCGCCGAGGTCGTAGGAGGCGGGGCAGACGAGGTTGCCGACGTTCTCGACGAACAGCAGCCGGGTCCCTTCGGGCAGCCAGCCCTCCAGCTTGCCCTGGAGCATTCCGGCCTCCAGGTGGCAGAGCCCGTCGGTGAGGATCTGCTGTACGGGGGCTCCCGAGCGGGCGAGGCGCGTCGCGTCGTTCTCGGTGGCGAGGTCGGCGGTGACGGCGGCGGCCGGGGTGCCGCCGGCGACGGCCCGGGTCAGCAGGGCCTCCAGGAGGGCGGTCTTGCCGCTGCCGGGGCTGGACATGAGGTTGACGGCCGTGGTGCCGCGATCGTCCAGGGTGCGGCGCAGCTCCACCGCGTTGGTGTCGTTCTTCGCCAGCACAGCCTGATGCAGGTCAACGGTGCGGCACATGGCTCGCCTCCGGTACGTCTTCCCCGTGCCGGTCCTCGTCGTCCGGGCGGACGTCGTCCAGGACGACCCGGGCGATCTCCAGTTCGCGCCCGCCGGTGAGGCTCATCGCCTGCTCGCAGGCGCCGCACCACAGGTCCGGGGGCATCCCGGTCGCGGTGTCCCGGCCGCAGCCCTCGCAGCGGGCCCTTCCCTCAACAGTTTCGATCAGCAGCCGGGCGTCCGCCAGGGCAGTGCCCTCGGCCGCCACGCCGAAGGAGAAGTCCAGCGCCTCGGGCACCACCCCGGACAGTTCCCCGACCCGAAGGGTCAGCGACCGGACCGGGACCCGTTCCGCCCCGCGTTCCCGCAGCGCGCCGTCGACCTGGTCGACGACGGCCAGCGCGATGGACAGCTCATGCACCGCGCTCACCTCCTCGCTACCCTGAAAGGACCATGCCTGGTCACGAGGTCGAACGGCGAGCGCTGCTCACCCCGGTCCTGCTCCTGCTCCTGGCCGAACGCCGGGGTCACGGCTATCAGCTGGTGCAGCGCCTGGGCGCGTTCGGCTGGGAGGAAGCCGAGTCGGCCCATGTCTACCGGCTGCTGCGGTCCATGGAGAAGTGCGGTGAGGTCACCTCCCAGTGGTGCGCCTCCGCCTCCGGGCCCGCCCGCCGGGTGTACGCCATCACCCCGCAGGGCGCCATGAACCTCGCCCTGTGGTTCGTCAGGCTGGGAGAACTGCACAGCACCCTCCATCTCTTCCTCGAGCGCTATGTGCAGCTGGAGGACGTCGGGGGCGGGGAGGAGCCCCCGCACCACGCGGAGCATGGGGACTACATCCGGCGCATGCGCAGGTAGCGCCGGGCGTCGGGCAGGTTTCTGACGAGGCCGTAGATGGCCGCGAGGCCCGCGGCGACGCCTATCCACATCCAGTGCATCCTGTCCTCCAACGTCGTGGTCTCAGTTCTTCTGCGGTACGGGATTCCGCTGCGGTACGGGGGTGGCGCGGCGCGACACCAGGTCGAGCACCAGGCCCACCGCCGGCTCCACCGCCTCCTCGACGGGCGGGCTGAGCCCGATGCCCTCGCCCGTGTCCCGGGGTTCGCAGCCGACGACGTAGACCTCGTCGGGGAGCGTCCCGCCCGCGCCGGCGTGCAGGTCGTGCAGCAGGCCGAGCACGGTGGCGGGGTCCATGGCGTGGGTGTCGAGCGGGCCGGGCCGGTGCCCGGTGTCCGGGGGCTGCGGCCCGACGTCGATCGTGTACAGCGTGCCGGGCGGGGAGCCCCGGCTCACCAGGTCGACCAGGACGAGGGTGCGGTAGCCCTCCAGCAGCCGGTAGGCGAGGTGCACCCCGCGGATTCCGGCGTCCATCAGTTCGGTCCCGGGCGGCAGACGGGACGGTTCCAGGGCGCCGAGCCGCCGGACCGTCTCCACGCCGAAGCCGTCGTCCTGGAGGAAGATGTTGCCGACCCCGGCGACGAGCACGCGCCCAGGTGTCTCCGTACCGCTCATGGCTCCTCCTCCTTCAGCGGCGCCACTTCGTCCGGCTTGAAGTAGAGGAAGCGGCCCTGCTGGCGGCGGATGTCGGTGCCCGGGTCGTCGTCCAGGACGACGGCGAGGTGCAGCTCCCCGTCCAGGTCCGCGACGACCGCTTCGACGGTGGCCCGGCAGCCCCGCAGGAACGTGTCCTGGGCGTCCGTGCGGCGGGCCCCCGGGGTGAGGAGGACCCGGGAGCCCTGGCCGACGGCCTCACCGTCTATGGGGATGGTGGTGGGCGCGTCGGCCGCCTCGGGGTCCTGCTGCGGGTCCCACCAGGGATGCCCGGTGCCTTCGGGGAGGGTCAGCCCGGCAACGGGCTCACCGGCGGCGGGCTGTTCCTCCCCCGTCACCTCCCGCAGCCCCCGGATCGCTCCGTGCAGCCGCTCCCGTACCGCCTCGGGCATGGAGTCCACCAGGTCGATGACCTCGGCGGCGCGGTCGTCGGTGCCGCGTGCCTCGCGCTTCTCCCGCTCGGTGAGGGCGGCGGTGCGCAGCGCGAGGATCTCGTCGATCTCGGTGGCGTCGTAGAGCGGGCCGGGGCTCTCGTCGGCGAGGACGGGGTGGTCATCCAGGATGATCGGCGAGGAGAGGACGAGGTCCTCGCGGTCCGCCGGGCCCGCCAGGACGGGCCAGGTCCGGTCGTTGCGCAGCTCCGCGACGGCGGGGCGGGCCCACTCGGGCGGGTCCGTCATGGAGAGGAATCTGCCTCCCTGGACGGCGAGCAGCAGGTGGGCGCCGATCATGCTGTGCGGGAGGGCCGCCGTCCGGTCCCCGGCCGGGGCGTCGGTGGTGTTGTGCACGGTGACGGTGAGGCGCGACACCCGGTAGGGGCCGGGGAGTTGTTCGATCCGGGGGCGGACCTCGCCGGTCAGTCGCGCCCGTCGCCGTACGAGCCGTCCCAGGGCCCGGCCCCGGTCGTCCAGCACCGGTTCGTGCTCGACGGCGGGCGGCAGGTCGAAGGTGACGGTACGGGTGTGGGCCTGCTCCCCCGTCAGTTCGGCGAGGGGCGCGTGGAGCCGGATGCGCTCCTCGTGGCCCTCGTCCCAGGGGACCAGGACCCGGTCGGGCAACTCCAGTTCGGGAACCTCGGTGTACGTGCCGTCGGGGTCGAGGCGTTCGACGGTCCGCCGCCGTACGTGCAGGAAGCGGAGTTCGGCGTGGAGGCGGTCGGCGGTGCGGGGCTCCAGGAGGATGTCGGTGCGCTGTTCCGCGTACTCACCGCCCTGAGCCGTGCAGGCGGGCGGCACCAGGACGCCGAACTGCCAGCGCATCTGGTTCTTCGCGGACGAGGCGCGGTAGGGGTAGAGGACGTACCCCTCGAAGAGGACGGCGTCGGCGACCGTACGGACCTGGTCGAGGGCGTCGTCGAGGGTTCCGGGCGGAGGCAGCAGGTCCGGGGCGGTCATCTCACTCCACCCCCTTCGTCCCGGTCGCTTCGGCGGTGGCGAGCAGCTCCTCGAAGACCTGCTCCCACGACGGCAGGGCTTGCGCGGAGCGGTAGCGGCGCAGCGATTCGAGGCTGTCCTTGCGCAGCCGCAGCCAGCCCGTGTTGGGGAAGTAGGACTCGATCAGCTCCCGCCAGACGTCCACTGGCATCAGGCAGGACGCCTCCTTGTGCCAGGGGATCGGCTCGGCGCGGAAGCCGTTGCGGCCGGTGAACACCGTGCCGGAGAAGAGCATGAGCAGCGGTATCTCACCGCGCGCGAGGGCCCGGAAGTACGAGGCGGAGGCGACCTCGGTGTCGTACGTGCAGGGCACCGGGAGGTCGACGTGGGTGGTCCCGGTGAAGGCGGGCACGGTGATGGAGGCGTGGGCGAACTGGAGCGGTTTGAGGGTGCTGCTCCAGCGGCTGGGCTCGCCGAACAGGTCGCCCAGCATGTCGACCTCGTCCGGGTCGTAGGTGCGCTGCGCCGGCTCGATCCGGATCTGGCAGCGCAGGGCGACGGCGTGCACGGGCTGGTGGTCGAGCTCCTCGATGCGCAGGTCGAACAGGAGCGTGGGGCTCGCGCCGAAGGGCTCGGGCCGTACGCCGGTGCAGCGGAAGTCGAGATCGGTCACGGGGCGCCCCCGGGGTTCCCCGCGCCGGAGGCCTCGGCCTCGGCGGGCAGCGGCCGCGCGCGGGCTGCGACGCGTTCGAAGAACTCCGCGATGTCCGCGCGGGCCTCGGCCCCGCCGTCGAAGCCCTTCCAGTGGAGCCGCATCCGGCCGACGAGTTCGTAGCAGACGTCGATCGGGACGAGGGTGCAGGTCGCGGGCTTTCCTCGCTCGGCGTGCAGCAGCAGCGCCTCCACATCGTCCTGGAGCAGCCCGGCGAGGCGGGTGGAGCCGATGACGGCGTCCCAGGTCGCGGGGTCGAGTTCGCTCTCGGTCGCTCCGGCGGGGCTCGGGTAGAAGGCGGCGAACCGGTCGAGTTCGGAGTTACGGAAGAAGAAGGCGAGGCCGACGGGGATCTGGAGCCGGTTCCAGCCGTCGCCGTCGAGGATGAAGCCTGGGTCGGTGAGGTAGCGGTCCGGGACGGCCCGGAAGCGGCCCTGCCCCGCGCCGGGCCGGGTGAAGAGCAGGTGGCAGGGCGGGCAGCAGCACTTGAGGGAACGCCGGGTGGTGTCGACGAGGTGCCGGTGCTCGTCCGGCAGCGGCTCCCCGCACAGCTCGCACCGCTCCCCCGGCGGCGGGGGCCGCCGGGTGAACTGGGCGAGCACGCCCGCGCTCACGGCCCTGCCCCCAGCAGCTCGGGCAGCGCGACCCGGACGGCTCCCTCCTCCTCCAGGAGCGGCAGGGGCTCCAGGTGGGACTGCTCGCCGCGCCCCGCGTGCCGTACGTCGAACCGGGCGGCGCACTCGGCGCAGCTCAGGAACTCCCCGTCGAGGGGCGCGGTGCGCAGGTCGGCCCCGCAGCCGGGGCAGCGGTCGCGGTAGGCGTACAGGTTGCCGGGGAGCCGGACGAGCAGGAGCGCGTTGCCCTCGACGTCGGCGACGCGGGTGGCGTGGTCGCGGGCGGGCAGGGCGGGAGTGGCGAGGGTGTGCCAGTGGGGCGGTTCCCCGTCGGCGGCCGGAGGCGGTGCACCCGGGGCGTCGGCGGGCGGGTGCGGCAGGATCTGCAGCAGGGGCTGTCCACCGGCGGCGGGAGCCTCGGTGACCCCTTCCACCTCGATGTGCGCGATCTCCGGCGCGAGGCGGGCGACGGCCTCCTCGATGGTCCAGCGCACGGTCTGGGTGGAGGACGGACAGCCGTCGCAGCTGCCGCGCAACCGCAGCCGCAGGGTGGGCCCGTCCGGCGCCTCGGTGTCGAGTCCGGCGACCTCGACATCGCCGGCGTGCGAGCCGAGGTAGGGGCGGACCTTGTCGAGCGCGCGGCCCACCCGGGTCATGGTGTCCTCGGGGTGCAGGTCGTGCAGGACCAGCAGGTCTCCGACGAGTTCGTCGGCGGTGAGCACGGCGAGCGGGTCGGATCCGGCCGGGGCGGCGCGCAGGAGGCGTACGGTCCGGGCGAGGCCTTCGCCGTAGAACTCGACGACGCTGCGTACGAGTTCGTCGGCGGTCTCGCGGGCCTGGGGTCCGGCCTCGCGTCCCAGTCGGTCCAGCAGTTCACCGATGCGTGCACCGGGGTCGGCTCCCGCCATCGTGGGCCCCTTTCCTGGATGGATCACGGGGTCGGGGGTGGTGCGGGGTCAGCCGCCCGCCAGCCCGCTGAGCCCGGTCGGCATATGGGTCTGCTCGACGGTCCGGCCGCCGCCGACGTACATGTGGACGCCGCACGGCAGGCACGGGTCGAAGCTGCGGACGGCCCGCATGATGTCGATGCCCTTGAAGTTCTCGGGCGGGTTCTCCTCGAAGATGGGGGTGTTCTGGACGGCGTCCTCGTACGGTCCGGGGGTGCCGTAGCTGTCGCGGACGCTGCCGTTCCAGGGGGTCGGCGGGTAGGGGTGGTAGTTGGCGATCTTCCTGTCCCGGATGACCATGTGGTGGGAGAGGACGCCGCGTACCGCTTCGGTGAATCCGACGCCGATCGACTCGTCGGGGACGTCGAACTGCTCCCAGGTCTGGGTGCGTCCGGCGCGGACCTCCCCCATAGCCTGCTCGGCGAAGTGGAGGGCGGCGGCGGCCGCGTACGCCTGGAAGTAGGTGCGGGCCCGGTTGCGTTCGATGGCGTTGGACCACTGCGGGATCTTCCACTCCAGCGCCATCTCCGGCTTGGTCATCGTGCGCGGGAGGTTGATCTGGACGCTGTGGCCGGTGGCCTTGATGTAGCCGATGTCGACGAGTCCGGACAGGGCCGTGGACCAGAGGCGGGCGATGGGGCCGCCGCCGGTGTCCAGGGCGAGGTGATCGGTGCCGTCGAACCAGCGCGGCGACATGACCCAGCTGTACTTGTCGTCGAAGTCCCGCTTCTGCGGGGCCGGGATGGTGTGCTGGTTCCAGGGGTGGCGTTCGTCCAGCTCGTTGCCGAGCGGGTCGCGCTCCACGAACTTGCCCATGCCCGCCCAGTCCTCGTAGTACGAGCTGCCGAGCAGGATGCGGATGCCGAGGTTGATGTCGACGAGGCTGTTGGTGACGAGCCTGCCGTCCACGATGACGCCGGGGGTGACGAACATCCGCCTGCCCCAGTCCTCCATGTTGGCGTACGTGAAGTCGCAGTACTCGGGGTCGTTGAGCGCTCCCCAGCAGCCGAGCAGGATGCGCCGGCGGCCGACCTCCTCGTAGCCGGGCAGTGCCTCGTAGAAGAAGTCGAAGAGGTCGTCGTGGAGCGGGACGACCCGCTTCATGAACTCGACGTAGCGGGTGAGGCGGGTGAGGTAGTCGGTGAAGAGCTGGATGGTCGCCACCGTGCCGACGCCGCCGGGGTAGAGCGTGGAGGGGTGCACATGGCGGCCCTCCATCAGGCAGAACATCTCCCGGGTGTACCGGCTGACCTGGAGCGCCTCGCGGTAGAACTCGCCCTCCAGCGGGTTCAGGGAGCGCATGATGTCGGCGATCGTGCGGTAGCCGTGGTCGGCGGCGTGCGGGGCCTCGGTGCGTTCCGCGAGTTCGAGGACTCCGGGGTTGGTCTCGGCGACCATCCGCTCGCAGTAGTCCACGCCGACCAGGTTCTCCTGGAAGATGTTGTGGTCGAACATGTACTCGGCGGCCTCACCGAGGTTGATGATCCACTCGCCGAGGTGCGGGGGCGCCACTCCGTACGCCATGTTCTGCGCGTACACGGAACAGGTGGCGTGGTTGTCGCCGCAGATACCGCAGATGCGGCTCGTGATGAAGTGCGCGTCGCGGGGATCCTTGCCCTTCATGAAGACGCTGTAGCCGCGGAAGATCGACGAGGTGCTGTAGCACTCCGCGACCCGCTTGGCGGCGAAGTCGATCTTGGTGTGGATGCCGAGGCTGCCGACGATGCGCGTGATCGGGTCCCACGACATCTCCATGAGGCCGTCAGCGTCGACGGCGGGTTTGCCGGTCTCAGTCGCCATGGTCCCGCGCCGCCTTTCTGGTAGGTCGTGCCACTCGCCCTGCCCTGCGGCCCACCGGGGTGTCCCGGGGGCGCGGGTCACCACGGCGGCCGGTAGCCGGTCTTGATGGTGTCGGTCCTGGTGCGCCACTTCGGTTCCTTGTCGGCCGTCCTCGCGGTGAATTGGCGCAGCCGGCGGATGACGGAGCCGTACACGCCGCTCGCCGCCGCGGAGACGTGGCCGCCGGGTGGCTCGTCCATGAACGGCATGAACTTGTCGGGGAAGCCCGGCATGGTGCAGCCGATGCAGATGCCGCCGACGTTGGGGCAGCCGCCGACGCCGTTGATCCAGCCGCGCTTGGGTACGTTGCACTTGACGACCGGGCCCCAGCAGCCGAGCTTGACCAGGCACTGCGGGGAGCCGTACTCGTCTGCGAACTGGCCCTGCTCGTAGTAGCCGGCCCGGTCGCAGCCCTCGTGGACGGTGGCGCCGAACAGCCAGGTGGGCCGCAGCTCCTCGTCCAGCGGAATCATGGGCGCGGCGCCGGCTGCCTGGTAGAGCAGGTACAGCAGGGTCTCGGAGGCGTTGTCCGGGTGGACGGGACAGCCGGGGATGCAGACGATCGGGATGCCCGCCTTCGACTTCCACTCCCAGCCCAGGTAGTCGGGTACGCCCATGGCCCCGGTGGGGTTGCCCGCCATGGCGTGGATGCCGCCGTAGGTGGCGCAGGTGCCGATGGCGACTACCGCCAGGGCCTTGGGGGTGAGCCGGTCGAGCCACTCGCTGGTGGTGATGGGCTGGCCGGTCTCGGGGTCGTCACCGAAGCCGCACCAGTAGCCCTCGGGCTTGATGCGCTCGTTCGGGATGGAGCCCTCGACCACCAGGACGAAGGGTTCCAGTTCGCCCCGGTCCGCCTTGAAGAACCACTCGACGAAGTTGTCGGCGCCCTGGACGGGCCCGCACTCGTAGTCGATGAGGGGCCAGTGCACGGCGACCCTGGGCAGGCCGGGCAGGGCGCCGAGCGCGATCTCCTCGATGCTCGGCTGGGTGGCGGCGGTGAGGGAGACCGAGTCCCCGTCGCAGCTCAGCCCGGCGTTGATCCACAGAATGTGAACGGTCGGGTCTTCCTGAGGTGTGTCCGGTACGTCCGTGTCGGCCGTAGTGGCGGTCGGGGCGTCCATGAGCCCTCCTCGGGTCGGCCCGCGTCAGGAACTTCTTGCCGGCAGCCTCTTTCCTGGATACCCCGAGGGCGTCCCGGCCGGTAAGTGCGCCGTGGCCCTATTGCCTCCGCGTACCCGTACCGGCGCACGCGTGCGCGGACACGCCGACGGCCCCCGCCGCGCGGTGAGCGGTCGGGGGCCGTCGGGCGGGTGTCAGGACCCGGTGAGCACCGCGTCGATCTCGCGGAGGAAGTCGTCCAGGTCGTCGGGCGTACGCGAGGTGATCAGCGGCCAGCCGCCCTCGTCGTCGCGGACCACCGACTTGTCGACCCAGGTGCCGCCCGCGTTGGTGATGTCGGTCTTCAGGGACGCGTACGAGGTCAGGGTCTTGCCCTGGACGTAGCCGCCCTCGACCAGCGCCCACGGGCCGTGGCAGATCGCCGCGACGGGCCTGCCGGAGGCCGCGAACGAGCTGACGATCCGGGTGGTGGCGTCCTGGAGGCGCAGGGTGTCGGCGTTCAGCGTGCCGCCCGGGACGAGCAGGAGGTCGTACGCGGCGGGGTCGACGTCCGCCAGCGTGAGGTCGGGCCGCACGGTGTCGCCGGGGTCGCGGTCGCCCACGAGGGTGCGGATCTCGTCGTCGGAGACCGCCGCCACACTCACCTGTGCCCCCTTGTCGCGCAGGTGCTTCACGGGGACGACGAGTTCGTCCTGCTCGACCCCGTAGTTGGTGACGATCGCCAGGATCCGGCGGTCGCCGAGACCGGTGGTGGCCATGTGCTGCTCCTTTCCTCACACGTCATGCGGTCGTGTCGTCCTTACGTCTGCTCATCCCCCCGTGATCCGGACGCATTCCGCGACGGTGTCGCGGAGGCTTCCGGTCCGCTCCAGGATCTCGCGCTGGACCCTGGCCCCGTTGCCGCGTCGCTCCAGGGCGGCCAGCGCCTTCTCCGCGGCCTTGAGGTCGCCGCTGTCCTCCAGGGCGTCCCGCACATGGGCCAGGAGCGCCTGGAGCACGTCGGCCGCGGGCTCGGGCCGGAGTGTGCGGGGGTGGATCAGCCGGTCCTCAAGGCCCGAACGGGCTGCCTGCCAGGACGCCACCCGCAACAGCGCCACCTCGGTGTCCAGGGGAGGCTCACCCGCCCGCCACTGGCGCGCTGCCGTCTCCACCAGCGCCCGCACGAGCGTGGCCAGCAGGACCGTGTCCGCCGGGTCCAGGCAGACGTCGGCGATCCTGACCTCAACTGTGGGGTAGGTGTCCGAGAGGCGCGCGTCGAAGTAGACCATCCCGGCGTCCTTGAGGACGCCGGTCCCGACGAGGGCCTTCACCTGCTCGTGGTAGCGCTCGGCCGATCCGTGGAGCTCCACGGGCCCAGCCGAGGGCCACCTGCCCCACACCCGGCTGCGGTAGCTGGCGTACTGGGTGTCCTGCGCCTGCCAGAAGGGGGAATTCGCGCTCAGGGCGAGCAGGACCGGCAGCCAGCCGCGCACCTGGTCGAGGACCGCGACCCCCTCCTCGTCCGAGGCGACGGAGACATGTACGTGGCATCCGCAGGTCAGCTGCTCCTGGGCGGTCAGCCCGTAGCGTTCCGCCATCCAGCTGTACCGCTCGCCCGTCCCGATCGTGGGGCTGACCGGCAGCGGCGAGGTCGCCAGGGCCGCGACCGAAGCTCCCACGTCGGCGGCGTGGCGGATCGCCTCGGCCCGCCACCGGTGCACCGCCTCGGCTATCTCGTCCATCTCGCGGCAGGGATGCGTCGCGAACTCCAGCTGCTGACGGTGCAGCTCCGGCTCGAAGGCCGACTCCCCCTCCGCGTCCTTCTCGGCGAGGGCCAGCACAGCCGTGGACAGGGCACGCGCCTCCCCGCTCTCCGAGTCGACCAGCAGCAGTTCTTCTTCCACACCCACGGTCCGCACCACAGCGCCCGCCCCTTCGGTGTTCATCCGGCGATCAGGCCGAGAGGACGGAGTCGTCTTCGGGACGGGCACCCAGCAGCCGGTGCCGGGCGGCGACCAGCGCGCTGTCGACATCGCCCGTGCCCGTCGAGACGCACAGGGTGTAGGCCACGTCGTCCATGCGCTGCCGCGCCTCGGTGGAGCCGCTCTCCGCGTGCAGCAGGCGCAGGGCCTCGTACTGCTCGACCAGGTTGCGCAGCACCGTCGGGTGGGCCATCAGCATGCGGGTGATCCTTCCGCGTGATTCTTCTCAGAAAAGTCGTGTGCCCAGGAGGGGCACAGCGCCGAGTACCCCCGCCCGGGCGAGCCATACCCCGGTGTGAGGTGTCTCCTTCGCCCGTCCTCAGGTGAATCGTTCGCCCGGCAAGGGGTACCCAGCATGACGAACGATTCGTCCTCGGGCATTCCGGGGCAGCACGGAAGGAAGCTCTCATGACCGACCGCAGGCCGGAAGGCACCGCCTACACCGGGGCTTCCGGCAGCCCGCCTCCCGTACCGGCGGACATGCCGGACCAGCAGACCCAGGAGGGGGAGGACCCCCTCGACATACCGGTGCCGGACCGGGTCGCCCGCGCGAGCGACGGGCCCGACCCGGACGAGGCCGGTTCCGGCCGGGAGACGCCGCGCAACGCCGGCGCGCACCCCGAGCGGCATCCGACACCGGACGAGTCGCCCGGGTAGCCGCCCGTCACGGGCGCGTAAGACGTACACATGCCCGCGCCCCCGGTCCTTTCGTGGACCGGGGGCGCGGGCATGTGTACGTGTCAGTGGTGTCCGCGCGCCGTGCTCGACGCACCTCCGAAGAGGCGGGCGAGGGCCCGGAAGGGCAGCGTGACCACGGTGGCGATGGCTCCTCCGACGGATCGCAGCACATCGGCGACGGCCTTCAGCATGGGATGTCCTTCCTGCTCGTCCCGGAAGCTCCGGGATCTTCGGCTGGGACACCCCGGGTACCCGGCCCGCGCCGCCCCAACCGGATCGGGCCGATCCGTTCGGGGCGACAGGCGCCGGACGTCCTCGGGCCCCCGGGACGCGATGCGTCCCGGGGGCCCGAGGAACCGTTCGACCCGGATCAGGCGGCGGTGATGTTCTCCGCCTGCGGGCCCTTCTGGCCCTGGGTGATGTCGAAGGTCACCGCCTGGCCTTCCTGGAGCTCACGGAAGCCGGTGGAGTTGATGTTGGAGTAGTGCGCGAAGACGTCGGGGCCACCGCCGTCCTGCGCGATGAAGCCGAAGCCCTTTTCCGAGTTGAACCACTTGACGGTTCCGCTGGCCATGCCTGTACCTCTCAGCAGTAAACGGATCCGCACCGCGCGGACCCGGAGGTGATCGCCCTGGTTCTCAGGCACTGCACAGCAAAACGCCCGCGCCAGGCGCGGGCAGGTACTGCGAACCACGACATCTTCCGGCGACGCTACACGGCGGGATCACTCCTCACCAGAGAGCAACGCCATTTTGCTGTGGACCTTCCTCCCGGCGGTTGGCTCGAACCACACCGACTGCGCCCCGTTCAGGGCGTGTCGGCACCCCGGGCGACGCTGCGCGCCCACAGGACGAGAGGCACTTGGAGGGGCAGCCTGGCGAGGGCGGCGGCCCGCTGCGGCCGGGGCCGCCGGCGCCAGTCCACGGCCATCTGCACATTGGCCGGAAACACCCCGACGAAGAAGCCCGCGGTGGCCCGGGCGGCGGCGCTCCGCGTGCGGGGGTGCGCTATGCCTGCGGCGAGGGCGAGTTCGACCACTGCGCTCGCGTACGTCCAGGTTCGGGGCGCTCCGGGCAGGATCCGGGGCACGGTGGCGTCGAACGCCCTGGGGACGGCGAAGTGGAGCACCCCCGCTCCCGCCATGAGTCCGGCGAGCAGCAGGGGGGAACGCGTCCGGCGGGACATGGGATCTCCATACGTGGTCAGTTGGCCCGGAACCTCGACTTACTTGTGAGTAAGTTATCGGTTCCGGGCGCCGCCCGCTCCCTGTCCGCCGGATGAACCGGGCTGTCCGCCGGATCGACCGGGCTACTGGATGAACCGGGGCAGCCACCGCGCCTGGTAGTCCGGGTGCCCGGCGTACTCGGCGGCCAGCTGGCGTACGGCGAAGCCCAGGCCCACCGCCCGGCCGGAGCGGAAGTCCTGGGCCGGGCGGTCGGTGTCCAGCTCGGCGACCTCGACGTACTCGCCCAGCAGCACCCGGTGCGTCTCGATGCGCTCCAGGGTGCGCGCGGGGTCCTGCAGGGCGATGTGGTGGTCGAAGCCCTGGTCCCGCACCGTGAACGCGACGCCGCCTCTGCGGTCGTGGACCTCGCCGGGCACATCGGCCGGGCACCGCCATCGGTCCCCGCCGGCAGCCAGGGCGACCTGTTCCTCATCGGCTAGACGCGCCCGGACGAAGGCCACCATGTCTGTGTTGCCGGCCATTGGATGCTGCTCCCTCGTGTGCATGGATCACTGCGGTGATACGGGGAGCATTGTGGTGGACCGGGGCGGCGCGATCCACCGCGGCGGGCGGTGTACGGAGCGGTGGGCGGGTGTGCGAGCGACAAAGGGGACGGAGCGGATCAGTCGGTGGTCTCCCCGGTCCCCTTCGCGGCCAGGTCGGCGAGGACCTGGTGCAGGGGCTCGGTCAGCCGGCGGCGGTACTCCTGCACGGCCCAGCCGTTGCCGTCCGGGTCGGTGAAGTACATGAACGTGGCCCCGTCCTCGGGGGCGTACCGCTGGGGCTCGGAGACCTCGACCCCCCGGGCGACGAGCTCCGCGTGGGCGGCGTCGATGTCGGTGACACAGAGCTGGAGGCCGTGGTACGTGCCCGGTTGCGGGTCTCCGGTCGGGTTCGGCACGCCGTCGGTCAGGGCGATCGAGCAGCCGGAGCCGGGTGGGGTGAGCTGGACGACGCGCGCGCCCGGCATCACCTCGCCGTCGATGTCGACGTGGAAGCCGATCTTGTCGCGGTAGAAGTCGCGCGCCCGGTCCAGATCGGTCACCGGGAGCACGATCACTTCAAGGGTCCAGTCCATGGCTGTGCGGGCCTTTCGTCTCGTCGGGAGGTACGGGGGTGGCTTCGGCCTGGCCGGGGGGCGTGCCGCCCTGGAGCCGGGCCAGGTCGGAGGGGCGGACCTGGATGACCACCAGGGCGACCAGGGCGGCGAAGACGGCGAAGCAGGCCGCGACGACGAAGGCACTGGAGACACCGGAGGTGAGGACCTCGTCCCCCCAGGGCGGTGGCAGCTCCCCGGTCCTGCGGAACTGCAGCAGCTGGGCCGGGGTGGCCTGTTCCAGGAAGCCCGGCACCTGGTTCTTGGCCTCGTTGCGGCTGGCCGTGCCGAACATCGTCACCAGGATGGAGAGTCCGAGGGAGCCGCCCACCTGCTGGGTCGCGTTGAGGATGCCGGACGCGGCGCCCGCCTCCTTCGGGGCGACGCCCGACACCGCCATCAGGGTCAGCGAGACGAACTGCATGCCCATACCGAGGCCGAAGACGAGCATCGGGCCGAGGATGGAGCCGAGGTACGAGCTGTGGACATCGGTCAGCGTGAGCCAGCCGAGCCCGAGGGCGGCCAGAATCGCGCCCACCACCATGAAGGGTTTGGGACCGTACTTGGGGAGCAGCTGGGAGGCCAGGCCCGCGCCGACGGCGATGATGGCGCTCACGGGCAGGAAGGCGAGTCCGGCCCGCAGCGGGCTGAAGCCGAGCACGTCCTGCACGAAGAGGGTCAGGAAGAAGAACATCCCGAACAGCGCCGCGGAGAGGCTGAGCATCATGGCGTAGGTTCCGGCCCGATTGCGGTCGCGGAACATCCACAGCGGGGTGATCGGCTGCCGGGAGCGGCGTTCGATGGCGATGAACAACACCAGGAGCACGACGGCGGCGACGAACGAGCCGAGCGTGACGGGGTCGGTCCAACCGTCCTCGGACGCGCGGATGAAGCCGTAGACCAGCAGCACCATGCCCACCGTGGAGCTGAGGGCGCCCGCGATGTCGAAGTGGCCGGGGTGGCGCTCGGACTCGCGGATGTAGCGGGGGGCGGCGAACGCGATGAGCAGGCCGATGGGGACGTTGACGAAGAGTACCCAGCGCCAGTCCAGCCACTCGACCAGCATTCCGCCCGCCAGCAGTCCGATCGCGCTGCCGCCTGCCGAGACCGCGGCGAACACCCCGAACGCCCGGTTGCGTTCGGGGCCCTCGCGGAAGGTCGTGGTGATCAGCGACAGGGCGGTCGGCGACGCGATGGCGCCGCCGACGCCCTGCAGCGAGCGCGCGGCCAGCAACTGCCAGGACTCCTGGGAGAGTCCGCCGAGCAGCGAGGCGAAGACGAAGAGCAGCACACCGAAGATGAAGACCCGGCGGCGGCCCAGGATGTCACCGAGCCGCCCGCCGAGCAGCAGCAGTCCGCCGAACGTCAGTGTGTAGGCGTTGACCACCCAGGACAGGTTCTCGGTGGAGAAGCCCAGGGACTTCTGCATGTCAGGAAGCGCGATGTTGACGATGGTGATGTCGAGAACCACCATCAGCTGGCACGAGGCGATGACGAACAGTGCCATTCCGCTGCCCCGGCCCTTTTGATCGGGCCGGGCAGTGTTCGCGGGTGTCGCGTGGGAGCCCGTCATAGGTGGGTTCGTCTCTCGTTCCGAGGGCGCTGCGCCCTACCGGGGCGGTCGGTCTCTCCGTCGGCCGGGTGAACGCGGGCGCTCACCCGGCCGACGTTATGACGGAACCCGGAGCCCCGCCATTCGATCACCCGGGGGGCGGTCCGGACCCCGGGCCCGCTCACTGGAGCGCGCGGACCGCCATCCGGAAGAGGGCGGGTGCGCGATGGGCCGCGGCGACGACCAGGCGGCGCGCTGCGGGACGGTCCGCGGCGCCCAGCAGGGCCTGGGTGAGCAGCCGGTAGCGGCGCGTGGCCCGTGTCCAGCTCGCCGGATAGTCCTCCGGGCGTCCCGCGGCCAGACAGTCGACGGCGGCCGTCGCGGTGGCCACCGCCAGGGCGATGCCCTCCCCGGTGAGGGCGTCGGTGTAGCCGGCCGCGTCACCGACCAGCAGGACACGCCCGGCGCGTGGTCCCCGCGCCCGCTGCCGCAGCGGGCCCGCCCCGCGTACGGGGGTGGCGTCGGGGCCGGTCAGCCGGGCGGCGAGGGCCGGGAAGCAGGCCAGATGGTCGTCGTACGGGCGGCGGTCGCGGCTGAGCACCGCCACGCCCACCAGCCGCTCCCCGACGGGGGTCACGTACGCCTCGCCGTACGGCGACCAGTGGACCTCGACCAGGTCCGTCCACGGGGCGAGACGGTAGTGGCGGCGCAGCCCGTAGCGGCCGGGCCCGGGGACGGGACGGTCGAGGCCGAGGGCGCGCCGCAGCGGTGAGTGGAGCCCGTCGGCGGCGATGAGCCAGCGGGCGGTGAGACCGGCGGCGGTCACGGTGTCCCGGCCCTGGCGGACCTCCCGTACCTTGCCCTCCGCGATGCGTACGCCGAGTGCTTCGGCCCGCGCGTGGAGGGCCGCGTGCAGTTCGGTGCGCCGCACGCCGAGCCCGTACGCGCCCCGGAACGCCGCCTCCGCGCTGCGCCGGCCGTCGGTGTACCGGATGCCGCGCAGGGGGTGTCCGGCCGGGCGCACGCCCAGCCGGTGCAGGGCCGCGAGGCCGCCGGGCATGATGCCCTCGCCGCAGGCCTTGTCGACGGGGGCGGGGCGGGGTTCGACCACCACCGCCTCCAGACCGGCCTGTGCGGCCCGGATCGCGGCGGCCAGCCCGGCCGGGCCGCCTCCGGCGACCAGGATGTCGATCACACCCTTACGTCCGCCGCCGGGAGGCGGGCCAGCGCCTCGTCCTCGCACCGGATGCGGACGGCCATCAGGACGGCGTTGAGCAGGGTGAAGACCAGAGCGGTCACCCACGCCCCGTGCACGAGGGGCAGCGCGATGCCTTCGGCGGCGACGGCGGCGTAGTTGGGGTGGCGCAGCCACCGGTAGGGGCCGCCGGACACCAGGGGCAGTCCGGGGACGACGATCACACGGGTGTTCCACCGGGGGCCGAGCGTGGTGATGCACCACCAGCGCAGCAGTTGCGCGGCGGCGACGACGGCCGCCATGGTCCAGCCGACGGCGGGCAGGAAGGGGCGGTCGGCGAGGTGGACCTCGGCCAGGCACCCGGCGAGCAGGGCGGTGTGCAGGACGACCATCGCCGGGTAGTGGCCGCCGCCCGCCTCGGTGCCGCCCCGGGCCAGGCTCCAGCGGGTGTTGCGCCGGGCGACGACGAGTTCGGCGAGGCGCTCGACGGCGACGGCGAGCACCAGGGCGGTGTACCAGATCATGCGGCGCTCCAGTTCGTGTGCGGGCCGGGGGATGTCCGGCGGGGCGGGTCGTCGGGACGCTCCGGCCTACCAGCGCAGCAGCACCAGTTCGCAGCAGAAGCCGGGGCCCATGGCCAGCAGGAGCCCGGGGGTGCCCGGTTCGGGGCGGCGGTGTTCGAGGGTGTCCCGCAGGACGTGCAGGACCGAGGACGAGGACAGGTTGCCGACGTCGGCCAGCGAGCGCCAGGTGACGTCGAGCGCCCCGTCGGGCAGGTCGAGGACCTCGGTTACGGTCTCCAGGACCTTGGGCCCGCCCGGGTGGCAGACCCAGTGGGCGATGTCCTTCGGCTTGAGGCCGTGTTCGGCGAGGAACTCCCGTACGTCGTCGGCGAGGTACTGGCGTACGACGTCGGGCACGGCCGGATCGAGGACCACGCTGAATCCGGTGGAACCGATGGACCAGCCCATCACGTGCTCGGTCTCGGGGTACATCCGGCTGCGGGTGGCCACGATCTCGGGCCCGGAGACGGCCCGGCGCCCGCCGAGGGCGACCACCGCGGCGGCCCCGTCGCCGAACAGGGCGGTGGCCACCAGGTTGGCGGGCGTCACGTCGTGGCGCTGGAAGGTGAGGGAGCACAGCTCGACCGAGAGGAGCACGGCGACGTCGTCCGGGTGGCCGAGCAGGTAGTCGTGGATCCGGGCCACGCCGGCCGCTCCGGCGACACAGCCGAGGCCGAAGACCGGCAGCCGTTTCACGTCGGACCGCAGGCCGAGGCGGTCCACCAGCCGGGCGTCGACGGAGGGGGCCGCGATACCGGTGACGGAGGTGAACATCAGCAGGTCCACATCGGTGGGGCGCAGCCCCGCCGCCCGCAGTGCGCCCCGTACGGCCTGGCCGCCGAGGTCGACGGCCGAGCGGATGAACACGTCGTTGGCGGCGCCGAAGCCGTCCAGGTCGCGGTAGCCGTCGAGCGGCAGCACGGTGTGCCGGGTGCGGACGCGGGCGTTCTCGTGGAGCCGGTCGAGGACGCGGCGGTCGGCGCCGGGCGGCAGACAGGTGTGGGCCACCATGTCGGTGACCTCTCGCTGGGTGTGGCGGTGGGGCGGCAGGGCCCCGTGGACCGCGGCGATCCGGGTCATTGCGGCTCCTGCGTCGGGGACGTCATCACCCCATCCTGCCCAGAAAGACCGATGATTCCCGGTAAAGGAACCGCGCGGCCGTCGTGTTGACGGGCCGACAGGTCTCTACGATCGCCCGATGGATGCCATGGACGGGGCGAGGACATCCGCGACGGCGGTCCGGTGGACGGGCCGCGCGGCGGGTCTGGCTCTCGCCTGCCATCCGGGGCCGGTGGTCGCGGTGACGGCGCTCGCCTGCGCGCTGGCCGTCGGCGCGGGTCTCTCCCCGGCGCGGCTCGCGCTGGTCGGGGCGGCGGTGCTCACCGGCCAGCTCTCGGTGGGCTGGTGCAACGACGCGTTCGACGCGGGGCGCGACGCCCGCGCAGGGCGCCGGGGGAAGCCGGTGGCCGACGGCGTCGTCCCGGTCCGCGCGGTGTGGGCCGCGGCGGCGGTCGCGCTCGTCCTGTGCGTACCGCTCTCCCTGGCCTGCGGTGTTCTGGCCGGCACGGTGCATCTCGCCGCGGTCGCCGCCGCCTGGCTCTACAACCTGAGGCTGAAGGCGACGGCGCTCTCCTGGGTCCCGTACGCGATCGGGTTCGGCGCGCTCCCCGCGGCGGTGACGCTCACTCTGCCGGGCGCGCCCTGGCCGCGGTGGTGGACGGTCGCCGCGGGGGCGCTGCTCGGGTTCGCGGCCCATCTGGGCGACACCCTCCCGGACATCGAGGAGGACCGGGCCGCCGGCATCCGGGGGCTGCCGCACCGGCTCGGCTCCACGGGGACCCGGCTGCTGCTGCCGGTGCCGCTCCTCGCGGCCACGGCCGTCCTGGTGCTCGGTCCGCCCGGTCCGGTGGACGCCCGGTCCGCCGCCGTCCTCGTCCTCGCCGGTGCGGCGGCGCTGCTGGGGCCGGTGCTCGGCAGGTGGTGGCACAAGGCCGCGCTGGCGGGAGCGGTGACCGTGGCGGCCGCGGACCTGGCGCTGCTCCTGGCGCGCGGCACAGCGCTGTCCTGAACCAAGCACCTCGGCAGACTCTCTGACGGTCCGTCATTCAGCATGCCCTCATGACGTGAACATGCGAGAACCGTTGACAAATCAGAAACAGACCAGAAATCTATGAACCGCAGTTCGCAAAAGATTGACTGCATGACTCAAATAACGATGAACACCACGTGCTCCCCCGGCAGCACGACGCCTCCCCCTCCCCCGTCGCCCTGTGGAAGCAGAGGACAGCATGAGATGGAAACGACTCACCGAAAGATCGATCACCGGCCTGCTCATAGCCGGGCTGGTCACCGTCGGCCTCCTGCCCGTCTCGGCGGCGGCGGCTGAGCCGACCGACCTGGCCCGGGGCAAGAGCGTCACCGCCAGCGGATCGCACGGCGGCTTCCCCGTCGTCAACGCCAACGACGGCCAGGTGAACACCTACTGGGAGTCGAACGGGCACCCCTCGAACCTCACGGTGAAGCTGGGCGCCGACGCGGACCTCCAGTCCGTGGTGATCAAGCTGAACCCCGACCCGATCTGGGGGACCAGGACCCAGGACCTCCAGGTGCTCGGCCGGACCCAGAGCGGCACCAGCTTCACCTCGCTCAAGGCCCGCGCCGGCTATGTGTTCAACCCGGCCACCAACCAGAACACGGTGACGGTCCCGGTCAGCGGCCGGGTCGCCGACCTCCAGCTGCAGTTCTTCTCCAACACCGGGGCGCCCGGGGCCCAGGTCGCCGAGATCCAGGTCCTCGGGACTCCGGCGCCCAACCCGGACCTGACCGTGAGCGCCCTCTCCTGGAGCCCGTCGGCTCCGTCCGAGACGGACACCATCACGCTCCAGGGGACTGTCCGCAACATCGGTACCGCCCCCTCCGCCGCGACCACCGTCAATGTGAGCCTGGGCGGCGTCGTCGTGGGCAGCGCCCCGGTCGGCCCGCTCGCCGCGGGGGCCTCGGCTCCCGTCTCGGTCCAGGTCGGCAAGCGCCCGCAGGGCTCGTACACCGTCTCGGCGCTGGTGGACCCGACCGACACGATCATCGAGTCGGACAACACCAACAACAGCCGCACCACCGCCTCCCCGCTGGTGGTCGGCCAGAGCCCCGGCCCCGACCTGGAGGTCCGCTCCATCACCTCCAGCCCGTCCAACCCGGCCGTCGGCGCGGCGGTCAGTTTCACCGTGGCCGTACACAACCGCGGCACCAGCGCGGTGAGCGCGGGCACCGTCACCCGGCTGACGGTGGGCTCCACCACCCTCAACGGCACGACCCCGGCGATCCCGGCCGGCTCCACGGTCAACGTCGCCATCAGCGGCAGCTGGACGGCCGCGAGCGGCGGAGCCACGCTGACCGCCACGGCTGACGCGACGAACCAGGTCGCGGAGACCAACGAGACCAACAACGTCCTCGCCCGCTCCATCGTCGTCGGACGCGGCGCCGCCGTGCCGTACACGGAGTACGAGGCGGAGGACGCCGCGTACCAGGGCACGCTGCTCACGTCGGACGCCGAGCGGACCTTCGGCCACACCAACTTCGCCACGGAGTCCTCCGGCCGCAAGTCGGTCCGGCTGAACTCCACCGGTGAGTTCGTGGAGTTCACCTCGACCAACGCGTCGAACTCGATCGTCGTACGCAACTCCATCCCGGACGCGGCGGGCGGTGGCGGCCGCGAGGCGACCATCAGCCTCTACGCCAACGGCCAGTTCGTCCGCAAGCTCGACCTCTCCTCCAAGCACAGCTGGCTGTACGGGAACACCGACAGCCCGGAGGGTCTCACCAACACGCCGGGCGGCGACGCGCGGCGGCTGTTCGACGAGTCGCACGCACTGCTCGCCCAGACCTACCCGGCGGGCACCAAGTTCCGTCTCCAGCGGGACTCGGGCGACAACGCCTCCTTCTACATCATCGACCTGATCGACCTGGAGCAGGTGGCGGCGCCCTCGTCCCAGCCGTCGGGCTGTGTCTCCATCACCACGTACGGCGCGGTGGCCAACGACGGCATCGACGACACCGCCGCGATCCAGCGCGCGGTGACGGCGAACCAGAACGGCGAGATCGGCTGCGTCTGGATCCCGGCCGGCCAGTGGCGCCAGGAGCAGAAGATCCTCACCGACGACCCGCTGAACCGGGGTCAGTGGAACCAGGTGGGCATCTCGGACGTGACGATCCGGGGCGCGGGCATGTGGCACTCCCAGCTCTACACGCTGACCCCGCCGCACGAGGCGGGCGGGATCAACCACCCGCACGAGGGCAACTTCGGCTTCGACATCGACGACAACACGAAGATCTCCGACATCGCGATCTTCGGCTCCGGCACCATCCGCGGCGGTGACGGCAACCACGAGGGCGGCGTCGCGCTGAACGGCCGCTTCGGCAAGGACACGAAGATCAGCAACGTCTGGATCGAGCACGCCAACGTGGGTGTCTGGGCGGGCCGCGACTTCGACAACATCCCGGCCCTCTGGGGCCCGGGTGACGGCGTCGAGTTCACCGGCATGCGGATCCGCAACACCTACGCCGACGGCATCAACTTCGCCAACGGAACCCGCAACTCCACGGTCTACAACTCGTCCTTCCGCAACACCGGGGACGACGCGCTCGCGGTCTGGTCCAGCAAGTACGTCAAGGACCAGTCCGTGGACATCGGCCACGACAACAGCTTCCGCAACAACACCATCCAGCTGCCCTGGCGCGCCAACGGCATCGCGATCTACGGCGGTTACGGCAACAAGATCGAGAACAACATCATCTCCGACACCATGAACTACCCGGCCATCATGCTGGCGACCGACCACGACCCGCTGCCCTTCTCCGGGCAGACGCTGATCGCCAACAACGCCCTGTACCGCACCGGCGGCGCCTTCTGGAACGAGGACCAGGAGTTCGGCGCGATCACCCTCTTCCCGCAGAACCTGCCCATCCCCGGCGTCACGATCCGTGACACCGACATCATCGACTCCACCTACGACGGCATCCAGTTCAAGACGGGTGGCGGCGTGATGCAGGACGTCAAGATCGAGAACGTCCGGATCGACAAGTCCAACAACGGTTCCGGCATCCTCGCGATGGGCGGTGCCCGCGGCAACGCGACGCTGAGCAACGTGACGATCACCAACTCGCGCGACGGCCATGTACTGATCGAGCCCGGCTCGCAGTTCACGATCACCGGCAGCCCGAGCAGCGCACGCGCCGAGCAGTAGTCCCCGCTTCACGGTTCCCGGGCCGGCGGATCAACGCCGGCCCGGGAACACCCGTGTTCCCCGGCCGAAATGGCCCCGCCGCGGCTCTGGGAAGTACACGGTCCGGCCGCTACCCTCCGCGCATGATTCCCACGGTTGTCTGGGGTACCGGCAACGTCGGCCGCGCGGCGATCCGCGCCGTCGAGGCCCATCCGGCACTGACACTCACCGCCGTCCTCGTCCACGATCCCGCGAAGACCGGCCGCGACGCCGGCGATCTCGGCGGGGTCGGACGCACGCTCGGGGTCACGGCCACCGACGACATCACCGCCGTGCTGGCCGGCCGCCCCCGCGCGGTGGTCTACTCGGCATCCGGCGACATCCGCCCCGACGACGCGCTGGCCGACATCGGACGGGCGATCCGGGCCGGAGCGGTGGTCGTCACGCCCTCCCTCTATCCCCTCTACGATCAGCGCAACGCCCCGCCGGAGCTGCGGGATCCCGTCCTGGCCGCCGTCGCGGAGGGCGGCGGCTCCCTCTTCGTCTCCGGGGTCGACCCCGGCTGGGGCAACGACGTCCTGCCGCTGCTGGTCAGCGGTCTGGGCACCGAGGTGGACGTGATCCGCTGCCAGGAGATCTTCGACTACTCCACGTACGAGCAGGAGGATTCGGTACGCCACCTGATCGGCATGGGGCACCCGTTGGACTACCAGCCGCTGATGCTGGCGGAGAGCGTTCCGACGATGGTGTGGGGCGGTCAGATACGCCTTATGGCACGGGCGCTGGGCGTCGAACTGGACGAGATCCGCGAGACGCTCGACCGCCGGGCGCTGGAGACGACGGTACGCACCCGCACGATGGGCGAGTTCGCGGCGGGCACCCAGGGCGCGGTGCGGTTCGAGGTGCAGGGCATCGTGGCCGGGGAGCCCCGCATCGTGATCGAGCACATCACCCGTATCCATCCCTCGTGCGCACCGGACTGGCCCACCCCGCCCGACGGCGTGGGCGCCCACCGGGTGGTGATCGAGGGCCGCCCCCGTATCGAGGTGACGGTCGAGGCCTCCGACGAGGGCGAGAACCGGTCGGCGGGCGGCAACGCGACGGCGGTCGGGCGGCTCGTCTCGGCCATCGACTGGCTGGTGGACGCGAAACCGGGCCTGTACGACGCACTCGACGTCCCGCTGCGGCCTGCGGTCGGCAGGCTGGGAAGGAGAACCACATGATCATCGACATTCCGGAGGGCCAGGAGCCCATCGGTTACGTGTGGGGGGAGATGGTCCCCGGCATCGGCATGGCCGCCGCCACGTTCTCGATGTCCGTGTACGAGCACACGACGCTGGGCCTGCGGGAGTTCGAGGCGGCACGGCTGAGGATCGCGCAGATCAACGGATGCCTGTTCTGCCTGGACTGGCGGACCGAGCGGGACGGGGCGAAGGTCGAGGAGGAGTTCGCCGGGGCGGTGACCGAGTGGCGTACGACGGACGCCTTCGACGAACGGACCCGTCTCGCGGCGGAGTACGCGGAGCGGTACGCGCTGGACCACCACGGGCTCGACGACGCGTTCTGGAAGCGGATGACCGCGCACTACAGCCAGGTGGAGATCGTGGAGCTGTCCATGAGCATCGGCTCCTGGCTGGCTTTCGGGCGGCTCAACCATGTGCTGGGGATCGACGCGGTCTGCGTCCTGCCGGGTCATTAGCCGCACCCAATTGACGGAGCCCGGGGCCGCCGGGTTGGCACTCCCGGCCTCGGGCTCTCCGTATGTCCCGCCGCCTGCCGGCCGGACTACAGGTCGGTGGCGATGATCCGCTCGATGTTGCGCTCGGCGAGCGCGGTGATCGTCACGAACGGGTTGACGCTGGTGTTGCCGGGGATCAGCGCGCCGTCGATGACGTACAGCCCCGGGTAGCCGTGCAGCCGACCGTAGTTGTCGGTGGCCTTGTTCAGCACGGCGCCGCCCAGCGGGTGGTAGGTGAGGTGGTCGCCCCAGATCTTGTAGACCCCGAAGAGGTCCGTGCGGTAGATCGTCCCCTCCTTCTGGTTGATCTTGTCGAAGATGGTCCTGGCGGCGTCGATGGACGGCTGCTTCCACGCCGTCTGCCAGTTCAGCTCCGCCTTCCCCGCCGCCGCGTTCCAGGTGAACTGGCCCCGGTTGGGGTTCTTGGTGATGGAGAGGTAGAACGAGGCCCAGGTCTCGATGCCGGTGGGCAGCGGAGCGACTTCGGCGAACGCTCCGCCGGCGTCCCAGTTGTCGATGCCGCCGGTGGGGATGGACGACTGCACCTTCCCCGTCGGGTCCCAGAGGTGGTTGGCCCGGCCGCACATGACGTTGCCGTTGTCGCCCCAGCCCTTGCCGACCTCGCTGTTGAGGAGCGGCAGCGCGCCGGTCGCCTTGAGGCCGACGAGCAGCTTGCTGGTGCCGACGCTGCCCGCGGCGAAGAAGACCTTGTCCGCCCTGACGGTCTTGGTGACGGTGGTCTGGCCGACGGTGTTCAGCTGGTCGATGAGGACCGTGTAGCCGCCGCCGGGGGCCGGGGTGACCGTGGTGACCTTGTGGAGCGGGGAGATGGTGACCCGGCCGGTGGCCTTGATCCGGTCGATGTAGGTCTTCTGGAGCGACTTCTTGCCGTAGTTGTTGCCGTAGAGGATCTCGGCGTCCAGCGCGGACTTGGGTACGGTCCCGGCCGCCTCCTGCTTCATGTAGTCCCAGTCGTACACGGCGGGCACGAAGAGGAACGGGAAGCCGGAGCGCTGCGCGTGCTTCCGGCCGACGCGGGCGTACTGGTAGCAGTCGACGGAGTCGAACCAGGCGGGGTCGATGGTGGTGACCCCGAGGTCGGCGTTGGCGCGCGGGTAGTACGTGCTGTACATCTCGGCGGCGTTCACCGACGGGAGGATGGCGGCGAAGTTCTCCCGCTTGGGCGTGACAGCCATACCGCCGTTGACCAGCGAGCCGCCCCCGACACCGCGCCCCTGGTAGACGGTGATGCCGGCGAACTCCTCGGCGTCCAGGATCCCGGTGTAGCGGTTGACGTTCTTGTCGATCGGGAAGCCGAGGAAGTTGCTGAGCGGCTGCTTGGTTTTGGTGCGCAGCCAGAAGGAGCGGTCGTCCGGCTTGGTGGTGTTGGCGAAGATCTTGCCGTCCGAGCCGGGGGTGTCCCAGGCCATGCCCATCTCGACCATGTGCACGTCCGTGCCGGCCTGGGCGAGCCGGAGTGCGGCCACGGAGCCGCCGTACCCGGTGCCGATGATCAGCACCGGCACATGGGCGCCGGAGCCGATCGGGGCTGCTGCCACCCGGGGCGCGGCCCAGACGGGTGTGGTGGGTCCGGCGAGTGCCGCGACCCCGAGAAGAGAACCTGTTCCTGTGATGAATCTTCGACGGGAGACGCCCTTGGATGCGCCTTCATGCAGGTTAGTGTCGTTCATGTGACATCCCTCACTCTCGACAGAGTGAAACAGGTTCTACTGTCGATCGCGTGGTAAGTCATTAGAAACTTGGGGGTAACTTCCCGGCAAGCCCGAGGGGCCCCGGACCATGCGGTCCGGGGCCCCTCGGGCTGATGCGCGCCTGGCGCTTCCAGGGATCAGTAGGCGCCGAAGACGTTGTCGATCGAGCCGTACCGGTCCGCCGCGTAGTTGCACGCGGCGGTGATGTTGGCGACCGGGTCATAGCTGTCGGTCGAGGTGCCGGGCACGTGGTACGCCTGGAACGTCGGGTCGATGACCTGGAGCAGCCCCTTGGACGGGGTGCCCTTGACCGCGTTGGAGTCCCAGTTGTTGATCGCGTTCGGGTTGCCCGAGGACTCGCGAATGATGTTGCGGTGGATGCCCTCATAGCTGCCGGGGATGCCGCGCTCGGCCATGATCGCCAGCGACTCCTTGATCCAGCCATCCAGATCGTTCGAGTAGGTGGCGGGAGCGGCGGCGGCCGGGGCGGCCTGGGCCACGGGGGCGGCGGCGGTGCGCTCGGAGCGATCGGCGCGCTCCGCCGTCGCGGCGCGGCCGGCGGACGGGGCTGCGGCCTTGGCGGCCTTGCCGGCCTTGGCGCCTGACGGGGCGGCAGCCTTGGCGCCGATGGTCAGCGTGATACCCGGGTGAATAAGGTTCGGGTTCTCGCCGACGGCCTTCCGGTTGCCTTCGTACAGCTTCTTCCAGCCGCCGCTGACGGAATACTCACGGGCGATCTTGGAAAGCGTCTCACCGGCCACCACGGAATGCTTGGCGGGCGCGGCCTTCGTCACGGAATTCACCTGGGCGGTCACGGAGGCCGGAGCCACCGCCTTTTCCGCGGCGACGGAGTGCGCGGGGGCGGCGGAAGCGGTGGTGGCGCCGAGCACCGGGAGGGCCAGAACGGCTCCACCCGTGGTCAGGGCGGCGATGCCACGGCTCAGCGAGACGGACTTGGTACGGCGGTGCTTACCCTGTGCGGGCATGGGGAATTTCCTCTCCGGCGCCTACGAGGTGAGCTGTCGGGTTCAGACGGGAGATGTCTGGCCGCATGGACTGCGACTTCACCCCTAGCCGTTCCGGATACCGGACCGGCGGCTTACCTGGTTCCCCCGCTCCTGCCGTGCGTGGGTGGGTTTCGGTTTCCCGGACGGCGGCAGGATTCGGCGTTCCATCCGGATTGAGCGTGACCGTAGGCGAAAAGCATCGGACAGAACAAGCCCCGAATTCCGGATGACCTTTCTCCGCAAGATCGAATTCATGAATTCCCGGCCGCGCCCGTTCCGTCGCGGTGTCAACTTTCTTCGCGCAGAAGGGAACCGAACCCTCCGGATCCACGTCCGCGCCCTCGGACGTGACGCTCACCACTTCGCGCGGAGGCGGCCGAAACAGGCGCGGTCAAAGTTACCCAAGAGCCCCAATAGGTCCTTTAAGGAATAGAGGGTTAAAAGACTGAAATCGCCCATACCGCCCTGGAGAAACGGACTTATCGGGCGGCTCCGTAGGCCGGGTCGGAGTCCTCGCGCGGCCAGGGCTTACGGTGTGTGGTGGAGACTAGTAAGCCAACCCTTACCTCCGACGTACGCTGTTACCTGCCCGCGTTCGCCCGCCTTAAGGATCACCACGCCATGACACGCCCCGTCCGCGTCGCCATTGTCGGAGCCGGCCCTGCCGGTATCTACGCTGCGGACGCGCTGCTCAAATCCGAGGTCTGCCAGGACCCGGGGGTCTCCATCGACCTGTTCGAGCGCATGCCCGCACCCTTCGGGCTGATCCGTTACGGCGTGGCCCCCGACCACCCCCGGATCAAGGGCATCGTCAAGGCGCTGCACCAGGTGCTGGACAAGCCGCAGATCCGGCTCTTCGGGAACGTGAGCTACCCGCACGACATCGGCCTGGACGACCTGCGGTCCTTCTACGACGCGGTGATCTTCTCCACAGGCGCGGAGGCGGACCGGGCGCTCGACATCCCGGGCATCGAGCTGGACGGCTCCTACGGCGCGGCCGAGTTCGTCTCCTGGTACGACGGCCACCCCGAGGTCCCGCGCACCTGGCCGCTCACGGCGGAGAAGGTCGCCGTCCTCGGCGTCGGCAACGTGGCGCTGGACGTGGCCCGGGTCCTGGCCAAGACGGCGGACGAGCTGCTGCCGACCGAGATCCCGGACAACGTGTACCAGGGCCTCAAGGCGAACAAGGCGCTGGAGGTGCATGTGTTCGGGCGGCGTGGCCCGGCGCAGGCCAAGTTCAGCCCGATGGAGCTGCGGGAGCTGGACCACTCCCCCAACATCGAGGTCATCGTCAACCCCGAGGACATCGAGTACGACGAGGGCTCCATCGCCACCCGGCGGGAGAACAAGCAGACCAACATGGTCGCGCAGACCCTGGAGAACTGGGCGATCCGCGATGTCGGCGACCGCCCGCACAAGCTCTACCTGCACTTCTTCGAGTCCCCGGTCGAGATCCTCGGCGAGGACGGCAAGGTCACCGCGCTGCGCACCGAGCGCACCGAGCTGGACGGCACCGGCAACGTCCGGGGCACCGGCCGGTTCACCGACTGGGACATGCAGAGCGTCTACCGCGCCGTGGGCTACTACTCGGAGGAGCTGCCCAAGCTCCCCTTCGACGTGGCCTCCGGCACCGTCCCGCACGAGGCGGGACGCGTCATCGCCGGTGACGAGCACATGGCCTCGGTCTACGTCACGGGCTGGATCAAGCGCGGCCCGATCGGTCTGATCGGACACACCAAGGGCGACGCGAACGAGACGGTCGCCTGCGTGCTGGAGGACCGCGCCGCCGGCCGTCTGGCCGAGCCCGCGACCCCGGCTCCGGAGGCCGTCGAGGCCTTCCTGGAAGGCCGGAACGTCCGGTACACGACGTGGGAGGGCTGGCACAAGCTGGACGCCCACGAGCAGGCGCTCGGTGCCGCACAGGGCCGTGAGCGGATCAAGGTCGTGGAGCGCGAGGGCATGCTGGACGCCTCCGGCGCCTTCGTCCCGGCCGAACGGCCCTACGAGGCCTGATCCGAACGGCCTCCCGGGGCCGGATCAGGACCGTCACCCGTCAGGCCGGGTCCGGGGCACTCGTCGTGCCGCCCGGGCCCGGTCCGCGGAACGTCCGCCACAGGCCCGGCGGAGCAGTGTCACGGGACGGCGGCGGCAGCTTCTCCGGGATGTGCGTCCAGCGGTCCGCGAGCAGGATCGCGATGTCGTCGGGGCGGTCCGTGGCCTGCCTGGCCTCCTCGATCACCCGGTCCGCCGTCTCGGCCAGCGGGACCGAGCCGATCCCGGCGATGGTGGCGCGCAGCCGTTCGATGCCCTCGTCGATATCGGTTCCGGGGCGTTCGATGAGCCCGTCGGTGAACAGCGCCAGCATGGCGCCCGGGTCGAGCCGCAGCTCCGTGACCGGGTAGGTCGCCTGCCCGTCGATGCCCAGCACGATGCCGCCGGCCAGGTCCAGCACCTCGGTCCGGCCGTCGGGGTGCCGCAGCAACGGCTGCGGGTGGCCCGCCCGTACTGCACGGGCCCGTCCCGTCAGCGGGTCGAGGGCGATGTAGCAGCAGCTGGCGAACTGTCCCGGGTCGAGATCGATGAGCAGCCGGTTCGTGCCGCTCATCACCTCCTGCGGGTCGTGGTTGCTGAGGGCGAACGCCCTCACCGCACTGCGCAGTTGCCCCATGGTCGCGGCGGCGGCGACGCCGTGCCCCTGGACGTCGCCGATGATCAGGGCGAGTTCGTGGCCGGTCTCGATGACGTCGTACCAGTCGCCGCCCACCTCCATGTCCTGGGTGCCGGAGAGATAGCGCCCGAGGGTGTCGACCCCGTCGACCTCCGGCAGCCGGTGCGGCAGCAGGGCGTCCTGCAGCCCCCGGGCGAGCGCCGATTCGCTGTCGTACCGCTGGGCGCGTTGCAGGGCCTGGGCGATGAGCCCGGCCAGGGCGGTCAGGACGGTGCGCTCCTCCGGGCTGAACCCCCTGGGCCGGTCGAAGCCGAGGATGCACGAGCCGACGGGCCGCCCCGAGGCGATCAGCGGCAGGAACGCCCGCGCCCCGACGTCGGTCTCCATCGGGATGCCCGGATAGGCGTCGGCCAGGTGCTGCATCGACTCGAAGAAGATGGGCCGGCCGGTGGTCAAGGTCTCCACGCCGGGGATGGAGACGTCGAGTCCGACCCCGTCGAAGCGGTCGAGGAACCCCTGGGGGAACCCGGTCTCCCAGGCGAGGTGGAGGTGACGCTCGCTCAGTAGGTAGATGGCGAGCTGCCGGCCGCCGAACGCGGGCAGCAGCTCCTCGGTGACGACGGCGGAGACCTGACGGGCCGTCACGGCCTCGGTGAGCGCGATCGCCAGGGCCACCGGGCGGTAGAGCGCGGAGGACCGGTCGGCGGTGGATCCGATGCCCAGGCCCGGCGAGGTGACGGAGCCGGGCGCGTAGGCCGGCTGTTCCGTGGCCTGGAACACCGCGCTCAGCCCGTCGTGGCCCGGGTACAGCGAGACCGAGAGCCAGACGGACGGGGCCCGCCGGGCGAGGAAGTGGACGGGTTCGTCGGAGATCAGGGCGGCCCGGTAGTGGTCCTCGTACGCCGGGTGCCCGAACCACGGCAGGACCTCCCACACGACATGGCCGACCAGCTCCGCCCGCGGGCGGTCCAGCAGCTCCTCCGCGAGCGCGTTGGCGTAGGTGATGCGGCCGATCCGGTCCAGCGAGACGATCCCCCGGGGCAGCCGGTCCGCCGCCTCCGCGATGACGGGTCCAGCGCCGAAGTCGACCACGAAACCGCTCAGACGGCTCTCGCTGCCCTCACCGTCCGGGTGGGTCCAGCGGCCGGAGAGCTCCAGCAGGTGATACCGGCCGTCGGGGCCGCGCAGCCGCATCCGGCGGACCACCGGGTCGGCGGATTCGACCGCCTGCCGGGCCAGCGCCCACAGCCCGTACACGTCCTCCGGTACGAGGCGTTCGGCGAGGGCGTCGACGGTGCCGGGGAACTCCGCCGGCTCGGTGCCGAAGATCGCGCACAGGTCGTCGTCCGCGGTGAGTGTCCCGGAGTGCAGGTCCCAGTCGAAGCTGCCGACCCGCACCGGGGGCGCGGGGGCGGCAGGCAGCTGGACGGGGATCGGCTCCCGCTCCCAGACGACGGGGAGGGAGCGCGACTCCAGATCGGCGAGCGCGGCCCCGAGCCGGCGGCCCAGCAGGAGCAGCCGCTCCCCGTCGGCGGGGGCGACCGGCTCGCCCGGGGTTGCGGACCGCAGGACGGCCAGGACGCCCATGGAGCCCCGCGAGCCGATGACCGGGACCCACAGCGAGCCGAACGGGAACGGCAGCCCCGCCATCAGCTGCGGAAACCGCCGCATGGCCTCCTCGGCGTCGGCGAGCAGCACGGGCCGCCCGGTGCGGTAGGCCTCGGAGACGGGGAACGGCCGGTTCACGTGCATCCGCCACCAGGGGCGGAACAGCGGACCGGGCAGCCCGGCGAGCACGGCGAGACGCAGCAGTCCGGGCGTCCCGGAGCGGAGGTAGATGCCTCCGGCGTATCCTCCGACCGACTCGACGGCGCTGACGACCCCCTGCGCGAGTACGAGGGACAGTTCGTCCGGTACTCGGCCGCCGCCGTCGTCTTGCCCGGCCGCGGCCCCGCTTCCGGGGGGCGGGGTGGGCCGGGTCGCATCGTGCCGGGTCACACAGCCAGCATGCTCCCCGCAGAGGGGGCGGCGCACGTCGGCGGACCGGCCGGAACCCCGTGCCGGCCGGTCCGCCGACGCGGTCTCAGTGCAGCTTGGCGACAGCGGTGCCGGCCGTCTTCCTGAACCCCTTCAGCGGGGCGCCGTCCAGGTCACCCAGCTGTCCCCACTCCAGGACGGTCACCGTGCGGCCGTCCCGGCCGACGGAGTAGAGGCCGATGTCGGTGGAGCCGACCTCCGGGTAGGACGTGTCGATGCTGTAGACGTGTGCGCCCTCCTCCACGTTCACCCGGCCGTGGTACCGGCTGACGCCCTCCAGGCCGGGCTCCTGCTCCTTCAGCCGGTCGAGGCAGGCAGCCAGCGAGGTCCGCAGTTCGGCGGCGAGCGCCTTGGCATCGGCGGTGGTGGGCGCGACGGTGATCGTCTGGCGGGCCCCGGTGTCCAGCTCGGTGCGGAAGTCCCGGTGGCGGGTGCCGGCGGCCGGGGTGGTTCCCGCCGTGCAGGCGGAGCCGTCCTCGGGCAGGCCCTTCTGCACCGGGCCGGCGGTCCAGGGGGTGAGGGAGGCGGGCCACTGCCCGGCCGAGAGGAACTTCGGCGCGGCCGGGGCCGCCGAGGCGGGCGCCGTGGACAGTGCGGTGACGGCCAGGCCCGCGGCCGCGGCGGTCAGGAGTGCGGTGCGGATCGTGCGGGTGGTGCGCATGGTGGAACTCCCCGTTCAGATGGTCGAGCAGTCGGTCGGTGGAACGGCACCAGACTGCGGCGGGCGTCCCGGCGGGGACAAGAACGACACGGGTTCCGGCCGTCACGGAACCGTCCCACCACCGGTGACGTGGGTGTTTCCGGTGGGGTGGAACGCCCCCTGGGACGGCCGCGGGAGGTCGAGCGGGTGTTGGGCGAGCGGGGAACGGGCGAGGGGTCCGCACGGGAGGCGCTGGCGGAGCGGCTGCGGGGGCTGCGGGAGGGGTCGGGCCGGACGTACGCCTCCCTCGCCCGCCGGATCGGAGTCAGCGGTTCCACGCTGCACCGGTACTGCACCGGGCAGACCGTACCGGCGGAGTTCGCGCCGGTGGAGCGGCTGGCCCGGCTGTGCGGCCGCTCGGGCGAGGAGCGGGAAGCACTGCACCGCCTGTGGCTGCGGGCGGACGCGGAACGGGTCGAACGGCAGGAGGCGGGGGCGGTGGGGGCCCCGGCCGCCGAGGTGGGGGAAGACTCGGATGCGGGCACCGAGGCGGGGCAGGACGCGGAGGCGAGGGAGAGCCGGGGTACGCCGACGGGTACGCGGGCCCTCAGCGGCTCCGTACCGCCCGCCGCCGCTGCCGTGCACGGCCACGAGGACACTTCCGCGTACGCCGGGGGGCCGCCGGCTCGCGTACCGCGCTCCCCCTCCGTACGCGGGTGGGTGCAGGCTCTCGCCGTCTGCACCGTCGCCGGCCTGGCGCTCGTCCTGGTCGCGGCCTCCGCCGGCCCCTCACGGCCGCAGCGCCCCGAGCGGCAGCCATCGGTGGCGCGGCCCGCGGCTCCCCCGTTCACCTGGACCGGTGACGACCACGTCTGGAAGTACGGCTGCGGGCACGCCTACCTCGTCGGCGGACCCCCGGCAGCTGTCCCGCCGCCACCGGCCGAGGCCGACGCGGAGTCCTGGGCGACCGCGCTCGGCGCGGTGCACGCGGGCGAGACCGGCGTACGGATCACCCTCCAGGGCACGGACGAGCGGGCGGTCGTCCTCGAAGCGCTCCGGATCCGGTTGGTGGAGCGGCGGGAGCCCGCCGAGGGGCGGGTCCACCGGATGAGCTCCGGGTGCGGCGGAGCGCTCACCCCGCGGATGTTCGACGTCGATCTCGACGTGGAGCGCCCCGTGGCCCGGTCCGTCCCGGGCAACGACACGGGTGAGCCGATCCCGGCGGTCTCCTTCCCGTACCGCGTCTCGGCCTCGGACCCGGAGGTCTTCCTGGTCACCGGGCGTGCGGCCCGCTGCGACTGCGACTGGGTCGCGGAGCTGCGGTGGAGCAGCGGGGGCCGGTCCGGCACGGTACGGATCGACGACGACGGGCGCCCGTTCCGTACGAGCGGGGCGCCGGGGCGGCCCGTGCACGACTACGACTTCGTGGCCCGGCGCTGGGTGGCGGAGCCGTAGGGGCCCGGTGGGTCGCCCGGTCCCGGGTGAGGGCGGTGCGGTGGCCGTCCGGGCGCCGCTGCGGCCATCCTGGTGACAGGCGGCCCCGGACGGGTGACCTGCGGGGCGGCCGACGCTCCCCTCCGGAGGTGCCGATGGACCCCGTAACCGCTCTGCGGCGTATCGCGTTCCTGCTGGAACGCTCGCAGGCCGCCACCTACCGGGTGAAGGCCTTCCGGACGGCCGCCGAGGTCGTCACCGCGATGGCCCCCGGGGAGGTGGCCGAGCGGGTGGCCGCGGGGACCCTGGAGCGGGTCTCCGGGATCGGGCCCCGTACCGCGCAGGTGATCCGGGAAGCCCGGGCGGGTGAGGTTCCCGGCTATCTGGAGCGGTTGGAGGAGGAGGCCTCGTCCGAGCCCGCACCCGAGCAGGGCCGGGTGCTGCTGTCCCGGCTGCGGGGCGACTGCCACCTCCACTCCGACTGGTCGGACGGCGGCAGCCCGATCGAGGAGATGGGCCGGACGGCGGCGGAGCTGGGGCACGAGTGGGCGGTGCTCACCGACCATTCGCCCCGGCTGACGGTGGCCGGCGGTCTGTCACCCGAGCGGCTGAGGGAGCAGCTGGCGGTGGTGGCGCGGCTCAACGAGGAGTGGGCGCCGTTCCGTCTGCTGACGGGGATCGAGTGCGACATCCTGCCGGACGGTTCGCTGGACCAGGAGCCGGAGCTGCTGGAGCAGCTGGACGTGGTGGTGGTCTCCGTCCACTCCAAGCTGCGGATGGACCCGGCGCCGATGACCCGGCGGCTGGAGGTGGCCGTACGCCATCCGCAGGCGGACGTGCTGGGGCACTGCACGGGCCGTCTGCTGTCGGGGCGCGGCAGACCGCAGTCGCAGTTCGACGCGGACCGGGTCTTCGGCGCGTGTGCCGAGGCGGGGACGGCGGTGGAGATCAACTGCCGGCCGGAGCGGCTGGACCCGCCACGCAGCCTGCTCCGCAAGGCCGTCGAGGCGGGCACCCTCTTCGCGATCGACACCGACGCGCACGCCCCGGGCCAGCTGGACTGGCAGATCAACGGCTGCGCGCGGGCCGAGGAGTGCGGCGTACCGGCGGACCGGGTGGTGACGGCCTGGCCGCTGGAGCGGCTGCTGGAGTGGGCGGGGTGACCCGTCCACTCCAGCAGCCGCGGGGGTGACCGTTCCGCAGCCCTGGAGGGCCCGGACGTGGAGCGCCCGCCCCGGAAGGAGCCCGGGGCGGGGGGGTGGCCCTGAGCAGGGGCCGATGCTGCTCGCTCTCACTTCTGGGGATAGATGTCTCCGGCGGCCATACCGCTCTGCTGCTCGCTCCGGTCCCGGATCGTCCGGGACTTCTTCTCCAGCCGCTCACGTTCCTGCGGGTCTGTCGCGCGTTCCGCGGCCTCGGCGAGCTGCTGGGCCTTCTCACGCATCTGCCGCGCCAGGTCGGCGGGTTCGTTCGAACCGCTCATCACCACTCCTCGGGCACATTCCCGGGCACGTCCCGGGTACATCATGGGCAAAAGGGACCACTGCCCCCAGCGAACCAGCGACCGCACACTTCCGCATCCCGCGCACCCCGCAGGTGGGGTGTCACGTGGTGACCCGGCTCAGCCGCCGGACCAGCGAACGCAGCCGGGGGTGGCGTTCATGGGCTTCGGCGGAGCGCCGGTCCAACTCCTCGCCCAGCCGCTTCGTCCGTTCGTCGATGTCGAGCTCGGCCAGCACCCGGTCGATCTCGGCGAGCAGCGCCCCGTGCAGCTGCCACTGACGCGGATGCTCCTGGACGTCCTCCAGGAGCAGGTCCGCCACCCGGTCACGGGTGGCGCGGCTGCGGGCGAGCGCCTCGGCGAGCCGGTCCTCCGCCGCCTCGCCGTCGGCGGCGAACGAGGTGGTGACCAGTTCGGCGAAGCTCTCGACGGCCTCGGCGAGCTCGCCGAAGAGTTCCTGGAGCAGAGCCGCCACATCGGCCGGGAACAGCGTCTCCTCGGTGCGGGCCTTCGCCAGGTCGGTGAGCGTCCGGGACAGGACGCGCAGCACGACCGCGCAGATCTCCAGGGTGTCGAGCCCGGTGCGCAGGACCACCCGGTGGAGCAGCCCCTGTCTCACCCTGGGGTTGAGGGTGAGACTTTCCTCCGCCTGCCGGAGGGACGCGTCGACCTCGACGATGTCGTGGTCGAGCTTGCGGGCCTCGTGCAGCCGGGCCGCCGCCCGGGAGACGGGGTTGTTCCCCACCACCTCCTCGCCCATGCTGCGGAGCATCGTGCCCATCCGGGTGGCCAGGGAGTCGATGGAGACACCGGCCGACCTGACCCAGACGGGCGGGGCGAGGAGCAGGTTGAACAGCAGCCCGACCACCGCCCCGATGAGCGTCTCCCAGACCCGGTCCCAGGCGGTGTCGGCGACCTGGGAGACGCCGAGCACGAGCATCGCGCTGATCGCCACCTCGGGGACGAACTCGTTGACCCGCACCAGTCGCCCGATCATCAGCGAGGTGAAGATGGTCAGTCCGAGGCTCCACCAGCTCAGCCCCACCAGGGAGCTGAAGGCGATGGCGATGAGCACGCCGACGACGACGGAGTTCACCCGGCGGATGCCGGTGGTGAGGGTGGCGTAGAGGGTCACCTGGACGACCAGGAGCGCGGTGAGGGGCGCGGTCAGCGGAGCCGGTTCGGGCAGGGCCCAGACGGCCACGGAGTAGGCGATGACCGCGGCCGCGGTCGAGCGCAGCGTCTGTACCCCCGCGGGTTCGGTGGTGCGCTGCACGAGCTTGACGGGCGCGGAAACTGCGGGCATTCCTTGACGGTGCCCCCTTTTCCCCGTGCGCAGCGTTCCGACCCCGGGGTGCCTCCGTACGGCCCTGTACCGGCGGCGGGGCCGGGGCCCGCCTGTACGGCGTGCGCCGGCGCCCGGACGGAGGGACTCTGGATCCATGGCTGTTCTGCTGAATCCCCCTGGAGAGACGCCCCCCGCCGAGGGCTCGATCGGCGACGCCCACGAGGAGCGCCCGGACGGCGGTGTCTGGGAGCACCCGGCCATGTGGATCGGCCTGATCGTGCTGGGCGCGGTGCTGTTCGCCGGGTTCTTCGCCGCCCGGGTCTTCGGTCTGGCATGAGCGGGAGGGGCTCCCCCTCGGCGCACCGGATCGCCGGCGCGCTGGCCACTACCGGCGCTACGACGAACGCACCGCCACCCAGCTCGGCGAGGGCGCACAGCTCGTCCTGGACACCTGGCGCGGGGATCTGCGCCGGCTGCGCGAGGAGGCCGACGGTGACCGGGACCGGCTGATGCGGGGGCTCCGGCGGGTCCCGGGCATCGGACCGGCCGGGGCCGACATCTTCGTGCGCGAGGTGCAGTCCCTCTGGCCGGAGACCGGCCCCTGGATGGGAGCGAAGGGGCTGCAGGAGGCCGAGCGCCTGGGCCTGCCCACCTCCCCCGCCGGGCCGGCCCGGGCGGCGCGGGGGCACGACGACGCGCGGTTCGCGGCCGCGCTCGTGCGGGCGGCCCTGGACACGGACATCGTGGACGCGGTCAGGGAAGCGGCGCGGGGACGCTGACGGGGCGGGCCGCCCTCGGCGGCGCGTGACCGGCCGGGTGGTTCACGGCCCGCCGTCTCCACAGCGGGAGGCGCAGCGAGAGGCGCAGCGAGAGGCGCAGCGAGAGGCGCAGCGAGAGGCGCCCGTACCGTACGCGCTGAGCGCGACGGTACGGGCGCCCCACCGCCTCAGCGGTCGGAGGCCTCCCGCAGTGCGCGTGCCCGCTCCTCCTGCCGGCGGGCCGCGTCCTGCTCCTGCCTTCCTTCGGCCTTCATCCGCTCGTCGCCGAGGGCGATGCCGTCCGACTCCTTCTTCATGCCTTTCAGCCTTCGCGCCTTCGCGCGGGCCATGTCGGTGCCCTTACCCACAGCTGCCTCCGTACCGCGAGGAGATTCACGCTTCTCCCTCCACTATGCCTACGCACACCGGAGAACGCAGGAGGTCGCCGCCACGGGTTCTAGAGCACCGGGCCCTCGTCCTCGTCCTCGGGGCCGCCGGCCTCGACCCGCAGCGCGAGGTCCTGGAGGACATCGGCCGAGGAGACGTCCGTCTGCCCCGAGTCGTGCACCTGCGCCAGCATGGTGAAGGCGAGGGTGAAGGCGCTCACCAGTTGCTCGACCGCGCCGCCGACCTCGCGCCCGACCACCGTCACCACCTCCTCGACGGAGAAATCGTCGGGGATGGCGATGTGGGGCATCGTCTCGTTCAGCAGGGCGGTGACGGCGCCCGCTCCCGCATCCAGGTCTTCCCGTTCGAGGTCCGCCTCCAGCAGGCGCTGCATTTCGCGCGCCTCTGTGAGGATGCCGATCACGCGCTTCACGACTTCCCGTTGCTCCATGGCCGCGAGCATAGGGCGTGCGCGCCGGTCGCCACGTGCGGTGGAGTGCACTTCTGTGCTCCGTCGGCGTGCTCCTCGGCGCCTCAGCCGGTGTCGCGCACAGCGACGATGCCGTTGAAGACCCCCACGTACGCCGTTCCGTCGGGGCCGATGGTGATGGACGCCCAGTTGTTGTCGTGAGCGGGTCCGGTGCCGGTCAGTTTGCGCCAGCGGCGTTCACCGGTACGGAAGTCTACGGCGGTCAGGTACCAGGCGTCGATGCCGAGGACGTTGGGCTCCTTCTCGTAGAAGTAGAGCAGCCCGTTGGCGGTGGAGAGCTTGGGGACGGTGGAGGGTGAGCGGACGGCGCTCTCCCACACCGTGTCGCAGCCGCTGCCGTCGGGCCGTACGTCGATGCGGGTGACGCCGCCGACGACGCTGCGGCCGAGGAGCAGGGAGGTGGGGTTCTCGTAGCCGTAGTCGTTCTCGACGACGAGGCTGTCGCCCCAGCTGATGAGGGAGTTGTCGGTGGTCGAGCGGCCGTGGCCGAAGACCGGGACCGAGCAGACCAGGCGGCGGTCGGCGGGGACGTCCGTGCCCCGGCGGTGGACGAGGACGTTCATCCGGCCGTCCGCGTTGTCGGTGATCGCCACGTACTCCCCACCGGTCCCGAAGAGGTCCGGTGTGGTGCCCGAGCCCTGGTTCACCGAGCCGGGCTTGGTGCCGGTGCCCCGGTCGTAGGTCTGGCGCCACTGGATCCGGGGGGTGCCGTCGGGGTCGGCCGTGAAGCTGTACAGGGCGTGGTCGGAGACGATGGAGACCCCGCCCCGGGCCACGGAGAAGGAGTTCTGGATCTCCTCGCCGGCCAGCCGGACGGAGCGGATGACGGAGGTCTCCGGGTCGACCGTGCCGACCCGGCCGAGCCGGGTGACCCACCAGATCCGGCCCTGCCAGTCAGGCGTCACGGAGGTGACGGGGTCACAGGTGCCGCTGGGGAAGAGGCTGGTCCAGCTCACGCAGTCGTGCGGGACCTGACCGGTGAGGGCCCAGTCGTTCTCGACCACGAACTCCCAGCGGCCGTCCGCCTTCTGCCGGTGGGCGATCCGCAGGACGTGCGGCGGGAGTCGGCGAGGACGACCCGGTCCTGGTCGTCCAGGTAGAAGTAGGCGCCGCCCGAGGTGTCCTTGAACATCTTCGCGAAGTCGAGCGTGGTGATCGCCTCGACGGTCGAGGAGCGCTGCGGCAGCTTGCACTCGGCGAGCGTGTCGAGCGTGCGCGGGTCGAGCAGCTTGAGCAGGAAGCCGGTGAAGGTTCCGCAGACCGTGATCAGCCGGCTGGTCGCGTCGAAGGTGGCGGTGGCACACTCGCCGCCGACCGGGGCGATCTTCTCGCTGGCCACCTCGGGGTTCCGGCCGAGCGGTCCGGAGTACGGGTGGGTGCCGCTGCCCGCCGCGTCCGCGTGCATGCCGCTGCGGCCGTTGGGGGCGAGGTAGGGGTGTCGCGGGGGCGCCTGCCCGGGAACGGGGGAGGCGGTGACCGGCGCCCCCTGGTAGTCGCCGACCAAGCGGTGGCCGGGAGCCCTGGGGATGTCGTCGGCCACGGCGGGGGCCACGGGCCCCAGGAGCGTGACGGAGGCGACGGCGAGCGTCAGGGCCAGGACGCGGGTGAGCGCACGGCGGTACGGCGGGGGCATCGGGCTCCTCGGTTGCGGACGGGGGTCGCGCCGCCGCCCGACGTCAGGGCGCGCCCCTTGAGGTGTCCATGGAAAGCAGGAGGTTTCGCGGGCACGACACACCGCCGCAACACCGCGCCACGTGCGGCGACGCCCCGCAACACACCGGGCCGCGCCGTGTCCGCCTGTCCGCCCGCCTGTCAGCCCGCCTATCCGCGCGGCGGGAGCTTCTTGCGCGAGCGGTTCTCCAGCATCGCCCGGCGGATGCGGGCGGCCGCCGCGTGGGCGTGCTCCGGGGTCGCGGTGCGGTCGGCGACCGAGGTGACGAAGCGGTGCAGCGGCTGCCGGCAGCGGGTGCACGGGGTGTCGGTGGTGACGAGGTGGCCGTCCTCGCACTGCGGGTCGGAGCAGGAGCCGGGCATCAGCAGCCGCTCGGCGATGTCCTGGGCGCTCCAGCGGCGGCGGCCGTCCTCGTCCTTCTCGTTGAGCGCGTGGGCCCAGCGCAGGTTCCAGCGGCGTTCGATGCGCTCCCGGAGGAGACCGGCGGTGCGGTTGCGGCCCAGCTCCTGGTGGATCAGGTCGTGGACGGTGCTGGGGACCCGGCCGCCGAGCGCCTGGAGGAGCTGGTGCGGCAGCGCCTGGAGGACATAGCCGCGCGGGTTGATCCTGGCGGTCTCCCGCCAGCGGTCGCAGCCGCAGGACCCGTCGTGGCGCTTGGGGGCGTTGCAGCGGCCGCAGAGGCCGCGGCACTCGGCGCACACCCCGCCGTCGAGCCCGTCCAGATGGGGCGCGGGCGCCCGGCCGCACACCTGGCAGCAGGCGGCGCAGGGCCCGCAGAGGCGCTCGTTGCCCGCCTTCGTCGTCCAGGTACGCGTCTGGCACCGGCAGCAGAGGCCGGTGTTGCAGTACTCGTGGTGGGCGGCGCCCGAGTGCCGTCCGGGGGGCGGGAAAGACATCTGCCCATTGTGCGGGATCGCCGGGCGCCACGCGGACGGTCCGGGACGGACCGGGTCAGGGGTGCAGGCTGCTGACCAGGTTGGCGGTGGCGCCGATGCCGTCGTGAATGGTCGGCGCCATGCTCGTACTGGCCATGAGGAAACCCAGCAGGGCGCAGACCAGCGCGTGCGAGACCTTCAGCCCCCCGTTGCGCAGGAAGATCACCGCCAGGATCGTCAGAAGCAGCACCAGTGAGATCGAAATGGCCATGGCCAACCTCCTCCGCCGCGCCGGATTTGCGGCATTCGGCCGCCAGTGTGGCGCAGCGGGGCGGCCGTTCGGCGCGCTGGCGTGTCCGCCGAACGGGTACTCCAGTGCTGTGACGCGTTACGAGGCCCGGGCCGCGCCCGCACCGGCGCGGAGGAAGCGTTCGAGCCCGGCCAGGTCGTCGGTGTTCAGGTGGTCGACCCCGGCGGCGAGGAGCTCGCTCCAGACGGCCTCACGCTCGGGGCCCGGCAGGTCGGGGGTGGCCCAGAAGCGGATGCGGCGGCCCTCGCGGTGGGCGGCGGTGACGAGGGTGCGGAGCCGGTCGCGCTCGGCGCGGGGGAAGGGGCCGGCACCGAGCCAGCCGAAGGTCTGGGTCCAGTTCGCGCTGATCAGCGGGGTGAACGAGGCGGGCGAAGCGGTGCCGAGGTCGTCGAGGCGTCCGTCGTAGAAGGCGAGGCGGGTGCGCTGGACCTCCATCGGCGCCCGGGCGGCCCGGTCGCCGGAGATGACGGCGGTGACCGCGCCGGGGCGGACGCGGCCGTCGTGATAGCGGGTGAACAGGGCGCGGCGGCGGGCGAGCTGCCGGTCGAGTTCGCGGTAGGCGGCGACCCCGTCGGCCTTGATGTCGATGAGCAGTTGCAGCGGTGCGCGGTGGTGCGGGTGGACGCTGCCGTGCCCTGCGCGGACCAGGGCGCGTAACGGGTCGAGGTAGAGGGCGGCGAGGGTGCGTCGCGGGTCGAGCCCGGCGGGGTCGTGGGCCACCAGCAGCTCGCCGTCGACGAGGAAGATGTCCGCCTCGACGCTGGTGAATCCGTGCGCGAGGGCGTCGTACAGGGGGCGCGGGTGCAGGTAGTCGTTGTGCGCGTGGGCGTGCCGGAGGGGGCGGGGCGGGCGAGTGGTGGCGGCCGGGGACACGGCGGCGGGGGAGGCTACGGCCACCGCGGCCGGAGCGGCGATCACCGCGGCCGCGGTGGCGAGGGTGACGGTGAGGGCCCGACGGCGGGTCGGGGCCGAAGGGGTGGACGGAGCTTTCATGGGGGCTCCCTGAAGCGGCCGGGCGGAGGGCCCGGAGGCGGGCCGGACGCGACGAGTATGGGGCCGCCCGCCAACTGATCGTCAGGTACCTGCCAATTGTTGGCGTGATCGTCGCCCCCCGGTCAGCGCTTGATAAGCTGTCAGCGACTTCTCAGGCCTTCCCGCCGCGGACTCCACATCCGCCGGGGAGGCTTTTTTCATGCCCGGACAAGCCCTCCCCCTGTGAAGGATCCCCATGCCCGCTGTGCGCGTGCAGCCCGCCACGTCTGCTGACCGCCCCCTCATGGAGCGGCTCTGGCTGATGTTCCGCCACGACATGTCCGAGTTCAGCTCCGTCACGCCCGAACCGGACGGAACCTTCCGCAGCGACCGCCTGGACGCGGCCTTCGCCGACGCCGACCGGGTGCCCTATCTGCTGACGGCGGGCGAGCGCCCGGTCGGCCTCGCCTTCGTACGGGGTCTGGCCGGGCCGGTCCGGGTCCTGAACAGCTTCTTCGTCGTACGAGGGGCGCGCGGCGCGGGTATCGGGCTGCGGGCCGTCCGGGACGTCGTGGCCCGGCATCCCGGCCCGTGGGAGGTGGCCTTCCAGGACGACAACGCCCCGGCGGTACGTTTCTGGCGCCGCGTCGCCCGCGAGGTGGCCGGTGACGCCTGGACAGAGGAGCACCGGACGGTGCCCGGACGGCCGGAGCTGCCGCCGGACTCGTGGATCGCGTTCCACGTTCCCGCCACCGGGAAGCGTTGACCCCGCACGGCGAGGACCGTCACCCCACCGGCACGCTCTCCACGCTCCGCTCGCCCCAGCGGACCGTACGGTCGCACCAGCGTTCCAGGAGGACCCGGTCGTGGCCGACGGCCAGCAGGGCGGCTCCGGACTCCGCGCGGTAGGTCTCCACCACGGCGACCAGGGTGGCCGTCGTGGAGGCGTCGAGCATCGCGGTCATCTCGTCGCAGATCAGCAGCCCCGGCCGCAGCACGAGCGCCCGCGCCAGGCAGGCCCGCTGGAGCTGCCCGTCGCTCACCGCGTGCGGGCGGCGCTCCAGCAGCTCATCGGAGAGGCCGACCAGCGGGGCCAGTTCCGCCACCCGTGCCGGGACCTCGCGGCGGCGCCCGGTGGACCGGAGCGGCTGGGCGATCAGTTCGCGCAGGCTGAGGCGGGGGTCGGCGGAGAGCCGGGGCTGCTGGAAGACGACGCCCACGGCAGTGCGCTGCTCCTGCGGGGCGCGGTGCCGCCAGCCGCGTACGAGCGTTCCGTCGAGGGTCATGGTTCCGGCGTCCGGGCGGTGCAGGAGGGCGGCGACCTTGGCCAGGGTGGACTTGCCGCAGCCGCTGGGGCCGAGGAGCCCCACCGCCTCGCCGTGCCCGACGCTCAGGGAGACATCGCGGACGGCCGGGGCACGGCGGTCGTACCCGGCGGTGATACGGGTCAGTTCAAGCATCGGCGGCCGCCTTCGTGAGGGAGTGGGCGGGGCCGGTCAGCCCGTGGTGGCAGGCGAGTGTGTCCTCGAAGGCCGGGCGTTCGGCGGTGCAGCGGGCGTCGGCCCGGGTGCACCGGGCGGCGAAGGCGCAGCCGTCGGGGAGCGCGCCGAGTTCGGGCGGCATGCCGGGGATGGGGGCGAAGTCCCGTTCGGGCAGAGCGTCCAGCAGGCCCTTGGCGTACGGGTGGCGGGGACCGGGTGCGCCGAAGAAGGGAGCGGCTTCGGAAATCTCGACGATCCGGCCCGCGTACATCACGGCGACCCGGTCCGCGATCCGCTCGGCCGCCGCCAGGTCGTGCGTGATGATCAGCAGCGCGCGGCCCTCGTCGGTGTGGCGCCGCAGTTCGTCCACCGTCCGCTCGACCAGATCCCGGTCGAGGCCGGTGGTCGGTTCGTCCGCGAGCAGCAGCGGGGCGTCACCGATCAGGGCGAGGGCGGTGGCGGCGCGCTGGGCGAGGCCGCCGGAGAGTTCGTGCGGGTAGCGGTCCAGGTGGTCGGCCGGGAACGAGGCCCGGGCGGCGGCCTCCCCCGCCGCGTCCCGGACGGCGGCGGCCACGCGCACCCCGGTCAGCTCGCGCAGGGTCTCCTCCAGCTGGGCACGGACCGTGCGCACCGGCGTGAGGTGGGCGGCGGGGCTCTGCGGTACGAGTCCGATGCGCCGGCCCCGTACCGTACGGGCGAGGGTCCGCTCCCCCGCCGTCAGCAGGTCCGTGTCCCCGCCGAGCACCGCACTGCCGGTGGTCTCGGCGTTGGCCGGGAGCAGGCCCAGCAGGGCGGAGGCCAGGACCGACTTGCCGCAGCCGCTCTCACCGACCAGGGCGAGGCACTCCCCCGGGGCGACGGAGAAGCGGGCGTCGGTGACGGCCGCGATGTCCCGGCCGCCGCGCATCCGGAAGCGTACGGAGAGGTCGCGGACGTCGAGGACGGGAGTCCCAGGGGTTTCACGGTCGGCGGTCACAGCATCAGCTCCGATTTCCGGCGCGGGTTGATCCGGTCGCGCCAGGCCCCGGCGAGTCCCGCCAGGGCGAGGGTCGGAATGATCAGGAAGAGGCCGGGGAAGAGCGTCGGCCACCAGTCCCCCGCGAGCAGCGAACCGCGCGCGGACTGGACGAGGTTGCCGAGGCTGGCCTGGTGGGCGGGGAGTCCGAGCCCGAGGAAGGAGAGCGCGGACTCGTGCCACATGGCGTGCGGCACCATGAGGACCGCCGCGAGACCGGCCTGCGGCAGCACCCCGGGGAGCAGGTGCCGGACGATGACCCGGCCCCGGGAGGCACCGCCGGAGACCGCCGCGTCGATGAAGGGGCGCGAGCGGAGCGAGAGCACTTCGGAGCGGACGATCCGGGCGGTGGAGAGCCAGTGGGTGAGGCCCACCGAGATGATCACCGGCCAGACGCCGGGCCGGAACATCGCCACGATGAAGATCCCGAGCAGCAGGTGCGGCACCGAGGAGAACGTGTCCACCAGCCGCATCACGATCCGGTCGGTCCAGCCGCCGAAGGCCGCCGCGAGGGCGCCGATCGCCGTGCCGAGCACGGTGGCGGTGAGGGCCGCGACCAGTCCGACGAGCAGCGAGACGCGGAGCCCGTAGACACAGCGCAGCAGCAGGTCGCGTCCGACGTCGTCGGTGCCGAAGGGGTGTGCCCAGGAGGGCGGGTGGAGCTTGTTGGACAGGTCGACGGCCTGCTGGTCGAGCTGGGCCAGCGGCGGCACGACCAGGACGGCGAGCGCGACGGCGACGACGATGGTCACGGAGGTCGCCACCCGCACACGGCGGGTGGTGCGGCCCGGGTGGGCGAGGGCGGTGTCAGCCATCGAAGGCCACCCGGGGGTCGGCGAGTCCGTAGAGCAGGTCGGAGAGCAGGTTGCCCAGCAGGACGGCGGCGGTGGCGAGCACCGTGAGCGCGGCGAGCAGGGAGAAGTCGACCGAGGTGGCGGCCTCCACGGTGGCGGCGGCGATGCCGGGCCAGCTGAAGACGGTCTCGATGAGGAGCGCGCCGGTGATGAGTTCGGGGACGCGGGAGCCGATCAGGGTGAGCATCGGCAGCATCCCGGAGCGCAGGGCGTGGCCGAGGAGCACCGTGCGCTCGCTCAGCCCGCGGGCGCGCGCCCCGCGCACGGGGTCCTCGGCGAGTGCGTCGGTGACCCCTTGGCGTACGTAGAGGAAGAACCACGGCAGCTGGGAGATCCCGAGGACCGCGGCGGGCAGGACCAGGTGGGAGGCGACCTGGCCGAAGGTGACGGTCTCGCTGGCGGCGTCGGTGAGCCCGCCGGCCGGGAGGAGGTCAAGCTTCAGAGCGAAGAGCCAGATCGCGAGGAGGCCGAGCCAGAAGGCGGGGGCGGCTTCCAGGGTGTACGCGGCGGAGCTGACGCCCCGGTCGAGCCAGCCGCCGGGCCTGCGGGCGGCGAGGACGCCGAGTCCGGTGCCGAGCAGGATCGCGATCAGGAAGGCGGAGGCGGCGAGCAGGACGGACCAGCCCATGCGTTCGGCGATCACGTCGGCGACCGGCTGGCGCATCACGCTGGAGTCGCCGAGGTCGCCCTGGAGCGCCGAGGTCAGCCAGTGCCACCAGCGTGTGACGAGTGGCTGGTCGACGCCGAGGTTGGCCCGGATCTGGTCCAGGTTCTCCTGCGAGGCGGTGAGGCCCGCGGTACCCGCGTACGCCTTGACGGGGTCGAAGGGGGACGCGTCGGCGACGGCGAAGACGCCGAAGGTGACGGTGAGGAGGACCGGGACGGCGAACAGGACCCGCCGTCCCGTCATCCGTGCCATCGGCCCCCAGGGGAGGCGGTGGCTCACTTCTTCGTTTCTCCCGTGTCTCCCGTGCCTTCGGGCTTCCACTGCTCGACGTTCCACCAGGGGCCAGAAGCCAGCCCGTGGTCGTGCGGCTCGACCTGGGTGGTGAGCGCGCCGAAGCGGTTGTCGACGACGTAGAGGTGGTCGATGTGGGTGAGGAAGGTGTAGCCGGGGTTCTTCACCAGCTCGCGCTGGACGGTGTCGTAGGCCTTCTTGCGCTCGGCCTTGTCGCCGCTCTTCCGTCCCGCCTCGATCGCCGCGTCGACGGCATTGTTGTCGTACCAGGCCATGTTGTTGAAGCCGTCGCCCGCGAGGGAGGACTTCAGCAGGGTGTACTGGTCGAAGTCGGGGTCGGCGGGCGAGCCGCCGCCCGCGAGGACCGCGTCGTGCTTCATCCGGGGCTCGATGACCTCCCAGGTCCCGGCCTCGGCGGTGATGGCGATGCCCGCCTTCTTGGCGTCGGAGGCGTAGGCGAGGGCGTGCTCCTGGCGGAGCTTGTCGCCGGTGAGGTACCAGAGCGGGAACGCGGCACGCACCCCGTCCTTGACCCGGACGCCGTCCTTGCCGGGGATCCAGCCGGCCTCGTCCAGGATCTTCTTCGCGGCGGCGAGGTCGTGGGTGCGCTCGGTGCCCTTGGTGAACCACTCGCTGTCGGTGGGGACGGGCCCGTAGGCGGGCTTGCCGCTGCCGTTGAGGATGGCGTCGACCATGGTCTGCCGGTCGACCGCGACATCGAGGGCGCGGCGCACGGCGGTGTCACCGGCGACCTTGTTGTGCGTGGGCAGCGTCACCGTGCGGTAGTCGTAGGTGGTCGCGGCGTACGTCTTCTTCGCCTTGTCGCCCTCGAAGCCCTTGGCCAGGTTGGGCGGCAGGATCGCGCCGTCCAGGTCGCCGGAGCGCAGCCGGGTGGCGCGCACGTCGTCGTCCTTGATGATCGCCATGGTGAACTTCTTCACCTCGGGTTCGCCGCCCCAGTAGCGGGGGTTGGCGGTGAAGCTGAGCTTCTCGCCCTTGGACCACTTGGTGAGGACGTACGGCCCGGTGCCGACGGGCCGGGTGGTGAAGGCGCCGGTGTTGACGTCCTGCTTGCCCGCGATGTGCTCGGGGGCGATGGGCAGGACGGTGCGCTGGGCGAAGGGCGCGTAGGGGTACTTGAGCGTGAAGACGACGGTGTCCTCGCCCTGCGCCGTGACGTCCTTGACGGCGTCCAGCTCGGTGCGGGAGGGGTTGTTGGTCTTCTCGTCGAGGATGGTGCGGTAGGTGAAGACGACGTCCTTGGCGCCGAACGCCTTGCCGTCGCTGAACTTCACGCCCGGACGCAGCTTGTACGTGTACGTCAGCCCGTCGGCGCTGACCTCGGGGAGTTCGGCGGCGAGCGCGGGGCGCAGCTTCATGTCCGCGTCCAGGGCGAGCAGCCCGTCGAAGATCTTGGAGTTGCCGTCCTTGCCGTAGCCGAGCAGCGGGCTCAGGCTGTCGGGCTCGTAGGCGATGCCGACGACGGCCGAGGTGGTCCCGGTCCCGGAACCGCTCTTGGGGCTGTCCGGGTTGGAGCAGGCTGCCGCGGTCAGGGACAGTGCGGTCACCAGCGTGGCGGCGACCGCCCCCCGTATCGATCGGGCCGTCATACTCTGCACATCCCTGTTCAAGATCGACTGTTATTGCGAACAACATGCAATTAAACAGCACGCAAAAGGCCCTGGTACACCCCGCCTCGACTGGCGGGACGAGTGCACCAGGGCCGGTACAACAGGGGATGGCCGCTCAGGAGGCCGGCCTCGCCCGCCTACAGCGAAGCGTCGGCCAGGTCGATGGTGAGCACGTCCTCGTCCCTCGTCCGGTGGTCGATCGTGATCGAGCCGGCCGCGCCCGCATAGGCTTCCGTCCCTCCGGTGATCGCGAAGACGTGGGACCACGGCTGAGGGTTCACCGGGGACTCGGTCACGGCGGGAAGCGGCCGCTGGAAGGCCGTGGCGCCCGTGATCAGGCCGTCGTCGAGGCTCAGGACCAGCGTCGCCAGGACGAACGAGCCGTCCAGCCCCACGGCGACAGGCAGGCAGTGCGCGTTCTCGGTGCCCACCCTGTCGCCCTGTGCGTCCGACAGGTCGTACCGGACGAAGTACGGCACGCCGGCCGTGAGGACGTCCGGGATGTTCGCGCCCGTGCGCCTACCGGTCAGGACGATCCGGCGGTCCGCCTTGCTTGCCGCGTGGGCGGGGCCGCCCGCCCCGGCGACCAGTCCCCCGGCGACGGTCGCCACCGAGGCCAGCCGCAGAACCCTCCTGCGATCCATGTCCGTCATCGCCTGCCTCACACCCTTGTCGGTCGTATGCCCGAGCGCACTCGCGCCCCACGGACAAACGCCCACCGGGGCGGAACCGGATCGCCCCGCACGCGCACACCACCGCAATGGACGAGCGGACCGATGTGTCCGAAGGTGGTCGAGCGCTACGGAGCCGGCAGCTCCGCCAGCTCCGCGACGGCCTCGCGATGACTGCCCGCCGAGCCGTAGGCGACCGAGTCCGCCTTGGCACGCTTGAGGTAGAGGTGCGCCGGGTGCTCCCACGTCATGCCGATCCCGCCGTGGAGCTGTACGCACTCCTCGGCGGCGTGGACCGCGACGCGCGAGCAGTACGCCTGAGCCACCGCGACGGCGAGCGGGGCGTCGGGGCTGCCGGTGGCGAGAGCGTCGGCGGCGTTGCGGGCGGCGGCACGGGCCGAGACGACCTCCAGCCAGAGCTGCGCCATCCGGTGCTTGAGCGACTGGAACGAGCCCACGGGCCGGTTGAACTGGTGGCGTTCGCGGGTGTACCGGACCGTTTCGGTAAGGCACCACTCCGCGATCCCGAGCTGTTCGGAGGCGAGCAGTCCGGCTCCGGCGAGCAGACCACGCCGTACGGCGGTGGCGCTCGCGTCCGCGTCGGCGAGCAGGGTTCCCGCCGCCCCGGTCAGGGTGACGGCGGCCAGGGGCCGGGTCAGGTCGAGCGGGACGAGCGGCTGCACTGCGACACCCGGGTCAGTGACCTCGACGGCGTAGAGGCCTTCGGCGGTCGGCACCAGCAGGACGTCGGCGGCCGCCGCGTCGGCGACGCCGCGTACCGTGCCGTCCAGTGAGGTGAGTGCCGTGTCCGCCCCGGCGGGCGGGGTCGCGAATGGCACGGCGAGCACGGCCGTACGGGCGCCCGAGGCCAGCTCGCGCAGGAGCTCGGCGGCCGGTCCGTCCTCCCCGCCCAGCGCGAGCAGGGTCTCGGTGGCCACGACGGAGCTGGTCAGGTACGGGGCGGGGGCCACGCTGCGGCCCAGCTCCTCCAGGACCACAGCGGCCTCCCGGTGGGACGCGCCCTGGCCGCCGAGCTTCTCCGGTACGAGGAGTCCGGCGGCGCCGATGCCGGTGGCGAGGGCCTCCCACAGCCGGAGGTCGTACGGCGTGTCGGCCTCGGTCGCCGCGATCACCGTCGGCGCGTCGGCCCGGTCCGCGAGGAGGGCACGTACGGCGGAGCGCAGGTCCTCCTCGTCCTGGGAGTAGAGCAGGTCGGGAGTGGCGGGGGGCTGGGTGGGCACGGTCATCGGCTCAGGTCCTTCCAGGCGGCGTCCTTGTCGTTGCGGGGTTCGGCGGGCAGCCCGAGGACGCGTTCCGCCACGATGTTCAGCAGGACCTCGCTGGTGCCGCCCTCGATGGAGTTGCCCTTGGAGCGCAGATAGCGGTAGCCGGCGTCCCGTCCGGTGAAGTCGACCAGCTCCGGGCGGACCATGGTCCAGTCGCCGTACAACAGGCCCTCGTCGCAGAGGAGTTCGACCTCCAGGCCGCTGATCTCCTGGTTGAGGCGGGCGAAGGCGAGCTTCATGCCCGAGCCCTCGGGTCCCGGCTGTCCGGCGACGAGCTGCTGGCGCAGTCGCTCCCCGGTGAGCCGGGCGACCTCGGCCTCCACCCAGAGGGTGAGCAGGCGCTGGTGGGTGTCGTGGGTGCGCAGGTCGGGGCGTTCGCGCCAGGTCGTGGAGACCGGGCCGATCATGCCGCCCTCGCGCGGGATGCGGGAGCCGCCGATGGAGACGCGCTCGTTCATGAGGGTGGTCTGGGCGACCTTCCAGCCCTCGCCGACGGGGCCGAGCCGGAGGCTGTCGGGGATGCGTACGCCGGAGAGGAAGACCTCGTTGAACTCGGCCTCGCCGGTGATCTGGCGCAGCGGCCGGACATCGACGCCCGGGTCGGTCATGTCGCAGATGAAGTAGCTGATGCCCCGGTGTTTGGGGAGGTCCGGGTCGGTGCGGGCGATGAGGATCGCCCAGCGGGCCACATGGGCGCTGGAAGTCCAGACCTTCTGCCCGTCGACGGTCCAGTCACCGTCCTCGCCCTGGACGGCCCGGGTGGCGAGCGCCGCGAGGTCGGAGCCGGCGCCGGGCTCGCTGAAGAGCTGGCACCACACCTCCTCCCCCACCCACAGGGGGCGCAGGAAGCGCCGCTTCTGCTCGTCGGTGCCGAAGCCGAGGATGGTGGGCGCGGCCATGCCGAGGCCGATGCCGATGCGGCGTGGGTCGTTGTCGGGCGCGTCGGCTGCGGCGAGTTCGGCGTCGACGACCTGCTGGAGGGAGCGGGGCGCGTCGAGTCCGCCGAGCCCCACCGGGTAGTGGACCCAGGCGAGTCCGGCGTCGAAGCGGGCCTTGAGGAAGTCGGTGCGGCCGGTGGTGGCGGGCGGGTGCGCGGCGAGGAGCTCGTGGGTGCGGCGGCGGATCTCGGTGGCGTCGACGGCGGGGCTCATCGGGCACCTCCGGGCAGCACGACGATCCGGCCGGTACTGGTGCCGTCGGCGACACGCTGGACGGCCTCGGCCGCTCCGGCCATCGCGACACGCTCGCTGACCAGTGGTTTGACGATCCCTTGGGCGGCCAGCTTCGTCAGCTCGTCGTGGCAGGCGCGGACGGCGGCGGGGTCCTTGGTGTTGTAGAGGCCCCAGTGCAGCCCGACGATGGAGTAGTTCTTCACCAGGGCGTGGTTGAGCGCCGGGGCGGGAATGTTCCCGCTGGCGAAGCCGACGACGAGGACGCGGCCCTCGAAGGCGATGCACTTGACGGACTTGGCGTACGCGTCGCCGCCGACCGGGTCGTAGACGACGTCCGCGCCGCGCCCGCCGGTGGCTTCCTTCACCGCGCCGACGATGTCCTCGCTGCGCCGGTCGATGACCAGGTCGCAGCCGAGCTCGCGGGCGACGGCCGCCTTCTCCGGTCCGCCGACGACCCCGATCACGGTGGCGCCCGCGGCCTTGCCGAGCTGGACGGCCGCGCTGCCGACCCCGCCCGCCGCCGCGTGGACGAGGAGCGTCTCCCCGGCCTGGAGGCGGGCGCGGCGGTGCAGGCCGAACCAGCCGGTCTGGTAGCCGATGTGCAGGGCGGCCGCTTCGGCGTCGTCCAGTGCGTCGGGGGCGGGCAGCAGGGCCGCCTCGTCCGCGACGACGTACTCGGCGAAACCGCCGTACGGCAGGGCGGGGGTGGCGAGGACCCGCCGCCCGTCCTCCGTGTTGCCGCACACCTCGACGCCGGGGGTGAACGGCAGCGGCGGCCGCACCTGGTACTGGCCCCGGCAGAGCAGCGCGTCGGGGAAGTTGACGTTCGCCGCGCTGACCTGGACGAGCACCTGCCCGTCACCGGGGGTGGGCCGGTCGCTCTCCTCCAGCCGCATCACCTCGCCCGGCTCGCCGTTCCGGTGCACTCGCCATGCCTGCATGAGGGGCCTCCACAACACTGTCGGCATCAACCGCTGCCACTGTCGGCACTACCACTGCTCCGGCGCATACTAAGCGGTCGCTTGCCCATCTGGGAACACCCCGGCGGGCCCGTCACCAAGCCCCCTCACCCCCGCTTCGGCTTCGCCCTCACATGCATGCGCTCGCCCTGCGGGCCGAAGAGACTGAGGAACTCCACCGGCTTGTCCTCCGCCGGACCGAACCAGTGCGGCAGCCGGGTGTCGAACTCGGCGGCCTCCCCCGGCTCCAGCACCAGATCGTGCTCGGCCAGCAGCAGCCGCAGCTTCCCGGAGAGCACGAACAGCCACTCGTACCCCTCGTGGGTGCGCTGCTCCGGTGGCTCGCCGCTGCCCGCCTCCTGCACCATCTTGTACGCCTGGAGCCCGCCGGGACGGGCGGTCAGCGGCAGCATCGTCCGGCCGTGCTGCACGATCGGCTTGGCCCGGACCCGGGGGTCCCCGACGGGCGGGGCGCCCACGAGGTCGTCGAGCGGGACCTCATGGGCGCGGGCGATCGGGAGCAGCAGCTCCAGGCTGGGGCGGCGGCCGCCGGACTCCAGCCGGGAGAGCGTGGAGACGGAGATTCCGGTGGCGGCGGAGAGCGCCGAGAGGGTGACCCCCCGGTCCTTGCGCAGGCGGCGCAATCGGGGGCCGACCCCGGTGAGTACGGCGTCGAGTTCCGGATCGTCCCGGTCGTGTTCCTTCATGGGCCCATTGCAGAATCGGCAAGCCGGATTGTCAATAACGCTCCGCTGCCCTTGGTGGTGTCAGTGGGCCCCTGGTGGTGTGGTGTCCGTGGGCCCCCCTAGGGCGCGTATTGAGTCGTGATCACTGGCTGGCTCGGGTGAGGTCCTTGATCCAGATCATGGAAGCTCGGAGGTGGAGGCCGGCTTGATAGCTCTCGGGGGTTTTGTCGTAGCGGGTCGCGATGCCGCGCCATGCCTTGAGCTTGTTGATCAGGCGCTCGATGGTGTTGCGCTCTTTGTAGAGCTCGGCGTCGTGGGTGACGGGCCGGCCGCCCCGGCGGCCCTTCTTCTTCCGGTTGGCGGCCTGGTCCCTCTTCTCCGGGATCACAGCCTTGATGCGGCGTTTGCGCAGGTAGGCGCGGTTACCGCGGGACGAGTAAGCCTTGTCTCCGGCGACCGCGTCGGGCCGGGTGCGGGGACGGCCGACCCGCCCACGGGCCCGCACCTGCTCGAGCACGGGGATGAACTGAGGGCTGTCGGCGGCCTGCCCGGCGGTCAGCGTGAGCACGAGCGGGCGACACCTGCGATCACCCGCAACGTGGATCTTGCTGGCCTGGCCGCCCCGCGAACGTCCGAGCCGGGCGGCCTTCAACCGCAGCTTGCCGCGTCGCCGGATGCGTCGCTGTTCGGCCTGCCGGGCGACGTCTTCAACGTCCTGTCCGGCTTGTTCCTCTTCGATGCCCCCTTTGAGCGGGCCTCCTCCTCGGCGGCTTCCTCCAGCGCGGCGAGGACCTCCGGATCGAGGTGCATCCCGGCCGCGTCGTGGTGGGCGCGGGCCGTGGTGGAGTCCACACTGACCAGCGACAAGTCCACCCTGCCACGCTTTGCCGCCTCGGCGATCAGGCCCTCCAGCAGGGCCTCGAAGACCCCGGCGTCCCGCCACTGCCGAAACCGGTTGTGCACGGTGGACCAGGCGCCGAACTCGGCCGGCATCTCCCGCCATTGCGCTCCTGCGCGAAACCGCCAGATCACGCCCTCGAACTGCTGCCGCAGCCGCGTGGGATACGGACCGTACTCGCCGATTGGCAGGTACGGCGCGATGAACTCCCACTCCTCATCCGTCAGTTGCACGCGCGTCATGCACTCAGGACTACAGGATCCGTCCCCGAAGCGGAGGCGCATCCCACAGATTGATCACGACTCGATACACGCCCTAGTACTGCAATCACACTTGCGTGTGGTTGAGTTGGTGTATGGCTGAGCTCGGGGTGGGGTTGGTTGGGCAGTGGGACGGGGTGCTGGCGGGTTTGCATGCCAGGTTCGCGTCGCGTTTCGTGAGGTCGGAGCCGCGTGCGCGGGCGCTTGCGTATATGCGGGGCCTGATCGCTCCGCTGGAGCGGAAGAACGGCTGGACGCTGGCGGAACGGGCCGGTGACCGGCTGCCGATCAGGATGCAGCGGCTGCTGGGCGAGGCGGACTGGGACGCGGATGCAGTCCGTGACGACGTGCGGGACTACGTTGTCGAGACGATCGGTGACAAGGACGGCGTCCTGATCGGAGACGACACCGGCTTCCTGAAGAAGGGTGTGCGCTCGGCCGGCGTCCAGCGGCAATATTCCGGAACGGCTGGACGTACGGAAAATTGCCAGGTCGGCACCTTTCTGGCCTACGCCTCGACGAAAGGCCGGGCTCTGATCGACCGGGAACTGTATGTGCCCGCCTCGTGGACGGACGACCGTGAGCGGTGCCGGGACGCGGGGATTCCGGACGAGGTGTTGTTCGCGACGAAGACGGAGCATTTCAAGGCCATGCTCCTTCGTGCGGTGGAGGCCGGCGTGCCGTTCGCTTGGGTCACAGCGGACGAGGCCTACGGGCAGTCGAAATCCCTCAGGTGCTGGATGGAACAGCGGGCCATCAGCCATGTGATGTGCGTGAAGACCAGCGACACCGTCATCACCCGCGGCATGGGCGAACGCCGTGTCGACGACCTCGTCACCGGTCTCGCACCGCAGGCGTGGAAGCGTCTGTCCGCCGGGAAGGGATCCCACGGCGAGCGCATGTACCAGTGGGCGCGGATTCCCATCCGGATCTGGTGGGAGAACGGCCACGGCCACTGGGTCCTGGCCCGCCGAAGCCTCAAAGACCCCACGGACCTCGCCTACTACGTCTGCTACGGCCCCGTCGCCACCCGACTGAAAGACCTGGTCAGGGTGGCCGGCGCCCGCTGGGCCGTCGAAGAATGCTTCCAGACCGCGAAGGGCGACTGCGGCCTGGACCACTACCAAGTCCGTCTCTACCACGCCTGGTACCGGCACATCACCCTCGCCATGGCCGCCCTCGCGGCCCTGACCGCCGTCCGCGCCCACGAACTCTCAAAAGGGGAAACAGCGGTGGCCTGATACCGCTGTCCGTAGCGGAGATACGCCGCCTCATCGGCCACCTCCTCCGCCCCGCCCACCTCACCATCCACCACCACCTGCACTGGTCACACTGGCGAAGACTCAGCCAGACACGCGCCCGCGACAGCCACTACAAACAACGCGGACACACCCCGTAACTGTGATTGCAGTACTAGTGGTATCAGTGGGCGAAGACCTCGAAGGTGACGGCAGGACGCCCGCCGAACCGGTCGGCCTCGGCCCGCACCATGCCCTCCAGGAAGCCCCGGCAGTACTTCTCCGGTGCCTCGTCGGTCAGCACCTCGATGTACGTGCGGTGCTCCAGCAGGGACTGGACGGAGCGTTCGAAGCCCGCCGTCGCGTCGACCGCGTGCGTGGGCCGGTCGCTGCCCGCCACGGCGGTCCAGCGCACCCCGTCCCACGGCTCCAGGCCCTGTTCCGCCAGCTCCGGGAAGATCCACCGGTTGCCCGCGTCCGCGACGGCGTCCAGGGTGGCCCGGCCGACCGCGCGGTGGTCGGGCGTGTTCCAGGCGGCGCCGCCCCAGGTGTCCCGGTGGTTGAGGGTGACGACCAGTTCCGGGCGGTGGCGGCGGATGGCGGCGGCGATGTCGCGGCGCAGCCCGATGCCATACTCGATCACCCCGTCGCGGTGGTCCAGGAACTCCACCGTGCGGACACCGACGACGGCGGCGCTCGCCCGCTGTTCCCGCTCGCGCACGGGGGCGCACTCCTCGGGCGGCAGGGTGTCGATCCCGGCCTCTCCCCGGCTGGCGAGGAGATAGACGACCTCGCGGCCGCCGTCGGTCCAGTCGGCCACGGCGGCGGCCGCGCCGTACTCCAGGTCGTCGGGGTGGGCGACCACGGCCAGGGCGCGGCTCCAGTCGGCGGGCAGGGGTTCGAGCGGCTGCTGCGTCATACCCGCAGGCTACCGACGATCACCGGGGCGGGCCTGTGGCCGGGGCTCTGGGGGTACCGGGGCGGAAACGCCGGCCGGTAGCCGGTACGTCCCGGGGTACGGGACGGGATGCGGGCCCGTGATCGGGAGGTTTCCGGGTACCGGACGGAATGCGGGACCACCGTCCGGTGCTGGAGACACGTGTAGAGTCCCAGCCCTCCCGCGCCGCCCCGGTCGACGAAAGGAACCGCTCGTGACCAGCCCCGCCTCCCTCTCCCCCGCCCAGGCCGCAGCCCGTCTGGAGGAGTTCACCGTGATCGATGTGCGGGCTCCCGGCGAGTACGTCGCAGGCCATGTGCCCGGCGCGCTGAACATCCCGCTCGACAAGCTGCCCGAAGCCCTGCCCGCCCTCAAGTCCGCCTCCGCCCGCGGCTCGCTGCTGGTGGTGTGCGCCTCCGGCGTCCGTTCGACCCGGGCCTGCGAGATCCTCGCGGGCGCCGACATCGAGGCCGCCACCCTGACCGGCGGCACGTCCGCCTGGGAGGGCGACGGCCGCGGCCTGGACCGGCCCGAGGGCGCCCGCGCCACCTGGGCCATGGAGCGCCAGGTGCGGCTCGCGGCCGGTTCGCTGGTGGTGGCGGGCCTGGTGGCGGGCATCCGCTTCCCGGCCGCTCGCTGGCTCTCCGCGGGCATCGGCTCGGGCCTGGTCTTCTCCGCCGTCACCAACACCTGCGGCATGGCGTCCGTCCTGTCGAAGCTGCCGTACAACCAGGCCACGCGCTCCGGCACCACAGACCTGGACGCCACACTGGAGGCGCTCCAGCGCTGACGTCCATCGCTGTCAGACCTCGTCCCTGACCATCGCCAGCAGCCGGTCCAGGACCCGCGATCCACCGGCGCGCACGCCGTCGTGCTCGTACTCGTTCGTCACCCAGGTCCGCAGCCCCCGGATCGCCGCCGCCGTACGCAGCGAGTGCTCGGTGTCCACGTACATGTCGTCGTGGTAGACGGCGGCCGCGACGGGTACCTCGTTGGCGGCGAGCCGCTCGGGGTCGTACAGCGCGGGCCAGCCGGTGCGCCGGGCGAGCAGTTCGGCGGTCTCGCGCAGCGGGCGCAGCGCCGGGTCGACGTCGAAGTGCCAGGGGTGGATGGTCTCGCCGGTGAAGAGGACCGGCCCGTCGCCCGCCAGGGCCGTCGCCGCGTCGAACTGCGGGAACTCGGCGCGCACCCGCTCGGCCGACCAGTCGGTGGCGCGCTCGCCGTATCCGTAGATCGCCTCGTGGATCAGGGCGTAGAGCGGGTGCCCGGCGAACGATGACGCGGAGCGCAGGGCCTCTTGGAAGGCGTCGGAGAGTTCGGTGCCGTGCGGGGTGCGGACGAACGCGTTCTCCAGCAGGTAGTGGAGCTGATGGCTGCCGCTGCCGCCGCCCAGCATGCGGCCGAGCGACTGGAAGAGTTCGGGCGTCAGCCGGTACCCGGCGCTCTCGGGGCGGTGCTCGGCCAGGTACCCGGCGATCGCGCGGGCCCGCTCGACGTCCTGCGGATAGCGGGCGTAGTGCGCGGCGACCTTCCGCTCGATACGCGGGTACGCGGCCCGGTACACGTCGTCCGCGTGGGCGTCCAGCGAGGGCAGGCCGCCGGTGATGAGGACCGCCGCGAGACCCTCGGGCGCCGAGGAGAGGTAGCGGACCGCGCAGAACCCGCCGAAGGACTGGCCCAGCACCGTCCAGGGCGCACCGCCGGTGAGCCGCGGCCGGATGAACTCGCAGTCCCGGACGATCGCGTCGGAGCGGAAGTGGGCCAGGTAGTCGGCCTGTTCGCGCGGGCCGCCGCGCAGCGGGAGGGTCTGCCGGTTGGCGGGGGTGGACAGGCCGGTGCCGCGCTGGTCGAGCAGGAGCACCCGGAAGTCGCGCAGCGCCCGGCCGAGCCAGGCCTCCGTCCCGACGAACCTGCGGGCGCCGAAGCCTGGACCGCCCTCCAGGTAGACCAGCCAGGGCAGCTCCTCGCCCGCCCGCCCGGCGGCCACGGCCTCGCGCCCGTACAGCTCGATCTGCTCGCCGCCGGGGTCGCTGTGGTCGAGGGGAACGGTGAAACGCCGGTCGGTGAGGACGACGCCGGGCTGGCGGTAGCTGTTCACAGGATGCTCCTGGGTCGAGGGTCCGGCCCAGTTCAGCACATGGTTCCCGACGGCCGGCGCAGCGGCGGGTGACCCGGACAGTCCCGGTCCGTGTGCGCCGCGCCCGGGGCGCTCCTACTGTGCGGACATGATCCGGTTCGAGCAGGTCGGCAAGGTCTACCCGGACGGTACGAAGGCGGTCGACGGGCTCTCCTTCGAGGTGGCGGAAGGTGAGCTGGTGACCCTGGTCGGGCCCTCCGGCTGCGGCAAGACGACCACGATGATGATGGTGAACCGGCTGATCGAGCCGACGTCGGGCCGGATCCTGGTGGACGGCGAGGACATCGCCGGGATCGACCCGGTGAAGCTGCGCCGTCGCATCGGTTATGTGATCCAGCAGGTCGGCCTCTTCCCGCACCGCACGGTCCTGGACAACACCGCGACCGTCCCCGCGCTGGTCGGCTGGAAACGCGCGCGGGCCCGGGAGCGGGCGGCGGAGCTGCTGGACCTGGTGGGCCTGGACCCGAAGACGTACGGCTCGCGCTATCCGTCGCAGCTCTCCGGCGGCCAGCGCCAGCGGGTGGGCGTGGCGCGGGCGCTCGCCGCGGATCCGCCGGTGCTGCTGATGGACGAGCCGTTCGGGGCGGTGGACCCGGTGGTGAGGGAGCGGCTGCAGAACGAGTTCCTGGCGCTCCAGGAGCGGGTGCGCAAGACGGTCCTCCTGGTCACGCACGACATCGAGGAAGCCGTGCGGATGGGCGACCGGATCGCGGTGTACGGGGAGGGGCGCATCGAGCAGCTGGACACCCCGGCCGCCGTGCTCGGCACCCCGGCGACCCCGTACGTGGCCCGGTTCGTCGGCTCGGACCGGGGGCTGAAGCGGCTGTCGGTGACCGCGATCGAGCCGGAGGACCTGGAGGAGCCGCCGGTGGCCCGGCTGGAGGAGCCCGCGCCGGTGGCGGCGGACCGGCTGCGGGCGGCGGGTGCCCGCTGGGCGGTGGTGCTGAACGGTACGGGCGAGTTGCACGGCTGGGTGTCGGCGGATGCGCTGCGGAGCGCCGGGGAGCGGGGGACGGTGGGCGAGCTGGCCCGCCGGATGGAGGCGTGGGTGCCGGTCGGGGCCCCGCTGAAGCAGGCGTTCAGCGAGATGCTCCAGCACGACGCGGGGTGGGTGGCGGTACTGGACGGGGCCCGGTTCCTCGGGGTCCTGACCCCCGCGAAGCTCCACGAGGCGCTGCGCCGGTCGGTGGACGCGGACGCGCAGGGCGTGGGGCGCGAGGAGGTGGACTTCGACTCGGTGGCGGACGCGTGAGTGGGGACGGACAGGGATGTCGACGGGCAGGGGCGGGGACGGCCAAGGGGCGCCCGCGTTGACAGCGCCGGGTGCTCTCGTTCTAATGGTCCGCGTGCAGCGTGACGTCGGCCAAAGAGATCTGGGCCGGCCGACGGTCAAGCCGGCACCTTCTTCCAGGGACGACGTGATGAGTTCACTCACCGCCCACCGCATCTGACGCCTCCGCGACCGCGCGTGCCGCCGTTCCGGCCGTACCCGCGCGCCGCGCCGCGCCGTATCCACACTTTCTTCCGGGAGACCCAGAACACCCATGCCCTCTGCCTTCCAGCAGTCCGTCATCGATGAGTTCCGTGCAAACGGGGGCAAGGTCGGCGGCCCCTTCGCCGGCTCCGACCTCCTCCTGCTGACCACCACCGGCGCCCGCACCGGGCAGCCGCACACCACCCCGCTCGGCCATGTCCGCGACGGCGACCGGCTGCTGGTCGTCGGCTCGAACCTCGGCGCGCCGCACCACCCCGACTGGTACCACAACCTCCTCACCCACCCCGCCGTCCAGGTGGAGCTGGGTGACGAGGAGTTCCAGACCATCGCCGTACCCGCCGAAGGGCCCCGGCGCGACGAGCTCTTCGCCCGGGTGGTGGCCGAGGCTCCCGGATACGCCGAGTACCAGGCGGCGACCGACCGGGCACTGCCGGTCGTGGTCCTGGAGCTCCCCGATCCTCAGGCACCGGCCCTTGAGGTCACCTCTCTGGCGGACAAGCTCACCGAGGTCCACACCTGGCTGCGCGGCCAACTGGCCCAGGTGCACGCCGAGACGGAAGCGCACTTCGCCGCCGTGGCCGCTCACCGGGGAGCCGGCGCACCTCCCCCGCCCGGCCTCGGCCTCCAGATCCGGCAGCGCTGCCTGGCGTTCTGCCAGGCGCTGGAGTTCCACCACACGAGCGAGGACGGCCATGTGTTCCCGGTGATGGAGGGCTACCACCCCCACCTCCGCCATGTCTTCGACCGGCTCCGGGACGAGCACCGGACCATCGCGGCCGTGCAGTCGGCGCTCGCGGAGCTGGTGGCCGGTATCACCATCGCCGAGCCGGACCGGTTCCGCGGAGAACTGTCCCGTATGACGGAGCAGTTGACCGCCCACCTCGACTACGAGGAGGCCGAGATCCTGCCTCTGCTGGCGGGGGTGCCCTGGCCGCCGAGGCCCTGAGGACCGGAGCGCTCAGCCCTTCGGGATGAGCTTCTTCGACTCCAGGTAGGTGCGCGCGACGTCCTCGGGGAGCCTGCGCCAGCTGTCGACCTGTTCGTTCATGGACGCCAGGTCGGCGGTGGTCAGGACGGTGTTGAGCCGGCCGAGGGCGTCGCGTACCCCGTCGCTTCCGGCTCGGGCCCGGTTGACGACGGGGACCACGTAGTCGGCGTTCTGCAGCTTCTTGTCGTCCGCCAGCAGGACCAGGCCGAACTCGTCGAGCGTGGCGTCGGTGGTGGTGGTCAGGACCATCTGGTCCTGACCGTTCTGGACGGCCTGCTTCGCCTGGGTGGTGCCGACGCCCTTGGGGTCGACGGCGACGACGTCGATGCCGTACGTCTTCTCCAGCCCCGGTGCGCAGTAGGGCCGTTGTACGCATTCGTCGCCCGCCGCGAGGCGTACCGGGAGGTTCGCCCGGCCGAGGTCGCTGAGGGTCTTGAGGCCGTGCTTCTTCGCGTAGGAGGCGGCGACCGCGAAGGCGTTCTGGTCGACGGCCCGCCCGGGGTCGAGCACGGTGAGCCCGCGCGGGGCCGCGAGCGCGCGCAGCGCCTTCATGGTGACGGCGAGGTCGGGTGATCCGACGGGGGCGGCGTCGGCGCCGTTGGCCTTGGCGTTCAGCCAGTCGGCGAAGGTCGCCGCGTACTCCGGTACGACGTCGATCTGGCCGCTCTCCAGGGCGGGTTCGTAGATCTCCCGGTTGGTCACGGAGATGATGTCGGTGGAGTATCCGGCGCGCTCCAGCAGCAGGGCGTACATCTGGGCCAGCAGATCGCTCTCGGTGAATCCGGCCGAGCCGATGGTCAGCTCCTTGCTGTCGCCGGGCGGCGCGGTGACCTCGCCCTGGTTCTCCAGACTGGGGCCGGTGGTGCAGGCGGTGGCCGCGAGCAGGACGAGCCCGGCGAGGGCCGGGCGGGCGCGGATCAGAAGGCTCATGCGGCCTCCCTCCCCCGGCTGGGCGCGATGCGCTGCCCGGCCTCGAAGAGGCTCTCGACGAGGAGGGCGAAGACCGCCACGAGGACGGCTCCGGCCACCACCTGCGGGGTGGAGGCTAGGTTGAAGCCCGCGGTGATGATCCGGCCGAGACCCCCGCCGCCGGCCAGGGCGGCGAGTGTGGCCGTGGCGACCAGTTGCACGGCGGCGATCCGGACGCCGGTGAGGATCAGCGGAAGGGCGAGCGGCAGCTCCACGTTCCACAGCATCTGGCGGCCGGTCATGCCCATGCCCCGGGCGGCCCGCACGACATCCCGGTCCACCTCGCGCATCCCCACGTAGGCGTTGGTGAGCAGCGGCGGCACGGCGAACAGGACGAGCGCGATGATCGTCGACCACTGGCCGTACGTGCCCACGGGGGTGAGCAGCAACAGGACGAGGACGGCGAAGGTGGGGACGGCCCGGCCGATGTTGGAGATGTTGACGGCGAGCGCGCCGCCCTTGCCGAGATGGCCGAGGACCAGGGCGACGGGCAGCGCGATCAGGCAACTGATGAGCAGGCAGACGACGGTGAGGTAGAGGTGTTCGCCGAGCCGGTTCCAGACCCCGTCGGGGCCGGACCAGTGGGTGGCGGTGGTGAGCCAGGACCAGGTGTCGGAGAGCGTCTTCATTACCGGCTCCCCCTCCACGTCCAGGGGGTCAGCAGCCGTTGCGCTCCCAGGAGGAGCACGTCGGCGGCGACGGCAATGACGACGCAGAGCACGGAGGCGCTCAGCACCTGTGCCTTGAAGTAGGTGTTCATGCCGGAGTAGATGAGGTTGCCGAGTCCTCCGTAGCCGACGATCGCCCCCACGGTGACGAGGGAGACGGCGGAGACGGTGGCGATCCGCAGTCCGGCCATGGCGGCGGGCAGGGCGAGCGGGAGTTCCACGGCGAGCAGCAGGCGTACGGGTCCGTACCCCATGCCGCGCGCGGCCTGCCGGGTCTCCTCGGGGACGGCCCGCAGCCCGGCGAGGATGTTGCGGACCAGCAGGGTCAGCGAGTAGAGGACGAGCCCGGTGACGACGAGCGCGGCGGAGAGTCCGTACACGGGCAGCAGCAGCGAGAACATCGCCAGCGAGGGGATGGTGTAGAGGATCGTCGTCAGCCCCAGTACGGGACCGGCGGCCCAGCGCCAGCGGCGGGCGGCGAGGGCCAGCGGGACGGCGAGCGCGAGCCCGATGACCACGGCCAGCGCGGTCAGTTGGAGGTGCTGGAGGGCAGCGTCCCAGAGGATCTCCCGGCGGCTGGAGAGGTAGGCGCCGCAGATCCACTCGTTGCGTGCGAGGCAGTCGTCCGGGGGTGCCGTCACCCGCCCATTCCAGCGTGGCCGGGGGATCACCGCCCTTCCTGTTGGCCCGTCCGGGGGGGTGCCGGCCTACGGGCTGTTCGCCCGTCCGTGGGGTGTCGGCGTACAGGAAGAGGCCCATGGGTTGCCGGGTGCCGTCCGCCGGGCGCTGCGCGGGCCGGACAGGACCTGGCGGCCCCGCCGGGCGCTGCGCAGGCCCGTCCGCCGCCCTACCGTGGAAGGAGCGTGCGTGCACGTTCCCGCAGCGCGCGTACAGCCCCCGCAGAGACGGCAGGTGCCCGCGATGGCCGGTGAGATCTCCTTCTTCGAGCTCGGGGTGGACGACCCCGAGAAGGCCCGGACGTTCTACGGGGCGCTGTTCGGGTGGAACTTCGAGCCGGGCCCTTCCGGCGAGGGCGGCTACGCGATCGGGACGCCCAGCGGGCAGGGGGGTGTCCACGGCGGCGACCCGGGTGCCGGACCGTACCTCTTCTTCCGGGTCGACGACATGGCCGCCGCGGTGGCGCAGGTACGTGAACTGGGCGGCAGCCTGGAGGGTCCCGACCTCGGCGATGACGAGGAGTCGGCCGCCCGGTTCGGGCGGTTCCAGCTGTGCCGCGACGACCAGGGCTCCCCCTTCGGTCTGCACGAGCCGCCGGGCGTCCGCTGACAGCCGGGGTTTCGGCGGAAGCCCGGGTGACGTTCCGGAGAACGTCCTGCGCGGTCCGAGCAACCCCGGGCGCCCTGGTGCCGTCTTGATCACCGACAGAACGGTTCGCCGCCCTGGAGGGGCGGCGTCCGCCCCCACCTGTACCGGGCTCGGAGAACAGGCCAACTATGCACCCTATGTATACACATAGAGCATAGTGGACATCGGAGCGGCCCGGGCACCGCGCGGAAGGCCCCCATGCAGACCAAGGCACTGGCGCCCGAGTACCAGGGCGCGCTCACCAAGATGTCGGTGAACGCCTCTCTGACCGACGTACTGGCCGAAGGCGTACGGCATCTGAAACAGGCCGAGCTCTCCGGCTCCCAGGAGGAGGTGGCGCGGAGCGGGCTTGCCGTGGCCGAGGCGCACCGCCGGCTGGGCCAGGTCGAGGAGGCCGACCGGGCGTGGAAGGCCAGTTACCGGGCCGCGCGCTCGGCCGGGGCGACGGGGGCGATGGCCTGGGCGCTGTGGAGCGGGGGGACGCTGGCGCGTCAACGGGGTTCGCTGCGCCTCGCGTTCCGGCTGTTGGGGCTCGCCGCCGAGCTGGGCAAGCGCGGCGGGGACGTGGTCGCGCGTGGCTACTCGCTCGCCGGACTGGCCGAGACCGGACGTATCCAGGGCGACTACGCCACGGTCGCGACCCTCCATGAGCAGCTGCTCGCCGAGGCCCGCGCCCGGGGCGAGGCGCGCCACACGGTGTGGGCGCTGGAAGGCATCGCGCAGATCCACCGCAACACCGGGCAGCTCGACTCGGCGCTGGAGATGTTCGAGGAGGCGGCCGTCCTCGCGGGCGACGCCGACGACCGGCGCGGCCGGGCCTGGGCCCTGCGCGGCATCGCTGACATCGTTTCCCTCCGGGACGGGGCGACGGAGCGCGCGCTCGGCCTGCTCGCCGAGGCCGAGGTCACCTGCCGGGAGATGAAGCTCTCCAGCGCCCTCGCCTACAACCACAAGATGCGCGCCAACGTGCTCTTCCGCGCCGGGCGGTACGAGGAGGCCCGCGAGGTCTACGAGCAGGCGCTCACGGAGTTCCGCGCGATGACCGAACCCCGGGGCGAGGCACTGGCGGCCCTGGGCCTGGTCAAGGCGCGCGCCCGGCTCGGCCGGGACCGCGCGGCCACGGCCGCCGAGCTGGACGAACTGCGGGGCAGGCTGAGCCGGATCGGGCTGCTCAACGCCCGGGAGATGGTGGAGCGGGCGTACGCGGAGCTCGGCGTGGAGCCGGCCGCGGAGCACGAGGAGGCCCGGGCCCGATGACGCTGTCCACGGCCCGGCAGGCGGCCGCACCGCAGATACTGGACCGGTGCCGCGAGCTCGTGCGGCCCGCGCTGGTGGAGTCGGTGCGCCGCCTCCACCCCTGGCACGCCGAGACGGCCGCATTCTCGCTCGGCTGGAGCGGGGTCGACGGCGACCCGGTCCCCGGCTCGCAGGGCAAGGGGGTCCGCCAGGCGCTCGCGGTGCTCGGCGCGGAGGCCGCCGGGGGCAGCGGCCGGGACGGCGTGATCGGCGCGGTCGCCGTCGAGCTGATCCACACCTTCTCCCTCATCCACGACGACATCATGGACGGCGACGAGACCCGGCGCCGCCGCCCGACCGTGTGGAAGGCGTACGGCACCGGGCCCGCGGTCCTGGCGGGGGACGCGCTGTTCGCACTGGCCGTCCGGACCCTGACGGAGGTCCCCGGGCCTACGGGCACGGCCGCGGTGCGCCATCTGTCGGGGGCGCTGGGCGACCTGGTGCACGGTCAGGCGCAGGACCTGCTCTTCGAGTCCCGGCCGTGGACGGGGAGCGAGGCGGTCCTGCCGCACGAGTACCGGGCGATGGCCACGCACAAGACGGGGTCGCTGCTCGGCTGCGCCGCCGCCCTGGGCGCGGTGCTGGCCGGGGCGCCTGCGCCCGTCGCCGATGCGCTGGACCGGGCGGGACGGCACCTGGGCGTGGCGTTCCAGGCGGTGGACGACCTGCTGGGGATCTGGGGCGATCCGCAGCTCACGGGAAAGCCGGTGCACAGCGATCTGCGGCGGCTCAAGAAGACCTTCCCGGTCCTCGCGGCCCTGGCGTCCGAGCACCGGGCGGCCCGGCACCTGGAGGCCCTCCTCACCGGCCCCGGACCGCTCGACGGGGCGGGAGTGCGCCGGGCGGCCGAGCTGGTCGACGAGGCAGGCGGGCGCCGGGCCGCGGTCACCGAGGCCCGGGACCAGCTGCGGGCCGCCCGCACCTGCCTGGACGGGGTGGAGCTCGCCGAGGACGCGCGGGGTGACCTGCTCACCCTGATCCCCTTCCTCGTCGACCGGACGGACTGACCCGGGCCGGCGGCCTTCGAAGGGCCGCCGGCTGCGAGGATGGGCACCCCGGGCCGCAACCCCGCGGCCGCGGCGAACGAAGGCCGGAGCCGGTATGACCCCCCTCCCCGCGCCCGTACAGGCGCTGCTCGTCGTGGACCTCCAGTCGGCGTTCGTCGCGGGCGAGAAGCCGGTGCCGGACGCGCCCCGGCTGCTGGACCGGGTGGGCGGCCTCGTCCACCGGGCCCGGGCGGCCGGGGCGCTCGTCGTCCACCTGCAGAACGACGGGCCCGTCGGGGAGCCCGACGAACCGCACACCCCCGGGTGGGAGTTGCACCTGCCGGTCCACGGCGGCCCGGCGGAGACCGTGATCCGCAAGACCGAGGACGACGGCTTCGAGGGCACCACCCTGGGGGACGCACTGACGGCCGCGGGGGTCCGGTCGCTCGCCGTGTGCGGGGTGATGTCGGAGATGTGCGTCCTGGCCACCGCCCGCCGGGCCCTGGCGCTGGACTACCGGGTCGTACTGCCGCACGACGCCCACGCCACGTACGACATCCCCGCCGCCCCGGGAATCAGCGAGGCCGTTCCGGCGGCGATGGCATCCCGGGTCGCCGAATGGGCCCTCGGTGACGAGGTGGAGGTCATCGCCCACGCCGAGGACATCACCTTCGCGGGCACCCGCGCGGAGCCCTTTGCCGACAATAGAACTGCGTGACCGTCAGACACATGGTGCCGCCACGCACTGTGGCGAACGGCCGCCCACAAGATGCGGCGAACAGGGTGACACCTGACCGGAGCAATTCTGCCGCCGTGCCCCGGAATTCCCCTGCGGCCGCCCCCCGCGCGCCCTTTCACCGCCTGATTCCGCCGCCTTCGTAAGGACACGGAACGGCCGCGCGTACCACCTGATCAGCGGCATCGTGCGGGTAATCCCCGCGTGGTCGTATGAGCGAGTCACGCGCACGATTTCGCCACATGTCTGCCAAAGTGCACTTCGGCTTTACTCACCGGATTGAGCGAAGAGAGCCGTACGTGCTGAACATGCGTCGTACTGAAGAAAGACAATTGACGGTCCTTCATTTGGTTCAGCCCGTGGACGGCGGAGTGGCCCGGGTCGTCACCGATCTCGTCAGGGCCCAGGCCGGCGCCGGGCTGCGGCCCGTGGTGGCCTGTCCGCCCGGGAGCCCGCTGGCCCTCGGGGCGGCCGCCGCCGGGGCTCAGGTCCGGGACTGGTCCGCCACCCGGGCCCCCGGACCACGGCTGGCCGGTGAGGTCGCGGCCGCGCGGCGGATCGTCCGCGACTGCCGTCCGCACGTGGTGCACGCGCACAGCGCCAAGGCCGGTCTCGCGGGCCGGATCGCGGTCCGCGGCCGGGTGCCGACGGTCTTCCAGCCGCATGCCTGGTCCTTCGAGGCCGTGGCCGGCCGTACCGCCGAACTGGCCCTGGGCTGGGAGCGGTTCGGGGCTCGCTGGGCCGATCACATCCTGTGTGTCAGCGAGTCCGAGCGGCGCACCGGCCAGGAGGCGGGCATCACCGCCCGCTGGTCGGTGATCCACAACGGCATCGACCTCGACCGTTTCCGTCCCGGCGGGCACGCCGACCGCGCCGCGGCCCGGGGCTCGCTGCCGTTGCTGGACGGGGTGGATCCGCAGGCCCCGCTCGTCGTCTGCGTCGGCCGTCTGACCCGGCAGAAGGGCCAGGACGTCCTGCTGAGCGCCTGGCGCCGGATGCGGGTGCCGGGAGCGCGCCTGGTCCTGGTCGGCGACGGACCCGACCGGGCCGGCCTGGAGGGCGCGGCCCCGGCCGGTGTCCTGTTCACCGGGGCGAGCGGGGATGTGCGGCCGTGGATCCACGCGGCGGACGTCGTCGTCCTGCCGTCCCGCTGGGAAGGCATGGCGCTGGCCCCGCTGGAGGCGATGGCCTGCGGCCGGGCCGTGGTGATGAGCGATGTGAGCGGGGCGCGGGAGAGCGTGGCGCCGGGCGACGAGGACCACCTCCTCGTACCGCCCGAGGACCCCGCGGCGCTGGCGGCATCGCTCACCGCGCTGCTCACCGATCCCGGGCTGCGCGAGGCGGTGTCCCGCCGGGCCCTGCGCCATGCCCGGGCGGCGTTCGACGTCCGACGGACCGCGGGGGCGGTTGCCGGTCTCTACCAGGAACTTGTCACCCTGTCCGGCCCCACGATGAGGAAGCGCACCGAGCGATGACGATGGAGAGTGCACCGGTTCCCGGCGCCGGACAGGCAACAGCCGTACAGGCTCACACGGTCCATCCGCCGCGAAGAAGCGACGGCGGTACGCGGGAGCTCGGCGGTGGGCGCAGCACCGTGCGCCTCGCGCCCGCCGCGCAGCTCCTGGGCGCCGACGCGGCGGCGCTGGCCGTCACGTTCGCCCTGTGCACCCCGGCCGGCTGGCCCTGGACCGTGTTCGCCGCGCAGGCGGTGGCCCAGGTGCTGCTCCACGCCTACCGGGGGCTCTACCGGATCGGCCTCTCCCCCTCGGTGCTCTCCGAAGTGCCCGCGCTCCTCGGCCTCTCCCTGCTCCAGTGGTACGTGACCATGGAGGTCGTCGCGGTCCGGGCGCCGCACCACGAGGTCGGCTGGGCGGTCCTGGCGTACGCGGCGGCCTCGCAGACCGTGCTGTGCGCCGCCGGGCGCGCGGTGGTGCACCGGATCCGGCACCGGGCGGCGCTCCGCAACCCGCTGTCGACGCTGGTCGTGGGCCAGGGCCCGATCGCCCGGCAGGTGACGGCGGCGCTCCACGACCACCCCGAGTACGGGCTGCGCCCGGTGGGCCGGGTCGCCGCCTCCGCCGCCCCGGACGAGGAGCCCCCGGCGCGGCCGGACGGTGTACCGCTGCCGGTCCTGGTCACCCCGCAGGAGGTGGGGAGGGCCGTCGTGCAGAACAGCGTGCGGCACGCGGTGTTCACCGCCCCGCCCGAGGCCACCCCCGACGGCGCCGCCCTGTTCGCCCTGCTCACCGGGCACGGCTGCCGGGTGTGGCTGGTCACCGGCGACACCGCTGTCGCCACCCGTCCCGCCGGGGGCCGCCCCGACCACCTGTGGGGGTTCGCCGCCCACCCGCTCCAGGACGGCACGCACCGGCCCGTGAGCCACGCGGCGAAGCGGGCGATGGACGCCCTCCTCGCGGGGGCCGGCCTGGTGCTGGTGGCGCCGCTGATGGCGGGGTGCGCGCTGGCGGTGCGGCTCTCGGACGGTCCGGGCGTCATCTTCCGGCAGGAGCGGGTGGGACGGCACGGCCGCCCGTTCGTCCTGCTGAAGTTCCGTACGCTGCGGCCCGCCGACGCCAAGGAGTCGGCGACGCGCTGGAACGTGGCGTCGGACGGGCGGATGAGCCGCGTCGGCCGGCTGCTGCGCCGCAGCTCGCTGGACGAGCTGCCGCAGCTGTGGAACGTCCTGCGCGGCGACATGAGCCTGGTCGGGCCCAGGCCCGAACGCCCCTTCTTCGTAGCGCAGTTCAGCCGAACCCACCCCGGCTACCAGGACCGCCACCGGATGCCGGTGGGCATCACGGGGCTGGCGCAGGTGAACGGGTTGCGCGGTGACACCTCGATCGAGGAGCGGGCCCGGTTCGACAACCGGTACATCGAGACCTGGTCCCTTTGGCAGGACGCGTGCGTGCTGGCACGGACCGTGGGCTCCTTCTTCCGGCTCGGGGGCAGCTGACCATGGCCACCACGCTGACCGCCCCCGCGCCCGGGGCTCCCGCCGGTACCGTTGCGCACCCGTCCCCGGGCGGGTGGCGGAGCCGGTGGCCGCTGCTCCCCCTGATCGCGACCGTGCTGCTGCCCGCCCTGCCGTACGGCATGGGCGAGGGCGGCGGCCCGGCGGTGGGACCGGCCGATGTCGCCTCCGGCATCGCGGTGCTGGTCTGTGCGGGGCGGCTGCTGTACCTCCGCCGGCGCCCGCTCGGCGCGGTCGCCGCCCTGGTGCTGGGGCTGCCCGCCGTGGGCTTCGCCGTGGCGACGGTGACGGCGGCCGACCCGGCCGCCGCACTGCCGGGCCTGGTCCGCTACCTCCAGGTCTTCGTCCTCGTCCCGGCCGCCGTGTACCTCCTGCTCAGGGATGTCCACGGCTTCCGGATCGTCGCCGGGGCGCTGGTGGTCCTGGCCGCCGTCCAGGGCGTCGTGGGGGTGCATCAGTACGTCACCGGGACCGGCGCCTCGTACATGGGCGAGGAAGTCCGGGCGGTCGGCACGTTCGGGCCCAGCGACATCATGGGGATGGCCACGGTCGTCGCCTACGGGCTGCTGGCCGCCGCCGCGTGTGCGCTGCGGACCCCGCGCGACGCCCCGGCCTGGCTGCGTCCGTGCGCCGCCGTCGTCGCCGTCGCGCTGATCGTGCCGCTCGCGCTCTCCTTCAGCCGGGGTGTGTGGATCGCCACCGCCGCCGCCTTCCTCGTCGTCCTGGCCCTGACCGGCCGCAGGCAGGCGCTGACCTCGCTGGCGGTGCTCGGCGCCACTGCGGTGGTGCTGGTCGGCGGGTTCGGCATCGGCTCGGAGATGATCGCGGAACGGGCCGCCAGCGTGACACAGGTGACCCGGGCGCCCGACCGGTCGGTGAGCGACCGGTACGCGATGTGGAGCGCGGCGGGCGCCATGTGGCGCGAGCAGCCCCTGACCGGTGTCGGCCTCAAGGGGTTCCCCGCGCACCGCGACGCCCACGCCTCGATCGGCCTCTCCTCCGGCAGCGACACGGCGGGGGCGGGCCAGGCGTTCCGCCGGCAGGCGCTGCTCTCGCCGCACAACATGTATCTGCTCGTCCTCAGCGAGCAGGGCCTCATCGGTCTGACCGCGATCGTCGGGAGCTGGGCGGCGATCCTGCTCGGCGCCGTACGCCGGCTGGTACGGGCCCGCTCGCGCGGCCACGCGGCCGTCGACTGCGGGCTGGTTGCGGTCGCCCTGATGGCCTGGCAGAGCGTCAACTTCCTGTACTCCGACATCGGCGGGCCCACGACCGTGCTGAGCGGCGTGGTCCTGGGGCTCGCCGCCTGGTGGGCACTGGCCGAGCCGGAGAAGGCGGGCACCGCGTGAGCGACACCGGTACGGGGACGGAGGCCGAGGCTCCCCCTCGCGGAGAGTCTCTTCCTCGCGAGGCCACCTCCCCGGAGGCTCCCCCCGGCGAGGAAGCCGCCGCTCCCCTGCTCCCGGGACCCGGGCAGCCCCCCGGTTCCGGCCCCGGGGGGACCGCGGCCGTCGGGACCTCGCCGGAGCCCGCGGAGAGCGGCGAGGCTCCCGGTCTGGGGTCCTTCCTCGCCCGCGCGGCCGCGGCCACGGCGGTGCTGACCGTGCTGGGAGCCGTACTCGGCCTGGTGCGGGACCAGGCGATCGCCCGGTACTTCGGCGCGAGCGACGCCAGCGACGCGTTCCTGATCGCCTGGACCGTGCCGGAGATGGCGGCCACGCTGCTGATCGAGGACGGGATGGCGCTGCTCCTCGTCCCGGCGTTCAGCCTCGCCCTCACCCGCCGCGCGGACGCCGAGGCCGCGAAGGGCGCCGAGGCCGCCGGGGAGCCGGCCCCCGACCCCGTACGGGAACTGGTGGCCGCCACTCTGCCCCGGCTCTGTGTCCTGCTCATGGCCGGTGCGGCGCTGCTGATGGCGGGCGCCCCGTGGGTCGTCGGCATCCTCGCACCCGGGCTGGCCGATCCGGCCCTCGCGGTGGACTGCACCCGGCTGACCGCCGTCACCGTGCTGACCTTCGGCATCACCGGCTACTTCAGCGCCGCCCTGCGCGCCCACCGCAGCTTTCTGCCGCCCGCCGGGGTCTACGTCGCGTACAACATCGGCATCATCGGCATGACGCTGGCGCTGCACTCGGTGTGGGGAGTGCGCGCGGCCGCCGCGGGTGTCGCCGTCGGCAGCCTGCTCATGATCCTCACCCAGCTCCCCACCTTCCTGCGATTGCTTCCCCTGGCGCGCCCCCGCTTCGGGCGGCTCAGGAAGCGTGTCCGGCGCACCGCCCCCCTGCTCGGCGTGACGGTCCTCGCCCCGGTCGTGCTGTTCGTGGTGAGCCGTCAGTCGCAGGTGCTGGTGGAGCGGTTCCTGGCCTCCACGCTCCCGGCGGGCGCCATTTCGCATCTGAACTACGCGCAGAAGGTCGCGCAGATGCCGATGGTCCTCTCGCTGATGATCTGCACGGTGACGTTCCCCGTCGTCGCGCGGGCGATGGCCGACGGGAACCATATGAGGGCCCGGCAGCGGGTCGAGCGGGATCTCGCGCTGGCGGGGATGGTGGTGCTGCTCGGTACGGCGGTGGTGCTCGGTTACGCGCCCCAGATCATCGAAGTCCTCTTCCAGCGCGGCGCGTTCGACGCGGCCGACACCGCCGCCACCGCCCAGGTGATGCGGGTCTACGCGGCGGGGCTGCTCGGCCACTGCCTCGTCGGCGCCCTGAGCCGGCCGTTCTTCTCGTCCGGGCGGCCCACCTGGTTCCCGGCGTTCGCGATGGGCACCGGACTCCTCGTCACGACGGGCGCCGGGTACGCGCTCACGTACCGCTTCGGGGTCGACGGCATCGCCACGGCCAACGCCATCGGGATCAGCACGACCGCGCTGCTCCTGCTGATGGGGCTGGGCACCCGGGTGGTCCCGATCCGGGCCCGGGCGGTCGCCGTCTCGCTCGGGCGCCTCGCGGGAGCCGCGCTGGTGGCCGGGGCGGCGGGCTGGGCTGCCGCCCCCCTCCTCCCCGACGCCGTGCTGAGTCTGGCCGCCGGATGTGTCCTGGTCCCCGCCGCCTTCTTCCTGACCGGGCTGGCCCTGCGCTCGCCCGAGGTCGTCTCCCTGCTGGCACTCATCCGACGGAGGTTCACTGATGGCCGCTGATCCCTCGGCACAACGCCCCGGCACTCCCCCGCCCCGGCTCCGCCCGCACACCCGCCGTCAGCCGTGGATCCTCACGTACCACTCGGTGACCGACACCGGTGACGACCCGTACGGCATCACCGTCTCCCCCCGGCGGCTCGCCGAGCAGCTGTCGTGGCTGCGCGGCAGGGGGCTGCGGGGGGTGGGGGTCTCGGAGCTGATGCGGGCCCATGCGGCGGGGAGGCGCGGTCTGGTCGGGCTGACCTTCGACGACGGCTACGCGGACTTCCTCCAGGAGGCGCTGCCGGTGCTGCGGGTCCACGGCTGCACCGCGACGGTCTTCGTCCTGCCGGGACGGCCGGGGGGTGTGAACGAGTGGGATCCGCTGGGTCCGCGCAAGCCGCTGCTCACCCTCGACGAGATCCGGCGGGTCGCCGGAGCGGGTATGGAGGTCGGCTCGCACGGTCTGCTCCACCAGGACCTCACCAAGCTGGCGGACGAGGAGCTGCGCCACGAGACGGTCCGCAGCCGGGAGTTGATCGGTGAGCTCACCGGCGTACTCCCGGAGGGTTTCTGCTATCCGTACGGCACGTTCGACCGGCGGGTGAGCGCCGCCGTAGGCTCCGCCGGTTACGGATACGGCTGCGCGCTGGCGCCCGGGCCGCTGATCAGCCGGTTCGCGCTCCCCCGCACCCATGTCAGCCAGGCGGACCGGGGCGTGCGGCTCTGGGCGAAGGACCTGCGGCACGGGCTGCGCCACGGAGCTGTCCCGGGCGCGGGCTTGCGTACCGCGTCCCCGGTGCGGGCGGACGGCCCCCGGTGAGGGTGCTGCACGTCATCACCGGGCTCGGGGTCGGCGGCGCCGAGCAGCAGTTGCGGCTGCTGCTGCGTCATCTGCCGGCGGAGTGCGACGTGGTGACGCTCACCAACCCGGGCCCGGTGGCGGACGGGCTGCGGGCCGACGGCGTCCGGGTCGTCCACCTGGGGATGCGCGGCAACCGGGACCTGTCGGCCGTCGGGCGGCTGGCCCGGCTGATCCGCGACGGCCGCTACGACCTGGTCCACACCCATCTGTACCGGGCCTGTGTGTACGGGAGGATCGCGGCCCGCCTCGCGGGGGTCCGGGCGGCCGTCGCCACCGAACACTCCCTGGGGCGCGCCGAGATCGAGGGCCGCCCGCTGACCCGGGGTATCCGCGCCCTCTACCTCTCCACCGAACGGCTCGGCGCGGCCACCGTCGCGGTCTCCTCCACCGTCGCCGGGCGGCTGAGGGACTGGGGGGTGCCCGCCGACCGGATCCGGCTGGTGCCCAACGGCATCGACGCGGACCTCTACCGCTTCGACCCGGACCGGCGGCTCGCCGTCCGGGCGGCGCTGGGCATCCCCGACGACGCGTTCGTGGTCGGCGGGGTGGGCCGGCTGGTGCCCGGCAAGCGTTTCGACGTGGCGGTACGGGCGGTCGCCGCACTGCCGGGGGCCCGGCTGCTGCTGGCCGGCGACGGGCCGGAGGCCGGGGCGCTGCGGGCCCTGGCGGCCCGGCTCGGCGCGGCGGACCGGATCCGGCTCCTCGGGGAGTGCGGCTCCGGCGGGAGCGGCCCGGTCCCCGGTGTCCCGGCCCTGCTCAGCGCCGTCGACACCTTCGTATCGACGTCCCGCGAGGAGTCCTTCGGGCTGGCCGCCGTGGAGGCGCTCGCCGCCGGACTGCCCGTGCTCCACGACGCCTGCCCGGCCATCGACGACCTGTCGGCCGCCCACGCCCCGGGCGCCACCCGGATCGCCGGGAGCCCCGACGAGCTGACCGCCGTGCTGCGGCAGCGGATACAGGCCCGCCCCGACCGCAGGCCGCCGCCCCGGGCCGTCGGCCACTACGACATCCGGCGCAGCAGCGAGCGCCTGATGGATGTGTACGCGTACGCCCTCGACACCGCCCCACCGAACCGGAGAGCCCTTTCATGACCGAGTCTCCCGAGCAGCAGCGACCCGTCGTCCTGCGGCGCCGGCTGCGTACCTACCCCGCCCGGCTGCGCACCGCCCTCACCAGAATGCCCCCATGGTGGCCCCTGCCCGTCTGCGTGCTGCTCGGCACCGCGTCGGGGCTCTCGTACGGGCTGCTCGCGTCCCCCCAGTACGAGGCCACCAGCTACGCCATGGCCGTCGCCGAGGAGGAGACGGATCCCTCGGCCGCGCTCGGCTACGCGCAGTCCTACGGGCGTCTCGTCACCAGCGACGCGACCCTCTCCTACGCCCAGGGCGCGGCCGGTGAGCCGGTGCGCGCACTGCGCACCCAGGTGCGGTCGGAGACCTCCCCCGACTCGCCGATGATCGCGGTGACGGGCACCTCCGACGACGCGGGCAGGGCGGCCGACATCGCCAACGCGGTCATCGAGGCCGTGATCGTGAGCAGCGGCCATGTCTCCAAGGACACCGGGGTGAAGCTGATCAAGTTCACCCATGCGATGAAGCCGGACCAGCCGGTCTCGCCGTCGGTGCCGCTGGGCACCGCCGTGGGGACGGCCGCGGGCGGTCTGCTGGGCGGCCTCGTCCTGCTGGTGCGCCCCCGCCGCACCGGCTGGAGCGTCTCCGCCCAGGTGCCCGGCCCGGCCGCCGCCGAGGACGACACCACCGCCGACGAACGGGAGCTCGTACGATGACGGCCGACCGGGCGGGCAGCCTCACCGTGACGCTCTGCCGGGACTTCGGGGAGTTCGGCGCACTCGCCGGGGAGTGGGACGCGCTGCACCGGCGCTGCGCCACCGCCACCCCGTTCCAGAGCCACGCGTGGCTCCATTCGTGGTGGATCTCCTACGGTCAGGAGGGGAGGCTGCGGGTCCTTCTGGTCCGGCGTTCGGGGCGGCTGATCGGTGCGGCCCCGCTGATGCTCGTCCACCGTCCGATGCCGTTGCTGGTGCCGATGGGCGGGGCGATCTCCGACTTCTTCGACATCCTGCTGGACGAGGAGGAGGCCGGTTACGCGGTCGGGGCGCTCCAGCGCGGTCTGGACCGGGCCGCCCGGCACTCCGTGGTCGACCTGCGGGAGGTCCGGCCGGACGCGTCGGCCCAGTTGCTGTTCGGCCGGTGGCCCGGGGCCCGGAGCCGGCTCACCGACTCGACATGCATGGAGCTGCCCGCGGAGCCGCTCGACGGCCTCGTGGCCCGGCTCACCGGCTCGCGGGGCCAGCGGCTGCGGGCCAAGCTGCGCAGGGTCGAGGCCCTGGGTGTGGAGGCCCGCAAGATCCCGCAGGACGGGGTGCCCGCGGCCATCGGCACCCTGCTGCGGCTCCACGAACTCCAGTGGCGCGACCGGGGCGTCAACCCCGAGCACCTGCGGGCCCGGTTCTCGGACCACCTGGTCCGGTCGGTGAGCCGGATGGTGGGGGACGGCACGGCCGCCGTCACCGAGTTCCGGCTGGGCGGCGAGGTCGTGGCGGCCAACCTCTCGCTGCAGTCGGGTCAGCTGGCGGGCGGCTATCTGTACGGGGCGGACCCGGGGCTGCGGGAGCGGAAGGTCGATGTGTCGACCATGCTGCTGCGCGAGGTGGCGCAGCAGGCGTCGGACACCGGCCGAGAGGTGCTGAGTCTGCTGCGCGGCGCCGAGCAGTACAAGAACCACTGGCAGCCGGTCACGGTGGTCAACCAGCGGCTGCTGCTGGCCCGCCCGGGTCTGGAGCCGCTGCTGCGGCTGCGCGAGTCGCAGGTGGCGGTACGGGAGCGGGCCGTGGAGACCGTGAAGGCCCGGTTCCCCGCCGCGCGGGACTGGCACGAGCGGCTTACCACGCTTCCGGTCATCGGGCGGTGAGGCGGGCGGCGACAGGCCGTAGGACAACACCGGAGATATCGCCCGGCCGCTGATCCGTTACCGCCCGGCGTCCTACGCGTTGTCAGGGCATGCGGGCCTCGTGCTCCGCAGCAACCCCCCTTCCTCACAAGGAGTTCTGATGTCGCGTATTACGAAGGTCGCCGCTGTGATGGCCGGCACCGGTGCCCTGCTCGCCGGCGGTGCCGGCCTGGCGTCCGCGGACGCCGGTGCGCAGGGCCTCGCCGCCGGCTCCCCCGGTGTCCTCTCGGGCAACCTCGTCCAGGTCCCGGTCCACGTGCCGGTCAACGTCTGCGGCAACACCATCAACGTGATCGGCCTGCTCAACCCGGCCTTCGGCAACACCTGCGTCAACGCGGACGGGGGCCACGAGGACAAGGGCGACTACGGCTACGGCCGCTGATCTCCCCGTTCCACCGGGACGGCCGGCTCCTCCTTCGCGGAGGGGCCGGCCGTCCCGCTGTGTGCGCTCAGGCGTAGCGGTAGACCTTGCTGTGGCCGAGGAGCTTCCTGGGGGTGACGTTCCACGGGGGCATCGGGTCGTCGAGGCCGAAGACGTAGTCGCGGTCCCGGCCGGGTGCGGCGGGTTTACGGCCCGGCAGGTAGGCGGACTTGGGGTGTGCCTTCTGCCAGCGGTCCCAGAGCAGGTCGATGAACGAGTGGTGGAGCCAGAAGACCGGGTCCTCGGGGGAGGCGGCCCCGGCCATCGGGCCGCCGACCCACTGGTGGACCTGGTTGTGGTTGCCGACCGTGCGCACCCGGTGGATGCCCCAGCCCTCGATGCGGTTGCGGAACCCCTCGGTGCTGATGCTGTTCCAGGGCTCGGTGTCGTAGACCGGGTCCTTCAGCGCCCGCGCCACGTCGTCGGCGGTGGGGAGGGAGACCGGGTTGTTGCCGGGCCTGCCGAAGTTGCGGGTGAGCCAGTTCTGGTCGGTGACCCCGGCGCCCACCATCCAGTTGCCCGCGTCGAAGGCGAACGGTCCGGTGGTGACCCGCCGGTCGCCGGGCCTGCCGTTGCCGCCGAGGAAGTCCTCCGCCCACAGCGACGAGGTGGGCGAGCGGTCCTGCGTCCAGTCCCAGTAGGGGACGCTCACCCCGGGGTCGACGGCCTGGAGGGCCTGCTCGAACTCCAGCAGATAGCGGCGGTGCCAGGGGAAGAACGACGACGTCATATGGGCGGGGCGCGGCCGGTTCTCCGTGTCCATGACGTAGTACTCGCGGTGCATGACGACGAAGTCGTCGTAGCGGCCCGAGCTCTTCAGCTTCAGGATCGCGTCGACGAGGCGCCGCTTCTCGGTGCGCGTAAGGTCGCGCTGGTTCTTGCGGGTGTACACCGGTTGTGGTCCTCCTGGTTCAAGGGTGGTGCGGCGTTCATGGGTGGTGCGACGTTCACCTGTGGTGCGAGGCGGGGAGCGCGAGCCGGGCGGTGCCCAGCTCGTCGACGGCGGCGCGGGCCGTCTCGCGGAGCGTGGGGAACGACTCGTAGTGCGTGACATCGCTCAGGTAGGTGCCGTCCGCGCGCCGCATGACGTGCAGCGGGCGGCCGTCGATGCGGATCTCGGTGACCGGTTCGGCGGCCCCGCCCTCCGCGGCGCCCGGCCCGCCGGCCGGGACCAGGACGGTCACGCTCCCGCGGATCTCCCGGCCCCGGTACATCTCGGCGAACTCCTCCGTCCCGGCGGCCGGGTGCCCGGGCCCCTTCGCGGGCGCGGACGCGGTGCCCGGCTCGTGGTCCCGCAGCGGCAGGAGGATCACGGCGGTGCCGCCGGCCACGGCCGCGGTGAAGGCGGTACGCAGGACGATCCGGCGCGACGGACCGCGTGCTCCACGCGGTGCGCCGCCCGGATCCGTGGTTCGGCTCATGGGTGACTGCCTCTCGTTGACTCGTCCCAGGTGCTGTTGCTGGCGATGGTGGCAACGAGACGGCGGCGAATCGGTTGTCTCGGGCGCGGCGTCCCCCGCGTTCCGTCAAACGCGTGACCGTGCACGGCCATCCGCGCCGGAGGCCGCGTCGCGCGCCGTGCCGTGCGCGCCGGACCCGACGATGACCTGGCGAACTCGTGGAGGTGGATGGACATGACCGTTCCGAATCAGGTGTCCGGTGACCGTGCGGCACACATCGATCTCGCCGACCCGGCCTTCTGGCGGCTGCCGCGCCCGGAGCGGCTCGGCGCCTTCGCCCGGCTGCGGGAGCTGGAGGCACCCGTGCTGTTCACCCCCCGGCCGGGCACCGCCCGTACCTCCGGCAAACCGTTCTACGCCCTGGTGCGCCACGCGGATGTGCTGACCGCGAGCCGCACCCCGAAGGTCTTCGCCAGCGCTCCCGGGGTCACCACCCCGGAGCCGGCCGGCTGGGCCAAGGCGCTGTTCGGGAATTCGATGGTCAACATGGACGGGCCCGAGCACGCGGCACTGCGCCGGATGATCTCCCGTCGCTTCACCCCCCGGCTGCTCGCCGCCACCGAGGAGAACATCGGCCGGCTGGCCGGGCGTCTGGTCGACAGGATGATCGCCGAGCGCCCGGGCGACTTCATGCCGTCGGCGGCCTCACGGCTGCCGCTGGAGGTGATCTGCGACCTGATGGGCATCCCGGTGTCGTACCGGCCGCGGATCGCGGAGCAGATCGACCACGCCTCCGAGCAGGTGGGCGTCGCGCGCCGGGGCCGGGCCAGGCTCCGGATCCCCGGCCGCGGGACCGCCTCCCTCGCCCGGATGCAGCTCGTCATGGCGCGCCTGGCCCGGGAACGGCGCCGCCACCCGCAGGACGACCTCGTCTCGGCCCTGGTGTGCGCGGACATCGACGGCGACGCGCTCTCCTCTCGGGACCTCGGCGCCTTCTTCTCGCTGCTGCTCGTGGCCGGGGTGGAGACCACCCGTAACGCGATCGCGCACGGGCTGTCCCTGCTGGACCGGCACCCGGAGCAACAGGAACTCCTCCGGTCGGACTTCGACCGGTACATCGGCGGTGCCGTCGAGGAAATCGTCCGCCATTCGACGCCGATCATCCAGTTCCGCAGGACCGTCGTCTCGGAATTCCCGCTGGGCGGCCGGACCTTTCTTCCCGGCGAGAAGGTCTCACTGCTCTACGCGTCAGCCAATCGCGATGAATCAGTTTTCACCCGTCCGGATCTCTTCGACATCACCCGGTCGCCGAATCCGCACCTGGGTTACGGGGGCGGCGGCCCCCACCACTGCCTCGGCGCCCACCTGGCCCGGCTCGAAATGACGGCCCTGTTCAGGGAGCTGCTCACCCGACGGTCCGTCATCCGGCAGACGGGCGATCCCCTGCTGGTCGATTCGAATTTCGACAACCGCGTCGGTTCCCTGCCGTTCATCTTCGGCCCCACCATCACCTGAACGGACCGTTCGCAACGCCGAATACGATAAATGGACCGCTCTATTCGCGTGCGGTGCAGGATGATGAAACTCTCTCCCCATCGGGCCGATCCGGCCTGAATTCCTTGCAGCCAGGAGGAGTCATGCCGGCCAAGCGCCGACTCATCACCACGTGTATCGCCGCGGCTGTTCTCAGTCTCCTGGCGGGCGGCGGCATCGCGGGCCAGCTGCCGCCGGGCACCGATTCCGTCGACAGCGCCGCCCCGGGGCCGCAGGGCAGCAGGGACGGCGGCTCCACCGCGCACGGCGCCTATCTGGACTACGGGCCGGCCGGCGTGCGGCGGATGGCCGATCTGTCCCGCTGGCTCGGCGGCGCGGAGCTGCGGGTCGGGCACACCTACCTGCCGGGCGACCTGTGGGTGAACATCGAGGGCACCCCCGACTTCCTGGACTCCTGGGCCACCTGGCGCAAGGCGGACAAGGACCGGATGTTCGTCCTCAACGTCCCCATGCTGGAGCGGAACGAGGAGCGCGTCCCGGACGCCCAGGTCCGCCGCCTGCTGCGGTCGGGAGCCGCGGGCGACTTCGACCAGCACTTCACCAGGCTGGCGGAGCGCCTGGTCTCCCTGGGGGTGCCGGACACGGTGATCGTGCTCGGCTGGGAGATGAACGGCACCACCTACACCCACCGCTGCGGCCCTGATCCCGCGTCCTGGAAGGCGTACTGGCAGCGGATCGTGACGGCGATGCGCGAGGTGCCCGGCCAGGAGTTCCGGTTCGACTTCACGCCCAGCCGGGGACGGGACGCGGTGCCCTGGACCGAGTGCTACCCGGGTGACGACGTCGTCGACATCATCGGCATGGACTCCTACGACCAGCCGCCGGGCGAGTCCTTCGACGACCAGATCAACGATCCCTACGGGCTCCAGAAGCACGTCGACTTCGCGGCGGAGCGCGGCAAGCCGATCTCGTTCCCGGAGTGGGGGCTCTTCCGCAACGGTGACAACCCGGAGTACATGCGGCGGATGCTCGACTGGATCGACCGGCACCAGCCGCTGTACCAGACGATCACGGACTACTGCCCGCACGGTGTGTGGCAGTGCAAGAGCAATCCCCGGTCCTCACGGGTCTTCCGGACGAAGCTCGCCGAGATGGCCGCACCGGTGAAGCCCGCCCCGAGCGCGCCTCCCACCACGGCCCCGAGCCCGTCCCCGACGCCGACCCCGTCCGCCCCGCCGGCCGTACAGCCGTCGCCCACACCGTCGGTGCAGCCCACGCCCACGGCTCCCGAGCCGCCGGTCACCCGCCGGTGGTGCATCACCGTGCCGTTCGGGGACTGGCTGGGCCAGTGGCTGAAGGAACGCAGGATCTGCGTCCGCTACTGACCGCGCGTACGGAAACGGCTCCGGCTCCCCTCACGGGGGCCGGAGCCGTCCACCCACACGGGTCCAGCGCGGGGGCAGGTGGGCAAGCAACCGCTTGTCACTCCCCCAACGGGGACACCGCCTGCCGCGTCACGCCGCCGAACGGGCGAAAGCCCGTGCGGCGTCCCCGGCCGGGGAGCGGGGCGGTGCGTACTCGGGAGTGACGCGCGACCATGGAAACCTAGAGATGGTGGTGAGGTGCATGGCATCCGCCGACGAGGGCCCCCCGGCGGGGCCCGGCTCGCTGCCCTCCGCGGATCCGCGGGGCCCCGTGCAGCTGAGCGACGACGCGGTGGCGGTGATCGCCGGGGACGGCACGGTCATCGGCTGGACCCGTGGGGCGGAGGCCCTGCTCGGGTACGCGGCGGCCGAGATGGTCGGCCGGTCCGCCGCCCTGCTGGTGGCCGGGTCCCCGGATCCCCGGCGTACGGCGGCGGTCGCCGCCCGTAGTCGCGGCGGGTCGGGGTGGAGCGGGCTGATCGCCCTGCGTGCCCGGGACGACCGGCGGATCGACGTCGACGTACGGGTCTCCGCCTCGTTCCTGATCGCCGGGCGCGAGGGCTTCCTGGTCTCCGGACGGGAGCGCACCCCGCAGTGGACGGTGGACGGATCGGTACTGGAGGGGTTCCTGACCCGGTCGCCGGTGGGCATGGCGGTGCTGGATCCGGAACTGCGCTACATCTGGCTCAACGACACCCTGGAGCGGTTCGGCGGAGTCCCCCGGGAGCAGCGGCTGGGGCGCAGGCCCGTGGATGTGCTGCCCGGGCTGCTCGCGGCACCCATCGAGCGGCTGATGCGGCAGGTCCTGGCGACCGGTGTGCCGGTCACCGACTACGAGTACCTGGGCTGGAGCTGGTCCGACCCGAACCGCAGGCGGGCCTATTCGAGCTCGTTCTTCCCGCTGGCGGACACCGAGGAGAACCGGATCGGCATCGGCTACATGGTGCTGGACGTGACCGACCGGTGGAACGCGCGCAGGCTGCTGGCGCTCGTCAACGAGGCGGGGGCCAGTATCGGCTCCACCCTGGACGTCCAGCGCACGGCCCAGGAACTGGCCGATTTCGCGGTGCCCCGCTTCGCCGACTTCGTCTTCGTCGATCTGCTGGAGACGCCGCTGGGCCGGGACCGGCCGGGCGTCCCGCTGCTCGGCGCGGAGCTGCGGGGCGGCAGGCCGCCGATGCGCCGGATGGGGATGAGTTCGGTGCGCGAGGGATGTCCGGAGGCGGTGGTACGGGTCGGGGAGAGCGTCGACTTCGTACCGCCGCCGCACGACACCCACTTCCTTCTCGACGGTGACCCGGTCCTCCTTCCGCTGCTCGACCCGGACAGCCGCACGTGGGCCGTGGAGCAGCCGGCGCGGGCCGCCCGGATCCGTGAGTTCGGGCTGCACTCGCTCATCTCCGTACCGATGCGGGCGCGGGACACCGTTCTCGGGCTCACCACGTTCATGCGGTCGCAGAACCCGGTCCCCTTCCACGAGGACGATGTGGCGCCGGCCCGGGAGCTGGTGGCCCGGGCCACGGTGTGCGTGGACAACGCCCGCCGCTACACCCGGGAGCACACGGCGGCGCTGGTCCTCCAGGAGAGCCTGCTGCCGCACACCTTGCGCGGCGGGACGGCGCTGGACGTGGCCTCCTCCTACCTCCCGGCGGACGCGAAGGACGGGGTCGGGGGCGACTGGTTCGATGTGATCCCGCTGTCCGGGGCCCGGGTCGGCCTGGTCATCGGTGATGTGGTGGGGCACGGCATCAGCGCCGCCGCGACCATGGGCCGGTTGCGGACCGCCGTGCAGACGCTGGCCGACATGGACCTCGCCCCCGACGAGCTGCTGGCCCGTCTGGACGATCTCGTCATGCGGCTGAGCGAGGAGGAGCCGAAGGGTGGGAAGGCGGACCGGGGCGGCACGACGGTGCTGGGCGCCACCTGTCTCTACGCCGTCTACGATCCGGCGAGCCGGTGCTGCACGATGGCCCGGGCCGGGCATCCGCCGCCGGTGGTCGTCACCCCGGAGGGCGCGGTCAGCTTCCCCGACCTTCCTTCCGGTCCGCCGCTGGGGCTGGGCGGGCTCCCCTTCGAGTCCATCGATGTGGAGCTGGCCGAGGGGAGCCTGCTCGGTCTCTACACCGACGGTCTCATCGAGGGCCCCGAGAAGGACGTCGAGCAGGGGATGGTCCGGCTGGGCCGGGCCGTGTCGCGGGAAGGGCTGCCGCTGGACGAGCTGTGCGCGGCGGTGGTCAAGGAACTGCTGCCCGTTCCGCAGCCGGACGACATCGCGCTCCTGCTCGCCCGGACCCACGCGCTGAGCCCCGACCGGCTGGTCTCGTGGGACGTGCCCGTGGACCCGGCGGCGGTCGGCGCGACCCGGAACAAGGTGGCCCGCCAGCTGGAGGTGTGGGGTCTTGACGAGCTGACGATGACGACGGAGCTGATCGTCAGCGAGCTGGTGACCAACGCGATCCGGTACGCCTCCGGTCCCGTACGGCTGCGGCTGCTGCTGCAGTCCGTGCTGACCTGCGAGGTGTCCGACGCCAGCAGCACCACCCCGCGGCTGCGGCACGCCCGCACGACGGACGAGGGAGGGCGCGGTCTCTTTCTCGTCGCCCAGCTCGCCCGCCGCTGGGGCACCCGGTACACACACCGGGGGAAGATCATCTGGGCGGAGCAGAGTCTCCCGTCGCCGCCGTCCGTGCCTCCTGCCGGGTCTCCTGCCGTGCCTCCCCCTTCCGGCTGAGCAGCCGGGTCAGCGCGCCGCCCGCCCGGATCAGTTCGTCCCAGGTGCCCTCCTCGACGATGCGTCCGCCCTCCAGGACCGCGATGCGGTCGGCCCTGCGTACGGTTGCGGGGCGGTGGGCGATGATCAGTGTGGTACGGGTACGGGCCCGGGAGTCCGCCGTGAGCGCCCGCGCCAGTTCCGCGTCGCCCCGGTGGTCCAGGTGGGCCGTGGTTTCGTCGAGGACGAGGATCCGGGGGCGGGCGAGCAGCCCCCTGGCCAGGGCGACCCGGGCGCGCTGGCCGCCGGAGAGGGTCGCACCGCGTTCGCCGACGGGGGTGTCCAGGCCCTGGGGCAGGGCGTCGGCGACGGGGGTGAGGCCGCAGATGCGGACGACGGCGGCCAGTTCCCGGTCGGTGGCGTGGGGGGCGCCGAGGCGGAGGTTCTCGGCGAGGGTCCCGTGGAAGAGCGGGGCCTCCTGGCCGACCACGCACACGGCGGCCCGCAGGTCGTCCTCGGCGAGGTCCCGCAGATCGACGGGGTCGGCGGCGGCCTGGGGTACCAGCTCCACCGTGCCGTCCTGCGGGTCCCAGTAGCGGGCGAGGAGGTGGGCGCAGCTCGTCTTACCGGCCCCCGAGGCGCCGACGAGGGCCACCGTCTCGCCCGGCCGCACGGTCAGGTGGAGCCCGTCCAGGACGGGGGCGCCACCGTAGCCGAACCGTACGCCGCTCAGCCGCAGGCCGAGCGGGCCCGCCGGGGCGGGGAGCGGGGTGGCTGGTGCGGGGGCTCCGGCGGGGGCGTTGACGGCCGCGCGGACCCGGGCGGCGGCGGCGCGCAGGCTGCCCGCCCGGCCCAGCGCGGCCGCCGATTCGGCCACCGGGGCCAGGGCGCCGAGGGCGAGAGCCATGGCCGCCGGGGTCCAGGCCCCGTCGAGCCGGCCGCCGGCCGCCGCGTGGGCGGCGGCCGCGACCACCCCGATGACGGCGGCGACGACGAGCAGGTCGCGGGCCGCGCCTGCCCCCGTCTCCCAGGACTGCTCGGCGCGCTGGGCACGGGCGAGGCGCCGGCCGCCGGAGCGCAGCCGGGCCCGTGTGCGGTCCAGGGCGCCCGCCATCAGCAGCTCACGGAGACCGTCGACGGTCTCCACGCTCTCCGCCGAGAGTTCGGCGAGCGCGGCCCGGGTCCGCGCCCCGCGCTCGGCCCGCCCCCGTGCCTCCAGCAACGGCGACCACAGGAGCAGCAGGGCGGCGGGCACGACGGCGAGGAGCAGCCACGGCCCGAGGACGCCCAGCACGGTCGCGGCCGCCGCGAACACGAGCCCGGAGGCGAGGAGTTGGGCGATGGCGTGGGCGTAGAAGAACTCCAGCGCCTCCACGTCGCCGAGGGCGGTCGCCGCGAGGTCACCGCTGCGGCGCCCCGCGATCCGGGCGGGGGCGGAGCGGGCGAGCCCGTCGAAGACCCGGACCCGCAGTTCGGCCAGGACCCGGTAGGCGAGGTCGTGCGAGAGGTCCATCTCCCGCCAGGTGGCGAGCGCCCTGAGCAGGACGAGCCCGATGAGGACGGCGACGGTGCCGGGCGACGGGGGCCGGTGATCGATGGCCGCCGTGCCCACGGTGTGCGCGGCGAGGGCGACTAGGGCGACGAGAGCTGCCTGGTCGGCGAGGGCGGCGAGGCAGGTGCGCAGGACGGTGGCGCGGTGGGCGCCGAGGACGGGGAGGAGTGAGCGGAGGGCGCCGGTGTCGTAGGGGGCTGGGGGCTTTCCGGGCGAGGACAGGGGGGTGCGGCCCTCGTAGGGGGTGGGCTCCGGTGCGGACAGGGGCGTGCGGCCCCCGGAGGGGGCGGGCTCGGGCGCGGACAGGGACATGCGGCCCCCGGAAGGCGTGGACTCCGGTGCGGACAGGGACATGCGGCCCCCGGAAGGCGCGGACTCCGGTACGGACAGGGACATGCGGCCCCCGGAAGGCGCGGACTCCGGTACGGACAACGGAGTACGGCCCCCGGCGGAGGTGGGCTCGGGTGGTGTCATGCGGCGTGCTCCTCCTGGGCGGGGCGGCCCGCCGCGACGAGCGAGGCGTAGACCCCGCCGTCCGCCAGCAGTCCTCTGTGGTCGCCGGATTCCTCGACCCGGCCGCCGTCGAGGACGACGATGTGGTCGGCGTGGCGCACGGCGTCGAGCCGATGGGCGACGACGAGGCAGGTTCGGCCCCGGCTCGCCGCGAGCAGTTCCCGTACGATCCGGGCCTCGCCCCGCTCGTCCACCGCGCTGGTGGCCTCGTCCAGGATCAGGACCGGTGCGTCGGCGAGGAGGGCGCGGGCGAGGGCGAGCCGTTGGCGCTGACCGCCGGAGAGCGTGGCGCCGCGTTCGCCGACGAGGGTGGCGTACCCCTGGGGGAACGCGCTGATCTCCTGGTCGATGCCCGCCGTCCGGGCGGCGGCGCGCAGCTGTTCGTCGGTGGCGGCGGGCCGGACGATGCGCAGGTTCTCGGCGATCGTGGCGTGGAAGAGGTACGTCTCCTGGGAGACGACGGCGATCCCCCGGCGCAGCGAGGCGAGGCTGTACGCGGCGGTCCCGGTCCCGGCGATCGTGACGCGGCCGCTGTCGGGGTCGCGCTGGCGCAGCAGCAGGCTCACCAGGGTCGACTTCCCGGCACCGGAGGGCCCGACGATCGCGGTGGTGCGCCCGGCGGGTGCGGTGAACGTGATGCCGTCCAGGGCGGGTCGCTCGCTCGACGGGTGGGTGAAGTGGACGTCCGTGAAACGGATTTCGGGGGCGGTGTCCCAGCGCGCCTCCACCGTGCCCCGGTCGGCGACGGCGGGTTCGGCGGTGCGCAGGGCGGCGATGCCGTCGGCGGCCGAGACCCCCAGGTAGCCCGCGTGCCATTCGCGGGAGAGGTCACGGACGGGGCGGAAGCACTCGGAGGCGAGCATGAGCAGGAGGTACGTCCCGGTGGCGGCGGTGCGCCCGGTGGCCGCCGAGGAGCACGCCACCAGGACGGCGGCCACGGTGCCGCCCTGCACGGCGAGGTCGGTGAGGCCGGTGTCGACGAGCGAGACCCGCAGTTTGGCGACGGTCGCGCGGTGGAGCGCCGCCGAACGCTTCTCCAGCCTGTCCCGTACCCGGCCCACGGCCCCGGCCGCGCGCAGGGTGGCCATGCCTTGCAGGGCCTCCAGGTAGTCGGCGGCGAGGGCTTCGTAGGAGTCCCAGTGCTCCTTGCCGCGTCGGGCGAGCAGCCGGTCCCACCAGCGCGGTCCGAAGAGCGCGAGCACCAGGGCGAGGCCGAGGGCGAGGGCGGCGTACGGCTGAATGAGCGCGACGGCGACGAGCAGCAGCGGCGGGACGGCGGAGGTGATGAGCGCCTGGGGGAGGTAGCGGGAGACGTACGCGTCCACCCCTTCGACGCCGTCCACGAGCGTGGCGCGTACGGCTCCGGCCCGCGCACCGGTGACCGCGGTGGGCCCGAGTTCACCGAGGCGGGCCAGCAGGGTGTCACGGAGCCGGATCCGGACGGCGGCGCCCGCCGTGACGGCGGTCAGGCGCTGGGCGCGGCCGAGCGCGGCACGGACGAGGACGACGGCGAGCACGGACAGGAGGAGCGGTGCGAGGCCGGAGGCGTCGCCCTGGGCGATCCGGGAGAGGACGACGGCGAGCAGGACGGCCTGGGCGAGGTGGGTGAGAGTGACAGCGGCGAGCAACGCGGTCGCCCGGCCGAGGGGGCGGCGGGCGGTCCGGGCGGCGCGCAGGAGTTCGGGGTGGAGCATCATGGGCGTTCTTCCTTGCCCGACAGGGTCGTTGGGGCCGATGGGGCCGGTGGTGCGGACGGGGCCGGAGGGGTGTGGCCTGGTGGGCCGCCCTTCCCCGGGGGGCCGGCGAGGGCGAGGCCGTGGACGATCCAGTCGTGTCCGGGGGCGTCGCCGAGTGCGGCACCGAGGTCGGCCTGTTGCCAGGAGCCGATGGGGCGCGAGCCGAGGCCGAGGGCGGTGGCGTGGGCCTGGGCGACGCCGGCGGCGTAACCGGCGGCGAGGTGGCTGCCGCGGATCAGGGCCGGTGGGGCGTCGGCGGGGCAGCCGTGGGCGACCAGCACCGCGCCCGCTTTGCCGATCCACTGCTGGCCCGCCGCCCAGCGGGCGAGGGTGGGGCGCGCGTCACCGGAGGCCAGGGTGCCGGCGGTCGTCAGGAGCCCCGGGGCGTCGCCGCCGACCGCCGCGGCCCAGGCCGGGCCGTCCGGCCGGGCGCCCCCGGCGGTGGCCAGGACCCGGGCGAGCAGGTCAGGGGCGGGTGGCTGCGCCAGGCCGGAGGGGGCCGCGCTCCTTCGTGTACGGAGGGTCTCGTCCGTCACCGGGGCCGGGCGGCGGGCCGGGTACCAGGTGGAGCCTGGCTCTGCCGTGACGTACGCCAACAGGCTGCGGACAGAGTCGAGTTCACGCGGCGAGACGGTCCCTGCGACCGGTTGCGGCACCGGGGCGAAGGCGCAGGGCAGCGGGGCCCATGCGGCCAGTGCGGCAGTCGGGGGGACGAGCCCCGGCGCGGGCCGCAACCAGAGCGCTGCGAGGGGAAGTTCGGGTTCGGTCCCGGGCCGACGCGCCTGCCATTCGGCCGCGCGGGGCAGCCCCGCCGCCGCGGAGAGCTCGGCGCCTTCCGCGTCGAGCGAGACCCGTACACCGGCCGGGGCGGCGGCGATCGCCAGGGCGGCTGCGGCATGGCCCGCGTCCAGCAGGAGCAGCGGCCAGGCCCGGTGTCCGTAGTGCGCGACGGTTCGGGCGGCGGTGACGGTGAGGACGACGACGGCTCCCGGGGGCGCGTCGGCGGGGCCCGGGCCGCGCGGGTGGGCGCGGTGGGTGTGCGGATCGTAGGCGTACCGTCCGGGCGGCAGCGAGCAGCCCGGGCCGAGGAGCAGATGAGCCCGCACGGGGTGGAGGGCGCCTGCCGAGGCCACGGGCCGCAGTCGGCCCGGCGTCCCGTGGGGCACGGCGAGCGACAGCCGCAGGGCACGTTCCAGGTCCACCGTCTTTCCGTCCCCGGCCCCGCCCCCGCTCTCGTTCAGGGAGAGCGCCGGGCCGCCCCAGGGGAAGGGATGCTCCGGTTGGTAGGGGGCGGTGCTCGGCACGCGGGGTGACCTGGCGTCCGCGAGGGCGCGGGGCAGGAAGTCGGTGGCTGCCGGAGGAGCCTGGGACATGCGGGCACGCTCCTTCACATGTGCGGCGGTGGTGCGAGGGTGAAGTCCGCAGGGCCGGTGGGAGGTTGGGCGCGCCAGCCCCGGTCGAGCGCGGCCCGGGCGAAGCGCGGGCAGCCGAAGTAGCCGAAGGCGGCAGGGGCGTTGGGGACCAGGCCGGAGACCAGGACGCGGGCGACACGGAGGGCGGTTTCGGCGACGTCCTCGGTCGTCAGGTCCACGGTGATCACGCGGTGGCCGCCTGCGCCCAGCGCCGCGTCAAGCGCGGACCTGTTGCCGGGGGTGACCTCGGTGACGGGGACGGTTCCCCCGGCGGGTTCGGTGAAGCGTCGGGACAGGGGGGTCATCCGGTCGTCGAGCCAGACCTGCACATGGGCGCCGAGGTCGCGAACGGCGGCGAACTGCGGCCCGCAGTCGTCGAGGTAGCGCCGGTCGGCCCGGTGGTCCAGGTAGAGGCCACGGGCGAAGAGACCGGCCTCCACGGAGCGGTGGACCCAGCCGTCGGCGTCCACCGCGCCCTGCGTGAACACCCAGGTGTGCACGGCCTCCAGGACCGCCTTGCGGGCCGCCTCCGCCGGGTCGTACCGGCAGGCGAACCCGGCGGCGTGGATGCCCCGCCGGGGGTCGTGGACCAGGGCGGCCACGCAGGGGGCGAACTCGGAGGGCATCTCCACGATGTGGACGTCCAGTTCGGCGCCGGCCAGGTCCTCGGTGAGGCCGGGAACGCTCGCCGGGTCGATGCCCCGGGTCGGTCCGTCCAGGTGCCACCAGAGCTCCAGGGCGTCGCGCTCCACGACTTCGAGCAGCCCTCGCTCGACGGCGTCGTGGAAGCCCTGACCGGTGGCTATGCCCGCGTAGTTGAGGTGGTGGGTGCGGGGAAGCGAACGCAGCTCGCCCTGGCGCCAGTTGAGATGGGTGAGGGCTACGGGTGCCCAGCAGGGTTGTCCGTCCTCGGTGCCCGGCGTCCAGAGTGCCGTTGTGTCGGGGGTGAGTTCGGCGTACGGGAAGCCTGGGCGCTCGTGCTGCCAGGAGGCGTACGAGGGCACCGCCCCGGGCCCGTACAGCCGCAGTCCCTCCGCCGTCAGTTCGGCTGCCGTGGCCCTGCGGGGCGCGTCGGGGTGGTTGGGTGGCGGGACGCGGTTGCCGCAGTAGCGTTCCACGGCCTCGGCGACGGCGGCGATCCTGGCGCCTTCGGGGTCCCCGAAGGTGGTGCCGAGCGAGACCCGGTCGGCCGGCCAGGCCCCGAGGCGTCGGGCGTCGGCGACCTCGGCGGTTACGGCGGTGTAGCGGGGCGGCGCGCCGGCCGGGTGCTCGACGGGCTCGACACCGCGGATCAACCCGCAGACCGGGTCGACCAGGGCTTCGATGGGCAAGGTGCTGGTCAACGGCATATCTCCGGTACGGGCTCGACGTAACGACGCCGGGCGACGACGGTCAGGTGCAGGGCGCTCCCCCGGGCCGTGACGGCTCTGCGGGACGGGGCGAGTCGGGTGGCGGTCACCGGGTTCTCGCCGGTGTGCGGGTTGCGGGCGTGGGCGGGGAAGTGGTGTCCGGCGATCTCCGCGCGCAGCCGGGTCCCGGCGGGAAGCCGGCGGCCCAGCGTGCCGAGCGGCACGGTGATCTCCACGGCTTCCCCGGGCGGGTCGGCGCGCCGGACGATGCCGAAGGCGAGCGGCTCCGCACGCCCGGCCGGGTCGAGCGCGGTGAGGCGTACGGCCCAGTCGGCGCCGGGGGTGTCGGCGGCGGCGTGGATCCGGGCGGTGGCGGGCCCGGCCAGGTCCAGTGGGCGGGGCAGGGGCGGGGAGAGGAGGAGGCAGCGGTCGGCGGGGTCGCTGCCGCCCGGGACGGCCAGGTCGTCGGAGCGCACGGGGTGGGCCGGGTCGGCGGTGAACTCGGCTCCGTGCAGCAGCCGCAGGCCGGTCGGGGCGTCGAAGGCCCAGGTGGTGGTGCGGGTGGAGGCCTCCCCCGGCCCGCGTGCGGTGTCATGCCGTACGCGGTGCCACCGGCCGCTGCCGCCGAGGGTGATCACGCCGCGGCGCTCGGGCTCCAGCGCCCCCGCGAGGGCGGCGCGGGCCCACCGTACGTACAGCGTACCGAGGTTGATGCGGTCCGCCGCGATCTCGGGCCGGTCCGCGGTGAGGCGGTGGCCCCACGGGCCGAGGAGCAGGCGGGCGGGTCCGCCCCAGCCGCTCCACAGTGCCACGGTGTCCTCGGCGAAGGGGTCGCGGGTGCCGCCGACGGCGAGAAGCGGGAGGCGGGAGGCGGCGCCGCGCAGGACGATCCGGCCGCGCGGGCACTCGTCCCAGAGGCCGGGCCAGGAGGGCAGGGCGCGGCCGAGACGGTCGGCGAGCCGGGTGACCGGGAGGTGTTCCAGGAGCCGGGGATCGTCGGCGAGGGCGTGGGCCAGGGCGTCGGGTGCGGAGTCCGGGCGGTCGCCGTGCGCGGCCCACCAGCCCGCCCGGGCCCGGAGCCGTTCGGGGCCCGCTGGTTCGCGGGCGGTCTCGGCGAGGCCGAGGGCGGGGACGGCGGCGATGACGGCGTCGGGCCGTCCGTCGCCGGGGGCGCCGAGCGCGGTGACGAGGGCGCAGTGGGCGGCGTAGGAGGAACCGGCGGCGACGACCGGGCCGCCGTCGCTCCACACCTGCTCGCGCACCCAGGCCACGGTCGCGGCGCCGTCGCCCTCCTCGTGATTCCCGTAGGGGTGCCACGCTCCCGGTGAGCCGTGCCGGCCGCGTACGTCCTGGGCGAGGGCGGCGAATCCGTGGGCCGCCCAGCCGCGCAGCTCGGCGTGGTGGGCGGTGCGGCCGTAGGGGGTTCTGATCACCACGGTGGGGTGGGGGCCGGGTGTGTCCGGCAGGCGGAGGTCGGTGGCGAGCGGGGTGCCGTCCGGGGCGGGGACGTACACGGTCGCGGTGTTCGCGCGGTGGCCGTAGTGGTGGGGGGTGTTCATGCGGCCGCCCTCGGTGCTCACGTGGCCGCCCTCGCGGTGGGCGGTGTTCATGCGGTGGCCCTTGCGGTGGGGGCGGGCAGCGGGGCGACCTCCGGTACGGGGAGCACGGGGTGCTCGGTGACGGTCAGGTCGCGCAGGTCGATCCGGCGCAGTCGGCGGCGGGCGGGAAGGGCGGCTCCCCGGGGCTGCTCGCCGTTCGCCCAGGTGATCAGGTCGGCGGTGAGCAGCGCCGCGATCAGGGCCGCGGACGCCTCGGTGGGGTGCGGTCCGGTGTCGGGGGTGCGGTGGCCGGCCCAGTAGGCGGCGAGTTCACGGTGGGCGGCGGTCGCCGCGAGTCTGCGCCGGCGGACGTGGGCGGCGGTGACGTCGCCGGGGGTTGAGGCGAGGGGCTCGATCCAGGTGTGGGCGCCTTCGCGGTGGCAGCGCAGCCAGGCGGTGTAACGGGCGGGCAGCCGGTCGGCTTCGTCCCACAGCCCTTCGGGTACGGGCGAGTCGAGGCACCAGACGAGGGCGGTGTCCCGGCGCCCCGCGAGCCCGGCCACGTCGGCGGCGGTGGCGGGGTGGACCTCGGCCCCTTCCGCAGCGGCGAACCGGGAAAGCGGTCCGGTGAGTACGGGGTCGCCCAGGAGGTGGAGGGTCCGCCCGGTGAGCGGTGGGCGGCGGGGTTCGGTCACCGCGTGCCCGGCCTCCTCGAACGCCGCCACCAAACGGCCGAGTTCGGCTGAATCCGCGTGCTCCCCCTCCCCCGGTGTCAGCCGGGCGACGAGCTCCCCCGCGTCCGTGCGGCCGGTGTCGATACGCAGGAACTCCCCTCCAGAGGTGCGGAGTACGGGCAGGCCACCGGGGACGGTGACGATCCCGGCGCCGGGAGCGAGTCGACTGCGGTTCACGGGGGGCCTCCGAGGGGCGTGGTACGGGGGTGAGCAGGTGGTGCGAACGGGACGGGCCCGTCCGGGGGTTGCCCGGACGGGCCCGCCACGCGAGGTGCGGGAGCCTGCCTCAGCGGCAGGTGCCGCCTACTTCTCGTCCGCGGTGTCGGCCTCGACGGCGTCGTCGAAGGGGTTCTCGACGAGGGCGTTCGAGTGGGTGGCGGAGAGGTGGGCGAGCTGGCCCTGGTCGGCGATCGGGCTGAACACCTTGTTGTGCTCCATGAGTTGAAGCCTCCATTCGGATCGGTTGGGTGGTTGCGACGCCGTTCTTTGCCGCACCACAGACACTAATGAATATGATTTTCATTCCGCAATAGCTGGAGCGGATCGAGAGGGTGATCTGGGTAACAGACGGGCCAGCCGCCCTCGGCATCGGCCCCCACCCGCCCCCGCACGCCCAGGACTTCGGCAAGCAGCCGCTCCGTGACCACCTCCCCGGGAGGGCCGTCCGCCGCGACGCGTCCCTCGCGCAGTGCGACGATCCGGTCGGCGAACCGCGCCGCGTGGTTGAGGTCGTGCAGCACCATCACGACCGTGAGCCGCCGCTCGGCGCGCAGCCGTACGACGGTCTGGAGCACCTCCAGTTGGTGCCGCAGGTCGAGATAGGTGGTGGGCTCGTCCAGGAAGAGGACGGGGGCGTCCTGGGCCAGCGCCATGGCAAGCCGGACCCGTTGCCGCTCACCGCCGGACAGCGCGTCCACCGGCCGGTCCGCCCAGCCGGTGACGCCGACGTCGGCGAGCGCCCGGGCCGTCACCTCGTCGTCGCCGTCCCGCAGCATCCCGAGCGGCCCCCTGGTGGCGTAACGGCCCTGGCGGACCAATTGCCGTACGGTCAGCGCCGGTACGGCGGGAGCCGACTGGTGGAGCAGCGCCACCCGGCGGGCCGCGGCCCGTCTGGGCAGGCGCGCCGCGTCATCCCCTTCGAGCAGGACCCGGCCCGCGCTCGGGGTGAGCAGTCCGGCGGCGAGCTTGAGGAAGGTGCTCTTGCCGCAGCCGTTCAGGCCGATGAGGGCGACGAGTTCGCCCGCTCCGATACTCAGGTCGATCCCGCGCAGCACCTCGCGCCCCGGATATCCGAAGCTGAGCCGCTCCGCCCGGACCACGTCAGGTGATCCCGCCACTCGGTCCATCCCGTCCGGTGCCTCCGTCATGCCGTTCTTCCCGTCCGCCGTGACATCTCTCGTACGCGCCATGCCGGCCTCCTCCCCATCACCGTTCGTCCGTCCGTCGTCGCGCCACGACCAGCAGCAGCCCGGCCCCGACGAAGGTGGTCAGCGCGCCGACCGGCAGGGTCAGCCGGTCCGCGTCGAGCGCCACCACCAGCAGCCGGGAGACCAGTTGGGCCGCCGCGTCCGCCCCGCACACCACCACCGCGCCGAGCAGCGCGGCGCCGGGCAGGGCGATGCGCAGGTCGGCCCCGAAGACGGCCAGCGCCAGATGCGGCACCAGCAGGCCCACGAAGCCGAGCGCCCCCACCGCCGAGACCGCCCCGGCCGTCAGGGCCACCGCACACACGAGCGCGGCGGCGCGGCCCCGCCCGGCGTCCAGCCCGGCGGCGGCGGCCTGTTCGTCGCCGCAGCGCAGCAGGGTCAGCGGCGCGGAGAGCAGCCAGGCGGCGGCTCCCCACGCCGCCGCCCACGGCCACAGCAGGTTCCAGTGGGGCCAGACCCGCCCCTCGGTGGAGCCGATCAACCACTGGACGACGCTGCCGAGTTCGCCCGGGGCCACCAGGAGGACGACGGCGGTGAGACCGGCGAGGACCGCCGACACCAGTACGCCGTACACGGCGGTCTGCTCGGGGTCCCCCTTCTCCCGCCCCGCGAGCAGCCACAGCAGCCCCGCGCCCGCGAAGCCCCCGAGACAGGCCGCCACGACGACCGCCGTCGGTGAGTCCCACCCGGCGAGGCCGAGACCGGTGGCGGCGACCGCTCCGAGGACAGCGCCGGGTGTGACGCCGGTGACCTCGGGCCCGGCCAGCGGATTACGCAGGGCCGACTGGAGAACGAGCCCCGCGACGCCCAGGCTCGCACCGGCGACCAGCGCCACCAGCAGCCGGGGCAGCCGGAGTTGGAGGACGATGTGTTCGGCAAGTGGATCGTCGGCACCGAGGAGCACGGCCCGTACCCCCTCGCCCGTGACACCCCGCCCCGCGAACAGGTCCGCGCAGGCGACCAGTGCGGCCAGCGCCGCCAGGGCGCCCATCCGGACGGCCGGTGAGCGCCATGCCCGCCGGGCCGGGCCGGGCGCGGTTTCCAGGACGCTCATCGCTGCGCCTTCCGCAGGAGGGGCACGGGCCCGTCGACCGGCGGTGCGGCCCCGGTGGGTCTCCGGTCCGCCACCGCCCGCCGCCCCCGTTTGAGCAGCACCACCCCGACCGGCACGCCGACCAGGGCCGTCCACGCCCCGACGGGTGTTTCGACGGGGGCGAGCGCCAGCCGAGCGGGCTGGTCGGCGCAGAGCACCACGACCGCCCCGCACAGGGCGGACCGGACGAGCCAGCCCGCGGCCCCGCCGTCGGGGCGCAGCCGCCGGGCGAGGTGGGGGGCGAGGAAGCCGACCCAGGCGACCGGGCCGCAGACCGCCACGACGGGGGCGATCAGGACGACGGCGATGCCGAGCGCGGCGACCCGCGCGCGTTCGACGCGTACGCCGAGCGCACGGGCGTCGTCGTCGCCGAGCCGCAGCACACCGAGCACCGGCACACAGAGCACGAGCGCCGGCACTGCCACGGCGAGCCAGGGCAGCAGACCGGTGACGTCGTCCCAGGTGCGGGCGGAGAGACTGCCCAGCAGATAGCGGTAGATGAGCTGGAGGTCGAGCTGGTCGGCCATCACCATGAGCACCAGCAGTCCGGCCTGGAGCGCGGCGGCGACGGCGGCCCCGGTCAGCAGCACGGACGACGGGCTGCGCCCGAACCCGGCGGCGACCAGGGTGAGCAGCCCACCGAACGCGGCCCCGGCCAGGGCCAGGAAGGGCTGGAGGCCGAGCGGTACGGAGAGGGCGAGCACCAGCGGTGCCGCCACCCCCAGCGCGGCCCCGGAGGAGACTCCGAGCATCTCGGGGACGGCGAGCGGATTGCGCAGCGCCTCCTGGAGGACCAGTCCGGCGGCGCCCAGACAGGCGCCGGCGATCAGGGCCAACACCAGGCGGGGCAGCCTCAGTTCGGTGACGACGAGCCCGGCGAGGCCGTCGGACCCTAGGGTGGCGGGGAGCCGGCCGGGCGGGACGTACGGCGTGCCGAGGCTGAGGGCGCACACCGCGCTCACCACCGCCGCCACCGTCAGGCAGACCGGCGCCACGGGCAGCCGCCGAACCGCGGTGCGGCCGGCTCCTGCCCCATGACCGGTCACCGCGGTGCGGCCGGTCGCCGCCGTGGTGCGGCCCCTCACCGCAGTGCGGCCGTCGCCTCGTCGAGGACGAGGCCCAGGGACCGGGTGCCGCGCCCCTTGGCCCAGACCTCGGAATCGACCTCGATGACCTTGCCGTTCTTCACCGCCGGGATCCGCGACCAGAGCGGGTTGTCGGCGAGCTTGTCGGAGAGCTTGCCGTCCGGTGCGCCGAAGGAGAGCGTCTCGACGAAGAGGACGTCGACGTCCCGCGCGAGGATCTCCTCCAGGCTGTAGGAGCCGTCGACTCCCCTGCTCTTCCAGGGGTAGTGGGAGATCTTCGGGAAGAGCCCGGCCGCCACGTCGGTCTCGGGGGTGGCCACGCCGAAGTTCTCGTCGCTGCCGAAGATGATGAGCGCGGTCTTGTCGCTCCTGGCCTGCTCGGCCCGGGCCAGCCGGGTACGGAAGGTCTTCTCGGCCTTCTCCCCCTCCTCCGTACGGCCGGTGAGCGCGGCCAGGTCCCGCAGGTAGCCGACGCTGTCCTGCCAGGAGCCGGGCTGTACGGGCCAGAAGGTGGTGGCGCCCTTCAGTGCGGGGGCGAGCTTGCCGTGGGTGTCCTCCAGGCCGATCACCAGGTCGGGCCGGTGGGAGAGGATCGCCTCGACCTCGGGGCTGAGGAAGCCGCCGGGCACGACGGGGACCTTCGCCGCCTTCTCCTTGCCCAGGAACCCGGGGCTCGCGAGCACCGCGGAGTTGGTGGCGGTGGGGGTCATGCCCAGCTCGACGAGGATGTCGTCGCAGAGGGCGACCAGGCAGACGATCTTCTGCGGGGACTTCTCCAGGGAGACCGTGACGCCCTTGGTGTCGGTGATCCGGGTGGCCGCCTCGATGGGCCGCACCTCGGTGCTGGTGCTCGGCCCGGCCCCGGCGGCCGGTTCGGCGCCCCCGGACGCGTCGCCCGTGGTGCCGCAGCCGGCCAGCAGCCCTCCCAGTACGGCGATCGCGGCCCAGCGGCGGACTCTCAGTGCGGTTCGTGGCATCGGCTGTCTCTCAGATTCTGTACGGCCCCGGGGAGGAGGCAGATGCGACGGCGGGGCCCCGGGAGCCGTCCCCACCACAGAGCGGAACCTTACACATGATTATCATTTCCAATAAAGCGGGCCAAGGCTTCCCGCCGTACCTCCGGACCCGACCGACCGTTCTCAGGAGATCGCCATGCCCCACCCGCCCCACCTGCCGCCCCGCCTCCTGGTCGCCGACCAAGTCGCGGGCCGGATCAGCCTGCTGGACCTCCCGGACGGTGACGAGCGGGCTGTGCTCCACCACCGGCACCTCGCCGAACACGCAGGGTTCCTCGCCCTCCCGGACGACCTGGTCGCCTGCGTGGACGACCGGGCGGGCGAGCTGCTGGTCCTCGATCCGTACGGCCCCGACACGGGCCGGCCCCTGATCCGGCGCCGGATACCGGTCGCCGTACCCGCCGAGCATCTGGCGGCCGCGCCGGGCGGCCGGCACCTCGCGGTGACCACCGGCCTCGGGCGCAACGAGGAGGCCTGGACCGGGCTCCTGACCGCCGTCGACCTCGACGCACCGGACGGTGCCGTCGCCGTACGCGTACGGGGGCGCACCGGCGAGCCGGGGGTGACGGTCCTCGGCGGGCCGTCGCCGCTCGTGGTGCTGCGCCACCGGGAGCCCGGCGAACTCCTGGTCCACCGGCACCGCGACCTGATGGCCGCACCCCCTTCGTGCCCGCCCGCACAGCCCGTCCGGCGCATCGGGCTGCCGGATGCCGACGGGCACGGGGACGCCTACGACCCGGTCACCGGGCGGGTGTTCGCGGCGGCGGGCTCGGGGGTGCACCGGGTCCGGCACGACGGCGAGGAGCTCGCGGCGGAGCCGCCCCTGCCGTGGGCCGCCGACGGGCGCACGGGCGGCCGGGGCTACTACCTGCGGCTCGATCCCGTACGGCGCACCCTCTGGTCCTGCGTGCGCGGCGGGCCCACCGCGCCGGGGCAGTGGCCGGAGTGGACCAACGACGCCTGGTGGCACCGGCTCGACACCGACACCACGGGGAGGCTGGAGCTGGGCCCCGGACTGGTGTTCCGGCTCGCGGTGACCGCCCGCCACATCGCGTACTCCCGCGTCCACCCGGACGGCGACGAGCTGATTCTGCTGGCCGCACCGGCCACCCCCGGGGCCCGGCCGCACATCGCCGCCCGCCTCCCGCTCCCCGCGATGGCGGGGGCGCCCCGGCGCGGCGGAACCCCGTGGGACGGTGTCCAGCGGCGGGCGGTCGCCGCCTCCCCCGGCGCCGGCCTGGTCGCGGTGAGCCGGGGAGGCCACGGGGAGGTCCACGTCTTCGACGCCGACCGGGCGGAGCCGGTCACCACCCTCACGCTCCCCACCCCGCTGGACGACGGCGGTCACCTCGCCCTGGTCACCCCGGGCGACGGCGCGCACGCCGACCCGGTGGGACGGTGACCGGCCACCCTGCGGATTACAACTTGGAAACGACTTCCATTTCCATATACGGTCGACGGCAGTCGGCAGCACCGGACCCCATACCCAGGAGAGACCCATGGCAGTTCCGAAGCGGAAGATGTCCCGCAGCAACACCCGCCACCGGCGCGCCCAGTGGAAGGCGACGACACCCCAGCTCGTCCCGGTGACGATCGAGGGCACCGTGCACCAGGTGCCGCAGCGGCTGGTGAAGGCGTACGAACGCGGCCTGCTGCGGCCGGAGAGCTGAGCCCGCACAGCAAACGGCCCGCACAGCAGAGGGGTGGGTGGTGACACGGCGATCGCCGTGTCACCACCCACCCCTCGCGCGCTCAGACCCCTGTCACCAGGAGGACTTGGTCACCCCGGGCAGGAATCCGGCGTGCGCCTGTTCGCGCATCCGGACCCGGGAGAGGCCGAAGGTGCGCAGATACCCCCGGGGCCTGCCGTCGACGCTGTCCCGGTTGCGCACCCGCGTCGCACTGGCATCGCGCGGCTGGCGCCTCAACTCCGCGACAGCGGCCGCACGTTCGGCCTCCGGCGTACCGGGGCGGCGGACGATCTCCTTCAGCTGCACCCGACGGGCGGCGTACCGCTCGACGATCGCCTTGCGCTTCTCGTTCTGCGCGATCTTGCTCTTCTTCGCCATCAGACCTTCCCTCCCCTCGCGCGGATGCGCGCGACCGCGGCTTCGATGCCGATCACGTCGATCGTCTTGATCGCCCGGGCGCTGAGGGTCAGCCGCACATGACGTCCCTCACCGGGGAGCCAGTAACGCTTGCGCTGGACGTTCGGGTCGAACCGGCGCGATGTGCGGCGGTGCGAGTGGGAGATGGCGTTGCCGAATCCCGGCTGCGAGCCGGTCAGTTGGCAGTGGGCGGACACGGAAGTTACCTGCCTCTCATCGATGCGTCCATTATTGAAAATGGAAACCATTGCCATATAGTAGCGCTCATGGCTCGCAACGAAGTACGCCCGGTCATCAAGCTCCGCTCCACCGAGGGGACCGGCTACACCTACGTCACCCGCAAGAACCGCAGGAACGACCCCGACCGCATGGTGCTGCGCAAGTACGACCCGGTCGCCCGCCGCCATGTCGACTTCCGCGAGGAGCGCTGAGGCCGCCCGGCCCGGCCCCCGCAGCAACCCCCAACCGCTAGGACCCCTCATGAAGCCCGGAATCCACCCCGCCTACGGCCCCGTCGTCTTCCGCGACAAGGCCGCCGACTTCGCGTTCCTCACCCGCTCCACCCTGACCGGCGACAGGACCGTCGAGTGGGAGGACGGCAACACCTATCCCGTGGTCGACGTGGAGATCTCCTCCGCGAGCCACCCCTTCTGCACCGGTACCGCACGCGTCATGGACACCGCGGGCCGCGTCGAGCGCTTCGAGCGCCGGTACGGACGCGGTGAGGCCCGGTGACGGAGGAACAGCGGCAGAAGCTGCCCGTCGTCATCGTCAGCGGGCTGCACTCCGAGGCCCGCCGCGAGGTCGTGGAAGGGCTGCTCTCCAGGGTTCCGCACAGCGTCGGGCTGCACCACGACCTGTCCACGGCGACCGACGGGACCGTACGCCGGACCCTGCGGGACGCCACCGGGGAACTGTCCGCCGGCGAGACGCCCCTGGTCAACGACTGCGCGTGCTGTGCGCTGCGGGAGGACCTGGTCCCCGAGCTGCAACGGCTGGCGGACAGCGGGCTCACGCGGCTGGCCGTCCTGGAGCTCTGGGACTCCGTCGAGCCGAAGTCGATGGCCGAGGTCATCGCGGTCCATGGGGCGGACAGCTTCGAGGTGACCAATGTGATCACCGCGATCGATCCCACCCTCGTCCTGCCGTGCCTCGCCAACGGTGACGACCTGGCGGAGGCCGGTCTCGCGGCGGCACCCGCCGACCGGCGGACCATCGGGGACACGTGGGCCCGGCAGGTGGAGTACGCCCCCGTCCTGGCCCTGGCCGACAACCCGGCCGCCGACGACGAGGACCGTGCGCTGATACGCCAGTTGAACCCGACGGCCCGTCAGGTCGCGGTGGACGCACCCGTGCTGGTGCGTCTCGCGGTCGCCGGTTTCGATGTGGAGGCGGCGGCCGCGGGCCAGCATCCGGCCTGTGCGCTGCTGCCCCAGGAGGCGGACGAGGCCGGGGTCTCCACGCTCGTCTGGCGTCGTCACCGCCCGTTCCACCCCGAGCGCCTCTTCCACGCGCTGGAGGATCTGAGCTGTGCGGCGGCCCGCAGCCGGGGCCGGTTCTGGCTCGCGGACCGGCCCGACACCCTGCTCTCCTGGGACGCGGCGGGGGGTGCGCTCTGTGTGGAGAACACCGGCCCCTGGCTCGCCTCCCTCCCCGACGCCGCCTGGGCCATGGTGGAGCCCTACCGGCGGGCAGCGGCCGCGCTGGACTGGCACCCCGAGCACGGCGACCGCTGCCAGCACCTGGTCTTCGTCTCCCCCGGCCTCGACCGCGACGGGCTGACCGCCCTGCTGGATTCGTGCCTGCTCGACGACGAGGAGTACCGGGCGGGCCGGGAGGCGTGGAAGAGCCTGCCCGCCGCGTTCGACGCGCTCCTCGACCCGGTGTGAACCGGAAGCCACCCCCGTACCCCCGACCGCTCGCACAAGGAACCCCGATGGCACAGAAGCAGGATCCCCGCAAGCCGCTCAAGGCCCGCCCCAACCCGCTGGACGCGGCGAGGATCACGTACATCGACTACAAGGACACCGATCTGCTGCGGAAGTTCATCTCCGACCGCGGCAAGATCCGCAGCCGCAGGGTGAGCCGGGTGAGCGCCCAGCAGCAGCGGCAGCTCGCCGCTGCCATCAAGAACGCCCGGGAGATGGCGCTGCTGCCGTACTCCGGTTCCGGCAAGTAGCCCGGCGCGGCGGCGGCCGGGCCCGCTCGGGATGCAGCACCCCGACAGGCCCCGCACCATGAACGTATGGGCATAGACACCTCCAAAGAGGACGGCCCGGAGCCGGCACCGTCAGGCCCGGCGGCCAACGGCCGCCGGGCCGGGTCCCCGAACCAGAGCCTCGCTCTCGCGGCCATGCTGTTCGCCGTGTCGATGACCTTCATCGACCAGACGATCGTCGCCATCGCCGCCCCGGACATCATCGACGAACTGGGCCTCACCTCCACGCAGATGCAGTGGGTCATCAACTCCTATCTGCTCACCCTGGCCGCGTTCTTCGCGCTGGGCGGGCGGCTGTCCGACATCTTCGGGCACCGCCGCGTGATGCTGATCGGCACGCTCGTCTTCGTCATCGCCTCGGCGATGTGCGGCGCCGTGCCGGCCGGGGACTTCGCCCAGGCCTGGCTGATCGGGTTCCGGGCCGTACAGGGCATCGGTGCGGCCCTGATGTTCCCGGCCGCGCTGGCCGTGGTCATCGCGGTGTTCCCGGTGGAGCGGCGGGGGCGGGCGCTCGCGCTGTTCTTCGGGCTCTCCGGGGCCCTCACGGCGGTGGGGCCGCTGCTCGGCGGCTGGCTCACCTCGTGGACCTGGCGTGCGATCTTCTGGGTCAACGTGCCCGTCGCCGTCATCGCCATCGTGCTGACGGTGCTGGCGCACATCCCGAACCGATCCCGGCGCGAGCGGCTGGATCTGCCCGGTGCCGTGCTCGTGGCGGTCGGTATGGGTCTGACGGTCCTGGGCCTGCAACAGGCGTCCACCTGGGGCTGGAGCTCCGTCGCCACCTGGGCGTGCATCGTGGTCGGGCTGCTGGTGCTGGCGTTCTTCTGCTGGTTCGAACTGCGCGCGCGGTTCCCGCTCATCAAGCTCGAGGTGTTCCGGGACCGGGCGTTCCGGATCGACAACCTGGTGCTGTTCTTCTCGATGATGGCCTTCGTCCCGGTCTTCTTCTTCGCCTCGGTGTACGCGCAGGTCTCGCTGAGTGCCTCGCCGAACCAGGCGGCGCTCTACCTCCTCTACTTCTTCATCGGCTTCGGTATCGCCTCCCAGTGGGGCGGCCGCATCCTGGACAAGCGCGGTGCCCGTCCGGCGCTGAAGCTGGGCACCGCGCTCGGCGCGGTCGGATTCTTCCTGTGGGCCCAGAAGCTGACGACGCTCTCCATGCACGACCAGTGGCTGTACGCGGCCATGGCCGGCGCCGGGATCGGGCTGTTGCTGGCGCCGGCCTCGACCGATGCCGTGAACCGGGCGATCGGTGCTTCGTACGGGGAGGTCACCGGGATCACCCAGACCGTGCGGAACTTCGCGGCCAGCATCGGACTCGCCGTCTTCGGCACGGTGCTGACGCACCGGACGATCACCAACGTGGAGGGCACGCTGGTCGGCAAGGGTGTGCCGGAGGGTGCGGCGGGCGATGCAGCGGAGTCGGTCGCGCAGGCGGTGACCGGCCAGGCGGACACCCGCGGACCCTCCGGGAGCGGCCCGGTGGCCGATGCGGTGAAGGACTCGATGCAGGCGATCCGGATGGACTTCGCCCAGGCCAACCAGTGGGTGTTCTACGGGATGGCGATCGCGCTGGCCGTCGCCTTCCTGTTCGCGCTGCGTCACCCGGGAACCCGGGTGACGCAGGATTCCCCCAAGGATGCCGAACAGGCTCAGAACGAGTAGACGGCGCTGTCGTTCATGCTGCCGGCCAGCTCGCAGGCGTTGCCGTACGTGGTCGAGAAAGTGACGCGCTTGCCGTGCCAGACGCCGTGGGCGGTGATCACCACGGGGTTCCACTGCCGGGTACACATGCGGTCGGGCGAGGTCCGGGCCAGCTGGGTGAACTGGCCGCCGACCGACTCCAGTTCCTTGCAGGCGGCTTCGGGGGCGGGGTGTGTGCCCTCGGCGCTCGGGGCGCAGGTGAGTGTGACCGCCCGCTGGACCGTCGCGGTGAGCGGGTCCTCGCCCTGGGCCACGGTGAGGACGAGCGCGGAGGGCGCGTAGAGGCTCTCCGCCTTCGCCGGTGCCGCATGGGCGGAGGTGGCGGCGAGGCCGCCGAAGACCAGGGTGCTCGCGGCGATGGTTGCGAAGATTACGTGACGGTTGTGTCGCATGGGTGAAAACTCCTCGGTCGAGTGCTGATTGCGGTCAGGAGTCTTACGTATGCGGAAAGTAGGCGCACATCGACAGCCCGCTTCCAGCCGCAGACGTTCGTTCGAACCGACCGGATGGTCGTTCGGGCAGCTCACGCAGGGCGCGGAGCTCGTCCAGCATATGGACAGCTGTCGACAGTTCAACGGAAAACGACCGCCTGAGCTGCGATGATCCCGGAGCGGCCGGAAACCTCCACGAGCCGCTTCGACTGGAAACCAACGCCGTTCGGGCCTGTCCGCACCCTCACGGCCACGGCCGCCGACCTCCAGGAGCGGACAGCGGCGACCACCCACGGCCCCCGGGACTGAACCTTCCGTATACCGGGTGATACGTCGAATGAAGGTTAGGCTACCCTCACCTTCGTGATCGCTCCTGCCCACGACCTCGAAGACAGCCCGCCGCTCCGGCGCACCGCGCCCGGCCCCGCCGCGGGACCCGACAGCCGCGTCGGCCTCGACGCCCGCGACCTGACCGTCGCGTACGACCGGACCGACGTCGTCCACGGGGCCGACCTCCGGCTGCCGGGCGGTCGTGTCACCGCCCTGATCGGGCCCAACGGCAGCGGGAAGTCCACCCTGCTGCGCGCCGTCGCCCGGCTGCACAAGGCGCGCACCGGCACGGTGACGGTGTCGGCCCCGGACGACGCCGAGCCGGTCGACGCCCTCGCCCTGTCGCGCAACGACTTCGCCCGCCGCATCACCCTGCTCGCCCAGAGCCGCAACGCCCCGGCGGGGCTCAGCGTGCGGGACGTGGTGGGGTTCGGCCGCCACCCCTACCGCGGGCGGCTGCGCGGGAGCGACCCCGACGGGGCCCGGTCGATCGACCACGCTCTCGCCGTCACCAACCTCACCGACTTCGCCGACCGCGGCGTCGAGAGCCTCTCCGGCGGTCAACTGCAGCGCGTCTGGTTCGCCTGCTGTCTCGCGCAGGACACCGATGTGCTGCTGCTCGACGAACCGACGACCTACCTCGACCTGCGCTACCAGGTGGAGATCCTCGATCTCGTACGCGATCTCGCCGACACCCACGGTGTGACCGTCGGGGTCGTCCTGCACGACCTGGACCAGGCCGCCGCCGTGGCGGACCAGGTCGTTCTTCTCTCGTCGGGGCGGATCACCGCCGCCGGCACCCCCGCGGAGGTCTACGACTCCGAGCGGCTGACCCAGACCTACGGCATCCGGATCGACGTCGAACCGGATCCCTCCACCGGCATCCCGCGCACCCGCGCGGTGGGCCGCCATCACCTCCGTACCGAAAGGCCCTGAACCCCGTCATGAAGAACCCGTACATGAAGTGGCCCGCCCTCGCCGCGACGGCCGCACTCGCTCTCGCGGGCTGCGGCACCACCGAGGCCCCGAAGAAGGAGTCCGCCAAGGAGACCGCGGTGACGGTCACCGACTCGCGCGGCAAGAAGGTCACGCTCGACGGTCCGGCCAAGCGGGTCGTCGGCACCGAGTGGAACGTGGTCGAGACGCTCGTCACGCTCGGTGTGCAGCCGGTCGGCGTGGCCGACGTCAAGGGCTACACGGCGTACGACACCTCCGCGCCGCTCACCAAGGACGTCAAGGACATAGGCACCCGGGGCGAGCCCAGCGTCGCCACCGTGGCCGGTCTGAAGCCCGACCTCATCGTCGCGACCACCGACCTGTCCGACTCGGCCATCGCGCAGCTGTCCAAGGCCGCGCCGGTCGTCGTGGTCCGCTCGGCCGACGCGAGCCGGCAGATCGACCAGATGGTCGACAACGTCAACCTCATCGCCGAGGCCACCGGCACCGAGGAGAAGGCGAAGGCGGAGGTCGCCTCGTTCCGCAAGGCGGTCGCCGACGGCAAGAAGAAGCTCGCCGCTGCCGGGCTCGGCGGCAAGGAAGTCGCCTTCGCCGACGGCTGGCAGGAGGGCAACCAGGTCTCGGTGCGCCCTTACGTCGAGGGCTCGCTGCTCGCCGACGTGAACACCGAACTCGGCCTGGTCGACCCGTGGAAGCTGGAGGGCGACAAGGCCTACGGCCTCGCGGCCACCGACGTCGAGGGCCTGACGAAGATCGGCGACGCGCGGTTCACGTACATCGCCAACGACGCCGACGGCGGCGACCCGTTCGCCGACGGGCTCAAGGGCAACGCGGTCTGGAAGTCGCTGCCGTTCGTGAAGAACGACCAGGTCCACCGACTGCCGGACGGCATCTGGATGTTCGGCGGAACCGCGTCCATGCGCGATTACATCGACGCACTCGTCGGCGCTCTGACCGCCTGACCATGAGCACCCGCACCACACCCGCCCCGCCCGCCTCCGTGAACACGGTGGCGGGCGCGGCCGGCCCGACCGGGGCACCGCCCCCGGCCGCGCCCGGCCGCCCGGCCCGCCGCGGCCGGATGTTCCTCCTCGCGCTCGCCGCGCTCCTGGCCCTCGCCGCCCTCGCGGTCGTCCATGTGGGCCAGGGCACGGCCGCCGTCGACCTGCACACACTGTGGCAACTGCTGACGGGTACCGCGGCGGACCGCACCGCCGACGAGCAGACGGCCGCCGTGGTCCTGGACTCCCGGCTGCCCCGGCTCGCGGCTGGGCTCCTCGTCGGCTGCGCGCTCGGCGCGGCGGGCGCCGCCCTCCAGTCGGTGTCGCGCAACATGCTGGCCTCCCCCGACACGCTCGCCGTGAACGCGGGGGCGTACCTCGCGGTCGTCGCCGTCGCCGCGTTCGGCATCGCGCTGCCCGCTCTCCCGGCCGGCGGTACGGCGTTCCTCGGCGGGCTGCTGGCGGCGGGCGTCGTGCTCGGCCTGTCGCGGGCGGGTGCCGGTCCGATCCGGCTGGTGCTGGCGGGTTCGGCGCTCACCCTCGCCCTCTCCGGGCTCAGCGGGATGCTGCTGCTCCTGCGCTCCCAGCAGACGACCGGGCTGTTCGCCTGGGGCAACGGTTCGCTCGCCCAGATCGGCATGGAGTCCATCGACCGGCTCACCCCGGTCGCGGTCCTGGCGTTCACCGGGCTGCTGCTGATGGGCCGGAAGCTGGACATCCTCGCCCTCGGCGACGACGGTGCGGCGGTCGTGGGCGTCAGCCCCCGGCTGACGCGCTCCGTCGCCGTGGTCCTCGCCGTGCTGCTGGCGGCGGTCTCCGTGACGGTGGCGGGGCCGGTCGGCTTCGTCGGCCTGTGCGCACCGGCCATCGTCCGCCTGCTCAGCACGTGGGTCCCGGGTCTGGTGCGCCACCACGCGTTCATCCCGGCCTCCGCGCTCGCCGGTGTGCTCGTGGTGCTCGGTGCGGACGTAGCGCTGCGGGCGGTGTTCGGGGCGCAGGCGGGGGCCGAGGTACCCACCGGCATCGTCACGACCTGCCTCGGCGCGCTCGTCCTGGTCTTCCTGGCCCACCGGTCGCGCGACATGGGGTCGGACAGCGGCTCGACCGCGTTCGCCCGGCTGCGCAGCCGCCGCGCGTTCGTCCTGACCCTGGTGGCGACGGCCGTGGGGCTGCTGGGCGCGGTGGTGGCGGCGACGCTCTTCGGCGATGCCACGCTGCTCCTGGGCGATGTGGCGAACTGGCTCGGCGGCCGGTCGGGGCAGTTCGTGACGTACGTCCTCGACACCCGTGTCCCCCGGGTCGCCGCCGCCCTGCTGGCCGGTGCGGCGCTGGCGGTGGCGGGTGCCGTCGTCCAGGCGGTGTCGCGCAACCCGCTCGCCGAGCCGGGCATCCTCGGTGTCGTCAGCGGGGCGGGGGTCGGGGCGGTCACCGTCCTCACCGTCGTACCGCTGGCGAGCTTCTGGCTGATAAGTGGCTCCGCGCTGGCCGGTGCGGGCGCGGCGGCCGCGCTGGTGTTCGGTCTTGCCGCTCGCCGCGGGCTGGAGCAGAACCGCCTGGTGCTGATCGGTATGGGGGTCCACGCGGGCGCGGGTGCCTTCGTGAGCCTGTTGATCGTGCTCACCGACCCGTACAACGCGACGAAGGCGCTGGCCTGGCTCGGCGGGTCGACCTACGGGCGCACCTTCCCGGAGCTGCTCCCGGTGCTGGTGGCGCTCGTCGCCGCCCTTCCGGTGCTGGCCGTGATGCGCCGTGACCTCGATCTGATCGGGCTGGACGGCGACACACCGCGTCTGCTCGGCATCCGCCTGGGTACCACCCGGCTGACCTTGCTGACCATCGCCGTCGTCCTGACCGCCGGTGCCGTGGCGGCGGTCGGCGTGATCGGTTTCGTCGGCCTCGTCGCGCCGCACGCGGCACGGGCGCTGGTGGGCCGCCGGCATGTGCGGGTCGTCCCGGTGAGCGCGCTGCTCGGTGCGCTGCTCGTGGTCGTCTCCGACACCGTCGGCCGGACGGTCATCGCCCCGGCGCAGATCCCGGTGGGCCTTCTCACCGCGGTGATCGGCGCCCCGTACTTCATCTGGCTGCTCTGGAGGTCCCGCAGGGAGGGGTGACGTTCGTGGGGCCGCTGGGCCCGGTGCGTACGGAACGCACCGGGCCAAGCGGCGATTTCATGCCGGACGGAGGGGGTCAGACCGTGAAGCGGTGGTCCCCGGAGCCGACGGCGAAGACGGCGCAGCCGTCCTCCATCCGCAGGTGCCGGGCGCCGCTGTGCGTGACGGCCCCGGCGGTAGCGGCCGGTATCCACACCTCCGCGGTGGTGTTCACCGGGAGGCTCACCGCCAGCCGGAAGCGGCCCCGCTCCGCCGCCCACTCGGTGGCGACGGTGCCGTACCGGGCCTGGAAGGCCCCGCGCGCCCGGGTGACGCCGCCGCCCGGGCGGGGGCGGACGGTGACCTTGCGGAAGCCCGGCGCCGCAGGCACGATCCCGGCGATGTGGGCGTACATCCACTCCCCGACGGAGCCGTACGCGTAGTGGTTGAAGGAGTTCATCCCGGCGTCCTGGAAGCTGCCGTCCGGCCTGATGGAGTCCCAGCGCTCCCACATCGTCGTGGCGCCCCGGTCGATCTGGTATCCCCAGCTGGGGAAGGTCCGCCGGAGCAGCAGCCGGTAGGCCACTTCGGTGTGCCCGGTCTCCGTGAGCACGGGGAGCAGGCGCGGGGTGCCGAGGAAGCCCGTGGACAGGTGCCAGTCCTTCGCCTCGATGAGGGCGACGAGCCGGTCGGCCGCCGTGCCGCGTTCCTGGTCGCTCAGCAGGTCCATGGAGAGGGCCAGGACGTAAGCCGTCTGGGTGTCGCCCTTCACCCTGCCGCCGCCGGTGACGTACGCGGCGCGGAAGGCGTCGCGGATCTCGCCGAACAGGGCGGTGTACGGGGCGGGGTCCTTGCCCAGGGCCCCGGCGATGCGGGCGACGAGGTCGGCGCTGTGGGCGTAGTAGGCGGTGGCGATGACGTCCTTGGGGGTGTCGTCCTCGATGTTCAGCCAGTCGCCGTAGCCGGTGGCGGGCCTCAGCCGGCCGCTGCTGTGGGCGTCCAGATGGTCCAGCCACTTCAGCATCGAGGGCCAGGACCGCTCCAGTACGCGGGTGTCCCCGTAGGCCTGGTACAGCGCCCAGGGGACGGTGACTCCGGCGTCGCCCCAGCCGGCGGAGCCCGCGCCGAGGCCGCCGGCCTGCGGGGCGACGTCTGTGAAGGCGCCGTCCGCCGTCTGGTCGTCCTGGAGGTCCCAGAGCCACTTGGAGAGGAAGCGGGCCGACTCCATGGTGTAGGCGGCGGTGGGGGCGAAGACGTTGATGTCGCCGGTCCAGCCGAGGCGTTCGTCGCGGGCGGGGGTGTCGGTGGGGACGGAGAGGAAGTTGCCGCGCTGGCCCCAGGTGATGTTGCTGTGGAGCTGGTTGAGCATCGGGACGTTCGTCTCGAACTCCATGGTGAAGGGCGCGTCGGTGTGGATGACGCGCCCGACGACGGCGTCACGGGGCGGCCTGCCCGGGTAGCCGGTCACCTCGACGTACCGGAACCCGTGGAACGTGAAGCGCGGCTCGTAGGTCTCCCGGCCGCCGCCCTTGAGGGTGTAGTGGTCGGTCGCGGCCGCGGTACGGAGGTTGGTGGTGTAGATCGTGCCGTCGGGGTTCAGAACCTCGGCGTGGCGCAGGCGTACGGTGGTGCCGGCGCGGCCGGAGACGTGGAGCCGGACGGCCCCGACCATGTTCTGTCCGAGGTCGAAGACGAAGACGCCGGGCCTGGGTTCGGTGACCGTGCGGGCCTTGAGCCATGAGACGACGCGGGAGGGGGCGTCGACCGCCGCGACGAGTTCGGCGGTGACCGCCTCCGCGGGCTCCTCGGCCCGCGACCACGCCCGGTCGTCGAATCCGGCGCGGAGCCAGCCGGCCGTCTCCAGGCGGGCGTCGTAGTTCTCACCGGTGAGCAGGTCCGCCAGGGTGACCGGCCCGGTGGCGGCCCGCCAGTCAGGCCCGGACAGCACCCGCTCGGTCGACCCGTCCCGGTAGGTGACCTCCAACTGGCCCAGAAAGGAGGGGATTTCCCCGTACTGGTGCGGGCCGAACATGCCTACGTTGCCCGCGTACCAGCCCGCCGCGAGCTCCACGCCGAGGGCGTTGGCGCCCGCCTTGAGAAGGCCGGTGACATCGTACGTCTGGTACTGGACGCGTTTGTCGTAGTCGGTCCAGCCCGGGGCGAGGGAGTCCGTGCCGACCTTCTTGCCGTTGAGGTGCGCCTCGTACACGCCGAGCGCCGTGGAGTACAGGCGGGCCCGCACGACGGGCGTGCTGCGCAGCCGGAACTCGTGGCGCAGTTGCGCGACGGGGGCGTGGACGACGGAGACCTTGCCCCAGGGGCCGCCGCCCCACGGGGCGAGGACCTTCGCGGCGGGCCAGGCGCCGTCGTCGAACTCCGGCGCCTGCCAGTCGTCTCCGGGTTCCTCGTCGGTGGCCTTCCAGCCGGCTCCGGTGGTGATGGTGCGTACGCCGTCGGCGGTGGTCAGCTCCAGGAGTCCGAGGAGTCCGGCCGGGCCCGCCACCCCGTTGGTCGCGGAGATCGCGAGGAGGTGGCGGCCGGGGCTCAGGCGCTGGGTGACATCGGTGAGGGAGGGGCGGCGCCAGGCGTCGGCGGCGTGGTCGGCGGCGGCCGACGCGACCTCGCTGCCGTCCAGGTGGGCGGTGTATCCGTCGTCGGCGGTGAGCACCAGCCGGGCCCGGGTCACACCCTCGGGAACCTCGAAGGCGGAACGGAACCAGCGGGTCGCGGCGGGGGCGCTGCTCGCCGGGTCGCCCTCGGGGAACCAGATCCAGGAGGCGTCGTCGAGTGCGGGTGCGCCGACGAGGGCGGCCGGGGCGCCGACCCAGCGGGCGGACCAGTCGGCGGGGTCGGTGAGGCCGGTCTCCCACCAGGTGGGTGCGGACCAGGCGGACACCTTGCCCTCGCCGTCCCAGACCCGTACGGACCAGTGGTAGCGGGTACGGGAGCGGAGCGCGGGGCCGCCGTACGTCACGTGCACCGACTGTCCGGAGACGACCTTGCCGCTGTCCCAGACGTCGGGCTTCTCCAGCGCCCGCTCGCTGAGGGCGACCCGCACCTGGTAGGCGCTCTGGGTGCGGCCCGATCCGGTGGCGGCCAGCGGCCAGCTGAGCCGGGGGCGGTCGGGGCCCAGGCCGAGGGGCTGCCGTACGTACTCGGCCGTCGGGCGGCCCACCCGGAGGGCCTCGGCTGCCGCGCCCGCCGGTCCGGTGGGCTGCGTGGGGTGCGCGGCGGCCGGCACGGCTCCGGCGATGAGGGAGGTTCCCAGGGTGGTGGCGGTGGTGCTGAGCAGTCGTCGTCTGCTGATCACGTCGGCTCCTTGGGGACGAGGGGTGTCACGGTCGGGTGGATCGGTTCAGGAGGGGCCGGACCACCCCCCGGTCCTTCGTGCCGCCGACTCCCACACGGCCCGGTCGCCCGAGGGCTCGTAGCGGGTCAACGGCTGTGTTTTGGCGACGAGTTCACGCATCGCCGTACTGTCGCCGGCCGATCCGTGGGCGCGCGCCTGCACGAGTACGTTGCCGAGCGCGGCCGCCTCGGCGGGCCCGGCGACCACCGGCAGACCGCAGGCGTCCGCGGTGAGCTGGCACAGCAGCGCGTTGCGCGCGCCGCCGCCGACGATGTGCACGACATCGACCGCGCGGTCCGCCAGTCGCTGCGCCTCGCGGATCGCGCGCCGGTGGGCGAGGGCCAGCGAGTCGAGGATGCAGCGGGTGGTCTCGCCGCGCGTCTCGGGTGCCCGCTGCCCGGTGGCCCGGCAGGCCGCGGCGATGCGCCGGGGCATGGATCCCGGGGCGAGGAAGGCCGGGTCGGCGGAGTCCACGACGGACCGCAGCGCCGGAACCCCGGCGGCCTCGGCCAGCAGGGGCGCGATGTCGCTCTCGCCCCAGGTGCGCATGCACTCCTGGAGCAGCCACATGCCCATGATGTTGCGCAGGAAGCGGATGGTGCCGTCCACGCCCAGCTCGTTGGTGAAGTTCGCGGCGCGGCTCGCGTCGGTGGTGACGGGAGCGTCGAGTTCGAGCCCGGCCAGGGACCAGGTTCCGGTGCAGAGGTAGGCGAACCGCTCGCCCGGTCGCGCGGGAACGGCGGCCACCGCCGACGCGGTGTCGTGCGACCCGACCGTCGTGACCGGAACCGGGCCGCGCAGTCCGGTCGCCTCCAGGACGTGCGGGAGCAGAAGCCCGGCGGGGTCCCCCGGGCGGCGCAGGGGCGCGAAGAGGCCGAGGTCGATGGAGAGACGGCCGGCCGGGCCCGGAGCCCAGTCGCGGGTGCGGGGGTCGATGAGCTGGGTGGTGGAGGCGTTGGTGAGCTCGGTGCCCTGTTCACCGGTCAGCCAGTAGGCGATCAGGTCGGGGATCAGCAACAGCCGCTTCGCTGCCGCGAGTTGCGGAGTCCCCTGAGCGGCGACGAGTTGGTGGAGGGTGTTGAAGGGGGCGTGCTGGATGCCTGTGGCCCGGTAGAGCTCGTCGGGCGGGACGGTGGACCACACCTTCTCGGCGACGGCGTCCGTCCTGGGGTCGCGGTAATGGACGGGGTTGCCGAGGAGGGACCCCTCCGCGTCCAGGAGCCCGTAGTCCACGGCCCAGCTGTCGATGCCGAGGGAGTCCACCGGGCCCGCCGCGCGGAGCCCGTCGAGGACTCCGCCGTACAAGCCCAGGATGTCCCAGCGCAGCCCCTCCGGCAGCCGCACCGGACGGTTGGGGAAGCGGTGGGCCCGGGTGAGGTGCAGGGTGCCGGGGCCGACCCGGCCGACCATGACGCGCCCGTTGGAGGCGCCCAGGTCGACGGCGGCGAACGTCTTCGTGCCCTCGCTCATCGCAGGAAGGCTCCCGCGACCCCCGCGTCGACGGGGATGTGGAGGCCGGTGGTGTGGGTGAGGTCGCCGCCGGTCAGGGCGAAGACGGCGCCCGCGACATGCTCGGGGAGGACTTCCCGCTTGAGGAGGGTGCGCCGGGCGTAGAACTCTCCGAGCTTCTCCTCCTCGATGCCGTAGGTCGCTGCGCGCTGGGCGCCCCACCCGCCGGCGAAGATGCCCGACCCCCGGACGACACCGTCCGGGTTGACGCCGTTGACCCGGATGCCGTGCTCCCCCAGCTCTGCTGCGAGGAGCCGAACCTGGTGGGCCTGGTCGGCCTTGGTGGCGGCGTAGGCGATGTTGTTCGGACCGGCGAAGACGGCGTTCTTGGAAGCGATGTAGACGATGTCGCCGCCGAGCTTCTGGGCCCTCATCATCCGGGCCGCCTCGCGGGAGACCAGGAAGGAACCGCGGGCCATGATGTCGTGCTGGAGGTCCCAGTCCCTGACCGTGGTCTCCAGCAGGGGCTTGGAGATGGAGATGCCCGCGTTGTTGACGACGAGGTCGACGCCTCCGAAGGCGAGGGCCGCCGCCTTGAACGCGTCCACCACCTGCGCCTCGCTGGTGACGTCGACGGGGACGGCGACCGCCCGGTCGGGCCCGCCGAGCTCCTCGGCGACGGCCGCCCCGCTCGCCGCGTCCAGGTCCGCGACGACCACGCAGGCGCCCTCCGCGACCAGGCGGTGGGCGATGGCCCGGCCGATGCCGCTGCCCGCCCCCGTGACGAGGGCGACCCTGGTCGCCAGCGGCTTCGCCTTCGCCATCCGCCGGAGCTTGGCCTCCTCCAGCTCCCAGTACTCGATACGGAACTTCTCCGCCTCCTCGATCGGCGCATAGGCCGAGACGGCCTCGGCACCGCGCATCACGTTGATCGCGTTGAGGTAGAACTCACCGGCCACCCGGGCGGTCTGCTTGTCCTTGCCGAAGCTGAACATGCCGACGCCGGGGATCAGCACGATCGCCGGATCGGCGCCCCGCATCGGGGGCGAGCCGGGCTCCGCGTGGCGCGCGTAGTAGGCGGCGTACTCCTCCCGGTAGGCGGTGTGCAGCTCACCCAATCGCCTCACGGTCCCGTCGAGTTCGGTGGCCGGCGGCAGGTCGAGCAGCAGTGGCCCGACCTTCGTACGGAGGAAGTGGTCGGGGCAGGAGGTGCCCAGCGCCGCCAGCCTCGGGTGCTCGGTGCGGGCGAGGAAGTCCAGGACCGCCGGGGAGTCGTCGAAGTGCCCGACCTGGGGGCGGTCCTGTGAGGCGAGGGCCCGTATGTGGGGGGCCAGGGCGGCGGCACGCTCGCGGCGCTCCGCCTCGGGCAGCGCCCCGTACCCCTCGATCAGCGGCCCGAACGGCTCGGCCTTCCCGTGCTCGGTGAGGAACGTCTCGGCGGTGCGGATGATGCGGAGCGCGTTGGCCTCGCACTCCTCGGAGGTCTCACCCCAGGCGGTGATGCCGTGGCCGCCGAGGACGCAGCCGATCGCCTGCGGGTTGGCCTCCTTGACCGCGGCGATGTCCAGGCCGAGCTGGAACCCTGGGCGGCGCCACGGGACCCAGGCGACGGTGTCACCGAAGCAGTCGGCGGTCAGCTTCTCGCCGCCGGCGGCGCAGGCGAGCGCGATGCCGGAGTCGGGGTGCAGATGGTCGACGTGCGGGGCGTCGACGAGCCCGTGCATGGCGGTGTCGATGGAGGGGGCCGCGCCGCCCTTCCCGTACAGGCAGTGGTCGAACGCGGCGACCATCTCGTCCTCGCACTCCACGCCCGGGTAGACGTCCCGGAGCGCGCGCAGCCGGTCGAGCCGGAGGACCGCGAGACCTTCGGCGGTGAGGGTGCCCAGGTCGCCGCCGGAGCCCTTGACCCACATCAGCTCGACGTCGTGGCCGGTCACGGGGTCGGGAGCGGCCCCCTTGGCGGAGGCGTTGCCGCCGGCGTAGTTCGTGTTGCGGGGGTCGGAGCCGAGGCGGTGGGAGCGGGCCAGGAGGGCCTGGGCGCGGGGGTGGAGTGCCATGGTGTCCTTCGCGAGGAGGAGGGGGTTCGAGGGCGACGACGAAGGGGTTACGCGGTCCGGGCCTGCGGGGATTCCCGGGGCGTGCTCACGCCCCCCAGCCCGCCTGCTGCCCGCCGGCCCGTTCGGCCGCGGTCTTCTCCGCCCAGCCCGAGCGCCGGTACGCGCCCATCGGGTCCCCGTCGAGTCCCTGCTCCTCGCGGACCTCGGCGAGCAGCGGCCGTACATCGGTGTTGTACGCGTCCATCAGCACGGCGTTGGCCTCCAGCACATCGCCGGAGCGCTGGGCCGCGGCGAGGGCGTGCCGGTCGACGAGGAGCGCCTTCGCGGTGGCCTCCTGGACGTTCATCACCGAGCGGATGATCGCGGGGATCTTCGCCTCGATGTTGTGGCACTGGTCGAGCATGAACGCCACGCCGTCCGTGAGCCCGCCGCCGCGGACGACCTCGTACATGATCCGGAAGAGCTGGAAGGGGTCGGCGGCGCCCACCATCAGGTCGTCGTCCGCGTAGAAGCGGGAGTTGAAGTCGAATCCGCCGAGCTTCTTCTTCCTCAGCAGGGTCGCGACGATGAACTCGATGTTGGTGCCGGGTGCGTGGTGGCCGGTGTCCACCACGACCTGGGCCCGCGAGCCGAGTTCGAGGCAGTGGGCGTAGGCCGTGCCCCAGTCGGGGACGTCGGTCGCGTAGAAGGCCGGCTCGAAGAACTTGTACTCCAGCAGCAGGCGTTGGCCGTCGCCGAGCCGTCCGTACACCGTGGCGAGGGCTTCGGCGAGCCGGTCCTGCCGCTCGTGGATGTCGTCCTGGCCCGGGTAGTTCGTGCCGTCCGCGAACCAGAGCTTGAGGTCCCGGGAGCCCGTCGCGTCCATGACGTCGACGCAGGCGAGGAGGTGGTCGACCGCCTTGCGGCGGACGGCGGGTTCCGGGTGGCAGACGCTGCCGAGCCTGAAGTCGTCGTCCTGGAAGGTGTTGGAGTTGATGGCGCCGAGCGTCAGCCCCCGGTCCTGGGCGTGCCGGGCGAGCGCCGCGTAGTCGTCGACCGTGTCCCAGGGGATGTGCAGCGCCACGGTCGGCGCGGCGCCGGTGAACTCGTGCACCTTGGCCGCGTCGTCCAGTTTCTCCTGGGGGGTGCGGGGAACGCCGGGCTGGGTGAACACCTTGAAGCGGGTTCCCGAGTTCCCGTACGCCCAGGAAGGCGTCTCCACCGCCTGGGACGTGAGGGCGGCCTTCACTGCGGCGAGTTCGGTCACTGCGGCGCTCCTGTGACTTCGGGTACGGACGGCTGACTCCGGGTGCGCACACGAGGAGTGTGAGCACGCGAATCTGAAACGATTCACGCCGTGAAGCTATGAGCCCCTCCGAGGGCTGTCAACCCCTCGAACACCGTGCCGCACAAGGCAGTTGGGGCTTCAAGGAGAGCTGGTCGGAGAATTTCGGTCCGCTCCATTGACGCGACCTGCGTCACGTGTCTAACGTCCCGGCAACTCATTTGAAACCTTTCACGATGGAGTGAGGATCCCTCCGCGTCGTTGAGGAGCCCCCATGACCCACCGGTCCGCCAAGGATCCGGCCCCCGTGCTGGCCCTGCGGGACATCTCCAAGTCCTTCGGTGCCGTGCGTGCCCTGCGGGACGTGTCCCTCGACCTGTTCCCCGGCGAGGTGCACGCCCTCGCCGGGGAGAACGGCGCGGGCAAGTCGACGCTGATCAAGACGCTCGCCGGGGTGCACCGGCCCGATGCGGGCCGGGTCCTGCTGGACGGTGAGCCCACCGTGTTCGCCGGGCCCGCCGACGCCCGGGACGCCGGGATCGCCGTCATCCACCAGGAGCCCACGCTCTTCCCCGACCTGTCGATCGCCGAGAACATCTTCATGGGCCGCCGGCCGCGTCGCGCGCTGGGCCGCATCGACCACCGGGCCACCCGTACCGCCACGGCCGCGCTGATGCGGCGGCTCGGTGTCGCGCTCGACCCCGACCGGCCGGCGCGCGGACTGTCCATCGCGGACCAGCAGATCGTCGAGATCGCCAAGGCCCTCTCCTTCGACGCCCGCGTCCTGGTCATGGACGAGCCCACGGCGGCGCTGACCGGCAGCGAGGTGGCCCGGCTCTTCGGAGTGGTCCGCACCCTGCGCGATCAGGGTGCGGCCGTCCTGTTCATCTCGCACCGGCTGGAGGAGATCTTCCGCATCTGCGGACGGGTGACCACCCTGCGGGACGGCGCCCTGATCTCCAGTGAACCGCTGGAGGGCATGACCCAGGAGGATCTCGTACGCCGGATGGTCGGCCGGGACCTGGACGAGCTGTACCCGAAGCAGGAGGTCGCGGCGGGCCCGGTCGCGCTGAGCGTGCGGCGGCTGACCCGCGAGGGCGTCTTCACCGATGTCTCCTTCGACGTCCGGTGCGGCGAGATCGTGGGCCTGGCTGGACTGGTCGGGGCCGGGCGTACGGAGGTGGCCCGGGCGGTCTTCGGCGTCGACCGGTGGGACGCCGGTGAGGTGGAGGTCGCCGGGCGGGCGCTGACCAACGGCGCCCCCTCCACCGCCATGGCCGCCGGCCTCGCCCTCGTACCGGAGGACCGCAGGGCGCAGGGGCTGGTGATGGACCTGTCCATCGAGCGGAACATCGGCCTGACCGGGCTGCGCACCACGGTGCGGGCCGGGCTGATGGACCGGGGCGCCGAGCGCAGCCGGTCGCTGGACTGGGCGGTGAAGCTCCAGGTGAAGTACGCCCGCATGGCCGACACCGTCGCCACGCTGTCGGGCGGCAACCAGCAGAAGGTGGTGCTCGCCAAGTGGCTCGCCACCGGCCCTTCCGTGCTGATCGTCGACGAGCCGACGCGCGGCATCGACGTCGGGACCAAGGCCGAAGTGCACCGGCTGCTCAGCCAGTTGGCGGCCGACGGGGTGGCCGTCCTGATGATCTCCTCCGACCTCCCCGAGATCCTCGGCATGGCCGACCGGGTCCTCGTCATGCACGAGGGCCGCCTCACCACCGAGATCCCCCGCTCCGAGGCCACCGAGGAGACGGTGATGGCAGCGGCCACCGGGAGGGCCGCCGCATGACGGTGACCGCACCCGGCCAGGCGCCCGCCGCCGCGATCCCCGGGTCGAGCTCGACCCGGCTCGTCGACCGTGTCTTCAGAATGCGCGAACTCGCCATCCTGCTGGTCCTCCTGGTGATGATCGGCGTCACCCAGCTGGGCAACAGCCAGTTCCTCTCCGAGCAGGGCATCAAGGACCTGCTGCTCAACGCGACGATCCTGGTGCTGGTCGCCACCGGCCAGTCGCTGGTCGTCATCACGAGGAACGTCGACCTCTCCGTGGGCTCGACGCTCGGCATCAGCGCCTTCGCGACCGGCACCTACCTCCAGGGTGGCGGGAACCCGGTCGTGGCCGTGGCCCTGGCCGTGCTCCTCGGGGTCGGCTTCGGTCTGCTGAACGGCCTTCTCGTCAGCCTCGGCCAGGTCCCCGCACTCGTCGTCACCCTGGGCACGCTCTACGTCATCCGGGGCATCGACTCCATCTGGGTCGGCTCCCGGCAGATCACGGCGGCCGATCTCCCGGACGGGTTCGTCGACTTCGGCTCCGGCGGAATCTCGGCCGTGCCGTGGCTCGCCCTGATCGCCCTGGCGGTCCTGATGGCGACGGCGTACTACCTCAAACACTTCGGCAGCGGGCGCGAGCTGTACGCGCTGGGCTCCAACCCGGAGGCGGCCCGGCTGGCCGGCATCCCCGTCCGGCGACGGATCCTCCTCGCGTACACGTTCTGCGGGGCCCTGGCCGGTCTCGCGGGCGCGCTCTATCTGGCGCGCTTCGGCAATGTCGACTCCGGCACGGGGACCGGCTACGAACTCACCGTGGTCAGCGCCGTCGTGGTCGGCGGTGTGGTCTTCACCGGGGGCTCCGGCAGCGTCTACGGCGCCGCGCTCGGCGCGCTGCTGCTGACCTCGGTCAACAGCGTGCTGCCCGCCCTCGGCGTCAGTTCCGTATGGGTCCTCGCGATCAACGGCTTCCTGCTCATCCTCGCCATCGCGGTCGACCGGATCGTCGCCCTGCGCGTGGCGACCGCCCTGAAGAAGAGGAACGCCCGCCATGGCTGACTCCGCACTCGCGCGCGCCGTCCGCTGGGACACCGTCGTCGGCGCCCTCCTCCTCGTCGTGCTGTTGCTCTCCTTCGGCTTCGTCGACGGCTTCGGCAACGCGCTCAACCTGTCGTTCCTGATCGGCAACACGCTGCCGATCGCGCTGATCGCCCTGCCGATGACCCTGCTCGTGGTCTGCGGGGAGATCGACCTGTCGGTGGCGTCCACCGCGGGCCTCTCGGGTGCGGTGATGGGGGCACTGTGGAACCAGGGCCTGCCGATCGAGGCGATCATCCCGTTCTGCCTGCTGCTCGGTGTGGTCTGCGGTCTGGTCAACGGGCTGCTGGTCACCCGGCTCGGGCTGCCGTCGCTCGCCGTGACCATCGGCACGCTGGCCGCCTACCGGGGCATCGCGCAGATCGTCCTGGGCTCGGACGCCGTCACCGACTTCCCCACCCCCTACCTGGACCTCGCCGCCGGCCGGATCGGGGACACCTTCGTCCCCTACGCCTTCCTGCCCTTCCTGGTGCTGCTCGCCGTCGCCGTACTCGCCCTGCACGCAACGCCGTTCGGACGGTCCCTGTTCGCGACGGGGGCCAACGAGGAGGCGGCCAGGTTCGCGGGGGTCCGAGTCAAGCGGCAGAAGCTGATCCTGTTCACGGTGACCGGGCTGATGGCCTCTCTCACCGGCGTCTTCTGGGCGCTGCACTACGCCAGCGCCCGCTTCGACAACGCCACCGGACTCGAACTCTCCGTCGTGGCCGCCGTGTTGCTCGGCGGCATCGACTTCGACGGCGGCAAGGGCACGCTCGGCGGTGCGATCGCGGGTGTGTTCCTGCTCGGCGCCGCGCAGAACGTGATGAGCCTGCTGAACGTCTCCGCCCAGTCGCAGATCGTCGTCACCGGCGTCCTGCTCGTCGTCTCCGTGCTCGGCCCCCGCGTCGCACGGCAGCTCTCCGTCGCCAGGGCCGGGCGGCGAGCCGCTTGCGCGCCGGCCCCGTAACCCTTCCCCGCCCCTCCGCCGTAAAGGACCCCTTGCCATGCGTAGGTCAACGATCCGCCGTACCGGTGCGGCCGTCGCCGCCGTCACCTCCCTCGCCCTCGCCCTCACGGCCTGCGGCGGCACCACCAAGAGCGATGTGAAGAAGGAGAGCGGCGGCGCCCCCGCCCCGGCCGGTCAGGCCGACCCCGACGCACCCACCAAGAAGGGGCTGACCGTGGGCTTCCTGCCCAAGCAGGTCAACAACCCCTACTTCACCACCGCCGACAAGGGCGGACAGAAGGCCGTCGAGTCGCTGGGCTCCACGTTCAAGGAGGTCGGCCCGACCAGCGCCACCGACACCTCGGGCCAGGTCTCCTACGTCAACACCCTCACCCAGCAGCAGGTCGACGCCATCGCCGTCTCCGCGCAGGACCCGGGCGCCCTGTGCACCGCGCTCAAGCAGGCCATGAAGAACGGCATCAAGGTCGTCACCTACGACTCCGACACCACGCCCGGCTGCCGCAACGTGTTCATCTCGCAGGCGGGGGCGGAGGATCTCGGCCGCACCCAGATCCAGCTGCTGGCGGAACAGATCGGTTTCAAGGGCGAGATCGCGATCCTGTCCGCCGCACAGACCGCGACGAACCAGAACCTCTGGATCGACTACATGAAGGACGAGCTGAAGGACCCGAAGTACAAGGACGTCAGGCTCGTGAAGGTCGCGTACGGCAACGACGACGCCCAGCAGTCCTTCCAGCAGACGCAGGGCCTGCTCCAGGAGTACCCCAAGCTCGCCGGGATCGTCTCGCCGACCACCGTGGGGATCAAGGCGGCGGCGCAGTACCTCTCCGGCTCGAAGTACAAGGGCAAGGTGAAGCTTTCGGGCCTCGGCACCCCCAACGACCTGCGCACGTACGTCAAGAACGGCACGGTCGAGGCGTTCGAGCTGTGGGACCCGGCGAAGCTCGGCGAGCTGGCCGGCCACACCGCGATCGCCCTCGCCTCGGGGCAGATCAGCGGCGAGGAGGGGCAGACCTTCGGGGCGGGTGACCTGGGCGGCTTCACCATCGGGAAGGACGGCGTGATCAGTCTCGGCAAGCCGACGGTGTTCGACAAGGACAACATCGACGACTTCGACTTCTGATGCGCGCGGGTAGTCTGAGGACTCGTTCGGCGTCCCCGCCGGAGCTTCTGGAGGTCTCCGTCTGATGGCCCGGTCGGTGGGTATCAAGGACGTGGCCCGGGTCGCCGGAGTATCGGTGGGCACGGTCTCCAACGTCATCAACCGCCCGGACTCGGTGGGTCCCGACACGCGGGCCCGCGTCCTGTCGGCGATCGACCGGCTCGGCTATGTCCGCAGCGAGTCGGCGCGGCAGCTGCGGGCGGGGCGCAGCCGGATCATGGGGCTGCTCGTCCTCGACATGGGCAACCCGTTCTTCGTGGACGTGGCGCGCGGCGCCGAGCGGGCCGCGCGGGAGGCGGGGCTCGGCGTCATGGTCTGCAACAGCGCGCAGAGCCCCGGCGAGGAGGCCGAGTATCTGTCGCTCTTCGCCGAGCAGCGGGTGCGCGGGGTGCTGCTCACCCCCGCCGACGCGACCGGGCGCAACATCGGGGCCTTCCGGCGCCACGGCATCCCGTTCGTCCTCGTCGACCGGGTCGCCGAGGGCACGACGGAGTGCTCGGTGTCGGTGGACGACGTGGCAGGCGGCGCGCTCGCCGTACGGCACCTGATCGACGCCGGGCACCGCTCGATCGCGTACGTGAGCGGGCCGCCCGGTTTCAACCAGGTCCGGGACCGCCGTACGGGGGCGCTCACCGCGCTCGCCGAGGCCGGTCTCGGCCCGGACGCCCTGCGGGAGCTGCCCACCGAGCGGCTCGACGTGGCGGCGGGCCGGGACGCGGGGGCCCGTCTGCTGGGCCTCTCCCGCCGCCCCACCGCCGTGTTCTGCGCCAACGACCTGCTCGCGCTGGGGGTGCTCCAGTCGCTGTTCGCCGCCGGGGTCGCCGTCCCCGACGATCTGGCGCTGGTGGGGTACGACGACATCGAGTTCGCGGCGGCCGCCGCCGTACCACTCACGTCCGTACGGCAGCCCGCGGCGACGATGGGGGCTCTGGCGGCCGGTCTGCTCCTGGAGGAGACCGGCGCCGGAGGGGATCCGGCGGCGCACGAGCACCGGCGGGTGGTGCTCCAGCCGGAGCTGGTGGTGCGCCGCTCCAGCCTCTCCGCACGGTAGGAGGGGCGGTACGGTGCGGCCTCCGCGTGCGTCAGCCGCGGGCGGGAGGCCTGCGGGCCAGGTGCAGGCCGACGCCCAGGGCCAGCACCAGCACACAGCCGGCGAAGGTCAGCCCGGCGTTCCTGAGCCCGATCCACAGGGTCAGGGCGCCCACGCCGACGACCGGCAGCGAGATGCCCAGGTAGGCGACGACGAAGAACGCGGACACCGTCGCGGCCCGGTGCTCGGGCGGTGCCGCCGCACTGATCGCCGTCACCGCGCCGCGGAACGCGAGCCCCTGGCCCAGGCCGCCGCAGAGCGCCCCGGTGACGAGCAGGGGCAGCGAGGCCAGCAGCAACGAGGCCGCCACCAGCACGAGGCCGGCGACCAGGACGAAGCACCCGCCCGGCAGGGCCCGCCGCTCCCCCACGCGCCCCATGAGCGCCTGCCCGGCCGTCGAGGCGAGGAAGACGGAGAAGACGACGAGTCCGGCCAGGGCCAGGTTGTGCACGTCGAGCGTCTCGGCCACGAACGCCGGGGCGACCGCGGTGAAGAGGCCCAGCAGGGAGAACCCGGCGAAGGCGGCCAGCGCCGAGGGGGCGAACACCCCGCGCACCTGGGGCGGGACCGCGAGCCCTTGCGGGCGCAGCCGCAGGCGCCGTCCGGAGGAGGTGACCGTCTCGGGCAGGAACCAGGTCAGCACGGCGGCCGCGGCGATCAGGGCCAGGTGCACCACGAAGGGGAGCCGCAGGGGCCAGGGGGCGTACTCGGCGAGCAGCCCCGCCAGCAGGGGGCCGCACCCCAGGCCGCCCATGTTCGCGGCGGTCGCGGCGAGACCGGCCCTCGCGGTGTGCCCCGGTGGGGCGAGTTCCATCACCGTGACGGTCGCGGCGCCGCTCAGCAGCCCGGCGGCGAACCCCGACAGCAGGCGGCCCGCGAAGAGGGCGGGGAGCCCGCCCTCGAAGAGGAAGCAGAGCGCGCTGGCCGCCGAGAAGCCCAGGGCGGCCAGCAGGACGGGCCGCCGCCCCGTCTCGTCGGAGACGTTCCCGGCGAGGAGCAGGGTGGCGACGACGCCCAGCGCGTAGACGGCGAAGACGACCGTCACCATCAGCTCGGAGAACCCGAGCTCCTCACGGTAGAGCCCGTACAGCGGGGTGGGCAGCGTGGTCCCCGCCATGCCGATGGCGAAGACGGCGGCGGCCGCCGGATAGCCCAGGCGCTTCCTGTGGCGTGGCGTGGGGCTCATGAATCTGCGGGAGGGGAGGCGGCGGGGGTGATGTGGCTCAGCACGCACCGCCAGTCGCCGTCCCGCCGTACGAAGACGTCCGTGGTCCATTCGTCGGCGTCGAAGCGGCGGCCGCCGTAGTGGGCGGTGTTCGTGATCCGTGCGGTGACCACGGCGGTGTCCCCGTGGACGCGGATCCTCGGCGGGGTGACGGCCTGCATCGCCGAGTGGGTCAGGTCGCCGGATGCGACGAAGGCCAGAAAGGTGTCACGGTCCGTGATGCCGGACTCGGAGATGATGACCCACTCGTCCGCCATGAACGCGGCGATCCGCGTGACGTCGTTCGCGACGATCGCTGCGGCCCATTCGTCCACGGCGGAGGCGAGCAGCGCGTGCGTCGCGTCTTCGGGGGTGCCGGGGGGCGGCTCGGGCCGGTCTCCGCTGTCTGCCATTTTTCGAGCGTAGCCATGGGGGGCGGGGGCCGCAGTTCATGGCCTGCGGCCCCCGCCCCCGTGCCTCAGCGGCGGCGCCGCATCAGCGCGATCCGCCGTACCGCTGTTCGAAACCGGCGAACGCCGCTTCCTGGCGCCACTCGGCCGCCGCCTTCGGGTTGTCCGCGAGGTGGCGGGCGCAGGCCGGGGCGGGCGGGGCGATGCCCGGCCGGGCTCCGGCACAGGCCCGCACCGGGCGGTAGCCGGCGCGGGTGGATCCGGTGGCCCACAGGCCGTCGCCGTCGAGGAACGCGTACTCCAGCGAGGCGCGGGCCAGGTCCTTCAGTTCGGTGTAGCTCAGGCCGTGGGTCTCACGGGCGTACTGGTACTCGTGGCTGATGCCGATGCGTGAGACACCGGGGTCGTCGGTGGCCAGGACGGCGGGGACGCCGTAGCGGCGGTAGGCGTTGAACGGGTGGTCGTCGCCCGCCACGCCCAGGATCTGCTTGTTGCTGCTGAAGGGCACCTCCACGGCGACGTCGCGGCGGGCCCTCGTGCGGGCGAGCTGCCGCCAGTCGTCCTCGTGGACCAGGTCGACGCCGTGTCCGATGCGTTCGGCTCCGGCGACGAGCACGGCCTCGCGGATGTGGAAGGTGAGGTCTGAGCTTGTTCCGCTTTGACGGACACCATTGGTGTGGTGGTCAGGCTGTGAGTGCGGTCTCGTACTCGGCGGGGCTGAGGTAGCCGAGGCTGCTGTGCAGTCGGTGCAAGTTGTACCAGCCCTCGATGAAATCGAAGATCGCGGTTCGGGCGGCGGCCCGGCTGGGCCAGGCGGAGGTGCCGAGCAGTTCGCGTTTGATGGTCGAGAAGAACGACTCGGCGAGCGCGTTGTCCCAGCACTGGCCGGTGCGGCCGACCGAGAGTCTGACCCCGAACTGGGTTGCCAGGGAAGCGAATTGCTGGCTGGTGTATTGGGCGGATTCAATCGGTCGTCGCAACACCTTCGTGAACTGGGGGTTTGTGATGGGTGTGGGGAATCGGCAGCGGGCGGTGCGGGAGTATCGCGGCCAGATGGCCTCGCCAGGGCGGCCGGGCGTTGCCTGGCGTGAGGACCGGGCCAGGTTCTGGAAGGCGATCGCGCGGGGACTGAGTTCGGTGGACGCCGCAGCCGTCATCGAGGTCTCGCCTGCGGTGGGGTCGCGGTGGTTTCGTCATGCTGGCGGGGTGAATCCGTGCCTCGCCCCGACTGTCTCCGGCCGTTACCTCTCGTTCGCCGAGCGGGAGGAAATCGCTCTGCTGCGTGCGCGAGACTTCGGGGTCCGTGCGATCGCGCGGTGTCTGGGGCGTTCGCCGTCCACGATCTCGCGGGAGCTGCGGCGCAACGCCTCCACGCGGAGTTACCACTTGGAGTACCGGGCCTCGCTGGCGCAATGGCATGCCGAGCGGCGGGCTCAGCGGCCGAAGCCGGCGAAGCTGGTGGCCGACGAGCGACTGCGCGAGTACGTGCAGGACCGGCTGGCCGGGAACGTCGTCCACGCCCTGGACGGCCGGGTCGTCGAGGGTCCCCAGGTGCCGCCCTGGCAGGGAAGGAACAAACCCCGCCGTCAGGACCGCCGCTGGGCGACCTCCTGGAGTCCGGAACAGATATCACAGCGGCTCACGGTGGACTTCCCGGAAGATGAGTCCATGCGCATCTCCCCGGAAGCGATCTACCAGGCCCTTTACGTCCAGGGACGCGGAGCCCTCAAGCGTGAGCTGGTCGCCTGCCTGCGCACCGGACGGTCACTGCGTGTCCCGCGGGAGCGCACCAGGCAGAGCGTCCGCGGCCACGTGACCGCTGACGTGCTGATCAGCGAGCGGCTGGCCGAGGCCGAGGACCGTGCCGTTCCAGGCCACTGGGAAGGTGACCTCATCATCGGCACCGGCCGGTCCGCGATCGGCACGCTGGTCGAGCGCAGTACGCGGTCACCATGCTGCTGCACCTGCCCCGGATGGGGGGCTTCGGCACCGAGCCACGTACCACGAACGGGCCCGCGCTGGCCGGCCGCGGCGCCGAGGCCGTGAAAGACGCGATCACCGCCACCATCACGACCTTGCCCGAGCAACTGCGCAGGTCACTGACGTGGGACCGGGGCACGGAACTGGCCCAGCACGCCCAGTTCCGCGTCGATGCCGGACTCCAGGTCTACTTCGCCGACCCTCACAGTCCCTGGCAGCGCGGCACCAACGAGAACACGAACGGTCTGCTGCGGCAGTATTTTCCGAAGGGCACGGACCTGTCGCGCTGGGGCATCGACGAGCTGCAGGCCGTCGCCTTCACCCTCAACAACCGCCCCCGAAAGACCCTCGCCTGGAAGACCCCCGCCGAAGCCCTCAACGAGCACCTACTATCCCTCCAGGAAGCTGGTGTTGCGACGACCGGTTGAGTGCAAGTTGGCAGCCTCTGTCCGAATGGAAGATCACGGGGTGGGTGGGGCGACGCTGCCGGCAGGCGGCTGTCAGCGACTCGGCCACCGGTTCGGTACGCAGGTGATCTGCGGTTGCCCAGCCGACTACGCGCCGGGAGGCGATGTCGATGACCGTGGCCAGATAGAGCCAGCCCTCCTCCGTCGGGACGTACGTGATGTCGCCGCACCAGCGGGCATCGAGCCCGGCGCGGTCGGGCTGGAAGTCCCGGACGATGAGGTCGGGACGGAAGGCAGCCCTGGGATCGGGGATCGTGGTCACGTGCCGTCGTCTGCAGTGCCGGCCCTGCAGCCCGGCGGCCCGCATCAGTCGTGCGACACGACGACGGCCACACCCGGCACCCTCGCGCTTGAGCACGGCATGCACGCGCGGGGACCCGTAGGTTCCGCGGGACTTCGCATGGGCCTCGAGAATCTGCTCGGTCAGCTCGGCATCCCGCAACGCGCGGGGTCCGGGCAGGCCGGAGCGACGGGCATAGAAGGCGGTCCGGGAGACCTTCATCAGCTCACACGCCCGTTTGACGCTGTGACCTGCGCGCTTCTCCGCCTCGATGAACGGGTGCACCGTCACCGGGTCTCCTTCGCGAAGAAAGCTGTGGCCCGCTTGAGGACGTCGACATCCTCACGCAGCCGGCGGTTCTCCCGCCTCAACGCGGCCAGTTCCTCGCGCTCGCTGCTGGTCAGCCCGTTGCGCTCGCCCGCGTCGACCTCGGCCTGCTTCACCCAGTCCCGCACCGCCGTCTCGGTCAGTTCGAAGTCTCTGGCGACCTGCCCGACCGAGCGGTCACCTCGTCGGCACAGACCGACGATCTCGGCCTTGAACTCCGGCGTGAACGAACGACGAGGGCGGCGAGGCTTCTTCTTCCCCATGCTCTCCATGATGGACATCCTCCCGGGGCAGAACCCCAGATCTCGAATGTCCGTCAAAGCGGATCAAGCCCAGTCCTCGGGCTTGACCAGGCCGGGGGCCAGCTCACCGGCGTGCAGCGTGAGGCGGGCGTCCGTTGACAGCGACGAACCGCGGGTCGCGCTCGGCGAGCCGCATGCCGACGGCCATCTGTGTGAACACGCGCTCGTTCGAACTGCCCCGGGAGACCTGGGAGATCCACCGTACGGGGAGCCGGCAGCCCGTGTCGGGGCGGCGGGTGTCGCAGTGTGCCGCCTCGCGGAACTGGGCGTCGGCGGCGTCGGCCTCCTGGACGGCCTCGGTGACGACCTTGTCGAGCTTTCCGTCGGCGACCAGCTTGCGGTGGAACGCGGCGAGGTCGGCGTCGTAGCCCACGGACTCGGCGAGCTTGCGCGCGCTGTCGGAGGCGGGGGTGAACAGGGTCTCCAGATAGAACTGGTTCTGCTCCACGACGTTGGCGACGTTGCGAGCGGCTTTCCGCGATCGCGTGTCGCCTCCCCGAACTTGCCGAACGTGTCGAAGAAGTGGTCGTGGCCCGACTGGCCGGCGGGGAAGTCCTGCATCGACCAGGCGCGGACGGTGCGCTGCCGGAACTCGGCATCCGTCCGGGCGTCGGCGGCCGGACGGGTGCCCGGTCCGCAGGGCGGGCGCACGGCCGTCGTCGTCGCGTCGATGCACAGCCCGTTCTCGCCCGCGAGCTGGATGAGGTACTCGGTGGTGACCGCACCCGACAGTGGTTGTGGAGGTCGCCTCCCTTGGGCAGTGCGGCGAAGAAGGCCTTCAGCCGTTCCTGATCATCCCGCGGGGCGTCGAGCCGGGCGTCGGTCCGGCGCTCGGCCGGGGTGGTGGCGCGGTGCGGCACCTGCGCGGAGGTCCGGGCGGACGGGTCCTGCGCGGGTGCGGCGGCGGCCGGGACCAGGGACTTGGGACGGTGTGCCGTCCGAATCGATGAGATCGCCGCCGAATGATCGCGTCGGCGGACACGCTCCCCGCCCGAACCGGACGGATCCGGAGCAAGACCCACCCGATCGAGTGGGCGGGGCCGTGTCCTCGCCTGCGGTACGGCTAGGGAGTGTCTCTCTGACGGGCATGAGTGAGTGTCACTATCTGTGATGCATGGCGACCTGATGGCGACTGAGACCTCTGGCGGGGGCAGGCTGACGTTGCTGTTCCTGAGCGTGGTCTCCGACTCGCTTCCAGAGGGTAAGACGATCACTCTTGACCCCGCCAAGGCCGACAAGAGTCAGCCGGTCACCATCAAGCAAGGCGTGGAGTACCACCTTGAAGTCGCCTTCCGCGTGGACCAGGACATCGTGTCGGGCGTGCGGTACGTGCACGTGGTGAAACAGGCTGGGCTCGACGTGGACAAGCTGCAAAGGTCTTTCGGTTCCTATGGCCCGTCGGCCGACCCGTACACGGAGCAGCTCGAATCCGAAGAGGCGCCGACGGGAATCATGGCGCGTGGGGCGAGCTACTTGGTCCGTTCGCGACTCAGGGATGACGACGGCACGGTTCACGCCGACTTCGAGTGGTCGTACGAGTTGGCAACGGAGTGGTGAGCCTGACCCGCAGCACCCCGGGAACCACCTGAGATCCAGTCGGTGGGGTCAGGCCCGGACCCAGATGAGGGTGGCCGCGAGGTGGAGTGCGCCCTGGTGCGTGATGGCGAGCTTGTCGGTGCGCCTGGCCGGCCCGCGCCACTGTTTGAAGCGGGCGATGCACCGCTCGACGGTGTTGCGCTGCTTGTATGCCTCGCGGTCGAAGCCGGGCGGGCGGCCGCCTTGGCGGCCCCGTCGTAGGCGGTTGCCGATCTGGTCGGAAGGCTGAGGGATGACCGCGCGGATTCCCCTGCGCCGAAGATGCGCCCGGATGACACGGGAGGAGTAGGCGCGGTCAGCCAGAACGGCGTCGGGTCTGGTGCGGGGCCTGCCTGGGCCGGTCCGGGGTACGCGGATGCGGGCCATCACCGTCTCGAAAGCCTGTGCGTCACCGGCCTGGCCCGCGGTGACGGTGAAGGCCAGCGGCCGTGCCCGGCCGTCGGCGGCCAGGTGGACCTTGGTACTCAGGCCGCCGCGGGAGCGTCCAAGTGCGTGATCGGCGGGCTCGCGGCGACCCACAGCCCCTTTTTGAACGCTCCGGCAGCGTGCTGGTGCGCCCGCACGACGGTGGAGTCGACCGACACGGTCCAATCGATGTCGTCGTCTGCTTCCGCCGCTGCCAGGACTGCGGCGAGGATCCTCTCCCAGGTGCCGTCGACAGCCCATCCGATGAGCCGTTCGTGAGCGGTCTGGAACGAGCCGAGCTCATCGGGCAGGTCTCGCCAGGGCGAGCTGGTGCGGTACTTCCACGCGATCGCTTCAAGGGTGCGGCGATGATCGGCCCATCGCCGTCCACGGACCGGATCGGCCGGCATCAGCGGCTCGATCCGGCTCCACATCGCATCTGTGATCACCAACCGAACAGACACACCCGATCAACTGACCTACCCATCAAAGAGACACGGCCTAGGCCAGGTTCCGGGTTGCACCTTCCGTAGCGGCATGTGGTCCGGTGGACTTGCGTCCCGCCCCCTTGAGGAAGGTCCCGGCCATGCATCCGTCTCTCATGCCACCCCGCCAGGTCAAGATCGGTGATGCGGCGGCCTTCGTCGGCAGCACGCCACGGGCGATTCGCCACTACCACGAGATCGGCCTGCTCCCCGAGCCCGAGCGGGGCGGTGATGACCGCCGCCGCTACGCGTACGAGGACATGATCCGCCTGCTGTGGATTCGCAGGATGGCCGACGCCGGGATCGCCCTGGACGACATCCGGGACGCCTTCACCACCGGCACGGCTTCCGCCGGCGCGGACAGCGAGGACGGTTTCGCGGGCATCCTGGAGCGGCTGGACGAAACCCTCGCCGAGCAGGAGGCGACATTGCGGCGGCAACGGACCGCCGTGCAGAGGATGCGCACCGAAGGCAGCCGGATGGGCCTGCTCTCCGATTTCGTCACCGGACGCCTCAGGAGCCTGCCCGAGGGTTCCCTGCGCCAGGCGGACCTGGACAGTCTGCTGGTCACCGAGCGGATCCTCGGCCCGCTCGGCGCGGCCCTCCAGGCCACCCGTTTCGTCGCCCTGGCCACACATCCCGCCCTGCGGGAGAATTCCGACCGCATCGATGACGCCGAGGAGGCACTCGATGACAGCGTCGCCGCCGATGATCCGCAGGTGGCTCGAGTGGCCGCCGAGCGGCACGCCTTCGAATGCGCTCTGCAGGCCGTCATCGAGGAGTCCGGCCTGGATGAGGACGACGATGCCCTCTTCGACGCCTGGGACACCTTGCACCCTGCTGCCGCCGATGGCGGCGAGGACGAGGCCGGCCTCAGCTCCGGCAGCCGGGAGGCCGGCTCCATGAGCGCACTTGAAGCCATCGGCAAGATGCCCTACGACTTCTCCCCGGCCCGCCTGCGCTGTATGGAACTGGCCGAAGAACTGTCCGCCCAGGAATCACCCGCCACCTGAAACACGGCCTGGTCGCGGACGGACGATCCGCAGCCGCGGCCGAGGGTCTCTGCCAGGCGAGCCGGCGGGAGCCGTCGCCCTCGGCCTGGTCGTGATCGGTGGAGACGCTGACGTACCGCCACTTCTCGTCCCGCCGACGGCCAACATCGCCCTCGGCTTCGAACCCCGCCTGAACCGGCGGCTCCGGGCCACGGCCACCGGGCTCGCCGCCGGCGGCTAGAGCATGTCTCCTTGGTGTTGTTCGCCGTGCGAAGCTGTTCGCCATGGCGCCTTCGATAGTCCGTGGACTTGCTCTGCCCGCCCCGCTGACGTCCCTCATCGACCGCGACCTCTGGCGTCACCCGGGCGATGCGGTACTGGCGAAGGTCATCCCATGGTTCAAGGACCCACTTGCCTTCGTATGGAACCCCGAGCAGATGGCGTACGCGTCCCAATCAATGGACATGTTCGCCGACGATCCGCACTCCGCCTTCTTTCGCCAGGCACGAGGAAGCAGCAGCACCGCCCCGCTCGAACTGCCTTGGCTCGACGTTGAACAGGCCGTGCTCATCGCCACCACTCGCAACCCCGGTGATGACGGCGCCTTGGCGCTCGACTACCGGACTGACCCCTCAGAGGGCGGTACGTGACGTGATGCCCGTTTCGGGCTTTCGGGTGGGGCTGTCGGGCTGGTCGTGGCCTGACCAGGCGGCTACGACTGCGGCTTGGTGAACAAGCCCTGTTCGGGCTCGATCAGGATTCCGCGTTCGGCCAGCCGTTTGAGCTTGAGCCGGACGTTGTTGACGTTGTTGGGTGCGATCTCCAGGTCCAACGCCTCGCAGACCGCCCGTGCCCGCAGCGGGGCGTCGGCTGCGGCGAACACCGCCATGATCTGCTGGTAGGCCGGATGGTCCGGCAGCTTCGCGGGCGGCGGTGTCGGCGAGGCCGGCTCGGGCAGTGCCAGCAGTGTCTTGCGGGTGATGCGCACCTCTTCGGCGACTCGGCCGAACTCCTCCAGTTGCGCGGTGAGTTCCGTGATGCGCGCTCGCGTCGCTTCGGCCTGCGTGGCGATCTCGCGCTCTTGCTCCTCCAGGCGGGCGAGGACCGCCCCCAGGGTGAGCCCGTCGTTGTTCATGCGCCGCGCCAGGTGGGGGTGGAGGTCGCAGTGACCATCCTGGACATCCGGTCGCTTATGGCCCAGTACACCCTCGACTCGGCCGAGGCGGGCCGGTGTTCGTAGTCGCGGACCAGTCTGCGGTGCAGCATCATGATCCCGTTTACCTGCTCCACCCGCCACCGGATCGGTTGCGGCACGAACCCGCTGGTCGTTGGGTTGCGCTCGACGACTTCGACGTCGATGCCGACCTTCCGCCCGTGGTCGATGACAGCGTTCTTGAACCCCTGGTCCACCAGGGCCTTCTGTACCGTGTCGGTGTCGGCGGCGACCTTGTCCAGCAAGGCGATGCCAGCGGCGTTGTCGTGCGCGGACGCGGCCAGCACCACCACCGCGATCACCAGACCGAGAACATCAACTGCCAGGCCGCGCTTGCGGCCCGGGACTTTTTTTGCCGCGTCCCTTCCGGTGGTGCCGGCGGGCACCCCGACGGCCGCGTGCAGGCTCTGGGTGTCGAGCACCACCAAGCTCGGGTCGGCCTTGCGCCCCCGGCTCTCGCGGACCTGCCAGCGCAGCAGGTCGTGGATGGTCTGGTCGGTGCCGTCGTCGCGCCACTTGTAGAAGTAGTACTTCACCGCGCCGACCGGGGGCAGGTCGTGGGGGAGGTAGTCCCACTGGCAGCCGGTACGGGACTGGTAGAGCAGGGCGTTGACGATCTCCCGCATCTCGTAGGCGCCCTGGTGGCCGCTGACGGAGGGATGCTGAGCCTTCCAGGAGGCGATGACGGGCTCGATCAGGGCCCACCGCTCGTCGGACAGGTCGCTCTTGTAGGGCTGGCGGTCGCTCACGAAGAACACTCCAGCACGACAAGACCCCCTGATCAGCCCCGATACGCCTGTGCCACACGTTCCAGCGACAACAAACGCGGCACTACGTCACATACCGCCCTCTCAGATCCCCGCATCGTCGGCAGTGACTTCTGGACGGATCCCCTTCTGTGCCAGTGGCGGGTCGCAGCACCTACTTTCTCGGGCTTCGTCTCGAGCCTGAGCCTCTAGCTTCCGCAGTCATGTCACTGGCGCGCCCAGATAAGGATGGCGGCCAGGTGGAGTGCGGCGTCGTAGGCGATGGCGAGCTTGTCCGTCCGCATGGCCAGACCGCGCCACTGCTTGAACCTGCTGATGCACCGTTCGACCGCGTTGCGCTGCTTGTATGCCTCTGCATCGAAAGCGGGTGGCCGGCCGCCAGCACGACCTCGGCGCAGCCGGTGACCGACTTGGTCGGACGGCTGGGGAATGACCGCGCGGATCCCACGTCGGCTCAGATGCCTCCGGATCACACGGGACGAATACGCACGATCGGCAAGGACGGCATCCGGTCGGGTCCTCGGTCTTCCCAGGCCGTTGCGAGGAACACGAATGCTTGCCATCACAGCCTCAAACGCCGGTGCATCGCCCGCCTGGCCGGCAGTGACATGGAGGGCCAAGGGGCGGGCACGGCTGTCGCTGGCGAGATGCACTTTCGTGCTCAGACCGCCGCGAGAACGCCCGAGCGCGTGATCGTCAGGTTCGGACCGGCCCGGCGCCCCCTTTTCCTGGCTCCGGCGGCGTGCTGGTGAGCGCGACAGACAGTTGAGTCCACCGACACAGTCAAGCCGATGTCGTCACCGGCATCGGCAGCTGCTAGAACAGCGCGGAAAATCCGTTCCCAAGTGCCTTCCACAGCCCACCTGATCAGCCGTTTGTGAGCGGTCTGAAACGGCCCAAGTTCGCTCGGCAGATCCCGCCACGGCGAGCATGTGCGGTATTTCCACGCGATGGCCTCCAGAGTGCGGCGGTGGTCGGCCCACCGCCGTCCTCGGACCGGATCAGCCGGCATCAGCGGCTCGATCCGGTCCCACATTGCATCAGAGATCACTAACCGGACAGACACATCCGATCAACCGACCAGCCGATCAAAGAGACACGGCCTAGCGCACGCCTCCGGGCACCGGAAGTGACGCGTTCGGCGGGGCGGGTTCCGCGAGGGTGCGGAACAGCAGCCAGCTCAGCGCGGGCATGGCGATCAGCGGCACCAGGGCGGTCTGCAGGGAGGTGGCGTCGGCCAGCCGGCCGATCAGCGGGCTGAACAGGCCGCCGATGCTGATCGTCAGCCCCAGGGTGATGCCACTGGCCGTGCCGACCCGGCCGGGCAGGTAGTCCTGAGCCAGGGTCACCTGGAGCGAGAACGGGACGTAGAGGCCCGCCGAGGTCAGGGCGACGCACACATAGAGGGCCGGACCGGGCACGAAGACCAGCCCCGCCACCGCGGCCACGGTCAGGAGGTAGGACCGGCGCACCACCGTGACACGGTCCCGGCGCTCGGCGAGGGCGCCGCCCACGACGGTGCCGACCGCGCCGCCGAGGTAGAGCACGACCAGGGCCGCGGTCCCTGCCGCCGCTCCCCCGCCGGTGCGCTCGCGCACGTAGAACGCGATGAACGTACTCAGGCCGACGAAGACGATCGACCGGCAGACCACGGCCAGGGCGAGCTTCACGAAGGAGGCCACGTCGTCCGGAGCCGCGGCCGCCGTGGCCGTACGCGGGGCGGCGGACGCCATGCGCTCCAGGCCGCGCAGGACCGGTAGCGTCAGCAGGCTCCCGACGAGGGCGGGGAGCACCAGCAGCGGGGTGAGCCTCAGCCCGCCGATGCCGACGACCGCGGCCACGAGGACGGGCGCGAGGGCGAAGCCGAGGTTGCCGCCCAGGGAGAACCAGCCCATCGCCGTGTGGCTGCCTCCGCCGGCGGCGCGCGCCACACGGGCGGACTCCGGGTGGTACGCGGCTACGCCGATCCCGCCGATGCCCACGAACAGCAGGGTCAGCGCGTAGGAGCCGCCCAGCCCGCTCAGGGCGATCCCCGAGCCGGCGACGAGGGTGCTCACGGGCAGTAGCCAGGGCATCGCCCGGCGGTCGGTCGCCATGCCGAACAGGGGCTGTGCCACGGAGGAGAGCAGGGACGCGGCGAGCACGATGCCGGAGACCGCGGCGTAGGTGTAGGCGCGTTCGGCCACGAAGTACGGGACGAGGGCGGCCACGGCCCCCTGGTAGACGTCGACGCAGGCATGACCGATGGACAGCAGGGTGATCGCTTTGCTTTTCGCCACCCGTCCATCGTCGCCACGCGGCGGCTGTCGGACTTCCGATATAACGACAACCCATGACGGAGATCCGCCACGAGCCGGTCGCCCCCACCCGCACCCGGTGGCTGGCGCCGGGTTCGGACATCGACGCCCACCGCCACGACGACCACCAGATCGTCTACGCGGCGCGCGGCGTGCTGGCCGTCACCACCGACGCCGGTACGTGGATCGCGCCCGCGAACCGGGCCATCTGGGTACCGGCCGGAACCGTGCACGCCCACCGCGCCCATGGGGCACTGGAGTTGCGGCTGCTCGGCCTGCCCGCCACGGAGAACCCGCTCGGGCTGGACGCCCCGTCGGTGCTGACCGTCGGGCCGCTGCTGCGGGAGCTGATCATCGCCCACACCGCCACCCCCACGGACGACAGCCCGGAGCGCTGCCGCCTGCGGGCCGTACTGCTGGACCAGTTGGCTGCCTCGCCGCAGCAGCCGGTCCAGCTGCCGGCCCCCTCCGACCCGCGCCTCCGGCGGATCTGCGACATCCTGCGTGCCGACCCCGCGGACCGGCGCACCCTGGACGCCCTGGGCCGGGAGGCCGGTGCGAGTGCGCGCACGCTGTCGCGGCTCTGCACCGCCGAGCTGGGCATGACGTTCCCCCAGTGGCGCACCCAACTACGCCTCTACCAGGCCCTGGTGCTGCTGGCCGAGGACACCCCGGTGACCACCGTGGCGCACCGGTGCGGGTGGTCGTCCGCCAGCGCCTTCATCGATGTCTTCCGCCGGGCCTACGGCCACACCCCTGGCCGGCACCGGCCTGGCTACGATACTGACCGGCACCAGGGCCGCCGGAGCTGACCGAGCGGCCCGACCGGACGGGCGGGACCTGAGCCATGGACAACTCCTTCCGGGTGGACCGCGACGCGGCCCCCGACCACTACGGCCGCCTGCGCGTGCGCGCCGACGGGCTCGGTCCGGCCGCCTGGCTGACCGGACGCACCGAGGCCGAGGGCGGTTTCGGCAGGGTGGCGGGGGTCGCCGCCCCCGGCTTCGCCGCCTACGCCCGCGTCCTGCACCCAGCGGCGCTGGACGGGCGGCCGGTGAGCTGGGCCGACGTGGGCGCCGCGTACGGGCGAACGCCGGGCCCGCACACCCGCTGGCACGAGCTGATCGGCGTGGACGTCGACGACCTGAACGGTACGGAGCCCGGTCTGCCCGGTGTCTGGGACGAGCACGCGGCCGAGGGCCCGACCCCGCCGGACGTCGCCCGCGCGATGATCCCCGTACTGACCCGCCGCACGGCCACCGCCGGGAGCTGCTGGTTCGGCCTGTGGCACGGCTACGGGCGGTGGGACTTCGACCGCTTCCCCGTCTTCCTCACGCCCGGCCGCGAAGAGGTGCTGCTCTCGGGGGCGTTGGCGGACGTCGTATCGCCGGTGGCCCTGGACGAGTTCGCCGAACTGCCCGATCTGTGGTGGCCCGAGGACCGCGCGTGGTGTGTCGGCGGGGACGTGGACCTGACGAGCACCTATGTCGGCGGGTCGCCGGAGCTGATCGCCGAGTTGCTGGCGGCGCCCGGTCTTGAGGCGTACCCGGTGGGTCAGCACGACCTGGTGGGGTGAGGCGGTGAAGGGGCGGGGCCCCCGCCAGGAGGTCCCGCCCCCACCGTCATGCGGTCGTGAACCGTACGGCCATGAACCCGTATGGGACTTGAACCGTACGGCCGTGAAGCGTACGGGCCGTGAACCGTACGGCCACGGCCCGCACGACCGGACTCAGAAGCGGTCCGGGGCGCGCTCCGGAAGCGGCGACCCCGGGATCTCGTCCCGCTGCTGGTTCTTCCGTGCGTCCGCGTTCGACTCGGCGGTCGCCCGGCAGGTCATGTCCTTCGCCGGAAGCTTCCCGGTGAGGAGGTAGCCGGTGACCGTGCCGTCCGTGCACACGTTGCCGCTCGGGTAGACGCCGTGGCCCTCGCCGCCGAGGACGGTGACCATCCTGGAGCGCTTCAGGTCCTTGTGCAGAGCCTGGGCGCTGGGCAGCGGGGTCTGCGAGTCCCACTCGTTCTGGACGATCAGGGAGCCGGCCTTGTTGTCGACCTCGGTCGCCGGTTCGACGGATCTGTTCCAGAACGCGCAGGGCTTGACGCTGGACGCGAAGTCGCCGAAGAGCGGGTAGCGGCCCTTGTCCGCGATGGCGTCCAGCCGGTAGCGCTCAGGGTTTCGTGGCCACGCGGCCGAGTTGTCACCGCACACCACGGCCCAGAAGCTCGCCGTCATGTTGTCCTGCGGCACCTCGGCGGCTTTGCGCGCCGTCGCGGCCCCTGCGGACCCGGTGAACGCCGCGAGCTTCTTCGCGGAGGCGGTCTCGCCGTCCGCGGCCTTCTTCAGCTCCACGAACGCCTCGGTGGCGGACTGCGGGCTGAAGACCGCCCCCCGCATACCGCCGCGGATGTCGTCACCGCTGATCAGCTGCCCGTCCAGCTCGATCGGCTTCTCGTCGGCCCGCGCGACCAGCTCCCAGAAGGTCCGGTCGACCTTCTTCGGTGTGTCACCGAGGCCGTACGTCTCCGAACGCGCGGCGGCCCACCCGGTCCACCGGTCGAACGCGGGCTCGGCGCCCTCCGCCCACCACTGGACCATGCCGCGCCAGGCGCGCGCCGGATCGACCGCGCTGTCGAGGACGAACCGGTCGGCCCGGCCGGGGAACAGCTGGGTGTAGACGGCGCCCAGGTAGGTGCCGTACGAGTAGCCCAGGTACGAGATCTTCTTCTCGCCGAGGACCGCGCGGAGCAGGTCGACGTCACGGGCGGTGTTGCGGGTGGTGATGTGCGGGAGTACGGCGCCCGACTTCTCCCGGCACTTGTCCGCGACCTTGCGCGCCCAGGCGACGTCCTTGGCGAACGTCTCCTTCTTGTAGGGCCGCAGCCAGTTCTCCTCCTCCGGCGTCAGATCGCAGGTGACCGGAGTGCTCCGGCCCACACCGCGCGGGTCGAAGCCGATGAGGTCGTACTTCTGCAGCGCGGCCTCGGGAAGCTCCTCCCGCAATGCCAGGGGCATGTAGATCCCCTGGCCGCCGGGACCACCGGGGTTGGAGAGCAGGACGCCGTGGCGTTCGCCGGGCCCGGTGCTCCTGATCCGGGATATGGCCAGGTCGATCCGCTTGCCCCCGGGTGCCCGGTAGTCCAGCGGGACCTTGATCGTGGCGCACTGGAACTCCGCCGGAGCGGCGGCCTCGCACCGCTTCCACTTGGGCTTCTGCTTCGTGTACCGGTCCAGCGCACCGCCCCTGGCGGCGGAGGGGGAGGAGGCGGCCGAGGGGGCGGCGGCCGGGGCTGCGCCGGCCGTCGAGGTGGCGAGCACGGGAGCCAGCGTCGCCGTAAGACTCACGGCCAACAGGGGCGCGAGACGTCGTCTGCGCACGATATCGATCCTTCCGGTCGCGTGTTCGGACACGGAAGATCATTCAGGACCGGACCGCGCCTGCGGATCCCTCACCGGGGCGCACTTCTCTCCACCCTGGGAAGGATGCAACAGCCTTGCGTGCTCACCGAGTTGTAGGGGACGGGGAAACCGCCCAGGTGACGCTCGCGGGGGCGGCGGCGGACGGCGCTCACAACGGGGGCAGGCGCGACGTGCGGCCGGGTTTACACGCGATGCCCGCAGGGCGTGACGGGCCGGTAATGCGTTCTTCCTACGATCTTGGCCGTGGGAGCGTCCCACCCCTGCCGCAGCCCACCGGCGCGCGGGGCGAGGAGGGTGCGGACGGGAAGGGGGCCTCGTTGACGACGCCGGAGACAGAGGCGAAGGCAAAGGCGGAGGCGGAGAGGGTGCGGACGGTCTGCTCGTACTGCGGCGTCGGCTGCGGGATCCTGCTGGACATCGGCCGTGACGCCTCCACCGGCAGGCGCATCGCCAGGAAGGTCTCCGGTGACAGGACCCATCCGGCGAACTTCGGACGGCTCTGCACGAAGGGGGCGACCAGCGCCGACATGATGGCCGCCCCGGGGCGGGCGGCGAAGGCCCTCATCCGTGCGGAGCGGGGTGCCGATCCCGTGGAGGCGGACGTGGACGCGGCGATCACGGCCGTGGCCGGGCGGCTGCGCGCGATCGTGGACGAGCACGGCCCCGACGCGCTCGCTCTCTACGTCTCCGGGCAGATGTCCCTGGAGGCGCAGTACCTGGCGAACAAGCTCGCCAAGGGCTTCGTACGGACGAACCGGATCGAGTCCAACTCCCGGCTGTGCATGGCGAGCGCGGGCTCCGGATACAAGCTTTCCCTGGGCGCGGACGGGCCCCCCGGCTCCTACCAGGACTTCGACCGGGCCGACGTCTTCTTCGTCATAGGCGCGAACATGGCCGACTGCCACCCGATCCTCTTCCTCCGGATGATGGATCGGATCAAGTCGGCCGGGGCCAGGCTCATCGTCGTCGACCCGCGGCGCAACGCCACCGCCGACAAGGCCGACCTCTTCCTCCAGATCGAGCCGGGCACCGACCTCGCGCTCCTCAACGGCATCCTCCACCTCCTCGTGGAGAACGGGCACACCGACGAGGCGTTCATCGCCGAGTTCACCGACGGCTGGGAGGAGATGCCCTCCTTCCTCTCGGACCATCACCCGGCACGGGTCGCCGGGATCACCGGCATTCCCGAGGCGGACATCCGGCAGGCCGCCCGGTGGATCGGTGAGGCGGGTGAGTGGATGAGCTGCTGGACCATGGGGCTCAACCAGTCCACCCACGGCACCTGGAACACCAACGCCCTGGTCAACCTGCACCTCGCCACGGGGGCGATCTGCCGCCCGGGCTCCGGACCGTTCTCGCTGACCGGCCAGCCGAACGCGATGGGCGGACGCGAGATGGGCTACATGGGCCCGGGGCTGCCCGGTCAGCGATCGGTCCTCGTGGACGAGGAGCGGGCCTTCATCGAGGATCTGTGGGGTGTGGAGGCGGGCACGCTCCGCACCGAGGCGGGGCGCGGCACCGTCGAGATGTTCGAGCAGATGGCGGCCGGGGACATCAAGGCGTGCTGGATCATCTGCACCAACCCGGTGGCCTCGGTCGCCAACCGCAGGACCGTCATCGCCGGCCTGGAGGCGGCCGAGCTGGTCGTCACCCAGGACGTGTTCGCCGACACGGAGACGAACGCCTACGCCGATGTCGTCCTGCCCGCCACGCTGTGGGCGGAGTCCGACGGCGTCATGATCAACTCGGAGCGGAACCTGACCCTCGTCCAGGGTGTCGTCGACCCGCCCGGCCAGGCGCTGCCGGACTGGCAGCTCATCGCCCGTGTCGCCTGCGCGATGGGGTTCGCCGACGCCTTCACCTATGCGGGCGCCGAGGACGTCTTCGAGGAACTGAAGCGCGCCTGGAACCCGAAGACCGGCTGGGACCTGCGCGGTGTCACCTACCAGCGGCTGCGCGAGGCCCCCGTGCAGTGGCCCGCCGCATCCCCGGCGGGCGACGACCGCAACCCGATCCGCTACCTCAACGACGGCCGGAGCCAGAACCTGCTGGAGCGCGCGGACGGTACCCGCCCCCGGCTGGTGTTCCCCACCCCCTCCGGCCGGGCCCGGTTCTTCGCCCGCCCGCACCTGCCCGCCGCGGAACTCCCCGATGACGACTACCCCTTCGTTCTGAACACCGGCCGGCTGCAGCACCAGTGGCACACCCTGACCAGGACCGGCAAGGTCGCCCGACTCAACAGACTCGACCCGGGCCCGTTCGTCGAACTCCATCCGGACGACGCCGCCGCCATGGGAGCCGGCGAAGGGGACCACATCGAGGTCGCCTCCCGGCGCGGCCGGGCCGTGCTGCCCGCCGTCGTCACCGACCGCGTGCGCCCCGGGAACTGCTTCGCACCGTTCCACTGGAACGACCTGTTCGGGGAGTACCTCAGCATCAACGCGGTCACCAGCGACGCCGTCGATCCGATCTCGTTCCAGCCCGAGTTCAAGGCCTGCGCCGTGGCGCTGCGCGTGGTCGCCGCCGCCCGGCCCGAGGAGACCGTGCCGACGCCGGAGACCGCGGCCCCGCCCGTCCCGGCCCAGCGGCCGCAAGACCTCGCCACGCTCGCGCAGGCCGACCCGGCGGCCGGGGCACAGGTCGGTGGAGCGGCTGCGGCCGTACCCGCTCTCGCCGCCCTTCTCGGTCTGCCCGACCTGACAGGACCGGCGTTGGCGGAGCCGGAGCGGCGGTACCTGTCCGGATACCTCGCCGGTCTCGCCCAGGCGCCGCCCGGCGGTGTTCCCGTACTGCCCACGAGCGCGCCCTTCGCTCCCGCGACGGCTCTGTGGGTGAACGGCGTGCTGGCGGGCATGTTCTCCCGTACCGCCGCCGCCCCCCTTCCGGGCGCCGCTGCACCCGTCCCTGACTCTCCGGGCCAGGCGTCGGCCGGCCCCGAGGCAGCCCCGTCGCGGCAGCTGATCGTGCTGTGGGCCTCACAGACCGGCAACGCAGAGGAGTTCGCCGCCGACGCGGCCGCCGGCCTCACCCGGGCCGGCCGTGCCCCCGCCCTGCTCGCCATGGCCGACACCGCACCCGGGCAGTTCACCGCCGAAACGGACCTGCTCGTCGTCACCAGCACCTTCGGCGACGGCGACAGCCCCGACAACGGGGCCGGCTTCTGGCACGCCCTCAGCGCCCCCCACGCCGCCCGGCTGGACGGCGTGCGCTACTCCGTCCTGGCCTTCGGCGACTCCAGTTACGAGGACTTCTGCGGCCACGGCCGCCGCCTGGACGAACGCCTGACGGAACTCGGCGCGACCCGCCTCCACCCGCGTACGGACTGCGAGCCCGGCGACGACGAAGCGGCCGGGCAGTGGCTCGAACGGGTCACCACCGCCCTCGCCGCGTCGGCCGACCGGCAGCCCACGACCGCGCAGACGGCTCCAACAGCGAAGCCCACCCCGCCCGTCGGCCATTCCAAGGCGTCCCCGTTCGCCACGCTGCTGGTGGGGAACCGGCTGCTCAGCCTGCCCGGATCACAGAAGGAGGTCAGGCGCTTCGCCTTCGACACCCGTGGCGGAGAGCTTGCCTACGAGGCCGGGGACGCCCTCGGGGTGTGGCCGGCCAACGGCTCCGGGCTCGTAGCCGAATGGCTCGCCCTCACCGGCCTGGACCCCGAGGAGATCATCGACCTCCCCGACGGCACCGGCATTCCGCTCGCCGAGGCCCTGCGCACCCGTTTCGACATAGCCCGCATCACCCCGGACCTCCTCAAGTTCGTCGTCGCCCGCACCGGGGACCGCGACCTCCGACAGCTCCTGCGCCCGGACAACAAGGGTGAGCTGGCCAAGTGGAGCTGGGGCAGGCAGGCCGCCGATGTCATCGGCGCCCTTCCCGTCCGGGCCTCCGCGGCCGAGTGGGCGGGAGTCCTCAAGCGGCTCCAGCCCCGCCTGTACTCCATCTCCTCCAGCCCCCTCACCCACCCCGCCGAGGTCCGCGTTACGGTCTCGGTCGTCCGCTACACCAACGACCTGGGGCGGGACCGCGAGGGCGTGTGCTCCACCTACCTGACGGACTGCGCCGACGACGGTCCGGTGCAGGTGTACGTCCAGCGCTCGCCGCACTTCCGTCCGCCCGCCGGATCCACCACACCGATGATCATGATCGGTCCGGGCACCGGTGTCGCACCGTTCATCGGCTTCCTGGAGGACCGCCTGGCCAGAGGGCACACCGGCCCCAACTGGCTGTTCTTCGGCGAGCAGCACGAGGCCACCGACTTCTACTACCGCCAGGACCTGGAGGACTTCGTCGCCTCCGGCCACCTGGACCGCCTCGACGTCGCCTTCTCGCGCGACCAGCGCAACAAGGTCTACGTGCAGGACCGGATGCGCGAGCACGGCCCGCGCCTGTGGCGGTGGCTTCAGGAAGGCGCCCATCTGTACGTCTGCGGCGACGCGGGCCGTATGGCGAAGGACGTCGACCGGGCCCTGCACGAGATCGTCGCCGCACACGGCGGCATGGACCCGGACGCGGCGGCCGCCTGCGTCGACCGGTTGGCCACCGACAAGCGGTACGTACGTGACGTCTACTGAACTACGCAAACGCCCGGTTCAGCGCACCCGCCCCCGCGGCTTCAGTGCCACCGGCGGGAGTTCCGGGGCGGAGAGCCTGCCGCCGTCGTAACCCTTGACGTCGCCGAACCTCGAACCGGTCATCCAGTCCTCACGGGCCTGGGCGATCTCCTCGTGGGAGCAGCCGATGAAGTTCCAGAACATTTTGCGGCAGAGGAACATCTCCGCAGGTCAGGAGCCCTACGGATCGCTGACGGTCAGCAAACTGTCAGCATCGGCATCCGAGGAGTCCCACCCGGGCCACCGGGGAGAAGCCCGGTCCGCTGACGCCGGAGGGCGTGCACCACGACGGGCACGAGTTCGTCATGATCGCCGTCCTGCGGCGCAACAACGTCGCGGGCGGTCTGACCCGGCTGTGCAAGCCCGGCGCGGAGGAGCCGTTCTGGGACGGCACCTTCGATGCCGGTCAGGCTGTGCTGCTGGACGACCGGGCGCTCGCACACGACGTCACCGACGTGCTCTCCGCCGACGGCGGTCCCGGGCACCGCGACATCCTCATCGTCGCCTTCTCCCGCTGGAGCGAGAAGTGGTACGGCGACCAGCACGACGAAGCGGCCCTGAACGACGCGCCGGAGCCGTCGGCGATGTAGGGACGCGGTCTGGGTCCGGACCGCTGGGGGGCCGCACACCGTACGAGCATCTCTCGTCGGTTTACGGCCCCCCAGCGGTCGGGCGACAGCCGGTCGGGCACCGTCACGACTCCCGGAAGCAGGTGGCACATGTACGACCTCGTGAAGTACCAAGCACTGGGCAACGACTGCTTGGTCATCGATCCGCAGCGGATCGACCTGCCAACGCTGCCGTCCACCTCGCAGGCCGCCCGCCTGCTGTGCGACCGGCATTTCGGCATCGGTGCGGACGGGGTCCTGCTGGGACCGGTCGGCACGGTGAGAGACGGCGAGCCGGTCGTCCTGCGCGCCTTCAACTCCGACGGCAGCGTCTGTGGCAGGAGTGCCAACGGACTGCGCATATTCGCCCTCTACCTGTCCCAGTACCACCAGGGCGCGCGGGACGTCCTCATCCGTACGCTCGCGGGCGACTCCGCGGTGCGGATCGAGGACCTCGAAGAGGGCATCGCACGGGTGGAGATGGGCCGCCCCACCTTCGAGGCGGCGGACATTCCGGCGCAGGGCCTGCCCGGCCCCGTCGTGGCCCGGCAGCTGGACGTGGCAAAAGGCGACAGCTCCAGGTGACCTGTCTGAACAACGGCAACCCGCACACCGTCGTCCCGCTCCCCGAGGTGTCCGCCGCGCTGGCACATGAGGTGGGGCCGCTGATCTCGGGCCATCCGGCCTTCCCCGAGCGGACCAACGTGCAGTTCCCACGAGACGGTGGAGATCGAGATCTGGGAGCACGGCGCGGGATACACCCTGGCCTCCGGCAGCAGTGCCTGCGCCGCTCATGCCCTGGGCCTGGTGGACCACGCGTTACGGGTGCGGATGCCCGGCGGTGCCTTCGAGACGGCCATCGACGCGCAGGGCGCGATCACCCTGTCCGGCGCCTCGGAACAGGTCGCGGCCGGATTCCTGGCACCGCGACTCCGCGCCCGTCTCGGACTGCCCGCCGCACCGGCCACGCCCGCACCGGCCACGGAGACCAGCAGGCCGACCACCGGTGCCTCGGCCGCGCAGGGGGCGGCCGCATGACGCCCCTCGACGCCGGCATCGCCGCGAAGTCGGTCTACTCCATTGCCCGTTGGACGTTCGTCGACTCCGCCGGGCGCTACGACGTCGACCTCGGCAACAGCTACGTACCGAGCCGCAGACTGTCCGACCTGACAGTCCCCTCGGACCTGAGGCTCGACTAAGGCACCGACCGGGGCGCCACGGAACTGCGCGACCGGATCGCCGGACTGTACGGCGGTCGGCCGGAGTCGGTCACCGTCACGCACGGCGCGCAGGAGGCGTTGTTCCTGCTGTTCGACGCGCTGCTGCGGCCCGGCGACCAGGTGATCGCGTTCAACCCCGGATGGCAGCCGCTGCTGGACCTTCCGCCCCGGCTCGGCGCGAGCGTGACGGTCCTGCCGTACGGACCGGATATGTCCGTGGACGCCGCCGCCGTGACTGCGGCGGCCGGTGAGAACCTGCGGCTGATCGCGCTGAACTCGCCCTGTAACCCCACCGGCCTCCGGGCCGAGGAGGAGGAACTGCGGGCGCTGGTGGCGCTGGTGGCGGAGCGGGACGCCTATCTGCTCGTCGACGAGGAGTACGCGATCGATCTGTCGCGCTCCCCGGCCGTGGGCCAGGACCGGGTGATCTCGGCCTCCGGTCTGTCCAAGACCTACGGCCTGCCGGGTCTGCATACCGGCTGGGTGTACGGCGCGCCGCAGGTGGCGGAAGCCTGCGCGGAGCGCAAGTTCCTCACCTCGATCGCCAACTCCGTACTGTGCGAGGCCCTGGCCTGCTCGGCGCTGGACCGGCACGAGGACTACGCGCGGGAGTACCACCGGTTGTGCGCCCCGGGCTTGGGGCTCGTCGAGAGGTGGGCGGCCCGCCACCCGGATGCCGTCCGGCTGGTGCCGCCGCAGGGCACGCCCTTCGCCTGGATACAACTGCGAACCGGTGAGTCCTCCTTGGCGCTGTGCCACCGGGCGCTGGAGGCCGGTCTGTTGCTGACCCCCGGGGAGACCATGGGTTCGGACGAAGGCTTCCGGCTCGGCTTCGCCCGCGACGTCGACACGGTGACCGAGGGCCTGCGGCGGCTGGACACCGTACTGCTGCCGGACGGGCCGCCCGGCGGGGACGGGCCGTCCGGCGATTGAGGGCTTGCCGGCCTTGCTCAGGGTCGCGCCGGTTGCACGGCCCCCTCTTCCTTCTCCTCCTCGGCCGGCCGGGGTACGGCTTCGGCTTCGGCTCCGGTCCCAGCCTCGGTTCCGGCCCCGGCGCCGGGCTTGTTCCCAGCCACCGGACGTGACGGCGCGGTGCGGGTCAGCAGTACGCCACTGACGATCAGTAGCGCGCCCACCACGGTGTTCCAACCCAGCGACTCGTTCAGGAAGAACACTCCGACGATCGCCGCCCACAACGGGGTCAGATACGCAACCGTGGAGGCGACCGTCGAGCCGACGGCGCGGATCACCGACAGGTTCCACATGTACGCGAGCCCGGTGCCCACGGCGCCGAGCACCACCATGGCGACCATCGGCCCCTTCCCGCCCCAATGTGGTGCGCCACTCAACAGTGGTGCGAACAGCGCGAGTTCGAGGGCCGCCCAGCTGACCTGAATGGCGGTCAGGGTGATCGCGGGGATGTCTCCGCCGGACAGGTATCGGCGGGTGTAGGTGTAGCCCAGCCCGTACGAGGCGGTGGCGACCAGGCAGATCACACTCCCTTTCATCAGCGAGGACTGCCCGCCCGACCACACGCCGAGCACCACCAGGGCGCCGCACAGGCCGGTGGCGATGCCGAGCAGCCGTCGCAGGTTCGGCTTCTCGTCCGGCAGCATGACCAATACCCAGACCAGGGTGAACAGGGGAATGGTGGAGTTCCACACCCCGGCCGTGACGGAGTCGATGTACTGCTCGCCCCAGGCGAACAGGGTGAAGGGGAAGGCATTGAGCACCGTCCCCACCACCAGGGCGTGCCCCCACACCCGCAGGTCACGCGGCATTCCCAGCCGCCGCACCAGTACCAGGCCCCACAGCACCAGTGCTCCGAAGAAGCATCGCCAGAAGGCGACCCAACCCGGTTCGATACCGGCTTCGACACCGATCTTGATGAGCGCGAACCCGGACCCCCAGATCATCGAGCAGATGACGAACTGAGGTACCCACGACTTGGCCGGTACAGCGGATAAGGCGTTTACGGAGCTTGCCACTTCGAGTCCTTTCGATTTGCCGTGCGTTTCTTGTCGTGCGCTCTTCGTCATGGGTTTCTTGTCGTGCCTTTCACGGGGGCGGAGCTGTGCCGCTCGATCACGTCTCCGTGCTGCGCCCGACCGCCGCCGAGGCGAAAGCGCGCACCAGGGGATGGGGCCGGGAGGTGTCGTCGGCCAGTTCGGGCTGGAACAAGGTGGACAGGAAGAACCGGTGCCCCGGCAGTTCGGCGATGCGGGGGTGGCCGTCGTCGTGGCCGGTGAAGCGCAACCCGTGGTCGCGCAGGGTGCCGGCGTACCGGGGGTCCAGAGCGTGCGTGCACTGGTAGCGCTCCACGGTCGTACGCGCGCCGAGCGCTTCCTCGGCCAGTGAGCCGGGCTCGATGTGGACAGTCCCCTCATGGCCCGCGAGGTCGCGTGACAGCGGAACGATCAGTGGAAGCGGGCTGCCGGGGGAGTTCTCGGCGTGGGCGGCGCCGTCCAGCGCGCAGACGTGGCGAGCGAATTCCAGGAGGACGTGCTGGAAGCCGCCACAGGTCGCCAGCAGGGGGATGTCCCGCTCGCGCGCCGTGCGCACAGCGCTCACCGCTCCGGCCTCGCTCCGGTACGGGCTGCCCGGCACCAGCCAGACGCCGTCGAAGCCGGCCAGGTCCCGAGGGCCGTCGAGCTGCGCGGTCGACACCCAGTAGGCGTCCACCAGCAGCCGTTCGCGGCGCCACAGCGCCTCCAGCATCGGCGCGTAGCGGGTGTGCGCGGGCACGCCCGCCGACCGCTCGCCGACGAGCGCGATCCGGGCGGGCCGGGTGCGCGAGAGGTCCGGGTCGGCCTGGGGGCGTGGTGCGACGGTGGTGGGCACGCCGGAATCATCCAGCGGCCCTGACAAAAGGACAAACGATAGCTTCTGATTCCTCGATAAGTGATGCTGATCCGGTGGACCCGCGCCTGCTCAAGACCTTCTCGGCCGTCATCACGCACGGCTCCTTCTCCGACGCGGCCAGGGAGTTGGGCTATACGCAGTCCGCCGTGTCCCAGCAGATAGCTTCGCTGGAAGGGGAGTTGGGCGTCGAGTTGGTCTGTCGGCGGCCGGTCGGTCCGACGGAGGCCGGTGCCCGGCTGATGGACCACGTGGCCTCGATCCTCCTGCGGATCAACGCCGCACGCGCGGAGGTCCAGAGAGTGAAGGGCGGGAGCACCGGGCGGCTGACCGTCGGCATCTGTCCACTGGCGGCCACCGCACACGCACTGCGGATCATCGGTGAGGTGTCCCGGCGGGCCGGTGCGCACGAGCTGACGGTACGTACGCTGCCTCGCCAGGCGGTCGCCGAAGGCGTCGCCACCGGCGAACTGGACCTCGGCCTGGTCGACGGCTTCGTCCTGCCCGAGGACCCCCTGCGCCCGCCCCGGGTGGCCGGGCTGTGCGGCGTACCGGTCTGCCGGGAGCCGGTGGTGGTGGCTCTGCCGCCCCACCACCCCCTGGCACACCGCACGGATCTGCGGCTGGCGGATCTGATAGACGCCCGGTGGATCGACGCACCGGGCGTGAGCGCCCCCCTGGCGGACCTGTCCGCCGTGGTCAGAGGAGGCAGCCCCCATCTGCGGGTGGCCCTGCGGTACGACGGCCACGACGTGCGTACGTACACCGAGCTGCTTGCCGGAGGACAGGGCCTGGGCCTCCTCCCACGCTTCGCGCTCGCCGGGCGGCAGGACCTGGTCGGCATCCCACTGACACAGCCGGAGCTGTCCCACCGCGTCGAGGCCCTGTGCGTCACGGGCGGCCCACTGGTGGTGGACGCCCTGGTCGCATCGCTCACCGAACCCGTCGAACCCGCCGACACCGAGATCCAGCCGCGAAGCTGAAGGAGGACGGCAAAAGACGAAGGCCCGAACCGTTGGCACGGTCCGGGCCTTCTGCCAGCGGAGGACAGGGGATTCGAGCCCCTGAGGAGCTGCCCCCAACACGCCCGTTCTCGTCGGTTCAGGTCAGGTCTGTGACCCGCCGGGCGGTCACCAGATAGCCCGCGAAGCGGACGTCCGGCCTGGCCTTCGCCCACCCGTCGGCCTCCTCGACCGGAACCAGCACGGTCGTGCCCGGAACGGTTCACCCGCTGCGATGCCGGCAGGCTGGCCACCATCCAGGCACACCGGCACCTGGCCTCAGCTGACAGGCCATCAGAACGAGCGTCAGTTGAGCGTCATTTCAGCGTCAAGATATGGCCCGTAACGCCCACACCGCACATCATGCACATGAACAAAGTCGCAGTTCAGAAGCCCTTTGTGACCGGCTCCAGGATCGCGACGCACTCCACGTGGTGCGTCATCGGAAAGACGTCGGCTTCCGACGGCCGGTTAGAACTTGAGCCTGCTCAGGCAGAGTCAGACTCACGCCCTACACTCATCCCCTCGGCGCCACGCTTCTACCCTGCCCTGGCAGGCAGTCACTCAACGTGTCCTTGGCAGCACCTCCGGTGGCATGACGTCCCGTGCCGTCAGGCCCGCCACAACGTCACTTCCTGAGGAGCATCTGGGGAGTATCACCGGTTCTGGGGAGCGCGTGGGGAGAATCGACCGCGTAACGCAGCACGATCCCGAAAGACGCTGAAAGACTTATCCGCGCAGGTCAGCAGTGGCCACGGCCGCATCGATGCAGGTCAGCGCCGCCAGGTAGACAACTTCATGACGAAGTTCTCTTGTTGTCTCCGCGCCGACGAATCACCCCGCCGCCAACGATGCGAGTACGCCATAGCTGCGCCGCATCGCGTTCCGTGCAGACGGTGGAGGCAGCTGGCACAGCAGCAATCCGTCCCACCGACGCAGCTCTGCGGCGGCCCGGGATCGGCCGCACAGGCTGGTGACACTTCGAGGCCACCGATGCAGCTTGAACCGCCCCGTGTTCGATAGAGACTTGATTCCGTGAAAGGATTGAGTCATGGCGCGCCCTTCCTCCTATCCCCCTGAGCTGCGCAAACGAGCGGTCCGTATGGTCGCCGAGGCCCGTGGTGACTATCCGAACGAGTCGGCCGCATTGAGAGCGGTCGCCCAGAAGCTCGGGATCGGTTCGGCCGAGACCCTGCGGAACTGGGTGAAGCGGGACGAGGTCGACTCCGGGAAGCGTCCGGGGACGACCACGGAGGAGTCCGCGCAGATCAAGGCGATGAAGAAGGAGATCGCCGAGCTGAAGCGGGCGAACGACATCTTGAAGGCTGCGGCAAGTTTCTTCGCGGCCGAGCTCGACCGGCCACACACACGCTCGTAGCCTTCATCGACGAGCACCGGGCCCGCTTCGGCGGTGTCGAGCCGATCTGCCGCGTGCTCACCGAGCACGACTGCAAGATCGCCCCCTCCACCTACTACGCGGCGAAGAAGCGCGCCGCCGAACCCTCGGCCAGGCGGGTGCGCGATGCTGCCCTCAAGGAGTTGATCACCGAGGTCCACGAGGCCAACTTCCGCGTCTACGGCCCTAGGGCCTGTGTGATGTCGTGATCAATTGCCGGGTTCTGTGCTCTTCGTGGGGTGGAATCCGGTAGGACTGTGGTCGTGACGCGTAGGCAACTCACCCATGCCCAGTGGAAGTTCATCGAGCCGTTCCTGCCGATCGGTAGGTACGGCCCGTATCCGGAGCGTTTGCGGGAACAGTTCGAGGGGGTGGTCTGGCGGTTCCGCTCCAGCGGTCAGTGACGGGAGATGCCTGCCGAGTTCGGCCCGTGGGCCACCGTCTACGGACGTTTCCGCGTCTGGCGGGACGCTGGTGTGTTCACCGCTCTGCTGGAAGGTCTGATTGCTCAGGCAGCCCGCGCGGAGCAAACAGACTTGTCGCTGGTCAGCGTGGACTCCACTACGGTCCGCGCCCACCACGACGCCGCCGGGCTCCGCGTCAGCAAGCACCTCATGTCGGCCCTGGAGGAAGCCGCGCTGGAGCAGGAGACAGCCCGGCAAAAAGGGGTGGCACGGAGGAACAGAACGGACAGGACGAGCGCCGGCGTATCCGGCGCCGACGCAAGCTCCGCCTGAAGCAGGCCCAGCTCGGCCGGTCCCGGGGCGGCCTCACCAGCAAGATTCATCTCGCGGCGGACCGCAGATGCCGTCCGCTCGCGTTCGTCCTGACCGTCGGGCAGGCCGCGGACAGTCCGCAGTTCATCCCCGTGCTCGAGAAGGTGCGAGTCCGTCTGCCGGTGGGCCGTCCCCGCACCAGGCCCGGCGCAGTCGCCGGCGATAAGGCCTACTCATCGCGCGGAAATCGCCGCTACCTGCGAAAACGCAACATCAAGGCAGTCATCCCGGAGAAGAAGGACCAGGCCGCAAACCGCAAGAAGAAGGGCTCACAAGGCGGCCGGTCCATCAGCCACGACGCCGACCTCTATAAGGAACGGAACACCGTCGAACGCCTGATCAACAAGCTGAAAGCCTGGCGAGGCATCGCCACCCGCTACGACAAGTCGCCCGAAAGCTACCTCGCCGGCCTCCACCTCCGAGCCTCCATGATCTGGATCGACGACCTGCTCAAGACCACCGCGTGATCACGACATCACACAGGCCCTAGGAAGGTATGGCGCGAGCTGCACCGCCAGGGCCACCCCGTGGCCCGGTGCACCGTCGAACGCCTGAGGCGGGAACTCGGCATCACCGGCGCCGTCCGCGGGAAAAAGATCATCACCACGATCCCGGACAGCGCCGTCGAGCGGGCACCGGACCTACTGGACCGCAACTTCGTCGCGGCCGCCCCCAACCGCTGCTGGGTCGCCGACTTCACCCACGTCAAGACCTGGTCGGCAGTCGTCTACGTCGCCTTCGTCGTCGACACGTTCTCCCGCCGGATCGTCGGCTGGTCCGCCGCCACGTCGAAGGAGACCAGACTCGTCCTGGACGCCCTGGACATGGCCCTGTGGCAGCGCGACCGCGACGAACAGCCCCATCAGCGGGGCGAGTTGATACATCATTCCGATGCCGGGTCGCAATATACGAGTTTCCGGCTCGCCGAGCACCTGGACGCCGCCGGCATCGCGGCCTCGATCGGCTCCGTCGGTGACGCCTACGACAATGCCCTCATGGAGTCTGCGATCGGCCTGTTCAAGACTGAGCTCATCAAACCGGGGCGGCCCTGGAGGACGCTCTCCCAGGTCGAGCTGGCCACCGCGGAATGGGTCGACTGGTACTGCCACCGCCGCCTCCACGGTGAAATAGGGCACATCCCACCCGTCGAATACGAGACCAACTACTACCTCACGACCACGAAAACCCAGGTCACAACCACAATCTGAAGTCTCTACCGAACCCGGGGCGGTTCACTCGATGGTGTTGCGCTCTTTGTAGAGCTCGGCGTCGTGGGTGACGGGCCGGCCGCCCCGGCGGCCCTTCTTCTTCCGGTTGGCGGCCTGGTCCCTCTTCTCCGGGATCACAGCCTTGATGCGGCGTTTGCGCAGGTAGGCGCGGTTACCGCGGGACGAGTAAGCCTTGTCTCCGGCGACCGCGTCGGGCCGGGTGCGGGGACGGCCGACCGGCCCACGGGCCCGCACCTGCTCGAGCACGGGGATGAACTGAGGGCTGTCGGCGGCCTGCCCGGCGGTCAGCGTGAGCACGAGCGGGCGACACCTGCGATCACCCGCAACGTGGATCTTGCTGGTCTGGCCGCCCCGCGAACGTCCGAGCCGGGCGGCCTTCAACCGGAGCTTGCCGCGTCGCCGGATGCGTCGCTGTTCGGCCTGCCGGGCGACGTCTTCAACGTCCTGTCCGGCTTGTTCCTCTTCGATGCCCCCTTTGAGCGGGCCTCCTCCTCGGCGGCTTCCTCCAGCGCGGCGAGGACCTCCGGATCGAGGTGCATCCCGGCCGCGTCGTGGTGGGCGCGGGCCGTGGTGGAGTCCACACTGACCAGCGACAAGTCCACCCTGCCACGCTTTGCCGCCTCGGCGATCAGGCCCTCCAGCAGGGCCTCGAAGACCCCGGCGTCCCGCCACTGCCGAAACCGGTTGTGCACGGTGGACCAGGCGCCGAACTCGGCCGGCATCTCCCGCCATTGCGCTCCTGCGCGAAACCGCCAGATCACGCCCTCGAACTGCTGCCGCAGCCGGGTGGGATACGGACCGTACTCGCCGATTGGCAGGTACGGCGCGATGAACTCCCACTCCTCATCCGTCAGTTGCACGCGCGTCATGCACTCAGGACGGGACTGTCAAACGAGCGGTGTAACTCGGGTTGTTGAGGGTTACTGGCGTGCTGCGGAGAGTCGGCCGTTGAAGGTGATATCGAAGGCGTTCAGAGCGGTTTTCCAGCGCATGGTCCAGCGGGCCTGGCCCTTGCCGGTCGGGTCGAGCGGCATGATCGCCATGTAGACGCACTTCAGGGCGGCCTGTTCGTTCGGGAAGTGCCCCCGGGCTTTCACCGCCCGGCGGATCCTGGCGTTGACGGACTCGATCGCGTTGGTGGTGCAGACGATGCGGCGGATCTCGGTGTCGAAGCGCAGGAACGGGGTGAACTCCTCCCACGCGTTCTCCCAGAGCCTGACGATCGCCGGATACTTCTTGCCCCATGCGTCGGCGAACTCCGCGAACCGATCGAGGGCCGCGTCCTCGGTCGCCGCGGTGTAGACGGGCTTGAGGACCTTGGCGATCTTGTCCCAGTCCTGGCGGGCGGCATAGCGGAAGGAGTTCCGCAGCAGATGGACCACGCAGGTCTGCACGACGGTGCGGGGCCAGACGGTCTCGACCGCGTCAGGAAGCCCCTTCAGCCCGTCGCAGACGAGCATGAGGACGTCGCTCACGCCGCGGTTCTTGATCTCGGTGAGGATGTGCATCCAGTGCTTGGCGCCCTCGCCGCCGTCGCCGGCCCACAGCCCGAGAATGTCCTGCCGGCCCTCGACGGTGACCGCCAGGGCGACGTAGATGGGCCGGTTGGCGACCGCGCCGTCGCGGATCTTTACGTGGATGGCATCGATGAACACCACCGGATAGACGGCGTCCAGGGGCCGGTTCTGCCATTCGGCCATGCCTTCGAGGACCTTGTCGGTGATCGTGGAGATCGTCTGGCGCGACACGTCGGCGCCATAGACCTCGGCCAGGTGGGCCTGGACCTCGCCGGTGGTCAGGCCCTTCGCCGCGAGTGAGATGACCATCTCGTCGACGCCGGACAAACGCTTCTGGCGCTTCTTGACGATCTTCGGTTCGAAGGAGCCCTCGCGGTCGCGGGGCACGGTTATCTCCACCGGGCCCACGTCGGTCAGTACGGTCTTGGCGCGGGTGCCGTTGCGGGAGTTGCCGCCGTTCTTCCCCGCCGGATCGTGCTTGTCATAGCCGAGGTGGTCGGTGATCTCGCCCTCGAGGGCCGACTCCAGGAGCCGTTTGGTCAGCTGCTGGAGCAGCCCGCCCTCGCCGGTCAGCTGCAGGCCCTCCGCCTGAGCCCGGCCCACCAACTCGTCGATCAGCCGGTCGTCCACAGACTTCGACGGCACCGTCTCAGACGGCTCGACGGGCTCGGCCTTGGTCACGTTGTTGCTGGTCATCGATGCATCTTCCATGATCGGGAGTTACACCGAACGTTTTACAGTCCCGCTTCTGGATCTGCGGGCGTGAGCGAGGGGCAGGCCGACTGCCCGTCCTTACGCGCGCACAACCTGACCGCACGCGCGAGCAGGCCGTCGCCGACGAAGTGCAGCCCGGCGATGACTGCGGTCGACAGCTCGTCATAGGCGACGCCCACCTGGGATCGCGGCGCGCCCCGATCCGCGCGGAGGGCTGCGGGTGAAGCACCGTCGTACGGGCTCGCTGTGGCGTGCAGGGGAGCATGTGGTCGGCGAGGGGCCGCCCCGGCGCATACGCCGCCCGGGGTAGCGGTGAAGAGCAGGGTCGGGTCGGCACGGACCCCAAGGCGCACCCCGGGCCTCGTACGCGGCACCGGAAGGCCGGAGCGCGACGTCGACGGGTTTCCGTGACGCGTGGAGAGGTCGGACATGGGCGGATGCCGGTCCGCTCCAACGAGCGAGCGAGCCACTGCTAGCGTGGCGAAGCGTGGACGACAGCGTGTACGTGGGCAACGCGGGCAAGGACGCGGCTCTGGACCGGGGGTGGCTTCTCGGGCACTTCAAGGACGTGGACGATCCGCGTCATAGCCAAGCTGTGGAGATCAAGTGGGGTGTCCACCCTCGCGGCGACGAGCGAGCACAGTGGGTCGAGGACGAGAGACGGACAGCCCTCCTGGTCCTCATCAGCGGGCGCTTCCGGGTCGACTTCCCCGGCCGCAGCGTTCTTCTGCAAGAGCAAGGTGACTACGTCGTGTGGGGGCGGGATATCGGTCACTCGTGGTTCGCCGAGGAGGAGTCGGTTCTGCTGACCGTTCGCTGGCCTTCAGTGCCCGGATACGCGGTGCCGGCAGGGAAGCGGGACAGCCCTTAGGCGTATCGACCCGCGCCGTGCGGGTCGAACCCGCCTGCCGCCGCCCGGTGCGACCACCGCCGGAAAGCGAGCGGTCGTCCTGCGCCTGCGGACCGGACACCACCGTGCACGACATCAAGCCGGTCGACGCCCCGGTGCACCGTGAGACGTCCACCGGTGACCATCACCGGCAGCCACCCCGGCTCCGCCCGCCCCGATACCGCGACCGGGCGGAGCCGGGGCGTTCCTCCCCGGGCAGCCCCTTGGGGCGACGCACGCCCCAAACACTGCCCGCGAGCACCCGGCGACGGCCGCTACTGCTCGCCGATCCTCAGGAACGTGATCGAGTTGGCGGGGAACGTGTAGGTGAAGTTGTCCGAGATCCCGGTCAGGGTCGACTTCACGGGGGCAACGGGAGTGGCTGTCTCGCTGTTCTCGGCGGACGGGTCGGCCGCCAGGGTCGTCACCCGGGCCCGGGAGTCCACCCGCGCTCCGCCGAGGTCGACGCTGGTGCGTGCCTCGGTCGCCTGTGCGTTCACGACCTTGACGATCAGGTCACCGGTTGCCCGGTCCCGGGTGACGACCTGACGGAACGGTTCGGCCACCTGGTCGTCGGTGAAGGCCCCCCACTCCTTGCCGTCCAGGTAGAGGGTCACCTGGCGTCCGCGGACCTTGACGTCGATGTCGTAGGCGCGTCCGGGCTCGATGGTGCCGGGCTTGCTGATCAGTGTCGTCTTCGCGCCGTTGTCGGAGCGCTCGACGCCGTGCGCGGTGTTGCCCCACCCTCCGAGGTTCCACCAGTAGTAGTTGCCGGTGTCCTTGACGCCGAAGGCGACCAGGAATCCTTCAGCGCCCGCCTGCTTGGTGGCCTTCACGTGCAGGTCGTAGTCGTGCCAGGCGCGGTCGCCTGCGGTGACCGTGGTGTTCTCGGCTGCGACGTCCGTCTGGGCGTACTGACCGTCCTGGACGGCCCAGCTGCCGCCACCGGTGTGGGTCCAGGCCGAGGCCGGGCCTGAGAAGTCGTCGGTCAGGAGGGTCCTGCCGTCCGCGGCGGTCACAGTTACGTCGTCGTACGAGGCGGCCGTCGCCCACGTCGACAAGCCGACGGCCCCGGAGATGGGTCCGCTGACGGAGGGGGTGGAGGTGGCCTCGGAGGGCACGACCCGGTCACCCGCGTTGTTCATGAACAGCTTCTGGACCTCGTAGTTGGCCGATCCCCAGGACGCACGGTTGTTGAACCAGATCAGGTTGGGGCGCCACTGCACGTAGTCCTCGTTGGCGAGGACGGGCGCGTAGGAGGCGAGCTTGACGATGTCCGCGTTGCGCTCCAGACCGGTCATGAACGCGGCCTCGGCGAGACCGTTGCCGAAGGTGTTGCCCCGGGAGGCGTACTCACCGAGAAAGACCTTGGGGCCGGAGCGGTCGTAGGAGTCGTAGCGCTGGTTGTTCTCCATGAACCACTGCGGGCTGTTGTAGTAGTGCTCGTCGACCATGGCGACGCCGGCGTCCCGGTTGAGTTGCCAGAGGGTGTCGAAGGTCGCACCGGATGCGGCCGGTCCTGAGTTGGAGACCACCGTGATCCCCGGGTACTTCGCCTCGATGGCCGTACGGAACTTCGTGAAGCGGTCGAAGAACTCCCGGGGCAGGTTCTCCTCGTTGCCGACCTGGACGTGCGTGAGGCCGAACGGCCCGGGATGTCCCATTTCGGCGCGCTTACGCCCCCAGGTGGACGTCACCGGCCCGTTGGCGAACTCAATGAGGTCCAGGGTGTCCTGGATGTGCCGCTTCAGCAGGGCGTCATCGACGACGGCTTGGTTCTGACCGCAGCCGGTGACCAGGGCGGGCACGACCGGCAGCGGCATCGCTCCCACGTCCTCGGCGAAGCGGAAGTACTCGTAGTAGCCGAGGCCATAGCTCTGGTTGTAGCCCCAGAAGTTGGCGTTGGTGGAACGCTGTTCGACCTGGCCTATGGTGTCCTTCCACTGGTAGGAGCGGGCCCGCTGCCAGCCGGACGCCTCGCTGTAGTCCTCCATGGAACCGGTGTTGACCAGGCAGCCGCCGGGGAAGCGGAGGAAGCCGGGCTTCAGCGCGGCGAGCTTTTCGGCGAGGTCCTTGCGCAGGCCCCCCGGCTGCTTCTTGTACGTGTCGCGGGGGAAGAGGGACACCTCGTCCAGGGCTGCCGCGGCGGAGGAGGCGACGGCGAGCCGGCCGGCGGTGGTGGTGCGTGTCGCGGTGAACGTGGCGCGGTACTGCGTCCAGCCGCCCTTCACGGCCTTCTGCCGGACCGTGGCCAGTGCGCCGCCCGCGTCCTTGAGCGTGAACGTGAGGGTGGTTCCGGCCTCGGCGCGGGCCCATACCGAGAAGTCGTACTTCGCCCCGCTCTTCAGCGAGAGTCCGCTGTTGTAACTGGAGTTGGTCAGGGTCGTGCCCGCCGCCACGCGGGCGTAGTTGCGGTTGTTCGCGTGGAGACGGCCGTCGTCGTTCACGACCGTGGCGGAGCCGTCGACGTCCCAGGAGGTCAACGAGGTGTAGGCCCGGTTGTCGACGGTGGAGTATTCGAAGGACCTGTTCTGTACGAGTTCGGCGTACAGGCCTCCGTCGGCGGCCCGGTTGATGTCCTCCAGGAACAGCCCGTACATGGTGTCGTCGATAGCGGCGCCCTGCTTGCTCGGGTCCACGGTGATGGCGTAGTCGGTGACGGGCGCCTCGCCGTGCGCGGGGGCCGGCACGACGGCTGTCGTGACCAGGACCGCGGCGGCCGTCAGGCCCAGCCTGAGACGTGGTCGGGTACTTCTGCGGGACATGGATCCTCCGAGTCGTGGCGCCGGAAGGCGCTGGTCTGGGCGGACAAAGGTGTCGTCGTACGCCCGCGCCGCTGGGCCGACCTGCCACGGCGGCCTCATCCACTTCCGACCGGGAGCAGTTCCGCACCGCCGGAAGCGGATGACCGGACGGACTCGCGGCACGGCCTCGGGGCTGCGTGCTTCGGCCGCCGTTCGAGGCGCGTATCACGCACTGGGCCATCACCACTTCCAGAGGGAGGCGCCCTTCGCGGAGAAGGTCGAGGCAACCGGCCGACTCATACATTGCCGGGCAAAGGCGTCACACGACTACCCGCCCAGAATTGTGAACGCTAACTAGCTGTGAGCTCAAGACCCTTGCACGATCCACAAGGACCGACCGCGGAACTGCGCGGCGCCCTGTTAACGCAAATGCCCCCACTTGACCCCAAACCCCTTCCACCCCACCAGGAATTTCCGAGCCCTCGCGGGACGTCCGCTCGCCGCCCCCACGACCCACCGCCGAGGAGCCGCCGTCCCTTACGACTCCTTCCGTGACGCCGGCCTCCAGGTGCGCAACGGCGAATCAGGGCGGCGCACGAGGAGACGATCCCCGACCTCGCGCGCTTGGCGCCGCAAGGGCACTGGCGAGTCGACACCCCATCTTGTTATCGTTAACACATATGTAGCAGGTACTCGGGGTCGGCATGGTCCGTCGTCGCCTCTTCGCGCCCACACGGAGGCTCTCCTGTCCCTGTCCGCGAGCGGCAGCTGCGCCGATCACCCGACCGCCGGCCCGCCGCCGAAGGCGTCGTCGTTCAACCGAAGCCGGGGTGAGACGGACCGGTTGTTTCTCAGGCACATTCCGCTCGGCCGAGCGGAACCGTCACGTCGGCCCCAGCACGCCGAGGCTCTCGACAGACCTCTGATCCCCTACCGCCGTCGGAGCGGGCACGCCGACACCTCCCGCCCCATTCCGGCTGCGTCCCGCTGTGGCTAAGGAGCCCCATGAACCCGTCTTCGTCCCCTTTCACCGGAGGCCCTCCGGTCTGTCACCCCGACCCGGCGGCCGGGCAACGCTGGACCTTCGGCTTCGCCGAGGGGCTCTCGGCGGAAGTGCACACCCATGGCGCCCGCATCCACGGTCTGTGGGTGCCGGACCGGCACGGCCGTACGGCCGATGTCGTTCTCGCTCCCCGCGAACCGGGCGAGTCGACCGGCGCCGCCCGGTACTTCGGCGCCACGGTGGGGCGCTACGCCAACCGCATCGCCCACGGCCGGTTCACCCTGGACGGCACGCCGTACCAGCTGACCACGCAGGAGAACGGCCATTCCCTGCACGGCGGAACCGACGGATTCGACACCCGGATCTGGGAAGCCGAAAGCGTGCACACTCCGGAGCGGACCGGTGTGCTCCTGCACCTCCGCAGCCCTGACGGCGATCAGGGCTTTCCGGGGAACCTGGACGTCACCGTCAGCTGCCTCATAGGCCGGAACGACGAACTCACCCTCACCTACGCAGCTGTCACCGACGCCGCCACGCCGGTCAACCTCACCAACCACACCTACTTCAACCTCGAAGGCGAGGGTGCCGGTGCCATTTTCGATCACGAGCTGACCGTCGACGCCTCCCACTACACACCGGTCGACGGAGACCTCCTTCCGTACGGGGAGCATCTCCCCGTCTCCGGCTCCGCGTTCGACCTCCGACGGCCACTCAGGCTCTCCGAGGCACTGGCCCGCGCCGAACGTCGGCCCATGGCAGCGGGCGGGGGGTACGACCACAACTTCGTACTGGCCCCGGACGGCGACGGCACGCTGCGCCGGGCAGCCGTCCTCCGTGCACCGGCCACCGGCCGGTGCATGGAGGTGTTCACCACCGAGCCCGGCCTGCAGGTCTACACGGCCGGACAGTTCGACGGAACCGTGGTCGGCAAGAGCGGTGCGCCCTACCGGGCGGGTGCCGGAATCGTTTTGGAGACCCAGCACTTCCCCGACTCCCCGAACCGCCCCGGCGACCCGTCCACGGTGCTCCGGCCCGGCGATGAGTACCGGTCGACGACGGTCCTGCGTTTCGGTGTCCGCGGCTGACCGCGCGGGGACATGCCGAGATGGCTGTGCCCGCCGGTGACAGTCCGGCGGGCACAGCCACCTCGGGGGTGGTTTCAGACGCCCGCTCTGCGCCTGTTCCACACGTCGAATCCGACCGCCGCGAGCAGCACGAGGCCCTTGATGACCTGTTGCCAGTCGGTGCCCACCCCGACCAGGTTCATGCCGTTGTTGAGCACGCCGAGGACCAGGCCGCCGATGATGGCGCCGGCCACGGTTCCCACGCCGCCGCTCATCGACGCCCCGCCGATGAACGCGGCGGCGATGGCCTCCAGTTCGAAGTTCACGCCCGCCTTGGGCGAGGCCGCGTTGAAGCGGGCCGCGAACACGAGCCCGGCGAGCGCCGCGAGCATTCCCATGTTGAGGAACACCGCGAAGGTCACCTTCTTGTCCTTGACCCCGGACAGCTTCGCGGCGGGCAGGTTTCCGCCCACCGCGTACACGTGGCGGCCGATCACCGCGTTGCGCATCACGTAGCCGAAGCCGACCAGCAGCACGGCCAGGATCAGGAGTACGACAGGCGCGCCCTTGTAGCTGGCGAGCAACAGGGTCGTGACCAGTACGGCGGCGGCCAATGCCGTCACCTTCAGCGCGAAGAGGCTGGTGGGGAGCGACTCCAGTGCGAACTCCCGCTGGCGTCGGCGGTCCCGCACCTCCTGGAACACGACGAAGGCGATCAGTCCCAGGCCGAGGAGGAGGGTCAGGTTGTGGTAGTTGGTCTGCGGCCCTGCTTCCGGCAGGAAACCGTTGGCGATCTTCTGCAGTCCCTCCGGGAACGGGCCGAGTGTCTGGCCCTGGAGGAAAATCTCCGTGAGCCCCCGGAACAGAAGCATGCCGGCGAGCGTCACGATGAACGACGGTATGCCCACGTACGCGATGAAGAACCCTTGGAGCGCGCCCGCGACGGCCCCCAGCAGGAGGGCGAGGATCACCGCGACGGGCCAGGAGAGGTGGTGCTCGACCATGAGCACGGCTCCCACGCCACCCACCAGGGCCATCAGCGAGCCTACTGACAGGTCGATGTGCCCGGAGATGATGACCATCATCATGCCGATGGCCAGGATGAGGATGTAGCTGTTCTGGAGCACCAGGTTGGAGACGTTGCGGGGCAGCAGGAGGTCTCCTCCCGTCCAGACCTGGAACAGAAGCACGATCAGGCCGAGCGCGAGGAGCATTCCGTACTGGCGCATGTTCCGCCGGACGCCGTCCAGAAGCGCACGAGCCACATGCGCCCCGCCGGGCCGGGCAGCGCCGTCCCCCGGGGGCGCCGGAGCAGTCGTTTTCGTGGTGGCGGGCGTGCTCATTCCTGATGTCCTTCGTTGGGGGTGGCGGTGCCTGCGCCGACTGCCGACGGTGCGGGAACGTCCTGCGTCATGTGCCGCATCAGCACTTCCTGGGTGGCGTCCTCGCGGGTGACTTCGCCGGTCAGCCGGCCGGCGGCCATGGTGTAGACCCGGTCGCACATGCCGAGCAGTTCGGGCAGCTCGGAGGAGATGAGGAGGATGGCCTTGCCCTCGGCGGCGAGCCGGTCGATCACGGTGTAGATCTCGAACTTGGCCCCCACGTCGACGCCGCGGGTGGGCTCGTCGAGGACGAGTACGTCGGGTCCGGCAAGGATCCACTTGCTGAGAACGACCTTCTGCTGGTTGCCGCCGGAAAGCCGGCCGACCGGTTCGAGGACGTTCGGAGCCTTGATGCCCATGGTCCGCCGGTACCGTTCGGCGACTCTGCGTTCCTCGTGGGCGTCGACGATGCCCCGCCGGGCGAGCGTTCGGAGAGACGCGAGCGAGATGTTCCGGCTCACGGAGTCCTCCAGGTTGAGGCCGTAGTGCTTGCGGTCCTCGGTGACGTACGCGATGCCGTTGGCAACCGCTTCGGGAACCGTGCGGGTACGCACCACTCGACCGTCCTTGAGGACGGTCCCCTGCTCGTAGCGGCCGTAGGAGCGGCCGAAGACGCTCATCGCGAGTTCCGTCCGGCCGGCGCCCATGAGTCCTGCGACGCCGACGATCTCGCCGCGGCGGACCTGGAGCGAGACCCTGTCGACGACCTTGCGGCTGTGGTCCAGGGGGTGGCGTACGGTCCAGTCCCGGATCTCCAGGACCGGGTCGACGTCGGCCGGGCCCTGGTACGGGGTGCGGTCGGGGAAACGACTGTCCAGGTTCCGCCCCACCATGCCGCGGATGATGCGGTCCTCGGTGGTGGCCGGGTCCCTGACGTCCAAGGTCTCGATGGAACGTCCGTCACGCAGGATGGTGACGGAGTCGGCGATCTGCGCGATCTCATTGAGCTTGTGCGAAATGATGATGGAGGTGATGCCCTGGTCTTTCAGTTCCCGCATCAGCCGCAGCAGTTTCGCGCTGTCCTCGTCGTTGAGGGCGGCGGTGGGTTCGTCGAGGATCAGCAGCCGGACGTTCTTCGCCAGCGCCTTCGCGATCTCCACAAGCTGCTGCTTGCCGACGCCGATGTCGGCCACCCGGGTCTCGGGGTGTTCGTCGAGACCGACGCGCCGCAGCAGCTCGGCGGCGCGCCTCAGTGCTTCGTGCCAGTCGATGATTCCTCGTCGCGACGGCTCGTTACCGAGGAAGATGTTCTCCGCGATGGACAGGTAGGGGACGAGTGCGAGTTCCTGATGGATGATGACGATGCCGTGCCGCTCACTGGCCCTGATGTCCTTGAAGCGGCACGGTTCACCGTCGAAGAGGACCTCGCCCTCGTAGGTCCCGTGCGGATGCACACCGGACAGGACCTTCATCAGCGTCGACTTTCCGGCGCCGTTCTCTCCGCACAGAGCGTGAACCTCGCCGCGCCTCACGGACAGGGTCACTTCCGACAGAGCCCTGACACCGGGGAAGGTCTTGACGATGGCCCGCATCTCCAGCACGGGGCCGGCCGGAGGCGTGTGCGAGGCGGAGGCGGAGGCAGAGGAGCTCAACGGAGCTCCTCGGCCTTGATGTAGCCGGAGTCGACCAGCGCCTTCCGGTAGTTCGCCTTGTCGACGCTGATCGGGTCGAGCAGGTAGGCCGGAACCACCTTCTTGCCGTTGTCGTAGGTGCTGTCGTCATTGATCTCGGGCTTCTTGCCGTCGAGGACGGCGGTCACCATGTTCGCGGCGACCTGCGCCAGTGCGCGGGTGTCCTTGTAGACGGTCTGGGTCTGCTGATTCGCGATGATCGACTTCACGGAGGCGACCTCGGCGTCCTGGCCGGTGACGATCGGCAACGGCTTGGCCGAACTTCCGTAGTCGTCGGATTTCAGGGCGGACAGGATGCCGATCGAGATGCCGTCGTAAGGGGACAGCACCGCGTCGACCCGGGCCGTGGAATAGGCAGAGGTCAACAGGTCGTCCATGCGCTTCTGTGCCGTGCCTCCGTCCCAGCGCAACGTGGTGACCTGGGCGAGCCGGGTCTGCTGGGAGCGTACGACAAGCTGCTTCTTGTCGAGATAGGGCTTCAGCACCTCCATGGCGCCGTTGAAGAAGTACTTGGTGTTGTTGTCGTCGTTCGAGCCGGCGAACAGCTCGATGTTGAAGGGGCCCTTCTTCGTGCCGTCCTTCAGGCCCAGCTTCTCGACGATGTAGTCGGCTTGGAGCTTGCCGACCTTCTTGTTGTCGAACGAGGCGTAGTAGGCGACGTGCGGGGATCCCAGGATGAGCCGGTCGTAGGAGATCACCGGGATATCGGCGTCCGCCGCCTGTTGCAGGACGTTGGACAGCGCCTCACCGTTGATGGCCGCCACGACCAGGGCGTCGACACCTTGAGTGATCATGTTCTCGATCTGGGCCACCTGCTGGTCGGGGTCGTCCTCCCCGTACTGCAGGCTGGTGTGGAAGCCGCTCTTCTTCAGGCTCGCGGTCATGTTGCCACCGTCGGCGATCCACCGTTCGGAGGACTTGGTGGGCATGGAGATCCCGATGGTGAGGTCCTTCTTGTTCTTCGACTCCTGACTTCCTCCCTCGCTGTTCTGTCCGCAGGCCGTGAGGAGCAGGGCGCAACTGGTGGTCGCGGCGATGAGGATGGATGCGGCTCGGAAGTTCGTCATGGGCATTACCTGGCAATCTCGTCGTTGAGGGTGCTTCTGTCCCGAAGGGCTTCGGCGGCAGCATGTGTCCTCGCACCACCCGGGCGTCGTCCGGGAGGCGGTCGAGGTTCGACAGCCTCGGTCGAGCTTGATTGTTAGCGCTCGCATCACCGCAGGACAAGAGGGGCCAGGCTTTTTCTCGCAACGATGCACGGCCGTGGGCACGAAGAACGGGGCAAAAGTGGGGCATCCGGCAGAGTCCGCCCACGCCACGGCGGCCCGCCACCGGACCGCGCCCCCGGAACAGCACCAACCGACGCGCCTGTACCGTACGCGCGCCGGTGACGCGCCCCGCGAGGACACCGGGCGGCACCGACCCCATCACCGGGCCGCTCCGGCCGGCAGCAGCATGACGACCGGTCGACCCATGGGCGCCCCCGAGCGGACCACGATGTCGGGCGTCAACCCGCGCCGGAGGCGCGAACCCGCGGACCTCCGAACGGGTTACGTTCACAGCACCGGGACACACAGGCGCTCGGCGGTTGCGCGGCAGCCCTCGCCGCAGCCGTCGCGGAGGCCGTCGTAGCCGATCCCGCCGGGAGTCTTCTTCTACGAGTGACCCCTCCGGCAACGAGTGACTTCCGCCGGTGCAGACGCGGAAAATGCTTCCAGCCACCTGCGGGCACTCCTCGGAAACCGGACGCCCCTCCCCCGCCCTGGCGTTCTAGCGACCCGGGGGCGACTACCGGCCTCCGGACTCGTCATCCCCTCGCTCTCGTCCGCGAGCCGGAAGGCATCTGATTCTCCAGCCCCGGAAGCGCCGGCCGGCCGCCGCTTCGGCGCGTGGACACCTGCCTGTCCGCCGACCGGAAGACTCGCTTCCCCTACGGCGAGAACGAACGCCACACGACTGCTGTCGCGGCGTCGCGGCGTCGCGCGAGGAGGGCAGGCTTCGGCACACGCCGCCCCGGGCGGGTCGGGGGCCGAGTCCCCGCAGAGCCGTTCACCGCGAAGCCGTTGACAAGCACACAATGCGCACGGAACGTCCGTCGACCGGCCGACCCCGAGCAACGTACGGTGTCACATCGCGTGAGGACCGGCAGGACCCAAAGACCGACCAAAGTGCGGGGTGCTCTTGCCCAAACAGTTGTGAGCGTTAACAATCAGTGCCGCGACGGTGGTCTACGACGTCGCCACCGACCACACACCGAACGACCCATCGAGCTCTCGAGCTCTCGGGCTCCGAGAAGGCCTCACACGCCGACAGCACCGCACCTGGCACCCCGTCACCTGACCTGTTGAAAGGAGCCCTGACTCAGGGTGAGCATCAAGCCGACCACCACAGACCTCCAGTGGACCGATTTGGACCAGCGGGCCGTGGACACCGCCCGCGTCCTCGCCGCGGACGCCGTACAGAAAGTCGGAAACGGCCACCCGGGCACGGCGATGAGCCTGGCTCCCGCCGCGTACACCCTGTTCCAGAAAGTCATGCGGCACGACCCGGCGGACGCGGAGTGGACCGGCCGCGACCGCTTCGTCCTCTCGGCGGGCCACTCCAGCCTGACCCTGTACATCCAGCTCTACCTCGCCGGTTACGGCCTGGAGCTGGACGACCTGAAGGCGTTCCGGACCTGGGGCTCGAAGACGCCGGGCCACCCGGAGTACGGCCACACCACCGGTGTCGAGACGACGACCGGCCCGCTGGGCCAGGGTGTCGCCAACGCGGTGGGCATGGCGATGGCCGCCCGCTACGAGCGCGGCCTCTTCGACCCCGAGGCGGCCCCCGGCACCTCCCCGTTCGACCACACGGTCTGGGTCATCGCCGGTGACGGCTGCCTCCAGGAGGGCATCTCGGCCGAGGCGTCCTCGCTGGCCGGGCACCAGAAGCTGGGCAACCTGGTCCTGCTCTGGGACGACAACCACATCTCCATCGAGGGCGACACGGAGACCGCGGTCTCCGAGGACACCCTGAAGCGGTACGAGGCGTACGGCTGGCACGTCCAGCGCGTCGAGCAGCTGCCGAGCGGTGACCTGGACCCGGCGGGTCTGTACGCGGCGCTGCAGGCGGCCAAGGCCGAGACGGAGCGCCCCTCGTTCATCGCGGCCCGCTCGATCATCGCCTGGCCCGCCCCGAACGCCCAGAACACCGAGGCCGCGCACGGCTCGGCGCTCGGCGACGACGAGATCGCGGCCACCAAGCGGGTCCTCGGCTTCGACCCGGAGCAGACCTTCGAGGTCTCCGACGCGGTCATCGGCCACACCCGTGAGGCCCTGGACCGCGGCCGCGAGGCGCGTGCCGAGTGGGACAAGGCGTTCGCCGCGTGGCGCACCGCCAACCCGGAGCGCGCCGCCGACTTCGACCGGATCGCCGCGGGCGAGCTGCCCGCGGGCTGGGAGGAGAAGCTCCCGGTCTTCGAGGCCGGCAAGGGCCTGGCGACCCGTGCCGCGTCCGGCAAGGTGCTCCAGGCGCTGGGCGAGATCGTTCCCGAGCTCTGGGGCGGCTCCGCCGACCTCGCCGGTTCGAACAACACCACCATCGACAAGAACTCCTCGTTCCTGCCGGTGGGCAACCCGCTGCCGGAGGCCGACCCGTACGGCCGCACGATCCACTTCGGGATCCGTGAGCACGCGATGGCCGCCGCGATGAACGGCATCGCGCTGCACGGCAACACCCGCGTCTACGGCGGCACCTTCCTGGTGTTCTCCGACTACATGCGCAACGCCGTGCGGCTCTCCGCGCTGATGCACCTGCCGGTGACGTACGTGTGGACGCACGACTCGATCGGCCTCGGCGAGGACGGCCCGACCCACCAGCCGGTCGAGCACCTGGCCGCGCTGCGCGCCATCCCGGGCCTGAACATCGTGCGCCCGGCCGACGCCAACGAGACCTCCATCGCCTGGCGCGAGATCCTGCGCCGCCACACCAAGGTGTTCGGCAAGGGCGCCCCGCACGGTCTGGCACTGACCCGGCAGGGCGTGCCGACGTACGAGGCGAACGAGAACGCGGCCAAGGGCGGTTACGTCCTGTTCGAGGCCGAGGGGCCCTCCGGGCAGAACACGGAGCCGCAGGTGCTGCTCATCGCGACCGGCTCCGAGGTCCATGTCGCCGTCGAGGCGCGCGAGCAGCTCCAGGCGGCCGGTGTGCCGACCCGGGTGGTCTCGATGCCGTCCGTCGAGTGGTTCGAGGAGCAGGACCAGGGTTACAAGGAAAGCGTGCTCCCGCCGTCGGTGAAGGCGCGGGTCGCCGTCGAGGCGGGCATCGGCCTGACCTGGTACCGGTACGTCGGGGACGCCGGCCGGATCGTCTCGCTGGAGCACTTCGGTGCCTCGGCCGACGCGAAGGTCCTCTTCCGCGAGTTCGGCTTCACCGCCGAGAACGTGGCCGCCGCCGCGCGGGAATCTCTCGCCGCCGCCACACGCTGACGCCGGTGTATACGACTAGTAGGAGATGCAACCCATGACAGACGCACTCAAGCGCCTCTCCGAGGCGGGCGTGGCGATCTGGCTCGACGACCTGTCGCGCAAGCGGATCACCTCGGGCAACCTGGCCGAGCTGATCGACCAGAGCCATGTCGTCGGCGTCACCACCAACCCGTCGATCTTCCAGAAGGCGATCTCCTCGGGCGACGGCTACGAGCAGCAGCTCACCGACCTCGCCGCCCGCAGGGTCACCGTCGAGGAAGCGCTCCGCATGATCACGACGGCGGACGTCCGCGACGCCGCCGACATCCTGCGTCCGGTCTTCGACGCGACCGGCGGCCAGGACGGCCGGGTCTCCATCGAGGTCGACCCGCGCCTGGCGCACAACACCACGGCCACCGTCGCCGAGGCCAAGCAGCTTGCCTGGCTGGTGGACCGGCCGAACACGCTCATCAAGATCCCGGCGACCGAGGCCGGTCTCCCGGCGATCACCGAGACCATCGGCCGGGGCATCAGCGTCAACGTGACGCTGATCTTCTCGCTGGAGCGCTACCGCGCGGTCATGGACGCCTACCTGGCGGGCCTGGAGAAGGCGAAGGCCGCGGGCCTGGACCTCTCCAAGATCCACTCGGTCGCTTCCTTCTTCGTGTCCCGTGTGGACACCGAGATCGACAAGCGTCTGGACGCCATCGGCTCCGACGAGGCCAAGGCCGCCAAGGGCAAGTCCGCCCTGGCCAACGCCCGGCTGGCCTACGAGGCGTACGAGGAGGTCTTCGCGGGCGACCGCTGGGCCCCCCTGGACAAGGCGCAGGCCAACAAGCAGCGTCCGCTGTGGGCCTCGACCGGCGTCAAGGACCCGTCACTCAAGGACACCCTGTACGTCGACGACCTGGTCGCCCCCAACACGGTGAACACCATGCCGGAGGCGACCCTGGAGGCCGTGGCCGACCACGGCGAGATCACCGGCAACACCGTCGCCGGCGGCTACGACCAGGCGCGCGCCGACCTGGACGCCATCAAGAAGCTCGGCATCTCGTACGACGACGTCGTACAGGTGCTGGAGGACGAGGGCGTCGAGAAGTTCGAGGCGTCCTGGAACGACCTGCTCAAGTCGACCGAGGCGGAGCTCTCGCGCCTCGCCCCCTCGGAAGCTCCGGCACGTCAGATGTAGGACGCGGAGCCGGCCCACTCCGCGGCGCCCCTCGTCGATGACCGCACCCGATGGCTGCCGGGCTGATGGCAACCATCGGGTGCGGCTCATGCGGCGTACGGCGTACGGCGTACGGCGTACGGCGCAGCCGAAGGGGCGTGGGCGCTCCCGCCCGGAGGCCGATGATCAGCCGATGCTCCACTGCTGAGCGTTGTTTCCGTTGCAGGCCCACTGCCGGACCTCGGCACCCGGCTCGGTCCCCCAGTTGTAGTTGTCCAGGCACAGACCACTGTGCCGGTTGCTGAGAGTGGAGAAGCCCTCCCCCACCGCACTGACGCGCCACTGCTGAGCGTTGTTTCCGTTGCAGGTCCACTGCCGGACCTCGGCACCCGGCTCGGTCCCCCAGTTGTAGTTGTCCAGGCACAGACCACTGTGCCGGTTACGGACCTGGTGGTAGCCGCTGCTCACCGGCGTCACGGCCCAGTCCTGTACCGCAGTTCCGTTGCAGGTCCACTGCTGTACGGCCGACCCGGGCGCGGTCGCCCAGTCACGGTCGTCCAGGCACAGGCGGCTGTGCCTGTTGCGGAGGGCGACCGGTGCGGCGGCGCCCGCCTCGCCGGACGGCCCCTGGACGACGGTCGAGGTGGACACCGGGGTACCGAGATCGGGTGTTCCGTCCGCCTTCCAGGAGATCTTCTGCACGCGGGTCGTGCGCGACGTCCCGCAGCCCTGCGCGGCCGAGGAGTTCGCGTGGTAGGCGATCCAGGTCTCGCTGCCGTCGGGAGAGGAGAAGAACGAGTGGTGCCCCGGCCCGAAGACGCCTGCGGCGTCGTCGCGCTGGAATATGGGTTCGGCGTGCTTGGTCCACGACGCGGCGGCGAGAGGGCTGCCGCCCCGGTACTCCAGCATGCCCAGCTTGTAGTTGGGGCCGTTGCAGTGGCTGGCCGAGTACGTGAGGAAGGTACGCCCGTCACGCTGTAGGGCGAACGACCCCTCGTTGACCGCTCCGTCCTGCCGCTCCCAGGCCAGGGTCGGGGCCGAGATCCGCGTCCCGGTCGCGCCGGCGGTCCACGGGTTCACCATGGGCGCGATGTAGATCGACTGCAGGTTGTCCTGCGGGGCGAAGGCGGAGAACGTCATGTAGAGGCTGCCGTTGAGCTCAGCAGGCTCGCGTCGATGGCCCAGCCGTTGTCGGGCATGAGGTCGATGATGCCGCGGTCGGTGTACGGCCCCAGCGGGTCACGCCCGGAGCTCTCCAGGACGTGTGTCCTGCGGGGCCCGCCGCTCTGCTCGATCGAGTAGTACAGGTACCAGCGGTCACCGACCATCTCCAGGTGCGGCGCCCACATAGCGGTCCCGCTGGTGCGGAAGACCAGCCGCTCCGGGGCGTCGCGCAGACCGGCCAGCGTCGGCGACCGGCGCATGACGATGTCGGACGACCACGTGGTGGCGACGTAGTAGTAGAAGCCCTCGTGGTACACCAAGGTCGGGTCGGCGCTGTTCGGCGCGCCGACCGCAGGATTGGTGAAGGAGGGGCCGGGCGCCGCCTCGGCCCGGGGGGATCCGATGAGGTTGATGCTCATGGTGGTGACGAGAGCCACCGCGAACAGGAGAAGTCGTCCTGTCGATGTTCGTTGTCGAGCGAATGACACCGTGCCTCCTGGGGCGTCGGTCGTGCTGGGTGAGGGGCAAAAGGAGCTGGAGAGCGGTCAGGGGCGGGCACCGGGGCGTTCCTCGCGCACACCACACGCGAGCAGCGGCCCTGGGGGGTGGCCCCTCGCGGATCGGTGAAAGGTCAGTACCCGACGCGGAAGGTCGCGTCGGCACGGTCGCCGGCGCTCACCGCCTCATCGATGCGCAGGGCGAAGCCCGCGTGCCGGAGATGGCGTGCGGGGTGGTTGAGGGAGCGGAAGGACGACCAGTTCGGGTCCGCCAGACCCGGCTCACGACGGAACGTGGCGTCCTGCGCGAACTGTGCCGTTCCATCGTCGCGGAGAAGCTTGACCTCGAATCCCTGGTGCCGCAGGTAGTGACCGGGGAAGCTCACGGACTCGAACGAAACGCCGTCGGCGTCGGCCAGCCCCGGCGTCAGACGCCATACGGAGTCCAGGTGGGGCTCCGACGGCTGTTCGGCGATCCCGGCGTCGAAGTTGACGTGCCGGATGAAGTGGCCCGGGAAGTTGTACGACTTCAGCCGCTTTCCCTCCGTGCCGCCGTACGTCCGCAGCAGCCGGTCGTACTCCGCGGCGGTCACGGTCTGGATCGTGTTGTGCTTCGCGTTCAACGGCGCGGTGTACCGGCTGCGGTCGAGCTTCGTCCAGGAAGCGGACGCCAGGTCTCCCTCCCAGACATCGAACCTCGCGTTCGGGCAGAAGGTGTCGCCCCAGACCTGCCACGTGCCGGACGTCAGGGACTTGACCACGGTCGGGGCCTCGGTGCACGGGTTCTCGGCGAGAGTGCCGCCGTAGCGCCTGAAGCTGCCCGGGTCCGACGACGCCGACCGGGCGCCGACCAGGCCGCCGGTCGCGTGGTCCTTGTAGTACAGGTAGTTCATGCCGTTGACGTCGGTCACGACATGCGAGTCGATGACGCCCGCCGGGCCGCCGTCGAAGAACGTCGTGGGCGCGGTGGTGGTGCGGAAGTCGGTGGTGTACGCGACCGCGATGACCGAGTACCTGCTGCCCTCGGGGACCGTCGAGTAGGTGATCCCGTACGCCTGCCGGCTCCGGTCCCAGTGAACGGCAGGCGCCCAGCTGTAGGAGTTCGGATTGGTCCGGTTGACGTTGAGCAACCGGTCGGCGGACCAGTTCACCAGGTCCGGGGAGGTCCAGACGTGGATGTTCGGATTGGGCGCGGCGAAATCGCCCCCTCTGGGAATGTCCGTCGCCACGGCCACCCAGGTACCGTCGTTGAGCCGGTACAGGAAGGGATCGCGGAGGCCTTTGGTACCGGCCGTGGGTGTGAGCACCGCCTGGTTGTCGTTGAGCGGTGTCCACTCCAGGCCATCGGTGCTCAGGGCCAGGTGGAGGGCGTTCACGTCGCCCGATCCGTTGAGGGACTCCTTGAAGTAGCCCATGACGTAGCCCGCATCGTCGGCGGCCACAGTGGCGTTGCTCGCCGCGTCGTTGGGCTGGGACGCGTCGGTGGGCTGGGTCGCATGTGCGGGCACGGCGACCACGGCGGCGGCGAGCGAAGCCGCGACGAGCCAGCGGGCGAGCCGTCTCCGATGAGGTCTTCTCATGAGGTATCCCTTCGCGTGTGGGGGCGGGAGGGCACGGGGAAGGCGGGGATGCCCATGCCTGCTTTCCGAAGGAAGATCAGGAACGTCGGTTCCGTCTGCGATGCGGTGAGTGCGATGAGGCAGCAGGGCGAAGAGGTCATGCGTGTGCGCGGCATGACGCAGTGGAGCAGCGGTGCTTTCGGGCTCCGCCGACCCGGGCCCTTCGTTCTCGCGTCCGCCGAGTAGGCGCTCAGTGTCCGTCGCCCGGCAGCGACGGTTTCCCTGACCGGCCCGATGTGGTCAACCGCGAACGCCCCTCGTGAGCGGCTTTCCTGCGGTGGGTACGAACGCCGGACCGACGGCGGTGAGCAGCACGTAACGTAGCTCACACGTCCGCCACCGACAACCCCTTCTGTTACCGATAACACTCGCGTGTTGGCCGGTAGTTCACTTCCGTCGACACCTGAACAGGCGGGCCGCGGAACCAGCCTCCTCCATCACGCCGCCTCGTCGCCTACGTGGCCGGCGTCAATGTTTCGCGATGTTTACACGTGCGACGAGCCGACCAGGGGAAAGCCCGGCGAACGGGATCCGTCCGCGGCGGAGTACGGCCGACGCGAGGAGTCGTTTCCGAGGGATTGAGCCGACGAACAAGCGCTGTTAACGTTCACACCGCTCGAGGCCTCCTTCGACCGCTCGTCGGTGATGGCCGGGCCGATCCACCACGTACCCGCCCTACTCGTTCTCGGGAGGAGCCCTGTCGTCCAGAAAAGACCCTTCGTGACCGCGTCGTCCTGCAAGAGCCGCTGCCGGGCCGACCGCCGAGCGGGCGGGCGCACGGCTCGTGGGCACAGCCTTCCCCGGCGCCCTCCGCTTTCCCGTGCGCAGACCTGGCCGCCACGCCCGCGCTTCTCCCGCCCGGAGCGAACGCTGGACACCGGTCCGCTGCCGTCCTCGCATCATCGACGAAGGAGATTCCCGTGAGGCTCAGAAGTCGCGGCCTGCTCACCGCGTCGGCCGTCCTGGCCGTGTTGTCGATCGGAATACCCGCCCCCGCCTCCGCAGCTCCGCCCACCCCGGCGGCGACGTTCGTGAATCCGATCGCCCAGCAACGCGCCGATCCGCACATCCACAAGCACACGGACGGCTTCTACTACTACACCGCGACCGTTCCCGCCTACGACCGCATCATCCTGCGCCGGGCCACCACACTTCAGGGGCTGTCGACCGCCCCCGAGACAACGATCTGGACCAAACACGCCACCGGTGACATGGGCGCGCACATCTGGGCCCCGGAGATCCACTTCATCGACGGCAAGTGGTACGTCTACTTCGCGGCGGCCCCCGCCGACGACCCCTGGGCGATCCGTCCGTACGTCCTGGAGTCGAGTGCCGCCAATCCGCTCACCGGCGCCTGGAGCGAGAAGGGGAGGATCAGTCTGCCGCTGAACACGTTCTCCCTGGACGCCACCACCTTCGTGCACAACGGCACCCGCTACCTGAGCTGGGCACAGGCCGATCCCGCCGTCGGCGACGGCACGGGCATCTACATCGCCCGGATGTCCAACCCCTGGACCATCAGCGGCCGCCCGGCCCGCATCGCCTCCCCCACCCACGCGTGGGAGACCAGAGGCCACCGGGTCAATGAGGGGCCAGCTTTCATCAGCAAGGGCGACAAGGTCTTCATGACCTTCTCCGCCAGTGCGACCGACAGCAACTACTGCCTGGGACTCCTGACGGCCGACCGGACCGCCGATCTGCTGAACCCCGCCTCCTGGTCCAAGAAACCCACGCCCGTCTTCACCAGCAACACGGCGACGAGCCAGTACGGTCCGGGCCACAACTCCTTCACCGTCTCCGAGGACGGTGCGTCGGACATCATGGTCTACCACTCCCGCACCTACCGGGACATCAACGGCGACCCGTTGAACGACCCCAACCGGCAGACCCGGATGCAGAAGCTGTACTGGAACAGCGACGGCACTCCCAACTTCGGCATACCCGTCGCCGAAGGCCCCACCCCCGTCCGCTTCTCCTCGTTCAACTTCCCCGACCGGTACATCCGCCACTCAGGCCTCCGCGCCCGGGTGGAGGCGAACGTCACCGACCTCGCCGACTCGCAGTTCCGCATCGTCAGCGGACTGGCCGGCAACGGCACGGTCTCCCTGGAGTCGGCGAACTTCCCCGGCCACTACCTGCGCCACAAGGGATTCGAGGTCTGGCTGGAGAGGAACGACGGATCCTCTCTGTTCTCCGGTGACGCCTCCTACCACCGCAGGCCGGGTCTGGCCGACGCGTCGGCCGGTCTCTCCTTCGAGTCGTTCAACTACCCGGGCCGCTACCTGCGGCACTACGACAGCCTTCTGCAGTTGCAGCCGGTGAACTCGGCGCTGGACCGGGCCGACGCCACCTACTCCACCACTTAGGCAGTGTCTCTTCGATCAGCCGATCGCTGTTGTGGTCATGCTCAACAGGGGGACCTCACGGACGGCGAGTGGGCGGTGCTGGAGCCGCTGTCGCCGAGGAGCAACAATCGCTGTGGGCGGTGGCGGGACCACCGGCAGCGGACTGCACGCAGTTCGAGTCGGTCGTGGACAAGCTCCGGATCCCGCGGCCGGGGTCTGGGCGTCCACGGCGGCTGCCGGACAGTGTCGCGGCGGACAAGGCGTACGGCAACCGCGTGATCCGCGGGTATCTGCGGCGTCGCGAGATCCGGCACGTGATCCCGGAAAAGAGTGATCACAAGGCCGCCCGCCGCAAGCGTGGTTCATGTGGCGGGCGGCCCGCGGGCTTCGACAAGGCCCGCTATCGAGGGCGTAACTCAGCCGAACGGGCGATCAACAAGTTGAAGCAGTTCAGGGCCGTGGCAACCCGTCATGACAAGCGCGGTTACGTCTATCTCGGCACTGTCACCGCCGCCGCGCTGCTCGTCCGGCTCAGGTCATGAATCCAGAAACGGCATGAGGATGGCCGCCAGGTGGGGGTGGGTCAGGATGTCGTAGTGGCTGGCATCGGGCAGGACGGCCAACTGGCCGCTGGAGCGGCCCGAACCGTCGAACCCGGCATCCTTCAGCCCGCCGCCGAGCAGAGCGAAGAACTCCACCATGTGCGCGGGACGAACGGCATCGGCGTCACCGAAAACCAGCAGGGTCGGCGCGGTGACCGCGGAAATATCGGCACTCCAGTCGTAGTCCCGCTGCAACAGCTCGGCCGTCTTGCCGACCAGCACGGACCAGTCCTGGGGCCTGGGCGCGAGCCGGGAGTAGGCCCCGTAGACCGGGGACTGCTTCATCGTGTCGGCGGCCTGGGCACTCATCTGGTCCATCGTCGCGACGACTTCCTGGTACCAGCCGTCCCGCCGGCAGGGCATGGAGACGACCATGAGCCGCCGCACCACCTGCGGGTGCTGAATCGCGACCCGCAGTGCGACGCCCCCACCCATGGACAGGCCGTTGACCTCTGCGTAGCTCATCGCATCACCTTTGGTCATGATCACTGCGGGGTAGACCGTAGCGGCCCGTGAAACTCATCGGTCACCCCACAGACAGCCCCTCACCAAGATCTTCATCGACCTTCCAGACCCATCCTTCGGACCCCCCGTAGGAGCGGAAAGCCGCTGGCCGCCGTGCACGGTGGCGCGGAGGACTTACGTAGTGGCTCACGGGAGCAGCGCGATGCGGGGAGGGTCGGGGGTGCCGGGCACACCTGGAGTCGCAGGCTGTTGCCGGCGGCGATGTCGATCAAGGTGGAGTTGCCGCCCGGGGTGCCCACCGGAGGCGGGGCCGGGGTCGTCCGTTCCTGCGCGGCGACCCAGGCCCCGCTGCCGCCGTCCCATTTCGGGGAGGCGATGGTGAGGAGCCGGACCCGCCTCGGTGCCGCACTCGAGGCAGAAGCGGTCAACGGGGCCACTGGCGCTCCAGCGGGCCGGCCGCCGGTCTTCCCGGCCGGGGGCGGTGGAGAGGTTGTCCGGGTAGAGCCCGCCCGGATCGTAGGCGCACGCGTTTTCGTGCGCGGGGCCGATCGTCTCCCAGTGGCTCCTGTCGTCCAGCCGGCCCCGAAGCTCCTTGTCCAGCTACGGGGGTTCGGAGCACCCGGTGGCCCGCTCCGGCGAGAACAGAGAACGTCCGGGAGGCAGTGGCCGTCCTGGACGATCGGCGGCTCGGGCGGTGCGTCGAGGCCATCGGTGACGGTGGCGGGCGAGCGCCAGAAGATCGCCGTCCTGGAGTGTGCCATCGAGCGGCCGAAAGGGCACCACAGAACCTCAAGGAGGCCCGCGCCGGACGGGCACGGAAAAGGGCTGCCGCGGGCGTACAGCCGGGCCACGGGCCGGAGGGATCCCGGCCGTCGAACCACGGACGGCCCGCTTGCGATCCGCTCCCAGGTCTCCAGGTCTTCCAGAAACCAGCTCGGGCGCCTCGGGGGGCGAGGCGCAGCCGTCCGGCGGCAGCGGCGCGGCTGCCGGCGCAGGAGCCGGATGCCGTCCGGGGCGTTGGTCCTCAGCGGCGCGCGGCGGTCGTGGGGTTCCCCGCAGGACAGCCACGTGGGCGGGCCACAGAAGCGGCCCGCCCACGTGGCTGTCGTGCGCGGACAGCGACCCGGCCGCATCCACGGGGGCCGGGTCGCCGTCCGCGCCGGCGGGGCCCGTTTGGTACAGCGCGCCCCCGCCGTGTACCCCGCTCGGTGCTGCGGCGACCGATCCGCCCGGCGCGCGGGCAGGCCGGGTGGAACAGCCTTCGGTGTGGACGCCGCGGCTCTCGTCGGCGGGCACCTCGGGCTGACCGGCCGGGCGGGGCACCCCTCCTGCGGGAGGGCCGCGTCACGCCTCGGCCCGGGTCACATCCGCTGGGCGAGCCGGTGGTACGCCTGGTTCCAGCGGAGACGGTCCTCGAAGTCATGGGCCGTCGTGGTGTCGTCGATCATCACCAGCTCGGTGCCGGCCATCTGCGCGAAGTCACGCAGTACGTCCGACCCCACCGTGGTGAGGACCGTGTGGTGCGGGCCGCCGGCCATCAGCCAGCACTCAGCCGATGTGGACAACGAAGGGCGCGGCTCCCACACCGCCCGCGCCACCGGCAGGCACGGCAGCGGCTCGTCCGGCAGGACGACATCGATGTCGTTGGCGACGAGCCGGAAGCGGTCGCCCATGTCGGCCAGACCGATCACCGTGGCGGGACCGGCGGCGGCGTCGAACACCAGGCGCACCGGGTCCTCACGCCGTCCGATCGACAGGGGGTGGATCTCGCAGGACGGCCGGGCGTCAGCGATCGAGGGGCAGACTTCGAGCATGTGGGCACCGAGGGTCTTGGGCGTGCCGGGCCCGAAGTGGTAGGTGTAGTCCTCCATGAACGAAGCCCGCGGTCCCATGGACTTCGCGGCGGCGAGCAGTGCGGAGGTCTTCCAGTCGCCCTCGCCGCCGAAGCCGTAGCCGTCGGCCATGAGGCGCTGGACGGCCAGGCCGGGAAGCTGGCGCAGTCCGCCGAGGTCCTCAAAGTTGGTGGTGAAGGCGCCGAAGCCGCCCTGCTCCAGGAACCGCCGCAGACCGGCCTCGATGGCGGCCGCATCGCGCAGCGACGAGTGGCGATCGCCGCCCCGCAGCAACTCCGGTGCCAGTCGGTAGAGTTCGGAGTACTCGCCGACGAGCTTGTCGATCTCGTCGGCGGTCACCGCGTCGACGAGATCGACGAGGTCGTTGACGCCGTAGGTGTTGACGCTGACGCCGAACCGGAGCTCCGCCTCCACCTTGTCGCCCTCGGTCACGGCCACGTCGCGCATGTTGTCGCCGAAGCGCGCCAGACGAAGGTTGCGCATGCGGTGGAAGCCGATGGCCGCCCGGACCCAGTCGTCGACCCGCCTGACGACCTCCGGATCGGACACATGGCCCACCACGGTCTTGCGGGCCACCCCGATGCGGGTCTGTATGTAGCCGAACTCCCGGTCGCCGTGGGCGGCCTGGTTGAGGTTCATGAAGTCCATGTCGATGGACGACCACGGCAGTTCCCGGTTGAGCTGGGTGTGCAGGTGCAGCAGCGGCTTGCGCAACGCGTCGAGCCCGGAGATCCACATCTTCGCGGGAGAGAAGGTGTGCATCCACGCGACCACCCCGACACAGTTCGGGTCGGTGTTGGCGGCCTCCAGTGTCCGCCTGATGGCGGAGGCCTCGGTCAGGACCGGCTTCCCCACGATGTCGGCGCCGATCCGCCCGGAATCGGCCAGCATCTCCTGGATCCTGGCCGACTGCTCCGCGACCTGGTTCAGGGTCTCGGCACCGTAGAGGTGCTGGCTTCCCGTCAGGAACCAGATCTGCGGCTTGGTTGTGGTGTTCATCGGTCTTCCCCTCGTGGGCTCACTGGCCGTAGACGTTCTGGTAGCGCTCGTAGAGCCGGTCCACGGCGGCCGCGTCGATGGCGTCCGGGGCACCGAGCTGGTGGGCGTAATGGACGGTGCGGGCCACGTCCTCGACCATGACGGCCGCCTTCACCGCCGCACGCGCGTCGCGGCCGACGGTGAAGGGGCCATGGCTGCGCATGAGGACGGCGGGCGAGCGGCTGTCGCGGAGGGTGTCCACGATGCCGCGCCCGATGGAGTCGTCGCCGATCAGCGCGAAGGGGCCGACCGGGACCTCGCCGCCGAACTCGTCGGCGATCATGGTCAGGACGCACGGGATGGGTTCGCCGCGCGCGGCCCAGGCGGTGGCGTACGGCGAGTGGGTGTGAACCACGCCGCCGACCTCGGGCATGTGCCGGTAGACGTACGCGTGGGCGGCGGTGTCCGAGGACGGCGCCAGGTCGCCCTCGACCAGGTTGCCGTGGAGGTCGGTCACGACCATGGAGTCCGCGCTGAGGTCGTCGTAGGACACGCCGGAGGGCTTGATGACCATGAGGTCCTCCCCCGGAACGCGGGCCGAGACGTTTCCGGCGGTCCAGATCACCAGCCCGTATCGCGTCAGTTCGCGATGCAGGCCAGCGACGGTCTGGCGGAGGTTCCTCACGCTGTCGGCGGCGTCCATCACTTCTCCTTCGATTCGATGGCGGAGCGGCGCATGGCGCGCAGTCTGCGCATGACGTCGTTGCCGCCCCGGCCGAAGTGGTCGTGCAGGGCGGTGTACTCGGCGAAGAGCCGGTCGTAGGCGGCGGCTTCCTCGGAGCGCGGTCGGTAGACGGCCCGGTCGACCGAGCCCATGGCGGTGGCGGCGGCCCGGACGTCGAGGTGCGCGCCCGCGGCCACGGCCGCGTGGAGCGCCGAACCGAGGGCCGGCCCCTGGGTGGAGCGGATGATCGACAGCGGCATGCCGAGGATGTCGGAGTAGAGCTGCATCAGGAACGGGTTGCGCACCAGGCCGCCGGCGATGATGACCTCATCGACGGGTACGCCCGCGGCGGTGAAGGTCTCCACGATCGTGCGCGTGCCGAACGCGGTGGCTTCGAGCAGTGCGCGGTAGACGTCCTCGGGCCGGGTGGAGAGGGTCTGCCCCAGAACCATCCCGGACAGTTCGTGGTCGACGAGCACCGAGCGGTTGCCGCTGTGCCAGTCGAGGGCGATCAGTCCGTGCTCACCGACCTGCTGGTTCGCCGCTAGTTCGGTGAGCAGTTCATGGACGGAGAGGCCGCGTTCCCGGGCCTGTACGTGGCAGCTCTCGGGGACCTGGTGCTCGATGTACCAGGCGAAGATGTCCCCCACGCCGCTCTGTCCGGCCTCGTAGCCCCACAGCCCGTCGACGATGCCGCCGTCGACCACGCCGCACATGCCGGGGACCTCGCGCAGGGTGTCGCCGTTGAGGACGTGGCAGGTGGAGGTGCCCATGATCGCGACCAGTTGACCGGGCTCCACGGCACCGGCCGCCGGTGCGGTGACGTGCGCGTCGACGTTTCCGACGGCGACCGCGATGCCCTGCGGCAGTCCGGTCCAGGCCGCGGCCTCGGCGCTCAGACCGCCGGCCCGGTCGCCGAGCCGGCCGATGGGCTGGTCCAGCTTCTCGGTCACGAAGTCGGCGAAGGCCGGGTTCAGTTCGGCGAGGAAGTCCGCGGCGGGGTACTCGCCGTCCTGGTGGATCCCCTTGTAACCGGCGCTGCAGGCGTTGCGTACGTACACCCCGGTGAGTCGCCAGGCGATCCAGTCGGCGGCCTCCACCCACCGCTCCATGGCCGAGTACACCTCGGGCGCCTCCTCCAGCAACTGCAGCGCCTTGGCGAACTCCCACTCCGAGGAGATCAGTCCTCCGTACCTCGGCAGCCACTTCTCCCCGCGCTCCCGCGCCAGGGCGTTGATCCGGTCGGCCTGCGGCTGGGCGGCGTGGTGGCGCCAGAGCTTGACGTACGCGTGCGGATCCCCGGCGAGTTCGGGCAGGTCGCACAGCGGGGTTCCGTCCCCGGTGGTCGGCACCATCGTGCAGGCGGTGAAGTCGGTCCCGATCCCGATCACCCGGGCTGGATCGACCCCGGCGTCCGCGATCGCGGCCGGTACGGCGATCCGCAGAACGTCGAGATAGTCCTCGGGAACCTGCAGTGCCCAGTCCGGCGGCAAGCTCTGGCCCGTCGCGGGAAGCGACCGGTCGATGACGCCGTGACGGTAGGCATGGACACCCGTGCCCAGCTCGGCCCCGTCCTGGACCCGCACCACTACGGCGCGTCCGGACAGCGTGCCGTAGTCGACACCGACTACGAGGGAGTCAGGTTCGTCGGCCATGAAGCCACCTTTGATCGTTCGCAGAAGGACACCCGAAGTGTTATCGCTAACAATCTGCGCGTCAAGACATGCGCCGACAGGAATGTCTTGGCATGTGAGCGTGCTCAGGCTGGAATCAGGAAGATCGACTGAGGGCTTGGCTCAGTCGCGCGGAGCCGCGACGCTCTCCCGCGGGATGAGCGTGGGGTTGAGCGTGCGCAGCGAGGGCCCCGACTCGCCCTCGATCCGGGCCAGCAGAAGGCTGAGAGTCTCGGTGGCCACCCCGTCGAAGTCGGGGCGCACCGTGGTCAGCGGGGGCGAGAAGAACTCGGCCTCGGGTACGTCGTCGAATCCGACGATGCTCACATCGCGAGGGACGCGACGGCCCCGCTCGGCCATGGCACGGATGGCTCCGAGGGCAAGGTGGTCATTGGCCGCGAACACCGCGGTCACATCCGGCATACGGGCCAGCATCTGGCCCGCGCGATAGCCGGAGGACGCACTCCAGTCCGCGGAACTGACGGGCGGGATCTCGGCGCCGGCCTCTTGCAGAGCACGCCGCCACCCGCGTGCCCGGCCCGCGGCGTCGAACCAGTCGGACGGGCCCGAGATGTGCCACACGGTCTGGTGCCCCGCCTCCAGCAGGTGCCGGGTGGCGGCGAAGGCGCCCGCCTCCTGGTCGACCGTGACCAGGGCTCCGCCCCGGCCGGGGTCCCCGTCGACGGCGACCAGGGGAACATCGGCCGGGATCTCCGCCAGCGCCTCGTCGGCGGAGGCGGTGGGGGCGATGACCACGATGCCGGCGACCCGCTGGTCGCGGTGGTGCTCCACCGCCGCGGCGATGGAGGAGCGGTCGAGGACGCGCACCCGCCGCACGCTCACCGCGAAGCCCTGGGCCGCGGCGGCCAGCTCGAAGGCGGCCAGCATGGAGGTGGGCCCGTACAGGGTCGAGTTCTGCGCCACCACGCCGATCTGTTGGGACCGGCCGGTCACCAGGGTGCGTGCGGCACGGTTGGGCCGGTACCCCAGCTCGGTGATGGCGGCACGCACTCTCAGCCGCGTCTGCTCCCGGACATTGGGATGCCCGTTGAGGACGCGGGAGACCGTCTGGTGGGAGACCCCGGCAAGCCGCGCCACATCCGTCATCGCCGGCTCGCGTACCCGGGCAGCCGCCGCGGTGTCCTCCACCTGCATCTCCTGACTCCGCCGTTTCTGCCTGCCCGACACCTGTGAGGGACCACGCAGGAACGCGGCACCTGAACCTTAACCAGGCTAGGGGGCCGACAGCCAGCGCACCCTCCCCGCGTCCGCCGCGATCCGGGCGCGGAACGCCCCGAGCCTCGTGAACATCAGGGGCTTCTCAATGATGAGCGCTAACATATCTCACCCTCTGCCCCGCCTTCAGGTGCGCAAAATCGCCGTAACGAAGGGGTTGACTGGGTAGATGTGAGCGTTCACTCTGATGCACCAGTGACTCCGGTCACGCGAAGCTCGCCACCCGAGTGGGCACAGTTGAGCACGGAGGAAGCAGTGTTGAAGAAGATCGCCACGGGTGTCAGCGTTCTGCTGCTCGCCACACTGACGGCGTGTGGTTCGGGCGGCACCTCGGCCAAGGACGGTGACAGCGGCGAGCTCACCATGGGCTTCGCCCAGGTCGGGGCCGAGAGCGGCTGGCGTACGGCCAACACCAAGTCCATCCAGCAGTCCGCGAAGACAGCGGGCATCGAGCTGAAGTTCTCCGATGCCCAGCAGAAGCAGGAGAACCAGATCAAGGCCATCCGCTCCTACATCCAGCAGAAGGTCGATGTCATCGCTTTCAGCCCGGTGGTGGAGACCGGCTGGGACGCGGTGCTGCTGGAGGCCAAGCGGGCCCGCATCCCCGTGATCCTGACCGACCGCGCGGTCGACTCCGACGACGACACCCTGTACGAGACGTTCCTCGGCTCCGACTTCGTCGAGGAGGGCGAGAAGGCCGGCGAGTGGCTGGTCCAGAACACCGAGGGCCCCGTCAACGTGGTGGAACTGCAGGGCACCACCGGCGCCGCGCCGGCCATCGACCGCAAGAAGGGCTTCGAGGAGAAGATCGCCGCGCGCCCCGGCATCAAGATCAAGGCCTCCCAGAGCGGCGACTTCACCCGCTCCGGCGGCAAGCAGGTCATGGAGGCCTTCCTGCGCTCCCACCCCGACGTCGACGTCGTCTACGCCCACAACGACGACATGGGCCTGGGTGCCATCGAAGCCATCAAGGCCGCCGGCAAGAAGCCCGGCAAGGACATCAAGATCATCACTGTTGACGCCGTCAAGGACGGGATGCAGGCGTTGGCCGACGGGGAGATCAACTACATCGTCGAATGCAACCCGCTCCTCGGCGACCAGCTCATGGAGCTCGCCAAGAAGGTCGTGGACGGCGAGAAGGTCCCCAAGCGGGTGGTCACCGAGGAGACCACCTTCACGCCCGAGCAGGCGAAGAAGGCGCTGCCCGACCGGCAGTACTGACCGACGAGCTCCGGTTCCTGCCACCGCGCCCCTCGTGCCGGTGGCAGGGACTGTACCCACGACGAAAGCACTGGTCATGACCGATCCCTCAGCGCTCACCGGCACCCCGGTGGTCGACATGCGCGACATCAGCGTCGAGTTCCCCGGCGTCAAAGCTCTCTCGGGCGTCGACTTCCGCCTGCTCCCCGGTGAAGTGCACGCCCTGATGGGCGAGAACGGGGCAGGCAAGTCCACCCTCATCAAGGCACTCACCGGCGTGCACCCTCCGACGACAGGCGTCATACACCTGCATGGCGAACCGGTCGCTTTCGACGCGCCCGGCCAAGCGCAGGATGCCGGGATCAGCACCGTTTACCAGGAGGTCAATCTCCTGCCCAACCTCTCGGTGGCGGAGAACATCCTGCTGGGCCGCGAGCCACGCCGGCTGGGACACATCGACGGACGGGCCATGCGCGCGCGGGCGAAGGAACTACTCACCCGCGTGGGGCTGTCCATCGACCCCGCCTCTCTTCTGGGCTCCCACCCGATCGCTGTGCAGCAACTCGTGGCGATCGCGAGGGCACTGGTCGTGGACGCACGCGTCCTGGTTCTGGACGAGCCCACCTCCAGCCTCGACGCCGACGAGGTCGCCGAGCTCTTCCGCATCGTGCGCGTGCTGCGCGACGACGGGGTCGCCATCCTTTTCGTCTCCCACTTCCTCGACCAGGTCTACGAGATCGCCGACCGCATGACCGTCCTGCGAAACGGCTCACTCGTCGGCGAATACCTGCCTTCCGAGATGAACCACATCGAACTCGTCGCAGCGATGCTCGGCCGCGAACTGGGAGTGCTGGAAGAGGTGCAACGGCGCTCGGAAGCTCGCACTCCCGGCACCGCGCCGCTCCTCACTGCCGTCGCCCTGGGCCGCACGGGAGCGATCGACCCCGTCGACCTGGAGATCCACGCCGGGGAGGTCGTCGGTCTGGCCGGTCTGCTCGGCTCGGGCCGCACCGAACTGGCCCGCATGCTCTTCGGCGCGGACCGCGCGCATACCGGAACTCTCACGTTCAACGGCAGGGAACACCGCCCCCGCGGCCCCCGGGCGATGATCGCCCAGGGCGTGGCTTTCTGCTCCGAGGACCGCAAGGCCGAAGGGGTCGTCGCCGATCTCAGTATCCGCGACAACCTCGTGCTCGCCCTGCAGGCCACCCGGGGGTGGGCACGCCCCATCCCGCGGCGCACCTCCGACGCTCTGGTGAGGGAGTACATAGAGAAGCTGGACATCCGTCCTGCCGACCCCGACGCCATCATGAGCACCCTTTCCGGCGGAAACCAGCAGAAGGTGCTGCTCGCACGCTGGCTAGTCACCAGGCCCCGGCTGCTCATCCTCGACGAACCCACCCGGGGCATCGACATCGGCGCCAAGGCGCACATTCAGAAAGTCGTGGCCGACCTCGCGGCCGAGGGCATGGCGGTGCTGTTCATCTCCGCCGAACTGGAAGAAGTGGTACGCGTGTCCGACCGGGTCGTCGTCCTGCGCGATCGGCGCAAAGTGGCCGAACTCACCGGGCAGGACGTCTCGGTGGACAAGATCATGTCTGTCATCGCCGCTCCGAGCGACCACCGCACCACGGCGGTGGCCTCATGACGCGCTCGCGGCTGCTGTGGCCGCTCGTCGCCCTCGTCGCACTGCTCGTCCTCAACATCGCCGTCGAGCCCTCCTTCGTGGAACTCCGGATCCAGGACGGGCACCTCTTCGGCAGCATGATCGACATCCTCCGCAACGGAGCACCGACCCTCCTGATCGCCGTCGGTATGACGCTGGTCATCGCCACTCGGGGCATCGACCTGTCCGTGGGAGCCGTCGCCGCCATCGCCGGCGCGATCGCCTGCACCTACATATCCGGCGGCGGGAACGCGGCGACCGCGGTCCTGCTGGCTCTGAGCGTGTGCGTCCTGCTCGGGCTGTGGAATGGCTTCCTGGTCTCCGTCCTCGGAATCCAGCCGATCATCGCCACCCTGGTCCTGATGACAGCGGGCCGCGGCGGCGCCATGCTGCTCACCGAGGGCCAGATCGTCACCGTCAAGGATCCGCTCTACCGGCAGATCGGCTCAGGCTTCCTCGTACTGCCGATCGCGATCCTGATCAGCCTCGCCGTCCTGACCGCTGTCGCCCTCATCACCCGCCGAACCGCGTTGGGCATGCTCATCGAAGCCGTGGGGATCAATCCCAAGGCGGGCGAGCTCGCGGGCGTACGCTCCCGCACGATCATCTGGACGGTCTACGTCTTCGCCGGTCTGTGCGCGGGAGTCGCGGGCCTGATGATCAGCTCCAACGTGAACGCCGCAGACGCCAACAACGCCGGTCTGTGGATCGAGATGGACGCCATCCTCGCTGTCGTCATCGGGGGCACCTCGCTGGCCGGAGGAAGGTACTCCCTCGCCGGGACCATGCTGGGCGCTCTCGTGATCCAGACGCTGACCACCACCGTCTACACCATCGGTGTCCCGACCAACGTCACTCTGATCTTCAAGGCCGTCGTCGTGATCGCCGTCTGCCTGCTCCAGTCGCCCCGGACGACGAGGATGCTCCGCGCACGCCGTAAGACCGCCGTTCCTACGTCCCGCTCCCAGGAGGTGGCCGCCGGATGAGTACCTTGGCTCTTTCCTCCGCGCGCTTTCCCCAGCGTTTCCTGCCCGTGGTCGCCACCTTCGCGGTGTTCGTGGTCACCTTCGGAGCCGGGTCGGTCCGCTACGAGAACTTCGCGTCGGGGCAGGTGGTCGCGAACCTGTTCGTCGACAACTCCTTCCTCATCGTCCTCGCGGTGGGCATGACCTTCGTCATCCTGACCGGCGGCATCGACCTCTCGGTCGGCGCGGTCGCCGCCCTCTCGACCATGATCGCCGCGGCCACCCTCAACGCGGGCTGGCCTCCGCTGCTTTCGATCATCACGGTCCTCGCATCCGGCGCCACCCTGGGTCTGCTCATGGGTCTGGTCATCCACCACTTCGAAGTCCAGCCCTTCATCGTCACGCTGGCAGGCATGTTCCTGGCCCGCGGGCTGTGCTTCCTCATCAGTGTCGAGTCGGTCTCCATCACCGAGCCCGCGTTCCGTGAGTTCGCGAGCGGGGCCATCACGCTGCCGGGCGACATCACCCTGACCTACAGCGTCGTGATCGCGCTGGCCGTGGTCCTGGCCGCCCTGTACGTCCTGCACCTGACGCGCTTCGGCCGGACCGTCTACGCGGTGGGCGGCAGTGAGTCCTCGGCCCGCCTGATGGGCCTGTCCACCAGCCGGGCCAAGGTAGGCGTCTATGTGGTGAGCGGCTTCTGCTCCGCGCTGGGCGGCCTGCTCTTCAGCCTCTACATGCTCTCCGGCTACGGTCTGCACGCCGTCGGCATGGAACTCGACGTCATCGCCGCCGTCGTCATCGGAGGGACGCTCCTCGCGGGCGGGACCGGTTACCTGGTGGGTTCGGTGGTGGGGGTGCTGGTCCTCGGCACCGTACAGTCGTTGATCTCCTTCGAGGGCACGCTCAGTTCCTGGTGGACGAAGATCGTCATCGGCGCTCTCCTGCTGGCCTTCATCGTGCTCCAGCGTCTGATCGTCCGCCGGCGGGCCTGAGCGTCACCAACGACGGCCCTCCGCCGCCGCGGCCGGTTCCTCGGTGACCTGCGCCGGGCGTCGCGTGCGTCATGTGCGGACGCGTACCGCGCGCCCGGAACGCGGGTGATGCGCACGCGACCGGTCATCACTCGTGCGCGGAGGGCCGCCCCGTCCGTACCCGCGGCGCCTGACACCGAGGCGACTGTGTGACCGGGTCGGCTCACGCCAGTCGGCTCAGCGCCGCCGACACCAGAGTCAGGACACCGGGAACGAGCACCGACGGGTCGGGGGCGAACACGGGGCTGTGGTTTCCCGGTACATCGCCGAACTTCTCGGCCAGCTCTGTCCCGGAGGCCGCCTCCCACACCGTGGACGGAGTCGACGTCACATACCAGAAGTCGTAGGGAACGCCCTCGGGTGCGAGGAGGGAGAAGTCCTCGCTGCCCATCGCCGGGCCGAAGTCGAACACCGTGGGTGCTCCGAACAGTTCGCGGTGCACGGTGGCGATCTCGTCGTCGAGGACGACGTCGTTGACGGTGTTCGGGTATCCGGAACGGACCGTGACCTCCGGCGGGGTCGGGCAGCCGGCGGTCCGGCACTCGCCCTCCACGATGCGGCGGACGGCTCCAAGGGCGCGGTCCCGCACATGCGTGTCCTGAGTGCGCAGGTTCAGGGAGAGCCGGGCCTCGGCGGGAATGATGTTGTGCTTCGTACCGGCATGGAACTGCCCCACCGTCAGGACCACCGAGTATGCCGCCGCGACCTCTCGGGACACCACGGTCTGCAGGCGCGTGACGATGTAGGCGGCCGTCACCACCGGGTCGGTCGTCGACTCGGGGCGGGAGCCGTGGCCTCCGACGCCGTGCACGACGACGTCGATGTCGTCGGAGGCCGACATGGTGAGGCCCGGGGTGTGCGGGTAGAACCCGGTGAGGCCGGGCGTGACGTGCTGGCCGAACACGACGTCGGGGAGGGGGAAGCGGGTGTGCAGCCCGTCGGCGACCATGGCCGCCGCCCCGCCGCCGGACTCCTCGGCGGGCTGCCCGACGACGACCAGCGTGCCCGACCAGGCGCCGCGGGCCGCGGCCAGCGTGTCGGCGGCTCCGGCGAGCCACGTGACGTGCATGTCATGGCCGCAGGCATGCATCACCCCGTCGACGGTGGAGGCGTACTCCAGCCCGGTGGCCTCCTGGACCGGCAGTGCGTCCATGTCTCCGCGCAGCCACACGGTCGGGCCGTCGCCGTTGGTGAGGACACCGACCACTCCGGTGCGGCCGACGCCTTCCGTCACGGCGTAGCCGGCCGTACGCAGCCGCGAGGCGAGCTTCGCGGCGGTGCGGTGCTCCTGGAAGGCGAGCTCCGGGTGGCGGTGGAGGTCCTGGTAGAAGCCCTCCAGGTCAGCGGGTTTCAGGCCGGTGGTGATCTCTTGTGTGAGGCGGGCGACGGCGGTCGGTTCGTTCATGCCGCTTCCTCTTTCTCTTCGCATGTCGGCACGCTCGCCAGGAGACGGCGCGTATAGGGGTGTCGCGGGGCTCGGTAGACGTCCCGCACCGGCCCCTGCTCCACTAGCTCGCCCTGACGCAGGACAGCGACCTCGTCGCTGACGTGACGGACGACAGCCAGGTCGTGGGAGATGAAGATCATCGTCAGGGACAGGGAACGCCTCAGTTCCTCCAGGAGGTTGAGCACCTCGGCCTGTACGGAGGCGTCCAGCGCCGAGGTGATCTCGTCGGCGATCAGCACTTCGGGTTCCACGGCGAGCGCGCGGGCCACCGCGATGCGCTGGCGCTGGCCGCCGGAGAACTCGTGCGGGTACCTGTGGGCCGCGGAGCCGTCCAGCGCGACGGTCTCCAGCCACTGTCCGACCGTCGCCGCGTGCTTCCTGGCGTCGGCCCGCAGGGGGTCGACGGCCTCGGCGATGGCCTCGCCGATCGTCATGCGCGGGTTGAGCGAGGCGTACGGGCCCTGGGAGACGAGCTGCACACGACGGCGCACCGCGGCGGGCGCACCGCGCCGGAGGCCGGTGAGATCCGCTCCGTCGAGGAGGATACGGCCCGCCCGCACCGGGTGGACGCCGACGATCGCCTTGGCGATCGTCGACTTTCCGGAGCCCGACTCGCCGACCAGGCCGAGGGTCTGCCCGACCCGAACCCCGGTGGACACGCCACGCAGCACGGTTCTCGCGCGACGGCCGTGACCGAAGGCGACGGTCAGCTCCTCGACGACCAGCTTGTGAGGGGATGCGGTCATGGGGCCGGCACCTCCTGGTGTACGGCATGGCAGGCCACGGCGTCGGTCAGGCGCGGCCGTTCGGTCGCGCAGACCACGTCGAGCGCCACGGGGCACCGGTCGGCGAAGGCGCAGCCCGACGGCCGGGCGGCGGGGGCCGGCGGACGGCCCGGGATCGTGGCGAGCGGTGCGCGTTCCCCGGTGCCGCTGTCCCGCAGCCGCGGGCTCGCGGCCAGCAGGGCCCGTGTGTACGGATGCCGGGCGCGGCCCGCCCGCAGGTCGGCCGCTGACAGTTCCTCGACGACACGTCCCGCGTACATCACCATGACCCGGTGGCATACCGTGCCGACGACACCGATGTCGTGGGAGATGAGGAGCACGCTCGTACCACGCAGGCGGTTGATGTCCTTCAGGACGTCGAGGACCTCGGCCTGGACGGTCACGTCGAGGGCGGTGGTCGGTTCGTCGGCGACGATCAGCCGCGGAGCGGACAGGAGGGCGGCGGCGATCATCGCGCGCTGCCGCATGCCGCCGGACAGCTCGTGCGGATACTGCTTCATGACCCGGGCGGGTTCCTCGATCCGTACCTGCTCCAGCGCCTCGACGGCCCGTCGGTCCGCCTCCGCCCCGGACACACCCTGGTGCACGCGGAGTGTTTCGGTGAGCTGACCGCTCATCCGCAGCGCGGGGTTGAAGGAGGACGACGGGTCCTGGAAGACGATGCCGATCTCGGTCGCCAGCCGCCTGGGGTCGGCATAGGGGGCGGCCAGGTCGAGGTCGTCCAGGCTCAGTTCCGCCGCGCGGGCGGACAGCCCCTCCGGCAGGAGCCGGGCCACGCTCATCGCCGTCAGCGACTTGCCGGAGCCGGACTCCCCCACCAGTCCGACGATTTCGCCGGGCATGACGTGGAAGGAGACGTCGTCGACGAGACGGGTGCCGTCCGGCAGGACGACAGCCAGGCCGTCCACCGTCACCAGGGCGTCGCCGGGGGCCCGGTGCGAGGGCGTGGCCGCGGCGGCGGAAGGTGTCGCCGCGGCTTTCGTCCCCCCTCCGCGAGGGTCGAGCGCTGCGGCGAGGCCGTCGCCGACGAAGCCCGCGAGAACTCCGGTGACGGTGATGGCCACCGCCGGGCCGATCGCCTCGGCGGGGTTGGTGTAGAGCGATTCCAGGCCCGAGTTGAGCAGCGCGCCCCAGTCGTAGTCCGGTGCCTGCACGCCGACCCCCAGGAAGGAGAGACCGGACAGGGCGACGAGCACGTTCGCGAAGGCCACCGACAGCAGCACCAGCAGCGGTCCGGAGATGTTCGGCAGGAGGTGCCGGACGAGCACGCGGTACGGCGGTACGCCCATCAGGCGCGCCTGTGTCACGAAGTCGCGCTGTGCCACGGAGGCCGCCATGTTCGCCGTGAGCCGGGCGAAGGCGGGGGCGCCGCCCAGGCCGATCGCGACGACGGAGGCGGTGGGCCCGGTCCCGAGGACCGTGGCGATCACCAGCGCCAGGATGAGCGCGGGGTAGGAGATCATCACGTCGATCAGGCGCAGGCCCAGCTCGCGGACGCGCCGTCCCGACACCCAGACGCCGGTGCCGAGCAGGATGCCGGTGACCGCGGCGATCGTGGTCGCGGCGAGGGTCATCAGCAAGGTGAGGCGGGTGGCGACCAGGGCCCGGGCCAGCACGTCGCGGCCGAGGGCGTCGGTGCCGAGCCAGTGTTCGGCACTCACGTGGGCGCGGGCGGCGCCGCTCAGCACGGTCGCCTCCTCCTCCAGGAGAAGGGGCGCGGCGATGCCGAGGAGCGTGATCAGTCCAAGGCCGGTGAGGGCTGCGACCAGGGGCGTGTTCCACCGTATGCGTCGCATCAGTGGCCTCCCTTTCCTGGCAGGGTGCGCGGGTCGAGCAGCGCGAGGACGACGTCGACGAGCAGGTTGAGCAGGGCGGCGAGCAGCCCCAGGATCAGGACACAGCCCTGGATGACGGGGTAGTCGCGGACGAGGAGCGCCTCGACGACGCGTTGACCGATGCCGGGCCACGCGAAGACGGACTCGACGACGACCGTGCCGCCGAGCAGCCCGGCGAGGATCAGCCCGCCGAGGGTCAGCGTGGCGGTCAGGAGATTGGGCAGGGCGTGACGGGCGTACAGGCGCAGGGGAGGCAGGCGACGGCCTCGCGCGGTGCGCATGTAGTCCTGGGCGAGGACGTGCCTGGCCTCGCTGCGCACGATGCGGGCCATGACGCAGGTGGCCGGCAGCACCAGAGCGGCGACCGGGAGCACCATCGAGGAGAGGGTCTCGGCGCCCGCCGCCGGGAGCCAGCCCAGCTTGATGGCGAAGCCGAGGACGAGGAGGGTGCCGATGATGTACTCGGGTGTGGAGCCGACCGTTCCGGTGACGAAGGTGAACGAACCGTCCGTGCGGCGACTGCCGCGTGCCGCGGCGGCGAGCCCGATCGGCACGGCGAGCACCAGCACCACCAGGACGGAGAGGAGCGCGATCTGCGCGGTGAACGGCAGGCGGCCGCCGATGATCTCGGCGACGGGCTCCTTCGTCTGGAAGGAGGTGCCCATGTCACCGCGGAGCAGTCCGCCCGCGTAGGTGCCGAACCGGGTGAGCAGCGGCTGGTCCAGGCCGAGGTCGTGGCGGACCCGCTCCACGTCGGCGGGCATGGCGTCGGCTCCGGCGACCACCCGCGCCGGGTCGCCGGGAATGAGCTGCACCATCAGGAACGTGCCGGTGACGAGCGTGACCGCGACAGCGGTGAGCCCGGCGAGACGCCGGACGACGAAGGTGCCCCAGGGGCCGAGCGGCGTCGAGCGCCCGGCCCTCGCGGTCGGCCTGTCGGCCGATGTCGCCGCCATCAGCCGGTGATCCGGAGTGTGGAGAGGGCCAGGGCCCCGCCCGGCGTCGCGAAGGAGACGCTCTTGCGGGCGACGTAGTGCACATCCACCGTGGCCAGCGGGATCACGTCGTTGGCCTCGAGCAGTGTCTCCTGGGCCTTCTGCCAGGCGGCGCACTTGGCATGAGGGTCCGTGGTGGAGGTGGCGGCGACGTAGTTCTTCGCGTAGGCCGCGTTGTTCACCGCGCCGTAGTTGAGGCCGCCCTTGGCCGGTTCGGGACCCAGGAAGTAGGTGCCGCCGCGCGCGAGGGCCCCGCTGATGAGCGGGAAGACGGTGGCGTCCCAGTCGCCCTGGTTGGCGGTGACGTCGGTGGCCCAGGTGGCGTTGTCGGCGTTGGTGAGCTTCACCTCGGCGCCGGCGGCGCGCAGGGCCTCGGCGATGTAGGAGTTGCCGGCGCCGCCGGCCACCGCGTTGGACCCCTCCAGCTTGATCGGGACGCCCTTCAGGACCTGTTTCGCCGCAGCCGTGTCGGTCCCGGTCAGCAGGGAGCCGTCGGTGGAGACGCACGCCGCCTTCTCGTCCACGTACGAGGTCAGCTTCTGCCCGGCGCCGCCGAAGACGTTGTTGTACGCTTCCGCGCTGACCGCCTGCGCGACCGCCTTGCGGACCTTCGGGTCGGCGCCCGGGCGTCCGGGGCGCTGGTTGAATCCGATGTAGTTGCGGATGAACGGTGCGGACTTGACCGTGAACGCGTCGTTGTCCGTGAACCGTGTGGCGTCCGTGCCGGTGATGGGAGCCAGGTCGAGGGCGCCGGTCTGCAGCTGGTTGGCGAGAGTCGACTCGTTCTTCGAGATCTGGATTCGCAGGCGGTCGGCCGGTTTCCCCGCGGGCGTCGACGCGAACCGCGGGAAGGCCTCGAAGCCCTTGCGCAGCCTCAACTCGTACGAGGCTCCGCGCCGCGCCGCCGCCATCTCGTAAGGGCCGGAGGCCGCGCCCTTGACGGCCCCCTGAGCGAGCGCGGCGGCGCCCGCGTCGAGGCCGGTGCCGCAGATGATCCCGGCGGCGGTGCCGGACAGGCCGGCGAGGACCTCACCCCACGGAGCGACGGTGGAGACGGTGACGGTGCCGGCCGCGTCGTCGCCGGTGATCGTGGTCTTCTCCCCGGCGTTCGCGGCGCCGAAGGTGAGCAGGGCGCCGGCCGAGGTCGCCCGGTAACGCTTCAGGGAGGCGACGACCTGCGAGGCGGTGAGAGCCGATCCGTCGGAGCAGGTCAGCCCCTTCTTCAGGGTCAGAGTCGTCTTCGTCGGCGTGGCCGTCCAGGTTTCGGCGAGGCCGGGGACGAATGTGCCGCCGTCGTCTTGGCCGATCAACGGCTGGTACAGCAGCGACGTGATGAGATAGTCGGTCGCGCCCGCGCCCTTCGCCGGGTCGAACGAGGTGACGTCGGAGGTGACACCGATCTTGACGGTGCCCCCGCTCGCGTCGCCGCCCGAGGAAGGGCCGCCGGCCGAACCGGTGGTGCAGGCGGAGGCCAGGAGGGACGTGGCGGCGGCCATGATGGCGCCGGAGAGGAACCGCGAACGGGGCATGGAGGACTCTCCAGGGCTGAGGACTGAGGGCGGGGCGATGCTGCGGTGTGTTGCGGCATACAGAACAGGCCACTTCCCGACCGGCCCCGCAATTGCAAGAATCCGCACCGGGAAGGTGATCACATGCATGGTTCCGCAGCGCCCGTCTCCCCGAAGACGAGCGACACCCCGTCCCGGGGAACACTCGATGAACTCGATCTCGCGCTCGTCAACGCCCTGCAGATGGCGCCCCGCGCCCCCTGGGCGCAGCTGGCCCGTCCGCTCGGCGTGGACGCGGCAACGCTCTCCCGACGCTGGTCCCGGCTGCGGGACTCCGGTGAGGCATGGATCACCTGTTACGCGGCTCCCTCCCAAGTCCCCTACGGCGCCCTCGCCCTGATAGAGGTGTCGTGCCTGCCACAGGCTCGGGAAGCTCTGGCCGGGCAGCTCGCCCGGCACCCGCAGGCGATGAGCGTGGAACTGGTGGCGGGATCGTGCGACCTGCTCCTGACCGTGGCCACGGCGACCATGCCGCTGATGAGCGGGTACGTTCTCGCCCTCGGGCGTATCGAGTCGGTGACCTCCACCCGCACCCACCTGGTGCAGCGCGTGCACCGGGACGCGAGCGAGTGGCGCATGGACTCCCTCTCCCGGGACCAGAGGCGCGACCTGACGGAGAGCGAGGACGGCGGCTCCCCCGCCGCCGCGGCCACGCTCACGCCGGAGGACCGCGTCCTGCTGCTCGCCCTCGCCGAGGACGGCCGCCGCTCGGTCTCCTCGATCGCCGCCGAACTGGGCCGCCCGGAGTCGACGGTGCGACGGCTGCTGCACTCACTCCTGCACGGCGGCCGAGCGGTGCTGCGCTGCGACGCCGCCCACCGGTACGCGGGCTGGCGCAGCTCGGCGACGCTCTGGATGTCCGTGCCGCCCGCCCAGCTCATGGCCGCGGGCGACGAGTTGAGCCGCCTGCGGAGCACGCGTATGGCGGCGTCGGTGTCCGCCGAGGCGAACCTGTTGAGCGTCGTGTGGCTGCATGCCCTGGACGACCTCGCTCGCTACGAGGTCCAGGCCGCCGCCAGGATCGCCTCCATGCGGGTGCTCAACCGGGCCGTGAACCTGCGCTGGATCAAGCGCATGGGCCGCCTGCTCGGTGACGACGGCCGCAGCACCGGCTGCGTCCCGGTCGACCCGTGGCACCCGGTCACCTGAGACGCTCCCCCACCCGAATCGACCCGTCCGTCCGCATCACTGCGCCCCGAGCCCGCGGCGTTTTCCGGCACACCAGTTCCAGTCCTGGCGGTTCCGTGCAATCCGCAGGCCGGGCGGGGCCGGTCCCCGAGGCTGGCACCACCGCCGGACGGCAGACCGGCCGGCCTCACCCTCCGAACGGGAAGGACGCACATGTCCGTCACACGCCCGCCGACGATGACCTCGTCCACCTCAGCGCCACCGATGCTCTCCAGCTCTTCGCCCGCCGTGAGCTGTCACCCGTCGAGCTGATGCGGGCCGTCGTCGAACGTGCGGAGAAGGTCGAACCGCGGATCAACGCCTTCACCGAGCGGCTCTTCGACAAGGCGCTGGAGCAGGCCCGGCACGCCGAGGACCGCTACCGGGGCAAGAACGGGCTGGCGCCCCGCCCGCTGGAGGGGATCCCGGTGGCCCATCCGGAGATCGAGGCCCAAACCCGCGCCGCCGCCCAGGCCCTCGCCGACGCCGGCGCGCACGTGGAGGAGGTCGCCCTCCCCTGGACCCGGCTCGACCTGCTGACCGCGGTCGCCGGCCACTTCTCGACCATCTTCGGCGCCCTCGTCGTCGAGGCCGCCGCATCCCATCGCGAGCTGCTCAGCCCGTATACGGTCGCCTTCGCCGACACCATGGCCTACGCCCGCAACCGCGTGAGCTACCTCGATTCCCTCCGCGCAGAACACCGGTTGCAACGAGGGCTAGCCACTACCATGGACGGATTCGACGCACTGATCTGCCCCACCACCGCCGTCCCCGGCTGGCACGCGGGCGACGACCTCGACGGCGACAAGGTCGTGGTGCACGGCGAGGAAGTGGCCGACACCCTGTGGAGCGCCATGACTCTGCCTTTCAACATCAACAACCGCTGCCCGGTCCTCAACGTCCCTTCCGGGATGTCGAGCTGGGGCATCCCCACCGGCCTCCAGATCGTCGGTCACCCCTACGACGACCCCGCCGTCTTCCGCGTCGGCCAGGCCCTGGAGGCCCTCCGTCCCTGGTCGTACGTACAGATCGACGACAGCCTGTCGTGACCGCAGCGGGGGGCGAGGCCGACCGCACCGGCCGTTCTCGTCGTCGAGGCAGCTCGGTCGACCGAGGTCACCACCGGCGCCCGTGCCGCCACACTCCTCCGAACCCCTCACCCGGCCTCCCAGGCGCCCGACGCCGCAGAACAGCCGACGACGGACGACCGCCACCGAGCGAGTGGTCCGGTACGCCTTCGCCCTCGCGGAGTGCTCGGTCGGCGACCGGCGCAACGGCCCCACGCTCATCAGCCCACCGTCGAAAGGCAGCTTCTGTGAACGCCCCTCAACCCGATGATCTGCTCTGGCCGGTGTACGACCAGCCGGGCGCCCTGACGACGGTCGAGTCCATCGCGCTAGAGGACCGCGGCCTGCCCGGTTCCACGTACGACGTCCTGGCACGCGCCGCCGCGTTGTGGCCCGACCGGCCGGCTCTCACCATGCTGCCCAGCGCGGAGCAGTGGACGCGTGGCGAGACCGTGTCCTTCGAGCAGCTGCGCGATCAAGTACACCGCATCGCCAACCTCTTCCACCGGCACGGCGTCTGCCGTACCACCGCCGTGGGCCTGCTGACCCCCAACGCCGGACTGCTGCCCGCCACCCTCCTGGCCGCCCAGCTCACGGGCTGCGCGGCCCCGGTCAACCCGGCACTCGCCGCCGAGCATGCCGAACGGCTGCTGGATCTGGGCGGGGCAAGGGTCCTGGTCGCGGCCGGACCTGAACTCGACGCCGACGCATGGCGGACGGCCCGCACCGCCGCGGCATCGCTCCGCTGCTCAGCGCTGTTCGCCCTGCGTCCCGTCGGCGCACCCGATGCCGCACCCGAACTGGAACGGGTCGAGGGGGTCCACGTCGCCTATCTGCACGTCGCGGCCGCCGCCCAGCAGGCAGAGCTCCATCCTGGCGTGGTGCCTCCGAAAGCCGGCGACCTGGCCGCGTACTTCCACACCGGCGGCACCACCGGCGCCCCCAAGCTGGCCGCGCACACCCACGCCAACGAGGTGACCGACGCCTGGATGATCGCGGCCAACAGCGAGTTGGACTCCGACTCCGTACTCTTCGCCGGACTGCCGCTGTTCCACGTCAACGCCCTGGTCGTCACCCTGCTGGCACCACTGTTGCGCGGTCAGCACACCGTGTGGGCCGGCCCCCTCGGCTACCGCGAACCAGCGCTGTTCGCGGTCATCTGGAAGATCGTCGAGCGCTTCCGGATCGCCACCATGTCCGCGGTCCCGACCGTCTACGCCCGCCTCGCCCAGGTGCCGCTCGATGCGGACATCACCTCGCTGCGCTTCGCGATCGTCGGCGCGTCCCCTCTGCCGCCGGCGGTACGTGCGGCGTTCGAGCACCACACCGGCGTTTCCCTCTGCCAGGGGTACGGACTCACCGAGGCCACCTGCGGCAGTGCTCGGAGCTTCCTGCACGAGCACCAGCGCCCGGAGGCCGCGGGCCAGCGCATGCCCTACCAGCAGGTTAAGACGGTACGGATCGACGGCGACGGGCACTGGCACGACCTCCCGCAGGGGGAGCCCGGCATTCTGGCCATCAGCGGTCCCACCGTCTTCTCCGGCTATGTCGTCGGCCACGACGACACCGGACCGCGGTTGGACCCCCTCGGCAGTATGCGCGACGGCTGGCTCAACACCGGCGACCTCGCGCGCGTGGATCCCGACGGATTCATCCACCTGATCGGCCGCGCGAAGGACCTGATCATCCGCGGCGGCCACAACATAGACCCCGCCGTCATCGAGGACGTCCTCCTCGCCCACCCGGCCGTCACCGGCGCAAGCGCCGTCGGACGCCCCGACCCCCACTCCGGCGAGGTCCCCGTCGCCTACGTCACCCTCAGGCCCGACACGACCGGCACGGGACCCGACGAGCTGATCGACTTCGCCGCACAGCACGTACCCGAGCGAGCCGCGGCCCCCAAGGACGTCATCGTTCTGTCGGCCCTGCCTCTGACAGTCATCGGCAAACCTTCCAAGGTCCCGCTGCGCCTCGACTCCACGCGGCGCGCGATCTCCACAGCCCTGGCCGCCCTCGGTGTCGATGTCGCCGACGAACAGATCCGATGTGAACTCGCAGACGGCCGCCCGATGGTATTCCTGCCTCCCGTCACCGACCCCGGTCGGCGCCGCCGGATCACCGCCCGACTCGCCCCGTACGGCGTGAACTGGGCGTTCACCCGTCCCATCAGTTCGTGAGCCCGACTTCCCGTCACGGCGGCCTCCCGTCACCGCGGCATCCCGCCGTGAACCGGCTTCAGCCGTACCTGACGGTTGGCATTGTCCTTATTAGTATCCACCAAACTCCGTTAAGACAACTGTCACGCTAACTGGTCACGCCCTCTACTCGATGTGTCATCGGAAAGACGTGGGCTTCCAAAAGCGGGGCTCGACAGTGAACCTGCTCGGGCAGCATCAGACCGACGCCTTGTGCTCATCCGCTCGGCGCCAGGCTTCTGCCCTGTCCACGCAGGCAGCCACTCAGCGTGGCCTAACTGATCGTTTCAGAATGGGGCCGACGGTCAGTCGTCGTCGAGCCGCTGAAGGACCTGCGTGAAGTCACCACAATCGAGCAGACCGGTCAGCACGTGCGTGATGTTGTCGATGCCTGCGTCTCGAACGATGAGGCCGTCGGAGCACCAGAAGTAGCGGCCGCTCAGGGACTCGCCGGTTCGGGAGTCCTTTTCCATGAGGCGCTCGACCTCAGCAAGAGTGAACACGGTCGCGCTCCAGCGTGACTCGTCCGCTGTCAGCCGGACCTCGACGTCGACGTTGCAGACGGCATCCAGAGGCTCGTCCGCGCTGGGCAGGAATGATGCCTGGAACCGATCTGTTCGGACGCGATACCAGGGAGCATCCCACCCCTGCTCAGCGGCTTCGGCCCCGTTGCTGGTCATGCGGGGAGTATGTCGAGCTGGCCCGGAGGGCTCAACCGGATTCTCTGGCAGGCTTCAGCATCGTGACCAAGAACCTTGTTCCCGACGAACTGGTGGGACCGGATAGCCCCGCTGCTGCCAGCACGACCCGCGCGCCGACATCGCCACCCCGGGCGGCTCCCCGTGCCGGACCGGGTCGCACTGGCCGGCATCATCTACGTTCTGCGCAAGGGCGTGGCCTGGCGTGACGTACCGAGCACCGTCGTGGGTTGCTCCGGTGTGACGGCCTGGCGCCGGTTGCGTGACTGGACCGAGGCCGGTGTCTGGCCGCGCCTACATGCCGCCCTGCTGGCCGAACTGCGCCGCGCTGACTCGCTGGACATGGACGACTGTGCCGTGGACGGCTCGCACATCCGGGCCCTCAAAGGGGGGACCGTCGGCCCCTCGCCCGTCGACCGTGCCCGTCCCGGCTCCAAGCACCACCTGATCGTCGACCGCAACGGAACCCCGCTTGCCATCACACTGACCGGCGGCAACCGCCATGACGTCACCCAGCTTCTGCCGCTACTCGACGCCATCCCCTCGATCCGGGGTCTGCGGGGACGCCCCCGCCGCAGGCCCCGGCGCCTGTATGCCGACCGGGGCTACGACTTCGACAAGTACCGCCGCCTGCTGTGGAAACGCGGCATCAAACCGCTGATCGCCCGCCGCGGCGCCGCCCATGGTTCCGGACTGGGCAAGGTCCGCTGGGTCGTTGAGCGCACATTCGCCTGGCTGCACCAGTTCAAACGACTCCGCATCCGCTACGAGCGACGCGCCGACCTCCACCAAGGTCTCCTCCAACTTGCCTGCAGCATCATCTGTCTCCGACGGCTTCGGGCGGCATTCTGAAACGACCTCTAAGCTTGTTCTTTAACCTCTGATGCTGTTGCTCAGGTGCGGGTTTCGAGTCCGGCCAGGAGGTAGGCGACGTCGAGTCCCGTACTGAGGTACTGCTCGAAGGTTTGATTGTTCAGGGCCCAGGGAGATCGACTCTGTCGAATGAGCTCGATGGCGGTCGCCGGGTCCTGGCCCAGCTCGATCAGGGTCTGTGCGACGACGAGGCCGGAGCGGTTGTAGCCGGAGTGGCAGCGCACGAGAACGGTGCGGTCATTCCGTACGGCCTCAGCTGCCGTGACGGCCAGCTGTTGAACCGAGTGGAGTTGCTCAGCCGTGAGTGGGCCGTCTGGGATCTCACTGATCAGATGGTCTACTCCGGGGTGCGGTCCGTGACCTGGTCGGGTGAACAAGCTTATGACCAGGTCGAATTCAGTACCGACAACGGCGGTCTGCGCCTCGCCGTCAGGGCTGGCCCAGAAGTGCCCGCCCTGCCATAGCCGCAGCCCGACTTCGTTCCACGGTGCCTGCGGCTCGGGGGCGCCTCGGTCCCTCTGACGTGTCTTCACGGACGCTCCTCTCCAGGTGGACCAACGACGCGGTCAGGCGGTCGCGTTCCCTGCTCGATGCGCTCTCGTCGTTTCTTGATCGTCAGATCACGCAGTTCGGTCTTGCCCACGTCGAAGCGCGGGGCCTTCTGCCGGTTGGTGGAGCCAAGCGGTCGGCCTGGGCCAGGTCTTCCAGGTTTCGGCGCACTGGCCGGGAGGAGCGACTTCGTGCGGATGTTCCTGAACCCTCGCCGGACTCGCGCCGGGGTGAGTCGTCCGGGTGAAGCGGGCTTCTCCCATGGCCGGCGGAGGTCCTCGGCGAGCGGTCGGGCGAGGCGGAGCTGGGTGTGGGCGATGATCACCAGCCATGTCCAGCGGTCACCCGCTTCAGGTGTGCGGATCTTCGGGCGGGTCCAGCCGAGGGTCTGCTTGAACAACCGGAAGGTGTGTTCGAGATCGAATCGGCGGAGGAATGCCTGCCAGCGTTGGTCGATGTCGTGGGCAGTGGCGCCGGTACGGGAGGACCACAGCCAGACTGACTTGGGGTCGCGGTCACCAGGGAGGTGGGCGACCTGCAGCCGGATCAGCGTCCCTTCGATCACGGGGAGGTCGCCGTCGTGGTCGATCCAGCAGGTCCGGTGGGTGAGGCGGGGGTGCAGACGGTCCCAGCTGCTGGCCTTGGCGGTGCCGTAGCGAGTGGTCTCGGTGGTCGTGGCGTGCTGAGGCTCGGGCCAGGTGACCGGCTTGTTCAGCGCAAACTCGGGGCCGTGCTTGGGAGGGCGGCCGTTGGTCCCTGGCATCCTGGGCGGCTTCGGTAGCCGCAGTACCCGGTCCGACCGGATCCGGCCGAGGAGTTCCACGGGCAGGTCGGCCAGGACGAAGGCGAGGCGGGTGACGTCGTAGCCGGCGTCCATCACTATGAGGATGTCCGGATCGTCGGCCTGCCAGTGCCCGGCGGCGATCAAGCGGTCGACGACGTCGCGGAGCTGGTCGGCGGTCACCGCGGTGGCGTCGTCCTGCGGGCCGAGACGGACCGCATCGAGCACCGCCGTCCACGAGGTGCGGCCGGACTCCGGCGCGGCCACGAAGGAGTACGGCCAGCCCGGGATGAACTGCGATGTGCTCTTCGCACGCCCGTAGACGTGGCAGAAGAGCCGCTCGGCGCTGGTCGGCGCGTCCGAGCGCAGCCACGGGCTGACGTCTACCGCGAGCACGATCCGTCCGTCGGCCGCTCTGGGAAGAGGCAGGCCGGACAACTCGGCGCGGAGTCGGCCCACCTCGATCCGGCCACGGTTCAACCCGTCGTAGAGCGCGCCGTGTCCGCGCCGGTGCTCAGACGTCAGCGTCAGGTCGACCAGAGTCTTCACCGGTCCGTCGGCGCAGAGCATGGCATCGGTCAGCTCGAACAGTGCGTCCGCCCGGGCAGTGAGGCATCCGTAGAAGCCCGCACGGAAATCGGACATCACGCTCAGTGCCCCGGCCCGGTCGGCACTCTCCAGCACACTCGTCCTCAGGTTGTCATCGTGCCTTGAGGCCGAAGCACATGATCACGCGGACGTCGTCCAGCTGTCCTGCGAACACGAAAACCCGTGGTCAGCCAAGGGGCCAACCACGGGCAGAGGTTAAAGAACAAGCTAAGAGCTGTCCCGTAACTGCGGTTGTGGACAGCCGTCAGGTGCTCAGGTTCCTCCATAGATGTCGCTCGTCCAGGGTCCCGAATCGCACGTCTCCGCGTTCAAGGTCGACGAGGATGGGCCAGCAGTCCAACAGCTGCTCCCTCGTATCACGCGAAGCGAGGTACTGCACAGAGTTGCAGGGCACGATCAGGAGCCCGTTGCTCTCACGGACCTGCTCTGCGTCGATGGCGAGAGGCGGCTCGTCATCGCGCTGGCTGTGTGCGAGAAACGCCACCGCGAGCTGCAGGGCCTCGTCTTGCTCCATCATCCGTCTCCCGTCCGTCGGCTCGAAGACGGCACCCTAACCGGTCTGGGATGATCTTGGTGTGGTTGGTGTGATCACGGCGTCGGAGCCGTCTTGGATAGCCCCGTTCACTGGGCTGAGCCCCCGTCTGTTCGAGAAGCTGGTGACGGTGCTGCGGCGCGAGGGTGCTGATGCGGTTCGCAAGGGCCGGCCGTGGAGCCTTCCTCTGGAGGACCGGGTACTGCTGGTCGCGGTCTACTGGCGCACGAACCTGACCATGCGCCAGCTCGCGCCGCTGTTCGGCGTGTCCAAGTCGGCAGCGGACCGCATCATCGACCACCTGGGGCCGATGCTCGCGCTCCAGCCCCGCAAGCGGTTCGCGAAGGACGCCGTGCTCATCGTGGACGGCACCCTGGTACCCACCCCGCGACCACACCGTGGCCGAGCAGTCGAAGAACTACCGGTACTCCACCAACCACCAGGTCGTCATCGATGCCGACACCCGCCTGATCGTCGTCGTGGGCCGGCCGCTCGCCGGAAACCGCAACGACTGCAAGGCATGGGAGGAATCCGGTGCCCAAGCCGCCGTCGGCAAGACCATGACCATCGCCGACGGCGGCTACCCGGGCACCGGACTCGTCATGCCGCACCGCCGCCGCAAGGGCGAAGAACTGGCCGACTGGAAGCAGGAGCACAACAAGTCCCACAAGCGGGTCCGGGCCCGCGTCGAGCACGTCTTCGCCCGCATGAAGACCTGGAAGATCCTCCGCGACTGCCGCCTCAAGGGCGACGGCGTCCACCACGCCATGCTCGGCATCGCACACCTGCACAACCTCGCCCTCGCCGGATAGAGCAGCGGGCCGTACGGCAGACCACCATGCCCGAGACGACCCGGAGATCATTTACGGGACAGCCCTTAGGCTGCGCCTCCGATGGACTGACGTCCTGCCACCACGTCCCGCCACAGCGGCGCTTCCTGGGGAGAATCTGGGGAGTGTCGACGGGCCTGGGGAGCGCATGGGGAGAATCGACCGTGTAACTCAGCACGATCCTGAAAGACGCTGAAAGACCCATCCGCGCAGATCAGGGTGGGTACAGCCGCATCGATGCAGGTCAGCGCCACCCGGTAGACAACTTCATGACGAAGTCCTCCTGCCGTCGCCGCAGCGACGAATCACCCCACCGGTACCGATGCGAGTGCGGCATTGCTGAGCCGCATCGCGTTTCATACAGACGGTGGAGGCAGCTGGGACAGCAGCAATCCGCCCCACCGACCCAGCTCTGCGGCGGCCCGAGATCAACCGCTCAGGCGTGTGACACTGCGAGGCCGATCGATGCAGTTTCTCCAACGGCGTTCTCACGAACTCGGCGACTCGCATCATGGTCCCGCACGCGGACGCGGTCCCGTCGCGAACCCGAAGCTGAGGGGTCCTGTTTGTCGACTGCCCACAATTCGCTGGATCGGCGTAGGCGCGGAGTCGATCGTCGCCCATCATACGCAAGGCAACAGACGCCACGACCCTGCTCCATGCACGGGACCTCCCTTTCGCGCGGAGCCTCGGCCGACTCACTCCTGGCGCGACGGCATGGCGCGGACCGCCATCAGATAGCTGACTTCTCGTCAGAATAGTCAGCATTGAGTCGGCATTCGTTCCACCAAACGTCGCCACCCGCTGCTCTACATGGCAGTCGCGCCCAAGATCCGCAGCACACGCCAAGGGCCAAGCGAGCAGCTGCGAGTCGTCCAGAAACGGAACTCGCCCGAAGCCAGCCACCCTGAGGCCAGTTCGGGCAATAACCCCAGCTCAGCGCACCCTTCCTCGCGCCTTCAGCGACACCGAAGGCAGCTCCGGGGCCGGAATCGGAGGGCCGGCGTAGCCCTTCACCTCACCGAAACGGGTGCCGTTCATCCAGTCATCGCGGGCCTGTGCGATGTCCTCTTGGGACCGTCCGATCCAGTTCCAGAACATCACGATCTCCTCCTCGAACGGCTCGCCGCCCAGGAGCATCAGGCCCGCGTCGGAGAGGGCGCGCAGGGGCAGTTCCGTGCGGCCGCAGCCGAGGTAGAGCATCGAGCCGGGCAGTACGGGTACGCCGTCGACCTCGGCCTCTCCCGACATCGACAGGACCGCGTACTCGAAGTCCGGGTCCAGCGGGAGGCGGGTCTCGGCGCCCCCGGTCAGGGCGAGATCGGCGCCGACGATCGGGGTGTAGGCGGTGCCGGGCGATGCCGCTCCGTCCAGTTCGCCCAGGATCACGGTGGCGGTCAGACCGGGGGCGGTCACGGCGGGGAGGTCCGTGTGGTGCTGGAAGTTCGGCTCCACATGGCGGTGCGCGTCGGGGAGGGCCACCCAGAGCTGGGCGCCGTGCAGAAGCCTGGCGTGCGGCTTCGGGCTCTCCTCGGAGTGGCTGATGGCACGGCCCGAGGTCATGAGGCCCAGTTCGCGGGGGCGCACCGTCTGCAGACTGCCCAGGCTGTCGCGGTGCAGGACCTCTCCGTCGTGGAGCCAGCTGACGGTCTGGAGCCCCATGTGCGGGTGGGGCGGCACCTGCATGCCGGGCTCGTCGGCGATGTCGTCCGGCCCGTAGTGGTCGACGAAGGCCCAGGCCCCGACCATGCGGCGGCCCAGGTTGGGCAGCAGACGGCGCACCTCGGTGGACTCGCCGAGCGGGACGCGGCGGGGGTTGAGGAGTTCACGGACCGGCTCGGCGACGACGAAGCCGCGTCCTCCGCAGACGGAGGGCGTGGCCTGGCGATCGAGATTGCTCATGACACTCAACCTATTCCCGTACGGGCGTGGAGCGCGGTCCCCACGCCAAAGTTTTAGTGGAATGTTCAACCATTATGCGGTGTTGTCATGGCTGAACGTACGGCGGGACGGGTCCCGGGGCCCCGCACCGAGAGGGTGGCCCGCCCGATGACGAGGAGGACACGTGAACGAGACCTACTACGAGTTCGGCACGGCCGCCGACCGGTGGGACCGGGCGCAGATGTTCTTCGAGGCCAAGGAGTACCTGACGGCTGCCCGGATCCTGGGCGGGCTCGTCGAGGAGGCGCCGGGGCAGGTCGCGACGCGGCTGCTGCTGGCCCGCTCCTACTACCACTCCGCCCGGCTCGGTCCGGCGGAGGAGGAGCTGCGGGCGGTCCTGGAGCTCGACCCGGTGGAGAGTTACGCGCGCCTCTTGCTGGGCCGGACCCTGGAGCGCCAGGGGCGGCAGGCCGAGGCGGCCACGCAGCTGCGGATGGCCGCCGCGCTCCAGGGCGACTTCGCGCCACGGGGCGGCGAACTCTGATCCGGCGCCGGGGCCGCACCGATCGGGTGCGGCCCTGTCCTCCTTTACCCGCCGGTACGAGCACCCGATAATGAGCTTTCCGGAACGAAGGGGTGGGGGGAATGCGCAGATCCAGGGACGCGGAGTTACACGGGGCGGGGGTGGCCTCGTCACGGAAGGCGCGGGTGGCCGCGCTGATCGCCTCGGCGGCGGTGGCCGTGTCCGGCTGCTCCGGGGGCGGCCAGGACGGAGCAGGGGGCGGGGACAGGCTCGTCGCCCGCGCACCGGGGGTGCACAGCTGGACCAGCAGCCCCTGCGTGCTGCTCGCGGGCGCGGCGCCCGCGGAAGGTTTCACCCTCGGCACCACCACCGATTCCGCCGACCCGGACGCCAGGGAGGACATCGGCGAGAACGGCGCCCGGCCCCGCTACCGGCAGACGGGCTGTCTGGCCGATGTCACGGGCCCGAACGGGGAGTTCTGGAAGCTCGGCACGACCGCCACCGTGTACGAGGAGGCCGAGCCCGCCCGCCGCGCCTACCTCACCAGGGAGAACCTGGACCGGGTGCACGGGCGCGGGCCGGAGCGGGTACACGAGGCCGCGTACGGGAAGCCGGACGACGACCAGGGCCGCCCCGGCCGCACGCTCCTCCTGTGGAACGGCGACCTGCTGCTCTCGGTGACCGCGTACGGCCCGTACGGAAGCAAGGAGCACGAGGTGCGCGACGACCTGCGAAGGCTCGCCCAGAACACGGCCCGTCTCATGGAGGACGGGCTGCGCGATCACGACGCCCCCTCCCCCGCACCGTCCTGACCGGCCCCCACCCCTGTGGCGCCGCTGACCGGCCCCGCCCCCGAACCGGCCGGCGACGCGTGCCGGAGCGGGCCGGGGCAGTCCGCGCTCAGTCCCCAGGGCGGGTGTTCGCCACCCGGTCGAGCCACTCCTTCATCAGCGCCGCCTCGGCGGTACTGAGCCCCGATCCCTGCGCCTCGCGCAGCAGGGCGCTCAACCGGGCCGCCGCCGAAGGGACTTCGGCCTCCTCCGGTGTGCTCGGACCCGCTTCGGGGGTGAGGATCGAGGCGTACACCGCGTCGCGCACCCGGCGGGACGTCTCGGCGTCGTCGAAGGTCGCGGGGCGGGCCACCAGCATCAGCGCCACCCCCACATTGGCCGACATGACCATCTGGGCGGCGAGCTCGGGCGCCACGCGGATCCGGCCCCGGGCGGCGGCCCGTTCCAGGTCCCGGGTCAGAATGCGGTGCGACTCCAGGGCCGCCGCGGGGGGCGTACGCATCGCCGGTGAGTTCATCAGGCGGTAGAGGTTCGGGTTGCGGACGGCGAATTCGACATGGGTGTCCCAGCCGCGGCGCAGGTCCGCCACGGGGTCCGTGCTCTCGTCGCGCTCCCGCTTCGTCGCGAGGTACCGCTCGAAGCCGTGGTCGACGACGGCCGACAGGAGGCCTTCCTTGTCCCCGAAGTGACGGTAGAGGGCCGGGGCGCCGACCTGGGCCGCCTCGCACACGGCGCGCGTGGAGATGTCGCCGTCGGGCGAGTTGCCGACCAGTTCGGCGGCCACGTGGAGAATGCGGGTCCGTGTGCTCGTACTACTCATCGGACGGACGCTATCAAGGCGGGACGCGGCGCTCAGACGATGCCGCCGTTGGCACGCAGCACCTGGCCGTTGACCCAGCGGGCGGGACCGGCGAGGAAGGAGACGACCTCGGCGATGTCCTGCGGGGTGCCCAGCCGCTCCAGCGGAGGCTGGGCGGCCATCCGTGCGACGGCCTCCTCGTCCTTGCCGTCCAGGAAGAGGGCGGTGGCGGTCGGCCCGGGGGCGACGGCGTTGACCGTGATGTCCCGCCCGCGCAGCTCGCGGGCGAGGATCAGGGTCATCGCCTCGACGGCCCCCTTGGTGGCGGCGTAGGCGGCGTAGCCGGGCAGGGCGAGCGACAGCACGGAGCTGGAGAAGTTGATGACGGCCCCGCCGGTGCGCACCCGCCTCGCGGCCTGCTGGTCGACGACGAAGGTGCCGCGGATGTTGGTGCGGTGCATTCGGTCGAGCACGTCGAGGTCGAGGTCGGCCAGCGGCGCGAGCGCCATCACACCTGCGGCGTGCACGACCACGTCGACACCGCCGTACGCCTCTTCCGCGGCGTCGAAGAGCGCGGCGACGGCGACCTCGTCGGCCACATCCGCACGGTGGGCGATCGCCTCGCCGCCGGCGGCGGTGATGGCGGCGACGGCCGCCTCCGCCTCGGTCCGGTTGCCCGCGTAGTTGACGACGACCGCGAGGCCGTCGGCGGCGAGCCGCTCGGCACTCTCCCGGCCGATGCCCCGGGATCCCCCGGTGACCACGGCGACGCGGCGGGGGGCGTCGGTGGTGGGCGCGGACGTGGATGCGGACTGTTCGGTCATGACGTTGCTCCTGGCGACAGGGGTCGCGGCGGTTCCGTGAAACCCGATGATATCAACGCTAACATCATTACCGTAACGACGCTACCGGTCTCGGCCGCAGGCCAGGTAGCACCGCTGCCTCGGCCCGAAAACCCGGAAACACCGGGAACACCGGAAACGCCAGAACCCGCCGGGTACACCCCGGCGGGTTCTGTACGGAGTGCGGGCGGTCAGCCCACCGGCGTCGCCACACGGGGCGCGTCGGCGCCGTTCGCGGAGAGCGGCAGCCGGTCGGCGAGGTAGCCGAAGACCAGGCCGAAGCCGGCCCAGAAGGTGGTCTGGACGGCGAGCGTGGAGAGCCGGAACTTCCAGAGCAGGCTGCCCGGGAAGTCCTTGCCGACCTCGTCGAACGAGGGCAGGAAGGCATAGGCGAGGCCGATCGCCAGGACGAACCCGGCGGCCGCCACGATCGTCGCGTTCCAGTTGCCCAGGCCCGGTGCGAGCCGCCTGCCGATGATCACGGCGGCGACCGCCAGCAGCAGGCTGAGGGCGACCATCAGGAAGAACAGGGTGGTGCGCTTCCCGATGGTGTCGGGGTTGCCGACGGCCGGCGGGTTCGCCGGGTACTTCAGGAACGGCACGATGTAGACGGTGAGCAGGGCCGCGCCCGCGATCAGTGCGGCCGTGGCCCGGGGGCCGAAGCTGCCGATGCGGCCCAGCGCGTAGCAGACCACGAGGGCGGCAATCCCGCCCGCCGCGACGCCGAAGACCAGGAGTGCGGTGGCCAGTCCGCCGGTGGCCTGCATGGTGCGGCTGACGAGTTCCTCGCCGCCACCGGCGCCGTGGTCGTGGCTCGCCGCCTCCTCCAGGGCGATGGCGGCGTCCACCTGGGACTCGCCGAGGAAGTACGCGACGGCGAGTGCCGGCGCGCCCGCGATCAGGCCCGCGAGCATGCCGCGCACGAGCAGAGCTCTGACAGATATGGAGTTCACGAGACGTTCCCTGTTTCCCTTGTTCCCAGTTTCCTTGCTTGCCGGATACCGCAAGGGGCTCAGTGGCAGGGGAAGCCGAGCAGGTGACGGCCGTCGTGGACCCATTCGTGAACGCCCTCGCCCGAGATGAGCGCGGTGGCGCCCTGTTCGGCGCCGACGAAGTAGAGCAGCACGAGCGCCAGGATGCCGACGAAGACAGCCCAGGGGGCTATGGCCTTCGCCGAGATCGGGGTGATCGCAGGTGCCCCCGTTGCGGGGGCGGCGGACTGCGCCATGGCGGAACCTCCTGTGGGAACACGCGTCCCTGTCGTGGTGCAACGGACGAAGGTGCCGGGTCTGACTTCCCGCACAGGTACGGGTTCACAGTGGCGCGACCGTGCCGGATTTGCACCGGACTTCCGTCACACCCTCGTCATGGTCGACGTGACCATACCGCCTGTACGCAGGTGCCGCCATGGTGCAATCTGCACATCTTCGGGGCCCGAATCGCCCGCCGGTCACGGGTGTTGAGGTCTCCACGGAACGACTTGAGGCAGGAACATGACAGTACGGGTGGTGTTGGTCTCACCGGCGATGAACGCGGCGCTGCGGGAGGCCCGCTTCGACGGCGATGCCCCGCTGGACCGGGCCGGGGAGCGGAGCGCGCGGGCGGCGGCCCCCGCCGTACCCGGGGCCGGCCTGATCCTGAGCGGCCCTTCCGAGCGGTGCCTGGGGACCGCCGCCGCGCTCGGTCTCGCCGCGGGCCCCGAACCGGCGCTCACCGGCTGGGACCTGGGACGGTGGAGCGGCCGCCGCCTCGACGAGGTGGGCGCCGCCGAACCCGCCGCGGTGGCCGCCTGGATCGGTGACCCCGCGGCGGCTCCGCACGGGGGCGAGTCTCTGCGGAACCTGGTGGAGCGGGTGGGCGGCTGGCTGGACGGGGCCGGCGCCGAGGGCGGGAGCGTCCTCGCGGTCGCCGAGCCCGCCGTCGTACGGGCGGCGGTCGTGCACGGTCTGTCGCTGCCGCCGGAGGCGTTCTGGCGGCTGGACGTCGCACCCCTGGTCCTCACGGAGCTCAGCGGGCGGTCGGGCCGGTGGAACGTCCGGCTGGGGCGGCCGCTCACCGTCCCTCAGGACTCCTGAAGCCACCCGGCTCCCGAACCCTCCCGCCCGTCCCGCCAGTCCGGCCGCAGCAGCACCGCCGTGGCGACGATGCCGTCCTCCACCCGCCACCGCCCGTCCAGCACCGGCGGCACGGCCGGATCGGTGCGCAGCAGGCGCGCGGTGAAGGTGCCGCTCGCCGCCGGGTCCCCCGCCCGGTCGTCGTCCTCCCGGTGGAAGGTCAGGTCCGCCTCGTCGAAGTCGAGCTCGGTGAGGGTGAGCGGGTACCAGGTCTTGAAGACGCTCTCCTTGGCGCTGAACAGCAGCCGGTCCCAGTGGACCCCGACCGCCTCCCCGGCCCGCGACACGGTGAACCGTCCGCGTTCGGAGGGGCGTACCACCAGCTCCCCCACGCCTTCGGGCAGCGGGGCGTGCGGTTCGGCGTCGACGCCCAGGGACAGCACGTCCGCCGCGCGCGCCAGCGCCGCCGCCCGGTATCCGTCGCAGTGCGTGAGGCTGCCGACGATCCCGTCGGGCCACAGGGGCATTCCGCGCTTGCCGTGGAGTACGGCGACGGGTTCCAGGCCGAGCCGGCCCATGGCCCGCCGCGCGCAGGCCCGCGCCGTCGCGAAGTCGTTCCTGCGTTTCGCCACGCTCCTGGCGACCAGTTCCTCCTCCTCGGGGAAGAGGGTCCCGTCCGGCACGGTCTCCTCGCGCGTCGCGGCGCAGGAGACGTCACCGGGCAGCAGCCGCTCGATCACAGGGAACCTCCGGAGGTGGCGGTGCCGGTACGGGCCGGGGCCGCGGACTCCGGCTCGTACGGGAGGATCTGGCGCAGCAGGCCGCGCGGGTGGCCCCTCTCGCGCCACTCCCTCGGGTAGCCGATCGAGACCTCCTCGAAGCGCACGCCGTCGTACCAGGTCGTACGGGGGATGTGGAGGTGTCCGTAGACGACGGCCGTGACGTTGAAGCGGCGGTGCCAGTCGGCGGTCAGTTCGGTGCCGCACCACTGGGCGAACTCCGGGTACCACATGACCGACGTGGGTTCCCGGACCAGCGGCCAGTGTCCGGCGAGGACGAGCGGGATCTCCGGGTCGTGCGCGGCGAGCCTGCGCGCGGTTTCGGCGACCCGGGCCCGGCACCAGTCGTCGCGGGTGGGGTACGGGTCGGGGTGGAGGAGGTACTCGTCGTTGCAGACGATGCCGGACTCGTGGGCAACGGCCAGCGACTCCTCCTTCGTGTGCGTCCCCGGGGCGCGGAAGGTGTAGTCGTACAGGAGGAACAGCGGCGCGATCGCCACCGGCCCCTCGGGACCGGGCCACAGCGGGAACGGGTCCTCGGGGGTGAGCACGCCGAGTTCGCGGCAGAGTTCGACGAGGTGTTCGTACCGGGCCTGCCCGCGCAGTCGGACCGGGTCCTTGTCCAGGGTCCACAGTTCGTGGTTGCCAGGCGTCCAGATCACCTTGGCGAAACGTTCCGCGAGGAGGGCGAGCGCCCAGCGTATGTCGTCGGGGCGCTCCGCCACGTCGCCCGCGACGATGAGCCAGTCCGCTTCGGAGGTGGGGTGGAGGGACTCCACGATGGGCCGGTTGTCGGTGACCGCCGCGTGGAGGTCGCTCACGGCCAGCAGCCGTCCGGCCCCCGGCGGGACGGAGGTGGCGCCGGGCGACGGCGCGGCTGAGGGGGCACTGGGCGGTGCAGGGTCGCTCGGAGCGGTCATGTGCGCGGGTTCCCCGTTCTTTCGGCCGTCGTGCGGCACCGTCCGCAGGGTGCGGAGCCGCCGAAAACAAAGCCTCTCATGAGCCTCCGACACCCGCCCCGGGGTTCGTGCAGGAGCCGGCTCGACGCTGGTGACGCCGGGTCAGCGGCCGTGCTGCGCACGGCGGGTGTTCAGTTCCTCCACGGCCCCGAGGGCGTCGCCGACGGTCGTGTAGTCGACGGCGACGAAGTTGACCGGGCTGCCGCGCTCGGCCTCGCAGGCCCGGGCCCGCTCCAGCAGCCAGTCGCGGGCGTTGATCCGGCCCGCGTCCAGCCGGCTGCCGCCGCCGTCGGTGACGAAGTGGTTGAGCAGGAAGAGGCGCTTGCCGGTGCCGCCCCGGTTCGGTTCGCAGCTCATCTCGGCGGGGCTGCGGAAGGCGAACGGGGTCTCCATCCCGTACCGGTAGAAGTTGCGGTACCAGGGCGCCGGGCCGTCCGCCCTCTCGGCGAACACCACCAGCCGCCGGCCGCTGTCGATCATCTCCTCCAGCATGGGCCACGGTTCGTCGGGGTCCTCGGACGGGGAGTGGAGCAGTTCGTCGAGTCCGGCCCGGCGGAACGCATCCTCGGTCTCCTCGGCGCCGATGTCGTCCTGGACGATCAGCGTCACGATCTCGGTGGGGTTGGCGCGGAGCCAGGCACCGATGTCCTCCAGGGCCGGGACGAGTTCGATCGCCCCGGCCCGGCAGACGCTGTGGCAGAGCCAGAGGCCCTCGCGGGGCGGATTGGCCTTGTCGATCGCGGCGGAGATCAGCCGGCGCTGCTCGGGCGTGAACTCGGGGTTGTCGAGCCGGGCGGCGATGTCCTGCGGGCTCTCCCAGTGGTACGTGTCCAGTTGGAGCGCCCGTACGCCGGTGTCGAGCTGGGCGGTGATGTCGGGGTCCTGGAGGGGGCCGATGAACCGGTCGGCGGTGGTGGACATGGCGTTGTGGGCGGTGAGGTGGGCGATCTCGTCGTACCGCAGCTCGCAGAGTTCGCTGCTGCCCTGGCAGCGGCGGGGCGCGGACGGGCCGAGTACGGGCGGGACGAGCAGGGCGCCCGCCAGCGCGGCACAGGTCACGCCCGCGGCCACACCCCGTACGGCGGTGGGCCTGGGCAGAGTCCGGGGGCGCACCAGGAAGGCCCAGCCGGTGGCGGTGAGGAGCGCCCCGCCGACGAGGGTGGTGAGGGCGGCGGTCAGTCCGGTGGCCACCGCCTGGTCCACCGCGTTGCGCTGGAGGTCCTCGACGAGGGCGGTGACGCTCGGCGGCCAGGAGGGCCGGGTGGCGAGGAACCGGCCCCCGGTGACCAGCCGGGTGAGCAGGACGGCGGCCGCCGCGAGGACGCCCCCGCAGGCGACCGCCTGCCCCAGCACCATCAGCCTCCGGGCAGAAGCGCCGGGGCCGGTGGACCAGAGGACGGCGAGGGAGGCCAGGGCGAGGGCGGTGGCGAGGATCTGGATCTGCGTCAGACGCTGTACCCGTTCGCGGGCCTGCTCCAGGGCTTCGAGGTCGTTGCCCGCGGCGGTGAGGGTCGCGGTGAGGTCCCACGTACCTCCCTGGAGCATGGTGCGCAGGTCGGCCGCCGCGGTCCGCGACCCGTCGGCGAGTGCGGCGGCCGCGGCCGTCGCCAGCGCCGTCGATACGTCTCCCCTCCCCAGGGCCACCTCCACCTCGGGGCGCAGGGCCGTCCGTTCCCGCTCGGGCACCAGGGTCAGCAGGGCGTCGGTGGCGCGGGCCGCCTGGTCGGCGGTGAGCGGCAGGGCGGGCAGCGTGGGGGCGCGGCCTTCCCTGAGGGCTTCGAGCGCGGTGGTGAGGTCGTCGGTGAAGCGGGCGAAGTCCGGTTCGTCCCGGCCCTGGAGGTTGGCCACCAGGTCGCCGAAGTAGATGCGGGCGAGGTCGGCCAGGTTCCGCAGCACCGGGTCGATGTCCACGGCCAGCCGCAGTTCGTCGGTGTCGCCGCGCAGGTAGTCGGTGAGCGCGTGGATCTGCTGGTCGGTGAGCGACCGGACCGTGGCCGGCGGCAGGACGACCTTGATGTTGGAGGTCACCAGCGCCTCGGGCACGGGCAGGTGGGCGAGGAGGTCGCGGGTGACGGGGGCGATCGCGGGGTCGACGAGCACCTCGCTGTAGAGCCGGTCGTAGGCCGACTCCTCGTCCAGGACGGACCGGTAGTAGCCCGGCGACAGGACGGTGGCGCGGACGGTCGAGGTCAGCGCGACCGTCATCACGGAGAGCGCGGCCAGGACGAACGCCACCACCCGCACCGCCCGGCGGGTCCGGCCCGGGGCGCGTGGTCCGGGCCCGGGCGGGAACGGGTTCTCCATCGGTGCGGCGCTCACTCACTCAGCCTATGCGGATTATCAGCTTTTATGCATGAATGATGGGATTCGTGCAGTGAGGAGCTCTGCCGTGCACTCCGTCCACCTGGCCGTGCTGATGACGAGTCACAACCGGCGCGCGAGGACCCTGTCGGCGCTGAGCGCCCTGGAGAGCCAGCGCGGGCTTCCGTCCCACGCCACGCTCGGCGTGCACCTGGTGGACGCGGGCTCCACCGACGGTACTCCGGAGGCCGTGCGCCTCCTCCACCCGTCCGTGGAGGTCATGTCGGTGGGCGCGGACGTCCCCCGTAACCGGGCGATGCGCATCGCGAGCCGCAACAGCCGCAGCGGCGGAGGCGGTGGAGGCTCGCACAGCGGCAGACCGGGCGGCCCGAGCCACCGGTGGACGCACCAGCTGTGGCTCGACGACGGGGTGGAGCTGTTCCCGGACGCCCTCGCCGCCCTCCTGGGCACGGCGGACACGGTCGGATCCGGGGCGGTCGTCGTCGGCGCGGTCCTCGGCGCGGACGGGGGCACGGTGTACTCGGGGCGGCGCGGCCGGTCCCTCACGCTGGTGGAGCCCGGCGGGGAGCGCCCGGAGCCGTGCGACACGTACGACGGGCGGGTGGTGCTGCTCTCGCGGGCCGTGCACGAGCTGGTCGGGGACACCGACAAGGTCTTCGGCCACCGGATGGGCGACTACGACCACGGCTTCCGCGCCCGGCGGGCCGGGGCCCCCGCCTTCGTCGCCCCGTCGCCCGTCGGCGTGTGCGCGCAGGGGCCGGACACCCCCGGCTCCAGGGAGCCGGGGATCGGCGTGCGGGAGGCGCTGCGCCGGGTGACCTCCGTACGGGAGCTGCCGCCGCGCCAGTGGTGGGTGTACTGCCGGCGCCACACCTGGCCGTGGGCGCCGTTCCTGATGGTGTCTCCGTACGCGCGGACCGCGGCCCGGGCCACGATCGGCCGGTGGCGGACGTGAGGGCCCTCGACGGCTCCCGCCCGCCCCGCGTCAGCGCCTGTCCGCGGTGACGCCGACGGCGGGGCGGCCGGTGGGCGGCGGGGGCACGGTGGGACGTCCGGCCGCGGTCCTGGCCGGCTCGGCGCTCGCGGGTGCGGTGCTTCCCGGCGCCGCGCCTGCCGATGTGGCGCTTGCCGGTGTCGCGGTCCTGGGCGGGGCGGCGTACACCGGGATCCGGAGAAGGGCGAGGACGGCCAGGGCGCTGCCCGCCGGCGGTACGAGGACGAGCGCGGGGTGCAGCACCCCCGCGTACACCAGCGTGCCGATCGCCACCGCCACGCCCGCCCACAGTCCGAGGACGACCGCAGTCCCGGGCACGGTGACGCGGATGCGGCGCAGGCGGTGCGTGATGTGGTCGCCGCCGTCCTGGAGCAGGGGGCGCGAGGCGCGGCGCCGGGACGCCAGGACGAGGGCGGCTTCGGCGAGGGCCACGGTCGCCAGCACGGGCAGCGCGGCCCACGCGGTGCGTTCCGGCGGTGCCGCCACGTGGATCAGCACGCCGGAGGCCGCCAGGAGGAATCCCGTGAACAGCGAGCCGCACGCCCCGGGGCGGATGCGCGCGGGGTGCCAGTTGTGGAGCAGGAAGCCGATGAGCCCCGCGAGCAGCACGGCGGGCAGCAGGGCGAGCCCGGACCGGCCGTCGACGGCGGCGCAGGCGAGCAGCCCGGCGGCGGTGACGGCACCGACGGTCGCCAGCACCCCGTCGGAGGTGTCGAGCAGGGCGAAGGCGTTGGTGACGAGGACGATCCAGATCACGGCCAGGACCCCCGCCACCGGTGACAGGCCGGCGAGGCATACGGCGAGCGTGGCGGCGGCCGTCTGGACCGCCACCCGCAGGGGAATCCCGAGCGGCCGCACATCATGGACGAGCCCGAGGGCGGCGACGGTCCCGGCCCCGGCCAGCAGTCCTGCGACGGCGCGTCCGGAGCCGCCCGCCGCGCCGAGCCCCCAGCCGGCGGCGGCAGCCGCACCGACACCGAGGACGAGGGTCGCGCCGCCCAGTCTGCGGACCACCCCGGCACGCGACGGGCGCCCGCCCGGCTCACGGCCGGCTGCGGAACCGAGCGCCGCACGGCGGACGCCCTTGGCGAGTACGACCGTGATGAACAGCGCGGCCACACCGGAGGCGATGATCCCAAGCACGTTCACCTGCCCTGCCTTTCCTCGTTCGTGAACAGCGGCACGCGGGGCGCCGGGCAACCGGTGGAACGGCGGAGGCCCGGCGCTCGTCCGGTCGCGGTGTCGGGGTGACGTGGGACGCCAGTCGAGTGGCGTTTCTCCCCAACCTACGGGGCCGATGTCCCTATTCACCCCGAATAACACGAAAAAGGCGGTGATTCCCTGATCTCTTGGCCGGAGGTACGTGTGACACCCCTGGCCGGACCCCTCAGACCGCAAGGACCTCCCGTGTGTCCCGGCCGTCCACGAACGTCGTCACGATCCCGATGTCACCGATCCGCGCGGGGTCCACCCGGTGCGGGTCGTCGCCGAGGACGGCCAAGTCGGCGCGCCTGCCCGGGGAGAGCGTGCCCGCCGTGTCGTCCCAGCGGCAGGCGTGTGCCCCGGCGACCGTGTAGGCGCGCAGGGCCTCATCTACGCCGATCGCCTCCTCCCCGCCGATGATCCGGCCCGACACGGAGGTCCGTTCGACCATGAACTGGACCGCCCGCAGCGGGGAACCGTCCGTGACGGGCCGGTCGGAGCTGCCGACGAGGGTGACGCCGTGGTCCAGGAACCCCCTGCCCCGGTACATCCAGCCGGCCCGCCGCTCCCCCATCACCGTCGCGTAGTCGTCGCCGAAGTAGCGCAGGAAGCTGGGCTGGACCACCGCGCTGACCCCCAGCCCGGCGAAGCGGGGCAGCTGGTCGGGGCGGATCAGCCCGGCGTGCTCGATACGGTGGCGCGCGTCCGGCCGGGGCTTCAGCTTCTGGGCTCGTTCCAGGGCGTCCAGCGCGAGGTCGGCGGCGCGGTCCCCGATGGCGTGGACGGCGAGCTGCCATCCGGCGAGGTGGCCGTCGACGATGAGGCGCGTGAGCCGCTCGGGGTCGTCCTGGAACCGGCCGGTGTCGTCCGTCCCTTCGTACGGGGAGGTGAGCGCGGCCGTGCGCGCCATCATGCCGCCGTCGGTGTAGATCTTCAGGGCTCCCAGGGAGAGCCAGTCGTCGCCGAATCCGGTGCGCAGCCCGAGGTCCAGGGCCTCGGTGAAGCCGTCGTCGGGGTGGGTGGCACGGGTACGGAGGGTGTCTCCGGAGGCCATGAGCTGGACGCGCAGGGGCAGCCGGCCCCGGTCGCGGAGCAGTTGGTAGGCGCCGAGTTCGACGGGGCTGTGGCCGAGCAGCCCGCCGCCGATGCCGGCCTCGGCGCAGGCCGTGATCCCCTCGGCGAGGCAGACGCGGGCGGCGTGCTCGATGGCGTCGGCGAGCTCCTCCTGGGAGTACGGCAGCCGCAGCCGGCGGGCGGCGGTCATTGCACTTTCGGCCAGGAAGCCGTTCTCGTGCTCCACGTCGGCCGGCAGCAGCTCCAGGACGGCGGTGTTGACGACGCAGGCGTGTCCGGAGTCGTGCATCAGAAGGATCTTGCGGCCGTGGCTGACCCGGTCCAGTTCGGCGGCGGTCAGATGGCGGCCCAGGGCCCGCTGGTCGTACCCGGCGAGATCCAGCCAGGCGCCGGGAGGTGCGGAGCGGCGCGCGGCATCGTCCACGACGGCGAGGATGTCCTCGATCCGCTCGCAGGGGGCGATGCTCGGCGTACGGGCCTTCAACCCGGCCCAGGCCAGGTGGACATGGCTGTCGATGAAGCCGGGCAGCACGGTGGCGCCCTGGAGGTCGATCACCTCGCGGGCCGGGAGGGAGGTCACCGCCTCGTCCAGGCCGACGATCCGGCCCCGCCAGATGCCCAGGTCACGGGCGACGGGATGGTGCGGGTCCATCGTGAGGATGCGGGCGTTCGTCAGCCTCGTACAGAGCATGGGAGGTCCCTCCCCGTCGCGGTCGGACCCACGGCGCGCGGCCGGAGAGCGGGCCGGGCCAAGCTAACCCGCAGGTCCCTGCCTGTCGATGTCAGGGTGCGATTCAAGCCGACCTGAGCTGTCAACCGTGCTGTGAATCATGGGCCGTTGTGCTCTTAGGTAAGGCTTGCTTTACTGAGGCGCCGGTCCATCGCTCTTCCAAGGAGGCACCTCCATGCGGGTCGTCATGTTCGGTTACCAGACCTGGGGGCATCGCACCCTGCAAGCGCTGCTGGACTCCGAGCACGACGTGGTGACGGTCGTGACGCACCCGAGGAGCGAGCACGCCTACGAGAAGATCTGGAGCGACTCGGTGGCCGACCTGGCGGAGAAGCACGGCATCCCCGTGATCATCCGCAACCGGCCGGACGGCGAACTCCTGGACCAGCTCAAGGAGGTGGCCCCGGACATCATCGTGGCCAACAACTGGCGGACGTGGATCCCGCCGGAGATCTACAACCTGCCGGTCCACGGCACGCTGAACATCCACGACTCCCTGCTGCCCGCCTACGCGGGCTTCTCGCCGCTGATCTGGGCGCTCATCAACGGCGAGCCGGAAGTCGGCGTCACCGCCCACCTGATGGACGAGGAGCTGGACGCGGGCGACATCGTCGTCCAGCGGTCGGTCGCCGTCGGACCGACGGACACGGCCACCGACCTCTTCCACCGGACGGTCGACCTCATCGCCCCGGTCACCACCGAGGCGCTGGGCCTGATCGCCTCGGGGCAGACCGAGTTCACCCGGCAGGACCGGTCGAAGGCCAGCTTCTTCCACAAGCGGGCCGAGGAGGACATCCGTATCGACTGGAACTGGCCGGCGCAGGACCTGGAGCGTCTGATCCGCGCCCAGTCCGCTCCGTACCCGAGCGCCTTCACCTTCCACAAGGGGCAGCGGCTCGAAGTCGTCTCCGCTGTCGTGTCCGAGGGCCGCTACGGCGGAACCCCGGGCCGGATCTTCTACCGCGAGGGCGACGGCGTCGTGATCGTCGCCGGAGCCGATGCCCGAACCGGCCGCAACCACGGTCTGGCCATCACCCGCGTACGGACCGGGGACGGCCGCGAACTTCCCGCGACCGAGTACTTCACCTCGATGGGCGGCTATCTCACCGGCCGCCCCTGACGATCGGGACCCTCACCCATGCGTACCGCACGTGCCCGGCACTACCTCATGTGCCGGCCCACCTACTTCGACGTGGTCTACTCCATCAACCCGTGGATGGACCCGAAGAAGCCTGTCGACACTCCGCTGGCCATCGCCCAGTGGGAGCGACTGCGCGAGGTCTACCTGAGCCTCGGGCACACCGTCGACACCATCGATCCCGTCCGTGGTCTCCCCGACATGGTCTTCGCCGCCAACGGCGCCACGGTCGTCGACGGGCGCGCCCTCGTGGCGCGTTTCCGTGACGCCGAACGCGTCGCCGAGGGACCGGCGTACCACGACTGGCTGCGCGCCAACGGGTTCCCGGACCTGCGTACCGCGAGCGTCGTCAACGAAGGGGAGGGCGACTACCTGCTCGTGGGCGACGTCCTCCTCGCCGGGACCGGGTTCCGCAGCGATCCCCGCTCGCACGACGAGGCCCAGGAGTTCTTCGGCCGCCCGGTGATCGGGCTGACCCTCGTGGACCCCGACTACTACCACCTGGACACCGCCCTCACCGTGCTCGACGAGAAGACCGTCGCCTACTACCCGCCGGCCTTCTCCCCCGGCAGCCTCGCCGTACTGCGACGGCTCTTCCCGGACGCCGTCCTCGCCTCGGCCGAGGACGCCGCGGTGTTCGGGCTCAACGCCACATCGGACGGGCTCAACGTGGTCCTGCCGCAGAACGCGACGGCTCTCGCCGAGCAGCTCCGCGACCGAGGCTTCCGCCCGGTCGGCGTGGACCTCTCCGAACTCCTCAAGGCGGGCGGCAGCGTGAAGTGCTGCACGCTGGAGCTCCGGCCCGCGCGCTGACCTCCGCTCCTGGTGCCCCCGTCCGGGTCGTCGACCCGGACGGGGGCATCCGTCCTGCCCGGCGGTGACCGCGGCCGGCCCGGTTCGGCGCCGGACCGTGGTGACCGGCCCGGTGACGGCCGCTCAGGTAACATCGGCGGCGCCAAGCATGCGCCGTGGGGGGAGCGGAGATGGTCGCGAAGTACGTCGTCTCGCCGCGCGGCGGTCGTGGCGTCCACCCCGACATCACGTCCGCGCTCCTGGCCGCGGCCGGACGGAGACGGGCAGCGCTGATCGAGATCGCGCCCGGCCGGTACGAGGAAGCCCTCACCGTCCGGGGAGAGGTCCGTCTGGTCGCGTCGGGCGGGCCCGGCTCCGTGGTGGTGGGCCGGGCACGCGGACCCGCCCTCGACACCTACGGAACGGTCGGTGTCGAGGGCCTCGTGCTGATCGGACGCGACGCCGATGTCGTCGGCTGCCACGCCGGGACGCTGACGCTCGACCGGGCGGAGATCCGGGCGTACAGCGGCATCGGGGTGCACGCGAGGCCCAACACCTCCGTCACACTGCGGGACAGCGTGGTCCTGCACGGCCGGACGCTCTTCTCCGGGGCGCGTGGGCTCGTCGAGCGGTGCCGCTTCACGGACGCCGTCGACAACGCGATCGCGGTGATCGAAGGCGCCGACGTCACGGTCCGGGACAGCCGTGTCGAGGGCAGCCGGATCCACGGCGTACGCGTCAGTGGTGCGCGTGCCGAGGTCACCGGGTGCGAGCTGACCGGTACCGGGCTCGCGGCCGTCATCGCGGACACGCAGGCGGAGCTCACCGTGTCGGGCTGCACCATCGACGCCGTGCACGCCGAGGGGATCGGCTTCATCGAGCAGTCCCGGGGTTCCGTGGACAGCACGCGCGTCACCGACGCCCAGCACGGGATCGCGGTGGCGAGCGGCGCCGACCCGGTGGTGCGCGGATGCACCTTCGCCCGGTGCCGTGACACGGGGATCAACGTCCGGGCCTCGGGGCGGGGCAGGTTCGAGGAGTGCGAGGTGTCCGACGCGGGCAACGCCGCGGTGTTCTCCACCGAGGGCGGCTCCCCCGGGGTCCACGGCTGCCGCATCTCGGGGGGCAACGTCGGAATCGCCGTCACCGAAGCCGCCCGGGGCCGCTTCACCCGGGTCGTGATCGAGGACCTGACGAGCGTCGCCCTGCGGGTCCGGGACGGAAGCAGCGCCGTGTTCGAGCACATCCGGGTCGAGCGCTGCCCGTCACAGGTGGAGACGCTGGGGAACGGCGGCACCACGGCCGACATCACCGACGCGGTGTTCCGTGACTTCGACATGTCCGCCGCCGAGGTCCTGGGCCAGTCACGGGTCAGGCTGAGAAACGTGTCGGCGGAGCGCGGAACGCTGGGCTTCGGCGTCGGCGAGCAGGCCCAGCTGCACCTGCACGACTGCACGGTCAAGGCCGTGAGCAGGTGCGGGGTCATCGCCTTCGGCAAGGGGAGGCTCGTCGCGAGGAACCTCACCGTGACCGGCTCGGGCACGCTCGGCCTCGGCGGCAGCGACTCCGCCCATCTGGACGTCGCGGAAAGCGAGTTCACCGACTGCGCGGTCGTCGGAGTGAGCTTCGGGGACAGGTCCGGCGGCCGGCTGGCGGACTGCTCCGTGCAGGGGACGCGAGGCGATGGCGTACGGCACAACGGTCTTGTCGAGCTCGTCTCCCTCCGCACGTCGCTGCCGGTGGTCGAACAGGACACGGAGCCCGTCGTACCGCCCCAGACCATCGTCAACAACTTCAACGCGCCGGTCTTCAACGCCGAGGTCCACGGCGTCCAGCTGGCGTGGAACAACAACGAGGCCGTCCAGCAGCAGACCGGAGAGGGCGAAACCCCCACATGAACGACCGCGAGAACGTGCACAATTACGACGGGCCGGTGTTCAACGCCGCTGTCTCCGGCGCCCAGTTCGCCTGGAACAACCAATCGGTCACGCAGAACCAGCAGAACAACAGCACGGTGGCCCCGGGCTTCGAGGGGCTCGCCGCACTGGTCAAGGACCTGCTGCAGCAGCTGCCCGGGGCCGGCCTCGCCGACCGGGACCGTGAGGACGCCGCGGCCGCGGCGGACGAGGTCCTCGCGACGATCAGCGGCCCGGCCACCCCCGAGGAGGGCCGGGTCCGCCGAGCACTGGCCGTGCTCAAGGGGGTGCTGGCCCCCGTCGCGACCGGAGTGGCGGCCGGTACGGCGGTGGGGGCGCAGGAGTGGGCGCAGTCGGCGATCGAGGGGCTGACCCGAATCGTCTGACCGCCTGCACCCACCCGGACTTACGGGTGCCGTGTGCCGTGCCCGGCGCCGTTCAGGGGCGCCAGCTGCCGGCTCAGCCGGAGAACGTCCTCGATGGCCCGGGGGTCGGCGGCGCCACGGAAGAGGGGTACGGGCCGGGCCTCGGGCCCGACGAGCAGGCCGGTCCGCCCGTCGAGCGAGTCGGCGGTGGCGGCGAAGACCGACGACTGGGCGGCCGTGGAAGCAGGTCCGGCGGTGCCACGCTCGAAGGCGCGGCGGACCAGCGGCCACAGCAGGCGCAGCGGCGGGGAGACGATCTCCGGTGACGTCATGGTGCCGTCGGTCATGTCGGTGGCCGCGCCCCCGGGGTCGGCCGCGAATACCGTCACCCCGGTGCCACGGAGGCGTTCGGCCAGGTGCACGGTGTAGGCGAGGTTGGCGAGCTTGGCCCGCCCGTACCAGTGGAAGCCGTAGTAGCCACCCGGGGGTTCCACCGCGTCGAAGGTGCGCTTGGCGGTCTTGATCGCGGCGGAGGAGACGTTGACGATCCGGCTCGGCGCGTCCGCCCGGAGCCGGTCGAGCAGCAGCTCGGTCAGCAGGTACGGCGAGAGGTGGTTCACGGCGAACGACGCCTCGATGCCGTCGACGGTCCGCTGCCGCTGAGCGAACATCGCGCCGACGTTGTTGACCAGCACCCCCCATGGCCCGTCGGCCGCCAACCGCGCTGCCAGCGCACGTACTCTGTCGAGGGATGCCAGGTCGGCGGCGACGAATCGCGGTGCACCTCCGTTCGCGACCGCCGCGATCTGCTCCACGGCGCTCGCGCCCCGCTCGGCGTTGCGGCCGACCACCGTGACGGCGTAGCCGTGCCGCGCGAGCCCCTTCGCGGTCTCCAGCCCGATGCCCCCGGTACCTGCCGTCACTATCGCCCGTCGGCTCATGCCCACCCCTTCACGACTCCACAAACGGATGACTATCCGTTTCGTTGCGGGCACGCTAGCACAAGCGGATGGCTATCCGGTTGGTGTGGGTGGGTGTGGCCGACGTCCTGAGGGGGCTTTCCGCCGCCTTCGAGTACGGATACGGGAACGGTGAGGTGTACCGCCGTCAGCGCGGCGGGCGCAGCCCTTCCAGCAGGACGTCGAGGTAGAGGTCCTTGACCTCGCCGCTCCCTGAGCGCACCGCATGTGCCACGCCGCACAGCAGACGGCGCACATCGTCGGCCTCGACGGAGCTGCGGACGGCACCGTTCAGCCGGACGCCGTCCAGCAGGCCCGTGACCGCCCGGTCGAGCTCGGCCTTCAGGTCCGACGTCTGCGCGCCGGAGTCCCCCGTGGCCTCCAGCACGGCCGCGAAGTCGGGGTCGTCCAGCATGCGGTCGAGGGCGAAGCCCAGCAGCCGGCGCAGGCCGGTGAGCGGGTCGTCGGCGCAGGCGGCCGCCTGCGCCTCGTCGACCAGTTCCCGCAAGCGTTCCGCCGAGAGCGCCTCCACCAGGGCATGGCGGTTGGGGAAGTGCCGGTAGACCGTCCCGACGCCCACCCCGGCGAGCCGGGCGACGGCGTTCAGCTGCAGCGAGTTGTCACCGGCAGCCAGCCGCGCACGGGCGACCTGGAGAATCCGGGCGCGGTTACGGGCCGCATCGGCCCTCAGCTCCTTCTCCTGCCCCGCTCCCGGTGTCACCTGCACAGCATAAGCAGCCGCCCGCGGCTCGATCACCGGTGCGCCCGTCACCCGGAGTTCAGGGCGGGGAGGAGCCGCCCGAGCCGGTCGGTACGGGTCCGGCGGGCCGTGGCCGAGATGCCCGCCTGCGGATACAGGGCATCGAACCCGTGGAAGCCACCCGCCCAGACGTGGAGTTCGGCCTGGCCGCCGGCCGCCCGGATACGGGAGGCGTAGTCGGTGTCCTCGTCCCGTAAGACCTCGGCCGAGCCGGTGTCGATGTAGGTGGCCGGCAGGCCCGACAGGTCCCCTGCCACCGACGGCGAGACGTACCCGGACACCTCGGCGCCGGTGAGGTCGCCCAGGACGGCACGCCAGCCGAACTCGTTCATCTCGCGGGTCCAGACGCCGGGCACGCCGGAGTACTGACGGCTGGAGACGCTGGTGTTGCGGTGGTCGAGCATGGGGCAGATCAGCACCTGCGCGGCGATCGCCGGAGCAGCCCCCGGTAGCAGTCGTCGACGAGGGGCGTGCCGGTGGCCTCCGGTGCCAGCCGGTATTCCACGGAGACCCCGACCGCGCCGAACCCGTCGAGCCACTCCAGCGGGATGTCGATCTGCGAGAAGCGGTCGACCATGACCATCTCGCCCCCGTGCATCCAGTTCCACCGAGTGACCAGGTCAGAGCGATTCAATGGGATCACTGGTTCTTCCACGGAGCAGGAAAGTGCCTGCCCCGTGCGGATCCCACCGCCTCGCGAAGGAGCACGGCGTGAAGACCGTTCTGATCACTGGTGCCTCGTCCGGATACGGGCGGGAGAGCACCCTCCACTTCCACGCGCAGGGGTGGAACGTCATCGCCACGATGCGTACGCCGCGTGCGGGCGTCCTGCCCGAGTCGGACCGGATCCGCCTCATCCGGCTCGACGTCACCGAACCCGCGTCCGTCACCGCCGCGTTCGAGGCCGCGGGGCCGATCGACGTCCTGGTCAACAATGCGGGCATCCCTTCGATCAGCGTGTTCGAGGGCACCCCCATGGCACGCGTGCGGGAAGTCTTCGAGACCAACACGTTCGGTGTGATGGCGACGACCCAGGCGGTGCTGCCAGGGTTCCGTGAGCGCGGCTCCGGCGTGGTGGTCAATGTGACCTCCAGCGTGGTGCTGGGCCACATGCCGCTCTCGGCCGTGTACAAGGCGAGCAAGATGGCCGTCGAGGGATTCACCGCGTCCCTCGCACTGGAGCTGGCGCCCTTCGGTGTACAGGCCAAGACGGTCGAGCCGGGCGCCTGCCTGACGACCAACTTCGCCGCCAACGCGACGAACGGCGCCTCACCGGACGAGCTGGTCCCGGCCCCCTACGCGCCCTGGGCGAAGGAGGCCATGGGCTCGTTCACGGGCCAGGACCTGTTCACCGAGGAGAGCGACGTCGCCGAGACGGTATGGCGGGCCGTGCACGACACGACCGGCCAGCTGCGGTTCCCGGCCGGTCCCGACGCGGTCCGGCTCGCCCAGGCGAAGTGACCGGCTGACCGGTCGGCGGGCGAGCGGGTCCGGTACCCCGGCCGCGCATCGTCGGCCCCCGAACTGCAAGAATCCTGGCCCGGCACGCGAGCTGTCCGGGGGTTCCGCAGTGATCGGGGGAAGCATGACGGTGCAGGCATACGCGAGGCGGTGCGAGGAGCTCTTCGTCCTGGGCGGCTACGCCCAGGTACGGATGGCGGCCGGTCAGGGGCTCGCGGAGACGGGCCCCGGTCCGGTGCTCCAGCGGTGGCTCGGCCTCGCGCACGCGGCGGAGGATGACGACGACCACGACGCCGAAGCGGAGGCGGTGTACGAGGAGGGGCTGCGTAACTGGCCCGAGGACCTCGGACTGCTGGTCTCGTACCTGGAGCTGTGCCTGCGTGCCGACAGCTGGGAGCACCCGGGGCGGCAGCGAAGAGCGCAGGCCCTCAAGGAGCGGATCGCCGAACTCGCCCCGCCGGGCACGCCCCGGGCCGCGCAGGTCGAGGCGGCAATGGGGTGGGCGGGCCGGGGCTACTGGGAGGACGCCTGGGCCAAGGCCGACCGGGCCCGGGCCGAGCATGCTTCCCTGCGCGCCGACGTCGGCCGTGCGGAGTCGCACGGAGCACCGGCCGACGCCCACCCCGAGGACCTGCGAGCCGCCGAGGTCGTGGCCACGCTGGAGGTTCTGAGTTCCCGCCGCCATGCTCCCCTTCGTGTGGTGCACCGCTACCGGGTCGTCTCCTACGTGGCGGCGTTCGTGCTGTCGTTCGGCACCAACCAGTTGCTCGTCGGGAGTGGAGTGGCCTCGTTCAGCCTGTGGGGCTGGCTCTGGTACCTGCCGCTGCTTCTGGCGGAGTTGAAGCTCCGAGAGGCCCGGCAGTTGGCCAGGGACAGGGTCCTCGCGGCGGTCGAGGCCCGGCACGCGTCCACGTCATGACGGACCTCGCGACATCCGCTCCGTCCCGGCTCAGGGGGTGGCCACGGCGGGTCCGGCGTGCGGGGGCGCCGTTCTGACCGCGATCAGGGCGACGTCGTCCGAGCCTCCCCCGGCCATGCCTTCCAGGATCTCGTCGCAGAACGCCGGGAGCGGCTCACGGGCCAAGGCCGCGGCATGCTGCCGCAGGCGGGCCAGGCCCCGGCCCAGGTCCTCCTCACGGCGCTCGACGAGGCCGTCCGTGTAGAGCAGTACGGTCGAGCTGGGCGGAAGGGTGTCGGTCGCGGCAGGGCGGTGGCCCTCGGGATCCACCCCGAGCATGACGCTGCGGCCGCCGGTGAGAAATCGGGTCTCGCCGTCGTGCGTCACCAGCAGCGGCGCGGGATGGCCCGCGACCGCGTAGTGCAGCAGCCACGGCTCGTCCCTGCCAAGCCGTTCGACCAGTGCGTAGATACAGGTCAGCGTCTGGTCGGGATAGAGGATGTGATGGGCCGCGTCCAGCCGGGCGAGGATCTTGCCGGGCGGTTCCTTGCGGTCGCAGGCGATCCCGCGCAGCATGTTGCGGGTCTGGCTCATCATGACCGCTGCCCGCAGATCATGTCCCGCGACATCGCCGATGATCAGTGTCATCGCGCCGTCCGGCATCACGAACGCGTCGTACCAGTCGCCACCGACCCGGGCGGACGCACTCGCCGACCGGTACCGGGCCACCACGTCGAGCGGCCCGTCCGTGGGCAGGTCGGGCAGCAGGGATCGCTGCAGACGCTCGGCCGTGTGGCGCGCCTCGGCGTGCAGGCGCGCGTTGTCGACGGCGAGCGCCACCCGGTGAGCGAGATCCTCGACCAGGGACAGGGTGTCCTCGGCCGGCGGGGCTTCGCTGCGGGTACGGGCCAGGGTCAGCACGCCGAGCACCTGGCGCCGGGCTCTCAGCGGGGCGACCACCGCCGTATCGGCCGCGAGCCGCTCGAAGAGTTCCTTCTCCCGGGCGTACAGGGGGTCGTCCGTGTCCTTCGGCGGGGGGAAATCCGTGAGCAGCACGGGGCCCACGCCCAGCAGCGCGCGGGCTACCGAGGCCGCCGAGCCTTCGGCCGTCGGCAGGAGCCCTTCGTCCAGGCCCGGAGAGGTCACGTCGGCGTCCCGGTGCTCGACGACGAGCCTGCGCAGCCGCCCTCGGTCGTCCAGCAGATCGACCGCACACCAGTCGGCGAGGCCGGGGATGAGCGTGCGACAGAGCCGGCGGAGCCCTTGGTCCACGTCGAGTGTGCTGGAAAGGGCCTCTGCCGCGTTGATGAGCAGCGTGAGCCGGTCCAGGGCGTGCTGGACCTCCTCGTCGACCTCGAAACCGTCCGCCGCCTGCTCCGTGCCGTCCGTGACCTGCTCCACGCCTGCGGCGCCGTGCCGAGGCAGGGCGCCTGCGTCGTCCTGTTCCGGGCGCATACCGCTCCTTGCCTCTGTCGTACGTGACCGCCTGTGACCTCGAGCCGTCGGCACTCCCAGTCTCCGGCAGGCGGGTACGCCGGGCATGTGGGCGCGCCCCGTCCACGAGCCATTCGGCGTCGCCCGCCCTTCCGCGTTCGTGGACGGCTGATCCTGCGGCCCCGGTGGTGCTCGCTCAGGTGGAATCGAGCTCGGTGACCAGTTGTCGTGTCTCCAGAAGCAGTTTCCCGCCGACGGCCGCCGCCGTTCCTTGCAGCCGGTGGAAGGTGTCGGTGAGCGAGTCGAGGCAGGCCCAGGCTTCCCGGGAGGCCGCCTCCCGGTCATCACGCAGGGTGTCCGGCGCGGAAGAGGTGAGCAGTTCTGTCTCCAGTGCGCAGATACGCGCGGTCCGGCCCAGCACGTCGGACAGCTGGTGTAAGAAGTCCGGCGACGGCTTCGTGATTTCTGGGTCGTCGCCGATTCCACCGAGCGTGCGTGTGATCGCCAGGACACGGGTGCAGACACGGCCCCACCGCATGTCCTCGGCGTACGGCGGTGGCTTCGGGCCGGTGCGGCGCAGGCGGCTTCCCGGGTTCCAACGCGCTCCCTCCATCGCCCAGTGGCGGGCGTCGCTCACGCCCTGGAGCGACACCGTGAGACGGGCGGCCCTGAGGTGCCGGCCTTCGGACCCCTCAAGCCCGTTCTCCTCGCGCAGTCCGCCCGCCATGGCGTCGAGCAGGTCCGCCGTCTCCCGCGCGAGGCGGCCGAGGCGGTCACGGACGCTGCGCAGGTGGACGGGTGGCAGGACGAACGCGTTGACCAGGAGGCCGATGGCCGCACCGACCAGGGTTTCCAGGAGCCTGTGCCCCACCGTGGAGGTGCTGGACACTCCGGCGGTGATCACGAAGAGCGCTGTGGTGGCACCGTAGATGCCCTGGTTCCCGAAGCGGCGGTAGTTGCCGAGCAGCATTATGAACGGCAGGGTGAGCAGCATGGCGGCCATGGTCCGATCACGCGTCAAAGCCATCGCCCCGGAGGCCCACACGGTACCGAGGGCGATGATGGCGAACTGCTGGGTCCCCGTACGCACCGACTGGTAGACCGTGCTGCCGACCATCGCGATCGCCGTCCACGGAGCCAACAGGGCCATCGGCGCCTGGAACCACCACCCGCTCACCGCCCACGCGGCGATCGCCGCCGCCGCTGCCTTGAGGGACTGGACGAGCGTGTCCCGCTCCGGTCCGGCCACTTCGCGCGCACTGCGGACGGACCGCCGCACCTCCGCCCACTCCCGGCCCACCCACTGCCCGGCGGCCGACCACCGCTTCTCCTCCCCTGCCAACCTGCCCTCTCCCTCGGCGCGTTCTCGATCGAGCTTCCCTGTCGGGCGGTCCTGCTACCGGCTGCCCCCTGGGGCGAGGAGTGAACTCGATGGCGGGAGAAACACAGACGCTGAGATGCGGGGCACCAGGCCGGGTATACGAAACTCCGTGAACCCTCCCCCGACGAAGATCCGCGCATCGGATTCCCCGGCGCCGCTCAAAAAGGCTCTGACCACGCCGTTGCTCTACTTCTTCATCCTGGGAGACGTCCTCGGAGCGGGCGTGTACGTCCTGGTGGGCCAGGTCGCCGCCGAGTCCGGCGGTGCCGTATGGGCCCCCTTGCTCGCGGCGTTGTGCCTGGCTCTGCTGACAGCCGCCTCCTACGCGGAGCTGGTAACCAGATATCCGCGCGCGGGCGGCGCATCGCATTACGCCAGCCTGGCTTATGGGCCGTTCCTCGGGTTCCTCGCCGGATTCTGCATGCTCGCGGCCGGCGTCGTGTCGGTGGCCGCCCTCACCCGAGGGTTCGGCGGCGACTACCTGTCCGAGTTCGTCTCACTGCCCGTGGTGCTGGTGACGCTGGTCTTCCTGGCCTCATTGGCGCTGCTGAACGCGCGAGGCATCAGCGAGTCGACCCGGGCCAACGTCGTCGCCACGGTCATCGAGGTCGGCGGACTGCTCCTGGTGATCGGGCTCGGCGCCTGGATCGTGCTGCGCGGCGACGGAGACGCCGGAAGGCTCACGGACCTCGGCACCTCGCGTGAGGGCCCCGTGGCAGCCCTGCTCAGCGGTGCGGTGCTCGCCTACTACTCGTTCGTCGGGTTCGAAACGTCCGTCAACGTGGCCGAGGAGACCCGTGACCCCCGTCGCTCGTATCCCCGGGCGCTCTTCGGCGCGCTCCTCACCGCAGGCGCGGTGTACGTCCTGGTCGGCGTGGCCGCAGCGGTGGCCGTGCCGACCGGAAAGCTGACGGAGTCCAGCGGGCCGCTCCTCGAAGTAGTCCGGACGGCGGGAGGAGTCCCCACAGAACTCTTCAGCGCCATCGCCCTGGTGGCGGTCGCGAACGGAGCGCTGCTGACGGGCATCATGTCCTCGCGCCTGGCCTACGGCATGGCGCGGGACGGTCTCCTGCCCCGCTTCCTGACGAAGGTCCTTTCCGGCCGGCGCACCCCCTGGGCCGCCATTGCCACGACCACCGCGCTCGCGCTGCTCCTCGCGCTGACCGGCGATGTGGCGACGCTCGCCTCCACGCTGGTCGTGCTGCTCCTGGTGGTCTTCTTCCTCGTCAACACCTCACTTCTCGTGCTGCGTCGCGACGCGGTGTCCCGGGACCATTTCCGGGCGCCGACCCTTGTTCCGGTCCTCGGAGCTGTGTCCTGCGTCGTGCTCGCCACCCAGATCGAACGCGATGTCTGGCTGAGGGCGCTTCTCGTCATGGCCGTCGGCGCGGGGCTCGGCGTCATCGCCGCGGTACGGTCACGGCGCGCCCGTTGCTAGACGTGGGGGATCTCGTCGGTGTCCAGGGACTGGTCGATGATGTTGCGGGCGCAGTCGGAGATCCGCAGTCTGCGTGCTCGGGCATAGGTGCGCAGGGCGTCGTACGCGGCGTCGGGAGTGACGTTCCAGCGTTCGGCGAGGATCCCCTTGGCCTGCTCGATGACGATGCGGCTGGACAGAGCGCGTTGCAGTTGCGTCTTCTCCAACTGCTCCTGCCCGAGGTCGCGCTGCTGGAGAATGGCGATCGTCGCGACGTCCGCGAGTGCCTGCGCGAGTGATGCGTCCTGCGGGCTCAGTGCCTGCCGACCGGTGTGGAAGAGGTTCATCGCCCCCACCGCACGGTCACGGAGGCGAAGAGGGAAGACGTGGCTCGTCTGGAAGCCGCTCCGCCGGGCCCGGTCGGCGAAGGCCGGCCAGGTCTCGTTGGCCGCGGGAACGTGCAGGTCGATGTTGATGCGTTCGGCGCGGGTGCGGTAGCAGTCGAGGCAGGGGCCCTGGTCGTGCTGAATGGCGAAGAGTTCCAGCAGGTGCGTGTTGTGGTCGGACGCGGCGATCGTGTGCAGGAGCCCCTTCTCGTTGGCGAGGAGAATGCCTCCGGCGGCGACGTCGAGCAGGCTGACGCAGTGGGCACACAGCTCCTCGAGGAATTCGATGAGGTCGAAGTCATCGATGAGGGAGTCCGCGACCTGCACGAACACTTGGGACACCTGTTGCTCGCGGGACATGGATGTCATCCCTTCGTCTCCTTGGGTGATTCGGGTTCGGGTTCGGGACGGTCGTCGTCGAGTCGGAGCCGCCGGGAGACGACGTCTTCAGCGGCTTCGACGATGGACCGGTCGTGGCCGTAGGCGTACGCGCGCAGGCGGAGCAGGGCCTCCCCCAGCGGAAGTGCGAGCTGGACACTGAGCATGCCGGTCGCCTGATGGACGACGGCACGGTGCAGCTCTCCGTCCGGCAGCGCGTCCACCCAGGCATCGAAGCGCGATCCTGCCCCGCCGAGGAACTGGAGGGTGAGGGCCGCTGCGAGACCCAGGGAATCATCCGTTTCCTGACCGCTCATGGGACCCGGTGACGCACGGAGTGCGGTGAGAACACCGACGGTGATGCCGCCGAGGGCCAGCGGGAGGCAGAACATGGCCCCGATCGGCAGATGGGCCATGGCCGGAACGAGGGCGGGCCACCGTCCCGAGGCGCCCGGCGCTACCACATCGTGCTCCACCGTCGCCTGGCTGGTGCGCAGGGCGTCCGGACCGGGTCCCTGGCCCAGGGTGAACTGGAGGTCCTCGAACAGGGCACCCACGGAGCCCGATGACCAAAGCTGTTCGGTGGTCCGGCCTTCGACCACCAAGGACACCACGAGATGGTCCATGCCGAGGACCGATACACAGCCCGCGTCCAGTCCTGACCCGACGTCCGTGTGCAGGGCCCGGAGGATCCGGGTCATCTCGGGGCTGAGCACAGGCGGCCACCTCTCGGACTCCACATCATACCGGCGGAGCGGCGGATCGATCTTCGGAGCGCTTCGCGGCAGTCTCGTCCCCACCGGAGGCGTGGGAATCCCGGCCCAGAAGAACGCCGGTGGTGCCGGTCAGGGTGAACAGGCGAAGGACCGCGGTGGACGGGGCGTGTGCCTGGAACGTCCGTCCCTCCGCCCGGCTGCCCTGAGCGGCCTTCAGGAGAGCATTGAGTCCGGCACAGTCACAGAACGCGACGGCGCTCAGGTCCACGTGAACGGCCGCGGCTCCGGTGCGCGAGACCTCCGCCATCGCGGCGGTGAACACGTGGACGGAGTCCTGGTCCATCGCCCCCGCCAGGACAAGGACGGTGCGTGCTTCCTCCTGACGCCGGTCGACGTACAGGAGTGGTGGGGTCTGCATCAGGCGTCCTCGCTACAAGCCCGCCGGTCGAGGGCCCGCCAGGTGGGGCGACCCGGCGTGAACGCCCGGTCGCCTGTCGTGAATGCTTGGTCGCCCCTCATGCCCGGCGGTGACTGGGCGCCGTCGCAGCCCGGTGCGGAAGTGTTCGCAGGTGGCCGGCGGCCACGGAAGCCGGGAGGCCGATGAGCTCGGCCGCCTGTCCATATCCATAGGTGTGACCGCCGAACAGGACCAGCCCGAGCAGTGTTTGGTCCTGTTCGGGCTGATCGTCTCCGCGGGACGGGCGGTTCCGGACACAGGCCGGATGCCGTCGTGGCCGCGCGGGTCGGTGTGGTGACGACTGCCTCGACGGCCCGGTCGAGGTCCCTGCACAGGAGCAGTGCCAGGGAGAACAGGGCGCCGCCGCGAGGCGGTCGGTCGAGGCTCCGGTGCGCCATGATCTCCACCTGTTTCGGCCGTAAGGTCAGAAACGGCCGGGGGCAGGGGCGCAGTTCACAGAGTAGGCCCTGGTACAGCGCGTGGCTACCCCTGCAGGCCGATGGCGGAGAGGGGCCGGAGCCCGTTGTGGCTTTCACGTCGATGTCGTGTGCCGACCGGGACGAGGGAGCAGCGCTCAGGGGGTGGTGGCCTCGGTGCGGCGCAGTGGGGCGCCTGCCTGGTGAAGGCTGTTGAGCGCCTGGCGGTAGGAGGTGATCAGGCCTGTCTCCAGGTAGGCCACGCTCAGTTCTTCGCAGTACCGCCGGACGATGATCTGCGCCCTGCGCAGGTTGGGGCTGGGCATGCTCGGGAAGAGGTGGTGCTCGATCTGGTAGTTCAGTCCGCCCAGGGCGATGTCGGTGAACCAGTTGCCGCGGACGTTGCGTGAGGTGAGGACCTGGCGGCGCAGGAAGTCCGGGCGGTCCTTGCCTGTCCGGATGGGCATGCCCTTGTGGTTGGGGGCGAAGACCGAGCCGAGGTACAGACCGAAGAGACACTGCTGGACGGCGAGGAAGGCGATCGCCATGCCGGGCGGCAGCACCAGGAACAGTGCGGTCAGGTAGACCACGAAGTGACCGATGAGCAGCGTCCCCTCCAGCCGTCGGTGCTTGAGCGAGCGGTTTGCCAGTGCCCGCACGCCCGACACATGCAGGTTGAACGCCTCCAGGGTGATCAGGGGGAAGAACAGATAGGCCTGCGAGCGGCCGATCAGCCGGGGCAGCCCCTTGGCCGAGCGGGCCTGGTCCTGGGACCAGACGATCAGGTCGGGTTCGATGTCGGGGTCGAGCTCGTCGTGGTTGGGATTGGCGTGGTGGCGGGTGTGTTTCTCCTGCCACCAGCCGTATCCCATGCCGATGCCGACGTTCGCGGCGATCCTCCCGGCGACCTCACTGGCCTTGCGCAGCCGGAACACCTGACGGTGGGCGATGTCATGTGCCAACAAAGCCACTTGGCCGAAGACCATGGCCAGGAAGGCGGCGACCGCCAGGGTCCACCAGCTGGCACCGACGAGGACGAAGGCGGTCCAGCCTCCTGCGTAGAGTGCCGTCACGGCCGCGATGCGGGCCGCGTAGTAGCCGGGACGCCGGACCATCAGACCATGGTCGGCGATCTTCTTCGACAGCCGGGAGAAATCACTCCCGGTCGTCCGCTCGGGGCGGACGAGGACTTCTGCGGTCATGAGCGCGAACCTTTCTCGGCCCGACACCCGGGCATTCCGCTGATGGGCGGTCACCGTGGTTCGGGGGAAAGCCAAGAACGTGACCGGTGTCGATGCGAACGGTGAATTGCGGAGGTGACCGTCTGCCACGCTCCGCGGGTCGGTGAGCTGTTCGTCCGCCGAGCCGACGGAAGAGGCCGTCACCGTTTCTGCGGATTCAGCCCGTCCGGAGCGTTGCGCGGGGATTTGTGAGCCTGGGGGGAGGACCGCTGCTGCTCAGCGTGATCGGTATTCGCTGCTCGGCGTCTTCCGGCTCCCGGGCGACCACGGCGTCCCGCTCGTGTGTCCTGCTCGGAATTGATGAGCTGTCGCACCGGTTCGGCCCCCAAAGAGCGATCGAGCGGCACGCACCGGGGGCTGGGGTGCCGTCGCGTCTGCGAGCGAGTTCGAGAACTCGTACGCGCTGATGTCTGCTTTCCCGCCCGTGGACAGCGGAGTGATGGTCGTCCGTGGTACGGGTAGTCCGTCCACCGTCTCACACGACTGGCCTGGTGACCAGGGAAAAGCGGTGGGTGAGCAGGATTTGTCGCTGTGAGGTGTTCGATCTCCTGGCCGCCGCCGACCACATCTCTACCTGAACGGGCCGGGGGGCGAGGCCGTCCATGACTGGGGGCGTGCGCACGAGCACTTCCACGAGGTCGTGCTCATCGACCGCTCAGCTGGACGGATCACGCTCCTCGTCGCTGCCGCGGTTCTCCGGCGTGCGGAAAGGACGACGTGCGCGGGGCGTATATCCCCATCGGTCCGGCTGCGGGAACACGAAAAAAGGGCCGGGGACCGGGAAAACCGCTTCCCGGCCCCCGGCCCCCGGCCCCGACCGCGAGACCGGCCCGCGCTATGAACAGGGACGCCGGTACTGCCACGAAGGGCAGAACCGCCGCAGTCAGCAGGGCGACGCCCCATCCCAGTGAGGCGGTCGCTCCCTCGGGCATTGTCGCTCGGCCCAGAGCGCTCAGCGTGTGCTGCGCGCCGTTGAACGCGAGGGGAAGTGCCGCGATCAGTCCCGGCAGAAGCGCTGCCCCGACCAGGGCTACTGCTCCGGCGGTGCGGGTCAGCGGACTCGTCGTCGTGCTTCCCACGTTTCTGCTCGTTTCCCGGTATTGCCGATTCGTTACCATCGCGGCGCGTACCAGCTGATGTTGTTGGCGAAAAGGGTCCACATTACTTCGGCGAAGACGTTGTTCGCCTTGGAGCAGGGCTTGTTCCGATTGCACCAGGTGTTGTTGGGTCCCCATGCCTTCACATCCAGCTGGAGTATCCCGTACTTCTTGCCCAGCCAGTTCGCACGTCGGCGGCGTGACGCCGAGTAGTCCCAGCACTCAACAGCCGCCTACCGGCGCATACCGGTTCCCGCCCGGGACGGCTCCCGGGCGGGGACTGCTCGTGCCCGTTCGGTGCTCTGCCGCTGCACGACCGGCCTCGCGCCGGCCGGGCGATTCGTTCAGGCGCCGGCCCGGAGGCGCAACCCTGCGAGGGTCAGGTCCAGCGCGGCGCGGAACTGCTCGATGTCGTCGTGCCCGTCGAACTCGTCGACGATCTCGTGCACGAAGGGGAAGTCGTCGGCGTCGAGCTCCCGCCACGTCGCGGCGAAGCGGCCGAGAAACTCGTCGCGGCCGACGGCACCGTCGAGAACCTCACGAGGCGGTTCCTGCCCCAGGTCGACCGCGGAGCCGACGACGACCGTCGTGATCGCCGAGACGGCGTGGAACCGCTGGCGCGCGGTGAGGTTCAGCCGGAGGATCGGCTGCCCCAGCTTGGCGTACAGGCGCAGGGCGTTGCCCTGGACGTCGGTGTTGCGCATGAAGTAGTTCCCGAGCCAGGGCCGCACCAGGATCGCGTCGAACAGCGTCAGTGACATCGCGCGCAGGTCGTCGATCGGGTCGTCGGCGGGCTTGAGGGCCTCGATGTCGGCGAGGACGCCGCCGATGACGTGATCGGTGGCACGGTCGAGCAGCTCGTCCTTGCTCGCGACGTACCAATAGACGCTGGCGACGCCACCCCCGAGACGCTGCGCGAGCGACCGGAACGTCAGCGCCGAAGGACCCGCCTCGTCGAGCAGCGCGACCGCCTCGGTGAGTACGGACTCCATCGAGTGCGAAGCTCGGCGGCGGCCGTTGGCGGCGGCACGGTTCTGGTGGCGCGGCATGGCCTCTGCCTCTTCGTTTGCATCTCTATCGAACGCTGTTCCATCGCACCGTATGGAACATCGTTCGATAGTCGAGCGGCGTTCGCTAGAAAGGAGCGCCGCCATGACGACCGCGATGCTGAAACCCCCCGCCTCCCGTACCTATCCCTCCCTGCGCGCCGCGTGGATCCCGCTGGCCGCCCTCTGCCTGGCCTTCTTCGTGGAGATGGCCGACAACACCCTGCTGTCGATCGCGCTGCCCACCATCGGACGCGACCTCGGCAGCAGGACCACCGCGCTGCAGTGGGTCACCGGCACGTACTCGCTGACCTTCGGCGGTCTGCTGCTCACCGCGGGTTCCATGGCCGACCGGCTCGGCCGCCGCCGCGTCCTGCTCGTCGGGCTCGCCGTGTTCGGCGCGCTGAGCCTGTGCGTCGTCCGGGTCACCACCGCGGGTGAGCTCATCGCCCTGCGCGCCGCGCTCGGCATCGCCGCCGCGGCGATGGCCCCGATCACGAACTCCCTGGTCTTCCGCCTCTTCGACGACAAGGCGCTGCGGATGCGCCCCATGACGCTGATGATCGTCGTCGGTATGTCCGGCTTCATCCTCGGACCGCTGATCGGCGGCACAGTCCTGGCCCACGTGCGCTGGGAGTGGCTGCTCGTCGTCAACGCCCCGATCGCGGTGATCGCCTGGATCGGGGTCCGACTCGGCGTCCCGGCCGACCGGCCCGAGGACCTGACCCGCGACCGGCTCGACCTACCGGGCGCCGCGCTGAGCCTCGCCGCCATCGGGCTGGCCTGCTATGCCCTGACCAGCGGCGTCGAGAACGGCTGGCTCTCCGTCCTCACCATCGGTTCGGTCGCGGGCGCGGTCGTCGCCACGACCGCCTTCATCCGGAACGAGCGCCGCAGCCCCGCCCCCATGCTGGACCTCTGCCTGTTGTCCAACGGCACGGTCCGCGGCGCCGCCGTGGCGCAGGTCGGTACGTCCATCGCGATGGCCGGCGTGATGTTCGGGCTCATCCTCCACTTCCAGTACGCGTACGGCTGGAGCCCCGTACGGGCCGGCCTCGCCAACCTGCCGCTGATCGTGACCATGCTGCTCGCGACGCCCGTGTCCGAGGGGCTGGCCCGCCGCTACGGCCACCGCGTCGCCTGCCTGGTGGGCGCGGCCTGCCTGGCCGTCGCACTGGCGGGACTGTCCTGGGGTGTCGAGCACGGCTACCTCGTCATCGCGCTCCGCATGGTGCTCATGACGATCGGACTCCGGACCGTCATGACGAACTGTGCGGTCGCGCTCGTCGACGCGATGCCGGCCAACCGCACCTCAATGGGCACCGCGCTCAACGACACCGCGCAGGAGGTCGGCACCAGCGTCGGCACCGCCACCGTCGGCACGCTGACCGCCGCGCTGGTCACCACCCAGCTCCCGGCCGGCGTGTGGAGCAGCGACCTCGTCGACTCCTTCTTCCACGGTGAGCGGATCGCCTACGCCGTGCTGGCCTTCGCCGTCGGCCTGATCGCGACGGCCGGTGCGCTGAGCCTCACGGACTCCCGCAATGTGGAGGAGGCAGCGCCCGCGGAGGCCACCTGACCGGACCACGATCCGTCCGGGCGGGCCGTACGCCTACGGACCGGGGGAATTCGGCGTACCGCAGCGCGGGAGCACAGAGCCGCCCGGCCAACGGCACGCAGCCTTACAGGTGTCCCTTGGTCGGGGTCGCTGATGATAAGTCAGATGGTGCCGACGTCCGGCCCCGGTGTGGTCATGGCGACGCGCACCTTCCGCCGCGCGCTCTCCCTCCGCCGGTGGCCATCGCGCAGACCTGGCCGGGACCCGGACGACGGAGGCTAGGACACCGCCTGGCCCTTGCCGAGGGCGATGACGCCGTTGTGCGAGACGGTGTAAAGCTCGCGGTCCCGTTCGGGGTTGACACCTATCGTCGCCCCGGGCGGGACGTCGACGTTCTTGTCGAGGATCGAGTTCCGCACGACCGCCCCCCTGCCGACGCGCACACCGTGGTGCAGCACGGAGCCCTGGACCACCGCGCCCTGCTCGACGATCACACCGGGCGAGAGCACCGACCCGGTGACCTGGCCACGGATCACGCAGCCCGGACTGACGATCGACTCACCGGCGATGCCTCCGGAGACGAAGCGGGCCGGGGCCTGGTGGCCCGCGTGGGTGTACATGGGCCAGCGTTGGTTGTAGAGGCTGAACAGTGGCTGCTCGGAGATGAGGTCCATGTGGGCCTCGTAGTAACTGTCCAGAGAACCCACGTCCCGCCAGTACCCGTGCTCGCGCTGCGTTTCGCCCGGCACGTGGTTGTCGTCGAAGTCGTAGACGTGCGCGGCCCCGCGCTCGGTGAGCATGGGCAGGATGGATCCGCCCATGTCGTGGACGGAGTCGTCGTCCTCGGCGTCCTGGTGGAGGGCGTCCACGAGAACCTTCGTGGAGAAGAGGTAGTTGCCCATCGAGGCGAAGACCTTGGTCGGGTCGTCGGGCAGGCCGGGCGGGTCGGAGGGCTTCTCCAGGAAGCGTTCCACGCGTGAGCCGTCGGAGGCCGGGGTGATGACGCCGAAGGCAGGGGCTTCCGCACGGGGCACCTTGATGCCGGCGACGGTGACGCCGGCGCCGCTCTCGATGTGCCGCTCCAGCATCTGGCGTGCGTCCATGCGATAGACATGGTCGGCTCCGAACACCGCTATGTAGTCGGGCTGTTCGTCGTGGACCAGGTTGAGCGACTGCAGGATGGCGTCCGCGCTGCCGAGGTACCAGCGCGGGCCGAGGCGCTGCTGGGCCGGGACCGGCGTGACGTAATTGCCGAGCAGGCTGGACATCCGCCAGGTGGTGGTCACATGGCGATCCAGCGAGTGTGACTTGTACTGGGTGAGAACGCAGATCCTCAGGATGTCCGCGTTGACGAGGTTCGACAGGACGAAGTCGACCAGCCGGTAGGTCCCGCCGAACGTCACCGCGGGCTTCGCCCGGTCGGCCGTCAGCGGCATCAGCCGTTTGCCCTCTCCTCCCGCAAGTACGATTCCGAGCACCGAAGGTCCAGCGCGCATGGCCACTCCCCCTCCTGAAACACCGAACCGTTCCCGGCTACACCTTTTTGACGATCTCCTCGTACACCTCGAGAGTCCGCCGGGCAACCATGTCCCAGCCGAACTCCCGCACCGCACGTTCACGTCCCGCCTCACCCATCCGCCGGGCCGCCGGAAGGTCGGCGAGCACCTGGCCGATCGCTTCGGCGAGATCCGCCTCGAACCGGGCCGGTTCGTCGGCCTCGTACGGTACGAGCAGTCCCGTGCCACCGTCGGAGACGACCTCGGGGATGCCGCCGACCGCGGAGGCGACCACCGCGGTGCCGCAGGCCATCGCTTCGAGATTGACGATGCCCAGAGGCTCGTACACGGACGGGCAGACGAACACGGACGCTCTGCTGAGGAGTTGGATGACGTCGGGGCGCGGAAGCATGTCCGGGATCCAGTGGACCCCGTCGCGCGAACGCTTCAGTTCGCCGACGAGTTCGCGGAACTCGGCCTCGATCTCCGGGGTGTCGGGCGCGCCCGCGCAGAGCACCAGCTGTGCAGAGGGATCGAGCCGATGGGCGGCGCGCAGCAGGTGCGGGACACCCTTCTGGCGCGTGATGCGGCCGACGAACAGGACGAAGGGGCGGTCCGGGTCGACACCCAGGCGGCGCAGTACGTCGACTCCGGGAGCGGGCCGGTACAGGCGGGTGTCGATGCCGTTGTGGACGACCCGGACCCGGTCGGGATCCAGCTGCGGGTAGCAGCCGAGGATGTCGGCACGCATTCCGTGCGAGACGGCGATCACCGCGTCGGCGGACTCCACGGCGGTGCGCTCGGCCCAGCTCGACAACGCGTAACCACCGCCGAGCTGTTCGGCCTTCCAGGGCCGCAGGGGCTCCAGCGAATGGGCGGTCACCACATGCGGGATGCCGTAGAGCAGTCCGGCGAGATGGCCCGCGAGGTTGGCGTACCAGGTGTGCGAGTGGACGAGGTCGCGGCCTTCGAGCGCGGCGGCGATGGACAGGTCCACGGAGAAGGCGCGCAGCGCGTCGTTGGCACCGTCCAGCTCCCGGCCGGGCCGGTGCCGGACCAGCCCGTCCGAGGCCCCTTCGCCCCAGGAGTGGACCTGCAGATCGGTGAGCGGGCGCAACTCCCTTGCCAGGAACTCGACATGGACACCGGCGCCCCCGTAGACGTCCGGCGGGTACTCACGACTCAGCAGTCCCACCTTCACGGCTGTCCCCCTCGTGTCGTCGATGACCTTCTTCCCTTGATGGCCACTCACATGCCTCTGCGGAGGAAGAACACAGCGGCGCACGGTCTCCAGGCCCCGCATGGCGCGATAGGCGCAGGGGTTGGTGCGGCACACCGGGCACAACCCGCCGCCGTCACAGCGTCGGTGACAACGGCAGAGCAGATGTGGCGACCACCATTCTGGTGACGCCGCGGCTCGCGCAGCTCGGGCAGCTCGTGGAGATCAGCTTCACGGCCAGGCTGAGGGCGTAGGCGACGGGATCGGCCGCACCCATCGAGGTGGTCGATCCGTGGACCCCCGTGGTGCGCCGGCTCGCGTTGTCCAGGTCTTTCGGGACGCGCCCGCGGTGATCGGCGATCCGCAGTCGGTCGATCCGCACGGCCCGGTCGGTAGCCTGGTCACACAACCGGCAGGCGCAGCGGAGGCGCCCCGGCGGTAGAACGCAGCACACAGTCCGGACGCACCCCGCGCCCGAAGTCAGTGGTGCGAACGGAGAGGCAAGAATGCGGTCCATCATTCCCGACTATCTGGCCGAGGCACTGGGAGATGTGGAGCCGGACGACTCCGGAGAACCTGCGGCCTACATCCCCGAGCTGGCGGCGGCGGACCCCGAGCGCCTGGGCGCGGCCTTCGCCACCGTCGACGGTCAGGTCTACGGCGCCGGTGACATTGATGTCCCGTTCACCATTCAGTCGATCTCCAAGCCGTTCGCGTACGCGCTGGCCCTCGCCGACCGCGGGTTCGCTCCGGTGCTGGCCAAGGTCGGCGTCGAGCCGTCAGGAGAGGCGTTTAACGAGATCTCCCTCGAAGGCGGCACCGGACGACCGTTCAACCCCATGATCAACGCCGGCGCCATCACCGTTCACTCACTGGCCGGCGCGGAGGGATCACGTCCGGCGGAGCGGGTGGAACGCGTAATCGACGGCCTTTCGGCCTTCGCCGGCCGTCGGCTGGTGATGGATGAGGAGGTGTGCGCGTCGGAGATGGCGCACGCGCACCGCAACCTCGCGATAGCGCACATGCTGCGCAGCCACGACGTCCTGACCGAGGACGCCGGGGCGGTCGTGGACGGCTACACGCGGCAGTGCTCCGTGCTCGTCACGACGCGGGATCTGGCCATGATGGCGGCGACGCTGGCCAACCGCGGCGTGAACCCGCTCTCGGGTGAACAGGTGGTGCCGGAACCGGTGGTGCGACAGGTGCTGAGCGTGATGTTGAGCTGCGGAATGTACGACGCGGCCGGTGACTGGACAACCCAGGTCGGCATCCCCGCGAAGAGCGGGGTGGCCGGTGGCCTGATCGGTGCGCTTCCCGGACGCATCGGCATCGCCACGTTCTCGCCGCGTCTGGACCGTCACGGCAACAGCGTACGCGGGGTGTCTCTGTTCGAGCGGTTCTCCTCGGACATGGGCCTGCACGTGATGGAGGTACCCTCCGCCGGACGGGCGGTCCTACGGTCCAACCACGTCGTCGGCAGCGGACCGGGCGCGCTCCGCGTCCTGGAACTCCAGGGCGGCATCGGCTTCGCGGGAGCCGAGCGCGTGGTGCGGGAGGTCCTGGAGACGGCTGCCCCGGAGACGCGGGTGGCCATCGACCTCACACGCGTCCACGCGATCGACGACGTGGCACGGCGGATGGTACTGGAAATCGCGCGCCGACTGACGCTGGACGACCACGAGGTCTATCTCGTCGATCCGGAAGCGGTCATTCCCGACCCCGAACCCGGAGACGGCGGCCAGGTCACTGTCGTCCGCGAGGTGGATCAGGCGATGCTCCCCTCTGCCTGAGCACCTCTCTTTCGGTACGGGCTGCTGCGTGGTTCCGCGCCCCGGGCGTCGGGCCGGCCGTCGCGCGTCGACATATTCGGCACAGCACGTCTCCTGGCGCCCACCGGTGGGTGGTGGGGCAGACCTTCGCCCGGCCGCACGGCTTCCGCCGACCACGCGTGCGCCGGGAAGGCCGGACCCACGTCCACCAAGCCGTCATCGAGCCGGTTCGCTGTCTCACCACCCACCGTCAATTCCGTTCACTGTGTCGGCCGTTGTCCACGGCGGACGCGCCCTAACCTCGGAACGTCTCCAGCAGCCGCAGCCACACCTCACTGATCGTCGGGTACGCCGGAACCGCGTGCCACAGCCGGTCGATGGGGACCTCGCCCGCGACCGCGATCGTCGCGGAGTGCAGGAGTTCGCCGATTCCGGGGCCGACGAACGTCACGCCGAGCAGGATCTCCCGGTCCAGGTCCACGATCATCCGCGCGCGGCCCCGGTAGCCGTCGGCGTACAGGCCGGAGCCGGAGACCGAGGCGAGGTCGTAGTCGACGGCGCGGACGCGGTGGCCCGCATGTTCGGCTTCGGCGAGGGTCAGGCCGACGGATGCGGCCTCGGGATCGGTGAAGACGACCTGGGGGACCGCCGCGTGGTCGGCGGTGGCCGCGTGGGCGCCCCAGCGGTCCGTCTCCAGGAGCGGGACCTTCTGGGCGCGGGCGGCGATCGCGGCTCCCGCGATGCGGGCCTGGTACTTGCCCTGGTGGGTGAGGAGAGCGCGGTGGTTGACGTCCCCGACCGCGTACAGCCAGGTCGTGCCCTCGACCCGGCAGCTGTCGTCCACCGTGAGCCAGGAGCCGGGCTCCAGGCCGACCGTCTCCAGGCCCAGGTCGTCGGTGCGCGGCGCCCGGCCCGTGGCGAAGAGGATCTCGTCGGCCTCGATCCGGCCGCCGTCGTCCAGCTCCACGGTGACGGGTCCGTCCGGTGCGGGCCGGTGCACGGCGGTGACGGAGACGCCGGTACGGATGGTGGCGCCGGCCTCCGTCAGCGCCTCGGCCACCAGCTCGCCCGCGAAGGGCTCCATCTTGGGGAGCAGGCCCTTGCCGCGGATCAGCAGCGTCACCTCGGCGCCGAGCGCCTGCCAGACGGTCGCCATCTCCACGCCGACCACTCCCCCGCCGACGACCACGAGCCGGCCGGGCGCCTCCTTGGCGCTGGTGGCCTCGCGGCTGGTCCAGGGGCGGACGTCGGCGATGCCGGGCAGGCCGGGGACGACGGCCCGGGTGCCGGTGCACACGGCGACGGCGTGCCGGGCGGTGAGCCGGTGCACGGTGCCGTCGGGGGCGGTGACGGCGACCGCGCGGGGGCCGGTGAGGCGTCCCGTACCGCGGTAGATGTCCGCTCCGACGCTCTCCAGCCAGGCGACCTGGCCGTCGTCCTTCCAGTGGGCGGCCTCGTCGTCCCGGTGGGCGAGGACGGCCTGTACGTCCAGGGGGCCCTGCACGGCGGCGCTCAGGCCCGGGACGCGGCGGGCGTCCGCGCGGGCGACCACCGGGCGCAGCAGGGCCTTGCTCGGCATGCACGCCCAGTACGAGCATTCACCGCCGATCAGCTCGGACTCCACCACGGCCGTGCTGAGCCCGGCGGCGCGGGCCCGGTCGGCCACGTTCTCCCCTACCGGACCTGCACCGATGACCACCACGTCGTACTCGGAAACGTCCACCGCGTCAGTCGCTGCATCTGTCATGGAGACAGTGTCCTCGTGAGTGTGCGCCCCGGCCACATGGGCAGGCGGAATAGCGCAAGTGCAGTCACCGTTGTGCCGGAACAGGTCCGAACGGGCACAGGAAGAGGTATCTGAAGCATGAGCACCGTAGAGCTCACCAAGGAAAACTTCGATCAGGTCGTCAGTGACAACGGCTTCGTCCTGATCGACTTCTGGGCTTCCTGGTGCGGCCCCTGCCGACAGTTCGCGCCGGTCTACGACTCGGCGTCCGAGCGCCACCCCGACCTGGTCTTCGCGAAGGTCGACACGGAGGCGCAGCAGGAGCTGGCGGCCGCCTTCGAGATCCGGTCCATCCCGACGCTGATGATCGTCCGGGACAACGTCGCGGTCTTCTCGCAGCCCGGCGCCCTGCCGGAGGCGGCCCTGGAGGACGTCATCGGCCAGGCCCGGAAGCTGGACATGGACGAGGTCCGCAAGTCCGTGGAGGAGCAGAAGCGGGCGGCGGAGGCCGGGCAGGGACAGCCGGAGGCCCAGTAGCCGCCGTACCGGCGCACGGCGCGAGCCGAGGGGCCCTGATCCGACACCGCGGAAGCGGTGGTCGTGCGGTCGGGGCCCTTCCGTCGTGTCCGGGTGCGGCCGTCCGTCATGCCCGGGTAGGGCCGTCCGTTCAGCCGGCCTGGCGGTTCCCCTCGGCTACGTGGACCGACATTCCGGGGTCCAGCTCGTCGCCGTCGATCAGCACGGCCTCGACCGTGCGGGTCTCCGGGTCGATGTCCGCCTCCATGCCCTCGCCCGCGTACCGGGGGTAGCCGGAGGCCCCCGTCTCGCCGGTGGCGGCCACGACCGCCGAGCGGATCGGCCTTCCGGGGGCTCCGGTCCGTGTCCTGCTGTGGTCGGGGATCAGGAGGAGCTCGTAACTCTGCGGATGACTCATGGACCCGACGCTAGACATCCGCCGGTCGCCGCGCATGTCGTCGCGGCGGACCCGCCCTAGCTGGACTCGCGGTGGACGGCGCTGGTGCGCAGCAGGTCGTGGTGGACAGGGGCGTTGCCCGGGTGGTGGACGAGACGGTCGATGGTCTCGGCCAGCGCGTGCTCCATGGCGAGCTCCATCCGGACCGTGCTGAGGCGCGGCCGCAGCAGTCTGCCGAGCAGCAGGTCGTCCGCTCCGACGACGGCCGTGTCCCCGGGTATCGCGACGCCCGCGTCCTGGAGTGCCCGCATCAGGAGCATGGCGTACTCGTCGTTGTACGCGAACACGGCGTCCAGGCCCAGTTCCGGCCAGCGCTCCGCGAGCTCCGCCGCGGACTCCTCGTCGTAGCGGAGCGGGAGGGGCAGGATGTTCGCCCCGGCCGGTTCCGCGGTCTGCCGGGCCCCGGTGAGGCGGGGGCCGGAGAACGGCTCCAGGCCGGGTTCCCGGGGCATGACCACCCCGATGCGGCGGCGGCCCCGGGCCAGCAGGTGCCCGACCGCGCTGGCGCCGACCCGCCGCTGGTCCATGACCAGTCCGTGGGCGCCCCCCACCGGCTCCGGGCCGAGCGTGATCACCGCCTTGGCGCCGGAGCGGGTGAGGACGTCCGTGCCGTGCGGGGTGAGGGTGATGCCGGGAGGGACGACGACGGCGACGGGCCGCAGTTCGGCCCAGGCCCTGACCGCCTCGTCGTCGGCGAGGCCGGCGCTGCCGTACTGGACGACGGTGTAGTCCAGGCGGCGCAGTCCCGCCTGGAGTTCCTGGAAGAAGCGCTGGTGCAGCGGGCCCGCCGGTATGTGGCCGGAGGGCAGCAGCACCAGGCGGCTGTGTCCGGCGCGCAGGCTGCGGGCGGCCGCGTGCGGGACGTAACCGAGTTGTGTGGCGGCCTCCCTGACGCGGTGCCGGGTCGGTTCGCTGATCCGGACGGTGGCGTTGTTGTTCAGGACGTACGACACGGTGGCCCGGGAGACTCCGGCGAGGCGCGCGACATCCGCGCTGGTCGGGACGGAGACTTCGGCGGGCTGCTTGGGTAACTGGCTCATGGCGTCCGGCAGTCTTCCAGATCCGCCGGGCCGGGCCGCGCCCCGGGGGCGCCGGGCCGCGGCGGCTCGCCGCGGCCCCCGTTCGGCGGACCCGCTCCCGGGATCGGGCCGTGCACGTCCTACGGTGTTGCGATGACGTTCCACCACAGCGCACAGCGCACCGACAGCCCGCCCGTACCTCCCGGCAGCACCGGTCCGACCGCCACCGTCCAGGCCGATCCGCACGAGGTCGGCCCGGTCCGATCCTCGTACGCGCCCGACCGTGACGGCGACCCCGATCCGGGCGAGATCGTCTGGACCTGGGTGCCGTTCGAGGAGAACGACGGGCGCGGCAAGGACCGGCCGGTTCTCGTCGTGGCCCGGGAACCGGCGGGGACGCTGCTCGCCGTCCAGCTCTCCAGCAAGCGGCACGACATGGACCACGAGTGGGTGGCGCTGGGTGCCGGTCCCTGGGACAGCTCCGGCCGGCAGTCCTGGGTCGATCTGGACCGGGTGCTGCGGGTCCACGAGGACGGGATGCGGCGCGAGGCGTGCGCGCTGGACCGGGACCGGTTCGATTCCGTCACCGGGCGGTTGCGGGAGCGGTACGGCTGGAGCTGACCGGCGCTCGCCGGTGTGCAGCGTACGGCGCATGCTGGTCGTGGCAGCGGTGCGCCGGCAACCGCTTTCCGGTGGCTCGGGGGCACTCTTGTGCGATCCCGGGGTACGGGTTTGGGTGGTAGGTACGCAACTGAGAAGGAGGCGCCCCATGTCCTCGGACACACCCGGCGGCCCCGGCCCACGCCTGGACACCGCACCCCTCGACGAGGGTGCGGCACAGGATTTGCTGCGCGGCATATGTTTCAAGACGGGTCCCCCTCGCATCGTGGGGGTGGAACTCGAATGGCTCATCCATGACCGGGAACATCCCGCCGTCCCCGTCGGCGGGGATCGGCTCGACAGCGCGGTCGCGGCGCTACGCGAGCTGCCCCTGAGTGCCGCACTGACGTTCGAGCCGGGCGGGCAGCTGGAGCTCAGCTCACAGCCGGCCGGCTCCCTGATGGAGTGCATCGAGACGACCGCGGCGGATCTGGCCGCCGTCCGGGGTTCGCTCGGCCGGGCCGGGCTGGCACCGGTCGGGCTCGGCGTGGACCCGTGGCAGACGCCGCACCGCAGGCTGCGCGAGCCGCGTTACGACGCGATGGAGGCGGCGCTCGACCGGGCGGGCCCGGCCGGGCGGGCGATGATGTGCACCTCCGCCTCCGTGCAGGTCTGTCTGGACGCGGGCGAGGAGGAGCCGGGGCCGCTCGGCTACGGGCGGCGCTGGCAGCTCACCCATCTGCTCGGTGCCGTCCTGGTGGCCGCGTTCGCCAACTCGCCGTTCCGGCAGGGCCGCCGGACCGGCTGGAAGTCCACGCGGCAGGCCCTGTGGGCCGATCTCGACCCCGTACGGACGCTGGCGCCGGGCGGCGGGCTTCCGCCGCGCGAGGCGTGGGCCTCGCACGTGCTGGACACGACCGTGATGTGCGTGCGCCGCGAGGAGGGCCCCTGGGACGTACCGGAGGGTCTCACCTTCCGGGAGTGGATCCGCACGGGTGCGCCCCGCCCGCCGGTCCAGGCCGATCTCGACTACCACATCACCACCCTCTTCCCGCCGGTCCGGCCGCGCGGACACCTCGAACTGCGCATGATCGACGCGCAGAGCGGCACCGACGGGTGGCTGGTGCCGCTCGCCGTCGCCACCGCCCTGTTCGACGACCCGGAGGCCGCCGAGACCGTGTACCGCACCGTGAAGCCCCTGGCCGAGTCGGCGGGTTCCGCAGCCGCGCCGCGCAACCCGCTCTGGACGACGGCCGCCCGTGAGGGCCTGGCCGATCCGGAGCTGCGGGCGGCGGCCGTCGTCTGCTTCGAGACGGCGCTCACCGCGCTGGACCGGATGGGCGCCTGCAAGGCGGTGCAGGACACCGTGGCGGCCTTCAACGACCGGTATGTGGCCCGGGGCCGATGTCCGGCCGACGACCTGCTCCGACCGGGCGCTCTCGCCGGCCTGTCCCTGCTGACCGGCTCCCCGGACGGCCCCGCGAACGGGCCGGCCGCTCCGCCGCACTCCGGAAGGGTGACCTCAGCATGACCGACGACCGCGCCCCCTCCGCGCCCGCCGCGGACGGCTTCCCGCCGGCCCCCGGCAGCCACGACCCCGAGACACTGCGCCGGCGCGCCCTCGACGCGCTGCTGACCGCCCGCGCGCGCACCGCCACCCTGACCGACAGCGTGGAGGACGGCGAACTCAGCGCCCAGCACTCCCCGTTGATGTCCCCGCTCGTCTGGGACCTGGCTCACATCGGCAACCAGGAGGAGCAGTGGCTGCTCCGGGCCGTGGGCGGCCGGCAGGCGCTGCGCCCCGAGATAGACGGGCTGTACGACGCCTTCGAGCACCCACGCTCCGCACGGCCCTCGCTGCCGCTGCTGGCGCCCGCCGAGGCGCGGACGTACGCCTCCGACGTCCGGGGCAGGGCCCTGGACATCCTGGAGGCCGCCCCGCTCCATGAGGGCGGGCGGCCGCTGGAGCGGGCCGGGTTCGCCTTCGGGATGATCGCCCAGCACGAACAGCAGCACGACGAGACCATGCTGATCACCCATCAGCTCCGCTCGGGCCCGGCCGCGCTGACCGCACCCGCGCCGCCCGATCCCACCGACGCCGGGTCCCTGCCCGGTGAAGTCCTCGTCCCGGCGGGCCCGTTCACCATGGGAACCTCCGCCGAGCCGTGGGCACTGGACAACGAACGGCCCGCGCACCGGCGGGAGGTGGCCGCGTTCCATCTGGACACCTCTCCCGTCACGTGCGGCGCGTATCAGCGGTTCATGGCGGACGGCGGGTACACCGACCCCCGCTGGTGGGCGCCCGAGGGCTGGGACATGGTCCGTGAACACGGGCTGAGCGCCCCGCTGTTCTGGCACCGCGACGCCGGGCAGTGGCTGCGCCGCAGGTTCGGGGTGACCGAGCCGGTGCCGGAGGACGAGCCGGTGCTGCACGTCAGCTGGTTCGAGGCGGACGCGTACGCGCGCTGGGCGGGCAGGCGGCTGCCCACCGAGAGCGAGTGGGAGAAGGCCGCCCGGCACGATCCCGCCACGGGGCGTTCGCTGCGCTACCCCTGGGGCGATACGGACCCGACACCCGAGCACGCCAATCTGGGCCAGCGCCATCTGCGCCCGGCCCTGGCCGGCGCGTATCCGGCGGGCCGGGCGCCGTCCGGCGCGGGTCAGCTGATCGGCGATGTGTGGGAGTGGACGTCGAGCGACTTCCTGCCCTATCCGGGCTTCGTGGCGTTCCCCTACCGGGAGTACTCCGACGTGTTCTTCGGGCCGGGCCACAAGGTCCTGCGAGGCGGCTCGTTCGCCGTGGACCAGGTCGCCTGCCGGGGCACGTTCCGCAACTGGGACCTGCCGGTGCGGCGGCAGATCTTCTCCGGATTCCGCACCGCGAGGAACGCCTGATGTGCCGCCATATCGCCTATGTGGGCGATCCGGTGGCCCTCGGGACAGTGCTCTCCGAGCCGCCGCACTCCCTGGTGCGCCAGTCCTGGGCGCCGCGCCGCCAGCGGTACGGCACGGTCAACGCGGACGGCTTCGGGGTCGGCTGGTACGCGGACGGCGACCCGGTGCCCGGCCGCTACCGGCGCCAGGGGCCGATCTGGCACGACCAGACGTTCACCGATCTGGCCCGGGTGGTGCGGTCCACCGCGCTGCTCGCCGCCGTACGGGACGCCACCGAGGCGGGTGCGGACGGGGAGGCCGCGGCCGCGCCCTACGCCGCCGGGCGGCTGCTCTTCAGCCACAACGGCGCGGTACCGGGCTGGCCCGCGTCCCTGGCGGGCCCGGCCGCCGCCCTGCCCGCGGAGGAACTGCTCTCGCTGGCGGCGCGCAACGACTCCGCTCTGGTCTGGGCGCTGATCCTGCACCGCGTCGCCGCCGGGGACGATCTGCCGACAGCGGTGGCGGAGACCGTCCGTGAGGTCGCGGAAGCGGCCCCCGGATCCCGGCTCAACCTGCTGGTCACCGACGGCACCGCCATCGTGGCCACCGCCTGGGGCGACACCCTCTGGCACCTCCACGACCCGGGCCGCTCGACCGCGGTGGCCTCGGAGCCGTACGACGACGATCCGCGCTGGCGCGAGGTCCCCGACCGCACCCTGCTGGTCGCGACCTCCGCAGACGTCACCCCCACACCGCTCAAGGAGCCCGTCGCGTGAGCCCTTTCCTGCTGACCCGCACCCTGCCGGAGGACGCGACGGACGCGGCGCTGCGCGCCGATGTCCTGAGCGGGCTGACCCGGCACCCGAAGACGCTGCCGCCCAAGTGGTTCTACGACGCGCGCGGCAGCGAACTGTTCGAGGAGATCACCCGGCTGCCCGAGTACTACCCGACCCGCGCGGAGCGGGAGATCCTGGAGGAGCGCTCCGAGGAGATCGCCGCGGCCTCGGGGGCCCGGACCGTGATCGAGCTGGGCTCGGGCTCCTCGGAGAAGACCCGTCATCTGCTGGACGCCCTGCCGGAGCTGCACAGTTACGTGCCGGTGGACGTGAGCGAGAGCGCGCTGACGGGGGCGGCCGAGGCGCTGCTCGCCGAGCGCCCCGGGCTCTCCGTGCACGCGCTCATCGCGGACTTCACCGGCGGTCTGGCGCTGCCCGGCACGCCGGGGCCCCGGCTGGTCGCCTTCCTGGGCGGCACGATCGGCAATCTGCTCCCCGACGAGCGGGCCACGTTCCTGCACTCGGTGCGCTCGCTCCTGTCCCCCGGCGACGCGCTGCTGCTCGGCACGGATCTGGTCAAGGACGAGGAGACGCTGGTCGCGGCGTACGACGACGCGTCGGGGGTGACGGCGGCCTTCAACAAGAACGTGCTGAACGTCGTCAACCGGGAGCTGGGCGCGGACTTCCCGCTCGAGGACTTCGAGCATGTCGCCGTGTGGAACCGGGAGCAGCGGTGGATCGAGATGCGGCTGCGCGCCCGCCGGGCGCTGAGCGTGAAGATCCGGGAGCTGGACCTGGTGGTGCCCTTCGAGGCCGGTGAGGAGCTGCGTACGGAGGTCTCGTCGAAGTTCCGCCAGGAGGACGTCCGCGAGGAGCTGGCCGCCGCCGGGCTCGACCTCGCTCAGTGGTGGACGGACGCGGCCGGGCGGTTCGCCCTGTCGCTGGCCACGGCGGTCTGACCCGCCGCTGCCCGGGCCGTCGTCGTCCGGTCGGTACCGACGACGGCGGCCCGGGCGGCGCGGGCCAGTGCGCGGCGGCCGGGATCGCCGCTCGCGGGGACGGACGCCCGAGCGCCTGCGGGGATCGGGGCGAGGACGTCGACCTCGGCGGTGAGCCCGGCCGCCCGCACCACCCGCCAGAGGGAGGCGGCGAGCGGATCGTCCCCGACGAACGCGACGGCGCCCGCGGTGCCGTAGGTGATGCGGACCGGTCGTACGGAGACCTCCGCGTCGATCGCCGCCTGGAACACGGCCGGCCGGAACACCCCGCCGCTCCCCCGCCCGCACCACGTGCTGCCCTCGGGGAACGCCACCACACGGGAGCCCGCGCGCAGCGCCGCGGCGACGGTGCCCACGGCCCCCGGCAGCTCGCGCAGCCGGTCCCGGTCGACGAAGAGCGTGCCGCCGAGCCCGGCGAGCCGTCCGAGCAGGGGCCAGCCCCCGACCTCGCTCTTGGCGAGCATCCGGCCGGGCAGCACGGAGGCGACGAGTGGGATGTCCAGCCAGGAGATGTGGTTGGCGACGACGAGCTCGCCCTCGGAGCCGGGGGCGTACGGATGCACCCGGACCGTCACCCGTACGCCGAAGGCACGCGGTACGCCCCGCGCCCAGCGCCGCACCAGCCACCCGCGCGGGGCCGCCGGGAGCAGCCGGACCGGCAGGGCGCAGGCCACCCCCAGCAGGGTCCACGCGCTCCCCGCGAGGAGCCGCAGGACCGCGGGGAGCGGGGCCCGGACCGCTCCGGTGTGCCGGGCGCAGGCCTGCGGGGTGCAGGGGGCCACGGGCAGCCAGGCGCTCACGCCTGCGGGACGGGCGGCGTTCATGGCTGCGGGACGAGGGAGAGGAAGTGGCGCAGGTAGCGCGGGTCGGTGCGGCGCAGCGAGAGCAGGACGTACAGGTCGGCGACGTTGAACTCGGGGTCGTACGCCGGGGCTCCGCAGACCCAGGCACCGAGCCGCAGATAGCCGCGGAGCAGGGGCGGCAGGTCGGCCCGGGAGCCGGGGCCGGCGTCGGGGTGGGCGGAGGAGTCCCAGAGGCGGTGCGGGGTGACCCAGTACTCCTCGGGGGCCAGATGTGCGGTGCGTACGGTGTTCCAGCTGCGGGCGGCGAGCGTGCCGCCGTCAGCCAGCGGCAGGGAGCAGCAGCCCGCCAGCCAGGTGTGGCCCGAGCGTTCCATGTAGCGGGCGAGTCCGGCCCAGACGAGGGCGATCACGGCGCCGTCGCGGTGGGCGGGGTGGACGCAGGAGCGGCCGACCTCGACGAGGTCGTCGCGGATCGGGGCGAGGCGGGTGAGGTCGAACTCGCTCTCCGCGTAGAGCCGGCCGGCTATCCGGGCACGGTCGGGCGGCAGCAGGCGGTAGGTGGCGACGACCTCGCCGGTCGCGGTCTCGCGGACCAGCAGGTGGTCGCAGTACGCGTCGAACGCGTCGCTGTCGATGCCGGGTTCGGGCCCCTCCAGCCTGGCTCCGAGCTCACCGGCGAACACCTGGTGGCGCAGGCGCTGCGCGGCGCGTACGTCCTCCTGACCGGTGGCGAGGGAGACCCGGTAGGCCGGTTCGGGGAAACGGTGGGCGGAGGAGGCGGGCGGGGCGGACCGGGTGGGTACCGAGGCGGGCGGGGCGGTGGGCAGCACGGTCATGGCAGTCTCCGGGGACGGATCAGCGAGGGCGGCTGCCGGGCCTTCGCGGGGAGCGAAGGCCCGGCCCCTTACTTCTTCCGTCACCGGCTGGATTCGACGTGACCGCTGTGGAGCGCGGGGATGTGCGACGGCTGAATCCCCAGGGCCGCCGCCCGTGCGGGGCGGCCGCCGGATCAGCTGCCGGCGAGCATGGCCGTGATGCGCTCCGACGCCTTCTTAGCCGCCGCGGCCGGGTCGGCGCCCGTGAGCACCGCCGTCATGTACGGCTTGATCGGGTTCTCCGCCTCGACCTTGGCCCACTGCGAGGAGTTGGGCGTGGCGCGTCCCTGGCTCGCCCCTTCGGCCATCGCGGCGGTGCCCTCCTCGCCCTCGACGACATGGGCGAGCCGGGGCTTGTTGGGGACGTAGCTCATGGAGCGGGCGAGTTCGGTCTGCCACTTCTCGCTCGCCAGCGCCTTGACGACGGCGATACCGGCGCTGCGCTGGTCGGCGTTCTTCGGCACGATGAGGTCCGAGCCGCCGGTGAAGACGGAGCCGGGGGCCTTGGCGGTCTTCCCGGGAATGGGGAAGTAGCCGAGCTTTCCCTTGAGTTCGGGATTCTTCTGCTCGATGAGCGCGGCGCTCCCGGGGAGCGAGATGATCTGGGCGACGTCTCCCTCGGCGAATACGTCGTTCTGCGGGGGCTTCTCCTCGTCGGAGTCCATGGGCCCGTCGCCGAGCGCCTGGAGTTCCTTGTAGAAGTTCATTCCGGCGAGCGCCTCGGGGGTGTCCAGCGTGCCCCGCCAGTCACCGCCGCCGCCCTCGGCGAGTTCGCCGCCCTCGTCCCAGATGAATCCGGCCAGCACGTACCAGTTCTGGCCGGCCAGATAAATGCCCTGCTTGCCCTGGGTGTTGAGCTTCTCGGTGGTCTTGAGCCACTCGGCGCGGGTCTTGGGGGTGGCGGCGATGCCCGCGTCCTTGAAGGTCTCCTTGTTGTAGATCACCACGCGGTTGGCCGCGTACCAGGGGATGCCGTACTGCACACCGCTGATCTGGCCGGGCTGGGCGAGGCCGGGCAGCCAGTCCTCGCTGCCGAGGTCGCGCATCGATTCGAGGGTGAGGTCGCGCAGGCCGCCGCTCTCCGCGTACTGCGCCACCTGCGTGTTTCCGACCTCGATCACATCCGGGGCGTCATCGCTCTGCAGCGCGTCCAGGACCTTGGGGCCGATGCCGCCCCATTCCTGAATCTTGAACTCCAGTTCGATGGAAGGGTTCTCCTTCTCGTACGAGCTGGTGAACTTCTCCAGGAATCCCGACGAGACGCTGTCCTTCATCAGCCACACCGTCACCGTGCGGTCACCGCCACCCGAACCGGAGAAGTAGCCACATCCGCTGAGCGTGACGGACGAAACGAGCGCGACGGCTCCGATGAGTATGCGGTTCTTCACGTAGTCACCTTCTGCGAAACGACACGACGAAATCAGGACCCGGTGTGGGGGGATTGCGGGCGACGCTCGCACGGGTGTTTGGCTGAATTTTGGTATGGACCAATGAGTAGGTCAAGACGCGCGCTCGTCCTGATTCGCCCCACTCGCCCTCTCGCGCGACACCCGGGATTGAGGCACCGTGGTCACCAGAGAGGAGACAAAATATGTCCAACCACACCTATCGGGTCACCGAAATTGTAGGAACCTCTGAGGAGGGCATCGACGCGGCGATCCGGAACGGCGTCGCAAGAGCCGCAGAAACGTTGCACAATCTCGACTGGTTCGAGATTAACCAAGTTCGCGGCCATATCGAGGATGGCCGAATCGCGCACTATCAAGTCGGACTGAAGGTGGGCTTCCGGCTCGACGAAAACGCCTGATCAGGTACGCCCGTCGCGCTCCTGTGCATCCTTCAGCGCCTGCGACGGGTCGAACCAGCGGGCCCGCACCACAGGGAATCCGGCCACTTCGGCCGCATCGCAGACCAGCTCGTCGTCGTCGACGAGCATGCGCACCTCACGCGAGCGGCCCAGCCGCCGGAGGATGTCCAGCTTCGTCCGGCGGGCCGGGCGCCGGTCGTCGTTGCGCCGCATGAACAGCTGCCCCTCGGGCAGCCCCTGACGGCTCAGCCACTCCACTGTGGCCCGGCGGCAGCGCTCGGGCCGCCCGGTCAGATAGACGATCTCGCACTCCTCGGCGCTGCCGTGCACGAGCGCCACCCCTTCGGCCAGCGGCGGATCGTCCGGGGCGGCCGCGAAGAAGCCGGACCAGTCGCGCTTCGCGCCCTCCAGGAAGTGCTGCCGGTGGGCCGTGTCGGCGAGCGTGCCGTCGAGGTCGAATACGGCCAGCGGCCGGGCGTCGTTGTTCACCCGGCCAGCTTAGGAAGCCCCGGCGCCTTCCGCCTCGGGAAGCCGCGGCCGTGAAGCTTTTCGTTCGGATCGCGCCACGGGAATCCTCACCGGTCGGGGGCGTTGAAGAGGGTGTGAGCTCTGTGATCGCCTCGACCCGGTTTTCCCTCCTGGACCGCTCCCGCACCCGTGCGGGGCATGACGGCCCCCAGGCACTGCGCGACACCGTGACGCTGGCGCGGGAGGTGGAGGCGCTGGGCTATCACCGCTTCTGGGTCTCCGAACACCACAGCGTGCCGGGCGTCGCGGGGTCGGCGCCGACGGTCCTCGCCGCCGCCGTCGCCGCCGCGACCTCCACCATCCGGGTCGGGACCGGCGGGGTGATGCTCCCCAACCACCAGCCGCTCGTCGTGGCCGAGCAGTTCGGGGTGCTCGCCTCCCTCTTCCCCGGCCGGATCGACATGGGGCTCGGCCGTTCCGTGGGGTTCACCGACGGCGTACGCCGGGCGCTCGGCCACGGCAAGGAGGACGCGGAGGACTTCCCGGGCCGCCTCGCCGAGCTGCTCGGCTGGATCGACGGCACCCAGCACGCCCACCCCCAGGTGCACGCCCGCCCGGCGGAGGGCCTGCGCATCCCCGCGTACGTCCTGGCGATCGGCGAGGGTGCGGCGGTCGCGGCGGCCGCCGGACTCCCCCTCGTCATCGGGGACCTGCGCGGCCGCGAGAAGGTGCTGCGCGCCATCGAGGTGTACCGCAGGGACTTCCGCCCCTCGGCCCGCACCGAACGCCCCGAGGTGATCGTCTCCGGCACCGTCGCCGTCGCCGCCACCCAGAAGGCCGCCCGGCGCCTGCTGGTCCCGGAGGCCTGGGCCATGGCGTACGCCCGTACCCACGGCAGCTTCCCCCCGCTGGCGCCGGCCGAGGAGATCGAGAGCCGCACGATGACCGACAAGGAGCGCGCGCTGTACGAGCGCGGGTTCGACGGCCACATCCACGGCACCGAGGAGCAGGTGACGGAGCAGCTGGAGACGGCGATCAAGGAGACCGGGGCGGACGAGGTGCTCGTCACGACCAGTACGTACGACCGTGAGGCTCTGGTGGATTCGTTGCGGCGGCTGGCCGGGATCGTACGGCAGGGCCGCTGAGCGGTCCGGGCGGGCCCGCACCACCACCCGCGCCTAGAATCGAACCGTTTGTCCCCCCTCATGTACGGAGCCGAGCCCCATGCACTCCGCCCACGATCCGTACGTCCGGGTGCGCGGCGCGCGCGAGCACAACCTCCAGGACGTGAACGTCGACATCCCGCGCGACACCCTCACGGTCTTCACCGGGGTCTCGGGGTCCGGCAAGTCCTCGCTGGCGTTCGGGACCCTCTACGCCGAGGCCCAACGGCGCTACTTCGAGTCGGTCGCCCCTTACGCGCGCCGGCTCATCCACCAGGTGGGCGCACCCGCCGTCGGGGAGATCACCGGGCTGCCGCCCGCGGTCTCCCTGGAGCAGCGGCGCTCCGCACCCGGGGCCCGGTCGTCGGTGGGGACGGTCACCACGCTCTCCAACTCGCTGCGGATGCTGTTCTCCCGGGCCGGGGACTACCGGGCGGGGGCCGAGCGGCTCGACTCCGACGCGTTCTCCCCCAATACGGCGGCCGGGGCCTGCCCCGAGTGCCACGGCCTGGGCCGGATCCACCGGACGGACGAAGAACTGCTCGTCCCCGACCCCTCGCTGTCGATCCGGGACGGCGCGATCGCCGCTTGGCCGGGGGCCTGGCAGGGGAAGAACCTGCGGGATGTGCTGGACACCCTCGGGTACGACGTCGACCGGCCGTGGCGTGAGCTGGCGGCGAAGGACCGGGAGTGGATCCTGTTCACCGACGAGCAGCCGGTGGTGACGGTGCATCCGGTGCGGGACGCGGGGCGGATCCAACGCCAGTACCAGGGAACGTACATGAGCGCCCGGCGCTATGTGCTGCACACCTTCGCCGACACGAAGAGCCGGACGCTGCGGGCGAAGGCCGAGCGTTTCCTGACCAGTGGGCCGTGCCCGGTGTGCGGCGGTAGCCGGCTTCGGCCGGAGGCGATGGCGGTGACCTTCGCCGGGCGGACCATCGCGGAGCTGGCCTCCCTGCCCATCTCCGAGCTGGCCGAGGTGCTCTCCGGCGCCGGTGCGGGCGGTGAGGAGACGGCCCGGGTGCTGACGGCCGATCTGCTGGCCCGGATCGGCACGGTGACGGAGCTGGGCCTCGGCTATCTGAGCGTGGACCGTACGGCTCCGACGCTCTCCTCGGGCGAGTTGCAGCGGCTGCGGCTGGCGACCCAGCTCCGTTCGGGGCTCTTCGGGGTCGTCTACGTACTGGACGAGCCGTCGGCCGGGCTGCACCCCGCCGATACGGAGTCCCTGCTCGCGGTGCTCGGCCGGCTCAGGGAGGCCGGGAACTCGGTCTTCGTGGTGGAGCACCAGATGGATGTGGTGCGGCGGGCGGACTGGCTGGTGGACGTGGGCCCGCTGGCCGGGGAGCACGGCGGGCGGGTGCTGCACAGCGGGCCGCCGGAAGGGCTGGCCCGGGTGCCGGAGTCGGCGACGCGGCGGTTCCTGTTCCCGGAGGAGGACGAGCCCGCGCCCGTACGGGAGCCGCGCACCCCTTCCGGGTGGATCCGGCTCTCCGGCGTGGAACGGCACAACGTGCGCGGGGTCGACGCGGCGTTCCCCCTCGGGGTGTTCACGGCGGTGACCGGTGTGTCCGGTTCGGGCAAGTCGACCCTGGTGGGGCAGGTGCTGGCCGGGGTGCTGGCGGACCGGCAGGCGGGCGAGGAGGCGGGCGCGGGCGAGCAGTTCTGCGCCGAGGCCACCGGGCTGGAGGCGGTGGACCGGCTCGTCCAGGTCGACCAGAAGCCGATCGGGCGGACGCCCCGGTCCAACCTGGCCACGTACACCGGGCTGTTCGACACCGTACGGAAGCTCTTCGCGCAGACGGATACGGCGCGGGAGCGGGGCTACACGGCGGGGCGGTTCTCGTTCAACGTGAGCGGCGGGCGGTGCGAGACCTGCCAGGGCGAGGGGTTCGTCTCGGTGGAGCTGCTCTTCCTGCCGAGCACGTACGCGCCCTGCCCGGACTGCCACGGCGCGCGCTACAACCCGCAGACCCTGGAGGTCACGCTGCGCGGGCTGACGATCTCTCAAGTCCTGGACCTGACCGTGGAGTCGGCGTCGGGTTTCTTCGCCGGGACGCCGGCCGCCGAGCGTGCGCTGACCACCCTGCTGGACGTGGGGCTCGGCTATCTGCGGCTCGGGCAGCCCGCCACCGAGCTGTCCGGCGGCGAGGCTCAGCGGATCAAGCTCGCCTCCGAGCTCCAGCGCACCCGGCGCGGGCACACGCTGTACCTGCTGGACGAGCCGACGACCGGTCTGCATCCGGCCGATGTCGAGGTGCTGATGCGGCAGTTGCACGGTCTGGTCGACGCGCACAACACGGTGGTGGTCGTGGAGCACGACATGGCCGTGGTGGCGGGCGCCGACCATGTGATCGACCTGGGGCCCGGCGGCGGGGACCGGGGCGGCCGGATCGTGGCGACCGGTGCGCCGGACGGGGTGGCGCGGGCGGCGGAGAGCCGTACCGCGCCGTATCTGGCGAAGGCGCTGGGGAGTTGATCCCGTACGGCCCGAAACTCGACACCGTACGGGATCAACTCCCGCTTCAGCGGCGGACCTTGCGGGTCGCGCGCAGCCACTCCTTGTTCATCGCGGCGATCGAGGGCAGCGGGATGCCCTTCGGGCAGGCGGTGGCGCACTCGCCGGTCAGGGTGCAGCCGCCGAACCCCTCCTCGTCCATCTGGGCCACCATGTCCAGGACCCGGGTCTCGCGCTCCGGGGCGCCCTGCGGCAGGACGTTGAGGTGGTTGACCTTGGCGGCGGTGAAGAGCATCGCCGAGCCGTTGGGACAGGCCGCGACACAGGCGCCGCAGCCGATGCACTCGGCGTTCTCGAAGGCCAGCTCGGCGTCGGGCTTGGGCACCGGGGTGGCATGGGCGTCGGGGGCGGTCCCGGTGGGGGCGGAGATGTAGCCGCCGGACTGGATGATCCGGTCGAAGGACGAGCGGTCCACGACCAGGTCCTTGATCACCGGGAAGGCGGAGGCCCGCCACGGTTCGATGTCGATCGTGTCGCCGTCGGCGAAGGACCGCATGTGGAGCTGGCAGGTGGTGGTGCGCTCCGGGCCGTGGGCGTCGCCGTTGATGACGAGGCTGCACGCGCCGCAGATGCCCTCGCGGCAGTCGTGGTCGAAGGCGACGGGTTCGTCCCCGGCGAGGGTGAGCTCCTCGTTGAGGGTGTCGAGCATCTCCAGGAACGACATGTCGGCGGAGATGCCGTCGACCTCGTAGGTGGCCATGGCGCCGGGCGTCTCGGCATCTCGCTGGCGCCAGACGCGCAGGGTGAGCTTCATGCGTAGCTCCGCTGGGTGGGGTGGACGTACTCGAAGACGAGGTCTTCCTTGTGCAGGACGGGGGCACCGCCGGTGACGGTGAACTCCCAGGCGGCGGCGTACGAGAACTCCTCGTCGCGCCGCTCGGCCTCGCCCTCCGGGGTCTGGGACTCGGCGCGGAAGTGGCCGCCGCAGGACTCGGCGCGGTGCAGGGCGTCGAGACACATGAGCTCGGCGAGCTCCAGGTAGTCGACGATGCGATTGGCCTTCTCCAGCGACTGGTTGAACTGCTCGCCGGTGCCGGGGACCTTGATGCGGCGCCAGAACTCCTCGCGGATCTCCGGGATTTTCGCGAGCGCCTTGCGCAGTCCGTCCTCGGTGCGGGCCATCCCGCAGTACTCCCACATGAGTTCACCGATCTCGCGGTGGAAGGAGTCGGGGGTGCGGTCGCCGTCGACGGAGAGCAGCAGGTTGATGCGGTCCTCGGTCTCCGCGACGACCTCGGCGACGGCGGGGTGTCCGGCGTCGACCTTCTCGGTGTGCGGGTTGCGGGCGAGGTAGTCGTTGATCGTGGAGGGCAGGACGAAGTAGCCGTCGGCGAGGCCCTGCATCAGCGCGGAGGCGCCGAGCCGGTTGGCCCCGTGGTCGGAGAAGTTCGCCTCGCCGATCGCGAAGAGGCCGGGGATGGTGGTCGAGAGGTCGTAGTCGACCCAGAGGCCGCCCATCGTGTAGTGCACGGCGGGGTAGATCCGCATCGGGACCGTGTAGGGGTCCTCGTCGGTGATCCGCTGGTACATGTCGAAGAGGTTGCCGTACTTCGCCTCGACGGCCTTGCGGCCCATCCGCCCGATGGCCTCGGCGAAGTCCAGGTAGACGCCCTGCCCGCCGGGGCCGACGCCGCGTCCCTCGTCGCAGACGTTCTTGGCGGCGCGGGAGGCGATGTCGCGGGGCACGAGGTTGCCGAAGGCCGGGTAGATGCGCTCCAGGTAGTAGTCGCGCTCGTCCTCGGGGATCAGGTTGGCCGGGCGGTCGTCGCCCTTGGCCTTGGGGACCCAGATGCGGCCGTCGTTGCGCAGCGACTCGCTCATCAGGGTGAGCTTCGACTGGTGCTCGCCGGTGCGCGGGATGCAGGTGGGGTGGATCTGGGTGAAGCAGGGGTTGGCGAAGTAGGCGCCGCGCCGGTGGGCCCGCCAGATGGCGGTGGCGTTGGAGTTCATGGCGTTGGTCGACAGGTAGAAGACGTTGCCGTAGCCACCGGTGGCCAGGACGACCGCGTCGGCGAAGTAGGTGTCGATCTTCCCGGTGACGAGGTCGCGGGCGACGATCCCGCGGGCCTTTCCGTCGACCACGATCAGGTCCAGCATCTCGGTACGGGCGTGGAGTTCGACGCCGCCCGTGGCGATCTGCCGGGAGAGCGCCTGGTAGGCGCCGAGGAGGAGCTGCTGCCCGGTCTGGCCGCGCGCGTAGAACGTACGGGAGACCTGGACGCCGCCGAAGGAGCGGTTGTCGAGCAGGCCGCCGTACTCGCGGGCGAAGGGGACGCCCTGGGCGACGCACTGATCGATGATCTCCACCGAAATCTGCGCCAGGCGGTGGACGTTGGACTCCCGGGCACGGAAGTCGCCGCCCTTGACGGTGTCGTAGAAGAGCCGGTGGATGGAGTCGCCGTCGTTGCGGTAGTTCTTCGCCGCGTTGATACCGCCCTGCGCGGCGACCGAGTGGGCGCGCCGGGGCGAGTCCTGGAAGCAGAACTGGAGGACGTGGTAACCCTGTTCGGCCAGCGTCGCACCGGCCGATCCGCCGGCCAGTCCGGTGCCGACGACGATGACCGTATGTTTACGCCGGTTGGCGGGGTTCACCAGCTTGGCTTGGAAGCGGCGGGTGTCCCAGCGTTCCGCGACGGGGCCCTCGGGGGCCTTGGTGTCGACGACGGGCTCGCCCGTGGCGTAGTGCGTGTAGTCGGGCATGTCAGCTCACCACTCCGGTCATGACGGCGACGGGTACGGAGACGAAGCCCACCGTCAGCACCGCCGCGAGGACGTTGGCGAGGGTCTTCAGGACGCGGTCGCGGGTCGCGTTGCCGACGCCCAGGGTCTGTGCGGCGCTCCAGAACCCGTGCTGGACGTGGAGGCCCATGGCGAGCACAGCGGTGATGTAGATGACGTTGCCGTACCAGGTGGAGAAGGTGTCGATGACGTTCTGGTACGGGTGTCCGGCCTCGAAGCTCGTGTGGACGGTGCCGGTCGTCAGGTCGAGGACGTGCCACACGATGAACAGCGCGAGGATGATGCCGCCCCAGCGCATGGTCCGGGTGGCGTAGCTGGCCCGGCGCCTCTTGTGGACGTACTTGGCGGGGCGCGCCCGGATGTCGCGGCGGCTCAGTTGGTACGCGGAGACGCCGTGCAGCACGACGGCGGCGACCAGCCCCACGCGGACGATCCACAGCGCCCACTCGTAGTGCAGGATCGGTTCGCCCATGGTCCGCAGCCAGTGGGCGTAGCCGTCGAACTCACCCGGTCCGAAGAAGATCTTCAGGTTCCCGACCATGTGGGCGACGAGGTACCCCAGCATGATCAGACCGGTCACGGCCATGATCGTTTTCTTGCCGACGGTCGAGTCCCAGAGCGTACGCGTCATCGACGGCCGTCGGTCCGTCCGCGTTGCCAATGCCATGGACACGACGGTAAGGGCTCCGAGCCGATCAGTCCAAGACATGGAGTAGCTGATCTTCATAGGCATTACCTATCGACCGACAGTAGCCTCGATGTATGCACTTCCAGCAGCTCACCTATTTCGTGGCCGTCGCCGAGACCCTGCACTTCACCCGGGCCGCCGAGGCCGTGCACGTCTCGCAGCCCTCGCTCTCCCAGCAGATCCGGGCGCTGGAGAGCGAGCTGGGTGCCGAGCTGTTCAGCCGGGCCCGGGGCAACATCGCCCTCACCGACGCGGGTGAGGCGCTGCTGCCGCTGGCCCGGCGGATCCTCGCGGACGCGGAGACCGCGCGCCACGAGGTGCAGGAGCTGGTGCAGTTGCGCAGCGGCCGGGTGCGGCTGGGGGCGACGCCGAGCCTCTGCACGGGGCTGCTGCCCGATGTGCTGCGCGCCTTCCACGACCGCCATCCGGGGGTGCGGCTGCTGCTGGAGGAGGGCGGTTCGCACGATCTCGTACGGCAGCTGGCGCGCGGGGCGCTCGACCTCGCCCTGGTGGTGCTGCCGCTGCCCGCCGCGTCCCCCGCGCTGACCACGGTGGAGCTGCTGCGGGAGGACCTGGTGGTGGTGTCGTCCGCCGCCGGGCCGGCCCCGGGGCGTGGCGGCCGGGTGCGGATCGCCGATCTCGAAGGGGCCCCGCTGGTGATGTTCCGGCACGGGTACAACCTGCGGGAGCTGACGCTCGCCGCCTGCCGCGCGGAGGGATTCGAGCCCTCGTTCACGGTGGAGGGCGGCGAGATGGACGCGGTGCTCGGCTTCGTACGGGCGGGGCTCGGGATCGCGGTGGTGCCGAGCATGGCCGCACACCGGGCGGGCCGCGACCTGCGGCGGACCCCGCTGGCCCGGCCGGGGCTGCGGCGCACGATCGCGCTGGCGCACCGCAGCGATGTGGCCCCGCCCCGGGCGGCCCGGGAGCTCCAGCGGATGCTGCTGGAGCACGGGCCCGGGGGCGGGTGACCGCGGGCCGGGCCCCGGCCGACGCGCGGCGGGGGCCCGCACCGGTCGGCGGCGCATCGGCACCGGGCCCCGTTCAGCCGCGCATCGGCACCCGGCACCGGTCGGGGCGCATCGGTACCGGGCCCCGGCCGGTGGCCGCCTCAGACCGCGTCGGCCAGGAGCAGCGAGTGGATACGGTCCGGGGCGCCGGGCCGGGCGTAGTACCAGCCCTGGGCGGTGTCGCAGCCCAGCAGGCGCAGCTGCTCGGCCTGGGCCCCCGTCTCCACGCCCTCCACCGTGACGGCCAGTTCCAGGCTGTGGGCCAGCGACACGATCCCCTCGACGATCTTCATGTCGACCGGGTCGGCCGGGTGCTGCTGCATGCCCCGGGTGAAGGAGCGGTCCAGCTTGAGGACGCTCACCGGCAGCCGCCGCAGGTTCGCCAGGTTCGAGTAGCCCGTTCCGAAGTCGTCGAGCGCGATGTCGACGCCCATCTCCGCGAGCTGCCGCAGCGGCTTGAGGAGATCGTCGTCGGCACCGATCAGGGCGGACTCGGTCACCTCCAGGCAGAGCGCTCCCGGCTCCAGACCGGAGCGTTCCAGCACGTCGACCGTCTCGGCGACCAGCCGGGGGTGGTGCAGCTGGGTCGGCGAGAGGTTGACGTTGATCCGCAGCGGACCGCCGTCGCTGTGCCGCTCCTGCCAGAATTTGGCCTGCCGGACGGACTCCTCCAGCACCCAGCGCCCGAGCGGCACGATCAGACCGGTGTGCTCGGCGAGCGGGATGAACCGGTCGGGGCCGAGCACGCCGTGCTGCGGATGGCACCACCGTACGAGCGCCTCCGCGCCGTGCACGGTGCCGTCGCCCAGGTGGACGAGCGGCTGGTACTCGATGAAGAACTCGCCCCGGTCCAGCGCGGCGGGCAGTGCGGTGGTCAGCCCGTGGCGGGTGATGGCGCGCGCGTCGGCCTCGGCGTCGGCGAGCTCGAACCGGTTGCCCCCGCGCGCCTTGGCCCGGTACATGGTGATGTCGGCGCTGCGCAGCACCTCGGCGGCGCCGCGCTCTCCGGAGGGGCCCTCGACGACGCCGATCGAGCCGCGGACGGTGAGTTCGCGGCCGTCCAGCCGGATCGGGGTGGCGAGCACGTTGAGGATACGGCCGGCGAGCTCGTCCACCGCGTCGGCGGTCTCCGGGCCGGTGGTCAGGGCCACGAACTCGTCGCCGCCGAGCCGGGCGACCATCTCGCCGGGTGCGGGGGCGCAGCTCTGCAGCCGGTCGGCGACCTCGACCAGGAGCCGGTCGCCGGCCGCGTGGCCGAGGCTGTCGTTGATGGCCTTGAAGCCGTCGAGGTCCAGGTAGCAGAGGCCGAAGCGGGCGCCGTCCTTGGCGGCGAGCACCTTCTCCAGACGCTCGAAGAACAGCGTCCGGTTGGGCAGTCCGGTGAGCGCGTCGTGGGTGGCCTCGTAGCGCAGCCGCAGGTTGAGCAGGCGGCGCTCGGTGGTGTCCTCCATCAGCGCGAGCTGATACTGGGGGCGCCCTTCGGGGTCGCGCAGCAGGGAGACGGTGAGGTTGGTCCACAGGACCGTGCCGTCGTTGCGGTAGTACGCCTTCTCGACCCGGTAGTGGTCGCGCTCCCCCCGTACCAGCTCGTTGTAGTACTTCCACACCTGGGGCGAGTCCTCGGGGTGGACCCACTCGTTGACCCGGTGGCTGCGGACGTGGTGCTCCAGGCCGCCGAACATCTTGGTGAGCGTGTCGTTGATCTCCAGGATGTTGCCGTCCAGGTCGGCGATGCCGATGCCGACGGCGGCGTCCTTGAAGACCGCGCGGAAGCGGGCCTCGGTGGCGTGCAGGGCCTGTTCGGCATCCGAGCGGGCGGTGAGCGCCGAGCGGGCGATGGCCTCCTGCTCGGCGAGGGTGCGCTCGCGCAGTGCCTGGGAGAAGCCGGAGGCGAGGGTGTGCTGGATGCGGGCGCAGCGGGCGCGGGCGTCCTCGGTGGACAGGTTGCCGGGGCCGTTGCCGCCGCAGTACAGGACGAGGTAGGAGTCGACGACGCCGAGCGTGGAGCTGAGGGCGTCCGGGTCGGTGCAGTGCGCGTCGACCAGCGCCGCGCCGATCCGGGCCGCGGGCGAGGCGTCGAACGGGTGGGCGTGCAGGGTGAGGCTGAGCTCGCGGGCCAGCGGCAGCAGGTGCCGCTCGAACTCCGGGCGGGTCAGGGAGGTGGCCGTCAGGGGAAAGATGGCCCGGCTCCAGATCGTGGCGAATCTCCGGAGCCGGCCTTCCGGCCCGTCCGGTTCCGCGTCCTGCTCACCGGAGGCCTGGGCGGGAATACTCACGCCTTTCGCCCGACCCCGCCGAAGCCCGAGAAGGCGTACGGGTCTTCCTGCTCCGGCGCCTGCGGGGTGTCGGGCCGCCACTCGGGCATCGACACGAGGCCCGGTTCGACCATCTCGTACCCCTCGAAGAACGCGCCGATCTCCTCACGCGTGCGCATGATGAGCGGGTTACGGATGTTGCGGTAGACGCCGACCGTGCCGTCCGCCTCCTCCTTGGAGAGCGGGATGCCCTCGTACGAGGCGTGGGTCAGGACGATCAGGCTGCCGGGGGCCAGTGCCTCGCGCAGTTCGGCGACCGCTCCGCGCGGGTCGTCGGCGTCCTCGATGAAGTGGAGCACCGCGACGAGCAGCAGGGCCACCGGGCGGTCCAGGTCGAGGAGTCCGGTGACTGCCGGGTTCGCCAGGATCTCCTTGGGGCGGCGCAGATCGGCGGCGGCGATGACCGCGTGGTCGTTGCCCTCCAGCACGGCCTGGCTGTGCGCGACGGCGACCGGGTCGTGGTCGACGTACGCCACCTTGGCCCGCGGGTCGGCGGCCTGGGCGACCTCATGGACGTTGCCGAAGGTCGGGATGCCGGAGCCGATGTCCAGGAACTGGTCGATCCCCGCGTCGACGGCGTACCGCACGGCCCGGCGCATAAAGGCCCGATTGGCCTGCATGATCTTGGGAAGGCCCGGGAGGAACTCCATGGCCTTCCGCGCGGCTTCCCGGTCCACCTCGAAATTGTGCGATCCGCCCAGATAGAAGTCGTACATGCGGGACACGCTCGGCACCGAGATATCTATGCCTTGCGGTGCCCAGGCGGGACGCTCCATCGATGTCTCCAACAAGTTCGCCACGGCGATCCGGCCATGTTCATGGTCAGTGTTGACCAGAGGCTACTGATCGACCGCCAAGAGAGCGAGTGGAAACGGAAATTGGGGATCCGTTATTGGTCACACTCCGGTGGCAACAACGGCCGGTCCGTCGCTGCGCGTACACACACAGCGACGGACCGGCACTTCACTCACCGATTCCCGGCGGTTCGGGGCCACTTGGGGGCTACTGGGCGGTTACTTCTTGGCGCCGACGAGCTTGGAGTCGGGCGAGACCGCGAACCACGTGCCGCCGACTCCCTGACCGTTCACATCACCCGGCTTCTCGTCCCCGGCGAACGTGTAGATAGGCCAGCAGTCGATGGTCTGCTGCTTGATGCCGTCGGGGCGGTCGAAAGTGACAAATCCCTTCTTGGTGACGCCTTCCACCGAGTTTTTGGACACAGGAGCGACTACCGGCCACTTCTTGAGGCAGTCGCCGGTGCAGGCCGTCTTCATCGGCCATGCGGAGTCCTGTGTGAACCGGTAAACCGTCATACCGCGCTTGTCCACGACGATGTCACCGAGTTCCGCGTCCTTGCGGACCGAAAGCCCCGCCGCGTCGGCCGGTTCGGCCACGGCCGCGCTGTCGGCGTTGGCCGCCGCCTTCTTCCCGTCGGGGGCGGAGGCGAACCAGGTGCCCCCGACACCCTGGCCGTTGGTCTGTCCCGGCGCGGTGTCCTTCGCGTACCGGTACATCGGCCAGCCGTCGACGGTGAGCTGCTTGGAGCCGTCGGTGCGGACGACCTCACCCAGCAGTTCCTCATCGGTTCCGGCGGCGGCGGTGACGTCGCCGGCGGGGACCACGGGCCAGGCCTTCTCGCAGTCGCCGTCGCAGTTCGACTTCGGCGGCTGGGCGGTGTCCTTGTCGAAGCGGTAGAGCGTGAACCCCTCGCTGTCGGTGAGCACCTTTCCGAGCTTCTTGCTCTCCTGCACGCCGAGTTGGCCCGCGGCCTTCGGGGCCGCCACGTCCGCGCCGGAGCCGTATCCGCCGGCCTCGGAGCCGTATCCGCCCTCAGCCGGCTGCTGCGCCGGGGCCGCGTTGCCCACCGACTGTCCGTTGGGCGATGCCGTGCCCTGCTCCTGACCGCACGCCGTCGTCAGCGTCAACAGGGCCGCGGCGGTGACCGCGAGCGAGGCGTTGCGCCAGGTATTCATGTCGACTCCCGTAGTACATCGTCTTGTCGCTCCGATGGCGGCGCGAGTCCGCGCCGTTCATGGCCCTAGGTACGGAGCGTCACGGGGGTGGCGTTCAACGCGGAGCGAGAAGAATTCGGCGGGACGCGCATCGGAGGCGGTGGCCGGGGACCTGGCGAGCCGTCAACCGTGCGCAAACATGAACGGCTCATTGTCCCACCATCAGGCGAATCACCGCGAAGTGCCGCGTGTCGCGGGACGACGTGGATCATGCTCCCGCTCGTGTACGGATCCCGCATCGGGCGGCTCTCGACAGCCGCCGCACTCGTCTGGCTGATAGCCGTACCGCAGCCCGCGACCGCCGACGCCTGCGCGGTGGCCACCATCGGGCAGGGCGACGGCAGCACCTCGGTCGCCGTGGCGGGCGGCGGGGACTGCGTGGCGGTCACCACACCGGAGCCGCCACCTCCACCGCCACCCCCGGAGCCGCCACCGCCCCCTCCCCCGCCACCGCCACCTCCTCCTCCGCCCCCGCCGCCCCCACCGGAGCCGCCACCTCCACCACCGCCTCCTCCGCCGCCCCCGGCGCCGGCACCACCGCCCCCTCCACCACCGGAGCCGCCACCACCGCCACCGCCGCCGCCGCTGAAGGCCGCGCCCGCGCCCAGGCCGGCGCCGAAGCCGTCGCCGACGCCCTCGGTGCGGCCGAAGCCGGCGGAGCCCCGGCCCGTGGCGCTTCCGGCGTACCGCAACTCGACCCGCAAGGAGCCGCGGAGCGGGCTCTCCTTGGTGTCCACGACCCTGCTGATCACCGCCCCGGCGGTGTTCGCCGTCGCCGTGCTGCGGCCGCGGTCATCCCGCTGACGAGGAGATATCCATGTCCGAATGGCTCGTCCTGAGCATTGCCATGGCGTCGGCCTGTGCGGTCGTCCTCACCATCGCGGTGCTCAACAACCGCCGGATCGCCGATGACGACGATCCGTCCGAGACACCCGACGTCATCGAGTACATGACGATGATGATCGGCGTGGTCTACGCGATCGTCCTGGGCCTGGCCATCGCCGGGGTCTGGGAGGGCCGCAGCGCCGCCCAGGAGTCCGTACGACTGGAGGCACAGGCCCTGCACGAGGTGCAGGCCCGGTCCTCCGTCTACCCGGTCGAGGTCCGCGACCGTATCCGCGCGGACGTCGACGCGTACGTCGCCCATGTCATCGACGACGAGTGGCGGGTGATGGCCGATCGGGGCACCCTCACCGAACGCGGCACGGAACTGCTGGACCGGGTGCGGGCGGACGTCACCGGCTACGAGCCGCAGACCGACCACGAGGGGCAGGCGTACCAGCCGCTGGTGGACCAGGTGGCGGCGGCGGACGACGCCCGCAGCTCGCGGGGGCAGAACGCGGGGGCGACGATGCCCGGGGTGGTGTGGTTCGGCCTGATCATCGGGGCGCTGGTGACGGTCGGGCTGATCTTCACCCTCCAGATCCGCAGAACATTCCGGGAACTGCTGCTGGCGGGGCTCTTCAGCGCGCTGATCGCGTTCCTGCTCTTCCTGATCTGGGACTTCGACGCGCCCTTCGGCCGGGGCATCTCGGCCACCGCCGAGCCCTTCCTCGACCTGTTCCCGGAGGCCACCCGCTGATGCTCCGGTCCCCCGGCCGGTGACGCCGCCGGTGAACCCGCCGGTGCGCCGGCCGGGGGACATGACTGACCCATTCGCCGGACCCCGATAGCGGCAGGTGTGTCCCGCTCCTAGCGTGTCGGGCATCGAGGTGCATTTTTCCTGCTATGTGGAAACTCATTCCGCAGCTGCCCCTCGGGGAACCCGGAGGATCCTTCATGCGCGCGATACGTGTCGCACCCCTCGCACTCCTGGGCGCCACCGCGCTCACCCTGCTGGCTCCGTCCGCCGCCCACGCCGCGCCGGACGGGGCCATCAACACGTTCAACCCGACGATCGCCCCCTCGGTCATCGCTCCGGGCGGCCGGGTGACCCTCGGCGCCGGCGGATGCACCGGCGAGACCACCGTCACCTCGGGCATCTTCGACACGACCGTCATCCCCAGCGGCAGCACCACGGCCACCGCCACCGTCGACACGGACGCCCGGCGGGGCGCGGTCTACGCGGTGACGTTCGCCTGCGGCTCCACCGGGACCACCCGCAACGTCAACCTGACCATCGCCGCCGGACCCACCAGCACCCCGACGCCCACGACCGCACCGACCACGGCCCCGACCGTCAGCTCCACGGCCATCGCGCCGAGCGGGGTGCGCGGCGGTCTCGGCGGAAGCTCCGGCACCATGGACACGGTGGAGGTCGCGTCCGGCGCGGCCCTCGTGCTCGCGGCCGCCACCGGCACCCTCTACTTCGTACGCCGCCGCAGCGCCGGCCGCCGGCACTGACGGCACAACGGTGCGGCGGACGGCAGTCGCCCCGGGTCCTGATCCAGGACTCGGGGCGACGGGCGTATCGGGCCGGGCGGGAGGTCTGACGTCCTAGAAGGCCGCATGGCTCGTCCGCCGACGCCGGACGAGGAAGACCGCGCCACCGACGGCCGCGGCGGCCACCAGTCCGCCGCCGACCTGCATCTCCGTGGAGTTCGGTCCCATCGAGCCGCCGAGGCCGCCCTGCGCGCCGTTGCCGGCGAGCACGGTGAACTTGTGCGTCGCGATGCGGTCGTTGTCACTGCACTTCACCGAGAGGTGGTACTGACCCGGCGTGGTGTTGTTCCGGACCCGGGCGTGGGCGTAGTTGGTGCCGTCACCCGCCGAGAGGTGGGCCGTCGGGAAGGCATTCGACCAGACCTTGCCGCCGTGACCGCAGCCCTGCGCGGTGACCTTGAGCGTGCCGCCCTGGTGGACCGACTGAGGGTTGACGGCGACGTTGACCGGACCGTTGGTGGCGGCGGCCATCGGGGCAGCGAGCCCGACAGCCGCGAAAGCGGTCACAGTGACCGCGAGAGCGCGTGAAGCACGCATCGTGTGGACCTCCAGCGGGAAACGCCCCGGAGTCCTGTTCCTCCGGGATTGGATCGACGTGAACGCCTCCCATGACGAACACTCACCAGTCGCCCGGCCGCTCGCACTTCGGCACTGCTCCACCCCGGTGACGCGACACGCCGTACGAAAACCCCTGGATCTGACGGAGCCGCAGGTCACAGGCCGTCAGAAGTTTTATCTGCTCATTACTCCGAAGGGCAGTCACCCCCAGGGGCCCGGATTCGGCCCGCCACCCGTTCGCCTCTCCCTGATCGCCGCCCGGCCGCACCGCCCCTAACGTTCCAAGCGTCGCGACGAAGGGAGCACCATGGGCCGGGACTACGCTGGCGCCGAGCGGACCAGACGCGTGCCGTGGGGAGCCGTCGCCCTGGTCATGCTCACGGGCCTCGCCCTGCTGCGCAACGGGGCGGAGTTCGGGGAGGAGGGCCCGCCGCAGCCCGCGGCCGCGGCCTCGCTGGACCTGAGCGGCGACGCGGCGGGACCGCCGGTGGAGGGCGAGCCGGAACAGCCGCTGCCCTACGCCCCCGCCTCGCGGGTGAAGATCCCGTCCATCAACGTGGACGCCCCGATCATCGACGTCAACCTGGACGCCAACGGCTGGATCGACGCCCCGCCGGCCGAGGACCCCAACCTCGCCGGCTGGTACCAGAACGGCATCGCCCCCGGCCAGCTCGGCACCTCCGTGGTCGTCGGCCATGTCGACAACAACTCCGGGCCCGCGGTCTTCTACGGCCTCGGCTCGCTCCAGAAGGGCCACCGCGTCGAGGTGGAGCGTTACGACGGCCGGGTCGGGATCTTCGAGGTCTACGGGGTGGAGGTCTTCTCCAAGAACGACTTCCCCGGCCCCCGGGTATACGGCGACACGGGCCATGCGGAGCTCCGGGTGATCACCTGCGGCGGGGGGTTCTCGAAGGCGGGCGGCTACGACGGAAACGTGGTGGTCTTCGCCCGCCTCGTCGAGACCCGCTGACGCCACGTCACTGCCGCCCCGGCGGTCCCTTCGGCGCCGCACCGCACGGTTCAGCGGGGGATGCCCTCCCGGTCCAGGAGCGCGGCCATCTCCGCGGGCGGCAGCGCGGGGTTGGCGGCCGCGGCCATCTCCGTGCTGGGGTCCGCCAGCAGTTCCAGCAGCCTGGGCACCGGGACCCGCGGGTCGCGAGCGGCCGTCCGCCGCACCCCGGCGTCCGGGTCCCGGCTCAGCCGTTCGACGAGCTCGGGTGTCGCCGCCGGGTCCCGCAGGGCCAGGGCGCGCTCCCTGGGGTCCGGCGCGTCGGCGAACCGCCGGGCGAGGCCGGCCGCCGGAAACCGCGGCCGGGAGGTAAGCGACCCCACAGGCCGGAAAGCCGGTCCTCGGGCTCGATCCGCCAGTCGATGGCCGCCCGCTCGTCCTCCGAGAGCTCCGGACGGGCCGAGACGGCCAGCCGGGTCCTCGTGGTCCGCGAGCCCCGCGGCCAGGTCGGCGGGGAGGGTCGGGTTGAGGGCGAGCGGAACCAGTACGTGGTCCGGCACGGACGGCGCGTCGACCGTCTCGTACCGGACGTTGTCCCGCTCGTGGTTCAGGAGACGCTCGGACGCCCCGTCCGGCAGCGGCGGCGCCTGGATGCGGTAGGGGTTGGGGCCGATCGCGACCGCCATCGCGTCGGACTCCGGTCCGTCCAGGAGCCGGGCCCGCGGTTCGGGAGCGGCGGTGAAGCTCTCGGCCAGCAGGTGCCGCACCCAGCGCTCGGGGTGGGTGAGCATGGCCTCGGCGACCTCACCGGGCAGCGCGGCGTGGTACGAGAGCCGATGAGTGATCGATCGGTCGTTCAGTGCCAGCAGCCTCAGCAGCACGCCGGCCGGAGCCGCCGGATTGCCCGCCAGGGCTTACGCCCCGTACCACTCGGTCATGGTTCCCCCACAGGTGGTGCGTCGGCGCGCCCGGGGCGGCACCCCGGGCGCGTACCGGAGGCACCGTATCCGGCGGGACCCGCCCCCGGGCGGACCGGCCTCTCAGACCCGCTGCGGCACCGTGATGCGGTAGCCCTCGTCGAGCAGCCTGGGGAGGTAGCGGCGCAGGGCCGCGACGCTCTGGGACCGGTTGCCGCCCGCGTCGTGCGAGAGGACGACGACACCGGGCGCCGCCCCGTCCAGGACCCGGCGGACGATGGTGCCCGTCCCCGGGGTGGTCCAGTCGAGGGTGTCGACGGTCCACGCCATCGGCTCCATGCCCAGGTCGGCGCCGATCTCGAAGGAGTTGCGGTTCCAGGCACCGTAAGGGGCCCGGTACCAGAGCGGTGCGGTGCCGAGCGTTGCCTCGACCACCTCGCTGGTCCGCCCGAGCTCGTCGCGGATCGCGGCGCGGGTGAGCCCGGGGACGAGCGGGTGCGACCAGGAGTGGTTGCCCACGACATGGCCGTCGTCCGCCATCTCGCGCACCAGGTCCCGGTTGGCGTCGGCCATCTCGCCGCAGACGAAGAACATGGCGCGGACGTTGTGCTTGCGCAGGGTGGCCAGGATGTCGGGGGTGTAGAGCGGGTCGGGTCCGTCGTCGAAGCTGAGCACCATCGAGTGACCGAGGCCGGGGAGCTCCTCGAAGGGCCGGGTGCGCACCGGAGGCCTGGCGGGCCGGAAGCGGGGCGGGGTGCCCGCCGTCATGGGCTGCAGGCGGTACGCGGGCGGTCTGCCCGGTACGCCGGCAGGCGGGCCGGCTGCCGCGGCGGGCGGGGTGCCCGCGGCCCGTGCGGGGCGGGTGGGCGTCGACGCCGGATCGGCGGCGATCAGATGCACGGCGGTGGCGGTCCCGAGGCCGAGGGCCACCTTCAGCAGGGCGCGGCGGTCGGGCCGGATGTGATCACTTCTCATGGCCAACTGCTCGCACGACCGGGCGTCCGGTCCGGTGGACGACACCGGGGGTCAACCGTTTTGTACCCATTCGACGCAGCGGCCCGCTCGCGCCGACGGCCCGCCTCCGCGCCTTCCGGGCGAGCCGATAGCCTCGGAACCGTGACAGAGCAGCAGCCCCATCAGTTCGAACGCGGCACGGACGGCCCCAAGGTGATCGTCGCGGGGCTCGACGGCTCCGACTCGTCCATGCGCGCGGCCGCCTATGCCGCCGGTCTCGCCCGGCGGCAGAACGCGACGCTGGCCCTCGTCTACGTCCAGCCCGTGATCGCCTCGGGCGCCGCGCTGGGCGTGCCCGTCGGCGACACGACGGGGGAGGTCGCCCAGGAGCTGGTCGAGGAGATCCGGGAGTCGGCGGAGCGGCTCAAGGACACCTGGGACGTGCGCTGGGAGTTCCACACCTTCCGCGGCGACCCGTACAACGGGCTGGTGACGGCGGCCGACGAACTCACCGCCGACGCCGTGGTGGTGGGGGCGTCGGAGTCGGCGGGACACCGGTTCATCGGTTCGGTGGCCGTCCGGCTGGTGAAGGCGGGCCGCTGGCCGGTCACCGTGGTGCCGTAACCCCCCTCGGCGCTTGCCGCTACTCCCCCATCACGAGCCCGTCGGCCTCGGCGCCCCGGCCGAGGACCACGTCGCGGATGCGGTCGCGGACCGGGCGGTGGTGTTCGGCCCCGCCCGCGATGGCGGTGTTGAGGTTCATGACGCGCCCGGTGGTGGTGTCGTACCACTGCGGGACGAACTCGGCCTTCTTCACCGTCCAGCGCCCGTCCGGCCGCGCGGGCGGCGCGAAGGTGAAGCGGCCCATCGAGCTCTGGTTGCCGCGCGGGTCCTGGACGCCCTGGTAGTTGATCATCGCTCCGGCGATCTGGTCGCCCATGCCGTAGACGACCCAGGTCCCGTTGACCTTCTCGTACGCCTGCGGCACATGGGCGTGGGTGCCGATGATCAGGTCGAGGTCGGGGCGGCCGCCCTCCTGGGAGGCGGTGAGGCGCTCGGCCAGTTCCAGCTGCCTGGCGTCCGGTTCGTCCTGCCATTCGGTGCCCCAGTGCGCGGAGAGCACCACGACGTCGGCGCCCGCCCGCCGGGCCTTCCTCGCTTCCGCCACGATCTTCCGCTCGTCGGTCACGTTGACCGTCCACGGCTTCCCGGCGGGCAGCGGGATGTCGTTGGTGCCGTAGGTGTACGCGAGGTGGGCGACCTTCGCCGCCCGCTCCCCCGGTCCGGCCGGCAGGATCGTGGGGCGGGCGGCCTCGGCGGCGGAGCGGGCGGATCCGGCGTGGCGGATGCCTGCCGCGTCCAGCGCTCCGAGGGTGCGGTCCACGCCTTCGGAGCCGTCGTCCAGCGTGTGGTTGGAGGCGGTGGAGCAGGAGTCGAACCCGGTGGCGCGCAGGGCGGTGGCGACCTCGGGCGGCGACTTGAAGCTCGGGTAGCCGGTGTAGGGGCCGCCCTCCTTCCCGTACACCGTCTCCATGTGGCAGATGGCCAGATCGGCGCGGGAGACGACCGGGGCGACACCCTTGAGCATCGGGGTGAAGTCGTAGCCCCGCCCTCCCGCGTCGGCTCCCGCCCGGTCGATGACGGAGGAGTGCGGCAGGACGTCGCCCGAGGCGAGCAGGGTGAAGGGGCGCGGTCCGTCGGCGTCCTGGCCGCCCGCGCCCCGGGCGGCGGAGGGGGGTGCGCTCGGGGCGGGCGCCGGGGGCTGCTGCCCGGTACAGCCGGTGGCCGCGGCGAGGAGGAGGGCGAGGGCGGCCACGGTGCCCGGTCGGATGCGCTGCGTCATCTGCTCGACTCCATGTTCGGATGATTAGGACCATCCGACTACACATATCTTCATACTGCCGAAGCAAGGAGCATTGCCGCATACCTAGCTGAACTGGTCGTACCGTCCGACCCCGACGGCCCCTTGACCGTTCGCCGCACCATTCGCCGCACTGAGCGACCGCTCGTCGCACGCCTCGGTGTACCGCCTGTTCCTGCGCCGCCGAATGCGTTCGTATACGCCAGGCGGCAGCGAGGCCGTCGGGGGCCTCCCGCGGGAAAGGACGTTCATGAAGACCACGACGACGACCGATGAGCGGGCCATCGCGGAGTTGCAGCGGGAACACGGCCCGGCCCTCTTCCACTTCCTGCTCGGCCTGACCTTCGGGGACCGGCAGCGGGCGGAGGACCTGGTGCAGGAGACCCTGGTGCGCGCCTGGCAGCATCCGGAGGCCTTCGCCGCGCCCTACGACTCGATGCGGCCCTGGCTGTTCACGGTCGGCCGCCGCCTCGCCATCGACGCCCGGCGCTCCCGCCAGGCGCGCCCCGCCGAGGTCGGCGACACGCTGCTGGAGAGCGCCCCGGCGGTCCAGGACACCGCGGACTCGGCCGTCCACGCCCTGGACGTCCGCGAGGCGGTCCGCACCCTCAGCCCCCAACACCGCGCGGTGCTGGTGCAGATCTACTTCCACGGGCTGAGCGTCACCGAGACCGCCGAGGCGCTGGGCATCCCGGCCGGGACCGTCAAGTCGCGTTCGTACTACGCGCTGCGGCTGCTCTCGCGCAATCTGCCCGGCTACTCACTGAGGTCCTCCGCCCGCAACAGGGCCAGCAGGGCCGAGGCCTCCGCCACCTCCACGTAGTCGCGGGCACAGCGGTCGCAGAGCTGGAGATGATCGGCTACCCGGCAGGTCTCCTCCGCGTCCAGCGCGTCCAGGACGTACGCGCCCAGCAGCAGGCGCACATGCGGGTCGTCGCCGGGGTCGGCACTCATTCACAGCCTCGCATCTCCTGGGCGATCCTCCGCTTCTGCCCACGCGGGGCGCCCGCCCCCGGTTCAATGCTGCATGAAGCCCGGTACCGAGCAAGGAAAGAGGCGAGACGGGATGCGTCCCGAGGATACGCGTGGGACCGGCGGGGACGGGCTGCCGGTACCGATGGCCTGGCTGTACACGGAGTACACCGCCGACGAGCTGTTACGCACCGGCGACCTGATGGAACCGACGACGCTGGAGTTCCGGGCCGGGCGGGACGCGCTCGCGCTGACGATCTTCCTCTCCGGCCTCCTGGGGGACGCCCCCGTCTCCCGCGCGCTGTCCGAGGCCCGCGTCGACGAACTGCGGCTGCTCACGGCGTACGGGGCCACCTGGCGGAGCTGGGTCTGCGAGCGGCTCGTGGAGTCGGAGCGGCGGGCCGGGCCCGGCGACCCCGACCTGGCGCTGGCCCGGGCGGCCTGGCGGTGGCTGGAGGAGACCGAGCTGCTCGCCGCGGACCTCGACGCGATCGTGCCCGCGCCCTGGGAGCCGTTGGCCGGGGGCGCGCTCGACGGCGAGGGGGAGGTCCAGGTGTGGACCCCCGCGTGGCAGTTGGGCCTCCCGCTCGGGCATCTGGCCGTGCATCTGTGCTGATCCGGTCCGGGCGGGCCGGCCGGGTACGGCCCGCCGGTCCTCACCGCCGTACGGGACGCAGGAGCCCGGCGGTTAGCGCGGTGACGACCACGAACAGCGCCATGGGGGCCAGGGGCAGCAGACCATAGGCCCGCTCCAGCAGGGCGTCGACGTTCCCCATGACCGTCAGGAACCACCCCACGGCCCCCACCAGCACCATCACGTACACCCGGCGCTCCCGCAGCAGGCGCATGCCCACCCACAGCACCAGAGCCATGGTCAGGGTGGTGTTGACGACCGCCGAGGTGAACGACACGTCCGACGCGTAGCCCGGACCCGCCCCCATGTTGGTGGCCGCCTGTCCCACCAGCGAAACGAACAGCCCGTCGGACAGGATCACGTGCGACAGGGCCACCGCGACGACGGTCACGAGGAACGCCTTCCCGACCCGGACGGCCGGCGTGGACCGGGCGGGCGGGGCAGCCGGGGCGGAGGTGGCGGGAGGGGCGGTGGGACGGGTGGCGGTGGGACGGGTGGCGGTGGGCATGGATCGGCTGCTCCTCGGACCGGGAAGGGAAGATCACTGCGAATCCGCCCCACAGTCTGTCAGGAGCCCGTTCACCCCTGCGCACCAGGTCACAGGGGTCGGGCAGGGCTCACGAACCGTGCACTCCCGCGCGGTACTTGGGCAGCCGGAGCGTGATCCTCATGCCCGCGCCGATCCCGGTCTCGATGACGAGCCCGTACCCGTCCCCGTACACCTGGCGCAGCCTCTCGTCCACGTTGAGCAGGCCGATGCCGGTGGAGGTGGTGGCCTCGCCCCGAAGGATGCCCCGCAGCCGTTCGGGGTCCATGCCGCTCCCGTTGTCCTCGATCACCACCTCGGCCTCCGATCCGGCGTCGAGCGCGCTGATGGTGATCCGGAACGGGGCGGCGTCCTCGGTCCGCGCCCCGGGCAGGGTGACGGCCCCCTCCAGACCGTGCTTGACGGCGTTCTCCACCAGCGGCTGGAGGCAGAGGAACGGCAGGGCGACGGGCAGCACCTCGGGGGCGACCTGCAGGGTGACGGAGAGGCGCTTGCCGAAGCGGGCCCGGACCAGCGCCAAGTACTGGTCGATGGAGTGCAGTTCGTCGGCCAGGGTGGTGAACTCACCGTGCCGCCGGAAGGAGTAGCGGGTGAAGTCGGCGAACTCCAGGAGCAGTTCGCGGGCCTGCTCCGGGTCGGTACGGACGAACGAGGCGATGGCGGCGAGGGAGTTGAAGATGAAGTGCGGGGAGATCTGCGCCCGCAGCGCCTTGATCTCGGCCTCGATGAGCTGCGTACGGGAGCGGTCCAGCTCCGCCAGTTCCAGCTGTACGCAGACCCAGCGCGCGACCTCTCCCGCCGCCCGGGCCAGCACCGCCGACTCGCGCGGTGCGTAGGCGACGAGCGCGCCCAGGACCCGGTTCTCCACGGTGAGCGGCACGGCGACCGCCCAGCGCAGCGGGCAGTCGAGGTCGGCGCAGCCGCTGTCGAAGGCGGTGCCGCGCCCGCCCTCCAGCAGCGCCTCGATGTGGCCCATCACGTCCTTGCCGTGGTGGTGCCCGGCTCCGTCCCAGACCAGGACGCGTTCGCGGTCGGTGAGGCAGAGGGCGTCGGTGCCCAGCAGGGAGCGCAGCCGGCGGGCCGAGCGGCGGGCGCTCTCCTCGGTGAGGCCGGCGCGCAGCGGGGGCGCGGCGAGGGAGGCGGTGTGCAGGGTCTCGAAGGTGGCGTGCTCGACGGGGGTGCCGACGTCGCTCGGGCGCAGCGGGCGGGCGGCGGTGCGGCGGCCCAGCAGGAACCCCGTACCGAGCAGCAGCGCCACCAGGACGGCGACCGAGGCCCCGGTCATCTCTCCCTCCCGGCGGCGCGGGCCGAGGTGAGTGCCTCGGGAAGGTGGAAGCGGGTCATGGCGGCGTTGGTGCCCGGCGGTATCCGCCCCGGCGTCGCGAGAGAGACGAGGATCATCGCGAGGAACCCCACGGGGACGGACCAGACGGCGGGCCAGGCGAGCAGGGCGTGCGGCCAGCCGGGCGGGGTCACGGCCCCGCTCACGGTGATCGCGACGGCGAGGAGCGCGGAGCCGCCGCCGAGCAGGAGTCCGGCGATCGCGCCCGGCGGGGTGAGCCTGCGCCACCAGATGCCGAGGACGAGCAGCGGGCAGAAGGAGGACGCGGAGACGGCGAAGGCCATGCCCACCGCGTCGGCCACCGGTACCCGGCTGACCAGCAGCGAACCGGCGAGCGGCACGGCGATGGCGAGGACGGTGGCGAGCCGGAAGTGGCGTACGCCGCGTGAGGGCAGGACGTCCTGGGTGATGACCCCGGCGACGGCCATGGTGAGCCCGGACGCGGTGGAGAGGAACGCGGCGAACGCCCCGCCCGCGATGAGCGCGCCGAGGAGATCACCGCCGAGCCCGCCGATGACCCGGGCGGGCAGCAGCAGGACGGCGGCGTCCGCGTCGCCGCCGTGCCGCAGCTCGGGGGCGTACAGCCGGCCGAGGGCCCCGTAGATCGGCGGCAGGAGATAGAAGAGGCCGACCAGGGCCAGGACGGCGACGGTGGTGCGGCGGGCGTCGCGGCCGTTGGGGCTGGTGTAGAAGCGGACGACGACGTGCGGCAGACCCATGGTGCCGAGGAAGGTCGCCACGATGAGCCCGTACGTCGCGTAGAGCGGGTGGTCGGCGCGGAAGACGGCGAACTGGTCGTCGAAGCTGACCCGGGGGCGGCCGTCGCCCTGCCAGGCGAGCACGAGGAAGAGGGCGGGGACGAGCAGCGCGGTCAGCTTCAGCCAGTACTGGAAGACCTGGACGAAGGTGATGGAGCGCATCCCGCCCGCCGCCACCGCGACCGTCACCACGGTCGCGACGAGTACGTCGCCGAGCCAGCCGGGCGCCCCGGTGAGGATCTTGAGCGTCAGCCCGGCGCCCTGGAGCTGCGGGACGAGGTAGAGCCAGCCCGCGCCGACCACGAGGATGCTCACCACTCGGCGGACCTGCAGCGATTCGAGGCGCCCCTCGGCGAAGTCCGGCAGGGTGTACGCCCCCGAGCGGCGCAGCGGGGCGGCGACGAAGACCAGCAGCACGAGGTATCCGGCGGTGTAGCCGACCGGGTACCAGAGCATGTCCGGGCCGTGCAGCAGGACCAGCCCGGCGACCCCGAGGAAGGATGCGGCGGAGAGGTACTCCCCGCTGATCGCGGCTGCGTTGAGCCGGGGCCGCACGGTGCGCGAGGCGACGTAGAAGTCGGAGGTCGTACGGGAGATGCGCAGGCCGAAGCCGCCGACGAGGACGGTGGCGAGGACGACGAGGGCGACCGCCACCCAGGACGCCGTGTGGTCGGGGGTGCTCACGGTCGGGGGCGGCCCTCCACCAGCCGGGCGAAGTCGCGCTCGTTGCGCTCCGCCCTGCGCACGTACCACCAGGCGGCCAGGGTGAGCGGCGGGTAGGTGGCGAAGCCGAGCACCGCCCAGACCAGGGCCGCGCTGTTCAGGGCGGCGAACAGCAGCGGCAGGGTGCCCGCGACGAGGGCGAGCACGGCGAAGACGGTGAGCCCGGCGCGGAGCTGGCTGCGCATCAGCGAGCGGACGTAGGCGCCACCGAGGGCGGTCTGCTCCTCGATCTCCGACTGGGTGCGGTAGCGAGGCAGCGGACGCACCCGGCGGGGCTCTCCCGTGACGACTTCGCGCCGGGGTGCGGTCTCCTGTGACATGGGCTCGGAGTGTAGGCGGCGGGGGGTGGTGCTGGGAAGGCTTCAACGGAGGGGCTTCAACGAGGTCGCCCCAGGTCAGCGGCCGCCCTGGCGCATCAGCAGGTCGCGCAGGGCCCGGGTGTGGCGGCGGCTGACGGCCAGCTCGGCCTCCCCGATGCGCACGCTCATGCTCCCCGCGTCGAGCCGCAGCTCGTCGATCCGGCCCAGCGCCACCAGGTGGCGGCGGTGGATCCGCACGAAGCCGCGCGAGCGCCAGCGCTCCTCCAGGGTGGTGAGCGGGATGCGGACGAGGTGGCTGCCGGTGGCGGTGTGCAGCCGGGCGTAGTCGCCCTGCGCCTCGGCGTACGCGATCTCGTCGATCGGGATGAAGCGGATGACACCGCCGAGCTCGACCGGGATCTGGTCGGTGGCGGTGTCGTTCACCGGGGCGGAGCGGTCCCCCACCTGCTCGGCGACCCGGCGCACGGCCTCGGCGAGGCGTTCTCGGCGGACCGGTTTGAGGACGTAGTCGACGGCCTTGAGGTCGAAGGCGTGGACGGCGAAGCCCTCGTGCGCGGTGACGAAGACGATGAGCGGGGGCGAGGCGAATCCGGCGAGGAGCTGGGCGACGTCGAGGCCGGTGAGGCCCGCCATGTGGATGTCGAGGAAGACGACGTCGATCGCGGACGGGTCGTCGGGGCCCGCGTCCACGGCGCTGCCGATGCGGCGCAGCGCCTCGGTCGCTCCGGTGGCACCTTCGGCGCTGCGGATGCGGGGGTCGGCGCGCAGGAGGTAGAGGAGCTCCTCCAGGGCGGGGGGTTCGTCGTCGACGGCGAGTACGCGCAGCATGAGCCCGGAGTTTAGGCCTTGCGGGGGCCGATGGCTTGAGTGAATCCCGGCTTGTTCCCGTACCGCAGTACATGCAGACGACCGAGCCCCACATCCGTGTGGGGGCCTATGCCCTGGGCGTGCTCGGGAGGGCCGACGCCTTCCGGTTCGAGGAGCACCTGGAGGAGTGTCCGCAGTGCCGTGCCCGGGCGCGCGAGCTGGCCCGGGTGACGGCGCGGCTGGCGGTGGCCGGGCCGGTGGTACGGCCGGGTCCCGGGCTCGCGGACCGGCTCATGGAGGCGGTGGCGGCCGGCCGGCGCAGGGCGGGCAGGCGGCGGCTCGCGCTGGTGGCGGCCGTGGTGGTGCTGGCGGTGGGCGGCCCGTGGGCGGCGGCTGATCTCTCGGGCGGCCCCGGCGGCCCGGGGGAGGGGGTGCGGGTGCAGCGGTGGGTGGGGGCGGACCAGGGTTCGGGGTCGGCCGCGGTGGTGACGGCGGCGAGGCACGAGTGGGGTACGGCGGTGGCGCTGGAGGCCGTGCGGGTGCCGGCCGTCGGGGTGTGCTCGCTGATCGCGGTGGGCCGGGACGGCAGCGAGGAGACGGTGACCAGCTGGTCGGCCGGGGTCCCGGGTGACGGGCTGGTGGAGGTGGACGGCGGGGCGGCGCTTCGGCCGGAGGCCATCGACCGTTTCGAGGTGCGGACGGCGGGCGGGCGGCGGCTGGTGACGGTCACGCGGTGAAAGCCTCCGTGCTCACTTCAGGAACTTGGAGAGCCTCCGGTCGGCCAGCGGTTTGCCGCCGGTCTGGCAGGTGGGGCAGTACTGGAGCGAGGAGTCGCTGAAGGAGACCTCCAGGATGGTGTCACCGCAGACCGGACAGGCCTCCCCCGCCCGCCCGTGGACGCGCATCCCGCTCTTCTTCTCGGACTTGAGACTTCCGGCCTCCACTCCGCCGGTCCGTTCCACGGCGTTCTTGAGGGTGGTGCGCAGCGCGGTGTACAGACGGGTGATGTCGTCCTCGTCGAGGTCGGCGGTCCGTTTGAACGGGGACATCTTCGCCACGTGCAGGATCTCGTCGCTGTAGGCGTTGCCGATGCCCGCGATGAGCGACTGGTCGCGCAGGGCGCCCTTGATCTGGCGGCGCGCCCCGCCGACGATTCCGGCGAACGTGTCCCGGTCGAAGGCGTCGGCGAGCGGGTCGGGGCCGAGGCGGGCGATGCCGGGGACGTCCATCGGGTCGCGGACGAGGTGGACGGAGAGCCGCTTCCTGGTGCCCATCTCGGTGAGGTCGAAGCCGTCGCCGTCCGCGGTCACCAGGCGCAGGGCGAGCGGACCTTTACCGGGGCGCGGCGGGGCGGCCGGGAAGGAGTCCTTCCAGCGGAGCCAGCCCGCCCGCGCCAGGTGGGTGCAGAGGTGCAGCCCACCCGCCTCGATGTCGAGGAACTTGCCGTGGCGGGCCACCGAGGTGACAGTGGCGGAGTCGAGGGCGGAGAGCGGCGGGTCGTACGTCTTCAGGACGCTGATCGCCAGCGGGAGGACGCGGGCGATCTCCTTGCCGGCCAGGTGGTCGTCGAGGAAGACCCGCAGGGCTTCGACTTCGGGCAGTTCGGGCATGGCACCAGCCTGCCGCAGGGCGCGTACGGCTGCCTGTCAGGAGACCGGTGCCGCCACCCGGCCGCCGGTCAGCAGCGCCCCGATCCCGGCGAACTCCTCCTGGACCGCCTCGGCCAGCCGGTCCAGGTCCGGCAACGCCTTCCCGTCCGCCACCAGACCCACATGGACCCGGCCGCCGTACGTCGACAGGGCGACGGCCAGCGACTGACCGCGGGCCAGCGGTGCCATCGGGTACAGGGCGCTCAGCGGGCAGCCGCCGAGGGAGAGCGCGGAGCGCGGCAGCGGGACGCTGGTGACGAGCAGGTCGAAGAGCACCCGGGCGGCGTTCGCCGCCAGGGGTGCGCCGAACCGGTGGGCCAGCGGGTGCAGTTGGTCGGCGAGTACGGCGACGGCACCGGCGCCCTTCAGCGGTCCGGCCGCCTTGTTGCGGTCCATCGCTCCCCGGACCGTCCGCAGCCGTTCCCGGGGGTCGGCCGTGCCGACGGGCAGGTCGAGGAGGTAGGCGGAGAGGCGGTTCCCGGTCACCGCGCCGCCGGGCCTGCGCCGTGAGACGGGGACCAGGGCGCGCGGGTCGGTGCCGGTGAGCGCCTCGCCCCGCTCCTCCATCCAGCGGCGCAGGGCCCCGGCGACCACGGCGAGCAGGATGTCGTTGGCGGTGCCGCCCTCGGCCCGCCGGATCCGCTGGAGGGCCGTGGCGTCCAGGTCCGCGGTGGCCAGCCGCCGGGTGCCGCTGGAGGGCGCCGTGAAGGCGGTGTCACCGCGCAGGTCCAGGCGGCCCGCGCGGACGACGGAGGCGCCCACGCCCAGCGCCCGGCCGACCTCGCCGATCCGGCCGAGCGCCATGCCCGCCACCTCGCGGGGGTCGGGGAGCCAGGAGCGGGGCGGCACGGCGGGGCGGCCGCGCACGCCGGGCCGGGCCGCGGTGGCGGCGATCTCGTCGAAGATCCCGGCCCCGATGGCGACCGCCCGCATCCCGTCGGCCAGCGCGTGGTGCAGCTTGACGAGCACGGCGAAGGGCCCGTCGTCGGCGCCGCCGATCAGATACATCTGCCAGGGCGGCAGCCCTCGGCCCAGCGGCTGTTCCATCAGCTCGCCGGCCAGTCGGGTGGCTCCCGCCATGAAGTCGCCGTCGGCCACGGCGACGCGGCGTACATGGCGGTGCACGTCGAAGTCCTTGTCTACGGTCCAGGCCGCCCCGCCGACCGGCAGCAGGACGTCCCGTACGCACATCCGCAGCCTGGGGATCGCGGCGGCCCGGGTGCGGAGCAGTTCCAGGACGTGCAGCGGGGTGACACCGGACGCCGGGGCGAAGACGGCGAGCGCGCCCAGGTGCATGGGGTGGGCGTCGGATTCGAGGTGCCAGAAGGCCAGATCGAGCGGGGCCAGAAGTTCGGTACCCAACAGAGGGCCTCATGTCGTCGGGGGCGGAACGGCCGTACCCCCGCAGTCAATCCTTCGCGGTCGGTTACGGTCAAGTAAGGACATGTTACGTACTGTTACAGCTCCGTTCTCTGCGGAATTCCTGGCACCTCACGACCGGTCGGGGATCAGGAACTCGCACCACACGCACTTTCCGCTGCCCCGGGACTCCACGCCCCAGACGTCGGCCAGCCGGTCGACGAGCATCAGTCCGCGCCCCGAGACCCCCGACTCCCCCGCGTCCCGGCGCCGGGGCAGGGCGCTGGAGCGGTCCTCCACGTCGACGCGCAGCCGCCGCTCGGACCCGGCCATCACCCGGATCGTCACGACGGCCCCGCCGTCGGTGTGCATCAGCGCGTTGGTGATCAGCTCGTCGGCGGCCAGTTCGATCTCGTCGGCCCGCTCCTTCGCCCCCCAGGCGCGTACCGCCGCCCGGATCATGTGCCGGGCGGAGCTGAGCGCCTCGGGGTCGTTCTGGGCGACGTGCTGCCGGAGCCTGCCGCCGGGCTGGGGCGCCTGGGCCGCCCGGCGGCGGAGCAGCAGGAGCGCCACATCGTCCTGGCCGCCGCGCACGTCGACGGCGTCGCAGAGCCCGTCGGCCAGCTTCTGGAGGTTCTGGGGGCCGTTGGAGACCAGCGTGGTCAGCAGCTGCATGCCCTCGTCGAGGTCGGAGCCGGGCAGCTCGACCAGGCCGTCGGTGAACAGGATCATCGTCTGGCCGGGGTCCAGCTCCGCCGTCGTGACCGGGTACTCCAGCCGCCCGAACTCCGCGGAGAGCCCCAGCGGCAGCCCACCATCGGACGGCATGCGGCGGCAGCTGCCGTCCACGTCGCGCACCAGCGGGTCGACATGGCCGGCGCGGACCAACTGGACGACCCCGGTGGTCAGGTCGACCTCGGCGTAGGTGCAGGTGGCGAAGCGGTCGGTGTCCAGCTCGTGGAGGAAGACGGAGGCGCGCGCCATGACGGTGGCGGGGCTGTGCCCCTCGGCCGCGTAGGCCCGCAGCACGATCCTGAGCTGCCCCATGACGGCGGCGGCGTGGGTGTCGTGCCCCTGTACGTCCCCGATGACGGCGCCGACCCGTCCGCCGGGCAGCGGGATCAGGTCGTACCAGTCGCCGCCGATGTCCCGGCCGAGCCGGGCCGAGCGGTAGCGGACGGCGACCTGCGCCCCGGGGACGGCCGGGATCCGGCGCGGCAGCATCGCCTGCTGGAGCCCTTCGGCGAGGTCGTGCTCCTGTTCGTAGAGCATGGCCCGCTGGAGGCTCTGGGCGATCGAGGTGCCGAGCGCCATGAGGAGGTTGCGCTCGTCGGGGGTGAAGCCCGCCTTGTCGCGGTAGAGCAGGCCGAGTGCGCCGATCGGGCGGGCCTGCGCGATCAGCGGCATATAGGCGGCCGCGGTGATCCCCAGGTGGCTGATGTTGGGCCAGAGGACCGGGTAGGAGGTGGCGAAGTCCTCGGCGGACTCGATGAAGCGCGGGGTGAGCGTACGGACGACCTCACTCATCGGGTACTGCTCGTCCACCCGGGTGAACCGGGTGCCGGGGACGTAGGCGCCCTCGGGGCCGTCGGCCACGAGATGGATGCGGCCGGACTCCAGCAGGCCCATGACGAGGCTGGTGGCCCCGAGGTGCGCGAGGCCCTGGGAGTTCTTGAGGACCGCGATGACGTCCTTGACCGTACGGGCGTGCGCCAGGGAGGCGGTGGTGCCCTCCACCAGACTGGTGCGCTGGCGCCGCTCCACGTCCAGTTCCTGCCGGGCGGAGGAGTCGGCCAGCTCCTGGGTCGCGTCGCGGACGATGCCGATGATGCGGCGCGGCCGGCCGGTCCCGTCCCGGCGGACGAAGCCCTGGGTGTGGGTCCAGCGCAGGGTGCCGTCGCGGCGCTGGATACGGAAGTAGGCGCCGTAGTTGGTACGGCCGCTCTTGAGTGCCTGCGAGACCATCCCGTCCAGGCGTACGGCCTCGTCGGTCGGCACGCGCTGGGCGAGCGAGACCGGCCGGTCGTCGTACTCGTCGGCGGTCAGGTCGAACACGTCGAGGGCGGGCTGGTCCATGTGCATGAGGCCGGTGTCCAGATCCCAGTCGAAGCTGCCCATACGGTTCAGGGCGAGGCTGAGGTCCGGGTGGGCGGGCCAGTCGTCCGGGAGTGACAGGGCACCCGCTACCCGATCATCCATGTGGGCCACTTTGCCACCATTTGTCAGATTCTTCGAGTGATCCGTACGCCGACCGGAGCGGTCACCGCACGAGCTGGAGGAGGTCCGGGCGCGGCCCGGTCACCCGGCGAACGGCTCGGGAACGCCGGAGTCCACCGGCTCGTCGAACTCGTCGGGTTCGCCGGGGAAGACCTGGGTCGGCTCCGGTACCGCGCCGGGCTCGTCCTCCAGCTCCCACGGCTCGTCGGTCGGCATGCCGTCGAAGTCGTCCGGCGCCTCGGTGCCGGGGTCGGGCTCCATGGGCGGCGGGCAGCCGGGGGGCAGCTCGGCGGGGGCGTCCGGGGCCGAGGGGTCCGGGCACTGCGGCTCCTCCGGTTCGGCGGGGGCGGGCGCCGACGGGGTGGCCTCGGGGGCCTCGGGCTCGGAGGGGCGGGCCGGCGACGGGAAGAGCAGATCGTCGCTCGGCTCGAAGGGCGGCGGGTCGTCCGGGGTCCGGTCGCGCCCGCCGTCGTCACCGACGGTCCGCTCGATCCAGGTGTTGTCCGCGGTGTTCACGATGACCAGGCCGGTGACCGGCTGCACGCCGGGCTCGATCGCCAGGATCCGCGCGGGTTCGTAACCGGGCCAACGCTCGCCCCGGTGGGTGACCTGCCCCTTCGCGATCACCGGCTCGCCCAGCGGATTGCCGCAGGCGCAGCGGACCCGCGGCAGGCCTCTGCTGTCGACCAGGACGGCGGTGCCCGCCTGGAGCACGGCCTGGAAGGCGGTGCCGGCGCCGGCGCTGTAGCCGTGGTTGGTGACCTGGGCGTCGGCTCGCAGGACCACCGGGGTGAGCGAGCGCAGATAGCCCGGGATCTGCACGGCCTCGATGCCGGCCGTCTCCGCGAAGGCACTCGCCTTGTCCCGGTCGCCGGTCAGCAGGCGGACCTGCTGACCGACGTCGCAGGCGGCCTCGGACCGGACGCCCCCGTAGAGCCCGGGGACGGCGCCCGAGACCCGGTGGACCGTCCGGGTGGCGGAGCCGTCGCCCTTCTCCGGCGAACGGGTGGGGGACGGCGAGGGCGCGGCCCGCACCGTCGACCTGGTGAAGGGTCCGGGGCCCGGCTCGGCGAGCGACTGCAGGAGGACGTCCTTGGCCTCGGCGGTGCCGGTGGTGCCCTTCGTGGTCCTGTCCCCGGCGCTGTCGCAGCCGGCGGCGGCCAGCAGAACCCCGGCGGACAGCGCGGCGAGCGCGGCGTGCCGGAAACGTCTGGGTGAGCGCACGGGGCTCTCCTGCCTGTCCATGGCGAACGGATGGATCGTCACCATCTGTGCCGCACCGGACGCCCGCCCGCAAGCGGACGCCGGGCCGCGAAGTCTCATCTTGAACGTGTTCAAGAAAACCCCTACTCTCACCTCAGGAGTTGAACGTGTTCAAAGACGGGGGTGGGGCTGTGACCGTACTGGTCAACGCGATCGTGATGGCGGGCATGTTCGTCATCGTCCCGGCGGGGCTGCGGCTGACCGGGCTGCGGGAGCTGGACGGCATCCGAAGGCTCTGGCCCCTCTTCGCGGCGCCCGGCGCGGTGGCCCTATGGCTGCCGCGTGGCCCTACCGCCACCGCGCTGGCCTCGTGCTACGCACTGGGCACCGTCCTGCTCGCCCTGCAGGCCACACGCCGGGCGGTCCGCGACCGGGACCTCTCCCCCGCCGGAATCGCCCTCCTCACCGCACTGGTCACCCCGGCCGTCGCCGCGCTCGCCCTGGTCGCGGAGCGGTGGGGCCACGAACTGTTCGGCTTCGAGCTGGGCATCCTCGCCCTGACCGTGCCGCACTTCCACTTCGCCGGTTTCGCCGCCGCCCTGGTCGCCGGTCTCGTCTGCCGGGTCTCCGACGGCCCCGCAGGCCGGTTCGCCGCGCTCAGCGTGCCGCTGGGCACGCTCCTCGTCCTCGTCGGCTACTTCATCGGCGACTGGGCCGAACTGGCCGGGGCCGTGGTCCTGACGGCGGGCATGTGGACCGTCGGCCTGCTCACCTGGCGCCTGGGGCGCGAGGAGGGGCGGGACAGGACGACCCGGCTGCTCCTCCTCACCTCCGCCGCCGTCCTGGTGGCGACCATGCTGCTCGCCCTGAGCTGGGCGGTCGGCGAGGCGACCGGACTGCCCCACCCCACCCTGGCCTGGATGGCCGCCACCCATGGCCTGGGCAACGCACTGGGCTTCGCCCTCTGCTCGCTCCTCGCCTGGCAGCGCATCCGCACCACCACCCGCCCGTCCCACCCGTCCCACCCGTCCCACCCGGAAAGCAGGACAGCATGAGCACGCTCACCTACCCCGAGGTAGGCGCCACCCGGCTCGGACCGCTCCCAAGGGGCTACAACCACCTGCACCACCGCACCCGGGTCGGCCGGGGCGCGGACGACTTCGCGGCGGCGGGAGCGGCGGTGACCGAGTGGCGGATGCACCGGGCCGCGGGCACCAGGGTCGACGCCTCGGCCGCCCGGGCGGAGCCCGGTGGCAGGGTCAGGATGGCGCTCGGCGTGGGGCCGGTACGCCTGGCCGCAACGTGCGAGGTGATCTGGACGGCGTACGGGGAGGAGGGCCGCACCGGGTTCGGCTACGGCACCCTGACCGGGCACCCGGAGATCGGTGAGGAGTGCTTCGTGGTGGACCTGGCGGAGGACGGCACGGTCTGGTTCACGGTCATGGCGTTCTCGCGCCCCGCCGCCTGGTACGCACGGCTCGCGGGGCCGCTCGTGCCCCAGGTGCAGCTCTGGTACGCGCGCCGGCTGGGCCGGACGCTGCGCCGGCTCGTCGCGGCGGGCTGAACGCCGCCGCCGGGCCGATACTGGCAGGGATGGAGTGGTTCTCCGCCGACGGCTACTGGCTGAGCAGGCTGATCTTCCAGCGGACGCTGGCCGTGATCTACCTGGTCGCCTTCCTCTCGGCCGCTCTCCAGTTCCGGGCGCTGATCGGTGAGCGCGGCATGCTGCCCGTACCGGAACTGCTCCGGCGCACCCCCTGGAGGGCGGCGCCGGGGCTGTTCCGGCTGCACTACTCCGACCGCTTCTTCGCCGCCGTCGCCTGGGGCGGCTGCGCGGTCTCGGTGGCCCTGGTCGCGGGGCTGGACGGCCGCCTTCCGCTCTGGGGCGGAATGCTGCTGTGGGCGCTGCCCTGGGTGCTCTACCTGTCGATCGTCCAGGTCGGGCAGGTCTGGTACGGGTTCGGCTGGGAGTCGCTCCTCCTGGAGACGGGGTTCCTCGCCGTCTTCCTCGGTACGGGGGACACCGCGCCGCCGGTGCTGGTGCTCTGGCTGCTGCGGTGGCTGCTCTTCCGGCTGGAGTTCGGCGCCGGGCTCATCAAGATGCGCGGGGACGAGTGCTGGCGGAAGCTGACCTGCCTCGACTTCCACCACGAGACCCAGCCGATGCCGGGGCCGCTCAGCTGGTTCTTCCACCACCTGCCACGCCCGGTCCACCGGGTCGAGGCGGCCGCCAACCATGTCACCCAGCTGCTGGTGCCCGTCCTGCTGTTCACCCCGCAGCCGGTGGCGAGCGCTGCCGCCGCTCTCATGGTGCTCACCCAGCTATGGCTCGTCCTGTCGGGCAACTTCGCCTGGCTGAACTGGCTGACCATCGCCCTGGCGCTCTCCGTGATCGACTGGACCCCGCTCGCCGGGGAGCCGCCCGCCCTCACGGCGCCGCCGCTCTGGTACGAGGCGGCCGTCATCGCGGTGACGGCCCTGGTGCTGGTCCTCAGCTACCGTCCCGCGCGCAATCTGCTCTCGCGCCGGCAGGTGATGAACTGCTCCTTCGACCCCCTGCACCTCGTCAACACCTACGGCGCGTTCGGCTCCATCAGCAGAATGCGGCTGGAAGTCGTGGTGGAGGGCACGGCCGGCAGGGTCGCGGACGAGGGCGCCGACTGGCGGGAGTACGGCTTCCGCTCCAAACCTGGCGATGTCCGGCGGCCGCCGCGCCTCTTCGCCCCGTACCATCTGCGGCTCGACTGGATGATGTGGTTCGCGGCGCTCTCCCCCGCGTACGCGCGCTCCTGGTTCGGCCCGTTCACCGAGCGGCTGCTGCGCGGCGACCGGGACACGCTCCGGCTGCTCGCGCACAACCCGTTCCCGGACGCCCCTCCGGTGCTTGTGCGCGCCCGGGTCTTCCGCTACCGGTTCACGGACCTGCGAGAGCTGCGGGCCACCGGCCACTGGTGGCACCGCACCTATGTCCGGGAATTCATGCGGCCCGTCTCCCGGCCGCTCCCGCCGGAGCGGAGAGGGCCGGGAGACGGGCCGTGAGCAGTGCTGAAGCGGCCTGCCGAAGAGGCCTGCTTGAAGCGGTCAGTCGATGCCGGGCAGGATGTGCGGCTCGGCGAGGTCGTCCTCGTAACCGGCCAGCCGGATCGGTGCGGACCTGGCCCACACCTCGATGTTCCGGAGCTTCTCGGGCCGTGCGGTCCGCTCCCCGTACCGTTCGGCGGGTCGCTTCTCGCGCATCGTCAGTTCTGGTGTCGTCACCGCGCACTCCTCTGTGTCGCGTCACCCGGGGCGTAGCCGACGCTCCGGCTGCGACGCCGGAGATCGACCGCCCCGCAGTGGGGCAGGGGCTTGGAACATGTCGGTCGCGGTGGCGCCGTGTCGGGGCGGGACGGCGGTCGGGTTGCAGACCTGTCCCGGGACGGTCGGGGAACCTTCGTGGGCTCCTCGATGGCGTCCGTTGGCCTCAGAGTAACCAAATGAGCGGCTCTGCGCTCGATAGAACGTGTGCAGTGGGTCACTTTCGGCCACTTCGGACAGCGAAAACCCGGCCCAGGATCCATCCTGGGCCGGGTCTGCGGCCGCCGCACGGAGGGTGCGGTTCCGGTTGGGCCGGACGGGTTACGCCGCCCGGCGGCCGGTCACCAGTTGGCGGGGGCGTAGTCCTTGAGGAAGCACCCGTGGAGTGCCTCGCCGTCCTCACCGCGCACGATCGGGTCGTAGACCCGGGCGGCGCCGTCGACGAGGTCCAGGGGGGCGTGGAAGCCCTCCTCGGCCAGCCGCATCTTGTCCGGGTGCGGCCGCTCGTCGGTGATCCAGCCGGTGTCCACGGCCGTCATCAGGATGCCGTCCTTCTCGAACATCTCCTGGGCGCTGGTGCGCGTCAGCATGTTGAGCGCGGCCTTGGCCATGTTGGTGTGCGGGTGGCCCGCACCCTTGTAGCCCCGGCTGAAGACGCCCTCCATCGCGGAGACGTTGACGACGTACGCGTGCTTGGCGGCGGTCGCGGCCATCGCCGGGCGCAGCCGGCTGATCAGGATGAACGGCGCGGTGGAGTTGCAGAGCTGGACTTCGAGCAGCTCGATCGGCTCGACGTCCTCGACCGTCTGGACCCAGCTGTTGGTGTCGTGCAGGTCGGGAACGAGCCCGCCCGCGTCGATCGCGGTGCCCGCGGCGATCCGCGCCGGCGAGGCGGAGCCGGTGACCAGGGCGAGGTCGGTGACCTCCTGGGCGCTGAGGCCCTCCTTGCGGGCGGCGGGCAGGGCCGCCACCCGGTCGACCGTGCCGCTGCCGAAGGTGCCGATGACCTCGGCGGCGGGCAGCACACCCGCGGGCAGCGGAGCGGACTCGGCGTTGACGAGCTCGCTGTAGGCCCCCGGGGAGCGGCGCACCGTCTGGGCCGCGTTGTTGATCAGGATGTCGAGCGGGCCCTCGGCGGCGACGGAGTCGGCCAGCGCGACGACCTGGGCCGGGTCGCGGAGGTCGATGCCGACGATCTTCAGGCGGTGGATCCACTCGTCGCTGTCCTCCATCGCCTTGAAGCGACGGATCGCGTCATTGGGGAAGCGGGTGGTAATGGTGGTGTGCGCCCCGTCGCGCAGCAGCCGCAGCGCGATGTACATGCCGATCTTCGCCCGGCCGCCGGTGAGCAGCGCCCGGCGCCCGGTGAGGTCGGTGCGGGCGTCGCGGCGGGAGCGGTTCTCCTTGGCGCAGGACTGGCAGAGCTGGTGGTAGAACGCGTCCACCTCGACGTACCGGGTCTTGCAGATGTAGCAGGAGCGCGGGCGCTGGAGTATCCCCGCGATCTCGGCCGCAGCGGAGGAGGAGGGCAGGACGCCCTGCGTCTCGTCGTCGATGCGCTCGGCCGAGCCGGTCGCGGTCGCCTCGGTGACGGCCCGGTCATGGGCGGTCTTCGCGGCCCGGCGCTCCTGGCGGCGGCGCTGCTTCACGGTGCGGTAGATCCCGGCGGTGGCCCGGCGGACGGCGATGGCGTCCGGGTGGTCGACCTCGATGCCGTCGAGCTCGTCCAGCACGCTCAGGCAGACGGCCAGCCGCTCCGGATCGATACCGGGACCGAACTCGTCGATTCCGGGAGCGAGCTCCGGGCTGTCCTCTGTCACCGTCATTGCCGTTCCTCTGTCATCTTCATCCCCGCGGGTCAGGGTTCACCGCAGGCCGAAACACCCCGCCCAAGTTTGCCATGCGCGTGAGGCTGTTCCGTGCGGGCCGGAAACCGGGGCGGGAACCGGGCCGGAATCGGGGCGGAAACCGAGGCTGAATCCGGGGCGGGAAAACTTTTCCGGGAAAGCAGACATGACTTCGCGACGACCGGGAAGGCGACCGTCCGACACATTGGGTGACAGGGAGGGTGACACCATGACGGCGATGTCAGTGCGAGCCACCGGAGCGACGGCGCCGCTGAGCGACGACCTGGTAGGCGCGCGGACCGACGTCGGCGCCGAGGAGCTGCCCTGGGTCGAGGACGCCGGCAAGGTCGCCCCCAAGGACGCGCGGGCCCTGTCCAAGGTCTTCTTCGACCGCCTCCAGGTTCTGGAGGAGGGCACCCACGAGTACCAGTACGCCCGCAACACCCTGATCGAGATGAATCTGTCGCTGGTCCGCTTCGCCGCGTCCCGGTTCCGCAACCGCGGCGGCGACGACACCGAGGACATCATCCAGGTCGGCACGATCGGGCTGATCAAGGCGATCGACCGCTTCGACCTCTCCCGCGAGGTCGAGTTCGCGACCTTCGCCGTCCCGTACATCGTGGGCGAGATCAAGCGCTTCTTCCGCGACACCACCTGGTCCGTGCACGTGCCGCGCCGCCTCCAGGAGCTGCGGGTCGACCTCGCCAAGGCGAAGGAGCAGCTCTCCGCCGAGCTGGACCGCGACCCCACGGTCAAGGAGCTCGCCGCCCACCTGGACCTGCCCGAGGAAGAGATCATCGAGGGGCTCGTGGCCGCCAACGGCTACTCCGCGGGCTCGCTCGACACCCCTTCGGCGGACAGCGACTCCGGCCAGGAGCAGCGCGCGTACGCCGATGTGCTCGGCGAGAGCGACCCGGGCATGGAGAACGTCGAGAACCTGCACACCCTGGCACCGCTGCTGGAGCAGCTGGACGACCGGGAGCGCCGGATCGTCCAGATGCGCTTCGGGGCCGAGATGACCCAGGCGCAGATCGGCGCGGAGCTGGGTGTCTCCCAGATGCACGTGTCTCGGCTGCTGACCCGGATCGTCAAGCAGCTGCGCAAGGGAATGAGCGTCGAGGCGTGAGCCCCCTCACTCCCTTCACTCCCTGAACAGGCCGGGATTCCCCGGCACCCGCCGTTCGTCCGGTCGGGCACCCTCCTGGGTGCCCGACCGCTTCCTGTCCGAGCGGCGGCCTGCGGCATCTGCCGAGGCCGCCGATCACATATGCTTCCCGACGATCGGCCGGATGGGCTGGCACCGTTCGTGCGAGGGGGTGGAGGGGTTGGCCGAGTCACCCATGGGCATGTCTCTCAAACCTGTGGGCACCGTCGGCATCCCCGCGCAGCAGGAGATCAACGGCGACCCCTCCCCCGGCACCCTCCTGTGGAACGTCGACGCGACCATCCTCCTGGTGGAGGACGACGCGGGTGACGCGCTGCTGGTCGAGGAGATGCTCGCCGACAGCGAGCTGGACTCCGCCCTCACCTGGTCCAAGTCGCTCGCCGAGGCCCGCGCCTTCCTGCGCACCTGTGCCACCCCCGTCTGTGTGCTCCTGGACCTGCACCTCCCGGACGTCCACGGCCTGGACGCCGTACGCCAGATCCTGGAGTCCGACAGCGACGCCGCGATCGTCGTACTAACCGGTCTCGACGAGTCGGGCACGGGACTGCGCGCGGTCGCCGGAGGCGCCCAGGACTACCTGGTCAAGGGGAGGCTGGACCCCGAGATGCTCTCTCGGGCGATCCGCTACGCCCTCCAGCGCAAGGAGGTCGAGCGGGCGGCGGCGGCGCTGCGGTCCAATCAGCTGATCGCGCAGGAGAACGCCCGGCTGGAGCGCGGCCTGCTGCCCGTCCCGCTGCTGCGCGACAACCGGTTCCAGGCGCGCGCCCGGTATGAGCCGGGGCGCGTCCACGGGCTGCTGAGCGGTGACTTCTACGACGTCGTGCAGACCGCCGACGGCGTGGTCCACGCGGTGATCGGCGATGTCTCGGGGCACGGCGCGGCGGAGGCCGCACTGGGGGTCTGCCTCCGGGTGGCCTGGCGTACCGCCGTCCTGTGCGGGACCTCCCATTTGGAGCAGATCGAACTGCTGGAGGAGATCCTGGTCGCCGAGCGGTCGGACTCCCACGTCTTCGCCACCGTGACCTCCCTGGCCTTCGCGTCCGACGGGCGCAGTGCGCAGATCGTGCGGGCCGGACACCCCGGTCTGCTGCTGCGCCGGGGCGAGGAGGTCCGCTGGGTCGAGCCGGCGGGCGGCATGGCGCTCGGGCTGCTGCCCGGAATGGGCCGGTGGCCGACGGTCGACCTGCCCCTGGCGCCCGGTGACGGCCTGGTGCTCTTCACCGACGGACTGTTCGAAGGGCGCACCGGCCCGGACAGCCGCCTCGGCGAGGAAGGGCTGCTGGCCTTGGCGCAGGCCCACGGGAATCTGCCGGGCCGCCGGTTCATCGACGCGCTGGTGGCCGGAGCCACCGAGGGAGCCGCCCCCTACGGCGGGCTTGCGGACGATGTGGCCGTACTGCATCTGGGCTGGGGATCGGAACTTTCATGAGTACGGACGACAAGGCCGCTCCGGTACGCACCGGCACGGCCGCACGGCTCTCGGTGCAGAACTGGGTGCACCTGATCCTCGGCGGATTCATCGTGGTCGTCTGCGGCTGCCTGGTGGTCGGCGGGCTCGTGCTGGCCCGGATGTCCGACCACACCAACGATCTGGTCGACCGAATACAGCCCGCGCGGTCGGTCTCCTTCCAGCTGCAGAACGCCCTGCTGGACCAGGAGACAGGGGTCCGCGGTTTCGCCCTGACGGGCGACGACTCGTTCCTCGAACCGTACGAGGCGGGCAAGGCCGCCGAGCGGGAGCGGCTGGCCCGGGCCAGGGAGCTGGTCGGCGAACAGCAGCCGTTCGCCGGGGATCTCGACGCCATCGAGACCGCCGCGCGGCAGTGGCGCGAGAGCAAGGCCCAGCCGCTGATGCAGATGGTCCGCGACCAGGGACCGAACGAGGCCGGAGCCTCGGCCCAGCTGCGGAGCAGCAAGGCGGATTTCGACCTGCTTCGGCGGGCCTACGGCGCCCAGCAGGACCATCTCTCCGAAGCCCGGGACACCGTACGGGCCGAACTGAACGACGCGCGCACCATCCGCGACCAGGTGCTGTTCGCGCTGGTCGCCGTCTTCGTCCTGACCGTGGTGGCGCTCAGTGTGCTGCTGCACCGGGTGGTGGGCGTCCCGCTGAACCGGCTGCGCGCCGCCTCCGAGCGGGTGCAGTCGGGAGCCTTCGGGCAGCGGATCGAGATAAAGGGGCCCTCCGACGTCCAGGCCGTGGCCGGGGCGGTCGAGGACATGCGGCGGCGGCTGGTCGACGAACTGGACGGGGCGCAGAGCCGCGAGACGCTGCTCGCGGAGCAGACGGAGGAGCTGCGGCGCTCCAACTCCGAACTGGAGCAGTTCGCGTACGTCGCCTCGCACGACCTCCAGGAGCCGCTGCGCAAGGTCGCGTCCTTCTGCCAGCTCCTGGAGAAGCGGTACGGCCAGGAGCTGGACGACCGGGGCAAGCAGTACATCGCCTTCGCGGTGGACGGCGCCAAGCGCATGCAGGTGCTCATCAACGACCTGCTGACCTTCTCGCGGGTGGGCCGGGTCCACGACAGCTGGAAACCGGTCGATCTGGGCAAGGCGCTGGACCGCGCGCTCGGCAACCTGACGCTGGCGGTCGAGGAGTCCGGGGCCGTGGTGGAGCGGCCGGAGACGCTGCCCGAGCTGGTCGGCGACTCAACGGCGCTCACGATGGTCTGGCAGAACCTCATCGGCAACGCGGTCAAGTTCCGCCGGGCGGACGTGGAGTGCCGGATCACCGTCGACTGCGTACGCGAGGACGACGACTGGCACCTGACCGTCTCGGACAACGGGATCGGGATCGCGCCCGAGTTCGCGGACAAGGTGTTCGTGATCTTCCAGCGGCTCCACGCGCGTGACGAGTACGAGGGAACGGGCATCGGCCTCGCGCTCTGCCGGAAGATCATCGAGTTCCACGGTGGCCGGATCTGGCTGGACGCCGGACCGGGTGAGGGGACCCGCATACACTTCACCCTGCCTGTCGCGCCCGACGCGCCCCAGCACACCACCGCGGAGCTCCTCGCTCCCGCTCCGCCCATCAGCCAGCCGGGAGACCCTTCGTGAACAGCCCCGTACAGCCCATCGAAGTCCTCCTGGTCGAGGACGATCCCGGCGACGAGCTGATGACCCGTGAGGCGTTCGAGGACAACAAGATCCGCAACACCCTGCACGTCGTGCGCGACGGCCAGGAGGCGCTGGACTTCCTCTACCGGCGCGGCGAGTACACCGAGGCACCCCGCCCCGACCTGGTGCTCCTGGACCTGAACCTGCCCAAGTACGACGGCCGGCAGGTCCTGGAGCAGATCAAGAGCGACCCCGAGCTGGCGCTCATCCCGGTGGTCGTCCTCACCACCTCCTCGGCCGAGGAGGACATCCTGCGCAGCTACAAGCTGCACGCCAACGCGTACGTGACCAAGCCGGTGGACCTGGACCAGTTCATCGCGGCGGTACGCCAGATCGATGAATTCTTCGTGACCGTGGTGCGGCTGCCCGGACGTGCGTAGGATCGTTCCGGACTGCCTGGAGTGGGACCCTTCGACGCGGGTAGACGAATGGCGGAATAGGTTCTCCGACCTCACTGCGGCGCCTGGCTGGAGCACATGAACGAAGAGGTCACCTCGCCACCGCAGGACCCTGGTGAGGGTCTGCGGTCCACCGAGGTACTGCTCAGCGCCGAGGTCTTCGACGGCGAACCGGGTTGCATCGCGCTCGCGCGTGCCCTGGCGGACCGTTTCCTCACCCGTCTCGCGGTGGAGTGCCTCGCGCCGATCGGTGAGCACACGCGCAGCGATCTGATGCTGGCCGTGAGCGAGCTGGTCACCAACGCCGACCGCTACAGCCACGGGCCCTACCTCCTGGAGCTGGAGGGGAACGCGGAGCTCATCAGCGTCACGGTGTACGACAGCAGTACGGCGATGCCCGTGCTGTACGGCCCCGACCCCTCCCGGCTGGGCGGGCACGGTATGGAGATCGTCGTGGCGCTGTGCGACCGGCTCATCGCGGAGCGGGTGCCGGTCGGCAAGCGGATCCGCGCGGAGTTCCAGCTCTCCATCTGATCCCGAGGACCCTGAAGACCCGGAATGGCGGACGCCCCCGCTGACGCGTGATGCGTCGGCGGGGGCGTCCGTGTTCCTGTCTCAGCTGCCGTCGTCGTCCTGGCGGCCGAACCAGTCCAGGCAGAGCACCAGTGCGTCGTCGAGCGTCTCCGTGACGCGGTACTCGGCCAGTTCACCGAGGATCGCGCGCGGGACGGTGGCCGCCGGAAGCAGCCGCGTCGACTGGATGGCCCGGGCCATGGCCCGTTCGCCGTACGCCTCCCCGGCCGGGGACACCGCGTCGTAGACCCCGTCGCTGAGCAGCAGCAGCCGGTCGCCGGGCTCCACGTGGAACTCCTGGACCGTGTAGTGCGACTCCTCGAACATGCCGAGCGGGAGCTGGGCCTCCAGCTCCATGCGCCGGACCGTGCGGCCGCGCTGGATCCACAGCTGCGGCGACCCGGCGTCGACCACTCCGACCCGGCCGGTCGCCAGCTCGAAGCGGAGCAGCAGCGTGGAGACGTGGGAGGCGCCGCGGTGCTGGTCGTACAGCGCCTGGTCGGCGAGGGCCGCCTGGTCGGCGATGCCGATGCCGGCCCGGCGGGCGTTGCGCAGGGCGTTCACCGCCAGGTTGGTGAGCAGGGAGGCCTGTATGCCCTCCCCCATGCCGTTGGTCACCGCTAGGGTCAGCTCGTCGGCGTCGGCCGCCCAGTCGAAGTTGTCCCCGTGGATGGAGTACGCCGGCTCCAGCTGGGCCCCGATGGCGAACTCGGCTGCGGTACAGGCGCGGGCGGGCAGCAGCTGCCACTGCATCTCGGCGGCGAGGGTGAGCCGCGTGGTGCGCCGGGCGCGCTGGTAGACGTCGGTGTCCCGTTCGGCGACCAGGATCTCGTGGCCCAGCAGATCGGCCACATGCGTCAGCTCGCCCACCATGTCCGGGGTCGACCGCGCCGCGGGCAGCCGGACGGTGAGGATGCCGAGGCGTTCGCCGCGTACGGTCACCGGGAGGTAGTGGTCGACCGCGTCGCCGTGCCTGACCTGCTGTTCGCGGGGCTCCTGGCTGCCGAAGGCCCGGCCCTCCGCGCTGTTGTGCAGGGAGAGCGGCTCCTCCTCGCCGTCGGGCCGGTCGAGGCGCTTGAGGACTCTGAGACCGTAGTCGGCCAGATGCAGCTCCACCGCCAGCGCACCGTAGGCGTCGGCCAGCATGGCGCGCAGCGTTGTCAGCAGCGCGTGCGGAGCGGCGGCCCTGACGGCCGTCTCGATGTCCGGTCTTCTTTTCACGGTCTCTCGTGCATTCTTCGTCCTGCGACGGGGTAGGGAGCGGAGCCGGGCTGACAAGGGGGGCTGACGAATGACACAGTGGATGGATGCCCCACTCCACCCGCCGTCCGCGCACCCGCGCCGAGGTGTCCGCCGACGCCTCCGCGGCCTCGGAGCTGCTGGAAGTGCTCTGGGGCCGTGGCCAGGAAGCGGCCGCTTCCGGGACCGTATCGCCCTCCCAGCTCCGGGCCCTGCTCGTGATCGAGAAGCAGGAGGGCACCAATCTGCGCTCGCTGGGCGAGGCGTTGGGCTCGCGTGCGCCGTCGGTCAGCCGGCTGTGCGACCGCATGGAGGCGATGGGGCTCGTCCAGCGGGCGCAGAGCGCGACGAGCCGACGCGAGGTGGAGCTCCGGTTGAGCCTGCGCGGCCGGGCTCTCCTCGAAGAGTACCGGGCCCTGCGGGCCCGCGAGCTGAGCGCCGTGCTGGAACGTATGGAACCGGCCGCCGTCGCCGCGCTCGCGGAGGGCCTCGCGGCCTTCCACGCGGCCGCTTCGGAGCGGCTCTCGCCGGAAACGGGTGCGGCGGCCCCCCTGCTCAGCGATGATGTCGCCGACAGCGCCTAGCCTCATCCAGCCCCTGCTTCCGCTTCTCTCGGTACGTCACCGCCGACGGCTGGTCCTCCAACCGTTGCGGATCAGATTGTTACCCAATGGAGAATGTTGTCAAATGGCAACTGTTCCTTCTATCGTTACCCCGTACCCCGCCGTGAGCTGGGACGGAACGAGGCCGACCCGTCCGGCAGACCGGCTTCCGTCGTCCGCCCGAACCGCCCGAGGTGCCTTCCGTGCTTCCACCGCCCAGCGAAGACAGAGCAGTCAGCATCATCACCCGTCAGGAACGGGGTGCTCTGGTCCTCACCGTGTCGGGTGACCTCGACATCGACAGCGTCCCGCCCCTCGGCCGGGCACTGGACACAGCGGCCGCAGAGGGTTCCGGCCCCGTCGTCGTGGACCTCTCGGGCGTGGGCTTCGCCGACTCCACCACGGTCAACGTGCTCCTCCAGGGCCAGACCGCGCTGGGCGGCCGGCTGCGGCTCGCCGCGCCGTCCCCGTTCGTTCAGCGGCTGATCGGGATGATCGGGCTCGACAGCGCGATCCCCGTCCTCAGGGGCGTCGACGAGGCCATAGACGCGACCCTGCCCTCCTGACCGTCACCGCCCGGTAGCCGTGGCGCCCGGCCCGGCGCCACGGCTACCGGGCGTACCGGCCCGGCGCGTCGTCGAAGACGCAGTCGCCGCAGAGGCCGCCGCCCGGGCAGCGCCAGTACAGGCAGCAGCTGCGCCGCCGGAACGCCGGACCGTGCGGGGAGCCGGTGGAGCGCAGGTCGGGGTGGTCGAACAGCTCGGCCGCCAGGGCGCGGGCCCGCTGTGCCACGTCAGGGCGGCCGTTCCCGCGTGACCAGGTGACCAGTTCCCGTACGGCCCCGGCGAGCGCGGATCCGGCGTTGCCCCACAGCAGCTGCGGGGAGATGTTCCCGTCGCGCCGGACGGCCTCGGCCAGCGGCACCAGGTGCCCGTACTGGACCTGCTCGCGGATCCGGTCGGCCGTCCCGGGCAGTTCCCCGGGGTCCTCGATCCAGAGATCGTCCGGCGAGGTGTGGAGCGGGTCCCAGTGCAGTGCGTCCGGTACGAGGACGGGGAACCGCCCGAAGAGCGCCGCCGGGCCGAGCGCGAGGGACCAGAGCCGGGCGGCGAGGCCGAGATGGGCGATGGAGGCGGCGACCCGGCGTTCGGGGGTGCCCAGCCGTGCCGCGACCCTGTCGACCCGGGCGGTCAGGGGCGCCGTCCCGCCCGCGTACAGCTCTGCCAGCGGCCGGTGGGCGCCGCCGGGCACCGGCGCGGTCCGCAGCGCGAAGAAGCCGCCCACCGACGCCACCTGTGCCAGGTCCATGCCCCGCTCCTCCCTCACCTCGGCCGCCGGGTCGGCGCCGGAGCGCGGCCACGGTCCGGCCACCGCGGGTACCGCCTCCGCAGCTCACCGTATCCGCCGGGGCACAACTTCTGACGGCCGGCGGCAGTAGGGCTACCGTCGAGGGGAGGACCTTGGTCCTCCGTCCGTACTACTGGGGCAGTACGCGGAATTGACGTCTCAAGGACGACGACGTGGGGCCCCGGACAGGACATCGTGGTGTACATGAGCTCCCTCGCGCTGTCTGTGCTGCTGTCACTGATCTCCGCGGTCGCCTACGCGGCCGGGGCGATCGTCCAGGAGCGGGTGGCCGCGCGCGGCGACAACTCCCCGTACGCCCTCGTGCGCAACGCGGTCTGGTGGGCGGCCGTGCTGCTCAACGGAGTCGGCGCGGTCCTGCACGTGGTGGCTCTCGCCTACGGTCCCCTCAGCCTGGTCCAGCCCCTCGGTGCGCTGACGATCGTCTTCGCCCTGCCGATGGCCGCCCTCTTCGTCGGGCGCAGGGCCGGGGCGACGGCCTGGCGCGGCGCGCTGATGGCGACGGCCGGTCTCGTCGGGCTCCTGGCCCTCACGGGCAGCGCCGAGCCGCACACCCTGCGCGGGCCCGAGCAGCTGGCGCTGGCCACGGTGACCTTCGGCGCGGTCGGCGCGCTCACCCTGCTCGCCCGGGCGCTGCACCGGCCGGTGCTGCGGAGCGCGGTGCTGGCCACGGCGGCCGGCGGGGCGTTCGGTATGGCCTCGGTGTTCACCAAGACCGTGGCCATGGAGTGGACGTCCGGTTCGGTGCGCTCGGGGCTGCCGACGCTGCTGGTGATCGCCGGGCTCGCGGCGGCGGGCCTGCTGCTCTCCCAGGCCGCCTACCGGGGCGCGGGGCTCGCCGCTCCACTGGCGACGGTGACGGTGGTCAACCCGGTGGTGGCCGCCGCGATCGGGATCACCCTGTTCGGCGAGCACTTCCGCCATGGTGCGGCGGGCACGTTCCTCGCGCTCTCCTGCGGGGCGCTGGCGGCGGGCGGGCTGGTCCTGCTGACGAAGGAGCGGCTGAGCGCGGAGCAGGGCACCGGGAAGCTACGGCCGGCGGGTGCGGCCGCAGCGGCCGTGGAGGCGGGGGGCGTCGGCGCGGCGAGCGCGCAGGCGGAGACCGGTGCCGCGCGTGCGAAGGGAGGGGCCGTCGGGGGCGCGGAGGCAGAGCCCGCCGATGCCGGGGGTGTGAAGGCCGAGACCGCCGGTGCCGCGGGCGCGGAGAAGCGGCCCAAGGGCGGGCCGGTCGCCGCCGGGTCCACGTACGCTCCGCCGCTGCGGCCGGGCAGCGCGATTCCGCGCGTGGAGTTCGGTGGCCCTCGCCGGGCGGTCCACGACCGGCGAGGTGGCGGGAGCGCCGCCGGCCCGCGCTCGGAGCGGACTGTTCAGACGCTGACGCCGCCCGCCCGGAGGTAGGCCAGCGGGTCGACGTCCGACCCGTAGCCGGGTCCGAGGCGGACCTCGAAGTGCAGGTGCGGTCCGGTGCTGTTGCCCGTCGACCCGGAGCGGGCGATCCGCTGGCCGCCGGAGACCGACTGCCCCTCGCTCACGTGGAGCGCGGAGAGGTGGGCGTACTGGCTGTACTTGCCGTCCTCGTGGCGGATGACGACCTCGTAGCCGTACGCCCCCGCCCAGCCGGCCGAGACGACCCGGCCGGGGGCCACGGCCTTGACCGAGGTCCCGGTGGGCACGGGGAAGTCGACGCCCGTGTGATAGCCGCTGGACCAGGAGCCGGCCTGGCGGTACGCGGTTCCGGTGGAGGCGGAGACGGGGGCGCTCATGCCGGAGCGCTTCACGGCGCGTTCCGCCGGCGCCTGCTTCTGCTGCTTGGGCGCGGCCTTCTTCGGCTCCGTCTTCTTCGCCTCGGCCTTCGGCGCGGCCGCTCGCTGCTCGGCCTTGCGGGGCTCGGCCTTCGGCTTCTCGGCCCGGGGCTCGGCCGCCTGCCGCTCGGGAGGCTTGGGCGCCGCCTGCTTCTTCTGCGGCGCGGCCTTCTCCGCCTGCGGCGCGGGCTTCAGGGAGCTTGCCCCGTCCCCGCCGCGCGGCGTGAGGTTCAGCCGCTGGCCGGGGAAGATCAGATCGGGGTTCTCGCCGACAACCGTGCGGTTGGCCGCGTAGAGCCGCTGCCAGCCGCCGCGGACCTTTTGGGCGTCCGCGATCCCGGAGAGCGAGTCCCCGCTGGAGACGGTGTACGAGTCACGCTTCCCCGGCACATGGGTGGGTGTCGCCGTGGCGGGCGTCACCTTCGGCCGGCGGGGCGGAGCACTCTGCGGTGCTGCGGCCCGGACGGGCACGCTGCCCGCGCTCTGCGGAGTGGTGTCGGGCGCGTCCCCGCCCCGGGTGAGGCCCGCCTCGACGGAGCAGGACGGCCATGCTCCCGGCCCCTGGCCGTCGAGCACCCTCTCGGCGATGGCGATCTGCTGGTCCCGGGTGGCGAGGTCGGCGCGCGGCGCGTACTGCCTACCGCCGAAGGCCGCCCAGGTCGGACCGCTGAACTGCAGCCCGCCGTAATAGCCGTTGCCCGTGTTGACGGCCCAATTGCCGCTCGACTCACAGGCGGCGACCTTCTCCCAGACCTCCCCCGAGGCGGCGCCCGCCGAGGCCGCCGTGATGAGCGGGAGTGCTATGCCCGCGCCGCCCGCGGTCACCGTGAGCGAGGCACGGTTGATCCGGCTGGGCTGGTATCTGCGGTGCCGACCGTTTGCGGCCATGACTGGGCTCCCCCACTGGCGTTGGGACACGTCGCAAGCGGCAAACGTAGGACGGTGCGAAGGCTGATCACAAGGGAATCGTGATAGTCGGTCACCCATGTGGGGTGTGTGGCCGGATTCCGCCCCTGGGTCCCCGGCAAGGCGTCTTCACCCGCCCCCTGCCCGACGGGCCGGAGGGAGCGGACAGTTGCCGATGGAGAGCGCTCTCCACAAGTGCTATAAAGGCGCTCATGACGGATGATCTGCGGTCGGCCGGAGCACCAACCCTGGAGGACGTGGCGCGGGCGGCCGGTGTCTCGCGCGCCACCGTCTCCCGGGTCATCAACGGCGTGCGCAACGTCGATCCGGCGATCCAGGAGGTCGTGCGGCAGGCGGTCTCGGTCACGGGCTACGCGCCGAACCGGGCGGCCCGCTCCCTGGTCACCCGGCGCGCCGACGCCGTGGCCCTGGTGGTGTCGGGGGCGGGCGTCGAGGCGGGGGCGGACCGGGAGGGCTCCGGCTCACGGCCCTCCGGGGACCAGGGCTCCTTCACCGCGCAGGTGTTCGCCGACCCGTTCTTCGGCCGGGTGGTCACCGGCGTCGTCAACTACCTGCGGCCGCGCGGGATGCATCCGGTACTGATGTTCGCGGAGACCTCGCGGGCCCGCGACGAGGTGGTGGCGTATCTGCGGCAGGGCAGCGCGGACGGGGCGCTCATCGTCTCCACGCACGCGGAGGACCCGCTGCCCGGCCTGCTCACGGAGGCGGGGCTCGCGGCGGTGCTCTTCGCGCGCCCCGCCCGGCCGGTCCCCATCAGCTATGTCGACCTCGCCCACCAGGACGGTGCCCGGCTGGCCGCGGAGCACCTGCTGGCCCGGGACTGCCGCCGGATCGCGACGATCAGCGGCCCGCTGGACGTGCCGGCGGGCCAGGCGCGGCTGGCCGGCTTCCGGGACACGATGGCGCGCCACGGGCACCCGTACACCCCCATCGCCGAGGGGCAGTTCACCCAGGAGAGCGGTGAGGCGGCGATGGAGCGGCTGCTCGCGGAGCATCCGGACCTGGACGGGGTCTTCGCCGCCAACGACCTGATGGCGATGGGCGCCTGCCACGTGCTGCGGGAGCACGGCCGCCGGGTGCCTCAGGACGTGGCGGTGGTCGGCTTCGACGACAGCAGCGCGGCGCTCGCGTGCCGGCCGCCCCTGACCACGGTCCGCCAGCCGGTGGAGGAGATGGCCGCCGAGATGACCCGCCTCCTCCTGGACCGGCTGGCCCGCCCCGACTCCCCCGCCACCTCGGTGATCTTCGAACCGGAGCTGGTGGTGCGGGGGTCTGCGTAGGGGCGGGCGCCGATGCAGGGGCAGGGCGTCGGTGTACGGGCAGGGCGTCGGTCCGCCCCGCCCTCAACTCGCCCTCGTACGGTGCCGGTTGCGCACCGCCTCCGTCGCCGTCCGGGAGGGCGCGCCGGTGCCTTCCGGCCGGGGGCCGGGGGCCGGGCGGCTGCCGCCGCGGGTCAGGAAGTCGGCCAGCGGGAGTGTGGCGGCGCCGACGGTGACCGCGTCCGGGCCGAGCCGGCCCATCTCGATGGTGGTGCGGGCCGCCGCGTGGCGCAGGGCGTACTCGTTCGCGTACCTGCGGATCTCGGGGAGCAGGTGGGGGCCGAGCAGCAGGCCCGCCCAGCCGCCGAGCAGGATGCGTTCGGGCAGGAAGAGGTTGACCAGGTCCGCGAGGGCCGCACCGAGGCATTCGGCGGTCTCGTCGAGGAGCGAGAGGGCGACCCGGTCCGGGGCCGGCCCGCCGGGCGGGGGGTAGGCGGCGGCGAGGAGTGCGGCGAGGGCGGTCTCGTCGTCGGCGTCCTCGGGGAGCGGGCCGCCCGCCTCGCGCCAGCGTTCGCGCAGGGCCTCCGCGCCCGCGTACGCCTCCAGGCAGCCGATGGAGCCGCAGCGGCACCGGCGGCCGCGCAGCTGGACGGTGGTGTGGCCCCATTCGAGGGCGAGGCTCGTGCGGTCCTCGGCGAGGATGTCACCGTGGTCGACGCAGGCACCCACGCCCGAGCCGATGAGGGCGATGGCGGCGGTGCCCGCGCCACGCCCGCCGCCGAACCACATCTCGGCCCGGCCGAGCGTCTTGGCGCCGTTGTCGATGAAGAGGGGCACCTCGGGCGGTACGTCGACGGCCTCGCGGAGCAGCTGCTCGAAGGGGACCGCGTGCCAGCCGATCGTCTGGCCGTGCACCACTGCGGTGCGCTTCCCGTCGGGGCCTTCCGGTCCTTCGCGCTCGATGATGCCGGGGACCCCGATGCCGATGCCGAGCAGCCGGTGCGGGTCGGCGCCCGCGTCGCGCAGGACGTCGGCGACGCCCGTACGGACGTGGGCGACGATGCGGTCGACGTCGTAACCGTGCTGGGCGAGCAGCCTTTCGGTCCGGGCCAGTTCGGTGAGCGAGAGGTCGAAGAGCTCGACGCGGACCCGGGTCTCCCCGATGTCGATGCCCACCAGCAGCCCGCCGTCCGGAGCGACCCGGAGCAGCGTGCGGGGGCGGCCGCCGTCGGAGTCGACGATGCCCGCCTCCTGGAGGAGCCCCTCGGCGGAGAGTTCCGCGACGACGTTGCTGATGGAACCCGAACTCAGCCCGGTGGCGGGTCCGAGCTCCTGACGGCTCAGCGGGCCGTCGAAATACAACCGTTGCAATACCCTCGCCCGATTGCCCCGCCGCAGGTCACGCACGGTCCGTCTGTTGCGCTCGGCCATGTTGCTCCTTCCCGTCCAGGAACATACCTGGTCCCAGACCTTGACGCGACCTTCTCTCACCTCTTAAATCACGGCATAAATTAAGTCATGGAGGCCGTTCGGTTCCCGAACGCAGCCATCCCCGGAAAGGGGCCACCTCACATGCGTCACGCCAGAGCCGCAAGCGCCATCACCCTCGCGATCGCCATCACCGCCGCCGCCACCGGATGCGGTGGCGGGTCGGCCGGTACGGGGAGCAACGAGTCCCCGAAGACACTCACCTACTGGGCATCCAACCAGGGCCCGAGCATCGAGGCCGACAAGGAGATCCTCACTCCCGAACTGAAGAAGTTCGAGAAGGAGACCGGGATCAAGGTGAAGCTGGAGGTCGTGCCGTGGGCCGACCTGCTGAACCGGATCCTCGCCGCCACCGCGTCCGGTCAGGGCCCGGACGTGCTGAACATCGGCAACACCTGGTCGGCGTCGCTCCAGGCGACCGGCGCGCTCCTGCCGTGGGACGAGGCGAACTTCGAGGCGATCGGCGGCCGGGACCGCTTCGTCGACTCGGCGGTCGCCTCGGCCGGCAAGGAGGGCGAGCCGCCCGCCGCCGTACCGCTGTACTCGCTGGCGTACGCCCTCTACTACAACAAGAAGATGTTCGCCGAGGCGGGCATCGACGGGCCTCCGGCGACCTGGGACGACCTCGTCGCGGCCGGCAAGAAGATATCCAAGGGCGACAAGTGGGGTCTGGGCGCCGAGGGCGGCAACCTCTCCAACAACATCCACCAGACCTTCGTCCTGGGCCAGCAGCACGGCGCCGACTTCTTCGACAAGGACGGCAAGGCGACCTTCACCTCGGACGGTGCCGTCGCCGCCGTGAAGCAGTACATCGACTTCATGGCCAAGGACAAGATCATCGCTCCGGGCAACGCGGAGTACGCCCAGAACCAGTCGCTGACCGACTTCGCCAAGGGCAGGACCGCGATGGTGCTGTGGCAGGCGGCCGCCTCCACCTTCGCCGCCCAGGGCATGAAGCCGGAGGACTGGGGCGCGGCCCCGGTGCCGGTCCCCGCGGGCGCGCCGGGCGCGGGCAAGCAGGTCAACTCCATGGTCGCGGGCATCAACATCGCGGTGTTCAAGAACACCAAGAACATCGACGGCGCGAAGAAGTTCGTGAAGTTCATGACCAGCGACGAGGAGCAGAAGCACCTCAACAAGACCTACGGGTCGATCCCGCCGGTCAAGGAGGCCCAGGCCGACGCGGCCTTCGGCGCTCCCGACCTCAAGGTCCTGCGCGACACCCTCTCCACCAGCGCCGCGCCGCTCCCCCAGGTCCCCAACGAGTCGCAGTTCGAGACGGCTGTCGGCACCGCGGTCAAGGAGCTGTGGGCGGACGCCGCCGCCGGACGTCCGGTGACGGAGGAGTCCGTCAAGGCACGCCTCGAAAAGGCCCAGCAGACGATGCAGCAGTGAGGCCCTGATCCATGACCGCCACCGTCACCAGCCCCGAGGCCGACAAGTCGGCCACCGGGGGTAAGAGCCGGGGCACCGGGGATGCGCACAGGAGACTGCCGCGCATCCCCGACCGGATCCGCCAAGGCGGACTGCCCTATCTTCTGCTCCTGCCCGCCGTCCTGCTGGAACTGCTCATCCACATCATCCCGATGATCATCGGGATAGTGATGAGCTTCCGTCAGCTCACACAGTTCTTCATCAACAACTGGGGTGCGGCGCCCTGGACCGGCCTCGACAACTACCGGATCGCCGTCGACTTCGACGCGCCGATCGGTGAGGCCCTGCTCCACTCCTTCTTCGTCACCTGCGTCTTCACGTTCTTCTCGGTCGGGTTCGCCTGGCTGCTCGGCACGGCCGCGGCGATCCTCCTCCAGGAGAGCTTCCGCGGCCGGGGCATCCTGCGGGCGATCTTCCTCGTGCCGTACGCCCTGCCGGTCTACGCCGCCGTCATCACCTGGGCGTTCATGTTCCAGCGGGACAACGGCCTGATCAACCACGTGCTGCACGACCAGCTCGGGATCACCGACGAGCCGTCGTTCTGGCTGATCGGCGACAACAGCATCTACACGCTGATCATCGTCTCGGTGTGGAAGGGCTGGCCGTTCGCCTTCCTCATGCTGATGGCGGGCCTTCAGAACATCCCGCGTGAACTGTACGAGGCCGCCTCGATCGACGGCGCCGGCATCTGGCAGCAGATCCGCCGGATCACCCTGCCCTCGCTGCGCCCGGTCAACCAGGTGCTGGTCCTCGTGCTCTTCCTCTGGACGTTCAACGACTTCAACACGCCGTACGTCCTGTTCGGGAAGTCGGCGCCGGAGAGCGCGGATCTCATCTCGATCCACATCTACCAGTCCTCGTTCGTCACCTGGAACTTCGGGACCGGTTCCGCGATGTCCGTCCTCCTGCTGCTCTTCCTGCTGGTCGTGACGGCCGTCTACCTGATCCTCACCTCGCGTGGAAGGAAGGGCGCCGATGTCTAGCCTCACGCGGACCTCCGGTCCCCGCCGGTCGCGTACCCGCTCCCCGATGGCCGCCCCGCAGTCCTTCCTGTGGACGCGGCGCATCGTCCTCACACTGCTCGCCGGCTTCGTCCTGCTGCCGGTCTACGTGATGGTCAGCAGCTCGCTGAAGCCGCTGCAGGACGTGTCGGGGAAGTTCCAGTGGATCCCCTCCACGCTGACGGTCCAGCCCTACTTCGACATCTGGGAGACCGTTCCGCTCGCCCGGTACTTCGTCAACTCGCTGATCGTCGCCCTCTCGGCGACGGTGCTCTCGGTGACGATCGCGGTGTTCGCAGCCTACGCGGTGAGCCGCTACTCGTTCCGGGGCAAGCGGGTCTTCACCGTCACGGTGCTCTCCACGCAGATGTTCCCGGGCATCCTCTTCCTGCTCCCGCTGTTCCTCATCTTCGTCAACATCGGCAGCTCCACCGGCGTCGCTCTGTACGGTTCACGCGGCGGCCTGATCCTCACCTATCTGACGTTCTCGCTGCCGTTCTCCATCTGGATGCTGATCGGGTACTTCGACTCCATCCCCAAGGACCTCGACGAGGCCGCCCTGGTGGACGGCTGCGGACCGGTCGGCGCCCTCTTCCGGGTCGTCGTGCCGGCCGCCGTGCCGGGCATCGTCGCCGTGTCCGTCTACTCGTTCATGACCGCCTGGGGAGAAGTCCTCTTCGCCTCCGTGATGACCAACGACGCCACCCGCACCCTCTCCGTCGGCCTCCAGGGGTACGCGACGCAGAACGACGTCTACTGGAACCAGGTCATGGCCGCCTCGCTCGTGGTGAGCGTGCCGATCGTCGCCGGGTTCCTGCTGCTGCAGCGCTATCTCGTCGCCGGACTCACCGCGGGGGCCGTCAAGTGACCCCCGCAGAAAGGCAGCACGTGACCGAGCTCAACGCCCTCCCCGCCGACTTCACCTGGGGCGTCGCCACCGCCGCGTACCAGATCGAGGGAGCCGTCACCGAGGACGGCCGCTCGCCCTCCATCTGGGACACGTTCTCGCACACCCCGGGGAAGACCGACAACGGCGACACCGGCGATGTGGCCTGCGACCACTACCACCGGGTCCCCGAGGACATCGGCCTGATCAAGCAGGTCGGCGCGGAGGCGTACCGGTTCTCCCTCGCCTGGCCGCGTGTCGTGCCGGACGGCGACGGACCGGTCAACAAGGCGGGCCTGGACTTCTACGACCGGCTGGTCGACGGGCTCCTGGAGGCCGGGGTCACCCCGTTCGCCACGCTCTACCACTGGGACCTGCCGCAGGTGCTCCAGGACCGGGGCGGCTGGACCGTGCGGGAGACCTCGGAGCACTTCGCCGCGTACGCCTCCCAGGTCGTCGAGCGCCTCGGCGACCGGGTCAAGGACTGGGCGACGCTCAACGAGCCGCTCTGCTCGGCGTGGATCGGGCACCTGGAGGGCCGGATGGCCCCCGGCCTCACCGACCTGACCGCCGCCGTACGCGCCTCCTACCACCTGCACCTGGGCCACGGCCTCGCCGTTCAGGCGATCCGCGCCGCCTCCCCGGACGCCCGGGTCGGCATCGTGAACAACCTCAGCCCGATCGAGCCGGCGAGCGCGAGCGAGGCCGACCTCGCCGCCGCCCGCCGCGCCGACGGGCACATCAACCGCTGGTGGCTCGACCCGGTCCTGGGGCGCGGCTACCCGCAGGACATGGTCGAGCTGTACGGAGTCGAACTCCCGGTCCGGCCGGGCGACCTGGAGACCATCGCCGCCCCGCTGGACTGGCTGGGGCTCAATTACTATTTCCGCCAGATCGTCACCGCGGACCCCTCCGGCCCGGCGCCGGGGTTCACCCAGGTGCCGGTGGCCGACGCGCGCCACACCCACATGGACTGGGAGGTGTACGCGGACGGGCTGGAGCAGTTGCTGCTGCGGCTGACCGAGAAGTACGGCGTGGAGCGCATCTACGTCACCGAGAACGGCTCGGCCTTCCAGGACACCGTCGCGGCGGACGGCTCCGTCCACGACCCGGAGCGCGTCCGGTACCTGGAGGAGCACCTCGCCGCCTGCGCCCGCGCGGTCGCCAAGGGGGCGCCGCTGGCGGGGTACTTCGCCTGGTCGCTGCTGGACAACTTCGAGTGGGCGTACGGCTACGACAAGCGGTTCGGCCTGGTGCACGTGGACTACCCGACCCAGCGCCGTACGGTCAAGACCAGCGGCCGCCGATACGCGGAGCTGGTCCGGGAGCACGCGGGGCGGCGGGCGGGGCCGGTCGCCTGAGTATCTCTTCCTTGCCTACAGGCTCCCGGCCGTCGTGGTTCGCCGCCACGGCCGGGAGCCTTTTCACGTGGTGGCGACGACCGGCTGCGCGGCGGCGGCCTTGAGGGCCACGAGGCCGGGCGCTGGAAGGGGCCCGCGGCACAAAGGGGAAGGCCGTGGCGGCCACGGATTTCCGTGGCCGCCACGGCCTGTCCCACCGCACCGGCAGCGGGGAGAGAACGGTGCGGCAGGTCTCGCCGTCCGGCAGGGTCAGCCGCGGTAGACGCCGAACTCGTAGAGCGAGTTGCCCCACGGGGTGCCGCGCTCGCCGGTGTTCACCCGGACGTAGCGGCCGCTTCCGGCCACCTCGATGTCGTCGATGCCGCCGTTGCCCGCGGTCTCGGTGTGGACGGTGGTCCAGCCCTGGCCGCTCGTAGAGGTCTGGACGGTGTAGCCCTTGGCGTAGGCGGCCTCCCAGGCCAGCTGCACGTGGTCGAAGGAGGTGGTGGAGCCCAGGTCGACCTGGATCCACTGCTGGTCGGCCCACTCACTGGCCCAGCGGGTGTCGAAGGACCCGTCGACGGCGTCGGCCGCCGGGCAGGGGCAGCCGGTGCTGTCCGCCTGGTGGGTCGAGGCCGTGGCCGTCCTGCCGAGCGCCAGGTTGACCCCCTCGACCTGCGGCGGCACCACCTTGAAGGACTTGGTCTCGATGCCGACGTTGCCCTGGCCGTCGGTCGACTTGAGGTAGACCTTCCAGACGCCGAGCCGGTCCGGTGCGGTCACGTCGAAGGTGCCGTCCCCGCGGTCGGTGAACGCCGCTTCCGTCAGGCTGCCTTTCTCGTCGGGGTACTTGGAGCTGAACAGCACCTGGTGGGTGAGCGCGTCGCCGTCCGGGTCGGTGACGGAGGCGCTGACCCGGAACGTCCGGCCGGCCGGAACGGCGGAGGCGTTGTCGACGTCGAATCCGCTGATGACGGGCGTGGTGTTGTCACCGGAGGTGGAGGCGCCGAACGCTTCCTATACCGCGTAGTACGAGAGCCTCTTCTGGCCCGCGGGGAGGAGGTTGAACCAGACGCCCCCGAAGTCGAACTCGGTGCCGTAGTGGAAGAGCGTCGCCCCGAGCGAGACCCCCGGGTGGCCGTCGACGCAGTCCCAGGCGCTCTTGTATCCGGCGGCCTTCGCCGCGTCGGTGGGCTCCTCCGGTACGCCGTTGGCGTCGTCCGGCACCTCCCACTCGCCGGCGGGCCCGCCCTCGGTGACGATGTAGGGCTTGTCGTAGCCGCCGTTCTCCCAGGCGGAGCGGATGTCGCAGACCCCGTCGTAGGAGTTCACCGCGTACAGGTCCAGGTCGGGCGCGTTCTTCTTGTAGTACGGCCGGGCCCCGGTCCAGGCGTCGGTCGAGGTGACCGGGTGGTTCGGGTCGACGTCGTGGATCTTCTTGGCGATCTCGTTGACGAACGTGGTGTACGCGTCACGCTGTTGCTCCAGGGCCTCGCCGCTGTAGCAGTTCTGCAGCCCGAGCACCGACTCGTTGCCGACGTTCCACATGAGGACGCCCTCATGGTCCTTGTACGTCTCCACCCACCGGGGGAACTCGGCGAGCATGTCGTTCTTGTAGGCGGTGTCCGTCAGGTAGTTCACGCAGCCGCCACTGCCGGGGCCACCGCCGGGCTGCAGCCAGAACCCGGCGATCACCTTGATGCCGTTGGCCGCCGCGGTGTCCAGGAGGGGCTTCGTGGTGGCGTCGGTGCCCCACGTACGGATCGTGTTGACGCCCATCGACTTCACATCGGGCATGTACTGCCCGGCGTCCGCGACGGACGGACCCCAGGTCAGTCCCTTCACGGTGTACGGCGAACCGTCCACGGTCAGCTGCCAGCCGCCCTGGGAGCCGGTCACCTTGACGACGCTGCCGGCAGCGTGGGCGGCGGGCACCGGGAGGGCGGCCACGGCGCCGGCCAGGAGAGCGGCGGCGGCAAGGCGGGCGGTGGCCGGCGCCGTATACGGGGCGAACGGCGGAGAGGGGGGAGGTTGTTCATGGGGGGAGGACTCCTCACAGAAGTGCAGGGGGGAAGGAGATGGGGGCAGAGGGAGGGGTCGGGAACCGGTCGGGGCCGGGCGCGGGAGAGCGCTCTCCCCCATAGGCAGGGTGCACCCATGCGGGAGAGCGCCTACGGGTCGGTCAGGGCAGCTCGTAGTTCTCGTCCAGAGCGGCACCCCGGCCCGGGTTGTTCTCGTCGTAACCACGGGCGTTGCACTGGAGACCACCGACGACGCAGTGGCCGACCAGGGCGTTCAGCGTGGCGTCGTCCCAGGCGTTGAAGAAGTCGTAGTGGAAGGAGTGGCCGGTCCCGCTGGCCAGTCTCACCTGCGACATGTCTCCGTTGACCGGCCACGCCATCTTGAACTCGATCATCGGCAGGGCGACCGGGTGACTCGTCGGGCAGACGTCCTGGTTGGCCCCCATCACGATCGGATAGGCCATGTGGGCCTTGTGATCAGGGGTGTCCAGGTACTTCCCGTCCCAGCAACTGGGCGCCTGCATACGGAGGTTGAGCTGCGTGTCCCGGCTGGTGGGGCAGGTCGCCGGGATGTCGTAGTTGTGGAAGCTCTCGCCGCACTCGTACCCCTCGACCGAGCCGGGGTGGTCGCGGAACTCCTCCTTGGTCTGGGTCGGACTGCCGACGACGAACCGCAGCCCCTTCGGGAAGGGCCGGACCGTGCGGTAGTCGGTGACTCCGGCCTTGTAGTAGATGACCTGGGGTCCGATCGGGCGGATCTCCTCGTTCCCGTTGAAGAGGGTGGGCATCCAGTACGCGGAGCGGTCACCCGGCGCCACGCAAGCCGTCCCGCCCGCACCGAGCGAGGCGGTCGTGCTGCTCGCGTTCGTGGTCCTGTTCCCCATGAACGTGTGGTCGTGCGAGGCGCCCGCCCGGCCCGGGTAGACGATCGGGTCGTCCGGGGCCGTATGGGTGACCGAACAGTTCGCCTGGAACTCGTGGAAGTAGCGGTGCGGGGGTATCTCCTGGGACGGTTCCACACCGGTGACCGGCGGGTTCGCCGGGATGTACCCGTCGCCGTCGGGGTCGTCGCCGAAGGCCACGGGCTTGGCCGCCGCCATCGTGTGCCCCTTCATGACGTGGGACGCCGCAGCGGGCGGACCGGCCGCGGAGCTGGGGGCGGTGGCCCCGGCGTTGGTGATCGCGGTCAGCCCCATGGCCACCAGGGCCAGGGCGGTCGCCACGATCAGTGCGGACACCAGGGTCGTTCTGCTGAATCTTGCCGTCATGCGGACCTCCATGCCGCTCTGCATCCATGCACATCGGGTGCACGGTGGGGGGAGAGTTGAGCTGGGCGGTGCAGCCGGGAAGAGGCGCCGCCCCCTTGGGTCCACGAGGCGGGAAATCCGCCGGAGACTGAGTGGGAGAGCGCTCTCCAAGGCGGTGTCAGTGTTGCGCCGAGGCTGAGAGGGTGTCAATAGCTTGTGAACGATGCGCTGCGCAAAGGGCGTTGGGGCGGCGGGCGGATGGCGGCGGCGGGTGCCGAATCGCCCGGGAAGCGGCCGGGCGGCCGGCACACGGAAGCGGCCCCGCCCGTGGGCGGGGCCGCTCATGGATCTGTCGCACTCACCGTCGGGAGCCGGGCGGCCGGCTCCCGGCGGATCACGCGGTGTGCAGCCTCAGCCCGTACCGGTTGAGGATCTCGTTGATCGGCTGGTACCAGGTCTCACCGCCGCTGGTGCAGTTGCCCCAGCCGCCCGAGGTCACACCCTGGGCCTGGTCGCCGCTGATGAACGAGCCGCCGGAGTCGCCGCCCTGGGCGCAGACGCTGGTCTTGGTCATCTGGTGCACGGCACCCTGGCTGTAGTTGACGGTCTCGTTCTTGGCGAGGACGCGGCCGCAGTGCCAGCGCGTGGTGGAGCCGGACCGGCAGATCGAGGCGCCGATCGGGGCCTCGTTCGAACCGCGGACCAGCTGGTCCGGGACGGTGCCCCAGCCGAGGACGACCGGGACGGTCCACCAGCCGCTGCCGACGTTCACCCAGGCGTAGTCGTCACCGGGGAAGGACGAGCCCTGGAAGTTGCCGATGTAGGAGTTGTCCCAGCCCCGGACCTGCTGACCGGTGCCCCCGCAGTGCCCGGCGGTGACGAAGCCGCCGTGGACCGAGAAGCCGATCGAGCAGCGGACGTTGCCGGTGTAGTACGGGTCGCCGCCGACCGTGCCCGCGGCGAAGGTCTGCGGGGCCTCGGCCGTCCGCTCCACCGTGACGGGCCCGGCCTTGCTCGCCTTGGCCACGAAGGCGCGGACATCGTTGTCACCCTGCTCGGAGGCGACGACGTTCACGACGACGCGGCTGGTCGCGGGGTCGACGCGCCAACTGGCCACACCGTCCGGCGCGCTCAGGGCGTCGATGCGCTTCATGGTGGCATCGAGCTGGGCCGCCGAGTGCTCGACGATCCGGGTCTGCGCGCCGGTGGCCCGTACGGCACCGGCCTTGCCGGCGTCCGCGATCGCCACGGTCAGCTCACCGGTCGCCGGGTCGAGCCAGGACCCGCCGTAGGCGGAGCCCGCGGCGCGCTGGGCCTTCGGCTCCAGGGCCGTCGCCGCCTTCTCCTCGGCCAGCCGCGTGCGGGCCTGCCCCTCGGTCAGGCCGAGGTCGCGCTGCATGGCGGAGAGCAGGGCCGCGGAGGCGGGGAGTTCCGCGACGGAGTCGGTGGGGGCGGCGGAGGCGGTCGTCGGGCCGACGGCGGTCCAGGCCCCGAGGACCAGGAGCGCGGACAGACCGGTCCGCAGAACGGTTGCGTGTCTCAAGGGAGTGACCCTTCCTGTTGTTCCAGCGACGTGGGGGTGGAACGGGAGGCATCCGGGAGCGCATCCGGAACGAGTCTTTGAGAGCGCTCTCATGCGCCGTCCCGGACTGTAGCGGAGTTCGATGGGCAGGTCCATGCCAATGACGCGAGGTGGCCCGGAGGAGCTGTACGGAGGCCGTCCCGCACGGGCGGCGGAGGCGCCCCGCACCCCGGTTTGAGCAGGCGTACCCATCCGGCCCGCGCGGGCCGGTCCTACTGTCACAGGAACACAGGGCAGCACCACCCGGAGGAGCAGATCATGGCCGGATCACGCCGCAGGCCGTGGAGAGCCGCCGTCACCTGCGTACTGACGGGTTCGCTGGTCGCGCTCCTCGGCGCCTGCGGGGTGGTCACCACCAAGGAGGACCGCCGGGCGGCGGAGGAACTGGCCGGCAAACACTTCCCCGGGCAGATCGAGGCGATCGGCGCACGCACGCTCTTCCCGGGTACGGGAGGCTCCGAGGTCACCTTCGCGGTGGCCGACGACCGGGACGCCGTGGTCCGGCTGCCCATCGACGCGGACAAGGGCACCTGCGACCGCAAGGACTGCGCCCGGGCGCTGACGGAGGCGGTGGCGCGCGGGCGGTCGGACGCGGCCGCGTTCCGCACCCTGCGGGACGCGTTCGACGCGTGCGGCTACGAGGTCATCGCCATCGGCCCCACCGGCAGGCCGCCGTACGTGGTGGCCGAACTCACCAATGCCACCGTGGAGCGGGTCCTCGCCGACATCGGAGGCTGCGTCCAGCGCTGGGTCACGGCGAGCGGAGCCGACAGCCCGCTCGCGCAGACGAAGGCCTCGTACGTGAACGTGGTCTCCCCCGCCGTCGCCGGGAAGCGCAGCCGGGGCAAGGACTCCTGGCCCACCATGATGCGCCTGACCCGCAGCGACCTGCTCGGCTCGCTGACCAAGCACGCCTACTACTCGGCCAGTTACGACATCGCGGACGGGCAGGTCGACACGGCGGGCAGCGCCCGGGCGGTCCGCCCGTTCAAGGAGAGCCAGGCGTTCGGAAAGACGGTCCAGGACGCCGTACGGGAGGAGCTGCGAGCCACCTACCCGAACGTGGTCATGAGCACCTACCAGTGGGTGTGGCGGCTGGAGCCGGGCCGGATCGACCGCCAGGCCGGCTATCTGCTCTTCTGCCCCGAGCCGGGCGAGCGGGGGCGCTGCGACAACAGCGACGACGCGGTCCTGGTGACCGCGGACGAGCGCGGCAACCCGGTGGGGAAGATCCGCGTCGTGCACGACGTACGCGAGGGCACGGGGGCTCTGCGGCTGCCGCCTTACCAGGTGCACCGCCTTACCAGGTGCACCTAGTACCGCAGGGCTGGTGGTTCAGCGATCACCGGCCGGCGCGTCACTCGTACCGGTACTTCAGCGGTTCCGCTTCCGTCCGCTCGATGTCGGCGATCGCCAGCTCCGGCATCCGCAGCTGGGCCAGCGTCACCTCGGCCGAGGTCGGCTGGGCGTCGGCCGGCAGCCACTGCTCCGGCTTCCAGGCCCCGCTGCGCAGCAGCGACTTGGGGCAGTGCGGGTAGACCTCCTCGATCCCCAGCACCAGCGCACTGGCCGGCGGCTTGCCCACGGCGGTCAGCTGCGACAGCAGCTCCGGGCGGGTGGAGACGCAGGCCCGGCCGTTCACCCTGAGCGTCGTGGTGCGCCCCGGGATGACGAACAGCAGCCCGGCCCGTCCGGTGGCGACCAGGACCGGCGACGAGCAGACGATCAACCGCCGTGTCTCATCGGTTAGTTCGTCCATCTGCTTGCGCAATGCCGTGGCCTTGGGAAGCTCGTAGGCCCGGCGCAGCGCCTTCTGGTCGGTCAGGGCGTCGAGGCGGAGCGAGTCGAAGGCACTGTCGGCAAGGGTTGATGTCGTGCCTCGACCTAAATGGGCCGACCTGCGCCTGATACGGCGCTCGCCTCCGCCCGCGGACCTGCTGCCGCAGCTCTGACCGGGCCGGAAACCCCTGGCCGTCGCGGCGGCGGAGCCACGCGCGGTTCCAGGAGCGACGCGCTTGACCCTCACGTGGCGTGATGCCGCACAGTTCGTGCCATGGAGGAGCAACTGACCGTGGGGCGCGTGGCCGAGCTGGCCGACGTGAGCGTCCGCACGCTGCATCACTACGACGACATCGGCCTCGTGCGGCCGTCCGCGCGGACCTCGGCCGGGTACCGGGCGTACTCGGCGGGCGACGTGGAGCGGCTCCGGGAGGTGCTCGCCTACCGGCGGCTGGGCTTCGGACTGCGCGAGATCGCGAATCTGGTCGACGACCCGGCCACCGACGCGGTCGCGCACCTGCGCCGGCTGCGCGGCCTGCTGCTGGACCAGCGCGACAGCGCCGGCGCCATGGTGCGCGCCATCGACAGGGAACTGGAGGCACGGGCCATGGGGATCAGGACAGCACCGGAGGTGCAACTCAAAGTGTTCGGAGCTCAGTTGTACGAAGCCATCGGGTCGGCCTACCCGGCGACGCGGCGCACCGAGCCACGGATCGCCGCGAAGGTCTGGGAGGCGCTCGGGGATGCGCGGACGGTACTGAACGTGGGGGCCGGCACCGGCTCCTACGAGCCCCCGGACCGTGAGGTCACGGCGGTGGAGCCGTCGGCGGTCATGCGGGCGCAGCGTCCTGCGGGGGCGGCCCCGTGCGTGGCCGCCGCTGCGGAGAGCCTCCCGTTCGAGGACCGGTCCTTCGACGCCGCGATGGCCTTCAGCACCGTGCACCACTGGCAGGACCCGATCGCGGGCCTGCGCGAGATGCGGCGCGTGGCCCGCAGCGTGGTGGTGTTCACCTACGACGCCAGTACGACCGGGTGGCTGGAGCGGTTCTGGCTCACGCGCGACTACCTGCCGGAATTCGCCGGCCTGCTGGTCGACCGGCCGTCGCTGGCCGACATGACCCGCGCGATCGGGGGCAGCGCCGAGCCGGTGCTCATCCCGTGGGACTGCGCCGACGGCTTCTTCGAGGCGCACTGGCGCCGGCCCGAGGCGTACCTGGACGAAGAGGTGCGCCGCGCGGTGTCCGTATGGACCAGAGTCGGGCCGGAGGCCGAGCAGCGGGCCGTGGACAGGCTCCGCGACGACCTGTCCTCGGGCCGGTGGGCCGAGCGCAATCGCGACCTGGTCGCCCTCGATACGGCGGAGCTCGGCCTCCGCCTGCTCGTGGCCTGAACCGTCGTACGCGAGAAGGCCGGGGGTGCGGTCAGGGTGCAAGCAGAGGCAGCCCGGCCGCACGCCACAGGTCGCGGAAGCCGTCGGTCGTCCGGGCCTCTTCGCCGGCCGTACGCCAGACCCGCACCGCCGCCCCTCCTGCGCCGCCGCCCAGAGGGGCCCAGCCCGGTTCACCGTGGGCGGCGAACGCGGCCCAGGCTCCCGCCATGCGGTGCGACAGTTCGTGGTCGGCGGGACCGGGCGGGCCGCCGGTGAGGAAGTGGACGCTCTCGTCGTGGAGGTTCCCGAAGGCGAAGGGGATGTCCGCGCAGTGCCAGGCCCGCACCCGCCGGCCGGGCCCGCCGCGCCGGCGGTCGAAGCGGGAGAGGAAGGTCCGGCCGCCTGCGCGGGCGTGGGCCTCGGCGAGCCTGCTGCTGTATTCGGCGAAGAGGAGGTCTCCGTACAGGGCGAGGTAGGCGTCGAGCACCCGCGCGTCCGGCAGCCGGCTGCGGTAGCCGTCGACGAGGTGCGGCGGCAGGCCGAAGTCCCCCGCGAACGTGGCGAGTTGCTGTTCAGTGGTGATCTTGGCGCTGCTGCCCACGGCGTCCAGGAGCCAGTACTCCTCCGTCGTGTGGCAGACCAGCAGCTCCACCTCCGCGCCCCTTCCTGCGGCCAGCGCCTCCAGCGGGTCGGAGGGCACGAGGTCCCCGTCGGCGACCGGACCGTAGATAGCCGGATCGTAGTGGCGCTGCCCGGAGCGGGGGTCCTGCCGGTAGCGGTCGACGACGTGGTCCGATGCGGTCACCAGCGCCTGCGGTGAGGCGGCGAGCAGCCCCGCCCGGGTGGCGGGCACTCCGGCCGCCGCCGCGACCTCGGCGGTGGTGCGGGCCGCCCGGCCGGGCGTGGCGCAGGCGTTGACGGCGCTGTGCAGGACGGCCCGGTGCAGCAGCCCGCGCGCCCGGTCGCTCACCATCAGGCAGGCCACGGAGGTGGCCCCGGAGGACTGCCCGGCCACGGTGACCCGGTCGGGTGAGCCACCGAAGGCGGCGATGTTGTCCCGTACCCATTCCAGGGCGGCGATCTGGTCGAGCAGTCCCCGGTTGCCGGGGCGGGCGGGCCCCTCGCCGTCGGCGGGGACATGGCCGAACCCCTCGAAGCCCAGGCGGTAGTTGAGCGTGACGACGACGAGTTCCCGGGTGGCGAGCGCGGTGCCGTCGAAGTCGGGCTGGGCGGAGGAGCCGAAGACGTACGCACCGCCGTGGATCCAGACGAGTACGGGCAGGCCCCCGGGCCCGTCCGCCGGTGCCCAGATGTTCAGCGTGAGGATGTCCTCGTCGCCGGGCGACCAGGCCGGGGAGCCGGGCAGTTCGGCGGACTGGGGTGCTACGGGGCCGAACGCGGTGCACTCCCGTACGCCGTCCCAGGGCTGCGCCGGACGCGGCTCCCGGAACCGGTCGGCGCCGAACGGCGGGGCGGCGTAAGGGAGTCCGAGTACGGCGACGATCCCCGGGTCGCGCTCGGAGCGCCGGCCCCGGACCCGCCCCGCCCTCGTGGTGAACACGTCCACGGCTGCCGCTCCCCCGCCCTGCTCCGCCCACCCGGCGTTCGGGCGTGCGGTCAGCAGCATGTCAGCAGGCCCGTCCCTCGCACCAACTCCTTTTCGCAGGTGAGCGAGGGGGTCGGGTGCCCCGGCCGGCTACTGGCCGATCAGTTCGCGCACGGTGGCCATGTCGCTGAACGGCAGCATCTCGTCGCCCACGATCTGGTGGGGCTCGCTGCCCTTGCCCGCGATGAGCACGATGTCGGCCGGTCCCGCCGAGGCGAGGGCGGAGGCGATGGCCCGACGGCGGTCGGTGAACCGTTCGAACGGTGTCCCGGTCGCCGCGATGCCCGGCGCGATCTGGTCGAGGATCGCCTCGGGGTCCTCGTGGCGGGGGTTGTCCGAGGTGAGGACGCACAGGTCGGAGTGGGTGCCCGCGATGGTGCCCATCTCGGCGCGCTTGGTGGTGTCGCGGTCGCCGCCGCAGCCGAAGACCGTGATGACCCGGCCCTTGGCGAAGCCCCGGACCGTGGTCAGGACCTTGTTGAGGGAGTCCGGCGAGTGGGCGTAGTCCACGATCACCGAGGTGCCCTCAGGGGTGTGGAGGCGCTCGAAGCGGCCCGGGATCTGCGGCATGCGCTCCAGCGCGTGGACGAGCCCGGCCAGGCTGTGGCCGAGCAGATGGCACGCGGCCAGCGTCGCCAGGGCGTTGGAGACCGAGAACCGGCCCGGGGAGGGGATCGCCGCCGGGTACTTCCGGCCGTCGTGGTGCAGGGTGAACCGGGTCCCCGAGGCATCCACCTCAAGATCGGTCGCACGGTAGTCCGCCGGGCCGTCGAGCGCGTACGTCGTCACCGCGTCGGGCATCAGCTCCCGGATGCCGGCGCCGACCGGGTCGTCCGCGTTGATGACCGCGCGCCGGCACAGCCCCTGGAAGAGGCGGAGTTTGGCGTCCCGGTAGTTCTCCATGGTGCCGTGGTCGTCGAGGTGGTCCTGCGACAGGTTGGTGAAGACACCCACGTCGATGAAGGTCCGGTCCAGACGGTGGGTCAGCAGGCCCATCGAGGTGGCCTCCAGGACGACGCTGCCGGCCGAGCTGTCGCGCATGCGGCTCAGCAGATACTGCAGATCGGGCGACTCGGGGGTGGAGAGCGCCGAGGGCGGCATCGGGATCGGTTCGTCCCCGACGCGGCTCCCCGCGGTGCCGATCACCCCGACCCGGGCGCCCTCGGCGAGCCGCAGCACCGACTCGACCATGTACGAGACGGAGGTCTTGCCGTTGGTCCCGGTGATCGCGATCAGGTCCATCGCACGCCCCGGCTCACCGAAGTAGCGCGAGGCGATGACGGCCGCGGCCTTGCGGGCGTCCGGCACCCGGATCGCGCACACGTCGCCCGCCGCCGCGGGGAGCGGTGGTGCCAGGGCGTCGACGACGACGGCTGCCGCGCCGCGGGCCACGGCCGGGGCGACGGCGTCCGGACCACCGGCTGCGTGGCCGGGCACCGCGACGAAGAGGGAGCCGGGGGTGACCCGGTCCGCGTCGAACGTCGTGCCGGCGGTGATCCGCGTGCGCTCGGGGTTTCCCTGCAGCACGTGGTGGTCCTGCCCGGCCAGTAGGTCGCTCAGCTTCACGATGGTCCCTTCGAGTGCGGCTCGGCCCGTCTCTGCGGCCGTCGCCGGGCAGCGGCACGGGCGGTGCGCCGAGTGCCGTGTGATGCGTGATGCGTGATGCGTGATGCGTGATGCGATCAGTCGTATGTGACGTGATCAGTCGTGCGTGGTGCGATCAGTCGTGGGTGACGTGATCAGTCGTGCGTGGTACCGGGGAGCCGGTGGCGGATCGCGGATCCGGTTTTCGCGCGCGCCGCAGGCGACGGCTCCCTCCGGCGCGGAGAGGCCGGAGTCGTTCGTGGGAGGGGGCGGCGGGCCGGGCGTCAGCCCGGTCCCGCGAACGCCGAAGATCGCTAGCCGTGGCCGTGCAGCGCGGTACGGCCCGTTCCGGGCGCCGCGTCCGTGGGTGCGGGTGCGGCGGTGGCGGCCGCGAGCGGGGGCAGCACGGAGGCGGCCCGGTGCGGGCACTTCCTCAGTTCGGCGCTACGACCCATGAGCCGAGTGTACGTCCGGCCCGGCGTGCCCCGGCCCGCTCGGGACGGGCCGGGGCAGGTCCGGGCACGTCAGGGCCGTCGGCGGGGGTGCGGGCGCTCCGTACCGCTGCTGACCCTGGTGGGGTACGGAGTGCCCGCCGCCGCTGCTGCTGGTCCTTGGGGGGGGCAGCTGCTCGCCGCCGGACGAACGCGGTCCGTGCGTCAGGGGAGGCACCGCTGTCCGCGGGCCGGGTGGACGGTACGCAGACCCTGTGTTCCGGCTCCCCGCCCCCGTACGGCAGGGGCCACGACCTCCGTACGGACCCGGCCGGCGCGCCACGGCCCGGCCCCGCGATCCGATCTTCCCTTTGCGGCCGGAGCGGGACCGGAGTGGAATTGCGTACAGGGGACAGTGGTTCTCCCGAGGAAAGGACGCGCCATGAGCGACACCGACTGGGGGGACGACGTCTACCAGCCCCAGGAGCAGGAGGCTTCCGATCCCGATGAACAGCTCGGCGCCGAGGACACCCTGCTGGACCCCTCCGGCACCGGCGATCCCCTCGACGAGGGCTACTCGCCGCCCGACCGGCCCTGGGTGGTCGAGGGGCTCGGCACCACGGCTGCCGAAAGCCTCACGGGTGAGTCGCTCGACGCCCGGCTGACCAGGGAGCTGCCCGAGACACCCGGGTTCACCGGCGACGGCGTGGGCGACCTGGCGGGCGGGGACGGCGAGCTCTGGGACGGCAAGGTCGGCATCACCCGTGCCGGGCGGCTGACCCAGCAGGCGGACGGCAGTGTCCCGGCCACGCTCACCGCCAGCGATGTGGGCATCGACGGCGCCGCGGCATCGGCCGAGGAAGCCGCCATGCATGTGATCCCCGAGGACGGGGACGACGAGACCCTTCTGGACGGTTCGCTCCCCGACGGCGCGCTCGTAGACGGCTCTCCGGCCGGCGACGGCCCCGGCAAAGTCCCCGGCGAAGGCACCGCCAAAGGCCCCGGCAAAGGCGAATGAGGCCCGTCACCCGGACCCGACCGCCGGCGCGTGAGCACGCATCTCAAGCGCGGTAGCAGGCATGTGAACACCGCCGTCCCCCGCCCCGTACCCCCTCACCCAACGCCCCCGGAATCACAGGAGCACACAGATGAGCGGCACTGCTCAGATCGGCGTCACCGGCCTCGCGGTGATGGGCCGCAACCTGGCCCGGAACTTCGCGCGCAACGGCTTCACCGTCGCCGTGCACAACCGCACGACCTCGCGGACCGACGCCCTGGTGAAGGAGTTCGGCGAGGAGGGCACCTTCGTCGCCGCGCACACCCCCGAGGAGTTCGTCGCCGCTCTGGAGCGGCCCAGGCGCCTGGTGATCATGGTGAAGGCCGGAGATCCGACGGATGCGGTGATCCAGGAGTTCGTGCCGCTGCTTGAGGACGGCGACGTCATCATCGACGGCGGCAACGCACATTTCGAGGACACCCGCCGCCGGGAGAAGGAGCTGCGCGAGCGCGGGATCCACTTCGTCGGGGCGGGCATCTCCGGCGGCGAGGAGGGGGCACTCCACGGGCCGAGCATCATGCCGGGCGGCTCCGCCGAGTCCTACGCGTCGCTGGGTCCGATGCTGGAGAAGATCGCCGCGCAGGCGAAGGACGGCAGCCCCTGCACCGCGCACATCGGCCCCGACGGGGCCGGGCACTTCGTGAAGATGGTCCACAACGGCATCGAGTACGCGGACATGCAGCTGATCGCCGAGGCGTACGACCTGCTGCGCAGGGTCGCCGGGTACTCCCCCGCGCAGATCGCCGACACCTTCCGGAGCTGGAACACCGGGCGGCTGGACTCGTACCTCATCGAGATCACCGCGGAGGTCCTCGCCCATACGGACGCGGCCACCGGAAACCCGTTCGTCGACATCGTGCAGGACCGTGCGGAGCAGAAGGGCACCGGGCGCTGGACGGTACAGATCGCGCTCGACCTGGGCGTTCCGGTCTCCGGGATCGCCGAGGCGGTCTTCGCGCGCTCGCTCTCCGGCCACGTGGACCTGCGCGAGGCGTCGCGGGAGCTGCCGGGCCCGGTGGCGAAGCCGCTGGAGGGGGCGGAGGCCTCGGCGTTCGCGGACCGGGTCGAGCAGGCCCTGTACGCGTCGAAGATCGTCTCGTACACGCAGGGCTTCCACCAGATCCGGGCCGGCAGCGAGGCGTACGACTGGGACATCGACCTCGGTTCCGTTGCGGCGATCTGGCGTGCGGGCTGCATCATCCGGGCGGCGTTCCTGGACCGTATCCGGGCCGCCTACGACTCCCGGCCGGAGCTGGTGAGCCTGCTGTCGGACGAGGAGTTCGGGCGGGAGATCGGGGAGGCTCAGGGCGACTGGCGCGCGGTGGTGGCGGAGGCGGCGCGCCAGGGCGTGCCGACGCCCGGTTTCGCCGCCGCGCTGTCCTACTACGACGGGTTGCGCGCGGACCGGCTGCCGGCGGCGCTCACGCAGGGGCAGCGGGACTTCTTCGGGGCGCACACCTACCGGCGTACGGACCGGGAGGGGTCGTTCCACACACTCTGGGGCGGGGACCGGTCCGAGGTCGGGGCGGGCTGAGGCGCCCGCACCCGGGGTGGCCCGGCCGGGCCACCCCGGGTGCGGGCGTCCACGGGACGTGGCTTAGTGGGCTGCGAGCCCTGTACGCGATCCCCCGATTCCTGGAGTGTGCGCGCATCATGCCCGACGCCGTCCCCGATCCCGTCGCGGTCCAGCCCGTCGTGGCTCCGCTGACCAATGCGGCGCTCTTCCTCGTCGGCACGATCGAGCCGGGCGGCGAGGACGCTGTACGGGAGGTGCTGCCGGACCTGGCGGCCGTGGCGCGCTCCCTGGGATTTCGCTACCCGGACGCCGGTCTCGCCTGTGTGACGGGGTTCGGCTCCGCCGCCTGGGACCGCCTGTTCGGCGGGGAGCGCCCGGCCCACCTCCACCCGTTCCCCGAGCTGCGCGGCCGGCTCCACCACGCCCCGGCGACCCCGGGCGATGTGCTGCTGCACATCCGGGCCGAGCGGATGGACGTCTGTTACGAGTGGGCGGCGCAGCTGCTCACCAAGCTCGGCGGGGCGCTGCGCATCGTCGACGAGACGCACGGCTTCCGCTATCTCGACCACCGGGACCTGCTCGGTTTCGTGGACGGTACGGAGAACCCGGTGGGCGACGACGCCCGCTCGGCGGCGCTCGTCGGCGCGGAGGACCCGGAGTTCGAGGGCGGCAGCTATGTCGTCGTACAGAAGTACCTGCACGACCTGACCTCCTGGAACGCGCTCTCCGTGGAGGAGCAGGAACGCGTCATCGGCCGTACCAAGTTCGACGACGTGGAGTTCCCCGACGACGAGAAGCCCGCGGACTCGCACCTCGCGCTCAACACGATCACCGACCCCGACGGCACCGAACGCGACATCCTGCGGGCGAACATGCCGTTCGGGAACTTCGGGCAGGGCGAGTTCGGCACCTACTTCATCGGTTACGCGGCCGACCCCGACGTCAGCGAACGCATGCTCCGCAACATGTTCCTCGGTGACCCGCCCGGTACGCACGACCGCATCCTCGACTTCTCCACGGCGGTCACCGGCACCCTCTTCTTCGCCCCCCACGCCGACTTCCTCGACGCCCCGCCGCCCGCGCCCGCCCTGATCCGCGCCGGGGACCGGCCGGAACCGGTGCCCGCACCGGTCCGGCAGGAGCCCGTCCCGGCCGGGTCGGACCACGGTTCGCTGCGCATCGGCAGCCTGCAAGAAAGCGCCCAGTGATGAACAATCTGCACCGCGAACTCGCACCGGTCACCCCCGCCGCCTGGGACGAGATCGAGGAGGAGGCCCGGCGTACCTTCCGACGCCATGTCGCGGGCCGCCGTGTCGTCGACGTCTCCGATCCCGACGGTCCGACGCTGTCGGCGGTCGGTGACGGCCACCTGCGCGACATCGATCCGCCCACCCCGGACGTGGTGGCGCGGGCGCGTACGTCGATGCCGGTCATCGAGTGGCGGGTGCCGTTCACGGTGACCCGGCAGGCCGTGGACGACGTGGAGCGCGGCTCCTCCGACAGCGACTGGCAGCCCGTCAAGGACGCGGCGCGCACCTGCGCGTACGCGGAGGACATGGCGGTCATCGACGGGTACGCGGCGGCCGGGATAACCGGTCTGCGGGACGGTTCCTCGCACGACCCGCTGCCGCTGCCCGCCGATGCGCGGGACTACCCGGTGGCGGTCAGCCAGGCGGTGACGCGGCTGCGGCTGGCCGGTGTCGACGGACCGTACCGGCTGCTGCTCGGCGCCGACGCGTTCACCGAGGCCGCCGAGACTTCCGACCACGGGTATCCGGTCAAGACCCATCTGAGCCGTATCGTGGACGACGAGATCCTGTGGGCGCCCGCGGTCAAGGGCGGGGTGCTGCTCTCCACCCGGGGCGGCGACTTCGAACTCTGCCTGGGCCAGGACCTGTCGATCGGCTACGCGGACCACGACGCCACCAGCGTCCATCTCTATTTCCAGCAGGCGTTCACCTTCCGGATGCTGACGCCGGAGGCGGTGGTCGGGCTCATCGCCTGAGAGGCGGCCGTTCCAGAGTTATCCGCCGAAGACCTGTGGGGGCAGCCATCACCGACTCCGGCCGTACGACCCAGACACCTTCCGCACCCTCTGCCCTCCCTGCGCCCTCTGCTCCTCCCGGGCCCGTCGGACGGCCCGCCGTCCGTTTCGACGCGGCCGTCCGGGCGGCCGTCGGGCAGGGGCTGCTGAGCGAGTCCCGCCCGGTGGCCGGGTTCGTCGACACGGACGGGGTCCGCTCGTCCGTCGCCGCGCTGCGGGAGGCGTTCGCCCACAGCCCCGGGGTGCTGCACACCTTCGCGGCCAAGGCCTCCTCCCTCATCCCTGTCCTGCGGCTGCTCGCCGGCTGCGGAATGGGGTGTGAGGTGGCGAGCCCGGGTGAGCTGCGGCTCGCCGTCGAGGCCGGCTTCGCGCCGGGGACGATCGTGCTGGACTCCCCCGCGAAGACCCGTGAGGAGATCCGGCTGGCGCTGGCCCTCGGGGTGGCCGTCAACGCCGACAGCATCGACGAACTCCGCCGTATCGACGCGCTGCGGAACCGGGACTCGGCCTCCGTCCTCGGGCTGCGGGTCAATCCTCAGGTGGGCGGCGGCGCGATCGGGCCGATGAGCACGGCGACGGACACCTCGAAGTTCGGGGTTGCGCTGCGCGACCCGGGTGCCCGAGAGGCGGTCGTACGGGCCTTCGAAGCCCGCCCGTGGCTCACCCGCCTGCACGCCCATGTCGGTTCCCAAGGCTGCCCGTTGGAGCTGATCGCGGCGGGCGTGGCGGACACGTACGAGCTGGCCGAGGAGATCAACGAACGCCTCGGCATCCGGCAGGTCACCAGCCTGGACATCGGCGGCGGGCTGCCGGTCAACTTCACCGGCGACACCGTGCACCCCACCTACGCCTCCTACGTGGACGCGCTGACGGCGGCCGCCCCCGGGCTCTTCTCCGGGCGGTACGCGCTGGTCACCGAGTTCGGCCGGTCGCTGCTCGCGAAGAACGGCTTCATCGGGGCCCGGGTGGAGTACACGAAGGACGCGGGCGGCCGCCGGATCGCGCTCACCCACGCGGGGGCGCAGACCGCCACCCGTACCGTCTTCATGCCCGGCTCCTGGCCCCTGCGGGTCGGGGCGTTCACCGCGGACGGCTCACCGAAGCCGGGCCCGGCGCTGGCGCAGGACATCGCGGGGCCCTGCTGCTTCGCGGGCGATGTGGTGGCGCACGGCCGGGAGCTGCCGGAGCTGGCCGAGGGTGACTTCGTCGTGCTGTACGACACGGGGGCGTACTACTTCTCCACCCCGTGGGCGTACAACAGCCTGCCGCGCCCCGCGGTGTACGGCTTCCGTTCCTCGGCGCCGGACGGCGAGGTGCGGTTCGCGACGGTACGGGAGGCGCAGACGATGGACGCGATCGCCGCGGAGAGCGGCCTGGCGCACGCGGACGCGCTGACGGGGCTGGGCTGAGCCCGGGTCCGTTTCGTACGGCCCGAGCGGCGCGGGTTCCGCTTCGTACGGCCCGAGCGGCGCGGGAGCGGCTTTCGCCACCGGCCCCCGCGCACAGCGCTACTACGACCCGGCGGGCTCGGGCTGCGGCTCCGGATCCGGCACGGGGTCCGGGCCGGGAGCCGGGGGCTGCGGGATCGGGTCCGGAGCCGGCCCGGGAGGCACCGGGGCGGGGCCCGGCGGCACCGGCGGCGGGCTCGGCACGGGGGTAGGCGGACCCGGCACGGGCGGAGGCGTCGGCGACGGCGGTACGGGGTCGGGGTACGGGTGGGTCATTTCGATCCTCCACAACGACAGGAAACGGACAGATGGAGCTTTCCTCCACCGTCTCCCGGTGCGGCTGCCCCCGCCTGCCGAGTCCACACGTACGCACGCCTCGGCGCTCATCCGCAACGACGCCGGGCAGTACCTCATGCACCTGCGCGACCACCTGCCGGGCCTGATCTGGGAACCGGGAGCACGGTCGCTCCTGGGCGGCGGCCGCGAACCGCAGGACCGTTCGCTGGAGGAGACGGTACGGCGGGAACTGCGGGAGGAGGCAGGCCTCGACATGCCCGTACTGGAGCCGTACGCCGTCGAGAACGCGACGGGCATGGACGGCACGACGGTCCCGGTGGCGGTCCACTCCGGCCGCTGGAACGGAGACCCCGCGGAGCTCACGCTGACGGAGGGGGTGATGCTGCACTGGTTCGCCCCGGAGGACCTCCCCCGCCTGCGGATGAGCCGCTCGACTCTCGACCTGGTCCTCCGCCACGCGGCCGACGCGGAACCCGCTCCACCGACGACGACACGTAAGACAAACAGCACGACCGTCCCCCACATCATCGGCGTCCACCTCTACCTGGAGGACGCCGACGGCCGGGTGCTCCTCGGCCTGCGCAACCCGGAGTCCGCCTACGCCGGAGGGATGCACCATTTCCTGGCCGGGCACTGCGAGCGGGAGTCGGCCGTCGCCTGCCTGGTACGGGAGGCGGCGGAGGAGGCCGGTCTGGTGATCGACCCGGCCGATGTGGAGTTCACCCACGCCGTCCATCTCACCGACACCCCGCAGGCGCAGCCACGGCTGCAGCTCGTCTTCCGGGCCCGCCACTGGCGGGGCACCCCCGAGGTCCTGGAGCCGGACCGGTGCGTCAGCTGGGACTGGTGGCACCCCGACGACCTCCCGGAACCGATCGTCCCGTACGCCCGCGCGGCCATCGGGTCCATCCGCGCGGGGGTGCCGTACAGCGAACTGGGGTGGGAGTGAGGCCGTGCCGTCCGGCCGCAGATCGTGATCACCCCGGACGCCCATGGCGGTATGGCCGGCTGAGGCACAGCAGAACGGCGGGCTCCCGGGAACCATCCGGGCGCCCGCCGCCGCGTGGGCGCGTCAGAACAGCTCGGGGTGGTTCCGCAGCTGCCGCTCCGCCTCCCGGACGAGCTCCTCCGGAGCCTCGGGGGCCTCGTCCGGGTGGCGTTGTGCCCACTTCGCCGCGTACGGGCACAGGGGCACGACGGGGACACCTTCCCGGGCGGCGATGGCGTAGAACTCGCGGACGAGCGCTCCCGCGATGCCCTTGCCCTCGTGTTCGGGGCGGACGACCGTGTGGACGGCCACGAGCGCGCCCGGTGCGGGCTCCATGACGAAGTACGCGATGGTTCCGGCGGCCTTCCCGTCCTCGTGGGCCGTCAGCGTGCCGCGTTCCCGGTCGTCACTGATCTCTACAGCAGCGTTCTCCGCCATGGGCTCCTGCTCTCCTCGTCTCCGTGGAGTCGTCTCCGCGGAGTCGTTTCCGTGGGGCGCGGGCGGCCGGTTCAGCCGCCCGCTACGACAGCCTGCGGGCTCCGCTCCGTACGGGTCCCGGGCACCGGCGCGGACGTGTCGGTACCGAGCGCCACGATCCGGTTGTCCGCGTCGACGTGGACGACCTTCGGGGTGAGCGCGCGGGCCTCCGCGTCCTCGACCTGGGCGTAGCTGATCAGGATGACCAGGTCGCCGGGGTGCACGAGGTGTGCGGCGGCGCCGTTGATCCCGATGACACCGGAGCCGCGCTCGCCCTCGATGACGTACGTCTCCAGGCGGGCGCCGTTGTCGACGTCGACGATATGGACCAGCTCGCCGGGCAGCAGGTCGGCGGCGTCCATCAGGTCGGCGTCGATCGTCACGGAACCGACGTAGTGCAGGTCGGCCTGGGTGACGGTGGCCCGGTGGATCTTGGACTTGAACATGGTGCGCAGCATCGAGGTACTCCTGACCTTAGGCTCCCTGCCTGCGTCCTTGCAGGTCAAGTGCTATTTTCGTACCCTACAACGATTCGCGGGCACGGTCAGCTCCCACCGGGCTTTCGAGGACTGGTGCCGACACGGCGGAGATCACGCCCGCCCGGTCGAAGTCAGGATTCCGCCGGAGCCGTCACGTCGGCCTTCGGCTCCCGTGTCCTGTGCGGCGCGAGGAAGAAGGCCATGGTCGGGATCAGGTACAGCGACCACACGACGACCTGGAGAACGGTCGGGTCGGGCTGGAAGTTGAAGACGCCCTTGAGGAGCGTGCCGTACCAGCTGTCCGGGGGAATCGCGCTGCTGACGTCGAACGCTCTGTCGGCCAGGCCTCCCAGGAAACGGGCCTCCTGGAGATCATGGACTCCGTAGGCGAGCACGCCCGCGGCGACGATCACGAGCATGCCACCGGTCCAGGTGAAGAACTTCGCCAGGTTGATCCTGAGCGCACCCCGGTAGAAGAGGTAGCCCAGCACGATCGCCGTCGCGATGCCCAGGAGCACTCCGATGAGCGGTGCCGAAGTGCCTTCACCGCTGGCGCGGACCGAAGCCCAGACGAACAGGGCGGTCTCCAGGCCCTCGCGTCCGACGGCCAGCAGGGCCGTCGCGACCAGGGCCCCCGTCCCCATCCGCAGGGCGGCGTCGAGTTTTCCGTGGAGGTCGGCCTTCAGGTGACGGGCGGTGCGCCGCATCCAGAAGACCATCCAGGTGACGAGGCCGACCGCGATGATCGACAGGGTCCCGCCGAGCAGCTCCTGCGCTTCGAACGTCAATTCCTGTGAGCCGAACTCCAGCACGGCACCGAAGGCGAGCGAGATCGCACACGCGATGCCGATGCCGATCCATACCGGCCGCAGTGCGTCCCGACGCTCGGTCTTGACCAGGTAGGCGACGAGGATGCAGACGACGAGGCTCGCCTCCAGCCCCTCGCGCAGTCCGATCAGATAGTTGCCGAACATGCCGGTCCTTCCACTGTGTTCATGAGGAGAACAGCCCGCGCCCCCACCAGTCGTCCTGGTCCAGGACGCCCGGGGGTACCGCGAAGACGGCCGAACCCACGTGTTGGATGTACTCGTTGAGCGCGTCGTTGCGCGCCAGGTTCCGCTGTACGGGGATGAACGCGTCCCGCACGTCGCGCTGGTAGGCGAGGAAGAACAGGCCGGCGTCCAGGCGGCCGAGGCCGTCCGTCCCGTCGGTGAAGGAGTAGCCGCGGCGCAGCATCCTCGCTCCGCCGTTGGAGTCCGGGTGCGAGAGGCGCACATGCGCGGTGGGCAGCATCGCTTTGAGGAACGGCGCGTCGTGTTCACGCGCCTTGGCCGCCGGTGCGCCTTCGCCCTTGTCCCTGCCGATGACGTCCTCCTGCTCCTGCAAGGAGGTGCGGTCCCAGGTCTCGATGTGCATCCGGATCCGGCGTGCCACGAGGTAGGAGCCCTTCGTCATCCAGTCGGGTCCGTCGGCCGGGGGAACCCAGACATGGCGCTCCAGCGTCGGCCGGTCCGTGCCCGAGATGTTGCTGGTGCCGTCCTTGAAGCCGAAGAGGTTGCGCGGTGTCTGCGCGTCGGGCGTGGTCGAGGAGGTCTTGCCGAAGCCGAGCTGCGACCAGCGGACCGCGACCTTGCCGAAGCCGATGCGGGCAAGGTTGCGGATGGCGTGCACCGCGACCTGGGGGTCGTCGGCGCATGCCTGGATACACAGGTCTCCTCCGCTGCGTGCGGCGTCGAGGTTGTCGCCGGGGAACTTCGGCAGCTCGACCAGGGCTCCGGGCCTGCGGCGCTCCAGACCGAAGCGGCCTGCGGCGAACAGCGAGGGGCCGAAGCCCACGGTCAGGGTGAGGCGGGAGGGCTTGAGGCCCAGGGCTTCGCCCGTGTCGTCCGGGGGCGCTTCGGGCAGGCCCCCGAAAGCTCCGTCGCCGACCGCGTGCCCTTGGGTCATCCGGGCGGCCGCAGCCGTCCAGTCCTTGAGGAGCTGGACGAGTGCGGCCCGGTCGCGGGTCGTGACGTCGAAGGCCGCGAAGTGGAGCCGGTCGGGAACGGCCGTCGCGATTCCCGCCTGGTGCTCACCGTGGAACGGCACGGCCGCACCGGCCTCACCGGCCGGCTCCGGACCGCCCATCAGCGTCACCGCGGTTCCGCCCGCGGCTCCCGCGCCCAGCACGAGCCCGGCACCGCCCCAGCCGATCACCGACCGCCGGGAGGGGCGCCCGGCCCGCGAAGGGGCCGACGCATCGGCCGGATCGTGCGACGCGTCCGTCATGACCGTTGCTCCGCTCTCGCCGGCCGGCTACTTCGCCACGGCGGCGGCGAGCTTCGACAGCGGCTCCGCGAGCGCGTTGACGCCGTCGGACAGCTCCTTGCGCTCCGCCTTGCCCACCTTGTCGTACGAGGTGAAGACGTACGTGGTCTTGTCCGCGCGGTACTTGTCCAGCAGCGTGTTCAGCTCGGCGAACCGGGTGTCCAGTTCCTTGGTGAGCGCCGCGTCGTTCCTCGAGGCCACCGGCTTCAGCAGGTCGTAGGACTTCTGCGCACCCTCGACGTTCGCCTTGAAGTCGACCAGGTCGGTGTGGCTGTAGCGCTCCTCCTCACCGGTGACCTTGCCGGTGGCGACCTCGTCGAGGAGCTCCTTGGCGCCGTTGGCCATCGACGTCGGGGTTATCTCCGCCGTGCCGACCTTCTTCTGCCAGACGGTCAGGTCCTTGATGAGCAGGTCGGCGAGTTCCTTGTCCCTCGCGGTGATCTTCTTGTCCTGCCACAGGGACCGCTCGAGACGGTGCCAGCCGGTCCAGTCCTTCTCCGGGTCCTGGCCCTCCTCCAGCCCGTCCTCGCGGAGGTCGACCTTCGGGTCGATGTCGCCGAACGATTCCGCGACGGGCTCGGTGCGCTCCCAGCCGATGCGCGATTCGGCGTAGGCCTTCTTCGCGGCATCGATGTCTCCGGCCTTGACGGCGTCGGCGAACACCTTGGCCTTGGGAAGGGTCTCCTCCGCCTGGTCGAGCGTGTACTGCCGGTAGGCCGCGACGGCGGCGTCCAGCTCGGGGTCGCGCTTGACGGCCTTGCCTCCGGTGGCCTCGACCTTCTGCCGGATTCCGTCACCCTTCATGCCGGGCTTGCAGGCGATCTCGTACGAACCGGCCTTGATCTCTGCCGTGATGTTCGCCTTCGTACCGGGACCGATGTTCTCGCGCTCGGTGACGATGCGGTCGTCGGGGTAGAGCACATAGACCTCGGTGACCTTCGAGCCCTTGTTCTCTACGGCGAGCTGGAGATGGCCGGACGGGAAGGTCTTCTTCGACACCTCGCAGGAGGTGTCGGTGGCTGTGACCTTCACCGCGCCGTCGCCGTCCGCGTCGGCTTTCTCGGCGCAACCCGTCACAGCGGTCAGGGCAGTCACGGCCGCCAGGGTGGCGACGGCGGAGAAGCGGACGGGGCGCATACGGACTCCGGGAGATGGTGGGTCGGGGGCTCTGGCCTAGGACGAGGCGAGCCAAACTTAGCCGACCCTTACCTGGCGGGGGAGCCAGGCGAGACCCGCTCGGACACGGCGCCGCCACGGCCGCTTGAGGCGTGCGCCCCGGCCGCCGGGCGCAGGGCGGCACCCTCGAGGTGGGCCATGAGGGCAACTCCCGCCCCACCCGGCGCCCCGGCCAGAACCGGGGGTAAGGGGCCTCGGACCTGGCCGGTCACCAGATGCGGGCACCACCCCGATCGTCACTTCGCAGCCTCACACAGCCCGCTGGCGGCTCGATCGCTGTCTCCATGGCAGTCGGCCATCGTCAACAAGCCCTTGATCCCGTTTACGTATCGGATGAGCGCAAGAATTGACGGTTAGGTTAGCCAATCCTTAGGCTTCCATGACTTTTAATTGAGGAAGGCTTTGCCATGAGACGCGCGGGGCCGACCGGTCCATGTCCCCTGCAGCGATGATCGTCCCGTTCTCCGCGCTGCGTCGCGGGACGAATGGGACACTCACCACATGACCGAACCCGGGCAGCAGACGGACCAGCGGCTCGAACGAGCCATCCTGGAACTGCTGGACGGACGCGCGCCGACCGCGACCATCTGCCCCTCCGACGCCGCACGAGCGGTCCACGCCGGAGACGACGACGGCTGGCGCGCGCTCATGGAGGCGGCCCGGCGGGCGGCACTACGACTGGTGGAGGCCGGCAAGGTGGAGATCACCCAGGGCGGCCGTCCCGTCGCACCGGCCGAGGCACGTGGCCCGATCCGCATTCGCCGCGTGCGCTGACCCGTCCCGCGGGAGGACCGGCGGCTGAGAACGTCCCGCGCTGCCGGGCTTCGTGACGGGCGGACTTCGCCGGGAGCCCGCGGCGGCCGACCGGGTCGCTCACTCGTCCGCGAGCCGGTGTCGGGCCGGGGCCGACGACTCCGGGTCCTCGTCGGTGAGTTCGGGTTCGAGGCCCTCGGCCACGTCGCTGGGGCGGCGCCCCACATCGGCCCGCCAGGCCTCGAAGGCCCAGGCGGTCAGGATCACGACGGCCGCGCCGAGCAGCCAGCCGCCGATGACATCGCTGAACCAGTGCACACCGAGCGCGATCCGGGTGAATCCCACGCCCAGGACCGACACCACCGCCAAGGCCCAGCACAGCGCGCGCCCGGCGCGCGGCACCATCGGCAGCAGGACCAGGAGCAGCACGGCGAACGACGTGGTCGCCGTCATCGCGTGTCCCGAGGGGAAGGAGTAGCCGGGCGCCTGGGCCACCGGATCCTCCAGGGACGGCCTCGCCCGCTCGACGACCACCTTGACCAGCACCCCGGTCAGCGCGCCGCCGGTCGCCGTCACCGCCGCCCAGGCGGCGAGGCGCCAGGCGCGCCGGTGCAGGAGCCACAGGGTGAGCAGGGCGACGGCGATCCGCAGGGTCGCCGGGTCCCACACCCAGTCGGACAGGACGCGCAGCGTACCGGTCCACGCAGGGTGTTCGAGGGCGATGCCGTGCAGTCGGCGGGCGGCCCCCGCGTCGATGCGCCGCAGCGGGGGCCAGCTCGCCTCTACGAGGACCAGGAGCAGGGCGAAGGGGATCGCGGCGGCGGCCGCGCCGGCCACGGCTGCCAGCAGGCGGATGCCGAACCGGCGGTCGGCGCGGCGGGTGCGGGGGCCGTCGGCGTGCGGCGTCATGGTGGGTGCGGGCATTCAGGTTCCTGGATCGGCGGTGGTCGGACCGGGCCTCCGCCGGACGGCTTCCCACCGGGCGGCGGTGCCGGGGAAGCGTGTGCTTCCCCGGCGTTACCCCGCCTTCCCGCGCAGCCGGGGGTCAGGCCTGCCGGACCGGCAGATGTGTGTGCCGGTCGCGGTCACCGCTGTCGCCGCGCATACCGTGCGGAGACCACGGGCCGCGCTTCGAGCAGGGCCGCCGAGGCCGGGGCCGTAACGGATCTACCAGCTCACATGGAGCCTCCGTGGACTGCGTGACGTCGTTCCGGTCCGCCAGACGACCGTGTCCGCAGGCTCCGACAGGTGCAGGCCGGGGAAGCGGGCGGCCAGGCGGTGCAGGGCGATCTGGAGTTCCGTACGGGCCAGCCAGGCGCCCAGGCAGTAGTGGGCGCCGGCTCCGAAGGAGAGGGTGGGGGCCTCCAGTGGGGCGAACAGGTCGTCGAGCTTGTGACGGGGGAAGACCTCGGGGTCCCGGTTGGCCGCGCCGCAGTCCGCCAGGACGACCGCGCCGGCGGGGATCGTCACCCCGCCGACCTCGACGTCCGTGGAGGCGTGGCGTGCCGTCCCCCGGTCGTCGCCCAGCGGGATGAGGTGGATGAGCCGGTCCGCCACCCTTCCCGCCGCCTCCTCGTCCGCACCGATGAGGGGCCAGCTCTCCGGGCGGTCACCGAGGAGGAAGAGCAGTGCGTTGCCCAGCATGGTCATCGTGCTGTCGTGGCCCCCGACGACGAGCCCGCACACCAGGCTCACCAGCTGCGCCTCGGGGAGCCCGCCCTCCTCGTCGGCCGCCCTCACCAGGCTGCTGATCAGGTCGTCGCCGGGGTCGCGCCGCCGCTCCGCGAGGAGCTCGGCGCCGAACGCGCTGAACTCCTTCAGTACGGATTCCACCTCCTCCCCGGGGTGGGAGCCGTCCGAGAAGGCGTGCTCGCTCCAGTGGCGCATCCGGTCGCGGGCGGAGTCGTCCAGGCCCATCAGCCTGCTGATCACCGCCACCGGGAGCGGGAGGGTGAACTCCTCCACCAGGTCGACCGGTCCCGACCGGTCCTCCAGCCGGTCCAGGAGCTGTTCCACGATCGCGGCGATCCACGGCCGCCAGCGGGCGACGGCCCTCGGGGTGAACGCGCGGCGCAGGGTCCGGCGCAGCCGCAGGTGGTCGGGGCCGTCCTGGTTGAACATCAGGTCGGGGTTGTTCACCAGGTCGGGTACGTCGGAGAGGGGCGGGGCGTCGGCGGCGTACAGCTGGGCCCGGCCGAAGCGGGGGTCGGAGAGCACCTGGCGGACGTCGGCGTGCCGGCTGACCAGCCAGGCGGGGGTGCCGCCCGGCAGTTCGGCGAGGCGGGGCGGGCCCGGTTCCTCGAAGCGCAGGCAGTGCAGGGGGATAAGGGACGGGTTGGTGCTCGCGGGGCCGGTGGTGGTCATCGTGCCTCCCGGGACGGGGCGTACGTGGGGGAAGGATGGGGAGCGGGGGCAGACCTCAGAGCTCGACCAGCACCTTGCCCCGGCTCTCCGCCCGGTCGCGGTAGAGGCTTCCGTAGGCGGCGGGGATGGTGTCGAAGCCGTGGTGGAGGGTGTGGTCGCAGACGACCTCGCCGCGCCGGACCAGGCCGCCCAGTTCGGCGTGGAGGTCCTTCCAGTTCTGCTCGGTGAACCACTCCAGCGAGAAGATCCCGCGGACCGTCGCGCGCGGGAACATCAGGTAGGGCAGGAGGCGCGGGCCGCTGCCCTCGTTGCCGACCTGGGTCGCCCACTGCCAGCACACCGCCACCTGGCTGCCGACGTTGAGCATGGAGAACACCACGTCGGTGACGGTGCCGCCGAGGTTGTCGAAGTAGCGGTCGATCCCGTCGGGGGCCGCCCGGGTCAGGGCCTCGCGGACGGTGCCGGCGCTGTCGGTGTGCCGGTAGACGATGACCGTGTCGAAGCCGAGGCCGATGAGGTACTCCGCCTTCTGCGGGGACGAGGTGGTCCCGATCACCCGGGCACCCGCCAGAGCGGCGAGCTGGCCGACGAGCGCGCCGACCGCTCCGGAGGCCCCGCTGATGACGAGGGTGTCCCCGGGGCTGATGGTCATGTACTTGGCGAGGGTGCCCCAGGCCGTCATCCCGGGCCCGCCCATCACGCTCAGCGCGGTCGGCAGCGGCAGGGCGTCGTCGTACCACCCGGGGTCGAGCCTGCGGTAGGCCGGAAAGACCATGGGGAACGTGCCGGTCTGCCAGAGCTCGGCCTCCCCGGTGGAGACGACGTGGGAACGCCAGCCGCCGAAGCCCTGCACGAGGTCGCCGACGCGGTGGGCGGCGCGTGGCCCGGCCTCGACCACTTCCATGATCGAGTCGGCGCCCATGTGGGTCCCGATCGGGGTGTCGAGGGCGATGCCCTGGAGGTAGGGGTCGACGGAGACGTACAGCGTGCGCAGGAGCATTTCGTCGGGGGCCAGGGTCACGTCGACGTTCTCGACGACCTTCTCGTAGACGCGGTCCACATCGGGCACGCCCTCGACGTGCTCGCGGACCACCCATTTCTCGATCTTCATGTGCTGTTCCCTGTCGTCGTTGCAGCGGTGGTCCCGCGGCCGGCCGGTACGGGGATGACGCGGTGGGTCGGCGGGGGCGCGGTGCGGTCGACCGACGCCGTGAAGGGTCTGCCGTCGTCGCGGCAGATGAACTGCATGACGTGGCGTCCGGCGGCGGCGGCCCGGATCAGCCCGCCGGTGGTGGCCCAGACGCCGGACTGGTAGAAGTCCGCCAGGCCCGGCAGCCCCGGGCCGTGCTTCTTGACGAGCTCTTCGAGCCTCTCGCCGCTCTCCACGAAGGGCTGCCAGCCCAGCACCGTGCCGTCGTAGTTGCCGGTGTAGCGGACCTGGGTGAGCGGGCTGGAGACATCGCGTACGACGATGGCGTCGCGGATGCCGGGGAAACGCTGTTCCAGGAAGTCCACGAGCGTCTCGCGTGCTCGCCGTTTGGCCGCGTAGTAGCCGCGGCCGTGGCGTACGGGCAGGGTGTGCAGCTCCTGGCCGCCGCGGGTACGGGTGACCTGTTCGGGGCCTTCGTCCAGGGCCCGCCAGGGGGCGATGTCGCAGAAGTACGTGGCGTATACGACGGTGGTGCCGTCCGGGGAGAGTTCGGGGAAATGGCGGCTGCGGAACTGGACGTTGATGCTGGCGTGGCGGATGCCGGTGAGCTCGGCCGCCGTGGCCTCGTCGAGCAGGTACGTCGTGCAGGGGTCCCCTTCGGGGAAGGGGCGGGAGAGGCCGAGGAAGAGGGTGAAGTAGCCGGGGAAGACCATGCCCGGTTCGTGGATGGTCCGCGTGTAGAGCTTGCGGTACTCCTCGCCCAGGTATTTCCCCTCCAGGAATTTCATGGTGGTGGTGTAGCCGTCGCAGGCCGACACCACGATGTCGGCGCGCAGTTCGCTGCCGTCGCTGAGCCGGACGCCCACCGCGCGGTCGTCCTCGACGATCACCGTCTCGACCTTCGTGTTGTACGAGATCTCCCCGCCGAGCCGCCGGTAGCGGGCCTCGATCGACCGGGCGAGGCCGAGGGAGCCGCCTTCGGGGACACCCGCGGAGAGGTTGGCGTGCGAGGCGAGCTGGAAGTGGAAGGGCAGGACGGGGAAGTTCGGGTGCTTCTCGTACAGGATGAAGTTGAACGCCTCCCGCAGGAGCGGGTCCTTGAACTTCGCCGAGTACTCGGTCATCAGGACGGTGATCGTGGTGCGGACGGCGTTGAAGTACGGCAGGAACGAGGCGAGCATCCGCCAGCGCTCCACCCGGCCCATCAGCCCGACGGGCTTGAGGAACGGGTAGACCGCAAGCGCCTTGCGGAAGCTGCGCAGTTGAGCGCAGAACTTGCGTACGGTACGGGCGTCGGCGGGCGAGATCCCGATGAGGTGGGCCTCCAGCCGGTCCGGGTCGGAGTAGAAGTGGACGGCCCGGCCGTCCTGTCCGCGCACGACGTTGAACACGTCGAAGTGGCGGATCTCCTTGCCCTGCAAGGCGCCCAGCTCCAGCCAGATCTGGTGCATCTCGTTGCCGGGCCCGCTGCCGAGGAGCCAGCTGACGCAGGCGTCCAGGGTGAATCCGCCGCGCTCCCAGGCGGTGCAGCAGCCGCCGGGGAGTTCGTGCATTTCCAGGATGTGGGTGCGGTAGCCGTTCATCCGGGCGTAGCAGCCGGTGGAGAGGCCTCCCAGGCCGGCTCCGATGATGATCATCGATTCCCTGGGGCTGCGGGGGTCACGGCTTGTCCTGTCGGTCATGAACTGGTGTCCTCCCGTGCTGACCACCGGTCGAGCTGGGGCAGGTGGCCCAGCTTCCCGGTGTGCCAGGGCTCGGTGGCTTCGCTCTCCCACGCCCGGAATTCCAGGCCCAGTTCGCGGCAGAGGTACTGGGTGGCGAAGCGGCCGGTGGAGGCCGCGCGGATCAGGCCGCCCATGCCGACCCACTGGCCTGCCATGGAGAAGCCGCTCAGCCCGGGGAGCCGCATCCGGTCCCGCCCGACCAGCCGGGCGGCGACGTCGTCGGCGTCGGAGAAGGCCTTCCAGGCGAGGATGGAGCCGTTGTGGTTGCCGGTGTACCGGTGGGTGGTGGCGGGCGAGGCGACGTCGACGAGGTCGATGCGGTCGCCGATGCCAGGGGAGCGGCGCTCCAGGAACGTGCGGACGAAGCCGGCCACCTCCTGCTTGCGTCGGCGGTACTCCTTGCGGTCGCTGGTGCGCAGCTCCTCCCAGTAGACGTAGTCGCTGAAGTAGGTGCAGTGCAGGACGGAGCGGCCCGGGGGTGCGAAGCCGTCGGAGTAGCGGGAGCGGGCCTGGACGACCAGGCTGTTCTGCAGGGCGCCGGGGAGGCTCTTCCCGTCCTCGTCGGACAGGAGGTGGGTGGTGCTGTGGGCCTCGCCGGGGTCGAAGTCGCCGCGCAGCCCGACGAAGGCGGAGACGACGGCGGGGAAGAGGGTGCCGGGGCGTTGGAGGAGGTCGGTGTAGAGCTTGTCGATCCGGGGTCCGGTGTACCGGCCGCCGAGCAGCCCGTACACGGTGGTGTGGCCGTCGCAGGCTGAGACGACATGCTCGGCGAAGTACCGCTTGCCGTTGCGGAGTTCGATGCCGATCGCGCGGTCGCTCTCGACGAGGACCTTCTCCGTACGGGCCCGGTAGGTGACGCTGCCGCCCAGGCCCAGGTAGCGCTCCTCGACGGATCGGGAGAGTCCCAGCGAACCGCCTTGCGGGAAACCGGCGTTGAGGTGGTACGCCGCCGCCATGTTGAACAGGTACGGCAGGAGCGGGAAGCCCTCCGGGTCCTGGAAGAAGATGTTGCGGAAGGCCCGTCGCAGCAGCGGGTCCTGGAACTTGTCGGCGAAGACGTGCATCGGGGTGGCGGCCGTCCGCCAGAACAGCCGGAAGGCCGGCAGCACCGTGCGCAGGGTCGCCGCCCGCTCCCGTACGGTCCGCAGGGCGGGTGCCGTCAGGAACGGGTACAGGTCGATGGCGATGAACCGCTTCAGGTCGCGGGTGAAGGCCCGGATCAGGGGTGCGTCGACGGGTGAGACCGCCAGCAGGTGGGCTTCGAGCCGGTCCGGGTCGTTGTAGAAGGTGACCGAGCGGCCGCTCTCGTCCTCGACCTTGTTGAACAGCTCGAAGTTGGTGACCGTCTTGCCGTCGAGTGCGCCCAGCTCCCGCCACACCTGGTGGGCGTCGTTGCCGGGCGCGGTGCCGATCAGCCACTCGATGCAGTAGTCGAAGAGGTAGCCGTCGCGGGACCAGGCGGTGCAGCAGCCGCCGGGCAGTACGTGCTTCTCGAAGATCCGGGTCCTGGCTCCGCTCATCTGGGCGTAGCAGCCGGTGGACAGGCCGGCCACGCCCGCGCCGATGACGATGACGCGGGGCGGGGTGCCAGGGGTGCGCTCGCGGCTGCTCCAGTCGTCGGCCGTGTCCGGGGTGGTGCGGGTGTCATCCACCATGGGCCGCGTCTCCCGTCAGTACGGTGCGCACCAGGGCGGCGTTGCGGGCGAGGTGCTTGGGGTCGAGCATGTCGGCGTGGAGGCCGGAGCCGCGCAGCACGACGGTGGTCCCGGTGGAGCTGCCGTGCCAGGTGCCGTGTTCTCCGGCCGCGTACAGGGCGGTCTTCTCCTCGTCGGTGATCACGCTGACCGGTGCGGCGACCGTTCCGGTGTTGGGGGTGCGGCCGCAGAAGGTGAGGTACTCCGCGGCGTGGGCGAGGGTTTCGCGGGCGACGGCGTCCGACCCGGTGTGTTTGCGCAGGTGCTCCGCGAGTTCGGCCTCGAAGACGCGGATCCCCTCGTCGCCGGGCTCGTAACGCTCCATGACGCGGCGGGAGTCGAGGATGACGACGTGGCCCACCCGGCGTCCGCGCCGCTCCAGCTCCTTGGCCGTCTCGAAGGCGAGGTTGCCGCCGAGGGAGTAGCCGAGGAGCAGGCACGCCCCCTCGGGCCGGGCGGCCTCGATCAGGTCGGCGTACCGGGCCACCTTGTCGTCTCCCGGCAGGTAGTTGAAGCCGATGACGGCGTACTCCGGGAGCTGGGCGGCGAGACCCCGGTAGACGAGTCCGTGGCCGCCGGCGGGCGGGAAGCAGAAGAGGTGCGGGGCCTGCCCGGAGTTGAAGGTCAGATAGGGGAGTTCGTCGGTGCTGGTGCTGTGCAGGACCTCCTGCACGGTGGCGGCCATGCCGTGGAGGGTGGTGACCTGGTAGAGGCGGCTGACGGGGACGCTGACGCCGAACTCGGTGCGCAGGTGGTGGAGGAGCTCGATGAGCTTGATGGAGGAGCCGCCGACCTCGAAGAAGTCGTCCTCCAGGCCCACCTGTTCGAGGCCGAGCAGGGTCTTCCAGTGCCGGGCCACGCCGATCTCGTAGAGCGTCACCGGCTCCTCGTGGGGCCGCTCCCCGGTCTCGGCCCGGGGTGCGGCCAGCGCGGCGGTGTCGACCTTGCCGTTGGCGGTGAGCGGCAGGGCGGGCAGCTCGACGAAGTAGGACGGGATCATGTACGAGGGCAGCGAGCCGGCCAGGTGGCGGCGCAGGGCCCGCCGGTCGAGCGCGGCGCCCGGTGCCGGTACGCAGTAGGCGCAGAGCGCGGCCTCTCCCCCGGTGTCCGTGGTGACGGTCACGACGGCGCGGGCGAGCGGGGGCCACTGGGCGAGGTGGGCCTCGATCTCGCCGATCTCGATGCGGTGGCCGCGCAGTTTGACCTGGCCGTCCGTGCGGCCGAGCAGGTGGACGCGGCCGTGGGCGTCCCAGCGGGCGATGTCCCCGGTCCGGTAGAGCCGTTCGGGGCGGGCGCCCGGCCGTTTGCTGAGCGTACGGGTGACGAAGCGGTCCGCCGTCTGCCCGGGGTCCCCGGCATAGCCGAGCGCGACGCCGTCGCCGCCGATCCAGAGTTCGCCGGGGACCCCGGGCGGGACGGGTTCGCCGTGGGCGTCCAGGACGTGGAGGGCGCTGTTGGGCAGCGGCCGGCCGATCGGGACCATGAGGCCCGGTTCCAGGTCGTCGACGGGCCCCTCGAAGAAGGCGCTGTCGATGGTCGCCTCGGTGAGGCCGTAGGAGTTGACGAGCCGTGTCGCCGGACCGCACAGCTCGCCTAGCCGCTGGTACTCCCCCACCTTCCAGGCGTCCGAGCCGACCACCAGCAGCCGCAGGAAGTCCAGCCGCATTCCCTCCCGCGCGCAGTGGTCCATCAGGCCCCGCACCACCGCGGGGACGAACTCGGCGCAGTCCACGCGCTCCTGACGCATCGTCCGGTAGAGGCGCGCGGTGTCGAAGAGCAGGTCGCGGTCGGCCAGGACGAGGTTGCCGCCCGAGCAGAGCGCGCGGACCAGGTCGCCGGTGAACACGTCGAACGACGGCTCGGCCATCTGGAGGTGCACCCGGACGTCCGACTCCAGCCGGTACTCCTGGCGCCAGGCACCGTACGCGGAGGCGAGGTTGCGGTGGCTGACGCGGACGGCCTTGGGGCGGCCGGTGGAGCCGGAGGTGGTGATGACGTACGCGGGTGAGTCCGGGGCGGTGTCCTGCCGGGGGCCGTCCGGGTGCGGCTCGGTCGCGTGCAGGGCGTCGAGGGTGAGGGTGATGACCGGCAGCGCCGCGGTGCCCTCGCGGGCGGGCTCGCCGGAGACGATGACGAGGTCCGCCCCGGTCGCCCGGACGAGGTGCGCGATGCGGTCGGCGGGCTGGTCGGGCCTCAGCGGCAGGTAGGCGCCGCCGGCCTTGAGCACGGCGAGGAGGGTGACGATCAGCTCCGGCGACTTGTCCAGGCAGACGACGACCACCGAGCCGGCCGTGACGCCCAGGGTGCGCAGCCGGGCGGCCCCCTCGGCGGCCCGCCGTTCCAGCTCCCCGTAGGTCAGCCGGCGTGCGCCGCCGCCCGGGAGCGGCATGGTGACCGCGACGGAGGTGGGGTGGGTGGCGGCGACCTCGCGGATCAGCTCGTGGACCGCTGTGAACGGCGAATCCGCGGTGGCCGGGGGCAGGGCGGGGCGGCTCCACTCCCCCACCAGTTGTTCCCGTTCCCGGTCGTCGAGCATCTCCAGCCGGGAGGCGGGTTGTTCGCCGGGCGCCCGGGTCATCCGGTCGAGCAGGCGGGTGTAGTGGGCGGCCATGCGCCGCATGGTCTGCGGGAGGAAGAGGTCGGTGTTGTATTTGAAGACGCAGTGGAAGCGGTGCTCCGAATCGTCCTCGTACGCGGAGAGGGTGATGTCGAACTGGCCTTCCTCCTCCGGCAGTTCGATGTACTCCAGCCGGTAGCCGTACTGCTCGGTGGCGACCTTGTGGGTGAGGAGGATGAACATCGCCTGGAAGACGGCCGAGCGGCTGGGGTCGTGCTGGAGGCCCAGCTCGTCGACGAGGAGGACGAACGGGTACTCCTGGTTGTCCAGGCCGCCCAGGACGGTCCGGCGGACCTGTTCCAGGAGTGCGGCGACCGTGGGGTCGCCGGTGAGGTCGGCGTGGAGCGGGAGCGGGTTGACGAAGTAGCCGTAGACGAAGGCGAAGTCCTGCCGGGTCCGGCCGGTGACCGGGGAGCCGACGACGATGTGGTCCTGCCCGGAGTAGCGGTGGAGCAGCAGGTAGTAGGCGCTGAGCAGCACCATGAACGGTGTGACGTCGTGGGCGCGGGCCAGGGCGTGGACACGGGCGCTGAGTTCGGCGTCGAGCACGAAGAACTCGGAGGCCCCGTTGTGGGTCTGGACGGCCGGGCGGGGTTTGTCGACGGGGAGGTCCAGGAGGGGGACCTCGGCGGGGAGGTGGGAGCGCCAGTAGTCGAGCATTCCGGCGGCCTCGCGTCCGGCGAGGAATGCGTTCTGCTGATTGAGGAAGTCGAGGTAGCGGGCCTGTACCGGGGGCAGTTGGGGAGCCTGTCCCTGGCGCAGGGCCTCGTAGACCTGGAAGAGTTCCTCGATGAAGGTGAACGTGGAGACGGCGTCCGAGACGATGTGGTGGACGGCCTTCATGATGACCCAGCGGTCGTGCCCGCGCTTGAAGAGGCGGAAGCGGACCAGGGGGTCGTGGGCGAGGTGGTAGGGCTTGCGGTACTCCGCGACGATGGTGGCGTGGATGGTGTCCCAGTCCTCGCCCTGGACGTCGAAGAGGGCGAGGTCGGGCTCGGCGTCCTCGGAGACCCGCTGTACGGCCTGTCCGTCCTCAAGCAGGAAGTTGGTGCGCAGGGCCGGGTGGCGGGCGATGAGGCGGCGGACGGCCTCGAACATCAGGTCCGGTTCGAGTGCGACGTTCACTTCGACGGCTCCGCCGATGTTGTAGGCGTACCCGTCGGGGTTGAGGTGCTTGAGGAACCAGAGAGCCTTCTGGTTCTGCGTCAGTGGATAGCGCGACGCGTCGTCGTGGAGTGCGACGGCCCGTGCCGTACCGCCGGGGTCCTCGGCCGAGGCCAGTTCCGCCAGGCCGTCGTGGAGCTGTGCGGCCAGCTCTCCGGCCGGGGTCCCGCTGAGCAGGGCGACCACGGGCAGGGCGACGCCTAGCTCGGCGTGGATGCGGGCGCGCAGCTCCATCGCCAGCAGGGAGTCGAGTCCCAGCCGGCCGAGGCCTTCGGCGGGGTCGATGCGGTCGGTGCCGGTGCGCAGGACGGCGGCGGAGAGTGCGGCGAAGCGTGTCCCGACCAGGGAGCGGCGGGTCTCCTCGTCGGCGGCGCGGAAGGTGTCGAGGAAGCCGTTGCCCTGTGCGGCGGCCGGGGGCGGGGCGGCCGCCGCGGCCAGGGCGGTGACGAGCGGGGGCGGGGACGGGTACCAGGCCAGGAAGGTGGGCCAGTTCACGACGGTGGCGACGACCAGTTGGGCGTGCTCCTGGCCGATGACGCGTTCCAGGACGGCCATGCCGGCGTCGGGGGCCAGGGAGCTCATGCCGCGGCTGTGCAGGTAGTGGTCGACCAGGCCGAGTTCCTCGATCATCCCGGTGGCCCAGGGGCCCCAGTCCAGGCTGAGCGCGGGCAGGCCCTGGGCCCGGCGGTGGTGGGCGAGGGCGTCCAGGAAGGCGTTGCCCGCCGCGTAGTTGGTCTGTCCGGCCGTGGTGAGCAGGGAGGCGATGGAGGCGAAGAGGACGAAGTGGTCGAGGGGTTCGTCCCGCAGGTGCCGGTGGAGGAGGTGGGCGCCGACGGTCTTGGGGTCGTGGACGGCGTCGAAGGCGGGCCGGTCCAGTTCGGTGACCAGGGTGTCGCGGACCTGTCCGGCGAGGTGGAACACCCCGCGTACGGGCGGGGAGCCGGCACGCCGGTAGGCGTCCAGCCAGCCGGTCAGGGCGTCCTCGTCGGTGATGTCGAGCGGGGCCAGGACGGCCTGGGCGCCGAGGCTCTCCAGCTCGCGGAGCAGGCCGACCGCGCGGCCCTCGGCGGTGGCGGGGTCGGTGGAGCCCCACTTCTCGCGGGCGGGCACCGGCGTGCGCCCCACCAGGATGAGCCTGCGGGCCCCGCGCCGGGCGAGCGTGCGGCAGAGCAGCCGGCCGAGTGCGCCGAAGGCGCCGGTCACCAGGTAGCTCCCGTCGGCGCGCAGCCGCAGCGGCAGGGGCCGGGTCAGGCCCCCGGCCGGGCGGAGGCGGCTGGTGCGGCGCACACCCGCCCGCAGGGCGATCTCCTCCTCGTCGTCGGTCAGCGCCTCGCGCAGGAGCTCCTCCGCCTCGGCGACGGCCCCTGCGGGGCCCGGCCGGCGCTCGGGGTCGAGGTCGATCAACTTGCCTGGGTGGTCGATGAGTTCCTGGTGGCGCAGGACGCGGCCGACGCCCCAGGCGGGGGCTCCGAGGGGTTCGACGGGCTCGTCGGGCAGGACGGGCTGGGCGCCCCGGGTGACGATGTGCAGCCGGCCGGTGGAGCCCCGGGCGAGCAGGGTCCGGGCCAGCGCGATCAGGGAGTACGAGCCGGGGCACGTATGGTCGCGGACGGCCTGCGGGTCGCAGGCGGCGAGGGAGGGCCGGTCGAGGTTCCACAGGTGCAGGACGGCCCCGCGGAACGGCTCGCCGCCCCGGTCCAGGTCGGCGAAGATGTGCTCCAGGTCGGCGGTGGACCCCGGCTCCACGGTGAACGAGCCGTCCGGTCCCGCCCCGGCGTACGCCTCGCCCCGGCGCACCAGGTGGCAGCGTTCGCCCCGGGCGGCGGCGAGTGTCGCGAAGGCGTCGGCGACGCCCTGGGTGTCGGCGAGGACCAGCCAGCCGTGGTCCCGGGCCGTTATGGCGGCCGGCGCGAGCGGGTCCTCCTCCCCCGGCTCGGGGCACTCCGTCCAGACCGTCTCCGCGAGCCAGGAGTCGATCGTGGTCCGGGCGACGGCGGTCGCCGCCTTCTCCACGTCGGCGGCGCGGAATCCCTGGATCCGGCCCAGCGGGGCACCGTCGTCGGCGTACAGGGCGATGTCGCCGAGCGTGGTGTCCGCGTCCGCGGGGCGCACGGTCGCGTGCACCCAGAGCGGCTGGTCACCGATGGGTTCGAGGGCGACCTCCTCCAGCGAGAGCGGCAGCCTGATCCCGGCCTCCGGTGCCGGGTCCCGGAGGAGCTGCGGGGTCAGCAGCGCCTGGAAGCAGGCGTCGAGCAGAACCGGGTGGAGGTGGTGGCCTGCGGCGTCGGCTCCGATCGCCTCGGGTGGGCGGATCCGGGCGAGGACCTCCCCGGCGCCGATCCACACCTCCTCGATGGCGCGGAAGGCGGGGCCGTAGTGGTATCCGAGGCCGGCCAGCGCGGTGTAGCAGTCGGGGCCGTCGAGCCTGCGGACGGTACGGGCGCGGATCGCGGCGGCGTCGAGAGGGGCTTTCGCCCTGCGGCGCTGTCCGGCGCGGACGACCCCGCTCGCGTGTACGGTCCGCTCCCCGTCGTCGCCCGTCGCGGCGGAGGCGACGGTGAAGGACGCGTCCTCCGAGGAGAGCGCCACCTCCACGTTCCGGTCCTCGCCGTCGGGCAGGAAGAGCGCCTTGCGCAGGTCGATGTCGGCGAGGACGGCGGTGGTGGCGCCGGTGAGCCGGAGGGCGGCCTGGGTCGCCATCTCGATGTAGCCCGCGGCGGGGAACACCACGGTGTCCTGGATGCGGTGGTCGGCGAGGTAGGGCAGGGACTCGGTGTCCAGCCGGGCCTGCCAGACCGGTTCCGTGCGGTCGGTGCGGCGGCCGAGGAGCGGGTGGTCGATGTGGCCCAGACGGACCTGCGCGACCGCCGGGGGCTCCGTCCAGTGCCGGTCGCGCCGGAAGGGGTGGCGGGGCAGGGTGACCGGCCGGCCGGAGGGCTGGAGGACGTCCCAGTCGATGTCGGCGCCCAGGTTGTGGAGCGAGGCGAGGGAGAGCGCGAACCGCTCGCTCTCGTCCTCCTGGCGGCGGATCGAGGGCAGCGTCGATCCGGCCGCCCCCGTGGCCTCCAGGCATTCGCGGACGGCGTGGCCGAGGACGGGGTGGGGGCCGATCTCCAGGAAGACGTGATGGCCGTCGCCGGCGAGGCGGTCGACGGCGGCCCGGAACCGTACCCGCTCTCGTACGTTCTTCCACCAGTAGTCGGCGTCCAGCTCACTTCCCTGGGCCACGCCTTCGGAGCCCGTGAGGTAGAGCGGGAGCCGGGCGGGGCGGGGCGCCAGCGGGGCCAGTGCCGTGAGCAGGTCGTCCTTGATCCGCTCCATGCCGACGCTGTGGTACGGAACTCGTACGGTGAGTAGCTTGGCGAACAGCTGCTCGGCCCGCAGCTCCTCGGCCAGCAGGGCCAGGGCGTCAGCCTCGCCGGCGAGCGTGATCGAGGTGGGGCTGTTGACGGCGGCGATCGAGACCCGGTCCCGGTAGGGGCGCACCCGGCGCTCCGCCTCGTCCTCCGTCAGGCTCACCGCGAGCATGGTGCCCGTCCCGGCCAGGGTCTGCTGGAGGCGGCTGCGGTGCACCGCGATCCGCGCCGCGTCCTGGAGGGAGTAGACGCCCGCCTCGTAGAAGGCGGCGATCTCCCCGGTGCTGTGTCCGACGACGGCGTCCGGGGTGACGCCGTGCGCCCGCCACAGGGCCGCGAGACCGACCTGGAGGGCGAAGTTGGCGGGCTGGGCGAGCCAGGTCTCGCCCATGCGGGAGGCGGATTCGTCGGCGGACAGCTCCTCGATCAGGGACCAGTCGGCGAACTCCCGCAGCGCGCGGTCGCATCGGGTGACCGCCTCGCGGAATACGGTTTCGTCGCGCAGGAGTTGGCGCCCCATCCCCCACCACTGGGGTCCCATGCCGGTGAAGACCCAGACCAGGCGCCGCGCTTCGGCGTCCCGCGCGCGGTCCTGCACGATGCGGGGGTGGCTCTCGCCCCGCTGGACGGCGGCGAGTGCCTCGTCGAGGGAGGCGCGCGAGGAGTGGACGACCGAGAGCCGGTGCGGGAGGTGCTGACGGCGGTGGGCCAGGGTGTGGCCGAGGTCGGGCAGGGCCACCGCCGGGCCGTTATCCCCGGCCAGTTCGCCGCGGATGCCGGCCGCCAGCTCCGGGAGGGCGTCCGGGTGCCGGGCACTGAGCGGCAGGATGCTCCAGGCCCGTTCCTCGGGAGCGGCGGGCTCCTGGGCGGGCGCCGGGGCCTCCTCCAGGACGACGTGGGCATTGGTCCCGCCGAATCCGAACGAGTTCACGCCCGCCCGGGCGGGGCCGTCGTGTTCGGGCCAGGGGGTCGGCCGGGTGGGGATCTCGTACGGCAGCGAGGCCTGGTCGATGGCGGGGTTGAGGCGCTCCAGGTTGATGTGGGGCGGGATGTACCGGTGTTCGAGGCAGAGGACGGTCTTGATCAGCCCGGCGATCCCGGCGGCGGACTCGGTGTGCCCGATGTTGGTCTTCACGGACCCGACGTACGCGCGGGCCCCCGGCTTGCGTCCGACGGCCAGGGCGCGGGCCAGGGCCCCCGCCTCGATCGGGTCGCCGACGGGGGTGGAGGTGCCGTGCGCCTCCATGTACTGGAGGTCACCGGGCGCGATGCCGGCCTCGGCGCAGACCCGGCGGATGAGGGAGACCTGGGCGTCGGGGTTGGGCACGGTGATGCCGTTGGTGTGGCCGTCCTGGTTGACCCCGCTGCCGAGGATCACCGCATGGATCCGGTCCCCGTCGCGGACGGCGTCCTCCAGACGCTTCAGCGCGACCAGGCCGACGCCTTCGGCCCGTACGTAGCCGTCGGCGGCGGCGTCGAACGTACGGGAGTGGCCCCCGGGCGACAGGAAGCCGCCCTTCGTCTCGGCGATCGTGTACTGCGGGGCCATGTTCAGCAGGGTGCCCCCGGCCAGCGCGAGATCGGTTTCGCCCCTGCTCAGGGCCTGACAGGCGAGGTGGACGGCGACCAGGGAGGAGCTGCACGCGGTGTCGATGGAGAGGCTGGGGCCGCGGAAGTCGAAGCAGTACGAGATCCGGTTCGACACCATCGTCATCATGGTGCCGGTGGCGGTGTGCGCGGCCAGCGAGGTGAAGCCCAGGTCGGCGAACTGGAGGATCTTGTAGTCCAGGGTGAACGCGCCGACGTAGACGGCGACGTTCTCACCGGCCAGGTCGGCGGGGCGCTGGCCGCCGTCCTCCAGCGCCTCCCAGGCCACCTCCAGCAGTTTCCGCTGCTGGGGGTCCATGTGGTCGGCCTCGCGGGGGCTGATGCCGAAGAACGCGGGGTCGAACTCGTCGAAGCCGTCGATATAACCGCCGCGGCCGCCGACTAGGCGCCCGGGCTTGTCGCGGAACCGGCTGCCGAGCGTGGTGACGTCGTAACGGTCGGGCGGGGTGGGCGTGATGCAGTCCTTGCCCGCCATCAGGTTCCGCCAGAAGGTCCGGTGGTCCGAGGCGCCGCCGGGAAGGCGGCAGCCCATGCCGATGATCGCCACCTTCTGACGTAACGCGTCTGTGGTCGCGTCGGTCGCGTCGGCCATGTCGAACTCCTCAAGTCGTCGTGGTGTGGCGGGAGATGGCTGCGGCGGGGTGCGTCGCGGTCAGTCGGTCCCCGGTCCGGGCCCCGGCCGTCGCCGCCAGGGGTGCAGGAGGCCGGCGAGGATCTCTCCCGTGCCGGGGAAGGACGCCGGGTCATGGAGGCCGACGGCTGCGGGTTCGTGGCCGGGGCGCCAGGTGAAGCTGCCGAAGAGGTGGTCCCAGCACGACAGGTCGGAGCCGTAGTGGCCGGCTTCGGACAGGTCGGTGCTGTGGTGCAGGCGGTGCTGTTCGGGACTGGCCAGCAGATGGTTGAAGCGGCCGATACGGACGTCGATGTTGGCGTGGACGAAGTAGCCCTGGGCGACGACGAAGAGCCCCGTCAACAGCACGGCCGAGCGGGAGAATCCGGCCAGGGCCAGGGTCAGTTGGACGAGGGTCTGGGCGAGGACGATGTCCAGCACATGGTTGACACCGTTGTTGGCGACGTTGACCTTCTGCGGCACGTGGTGCACCCCGTGCAGGCGCCACAGGAGGGCGCTGGTGTGGCCCAGCCGGTGCACCAGGTAGCTGACGAGCGATCCGGCCAGGAGGGCGCCCGGAATCTCGGCCCAGAGGTGATGGGTCTGCCCGTCGGACGAGATCCACCCCACGGCGGCCGTGACCAGAAGTTGCGCGAGTCCACTTCCGGCCATGGTGAGCAGAAAGTAGATGCCGTACCAGCGCCACTCGTCCTTTCCCGGGTGCCAGGTCCGGTCATAGGGAATCAGCTGTTCGAGAGTGGCCAGATACACCAGGGTCCAGACGAGGAAAAGCGGACTCACGATGGCCGGATCCCAGCGCAACACCAATGCGGATGCGCCGACAAGGACGACAGCCAGCAATAGCAGCGGATAGGCGGTGGCCCGAAGAACGGAAGCCGGGGAGATTCCGACCGCGCTCTTCCCGCCGCCCGAATAGCCAACCGAATCGATCTCGCCATCGGCGGACCGTTCGCACTCGTCCATCCGTGACCCTCCACAGGAGATGTGATCTAGGAGAGAACATCACATCGGTACAGGTCAAGGGCGCCCGAGGGGTTGATGGGCACCCCGGGGCGTGAGCAGCTGCTCATGTACCGATCGATTCCGGACACCCGGCTCCGGCGAAACGGGCCGTGGCGCGAACCGATGCCCCCCAGCTCCATCGGCCCAGGTGATTCATTTCCGATTCCCACGGCTTTAACCACCACCTCGTCACCGAATTGGGGGGCTCTTCGCGGGCGTTCGCCGCACGCCATACACGCAGAGGATTTCCGGGACGGTGGAATGCGGGAAATCGTTCGCAGCACCTGGTCGAGTTAATTTGTGCGAGGAATTTCTTCATAGGATCATCCCTGTGCCGTGTGACGGGCGCATGCAGCTGCGCCGTGTTGTGCGTACGTGCGCGGCGGCGCACGGTCGGCCGGGGCGGTGCGCCCGCGTACCGGTCGGCGCGAGGCGTCCTTTCACCGGTGCGAACACCCTGCGATGATCGGCGCCGAGCCGCGCACCCGCCCCCGGGCGGAGCCGCGGCGACAGACTGTCGGCGCCACGACCGTCACCCGGCCCCGGGCGCCCAGAGCGAGGGAGTCCCCTTGACGTACGACGTCAGCACACTGCGCGCGCAGTTTCCCGCCCTCCGGGCCGGTACGGCGCACTTCGACGGGCCCGGCGGCACGCAGACCCCGGCGCCCGTCATCGCGGCCTTCACCGAGGCACTGGGCCGGCCGCTGTCGATCCGGGGCGCCACTCTGCCCGGGGAGGTCCATGCGGAGACGATCGTCGGCGACTTCAGACAGGCGCTGGCGGATCTGCTGGGCGCGGACCCGGGCGGGATCGTCCACGGACGCAGCTCGACCCAGCTCACTTACGACATCTCCCGCATCCTGTCGCGGAGTTGGGCGCCGGGTGACGAGGTGGTGGTGAGCCGGCTGGACCACGACGCCAACATCCGCCCCTGGGTGCAGGCGGCCGAGCGGGCCGGTGCGGTGGTGCGGTGGGCGGAGTTCGACCCGGCCACCGGGGAGCTGCCCACGGAGGCCGTCGGCGCGCTGCTGACCGAGCGGACCCGGCTGGTCGCGGTGACCGGGGCGTCCAACCTGATCGGCACCCGGCCCGATGTGGCCGCCATAGCGGAGCTGGTCCACGGGGCCGGTGCGCTGTTCCACGTCGACGGGGTGCACCTGACGGCGCACGACTTCGTGGATGTGGAGCGGCTCGGCGCCGACTTCTTCGTCTGCTCGCCGTACAAGTTCTTCGGCCCCCACCACGGCGTGCTCGCCGCCCGGCCCGAGCTGCTGGAGACCCTGCGGCCGGACAAGCTGGTGCCGTCCAGCGACGCCGTGCCGGAGCGCTTCGAGCTGGGCACGCTCCCGTACGAGGCGCTGGCTGCGACCCGTGCCGCCGTCGACTTCATCGCGGACCTGGGCACCGGCGGCCCGGCGGCCGGGCGCCGGGACCGGCTGCGGTCCGCCTACGCGGCGATCGGCGCCCACGAGAGCGCCCTGCTGGAGCTCGCCGAGAAGGCGCTGGGCGAGCTGGGCGGGGTGACGGTGCACTCCCGGGCGGCCGACCGGACGCCCACGCTGCTGCTCACCTTCGAGGGCCGGGACGCCTCGGACGCGTACCGCTTCCTCGCCCGCTCCGGCGTCCACGCCCCGGCCGGCTCCTTCTACGCCCTGGAAGCCTCCCGCCACCTGGGCCTCGGCGACGACGGCGGCCTGCGCGTGGGACTGTCCCCTTACAACGACACGGACGACGTCGAGCGCCTGCTGACGGGGCTGGCGGACTTCCTGCGCTGACGGGGACGGCGGGCCACGGGGGGCGGCTCATGGAGTCGTCTATCGTCCCTCGGCCGGGGAGCCGGACAGTTCCACGGTGATGTGCGGGGACAGCGCGCGGAGGAAGTCGGGCGCGTCGAAGATCTCGCCCGCCGAGGCGACTCCGGCCACCCGGGTCCGTCCGGTCAGTACGCGGTCGACCGCTTCCACCACGAGGGGCGCGGTGACGGCGTAGATGTCCTGGCCCCGGGCCACGGCCCGCCGTTCGGCTCCGCCCGAGCGGACGACGACGTCGACGAGGAACGTCTGGCCGGACCGGCCGCGTCCGTCGACCGCTGCCGGTGACGGCGTGTCCGGGGCCGCGAGGTCCCGGGCCGCCTCGGCCGTCATATAGGTGCGCACCTCGGGGATGGACAGATGGCTGGGTACGGTCACGACGTCGGCCATCGTGAACTCCCCGATGACCGGCCGGAGGCCCATCGGGTCGGGGAAGGGCCACTGAAGGGCCGGTGGGGCGTCGTCGCGGTACTCCAGCCGCCCGCCGGTGTGGACGATGCGCCGGCCGCCCCGCCGCTCCCGGGAGACCGCGCCCGCCGTGCGCGTCCCGGCGGTGGGGTGCCAGCTGCTCAGTCCGTACGCGATGTGCGCCTCGTCGGCCGCCGTCCAGTCGCCCATCGCCGCGGTGGTCAGCAGATCGCCGAAGCCGCCGAAGAAGGCCATCGCCGGGACGATCACCGCTCCCGCGTCCCGGGCGCGGCCGGCGAAGTGCGCGAAGGTGTCGAGGTTGGCCTCGATCTCGGCCGCCACGTCCAGATAGGGGATGCCCGCCCGCAGGGCCGCTTCGATCACGGGGGCGGCCGTCGTGGCGAAGGGCCCGGCGCAGTTGATGACGGCTGCCGCGCCGGCCAGTGCGCGGTCGAGCGAGGCCGGGTCGCCGGCCGACGCCGTACGGGCGGCCGACCCGGTCCCGTACGCCAGCGCCTTCAGCTTGTCGGCGTCGCGGCCTACGAGGAGCGGGAGGAGGCCGCGCTCCCTCAGCTCCGCCACCACGAACCGCCCGGTGTGCCCGTACGCACCGAACACCGCCACCGTCTGGCCCGATCCCATGAGTTCTCCCCTGTTACGCGAATGGCCCGCCGGTCCGCCGGCTTGCTGCGATCCGTCACCGACATCCTGGCGAGGGCGGGCCGCCCACCGTGATGGTCCGGAACGCCATGCCCCGTACACTTTCGGACATGACCACTGTCGCGCTGGCCGTCACCGACGGCATGCTGCCCTTCGAGCTGGCCCTGGCGTGCGAGGTCTTCGGATCCGACGCACCCGGCGGGGCGGACCCCTGGTACCGCCTCTCGCTCTGCGGGCCGGGCGCCGTGCGGGCCGGCCGGTTCCTGCTGGAGCCCGACCACGGGCTCGACCGCCTCGTCGGCGCCGACACGGTGATCGTCCCCGGCTGGGTCGACATCGACCGGCCGCCATCCGCCGAGCTGGTCGACGCGGTGCGCGCGGCCCACGAGGCGGGCGCACGCGTGGCCTCCCTCTGCACGGGCGCCTTCGTGCTGGCCGCCGCCGGTCTCCTGGACGGCAGACGTGCCACCACGCACTGGGCGCACGCCGGGGTGCTGGCCGAGCGCCACCCCCGGGTGACGGTCGACCCGGACGTGCTCTACGTCGACAACGGCAGTGTCCTCACCTCCGCGGGCAAGGCCGCCGCCATGGACCTGTGCCTGCACCTCGTCCGCCTCGACCACGGCTCGGCGGTCGCCAACGCCCTCGCCCGCCGTCTGGTCGTGCCGCCCCACCGGGACGGCGGCCAGGCCCAGTTCGTCACCACTCCGGTCCCCGCGCCGGACAACCACCCGCTCGCCGCGCTCTTCCCCTGGGTGATGGGGCGGCTGGACCAGCCGCTCACCGTGGAGGACCTCGCCCGGCAGGCGCGGATGAGCTCACGCCATCTGGGCCGCCACTTCAAGTCGGTCACCGGCACCAGCCCGTTGCAATGGCTGCTCACCCAACGGATCCGCCACGCGCAGGAGTTGCTGGAGACCACCGACGACACCGTCGACACCATCGCGACGGCCACCGGCATGGGCACCGCCACCACCCTGCGCCGTCACTTCCACCGGACCGTGGGGGTGCCGCCGGACGCCTATCGCCGCACCTTCCGCGCACGGAGCCGCCCCGCCCCGGACGGCGAACTCCCCCGGAAGAGAGGGGTCATCGCCGGCTGATGGCCGTGAGCACGTCCAACGCCTCGGCCAGGCCGGACGGATGGAGGGCCCGGGAGGGCAACTGTCCGGCCCAGCCCGGTCCGGCGACCAGGACGGCCGGCCGCCTGCGGGCGCCCCGTACGCCCCACTCGATGGACTCCACCCGCGCCACCAGCGCGCGGCTCGCGGTGGACCGGGACTGGGCCCAGAGCACGACGGCGGCGGGTCCGGTGCGGCGGACCGCCTCCTCCATCGCCTCCACCGGCAGAGCGGCGCCGAACATCCTGACGGGCAGGCCTTGTTGGGCCAGTCCGGCGGCGAGCGCCTCCAGGGCCAGGGTATGGCTCTCGCCCGGGGTGCAGGCCAGGAGGGAGACGCCGGAACCGGCCGTGGGTGCGCGCTGCGCCGCGGCCCGGCGCAGCGCGCTGGAGACGTGCCAGGACAGGAGGTGCTCGACCTCGACGTACCGCTCGCCGACGGTCTCCCATTTACGGCCGACGGCGTGCAGCGTCGGCATGATGACCGACTCCCAGGCGGCGAGCAGCCCGTACCCGTCGATCGCCGCGTCCAGCAGTTCGTCCATGGCCTGCGCGTCCAGCCGGACGGCCGCCCTGACCAGCCCGCGGCACTCCCGTCGCGCCCGGCCTACCGGGAGCGCTCCGGGGGCGTGGGAGGAAGCTCCGGGGGTGAGGGAAGACGCTCCGGGGGTGCGCGAGGACGGCGCCCGGCTGTGGCTCGCCGGCGCGTCCGGCCGGTCCGGCAGCCGGGGAGGGGCGTCCCGGGAAGCGGCGGCCAGAGCCGCGCGGGCGGCCTCGGCCGGGGGCATTCCCGCGTTCGTCAGGCCGCACATGCACTCCAACAGCCCAATGTCGGCCGACGTCCACCGCCGGTGCCGGCCGCCCTCGCGCGAGGCCGGGCCGATCCCGTAACGGCGGTCCCACGAGCGCAGGGTCGTCGGCGCCACCCCCAGCAGCCGGGCCACCGCCCCGGTGGTCAGGCCCCCCTCGGCTGTTCCCCGGGTGAGCGTGCCGACCGCGTCGTCCATACCAGCCACCATACGATGCAGAAACGATGCGTGTTGCCGGGCTCGGCGCCGCCCGGTTGCCTGGAGGTCACAGGTTGCCCGGAGATCAGTGGGGCGACGGGCCCACCGGTGGCGGAGCGGAGAGGACGGACGGACATGACGGCTCTCCCGAGCCCGGTCGGCCCGGTGGCCGCGGTGACTTCCCCGGCCGAGGACCGGGCCGAGTCGGAACGGCTGGCGGCGGGGTTCGTGCGCGGCGACGAGGAGAGCTTCGCCCTCGTGTACCGCCGGTGGGCCGCCCTGGTGTACTCGCTGGCGGCCCGGTCCCTGGGGGACGCCCGGGAGGCCGAGGACGTGGCTCAGCAGACGTTCCTCGCCGCGTGGCGGGGCCGCCACGGCTACCACGCGGTGCGGGGCCCGCTGCCGGGCTGGCTGATCGGCATCGCCCGCCGGAAGATCGCGGACGCCCACGCGGCCCGATCCCGGCGTACGGAGCTGGCTGCGGCCCACGCGGCGCGCGAGGGGTCCGGCGTCCCCGGTCCGTCCGAACGGCCGGAGGCCGCGCTGGACCGCGTGCTGGTGACGCAGGAGCTGCGCAAGCTGCCCCCTGTCCAGCGGCACATTCTCCGTCTGGCGTTCTTCGACGACCTCACCCACGTCCAGATCGCCGAGCGGACCGGCCTGCCGCTGGGCACAGTGAAGAGTCACGCCAGGCGCGCGATATTGCGCATCCGGCGCTCCGTGACGGAGAGCTCCGCCCCGGTGGAGTGACGCGGCGGGGAAAGAAGGGCCGCACGGAATGCGTACGGACCGCGCACGGAATGGGGGGGCGGATATCAGGGCCCGCGAGGGCTCTCGCATCAGCCACCGACAGGAGACGGCAATGAAACTGAGCGACGAACTCCCCGTGGACCACCGGCTCGCGGCCGTGTACCGGATCGGAGCGGGGCTCTGCGGAGCCATCCTGCTGGTCTTCGGCATCCTCGGCTTCACCAACCAGCTGGGCTTCTTCGACACGAGCGGCACACAGGTGGCCGGGCTGTCGACGAACGGCCTCCTGAGCCTGATCTCCGTCGTCGTCGGTCTCGTGCTGATCGCCGGGGCCGGGATCGGCGGAAACGTCGCATCCATGGTGAACATGGCGGTCGGCTCGCTCTTCATCCTCAGCGGGTTCGTCCACATCTTCATCCTGGACAAGGGCGCGAACATCCTGGACTTCGGTATGTCCAACGTGATCTTCAGCTTCGTGATGGGGCTGCTGATCCTGACCTTCGGGATGTACGGACGGGTCACCGGCGGGCTCCCGCACGACAACCCGTACTGGCGCAGCCGCCACCCGGAGCAGGCCGCCCAGGAGGACCAGGCCCGCCGGGGAGCGGCGGCCGGGGGGCCTCCCCGGCTGACCGGCGGCGCGGGTGCGCGCCCGGTCACCCGGGAGACCGGGCCCCGGCTGCCCGGGGTCTGACGCCGCCGCTCAGACCTTGCGGTAGCGGGCGTTGAACCAGGAGAAGACACCGAAGGCGACCAGGCCGAGGGCTATGACCACCAGGAGCCACGGACCGACGGGGGTCTCGGTGAAGGAGCGCAGGGTGTCGTCCATCCCCTTGGACTGATCGGGGTTGTGCTTGACCGCCGCGGCGACGGCGAACCCGCCCGCGGTGGCGAAGACCGCACCACGCGACGCGCCGCCGAAGACTCCGGTGAAGTCGACCGCGCGGCGCACCTTCTGCGACATCTCCGACATCTTGAGGTGCTTGTGGTACTTCCGCATGATGGCCCGGACCGCGATCCACAGACCGGCACAGGCGATCGCGACGCCCCCGATGCCGACGATCCACTGGCCTCCGGGCCAGCCCAGCGCCTTGGCGGTGACGTCCTGCGACTGCTGGTCGGACGAGCCGCCACCGCTGCCCGAGTCACCTGCGGCGAAGGACAGGACGGAGTAGGCGACGAAACCGTAGAAGACGAAGCGTCCGGCGGCCATGGCCCGCTTGGTGGGCTTGCCGCCGTCCGGGCCGGCCTGGCCGAAGAAGGCCTCGGACAGCCGCCAGAGGGCCATGCCGATCAGGGCGATGCCCAGCAGCCACAACACGACCATGCCGAACGGCTTCTCGGCTATCTCGGCGATCGCGCCGCCCCGGTCCGCCTGCTTGCCGCCACCGGAGAACGCGATCTGGAGGGCGAGGGCGCCCACGAGGATGTAGATCAGCCCTCGGGCCCCGAACCCGGCACGGGCTCCGACCTCCATCGCGGTGCTGTTGGCGGCTCGCCTGGCCTGGCCGCGCCCCTGGGATGCTACTGAACGGGTATTCATGTCATGCCGATTGCCCCGGTCCGGCGGATCAACTCCTGCCGGAACGGGTCCTGCCGACGACGACCGGGTTGTGACCATGGTTTCCCGGGACGGCCGACCACGGGACCCGGGGCTGTTCGCGGAATGCACGGCAGACCGGAAATATGACTCGCATGCCTTTTCCGTAAATACGCAGTGCCTTTACCGTACGGTCGGTAGTGCGGCGATCGATCACTCGCATCCGACCACGGCCTACGGAATACCGCCCCTGAGGTCAGAGCCATCCACAACTCCATCGTGCCGGACGCCGTCCCGCTGTGCCTCTCGCGTCGTTTCTGCGTCGAAACCTGGCCCAACCCCATGCGGACCTGGCCGACAGGCACCGGTCGACAGGCACCCATCGACAGTACGGGCGCCCCCGGAGAGGCTTTTCCCAGCCTCAGGCAATTGTCACCGAATTACTTTTACCGGCGGGCCCCGAATTTGACCCGGATCACCTTCTGTGTGCTACTGGAATGACGGAGCCCCGTGCCCGTACGGCGCGAATATCTCACCCCACCCGCCGGAGGAGACATCATGACCATCACCCGACTGCAGCGCACCGCCGCTGCCGCTGCCGCGCTCGCCTTCCCCGCCTCCATGGCGTTCTTCGCGCCGTCGGCGCAGGCCGAGGCCCCAGCGGAACCGTTCGGTCCGGCCTGCGCCTCCGTCCCGAAGGAGGGTGCGGGCAGCCTTGAGGGCATGGCGAAGGACCCGGTCGCCACCGCCGCCTCCAACAACCCCGAACTCTCCACCCTGGTCAGCGCGGTGCAGAAGGCGGGCCTGGTGGACACCCTCAACAACGCCGAGAACATCACGGTGTTCGCGCCGACGAACGACGCCTTCGAGAAGATCCCCGAGGCGGACCTCAACGCGCTCCTCAACGACAAGGAGGAGCTCACCAAGGTGCTGACGTACCACGTGGTGGGCGAGAAGCTCACGACGAAGCAGCTTGAGGACGGCACCTACAAGACCCTGCAGGGCAGCGATCTCACCGTGAAGGGGTCCGGTTCGGACTTCACGGTGAACGACTCCTCGAAGATCGTCTGCGGCAACGTGCCGACGGCCAACGCCACGGTCAACCTGGTCGACACGGTGCTCATGCCGACGTCGTGACGGGAGCAGGGCGGTAGCCGTGACGGCGCCCATGCCCGTGGCCGGTGCCCGGACCGAGTGAAGGTCCGGGCACCGGCCACGGTCGAGGGTTCTATACGCTGAGGACGTGACCAGCGCTGACAGCCGACCGACACGGAGCGGCGCCCCGGAACCCGCGGCGGCCCCGGAACCCGGATCCGTCGCGAGCCTCCAGGCGTTCGCGGTCGAGCTCCGCCGGATGAACGGCGAGATCAACCGGATGACCCACGGCTTCGCGGCGCACCAGCAGCTGCACCCCACGGACGTGAGCGCCCTGGCGGCCATCCTCGACGCCCCCGCCCCCCTGACCCCGGGCGGGCTGCGCGAGCACCTGGGCCTCACCTCGGGCGCGGTGACCGCCTGCCTCGACCGGCTGGAGCGGGCCGGCCACATCCGGCGGGCCCGGGAGAGCGCCGACCGCCGGGTGGTGCACATCCACTACGAGGCGAGCGCCCGGATGGCCGCCCGTGACTACTTCATGCCGCTCGCCGAGGCCACCGCCCGGGCGCGCGCCCGGTTCAGCGAGGCGGAGCTCACGACCGTCCTGCACTTCCTCGCCGCCATGAACGAGGAGCTCTCCGAGGTCCCTCCGGCGCGGCGCTGAGATTTTCCGCCGCCGGGTGCATCCATGGGCGGATGACCCACCGAAGCACCCCCCGACCGGCATCCCCCGAAGGAGCCCGGTCGACTCCCCGTGCCAGCACTCCGCTAATGTATTTCAACGATTGAGATTGTTCATCATTGAGATACTCCTCGCACCCCGGGAGAAGCATGTTCACCCCTGCACGGTCGGCCCGCTGGCTGGTCCCTGTCGTCCTGCTGATCGCCTGGCTCGGCATCGGCGGCGGACTCGGTCCGTACGCGGGCAAGCTCGGCGAGGTCGCCACCAACGACCAGGCCGCCTTCCTGCCCCAGAACGCCGAATCCACCCAAGTCATCGACGCGCAGAAGGCGTTCCAGCAGAACGAGACCCTCCCGGCCATCCTCGTATGGACGTCGAAGGAGGAGGGCACACCGGTGAGCGAGGCGCAGCGGGAAGCGGCCACCGGCGCTCTCGCCTCGCTCGCGGGCACCGAGGGTGTCGTCGGTAAGGCCTCCCCCGCGCTGCCTTCCGAGGACGGCCTCGCACTCCAGGGCATCGTGCAGCTGAGCCCCGGCCTCGGGGACGAGCTGCCGACGGTGCTGGAGGAGGTCGAGAAGGCCGGTGCGGCCGTGCCGGACGCGACGGTGCAGCTCGCGGGTCCGGCCGCGAGTCAGGCCGATCTCTCCGACGCCTTCGCGGGCATCGACGGGCTGCTCCTCGGGGTGGCCCTGATCACCGTGCTCGTGATCCTCCTGCTGGTGTACCGCAGTGTGCTGCTGCCCTTCCTCATCATTCTCGGTGCGGTGTTCGCCCTGGGGCTGGCCTGCGCGATCGTCTATGTGCTCGCCGACCACGACATCGTGCGGGTGGACGGCCAGGTGCAGGGCATCCTGTCGATCCTGGTGATCGGCGCCGCGACGGACTACGCGCTGCTGCTCACCGCCCGGTTCCGGGAGGAACTCGCCGTCCACGGCGACCGGTTCACCGCGATGCGGGTCGCGCTGCGCGAGTCCTTCGGCCCGATCACGGCCAGTGCCGCGACGGTGGCCGTGGGCCTGCTCGCCCTGCTGCTCAGCGACCTCACCAACAACCGGGCGCTCGGCCCGGTGGGCGCGATCGGCATCGTCTGCTCGGTCCTGAGCGCGCTCACCTTCCTGCCCGCCGCCCTGGTGCTTCTGGGCCGCAGGGCGTACTGGCCGGCGAAGCCCAGGCAGGCCCAGGACGGGACCGGCGGCCACGGCATCTGGAGCAAGGTCGCGGCCCTGGTCGACCGGGCCCCGCGCAAGGTCTGGGCGATCACGCTGGCGTTCCTCATCGCCTGTGCCGCCTTCGCGCCCACCCTCACCTCCAAGGGCGTGCCGCTGGACGAGATCTTCGTCAACGACGCCCCGTCCGTGGCCGCCCAGGAGACGCTGGGTGAGCACTTCCCCGGCGGCTCCGGCAATCCGGCGGTGATCATCGCGGCGGCCGGCAAGCTGGCCGAGGTGAGCGAGGCCGCGAGCCGTACCGAAGGGGTGGCCTCGGTCGCGCCGGTGAGCGAGGGCGGCCGGCCCGGCGGCGAACCCCTGATCGTCGACGGCAGGGTCCGGATCGACGCGACCCTGAAGGACGCGGCCGACAGCGACGACGCCAAGGAGACGGTGGCCGCCCTGCGCGAGGCAGTGCACTCGGTGCCGGGCTCGGACGCCCTGGTCGGGGGCTACACGGCGCAGCAGTACGACACCCAGCGCACGGCCGAGGACGACCGCATGCTGATCGTGCCGGTGGTGCTGGCGATCATCCTGGTGATCCTGGTCTTCCTGCTGCGGTCGCTGCTGATGCCGGTGCTGCTGGTGGCCACGGTCGCGCTGAACTTCCTGGCGACGCTGGGGATCTCCTCGCTGGTCTTCACCCATGTGTTCGGCTTCAGCGGTACGGATTCCTCGGTGCCGCTGTACGGGTTCGTGTTCCTGGTCGCCCTGGGCGTCGACTACAACATCTTCCTGATGTCCCGGGTCCGTGAGGAGTCGCTGCGGCACGGCACCCGGGAGGGCATCCTGCGCGGGCTGACCACGACCGGCGGGGTCATCACGTCGGCCGGCGTCGTGCTCGCGGCCACCTTCGCCGCACTGGGTGTGATCCCGCTGGCGTTCCTCGTCCAGATCGCCTTCATCGTCGCGTTCGGCGTCCTGCTGGACACCCTGGTCGTACGCTCGCTCCTCGTCCCGGCGCTGGTCAGGGACATCGGGCCGAAGTCCTGGTGGCCGGGTGCGCTGAGCCGCGAGAACACGGACGGTCAGCGCGGAACAGCACCGGCGGCCGGGGGCCGGTAGGCGCTCAGCGCCCAGATCACGAAGATGTCCACCCCGATCATGAGCACCGACCACACCGGCGCGTACGGCAGGAAGAGGAACTGCGCGAACAGGGCGAGGGAGGCGATGACGATGCCTGCCACCCGGGCCCACCCGGCGCCCTTGAGGAGCCCGGCACCGGTGATCGCCGCGCAGACGCCGAGGATCAGGTGGGTCCAGCCCCAGCTGGTGAGGCTGAACCGGTAGAGGTAGTCGCCGACGGTGCCGTAGACATCGCTGTCGCCCAGGGCTGCGATGCCCTGGAGGGCCGCGACGATGCCCTGGCAGAGCATCAGCACCCCGGCGAACAGCACGCCTCCGGTGACCCATTCACTCTCCGGGTCGGGCACCGGAGGCGGGCCGGAGGAGCCGTCGTACAGGCGCGGGTCCTCGCTCATCGGCCCGTCTCCCGCTCCTCGCCGGACTGCTCCTCGCCGGACTGCCCCTTGGCGCGCTTGCCGACCACCGCGACCGCCGCGGCCGCGCTGCCCGCGAAGGCGAGGGCGACCATCCAGGGCCGGTCGAAGATGTGGCAGGTGACGTGGTCCACGGAGTAGCGGCCGGGGCCGGACAGCCCGATGGCGGCGGCGGTGAAGCCGAGGAACGCCGGGTACTCGTAGCCGCCGCCCTGGGCGAAGAAGCCCGCCGGGGCGTGCACGGCCACCGCACCGGCCATCGCGCCCGCGGCGGCGGCACCGGCGGCGGGGGTGGCGAGCCCGAGGGCCAGCAGCACACCGCCGCCCGCCTCACCGAGTCCGGCGGCCACGGCGCTGTGCTTGGGCGGATGGAAGCCCATGGCCTCCATCGCGGCCGTGGTGCCCTGGATGCCTCCGCCGCCGAACCAGCCCGCCAGCTTCTGGCTGCCGTGGGCGGCGAGCACCGCGCCGGTGCCGACGCGCAGGGCGAGCAGACCGAGATCACGCCGGTTGACGCAGACCATGGGGACTCCCGGGGTGAGGGGTTTCGCTGGCGGTCCCACTCTCGTCGGCCGGTGGCGGGCGGGCCCGGTCGAGTACGCCGTACGGGTCACGGGCCGGGCGCCCCAAGGCCCGGCGTGCGACGCAGATCATTGTGCAACTTGTTGCATAAACGGCTGACCGTGGTCTACAACTGACGCGACGACCCTGTGCGGAGGAGACCCGGATGAGCCTGTACCCGACCTTGCTGAGCCCGCTGGACCTCGGATTCACCACCCTCCCCAACCGGGTCCTCATGGGGTCGATGCACATCGGCCTGGAGGAGGCCGAGCGCGGCTTCGAGCGGATGGCGGCCTTCTACGCGGAGCGCGCCCGGGGCGGCGTCGGCCTCATCGTCACCGGCGGCATCGCCCCCAGCGAGCGGGCCTGCTCCTTCCCCGGCGGCGCGAAGATGACGACCGGGGCGGAGGCGGAGCAGCACCGGGAGATCACCTCGGCGGTGCACGCGGCGGGCGGCAGGATCGCGATGCAGATCCTGCACTTCGGACGGTACGCACACCACCCGGACCTGGTGGCACCGAGCGCGCTCAAGGCCCCCATCAGCGGGTTCACCCCGAACGCCCTGACCGACGAGCAGGTCGAGGAGACCGTCGAGGAGTTCGTCCGGGCAGCCGAGCTGGCGCGCCTCGCGGGCTACGACGGCGTCGAGATCATGGGCTCCGAGGGCTACCTGATCAACGAGTTCATCGTCTCCGCGACCAACCACCGCACCGACCGCTGGGGCGGCTCGTACGAGAACCGCATGCGGTTCCCCGTCGAGATCGTGCGCCGGGTCCGCGAGCGGGTCGGTGACGACTTCATCCTGATCTACCGCCTCTCCATGCTGGACCTGGTGCCGGGCGGCTCCACACTGGAGGAGGTCGTGACGCTGGCGAAGGAGATCGAGGCGGCGGGCGCCACGATCATCAACACGGGCATCGGCTGGCACGAGGCCCGCATCCCCACCATCGCCACCTCCGTGCCGCGCGCCGCCTTCACCTGGGTGACCGAGAAGGTGCGCGGCGCGGTCTCCGTACCGCTGGTGACGAGCAACCGCATCAACACCCCCGAGGTCGCCGAGGAGGTCCTCGCCTCGGGCCGGGCGGACATGGTCTCCATGGCCAGGCCCTTCCTCGCCGACCCGGAGTTCGTCGCCAAGGCGGCGGCGGGCCGCGCGGACGCGATCAACACCTGCATCGGGTGCAACCAGGCCTGCCTGGACCACATCTTCAGCCTCCAGATCACCTCCTGCCTGGTCAATCCGCGCGCCTGCCACGAGACCGAGCTGGTCCTGAGCCCGACCCGGACCCGTAAACGCGTCGCCGTGGTCGGTGCCGGTCCGGCGGGTCTCGCGTGCTCGGTCACGGCGGCCGAGCGGGGCCACGCGGTGACCCTGTTCGACACGGCGGACGAGATCGGCGGCCAGCTGAACGTGGCCCGCCGGGTGCCGGGCAAGGAGGAGTTCAACGAGACGCTGCGCTACTTCCGTACGCGACTGGCCGAGCTGGACGTCGAGCTGCGCCTCTCAACCCGGGCCGATGCCGGGACGCTGGACGGCTTCGACGAGATCGTGCTCGCCACCGGCGTCGAGCCGCGTACCCCTGTGATCCCCGGCACGGACCACCCGAACGTCGTCAGCTACCTGGACGTGCTGCGCGACAGGGCTCCGGTCGGCGACCGGGTCGCGATCGTGGGCGCGGGCGGCATCGGCTTCGACGTCGCGGAGTTCCTCACCGACGGCGGCGACGCGGCGAGCCTGGACGCGGAGACGTTCTTCCGGCAGTGGGGCGTGGACACCTCCTACGCGGAGCGCGGCGGGCTGCGCGCGCCCGAGCGCCCCAAGACTCCCCGTACCGTCCACCTGGTCCAGCGCAAGACCACCAAGGTCGGCGCGGGCCTCGGCAAGACGACGGGGTGGATCCATCGCACCGAACTGCGCCACCGGGGCGTCGAGATGATCGCCGGCGCCTCCTACGACCTGATCGACGACGAGGGCCTCCACCTCACCGTCGACGGCGAGCGGCGGGTACTGCCGGTGGACACCGTGGTGCTCTGCGCGGGCCAGGAACCGCGCCGGGAGCTGTACGAGGAGCTGCGCGCGGCGGGCGGCCCGGTCCACCTGATCGGCGGCGCGGACGTGGCGGCCGAACTGGACGCGAAGCGGGCGATCCGCCAGGGCACGGAGCTGGCCGCCGCCCTGTGAGCCCTCGTCCTTAGGATGCACGTCATGTCACTGCCGCACGCGATTCTCACCGCTCTGCTGGAGAAGCCGTCCTCGGGTCTTGAGCTGACCCGCAGGTTCGACCGGTCGATCGGCTACTTCTGGTCCTCGACCCACCAGCAGATCTATCGCGAGCTGGGAAAACTGGAGCAGGCCGGACAGATCAGGGCGCTGACCGCGGCGGCACCGGCCCGGGGGCAGAAGAAGGAGTACGAGGTGCTGCCCGCGGGCCGCGAGGAGCTGGCCGCCTGGGTGGCGCTCCCGGAGGATCCGCGGCCGGTCCGGGATCCGCTGCTGCTGCGGATGCGGGCGGCGGCGGTCGTCGGGGTGAACGGGATGGGCGCGGAGCTGCGCCGCCATCTCGCTTTGCACGAAAGCCAGTTGGAGGAGTACCGCGGGATCGAGGCGCGGGACTTCACCCCCGCGCCGACGACGGATGAGGGGCGGCTGCGGCATCTGGTGCTGCGGGGCGGCATCGACCTGGAGACGTTCTGGATCGGCTGGCTGACCCGCGCCATCGGCGAGCTGGACGCCCCCTGACTGTCGCCTTCCGCAAGGCGTCCGCCCCTGGGGCGTGTCCGGCGGATCAGGGCCGGACCCGCCCTAGGGGTGGGGCGGGCCGCCCGCCCGTACGGCGAGGGGTTCCGCGCCGAGCGGCGTACCGTCCGCGCGCCGGGGGCTGCCGATGACGACCCGGGAGGGCACCGGATCCACCACCGGCACCGGGGGTGCGGCCGCTTCGCCCGGGTCCGTGGCGCGTGCCTGGGCGCGGCTGAGCAGGATCACCCCGCCTACGGCGGCCGCCGTACCGAGCAGCGCCAGGACCAGGCTGACCGGCCCGCCCTGGAGCCGTTCGCCGAGGAGGGCCAGACCGATCGCGGCGGCGGCGACCGGGTTGGCGAGGGTGACGACGGCGAGCGGGGCGCCGAGGCCGCCCCGGTAGGCGGTCTGGGACAGCAGCAGGCCGCCCATGGCGAAGGCGGAGACGAGCAGCGCCACCGTCAGCAGCCGCCAGCTGAACAGCGGGCCGCCGGAGTGGTCGGTGACGGCGACCGTGAGGGTCTGGGTGAGCGCGGAGGCGACCCCCGAGGTGATCCCGGAGGCCGCCGCGTGCCGCAGCCCCGGGCGGGCCCCCGGCCGGCTGAGCCCGGCGACGACCGCCATGGCGGCCGCGCCGACACCGAGGGCCTCGGGAAGGGTGAGGGTCTCGTGCGGGGCGGAGCCGCCCGCGGTCAGGAGCAGCGCACCGAGGCCGAGCAGCGTGAGGACCGTGCCCCGCCACTCGGTACGCCCGACACGTCGTCCCGCGGCGTGCGCCCCGAGCGGGACGGCGGCCACGAGCGTGAGCGCGCCGAGCGGCTGGACCAGGTTGAGCGGGCCGTAGTTGAGCGCGGCGACATGGAGCAGCGCTCCCCCGGCGTTGAGCGCGACCGCCGACCACCAGGCCCCCCGGCCGAGCAGGCGCAGGCCCCCGGCGGAGGGCTCGGTGCGTCCGGCCAGCCGGGACTGGGCGACGGCGGCGGCCGCGTAGGTGCCGGCGGAGACGAGGGAGAGCGCGACGGCGATCAGCGTGGCGTTCATCGGCCGGCTCCGGAACCCGCGGGGGTCCGTACCGGGTGCGCGGCGCCGACGACGTACGGACCCATGGCCGTGTCCGCGCCCGGGACGGCGAACGGGTCCATCGCCGCATCCGCCCCCGGGACGGCGTACGCCGGTACGTGCGCGCCTCCGCCGAGCACCGCCCCGTCACCCACCGGCCACGGCAGGTGCGCCGGTACGTTCCGGGCTGCGCGCGGCAGGCGCAGCGCGGCGAACGCCACGGCCAGCAGCGCCACGACCACGATCGCGTCGAGCCAGTAGTGGTTCGCCGTGCCCACGACGACGAGCAGCGTGATCGCGGGGTGCAGCAGCCAGAGCCAGCGCCACCGGGAGCGGGTGGCGACGATCAGGCCGACGGCGACCATCAAGGCCCAGCCGACGTGCAGCGAGGGCATCGCGGCGAACTGGTTCGCCATCGTGTCGGTGGCGGGCGTCGCCCCGTACACCGTCGGCCCGTAGACCTGGCCGGTGTCGACGAGCGCGGCGGCCGGGAGCATCCGGGGCGGGGCGAGCGGGAAGAGCAGGTGGAGCACGAGGGCTCCCCCGGTGAGCACGGCGAGGATGCGCCGTGACCAGAGGTAGTGAAGCGGGCGGCGCCAGTAGAGCCAGACCAGGAAGAGGACCGTGGCGGGGAAGTGCACAGTGGCGTAGTACGTGTTCGCCGCGTGGATCAGTGTCTGGCTGTGCAGCAGCACGCCCTGGACGGCGACCTCGCCCGGAAGGTGCAGGGCACGTTCGAGGTCCCAGACGTTCCCGGCGTTGTGGAACGCTTCCTCGACATGGCCGTTGGCCGCCCGGCGGCCGAACTTGTAGGCCAGGAAGAGTCCGGCCACGAGAAGGAACTCGCGAACGAGGGGCGGTCGGGCACGTATGTCCGGCTCCTGGTCCGTGGGCTCGGTGCGGGCGTACGTCACCCGGTGCCCCCTTGGATGCGAAGCGGTGTCAGGACGGCATGGTGAACTCCATGCCGAATCGATACGCCAGTGTACCGATACGTCGGCGTATCGGTACACGTGCGTATCGGTACACTGGCGTATCGAGAGCCTCGCCGCACCGCCGCAGGAGGGACAGTCCATGCCGTCGCCCGATTCCGCCCAGGAGTCAGCCCTCACCTCGCCCCGGTCGAAGATCACACCGGAGCGGGCGCAGGAGCTCTACACGGCGGTGCTCGACCTGCTGCGGGAGGGCGGATACGAGTCGCTGACGATGGAGGGCGTCGCCTCCCGCACCCGCTGCGGAAAGTCGACGCTGTACCGCCAGTGGGGCTCCAAGCCGGAGCTGGTCGTCGCCGCGCTGCACGGCACCCGGCGGATGCTGCTCTCGCACATCGACACCGGCACGCTCGCCGGCGACCTGCGCGAGGCGGCGCGGGCGATCGGTGAGGGTTCGGGGCGCGACACCCCCCTGATGCACGCGCTCAGCCATGCGGCGCTCCAGAGCCCCGAGCTGCTGTGCGCCCTGCGCGAGGCGCTGATCGTGCCGGAGATCGCGGCGATCGACGCGATGGTCCGGCGCGCCCAGGGGCGCGGCGAGATCGCCGCCGACCTGCCGGGCGCGGAGTACGTGGCGGCCCAGCTGCTCGGCGTGATGCGGGCCCGGCCGCTGCTGGAGGGGCGTTACGCGGACGCGGCGTATCTCAGCAGGTTCGTCGAGAAGGCGATCCTCCCCGGACTCGGACTCACGGCGGACGCACCGGAGCCCTGACAGACACGGACGCGGGCACGGCTGCGTCCGGACAGAGGTGGACGCGGCACACCCCGCGCCCCGACAGACATGGACGCGGCACACCCCGCGTCCTGACAGACGTGGACCGTCCGTCCCAGCGGATGGGGACGGTCCACCCGGCGCCGCACCGTGGGGACGGGGGCGGCGCACCGCCCGGCCGGCCGGTGATCTCCTCGGAGGTCACCGGCCGGCCGTGTTCCGAGCACTGGCAACCCCTGTCGCACCTAACAAACGATTGGTAGATTCTGCCCTCACGCGCACAGAACTCCGCGCACCGAGGAGCCACCGACGAGGGGCGGACCATGGAGCTGGGCAATCCGATCGACTTCACCGGGCGGGCGGTGATCGTCACAGGCGGCACCAAGGGCATCGGTGCCGCCATCGCGGAGGCCTTCCTCTCCGCGGGCGCCGAGGTCATGGTGTGCGGGCGTACCACCCCCGCCGCACTGCCGTCGTCGGGCGGGCGGCAGGCCGCGTTCCAGCCGGCGGACGTCCTGGACCCCGGCGCGGCGGCCCGGTTGGTGGCGGCGACGGTCCAGCGGTTCGGCCGGCTCGACGTCCTGGTCAACAACGCGGGCGGCTCCCCCGACGCCGACGCGGCGACCGTCTCCCCCCGCTTCGTCGAGAAGGTCGTCGCCCTCAATCTCCTCGCCCCCTTCTACGTGGCCCAGGCCGCAAATCTGGTCATGCGGGAGCAGCCGGAGGGCGGCAGCGTGATCAACATCGGCAGCGTCTCGGCCCATGACCCCCAGCCGGGCACAGCCGCCTACTCGGCGGCGAAGGCGGGGCTGCTCGGGCTGACCCGGGGCCTGGCCCTGGAGTGGGCGCCGAAGGTGCGGGTGAACCACATCACCGCGGGACTCATCCGCACCGCGCGCGCCACCGCGCTGTACGGCAAGGACGACGGGGCCGCGGTGGCGGGCATCGTTCCGATGGGACGGCTGGCGGTTCCGGCGGACGTGGCCCACGCCTGCCTCTGGCTCGCCGGGCCGCATTCCTCGTACGTCAACGGCGCCGACCTGGCCGTGCACGGCGGCGGCGAGATCCCGGCCAGAGAGCTGGCCCGCAGAAAGCCCGAACCCCCCTTCTCGTCACCTTGACTATTTACACCTTCACCTCTTATCGTCGCAGTGACGAGATTGAGTTCGAGTTCGAGGGGGACCCCATGGCCGACATCACCCGGCGCTTCGGCTGGCGCCATCTGCGCTCCGCGCCCACCGCCCACATCCGCCACCACAAGCGCGGTGAGCTCGTCCACGACGGGCGGGGGCTGAGCTTCTGGTACCGGTCACTGTCGGCGGCGCTCTCCGAGGTGCCGGTCGACGACCGGGAGCTGGCCATGGCGTTCCACGCCCGTACGGCGGACTTCCAGGACGTCACCGTCCAGGCCACCGTCACCTACCGGGTCAGCGACCCGGCCCTGGCGGCCGACCGGCTCGACTTCTCCGTGGACCCGGACACCGGAAGCTGGCGCAGCGCACCGCTGGAGCAGATCGCCACGCTGCTCACCGAGACCGCGCAGCAGCACACGCTGGACGTCCTGGCCCGCACCCCGCTCGCCGCTGCCCTCGTGGACGGGGTCGCTTCCGTACGTGAACGGGTCGCCACCGGTCTCGCCGCCGAGCCGAGGCTCCCCGCCACCGGCATCGACGTGGTGGCGGTGCGCGTCGTCGCGATCCGCCCCGAGGCCGAGGTCGAGCGCGCCCTGCGCACCCCGGCGCGTGAGCAGATCCAGCAGGAGGCGGACCGGGCCACCTACGAACGGCGGGCCGTGGCCGTCGAGCGCGAGCGCACCATCGCCGAGAACGAGCTGGCCAGCCAGATCGAGCTCGCCCGGCGCGAGGAGCAGCTGGTCGACCAGCGCGGCACCAACGCACGCCGGGAGGCCGAGGAGAAGGCCGCGGCCGACGGCGTACGCACGGAGGCGGAGGCTTCCCGCAAGGTGCGCCTGGCCCGGGCGGACGCCGAGGCGGCGCGCGAGACGGGTTCGGCGCGCGCGGAGGCCCAGGCCGCCTGGCTGCGGGTGCACGGCGAGGTCGATCCGGCCACGCTGCACGCCCTGGCGGCGACCCGGCTCGCGGAGAACGTGCCGCGCATCGAGAGCCTGACCCTCTCCCCCGACATCCTCACCGGGCTCCTCGCGAAGCTCGGCCGTCCGGAAGGCGGGTCGGGAGCGTGAGCCTGGCGCCCCGGGCCGTCCTCGTACACCGCAGGACCGAGTACGAGGAGCTGCTCGCCCGGCACGGGACGCACGGGCAGGCCGCGTTCTTCCTGTCCAGCCGGGGCCGCTCGATCGACGAGGTGGCCCGACGCCACGAACGTACGCAGCAGGCCCTTCGGGACGTGGCGGCCGCCGTGCCGCTCACCTGGCGCAGGTCCCGGGTGGAGCGGGCCGACCTGGACCGGTTCCTGTTCGCGCCGGAGGACGTGGTGGTCGTGGTCGGCCAGGACGGGCTGGTCGCCAACGCCGCGAAGTACCTGTCGGGGCAGCCGGTGGTGGGCATCGACACCGACCCCGGCCGCAACCCCGGTGTCCTGGTCCGCCACCGCTGCGCCGACGCGGCCGCCCTGCTGCGCGCCGCGACGGGTGCCGGAGGTGCGGTGGAGGCGCTGACGATGGTCGAGGCGGTCGCCGACGACACCCAGCGGCTGGTCGCGCTCAACGAGATCTACCTGGGCCCGCCCGGCCACCAGACGGCCCGCTACCGGCTGGGCCCCGACACGACAGAGGCCCCCGGCGAGGCCCAGGCCTCCTCCGGGGTCCTCGTCGGCACCGGAACGGGCGCCACCGGCTGGCTGCGCTCGCTGTGGCTGGAGCGCGGCGGCACGACCCCCCTGCCCGCGCCGGGCGACCCCCGGCTGCTCTGGTTCGTCCGTGAGGCCTGGCCCTCACCCGCCACCGGCACCTCCCTGGTCTCCGGCGAACTGGGCCGGGGCCAAGGACTGCGGCTCACCGTGGAGTCGGACCGGATCGTGGTCTTCGGGGACGGGATGGAGTCCGACGCCCTGGAGCTGGCCTGGGGTCAGAGCGTGCGGCTGGGCATCTCCGCGACTGCGCTGCGCCTGGTCGTCTGAGCGGAACCGGTCCTGAGGTGTCCCCCGATCCGGCCCCGACGTGTCCCACCATGTCGTTACGGTGATTCCGTACGACCGGTCCAGAGACATCCCGGAGAGCGGAGACCCAGCGCCATGACCACCGATGCCCTCAACGGCCCCGCCCGCAACACGCGCCCGCCCACGGCGCAGGCGGCCCTCGGGGTCGGCGTGATCGTCCAGGGCGAGCAGGGGCGCATGCTCCTGGGCAGGCACCACAGCGGTACGTGGGAGCTGCCCGGCGGCAAGGTCGATCCGACGCACGAGTCGGTCGCGGCGGCCGCCGCGCGTGAGCTGCGTGAGGAGACCGGTCTGGCCGTGGACGAGAGCGCGGTGGACGTCTTCGCGCTGCTCCACGACGTGATCGGCGGGATCAACCGGATCAGCATGGCGGCCCTCGTCCGCCTGGGCTCCGGGGATCCGAAGACCTCGGCCTCACCCATCCGCCCGCCCACCTCCTGCGGATCGCCGCCGACGGCGGCCAGGGCTGACCCGAGCCGCTGAACCCCCCTGAACCCTGGCTTCAGATGCGGATAGAACGGACCAGGCGTATGAATGAGGGAACATCCGCGCGAACGGAGTTGGCCCCATGGACGATTACCCGCTCCTGAACCTCTTCCTGACCATGCTGTATCTGTTCCTCTGGGTCATGTGGTTCTTCCTGCTGTTCAAGGTGATCACGGACCTCTTCCGCGACCACTCGCTGAACGGCTGGGCCAAGGCGGGCTGGCTGGTCTTCGTCATCCTCCTGCCCTACCTGGGCGTGCTGGTCTACCTCATCGTCCGGGGCCGCAGCATGCAGGAGCGCGACGCCAAAGTGGCCAAGGATTCGGAAGCGGCCTTCCGGCAGTACGTGAGGGATGCGGCGAACAGCGAGGGCTCGGCGGCGGGCACCAGCCATGTGAGCGATCTGACGAAGCTCGCCGAGCTCAGGGACAAGGGCGCCATCAACCCGGACGAGTACGAGCGGGCGAAGGCGAAACTCCTCGCCTGAGGCAGCGGCGGCACCCGGAACATTCTTCCCCCGTCCTGGCCTGAACCGTGCGGGCGAGGGTAGACGGGTGGTGCGACGGCTGCGCGCGCAGCCGTCCCGAACGGGGGAACGTGTCATGGAACAGCTGCTGACGACGTACGGCGAAACCGAGCAGGACGGTCAGGAGACCGGCACGTCCGCCGTGAAAGCCGGCGTCGCCTACGACATGGGCTCGGGCGGGATCGCCCGGGCCCGGGCCTTTGTCCGGGATTTCCTCGTCGACGCGCGGTCGACGCACGGTCTTCAGATGTCCTCGCGCGCGATGGACGACGCACAGCTGGTGGTGAGCGAGCTGGCCACGAATGTCTGCAAGTACGCGCCGGGCCCCTGCCTCCTCGACCTCGAAGCGGGCGACGGCACGCTGAGCATCACCATGTGGGACTCGGGCTCCGTACTCCCCTCCGCCGCGCAGGCCGACCCCACGCGCGCGGGTCAGCACGGTCTGGAGATCGTCCTCATGGTCTGCCAGAGCTTCGAGGTGCGCCGCGAGCCGGTGGGCAAGCGCGTCCGTGTGGAGATCTCGCTGCTCGACGACGCGCAGGGCGCTCCGGCCGACCCCACGTCCTGGTAGCGCGGGGCGGGCCCGACGGTGCTTCCGGTGGACCGGCCCGTTCTCAGCCTCAGAAGGCGTACCTGACGCGCAGCCACGGCGCGTGGGTGGCCAGCAGTTGCCGCATGCGCGTCAGCGCCTGCCGCTTGATCTCCTGGGCGTAGCGGACATTGAGGGCCCCGTTCTGCGAGCGTTTGGTCTCCTGGGCGTCCGGCTGCCACAGGACTTCCTCGGCGCGGGGGTGCCAGCCCAGGTTGACCTCGTGGAGGGACCGGTTGTGGGTCAGCATGATGATCTCGGCCGCCGCCTGGTCCTTCACCCGGTCGGGCAGGACGTCGTCGAGATGGGCGAGCAGTCCGGCCCAGTCCCTCTGCCATCCCGGGCGCAGGACGACGGGCGAGAGATTGAAGTGGACCTCGTAGCCTGCGTCGAGGAAGTCGGCGGCAGCGGCGATCCGCTCGGCGACGGGGCTGGTGCGGATGTCCAGCAGCCGGGCGTCGTCGGGCGGCATGAGGGAGAAGCGCACCCTGGTACGCCCCTGAGGGTCGAGTGCGAGCAGGTCGGGGTTGACGAACTTGGTCGCGAAGGACGCCTTGGCCGTCGGCAGGCCGCGGAACGCGGCGATGAGGTCCGCCGTGTTGTCGCAGACCAGGGCGTCGACGGAACAGTCGCCGTTCTCACCGATGTCGTACACCCAGGCCCGGGGATCGCACTGGTTGGGTTCCGTCTTGGGGCCCTGGGCCCGTACATGGCGCCGGACATGGGCCACGATCGCCTCGATGTTGGTGAACAGCGTGATGGGGTTGGCGTAGCCCTTGCGACGGGGGACGTAACAGTAGGCGCAGGCCATCGCGCATCCGTTGGAGGGTCCCGGGGCGATCCAGTCGGCCGACCTGCCGTTGGGGCGCGTCCGCAGCGTCTGCTTCACCCCGAGGACCAGTGTTCCGGACTTGATGCGGACCCACTGGGCGATGTTGCCCTCGTTGCCGTGGAGGGAGGGAATCCGCCAGTGGCCGGCGACCTCGGTCACGCGTGCTCCCGGAAAGCGGGCCATGATCTGCCGGCCGCGCGGGGAGTCGAGCGCGGCCGGCTCCGCGTAGACCTCCCGTACGTCGAGCATCCGGCGTGCCGCCGGACTGTCCCGGAACGATGGGTGTGGATCGGGCTCCTGTGCCGTGTCCGGCCATCCGAACAGCGCCTGCTGCTCGGGTTCTCCCTGGGCGGACTCCGCCGGAGGCTGATCCACGTGCCTTTCCTTTCCGCGTCTCGCGAGCACCCAACGCCTTGCGAGCACTCGTAAGCCCTACCAGCGCCCACCGCCTTGCGAGCGCCCGTTCCAGCCGAGGACGGACGTCAGTCGCGGCGGTCCCGCTCCTGCTCAAGCAGTGCGTCGAGATCGCGGAGCCGGTCCAGGCCCCGCACGGCCCGGGTCATCCGCGCGTTGCGCTCGAACCGGTCGCGGTGGCGGTGCAGAAGGTTCCAGTATCCGGCGGTGAAGGGGCAGGCGTCCTCACCGACCCGTACGGACGGCTTGTACCGGCAGGGGCGGCAGAGGTCGCTCATCCGGTCGATGTAGGCGCCTCCGGACGTGTACGGCTTGGTGGTCATGCGGCCCCCGTCGGCGTACTGCGACATGCCCACCACGTTCGGGACCATGACCCAGTCGTAGCCGTCGACGAAGCTGCGGTGGAACCAGTCGGTGACGGCCCGGGGATCCCACCCCCGCTGGAGGGCGAAGCTGCCCAGGATTATCAGGCGGGGAATGTGGTGGGTCCAGCCCGTCGCCCTCACCTGTTCCACGACGTGGGAGAGGCAGTTCGCCTCGGTTCCGTCCGCGGACAGGTCCCGGAACCAGTCGGGCAGCGGCTCGTGGTGGCGCAGGGCGTTGCTCGCGCGGTACCCGGTGCCGAAGTACCAGTAGAGGTGCCAGACGAACTCGCGCCATCCGGCGATCTGCCGGACGAACCCCTCGGCGCTGTTGAGCGGTACGTCACCCGACCGCCATCGTGCCTCCGCCCGCTCCACGCACTCGGCGGGGTCCAGCAGTCCGAGGTTGAGGGAGGAGGAGAGCAGGCTGTGGCTCATCGTCGCGTCCCCGGAGAGAACCGCGTCCTCGTGTGCGCCGAACGTGACGAGCCGGTGCTCCATGAAGCGGCGCAACGCGGCGAGCGCCTCCCGGCGCGTGGCCGGGAATCCGCGCGGCGCGTCGTCGCCGACGAACTCCACGTCCCCGTCGCGGGCCCAGCGGTCGAGGTCGGCCCGTACCTCGTCGTCGATGTCGCTCTCGCGGGGGCGGTAGGGCGCCGGTACCCCCAGGTCGGTGACCCCGCGCGGCGGGGCCTGCCGGTTGTCGTGGTCCAGGTTCCACCGGCCGCCTGCCGGGCGGTCCCCCTCCATCAACAGGTCGTGCGTCCGGCGGACCCACCGGTAGAAGTCCTCCTGGCGGAGGTGTTCCGTGGTGCGGTCGGCCGCCCAGGTCCTGAACGCGTCGTGCGACACGAGGAAGCCGCGCGCCGGCAGAACACGCACCGAGGGCAGCGCCCGTACGAACGCGTGAGCCGCGTGGGACGTGGGGTGGTGCACGGTCACCTCGATGTCCCCCACGGCCTCCCGCAGCCCCTGGCGGTAGGTGTCCGCCTTGACGTACCGCACGCGGTCACCCAGCTCGGCGGCCCGGTGGCGCATCGCCGAGAGGATCAGGTGCGCCTTGGCCCGATGGAACCGCCGCCGGCGGAAGACGCTCCTCGACTCGATCATCAGCAGCGGCGCGTCCCGGTGCGGGCCGCCCCGGGCAGGGTCGACGAAATGGGGGCCGAGCTGATCGCCGAAGAGCCAGTGGGGGGTGTCCGACTCTTTCCCGGTCATGCCGAACGCTCCCTTGACGACCTGTTGCCCGGCCGGCTCGATCCGGGGCGCGACTTCCTCCCCCAGATCAAAGCGCACGACGGAACGGGCCGCGCTCGGCACACGCCGACGCCCTTCCAGGAACGAGTGAGGGCCGGTTTCGGATTTCTCCGAAACCGGCCCTCACCTACGACTCTCACGAGTCGGGACGACAGGATTTGAACCTGCGACCCCTTGACCCCCAGTCAAGTGCGCTACCAAGCTGCGCCACGTCCCGATGCGTTTCCGCCTGGTTCCCCAGGGCGGCCGCGCAGAAGGAACATTACCTCACTCCGCAGACCGGATCGACGCCCGTGCCTGCTGGGCGCGGGCCGCCAGCCCTTCGGCTCCGCAGGCCATGGCCTGCTTCTGCGCCCTGGCCAGTTCCCGGTGCGAGCCGATCGCCACGCCGTAGTCGACGCGGGCGAGCGCGTGCTCGTAGGCGGAGGAGGACTTCTCCAGGTGACGCACCGCGTCGGCGAGCAGTTGTTCCGCCTCCTCCGGCGGGGCGAAGAGCGAGACGCAGCGCAGGGCTTCACCGATGGCGGTGTCCGTCCCGAACCGCTCGGCGTGCACCCGGGAGCGGGCCGCGAGGTGGGCCGCACGGCCCGGGTCGTCGTCGGCCAGGGCGCGGGCGAGGTCACCGGCCCACGGCGCCCAGATGCCGTTGAACCGTTCGCGCGGCTCCAGGGCGGCACCCGCCGCTTCGAGCTCCGCGACCGCTTCCTCCTTACGGCCTTCGGCCAGCAGCAGCCGGCCCCGGACGCACGGGCCGTCCGGCAGGACCATGGCACTCGGGTAGGGCGGCCCGAAGCGGTAGCGGTCGGCGATCTTGCGGGCCTCGGCGACCCGGCCGCGGGCCAGCAGCGTGTCGATGAGCAGGCACGCCGCGTCCCAGTGGACGGGCAGACCGGAGCCGACACGGTCGGCGAGGCGGAGCCCTTCGCGGAGGAAGCCCTCGGCTTCCGCGAGACGGCCGCGACGGCGGTGGACCATGCCGAGCAGGGTGTGCGCGAAGGCCAGGTGGGCGCCGCTCCAGCCGGAGATCTCGAAGGCGCGCACCGCTTCGCCGAAGAGGCTCTCGGCACGGTCCAGCTGGTCGGTGAAGGCGTAGGTGATGCCGACCATGGTGGGCAGTTCGAAGCCCCACTCGGAGTCGGTCCAGCCGAGGCCTCGGGCGGGGCTGCCGTCGATCAGGGCTCGTTCGCAGAGGTCGACGATGAGCTGGGCGTTCTCGCCGCGCAGCATGGCGTCGAAGGCCCTCAGCGTGAGCAGCGCCCGCTCCGCGTTGTCGCGGCCCTTGAGATGGTCGGCGTTGCGGGTGAGGCGCCGGGAGCGGGCCGGGCCGTCGTCCTCGGTGGCCTGCATGCCCTCCCACATGAAGTGCGCGGCCTGCAGCCGCATCAGGCCGGGGCCCGGTGCCGTACGGGCCGCCTCGGCGGCCAGGGAGATCGCCGCGTCCTTCAGCTGGTTGTTGTGGGCGAGCGCGGCGGCGAGCCGGAACGTCGCGTCGACCCGCAGGCCGTCGTCGAGCCCCGGCATGTCCAGGGCCGCCCGCAGGTGCTGCACGGTGGTGGGCGGGGAGCTGAGCAGGGTGGCGCAGCCGAGTTCGTACAGCAGGACCGCGCGGTCCTTCGGGCGCGGCGGCTCCTCCAGGGCCCGCTCCAGACAGCGTCTGGCCGCTTCGGGGGCGCCGACGGCGAGGTGCTGGCCCGCGGCTTCACGGAGTTGGGCGACCAGTTCCTGGTCGTCGTCCGGGTGGACCTCCAGCAGGTGGCGGGAGGCCGCGGCGGCCCCGAGGCCGGCCCGGGTGATGGCCCAGGCGGCGCGGCCGTGCATCGCGGTGCGGGTGGCCGGCGGGATGGAGCGGTAGACGGCGGTCGCGATCAGCGGGTGGACGAACTCCAGCGGGTCGAAGCCGCTGACGATACGGGCGTCGCGCAGCCGGGCCGTGCAGTCGGCGGCCTCCGCCGAACTCATCCCGGCGAGGGTGGCGGCCAGCTCCTGGGAGATGTCGGTGCCGAGCACGGCGGCGGCCCAGGCGAACCGGTTGGCGTTCGTTCCGAGCCGCTCCAGCCGGGCGACGAGCCCGCTGCCCCGGGCGGAGGCGCCGAGCTCCCTGAGCTGCCCGGCCGATTCCTCGACCGGCGCCAGTTCCTGGTCCTGGACCTTGGCGACCAGCTCGACGGCCTCGTACGGGTTGCCGCCGGTGACGGCCCACACCTCGCGGCAGAACGGGTCGTCGGCGTGCTCGCCCAGGGCCGCGCGGACCAGTTCGGCGGTGGCGTCCGGGGTCAGCGCCCGCAGCGCGACCCGCGTCGTGGCGCCCTGGCCGTCCGAACCGCGCTCGGCGTCCCGGTCGGCGACATAGCTCGCGTTGCGCTCGGCCAGCTCCTGCGGGCGGTGCGCCTGTACGACGAGGAGCGGGAGTTCACCGAGGCGGGCGGTGAACGAGGCCAGCCAGGAGAGGGATTCGCCGTCCGCCCAGTGGGCGTCGTCCACCATGAGCAGCAGCGGCCGGTGGCTGAGGCGGGAGGCGAGCCGCGCGACGACGAAGTCGAGGCCGTCCCGGACACCCTGCGGGTCGGGCTGCGGACCGCTGGGCTCGGCCAGTCCGAGCGCGGGCGCCGTGGTGTCGTACCAGTCGCCGAACAGGGCGCGGGTCTCGTCGGGCGGGAACCGGTCCAGTGCGGGCTGCAGCAACTGCCGTACGACGTGGAACGGTACGGAGGTGACGGTCTCGCCGCCCCTGGCGGACCAGACGGTGCAGCGGTCGGCGGCCATCGCCCGGATCTCGGCGAGCAGGGCGGTCTTGCCGAGCCCCGCCTCCCCGCTGAAGACCAGAAGCCCGCCGACGGCCTGGGCTCCGCACAGGTCGTCCACCGCCCTCGCGGCGGCGGCGAGTTCCGGTTCACGCTCGTACAACGGCCGGGACGGCTTCATGCCCACCCTTCCCCAAATGGCATCCAGTGACGACGGTCGAGCCTAGTCGTGCGCGGGTGCTCACCGACAGGGTTCGGCTGATTCCTTGCAGGTACGAGGCACAATCGAGTAGTGAACGAGACGCACAGGGACCGTGACACCGAAGGCCGGGCGCGCAACGCGCGCCCCCGGGACGGACTGGGGCGCCCGCTGCCCTACGGGACGCCCGGGGTCGAGCGGCAGCCCGAGGGAGTCGTCCGCACGCCGCAGGAGACGCTGCGGGAGGCGCAGCGGCTGCTGGACGCGGGGATGCCGTTCCACGCGCACGAGGTGTTCGAGGACGCCTGGAAGTCGGGGCCGCAGAGCGAGCGCGAGCTGTGGCGGGGGCTCGCGCAGATGGCGGTGGGGCTGACGCACGCCGCGCGCGGCAACACGGCGGGCGGGGCGCGGCTGCTGCGCCGGGGCGCGGGCGCACTCTCCCCGTACGCCGGGGCCCGGCCGCACGACATCGCGATCGGCGGGCTGGCGGAGTGGGCGCGGGAGTTGGCCGGCCGGGTGGAGGCGGGCCGCACGGTGGACGCCGGGGCGGAGGCGCCCCGCCTGCTGGGGTAGCCGGGGGCGGCCTCCCGCCGTCCGGACCGGCGGCGGAACGCCCGGGTCCGGGAACGGGCCTGCCGCGCAGCCATTACGATCCGGCTCCATGAGCACTTCTGACCAGGACCAGGACCGGGACCAGCGCGAGGGCCGGGACCGGGGCACCGACACCCCGATAGCCGAGGCCGCAGCGGCAAGAGCCACGGTGGCGGAGCCCGCCGAGGACGCGTACGACGTCGAGGACACCGAGGCCGCCCCCGGGACCGGGGCCAGGACCGGGACCGGGATCGAGGCTGAGGCTGAGGCCGGGACCGCCCCCGGGACCGGGACCGACCCCGAGACCGCAAAGAGATTGACGCCGCGTCAGGCCCGGCGCCTGCGGATCGTCCTCTCCTCCGTGGGCATGGTCGCGATGGGCGTGGTCCTCGCCCTGCGGATCGCGAGCCGGTCCTCGGTGCTGGTCGTCGGCGTGTACGGACTCGCGCTCATCCTGTGCGGCCTGGTGATCGAGCTCAGCAGGAACGGCCGCACCAGGCTGGGCAGCTGGCTGCTCGGGGCCGGCCTGGTGGCCGCTGTCGGTGCGGACTGGCTGCTGCTTCCCTGAGCGTCGCCTCCCGATCCGCCTCGCCTCCCGATCGTTTGATCGCTTTGGCTGTCTTCTGGTCGTTCTCTTGACCGCTTGCGATCGCTCGATCAGGATTTCGGGTGCCGACCGTGTCCACCACGAAGGGCCTGGCCTCCCCGTATGACGACCTTCCCGCCCCCCTCTTTCGAACTCCCCCCGGAGGACCGGGCGTCGAGCCCGTACACCGGGTACACCAGAGCGCACTGGGAAGCCGCCGCCGACGGGCTGCTGCACGCCGCCTGGCGGTGGGCCACCCCCGGCGGGGCGCTGCTCGACCTGCCCGGGCCCCCATCGCACTCCGGAGTGCGCTCCGACGGGCTGGAGGGGTACGCGCGGACCTTCCTGGCGGCCGCCTTCCGGGTCGCCGGGGCCGAGGGGAAGGACCCGCACGAATGGCTGGAACGCTACGGGCGCGGGCTCGCTTCCGGGACACGTACGCCCGGGCGGGACGACGCGGAGTCCTGGCCCCTCATCCTGGACCACCATGTGCAGGGGCAGCCGATGGTGGAGTCCGCCTCCGTCGCACTCGGCCTGCGGCTCACCCGGCCCTGGCTCTGGGACCGGCTGGAGCCCGGGGTGCAGGACCGGGCGGAGCAGTGGCTGCGAGGTGCGTTGCGCCACCTTCCGGCGGGCAACAACTGGTACCTCTTCCCCTACACGGTCGCCGGGTTCCTGGAATCGGTGGGCCGGGGGGACGCGGAGACCGCTCGTGCGCGGGAGCGGGCACTGGAGCTGCTGGAGACCTGGTACCGGGGCGACGGCTGGTACGCCGACGGGGACGGGCGCGCCTTCGACCACTACAACAGCTGGGCGTTGCACCTCTATCCACTGCTGGACGCCCATCTGGCGGGCGAGAAGCGCGCATCGGCCCGGCACGGGGCGCGGCTGCGCGAGCATCTGGAGAGCTTCTCGCTGATGTTCGGCGGCGACGGGGCCCCGCTGCACTTCGGGCGCTCGCTCACCTACCGCTTCGCCGCGAGCGCGGGCGTCGCGCTGGGAGCGGTGTCCGGGCACACCCCGCTCGCTCCCGGGGCCTCGCGGCGGCTGGTCAGCGGGTCGTTGCGGTACTTCCTGGAGCGGGGCGCGAGCGGCGGTGACGGACTGCTGAGCCTGGGCTGGCACGGCCCGCACCCGGCGACACTGCAGTCCTATTCCGGTCCCGCGTCGCCCTATTGGGCGTCGAAGGCGTTCGTCGCGCTGCTCGCCCCCGCCGGGCATCCGCTGTGGACGTCGGTGGAGGAGGAGGCTCCGAGCGAGGGCCCCGACCGGGTGCTGTCCGTACCGGTACCGGGATTCCTGGTGCAGTCGACCCGGGCTGACGGCGTGGTGCGGCTGCACAACCACGGCAGCGACCATGTGCGGCCGGACGAGGGCGAGTCGGCGCGCGACGCGGACCCGCACTACGCGCGGCTCGCCTACTCCACCGTGACCGGCCCGACCTCGGCGGTGAACCCGGCGGACAACCATCTGTCGGTGACGGTCGCCACCGTACGCAGCACCCGGCGCCGGATCCATCCGCTCGGGGCCGGGCACGGCGACGGCTGGGGCTGGGCCGGGTCCTGGCATGTGCCCGTGTTCCCGGCGGGCCCCTCCACCGTTCCCGGCCTCCGGGTGGAGAGCGTGACGGTGGCGCGGGGCCGCTACGAGCTACGGGTCCACCGGGTGCTGGGTGCGCCCGACGGGGCGCGGGCGGAGCTGACCGGCTGGGCGGCGGAGCCCGGGGGTCCGGTGCGTTCCCAGCTGTACGGGCTCCACGGCTGGGAAGCGCCGGAAGAGGTAAGGGCCCCGCAGGGCACGGCGTTCACCCGCTGGGCGGTGCTCCCCCGGCTGGGCGTCGACGTGGCGGGGACGGTGGTCCTGGTGGCCCTCGCCTCGCTCACGGCCGAGCCGGACGCCGGGTCCCTGGCAGCGGTCGTGGACCACGTGGACGTACGGCCCGGTCCGGACGGTGACACGGTGGAAGCCGGCTGGGCGGAGGACGGGGCACGGACACGGATCGCCTTCGGCGGGGAGACGGTCTCCGTGGACCATTCATAGGTCGGCAGACGATCGTGGTCGACCATTCATAGGTCGGACCACATCCAGGTCACACGTCCGTACGGATCACCACCACCAGAGTGCGGGGGCCGTGCACGCCCTCCACCCGCTCAAGCTCGATGTCGGAGGTGGCCGACGGCCCGCTGATCAGCGTCGTCGGCCGCTCGGGCACCAGTCGGGCCAGGACCTCGGGCACGCCTGCCTCGACCGAGGAGAGGTCGACGACGCAGAGGTGGAGATCGGGGACGAGGGAGAGCGCCCGGCGTCCCTGGTCGGGCGAGCCGTCCAGGAAGATCGTGCCGGTCTCGGCGCAGCCGGCGGCCGAAGCGGTCACCACTGCGTCCAGGGCGTCGAGTCGAGGGGCCGGGATGTCGGCCGCGTCCGGGCTCACATCCCCGTCGTACGCGTCGAGCCAGCGCGGATCCAGCCCGGCCGGGACTCCGATCCGGCGGGCGCCGTGGTCGCTCAGCACGTCGGCGACGACCTGCGCCGTGCGGTCGGCGGTGCAGGGACGAACCTCGGCTTTGTAGTCGAGGAGCCGGTCGGTGAAGAGGGCGAGGCGTTCGCCGTCGGGCAGGACACGGCCGGTGCGGTAGTCGCGCGGTACGACGGTGGCGGGCGTCGGGGCCAGGGCCAGGGCGTCGCGGATCCGGCCGAGCACGGTGTCGCGGGCATCGGTCATTTCTCCTCGTCCTCTCCTTGGCTCCGGTCGTGCCCGCCGTCGCTCGGATCGTGCTCTGCGTGGCTCCCGTCGTGTTCGTCGGCGGCTGCCCGGAGTGCGGCCCGGCCCTCGTCGGAGGCGAACCAGGCGCGGAAGGTCTGCCGGGGCGGAACCTCGGTGTCACGGCTGTCGCTCCAGCCGGCGAACGGCGGGGGCAGCCGGGAGATCGTCCCGTCGCGTCCGGCGACGAGGCGGCCCAGTCCGGCCGCCTTCTGCGCGCCCGTGTACAGCGCGGGCCGCTTCATCACGGCGGCGGCCACCCTCATCGCCAGCTTCTCCGGTGTGGTGCCGCTCTCTTCGGTGTTCTGGTGGCGCAGCTCCACCAGCAGCGAGGGGATGTCGATCTTCACGGGGCAGGCGTCGAAGCAGGCTCCGCAGAGGCTGGAGGCGTACGGCAGCGAGCTGTTGGGGTCGTCGGCGGCGGCATGCATCCCGGCGAGCTGCGGGGTGAGGACGGCGCCGATGGGTCCGGGATAGGTCGAACCGTAGGCGTGGCCGCCGGTCCGTTCGTAGACCGGGCAGACGTTGAGACAGGCCGAGCAGCGGATGCAGTTGAGCGCCGCACGTCCGATGGCGTCCGCGAGCGCGGCGGTGCGCCCGTTGTCCAGCAGCACCAGGTGGAAGTCCTGCGGACCGTCGCCGGGTGTCACTCCGGTCCACAACGAGGTGTAGGGGTTCATGCGTTCACCGGTGGAGGAACGCGGCAGCAGTTGGAGGAAGACTTCCAGGTCCTGGTAGCGCGGGAGCACCTTCTCGATGCCCATCACGGTGATCAGCGTGTCGGGGAGGGTGAGGCACATGCGGCCGTTGCCCTCGGACTCGACGACGGAGAGGGTGCCGGTCTCGGCGACGCCGAAGTTGGCGCCGGACACGGCGGCCTTCGTCGTCATGAACTTCTCGCGCAGATAGGCCCGGGCGGCCGCCGCGAGGTGGGCGGGAACATTGTCCAGCTCCGGGTCGACGCCGGGGATGCGGTCGAGGAAGATCTGCCGGATCTCGTCCCGGTTGCGGTGGATCGCGGGGACCAGGATGTGTGACGGCTTGTCGTGGGCGAGCTGGACGATGAGTTCGGCGAGGTCGGTCTCGTACGGAGTGATGCCCACCGACTCCAGGTGCTCGTTGAGCCCGATCTCCTGGGTGGCCATCGACTTGACCTTGATGACCTCACTGCTGCCGGTGGCCTTCACCAGCCGGGCGACGATCTCGTTCGCCTCGGCTCCGTCGCGTGCCCAGTGGACGGTACCGCCGTGCTCGGTGACCTTGCGCTCCAGCTGTTCCAGGAGTTCGGGCAGCCGGTTCATCGCGTCGGTCTTGATGGCGGAGCCCGCATCGCGCAGGGCCTCCCAGTCGGGGAGTTCGCCGGTGACGTTCAGGCGTTTGGCACGGATGGTGGTGGTGGCCTTGCCGAGATTGCGGCGCAGCTGTCCGTTACCCAGCTCCTGGTGGGCGGCGCGGGGGAACGGCTCGTCGCCGCGCAGGTTGCCGGTGCCGTACGGGGAGCGGGGCGGCCGGGCGGGCATGCCGAGGAAGGTGCTCATGCGGCGGCCCCCGTCAGGGCGTCGGGCGTGGTGCGGGTGGCGGCGAGGATCCGGGCGAGGTGCAGGGTGCGGGTCCCGGAGCGGATGCGGGAGAGCCCGCCGCCGATCTGCATCAGGCAGGAGGAGTCGCCGGCGGTGCACACCTCGGCGCCGGTGGTGGCGATGCCGTCCAGCTTGTCGTGCAGCATCGCGGTGGAGGTCTCGGCGTTCTTCAGGGCGAAGGTCCCGCCGAACCCGCAGCAGGAGTCGGCGCCCGGCAGCTCGACCAGGTCGATGGAGTCGACGGCGCGGAGCAGCCGGAGCGGTTTGTCTCCGACACGGAGCATCCGCAGCGAGTGGCAGGTCGGGTGGTACGTCACCCGGTGCGGGAAGTACGCGCCCACCCCGGTCACGCCGAGGACGTCGACGAGGAGCTCGGAGAGCTCGTACGTCTTCGCAGCCACCGTGGCCACCCCGGCGCGCAGGGCGGCGTCCCCGTAGCGGTCGGCGACGATCGCGTGCTGGTGGCGGACGGAACCGGCGCACGAGCCCGACGGCATGACGACCGCTTCGATGGACCCGTCCCCGAACTGTTCGGCGAAGTTGCGGACCAGGGGGACGGGTTCGCGCTGGTAGCCGGTGTTGATGTGCATCTGTCCGCAGCACGTCTGCCCCGGCGGGAACACCACCTCGTGGCCCAGGCGCGTGAGCAGGACGGCGGTGGAACGCACCGCGTCGGGGAAGAGCGTGTCTCCCAGACAGGTGGCGAAGAGTCCGATGCGCATGAGGTCTCCCCGGTAGGGTGCCGGTTCACTACGACATTTCTATGGTCGGACCTTACTAGGCTCACTCCACTGAAGGAATGACGGCACACCGACCACTATGGTCCGGCCGGACCGTCCACGAGCGTTCCGTGCAGGCCGTGGATGTGCTGCTCCACCAGGTCGGCCGCCTCGGCACCCCGCCCCTCGCACACCAGCGTCAGGAGGGTGCCGTGCTGCGCGTTGAGGGCGTGGGCGGTGGCGGGCCAGTCCTCGGCCTCTTCCAGGGCCCGCAGAATCAACGGGCGCACCGACTCCCGGACGGCGGAGGTAAGGGTCGAGGTCAGGGCGTTGCCGGAGCTGCGGGCGATCAGCACATGGAAGCGGGTGTCCAGGTCGTTGAACGCGCTCACCCCGATGCCGGGCGCCGCCATACCCCGCACCAGCCCCTCCGCCTCGTCGAGGTCCTCGGACGGTGCGTGGCAGGCGGCGGCAGCGAAGCTGGACCTCTCCAGGATGATCCGGGCCTCCAGGACGTCCTGGAGGCTGTAGCTGCCGAGGGCGAAGTGGAGCCGCAGCAGCCGGCCCAGGGCGTCATCCGGGTTGCGCACGATCCGGGCCCCGGCGTCCGGGCCCCGGCCGGGCTGGGCCACCAGGACACCGATCGTCTCCAGCACCCGCAGCGCCTCGCGCAGTGCGGACCGGCTGACGCCGAGCACGGGGGCCAGCTCCCGCTCGGGCGGGAGCCGGTCGCCCGCCTTGAGCTCGCCGGCGAAGACCCGCTCCTCGATGGAGCGGAGCACGAGTTCGTGCGTACGGGACTGCCGCACGGGCTGCCATTCGACGGACATCCGCCACTCCCTGCCTCGGCCGGTTCCGGGACGTTCAGCGTATGTCACACATACGGTGCGGTCGGACCGTACAAGGCCCAGAGGTAGGACCGAACTGAGGTCGCATTCTCCGAGCACACGAAGGCCCCGACCGGTTCGGCGGTCGGGGCCTCGGTCAGCCCGTGCGGAGGGGCCGGGGATGCGGCGGTGCGGGCGCCGCGCGACAGGGGGATCCTGAGGTTCCAGGAGTTCCGGGAGTTCCGGGAGTTCCCGGGATGTCTCTACCGTGCAGCCGGCCGCGCTGCGGGTCGAAGAGATGGGCGGCCGCTCCCGCCACCACGAGGCCCGTGGCGATCAGGAGGCCGTGGCCGATGGCGATCCCCATGCCCAGGGCGGTGAGCCCGAAAGCCATGCAGAGCCAGGCGTTGCGCCGCCGGTACTCGCGCGGGCTGCGCGGGGTGCCGTCGGACATCGCCGTCGCGAAACCGGGGTCGTCGCGATGCAGCTGCTCCTCAAGGGCGCGCAGCCGTTCGTCGTACGTGGGCATGGTGTCTCCCTCCCGGTACGGAGACCTCTCGGCCTCTCCGGCGCCGGCCCCGTGATGCGGCACGGGCAGGGCCTCCCGGGCCCTGAGTTCATGATCGACGGGGGCATCCGGAAGAACCATCGGGGGCAGCACCCATATCCGGGGGTGTGCACCATGTAGATGCGGGGCGGCCCGCGCGCCCTCCCGGCGGCGAGGGCGACGGGAGCTACGGGAGCTACGGCATGCGGGCGACGGCGTGTTTCCCGCGCACAGCAACGATAGTGGAGGCTGTCGGCGCCCAGCCTTCCCGACCCACCCCACCCCGACCCGATCCGCCCCGACCCCACAGCCCTTTCAACGCCCGCAATCGTTCCGACGCCCGATGGAGGCCGTGCTCCCTTGTCCCTGTTCTGGCGGATCTTTCTGCTCAACGCCGCGGTGCTCGTCGCCGCGGGTGCCCTGCTGCTGCTCGGCCCGATCACCATCTCCACACCGGTCCTGCTGACCGAGGCGATGATCCTGACCGGCGGGATCGCCTTCATGCTCGCCGCCAACGCTGCCCTGCTCCGCCTCGGCCTCTTCCCGCTCCAGCGGGTCACCCGCGCGATGACCACGACCGACCTGCTGCGCCCGAGCCCGCGCCCCGAGGTGGCCGGGCACGGCGAGATCGCCGCACTGATCGAGACGTTCAACACGATGCTCGACCGGCTGGAGGCCGAACGCGCCACCAGCAGCGCCCGCGCGCTCTCCGCCCAGGAGGCCGAGCGCCGCCGGGTGGCCCAGGAGCTCCACGACGAGGTCGGGCAGACGCTCACGGCGGTCCTCCTCGAATTGAAGCGGGTCGCAGATCAGGCCCCGAGCCGCTCCGCGGCGAGCTGCGCCAGGTCCAGGAGACCACCCGCGGCTCGCTGGACGAGATCCGCCGGATCGCCCGCCGGCTGCGCCCCGGGGTGCTGGAGGAGCTGGGTCTGGTCAGCGCGCTCACAGCGCTCATCACCGAGACACCGACGCCCGACGGGCTGACGATCCGCCGGCAGATGGGAAAAAGCCTGCCCGAGCTGGACGCCGAGGCAGAGCTGGTCGTCTACCGGATCGCGCAGGAGGCGCTCACCAACACGGTCCGGCACGCCCGTGCGTCGCGGCTCGAACTCTCCCTGCGCCGCAGCCCCTGCGGGGTGGAGCTGCGCATCCGTGACGACGGCCGGGGCCTCGGGCACACCCCCGAGGGCGCGGGCCTGCGCGGCATGCGCGAGCGCGCTCTGCTGATCGGCGCCGAGCTGTTCCTCGGCCCCGGCCCGCAGGGCGGTACCGAAGTACGTCTCGATGTGCCCGTCCGGAACGGAAGCCGGTGACCATGCCCCTCTCCTCCCCGCCCCCTGCCCGGGGCAGCACCGCTGTGCCGACCCGGATCCTGCTCGCGGACGACCACGCACTGGTACGCCGGGGGGTCCGGCTGATCCTCGACGGCGAACCGGACCTCACGGTCGTGGCCGAGGCGGGCGACGGCGCCGAGGCCATCGACATGGCCCGCGCCGAACGGCCGGATCTGGCCATCCTGGACATCGCCATGCCCCGGCTGACGGGTCTGCAGGCTGCGCGCGAGCTGTCCCGGGTCATGCCCGGCCTGCGCATCCTGATGCTCACGATGTACGACAACGAGCAGTATTTCTTCGAGGCGTTGAAGGCGGGGGCGGCCGGGTACGTGCTCAAGTCGGTCGCCGACCGGGACCTGGTGGAGGCCTGCCGGGCGGCGATGCGGGACGAGCCGTTTCTCTACCCGGGCGCGGTCACGGCTCTCATCCGCAACTTCCTCGACCGGGCCAAGGACGGCGAGGAACTGCCGGCGCGGGCGATCACCGAGCGCGAGGAGGAGGTCCTCAAGCTGGTCGCCGAGGGGCACTCCTCCAAGGAGATCGCGGAGCTGCTGGTCATCAGCGTCAAGACCGTGGAGCGGCACCGCGCCAACCTGCTCCAGAAGCTCGGGCTGCGCGACCGCCTGGAGCTCACCCGGTACGCGATCCGCGCGGGCCTGATCGAACCATGACCGCCACCGCCGCACAGACGGTCGTCCCCGCAAGCGCCGTCGCTCTCGCACGGGCCGTCGTCCCCGCACCAGACCGTCATGCGGCGGTCGGTTCATACGATTCTCACTCGACCCGCATAAAGTGCACCCGTGACCCAGATGACCCCGCCCGGCTGGCACCCAGACCCCGGGCATTCAGGTAAAGGCCCCGCTCAAGAACGCTGGTGGGACGGAGCGCAGTGGTCCGGCCACGTCCGCGCGTCGCCCGCCGCGGCCCGCCGCCGCGGGATCCGTATCGGCGTCGGTGTGACCGTCGGCGCCGTGGTGCTCGCCGCGATCGGGGGCGGGGTGTATCTGCTGGGCGAGGACGACGGCGGCCGGCCGGGCATCGCGGTCGCCTCCCCGTCCGCCACCCCCTCCACCCCGGACGGTTCGGGCGCACCGGACGGCGAGAACGGGGGCGGCGGGAACGGCGGCGGCGAGGAGGACGGTGGCCAGGGTCCCGGCGAGCAGCTCCCGCCGACGGAGCCGGGCTATGCCACGGACCTGGCCGCCGGAGTCAGCCTGCCGGTGCCCAAGGGGTGGACCGGCAAGTCGGCACCGGTCGGCGCCGGTCTGACGACGGGTGAGCACGCCTGCCCAGGCGGCGCCGCCGAGACGTGTGTGCGCGGAGGGGTGTTCTCGGCCCCCGCGGTCGCCCTGAAGCTCACGGGCGGGTCGCCGGAGGAGGCGGCCAAGAAGGACATCGCCGTCAACGCAGAGGAGTCCTACGGCGGGGACTCGTACGGGAAGATCACCTCGCACGAGGAGCTGAGGTCCGGTGCGGTCACCGTGGCGGGCCAGAAGGGCTACGCGGTGCGCTGGAAGGTGGTCACGGAGAAGGGCGACGACGGTTACGTCGAATCGCTGGTGTTCCCCTCCCCCTCCTCCAAGGACATGCTCGTGGTGGTCCGGTCGGGCTTCGACATCAACAAGGACGCGCCGAAGCTGTCGGTCCTGGACGAGATCGTCAAGGGCATCAAGCCCGCGTCGGGCGCGGGCAACGGCGGAGCCGCCTGAGCCCCACTGGTCGATGGGAGCCGGCCGGGACCGATGGTCCCGCCCGGCTCCCGCCGCGTTCGGCCGGTCTCCGGCCGCGCCTCAGCCCGTGACGGTCGCCGGATCGCTGACCCCGGCGGCTCCTGTCTCCACATGGCCCGCGAACCTGCGCAGGAAGCCCGGCTCCCCGTCGACGGTGACGGACACGTCGTACCAGCGCCGCCCTGCCCGCAGGTCCACCGTGCGTGAAACGGTGGCTCCCGCCCGTACGGTGACTTTCTGTGCCGCTCCGCCGTAGGCGTCGGCGATCGTCAGTACGCCGTCCGTGGCGCCGGAGTTGGTGAGCGTGAGGTCCAGGTTGCCGTTGGTGGCGTTGTGGCGGGCGGTGGCCTCGGGACCCGCGGTGGCGCCCGGGCTCCGGAACGTACGCAGGAAGCCGTTCGGGCCGTGCACGGTGAGGTCGTGGCTGCCGCCGGAGTAGGCGGAGTTCCAGCTGTCGGTCAGCGTCCTGCCCGCGCCCGTGGTGTACGTCCACGGGGCGTCGGTGCGGTTGCCGGAGGTGACGTAGAACTGCGCCCCGGCGGCCGTCCCCGGGCTGAACGTCAGCGCGATCTTCCCGGTGGCCGGGTTGACGGCCCCGTCGACGTACGGCTCGTACGGGAGCGGCCGGGTGGGTCGGCTGCCCGGTTCCTGCGAGGGCATGGCACCGACGGTCGGCGGGGTGGGCCGGTAGTCGGGGTGGCGCTCGCGGTCCGGGGGCTCGTACGCCGAGGTGTCCGGCAGGTCGCCGGGGGCCGGGGCGGACCGGCCGAAGTCGAACGCGGAGGTGAGGTCGCCGCAGATCGCCCGCCGCCAGGGCGAGATGTTCGGCTCGTGGACGCCGAAGCGCTGTTCCATGAACCGCAGCACGGAGGTGTGGTCGAAGACTTCGGAGCAGACGTAACCGCCGGTGCTCCAGGGCGAGACGACCAGCATGGGGACGCGGGGCCCCAGACCGTAGGGACCGGCTCCGTACGAGGGTCCGCCCGGGTAGATCTCCGTGGTGGTGTCCGCCGTGGACAGGCCCTGGTTCGCCGAGGCCGGCGGGTAGGGCGGGACTACGTGGTCGAAGAAGCCGTCGTTCTCGTCGTACGTGATGAACAGGGCGGTACGGCTCCACACCTCGGGGTCGGAGGTGAGGGCGTCGAGCAGGCCCGCGATGTACCAGGCTCCGTAGTTGGAGGGGAAGTTGGAGTGCTCGGTGAAGGCCTCGGGGGCCGCGACCCAGGAAATCTGCGGGAGCGTTCCGGCCTGTACGTCGGCGGTGATCGCGTCGAAGTACCCGCCGCCGGCCGACACGTCGGTGCCGGTGCGCGCCTTGTCGTACAGCGGGTCGCCGGGCTGGGCGTTGCGGTAGTTGTTGAAGTAGAGGAGCGAGTTGTCGCCGTAGTTGCCCCGGTAGGCGTCGTTGATCCAGCCCCAGTGCCCCGCCGCGTTCAGGCCGTCGCCGATGTCCTGGTAGATCTTCCAGGAGACCCCGGCCTCTTCCAGCCGTTCGGGGTACGTCCTCCAGCCGTATCCCCGCTCCTCGTTGCCGAGCACCGGGCCGCCGCCCGTACCGTCGTTGCCGGTGTAACCCGACCAGAGGTAGTAGCGGTTGGGGTCGGTGGCTCCGATGAACGAGCAGTGGTACGCGTCGCAGACGGTGAAGCGGTCGGCCAGCGCGTAGTGGAAGGGTATGTCCTCACGGGTGAGGTGGGCCATGGTCGTCGGGGTCTTGGCCGGTATCCACCGGTCGTAACGGCCCTCGTTGTACGCCCGGTGGCCGCCCGGCCAGTCATGGTTCAGACCCTGGAGGAACTGCATGCCCAGGTCGTCGGCGGTCGGGCGGAACGGCAGCGTCACCTTGCCCGCCGCGTCCGCCTGGTGCCAGACGGACTTTCCGCTCGGCAGGGTCACGGGCCTCGGGTCGCCGAACCCTCGGACCCCTTTCATCGCACCGAAGTAGTGGTCGAAGGAACGGTTCTCCTGCATCAGGACGACGATGTGCTCGACATCCCGGATCGTCCCGTCGGCCCGGTGGGCGGGGATGGCGGCAGCCCGGTCGATGCTGCCCGACAAGGCGGAGAATCCCGCGGTCGCACCGGCGATCTGGAGAAACCGGCGCCGATTCATCTCAGTCATGCGTGGGGGCCTCTTGGAGTGGGGGAACAGAAGCGAACAGAATGTTCCAAGAGAACCGAACAGAAAGGAAGGGGCCGTGACGGACCGGTGAATGGGGACGGTACGGTCCGCCAAGGGCGGGTCCGCGTCCGTCCCGGCATCCCCGAGCCCGTCACACCCCGCTCAGCGCAGCGTCTTCAGCATCTCCGCGTCGAACGGCGTGATGTCCCCGGTCCGCCCGCGCAGGGTCTTGGCCGCCCACTCCGGGTCGGCGATCAGCGCGCGGCCGACCGCGACCAGGTCGAACTCGTCGCGCTCCATCCGGTCCAGGAGCTGGTCGACGCCGGTGACGCCCGAGCCGTTGCCCGCGAAGGCGCTGAAGAAGTCACCGTCCAGGCCGACCGAGCCGACCGTGACCGTCGGCCTGCCGCTGATCTTCTTCACCCAGCCGGCGAGGTTCAGGTCGGAGTCGTCGAACTCCGGGAGCCAGTAGCGGCGGGTGGAGGCGTGGAAGACGTCGACCCCGGCCTCGGCCAACGGCGTGAGCAGGGCGTCCAGTTCGGCGGGGGTCTGCGCGAGTTCGGCCTCGTAGGCGTTGATCTTCCACTGGGACATGCGGAAGAAGAGGGGGAAGGAGTCGGAGACGGCGGCGCGGCAGGCCGCCACGATCTCGGCCGCGAACCGGGTACGGGCGACGAGGTCACCACCGTAGGCGTCGGTACGGCGGTTGCTGCCCGCCCACAGGAACTGGTCGATCAAGTAGCCGTGGGCACCGTGCAGTTCGACGCCGTCGAAGCCGAGACGCTCGGCGGCGGCCGCCGCGTCGGCGAACGCGCCGATGACGTCGTCCAGGTCCTTCTGCGTCATCGCGCGCCCCTTGGGCTCACCCGTCAGCGCGACGCCCGAGGGGCCGACCGGTTCGGCGTCCGCCACCGGGGGCGCGCCCTCGGTGCGGGCGACGCCCACGTGCCACAGCTGCGGGATGATCGTGCCGCCCGCCCCGTGCACGGAGTCGACGACTTCGGCCCAGCCCGCGAACGCGTCCTCGCCGTGGAAGCGCGGGACCCGGTCGCTGGTCCCGGCGGAGTCGTGGTCGATGTAGGTGCCCTCGGTGATGATCAGCCCCACACCAGCGGCGGCCCGGCGGGTGTAGTAGTCCGCCACGTCCCGGCCGGGAACACCGTCCGGGGAGAACTGCCTGGTCATGGGGGCCATGGCGATCCGGTTGCGCGAGGTGAGTCCGCGGACCGTGAAGGGGCGGGAGAGAGTCGCCGCCGCACGGCCGGTTTCGAGGTCGGTCACATCAATTCCTGTTCATCGGCTGAGGGGTGCACCACCCCAGGCCAACGCCTCGGTGGACCGACAGCATTCCGGCCTCACGCCGATGTGGCCCAGGACTCCCCGAAGGCGGTAGTCGAATCGAACAGCCCCCGGAAACGATCAAGGGCCGGGGGTATTTTCTGGATACAGCAGACTTAATACGGGTGAAGATCGCGCACGTGACGGCCCGTCGTGCACCATCGCGCATGCCGTGTGGTCCCCAACTGGTCTCCAACTCACGTACGGGCCGAGCCTCATGCCCCTCGGTGATCCTTGCGAGAGACACAACGATGCAGCGAACTACCCCACCCATTGGGCAGTCTGCCGATACCATCCCGTTCCTGAGCTGGGGACTCCATTCATGGGTGTGTGTCAGCCTCATGGCGCTCCATGGCAGAAGAGGAACGAACACCCTGTGAGCATCGCTCGCGTAGACGGGCGGGTACAGCCTGCCCGCCCCGGTGACCCGAAGCAGGTCGGCCCCTACCGGATCATCGGCCGTCTCGGCTCGGGCGGCATGGGCACCGTCCACGCCGGTCTCGATCCAGCGGGGCTCCGAGTCGCTGTGAAGGTGATCCATCCCGCGCAAGCCGAGGACCCTGAGTTCCGGGCCCGCTTCCGCCGAGAAGTGCAGCTCTCGTCGCGTGTGCACGGGCCGTGCCTCATTCCTCTCCTCGCAGCAGACCCGGATGCCGAGACCCCCTGGCTGGCCACCGCCTACGCGCCCGGGCTCACCCTCGACCAGCATCTCGCCTCCCATGGAGCACTCACCGGCGCCACCCTCTACGCCTTCGCCACCGGCACCGCCCAGGCCCTCGCCGCGATCCACGCCTCCGGCGTCGTCCACCGCGACGTGAAGCCGCAGAACGTCATCCTCACCCCGGCCGGGGCCTGGACTTCGGCATCGCGCATGCCGCCGACGGCACCTCCGTAACCCGGACCGGTGTCATGACCGGTACTCCCGGTTGGATCAGCCCCGAGCACTACCGCACAGGTTCACTTCGGCGCCTCCCCGCTCCCCCGCCGCTCGGCGTGCGCCGCCGTGCCGGGGCAAGCCCCGTGGGGAGGGACCTTCCCGGGTCGGAGGGCCACCCGCGAAGGTCCTTCCCATCGTGTGCGCCGGGCTACGGCGCTTCCGTGAGGATCTCCGTCGCGGTGCTCATGTGCAGGCGGCGGGTGTGGTCGACCGTTCGTACCGGCCCGGTCACCGTGACCCGGGCCGTGAGGCGCGTGTCCGTGGTCGACGCGCTCAGCCGCAGTTCGAGATCGCCGGGCTCGACGATCCGGTCGCCGTCGCGGCCCGTGAAGGACACGAGGTCCGCCGGGACCGTCATCCGCACCCTGGCCGCCCGCCCCGGATCCAGATCGAGGCGTACGTACCCGATGAGGCGCCGCACGGGCTGGACCACGGAGGCGACCGGGTCGTGCAGATACACCTGGATCACTTCGGTCCCCTCCCGCGCACCGGTGTTGCGGACGGTGCAGGAGAGCGTGAACTCCCCTTCCGTAGAGGCCCGTCCGTGCTCCACGACGAGGTCACTCCACTCGAAGGCGGTGTACGTCAGGCCGTGGCCGAACCCGAACGCGGGGGTCGGGTCGACACTGGACACCTCGCTCAAGTGGCCCAGCCGCGCCGCCAGGTACGTGGAAGGCTGGGATCCCGGGTGGCGCGGCACGCTGACGGGCAGCCGGCCGGACGGTGCGGTGCGACCGCTGAGCACCGAGGCGATGGCCCTCGTTCCTTCCTCGCCGGGGAAGAACGACTGCACGACCGCGGCTGCCTCGTCCGCCGCCCGCCCGAGGGCGTAGGGGCGCCCGGCGAGCAGGGTGACGACGACGGGGGTGCCCGTGTCGAGGAGGGTGTCGAGCAGGTGCTGCTGGACGCCGGGGAGCGCCAGGTTCTCCGCGTCGCAGCCCTCCCCGCTCGTGCCGCGCCCGAAGAGACCGGCCCGGTCGCCGAGTGCGACGATCACGAGGTCGGCGCTCCTGGCCAGTTCGGCCGCCTCGCCGAACCCGCCAGTGTCCGGGCCGTCGATGTCCGCGCCGCGCGCGGTGACGATCTCACTGTGGGGGAACTCCGCCGCGCACGCCTCGCGCAGGGTGGGCAGTTCGATGCCGAGCGGGGTCCCGGGGTGCAGTCCTCCGACGTGGACGGGAAAGGCGTAGCAGCCGAGGACGGCCGTCGGGGCCTCGGCGTTGGGTCCTATGAGCGCGATGCGGGCAGGGGCTCCGCCGGCCGCGTCCGCCGCCAGAGGCAGGGTGCCGTCGTTGCGCAGGAGTACGACGGCCTGTTCGGCGACGCGGCGGGCGAGCGCGCGGTTCTCGTCGGTGTCGAGACGGACGGTCCCGCGCAGCGCCTCCGAGTTCCCGTCCGCGGAGCCGTCCGCGCCCGCGGCCGCGGCGAGCACCGGCGGCACCGGCTTCCAGTCCGCGTCGAGCAGCCCCAACCGGGCTTTCTGGACCAGGACTCGGCGTACCGCACGATCCACCAGCGCCTCGGGTACGAGGCCCTCGGCGATCGCGTCGGTGAGCGGGCTGCCGAACGCCTTGACGGTCGGCAGCTCCACGTCCACGCCCGCGCCGAGTGCGGCGCCGGCCGCTTCCCCGAAGGTCCCCGCCACGCCGTGCAGCGTCTTGAGGAACGCGATGCCGAAGTAGTCGGCGACGACGGTCCCGTCGAAGCCCCAGGTGTCGCGGAGCAGACCGGTCAGCAGCGGTCCGTCGGCCGCGGAGGGGATGCCGTCGGTGTCGGTGTAGGCGTGCATGACGGACCGTACGCCGCTTTCGCGTACGGCCATCTCGAACGGGGGCAGGATGATGTCGGCGCGTTCCCGTGCGCCCATGCCGACGGGGGCGAGGTTGCGGCCCGCCCGTGAGGCGGAGTACCCGGCGAAGTGCTTGAGCGTGGCGACGATCCCGGCCGACTCCAGTCCCCGTACGTAGGCGGTGGCGACGGTCCCCACCAGGTACGGGTCCTCCCCGATCGTCTCCTCGACTCGGCCCCAGCGTGCGTCGCGTACGACGTCGAGGACGGGGGCGAGCCCCTGGTGCACGCCGACCGAGCGCATGTCGCGGCCGATCGCGGCGGCCATCTCACGGATCAGCTCCGGATCGAAGGTGGCGCCCCAGGACAGCGGCACCGGGTAGGCGGTCGCGCCCCAGGTGGCAAAGCCCGCAAGGCATTCCTCATGGGCGAGCGCCGGTATGCCGAATCGGTTCGCCCCGGCGATGCGCTCCTGGGTGCGCGACAGCGAGAGGGCACCCACGGCCGGGTCGACCGGGGCCGTTCCGAACGGGCGGGTCAGCTGGCCGAGGCCGTGCGGAAGGAGATCGTCGAGGGCGACGGCCTCCTCCATGTCGTGCTGGAACGGCGCGACTTCGCCGCCCTCGTCGGACGCGCCCACCCAGACGCCGAAGAGCTGGGAGACCTTCTCCTGGAGGGTCATGGCGGCGATCAGGGCGTCGGCCCTGGCCTCGGGAGCGAGGGCGGGATCCTGCCAGGGCCCGGCGAGGTGGACCGGGGGGCCGGACACCGGCGCCCCCGGGTCGGTGACCTCGGCGGGTGGCCGCATGCCGGCGTTCTCGATGTTGGCGGTCACTTTCCTCCCACTCCCATCAGCCCTTGCACCAGGGCACGACGTGCGAACAGGTAGACGATGAGGATCGGGAGCATGGACAGGACGACCGCGGCGAGCAGGCCCGGGGTGTTGACTCCGTGTTCCGTCTGGAAGTCGTAGAGCCCCAGGGTGATCACCTTGGTCTCCGCCGACTGCGTCAGTACGAGGGGGAAGAGGAAGCCGTTCCACGCCTGGAGCGCGGAGAAGACGACGATCGTCGAGACCCCGCTCCGGGACAGTGGCAGCACCAACTGGAAGAAGATCCTCCGGGACGAGGCGCCGTCCATCGTCATGGCCTCGTACAGATCGGGGGTGATGTCCCGCATCACACCCGTCAGGATCAGGGCGCACACCGGCATGGCGAAGGCCGCCGTCGGCAGGATGACGCCGATGAGGTTGTCGTAGAGACCGGCCTCGCTGATGACGAAGAACATCGGGACGATGACCGCCTGCGAGGGGATCGCCAGGCCCAGGAGGAACAGCCGGAAGACCGTGGTGGTGGCGCGGCCCCGGCTCCTGACGATGGTGTACGCCAGCGGCGGGACGAGGAGGACGACGATGCCCACCACGCACACGGTGACGATGACGGTGTTGAGGAAGTACTGCGCGAAGCCGCTGTTGAGGTCGTCGACGTAGTTGTCGAGCGTGAAGTGCTCGGGGAAGGACAGCGGGCCGTTCGCCGCGTAGTCGGAGCGCGACTGGAAGGTGGCGACGAGCATCACGTACAGCGGCAGCCCCACCACGAGGAGCCAGACCAGCGAGCCGAAACCGGCGAAGTAGTTGGGACGGCTCTTCCTCACAGTCCCTCCATGGTGCTGCGCATCTTGTCGTAACCCGAGAGCCGCACCACGATCAGCGAGATGACCGTGGAGACGAGGACCAGGAGGAGGGCGATGGTGGACGCCGCTCCGTAGTCGAAGCTCTTGAACGCCTTCTGGTACATGTAGTACGCGCTGATGGTGGTGTCGCTCCCCGGTCCGCCCTGGGTCAGGATGAGCACGGTGTCGAAGGTCGTGAGTCCGCCGACCACCATCAGGATCATCGAGGTGATGATCGAGTTGCGCAGCTGCGGCAGCGTGATGTGGAAGAACTGCCGCACCGTGCCCGCGCCGTCGATCTGCGCCGCCTGGTAGAGGACCTGCGGCACCGCGCGCGCCGCGCCCTGGTAGATCAGCGTGTGCAGGGGGGTGAACTGCCAGGTGCTGACGAAGACCAGGACGCCGATCGCGGTGGCCTGCGTCCCGAACAGGTTGCCGTCGCCGAACAGCCAGGTGGCTTGCGCGGGGACACCGAGGTTGGGGTCGAGGACGGCGCGCCACAGCACGGACACGGCCGCCACGGACAGCAGCATGGGGACGAAGTAGATGGCGGACAGGACGGCCCGGTTGCGCTGGTGCCCCGCCGCCCAGACCCCGAGCAGGATGCTCAGGGGGGTCTGGACGGCGACGCCGAGCACGGTGAGCAGGACGCTCAGCCAGAGGCTCTTGATCATGACGGGGTCGTCGAGGAGCGTCTTCCAGTTGTCGAGGCCGGCGAATTCCGGGTCGCTCAGGCCGTCCCAGCTGGCGAAGGAGAGTACGGCGACCATGATGAGCGGGACGATGGCGAAGAGGCCGAAGAAGACGGCGGCGGGGGCCGCCCAGAGGAATCCCGGGCGGCCCGCTCCGATGCCGGACGAGCCGGCTCTCCTGACCGTGTCGCCGTCTACGGAGGGGGATGGGGTTGTGGTCATGTCATGTGTTCCGGGTCCGGATTTCCGTGGGCTCACGAGGTCGGCAGCGCCTGCATGGCCTTGATGAAGGCGTCCTCGTCCATCGAGCCGTTGAAGAACTGCTGGAGGGACTGGTACATCGTGACGGCGGCCGACTGGGGGTACGCCTGGTCCCAGGAGAGCTGGAACGCCGGGGCCGCCTTGACCATGTCGTACTGGAACTTCGCGAACCCGGGGCTGGCGGCGGTGTCCAGGAAGCCTTCGGTGTTGGTCGTGGTCGGCAGGTTGCCGATGGCGAGCTGCGCCTTGACGAACCGGTCCGAGTACATGACCTTCAGGAACTCGGCGACGGCCTGCGGGTGCTTCGTCTTCTTCACCACGGAGTAGAAGTTGTTGGTGTTGCCGACGACGTTCGCCTGCTCACCCTTGCCGCCCGCGACGGAGGGGAAGGCGCTGTATCCGAGGTCGCTCTTCGCGAACTCGGGGTGGGCGTCCTGGTGCGTCGAGTACGCCCACGAGCCCATCAGCTCGAAGCCCGCTCTGCCGGTCGCCAGGAGCGTGGGGGAACCCTGGTCGGTGAACTTCACCGAGTCGTAGTTGGTGCCGAAGGCTCCGGCGTCCACCAGTTCCTTGATCCTGCTCAGCGCCCTCCGGCTGTCCGGACTCGCCCAGGCTTCCCGGTCGCCGTCCAGGGCCTTCTGGAAGAGCTCCGGGCCGGCGATGCGGTCGTACAGGTACTCGAACCACATCAGCGTCGGCCACCGGTCCCCGCCGCCCAGCGCGATCGGGGTGACGCCGTCGGCCTTCAGCGCCTCGACCGCCGCCAGCAGGTCGTCCCACGTCTTCGGTGGTTCGACGCCCGCCTTCTTGAGGACCTTGCCGTTGTTGAACAACAGCACGGGCTGCGTACCGCGCATGGGGATCCCGTAGGACGTGCCGTCGACTACCGCGCTGTTGAACACGGACGGCAGGAACTTCGCCTTGAGGTCCGGGTCCTTGGCGATGAAGGGGTCCAGCGGGAGCAGCAGGTCTGCGTCGACGAACGGCTTGATACTGCCGCCGCCCCAGTTGAAGAAGACGTCCGGTGCCTGCTTGCTGTTGATGATCGTCTGCAGCTTCGCCTGGTAGTCGGCGCCAGGGATCGTGTCCAGGACGGCCTTCACCTTCGACGTCTTGTTGAAGGTGGCGACGATCTCCTTCTCCACCTTGTTCGCCGCGTCACCGTAGACGAGGACGTGGATGGTGTCGTCGCCGGCCGCGTCGGAGTCCTCGCCGCATCCGGACAGGGACAGCACCAGGGCCAGCACGGCACCACCGACGACAAGGGTCCGCGAGGACCGTGCGCGTCGCTTCATCGGCACACCTTTCGAAACTTTTTCGGAGTAGTTACCGAAACTTCCTGAGTCGGGACGCTAGAACTCCTCATCTGGGGGGTCAACCCTCAGTCGCGGCGTTATCAAAGCGTTACGCCTGGGCGGCAGTTGTCCCGTGCTTTATGCTCCTCGCCATGCGCGATGACGAGAAGATGGGCCGCATCACCCTGGCCCAAGTGGCCGAACGGGCCGGCGTCTCCATTTCGACAGTTTCGAAGGTCCTCAACGGACGGCAGGACGTGGCGACCTCCACGAGGATCAAGGTGGAACGCCTGCTGGAGGCCCATGCGTACCGACGCACGCCCCGGTCGGCCGGCGAGGCGCCCCTCATCGAGATCGTGTTCCACGAGCTGGAGAGCATCTGGGCGATGGAGCTGATCCGGGGAGTGGAGAACGTCGCCAAGGCCCACGGCGCCGGGGTGGTCCTCACCGAAAGCGGAACCCGTCACTCGCCCGGCCCCGACTGGATGGAGGCCATGCTCCAGCGGCGGCCGCTCGGTGTCGTCCTCGTCTTCTCCACTCTGCCCAGCGAAGTGAAGCAGCAGCTCAGGGCGCGTTCCATCCCGTTCGTCATCATCGACCCCGCGGGCGACCCCGACCCCGACGTTCCCTCGGTCGGCTCGGCCAACTGGAATGGCGGACTGGCCGCCACCCGCCATCTCATCGAGTACGGCCACCGGCGCATCGGGGTCATCACCGGACCCGAGGACATGCTCTGCTCCCGCGCCCGGCTGGACGGCTACCGGTCGGCGATGACCATGGCAGGGCTGGAGGTGGACCCCGGACTCATCCTGTTCGGCGACTTCCACGTGGAGGGCGGATACGACCGCGCCACCGAGATGCTGTCCCGCCCCGAGCCGCCCACCGCGATCTTCGCGGGCAGTGACCTCCAGGCGCTCGGCGTACTCGAAGCAGCCCGGGTGCACGGCCTGCGAGTCCCCCACGACCTCTCGGTGGTCGGCTATGACGACGTGTCGATCGCCCGCTGGGCCAGCCCGGCCCTCACCACGGTCCACCAGCCGCTGCTCCAGATGGCGGAGGAGGCCGCGCAGATGCTGATGCGGCTGCGGGCCCAGGAACCGGTGTCCACGCGGCTGGAGCTGGCCACGAGCCTGGTCGTACGCAAGAGCACCGCGCCGCCCCGCCCATGAGGTCGCGGGCGGGGCTCCGGTCGGCCGGAGCCCCGCCCCCTGTTCGGTCGGTCAGCCGGACAGGTCAGCCGGTGGGGAAGGAATCGGGGGTGCTGATGCGACTCTTGAGGAGCGCCCCCGATTCGGTCAGCACACCGCTGCTGCTGTAGTCACCGCCGTCGCACGTGCCCGGCCTGAAGGCCGCGCTGCTCTCGTTCGCGTCGGAGTAGGTCCAGTTCGCGTAGCCGATCTTCAGCTGATCGAGCAGGTCCAGCCAGGCCGTCGTGCTCGCCCGGTCCATCGCTCCCCCGCCGGTGGCGCTCACCGTGCCGAACTCGGTCACGAACAGCGGCAGCTGGGAGGCCGCGCGGCTCAACGTGGCGCGGTAGGAGTCCTTGTGACTGGCGGCGTAGAAGTGGAAGGCGTACATGATGTTGTCCGCCCGGACGGGGTTGTTGACGACCTCGCTCTCGTTGGACCCGTCCGAGACGCCCAGTGAGGACCAGCCGCGGGTGCCGACGATGATGACGGCGTCCGGGTCCGCGGCCCGGATCACTGGGATGACCTGCTCGGCGTAGGACTTGATGGCCGTCCAGCTCACGCCGTTGGGCTCGTTGGCTATCTCGTAGATCACGTTCTTCTTGTCGGCGTTGCGGGCCGCGACGGACGCGAAGAACGTCTTGGCCCGGTCGAGGTTGTGGTTCGGATCGCCCGGCGTCAGGGTGTGGAAGTCGATCATGGCGTACATGCCACGCGCCTCGGCCATGTCGACGAGGCCGTTCACCCGGCTGGTGAAGCCCGCCGGGTCGGTCTCGTAGCCGCCTTCCTGGACGTACATGGCCACGCGCAGCAGGTCGGACTTCCAGTCCTGTGCGAGCGCGTCCACGGACGCGGCGTTGTAGCACTTGCTGAACCACTGGATGCCGTGGGTGCTCATGCCCCGCAGCTGTACGGGGCGGTCGTACTGGTTGCACAGGTGCACGCCGCAGACGTGGAGCTTGCCGTTGACGTCCACGGGGGTGCCGGTGCCCGGGACGGGCGGGTCGACGGGCGGGGGGCCGTCCACGGAACCCGTACAGGCGACGCCGTTCAGTGTGAAGGCCGTCGGTTTCGGGTTGGCGCCCGTGAAGGACCCCACCATCCCCAGATCGGCAGACGCACCGGTGGCCAGGGTGCGGTTCCAGTCGACGGGGACGGCGGTGACCGCGGAACCGGACTGCGACCAGGTGGCGTTCCAGCCCTGGACGAGCTTCTGCCCCGCGTCGGGCATCGTGAACTTCAGGGTCCATCCGGTGACGGGGTCACCCAGGTTGGTGACCTTCACTCCGGCCTGGAAACCACCCTGCCACTGGCTGGTGACCGTGTAGTCGACCTTGCATCCGGCGGCAGCCGCCGCCTGGGGACTGAACAGGGCGGTGAGGCCCAGGGCCATGGCACAGGCGGCCAGTAGAGCGAGTAGGCGTTTCACAGCGATTCTCCTCTTACACGGTAGGAGCGGGCCGGCCGCTCATCGTCGTGATGCCGTCCCGCAGGCCTTGCCGTTCAGCCTGAAGACCTGGGGGTCGTGCACGAGGCCGGTGGGCAGGCCGTTGAAGCCGAACCGCACGGTGCCGCCGGGCGCGAGAGCGGCGTTCCAGCTCAGGGCCTCGGCGGTGACCCGGGGCCCGGTCTGCCCGATGTCGGCACCCCAGGCGTCGGTCACCCGCTGCTGGTCGGCGAACGTCCAGTCAAGCCGCCAGGGCTGGACGGGGCGGTCGCCGGTGTTCTTCAGCGTGACGTGGGTGGTGAACCCGTTGCTCCAGCGCTGCGAGGTGTAGGTCACCTCGCACTGCGTCCGCACGGGCTCACCGCCGCCCAGATCGTCCACGTAGGACGCGACCCACGCGAGCGGGGCGTTCCAGTTGATGGTGATCTCGTTCGTGGCCCAGGACTCGATGTCGTCGATGTAACACATCGCCGGTGCGCAGCCCTTCAGCTTGGCCTGCGCGACCGGGTCCTCGATGGACGCGTTCGGACCGCCGGCCAGGGATCCCGGTGCGGGATTCGGCAGGGCCGGGTCGAGCTGGTCGGCCCAGAAACGGTGGTGCTGGTTGCGCGAGTCCCGCTCGCCGTACCCGGTGACATAGGACTGGTTCAGCGCGTTGCGGCCCAGCAGGTAGTCGAGTCCGCGCAGTACGGCGTCACGGTAGGCGGTCCTGCCGGTCAGGTCGTGCGCGGAGCCCAGGACGACCATGTTGTTGGCGACCTGACTGTTCGAGCCCCATACGTAGTGCCCGTCGTCGGGGGCGTACGGAAGGCCGTAGGCGGCCCCGGCCGAGTCTGCCGCGTAGCCGTCGGCGGCTTCGGTCACCATGCCGCGCACCGCAGCCAGTTGCTCGGCGGACAGCTTGCCCGGCACACTCGCGAGGTTCAGGGCTCCGAGCCCGGCGACCGAGCCCCACGACATGCCACCACGCGGGAAGACCGCGTCGGTGTCACCGTGCAACGGGGAGCGGAGGAGTTCCTGGCGGTAGCCGTCCTCACCGGTGGTGAGGAAGAGCTCCGCCGCCGCCCAGTAGAACTCGTCCCGTACGTCGTCGTCGTTGTAGGCGCCGCCGCCCGTGGCGTCCTGCGGGTCGGCGAGGATGTCCGGGTGGGCCTTGGCCGCTGTCCACGCTGACCGCGCGGCCGACCGGCACTGCGCGGCGAAGTCCGCGTCGTAGACCCGGAAGAGGCGGGCGCACTGGGCCGCGGTGGCCGCCAGGTTGAGGGTGGCCGCCGTGGTCGGCGGATGCAGTTCCCGGGGCTGGGGGTCACGGTCCGGCCGGAGCGGCAGTCCGGTCCACGCCTTGTCGTGCAGCTTGTGGTGGGCCATACCGGCGAGCGTCTCCCCTGCGGGCACCTGCATCCGCATGAGGAACTCCAGCTCCCAGCGCGCCTCGTCGAGGATGTCGGGGGTGGCGTTCCCGTGCTCGGGCAGCCGGAGTGCGCCGTCGCCGAGCGGCCCGGCTTCGGCGGTCTCCGCGTACAGGGTCCGTTCGAACGTGGACATCAACTGGGCTACCGATATACCCCCGTTGACCACGTACTTGCCGTGGTCGCCGGCGTCGTACCAGCCCCCCGCCGCGTCGAGGCGGTAGTCGCACACGCCCGGCTGGCAGGGCACGTCGTTGTCGCCCTGGTTGGGGCTCACCCCGACATGGCCGGCGGGCCGTGCGTACTGCTCGCCCACGATGTCCGCGTCGATCTCGATGCCGCTGCGGTTGTGGTAGAAGTACGCGAGCGCGTCGGTGCGCAGTGACGCGTAGAGGTCGTCGCCGATGGCGAACGGCTCGCTCTTCTCGCCCGCGACCGTGACGGTGTACCCCTCCCCCGCGGTCGCCACCGCGCTGAAGTCGAAGGTGTGGACGTTTCGCCGCGAGGCGGTGTCCACGCCCGCCGGAGTGGTGGTGCCGTCGGCCACGCGTGTCCCGGCGGCCGATTCGAGTGTCCAGGGCAGCGGGTCGGTCCCGTCGGTGACGACGGTGCCGGCCTTGGGGCCGTGCGTGAGGTACCCGACCTGGTTGACCCGGACCGGGGAGCCGGTGTCCGGTTCGTACGGCGGCGGCGCGGTCCCGCCGAGCAGCGACACATCGTCGACGCAGAAGGTCAGGGCCTCGGCACTGCCCCCGATCTGGAAGGCGAGCTGCGCCGCGTCGTGATCGGCTCCGGCCGTGAAGGTCTCCGTGACGCGTTCGGCGGTCGCCCCGACCGGCTGCGCGGTGGAGAGCTCCGTGGTCCACGGCTCGGTCGCCATCTGCACGTTGGTGCGGATGGTGACCGGCACGGTGGACGTCGCCGTGTAGCTCAGGGTGTATCCCTCGCCGGCGGTCAGGGCGAGCCCGTTCTGCCCGATGATGGCGTCCCACGCGTTGGCCGTGCCCCCGGGGACGTCGGCACAGAGACGTCCGTCCGAGACGGCGACGGGGCTGTTGGCCGTCGACCACCAAGGGGCGGTGCCCGCGGAGAAGTCCCCGTTGACGATGAGCTCGGGGGCCTCGGATGCCTCGTTGACGGGTTGGGCCGCACCGGCGGGTGCGGCGAGAGTGCCGGCCAGCAGCCCGGCGGTGGCTGCGAGGCCGGCTAACAGGCTGACGCGTCTGGTTCGGTTCGGTCGGCGGAGCCTACGGGACGGGCGGGGAACGAGTGGTTGGTGTTGCGGCACACCGAAGTCCTTCCGGGAGGGGGCAGAGCACGCGGTGATAGGGCACCCGCTTGTGTCCGGCGGGGTACGACCAGGAGTGGGAGCGCTCCCAACAACTTCGGGGTCGGGAGCCGCGCCGTCAAGCGGTTGCACAGGATTCACCGCTCGCTCCCGCGGACTCATGGGAGGTAGCCGTCCGGACTGACGACACCACACGACTCCGGCCCGACAGGTCCCGGCGTCGCGCGTTTGCCGCCGCCTCGTCAGGGCGTAAGGCCGGTCACCGCTCTTCCGCTCTTCTCGCAGATCGCGCGAGCCGTCGGGGACGCGCTGATCGAGGCCGGCGGGCGGCGGGCGATGGCCGCGCTCATCCGGCGTACCCGTAGGGCGAGACCTGTTTGGCCGCATCGGACAGCGTGACCGCGCCCGACTGCGGCCGTCTTGCAGCGGGGCGGTACGTGCCTTGCGGGCGGCGTGTCCCTCCCGGGCGGCGGGGTGGTGAGTACCGCAGAACGCGGCCGGGGTCGCCGGGCGTGGCGGTGACCGCAGGGCGTAGCGGTGACCGCAGGGCGTGGCGGGCGACGGCTTCGAGACGGCGGAGCAGAAGACAAGACCGAATCGCCGCTGTCGCCCGTCGGCGGCCGATGAAGGGGAGCGGCGGGATCACGGTGCGTCCGCTGCTGGAGGAGCCGGGCCCTGACCCGCGACCCCGTCGATCCGCGCGACACATCTTCCACGATGGGTTGTCAGGAGCACGGCAACGCTCCTACAGTCCGAAGTGTCAGCGAGTGGGAGCGCTCCCATGACTGAACCACCGGGCGCTGCCGATTCCGTGATCGCCCCATCCGGTCGTTCCTCCCAAAGAGGCTCCGCATGCGAGCGTCCGTCACCGCAATCCCCCAGTACCCCGCGCACCCTGCCTATCACTCCTGCCCACTTCGGCCCGAAGCGGCCCGGTCCCCGCCGGATCCCGCCCGTGCCGGACCGGCCTCACCGGCACGGCCGTATCTGAACCGATCCACGCATCCGCACACAAGCCGGCCCGGCCTTCATCACCTTCCGGTACAGGGCGGAGGCCCGGCGATACGCTCAGCGCCGCACGCGGCGCCGCGCGTTTCGGTCCGCACATCGTCGACCCCCGCGGTGCGACAGGCGGTCCGCGCTCGGCGGCCGCCGACCGGGTTCGGCCGGTTCACCTCCGGTGGGACCGATGACTACGGATTGCACCGGCCCCAGCGATAACGCCTGCCTGGCAGCGGCGCTCGCCCGGGCCGGCGCCCCGCTGATCCAGGTGCCCCCCCCCAGACTCCTCGGCCGACGGTTGCCGCAGGAGAGAAGTACAGACGGAAGTCCATCCCCTCACGGCACAGGAGACCTCATGGCCCGACGCAAGAAGCTGTTCACCTCTCTGGTGGCGGTGCTCGCGACGCTGCTAGGCGGAATCGGCCTGACCTTAATGGGCCAGGACAACGCCCAGGCGCACGGCGTCACGATGACACCGGGATCGCGCACCTACCTCTGCATGCTGGACGCCAGGACCGGCACCGGCGCTCTGGACCCGACGAACCCGGCGTGCAGGGCCGCGCTCGACGAGAGCGGCCCGACCGCGCTGTACAACTGGTTCGCCGTGCTCGACTCCAACGCGGGTGGACGGGGGGCGGGTTACGTCCCGGACGGAAAGCTGTGCAGCGCCGGTGACCGGTCGCCGTACAACTTCACCGGCTACAACGCCCCACGTTCCGACTGGCCCCGGACGCACCTGACGTCCGGGAAGACGATCCAGGTCCAACACAGCAACTGGGCGGCGCATCCGGGCTCCTTCCGGGTGTACCTGTCCAAGCCCGGCTACTCGCCCAGCACCGAGCTGGGCTGGGACGACCTGGAACTGATCGAGACCGTTTCCGACCCGCCGCAGGCCGGCGGTCCCGGCACGGACGGCGGCCACTACTACTGGGACCTGGACCTGCCCTCGGGCCGCTCGGGTGACGCCGTCATGTTCATCCAGTGGGTGCGCTCGGACAGCCAGGAGAACTTCTTCTCCTGCTCGGACATCGTCTTCGACGGCGGCAACGGCGAGGTGACCGGCATCCGCGGCTCGGGCGGCACTCCGACCCCGACGCCCACTCCGACCCCGACCCCGAGACCCACCGACCCGCACACCGGGTGCATGGCCGTCTACAGCGTGACCAACTCCTGGGGCGGCGGCTTCCAGGGTTCCGTCGAAGTCATGAACCACGGCACGACGGCGCGTGAGGGCTGGGCCGTGCAGTGGAAGCCCGGCGTGGGCGCCAACGTCAACAGCGTGTGGAACGGTGCGCTGACCACAGCACCCGATGGCACGCTCACGGTCAGAAGCCTCGATCACAACCGCAAGATCGCCCCTGAGGGCAGTGTCACCTTCGGGTTCACTGCGACATCGACCGGAAACGACTTCCCTGTCGGCTCGATCAGCTGCGTCACCCCGTAGCGACTGACGCGCGCGGCGCCGGTTCCCGCACCCTGCGGGAACCGGCTCTGTCGTGTGGTGAGGGCGACGGCTGGGCCATTGCGAGGCCACGGCCCCCACATCGCCACGCCCTCCCAGGGCACTGCGTTCGAGTGATGCGAACCTAGTTGTTTTGGTACGCGAACGGAGCGACTCGACGCGTTCGCCGCACCGGACAGGTAGCGAAGCGACGAGCGCGCCCTAATCGGTCAGGGAGCCAACGAACAGCGACAACGCCTTTCGCCTGTGTCGCTTTCCACGCCGAAACAGCTGCGGAATCCAGCACAACACACCCCACGCCACATCAGCCAAGCCATCGCCGAGTCCCGCCCCGTCTGGCGCGGGCAAGACGGCGACCACAGCGCGACCTGAGCGTGCACAGGGTGACTCCGGCGTTCGCCGTTCAACCCACGGTATCGAAACTTTCGAAAGGAACAGGGAAACTTTTCCCTGTCGAAGGCATTGACGATGCATCACCAACACCTCAATCATCCTGTTTGGGGAACCGGCCACAGTTCGTTCGACACTCCGATCGCACCGGCCTTGGGGAGTCCGTGCCGCACAGCAGATCCGCGCATCAAAGCACCTGCACCACCTGTTTCACTCCGGTGAGGTTCGCACCAACGCATCCTGGCTCTTCACACAGTGGGAGAAGTACGCGGTGCGGCTTGGTGGCCATGACCCCCGGCTGAACCCCGATGGAGCCCCCGTGACCTGTCTCGAGAATCATCCCCTGCCATGACCGCGGTGTTCGGTGGTTCCGTGCTGCCCGGGCTCCGGCCCGCCCCGTCGGCCCGTCCGACGGTCCGTCCGTCCGTCAGCCCGTCGAATGGGCGCGGCCGACGCACCCCCTGCGCTGTCGGCCCTTCCGTGATTTCTACCTAGGAGGCACAGTCATGGGCTCGTATGCCCTTCCCAGAACCGCTGTCCGACCGAAGATCCGCAGCCTGCTGTTAGCGCTGGTCGTCGGCGTCCTCGGCGTGGTCACCATGCTGGTGGCCCCGCCGACCTCGCACGCCGCCGAGAACACGCTCGGCGCGGCGGCGGCGCAGAACGGCCGGTACTTCGGCACCGCCATCGCCTCGGGCAAGTTGAGCGACTCGGCGTACACGACGATCGCCGGCCGTGAGTTCAACTCGGTGACGGCCGAGAACGAGATGAAGATCGACGCCACCGAACCGCAGCGGGGCCAGTTCAACTTCACCGCCGCCGACCGCGTCTACAACTGGGCGGTGCAGAACGGCAAGCAGGTGCGCGGCCACACCCTGGCCTGGCACTCCCAGCAGCCCGGCTGGATGCAGAGCCTCAGCGGCAGCACCCTGCGCCAGGCGATGAATGACCACATCAACGGCGTGATGGCCCACTACAAGGGCAAGATAGCCCAGTGGGACGTCGTGAACGAGGCTTTCGCCGACAGCAGCTCGGGCGCCCGGCGGGACTCCAACCTGCAGCGCACCGGCAACGACTGGATCGAGGTCGCCTTCCGCACCGCGCGCGCCGCCGACCCGGCGGCCAAGCTCTGCTACAACGACTACAACGTCGAGGACTGGACCTGGGCCAAGACCCAGGCCATGTACGCCATGGTCCGGGACTTCAAGCAGCGCGGCGTGCCGATCGACTGCGTCGGCTTCCAGTCGCACTTCAACAGCGGCAGTCCCTACAACAGCAACTTCCGCACCACCCTCCAGAACTTCGCCGCCCTCGGCGTGGACGTGGCCATCACCGAACTCGACATCCAGGGCGCCCCGGCCTCGACCTACGCCAGCGTGACCAACGACTGCCTGGCCGTCCCGCGCTGTCTCGGCATCACCATCTGGGGCGTGCGCGACAGCGACTCCTGGCGGCCGGATCACACGCCGCTGCTGTTCAACAACGACGGCAGCAAGAAGGCCGCCTACACCTCCGTCCTCGACGCGCTCAACGGCGGCTCGTCCACACCCCCGACCGGTTCCGGAGGGATCAAGGGCGTCGGTTCAGGCCGGTGCCTGGACGTGCCGAACTCCAGCACCACCGACGGCACGCAGCTACAGCTGTGGGACTGCAACAGCAGCACCAGCCAACGGTGGACTTCCACCGCAGCAGGCGAGCTCCGGGTCTACGGCAACAAGTGTCTGGACGCCGCCGGGACCGGCAACGGAGCCAAAGTCCAGATCTACAGCTGCTGGGGCGGCGACAACCAGAAATGGCGCCTCGACTCCAACGGCTCCATCGTCGGCGTGCAGTCCGGCCTCTGCCTCGACGCCGTCGGCAACGGAACTGGCAACGGAACCCTGATCCAGCTCTACTCCTGCTCGAACGGCAGCAACCAACGCTGGACCCGCACCTGATGGGAGCTGCCATCGACGAGCGGGCGACACCGTGCGGGCCGACAGTGCGGATTCTCCCGCCCACTCCAGGAAGACAACATTGATGGTCCTGGGGGTCGCCGCCGTGGTGGCGGCGACCGCCGGGAACGGGTATCAGCCCCGCGCTGAATCCGGCGCCCGCCGAACCCGCGACGGTGGACACCGGCGAGGGGCCGACCACGACGGGTCCAACCAGCAGTGCTTTCACCCGGACGTCCACAAGATCACGGCTGCCGGGGCGGCGCTCTCTGCCCACTTCAACGTGCGGCGCACCACTCTCACCGCCGAGCCCCAAAGTAATGACTCGCTGACTCGGTCAAGGACGCCGGTCCCCAACTGGTCCCCAAAAATGATCAAGGGCCGGTTTCGTATTGCTCCGAAACCGGCCCTGATCTGCGACTGTCTCCAGTCGGGACGACAGGATTTGAACCTGCGACCCCTTGACCCCCAGTCAAGTGCGCTACCAAGCTGCGCCACGTCCCGGTGCCCGTCTGACCTGGGGTTTCCCCTGGCTGAACGCGCATGAGAACAATACCGCACTTGAGCAGGTGGTCACGAACCGCTTTCCCGGCTTGACCTCAACCTTGGTTGATGTTGAACGCTCGGTGTCATGACGAACACGACCGCCGCCCCGGTACGCGGCCTCCGCCACTCTCCTGACTTCCACGACCTCGGCCGCCTGATCAGCCTGATGACCGGCGCCGAGAAGCACGCCCCCGCCGCGCATTCCACGATGGACGCGTTGTGGGTGCTCTACGACAGGGTTCTGCGCGTGACGCCCGCCACCGCCGACGATCCCGGGCGGGACCGCTTCCTGCTCTCCAAAGGGCACGGCCCCATGGCGTACTACGCCGTCCTGGCGGCCCACGGGTTCTTCGACGAGGAGGTGCTGCGCGGCTTCGGGACGTACGGCTCACCGCTGGGCCACCACCCGGACCGGCTGCTCGTGCCGGGGGCGGAGATCGGCAGCGGCTCGTTGGGGCACGGACTGCCGCTGGCCGTCGGGACCGTCCTCGGGCTGCGGGCCCAGGGGCTCACCGACCCCCGGGTGTGGGTGCTGGTCGGCGATGCCGAGCTGGACGAGGGCAGCAATCACGAGGCCATCGCCCATGCCGGCCCGGCCGGTCTCGAACAGCTGCACACCCTCGTGATCGACAACGCCTCCGCCACCCATGGCTGGCCCGGTGGCATCGCCTCCCGGTTCGAGGCGGCCGGGTGGTCGGCGGCGACGGTGGACGGCCGCGACCACGAATCCCTGTACGCGGCGTTCACCGCTCCCCACCCCGGCCGGCCCCGGGTCGTGGTCGCCCGGGTCGAGCCCAAGCGCTGACCCCGACCCCCGTAAACCCAGCTCAGGCCGGTCCGTCACCGGCGGATTCTCAGGAGGACCCCTTCATGGACACCATGCGTGACCGCTTCATCGCCACCACCTCACAGCTCCTGGGCGAGGAGCCCCGGCTGGCCGTCGTGCTCGCCGACATCAGCGCCGACGGCTTCGCACCGGCCCGGCGGGCCCACCCGGACCGGGTGATCAACGTCGGCATCAGGGAGCAGCTGCTGATCGGGGCCGGAGCGGGGATGGCCCTGACCGGGATGCGGCCGATCGTGCACACCTTCGCGAGCTTCCTGGTGGAGCGGCCCTTCGAGCAGGTCAAGCTGGACTTCGGACATCAGGGGGCCGGCGGGATCCTGGTCAGCGCCGGGGGCTCCTACGACTGGCCCGCCGGGGGCTTCACCCATATGGCACCGGGCGATGTGGCGCTCCTGGACACGCTCGACGGCTGGACGGTCCATGTGCCGGGCCACCCCGACGAGGCCGAGGCGCTGTTGCGGAAGGCGGTGGACGGGGACGACCGCGTGTACGTACGCCTCTCGCTCCAGGCGAACCGGGAAGCGCGGCCGGTGGGCGTCGGCGCCGGGTTCTCCGTGGTCCGCGAAGGGCGGGGCGGGACCGTCGTCGCGGTCGGCCCGATGCTCGACAATGTGCTCGCGGCCACCGAGGGGCTGGATGTGAGCGTGCTGTACGCGACGACCGTGCGGCCGTTCGACGCGGCGGGCCTGCGCCGTGCCGTCGGGGCGGGTCCGGGCGCCGACGTGGTGATCGTGGAGCCCTATCTGGCGGGCACGTCGACGGCCCCGGCGAACGAGGCGCTCATGGAGCTGCCGCATCGGGTCCTCGGCCTCGGGGTGGGGCGCGCCGAGCTGCGGCGGTACGGGCGGATGGACGAGCACCTGGCGGCACACGGGCTCGACCCGCAGGGTCTGCGGGAGCGGATCACCGGGTTTCTGCGGGCCTGAGTCGCCGGACGGGCCGGAAGGGCCCGCAGTAGCGCCCGCCGGGCGGACCGCCCTGTACCGCCGGACGGGCCCGCCGGACGGGGCCCGGGCGGCGTCCGCCCCGCACCCACCGGGCAGCGCCTCCCCGATCGCCGCCCGACGCCCCCGGCGACGCGCAACCCCTCACCCCTCCCCCTCCCCCGGCCCCTCCGGCTCCGGATGCTCCGCCTGCAGCAGGCGCGGGGCCACCTGCCGCCAGGAGTCGGCGAGGATGGCGGCCAGCTCCCCGGCGTCCTCCAGTGCGGCCAGCCGGACCCGCATCCAGGCGTAGTGGTCGTCGTGCCCCTCCTTGAGGAAGAACTTCTCCGGCTCGGCGGCGATCAGCTCCGCGCGGTCCTCCTTGGGGCACTTCACCCCCATCGCCGTTTCGTCGTCGCCCAGTGAGGCGAAGATCTTGCCCGCCACCCGGAAGGTGGGCTGCCCCCACGCGAGCTTCTCGGTGGTGTCGGGCAGGGACAGCGCGGCCGAGCGGACGTCAGCGGCGGTGAGGGTGGAGGTGGTGGCCTTGCTCCGGGGACTTCTGGGGCTTCTCGGGCTTCTCGGGCTTCCTGCGGTCATCCCGGCTCTCCGATCGGGTGGACCCCGGCGGCCGTTGCCGGGATTCGACCGTAACGCCCGGGACTGACATCCACCCCCGGCCGGAACCCCCGGCGCACCCGGACCGACGGGCCCCGCAGACCCATTGACCCCGTCGGAGCGGTTAACCTGCCCTGAACGGCGTACTTCAGAAAGCGCTTTCTGCACCCCGCAGTCGGCATCCACCGCACAGGGAGCGCCCCATGAAACGCCGTTCGTCACGCCGGGCCGGCCGCGTCGGCCGATCCCCCGGCGCCCCGTCCCCCCTCATCGCCGTCACCTCGCTCCTGGCGCTGGTCCTCGCCCTGCTGGTGGCCGCGCCGCCTTTTTGTGGCGCAGGCGGCGGCCCCGTACCGGATGCTCGTCTACTCCGAGGTCACCAACTTCACCCATGACTCCCTTCCGGCCGGAATCGGGGCGGTGAAGAAGCTCGGGGCCGAGCACGGCTTCGAGGTGGAGGCCACCGATGACTCCGCGGTCTTCAACGACGCCGACCTCGGCCGCTTCCAGGCCGTCGTCTTCAACAACACCAACTCCACGCCGGAGAAAGGCGACTTGCTGACCGCCGACGAGCGGTCGGCGTTCCAGCGGTTCATCCGCGCGGGCGGCGGCTGGGTGGGCGTGCACGCCGCGGCCGCAGTACGCGGCGACGGGTGACAACACCGACCCGTTCGCCTCGGACGGCTTCACGCCCATCGACGAGGGCGAGGGGCGGCGCGCCTGGGACGCGCAGATGACCGCGGGCAACACCAACGACCTGCGCGGCAAGGTCCTGCGGATCACCCCGCAGGACGACGGGACGTACACCGTTCCGGAGGGGAACCTGTTCGCCCCGGGCACGGAGAGGACGCGCGCGGAAATCTACGCGATGGGCATGCGCAACCCGTTCAGGATCACCTCCGATCCGCGCAGCGGCGCGCTGATGGTCGCGGACTACGGCCCCGACGCACGGGCAGCGGTGGCGGACCGGGGGCCCGAGGGGACCGTCGAGTACACCCGTATCACCGAGGCGGGGAACTTCGGGTGGCCGTACTGAGGCGGGAACAACACCCCTTTCAACGACTACGACTTCGCGGCGAAGAAGTCCGGCCCGAAGTTCGACTGCGCGGCGCCGGTCAACGACTCGCCGAACAACACCGGCCTGCGTGAGCTGCCGCCCGCCCAGCCCGCCACGGTCTGGTACGCGTACTCCGCCTCGGCCGAGTTCCCGGAGCTGGGTACGGGAGGCGGCGGGCCCATGGGCGGTCCCGTCTACGACTACGACCCGGACAACACCTACCGCACCAAGTTCCCGCAGCACTTCGAAGGGAAGGCGTTCCAGTACGAGTTGACCCGGCGGTGGTTCAAGACCTTCTCGTTCCAGGAGGAGGACCAGACCTTCACCGATCCCCGGTTCGACCCGGTGGAGGCGGGTGACCTCCACTCGATCAACGGCATCTTCGAGGACATGGAGTGGAACCAGCCCTTCGACGCGGACTTCGGTCCCGACGGGGCGTTGTACGTCATCGACTTCGGGCTCGGCAGCGGGACCGGGCGGGGTGGCAGCAACGAGGGGGCCGGTATCTACCGGATCGACTACGTCGGTGACGGCCGGCTGCCCGACGCCAAGCTCTCCGTCGACCGGGACAGCGGCCCCGCCCCGCTCACGGTGGAGTTCTCCAGCGAGGGATCGGGCCTGCCCGGTGATCAACCTGTCGGCTATGACTGGGACTTCGACGGGGATGGCACCACGGACTCGACCGAGGCCAACCCCTCGCACACCTACACCACGAAGGGGCTCCACACAGCCCGGCTGACCGTCACCGGGCCCGACGAGCTGACAGCGCTGGCGGTGCAGGACATCACCGTGGGCAACACCCGGCCCGAGGTGACCATCCAACAGCCCTTGGACGGGGGGACGTTCAACTTCGGCGACACGATTCCCTTCACGGTGGAGGTGACCGACGAGGAGGACGGGCAGAGCGGTCCGATCGACTGCTCGCGGGTCGTGGTGCAGTCGCAGCTCGGCCATGACACCCATCTGCATCCGCTGGACAACTACACCGGCTGCACAGGTGAGATCGCCACGGATGCGGGGGACAGCCACGGGCCGGGACAGAACCTCTACTACGGGATCACCGCCCAGTACGAGGACAAGGGCGCTCCCGGCGCTCCTGCACTGACCGGCTCCACTTCCCTGACCCTGCGCACCTCCTACCGCGAGGCCGAGCACTTCACCGCGACCGGTGGTGGCAACGGCGGTGCCGAGGTGGGGAGTCGGACGGACACATCGGGCGGGAAGCAGCTGATCGAGATCGAGGACGGCGACTGGGTCACCTTCGATCCGGTGAACCTGAAGGGGGTCGGCTCCGTCACGGTCGGCGCGTCGTCCGGCGGGCTCGGCGGCACGGTGGAGTTCCGGGCCGGCTCCCCCACCGGCGAGTTGCTCGGTCGGTGACCGTTCCGAACACCGGCTGCTGGGAGAGGCCGATCTCGCCGACGACGGAGCTCAAGGATCCGGGTGGCACGACAGAGCAGTACGCCGTCTTCACCAACCCGGAGTGGAACACCGGCAAGGCCGACCTGCTCTCGGTCGACTGGCTGCACTTCAACGGGCCGGGCGTGGAGAAGGCGGGCGGTACGGAGGTGACGCTGAAGGCACAACCTGCCTCCGGTGCAGCCCCGTTGACCGTCGCACTGAGCAGCACGGTCGAGCCGGCGGAGGACCGGACGATCTCCTCGTACCACTGGGACTTCGGCGACAGCGTGAAGCCGACCGGGCCCGAAGGTGCGACAGCGACGCACAGGTACGACCGCAAGGGCGTCTACACCGCGCACCTGACGGTCACCGACAACAAGGGCGACACGAGCACCGGTGCCGTGCGCGTCGACGTGAAGTGAGAGGCGGAGAAAGCGTGATCAGCACACGGAGAGCCTTTCTCGGTACGGCGCTGGGTGCGGCCGCCGCCGGCACGGGCATCGGCGCGGCACCGGCCTCGGCGGCCTCGGAGGCATCGACGGCTTCGGCGGCCGGACGGCGGGGCTGCCGGCGCGTCCCGCCGTCCGGGATCGGGATGCATCTGTACACGATGCGGACGCCACTCGCGGTGGACTTCGCCGGGACGCTGGAGCAGCTCGCCGAGATCGGATACGCGACGGTCGGAGTGAGCGGAAGGCACGGCAACTCCCCTTCCGCGATACGGCAGATGCTGGTCCGGGTCCGGCTGAAGGCGGTCCTGGAGCACGTCGGCTACGACATCGTGACCGGCTCCGGGCTGCCGCAGGCACTGGAGGACGTCCATACCCTCGGCGGCCGGTGGATCGTGGTGCCGAGCCTGCCCGGTCCACTCCACTCCCCCGCCGGATACCGGGAAGTGGCAGGGCAGTTCAACCGGGCGGGGCTCGCCGCCCGGGAGTCCGGGCTGAAGCTGCTGTACCACAACCATGGCGGCGACCACGAGGTGGTGGACGGGGTCAGCCTGTACGACATCCTGCTCGCCGAGACCGATCCGGAGCTGGTCGGGTTCGAGCTGGATCTGTACTGGGCGGCCAAGGGCGGCTCCTCCGCCCCGGGCGAGCTGTTCGTGCGGCATCCCGGGCGGTTCCCGGCGCTCCATGTGAAGGACATGGCGCCGAACGGGGAATTCGCGGACGTCGGTTCGGGGGTGCTGGACTTCCCGAAAATGTTCGACACCAGGCGCCAGGGCGGGGTGCGGCAGTGGCTGGTGGAGCATGACGCTCCGGCCGATCCGTTCGCCTCGGCTCGGGCCGGCTACCGGTATCTGTCGCGGCTGCGCTACTGAGGGGTGGTGCGTGCGGTGGTCCGGCCCCGGGTGTGCGGTTCCTACCCTGGGCCGGGCCGCGAGAGGGGCCGGGGGCCGGCCGTGCCCAGTAGTGCGCGCCCAGTAGTACACGGCGGTCCGGGCCGTCTTCAGTGGTGCGCGGCGAGGAGTTCGCCGTACCAGCCGAGGGTGGCGTCGACGGCTTCCTCCAACGGGGTGGGGGTGAGCCCGAACTCCCGCTCGATGGCCGAGGAGTCGACGATCTGCGCCTCCGTGTGCTGGTAGAACATCTCCGCGTACTCCGCCATGAAGGCCTCGTCGAAGGGGCCGAAGGGGCGGGGTTCGGCGATCACGGTCAGCTCCAGCGGGCGGCCGATGCGCTCCTCGACGAGGGCGAGGACCTGGCGGGTGGTGCGCGCGGGGGCGGTCGGCAGGTGCCAGACGCGGCCGTCGCCTTCCGGGTGCTCCCCCAGCGTGGCGAGCCCGGCGGCGACGTCCCCGATGTATGTGTAGCTGTGCGGCAGGTCGATGTCGCCGAGCGCGGGCACCGGCTGCCCGGTGAGGGCGGCGGGGAAGACGGCGCCCCCGAGCGTGGAGCTGAGGACCCCGGGGCCGACGAAGTCGGCGGAGCGTCCGAGGACCACGGGCAGCCGGCCTCCGCGGTGGGCGGCGAGGTAGCGGGCGTCGAGCTCGGCGCGCATACGGCCCTTGCGGGTGGTCGCGTTCCACGGGGAGTCCTCGGTCATCACCGCGCCGCGCGTCTCGCCGTACGGGTAGAGCGTGTCCAGGACGACGAGCCGGGCGCCCTCCTGCTCGGCCGCACCGAGGACCGCCTCCTGGATCTTCGGCATCACCTCCACCTGGAGGTGATATCCCACGTTGACGCAGTGGTACACGACGGCGGCTCCGGCCACGGCCGCGCGGGCGCCCTCGGGGGTGGCGACATCGGCGGCGTACCGCTCGACGCCCTCGATCGCCGGGCCGCTGCCCGACCGGTCGACGAGCCGGACCGGGTGGCCGCGGCGGACCAGCTCCGTGGCCAGCGTCGTACCGGCGGGCCCGGAGCCGAGGACGGTGTGCAGAGCGGGTGCGGTGGTCATGGTGTGCCCCTTCGGGATCGGCCGGCCGGCCACTCCGACCTGTCGCGCCGCGTCGCCGCCGCACCATCGGAATGGCTAGTCACTTATGTTAGAGACCATAACTCGTGCGACAGATCATCGCAATAGCGCTTGTTAGACTCTGTAACAGAAGTGAGTACGGTCGGCGAGAGGGGACCGTGATGGAACGGGCCCAGCAGGGACCGCGCGCCCGGTACCGGGAACAGACCCGCGCGGAGATCAAGGACCTGGCGCTGCGGCAGCTCGCGGAAGGCGGCGGCACCGCCCTCGCACTGACCCGGATCGCCAAGGAGATGGGCCTCTCCGGCCCTGCTCTCTACCGCTACTTCGCCGGACGGGACGATCTGCTCGACGCCCTGATCAGGGACGCGTACGACGATGCCGCCGCCGCGATGGCACGGGCGGCGGCCCGCTCGGCGAAAGGCTCCCAGGGCGTCCGCGCACAGCTGCACCACCTGGCCGAGGCGTACCGCGCCTGGGCCGTCGCCGAACCCCACCGCTACCTGCTGCTCCAGGGCACCCCGGCGCCCGGCTATGTGGCCCCGCCGGACACGCTGGAACGGGCCCGCGCGGTGCTGGGCCCCTTCCTGCCGCTCTTCGCCACCGGGAACCCCGGGCCTGCGGTGGCCGCCACGGTGAACGAGATGACGGCCTGGCTCACGGCGGAGGAATCGGTGAGGGCGTGGGTGGCCCGGTACGCCCCGGAAGCCGCAGAGGTCACGGAGGCCACAGAGGGCACGGAGACCGGCGGCGCGGCGACCGCCGCGGCCGCGCATGCCCTGGCGGGCGCCGTGCTGGCCTGGGCGCAGCTGCACGGCTCGGTGAGTCTGGAGGTGGCCGGCCAGTTCGCCGGGATGGCGCACCGGGGCGGCACGCTGTTGGGCGCCCAGATGGAGCTGCTGGCGGACGCCTTCGGGCTGGAGTGAGGGAGGGCGTCAAGGACGTGGTGAGGGGCGGCGTGAAGGACTGCGCGAAGGACGCGGTGAGGGACGGGCGCAGGACGGCGTGAAGGCCCGGAGTGACGGACGCGGTGAGGAACGGGCACAGGAGGGCGTAAAGCCCGGAGTGACGGACGCGGTGAGGCCGCCCCCGTACGGCAGCCTCCCCCGCCGCCCCTCACTCCTGCGCCGACACCGCCCCCAGCAGGTCGCGGATGTGCGCCGTGGCCGCGCGGAACTCCGGGCGCCCCAGGGTCTCGGCGTAGTCGCGCTCGGCGGGCAGCCCCACCTCGATGATCTCCGTGATGGTGCCTGGCCGCGGGCTCATCACCACCACCCGGTCGGCCAGATAGACGGCCTCCGAGATCGAGTGGGTGACCAGCAGGACCGTGGTACCGGTGGACCGCCAGATCCGGTTCAACTCGGTGTTCATCTGCTCGCGGGTCAGGGCGTCGAGCGCGCCGAACGGCTCATCCATGAGCAGGACCGGCGGCTCGTGCAGCAACGCCCGGCAGAGCGCGACCCGTTGCTGCATCCCGCCGGAGAGCTCGTGCGGGTAGGCGTCCTCGAAACCGGTCAGGCCGGTCATCCGGATCAGGTCGTCGGCCGAGCTGAATCCGTATGTCCGCGCGGGCGGCCGGGTGGTGGTGGTCAGCCGGCACCGGTCGCTGCGGGTGGACACCGTGCAGCCGGAGAACCGGGCCGGGGCGGCGGAGCTCGCGCGGGCGCTGGTGGCGCTCGGGCACCGGGAGTTCGCCGTACTGACCGGGCCGCCCGAACTGACCACGGTGGCCGCCCGGTTGGCGGGGTTCCGCGAGGGTCTCGCCGGGGCGGGCATCGGTCTCGGCCGGGTGGTGCGGGGGGCGTTCACCCGGGAGGGCGGGCATCTGGCGGCGCGGCGGTTGCTGGCGGCCGAAGGCCCCCGGCCGACCTGCCTCTTCGCGGTGACCGATGTGATGGCGGTCGGTGCGCTGGACGCGCTGCGCGAGGCGGGGGTGCGGGTCCCGGAGGACATGTCGCTGGCGGGGTTCGACGACATCCCCCTCGTACGGGAGTTGTCGCCGCCGCTGTCCACGGTGGCGCTGCCGCTCACCGAGATGGGCGAGCGCGTGATCGCCCTGGCCCTGCGCGCACCGTCGGCGGCGGCCCGGTCCCGGGTGGTGCGGATCGACGGGGAGGTGGTGCTGCGGGGCAGCACGGCCGCGCCGCCCGGGAGTTGAGGAATCCTCGGCCCGACGGGCCGGTCAGGGACGGTGGTAGCCCTCCCGGTGGTCGATCTGCAGGACGAGTTCCTGGGCGAGGGACTTGATGGTGTCGAGACCGGCGCGGCCCCAGGGGCGCGGCACGGTGTCGACGGCGCAGACGGTCCCCAGGGCGATGCCCGTGCGGTCGATGAGCGGCGCGCCGAGATAGGAGCGGACGCCTATCTCGTCGACCACCGGATTGCCCGCGAACCGCGGGTAGTCGCAGACGTCGTCCAGGACGAGCGCCTTGCGCCGCACGACGACGTGCGGGCAGTAGCCGTGGTCGCGGGCCATGTAGCGGGCGCTGCGGTTGCTGCCCGCCGCGGCCGCCCCGAGGTCCTGGCCGCCGCGGTTGCCCGCCGGGGTGTGCAGCCCGGCGAAGAACTGCCGGTTCTCGTCGATGAAGTTGACCATCGAGAAGGGTGATGAGGTCACTTCGGCGACCTTGTCGGCGAAGGCGTCGAAGTCGTCGAACGAGGCGTCGGGGCGTTCACCGAGGTCCAGCCTCCGCAGCCGCTCCGACCGGGCCGGGCCGTCCCGGTCGGCGGGGGTCAGCAGCATCCGGCCGGTGGCGAAGGACGTCACTGGTGGGCTCCGAAGGCCTGGAGCGGAGCGGGAGGCGAGGTGGCGTTGATGAGGTGCTGTACGAGGGTGACCAGCGCCCCGGTACTGGAGCTGGCGATCCGGGCGTCGCACAGCACGACGGGCACCTCGGGTCCGAGGTCGAGTGCGGAGCGCACCTCGTCGGGCTCGTAGCGGTAGGCGCCGTCGAACTCGTTGACCGCGACGATGAATCCGATGCCGCGCCGCTCGAAGAAGTCCACGGCGGCGAAGCACTCCGCCAGCCGCCGGGTGTCGGCGAGCACCACGGCTCCGAGCGCGCCCTGGGAGAGCTCGTCCCACATGAACCAGAACCGCTCCTGGCCCGGCGTCCCGAACAGATAGAGGACGTGCTGCTCGGAGAGGGTGATGCGGCCGAAGTCCATGGCGACGGTGGTGGCCGTCTTGGACTCGACGCCCTCCAGGTTGTCGGTCCCCACACTGACCTGGGTCAGCAGTTCCTCGGTGCTCAGCGGAGCGATTTCGCTGACCGCGCCGACGAAGGTCGTCTTGCCGACGCCGAAGCCGCCCGCGACCAGGACCTTGAGGGCCACGGGGAAGAACTCGGTGGTTCCGGTGCGGTCAGAGCTGTCGTCGTAAACCATCGAGCACTGCCTCCAGCAGGGATCGGTCGGTGGGTGTGTCATGGAAAGCGGGGGCGTGCGCGGTGACCGCGCCGCAGTCGACCAGGTCCGAGAGGAGGACCTTGGTGACGACCGCGGGCAGCCGGAGGTGTGCGGCGATCTCGGCGACGGACATGGGCCCGTCGCACAGTCCGAGGGCCACGGTGTGTTCGGGGCCGAGGTGGATGTCGGGCTGGATGCCCGTGGCCATGACCAGGGAGAGCAGATCGAATCCGGTGGACGGCCGGGTGCGGCCGTTGCTGACGGTGTACGGGCGGATCAGCCGGCCGGCCGCGTCGTCGAGCAGGGGCCCGTCCTGCGGGGCCGGCATCCTCACAGCCCCGAGGTGAAGGGCGCCCCGGCCGGCTGCCGCAGCGGGGTCATCAGATACGGGCGGACGCTCTTGACCAGCATCGCCATCTCGTAGCCGAGCACCGCGGCGTCCGCCTCACGTCCGGCCAGGACAGCGAGACAGGTGCCGGATCCGGCGGTGGAGACGAACAGGAGCGTGGAGTCGAGTTCGACGACCACCTGCCGGACATCGCCGTTGTCGCCGAAGCGGGCGCCGGCGCTGCGGCCCAGCGAGTACAGCCCGGCGGCCAGGGCGGCCATGTGGTCGGCGCTGTCGGGGTCCATGCCGTGGACGGATTTCACCAGCCCGTCGGCCGAGAGCAGCACCGCGCTGCGCGTGTAGGGCACGCGTTGGACCAGTCCGCTCAGCAGCCAGTCCAGGTCCGAGACCTGGCCGGCCTGCATGTCGCTCGCCATCGTGTCTACTCCTTGAAAGTCGTGTCTTTACGGGGTTCCGGCACGGCGTGGCCCGGCAGGAAGGGGTCGTGCCCGGTCTGCGGGCGGCCGATGGGCGCGGGCGCTCCGGCCGCTTGTCCGGCTCCGCGTACGGGGAGGGGGGCGAGGGTCTCCAGGGGGGCGTCGAGCGCGGTCGGCGCGGGGGTGGCACCGCCGTATCCGGTGCCGGTCCCCTCCTCCTCGGCGGTCTGGGCCTCGGCGAGGTCGACACCCCGCCGGAAGGCGGCCATGAGGCCCGGGTCGTGCAGGGCGTGCTCGTCCTCGACCCGGGGGGCGGGCGCTTCGCGGAGTTGCGGGACGAGGTGTTCCTGGTTGGCCCGCTTGGGCAGTTCGGGGCGGGCCGCGGGCGGTGCGGGCCGGTCGACCCGCTCGGGCACGAAGGCGGCCGGTGCGGGCCGGTCGGGGGCGGACGCGGCCGGTGCGGGCCGGTCGGGGGCGGACGCGGCCGGTGCGGGCCGGTCGGCCCGTTCGGCGCGCAGCGGGAGGGGTGGGGCCTCGTCACGGGGCTGCGGCGGACGGCTCTCCGGCGCGGCATGTGCGTGCGAACCCGGGGCCTGGGCGTCGCGCGGGTGGCCGGCGGGCGCCTGGGCGGGGGAGGCGGGGACGGCCGACGGCCGGACCGCCTGAACCTGGGGCGGTGCGGGCGGGGCCGGTGGCCCGTCGTCGGCGGGTGGCCGGTGTACGGCTCCGGGCGGCGGTACGGGGGCGGTGCCGGGCGGGGCCGCGGTGTCGGGGTCGGTCCCGAGGAGGGTCTGCGGCAGGACGAGGACCGCTTGGGTGCCGCCGTAGATGTTGCTCTGCAGGCGGACCGCGATGCCGTGGCGGCGGGCCAGGGCCGAGACGACGAACAGGCCGATCCGGCCGTCCTGGAGCAGGTGGGCGACGTTGACCTGGTCGGGGTCGGAGAGCAGGGCGTTCATCCGGTTCTGCTCGTGGTCCGGCATCCCGAGGCCTCGGTCCTCCACCTCCAGCGCGAGCCCGGCGGTGACGCGCTGGACGCGCAGCAGCACCTGGGTGTGCGGGGCGGAGAACACCGTGGCGTTCTCGACCAGTTCGGCCAGCAGGTGGATCACGTCGGCGACGGCGTGGCCGCGCAGGGTGCCGTCCATCGGCGGGACCAGCTTGACCCGGGGGTACTGCTCGACCTCCGCGATGGCCGAGCGCAGCACCTCGGTCATGGTGACCGGGTTGCTCCACTGGCGCCGGGAGACGGCCCCGCCGAGGACGGCGAGGTTCTCCGCGTGGCGGCGGATGCGGGTGGCCAGGTGGTCGACGTGGAAGAGGCCCTTGAGCAGGTCGGGGTCCTCGACCTCGTGCTCCAGCTCGTCGAGGATCTGGATCTCGCGGTGGACGAGGGATTGCAGTCGCCGGGCGAGGTTGACGAAGACCTCGACCTTCTGTTCGTTGCCCGTGGAGCTGAAGAGCTGGGACGCCTGGACGACGGCGGTGACCGCGGCGTCCTGGGCGCGCCCCAGCTCCTGGGCGAGGAGGTCGAAGGCGTCGCCGTCGGGGGTGGGCGGCGGCGGGGGGCGCCGCGGACCGACGGGTTCCCCGGCGCGGAGCTGCTCCACCACCCGCTGGAGTTCGGCCTGGCCCTGGGCGCTGGCGCGGCGGAGCGTCAGCGCGCGGTCGAGCACGGCGCCGGCCACGCGGTGGGCGCCGAGGTAAGCGGCCGCGACGGCGGCGACGGCCAGGGCGGCCGATCCGCCGAGCGCGGCCCAGAGGCTCGGGGAGGGGTCGACGGCGCCGTCGCGGATGGTGAAGATGACGGCTGCCGCGCCGCTGAGCAGGGCGGCGATGGTGGGAAGCAGTGCGGTGCGCAGCAACTGGGGGCGTATACGGCCCTCGGGGGAGGGCTGGGCTGCGCGCGGCCTGCTCGTGGCCGAGTGGGCGCGCGCGCCGGGGCGGCCGTGCCGCCCGCCCTCGCGGCGGTCCGGTCGCGCGGCGGGTGCGCGAAGTTGAGACATCAGCGTCCTCGGTACAGGGGGCACCAGGAATCGGCGTTCCTGTCGGCGTTCATGCGGTGGCACCTACGGTGGTCGGTCGGGGTCCGGGTCATCGGTCGGGCCGACCCGACATCCAGGAGCCCCCCGTTGATCACCGAGCACACACGGTAGTCGCCATCGACCTGTGCGCGACGGGCAGTTGTCGAACTTGCCCGCCATCCGTCCCGCTCTGGTATGACCTCTCGCACGGGCGCCCGATTACGCCGCATCGACACCGGTGCGTCCGCCCCTGACTCTCCGGGCGGGACCACCTGAATGATGAGCAGACCGGGGCGGCTACCATATGAGCGCCGCCTAGCTCGAAAGATAAACACGTGACTGTCAATGACGACTCGTTCACCAACTGGATGCACCGCGAGGAGATCGCGGAGTCGATGATCCCGATCATCGGGAAGCTGCACCGTGAGCAGGACGTGAACGTCCTGCTGCACAGCCGCTCCCTGGTGAACAAGTCGGTGGTCAGCATCCTCAAGACCCACCGCTTCGCCCGGCAGATCGCCGGTGAGGAGCTGTCCGTCACCGAGACGATGCCGTTCCTGCGGGCCCTGACGACGCTGGACCTCGGCCCCGCCCAGATCGACATAGGCATGCTGGCCGCGACGTACCGCGCCGACGACCGCGGCCTGACGGTGGAGGACTTCACCGCCGAGGCCGTCGCCGGGGCGACCGGCGCAAACAAGATCGACCGCCGCGAGTCGCGCGATGTCGTCCTCTACGGCTTCGGCCGCATCGGCCGCCTCATCGCCCGCCTCCTCATCGAGAAGGCCGGTTCCGGCAACGGGCTGCGGCTCCGCGCCATCGTCGTACGCAAGGCCTCCGGCCAGGACATCGTCAAGCGCGCCTCACTGCTGCGGCGCGACTCGATCCACGGCCAGTTCTCGGGCACGATCACCGTCGACGAGGCGAACAGCAAGATCATCGCCAACGGCAACGAGATCAAGGTGATCTACTCGGACGACCCGACGTCGGTGGACTACACCGAGTACGGGATCAAGGACGCCATCCTGATCGACAACACCGGCAGGTGGCGCGACCGCGAGGGGCTCTCGAACCACCTGCGCCCCGGCATCGCCAAGGTGGTCCTGACCGCCCCGGGCAAGGGCGACGTCCCCAACATCGTCCACGGGGTCAACCACGACACGATCAAGGACGACGAGCAGATCCTGTCCTGCGCGTCCTGCACAACCAACGCGATCGTCCCGCCGCTCAAGGCGATGGCGGACGAGTACGGCGTTCTGCGCGGCCACGTGGAGACCGTCCACTCGTACACCAACGACCAGAACCTGCTGGACAATTACCACAGCTCCGACCGGCGCGGCCGCTCGGCGGCGCTCAACATGGTCATCACCGAGACCGGCGCCGCGTCCGCCGTGGCCAAGGCCCTGCCCGACCTGGACGCCCCGATCACCGGCAGCTCCATCCGCGTCCCGGTGCCGGACGTCTCGATCGCGATCCTGAGCCTGCGGCTGGCGCGCGAGACCACCCGTGAGGAGGTCCTCGACTACCTCCGCAACGTGTCGCTGGCCTCCCCGCTCAAGCGCCAGATCGACTTCATCAGCGCACCCGACGCGGTCTCCAGCGACTTCATCGGCTCGCGCCACGCCTCGATCGTCGACGCGGGCGCCACCAAGGTCGACGGCGACAACGCGATCCTCTACCTCTGGTACGACAACGAGTTCGGCTACTCGTGCCAGGTCATCCGGGTCGTCCAGCACGTCTCCGGCGTGGAGTACCCGACGTACCCGGCCCCGGCGGTCTGACCCGGCACAAGGAACGGCACCACCGCACGGCCCAGCGGGCCGGCACCCCCGTACACCGGGGTGCCGGCCCGCTCGTGTTCGACCGCCGGCCGGGAAAGAACGGGAGCTGTGTCCGCAGCATTCCTGAGCGCAAGGAAGCCCAATTTCATGACAGGCAGGCATGATATGGATGAATTGCGCGGAGATCGCGGTTCCCTATCAGCGCAGTTACGTTCCCTGCGCATGCGCCGCGGCCTGACCCTCAGCGCATTGGCCGAACGCACCTCCTGCAGCCGGTCCTCCTGGGAGCGTTACCTCAACGGCAAGGCGCTGCCGCCGGCAACGGCGGTCACCGAATTCGCGACGGCTGTCGGGGTCCCCGCGACCGCTCTGCTGATCCAGCGCGAGCGGGAGCAGGACGGCCGGAGACCCGGAGCCCGGAGCGCCCCGCTCGGGCCGGAAACAGCTGCTCCCGGCGAGGACTTACCGCCCGGGGCCCCACAGCACGAGGGCTCGGCCGAGCCCGTCCCGCCGGGCGGGGCGTCCCGCACGAGAGTGACCCTCGTCTCCGCGGTTTCCGCATGCATGGCGCTGGTGGCCGGAATACTGATCGGTGGCTGGATATTCGGGGGAGCCGACGCCGTGGGGCAGAACCAGGGAAAAGCACAGGGTGAACCCCTGTGTCTGGAATTCGAATGCCGGGACAAGGATTCCCAGCGGATGGGCTGCCACATCGGGGCCTGGACGGCCGCCGCGACCTGGTCGGACCGCACTTACATCGAACTGCGCTACAGCCCCCGCTGCCGGGCCGCCTGGGCCCGTATCACCGACGCCCATGCCGACGACACGGCCAGGGTGGAGGGCACCCGAGGAGCCCGCAACGAGCGCTCGGTGACGTATGAGAACGACACCTACTCCCCCATGGTCGAGGCGCCCTACCCGGCTTCCGCGCGGGCCTGCGGGGTGATCAGGGGCAAGGAGACCCGCACCTCGGCCGGCGGAGCCTCCCCCATGCCGCCCGCGCCGACCGATGAGCGCGAGCCGGCCCGCAAGCCCGCACCGACCGGGAGCGGCCAGCACTTCTCCCAAGGGCCGGGAGGGGGAGCGAGCGCCCGGAGGGCCCGCTCCCCCATCCCCTTCGTCACCGCTTCCCCTTCGTCACCGCTCGCCCGCCACATCGAGGTCCCGCCGCGCGACCGGTGCGCCGCCCGGAACCGCGTCCGGTGTCGCCGTACGCCACTGCGGGGCGGCCATCGGGACGGAGACCGCGCGCCACCAGGGCTCCACCGGGAGCGTTCCGGCAGGTTCGAAGGGTTCGCCCGGCCGGGGGAACGCCACCGGCTGCTCGGCCTCCTCCGCGGCGTCCTTCGTCCACTCGGCGGGCTCGGCCCAGGCGTGCGGGGCCAGGTTGAAGGTGCCCCAGTGGATCGGCACCATCACACCGTGCGGGCGTCCGCCCTGGAGGTCCAGGTGGGCGCGCATCCCCTCGGCGGGGGTCATGTGGATGTCCGGCCAGTACTCCGAGTAGGCGCCGATCTGGATCATCGTGGCGTCGAATGGGCCGTGCTCCGCGCCGATGTCGCGGAATCCGGGGAAGTAGCCGGTGTCCCCGCTGTGGTAGATCCGGTGCTCCGGGCCGGAGACGGCCCAGGAGGCCCACAGGGTGTGCTGGTTGTTGCGCAGGCCACGGCCGCAGAAGTGGCGCGCGGGGGTGGCGGTGAGGCTGATCCCGTTGACCTTCGCGGTCTCGTTCCAGTCGAGTTCGCGCAGCCGGTCGGGAGCCACTCCCCAGCGCTCCAGATGGGCACCGACCCCGAGCGGCACGGCGAAGACGGTGTCCGTGCCCGCCAGCGCGCGGATCGTCGGCAGGTCGAGGTGGTCGTAGTGGTCGTGGGAGATCACCACCACGTCGACGGGGCCGAGCGTGGCCAGCGGCACCGGCACCGGGTGCAGGCGCTTGGGTCCGGCGAAGGGGAACGGGGAACACCGCTCACCCCAGACCGGGTCGAACAGAACGCGGCGGCCGTCGATCTCGGCGAGGACGCTGGAGTGACCCATCCAGGTCAGCCGAAGCCCCGTGGCGGGCGGTGCGGCCAGATCGGCGATGGTCGTGGCATGGACCGGGACGGTGCCTGCCGGAGCCCTGCGGAGCCGCTGCTCCTTCTGGAAGTAGATCTTGGCGAATTCCAGCGTGGAACCGGACGGTCTGGTCCGGGCACCCAACGGGTTCTGGAACACCCCGTCGGCGAAGTTCGGCGAGCTGAGGATGCGCTGCATCCGCGCTCCCGCGGGATCGGCCCCGAAGGGCTCGGAGCGCATCGAACGCATTTTCGTACGGAAGGGAACAAAGTAGTCGGCGCCGGTCACAACATCTCCTGGGGGAGTCGGTGTCGTCTCATTATCGTCGGACTGTCCGACAGGGCGAGAAGAGGATGCTGAACGGAGGAGAGGCCGTTCGGTGGGGGTTCAGCCACGTGGCTGCCCGTAGACGTGCTCGATGCGCAGGGTGAGCACCACTCTGCGGTCCTGGACCATGACCCGTCGGTAGTCCTCCCAGTCCGGGTGCTCACCGCGGACGTCGCGGTAGAGCGCGACAAGGGCCTCCACCGTGGCGTCGTCCCGTTCGGCGGCTGGCGGGGTCAGCTCGGCGGTGCCGTCCACGACGGTCCAGGCCCAGCGGTCGTCACTGGTGACGTGGTAGCTCGCGCGGGGGTCCCGCCGCAGGTTGCGGGTCTTCGCCCGGCCCTCGGTGACCGATACCCGGATCGCCTGCTCGTCCGGGTAGTAGGCGTGGTTGACGTTGGACAGCTGGGGGCGCCCGTCCTGTTTCAGAGTGACCAGCACTCCCCCGTCGTGCTCGCCGACGAGGCTGAGCAGCGCTTCCTGTGCCGGTTCGAATGACGTCATGCAGAGTCCAACGTGCTTGCCGCCCCGAGGATTCCGGCCCGGCAGCCCGGCAGGCGGCAGGGTGACGTCAGGCCCCTGGGGGTGTCACACCGGCGGCCTCCGTCGCGTCATGTCGGTGAGGGCAGGAATTTCGGTGACCGGCAGTGACCGGAACATTGACTAGGGTGGTCGGGTGGCAAGAGTCCGGTTGAACGTGGCGGAGCGGCGCGAGGAGCTGTTGAGGGCGACGGTCGAACAGATCGAGATCCGTGGGGCCTCCTCCGTGCGGATCGCCGATGTGGCGTCCGCGCTGGGGGTGAGCAACGCCCTGGTCCTCTACCACTTCTCGACCAAGGAGAAGCTGGTCGCCGCCGCCTTCGCGTACGCGGCCGAGGCCGACCTCGCCCATCTGCGGAAGCTGCTGGCCCGCCGCACGTCCGCCGTGCGGCGGCTGCGGGCCGCGGTGCGGTGGTACGCGCCGACCGGGCAGGCCAAGGGGTGGCGGCTGTGGATCGAGGGCTGGGCGGCCTCCCTGCGGGAGCCGGCCCTGCGCGAGGTGGCGGGCGACCTCGACCAGCGGTGGAAGGCGGAGCTGGCCGAGGTCATCGAGGAGGGCGCCGCCGCCGGTGAGTTCCGGTGCGACGACCCGGAGTCGGCGGCCTGGCGGCTGACCGCCCTGCTGGACGGCCTGGCCGTGCAGATGACGTCGTACGCGGGTCCGCTCTCCCGGGCCACGATGCTGCGCTGGACCGACGACGCGCTCGCCCGCGAGCTGGGCATCGACCACGCCGCGCTGACCGGCTGACTCCTCAGGTCTGGCGCACCGGGGCGTAGGCGGCGCCGTCCAGCCCGAACGTCCAGGCGACCCCGTCCTTGGCGGTCCGCGTCGCGGGCGGTACGCGGAGCCAGTAGGTGCGGTGCGTGCCGTCCGGCTCCGGGGTGGAGTTGACCACCTCGACCATCACCACGTCCTCGTCCCCGTCGAGCGCGATGCGCCAGAGGATGCCCGTCTCGTCGCGGTGGACGGGCTCGGCCCCCGACTCCGTGAGATAGCGGTCGTAGCCGTAGTACTCCAGCATCACGCGGCGCAGCTCCGCGTTCTCCTCCTCCCGTATGCGCTGCGGGGTGAGGGTCGCCAGCTCCGCCAGGAACGCGGCGGGCACCGGCATGCCGCGCCACGCGTGGAGGGCGAACCCGTCCCGGTAGGCGAGGGCCGCCCCTTCCCCGTGGTCGAGCCTGCCCGCCTCGTCGCGGTGCAGGACCTCGGGCCGCTCGCTGATCACGACGGCCCTCTCGTACGGCCACCACCAGCCGGCGTTCCGGGCGACCTCGGCCAGGCCGGTGAGGCGGTCGCCGCGCCCGTCGAAGGCTGCCAGCCAGGCGGCGTCGTGCTGCCCGAGCACCGCGTCGAGCAGCACCAGCCGCACCGCGCCCTCGTCCTCCGGCCGCGCCGCCAGATCGGCGACGACCCCCGACCGTATGCGCTCGGCGAGCGCGGCCGTGGTCTCCCACAGCTGGGCCCCCGTGGCGGACCAGAGAGCGGACCAGCCCGCCGGGCCCAGCTCGTCGTACATCCGGCGGCGCTCCTCGGCCCACGGCCGGGTGCGGACCTCTTCGCGCACCGAGCGTCCGGCGTCGGCCAGCTTCCCGACGGCTTGGACGGCGGCCCGGGGCGATTGGGCCCAGACGATCCGCTCGGGCTCGGCGAGGCCGGCGGTGCGGTAGGCGCGCCGCACGCCCTCCTCGGCGGCCGCCCGGTCCGCCGCGCCGGTCGCCGCCGCCACGTCCCGCCAGGAATTCACGTGCTGCATCGGTTGTCCCGTCCCCTGTTGTGCTCGGTCTGATGTCTGTCTTCTGTGCGGGTGGTCCGCCGTGGCGGCCGCAGGCGGCCGGCGGCTCCGGTCCCGGTCAGTCCGCGACGATGCGGATCGCGCCGGGCGCGTACTCCCGCTGGCGCACCACCCGGAACCAGCCCTGCGGCAGGGCGATCGTGGCGTGCTCCTCGTGCACCACCCGCCCGCCCTCGGGGAGATGGAGCAGCATCGGGCCGAACGGTCCCGCCTCCCGGATCAGTCGGCCGGGCCCCTGCACGGCGTGCGCGTGCCCGGTCACCTCCCCAAGCGCGAGCACCAGACGCCCCCGCCCGTCGCGCAGTTCGCCCGAGGCCTTGAGGAAGGGGGCGGGCACGGCCGACTCCTCCAGCGCCACGATCAGTACATCGCCCTGCCGGTACACAGACGTCTCCCCTCGATCGCGGCACCCGCTGTGCCGGCCATGGGAAAAACGCTACGGGCAGGGTCTGACAACGGGCCCTCCCCCGCAGGCTCGGAGAGTGCCGGCGGCCTCGGAGCCGTCCCGGTCGCGGCGTTGTCAGTGCGGCTTGATAAACCTTGCGGACATCAGCCGTCCCCAGGACCAGGAGTTCAGTGCGATGTACGGTGCGGAGCATCTGCAAGCGTTCGGCGGCCTTCCGGCCGTCGACTTCCAGCTCAAGGACGATCCGGCCGACCGGCCCGCCGCCGATGATGTGGCCTGGCGCATCTCCGTGGAGCCGTACGGCGACGACGACCGGGACCGGCCCTGGGAGCAGGAGTTCGCCGACTTCCTGGGCGCGGTCGACCCGGCCGGGGTCCGGGCGCTGATCATCGGCCAGTGGGGCGAGGCGTACGACGAGAACTCCGCCGTGCCCATCGGCCTGGTGATCGCCGCCGCCGACCGGCTGACCTCGCTGGAGGCGGTGTTCGTCGGGGATCTGGAGGCGGAGCAGGCCGAGATCACCTGGATCGAGCAGTCGGACGTCACGGCCCTGCTGGCCGCGTTCCCCGCGCTGACGGAGTTCGGGGCGCGGGGCGGCACCGACCTGGTGTTCCCGCCGGTGAAGCACGAACGGCTGCGGGCGCTGACCATCCAGGCGGGCGGCCTGCCCGTCCAGGTGGTCCGCGGGGTGCTGGACAGCGAACTGCCCGCCCTGGAGCGGCTCGACCTCTGGCTCGGCGTGTCGGCCTACGGTGGCGACACCGATGTGGCGGACCTCGCGCCGCTGCTCTCCGGCACCCGCTTCCCCCGCCTCCGCCACCTGGGCCTGCGCAACAGCGAGGTGCAGAACGAGATCGCGGCCGCCGTCGCATCGGCCCCGGTCGTCGCCCGGCTCAAGACCCTCGACCTGTCGAACGGGACGCTGGGCGACGAGGGTGCGGCCGCGCTCCTCGAAGGGCAGCCGCTCACCCATCTCGACACGCTCGATCTCCACCACCACTTCCTCACCGAGGCGATGGAGGAGCGGGTCCGCTCGGCCCTGGAGCCGCACGGGGTGCGGGTCGACCTGTCCGAGCGGAACGAGCCGTGGGGCGACCGGGGCGCCGAGGGCCGCTACACCGCCGTGTCGGAGTGAGGTGTCATGACGTACATCCGTATTCAGCATCCTGAGCACTTCCACGGCCTGCCGGTCCACACTCCGGCGGCGTCCGTGCCTCTGCCGGCCGCCGACGCGGTGGCCTGGCGGCTGGAGTGCGACTACGACGAGCAGACGGACTTCGGCGTCCTGTGGCAGCAGTTCCTCGACACCGTGGACACGGCCCAGGTGCGGGCGCTCGTCATCGGCCCCTGGTGGCGTGAGGAGTACACACCGTTCGCCCCCGTGGTGGAGCTGATCGTCGCTCACGCGGGCCGCTTCCCGGCCCTGCGGGGGCTGTTCCTCGCCGATGTGGTGGGCGAGGAGTGCGAGGTGTCGTGGCTGCGCATGTGCGACATCACGCCGGTGCTCGAAGCGCTGCCGCTGCTGGAGGAGTTCACGGTGCGGGGCTGCGGCCAGGAGGGGCTGGGGCTGCGGGCCATCCGTCATACGGCTCTGAAGTCACTGCGCTTCGAGTCCGGCGGGCTGCCCGGTGATCTGGTGCGGGCGGTCGCCGCGAGCGAACTGCCCGCGCTGGAGCGGCTGGACCTGTGGTTCGGCAGCTCGTGGTACGGCGCCGACGCCACGGTCGAGGACATCGGGCCGGTCCTGTCGGGCGGCACGTTCCCCCGGCTGCGCCACCTGGGCCTGCAGAACAGCGAGATCCAGGACGAGATAGCGGCCGCCGTGGCGTCCGCTCCTGTCGTCGCCCAGCTGGAGACCCTCGCGCTGTCCATGGGCACCCTCAGCGACACGGGCGGCGAGGCCCTGCTGAACGGGCAGCCCTTGAACCACCTGTCCACGCTCGACCTGCGCCACCACTACCTCACCGGCCCGGTGCTGGACCGCATCAGGGCCGCGTGCGCCCCGGCCGTGGTCGAGGGCGACGAGGCCGAGGAGGACTACGGGGACCCGGACGACGAACCGGAGCGCTATGTCGCCGTCAGCGAGTAGCCCCGGGAGCGCGCCGGCAGCGCGCTTCGCGGTGGTGGGCAATCCGGAGAACCGCCGGGTCGCCTTCTTCCAGGAAGCCGTGCGGGCCGCCGGGCTGGAGCCGCCCCGGGTCGTGTCCTGGCTCCAGGTGCTGGGCGGCGAGGCGGCGTTCGAGCCGGGCGAGACCGTACGGATCGACTCGCCCGGCGAGAACGCGGAGGTGGAGCGGCTGCTGCGCGGCGTCGACGATCCGACCCGGGTGGAGGGGTCCGCGCGGTGGTACGCCGGGTTCCTCACCGCGGTGGGAGAGGTGGCGCGGGCGGCCTCGGCAGCCGGTGCCGAGGTGCTCACCTCCCCCGGTGACATCGCCGCCCTCTTCGACAAGCGGCTCTGCCACGCCCTCCTGGAGGATGCGGCGGTCCCCGTGCCCGCCTCACCGACGTCCGGCCCCCGCGCGGCCCGGGTGCGGGACTGGTCCGACGTACGGGCGCTGATGCGGGAGCACCGGATGCCCCGGGCGTTCGTGAAGCTCGCCCACGGCTCCTCCGCCTCCGGGGTGCTGGCGGTGGAGACCGCCGGTCCCGGCCGGGTCAGGGCGAGCACCTCGGTGGAACGGGACGCCGAGGGACGGCTGTTCAACTCGCTCCGGGTCCGCCGGTACACCACGGAGCGGGAGGTGGGCGCACTCGTGGACGCGCTCGCCCCCGACGGGCTGCACATCGAGCGCTGGCTGCCGAAGGCGTCCCAGCGGGGGCGGGCCGCCGATCTGCGGATCGTGGTGGTCGGCGGCAGGGCGACCCACGCCGTCGTCCGGACGAGTCTCTCCCCCATGACCAACCTTCATCTCGGGGGCGCCCGCGGGGATCTCGACGAGGTCCGGGCCGCCGTGTCGGCGGTGGGCGGCTGCTGGCGCGAGGCGCTGGCGATGTGCGAGCGGGCCGCCGCCTGCTTCCCCGGGACGCTGTGCGTGGGCGTCGACCTGCTGCCCGGGGCCGGCTGGCGGCGCTTCGCCGTCGGTGAGGTCAACGCCTTCGGTGATCTGCTCCCCGGGCTGACCGGACTGCCGGGCAGCGGCGCCGAAGGACTGGACACCTATGCGGCGCAGGTCGCCGCCGTACTGGACCGAGCGAGGAACCACCGTGCCGTCACCCCTCTCTGAACCCGTCACCGACCCCGGACTGCCCGATATGGCCGAGGTCGTCGGCAGCCATGACCTGTTGCTGGTCACCCTGGACACCCTGCGCCACGACGTCGCCGTCGAGCTGGCCGCCGCCGGACGCATCCCGAACCTCGCCCGGCAGCTGCCCGGCGGCGTCTGGGAGAAGCGGCATGCGCCCGGCAGTTTCACCTACGCCTCGCACCAGGCGATGTTCGCCGGGTTCCTGCCGACGCCCGCCGCCCCCGGCCCGCATCCCCGGCTGTTCGCGGTGCGCTTCGCGGGCAGCGAGACGACGGCGGACGGCACGTTCGTCTTCGACACCCCGGACCTGGTGTCGGGTCTGGCCGCCGAGGGCTACCGCACGGTGTGCGTCGGCGGGGTCGGGTTCTTCAACCGGCAGGGGCCGCTGGGGTCGGTGCTGCCGTCCATGTTCCAGGAGAGCCACTGGGAGCCGGAGTTCGGCGTCGCGTCGCCGACCTCGTTCGAGGAGCAGGTGACCCGGGCCGAGAGGGTCGTGGCGGAGCTGCCGCATGAGCAGCGGCTCTTCCTCTTCGTCAACGTGGCCGCGCTGCACCAGCCGAACTGGTTCCACACTCCGGGCGCGACCCGTGAGGCGGGCGACTCCCGGGCCACCCACGCGGCCGCCCTGGAGTACGTCGACCGGCACATCGGCCGGCTCTTCGCCGCCGCGAGCAGCCGCCGCCGCTGTTTCGCGATCGTCTGCTCCGACCACGGCACTGCCTACGGCGACGACGGCTACACCGGCCACCGGCTCGGCCACGAAGCCGTCTGGACCGTGCCGTACGCCCACTTCTTCCTCGAACCGGGGGCCTCCCGATGACCATCAGCACCGCCACGGCAACCGCCACCGGTACGCCCGCACCGCCCGCCGTCCGGCCGTACGAGAGTTACGTCTACGCCTATCCGCACAAGACGGCCTACCGCCCCCTGCCGGAGCGGCCCGCGCTGCGCGAACTGTGGGCGGCGGAGCCCAAGGACGCGCTCTCCCTCTACCTCCACATACCGTTCTGCGAGGTCCGCTGCGGCTTCTGCAACCTCTTCACCCGGATCGGTGCGCCCGAGGAGCTGACGACCCGCTATCTCGACGCCCTGGACCGGCAGGCCGTGGCGGTGCGGGACGCGCTCGGCGACGACGCGCCGGTGCGGTTCGGCGCCGCCGCGTTCGGCGGCGGGACCCCGACCTTCCTCACCGCGGACGAGCTGGAGCGGCTCTGCGACATAGCGGAGAAGCGGATGGGCGCCGACCTGCTCGCGGTGCCGCTGTCGGTGGAGACGTCCCCTTCGACCGCGACCGCCGACCGGCTGGCGGTGCTGGCGGGCCGGGGCACGACCCGGGTCAGCATCGGTGTGCAGAGCTTCGTGGACGAGGAGGCCCGGGCCGCCGTCCGCCCGCAGCGCCGGGCCGAGGTGGAGGCCGCCCTCGGCCGGATCCGGGACGCCCGGATACCGGTGCTGAACATCGACCTGATCTACGGCATCGACGGCCAGACCGAGCGCACCTGGCTCACCTCGCTGGACGCCGCGCTCGCCTGGCGCCCCGAGGAGCTGTATCTCTACCCGCTGTACGTCCGCCCGCTGACCGGCCTGCACCGCCTGGGCGCAGCGGCCGGCCCGGAGGCGGAGGCCCTGGAGCAGGCCGCCTGGGACGAGCAGCGGCTGCGGCTCTACGCGGTGGGCCGCGACCATCTGCTGGCGCGCGGCTACGAGCAGGTGTCGATGCGGATGTTCCGGCACGCCGACGCCCCCCGGGAATCACAGGACGGCCCCGAGGACTACGCCTGCCAGACCGACGGCATGATCGGGCTGGGCTGCGGAGCCCGGTCCTACACGGCGGCCCTGCACTACTCCTTCGACTACGCCGTGGACATGCGGGAGATCCGTTCCATCATCGACGGCTTCACCGCCACCGGGGACTTCTCCCGGGCCGAGGTCGGCCGGTACGTCGACGCGGCCGAGGCCCGCAGGCGTCACCTCCTGCAGTCGCTGCTCCAGGCGGCGGGCCTGCCCCTGGCCGACTACCGCGCCCGCTTCGGCACGGATCCCCGCGAGGACTTCCCCGCCGAGCTGGAGCGGTTCGCGGAACGGGGCTGGCTGGACGCACAGGCGCCGGAGGGCCTCCTGCGGCTCTCCCCGCTGGGGCTGGCCCACTCGGACGCGCTGGGGCCCGCGCTGTTCTCCCCCGGGGTACGGGCCGCGATGGCCGCGTACGAGCGGAAGTGAGCGGGTCATGGACCTGACCATCCTGTACCGGGGCCCGCTGGCCTCGTGCGACTACGACTGTCCGTACTGCCCGTTCGCCAAACGACGCGACAGCAGGGCCCAGTTGACAGCTGACCGGGAGGCGCTGGAGCGGTTCACCGCGTGGGCCGCCACGCAGACCGGCGACCGGCTGTCGGTGCTGTTCACCCCGTGGGGCGAGGGCCTGGTGCGGTCCTGGTACCGGCGGGCACTGACCGAGCTGTCCCGGCTGCCGCACATCGGCAGGGTAGCCATCCAGACGAACCTCAGCGGCCGCACCACATGGCTGGCGGACGCCGATCCGGAGAAGATCGCGCTCTGGTGCACGTACCACCCGGGGCAGACGCCGTACGAGCGGTTCCTCGGCAGGTGCCGGGAGCTGTCCGCACGAGGCGTCCGCTACAGCGTGGGCGTGGTGGGGTTCGAGGCGCACCTTCCCGAGGCCCGGCGGCTGCGGGCGGCGCTGCCCGAGGAGGTCTACCTCTGGGTGAACGCCGCCGAGGGGCAGACGTACACCGACGAGGAGGCGGAGCGGTGGACCGAGCTGGACCCGCTCTTCCCCTACAGCAGGCACCCGCACCGTTCGGCGGGGCTCCCCTGCCGGACGGGCGAGTCGGTGATCTCGGTGGACGGCGACGGCACGGTGCGGCGCTGCCACTTCGTCAAGGCGGAGCTGGGCAACCTCTACGACGGCAGCTACCGCCGGGCGCTGGGGCCGCGGGCCTGTCCGCTCGCCGTGTGCGACTGCCACATCGGCTATGTGCACCTGGAGACGCTGCCGCTGTACGACGTGTTCGCGGGCGGCGTCCTGGAGCGGGTACCCGCCGGGTTCGCCGCGGGCGGGCCGCCGGCCGGGCCCGGCACCGCGGGCCTGTCCCGGCGTGCGCTTCCGCTGCTGGAGCCCTGACCGGAAAGGCGTCCTACAGGGGCAGCAGGTCCGGCCGTTTCGCCTCGACGTGGTCGCCGGACGACTCGCCGCGCAGCCGCCGGCCGATCCACGGCACGAGGTACTCCCGTGCCCACTGGATGTTGTCGCGCCGCGCGTCGAAGGGGCTCCGCTGGGCCTGCGGCGGCCAGGGCTGGTCCGGGTCGGCCGGCACCTCGTGGCCGAGGACCTGGGCGGCGCGCAGCGCGACGCGGGTGTGGCCCTCGGGCGACAGGTGGAGCCGGTCGGCGTCCCAGGCGCGCCGGTCCTGGACCGACCGCAGCGACCACAGGTCGAGCACGGGGCAGTGGTAGCGGTCGGCGATGGCCCTCAGGTGGACGTTGTACGTGGCGATCTTGCCGCGCATGTGGCGCAGCACCGGAACGCCCCGGGTGTCGAACCCGGTGGTGACCATGACGGTGCCGACCGCGTCGGTCAGGTCCGCGACGGCCCGCTCGAAGCGCTCGGCCAGATCGTCGGGGTCGGTGCCGGGCCGGATGATGTCGTTGCCGCCCGCGCAGAAGGTGACCAGGTCGGGGGCCAGTTCCTTGGCGCGGGGGAGCTGCTCCTCGACGATCTGGTCGAGAAGGCGTCCGCGTACGGCGAGATTGGCGTAACGGAAGTTCCCGTGCCGGGTCTCGTCCGGGCTCGTCGCTGCGTCGGGGGCCGGGAGCCGGTCGGCGAGCAGAACCGCGAACCGGTCCGCCCAGCCGACAAAGGTGCCGTCGGGGCCGGGGTCTCCGACACCTTCGGTGAAACTGTCCCCGATCGCCGCGTACGACCCGATGGTGTTCTGCTGCTGGGTTCTCGAATCGTCTGCCACAAGCACATATCCTGCACCGTTCAATGTGACCTACGCGACCGTAATACGGGGTTGACGGGTGGTGAGATAGACCACCCGGTCAGGTTTTGGTAAAGCCGGAATAAGTGGAGGGGCGGTGCGCCGCTGCGCACCGCCCCTCGATCACTTCTTGCTGCCCTCGGGTCAGAGGGAGACGCCGTGCTGTCGCAGGTAGGCGATCGGGTCGACGTCGGAGCCGTAGCTCGGGCCTGTGCGGACCTCGAAGTGGAGGTGCGGGCCGGTGGAGTTGCCGGTGGAGCCGGAGAGGCCGATCTGCTGGCCGCCGGTGACGGTCTGGCCGACCGAGACGTTGAGCGAGGACTGGTGGGCGTACTGGGAGTACATGCCGTCCTCGTGCTGGATGACGACCTCGTTGCCGTACGAGCCGCTGTTGCCGGCCGAGACCACGGTGCCCGGTCCGATGGCGAGGACGGGGGTGCCGGAGGCGGCCTGGAAGTCCGAGCCGGTGTGGTAGCCGCTGGACCAGCTGGCGCCGGAAGCGCGGTACTGGGTGGTGACGTTGGCGCTGGCGAGCGGGGCGGACCAGCCGGAGCCGTTGGCCTCGGAGGAACCGGTCTGCGCGGAGGTGCCGGCCGGCGCGGCGGCGTCGGACTCGTCGGCCGAGAGGGTGTCGCCCTTCGGGGCCTGCTCAGCCTTCTTCGGCGCGGCCTTGGGGGCGGCCTTGGGGGCGGCCTTGGGGGCCGGAGCGGCCTTCTTGGCCTCCGAAGGCGCGGCGGAGCCGGACGCCTTGGCGCCGAGGGTGAGCTTCATGCCCGGGAAGATCAGGCTGGGGTTCTCGCCGACGGCCGAGCGGTTGTCCTGGTACAGCTTCTGCCAGCCACCCTTGACCTGGTGCTCGGCCGCGATCTTCGCGAGGTAGTCGCCGGAGACGACGGAGTACGTCTTCGGGGCGGCCTTCGCCTTGGCGGGCGCGGCCTGCGGGGCGGACTGCACTGCGGCGGCCGTGGCGGCCGCGGGGGCCGCCTTCTCCGCGGCGTGGGCGCCGGTGGCGCCGATCAGCGGGAGGGCGAGTACGGCGCCGCCGGTGCCCGCGGCGATGACGCCGCGGTGGATCGGGCCGGACTTGGTACGACGGTGCTTACCCTTTGCGGGCATGGGGAAGTTCCTCTCCGGCGCCTGCGAGGTGAGCTGTCGGGTTCGGGCTGGAGATGCCCGGTCGCCGGGTGGCGACTTCACCCCGAGCCGGTCCGGATCGCTCCGGGCCGGCGGCTTACCTGGTTCCCCCGCTCCTGCCACGCGTGAGTGGGTTGGGTGCGAATTCCGGGCGGCGGCAGGATTAGGCGGTCCGTCCGGATTGACGGTGACCGTAAACGAGTGAGGACGGCAGGAACAAGCCGTCGGTTGCACACCGGAATCATCGATTCAATTTCGCTCCGGATTTCCCGTCACACTCCGTGGATTACGGATCTTGGCTTTCCGTACGGATACCGGGAAAACATCCGGGCGCAGCCGCCACGGTCCGTCACGGATATGATCCCGCTCACCTACGGAATCCCATCTCCCCCATTAGCGGGGCATGTTCTACGAAATACACCAATACGGACACACCGTGCGCGCCTCCCCTGACACACCATCAGCGGACCGCTGATTTTCCGCCGAATCGATGTCGTATCGTCACAGGGGCGCCCTCGCCGGAGAGCCGCGCCGACGCCAGAGATCCAGGAGCCACCGTGACGCAGCAGGTGCCGCAGGTCCCGCCGACAGAGACCGCACTCACCGGAGTGCGCAACTTCCGCGACGTGGGCGGGCTCCCCACCGCGGACGGGCGGCGCACCGCCTTCGGCAGGCTCTACCGCAGCGGTCACCTGGCGCACGCCAGCGCCGATGACGCGCTCTTCCTCGGCGGGCTCGGGCTGCACACGGTCTTCGACTTCCGCAACTCCGCCGACCACAAGCTCGACGGGTACGACATCGAGCTGGCCGGTGTCCGTAATGTCAGCATTCCGCTCTCCGACCCGGCCGACGGAGCCGAGTTCTGGCGGCTGGTGCGCGACGGGAACATCGAGCAGCTGCGCTCGATCCTGGCGAACGGCAAGGGCACTGAGCGCATGCTGACCATGTACCGCTCGACCATCGTGGACCGCACCGCCGAGCACAGCCGGGTGCTGCACGCCCTGGCGGAGGACAGCGTGCCCGCGCTGATGCACTGCGCGGCGGGCAAGGACCGGGCCGGTCTGTCGATCGCGGTCTCGCTGCTCGCGGTCGGCGTCGAGCGCGAGGCGATCGAGGCGGACTACCTCAAGTCCAACGATCCCCACCGGCGGTACAAGGTGAAGCGCTCGGACATGTCCGAGACAGGGATGTCCGCCGAGGTGATGGAGCTCCTCAACCCGCTCTTCGGGGCGGAGGCCGCCTATCTCGCGGCGGCGTTCGCGGCCATTGACGAGACCTGGGGCACGACGGACCGCTACCTGGCGGAGGGGCTGAAGGTCTCCCCCGAGACCCGGGAGCGGCTGCGCGAGCGGCTGCTAGACCAGGGCTGAGAAGGCAAAGGCCGCAGGATCAGGGCTGCGGGATCAGCCGGGCGGTCACTCCGCGCCCGCCACCACGAAGAGCAGGTAGAGGAAGGCCGCGATCACATGGCCGACCACCAGGTAGGCGAAGAGCCGGATGATGAGACCGCGCGGCATCCGCCGCTCCTGGGTGTCCTTCGTGGCCTTGGGGTTCCTCGGGGTCAGCGGGTCGTAGCGCTCGGAATCGGACATGACGGTCCTCTCTGCCGGCCTCGCGGCCGGGGGAACGAAGGGGTCAGCGCGCGTGCAGTGCGTTGCCGAGGCAGAGCTCGGCCGCGGGGCTCTGCAGCAGGGAGTGGACGAAGAGCAGCTCCGCCCCGCCCCGGTCCAGGGCCGCGATCCGGTGCGGGGTGAGCGAGTCGAAGTGGGCGCTGTCGCCCGGGTCCAGATCGTGCACGGTCTCCCCCAGCGCGACCCGCAGCCGCCCGCCGAGGACGTACAGCCACTCCTCGCCGGGGTGCACCCGCACCAGATCGCCCTGGGCGCCGTACGGGACGCGGACCCTCAGCGCCTGCATGGCGCGGCCGGAGCCACCGGCCCGGCGGTACATCCAGCCGTCGGCCTCGGCGCCCTCGAAGGCGCCGCCCCGGATGACCGCCTCCCGCTCTGGCGGCTTCTCGCCGAGGAGTTCGGAGACCGTCGTACCGTAGATACGGGCCAGGCCGAGCAGCATGGGCAGCGAAGGCTGCCTGCGGCCCGTCTCCAGCCGGGAGAGGTGGGCCGGGGAGAGTCCGGCCCGCTGGGCCGCGGTCTCCAGGGTGAGATCGCGCCCGCGGCGCAGCTCGCGCAGTCGGGGTGCGACGCCGGGGAGCTCGTCGGCCACCCCTTCGTCCGGAGGATTCATGCCTCCATTGGGCCAGGAACTTTCCTCCCGGGCAAATAATTTGCCCCGGAGGCAAAAACTCAACGGTTGGCGACCGCCTGTTTGACGAGGGTCCGGCCGAAGTCCCACATCAGGCCGCCGCCGCTGTGCGCGTCGTCCATGACCTCCGTGAACGCCGCCACGAAGCGGTCCACCTCCGCCTCCCCGATGATCAGCGGCGGGATCAGCTTGATCACCTCCAGGTGGTCGCCGGAGACCTGGGTGAGGATGCGGTGCTTCTGGAGCAGCGGCACCACGACCATCTGCGCGAAGAGACCCTTGCGGGCCGCCTGGAGCATCGTCCAGCGGCTGCGGAGCTTCAGCGAGGACGGACGGCCGAACTCGATGCCGATCATCAGCCCGCGCCCGCGCACCTCGTGCAGCAGCTCGTAGCGGTCCACCAGCGCCGCCAGCCGCTCCCGCAGGAGATCACCGGTGCGCCGGGCATTGGCGACGGTCTCCTCGTCCTCCATCACCGCGAGCACCGCGAGCCCCGCCGCCATGGCCTGGGCGTTGGAGCCGAAGCTCGCGGAGTGGACGAGGACCCGGTCCATCGAGGAGTAGACCTTGCGGAAGATCCAGTCCTTGCCGAGCGTCGCGCCGACCGGCACATAGCCGCCGGAGAGCGCCTTGGCGACGCAGACGAGGTCGGGCTCCACGCCCTCCTCGTGCTGGTAGGCGTAGAAGTCCCCGGTCCTGCCCAGGCCGGTCTGCACCTCGTCGGCGATCAGGAGCGCCCTGTGCCGGTGCAGCAGCTCCTGCGCCTCACGCAGGAAGCCGGGCGGCGCGGCGTGCACCCCCTTGCCCTGGACGGGCTCGACGATCAGCGCGGCGACGTCTCCGCGCTTCAGCTCCCGTCGCAGCGCGTCCAGGTCACCGAGCGCGATCGGGGTGTCGGGCAGCAGCGGGGCGAAGCCGTCCCGGAAGCCGCTCTCGCCGTTGACCGAGAGGGAGCCGGTCGTCAGCCCGTGGAAGGCGTGGGTGCAGTACAGGACACGGGGTTTACCGGTGGCGTACCGGGCGAATTTCAGTGCCGTCTCGACCGCTTCGGTACCGCTGTTCCCGAAGAAGACGCGGTCCAGGTGCGGGCTGTGGCCGAGCAGCTTCTCGGCGAGCAGTCCGGGCAGCGGCTGGCAGTCGAAGCGGGTGAGGTCGGCGAGCTGGGCGTCGAGCACGTCGTGCAGGGCCTTGCGCACGACCGGGTGGTGCCGGCCGATCCCCATCACACCGAACCCGGCGAGCATGTCGAGGTAGTCGTTGCCCTCCGCGTCCCAGAAGTACGCCCCCTCGGCCCGCTCGTAGACCTTGTCGAAGCCGATGGTGTGCAGCATGCGCGGCAGCTGGTGGTTGAGGTGACGCGCATGCAGCTCGTACCGCTCGGCCCCGCGCTCCGCCAGGAGCCGTCCCAGGTCGAAGCCCTGGGGACCGCCGTCCGTCATCGCCCGATCTTCTCCTTCGGTACGTTCCGGGGGCCGGAGCAACCGGCCCCCTCCCCCGTCACGGTGTCACCGGTTGCTGCTGATGGTCTCCCGGGCCGCGCGCAGGGACTCCTTCAGCGACCCCATGGTGGCGAGCACCGCCGTGGGCTCGTAGCCGCAGTGCGCCATGCAGTTGGCGCAGCGCGGGTCCTTGCCCCGGCCGTACTTCTCCCAGTCGGTCTCCTCGATGAGCTGACGGTACGTCGGTACGTAGCCGTCGCTCATCAGGTAGCAGGGCCGCTGCCAGCCGAAGAGGGAGTAGTTGGGGATGGCCCACGCGGTGCAGGGGAAGTCCGCCTTGCCCTCCAGGAAGTCCAGGAAGAGCGGTGAGTGGTTGAGCCGCCAGCGGGCCCGGTTGCCGCCCGCGAAGGCCTTCTTGAAGAGTTCGCGGGTCTGGTCGACGCCGAGGAAGTGCTCCTGGTCGGGGGCCTTCTCGTACGCGTAGGCGGGCGAGATCATCATCTCGTCGACCTTGAGGTCGTCGTTGAGGTAGTTGAGGACCTCGATGATGGTCTGCGGGGTGTCGGTGTTGAAGAAGGTGGAGTTGGTGGTGACGCGGAAGCCGCGCCGCTTGGCCTCCTTCATCGCCGCGACGGCCTCGTCGAAGACGCCTTCCTTGGCTACCGATTCGTCGTGCCGCTCGCGGAGTCCGTCGATGTGCACGGCGAAGGCGAAGTAGGGCGACGGGGTGAACTTGTCGAGCTTCTTGCGCATGAGCATCGCGTTGGTGCAGAGGAAGACGTACTTCTTCTTCGCGACGAGCTGGCGCACGATCTCGTCGATCTGCGGGTGCATCAGCGGCTCGCCGCCGGCGATGGAGACCATGGGGGCACCGGATTCGAGGACCGCACCCACTGCCTGTGCGACCGGCATGCGCTGCTTCAGGACACCCGCCGGGTGCTGGATCTTCCCGCAGCCCTCGCAGGCGAGGTTGCAGGCGAACAACGGCTCCAGCTCGACGATCAGCGGGAACTTCTCACGCTTGCGGAGCTTCTGTTCGAAGAGATACGTCGCAACCTTGATGGACTGACGGAGCGGCATGGCCATCTAGCTCACCTCCTGGGGAGCAGTAAAGATCGGTGCCATTCGTAGAAAGCCGGTAGGACGGCTCGGAGTACGCGGAAGGCTGATATTCCACCGCGTACCGTGCCGATGCGGACGAGCTCATGCTCTGGAGCGTCCACGACCACCCGGACGGCCGCAACCGGGCGTGGTCCGTGGCACAGGGCGGTACGCAGTGTCGCGGCGGATTCCATGTCCACCGCGATGGCCCCGGTGGACCGCAGCGCGGCCCGCTCGGGGCCGCGTACGACATGGTCGGAGCCGGTCAGCGAACCGGTGTGGACCCGGCTGCCGGGGGCGGCCCTGGCCAGGGCCGCGACCAGCAGCCCGGTGCCGGTGCAGGGGGTGGCGCCGTCCGCGTCCCGGGTCTCCTCGGCGACGACCAGGTCCCCGGGGTGCATCCCGGGGGCGAGGCCGGCGCAGAAGCCGGAGGCGATGACGGCGGCGTCCGGTAGGCCACCGGGGGCGAGGGCCGCCGCCACGGCCGCCTCCGCCGCCCGGGGGCCCATACCGGTACGCAGGACCCGCACGGGGCCCCCGGGGCGCTTCCCGCTGCGCAGGGCCAGCTGCTCGATGCCCAGCGCGCAGGCGACGAGCAGCGGCGCCTGGGGGGCCGCGGGCCCCGGTGCGCCGGCCATCAGGCGCCCTTGGCCGCGCCCGTACGGTCGGCGAACGGGTCGCCGTACGCGTAACGCCCGAGTGCCGTGAGGGGGAAGACCTGGCGGTAGAGGTGGTAGTTGATGGAGAAGTCCCAGGGAAAGCCGGTGCCGGTGAAGTACGGCTCGTCCCAGGAGCCGTCGGCCTGCTGGGCCTCGGTCAGCCAGGTGACCCCGCGGGCGACGGCCCGGCTGTCTCGGCGCCCCGCGGCGAGCAGGGCGAGCAGCGCCCAGGCGGTCTGGGAAGCGGTGGACTCACCGTGCCCGATCCACTTCTCCTCCGTGTACGAGCGCAGGTCCTCGCCCCAGCCGCCGTCGTCGTTCTGCACGGACTCCAGCCAGGTCACCGCCCGGCGGATCGAGGGGTGCGCGGCGGGCAGTCCGGCGGCGACCAGTGCGGGCACCACCGACCCGGTTCCGTAAACGTAGTTGACGCCCCAGCGGCCGAACCAGGCACCGCACGCCTCCTGTTCGGCGAGCAGCCATTCGATGCCCCGCCGGGTACGGGGGTGGCGGCCGAGCCCCTCGACGGCGAGCATCTCCACCACGTGCCCGGTGACATCGGCCGAGGGCGGGTCGATGACCTCGCCGAAGTCGCAGAACGGCAGGCGGTTGGGGAAGGGGCTGGTGTTGTCGGCGTCGAACGCGCCCCAGGCCCCGTTGCGGGACTGCATGCCGAGGTTCCAGCGCACCCCGCGTTCGATGGCGGCTTCCAGCCGGGCGGGGTCGGGGTGGCGGACCCGGCGCAGCGCCAGGACGACTTCGGCGGTGTCGTCGATGTCCGGGTAGTTGTCGTTGTGGAACTCGAACGCCCAGCCTCCGGGGGCGAGTTCGGGTCTGCGTACCGACCAGTCGCCGGGCCGGGTGATCTCCTCGGCCAGCATCCAGTCGGCGGCCCGCACCAGCGCCGGGTGGTCGGGTCTGAGTCCGCCGTCGACCAGGGCGATGGTCGCCAGGCAGGTGTCCCAGACGGGCGACTGGCAGGCCTCGACCATGCGGGCGCCGTCCTCGCGGTGGACGGCGAACCGTTCCAGCGAGGCCAGTCCGGCCTTCATCACCGGGTGGTCGAGGTCGTAGCCGAGCAGATGCAGGGCGATGACGGAGTAGACGGCCGGGGGCTGGATGCCGCCCCAGCAGCCGTCGTTCTCCTGGCGCTCGATGATCCAGCGGGCCGCCACGTTCATCGCGATCCGGCGCAGTGGGCGCGGGGCGAGCCGGTGGTAGAGGTGCAGCCCCTTGTCGAGGCGCTGGAAGAGGCCGTCCCAACTGGCCGCCGGGGCAGGCTTCCTGGGCGGGTTGGGGTGGGCGGGATCAGTGTGCAGCTCGTCCAGGGCGAAGGGCGCGGGCCGTACGGGGCGCTTCGCGGAGACGATGGTCAGCGGAACGATGGTCTGCCGGGCCCAGCAGCCGAAGTCGTAGATGTTGAGCGGGACCCATTTGGGGAAGAACATCAGCTCGGGCGGGAGTTCGGGGAGGTCGTCCCACTTCCACCAGCCGAACAGGGCCAGCCAGATCCGGGTGAAGACGCGGGCGGCCGCGATGCCGCCCTGCTCCCTGATCCAGGTGGAGGCGCGGGCCATGTGCGGCTCGTCGGGGCGGTCCCCGGCCAGTCGCAGGGCCACATAGGCCTCGATGGTGGCGGAGAGGTCGCTCGGTCCGCCATAGAAGGTGTTCCAGGTGCCGTCGCCGAGCTGTTCGCCCCGGATGAAGAGGGCGGCCGCCCGGGTGGTCTCCGGGTCCAGGATTCCGAGGAACTGGCGCAGGAGGAGGTCCTCGGCGTCCATCGTGACGTTGGTGGCCAGGTCGCCCTTCCACCAGCCCTGCTCGTCCTGTCTGCCGAGGAGGTGCTCCACCGAGCGTTCCGCGGCCCGCCGCGCGGCGTCGAGCACGTCGTCCGCGGCGGTGGTCGTGTCGGCCGGATGTCCCGCCGGGGCTGCGGAGAGGTTCGCGGCCCCGGTGGATCCGTCGGTCGTCGCTGTCATGAGCTTCCCCTTACGTGCAGTGGTTTCTCTGCTGTGCTGGGGTCTCCGTCGGCCGGCGCCCCTTGTCAGGGCGCCGGCCGGCGACTGCGAGTCATATGCGCGTGCTGATCATCTCTTCCGCACCACCACGAAGTCCGCGAGCGCGGTGAGCTGCTCCCGTACCTGGTGCGGCATGTCGACACCGTGCAGTGCCTCGATGGCGACCGCGTGCTGACGACGGGCTTCCTGGGCGGTCCACTCGCGGCCGCCCGCCTCCTCGATGAGCGCCGCGCGGGCGGCGAACTCCTCTTCGGAGAAGCTGTCGAAGTCGCTGCTCTTGGCGTCGGCCGCGAGCAGTTCGCCGAGCCGCTCGGAGGCCGGGCCGCCCGCGGCGAGCGCGGCGACGACCGGGAGGGACTTCTTGCGCTGGCGCAGGTCGCTCCAGGTCTGCTTGCCGGTGGCCTCCGGGTCGCCCCAGATGCCGAGCAGGTCGTCGACGGCCTGGAAGGCCAGGCCCAGGTGGTAGCCGTACGCCTCCAGGGTGTCGGCGGTGCGGTCGTCGGCACCGCCGAGCACCGCACCGATGGAGACCGCGCAGGCCAGCAGGGCGCCGGTCTTGTTGCCCTCCATCTCCAGGCACTCCTCGACGGTGACCCGCTCGCGGTGCTCGTAGGAGATGTCCTGGGCCTGCCCGTCGATGAGCTTGCGGGTGGCCGAGGTCAGTCGGCGGGCGGCGCGGCCCGCCTCGACCGTGCCGAGCTCCAGCAGGACGTCGTACGCCAGGGCGAAGAGCGCGTCGCCGACCAGGATCGCCTGGGCGGGGCCGTGCACCTTCCACACGGTGTCGCGGTGGCGGCGCTGTTCGTCGCCGTCCATCAGGTCGTCGTGCAGCAGCGAGAAGTTGTGTACGAGTTCGACGGCCACGGCACCGGGGATGCCCGCTTCGGCGGGGGCGCCGGCCACCTCGGCCGACAGCAGGGCGAGCGCGGGGCGCACGGCCTTGCCGCCGTCACCGTCAGAGGGCCGTCCTTCGGCGTCGATCCAGCCGAAGTGGTAGGCCGCGACGGTGTCCATGGGCGGCGCCAGCCGGTCCACGGCAGCCCGCAGCACCGGCGCTGACAGGGCTCGTCCGCGCTCCAGAAGCGCGGTGACATCCGTGGTCTGCGCCACGGTGTCGGAAGCCGGATTCGCCGGGGTCACTGACTCTCCTTCTGTTCCGGTGGTAATGCTCATGCCGCCTCCTGCAGCGGATGTCCATGGGGCCGGCCGAGGGCGTGGAGGGCCGCGTCGGCGGCCTGGAAGCCACTGCGCACGGCACCCTCCATCGTCGCGGGCCAGCCGGTGGCGGTCCAGGCGCCCGACAGATGCAGTCCGGGCACCCGTGTGCGGGGGCCGGGGCGCAGCCGGCCGACGCCCGGGGCCGGGGCGAAGGTGGCGGTGCGCTCCCGGGTGACGAAGAAGTCCCGGACACCCGCACCGCGTGCGGCGGGCAGCAGCCGCTCCAGTTCGGGCAGGTAGCGGGTCCGCAGCTCGGCCACGGGGAGGTCGATCTCGTCCTGGGCGGCGGACTGGGAGACCGCGAGATACTGCCCGGGGCCCTTCAGCCCCGAGGAGTGGGTGCGGTCGAAGACCCACTGGACCGGGGAGCCGATGGCGGCGAAGAACGGGCGGCGCAGCACCTTGCGGTCGTAGACGACGTGCACGTTGAGGATGGGTGCGTTGTCGATGTCGAGGAGCAGGTCCGGTTCGTCCAGGGCTCCCGCGGGCAGCAGGTCGTGCGTCTCGGTCTGCGGTACGGCGAGCACGACGGTGTCGGCGGTGATCCGCTCCCCCGCGCTCTCGACGCTCCAGCGGCCGTCCTCGGTGCGGGTCAGGGAGCCCACCTTGGCGCGCAGTTCGGTGCGGACGCCGGCGGTGTCCAGGGCCTTGCGGGCGAGGGTGTCGTGCAGCTCGCCGAGCGGCACGGTGGCCCAGCCGATGTCGGCGGCGCCGGGCTCCGAGAGCAGGCCGGTCTTGAAGACCTTGGCGGCCAGGGCCATGGAGGCGTTGGGGGCGGTGGCGTTGAGGGTGGCGACGCCGACGAGGTCCCAGAGCGCCTCGATGGTGCGGTCCGACTGGCCGTGCTGCCTCAGCCAGGTGGCGAAGTCGATGCGGTCGAGGGCCGGGTCGGCGGGGTCGAGGCGGCCGAGCGCGAGGGCGGCGCGGCCGACGTTCGCCTTCTCCTTGAGGGAGAGGTGCGGGTAGGCCGCGAGGCCGCCGGCGAGGTGCAGCGGTACGGGCAGGCCGGTGCGGCGCAGCCTTCCCAGGCGGGGTCCGGCTTCGCGGCCGACGTCCAGGACGGGGACGTCCAGGCGGTCCTGGAGCGGGGCGAGGTGCGTGCCGTCGACGCGGTCCAGGAACCAGCGGTAGCCGGTGCAGCAGCGCAGATAGACGTGCTGGCCGTTGTCGACGGTGAGGTCGCCGCGCTGGAAGGAGAAGGCGAGGCCGCCGAGGCGGGGCCGTCCTTCGAGAAGGGTGACGTCGAGTCCGGCGTCGGCCAGGCGCAGGGCCGCCGTGATGCCGGCGAGTCCGCCTCCGACGACGACCGCGACGGGGCGCGGGGTCTCGTCGCTCATGCCTGCCCCTCTCGCCGGGTCGTCACGGATCGCCGGGTCGCCCCGGAAGGAATCGTCGCAGTCGTGGACGCGTCGGGCCACCGGAGGGTTGACCGGGCGCCGGAGCCGCCGGGACGCATCAGGTCCGCCCCCTGGAGGTCAGCCGGGAGACATGGCGGGCGTCCAGGCCGGAGAGGCCGCGCACCGCGACGTACGCCTTCTCGTGGCCGGGCAGCGAGACCCGGCCGCGCAGCACGGCCTCCGGGTCGCGCTCGATCCGGTCCAGCAGGCGGCGGTAGATCCCGGCCATGGCGGCGACGCAGGCGCCGCTGCGGCGGTCGAGCATCGGCAGCAGGCGGTACCCCTCGGCGAACAGGGCGCGGGCCCGGCGCACCTCGAAGTGGATGAGGCCCGCGAAGTCGGAGCCGGGCGGCGGGGTGGACCGGTGGAATCCGGCGGAGCAGCCGAACTTGGCCAGGTCGTCGGCGGGGAGGTAGGTCCGCCCGTTGCCGGCGTCCTCCCGGACGTCGCGCAGGATGTTGGTGAGCTGGAGGGCGAGGCCGAGGGTGTCGGCGTACTCCGGGGCCCGCTCGGCACCGGGTGCGCCCGGTTCCGTACCGAAGACGCCGAGGCTGAGGCGTCCGATGGCGCCGGCGACGCAGCGGCAGTAGGTCTTGAGGTCGTCCCAGGTCTCGTACGTGGCGCCGCGGACGTCCATCAGGACGCCGTCGATCAGTTCGTCGAGGCCGTCGAGCGGCAGCGGGAAGCGGTGGGCGGCGTCGGCGAGGGCGACGGCCACCGGGTCGGTGTCGTCCTCCTCGACCTTGCCGTGCCTGATCCGGTCGAGCAGCTCACGGGTGCTCTCCAGCCGGGTCCGCTTGGTGCCCGGGTCCAGCTCTCCGTCGCCGATGTCGTCGACGCGACGGGAGAAGGCGTACAGCGCCGACATGGCCTGCCGCTTCTCGTACGGCAGCAGCCTGATCCCGTAGGCGAAGTTCCGGGCCTGCTGTCCGGTGACGGCCTCGCAGTAACTGTATGCGGCCTGTACCGGCGGCGACATGTACGTCGTCTGTCCCTCCACGGTCCGGCTCACCCCTCTCTACGCGCTCTTCGCAGGACGACTGCGACTTCGCGCAGCATGCTGGGCTTGGTGGGCTTGGGCGGCCCGGGCAGTACGTCGAATCCGGCGGCCGAGACCGCCGCGAGGGCGGAGCGCCCGCCGCCGACGAATCCGGCGAGCAGGAGCTTGAGTCTGCCGTCGACACTGCCCACCAGCGGGATGCCTTCCTTCAGCAGCTCGCTCGCGCGTTCGGATTCGTAGGCGATCAGGGCACGGACCGAGGCGCCCGCGGACGGCCGGGCCAGGTCGGCCTCGGTGACCCGGAAGCGGTCCATGTCCTCGGCGGGCAGATAGATCCGGTCGCGTCCCAGGTCCTCGGCCACGTCCTGGAGGTGCTCGACGATCTGGAGCGCGGTGCAGACCGCGTCCGAGAGGCGTACGCGCTCCGGGCTCGTGGTGCCGGTGAGGGCGAGGACCAGCCGGCCGACCGGGTTGGCGGAGAGCTCGCAGTAGGCGGAGAGCTCCCCGTAGGTGGCGTAGCGGCGGACCTTCTGGTCCTGCCGGTTGGCCTCGATCAGGCCGAGGAAGGGTTCGGGGGTGAGCGCGCGGCGCCGCACGGTGGGGCGCAGGGCGCGCAGCAGGGGGTGGTGCGGCTCCTGGCCGGTGGTGGCGAAGACCCGGTGCAGGTCGGCCTCGAACGCGTCGAGCATGGCGAGCCGGTCGTCGCTCTGTTCCGGGTCCAGGCCCAGGTGGCGGGCGTCGGCGCCGCCGGGGGCGAGGTCGCCGTCGCCGATGTCGTCGACGAGCCGGGCGTAGCCGTAGACAGCCATCAGGTCGTCGCGCCAGGCGCGGGGCAGGAAGAACGGGGCCACGGGGAAGTTCTCGTCCGCGGCCTTGCCGAGCGTGGCGTCACCGGTGCGCGCCTGCTGGGTGGAGGTCACTGCGGACCGCCCGGCGCGGGGACGGCGAAACCACGTCGGAGCTGGAGAATTTCCGTCATTGCCGTCACATCACCCGTTCTACACTGCTGATCCAAAACATCCCTTTTCGGACACGCCGCTCGTTCTTCCGAGTGCACTGCGGCACAGCGGGCGAAGCGCCGGGGGCGTATCGCCCCACTTGCCATGAATCAGCACCGCTACAGCTTACGTTGTACAGCTCACAGGGGTGTGGCGGGGTGGAGCGCCCGCGGCGCGGACACCGCATCGCTTGTCAACCTTCCCCGTACGCCGGTGGATTGACGTCATCCGCCGGGAGGAGATCGCCCCCGCAGGCGTACTGCGGGTGGCCTCCGCCGCCCCCGCACACCGCAGTGGCCCCCACCGGAAGCGGTCCGGCGGGGGCCACGGTCGGCTGCGGAGCTACTTGCCCGTCTCGCGTTCGTACGCCTTGAGGACTTCCTCGGTGGGGCCGTCCATAAGGAGCTCGCCCTTCTCCAGCCAGAGCGCCCGGTCGCAGGTGTCCCGGATCGACTTGTTGTTGTGGCTGACCAGGAAGACGGTGCCCGCCTCCTTGCGGAGCTCGCGGATCCGCTCCTCGGAGCGGACCCGGAACTTGCGGTCACCGGTGGCCAGCGCCTCGTCGATCATGAGGACGTCGTGGTTCTTGGCGGCGGCGATGGAGAAGCGCAGGCGCGCCGCCATGCCGGAGGAGTACGTCCGCATCGGCAGGGTGATGAAGTCGCCCTTCTCGTTGATGCCGGAGAAGTCCACGATCTCGCGGTAGCGCTCGCGGATCTCGTCCCGGGTCATGCCCATGGCCAGACCGCCCAGCACCACGTTGCGCTCGCCGGTGAGGTCGCTCATCAGCGCCGCGTTCACGCCGAGCAGCGAGGGCTGCCCGTCGGTGTAGACATGGCCGGACTCGGTCGGCAGCAGGCCGGCGATGGCCCGCAGCAGCGTCGACTTCCCGGAGCCGTTGGTGCCGATGAGGCCGATGGCCTCGCCGCGGTAGGCCGTGAAGGAGACACCGCGCACGGCGTGCACCTTCCTGACCCCGCGCGGCTCGCCCTTGCCGCGGCGCATCATGCGGCTCAGCGCCGCGGTGGCGCTGCCCCGCCCGCCGCCGGTGCCGTTGACCCGGTAGACGATGTGGACATCGTCGGCGATGACCGTGGGAATCCGTCCCTGCGTGTTTTCCTCAGCCACGGCCGTACCGTTCCTCTGCCTTCCAGAAGTACACGAATCCCACGACGCCCAGCAGCACGGCCCAGGCCAGGCCGACGGCCCAGACGTGGTCCGGCAGGTTCTCGGAGCCGTAGCCGTCGATCAGGGCGAAGCGGACCAGGTCCATGTAGATCGCCGCCGGGTTGTACTGGAGCACGTCGGCGATCCAGGCCGGCTTGTCCTTGAGCATCACCGGGATGGAGAACATGACGCCCGAGGCGTACATCCAGGTCCGCATGACGAACGGCATCAGCTGCGCGAGGTCGGGGGTCTTGGAGCCGAGCCGCGCCATGACGAGGGCCAGGCCGGTGTTGAAGAAGAACTGGAGGATCAGGGCGGGGATCACCAGGAGCCACGAGAGCGACGGGTAGCTGCCGAAGATGATGGCGACCGCGACCAGCACGATCATCGAGAAGAGCAGCTGCTGGAGCTGCTGGAGCGAGAAGGAGATGGGGAGCGAGGCCCGGGGGAAGTGGAGGGCCCGGACCAGTCCGAGGTTGCCGGAGATCGACCGGACGCCCGCCATCACGGAGCTCTGGGTGAAGGTGAAGACGAAGACGCCCGTGACCAGGAACGGCACGAAGACCTCGTTGGGGATCCCCTCCCTGGTCCCCAGGATCAGCCCGAAGATCAGGTAATAGACAGCGGCGTTCAGGAGGGGGGTGACCACCTGCCACAGCTGGCCCAGTTTGGCCTGGCTGTACTGCGCGGTCAGCTTCGCCCGGGAAAAGGCCAGGATGAAGTGGCGCCGGCCCCAGAGCTGTTTCATGTATGCGAACAGCCCCGGCCGGGCGCCGCTCACGGTCAGGCCGTACTTGGCGGCCAGCTGGGCCGCGCCGAGGCCCTCGTCGGCGGACGGAGGGGTCCCGAGGGCTACCCCACCGTCGTGGGTCGTGTCACTCACAAGTTGAAACTCTCGTCTTCACGCGCAGCCAGTCGCGGGCGCGGCTCAGGCGGACAGGTCCCGGAAAGAAAATACGCCTCATGCTCTCAGAGGAAAGCCTCTCAGATGACCGGAGGTCGGCCCAGCCTCGTCAGCCGCCACACCGTACGCCACTTCATCGGGCGCCGGGGTCCGCAGGGCGTCGACCAGCCTTCCCGGAAACCGCCGAACCATGCCTTCAACGCGGGTGGCGACGGGCGTCTGACCAGGGTGAGGAGCAGCCAGACCCCCACGTAGAGGGGGACCAGCGGGGCGGGCAGGTTCCGGCGGGCGAGCCAGACCCGGTTGCGGGCCACCATGCGGTGGTAGACCGCGTGCCGGGAGGGGGCCGTGGTGGGGTGGTTCAGCACCATGTCCGCGCGGTAGTCGATCATCCAGCCCGCGTCCAGCGCCCGCCAGGCGAGGTCCGTCTCCTCATGGGCGTAGAAGAACTCCTCCGGCAGCGGGCCGACCTCGGCGACCACCCGGGTGCGTACGGCGTTGGCGCCGCCGAGGAAGGTCGTCACGCGCGAGGAGCGCATCGGGTCGGCCGCCCGGAGCCGGGGCACGTGCCGGCGCTGGGTGGCGCCCGTCTCCGGGTCGGCGATCCGGAAGGTGATGATGCCGAGCTCCGGGTCCGCCTCGAACGCCCGGCGGCAGAGCTCGGCGGTGTCCCGGTTCGGCAGCAGCCCGTCGTCGTCGAGGAAGAGCAGGGCGTCCACGTCCGCGCCGGAGGGGCCGAACGCCTCGATGCCGACGTTGCGGCCGCCGGGGATGCCCAGGTTCTCGGGCAGTTCCACGGTCCGTACACCGGCCGGGACGTCCGGTACCGGGGCCCCGTTGCCGACCACCACGACCTCGATGCGGTCACCCTCCTGCGCGGTGACCGAATCGAGGAGGGCGCGGAGCTCGTCGGGGCGGTTGCCCATGGTGATGATCACCGCGCCCAGTTTCATGGGAGAGGTCACTTCAGCCTGCTGGAGGCCAGGACGGACACCAGGTGCAGCAGGGTCTGCAGCAGCGCGATGCCGGCCATGACCGCCACGGTCAGGCGGGTGTAGAAGAGGTCGCCCCCGATCGCGTCCACGACGGCCACCACGAGGATCACCAGCGAGGCCTCGATGCCGAGGATCAGCCGGTGGAACTTGAGCGCCCCGGCCGCCCGGCGGGCCAGCGCCATGCCGGAGGAGCGCGGCTCGGACGCCGCCTCCTTGACCGGCGGCAGCCCGCCCTGGTGGCGGGCCACGCCGACCAGGTCCGTCTCGGCCTTGATCAGGATCGCGCCGAGGGCGGCGAGGGTGCCCAGGAAGGCCCAGAGCCAGTCGATCCGGCCCTCGCCCCAGATGTCGGCGGCACGCAGGCCGAGGCCGACGAGCACCGCCGCGTCGCACAGGTAGGCGGCGACCCGGTCCAGGTAGACGCCACTGAGCGAGTACTGCTTCTTCCAGCGGGCGAGCTCGCCGTCCACGCAGTCGAACAGCAGGTAGAGCTGGACCATCACCACGCCGAGCACGGCGCCCCAGATGCCCGGCACCAGCAGGGCCGGGGCGGCCAGCGCGCCGGCCAGCGTCATCACGTACGTGACCTGGTTGGGGGTGACCCGGGTGTTCACCAGGTAGCGGTCCACGCGCAGGGAGACCTCACGCATGTACATACGGCCGGCCCAGTGCTCGCCGCTGCGCCGGTCCTTCACCCCCGGGGGGTGTACGACCGGACGGAGTTCAGCTACTGATGGTCGTCGCATAGTCGGCGTACGCGTCCCTGATCTGGTCGGTGGACAGGTTGAGGTGCTCCAGGATCGTGAAACGTCCCGGACGCGTCTGCGGCGCGTAGTCGACGGCCCTGACGAACTCGTCGACGCTGAACCCGATCTCCTCCGGCAGGACCGGCAGACCGTGGCGGCGCAGTATCGATGCCATCAGGAGGGACTCCTGGCGGGCACCGCGCAGATGCATGGCGAAGCAGGCGCCGAGGCCGACCTGCTCGCCGTGGCTCGCCGCCCGCTGGGGGTACAGCAGGTCGAAGGCGTGGTTGATCTCGTGGCAGGCGCCGGACGCCGGACGGGAGTCGCCCGCGACCGACATCGAGATGCCGGTGAGCACGAGCCCCTCGGCCAGCACCTTGAGGAAGGCGTCGTCGCCGACCCCGCCGGGGTGGCGCAGCACGGCCTCGCCGGCCTGGCGGGCCATCGCGGCGGCCAGGCCGTCGATCTCCTCGCCGTTGACCTCGTGGGCCAGCTCCCAGTCGGCGACGCAGGAGATGTTCGAGATCGCGTCGCCGATGCCGGAGCGGACGTAGCGGGCGGGCGCCTCACGGATCACGTCGAGGTCGATGACCACGGCGATCGGGGTGGGCACCCCGTAGGAGCCGCGCCCGTTGTCGTTGTCCAGGGTGGCGACCGGTGAGCACAGGCCGTCGTGCGAGAGGTTCGTCGCGACGGCGACCATGGGCAGCCCGACCCGCGCCGCGGCGTACTTCGCCACGTCGATGATCTTGCCGCCGCCGAGGCCCACCACCGCGTCGTACCGGTTGCCCTTGATGCCGTCGGCGAGCTTCACCGCGGAGTCGATCGTGCCGTCGGAGACGGCGTACCAGTCGGCACCCGGCAGGACCGGGGCGAGCCTCTCCCGCAGGGCGCGCCCGGAGCCGTCGCTGATCGCGATGGCGAGCTTGCCCGAGGAGGAGATCCGCTGATCGGCCAGGAGACCCGCCAGATCGTCCATGGCGCCGCGCCGGATGTCGACGACGACCGGGGACGGAATGAGCCGGGTCAGTACTGGCACGCGATCTCCCGGCCCTTCTTGAGGTCGTCGTGGTTGTCGATCTCGACCCAGGTCACGGTGCCGATGGGGGCCACGTCGACGGTGAAGCCGCGGTTGACGAGCTCCTGGTAGCCGTCCTCGTAGTAGAGGTCGGGGTCGCGCTCGAAGGTGGTCTTCAGCGCGTCCGCGAGCTCCTCGGCGGCCTCGGCCTCGATGAGGGTGACGCCGATGTACTCACCGGTCGCGGTGGCCGGGTCCATCAGCTTGGTGATGCGCTGGACGCCCTTGCCCTCCTCGGTGATGACCTTCATCTCCTCGTCGGCGAGGCTCTTCTCGGCGTCCAGGGCGAGGATGATCTTCTGGCCCTTGCCGCGGGCGTCCAGGAGGGTCTTCTCGACGGAGACCGGGTGCACGGTGTCGCCGTTGGCGAGGATCACACCGCGCTTGATGACGTCACGGGCGCACCAGAGGGAGTAGGCGTTGTTCCACTCCTCGGCCTTGTCGTTGTCGATGAGCGTGAGGGTGACGCCGTACGTCGCCTCCAGCTCGGCCTTGCGCGCATAGACGGCTTCCTTGCGGTAGCCGACGACGATCGCGACCTCGGTGAGCCCGACCGCCGCGAAGTTGGCCAGCGTGAGGTCGAGGACCGTCTTGTCGCCGTCGACAGGGACGAGCGCCTTGGGGAGCGTGTCCGTGTAGGGGCGCAGACGTCGTCCTGCACCGGCTGCCAGTACGAGGCCGATCATGCGAGTTCTCCTTCGTCGTGTACGGCGGGGGCCGAGGAGGACACCCAGAAGCGGATGGACTCCACGAGCACCACCAGAGCCACGGCCACCGCGAGGGCGGTGAGAGCCGTGGTGAAACCTGAGGTGTGGGTGAGTACGGCGGCGAGGACGGCCACCAGCGCGGTGCGGCCCTCGTGTCCACCGATCGTCCGCACCAGCCACTGGGGCGGCGCGCCGGTGCCTCCGCGGATGCGGTACACCGTGTCGTAGTGATGGTAGGCGACGGCCGAAACGAGCCCGAAGGCTGCCGGAACGGCGTGCGGGACGTCGCTGCGGGCCGCCAGCACGAGGACCGTGACGTACTCCGCGGCCCGGAACAGCGGCGGCACCAGCCAGTCGAGCGCGCCCTTGAGCGGGCGGGCGACGGCGAGGCCGGAGAGGACCACGTACACCGCGGCGGCGGCGACGGTGAGCCGGCTGCCGTACGGGAGGAAGAGGGCGGCGCCGACCATCACGAGGGTGCCGAGCAGGGCGACCACCGGGGCCGTGAAAGCGCCCCGGAGTCCCGGTGCGACCGCCGCGACGGCCTGGGCGAGCGGGCCGGAGTCGGCGAGGTCCGCCAGGGCCTGCGCGGCGCGGTCGGTGCGGCTCGCCCTGCGGGTCAGCGAGCGCAGGAGGCGGCCCGCCGTGGTGTAGCAGGCGGCGAGGGCGCAGCCGACGAGCAGGGCGTAGAAGACGATGCGGGGGGTGGTGAACGCGGTGAGCACCGCGATCATGGCCCAGCGCTCGCCGATCGGCAGCACGATCATCCGGCGCGCCCAGACCGTCCAGCCGACGCTGTCGAGCTTGTCGGAGAGGGCGGCGGTGGGGCTGGTGTTGGCGACCGCGTCGTGGTTGGCCTCGTTGAACGAGAAGTCCACGACATGGCGGCAGGCCTGTAGGACCATCGCGCCGAGCGCCAGGACCCAGACGTCATCGCCGCCGCGGACGGCGCCGATGGCGAGCCCGGCGTAGTACGCGTACTCCTTGGCCCGGTCGAAGGTGGCGTCCAGCCAGGCGCCCATCGTGGAGTACTGCAGCGAGTAGCGGGCGAGCTGCCCGTCGGTGCAGTCCAGCACGAAGGAGACCAGGAGCAGGATCCCGGCGGCGACATAGCCGCCCCGGGTGCCGGTGGCCGCGCAGCCGGCCGCGATGAGCGCGGTGATCAGCGAGGCGGTGGTGACCTGGTTCGGGGTGAGGTTGCGGCGGGCGCACCAGCGCGCGATGTAGCGGGAGTAGGGGCTGATCGCGAAGGTGGTGAAGAAGCCGTCGTGCGCCTTGACCGCGCTCCGCAGCCGTACCGCCTCGTCGTCGACCGAGGCGACGGCGGCCGCCGCTGCGGCCTCCTGCTCCGGGTCGGTCGGGACGGCCGCGACCAGCGAACCGAGGGCGGGGCGCTGTACGGCGGTGCCCTCGGCCTCCAGTGCGACCGCGATGCGGCCGGGGACGGTGCGGTCCTCGGGTGCGGGGTCGGTGTCCGGGTCGACGACGGGGGCGCCCGCGCCGACGGCGGCCGCGGTGCGGTGCAGCGCGCGCAGCAGGGCCCCGCGGGCCTCGGGCCGGGCGGTGAGCGCGCCGGGGACGGTGGCGGCGGGGAAGCGCGGGTCGGTCAGTCCGAGCCGCAGTGCGTGGACGTGGCCCACGAAGCGCGGGTCGACGAGGGCGACCCGGCGGCCGGCCGGGACGGCGGCGAGGAGTGCTGCGGCGTCACCTGCGTCGACGGCGGTGAGCACGTCGAAGCCCAGGGACCTCAGATCGTCCGTGAGCGACGAGCCGGGTGCCGGCGTACCGGTGAGGATGGCGGTCGACAGACGAACTCACTCCTTGGCACTGACGGTGGACGACACACGGCAGCACGGCCACGAGACGGGCCGGCGGCGTGTCGGCTGAGGCTATCGGATGAACGGAAGGCCGAGTTCACCACCCGTTTGTGCGCCGTTCGGGTGGACCTGATCGGGCCGGTTCCGTCTCCGGTCATCATGATCGATCGGTGCCCCGGCCCACAAACCGCCGGTCGGGCGGGGTGGACGCGAGCCTTAGGCTGACGGCCATGACATGGCTGATCACAGGCGGGGCGGGATACATCGGGGCACATGTGGCGCGGGCCATGGCCGGGGCGGGAGAGCGGGTCGTGGTGCTCGACGACGGCTCGACGGGTGTCGTGGACCGGCTGCCGGACTCCGTCACGCTGGTGGAGGGCTCGGCCTCGGACCGGGCGCTGCTGGACCGGGTGCTGGCCGGTCACGCGGTGAGCGGTGTGGTGCATCTCGCGGCGAAGAAGCAGGTCGGCGAGTCCGTGGAGAAGCCGCTGCTGTACTACCGGGAGAACATCGCCGGGCTGGGCGTGCTGCTGGAGGCCGTGGTCGCTGCGGGTGTGCGGCGCTTCCTCTTCTCGTCGTCGGCGGCGGTGTACGGCGTACCGGATGTGGAGCTCATCACCGAGGAGACGCCCTGCCTGCCGATCAACCCGTACGGCGAGACCAAGCTCGCCGGGGAGTGGCTGGTGCGGGCGACGGGGAAGGCGCACGGGCTCTCCACCGCCTGTCTGCGGTACTTCAACGTCGCGGGTGCGGCCGGGCCCGAGCTGGCCGACACCGGGGTCTTCAACATCGTCCCGATGATCTTCGACCGGCTGACGCGCGGTGAGGCGCCCCGGATCTTCGGGGACGACTACCCGACGCCCGACGGCACTTGTGTCCGTGACTACATCCACGTCGCCGACCTGGCCGACGCCCACCTCGCCGTGGCCCGGAAGCTGGCGGTGCGCGAGGGCGGCGATCTGACGCTGAACATCGGCCGGGGCGAGGGCGTCTCGGTACGGGAGCTGGTCGACGTGATCGGGGAGGTGTCCGGGCACCCCGTGGAGCCGGTCGTGGAACCGCGCCGCGCGGGGGACGCGGCGAAGGCCGTGGCGTCGGACGCCCGGATGGTCCGGGAGCTGGGGTGGACGGCCCGCCGGGACGTCCGCTCGATGGTGGAGTCGGCCTGGGAGGGCTGGTGCCTGCGCCACCCCGAGGCCCGCGCCGGGGCTCGTCCGTGATCACGGCCGGCCTTCGCTCCGAGCAGCGTCCGTGATCACCTGAGGGCTCTGACCTGCGGAACGTTTCCGCAGGTCAGAGCAGACGACAACGGTGTTCAGTGCCGTGTTGCCCGATACCCCCCACCCGTAGTTCACTGGCCCTGGTCGGGCGGTTTCGCCCCGGCGCCGTCGCACGGACCTGGAGGCGTTTCCCATGGGGGCTGGCCACGATCACGGGCACACACACGGCGGGCCGCCCCCGACGGGCACCGCGGCCGCCGCGTACCGGGGCAGGCTCCGGGTCGCTCTGGGGATCACGCTGAGCGTGATGGTCATGGAGATCGTCGGCGGGGTGCTCTCCGACTCGCTGGCCCTGATCGCGGACGCCGCCCACATGGCCACCGACGCCCTGGGGCTCGGGATGGCGCTGCTCGCCATCCACTTCGCCAACCGGCCCGCCGGGCCGAACCGCACGTTCGGCTTCGCCCGCGCCGAGATCCTGGCGGCGCTCGCCAACTGTCTGTTGCTGCTGGGGGTCGGCGGCTACCTGGTCTTCGAAGCGGTCGAGCGGTTCATCACCCCGGCCGAGACGAAGGGCGGCCTGGCCATCGCGTTCGCCGCCGTCGGTCTGGTGGCCAACATCGTCTCGCTCTCCCTGCTGACCCGCGGGCAGAAGGACAGCCTCAACGTGCGGGGCGCCTATCTGGAGGTGCTGGCCGACACCCTGGGCTCGCTCGCCGTGATCATCTCGGCGGGCGTCATCATGGCGACCGGCTGGCAGGCCGCCGACCCGATCGCCTCCCTGGTGATCGGCCTGATGATCGTCCCCCGGACGGTGAAGCTGCTGCGGGAGACCCTGAACGTGCTGCTGGAGGCGGCGCCCAAGGGCGTGGACATGGCGGAGGTACGGGCCCACATCACGGCGCTCCCCGGTGTGCTGGACGTCCACGACCTGCACGCCTGGACGATCACCTCGGGGATGCCGGTGCTCTCCGCGCATGTGGTGGTGCGCCAGGAGATGCTCGACTCGATAGGGCACGAGAAGGTGCTGCACGAGCTGCAGGGGTGCCTCGGGGACCACTTCGACGTGGAGCACTGCACCTTCCAGCTGGAGCCGAGCGGTCACGCGGAGCACGAGGCGCGTCTCTGCCACTGAGCGCCACCGGGCGGGGCGCGGCGGCGGTGCTAGGGTGATTTCGCTGAGACGTTCGAGTCTCGCGGTGGACGGCCCCGGTGGACCGGGACCCTTTCGAGAGGAGCTGAGGTTGATGACGGTCGCGACGACGCCTTCCCGGCGCGGCAATCGGTCCTTCCTCATCTCCCGGGTTTCCGGCTAGGTCCACCTCTTTTTTCCCCGGATCGGGCCGGAGCCCTCACACCCAAGGGTTCCCACGTTGACCGACCACACCGACGCCTCGCGCACCGAGGCGTTCTTCACCCTGCACCACCGTCTTCCCCGGCAGAGCGCCGGCTCCGACGCGACCACGCGCCGGCTGCTCGCTCCAGCCGGTCCCCTGCGCGACCGTCCGCGCGTCCTCGACCTGGGCTGCGGCCCCGGCCGTGCCGCCCTGCTGCTCGCCGCCGAGGCGGGCGCCGAGGTGACCGCGGTCGACCTGCACCAGCCGTTCCTGGACGAGCTGCGCGAGGCGGCCGAGGCGCGCGGCCTGGGCGACCGTATCCGTACGGTCCGCGCCGACATGGGCGACCTCACCGGCCGGGAGTTCCCGGCCGGCTCCTTCGACCTGGTCTGGGCCGAGGGGTCCGCGTACTGCATCGGGTTCGCCACCGCCGTACGCGACTGGCAGCGGCTGCTCGCCCCGGGCGGCGCGATGATGATCTCCGAGTGCGTCTGGACCACGGACACGCCGTCGGCCGGGGCGCGCGGCTTCTGGGACCGCAACGGCTCCCTGCGCACCCTGCCGGAGACCACCGCGGTGGCCGTCGCCGCGGGCTGCACGGTCGCGGAGGTCCTGGTCCAGCCCGACAGCGACTGGGACGAGTACTACGTCCCGCTCGCCGAGCGGGTCCGGAGCGCCGACCCGACGGCTCCCGGCATGGAGTGGGCGCTCGCGGCCACCCGTGAGGAGCTGGCGGTGCGGCGTGATCACGGCGCGGAGTACGGCTATGCCGCGTACGTACTGCGCCCGGCCGATCCCCGCTGGGCCACCCGGCCGGAGACGGCGGCGGACCGGGAGGCCGTGCACGCGGTCAACACGGCCGCGTTCCCGACCCGGGAGGAGGCCGACCTCGTGGACGCGCTCCGGGCCGACGCCGATGCCTGGCTGCCGGGTCTCTCGTACGTCGCCGAGGCGCCGGACGGTTCCCTGGCGGCGTACGCGCTGCTGACCCGGTGCCGGGTCGGTGACGCCCCGGCGCTCGCGCTGGCCCCGGTGGCCACCTCGCCCGCACATCAGCGGCAGGGGGCCGGGCAGGCCGTGGTGCGGGCGGTGCTCGATGCGGCCCGGGTGCGCGGCGAGGCCCTGGTGGTGGTGCTCGGGCATCCCGGTTACTACCCGCGCTTCGGCTTCGGACCGGCCTCCCGCCACGGGATCCGGCCGGGATTCGAGGTGCCGGACGAGGCGATGATGGCGCTGGTGCTCGACGGTTCCGTCCCGGTTCCCGCGGGCATGATCCGTTATCCGGCGGCCTTCGGGGTCTGACGCCCCGTCCGCCCCGCCGCGCTCACGGGCGCGGCGGGGCGGACATGCCCGGACCCGCAGTGCGGACAAGCGGCTTTTTTACGGCAGACTTGACCGGACTCCAGGGGTCCGACGCACGAGGCCGGGGACCACAGACAAGGATGGGTATGCCGACCACACCAGCCACCGCGACGCACAGCTCGTCGAACGGCACCGCAGAAGCGATCATGCTCGAACTGGTCGACGAGAACGGCACCACCATCGGCACCGCGGAGAAGCTGGCGGCCCACCAGGCCCCCGGGCAGCTGCACCGCGCGTTCTCCGTCTTCCTCTTCGACGAGCAGGGACGGCTGCTGCTCCAGCGCAGAGCGCTCGGCAAGTACCACTCCCCCGGTGTCTGGTCGAACACGTGCTGCGGGCACCCCTACCCGGGCGAGGCGCCCTTCGCGGCGGCCGCGCGGCGTACGTACGAGGAGCTGGGGATCGCGCCCTCGCTGCTCGCCGAGGCGGGCACGGTCCGCTACAACCACCCGGACCCGGCCTCGGGCCTGGTGGAGCAGGAGTTCAACCACCTGTTCGTGGGGATGGCGCAGGAGGAGCTGAAGCCGGACCCGGAGGAGGTCGGCGGGACGGCCTTCGTGACGGCGACGGAGCTCGCGGAGCGGCATGCGCAGGCGCCGTTCTCCGCGTGGTTCATGACGGTGCTGGACGCGGCGCGGCCGGCGATCCGTGAACTGACGGGGCCGTCCGCAGGCTGGTGACCCCCTCTGCGGACCGTGTACGGGGCGGTCAGAGCTGCGTCTTCAACGGCAGCGCCGCCCAGATGATCTTGCCGCCGCTCGCGGTGTGCTCCACGTCGCAGGTCCCGCCCGCCTCCGCGGTGATCTCCTTGACCAGCAGCAGCCCGCGTCCGCCGGTCTGCGCGTAGTCCGTCTCCAGGGCCGTGGGCCGGTAGGGGTGGTTGTCCTCGACCGACACCCTGACCCAGTCGGCACCGATGGCCACCTCGACCGCCAGTTCGGGCGAGAGCAGCGCCGCGTGCTTGACGGCGTTGGTGACCAGCTCCGAGACGATCAGCAGCAGACCCTGGAGGATGTCCTCCTCGATCGGCACGCCCTGGCGGCCCAGGAGGTCGCGCACGGCGTGCCGGGCCTGGGGCACGGACACTTCGACGGCGGGGGCGGTGAAGCGCCACACCCCCTCGTAGGACACGGGATCGGCAGGGGCACTCCCGAGGCTCTCCATCGTCCGGCACCAGCTCTCACTCGCACTGCACTGACCGTCGAGTAAAGAGTGTTGGGAATGGCTTGGTCCATACCGTGCCACTGATCGGAAATAGCTGTGTATCGGCGCTATTTGACCGAAGGTGCACGATGACGCCAGGTGGTGGACTACTTCTGCCCGTCTTCCGGGGCCTTGGGCGGACTGTCCGTAGCCGGGCCGGGTGCATCGAGCCGATCCGAGACCATGCTGACGATGCGGCGCCCGCCGATCCCGACGGCGATGAGCCCGAGGCCGTCGAAGAGCAGGGCCAGCGAGAAGAAGGTGCCCAGAACGTACAGGCTGCTGTGCGGCCAGTCGAACAGCACCAGCAGGCCCAGCAGCAGCCCGAAGGCCCCTTGCAGCAGCGTCCACCCCATCTGCGGACCTCGGACGACGACGCTGCCGACCAGCCGGAACACCCCGCCCGTCAGGAAGAGCAGCGCGGCGAACATGGTCAGCGCCTCCGCGGTGCCCTCCGGGTGGCGGATCACCACCACTCCCGCGGCGAGGTTCAGGGCGGCGACCACGACACCCAGCCAGAAGTAGTTGGTGCCGCGCGACTCGATCGCGTGCGCCAGGCCGACGACACCTCCGATCAGCAGCAGCCAGCCGAAGAGCAGCATCGAGGTGAGGGTGGCGACGCCGGTGTAGATCAGGCCGACGATCCCCGCGATCACCAGCAGCGTGCCGAGCAGGGCGAGCCAGCTGAAACTGCGGGTGAGCTTCCTGCCCTCGGCGGAGGTTCCGCGTCTCCCGCCCTGGGCGGTGCGTCCGTGCTCCCTGCCCTCGGCGGTGGGTCCGTTCATCGACAGCTCCTCACGGTGCGTGTCCGCTTCGCGACCCCTTCTTGATCATAGGTTCGAACCCTGCGGATAGCATCCGGCGCATGGACCGTACGGAACCCCAGCTGCTCTGCTCCGTCGACGGCGGTGTCGCCACCGTCGTGATCAGCCACCCCGCCAAGCGCAACGCCATGACCGCCGCGATGTGGCGGAGCCTGCCCGAGCTGCTGCAGAGGCTGGCCGCCGACCCGGCGGTCCGGGTGCTGGTGCTGACGGGGGCCGGGGACACCTTCTGCGCCGGGGCGGACATCTCCACGCTGCGGGAGACCGCGGGGGACGCCCAGGCCCTCGCGGTGGCGGCCGAGGAGGCGCTGGCCGCCTTCCCCCGGCCGACGCTCGCCGCCGTGCGGGGCTACTGCGTGGGTGGCGGCAGCCAGCTCGCGGCCGCCTGCGATCTGCGGTTCGCCCAGGAGGGCGCCCTGTTCGGCGTCACCCCGGCCAAGCTCGGCATCGTCTACCCGTCCTCCTCCACCCGGCGGCTGGTCGCCCTCGTCGGCCCGGCCGCGGCCAAACACCTGCTCTTCTCCGGCGAGCTGATCGACACGGAGCGGGCCCTGCGCACCGGCCTGGTGGACGAGGTGCTGCCGGCCGGCGGCCTGGACGGGCGGGTGGCGGCGTACGCGGGGGTGCTGGCCTCGCGCTCCCAGCTGACGCAGGCGGCGGCGAAGGAGTTCGCGGCGGGGCGGCGGGACCGGGACGCGCACTGGGCTGGCCAGGCGCGCTCCAGCGGCGACACCGCGGAGGGGGTCGCCGCCTTCCTGGAGCGGCGGGCGCCGCACTTCACGTACACCACCCCCGCCGAGGGCCCTACCGGGTGACGTGGCGGCTCCTGGCCCGCCACTCCTCGACCAGCGCCGCCGGGGCCTTCTCGGGGGACCCGCAGTCGTAGGGCGGCTGCGGGTCGTACTCGGTCAGCAGCTGCACCGAGCGCGCGGTGTCGTCGCCCGCGATCCGGCCGAGCAGGGTGAGGCCCATGTCGATGCCGGAGGAGACGCCGGCGGCCGTGACGTACTTGCCGTCGAACACCACCCGCTCCCCCGTCGGCTCGGCGCCGAACTCCTTCAGGGCCTCCAGCGCCAGCCAGTGGGAGGTGGCCCGCCGGCCCGTCAGCAGCCCGGCCGCCGCCAGCAGCAGGGAGCCGGTGCAGACGGAGGTCGTCCAGGTGGTGGTGGCGTCGGCCGTGCGCACCCAGCCGAGGAGCGTCCCGTTCTCCATCTGGTCGCCCTGTCCCGGACCGCCCGGCACGATCACCAGATCGGGTGACGGGACCTCGGCGAGGGTCTTGTGGGCGACGAGCTGGAGGCTGCCGCTGTCGTTGGTCACGGGACCGGTCCGTTCGGCGACGAAGACGACCTCGGCGCCGGGGGTGCGGCTGAGGATCTCGTAGGGCCCCACGGCGTCCAGGGCGGTGAAGCGGTCGAAGAGCGGGATGGCGATCTGCACGGGGCTGCCTCTCGGTCGGTACGGCGGTGGCTTCGGGTGCGGTCAGTCGGCAGCGGGGCCCACGGAGGCGGGCGTACGGAAACGGCGGCGGTACTCGGCCGGTGCCGTGGCGAGCACCTTCACGAAGGCCCGGCGCATGGCTTCCGGCGTCCCGTAGCCGCTGGCGCGGGCGATCCGCTCGACGGGGTCGGAGGTGTCCTCCAGGAGCCTGCGGGCGTGTTCCAGACGTACGCGGTCGACGTACCGCCCCGGGGTCGTACCGGTCTCCGCCCGGAACGCGCGGGCGAAGTGCCGGGGCGAGAGCCGGGCGCGGGCCGCGAGGGAGTCCACGGCGAGGTCCGCGTCGGGGTGCTGGGTGATCCAGTGCTGGACCTCGCGCAAGGGTTCGCGCCGTGCCGTCTGAGCACTGAGCTGGGCGCTGAACTGGGCCTGGTTGCCGGGGCGGCGCAGGAAGACCACCAGGTGGCGGGCGACGGTCAGGGCGAGGTCCCGGCCGTGGTCCTCCTCGACCAGGGCGAGCGCCAGGTCGATGCCCGCGGTGACACCCGCCGAAGTGGCCAGCCGCCCGTCCCGTACGAAGATCGGGTCGGGGTCGACCTGGACGGCCGGGAAGTCGTGGGCGAGCTGTGCGCAGTAGTTCCAGTGGGTCGTCACCCGGTGTCCGTCCAGGAGGCCCGCCTCGGCCAGCAGCAGGGCCCCGGTGCACACGGAGACCAGCCGCTCGGCCCGCGGCGCGTGGACCCGCAGCCAGGCGGTCAGCTCCGGGTGGGAGGAGCGGGTGCCTTGCCCGCCGGGGACCAGCAGGATGTGCGGTACGGGGGCCTCGGCGAGGCTGCTGTCGGGCATCAGGGTCAGCCCGCTGGAGGCCCGGACAGGTCCGCCGTCGAGCGAGGCGGTGCGCAGGGTGTAGGAGACGCCCGGCGCCCGGGAGGCCCCTGCGAAGACCTCCATCGGGCCGGTCGCGTCGAGGCTCTGGACGCCGTCGAAGAGGACGACGAGCACGGTTCGCTGGATCACGTCCGCCATCCTGGGCGGCGGGCGGTGGTGGCCGCAATGACGAATATCCCTCCTTTCCTGCCATCACCGTGTTCCCCGCGCTCGACCGCTCCCCGGGGTTCCCGCCGTACCGACCAGTCGGTAACGTGCGGGTATGAGTACTCTTCCGGCCCGCGCGGAACGCCGCTGTCACAACGCCGTCAACCCGCTGCACTCGTGCCTCTTCTTCTCCCCCGACCTGGGCACCGAGCTGGGCAAGCTCGGCGTCGAGGACCCGAGCGCCGTCTACTTCGCCACCCGGGCCGCCGCGTTCGGACCGGTGGGGGCGGGCACCGTCACCGCCACGTTCTACAACTTCAACCCCGCCCTGGTGGCAGAGCATGTGCCGGCCGTCTGGTCCGTGGCCTCGCCCGAGCAGGTTCTCGGGGCCCGGCTGCGGGCGGCGGACGCGACGCTGCGGCGGCTGCTCGGCGAGGAGATCATCGCCTCCGACGAGATGGCGGAGGCGGCCCGGCTCGCGCTGCGCGCCACCGAGGCCTGCACCCCGCACGCCCGGCCGCTGTACGCGGCGCACGCGGAGCTGCCGGTGCCCGACGAGCCGCACCTGGCGTTCTGGCACGCGGCGACCCTGCTGCGCGAGCACCGCGGTGACGCGCACCTCGCCGCCCTGCTCGCCGCCGGCCTGGACCCGGTGGAGTCGCTCGTCAGCCACACGGCCACCGGCAAGGGCATGGCGATCCGCTGGATCCTGTCCTCCCGGGGCTGGCGCCGCACCGACTGGGAGGCGGCCTCCGACCGGCTGCGGGAGCGCGGGCTGCTCGTCGCGGGCGAGGAGCCGGCGCTGACCGACGCGGGGACGGCGCTGCGCGCGGAGGTGGAGGAGGCGACTGACCGGATGGACACGGCCCCGTACGAACACCTGGGCGCGGAAGGCGTGGAGCGGCTCACCGAGCTGGGGCGCGGCTTCCTGTTCACGGCGGCCGCGGCGGGCGCGTTCCCGGACGAGGCGACCGGCCGGGGCTGATCCCCGCCGGTCCGGGGCTCCCGCATGTGGTGCGGGGGCTCCGGGCGTGTTCCCCGAGGTCGCGCGACATGGGCCCCGGCCACCCGGCAGAATGCAGGCGAAGGGGATGCCCCCGGTAAGAGCGTGCTCATCGCAACACGGGCACGGCCAGCACAGCCAGTACGAGAAGGCGAGTCGGGAAAACCGTGACGACGTCCATCGAAGGCAGGATCGCCGAGGAGCTCGGCGTACGTGAGCGACAGGTCAGGGCGGCCGTCGAGCTGCTCGACGGCGGTTCCACCGTGCCGTTCATCGCGCGCTACCGCAAAGAGGCGACCGAATCGCTCGACGATGCGCAGTTGCGCACGCTGGAGGAGCGGCTGCGGTATCTGCGGGAGCTGGAGGAGCGGCGTACGTCGATCCTGGAATCCGTACGCGAACAGGGCAAGCTCGACGAGGCGCTGGAGGCCGCGATCCGGGGTGCCGAGACCAAGGCGCGCCTGGAGGACATCTACCTGCCGTTCAAGCCGAAGCGGCGGACGAAGGCCCAGATCGCCCGGGAGGCGGGGCTCGAACCGCTGGCGGACGGCCTGCTCGGCGACCCGTCGGCCGATCCGCTCGCCGCCGCGGCCGCGTTCGTGGACGGCGACAAGGGCGTGGCGGACGCCGCCGCGGCCCTGGACGGCGCGCGCTCGATCCTCACCGAGCGGTTCTCCGAGGACGCCGACCTGACGGGCGAGCTGCGCGAGCGCATGTGGACCCGCGGCCGGCTGGCGGCGAAGGTGCGCGAGGGCCAGGAGGAGGCGGGCGCCAAGTTCGCCGACTACTTCGACTTCGCGGAGCCGTTCACCGCGCTGCCCTCGCACCGGGTGCTCGCGATGCTGCGGGGCGAGAAGGAGAACGTGCTCGACCTGGCCCTGGAGCCGGAGGAGCCGGAGGCCGCCGAGAAGCCGGGCCCCTCCACGTACGAGAACATGATCGCCCGTCGCTTCGAGATCGCCGACCGGGGCCGCCCCGGTGACAAGTGGCTGGCGGACACGGCGCGTTGGGCGTGGCGGACCCGGATCCAGGTGCACCTCGGCATCGACCTGCGGCTGCGGTTGCGCACGGCGGCGGAGGACGAGGCGGTACGCGTCTTCGCCTCCAACCTGCGCGATCTGCTGCTGGCCGCCCCGGCCGGCACGCGGGCCACCCTGGGCCTGGACCCCGGTTTCCGTACGGGGGTGAAGGTCGCCGTCGTCGACGCCACCGGCAAGGTGGTGGCCACCGATGTGATCCACCCGCATGTGCCCGCCAACAAGTGGGACCAGGCACTGGCCAAGCTCGCGCACCTCGCGAAGGAGCACGCGGTCGACCTGATCGCGATCGGCAACGGCACGGCGTCCCGCGAGACGGACAAGCTCGCCGGTGAACTGATCGACAAGCACCCGGAGTTGGAGCTCACCAAGGTGATGGTCTCGGAGGCGGGCGCCTCGGTGTACTCCGCCTCCGCCTTCGCCTCGCAGGAACTGCCCGACATGGACGTGTCGTTGCGCGGCGCGGTCTCGATCGCGCGGCGGCTGCAGGACCCGCTGGCCGAGCTGGTGAAGATCGACCCGAAGTCGATCGGCGTCGGCCAGTACCAGCACGACCTGTCCGAGGTGAAGCTGTCGCGTTCGCTGGACGCGGTCGTCGAGGACTGTGTGAACGGGGTCGGTGTGGACGTCAACACCGCCTCCGCGCCGCTGCTTTCGCGGGTCTCGGGGATCAGTTCCGGGCTCGCCGAGAACATCGTCACGCACCGCGACACCAACGGCCCCTTCCGCTCCCGCAAGGCGCTCAAGGACGTGGCGCGGCTGGGCCCGAAGGCGTACGAGCAGTGCGCGGGCTTCCTGCGCATCCGCGGCGGCGACGACCCGCTGGACGGTTCCAGCGTGCACCCCGAGGCGTACCCGGTGGTGCGGCGGATGGGGAAGACGGCGGGTGGCGAGGTCGCCTCGCTGATCGGCAACGCGGAGGCTCTGCGGTCGCTGCGGGCGGCGGACTTCGTGGACGACATGTTCGGTCTGCCGACCGTGACGGACATCCTCAAGGAGCTGGAGAAGCCGGGCCGCGACCCCCGTCCGGCGTTCCGAACGGCGACCTTCAAGGAGGGTGTCGAGAAGCTCGGCGACCTGGAGCCCGGCATGGTGCTGGAGGGCGTCGTGACGAATGTGGCGGCGTTCGGCGCGTTCGTCGACATCGGCGTCCACCAGGACGGTCTGGTGCATGTGTCGGCACTGTCGAAGACGTTCGTGAAGGACCCGCGCGATGTCGTGAAGCCCGGGGACATCGTGAAGGTCAAGGTCATGGATGTCGACATTCCACGCAAGCGGATCTCGCTGTCGCTGCGGCTGGACGACGAGCCGGGCGCGGGCGGCGGGTCCGGCGGCGGGCAGCAGGGCCGTGGTGAGCGGGGCGTCCGCCCGCCGAAGCAGCGGCAGAGCCAGGGCCAGGGGTCCGGTGGTGGACAGGCCCGTCAGGGCGGTCAGGGTGGCGGCCGGGACCGGCGCGGCGGCTCCGGTGGCGGTGGGTCCCGGCAGGGGCAGGGCGCTCCGGCTCCGGCTCCGGCGAACAGTGCGATGGCCGACGCGCTGCGGCGGGCCGGGCTGACCGACCCGAAGCAGGGCCGGGGGCGCTGAGGCGGAAAGGCGGTGGGGGCGGGTCGCCGCGTGCGGCCCGCCCCCGCCTGCGTGACTCCGCTCAGACTTCCTTGACCTGGCCGTCCGCGACTTCGACGCGGCGCGTGGTGCGGACCGCTTCGAGCATCCGCCGGTCGTGGGTGACCAGCAGCAGCGTGCCCGTGTAGCTCTCCAGGGCCGCCTCCAACTGCTCGATGGCGGGCAGGTCCAGATGGTTGGTCGGCTCGTCGAGCACCAGGAGGTTGACGCCCCGGCCCTGCAGCAGGGCGAGGGCGGCGCGGGTGCGTTCGCCCGGGGAGAGGCTGGTGGCCGGGCGCATCACATGGTCGGCGCGCAGGCCGAACTTGGCGAGCAGCGTGCGGACTTCGGCCGGTTCCGTGTCGGGCACGGCCGCGCAGAAGGCCTCCAGCAGCGACTGGGAGCCGAGGAAGAGCCTGCGGGCCTGGTCCACCTCGCCGACCACGACGCCCGAACCGAGGGTGGCGTGGCCGGAGTCGAGCGGGAGCCGCTCCAACAGGGCGGCGAGCAGGGTGGACTTGCCAGCGCCGTTGGCGCCGGTGATGGCGACCCGGTCGGCCCAGTCGATCTGGAGCGAGGCGGGGCCGAAGGAGAAGTCGCCGCGCACCACGCGGGCTTCGCGCAGGGTCGCGACGACCGAGCCGGAGCGGGGGGCGGTGGCGATCTCCATCCGCAGCTCCCACTCCTTGCGCGGCTCCTCGACGGTGTCGAGGCGCTCGATCATGCGCTGGGTCTGCCGGGCCTTCGCCGCCTGCTTCTCGCTCGCCTCGCTGCGGGCGTTGCGGCCGAGCTTGTCGCCGTCGGTGGCCTTGCGGCGGGCGTTCTTGACGCCCTTGTCCATCCAGGACCGCTGCATATGGCCGCGCGCTTCCAGGGCGGCCTTCTTGTCTGCGTACTCCTCGAAGCCCTCGCGGGCGTGCCGGCGCGCGGTCTCGCGCTCCTCCAGGTAGGCCGCGTAGCCACCGCCGTAGAGGTTGATCTGCTGCTGGGCGAGGTCGAGCTCCAGCACCTTGGTGACCGTGCGCATCAGGAACTCGCGGTCGTGGCTGATGACGACGGTGCCGGCCCGCAGCCCCGAGACGAAGCGCTCAAGGCGCTCCAGGCCGTCGAGGTCGAGGTCGTTGGTGGGCTCGTCCAGCAGGAAGACGTCGTAACGGGAGAGCAGCAGCGAGGCGAGTCCGGCGCGGGCGGCCTGGCCGCCGGAGAGCGCCGTCATGGGCAGGTCCAGGCTCACGGTGAGGCCCAGCTCGGCGGCGACCTGCGCGGCCCGCTCCTCCAGGTCCGCGCCGCCGAGGGCGAGCCAGCGCTCCAGGGTCTCGGAGTACGCGTCGTCGGCGCCCGGGGCTCCCGCGACCAGGCCCTCCGTCGCCTCGTCCATGGCGCGCTGGGCGTCGGCGACCCCGGTGCGGCGGGCGAGGAAGGCGGCCACGGTCTCGCCCTCCCGCCGCTCGGGCTCCTGCGGGAGGTGGCCGACGGTGGCGGTGGGCGGGGAGAGCCGCAGCTCGCCCTCCTCCGGGCGGTCGAGTCCGGCGAGCAGGCGGAGCAGGGACGATTTACCGGCGCCGTTGACTCCGACGAGACCGATCACGTCTCCGGGTGCGACGACGAGGTCGAGTCCGGCGAAGAGTGTGCGGTCGCCGTGTCCGGCGGCGAGGTCCTTGGCGACGAGGGTGGCAGTCATCAGGGTGCCGATCCTAGTCTCCGGCTCTCCGTGCTCTTCGCCCTGTGCCCCTGGCCTCCGGTTTCCGGCGTCCGTTAGCGTCCGTGCAGCGACGGGCGTGTTCCGTGCGGCGACGGGCGTGTACCGAGGGACGGGAGTGACCGTGATGACGGATGTGATCGTGGTGGGCGGTGGGGTCGTCGGGCTCACCACCGCTGTGACCCTGGCGGAGCGCGGGCTGCGGGTGCGCGTCTGGTCGCGCGATCCGGCCGGGGCGACGACGTCGGCGGTGGCGGGGGCGCTGTGGTGGCCGTACCGGATCGAGCCGGCGGAGCGGGTCGGCGACTGGTCGCTGGAGACGCTCGCGGTGTACGAGGAGCTGGCGGCCGGGCCCGGCGGAACCGGCGTACGGCTGGTGGCGGGGGTGCACGGCGGTGAGCGGTTCGCGGCGCTGGGGGCGTGGGCGGCGGAGCTGAAGGGTGCGGTGGAGGTGGCGGAGGGGCTGCGGGTGGTGCTGCCGCTGCTGGACATGCCGGTGCACCTGGCGTGGCTGGAGCGGCGGCTGGTGGCGGCGGGCGGTGCGGTGGAGCGGCGCGCGGTGGCCGGGTTCGAGGAAGCGGCGGCGCAGAGTCCGGTGGTGGTGAACTGCACGGGTCTGGGGGCGCGCGAGCTGGTGCCGGACGCGGGGGTGCGGCCGGTGCGGGGACAACTGGTCGTGGTGGAGAACCCGGGGATCACGGAGTGGTTCACCGAGGCGGATCCGGCGTCCGCCGCGACGACGTACTTCTTCCCGCAGCCGGCCGGCCTGGTGCTGGGCGGCACGGCGGAGGCGGACGACGAGCGCCGGGAGCCCGATCCGGGGACTGCGCGGGAGATCGTGGCGCGGTGCGCGCGGGTCCGGCCGGAGATCGCGGGCGCCCGGGTGCTGGGGCACCGGGTGGGGCTGCGGCCGGTGCGGGAGGCCGGGGTGCGGATCGAGGCGGAGGCCCTGCCGGGCGGGGGGCTGCTGGTGCACAACTACGGGCACGGCGGCGCGGGCGTGACCGTGGCCTGGGGCTGCGCGCGGGCGGCGGCCGCCCTGGTGGGCTGAGCCGCCGCCGTACGTGCGAGGTGCTTCCCGGGAACCCGGGTTCCCGGAACCCCGGGATCAGTCCTGTGGGCGCTTCCCGGCCGGGTCCTCCTTGTGGCGTTCGTCCGTGGTGACCGTCGTGCCGGGGCCGATACGGATCTCGAAGTCGCCGTCGTACTTGGCGTGCCCCTCGATCACCGCGGACTCGACCGCCTCCACGCCGAACTCCTGGCGGACGATCTGCGGGTCCTTGCGCAGGTCCCGCATCAGGGCCACGCACATGCCGATCATCACGATGACGAAGGGGGCGGCGACCAGGATCGTGAGGTTCTGGAGCCCCTCCAGCGCGTTCTCCTTGCCGTCACCGATGAGCAGCATGACGGCGGCCACGGCCCCGGTCACGACACCCCAGAAGATGACGACCCACTTCGCCGGTTCGAGGACGCCCCTCTGCGAGAGCGTGCCCATGACGATCGAGGCGGCGTCGGCACCGGAGACGAAGAAGATGCCGACGAGGATCATCACCAGGATGCTCGTCACGGTGGCGATCGGGAACTCCTGGAGGACGCCGAACAGCTGCGCCTCGGGCGTGTCGGCGCCGGTGAGCTTGCCCGCCTCGTCCAGCTTCATGGCCGTGCCGCCGAAGACGGCGAACCAGATCAGGCTGACCGTGCTGGGCACCAGGATGACGCCGCCGACGAACTGGCGGATCGTGCGGCCGCGGCTGATCCGGGCGATGAACATGCCGACGAAGGGCGTCCAGGAGATCCACCAGGCCCAGTAGAAGACGGTCCAGCCGCCGAGCCAGTCGGCCACCTCACCGCCGCCGGTCGCCTCGGTGCGGCCGGCGAGCTGTCCGAGGTCGCTGATGTAGGCGCCCAGCGAGGTGGGCACCAGGTCGAGCACGAAGATCGTGGGACCGGCGATGAAGACGAACACGACCAGCAGCAGGGCCAGCACCATGTTGATGTTGGAGAGCCACTGGATGCCCTTCTCCACACCGGACACCGCGGAGGCGACGAAGCCGACCGTCAGCACGGCGATGATCGCGACGAGGAGGCCGGTGCCGGCCTTCTCCAGCCAGTCCAGCTCCTGGATCCCGCTGCCGATCTGGAGCGCGCCGAGGCCCAGCGAGGCCGCCGAGCCGAAGAGGGTCGCGAAGATGGCCAGGATGTCGATGACGCGGCCGACGCCTCCGTACGCGTGACGCTTGCCGATCAGCGGCTCGAAGACCGCGCTGATCGTCTGCCGCCTGCGCATCCGGTAGGCGCTGTAGGCGATGGCGAGGCCGACCACCGCGTAGATCGCCCAGGGGTGCAGCGTCCAGTGGAAGAGGGTGGTGGCCATCGCCGTCTGCATGGCCTCGGCCGAGTCGGCGGGGTCGGTGCCGGGCGGCGGGGTACGGAAGTGGGCCAGGGGCTCGCTCACGCCCCAGAACATCAGCCCGATGCCCATACCGGCGCTGAACATCATCGCGACCCAGGAGATGGTCCGGAACTCCGGCGCCTCGCCCTCCTGGCCGAGGCAGATCTTCCCGTAGCGGCTGATGGCCAGCCAGAGGGCGAAGATGACGAAGCCCGAGGCGGCGAGCATGAAGGCCCAGCCACCGTTGTGGATCAGCCCGGTGAGCAGCTTGCCGGAGGCGGTCTCCAGCGATGAGGTGGAGGTAGCGCCCCAGATGACGAAGGCGAGGGTGAGGACCGCCGTGACGCCGAAGACCACCCGGTCGGTGGTCGGGGCCCGCGTGCTGACCGGTGCGGGGGGCAGGTCTGCCGTGACCGACAGTTCCTCCCGGTCCCCCGCCGGCTGGTCGTCCTGGGACACAAATGGCACCTTTCACCGAGTCCGAAAAACGCTCTCTGTAGGCAGTACCACACCTGCCCACGATCTCGAAGGATCAACAAGCGGTATCGGCTTGACCGTATGTGAGGGAATATGTCGCCCGTTGGTCGAGGAGCAGCGGAATCAAGTTTCTGGCCGACTGACGCAGGGGCACAAACCCGCCATCTCCATTCCGCTGCGACCGGACGCCGTGCAGGGCGAGCTCGTCCTGCACGGCGGCGTACTGGGAGGGGTCCAGCCGGTAGCCGCACGGCGGGTCGGTGAGGATCTCGGCGGGCTCGGCCGGATCGTTGTCGGCGCCTCCCAGATATACGGGGCCGCGGTCGGCGAACCCGGTCAGGCGCGAGAGCGCGGTGGCCGCCCGGATGCGGGCGCGCTGTTCCTCCGTGAAGTCGAAGAGACCGCCGAGCGCCGTCTGCTGGGAGTGGACCCTGCGGCGGTGGTTGAGGGCCGGATCGGCCTTCTCGGACTCGCTCAGGGCGTCGATGCGTGACTCGATGAGGAGGCCGACCGCGTGCTTGAGGCCGGAGGTGTTGCGCAGGATGCGTTCCTGGCCGTCCCCTGCGGTCTGCTTGATGGGGTCGCCGGAGACCGGATCGGTCCAGATTCCGTAGTGGCCGCTGGTGTAACCGCCCTCGGTCGCGGCGGGCCGTACGTACTGCTCCGAGAGGGTCCGCGAGACGTCGTGGACGCCGCGCGCGACGTTCAGGTTGCGGGGCCACAGGACGAAGAGGTCCTTGTCGTAGTACGGCGGCGTGGCACCGTACTCGTGCAAGTCGTAGATGACATCCGGCCGTTCGTCGCGGACGACGGCCGCGATCGCCCTGCCCTCCGCGGTCTTCAGGGCGATGTGGTCCCGGTTGACGTCGACGCCGTCGGCGTTGCCCCGGGTGTCGGCCGCGCGTCCGTCCGGGTTGGCGGTGGGCAGCACCAGCACCGTCGTACGGGAGAGGAAGGCGCGGGTGGCGCGGTCCTCGGCGAAGGCCAGGTCGCGCAGGGTGGTCAGACAGGCCTCGCGCCCGGCGGGCTCGTCCCCGTGCTGACTGCAGATCAGCAGGACCGTGGTGGCGGCGGGACGCTGCTTGCCGATGCGTACGAGCTGGAGCGGGCGGCCCTCCTTCGTGGTGCCGACGCGGTCCACGGCGACCCGGTCGCTCCCCCGGTCCACCGCTCCGAGGAAGGCCCGTTCCTCCCCCAGCCCGGTCCAGCGCGCCCCGTCGCTCGTCTCGAACCCGGTGCGCGGCGGGTGGGGCGCGGCCTCGGCGGGTGCGATGGCGAAGGGGACGGCCAGCGCGGCCAGCAGCCCGGCCACGACCGCGCTCCGGCGTCGGACCGCGGGGCCACGGCGGCGTACACCGGAGGGCGGGCGTCCGGGCTGTGCGACCGGTCCGAGCCACGGGTGCGGGCTGAGCATGCGGAGCGCGCGGGTGATGCGAGGGGTCATCAGCGGCTGCCTCCCGGAGTACGACCGGCGTGCGCGCTGAGCACGAGCGGGGCACGGGCGGAGCGCGAGTGGGGGTGCGCGCGGCGGACACCGCGTTGCACGCCGGTCTGTCGGTGGAGCGGACGTTACCCGGGTGAACTCCTGTGCAACAGGGGGCGATCACTACCGGTCGTGACGAGGGCATGGCGATCGTGTGACAGGAATGCCCGGAATCGACCGCCCTGCGCTGCGGGCTGCTTAGCCTTTTTCCTGACCGGCCGGAACCACCCTCCGACCGGTCCCGCGACCGGGCGGACCCATCCCCCGGTTGCACGACCGGACGGAACCATCCCCCGCCCGGTTGCACGACCGGGCGGCAACGACCTCCGCCCGGTCGACCGTCCCGACGACTTGGAGTATGCGTGCACCGCAGATTCATCGTCCCCAGCGCTCTCGCGGCCACCCTTCTGCTGGCGATCCCGGCATCGGCCTCCTCAGGCACCGCGGGCGCCCCGGGTATCGGCGACCCCTACTACCCGGCCAGCGGAAACGGTGGCTACGACGTCTCCCACTACGACCTGCGGCTGACCTACCAGCCGGCGACCGACCTGCTGGAGGGCACCGCGACGATCCTCGCCACCACCACACAGGATCTGACCCGCTTCAACCTCGACTTCGGGCTCGCCGTTTCCGAGGTGCGGGTCAACGGTAAGAAGGCCTCCTACACCAAGAGCGGTACCCAGGAGCTGGAGATCACCCCGGCGGGCCCCCTGGCGAAGGGCAAGGACGTCTCGGTGGTCGTCCGGTACGCCGGGAAGCCCTCCGAGCTGAAGATCAACGGCTGGACCGCCTGGGCGCGGACCCCGGACGGCGGCGTCGCCGCGCAGGAGCCGGAGTCGGCGGTCTGGTGGTACCCGAGCAACGACCACCCGCTCGACAAGGCCACGTACGACATCTCGGTCTCCGTGCCGGACGGCACGCAGGCGATCAGCAACGGGGTGCTCGTCTCGCAGAGCTCCAAGCTGGGCCGGACGCGCTTCAACTGGCGCTCCGACAAGCCGCAGGCCACGTACCTCTCGACGCTCGCGGTCGGGAAGTTCGACATCACGACCGACAGGACGGCCGACGGCCTGCCGGTGCTGAACGCGTACAGCAAGGATCTCGGCCCCAACGCGGGTGCCGCCCGCGCCAGCATCGAGCGGACCACCGAGGTCGCGGAGTGGCTGACGGAGGTCTTCGGTCCGTATCCGTTCAACGCGCTCGGCGGCTATGTGCCCAATGTGACGAGCGGGTTCGCGCTGGAGACCCAGACGCGGCCGTTCTACAGCCCGCGGCAGTTCGCGAACGGCGCCAACGTGTCGGTCGTCGTCCATGAGATCGCGCACCAGTGGTACGGCAACAGCGTGTCGGTCGACGGATGGAAGGACATCTGGATCAACGAGGGCTTCGCCCGCTACAGCCAGTGGCTCTGGTCGGAGAAGGAGGGCGAGGGCACCGCGCAGCAGCTGGCGGACTACGTCTACGCCCTGCACCCGGCCGACGACCCGTTCTGGAAGGTGAAGCCGGGTGACCCGGGTCCGGACAACCAGTTCGACATCGCCGTCTACGACCGGGGGGCGCTGGCGCTCCAGGCGCTGCGCAACAAGGTCGGCGACGAGACCTTCTTCGCCCTGCTGAAGGGGTGGCCGACCGAGAAGGCGCACTCCAACGCGACCGTGGGTGACTTCCTGCGGTACGCGGAGCGGATCTCGGGCAGCCCGCTGGCGACGCTCTTCGACACCTGGCTGTACCAGCCGAAGCGGCCCGCGCTCCCGGCGGCGTCTGCTGACGGGCTCGCCAAGGGCGCGCTGTCGTCCCGGGCGGCGGCGGTCGGTCCGGAGCGGCCGGCGTCCTGGAAGAAGATCGCGGCGACGAACACGATCCACGACCACGGGGAGCACGGGGACGGGGAGCACAGCGGTCACGGTCACCGCTGACCGTCGGACGCGCTGAATCGGGGGGCGTCGGACGGTGAGGTTCAGCCGTTCCGACGGCCCCCGGTGGCGTGCGCGGCGCGGGCCGCCCGTGCCATCGGCAGGTACCGCAGCCGCTCCGGGAGTACGGGGACGACGGCACGCAGCACCGCGCAGAGCCGCCGCAGCCGCTTCTCCTGGGCCGCCGTCCACGGCAGGCCGATCGCGGCGCGGGCGTCCGGCGGCATGAGTCCGATGGTGACGAAGCGGCGGAAGCGGGCCAGCGGCGGAAGCAGCACCGGCCACAGCGCCCGCAGGACCATCCGCAGGAGCAGGGGGCCGCGGTCCGGCGGCGGCACGGGCTGGTCGACGTCGACGAGTTCACGCACCACGGTCGTCGCCTCGATCTCCCCGGCGAGCATCTTCTCCCAGTACGGCCAGAACTCCTCGATCGTCTGCGGCATGTCCCGGTCGTGGATGCCGAGGATCCGGCCGACCTGGAGCCACTCCGCGTACAGGGCGCGCTCCTGCGCCGGGCTCATCGGCCGGATCAGATAGCGCGCCGCGTGCCGGTAGACGGGGAAGCCGGTGGCGTGCACCCAGGCGTAGTTGGCGGGCGTCAGCGCGTGGTAGGCGCGGCCCCGGGTGTCCGTGCCCTGGATGGTGCGGTGGAGCCGGCGCAGCCTGCGGCCCTCCTCGGCGGCCTCCGCGCCGCCGTACACCCAGAGCTGGAGCGAGCGCAGGGAGCGTTCGCCGCGCCCCCAGGGGTCGGTACGGAAGACGGAGTGCTCGTCGACGCCCGCACCGACAGCCGGGTGGGCGACCTGGAGGGTGAGAGCGGCGGGCAGCATGAGCAGGGCCCGGACATCCCCGGACAGGCTCCACAGGACGCCGCCGGGCGGGGGCGGCAGGGGGTTCACCGCGTCCTTCGCGCTGCTCATCAGGTGCTCCCGGCCGTCCGGCGGGCCTGCCGTACGCTGCCCGTCCCATCCCCCATGATCCCTCGCGGGCGGGAGGCCGTGTTGGCGGGGTCCCTGGCGGCCGGTGCCCCGGTCAGTCGTGGTCGTACACCGTCACGGGCACGCCTTCCCCTGTCAGGCGCCCCTGGACGATCGGCTCGACGCGCGACCACTTGCCGCCCGCGAGGCCGCAGCCTATGCGCGGCATGTGCACCGAGGCCCCGAGCTCGCCCGCCCGGACGGCCACCGCGCTGAGAGCCGTGTCGATGGCCTCGTACCGCACGGGCACACCCTTGCTGCCGGTGCGCATCCCCCGCTGGCCGACCATGTTGGCCACCCAGAGAGACGGGCCGACCTGCACGAACTGGGCCGCCCCCAGGGCGAAGTCGTTGCCCGCGCGATCCCGGTGCCAGCGGCGGTAGGCGGCCTCGGGCTCGGGCCAGCGGCGGGAGAGGGCCAGGACGAAGCCCTTGCCCCAGCCGCCCAGGTCGTTGCAGACGTGCGCTATCACCTTGACGCCCTTGCCCTGCGGCGCGGTGGCGTCCCCCCGTACATACGTGATCCCCGACATGGCTTCACCGTACGGCCCGGCACTGACAGCGGGCCGGGGTGGACGGCGGGGCGTCGGTGCCGGAGACTTTCACAGTAGTGGTGAGACAGCGGCACTGTCCGATACGAGGGTTCGACTGCGGGGAGCAGAGATGGCGACGGGGACCGACGGGCCCACGCTCACGGTGGACGAGCTGGCGGCGCGTGCCGGGGTCACCGTGCGTACCGTGCGGTTCTACAGCACCCGGGGTCTGCTGCCGCCCCCGGTCATCGGGCCGCGCCGGGTCGGGCACTACGGGGCCGATCATCTCTCCCGGCTGGCGCTGATCGAGGAGCTCCAGCACCAGGGCATGACGCTCGCCGCCATCGAACGCTATCTGGAGCAGCTGCCGCCCGACCTGAGCGCCCACGATCTGGCGATCCACCGGGCGCTGGTGGCGTCCTGGGCGCCGGACACGGCGGAGGACATGTCGTGGGCGGAGCTGGAGAAGCGGGCGGGGCGGGTGCTGGCGGAGCCGGATGTGGAGCGGCTGGCGGCGATGGGGGTGCTGGTGCGGCCGCAGGAGGAGGGCGGGGCGTACCGGGTGGACCTCGGGCTGCTGCGGCTCGGGGTGGAGCTGCTGGACGTGCCGATCGCACACGAGGCGATCCTGGCGGCGCGGACCGTGCTGCTGGAGCACACCCGTTCCGCGGCGCAGGAGTTGACGCGGCTGTTCCGGGACGAGGTGTGGAGCCCGTACCGGGAGCGCGAAGGGGATCCGGAGCATGTGGCGGCGATGAAGTCGCTGTCGGCACATATGCAACCGATCGTGGTGCAGGCCCTGGTGACGGCGTTTCAGCGGTCGTTGAAGGAGGAGCTGCGGAGCGCGTTCACCGCCGAGTGACGGTCAACGCGCTCCGGAACAGTCTCAGTCGTGGAAGGTCTCGCCCTTCCCGGCCTTCTCCACCAGCAGCGCGGGCGGCAGGAAACGGTCGCCGTAGCGCTCGGCGAGTTCCCGGGCGCGGGCCACGAAGCCGGGCAGGCCGCCCTCGTACCCGTTGATGTACTGGAGCACGCCACCGGTCCACGGCGGGAAGCCGATGCCCATGATGGAGCCGATGTTGGCGTCGGCGACGGAGATGAGGACGTTCTCCTCCAGGCAGCGGACGCTGTCCAGCGCCTCGGAGAAGAGCATCCGCTCCTTCATGTCCTCGAAGGGTACGTTCGCGTCCGGCTTGGTGAAGTGCTCGCGCAGGCCGGGCCAGAGGCCGGCGCGCTTGCCGTCCTCGTCGTAGTCGTAGAAGCCCGCTCCCCCGCTGCGGCCGGGGCGGCCGAACTCGTCGACCATCCGGTCGATGACCTCGTCGGAGGGGTGGCCGGGCCAGGTGCCGCCGGCCTCCTCCACCGCCCGCTTGGTCTCGATGCGGATCTTGCGCGGCAGGGTCAGGGTCAGCTCGTCCATCAGGGAGAGCACCTTGGCCGGGTAGCCGGACTGGGCTGCGGCCTGCTCGATCGAGGCGGGCTCGACGCCCTCGCCGACCATGGCGACGCCCTCGTTGATGAACTGGCCGATGACGCGCGAGGTGAAGAAGCCGCGCGAGTCGTTGACGACGATCGGCGTCTTCTTGATCCGGCGCACCAGGTCGAAGGCGCGGGCCAGGGCCTCGTCGCCGGTCCGCTCGCCCTTGATGATCTCGACCAGGGGCATTTTGTCGACCGGGGAGAAGAAGTGCAGGCCGATGAAGTCGGCGGGGCGCGTGACGCCTTCGGCGAGGGCCGTGATCGGGAGGGTGGAGGTGTTGGAGCAGAGCAGGGCGTCGGGCTCGATGATGTCCTGGATCTCCTGGAACACCTTGTGCTTGAGCGCGGTGTCCTCGAAGACGGCCTCGATCACCGCGTCGCAGCCCGCGAGGTCGGCCGGGTCGCCGGTCGGGGTGATCCGGGCCAGCAGCTCGTCGCGCTTCGCCTCCGTCGTACGGCCCCGGGAGACCGCCTTGGCCAGCAGCTTCTCGCTGTACGCCTTGCCCTTGGCGGCCGCCTCGGTGGAGACGTCCTTGAGGACGACGTCGATCCCGGCCTTGGCGCAGGAGTAGGCGATGCCCGCGCCCATCATCCCGGCGCCGAGTACGGCGACCTTGCGGACCGGGCGCTCGGGGATGTCCTTGGGGCGGTTGGCACCGGAGTTGACGGCCTGGAGGTCGAAGAAGAACGCCTGGATCATGTTCTTGGAGACCTGGCCGGTGACGAGCTCGGTGAAGTACCGGGCCTCGATGGTCAGGGCGGTCTCGAAGTCGACCTGGGAGCCCTCGACGGCCGCCGCCAGGATGTTGCGCGGCGCGGGCATGGGCGCGCCCGCGATCTGCTTCTTCAAGTTGGCGGGGAACGCGGGCAGGTTGGCCGCGAACTTGGGGTTGGAGGGGGTGCCGCCCGGGATGCGGTAGCCCTTGACGTCCCAGGGCTGCTGGGACTCGGGGTTGGCGTCGATGAAGGCGCGGGCCTTCTCGATCATCTCCTCGCGGGTGGCGGCGACTTCGTGGATCAGGCCGTTCTCCAGGGCACGCCGCGGGGTGTACTGGGTGCCCTGGAGAAGCACCTTGAGCAGCGCGTCCGCGATACCCATGAGGCGTACGGTACGGGTGACGCCGCCGCCCGCCGGAAGCAGGCCGAGGGTGACCTCGGGCAGGCCGATGCGGGAGCCGGGGGCGTCGAGGGCGACGCGGTGGTGGGAGGCGAGTGCGATCTCGTAACCGCCGCCGAGGGCCGCCCCGTTGATGGCGGCGACTACGGGCTTGCCGAGGGTCTCGATGCGGCGCAGTGAGCGCTTGATCTCGGTTCCGGTGTCGAAGGCGGCCTGGGCGTTCTCGGGGCCGACCTTGATCATGTCCTTGAGGTCGCCGCCCGCGAAGAAGGTCTTCTTGGCGGAGGTGTAGATGATGCCGCGGATGGAGTCCTTCTCGGCCTCGGCGCGGTCCGCGATGGCCGCGATGGAGTCCTTGAATGCCTGGTTCATCGTGTTGGCGGACTGGTTGGGGTCGTCCAGGACGAGGGTGACGACGCCGGTCTCGTCCTGTTCCCAGCGGATGGTGGTGCTCTCGGTCATGTCGGTGTCTTCTCCGTAAGAAGGGGTGGCCGGGGCAGGACGGTCAGATGCGTTCGACGACGGTCGCGACGCCCATGCCGCCGCCGACGCAGAGGGTGACCAGGCCGAACTGCTGGTCGCGGCGCTCCAGTTCGTCGATGACGGTGCCGAGGATCATCGCGCCGGTCGCGCCGAGGGGGTGGCCGAGCGCGATGGCACCGCCGTTGACGTTGACCTTGTCCAGGGTCAGGCCCATGTCCTTGACGAAGCGCAGGACGACCCCGGCGAAGGCCTCGTTGATCTCCACCAGGTCGATGTCGTCGATGGTGAGCCCGGCCTTGGCGAGCGCCTTGCGGGTGGCGGGGGCCGGGCCGGTGAGCATGATGGTGGGCTCGGAGCCGGAGACGGCCGCGGAGACGATGCGGGCGCGCGGGGTGAGTCCGTAACGCTCACCGACCTCCTTCGAGCCGATGGCGACGAGGGCGGCGCCGTCGACGATGCCGGAGGAGTTGCCCGCGTGGTGGACGTGGTCGATCTTCTCGACCCAGTGGTACTTCTGCAGCGCCACCGCGTCGAAGCCGCCCACGTCACCGATGGCGGCGAAGGACGGCTTGAGGCCGGCGAGGGAGTCGGCGGTGGTGCCGGGGCGCAGGTGCTCGTCGTGGTCGAGGACGACGAGGCCGTTGCGGTCCTTGACCGGGACGACGGAGCGGGCGAAGCGGCCGTCCTTCCAGGCCGCGGCGGCGCGCTCCTGGGAGAGGGCGGCGTACTCGTCCACATCGCGGCGGCTGAAGCCCTCGATGGTGGCGATGAGGTCGGCGCCGATGCCCTGCGGGGCGAAGCCGGTCTCGAAGCTGGTCATCGGGTCCATCGCCCAGGCCCCGCCGTCCGAGCCCATCGGCACCCGGGACATCGACTCGACGCCCCCGGCGAGCACGAGGTCCTCCCAGCCCGAACGGACCTTGGCGGCGGCCAGGTTGACCGCTTCCAGGCCCGAGGCACAGAAGCGGTTCTCCTGGACCCCGGCGACGGAGTCCGGCAGGCCCGCGGCGATGGCGGCGATGCGGGCGATGTCGGAGCCCTGGTCCCCGAGCGGGCTGACGACCCCGAGGACGATGTCGTCGATGGCGGCCGGGTCCAGGTCCGGGAAGCGGCTCTGGATCTCGTGGATGAGGCCGACGACCAGGTCGATCGGCTTGGTGCCGTGCAGGGCGCCGTTGGCCTTGCCGCGGCCGCGCGGGGTGCGGATCGCGTCGTAGACGAATGCTTCGGTACTCAAGACAGCTGCCTTTCGAGGGTGGTTGGGAGGAGGCGAAGAGGTGTTCAGGCGAGCAGCGAGCGGCCGATGATCTCCTTCATGATCTCGGTCGTGCCGCCGTAGATGGTCTGGATACGGCCGTCGGTGAACGCCTTGGCGACCTTGTACTCGCTCATGTAGCCGTAGCCGCCGTGGAGTTGGAGGCAGCGGTCGGCGACGCGCTTCTGCAGTTCGGTGGCCCACCACTTGGCCATGGAGGCGTGGACGGCGTCGAGGACGCCGTCGGAGTGGTCGACGATGCACCGGTCCAGGAAGGTCCGGGTGACGGCGCACTCGGTGGCCATCTCCGCGATCTCGAACCGGATGTGCTGGAGCTTGGAGAGCGGGCGCCCGAAGGCCTCGCGCTCCTTGACGTACCGCGTGGTGATCTCCAGCAGGTGTTCGGCGGCGGCGATCCCGGCGACCGCTATGCCCATGCGCTCCTGGGCCAGGTTGGTCATCAGGTGGATGAACGCGCCGTCGAGTTCACCGAGGAGGTTCTCCTTGGGGACGCGGACGTCGTTGAAGAACAACTCGGCGGTGTCCTGCGACTTCTGGCCGATCTTGTCGAGGTTGCGGCCGCGCTCGAAGCCCTCGGCCCCTCGCTCCACGACGATGAGCGAGAGCCCCTTGGCGCCGCCGTCCGGGGTGGTCTTGGCGACGACGATCACCAGGTCGGCGAGGATACCGTTGGAGATGAAGGTCTTCGAGCCGTTGAGCAGCCAGTGGTCGCCCTTGTCCTCGGCGGTGGTGCGGATGGCCTGGAGGTCGGAGCCGGCGCCCGGCTCGGTCATGGCGATGGCGGTGATGGTCTCGCCGCTGCAGAACCCGGGCAGCCAGCGGCGCTTCTGGTCCTCGGTGGCGAGGCCGGTGAGGTAGGGGCCGATGATGTCGTTGTGCAGGCCGATCGCGAGTCCGGGCGCCCCGGCCCGGGTGAACTCCTCGGCGAGGACGGCGCTGTAGCGGAAGTCGGTGGAGCCGCCGCCCCCGTACTCCTCGGGTACGGCGAGGCCGAGCAGCCCGGCGCGTCCGGCGGCGAGCCAGGCGTCGCGGGAGACGATGCCGTCCCGCTCCCACTGCTCGTAGTACGGGAGCACCTCCTTGGCCAGGAAGGCCCGGACGGTCTCGCGGAACGCGTCGTGCTCCTCGGTGAAGATCTGGCGTTGCACGGGGTCTCCTAGTCGTGAGGGTGGGGCCGGAGCCCCGGTACGTCCCAGTCGGCGGCGACCGCGTCCGTGTCGGCGCCCGGCCGCGCGGGGCCGCTGCGGACGGAGACGGGGGTGGCGGAAAAGCGCGGGGCCGGGGCGGGCTGGGTGATGCCGCCGTGCTCGACGAAGGTGGAGCGGGCGGCGAGGTGCGGGTGGTGGGGCGCCTCACGGAGGGAGAGCACGGGGGCCACGCAGGCGTCGGTGCCGTCGAACACCTCGGTCCACTCCGCCCGCGTACGGGTCGCGAAGCGCTCGGCGACAGCGGCGCGCAGCTCGTCCCAGCGGGCGAGGTCCCACCGGTCGGGGAAGTCGTCCGCGATGCCGAGGAGGCCGGCGAACTCGGCGTAGAACTGCCCTTCCAGCGGGCCGACCGCCATGTGGCCGCCGTCGGAGGTGGCGTAGGTGCCGTAGAAGGGGCAGCCGCCGTCCAGCAGGTTGGCGCCGCGCCGGTCCTGCCAGCTCCCGGCGGCCAGCATGCCGTGGATCATCGAGGCGAGGTGGGCGGCGCCGTCGACGATCGCCGCGTCCACCACCTGGCCCGCGCCGCCGGGGGTGCGGGCGTGCTGGAGGGCGGCGAGGACCCCGACGACGAGGTAGAGCGAGCCGCCCGCGTAGTCGCCGACCAGGTTGGCGGGGACCACGGGCGGCTCGTCCGGCTTGCCGATCATGGAGAGGGTGCCGGTGAGCGCGAGGTACGCGATGTCGTGCCCGGCCCGCTCGGCGAGCGGCCCGTCCTGGCCCCAGCCGGTCATCCGCCCGTAGACCAGCTTCGGGTTGCGGGCGAGGCAGGCGTCGGGCCCGACGCCGAGCCGTTCGGCGACGCCGGGGCGGTAGCCCTCGATCAGGATGTCGGCGCGTTCGACCAGGTCGAGGACGCGGCCGGCGCCGCCCTCGTCCTTGAGGTCGACGAGGACGGAGCGCTTGTTGCGGTTGGTGATGTCGTACGCGGGGTCGATGCCGAGCGCCGGGCCGCCGGGCCGGTCGACGCGTACGACATCGGCTCCGAGGTCCGCCAGGAGCATCGCCGCGAACGGTCCGGGGCCGATGCCCGCCAGCTCGACGACACGGACACCGGTCAGCGGACCGTGCCCGGGCCTTGGGCCTTTCGCCATCTGTGAGCCCCCATGGGTGTGACACAACCGATGTAACATCAACGATGCTAAGAACGCTCCCCCCTCGGCACAACCCCCCGGGCCGAGCAAGCGCTTAGTTTCTCCCCCGCGATCCTCTCGCATCCCGGCCGGACCTTCCATGCGCGGGCAGGACGCCCCGCCCGGCCGCACACCGGCCGGCCCCCTCCGCTAGCCTGCCTGCCACGTCTCCACCCGTCCCCGTGCCCGGAGGTACTCGTGAACAGCCAGAACGGGGCGGCACGCCCCCTGGACGTCGTCCTTTTCGGTGCCACCGGCTTCGTGGGGGTGCTCACGGCCGAGTACCTGGCGGCACACGCCCCCGAAGGGCTGCGCTGGGCGCTGGCCGGCCGCAGCCGCGCCAAGCTGGAACGGCTGCGTGAACGGCTCACCGCGATCGAACCGGGCTGCGCCGGGCTGCCAGTGCTGGAGACCGACGCGGACGACGAGGACGCGCTGCGCGAACTCGCCTCCTCCGCACGGGTGGTGGCCACGACGGTGGGCCCGTACATCCTGTACGGCGAGAAGCTCGTCGCGGCCTGTGCCGAGGCGGGGACGGACTACCTGGACCTCACCGGCGAGGCCGAGTTCATCGACCGGACCTTTGTGCGCCACGACGCGCGGGCCCGGGAGACGGGCGCCCGCATCGTGCACGCCTGCGGCTTCGACTCCGTACCCCATGACCTCGGGGCGTACTTCACGGTCAAGCAGCTGCCGGAGGGCGTGCCCCTGACCGTCGACGGCTTCGTCCGCAGCAACGCCGTGTTCTCCGGCGGTACGTTCGCCTCGGCGCTCACCGCGATGGGACGCGGGCCGCAGATGCTGCGGGCCGCCCGGGAGCGGCGGCTGTACGAGCCCCGCCAGGTGGGCCGCCGGGTCCGCACCCCCGCCGGCTCCCCGCACTTCAACGGGGCCACGGGCACCTGGGCGCTGCCGCTGCCGACCGTGGACCCGGCGATCGTGGGCCGCTCGGCACGGGCGCTGGAGCGGTACGGCCCCGACTTCCGCTACCGCCACTTCGCCTCGGTCAAGACCCTGCCGATGGCCCTCGGCGGCCCGGCGGCCGTAGGTGCGCTGGTCGCCGCCGCGCAGATCGAAGGCGTACGGGAGTGGCTGATGGGGCGGTACGAGGCGGGGCAGGGGCCGGACGCGGAGCGCCGCAGGCGGAGCTGGTTCACCATCCGCTTCGTCGGGGAGGGCGGCGGCCGGCGGGTCTTCACCGAGGTGTCCGGCGGCGATCCGGGCTACGACGAGACGGCCAAGATCCTCGCCGAGTCGGCCCTGTGCCTCGCCCTGGACAAGCTCCCGGAGACCTCCGGCCAGGTCACCACGGCGACGGCGATGGGCGATGCCCTGCTGGAGCGCCTGACGGCGGCGGGGCTGCGCTTCCGGGTGGCGGCGGTGCGGTGAAGGATTGCCGGGGCGGGGCGGTGAGCGGGCTCCGCTAGAAGATCCAGCCGGCCAGCGTGTAGAGCATCGCGCCCAGCCAGACGAGGCCGACGACCCCGCCGAGGGCCATACCGAGGGCCATGCGGCGCTGGGCGGGGTCGAAGGGCGCGGGACGGACGGCTGCGCGAGTGGCGTTCATGTGTTCAGCCTGCCCAGCAAGATCGCTTTATGCCATCCGTACAGATACTCAGTCGAATCCGGCAGACAGCGGTGCCCCTCAGGCGGTCGCTTCCCGCAGGGTCTGCCGGCACAGGGCGTCCGCCCGGCGGGTGCTCTCGGGCTGGCGGAAGCGGCGGGCCAGGCGCAGGGTGTGGGCGCAGGCGTTGTCGAGGCTGATCCGGTGGCCGACGGAGACGAAGACCGGGTTGGTGTTCTCCTGGGTGCGCAGCGCCCGGCCCACCACCTCTTCGCCGTCCACCAGCGGGGAGAAGTCACCGCGCCGGGGGCCGGGGGCTTCGTACGAAAAGGTGAACGGGTTCTTGCCGACGCCGATCACGGGCAGTCCGGTGAGCACGCCCAGGTGGCTGGCGAGCCCGAAACGGCGCGGGTGGGCGAGGCCGTAGCCGTCGCAGATGACGACGCCGGGGTCGACGCCCAGCGACTCCAGGGCTTCCAGCACGGTGGGCATCTCGCGGAAGGCCAGCAGCCCGGGGACGTAGGGGAAGGTGATCTTTCCGACCGCGGTGGCCTCGTCCACGGTCTCCAGTGTCTCGGCGTCCAGCACCACGGCCGCCGCGACGACGACATCCTTCTCGTCGTCGTACGCCACGTCGACCCCGGTCACCCGGCCGGTTCCGGGCGGCGGCCCCGGCTCGTCCAGCACCACCAGGCCGCGCAGGCGGTCCTGGATCGCCCGGCCCTCGGCTTCGTCTGCGGGGGTCTCATGGGCGGGAGTGGGCTGCGTAGTCATGACCAGCAGCTTAGGCGGTTTCGGGGCACCCCCTCTCCCGTAGCCTGGCGATCATGTTCGTACTCGAATTGACCTACACGGCCCCGGTCGAACGCGCGGACGCGCTGATGCGGGAGCACATCGCCTGGCTGGACGAGCAGTACGCGGCGGGCGTCTTCATCGCATCCGGCCGCAAGAACCCCCGGGACGGCGGGGTGATCCTCGCCGTCGGGGACGACCGGCAGCGGATCGAGGAGATCGCCGCAGCCGACCCCTTCGCCGCACACGGGGTCTGCGCCTACCGGATCACGGAATTCATCGCCACCAGAACCGCAGCCGAACTTGCGCCGTGCAAGCAGGAGTTGCCCGGCCGGTAGACCGGTCGGGCAACGCGCTCCCCGGCTTCGTCCCTGGCCGGAGCGCACGCCGGTCAGGATGCGCGGCCGAGAAGCGGGCAGGAGGGCGGGGGTGCGGGGAAGTGCGGAGGAGGGGCGGGGCGTGGGCGGTGACGCAGCTCACGCCACCCGCCGGTGCACGGATCGACGCGTTCCGTCGTCTACTCCAATGCCGGGAACCGTTCACCCAGCCGCGAGAGGGAGCAGGTCTTGTCCAGCGTTATCGAGCAGTCCGTGCAGGCCCGCATGGTCGCGTCCGCCCCGCGGATGGAAACCCTGCCCGCCACTCTGCAGTACGACCGCAGGGACCCCTTCGCCGTGCGGATGGCGTTCCCGGCCCCGGCGACCCTGGAGGGGACCGAGGTGTCCTGGGAGTTCTCCCGCGAGCTGCTGACGGCGGGGGTCGACACTCCCGCCGGGGAGGGCGACGTCCGGGTCAGGCCGTTCGGGTACGAGCGGACGGTGCTGGAGTTCCACGCGGCCGAGGGCATCGCCATGGTCCACGTACGCACGGCGGAGCTGCGCCGCTTCCTGGAGCGGGCGCAGGAGCTGGTGCCGGTGGGCGAAGAGCACCGCTATCTGGAGCTGGACCGGAACCTGACCGATCTGCTCGGCGGCACCTGCTGACCGGCGGACCACTGACGCCGTAGCCGCACAGCCGTAAAACGCGTTGCCGGGACGTGCGCCCCGGTTCTACCTTCGTGATGTTCCTGTTGTCGTCGGATCGGAGAAGGACGTTGCTGATCTGAGGTCCCCTGCACCGTGCAGCGCCGCCACGCCCCGTCGTGGCCGCAGGCGCCCGTGTGCGATCTCAGCTCGTCAGCCGTCCTCAGCTCATTACCCGACGTACCCGGGAGATCCGTATGTCTGCGTCCGACACCCATATCAGCTGCACATCCCTCTCCTTCTCCTGGCCCGACGGCACCGAGGTCCTCTCCGGCTTCGACCTCGCCGTGGGCCCCGGCCGTACCGGGCTCATCGGGCTCAACGGGTGCGGCAAATCCACCCTGTTGCGGCTGATCGCCGGTGAACTCGCCCCGCTGGAGGGTGAGATCAGGATCCGAGGCGGACTCGGGTACCTGCCGCAGACCGTGACCCCGGACACCGCGCTGCGGGTCGATCAGGTGCTGGGGATCGCGGACCGGCGCGCGGCGATCGACGCCGTCGAGGCGGGTGACGTACGCGAGGAGCTCTTCGCGGTGATCGGCGACGACTGGGACGTCGAGCAGCGCGCCCGCGCGACCCTGGACGGGCTCGGCCTCGGGCACATCGGGCTGGACCGCACCGCCGGGGAGATGTCCGGCGGCGAGTGCGTGCTCCTGCGGCTGGCGACCCTGCTGCTGGCCCGCCCCGGGGTGCTGCTGCTGGACGAGCCGACGAACAACCTGGACACGGTCGCCCGCGGGCGGCTGTACGACGCGGTCGACGCCTGGAGCGGGGCGCTGCTCGCGGTGAGCCATGACCGGGAGCTGCTGGAGCGGGTCGACCGGATCGCGGATCTGCGGGACGGCTCGGTCACCTGGTACGGCGGAAACCTGTCGGCGTACGAGGAGGCGCTGGCCGTCGAGCAGGAGGCTGCGCAGCGCATGGTTCGGGCCGCCGAGTCCGATGTGCAGCGGCAGAAGCGCGAACTGGCCGAGGCGCACATGAAGCTGGCCCGGCGCAGGCGCTACGGGCAGAAGATGTGGGACACCAAGCGGGAGCCCAAGGTGGTGATGGGCCAGCGCAAACGGTCCGCCCAGGAGTCGGCCGGCAAGCACCGGATCCTGCACACCGAGCGGCTGGCGGAGGCCAGGGGGCGGCTCGGTGAGGCGGAGCTGGCGGTGCGCGAGGACGAGGAGATCCGGATCGAGCTGCCGCGGACCCGGGTGCATCCGGGGAGCGAGGTGCTGTTCCTGCGTGATCCGGTACCGCCCTACGGGCCTCCGCTGCGCGGGGAGCTGGCGGTGCGCGGGCCCGAGCGGATCGCGCTGACCGGGCGCAACGGGGCGGGCAAGACCGCGCTGCTGCGGACGATCGCGGGCGAGCTCGCCCCGCTCTCCGGGGAGGCCACGACGCTGCTGCCGACGGGATTCCTCCCGCAGCGGCTGGACACGCTGGACGACGCCCAGTCGGTGACGGACAACGTGAAGCGGTCGGCCCCTGGGCTGACGGACAACGGCGTCCGGGCCCGGCTCGCGCGCTTCCTCTTCAAGGGGGGAGCCGCGGACCACCCGGCCGGGACGCTGTCGGGCGGGGAGCGCTTCCGGGCGTCGCTGGCGATGCTGCTGCTGGCGGATCCGGCGCCCCGGCTGCTGCTGCTCGACGAGCCGACGAACAGCCTCGATCTGGCGAGCGTACGGCGGCTGACCGAGGCGCTCGACGCGTACGAGGGGGCGCTGATCGTGGCGAGCCACGACGTGCCGTTCCTGGAGTCGATCGGGGTCACCCGGTGGCTGCGGCTGGACGGGGAGCTGCGGGACACCACGGCGGAGGAGGTCCGGGCGGGGCGGTGAGCGGCCGGGGAGGATCCACGGGAAAAGGCGACAGAAGCTGTCGGGTATCCCGCCTAGCGTCGTCGCCATGGATCACAGCACCGAGCGCGGCATCGTCATCACCGGGGCGCACGAGAACAATCTGCACGACGTCTCCCTCACCCTGCCCAAGGGACGGATCACCGTCTTCACCGGGGTCTCCGGGTCGGGGAAGTCGTCCGTCGTCTTCGACACGATCGCCGTGGAGTCCCAGCGGCAGCTGAACGAGGCCTTCACCTCGTTCCTGCGGAACCGGCTGCCGAAGTACGAGCGGCCACGGGCCGAGTCCATGGAGGATTTGTCCGTGGCCGTCGTCATCGACCAGAAGCCGCTGGGCGGCAACGTCCGCTCGACCGTGGGCACGGCGACGGACATCTGGTCGGTGCTGCGGGTGCTGTTCTCCCGGTACGGCACTCCGAGCGCCGGCGGGGCGACCGCGTACTCCTTCAACGACCCGGCGGGCATGTGCCCCGAGTGCGACGGGGTGGGGCGGACGGTCCGGCTCGACCTGGACCGGGCGGTGGACTGGTCGAAGTCGCTCAACGAGGGGGCGCTGCTGCTGCCCGGCCTCTCGGTGGGCAGCTGGGAGTGGAGCCTGTACGGCGGGTCGGGGCGGTTCGACAACGATCTGCCGCTGCGTGAGTTCGGCGAGGAGGAGCGCCAACTCCTGCTGTACGGATCCGGGTTCACCGTCCGGGTCGACATGCGGACCGGTTCGGCGGACATGCGGTTCGAGGGGGTCGTGGCCCGGTTCGAGCGGCTCTACCTCAAGCGCGACACCGCATCGCTGTCGGAGAAGCGGCGTGCGGCGGCCGACCGGTTCACCGTCGAGCGGGTCTGCGGCTCCTGCGGCGGGGCGCGGCTGAACGCGGCGGCGCTCGCCACCCGCGTCGACGGGCTCTCGCCCGCCGACTACGGGCGGATGGAGGTCGCCGATCTCGTCGGCGTGCTGGCGCGGATCGACGATCCCGTGGGCGGGCCGATCGCGGCGGCGGCCAGCGAGCGGCTGGAGCGGCTCGTGGGGATCGGGCTCGGCTATCTCAGTCTCGAACGGGAGACGACCACCCTCTCGGGGGGTGAGGGGCAGCGGCTCAAGATGGTGCGGCACCTGGGGAGTTCACTGACCGGGCTGACCTTCGTATTCGACGAGCCCAGTGTCGGGCTGCATCCGCGCGATGTCGGGCGGCTCGGCGATCTGCTGGTGCGGCTGCGGGACAAGGGCAACACGGTGCTGGTCGTCGAGCACGACCCGGATGTGATGGCGGTCGCGGATCACATCGTCGACATGGGGCCGGGCGCCGGGGCGGAGGGCGGGCATGTCGTCTTCGAGGGGCCGTTCGACCGGCTGCGCGAGGCGGACACGCTCACCGGGCGGTGTCTGCGCCGACGGACCCCGCTCAAGCGCGAGTTCCGCTCCCCCACCGGCCATCTCCCGGTCCGGGGCGCCGATCTGCACAACCTCAAGGGGCTGGACGTGTCGTTCCCCACCGGCGTGCTGACCGTCGTGACCGGTGTGGCGGGTTCGGGCAAGTCGACGCTGGTCTCGGAGGTGTTCACGGCGGCCCACCCGCAGGCGGTGGTCGTCGACCAGAGTGCGATCACCGCCTCCTCCCGCTCGACCCCGGCCTCGTACATCGGCGCACTGGACACCATCCGCAAGGTCTTCGCCCGGGAGAACGGTGTCGACGCCGGGCTGTTCAGCTTCAACTCCGCGGGCGCCTGCCCGGGTTGCTCGGGCCGCGGGGTGATCTCCACCGATCTGGCCTTCATGGACCCGGTCACCACGACCTGCCAGGAGTGCGACGGCCGCCGGTTCCACGACGACGTGCTGAAGCACCGGGTCGGCGGCCGGTCCATCGTCGACGTGCTGGAGATGACGGCGGCGCAGGCGGTCGGGCTCTTCGAGGACCGCGCACTGCTGCGGAAGCTGCGCACGCTCGACGAGGTCGGCCTCACCTACCTCACGCTCGGCCAGCCGCTCAGCACGCTCTCCGGCGGTGAGCGCCAGCGGATCAAGCTCGCCACCCAGTTGCACCGCGCCTCCAGCGTGTACGTCCTGGACGAGCCGACGACCGGGCTGCACCTGGCCGACACGGGCGCGCTGGTGGATCTGCTGGACCGGCTGGTCGACGCGGGAAACACGGTGATCTGCGTGGAACACAACCTGGAGGTGCTCAAGCGCGCGGACTGGGTGATCGACCTCGGTCCGGACGGCGGGAAGAACGGCGGCGAGCTGGTCTTCGAGGGGACGCCGGAGGGGCTGCTGGCGGACGGCGCCTCGGTTACCGCCAGGTACCTTCGCCGGGATCCGGGCCTTGACACGGTCCTGCCCGTGGGGCCCCGCTGACCTGCGAAGACCCGCCGGAGACCTCCTGAGGCCCGCCGGATCCGGCCGTGAGCTGCGCGCATAACGGTACGTAATCGGGTGCCCGCGGGGACGGGCTTGGCTTAGCCCTTACCGTCGCCTTAACCTACGGTCACGTAACCTACGAATCCGTAGGTAATTCCCGTCCCCCACTCCCGTCCCCAGGAGCTCCCCGTGACGATCACCTCTCCCCACCTCGGCAGTTCGAAGGCGTGGACCGACGCCCAGCTGCTGTTCGCGCTGGAAGAGGTGGTGGAGAAGGAACTCAACCGCCATCTCAATGTCGCCAAGGACTGGATGCCCCACGAGTACGTCCCCTTCTCCGACGGCCGGAACTTCCCCGGCATCTTCGAGGACGGCGAGGCGTGGTCGGCCGACCAGTCCAAGGTGACCGACATCGGCAAGATCGCCCTCGTGGTGAACCTCCTCACCGAGGACAACCTCCCCAGCTACCACCACGAGATCGCCTCCCTCTTCGGCCGCGACGGCGCCTGGGGCACCTGGGTGCACCGCTGGACCGCCGAGGAGGGCCGCCACGGCATCGTGATGCGCGACTACCTGCTCACCTCGCGCGCCGTCGACCCGGACAAGCTGGAGCAGTTCCGCATGACGCACATGGCGGAGGGCTTCGAGTCGGACAACCGGCACTCGATGCTGCACTCCGTCGCGTACGTCGCCTTCCAGGAGCTGGCCACCCGCGTCTCCCACCGCAACACCGGCCACCAGTCCGGTGACCCGGTCTGCGACCGGATGCTGGCCCGGATCGCCACCGACGAGAACCTGCACATGGTCTTCTACCGCAATCTGCTGGGCGCCGCCTTCGAGCTGGCCCCGGACCTCACCATGCAGTCCGTGCGCGATGTCGTCGTCAACTTCCGGATGCCCGGACACGGCATGCCCGGCTTCGAGCGGGCCGCCGCGCAGATGGCGATCGGCGAGATCTACAACATGCGCATCCACCACGACGACGTGATCCAGCCGGTGCTGCGCTACCTGAAGGTCATGGACATCGACGGGCTCGGCCCGGAGGGCATGAAGGCGCAGGAGGAGCTCGGCCTGTACATGAGCGGGCTGGACAGCGAGGCGTCGAAGTTCGACGAGAAGCTCGCCGCCCGCAAGGCGCGGATGATCGCGCGCGGCCGCGCCTGACACCGTCGCCCCGCCGCCCTGCCGGGCACTCGTCTGCCGTCGTTCCGCCCTGTCATCCCCCCGTGTCATTCCACCGCCGTGACCTCCGCGTACGCCATATCGCGCACATCGCCGCAGGGGTGCTGGCGCAGCATCCGCAGCTGGGTGCGCCACGGTCCGGTCCACGCTGTGCGCCGGCCGCAGGCCACCGTCAGTTCGGCGGCGAGCAGCCCCTCGGCCAGGTCTTCGGTCCCCGCCAGCCGTGCGACGACGACCAGCAGGGTCTCCGGGTCACCGGCGTACGCGCCACGGGTGAAACAGGCACGGCGGCCGACGGCGGCCGCGGTCCGGGCGGCGAGCGCGGGACGGCCGGTGTGCAGGGCCGCCAGCTCCACCAGGGCGGCCTGCAGCGCGTCGGCGTCCGTACCGTCCAGTTCGATTGACTCGGCGAGCAGGGACACGGCCTGCGGTACGAGGTCGCGGTGGCCCGCGAGGACCCGCCCGGCCTCGCCGAGCACGGCCCGGCCCTGCGCGTCGTACGCCTGCGGCCAGCCCGTCAGCGCCCCGGTCAGCCGGCCGATGCGCTGACGGGCGGGCCGGTCGCGTTCCGCCCCGGCGTCGTCCGCCGTCTCCCCGGTCGCCAGCAGCATCAGCGCGCGCCGCAGCGCCGTGGCAGCCTGCGGTGTGACCGGGGCGGCCGCGGCGAGCGCGTCGGCGGCGGAGCTCCAGGTCCCGCGCCGGTCCATGTCGGTGAGCGCCTCGACCAGGACCGTGGCCGCTCCGGGTGCCCAGGGCAGCCACGGGACCAGTGCCCGGTGCCCGAGGGCGGCGAGTCCGTCGTCATCCGATCCGCACACCTTCTGGACCAGCCTGGCGTAGCGCGGCCGGTGGCCGGGGTCCAGCTCGTTCGGGTGCGTCCGCAGTACGGCGGTGCGCAGCGCGCGCCCGCCCGTCGCCGCGTCCGCCATCACCTCCCACATCCGCTCGTCACCGAGCAGCGCCGTACCGGAGGCGACGCAGGCGGCCCGCACGTCCGGGTGCTGGTCCGGCTCCGCGTACGCGTCGGCGAGGAGGGCGGCCGCGTCCGGCAGGGGCAGCAGGGCGGCGGCCAGCCGGACCGTCTCCTTGCGGCTGGTCACCTTGCCCGTGCCGGGTGCGGTGCGGGCGGCGAGCAGCACGCGGAGCCGGGAGGGGCGGGCGTGGGCGGCGGCCCGCCCCGCCGCGTACAGCGCGACCCGGGCACGGTCGTCCCCGGCGTGGGCGAGCAGGTCGGGCAGGGCGTCGGCGGGCCGGTCGGTGTGCGCGAGGGCGGCCAGCGCGGCTTCCGCGAGCACAACGTCCGGGTCGTCCACCCATCCCCGTAGGGCGTCGGCGCCCCGCCCGGGAAGCCCGGCGAGCAGGCCGAGTGCCGCCCCGCGTGCGTACAGCGGCAGCTTCCCGTCCGCCACCGTGCGTTCCAACTCCCCCTGCACGGCGCGCTGCTGGCGGGGAACCCAGCGGGTCCCGGCGTATTCGGTGCCGACGGTCCAGACCGTGCCGGGGGTGAGGAAGCGGCCCCAGGGCGGGGTCCCGCCGAGGTACCCGTCGAGCAGGTCGGTGCGCCGGGTCGTCAGAACCCGCTGCACGGCGGGCAGGGCGGCGGCGGACGGGTCGCGGGTCAGTAGACGCTCGACCCGTGCGTCCCGGTCCGCCGGCTGCCGGAGCCAGAGCTCGACGGCGCTGCGGGCGGTGGGGTTGGCGCCGTAGCTCACGGCCTGCCAGAGGAGGTCCTGGAGGCCGGGCATCGTGTCGGCGCGGCGCCCGAGCGCCCGGGCGAGGGCGAGCACGAGGTCGTAGTCGGAGCGTTCGGCGCCCGCTTCCAGCCAGGGCAGCAGCGCTTCGAGGACGGTGTGCTCCTGGCCCCGGCGCAGGGTCCGGTCCAGGCGTCCGAGGTCGGCGCTGCCGCTGTTGCCGGAGATCCGGACCAGGGTGCGCAGCGACCAGTTGAGCAGGGCGCGCTCGCCGGTGACCGCGTGTTCGCGCAGGACGGCGACAGCCAGCGAGCTGAGGGCCGAGCGGGTCCCGGCGGAGGAGTCGCGGGCCTCCACCGCGTCGGCGGCGATGCGGTCGAGCAGCGGTTCCACGGCGTCGGTGAAAAGGACGGGCGGGACGGTGAGCAGGGCCCGCAGGGCGGTGGAGCGCACGGGGTCCTGCTCGTTGCGCAGCCGCTGCAGGTCCTCCAGCACGGCGGCGACGGTGGCCCGGTCGCCGGAGCGCCCCGCGTTGCGGACGAGCAGCGACCAGGCGGCGGCGCGGTCGGCGGCGGCGGGTTCGCGGGTGGCGGCCAGGAGCCGTTCCCGTACCTCGTCGAAGGGGAGGTAGGACTCGGCGCGCAGGACGGTGGCCCGGTCGGCGCCACGGCTCCGGGCGCGGTCGGCCAGGCGCCGCGCGACGGATGCCACATGGGTACGGGGCAGGGCGTCCAGCAGGTCGGTGTCGACGGCGGCTTCGACGCCCTCGCCCTGGCCCGCGGTGACCGCTTCGTGGACGGCGGCGCGGCGGTGGGGTGCCAGGGCGCGGAGGAGGCGGGGCAGCAACTCCGGTGAGCTGCGCCCGAGTTCAGCTATGAGGTCGTCGGGAAGGTCGCCCACGAGTCGGTGGACCAGGGTGCGGCTGAGTGCCCGCTCGGGTATCGCGCAGGTGTCGGGGGCGAGGAGCAGGCGGGCGAAGCGGGTGGGGCCGGCGCCGGCGAGGTGTCCCAGGCGGCGGAAGAGCGACCCCGGGAGCCGGGCGGGGCCGTACCGTTCGAGCAGGTCGAGCACCCGGTGCGGGAGGGCCCTGGTCGCTGCGGCGATGCCCCGGTCGTGGCCGTACCAGTGCCACCAGCCGTCGCGTTCGGCGGCGGGCAGGGCGGCCAGCTCCGCTTCGGCCGTGTCGAGCAGCGGGCCGGGGTGGTGGTGGCCGAGCGAGGACCAGCAGCCCACCGAGCGCAGCAGTGCGGGCAGCAGCTCCGCCGCCGTGGCGGCCGAGCACCCGGGCAGCAGGCGGGCCGCCTCCGGGTCGCCCCAGGTCGTACGCAGGGTGGGGACCAGCCGGTCGGCGAGCGCGGTGCGGCCGTCCAGGACGATGGCGCGGACGAGCTGGCGCCGTACGGCGGCGGGCGCGTCGGCGAACGCCTCCTCGTACACCTGGTCCGGCACCCCGAGGCTCCGGGCCGCGCGCAGGGCCTGCCCGCGTACGACGCCGTCCTCGTCGGCGATGTGCGCACCGATCCACTCGGCGTCCCGGCCGACGGCGGCCGCGACCACGGCGATCCGCCGCTCGTACGGATCGCCGTCCTCCAGCTCCTCCAGCACCGGGCGCAGCAGCCCTTCGGCCGCCAACCGCTTGGCACGGGCGGCGAGTTCGCGGGTGCGGCGGGGGTGGGGCAGGGGGTCGAGCGCGTCGAGGAGGACAGCGGCGAGGACGAGTGGCTGGGCGTCGGTCATGGGGGGATTGTGCCGTGCCGGGTGGTGCCCGCCCCACGGGTTTACGGAGCCGGGGCCTGCCGACGGTGTGCGAGCGGGACCGGTGGGCCAGGGCGTGTCCGGCCCTGATCCGGCGGACAGGCCCTAGCGGACCGCCGCCACCCGGGCGTCCGCGCGGATGAGTTCGGCGGCGCGCTCGGCGAGGGCCACGGTCGGGGCGTGGGTGTGGCCGCGCGTGATCCTCGGCATCACCGACGCGTCGACGACGCGCAGTCCCGTCACGCCGCGCACCCGGAGCCGGGGATCGGTCACGGCGCCCTCGTCCTCGCCCATGCGGCAGGTGCCGACGGGGTGGTAGAGGGTCTCGGCCGCGCCGCGGATCGCCCGCGCCAGCTCCGTGTCGTCGACCACTCCCGGGTAGAAGCCCATGGGTTCGCCGGTGTGGGCGGCGAGGTGCGGGGAGGCGAGCAGGGTCTCCGCACGGCGGACGCCCGCGATGAGGCGGCAGAGGTCGGACCCGTCGGTGAGGTATCCCGGGTCGATACGGACCCCGGTGCCGTCGGGGGCGAGGGTGATGCGGCCGGTGCTCCCGGGCTGGAGCAGGATGACGCCGAGGGTGATGCCGTGCTCGGTGGGGGCGGCCAGTCCGTGGTTGATGAAGGGCGCCGGGGCGAAGATCAGCTCAAGGTCGGGGGCGGTCTGTTCCGGGGTGGAGCGGACGAACGCCACGGCCTCCCCCACGTTCGAGGTCAGCGGCCCGCGGCGGGCGAGGAGGTAGCGCGCGAGGTTGGCGGGTGTGTCGGCGCCGGTCAGAGTCACCGGATGCGGGCAGCGGACCGTGACGGCGAAGGAGAGATGGTCCTGGAGGTTCCGGCCGACGTCCGGGGAGGCGGCACGCACCTCGATCCCGGCCGCGCGGAGCTTCTCCGGGTCACCGATGCCCGAGCGGAGCAGCAGTTGGGGCGAGCCGATCGCGCCCGCGCTCAGGATCACCTCGCGGCGGGCGGTGAGGCGGCCGGTACCGGCTTCCGTCTCCACGCCGGTGACGCGGGATCCCTCGAAGGTGAGGGAGCGGACCCGGGCGCCGGTGAGGATGTGGAGGTTGGGCCGGCGGGCGGCCCGTTTCAGATAGCCGTCGGCCGCACTCCAGCGGCGGCCCCGGCGCTGGTTGAGCGGGGAGAGGGCACAGCCGCTGTGGTCCGGCGCGTTGAGCTCGGGCAGCTCCGGCAGTCCGTCGGCCCGGCAGGCGGCGAGGAACGCGGCGCTCAGCGGGCTCGGGTCGCGGGGCGGCGAGATGAAGAGCGGCCCCTCGGTGCCGTGGACGGTGCCGTCGGTGGTGGGTCCTGTCCACTGCTCCGCGCGCCGGAAGTACCGTACGAGGGCGTCGTGGGACCACTCCCCGCCCGCGCTCCGGGCCCAGGTGTCGTAGTCGTCCCGGTGTCCGCGCACCCACATCATCGCGTTGATGGACGAGGAGCCGCCGAGGCCGTGGCCGCGCGGCCAGTACAGCTCGCGGCCGCCGAGGCCCGGCTGGGCGACGGTGTGCAGATCCCAGTCGTACGGGGTCTTGAACAGCTTCGGGAAGGCGGCCGGAATGCGGATCTCCGGCTTCCGGTCGGGTCCGCCGGACTCCACGAGCGCGACGCCGACCGTCGGGTCCTCGGAGAGCCGGGCGGCCAGGACGCAGCCCGCCGATCCGGCGCCGACGACGATGTAGTCGTAGGTGGTGGTCATCGCGACTCCCTGCCCGGTGCGGATGCCTGCGGCGGACAGCGGAATTCTGGCATGTACGGGGGTGGTTCAGCCCTGGTCGCGCTCTTCCCGGCGCAGTTGTTCGCGCTCCTTCTCGGAGAGCCCGCCCCAGACGCCGAACCGCTCGTCGTTGGCGAGTGCGTACTCCAGGCAGGCCACGCGCCCCTCGCAGGCACCGCACAACTGCTTGGCCTCGCGCGTCGAACTGCCCGGGGCCGGGAAGAAGAACTCGGGTCCGGCCTGCGCGCACAACGCGGTCTCCTGCCAGTCGAGCGCGTCCTCGGTCACCATATTCATCAGCATGGGACATACGGTGCCCGGCCGCGATAAACGACTGATCAACGATTCATCAACCGGCCGTCGCGGCGACCGTCGAGGGCCCTGACGCCGCCCCGCTACTGCCTCGGCTGGGGCTTCATCACCGCGAAGACCGCCCCGTACGGATCGGTGACGTTGGCCATGGTGCCGACGCCCGGCACCTCCATCGCAGGAAGCGCCTCCGCGCCGCCGAGCCGCTTGGCGGCGGCCACCGCGGCCTCCACGTCCTCGACCGCGAAGTAGGGCATCCAGTGCGGGCCGCGCGCGGCTTCGGCCGGGACGTCGCTCATCGTGACCAGGCCGCCGAACGACAGCTCCGGGCCGGTGCCCGCCGGGTGGACCGTGGTGTAGACGTACTCGGTGCCCTCCACCTTCAGCGCCTCGGTCCTCCAGCCGAAGACGTCGGCGAAGAAGGCGGCCGCCGCCGGGACGTCCGGGGTGTACAGCTCGGCCCAGAGGAGCGAGCCCGGCTGCTGGATGATGCCGAGGCCGGGATTCCGCCGCGGCTGCCAGACGCCGAAATAGGCTCCGCCCGGGTCGGTGAAGCCGCCCATCCGGCCGTGGTCGAGGACGTCCATCGGCTCGAACGCGGAGCGCCCGCCCGACCGGGTCACCAGCTCGGCGGTGGCGCTGATGTCGGGCGACTGGAAATAGACCGACCAGGCGCTGGCGGACTGCTCCTCGGGGACCGTCATGACTCCGGCGACGGTGTGGCCGTCCAGGGTGAACATCCCGTATCCCCCGACCTCTGGGCCGCCGGGGACGAGCTCCCAGCCGAGGAGAGCGCTGTAGAAGGCGGTGGCCCCGTCGAGGTCGGGCGTACCGAGATCGACCCAGTTGGGTGCTCCGTCGGGGAAGGCGGGGTTGAGCATGGTGTGCTCCTTCAGCGGATCCCGTGGCCCCGCGCGCACGGCGGTACGGGGCTGTTCCCTGTCCCGCCGAGTCTCGCACCGGCCACTGACAACCGCAGTCCACACAGGGCCGACCGGGGGCCGCGGCCCCGCTCCTTCGCAGGTCAGCGCCGCAGCCCCAGGGCCGGGAGCACGGTCTCGGCGACCCGGTGGGCCTCCTCCAGGAGCGGGTTGCCGGAGAGGATGAAGGTGTCGACACCCAGCTCCTCGTACTCCTTCAGCCGCTCGATCACCTGAGCTGTCGAGCCGACGACGGCGGTGCCGGGGCCCGGGCGGAAGAGGCTCATGCCGGGCCACAGGTTGGGGTGGGCCTCCAGCTCGCGGGCGCGGGCCGGGACCCTGCCGCCGTGCTGGCGGAACTGGCGCTGCCAGCCGACGCCGTCCTCCCCCGCCCGGTCGCCGAGCTGCCGGGCGTACGTCGCCTCGCTGGTGACGTCCAGCAGCCGGTCGGCCGCCGCCCACGCCTCATCCTCGGTGTCCCGGACGATGAGGTGGAGCCGCAGCCCGATGCGCAGCGTACGGCCGTGGGCGGCGGCCCGGGCCCGGACCTGTTCCAGCTTCTCCTTCAGCAGGTGCGGGGGCTCGCCCCAGGTGAGGAAGACGTCCACGTGCTGGGCGGCCATCTCGATGCCGGGCGCGGAGGAGCCGCCGAACCAGAGCGGGATGTGCGGTTCCTGGACGGGCTTCAGCTCGCGGAACGAGGCGCCCGCGTTCTTCAGGTCGTAGAAGCGGCCCCGGTGGTCGAAGACCTCGCCCGCGGTGAGCCGTTTGACGATGGACCAGTACTCGGCGCTGAGTTCGTACCGCTCGTCGTGCTCGACGTGGAGCCCGTACTCCTGGAGGGACTTGGTGGATCCGTTGACCACGTTGAAGCGCAGCCGTCCGCCGAAGAGCTGGTCGAAGCTGAGTGCCATCTTGGCCAGCAGGGTGGGGGAGATCAGTCCGGGGTGGACGGCGAGCAGCGGCTTGAAGCGGGTGCTGGTGGCGGCGGACAGTGCGCTGCCGAGCGGCCAGACGTCGTACAGGTCGGTGGCGAGCAGCGCCCCGCTGTAGCCGAGGTGTTCGACCGCTCCGGCGAGGCGGGTGAGATAGCCGAGGTCGGTGCTGCGGCGGCCGGCGGGTTCCCACGGGTAGGCGCCTTCGCGCGGGATGATGTACCAGAGGACTTCGGGGGCCATGGGGCTCAGACCGCCTTCGGGGCGGAGGCCGGGTCGGTCGCGGAGGTGTGGGCGACGGCGCGGGCCACGGTGACCGGGTGCTCGATGAAGCCGGTGCGGTGGAAGATGTCGGCCGCTTCCTGCTGCTCGGCGAGGAACTCCTCGCTCACCGGCTCGATCCGCCAGGGCAGGGCGGTGAGCGCGCTCTCCCAGTCGTCCGCCTCGCCGCCGAGGTCGGCGGCTGCCAGCTGGGCGGCCTCACGGGGGTGGGCGGCGGCCCAGTCGTCGGCGCGTCGCAGGGCGCGGGTCAGGGCTTCGACGATCTCGGGCCGCTGCTCGGCGAGTTCGCGCCGGGTGAAGAACACCGACCGGTCGCTGATGACGTCGCCGGTGGGGATGAAAGTGCGCAGTCCGCCGATGCGGCGGGCGGCGGCGAGCTGGGGTCCCTGGGCGACCCAGGCGGCGATGGCGCCGGTCCGCAGGAGCTGCTCGCTCTGCTCGGTGGAGCGTACGGCGGTGATGTCGTGGGCGTAGGAGAGTCCGGCGTCGTCGAGGGCCTTGGCGACGAGGTGGGTCTGCCAGGAGCCGATCGCCAGGTGGACGGTGGTGCCCTTGAGGTCGGCGACGGTACGGACCGGGCTGTCCTCGGGGACGAGCAGGGCGCCGTGTTCGGGGCGCGGGGCGGAGACGGCGGTGTAGACGAGGTCGTGGCCCGCGGACTGGGCGGTGACGGGCGGGGTGGAGCCGGTGCCGCCGAAGTCGATGACGCCCTGGGTGAGGAGTTCGCCGGTGCGGACGCCGTTGCTGTACGGGTGGAAGGCGACGCTCTCGCCGAGGGGTTCCAGCTCCTGCTGGGCGAAGCCGAGCCGGGTCAGGTGGTAGAGGTGGAAGAGGGACGGGTTGCTGGCGTGCACACCGATGGTGATGGTCATTCAGATCACTCCGACACGGTCGAGTTCGGGGGTTTTTACGGGGTGGGACGCGGCCGGGACGCCGAGGTCGTCGAGGAGGCGGCGGCGCAGGGCGGCGAAGGCGGGATCACCGGGGTCGCGGGGGCGGGCGACGGTCACTTTCTCGTCGGTGACGAGCTTTCCGTCGCGCAGGACGGCGACCCGGTCGGCGAGGCGTACGGCCTCCTCCACGTCATGGGTGACCAGGAGGACGGCGGGCCGGTGCCTACGGCACAGCTCGTCCACCAGGTCCTGCATCTTCAGCCGGGTCAGGGCGTCGAGCGCGGCGAACGGCTCGTCGAGCAGGAGGAGTTCCGGTTCCCGCACGAGCGCCCGGGCCAGGGCCACGCGCTGGGCCTCGCCGCCGGAGAGGGTGGCGGGCCAGGCGTCCGCGTGCCGCTCCAGGCCCACTTCGGCGAGGGCCCGCAGCCCGTCCTCGCGCCGGCCGCGCGGTAGGGCGACGGTGACGTTGGCGAGGACCCTCTTGGACGGTACGAGGCGGGGCTCCTGGAAGACGATGGTGCGGGCCTCGGGGACGAGCACCTCTCCCCCGTCGGCACCGTCCAGTGCACCGAGGATCCGCAGCAGGGTCGTCTTCCCGCTGCCGCTCGCACCGAGCAGGGCGACGAACTCACCTCGCGCGATGTCGAGTTCGAGGCCGTCGAGCACGGCCCGGGTGCCGAAGACCCGGCGCAGCCCCCGTACCCGTACAGCTGCCTGATGGTGAGCGTTCTCGGTCATCGGCGGGCTCCCTGCGGGGTGCGCCACGGCATCAGGACGCGTTCCAGCAGCCGTACGAGGATGTCGGCGGTGAGACCGAGGAGCCCGTACACGAGGATGCAGACGGCGAGGATGTCGGTGCGGGCGTAGCTCTGGGCCTGGGACATCAAGTAGCCGATGCCGGCGGTGGCGTTGATCTCCTCGGCGGCGATGAGGGCGATGACGCTGAGGGTCATCGAGAGCCGCAGTCCGGCCAGCAGCGAGGGCAGGGCGCCGGGCAGGACGACCTCGCGGACGATGGCGAGGCGGTTCATGCCGAAGGAGCGCATGGCCTCGACGAGTTTGGGGTCGGTGTTGCGGACGCCGCTGGAGGCGGAGACGTACATGGGGAAGGTGGTGGCGACCGCGATGAGGAGGATCTTCGCGGTCTCGTTGATGCCGAACCAGACCATGAACAGCGGGACCAGGGAGAGGAACGGAATGGTGCGCAGGGTCTGGAGGGAGGAGTCGAGCAGCTCGTCACCGAGCCGGGTGAACCCGGTGGTGATGCCGAGGGTCAGTCCGGCGGCGAGACCGATGAGCAGCCCGAGCCCGGAGCGGGTCAGGGAGGTGGTGAGCGCGTCGGGCAGCTGGCCGTTGCCCCACACCTCGCCTACCGCGCGCAGCACTTCGGCGGGCGAGGCGAGGACGTCCGGGGTGAGCAGGCCGGTCGCGGAGGCCGCCCACCAGAGGCCGAGCAGGGCGAAGGGGCCGAGGGCGCGGACGGTCAGGGCGTAGGGGCGGCTGCGGGGTCTGCGGAGCTGGGGACGCGGGGTGACGAGCCCCGGGGGTGGCGGGGAGTCGATGGCCTTCACACGGGTGTCGCTCATGTCAGCTTGTCGACGTCGAGGAGGTGCGCGGCGACATCCACCTTCTCCTTGGTGACCTTCTGCTCGGCGTAGAAGGCGGCGACGGACTCGAAGCGGGCGATGTCCTCGGGACCGATCGGGTCCACGGTTCCGGACTGCGCGGTGATCTCGGTCTGGACCTCCTCGGCCTTGCCGGTGACGGCGGTCGGGCCGACGTCGGTGAAGACGTTGAGGTAGGCGGCCGGGTCCTTCTTCTCCTTGGCGCTGGCCGTGTGCAGGTAGTCGTAGAGGGCCTTGAGGACGTCGGGGTGCTTCTCCGCGAAGCCCGTACGGACGGCGTTGAGGCTGTAGTTGTCGGAGCCGATCGCCTCTCCGTCGGCGAGGAAGTGGGCCTTGCCGCTGCCGATCTCCGCGACCGCGTAGGTGGCCCAGACGGCCCAGGCGTCGACCTGTCCGGCGTTGAAGACGGCGGCGGTCTGGTCGGGGCGCAGGTAGACCCGCTCCACCTTGTCGGCCGGGATCTTCTCCTTGGCCAGCGCCTTGAGCAGCAGGTACTCGCCGGTGCCGCCCTGGTTGACGGCGACCTTCTTCCCCACCAGGTCGGCGACCGAGTCGATGCCGGAGCCGTCGCGGACGAGGATGCCCTCGCCCTTCGCGTCGGGGTCGACGGCGGTGAAGAACTTGAAGCCGGGGCGCTGCGAGAGCGAGGTGATGCCGGAGGTGACGGAGCCGGTGGCGATGTCGAGCTGGTCGGCGTTCATCGCCTGGGCGGCCGGGGCGAACGGGCCCGCGCTGCCGGTCCACTTGACCTTGGCGCCGACCTTGCCGAGGGCCTTGTCGAGACTGCCGTCCTTCTTGGCGAGGGCGAGGATGCCGGAGTTGCCGGGGTCGGGGATACGGACGTCGACGGTCCTGCCCGAACTGCCTGCGGGTGCGCTGTCGTTGTCGGTACCTGCGGTGGAGCAGGCGGAGAGGGCGAGGAGGGCGGCGGCCGCGAGGAGAGCGGTCGGTACGGTCGTACGGAGACGTGGTCGGGTGAGGTTCATGGTGGTGGTCCTCGGGCTCAAGGGGCGGCGGGCTGGTGGGATTTCGGGTGGGCGGCGTTCAGCGCGGCGGCTCGGCGGAGCGGCCCGGGGTCGGCCCAGGAAGTGACCTGGACCGGCTCGGGCAGGAAGCCGTGGGCGCGCAGGGCGCTCTCCTGCTCGGCGAGCAGGGCGAGGCGCTCCGGTGAGAGGTCGGGGTGGAGGGTGCGGTGGGTACCGGGGCGGTAGGCGCCGGCGACCCCCTCGGCCCCGGCCCCGGTCTCGGCGCCGAGGATCCGGTCGACCTCCGCCGGGCTGCCCGCCGCCCAGTCGGCGGCCCGGAGCAGTACGGCGAGGAAGCGGTCGACGAGCGCGGGGTGTTCGTCCAGGAGGTCCTGGTGAACGGTGATGGGGCGCGGGGTTCCGTTGTTGATGCGGAAGCGGCGGTCCGGCAGTTCGTCGAGCTCCACCGCGACCTCGGCCCCGGACCTGCGGGCCGCTTCGACGGCGAGGGCCCCCTTGACGTACACCGCGTCGACGTCGCCCCGGCGCAGTGCGGCCAGTTCGGCGGCCCACTGCCCCGCGTGCCCGTCCGCCGGTACGTCGACCGGGACGGTGTCCGCCAGGGAGAGGCCCGCCGAGGCGAGGGCGCCCTCGAAGCCGCGCAGCGCCATGGCCCGCCAGAAGTCGATGGCGATGGAGTGCGCCGGCAGCGCGATCCGCCGCCCCCGCAGGTCACCGGCCGATCGGATGCCGGAACCAGGGGCGACCAGGACGACCTGGCGCTCCTCGATCCAGGTCAGGCCGACCAGCCGGGTCCGCTCACCGCGCGAACGGGCCCACAGGGCAGGCACGTTGCCGCCCTCGCGGAAGAGTCCGGGCAACGCGTGGGTGAAGTGGGCCTCCCGGTCCGCGTCCGGTTCGGCGTCCTGGAGGGAGCGGACCGTGATCCCGTCGGGGGCGAACTCGTCGGTGAGCCAGTGCCGGTCGGCCGCGATCCCGGTGGCGGTGGGCACGGGACAGCGGGTGAACCAGAGCGTCGGGGGCAGGGCAGGAGCAGACGTCATGGGGGTGTGTCTCCACAGAGGTCGGGGTGGGGTGGCGCGTGGGGTGGCGGGGGCGGCCCCGCGGCCTCCCGCGATCGGCAGGTGCCCCCAGTGGCGCGTACGGCGGCACACGGGGGGAGGTCGCGGCCCACCGTGGCCCGCATGGAGATCAGCGGTGGCGGAGCGGGTCCACTGCGGCGCGGGGGGCGGCCGGTGAGGTACGGGAGGGGATATCGCGAGGGGTCAGCGACAGGCTGCGCTGGAGACGCGCGCCAGGTCGATGTGGCGGCGCACGGTGAGGGCGAGCGGCACGGGAGCGCCCGGGGCGGAGGGAGCGTGCACGGCGGTACGTCGGGCCATGGTTCGCTGCTCCTTCCCGCTCGTCGGTGGTGATGGCCGCAGCCTGCCACGACCGTGCGGGGTGCGACAACTCGCTTCCCATGATGTGGGATTGCATGTGAACGGAGTGTTTCTCAGCAGGGTTGAACCCTTTTCCAACTCCCGTAATGTGGCAACCGAACGCAGCCCAGTGACCCCTTCGACGAGCGGAGAGTGACGCGACATGACCGAGGCCGTGACAGCACGCGCACCGGGCGGTGCCCAGGCCGTCCGGCGCGCGCTGGACGTCCTGCACTGCTTCCACGACAACGGGCCCGACCTCAGCGCCTCCGACCTCGCCCGGCGTCTGGAGCTCTCGGTGTCCACGGCCCACCGGCTGGCGCGCACGCTTCTGGGTGCGGGGTTCCTGGAGCAGGATCCGCGCACCGCCCGCTACCGCCTGGGGCCCGCCGTGACCGAGCTGGGCCGGCTCTCCTACCACCAGCGCGGGCTGCATCTGGCCGCTCCCGAACTGGCGGACCTGGCCGAGCGGACGGGCGCGACGGCGGACCTGGCGCTGCGCAGCGGGCCGCACGCGGTGATCGTGGCGGGCGGTTCCGTGACGCCGAAGGTGGGGCTGCGCCGGCCACTGCACTCCACCGCGCTGGGCAAGGTGCTCCTCGCCTGGGCGCGTCCGGGCGACGGGGGTCCCGAGTCGCTGCCGCCGCTGCCCGCTTTCACCGACCGGACCATCGTCGAACCGGCCGCACTGGAGGCGGAGTTGGTACGGGTGCGGGCGGAGGCCTACGCGCTCAACGACGGGGAGTCGGCGCACGGGGTGCGGACCCTGGCCGTGCCGGTCCTCGACGGTGCGGGGTATGCGCGCTTCGCCCTCGCCGTACGGGCCACACCGTCCCTGATCACCGCCGAGCGCACCGAGTGGCTGCTCACCGAGGCCCGGTCCTGCGCGCGGGCCCTGGAGGTGCTGCTGCTCTCCCCGGCGGAGCGGCGGCCGCCCGCCCGGTAGCGGACCCCACGCGCCGGGACCGTCGCCGGGGTGGGGCTGCCCGTGGGCCGGGGACTGTCGGTGGGCCGTGGGACGATGGCGGCGTACAGCGAACGGGCCACCACTGGCCATCGCGGCGCACGGCGGAGGGACCCCTTCCGGCGGCGGCGCACGGCGAGAAGACCACATTCCGACGGCGGCGAGAGCGACGATGACGGACACGGGGGCAAAGGCCCGCCCGGCGGCCACGGGCCGGGCCGCCCGTGAGCTGCTGGCCGAGGCGGAGGCCCTGCTGGGCCGAGCCCGCGCGGTGCGGGAGGACCACACCCGGGCCGTCGACGCCGTACGGGCCGTCCTCGACCCGCTCCTGTCCTCCCTGGTCGACCGGGAGCTGGCCGCCATCCCCGTCTCCCGCCTCAAGGACGTCACCGAGGGCCGGCTGCGCCTCACCGCCCTCGAACAGGCCGGATTCGCCACGGTCGGGCAGGTCCACGGCACGGCCCGCCACGAGCTCCGGCTGATTCCCGGGGTCGGGGCCCACACCGCCGACCAGGCTCTGGCGGCCGCCGGGCAGATCGCCGAGGCGGTGCGCGAGACCGTCTCCGTACGGATCGACATGGACGCCCCGGACGACCCGGCCACCGCGCTGGTCGTCGCCCTGCACCGGCTGGTCGAAGCCGGTCCGGACGCGCGGCGGGCGGTGGAGGCGGCCCGGCGGCTGGCCGAGCGGCTCGACCCCCTGACGGCCGCCGCCGCACCGGCCGGGAGCCGGCTGCGGATGCTGTTCACCGGCAAGGAGTCCCGGACCCGGGCGCTCGACGCCGTGGCCGCCCTGCGTACGGCGCTCATGGAAGCGGCGGACCAGGACGTGCCGCTGCTGTTCGGCCAGGTCTCGGTCGACCTGCTGCGGGCGCCGGAGTCGGCGCCGGGGGCGTGGGTGGACTTCGAGCTGCGGTCCGCCGAGTACTACAGCCTGCTCGCCGGGCTGTCGGGCGGCGGCCCGGACCGTGACGCCGCCGAGGGGTTCCTGCCCGCCGGGATCGCGGACCGGGTGCGGGCGCTCCGGCTCGACGACTCGCGGCTACGGGTCTCCCTGCGCGGCTACCAGTCGTTCGGGGCGCGCTTCGCCCTGACGCAGAAGCGGGTCGTCATCGGGGACGAGATGGGGCTCGGCAAGACCGTGCAGGCGATCGCCGCCCTGGCCCATCTCGCCGCGCGGGGCGAGAGCCACTTCCTGGTGGTGTGCCCGGCGAGCGTCCTGATCAACTGGAGCCGGGAGATCCGGGCCCGCTCCACCCTGCGCGCGCTGCCGGTGCACGGGGCGGAGCGGCTGGACGCGTTCGCGGAGTGGCGGGCGGGCGGCGGGGTCGCCCTCACCACCTTCGACGCGCTGCGCGCCCTTCCCGATGACGTCGCGACCACCGTCGCCCCGGCGATGCTGGTGGTGGACGAGGCCCACTTTGTGAAGAACCCCGCCACCCGGCGGTCGCAGGCGGTCGCATCGTGGGCGGAGCGCGCGGACCACGTCCTGTTCCTGACCGGGACACCGATGGAGAACCGGGTGGAGGAGTTCCGCAGTCTCGTCCGCCGGCTCCGCCCGGATCTGGCGGACGCGGTGAGCACGACGCACGGGGCCGCCGGTTCGCAGGCCTTCCGGCGGGCCGTCGCCCCCGCCTATCTCCGCCGCAACCAGGTGGACGTCCTCGCCGAACTCCCCGCGCTGGTGCACGTCGACGAGTGGGAGGAGTTCAGCGCGGGGGACCTGGAGGCGTACCGCGAGGCGGTGTCGTCGGGGCAGTTCATGCGGATGCGCCGGGCGGCCTACGCCGTGCCCGCCACCTCCGCCAAGCTGGAGCGGCTGCGCGAACTGGTGGACGAGGCACGGGACAACGGGCTCAAGGTCGTGGTCTTCTCCTACTTCCGCGAGGTGCTCGCCACGGTCGGCGAGGCGGTGGGCCCGGACGCGCTGGGACCGGTCTCGGGCAGCGTCCCGGCCGCCCGGCGGCAGGAGCTGGTCGACACCTTCTCCGCCGTGGACGGCCATGCGGTCCTGCTGAGCCAGATCCAGGCCGGAGGCACCGGGCTGAACATGCAGGCGGCGTCGGTGGTCATCCTCTGCGAGCCGCAGATCAAGCCGACGCTGGAGCACCAGGCCGTCGCCCGCGCCCACCGCATGGGCCAGGTCCGCACGGTGCAGGTGCACCGGCTGCTGGCTGCGGACAGCGTCGACCAGCGCATGGTGGACCTGCTGACCCGCAAGGACCGGCTCTTCGACGCGTACGCCCGGCGCAGCGACCTGGCGGAGGCCGCGCCGGACGCCGTGGACGTGTCCGACGCCGAGATCGCCCGGCGGATCGTCGAGGAGGAGCAGCTGCGGCTGGCCCGCCCGGAGTGACCGGCGGTCAGTGCTGGTGCTCCGCCGTGCCCTTGTCCTCGGCCGCCGCCTTCTCCGCCGCGCCCTTCGCCTTCGTGTCCTTCGCCTTTGTGTCCTCGGGCTCGGACGCGCCTGCCACATGGTGGGGTTCGTAGCCCGGGATCGTGCCGTCCGGCTTCTTGATCAGCAGCAGCCCGGCCATCCCCATGTCGGAGTGGCTCTGTACGTGGCAGTGGTACATCCAGGCGCCCGCGCCCACCCGTTCACCCGCGATGAACTGGAGGCCGAAGGAGTCGGCGGGCCCGCAGATCTTGTTGTCGATGACCCGGCTGGGATCGTCGGGGCCGGTCAGTATCCCGGTCCGGTTGTCGGCCCAGCGATGCCCGTGGATGTGGAAGGTGTGGTAGTACTCGCCGTGCGTGATCATCACGACTTCGAGCCGGTCGCCCACCGTGGCCTCGAAGTTGGTGCTGTTGTGCTCGGCCTTGTTGTTGATCGTCATGTCGTTGAAGACGATCGTGAACGTCTTGTCGGGCAGGATGTCGCCCTTGCGGCGCACGATGACCGGCCCGTAGAGCCCCTTGCGGATGCCCCCGGTGCCGTGGTCCGTGCCGACGACATGGTCGTGGTAGTGCCAGTAGCCCGCGCTGCCCGGCTCCCAGGTGCCGTCCTTGCGACGGCCCGGGGCATGGGTGCGCCAGGTGTACGTACGGGTGCCGCCGGGCTCGACGTGGCTCTTGTTCATCCGGGTGCCGTCGTTGGCGATGTCGTAGTCCACGCCATGGACATGGAGGCTGGCGTCCACGTCGGTGAGGTTCTCGAACTCGATGTGGACCGTGTCGCCCTCGTTGAGCTCGATGAGGGGGCCGGGGATCGAGGCCTTGCCCTTCTCGAAGCCGTAGCCGAGCTGACCGTTCGGCAGCTTCTCGGCGTACATCTTCAGTCGGCGCACCACTCCCCCGGCCGGGGCCGTGCGGGGCGGGTTCTCCGCCGAGCTGGCCTCCACAGCCCCCAGGGACAACGATGTCACGCCGGTCGCTGCCGCGGCCGCGCCGCCGACCAGCATCCGCCGGCTGAAGGTCCTTCGGTCCATGTCGAACTCCCCACTGCGATACGAGACTGGCGGAGGCCGAACGGGCCTCGATGCTTCCAGGAAGGGGCCTGGGTGCGCCCCGGAACGGGCCACACCGTAGCCGGGGGCCGACCGTTTATCCACACCCAGGACAAAGTTGGTGCGATTGCTGCCATAGCTATTGGCGGACCGCGAAAAGAGGTCTAGCTTCGTGCGCTGTCACAGTCGACACAGAGGAATCGCGGTCAACACAGAGGCAGCGAAGAAGAGTTAGCGACCCACAGTCACCGAGAGGTGCAGTGACCACGAAGGGGTGGGTGACCACATGCAGCGCGCATCACATCACCGGTCCAGATCACGACGCGGCCTCGCGGCGGCCGTGGCGGCCGGCGCACTGACCGCGTCCATGCTGGGCAGCGGAGGACCGGCCAGCGCGGGTACGTCGCCGGACCGGGATCTGGTCGAGAAGATGGCGACAACGTTGTCCTTGCCATCCCCGCCGGGTGCGAAGAACCAGGTCAAGGTGCTGGTCTTCCACGCCTCGGCGGGCGACGAGGCACCGTACACGGACGCCGGGATCGCGGCGATCGAGAAGATCGGGCAGACCGGTCCGGAGGCCGGGCGGTTCACCACCGTGGCCACCGCCGACCCGAACGTCTTCACCAACGGCAAGCGGCTCGGCTCCTTCCAGGCGGTCGTCTTCCTCACCGGCGGCGGTGACGTCCTGGACCCGGAGCAGGAGGCGGGCCTGGAGGCGTACATGGAGGCGGGCGGCGGTTTCCTCGGCGTCCATGACGCGGCGCGCACCGAGCCGTACTCGGACTGGTTCACCGGCCTGGTGGGCGCCCGTCCGGCGGCGAACAGCCCGGCCACCGTGCAGCGGGCGACCGTGGAGATCGGCGACCGGGTCCACCCGGCGACCAAGAGTCTGCCGCTGGAGTGGAAGCGCCCCGACAAGTGGCTGAACTGGACGAAGAACCCGTCCGGTGATGTGCACACCGTGGCGCGCGTAAGGGAGTTGACGTACAAGCCGGGTGCGAGCGCCAACGGCTGGGACCACCCGGTCTCCTGGTGCCGCGACTACGACGGCGGGCGCTCCTTCTACACGGCGATGGGCGGTACGGCGGACAGCTTCGCCGAGACCGACTTCCGCGACCATCTGCGCGGGGCCCTCGCCTGGACGAACCGGACCTCGCAGGCCGACTGCAAGGCGACGATCACCTCCAACTACACGGCCGAGCGCCTGACCCAGCCCAACCAGCCGGGCCAGAACGACCAGATCGGTGAGCCGCACGGTCTGGTGACCGCGCCGGACGGGCGGGTCTTCTACATCGGGCGCGGCGGCTCCGCCGCGGGCGTCCCGGTCGTCATCGACTGGAACAACCCGAACATCGGCAAGGGCAAGGGCGAGATCCACGTCTACGACCCGAAGACCAAGAAGGTCACCCTCGCCGGTGCGCTGGACGTCTTCGGCAACAAGGGCGGCGGCGACGAGCTGGTGAAGGTCGAGGAGGGGCTGCTCGGCATCGAGCTCGACCCGGACTTCGCCTCCAACGGCTGGGTCTATCTTCACTACACCCCGCACGCGAAGATCGACCGCGACAAGCGCATGGCGGTCCGCCAGGTCTCCCGCTTCACCTTCGACTCGGCCACCAACAAGCTGGACCTGGCCTCGGAGAAGGTGCTGCTCGGCTGGCCGGTGCAGATCCACAGCTGCTGCCACGCGGGCGGCGGCATGGCGTGGGACTCGAAGGGCAACCTGTACATCGCGACCGGTGACAACAACTCCTCCGGTTTCAGCAGCGGTTACTCCGGCAACAACCCGGAGCCCAACTACAAGGGCGTCTCCTTCGCCGACGCCCGGCGCACCTCGGGCAACACCAACAACCTCAACGGGAAGATCCTCCGGATCCACCCCGAGGACGACGGTACGTACACCCTCCCGTCCGGCAACCTCTTCACCGGCAAGGAGCCGGACGAGGGCGGCGGGAAGACCCGGGGCGAGATCTATGTGATGGGTGTGCGCAACCCGGCCCGGATCTCCATCGACACCTCCACGGACACGCTGTACGCCGGCTGGGTCGGCCCCGACGCGGGCTCGGCCTCCACCACCTGGGGCCCGGCGAAGTACGACACGTTCGCCGCGATCACCAAGGCGGGCAACCACGGCTGGCCGTACTGCATGGGCAACAACCAGCCCTACCGCGACCGCAATCTGCCCGACCCGAGCAAGCCGCTGGGCTGGTACGACTGCAACGCCCCGAAGAACGAGTCGCCGAACAACGACGGCCTGGTCAAGCTGCCGCCGGTGACCCCGAACACCATCTGGTACTCACCGCAGGGCGGCGGGGTCGACTACCCGCGCGACGCCAACGGCGTCCCCAGCTACAAGGCCGAGGAGCAGAAGGAGCTGCTGCCCTGGCTGAAGGGCGGCGGGCAGGCGACCATGAACGGCCCGGTCTACCGCTACGACGCGCAGAGCGACTCGGCGGCCAAGTGGCCGGCGTACTGGGACGGCAAGTGGTTCGTCGGTGACTTCTACGACGACACGCAGCCGCGCCACGCGGTGATCACCGACCCGAAGACGGTCGGGAAGGGCGGACTGCCCACGCACGCCGAGTCGTTGAAGAAGATCATCCCGGTCGGCGCGGACGGTATCCGCAACCTCATGGACTGGAAGTTCGCCCCGGACGGTTCGCTCTACGTGCTGGACTACGGGCGCGGCTTCTTCACCTCCGACTCCAAGTCCGCGCTGTGGCGCGTGACCTACAAGGGCGGCGCGGCAACTCCGTCCGTCAAGGACCTGGTTGGAAAGGCGGCAGCGCAGTGAGACAACCCCTGTACCTCGCCCGGCGGCGGCACCGGCCGCCCAGCTTCTGGGTGGCCCTGCTGGCCTCCCTGCTCATGGTCCTCGGGCTGACCTCGACAGCCGCGTACGGCAAGGGCGACGACCGGTCCGCCCTGAAGGCAGCCGCCGACCAGGTGCTGACCTGGACCGCGGGCGACCCGATCGACCGCTATCTGACCGCGCCGACGACGGCGGTGGCCGGCAAGGCGACCATCGTCTTCGAGAACAGCACGGCGACCGGCAACACGACGAGCATGCCGCACACGCTGACGTTCAGCGTGTCGGATCCGGAGTTCAACAACGACGTCCAGCTGAACGTCCTGGCCAACCCCGGTGACGCCGAGGGCGGCAAGCACAGCGTGGAGGTCACGCTGTCGCCCGGCCGGTACTTCTACCACTGCACGATCCCCGGCCACGGCCAGATGCAGGGCATCCTGACCGTCACCGAGGGCAGCGGGGAGGACACCGAGGCTCCCGCGACCTCGGCGAAGGTCGACGGCGACAAGAACGGCGACGGCGCCTACATCGGTCAGGCCACGGTCACCGTGGCGGCGACCGACGAGGGCTCCGGCGTCGACACCGTGGAGTACGCCCTGGGGGCGGACGGCGAGTGGCAGCCGTACACCGCGCCCGTCGTGGTGAGCGAGGTCGGCGACCACACGGTCCGCTACCGGGCCACCGACAAGGCCGGCAACACGGCGGCGGAGAAATCCGTCGACTTCGCGGTGGCGGCACCGCCGACGGACGACGAGACCCCGCCGGAGACCTCGGCGACCGTCTCGGGTGAACAGAACTCCGACGGGGCCTACTTGGGCATGGCCACGGTCACCGTGACCGCGTCCGACACCGGGTCCGGTGTCAACACCATCGAGTACGCGATCGGCGCGGCCGGTGAGTGGAAGCCGTACACCGCACCGGTGATGGTCCACGAGGTGGGCGAGCACACCGTCCGCTACCGGGCCACCGACCGGTCGGGGAACGTCGCGGCCGAGAAGACCGTCGAGTTCACCGTCGTCGAGCCGCCGTCGCAGGACAAGACGGCTCCGGAGACCTCGGTGAAGGTCGAGGGCGACAAGAACTCCGACGGCGCGTTCATCACCAGCGCCAAGGCCACCGTCACCGCGACCGACGACGACTCGGGCGTGGACAAGGTGGAGTACTCCCTCGACGGTGGTCCCTATCTCGCGTACACCACCCCCGTCATCGTCGACCGGGTAGGCCACCACACGGTGGCGCACCGGGCCACGGACAAGGCGGGCAACACCTCCGAGGCGAAGAAGGTGTCGTTCACCATCGCCCAGGGCGGCGGGGTCCCCGCGCCGAACTGCGCGGAGTTCGACGAGCGGCCCAGCGTCTTCGTCGGCACGGTCGACACAGGCGTCCCGAACCGGATCACCCGTAACCGCTGCACGATCAACGAGCTGATCGAGGACGAGAAGGACTGGTCCTCCCACGCGCTGTTCCTCAAGCACGTGACGGCGGTCCTCGACAAGCTGAAGACCGACGGCGTCATCGACCAGCGCGAGCGCAAGGCGATCAACCAGGCCGCCAAGCAGTCGGGCATCGGGAAGCCGGGCCAGTCGGAGGGGTACACCAAGCTCTTCGACGGAACGGCGGCCTCGCTCGCCAGGTGGAGCCACGTGGGCGGCGGCAAGTTCGGCCTGAACGAGGAGGAGGGGTCCATCACCAGTTCCACCACGGTGGACGGCATGGGCATGCTCTGGTTCCCGACCCGTGCGTACGGTGACTTCTCGCTGAAGCTCCAGTGGCGGGACGACGCCCCGGGCTCGGGCAACGCCAACGGCGGGGTCTTCGTCCGCTTCCCGAAGGTCCACGACCACCCGGAGGAGTCCCGTCCGGAGTGGGTCGCCATCAAGTACGGCCATGAGATCCAGGTCAACGACCGGCCGGACGGCGACATGTACAAGACCGGTTCGGTGTACGGATTCGACCGGGTGGGTCTCGGGGGCGCCGGGGTCACACCCAAGGGCACCTGGAACGACTACGAGATCAAGGTGGTCGACCAGCACTACGCGATCTACCGCAACGGTGTCCTGATCAACGAGTTCGACAACACCGGCGGCCGGCTCTTCGAGCCGCCCCGGGGCGACGACCCGGGCACCGACGGCCGGCGGTTCGCCTCCGGTTACATCGGGCTCCAGGTGCACGGCGTCTCGGACGTCATCTCGTACCGCGACATCCGGATCAAGGAGCTCTGACCCGCGTACGAAACGCTCTCAGGAGGCCGTGGCCGCATGCTCAGGCGTGCGGGCGCGGCCTCCTGGGTGCCGGTGGCGCCATACCCAGAAGACCGTGCAGGAGACCAGCGCCCAGGCGGCGAGCACCAGGTACGGGAAGAGGAACTGGTGGCCCTGGTAGTACACGGCGGTGTGCTGGGCGTTGACGGAGGCGCCCGGCGGCAGCCAGCGGCCGATGTGCCCGAGCGCCGAGGGCAGCAGCGGCCAGGAGACCGCGCCGCCGGACGACGGGTTCCCGAGCAGCACCATGACGCCCCAGGTGGGGATCATCGCCCACCGGCCCATCAGGGTGTTGAACATGGTGAAGACCATGCCCGAGGTGAACATCGTGAACGCCAGGATCAGCCAGGACTGCACGAACGGCAGGTCGACCGCCCCGAGCCACCAGTCGACGGCCGCGGCGATGGCGAAGCCGCCGAGCAGGGCGTACGCGGCGGTGAACGCGATGCGTTCCGCCGGGTTGAGGCCGTGGGCGTGGACGCTCAGCTGGATCGCGCCGAGGAAGCCCATGATGACGGCGGCCAGCGAGATGTAGAACAGGGCGAGCCCGCGCGGGTCCCCCTGCTGGAGCGGCTTGATGTCCCTGACCGTGACATCGACCCCGGTGGCGTCGCCGACCTCAAGACCCGCCTTGCCGAGCAGTTCGGCCACGGACGCCCCCGATGCCCCGGCCACATCCAGCGCCACCCCGCCCTCGGACGCGCGCACGATCGCGAAGACCTTCTGCTCGTCGAGGGCACGGCGGGCGTCGGCGACGTCCGGATAGTCGCGCAGTTCGAGCGAGGCGTCGAGCGCCTTCTCCATCCCGGCGACGAACGCCTCGCCGCGCTCCACCTCCGGCTGGGTGACCAGCGCCGCCGGGATGCGGTGCGGGGTGGGGTCGGCCATCGCGTACGTGTAGGAGCCGGCGAAGAGGCCGGCCGCGGCGGCGACGATGAGGACGAGGACTGTCGCGGGGAGGAACGGGCTGTTCTTGTACGCCTCCCAGCGCTCGCGGAGGGTGAGGGGCCGCCCGTGGGCACCGTGCTTCTCGCTCCCGCCCTTTTCGCCGCTCCCGCTCACGCCATCTCGCCGTCGTCGTCATCGTGGCGGGCGCGGCTGGGCTGGACGCGCTTGGGCTCGCCGGGCATCTTCGGATACTCCGGCGGATAGGGCATGTCGCCGAGCCCGCGCTCCTTCTCGTCCCGGTCGGCCAGCTCCAGCAGCCCGTCGAGCCGGAACGCCTCCTGGTGCATGTCGGCGTGGACGTCGCCGAGTTCGGCGTACCGCACCGGCAACGTACGGATGTCGAAGTCGCGCGGCTCCGCGTCGTCGATCTCCTCCCAGCGCAGCGGCGCCGAGACCGGGGCGTGCGGGAAGGGTCGTACGGAGTAGGCGGAGGCGATCGTGCGGTCGCGGGCGGTCTGGTTGAAGTCGACGAAGATCCGCTCGCCGCGCTCCTCCTTCCACCAGGCCGTCGTCACCCGCTCGGGCATCCGGCGCTCCAGCTCGCGCCCGGCGGCGATGGCGGCGCGCCGGACCTCGGTGAAGGTCCAGGCGGGCTCGATGGGAACGAAGACGTGCATCCCGCGCCCGCCGGAGGTCTTGGGCCAGCCGCGTACGCCGTGGTCCTCCAGGACCGAGCGCAGCTCGTGGGCGGCGGTGACCGCGTCGGCGTAGTCGGTGCCGGGCTGCGGGTCCAGGTCGATGCGGAGCTCGTCCGGGTGGTCGGTGTCCCCGGCCCGCACGGGCCAGGGGTGGAAGGTGAGTGTGCCGAGGTTGGCGGCCCAGATCACGGCGGCGAGCTCGGTGGGGCAGAGCTCGTCGGCGGGGCGGCCGCTGGGGAAGGCGATCCGGGCGGTGGGGATCCACTCGGGAAGGTTCTTCGGGGCGCGCTTCTGGTAGAAGAAGTCGCCCTCCACCCCGTCCACGAAGCGCTGGAGAGTGGTCGGCCGGTGGTTCAGGGCGCGGGTGATCCCGGGCCCCACGGCCAGGAAGTACTCGGCCACGTCCCTCTTGGTGTAGCCCTTCTCCGGGAAGTACACCTTGTCCGGGTTGGACAGCCGCACCGCTCGTCCGCCCGCGTCCAGCTCCACCGCTGCTCCCATGTCGGCCACCGTAGGCCGGTCGCACATATGCCGCACATCGGGAGACATGGGCGGGGCGGCGGGCCAGAATCGGGCCATGGACCTGCCGGTGATGCCGCCCGTGAAGCCGATGCTCGCCAAGTCGGTGTCCAAGATCCCGCCGGGCATGAGTTACGAGGCGAAGTGGGACGGCTTCCGCGCGATCGTCCACCGGGACGGCGACGAGGTCGAGATCGGCAGCCGTACGGGCAAGTCGCTGACCCGCTACTTCCCCGAGATGGTCGACGCCGTACGGGAGAACCTGCCACCGCGCTGTGTCATCGACGGTGAGCTCGTCATCGCGCACGAGGGGCGGCTCGACTTCGAGCGGCTCAGCGAGCGCATCCATCCGGCCGACTCCCGGGTGCGGATGCTCGCCGAGCGGACCCCGGCGAGCCTCATCGCCTTCGACGTCCTCGCGGTCGACGACACCTCGCTTCTGAGCACCCCGCAGGTGGACCGGCGGACGGTGCTGACGGCCGCCCTGTCCGGCGCATCCGCGCCCGTGTTCCTCGCCCCGTCCACCACGGACATCGAGGTCGCCCAGGAGTGGTTCGAGCGGTACGAGGGCGCGGGGCTCGACGGGATCGTGGCCAAGCCGCCGGATCTGCCGTACCGGCCCGACACCCGGGTGATGTACAAGATCAAGCACGAGCGGACCGCCGACGTCGTGGTGGCGGGGTACCGCGAGCACAAGAGCGGCCCGGTCGTCGGCTCGCTCCTGCTCGGCCTGTACGACACCGGGGGCGTGCTCCAGCACGTCGGGGTCTGCGCGGCCTTCCCCATGAAGCGGCGCGCCGAGCTGGCCGAGGAACTCGCCCCGCTGCGGTGCGAGTTCGCCGACCACCCCTGGGGGGCGTGGGCGGACGCGGCGGCGCACGAGACCTCCCGGCTGCCGGGGACGCAGAACCGCTGGTCCGGCAAGAAGGACCAGTCCTGGGTGCCGCTGCGGCCGGAGCGGGTCTGCGAGGTGGCGTACGACCACATGGAGGGCGACCGGTTCCGCCATACGACACAGTTCCGGCGGTGGCGCCCGGACCGGGCCCCGGCCGGTTGCACGTACGCGCAGCTGGAGGAGGTCGTCTCCTACGACCTGGCCGAGGTGCTGTCGGGGGGCGGCTGAACCGGCGGCCCGCGACAGCCGTCGGCTCCGGCGTACATGGGCGGCGGCGACGGGGGCACCAGGCTGCGGGCGGGGACATGGCGAGGAGAAGGGGGACACACCGATGAGTGACGGTGCTCAGGACGACCCGGCGGAGTTGCTGAAGGGGCTGACCGTCGACGGACGGCGGCCCGAGCAGCCGGTGCTGCTCGACGAGCGGGGCCGCCCGCTGGAGACCTGGCGGGAGAACTATCCGTACGAGCGGCGGATGCGGCGCAGGGAGTACGAGCAGGAGAAACGCATCCTCCAGATCGAGCTGCTGAAGATGCAGCGCTGGGTCCGGGAGAGCGGGCAGCGGCTGGTCGTCCTCTGCGAGGGCCGGGACGCGGCGGGCAAGGGCGGAACCATCCAGCGGTTCACGGAGCGTCTCAACCCCCGCGGGGCGCGCGTGGTCGCCCTGGAGAAGCCGACGGAGCGCGAGGCCGGGCAGTGGTACTTCCAGCGGTACGTGGCCCATCTGCCGACCGTCGGCGAGATCGTCTTCTTCGACCGCTCCTGGTACAACCGGGCCGGGGTCGAGCGCGTGATGGGGTTCTGCACGCCGGAGCAGCACGCACACTTCCTGAAGCAGACACCGCAGTTCGAGCAGATGCTGGTGGACGACGGCGTGCTGCTGGTGAAGTTCTGGTTCTCGGTCTCCCGCAACGAACAGCGGACCCGGTTCGCGATCCGGCAGGTCGACCCGGTACGCCAGTGGAAGCTGTCGCCGACCGATCTGGCCTCGCTCGACCTCTGGGACGACTACACCGCGGCGAAGGTCGACATGTTCCGGGCCACGGACAGCGAACACGCCCCGTGGACCGTGGTGAAGAACAACGACAAGAAGCGCGGCCGCCTGGCGGCGATGCGCAGCCTGCTGGGGCGGTTCGACTACGACAGCAAGGACGAGAAGGCCGTCGGCACCCCGGACCCGCTGATCATCGGTCCCGCCGACACCTTGCTGGAGCCGGGCGAGGAACCCGCGGACCTCTCCCCCACCCCGCTGGCCACCCGGACCCACGGTCCGGGCGACCACCCCGAGCGGAGCTGAGCGGAGCCGGCTGTGGAATTCCGCCTCACGGCCCCGGTTCTTCTTTCCGGCTCACAGGAATGAATCCGGGGTCATGGGGCGGAATTCCGGTGGCGTGCCGTACCGTCACGCCTTCGCCACGCGGAAGGAATTACCGGAGGACGACCTCACCCGGTTCGAATTTCGTCCACTTGCCCTGGAGCTTCTCGTCACCGCGGACGTGGACCGTCCGGGCCACCGGCGAATCCAATAGCCGGAGCAAACGGAATATCACCCCCGTATTCAGCTCCCGGTCGAATCCGGCGAGATGATGGAGTTGCGCCAGGTGTGGACACCGCGCCAGGGGGAATGCGGTGGTTCCGACGGCAGGAGAAAATCCACGAGGCCAAGGAACACCAGGCCAAGGAAAGGGAGGTACGGGCGTGCACAGCACCCCTCCCGAACGTCACGCGGAGACCTCGCCGGCCGGCGGCGCGGCCGCGCAGGTGCCGCGGAGCGCGGGCGAGGCGCGCGATGCCGTGACACGGCTGCTGGCAGCGGAGTTCAGCGAGTTGTCGGACGAGATCCTCTCGAACGTGGTCGTGGCCGACGCCCTGCTGGTGACCTCGGAGATCGTGACCAACGCACTGCGGCACGGTGGGGGCCTCACCGGCTTCTCGGCCCGGGTCACCGACGGCGGGCTCCGCCTCGTCATCGACGACGCGGACCCCCGGCATCCCGTCCTGCAGGAGCCTGCCCCCGGGTCGGTCGGCGAGGGCGGTTACGGCTGGTCCCTGGTCCACCGGCTCACGGCACGGCTGTCCGTGACGCCCCATGAGGGCGGCAAGCGCATCGTCGCCCTGGTGTCCCTGATCTGAAAGGCCGGCCTCTCGGCCCGGGGGCAGCACCTCAGCGCCTCAGCGGGAGGGTGACGGACGCTGCTCGGTGGACACCGCCTCTTCGCCGGCGCCCCGGGCGGGCGGCTGGTCCTCCTGGCGGGCGAAGAGGTGCTGGATTCCGGTGATCCGCATGATCCGGTCGAGGAAGGGCGGCGCGTCCTCGACGTGCAGGTACATGCTCCGGGCCGCCGTGTCCCGGTGGACCTGCAGCAGGGCGGAGACCCCCATGGAGTCGCACAGTCTCAGCTTCGCGCAGTCCAGGTACAGGTCGCGCAGGTCCGGTCGGTCGGCCAGCCGTTCCGCCGCCCTCGCAACGAGCTCGTGGCTGGTGTCGTAGTCCAGGTCGCCGGTGAGCCGCAGCCGGACCCAGCCCCGGCCCCCCTCGGCGGTGACGGTGAAGAACGGACTCGGCAGGGCGGTCATGCGGAAGCTCCGGGGTGCTGGTCGGTGGTGGGCACTGCCTTGTCCAGGTGCCCGCACGCCCGGTCGAGCATGCGCGTGGCCCGCGGGAAGTCCTTGAGCTCGACGCCCAGGGCGTCCAGTGCGGGGCGCAGTGAGCGGGCGGGGACCTTGCGGGCCAGGCCGTCGGTCTCCCGGCGGCCCACGGCCAGGCCGGGGGCCGGGATGCCGTCGGCCAGCCGCCGGGCCGCGGCGCGCACGTCGGGGGCCCAGGCGTCGGCGCCCAGCAGCCGGGCGTAGCGGCCGTCCGCGCCGAACGCCGCGCCGCCCGCCAGGACGGGCACTCCCACGGCCTGGCACGCGGTGATCGCGGTGTGCGCGGTGGGCAGCCGCGTGGCGATGGACGACGAGAGGGCCACCGCGTCCGCGCCGGTGCTGTGCAGATGTGCCACGAGGTGCGGCGTCGGCACCTGGGCGCCGAGGAAGTCGACCTTCCACCCGCGCAGGGTGAGGACTGAGGACAGCAGGACGTTGGACGCCTCGGCGAGGAACCTGGTGCGTTCCCGTTCGGCGGTCAGCGCCTCCTCGGCGGCGTACCGGGCGGTGTGGTCGACCAGCCACCACACCACGGCGTCGTCCGCATGCCGGGTCGGATGGGCCTCGAAGCGGCGGCCCCGGAACTCACCCGTGACGGCGGGAGGCTCCGGGTCGCCCCGGTGCACGGCATCGGCGGCGGTCTCCACCGTCGCCCGGGCCAGCCAGGCGAGGCCGTCCGGCAGCGGTATGCCCTGTTCCACGCCCGGGAGCAGGCTCATCTCCCCGTCGACCCGTGCGGCGGTACCGGCCAGGTCGACGACGACCACCACGTGCGGTGGCCTGCCCCAGGAGGCCGGAGCGAACCGCTCCTTCGTGTTCTTCGTGTTCTTCGTGGGCGTGACGGTCTTTCCTTCGGGTGGAACCATGCGGGGAACACGCCTGCGGCGAGTCCCACCACCTTCCGGCTGGACGAACTGTTTCCCTCAGGCAAACATCTCGGAGGGCGTCCGAAATATCAACCCGATCCGGGCCTCGTCCCCTGAGCGGGTGCCCTGTGACACAGGATGATCACGTCACTCTTCCGAGGTCTCCACACGATCGGCTCAAGCGTTCACTCCGTCGGCCGGTGCGCACGGATCGTCCTCCTCGCCCTCGGCGGAGGCCCGGATCCCGGCCTCCGCCGAAGGCTCGGGCGGGGTGGGGTCGCCGCTCGGGCAGCCGGGGTCGGTGGTTCCGGGGTCGGGGCTCGGGCCGGGTGTCGGGTCCGTCGGGTCGGGTGTCGGGGTGGGGCCGGGGTCGGTGGGGCCCGGGTCGGTCGGACCGGGGTCGGTGGGGTCGGGGCTGGGGCCGGGCGTGGGATCCGTCGGGGTCGGGGTCGGGCTCGGGCCCGGGTCCGTGGGGCCGGTCGGGTCGGGGCTCGGGCTCGGTGTACCGGGTTTCGTGGGGCCCGGCGTGGGCGTGGGGCTCGGCGGGCGCGTGGGCTGCGGGCCGATGACGATGCCGCCGCCGCCCTTGCCCGGCGCGGCGGGGGCGCCCGAGCCGACCGGCGCCTCGGGGCGGTCGGGGCCACCGGGTCCGGGGCTGGTGGGCAGGACGCCCTGGCCGTCGGCGACCGGGTGGGTGCCCTTGCGGTAGAACTCCAGCCAGGACAGCACCGTACGGAGGTAGGCGTCGGAGCGGTTGTAGCTGAGGACCGCCCGGTCCAGATCGGCCCGGACGCCCAGATCCCGGCCTCCGGCGCACAGGTAGTGCCCGGCGGCGAGGGCCGCGTCGTAGATGTTGTCCGGGTCCTTGCGGCCGTCGCCGTTGCCGTCCTTGGCCCAGTTCACCCAGGTGGACGGGATGAACTGCATCGGCCCGACGGCCCGGTCGTACGTGCGGTCGCCGTCGTACACCCCGTTGTCGGTGTCCCGGATCAGCGCGAAGCCCACTCCGTCGAGCGCGGGCCCCAGGATCGGGGTGAGCGTGGTCCCCCGCGCATCGACGCGGCCGCCCGCCGCCTGCCCGGACTCGACCTTGCCGATCGCCGCTAGCAGCTGCCACGGGAGCCGGCAGCCGGGGTCGCTGCGGAGTAAGGACCGCTCGGCGTTCCGGTACGCGGCGAGCACGGTCGCCGGGATGCCCGCCTCGGACCGGACGCGGTCGAGCAGCGGGGGCGACGGCTTCGCCCCCGCGCGTGGCGGCTTCAGCGGTGCCGGGGGTTCCGGGCTCTCCAGCGGCGGCAGTTCGGTGTGGTAGGAGTCGTCGCCCGGCACCTCGCTCCACACCACGTCGTCCGTGTCCGACTCGGCCCGCTCCGCCCGCGAGGCCGCCACCGCGTCCGCGAAGCCGGGCGCCTGGGACGCGGTGAGCGCGGCCATCGCGGCCACCGCCGTGACCGTACCGGTGAGCTGGCGGCGTACCGTGCCGTTGAACCTCATAGCTGGTCCCCTCTCCCTGTTGTCCGGGCCTGACGGTTCAGCGGGTGAACGTGTCGATGGCGGCGATCCGCCAGGTGTCCCCGTTGCGGACGGCGTCCACGGCGAACATGGCCGCCGCGTAGGTGGTCTCCTCGTCCTTGCCGGTACGGGTGTTGCTCTGGTCGGCGAAGATCAGCAGCCGGGCGCGGTCGCCGTCCAGATACTCCACCCCGCTCCCCGTCACGGTCGTGGTGAGGACGAGCTTCTGCTTCGGCGCCTGCGCCCGTACCTCGGCGAGCATGTCCTTGTGCTGCTGCACGGCTCTGCCGGTCAGATAGGTCTTCGCCGCGCGGTCGGAGCGGGCGGGCGAGGCGTAGTCGTACGAGAAGACCGCGCCGACCGCCTCGCTGATCCGCCCCTTCACCTCGCTGGTCGCGGCGATGTCGGTGAGAGCGGTGTTCTGCCGGGTGGGCTCGTCGCGCAGGCTCGCGGCCGAGGCGAACGCCCAGGCGGCGAAGGCCCCGAGGAGGACGGTGAGGACGCAGAGGACGGCAGGAAGCCGGGGTCGCCTCGGGGGCGTGGTCAGAGCGTCCGCTTCGGGCTCGGGCTCGGGTGCGGGGTCCGGCTCGCGCTCGGGCTCGTTCTCGGCTTCCGGCTCCGGCTCCGGCAGGCCCCGTGGTGCGGTGGTCTCCTCCGTCACCTCCTCGCCCGCCACCTCCTCATGCGCTGCCGGGGCGACCGTCGTGCGTGAAGGAGAAGTGGCCAGTCTGCGGCGGCGGTTGACGAGATGACGGGTCGTCGACATGGGAGGGGTCCTCTCGGGTGCGGGGTGGGAAGAGGGGCCGGGGCGCGGGTTCAGCCGGCCGTGGAGCCGACGGGCGCCTGGCCGAGCGCACTGAGCTTCCACCCCTCGGCGGTCCGGGTGAGGGTGCCGAGCATCCGGCTCTCCTTCACCGCCGGTTCGCCCTTGGGCGCGGCGACGGTGACCCGCAGAGCCACCATGACCCCGGCTCGGCCCGCCCGTTCGTCCAGTTCGGTCACCGCGCCGGAGAGGACCTTCGCGGTGCTGACCGTCTTCGCCGCCACGATCTGTTCCGCGAATGCGTCCCGGCCTTCCACCAGTTGGCGGCGCAGGTCACCGGTGGTGGACTCCTCCCAGCTGTCGAGCCCCTTCTCCAGCGTGCGGTGGTCCAGGGTGTTCATGTTCTGCACCGCCTGCTCCCCCGCCGCCAGGGCGTCGTCCCGCGCCTGCGCGTAGGAGGCCGCGTCGTCGTGGGAGGCGTCGTAGCGCTCCCAGCCGCCCCAGCCCGCCGCCGCGGCGGCGACGACCGCGAGCGCCGTCGCCGCGATCACCAGCGGGTTCCTCGTCGTCCCTGCCCGTGCCATGTGCTGCCTCTCCCCTGCCGTCATGTGGAGCCGATCTCGACGATCCGCCACTGTCCGTCCCGCAGTTCGGCGGTGACGGAGAGCTGTGCGGAGGCGGTGGTGGCGGGCCGGCCCCGGCGCTCGTAGACCTGGTCGAGGAAGACCAGGAGGTGGGCGCTGCTGCCTGTCAGCCTGGTCACTCCGGCCCGTACGACGTGGGTGGTGAGCGTCAGCTTCTGGTCGGCGGCCTGCTTCTCGACCTGGCCGAACAGTGCCGCGTACTGCTGGAGGGCCTTGCCCGCGAGGACCTGCTGCGCCGCGTCCTTGGTGAGGGCGGTGGCGTCGGGGCCGTACGAGAAGATCCTGCCGAGCGCGTTGCTGACGTCGCCCGTCACCCGGGTGGTCGCCTCGGCGTCCGTGAGGGCGAGGTTGGCGGTCGCCGGGGTGTCGCGCAGCTGCTGCCCCTCGGCGAAGAGGACCCCGCCGGTCGCGAGCAGGGCGACCGTCAGAAGGGCGCCGAGGATGCGGGGCCACCGGGGGCGGCGACCGGGCTCATCGGTGCCGTCGGTGCGTCCGGTGCCGTCCGGACTGTCCGGCTCGGCGTCGTCCACGCGGTCCTCGTCCACGCGGTCCTCGTCCACGCGGTCCTCGTCCGCAACGGGCTTGCTCTCCAGCGCTGTTCGCTCGCTCATCCACCGTCTCCCGCCGTCATCGCCGTGAGCGCCTTGACCTTCCAGCCGTCCCCGGTGCGGGCGAGCGTCGCGGTGAAGCGCTTGCGCTGGGTACCCGGGGCGCCGGTGCGCGGGGTGACCTGGACGTCCACGGTGGCGATCAGCTCCGCCGTGCCGGTCCGGTCGTCCAGGGCGGTGAGCGCCGCCGATGTGACCTTGCCGCGGGCGGTGTCACCCGCCGTGGTGAGCGTCCTCGCATCGGCGGCCGAGGTCCGCTTCAGCTGGTCGTGGAGCGGTCCGGTGGAGGAGTCGCGCCACGCGCGCAAGCCGGTCGTCACGCTGGTGGCGTCCTTGCCGTCCAGGCTGTTCAGCGTGGCGAGGTGCCGCTTGCCCTGCGCCAGGGCCGTGTCGCGGGCCTTGGCATAGGAGAGGGTGCGGTCGCCACGGGCCTGCGCGTACGACCAGGTGCCGAGGGAGCAGACAAGGGCGGCGGCGAGCAGGACGGCCCAGCCGCCGAGGTGCCGGGTCCGGAGCGTCATGAGCCGCCTCCCAGGCCGAGGAGCCCGGCCATGCCAGGGGCGGGCGGCGCGGTGCGGGGCGCGGTGCCCAGCGCTCCGGGCAGCCGGTCCTTCGCGTCCGCGCTGCCGCCGCTGTCACCGTCGCCACCGAGCAGCATCGAGCCGGGCTTGGCGGGTGTGGGGACCGGGCCGCCCTTCGGGGCGTTGGCGCTGCCCCGGACGTTGATGCCGGTGCCGGGTGAAGAGGCGCACCGGGCACCGGTGTTGAGGTTGGGGGCGGGTGAGGTGTCGAGTCCGTTGCGGTACGTCGTGGCGCCGTACCCGGCGGTGCAGGGCAGCGGCTCGAAGAAGGTGACGGACATCCCGAACCGGGCGCCGTCCTCGTCGACCGCGCTCGATCCTGCCGCCACCACCGCCGGCAGCTTCACCAGCAGTTCCTCCAGGCCTCGTTGGCGGGTGACGGCGACCTCCGATGTGGTGAGCAGGTTGGCGACGACGACGCCGAAGCCGGGGTCGAGGTCGCGCAGCAGTCCGCTGATCTGTACGGCGGCGTCCGGCGTGGTCGCGATCAGCCGCCGCAGGTCGGCGTCGGATCCCTTCAGTTCGGCGGCCAGTTCCTTGGCCCCGGACGCGAACCCCTTGAGCGCCGCGCCCTGTTCGGCCTGGGTGCGCAGCACGGTCTCGCCGTCGGCCATCAGCCGGGTGGTCACCGGCAGGGCCCGGTCGGCCGCGCCGATGAACTCGGATCCGCTGTCCAGCAGCACCTGGAGGTCGTCGCCGCGCCCTTCGAAGGCGGTGCCGAACTCCTCGACGACCGTGCGCAGATGTTCCAGGTCGACCGAGCTCGCGAAGTCGTTGACGCTGGTGAGGACGGTGGTGGGCGGGGCCGGGAGGGTGGTGTCGGCCTCGTCGATCACCGAGCCGTCGCCCAGGTAGGGGCCGTCGGAGCGGGTCGGGCGCAGGTCGACGTACTGCTCGCCGACCGCCGAGAGGTTGGCGACTACCGCCTGGAGGCTGTCCGGGATGGGCGGGGTGTCCTTCTCGATCCGCAGCTCGGCCTCCACCCCGTCGCCGGTCAGCTCGATGGGGCCGACCCGGCCCACCGAGACGCCCCGGTAGGTGACGTTGGAGTGGGTGTAGAGGCCGCCCGTCTGCGGGAGCTGGACCGTGACGGTGTAGTAGCTGCGCAGCCCGACGTAGTGGCCGAGACCGGCGTACCGCACGCCCAGATAGCCGAGGACCAGCACGGCGACGACGAGGAAGGCTATGTTCTTGAGCCGGATGGCGGGAGTGATCACGGGGTGCCGCCCTTCTCCGGCGCCTCGGGCCCCGAGGTGCGCGAGACGGCCGGCAGCGGGAGCGGAAGCGCGTTGCGGGCCGCCGCCGCGCCCTCCGCGCCGGGCTCGTGCGGCGGCGGGGGCTGGTTCGGGTCGTCCGGGGTGAGCGCCGGGATGATGCGGGTGCCGGGTGCGGCCGTGACGTCCAGATAGACGTTCAGGTAGTCGCCCTTCACTCCGCGCAGCACCTCGTCCGTGAAGGGGTAGGTGAGCGAGGCCTGGAGGGCGTCGGGAAGGTCCTTGCCGGAGTCGGCGAGCGCCTTGAGGGTCGGGGCGAGCGCCTTGAGGTCGGCGATCATGTCGGCTTTGCTCCGGTTGATGGTGTCGACGGCCACGGTGGAGAGGGTGTCGAGGGAGCGCAGCATGGTGAGCAGTGAGCCGCGCTGTTTCTCCAGGACCTTGAGTCCGGGGCTGAGCCCGGTGAGGACCGTTCCGACGTCCTGCTCACGGGTGGCGAGGGTGGCGGCGAGCCGGTTGACGCCGTCGAGGGCCCGGGTGATGTCGCCCTTGTTGGTGTCCAGGTTGGTGACGAGGGTGTCGACCCGGTTCAGCATCGAGCGGATCTGCGGTTCGCGGCCGGTGAGCGCCTTGTTCAGCTCGGTGGTGATGGTCTTCAGCTGGTTGACCCCGCCCCCGTTGAGGAGCAGGGACAGGGCGCCGAAGACCTCTTCGACCTCGGGGTTGCGGTTCGTGCGGGTGAGCGGGATGCGGCCGGCCTCCGCCAGGGAGCCGCGGGCGGTGCCCTCGGCCGGCGGGGAGAGCTGGATGAACTTCTCGCCGAGGAGGCTGGACTGTTCGAGGCGGGCGTAGGCGTTGGCGGGGAGGTCGATGTCCCCGTTGACCCGCATGGTGACCCGGGCGCTCCAGCCGTCCGCGGCGAGGGCGATGCCGGTGACACGCCCGACGGACACGTCGTTGACCTTGACCGAGGACTGCGGGGCCAGGCTGAGGACGTCGCCGAACTCGGCGGTGATCTCGTACGGGCGGTCGCCGAGGTCGGCGCCGCCGGGCAGCGGTATCTGCTCGATGCCGGTGAAGGCGGGGCCGTCGGTACGGACCACGACCAGGGCGATCAGGGCGCCGGTGGCGAGCAGGGCGACCGCTCCGGTGGCCGCCCGGGCTCCGGTGGTGCGCAGGGAACCGCTCATCGTTCCGCTCCCTCCTTCCGCTGCTTCGGACTCTTCTCCGCGGGCTGTTTCTCCGGGGTCCCGAAGACCGTCCCGACCGCCGGCAGCGGCAGGACGGGCAGAGCCTTCCGGCGGTTCGCGTCGACGGGTGCGAGGCCGGGCGGCGGGCCGGAGGCCGCGTCCGGGTCGACGAGGGGGCCGCCCATGGAGAGTTCGTTGAGGTTGGCCCGGCCGTTGAGGGTCCGGTTGGCCGGGTCGTACGCGTTCAGGACGTTGCCCGCCGCGAGCGGCAGGGTGTCCATCGCCTCGGCCAGCGAGGCCCGCTGGTCGACCAGGGCCTGGGTGATGGGGACCAGGGCATCGACGTTCTTCTTCAGCGCGCCCCGGTTCTTCGCGATGAACGTCTTGACCTGGCCGAGCGCGGCGCCGAGCTCCTTGAGTGCCGCGCTGAGGTTCTTCTTGTCGTCCGCGAGGAACGAGGTGACCGAGTTGAGCTGCTGTTCGGCGGTGCGGACCTCGCTGTCGTTCTCCTTGAGCATGGTGGTGAAGGACTGGAGGTAGGCCAGCGTGTCGAACAGGTCGCCGCTGCTCTTGTCGAGGGTCTTGGCGGCCTTGCCGAACTGTTCGACGGAGTCCCCGATGGCCTTCCCGTTGCCGTCCATGTTCTTCGCCCCGGTCTCCAGGAGCCGGGCCAGTGCCCCGTCGGCGTTGGCCCCGTTCGGGCCGAGCGCCGTGGTGATCTCGGTGATCGACGCGTACAGCTGGTCGACCTCGACGGGGGTGGCGTTGCGGGCGGCGGGCAGTTCGGCGCCGTCCGCGAGGAGCGGTCCGCCGTCGTAGGCGGGGGCGAGCTGGATGTACCGGTCGGCGACGAGGCTGGGGGCGACGACGACCGCGTGCGCGTCCTTGGGCACCTTGACGCCCTCGTCCAGGCGGAGGACGACCTCGACCTCCTCGCCCTTGGGGGTGACGGATGCGACCGTGCCGACCCGGACGCCGAGGACCCGCAGGTCGGACCCGGCGTAGACGCCCGTCGCCCGTTCGAAGTAGGCGGTGACGGTGGTCCTGGAGTCCTCCTCCAGGGCGCTCACCCCGGTGGTGGCGGCGACGGCGACGACCGCGAGTCCGGCGCCGATGCCGATGATGCGTGTGCGTCTCATGTCAGCGGCCGCCTTGCTTCGGTGGCATGCATCCGGTCGCCGGGGGCGTGCCGGCGGGGAGGTAGTTCCTGGGCACGACCCCGCAGGCGTACGTGTCGAACCAGCGGCCGTTGCCCAGGGTGTTGCCGACGAGCCGGCTGTACGAGCCGGTCATGGCGAGCACCTTGTCCAGGCTCTTGCGGTTCTTCACGAGGACGGCGGTGACCCGGCCGAGGGAGGCCAGCGTCGGGCCCAGCTGCCGGTCGTTGTCCTCGACGAGTCCGGTGAGCTGGGTGCCGAGGTCGCGGGTGCCGGTGAGCAGCAGGTGGATGGCGTCGCGGCGGGCCTTGATCTCGCCGAGCAGCAGGTTCCCGTCCTCCAGGAGGGTCTCGAAGCTGCTCTTTTTCCCCGCAAGGGTTTTTGTGAGGCGTTTGCTGCCCTGGAGCAGGGTGGCGAGCTGGGCGTCGCGCTGGGACACCGTACGGGAAAGGGCGGAGAGCCCTTCGGCGGCGCTGCGGACGTGGGGCGGGGAGTCCTTGAAGGTGGCGGAGATCGTCTCGAAGCTCTTGGCGAGCTGCTCGGTGTCGATCTCCCCGATGGTCTCCCCCAGCCCGTCGAACGCCTGGGTGACGTCGTACGGGGAGGTCGTGCGGCTCGCGGTGATGCGGGAGCCGGGGTCCTGCGGGGCGTTGCCGAGCGGGTCGACGGCCAGGTATTTCTCGCCGAGGAGGGTCTTGATGGCGATGCCCACGGTGGAGGCGTTGCCGATCCAGGCGTCCTCGACCTTGAAGTCGACCTTCACCCGGGGGCCGTCGAGGGAGACCCCGGTGACCTCGCCGACCTTCACTCCGGCGACCCTCACCTCGTCACCGTCGGAGAGCCCGGCGGATTCGGTGAAGTCGGCGCTGTACGTGGTGCCGCCGCCGATGAAGGGCAGGGAGTCGGCGCGCCAGGCGGTGAGGGCGAGGAGGGTGAGGACGAGGAGTCCGACGAGGGCGACGGCGACCGGGTTGCGTTCCCGGATGGGGGTGAGGGTCATGCCAGGCACCTCGGCTGGGTGATGGCGATGCCGGTGGGGGGCGTGGAGCCGTCGTCGGTGGCCACCCCGCCGACCTTGGCCTCGCAGAGGTAGAGGTTGAGCCAGGACCCGTAGGAGGTGAGGCGGCTGATCGCCGCCATCTTGGCCGGGGTCTTGATCAGGAAGTTCTCGATCTGCGGAGTGTTCTTCCCCAACTGGTGGCTGAGCCGCCCCAGTTGGCGAATGTCGTCCTTGAGTGGCTTGCGGCCGTCCTGGAAGAGGTCCGCGGTGACCGTGGTCAGGGCGCCCATCGCCGTCACGGCCTCACCGAGCGGTCTGCGGTCGCCGGAGAAGCCGGAGACGAGCTTCTCCAGGGTGACGACGAGGTCGTCGAATCCGGCCTCCCGGTCGTTGACCGTCTTGAGGACCGTGTTGAGGTTCTTGATCACCTCACCGATCACCTTGTCCTTGGCGGCGACGGTGGTGGTGAGCGAGCCGACGTGGCGCAGGATGGAGTCGACGGTGCCGCCCTCGCCCTGGAGGACCTGGACGATGGAGCCGGCGAGCTGGTTGACGTCGGGCGGGGACAGCCCCTCGAACAGGGGCTGGAAGCCGTTGAAGAGCTGGGTGAGGTCGAGCGCCGGAGTGGTGCGGGAGAGCGGGATGGTGGCCCCGGCGGCGAAGGTCCGGCCGACCGGTCCGGCGCCCCGGTCCAGGTCCACATAGCGCTGGCCGACCATGTTGAGGTACTTGATGGACGCCGTCACCGAGGCGGGGAGCGTACGCCCCCTGCGTACGCCGAAGGTGACCTCGGCGACCCTGCGGTCGGCGACCCGCACGGACTCGACCTGGCCGACCTTCACCCCGGCGATGCGGACGCTGTCGCCGGGGATGAGCCCGGTGGCGTCGGTGAACCGCGCCTTGTACGTCGTGGTGTCGCCCACGCCCGTGTTGGCGATGGAGAGCCCTAGGACGGTGGTGGCGAGGACCGTCACCAGGACGAAGACTAGGGACTTGGTGAGCGGTCCCGCGAGGGAGCGGCGTTTCACTTGAGCTTCACCTCCGCACCGCGGAAGGCCGGACCGATGAGCACGCTGCTCCAGTCGGGCAGGGTCTGCGGCTGGACTTTCAGTGAGGGGGCGACCAGCTCGTTGACGAGCTGGGACTCCTGGGGCGAGTTGGGCAGGCCGAGCGCGGTGTCCTGGGCGGTGGGGGCCGGAGCGGTGACGTCGGCGGCGCGGCGGGTGTCGGCGGTCGGGGCGCCCTTGCCGACGTACGGCACCGAGTAGCAGCGGGGGCCGCCGGTGGCGTCGTAGACCGGGGTGTCCTTGCCGGGGACGTACTTCCCCTTGGCGGGCACGGACTTGACCGTGACGTGCAGCCCCGGCTCATTGGTCCCCTTGCCGAGCGCCTTGTCCATGGCGGGCACGAACCCGGCGACCGTGCGCAGCGTGCAGGGGAACGAGTCGGCGTACTTCGCGAGGAGTTCGAGCGTCGGCCGGCCGGAGGAGGAGAGCCGGATGAGGTTGTCCTTGTTCTCCCGCAGGAAGGAGGTGACATCGCGCGCGGAGGCGGTGGTGGTGCCGTACAACGCGGCGAGCTGCGCCTCCTGTTCGGCGATGGTGGAGCTCGTGGTGGTGGCGTCGGTGAGGGCGTCGAGCACGTCCGGGGCCGCGTCCGCGTAGAGCGTGCTGACCTTGACGAGCTGCTTGATGTCCTCGTTGAGCGTGGGGAGTTGGGGGTTGAACTTCTTCAGGTGGGCGTCCAGCGTGGTCAGCGTCTCGCCGAGCTTCTCGCCGCGTCCTTCGAGCGCCTGGGAGACGGCGCCCAGGGTGGCGGAGAGCTTCTCGGGCCTCACGGCGGTCAGCAGCGGCAGGACGTTGCCCAGCACCTCTTCGAGTTCGATGGCGTTGCTGGAGCGGTCCTGCGGGATCACCGCTCCGGCGCTCAGGGTCCGCGCGGAGGGGATGCGGGGCGGGACGAGAGCGACGAACCGCTGGCCGAAGAGGGTGGTGGGCAGCATCTGCGCGGTGACGTCGGCGGGGATGTGCTCCAGCTCGTCCGGGTCGATGGCCAGGGTGAGGCGGGCCCCTTCGCCGTCGGTGGCGATGGAGCGGACCTGCCCGATGACGACTCCGCGCAGCTTCACATCCGCGTTGTCGTGCATCTCGTTGCCGACCGCGCCCGTCTGCACGGTGACGGTGGCGTCGTCGGTGAAGTCCTTGTCGTACACCGAGACCGAGACCCACACCAGGACGGCGGGGACCAGGAGGAAGGCGACTCCGGCGGCTCTGCGGCGGACGGTTCGTGCGGTGCGTGGACTCATCAGCCGGCCACCTTCACCGTCGTCGTGGCGCCCCAGATGGCGAGCGAGAGGAAGAAGTCGGTGACGCTGATGATGACGATCGCGTTGCGCACCGACCGGCCGACGGCCACGCCCACTCCGGCGGGGCCGCCGGTGGCGTGGAAGCCGTAGTAGCAGTGGGCGAGGATCACCAGCACGCTGAAGATCAGCACTTTGAGCACCGACAGCAGCACGTCGGTCGGGGAGAGGAAGAGATTGAAGTAGTGGTCGTAGGTGCCCGCCGACTGCCCGTTGAAGAAGATGGTGATGTAGCGGGAGGCGAGGTACGAGGAGAGCAGCCCGATCGCGTACAGCGGGATGATCGCGACGACCCCGGCGATGATCCGCGTGGTGACGAGGTAGGGCATGGACCGCACGCCCATCGCTTCGAGGGCGTCGACCTCCTCGTTGATCCGCATCGCGCCGAGCTGGGCGGTGAAGCCGGCGCCGACGGTGGCGGAGAGGGCGAGCCCGGCGACCAGGGGCGCGATCTCCCGGGTGTTGAAGTAGGCGGAGATGAACCCGGTGAACGCCGAGGTGCCGATCTGGTCGAGGGCCGCGTACCCCTGGAGTCCGACGACCGTGCCGGTGAAGAGGGTCATAGCGACCATCACGCCGATGGTGCCGCCGATGACACCGAGGCCGCCGCTGCCGAAGGCGACCTCGGCCAGCAGCCGCTGCACCTCCCTGAGGTAGCGGCGCAGGGTGCGTGGGATCCAGACCAGTGCCCTTACGTAGAAGGTGAGTTGGTCACCGGACCGGTCGAGCCAGCTGAGCATCGCCATCTTCCTCAGCCCCCCTTCGCGGGGACGATCTGGAGGTAGATCGCCGTGAGGACCATGTTGACGAAGAACAGCAGCATGAAGGTGATGACGACGGACTGGTTGACCGCGTCGCCGACGCCCTTGGGGCCGCCGCGCGGGTTCAGGCCGCGGTGGGCGGCGACGATGCCCGCGATGAAGCCGAAGATGAGGGCCTTCAACTCGCTGACGTACAGGTCGGGCAGCTGGGCGAGTGCGGAGAAGCTCGCGAGGTAGGCGCCCGGGGTGCCGTCCTGCATGATCACGTTGAAGAAGTAGCCGCCGAGGGTGCCGACCACGGAGATCAGGCCGTTCAGCAGGACGGCGACGAGCATGGTGGCCAGGACGCGGGGGACGACGAGGCGCTGGATGGGCGAGACGCCCATGACCTCCATCGCGTCGAGCTCCTCGCGGATCTTGCGGGATCCGAGGTCGGCGCAGATCGCGGAGCCCGCGGCGCCGGAGATGAGCAGCGCCACGATGATGGGGCTGGCCTGCTGGATCACCGCGAGGACGCTGGCGCCGCCGGTGAAGGACTGGGCGCCGAGCTGCTGGGTGAGGGAGCCGACCTGGAGGGCGATGACCGCGCCGAACGGGATGGAGACGAGGGCGGCGGGCAGGATCGTGACGCTGGCGACGAACCAGAACTGCTCGATGAACTCGCGTAACTGGAAGGGCCTGCGGAAGATGGCTCGGGCCACCGCGATGCCGAGCGCGAACAGCTTCCCGGTCTCCCGGAGCGGGGCGAGCAGCCGGCTGGGGCGCCGCTGTTCGGGGGCCTGGGATTCCACGGGCGGGCGGGCCGCCGGTGCGGGCCCTTCGGGCGGCTCGGGCGGTCGCACCGGCATCGGGGCGGTCACGCTCTCACACCCCCCGCGGCCGGGGCGTAGCTGTTGAGGATGGCCGTACGGGCGGCCTCCGGCAGTTGGCCCATCATCGCCATGACCCGCTCGCGGCGGCGCAGCGCCCCCTGGCGTACGGGCATCCCGGGCGAGGGCTCCAGCTGCGGGACGACGGTCCGGGGTGCGGCGATCGTACGGGCTCCGCCGAGGGAGTCACTGAGCTGCTGTTCAGCGGCGAGGGTAGCCGCGTCCTTCTCCTCGGACATCCCGATGGGCCCCTCGCGGCGTCCGGCGAGGAACTGGGAGACGACCGGGGTGTCGCTGGTGAGCAGTACCTCGCGCGGGCCGAAGGTGACGAGGTTGCGGCAGAACAGCATCCCCATGTTGTCGGGGACGGTCGCCGCGATATCGAGGTTGTGGGTGACGATCAGCATCGTCGCGTCGATCTGCGCGTTGAGGTCGATGAGGAGCTGCGAGAGGTACGCGGTGCGCACCGGGTCGAGACCGGAGTCCGGTTCGTCGCAGAGGATGATCTGCGGGTCCAGGACGAGGGCGCGGGCGAGGCCGGCCCGCTTGCGCATGCCGCCCGATATCTCGCCCGGGAGCTTCCCCTCGGCGCCGAGCAGTCCGACGATGTCGATCCGCTCCATGACGATCCGGCGGATCTCGGATTCCTTCTTGCGGGTGTGCTCACGCAGCGGGAAGGCGATGTTGTCGAAGAGGGACATCGAGCCGAAGAGGGCCCCGTCCTGGAACATGAGGCCGAAGAGCTTCCGCGTCTCCATGATGTCGCGCTCGGAGCTGTTCACCATGTCGACGCCGTTGATGAGGACGCGTCCCTGTTCGGGCTTGAGCAGTCCGATGATGGATTTCAGGAACACGGTCTTTCCGGTACCGGAAGGACCGAGCATGACACTCACTTCACCGGCGGGCAGGGTGAGGCTGACGTCCTGCCAGATGTTCTGCTTGCCGAAGGACTTCGTCAGGCCCTCGACGACTACTTCGATGCCCATCGGCCCTCCTTCGAAGTGGTGGTGACTTTGGTCATCTGTCAGCGCTCCGGCTGTCGGAAAACAAGCAGGTACGGAAGGGTTTCGGGCCGCTCACCCGGGACGCTACGGCTCGGTAACCTGACTTCGCAATACTGGATACAGAACTTTCTGCGGCGTGATCGCGGCGTCCGGATTACTTGTTTCCGAGTGAGTGATCGGCGCGCCAAACCTGTTAATTGATGATGAGTTCCGGCGCGGTGGCCGGTGTCTTTGCGTAGCAGTGGCCGGTGTCTTTGCGTACCAAGGAGCCCTCCCGGTCGGGCGACGACCGGAAGGGCTGCGGGGGCCGGTTCACCTCACCGCCGACGCGGTCACCGCTCGGGCTTCGGCACCTTCGGCGGGCAGTCCGGGCCCTCGGGGTTGGTCGCCACGCAGAGCGGCGCCTGCGTCATCTTGGTGTAGTTGTCGGCCTTCTTGCCGACGCTGGAGATGGCCGAGGTGAAGAGCGGGTCGAGGTCCTCGCCGACCCCGCACCCCTTGAACGGCGGGATGTGCGCGTAGCCGGTGAGATTTCCGCCGTACGCGACGAGATAGCCGGCCGGCGGATAGCTCTGGCCGTACCCCTTCAGGACCTGCTCGAAGGGCCGTTCGGTGCGGCAGTCGGGGCCCACGTCCAGGGGTACGCCGTTCACCTTCACGTCGTACAGGCGCATGGAGAGCTGGGCGGTGACCGTCGATTCCTCGGGGTAGGTCGGGGTGTTGGTGACCGTGTGGGTCTGGACGACGGCCGGTGGCCCCACCTGTTCCAGCACCATCGTGGCGGTGGTCGGCATGAACCCGTAGCTGAGGAAGGTCGCCTTCGTCGGCGGGAGCTGCCGTTTCCCCTGGTACTCGAACTCCACCTCGGAGGTGACGTCGACGGTCGAGGCGCAGGAGTCGTTGATGTACCGCTTGTTCAGGACCACCTTCATGAACGCGGGCCCGAGCCCTGCTGCCCCGTCCAGCTTCACGGCGTTGGCGTACCCGGCGGCGTACGTCTCCGCGGTGGTCATCACCCACTCGGGCGGGATCTCGATCGGGCAGCTTCCGGGGTCCTCGTCGTCGAGGGCTTCGAGCCGCGCCTCGGTGAGGTCGTCGATCTTCCGGTGGGCGTCCGGGTCGAGGCCGGGGGCCGGCCGGGCGGGCTTCGCGGGAGGTTCCGAGGTGCCTTCCCCGGGGGCGGGGCCGCCAGGCGAAGGGGCCGTCGGGCCGGCGCTGTCGCGGACGGTGATGCGGGCGAGCGGGCGTTCCTCGTCGTCGGCGGGCTCACAGGCGACGGTGAGCTCCGGGGGCGAGGTGGGGGTGCCGTCCTGGGTGAAGGAGGCGAAGGTGAGGCCCAGCCCGGCGGGAGTGATGGTGGCACGGCCGGGGCTGCCGAACGCGACGGTGGGGACGTCTCCGGTGGCGGTCAGCACCACGCCACCGCCGCTTTCCCCTGCGCCTTGGCCGTCGCCTTCGCCTTGGCTGTCTCCCTGCTCTTCGTCCTCGGCAGGCAGGTCGACCGCGGGGGCTTCGAGCTGCTGCCACGAGGCGTCGGCGGCGTGGTCGCCGACGGAGTTGCGTACGGTCAGCTCGGCGACGGCCGACAGGCTGGTCGCCTCCAGCGCGGTGAACCGGACGAGCGCCGACCGCTCCAGGCTCACTTCGACGGAGATGTCAGCGGGGCGGATCACCTCCCCCGCCCCGGCCGAGACGGGCAGTACCGCCTTGATCGTGACGTCCGCCTTCTCCGCGCCGGAGGGAAATTGGCACGTATAGGGGATGGTGACCTCGGACGTCTGATCGGCCGCCACCGATTCGGCGCTCGGAATGAGCGCGGTGGCGACGACGAGCGCCCCGCCCACGGCCAGATGGAGCGGTCGTCTCGCCGCGACGCGTGCATCGACGGTCATACGGATGGTGTCCTTCCGGCGCGCGCGGGCCCATCGGTTCGATGGCTGCGAAATGGGGTCCACTTCTCGGCAACGGCCTTTCGGGCGGACTCGGAATGATCCTCCTACCGACCGGTACGCTACGCACACCATCGGGCACCTGGGAAGAGCCGGGAATTCCGCCGTGTCACGGGAGCAAGGTTTTTGGCACGCGATGACAATTCCGCCCTGCGGAGTTGTCATCGCGTGAGTGGAGAAAAGCGGTGGTGCCCGGCCGCCGAGGGCGCACGGCCGGGCACCACGCTCATCTGTCGCTCATCACCGGCTTGGATCAGCCGCTGATGACCGGGGACTTGCCGGTGGCCGTGTTCTTGATGGTGTACATGCCCTGGAAGCTGGCGGTGGTGCCGACGATGCCGCAGCCGCCGCCGACCTTGTTGGCGATGGCCAGCGTGAGACCGCCGCCCGCCGTGTTGAGCGTGCCGTTGCTCCCGCCGGTGCTCGGGTTGTTGTACTTGGCCGCCACCTTGCCGGTGACGTCGAAGGTGCAGGGGCCCAGCAGGCTGCTCCCGGTCACCTTCGCCTTGATCGCCCGGATCTCACCGGTCACCTGGCCGGTGGAGTTGGTGCCGGCGCCCGCCGTGTAGTCGAGACCCCAGATCTGCCACGGAGGCGTGGTGGTCACGGTCCACGTCGAGCTGAACGGCCCGGTGCACGGCGAGTTGAACGAGATCGCCGAGATGGACGCGAGCTGTGCCGGGCTGCCGGCCACCGGGGAGGTGGGGGCGGAGCCCGACGCCGCGGAGGTCGCACACTGGATCTTGTTGCCGTTGTTGTCGGTCAGGACGGTCACGCCGGCGCTGCCGGTGAAGGCGCCGGTCGGCGTGATGGTCCAGCTGGTCGGCGCGGCGACGGCCGACGGAACGGCCAGGGCGACGGATGCCACAGCGGCACCGATCGCGGTCAGTACACCGGATCGCTTGATCATGGAATTACTCCCTTTTCTTGTCCCGTTGGGGATACGAGTGGACGTGCGCGCCGGGAATCCGGGCGGCACGCTTCGAACTGGACCGGAGAAGGCGCGGCTCGTTCCGGTTCGCCTTCTGTCAGGAGCGGTCAGGCGGCTGTCGCACCACCTCCTTCTTCCGGTTCCGCAATGCCCTCGGGGGGTTCGGGGGCATCGGCCGCTACCGCACCGCGGAGTGCCAGAATTCGGACAGCTTCCTGCCCTCGTTCGGCGCCAGGCCGGCCGGGTCGTAGGGGCTGCCGAAATAGGTCGAGGTGTCGTTGAGCTTCACGCTGTTCTTCCCGGCGGCGGACGGGAGACCGGTCTTGAGGTTGACCGCCCAGTCCAGGAGTCCGGCTCCGCAACCGCTCGCCCCCGGGACGGCGAACGTGGCATCGCCCTGGTCGGCGCCGGCGAAGGTGTACCGGCCCATCTCCCCTTCGTCGTCGTCGCGGGTTCCGTCGGCCGCGAACCGCTGGAGCGAGAGGCTCGGGGCGTTCAGATTCTGCGGCTTGAGGAGCACGGGATTGGCGGTGGTGCCGATGTAGCACTTGTCACCGAGGAACGGGTTCCTGAGATGGATGCGGACCGGAATGGTGAGAATGGGCTCACCGGTGGAGAAGGCCGCCACCATATTGAAGTCTCTCGGCGCACCCGCGGGTTCGATGGTGGCCGTGATCCGGTTGAGGTTGTTGTCCGTCAACTGGCGGCAGATGGCGGTGACGAAGGGAATTGCGCTGGGGCACATCAGCCCGAGCAGCCCGCCGGGAACGACGGCCGGGTCGGCGGTGAGCGCTCCCTCGGGGGGTGCCACCAGCGTGCTGGTGCCGTTGTTGTGCTGGATGACACCGAGCTGCAGATCGCTGTTGCCGGTGGGAACCACACTCTTGCCGAGCGTGATGGAGCCGGTGACCGAACTCGAAGAGATGCAGGTGGCGATATCGGTGATGCCGTCCGCCGCGAGCATGGCGGGCGCGTCCACCGGGCAGCGGTCGAACGGCGCCCAGTCGCCGTTGAGCTCGGTCGCCGCGGCGGCCGAGCCGGTGGAGAGCACGGCGCTGAACGCCGTGAATGCCGCGAGCAGCCCTATACGGGTGCGGTTGGAAACGGATCTCATGTCGTCCCCTCTTGTGGCCGCCGGGTTGCGGCCTCGTGCGCGAAGTTGACCGGTTCTCCGACGCATGCCCGCACCGCGGCACAGACGCCGGCAGTGGTGGAGCCGCGGGGTGGACCCGGGGGAGGAAGATCTGAGCGTCAAATTTCGGGCAGATTTCATGTCCGAATTGAACGAAGCGTGATGTTACTCGCGGGAAACACAGCGACACAATCCGTCCGTACAAGAATTTTTGCGCGGCCCTGTTTTTGATCCGTAAATGAGTAACCGCGGGTCACCCCTTTATCAAGGAATGCGCATCCGAAGGCTCCGGAATACGGGCCGGCTGCCGCAACCCGGCCTCCCGCGTCCACCGGGAACGCCCTCCGGCCTGGGTCCGCACCCTTGTCACCGCCGGAGCAGGCGGCCGAAATTCATTGTCCGAAAGCGCGTAGTACCGCCCGACCTGCACGGAAGTCCCGCCGCACGGACACGATGCGTGCCCCCTGCACTCCGATCTTGTCCAAGTGGTGTGCAGTGCCTGTTCCGTGGTCTATCTTCGTCGCGGACTTGGTCCGCACCTGTCGGTTCGTGGGAGCGCTTTCCCCCACCGTCTCACCCCACCACCGGGCGCCGAGAGCAGAGGGGACATGGCATGGCACACCTCATACAGCCGTTGGACACCGATGACCCCCTGGGGCCGCTCCCCCAGGAATTCGCCGCGATCATGCGGCCCGAACTCCCCAGTCTCATCAAGGAAATCGGTGTGGAGGTCACCCGCGCCTATCCGGAATACGCCCGGCTGCTGGACGGACCGAACGGCCAGGCCATCCGGGTCGGCGTGGAACAGAGCCTCTCCTCGTTCGTCGACCTGGTGGCCGAGCCCACCGCTCCCACCACGCTGCGGGACGACATGTGCCGGCGCTTCGGGCGGTTCGAGGCGTACGAGGGCCGGACGATGGACACCCTCCAGGGCGCCTACCGGCTCGGCGCGCGGGTGGCGCTGCGGCGGGCGAAGAAGGTGGGGCAGAGCTACCACCTCTCTCCCACCCTGATGCTCAGCTTCGCCGACGCGCTCTTCGCCTATGTCGACGAGCTGGAATCGCTCTCCCGCGAGGGCTTCCTGGAGGTCCAGTCGCAGTCCGGGGAGCAGAGCGAGGCGCTGCGCCGCCGTCTGCTCCATCTCATCCTCGCCGGGCGGCCCGCCCCCCGCAGCGCCATCGCCGACCTGTGCGAACAGACCGGCTGGGCACTGCCCGACGAGGTCACCCTGGTCGCCGTACGTGCCCCGGCCGGTCTGGACCGGCTCAGCGCGGACCGGGACATCCTCCTCGATCTCAGCGACCCGCAGCCGCACTTACTCATCCCCGGGCCCCTGGACACCGCGCGAAGATCCATGCTGGAGCAGGCCCTGCCGGCCAGCCACGCGGCGATCGGACTCACCGTCCCGACCGCCCAGGCCTGCGACTCGATCCGCTGGGCCCGCCGGGTGCTGGAGCTCGTCGACGCCGGCGTGATCGACGACGCCCCGCTGATCCGCTGCGAGGACCACCTCATCACCCTGTGGCTGCTCTCCGACCCCGCCCTGCTGGACCAGCTCGCCCAGCGGGAACTGGCCGCCGTGGCGGGGATCAGCGCCACCCGCCGCGAGCGGCTGATCGAGACGCTGCGGATCTGGCTCGACACCCGGGGCACGGCGGCCCAGATGGGCGAACTGCTCGATGTGCACCCACAGACCGTGCGCTACCGCATGCGCAGCCTGGAGACCATTTTCGGTGATCAACTCGTCGACCCGGAGAGCCGTTTCGCAACCGAGGCCGTGCTGCGCGCGCTGCGGTTGCGCGCCCGCTCGGCCGGCACATCCCCCTGATCCGGATCACGTTCGGCGCGACAGGTCAACTTACCCGCGCGTAAGGCGAAATAGACGGTCAGTCCCAAACGGTTGCGACACGGAGACGTATCCGACGAGAAATCCGGAACCGCGTCCCGTACACAGGGAGGAGTCTGCCGCTCATCCGGCGGCAGCACTCACGTACCGCCTCCTGGCCAACCATCCGAGAGGGAACACCCCATGACCGCCTCGCACCTCCTCGTCCCCGTGCCGATCCCGGACCGGGTCGCCGCGCTGATCGGCTCGTGCATCCCGCCGCACATCCTGGAGGCGGAGTTCGAGGCCGACTGCGCGGCCCGTGAGGTCCGCAGGTTCCGGGGACCCCGGCTGGGCATCGAGGACCAGGCGGACCGCGAGCAGGCCCTGTCCGAACTGGCCCGCGCCAACAAGATCCTGGCCGCTCACCACCCCCGGCTGGCGGTGGGTCCCGGCTCGTTCTCCTGACCTGACGCGGGGGCACCGGACCGCTCGGTGTCGGAGCCGGGCCCGGCGGGGGCCCGGGCGGGGCCGTCAGGGATAGTGATCCTCCCTCCCCGACCACACCGGAGATCCCCATGTCCCCCGTGCTCCTCACCGGCAGCGAAGGCCACCGCCTCTCCCTCCTCCTCGTCACCGATCTCGCCTACGAGGCCCGCGGGCGCCGCTACTGCGACGAGGACATCTTCCTGGCCTCCCGGCTGCGCGAGGAGTTCGACGTCGCGCTCTGCCACCCCCGGGACGCGGCCGCGCTGCTGGACCGCTTCGACATCGCCCTCGTACGCAACAGCGGGCCCGTCCTGCACTACCGGGAGGCGTACGACGCGTTCCGCGCTCGCGCCCTGGAGCTGCGGGTGCCGGTCTGCAACCCGCTGGACGGGCGCGGGGACATGGCGGGCAAGGAGTATCTGGTGGAGCTGAGCCGGGACGGGTTTCCGGTGATCCCGACGGTGGACCGGGCGGCGGATCTGGGGCTGCTGCCGGAGGCCCGGGAGTACGCGGTCAAGCCGAAGCTGGGGGCGGACTCGGTCGGGCTGCGGTTCGTCGCGGGGGCGGGGATCGGGGCGGAGCTGGGGCGGGAGGACGAGGGGGCCCTGCTGGTACAGCCGAGGATCGACTTCCGGTACGAGGTGTCCTTCTACTTCGTCGACCACGACTTCCAGTACGCGCTGTACGCGCCGGACCCGGAGCGGCGGTGGGTGCTGGAGCCGTACGCGGCCGACGCGGCGGACCTGGCGTTCGCCCGGCGTTTCATCGAGTGGAACTCCCTCGCGCACGGCATCCAGCGGGTCGACGCCTGCCGGACGACGGAGGGCGAGCTGCTGCTCGTGGAGCTGGAGGACCTCAATCCGTTTCTCTCGCTGGACCGGGTGGACGAGGAGGTCAGGAAGGCGTTCGTCGTGCGGCTCAAGAGTTCGCTGGCCTCGCTGACCGGCTGACCCCCGTCCGGACTGCCCCCGCATGCGGGCGGCGGGGGGCGGTGTGAGGGTGCAGAGGTGACCACTGCCAGCGAGCAAGCCCCCGCCGCGCAGAGTTCCGCCGCGCCGCCGCCCCTCCTCGACCGGCGACGACGCAACATCGTCTTCGCCACCATCGTGCTCGGCATGCTGCTGGCGGCGCTGGACCAGACGATCGTGGGCACGGCCCTGCCGACGATCGTCTCGGAGCTGGGCGGCGCCGCGCATGTGTCGTGGGTGGTCACCTCCTATCTGCTCGCCGAGACGGTCGCCACCGTCCTGGTCGGCAAGTTCGGTGACCTGTTCGGACGGAAGCTGATCTTCCAGATTTCGGCGATCGTCTTCATCACCGGCTCGTTCCTCTGCGGTCTCGCCTCGGACATGCTGCTGCTGATCATCTGGCGCGGTATGCAGGGCATCGGCGCGGGCGGCCTCATGGTCACGTCGATGGCGCTGATCGCGGATGTGATCCCGCTGCGTGAGCGCGGCAAGTACCAGGGGGCGATCGGGGCGGTCTTCGGTATCTCGACGGTGATCGGGCCGCTGCTCGGCGGGCTGTTCACCGACCATCTGACCTGGCGCTGGGCGTTCTACGTCAATGTGCCGATCGCGATCGTGGTGGTGATCGCCGCCGCCCGCAACATCCCGTCGGTGAAGGCCGTCGGACGGCCGGTCATCGACTACACCGGCATCGCGCTCGTCGCCGTCGGGGCGAGCGCGCTGATCCTCGCGACGAGCTGGGGCGGGAACGAGTACGCCTGGGGCTCCCCCATGATCATCGGGCTGTTCGTCGCCGGGCTCGTCGCGCTTGCGCTGTTCCGCCGGGTGGAGACGCGGGCGAAGGAACCGATGCTGCCGATGCGACTCTTCCGGAACCCGGTGTTCACCGTCTGCTCGATCCTCAGCTTCATCGTCGGATTCGCGATGCTGGGCTCGATGATCTTCCTGCCGACCTATCTCCAGTACGTGGACGGGGACTCGGCGACGCTCTCGGGCGTGCGGACCCTGCCCCTGGTGGTGGGCCTGCTGGTCGCCTCCATCTTCAGCGGCAACGTGGTCAGCAAGACGGGCCGCTACCGCATCTTCCCCATCGTCGGGACGCTGGTCATGGCGGCCGGGCTGTTCCTCCTCTCCCGGATGGGGCCCGGCACCGGGGTCTGGGTGGAGTCGCTCTACATGGTGGTGCTGGGGCTAGGCATCGGGCTCGCGATGCAGGTGCTGACGATCGCCGTGCAGAACACCGTCGAGTACGCGGACCTGGGTACGGCGACCTCGGGCGTGACGTTCTTCCGTACGCTCGGCAGCGCCTTCGGCACGGCTGTCTTCGGGACGATCTACACCAACGCGCTGGGGCCCAACCTCGCCGACGGGATCGCCCAGGCCGTGGCCGCGGGCGGTGACCCGGCGGTCCTGGCCCGGGCCTCGCAGAGCCCGCAGGCCCTGCACGCGCTGCCCGCCGCCCAGGCGGAACCGCTGGCACAGGCGTACGCGCAGACGCTGCACACCGTGTTCCTCTGGACGGTTCCGGTGGCGCTGATCGGCTTCGTCGTCGCGCTGTTCCTGAAGGAGGTGAAGCTGCGGGACTCGGCCCGGCTCGCGTCGACGGACATGGGTGACGGCTTCGCCCAGCCCGGCAGCGGCGACTCAGAGAAGCTCCTGGAGATCGCGGTGGCCACGATCCTGCACAGCGCCGGCCCGGACACCGCCCGGCGGATCACCGCGGGGTCCGACACCCGGCTCGACATGGCGGGGGCCTGGGCGGTGATGCAGGTGGACCTCTTCACCCGGATGGTCGGCCACGCGGGCCTGAGACTGATCGCGGCCCGGCACCGCCTGCCACCGGAGGTCCTGGTACCGGTATTCGACCGGATGATCGAGGAGGGCTACCTCACCGGGGACGGCCGGATCTTCTCCCATACGGCGGCGGGGCGGCGCGAGGCGACGGTGATCTCCGACGCCTGGGGCCGCTGGCTCAACGAACGGCTGGCCGAGGACGGGGCCCCGCCCGACGACGGCCGGCTCCGGGGCGCCGTGGACACGATCGCGAAGCGGCTCCTGGCGGAGGACCTGGCCCAGGAGCTGTCGCCGGCGCCCCACCCGGGCGGTTCGACCCGGGTGGGGGCACCGGCCTGACTCCTCGGATCAGACGTGGTCCCAGGACCGGGGGCGGGTCTGCGCCTCCCACTCCGCACGGAGCAGGGAGAGGAGCGCGTTGTCGTGGCGGCGGCCCCGGTGCAGGCAGGAGGACCGGCGTACGCCCTCCTGCGTGAACCCCGCTCTCTTCAGGGTGGCGAGGGCGGCCGCGTTCCCGGTGTGGGTGAGGGCTTCGACTCGCTGCAGGGGCAGTTCACCGAAGGCCAGGTCGGTCAGGGCGGCGAGGGCGTCGGCGGCGTGGCCCTTGCCCCGGTGCTCCGGGGCGAGCAGGAGGTAGGCCTCGGCGGTGCCAGCGACGAAGTCCTCGTCGGTGAGGGCTATGTGGCCGATGGGGGTGTCGTCCGGGAGCAGGACGATGAAGTCGTCGCGGGTGCGGTCCTCGACGTAGGAGACGAGCCGTTCGCGGAGATCGTGGAGCGGGCCCGGCCAGATCCCGATCTCCTGGGCGGCGACCGGGTCGGCGCGCCAGTGCTGGAGCAGCTCGGCGTCTTCCGGCTCCATGGGGGTGAAGGCCACGTGCTCGCCGCGCCAGAATCGTTCCCGCGCGGCGTACGGCGCTTCGCTTTCGTCCTCGTTCATGCGCGGATCGTACGGGTCCTCCCGCCTTGGTGGGAAAGGGTTTTCAGTCCACAAAGACGGCCGTCGCGTAGACCCAGGCGCCCTCGTGGCGGACGAAGCGGCTGTGCTCGTGGAGGGAGTCCGGGCGCCCGTCGTCGGTGTAGTGGGCGCGGAAGGTGACGGTCCCCGTGATGTGGAAGGTGCTGCCCTCGGTGGTCGCCAGGATCTCCAGCCCGGTCCAGCGCATCGCGGGGTCGAAATCGACGCCCGGCGGCCGGGTCTCGGGGTGCCAGGTGCGCAGCAGGTACGCCGCGTCCCGGACGACGAAGGCCGCGTACCGGGAGCGCATCAGGGCCTCGCAGGTCGGGGCGGCGGCGCTGCCGGAGTGGAAGCGGCCGCAGCACTCCCCGTACGTCGCGGTGAGGCCGCAGGGGCAGGGTGAGGCGGGAGTGATGCGGGGGGCCTGCGGGGCGGCGGGCTGCCGGGGGCGGGATGTGCGTCGTGACATGGGTCCATTGTGACCCGGGGGCACGTGCACCCTGTGCCCCGTGCCCCGCGTACGCCCCGTCGCTCAGCGGTTCGGCTGCCCGCCTCAGCTCCCAGCTGCGAACCGGCGGCGGTACTCCGTGGGCGTCAGCCCCGTGCGGCGGCGGAGCTGGGTGCGCAGGTTGGTCGGCGTACCGAGGCCGCTGGTGCGGGCGATCACGTCCAGGCGATCCTCGCCGCGTTCCATGAGGCGGCAGGCGAGGGTGGTGCGCTGCTCGGTCAGCCAGGCCAGCGGGGTCGTGCCGAGCTGGGCCCGGAAGCGGCGGTGGAGGGTGGCGGGGCTGACGGCCGCGCGGGCGGCGAGGCCCGACACGTCCAGGCCCTCGGCCAGGTGTCCGGCGGCCCAGTCCAGGAGCGGGGCGAGCGAGGCGTCGGCGACCTCGGGCAGCGGGTGCTCGATGAACTGGCGCTGGCCGCCGTCCCGGTGCGCGGGGTGGACCAGTCTCCGGCTGACTGCCGCCGCGATCTCGGCCCCGTGGTCGGCGCGGACGAGGTGAAGGGCGGTGTCCAGGGCGGCGGCGCTGCCCGCCGCGGTGATCACCTGGCCGTCGTCGACGAAGAGGACGTCGGGCCGGAGGTCGACCTGCGGGTACCGGGCGGTGAAGGCCGAGGCCCAGCGCCAGTGCGTGGTGGCGCGCCTGCCGTCCAGGACGCCCGCGGCGGCGAGTGTGAACGTCCCCGTGCAGAAGCTGACCAGCCGGGCGCCCCGCGCGGCGGCCCGCCGGATCGCCGCCAGGACCTCCGGTCCGGGGTCCTCCAGCGGGTCGGGCCGGTTGGGGACGATGACGGTGTCGGCGCGGTCCACGGCGTCGAGCCCGGACACGTCGGAGAGCTGGAAGAAGCCCGCGTGCATCCGGACCGTGGGGGTGGGCGAGCAGAGCGTGAAGTCGTACCAGTCGACGGGCAGCTCGGGGCGGCGCAGGCCGAAGAGTTCGGTCGCCACGCCCATCTCGAAGGGGTTCGAGCCCGCCGAGACGATCATGACCACCCGGTGCGAGGATTCTTTCGCCATGTGCGATTCGTAGCACTCACGCACGCGTCGGTCCACTGGCGACCATGGGCACATGACCACGGACACGGCACGACCTGCCACCGAACCGATCCTGCTCGGCGACGCGCTGGGCTCCTTCGACGCGTTGTGGAGCCCGCGCATCCTGACCCGCGTCAACGACTACGACGTACGCGTCGCCAAGGTTCTCGGCGAGCACGTCTGGCATGTGCACGAGAACACGGACGAGTTCTTCCTGGTGGTGGAGGGGGTGCTGGACATCGCCCTGCGCGACGGGGAGGCCCCGGAGGACGAGCGGACCGTGACACTCCACCGCGGTGCGGTCTTCGTCGTGCCGAAAGGCACGTGGCACCGCCCGCGCTCGGCGGAAGGTGCCTCGCTGATGCTCTTCGAACCCTCGGGTACGTCGACGGTGGGCGACGCCCACGACCCCGTACCGGACCATGTGGACGCGACGACGGGCCACGCGCTCACCCGGTGAGGCGGGCCGTTCAGGGCTTGCGGGCGACTCCCGCGTAACCGGGGATCGGCTCGCCACCCGGTACGTCGATGACCTCGCCGAGCTCCGGACGCCAGTCGGCGGAGAGCGAGACGCCCGGGTCCACGAGTTCCAGGCCGTCGAAGAAGGCGGTCAGCTCGGCGCGCGAGCGGGGGCGCAGGGTCATCCCGCGCTCCTTGTACATGGCCCGGGCCTGCTCCGCGCCCTCCGGGTTGAAGTCGCCGGTGGTGTGCGAGAGCACCAGATAGCTGCCGGACGGGAGCTGCTCCACCAGCTTGTCGACGAGCTCGGCCGCGCCGTCCTCGTCGTCGATGAAGTGCAGCAGCGCCAGCAGGGAGAGCGCGATCGGCCGGTCGAAGTCCAGGACCTTCCCGGCCTCGGCCAGGATCGTCGCGGGCTTGCGCGCGTCTGCCTGGATGTACTCCGTGGCGCCCTCGGGCGTGGAGCGCAGCAGGGCCGCCGCGTGGGCGAGGACGATCGGGTCGTTGTCGCAGTACACGATCCGTGCGTCGCGCGCGGTCTGCTGGGCGACCTGGTGGAGGTTCGGCTCAGTGGGTATGCCGGTGCCGATGTCCAGGAACTGGCGCACCCCGTTCTCGGCGAGCCAGCGGGTGGCCCGGTGCATGAACGCCCGGTTGACCCGCGCCATGTCCCGGCCCCGGGCGTCCAGGGCGAGCAGCTGGCGCGCCATCTGTTCGTCGACCGGGTAGTTGTCCTTGCCGCCGAGGAACCAGTCGTACATCCGGGCGGGATGCGGCTTGCTGGTGTCGATCTCGGTGGTCTGGGGGTCTTGCCCGGTCATGGCGCACTCCATGGGTAGTGGTCCGAGGGCCGCCGATCAGCGGGCGATCGGCCGGCGGTCAGGGGAAGGAACAGAACGCTGGTACTGGCTGGGACGAGCCCAACTGCCCCGAGAGGCCGGGTCCTTCGGTGCGGGACAGGATAAGTGGTGGTGCGTCAGGTGAGAAGGAAATCCGCCTGGCCCGCCTTGGCACCCTGGATGAACGCGGCGATCTCGCCGTTGGAGTAGATGAGCGCGGGGCCGTCCGGATCGGCGGACTGGCGCACCGCGACCCGGCCGTCCTCCAGCTTCATGGCCTCGATGCAGTTGCCCCCGTTCCCGCCGCTCCAGGGCTTGTACCAGCCTTCGGAGCCGAGGTCGGCGGCCGGCATGCCGTTGTATATGTGGTTCATCACAGCTCCTTGCGGAAGTCCCGGAGGATTTCCTTCGTGCGTTGTGCAGTTGCGGCCTGAGCCGCCATGCGGTCCATGACTTCGAGGTACGAGGCCACCTCGGGGCGGGCGTCGAAGTAGACCGCTCCGGTGAGGTACTCGCTGAAGACCATGTCCGGAAGTTCGGGTACGGCGAACCGGAAGAGGACGAACGGCCCGTAGGTGCCCGGGTGGTGGCCGCTCGCGAACTCCGCGATCTGCAGGGTGACATGGGAGAGCTCGGTGGATTCGAGCAGCTTGTCGATCTGGGCGCGCATCGCCTGCGTGCTGCCCACCGGCCGCCGCAGGACGGTCTCGTCCATGATCACCCACAGTCGGGGGGCGTCGTCCTTGGCGAGCAGGGACTGGCGCTCCATGCGCAGGGCGACATGGCGTTCGATGTCCTCGGGCCGGGTCTGGCCGACGGCTCCGGTGCGCATCACGGAGCGCGCGTAGTCCTCGGTCTGGAGCAGTCCGGGGACGAAGTGCGGCTCGTACATGCGCAGCAGACTCGCGGCGCCCTCCAGGCTGACGTACATGCTGAACCAGTCGGGCAGGACGTCGTGGAACCGCTGCCACCAGCCGGGCTTGTTCGCCTCCTCGGCCAGTTCGACGAAGGCCTCGGCCTCGTCGTCGGCGATGCCGTACGCCTTCAGCAGCAGCTGGACGTAGGGGATCTTGAGGCCGACCTCGGCCGTCTCCATCCGTCGTATCGTCGCAGGAGCGACCCTGAGCACCTTCGCCGCCTGGTCCCGGGTCAGGCCGACGCGCTCCCGCAGATCCTGCAGGCGCTTGCCGAGCACGACCTGGCCCACGGTCGGGGCGGACCGCGGTTCGCTCACTTCAGACCTCCCCATGCGCTGTTTTGCGAGCAGTGTGCCACGCGTGCGCCCCCAACGACACAGCCACTCTGAAAATTTCAGAGTGCCCCTTGCCAAGTGTCCTCGGCAGGGGGAGAGTTGGCTGTCGAACCAGTTCGCTCAGTCATGACCGCTCCTCGCAACGCCGGGGAACGAAGCGTGACGCAGCCCCCACTGTGAGGAATCGGTCGTGGCACCTGGCAGTGCGCTCATCCCCCGGCTCATGGATCTCAGCCCCGGGACGGAAGCGCTCCGATACTGCTTCGCGCTGCCCGCGCACCCGGAGTCGGTGGCCGGCGCACGGCAGCTGACCCGGGCCAGGCTGGAGACCTGGAAGGTGGGCGGCGATGTGTACGACGCGGCCGTTCTCATCGTGTCCGAGCTGGTCACCAACGCGGTCGTGCACACCGCGAGCACCCGTGTGGTGTGCGAACTGCGCTGTCTCGGCAGACGTCTGCGGATAGCCGTCCAGGACCAGGGGCACCAGCCCGGCGGCCCGCGGTTGCGCCGCTGTTCCGACGACGAGCACGGGCGCGGTCTGCTGCTGGTCGACACGATGAGCAGCGCCTGGGGATCCCATGACGCCGGGGACGACTCCGGCCGCATCGTATGGGCGGAGCTCCCGCACGGCATGGAGCAGCCATGCTGAGGAACGCGCTGTCCCGGCTGCGCGGTGCGCACCGCTCGCGCCCGTCCGAGGACGGCCGCGGCGGCCGGGTGCAGCTGTCGCTGCCGCCCTCGATGTCGGCCAGCCTGGGCTGCGACGCGGTCGGCGTGCCCGCCCGGCACGGCTTCCGCCTGATATCCCATCTCCCGCGCACCGGCTGCGTGTTCGCCGACGCGGACCGCTGGTGGTGGATCGTCCCGGCCGGCTCCGACCTGGATCTGGACTGGCCCGAGCAGGTGATGTACGCACGGGGCGCCGATGTCCCCGCCGTGCGCCCCCGCCTGATCCACTCGCCGGACAGCCTCACTCCGTACACCCCGCCCATCCCGCTTTTCCTGATGGTCTGTCAGGTCGCGGGGGTCGTACCGACCTGGGCCAGGAGCGTCGTCCCCGCCCCCTGAAGCGAGCCTGCCTCTAGGGCCTGTCGAGGTAGGCGAGCTGCGGGTGGACCTCGGTGTATCCGTCCACCAGCCGCCGGGCGACCGCGACGGAGTCGACCAGCGGGTGCAGCGCGAAGGCCTGTACGGCCGCCGCCCGGGACCCGCTCTCCGCCGCCTCCAGCACCGCGCGCTCCACGGCCTTCACCGCCGTGACGAGGCCGACGGCGTGGTACGGGAGTGGCGAAACGGCCACCGGGTGGGCCCCGTTGGCGTCGACGAGGCAGGGCACCTCCACGACGGCTTCCGCATCCAGGACCGAAAGGGCCGTGCGGTTGCGGACGTTGAGGATCAGCGAGGTGCGTTCGTTGCGGGCGACGGCCCGCATCAGCGCGAGGGCGACCTGTTCGTAGCCGCCGGACTCCAGATCGCTCTCCTCCCGCTCCCCCGCCCCGGCGACGTCCCGGTTCTCCGCCATGTAGGTGGCCTCGCGCTCGGCGCGGGTGCGGTCCCAGGTGGCCAGGGCCGGGGTGCCGGGCTCCCGCATCCGGGCGTAGAAGCCCTCCTGCTGGTCGCGCAGGAAAGCGCCCCGGGTCTGTTCGGCCTCCTGGTAGGCGGTGACGGCTTCGCGGTTGAAGTAGTAGTAGTGCAGGTACTCGTTGGGGATCGCGCCCAGCGACCGGAGCAGTTCCGCGCCGAAGAGCCGGCCCTCCTCGAAGGAGCCGAGCAGGGCGGGGTCGGCGAGCAGCCGGGGCAGTTCGTCCCGCCCGTCGACGTACAGCCCCCGCACCCAGCCGAGGTGGTTGAGTCCGGCGTAGTCGATCCAGGCCCGGTCCGGGTCGGCGCCCAGGACGCGGGCGATGCGGCGGCCGAGCCCGACCGGTGAGTCGCAGATGCCGATGACCCGGTCGCCGAGGTGGCGGGACATCGCCTCGGTGACCAGCCCGGCCGGGTTGGTGAAGTTGATGGTCCAGGCGTGCGGGGCGAGCCGGGCGATGCGCCGGGCCAGGTCCACGGCGACGGGGACGGTACGCAGCCCGTACGCGATGCCTCCGGCGCCGACCGTCTCCTGGCCGAGCACGCCCAGGTCGAGGGCGACCCGTTCGTCGGCCGCCCGGCCTGCCAGGCCGCCGACGCGGATCGCGGAGAAGATGAAGTCGGCGCCGCGCAGCGCCTCGTCCAACTCGGTGGTGGCGACGACGGCGGGCGCGTCCGGGACGCCCTCGGCCTGTTCGTCGAGGACGCGGGCGACGGCGGTGAGCCGGTCGGCGTCGGTGTCGTACAGGGTGACCCGGGAGACGCGGCCCTCGGCGTGATCGCCGAGCAGGGCCCCGTACACGAGAGGCACCCGGAATCCGCCACCGCCAAGAATTGTCAGCTTCACGCTGCTCGATGGTACGGGGGTGGCTCGGCGTGGTTGCGGTGGCTCGCGTACAGCAAGGCCCCGGACCCCACATACGGGCCCGGGGCCACCAGCAGGGTCAGTAGCCGTTCCACCAGCGGGAGACCGCCTGCCAGAGCCGGGCGGGCGCGGCCGGCCGGCGCTGCTGCGGGATCACCGCCGTACCCGGGGCCGGCTCGCCGGTCGCCGGGGCGGGGGCGTCCGCGGGAGCCGCGGCCGGGCGGTGCTGCGGCGCCGCGCCCGGGGCGTGGGCGGGCTGCATCCCCGCGATGGAGTGGGCGGGCTCGGGGACCGGGCGGGCCGGGGAGGAGATCTCCCAGCCGCCCGCCGGGCGGACGGCGCGGGCCATCACCGAGAGCGGATCGGAGTCCAGCTTCTGCTGCGGGCTGGGGGCGAACTTCACCGGCAGCTCGACCAGGTGGCGGGACATGATGTTGCCCACCCAGCGCAGCTCGCTCTCCTCGGTGCCGAGCTCCAGGTCCGGCAGCCGCATCAGCAGGGCGTCGACACCCACGTCGGCGATGGCTCGGCCGATGTCCTGGCCGGGGCACTCGTGCGGGCCGCCGCTGAACGCGAGGTGGGCGCGGTTGCCCTCCATGTTGGCGGTGAGGTCCGGGCGCACCGTGGGGTCGGTGTTGGCCGGGGCGATGCCGACGAGCAGGGCGTCGCCCGCCTTGATCTGCTGGCCGCCGAGCTCGGTGTCGCCGACCGCCCAGCGGCCGAAGACGGCGGTGAAGGGCGGCTCGTCCCAGAGGGTCTGCTCCACCGCTTCGGGCACGGTCATGTGGCCGCCGCTGAGCCGGGCGCGGAAGCGCGGGTCGGTGAGGACCATGCGCAGCACGTTGGCGATGAGGTTGGCGGTGGACTCGTACGCGGCGATGAGGATGAGCCGCAGGTGCTCGACGACCTCGATGTCGGTCATCGTGGCGGGGTGTTCGACCAGCCAGCTGGCGAAGTCGGGGGCGGGTTCGGCGCGGCGGCGCTCCACCAGACGCGTCAGCACGGAGACGATGTGGGCGTTGCTGGCGACGGCGGTCTCGGTGCCGCGGGTCATGTCGCGGGCCGCCTGGACGAGCCGCTCGTCGTACTCCTCGGGCATGCCGAAGATCGCGCACATCACCATCATCGGCAGATGCTCCGCGAACTGGCCGACCAGGTCGGCGCTGCCCTTCTCGGAGAAGTCGTTGACCAGCCGGTTGCTGAAGCGGTTGATGTGGCGGCGGACGCCGCGGGTGTCGATGCGCTCCATGCTGTCGGTGACCGCGCCGCGCTGCCGCTCGTGCTTGGCGCCGTCGGCGAAGACGCAGACGGGCTGCCAGGTGAAGATCGGGGCGAGCGGGTGGTCCGGGGCGACGCTGCCGTCCTGGAGGGCCCGCCAGCGCCGGGAGTCCCGGGAGAACTGGGACGGGGTCCGGGTGAGGTGGAGGTTCTCGCTGTGGCCGAGGACCAGCCAGGCGGGTACGTCGCCGTGGAGCAGGACCGGGGCGACCGTGCCGTGTTCGGCGCGGAGCTTGTCGTAGAGGCCGGCGGGGTCGTTCTCCGCCTCGGGGCCGTAGAGCCGGCGCAGTCCGCCGGGGCCGGTGCCGAGGTTGTGGGCCGGGCACTGGGGCGGCGGGACGGCGCCGGGTTCGTGGTGGAAGGGGGTTGTCACAGTGGCTCCAGGGATCAGGACGGCCAAGGATCGAGCACAGGCGGGCAGGGGTGTACGGGGCGCGCGTCGGGGGAACGGCGTGCGCCCCGCCTTCGGGACGGCCGGGAACCGTCCCGAAGGCGTCAGGCGAGCGGGACGGCCAGGCTGTGCAGATAGCGCATCAGGGTCATCAGCACATCGCGGCTGGAGGCCCGCAGCCGGGCGTCGCAGTCGATCATCGGGACCTCGTCGGGCAGGTCGAGGGCTCTGCGCAGGGCCTCGACCGGGTGGTGCGGTGCGTCGGGGAAGGTGTTGACGGCCACCACGAACGGCACTCCGCGCTCCTCCAGCCGCCCGATGACGTCGAAGCTGACTTCGAGCCGCCGGGTGTCGATGAGGACGACGGCGCCGAGGGCTCCTTCGAAGAGGCCGTTCCACAGGAACCAGAAGCGTTCCTGGCCGGGGGTGCCGAACAGGTAGAGGATCAGCTCCTCGCTGAGGCTGATCCGGCCGAAGTCCATGGCGACGGTGGTGGCGGTCTTCGTCTCCACCCCGGCGTTGTCGTCCACGCCGACGCCGGCCTGGGTCATGGTCTCTTCGGTGGTCAGGGGCCGGATCTCGCTGACCGAGCCGACCATGGTCGTCTTGCCGACCCCGAACCCGCCGACGATCACGACCTTCACCGCGGCGGTGGCCGTGGTGGGGAGGACGTCCTCGCTGCGGGGTCCGGTGATCGTGTCAGAGCTTCTGAAGTCCATGCATCACCGCTTCGAGAAGGGACCTGTCGGGGAGTGTGGCGCGGACGATCGGCGCACGCGACTCGATGAGTTCGGTCGCGAGCAGATCGCTCAGGAGCGAGGTGACCACGCTGAACGGCAGGCTGAGGTAGGCGGAGATCTCGGCGACCGACAACGGGGCCTGGCAGAGCCGCAGGATCGCGGCCTGCTCCGGCTGGAACGTCGGGGACGGCTCGGCCTGGGCCACGACCATCGTGACCAGGTCGAGGGCGGCCCGTTCACTGCCGTCGAGATCACCGGTGATCACGTACAGCCGTTCCGGGTCGCTGAGCGCCGGATCGGTCTTGCGGCGTTCTCGTCGGGGTCCGCTCATCCGGACTGCCCGCCGTGGCGGGGCGGACTGGTCAGGTGGGCGCCGATCCGCACGACCATGTCCCGCATCCTGGCGCCGACAAGCCCCGCGTCGACGGTCTCGCCCGCCAGCACGGCGAGATAGGCGCCGGTTCCGGCCGCCATCAAGTAGAAGAAGCCGCCGGTGACTTCGATGACCACCAGCTTCATCAGGCCGTCGCTGTAGGGGATTTCGGTGGCAACCGCGGCGGCCAGGCTCTGCAGCCCGGCGCAGGCCGCCGCCAGCCGGTCGGCGACGTCGGGGTCGCCGCCGTGCATGGCGATGCGCAGCCCGTCCGAGGAGAGCACCACGATCTGGTGGATGCTCGGCACGTCGTCGGCCAGTTCCTTGAGCATCCAGTCCATGTTTCCCCGCTGCTGGATCACTTGAGGTCTCCCTTGTCCCACGCGTCATCGGAGTCTTCGCCGTGCTTCGGTTCCTGCGGTACGCCGTTGACGGCCTTGGTGAAGGCCTCCAGCCAGAGGCCGGGGGGCTTCTCGCCGCCGTGTCCGGCGTCGGGGGCCCCGCCCCTGTTCGGCAGTCCCCCGTTGACGGGTGCGGGCGCCGGCGGGGGCTGCTGCGGCAGGTTGTGCGAGCCGAGCGGGGCGCGGCCCCGGCTGCGGCGCTGCGGCAGTCCGTTCTCGGTCCACTCGGTGACCACCGGAAGGTCGTCCTCCATGGGCGCCGCCGGCACCGCCGGACGCGCGGTCGCGGCAGGGGCCCCGGCGGGGGCCGGTGCGACCACGGAGGGCACGGGGCCGGTGGCGGCGGGCTTGGGCTTGCGCTTGCCGGGCGGCGGCACCACGTGCTGGAGCTGCGACATGTCCAGCGAGCTGGTGGGCCGCGAGGTGGCGCCGATGCCGTGAGCGATGCCCGGGGCGGGCCCGGTGGTGATCATGTCGCGCGGCACGATCAGGACGGCGCGGACCCCGCCGTACGCCGACTGACGCAGGGACACCTGGAGCTGGTACATCCGCGAGAGCCGGCCGACGACGGCCATGCCGAGCCGCGGGGACTCCCCGAGGTCGTTCATGTTGATGCCGGCCTGGGCCTGGGCGAGCATGTTCTCGGCGCGGGCGCGGGCCTCCTCGCTGAGGCTGACGCCGCCGTCCTCGATCTCGATGGCGATGCCGGTCTGCACCTCGACCGCGGTGACGTGCACCCGGGTCTGGGGAGGCGAGTAGCGGGTCGCGTTGTCGAGGAGTTCGGCGCAGGCGTGGATGAGCGGCTCGACCGAGGTGCCGACGATGGCGACCTTGGCGATCGAGTGCAGATCGACGCGCTGGTACTCCAGGATGCGGGACATCGCACCGCGCAGCACGCTGAACAGCGGTACGGGCTTGGGCCACTGGCGGCTCGGACGGGCACCGCCGAGGACGGCGATGGAGTCGGCGAGCCGGCCGATCAGCGCGGTGCCGTGGTCGATGCGGAGCAGGTCGTCGAAGACCTCGGGGTTGCGCCCGTAGTGGTCCTCCATCTCCCGCAGCTCACTGGCCTGGCGGTGCACGATCGCCTGGACGCGGCGGGCGACGCTGACGAAGGCGCGCTGCGCGGAGTCACGCCGGGCCTCCTCGTTGTCGATGACTTCGAGGACCTGGTAGATCTGCTCGCGCAGCGCCTTGGGCAGATGCCGGTTGGCCGCATCCGCGTCGACGATGTCGCGCATGACCTCCTCGGGCGAATTGCCCACCCGCAGGCGCCGGATGGCGGCGGGCATGACCTCCTTGGTGAGCCGCACGGTCTCGGAGTCGTGCGAGAGGATGCGGTGCTCCAGGTAGGCGATGCGCCGTTCGTACTCCGCGCGCTGGGCGCCCATGGCGCGCCGGCGGCGGTGCAGCGCCACGGTGAGCACGGCGACCACGAGCGTGGTGATCGCGCCGCACACGGCGACTGGTATCCGCGCGGCCGGGACCACCAGGACCGCACCGGCGGCGGTGGCGCCGGCCAGCAGGACCACGGGCGGCAGGACTACGCGGACGACGGGGACTTCTCTGTCGGTCGGCGGTGATTCAACACGGACCATCTAAAACCCTCTGGCGGTTGATTCCGGGATGTATACGCACGTGTGCGGAGACTCATGAACAAGTGCTCGAATTCACATCAACTCGACTTCACTGCGCGTGAGCTTAGCCAGATCAGAACAGGGGATCGGCATATTCACCCAACCCTCTGCGGGAGCCCGCGAAGAGGAATACACTCGCCAGTTTTCGCACTCAGCGCTGCGGAGCGTGTGCATGGAGTGACGGTGGCCGGAAAGCGGCCGCCCTTCTCTTCCCGTGTACTGGAGAGCGGGACGGAGTCCATCCACAAAAGGCTGATACCCGATCAATTGACCTGCCCTGGACTCGATTTCGTACCGCAGAACAGGACAGAGGCACAGATGATCGAACCGGATCGAAAGGAACAGATTCCTGACCACTCAAGGGGTGACCCGGAAAATCGCTGGGCTGACGCGTATACGGCCGCAGTTTGCACGGGCCCCTTGAGCACCCGGCGCGGACGGTGCGGCAGCGGGGATCATGGCGGTCGGCACCGCCGTGCGGGGGCGTCGGCGGCATACCCGGAGTGACGAGAGGGAGCGGGCGGAAGCATGACTGCGACAGGTGACTACACGATCGGCTCGCTGGATACGGGGCTCCGCGCCATGCGGCTCTTCCTCACCCATGACACCCTCACCGTCACCGAGGCCGCCGAGCGGCTCTCCGTCGGACGGTCCACCGCGCACCGGGTGCTCAGCACGCTGGAGAGCCGGGGGTTCGCGATCCGGGACACATCGGGGCGCGGCTACGCGGCGGGCCCGGAGCTGGTGCGGCTGGGCCGGCCCGCGGGGTTCGGCCGCGCGGCCCGCGAGCGACTGGGGCCCGTGCTGGAGGACGCGGCCGGGCGGACCGGTGAGACGGTGTGGAGTGTGGCGCTCATCGGCGACCAGGTCATCGTCACCGACGGCCGTGAGTCACCCCATCCGGTGCGCGTGGCACTGGAGTTGGGGCGGACCGGCCCGGCCCACGCGGGGTCGGGCGGGCTTCTGCTGCTCTCCCGGATGACGGCGGACCAGGTGTGCGCGCTGTATCCGTACGAGGAGCTGGAGCCGGTCACCCCGGCCACGCTCACCTCGCGGGCGGCCCTGCTGGACGAGCTGGCGCTGATCCGGCGGAACGGCCACGCGGTCAGCCGGGGCACGTCCGTCCCGGGCATGGCCACGGTCGCCGTCTCCCTGGCCGGGTCCAGCTGGCGGGACCGGCTCGCCCTGGTGGCCGCGGCCCCGGCGGACCGGTCCGGCGACGCGGCACTGGCCGAACGCGCGGAGCGGCTGGGGGAGTCGGCGGCGCTGCTGGCGCCCGCGCCCCCATCCTGACCCCGTCTGTACGGCTCGCTCAGCGCCGCGCCCCGCCGAGCCGCCCCTCCAGCTGTACCAGCAACTCGCTGAGCCGTGAGCTGAGTTCACCGCTTCGCTCGTCGTCGAGCCCCGAGAGGACCGCCCGCTCGTACGCGAGCTGTTCGGGCAGCAGCCGGTCGACCAGGGCCCGGCCCTCGTCGGTGAGGCGGACGTGGGCGACCCGCCGGTCGCGCTCGTCGCCCCGGCGGTCCATCAGGCCGCGTTCCTGGAGTGCCCGCAGCCGCTTGGTGACGGCGGCGCCGGAGGAGAAGGTCTCCCGGGCCAGCTCGCCCGGGGTGAGTTCCCGGTCGGTACGGCGTAGGGCGCCGAGGAGGTCGAACTCCGCGCGGGTCAGTCCGGCGGATCGCAGCGGGGCGTCCTCCGCCTGCCGGAGCAGGGCGGCGCAGCGGTTGATCCGGCCGATGAGTTCCATCGGGCCGGTGTCGAGCCCGGGGTTGACGGCCTGCCACTGCCGCACCACCGAGGCCACGATGTCGTCGGTCACTCCGCTCCGTTCTCCGGGGCGTGGGCCGCCAGTCCGCACCCGCTCTCCGGGGCGCGGGCCACCGGGCCCAGCCGTTGTGCTGTCGCGGCGAGCGTACGGTGCCCGGCCTGCTCGGCCGCGAGAAGCTTCTGCTCGGGCAGGGCGCGTTGCCACCACTCCCCCGCCGCGGTGTCACCGGCCTCACGCAGTTCGACGAGGCTCGCGGTCAGCGCGCGGCGCGCCCGGTCGAGCTCGGCGGAGGGGGCGGCGTACGCCGTTTCGGCCTCGGTGCGGGCCCGGGCGGTGGCTTCCAGGGCGCGCTCGACGCGGCCCGCCGCCCTGCGGTTGGTGACGAGCATCGCCGCGAGGAACCCGGCGAGCGCGCCGAGGACGGTGTCCAGGACCCGGTCGCCGATCAGCTCCACGGCCGGGTGGGCACCGCCGAACTCCAGGACCAGGAGGGCCATCGGGGTGACGGCGACGGAGCCGAGCCAGTAGTTCCGGGTGATCAGGGCCTCGGCGGCGAAGCTGAAGAAGAGGCAGCACAGGACGAGGGCGAGCGGCCCGGTGCGGGAGAGCGGCAGGACGGCGGCGAAGACGAGGACGCCCAGGAGGTTGCCCAGGGTGCGCTGGAGGGCCCGGTTCCAGGTCAGGGTGACATTGGCCTGGTAGAGGGAGGCGGCGGTGACGATCGCCCAGTAGGGGCGGCCGACCCCGAGGGCGGCGCAGAGGTACCCGGCGAGCGCGCAGCCGATCAGTGTGCGGGCGGCGACGGGCAGCAGGTGCGATCCGGGGCCCAGGCTCCGCAGCAGCGTGCGGCGGGCGGCGCGGCGGCCGCCGGATCCCCGCAGCGCGGCGCGTTCGGCGTCGATGCCGTACAGCGCGGCCCGCTCGGCCTCGGTCCCGTACAGCGCGGCGGCCGCGCCGGGGGCGGGCGGCGGTACGGGGACCGGCCCCCGCGCGCGGACCAGTGCGGCCAGTGCGCGCAACCGGTCGGGGTCGGGAGACGGGGCGGCGAGGGCCTCTTCGGCGTGCACCACCAGCCGTTCCAGGGAGCGTCGTACGGGGGTGGGGCGGCCGGAGACGAGCAGGCACTGCCAGGTGGTGTGCACCGCGGCGGCCGCGGCGTTGCGGCTACGGGGGCCGGGATCGGCGGCGCAGTCGGCGGCGGCTTCGAGGGCGCGGGCGACGGCCCGGCGCTCGGGTCCCTCGCGGCGGATCAGCGCGGGCCCCACACAGACGAGCCAGGCGAACGTCCCCGCGGCCAGGGTCAGGGCGAGATGGGCCGGGACCTGCCCCAGGCGCTGCGGGGCGAACAGCGCGGCGGAGCTGACGAAGGTGAGGATCACATGGCCGGGCGGCCCGATCCGGGTCGCGTCGCACAGGACCTTCTGGGCGGCGGCGAGGAGCGCGCCGATCGCGACGAGCACGGCGGTCGAGTGCGTGAGCGAAGCGGTGACCAGCGCCGTCGCGAGCCCGGCGGACATGGAGAGCACGACGCCCGCCACGGTTCGGGCGCGCTGGGCGTACGGCAGGGTGTGGCCGTACAGCGCACAGAGCGAACCGGCCATCGTGTACATCACGAGGTCGAGCCGGCCGGTGGCCAGGAGCGTCAGATGCGGTACGGCGGAGGCGACGACCACGCTCAGCGCGGGCTTGAACCAGGTGTCCGAGGGGCGGCCGAGCCGGAGCGGGGCGGCCAGGGGGAGGCCGCGGGCGAAGGGCTGCCGGACCCGGGTGGATGTATCACTCACCCATATACGTTAACAGGTATTACACCTGTAAATGATATGGCGGCAGGAGCCCGGACAGCACAGCGCCGCCACCCCCGAAGGGGCGGCGGCGCCGGGCCGGTCGTACGTCGTGCGCGGATCAGCCGAGGCCGCGGGCGTCCTGCTTGAGCGCGGTGTCCACCGTCAGGGCCGTGGCCACGACGAGGCTGAGCAGCGGCTCGGGCAGCCGCTGGTGGATCTGGAGCACATAGTTGTCGGCCGTCGTGAACATGGTCTTCGCGAGGCCTTCCCAGGTCTTGGTGATCCGGGCGACCTCGGTGCCGTGCTGGTCGACGATCGCGAAGTTCCAGGCGCGCCAGTTCTCCGCCCTGATCGCGCCGACCTGCACACCCCCGGCCGTCATCGCGAAATTGATCTTGCCGATCGCGTTCTGCTGGACGATCTCGCCGACCGGCTGCCCGTCCGGGCGCTGGACGATGACACGGGACTTGATGAACTTCGCCGGACGGGTCAGCAGGAGCTGGGGCCGGCCGTACGCGTCGCGGATCTCCAGCCGGTGCGTCAGGTACTGGTCGATGCTGGAGACGAAGCGGATCACCTTGCGCAGCGCGCTCTGGCCGACCTGGACGACCGAACCGACGGTCGCACCATGCTGGTCGAACACCCGGTACTCGTTCGTCACCTCGATCAGCTTGGCCTTCTGGTTCACCACCAGGACCGGCTGGTCGAAGAGCGAGCCACCGGAGACGGCCTGCTGACCGGCGGGCTGCTGGGCGACCGGCTGTTGCGGGGCGGCCTGCTGGGCGGGGATCCCAGCGGCGGCCGGTGCCTGCTGCCCGTCGGCCGGATGCGTGTGCTCGGTCCAGCGGCCGCCGTCCCAGTAGCGCAGCAACTGGGGTGCTCCATGAGGATCCGGGAACCAGCCCGCAGATATGTTCGATTGCGTGGTCACTGAGGCACACTATCCCGCGGAATCGGTGACCCATATTCTTTCAATCTTCATGCAGCTACTACGATGACGGGCCATGACCAGGGTGAGCGCTCGGACCGACCGGCAGCGGTGCCGCTCACGTGTGCCCACCTCGCTGGGCTGGGTGTTCGCCCTGCTGTCCCTGCTCTTCTGCTGCTCGGTCACCACCTCGGCCGCCGCCGCAGTGCCCGTGACGGTGGCGGCTCAGGCCCCCGTACGGACGCTGACACCGGTGCCCGGTCTGACCATCGAGCCGGTTGTCATGGCCACCCCCGCGGACCGGGGGCTCGGAACCTCGTGCCACGGCGGCTCGACCCACTCGGCGGCCATCGTGCTCCCGGTGTCGTCCGCACCCGTGGCGCTCCCCTCCCCCGTGGCCCTCGCGCCCGTCGCCCCGCTCACCGGGGCGGCCGCCATCCGGGGGCCCTCCCACGACGCTGCCCACTCCGTCGATCAGCTGCGTCTTCAGGTCCAACGGATCTAGAGCCGGGTCCGCTCCCCTCTCCGCGCCTCGTGCCGGAGCCCGGGAGCGGCTGCCCGTGTGCCCTGTTTTCCCTTGCTTTCCTGCACGACCGTCTGCATCCCCCGCATCCGCTGAACGACGAGGACCTTCCATGGCTTCCGCCAAGAACCAGAACTCCCCCGCCAACGCACGTCGCGCCAAGCTCGAAGAGGCCCGCCGCAAGGAACGCGCCCGTGAGCGCCGGGTCCGCATCATCACCATCAGCGCGTCGGTCGCCGTGGTCGCCGCGCTGGTCGCCGGGGGCGGCTACCTGATGTCCCAGGCGAACGAGAAGGAGGAGAAGGAGCAGCAGGCCAAGACCTCCCAAGTCACCGGTGAGCGCAGCTGGGACGACCTGGGCCGGGAGCACGTGGCGACGAAGGTCGACTACCCGATGAACCCGCCCGTCGGCGGCGACCACAACCAGGTCTGGATGAACTGCAACGCGGACGTCTACACCGCCGAGATACCGAAGGAGAACGCCGTCCACTCCCTGGAGCACGGCGCCGTCTGGATCTCGTACAACGACAAGGCCCCGGAGGCGGACGTCAAGGCCCTCACGGAGAAGGTCAAGTCCACCCCGTACTCCTTCATCAGCCCCGTCAAGGACCAGAAGGAACCGCTGATGCTCAGCGCCTGGGGCAAGCAGGTCACGGTCAAGAGCGCCACCGACGCCCGGGTCGCGCAGTTCCTCACCAAGTACATCCAGGGCCCGCAGACCCCTGAGCCCGGTGCCGCCTGCACCGGCGGACTCGACAAGTGACCTCCGTGACGGGCCCGTTCTCCTCCACCCGCCGGATGGTGCTCGCGGGCGCCGCCGTGCTGCTGCTGGCGGTGGGCCTGGTGCTGCTGATGGTGGGACCGCCGTCCGCCGCGTCCCCGTCCGCGAAGGCTGCGCGGTCCGCTCCTGCGGAGGAGTCCGCGGACGCGGGGTTCGCCCGGGACATGGCGATCCACCATCAGCAGGCGGTGGAGATGTCGTTCATCGTGCGGGACCGCACCGATGACGAGGACGTGCGGCGCCTGGCGTTCGACATCATCAACACCCAGGCCAACCAGCGCGGCATGATGCTGGGCTGGCTGGAGATGTGGGGCCTGCCCAAGAGTTCGGCGAAGCCGCCGATGGCGTGGATGGGACACACTGTCGAGCCGACCGGCGACGGTTCGCTGATGCCGGGCATGGCCACCGACGCCGAGCTGGCGGCGCTGGAGGCCGCCGAGGGCAAGGCGGCCGAGGTGCTCTTCCTGCGGCTGATGACCGTGCACCACCGCGCCGGTGTGGACATGGCGCGGGCCGGGGCCGAAGCGGCCGGGACGGATGTCATCCGCAACCTGGCGAAGGGCATGGTCAGCGGCCAGCAGTCCGAGATCGGGCTGATGGCGGACATGCTGAAGGCCCGGGGCGCGAAGCCCTGAGCGCGGGTGGCCCCTTCCACCGGGACCTTCCCGGAAGCGGAAGGTTCCCGGAACCGGAAGGGGCCGCCTCCGCCCTGCTGACCACGGTGTCCGCCATCGCATAGGCTCGGCGACGATATGAAGAGCATCCTCACTCCGCTGGGGCCCAAGGCCGACAAGGACACCGTGCGACGGCACAATCTGAGCCTGGTACTGCGAGCCGTGCGGGACGAGGGCGAGAGCGGGGAGGCGACCCGCGCCGGCGTGGCCGCCCGGGTCGGACTGACCCGCGCCGCGGTCTCCTCGCTGGTCGAGCAGCTCATGGACAGCGGGTTCCTCACCGAGTCGGGCAAGACGTTCAGCGGGCAGGCCGGGCGCCCCGGCACCGCGCTCAAGGTGGCCCGCACCGGTCCCGCCGGCCTCGGCGTGGAGATCAACATCGATTACGTCTCCGTCTGCGTCGTCGACCTGGCGGGTACCGGCCGGGTCCGGCAGACCGAACACCTCGACAACCGGGGCGCACCCGCCGGGGAGGTCCTCGCCCGCGCGGCCGCGATCGCCGCGCGGACCCTGGACTCGGCGCGCGAGCAGGAGCTGCGCCCGGTGGGCGCCGCGCTGGCGCTGCCCGGTCTGGTCTCCGGCGGAGCGGTACGGCAGGCCCCCAACCTCGGCTGGAACGAGGTCCCGGCGCAGGATCTGTTCGCCGACGCGCTCGCCGCGCTCCGCCCCGGGCAGGGGGTGCTGCCGGTCGCATCGGAGAACGAGGCCAATCTCGCGGCGCTGGCCGAGCTGTGGTTCGGCGGCCTCGGTGACGTACGCAGCTTCCTGTATCTGACCGGTGAGATCGGGGTCGGCGGGGCGCTCGTGCTGGGCGGCGAACTGCTGCGCGGTGCGCACGGGTTCGCCGGGGAGATCGGGCATGTGGTGGTGGACCCGGACGGGCCGGAGTGCCGGTGCGGGTCCCGGGGCTGCCTGGAGCAGTACGCCGGGCAGACGGCGCTGCTGCGGGCGGCCGGGATCGAGGGGGCCGGGGGCGGCGCCGGAGTGCTGGAGCTGGAGCGGCGCGCCCGGGCCGGGGACGCGCGTGCGGTGGCGGCGATCGCCGAGGCGGGCCGGATGCTGGGCCGGGTGGTGTCGGGGGCGGTGAATCTGGTCGACCCGGACGCGGTGGTGCTCGGCGGGATCTACCGGGGCCTGATGCCGTGGCTGTCGCCGCCCGCCGACGAGGAGCTGACCGGCCGGGTGGTCTCGGGGCTCTGGTCCACGGGCAGCGGCCGGCTCCGCGCGTCGTCGGTGGCGGGGGACGCGGCGCGGGGCGCGGCGGCGCTGGTGGTGCAGGACGTACTGGACGACCCGGTGGCGTACGCGGAGCCGTCGGGGGCGTGAGGTGGTACGCCCGGGGCCTTTCGAGGGCCCCGGGCGCCCCCGTACCGTCAGCGCACCGCGAGCAGGTGGTCCATGGCCAGCTGGTCCAGGGCCTCGAAGGCCATCCCGCGTTCCGCGGCGGCGTCGACGTCGAACTCCTCGTACGCCGTGCGGTCGGCGAGCAGGCCCGTGAGGCCGTCCCCAGCGGTGGGGCGTGCCAGTTCGTCCAGGCGGGAGGCGCGCAGCGCGGCCCGTACCTCGGGGTCGGCGCGGAAGGCCGCCGCGCGCTCCTTGAGGATGAGGTAGTTGCGCATGCAGCCGGCCGCCGAGGCCCAGACGCCGTCGTAGTCCTCGGTGCGCGGGGGCTTGAAGTCGAAGTGGCGCGGGCCCTCGTAGCCGCTCTCCAGCAGGTCGACGAGCCAGAACGCCTGGCGCAGGTCGCCCGCGCCGAAGCGGAGGTCTTGGTCGTACTTGATGCCGGACTGGCCGTTGAGGTCGATGTGGAAGAGCTTGTCCGCCCACATCGCCTGGGCGATGCCGTGGGGGAAGTTGAGCCCGGCCATCTGCTCGTGCCCGGTCTCCGGGTTGACGCCGACCAGTTCGGGGCGCTCCAGCCGCTCGATGAAGGCGAGGGCGTGGCCGATCGTGGGCAGCAGGATGTCGCCGCGCGGCTCGTTCGGCTTGGGCTCGATGGCGAAGCGGAGATCGTAACCCTGCTCGGTGACGTACTCCCCCAGCAGGTCGAAGGCCTCCTTCATCCGGTGCAGGGCGAGGCGGACGTCCTTGGCCCCGCCGGACTCCGCCCCCTCACGGCCGCCCCAGGCGACGAAGGTGGTGGCGCCGAGCTCGACGGCGAGGTCGATGTTGCGCAGGGTCTTGCGGAGCGCGTAACGGCGTACGTCCCGGTCGTTGGCGGTGAACCCGCCGTCCTTGAAGACCGGGTGGGTGAAGAGGTTCGTCGTCACCATGGGCACGACGAGACCGCCGGCGTCGACCGCCTGCCGGAACCGCTTGACGACCGCCTCGCGCTCGGTGTCGGTCGAGCCGAAGGGGATCAGGTCGTCGTCGTGGAAGGTCACGCCCCAGGCGCCCAGCTCGGCGAGCCGTTGTACGGACTCGACGGGGTCGATGGCCGCGCGCGTGGCGTCGCCGAAGGGGTCCCGGCCCTGCCAGCCCACGGTCCACAGGCCGAAGCTGAACTTGTCCTCGGGGGTGGGGGTGAAGCGTTCCGTCATCGTCGTCCGACCGCCTTCGCCTGCCGTCGGGGGCGGGGCCGGAAGCCCCGAACCCCTATTTGTTCAGTGTCATGACTAATCATGCACACGGTCCCCGTCCGGCGTAACCCCCTGGCCGGTGGCGAGTGGGCCGGAGGCCTGTTCCCCGGGCCGCGGATCACGTAATTTGTTCGCGGTACAGCCGAATGAGCCCCACCCGCCACCCGAAAGAGGCCGCCCATGTCGTCACGTACCGTCGTCATCGGCGTGGACAGCTCCACCCAGTCCACCAAGGCCGCCGTGATCGACGCCGTGACCGGCGAACAGCTCGCCGTGGGGCGCGCCCCGCACGTGGTCACCGGGGAGGGCGGCGCCCGGGAGAGCGACCCGGAGGTCTGGTGGCGGGCGCTGGGCGACGCGGTGGCGGCCGGACTGAAGGAGTCGGGGCTGCCCGCGCGCTCGGTCACCGGGATCGCGGTGGCCGGACAGCAGCACGGGCTCGTCGTGCTGGACCGTTCGGGCCGTCCGCTGCGGCCCGCCCTGCTGTGGAACGACACCCGCTCGGCCCCGCAGGCCGCCGCCCTCACCGCCGGGCTCGGCGGGCCCGGCGCCTGGACCGCGCGGACCGGTTCCGTGCCGGTCGCCTCGATCACCGCCTCCAAGTGGCAGTGGCTGCGCGAGAACGACCCGGACGCGGCGAAGGCCGCCGTGGGCGTGCGGCTGCCGCACGACTTCCTCACCGAACGCCTCGCGGGCGTCGCCGCCACCGACCCCGGGGACGCCTCCGGCACCGGCTGGTACGCCACCGCCACCGGCGCCTACGACCCCGTGCTGCTGGACCTGCTCGGCCTGGACCCGGCCCTCCTCCCCGAGGTCGCGCCCACCGGGGCGGCCAGGATCGGCTCGCTCACCGACGCGGCGGCCGAGGCACTGGGGCTGCCCCCGGGCATCGCGGTCGCGGCGGGGACCGGCGACAACATGAGCGCGGCCGTGGGCCTCGGTCTCGGCGGCGCCGGGCTGCTGGACCACCCGGTCCTCTCCCTCGGCACCTCGGGCGTCGTCTTCGCCGCCTCCCGCACCCGCTCCACCGCCCCCGCCCTCTCGGGGTTCGCCGCCGCCGACGGTACGTACCTCCCGCTGGCCTGCACCCTCAACTGCACGCTCGCCGTGGACAAGGTCGCCTCCCTGCTCGGCCTGCACCGCGAGGACACGGCACCCGGCGGAGAAGCCGTACTGCTCCCGTACCTCGACGGCGAACGCACCCCCGACCTGCCCACCGCCTCGGGGCTCCTCACCGGTCTGCGCCACGACACCACCCCGCAGCAACTCCTCGGCGCCGCCTACGAGGGCGCGGCCGTCACCGTCCTGCGGGCGCTGGACACCCTGCTGCGGGCCTGCGGCCTCGACCCCGACGCCCCCGAGGTCGCCTCCCGCCCGCTGCGGCTGATCGGCGGCGGGGCGCAGGGGCGGAGCTGGGTGGAGACGGTCCGCCGGCTCTCCGGCCGCCCGCTCGTCATCCCGGCGGGCGGCGAACTGGTCGCCCTCGGTGCGGCCGCGCTCGCCGCGTCCGCTGCGGGCGGCGGGGACCCGGTGGCCCTGGCGACCTCCTGGGGCGCGGGCGCAACGGGCAGTCAACTCGACGCCCAGGAGCGGGACATGGAGACCTGGCAGCGGGTCACCTCGGTGCTGGACCGCGCCTCGGAACCGTTGCTCGGCGGCTGACGGGTGAGTAAGGGCCGGACGTCGGCGACCCCGGTTGGGAATACGAACTGATTTTCCATAAGATCCGGCGATGATCACAAGAAATCGGCTGACGACCGGGGTGTGCATAGCGCTGGCCACCCTGGCCGCCGGGCTCGGCTCCGTGCTCCCCGCAGCCGCCGACGAACCACCGGCCACCCCCGCCCCCAAGGTCGAGCTGGTCCTCGATGTCAGCGGCTCCATGCGCACCCGCGACATCGACGGCCAGTCCCGGATGAACGCCGCCAAGCAGGCGTTCAACGACGTCCTGGACGCGGTGCCCGAAGAGGTCCACCTCGGCATCCGCACGCTCGGCGCCGACTACCCGGGCGACGACCGCAAGGTCGGCTGCAAGGACACCAAGCAGCTCTACCCGGTCGGCCCCCTGGACCGCACCGAGGCCAAGACCGCCGTCGCCACCCTCGCCCCCACCGGCTGGACCCCGATCGGACCCGCGCTGCTCGGCGCGGCCGACGACCTCGAAGGCGGCGAGGCCACCCGCCGGATCGTCCTCATCACGGACGGCGAGGACACCTGCGGTCCGCTCGACCCGTGCGAGGTGGCCCGCGAGATCGCCGCGCGTGGCACCCATCTGGTCATCGACACCCTCGGCCTGGTGCCCAACGCCAAGATCCGCCAGCAGCTCACCTGCATCGCCGAAGCCACCGGCGGCACGTACACGGCCGTCCAGCACAAGGACGAACTCTCCCGCCGCGTAACGCAGTTGGTGGACCGGGCGGCCGAGCCGGTCATCACCCCGGTGGCGACCGAGGGAGCGGGCAGCTGCTCCGCCGCGCCCAAGCTGGAGCCGGGCCTCTACACCGACCGCGAGGAGATCGGCGAACACCGCTGGTACCGGGTCGATGTGCTGCCCGGTCAGGAGCTGCGCGCCTCGGTGAGCGTCGCGGCCGACCGTGCCGTCGACAACGACTACGGCGTACTGCTGCGCGCGGTGACGGTCCACGGGCGCGAGATCGTCCGGGGCTCGGAGTCCGGCACCGGACGTACGGATGTGATCTCCTCCGGCCTGCGCTACCCGAGCCCCGAGATCGAGGACGGCGACGACGGCAGCGGCAAGCCCGCAGCCGAGACCGTCTGCCTCCAGCTCTCCAACGCCTTCTCCGCGCCCGCCTCGGTGAAGCGGACGCCCGGTCTGCCGGTGGAGCTGACCGTGGACCTGGTGGACGGACCGGACCGGGCCGCCGACGTGGCGGCCTTCGGCCTGGGCCGCGGCTGGTGGCTGCTCGGCGTCCTCGTCCTCACCGGACTGGTCGCGGGCCTGCTGACCGGCTGGATCACGCGCTGGCGCATCGCCGTATGGAGGACCAACTGATGGTGACGACGACATCCCGCCGCTCCCGCACCCGCGGCGCGCGGCCGGCGTTCGCCGGGGCGCTGCTCGCCGGGCTGACCCTGCTGACCCCGGCGGGCGCGGCCGTGGCCGACGGCCCGTCGGCGAGCGCGAGCCCCGGTGACGAGGGCTCAGGCCCCACCGAGGCCGGCACCACCTTCCGCACGGCGACCGCGCTCCAGCAGGGGCAGAGCGGCACCGCGCAGGCGTCGGCGGGCGACTACCTGTACTGGGTGTTCCCGGCCGACACCGGTCAGCGCGCCACCGTCAAGGCGACGGTGAAGCTGCCGGAGGGCGAGGCGAAGCGTTCGGCCTCCACATGGCAGATCGACGTGTACGACGGGCTGCGCCGCCGCCAGGCGTGCCAGTACGGGCACCAGACCAGGAAGGCGGCGGCCGACGCCTCGGCGGTCGAGCTCTCCTGTGTGCTGCGCACCGTACGGTCCTGGTCCGAGCCGTGGGCCAACGACCCGCTGCCCGGCAGCTACTACGTACGGCTGACCGTGGTGAAGGTCCCGGCCGACGACCTCGGGCTGCCGTTCGAGGCCGAGGTGCGGGCCGACTCCGTGGACCAGGGCGGCGCCCACCACGTGGACGGCGCGCTCGCCGAGCCGCTGGTGCCGGGCATCTCGGTGACCGGCGCTTCGGGAGCCCCCCAGGCGCGGGCCGCCGGTGAGCCGGAGGACGGCTGGGCCTCGGGCTGGTGGACCGGCCGGTGGCTGTGGACGGTCGGCGGCGGAGTGCTCGGCGCGCTCGCGGCCGTGTTCGGCTACTCGCTGACGCGGGGCCGGGGCCGCCCGGCGCACGTGTCGCACGGGGTCTGAGACGCCCCTGCCGGCCGGTCCACGGACGGCACGGAGCCGGTCCGCCCCACCCGCCGGTCCCCGACTGGCCGCCTCCCCGCCTCTCGAAGATCCTGAACGGGATCGCTTCGAGACGGGGAGGCAGCGCCGGTGTGGCAGTTCTTCGCGGACAACCCGTGGGTGACCGTGTTCGCGGTGATCGCGCTCGGCTCGCTGCTCGGGCTGGTGCGCTTCGCCCCGGTACGGCTGGGGGCGGCCGGTGTCCTGTTCGTCGGCCTCTTCGTGGGGGCGCTGGACGAGGACATCGCCGCCGCCGTGCCCGCCGGGGTCTCGGCGCTGGGCCTGGCCCTCTACGTGTACACGGTCGGCCTGGAGTCGGGCCCCTCGTTCTTCCGTGAACTGCGCGGTCAGCTCGCGGTTATGGCGGGGGCGGTGGTGGCCCTGGTCGTCACCGCCGCGGTGGTCGGCCTGGTCGGACATTACGGGTTCGGCATCAGCGGCCCGTTCCTCGCGGGCGGGTACGCGGGCATCGGGACGACCACCCCGGGGCTCGCCGCCGCCCAGGACGCCTCGGCCGACCCGACGCAGCCCGCTGTCGGGTACGCCATCGGCTACCCGCTCGCCGTCGTCATCACGATCATGTTCGTCTCGGCCGTCGCGGCCCGCCGCACCTGGGCCGCCCGCCGCGATCCCGGCTCGGGCCTCCCGTCCACCCTCGTCACCCGTACGGTCGAGGTGGCCCGGGAAACCCGCTGGGCCGACGTCCCCGGAGTGACCGCGCACCGGGTACTGGCCAGCGAGTACCGCCCCGCTGACGGCGTCACCCGGGTCGCCCGGGAGCTGGACCGCCTCTCCCCCGGCGACCAGGTCGTCCTGGTCGGCGGCGAGGACGACGTACGGGCGGCGACGGACGCGCTCGGGTCCCTCGCACCGCGCCACCTGCTGGACGACCGCAGCGCCGTGGACTACCGGCGGGTCCTGCTCACCAACCCCGACCTGGCCGGGCACACGGTCGCCGAACTGGGTCTCGGCGAGAAGTACGGGGCCGCGGTCAGCCGGGTGCGGCGCGGTGACTTCGACATGCTCGCCCACGACGGCCTGCTGCTCCAGCTCGACGACCGGGTACGGGTGGTGATGCCGCGCGAGCGGACGAGCGAGGTCACGACGTACCTGGGCGACACGGAGGCGAAGGTCAGCGAGGTGAGCGCGGTCAGCCTGGGCGTCGGCCTCGCCCTGGGCTTTCTGATCGGCATCCCCTCCCTCACCCTCGGCTCCACCACGCTGGCGCTGGGCATGGGCGCCGGCCCGCTGGTGATGGGCATGATCCTGGGCCGGCGCCGCCGCACAGGACCGCTGGTGTGGACCCTGCCGACCCGGGCCAACCTGACCCTGCGCCAGATCGGCCTGCTGCTCTTCCTCGCCGTGGTCGGGCTCACCTCCGGCTACTCGTTCCGCGAGAACGCCTTCTCCCTCTTCGGGCTGAAGCTGGTGGCCGTGCTGGCGATCGGCGCGGTGGTCAGCTACTCCCTGATGGTGCTGGTCGCCAAGGGGCTCGGCCAGAGCCGGGAGCGGACGACGGGGCTGCTGTCGGGCTATGTCGGCAACCCGGCGATCGTGGCGTACGCCAACAGCCGGGCGAGCGACAGCCGGATCAACAACGGGTACTCGACGCTGTTCGCCCTGGCCATCCTGGTCAAGATCGTCTGCATCCAGCTGATCGTGGGGCTGTGAGCCCGTGCCGGTCCGGACCGGTCGGGCGTGCTCTGTCGGACCGCGTTCAGACCAGCCGTACGCTCAGCTGAGCGCCCAGCTCCCGGTAGCCCAGCGCCGCCGCGACCCGGCGGGAGGCGGCCGGGCGGGCCCGCCGCTGCGGGAGCGTACCCCGCGGCGGAGAGGACTCCCGCGCCTCCGTCCCGTACGACGAACACCGGTGAGGTGATCTCCTCCAGCCCGCTCTCGCCCGCGTCCTCCTCGCCCGCCTCCTCCGACAGCGCCCGCAGCGCCGCGTGACCGGGGGTCAGGCGTCCGGTCGGGGCGCCGGTGGGCCCGGGTGGGCGCAGCGCGTTCGGAGCCAGGTAGGCCAGGGCCGCCGGGCCGAGGGTGTCGGCCACCGGGAGCAGTCCGGTGACCGTCGAAGGGTCGGTGGGCCGGTCGGTGGGGAGGCCGGTCAGGGCGTTCCGTACGGAGTCGGCGGCCCGGGTGGTGGGGGCGGTGATCAGGGCCGGATCCCCGATGGTCACCACGCCCACCCAGGACGGCGGCGCCAGGGCCGAGGCCGGGGAGACGAGGACCGCCGGGCGGCCGGGGGTTCCGAAGACGGCGTCCGGTGCGGCTGCCTGTTCCTGCCACAGCGCGCGGGCGCGGCCCGACGGCGAGTCGATCGACATGGCGGGATTGTCACATGCGGCGGAAATTCTGCCGCCGCACCCTGTTCGAATCCGAAGGCCGATACGGCTACGCTCGACAACTCGCCTACTCCGCACGGCTGATGACGGATTCCGGCCACGCCGGTCCGACGCCCTGGCGGAGTGCCGCCCTCATCACATTCGATGAGGTTCGAACGATTGCGCGCCACCCAGTGGCGCATCCCAGGGAGCGGAGTCCTTTCGATGTCCACGCAGACCGGCCCGGCGCTCGACACTCCGTCTCGCGACCATGCGTTCGTACCGGGTCCCAGAGGGCTGCCGCTGCTGGGGAACCTGCCGCAGTTCGGGAAGAACCCCCTCGCCTTCTTCGAACTCCTGCGGGGACACGGGGACATGGTGCGCTGGCGGTTCGGGCGCAACCGGTGCGTGTTCATCTCCGACCCGGAGTGCATAGGCGAGCTGCTCACCGAGACGGAGCGCACCTTCGACCAGCCCCAGCTCGGCGTCGCGTTCCGGGCGGTCATGGGCAACGGGATCATCGTGGCGCGGGGCCGGGACTGGCGGCGCAAACGTTCGCTGGTGCAGCCCTCGGTGCGGCCCAAGCAGGTCAAGTCGTACGCGGCCACCATGGCGAGCTCCGCGGTGGAGCTGGCCGACACCTGGTCGGACGGTGAACGTGTCGACGTCAAGAAGGAGATGGCCGCGCTGACGCAGAAGATCGCGGTGCGCACCATCTTCGGCGTGGACACCCCCGCCGACTCGGAGGCGATGGGCCGGGCGATGGATGTGGCCCAGCTGGAGATCGGCAAGGAGTTCGCGGGGATCGGGGCGCTGCTGCCCGACTGGGTGCCGACTCCGGGCCGGGCTCGGATCAGGAAGGCTGCCGCCGTGATCGACTCCGAGGTGGGGCGGGTGGTGGCCCGGCATCGCGACGGCGAGACCGAACGCCCCGATCTGCTCAGCCGGTTGCTCACCGCGGTCGACGAGAGCGGTGAGCGGCTCAGCGACGAGGAGATCCGCGACGAGACGGTCACCCTGTACATCGGCGGCCATGAGACGACGAGTTCGACCCTGGTGTGGGCCTGGTATCTGCTCGCGCGGAACCCCCGGGTGCGGGCCGCGCTCGCCGAGGAGCTGGACCGGGTGCTCGGCGACCGGGAGCCCGGTTTCGAGGACTACGCCCAACTCACCTACACCCAGGCGGTGGTGAAGGAGACCCTGCGCCTGTACCCGACGATCTGGCTGATCACGGGGGTGGCGAAGGAGGGGGCCCGGCTCGGCGGTCTGCCGATCCCGGAGGGGACCCGGGTGTGGAGCAGCCAGTGGTCCACGCATCGCGACGCGCGGTGGTTCCCCGAGCCGGAGGAGTTCCGGCCGGAGCGCTGGGACGCTACGAGCGGGGACGAGATCGCCGAGTACGCGTGGTTCCCGTTCGGCGGCGGGCCCCGGGTCTGCCTGGGGACCCGGTTCGCGATGGTCGAGTCCGTGCTGATCCTCGCCGTGCTGGCCCGGCGCTTCGAGCTGGACGTCGAGCCGGGCGTCGTCGAGCCCGTACCGAGCCTGACTCTTCAGCCGGACCGGGATGTGCTGGCGACCGTCCGGGCACGGTAGCCAGGAAACGGACGCCGCCCTTCGCGCAGGGCGGCGTCCGGTTCTTCAGCCCTAGTCCAGCCACTTCTTCCAGACGTCCGGGTGGCGGTCGATCCACCGCTTGGCCGCCTCCTCCGGGGTGAGCCGCTGCTGGGCGATCATCTCGGAGACCTCGTTCTGGTCCTTCTCCGACCACTGGAACTTCTTCAGGAACGAGGCCGCGTCCCCGCCGCGCTCGACGAAGTCGGCGTTGAGGAACTTCTGCAACGGCGTCGTCGGGTAGGCGCAGTCGATGTCCGCAGGGTCCTTGGCCGCGCACTCGTCGGTGTACTCCGGGAGCTTCACCTCGACCATCGGCACCTCGTTGAACAGCCACTGCGGCTGGTACCAGTAGCTCAGGAAGGGCTTCTTCTCCTTGGCGAACTGCTGGATCTGGGTGATCTGGGCCGCCTCGGAGCCGGCGAAGACCACCTTGTAGTCCAGGTCCAGGTTCTTCACCAGGGCCACGTCGTTGGTGACGTAGGAGGGCGAGCCGTCCATGAGCTGGCCCTTGCCGCCGCTCTCGGCGGTCTTCAGCTCGTCCGCGTACTTGTCGAGGTTCTTCCAGTCGGTGACGTCGGGGTGCTTGTCGGCCCAGTACTTCGGAACGTACCAGCCGATGTGGCCGGTGACCCCGAGGTCGCCGCCGCGGACGATGGTCTTCTTCTCGTCGACGTACAGCTTCTCCTGGTCGGGGTGGCCCCAGTCCTCCAGGATCGCGTCGACGCGGCCCTGGCTGAGGGCGTCCCAGGCGGGGACCTCGTCGGTCTGCACGAGATCGACGCGGTATCCCAGCTTGTCCTTGAGGAGCTGCTCGGCCACGGCGACGTTCGCCTGGGCGCCGACCCAGGACTGGACGGAGAGGGTGACCGTCTTGACCCCGGCGGGGGCGGCGAACGGGGAGGACTGCTTGGTCATGTCGGCGGCGCCGCAGCCTGCCGTGGTGAGCAGGGCGGTGGCCGAGGCGAGCGCCACGAGCAGGCGGGTTCGGGAGCGGTTCATCTCAGCTCTCCTGTCGCTGGCGGCGGGTGGTGGGCTGGGTGACCCGGTCGAGCATCAGGCCGAGGCAGACGATCGCGGCTCCGGCGACGAGCCCGGTGGCCAGGTCGCCCTGGGCGAGGCCGAGGACGACCTCGTAACCGAGTGCACCGGATCCGACGAGTCCGCCGATGATGACGACGGCGAGGACCAGCACGACCGCCTGGTTGACGGCGAGCAGCAAGGAGGGCCTGGCCAGGGGCAGTTGGACCTGGCGCAGCTGCTGGCCGGTGGTGGCGCCGAGCGAGCGGGCGCACTCCATCGCGGCCGGGTCGACGCCCCGCAGGCCCTGGGTGGTGATGCGGACGACGGCGGGCAGCGCGTAGACGACGGCGGCTGCTGCGGCGGGTGCGCGGCCGACGCCGAAGAGGGCGACGACGGGGATCAGGTAGACGAACTGCGGCATGGTCTGGAAGACGTCCAGGACCGGGCGCAGCAGCCGTTCCAGGCGCTCACTGCGGGCGGCGCCGATGGCGATGCCGAAGCCGAGGACCAGGGTGACCGCCACTGCGGCGAGCACCTGGCTGAGGGTGTCCATCGACGGCTCCCACACGCCGAGGACGCCGATCGCGGCCATGGCGAGGACGGCGGTGGCGGCGGTGCGCCAGGTGCCGATGGTCCAGGCGAGGGCGGCGACGATCAGCAGCACCGACCACCAGGGCAGTCCGGTGAGTCCGCTGCGCAGCGGGTTGAGGACGCCGCTGGTGAAGTGGGAGGCGAGGTCGGCGGTGCCGCCGACGACGGGCACGCCGGTGTAGAGGTGGTCGACCATCCAGTCCTTGGCGGTGTTCACCGGTCCGGCGATCGCCACCGTGACGTCCTCGGGCCAGACCCGGCCGTCGGTGGCCCGTCCCACGAGGGCGACGACGGCGGTGGCCACGGCGGCCAGGGTCCAGCCGCGCCATCCCCGGAGGAGGGCCGGGCCGGTGGGCTCGGCGCCGATGCGGCGGCCCGCCGCCTCCGTCGTACGGTCCAGGACGACGGCCAGCAGCACGATCGGGATGCCCGCGGCGAGGGCGGCGCCCACGTCGACGGAGGACAGCGCCTGGTAGACGCGGTCGCCCAGGCCACCGGCGCCGATCACCGAGGCGATGACAGCCATGGAGAGCGCCATCATGATGGTCTGGTTGAGGCCGAGGAGGAGCTCCTTGCGGGCCAGCGGCAGCCGGGCCGTGATCAGCCGCTGCTTCCCGGTCGCGCCGAGCGAGACGACGGCCTCCATGACGCCCGCGTCCGCGCCGCGCAGGCCGAGTGCGGTGAGCCGGGCCATCGGCGGAGCCGCGTACACGACGGTGGCGAGGACCGCTCCGGGCACGCCGATGCCGAAGATCAGCACCACGGGGAGCAGATACGCGAAGGCGGGCAGCACCTGCATGGTGTCCAGGACCGGGCGCAGCACGCGGAACGTGCGGTCGGAGAGCCCGGCGGCCAGGCCGAGGAGCAGTCCGAGTACGACGGAGGCGAGGACGGCCACGGCCATCAGGGCGAGCGTCTGCATGGTCGGCACCCACATGCCGAGCAGCCCGCAGACCAGGAACGAGACGGCCGCGGTGAGGGCGAGCCTGATGCCCGCGACCCGCCAGGCGACGGCGGCGGCGAGCACGGTGACACCGGCCCAGCCGAGGGCCAGGAGCACCAGGTAGACCCCGCGTACGGAGAGCACGACGGCGTTGCTGATGTGGCCGAAGAAGTAGAGGAAGAGCGGGTGGTTGTCCCGGTTGGAGACGATCCAGTCGGTCACCTCGCCGAGCGGCGCCGAGAGGTCGGCGGTGAGCGCGTCCGGCCAGATGCCGCCGCCCCACCGGCTGTGCACGAGGGGGACGAGGACCACGGCGGCGAGCGCGAGCAGCAGGAGCTTTCCGGCTGCCGGGCGGTCACGGAGGGCGGCCAGCGGTCCCCGGCGCGCGCCCGCCTGCGCGGGGCGGACCGGGGTGGCCTGGGCGGTGGCCATCAGACGGTCACCTCGCGGGAGCCGTCCGGAGCCTCGGGGGTTCCGGCTGTTCCGGTCGCGCCGGTGGATCCGGTCGCGCCGGTCGTTCCGCTCGTACCGGCAACGACGTCGAGGAGGCACGCGTGGTCGACGACGCCGACGAGGCGGCCGGCGTCCATAACCCGGGCGGCGGGGTCGCCGGAGCGGGAGACCGCCTCGATGGCCTCGTACACCGTGGCGTCGGGGCGCACGGCCGGGCCGCGTTCGCTCTCCCCGGCGAGCGCGGGGCGCATCGCGGTGGCGACGGTGAGGACCTGCTCGCGCGGCACGTCCCGGACGAACTCGGCCACGTAGTCGTCGGCGGGCGAGCCCACGATCTCCTCGGGGGTGCCGAGCTGGACGATGCCGCCGTCGCGCATCAGCGCGATCCGGGTGCCCAGGCGCAGCGCCTCGCTGAGGTCGTGGGTGATGAAGACCATGGTGCGGCCCTCCTCACGGTGCAGCCGGACCACCTCGTCCTGCATCTCCCGGCGGATCAGCGGGTCCAGCGCGCTGAACGGCTCGTCGAAGAGGAGGACGGAGGGGTCGACGGCGAGCGCGCGGGCCAGGCCGACACGCTGCTGCTGGCCACCGGAGAGCTGGGAGGGGCGGCGGTCCTCCAGACCCGCGAGGCCCACCTTCTCCACCAACTCGGCGGCCTTGGCCCGGCGTTCGGCCTTGGAGAGGCCCTGGATCTCCAAGCCGTAGGCGACGTTGTCCAACACCGTTCGGTGCGGCAGCAGTCCGAAGTGCTGGAAGACCATCGCGGCGCGGTGGCGGCGCAGTTCGCGCAGCCGGGAGCGGTCCATCGCGAGGACGTCCTCGCCGTCGATGGCGAGGGTGCCGCTGGTGGGCTCGATCAGCCGGGTCAGACAGCGTACGAGGGTCGACTTGCCGGAACCCGACAGGCCCATGACGACGAAGACCTCACCCTTGCGGACGTCGAAGGAGACATCGCGTACGGCGGCGGTGCAGCCGGTGGCCTCGCGCAGTTCGGCGGGCGGGAGGGAGGCGTGTTCGCTGCCGGGGATGCGGTCGGCCTTGGGGCCGAAGACCTTCCAGAGGTTGCGTACGGAGAACACGGCGTTCTCGTCGGCAGCCTCAACTGCGGCCTCGGTGACCTTGGTTGCGGTCATCGGACATCACCTCCGGTGCTGGTACCGGTGACCGGGACGGCGTCACGCGCCTGGTCCGCGAGGAGTTCGGCGCACTTCTCGCCGACCATGAGGACTCCGATCATCGGGTTGACGGCGGGCATGGTCGGGAAGACGGACGCGTCGGCGATCCGGATGGACTGAAGGCCACGGATGCGCAACTGCGGGTCCACGACGGCCTCCTGGTCGTCGGGGGCGCCCATCCTGCAGGTGCCCGCCGGGTGGTAGACGGTGTGGGCGACCTTGCGGGCGTACTCGCTGATCTCCTCGTCCGAGGTGATATCAGGACCGGGGCAGACCTCGCGCTTCAGCCAGTGGGCGAGCGGTTCGGTGGCCGCGATCTCACGGGCGAGCTTGATGCCGTCGACCAGGGTCCGGCCGTCGTGGTCGTCCTCGTCGGTGAAGTAGCGGAAGTCCAGGGCAGGCTTGGCCTCGGGGTCGGCGCTCGTGAGGTAGAGGCGGCCCCGGCTGCGCGGCTTGGGGATGTTCGGCGTCATCGACACCCCGTGCTCGGGCTTCTCGTAGCCGAGCCGCTCCGGGTTGTCGGTGAACGGGATCTGGTAGAAGTGGAACATCAGGTCCGGGCCCCGGGATCCGGGGTCGCGGCGGACGAAGAGTCCCGCGTCGGAGTCCATCGCGGAGTTCTCCGGGATGGGCCCGTCGGTCTCCCAGACGATGACGGACTCGGGGTGGTCGAGCAGGTTCTCACCGACGCCCGGAAGGTCGTGACGGACGTCGATGCCCAGCGCCTCCAGGTCTTCGCGCGGGCCGATCCCGGAGTGCAGCAGCAGCCGGGGCGTGTCCACCGCGCCCGCGCAGACGATTACCTCACGGGCCGCTCGCAGCAGGATCTCCTCGCCGTCCTTCGTACGGACGTGTACGCCGGTGGCGCGGGTGCCGTCGAACTCCAGCCGGTACGCCCAGGTCTCCAGCAGGATCCGGAGGCCCGGGCGGTCGCCGGCCTCGATGTGCGGGTGGAGGTAGGCCACCGAGGCGGAGGAGCGCTTGTTGTTCTCGGGGTGGTAGGCGAGGTCGAAGAAGCCGACGCCCTCGTGGAACGGCTTGCTGTTGAAGCTGTCCACGCGCGGGACCCCGGCCGCCGCCTGGGCGGCGTCGACGAAGTCGCGGGCGATGGCGTTGCGGTCCTTCTCGTCGACCGGGACGATGTTGTTGCGCAGCTTGGCGAAGTACGGGTCCATCGCGGCCGCGCCCCAGCCCTCGGCGCCCGCCTCGGCCCACTCGTCCCAGTCGCCGGGCAGCGGCTTGAAGCTGATGAGCGTGTTGTGCGAGGAGCAGCCGCCGAGGACCCGGGCCCGGCTGTGCCGGATGTGGGAGTTGCCGCGCGGCTGCTCGGTGGTGGGGTAGTCGTAGTCGAGGTCGCCGCCGAGGAGGCCGAGCCAGCGGCGCAGGGTCAGCACGTCGTCGCGGTCGATGTCGGTGGGGCCGCCCTCGATGACGGTGACGGTGACGTCGGGGTCCTCGGTGAGCCGGGAGGCGATGACCGATCCGGCGGTGCCGCCGCCGACGATCACGTAGTCGGCCACGGGGCCGTCGGGGTCGGGGACTGCGGTGCTGCGGGGGGTGGGAGGCATCGGTCACTGCTCCTTCTGCAAGGTTCGTGCGTGTGCGTGCTGCTGCGAACAGCCGGGCGGGACCGGGCGGTTCCGCAAAGAGGGCGCCCGGTCCCCGCAGGTGTCAGCCGGCGAACCAGCGCTGGGGGCGCGGGTTGAGGTTCTGGTAGATGTGCTTGGACTCGCGGTACTCGGCGAGCCCCGTCGGGCCGAGCTCGCGTCCCGTACCGGACTTCCCGAAGCCGCCCCACTCGGCCTGCGGGAGGTAGGGGTGGTAGTCGTTGATCCAGACGGTGCCGTGGCGCAGCCGTCCGGCGACCCGGCGGGCCCGGCCGGAGTCCGTCGTCCAGACGGCGCCCGCGAGGCCGTAGTCGGTGTCGTTGGCCAGGGTGATGGCCTCTTCCTCGGTACGGAAGGTCTCGACGGTGAGAATCGGGCCGAAGGTCTCCTCGCGGACCACCTTCATCTCCCGGTGGCAGCCGTCGAGGACGGTCGGCCGGTAGAAGTAGCCGCCTTCGGGGCGTACGTCGCTGGGCTCGGGGCGCGCGCCGCCGGCCCGGACGATCGCGCCCTCCTCGCGGGCGGAGGCGACGTACGCCTCGACCTTGGCGAGCTGCTGGGCGGAGACGAGCGGGCCGCACTCGACGCCGTCGAAGGTGCCACGGCCGAGGCGGATGGCGTCGGCGCGGCGGGCCAGCTCGGTGACGAACCGCTCGCTGACGGAGTCCTGGATGATCAGGCGGGCGCCGGCGGAACAGACCTGGCCGCTGTGGAAGAACGCGGCGTTCAGGGCCTGGTCGACGGCGGTGTCGAAGCCCTCGTCGGTGGCGCAGGCGTCGGCGAAGACCACGTTGGGGTTCTTGCCGCCGAGCTCCAGGGCGACCTTCTTCACGGTGGGGGCGGCGGCCTGGGCCACCTTCGTACCGCTGGCGAGGCCGCCGGTGAAGGAGACCAGGTCGACGTCCGGGTGCTCGGAGAGCCGGGCGCCGACGGGGTCGCCCGCGCCCGTGACGAGGTTGGCCGCACCGTCGGGGAGGCCGGCCTCGGCAAGCAGCCTGATCAGTTGGACGGTGGAGAGCGGGGTGACCTCGCTGGGCTTGAGCACGAAGGTGTTGCCGGCGGCGAGGGCCGGGGCGATCTTCCAGCTGGCCTGGAGGAGGGGGTAGTTCCAGGGGGCGATGAGGGCGCAGACGCCGACGGGCTCGTGCACGACGATGCTGTGGACGTCGGGGTCGCCCGCGTCGACGACCCGGCCGCCGCTCTCGTTCATCACGAGGTCGGCGAAGTAGCGGAAGGCGTTGGTCACGTCGTCGACGTCGACCCGGCCCTCTTCGAGGGTCTTGCCGGTGTCACGGCTCTCGGTGATCGCGATCTCCTCGCGGTCCCGCTGGAGCAGCTCGGCGACCCGGCGCAGCAGCCCGGCCCGCTCGGCGACGGGCTTGTGCGGCCAGGGGCCGTCGTCGAAGGCACGCCGCGCCGCCGCGATCGCCGCATCGGTGTCCTCGACGCCGCCCTCGGCGACGACGGCCAGGACGGTGGCGTCGGCGGGGTCGAGGATCTCGCGCGTGGCGCCTGATCCGGCGGCCCGCCAGGTGCCGTCGATGTGGATGGTGCTGAGCGCCGACATGTCGATTTTCGCCTTCCGTACCCGAAATGCCCCCGTTCGGTTCGGCCGGGGGCGTCCTGCGCGGTGGAGCCGGGGTACGGCCGCACCAGCGGTCCGAGCCCCTCCCCGGTTCGGCGGAATGTATGCCAAGAATTTCACTCTGCGTGACGCAGCTCACTCGGGAGGCGGGCCGGCCCGGGAGGTGTGCCGGGTCACTTTCCGGTGGAAGGGGCGGGCCCGGTTCGCCAAAAAGCCCGGCCCCGGCCGACCGGGCGGGCGGGCGGGCTGATCCGGCCGACGTCGACGACGACGGCGCCCGGCAGGGTGGCCCCGCACGACGCGGTGAGCCGCCGGGCGAAGGCGCGTACGGCGGACTCCTGCGGGTGTCCTGCCAGCGGGGCCGCGTCGAGCAGCCCGTGGACGGCGTACCGCGATCCCGTGCGGATCTCCCCGTCGAGCAGGAAGAGCCGGAACTCCTCGGCCCATGTCACCACCGAGCCGACCTGGACCAGGGGGTCTCCCGCAGCGGGCGGCAGCTCGGCCCCGCTCCCGAACACGGCGGCCGGGAAACTCTTGTCGGTCGGTGGCTTCGCGAACAGCGGGCCGGGGAGGCGCCGGGCCTCGGAGAGCGGTAAGCGGCGGATGCGCCGCCCGGTGAACGCGTACGGCAGCGCGTCCAGCCACCCGTCGTCCGGCTCCAGCAGCGCCACCCCGAGCGGCCGCGCGACGCGGGCGGCGAAGCGCGGGCCGCCGTAGTAGTGCCCGTCGCACCGCTCCCGGTACCGGTCCGGCACCGTGCCCACGGGCAGGACGGTCACCTCCATGGAGCGCCTGCGTGCGGCGTCGGCCGGGAGCGCGGCCGTGGTGGAGCGGTGCGGGGCGAGGGCGAGGAAACCCGCTCGGGACGGCATACGCGTGTGCGGCTGCCGGGCCTCAGCCCAGCAGCACCGGGAAGGCGGCCATGTCGTTCTGCGTCATCACGGGCAGCTTGCTGATCTCCGCGTCCGGGATGGCGAGCCGGAGTCCGGGGAAGCGGGTGAACAGGGCGGGCAGGGCGACGGCCGCCTCGACCCGGGAGAGCGCGGCGCCGGGGCAGATGTGCGGGCCGTGACCGAAGGTCATGTGGCGGTTGCGGCTGGCGCGGGTGATGTCGAAGGCGTCGGCGTCGTCACCGTGCTGCTCGATGTCACGGCCGATGGCGCGGTAGGAGATGACGACTCCCTCCCCCTCCTTGATCACGGTGTCGCCCACGGTGATGTCCTCGGTGGCGAACCGCATGAGGAGGTGCGTGGTGGGAGTGTCCCAGCGCAGCGTCTCCTCGATCACCGCGTCCCAGCCGATCTCGCCGGCCAGCACCTTCTCCAGCTGGTCCGGGTGGGAGAGCAGCGCGCGCACAGCGTTGAGGATGAGCCCGATCGTCGTCTCGTGTCCGGCGGCGACCATCGCCTTCAGGTTGCCCACCACCTCCTCCTCGGTGAGCGGCTCGCCGCCCTCCTCGGCCAGGATCAGCGCACTGGTGAGGTCGTCCGTCGGGCGGGCGGTCTTCTCCCGTACGAGGCCGGTGTAGAAGACGTCCAACTCGGCGAGGAGCGCTAGGCGTTCGTCCTGCGGGGTCAGCATGGAGAAGAACGCCTTGTACTGCCGGGTCAGCATCGCGTGCTGGGACTCGTCGACGCCCATCAGCATGCCGACCACCTTCATCGGCAGCGGCTGGGCGAAGACCGCCTTCAGGTCGACGGTCCCGTCCTCGGCCCGCGCCGCGTCGAGGTTGTCCAGCAGCTCATCGGTGAACTTCTCGATGGCCGGGCGGATCGCTTCGAGCCGCCGGGGGGTGAGCGCCTGCGAGGTCTTGGTGCGCAGCCGCCGGTGCTCGGCCCCGTCCACGGTGAACATGGAGCGCCCGGCGTCGATCATGCCGATCAGCGGCCAGGCACGTGTCACCACTCCGCTCCGCCACAGGCCCCAGGCGTCGATGTCCTTCACCAGCCGTGGTTCGACGAGGAGTTGACGGGCCTCGGCGTGCCGGGTGACCGTCCAGGCGGGGACCCCGAGCAGCTCGACCCGGGCCAGCACTCCGGCGTCGCGCAGCCGCGTGGTCTCCCCGTCCAGGTCCTGGACCATGGGGTCGATGGTGATGGTCCCGGCGCCTCGGTCGGTCTGCGCGGCTCCGGTGTGCGGGCAGTTCACAAGGCGTCTCCTGTCGTGCGTACGGGGGTGAAGCGGACGGGCAGCGCGGTCATCCCGCGCAGGAAGGCGGAGGGCCGGCGCACCAGTTCCGTTGAGGGGACGGCCAGTTCGAGGTCGGGGAGCCGGTCCAGCAGCACTTCGATGCCGGTACGGGCGATGATCTCGGCGATCTCCTGGGCGGGGAAGGGGCAGCGGTACTCGCCGTGGCTGAACGCCATGTGGGCGCTGTTGCCGCCCTGCCCGGAGCGGACCACCTGGTCCGTGACCTGCTGCCGGATGTGCGGGTCGGCGTTGGCGGCGCCGAGCCCGAGGAGCAGCATGTCGCCGCGGGCGATGTTCTGCCCGCCGAGCCGGGCGTCCCTCGACGCCCACCGGCCGGCCAGGATCTGGGTCGGGCCGTCCTCCCAGAGCACCTCGTTCATGGCCTCGGCGACGCTGTGCCGGCCGCCGGAGAGGGCGTCGGCGAACTGGTCCTCGGTGAGCATCAGCCGGGTGGAGTTGCTGATCCAGTCGGCGGTGGTGAGGTGCCCGGCGGCCGTGATGGCCATGAGGTCGAGCGCGTACTCCTCGTCGGTGAACGGCTCGGGGTGGGCGATCATCCGCGAGGTCACGTCGTCCCCGGGGTGCGCCCGCTTGGCCGCGACGAGCCGGTGCATGTGTTCGCCGAAGCGCAGGTGGGCCTTCTGGGCGCCGGGACCGCCGTCGGCCAGGTCCTTGAGCACCTGGGCGATGTCGGCGCCCTCGTCGTCGGGGAAGCCGACGAGCCGGGCGAGGACCAGGACGGGGAGTGGCACGGCGAACTCGGCGACGAGGTCGGCGGTGCCCCGGCTGCACATGGCGTCGATGAGCCGGTCCGCCAACTGCTCGCAGTGCTGGCGGATCTCGAACGGGTCGGCCGCTTCGAGCGCCGGGACGACCATCTCCACATGACGCCGGTGCTCGGCCCCGGCGGTGAAGTAGATGGACGGCATGGGGGTCCCCACCATGGGCAGCAGCGGCCAGTCGGCGGGGATGTTCTCCCACTGGTTCCACAGGGAGACGTCCCGGGGGAACAACTCGCCGTCGCTGGTGACCTGGTGGAGTTCCCGGTAGCCGATCACCAGCCAGGCGGGGAAGCCGCCGGGCAGCTCGACCGGGACGACGGGGCCGTGGTCGCGCCGCATGGAGCGGTAGAGCGCCTGGGGTTCGGTGTGGAAGCCGGGGCCGCTGAGCGGAACGGCTCCCCTGCCGGAGCCCATGGGGCAACCACCGCCTCCACCGGCCGGGGGCGCGGGCGTGGCGGGCGAGGGGTTCGTCATCGTACGGACTCCAGTGGCGACGGCTTCGCGCGTTGCGACCATACGATCAACGCGGCACCACTATAAGGAGGTTCGGTGAACCGACGGGGCCGAATCGCGCCCTTTTCTGCCCGCTCCCGGTTACCTCTGCCCGCTTCGCCGATCACTCTCGTATGACATGTGCGCAGGTTTGATCACAAGATCGACACCGGACTCACTGCCTCCGGTTCAGGGCCGGCCGCCGGACCAACTGCCCCCGGTTCAGGGCCGGCCGCCGGACCAACTGCCTCCGGTTCAGGATCAGCCGCAGAGGCCGCCCGACGGCTCGGTGAACGCCACCTGGACCTGCCACTGGCCCGTGCGCAGCGTCAGGCCGTCCGTGAGGTCCTTCGCCCGTTCCGCGTCGGTCATCCAGAGGTTGACGGCCGACCCCAGCAGGACCGGGTCGAGCGGGGGCCGCCGCGCGCCCCAGGAACGTTCCGCACGGGCCTCCAGCTGCCGCCCGCCCCGCAGCCGGACCAGGCAGCGGCTCTCGTCCAGCCGCGCCACGAGGACGTTGAGGTTCTCGTGGCGCACCGCCGCCTCGGCCACCCAGTCCAGGGCGGCCACCTCGGCGTCCGTGACCGTACGGGCCAGCACCTCTGCGGCGTGCGGCCAGTAGGGATGGTTCTCCTCGGTCGTGACGGCGTAGAAGCCGAGGGCCTCGGTGTGGTGCCCTGCCACCAACGGCCGGCGCTGGAGGTCGACGGCTCCCCCGGCGTCATGGGCGCCGGTCACGTCGTACGCCGTCGCGGCCGTACGGCGTACGGGCTCGGGGTCCGGTACGGGCATCGGCTGCGGGGCCGCTTCCGGCACTCCGACCCCGCGCCCGGCGAGGAACGCGTACATCCGGGCGCGGGTCACCTCGCCGGAGGTGTCGACCGAGGCGAGCTGACGGTCCACGACGGGCCGCAGCTCCGCCGGGTCGTACCCGCGGGCCGCCGCCAGCAACTGCGCGTACAGATCACCGTCGGGATCCAGCCGCGGCGCGCCTCGCCCGAACGCGGCGGCGGGCGACGCCGGATCCAGCTCGTCCAGGCCGGTCGCGGCGAGCAGGGTGACGCGGTCGGCGGCGGCCGAGTAGAAGGTCGTACTGCCGTGGTCGCCGACCACCCAGTCGCCGGCCACCACGGCGGCACGCCACCCCTCCTGCGGCGGGATGATCATGAGCCCCGCGTCCATCGCGGCGCCGAGCCGCTCCAGCACGCCCGAACGGGTGTGCCGGGCCCACACGTTGGGGTGGAAGACGGCCGCGACGGCGAACTCGTCCGCCGGGAGCGAGGTGACCAGGCGCAGCGGCAGCTCCGGATGGCGGCCGAGCAGCGAGTGACGGCTCCAGGTGGAGTGGACGACCACCAGACGCCGCCCGTCGACCGCGCCGAGCCGCGAGCGGTAGCGGTCCCGGTGCGGCATGCTCGCGGCGATGCGCTGGAAGCACCAGTCGCCGACGGTCAGGGCGTACGGCGCGGCCTCGGGGCAGGTCTCGGCGAGCCGGTCGATCTGGGCCCGGTGCGAGACGCCGATCGCCTCCGGGACGACCTTCCCCCGCCACATCAGCTCCCGCCGGGACAGCCCTGCGGGGGCGAGCGTGTCGCCCGTCGACTCGGTGACGAGGCGGTTGTACCCCGCGCCGTGCGGCAGCACCATCAGCGGGGCGTCGAGCCGGCGCATCGTCGGGTGCACCGAGCAGCTGACCGCCAGGTCGAAGGAGCGCCGGGTGGCCTCCTTCCAGCTCAGCACCTGGACGCCGAGCCCGGCGAGATAGGAGTCGAGCCCGTCCGCGAACGCCGAGCCGGGGTTGACCGTGAAGTACTTCCCGATCCCGTCCTCGGTGCGCAGCAGGTGCATGACGTCCACCAGCCGGGTGGCGGAGGTGAGGGTCCGCGCCACCCCGAGCACCTCCGCCTTCGGCGGGTCCCAGGTGTTCCACCGGTCGTGGCCGGGCCGGGCGGCGCGGCGGAACCGGGCGTACGGACGGCTGAGCAGCGACGGCACCGAGGACAACGCGTGGCTCCGGGGAGAGGAGGGGTGGAGGACTGAGGGCGGAGGGTCAGGCCGGGGGTGCGGCCGGTGGCTCCAGTCCCATGTTCCGCCGGAGCTCGCGGAGCTTCTCCTCGCAGGCGGCCCTCAGGGGCCGGTCCTCGGCCCGGTCGGCGAGCGCGGCCAGCAGCTCGAGCGCCTGGTCCAGCTTGGCGAACTGCTTGAGACCGGCCGCGCGGTCGGCCGCCGCCACGGTCGCGGCGACCGCGCGGTCCAGCGAGCCGAGGCCGACGAAGGCCTGGGCCCGTACGAGGTCGATCCGGGGCAGCATCGGCTCGTCGCCGGTGGTGCGGGCCACCTCGGCCGCCTCGTCCAGCACGCCGAGCGCGTCGGTCCACCGCTCGCCCACCACCAGCGCCTGGGCGACGTTGTAGCTCTGCACGACGACACCGTGCGGGTCGGGGACGGCACGGTTGGCCGCCAGCGCGCGTTCGAACAACTGCCGTGCCTCCTCGGCCCGTTCGCCCACCGCGCGGGGCGTTCCCTCCGACCGGCCGCGCGCCAGCGCGATCAGCCCTCGGCTCTCCCAGACCACACCGCTCAGCCGCGGGTCGCCCGCCGGCTCCAGAAGGTCTGTCGCGGCGTCGAGCTGGGACTCCGCGCGGTCCAGGTCGCCGAGCTCGTAGGCAGCGCGGGCCACCTGGTTCCGCATCCGGATCTCGACGTCGGGGCGCGCCTCGTGCTGGGCAGCCTCGATGCCCAGGAGGCCCGACTCGACGCAGTCGGCCAGGTGTTTGCGGCTGTGGTAGAGCGCCCACAGCGACTCGCAGAGCCGCCACACCTCCTGGTGCCATCCCTCGTCGGCGGCGACCCGGATGACGGCCTGGAGATTGTCGCGCTCCGCGTCCAGCCACTCCAGCGCGTCGGCGCCGCCCGTGAACAGCGCTTCCTTCGAGCCGAGTTCGGCGAGCGGGCGGACCGGCGGCGGCTGGATCCTGAAGCGCGCGCCGAGCACCAGCGCGTCTCCGTGGGCCGCCGCGTCGGCGTAGAAGTCCACGACGAGCCGCAGGAGGGACCGCCGCCGGTCCTCGGGCAACGCCCTGGCGCACTGCCGGGCATGGGCCCGCACCACATCGTGCAGCCGGTAGCGCCGGGGCCGGTCGGCGGACTCCACCAGGACCGCGAGCCGGGAGGAGAGGAGCTCACCGAGACCCGCGTCGACCCGGGTGGCGCCGACGGCCCCGAGCAGGTCGGCCGTCGCCGTCGTGCCGGGCAGGACCCCGAAGAGGTCGTAGAGGTGCCGGGTGTCGTCGGAAACCTCGGCCACCACCGCGTCCAGCACCGCGTCGACCGCCTCGCCCACGCCGTCCTGTGCGGGTCCCCCGCTCACGCCCATGGCCACGCCCATCGCCTCCCGAGCTCCGTCGTCGCCCGTTCCGTACCTCCCGGCCGTCAGATCACGCACCACGTCGTCCAGGGTCAGCTGCGGCCGCGCCGCCAGCCACTCCACCGCGGCCCGCAGCGCCAAGGGGTGTCCCGCGCAGAGCCGTACGACATCGGCGGCCGTCCCCTCGTCCGCGTCGGCGTACCAGCGGCGTACGAGCTCGGTCCCGGCCCGGTCGTCGAGCGGGGCGACGTCGATCAGCACCGCCCCGTCCATCAGCAGCGACGGCAGGGCCCGGCGGCCGGTCACCACGAGCAGCCCCTGCGGCGGCACCAGTGCCCGCGCCTCCGGGGCGTGCTGGACGTTGTCCACCTTCACGAGCAGGCGGAGCGGGGCGGCGACGCTGCGGAAGAGGGCCGTGCGTTCGGCGAGTCTTCCCGGCACGTAGTCCTTGTGGACCCCGAGGGCGCGCAGGAACCCGCCGAGCACAGCGGCGAGGTCGACCGCCCCGTCCCGGCGGTGATCCTCCAGGTCGACGTAGAGCTGGCCGTCCGGGAAGAGCTGCGCCAGTTCACGGTGGACGGCCTGGGCGACGAGCTGGGTCTTGCCGACCCCTCCGACCCCGACCACCATCACCACACCCGGCTCCGGATCGGCGGCCAGGGCCAGGGCGGCATCCCGCAGACCGGCGAGCTCCTGGGTCCGGTTGACGAACACCCGGGTGGGCGGGGGCCCCTGACACGGCGGGGCGGCGGGCGCGGCGGGCGGCAGCTGGATGCCCTCGATGTGCCGCGCCATCAACAAGGGCCCGACGACGACGGCATCACCCGACACCGAGTTGTACGTCGCTCCGCCGCCGTCCGTACCGACGCTGCTCAACCCGTCTCCTTCCGCCGGTGCGGCCACCTCACCGAGGTGAACGCGCCGGTTCCCTTCCCGGCTTCCGCGTTCCGGAACCCGCCCCGGCCTCGCACTGTAGCCGCGCTCTACGATCGGGGGCGTGTGCGCAGACGTCATAGTTGCCGAGGACGACGAGAAGCAGGCCGAACTCGTACGCCGCTATCTGGAACGGGAAGGACACGCCGTACGGATCGTGGGCGACGGGCTCGCCGCGCTCGACGCCGTACGGCACAAGGAACCCGACCTCCTCGTCCTCGATGTGATGATGCCTCGGGCGGACGGCCTGGACGTGGTGCGGGTGCTGCGGGCCGAGGCCCGGGAGCTGCCCGTGCTGATGCTGACCGCCCGCACCACCGAGGACGATCTGCTGCTCGGGCTGGACCTCGGCGCGGACGACTACATGACCAAGCCGTACAGCCCGCGTGAGCTGATGGCCCGCGTCCGTACGCTGCTGCGCCGCACCCGGCGGCCGGCCGGGGTGGTGCAGGACCACGTTCTGCGGGTGGGCGGCCTCGTGGTCGATCCGGAGCGGCACGAGGTGACGGTGGACGGCGAGCCGGTGGAGTGCACCCGCGGCGAGTTCCGGATCCTGGCCGCGCTGGCGGCCGGTCCCGACCGGGTGTTCAGCCGTCAGCGGCTGCTGGAGGAGCTGCACGGCTTCGACCGCTACATCAGCGACCGGACGGTCGACGTGCACGTCATGAACCTGCGCAAGAAGATCGAACCGGCGCCCCGGCGGCCGGTGCGCCTGCTCACCGTATTCGGGGTCGGCTACAAACTGACCGACCCGGCGAAGGCCGCACGGCGTGGGTAGGGGCCGGTCCTCCCGGGTGCCGTTGCGGCGGAGTCTGCTGGGGCGGCTGCTGGGTGTGTCGGCGCTGGTCGCCGCGTGTTCGGTGGCGGCCACCGCCTGGCTCGCCGTTCAGACCACCTCGGGGGCGATCAAACAGGAGCAGGGCCAGAACCTGACCGCCGACGCCCGGATCTACGACACCCTGCTCGGCTACGCCGCCCGCCATCCGACCTGGGACGGGGTGGACGCGACCGTACGGGAGCTGGCCGAGCAGTCGGGCCGCCGGGTCGCGCTGACCACGCAGAGCAGGCAGCCGCTCGCCGACTCCGCCACCGCGACGGCCCCGCCCGCGCTGCCGCCGGAAGCCTCCGCGGTGGTCGACCCGTTGTCCGTGGACACCGTCCTGGCCGCCCGGAGCACCGAGGGGCAGGGCACGGCGGCGGACCGGATCGACCCGCGGGCGGTGGGCCCGTTCCTGCTCCCGGCGGCCGAACGCGTGACGCTGCGGCTGACCGCCGACCGGAACGCGGTGTGCCTGAACCGGGCGGGGATCGCCTCCGACGTGGTCGTCGGGCCGAGCGGACGGCCCCGGGTGCAGATGGTGGGCAACGACCCCGAACGGGCGCTGGGCACCCGCTGCGACCCCTCGGACCTGGACGCGCCCACGGCTACGGAGAAGAAGGCGCTCGGCGCGCTCGACGCGCTGGCCGACGCCTGTCTGAAGCGCCAGGGACGCGACGGTGTGCGGCTGAACCAGGACCTCTCGTGGGGCGAGGCGGTCGCCGTACCCCGCCCCGTTTCGGTGCCGAGGGACGCCCGCGAGGCGGCCCCCGTCCCGGCCCCCGTCCCGGCCGTCGAGCCGCCCCGGGAACTCACCGGGGAGGACGACCGGGCCATCGCCTCCTGCGTGGGGACCGCGCGCAGCGAACAACTCAGCTCGTACGTGGCCTCCCCCGCGCTCCTGTTCATCGGCGACGAGGGTGGGGCGACCGTGCCCGGCTTCGACCTCTCCCCCGCCAACACCGCGAAGATCGCCGGTGCGGCGGCGCTGGTCCTGGCGCTGACCGTGGGCGCCTCGGTGCTCGCAGGCGCCAGGCTGGTCCGCCCCCTGCACGCCCTCACCGGGGCCGCGCAGCGGATGCGGGACGGTGAGGAGCACGCCTCCGTCCCGGTCAGGGGGGACGACGAGATCGGCCGGCTGGCCGCCGCGTTCAACGACATGTCCGCGCACCGGGCGCGCCTGGAGGAGCAGCGCAAGGCCATGGTCAGCGATGTGGCGCACGAGCTGCGGACCCCGCTGAGCAACATCCGCGGCTGGCTGGAGGCGGCCCAGGACGGTCTGGCCGACCCCGATCCGGCGTTCGTGGACTCGCTGCTGGAGGAGGCGGTGCAGCTCCAGCACATCATCGACGACCTCCAGGATCTGGCCGCCGCCGACGCCGGGGTGCTGCGGCTGCACCCCGAACCGGTCCGTATCGAGGAGCTCCTGGGCCAGGTCGCGGCCGCACACCAGGCCCGTGCGGAGACGGCGGGCGTCACGCTGACGGTGGCGGCGGGGGCGGCCCCGGTTCTGCACGCGGACCCGGTCAGGCTGCGGCAGGCGGTGGGCAATCTGGTCTCCAACGCGGTACGGCACACCCCGGCGGACGGGACGGTGACGCTGCGCGCGTACGGGGAGGGGACCGGTTCCGCATCCGGGTCCGGACCCGGGATGGTGGTGATCGAGGTGGCGGACACCGGGACCGGCATTCCGGCCGCGGATCTCCCGTACGTCTTCGACCGCTTCTGGCGTGCGGAGAAGTCCCGCAGCCGCCGCACGGGCGGAAGCGGCCTCGGACTCGCCATCGTCCGCAAACTGGCCGAGGCCCACGGCGGGACGGCGAGCGCGACCAGTACGGAGGGGAAGGGCTCGGCGTTCACGCTCCGGCTCCCCCGCCACCGCGCCGTCGCCCTGATGGGATGACCACAGCGTCCTGACAGCTTCCTCATAACTCCCGGACAGCCTGGCTCCCTGCCCCGTACCCGGTGCACAACGGCACCCGGGCCCCCACGGGGCGACGTATGGAATGGAGCCATCCGTATGACCGCTTTGACCGCTCGCCTCACCCTGCGCACCGCCGTGCTCGCCGCCGTCGCGGCCGGCGCGGTGCTGGTCCCGTCCACCGCTGCCTTCGCCGACGCGACCCCGAAGCCCGCGGTGCCCTCCGACAGCGCCCCCTCGGTTTCGCCGGAGCGGGCGAAGGCCGCCGAGGCCGCGCCCAAGGAGGCCCGCCCCTCCGTCGCACCCCGTGGTGGCGTCGCGGCGGGCGACCGCCCGGCACCCGCGGCACCCCGTGAGGCCACACCCGCCCCGGCGGTCGCGCCGCGCGGTGGCGTGGCCGCCGGTGAGCGCACGGCCGGCGCCGGCGACAACAGCACCACGGCCCTCGCCGGCTCGGTGGCAGGGTTCGCGCTGCTCGCGGGCGCGGGCACCTTCGTGCTGCGCCGCCGCAACGGCTGACCTGTAGTCACCCCTCACCACTCACACCGACCGTGGCGCCGTCCCGTACCCGGGGCGGCGCCACGCCCGGTGATCGCCCCTGGAGCCCTCATGCACGTCCGCAACCTCTCCCGTCGGTCCCGAACGGCCGCCCTGCTGACCGCGCTGGTGACCTGCGCGGCCCTGACGGCCTGCGCGGGACCGGCGCCCTCATCCGCCGCGCCCCCAGCGGCAGCGTCCGCTCCGGCGCCCTCGGCAACGGCCCCCAGCGCAACGCAGCAACCGGCCGCCACGGACGCATCGGCGCCCACCCAGGTCACCATCCCCTCCCTCAAGATCCGCAGCTCCCTCATGCGCCTGGGGCTCAACGCGGACGGCACGGTCGAGGTCCCGCCCGCCGAGCAGGGAATGAGGGCGGGCTGGTACACCGGTGGAGCGGCTCCCGGCAGGCCGGGAGCGGCCGTACTGATCGGCCACAACGACACCCGCTTCGGCCGGGCCGTGTTCCACGACCTCAAGGACATCCGCAAGGGCGCCGAGGTGCTGGTCCGCGACGGCGAAGGCAAGTCCCTGCGCTTCACCGTCACGGGCATGGAGACGGTCAGCAAGAAGGCGTTCCCCACCGAGCGGGTCTACGGCGCGACCAAGGGCAGCACGCTGCGGTTGGTCACCTGCGACGGCGCGTTCGACGCGGAGGGGCACCCCGTGGACAACCTCATCGTCTACGCCGAGCTGAGTTGAGCTGACCTGAACCGGGCCGAGCCGAGCCAATCCGAGCCGAGTTGATCTTTGGCTGAATCCTGATGGCATTCGGCCGGACAGACTCAGGGCATCCGATGTCTACCCGTGGGTAACTGCCGCTGCTTTGATGGGTGCAACCGGTACGCCCCCACTCATTCAGCAGGAGCCCTCGTGCCGCACTCCGCTTTCCGCCGTCTTTCCGGCGTAGCGCTCTCCGCCGCCCTCGCCGCCGTCCCCCTGGCCGTGAACACACCCCAGGCAGCGGCGGCCGGCACCGCCGACACCCCGTCGCTGCGGGTGCTCTCGTACAACACGTTCATCTTCAGCAAGACCCTGTACCCCAACTGGGGCCAGGACCACCGGGCGGCGGAGATCCCGAAGACGTCGTTCTTCCGGGGCAACGACGTGGTCGTGATCCAGGAGGCCTTCGACAACGGCGCCTCCGACGCACTGCTGCGGAACTCCGCCGCCCAGTACCCGTACCAGACCCCGGTGGTCGGCCGGAGCAAGAGCGGCTGGGACGCCACCGGCGGCTCGTACTCGGCGACGACCCCGGAGGACGGCGGCGTCACGATCCTGAGCAAGTGGCCGATCGTGCGCAAGGAGCAGTACGTCTACAAGGACGCCTGCGGCGGCGACTGGTGGTCCAACAAGGGCTTCGCCTACACCGTGCTGAACGTCAACGGCACCCGGGTCCATGTCGTCGGCACCCACGCCCAGTCGACCGACCCCGGCTGTTCGGCGGGCGAGGCCGCCCAGATGCGCAGCCGCCAGTTCAAGGCGATGGACGCCTTCCTGGACGCCAAGAAGATCCCGGCCTCCGAACAGGTCATCGTGGCGGGCGACTTCAACGTGGACGGACACTCCGCCGAGTACGCCTCCTTCCTGAACGACGCGGGCCTGACCTCGGCCGACACCAAGACCGGCCACACGTACTCCTTCGACACCCGCGACAACTCGATCGCCTCCGAGCGCTACCCGAACGACCCCCGCGAGGACTTGGACCACGTCCTGCACCGCACCGGTCATGTGAAGCCGTCGGGCTGGAAGAACGACGTCGTCAAGGAGCAGAGCGCCCCCTGGACGGTCTCCAGCTTGGGCAAGAACTACACGTACACGAACCTCTCCGACCACTACCCGGTGATCGGCTCCGCCAACTGACGCGCCGGGTGGGACAATCGAGACCTCGATCGTCCCACCCGTGCCTGCCCAACCTGTGGCTGCCCCGCCCGTGAAGGACCTGCTCCATGAGCACTGCCCCCCAGCCGTCGTTCCGCCTCCTCCCCGGAGACGCCGACTCCCCGGTACTGCTGCACGTACCGCACGGGTCCCGGACGATTCCCGCAGAGGTACGCGGCGGAATCCTGCTGGGCGACAGCGCTCTGGAGCGGGAGCTCGACCACATCACCGACTCCCACACGGCCGAACTGGCCGCCCGGGCGGCCGCCGCCTCGCCCGTCCGCCCCTGGAGCTACGTCAACGCCCTCTCGCGCCTGGTCGTCGACCCCGAACGCTTCCCGGACGACCGCGAGGAGATGCGTACCGTGGGCATGGGCGCGGTCTACACCCACACCACCCACCGCGAACGGCTGCGCGGGCCGGACGTCGACCAACGCCCCTTGCTCGACCGCTACTTCCACCCGTACGCGCGGGCCATGACGGAGGCGGTCGACGCCCGGATCGCCGCCACGGGCCGCGCGGTGATCGTCGACGTCCACTCGTACCCGAGCGCGCCCCTCCCGTACGAACTCCACGGCACGGGCCCCCGTCCGCCCGTCTGCCTGGGCACCGACCCGTTCCACACCCCGCCGGAGCTGCGCGCCCTGGCGGAGGCGGCGTTCGCCGGATTCGGCGGGACGGGCATCGACAGCCCCTTCGCCGGTACGTACGTCCCGCTGAAACACCACGGCACGGACCGCCGGGTCACGGCCCTGATGGTCGAGATCCGCCGCGACACGTACATGAGCGAGCCGGGAGGCCCGGCGGGGGCGGGGCTCGACGCACTGGCGGGGGCGCTGGCGGAGCTGGTGGGCAGCCTCTGATTCGCAGCGCGGGCAGGCACGCAGACCGGTAGTGTGCGCTTCCCCGCGCCGGGGCACCGCACACCACCGGTGGTGCCCGCTACCCGATCTCCACCACCCGGGCCCACGCCGGCGGCCCGGATGGGACGTAGTCGGGGTCGTCCTCGTCCCAGGAGCCGGGCGTGTGCTGCCTGGGGAACAGGCCGATGACCGTCCGGCAGGCCGGTTGCGTGGCGGGCCAGGGTGTCTGCCCGTCGGTCAGGACCACGATGGCGTCGGGACGCGGGTGTGCCCCGAGCGCCTTGGCGAAGCCCGTACGCAGATCCGTGCCGCCACCGCCCAGCAGCGGGATGCCCTCAGCCCGGCACAGGGGGTGCACGACCCTGGTCGCCGCGTCGCAGGCCAGGACAGTGACCAGGTCCCGGCGGCCGCCCACGGCACGGGCGATGGCGGCACTTCCAGGAGTGCGCTGCCCAGTTCGGCGTCGCTCACCGAACCTGAGGTGTCGATGACCACGGACACCCGGGGCGGTCTGCGGCGGAGGCTCGGCAGGACGACACCGGGGAGTCCGGTGGAGCGCCGCGACGGGCGGCCGTAGGTGTAGTCCTCCCCCGCGCCCGGCCCGGAGGCGGCCGAGCGGACCGCCGCTCCCAGCAACTCCCGCCAGGGCTGAGGAGGATGGAACGCCTCCTCCGCCCACCGCTGCCACCCTTTCGAGGCGCTTCCCGGGCGGCCGGTGATGCCCTGCGCCACCCGGAAGCGGACCGCGTCCCGTTCCTGCCCACTGAGCCCGTGGGCGCCGTCGGGCCCCAACTCCCATTCCCTGTCCAGTCCGTCGGCGCCGCTGCCGCAGTCCAGCCAGGCGAGGTTCTGGGTGCGCGGGCCGAGCCGGAACTGGCGCAGGTAGTCCTCCATGAGTTCGCCGGACGGCAGGTGCAGAGTCGACGGATACACGGCCCCATTCGGACGGGCCAGGCCGTCGCCGTACACATCGTCGTTGATCTCGCAGTCGGCGGCGATGTTCATGCGCAGCCGCTCCCCCGGGCCGGTCAGCCCGCGTTGCCGGGCGACCCGGTCGCTGCGGCCGTGGTGGTCGCGCAGCAGGTGTGACACCTCGTGGACCCAGACCCCGGCCAGCTCCTCCACCGGGGTGCGCGCCACGAAGGACGGCGAGACGTAGCACCGCCAGTACCGGTCGACGGCCATGGTCGGTACCCGCCGTGACTCCACGGTGTGCAGGGCGAACAGGGCCGTCGCCAGGTAGGGACGGGCGCGGGCGGCCTGCAGCCGGGCGGCGAACAGCTTGTCCAGGTCGAGCGCGCCCGGCGCCTCCGTCGTCGTCATCGTCCCGCCTTCGCCGCGACCCGGCCCGCCGCCCGGTCCGCCCGCCGGGACAGCGACACCACCCCGGCGAGGTGTTCGATGGCCGCCGGGACGTCCCAGTCCTCCTGCCGCAGCGTGGCGAGGGAGGTGGCGGGGACGACCACCAGGTCAGGGGCTCCGGTCTCCAGCGCCCGGACGAGCAGCACCCACGCGGCGTCCCAACGGCCCTTGTCCGGGCGGGTACGGACCGCCGCCACCACACCGTCCAGCGCGGCCTGCCGGAGATCACCGCGCTCGGGCAGGTCGGCGGCCGCCGGGTCGGCGAGCAGGTCCTCGGGGTCCGGAAGGTCCATCCGGTCCAGGCTCGCCAGCAGCTCCAGCCCCGGGCCGTCCCCCACCGTGCCCCTGACCAGCAGGGACAGGACGTCCCTCGATGATCCGGCGGCGGTCGCGAACGCGATCAGGTTCAGCGTCATGTCCCAGCTGCGCGGCGAGGGCCAGGGGCCGCCGCGGCGCGTCTCCGTGGTGGGCAGCCGGTGCACGAGCGTGGGGCGGGCGGAGAGCAGCCCGCATACGGCGCGCCTGGCGAAGTCGACGGCCTCGGGCAGCTTCCCGGGGTTGAGCTCCGGCAGCGTCGCACGCGGCCAGGTCCCGGCGAGGCCGCGTACGACGACCTCGTGGTCGTGGGCCCACTGGAGGTGGACGAAGCGGTTGGCGAGCGGCGGGCTGAGTTCCCAGCCGTCGGCCGCGGAGGAGCGCGGGTTGGCGGCAGCCACGATCCTTACGCCGGGCGGGAGTTGCAGGGCCCCGATCCGCCGTTCGAGTACGAGGCGGAGCAGCGCGGCCTGCACGGCCGGGGGCGCGGTGGACAGCTCGTCCAGGAACAGCAGCCCGCGCCCTGCCCGTACCAGACGAACGGCCCAGTCCGGCGGGGCCATCGGGACCCCCTGCTCGGCGGGATCGTCCCCGACGATGGGCAGCCCGGAGAAGTCGGACGGCTCGTGCACGCTGGCGATCACTGTGGTCAGCGGCAGGTCCAGGGAGGCGGCGAGCTGGGTGAGGGCCGCCGTCTTGCCGATCCCCGGCTCACCCCACAGGAGTACGGGCAGATCGGCGGCGACCGCCAGTGTCAGCGCCTCCAGTTGGGGGTCGGGGCGCGGTTCGGTGGTGGTGTCGCGCAGGAGGGCCATCAGGGCTTCGGCGACGGCGAGTTGGGGTGTCGTGGTGGCAGCGGGCGGAGTGCTCGTGGGCATGGGTGATCACCTGAGGGTGTGAGAAGGGGCAGATTAAGTACGAGGACGGGGCCGGGGCCGGGCCCCTGGGGCAGCAGGCGGCTGTGCGGGGCAGGGCCGAGCCCCGGGTCAGCGGAGGGCAGTACGTGACGAGGCCGGGCCCCGGGTCAGTGGACGGCCTTGCGGTGCGGGCGCGGGCGGCGGTCACCGGGACGCCGGAGGTCCGGGCGGTAGCTGCCCGGCCCGGGACCGATCAGGTCCGCCCGGAACAGCCCGTAGGCGATGCGCCGTTGAGCGGCCGCCTCCAGTTCGTCGCGCAGCGGGCCGCTGCGCAGCACAGCGCCGGGCCCCAACAGACCTTCGACGACGGCCAGCGCACCGGCGGTGTCTCCGTGGTCGAGCCGTTCGCGGACGCCGGGCAGGCAGTCCGGACGCCGGTGCGCCGCGTCGATGGCCTGAAGGCAGGGAAGGGGCACACCGGCCAGGGCGACCAGCAGTTCTTCCCGGCGGATCTCGGCCGGGTCGTGGTCCAGAGGGGACAGGACCCCCTCGACCAGCCCGATCCGGTGCTGAGCCCCACGGCATTCCACCAGCCGTGGCTGTCCCGCCCGGTCCACGGTCCGTGACCGAGGAGGTTCCGGATCGGCCGACGGACCGCCCTGGACGAGGGCCTGCGCGACCAGCGGGTGGAGTCGACCGACGTCGATCGCACCCGTGCGGATCAGATCCAGGTCGGGCAGCACCCAGGTCGCCACGTCCGGCAGCACCGGGGGCGCGGACCGACCGGGGTCGGTGGCCGCTGATGCGAGCCTTACGGCGGGGGTGCGTGTGCCAACCTTCGCAGGGGTCCCTGGATCCCCGGTGAGGTCCGGCCCACCCCCTCCGACATCGAGGAGCAGCCGACGCCGGCCCCCAAGCCGTACGCTCACCAGCCCACCCGCCCCCGCCCCCTGCACCTCGGCACGGAGCAGGATCGCCGCCTCCGCCGCCCACCGATCGACGGCGTACAGGGGGCCTGGTGGCAACGCCCTCAGCGCCTCCGGGCAGATCGCCGGAGGGTCGTCGGGAACCGGCAGGTCGGCACCCGAGCGACTTCTCAGCTCATCGGTCCTGCGGGCATCCCACAGGTGGCGGTGCAGGTCCAGGCGGAAGCGCCGGTTCGGGTGGGGGTGGGGGTGGCGGCGGGCCCCGGGCTCGGCGTGCGACCCGTCCCACAGCGCGAGGCTCATCCGCTGCCCGGCATCCGCCCAGCCGGGCGGGGTCCGGACGACCAGATGCAGCGGGCCCGGCCCAGCGTGCCCCAGGGTTTCGTAGCGCGCCAGCGCGATGGTCAGCCCCGGGCGCAGCAGCCCGTGCGGGGCGGTCCTCGGCATATGCCAGCGCAACAGGTCAGGGGCCAGATGACGAAGGTCGGTCCGGATGCGGGCTGCGAGTTCCTGGCCGTGAGTACGCGCGACGGAGCGCAGTTGGAGATCGACGTCGACGCCTGCTGCGGCGCACGCTCCTGCCCAGTCCCCGGCCTGGCGGCGGGCGGTCGCAGTCTCGATCATCGAGGCCGGCACGGCGAACTCGCGTACGCGCGGCCAGAAGGAAGTACGGGAATCCCGGTACGCGGTTCGAGTGAGCATCAGCACTCACCTTGCGCGGACGGGTCCCCCAATCTGTTCATGGAGTGAGTCATCGTGGGAAGCGTAGCGTCGGTCTCCACGATCTGCCAGGGCTTTTTCCGCGGCCGGAATCCGCCCTCCCGTCCACACCGCCGCCGGTCAGCCGCTCAGAAGAACACCCCGCACCGCAGCAGCACGTTCGCGTACGGCCGGGCCTCCCCCGTCCGTACGACCAGGCGTGCCGTCGCCGTGCGCGCCTTCAGGTCGTCGTGCGGGACCAGGTCCAGGTTCGGGAAGTTGGCCTCCAGGAGGCGCGCGGTGTCCGGGTTGGCGTCGCGTACCTCCAGGGCCGCCGTCGCGCCCTCCACCACCAGCTCGTCGAGCAGGCCGTCCAGGACCTCGGCGAACGACGGGGTTCCGGCGCGGAAGGCCAGGTCGACCACGCGGGGGCCGGGCGGGATCGGCATGCCCACGTCGCAGATCAACACCCCGTCCCCGTGGCCGAGTTCGGCGATGGCTCCGGCCAGGTGGCGGTTGAGGATGCCCGACTTCTTCACAGCGCGTCGACCTCCTCCAGCGTCGGGAAGGACGCCTGGGCGCCCCTCGACGTGACGGCCGCCGCCCCCACCCGCACCGCGAAGGCCGCCGCCTCCCGCAGGTCGTCGCCCCGGCCCAGGCGCCAGGCCAGGGCGGCGGTGAACGCGTCCCCGGCCCCCGTGGTGTCGACGGCCTCGACCTTCGGGCTGACGAGGTGGTCCAGGGAGCCCGTGCGGCTGTCGGCCACCAGCGCGCCGGCGGGGCCGAGCGTGATCACGACCGAGCGCGGGCCCAGTGCGAGCAGCGCCGGGGCCCAGTCGTGCGGGGCCTCGCCGGCGGCCTCGCCGAGGATGTATCGCGCCTCGTGCTCGTTGACCACCAGTGGGTCGCAGGCGGCCAGCACCTCGTCGGGCAGCGGGGCGGGCGGGGACGGGTTGAGGACGAGTCGGGCCCCGGGAGCCAGGCGGCGGGCCGTCTCCGCGACCGTTTCCAGGGGGATTTCCAGCTGTATGGAGACGACCCGGGCGGCTGCCAGCAGCGGGGCCGCCGCCCGTACGTCGTCGGGGGTGAGGCGCCCGTTGGCGCCCGGGGACACCACGATGCTGTTGTCGCCCGAAGGGTCCACGGTGATCAGCGCGACGCCGGTCGGGGCCCCGCCGACCAGGACGCCGCCGGTGTCCACGCCCGCCGCGCGCTGGCTCTCCAGCAGCAGCCGTCCGTGGTCGTCGTCGCCGACCCGGGCGAGCAGTGCCGTACGGGCTCCCAGCCTGGCTGCCGCCACTGCCTGGTTGGCGCCCTTGCCGCCCGGGTGGACGGCCAGGTCGGAGCCGAGCACCGTCTCGCCGGGGGCGGGGCGGCGTTCGACGCCGATCACCAGGTCGGCGTTGGCCGAGCCGACGACCAGGAGGTCGTAACGGTCGCCGCCGGTGGCGTTGTCGTGCATCTTTTCGCTTCCTGCTTTCTTCGGTCGGAGCCGGGGGGCGGAGGTCAGGAGAAGTCGGCGACGTTCTCGCGGGTGACCACCTTGACCGGCACCTTCACCGTCTTCTCGACCGTGTCGCCCTTCGCCGCCTTGACGGCGTTCTGCACCGCGATCCTGCCCAGCTCGCCGGGCTGCTGGGCCACCGACGCGTACAGCGTCCCGGCCCCGACCGCCTTCAGGCCGTCCGGGGTGCCGTCGAAGCCGACGACCGAGACGGACCTGCCCGCCTTGCTGCCGAGCGCCTTGACCGCGCCGAGCGCCATCTCGTCGTTCTCGGCGAAGACACCGGTGATGCCCGGGTGGGACTGGACCAGGTTGGTCATGACGTCCAGGCCCTTGGTGCGGTCGAAGTCCGCGGGCTGCTCGGCGACCACCTTGATGTCCGGGTACGCCTTGAGCCCTTCGGCGAAGCCCGCTCCACGTTCGCGGCTGGCGGAGGTGCCCGCCGTGCCCTGGAGGATGACGATGCTGCCCTTGCCGCCGAGCTTGTCGGCCAGTGCGTCGGCGGCGAGCTTGCCGCCCGCAACGTTGTCGGAGGCGACGAGGGTGGCGGTGTCGGCCTTGTTCACACCGCGGTCGGCGGCGATCACCGGGATGTCGGCCTTGTTGGCGCTGCGCACACCCGGTCCGACGGCGTCCGAGTCCACCGGGTTGACGATGATGGAGGACACGCCCGAGCTGGTGAAGTTCTGGAGCTGGTTGGCCTGCTGCGAGGCGTCGTTCTGGGCGTCGGTGACCGTGAGATCGATGCCCGCCTTCTTGGCCTCCGCCTGTGCGCCGTCCTTCATCTGCACGAAGAAGGGGTTGTTGAGCGTCGAGAGGGACATGCCGACCTTCGTCGTGCCCCCGGAGGAACCGGAGTTGAAGTAGGACACCCCCCCGACGACGACCGCCACGGCGAGCGCCGCTCCGGCGAACTTGAACGCTCCCCTGCGCCCGGAACCCGGTGCGCCGGGGGCCGCTCCGGCCGAGGAGGCCGTGCCCGAACCGGCCTTGCGGCGCAGCGTGTCGAGCAGGACGGCGAGCGCGATGACGACGCCGATGACGACCTGCTGCCAGAACGCCGAAACCGAGAGGAGGTTGAGGCCGTTGCGGAGCACCGCGAGGATGAGCGCGCCGATCAGGGTGCCGGACGCCTTGCCGACGCCGCCGGCCAGGCTGGCCCCGCCGATGACGACCGCGGCGATGGCGTCGAGTTCGTACCCCTGGGCGGCCTGCGGCTGCGCGGAGACGAGGCGCGAAGCCAGGACGATGCCCGCGACGGCGGCGAAGAGGCCGGAGAGCGCGTAGATGACGATCTTCTGGCGCTTGACGCGGAGACCGGAGAGCCGGGCCGCTTCCTCGTTACCGCCGATCGCGTACATCGAGCGGCCGATGAAGGTGCGGCCCAGGATGAGTGCGGTGATCAGGCCCATCGCGATCATCACGAGGACCGGTACCGGGAGCCAGCCGCCGAGCGTGTCGCCGAGCCGGGATACGGAGTCGGGGAACGCGATCGGGCTGCCCTGCGAGATGACCAGCGACAGACCGCGGGCGATCGAGAGCATGGCCAACGTTGCGATGAACGGCGGGAGTTTGCCGTACGAGATCAGGGCGCCGTTCACGAAGCCGCAGGCGATGCCGGTGACGATCGCGAGCACGACCGCGAGGACGACCGGGACCCCGGCGGACGTCGCCGACCAGGCCAGGACCGTCGCGGACAGGGCCGCCACCGAACCGACGGAGAGGTCGATGCCCGCCGAGACGATGACGAAGGTGACACCGAACGCGAGGATCGCGGTGACGGCCGCCTGGACGCCGACGTTCAGCAGGTTCTGGGTGGTCAGGAAGTCGCCGGAGAGCAGCGACATCGCCACCACCAGGACGACCAGGGCGCTGAGGGCGCCGTTGTCGAGCAGGACGCGGCGTATCACGGAAGTGCCGCCTGCGCCCGTGTCACTCTTGAGTGTCTCAGTGGCCACGGGGGCCCTCCTCTTCGTCCTTCTTCGGTGCGGGGTGTTCGTGCGTCGCCGTGGTGCCGACCGCGAGAGCCATGACGGTGTCCTGGGTGGCCTCGCCGGCGGGGAGTTCGCCGGCGATCCGACCCTGGGCCATGACCAGTACCCGGTCGCTCATGCCGAGGACTTCGGGCAGGTCGCTGGAGATCATCAGGACGGCGTGGCCGGAGGCGGTGAGCTCGTTGATGAGCTGGTAGATCTCGACCTTGGCGCCGACGTCGATGCCCCGGGTCGGCTCGTCCAGGATCAGCACCCGGGTGTCGGCCAGCAGCCACTTGCCGATGACGACCTTCTGCTGGTTGCCGCCGGAGAGGGTGCGCACATGCTGGCCGAGGCCGGACATGCGGACGCCGAGCTGCTTCGCGATGCGGGCGGCCGCCGTACGCTGCCCCTTGAGGTCCACCAGCCCGGAGCGGGTGGCGGAACGCAGGGTGACCAGGCCGAGGTTCTCCTGCACGGAGGCGTCGAGGACCAGTCCCTGGCCCTTGCGGTCCTCCGGTACGAGGCCTATCCCGGCGCCCATCGCGGCGGGCACGTCGTGCCGGGCGAGGCGTTCGCCGCGTACGTCGACGGTGCCCGCGTCGTACGGGTCCGCGCCGAACACCGCGCGCGCCACCTCCGTACGCCCGGCGCCGACCAGTCCGGCGAGGCCCACGACCTCGCCGGCGTGCACGTCGAAGCTGATGTCGTGGAAGACGCCGTCCCGGGTCAGGCCGCGCACGGACAGCAACGCCTCGCCCGTGTAAGGGCGTTCGCGCGGGTACTGCTGCTCGATGCTGCGGCCGACCATGAGCTGGACGAGTCCGTCCTCGGGTGTGGAGGCGGGCACCTGGTCGATGCTGCGGCCGTCGCGCAGAACGGTTACACGGTCACCGAGCGCGGCGATCTCCTCCAAGTGGTGGGTGATGAAGACGATCCCGACGCCGTCCGTACGCAACTGGCGGACGATCGCGAAGAGTTTGTCGACCTCCTCCGAGGTGAGCACGGCGGTCGGCTCGTCCATGATCAGGACGCGTGCGTCCAGGCTGAGCGCCTTGGCGATCTCGACCATCTGCAGCCGGGCGATGCCCAGTTCACGGACCTTGGCATCGGGACGCACATCCACCCCGACGCGGCGCAGCAGCTTCTCCGCGTCCGCCCGCATGCGCCGGTGGTCGATGAGCCCGAAGCGGCGCGGCTGGCGGCCGAGGAAGATGTTCTCGGCCACCGTCAGATCGGGTACCAGGTTGAACTCCTGGTAGATGGTGGCGATGCCGAGCCGTTCGGCGTCCTGCGCGTTGTTGATGCGCACCTCGCGTCCCTCTGCGAGGATCCGGCCGCTGTCGGGACGGTAGGCACCGGAGAGCATCTTGATGAGGGTGCTCTTGCCGGCGCCGTTCTCGCCGAGGAGGACATGGACCTCGCCTCTGCGCAGGTCGAAGTCGACGTTGTCGAGCGCCACCACGCCGGGGAAGGTCTTGCGCAGACCCTCGATGCGCAGCAACTCCTCAGGGGTGGACACCAGTTGCTTCTCCGGTGCGGTCACCGGTCGCTCCTCTGGTCGGTCGCGTCCCGGCCGCACGAGCGGCGTACGACGAGACGGGCGGGCAGGGTGACGGACTGCGGGGTCCGTCCTTCGATCAGGTCGGCCAGCGCGCGTACGGCGGCGCGGGCCAGGTCCGCGGTCGGCTGGGCGATGGCGGTGATCGGCGGGTCCGTGTGGACGAACCACGGGATGTCGTCGAAGGCGGCCAGCGCGATGTCGCCGGGGACCCGCAACCCCCGGGCCCGGATCGCGTCGAGCGCGCCGAGCGCCATGAGGTTGTCGGCGGCGAACACGACCTCGGGCGGCTCGGCCAGGGCGAGGAACCCCTCGGTGGCGCGGCGTCCGCTGGCTGCCTGGAAGTCTCCCTGCCCGATGTAGGCGTCGGGCAGCGCGAGGCCGAGTTCACACATCGCGTCCCGGAAGGCCTCGACGCGCTCGTTGCCGGTGGTGGTGGCCGCGGGCCCGGCGATGATCGCGAGCCTGCGGTGGCCGAGGCCGTGCAGGTGCGCCACCAGGTCCCTGACCGCCCCCGTACCGTCGGCCCGGACGACGGGAACGTCGATGCCGGGGATCCAGCGGTCCACGAAGACCATCGGCGTACCGCTCAGGGCGACCTCCCGCATCAGCGGGGAGCCGCCGTCGGCGGGCGAGACGAGCAGCCCGTCGATCCTGCGGTCGATGAGCGTGCGGATGTGGTGGTCCTGGAGCTCGGGCCGCTCGTCGGCGTTGCCGATGATGACGCTGTAGCCGAGCGCGCGGGCCTCCTCCTCGACGAAGCGGGCCAGCTCGGTGAAGTACGGATTGAGTACGTCACTGATGACCAGGCCGAGGGTGCGGGTCTGCGCGGTGCGCAGCGAGCGGGCCACGGCGTTGGGCCGGTAGCCGAGGGCGTCTACGGCGGCGATGACACGGCTCTTCGCGTCCTCGCTGACGGACGGATGGCTGTTCAGCACACGGGAGACCGTCGCGACGGAAACGCCCGCCGCGGCCGCGACATCCTTGATGCTCGCCATGTCCGGACCACCTCCTTGTGGATTCCGTACACCTCGAAACCAGGGGGCGGCCCGATCGCGCGACGCCATGGAATCGATTACAGAGATGATTGGAATCGATTACATGGCTGAAAACAAGACCCCGTCCGGTGTCCGAGACCGGATCGTGACAGGAGGGGGGTGGAGGGTGCGGCTGCGAGGGAGCGGTGAGGCGGACCCGGAAAACGCAGAAGACCCCAGATCAACTGGGGTCTTCGCCGGTGTCCGAGGGGGGACTTGAACCCCCACGCCCGATAAAGGGCACTAGCACCTCAAGCTAGCGCGTCTGCCATTCCGCCACCCGGACAAGGTGTCTGTCGTTCGCGGTGTGTTCCCCGCGGCGACATGGAAAACAATACCAGGGGTTCGACGCGCCTTTCACCTGCATATCCGGTGGTCAGTGGGGTGCGGCGTGCCGGTGCGACCTCGGCCTCCACGGTCCGCGGAGGTCGCGGGGCTACCTTCGCGTCCATGACTGATCGCGGCTACCGCCGGCCCCGTCCGCTGTCTCCCCTGCGCGAGCATCTGCGCGACACGTTCTGGTTCGCCCCGACCCTGGGGTTCGTCTGTGTGTTCGCGCTCTGGCTGGCCGCTTCCGCGGTCGACGAGGAGATCGTCGCGCTCCTCCAGCGGGAGGAGGCCTACGACGAGCTCGGCAGCCTGGTGTCGTTCGTCCAGGACGCGAAGACGATCGTCACCACGATCAGCTCGGCGATGATGACCTTCATCGGTGTGGTGTTCAGCATCTCGCTGGTCGCCGTGCAGATGGCCAGCGGGCAGCTCACGCCCCGGGTCGTGCGGATCTTCGTCCGCAGCCGGATCAGCAAGCTCACGCTGACGGTGTTCCTAGCGACGTTCCTGTTCTCGCTGCTGGTGCTGACCTCGTACGAGAGCGAGGCGGACCCGCGCCTGGTGGTCTCGGTCCCGCTGCTGCAGAGCATGCTCACGCTGGTGCTCGTCGGGCTGAGTCTGCTGCTGTTCATCGTCTACGTCAGCGCCACGCTGCGGCTCATGCAGGTCGGGCCGGTCGTGGACAAGATCGCGCGGGACTCGTTCCGGGTGCTCGGCCGGATGCCCCGGGGGCCGGGCGGGCCCGAGGGGCTGGGGCCGGAGACCGGGCGGGTGGTGCACGAGGGGCGGGCCGGGGTGCTGCGGGATGTGAACACGGCGCGGCTGGTCCGGGCCGCGCGGCGGCAGGACGTGGTGTTGCGGCTGATCCCCCGGATCGGGGACTTCGTGGTGCCGGGGACCCCGGTGGTCGCCGTCCACGGCGGGGCCGTGCCACCACGGAGCCGGTTGCGGTACACCGTTTCCGTCGGGGTGGAGCGCACCCTGCACCAGGACCTGGCCTTCGGGTTGCGCCAGCTTTCGGACATCGCGCTGCGGGCCCTGTCGACGTCCGTGAACGATCCGACCACCGCCGTCCAGTGCCTGGACCGGAGCATCCAGTTCCTCGCGGCCGTGGTGCGCCTGCCGCTCGGGACCGTCCACCACCGGGACCGGTCCGGCCGGGTGCGGCTGGTGCAGGAGGGACCTGGGTGGGAGGGCCTGGTGGATCTCGCGTTCGAGGAGATCCGGTGGTGCGTGGCCGGAAGCCCTCAGGTTTCGCGCCGGCTGCTGGCGGGGCTGGACGATCTGTTGCTGCTCGCTCCGGAGGAACGGAAGCAGCCCCTGGTACGGCACCGGGCGCTGCTGGTCCAGGCCGTGGAACGGACCGTACCGGTGGCCGCCGACCGGGAGTTCGCCCTGCTTCCGGACCGGCAGGGCATCGGGTAGGGGCACCGCGGACCTGCGCCCGGCCCGCCGGAGAGGATCCGGCGGGCCGGGCTTCGCGTGTCAGTCGCCGCAGCGGCCCTCGCGCAGGGAGTGCAGGTGCTCGCTCGACTTCCGGGCGAAGGCGAGCGACTCCACCGGGTTGTCGTGCTCGGCCTGCCAGTGGTGGTAGGTCCGGCCGTGGTGGGTCCGGTTGGTCACCTCGGACAGGAACGTCTTGTAGTCGATGTCCCCGTCGCCGACGTCCGACATGCGGTAGCCGTCGCGCGTCGTGTCGTCGCGGACGCCGTCCTTGACGTGGAACAAGGGGTAGCGGTCGGGGTGCTTGAGGACGTACTTCAGCGGGTCGAGGGGGGCCTTGGTGCCGTCGGCGCGCTTGCTGAAGCGGAACTGGGCGCAGTACGCCCAGTAGATGTCCAGCTCCAGGTAGACGAGGTCCGGGTCGGTCTCGGCGAGCAGGACGTCGTAGAGGCGGACCTTCGGCTTGTCGGTCGCGAAGGAGAACTCCTCGGCGTGGTTGTGCTGGTAGAACTTCATCCCGCGCTTGCGGGCGGCGGCCCCGTACTTGTTGAAGTCGTCGGCGGCACGCTTCCAGCCGTCCACGGTGGAGCCGTAGCGGAAGGGGCCCGAGGCCGTGCCGATGTGCTTGAGACCGAGGGCCTGGGCGTCGTCCAGGACCTTCTCCAGGTTCTGGGCGAAGGTGTAGGCGCCGGGGTTGTTGTCGTCGTAGTAGCCGACGTGGCTGCCGATCGGGTTCAGTCCGTGGTCCCGGGCCAGCCGCTTGAGCTGGGGCAGGGTGATGGGGCCGGCCGAGCCCTGGGTGTAGCCCGCGAGCTCGATCTCGTCGTAGCCGTACTTCTCCAGTTCGGCGAAGACGGGGGCGAAGCCGAGCGTGGAGATCTTGTCACGGAGGCTGTAGAGCTGGATGCCGAGGCGGCCGGGGGGCAGGACGGGCTTGCCCTTGCCGTGCCCGTGGTCATGACCGTGGCCGTGGCCCTTGCCGGGTCCCTGGGCGTGGTCCCGGCCGACGGCCTGGGCGCTCGCCGTGCCGATGATCGTGGCGGCGGTGGCTCCGGCGGCGACGCCGAGGATGTTGCGGCGGCTCAGTCTGCGGGCGAGTTCGGTGTCCTTGGAGGTGCGGCTCATGTTCGCGTGACTCCCTTGGGTGACGTGGGGTGAGCAGTGCGGTGCCGGGGCGTTGTCAGTGCAGTCCGGCAAGCTGGAGGAGCAGGGACTTCACCTCGGTGGCCCTGACCCGGTCGGTGAACGCATGGGGGGTGGAGCAGAGGATGAGCGGACCTTCGTCGTCGCTCTCGGGGAGGCGGCCGTGGCTGCCGCGAATAGGTGAGGGGTCCAGGGGGACGACCGCCATGCGGTAGCGCAGGCCGAGCTTCTTGCGGGCCACCGCCGACACGGCCTTGAGCCGTACGTAGGGGTCCTCGGGGTCCATGAACAGCTCGACGGGGTCGTAGCCGGGCTTGCGGTGGATCTCGACGAGCTGGGCGAAGTCGGGGGCGCGGGCGTCGTCGAGCCAGTAGTAGTACGTGAACCAGGCGTCCTTCTCCGCCACGGCGACCAGCTCGCCGGAGCGGGGGTGGTCCAGGTGGTGCGCCTTCTTGCCCTCGTCGTCCAGGAGCTGATCGATGCCGGGCAGGTCCGCCAGTGCCGCCCGCGTCGCTTCCAGGTCCTCGGGACGGCGTACGTAGATGTGGGCGAGCTGGTGGTCCGCGACGGCGAAGGCGCGTGAGGCCATCGGGTCGAGGTACTCCATGCCGTCCTGGGTGTGCACCTCCAGCAGGCCCGCCCGGCGCAGCGCCCGGTTGATGTCGACGGGGCGGCTCACGCGGGTGATGCCGTACTCGGAGAGCGCGACGACGGTGCGCCCCTCGGCGCGGGCGTCGGCCAGCAGCGGGGCGATGGCCCGGTCCAGGTCGGCGGCGGCCCGGTGGGACCGGGGGTCGTCGGGGCCGTAGCGCTGGAGGTCGTAGTCGAGGTGGGGCAGGTAGCAGAGCGCCAGGTCGGGGGTGCGGGTGGCGATGATGTGCCGGGTCGCGTCGATGATCCACTGGGAGGAGACCAGGTCGGCGCCCGGCCCCCAGAAGTGGAAGAGGGGGAACGTGCCGAGTTCGTCGGTCAGTTCGTCGTGCAGGGCGGGGGGCCGCGTGTAGCAGTCGGGTTCCTTGCGGCCGTCGGCGTAGTAGACGGGGCGCGGGGTGACGGTCCAGTCGGTGTCGGCGCCCATCGCGTACCACCAGCAGATGTTGGCGACGGTGTAGCCGGGGTGGGCGCGGCGGGCCGCGTCCCAGAGTTTGTCGCCCTCGACGAGCCCGTTGTGCTGACGCCAGAGCAGGACGTCTCCGAGCTCGCGGAAGTACCAGCCGTTGGCGACGATGCCGTGCTCGGCGGGCATCGTGCCGGTGAGGAAGGTGGACTGGGCGGCGCAGGTGACGGCGGGCAGCACGGTGGAGAGGGGGGCCAGCGCGCCCTGTTTCCCGAGGGCCGTGAGATTCGGCATGTGGGCGAGGAGCTGCGGGGTGAGGCCGACGACGTCGAGGACGAGGAGGGGGGTGGGGCCCTCGCGGTCTGCCGTGCCCGTGGTCGTTCCGGGGGCGTCGTTGCTCATGGCAGCTCCTTGAGGCCGAGGTCGACCAGGAGGTCGCGGGCGAGGGTGAGTTCGGCGGCGATGCCGTCGGCGAGCTGGGTGCGGGTGCGGGGACGCAGTTCGGCGGGCAGCGCCTGCCAGGTGTACGTCTCCACCTCCAGGTGCCGGGTCAGCGGCACCGGTCCCCCGACGAGCCGGGCGAGTGTGGTGCGGAGCACGGGCAGCGTGGAGGTGAGCGGGGGCGCGGGCGGTGCGTGCAGGGGGACGTGGAAGTGGGCGCGCCACGGGGTGGAGTCGGGGAGCGCCCGGCCGGCGACGGCCTCGTCCAGGTCGTCGGTGCCGCGCAGCCCGGCGGCCGTGCGCGTGCGGGTCTGGTGCAGGAAGCGCGGTTCGGCGAAGGCTGCCAGCGCGGTGCGGACCTCGGGCAGGTGGGGGTGTTCGGCGTGCAGGGCGGCGGAGAGCTGGGACTTGACCACCGGGATGCCTGCTGCGGCCAGGGCGTCGAGAGCGGTCTCCGGCTCCTCGAAGGAGGTCGCCAGGTGGCAGGTGTCGACGCAGATGCCGATGCGTTCGTGGCCGACTTCGGCGAGCGGGGCGATGGCGTCGGTGGTGGTCTCCACGGTGCAGCCCGGTTCCGGTTCGAGGCCGATCCGGATCGACTTGCCGGTTAGTTCGGCCAGCGCGTCCAGGCGCTGGGCGAGCGTGGTGAGGGCGGTGCGCGCGGTGCGGGCCGCCCCGGGATCGGTGTCGTAGGGGGTGCGCCAGGCCAGCGGGAGGGTGGAGATGGTGCCTTCGGTGACGTCGTCGGGCAGCAGGGCGGCCAGCAGCCGGGCGAGGTCGGCGGTGTGGGCGAGGCGGTCGGGTTCGGTCCAGTCCGGCCGGTACACCCGGTACTTGACCTCGGCGGCGCCGAAGCCCTCGTACGGGAAGCCGTTGAGCGTGACCACTTCGAGGCCCCGGCCGTCGAGTTCGGCGCGGAGCGCGCGGAGTTCGGCGGGGTCGTTGATCAGGGCCCGGGCGGCGTCCCTGGCGAGCCAGAGGCCGATGCCGAGCCGGTCCCGGCCGAGGCGGCGGCGTACGGGTTCGCAGTGGTCGCGGAGCTGGGCGCGGACGCCGTCCAGGGTTTCGGCGGGGTGGACGTTGGTGCAGTACGAGAGGTGGACCGTCGAGCCGTCCGGGTGGCGGAAGCGCATCGCTTCACTCCCCGCCGCGCAGGATGGAGTTGCCCTCGTGGAGCGGGTCGGGGGCCAGGACGTCCAGCTGGAGCCGGCCGCTCTGGCCGTAGAAGGCGACGGGGTTGCGCCACAGGACCTTGTCGACGTCGTCCTCGGTGAACCCGGCCTTGAGCATCGCGTCGGCGACCTTGCGGGTCTTGAGCGGGTCGCTCTTTCCCCAGTCGGCGGCGGAGTTGACGAGGATCCTCTCGGTGCCGTGGTTCCGCAGGATGGTGACCATGCGGTCCTCGTCCATCTTGGTGTCCGGGTAGATGGAGAACCCGGCCCAGCAGCCGCTGTCGGAGGCGGCCTTTACGGTTGTCTCGTTGAGGTGGTCGAGCAGGACGTGCTCCGGGGGGAGGTGCGATTCGCGGATGACGTCGATGGTGCGGTGCAGACCGGCGAGCTTGTCGCGGTGCGGGGTGTGGACGAGGGCGGGGAGCCCGTGGTCGGCGGCGAGCTGGAGCTGGGCGGCGAGGGCGTGGTCCTCGGCCGGGGTCATGGAGTCGTAGCCGATCTCACCGACGGCGACGACGGAGTCCTTGACGAGGTAGCGGGGCAGGGCGTCCAGGACGGGGGTGCAGCGGGGGTCGTTCGCCTCCTTGGGGTTGAGGGCGAGCGTGCAGTGGTGCGCGATGCCGTACTGGGAGGCGCGGAAGGGTTCCCAGCCGAGGAGCGCGTCGAAGTAGTCGAAGAAGCTGGCGGGCGAGGTGCGGGGCTGGCCGAGCCAGAAGGAGGGTTCGACGAGGGCGCGGACGCCCGCGTCGTACATCGCCTGATAGTCGTCCGTGGTACGGGACGTCATGTGGATGTGGGGGTCGAAGATGCGCATCAGGACTCCTCCGTGGGGGCGGCAGGGGTGGTGAGGGCCAGAGCGAGGGCGGTGCGCAGGTCGGCCGGGACGTCACGGCCGGCGGCGGTCCGCTCGGCGGCGAAGTCGCGGAGCATCCGGGCGAGTTCGGCGTCTCCGCGGGCTCTCTCGCCGAGCCGGGCGACGGCGTCCACCGGCACCCCGGTGAACAGGCACTTCAGCACGGCGTGGCGCCAGGCGTGCGGGTCGAGGCGGGCCGCGGCGTACGGGCCGACGGCGGCGGCCACCAGCCGGGTGTCGTTGGTGCGCAGGGCGTCCTCGACGAGCGGGAGGGCACTGTCGCCGAGGCCGAGGCGGTCCAGGGTGAGCAGGACGGCGCGGCGTTCGGCGGCGGTGCCCTGTTCGTAGAGCCGGGTGACGGAGGGCAGCGGGGCGCGGGCCTCGGTGAGCAGGAGGGAGCGTACGGAGTCGGCGTGGGCCTGTCCGCAGTGCCGGCCGGCGGCGGCGTAGCGGAGTTCCCAGGGCGGGGAGGCGTACGGCGAGTCGGGCGGGGGGGTACCGGCGTCGCCGCCGGCCTGGGCGCGGGCGGCCGCGTCGTGGGCGGCCTCGGCCAGGGCCCCGTCGAGCCAGGCGCGGGCGGCGCCGTCGAGTTCGGCGTCGAGCTCCTTGCGGGACTTCAGCACGGGACTCCCCCCTTGGTCATGGCGTCGCGCAGGAAGCCGATGGAGGTGCGGGCGAGTTCGGGGCCCGCGTGCGAGTGGCGGGGCAGTTCGACGACGGTGAGGCCCCGGTAGTCGCAGGCGGCGAGGGCGGCGAGCACGGGTGGGAAGTCGATCTCGCCCTCCCCGAACGGGAGGTGCTCGTGGACTCCGCGCCGCATGTCCTCGATCTGGACGTGCCGGAGCCAGGGGGCGGAGTCCTGGACGCAGCTCACGGGGGACGCATCCTCCAGGCACTGGCAGTGGCCGATGTCGAGCGTGAGGCCGAGGGGGCCGGGGTCGCCGAGGAGACCGCGCAGGTGGTGGAAGTCGGCGAGGGTGGCGAGGAGGTGACCGGGTTCGGGCTCGATGGCGAGGGGGATGCCCGACCGGTCGGCGGCTTCGAGTACGGGGGTGATCGCTTCGGTCAGGCGCTTCCAGGCGGTCTCCGTCGAGGTGTCCGGCGGGGTGATGCCGCTGAAGCAGTGGACGGCGTGCGCGCCGAGTTCGGCGGCCACGTGCACGGCGCGCACGAGCAGCGCGGTGCGCGCGGCCCGGGCGTCGGGGTCCGGGTCGAGAAGGGAGGGGCCGTGCTTGCGGCGCGGGTCCAGGACATAGCGGGCGCCGGTCTCGACGGTGACCCGGAGCCCGAGGGAGGTGAGCCGGCGCCGGACCTGGCGGGTGCGCTCGGCGAGGTCCGGGGCCAGGGGGTCCAGGTGCATGTGGTCGAGCGTCAGGCCGACGCCCTCGTAGCCGAGGTCGGCGAGGAGCCCGAGGGCGTCGTCGAGGCGGAGGTCGGTGAGCCCGTTGGTGCCGTAACCGAGGTGGAGGGTCATGTGGGGCTCACCTTCCGGGCGAGGGAGCGGGCAAGGGGGACGAGCGCCATGAGGGCGAGGCCGGAGCCGGGTGCGCCGGCCCGGGCGGCGAGCGCTGCCTGGAGCGGGATCATGGCCCGGATCCCGCCGCCCACCGCCCGCTGGGTCAGGGGTGGGGACGGGTTGAGGGCGGCGTGCAGGAGGGGCGGCCCTGCGGTGCGGAGGTAGGCGGCGGTGAACGCGGTGAGCAGGAGGGGGGTGAGCGCGGGGGCGGTGGGGTGGTGCGGGTGGTCCGGTCGGTGGCTGCTGCCCGGCGCCGTCGCAGCGAGCCCTGGCGTGGCGGGCTCCCCCGGTCGCTGCCGCTGGTGCGTCGCGACCACGGCCGCGGCCAGCGCCGCCGTCGTGGCGAGGACCGCGAGCGGTACGGCGGTGGACCCGCCCTGCGCCTCGTGGCGGGACACGGCGGTGACGCCGTAGGTGTGCGCCCCGAGCACCAGGGCGGCGGAGAGCGCGGCCAGCGGGGAGCGCGCGGAGCCGGCGGCTCGGGCAACGTTGTCGGGGCCGGTGGGCGGTACGGCCCCGAGCCGCGCCGGACGCGTGGCGCGGGGGCCCGGCCCCGTACCGGCGTACGCCGTCGCCGTCGCTCCGAGCAGCAGGTCCAGGGAGCGGGCGGCGGCCATCGCCGCCGGGCCCGCCTTCGTGTGCTTCAGGTGGAGGTCGTAGGCCCAGACCGTGGCGGCCAGGCCCGTGGCGACGGCCAGGGCCGGGCGGCCCGCCCGCGCCGCGAGGGCGAGGCCCGCCGCTGTCAGCACCCCGGCCGCGCCCAGGGCGGCGGACGGGCTGATGCGGCCCGACGGGATCGGCCGGTGCGGGCGGTCCACGGCGTCCTCCTCGCGGTCCGCCCAGTCGTTGAGGGCCATCCCCGCCTCGTACAGGCAGAGCGAGGCGCCGATCGCGAGCGCGGTGCCCCGGCCGGGGCTGCGGCCCACCGCCGCGGCCCCGGCCAGCGCGTCACCCGGCACGGAGAACAGTGCGGAGACCCGGAAGAGCTCGGTCCAGGCCCGCACCGTGTCCCCTCTCCCGCGTCCGGAGGACGGTCGGTGCCTGTCCGGTGCGGGCGCAGTCCCACCCGTACCGGACAGGCCGTCATCGGGGGCGGCGGCCGGCCTGCCGCCCCGTACGGCGCGGCCGTTCAGCCCCGCCGGAGCCGCCCGCAGGCCGGGCGGAAGCGCCCCGAGCGCCGAGCGCAGCAGCCGCCTCACGCCTGGCCCCGCAGCCGCTCGGCGAAGGCCAGCAGGGTGGCGTACTGCTCGGCGAGCGCGGCCGAGGTGCCGCCGTCGGGGTCCTTGAAGTAGAAGCCCAGCTCGGGCCGGGGGCCGCTGAGTCCCGCCTCGTGGGAGCGGGCGAGCAGCCGGGCCAGGTCCAGGACCAGGGGGGCGGCGAGGGCCGAGTCGCAGCCCTGCCAGATGGTCTGGAGGACCATCCGGGAGCCGAGGAAGCCGTCGAAGGCGATGTGGTCCCAGGCCGTCTTCCAGTCCCCCATCGCGGGTACGTCGTCGATGTGGACCTCGCCCTCGGGGGCGGTGCCGAAGGTGTCGGTGAGGACGCGTTCCTTGCCAGCGTTCTTGGCGGCGGCCGCGGCCGGGTCGGCGAGCGCCGCCCCGTCCCCGCCGCCCAGCAGGTTCGACCCGGACCAGGCCCGTACGGGCAGGGCTCGCTGGAGGAACATCGGGGCGAGCACGGAGCGGAGCAGCGTCTGGCCGGTCTTGCCGTCGCGTCCCGCGTGGGGAAGTCCGCAGTCGGCGACGGTGTCGGTGAGCGCGGGGGCGCGCAGGCCGGTGGAGGGGGTGAAGTTGGCGTAGGAGCAGCCGGCCCGGAGGGCCGCCGCGGCGTAGAGCGAGCTGGCGGGGAGGCGGTGGTCGTCGGGGCCGGGGGCCGGCTCGGTGGAGGAGACGTTGATGACGACGGTGCGGGCCAGCTCGTGGCGGTGGGCGAAGTCGGTGAGGTCGGCCGCGAAGGCGGCGATGAGTTCCTCGTCGGTGCGGGTCTCGCCGGGAAGCGGGCCGCCGGGGCGTATCTCGGCGTCGGCCGCGTCGAGTTCGGCGCGGACGGCGCTGGGGAGGCGGTGGGGCAGCACGCCGCCCTCGGCCAGTGCCTCGGCCCGTTTGGCGAGCGGGCAGTCCAGGGTGTCGTGTCCGCCGAAGACCAGCGTGGTCAGGGGCGGCAGGCCGCTGTCGGCGAAGGGGGGTGTCTCGGTGACCATGCCGGTCGGCGGGTGGAGGCCGGCCGCGATGGCGGCGCATCCCGCGGTGGCGGTGGTGGCGACGGAGCCGCGCGCTCCGATGAACCAGACGCCTGTGCGACCTGAAACGTCGGCACGGCCTGGAACGTCGGTACGGACTGGAGCGTCGGTACGGCCTTCACGATCGGCATGTGCGGTCACGGGCTGCCTCCCTGGGGGATGTCGGGGGTGGAGGACGGCGGGCGGGGGAAGGTGTGAGTGCTTCCCCCGCCCGTCGTCGGCAGAGGTGGCCGCCCTACGTCGAGGGCAGCTCCTTCAGTTGGATGTTGCGGAAGGACACCTGGTCGTCGGCTCCGTGGTTCTGGAGGCCGATGTAGCCGTCCTTCAGGCTGCGGGCCGGGTCGGTGTTGGTGAAGTCGTTGATCTTCGCTCCGTTGAGGAAGACCTGCAGACGTTCGCCCTGGACCTTGATCTCGTAGCTGTTCCACTGGCCCGGCGGCCGCAGGACGCGGTCACGGGCCTTGATGTTCGCGGACTTGAAGGTGTAGACGGCGCCCGTGGTGCGGTCGGCGGCATCGGTGGCGTCGATCTGGATCTCGTAGCCGTTGTTCACCGCCGACCAGGGGTCGTCCGACTCCGGGAAGCCCACGAAGATACCGGAGTTGTCGTCACCGGCCATCTTCCAGTCGAGCTTGAGCGAGTACGCCTTCAGCTCCTTGGCCTGGTAGGTGAGCAGGCCCATGCCGCCTTCGGAGTGCAGGGCGCCGTCACTGACGGAGAACTTTCCGGGGCCGGCCTGCTTCCAGCCTTCCAGCGTCTTGCCGTTGAAGATGGGCCGGTAGTCCTTGTCCGGCTTGCAGTCGGCCTTGACCTGTCCGGTGGCGTAGCGCAGTCCGCCCGACACGTGCTGGCGGAAGGCCGGTTCGGCGTAGGACTCCTTGGTGTGGCCGAGGCCGGTGTAGAAGGAGCGGCCGCCCTGGTAGGTCTGGCACCAGGAGATCGGGTGGTCGCCCTTCATGTTGCCGCCGGTGTAGGTGGTCTCGTCCAGGGTGGCCAGCACCTTCGCCTTGTCCCGGGGGTTGGTGCGGTAGTTGTACCACTCGTCGGTGCGCTCCCACTCCTCGTCCAGGTGCGCGGTGGCCGGATGGTCGTGGTCCTCGACGCGGACGGTGGCGGGCTGGATCTGCGGGTGCGAGTCGAAGTAGGCGCCGACGAGGCCGCCGTAGAACTCCCACTCGTACTCGGTGTCGGCGGCCGCGTGGATGCCGACGTAACCGCCGCCGGTGGCGACGTAGTTCTCGAACGCCTTCTGCTGTTCGGCGTCGAGGACGTCACCGGTGGTGGAGAGGAAGGCGACGGCGTCGTAGCGGGCGAGGTTGCTGGTGGTGAACTGGGCGGCGGACTCGGTGGAGTCGACCGTGATGTTGGTGTCCTTGCCGATCTCCTTCAGCGCGGCGATGCCGGCCGGGATCGAGTCGTGGCGGAATCCGGCGGTCTTGGAGAAGACCAGGACGCGCTTGGCGGTCTTGTCGACCGGGCTGTTGGAGAGTTCGAAGTCGTCGATGTCGTAGAGCGCGCCGTCGCCGCCCTTGAAGACGAGGAAGAGTTCGGTCTGCTTCTTGGGCGCTCCGCGCAGCGGGATGTCGATGTCCTGGAAGGTGTCCCAGCTGCCGGTCACCGGGACCGGGCCCGAGCCGAGGATCTTGCCGGTGGGCGATCCGCTGCGCACTTCGAGGAAGCCGCCCGAACCGGCCGACGAGATACGGGCGGTGAGCTTGGTGGTGCCGCCCAGGACGTAGGTGTCGAAGGAGATCCAGTCGTCGTTGTGGATGTCACCGACGGTCTTTCCGCCGTGTGCGCTCGACTTGCTCGGCGTGGTGACGCCGGAGGAGTCGTCGTAGTGCTCGGCCTGCCGGTGCCGGGGCTGGAGCCGCGAGGTGTCCTTGCCGGTCAGCTTGGCCTGGCCGCCACCGCCGTTGTCGGTGTAGGAGGCCGAGATGCCGCCGTAGATGTTGGCGTTGGGGTCATGGCCGCCTTCCATGGCGGTCTTGATGGTGCCTTCGCAGCCGTGCTCGGTGGTGATGTCGTGGCCGTGGCTGTCGTGGCCCAGGGTGAACTTGACCTCGACCTTGGTGCAGTCGATGGTCCCGTCCTCCGGGTCGCTGACGTTGACCTTGAACGGCACGGAGTCACCGAAGGCGAAGAGCTGGCCGTCCTCGGGGAGCACCAGCTCCACGGTGGGGGCGGTGTTGCCGACGGTCACATGGACGCTGGCCGATCCGGTGCGGCCGGTCGGGTCCTCGGCGGTGAGGGTGGCGGTGTAGGTGCCGTTCTTCTTGTACGTGTAGGTGGGGTTGGCAGCGGTGGAGGTGCCGCCGTCACCGAAGTCCCAGGCGTACGTGAGGGGGTCGCCGTCGCCGTCCGCGGTGCCGGCCGAGGAGAACTTCACCTTCAGGGGCGCGGTGCCGGAGGTCTTGTTGGCCGAGGCCTCCGCGATGGGTGAGCGGCCTCCGGTGGCGTTCTCGATGCGGTAGAGCGCGGAGTTCTCGTCGCCGCCGAACCAGGCGAGGCCGTAGTCCAGGACGTAGAGCGCCCCGTCCGGGCCGAAGGCCATGTCCATGATCTGCGTACCGGACCACGGCACGTCGTTGATGGACTGGACGGCACCGTCGGCGTCCTGCTCGATGCGCTTGATCCACTTGCGGCCGAACTCACCGGCGAAGAAGTCGCCGTCGTAGGCCTCGGGGAACTTGACCGGGGAGTCGAGGTCCGCGTCGTAGCGGTAGACCGGTCCGCCCATCGGGGACTCGGAGCCGGTGCCGAACTCGGGCAGCGAGCCGCCGTCGTACGGGATCCAGGCGGCCTCGGCGGGCGGCAGGTCGACGAGGCCGGTGTTGTGCGGCGACTCGTTCTTCAGGTTGGCGCAGTCGAAGGCGGCGCCGGAGGTCTTGGTGGCGAAGTCGTAGTCGACGTACGGCTCGTTCTCACCGACGCAGTAGGGCCAGCCGAAGTTGCCGGCCTTCGTCACCCGGGCGAACTCCACCTTCCCGGACGGCCCGCGCTTCGGGTCGGCCGAGCCGGCGTCGGGGCCGTAGTCACCGACGTACACGATGCCGGTGGCCTGGTCGACGGAGAAGCGGAACGGGTTGCGGAAGCCCATCGCGTAGATCTCGGGGCGCGTCTTGTCCGTCCCGGGCTCGAAGAGGTTCCCCTCGGGGACGGTGTACGAGCCGTCCTCGGCGACCTTGATGCGCAGGATCTTGCCGCGCAGGTCGTTGGTGCTGCCGGAGGTGCGACGGGCATCGAACGCCGGGTTGCGGTCCGGGCGTTCGTCGATCGGGGTGAAGCCGTCGGAGGCGAAGGGGTTGGTGTCGTCGCCGGTGGAGAGGTAGAGGTTCCCGTCCTTGTCGAAGTCGATGTCACCGCCGACGTGGCAGCAGATGCCGCGCGAGGTGGGGACGTCCAGGACCTTCTTCTCGCTGGCGGTGTCGAGGGTGCCGTCCTCGTGGAGGACGAAGCGGGAGAGCCGGTTGACCCCGTCGAACTTCGCGAAGTCGGCGGCGGTGCCCGTCTCCGGGGCGTCGCCCGCAGGTGTGTCCAACGGAGGTGCGTAGAAGAGGTAGATGGCCCGGTTCTCGGCGAAGTCGGGGTCGACACCAACGCCTTGGAGGCCTTCCTCGTCGTGCGTGTACACGGGGAGCGTGCCGGAGACCTTGGTGTTGCCGGCGCTGTCGGTGATCCGCAGCTCGCCGTTGCGTGAGGTGTGCAGCACGCTGCGGTCGGGGAGGACGGCGAGCGACATGGGCTCGCCGGTCTCCTCCGCGCCCTTGGCGAGGGTGACCTGCTGGAAGTCCTCCGCCACGGGCTCCTCGTGGCCCGGGTGACCGGGGTGGGCGGAGGCGCCGGGGGCGGAGCCGAGGGTCAGGGTCGCGGCGGCGAGGAGTCCGCCGGTGAACAGCGCGAGCGATTTACGGACGCGGGTCCGGGCCAGGAGCCGCTTTCTGGTTCTGTGCACGTGGTCCTCCGGGGAGTGCCGGTTGTACGGGCGGGTGGAGCTGCCGTGCCGCGCGGGGACTGCCGCGCGTGCGTCACCGGAGACGGGAGCGACCCCGGTGACGCGAGTCATGTCGTGTACACGTGGTGGACGGTAGACCTGTTCGTCCGGGACGGAAAGCCCTTGTGCAACGGTGAAGTCGAACTTCTGCTTCCGCCAGGACAAAGGAGATTCCGGGCAGCGCGAGGCAGCCCCGGGGGCACTTCACGAAGACCTTGCCCCGGGGCTTTCCCTTCCCGGTGGTGCTACTCGCCGCCGCCGAAGGCCGCGTCGAAGGAGGCCGACGGCGGGTCGAAGTCGAACCGCTTGAGGCTGGCAAGCGCTTCCGGAGCGCCGGTCAGCCGGTCCATGCCCGCGTCCTCCCACTCGACGGAGACCGGGCCCTCGTAGCCGATGGAACGGAGCATCCGGAAGACGTCCTCCCAGGGCACGTCACCGTGGCCGGCGGAGACGAAGTCCCAGCCGCGCCGGGGGTCGCCCCACGGCAGGTGCGAGCCGAGGCGGCCGTTGCGGCCGTCGAGGCGCTTGCGGGCCTCCTTGCAGTCCACGTGGTAGATCCGGTCCCGGAAGTCGTAGAGGAAGTTGACCGGGTCGAGGTCCTGCCAGACGAAGTGGCTCGGGTCGAAGTTCAGCCCGAACGCGGGCCGGTTGCCGACCGCTTCGAGGGCGCGCTTGGTGGTCCAGTAGTCGTACGCGATCTCGCTCGGGTGCACCTCGTGGGCGAAGCGCACCCCCTCGGCGTCGAAGACGTCCAGGATCGGGTTCCAGCGCTCCGCGAAGTCCTCGTAACCCCGCTCGATCATGTGCGGCGGGACCGGCGGGAACATGGCGACCAGGTGCCAGATCGAGGAGCCGGTGAACCCGATGACCGTGTCCACGCCGAATGCGGCGGCGGCACGGGCGGTGTCCGCGATCTCGGCCGCCGCCCGCTGCCGTACACCTTCGGCCTCGCCGTCGCCCCAGATGCGGGCGGGCAGGATGCCCTGGTGGCGTTCGTCGATCGGGTTGTCGCAGACGGCCTGTCCGACGAGGTGGTTGGAGATCGCGAAGCACTTCAGCCCGTACTTGTCGAGCAGTTGGTGCCTGCTGTCCAGGTAGCCGGGGTCGGCGAGGGCCTTGTCGACCTCGAAGTGGTCTCCCCAGCAGGCGAGTTCGAGACCGTCGTAGCCGAAGTCCCGGGCGTGGCGGCAGACCTCCTCCAGCGGGAGGTCGGCCCACTGGCCGGTGAAGAGGGTGAAGGGGCGGGGCATGGGCGACTGCCTCCTAGGACGACGGGACAGGGGTGTGTACGGAGTTCTTCGCGGCGCTCTCCTCGACGGCGGCCAGCACCCGCTGGACCTGGAGGCCGTCCGCGAACGAGGGCCGGGCCGGGGTGCCCTCGGTGATCGTGCGGACCACGTCACGGGCCTGGTGGACGAAGGTGTGCTCGTACCCGAGGGCGTGGCCCGGCGGCCACCAGGCCTCCAGGTAGGGGTGTTCGGGTTCGGTGACCAGGATGCGCCGGAAGCCGGCGGTGGCGGCGGGTTCGGTGTGGTCGTGGAAGGACAGCTCGTTGAGCCGCTCCAGGTCGAAGGCGAGCGAGCCGAGCTCCCCGTTGATCTCCAGCCGCAGCGCGTTCTTGCGTCCGGCCGCCATCCGGGTCGCCTCGAAGGAGGCCAGTGCTCCGGAGGCGAGGCGGCCTGTGAAGATCGCCGCGTCGTCCACGGTCACTTCGCCCCGCTCCACCGCGTCCGCCGCACCGGAGAGCGCGGCGGACGTACCGGCCGGCGTACGGGAGAGCAGGGGCCGCTCCCGTACGAAGGTCTCGCTGACCGCCGACACACCGGTCAGCAGCTCCCCCGCCAGGTACTGGGCGAGGTCCACGATGTGCGCTCCCAGGTCGCCCAGCGCGCCCGACCCGGCGTGTTCGCGCTTGAGCCGCCAGGTGAGCGGCGAGGCCGGGTCGACCAGCCAGTCCTGGAGGTAGCTGGCGCGTACGTGGCGCAGGGTGCCGAGGCGGCCGTCCGCGATGAGCTGCCGGGCGAAGGTGATGGCGGGCACCTTGCGGTAGTTGAAGCCCACCATCGCCACCTGGCCCCGGGCCTCGGCCGCTTCGGCGGCCCGGACCATGGCCTCGGCCTCGGCGACCGTGTTGGCGAGCGGCTTCTCGCACAGCACGTGTTTGCCCGCCTCCAGGGCGGCGATGGCGATCTCCGCATGGCTGTCGCCGGGGGTGCAGATGTCGATCAGCTGCACATCGTCCCGGGCGATCAGCGCCCGCCAGTCGGTCTCCGCGGCCGCCCAGCCGTGCCGGGCGGCGGCGGCGTCGACGGCCGCCCGGTCGCGTCCGCAGATCGCGGCGAGAGAGGGACGCACCGGCAGGTCGAAGACGTGGCCCGCGGTGCGCCACCCCTGCGAGTGGGCGGCACCCATGAACGCGTATCCGACCATGCCGACCCCGAGCGTTCCTCGCGCCTGCTGCGGCGGCGGTGCTGCGGTCTGCGTTTCCGTCTCTTGACTACGGGCCATGCGGACTTCCTCCTCATCGGTGTGCGGTAACGGGCCGGGGGATGCGCTCGCCGCATCCCCCGGAGTCCCGGTCAGTTGAAGCCCGTCGGCAGGTACTGATCGATGTTGTCCTTGGTCACGACCGCGGAGTACAGGGTCAGGGAGGTCGGGATCTCCATCTCGGAGAGGCCGCTGACGCCCTTGCTCTGGCCGAGTGCCCGTGCCAGGTCGATTGCGGAGGCGGCCATCGTCGGCGGGTAGAGGACGGTCGCCTTGATGACCGAGTTGTCGGCCTTGATGGCGTCCATCGCGGACTTCGCGCCGGCGCCGCCGACCATGATGAACTCGTCGCGGCCCGCCTGCTGGATGGCCCGGAGCGCGCCGACACCCTGGTCGTCGTCGTGGTTCCACAGGGCGTCGATCTGCTTCTGCGCCTGGAGGAGCTGGGCCATCTTCGCCTGGCCCGACTCGACGGTGAATTCGGCGGCCTGACGGGCCACCAGCTTGATGTTGGGGTAGTTCTTGAGCGCGTCGGCGAAGCCCTGGCTGCGCTGCTTGGTCAGCTCCAGGTTGTCGATGCCGGCGAGCTCGACGACCTTGGCGTTCGCCTTGCCCTTGAGCTGTTCGCCGATGTAGTGCCCGGCGTTGAGGCCCATGCCGTAGTTGTCGCCGCCGACCCAGCAGCGGTAGGCCTGCGGGGAGGCGAAGATCCGGTCCAGGTTGACGACGGGGATGCCCGCCTTCATCGCCTCCAGGCCGACCTGGGTGAGCGCCTTGCCGTCGGCGGGGAGGATGACGAGGACGTCGACCTTCTTGTTGATGAGGGTCTTGACCTGCCCGATCTGGGCGGCGGTGTCGTTGGAGCCCTCGGTGATCTCCAGCGTCACCTCGGAGTACTTCTCCGCCCGGGACTTGGCGTTCACGTTGATGGCGTTGAGCCAGCCGTGGTCGGCCTGCGGTCCGGCGAAGCCGATGGTGACGGGCTTGCCCGGCTTGTCGTCGGCGGCGGGCTGGCTGTTGCTCGCGGGCTGCGCGTTCTTCGGCTCGTTGCTGGTGCAGGCGGTGAGGAGCGCGCCCGCGGAGATGGCTGAGGCTCCGAACAGCAGCCCTCTGCGGCTGGTTTCTGGCATGACGGTCTGACCCTTCATCCGGTGGGTGACGTGGGAAGTGCGGCTCAGGACGGGTAAGTACGTCTCAGGATGGGCGAGTTGCTCAGGTCTCCCCGCCGCGCAGGGTGCGGCGCTGGACGAGGACGGCGGCGACGATGATGGCGCCCTTGGCGATCTGCTGGACGTCGCTCTGGAGGTTGTTGAGCGCGAAGATGTTGGTGATCGTGGTGAAGATCAGGACACCGAGCACGGAGCCGACGATGGTGCCGCGGCCGCCGCTGAGCAGGGTCCCGCCGATGATCGCGGCGGCGATGGCGTCGAGCTCGTACAGGTTGCCGTTGGTGTTCTGGCCGGAGCCGGCCAGCACGATCAGCATGAAGGCGGCGATTCCGCAGCACAGCCCGGAGAGCAGGTAGAGGTACAGGCGCTGGCGGCGGACGTCGATCCCGGCGAGCCGGGCGGCCTCCGCGTTGCCGCCGACGGCGACCGTGCGGCGGCCGAAGGTGGTCCGGTTGAGGACCAGCCAGCCGATGACGGTGACCGCGGCGAACATGATGACCAGCGGCGGGATCCCGAGGATGTAGGAGTCCGGCAGGCCCAGGTTCAGGACGGAGTCGACGGTGACGATCTGGGTCTTGCCGTCGGTGATCTGGAGGGCCAGACCGCGCGCCGAGGCGAGCATGGCGAGCGTCGCGATGAACGGGACCATACCCCCGTACGCGATGAGCACACCGTTCACGAGTCCTGCGGCGAGGCCGACGACGACCGCGGTGAACGCGATGCCGGCGAAGCCGTACTCCTGGGTGGCCAGGGTCGTCGCCCACACCGAGGCGAGGGCGACCATGGCCCCGACGGAGAGGTCGATGCCGCCGCTGATGATGACGAAGGTCATGCCGACGGTGACGACACCGATGACGGAGGCCTGCGTCAGGATCAGCTGGAGGTTCCCGGTGTCCAGGAAGGAGTCCGGTTCGGTGATGCCGCCGACCAGGATCAGGGCGGCGAGGACACCGAGCAGGGACAGGATCCGGACGTCGAGCCGCAGGCCCAGGGCCGGCCGGCCGCCGCCCGGTTTCGAGGGCGGCGCGTCGGAGGGGCCGGCGAGGGCCCCCTTGTCCGGCCCGTTGTGCTGCGCCGACGGGGCGGGCTGTGTCATGGCGTCGGGCTCCCTTCCATCACGAGGTCGAGTACGCGGTGCTCGTCGAGCTCCTGGGCGGGGGCAGCGTGGACCACGCGACCCTCCCGGAGCACCAGCACCCGGTCGGCGAGGCCCAGGACTTCGGGCACTTCGCTGGAGACGAGCAGTACGGCGAGGCCTTCGTCGGCCAGCCGGCGGATCACGGCGTAGAGCTCGGCGCGGGCGCCGACGTCCACGCCGCGGGTGGGTTCGTCGAGCAGCAGGACCCGGCAGCCGCGCAGCAGCCAGCGGGCGAGGACGGCCTTCTGCTGGTTGCCGCCGGAGAGGGTGCGGACGGGGGTGTCCGGGTTGTCCGGCCGCAGCGAGAGTTCGCGGGTGGCCTGTTGCGCGGCCCGCCGCTCGCCGCCCCTGTCGATCCAGCCCACCCGGGCGAACCGGGAGAGGGAGGAGACGGAGACGTTACGGGTGACGGACTCGGTCATCAGCAGGGCCTGGGCCTTGCGCTCCTCGGGGGCGAGGCCGATCCCCGCGGCGACGGCGGCGCGGACGCTGCCGGGGCGGAGCTGCCTGCCCGCGACGGTGACGGTCCCCGTGCTCGCCTTGCGGGCGCCGTAGATCGTCTCCAGGATCTCCGAGCGGCCGGAGCCGACGAGTCCGGCGAGGCCGACGATCTCACCGGGCCGCAGTTCGAGGTCGACGGGGGCGAACTCGCCCTTGCGGGAAAGGCCTTGGACTTTCAGGACGGGTTCCGTGATGTTCACGGAGGCCTCGTCCGGGCGTGGCGGGAAGACGTATTCGACGTCTCGGCCGGTCATCATGGCAACGATGTCGCGTGTCGGGGTGTCGGCGGCGGGCAGCCCGACCGCGACCGCCCGGCCGTCCTTCAGCACGGTGACCCGGTCTCCGATGCGGCGGATCTCCTCCAGCCGGTGCGAGATGTAGACGACGGCGACCCCGTCGGCGGTCAGGCTGTCGACGATCCGGAAGAGGTTGTCGACCTCGTCGGGGTCGAGTGCGGCGGAGGGCTCGTCCATCACGATGAGCCGTACGTCGTGGGAGAGGGCCCGTGCCATGGAGACGATCTGCTGCTGGGCGGCGGAGAGGTCACCGACCGCCCGGGCGGGGTCGATCTCCGAGTGACCGAGGCGGGCGAGGAGCGCTTTGGCGGCCGAACGCCCCTCCCCCGTACGGACGATGAAGCCCGCGCTGGTCGGTTCGTGGCCGAGGAAGACGTTCTCGGCGACCGACAGCCCTTCCACCAGGTCGAGTTCCTGGTAGATGGTGGCAATTCCCAGGCGCATGGCGGCGATCGGGGACTTGAGCCGGACGGCTTCGCCGCGCCAGGTGATCTCGCCGTCGTCGGGCTGGTGGGCCCCGGCGAGCACCTTGATGAGGGTGGACTTGCCCGCGCCGTTCTGGCCGAGGAGGCAGTGGACCTCGCCGGCCTGGACCTCCAGGTCGACGCCGTCCAGGGCGCGTACGCCGGGGAAGGACTTGGTGATGCCGGACATGGTGAGCAGGGGTGGTTCTGGTGCCATGACGAATCCCCTCGGCGAATGGGGTCTCCCCGGTCCGGGCGGGTGCCGGTCGTTCGGGGAGGGCCGGTGAGCGGGCAGGGCGCAGGGCTGGAGGTGCCGTGGAGCCGGCGGCACCGCGAGCGGCTGCTGACGGGTGGTACGTGACGAGTACCTGACCAAGACGGTGGTGCGTACGGTGCTGGGTGCGGGTGAGGCGATCGGCGCGGGGTGACCGGGTGGGGCAGTTGGCGCGGGTGTGACGGGTGCGGGTGAGGCGGCGGGGCGGGGGTGACCGGGTGGGGCTTTTCTAGTGCGGTCAGGCCGGTGAGAAGAGGTGGTCGCTGATGAGCCGGGCCGCGCCGATCACTCCGGCGATGGGGCCCAACTCGCCCAGCACGATGGGGAGATTGCCGGTGGCCAGGGGCAGGGACTGCCGGTAGACCTGGGTGCGGACACTGGCGAGGAGGTTGTGACCGAGGCCGGTGACCCCGCCGCCGATCACCACCAGACCGGGATTGAAGAAGCTGACGAGGCCGGCGATGACCTGCCCGACCCGGTTGCCGCCTTCGCGGATCAGGTCGAGCGCGGCCGCGTCCCCGGCCGCCGCCGCGGCGGCCACATCGGCGGCGGTGAGACGTCCCGCCACCTCCAGCCGGGCCGCGAGCTCGGGCGAGCGGCCCTCACGGGCGGCGTCCTCCGCGTCGCGGGCCAGGGCGGCACCGCTGAAGTGGGCTTCCAGGCAGCCCTTGTTGCCGCAGGCACAGGCCCGGCCGTCCGGTTCCACCTGGATGTGCCCGATGTCCCCGGCGCTGCCCGTCGTACCCCGGTAGACCTCACCGCCGACGACGATCCCGCAGCCGATACCCGTACCGATCTTGACGCAGAGGAAGTCGCCCACGGAACGGGCGACGCCCGCGTGCTGCTCACCCATCGCCATGAGGTTCACGTCGTTGTCGACCATGACGGGGCAGCCCAGATCCTGGCTGAGCGCCTCGCGGACCGGGAAACCGTCCCAGCCGGGCATGATCGGCGGCGCGACCGGCACGCCTTCGGGGAAGCGGACGGGGCCGGGGACCCCGATGCCCGCGCCGTCGAAACCTTCGGCGAGGCCGGAGGCCCTGAGCTTGGCCGCCATCGCCAGGACCTGCTCGAAGACGGCCACGGGCCCCTCGCGCACGTCCATCGGCTGGTTGAGGTGTCCCAGTACCTCCAGCTCCGCGTTGGTGACGGCGACATCGATGGAGGTGGCGCCGATGTCGACCCCCAGGAAGCGCAGTTCGGGGGCGAGCCGGATGTTGTGCGAGCGGCGCCCGCCACGGGATGCGGCGAGTCCGTCGGCCACCACCAGGCCGGTCTCCAGCAGCCGGTCCACCTCGACGGCGAGCTTGGAGCGCGAGAGGTCGACCTGATCACCCAGTTGCGCACGGGAGTTGGGGCCCCCGTCACGCAGCAGTCGGAGCAGCCGTGCCTGATGCGCGTTCGCGGGTCGTGCCGTCATACGTCTCACGCGTCCCTCCCCGCCACATCCGGCCAGTCCGTCGGGCTTTCGAGGGGAACGTAGCAGCGCTTTCCCGGAGTGGGAAGAAGTTGCGCAGGAATCAGCCCCAACTTTCTCCACACCCAGGACAAAGGTGGACCGGGAACGCTCAGGGGCAGCGGATGACCTGACCGGCGTACGAGAGGTTTCCGCCGAAACCGAAGAGCAGTACGGGTGCGCCGGAGGCGACCTCCCCGCGTTCCACGAGCTTGGAGAGCGCCATCGGGATGGAGGCGGCGGAGGTGTTCCCGGAGTCGACCACGTCCCGCGCGATGATCGCGTTGACCGCGCCGATCTTCCGGGCGACCGGCTCGATGATGCGCAGGTTGGCCTGGTGCAGGACGACGGCGGCCAGGTCCTCAGGTGCGACGCCCGCCTTCTCGCAGACCTTGCGGGCGATGGGGGGAAGCTGGGTGGTGGCCCAGCGGTAGACGGACTGCCCCTCCTGCGCGAAGCGCGGCGGCGTGCCCTCGATCCGTACGGCGTTGCCCATCTCCGGCACCGATCCCCACAGCACCGGTCCGATCCCGGGGCCGCCCGGGGTGTCGGGGGCGGACGGGTCGGCGGTGACGACGGCGGCGCCCGCGCCGTCGCCGAGCAGGACGCAGGTGGTGCGGTCGGTCCAGTCCGCGATGTCACCCATCTTGTCGGCGCCGATGACCAGCGCCCGGGTCGCCGCACCGGCCCGGATCGTGTGGTCGGCGACGGCCAGGGCGTGCGTGAAGCCCGAGCAGACCACGTTGATGTCCATGACGGCGGGCGAACCCATGCCCAGCCGCGCCGCGACCCGCGCCGACATGCTCGGGGACCGGTCGATGGCGGTGGAGGTGGCCACCAGGACCAGATCGATGTCGGAGGGCTGCAGACCGGCGGCGGCAAGCGCCTTGGCACCCGCGTGTGCGGCCAGCTCGTCGACCGGCTCGTCGGGGCCGCCCACGTGCCGGGTCTTGATGCCGACCCGGCTCGTGATCCACTCGTCGCTCGTGTCGACCATGGCCGCCAGATCGTCGTTGGTGAGCACCTTGGCGGGCTGGTAGTGGCCGAGCGCCACGACACGTGAGCCGGTCATTCGGGTTCCCATCGTTGGGTAGGGCAGGAAACATCCAGTCTTGGTCGCTACCGCCCAGTACAAGGGCACGTGATCCCACAGGAATCCGGCCCACACGTTGGAGCATTGACAACAGCCCGGCCCCCGTGCTGTGCCGACGAGGTGCGTGTGCAGGACAATGACGGGGCCAGGCTTCGGCTCCGCACACCGACAGAATCGGGTTCAGCCTCATGGGACGGGTCACCGAGCGCCGCCGCACCCTCCGTATCCGGGACGGTGCCGTCTCCTCCCGCGCCGACACGCTGGTCGCGGAGGAGCCCCTGGAGATCCGGCTGAACGGAAAGCCGCTGGCCATCACGATGCGCACCCCGGGTGACGACTTCGCGCTGGCGGCGGGGTTCCTGGTGAGCGAGGGCGTGATCGCCGAGGGGGAAGAGGTGCAGTCGATCGTCTACTGCGCCGGGGCGACCGCCGACGGGGTGAACACGTACAACGTGGTGGACGTACAGCTCGCACCCGGGGTCGTGGTCCCCGACATCACGCTGGAGCGGAACGTCTACACCACCTCCTCCTGCGGCCTGTGCGGCAAGGCCAGCCTGGACGCGGTGCGCACCACCACCCGGCACCCGGTCGGTGACACTCCCCCGGTACGCGTGACGCCCGAGCTGCTCGCCGCCCTCCCGGACCGGCTGCGGGCCGCGCAGAAGGTGTTCGACCGGACCGGGGGGCTGCACGCGGCGGCTCTCTTCTCCGAGGAGGGCGAGCTGTTGGACGTCCGGGAGGACGTGGGGCGGCACAACGCTGTCGACAAGCTGGTGGGCCGGGCGCTGACGGACGGGCGGCTGCCGTTGTCGCGGGCGGTGCTGCTGGTCTCGGGGCGGGCCTCGTTCGAGCTGGCGCAGAAGGCGGTGATGGCCGGGATCCCGGTGCTCGCGGCGGTCTCGGCACCGTCCTCGCTGGCGGTGGACCTGGCGGCGGAGAGCGGACTGACCCTGGTGGGGTTCCTGCGGGGGCCCTCGATGAACGTGTACGCGGGTGAGCACCGGATCGCGCTGGAGGCGGGGGTCCACTGACGGCCTCGCCAGCCGGCCGGGAAGCCCCGGGGCTCACTCCCCGGCGAAGGACAGCCCCTCGGCGGCCAGCGCCTCGCGCAGCACCCTGATCGCCTTCGGGCCGACCCCGTGCAGCGCCAGCGCCTCCGCCGCCGTCACCTCGGTGAGCTGGGCGAGCCGGGTGTAGCCGGCGTGCCGCAGAGCGCCGCGGGCGGGGTTGCCCGCGCCGTGGGGAAAGTCGTCCTCGGGTTCGGTGGGCCGGTCGGCCATGACGGTCCTCCAGGTCGGCGCGGATCAGCGGTGGTGGGCAGCGGTCAGCGGCAGTCCACGCGGATCAGGGCCGGTCAGCGGTCACGAAGTCACCGTAACCGCCGGATCCGACACCGGCCCGGAACCGGCGTCCTCCCGGTCCCGCACCGGCTCCCGCTCCGGTTCCGGGTCCCGCGAGCGGCGTTTGGCGATGACCGCGCAGACCATCAGCTGCATCTGGTGGAAGAGCATCAGCGGCAGCACGGCGAGGCTCGCGTGCGCCCCGAACAGCACGCTCGCCATCGGCAGCCCCGCCGCCAGGCTCTTCTTCGACCCGGCGAACTGGATGGCGACCCGGTCCTCCCGGTCGAAGCCGAGCCGCCGCGCCCCCTACCAGGTCAGCGCGAGCATCACGGCCAGCAGGACCGCCTCCGCCGCGAGCAGGCCGCCGAGCCGGGCCGGGGTGACCTGGCTCCAGACGCCGGCGACCATGCCCTCGCTGAACGCGGTGTAGACGACCAGCAGGATCGAGCCACGGTCCACCAGACCGAGCACCTTCTTGTGCCGGGTCAGGAAGCCGCCGACCCAGCGGCGCAGGAACTGTCCGGCGAGGAACGGCACGAGCAGCTGGAGCACGATCTTCAGCAGCGAGTCCGCCGAGAAGCCGCCACCGGTGGAGCCGAGCAGGAGGGCCGCGAGCAGCGGGGTGAGGAAGATCCCGGTGAGGCTGGAGAAGGACCCGGCGCAGATCGCGGCGGGCACGTTGCCCCGGGCGATCGAGGTGAAGGCGATCGAGAACTGGATCGTCGACGGCACCAGGCACAGGAAGAGGAAGCCCGCCTGGAGCTCGGGCGTCATCACATACGGAACCAGCCCCCCGCTCGCCAGTCCCAGCAGCGGAAGGATGAGAAACGTGCAGGCCAGGACGGTGAGGTGGAGCCGCCAGTGTTTCAGCCCGTCCAGCGCCTCGGCGGTGGAGAGCCCGGCCCCGTAGAGGAAGAAGAGCAGGGCGACCGCCCCGGTGGAGGCCCCGCCCGCCACGTCGGCGGCGGCACCCCGGGCGGGCAGCAGCGCGGCGATGACGACCGATCCGGCAGTCCACAGTCAGCCAGCACGTCCGGCGGCTGGAGGAGGCGGCGGGCCGGCAGATGTTCGTCCGGGACACCCATCGGGTCGACCTGACCGAGGACGGGGAGGCGATGCTCGGTTTCGCCCGGACGATCCTGCGGGCGCACGAGCGGGCCGCGGCGTTCTTCGCGGGCACCCGGCTGCGCGGCCGGCTCCGCTTCGGGGCGTCCGAGGACTTCGTGCCGACCCGGCTGCCGGAGATCCTGGAGTCGTTCCGCCGCGACCATCCGGAGGTCGAACTGGAACTCACGGTGGAGCTGTCCGGGACGCTGCACCGGCAGCTGGAGGCGGGCAGGCTCGACCTGGTGCTGGCCAAGCGGAGGACGGGCGACACGCATGGCGAGCTGGTGTGGCAGGACGCGCTGGACTGGATCGGCGCGCCGCAGCTGCGGATCGATCCGGAACGTCCGGTGCCGCTCATCGTCCTCCCGCCGCCGGGCATCACCCGGGCGCCCTGGAGGTGCTGGAGGAGCACGGGCGGGCCTGGCGGATCGCCTGTACGAGTACGAGCCTGAGCGCCCTGGTCGCGGCGGCGCGGGCGGGGCTGGGGGTGATGGTGCACTCGCGGGGGCTGATCCCGCCGGGGCTCGTGCCCGTTCCGGCGCGGGCGGGGCTGACGGAGCCGGGCGGCGTCGGCTTCGTCCTGCTGCACGGGGAGCGCCGGGACGCGGCGCAGGAGGCGGCGGACGCGCTGGCGGCGGCCATCCTGGCGGGCGGGGACCGGCTGCACCGGGGAATCGGGGGATGGCATCAACAGGCGGATAACGCCACGGAATGCCCCGTACCCTCCGAGACCGGGAGTGATCACCTCGGTCGGATTCGGTGGAGATTTGACCGCGAGCCGCTTACGCCTCCGTCAGAAGTCCGCCCGAGCCTTGCCCATCTGGCCGGATTTCGACGGTTGACCTCTACGAATGCCACAGTTTACGGGGGGTTCGGACCCTCCCGCCGGGCCCCCGGTTGGGGTAGCGTCGCGGCGCTGTGCGGAGCGCCACGAGGAGCAGGTCATTGCGTGAATTCACTGTCCCACCCATGGCCGCGCCGCCTCAAGTCGGCGGTCTGGCCGACGCGGTCTTCGACTACGCGGACACCGATCCGCAGCGGGTCGCGCTCGGCCGCAAGGACGCGGGAGGACAGTGGCGCGATGTGAGCTCGGCGGCGTTCCGCGACGAGGTGCTGGCCCTGGCCAAGGGGCTGATCGCGCACGGGATCCGGTTCGGTGACCGGGTCGCTCTGATGTCCCGTACGCGGTACGAGTGGACGCTCTTCGACTTCGCGCTCTGGTCGGTCGGGGCCCAGTCGGTACCCGTCTACCCGACCTCGTCCGCCGAGCAGGTCCACTGGATGCTGCACGACGCCGAAGTGGTGGCGGTGATGGTCGAGCACGAGGACCACGCGATGACCGTCGGCTCGGTGATCGACCGGCTGCCGAACCTCAAGCGGCTGTGGCAGCTGGACGCCGGTGCGGTGGACGAGCTGGTCGGCGCGGGCGGGATGGTCGACGACGAGGTGGTGCACCGGCACCGGCGCGCGGTGACGCCCGAGTCCGTGGCGACGGTGATCTACACCTCGGGCACGACGGGCCGTCCCAAGGGGTGCGTGATCACCCATGCGAGCTTCATGTTCGAAAGCGACACGATGGTCGCCCGCTGGGAGCCCGTGTTCCACTCCAAGCCCGGCGACGAGGCGGCCACCCTGCTCTTCCTGCCGCTGGCGCACGTCTTCGGCCGGATGGTGGAGATCGCGGCGGTACGGGGGCGGGTCAAGCTCGGCCACCAGCCGGAGCTGTCGGCGAACGCCCTGATGCCGGACCTGATGACGTTCCGGCCCACCTTCATCCTGGCGGTGCCGTACATCTTCGAGAAGGTCTTCAACGGTGCCCGGCGCAAGGCCGAGGCGGAGGGGAGGGCCGGGCCGTTCGACAAGGCCGTGGACATCGCGGTGAAGTACGCCGAGGCGCTGGAGCAGAAGGCGTTCGGTCTCGGCCCCGGGCCGTCGGCCGGGCTGCGGATGCAGCACCAGTTCTTCGACAAGGTCGTCTACAAGAAGGTCCGCGACGCGATGGGCGGCCGGGTACGGCACGCGATGTCGGGCGGCTCGGGCATGAACCGCCGGCTCGGCCTGTTCTTCGCGGGCGCCGGGGTGACCGTCTTCGAGGGGTACGGGCTGACCGAGTCCACGGCGGCGGCGACCGCCAACCCGCCCGAGCGCACGCGGTACGGCACGGTCGGGCTGCCCATCCCCGGCACATCGGTGCACATCGCGGACGACGGCGAGGTGTGGGTGCACGGCCCCAACGTCTTCTCCGGCTACCTGAACAATCCGGCGGCGACCCGGGCCACCCTCGAAGACGGCTGGCTGGCCACGGGGGACCTCGGTTCGCTGGACGAGGACGGCTATCTGACGATCACCGGGCGGAAGAAGGAGATCCTGGTGACGTCCGGCGGCAAGAGCGTGTCGCCGGCCGGTCTGGAGGAGCGGGTGCGGGCCCATCCGCTGGTCGCCCAGTGCATCGTCGTCGGCAATGACCGCCCGTACATCGCGGCGCTGGTCACCGTCGACCAGGAGTCCGTGGACCACTGGCTCTCCATGCAGGGCCGCACGCCGCTCGGCCCCGCCGACCTGGTGCGCGACCCGGACCTGGAGATGGAGGTCCGGCGGGCGGTGGTGGCCGCCAACACGGCGGTGTCGCAGGCCGAGTCGATCCGTACGTTCCGGATACTGGCCCACCCGTTCACCGAGGAGCACGGGCTGCTGACGCCGTCGCTGAAGCTGAAGCGCAAGGCGATCGAGACGGCGTACGCGGTCGAGGTCGACGCGCTCTACCACTGATCAGGGCAGACGCGCCGCAGCGGGAATGACCGGGGCCGCCCGCTCGTTGTCGTGGGGAGTACCAACCGACGACGTAAGGATCGACCGCTCGTGAGCCAGGTCCCCTCCATCACCCTCAACAACGGCCTCGAAATGCCGCAGCTCGGTTTCGGTGTCTGGCAGGTGCCGGACGACGAGGCGACGACGGCGGTCGCGAAGGCCATCGAGTCCGGGTACCGGTCCATCGACACCGCCGCGATCTACGAGAACGAGGTGGGCACCGGCAAGGCCGTCGCCGCCTCGGGTGTCGCCCGTGACGAGCTCTTCATCACCACAAAGCTGTGGAACGGCGACCAGGGTTACGACAGCACGCTGCGTGCCTTCGACGCCTCGCTGGACAAGCTCGGCCTGGACTACGTCGACCTGTATCTGATCCACTGGCCGGTCCCGACCAAGGACGCGTACACCGACACGTACAAGGCGTTCGAGAAGATCTACGCCGACGGCCGCGCCAAGGCGATCGGTGTGTCGAACTTCTACCCCGAGCACCTGAAGCGGCTGCTGGACGAGACCTCCGTCGTCCCCGTCCTCAACCAGATCGAGCTGCACCCCCAGTTCCAGCAGGCCGAGGCGCGCGCCTTCCACGCCGATCACGGGATCGCCACCGAGGCCTGGTCGCCGCTGGGCCAGGGCAAGGGTCTCCTGGAGGTGCCGACGGTCGTCGCCATCGCCCAGAAGCACGGCCGCACCCCCGCCCAGGCCGTCCTGCGCTGGCATCTGCAGACGGGCAACATCGTGATCCCGAAGTCCGTGACCCCGTCGCGGATCGAGGAGAATCTCGACGTGTTCGGTTTCGAGCTGGACGCCGACGACCTCGCCGCCTTCGCGGCGCTGGACGAGGGCAAGCGGCTCGGTCCGGACCCGGCCGGGTTCAACATCGGCGCCTGAGCGCCAGGTTCGTCCGGCGCCCCCACCCCGACCGAGGTGGGGGCGCCTTCGTCGGTCCGTCTCCGGACACCCGGCCGGCGGTCCCACTCCAACTCCAACGGGGAGAGAGCAAGATGAGCAGCGATCCGGCGCCCGTCGTCGAGGCGGGCACGTACCGTCTGCGCAATGTCGGCAGCGGCCTGGTGCTGGAGGTGTACGGCGCGGCCAAGGGCAGCGGTGCCCGGGTGCAGCAGGGCAAGGAGGACGGGACGGCGGCCCAGCAGTGGCAGCTCTCCCCGGTCCACGAGGGCGCGGCCCTCTACCACCTGGTCAACGCGCACAGCGGGAAGCGGCTGGACGTCGCCAACGCCGACACGGAGAACGGTGTCCGCATCCAGCAGTGGAAGGCCAACAACTTCGGCGCCCAGGAGTGGCTCATCGAGCAGCACCTGGAGGCCCCGGGGACGGTGACGCTGGTCAGCTTCATCAGCGGGCTCGTCATGGAGGTCGCCGAGCGTTCGACCGAGGAGGGCGGGACGGTCCAGCAGTGGGAGGACACCGACTCCCCCTTCCAGTGGTGGCAGTTGGAGCCGGTGCCCTCCTGACGGCCCGAAGAGCGTCTCGGCCGCGGCGTGACCGAGGGCCCGAGGAACGTCTCAGTCGCGGCGGCCGAGGTGGACCGTGCGGGCGGTGAGCAGGTAGACGTCGGGCCGGTGGTGGAGCCCCGCCGGGTCCTCGGGGTCCAGCAGCCGCTCCAGCAGGGCGCGGTCCTCGGCGTCGAGCAGCTCGCCGAAGACCTCGTACTCCCGGGTCAGCTTGGTGATCACATGCTCGCGCGCGGGCGCGGAGAGCGGGGCCGGCAGGTCCAGCAGGAAGCTGCGCGTGCCCTGCGGGGTCAGCCCGACCGCCGCGATCAGGGCGCTCCAGTCCTCGGCCTCCCGCTTGCTGTCGGGGAGCTCGGTCCGCATCCGGTCGAACCGGGCGGCGGAGGCCGCGTCCATCCTGGCCTCCAGGCCGGGCCGTCCGATGCCGAGGTCCCTGGGCAGCCGCCGGGTGGGGAGCCCGCCCTCCAGGAGCGCCACGGTCCCGCCTGGGCGCAGGTTCTCGGCGAAGCCGGCGAGGGCGGCGCGCTGGTCGCCCATGTGGTGCAGGGAGTTACCGGCCCAGATGAGGTCGGCCTCCCCCAACCGAGCCGCGTCCTGCGGGAGTTCGGCCTGCAGTGTCCGGACGCGGTCGCTCACGCCGAGGCGCCGGGCCCGGTCCTCCGTCCGCTCCAGCAGGGCGGGCGTGGGGTCCACGGCGACGACTTCGGCCTCGGGGAACACCTCGGCCAGCAGACAGGTGACGACACCGGGGCCGCTGCCGACGTCCAGCACCCGGCGCACCTTAGGGGCGGTGGGCAGGGCGGCGATCCAGCGGGCCGCTTCCTCGTACGGACCGCTGTTGAGTTCCGCTTCCTGCTCCAGCATCGGGCCCATGACGTCCCAGTCGAACTCCGTGCCCGCGCCTGCGGCGCCCGGTCCGTGGGTGTGGGCGTGGGTGTGCGCGTCGTGGTGGCCGTGTCCGGCGTGGCTGCTCATGGCGCCACCCTCACCGGAGGTCAGCGTTCGGGCAAGTTCTGTTGCTGCTCCGGCAAGTTGCCGCGGTACTCCTGCGGGCTCACTCCCCGGACGCGCTTGAACGCCGTACTGAACGCGAAAGGGGCGCTGTAGCCGACCTTCCGGCCCACCGCCTCCACCGTGGCGTCGCTCTCCCGGAGCAGGTCGGCGGCGAGCGCGAGCCGCCAGCCGGTGAGGTACGCCATCGGGGGCTCGCCGACGAGTTCGGTGAAGCGGCGGGCGAGCCCGGCCCGCGACACCCCGGCCCGGGCGGCTAGCGAGGCGACGGTCCAGGGGTACGCCGGGTCGTCCTGGAGGAGCCGGAGCGCCACCCCGACGACGGGGTCGCTCATGGCCCGGTACCAGGCGGGGGCCTCGGCGCCGGGCCGGGAGAACCAGCCGCGCAGCACGGCGATGAGCAGCAGGTCGAGCAGGCGGTCCAGCACGACGTGCTGCCCCGGCTCGTCCTGGGCGATCTCCGCGTCGAGCAGCCGCAGCAGCGGCCCGGTCCGGGCGTCGGCGGGCAGCAGGAGCAGCGGGGGCAGTGCGTCGAGGAGCCGGCGGCTGATCTCGCCGTCCAACAGGTAGGTGCCGACGAGGACCGCCGTGGAACCGTGGGCGGCGTTGCCCCAGGTCCGTACCCCCAGCACCATCTCCTGGGAGAGCGGCTGCCCGTGGAGGGTGGTGCAGAGGCCGCCGGGGCCGACCAGGGCGTGCGGGTCGGTGCCGGCGGCGTCGGCGACGGTGTACGGGTGGGGGCCGCGGACCACCGCGATGTCACCGGGCACCAGGCGGACCGGCTCGGCTCCCTCCGGCGGGACGATCCAGGCCGCGCCCCGGGTGACCGACATCAGGCAGATCGGGGCGCGGTCGGCGACCCGTACCGCCCAGGGCGGCTCCATCACCATGCGCAGGAGGAAGGCGCCCCGCGCCCGCGGCCCGTCCAGGAGTCCGGCGAGAGCGTCCATGGCCGACAGCGTAGACGCAGGCGGAGGGAGCTGAGCGTCTCGACGATGTTCCCGGCGCCCGGGTCCCGGAAGTCTGGAGCCATGACGAAGAACACGGCGAACGAGACCACGAAGACGTATACGAAGAATGGCGCGGCCGGCTCCACCGCGCAGGAAGGGGCGCGGGTCATGGGCACGGTTCTGGTGACGAGTGGCACCGGCAAGACCGGCCGCCGGGTCGCGGAGCGGCTGGCGGCCCTGGGGGTGCCGGTGCGCGCCGGGTCGCGGGCCGGCGAGGTGCCTTTCGACTGGCAGGACGAGTCGGGGTGGGCGGCCGCGCTGGACGGCACGGAGGCCGCCTATGTGGCGTACTACCCGGATCTGGCGGTGCCCGGCGCGGCCGGGGCGATGGCCGCGTTCGGGCGGGTCGCGGCGGCGAGCGGACTCCGCCGGGTGGTGCTGCTGTCGGGGCGCGGCGAACCGCAGGCGGCCGTGGCCGAGGAGGCGCTGCGCGGCGCGTGCGGGGAGGTCGAGCTCACCGTCGTACGGTCGGCGTTCTTCGCGCAGAACTTCAGCGAGGGCGCCCTGCTGGACAGTGTGCTCGGCGGTGAGCTGGTCTTCCCGGCGGGGTCGACGGCGGAGCCCTTCCTGGACATCGACGACCTGGCCGATGTGGTGGTGGCGGCGCTGAGCGGGGACGGGCACGCGGGCGCGGTGTACGAGCTGACGGGGCCCCGGAGCCTGACGTTCGAGGAGGCGGCGGCGGAGCTCGGGCGGGCGGCTGGGCGGCCGGTGCGGTACGTGCCCGTGAGCGGTCCGGCGTACGCGGAGGTGCTGGAGGGGTTCGGGGTGTTCGGGCCCGAGGCGGGGTTCCTGGCCGAGCTGTTCGCGACGCTGCTCGACGGCCACAACTCCGCCACCACGGACGATGTGCGGCGGGTGCTGGGCCGGGAGGCGAAGGAGTTCACCGCGTTCACCCGCGAGGCGGCCCGGGACGGAGCCTGGCACGGCTGAGGGCCGATGCCCGGCACGGCTGAACTGGAGCGGGATCCTCCGGCGCCCCGTGCGCCGGAGGTACGGCCAGGAAACATTGCCCGAACAGAAGAGTGACCGACATATTGCCGGGGCGGGCCAGGGGCCATAACTTGCCTTTATGGAGCTGGAGTTGCGCCATCTGAGAACCGTCCGTGCCATCGCCGACACCGGCAGCCTCACCAAGGCCGCCGCCACGCTGGGCCTCGCCCAGCCCGCGCTCAGCGCCCAGCTGCGGCGGATCGAGAAGGCCCTGGGCGGCACGCTCTTCGAGCGTGACCACACGGGCGCCCGGGCCACTCCGCTCGGCGAGCTGGTGCTGGAGCGGGCCCGGGTGGTGCTGCCCGCGGTGAGCGAACTCCAGGCGGAGGCGGTGCGGTTCGCCAATGCCACCGGGCCGCTGGAGCGGTTCCGGCTGGGCGGTACGCACGGCCCGCTGCTCGGCGGTCTGGTCGACCGGATCGCCACGGCGCACCCGGCTGCGCCGGTCTCCACGTACACCTCGTGGTCGGTGGACGAGATCGCCGCCCTGACGATCGACGGGCGCCTCGACTTCGCACTGATCGGCACGTGCGGCGAGAGTCCGCCGCCGCTGGCCGAGCGGCTGGTCTGGGAGGTGGTGGGGGTCGACCCGGTCTTCGTGATGCTGCCGGAGGACCACCCGCTGGCCGGCGAGGAGGAGCTGGAGCTCGCCGCGCTCGCGGACCAGTGCTGGGCCGACGTTCCGGGGGACGGCTGTTTCGCCGACTGTTTCGCCACGGCGTGCGCGCGGGCCGGTTTCACCCCGGTGTCGGTGTACGAGACGGACACCTCTTCCGTCGTCCATCTGGTGCAGGTCGGGCGGGCGATCGGACTGTGCCGGGCGACGTTCCCGCCGGTCCCCGGCCTGGTGACCCGGCCGCTCGCGGGTTCACCGCTCAGCTGGCGGCACCTGCTGGGCTGGCACCCGCACTCGCCCGCCGCGGACGCCGCGGCGGTGGCGGTGGCCGGGCAGACCCGGGCGGCGTACGCGGAGGCCGTGTCGCGCAGCCCCCTCTACGCACGGTGGCTCGCCGGGAATCCGCGGTTCGGTCTGGTGAGCTGAGGCGGGCCTGCCCCTGGGGCCCCTATTCCGCTCCGTGGGCCGGTGCGGCGGCCGCGACCCTGGCGGCCAGCTCCAGGTCCTTCTCCGTGACCGCGCCACCGGCGTCGTGCGTATGGACGGAGAGGGCCACGGTGTTGTACCCGAGCGTCAGATCGGAGTGATGGTTCAGCTCCTCCTGGATCTGCGCGATGTGGACGGTCAGCGCGGCGGCGGCGAAGTGCGACGGCAGCCGGAAGGTCCGGGTGATCCGGTCCCCTTCCAGCGCCCAGCCGGGCAGCGCCTCAAGACGGTGTTCGGTCTCGGTCCTCGACAGCGGTTCGGCGGACATGGAGCGGCTCCCGTGGGTCTCGGATGGCGTCGTACGACCGGTCGTCCGACGTTACGGTCTCCCCATGAGAACTGTCTCCCCCGACACGGGCGTGGGTCCCCTGCTGCGCGGCTGGCGGGAGCAGCGGCGGATCAGCCAGCTGGATCTGGCGCTGCGCGCGGACTCCTCGGCCCGGCACATCTCCTTCGTCGAGACGGGCCGTTCGCGCCCCAGCGAGGAGATGGTCCTGCGCCTGGCCGAGCAGCTGGAGATCCCCGTCCGGGAGCGCAACGCCCTGCTGGTGGTGGCCGGTTACGCTCCACGTTACGCGCAGACGCCGCTCGACGACCCCGCGATGGCCTCGGTGCACGAAGGGCTGGATCGGCTGCTGGCGGGGTACGAGCCGTATCCCGCGCTCGTCGTGGACGGCATGTACGACGTGGTGGCGGCCAACCGGGGTATCGCCCTGCTCATGGAGGGGGTCTCCGAGGAGTTGCTCACCCCGCCGCTCAACGCCATGCGGATCACCCTTCACCCGGCGGGGCTCGCACCGCGCATCCTGAACCTGCCGGAGTGGCGGGCGGATCTGCTGGCGCAGATGGAACGTCAGATCGCGCTCGTACGGTCGCCGGAGCTGCGCGCGCTGTACGAGGAGGTGGCCGGCTACCCGGTCGCGGACCGGGGCGCCGGTGACCGGGCCGGGGAGCGTACGCCGTCGTTCGCCCTGCCCCTGGTGATCGAGCACGGGGGCCAGGTGCTGTCGTTCATCGCCTCCATCGCGACGTTCAACACACCGATGGACGTGACCGTGGCGGAGCTGGCCATCGAGACGTTCCTCCCCGCCGACCGGGAGACCGCCGCCTACCTGCGCGACCGTCTTCCGTAGCCCTCATCCCGCCCCGGCCCGGCGGCCGGAGCGGGAGGACGGGTCCCGTACGGGGTCAGACGCGGGCCCCGTTGTCGAGCGGGTCGCGCCGGGGTTCGCGGGCGCGCCGGGAGGCCTTCCCCGGTACGGGCGGCGGTGCGCCGGTGGTCCGTTCCAGGACGAGGGCACCCGGTACCGCGGTGAACACCGAGGACCAGGTGCCCACGCAGATGCCGATGAGCAGGGCGAGCGCGAAGTCGGCCAGCGAGTCGCCGCCCAGCACCGCGAGGGCGACCAGGATGAACAGGGCGCCCATCCCGGTGTTCACGGTGCGGGGGACGGTCTGGAGGACCGCCCGGCGCGCGATGGCGGAGAGAGGAGTCTTCCGGTTCCCGGCCCAGAGTTCCCGTACCCGGTCGAAGACCACCACCGAGTCGTTGACCGAGTAGCCGATGACGGTGAGCAGGGCGGCCAGGAAGATGCCGTCCACGGGCCTGCCCAGCCAGGCGAAGGCGCCCACGACGATCACCACGTCGTGCACCATCCCCACGACCGAGGCCACGGCGAACGTCCAGCGGAACCGCATCGCGAGGTAGGCGAGCTGGACGAACACGGCGACGCCCAGGGCGATCAGCGCGTTGCGCCGCAGTTCGTCGCCGAGGCTCGGGCCGATCAGCTCGTCCCGTACCTTCGTGGTCTCACCGCCCTCGGTGGCAAGCGCCTGCCGCAGGGTGTGCTCCCCGTCGTTGTCGAGCTTTCCGGTGCGTACGGAGATGTCGCCGTCGCCCGCCGTGGTGACCTCGGCGTCGCCGAAACCGGCGTCGGCGAGGGTGGAGCGGGCGGTCTCGACGTCGACGGGGCGGCTGGTGGAGTACTCCACCAGCCGGCCCCCGGTGAACTCGACGCCCAGGTCGACCCCGCGCACCACGATCCCCGCCACGGCGACGGCGACCAGCGCGGTGGAGACGACGAGCCACCGGACCGGCTTCCGGAAGAGCTGCGGGTCCTTTCGGGTCAGCCAGGTCCGTACGCTGCCGGGGCGCGCGATGCCGTTGACACCCCGGTAGTCGCTGACGAACCGGGAGCCCGCCGCGATCTCGGTGAGCGCCCGGGCGATGACCAGCGCGGAGAACATCGAGGCGATGACGCCGATGGCGAGGGTGACGCCGAAGCCCTTGACCGGGCCGGAGCCCAGGAAGAACAGCAGCCCGGCCGCGAGGAGCGTGGTGATGTTCGAGTCGGCGACGGCGCTGAACGCCTTCCGGAATCCGGTGGTCAGCGCCGAGCGCAGGGAGCGGTTCGGCTGCGCGGCGCACTCCTCCCTGGCCCGTTCGAAGACCAGGACGTTCGCGTCGACCGCCATCCCGATCGCCAGGACGAACCCGGCGAGTCCGGGGAGCGTGAGGGTGACACCGAGGCCGACGAGCGCGGCGTACGAGATCACCCCGTACGCGGCGAGGGCGACGGCGGCCAGCGCGCCGAAGAGGCGGTAGACGACGGTGATGAAGAGCGCGGTGGCGGCGGCGCCGATGAGCGCCGCCTGTGCGCTGGCGTCGATGGCGGCGGCACCGAGCGTCGGGCCGACGGTCCGCTGTTCGACGATCTCGACGGGGACGGGCAGGGCGCCGCCCTTGATGAGCAGGGCCAGGTCGCGGGCCTCCTTCGCGCTGAAGGAGCCGGTGATCTGCGTGCCGCCGGAGGGCAGTCCGGCCTGGCAGCCGACCGAGGGGTCGACCTGGGGCGAGGAGATGACCTTCTCGTCCAGGACGATCGCGACGCGCCGCCGTTCGTCCTGGACCGGGTGGCAGGCGGCCTCACCGGTCAGCCGGGTCCAGTCCTTCCCGGCGTCCTTGTGGAAGTCGAGGGAGACGGTCCAGCCGGCTGCCTGCTGGGCGTCGAAGGAAGCGGTGGCGTCCTTGACGCCCGCTCCGGAGAGGCGGGCGGGGCCGAGGCCGAGCTGTGTCCCCTGTTCGTCGGGGAGGGTCAGCCGGCCGGAGCCGGGCTCGGACTCCGGCCTGGACTCGGGTTCGGTGCCGGGGGGTGTGGCGCCCTGGACGGCATGGAAGCTGAGCTGCGCGGTTCGGCCGATCACGGCGGCGGCCTGGCGCGGGTCCTGGACGTCGGGCAGTTCGACGATGATCCGGTCCTCGCCGGACCGGGTGAGGACGGGCTCGGCGACCCCGAGGGAGTCGATGCGCTGGCGCAGGACCTCCAGGGTGCGGTCGGTGGTCTCCCGGTTCGCCTCGACGGTGGCGGAGTCCTCGGCCTGGAGCACCATACGGGTGCCGCCCTGCAGATCGAGGCCGAGTCTGGGTGACATGGTCAGGGTGATGACGACGGAGACGAGCAGGACGGCGGCAGCCAGAACCGCTCGCACCGTGGTGGCGCGAGTCATGGAAATCCTCCGGTGGGGCGTCGGCCGCCCTCACCTCAGCGAGGACGCGACGCCGGATCGGCAGAGCAGGACCGGTGGCCGGTCGTGGGACCGGCGGCCGTGCCCGGAGGACCGCGGACACCGGGCAGCGCGCCCCGGCGTCCGGAAGGTGTGCCGAAGGAGGCCGCGGTGATCTGCTCGACGGGGCCGCGCGGCATGATCGGCACCGGTGAGCAGGCAAGCGGCCCGTCGTAGGACGGCGGCGGCGCGTGGCCCGTGAGGTGGGCACGGCCGATACCCGCCCGGGGGGTCTGCGGGCCCGGATCGGCGGCCGGTGACCGGTCGTGAAGGGCTTGGGTGTGCGGCTGGGCGGGGGCGGGCCGCGCCTGGGGTCGCTGGGGGCCGGGCGGCTGGTCTCGGAGACCACGGCTGCCGGGGCCGGAGCCGGCGGCGCTCGGGGTCGTGCGGGTGCGCCGCAGGTCGTGGTGGGGGCCGCCGGGGTGGGCGGTGCGGTCGGTCTGCGGGGCGGGCGGCGGGGCCGTCGGCGTGTACGCCACCGTGAGCGAGAGGCTGTTGAGGGCGCCGACGGGGAGCGCGGCACCTGCTGCGGGGGCACCGCCGGCCAGGGTGAGGACGGCGAGGACCAGCGCGGCCAGCACGCGTCGTGTCCGTTGCGCCGGGCCGGTCTGCAGGCGCCGGGAGCCGTGCGCCGAACGGGTCGGCAGGCGCCGGGTGTTCCCCGCTGGACCGGTCTGCCGCAGCCGGAGCGCGTTGCCCCCGGGCGGCCCCGGGTGCGGGGTCACCTCGGGCGGCCGGGCAGGGCGGAGGCCGTCACTCCGTGGCGGAGCACGGAGCTGAGGATCTGTCCGGCCCCGCGGACGACGGTGGTCGACGGGTCGTCCGCCAGCCGGACCGGCGTGCCGAGGCAGCGGGCGATGCGGTCGGTGACGTCGGGGCGCAGCGCCCCGCCGCCGGCGAGCACCGGGCCCTTGCGCAGGGCGCCGCGGATCGCGCCGTGCCGGTCCTGCCGCCACATGGACATCACCATGTCGAGGACCGTACGGACGAGGGTGACGGGCAGCGTCTCCGGGTCCAGGTCGCTCAGCCCGGTCTCGGCCTGCCGGGCGTCGGCGATGCGGCCGCCGACGAGGAGCGTGACCTCGGTCAGCTCGGCGCCCATGTCGACGACGAGCAGCGGACCGGCGTCGCGCGGCCCGGCGTGCGCTGCGGCGGCCCGGGCGCTGCTGAGGACGAGGACGCGCGTCGGTCCAAGCCCGGCGAGCAGCTCCCGCGCGGCGTTGCGGTGACCGGCCCCGGCGAGGACGGGGTGGCTGAGGACGATCACGCTGTCCGTGCGGTCGGGGCCGAGGGCCGCGTCGGCGATACGGCCGAGCAGCCGCCCGCAGGCCTCGGGGTCGACGATGCGCCCGCGCCGGACGGGCCGTTCGGTGTCCCCGTCGAGGGCGCGGCCGAGAAGGGGGTCGGCGACCAGCCCGTGACCGGGCACCCAGGCCCGGGTGCGGGAGCTGCCGAGATCCAGGGCGAGTCCCCGGGCGGCCACGGTCCTGCCGCCGAGCCGGCGGTGTCCATGGCGCACCCGGAGCGCCCCGGGCTCACGCCCGGTCCCGAGCCCCACGGCACCGCTTCCGTCACGAAGCGGTCCAGGACCTTCGCCGGACCGGCCGGTCCCGCGCGTGGTCCGAGGGTCAGGGGTCGAAGGGTCAGGGTTCGGGAAGCCGAGGTTCGGAAGGCCTGGGACTTCGCCCCTGGGCCGGCCTGGCAGGGGCACGGCACGACCGTGTCGCTGTCCGTCGTGCAGAGAACGCATCGCCCCTCACCCCCGGCCCGTCACCGGCAGCCGTCCACGCACCCATCGGCCCGCTGATAGCGAGGCATGACCAAGCCCTCACTATGCAATACCGGGTGCGGGAAAGCCACTTCCTCCCCGATTCAAAGGAGCCCGACCCGTCTCAGACCTCCACGACCTCCACGACCTCCGCCACCTCCACTGTCCCCACGACCTCCGTCACCTCCACCGGCTCCACGGCAGCCACCACCGCAACGGTCTCCCCGGCCACCCCCGGCAGGAACTCCGCGATCAGCTCCGCGAACTCCTCCGGCGCCGCGATCCGGATCCCCAGCTCCTCCGCCTTGGTCCGCTTCGACCCGGCCTTCTCCCCCGCGACCAGCAGGCTGGTGCGCGCGGAGACGCTGGAGGACGACTTCCCGCCCGCCCGCTCGATCAGCTCGTTCATCTGATTGCGCGACAGCTTCTCCAGCGCCCCGGTCATGGCGCCCGTGACCACCACCTTCATCCCCGCCAGGGGCAGCTCCGCGCCGGTCCCGGCGTCACCCTCCTCCTCCGTGCCGGGCTCCGGCGGCGGGGTGGCGCCCGGCTCCGTCATCGTCACCCCGGCCCGGACGAGCTTCTCGATCAGCGGGGCCAGCTCCGCCAGCTCGGCGACGACCGCCGTGGCCTTCTCCTTGCCGATGCCGTCGACCCGCTGGAGCGACTCGGCGTCGGCGGCGACGATGTGGTCCATGGTCGCGAAGTACCGCGCGATCCTGCGGGACATGGAGCGCCCCGTCCCCCGTACGCCCAGGGCGCAGAAGACCCGGGACAGCGGGCGCGAGCGGGCGGTCCCGATGGCGGCCAGGAGATTGTCGGTGGAGGTCTCGCCCATCCGGTCCAGGGCGAGCAGCTGCTCCCGCTCCAGGGTGAACAGGTCGGCGAAGTCCGTGACCAGGCCCGCGTCGACGAGCTGGACGACCCGGGTGGCTCCGAGGCCCTCGATGTCGAGCTGGTCGCGGCCGCCGGCGTACGAGACGGAGGCGACCAGTCGGCAGTTGCGGCCGCGGGTGCACCGCCAGCGCTGCTCGCTCGTGTCGATCTCGGAACCGCACTGCGGGCAGCTCGCCGGGAACTCGATCGGCGTCTCGTCCCCGGTGCGCAGATGGGCGACGGGAGCCTCGATGCGCGGGATGATGTCGCCCGCCTTGTAGACCATGACCTGGTCGCCCAGGCGCAGATCACGGCGGGTGATGTCGGCCGGGTTGTGGAGGGTGGCGTAGCCGACGGTGGATCCGTCGATCTCGACGGGCTCCAGGACGGCGCGCGGCGCGATGATGCCGGTGCGGCCCACGTTCCACTCGACGGAGAGCAGGCGGGTGATCTTCTCCACGGCGGGGAGCTTGTAGGCGATGGCCCAGCGCGGTGCCCGGCTGCCGGACCCGGCCTCGCGCTGGTCGGCGGCGAGGTCGGCCTTGATCACGATGCCGTCGATACCGAACGGCAGCGCGGCACGCAGGGCGCCGATCTCCTCGACCCGCGCCTGCACCTCCTCCACGGTGGTCACCCGGAGCGGTGCCACCTCCGTGGCCGCGGCCGTGTGCACGCCGAGCCCGGCGACGTACGCGAGGAGTTCGCTGTGGGGCAGCTTCGTGAGGGTCGCGGCGAGCTCTCCGGAGCCGGCGAGCGGCAGGGCGCCGTAGGCGAAGAAGGTCGTCTCCACCCGGTACGCCCGGTCCTTGGCGCGCAGGGTGCCCGCCGCCCCGTTGCGCGGGTTGGCGAAGGGGGCTCCGCCGTGCTCCGTGCGGATCGCGTTGCCCTGCTCGAACTGCTCGTTCGTCATGAGGATCTCGCCGCGCACCTCGATGGTGACCGGTGCGTCCAGCCGCTCGGGCAGTCCGACGACCGCGGCGGCCGCGTGCGAGACGTCCTCGCCCGCCGTGCCGTCGCCCCGGGTGATCAGCCGCTCCAGCCGCCCCTCCCGATAGCGGGCGGCGACTGCCAGGCCGTCCAGCTTCGGCTCGACGCTCCAGGCGGCGACCGGTCTGCCGATCCGCCGCTCCAGCGAGGCGGTCCAGGTGGCGAACTGCTCGGCCGAGAACACGTTGTCCAGCGAGAGCATCGGCACCGTGTGCGGCACGTCTCCGACGGCGGCCCCGCCCGCGACCTTGCCGGTCGGTGACGACTCGAGTATCTCGTCGGGGTGGTCCGCCTCGTATGCGGCGATCCCGCGCGCCAGCCGGTCGTACGCGTCGTCGTCGAGGGTGCTCTCACCCGTGGCGTAGTACGCGGCGGCGGCCTGGGAGGCCTCTTCGACCGCGGCGGCGTAGGCGGCGGCATCGGCGAGCACAGCGGCTGAGTTCGTCATGGTGACCATCCTGCCGCCCACCACTGACAACGCCCTCGACAGCGCCTCCCCACCCCCTCTGCCGACGTCCCACCCGTCACTCCGGAAGAACGCGGTACACCTCCCCGTACGGGAGGGAATGGCACGCTCCGACGAGCATTTGAGAGAGCGCTCTCCCATCTCTCCCACATCCAAGTGCCGCCACATGAATGGGTGTTGCAATGCTTGCGCATTCTCAGCCCTCGCCCTCTCCCTCGTCCAGGCCAACGTCGGCAACGCCGCGGGCGACCGGGCCGCCGCCGAGGTCGCCACCCAGGCCGCCGCCGATGTGGTGCGGGTGGCCGAGTTCTTGGCGGAGTGCCCCTACACCCACCGGGCACCCGACGACCCGATCGTCTTCCCGGGGCTGCCGGGCGCCTCCCACATGCACAGCTTCTTCGGCAACGACACCACCAACGGGAACTCGGACCTGGAGTCGTTGGAGAAGGGCCGCACGAGCTGCTCGCCCGACACCGACCTCTCCTCGTACTGGGTGCCCACCCTGTACGACAGCGACCGGGAGGTGGAGCCGACCGGAACGACCTTCTACTACCTGGGCGAAGGTGTCCGCGACGACATCATCCGGCAGATCAAGCCCTTCCCCCGGGGCCTGCGCATCGTGGCGGGCAACGCGAAGGCGACCGCACCGCAGGAGAACACCATCGCCCGCTGGTCGTGCCTGCACGCCGGTCACGTCAACCCCTCGCAGGACTTCGTGAACTGTCCGCCCGGCACGATGCTGGAGTCCTACCTGGACTTCCCGCAGTGCTGGAACGGTACGGATCTCGACTCGGCCGACCACAAGAGCCACATGGCCTACCCCGTGGCCGGCGCCTGCCCGTCGACCCACCCGGTGCCGGTGCCCAAGCTCCGTCAGGTGCTGCGCTATCCGGTGAGCGGCGACCCGGCCCGCTTCCGGCTGGCCTCGGGCCCCGGCTACACGATGCACGGTGACTTCTTCAACGTATGGCCGCAGGAGGAGATGGCGCAGCGCGTACGCGACTGCATCAACGCCATCGTCAAGTGCGGGTTCGACGGCACTCCCTGATCCGACGTCGTCACCCGTCCGCCCATCCACGGGTCCATCCGTCCATCCGTCCATCCGTCCACCGGTGTCCGCCCCGGGGTCCAGGCCCCGGGGCCGCGCCCTCGGCCCGGTCCAGGACACCTCATGAGTCACGCCACCCGATCCAGGCCCCCCACCGCACGCCTCCCCGTCGTCGCGCTGAGTCTGCTGGCCCTGCTGGCTCTCACCGCGTCGGCCGGCTGCTCCACCGCGACGGAGCCCGCGCCCGCCGCCTCCCCGGTACACACGGCCGCTCCCCCCTCCACCACGGCCTCCTCCTCCGCCTCCACCACGCCCACCGACGCCGCCTGGGCCCAGCTGATGACCCCGATGAACGAGAAGGCGCTGGCCCTGCTCACGCTCGCCGCCGACCGGGCCACCGTGCCCCGGCTGCGGGCCTTCGCGACCCGGCTGCACAGCGGGCAGGAGGCCGAACTCGGGCGTCTGCGGCCCCTGCTGGCACGGATGGGGCTTCCGGACACCGATGTGCACGCGGGCCACGACATGCCCGGCATGGTGACGGAAGCGGACCTCGAAGCGGCCCGGGCGGCCGAGGGGCCGCGTTCGACCGGCTATTCCTGACCGGGATCCGGGACCATCTGCGCCACTCCGCGCAGGTGCCGCGGTCCGAGATCACCGCGGGCGCCAGAGCCGACGCCAAGCAGCTGGCCGCCGCCCTCGTCACGGCGCGCGAGGCCGCGCTCACCGAGCTGGAAGGGCTCCCGGGGGCGGCACAGGCCCTCGGCTGACCTGCGCGCTGGGCTGCGGGTATAAAGGGCTGCATGACAGCCGAAGTGGAGCCGCCCGTACGTCCGACCTTGGAGGACGTGGCGGCCGTGGCCGGTGTCTCACGGGCCACCGTGTCCCGGGTGATCAACGGAGCCACCACGGTGGACCCCGCCCTGCGCACCGTGGTGGAGGAGGCGGTGGCGACGACCGGGTACGTGCCCAACCGGGCGGCGCGCTCGCTGGTGACCCGGCGCACCGACTCCGTGGCCCTGGTGATCTCGGAGCGGGAACGGCGTCCGGTCTCCGAGCCGTTCGCCGGCCGGATGTTCTCCGACCCCTACTTCGGCCGGGTCGTCAGCGGGCTCCTCGAAGTGCTGCGTCCTGCGGGCATCCAGATGGTGCTGATGCTGGCCGACGACGAGACGTCCCGGAACCAGCTGCTCTCCTACCTGCGCCACGGCCACGTCGACGGCGTCGTCCTGGTCACCTCGCACGCGGACGACCCGCTGCCCCATCTGCTCCAGGAGACCCGGCTGCCCGCCGTCCTCGCGGGCCGCCCGCCGCGTCCGTCGTCGCTGGCCTACGTGGAGGTCGACCAGCAGGCCGGGGCGCGGCTGGCGGCCGACCATCTGGCCGCGCTGGGGCGGCGCCGGATCGGGACCATCTCCGGTCCGCAGGACAGGCCTGCGGGGCAGGTACGTCTCGCGGGTTTCCTGGAGGCCCTCGCCACGCACGGCATCGAGGACGTGGCCTGCGCGGAAGGGGACTTCACACATCTGGGCGGTGCGGCGGCGATGCGCCGGCTGCTGGAGGAACAGCCCGGTCTGGACGGGGTGTTCATCGCCTCGGACCTGATGGCACTGGGCGCGCTCCCGGTGCTGCAGCGGGCCGGCCGGGACGTACCGTCGGATGTCGCGGTGGTCGGTTTCGACGACAGCAGCGCGGCGGCCGCCTGCGACCCGCCGCTGACGACGGTTCGGCAGCCGGTGGAGGAGATGGCGGCGGAGATGGCCCGGCTGCTGCTGAAGCAGATCGGCGGGCCCGGCGGGCCCTCGCCCTCCGTGGTCTTCCCGCCGACGCTGGTACGACGCCAGTCGGCCTGATCCGAGGGGGCGGCGCTCAGGTCAACTCGGCGTCTCCGGCAGCGAGATCTCGCTGAGCACCGGTGCCGCCCGCACGACCGGACCCGGCCCGTCGACCGGGCCCGGCCCGCCGGCACCCCGCTCCCCCGGGAACGGCTCGTCCGCCCGGGCGGTGCCCGTGAAGCCCTCCGTCCGCACCGGCACCTGCGGGCCGGAGAACTCCAGCAGCCAGCGGTTCAGCACCCGGTGCACCGCCTCCGCGCCCACCAGCCCGCCGCCCGGCGGTGCGGGCGCGCCTTCGGCGGTCTCGGCGGCCACGATGTCCAGCGGGTCCGTCATCCCGCGCGGCCAGAGCAGGAACGGCCGGGCCTGTTCGCCGCCGAGTCCGCCGTGCGAGCCGATCTGCTCCTCGAAGGCGTGCACGGTGCCGGTTTCGGGGTCGTACATGGAGTTGACCATGACGTCGGCGACGTGCGGGAAGGTGTCGGTGCGCCGTACGGCGGCCGCCGCGCCGGTTCCGAAGACGGCGAGCGGACCCGTCCCGTCGGCCAGTTCGGCGGCGGGGACCTCGGTACCGCCCGGCCCGAGCACCACGGAGCCGTGTTCCTCACTGCGTACGAGGAGGAAGCCGATCCCCGGATGGTCGGCGAGCGTGGACAGCAGCGCCGGGTTGCGGCGGTCGATCTCCTCGCGCGAGGCGCGCCCCTCGATGTCGGGGAAGGAGACCAGGCCGAGGTTGCCGGAGGCCAGCACGATCGGTTCGGAGCGCTTGGCCGCGTGCTCCGCCTCCGGTTCCACCTCCGCGGGCGGGCGGTGCAGGGCGATCCGTACCGCGTCACGCGCCTCGGACGCGCTGTGCGTGCCGCGCGCCCTGCGCGGCACCGGGAGCCCGCAGCCCGCCCGTACGAGGTCCTTGAGCGTCAGCCCGTACCTTCCGGCGAAGGTCTCGCCGGGGCTCTGGCCGTGGTCGGAGAGGAGCACGATCCGGTACGTGCGCGGGGTGTGGTCGGCGATCTTGGAGATCAGCGCGAGCGAGCGGTCGAGGCGCTGGAGGACCTTCTCGGCGTCGCGGCTGTGCGGTCCGGAGTGGTGGGCGACCTCGTCGTAGGCGACCAGGTCGGCGTAGACGGCGGTGCGGCCGGCGAACATGTCGCCGAGGACGGCGGCGACGACCACATCGCGCTCGACCACGGTGGCGAAGGCCCGGATGAAGGGGTAGAGGCCGCCGCGCTTGACCCGGGGGGTGACCTTGCGGGCGCGGGCCCGGGTCGACTGGCCGATCTCGCGGCCGAGCTCGGCGGCGAACGAGAGGGCGGTGCGGACGGCGTTGGCCGGGTCGGAGAAGTAGGCGAAGTAGCCGGAGCGGGAGCGCCTGCCCTTGCCGCGCCGGGCGGCCATGGACAGGACCAGGGCGAGCTGTCCGGCTCCGCCGCTGAAGAGGTTGCCCCGGCTCGCGCCGTCGATGGTGAGGAGGCCGCCGTCCCGGGTGCGGGCGATGGCGCGGCGCTGCATTTCGAGGGCGCTGGCGGGGCGGCTGGAGACCATGACGGTGCCGGTCTCCTTCTCGTACCAGCGGAAGGCGGGGACGTCGTGGTTGGAGCCGTGCAGGATGGCGAGCTGGCTGGCGCCGGTCTGGCTGGACCAGTCGGTGCGCCAGGGGGTGAGGCGGTGTCCGGAGGAGTCGGCGAGCCAGCCGGCGACGGTCGGCATGAGTCCGTCGGCCGCGGCCTTCACCAGGACGTCGTGGCCGACGCCGTCGAGCTGGAGGAAGACGGTGCCGGGCGGTCCGTCGCGGTCGGGTCCCAGGATGTCCGGGGAGCCGCGCCGACGGCGCCGGTCGGCGAGGCGGGAGAGCCTGCGGCGGTAGGCCTCGTCGTCGCGGACGGCGAGTGCGGTGGAGGTGGCGGAGGCGACGGCGGACATCACGGCGGCGACGACGACCGCGGTCTCCGGGGCGGCGTCGCCGCGCCCGTCCGGGATGAGGCGCAGCGCTATCAGCAGCAGCGAGCCGTTGAGGAAGAAGACCAGCGCGCCGAGGACGAGCGCGGGGACGATGAGCAGGGCCCGGACGAGGACGGGCCACACCAGGGCGGAGAGCAGGCCGAACGCCCCCGCGCCCCAGGCCGCCGTGAAGGCGGTACGGGTGATGGTGTCGCCGTCGTCGGACTGGAGCCGGAAGTCGGGCAGGATGCCGGCGAGGGCGAGCATGGTGAGGGTGGACACCGCCCAGACCGCGATGATCCGCATCAGCGCACCGCCCGCAGTACGCCATCTCGCCGTACGCCGTCCCGGCGCAGGCCGTCTCCGCTCGTCCACGCCGGTCCACCTCACGCCTTCTCCCCCTGCGGGCCCGTCCGTCAGGAGCCCGCTCCCCAGCTTTTCACAGCGTCGGCCCCGGTCAGGGCCGTCGTGGTGGAGGCCAGGGGGCGCATAGGCTCGTACCGGCGGCGCTCCTGGGTACGGGATGGCGTGGGCCTCTCCGGGACATCGGGTCGCGGAGGCCGAAGAAGGAGGCGGGACGTGCCGGTGGAGGTCACCTGGTGGGGTCATGCCACCTGCACGATCGAGGACTCCGGGGTACGGGTGCTGACCGACCCCCTGTTCGTACGGCGCTTCGCGCATCTGCGGCGCCGCCGGGGTGAGGTGCCGCCGCCGCAGGCCGCGCTCGCCGAGGTGGTGCTGGTCTCGCATCTCCACTCCGACCATCTGCATCTGCCGTCGCTGTCCCGGCTGGCCCCCGGCACCCGGCTGATCGTGCCGAGCGGCGCGGTCGCGGCCGTGCCCGGGCTGCGGGCCCTGCGCCGGAGGCGGGAGCTCCTGATCACCGAGGTGCGGGCGGGCGACGAGGTACGGGTCGGCGAGGTGCGGGTGCGGGCGGTTCCGGCGCTCCACGACGGGCGGCGGCTGCCGGTCGGGCCGCGCCGGGTGCCCGCGCTCGGTTACGTGGTCGAGGGCGAGGCGCGGACGTACTTCGCCGGGGACACCGGGCTCTACGACGAGATGGCCGAGGCGGTGGGCGCGGTCGATGTGGCGCTGCTGCCGGTGGGCGGCTGGGGCCCGTACCTCGGGCACGGCCATCTGGACCCGTCCCGGGCCGCCGAGGCGCTGACCCTGCTGGAGCCTCGCTCGGCGGTGCCGGTTCACTACGGCACGTACTGGCCGATCGGTCTGGACGGGGTGCGGCCGCACGAGTTCCACGGGCCGGGCGACGAGTTCGTCCGGCAGGCGGGCATACGGGCGCCCGCGGTGGCGGTGCACCTGCTGTCCCACGGCGAGCGGGTCCGGCCGGAGGCCGGCCGGTGATCCAGGAGTTCCAGTCGGTGGTGCGGGAGCTGCCGGGTGAGTCGGCCCAGCAGGCCGTGGGCTACCCGACGCTCTTCCTCCTGGTGGCGCTGGGGTCCCTGGTGCCGGTGATTCCGACGGGGGCGCTGGTGAGTTCGGCGGCGGTGGTGGCGCTCCACCAGTCGTCACCGTTCTCGATGCTCTTCGTCTTCGCGGTGGCCTCGGGAGCGGCGTTCCTGGGGGACGTCTGCCTGTACTGGCTGGGGCAGCGGGGCGTGCGCTCGAATCACGGTTCGAAGTGGCTGGAGGCGCTCACGCGCCGGGCCGCGCCGGAGCGGCTGGCGCAGGCGCAGGAGAAGCTCGACGAGCACGGCGGGACGGTGCTGATCCTGTCCCGGCTGGTGCCGGCCGGGCGGATCCCGGTGATGCTGGCCTGTCTGCTGGGGAAGATGCCGCTGAAGACGTTCGCCCGGGGCGATGTGCCGGCGTGTCTGGCGTGGGCGGCCACGTACCAGCTGATCGGGATCCTGGGCGGCTCGCTCTTCCCGGAGCCCTGGCAGGGCGTGGTCGCGGCGGTGGCGCTGACCGTGCTGATCAGTGTGGCGCCGGCGGTGTGGCGGAAGCTGCGCGCCCGGTTCGGCCACGGGACGGGCGACGCGACGAGCTGAGGCCCCCGTCATGGGACGGGGAACGCGACGGGCCTAGTAGGGCTTGGTCTCCGCCGAGGGACGAGCTGACGTCTCCGCCTTCCCCACCGCTCACCTCCTGAAGGTCACCGCAGCTCGCCGAAGGCCGCTGCGAACCGGCTCAGTGCCCGCGCCACATGCGGCAGCTCCAGGGGCTCCTCGGCGGTGAGGGACTCCCGCTGCTCCTCGGCCGTCGCCCCCAGCAGCGGCCCGGTGGAGAGCCGTACGCGCAGGGCGCCCAGCTCGTCCCCGAAGCGGTGGCCGCCCGGGGTCGGGGCGCCGAGCCGGTCGGTGAGGTGCTCCTCCAGCTCCATGGAGTCCGTGACACCCAGGTCCGCCAGCCGGGAGCGGAGCGGGCCGAGGTCCGCGTAGAGGTGGCGGCCCGCCTGTGGAGGGCGGGCCAGGACTCCGGCGGTGAGGACCGCGCGGTGGGCGGCGGCGGCCACCTGGCACTGGAGCCCCGCGGCCTGCCGGATCCTCTCCCGTACGGCCTCCGGCTCCCCGAGGGCGTGGGCGGCGGCGGGCGCCAGCGGACCGGCGACCAGGGCCCCCAGCGCGGTCAGGACGTCCAGCGTGCGGGCCCGGCGCACGGCTCCCCGCCCGGTCTCCGGGAAGCGGGCGACGGCGACCGGCCAGGCGGCGGGGGTGAGTCCGCCGGAGAGGTCGCTGATGACGGTGACGTCGTCGGGGCACATCTCGGCGGGGCTGAGCAGGACGGTGTCGCGGGGCCGGTGCACGGTGTCGCGCCAGGTCTCGTCGCTGATGATGTGCATCCCCTCGCCGACCGCCGCCTCACAGGCCTCCCGCACCAGCTCGGGCGGGGCGACGGTGGCGGTGGGGTCGTCGGCGACGGAGAGCACCAGCAGTTTCGGCCGACCGCCCTCGGCCCGTACCCGGCGCACGGTCTCCAGCAGGGCGTACGGGTCGGGGACGCCCCCGCATTCGGCGGGCGTCGGCACCTGGTAGGCGGGCGTGCCGAGCAGCCGGGCCTGGGGCATCCAGGTGGCCGGGCAGGGGCGGGGCATCAGGACGTCACCGCCGTGCGCGGCGATCAGCGCGAGGAGGAGCGGCTGGTCGCCGGGGGCCGCCACGATGTTCTCCGGCCCGCCGTGCAGGCCGCGCCGGGCCCAGTAGGCGCAGGCCGCCTCGCGCAGGACGCGGCCGCCGCCTGGCGGCTCGGGGCGGGTGCGGTCCGCCGCGGCGGCCAGGACCGCGGCCAGTTGGGGGATGACGGGCAGGCCGGGGTCGGGGGCGGGCGGCCCGTAGCGGACGGGCCCGTGGTCCTCGTGCATTCCGGCCTCCTCCGCCGCCACCGGCCACGACTGTTCCGCTACGGCTCCGGGGCGCTCTCAGGGCCCTTTATACGGAGGTTCGGGCCGGGCCGCCCGCCCAATTGCGCACCCGGGGGGCCGGTGGCCACCCGCCGGGGGGTCCCTGGGCGGCTGCGCCGGTGGCCGGCCCACCGGGCGGATCCTGGGCCGTTGAGCCGGTGGCCGGCGCCGCGTGGTGAGGCTCTCAGCGCGCCTGCTGGTTCATCGGCCGGTCTCCGGGTATTCGCTGAGCCATGTCGCCCAAGTCGTCACCGAACACATCATCCGCCGCCCCCGCCGCCGACCGGGTGCGGAGCTGGCTGCAAGGACGGGACCTGGCCGTCTTCCAGAACGTCGCGGGACGGCACTGGCCGGGCGCCGACCCCCTGCTGCCCCAGCTGAGCCGGAGCGCCAACCACGGGCTGCTCTGGTTCGGGACGGCGGTCGGCATCGCGGCCCTCGGCTCCAGCGCCCGGTCCCGCCGTGCGGCGCTGCGCGGGGTCGCTTCGCTGGCCGTGGCGTCGGTGGCCATCAACACCGTCGGCAAGGGGGCGGTCCGCCGCCAGCGGCCGATACTCGATCATGTGCCGGTCATGCGGCAGCTGAAGCGGCAGCCGGTGACCACGTCCTTCCCCTCCGGCCACGCGGCCTCGGCGGCGGCCTTCGCCACCGGGGTGGCGCTGGAGTCGAAGGGCTGGGGTGCCGTCGTCGCCCCCGTCGCGGCGGCGGTGGCCGCCTCCCGCGTCTACACGGGGGTGCACTATCCGAGCGATGTGCTGGCCGGGGCGGCGCTCGGCGTAGGAGCCGCGTTCGCGCTGCGCGGGGTCGTCCCCACCCGGGGCCAGCTCCCCGCGCCCGGCCGCCCGCCCGGTGAGGCTCCCGCGCTGCCCGGCGGGAAGGGCCTCGTGGTGGTGGTGAACGAGGCGTCCGGGACGGCCACCGCGACCGCGTCGATGGTGCGGGAGGCGCTGCCTCTCGCCGAGGTGGTCGAGTGTGCGCCCGCCGACCTGTCCACCGCAATGGAGAAGGCGGCGGGCCGGGGGAAGGCGCTGGGTGTCTGCGGGGGCGACGGCACGGTGAACCTGGCGGCCTCCGTCGCGGCGACGCACGGGATGCCGCTTGCGGTCTTCCCCGGCGGGACCCTCAACCACTTCGCCTACGACCTGGGCATCGAGACGGTCCAGGAAGCGGCGGCCGCGCTCACGGCGGGCGATGCCATACAGGTCGACCTGGGCCGGTTCCGCCCCGGCCCGAAGGGGCCCGAGGGGGCCGACGGCTACTTCCTCAACGCCTTCAGCCTGGGCGCCTATCCGGAGCTCGTACGGAAGCGGGAGCACTGGTCGCCCCGGATCGGCGGCTGGCCGGCCGGGGTGCTCGCCGCCCTCCACGTACTGCGCGGACAGCGCCCTCTGGAAGCCGAACTCCAGGGACGCAGGCGCCCGTTGTGGCTGGTGTTCGTCGGGAACGGCCTCTTCCAGCGGGTCGGCCCGGCGCCCGGCCGGCGTCACAACCTGGCGGACGGGCTGCTGGACGTGAGGGTGGTGCACGGCGGCCGGGGCCCGGCGCTGCGTCTGCTGGCGGCGGCGGTGGCCGGACCCCTGACCCGCTCCCCCGCGCACGCCGCGGTACGGCGGCGCCGGGTGCGGATCGCCGGTCTGGCGCCGGGGACTCCGTACGCGTACGACGGTGAAGTGGCCCACTCCGGGACCGAGTTGCTGATCGACAAGCTGCCGGAGGCGCTGACGGTCTACTGCCCGATGCACGTGTAGCTCTCCCCACACCGCGTCCACATCCCAAGACGCCCATCTCATCATCCGGCATGGCGGCGTACGGTAGTTGCTGAATCGAGAGAGGACGCCGCCATGCCGGACGCTGCCATGCCGAAAGAAACCGCCGTCTACACCCACGGCCACCACGAGTCGGTGCTGCGCTCGCACCGCTGGCGGACCGCCGCCAACTCGGCGGGCTACCTGCTCGGTGAACTCCGGCCCGGCATGGCGGTGCTGGACGTCGGCTGCGGCCCCGGCACCATCACCGCCGACCTGGCCGCGCTGGTCGCGCCGGGCCGGGTGACGGCCGTCGACACCGGCACCGGCATCCTGGAGCAGGCGGCCGCGGTGGCCGCCGAACGCGGTCTGGAGAACGTCGAGTTCGCGGTGGCCGACGTCCACGCCCTGGACTTCCCCGACGACTCCTTCGATATCGTCCACGCCCACCAGGTGCTCCAGCATGTGGGCGACCCGGTGCAGGCGCTGCGCGAGATGCGGCGCGTCTGCCGGCCCGGTGGGGTGGTCGCGGCGCGCGACAGCGACTACGCGGCGATGGCCTGGTTCCCCGAGACCTCCGGGCTGTCGGAGTGGCAGGAGGTCTACCGGCGGGTGGCCCGCGCCAACGGCGGCGAACCGGACGCCGGGCGGATGCTGCTCTCCTGGGCGCGGCAGGCGGGGTTCCCCGACATCACCCCGACCGCCGCCGCCTGGTGTTTCGCCACCCCGGAGACCCGCGCCTGGTGGAGCGGGCTGTGGGCGGACCGTACGACGGACTCGGTCTACGCCGAGCTGGCGGTACGGGGCGGCCATGCGAGCACCGAGCAGCTGACGGCCATCGCGGCCACGTGGCGTGGCTGGGGCGTGGAGGACGACGGCTGGTTCATGGTCCCGCACGGCGAGGTGCTCTGCCGGGGGTGACCGGAGGCGCTACGGGGACAGCGCGCGGCCTCAGGGCCGGAGCCACTCCATGACGTGCCCGGTCGCCGCGAACCGTTCGTTCCCGGCGAGCTTCCCGGACTTGGTCTCGACGACCACGAAGCCCGCGCTCTCGTAGAGGGCGCGGGCGTTGTCGTTCCCGGCCAGGACCGTGCACTCGATCCGGGCCGAGTCGTCGGCCTCCAGCACATGGCGCAGCAGGACCCGCCCGATGCCCTGGCGGTAGCGGGCGGGGTCGACGTACAGCCAGGTCAGTTCGGCGTCCGCGAAGGCCGCGAAGCCGGCCACCACCGGCACCGCGCCCGTACGGTCCCGTGCCTCGGCCACCCAGAGGTCGCCGTCGAACAGCCCCTCCTCCTCGTGCGTCTCCGCGAGCGTGAGGAAGGCCTCCACGCCGACCGAGCCGCGCAGCTCGTCCAGACGGGCGGTGTCGTGGATGCGGGCGATGGCGTCCCAGTCCTCGGGCCGGTAGGGGCGGACGGTGACTTCCCCGGGCGTACGTCGTTCCATGGCGCGACCCTCGCACCGCGCCCCCACCGCGGCAACCGAATTCCTTGCGGACCGGAGCGGCCGGAGCGGACCCGAATCGATCACGCCCCCGGCGCACGCCAACTACCCTCGTACGCATGGAGATCCTGGGAACCACGCTGCGTATCTGCGTCGACGACCTGGAGGCCGCGGTGGCCTTCTACGAGGGGCTGACGAGCACCCCGGCCCTGCGCTTCGAGCGCGGCGGGGTCTCGGTCGCCGCGATCGGCTGCTTCCTGCTGATGAGCGGGCCCGAGTCGGAGCTGGAGGTGCTGCGCAAGGTGAGCGCGACCATCGCCGTCAAGGACGTGGACGAGGCGAACGCGGCGCTGACCCGGGCGGGCGCGCGGATCGTCGCGGGGCCGCTGCCGACCCCGGCGGGCCGCAACCTGATCGCGCTGCACCCGGACGGTTCGGTCTTCGAGTACGCGGACCGCAAGATCATGGCCTGATCCGCCCCGGGCCTGGGCGGGGGCGGCCCGTTCAGGCCGGTGCGAGAGCTCCGACGACGAGGTCGGCGAGCAGGGCGCCCGCGGTGCCGTCCGGGTCGAGATCCGGGTCGTAGATGGTCACGTTGAGCCCGACGCAGCGCGGGGAGGGGAGGGGACCAGCGTACGCAGCAGCGGGGCGAGTTCGCCGGGCAGCAGGCCGCCGCCGTCGGGGCTGTCGACGGCGGGCATGATCCTCGGGTCGAGGACGTCGGCGTCCAGGTGGACCCAGTAGCCGTCGAGGGCGGGCGTCTCCAGGCTCTCCACGGTGGTCCGCGCCAGCTCGGCGGCGCCCCACTCCCGGATCTGGCCGACGGTCGCGTGGGGGATCTTCAGGGCGGCCAGCTCGGCCCGGTCCTCGTCCCCGTCGCGCATGCCGAAGAGGTGGATGTCCTCGTCCTTGAGGTAGGGGCCGAGCCCGTCGATGTCGGCGAGGTCCGCCTGGCCGCGCCCGGTGGAGATCGCCGGCTCCTCGCCGCCCGCGGCCCCGATCCGGTCGCTGTTGCCGGAGTGCCGGAAGTCGGGGGACCCGTCGACGGCGGCGAGCCCGTACCGGCCGGGACGGCGCAGGGCGAGGGCGGCGCGCCCAGCTGGATCGAGCAGTCACCACCGAGGACCAGGGCGAACTCTCCGGCCCTTACGTGTCCTTCGACGCGGTCGGCGAGGGTGCGGGTGTACCGGGCGATGGCGGCGGCGTTGAAGACCCCGTCGCCCTCCTTCCACTCCCCCAGGTCGTAGCGCGGCGGGACCACGACTCCGCCCTCCAGCGCCCCGAGGCGCTGCACGATCCGCTGCTCGCGCAGTGCGCCCGCCAGCCTGTAGCAGCCCGGGACGGTACCGGGGGCGGGGGGCCGCAGGCCGAGGTTGGAGGGGGCGTCGAGGACCACGACGGTGCGCATGCGCCCCATCCTCGCCGCTGCTCCGGGCGGCCTCAAGAGGGATTCGGCGGCCCCCGGAAGAGTGTGAAGAGAGGGTTCGGCGGGCCCCGGAAGAGAGGGTTACGCGGCTTCGGCGGCCGGGGCCGTGATCGCCCAGCGTTCGTGGTCGCGCCAGGCGCCGTCGATGTGGAGAAAGTCGGGCGAGAACCCCTCCAGGCGGAAGCCCGCCCGCCGGACCAGGGCGATGGAGGCCGCGTTGCCGGGCTGGATGTTGGCCTCCAGGCGGTGCAGGCCGAGCGGCCCGAAGGCCAGGCCCATGACGAGGCCGAGCGCTTCGCCCATCAGTCCGCGCCCGGCCGCGTGGACGAAGGCCCCGTAGCCGAGGGCACCGCAGCGGAAGCCGCCGAGGGCGATGTTGTTGATGTTGATGAACCCGGCGATGGCCCCGTCCGCCTCGCCCTCGCCAGGCTCGCCGCGCTCGCAGACCAGAAAACCCTCGCGGGCCGGGTCCCGGACGAGGGTCTCGGTGTAGGCGGCGTAGGTGGCGGCGCGCTCCGGCGGGAAGAGCCACGGGCGGTGGAGGGTGCGGCTCTCCCGGGCGCGGGCCGTGAACTCCGCCGCGTCGGCGTCGTTGAAGCGGCGCAGGGCCGTTCGCGGGCCTTCGGCGAGGTACGGGGCGGTCGGGCTCCGGTGACCGTTCGGATCGGGCATCGCCCCAGCGTACGACGGGTACGGGAGGTAGGGGCGGCAGGCCCCCCCCGTCACGTGCGCCCCCGGCGTCACTTGCGCTTGCGGCGGAACAGATAGCCGCCGCAGACCAGGCCGATGAGGAACATCGCGAGCAGAGCGAGCCAGAGCGGCATGGTCACTTCGGGGACAATCACCCGGATGGTGACCTTCTGGGTGTTCACGCAGATGAACACGATGACGAGGGCGACCAGCACCGCGACGGCGATGCGCCCCGGGGTCCACAGCCCGGTGCCACGCCTGCCGTCGCTCGTCACGTCCTTGGGACTCATGGCCCGGTCCTTCCGCTCGCTCCTCGCGTCCGGCCCGTCCGTCGTGCCACGCGGCCGCCCCCCCGGGGGTTTCCCAGCATGGCCCTGTGCCGGGTCCGGGGGGCGGTGCTGTACGGCCGTTCGAGTGAACGGGGCGCGCTGGTGAACGGGGGTTCCGGGGGCGGACGGGGTGTCGGGGGCGGGCGGGGCGGTCAGCCGGCCGGGACCACCGGGAGCTCCAGCACCCCGGTGTCCTCGGGGGCGCTGACGACGGTGACGGGCTTGATGCCCCGGTTGCCGAAGTACGCGGTGTCGCTGGCGGCGATCACGAACTCCAGCCGGTGCCCCTTCTCGTACCGGTGGACGATGCCGGGCAACTCCACCGTGAAGGGCCGGGTGACATCGGGGACCCGGACCGGTGAGACGAGGCGGTTCACCAGTGCCCTGCTGCCGTCGGGGGCGACGTCGTACACCTTGGCGAAGAGGACGAGCCTGTCGGAGGCGTCCCCGCTGTTCTGGACCCGTTCCGCCTTCGGCGAGACCACCTTCAGGGTGGCCTTCGGGGCGCCGACCACGTCGACGGGTGCGGTGAGCGGGGCGCTGCGCCAGCCGAGGTAGGTGCCCTTGGTGTCGTACGGCTTCGAGTCGGGCAGTCCGATCAGCGGGGCGATCGAGCTCTCCGAATGGCTCGTCGGCACCAGCCAGTTGGTGTACTGGCGGCTGCCACGGACCACCTTGGAGCGGTTGTCGACCAGCTTGCCGTCGCCGGACAGGTACATCTTCTGCGACAGGGCGGGCACGGCGGCCGCCGTGCCGTAACCGCTCTGCCAGGAGCGGTAGTAGGCGAACTCGGGTCCGGTGTCGGTGTCCGCCTCCTTCTGGAGGTACCGGTCGAACCAGGCGAGCACGCGTCGGCCGACGTAACTGGTCTCCAGGTTGCCTTCGCCCAGGTCGAGTTCGCCGGGGACCTGGCCGCCGCTGTGGCCCCAGGACTGCCAGATCATCTTGGCCGTGGTGCCCTGCGCCTTGAGCGTCCTGTACGTGGCGGTGGCCTCGTTGAGGTTGAACAGGCTGTCGGCCTGGCCCTGGACGATCAGGGTGGGGGCCTTGACGCGGCTGAGATAGGAGACGGGCGAGACGCTGCGGGCGTAGTCGAGCATCGCGCGGGTTTCGTCGGCCGGGTAGCGGCCGGAGTTGAGGAGCCGGATGGTCTCGCAGGCCTGGGCGGCGAAGTGCAGGCAGTCCAGCCGGTTGAAGCGGGACGGGTCCAGGCTCGGGTTGAGGAGCGGCTGCCCCTCGCCGATCAGGTAGAACCCGTTGGTCCACTGCCACTTGAAGACGCCGGGGGTGTCGGAGGTGACGCCGGTGCGTGCCCCGGTGTTGTTGGGGGCGAGCGCGTAGGCGAGGTCGTTCCAGGTGATGAGCGGGACGAGGGCGTCGACGCGGGGGTCGGTGGAGGCGGTGGCCAGTTGGATGGCGCCGCCGTAGGAGCCGCCGATCATGCCGACACGCGGGTCGCCTTCGCCGTCCTGGACGACGTAGTCCGCGCGGGTGCCGTCGTCGGCTGCGCGGGTCCCGCCGAGGAAGTCGAGGAGTCCGCTGGCGGCCTTCCCGTCGATGGCGGGGTCATCCAGGGTGATCAGACAGCCGGACCTGCCGAAGCCGAGCCCGGAGTAGACGAGGCCGACGTAGCCGCGGGCGGCGACGGCCTTGCCGATGGCGTCGGTCGAGCCGTCGGACTTGCTGCCGCCGAAGCCGTTGGTGGCGAGGACGGCGGGGGCGGGACTGTCCGCGTCGACGCCTGCGGGGCGGTAGAGGTCGGCGTCGACCACGCAGGAGCGGCCGCCCGCCTGGACGGTGAACTTCAGCGGGGTGACGGTGTACGGGGCGGCTTCGGCGTGGGCCGGGCCGGAGAGGACGAGGGGGGCGGCGAGGGCGGCCGCCGCGACCGCGACGAGCGGGTTGCGCAAGCTGGGGACAGCACCTGACACGAAGACCTCCACACCGAGGACACCTTACCGACCGGTAAGTATTGGGCCGCGCTCATGCTGTGACACGTGTCATAGCCGTGTCAACGCTCAGGACAGCGGTTGTTGACGGACCTTCACATAAGGATGCCCGGAGGGAGCGACCTGAAGTGCCCGGGCCTAGAGGAGCGCGGGGGTCTCCACGGTCAGCGTGCAGCGGCCGCCGTCCACAGGGGCGTCGAGTACCGCAGGCACCCCCAGCGGGACCGTCAGCGCGGTCGGACCGTGACCGAAGCCCAGCTCCTCGATCACGGGTATCCCCAGCGGGCCGAACCGGTCGGCCAGCACCGCGCGGATCTTCTCGTACGGTCCGCACTCCTGCCAGGAGCCGCAGACGACCCCGGACACCCCCTCCAGGGCGCCGGAGCGCAGCAGCCGGGTGAGGATGCCGTCGAGCCGGTAGGGCTCCTCCCCGGTGTCCTCGATGACGAGCAGTCCGCCCCGGGCGCCGGCCCGGGCGTGCGGGGTACCGGCGTCGGCGGCGAGCAGGCTGACGCAGCCCCCGTACAGGACCCCCCGGGCCCGCCCCGGCAACAGGGCGGCGGCCGCGTCCAGGCCGAGGGTCAGGACGGTCTCCGGCTCGAAGAGGGTGGCGCGCAGGTGTTCACGGGTCGGGGCGTCCTTGAGGAACGCCTCGGTGGCGACCATCGGGCCGTGCAGCGTGGCGAAGCCGGACCGCAGCGCGAACGCCTCGTGCAGCACGGTGATGTCGCTGTAGCCGACGAACACCTTGGGCCCGGCGGCCCGGATCGCCGCCCAGTCGACCAGGTCCACCATCCGGTGCGCGCCGTACCCGCCCCGGGCGCAGAGCACGGCGTCCACGGCGGGGTCGCACCAGGCGGCCTGGAGGTCGGCCGCCCGGTCCGCGTCCGTCCCGGCCAGGTAGTCCAACTCCGGGTGTATGTGCCGGACATGAGGAGCCACGACGGGTTCGAGGCCCCAGTCGCGCAGCACCCCGAGCCCCGCCTCCAGCCGGTCGGCGGGGACGGGACCGCTGGGAGCGACGACGGCGACCCGCGACCCCGGGCGCAGCCGGGGCGGGCGGTCCAGAGGGGCCATCCGTGAAGGAGCCACCGTCACTTCTTCAGCTCCAGCGGCGGCACGTCGGCCCGGTCGATACCGAATGTCTGTACGTAGAGGGAGAGTTCGGCCTCCAGCGCCCGAACCAGGGTCTCCGCCCGCCGGAACCCGTGCCCCTCCCCCTCGAACGCGATGTACGCGTGCGGGACGCCCCGCCCCGCGACGGCGGCGAGGAACCGGTCGCACTGGGCGGGCGGGCAGACCTCGTCGTCCAGCCCCTGGAGCAGCAGGAAGGGGGTGGTCAGCCGGTCGGTGCCGTTGATCGGCGCGCGTTCGCGGTAGCGCTCGGGGACCTCGGCGGCCGGTCCGATCAGGGACTCCAGGTACTGCGACTCGAAGTCATGGGTGCCGGCCGTCGACCAGCCCTCCAGGTCCAGGACGGGGTAGAGGATCGTGCCGCAGGCGTAACGGTCGGTGCCGGTGAGCGAGGCGGCGGCGGTCCAGCCGCCCGCGCTGCCTCCCCGGACCGCGAGCCTGCGGGGGTCCGCCGCGCCCTCGGCGACCAGGGCGTCGGCGACGGCCGCGCAGTCCGCCACGTCGACGACTCCCCACTGTTCGCGGAGCCGTTCGCGGTAGTGGCGGCCGTAGCCGGTGGAGCCGCCGTAGTTGACGACGGCGACACCGATGCCGCGCGAGGTGAAGTAGGCGGTCTCCAGGTCGAGGACGAGCGGTGCGTGGCCGGTGGGGCCGCCGTGCGCCCACACGACGTACGGGGGCAGTTCGCCCTCGGGCCCGGTGCGTTCGGGGCTGTGCGGCGGGTGGATGTGGGCGTGGATCTCCCGGCCGTCGGGTCCGGTGAACGTCCGGTCCTGCGGCACGGAGCAGTAGGCCGGATCGACCGCGTCGCGGTGGGCGAAGCCGATGACGCGGGTGCGGCCGGTCGCCGTGTCCAGCTCCACGACCTCGGGGCCGGTGCGCGGGCTCGCCGCGACACCGACGACCCGGCTGCCGTGCACGGTGAGGGTGTCGGACCAGCTGGTCCAGTGCCCCGGTACGTCGGCGAGTTCACCGGTCTCCGGGTCGAGGATGCCCAGGCGCTGGGAGCCCCGGCCGTGCAGGACGGCGATCAGCCCGTTCTCCAGCGGATGGAACCAGCGCAGCCCGATCTTCCACAGCGGCCCGCCGAACTCCTCGCCCCGGGGCGGCAGAAGCCGACTGCTGGGCACCGCGCCCCCGGCCACGGCGTCGGGGCGGATGCGCTGGAGCTCCCACCAGCCGGCCAGGTCGGAGACGAACAGGAGGCTGCCGTCGCGGTCCCACTCCACCTGGCAGACCGACTCGTCGACATCGCCCACCAGGGGCCGCACACCGGTGAACTCACCGGCGTCGGTGATCTCGGCCAGCATCACCACCGTGCCGTCCCACGGCATCCGGGGGTGGTCCCAGGCGATCCAGGCGGCCCGGCGCCCGTCATGGGAGACCTTGGGTCCGGTGACGAACCGGTGGCGGCCGTCGGAGAGCTCCCGTACGGCCGAGCGGTCGTCGGCGGCCGAGCCGTCCAGCGGTACGGCGGCCAGGACACGGCGTACGTCGGTCGGTCCGGGCCCGGTGAACTCCTCCAGCACACACCACACTTCGCCCCCCGCTCCCCGGTCCGGGTGCACCTGGGGGTCCACCCAGCGCAGTCCGCCGCCGACGTCCGAGACCGGGGTGAGCGGCCGGGGGGCGTCCGGCCCGTCGGGGGCGTAGGCGTAGAGCCGCTGGTCCGCGAAGTGGACGAACACGACGAGCGGCCCGCCCTCCTCGCGCGCCACGCCCGCCCAGGGCTGTCCGCCGTACTCGATCACCCGGCTGCGCGGATTCCACGGGGCGGGCAGCACGGGCGCGGTGGTGCCGTCCGGGCGGCGGCGCACCAGGGCGCGGCGGCCGCCCTCGGCCGGGCGCGGCTCGGTCCACCACACCTCGTCGCCGACGGTGCCGAGGTGGTCGGGCCGGCCGTCGTGCGAGGCGGCGAGGGCCGCGTCGATCGGTGACGGCCAGGAGCCGTACGGGGCTTCGGGCACGGTGTTCACGTTGGAGGTCCCCCCTGGGTGCTGGTCAGGCGGTGCGGGTCAGGCGGTGCGCAGGTAGTGGTCGAGGACGCGGACGCCGAAGTGGAGGGCGTCGACGGGGACGCGCTCGTCGACGCCGTGGAAGAGCGCCTGGTAGTCGAAGCCCGGGGGCAGCTTGAGCGGCGAGAAGCCGTAGCCGGTGATGCCGAGCCGGGAGAACTGCTTGGCGTCGGTGCCGCCCGACATGCAGTACGGGACGGTGTGCCCGTCGGGGTCGAACTTCTGGACGGCGGCGCGGAGTTTGGCGTACGTGGGTGAGTCGACCGGGGCCTGCAGGGCGATCTCTCGGTGGTCGTACTCCCAGGAGACGCCGGGCCCCGTCAGCCGGTCCAGGGTCTCTCGGAACTCGTCCTCGCCGCCCGGCACCGTACGTCCGTCGATGTAGGCGGTGGCGTGGCCGGGGATGACGTTGACCTTGTAGCCGGCCTCCAGCATCGTCGGGTTGCTGCTGTTGCGGACGGTGTTCTCGACGAGGGCGGCGGCCGGGCCGAGCTTGCCGAGGAGCTGGGCCACGTCGAAGCCGGGCTCGTCCAGGTCGGCGGTGATGCCGTGCAGGGCGGCGATCTCGGTGATCGCGGCGCGGACGGTCGGGGTGATCCTGATCGGCCACTCGTGCTCACCGATGCGGGCGACGGCGGCGGCCAGTGCGCTCACCGCGTTGGCCCGGTTCACCTTGGAGCCGTGCCCCGCCCGGCCCTCGGCGGTCAGCTTGAGCCAGCCGGTGCCGCGCTCGCCAGCCGCGATCGGGTAGAGGGAGAGGCCGTGCCCGGCGTGGAAGGTGAACGCGCCGGACTCGCTGATGCCCTCCGTACACCCCTCGAAGAGCTCCGCGTGCCGGTCGGCGAGGAAGCCGGAACCGTCCTCGGCGCTGGCCTCCTCGTCGGCGGTGTAGGCGATGACGATGTCGCGGCGGGGGCGGAACCCCTCGCGCGCCCATCCCCGTACGACGGCGAGGACCATCGCGTCCATGTTCTTCATGTCGACGGCCCCGCGCCCCCACACCACCCCGTCGCGGACCTCGCCGGAGAAGGGGTGCACGGACCAGTCGGAGGGCTCGGCGGGCACCACGTCCAGGTGGCCGTGGACAAGCAGCGCGTCGGCCGACGGGTCGGTGCCGGGGATCCGGGCGACGACGTTGGTCCGGCCCGGGGTGCGTTCCAGCAGCGTCGGTCCGATCCCGGCGGCGGCGAGCCGCTCGGCGACGTACTCGGCGGCCGGGCGCTCCCGGCAGTCGCCGCCGCCCCGGTTGGTGGTGTCGATCCGGATCAGTTCGGACGTGAACGTGACCACTTCGTCGAGGGCCTGCTCGTCCACGAGGCCGAGCGGGCCGGGGGCGTCAGCCATATTGTTCCTCCACGGCGGACGACACGATGGTCGTCACCGCCTTGAACGTGCGGATACCTTCGTACATCGTCCCGCTGGTGTAGGCGACGCGCCTCTCACCGCTCGGCGCGACGCCGGGCACCACGGTCGCCGCGGCAGCCAGATGCTCGGCGTCGAACTCCAGCTCCACGGTGTACGTCCCGCCGGTGACGGGGGTCTGACGGACGGCGAGCGCGGCGGCGTCACGCGCGGCCGTCCGGATGTCTGCTGCGGTACGGGCGGGGGTGCGGCACACGGCCGCGTACCGCGATACATGGTCCTTGACGGCGACCTTGCGGGCGCCCGGGGCGTATCCCTCGGCGTCCACGCAGGTCAGGTCGTCGCCGGTGACGAGGACGACGGGCACGCCGTACTCGGCGGCGACATGGGCGTTGAGGAGGCCCTCACTGGCGCGGACCCCGTCGAGCCAGACGCCGGTGATGGAGTTGGCGAGGTAGGTGTGGGCGAGGACCCCCTCGGTACCGGCTCCGGTGTGGTAGCCGACGAAGGCGATGCCGTCCACGTCCCCGTGCTGGATGCCCTCCACCATCGAGAGGGACTTGTGCCTGCCGGTGAGCATCTGGACCCGGTCGTCCAGCTGCTCCAGCAGCAGGTTCCGCATCGACCAGTGGGCCTCGTTGATGAGGACCTCGTCGGCGCCGCCGTCGTAGAAGCCGAGCGCGGCCGCGTTCACGTCGGAGGTGAACATCGGTCGGCAGCGCTCCCACTGCGGGGTGCCCGGCAGCACATCGGCCGGCCAGGTCACTCCGGTGGCGCCCTCCATGTCGGCGCTGATGAGGATCTTCATGCCGCCACACCGTACGCCCCGGCGGCGGACGGGGCCAGGGAGGGTGCCCCTGTCGCCGCTCCGGACCGCCGAAGGTCCCTCCGGTGGGCTCCTGCGGAGGGACCCGGCCGGTGTGCCCCGCTTCCGGCGGGTGTGCGCAGCTCCGGGCCGGTGAGCGCCCGGGCGAACACTATGAACGCAAAGCGCACGGGGGTTCTCCCCCGGGCGGGCCGCTTCCCAGCATCCCCGCATCGCGGTGCACGTCAGCGCCGTGGAGAGAGCCAGGAGCCGCACCCGTGCGCATCACCCCCCACGTACCCGCCCGCCCCGTCCCGCTGTACGGCCGGGCGCGGCGCCCCTCCGCCGTTCTGGCGGCTCTCCTCGCGGCGGTGGTCCTCGGCACGGCCGGCAACGTCCCCGTGGCGCGGGCGGACTCCGCGGCCGCCACCGCCCCCACCGCCGCCGACTGCCCGTCCGCCCTGGCCGGCCAGGCACGGTGCCACACCGGCCGGGACGCGAACGGGGCGCACTACGCGATCGCCGTCCCCGAGCGCTGGAACGGCTCCCTGGCCGTGCACGCCCACGGCGGTCCCGACCTGGGCGAGGCCTCCGACCCGTCCCGCTCCACCGGCGACCTGGAACGCTGGGCCGTCATGGTGAAGGAGGGCTACGCCTGGGCCGGCTCCTCCTACCGGCGCGGCGGCTACGGGACGCGGATGGCGGCCGCCGACAACGAGAGCGTGCGCCGGGTGTTCGTGGACCGGTTCGGGAAGCCGGGGCGGACCTTCGTGCACGGCCAGTCCTGGGGCGGCAACGTCGCCGCCAAGGTCGCGGAGACGTACGGCCGCGAGCCGGGCGGGTACGACGGTGTGCTGCTGACCAACGGGGTCCTCGGGGGCGGCTCGCGCGGCTACGGCTACCGTGTCGACCTGCGCGTGGTGTACCAGTACTACTGCTCCAACCACCCGCGCCCGGCCGAGCCGCAGTACCCGCTCCGGCAGGGGCTCCGCCCGGACTCCACGATGACGGCCACCGGGCTGCGCGCCCGGCTGCGGGAGTGCACCGGGTTCGACGCCGACCCGTCGGAGCGGACCGCGCTCCAGCAGCGCAACCTCGACGACATCCTCGCCGTCACCGGCATCCCGGAGCGCGCCCTGGAGTCGCACCTGCGGTTCGCCACGTTCACCTTCCGCGACATCGTCCCGACGCGGCTCAGGGGCCGTAACCCCTTCTCCAACCAGGGTGTGCGGTAAGCCGGTTCGCACGACGACCGGGCGATCAACGCGGGCGTGGAGCGATTCTCGGCCGACCCCGCCGCGCGCCGGGACCTGTCCTGGGACAGCGACCTCACCGGCCGGGTCTCCCTGACCGCCTGGCTGGAGCGGGCGTGGGGCCGGATCGACGGGGTGGGCATCGCGCCCTGAGCCCCGTCGTGCCTTGAACCCCGTCGCGCCCTGCCGCGCCACGGCTCCGGGCGCGTCACGGCTCCGGGCGCGTCAGCCGGTCCCGGCCTCGCCCAGCAGCTCCTCGATCCGGGCCAGCTCCTCCTCGCCGAACTCCAGGTTCGCCACGGCCTCCACGTTGTTCTCCAGCTGGGTGACGCTGCTCGCGCCGACCACGGCCGAGGTGAGACGGCCGCCGCGCAGCACCCACGCCAGGGCCAGCTGAGCGAGGGACTGGCCGCGCTCCTTCGCCAGGGCGTCCAGGGCGCGCAACCGCTCCACCAGCTGAGGCGTGAGGGCGTCGGACGTCAGGAACGGGCTGTCGCCCGCCGCCCGGGAGCCGGCCGGGATGCCGTTCAGATAGCGGTCGGTGAGGATGCCCTGCTCCAGCGGGGAGTACGCGATGGAGCCGACGCCCAGCTCGTCGAGCGCGGTGAGCAGCCCGTCCTCGGGGCGGCGGTCGAGCATCGAGTAGCGGGGCTGGTGGATGAGCAGCGGCGTGCCCAGGTCCTTGAGGACCGCGGCGGCCTCCCGCGTCTCCTCGGCGGAGTAGTTGGAGAGTCCGACGTAGAGGGCCTTGCCCTGGCGTACGGCGGTGTCGAGCGCGCCCATGGTCTCTTCGAGCGGGGTCTCGGGGTCGGGGCGGTGGGAGTAGAAGATGTCGACGTACTCGACGCCCAGGCGCTTGAGGCTCTGGTCCAGGGAGGAGCGCAGGTACTTCCGCGAGCCCCACTCCCCGTACGGGCCGTCCCACATGTGGTAGCCGGCCTTGGTGGAGATGACGATCTCGTCGCGCAGCCGGGCGAAGTCACCGGCGAGCGCGCGGCCCAGGGTGAGTTCGGCGGAGCCGGGTGGCGGGCCGTAGTTGTTGGCCAGGTCGAAGTGGGTGATGCCCAGGTCGAAGGCGCGGCGCAGGATGCGGCCCTGTTCCTCGGGGGTCCTGTCCCCTCCGAAGTTGTGCCAGAGGCCGAGGGAGAGCGCGGGCAGCAGCAGGCCGCTGCGGCCGGTGCGCCGGTAGGGCATGGCGGAGTAGCGGTCGGCGGACGGCAGGTACATACGAATGGCTCCGCGGGGAGAGGGCCGGGGGGACAGCCTCCAGGCTTCCGCAGATCGATCCAGCAGTCCAACAGGAGATTCCGCTCGGATTCATCGCCTACATTGCTCAATCATGGAATTGCGTCAGCTGGAACACTTCGTCGCCGTCGCCGAGGAGCAGCACTTCACCCGCGCCGCCGAGCGGCTCGCCGTCTCCCAGTCGGGGCTCTCCGCCTCCGTACGGGCCCTGGAGCAGGAGCTGCGGACCCCGCTGTTCAGCCGCACCACGCGGACGGTCCGGCTCACCGAGGCGGGCCGGGCGCTGCTGGTGGAGGCGGAGCGCACGCTGGCGGGGGCGCGGGCGGCGCGGGACGCGGTCGACGCCGTACGGGGGCTGCTGCGCGGGACGCTGACGGTGGGGGTCGAGCAGTGCGTGGCGGGGGTGAGCCCGGCCCGGCTGCTGGCCGCCTTCCACCGGGAGCACCCGCAGATGGAGCTGCGGCTGCGGCAGGAGGGGACGAGCAGCCTGCTGGACGGGGTGGCCGGGGGGCGGCTCGACCTCGCGTTCGCCGCCACGGTCAGCCCGGCGGAGTGGCGCGGGGAGCTGATGCCGCTGGCGCGGGAGCCGATGGTGGTGCTGTGCGCGGCGGGCCACCGGTTCGCCGGGCGGGCCGGGGTGGCGTGGGAGGAGCTGCCGGGTGAGTCGTTCATCGACTTCCACCCGGACTGGGGGCCTCGGCGTGCGGCGGACGAGGCGTTCACGGCGGCGGGGGCCCGGCGGACGGTGGGCCTGGAGGTCAACGACGTACACAGCCTGCTGGAGCTGGTGCAGGAGGGGCTGGGGATCGCGGTGGTGCCGTACCACTTCTCCCGCAAGCCGGAGGCGGCGCGGCTGGTCGCGGTGGAGGTGGCGCCTGCGGGCGGGCGGCAGGCGGTGTACGAGAGCGTGGTGGTGCTTCCGGCGGCGCGGAGCCTGAGCCCGGGGGCGCGGGCGCTGATGCGGCTGGTGCGGGAGGACGCGGTACGGGAGCCGGAAGTCCGGGAGCCGGCGGTGCCGGAGACGGGGGTACCGGAGCCGGAGGCGCGAGAGCTTGCCGGGGCAGGAGGCCGGGGCGCCGGAAGCCGCGGTGAGCTGAGCCCTCGGAGCCCGTAGGGGACCCGTGGGCTCAGCTCACCCCCGTACGCCTCAGTCCTCGTGGCCCAGCTGGAGGTCGCGTTCCGTGCGGCCGCCGCCCGCCACCTGGAGCACGGTCGCGACCGGCGGGTACCCGGCGGCGATCACCGTGTACTCGCCGGACGACAGGTCCACGAACCGGAACGATCCGTCGGGCCCGGTGGTGAGGGTGTGCACCACGTTGCCCGCCGCGTCCAGCAGGGTGACCCGGGCGTCCTCCACCGGACGGCCACCGGTGGCCCGGACGACGCCGCGCAGCACGGCCCCGCCCGCCAGCTCGATGTCCTGCCGGGTCTCACGGGCCGCCTGGACACTGACCGGGAGGGCGGCGGGGCGGTAGGCGGGGGCACTGGCGGCCAGGGTGTACTCGCCCGCGACCAGTTCGGTGATGACGTAGGTGCCCTCACGGCCGGTGCGGGTGGAGGCAACGACCTCGCCGCGTACGTCGGTGAGGGTGACGGCCGCGTCCCGGACCGGCACACCGTCCGCCGTCAGGACGGACCCGGCGAGCCGTCCGGCGCCGCCGAGGACCACGTCCAGCTCGACGGGGCGGTGGCCCACGGTGACGCTGACGGCCTGCGGCTGGTGGCCGCCCGCCGCGGCGATGAGGACGTAACTGCCGGGGCCCGGGACGCTCAGTGCGTAGCGCCCGTCCTCGCCACTGGCCCCGCGTCCGATCTGCTGCCCCTGGACGTCGATGAGTGTGAGGGCGGCCCGGTCCACCTTCGTACCGTCCGGGTGCTGGACGCTGCCGCGGACGGGCACCCCGGAGTGGTGACCGGCCCGGGGCCGGCCGGAGTCGGTGCGGGCGGCGGGGATCGGCGAGGGCTCGGTGGCCGCTTCGGGGCTGTGGTGGGACACCAGCGGTTTCTCCTTGAGGAAGAAGGCGAGGACCAGGCCGAGGACGAGCACCGGCACGAGGTAGAGGAAGATGCGCGGCATCGCGTCGGCGTACGCCTGGATGTAGGCGTCGCGCAGCGCCGGTTCCATCGCGTGGACGATCTGCGGGGTGATCGACTCGGGGGCGGGCAGTTCCACGCCCGTGGGCAGGCGGAGGTCGAGCGCGTCGGAGAGCCGCCCGGCGAACAGCGTGCCGAAGATCGCGGCGCCGACGCTGCCGCCGATCTGCCGGAAGTAGTTGTTGGCGCTGGTCGCGGTGCCGAGGTCGGCGGGGCGTACGGAGTTCTGCACGGCGAGCACGAGGACCGACATGACCAGGCCGATGCCGGTGCCGAGGACGGCCTGCCAGAGGCTGTACTCCAGTCGGGAGGTGCCCACTTCGAGCCCGGAGAGCAGCCACATGCCGACGACGGAGACGGCGCTGCCGACGATGGGGTAGATCCGGTAGCGCCCGGTACGGGTGATGAGCTGGCCGGAGACGATGGAGCCGCCGACGATGCCCAGCATCATCGGGAGCATCAGGAGCCCGGATTCGGTGGCGCTGGCCCCGTCGACCATCTGGAGGTAGGTCGGCAGATAGCTGGCGGCGCCGAAGAGGGCGACACCGACGACCGCGCCGACCAGACCGGTGACGTTGAAGACCGAGTCGCGGAACAGCCGCAGCGGGATGATCGGTTCGGCGGCGCGGTGCTCGACGGCGACGAAGAGCAGCGTCGTGACGACGGCCCCCGCCGACAGGCCGAGGATGGTGCGCGAGGACCAGGCGTACTCCGTGCCGCCCCAGCTGGTCACCAGCACCAGGCAGGTGGAGGCGAGGGCCAGCAACACGGCGCCCAGGACGTCGAGTCGGGGGCGTACGGCTGGCTTGGGGAGCTTGAGCACGACGGCGATCACGGCGAACGTGACCAGCCCGAACGGCACGTTGATGTAGAAGCACCAGCGCCAGGAGGCGTGGTCGGTGAAGAAGCCGCCGAGCAGGGGCCCGGCAACGGAGGCGAGGCCGAAGACCGCGCCGATGAGGCCCATGTAGCGGCCGCGTTCCCGGGGCGGGACGATGTCCGCGATGATCGCCTGGACGCCGATCATGAGACCGCCGCCGCCGATGCCCTGGATCGCGCGGAAGGCGATCAGCTCGTCCATGGTCCGCGACCAGCCGGCCAGCGCGGAGCCGATGACGAAGACGACGATCGCGAACTGGAAGACGCCCTTGCGGCCGAAGAGGTCGCCGAGCTTGCCGTAGAGCGGCAGGACGATGGTGGATGCCAGGAGGTAGGCGGTGACCGCCCAGGACATCTTCTCCAGGCCGTGCAGCTCACCGACGATCTTCGGCAGGGCGGTGGCGACGATCATCTGGTCGAGCGCCGCGAGCAGCAGGGTGAGCATCAGCCCGAGGAAGACCATACGGACCCGGCGGGGGCTGATCTCCTCGGCCGCCGGGAGCGGGCCGGGGTCGGCCGGTGGTGGCGGCGGCTCCCCCACGGGAGCTGCCGCACCGTCCGGCTCGTCCTTCACCAGCGTGATACCGCCCACCACGTAACGCTCCCCTTCGTCGCACCTGCGCCGCCCATTTCTCGCATCGCGCGGCAAGGCAGGGCAAACGTGATGAGGGGCGCGCAGGGCGCGTTGGGAGGGCTTATGCGCCGGTGGGAGCCGCTACGGCACACAACCGGCCACCCCGGAAAACCACCCGATCCGGTGAGGCCGGCCGTCCAGCGGCAGCCGGGCCGCGGGGCCCGGCACGGATGGGCCGCCTACTTCTCGACCTCGGTGGCGAGGTTCTGGAGCAGCTCGTCGTAGATGCGGCCGAGACCCTTGGGGGCGAACGTCCGCTCGAAGAACCCGCCGATGCCGCCCGCGCCGTCCCAGACGGTCGTGACGACGGCCTTGGACTTGCCCTCACCGGCCGGGGTGACGGTCCAGGTGGTGACCATGGAGGAGTTGCGGTCCTTCTCCACGAGCCGGCCGTCGGTCGGCTCGGTGACCTCCAGCAGGCAGTCACGGACCCGCTTGCTGGTCGCCTGGAGCTTCCAGTGGACGAGGGTGCCCTCGCCGTCGCCGCCCTCCCGGACCTCGTACTCGCTGAAGTGTGCGGTCAGCACCTTGCCGCGGACGTCCTTGTAGTCGGCCAGCGCGTCGAACACCGTCTCTGCGTCCGCCGCGATGATCCGCTCCGTCGTGGCCTCGACCTGCGCCATGGCTGTTCCTCCAGCACTTCGGTTGTTCGGGGTGATTCGGGGTTGGGGGGTGTCCTGGGCTGAGCCAACCACCTCCGGTACGGCCCCTCAAAATCGGGGTCCTCGAGCCGCTCGGGGTGCGGTCAGCACGATCAAGGGAACAAGTGTTCTATTCTGTGGCCAGTGCTACCGAGGAGGCGTCCATGCGCTGGGACAATCTGGTCGAAAACAGCCCCATGACCGGCAACAGCGCGCTCTTCGCCGCGGACGCGGTGACCACGCGCACCTTCGACACCCCGGAATTCCGGGGCATCACCTTCCACGAGATCCGGGCCCGTTCGATCCTGAACAGGGTGCCCGGGGCCTCGCGGATGCCGTTCGAATGGACGGTGAACCCCTACCGGGGCTGCTCGCACGCCTGCTTGCACTTCACTGCATGACCCTATTGAGCCCCGGGAGGGCCGATGCTCAGCACTCCGAAAGCGGACAGGGCCTGGAAAGTCATGACAAAGTCATTCCCGGCTCCGGAGGCGCCAGGCCAGCATGCCGCCCCGAGCGAGGCGGAGAGGACGGCTTACACCGTGCTGCTGCGTGAACCGACTGCGCGCTCAGGCGGCGCCGACGCGAGTCAGTGGCTGCTGCTGCGCGACCGCACAGCGAAGCGCTTGTAACGACGCACCAGCAGCAGCCACTTCGGGAACACATCAGTCGCCCAAGACGCCGTCGAGGCAGTCCTGCACCGGCCTGTGCAGGCCGGTGCCGAACCAGCCCGCGGACCATCGCCCCGGGAGCCCCGGACAGCCCCTGCGGCTCCCGTGATGCTCACCGCGGCGCCTCCGTGTGGACGCTCAGGTCAGCGTTGGCCGCCTGTGTCGTCGCGCTCTTCGTCGACTGGGAGTGGCCGCCGGCCGCCCCCGGGGTTCTCGCTACAGATGACCGCGGAGGACGCTTCTCGGAAGTTGCACCTGAGCCGCTGTTCTGACGGCGCATCATATCGTGGGAAGGCCGGGTGACCGGCCCTCCCACCCGCAGATACGTCGGCGTCGCCGGCGGGGTCAGCCCATCCCCGGGAGCGGCTCGATCCGTACCGATCGCGGATCGAACGGCGCCCTGCCCGGACGGCCGGGCAGAAGCGTTACCGTGGCCAGCGTCACGACGACCGCGCGATGCCGGTCCAGCGCCAGATCCTTCCAGGCCTTGGCGGGATCTTCGGCGGTCACGATGTCCACCAGGATGCGCGACCGCTGCGGGTGCGCCATCTGTGCCTCGACGTCAGCCAGCCGGGCCTTGATCCTACGGGTAGCAGCCTTGAATTCGGCGGCGTCCGCATCGTCGTCATCCGCGAACTCATCGGTCAGGGAGCTGATCCGGGACCGCAGGGCAACGGCCTTCGCCCGCAGCTCCTCCGTCCCCGGTGCGCTCTCGTCGACGAGGAGATCGACGGCGTCGGGGCGCGACAAGCGCCGGATCACGTACTCCTCGACGGTAAGGTCGATCGGTTCCGTACCGCGCGCCAAGTGCTTTGTCGTCCGGCACCGGTACAGCGGCGTCGTGATGCCCCGCGTGCCTTTCGGGCCGCCCCGCGACCCGGACGTCACGGTCGTCCCGTCGTCGCAGACACCGCACCGGGCGATCCCTGACAGCAGCCACCGCCTTCCCGGCCCCGGGCTCGTCGCCCGGCTCTCGTCCTCAAGGACGTGCTTCGCCTCCCGCCATATGGCCTCGTCCACGATGACCGGCCACTTCCCCGGGTGCAGCTCGCCGCGGTACTGACGCAGCCCTGCGTAGCGCTCGTTCAGGAGTACGCCGCGGATGGCGTTGTATGACCAGGGTTTGCCGTTGCGGTTGAGGATGCCCCGCCCGTTGAGTCCGGCGGCCATGCCGGAGAGGGTCGCTCCGGCGAGCAGAGCGTGAAAGCAGTCCTTGACCTCGGCGGCCTCGTCTTCGACGAGTTCCGTGCCGTCTGCGGTGTAACCGAAGCAACGCGGCCCGCTCGGCGGCAGGCCGCGCTCGACGCGCTGGCGCATCTCCCGCTGCTCCCGCTCCGACATCTGCTCGACCTCGAACGTGTCGACCTCGCCGAGAAGGCCGGCGAGGAGGCGGCCAGCGGCCGTCGTGAGGTCCAACTCGGGTCCCTTGACGCACAGCACGGACACCTCGTGCTTGCGGAGAATCTCAATTCCCTCGGCCCGTTCGCGCCGGTTCCGCCAGAGCCGGCCGAGCATGTAGACGATGATGACGTCGACTTCGTCGCGCTGTACGGCAGCCATGAGCAGCTCGTACTGGGGGCGGTGCTTGCCGTGGGTGGCCGACTTGTCGTTGTCCCGGAAGCGGCGCCCCTGCAAAGGGATTCCGCGCCGTTCGGCCAACTCGGCGGTGTCCTCGCCTTGACGGATGACACCGTCTTCGTCGCCATTATCCGCCTTGCTGATGCGCTCGTATGACGCACCCCTACTAAACGGGGTCATAGATTGAAGTATAGGTACAGGTCGGGGCATCCAGGGTGCGCCCGCCCCACCCCCAGAACTCCGTGCCCGGCTCCACCTGGACGTCCGGGGCCTTCGCGGCGTGCGCGTGGTGGGCGCGCATGCTCCGTTCGGTGTACGGGTCAAGGGGGGCGAGTACCTCGGCGATCGCCAGCAACTGGGAGGCGACCGCGTCGGGTTGGGCGACGGCGCTGGCCGCCTCCTTCCAGAGTGGCGCACCGGAGGCGGCGAAAGGGACGTTTGTCACCCCTCGGCAGGACGCGACGGCGAGGATGCACGCCTGTGCGGGGACGCGACGAGGCCGGGCTGACGGCTGCTGTACGCGCTCGATGCCTACACTCAGGCGCATGAGCTTCACAGCACTCCATCGCGCCGTCGGAGCGACACCAGGCCCACTGACCGACGATCTCCTCGACGCGGCCGTTGCTGCTGGTACGACGGAGGCAAACGACCTGGATTGGAAAAGGCAAGCTGCCTCCGGCGAAGGGGCTGACGCAAACAGACTTCCCCAAGGACGTCGCAGCGATGGCGAACAGCGGCGGTGGCCTGATCGTCTACGGCGTGGAAGAGTCGCAGAAGGCAGCGACCGGGCGCGTCGACGCCGGCGAGTTCGATGAGACCTACGAACGGACGCTGCGCAGCGCCGCAATCACCGCCATCTCCCCGCCCGTGTTCGGCCTGAACGTGCACCGTCTCGGAGGTGGCGGCAAGCGGGCCATCGCCGTGGAAGTCCCCGCAAGCATCGATGGACCCCACCTGATCTACAGGAACGACTACTTCGGCGCGCCCGTCCGGAATGACTCCGACACCGCGTGGATGAAGGAACGGCAGATCGAAGCCATGTACCGCGCCCGGTTCGAGGAACGCCGACACGCGAGGGAGGCGCTGGACGCACTGTTCAGTGAAGCGTCCGCTGGACGGGACTTCGACACGCGCGCCTGGCTGATACTGACTTCGGCTCGTCGGGGTGAATGTGTGTGGAGTCCCTGACGGGTGTGGGTGGGTGGCTGTATCCGTGGTGTGTGAGATATGCAGATGGGGGTGGGCTGACGCCTACGGGTCGTCAGCGTCGGGAGTCTGTACGGATGCAGGCGGCGGAGCTGTTTGAACAGCAGATCAAGCCGTCGGAGGTTGCAGGGCGGCTGAGGGTGAGCGTGAACAGTGCGGTCATTCCGTACGGCCTCAGCGGCAGTCGCGGCCAACTGCTGGACCGAGTGGCGTTGTTCAGCCGTGAGCGGACCGTCTGGGATCTCACTGATCAGATGGTCGACGCCCGGGTCCGGTCCGTGGCCTGGCCGGGCGCACAGGCTGATGACCAGATCGAATTCAGCGCCGACCACCACAGTCTGCACCTCACCGTCAGGGCCATCCCAGAAGTGCCCACCCAGCCACAGCCGCGGCCTGACTTCGTTCCACGGCGTCTGCGGGTCGGGGACACCCCCGCCCCTCTGACGTGTCCTCACGGATGCTCCTCTCCGTGGACCCAGCGACACGGTCAGGCGACCGCCTTCCCTGCTCGATGCGCTGTCGTCGTCCCTTGATTGTCAGGTCACGCACTGCGGTCCTACTCACACGGACCCCCGGCTCGACCCGCCAGCGCCTGCGTGACTCGGCAGCGGACACTGGACATGCTGGTGTTAGACGCCCACACCCAGCTCCGCCTCGCCCGACCGCTGGTCGCCGACCACGGGAGAAGGGGGCGGCACACAACAAGCTAAGCCCCGCCCGGTTCCAGCGCGGGTTCAGCAACCTCCACACGACACGCTGCTGGCGTCTCATAGAAACGGACTGTCTCGACAGCAAGCGAACGGGAACAAATGTCCGGGATTATCGATCTGCACCGAAACGCCCGCAGGACAGCTTCTCTTCACCCAGCATTGGACCATGGACATGGTCGACTTGGGTGCGGTCGCAGCCCTTCTCTCCGTTCCCACTGCCGTAGTTGCGGCATGGTGGACCAAGCGCAGCGCAGAAGGCGCAACGGCTGCTGCACTCCTCGCCGGGCGCATCCAGGCAAATGCCGCCATCGCAGCGGTGCAGACCCAGAGCTTCCTCGACCGGGATCAGCAACGGCACATTGCGCTCGGCAGCGCGTGCCTGGAGTTCCTGAGTGTCTCCGACGCCCTGGTGGGTGTCGTGAAGCGACTCCCCAGTCTCGATAGCAATGAACGCCAAGCACTCGTGGCCAAGTACGCCGTCCCGGTAGAAACGTGCTACGCCTCACTGGAGCTACTTGCACCTCCTGCTCTCCTTGCAGCGGCAGAATGCCTTCTCTCGCAATGCCGCCTCTTGGAACGCTGCGCTCTCGATCGCGCGGTATTGCGCGCGACGGTCAGCGCGCTGGAGGCAGGTTGGTGCCCCGGCGACCCGGAAGACTGCACCAACGAACGTCATGGCGCGGCGTACGTAGCCTGGGAATTCATCGTCGATTGGGCACGCAAGGGCGAGGAGGAACGAAGGAACGATCGGGGTCTTCTGGACTACTGCCTCCGCAACAGCGCCACCCTCACCGAAATGCAGGTAACTCAGACTCTCCGTCTAGTCGACCGATGCCCAGCCATGTGGGACCAACTGATCGGTGGATGGGTTCGGGACCCTCTCATCGAGTGGATCGAATCCCACCGGAAGGACTTCGTCGCTGCGGCCCGCGCAGCCAGCCCCACAGTATCGCCGGGCACTCAGCCCAGGGACCTTGAACGATCGAGTTCTCCGCCTCGCCGCAACTGCGCAGCGTGATGGCATGGGGCAGCTATTCAGCGCGCGCCCCCGCTCGCGGGAACCCCCGCCGACACCAGCCGGCAAGGGTGTTTCTCTCACACGCGTCTCACCAACTGCATAGACGCGCCTGGGCCACAGCGAGCTGACCTGGCCCTATACGCCTCGCCTGGACGCCCCTGGACCCCGTAAGACGCGATCTACCACCTGAAACTGGTAGTACCGAGACTAGGGCCGAGTACCAGACAGGGGGCGCCTTCAGGGCCATCTACCCGGTAATTCATCGTCTGCGTCTCTGTGTCACTCACGCGCCTCACACTCCCACAGCTCACAAAATCTCACGCGCCCCACCCTCCGCCACGACCAGGCCACTCCAGGTCTGAGTGGCTCGCGCAGGTCTTCGACGTTCGGCTTGACGTACCACTTCTTGTGCGCGGACCCGGCACGCCCCTGACTGTCACCGGCGCCGCTCGGCCCCTCCTCTGGGGGGCAACGATCACGTAGCGCACATTGCGCATCCGCTCTACAGAGCGATCATCTGCTGCGGGAACTCTGTACGAGCTGGTGATCTGGTGCGGTGAATCCAATGACGGACCGCCTGCTCCGTTCCGATGCACGTGACCTGGCCTGCATCGTCACCCGATCCCAGGCCAGCAGGCACTGCGCGGTCCTCGCGCTGCGATCGACTCATTCGCGACCTCTTCAACAGCGTCGCTCTGCGTGGCGGCGAAGTCCGCCCGTTAGGGGCAGGGCAAGTTCGCGGTAGAGCTGCGTCGGCTGTCGAGGCCGCCCAACAGAGGCAGGGGATGCCGGACACAGTGTCCCGTTCGCTCGCTTCTCGTCCCGGGACGAGGGTGTCCCGGCAGGTCAGAGGGCTGCTTGTCCCGACCTTGCTGAAGCAGCCGGGACCACGTTGCAAGGAGGGGGCAATCTGCACAAACTCGGCCTACCGGCAGCGCGGATCCTCCTGAGGTGAACGCGCCGGTGTTCCCGGCCACGGCGGCGCGCAGCCAGTCAGGCCGATCCGTTCCCTTTCTCGCGGGGCAGGCGTCCCGCCGATCAGCAAGGAGAAGTTCGTGTCGTTTCGTAAGCTTCTGACCGGAGGGCTGCTGGCCTCGGCCACTTTGGCAGCTACCGTGTTCACCCTGGCGGTCCCCTGCGCAGGCGCAGGGGCCGGATCAGTCATCCCGGTCCGTAGCGATCAGCGCGGTCGAGGCCGCCCAGGTCTGCGGCCTGCGGAAGGTGGGCGAGCGCGGGGTCTACCACAACTGCCTCGGCGAGAAGCGCCGGATCCTGGTAACGAAGATCTTCACCGCCAACGAGACATTCTGCGTGCTGCCGCACTCGGACTGGGACGTCGGCTCATGGAAGAACATCTACGCCGCCTACGACGAAGCCCCCTGCTGACCGGGGGACCTCCGAACACGGACCACCGGTGAACAACGTGTCGGCCGGGGCGGGAGCATGACGGTGCGGAGGGTCGGAACCGGGCCCTCCGCCCACCCCACACGCGCACGACACGCACGCTTTGGATGGGATGTGGCCACCACCACCCTGTCGGGCCGGCGCCAGCTTGACCGGCGCCGTTCCACCCCGCCCGACTGACAGCAGTGAGCGTGCGGAACACCGGTTGACGGTGCCTGAACGTATCGGACAACGGTCCTGAGCCGAAGAACACCCGTAGCCCGGATGGACGGGAAAACGGGTCCCCACGCCCGGGTCCGGGTAGAACCGGAGACGGAGCCCGGGGCGGCCTCAGGCGAAGTCCTGCCGGGCCACCCCCCGGCGGGAAGCCGCCTCGGGACCAACCAGTCGCAAGCGCCCGCACACGGTGACAAAACGGTCCGGGCCTCGGTTCGGGTGACGTGTTGCCGGGGCAAGGAAGCCCGGCGGTCGCGGAGCTGCTGGAAGCCCACCGGGCCTGTGCAGCAGTGCGGCCTCGACGTCAGCTGGGCGGCATGCCCGCCGGGAGCAGCGGGTCAGAGTTATCAGTGCTGGGCTGGTCGACCACCGCGTGGCTGGCCAACGCCTGCTGCAGCTGTCGGACGCGCTCATGCAGTTCGCCTTCGCCTCCGGGTGAAGGCCTCTCTCCGTCGACAGCGGGCGTCTACTTCCTCGCGACGCCGGGCCTGATGCCCTGCAGTCGGTCGCTTCATTGGGCCGGGAAGCGGCACCCGGGACATGCAGGTCGCCGTTTGTCGGCGTCACAGCCCCCGGTCGGCTCAGCCAGTGAGCGATACGGGCTCTCCCTCCCACATCGGCGGGCTTACGGTGCGCAGCGGGCAGCCCTACCGGTCCGCTTCGACAGCCGGATCGCGCCGGCCCGCATCGGCACGCGTAGCTGTGACGGCGGCTGCGCCCAAGTTGCGCGTTAAGGCGGAGGCACCGTGAGCCGATATCCGACATATGTCGCACGTATGGATACGCAGTACCGTTCTCACGACCGGGGCCGTGCTGGGCGCCGGAGCTCTCCTCGGCGCTGCCGCCCCGACGGAGGCTGCCAGCAGAGTCCTGACCGAACAGCGTCTCAGCGACCGTCTGGTCGAGCTGACCATGGACTCCCCCGCTCTGAGCGGCCGTAGCACGGTGGCCCTGCTGACACCCACTTATCTCCGTACTCGGTAGAGCACTCCCCAGGTGTGCACACAGAGAACGAGATTTTCTGGTTGCTCTGTCACACATGCACCGGACACATCCCCTGGCGGGACGGGCCGCCACGGTGCGCTCCTCGCGCACCGTGGCGCTCGCAGTATCGATCTCCGGCCGAAGACTGGGGTGTGTGCTGGTGGTCCTACCAGGGCGGACCGGCGGGGAACCGACAAGGCTCGATCTCCGGCACGCCTCGTTCCTCGACTGCCTCGCAGATCATCCGCATCCACCTCGGGAGACAAGCATGAGTGATGCGCCGCGCGCTCGTGGCGGTACTGGTTCGCGCCTGTCCAGCAAACTCAAGAAGCACCGCTCCCAACACCTTGTCTATCTGACCGGTTGCTCGCTCTTCTCCTTGGGCGCAACTTTCTTCATACAGTCAGATTTAGGTGCGGACCCGTTGGACGTATTCGCTCTGGGCCTGCTGGAGCACGTCCCACTGTCCATCGGCATAGCCCAGGCACTTGTCGCGCTGGCCTGTCTCTTCGTGTGGGCCGTCTGGAACCGCAGGCGGCCGCCGCTGTCGCCCGTCTTCACGTTCTTTCTCTGCGGCAGCATGATCGACGTACTGCGGGCCAGCGGAACGGCTGGCCACGTGCCCGTATCCGAGTTCGCGCTCATGATGTTGGGCGTTCTGCTCTGTACCTATGGTTCAGCACTGATCATCATGAGCGGCGTCGGCATACGCGCCATGGATCTCCTCGCCATCAGCATGTACCACAGGTGGCGTTGGCCCTTCTGGGCCGCCAAGGGGAGCCTGGAGATTCTTCTGCTCGGCTCCGGCTATCTCATGGGCGGCCCGACCGGGATCGGCACTGTGTGTTTCCTGATTTTCGTCGACGCGCTCATCCAGCCCTGTATGCGGCTCAATGCCCGCTTGTTCTCCCTTCAGAACCACGGTCTCGCCCAGCCGGGCGTGGTTCCCTCTGCCTCTGCCTAAGGGAAAGGACTCTCCCGTGCTCTTCAGAGATCTCCACATCGCCGGTATGGGTGCCTACCTGCCGGAGCGGGTCACCACCGAGCAGGCCGTCGCTGAAGGCCGCTACGACGCTGATGAAGCGGCCCGTCTGGGCTGGGTGTCGGTGGCCGTCGCGGGCGACATGCCGGCCCCGGACATGGCGGTCCAAGCCGCACAGGACGCCCTGTCCGTATCCGGGCACACGGCTGAGGACATCGCCGTCCTGATACACGCCTCGTGCAACCACCAGGGGCCTGACATGTGGTCTCCTCAGCACTACATCCTCCGCCACACCGTCGGAGGCACTGTTCCCGCACTCGAGATCCGTCAGGGCTGCAACGGATTTCTGGCAGCCATGGAGCTCGCGGGGTACTACATCGGTGCTTCCGGTGACCGTCCCGCGGCTCTGATCACCTCTGCCGACAACTGGGGCGATCCGCTGGTGGATCGATGGCGCGCCACGCCGGGCGGCCTCTTCGGAGACGCCGCCACCGCTGTCGTCCTGTCCCGGCACCACGGCTTCGCCCGTCTGGTCAACGTGCGGGCGACCTCGCTTCCGGAGCTGGAGGAGCTGAACCGAGGCGGTGAGCCTCTCTTCCCGCCGGGCTGTACCACCGGTCTGCGGGTGGACCTGCGCGAGCGTGCGGCCACGTACAAGGGTGGCCAGGACATGCTGAGCGCCGGCAGGCTCATGGGCGAGACACAACGGGCTCTCATTCTGGCGACGTTGGAGGAGGCGGGGCTACGGCCGGACGACATCACCCGCGTCGCCCACCAGTTCGTCGGCGACCGCGGCGTACTCCAACGGCTCCTGGAACCGTTCGGGGAGCACGCCGCAGACCGCGGGGTGTGGGACTTCGGCCGCTCGATGGGGCACACCGGCGCCAACGACCAGACGAGCGGGCTATTCCATCTCCTCGCCACCGGCCAGCTCCGAGCCGGCGACCATGTGATGCTGCTCGGTGCCGGCGCGGGCATAGCCTTCTCCTGCGCGATCGTCGAGATCGTCGCCCCTCCGGCCTGGGCGCGCGGGCTCTCTCCACACCCGGTTCCGTGAAGAGGGAGCCGAAGCCGGGGGCAGCGGCGCCCGAACGCTGGGTACTGCGACCCCTGGGACCCGCACCCGGCATACACGGGGACCGGCGCGAGCCGCTGGTGCGTCTCGTCTGCGTCCCGTACGCGGGGGGCAGCGCGGCGGTCTACCACCAGTGGGCCCACTCCTTGCCGTCCGCGATCGAGCCGTGGGCATTGCGCCTGCCCGGACACGACTCGCGTATGGACGAACCTCTCTGCACAGATCTGATATCCGTCGCCCGTGAGGCCGCTGCCGCGCTCGCTGGGCTGCTACCGGGGCCGTACGCGCTCTTCGGGCACAGTCTCGGCGCCTTGCTGGCGTTCGAGATCGCGCACTCACTGCGCGACGTGTGGGGGATCGACCCCGTTCTGCTCGCCGTATCGGCGCGGGACGCGCCTCAGCTTTCCCGCCAGGGCGGGACGATGCACCGGCTGCCCGATGAGGAGTACCTGGAAACACTGGACCGGCGGTTCGGAGCGATCCCGCCGGTGATCCGGGAGGACCCGCAGATGCGAGCCTTGTATCTGCCCATTCTCCGAGCTGATACCACCATGCTGGAGACCTACCGGCACCAGGAGGGACGCCTCCTGGACTGTCCGATCCTCGCCTTCGGCGGGGCGGACGATCCTGAGACGTCCGCCGACGCCCTGTCAGCCTGGAGCAAGCAGACCACGGGAGGGTGTTCGACGACGCTGTTCCCTGGCGGCCACTTCTTCCTCCAGCCCGAGCGCGACCGGCTCCTGCGCCTACTTTCAGACGAGTTGCTCGTCTCGCTCGTCCCCTGAGCAGGGGGGGGCGGCCATCGTGGCAGCGTGCCGCCCCCACCGCGCTTCAGCGGCGCTCGGCCGTGATCAGGACATACCCGAGACCCGGGGTATAGAACGTGTTCACCTCCGGGTCGAGCATCGCCTCGACCACGGCCTCGCCCGCGATCCGCACCCACTCCTCACGGTGCTCCAACATTTTGGCCCGCAGCGCGACACGGACGCTGTCGGGCACGAGAATGTGGGGGGTCACGTCTTCGATCTCCACCACCCTGAAGCCCTCCCCCTCCAGCATCGGCGCGTAGGCGGCGAGTTCGACGGCGGTGACCAGCGGATGGATGGTGGACCAGTCCTTGCCCGGCTCGTGGAACATGTCCGCCACAGCCAGCCGTGCCCCGGGGCGCAGCACCCGCGCCGCTTCCCGTAGCGCACGCGGCTTGTCAGGCATGTGGATCAGCGACTCGAAGAGCCAAGCCCCATCGAACGAGCAGTCTTCGTACGGAAGGTGCTGCGCGTCGGCGCGCTCGAACCGCACACGGTGACCGACGTCGAGTTCGCGTGCCCTCGCAGTGGCGTGCTCGACCTGGCGCGGGCTGACAGTGATACCGACGATGTCCACCTCGCACGCGTCAGCCAGCGTGAACGCGGGCTGGCCGATGCCGCAGCCGATGTCCAGTACGCGCTGACCGCTTTCCGGCGCGAGGCGGTTGATCATGAGACCGGTGAGGCGTGCGGTGGCCTCCTGGAACGATGAGGTGTCGCGCTCGTCCTCCCAGTAACCGAGGTGCAGGTTGCTGTCGTTGACGCGGGCGTGGAACTCGCTGAACTCGTCGTAGAGTTCCGCGACGCCGTCGTTGTTGGATTCAGGGGTCGTTGACATGAGCTCTCCAGTCTTAGGGGGCACGGCGGCCGTGCCCGGACTCGGACTATCGCTTTCAGTCGCGGTCGTAGTACCAACTCATGTCGGTGCCACCGGCGGAGGCCAGGCGTGAGACTGCGGCCGGCCGCTCGGAGGTCACCTCCGGCGAGCAGCGGCGGCGCAGGTCGTCGAGGGCCGGCAGCGCCGCGAGAACCGTCGGGAAGGGCAAGCCGAAGTCCACGAGACAGGCGACCTCGTCGACTCCCGCGGCACGGAGCCGGTCGATGGTGGCGGCGCACTTGTCCGGTGCGCCGAGCAGCGACCGCCGTCGGTAGTAGTCCTCGGCCATCAGCTCGGCCAGCTTGTCCTGCTCCGCGGCGTCGGTGCCCCGTGATGTCCCGCCGGCCTTTTCGTCGTTGCGCTGCTGACTCATGAAGGACGCGAGGTATTGCTTCACGGGCTCTCGCACGAGTTCCCACACCTGGTCCTCGTCGTCGCCGACATAGGTGTGCATGCCGATGGTGACGACTCCCGCGAGCGGATCGTGGCCCGCTTCCTCGCGAGCAACGCGGTAGGCGGCGATGTTCTCCTCAAGCTTCTCCCAACTGGTCAGCAGAGACAGGACGTTCAGGCCCCGGGTGCCGGCTTCGAGCCATGTCCGGGGATTCGAGGTGTGGACGAGCCAGAGCGGCAGTTCCGGCTGACGGGGACGAGGGAACGTACGCACCTCCAGTTCGCGCCCCTCAGGCCCCGGGAAGCGAGCCGACTCCCCCCTCCAGAGCCTTCTGAGGGTTTCGATCTGGCCGAGGGTGTCCTCCCGGCGGCTCTCGTACCGTTCGGGGTAGAAGACGAAATCACCCTGATGCCAACCGGTCGCCACGCACACACCGGCCCGCCCGCCGGACAGTTGATCGACCAGTGACCACTCCTCCACCACCCGTACAGGGTGGTGGTGCGGCAGCACCACGCTCCCCGCCCTGATGCCGATGTGCTCCGTCGCCACCGCGAGCGCGGCGGACAGTACCGCCGGGTTGGGGAAGCTGCCTCCGAATTCCTGGAAGTGCCGCTCAGGGGTCCAGATCGCTGTGAAGCCTCTCTGGTCGATGAAGCGGGCGACGTCGAGGATGAAGCGGTAGCGCTCGCCGAAGTCGTAGCGGTCGTTCGCCGAGAAGAAGTAGACGCTCAGGTCCATGGGTGTCCTCACTTGGTGCCGCGCCGGTGCGCGGGGTAGAGCGAGGCCGGGAACATACCCACCGGGAGTCCCCGCGCTTCCAGCAGCGGGGAGACCGTGCGCGCGATCCGGGCCAGGTTGGCGTTGTGGGCGATGGTGTGGTGGTCGGCCCTCATCTCATGAACGGTGATCCTGTCGCCGACGAATGCGGCGAACCCGTTGGAGGTGTCGCCGCTCGTCCGTGGCACGGCGGGCAGCCCGTTGTCGTTTCCGGGAGCCAGAAAGCCCTGAGTGGCGTGGAAGAGGGTCGTCGCCACCGGTGTGATCAAAGGCTCGGGCCGGTAGTCCTGGAGAAGATCTCCGTTGCGGAGCATCACCTCGTGCCGCACCAGGATCTGCTTTTTGATCACTTCCTGGTCGGGGCGCGCGGAGGAGTGCCGGTGGATGTGGCGGGCCACCCGTCCGAGCTGTTCGTCCAGGTCGAGGCCGCCGAGGTCGGACAGACCGATCTGCTCGGACACTCCCCATCGCTGGCACATGGCGTTCCCGAGCATGACCAGGGAGAAGGCTTCCGCCTCCACGGCGGTGACCGTTCCCCAGTCCACGCTGTCCCATGCCTCGGTGCCCGGCATGATCGGGTCGATGGCGATCAGGTGCGACACCTCTTCCCCGGCGCTCAGCAACTGGTGAGCCATCTCGTAGGCGAGAACTCCGCCGAAGGAGCAGCCGCCCAGAAGGTAGGGCTCGCCCGGGAACTGCTCCCGCAGCTCGGACACGTAGTGGGCCGCCATGTCCTTGACCGACGCGTACGCACGAGGCCCGGTGTCGAGAGAGCCGACACCAAGCTGCTCCAGACCGATGACGGGTTTGTGAGCGCCGAGGTGACGGGAGAGGTAGATCGCGTAGCTCACCTCGCCGTACAGGTTGTGCGCCCAGATGGAGCGAACCCCATTGCCATAGCGGTTGATGGGCACGATCGGCGACGGCTGACCCGACACCACCGGGGCCGGGCCGCCCGCGCGGGCCCGGGCGATCTCGCGAGCCGCCGCCGCGCCCGCGAGGCTCCATGGCTCACGGTCAAGCTCGTGGACGACGGGAGGCGGGGCGATCCACCGGTCGAAGTCACCGAGCCTGCCGTCGACGCCCCGCACGGCACGGACCACGCAGGCCGTTCCGACTCCGGTCACCGGCCGCGCCCGGTACGTCGCGGCGGCGGCGACCAACGCCCTGCGCCAGCGAGTGGCGTTCAGCAACCAGCGGCGCAGTTTGGGTGCGGGCATGGGTGCGCTCGGTTCCAGCAGCCGCACGGCGGCGTCGACCTGTGCCTCCGCGTCCTCCGGCAGTGGTGAGACGACCGTGGTGGGCCGGCTATCCATCCCCCAGGTCGCCGCGAGCGTTCCGGTGACCTCGGCGACCGAGGCCGCCGACGTCTCCGTCCCGGGCGCGAGCCCGGGTTCCGGCGTCCCGAGAAGCAGCAGCTCGGTGACTTCGACGCCGCCGTCCAGCAGCAGTCTGGCCGTCTCGGCGGCGATCAGCCCGGCGATTCCCTGGCCGACGAGGCGACAGGGGCCCTCGCCATGGCGGGCCAGCACGGCGTCGGCGCACACACGGGCCAGCTCCTCGATCCCTCCCGACGGCTCGGCGTCCCGGCCGAAGCCGGGCGCCTCCAGGCCGAACACGGGGCCTTCTCCCGCGAGGTCGCCGGACAGGTGCAGCAGCCAGCTCAGCTCGCCGGTGTCGCCGAACAGGCAGTAGGCCGGGACGCCCGTTTCCGCTTCGGCGAAGGAGACCCAGTTGGCCGGTTCCGCACTCGGCGCCCCGGGAGCTTCCGCCGCCAGAGGGGTGTCCGTCACCGGCACCTCGTCGGGCAGGACGTAGCTCTTGCCCAGGTGGCTCACCAGCCGGTCGACGCTGGGATGCTCCAGAATCGCCGCCATGGGGATGTGATCGCCGTAGCGCGTCTGAATGCTCTGCATGATGCGCATGGCCCCGATCGAGTCGACGCCGTAGGAACTGAACTCGCGTTCCGGGTCGACCTCGGAGGCAGGGATGCCTATGCCGTCGGCGACCGCCTCACGGACGTGCAGCCGCAGGCGCGCTGACCGGTCCGGTTCCGCCTTCGTCTGTTGAGGGGCGGGTGCGCCGACTCGGGCCGGCGGGGGTGCGCTGGGGCGTGTTCCGGTCGCCCCGTTCCGGGAGGCGATATCCGTGGCAACCGCCGGCGCGGAGGTCTCCGGAGTGGGCGGTGCGACGGGGAGTGCCGGCCGTACGGGGGCAGCCTCGGGCAGCCAGTGGCTCGTGGGCGCGAAGGGGTAGGACGGCAGGGTCACCCGCTTGCGGGCACCGGCGGGGTGGAGGTCACTGAAGTCGATCCCGGTGCCGTTCACCCACAACACCGCGAGCCGCCGTGGATCGCCACCGTGGGCGCGGGACCATGCCGCCTCGACGTCCTGCGCGTCCCACTCGGCGGGCGCCGCCCCTCCGGCTCGGCCTCCGGTGAACAGCCGCTCGTCCGCGCCTCCGTCGAGATGGCACCGCAGGACTTCTTTCAGCTCGTCCAGGGTTCGGGCCACGACGGCGAGTCGGGCCGCATGCGGCCGCCGACCCACTTGCAGCGTGTACGCGATGTCCGCGGCGGACTCACGGGCCGGTCCGCTCATGTGGAGGCGGTCGAGATGGTCGAAGAGGCGCTGGGCACTGACGTCGAGCCGCTCCTGGTCGCGCGCGCTCAGGACGAACAGGTGTCGGCGGGCCTGGTCCTCGGTCGCCGCCGGCAGCGACGAGGGGGGCTCCTCGACCACGAGGTGGGCGTTCATTCCGCCGAAGCCGAAGGAACTGACGCCGGCCCGGCGGGGCAGCGGCTGCCCGGTGGCCGGATCGAGTGGCTGATGCCAGGGCCGGACGGAGGTCACGAGGTGGAACGGTGAGCCGGTCAGTTCTATACGGGGGTTGAGCCGCTCCACGTGGAGGGTGGGCGGAAGCATTCCGTGCCGGAAGGAGAGCAGGACTTTGATCAGCCCCGCGATGCCCGCCGCTGTCTCCAGGTGCCCCACGTTGGTCTTCACCGTGCCCAGACCGCAGTACTGTCCGGCTGCCGCGCCGCCCGTCCCCGGCCGCTCGAACGCCGTTCGCAGCCCGGCCACTTCGATCGGATCGCCCAAGGACGTCCCGGTGCCGTGCGCCTCCACGTAGCTGATCTGCTCCGGTGAGATTCCGGCCCTCTCCTGTGCCCGGGTGATCACCTCGGCCTGCGCGGCCGGGTTCGGTGCGGTCAGGGACGCGGCACGACCGCCGTGGTTGGTGGCACTTCCGGTGATCAGCCCGTGGATGTGGTCACCGTCGGCCCGGGCGCGGTCCAGCGGCTTGAGCAGGAGGGCCCCCACCCCCTCCCCTCGTGCGTAGCCGTCCGCCCGGTGGTCGAACGTCTTGCAGCGGCCGTCGGCCGCCAGCATCCCCGAACTGGTGAAGGCGTCGAAGCCTGTGGGTGACAGGATGACGTTGACGCCGCCGGCTATGGCCAGGTCGCACTCGCCCGACTGGATGGCGCGGACCGCGCGGTGCACGGCCACGAGCGAGCTGGAGCAGGCAGTATCGACCGGCTCGCTGGGGCCGCGCAGGTCCAGCAGGAACGAGACGCGGTTGGCCAGCACGCTGTGGTCGTTCCCGGTGATGAGCTGACCGTCGATGTCGACGCCACGCTCACGTGCCAGTTCACCGTACTCGGAGGAGGCCACTCCGACGTAAAGCCCGCACGCGGTGCCTGCGAGGTCCGCCGGATCGTATCCGGCCTCCTCGATCGCGGCCCACACCGTCTGCAGGAACAGGCGGTGCTGTGGATCCATGACGCGAGCTTCGCGTGGTGTGATCTGGAAGAACTCCGCGTCGAAGCGGTCGACGCCGTCCAGGAAACCGCCCATTCGGTCGGGCCCTCCCCGCTCCGTCCCGAAGCGGTCGGACGGCGCCTTCCGGATGAGGTCGTGACCGGCGGCGAGATGGTTCCAGAACTCTTCCAGGTCCGGTGAGCCGGGGAAGGCTCCCGCCATCCCGACGACGGCTACCGGCTCGGCCCCGGAAGGGGCAGTGGGCATACGGACAGGCCGGAGCGGTTCCTGCGGCTCGGACGCGGCCCGCACCGAGGGTGACGGCGTGGAGCCGCGCCCCGGGGGGATGGCCGGGGACGCGGTGTCGACCGCCGCGCCCCGGACGGGCAGCTCCGTGCGCGCGGCGGCCAGGTGAGCGACCACGGCGGAGACGTCACGGCAGCCGTAGAGGACGGCGGGGCTGAGGTCGAGGGCGAACTCCGTGCCCAGGCGGTCGGCGAGCTGCACCATGGTGACCGAGTCGAAGCCGAAATCGCTGAGATGGTCCTCCAGGTCGATATCGGCACGCGATACCCCCAACAACGCGCAGATCGACGCGATCACGCTCTCCTGGACTTCCATGGTCTCGGTGGACCGCCGATCGTTCTCGATCGGGGCGGGATCCGCCGCCGTGGTCGGGTTCTGCTCGGTCACGTGAGGCTCCTCGTGGTGGCTCGGCGGCCCGTCAGCGGTGGGGGTCTGCGCGGGCAGGTCCAGCCAGTACCGGTTCTCCGCGAAGGGATAGGAAGGAAGCGAGACGACACGGCCCCGGCCGGTCGTCGGTGAACTCCAGTCGACCGGCCGGCCCTCGATCCAGGCGCGGGCCGCCTCGGTGGGCTCGGTGGGCGGCGCGTCCGCCGGCGAGCCGGGCATGCGCGTGTCGTCATGGATCGCAGTGCGCGGGCTCGTCAGCAGGCGGCCGTCCGGGCGCTTCCCGACGTAGGCGTCGAGTACATCGATGACGTCGGCGAGCGTGCGCACCGGAGCGGCGAGCCGCGCGGGAAGTGGTTCGCGGCCCACTCGCAGGGTGTGGGCGACGTCCGTGACGGACAGGTGGGCTCCCGGCCCCGCCAGGTAGTCGCGCAGGCGGCGCGCGTGTTCCGCGAGCTGATCCGTGCGCCGGGCCGAGAGAAGCAGAACCGTGGGCTCCCGCTCGTCGGACCGTACTCCCGGGTGCGGGGCGGCGGGGGCCTCCTCCAGGATGACGTGCGCGTTCGCGCCGCCGGCTCCGAAGGAACTGACGGCCGCCCGCCGCAGCGCCCCGCTGGGTGGGCTCGGCCACGGCGTCGGCGCCCGGGGAACGTGGAATCCGTCGGCGGTGAGGGGGCCGTCGGCGCCGAGCGTGGGCACCAGGACCTCGTGGCGCAGTTGCAACAGGACCTTGGTCAGCTGGGCCATTCCGGACGCCGCTTCGAGGTGTCCGATGTTGGGCTTGACGGAGCCGATCATCAGCGGTGTTCCGGTGCTGCCCGCCCGGTAGGCGCGGCGTAGTGCGGCCAGTTCCACCGGGTCGCCCGCCGGCGAGCCGGTGGCCTGCGCTTCGACGTACTGCACGGAACCGGGTTCGGCGTCCGCCGCCCGCAGGGCATCCTCGATCAGCTCGACCTGCGCTTCGGCGCTGGGGACTGCGTAACCGGCTGTGGTTCCGTCGGAGTTGACGGATGACCCGAGGACGCACGCGTAGATCCTGTCTCCGTCCCTTAGCGCGTCGGTCAGGCGCTTGAGGACCACCGCCCCGACCCCCTCACCGGTCACCATGCCGTCGGCCTCGGTGTCGAAGGCTCGGCTGCGGCCCTCGCGGGACAGCATCTTGGCCGTCGAGAGGTGCAGGTGATGACTCGGATGCAGGATGAGGTTGACCCCGCCGACCAGAGCGGCGCTGCACTCGCCCCGGCGTACGCTCCCGGCCGCCAGGTGCAGCGCGGTCAGTGAGGAGGAGCACGCGGTGTCCACGGCCATGCTGGGTCCGGCGAACCCGAAGGTGTGCGAGACCCTGTTGGCGATGGACCAGGTGGAGGAGGCGGCCTGGACGCGGTGGCCGCGCCCCCACTGCTCGGTCGCCAGCAGCTGGTACTGGCCGTGGTGCATCATCCCGACGAACACGCCGACCCGGGGGCGGCCGGCGGGGTCGGCCGCCCGTAGACGCGACGGTGGCCACGCCGCGTCCTCCATGGCCTCCCAGGCGGTCTCCAGGAACAGCCGCTCCGCCGGATCCATGCGTTCGGCTTCTCTGGGCGAGATCCGGAACAGCAGGGAATCGAAGCGGTCGATGTCGTCGAGGAACGCTCCCCAGCGGTGGTAGCTGCGCCCCGGGACGGTGCCGGTCGGGTCGTCGTGGTCGGCCAGTCGCCACCGTGCCGGAGGGACTTCTTCGATGGCACTGCGTGCGGCGAGCAACTCCTCCCAGAGGCCGTCGGGAGTCGTTGCGCCGGGATAGCGTCCGGCCAGACCGACGATGGCGACGGGCTCGGCCCGGCCGTGATCCGGCTCGACGACGACGCGGGAGGCACGGGGTGAGGGGTCGTCCCTGTCGCTGCCGGTCTCCACGGCCTCCGAGAAGGCCGGGGAGGCCGCGACCGACGTTACTGCCGACGGGACCTCTTCGGCAGCATCGGCGGGGAGGAGGACTGCGGCCAGCTGTGGCCCGCAGCGGTCGACCAGCCCGTGTGCGATGGCCTCCACGGATTCGCCGGCCGTCAGGATCTCCTGTGGCACTGAGCCGATGCGCCGCTCGAGGAGCTCCACGGCCTCCATCGTCGTGAGGGAATCCGTTCCGTAGGCCACGAGCGGGGTCCTCGGGTCCAGTTCGTGAGTTCCGAGTTTCAGCAGTCCCACATACAGGTCCAGGAGATACGCGACGGTGCGGTCGAACAGCGCTCCGCCCCGACTTGCTTGTCGCGGTGCGCTCTCCACGGCCTCCGGTGCCTGGGGGTCTTGCGCTGTCAGGTTCCGGTGGTCCGGGGCCGACGGGGGCCGGGACACCGCTCTCCAGTCCCCTCGCTCGGCGATGATCAACTGCTGGCCGGCCTGATCCGCCGTCCATCCCTCGATGCCGAAGCGCCGCACACCTCTCATGCCCGCGTCGATCAGCAGGGCCGACCAGGTTCCCGGAGAGAGCAGCGGGGAGTGGGGCAGTCTCAGCGCCTCGTCCTGGGAGAGCCACCAGCCGTCGGTGAGGCCGAACACCGGGGTGATGCTGTCGAGGACCCGTGTCGCCTCGTTGACGACGAGCAGCGCACCCGGCTTCATCAGGGCGCTCACATGGCGCAGGGTGGCACGGACGTCGGCCGTCGCGTGCAGGACGTTGGTGGCGAGCACGAGATCGTAGCGGTCCGCGCCGAATTCCTGGCGGGCCGGGTCCACGGAGATGTCGAGGGTCCGGAACGCGGTATAGGTACGGCCTCCGCCGAACCGCTCTTTCGCCGCACCGACCAGCGACGGCGAGATGTCGGTGATGTCGTACTGGATGCTGTCCGCGACCCGGTCCAGCATCTCAAGCAGGGGACGGGTCGTGCCGCCCGTGCCCGCGCCGATCTCCAGCACGCGCAAGCGGTCCGGGGCCCGCGCCGGCGAGAGGCCGCTCGTCGGCCGGGAGGCCGCTTCCGCCAGGCGCGCGCGGACGGCTTCGTCGATCGCCACCGTGCACAGGTCGTTGAAGTGCCGCGTGCGTGGATCATCGTGGTAAAGAGCCGCGAGACGTCGGTCGGAACCACCGGGGAAGAGGACCTCCAGCCCGCGGCGGGCGCCGGTGAGCACCTGCGGCAGGGCCGCCGCGCATTCCTCCATGAGGTCCAGGGTCGGTCCGAGATGCGCGAAGCGCGCCAGCAGGACGGTCCGCTGGTCGGTGATGGCGAGCTCCCCCGCCGGTCGGCCGAGGTCCTCGACGCGTGGGGCACCGCCCTGGAGGAGGCCTCCGTCGATGAGGCCCGCGAGCAGCGCGCCGAAGAGCCGGGACTGCCCCGGTACGACACCGAGCCGGGACCTCAGCGCTGCCTCGGAGTCGGCCGCGGCCGGTCGCCCGGGAAGGCCCATGGCTGTCAGGGCTTTCAGCACCAGCCGCCGGCCGTAGTCGTCCACGGCGTCGAGATAGTCCGCGGCAAACGGCTCTCCACGGTCGCGGACGGCTGAGCGGACCGCCTTCGCGACTCCGTCGAGCAGGGAGGGGCGGGTCGGCGGTTCAGCTGTGTGGGAGCGGTCCCGGGTCATCGGGGTGACGTCGGCCAGCGCCCCCGACACCTTCAGCGGAGCCACCTGTGGAACGCGAGCGGCCAGCGCCTGCCGGAATACGCGTACGCCCTCGTCGTCCGAGAGCGGCTGGACGCCCCAGTCGGCGAGTCTCCTGCGGTGCTCATCGGTCGCGACGGCCCCGTGGTCGCCCCAGAACCCCCAGTCGAAGACGGTGACCGGCCAGTGCAGGCCGGTGGCCAGGTACAGCCCGTAGGCGTCCTGGAAGGTGGACCCGGCGGCATAGTTGGACTGTCCCGGGTTACCGGTGTACGCGATGGCGGAGGAGAAGAGGGCGAGGAAGTCGAGCGGCTCGGCTCCCAGGGCGTCGCAGAGGGCCACGGTCCCCTTCGTCTTGGGGTCCAGCGCGGCTCTGAAGGACGTGTCGTCGGCGCGAGCGATGGTGCGGTCCGCCAGGACGAAGGCGGTGTGGATCACGCCGTCGACTCCGCCGAACCGCTCCCGCATGCGGGCTACGGCGGCGCGCATCGCCACGGGGTCCGTCACGTCCGCGGTCATGTAGTCGACCTCTGCCCCCGCTCGGCGCAGGTCCTCCAGCAGACCGGTGGGCAGCTCCGCTTCGGGGCGCCTGCCCACGACGAGGAGCCGGGCGTCGTGGTTCTGCGCCAGATAGGTGCCGACGGCATTCCCCAGGCCGCCCGTTCCGCCCACGATCAGGTAGCGACCGCCTGTCCGCAGCGGCAGGCCGGCCGGGTCAGGTTCGGGGAGTGTGGCGGGTTCCAGCCGCTTGACCATGCGGGCACCTTCGCGCAGAGCCACTTCCCTGTGCGGCGTACCGGGGGGCTCAGCGGCGACCCGTGCCAGCAGGGTGTCCCATGCACCCGAGGCGGCGCATCGGGCCAGTTCCGTCCCCGAGAGGTCAACGCAGACCACCCGGAGAAACGACAGCTCCCGGGAGAGCGTCCGGGTCATGCCGTGCAGCGACGCCGCGAACGGGTGGGCGGCCGGTACCCGCTCGTCCACCTGCTGGGTGTCGTTGGTGAGAACGGTCAGCCGCATGGTGGGAGGACGGAGCCCGGCAAGCGCCTGCGCCAGATGGAACAGCGCCAGGCAGCCTCGTCGCTGGGAGAGTTCGAGGTGGTCGAGGTCGGTGGGCGAGTAGCGTCGCTCCTCCACGCCTCCCAGGAAGTAGATCTCGCCGGCCTCCGGCCGCCCGCGGAGCACCTGCGCGAACGCTTCGGCGGTATCTAGTCCGTCGATGTCAACCAGGCGGGAGCCGGCGCCCGTCCGGTGGACGATGGCCTCGCCGAGACCGTGGTCCCGGCTCGTCGAGAACACGAGGGCGGGTCCGGACGGACGCTCCTCGTGCGGCTCCTGTGTTTCCAGCCGCCACACGGGGCGGAAAGCCGGAACGGGGGCCGGTCGTTGGGGGCGTACGGCGGTGAGACCGGCGAACCTCACGAGCGGGCGGCAGCTCTCGTCGTACAGGACGACGTCGCAACGGACCGTCCCGCTGTCCGGGTCGGCGGACGTCAGTCGCGCGTGGGCGAATCGTGCCCGGCCTGAGGGGGACAGCAGTTCCACCCGCTCGGCGGATACCGGCAGTGTCGCGGGTTCGTCCCCCGTCGGCACGGCACCGTGCAGCGTGTGCAGGGCCGCGTCGGTCGCTCCCGGTTCGAGCCACCATCCGGTCCCACCGCCGGGGGGTTCGGCCAGTTCGGACAGCGCTTCACCTTCGCCGCACCACATATGGCGCACGAGCCGGTAGGACGGGCCGAAGGACAGGCCATGAGCCTTCGCCCGGTCGTAGAAGGAAGCGCCGCTCTCCGAACGCGCACACCGCGCGCGGAGTGCGCCGAGGTCGAGGCGCTCGGTGGAAGTGCCTTCCGCCAGTACTGCGGTGAACGTCGAGTGCACCACCTCTCCGTCCGGTCCGTCCATGACGATCCGGGCGGCGATGTCGTCCCCCTCCTCGCGGAGCCGGACGACGGGAGCACCGAGACCGAGATCCAGGGGAACGCGCCAGCGCACGTCGGTGAGAGCGCCGACGCGGCGTCCGGTCAGCCTGTTCGCCGCTGCCCGCACCAGTTCGAGGTGGACGACTCCGGCGAGGATCGGCCGTCCGTCGATGACGTGGTCGGCGACGACGGGGTCGGAGGTCTGCAGGCCCACCTGGAATCCGGTTGCCTGCTCGGTCTCCCCGACCGGTGTGAGCGGCGGATCCTCGTGCTGCCCCGCACGGTCCGCCCGAACGGCGTCGGGCGGGAGGACGTCCGGCCAGTGGGCGGGGCCGGCGAAGGGATAGGCGGGGAGCGGCACGATGCGCGGCTCGGGGGAGGTGTCTGCGTCCGGCGCCGTCTCGAACTCGCCTCCCCGCACCCAGAGCTCCGCGAGCTCCCGCTGCCCGCTCGCGGTGGGCAGCTCTACGGTCCCCTCGGCCGGTGTGCCGACGCGGGCTTCGCCCACGTGTCCGGTCAGCTCGCCTGTCCGCTCGCGGGCGTAACTGCCCAGGCGCCGGGAGAGTTCGCCCACCGAGCCGACCACGAGGGCCATGCGGTGTTCGAGGTGCTCACGTCCCACACGCAGGGTGTGGGCTATGTCCCGGAGGGATCCAGGACGCCCGGGAAGCGACAGCGCTTTCGCGAGACGTTCCGCCACTGCCACCAGGCGGTCGGGCGTACGGGCGGAGAGCAGGACCAGCTCCTCGCCGTCAGGGCTGTGACCCTCGTCGGACCGGTGTGCCGGCTCGTACTCCTCGATGATCGCGTGCGCGTTGGCTCCGCCGGCCCCGAAGGAGCTGAGTGCGGCTCGGCGGGGCGAACCTCCGGGCCCGGGCTGCCACGGTTCCAGGGAGCGCTGGAGCCGGAACGGAGTCACCTCGAAATCGATCTTCGCGTTGGGCGGATCGCTGTGCAGGGTGGGTACCAGGGTCCGGTGTCGCATCTGCAGCAGCACCTTGGTGAGCCCCGCGATTCCCGCGGCCGCCTCCGCGTGGCCGATGTTGCTCTTCACCGAGCCGATGGAGCAGAAGCGCCGGTCCTGCGTGTGCTCCGCGAACGCACGGGACAGACCCTCGATCTCAATGGGGTCCCCGAGTTCGGTCCCCGTGCCGTGCGCTTCGACGTAGCCGATCGTACGCGGGTCGATACCGGCCCGGCGGAGCGCCGACCGCACGACCGCCGCGTGCGCCTTCGGGGAGGGCACGGTGTAGCCGTTGGTCTTTCCGCCGTGGCCGATGGACGTGGCACGGATGACGGCGTGCACGTGGTCGCCGTCGGCGAGCGCGGCTCTCAGCGGTTTGAGCACAACGGCCCCGACGCCCTCTCCTGGAACGAATCCGTTGCCGCCTTCGCCGAACGGCCTGCAGACACCGTCCGGCGACATCATCCGCTGCTCGGAGAGCATGGCGAACTTCGTGGGGTGCAGATTCAGGTACGCGCCGCCGGCGATGGCCATCCGGGACTCGCCGTGGCGCAGGCTCTCGCAGGCGAGGTGGAGAGCCGTCAAGGACCCCGAGCACGCCGTGTCGACGGACATGCTGGGACCGTGGGTGTCCAGGAAGTAGGAGAGCCGATTGGCGAGCGAGAACTCCATGGAGTACGCGGAGACGGGGTTGCCCCTCCCCCACTGCTCCGCGCCCACCAGGCCGTAGGCCATTCCCGTGGTGCCGACGAAGACGCCGACAGCATGCCCTTCCTCGGTGCGGGTGTGGCGGTGCAGCCGAGCGCGCGAATAGCCGGCATCCTCCAGGGCGGACCAGGCGACCTCCAGGAACAGGCGTTCAGCCGGGTCCATCCGCTCGGCCTCGCGGGGCGCGATGGAGAAAAAGAGCGAATCGAACCGTGTGACGTCGGAGAGGAAGCCTCCCCAGCGGCCGTAGCTGGAGCCGGGCCGCCGGTCGCCCTCGTCGAACCAACGCTCCTTGTCCCAGCGGTCCGCCGGGATCTCGCCCGTGCAGTCCCGGCCGGTGCTCAGTGCGTCCCACAACTCCTCGAGGTCGGCCGCCCCGGGGTACCGGCCCGCGATGCCCACAACCGCGACGGCGTCGTCGAGGTCCGTGTGGGTCTCCGCTTCGACGGCCGGCACCGAGGTGGTGTCCGGGACCCGCACCGTGCTCGTCGGCTCCGAGGTCCTCCCCAACGCGGCCCGCAGGGGCTCTTCGAAGGACGTCGCGAGCTGTCGGGCCAGCTCCTCCACGGTGCGGTGCTCGAACAACAGCGTCACCGGCATGGGGCGACCCAGGAAGTCCTCCAGCGCCACGGAAAGACGTTTGACCATCACCGAGTCGATGCCGAGCGCGGAGAACTCCTGATCTGGCCGGAGCTGTCCCGGACGCATACGCGTCATCCCGGTTATCAGCTCCAGCAGGTACGTCTGAGCTGCCGGGACCAGACCACGATCCTCGACAGCCGGTGCCGGTTCGGGTGCGGCCTCCGCCTCCCGGGTGCCGGTGTCGAGACGACTCGCGACGAACCGGTCGATGCGGGCGGTGTCTCCGTACAGCACGACCGACTCCGGCGCCCCGGCCTCCAGTGCCGCCGCCATCGCGGCGAGCCCGATGTGCGGCGGCATGGCCGTCATACCCTGCAGGAGCCCTACCGCACGCTCGTCGTTCTCGCTCAGGCGCATTCCGCCACCGCTCCACAGCGGCCAGCCGATGGAGACCGTGGTGCCCGTCCGCCGCCCGGCGGAGACCTGCGCCCCACGACGCGTGGCGAACGCGCCGAGCGCCCGCCCCGCCGCGGCGTAGTCTCCCTGGCCCGGGTGACCGACGTAGGCGGCCATTGAGGAGAAGACCACGAAGAGCCGCAGGGACTCGTCGCGGGTGGCCTCGTCCAGGTTCCTGGCCCCGAGGATCTTCGGAGCCAGGACGCGCTGATGGGCCCCCGGGGGCTTGTTGGCGATGAAGGCGTCCTCGTTGACGCCGGCCAGGTGCAGGACTCCGGTGAGCGGTCCGAACTCGGAGCGGGCCACCGCCACGGCGCCCCGGACGTCCTCCAGCTTTGTGACGTCACCGCGGACGTACCTGACCCTGCCGCCGGCCCGCTCGATCCGGGTGAACGCGTCGCGTGCGAGAGTATCGGGCTCCGAGCGGCCCAGGAGGACGAATCGGGCGCGAGACCGCTCCGCGAGCAGTCCGGCGAGGGCCAGCCCGATACCGCCCGCGCCACCGGACACCAGGTAGACGCCCTGATCAGGGAATTCGGGCTCCTTGCGCCACGGCAGTTCGACGGGCGGCATGACACGCACCCAGCGCCCGTCGGAATCGTGGCGCACCTGCGCCAAGGGCTGGTCGGAGCGCTCCAGTTCCGACAGCGCGAGGAGTACGGCATCGGCCGACGGGACCGCCGCGAGCGAGACCATGTGCAACCGCCGGTCCTCCAGGGCCGCGATGCCGCACAGGCCGCCGAGCGCGTCGGCGGACAGGTCACGGTCCCGACCAACAGCGACGCACGCCACCGCGAGCTGTTTGCCCACCCGTTCCCGGATGAGGGTCCGCAGTACCGGATACACGACGTCCAGGCAGCGGTCGGGCCCAGCGCCCGTGACGATCACGACGCGCTCGGGAGTGGTTCCCCGCGCGGCCGACTCGCGCCAGAGGCGGTTCCAGCCCGCGTCGTCGAGCACGCCCACGCGGTAGAGGGACCCGCTCTCGCGGTGAAAGCCTTCCTCCCTCGTCGCGTGGACCATGACCGCTCCGGGCGGCGGGGACACCGCCGGAGGCTCGCCATCGGTGTGGTCGACGACCACCACCGTGGAGCCCCCCGGGAGCGAGCGGAGCGGCGCGAGCGGCTCTCCCAGCTCCCATCCCGGGCTGAAGCACCTGAGGTCGCCGCGCTCACGATCGGCTCCGGGGCCGATGAGGGCCGTGGCCTCAGCCACGGACAGTTCGCCGCTCCGGACCTGTTCGAGGATGCGCCGCCTGGACTCCCGCTGCTTCACAACACACCTTCCATGGACTGTTCGGCCTGCTCGACGGAGATGCGGCCCTCGCTGAGCGCCCGGAGTACCTCGGGCAGGGGCACCTCGTCCGCCTCCGGCGCGATGTCGGTGCGCGGCTCGGCGACCACCCGCGGATTCGGCGCGTCCACCCAGTGCCGCTGCGCCGCGAACGGATACGTCGGAAGCGGAACGCGGCGACCCGGCAGCGGCCGCAACGGCGTTCCGTCGGCCACCCACCGTCGCGCGTCCGCGTGCGGTCCGGATTCCGCAGCCGCCCTCTCGACGTGCCCGGAATCCTCGGGTGGGCCGGTGATGATGCCCGCGTCGGCCACGCCGCCGAGGTGTGCCCGCAGCAGAGCAAGGAGTTCCTCCGTGGTGGAGGCGACGAGAGCCAGACGCCGGCCCATGGAGTCCCGCCCCACGGTCAGCGTGTAGGCGATGTCCTCCAGCGGGAGCGGAGCCGGCTCGTCCGCCTGCCGGTCCCGCAGGAAGTCGTGCAGGTTCCGCACATACGCCGAGAGGCGCTCACCGGTGCGCGCCGACAGAGGAACGACGTGCTGCCGCCCGGTTTCCGCGACGGTGGGCCGGCTCTGCTGCGGATGATCCTCCAGGAGCACGTGGGCGTTGGTCCCGCCCAGTCCGAAGGCGCTCACGCCGGCGCGGCGCGGTGCGTCCGATGCCTCCCACGGCGTCAGCCGGTCCACGACGCTGAAGGGGCTCCCCTCCAGGTCGAGCAGGGGATTGGCCTCGGTGAAGTGGAGCGTCGGCGGCAACATTCCGTTCCGCATCGCGAGGACAGTCTTGACCACTCCGGTGAGACCGGCTGCGGCCTCGGTGTGCCCCACGTTCGACTTGACCGTACCCAGCGCGCACCACGGGCGCACCACGCCGGTCTCCGCGGCACCGGTCACCTCGGCGAACGCCTTGCGCAGGCCGCGTACTTCGATCGGATCGCCGACCTCGGTGCCGGTGCCATGAGCCTCGATGTAGCTGATCGAGCGCGGGTCGACCCCCGCCCCTCGGTAGACGGATGCGATCAGGTCGGCCTGTGCCGTGGGGCTGGGCATCATCAAGGAGTCCTTACGGTCTCCGCCTCCGTGGGAGACACCGCTACCCCGCACCAGCGCGTGGACCGTGTCACCGTCCGCGAGTGCCTTGGACAGGGGTTTGATCACGACCGCGACGGCTCCCTCACCCCGGACCATGCCGTTGGCCCGGCGGTCGAAGGCCGCGCACCGGCCGTCCGGCGAGAGGATCCCCAGCTGGCCGAGCGCGACGAACAGGTCCGGGGTGAGGAAGAGGTGCACGCCTCCGACGATCGCCGCGTCGCACTCTCCGGTCTGTACGGCGCGCACTCCGCGGTGCAGCGCGGTCAGGGAACTGGAGCAGGCAGTGTCCACGGCCTCGCTCGGTCCGCGGAGGTCGAGCTGATACGACACACGGTTGGCTATGAGGCAGTGGCCGCCGCCGCTCACGACGTGGCCCTCGCGGTGCCTGCCGGCGCGCTGCAACTGCCAGTCGTAGTCGCGCGAAGTGGCCCCCACGAAGACCCCTGTGCGGCTCCCGCGGACCTCCGACGGTCGGTGGCCGGAGTCCTCCACGGCCTTCCAAGCCGTCTCCAGCATGATCCGCTGCTGCGGGTCCATCAGCTCGGCCTCCAGCGGCGTCATGCCGAAGAACTCCGCGTCGAACCGGTCGACGCCGTCGATGAAGGAGCCCCAGCGGCTGTTCACCTTGCCCTCCTCGCGGTGCGGGTCGCCGAAGAACTCCCGCCAGTCGAAGCGCTCCGCCGGAATCTCCGACACGAGATGGACCCCGTCCCGGAGGTTCCGCCACCAGGTCGTCAGATCAGGCGACTTGGCGAAGCGTCCCGCCATTCCCACGATGGCGATCGGATCGGTCGACGGGGAAGGCGGCGAGGTGGCCGCGGTCGGTACCGGCCGTTCCGACTGTGCGGTCTGCCGGACCGACGAGTCGGCGCCGGCCGGGCGGGCGTTCTCCTCGGGCTCGGCCCGCGGGTTCGGGCCGGGAGCGTGAAGGGACAGGTACTCCGCGAGGGAGTCGATCGACGTGTGCTCGTACAGCAGGACCTTGGGAAGCTTGCCGAACTCGGGTTCCAGCATGCGCACCAGTTGGATGGCGCTGAGGGAGTCCATGCCGTAGTCGTCGAAGGGTGCGGCGGAATCGACGTCCTCCTCGGCCCTGCCGAAGAAGCGGGCGAAGATCCCCCGCAGCCGAACGCGGACCGCGGTGGCGTCGGTTGTGGCCGAGGAGTCCTCGGTGACCGGCGGGGCATCGGCCGAAGGCATCGTCTTCGGTGTGCCGACCGGCCGGACGACACCGGAGGACCGCTTCCCGACAGCGTGCGCCGATGCCGCGGCCGGAGTCGTGGCGAGATCTCCGTGCGGAAGGTCCGTTCGGACCTCGCCGATCAGGACGGCGTTGTCGAACGCTGACTCGTCGAGGTCGGGCGAGCCCAGAGCCCAGGTGCGTCCGAAGCCCTGTTCCGCCATGGCCCGGCGCCAACCGGCGACGTCCAGGAACGGGGAGTGCGGAAGCCTGACCTCCGGATCGACGCTGGACCAGTAGCCGGGCAAGGCTCCGATCATCGCCGTCATGCAGTCCCGGTTGCGGACCAGTTCCTCCAGCACGACGATCCCGCCCGGGGCGAGCAGACGCCGGATACGGGCCAGGCTCCCGGCCATGTCTCTGGTCGCGTGCACCGAGTTGGCCGCGATCACGATGTCCATGCTTCCCGGCTCGAATCCCTGTGCTTCGGGGTCGCTGTCCAGATCGAGTACACGGCACTCGAAGGTGACCGGCGTACCGGCGAACCGACCGCGGGCCGCGGGCAGAAACCCCGGAGAGACGTCGGTGAAGGTGTAGCGCACTGCGGCTTCCATGTCGCCCAGCTCGTCGAGGAGGCGCCGTGTGGTGCCACCGGTGCCGCCACCGATCTCCAGCAGCCGGACCGGCTGCCCGGCCCGGCGCTCGCGCAGCGCGCGTGCCTGACCTGACACGATCCGGGCGACGATCTCGTTGTGGTGGTCGGCGACCGCGTTGCCGTCGTAGATCCTCAGCAGCAGATCCGGGTTGTCCTCCGCGAAGAAGACGTCCAGCGGGTCCGTCTCGCCGGTGAGCATCTCGGGGAGTCGGGGGACACAGACGGTCACCAGGTCGACCCAGGGCTTCAGTTCGGGATGGTCGACCGCGAGGGAGACGGCCTCGGCGTGCAGCCTTTCCGTCTCCTCAGGTGTCCCGTACCGGTGTCCCGGGCGGGACGGAGCTCGACCGATCATGGCCGCCAGAGCGTCGGCCAGCCTTCCGTACCGCTCTTCGTCAGCGAGCCGTTCCCGCAGGCGTGCCGCCGTGGGCGCACTGCCCTGAGGGCCCTCACTCAGGAGATGACGGCTCCACGACCGCAGGAGATCATCGAGACGGTCCATGCCCCGGGACGCACGGTCTCCGGAGAAACCGCTGCGGAGGACGAAGTCCCGGGCCGCGCTCACCACGGGGGCGGCGCCGTCGTCTCCGGACAGCCCGGGCTCATCGGCGTCGGCGCGCGAGCTCGGGGCTGGATCCTCTTCGAACCAGTACCGCTCACCCGTGAAGGGATAAGTGGGCAGGGAGAGACGAGGCAGGTCGTCCGCACCCGGCATCGGAGGCAGTGCCGACAGCCCGTCCGTCCACTGTCGCGCCGCCTCCGCCAACTCGGGGTCACGAGAGCGCACGAGGTCGTCGCCGTAGAGACGCCGCGTCGGGGTATCCGTACCGAGATACGTGTCCAGTCGGTGCAGCAGGTCCGGCAGCGAGTCCGCGAGCACCGCGATGCGGCATTCCATCTCCTCGCGTCCGCGGCGCAGGGTGACGGCGACCCGGTCCGCCCGTATGCCGGAGTGATCAGCGAGGAAGTCCCGGTGCCTGCGGACGAGTTCGCGCAGAGCCCGCTCGTCCCGTGCCGAGAACGGAAACAGCAGGGGCCCGCGGCTCGGGCCGGGCACGCTGCGGGCGGGCGGCTCCTCGATCACCGCGTGTGCGTAGGCGCCGCCGAAGCCGAAGGAACTCACCCCCGCCCTGCGCGGCGCACCAGCTGCCGGTTCCCACGGCATGGCTTCGGTGTTGATGAACAGCGGACTGTCGTCGAGGTCGCAGTACGGGTTGGGGGTCTCGAAGGACGGCATGGCGGGGATGACGCCGTGCCGCATGGACAGCACGGTCTTCACCACCCCGACGAGACCGGCGGCTCCTTCTGTATGGCCCAGATGCGCCTTGGCCGATCCGAGCGCGCAGAAACCCTTCCTGCCGGTGTGCCGGCGCAGGGCCGCTGCGGCGGCCTCGACCTCCACGGGGTCTCCGAGACTGGTTCCGGTGCCGTGGGCCTCCAAGTAGGTGAGGGTCTCCGGGTCGATTCCCGCCTCCTTCCAGGCGCTGAGAAGCAGAGCCGCCTGCCGGGCGGGGTGAGGAGCGGTAACGGAGGCGGCGCTGCCGCCGTGGTTGACGGCTACGGCCCTGATCACCGCGTGCACGGGGTCGCCGTCCGCAATCGCCCGGTCGAGCGGTTTGAGTATCACCGCGGTCACCGCCTCCCCCGGCACGTATCCGTCGGCGCGCGCGTCGAACGTGTGGCAGCGTCCCGAGGGGGACAGCGCTCCCAGTGCCGAACTACGGAGGTAGTGCTGCGGGCTGAGAATCAGATTGGTGCCGGCGGCGTAGGCCATCTCGCACTCACCACGACGCAACGCGTTCACCGCGAGGTGCAACGCGTACAGGGAGGAGGAGCAGGCGGTGTCGACGACCATGCTGGGGCCGGTGAGATCAAAGGTGTACGAGGCGCGGTTGGCGGCCATGGACACCGAGGTCCCGGTGACGTCATGGGCCCCTGGCAACCGGTCGCGGGCGGCCATCTCCTGGTCGTAGTCACTGAAGCACCGGCCGACGAACATGCCGGTGGCGGACCCCCTCAGTACACCCGCGACCCCCGCGTCCTCCGCCGCCTCGTACAAGACCTCCAGCAGAAGACGGGACTGCGGGTCCATGCCTTCGGCCTCGGCACGTGGCACGCCGAAGAAATGGGCGTCGAAGCGCGCGACGTCGTCGAGGAAGGCTCCGTGGCCGCAGTCAGTGCCGGAGGGACGGGTGCCCGTCGGGTCGTGGTAGAGCCGGTGGTCCCAGCGGTCGGCGGGGACCTCGGTCACCAGGTCGTGTCCCCGCACGAGATGCGTCCAGAGCTCCGACGTGCCGACGGAGCCGGGAAAACGTCCGGCCATCCCGATGATCGCTATCGGCTGATCGCCCGGCCCCGGGATGGGACGTGTGACCGAAGGAGAGAGGGCATCGGCCTGACGCTCCGTCGACTCCTGCGCACCAGTCCCTGCGGCGAGGAGATCCGCCACGGCTCCGGAGTGCTCGTCGACCAAATACCGGGCGAGACTGCGGACGTCCGTGTGCCGGAACAGCACGGTCGGCTGGATGTCGGCGGAGAGCTGATCGGAGAGCCGCTGCACCAGATCGACGATCTGAACGGACGACAAGCCGAGTTCCATGAACCCGGTGTCGGCGAGATGGCCACCGGCAGGCGCAGCGCCGGCCTCCCGGAGCAGCTCCGCCACCAGATCGCCGACGTACGACATCGCCGCCGCGGCCGGTTCCTCGCCCTGGGCTGTTCCGGTGGGCTCCGGCGGGCCCTCGGACGGTGTGATGACGCCCAGGTGCCTCTCCAGCCGGTTCCGCTCGCCGCAGAGTACGACGACCTGGGTCTCCTCGGACGCGAGGGCGCTTTTCAGGGCTGCTAGCCCTTCCTCCGTCTCCAGAGGGCGTGAGCCGGTGCGGGCCAGTACGCGGTCCCGAACTGCGGGGTCGATGTGCATCCCGCCATCGCGCCACAGCGGCCAGTTGACGGCGAGGGTGCGCCCCGAGCGGCTGCCCGTGTGCCGGAGCCGGTCACGCCATGTCGCGAAGGAGTCCAGATACCGGTTGGCCGCGGCGTAGTCCGTGGCGCCGGCGTTGCCGAGGACCGCGGCGACGGAGGAGTAGAGAAGGAAGTAGTCGAGCCGCTGATCGCTGGTCGCGGCGTCCAGATGGACCGTGCCCCGTACCTTGGGGTCGAGCACCTTCGCGAAGGAAGTGGTCGCCTTGTTGACGAGCAGGGCGTCGTCCACGACCCCCGCCGCGTGGATGACGCCGGTCAGTGCGCCGAGGCGTTCGGTGACCGTGCGGACGGCCTCGCCGGTGGCGTCCCGGTCGGTGAGGTCGGCGCTCACGTAGAGCGCGCGGGCTCCGAGCGCCTTCAGCTCCGCCACCGCGGCGTCGGTGTCCGCTCCGGCGGCCGACCGACCGATCAGGGCGATGGACACCTCCGCCGTCCGTGCCAGAAGCCGTGCGGTGTGCAGGCCGAGAGCCCCCGCGCCCCCGCTGATCAGATAGGTGCCACCGGGCCTGGCGAGGGGCGGGTGTCCCGTATCCCGGTCATCCGGGAGGGCTGAGGACATCGGGATGAAGCCGAGGACCCTACGGCCCTCTGTGGTGTGGCGCGATTCGCCGCCGGTCCAAGCCGGGCCGGCGGCGCTGCCGGTGCTCTTGGCAAGCGCGTCGGCTGCTTCCGCGAGCACGGTGGCGGCGCTCGCCCGGCCGGTGTCGAAGCCCACCGTCTTCAGCGCGAGCTTGGGCTGCTCCAGGCGGACGCTGCGGGCGAACCCGCCGACCGCCGCGTTCGCGGGGCTCTCCCCCTCGTAGCCGTAGACCATGGCCAGCGGGCCTGTGCGGCCGAGTGCCCAGGCGCGGCAGAGACGTAGTACGGACAGGAGTCCGCCGACATCCTCCGTCCGGGAAGCCGCCGGTGCTCCCAATGCCCATAGGTGCAGGGCCGCCGCGGGTTCGGTGCCCTCCGCACGCAGTTCGGATGCGAGGGCTCGATAGTGCTCCTCGTCGCCCGGCTGGATCTCGTAGGTGTCCCGAGCGACGCGCGCGTAGGCCATGCCGGGCCGTACCTGCACCACCCGGCCGCACAGCGACCGCAGTCCGGCGACGCGTGTGTCGTCCGTGTCGAAGGCCAGGACCACGGCGTCGGCGAAGGGGCCGGGGGTGTCGATGGGAAGCGCGGCGGGCAGCCACCGGGGGGCGTAGAGCATCGCGTCGGACGGAAGTGCCGAGGGCGTGGCGGGGAGGGCGGGGGCCTGGGGAACCTGCGGGGCCACGCTTCCGATCCAGTACCTTCTGCGAGCGAACGGGTAGGTGGGCAGCGGGACTCGAACGGCTCCGTCGATGACCGGCCAGCCCGTCGTGGCGCCGGAGGTCCATCGCTCCGCCAGTGTGGCTTCGTCCAGTGCGCCGGAAGGGACGGGAGGGGTGCTCCCCCCGGGCCGCACACGACCGGTGCGGGCCGCCGCCCGAAGGCGGCGGCCCTGAGCGAAGTCCTCCAGTGCCTCGGCCAGTTCGGCGCGGTCCGACACGACGACGGCGAACCGGTGTTCCATCGGCCTACGGCCAATCCGCAGGGTGTGGGCCACCTCGTCCAGCCCGAGGTCGGGTCGCGAGCGCAGGTGCATCGCGAGCCTCCCCGCCTGCTGCCGGACCTGTTCTTCGGTCTGCGCCGACAGGGGCACGGCGCGCGGCAACCGAATGCTCGGTGCACCGGCCGCAGGTGACTGCTCAAATTCTTCGATGACGACGTGAACGTTGGCTCCACCCGCGCCGAAGGCGCTCAGCGCGGCGCGCCGCGGCACAGTGGCGCCGGTCGCGGGATCGACGGGGGCAGACCAGGGCTCGTGTCGCTCCGGAAGGTAGAACGGGGTCTTCTCGAACTGGATGTCCGGATTCGGCTCACCGATGTCGGGGCTCGCGAGGAGCATCCGGTGCCTCAGGGCCAGCAGGAGCTTGGTCAATCCGGCCATTCCCGCGGCGGCCTCAAGGTGGCCGATGCCGCCCTTCACCGAACCGATGGCACACGAGCCGGGTTCGACGCCGTGCTGCTGCCCGTAGACGGAGGTGAGTGCTTCGACCTCGATCCGGTCGCCCAGCGTGGTGCTGCTGGCGTGTGCCTCCACATAGCCGATGGTGCCGGCCGGTACGCCGGCATCGGCCAGTGCCGCCGAGACGACCCGGGCCTGGGCATCGGGGCTGGGCACCGCGTATCCCCCGGTACGGCCGCTGTGCCTGAGGGCGGAGCCGCGGATCAGACCGTGGATGTGGTCTCCGGAGGCGAGCGCGTCGGCGAGCGGGCGGATGACGACGGCTCCCACGCCCTCCCCGGGCACGTAACCGTCGGCACCCTTGCCGAACGGCCTGCACCGGCCGGTGGGGGAAAGCAGTCCGAGGTCGCCGAGGCGGAGGTACTTGTACGGATGGAGGGAGAGGTTGACCCCTCCCACGACGGCCGCCCGGCATTCGCCCCGCCGGATGCTGGCGACCGCGAGGTGCAGCGCCGTGAGCGCGGCCGAGCAGGCGGTGTCCACGGTCAGGCTGGGGCCCTTGAAGTCGAAGGTGTAGGAGACCCGGTTGGTGAGCGCGGACGACCAGGAGCCGACGACCTCGGAGCCACCCTGCCGCAGCCGGTCGAGTCCGTTCAGCTGGTAGTCGTTCCACATAGCGCCGGCGAACACCCCGACCGCGGAGTCGGTCTGCGCCCCCAGACTCTCCGGAGTGTGCCCGGCGTCCTCCAGCGCCTCCCAGGCCGTCTGGAGGAACAGACGTTCGTGCGGGTCCATCGCCGCGGCCGCTGTGTCGGCGAGGTGGAAGAACGGGGCGTCGAAGTCGGCTGCGCCGTCGCAGAAGGCGCCCCACTTGCCGTAGCCGCGCCCCGGGGTCTTCCCCTGCTCGTCGAAGTAGGGGGTGTGGTCCCAGCGGTCGGCCGGAATCCCGGTGACGTGATCGGCGCCCTCACGCAGTACGCCCCACAGGGCCTCGGCGGTTGCGGCGCCCGGGTACCGGCCCGCCAGGCCCACAATGGCGAGTGGCCCGCCGTCCGGGTGCGCCGACACGTCAGCCGCCCACGGGACGGACGGGGCGGGCGTCGCCCGGTCCGGGACCGCGCTGGTGGCCGGCGCGGATGCCCGCACCTTGCCCACGACCGTTTCGTGCCCGCTCCCCCGCAGGTGGTCCACGAGCGCGCTGACGGTCGGGTACTCGAACAGCAGGGTCGGGTAGAGCTGCGTGCCCAGGCCGTCCTCCAGGGAGCCGGCGATGTCCAGCAGGTCCAGCGAGGTCAGGCCGAGGTCGTAGAAGCCCCGTTCGGGGTCGACGTCGTCGGCGTCACGACCGAGCTTCGCCGCCACGAGCGTGGCAATGGTCTCCCGCAGGCCCGTCGCGCGGCTCTCGGGGGACGAGTGACCGGTGGATTCCGGGGCCCGCGCCGGCTCGGCGCCGGGGCGACTCCCCACGACCGGTCCGCGCCGGCCGGTGATCAGGTCTGCGGAACGGACGCGCTTGGCTCGGAAGCCACCCAGCCGTGCGACGATCCGGCCGTCGGGCGAGCAGATCTCCAGGTCGGCCTCGAACAGGTCCGCGTCGAGCCGTCCGCCGACCGGGCCGGGAACGTGGACGAGGTTCTCGGGGCCGATTCCGCCCGTGGCGTGGAAGGAGTCCACGTACAGAGGGATGAAGGCGTGGTCGGCGGCTGAGCGCTGAGTCTCCTGGAAGAGCAGCAGGGGAACCAGGGTGGCGAAGTCGAGCACGGCCGGGTGGGCGTGGAACTGGCTCAGGTAGGGACCCGCCTCGGCGGCGAGCCGCATCTCCGCCAGCGCGTGGTCCCTGCCCACGTGCACGAGACCGGATGCCTTCATGAAGCCCCGGTGCACGATGTCGAGTTGGCGTGCGAAGCCGTAGAGCTCGTCGACTCCGACCACGCGGGTGGCCCGGGACGTGAGACGTCCGGGGTCGATGCTCCGTTCCAGCAGGTCCGAGTCGGCCGGATGGAGCTCCGCACGGCAGTTGGTTTCCCATTCCTCACCCGGGCCAAGGGGACGGCTTCGGACGGTGACGGGCAGGGCCGCGCCGTCGTCGGTCCGACCGATCCGTACCTCGATCCGGCGTCCGGCCTCGGTTCCGAGGACCGGGGCGAGGAAGGTGATCCGCCGCAGCTCCACACGGGCCGGATCCACACCCGACTGACGCACCACGCGCAGCACCAGGTCGAGGAGGAACACGCCGGGCAGCACGGGCACGTCGTGCACGAGGTGATCGCGTACCGCGTCGTCCGCGGCGGTGACGGTCGTGGCCGCCCGACGGTCGGCGAGGGAGCGCAGGATGTCCTCGGAACGGTCCGAGCTTCGTTTGTCCGCCATGGCTAGATCAGTTCCTCCAGCTGAAGCAAAGGACGGGGTCGGTGTGCGGGCTGGGGGCTGGTGCCCATAGGCCGTTCGACCCAATGGCGCCTCCGGTGGAACACCGGGGCGGGCAGGGGCGCACGCGTCACCGTGTGAGCGCTGCTTTCGCCCTGTGTCAGTTCACGCACCACGGCGTGGCAGTTGGTGCCGCCGAAGCCGAAGGCGCTGATGCCTGCGCGCCTGATCCCGTGACGGGGGTGCCACTCCCCCAGTTCCGTCTGCAGACGGAAGGGGGACGCATCGAAGGCGAACCGGGGGTTCGGCCGTTCGCAGTGCAGGGTGGGTGGCAGGGTCCGGTTCACGAGGGAGAGCACGACCTTGTGCAGACTCGCCATTCCGGCGGCCATCAGCAGATGGCCCACGTTCGACTTCACACTGCCGACGCCGCAGAACCCCCGCTCCGTCGTGAACTCGCCGAATACGCCGGTGAGCGCTTTCAGCTCGATCGGGTCACCGATCATGGTGCCGGTGCCGTGTGCCTCCACGTACGACACACTCGCGGCGTCCGCCCCCGCCTTGGCGAGCGCGTCACGGACCACTGCCTGCTGCGCCTCGGGGTTCGGCGTCGTCAGTCCCATGGTGCGGCCGTCGTTGTTCATGGCCGTGGCTTCGATGACAGCCAGAATCCGGTCACCGTCCGAGAGCGCCCGGTCCAGGGGCTTGACCAGCACGGCCCCCGCTCCCTCCCCCGGCACGAAGCCGTTGGCCCCGGCATCGAAGACCCGGCAGGCGCCGTCCGGGGACAGTGCGCGTGACGCGCTGAGCGACAGGTAGGCGGTCTCGTCGAGGATCAGGTCGGCACCGCCCACGAGAGCCATCTCGCACTCGCCCAGTTGCAGTGCCTGCCGGGCCAGATGAAGGCTGGTGAGTGAGGAGGAGCAAGCGGTGTCGACGACCATGTTGGGGCCCCGCAGGTCTCGGAAGTGGGCGAGGTGGGCGCCGATGAAGTTCTGGTTGAGTCCGGTGGCCGTGGCTCTGTGCGGCACCGTGATCCGTGAGCCATAAGAACTCGTGCCCGACCCGACGAACACTCCGACGCGCCTGCCGGCCAGTTCGTCGCTCCGGTAGCCCGCGTCCGCGAACGTCTCCTCGGCCACCTCCAGGAACAGTCGCGTCAACGGATCGACATGGGCCGCGTCCTTCTCCGGTATCCCGAAGTAGCCGGCGTCGAAGTCCTCGATACCGTCCAGGAAACCGCCCCACTTGCTGACGCTTCGGCCGTCGCGATGCTCCGGTGAGTACAGCGTGGCGACGTCCCAGCGCGAACGGGGAACCTCGCGTACACCGGAGCGACCCTGGCGCAACAGGTCCCAGAAGTCCGCCGTCGTGGCAGCGCCCGGGAAGCGGCCGGCCATGCCGACGACCGCGAGCGGCATGGCCGTCGGCGCGGTGCCCGCCGGGGCACCGACCGGCAGTACGGCCGGGAATGCGGCCGGGGGTACGGCCGACGCGGAGGCGGGCGTGTCCGACGTGGTGCGGGCCCAGCGGGCGATGCCTTCGGAGTACCGCTCGCACAGGTGGTCGGCCAGCCGCGACACGCTGGGGTGTTCAAGGACGACCGAGGGCTCCAACGGCGCTCCGGCCAGTGGCTCCAGAGCACTGACGATGCCGGCGATCAGGATGGAGTCGACGCCGAGATCCGCGAACGCGGCGTCCGGCCGGATCCTGCCGCGGTCGAGCAGCAGCGTTTCCGCGAGCACGTCGGTGATGTGACTCGCACAGCTGCTCCTCAGCTCTCCGGGATGCGCCGAGACGTCGTCGGAGGCCCGCAGGCCCTCCCCCGTGAGGGTGGCGGACGGAGCGGGTCGCCCGCCGTCGGTAGCTGACAGCAAATCAGTCGCCCCCGCTCGGGCCGCTACGGCGACGAGGCTGGTGTGTCCGGTCGTGGAGAGCGCCGAGTCGAGCAGGGCGAGGCCCTGGTCCCGGGTCAGCGCGGAGAGTCCGAGTTCCCGGTAGCGGGGGCTGGTGACCTCGCCCATTCCTGCTCCCGCCCAGCTGCCCCAGTCGATGGCGAGCCAGCGGGTACGCGTCCCCCGCGCGATTTCACGGCGCGCCGCGTAGGCCGCGTAGGCGTCGAGTGCGGCATTGGCGCTGGCGTAGTCGCTCAGGCCGACGGCCAAGGAGGGGATGACGGCGGAGAGCGACGAATACAGCACGACGAAGTCCGGTTCGTCCTCGGCCAGCGCACGGTCGATCTCTACCAGAGCGGCCCCCTTCGGTTCCCAGCACGCCAGGATCTCGTGCAGCGGCTTCCGCAAGAAGGCGGGTGTGGGCGCCACCGAGCCGGCGCAGTGGAGCACGCCTGCCGGCCGGCCGAACCGACCGCGTACGTCTGCCAGGAAGCTGTCCACCGCTGCGGGGTCGGTGAGCGGGCCACTGTGGAGCAGGACCTCGGCGCCCGCGCTCTCCAGGCGCTGGATCGCCGCGACCCGGTCCGCCCACCAGGCGTCCGGTGGAGCACCGGTCCAGCGGTGCCGGGGAGGCAGTTCCCTGCGTCCGGCGAGGACCAGCCTGCGCGCACCGCGTTCAACGAGGAGCTCGGCCACGGCCAGACCGAGGCCCCCGGTGCCTCCCGTAATGACGTAGGGCCTCTGGGCGGTGATGACGAACGTGCCCAGCCTGTCGGTCCCGCCGGACGGGGGAACCTCGATCGGCGTGAGCCGAGGCACCTCGCGAACACCGTTGTGGAAGCGGATCTCAGGTTCCTCACCGGCGGTCACGACCTCGCGGAGCGCCAGGCCGAGGAGGCTATCCAGGCCGTCGACGCTGTCGTCGGCTTCGACCGTGACCGTGCGGACGGCACCGTACTCGGCTCCGATCGCCCTGGCCAGAGCGGCGAACCTGGCTCCTCCCACCCCTGCGTCCGGGAGCTGGTGGCGCGTCTCTGCCCCGACCGGCCGCCGCACATGAACCAGGCGCGGTTCACCGACGCGATCGTCCGCCAGGAGTCTCTGTAGCAGCCCGACGCGGCCGTTCTCACAGTTCGGCAGAGCCGCACCTGACACGTCGGCCAGGTCGATCACGCTGTGCAGTGGACCGTGGCACGACAGGATGTCGTCCGCGATCCGAAGACCCGCCTCGTACTCCCCGAACTCCATCTCGTACTGGTGAGGTACCAGGGGCGGTAGCGCGGAAGGTTCGCGGACGACCACCCATCGCACATGATCGAAGCCGGCGAGGTCCTCGGTGAAGGAGACTCCAGCCTCATGGCCGACCAGAAGCAGACAGAGAGGGCGCCCGTCGAGCGGCGCAGTGGTGGCGGGTGCCGGCATCCACTGCCGGGCCATCAGGCGGGGCAGGTACGCCGCCCGGTCTGCTGACGAAGCCGTCGCGGGCGTCATGTCGTCCTCCCCGTCCAGCGGCGGTCCGTACGTGGTCGAGTGGTCGAAGGGGTAGACCGGGAAGGCGACCCGGCGCCGGGCCGGACCGGCCGCGGCACCGACGGGCTCGCCGGCCACCCAGGCCAGCGCGTCCCGATGCACCGCGCCGGTTCCCGGAGCACTCCGCTTCCCGTCACCACCGGTGTACAGGCCGTGCGCCGTGTCCCCCGAGAGATAGGCGTCCAGTTGTCCCACCAGCTGATGCCGGTCGGAAGCCACGGCGGCGAGTCGGACCGGCAACGCGCCGCGGGCCGTCCGGGAGGTGTGGGCGAGATCGGCCAGGGAGTGACCGGTACGTGCGACGGAGGACCGCAGTCGTCGCACGTACTCACCGAGACGGTCGGTATCGGTAGCGGAGAGCACGATCAGGTGCTCGCCACCGTCCTGGTCGTGGGGGCCGGCGTCGTCCTCGGGGTGCGGGCGCGAAGGCGGCTCCTCGACGACCACGTGCGCGTTGGCCCCACCGAACCCGAAGGCGCTCACTCCGGCCCGGAGCGGCAGCTGGGCCCCTGTGTCGTCCACCGGACGCCATGCGTGGGCTTCCGTGAGCACCCGGAACGGTCCGCCCGCGAGATCCAGATGGTGGTTGGGCCGCTCCCCCACCGCGTTCGGAGGGAGAGTGCGGTGGCGCAATGCCAGGAGAACCTTGAGAAGGCCTGCCATGCCGGCGGCGGACTCCAGGTGGCCCACGTTCCCCTTCACCGCTCCCAGGTGGCACCAGGGAGCGTCGGGGACACCGTCGGGCCCGGCAAACACCTTGGTCAGCCCGGCGACCTCGATCGGGTCGCCGAGCTTCGTGCCTGTGCCGTGGGTCTCGATATAGGACACGGATCGGGGGGTGACGCCCGACCGGTTCAGGGCCGTGGCGATCACGTCGGCCTGGGCCTCCGGATTGGGGGCGGTCAGCGAATGCGCCCTGCCACCGTGGTTGACGGCACTGCCTCTGATAACCGCGCGGATGTCGTCCCCGTCCCGGAGAGCGGTGTCCAGCGGTTTGAGGACCACGACGCCCACACCCTCGCCGCGGACGAACCCGTCGGCCCTTTCGTCGAAGGTCCAGCAGCGGCCGCTGGCCGAGAGCATGCCCGCCGCTTCGAGCGACGCGAACCACTGAGGGGAGAACAGCACGTTGACTCCGCCGGCCACCGCGAGGTCGCACTCCCCGGCTCGGAGCGCGCTCAGCGCCCGGTGAAGCGCGGTCAGCGAGCTGGAGCACGCCGTGTCAAGCACCTCACTGGGGCCATGGAGGTCCAGCACATGGGAGAGGCGGTTGGCGATGATGCTCTGGACGTGCCCGGTGACGCTGTGGGCCGCCACGGGCTCGGCGTGCCGGGACAGCAGCTCCGTGTAATCCGAGAGGGTCGCTCCCACGAACACACCGGTTCTGCTGCCCGCCAGGGCGCGAGGGGCGTAGCCCGCGTCCTCCAGGGCATGCCACGCCTCCTCCAGGAACAAGCGCTGCTGGGGGTCCATCAACCGCGCTTCGCGTGGGGAGATGCCGAAGAACCGTGCGTCGAAGGCCAGGACATCGTCAAGAAACCCGCCCATGGGACGCAGGTCGCCGAACCGCCCCGGAGAGGCCTTGGAGACCAAGTCACGACCGGCCATGAGCTGGGCCCAGTAGCTGTCGAGGTCCGCGGCGCCCGGGAACCGGCCGGACATCCCGATCACCGCGACTGCCGAGGACCGCGCCCCGTCGGCTTCCGACCTGCCGTGCCGGAGCAGGGACCGTGTGCTGCCGTTGGTCGCGCGGCTTCCTGCGGGAGCTCCGCTCAGGGGCACGGACTCCGCCACCCGGTCCCGGTGACGGCTGAGCAGTTCCGTCACCAGAGCGTCGATCGTGGGCGCCTGATAGAAGACCACGGGCGTGAGAGTCAGCTGGAACTGCTCGTTGAGCCGGTTCGCGAAGTCGGTGAACAGCATGGAGTTGAAGCCGTAGTCACCGAACTCGGATGCCGTGTCCACCTGCGCGTACGGGATCCCCGCCAGGTCGGCCGCTTCGTGGCGGAGCCGGTCGCACAGCCGGGCGCGCACGTCCGCGCCGGGGTCCGTCGCTTCCAGGACGGGGCCGGTGCTCCGGCCGACGGCGGCAGCGGTCGGCTCCAGGGCCTTGAGCGCGGAACCGATGCGCTGTTGGTCGCCCCAGCCGATCAGCACCGTGGGGCGGCCCAAGCGTAGGACGTCCTCGAGGGCTCGCAGGGCCGCCGGTGTGGCGATCGCGGTCAGACCGACCGTCGTGGCGGTCAGCCGACGGACTGCGGGCGGCATCTCCATGCCGCCCTCCTCCCACAGTGGCCACGCGGCCGAGATCGAACGGCCGTGCCGTTCTCCTCTTTCCACACGCTCCGCGCGGTGTTCGGCGAACGCGTCGAGGAACCGGTTGCCCGCGCAGTAGGCGGCCTGCCCCGCGTTGCCGAAGGTGCCGACGAACGAGGACATGGCCAGGAAGAAGTCCAGCTCGTCGTCAGCGGTCGCCGCGTCGAGCACGGTCGTGCCCGTGACCTTGGGAGCGAGTACGGCCGCTGTCTCCGCGTCCGTCCTACCGCGCGCGGGCCCGTCGAGCAGGACGCCCGCCGCATGGATCACCCCGCGGAGGGGCCCGTGGTGCTCACGGGCGGAGTCGAGCGCCTTCACCAGCGCGGAAGCGTCGGTGACGTCGGCTCGCAGGTACAGGAGGTCTCCGCCGCATGCACGTACCCGCTCACGCAGCCGCTCCGTGCCGGTCGTCGGAGCCGAGCGCCCCACCAGGGTCACCGATGCTCCATGCCGTTCGGCGAGATGGGCGGTCAGCAGGGCGGCGATGCCGCCGCTCCCTCCGGTGATGAGGTAGTGGCCGCCCCGCACGAAGACGGAGCGGCCCCCGAGCTGATCGGGCACCGGCTCCCACCGCCGCACCTGCCGGTGCGCACCGTGGAAACGCACCTCGGTCGATCCGTGCGCGACCTCGGCGAGCACACGGGCCGGCTCCGGCTCCTCCGTACCTTCGACGATCTCGACCCGCACCGCTCTGAAGCCCGGTACCTCCTGGGCCAGTGCCCTTCCGAAGCCGGGGACGACAGCGCCGAGCGGGTCCTGCTCACTGGCACGGGACACCTGGACGCAGGTCACCCGGCGTCCGTCGTCGGCCAGCCGGCCCAAGGTGCGCAGAGCCTCGGTCTCGCGTGCCGCTCCTCGTTCGTTCGAAGGACCTGGTACGTCGACACCCCGCCGGTCCACGACGACCAGGTGCCGGCCGTCGTCCTGGATCGCGGGGACATCCGCAACATCGGCCACCATCCGGTCGGCCGCCTCGCTCCACGCCGGGTCGCCGCCGATGACCACCACCGCGAACCCCTCCGGGGTGGAGGGCGGGACAGCGGGTTCCGTTACCCACTCCGGGACGTAGTACATCGCTGCCCCGTTGATACCCGGAGAGGCCGGGTCCGAGCTCGCCGCCGTCGGCGGCGTTCGCAACCAGTGGCGTGTTCGCCGGAACGGGTAACCGGGCAGCGGGACCCGACGCCGCCCGCTTTCGGGCAGGGCGTCCTTCCAGTCGACGGCTGCCCCCTCGCACCACAGCCGGCCGAGCCGGGCGAGGTCACCGCGTCCTCCCATGGTCCGCAGCACCTCCGCCATGCTGCTGGTGCCGTCGAAGACGTCCGCGAGGCCCCCGTCCCCGCCGACGCGGCCATGGCTCACGCCGACGTCCCGCGCGGCATCGGCGAGCGGGCGGCCCGGCTCCGCGAGACGGTCGAGAGTGGTCAGCAGCGTCTGCCGGTCGCCGGTCGTCATCGCGAGGCGCATGCTCAACTCCGCACGGCCCAGACGCAGGGTGTGGGCGACATCCGCGAGCGGCACGTGCTCGCCGGGGCCTCGTAGCCAGGAGGCCAGGCGACCGGTCATCAGGCGAAGCTGCTCGTCGTCGTGTGCGGAAAGCACCACGAGGTGGTTGTCGGCCTCGGGCGCGACGCCGGTACGGTCGGGTGACGGCGCCTCCTCCACGACCATGTGGACGTTCACTCCGCCGGCGCCGAAGGAGCTGATCGCCGCGCGGCGCGGTCCGGCGTGCGGTCCGGCCTTCCACTCGGCCGCGGCCTGCTGCACCAGGAACGGCGTGTCGGCGAAGTCGATGTCGGGATTGAGCTCGGCAGCGTGGAGGGACGGCACGAGTGTGCGGTGCTTCAGTTGCAGCATCACCTTGGTGAGTCCGGCTACGGCTGCCGTGGCCTCCGTGTGGCCGATGTTTCCCTTGATGCTTCCGATCGGAATGGCCATGCTCGGCAGGCTCGCCCCGAACGCCTTGGTGAGACCGCGGATCTCGATGGGGTCGCCGAGCGGCGTGCCCGTTCCGTGCGCCTCGACATATCCGACGGTCGCGGGATCGATGTCCGCCCGCCGGAGGGTGTCGCCGATGAGAGACGCCTGGGCTTCCGGGCTGGGAACGGTGAACCCGTTCGTCCGGCCGCCGCTGTTGGTTCCCACCGACCTGATGACGCCGTAGATGTGATCGCCGTCGGCCAGCGCCGCTCGCAGTGGGCGCAGGACCACCGCGCCGATGCCCTCGCTGGTGACCATACCGTCGGCGCCCGCTCCGAAGGGCCGGCAACGGCCGGAGCGGGAGACCATGCCCAGCTGCGCGTACTGGATGCGGCGTGCCGGGTGCAGGATCAGGTTGACCCCACCAGCGATCGCGGCGGTCGCACTGCCGGAGCGCAGCGCGTCGCAGGCGAGCGTCAGCGCGACGCCGGAGCCGGAACAAGCCGTGTCGACCGCGATGCTCGGTCCCGTGAGATCGAGGAAGTAGGACACCCGGTTGGCGATCTGGTACAGATCGGTGTTCGGGTACCGGCTGAGACCGGCGAGCGCTGCGTTGGCGCTGAGCACGGCGTAGTCGGGCCCCATGGAGGCTACGTAGACCCCGACGTCAGGGCCGAGGCTCGCCGCGGTATGCCCGGCGTCCTCGAGGGCGTGGTAGGCGACTTGGAGGAAGATCCGCTGCTGCGGGTCCATCGTCTCCGCCTCGCTGGGCGCGATGTTGAAGAACAGGGAGTCGAACTCGTCGACACCGTCGATGAGCCCGCCCGCGGATGAGTAGGTCCTGTCGGGCCCGCCGTTCGGGTCGGTCACGTCAGTCCGGTCCCAGCGCTCGGACACGTCTCCCACCGAGTCGGCGCCCTCCACGAGGTTGCGCCAGAGCTGAGTGATGTCCTCCGCGCCGGGGTAGCGTCCCGCGATCCCGACCACGGCGACGCTGTCGTCATCAGGACGAGTCTCCGCCGGCCTTTGCGGTGTGGGCCTGTCGAGGGGTATGTCGGCCCGCACGGATGACAGGGCGGGGACAGTGTCGGAGGGTGCGGGCTTGACGGCGGCGGCGAGGGAACCCAGGGTCCGGTGCTCGAAGAAGAGGGTCCTCGGCAGTCGGCCGTACCTCTCCTCCAGAGCCACGGTGGCGTCGACGATCTGCAACGACTCCAGCCGCAGTGAGTCGAGGGTGGTGTCATGGCGCAGTTCGGAGCTCGGCACCGCAAGCAGTCCGGCGAGCACGTCGCGTACGGCGTCGAGCGCCGTGCGGCCGTCACCCGCCCTCGTCTGCCCAGCGGAAACGGAGACTTTGTTGACAGCTCGGTGCAGTTCCTGGACGTCCGTGAGGTCGGTGGCGAGCGCAGTCAGGGCCGCGACGCGCTCCGGAGCGCCGAGCTGCAGTGGGGACTCCGCCCGCATCGGATCCGCCGAACCGGGGGCGGTGGCGTCGTGGGCGTCGCCGCTTTCCACACCACCGTCGGGGCGGAAGACCAGCCGCGCGAGCTCTTCCAGGGGCGTCCGGTGGATGACCGCTCCGTCTCCGGACTCCGGGTGGCGTGTGCCCGGTCCCATCGCGCTGTCGAAGAAAAGACGGGCGGGACGGTTCCTGGCTGTCGGCCGCTGCACGGCCTCCATCGTCACGGGAGCGCCTTCACCGGATTCCGCGGTCGCGACGGCGGCGAGGAAGGCGTGCTCGACACCTCGCCCGAGTACGCGGCAGCTCATCAGGAAGGAGTCGAGGACCACGGCCTCCGTGTCCACTCGGGTGACAGCCGCGCCGACGAGCCCGTAGTCCCCGAACCGGTCGCTGACCTCGGCCACCCAGCAGCGGGCCCCCTCTTTCAGCAGCGCCCGCAGTTCGGGTTCGGACCGGCGGACTGTGCTGAGGTTGAACTGGTTCGTGCGCTGGGTGAGCTGAGCGACCCGCGCGAGTTCGTCCTCACGTACCTCGTGCGTGTCGATCCGCAGATCCAGCCCGGCGACGAACTCCGCCAGTGTCCCCGACGAGTGGCGCAGCGCCTCACGTCTGCGTCCCAGCCGGTACATGGCAGTGCGCTGCCGGTCCTCGGCGGTGACGTCGTCGCGGTCGAAGGCCCAGACCCGGTCCAGGAAGTTCGGGAGGTCCGCCTCGTTCTGCGGCAGTGTCAGGGCGAGCACCTCCGGATGCGCGGCCCGGACTGCGGCTGTCTCCACCGGATTGTCGTCGAGGAAGACCATACTGCCGAGGCCCAGCCCGAGTTCCTGGGCGAGGGCCACGAGATTCTTGGGCTTGGGATCCCAGTTCACCCGACGTGCAGCGACATGCTCCGGTTTCAGCGGCATATCGGCCCGCTGCCGGAACACCGCGTCGACATCCTCCTCCTCGTTCTTGCTCGCCAGGCAGAGCAGCACGCCCCGGTCATGCAGCTCCACCGCCCACTCCTGGAGCCGTCGGCGCCCCGGGCCCATACCGACGCCCAGGGGGCCGTCCTCACCGCACACTCCGCTCCAGAGCGTGCTGTCGCAGTCCAGTACCAGCACCTTGAAGGGGGGAGCGAGCAGGGAGTGGATCTTGCGCATCACGGCCGTGCCCAACGCCGCACAGGCAGTCGGCGTGTAGGGGATGTGCGCATGCTCCTCACGTGCGGCGTCATGGTGCTCCGCGACGGGGTACACGCCGCTCCAGTCCGCACTCCCCAGGACGTGGAGCCCTGCCGTCCCTTCGAGGGCAGCACGCAAGTGGCTTTCGGCCGCCTCGAGTTCCGGACCGCTTCGCGCCTGGGCGGCGGGAGAGGCCGGGCACAGCGCGACCACTAACGGCGCCGAACCCCGCCCGGCCGCCTCGACGGCGGCCGTCACGAACTCGTCCAGGGTGCGGCGCCTGTCCGGGCCGGACGGCCAGTCCTCCAGACGCACCAGGGCGAGGTTGCAGCCGCGCCGGTTGGAGGCGAAGGTACTCGTCGGGTCGAGGAGCTCCTGGAATACCTGGTTGTAGGGAGTGAGACGAACATCGAGGTCCAGCCCCAACCGGTCGCTCCAGTGAGCAAGTACCGGACGCAGTGGATCGGTGGTGAAAGTTCCGGCCACTGCCAGCACACCTGACGGCGTCATCGCACCGTTTGCCCCGGCGGGACCCTCCGTCGGCCGGCGACCCGTTGCGGCGAAGTCCTCCACTACCTCCACGGAACCCGGTTCACTCTGCGCGGCATGGCGCACGATCGCCGCCGCCACCGGCTCGACGGGCAGGGCATCGTGCGCGCTGGCGACGCTGTCCGCAAAAGTGGTGGCCAGCCGGGGTGGTCTGACGATGGACACACCCGTGCCCGGGTACTCCGCCGCGCTCGCCCGCACCAGGCCCTCCACCGCGTGCTTCGCGGCGATGTAGTGCGACAGGCCACGGTGCGGCACCGTAACGTAGGCGGAGGAGATGGCCACCACCCGTCCGCCGCGGGCCGCGAGGCCGTCGGCGAAAGCAGCGAGCGGAGCCTGGGCCAGTTGCACCCCACGGCGAACATGGTCGACAGCCCTGGGCACAGCGGCCGTGTGGAGGTCCCATGCCTGCGCCGCGGGCCCCGCGTTCAGAAAGAGCAGGTCCACCGGGCCGTACTCGGCCTCGATGGTCTTCCGTGTCTCGGCACACCAACGCTCATCGGCCACATCGCCCCGATGAAGGCGGACCCTGCTGCCGTCCCGCCCCAGGGCTGTGACCAGAGCCTCGGCCTCGGCCCTGCTGCGGTGGAAGGCCGCGTGCACCGTGCAGCCGGCGATAGCCAGCGCCTGGACCAGGGCGGCCCCGAGACCGCGGCTACCGCCGGTGACGAAGGCCGAACGTCCCGAGAGCTGACGGCCGGTCACCACGTCCGCCAGCAGCGACCTCAGTTCGTCGGCGGACGGGGGGACAGCCTCACGGCGCGCGACGGTTCGTAGCCTCACGTGCGCCTCGAGCCTGCCGACGAGGACTTCTCCCGCCAGCCGGACCGTACGGAAGCGTTCGTCGATGTCCGTGATCTCCGCCCGGCCCGTGAAGCCCTTGCGACCGGCGGCGTCGCCGCAGGTCATCTCGTAGCCGCTGATCATCGCGGCGCGTCCGGGCGCCTCCATCCCGGCGAGATGACTGGACCAGCCCAGTACGGCAAGGTGCTCCACTCCGACACCGTGATCCGGGAGGCGCAGCTCCGCCCCCAACGAGCGGAGTGCCTGCCAGTCGGGCCGGTAGGCGCCGCCGTGGACCGCGCCCACCGCGAGCTCTTCGAACGGAGTCACCGCGGACTCGGTCGCTGCCTTGGGGCGTGCGGCTTTCGAGGGGGCGGCCCGAAGCTCTCCACGGACGAAGTCGGCCTCGCCCTCGATGAGGGTCCTGCGTCCGTCGACCACCCGGATGCTCAGGCTGACAGCACCGTCCTCGCCCTCCGGGGCCGCCGTCTCGACCTCCCAGACGTAGCTCTGCCCCGGAAGCACCGGTCCCACGAAACGGGCTTGCAGGGCGGCCAGCGTTCTCCCGGTCAACGGCGGGGCCTCCGCGAGCACCTTCAGCAGGCAGAGCAGTCCGTGTGCAACGGGTTCACCGAAAGGAGTGCACCGCGCGTACGACGCGTCCACGTGCAGCGGGCTGGCGTCCCCAGTGGCCTTGGCGAAGGTGAGAACCTCGTCGTGGGTGACATGCAGACTGCCAGTGGCGGACTTGGGGTCCATTTTCGCCGTTGTTCCTCTCCGCAGTGCCGCGAGGTGGGGTGCCCGGCCCGGCGGGCCCGGCTTGATCGGTGGGACACCCAGGGCCTTTCGTCAGGACCTTGCGGGGGTCGCGAGGTCCGGCACCCTGAGCCGGCCCGATCCGAACGAGGGCCCTACGCCCCGACCGCCGCTTTGCGCAGGGACGCCTGGATGCGCTTGGTCAGGCCGGTCAGCGTGCTTCCGGGGCCGATCTCCCGGAGATCCGGTTCGGGCAGAGCCAGCAGATGAACGACCGTCTCGGTCCAGCGGACGGACGAGGTCAGCTGCCGACACAGGGTGCCGGCGATGTCCTCGCCATAGGCGCGGCCCGTGGTGTTCGCGATGACAGGAATCTTCGGCCGGGCCAGCACATAGCCGCTGAGGAACCGCTCGAACTCCCGGGCGGCGGGCTCCATGCAGCGGGAGTGGAACGCACCGCTCACCTTGAGTGGCACCACGGCCTGGGCGTGTTCGCGCATGGGAGTCGACACCGCCTCGACCGCTGCTACCGGGCCGGAGATGACGATCTGGTCCGGTGCGTTGAGGTTGGCTACGTCGACCGGAAGCCCGGAAGTGTCGAGCAGGGAGCGGACCCTTTCCTCGTCGAGTCCGATCACAGCGGACATCGCACCGGGCTCCGTATCGGCCATCAGCGCCGCGCGCTTGGCGACGATCTCCAGCCCGGTCCGAAAATCGAAGACTCCCGCCGCGAAGAGCGCGGCGTACTCGCCGAGGCTGTGGCCGGCCATGACCTCGGGTATCCGCCCACTGGTCCGCACGGAATCGACGTAGGCGAGGGCGTCCACCACATAGACGGCACACTGGGTGTAGCGGGTGTCGGCAAGGCGGTCCGCCGGGCCGTCGAGGCAGAGTTCGGCCACCGAGTAGCCGAGCAGGGAGTCCGCCTGACGAACCAGGTTGGGATAGGTCCGGAGCAGTTCCCGGCCCATCCCCACGCGCTGGGAGCCTTGGCCGGCGAAGAGGTGGACGAGCGTCACGGCCGCGCCTCCCTGCTCCGGCGCGATGACGCCGCCATGGCACCGAACCGGTCGGTCAGGATGTCGGCGGCTCCCCGCATGATCATCTCTCCTATGTCGTCGACGTGGCGGTTGCGCCAGCTCTCGCGTTCCGTTCCCCGCACGAACGAGTTGAAGGCACCGAGAGCCGGTCCGCAGTTGATCTGGTAGTCGACCTGGTGTTCCTCCGAACCACTCATGGCGAGGCGGATGGACTGCACGAAGTAGGCTTTGAACACCAGCAGCATCTTGTGTTTGGGATCGCTCTCGGCCAGTGCGAGGGCTTGCGGGTTCGCTCGCCGGTAGTAGGCCCGCGTCTCCTCCCAGACGTCCTCGAAGCTCCGCCTGAAGTAGCGTCGCTGCAGCTGGTCCGCAGTGCGCCGGTCCAGTTCCTCCAGTGAGTCGTGGCGGCGGTAGAGCTCGTACAGCTTGTTCGCGCGGGCCGGGTAGAACAGGCCGCGCCGCAGGACCTGGGCGCGCGCCCCGGTCTCCAGCATGTCGCCGGCGGGCACGATCGCCATGTCGTGTGCCTCTGCCTCCTGCAACATGTCCTTGACGCGCTCGCTGGTGCCGCATTCCACAGTGCACTGGTTGATGCTTCCGGTCAGGACGAAGTCCGCGCCCAGCACGAACGCGGCAGCGGCCGCCTCCGGAACACCGATGCCCCCTGCCGCTCCCACCCGGATCCTGGCGGCGGCGGGAATGTCGCGGGCGACCCGGTCCCTCTGGCGGATGATCTCCGGGAGAAGGATCACGAGCTGCCGCTGGTCGGTGTGACCGCCCGAGTCCGCCTCCGCCACAAGATCGTCCGCCAACGGCACACGGTCGGCGAGAGCGGCTTCCTCCGGCGTGATCCGTCCTGCGTCCACCAGGGCGTCCACGTGGACGCGCGGCGCGGGCCGAAGGAAGCACTCCGCGACTTCGGGTCGGGACACCTTGGCCATGACCCGGTTGGGAATGACCACGGCGCCGTCGCGGCCCGCACGGAGACCGCTCAGCCGGTAGCGCACCAGGCTCGGTGTCGGGCGGATAAAGGACGCCGCCTCCACCCGGCGTACTCGATGGTGGAGAAGCAGGTCGACCTGTTCCTCCTCCTTCGCCGGATTCTCCAGGCTCGCGAGGAGATTGAGCCCGTATGGACCGTCCCCGAGCTCTCGACGGAAGCGGTCGATCGCCGCGACGATCCGGTCGGGGCTCAGCCCTCCTGCGCCGAAGTACGACAGAAGCCCCGCCCGGCCCATCCGGACGACCATGTCCTCCGATGCGACGGCCTTGTACATGGAGCCGGCCACATAGGCGTAACGCACGTTGTGGTCGGCGGTGAAGTCCGCGCTGCCCAGCGCCTCCGGAGCGATGCACGGCAGCCCGGCAATGCGCTCATCGACATGTCCGACCGCCACGGTCACCCTTGTCTCCTCGCCTTCGACGGACGGATGTGGGGCAGGTCAACCGGCTGTTGCGCCCGTGCGCTTCTCGTAGCGCTCCAGGATGGCGGGCATCTCGGCGCTGACGAAGCCGAGGAAACGCTCCATGTTCGCGAGGCGGCGCAGCCGCTCTTCGGAGGCGCCGTCGGCTTGGAGCGCCGCCAGTCCGGCCGCAGCGATGCGGTGGAAGTCGGGGAACTCGGAGAAGATGCCGCGCACCTTCGGTGCCCAGCTGTTCTCCCGCAGCTGCAGTGTGTAGTTCTCGCTGAGGGCGCCACTGCGCTCGAAGACACTCACGGGGTCGTTCTCAGGCGTGAGCTGGTCCACGATGCGGTCGATCGCCGCACGGGGCACGCCGAGGTCCTTCGCGATGTCGTCGGCGGCCTGGGCGGCCGGCTCACAGATCATCATGTAGCCGACGACGCGACCCCGTTCATGAGGCATGCCGTCGTTCTCGAAGTAGTACTGAGCGACCTTCTCCACGAAGGTTCGCTCCCCCTCCGTCAGAGTGATGGGGAAGATCTCGGTGGCCATGGCTTCTTCTCCTCAGTGCGCGGATCGACGGAAAGGGGGATCAAGCGGAAACGTTCTGGCTGTACTCGTCCCAGCGCTTCGACATGTCGGCGAGATCGCCGACGATGTACCCGAAGAGCTCCTCGATCTCGGCGATACGCCGCCGACGCTCGTCGCTCGCGTCCGCCAACGCTTCCAGTCCGTACTGAAAGATGCGGCGGTACTCCGGCCAGCTCGCGAACGTGTCGGACACGGCTTTCGGGTACCCGTCATCGACAAGCCGGTAGCGGGTCTCCATACCCGGCGTTTCGATTCGCTGGTACAGGCCGGCCAGCACGAGCTGTTCGATCAGCTGCTCGATCTGGTCGACGGTCGCGTCGACCGCTGCGGAGATCTGGGGCAGCGTCTGCTCGATGGGGTCGCTGATGATCATCCAAGCCATCACGCGCCCCTTCTCCCACGTCACGCCATGTGCTTCGTGGTAGTGCCGCGCCACCCCGTCCACAAATGACCGCTCAGCCTCGGTCAGGGTGTCGTACCGCTTATCGGCGGAGATGCTCACTGATCCCACCTTTCCGTTGAGGGAAGAGGTATCCGGAGTGATCCGACGAGCGGCCACCCCGGTGAACTGGCAGCAAGCTTGGCCGAGAAGGGTGGGGGTCCGCCCCAGGAGAACCCCCAGCAGGAACCCCAGTCCCCTCGCGGGGGAGGCGCTCAGGCCCTCCGCGGGGAATCCTCGATGCAGGTAGCGCCGCTCAGTGCGTCAGACAACTCGGAGCGTTTGGCGATGCCGAGCTTGGCGTAGGTCTGGCTCAGGTGCCATTCGACGGTCTTCACGGTGACGAACAGCGCCTGCGCGATCTCCCGGTTGCTGAGACCGGTCGCCGCCTTCTGCGCCACACGCTCCTCGGCCGGGGTCAGCGGCATCGAAGCAGAGCTCCCCGATCGTGTCGGACGCGCCCCGGCGAGGCGGAGCTCCGAACGGGCCTCCGCCTCCAGCTCGGCCGCTCCGATCTTCTGGGCCAACTCCCGGCCGGCGTCGAGCCTCCGGCGTGCTGCGCTCCGTTGTCCCGCTCGCCGCAGCACCGATCCCAGCGCCACCAGAGTGCGGGCCCGCTCCACCGCGTCCGGCAGCCCGTCGAGCAGCCGGTGCGCTTCTTCCACCAGAACGAGCCCTTCGGCGCCGCCCTTGAGTTCCCCGTAGGTGCGCAGAGCCACGGCCAGTGGACGTGCCGCGCCGAAGGCACGAGCCCGCTCCAGTTCACCGAGGGCGAGTTCGGCTGCTGCGGCAGGCTCGCCGGACCGGATCAACGCACGGACGGAGTCCGAGAGATATTCACAGATCGCGGACGGATACCACCACCCCTGCCGGGCTGCGAGCTCCCGGCAGTCGACGATCTCCGCCAATCCTGCGCCGAAGCGGGCAAGCCGGATCGACAGCCGCCCCCGGGCCACGCTGAGTGGCACAAACATGGCGGCCTCGGGCAGTTGTCCCGTCAGTCCGGTTCGGTCCAGGAAGGCCGCCGCCTCCTCCGGCCGCCCCGTATCGATGAGGCAGTGAACGAGCACGGCCGCCGCCAACGGCACGCACGCGGGGCGCAGCGACGTCGCGCTCTGGTGCCTGAGTACGACGCGCGCCGTCTGTTCCGCTTCTTCGAGTCGACCGGTGTCGTACAGAACACGCGCCTGCAGGCTCTGGGCGGTGTCTACGGTCAGCAGCTGGCCGCATGCGGCGGCTCGGCGCATGTGCTCGTCTAGAGCCCGCTCCGCAGCACTCAGGTCGTCACACTGCGCCAGAGTCCAGGCTGCGATGGAGGCCGAAGTCAGCTCGGTGTCGTGATCCGTTGCAAGGTCGCCGTCCGCCAATGCCGCAGCGGCCAGCCGACGGACACGCCGTACGTGCAACCCTCGGGACAGGGCCTCGGCAGCGGCGTGCGCGCGCAGGGCTCTGGTGCCCGGCACAACCGCAGGCGTGACCCGCCGCCGCAACTCCCCCGGTATCAGCCTGGAAAGCACCGAGGCGAGAGCTCGCACCTGCCCAGAAGCACTGTTTTGGTCCTGGGAAAGGACGGCCAGTGCCTCCTCGTAGCGGGCGGAGGCGGCCAGCGCCACCCCCAGGTCGGCCCGGACCGCACTCCCGGACTCCAACTCCTCGACCTTGCACTGAGCTTCCACCAATCGGTCCACCGCCGACGGCCTGTGCGCTCGCAACTCGGCGGAGCCGAGTTGCGCCAGAATCGCCGGCTGCGGCTGCTCGGACAGCGGTTCGGCAAGAGCGTGCCGGAGATAACGGATCGCCGCACGCGGATCACCTCCGAGCATCGCACCGCGGGAGGCCGAACGCAGCACGGTCACGGCCCAGGGATCGCCCGCGGGGTCGGTGCGAACCAGGTGTTCGGCCACCTCGCTCACCTGTGCTCCCGCGGTCTGGAGCGACCGTGCGGACCTCCGATGGGCGCTGCCGCGGTCCCGTGGCGACATGTGGCTGTACACCACCTGTCTCATCGCTGCGCGCCGAAACCGGTACGGCATTCCGGGCCGGAGCACGTCCGCCTCCCGGAGACATCCCGCCGCGTCGAACATCTCGGCCTCGTCGAGACCTGAGACCTGGGCGCAGTGCTGGGGCTCCGCGTGACCGTTCAGCACCGCTATGGCACTGGCCAGCACCTCCGCTGTGGGTGGCAGCTCCCTGAGGCGGCTGCGCATGTGCCAAGAAATGCGCGCGGGTGTGAGAAGGAGAATTTCTGGTATCGAAGACTCGTCGGGTGTCAGCCCTAGGCCGATCATTTGGTCCAGCAACTCGGCCAGATGGAGTGGGTTGCCTTCTGTGAGGTCGAAACAGGCGTGCAGCACACCGTCGTGAACGTCGCTGCCGAGACGCTCGGTGATTCTACGCCGTACTGCCTCCTTGCTCAGCGGTGCTAGGCGGGTGAGGACGGCAACAGGAGAGCCGCAGACCGCCATGAGCAGATCCTGCACGGGTTCGTGCGCCCCGCGGGTTACGGCAAGCACGACGAGGATTTTGTGATTCTCCAGGCGATTCACCAGATAGTTGATGAATCTTGCCGACTCCGTGTCAATCCATTGAGCGTCGTCGACAAGTAAGAGCAGTGGACTCGTCAGAGACGCGTCTCTACATATCCCGTACATGCCCTGCAGGAGCGAGTACAGGGCATCTCCGCCTTCTTCGCGCTCTCCTTGCGTCGTCGCACTGTCCGAGTTGACCTGCGACGGGAGGGACAGGGGTGGAGTTTCCGCGTCCACCTCTTCGAGCGCCTCTCCTGCACGGTCGACGCGCTGATGCTCGAAGAGCTGACGCACCACAGCCCAGGAAAACCCCTGCTCAAGCACGCTACCCCGGGCGTTCAGCACCCGAAAGGCCTGCCCATCTGCCTCGGCACGCGCATGCTGCAACAGGCTGGACTTTCCGGTGCCTTGCTCTCCCTCGACCATGACCAGGCCGCCGACGCCACGTCTCGCCCGCTCCAGAGATTGCCGCAGCAGCTCGATCTCACGGTCTCGCTCCAGCAACTTACATTCCTGCCACATTCGCCGTACCCCCTGAATGGAGACCAATTTCGGCCTCATCGCCTGCAGACGAACGAACAGGAGGAAACATAGGGGCAGGAGGCATCGGCCGGGTAGGCCCCTCCGCAGAAATTAACGCAGGCTTGTCGTCACGCAAGCGAATCGCGACGAATCCTCCACCTCGATTCTCGGACCCGGGACAGACTCCGTCGATAGGTATTCAGTCACGGGGGGCATTTCTTGAGTGGGTGTCAGACACGACTCAGGGCAACCGGAAGCTTGTCGAAGCCGACCATCTGGGGAGGGATGGCCCAAGCGAGATCACCGTCGCGATCCACGCCGATGTCCTTGAAGCGGTCGAAAAGCACTCCTAGGACGAGACGTGTCTCCAGGCGCCCCAAGGCGTTTCCGATGCAGTGGTGGGTGCCGAATCCGAAGCCGAAGTGGCGCCCTTCGCTGTTGCGGTGGATGTCGAACGCCTCCGGGTCGGGGAACTGCCGCTCGTCCCGGTTGGCCGAACAGAAGCTGGCGGCGACGTGCTGGTTGGCGGGAATGGTCACTCCTGCCACCTCCACCTCGCGGGTCGACGCCCTGAGCCCGGTCGTGATCGGTGGCCGGTGGCGAAGCACCTCTTCGACGGCCGGTCCGATCAGGCTGCGGTCGGCCCGTACCTCGGCCTGTGCCTTCGGGTTCAGGTCCAGCAGGTCCACTGCATTGGCGACGGTCATCGTCGTGCTGATATGCCCGCCGGCAAACATCACGTTGGCGAAGTTCACCGTCTCGTCCTCGGTGAGCCGATCGCCGTCGAGCTCTGCGTTGGCGAGCCGCGTCAGCATGTCGTCGCCTGGCTTGTTCTTGCGCTCGCGCACCTTCTCACGGAGGTAACCGATGGCTTCCTGCTGGAGTTCACCCAGAGCTTCCAGATACCCCTCCTGCGCCATCTCCTCCGGCGTGACGCTCATGACCTTCCGGGCCCAGTCGTAGAACCGGTGGCGGTCCTCGGCAGGCAGCCCGAGGATCTCCAGGATGACGGCGATAGGGACCGTGTACGCGAGGTCCGCCACGAGGTCGATCCGGTCCCGGTCGCCGAAGCCGTCCAGGATCTCGTTGGTGATCCGTACGATCTGCGGCTCATAGGCAGCGATGGAACCCGGCGTGAAGGTGGTGCCCAGGATCCTCCGGACTCGGGTGTGACGGGGCGGGTCCATCTGCGGAAGGCTCTCCAGGCCCGATTCGGGGAACCCCATCCGGTGCATTTCCGAGGAGAAGGTTCCCGGATTCGTCAGGACATTTCGCGCGTCCGAGTAGCGGTACACCACCCACCAGCCCGTGGCCGGGTCCTGATGTACCGGGTGGTCGTCCCGCATGGTGCGGTACCAGTCGTAGATCGCCGGGTCGTTCACGTTGGGCTGCGGAGCTATCTCGCTGTCGATGGCCGACACACCATCACCTTTCTCGCCTGAGGAGTCGGGCACGTCATGGGCAGCTTGACTGCTGCCTGTCCGGAGACACACCCGGGTCCGCCCCAGACTCGACCCCAGCAACATGTCCGGACGGCCTGTGTCTCGATGGGTCAGCTGTTCACGTCGCGGTTGTTGAAGCGGAGGAGTCCGGCTCCGACGAAGACGAGCGAGGCAACGGCCATAACTGCCGCGTCGCCCCACTGGAAGCCGTTCCTCAGCGGTTCGCCGCCGATGTAGTAGTGGAACGGGGAGAGGTGGACGAGCCAGTCGGCACCGAGCTGGACGGCGAAGGTGTTGGCCGTGTAGGCAAGGACCCCCACGACAGCGGCGACCACGAGAACGACTGCGCGCCGGCCCACAGCCGCGCCGATACCGAGGGCCAACGCCCCGAAGGTGATCGCGAGGAGTGCCAGGTTCAGACACTGGGCCAGGAAGTCGACCGGTGTGACACTGGTCAGTTCGGCACTGTCGCGGACAGCGAGGACAGCGAGCCAGACCAGGGCCGAAATGCCGAAGGCGCCTGCCACGAGTGCACCGAAGCGCTGGAGGGCGAGCTGGGTCCGGGTGATCGGATGGGCGAGCAGCAGGTCGAGCTGTCCGGACTCCTCATCGCCGGCCACGGCTCGGGCTCCCATCGTGATGCCGTAGATCATCGCAAGCAGGGGGACGATGATCCCGAACACCGTCGCCTGCAGATAGCCGGCCGCAGTCCCGTCGACGTTGAGGCTCTGGCGGAGAGCCTCGGGAATGGTCTCGGTGTTCTCGCGCTGAGTCGGGTAGGTGCTGGCGTACACCATGCCGACCAGGGCCGTGCCGACAGCCCAGCCGATCAGCGCCCGGCGGCTGTCCGACAGTGTTTTGGTGAGGATCGCGGTGCTCATGGGGTGGTTCCTTCCATACCGAAGTGCAACGTCGTTCTGGTGCCTGGTCAGGCGATGGGCGCAGACTCGGTACGCGGTGCCGCTTCGGCACCCTCGTAGTACGAGTGGAAGAGCTCGTCGAGAGCGGGCTCCGACGCGCGCAGACTGGTGACCGTGTAGCGGGCGAGGGCCTTGACGAGGGCATCGGGGCTGCCCGAAACCTGGCCCGTGACCTTCGTGCCCGACTCGTCCAGCCGCAGGCGTTCGCCGCCCGGCAGGCCGTCGAACGCGTTCGCCGGCACGCTCGCCCCGAAGGTCACCTGAATGTCACAGACGACGCCGGTACGGAGGTTCGCCACGGCGTCGAGGGCCACGAGGTGCCCGTCACGAATGATGCCGACCCGGTCCGCGACGGCCTCCACTTCGCTCATGATGTGGCTCGACATGAAAACCGTCTGGCCACCCGCGGCCGCCTCCCCGACCATGTCGAGGAAGGTCTGCTGAACCAGGGGGTCGAGACCGGAACTGGGCTCGTCGAGGACGAGGAGTTCCGGCGTGTGCATGAACGCCTGCACGAGGCCGACCTTCTGCCTGTTCCCCTTCGAAAGCTTCTTGATCTTCGCGCTCTGATCCAGACCGAGCCGGTCGGCCAGGTCATCGATCCGCGCCTGGGGAACTCCGCCGCGCAGCTGCGCCAGGAAGCGGAGGTAACTACGAACGTTCTGGCGACCGTCGCAGACGAAGTCGCCCGCCAGGTATCCGACGCGCCGCCTCAGCTCGACCCCCTCGCTCCTCGGGTCAAGCCCCAGAACGGAGGCGCTGCCCCCGGTAGGGCGGATGAGATCGAGGAGCAAGCGGATCGTGGTGGACTTGCCCGCCCCGTTGGGACCGAGGAAGCCGAACACCTCACCCTGAACCACATCGAGGCTGAGGCCCGTCAGGCCGCGGCGGCTGCCGTACGTCTTGGTGAGCTCCCGGAGCTCGATCACATTCTCCATGCTCAGAACATAGCCTAGTTTCAGAGATCTATAAACACTCTGAGTGTTAAGGTTTATATGTATGATGGAGATCTGCCGCATCGAGGAGGCCGGACGTGGGCGACACGGGGGACACTGACGCACAGCTGCGCGAGCAAGCGGAGAGACTGGCCCTGACCCTGTCCCAGGCCGGCATGCAGAAGACCACGGCCCGGGTGATGACGGCCCTGCTCTTCAGCCGGCTGGAAACCATGACCGCGGGCGATCTGTGCGACGCCCTGCAGATCAGCTCCGGTGCAGTGTCGGGCGCCGTCAACCAGCTCATCCCTACCGGCATGATCGAACGTGCACCGGCTCCCGGCAGCCGCCGTGACCACTACCGCTTTCGCGAACACGCCTGGGCCACCCTTATGGGAAACCAGAACACGCTTCTCGCCAGCATGTGGGACGCCGCCGCCGGGGGCATCAAGATCGCGGGCAAGGAGACGGTTGTCGGCCGCCGCCTCGACGAGATGCAGGACTTCTACGGCTTCATGCAGCGCGAGATGGCCGCGCTGATCGACAGATGGCGGGACCAGTACGACTCACAGCGGGAGTGACGGTCCGACGCTTGCCTCGAGGCTCTGGCGCAGTGTTCCGTGACAGGAGAAGGCGGAGCAACCCACTGATGGGCCTTGACCCACTGCCGGGTAGTTAAGGTATTTCCGCTGGTGGTGAGGGTGTTGGTGACCACTGCGTGGCGGTGTAGAGGCCGGGGCCAAGCTTGTGGATGAGGCCGTTCGCGGCCCAGCGGTTGAGTTGTCTGTACATGGTCTCGAGGGTGACGTCGCCGAAGCGGGCCGCGATGTCGCGGGGCCGCCATGAACGGCCGGGCTCTTCGTGGAGCAGGCCGAGGATGCGGTGTCTGCGTCGCTGGGAGTGGGTGGCGAGCCGGTCGTCGCGGGAGGCGGCGGGCAGCGCGGGCTGTTCATTCGCGGGCTCGAGGATGGTGACGTCGAGGCGGGTGACGGTGCGGCTGCGGTCGGGACGGCCGTCGTCTTGGCGTTCGGCGTACCGGGAGACCGGCGAGCGGGCTTTGCGCGTGCTGACGCGAGGCCGGCGGGGTGGGAGGAGGCCGGCCAGGACGCGCTGGCCGATGACGCCGATGGTGCTGGCGTCCGGGGCCGTGGTGATGCCGGCGGCCTGGACGACGGGGTCGCGGGCGGCCTGCAGGGCGATGGTGAAGCCGCAGCGGTCCGGGTCGGTGCCCGGCCGGGATTCGGCGGCCTCCGGCATCACCGTGCGAAGCGCCTGGTAGAGGGTGAGCTGGGCCCACGTCTCCTGCTCGACGCCGACCGGATCGCCCGACCGCAGCGGGCGGCCCTGTCCCAGGGTGTGCCGCAGCGCGTAGTAGGCGGACTCGTGCTCCCACCGCTCGTGGCAGAGCGCGGCCAGCACGGTGGCGGGGTATCGGCTCGCGCAGGTCAGCGTGGTGGCAAGTCCGTGGACCCCGGCGAAGGAAGTGCCGTCGTCCAAGGTCACGGTGACCTGTGCCTCCATGATGCGGACCGGGACGGAACCGATGACGGACAGGTAGGAGCCGTCGCCGAGACGGGCCAGGACCGGGGTGCGGCGGTTGGCGCGGATCCGCCCGGGGAACTGAGCGCCGGTGCCGGTCAGAGAAGCGAGGAAGGCGTTGGCGTCGAAGCCCTTGTCCCATAACAGCAGCATGTCGGGGCGGAGATGGTGCAGCAGCCGGCAGGCGTAGGCAGTCTCACCGGTGTCGGTGGGACCGAACACCGCGCCGGTCAGGGCGCGGGTGCCAGTCTCCACCAACGTCATCAGCTCCAGCATCGGGCAGCCGCCCCGGCCGCCCGGCCCGAACCACTCCACGTCGCGCTCGGTATCGGCCAGCCTGATCGAGCTGCAGCCGTCGAACGAGACCGTTCGGAAGCGTCCGAACCGCACCCCGGTCGTGGCCGGTTGCGCAAGAGGCCCGGTCAGGACCTCGAACAGGCGGCGGACTGGCGCCGGGCCGACCCGGCGCCGCAGGTCACGCAGGGCCTTCGCGGTCGGCCCGGCGACTTCCAGACCGACACCCGCCAGCGCCGCGGTGAGCTTGTTCCAGACCAGCCGGTAGCCAACCTCCGGGAACAGGCACATCGCCAGCAGAACGTAGACCCCGACCCGCGAGGGCAGGTCACGCAGCCGGCGCTGCACACAGCCGGTCTCCTCCAGGACCGCGTCGACGAGCTCGAACGCCACGACCTTCGTCAGCTCGCCCAGATGGCCGGGCGCGAAGGGGCCCGCGGCGACAGCGAACACGCGGGAGAGCGTCGTCAGACCGGGCGGCGCGACACAATGACGTACGGCCAACGGGGCACCTCGGCGATCAGCAGTCTTGGCGGACCATCTGATCAACGCGACCCCGTTGCCCGCGTCACGACCCGGCGCCGAAACCCCTTGCCACCAGCGGAAATACCTAACTACCCGGCCTTGGGTCAAGGCCCTACCCTTCGTCTTCCCGCCCGCCCGGTCCGGAGCGGTTCAGTTGGGCAGTCGGGTGGCCAAGCCGTCAAGGACCATGGCGAGGCCGTCGCCGAACTTGGCGTCACGGATCGCGATGTGACCCAGGGCGCCCGTCTCCGTACGGTCGTCTGGGTGCTGTCCGGTCTCGTCATCGGTGGCGGGTACGAGTCGGGCGAGAAACCGGGCTTCGGACTGTCCGGAGCGGGCGACGGTAATCAGCCAGGCGCACTCGGTGGTGCTCATGCCAATGGTGTAGGAGACCACGACGTCGACCGCGGTGTGCGGTTCGGCGAAGCCTGCGTTGGCCAGCGTGGTGATCAGGCGTTCGGACAGGGCCGTCAGGTTGGGTCCCAGGTAGGCCAGGCCAGCTTGGCCTAGTTCAGCGCACAGCCAAGGGTGGCGCAGGGCCGTGGCCCGGAACGAGTTCGCGCACCCGGCCACCGCCTTGCGCCAGTCTTCCTCATCGGCCTGCGGGACGGTGACTTCCCCGAGGACATCGTCCACCGCCAGTTCCATCAGCTCGTCTTTGGTGGCGACGTGCCGGTACATGGAGGTGGCGCCGGCGTTCAGCCGGGCGCCGAGCTTGCGCATGCTCAGTGCCTCGATGCCGTCTTCATCGAGCATCACGATCGCCTCGCGGACGATCGCGGCCCGGCTGAGCGCGGGTGGGCGGAGCACTTTGGGGGGGCGTGCCCACACGGACGGGATGGGGTCTTCCTTCGATGCCACGATGTGGCTCCTCCTGCGTGTACACGATGTTCGCGTGAAGGGTACAGGGCGGCGTCGACCCCTCCCGCATGGCGTCCGTGCCGTGTGGGCAGAAGCGCGGCACCTCGATGCGCAGCCCCCCGACTGGCTTGATCCGATATTGCGCACACCGTTTACACCTGAGTACAGTGTGTGCACCTCGTGAGTGGCCGGACCGGGCCAAAAGGGTGGGGGAGCCATCCCGACCGGCCGGCTCGCCGCGTCGTGTTCGAAGTCCACGTGCAGGTCAACGGTTTAGCATCCCAACTGCCAATGCCCACAGGCATGGTGGTGTGCTGCGCTGCTGTGAGGTCTGCGTTGCTGCCTATAGCGGGGGATACATGCTCGAGTTGCAACCGGCGTTCTGGAGTAGACGCCGCATGCTTACCGTCGTGGCCGGAGTCGCGGCCATACCGGCGCTGCCTTCCGCCCTCACCCTGGCCGCCACACCTGCCCGGGCCGACGAGGGCACGGACGCCGGGAGTACCGGTCTGCCCGCCACCGACCGCGGGAAGGCGGTGTGGGCGTACAAGACCGGCGGCCGCTCCGTCCGGGAGAGTGCGGCCGGGGTACTCGCCGGTTCCCCGGCGGTCATCACCGCGTTCCTCACCACACAGCTGCCCGCGGCCAAGGCCGACGACAACCGCTTCGCGGTCCTCTCCGGCCTCTCCTATGCGGGCAAGTCGGTCCAGCAGGCAGCCGGCGCGGCGCTGTCGGCCGGAGACAGCGCCGTCGCCTCGTTCCTGGCGGGAGGGTACTCGCAGGCGCTGGAAACGGACCTTCGGGCCGCCGTGCTGACCGTCATGAACAACAGCGGTCGCGGCGTCAAGCGCGAGGCGACCAAGGCACTGAACCTCGGCACGGCGAAGGCCTTCAACACCTTCCTGGCGACGACGCAGTACACGGCGCAGCAGGAGGACGACCGGTTCGACGTCTTCGCCATCCTCTCCACCGCCTCCCCGGAGGTGAAGAAGTACGCGGAAAGGGCACTGGAGGACGGGACGCCCGAGGCGATCGGCCGGTTCCTCAACTCGGGCCAGCACATCGCGCGGGCTCGTGACGAGGAGACGGCGACCATCGACCAGTTGGTCGCCATCGTCGAGAGGGAGGGCCGGCAGGCGCAACTGCAGACGGAGCAGGCTGTCGCCGCCTCCGACAGTGCGAAGAAGGCGGCTGCGGAGGCCAGGGCCGCGGCGCTGAAGGCCGCGGACGAAGCACGAGCCGCCCAGCAGGACGTTCACAAGGCCGCCGCGGCCGCGAACAACGCCGCCAACGCCGCCCGCGGCGCAGCCAATGCCGCGTATACCGCGATCGGCGCCGCCCGCATGGCGCAGGCCGCCTCCGGCCGGGCGGCATCGGCGGCGCAGGGGGCCGCGGCGGCGGCGGCCGCAGCCGGAAACGCGGCCTCGCGCGCTTACAACGCCGCGATCGCCGCTTCGAAGGACGCGAGCAAGGCGGGCGCCGCGCGCCAGGCCGCGCAGGGAGCGCGTGCGGCCGCCGAGCGCGCGAACACCGCGGCTGCCGCCGCGGAGCAGGCAGTCACCGCCTCGCAGCAGGCATCCGCGGCCGGTTCGGCTGCCGCGGGCGCTGCTCAGAACGCCGCTCGGGCCGCCAACGCCGCCGCTGACGCCGCCGGCTCCGCGGGCGTCGCCCAGTCCCAGGCGGCCAAGGCGCGACAGGCTGCCGCCGAGGCCGATGCCGCCGCCGCGAGGGCCACCAGGGCCGCGAGCACCGCCCAGTCCCTCGCCAACCGCGCGGCGACGGCCGCACGCATCGCCCGCGACGCCGCTCGTAGCGCCGCCGCGCACGCGATCAAGGCCGCGGAAGCGGCCGAGGAAGCGGCGGACAACGCGGGCATGGCGATCGAATACGCCAAGCGCTCCACGGCCTACGCGGAAGCCGCGATCCAGGCGGCGACCACCGCTGCCGACGCGATCAAGGAAGCCCAGGCGGTCGAGGAGGCGGCGCGCGCCGCGGAGAGCGCCCGCATCGACGAGGACACCGAACTCGGCATCCAGGAAGCCCGGTTGCGGGCTCAGGCAGAGACCCAGGACGCCGTCCGAGCCGACCGGGAACGCACGCAGGCGGACCAGACGGCGGCGGAGACCAAGGACCTGATCGCCGCCGCCGAGGCGGCGTTGAAGGCCGGCGCCCCCGGGGCGGCCGAGGCCGGCCGCAAGGCCGCCGTCAGGCTGCTGGACTCGGGCGGTACGTGGACGCGGGAAGCCGCGGAGTTCGCTCTCGCGGGCACCGACGCCGACGTGGCCAACTGGATCGACACCGACCGTCCGCTCGCCCAGCGACTGGACGACCGCGAAAACGTCGTCTCCGTCGCCCGGGTGACCACCTCAGCGGTCGCCGGGGCCGCCCACCAGGCTCTGGCCAGCGGTGATCCGGACGCCGCCCGGAAGTTCCTCGATCAGGGGGTGATCGAGGCGGCCGCCGTGGACAACCGGGTCCTGGTGTTCAGAATGCTCGGCGAGAACCCGGGGCCGGCCGTCAAGGCGAAGGCCGAGGCCGCACTCCGTGACGGCAGCGGCAATGCCTTGCAGCACTTCCTCAACATCGAACTGACGGAGGCGGTCAAGCAGGACGACCACGTCGAGGTCTTCCGCCTCCTCGAGAGCGGCGGGCCCTATACGCAAGCGGCCGCGAAGATCGTGCTGGAGGGCTCCGCCCGCATGCGGCGCTACTTCGTGCTGCGCGACCAGTACGACATCGCGCGCCTCGACCATGACCGGGCCACCCACATCGCCGCCATCCGCGCCTCCATAGCCCATGGCGCGCGGATCGCCGCCAAGGCGCTGCAGGACGCCGCTCTCGCCTCCGAGGCGGCGGCCCAAGCCCGCCAAGCCGCGCAGGAAGCCGTTCAATGGGCGCAGAAGGCCCAGGGGTACGCCCAGGACGCCGCGAACTCCGCGCAGCAGGCGAAGGAGAGCGCGGACGCGGCCGACAGGTCCGCGGCCTCCGCCGCGCAGTCGGCGCAGAAGGCGAAGAGTGCGGCGTCCGACGCACGCGGCGCCGCCCGCACGGCCAACTACTCCATGCACCGGGCCGTGGCGTCCGCACACCAGGCCGTGACCTTCGCCGCGAACGCGCAGTCCTCCGCCACCCAGGCCCACGCATCGGCGCAGCAGGCGGGGCAGGACGCGCAGGCCGCAGCAGCGGCGGCGAGTGCCGCACGCCGGATCGCGACCGCCAAGCGGGAGGCGGAGGTCGTGGCCGAGGCGAAGAAGGCCACCGAGGAGGCCAAGAAGCACGAGCAGGCGGGAACCAGCCCGGTCTCCGCTGCCGACGACGACGGCGACGCCAAGTTCTGGGATCTGTGGCCGGAGGACGTCAAGGACGTCAAGGACTGGGCCCTGGTCACCGGCCGCTGGAGCACGGTCGCCGGAGGCGCCGCCGTCCTCCTGGCTGTCGGCGGCCTGTTCTTCCCGCCCGCGCTCGCGGTCGCCGCCGCCGTCGGCCTCGTCTCGCTCGGACTCCAAGGGGTCAGCGCACTGCTCAACGGCATCAGCTACGGCTGGGACGACGCCCGATTCCATCAGGCACTCGGCGCGTTCGTGCTCGGAGGCATCCTGACCGGCAAGGGGAAGGTGCTCGGCAAGCTGGGCGGGCAGATCTCCGGGAAGGTCGGGGAGGGGCTCGTCCACGCAGCAGGTGCCGTCGGCAATACGGTGACCACCATAATCGGCTCTCTCACCTGGGGGTAGGGCGGCACCTCCGGGCCGGGCAGGACGCCGCCGTGTCCGCCCCGGCCCATCGCCCGTACACGCGCCGGACGCGCCGGACACGACAACGGATTCCATGCTGACTTCGCACCTGTCCGCCGGTCAGTGGTGGATCGCCGCGATCGTGTCCGGCCTCGCACTCGGCCTGGCCGCTCAGTCCATGGCCACGCCCCTGAGGGACAGGCTGATCGCCTGGTCGCTTCCCCTCGTCGGCGCCCTGGCCATCGTCGGCCGCGCCGGCGCCCAGGGCGAGGTGGACCGGACCCCACTGGTGCTGTACACCGCCACGATGATCGTCCTGGTCATCCTGCGGATCGTCTTCGCCAGGTACATCACCCATCAGCTCGACCTGAAGCGTGCGGGAAAGCCCATGGAGGAGCTGTCCCGAGGACAGACCTTCGTATTCCTCATCGCCTCCCTGGCCGCGCTGATCGGCGTCGCGTTTCTCATCTGATCCCGCGGGCGGACCCGCACCTCGCCCGCGCACGGAGCAGTCGCCTCCGAGTGCGGGCGACCAGCCCTGAAGACGTCGGGCTCCGCCCGGCCCGTACCACCACGTCTGCCTCTGCCAGGCACGGACGCAGGAGAACGGCTTTGTGAAAGCCGTTCAGAACAATAAGGAAGAACAATGAGGACTTCACGATGGTTCATCGCCACGAGCGCGGCGGCCGCGATCTGCGCTGCCGCGGCGGTGACCGGAGCCTACGCCCAGAGCCCCTCCGCAGTACGCACGACCGCCGAGGCACCCGGGTATGCGATCGAGACCTTCGAATACCCGGACAGCGCGAAGATCGAGGCTGAACTCGGCATCATCCTCAAGCGGGGCAACGGCCGCATCAGGCTCGCCGACTGCGCCTCCTCCGAAAGTCAGATCCAGGTCTTCTCCCGGACCAACGGAACGATCTGCTTCCGCACCGACGTGGGCCCGGGCCAGTTGACCGTCGAGATTCCCGCCGTCTACGGCCTTCGGGGCGACGCCACCCACCAGACGAACGTCACGCTCACCGCGGAGGGCGCTCCCGAGCAGAACATCGAAGTGGCCAAGAACCAGTGGAAGCCCGTCGGTGAGGCAGCCGACCCGGAGCGACGTGACCACGTCCTCGTCGACATCCGCACCACGAAGTAACACCGCCGACCGGCCGAAGCCCTGAACGGGCAGCGCACGGACCAACGGGCCGCCACCAGACGGATCCCGCTCTGCCACGCCCCGTATCCGGTCCGGCCGGCACCTGCCGGCCGGACCGGGGAAGCCCCGAACCAAGAAGAGGAAGCATGCCATTCGCCCGCCCACGTCCCAAGTGGCTGGCTGCCTGCACGACGGTAGGCATCACCGCAACCCTGCTGTCCGCCGGCACCGCCGGCGCCGTGGTGGGGTCCCCTGCCCCCACCGGCCAGTACGTCTCCGTCGTGAAGCTGAACATCGGCGACGAGGCGAACAGCCGCGCTTGTAGCGGCACCCTGGTCGACGCCTCCTGGGTCCTGACCGCCGCGAGCTGTTTCGCCGCGACCCCCGGCGGCGCTGTCCCGGCCGGCCGGCCCGCGCTGACGACCACCGCGACCCTCAGCGACGGTAAGGCCGTCGCGGTCACCGACGTCGTCCCGCACAGCGGCCGGGACCTCGCCCTGGCCCGCCTCGCCGCTCCCGCCGCAGTGGCCTCGGCCACCCGCGCCGCGGCTGCCCCGGCGGCCGGAGCCGACCTGACCGCCGCCGGGTTCGGACGCACCAAGACCGAGTGGGTGCCCGCCAAGCTCCACACCGGCGCCTTCACCGTCAACACGAGCGACGCCACCACCCTGGCCATCACCGGCAAGGGAACGGACGTCATCTGCAAGGGCGACACCGGCGGTCCCCTCCTGAACGACGCCGGTCACATCGTCGGCGTCAACAGCCGCTCCTGGCAGGGTGGCTGCCTCGGCACCGACCAGGCCGAGACGCGTACCGGTGCCATAGCCGCGCGCGCCGACGGTCTCGACAACTGGATCGCCGACGCCAAGGCACGTTCCGTCATCCTCGCGTCCGGGGCGACCCTGCAGTCCGGCGAGCAGCTGCTCTCCGAAAGCGGCCGCCTCGTCATGCAGGCCGACGGGAACCTGGTCGTCTACCACGTCACCGGTGGCGAAGGCAGGGGTGGCGCACTGTGGGCCTCCGGCACCGGCGGTAACGCGGGTGCGTTCGCCAAGATGCAGCCCGACGGCAACCTCGTCGTCTACAAGAAGGGCAGCACCGGCGACTCCCCGACGGGCGCGCTGTGGCAGTCCAGCACCTTCGGAAACCCCGGCGCCCGCCTGGAGGTCCAGAGCGACGCCAACGTCGTCGTCTACACCAAGGACGGCGGACGCGGCATCGGCGGCCACCTGTGGCACACCGACACCTACCCTCGCGGCGACAGGCTCGCCTCCGGCGCGAAGCTCATGCCCGGTTCCTGGCTGTCCAACGGCAAGAACGTCCTCCTGATGGACATCATGGGCAACGCCGTCGTCCGCGAGCTGGCCACCCACCGCGAAGTGTGGGGCAAGTACAGCTGGGACTGGTACTCCTACCTGTTCATGCAGCCCGACGGCAACCTCGTCCTGTACAAGAAGAACACCACCGCCGGAGCCCTGTGGGCCACCGAAACCTACGGCGGCAACGGCTCATACGCCACCCTGGACAGCAACAACAGCCTCACCGTGCGCTGGCAGAGCGGCGGCCCGCGCTGGAACAGCAACAGCCTGCGCGGCGCCCAGTCCAACCGGTGCCTGGACTTCAACGGAACCGACACCATGATCTACGACTGCTGGGGCGGCCCCAACCAGCAGTGGGAGCACACCCCCGCGAAGGAAATGCGGCTCGACGGGAACCGCTGCCTGACCGCCGAGTCCGGCGCCCCGCAGGCGTCCAGGCTCAAGGCCCTGCCTTGTGACGGCCGCGGTGAGCAGCAGTGGAACTACGACGGGACCACCCTCAGCAGCGTCATCAAGCCGGAGCAGTGCGTCAACGTCTTCAGCCAAGCCGTTGCCAACGGCTCCCCCGTCGGCCTGTGGGCCTGCGGCACCGGTGCCAACGCCAAGTGGAACCGCCCCTGATCGCCCGCTGCCCCTGGTAGGCCGCCCCCGCGGCCGACGGGCATGAAGCACCACCGTGCGCGGGGCCTGGCTGACCAGGCCCCGCGCACGCATGACGTCACGGGCGTCCCCCCACCCGAGATCACTCGTACCAGCCGCGCAGAGGAACCCGCCTGATGCATCCCGCCCGGAGAACGCTCATCACCCTTGCCGCCGCCATCGGTCTGGCGGGCGTCGGTGTCACGGCTTTCGCACACGGTGGACCCGGCCTGCTCGCAGGTCCGGAGTCCATGCCGTACGCCGTCGAGGATTTCGCCGGGTATGTGCCCGCCCCGCGGCCGGTGGTGCTGGAGGCGACCTTCAACGATCCCGGCAAGACCGCCCCGCGACCCGTCGGCCTCAGCCCCAGTGCCTGGGGCAACCAGAACGCCGTCCGCGACCAGCTGATCGATCTGATCCGGCGCGCGCAGAGCGGCTCACTCGTCCGAGGTTCCGTCTACCTGTTCACCGACGACGAGGTACGCAAGGCCCTCCTCGCCCGCAAGGCCGACCTGCGGATCCAGCTCGTCCTCGACGCGGACACGGTCACCGCGGCCGGCGGCGAGTACGCGAACCTCGCAGCCGCACTGGGGAAGGCCGAGTACGGGCAGAGCGTTGACGCCGACACCGCGGGCTCGTTCGTCGTCGCCTGCCCGCAGGGCCGCGGTTGTATCGGCAACAGAGTCCTGCCTCCCGCCAGTGGCACGGGCGAGGGCGAGTCCGCCATCAACCACAACAAGTTCTTCCTCTTCGAGAAGGTCGGCACCACAGCGAACGTCGTGTTCCAGTCTTCGGCCAACCTCACCACCAACCAGCGCGTCGGTATGTACAACAACGCCGTCACGATCCCCGACGCCGACCTCTACCAAGAGTACGACCGCTACTGGAAGCAGCTCCTTGCCCACGGCACCCACGGAGCGGGACTCTCCGACAACTACACCACCAAGAACATCGGTCCGTACGCGACCTACTTCTTCCCCCGCGTCGAATCCGACGGCGACCCCGCGCCCGGCTCACCGGTCGACCCGCGCGGGGAGGCTTCCACGGACACCGTGGTCTCACTGCTGGACAACGTGGACTGCGCGTCCGCCCCCTCACCTCAGATCCGGATCGGCATGTACGCCTTCACCCGCACCCAGGTCGCCGAGAAACTCAGTACCCTGCGCGCCGCCGGCTGCAACATCCGCGTCGCCTACAACGGAGACCGGGGCAACGTCGGGACAACGGTCAAGAACATCCTCGCCACCGCCGGACTGGACGAACTGCGCACTTGCACGGGGACCGAGGCCGGCGGACTCGGAATCCACTCCAAATACCTCCTGATCAAAGGTACTTACCTGGGTGTGCCCGGACGCGGAATCGTCTTCACCGGCAGCCACAACTACACCTACCCCAACCTCCGATCCCAGGACGAAACCCTTCTGAAGATCGAGAATGCCGCCGTCTACGAAGCCTTCCGCGAAAACTTCGACACGACCCTCCTCGCCGGCTCCCATTGCCCACCGGCTTAGCCGAACCAGCACACCCCCAGCACGTTCAGCATCGGCCCGGCTCCACGTGGTCGTGTGCACTATTCTCCGGCGGCAGGGTCGGTCTTCTTCGCACGATGCTCTCCGACGGCACGCTCGACTTCAGCAACACCCGTATCCACGCAGCTTGCACGATCGATTGGGGCCCTTTGCCGACGATCCCCGTGAACCAGTTCTAGCAGGCTGGCGAGAACGGCGGCGTCTGGTCCGGCCGGGACCGCGGCCACCACCAGGAGCACGACCAGGGCAGCCCCGTCCCGCCGATGGTGGTCAGCTCCCCAGGCGGCACGAACGCCAGCCATGGCCGGTCCGGCTGATCAGGCCCCGCGCTTCGAGCCGCCCGAGCCGGTAGGCGACGGAGCTCGTGCTGGAGAGACCGACGCGCGGACCGATCTGCCGGATAGTCGGCCCTTCCCCGTGCTCGGTGATCCAGGACGGGATCATACGCAGGATCGCTTCCTGCCGACTGGACAGGGCTCTGTCGCGTCTCACGCCGCGTCCCGTGTCCGGTCGTCCCCGGTCCGCTGGCTCAGCGCCATCCGGGCCGCAGGCATACGGCCCACCGGAGTGGTCCAGAACGGGTTCCAGTGGATCCGGGCGGACAGCGTGAGCAGGCGGCGGCGCAACTCGGTGGTATGGCGGGGGCGGGGGGGTGAGGGCGCGGTAGGTGTCGTGCCACTGCTGCTGGGCGTGGATCAGGTCGTCGGGGAAGGGGAGGCGGTCCATGTTGAACCGCGCGGGTTCGGTAGAGATCTCAGATTGTGGTTATGACCTGGGGTTTCGTGGTGGACAGCTAAACTCCAACTCGCAGCATGAACCCTTGTGTCCACACTCCGGGGGTCACCTCAGTCTCGGTGATGCCGAACCTCCAGGGTCCTGGACGGTCTGGGTGTTGACTGGCTGCCCGTCGAGGTGATCGAGCGGCAGATGCGGAACGAGGTCGATGCGGCTCGCGCAGACGTGGAGCCCGCAACCAGGTGACGGCCTGATTTGGAGGGGAGGACGGCGTGTGCCGCCCTCCTTTCGTGTCCGGGCCCGGGGCACCGTTCGCCGTCCAGCCACCAGCGAAGGCCGTCGTCAACGGCGAGGCCGAGGGCCTGGCCCCGGTCGACGGGCAACCGACCTCCTCGATTCATGGGCGAGTGGCCGGGCTGTGCCAGGTAGTACCCAGCGAAGGTCCAAGCACCAGCCAGGGGGCGTCTTCGGCCCCATCTACCTGGTACTTCATCGCCTGCGTCTCTGTCTCACTCACGCGTCTCACGCTCCCACATCTCACCATTACTCACGCACCCCGCCCTCCGCCACGACGAGACCACTCCAAGTCTGAGCGGCCCCCCGCAGGTACTCAACGTCCGGCTTCATGTACCAACGCTTGAAAGCCGGCCACACCGATCCCCCTCCGTGTTGAGGCAGAGCAGAGGACCGCGCCACCACACGGTGGAACGCGCACATGCGAGCAGACGCGGGCGTTCCCGGCAACGCGGCGTTCCTGACCCACGCAACGAGCAGCCCGCTGGGCTCCCCTGGCGGGGGGCCAACGGGCTGCCGTAATGGCGGGCGGAGCTCAGGCGACGACGACCGTCCCGGACCCCTCCCCCTCCGCGCCCGATCCGTCGACGGTCACCTGGAAGACCCGGTCGGTCCCCTCCGCCGTGACGCGGGCGCCGGCCCCGTCCCGCACCACATGGAACTCCGCCGCCGGGGCGCCGGTCAGGTCCGGCACGGTGACCGTGCGCTCGTCCGTACCGGTGCCGAAGACCCGCAGGGTGAGGCCGTCCAGCCAGTCCCCGTCCGGGCGCTGGTCGTCGGCGCCCCACGGCAGTACGGCTCCGTCCCTGACCAGCAGCGGCAGGCTGTCGAAGCCGTGCGTTTCGTGCCGCCAGGCGGGGCCGGTGACGCGTTCGCCGGTCAGCAGTGAGGTCCAGGTGCCCTCGGGGACGTAGTACTCGACCTCGCCGTCCTCGGTGAAGACCGGCGCGACCAGCAGGTCCGGGCCGAGCATGTACTGCCGGTCCAGGGTGCGGGAGGCGGGGTCGCCGGGGAACTCCGCCAGCATGGGCCGCATCATCGGGATGCCCGTACGGTGCGCCTCGGCGGCCACTCCGTAGAGGTAGGGCATGAGCCGGTGCTTGAGCAGGGTGAACTTCCGTGCCACGTCGACGGCTTCCTCGCCGAACTCCCACGGCACCCGGTAGGAGACGTTGCCGTGGAGCCGGCTGTGCGAGGACAGCAGGCCGAAGGCCAGCCAGCGCTTGAAGACCGCCGGGTCGGGGGTGCCCTCGAAGCCGCCGATGTCGTGGCTCCAGAAGCCGAAGCCGGACAGGCTCAGCGACAGCCCGCCGCGCAGGGACTCGGCCATGGCGGTGAAGGAGGCGAAGCAGTCACCGCCCCAGTGCACCGGGAACTGCTGTCCGCCCGCCGTCGCCGACCGGGCGAAGAGCACTGCCTCCCCCGCTCCGCGCTCCTTCTCCAGAAGTTCGAAGACGGTGCGGTTGTAGATCTGCGCGTAGTAGTTGTGCATCCGCTCCGGGTCGGAGCCGTCGTGCCAGACGACGTCCGTGGGGATGCGCTCGCCGAAGTCCGTCTTGAAGCAGTCGACGCCCTGGTCGAGCAGGAGACGCAGCTTGTCGTTGTACCAGGCGCGGGCGGCCGGGTTGGTGAAGTCGACGAGCGCCATCCCCGGCTGCCACAGGTCCCACTGCCAGACGTCACCGTTGGCGCGCCGCACCAGGTAGCCGTGTTCGGCGCCCTCCGCGAACAGGGCCGACTTCTGGGCGATGTAGGGGTTGATCCACATGCTGATGCGCAGGCCCCGCTCCTTGAGGCGGGCCAGCATGGCCTCGGGGTCGGGGAAGACCTCTGGGTCCCACAGGAAGTCCGACCACTGGTACTCGCGCATCCAGAAACAGTCGAAGTGGAAGACGCTGAGCGGGATGCCGCGCTCGGCCATGCCGTCGACGAAGGAGGTGACGGTCTCCTCGTCGTAGGACGTGCAGAAGGACGTGGTCAGCCACAGGCCGAAGGACCAGGCCGGCGGCAGCGCGGGTCTGCCGGTCAGGGCCGTGTAACGGGACAGGACGTCCTTCGGCGTCGGGCCGGCGACGACGTAGTACTCCAGCGACTGGTCCTCGACGCTGAACTGCACCTGCCCGACCGACTCCGAACCGACCTCGAAGGAGACCTTGCCGGGGTGGTTGACGAAGACGCCGTAGCCGCGTGAGGACAGATAGAACGGGATGTTCTTGTAGGCCAGTTCGCTGCTGGTGCCCCCGTCGGCCTGCCAGATGTCGACGGTCTGCCCGTTCTTGACGAACGGGGTGAAGCGCTCACCGAGTCCGTAGACGTACTCACCGACGTCCAGGCCCAGTTGGGCGATCATGTGGTGTGTGCCGTCGGGCGCGGTCGCGAACGCCGTGCCCTTCGGGTCCACCCCGGTGAGGCGCCGGCCGTCGGCATCGAGGAAGGTGATGCCCCAGGGGCCTTCCCCATCCATCCGCAACGTCAGTGGCCCGCTGGTGAGTTCCGTTGCCGTACCGTCCCGTCGGGTGCGGACCGCGGGTGCCGTGGTGTCGTCCGGCAGGATCGTGAAGTCCGGGCCCCGCCGGGCCTTGCCCGCGTGATGGGTGGTGCGGACGCCGATGACACCCACGGCCGGGGAGAAGCACTCGACGGTGATCAGCGGGGTGTTGAGCGTGTCGCCGCGCGCCGCGACACGTTTCACCGCGGCGTACGCGGTGAACCGGTCGGCGTCGAGGCGCAGATCACGGATCTCGGTCGCGTACGAGGCTCGGACGCCCTCGCGCATGAGCCAGAAGCCGTCGGTGAACTTCATGCGGTCTCCTTCTTGGCGGGAGCGACGTCCACGCGGGCGAGGCGCATGGCGCCCCTGAGGCCGATACCCATCTCGTGCACCCCCCGGAGGTCCAGCGCGGCCTCGAAGGTGCGGTACGCGTACGGTCCGCCGGTGTCCGGGAACTGGAACGCCAGGCTGTGACCGCCCACGCTCACGGTGATGCTCCCCTCCCCCGAGGCCAGGAACGTCAGTCCGGACACACCCTCCCCGAAGTCGCACGCCCTGTAGACGAGGCTCCCCTCCCTGTCGGCGGACGCGGGCGCCACGACGTCACCCTCCGTCTTCGTACGGTCGAGGATCTCCGTGTCCTTCTGCCGGTCGTAGTCGACGGCCTCCAGACCGTGCGTCGCCATCGGGCGGGGGCCTTGCGCCTTTCCGTCGAGGACCGCTGTCGCGATGAGCCGGATGTCGGCGCTCGACGCTCCCGCGAGGATCTCGTAGGCGCCCGGCTCGACGGTCCACCGGCCGTGCGCCACGCTCCAGTGTCCCAACTCCTCTACGAGCAGCTCGAATTCGATGTGCTCCGTCGCACCGGGTGCGAGGTGCACCCGACGGTGGGCGACCAGCCCCCGCCGCGGCAGGTCCTGGGAATCGCCGGGGCCCGCAAGCCGGCGCCCCAGGCCCTCGGGGACGGGTTCGGCCGTCTTTGCGGGTCCGGCCGCGCGGACGTAGAGCTGCACCACCTCGTCGGCGGCGAGCCCGCCGTCGTTGGTGACGGTCAGTGACACGCGCAGTCGCTCGCCGTCCACCTCCGTGCGCAGGGACGAGTACGTGAAGTCGGCGTAACCGAGGCCGTGGCCGAACGGGAAGAGGGGCGTGCCGTCGAAGTAGAGGTACGTCTGCCGGGAGCCGATGACGTCGTAGTCGAGCAGGCCGGGCAGATCGTCGTCGCTCGCGTACCAGGTCTGCGGGAGCCGGCCCGCCGGGGACACGTCGCCGGCGAGGACGCGGGCGAGCGCGGTACCCGCGGCCTGCCCCCCGTGCGCCGTCCAGAGCAGGGCCGGCAGTCCGTCCGCCGCGTCGCCGACCGCGTAGGGGTAGGCGGAGGCCAGGACGAGAACCGTACGGGGGTTGGCGGCGTGCGCGGCGCGCCACAGCCGGTCCTGCTGGGCGGGGAGGGCGAGGGTCGTACGGTCCTCGGTCTCACGGCCGTTGATGTGGGGGTCGTTGCCCGCCACGACGATGACGGTGTCGGCGGCCGCGGCGACGCGGGCCACCGCGTCGGCGCCGTGCTCGACGGTCTCCCGTTCGAAGACCGTGGCGTCGTCCCGGGAGATCTTCCCGCCCGCGTCGGCAACCTTCGCGCCGTCGGCGGCGACAGACACGTACCCACCGGTCCCGATGTGCAGAAGGCGGTGCCCGCCGTCGTGTCCCTCCACCGTTTCCAGGCGGAACGTCTCCTGGACGACCCAGCCGCCCGGCTCGTCCGCGGACGCCCTGATGTACCCGTCGTCGGCGACGGAAAGGTACAGCCCTTCGTCGGTACGCAGGGTCAGGACGCCGTCGCCCCAGTCGACGAGGGCCAGCTCGGTTGCCTCGTCACCGCAGGTCAGCGGGGGCAGGTCGGTGCGGCCGGCGAGGAGGGCCGGGTCGAGGGCGCCTTCCGCGCCGCGCGCCTCACCTTCCGTCGCCCCGTCGGCGGCGGGCACGTGGAGCCAGCCGTCGGAGCTCTTCAGCCTGACCCGGTCCACGCCCTCCGCGAAGAGGACGTTCTCGGCACCGTACCGTGCGCGGATTCCGTCGAGCGGCGTCGAACGGTGCATGAGCGTGCCGCTGTACCAGTCGAGCTTGCAGGCGTCCGCGAGCAGTCCGACGACCGCGACTGTCCGGCCCTGCTTCGGCTCCAGGGGCAGCAGGCCGTCGTTCTTGAGCAGGACCACTGCCTGCTCGGCGGCTTGCAGGGCGAGAGCCCGGTGCTCCTCGGTGTCCAGGTCGTCGACCTGCGCGTACGGGTCGAGCTCCGGGTCGAACTCCCCGAGCGCGAAGCGCATGGCGAGCAGACGGCGGACCGCCGTGTCGATGTCGCTCTCGTCGATGAGCCCCTTCGCGAGCGCGTCGCGGATGCGTCCCGTCATGACGGTGGAGTCCGTGCCGTGGTCGGTGAAGCTGTCGACACCCGCCTTCAGCGAGGCCGCGGTGGCCTCCTCGTGGGTGTCGAAGTAGTGCTCGGAGTCGACCAGGTTCGAAGGGGCGCCCGCGTCCGAGCAGACGACCAGCGGCTGGTCGGTCCAGCGGCGCAGGTACTGCCCCAGGAGCGGGGAGACGTGGTTCGGGCGGCCGTTGACCAGGTTGTAGGCGGGCATGACGCCGGCCACCGCCCCCGCCCGCACCGCGTCACGGAAGGCCCGCAGGTCGTACTCGTGCAGGACGCGCGGGCGGACCGAGGCGGACGCGGTGTCGCGGTCGGTCTCGTTGTTGTGCGCGAGCCAGTGCTTGAGCACGGGGGCGGTGCGCCAGTATCGGGGGTCGTCCCCGCGCAGTCCCCGGGTGTACGCGACGGCGATGGCGGAGGTGAGGGCCGGGTCCTCGGAGTACCCCTCCTCGCCGCGGCCCCACAGCGGGTGGCGGAGCAGATTCACGGTCGGTGCCCAGACATTGAGCCCGACGCGGTCGTCCTGGGCACGCTTGGCCCGCACTTCGTTGCCGACGGCCTCGCCGATCCGGCGGACCAGGTCGTCGTTCCAGGTGGCGCCGAGGCCGACGGCCTGCGGGAAGACGGTGGCGGGCCCCATCCAGGCGACCCCATGGAGGGCCTCCTGTCCGGTACGGAACGGGCCGAGCCCCAGACGCTCCACCGCCGGGGCGAACTGGTGCAGCATCGCGATCCGCTCGTCGAGCGTGAGCCGTCCGAGCAGATCGTCGGTGCGCCGGGAGAAGGACAGCTGCGGGTCGCGGAAGGGAAACGGATGGTCCGTCACGTGCGGGTCCCCTTGGAGAGGTGGGAGGTATTCCGGTCTGCGGGCGCCGAGTCGTCCTTCGGCGGGAGGAGAAGATCTTTCGAAGCGCTTCGATGCTCTTCGGCCGACCCTGCGGGTGTCAAGGGCACGACCGCCACAAAGAGGCTCTTCAGGGCACATCGTTGTGCCATCACACCGGGAAACGGATCGGAGACAGGTCGAAGGAATATCGAAACGAACTCTTGTGCGGCCGACACCCTTCACTTAACCTCGCTGCAACATCGAAGCGCTTCGACGAGGCAGCCCGTTGACCGCTTCAGCTCAGCCGGTTCAGTTCCGGCCGGCTCGGCCGGTAACGCCCCTACCTCAGCCACAGGACCGAGCGGCAGTCGCCGCCGCGGGCCGTCCTGTTGCACCACGAAGGGTTGACGCAATGACGCCGAACTCCCCCTCCGCTCCCAGCCGGAGACGATTCCTCGCCTCCTCCGTGGTTGTCGCGGCAGCCGTGGGCGGCGGCATGCCGCTCCTCGCCGCCTGCGGCGGCGGTTCCGGTGGCTCGAAGAACGAGGGCACCACCACGGGTCAGAAGCTGAAGGACATCCTTCCGGCCTATGTGCCCTCGAAGGCCGTCACCCCTGACATCCCCAGCAAGAACGGCTCCGCCGACGGCTTCACCACGGCGCTCCCCGCCGACAAGCTGGCGGTGTCGGTGCCCACGAAGCTGGGCAAGGGCAGCGAGATCAGCATCATGGCGCCGCTCTGGGGCACCTCGCCCGGCGAGGGCAACGCCTACTGGACAGCCATGGACACGGCGGCCGGCGTCAAGGTCAAGTGGCAGAACCAGGACGGCAATGTCTACGGGCAGAAGCTCGGCGCGGTCCTCGCCTCCAGCGCCGTCCCGGACGCCGTCGTCATCCCGGGCTGGGAGCTCGGCGGCAAGATCCCGAGCGCCATCGCCAACAAGTTCGCCGACCTGGGCCCCTACCTGTCGGGCGACAAGGTCAAGGCGTACCCCAACCTGGCGGCCATTCCCACCAGCGCCTGGCAGCGCGGCATCTTCGCCGGCCAGCTGCGCGGAATCCCCATGCCCGCCGAGGCCACGCCCAACATCACCCCCTTCTATCGCGCCGACATATTCGAGGAGAAGGGTTACGAGGTCCCGACCACCACGAAGGAGTTCCACGACCTCTGCAAGGAGATCAACGCGCCCAGGAGCAAGGTGTGGGCGTGCAGCGACATGACGTGGTCGGCGTTCGTCTTCTTCGGAGTGCTGCCGGAGAAGCCCTACTACTGGCAGCTGGTCGACGGCAAGCTGGTGAACCGCTACGAGACCCAGGAGTACCTGGAGGCGCTGGAGTGGTCACGCTCGCTGTACTCGGCCGGCTTCGTGCACCCGGACGCCAAGGCGGAGACGGGCGACATGCGCACCACCTTCTCCTCGGGCAACGTCATGATGTACAACGCGGACATCTCGGACTGGTACGCCGCGACCGCCGTGCAGCGGCTGGACAAGCCGGACTTCCGGATGGGGGCGATGGACTTCTTCGCCCACGACGGCGGTGACCCCCTCATCTACGAGGCCTCCCCCTCCAACATCTGGTGCTTCGTCAGCAAGAAGGCCGGCAAGAAGGTCGTCCAGGACCTCCTCGCCCTGGCGAACTTCACCGCCGCGCCGTACGGGAGCAAGGAACAGCGCCTGCGGGCGTACGGTCTGGAGGGCACCCACCACAGCCTCAAGGACGGCGTCCTCGTCAAGAACGAGCAGGGCAACAACGAGGTCTTCGCCACCTACGAGTACATCGCCACCTCCAAGCCGTACCGCGCCTACCCGGACCACCCGGACGTCGCCAAGGGTGTCATCGAGTGGCAGCAGCGCCAGGGCGCGCACCTGAAGAAGCCGCTGTTCCACGGGATGCAGATCCAGGAACCCACCCGGTACACCGAGCTCAACGCGCAGTTCGAGGCCATGGAGAAGGACATCGTGCGCGGCCGCAAGAAGGTCAGCGACATGCAGCAGCAGGTCTCGGACTGGAAGACCAAGGGCGGCGACAAGCTGCGCGACTGGTACAAGAAGCTGCTCGACGAGACCGGTGAGTCGGCCTCCTGACATGTCACTGAGCACGGATGACCGGCGCGCGCAGGGATCCCCCGCGTCGCAGCCGGCCGACAAGGACGGGGCGGCCCCCAAAGACGTGCGGGTGACCGCGAAGATCCCCCTGCGGCACCGGTTGCGGCGCGACCGGACGCTGCTGCTGATGACCCTGCCGGCGATGCTGCTGCTGCTGGTCTTCGCCTACATCCCCCTGGCGGGCAACGTCGTCGCCTTCCAGGACTACGACCCGTACATCGCGGACAACGCCTTCCAGGCGATCCTGCAGAGCCCCTGGGCCGGCTTCGAGTGGTTCCGGCAGATGGTGAACGACCGGCTGTTCTGGTCGGCGCTGGGCAACACGCTGACGATCTTCCTGTTGCAGCTCACGCTGTTCTTCCCGGTGCCGATCCTGCTCGCGCTGTTCATCAACAGCTTCGTGCGGCCCCGGGTCCGGGCTGTGGCGCAGGCGATCCTCTACCTGCCGCACTTCTTCTCCTGGGTCCTGGTCATCACGGTCTTCCAGCAGATGTTCGGCGGCGCCGGACTCATCGCGCAGACGCTGCGGGAGAGGGGCCACGAGGGCTTCGACCTCATGACGAACCCCGGTCTGTTCAAGTTCCTGATCACCTTCGAGATGATCTGGAAGGACGCCGGATGGGGCGTCATCGTCTTCCTCGCCGCGCTGGCCTCGGTCAGCCCGGAACTCTACGAGGCGAGCGCGATGGACGGTGCGAACCGCTGGCGCCGGATGTGGCACGTCACACTGCCCGCCCTGCGCCCGGTCGTGGCACTTCTGCTGGTCCTCCAGGTGGGCAACGCGCTCACCGTGGGCTTCGAGCAGATCCTGCTCCAACGCACAGCCGTCGGCCCGGGCGCCTCCGAGGTCCTCGACACCTACGTGTGGAACGTGGGTATCCAGTACGGCGGCTTCAGCTATGCGGCGGCAGTCGGGATCGTCAAGGGAATCTTCGGTCTGCTGCTGGTCCTCGGGGCCAACAAGGTCGCCCATCTCATGGGTGAGCAGGGGGTGTACAAGAAGTGAGCGGCCTGCTCCACCGAATGACCGGCGTGGCCGGGATCAAGCCCGGTACGCGTGGCCGGCTGCGGCCGGTGTGGGAGGAGGAGCCGACGAAGGCGGGGCTCGCCTCCAAGGGCGTGGTCCTCGCCCTGGCCTGTCTGGCCGTGCTCTTCCCGCTCTGGGTCGTGATCGTCACCAGCCTGTCCTCGGTGCGGACCATCACCGACGCGGGCGGGCTGGTGGTGATCCCTCGCGGCATCACGTTCGTCGCCTACCAGGAGCTCCTCGGCGGCGGCCAGGTCACCCGGGCCGCGGTGGTCAGCATCTGCGTGACCGTGGTCGGGACCCTCTTCAGCATGGCCGTGTCGGTCATGTGCGCCTACGGCCTCTCCCGGCCGGGGTCGGTGCTCCACCGTCCTCTGCTGCTGTTCATGCTCGCCACGATGTTCTTCGGGGCGGGCCTGATCCCCACCTACCTGGTGGTACAGGGACTCGGCCTCACCGACTCCTACCTGGCCCTGATCCTCCCGAGCGCGCTGAACGTCTTCAACATCCTGGTCCTGCGTGCCTTCTTCATGAGTACGGCCCAGGAACTCGTCGAGAGCGCCCGCATCGACGGGGCGGGTGACTTCCGCATCCTGTGGCAGATCATCATGCCCCTGTCCCGCGCGGTCATCGCGGTGATCACGCTCTTCTACGCGGTCGGCTACTGGAGCGCCTGGTTCAACGCGTCCATCTACATCAGCGACCCGGAGATGATGCCGCTCCAGAACGTGATGAACCAACTGGTCCTGAAACAGGAGCGGCCCACCGGTCTGACGCAGGTCATCAACACCGGCCACCTCTCACTGCTCGCCATCCAGATGGCGGTCATGGTGCTGGCGCTGATCCCGGTCGCGGTCCTCTCACCGTTCGTGCAGAAGCACTTCAAGGAAGGCATGCTCACCGGCGCCGTCAAGGGCTGATCACCGCCTCCCGCACCGCACTCACCCGTCATTCCCCACCGGAGGGTCTTCGTCATGCGCGCTTCGTCCGTCCCGCAGCCAGAACCCGCCCCACGTCCCCGGCGCCGGACCGTCCTGGCCGGTGCGGCGGCGGTCGCGGCCTCGGCCTCCGTGCTGCCGGCCGCGGGCCCGGCCTCGGCCGCCCGGCAGCCCCCGAAGACCCAGCCGCACCGCTGGCGCACCGCGGTGATCGGCGGGACGGGCTTCGTGACGGGCGTCCTGTTCCATCCGGCCGTACGGGGTCTCGCCTACGCCCGCACGGACATCGGCGGCGCCTACCGCTGGGACGACCGCAGGTCCCGGTGGACGGCACTCACCGACCACATCGGCTGGGACGACTGGAACCTGATGGGCGTCGAGGCGATGGCTGTCGACCCGGCGCACCCCGAGCGGCTGTACCTGGCCCTCGGGACGTACACACAGGCGTACGCCTCCCCTGGTGCGGTGCTCAGGTCCGGGGACCGCGGGGCGACATGGTCACGCGCCGATCTCACCGTGCGCCTCGGGGCCAACGAGGACGGCCGGGGCTGCGGCGAGCGGCTCCTCGTCGATCCGCGTGACAGTGACACGCTCTGGCTCGGGACGCGCCACGACGGGCTGCTGCGCTCCACGGACCGGGGTGCCACCTGGGCCGCCGACACCTCCTTCCCGGCCACGCCGTCGGCGAACGGCCAGGGCGTCACCCTGCTGGTGGCGGCCGGCCGGACGGTGTACGCGGGCTGGGGAGACGGCGGCACGGTGCTCTACCGCACAGACGCCTCCGGCGGCTGGGAGGCCGTACCCGGGCAGCCGTCCGCCGGAGCTGCGACGAAGGTGCCGGTCCGCGCGGCGTACGACGCGGGCAGCCGTGCGCTGTACGTGAGTTACGCGGACGGACCGGGCCCGAACAACCAGGCCGACGGCTCGGTGCACCGCCTCGACACGGTGACCGGAGCCTGGACCGACGTGACTCCGGTGGCCCCGGGCGACGGCGACGCGTTCGGGTACGGCGGAGTGGCCGTGGACGCGTCCCGCCCCGGCACCGTCGTGGTCTCCACGAACAACCGCTGGGGCCCCGTGGACACCCTGTTCCGTTCCACGGACGGCGGGGCGAGCTGGACCTCCCTCAAGGACACGGCGGTGCTGGACGTCTCGGAGACGCCGTATCTGACGTGGGGTGGTGAACCCAAGTTCGGCTGGTGGATCCAGGCCCTGGCCGTCGACCCGTACGACTCGCGGCACATCGTCTACGGCACCGGCGCCACGATCTTCGGGACACGCGACCTGGTGCACTGGGCTCCCGAGATCCGGGGACTGGAGGAGTCGTCGGTACGGCAGCTGATCGCACCACCGTCGGGAGCCCGGCTGCTCAGCGGCCTGGGTGACATCGGGGTCATGCGTCATGACCGGCTGACCGTGTCCCCTTCGCGCGGCATGGCGTCGAACCCGGTCTTCGGCACGGCGACGGGCCTGGCCCTGGCCACGCTGAAGCCGTCGTACGTCGTGCGGACGGGCTGGCCGTCGGGATCCGACTCGGCCGGTGCGTACTCCCGCGACGGCGGTGCGAGCTGGCAGCCGTTCACGTCCCAGCCGGCGATCGCGCCTTCGGCTCCCGGCCCGGTGGCGGTCTCCGCCGACGGGGCGACGCTGTTGTGGTCGTTCATCCACTGGGACGGCACCAGGTACGCCGCACACCGCTCCACGGACAGCGGGGCCACCTGGGCGGAGGTGCCCACGTTCCCCAAGGGCGGCACAGCGGTCGCCGACCCGCTCGATCCGAGGCGCTTCTACGTGTACGACACGGATACGGGGGCGGTCTTCCTCTCCACGGACAAGGGTGCGACCTTCACCGAGGGCGCGACCGGACTCCCTTCGGGGGACGTCCAGTTCCGTATGGCCGCGGCTCCCGGGCGCTCGGGAGATCTGTGGCTCTCCGCCAAGGACAACGGCCTCCTGCGCTCGAAGGACGGCGGCCGCACGTTCACGCCGGTGGCCGGCTGCCAGGCCTCGTACGCCCTCGGCTTCGGCAGGGCCGCCCCGGGGAAGGGACCGGCGGGCTACCCGGCGGTCTTCCAGACCGGGCGGGTCACGGAGACGTACGACGGCGTGGCTGTGCTCCGCTCGGACGACGCGGGTGCGACCTGGGTCCGTATCAACGACGACGCCCACCGGTGGGGGTGGACCGGCGAGGTCATCACCGGCGACCCCCGCGTCCACGGCCGTGTCTACCTGGGCACCAACGGCCGTGGCATCCAGTACGCAGACCCCCGGTAAAGACTCCCCGTAGAGGAACGAGACGTCCATGCCGTCCCTGCACGACGCCACCCGTGGCCGCATCCTCTTCGGAGGCGACTACAACCCCGAGCAGTGGCCCGAGGAGGTGTGGGCCGACGACGTCCGGCTGATGAAGGAGGCCGGGGTCAACTCCGTGACCGTCGGTGTCTTCTCCTGGGCGAAGATCGAACCCCGACCCGGTGCACGGGAGTTCGGCTGGCTGGACCGGCTGCTGGACCTCTTGCAAGCAGGTGGCATCGGCGTCGTCCTCGCCACCCCGACATCCTCACCGCCACCGTGGATGGGGGCCCTGCACCCGGAGACACTGCCACGCAGCGAGGACGGCACTGTCGTCAACTACGGTTCCCGGCAGCACTTCTGCCCGAGCTCACCGGTGTACCGGCGCTATGCGGCGGCCCTCACGGAGGACCTCGCAGCACGGTACGCCGGCCATCCCGCGCTGACCGTGTGGCACATCAACAACGAGTACTGCACGCACTGCTGGTGCGACGAGACCGGTGCACACTTCCGACGCTGGCTGGCCTCCCGGTACACCACCCCGGAGGCGCTGAACGAGGCCTGGGGCACGGCGTTCTGGAGCCAGCGCTACGACACCTGGGCAGAGATCCTGCCGCCGCGCAAGGCGCAGTACATGCGGAATCCGGCCCAGGAGCTGGACTTCAGACGCTTCACCTCCGACGCCCTGATGGAGTGTTACACCGCCGAGCGGGACATCGTCGCCCGGCACACCCCGCACATCCCGGTGACGACCAACTTCATGCCGCTGTGGTCGGGCCAGGACGCCTGGGCCTGGGCCGAGCAGGAGGACATCGTCTCCGTCGACGTCTACCCGGACCCGACGGACCCGCGCGCCGGACAGTACAACGCGATGCTCGCCGACATGACCCGCTCGCAGGCCCGCGGGCCGTGGATGGTGATGGAACAGGCGGCCGGGTCGGTGAACTGGCGTGACGTCAACCATCCCAAACCGGCCGGCCTCAACCGGCTCTGGTCGCTCCAGTCGGTGGCAAGGGGCGCGGACGCACTCTGCTACTTCCAGTGGCGGCAGTCCCGGCAGGGGGCGGAGAAGTTCCACTCCGGGATGCTGAGCCACGCAGGTGAGAGCGGACGCACGTTCGGGGAGGTCAAGCGCATCGGCGCCGAACTCGCGCTGATCGGTGCCGAGGTGAGCGGCACCGGGGTCTCGGCCGAGGTCGCCGTGCTGCACGACTGGGACGCCTGGTGGTCGAGCACCCAAGGGGGCAGGCCGTCCTCCCTCGTGTCGTACACGGAGCTGGTACAGGCCTGGCACCGGGGGTTGTGGGACAGCGGTATCGGCATGGAGTTCGCCCGCCCCGAGTCGGATCTGCGCGCGTACCGGATGGTGCTCGTGCCTCAGCTCCAGCTCCTCGGTGACGCGGCGATCGAGAACCTCGTCGCGTATGTGCGAGGTGGCGGCACCCTCGTGTGCGGGTTCTTCACCGGAGTCGTGGACGTCGACGACCGGATCAGGCCGGGTGGCATGGACGGCAGACTGCGTGAGCTGTTCGGTATCCGTACGGTGCACGAGTGGTGGCCGCTGGACGCGGGCGCGACGGTCGCGTGCGACGGTTTCCGGGGCACGCTGTGGTCGGAGGAGCTGGAACCCGACGGCAGCGCGGAGACGGTGGCCGCCTACCGAGAGGGTGAGCTGGACGGCCTTCCCGCGGTGCTCCGCAAGGGCGGCGCGTGGTACGTCTCGACGCTGCCCGAGCCCGAGTCCCTGCGGGACCTGCTCGGCCGGGCGGCGGCCGAGGCCGGCGTACGCCCCGTGCTGGAGGGGCTGCCCTCCGGGGTCGAGGCGGTGCGGCGCGGCGACCTGCTCTTCCTGCTGAACCACGGACGGGCACCGGCCGGGGTGAAACTGCCGGGCCGGCACCTCGACCTGCTCACGGGGGTCGAGACCGACGGCGGTGTGGAGCTGGACCGCTACGGCGTCGCCGTCCTCAGAGACGTCCCGGCATGATCGACGGCACGTGGGAGCCTCGTCCGGCCACCCGCTGGGAGGACGCGTTCCTCAGCGGAAACGGCCGTCACGGGGCGATGGTGTACGGAGACCCGGCCGACGACCAGGTGATCGTCAACCACCACTGCCTGGTGCGGCCCAACGGCAGCGAGGACCTGCGCCCGCCGGAGCTCGCCGACCTGCTCCACCGCCTCCAGGACGCGCTCCTGTCCGGGGACACGACCGCCGCGGAGGACTTCGGCGCCGGCCGCCCGCTGGTGTGGGTGCAGCCCTTCCACCCCGCGTTCCGGACGTGCGTGCGCCGCGGACAGGGGCTGCACGAGGCGGTCGCCGGATACAGGCGTGAGGTCGACTTCACGACGGGCGAGGTGACCGCGTCGTACGAGGCCTGGAACAGCAGCGTCTTCGTGTCACGGGCCGACGACGTGATCGTGCAGCACATCACGGACCTCGGACCGACCGCGGACATCGTCCTGGACCACTCGCTGCCCGGCGCCCCCGCGCGGCTGGCGGTCGGCCGCTCCACGGTCCTGACCCCGGACGGTGCGCACCTGGCTCTGAGGGTGGGCTATCCGGGCAGCGGGCTCGGGTACACGGGTTTCACCGTGGCGCGGGTGGACGGCGGCCGTGTCTCCGTGGCCGGCGAGGGCATCCGGGTCGAGGAGGCGCGGAGCCTCACCCTGACCACCCGGGTCGTCAGGGGGGCCGACCGCCCCGACCTCGGGGAGCTGTGGGCCGCTCTGCCTCGCGAGGACTACGCCACGCTGCTGGAGCGCCACCGGCCGCCGCACCGGACCGCGTACGGGCGTGCCTCCTTCACGCTGCGGGACGCGGCTCCGGAGCGGGAGCTGTCCGGCAGCGAGCTGCTGCGCATGCCCAAGTCCCCCGCGCTCCTGGAGCGGCTCTTCGCTGCGGGCCGCTACCACCTGCTGTCCTCCTCGGGGGTGCTGCCGCCCCGGCTGACCGGTCTGTGGACCGGCGACTGGGACACGGCCTGGTCCGGGGCCTTCACCACGAACGCCAACCTCAACCTCCAGGTAGCCTCCGCCGCGGCAGCCGCACTCCCGGAGGTCACCGAGGCCCACGCGTCCCTCGTGCACGGGCAGTTGTCCGACTGGCAGGACAATGCCCGGGCGCTCTTCGGGGCGCGGGGCATCGTCGCGCCGTCCCACACGGACGGCGCGTCGGGCCACACACGGCACTTCCAGCGTGCCTATCCGCTGCATCTGTGGACGGCGGGAGCCGACTGGCTGCTGCAGCCGCTGCTGGAACACGCCGAGGTCACGACGGGCACCCCGGACGCCGCTCTGACCGGCGCGCTCGTCGAAGCGGCGCTGTTCTACGAGGACTTCCTCAGCCGTGAGGACCCGGACGGGAACCTTGCGGTCGTGCCCTCGTACTCCCCCGAGAACCGGCCGGCCAACGCGAGCTGGGGGACGGTGAACGCGACGATGGACATCGCCGCGGCCCACCATGCCCTGACGACGGCCGCCGGACACGCTCCCGGGCACCCGTCCGCCGGACTGTGGCGGTCACTCGCGGCCCGGCTCCCGGCGTACCTCGTGAACGAGGACGGGGCGCTCGCCGAGTGGGCGTGGCCGGGCCTGCGGGAGACGTACGACCACCGCCACCTGAGCCACCTCTACCCGGTGTGGCCGCTGGACGCGATCAACCCGTACGACACCCCGGAGCTGGCCACGGCCGCACATCGCGCCCTGGAGCTGCGCGGCTCGGAGAACGACTCCGCCCACGGGCATCTGCACCACGCCCTGATCGCCGCCCGGCTGAGGGACCCCTCCAGGGTGTCGGCGGCGCTGGAGGCAGTGCTGGGCGGCGACTTCTTCCACGACTCGTTGATGAGCGCGCACTATCCGTCCCGGAACGTCTACAACGCGGACGCGGCCCACAGCCTGCCCGCCGCCGTGATCGAGTCGCTCGTCCAGTCGGCGCCCGGCCGCCTGGTGCTGCTGCCGGCAGTCCCGGCGGCGTACCCGGCCGGTGAACTCCGTGGCGTACGAACGCGGTTCGGCGCACACCTCGACCTGCGGTGGTCAAAGGACGGTGCCACCGCCGTGCTGCGCCCCACCCGCGACGCCCGGATCGATCTGCGTACGGGTGACGGGCTCGCCCTCACCGAGACCTCCGCCGGAAACCCCCCGGCTCCGCTGGAGCTGACGGCCGGCGTGGACCGCGTCCTCACCCTGGGGCCGCGGTAGCACTCCTCCATCCCCACAGGGAAGGAACACCCCATGGCACATTCCACCCTGACCAGGCTCCTGCTGGCCCCGACGGCAGCCCTGGCCGCGCTGACCGGCTTCGCGGCGACTCCCGCCCACGCCGCGATCTGGACCTCGTCGGAGCAGTGGGGCAACTACACCACGTCCGACAACTACATCCTCTACAACAACATTTGGGGCTCCGGAGCGGGCACCCAGTCCATCTGGGCCAACTCGTCGAGCAACTGGGGCGTGACGGCGAACCACCCGAACACCGGCGGCATCAAGTCGTACCCGAACGCCAAGAAGATCGTCAACAAGCCGATCACGTCGCTCTCGTCCCTGACCAGCGGCTACAACGTGACGGTCCCGTCGTCCGGTGCGTACAACACGTCGTACGACATCTGGGACACGGACTACGACTACGAGGTGATGCTGTGGGTGAACCACAACGGTGCCGTCGGCCCGCTCGGCACCTCCCAGGGAACGGTCACCCTCGGCGGGCACACCTGGGCCGTCTACAAGGGTGACAACGGCGCCAACGAGGTCTTCTCGTTCCTGCGGACCTCTGACTCGTCCGCCGGCACCGTCAACATCCTGCCGATCCTGAAGTGGATCAAGGACACCAAGGGCTGGTGGGGCAACGAGACCATCGGTGACGTCCAGTTCGGCTACGAGATCACGTCCTCCGCCGGCGGGCTGAACTTCACGACCAACGGGTTCAACGTCTCGTCGAGCTGATCCGGACGGACGCCGGGCCGGGGGACGCCCCGGCCCGGCGTCCGTGCGCCGTGTCAGCGGGCCTCCCCGAGCATCGCGGGGCCGCCCGTCGACACTCAGGCCGGAGCCGGTCCCGTGCTCGCACGCACCGTAAGAACGGGCTCCAGCAGTTCCACCTCGTCGGTACCCCGGCCGGCGAGCTGCGCAACCACCTGCTCCACTGCGCGGCGCCCCATCTCCTGTGCCGGGATGGCCACGGAGGTGAGCCGAACCGAGGCCTGCGTGGCCACCTGCTCGGGGCAGACGGCTACGACGGACACGTCCTCCGGCACCGCTCGACCCTGCTGTTGGAGCAGGTTGAGCAGAGGCTCGACCGCGGCCTCGTTCTGTACGATGAATCCGGTCGTTCCGGGCCGTTCGTCGAAGATGCGGCCCAGTGTGCCGGCCATCGCGGCGTACCCGCCCTCGCAGGGACGGTGCAGGATCCGCATCCCTGCCTCCTGCGCCTTCGCCCGTACGCCGTCCACGGTCCGTTCGGCGAAGCCGGTGTGCCGCTCGTAGACGGCGGCCGCCTCGCCGATCACCGCCACCTCGCGGTGTCCGAGTCCGGCGAGATGGTCCACGCAGAGCGCACCGGTCGCCTCGAAGTCGAGGTCGACACAGGTCAGCCCGCTGGTGTCGGCCGGCAGGCCGATCAGGACGGCGGTCCGGCCCGAATCGCGGAGCAGCGGCAGCCGCTCGTCGTGCAGTTCGACGTCCATCAGGATCATCGCGTCCGCCAGAGAACTCCCCGCGATCCGCCGGACGGTCGCCGGCCCCTCCTCGCCGGTGAGCAGGAGGACGTCGTAGCCGTGCGTACGGGCACTGGTGGCGACGGCGATGGCGATCTCCATCATCACGGGCACGTACATGTCCGTACGCAGGGGCACCATCAGCGCGATGATGTTGGACCTGCTGCTGGCGAGGGCACGGGCACCGGCGTTGGGGTGGTAGCCCAGCTGCTGGATACTGTGCTCGACCCGTTCCCGGGTGGAGGCGGAGATCGACCGCTTGCCGCTGAGGACGTAGCTCACCGTGCTCGCGGACACTCCGGCGTGCTGGGCGACCTCGGCAAGCGTGACCATTCGGCTTCTCCCCTACAGATGGCGACCGCAAGCGAGAGCGGATGAAGCGCTTCGACAGCGCCTTGCCCTGCTCCCCCTCACGCTCTGACATGCACAGACACCGTGGAGCCTAGACTCGCTCACAACCAGTGTCCATAGGAGAGTCGAAGCGCTTCGACCGGCCGTCATCGCATCGGCTCACTGCCGCACACCGTGATTCAGGACGGCGAAGGTGTCCAGCCTGCCAGCCGGTCGGCGGCCTCCTGACCCGTGGCCTGGGCGTTGCTGAGCTGCGGCCGGTTGCTGCTCGCCGGGCCGGACCCGGGTCCCGTGTCCCTGTACTCGGCGAAGCGGTCGTCCTTCCAGGAGGAGGCGCTCATGTCCGTCCAGGGTGCGGACTCGACCGCCGAGCTGAGTGTCGTGTCGCGGAAGGTGGCCACCGGGTCGAGCGCGGCGTCACCGCCCGCGTGCCACGCCGGTGAGGATCAGCAGACCCTCAAGCCCACAGGTGCGCCCCACTCGGCGGATCCACTTACCCACTGTTCTCGTCGACGACCAGGAAGAAGCCGTGCACTTCTACACCGACGTGCTGGGCTTCGTGAAGAAGCACGACGTCCCGCTGGGGAGGCGCTGGTCGCGGACGGCGTTCCGGCAAACTCCTTCGCGGTCGACGACGTGGGGCCGAGTTCGAGCGGCTGCGCGGCCTCGGTGTGCAGTTCACGCAGGAACCGGCGGCGATGGGCCCGGTCACCACAGCGGTGCTTCATGACACCTGCGGCAACCTGATCCAGATCGGCCAGTACGGGTGGACGCGGCACCGGCCGGGCGCTCGCGGTCAGGTTCTGAGCCAGATCCCACTCGGCGGGGTGTCCGGCTCTGAACCGGGCCTCCTCGAAGCGGGGAGGCGGGGCGATACGGCCGGAAGCCCCCGCCGGGCCTGCGGATGCGGGGCGGCCGACGGGAGAAGAGGATCGGCGCACGGCAGCGGCCCGGCCTCACCAGGCCCCTCTCGCCGGGGCGGTTCGGCTCCGCGGCCCTGACGGTCGACCAGGCGCAGTACGTCGAGCGGGCCGTTCTCCTGGCTTTGCACAGCAGCGGGATCATGCGGGCCCGGGCCTGCACTCGGCCCGGCGGGGACTCCCGGCCGACCCGAGCTCCCGGGCCACCTCGGTTGCCCCTCCGACCCGACGGCTGGTCTCTGAGGGGCGCCCACGACGTGTTCCCGGGCTGTAGGGGGCCGCGTCGTCGTCCAGAGCCGTGGGCGCCCGGGAACGGAGGAAGCCCGCGGCCGGCAGGGGGCGGGCTTCCCTGCCAACCAGCGGAACGGCCTCTCAGGCCGTCGTGCAGGTGTTGCCGCTGAGTGTGAAGGCTGTCGGCGCCGTGTTTGTGGTGCTCTTGGTTCCGGTGAAGCCGAGCATGATGGAGCCGTTCACTGTGATCACCGCCGTGTATCCGGCGGGGGCGACACTGACCGTCGAGCCGCTCTGCGTGGCGGTCCCGCCCCACACGTTGGAGAGCGTCTGGCCGTTGACGAAGGCGAAGGCGAGGTTCCAGCCGTTGATGGCGGTGGTCCCGGTGTTACGGATGGTGATCTCACCTTGGAACCCGCCGGGCCATTCGCTGACCACCCGGTAGCCGACGGAGCAGCTCACGCCCGGCGTGGGCCCGCCCTTGTCCGTGGTGACGTTCACCGTGGCGGAACGGGCCGAGCGATTGCCGACCGCGTCACGGGCGTACACCGCGAATGTGTACGCGGTGTCCGCAGTAAGGCCCGTCACGGTGGCACTCGTGGTGGCGGACGAGACGGCTGCGGTCTCGAGACTGCCGCTCACCCGGACGACGTCGTAACCGGCGACGGCAACGTTGTCCGACGCTGCGGGCCAGGTGAGGACGGCTGAGGCCGCCGTCACCATGGAGGCGGTCGGAGCGCCGGGGGCCGTCGGGGCCTCCGTGTCGTCCGGGTTCGCGCCACCGTCGAAGACGGTGGCTTCCCGGGAGGTCTGGGCGATGCCGTTGGTTCCGTGGAAAATGCGCTCGCCCCAGGAGCTCAGGCGGCTCGGATCGAAGTCGATGGCCAGGTCGAGGATCGGGTCGGTGTTGCCGCTCCAGGACCACGCCAGGTAACCGAGGTCGAGCGCCTCGGCGGTGGCCATCATGGTGTCCTCGTCAGGGTCCCCCCACTGGTCGGCGGGTCCACCGAACTCACCTACGACAAGGGGCAGCCCGGCGTCGACGAAGGCTTGCAGGTAGTCGGTGATCGCCCGAGGCGTGCTGTAGACGCTGTACATGTGGATCGAGAAGATCAGGTTGCCCGTGGTGTCGGCGTCGTACACGGCCTGGGCGTTGGCGCGCATGACCCCCTGCCAGTCCTGGCCCCAATTCGGCGCGTCCACCATGATCGTGTGGGCGAACCCCGCGCCGCGCAGCTTCTGGACGGCTGCGGCCGTCGGCGCTGTCCAGCCGGCGGGGTCGGTGTTGCCCCAAGGCTCGTTGCCGATATTGATGATGACGTAGTCCTCTTCGCCTGCGAGCACGTCCTTGAGACTGATCCAGTAGTCGGCGGCGTGGTCGAGGGTGCCCGCCGCGGCGTCCTCGCCGTAACCGGTGGTGTCGTGCACCTCCAGGACGCAGATCAGCCGGTTGGTCTTGCAGTCGTCGACGATGCCCGCGACTTCACCGGGGCCGTTCCTTGTCCAGCGGTGTCCGTCGGAGAGGACGACGCGAACGGTATTGGCTCCGAAGGCCTTGATGTCGGCCAGCGACTGCGTCTCGCCGGGGTACCAGGTGTGCGCGTGGTTGACACCGCGCATGACGAAGTCGTTGCCGTTGGCCTCCAGCAGGCGGCCGTTGCTGACGTGCAGGCCCGTGGCCGCGGCTTCCGCCCCGGCGGGCCGGGCCTGTGCGGCGACGGGGCCGAGCGCGCTGAGCAGGACGACGCCGAGAAGGGCGGCCAGACTTCTCAGCAGAATGCTCAAGGGGCTCTGCCTGTGACGTGCCGTACTCGTTGCTGATCTCACTGCGACTCCAGGAAGTAGGTGCCGGGTGACGCAAAGTTCGGCGTGGATGGGAGCGCTCCCATGACGCCAGTTTGCCAGGAGCACGTCAAGGCATTGCGCATACTTCGGTGCACAGGCCGGCGTCCCGTCGGAACCCTCTTGCTCATCAGCCCCACCGCGACGGCCCTGCCGTTCAGCGCGACGGCGCGGGACTTGATGGCCTGCGTGCACTCGTCGAACATTGGGGCGCTCTTCGGCGGTGCTCTGTGGTGCCCGGTGTCCACGGCGAGGCCGCCGCGAAGAACGAAGCCGTCGGCGTCGGCTGCCAGGGCGGCATCCCGATCCACAAGGACGGCCAAGTTCACCAAGATCAATTCTCCCGACGACTGCGGGCGCATCGGCAACCAGGCCGGCAGCGACACCTCGCCCGTTCTGCTGGGCGACTACAAGACCGACCCCGAGGCCAAGCTGGAACGCCCCACGCGCGTCTCCCTCATCGACACCGAGAAGAAGAAGCTGCGCCTGGTGGAGCTGGGCACCAGCTACTCCTTTCGCTCGCCGGCCCGTGGCCCGCACGGCGAGGCATGGGTCCTCGGAACTGACGGCGCCATCCACGTCATCGGCCTGAACACCGGGACGCTCAGGTCCCGCCGACTCCGCCGCCGACCGGAAGACGACCGGGAGGCCGGCCTGCCGGGCACCCTCCCCTCCAGGGCATCACATTTTCGTGGGTGACTGGACCGCAGACGAAAACGGGGGCCTCGACATCGGCAACGTTTCTCTTCGCCTGGACGTCCCCCTCCCCGACTGCAGCGGGAGCGGTCTCGTACAAGTACGAGCAATTGGGGTTGAACCAGCCGTTGGTGAAGAGGGCTTCGCTGGCACCCCGCACCACTGCCCCCGGAGTACACCTTCAGAGGTGCGAGCTCACGGTCATCGGCGGCGGCGAGTGGGTGGGTGAGTTGCTCAGCATTGCCCGGCCTGGCAGGGTCAGGCGGATGTCCGACGAATCATTGATCACTCTCAGACGTGTCGGGGCAGCCCTGCACCGGGCCGGCATGATATCGCAGGAGACCGCCCGTCAAGTCCTCGAACAATTCGATAGCCACGTGGATCAGGAACTGACCGGCTATGAAACGGCCTGTGCGCTCATAGATTTCGGCGTGGCGGTCTCGGTGCATGCCGACGACATCGACTCCATCCATGACGGCTACCCGACCCTGCTGGCGAACGCCGTGACACTGGCCGGCGGGAAGGTCACCGTGACCGGTGTTCGGGTCATCGAAGGTGAAGGCGGGCTCGAAGCAGGACGCTCCGACCGCCTGGAGTTCACAAGAGACGGCCAGCTCGTGTCCATCCCTGCCGAGCACTTCGCAGAGGACTACTACGACCATCAAGCCGCCTGCCACGCCATCGCCGAAACCACCCGCAGCGAGGACCCCCGCTCCTGGCACTACACAGACTTTGCCCGTGTGCCGGGCAACGGCTACGACAGCATCATGCTTCTCGCCACTCCCACCCAGACAGCACACCTTGAGGAACGCCTCAGGCTCACCTTCCACTGACCGCCGCTCCGGACGGCGCCCTCCCCCGAGCGGCCAGGCGGGCAGTGACTGCACCACGGGACACGAGAGCCATTGCGGCCATTCACGCCCGGACAAGGTTGCGTCCAAGGACTTGGATCTTGCCGTGAAGGCCCCCACCGCATCGGGCCGAAGACCCGTGGCCGCAAGGTGAGCTGCGCTGCGAAGCCCCGGTACCGGCATCCGGACAAGCAGGAGGATCACGCCGCGTCCGGCACATCTCCGCAGTCACCGCACCTTCTCGGGGCGCTGGTCCAGCTGGGTGCGACAGTCACGCGACCGGTCTGGCAGCCTTGGACGGTGTCCTACATGGCTGTTCGCTGGTCCTGCTGGCAGAAGAAGTGACTGCTGGTGGGGTGCGACCGATGATCTTTTCCGCCCCCGTGTTACGGGCGGTCTGTGCTGGTCGGCATCGGTGAAACTGGGAGGGTTTCAGCACGCCAGGTCGCTACGGCACCGGCTGACACGATCATTCCCATGCCGACGAGCAGCGGCGCGGAGAGACTTTCGGTGAGGGCGAGGGCGCCGATGAGTGCGCCCATCACCGGGTCGAGGGAGAACAACGTCGCGACCACTTTGGCGCCGGCCATCTCCACGGCCTGGAAATCCAGGGTTGTTCCGCACCAACTCACGGGGGATGAGAGCGGGTGCGGGGATCGCGGTTGCCCGACCGGAGACCACCTCACTCACGATGTCCTGCGGTACCCGGGCCCATAACGTTCGCCCGGGCGATCCTGATGGCGCCCAACTCCTCCGTTTCTTACCCTCTGAATCACTTACCGGTACTGCTTCACTGCGTACTACTGGTGATGCGTACTGCTCAGTGACCTGTGAAAGCGCCACTCCTTCCGGCAGCCAGCCCCATCGCCCGTCCTGCAACTGCCCTGGCTTGGAGCCCCACTGCCGAACCTCCCGGTACGCGCGCCGCAATCTGACGCCTTTGACCGAGGTACCACTGGTACTGCGGAGTGCACTTGCCGTACTGCAGCACTGCTCGCGGCGGCCCTTGATTCATTGCGGGCCACCCGGTGCGGGGCCAGTCCCGGCGCGACGGTGGTCGTCGGCCACGTCGACTCCGCCACCGGACCCGGAGCCTTCCACGGACTCGCCGCGCTCGACCCGGGAGACGACGTCACACTGGTGCAGGACGACCGGTCAACCATCACCTTCGCCGTCCGGGCCCTGCGCCAGTTCGGGAAGGGCGCCTTCCCCGACAGCCAGGTCTACGCGACCAGTGGACCGCCCGCCCTTCACCTGATCACCTGCTCGGGCACCTACGACCGCAGCCGAGGCGAGTACCGGGACAACCTCGTCGTCTACGCCACCCTCAACAGCGCGGGCGTGCCGCAGGAGTGAGCGCGAGCCCCGAAACCGGGGCCGGCAGCGGGCGGATCGGCTCCCTCCGATCGCCCTGATCAGCGCCTCACCCGGAACAGCCTCACAGGTTCGAAACCCTGGCTGACCGGCCCGTCAGCTTGGGCCCGACGTCAGCTGCTGGGCGCGAAGAGCTCCAGAGCGATGCCGTCCGGGTCTCGGAACTCCAGAATGTATCCCGCTCCGATGTCCTTGATCCCCTCGTGGGCCACGCCGAGCTCGTCGAGGTGGTACACCGCCGCCTCCAGATCCGCCCGGCTGTCCACGGCGAAACTGACATGATCCAGCCCCACCCGGTCCTCGTCGAAGCGATCCGAGGCGACCGGACGGAGACCCAGGAGGGAGTCACCGAGTTGGTAGATCACCCCGCCGAAGAGGAAGGAGAGCTGCTCCCGGGTCGCTTGGTCAGCGTCGGGAGGAAGGTCGAAGGCCACCGGCAGCCCGAGCACCGCGTCGTAGAAGGCGCGAGAGCGCTCGATATCGGTGACCGTAAGACGCACATGGGCGAAAGCGCGAGGCTGGATCGTCATGACCTCATGCTGCACCCTCCAACCGTGTTCCCAGCGGCTCAGCTCGCCGAGCGATCCGGCGAACCCTCGGTTGCGGGGCCCGGGCCGGGCTGCGCAGCCCCGTACGCCGGCGTCGCTCCCGGCTCCGGCGTCGTACCCGTGCCCGGCTGCGGGGACGGGGCCGCCGGGACGGGCGGGCCGGGGTGCGGGGCGGGTTCGCCGGGGTGGGGGGCCTGCGCGGGCTGTGGGGTCGTCTCGCTCACTTCGCTCACTCGCTCCAGGTTAGTGAGCGCCCCTCCGGGTCCCGGTCAGGGGGTCGCCGCCGATACGACATAGACGACAGGACTGGCCGGGTCGGACATATTGACCGTGATGGTCTGGGTGGGGCGCGGCTTCTTGTTGGTGTGCGTGGTGCTCGCCCAGTTCTCGTTCGGGCCGAAGTACCAGCCGGTGATGTCGACGTCCCGGGGGCTGATGTTGACCGTCCCGGGCTCCAGGGCCGCGCGGCCGGTGCCGACGCCGGTCAGGAAGCGGTCGAGACCGGCGGAGGTCGTCCGGAACTTCGCGTACATCCGGCTGGCTTTCCAGTTGTTCGTCTCGTAGTACTGGACCCCGATCCCGTTGCCGGGGATCGGGATCTCGAAGATCCGGCGCTGCATCTTGGAGGGCCAGCCCTCGCGGAGCCCTAGCGCCGCGGCCTCCGCTTCCTTGTCCTTGCCCGAGCGGCGGCTCTGGCCTGCGGAGATCAGCAGGTAGCCGGCGGGGATGCCGATCAGCAGCACGATGATCGTGGCGGTGATGAACCGCCGCTTGAACACCCGTCGGCGGTCCTCGGGCGGCTTGCTCCCGCCGTCGGCCGGCGACTGGGACTGGGGCGGCACCACGGGGTGGTCGGCTGCGATCATGGTCAGGTGGTCCCTCGTGCTGCGGAGCGGAGTACGGAGGCGTGGACGCCGGTCGGGTACGGAGTCGGTGGCGGCTTCGGGCGTACGGAGTCGGGGGCGGCTCCGGACGTTCGGGGTCGGGTGCGGCTTCGGCTACGGGTACGGAGGCTGAGACGCCGGGCGTGCGGCTGCGGTTCAGTCGACCGTGCGGGTCGAACGGGTGTTGCGGATGGTGCTCGCCGCCTGGTCGTAGATCTGCGCGTACCGCTCGTACCGCTCGACGCGGCGCCGGTTGGCCCGGCGGAACCGGCGGGCGACCAGCCGGGCGAGGTCCGCGGCGCCGACCATACCGGCCTCGGGGCCGAGCTGGGCCTTGGCGATCCGGGCCTCGGGGCGGTAGCCGCGGCCGGTGAGGTGGCGCTTGAAGGCGTCCCGGGCGGGGCCGATCAGGAGGTCGTCGGCGGCGCTGACACCGCCTCCGATGACGAAGCAGGAGGGGTCGAGCGCGGCGGCCAGGTTGGCGATGCCGACGCCGAGCCACTGGCCGATGTCCTGGAGGAGCTCGATGCACATCGCATCGCCCTCACGGGCCAGTTCGGTGATGAGCGGGCCGGTGATGTCGGGGATGTTGCCCTTGACCCGGTCCAGCAGATAGTGCGCGACCGGCGAGTCTGCGGCGGCCAGCTCCCTGGCCTCGCGGACCAGGGCGTTGCCGGAGCTGTACTGCTCCCAGCAGCCCCGGTTGCCGCAGGGGCAGCGGTGGCCCGACGGCACGACCTGCATGTGGCCGAACTCACCGGCCACGCCGTACTTGCCGCGCTTGACCTGGCCGTCCTCCAGGATCGCGCCGCCGATCCCCGTACCGAGCGTGATCATGACGAGGTGGTCCTCGCCACGGCCCGCGCCGAAGCGCCACTCCGCCCAGGCCGCCGTGTTGGCGTCGTTGTCGACCATGACGGGGACGACGAGGCGGGAGGCGATGGCGTCGCGCAGGGGCTCGTCGCGCCAGGCGAGGTGCGGTGCGAACAGGACCTTCGAGCGGTCGGCGTCCACCCAGCCCGCCGCGCCGATGCCCACCGCGTGGACGTCGTGCCGGTCGGAGAGGTCCAGGACCAGCTCGACGATGGTGTCCTCGACGACCTTGGGGCTCTTGGACTTGTCGGGCGTCTCGGTGCGCAGCTGTTCCAGGATGTTGCCGTCGGCGTCCACGACGCCCGCCATCACCTTCGTACCGCCGATGTCGATCCCGACCGTGGGGACGCGGGGGGCGGTGAGGTGCGAGCGGCGCTCCTTGGTGCCGACGGTCTTGAGGACGGTGGCGCGGGCGGAGCCGCGGTGTGCGAAGTCGCGGTACGTGCTCATCGTCCCTGCGGGGTCTGGGGGGCCGGGCCGCTGTCGCGGCCGGCGGCGGACGGCGCCCGCCGCGCTCGATTCTGCCACTGCCCGGCCCCGGGGGCCGTCGGTCGGGGTCGGCCGCGCCGGGGCGGGTCGCCGGTCAGGGGGTGCTGCCGGTCGCGCCCTTGCCGCCCGGGAGGGTGGGGGCCGGGGTGCGTTCCAGCTCGTGGCTGAGCTCCTCCAGCTCACTGCCGCCCGCCATCTGCCGGGTCAGTTCGTCCAGCGTGACGTCGTCCTTGGTATGGCTGCCGGACATCGCGCCGCGCTTGAGGAGGACGAAGCGGTCGCCGACGAGGTGGGCGTGGTGCGGGTTGTGCGTGATGAGGACCACGCCGAGACCGGCGTCGCGGGCGGCCGCCACGTACTTGAGGACCACGCCGGACTGCTTGACGCCGAGGGCCGCGGTCGGCTCGTCCAGGACGAGGACCTTCGCGCCGAAGTAGACGGCACGGGCGATCGCCACGCACTGGCGTTCACCACCGGACAGCGTGCCGATCGGCTGGTCCACGTCACGCAGGTCGATGCCCATGCGGAGCAGTTCCGTACGGGTCGTCTGGCGCATCTTCCGGACGTCGAGGCGCTTGAAGGGGCCGACGCCGACGGTCGGCTCGGAGCCGAGGAAGAAGTTCCGCCAGACCGGCATCAGCGGGACGACCGCGAGGTCCTGGTAGACAGTGGCGATGCCCCGGTCCAGGGCGTCGCGCGGGTTGGCGAGCGTGGTCTCCTCGCCGTCGATCAGGAACCGGCCGGAGTCGTGCCGGTGCAGCCCCGCGATGATCTTGATGAGGGTGGACTTGCCGGCGCCGTTGTCACCGAGGACGCAGGTGATCTCTCCCGCGTGGACCTCCAGCGAGACGTGTTCCAGCGCCTTGATGTTGCCGTAGAACTTCGAGACGTCGTCCAGCTCGACCAGGGGGCCGGCGGCCTGCTCGGGGGCGGCCGGGGTCTTCTCAGGGGTGGCCGTCATGACGTCGCCTCCGCGCGCTTGCGCACCCACGCGTTGAGCAGGGTGGCCAGGAGCAGCATCGCTCCCAGGAAGAATTTGAACCAGTCCGGATTCCACTCCGCGTACACGATGCCCTTGCTGGTCATGCCGAAGATGAAGGCACCGACCGCCGAGCCGATCGCGGAGCCGTAGCCACCGGTGATCAGACAGCCGCCGATGACGGCCGCGATGATGTACGTCAGCTCGTTGCCGACGCCCTCGCCGGACTGGACGACGTCGTAGCTGAACAGCAGGTGCTGGCCGGAGATCCAGGCGGCGAAGGCGACGCCCAGGTAGAGCCCGATCTTGGTACGGATGACGGGGACGCCGACCGCGCGGGCGGCATCCGCCTCGCCGCCGACGGCGAAGATCCAGTTGCCGAAGCGGGTGCGGAGCAGGATCCAGGTGGCGATGCCGACGAGCGCCGCCCACCACAGGATCGTCACCTTGAACTCGACGCCGCCGAGGGTGAGCGTCGAGGCGAAGAGGACCCGGGCGGAGTCGAAGCCCTCCATGTCGCCGATGGCCTTGGTGGAGACCGTGCCGCTGATCAGCTTGGTGAAGCCGAGGTTGAGGCCGGTGAGCATCAGGAACGTGCCGAGCGTGATGATGAAGCTCGGCAGTTTGGTGCGGGTCAGCATGAACCCGTTGAACGCGCCGATGGCGAGTGTGACCAGCAGCGACACGAAGACGCCGACCCAGACGTTGGCCGTCATCTGGTAGCTGAACATCGAGGAGATCAGCGCGGAGCTGGTCACCATGACCCCGGCGGAGAGGTCGAACTCGCCGCCGATCATCAGCAGCGCGACCGGGGCGGCCATGATGCCGAGGACCGAGGCCGCGTACAGCACGGTGCCGAAGCTGGAGGCCTGGAGGAAGCTGTCGGCCACGATCGCGAAGAAGAGGAAGACCGCTGCCGCGCCGACGACCGAGCCGAGCTCGGGGCGGCCGAGCAGTTTGCGCAGCGGCGAGGTGCGGACGAGGCGCTCGTCCAGCTGGTCGGCGGCGGCGGTGGAGCCGCTCATCGGGTGCCACGCTTGGTGTAGTCGGCCAAGGCGTCGGCGTCGCCCTTGGTGATGATCTGCGGGCCGGTCAGGACGGGGAGGCCGCCGCCGAGGACGTTGCGGTTGTAGCGGTAGAGCCAGAGCAGGTCGACGGCCTCGTATCCCTGCAGGTAGGGCTGCTGGTCGACGGCGAAGCCGAGCTTGTCGGTCTGGAGGCCGGTGGCGACCTTGGCGTTGAGGTCGAAGGTGTCGATCTCGGCCTTGCTGCCCGCCGTCTGCTTGGCCTGGACGGCGGCGTCGGCGAAGGGGGCGCCGAGGGTGACGACCGCGTCGATGCTCTTGTCGGACTGGAGCTTGGCCTCGATGGACGCCGTGACGTCGGGCATGTTGGTGCCGTCGACGTACAGGTTCTGCAGGGTGCCGTCGAAGGTCTTCTTCGCCCCGGCGCAGCGCTGCTCGTGGCCCACGTTGCCCTGCTCGTGCAGGACGCAGAGCGCCTTCCTGCGGTCCCGGCTGTTCAGCTCGTCGCCGACGGCCTCACCGGCGATCGACTCGTCCTGGCCGATGTGGGTCAGGGCGCCGAACTCCTTGGACTCGGCGGATCCCGAGTTCACCGTGATGACCGGGATGCCCGCCTTGACGGCCTTGGCGACGACGGCCTTCATGGCGTCCGGCTTGGCCAGCGAGACGATCAGCCCGTCGACCTTCTTGTCGATCGCGGTCTGGACGAGCTGGGCCTGCTGGTTGGCCTCGTCGTTGTGCGAGTAGAGGAAGTTGATGTTGTCCTTGACGGCCGCCTGCTCGGCACCCTTCTGGACGATGTCCCAGAAGGTGTCACCGTCGCCCGAGTGGGTGACCATGGCGAAGGTCCAGCGGGGCGTGTTCACCGCGGCCCGTCCCTCGGCGGCCTCGGCCGCGCGCTCTTCCGCCCGCTTGCCGCCGGTGCTGCTGCATCCTGCGGCGGCCAGCACCACTGCCAGGACGGCGCCCAGCGCGCGTACCCCTGTCCGAACCCTTGCCACGACGCCGTGCCCTTCTGCTGCTGCTCGCTGTGCGCTTGACGGGGCCGGGGAGTGTACGGGGCCCCGGGCCGACTGCCCAGTATCCCCGAGCCCTGCCCGCTCCCGCCCGGGGGGCGGTCCTCCCAGTGTGCGCGGGGTGCCACCCCCAGCCCGTCCGGGGGCTCACCCCAAGCCCGTCCGGCGTTTGAGGACGGAACCGTCGACGTGGGGATCGTCCGCCCTCGGGAAGCCCGTGCCCCAGGATCCTCTGCCTGCGGGCGCACCAGCGCAAGGGTTCCGTCCTCAAACGCCGGACGGGCTTGATGGGGCACCCCGCACGGGCTGGGTTCAGCGGACCAGGAGTTGGAAGTCGAACTTGTAGCGCGACGCCCGGTAGACGTGGGAGCCGAACTCGACCGCACGGCCCGTGTCGTCGTACGTCGTCCGCTCCATGGTGAGCAGCGGCGCCCCAGGCTCCTCGTCCAGGGCCCGGGCCTCCCCCACCGTGGCGGCGCGGGCGCCGACGGACTGGCGGGCACTGTGCAGCGTGATGCCCGAGGCCCGCATCATCCGGTAGAGCCCGGTGGACTCCAGCTCCTGCGCCGTGAGGGCGAGCAGGTCCGGGGGAAGGTGGTTGCGCAGGAGGGCCATCGGCTCGTCGTGCGCGTAGCGCAGCCGCTCGACGAGGTGGACCTCGGTGCCCTCGGCGACACCGAGGGCGGCGGCGATCTCGGCGGTGGCCGGCTCCATGGTGGTGCGCAGGACCTTGGTGGCGGGGCGCTGGCCGGCCGCCTCCAGGTCCTCGTAGAGCGAGCTCAGCTCCAGCGGGCGGCGGACCTGGCTGTGCACGACCTGGGTGCCGACGCCCCGGCGGCGGACCATCAGCCCCTTGTCGACGAGCGACTGGATGGCCTGGCGGACGGTGGGCCGGGAGAGGCCGAGACGCGCGGCGAGCTCGATCTCGTTGCCGAGCAGGGTGCCGGGGGCCAGCCGGCCCTGTTCGACGGCGGCCTCCAGTTGCTGCGCCAGCTGGAAGTAGAGCGGCACCGGGCTGGTGCGGTCCACGCTCAGCGGCAGCGGCTGATCGGCTCCTTGTGCGGTCACGGGGCGAGCCTAGTTCGATTGTCCGGACAAAGCCATGGTCACGTCGTTTGTCAGGACAAACGCTTGACATGATGACCGGGCAAGGCCACCTTGGGGCCATGCGCATCGGACTCATCGGAACGGGACGTATCGGCACTTTCCATGCGGAGGTGCTGAGCCGTCATCCCGCCGTGGACTCCCTGCTGGTGGCGGACGCGGATCCGGAGCGCGCCGCCGTGGCGGCCACCCGGACCGGAGCCTCGGCCGTCCCGGTGGACGCGATGTTCACCGGCGAGGGCCACGGCCTCCCCGACGCGCTGGTGATCTGTTCGGCGACCGCGGCCCACGCCCAGCTCATCGCCCGCGCCGCGCGGGCCGGGCTGCCCGCGTTCTGCGAGAAGCCGATCGCCCTGGACCTGCCCGGCACCCTCGGCGCCCTCGCGGAGGCCGAGGCGGCGGGCACCATCCTCCAGCTGGGCTTCATGCGCCGCTTCGACGCCGGGTACGCCGAGGCGAGGGCGGCGGTGCGGGAGGGCAGGCTCGGGCGGCTGCACACCGTACGGGCGGTCACCGCCGACCCCGCTCCTCCGCCCGCCGACTACCTCCCGCTCTCCGGCGGGCTGTACCGGGACTGCCTGGTGCACGACTTCGACATCCTGCGGTGGGTGACCGGCCGCGAGGTGAGCGAGGTGTACGCCACCGGGTCGGACGCCGGTCCCGCGATGTTCCGGGAGGCGGGCGATGTGGACACCGCCGCCGCCCTGCTCACCCTGGACGACGGCACCCTCGCCACCGCCACGGCGACCCGCTGCAACGGCGCCGGGTACGACGTCCGTATGGAGCTGGCCGGGGAGCTGGACCAGATCGCCGTCGGCCTGGACGACCGTACGCCGCTGACGTCGGCCGAGCCGGAGGGCCCGGGCGCCCCGCCGAAGCCCTGGCGGGGGTTCCTGGAGCGGTTCGCCCCGGCGTACGAGGCGGAGCTGGACGCCTTCCTCCGGGTCGCCCGGGGCGAGCTGGCCAACCCGTGCGACGGGCGGGAGGCCCTGCACGCGCTGAGGATCGCCGAGGCCTGCGAGATCTCGCGCCGCGAACGCCGCCCGGTGGCGATGGAGGAGATCCCGGGCGGCTGAGGCCGGTGCTGGGCGGCCGAGGGCCCCTTACCAGCCCACCGGCAGGCTCAGCGGTCCCCGCATCAGGATGCCGGTGCGCCAGTCGAGCGTCGCCGGGTCGGCGGTGAGCCGCAGCTCCGGGCAGCGCTCCAGCAGGGACCGGATGGCGACCCGGGCCTCGATCCGGGCCAGCGGGGCGCCCAGGCAGTAGTGGATGCCGTGCCCGAAGGCGATATGGCCCCGGGCGTCCCGGGTGATGTCGAAGCGGGATGCGTCAGGGTAGCGGGCGGGGTCCCGGTTGGCGTCCGACATCGCGACGAGGACCAGCTCGCCGCCGCCGGGGATCACCGTGCCGCCGATGTCGACCGGTTCGGTCGTGAAGCGGTACGTGGGTGTCTCGACGGGCCCCTCGAAGCGCAGGATCTCCTCCACCGCGTTGCCCATCAGCCCGAAGTCCGCCCGGAGGGCCGCGAGTTGGTCCGGGTGGGTCAGGAGGTTGTGCACGCCGTTGGTGATGAGGTTGACGGTGGTCTCATGACCGGCGACGAGCAGCAGCCAGGCCATGCCCATCAGTTCGTCGGCGGAGAGCCGGTCGCCGTCCTCGTCGGCGGTGTGGATGAGCGCGCTCATCAGGTCCTCGCCCGGCCGCGCCCGCTTGTCCTGGAGCAGCCCGGTCAGGTAGGCGGCCATCGCCCGGGTGGAGGAGTCGCGTTTCGAGGCGTCGACCGAGGAGACCGCCTGGTTCGACCACTCGCGGAAGGCCGTCCGGTCCAGGAACGGCACACCGAGCAGTTCACAGATGACGTTCATCGGCAGCGGGTAGGAGAGCGATTCGACGAGATCGGCCCGCCGGTCCGGGGCCGCGAGCATCCGGTCCAGCAGCTCGTCGGTCATCTCCTGGACGCGCGGGGTCAGTTGTTCCATCCGGCGCGGGGTGAACTCCCGGGCGACGAGTTTGCGCAGCCGGGTGTGGTCGGGGGTGTCGCTGCTGAGCATCGAGGTGCCCGCGGAGACCTTGGTGACGCCGAGGGCGGGCGAGGCCTTGGCCCACTGCTTGGAGAGCCGCTGGTCGGCGAGGAGCGTCCGCCCGGCCTCGTACCCGACCACGAGCCAGGCGTGGGTGCCCTCGGGGATGCGGACCCGGTGGACCGGGCCCCTGGCCCGTAACGCGGCGTAGACGGGGTAGGGGTCGCGGGTGAACTCCTCGCCGAGTGCGGCGAGGTCGATCGGCTCGTCGGTCTGCGGGGTCGTTTCGGTGCTCAAGGCGTTTCCCTTCTCGGAGAGTTGTGCGGGGACAGCGGCCTCACCAGCGCACCGGCAGCCGCCGCACCCCGCGCATCAGCAGGCCGGGCAGCCAGTCCGGGTCGCCGCCCGCCGGGTCGCGGGCGAGGTCCGGGCAGCGCTCCAGCAGGGCCCCGATCGCGACGCGTGCCTCCATGCGGGCCAGCGGGGCGCCCAGGCAGTAGTGCGCCCCGTGGCCGAAGGCCAGGTGCCCCTGGGGTGCGCGGCGGATGTCGAAGGTGTCCGGGTCCTCGAACCGCTCGGGGTCACGGTCGCCCGAGGCGAGGGCGACGAGCACCACCTCGCCGCGCGGGATCACGGTGGAGCCGACCGTGACGTCCTCCTGGGTGAACCGGAAGGTGGCGGTCTCCACCGGCCCGTCGTACCGCAGCATCTCCTCCACCGCCCCGTCGAGCAGCCCGGGATCGGCCCGCAGCAGGGCGAGCTGGTGCGGGTGGTCGAGGAGGGCCCGCACCCCGTTGGAGATGAGGTTGACGGTGGTCTCGTGCCCGGCGACGAGCAACAGGAAGGCCATGCCGACCAGTTCGTCGGCGGAGAGACCGTCGCCGCCCTCGTCGCGGCTCCTGATCAGCGCGCTCAGCAGGTCGTCGCCGGGCGAGCTGCGCTTGTCCTCGATCAGTTGGACGAGGTAGGCGCCCATCGCGCCGACCACGTCGTCCTCCCGCTGGGCCGGGGTGGGGGTGACGACGCCGTTGGACAGCGTGCGGAAGGTGTCCCGGTCGATGTCGGGGACGCCGAGCAGCTCGCAGATGACGGTCATCGGGAGCGGGAAGGCGAGCGCGTCGACCAGGTCGGCGGAGCCGGCCGGGACCATCGCGTCGAGGAGCTCCGTGGTGATCTCGGTGACGCGGGGCCGCAGCGCCTCGATCCGGCGGGCGGTGAACTCACGGACGACGAGCCTGCGCAGCCGGGTGTGGTGCGGGGCGTCCAGCTCCAGCATGTTGGCGCTGATCGCGTTCGATCCGGCGGACCAGCGTTCGGTGGTCCGCCAGTCCTTGCCGAACCGCTGGTCGGCGAGGACCGAGCGGGCCTCCTCGTAGCCGACGACCAGGTGGAGGCGCTCGATGTGCTGGGTGCGCACCGTGTGCACCGGGCCCTCGGCGCGCAGCTTCGCGTAGTACGGGTAGGGGGTCGCCGTGAAATCCGGCAGATCCCGCAGATCGAGCACAGCCAACGTGGTCAGCCCCCTCTTCCGGTCCGGACCGCTCAGCGTAGGGCCGGCCCGATGCGCTCGGCGTAGGCCGGCCCGGCCACGCGGCGCAAGCCGGTCCGATCCGGTCGGCGTAAGCCGGTCCCGTCCACTCAGCGTAGGCCGTCGCTCTCCTCCTCGTCCGTGTCGAGCAGCCCGGCATCGTGGACCAACAGGGCGATCTGGACCCGGTTGTTCAGGCCGAGTCTGGCGAGAATCCGCGAGACCTGGGCCTTGACGGTGGCGACGCTGAGGTACAGCTCGCCCGCGATCTCCGCGTTGGAGTGTCCGCGTCCCACGGCCACCGCCACCTCCCTCTCCCGCTCCGCCAGCTCCGCGAACCGCCCGCGGGCCCGCTCGGCCCGGCTGGTGCGGTCGCCCGGCGTGCCGCCGGCGGCCCGGGCCATGAGCTGCCGGGTGACGGCGGGCGAGAGCACCGGGTCCCCGGCGGCGACCCTGCGGACGGAGTCCACGATCCGGGCGGGCGGGGTGTCTTTCAGGACGAATCCCGCGGCTCCGGCGCGGATGGCCCGCAGGACCTGTTCGTCGGCGTGGAAGGTGGTGAGGACGACGACTTCGGGCGCGCCGGGGCGGCGGCGCAGCTCCTCGGTCGCGGTGAGCCCGTCCATGCCGGGCATCCGGATGTCCATCAGGACGACGTCGGGGCGCAGCCGTTCGACCAGGGCGGCGACCTCGCTGCCGTCCGCGCCCTCCCCCACGATGTCGATGTCGTCGGCCCCGCCGAGCATCAGGGTGAGTCCGGCGCGTACGAGCGGGTCGTCGTCGACGATGAGCAGCCGGACGGGCGGCGAGGCGGGAGGCGTCAGGGAGGCCGGGGTGTTCATGACAGTCACCGTAACCAGTCGGTCCCGGCCGGCAGGCTCCCCCGCCTCACGCGGCGGGCCAGGGCAGCCGGGCGCGGACCACGAAGCCGCCGTCCGGCGTGGGGCCGTGCTCCAGCCGGCCCCCGGCGAGCGTGGCGCGTTCGGTGAGGCCGATGAGGCCCTGGCCGGAGCCGGGCACCCGCTCGAAGGGCTCGGTGGGGGCCGGGTTGGCCACCTCGATGGTGAGCCCGTCCCCGAGCCCGCCGGTCACCGTGACGGTGACCTCCGCACCGGGTGCGTGTTTGCGGGCGTTGGTCAGGCACTCCTGGGCGATGCGGTACACCGTGCGGCCGGTGGCGGCGGGGGCGTCCGCCGGGGCGGCGACGCGCTGGTCGACGGTGACCTTCATGCCCGCCCGGCGGGACTCGTCGATCAGCCCGTCCAGGGTGGCGAGGGTGGGCTGGGGCCGCTCGCCCTCGCCCGCGTCCCCGGGGCCGCGCAGCACGCCGATGATCTCCCGTAGATCCTGGAGGGCCTCGTGGGCGCTGTCCCGGATGACCCCGGCCGCCCGGGCGATCTCGGCGGTGGGGGCGTCGGGCCGGAATTCTAGGGCCCCGGCGTGGACGCTGAGCAGGGTGAGCCGGTGGGCGAGGACGTCGTGCATCTCGCGGGCGATGGCCTCGCGGGCCAGCCGCTGGGCCTGTTCGGCGCGGAGTTCCGCCTCGGCCTCGGCGCGGCGGGCCCGTTCGCGGAGCGTGAGGACGAGCTGGCGCCGGGAACGTACGACCATCCCCCAGCTGAGCACCAGCAGGATCAGCAGGACCCCGAAGATGACCGAGGTGACGAAGCCTGTCTCCGGGTCGGGACGCAGCCAGGGCTGGAGGGGCGCCACGATCAGCGCGCCCGCGCCGACGACCGCCGCCGGCTTGAAGGGGCGGTGGACGGCCAGGCTGAACAGGGCGACCATCAGCGCACCGGCGGCCACGGGCTCGACGATGCAGATGACGACCAGGGCGACGGCCAGCCCGACGGGCCAGCGCCGCCGGATCCAGAGCGCGCAGCAGGCCGCCGCGCCAATCACCGAGTCCACGACCACGACGATGTCCGCGGTGGACTCGTCGGCCTCGATCGCGGCGAGGACGAGCAGGGCGATGCCCGCCGCGATGAGGAACGCCGTGATGTCGACGACCCAGTCGCGTACGGTCCGCCGCGCCCGGGCCCGGTCGCCGGGCAGCTCGGCGCCGGCCATCGCCGAGGGGAGCAGCCAGCGGTACTCGGTGCGCGTCATATCGACAAAGCTACGCAGCCGGGCGGCCGGGACGGGCCCGGTGCGGCGAGGGAGCGACCAAAGTCGCGGGACCCGCTACTTTCGGCGCGGCGGTCGGGCCCTGTGGCCGACGCGGCCCACCGGGCCCGGACGGGAGGCTCGGCGCATGAAGAAAATCGTCGAGACGATCGGGTTCCTCGTCTTCATCCAGGGGGTCGGCGGGCTGCTGTACGAGTGGACCGGCTGGTTCCGGCTGTGGACGCTGGTGCGGCACATCGACTTCCTCAGCGACCACGCGCTCTTCGTCCACATCGTGCTGGTGGTGACGGGCGCCGCCGTCATGGTCGCGGCGGATGCGATCAAGACCTGACCCACGGCCTGATCATGTGTCCGCCCCGCCCGACGGGTCCCGGCGTTCCGCGCTGCGGCGCCCCCACGCGGTGCCCGCCAGGACGAGGACGGCCCCGGCCACCCCCAGGGCGCCGAGCCGTTCGCCGCCGATGCTGATGCCGACGGCGGCGGCCCACAGCGGTTCCGTACCGAGCAGCAGACTGACCCGGGACGGCGAGGTGCGGCGTACCGACCACATCTGCACGAAGAACGCGAACAGCGTGCAGAACACGGAGAGGAAGATCAGCCCCGCCCACTCCCGGGGACCGAAGTCCGCCGCCACGCTCCACGGCGAGGCGCCCGTCCCCGGCAGGGCGGCGAGGACGGCGAAGACGGCGACCGCGCTGCCGAGCTGGACCGTGGTCAGGGAGAGCGAGTCGGCCGACCGGACCGCCTTCATACGGGCCATGGCCAGGACGTGGACCGTACGGGCGAGGGCGGCGAGCAGCATCAGCAGGTCACCGGCCGAGGGGCTGGTGAACCCGCCGCCCTGGGTCAGGAGGATCACTCCGGCGACGGAGAGCCCGGCGGCGGCGACGAAGGAGGCCGGGGGCCGGACCCGGGTCACGGCGGCTTCGGCGAGCGGCGTGAAGACCATGGTGAGGCTGATGATCAGTCCGGCGTTGGTGGCCGAGGTGTGGACGACCCCGTACGTCTCCAGCAGGAAGATCCCGCTCAGCACCAGGCCCAGCAGCCCGGCCCCCCGCCACTGCGCGCCGGTCAGCGCCCGCAGCTTGCGCCACCCGGTCGCCACCAGGACGGGCAGCACGATCGCGAAGCGCAGGACGAGGACGGCGATGACGGTGTGGGTGGTGGTGATGCCCTTGGCGGCGAGGTAACTGGCGCCCCAGACGACCGCGACCGCCAGGACCGGGAGGTCGGTGAGCCAGGCTGTGCGGGGCGGCGCGAGGGCGGGTGCGGGCGCGACGGCAGCGGACACCTGGTGCTCCTGGTTCTCCACAGGGGACAGATGGTGGAGACCTCACCGGCTCACACGCGGAAACGATCACGTTACTCGCCGGGCGTGGCGGAAAGGAACACCTGTCTCACGGACCGGATCCCGCCCGGATCATCCGCCGGTATCGCCCGTGGTCAGGGCCGGACGCGCCGGTGAACGGGGAGGCGGACCGGGCGGCGGATGGTCCGGCGGCACCTCCGGCCGTCCCTAGAATGACGCCTCGATAACTCTGAGGTACGGAGTGGTCACATGGCGGCAGTACGGCTGGACGGGCGGATCGAGCGGGGCAACCAGACGCGGCAGCTGATCCTGGGGCGTGCGGTGCAGATCGCCTCGGTGGAAGGGCTGGAAGGCCTCTCCCTGGGGCGGCTGGCTGCCGAGCTGAAGCTCAGCAAGAGCGGTGTGTTCGCCCTCTTCGGTTCGAAGGAGGAGCTGCAGCTCGCCACGGTGCGCGCCGCGGTCGCGGTCTACGTCGACCATGTGCTGCGCCCGGCCCGCTCGGTCCCGCCGGGGATCGGCCGGGTCTGGCGGATGTGCGAGGCGTGGATCGCGTACTCCCGGGAGCGGGTCTTCCGCGGCGGCTGCTTCTTCTACGCGGCCACCGCCGAGTTCGACGCGCGCGGCGGCAAGGTGCACGACGCGCTGGCCGCCGCGCAGACCGGCTGGGTCACCTTCGTCGAGGAGACCATCGAGGAGGCGCGGGCCGCGGGCGAACTGGCCGGGGACACCGACGTACGTCAACTGGCCTTCGAGGTGATCGCCTTCCTGGAGCTGGCCAACGCGGAGTCGGTGCTGCAGAACAACAGCCTCGGGTACGGCAAGGCGGCGCGCGCGATCCTGGGACGGCTGCGGGCGGCGGCGACGGAGGGCGCGCAGCTGCCGGTGCTGTGAGCTTCCCAAGCCCGGAGCGCGGGTTCGGTTCTCGTCACCAGCTCTTCGATGAAGGCCCTGGTCAGTGACCGGGGCCTTGCTTGTCGTCCGGACCTGGTCAGGACCCGTGCATCGCCTTTGCGCCACAGTTCCGGTACAGGTGATCACGCTTCTGGGGACCGCGTGGGTGCCAGCAGGTCCAGCGCTTCCTCCCAGTGGAAACGGTCCGCCCCGCCGCCGGCCTTGGGCCGGTGGGGCTCGCAGGAACCGATCAGGATGCCCATGTCCCGCAGCCTCCGCAGGCTTTCGGCGTACGCGGGATGGGCCGCCTGGGCCGCGTTCACGTACGGCAGGACCGCGGTGGGAACGCCGAGGCCGTACGACTCGCACAGGATGCCCAGCGCCAGCGTGTCCGAGATCCCGGCCGCCCACTTGTTGATCGTGTTGAACGTCGCCGGTACGACAGCGATGGCGTCCGGGGGCGGGAGAGGGCGCGGGTCGGCGGGGGCCCGCCAGGCCGAGCGGATCGGGTAACCGGTCTGCGCTTCGATGGACGGCGCGTCGATGAAGCCCAGACCCTGAGGGGTGGCAACGACACCCACCTCCCAGCCGGCCTCCTGAGCTGCCGAGATCAGTCGGCCGACATCACCTGCGATGCCCGCCGCGCACACGACGACGTACAGAAACGGCCTGCCGGCCTCGTGCCCGGACCGATCGCTCACGCGGGGACTCCCAGTTGGCGGCTGAAGTGATGCAGTTCAGGCAGCGTACGACGACGGTCGCGGGCAGCCATGTCCGCGACCAACTCTCGGATGGCCGAACGCCGGACGTCCTGCGCGGCCCAGCTCTCGGCGATGCGCAGCGCCTGGTATCCGTCTGCGAGTCGACCCTGCCGGCTGTAGGAACGCTTCCTGGGCCTCGGTGAGGAAGTCGTGGGTGGCCGAACGGTCGCCGCCGCCGCTCGGCCACCGGCGGTGACCCCGCGCAGCAGGAGCAGGCCGAGGGCCGCCGGGTAGCGCGGGGAGCGTTGGTCGTAGGCGCCTGTGAGCTGGTCGGCGGCCGGGCGCAACCGCCTGCCATCAGCAACCCACGACCGGTGACACTGACGGCGTGGACGTTCCCGAGGCTGTCGAGTTGAGCATCCGGCTCATCGGCGTAGCGTGAAAGACACTTGGACCGGACGCAGCCGGGCCGCGGAGCGGCCGGGGGAGCAAGGGGCGACCGGCGTCGCAGGGCCGAGCATCTCCGGAACTCATGGCAATGACGCGCAAGGAGTGAGGTTGGTGAACACCTCATCGATCAATCAGTTGCGGGAACGTGCACGGGGGCCGGTAGTCACTCCTGACAGCGATGGCTACGACGAGGCGCGCAAGGTCTACAACGGCATGATCGACCGCCGCCCGGCCGCCGTCGTGCGGTGTGCCAATGCGGGCGACGTCATGGCTGCGGTCGGCTTCGCACGTGACAATGAGCTGGACCTCGCGGTGCGTGGTGGTGGGCACAGTGTGCCCGGCTTCGGGACCTGCGACGACGGCGTGGTAGCCGATCTGTCCGGCATGCGAGGCGTCCGCGTCGATCCCGAGCGACGGACCGCGCGGGTGGACGGCGGAGCGACCTGGGGCGACTTCGACGCTGCGACGCACGCGTTCGGTCTGGCGACCACGGGCGGGATCGTCTCCACCACCGGCGTCGCGGGACTCACCCTCGGTGGCGGCATCGGATACCTCGCCCGCAGCCTGGGCCTGAGCTGCGACAACCTGATCTCGGCCGATGTGGTGACTGCGGACGGCAGGCTGCTCGTCGCGAGCAAGCACGAACACGACGACCTGTTCTGGGCCATCCGCGGCGGCGGCGGCAACTTCGGCGCGGTGACATCGTTCGAGTTCCAGCTCAGTCCGGTCAAGGACATCTATGGCGGGCCCATCCTGTACGAGTTGGAAGATGCCGGCACGGTTCTGCGTTCGTTCCGCGAACTCATCGCCGACGCCCCGGAGGAACTCGGCGGCTTCCCCGCCTTCCAGATCGCCCCGCCACTGCCGTTCATCCCGGAGAACCGGCACGGCGACACCTTCATCCTCATCGTCGCGTGCTGGGCCGGACCCATGGATGAGGGAGAGCGCGCCGTCCAGCGGTTCCGTGATATCGCACCGGTGGTTGCCGAGCACGTCGGCCCCATGCCGTATTCCGCACTCAACAGCGCGTTCGACGCGCTGGTGCCGCCTGGCCTGCAGCACTACTGGAAGGCCAACTTCGTGACAGAGCTCAGTGATGCGGCGATCACAGCACACCTCGATCACGGGCCTCGGCTACCCGCCGTGAATTCGACAGTGCACATCTACCCGATCAACGGTGCCTGCCACCGCGTGGCACCGGAGGACACGGCCTTCGCCTATCGGAATGCCACGTTCGCCACCGTCATCGCCGGAATGTGGCCGGACCCTGCCGACAACGAGGCCAACACCGCCTGGGTGCGCAACTACTACCAGGCCACCGCTCCGCACTCGGAGGAAGGCGGGTACATCAACTTCATGGCCGAGGACGACCAGGGCCGTATCAAGGCCAACTACCGGGGTAACTACGAACGCCTCGTAGAGGTCAAAAGGGCTTACGACCCCAGCAACCTGTTCCACGTGAACCAGAACATCAAGCCGTAGGGACGACCGGCGACAGCAGGGAGAACGAACGTACTTGCGTTGGCTGGGCACACTCCGAGGCGTCGTCCAGGATTCCGGGAGAGGCAGGCGCGAGCACCCTCGCTGACCACTTCAGCGTGCTCGGCCCATGACCTCGGCGACTCACCTCGTGGCGTGGCACACCCGCGCCGCCCTGTGGCGCCACCTCGTGGGAACCGCGACGCCGACGCCTGCACTCCGCTGCGTTTCCCTGGCCGGTGCGTTTCCCTGGCCGGTGCTTCGGCCCCGAAGCACCGGCCAGTGTGGTGGTGCCCTTGCGGCGGCGGTTGACGCTGCGGCGGGCGAGCAGCGGCATCGCCCGCCGACCGCGCACTTCCCGGCGCAAGATCTGCCTGCGCGCCAGATGATTCCGGTGCTCCGAGCCGTGGATGCTCCTCCGGGATGACGGCGGTTGGGGCGGGCCGTGGCCACACCCCGTCCGATTCCCGCCGGTGTCCGGGCCTCCGGGTCGCTTTGCTGGTTCCTGTCGCCGGATCGGCGGCGCTCCCCGAAGGCAAGGAACCCCGCCATGTCCAGCACCACCACCGTCACCGCCCCCGCGCCCCGGGCCGCCCTGGTCACCGGGGGCAGCCGCGGCATCGGCGCGGCCACCGCCCTGCGGCTCGCCGAGGCGGGCGCGGACGTCGCCATCACCTACGTACAGGACGAGGAGGCCGCCCGCGCGGTCGTCGCGAAGATCGAGGGGACGGGCCGGCGCGGGGTCGCCCTGCGGTGCGACGCGGCGGACGCGGACGGAGCCGCCGGGGCGGTGCACGGCGCGGCGGACGCGCTCGGCCGGCTCGACGTCCTCGTCAACAACGCGGGCATCGGCGTCCTCGGGCCGATAGCGGCGCTGTCGGACGCCGAGGTCGAACGGGTCCTGGCGGTGAACGTGCGGGCGGTCTTCCTCGCCTGCCGGGCAGCGGCGGGCCGGCTGGCCGACGGCGGCCGCATCATCTCGGTCGGTACCGCCCTGAGCCGGTACGCGGGCGGGCCCGGATCGACGCTCTACACGATGAGCAAGTCCGCCCTCGCCGGGCTGACCGGGCCGCTCGCCCGGGAGCTGGGGCCGCGCGGCATCACGGTGAACCTGATCCAGCCGGGCCCCGTCGACACCGACCTCAACCCGGCCGGCGGACCGTTCGCCGAGGGCCAGCGGGCGGCCACCGCACTGGGCCGCTTCGGCACGGCGGAGGAGGTGGCCTCCCTGGTGGCGTACCTGGCGAGCGCGGACGCCGCGTTCATCACCGGCACGGAGGTCGTCGTGGACGGCGGTCACTCGGCCTGAGCCGAGCCGCCTCCCCCGGGACCGCCCGCCGTCGAGCTGCCCCGTCCCGGCCGCCCGCCTACGCTGGCCGGGACGGGGCAGGACGTGACGAGGGGGCTACCGGAAGGACAGCACGGACCATGGGCGACACACCGGTTCACACGCTCAACGACTCCACCACCCTTCCGGCGGTGGGCCTCGGCACCTACCCGCTGGACGACGCGGAGGCCGAGGAGGCCGTCGCGGGCGCCCTGGGGCTCGGCTACCGGCTCGTCGACACGGCCCTCAACTACGGCAACGAGACCGGCACCGGCCGGGGCATCGCCCGCAGCGGCGTCCCGCGCGAGGAGATCCGCCTCACCACGAAGGTGCCCGGCCGGCATCAGGGGTACGAGCAGACGCTGGCCTCCTTCGAGGAGTCGCGGGCCCGGCTGGGCGTCGAGTACGTCGACCTGTACCTGATCCACTGGCCGCTCCCCCACGTCGACAAGTACGTCGAGACCTGGAAGGCGATGATCCGGCTCCGCGAGGACGGTCTCGTCCGCTCCATCGGCGTCTCCAACTTCACCGCCGCCCATCTGGAGCGGCTGGAGCGGGAGACGGGTGTGCTGCCGTCGGTGAACCAGATCGAGATGCACCCGCTGCTCCCCCAGGAGGAGTTGCGGGCGGTGCACGCGACGAAGGGCATCGTCACGGAGAGCTGGAGCCCGCTGGCCCGGGGCCGCGAGGTGCTGGAGGACCCGTCGACGGTGGCGATCGCCGAGGATCACGGGGTGACCCCGGGGCAGGTGGTGCTCCGGTGGCACACGCAGGTCGGTGCGGTGCCGGTCCCGAAGTCGGCGGACCCGAGGCGGCAGCGGGAGAACCTGGACCTGTTCGGCTTCGAGCTGACGGCGCAGGAGCTGACCACGATCGCTTCCGGGCGGCAGCGGCGCTTCGGCGGGGACCCGGACACGCACGAGGAGTTCTGAGGGGCCGCGCACACGTCGGTGTGCCACCGCGATCCCCCTGCGATCGCGGTGGCACACCGGCCCGATGTCAGCCGCCGAGCTCCCGGTGACGGGCCGCCAGCGCGTCCGCGCCGCCCTCGGTGAGGGACCCGTACAGCCGGAGCCGGGAGATCCCGCCGTCCGGGAAGATGTCGATCCGTACGTGGGTGGCGCGCACCTGCCCGTCCAGGACGAAGCGGTGATCGGTATCGGGCTGGAGCCGGGTCCGGGGCAGGAGCTCCGACCAGTCGCCGTCCTCGCCGTCCCGTACCGAAAGGCTCGCCCAGCCCGCCGAGTTGCCCTTGAGGTAGGCCGTGTCGATCTCGACGGCCCGGATCTCGGACTGCGCGGCGAGCCGGTAGCGGATCCAGTCGTTGCCCTTGTCGCGCCGGCGGCGGGTCTCCCAGCCGTCGTCCATCTTGCGCGAGCGGCCGGGCTGGATGGTGTTGGTGGCCGGGGAGTAGAAGCGGTCGGAGGCGTCCTCGACCTGGCCGCCGTTCTCCAGGGCCGCGAGGTCGAACGTACCGAGCGCGGCGAGCCAGGCGGGGTCGGGGGCGACCTCTCCGTACACGCGCAGCCGGGCGATCCCGCCGTCGGGGTGCTGGTTGATCCGCAGGTGGGTGAAGCGCTGCTCGGCGTCGACGGCGAACCCGTTGGCCGCGTGGCCGCCGACCGCCGTACGGGGGACGAGCACCGTCCACTTCACGTCGGGGGCGAGGAGGTCGTCGGGGGACGGGGAGCCGGGCAGCGAGACCGCCTCGACGGAGACGGCCTGCGGGTAGTTGCCCCGGAAGTGGGCGGTGTCCAGGACGATGCCCCGGATGACGCCGGGGGCGCCGAGGCGGACGAGGGCCCAGTCGTGGTCGCCGGGGGTGGGGTGCGGTTCGGCGGCGCCGGCCCCACGTCGGCGGCGGGTCTCCCAGCCGTCCATGATCTTGCCCTTGTGGCCGAAGTGCTCCGGGTCGAAGACGGCGGGTCCGGGCTTCAGCAGGTTCTCGCGCTCGGCGAAGAACTCGTCGTTGGCGGCGATGACCCCGGCGCCGAGGCGGCGGTCGGCCAGGTCGACGAGGTGGGTGAAGGGGAAGTCGGCGGTGCGGTGGTCGGCGTACGGGTCGCCGCCGGCGTAGGGGCTCGCGTCGCCGGTGAAGCGCGGTATCGCGGTGTCCGTCATGGTCGGGAGTTCCTTTCGGGGCACGGTCAGTGGTCGCGTTCGAGGAGGCGGCCGGCGGGCTCGGCGAGGACGCCGTCGGCCGCGATGCGGACACCGCGCAGCCAGCTGGAGCGCACCACGCCGTGCAGTGTCTTTCCGGCGTAGGCGGTGACCTGGTTGCGGTGGAAGAGCTCGGCGGGGTCGACGGTGAAGGTCGCCTCGGGGTCGAGGACCGCGAAGTCGGCGTCGCGTCCGGCCTCGATGGCGCCCTTGCGGGTCAGCCCGGCGAGCGCGGCGGGGGCGGCGGACATCCAGCGGGCGACGTCGTCGAGGGAGTGGCCGCGCCTGCGGGCCTCGGTCCAGATGGCGGGCAGGCCGAGCTGGAGGGAGGAGATGCCGCCCCAGGCCGAGGCGAAGTCCGGGGTCTTGAGGTCGGTGGTGCAGGGCGAGTGGTCGGAGACGATGCAGTCGATCGTGCCGTCGGCGAGTCCGGCCCACAGGGCGTCCTGGTTGGCGGCCTCGCGGATCGGCGGGCAGCACTTGAACTCGGTCGCCCCGTCCGGGACTTCCTCGGCGGTGAGGGTGAGGAAGTGCGGACAGGACTCGACGGTGACTCGGACGCCTTCACGCTTCGCGGCGGCGATCAGCGGCAGCGCGTCGCTGGAGGAGAGGTGCAGGACGTGGACCCGGGCGCCCAGCCGCTTGGCGTGGGCGATGAGCCCTTCGATCGCGGTGTTCTCGGCGTCGCGCGGGCGGGAGGCGAGGAAGTCGGCGTAGGCGGGGCCGGGGCGCTGCGGGGCGTCGGCCAGGTGGTGCGGGTCCTCGGCGTGGACGATGAGCAGCCCGCCGAATCCGGCGATCTCCGCCATGGAGCGGGCCAGCTGCTCCTGGTCCAGCTCGGGGAACTCCTCCACGCCGGAGGGCGAGAGGAAGCACTTGAAGCCGAAGACCCCGGCCTCGTACAGCGGGCGCAGGTCCTTCACGTTGGAGGGGATCGCACCGCCCCAGAAGCCCGTGTCGACGTGTGCCTTGGGGGCGGCGACCTGCTGTTTGATCCGCAGGTGCTCGACGGTGGTGGTCGGCGGGAGGGAGTTGAGCGGCATGTCCAGGAGCGTGGTGATGCCGCCGGCCGCCGCCGCGCGGGTGGCGGTCCAGAAGCCTTCCCACTCGGTGCGGCCGGGGTCGTTCACATGGACGTGGGTGTCGACCAGGCCAGGGAGCAGGACGTCGTCGCCGAGGTCCTCCAGGCGGGCGCCCGCGGGCACCTCGGTGTCGTACGGCAGTACCGCGTCGATGGTGCCGCCCGCGACGGCGACCGCCGCGCGGCGGGTGCCCTCGGGGGTGGCGACGCGCGTCGAGCGCAGTACCAGGTTCACGTCCGGACCGGACACCCGTGCCTCCTTCACTCCAGAATTCGACGAACTCAGGAATTCAACGAACTGTTGAAACTTTTGAAGGAGTCTTCACTTGGGAATCGCCCTCGTCAAGACCCCACTTTCCGGGACGGCGAGCCGGCGGGCCAGCGCGGCGGTCCGACTGGAGGTTTCCACAAAGTAAAAGTCATATTTCGGAGTGCGGAACGTAGCATGGGCCAGGAGAGGCAGCACCGCACCACCGCGCCGACCGCCGCCACGCCGTCGGCACCCGGACAAAACAGCCCCTGACCGGCACGGACGCCGTCCTGTCGGCTGTGGGCCGATCGGGAAGCGCCCGGTAGGCTGCTGCCTTGCCTTCCGCTTCGAAAGGACCGTTGACGTGCCGCCGTCCCACGCCAGCACAGCCGACTCCAAGCCCTCCGGTTCCAGCGGTGGGGTGCAGTCCCTCGAGCGCGCCTTCGACCTGCTGGAGCGGATGGCCGACGCCGGGGGCGAGGTCGGGCTGAGCGAGCTGTCCGCGAGCAGCGGTCTGCCCCTGCCGACCATCCACCGGCTGATGCGCACCCTCGTCGTCTGCGGTTACGTACGCCAGCAGCCCAACCGCCGCTATGCGCTGGGCCCCCGCCTGATCCGCCTGGGCGAGTCCGCGTCCCGGCTGCTCGGCACCTGGGCCCGCCCCTACCTCCAGCGGCTGGTGGAGGAGACCGGGGAGACGGCGAACATGGCGCTGCTGGACGGCGACGAGATCGTGTACGTCGCCCAGGTGCCCTCCAAGCACTCCATGCGGATGTTCACCGAGGTCGGCCGCCGGGTCCTGCCGCACTCCACCGGGGTGGGCAAGGCGCTCCTCGCCGACACCCCGGCCGACGAGGTCCGCGCGCTGCTCGCCCGGACCGGCATGCCGGCCGCGACCGAGAAGACGATCACCACACCGGAGGGGTTCCTCGACGCCCTGGAGCTGGTGCGCCGGGCCGGGTACGCGGTGGACGACAACGAGCAGGAGATCGGGGTCCGCTGCCTGGCGGTCTCCGTACCGAAGTCCCCCACCTCGGCCGCGATCTCCATCTCGGGCCCGGCGGGCCGGGTGACGGAGAGCGCGACCGAGCGGATCGTGCCGATCCTCCAGCAGGTCGCCAAGGAGCTGTCGGACGCGCTGGCGAGCAACGGGACGAGCGGCTGAGCCCAGAACGGTGCAGGTCCGACCCCAGGGCTCAGACCGCCGCCGGTACGGTCAGCCGGCCGTCGTCCATCGTCACCGTGCGGTCCATCCGGTCCAGGTGCGCCAGGTCGTGCGTGACCAGCACCGTGGCGGTGGCGCGCTCCCGGGTCAGGGTGACCAGCAGGTCCAGCACGGCCGCGCCCCGCTCGTGGTCGAGCGCGCTGGTCGGCTCGTCGACCAGCAGCACCTCCGGCTCGTTCATCAGGGCGCGGGCGATGTTGATCCGCTGGCGCTGACCGCCCGACAGCTGGTGCGGCCGCCGGTCCGCCCGGTCGGCGAGGCCCACCGCGTCCAGCAGCTCCACCGCCCGGCGGCGGGCTTCCCGGGCCCGCCCGCCCGACAGATGGGCCATCACCTGGAGCTGCTCGGCGGCCGTGAGCGAGGGCAGCAGGTTCGGCTGCTGGAAGACGATCCCGATGTGCTCCCTGCGCAGGGCCGCCCGCCCCGCCGGAGTGAGTGGACCCGTCCTCGTACCGGCCACGACGACCTCACCGGAGTCCGGGGTGACCAGGGTCGCGGCGGCGGCGAGCAGGCTGGACTTGCCCGAACCGGACGGCCCGACGACGGCGGTGAGCGTGCCCGCCGGAACCTCCAGGGAGACCCGGTCCAGGGCGGTGAGCCGCCCGTCGCCGTCCGGGTAGGTGAGGGTCACATCGGTGAGGGTGAGCGTCATCGGGCACTCCCGAGTGCGATGAGGGGGTCGACGGCGGTGATCCGCCGGATGGACAGGGCGGCCCCGAAGGCGCCGAGGGCGATCATGATCACTGTCGGCACCAGGACGGTCGCCGCGTCCAGCACGAACGGCACCGGCCCTCCGCCGATCAGGACCCCGGCCCCGGCGGCGAGCGCGGTGCCGAGGCCCGTACCGAGGGCGAGCATCACCACGGCCTGCCCGAGGGCGTCGCGCAGGAGGTACGGGGTGGAGGCGCCCAGCGCCTTCAGTACGGCGATGTCGCCGCTGCGCTGGATGGTCCAGACGGTGAAGAAAGCGCCGATGACCAGGGCGGAGATGGCGAAGAGGAAGCCGCGCATGAGTTGCAGCGAGCCGTTCTCCGCCTGGTAGGAGCCGATCGCGGTGAGGGAGTCGTCGAGGGAGAGGGTGCGGGTGCCGGCCGTCTCGTCCCCGGCCGCCAGGTCGGCGGAGCCGGTGGTGGTCAGGGCGATCACGGTGGCCTGCTCGGCGGGGCCCGCGCCGTCGTGGCCGATGTGCTGCCAGTCGTCGAGGGTGGTCCAGACGACGGGCGTGTGGCTGTACGAGGCGTCTCCCGCGACGGCGGCGACCTCCCGCTCCGTCCGGCCGAGCGCGATCTTGTCGCCGACCGCCGCACCTAGCTCCTCGGCCGCCTTCTCGGAGAGCACGACCCGTCCCGGACCGATCCCTTCCGGCGTTTCCGGCGCCAGGGTGCCGTCCGGTTCGACGCCGAAGGCGGAGACAGCGGCCGTACGGTCACCGGGGGCGGTGGCGTTCAGCGTCCGGATGCCCAGCGGCTGCGCGGCCCCGACCCCGGGGCGCTCTGCCCAGGCCCGCCAGTCGTCCTCGCGGACGGTCGAGTTGGCGAAGGACACCGACCGGTCGCCCGGCGGGGCGGCGAACGCGAGGTGGTCGGCGTCCAGACCGGTGACGGCCGAGACGTTCTCCCTGGCCAGGCCGGCCGTCAGACCGGACAGCAGGCCCACGAGCAGCGTGATCAGGACCACGACCGAACCCATGAGCGCGAACCGGCCCCTGGCGAACCGGAGGTCTCTCCATGCGACGAACATGGGTCCATCGTCGGCTGTCCGGGGTGGGGAGACATCGCGCGGGGGGAGGTCGTCGGATCAACCTTTCGATTGACCGGCCGCGCGGGGGCCGCCGCTACGCTGGACGGACCATGGATTCGCGTTCGCACACCCACGTCACCGCTGCCCTGCGGCTCTGTCTGCACGCGCTGCTGACGGGCCTGCTGGCCCTGGCGGCGGTCCGCGCGGTGGGCGGGAACGCACCGCACGCGGGTGCGGTGGTGGCGCTGACGCTGGTGACGGCGGGGGTGTACGGGGTTGGGGCGCTCGCGGGGGCGGGGGCGCGCGCCACCTCCGTACAGCAGGGGGCGCTCACCTCGTGCCTGCGCCCCGGGACCAGGGCGGCGGCCCTCTGGCTGGCCGGGCTCTGCGGCCTGTGGCTCGCGCTGCTCGTCCTGTCGGCGGACGCCCTGTGGGTGGCCTTCCCGCTCTACTTCCTCCAGTTGCATCTGCTGCCGACGCGCTGGGGCATCCCCACCGTCGTCGTCACCGCGGCGGCCGCGATCACGAGCTTCGTCGTACACCGTCAGGAGATCACCCCGGGCGCGTTCATCGGCCCGCTGCTCGGCGCGGCCGTCGCCGTCGCCACGGTCCTCGGGTACGACGCGCTGTTCCGGGAGAGCGAGCGGCGCCGGGAGCTGATCGTGGAGCTGGTCGCCACCCGGGCGGAGCTGGCCGAGGCGGAACGTACGGCGGGCACCCTCGCCGAGCGCGAACGGCTCGCCCGGGAGATCCACGACACGCTCGCCCAGGGCCTGTCCAGCATCCAGCTCCTGCTGCGCGCGGCCGAGCGGACGCTGCCCCATCAGGCGCCCGCCACCGCGCACGTGCGCGCCGCCCGTGAGGCCGCCCAGGCCAATCTGGCCGAGGCCCGTTCCTTCGTCCGCGCGCTGACCCCGCCGGACCTGGAGCACGGTTCGCTGGCGGCGGCGCTGGAGCGGCTCTGCGCCCGGACGACCGCGCCGGGCCTCACCGTACGGTTCGCGGTCAGCGGTATGCCGGTGGAGCTGCCGACGCCGTACGAGGTGGCTCTGTTGCGGACCGCCCAGTCGGCGCTGGCCAACACGGTGCGCCACGCGGGGGCGGGCCGGGCGGAGATCACGCTGAGCTTCATGGACACCTCCGTGGCGCTGGACGTCGTGGACGACGGCCGGGGCTTCGACCCCTCGGGGGCGCCGGTGGACGAGCGCGGCGACGGCGGTTTCGGGCTGCCCGCGATGCGGTCGCGGGCCGCCACGCTGGGCGGCACGCTGAGCGTGGAGTCGGCGCCGGGCCAGGGCACGGCGCTGGCGGTCACGCTGCCGGTGACGGGCCCGGCCCAGGACGGGGAGCGTGCCGCATGAGCGAGGGGAACGCCATCCGGCTGCTGCTCGCCGACGACCACCCCGTCGTCCGCGCGGGGCTGCGCGCGGTCCTGGACACCGAGCCGGACTTCCGTGTCGCGGGCGAGGCCGCCACCGCCGAGGAGGCGGTGGCGCTGGCGGCGGCGGGCGGTTTCGACGTCGTCCTCATGGACCTCCAGTTCGGCCCGGGTCCGGGAATGCACGGCTCCGAGGCCACGGCGGCGATCACCGCCGCGCCGGGCGGCCCCCGCGTCCTGATCCTCACCACGTACGACTCCGACGCGGACATCCTGGCGGCGGTCGAGGCGGGCGCGAGCGGCTATCTGCTGAAGGACGCGCCCCCGCAGGAGCTGGCGGGCGCGGTACGCACGGCGGCGGCGGGCCGCTCGGCGCTCGCGCCCTCGGTGGCCCACCGGCTGATGGACCGGATGCGCACGCCCGCCGAGGCGCTGACGCGCCGGGAGCTGGAGGTGCTGCAATGGGTCGGGGAAGGCCTGTCCAACCTCCAGATCAGCAAGAAGCTGTTCCTGAGCCAGGCCACGGTCAAGTCCCACCTGGTGCACATCTACGCGAAGCTGGGCGTGGACTCCCGTACGTCGGCGGTCGCGGCGGCGACGGCCCGCAGGCTGATCCGCCGCTGATTCCACCCGGCGACGCCCGGCCTCACCCGCGCGGCGGCTCCCCGAAGAGATCCACCGCGTTGCGTACGTCGCGCAGTGGAGCCGCGAGTGCGCTGACCGAGCCGATCGACCCCGCGATCAGCAGCAACGAGCTGCGCATACCCGGGATCTCCGGGACCCCGCCGACCGCGATGGCATCGAGTGCCTCGAGCTCCTCCTCGGCGATGGGCCGGTCCGGGAACTCGAAGGCGAGCGAGGCCAGCTCCCGGCGCAGCCGGGAGACGGCTGTACGCAGCTCCGCCACCCGCGGGTCCTCATCACTGCCGGTGACCCGCTTCTGCCCCACGCTTCGCAACACAGCACTCCCCCTCGCACGTCCCTGTGCCCGTGTGACCCCCGGACCCCGGGGCTGTGGCCAAGTACCGGGTTCCGCCCGCAAGTTAACGCCATGACAGGCAGTGCGCGCCACTCCACGGACAGAAATCAGGGTGCCCCCTGAGAGTGACATGCGTGTCGCGTGTGCGAATGGCTCGGTGATATCCAGGGCTCATGGCTTCTCAAGCGACGAATCCGAAGGTGGCGGGGGTGCTGCTCGCCGCGGGCGGCGGCCGGCGGCTCGGCGGCCGCCCCAAGGCCCTGCTGGAACACCGCGGCCGCCCCCTGGTCGAGCACGCCCTGCGGGCGCTGCGCAACGGCGGCTGCGGCCCGCTCCATGTGGTGCTGGGCGCGGCGGCCGACGAGGTGCGCGCTCGGGCCGATCTCACGGGTTCCGTGGCGACCGTCAATCCGGGATGGGAGGAGGGCATGGGCTCCTCGCTCCGGCTGGGCCTGGCCGCGCTGGCCGGTGCGGGCGCGGACGCGGTGATCGTCCTGCTGGTGGACCAGCCGGGGATCGGGGCGGAGGCGGTGGCGCGGGTGCGTCTGGCCTACCGGTCGCGGACGAGCCTGGTGGCCGCCTCGTACGACGGGGAGCGCGGCCATCCGGTGCTGTTCGGGGCGGACCGGTGGGCGGACATCGCGGCGGGGGCGGTGGGCGATCAGGGGGCCCGGGCCTATCTGCGGGAGCACCGCGATGCGATCACGCTCGTGGAGTGTTCGGATGTGGCGCAGGCGTACGACATCGACACCGCGCAGGACCTGAGCCATCTGGAGTGACCTTGACGGACCCCGTGAACACTCCGTACCCGCTCTGGCACGCTGCGCCGCCGAGGGGCCGTTTCTGTCGACCCGGAGAATCTCGACATCAACAAACCATTGAACTTCCACCATGAGGAAACTACTATCCACTGGTCAGAAGCCCTCTGAACCTCAGACGGCACCCACGGCCGTATCTCGGAGCCATGGCACGCCGTGCCGTCTCAGGCGACCCGGCGGCCATGAGACGCCGCCGCCCGCTGAAGGAGTGACAGCTCATGTCCGCACCAGCGCCGTCCACGCTGGCCATCGTCGATGCCGAGCCCCTGCCCCGGCAGGAAGAGGTCCTGACCGACGCGGCCCTCGCGTTCGTGGCCGAGCTGCACCGGCAGTTCACGCCGCGCCGCAATGAGCTGCTCGCCCGGCGCACCGAGCGCCGCGCCGAGATCGCCCGTACCTCCACGCTGGACTTCCTGCCCGAGACGGCGGCGGTCCGTGCGGACGACTCCTGGAAGGTCGCCCCGGCCCCGGCCGCGCTGAACGACCGCCGGGTGGAGATCACCGGTCCGACCGACCGCAAGATGACGATCAACGCGCTGAACTCGGGCGCCCGCATCTGGCTCGCCGACTTCGAGGACGCCTCCGCTCCCACCTGGGAGAACGTGATCCTCGGCCAGCTCAATCTGACCGACGCCTACGAGCGCCGCATCGACTTCACCGACCCGAAGTCGGGCAAGTCGTACGCGCTGAAGCCCGCCGACGAACTCGCCACCGTCGTCACCCGCCCCCGCGGCTGGCACCTGGACGAGCGCCACATCCAGCTGGACGGCACCCCGGTGCCCGGCGCGCTGGTCGACTTCGGCCTCTACTTCTTCCACAACGCCCAGCGCCTGATCGACCTGGGCAAGGGCCCGTACTTCTACCTGCCGAAGACGGAGTCGCACCTGGAGGCCCGCCTCTGGAACGACATCTTCGTCTTCGCCCAGGAGTACGTCGGCATCCCGCAGGGCACGGTACGCGCGACGGTCCTGATCGAGACGATCACCGCCGCGTACGAGATGGAGGAGATCCTCTACGAGCTGCGCGACCACGCCTCCGGGCTGAACGCCGGCCGCTGGGACTACCTCTTCTCCATCGTCAAGAACTTCCGTGACGGCGGCGCCAAGTTCGTCCTGCCGGACCGCAACGCGGTGACGATGACCGCCCCGTTCATGCGGGCGTACACCGAACTCCTGGTCCGCACCTGCCACAAGCGCGGCGCGCACGCGATCGGCGGCATGGCCGCCTTCATCCCCTCGCGCCGCGACGCCGAGGTCAACAAGGTGGCCTTCGAGAAGGTCAAGGCCGACAAGGACCGCGAGGCGAACGACGGCTTCGACGGCTCCTGGGTCGCCCACCCCGACCTGGTGCCGATCGCGCTGGCCTCCTTCGACGCGGTCCTCGGCGAGAAGCCGAACCAGAAGGACCGGCTGCGCGAGGACGTCTCGGTGGCTGCGGGCGACCTCATCGCCATCGACACCCTCGACGCCAAGCCCACGTACGACGGCCTGCGCAACGCCGTCGCGGTCGGCATCCGCTACATCGAGGCCTGGCTGCGGGGCCTGGGCGCGGTCGCCATCTTCAACCTGATGGAGGACGCGGCCACCGCCGAGATCTCCCGCTCCCAGATCTGGCAGTGGATCAACGCGGACGTGGTCTTCGAGAACGGCGAGCACGCCACCGCGGAGCTGGCCCGCAAGGTCGCCGCCGAGGAACTGGCCGCGGTCCGCGAGGAGATCGGCGAGGAGAGCTTCACCGCCGGCAAGTGGCAGCAGGCCCACGACCTCCTGCTCCAGGTCTCCCTGGACCAGGACTACGCGGACTTCCTGACCCTGCCGGCGTACGAGCAGCTGCGCTGACCGGTCCGGCCGAAGCTCCGTCACCGCCCCCGGCACCGCACAGCGCCGGGGGCGGTGCGGTTGTCCGGGGTCCCCGGGGCCCCCGGGTTTTTCACCCGAAGCCGAAGCGGCGGTTCAGCTGGGCCATGTCCCAGTCCACGACGACACCCTCGGACCGATCGCGCCAGTCCAGGAAGCCCTCGTCGTCGACATACGGTTCGTAGTCGCCCCAGACACCGTCGTGGAGCCCCCGGGCCGTGGACGCGAGGTACGCCCCCAATGACGCCCACGCCCCCTCGTAGGAGAACGAACCGCCCTCGTCCTTCGCGTGGTCCCCGATCCGGCCGAAGGAGGGGCCGGGCTCCTGGCTGACGAAGAGGCTGTTGCCGCATCCGTCGTGAGCGACGGGAATCCAGCGGGGCTGCCACCAGGGGCGCTCTCCCGGGCCACGCCGTTGGTCCGCCCGCCGGTACGCGCGGTACTCCTCCACGATCAGGCGGGTGCCGTGGAGCTCGTGAAGGGGCGGGAGGAGGAACCCGCCCGACCCGTCGTGCCGGGCTAGGGACGCCACCAGTTCGGCAGGGAACGCGCAGCCGACCGCGTCCTGCGCCGCTCGGATCTCCCCCGGGGTGGCCGGAGGCGGAAGATCCGCGTGGCGGACGGGGGCGTTGGCGCGGAGCCATTCCTCGATCCGGTCCCATGCCTCGTCGACGGTCATGGGCACAGCATCGCCGGGGCGGTGTGGGCCCTGCAAGGAGCCGGGGTGGTCGGGGTGTTCGGGGTGTTCGGGGTCTTCGGGGTCTTCGGAGCCTTCCATGGTGAGGTAAGGGTGAAGGGGCGCCGGCCGATGAGTTTCCGGAGCGGGGCCGGTCTGTACAGGCATGAAGACCCACACACTTGAGACCCCCGGTGCCGACCTCGTCCACGACGTGCGCGGACCGCTGCCCACCGCCGACGGGCGCCCGCCGCTGCTCATGATCGGGCAGCCCATGGACGCCGGCGGCTTCGCCGCGCTCGCGGCGCGCTTCCCTGACCGGACCGTCGCCACCTACGACCCGCGCGGACTCGGGCGCAGCATCCGTAAAGACGGGCGGACCGACCACACGCCGGAGACCCAGGCCGACGATGTGCACGCCGTCATCGGCGCGCTGGGGGCCGGGCCGGTCGAGATGTTCGCCAGCAGCGGTGGGGCGGTCACCGCGCTCGCCGTCGTGGCGAAGTACCCGGCTGACGTGACCGTCCTGGTCGCTCACGAGCCGCCGCTCATCACCCTCACTCCGGACGGCCCGGCGGCCGTGCGGGCACGGGCCGGTGTCCTGGAGGCGTACACGAAACGGGGGTGGGGGGCCGGGATGGCCGCGTTCGTGGCGATGACCTCGTGGGAGGGCGAGTTCACCGAGGAGTACTTCGCGCAGGCCGAGGCCGATCCCGCCGCGTTCGGGATGCCCACCGGGGACGACGGCTCGCGTGACGACCCGCTGCTGTCCGACCGTTCCTGGGCGATCAGCAGCTACCGGCCGGACGCCGACGCGATCGCCGCGGCCCCGACCCGCGTGGTGATCGCCGTGGGCGAGGAGTCCACGAACGTGCAGACCGGGCGCACCTCCGTCGCCACCGCCGAACTGCTGGGGCAGCGGGTGACCGTCTTCCCGAGCCACCACGGCGGCTTCCTCGACGGGGAGTTCGGATATCCGGGGAAGCCGGACGAGTTCGGGCAGCGGCTGCGAGAGGTGCTCGACGGCACCTCGTAGCCCTCGGTACGGAGCCTGTCGGCGGGCATGGCGTCCGGGCCCGCCCGCCCGGTACCGCGCGCCCGCCTAGAGGCCCAGGTCGGCCAGCCACCGGCCCGTGCTCCTGGGGTCCCGTCCGAGCAGCTTCTGGGCGGACCGCTCGGGAGCGATGGCATGGTCCGTGAGCTCGCCGAGCGCCCGGTAGAGGCCGGCGACGCCCGCTGCGGGGCCCTCGCCGAGCAGGGGCGCTATCGACGTGCCGAAGGCGGCGGGCGTGATCGCCTCGTAGGAGACCTCGCGCCCGAGGTGCTCGCCGAACGCCCCGGCCAGGTCCGGACCGGTGATCGCGGGAAGCTGTCCGACGTCGATGGTGCCGGTGACGTCGGGGCGGTCGAACAGGTCGGCGACGACATCGGCGATGTCGAGGTGCGAGGCCCAGGAGACCGGGAAGTCGGCGCGCAGCGGGTAGCGCAGAGCTCCCTGCTCGCGGGCGGCTCCGACGACCTGCGGCAGGAGCAGGTTCTCCAGGAACAGCCGGGGCCGGACGACCGCGTAGGAGATGTCGCCCGCCTCCAGCCCGTCGGTCAGCGTCGAGACCGCGCTGTCCGCCGGTTCCGGAAGCCCGCCGCCTCCGGAGCCACTGGTGGAGAAGACCACCCGGGCCGGCGACGCCTCCCGGATCGCGGCGACGATGTTGTGCGCGTACCGGACGCGGTCCGCCTCCGCGCCGAGGGGCAGATGGACGAATACGCCGGCGGCGCCCCGATAGAGGTCGGTCAGCTGCTGGGCGGAGGAGCAGTCGGCGGCGACGGTCGCCGGGCCCTGGGCTGCCGCGCCGGCGCGGCGGGCGAGGGGGACGACCGGCTTGCCGGCGGCGGCGAGCACGGAGACGACAGGGGCACCTTGGGCGCCGGTGGCGCCGTGGATCACGTAGGTCATGGACCCATTAGTGCATGTGATGCATCAGTTACTTCAACTGCACTAATGGGTTAGCGTGGAACCATGTCCACGACTTCTCTGCCCGAATGCGGCGTCGCCCGGTTCCTCACGCTGCTCGGCGGCCCGTGGGCCACGCTGATCGTGCGCGAGCTTCTGCACGGCCCCCACCGCTTCACCGAACTCCGTGACGCCCTGCCCGGGATCAGCCCGCACACCCTGACCAGCAGACTCCGGCAGTTCGAGGCGACCGGCATCGTCACCCGCACCGCGTACGCCGAGATCCCGCCTCGCGTGGAGTACCGGCTCACCCCTCTCGGTGAGGGTCTGCGCGATGTGCTGGACGCCATGGCCGCCTGGGGCGTGACCGTTCCCGAGCCCCCTCAGGTCCACACCGCCCCCAGCGCCACGAACCCGCAGATCAGCACGGCCAGGACGGCCAGCAGCGGCCAGACGAACCGCAGGTACTTGTCGTAGCCGATCTTCGCCAGCGCCACCCCGCCGATGGTGACCGCCGTCGTCGGGACCCAGAGGTTCATCCAGCCGCTCGCCGCCTGCCAGGCCGTGACGACCACCGCACGGGAAACGCCCGCGAAGTCGGCGAGGGGGGCCAGGATCGGCATCGCCAGGGTGGCGTGGCCGGAGGTGGAGGGGATGAGGAAGGCCAGCGGCAGGTTGACGAGGAAGACGAAGACCGCGAAGAGCGCCGACGACGTCCCCGAGACCACGCCCTCGATCGAGTGCAGCACGGTGTCCGTGATCTGCGAGTTGTTCATGATGACGGTGACACCGCGCGCGAGCACGATGACGAGCGCCGGGGAGATGAAGTCGGCCGCGCCCTGGATGATCGTCGAGCTGAGCTTCTGCTCGCCGAACCGGGCGACGACGCCCACCAGGACCGCCGCGACCAGGAAGAGCGCGGCCAGTTGCGGGAAGGACCAGCCCAGTTCGAAGCCGTACGGGGTGGCGTCGGCGTCGCCCGTGAGGGCCCCGGCCCACGGGACGACCGAGAAGATCATGAAGGCGAAGACCAGGGCGACGAGGACCAGGACGACCTGGTGCAGCCGGGTCAGCTCCGGGGGTTCCTCCGCGTCCGCCGCGTTGTGTTCGCGGTCGCCGGGGAGGAAGCCGGAGAGCGAGCGCTCGGGGTTCCTGCGGACGCGGTTGGCGTACCGGATGACATAGGCGATCGTCACCGCCGTCAGGACCACCCACATGATCGCGCGCAGCACGATGCCGTCGCCGAGCGAGATGTCGGCGGCGGACGAGGCCACTCCGGTGGCGAAGGGGTTGACCGTGGAGCAGAGCACGCCGATGCCCGCGCCCAGGATGATCGTGCCGGTGGCCACCATCCGGTCGTAGCCGAGGGCCAGCATCAGCGGGATGATCAGGCCGTAGAACCCGAGCGTCTCCTCCGCGAAGCCCTCGACCGTGCCGAGCAGCGAGAAGACGAGCATCACGCCCGCGATGAGCAGCGCGCCCCGGTCGCGCAGGCGGTGTGCGAGGCGGCCGATGCCCCGGTCCAGGGCGCCGGTGGCGAAGACCACCGTGATGAACGCGCCGATGGCGAGGACGAAGAGGAACACGCCCGCGCTGCCGTACAGCTCGCCGGCCAGGTCCGGGCCGACCACGCCCGTCTTCGCGTCCTGGACGCCGTAGAGGCCGTTGACCGGGGAGAGGAAGAGGTCGTTCAAGCGGTCGACGAAGCCCTGGTCGGAGTCGACGCGGTGGTACGTGCCCTGGACCGGGGCTCCGTCCTCGTTGCGGTCGTAGACGCCGGGCGGGACGAGGAAGGCCAGGACCCAGACGCCGAGCGTGACGACCACGAGGATGGTGAGGGCGCTGGGGAAGGTGAACTTCCGCCTGGCCGGGGGCTCCTCCTCCCGGGCGGGTTTCGTGTCGGCCGCGCTGCTCATGCGGTGCTCCCGCCGGGAGCGGGAGCGGGGCCGGGCCCCGATCCCGCCGCTCCTCCGCCTGTGCCACCACCCGTCTCGGTGCCGTACGCCGCCGTGTACTCCATCGGCGCGCCGTCTCCCAGGTCCATGCGTCAGCCCCTTCGGTCCTCCGGCCCTCCGGCCTTCTGGGATCAATGGACCATAAGGGGCGGGGCGCCGCACGCCTGGGAGGCGGATGGGCCGACGTCGCGTCAGTCCGCCAGGACGATCGTGGGCTGGGCCGAGAAGTCACCCCACTTGCCGTCCGGGAGCTTGGCCCTGAGTTTCACCGAGTAGCGGGTGCCGGCCGGTTCCGCGAGGTTCAGCCGGTAGGTGGCCCGGCCCTTCGGAGGCGTACCGCCCCAGACGATGGTGGTGGTCAGCTTGCCGTTCAGATAGAGCTGGTAGGCGGGGATCACGCCGCCCGTGTCGGGCTGGTCCCAGGACAGGTCGACGGTGAACTCGGCGCCCTCCTTGCCGATCTCGGTGCGCAGCCCGGTGGGGGCGGTGCTCGCGGGGGCGCCGGGGGCGGACTCGGTGGTGAGGTCGAGCGCGTTGCTGTCGGGAGAGGACTTGTCGGAGGCGTCCCGGGCCCGGACGGTGAAGGTGTAGACGGTTCCCGGGCGCAGGCCCGCGAGCTTCGCCGTCGTCTCGGAGGACGGGACGCTGTGGATCCTGGAGCCTTCCTGGTAGATGTCGTACGAGGTGACGCCGACGTCGTCCGTGGACTTGCCCCAGGTGAGGGTGGCCACGCGGCTTCCGTCGGCGGTGCCGGTCAGCTTCGCCGGGACGGTGGGGGCCGTGTCGTCCTTGGGCGGGGTGGCCTGGGTGGTGACGGGGATGGCCTCACTGGGCGCGGAGAGGTTCCCGGCCGTGTCCTTGGAGCGGACGGTGAAGGTGTAGCCGGTCGAGGCCGTCAGCCCGTTGACGTCGATCATGTGCTTGGCCGCCGGGACGCTCTTGACCTTGGTCTTCCCTCGGTAGACCTCGTAACCGGCGACCGCCTTGTCGTCGGAGGCGGCCTCCCACATGACGTGCACCGAGGTGGAGCTGCTCGCCTGCGCGGTCACGCCCTTCGGGGTGCTGGGACGCTTCGTGTCGGCGTCGGCGGTACCGCCGCAGGCAGTGAGGAGGGGGGCGAGGAGCAGGGCGGCGGAACAGGCAAACGCGGCAGATATGTGGGGGCGTTGCACGGTGGTGCCTTCCATCCGGACAGCAATGGTCCAGACCTGTATGACATGGCCTGGGGGTTGCCGACAAGAGGACGGAGAGGAACCTTCCGCTATGTGGTGGTGTGCGCCGCGCGCCCGGGCCGGTGAACCCCTCGTACCTCCGCTGCCGAGCTCGCCGTGGATCCTCCGATGAGTTCTCGGTGGCGGAACCGTCTGCCCTGTATGAACTCCGACAGCACGCACGCCTCCACCCCCGCTCCCCTCCCCGATCTGGAGCCGGCCGCCCGGCGGATCGCCGGTCTGCTCGGTGCGATCGACGACGGCCGGCTGGGCGGCCCCACACCCTGCACGGACTATGCCGTACGGGAGCTGCTGGCCCACCTCACCGGGCTGGCCGCCGCCTTCCGTGACGCGGCCCGCAAGGACCTCGGGGCGAGCACGGCCCTCTCCCCGGACTCCGCCCTGCCCGTCCTCGACGACGACTGGCGTGAGGTGCTGCCCCGGCGGCTGGAGGAGGTGGCGGCGGCCTGGCGCTCCGCCGACGCGTGGACGGGGATGACGCGGGCGGGCGGGGTGGAGCTGCCGGGCGAGGTGGCGGGGGCCGTCGCGCTCAACGAACTCGTCGTCCACGGCTGGGACCTGGCCCGGTCGACCGGGCAGCCGTACGAGGCCGGAGAGACCGAACTGCGCTCCTGCGAGGCCCTGCTGGCACCGGCCGACGACGATCCGGACGGCGAGAGCCTCTTCGGGCCGCCCGTCCCGGTGCCGGTCGGCGCCCCGCTGCTGGACCGGGTGATCGGCCTCAGCGGCCGCCGGCCGGACTGGCAGCCGGACCGGCGGCCGGGGAGCTGAGGGGCGGCGGCACACTGCTCGGTTCCGTTCCGGTGCCTCTCGCACCAAAAAGTGCGTTCTTCCACGTCAGACCCTTCGCACCTACGGTTTCCCAGTATCCGGAAGAGACCGAGGGAGCGCAGTGATGACCATCCTGAAGACCTACGCACGCCTCTGGACCGACGACCTCGACCGGGCGCTGCCGCTGCTGGAGGAGCTGACCGGCGAGCAGCCCCACCTGCGGCTGGCGTTCCACGAGATCACCCTCGCCGCCATCGGGAACTTCCTGGTCATCGGCGGCCCGGTCGAAGAACGCGCGCGGTACGGCCACGCCTCGGCCACCGTCGTCGTCGACGACCTCGACGCCCTCCGGGCCACGCTGGAGTCCGCCGACGCCACCATCACCACCCCCGCGACCAGCGGCCCGACCGGGCGGTTCCTCCACGCCCGCCACGCGGACGGGGCGGAGATCGAGTACGTCGAATGGATTCCGGAACTGGTCGGCCGGATCATCCACGCCTGACTGCGGCGCGCACCCGGGCTCGCAGCCGTTCGTCGGCGGCCTCGATCGTGCCGTCCAGCCCGGACCTCACCACTCTCAGGTCCCGCTCCCCCAGCGCCGCGAGCCGCGCCCGGTGCACGTCGGACAGGGCGTCCGCGCCGAGCGCCACCAGTGCGTCCACGGCCTCGAAGGGGGCGGTGCCCGCTTCCGCCGCGTCCAGCAGGAGCCCGGCCGCGCGCCCGGCGTCCAGCTCGTCGGGGGCGATGGCACGCAGGGCCGCCACCGCCGACGGCACCTGTCCGGGGTCGGTGAGCAGCGCCTTCAGTACGGGGACGAGCGGCCGGGCCGCCGGGCCGAGGCCCCCGGCCGCCCGGGCGGCGCGGATCAGGGTCCAGCGCCGCCAGAGCGCTTCGGTGTCGCCGAGCACCCCGGCCAGCACCGGCACCGCCTCCGCCGCGTCGCCGGTGATCCGGTGCAGGGCGACGGCGACCGCGATGTCGTCGTCCGTCTGCGGGTTGTTCCGCTCGGTGCCGGGGGCGTTGAGGGCGGCGCGCAGTGCGGGTAGGAGCGGTGCGGCAGGGGGCCCGACGGCGGCGGCGGCCGTCGCCGCCTCCCGTATCCGCTCATCGGATCCCCCGCCTCCCCCGGCACTCTCCGTGAGCCGCCCGGCGAGCAGGGGCAGCAACAGGCCGTGGTCGCCGGTCAGTTCGTGGAGCGCACGAGCCGCCTCGATCCGGTCGTCCACCGGTCCGGTCCCGGCCCGCGCGCGCAGCGCCTCGGCCACCTCCGCGCGCTGGTCGGGCGGGCAGACGGCGACCAGCACCTTGGGCAGCAGCCGGGGGTGTGACGGCAGTGCGGCGAGCAGCTCGGGCACGGCGGCGGCCGCGTCCGGGCCCCAGGCCGTGAGCACCGCCGCCAGCCGGAACGAAGTGGTGGTGCCGGACTCCGTCGTGGCGAGCCGCCGCCGGAGCGCCACCAGCAGCTCGGGGTCGTACGGCACGACCGGCAGGGACCCGGCGGGCCCGCCGCACGCGGCTCCGAGCGCCCGGGGCCGCCGCTCCGGATCCCGGGCGAGCAGGGGCGCGGCCCGTACCGGGTCGACGGCGACCAGCACTTCGAGGGCCCGGTCCGCCGCATCGCCCTCGCCCGTCGCGCGCACCGCCAGCGCGTCGGCGGCGGGAGCCCCCGACGCACCGAGCCTCCCGAGCGCCGACAGGGCACCGGACACATCGTCCGGCCCGTCGTCCACGGCCACCGATATCAGCGCGGGGGCCAGCCGCGCGGGTGCGCTGCGGGAGAGCTCGCACGCTGTCGTGGCCGCCCACACCGCCTCGGCGCGGGCCTCCGGATCGTCGCTGCGCAGCGCGGCGTCCAGCAGCGTGAGCACCGCCTCCCGGTCCGGCTCGGTGTTCCGGTCCAGCAGGGTCAGGGTGAGGTGGTGCAGGGGTTCGTTGCGGGAGAGGTCGAACCGGTCGGCGACCAGAGGGTCCAGGGGAAGCAGGGCCAGCACGGCCTCGTGGTGGGCCCGGGTCCAGGGCAACCCGATGTCCACGCAGGCCAGCACGGCCGCGATCCGCAGCTCCGGCGGGCTGTCCGGGCCGAGGGCCCCGGTCGCCGCCGGTATGGCCCCCTCGGGGTCCAACCGGGACCTGGCCGCCAGGAGTTCGGCGCGGACCAGCGGGTCGCTCTCGACGGCCGCCCGGTCCCGGAGCACCGGCGCCGCGGGTCCGGCCGCGGCCGCTCCCGTCACCCCCACCGCCCAGGCGGCGGCCTGGCGTACGGCACGGTCCTCGTGGCCCACCGAGGCCAGGAGCAGCGGCAGTTGCTCGGCGACGGCCCGGCGGCAGGCCACCTCGTCGCTCTCCTCGGACGCACTCCCGCCCGGGTCCGCGCCGCCCTCCGCTATCCCGCCGATCAGCAGGAGCACGTCCGGCGTACGGATGCCCGCCGCGGCGATCCGGGCCAGGAAGGGCACCGCCTTCGCCGAGGCCTCGTACACCGAGCCCTGGTGCAGGATGCTGCCGTACAGCTCGCTCTGCGCCTCCTCGGCCGCCGCGTCGTCGTCCCCGGCGAGGGCGCGCAGGAAGCCGGGGACGTCCTCGGCGCTGCCGTAGGCGTGGGAGTAGGAAGTCCAGGGCTGGGCGTCCGGTTCGGCGAGGAACAGGGCACGGTCGAAGTCCATGGTGCCGATCATGGCAGCCGCCACTGACAACGCCCCGGCCCCGGCATGCCCCTGTCTCCGCCATCCAAGGCCGGACCGGCCCACGGCAGGGTCGCCCCACGGCAGGACCGGCGCCTCAGCTGGTGAAGAACTCCGTGATGTGCGGGGCCACCTGGTCGGCCCGGGTCTCGTGCATCCGGTGGCCGCCCGGGACCGTGATCATCCGGCAGTCCGGGATCAGCGAGGCCATGTCCGCCTGGCGCTCCTGCGGCATACGGCTCTCCGGACCGCCGGTGATGATCATCGTGGGGGCGACGATCTCGCCGAGGCCCTCGGACGCGTCGGGACCGGGGTCGGCGAGCTGGTCGCGTACGGCGGGCACCGCGTTCTCGTCGTAGTCCACCGGGCCATCGGGCCGCCCGGCCGGGCCCGGGTCGCCGGGGAAGGGGGCCGGGGTCTCCACCAGCACCAGCCGCTCCACCCGGTCGGAGTGCTCCTGGGCCAGCAGCCGGGCGACGACGCCGCCCATGCCGTGGCCGACGAGGCCGACCCGGTTCAGCTCCAGCTCGTCGAGGAAGCCGACGACGTCCTCGACCATCAGCTCCAGGTCGTACTCGTCGGGCCAGTCACTCTCGCCGTGGCCCCGCAGGTCCAGGGCGAAGACCCGCCACTCCTGGCCCAGCAGGGGGCCGGCCGCCTCCCAGTCCGCGGCGGAACCGCCGAGGCCGTGCAGCAGCACGACGGGCGAGCCGAACGCATCGCCCCAGGTCCGGTACGCGAGGCGCACATCGCCGACATCCACAACTGACTGATCTTCCATACCCCTGACGCTACAGCCGCCGGGCGGCCGTCCGCTCCAGGGCCCCGGCCTGGCAGGCTGGGCGGGTGAAGCACATCGTCCGCGCCCTGCGCCTGCCCCTCGCCGCCGCTCTCCTCACGGCCGCCGCCCTGACCGGATGCTCCGGATCCGCGTCCCAGGATCCGGAGGCGGGGCTGGCCGACCCGGCGAAGAAGCGGATCGCCATGCAGCTGGTCTCCAGTGCGGAGAACTCCTCGCTGGACTGGGAGGCGCAGTACCCGTACATCGAGGACATCGGGGACGGCCGGGGGTACACGGCGGGCATCATCGGGTTCTGTTCCGGCACCGGTGACATGAGGAAGGTCGTCGAACGGTACGCCAAGGCGCGCCCCGGCAATCCGCTGGAGCGGTTCCTGCCCGCACTGCGCGCGGTGGAGGGCAGCGACTCCCACGCCGGGCTCGGCGAACCGTTCACGCAGGCGTGGGCGAAGGCGGCCGAGGACTCCGTCTTCCGCGCCGCGCAGGACGCGGAGCGGGACGCCGCCTATTTCGATCCGGCGGTGGAGCAGGCGGAGAAGGACGGGCTCGGGGCGCTGGGGCAGTTCATCTACTACGACGCGTACGTGATGCACGGCGCGGGTGACACGGAAGGCTCGGTCGGGTTCCGGACGATGCGCCGCGAGGCCCTGGCGGCGTCCCGGCCGCCCGCGCGGGGCGGTGACGAGAAGGCGTATCTGAACGCCTTCCTCGATGCCCGCGTCGCCGCGATCGGCCGGGAGCCTTCGCACACCGACGCCAGCCGGGTGGAGAGCGCCCAGCGCGTCTTCGTACGGGAGGGGAAGCTCCAGCTGGAGACACCGCTGCGGTGGAAGGTGTACGGGGACAGCTACCGCATCGACGGAAGCTGAGGCGCGACCGGGGCGAGGCCCCGCACCGGCCGGAGGTGAGGCACGGCCGAAGCCCCGCGCGGGACGCGGGGCTTCACCGGGCTGCGTACGGCGGATGCGTCAGTGGACACCCACCCCGGCAGCCGCCGGCACCACGTGCTCGCCGTGGTGCTGCTCCTCGTCCTCCGCGTCCGGCTTGCGGCCGAAGTGGTTGAAGGCGAGGTTCAGCACGATGGCCACGACGCAGCCGGTGGAGATGCCCGAGTCGAGGACGACCAGCAGGCTCTCCGGGAAGGCGTGGTAGAACTGCGGCGCCGCGATCGGGATCAGGCCGATACCGAGGGCCGCCGCCACGATCAGCGCGTTCTCGCCCTTCTCCATGGCGGCGGTGGCCAGGGTCTGGATGCCGCTGGCCGCGACCGTGCCGAAGAGGACGATGCCCGCGCCGCCGAGCACCGGCAGCGGTACGAGGGCGATGACGGAGGCGGCGACGGGCACCAGGCCGAGCACGATGAGGATGCCGCCGCCCGCCGCGACGACGAAGCGGCTGCGGATCTTCGTCATGGCGACGAGGCCGACGTTCTGGGCGAAGGCGCTGCACATGAACCCGTTGAAGATCGGGCTGATGGCGCTGCCCAGGGTGTCGGCGCGCAGGCCGCCCTCGATGATCTTCTCGTCGGCCGGGCGGCCGACGATCTTGCCGAGTGCCAGCATGTCGGCGGTGGACTCGGTCATGCAGACCAGCATCACGATGCACATGGAGATGATGGCGGCGATCTCGAACTGCGGGCCGCCGAAGGCGAACGGCGTGGGGAAGCCGACCACGTCGGCGTTCTTGATGGCGCTGAAGTCGGTGATGCCGGCGGGGATGGCGATCAGGGTGCCGATGACCAGGCCGAGGAGGATCGCGATCTGCTGGAGGAAGCCCCGCAGCAGCTTGCGCAGGGCCAGCACGATCACCAGGGTCACGGCGGCCATGGTGATGTTGGTCATCGAACCGTAGTCGTCCGCCGTCGCGTTGCCGCCCTGGGACCAGTTGAAGGCGACCGGCAGGAGCGAGACACCTATGAGGGTGATGACGGTGCCGGTGACGACCGGGGGGAAGAAGCGGACCAGTTTGCAGAAGTAGGGGGCGAGGACGAAGCCCAGGATGCTCGCGACGATGATCGCCCCGAATATGACGGCTATCCCGTCGTGTCCCCGGTCCTTGCCTATCGCGATCATCGGGGCCACACCGGCGAAGGAGACGCCGTTGACGAAGGGCAGCCGGGCTCCGACCTTCCAGAAGCCGATGGTCTGGAGGAGGGTGGCGATGCCTGCGGTGAACAGGCTCGCCCCCATCAGGAAGGCGGTCTCCTTGGCGGTGAGGCCGACGGCCGGTCCCACGATCAGGGGTGGCGCCACCACCCCGGCGTACATGGCGGCCACATGCTGCAGGCCGCTGGTGAACATCTTCAGTGGGGGAAGGGTCTCGTCGACCGGATGTTTCCGGCGGTCTGCTGCTTCTGCTTCTGTGACGGCATCGTCCGTCACGTCGAGGGCGGCTGCATCTGCGTCTTTGCGAAACCTGGGCTCAGCGGCCACGGCGGTTCCTCCGGTCGGTTACACGTCGTCGGCGACGTGGGGTTCAGGGAGGTGGTGCGTAAGTGGTGCGGCGGTGCTTGCGGCTCTCTCAGGTGGTGCAGGTCGTGCAGGTCGTGCAGAGGGGGGTGCGGAGGGCGCGCACGTTGGGGGCGTGCGGGCAGCGTTCATCACCGGTCCGGCGGCGCCCACCATCGGGTGCGCGTCCGCCGGACCGGCTGCCGCGGACCCCGCTCGGGTCCACGGCGGCCGGTCTCGGGCCGTCCCCCTCGACCGGCCGGTCGGGGATACCTCCGGGAGTCGTGGACAGCCCGGCGGTTGGGGGATACCTCCGGAGTCAGGCTCCGGCGGCGATCTGCGCGAGGCGGCGGGCCTCGTCGCGGGTGACGCGGGCGATGGCGTCCTCGTCCACCGTGGTGAGGTGGTTGCCCTCGACGACCGGCTTGCCGTCGACGAGGGAGAGGGTCACCGGGGCGGCCGCGCCGAAGATGAGCGCGGTCACCGGGTCGGCGATCGAGGAGTGGGCCAGGGTGTCCAGCTTCCACAGGACGAGGTCGGCGAGCTTGCCGGCCTCCAGGGAGCCGATCTGGTCGGCGCGGCCCAGTACCTGGGCTCCGCCGAAGGTCCCGAGGCGCAGGGCCTGACGGGCGTTCAGGGCGGCCTCGCGGTGGGCGCCGAGGCGGTTGATGAGGAGGGCGTTGCGCAGCTCGGTGTGGAGTTCGCCGGACTCGTTGGAGGCGGTGCCGTCCACGCCGAGGCCGACCGGGACGCCGGCGGCGAGCATGTCGGGGACGCGGGCGATCCCCGCGGCGAGGCGGGCGTTGGAGGAGGGGCAGTGGGCGACGCCCGTTCCCGTACGGGCGAAGGCCGCGATGTCGGAGTCGTTCATGTGGACGCAGTGCGCCATCCACACATCGCTGCCGAGCCAGCCGGTCGACTCGAAGTAGTCGGTCGGGCCCATCCCGAACAGTTCCTTGCAGAACTGCTCCTCCTCGACGGTCTCCGAGCCATGGGTGTGCAGCCGTACGTTCTTGCGCCGGGCCAGCTCCGCGCCCTGGCGCATCAGTTCGGTGGAGACCGAGAACGGCGAGCAGGGGGCGACGGCGACCTGGGTCATCGAGTCGAAGGAGGCGTCGTGGTGGGCGTCGATCGTCGCCTCGGTGGCGGCGAGCGCGCCTTCGAGGGTCTCGACGGCGAAGTCCGGGGGCAGGCCGCCGTCCTTCTCGCTGCGGTCCATGGAGCCCCGGGCGAGGGTGAACCGTACGCCCATCTCGCGGGCGGCCCCGATGATGGCGCCGGACAGGTCGCCGGAGCCCTTGGGGAAGACGTAGTGGTGGTCCATGGCGGTGGTGACGCCGCCGCGGGCCATCATGGCGAGCGAGCCCTGCGCGGCGGCGCGGGCCATCGGCTCGTCGATGCGCGCCCAGGTCGGGTAGAGGGCGACCAGCCAGTTGAAGAGGTTGTGGTCGGTGGCAAGGCCCCGGGTGATCCACTGGTAGAAGTGGTGATGGGTGTTGACCAGTCCGGGCGTCGCCAGGTGCCCGGTGCCGTCGATCCGCCGGACGACCCCGGTGAGGCCCTCCGGTGCCTGGCCGGCGCCGACGGACTCGATGCGGTTGTCCGCCACGACGATGTACCCGGAGGCGTACTCCGTGTCGTGGGCGTCGACGGTGGCGATCGAACAGTTCTCGATGACGATGCGCTGAGGGTCTGCCGAAGCTGCCATGGTGCTTCCTTCTTCTCTCTGTGGCGATGTGGGCACGGCAGGACCCTAGGAGGATTTGAGTGCCACAGCGGGGCGGCTGTGGGTGCCGAGATGGTGGAAGAACAGGGTTGAGTACGACCGCGACCAGGGCTCCCGCACTGATCCCGGAGCCGAGGACGGTCTGGGCCCAGGCCGGGAATCCGGCGTAGAAGGTGGGCGCGGCGAGCGGGATGATGCCCGCGCGCAGATCTCACCGAGGGCCAGCATGCCGGCCGAGGACTCCGTCATCAGGACGAGCATGACGATGCAGAGGGAGAGGATGGCGGCGGGGTGGAACTCCGGTGCGCCGAAGGCGAAGGGGGTCGGCAGGGCGGCGAGCGGTGCGGACTTCAGCGCGGAGAAGTCGGCGAGCCCGAACGGGATCGCGGCCAGTGTGCCGACGAACATGCAGACCAGCAGGGCCACTTGTTTGAGGAAGCCGCGGCCGAAGCGCTGGATGAGCAGGATGACGACGAGGGTGAAGGCGGCCAGCGCCAGGTATTTCATGGCGCCGAAGTCTTCGGCGGTGGCGTCGCCGCCCCGCGCCCAGGCGACCGGCACGGGCATGAGGGTGACGCCGATGAGGGTGATGACCACGCCGGTGACGAGCGGCGGGAAGAAGCGCAGCAGTCTGCCGAAGAACGGTCCGACCGTCAGGCAGAAGACTCCGGCGACGAGCACCGCCCCGTAGATCGCGGGGAGTTGGTGTCCGGGCGCGCTGGTCTCGGCGATGGCGAGCATCGGCGCGATACCGGCGGAAGAGGCCGCGTTGACGAACGGCAGCCGGTTCCCGGCGATCGTGCCGACCCCCACGGTCTGGAGGATGGTGGCGAGTCCGGCGATCAGAAGGCTCGCGGCGATGAGCCTGGTCATCCCGGCGGTGTCCAGGCCGACGGCCTGGCCGATGATCAGCGGAGGGGTGACGACGCCCGCGTACATGGCGGCGATGTGCTGGAGTGCGGCGGGAACGAGCCGGGCGGGAGGAAGCTTCTCGTCGACCGGGTGAACTGCCGTGCCGGTAAGGGTTTTCGGGGCTTCGCACGGGCCTTCGGCCGGCCCCGTTGCAGGCTGTGCCATGGGTGTTTCCTCCGGGATGACCGACCCCCGCCCAACTGCGGGCGGGCGGGGGCGGGTTCAGTGCCGCGTCAGAGGTTGGTCATGTCGACCGGGATCTTCGGCTCGACGCCGTCCCGGAGCACGGTGGCCTCGATCAGACCGTAGGGGCGGTCCGCCGCGAAGTAGACCTCGTTGTCGTTCTTGAGTCCGAACGGTTCGAGGTCCACCAGGAAGTGGTGGTTGTTCGGCAGCGAGAAGCGGATCTCGTCGATCTCGCTGCGGCTGTTGATGATCCGCGAACCCATTTGGTACAGGGTCTGCTGGAGCGAGAGGGAGTACGTCTCGGCGAAGGCCTGGAGCATGTGCTTGCGCGCCTGCTCGTAGGACTTCTCCCAGTTCGGCATGCGCTGCTCGTCGCTGGTCCAGTTGTACCGCCACCTGGCGGAGACGTCCGTCGCCAGGATGCGGTCGTACGCCTCCTTCAGCGTCGTGTACTTGTCCTTGACGTAGCCCCAGAACTCGGAGTTGGTCGAGTTCATCACCGTCAGGTCCTTGAGGCCCGAGATGACCTCCCAGTTCTCACCGTCGTAGGTGATCTGGGAGACGCGGGTCTCCTGGCCCTTGCGGACGAAGGAGTGCTTGACCTCGTCGGCGCCGATGAACCTGGAGTTGCCGTCGGAGGTCGCGATGCGCTCCCAGGTGTACTCCTCGATCCGGATCCGGGCCCGGTGGATCGGCTCCTGCGAGGAGACGAAGTGCCGGGCGAGGTGGATGCCGAACTGCTCGGCGGACTCGATCCCGTGCTCCTTGGCGAACGCGTACACCGTGTTCTTGGTGGTGTCGGTCGGCAGGACGTTGGCGTTGGAGCCGGAGTAGTGCACATCGTCCATGTCGCCGGAGAGGGCGACCGAGACGTTGAGGTCCTTGATGTGGTGGGTGTCGCCGTCCCGCGTGATCTTTACGACGCGGTTCTCTGCTTTGCCGTACTGGTTCTGGCCGAGAATCGTGGGCATGTCGGTGCTAGCTCCCTCGGTAAACGGAGTAGCCGAACGGGTTGAGCAGCAGCGGTACGTGATAGTGCTCGCCCGGGACGACCGCGAACGCGATGGCCACCTCCGGGAAGAACGCGCCGCTGTCCCTTACGCGGGGGGCGTCCTGCTGCGCCTCGGCTTGCTTCTTGGAAAAGTACGTCTCGGTGTCGAATTCGAGACGCACATGGGTCGTTCCTTCCGGCAGCGCCGGCAGGTCCTTGCAGCGCCCGTCCGCATCGGTGGCGGAGGCTCCGAGCGTCACGTACGGCGAGCCGCTGCCGCTGCGGGCGGCGAGCGAGACGGCGACGGACGCGGCGGGGCGTCCGATGCTGGTGTCCAGGATGTGGGTGGACACCGATGCGGTCGTGTCGGTACTCAAGACCGTCACTCTCCTTGATCTCAAGAGTCCTGCACGGGAGCTTCCTCTGCGAGGGTCTCCCGCACCAGACGGGTCAGCCGGATGCGGTTGATCTTGCCCAGTTCGGTGCGCACGATCTCCCGCTCCTGCTCGGGCGAGTTCCCGGTCCGGGACTTCACCGCGTCGCGCATCTGCTCACCGGTGGCGCCGGTGGCACAGATCAGGAAGACATGTCCGAACCGCTCCTGGTAGGCCAGGTTCAGTTCGAGCATCTCGGTCTTGAGCTCCTCGGAGGCGCCGGCCATGCCCCGCTGCTCGCGGGAGGAGGTCGGGTCGCCGGGGATCGGACGCCCGATCGGCGGGTGGCCCGCCATCGCCTCGGCCAGGTCCTCCGCGGTGAGCTCGGCCATGGCGGCGTCGCTCGCGGAGAGCAGGGCTTCCTCGGTGGCGTACGGACGGCCGGCGAGGACGGTCTCTCCCCAGGCCGCACTGGCACAGACCTCGTGCAGTGCGGGGGTGGCCTCGCCGTCCGCCAGGGTGTTGAACCGGGTGAGGCCCGGTGTGGAGCTCGAAGTCACGGGAGCCTCCGTGGCTGTTTTTCGCTGTGCGTTGTTCGGGCTGCGGATAGCTAACGCCCTCCGCAACACGACGTCAACACTTTGTTGAAATCTCGCGAACGGAGAAAGCCGCCGTCCCGGTATGCGGACAGCGGCTTTCCTGTGCGTTCGGCGGGTTCGGCCAACTACTCACCCTTGGCCGAATGTTCCCTGTTCAGGTAGTTGTACACGGTGAAGCGGCTGACGCCCAGGGCACCGGCCACCGTCTCCACCCCGTGCCGCACGGAGAAGGCACCGCGTGCCTCCAGGGTCCGGACGACGGACTGCTTGGCCTTCCGGTCCAGGTCGGCAAGCGGCATCCCGTGCCGTCTCTCCAGTGCGGCGAGGACGTGGTCGAGCGAGTCGGAGAGCTGGGGCAGCCGTACGGCTATGACGTCCTGGCCCTCCCACGCGAGCACCACGTCGTCCGGCTGGGCCTGCTCGGGGCCGAGCAGCTCGGCGCCCATCGCGTCGACGAGCGGCTTGACCGCCGATACGAAGGGGTGGTCGACGGTGACCGGAGAGTGATCGGCGGATTCGGTCACCGGCCCTCCTCCCCGATCACATTGACCTGGAGCGAGACCCGGGTGGCGCCCGAGGCCAGGGCCCGGCGCAGCAGGGAGTCCACGGCGGTGAGCACCTCGTCCGCGCCCCCTTCCGCCGTGTTGCCGAACGGGCCGACGTCCACGGCGTCGAGCCCGGCGCTCTGGATGACCTCGCGGGCCACCACCGCGTGGGCGGGCGCCTCGTCGAGATCGAAGGGCTCGGTGGTGAATTCCACCCTCAAGCGCACTGTGCCTCCCTGATGTCCTCGCCGCGGGTGCGGGCGCGCGGCTCGGCCACGACTCTAACCGCTGCACGGGACCCCGCCCGGGTGCCCGCTGGGCCCCTGCGGCGGTGGTCAGGGCAGCGGCAGGACACAGACCGCGACCGGCGCCGGGAGCGGACCGCCCGCCGGGGCCAGGGAGCCGTCGGGGCCGACCCGGAAGGCGGTGACGGTGGAGGAGCGCTGGTTGGCGGCGAAGAGCAGGGAGCTGTCCGGGGAGAGGGCGAGCTGGCGCGGCCAGTCACCGCCGACGGGCACGGTGTCCAGCAGCCGCAGGACCGCCCCGCCGTCCTCCACCGCGTATCGGGCGAGGCTGTTGGGGCCCCGGTTGGCGAGGTACGCGTACGAGCCGTCGCCGGTGACGACGAGCTGGGCCGGGTAGCCGGTGTCCGACCCGGTGGACTGCCCCACGCCCGGGGTGAGGGCGCCGGAACCGGGGTCGTACGCGCAGACGACCGTGGTGTTGTCCAGCTCGCAGGCCAGATAGGCGAAGCACCCGCCGGGGTGGAAGGTGAGGTGGCGCGGGCCCGAGCCGGGTGCCAGGGCGGCGCGGGAGACCTCGGTGAGCGTTCCGGCGGACTCGTCGAGGCGGTACGTGTGGACCGTGTCGGTGCCGAGGTCGACGGCCAGGACATGGCCACCGTCGGGGGCGGTGACGATCTGGTGGGCGTGCGGCCCGTTCTGGCCGGGGCCGGGCGGCGGGGAGCTGTGGGTGACCAGGTCGGTGCGCTCGCCGAGCGAGCCGTCCTCCGCGATGGGGTGCACGGCGACGCTGCCGGAGGTGTAGTTCGCGCTGAGCAGCCAGTGCCCGGACGGGTGGACGGAGAGGTGGGTGGGGCCGGAACCGCCGGTGGGGCGGGTGCCGAGCACCTCGTACGTCCCGTCCGGCGCGAGCGCCACGGCGGTGACCGCGCCCGCGTCCTGCTCGGCGACCGCGTAGACCGTGGCGCCGGAGGGGTGCAGGGCCAGGTAGGAGGGGTTCTCGACGCCGGTGATCACGGGTCCCGGGGTGATCGTTCCGGTGGCGGTGTCGTACGTGGCGGTGCCGATGCCGGTACCGCCGCCCTCGGCGGAGGTGTACGTGCCGAGCAGGAGGGGGCGGGTGGCGCGGGGGCTGCCGGGCGGGGCCGGGGTGGCGGTCGGGCGGGCCGTGGCGCGGGCGGGGGTGGCGAGGGCGGGAGCGGCGGCCAGGGCGGCTCCCGCCAGCAGGCCGCCGAGGAGGCTCCGGCGGCTGGGCAGGGCGGGGCGCGGGCGGGGGGCTGCGTTCATGCGAGGCACCTCGTGTGGGGGTTCGGCTGCTTCGGATGTGTCCGCCACCCTGGCGCGCCGACGCCCCAACGACAAGAGGCGCAACCGGAGTTGCACCCCGCGCAACGCCGTTCGGGCCCGGGGTCACGCGCCCGCCTGGATGTCCCCCCTGGTGGAGGAGGTGATCGCGTCGCCGTGCGCGAAGTCGCCCGGCGGGATGCCCGGGTGGTGGCCCTCCCGGTCCGGGGCGACCTCGGCGGCCGGGCCCAGTGCGAGGCGGGAGACGATCCGGTAGCGGTCACCCCGGTAGAGCGAGTGGACGTACTCCACCGGCCGGCCGGCCGTGTCCGAGGTCAGCCGCTCGAAGAGCAGGGCCGGGGAGAGCTCGGGGACGTCGAGCAGCTTGGCCTCGGCTCGGGTGACGACGGTGGGCTCGATGGCCTGGACCGCCTCGTGGACATGCACGCCGTGGGTGGTGCGCAGATGCTCGTACAGGTCGCCGCTCTCCAGCTCCTGGGCACTGAGGCCCGGCACCAGCTCGGCCCGGATGTGCAGGTGCTCGATGGCCATCGGCGCTCCGTCGACCAACCGCAGCCGCGCCACGTAGACGATCTCGGCGGCGGGTGACATCCGCAGCTTGCGGCCGACCCGGGCCCCCGCCTGGAGGGTGGTGAACTCCAGCAGCCGGCTCGACCAGGCGCCCGCCGCCTGCGGCACGGTCAGCGCCCGGTCCCCCGCCACCAGCTCCTGGGTGATCTTGGCGGGCGCGACGAACATGCCCCGCCCGTGTTCGCGCACCAGGAGCCCGGCGGCGACCAGCTCGTCGACCGCCGCGCGCACGGTCGGCCGCGACACATCGAGCAGGGAGCACAGGGCCCGCTCCGAGGGGATCGCGTCGCCGGGGCTGCGCGACTCGATCAGCTCCAGCACTGCATCGCGCGTCCGCTCCCGTTTGAGCACCGTCCCCGGCACATCCGCTTCCACGCGCTCCCCTCCCGACGGGTCCATTTTCCTTACCAGTTGACCGGGCTTTCGAGACAACTGGCCTGCTGGTCAGGCGAAGTGTAGCGCCTACCGTCGGCGACCAGGGCGGACGTGTTACGAGCACATCACCAAATCACCTTCATACGCAGGGGGTTGACGGCCTCATTGGTCTATGCCACCTTCAACCCCCATCGAGAGGTGAGCTGTCCAGTGGACTTCACTGGTCAGGTGGTCAGGTGGTCGGGCCGGACTCAGGTCGGACTCAGTTCTGCTTTCCGAGGTGAACCGTGAAGTACCGCTTGCTTGCCGGTGGGTCCGTGCTCGTCCTGACCGCCGCGCTCAGTGCCTGTGGTCCGCCGTCCGACTCCGCGGGTGGGGACGGACGGACGACGGTGGATGTCTGGCTGATGCGCGACAGCGTCTCGGACACCTTCCAGAAGGAGTTCACCGCGGACTTCGAGAAACGCCACCCGAAGATCGACGTGAAGATCCAGATCCAGGAGTGGGACGGGATCGGCCAGAAGATCACCGCCGCCCTGGCCAGCAACGACGCCCCGGACGTCATCGAGGCGGGCAACACCCAGGTGGCGCAGTTCGCCGAGAGCGGCGGGCTGCTCGACCTCAGCGACCGGACCGACGAGCTGAACGGCGAGGACTGGCTGAGCGGTCTTGCGGAGCCGGGGGCGTACGAGGGGAAGCAGTACGGCATCCCGTACTACGCGGCGAACCGCGTGGTGATCCACCGCACCGACCTCTTCGAGAAGGCGGGCATCGACGCCGCCACGATCAAGACCCGAGAGCAGTGGATCGACGCCACCGCCAAGCTCAACAAGGGCGGTACGCAGGGCATCTACCTGCCCGGACAGCTCTGGTACGCGCTGGCCGGCTTCATCTGGGACGAGGGCGGCGACCTCGCCACCGAGTCCGGCGGAAAGTGGTCCGGCGCGCTGGACACCCCCGAGGCGCTGCGCGGCATGGCCTTCTACGAGGAGCTCCAGGCGCTCGGCAAGGGGCCCAAGGACTCCGACGAGGACGACCCGCCGCAGGCCGAGGTGATGGCGCAGGGACAGGTGGCCCAGGTCATCTCCACCCCGGGCGGCGCCAACGTCATCGTGGAGAAGAACCCCGAACTCAAGGGCAAGCTGGCCTTCTTCCCCATCCCGGGCAAGACCGCCGGCACCCCGGGCTCGGTCTTCACCGGCGGCTCCGACCTCGTCGTACCGGCCGCCGCGGCCCATCCCGACGAGGCGCTCACCTTCATCAAGGAGCTGACCGGGGACGAGTGGCAGAAGAAGCTCGCCGTCGCCATGAGCTACGTACCGAACCGCACCTCGCTCGCCCCCGCCGTCGCCGGTGACCCGGGTGCGGCGGCGATGGCGGTCGGCGCCGCCAACGGCCATGCCACGCCCAACACCCCGGGGTGGGCGGCGGTCGAGGCGGAGAACCCGATCAAGGACTACATGACGGCCGTGCTCACCGGGGGCGATCCGGCCAAGGAGGCGGCGAAGGCCTCGCAGGACATCACCCGGGCCATGAACGCCGGTTCCTGACCCGGCCCCACCCGATCACCAGCCACAGGAAGGATGCGTGCCGTGCCGGTCGTCGCCGAACGGACCCCAGCACCCCGCACACCCCGGCAGCGACCGGCCCCACGCCCCGCCGCACGCAAGGAGCCGGCAGGCCGGGCGCACAGCTTCTGGCCGTACGCCCTGATCGCACCCGCCATCGGCGGCATGCTCTATCTGCTGGTCTATCCGCTGGTGCGGGCCGTCCTGATCTCGTTCCAGGACTTCCGGCTCCGCCAACTGATCGCCGGTGAGGCGGAGTTCGTCGGGCTGCGGAATTACCGCACGCTGCTGGCGGACCCGCGGTTCTGGGAGGTGGTCCGCCGCACCTTCCTGTTCATGGCGGTCAATGTCGTCCTGATCATGGTGATCGCCACGCTGGTCGCCCTGATGGTGGAGCGGCTGCGCCGGGCCGGGCGGACGGTGGTGCTCTGCTCGCTGGTGCTGGCCTGGGCGATGCCGGTGGTGGCGGCGACCACGGTGTTCCAGTGGCTGTTCCACTCGGAGTTCGGCATCGTCAACTGGGCGCTGACCTCGATCGGTCTCGACTCCTTCGAGCGCTACCCGTGGTTCGCGAACGGGACGGCCGCGTTCGCCATCCTGGTGACGCTGATCGTCTGGCAGTCGGTGCCGTTCGCCGCGATCACCCTGTATTCCGCGCTGACCACTGTGCCGCTGGAGCTGTACGAGTCGGCGCGGCTGGACGGGGCGGGCGCGGGGCGGATCTTCCGCTCGGTGACCTTCCCGATGCTCCGGCCGATCTTCCTGCTGGTCTTCTCGCTGGAGGTGATCTGGACGTTCAAGGCGTTCGTGCAGATCTGGGTGATGACCCGGGGCGGACCGGGCGACGCCACCACGATCCTGCCGGTCTACGCGGTGCAGACGGCCCTCTCCAGCCAGCGGTACGACCTGGGCTCGGCCGCATCGATGATCACCGTGGTCCTGATGTCCGGGGTGCTCGTCCTCTACTTCCGCCAGATGTTCCGCCAGGAGGACGAGACCCGATGAACACCCGTACCGTACGCCCCCGACTGCGGCGCCTCCCCCTGAACATCGCCGCCGCCGTGACCGTCGTGGTCTGTCTCTTCCCCGTCTACTGGATGATCTCCACGGCCTTCAAGCCGTCGAAGGACATCCAGTCGGCCGACCCGCAGCTCTTCCCGCACACCTGGACCCTCGACCACTTCCGACGGGCCGTGGAAGCCGACGGGTTCGCGCTGTTCTGGCGCAACAGCATCCTGGTCACGCTGGGCGCGGTCCTGCTCGCGCTGCTGGTGGCGCTGGGAGCGGCGTTCGCCGTGGCGCGTATGCGGTGGAAAGGCCGGCGGCAGTTCATGCTGATGGTCTTCATCGCGCAGATGGCGCCCTGGGAGTCGCTGATCATCCCCGTCTACATCATCTCCCGCGACACCGACATGCTCGACCGGCTGCCGACGCTGACGCTGATCTACTTCATGATCACGCTGCCGTTCACCATCGTGGTGCTGCGCGGCTTCATCGGGACCATCCCGCCGGAGCTGGAGGAGGCCGCCCAGGTCGACGGCTGCACCCGGACCGGGGCGTTCTGGCGGGTGGCGATGCCGCTGCTTGCGCCCGGTCTCATGGCGACCTCGCTGTTCGGTTTCATCACCGCCTGGAACGAGTTCGCCTACGCCAACTTCCTGATCATCAAGCAGCAGGACAACCGGACCCTGCCGGTCTGGCTGTCGTCCTTCCAGAACACCTTCGGCACCGACTGGGGCGCCACGATGGCCGCCTCCACGCTCTTCGCGCTGCCCGCCCTGGTGATCTTCCTGCTGCTCCAGCGCCATGTCACCTCCGGCTTCGCCGCCGGTGCCGTCAAGGGCTGAGAGCCCGGGACCACCCGCGCCCGTCCCCGTACGCCCGCGAACCGAATCCGGAGACCCCGTGCCCGTATCGCGCCCCGACCTCGCCCTTCTCCCCCGGCCCACCAAGGTCTCCTCGCTGGGCGGCCGGCTGGTCCTCGACCGTGACACCGCCGTCCGGGCGCTCCCGGGCGCCCAACCGGCGGCCGCCCTGCTGCGCTCCCTGGTCGGCCCGGCCGCCGGGCTGCCGCTCGCCCCGTCGCCGGAGGGACGGATCGTCCTCGCGCTGGACGAGCAGCTCGGCGGCCTCGGCCAGGAGGGGTACGGGCTCACGGTCGGCCCGCAGGCCCTCCTCCTGCGCGCCGCCCACCCGACCGGGCTGCTCCGGGGCGTCCAGACCGTCCGCCAGCTCCTGCCCGCCGAGGCCCTGTCGGGCGGAGCACCGGGTTCCGGCGCCTGGGAGCTGCCGTGCGCCGAGATCACCGACGTACCGGACCGGCCGTGGCGCGGGGCGATGCTGGACGTGGCCCGGCACTTCCAGCCGGTCGGGTATCTGCGCCGGTACGTGGACCTGTTGGCGCTGCACAAGCTGAACACCCTGCACCTCCACCTCACCGACGACCAGGGCTGGCGGATGCCGGTCGACGCCTACCCCCGGCTGACCTCGGTCGGGGCGCAGCGGGCCCGGTCGCAGAAGGGGCCGAGCGGTCCGGACGGGGCGCACTTCGACGGCGTACCGCACGAAGGGGCTTACACCAAGGCGGAGTTGCGGGGGCTCGTGCGGTACGCGGCGGAGCGCGGGGTCACCGTCGTGCCGGAGATCGAGATGCCCGGCCATGTGCGGGCCGCGCTCGCCGCCTATCCGGAGCTGGGGAACGACCCGGCGCGGAGGCTGGACGTCTGGACCCGCTGGGGCGTCTGCGACACGGTCCTCGGAGTGCACGAGGAGGTCTTCGACTTCTGCCGGGCGGTGCTGGAGGAGGTCATGGACGTCTTCCCGTCGCCGTACATCCACATCGGCGGGGAGGAGTGCCCGACCACCGAGTGGGAGAACAGCCCGGCCGCCCGGGAACGCGCGGCGGCCGAGGGTCTCGCGGACCCGGCGGCGCTGCACGGCTGGTTCATGGGCCGGATCGGCGCGTTCCTGGTGGAGCGCGGGCGGATCCCGCTCGGCTGGGCCGAGACCGGCACCGAACTCCCCCTGGATTTCACGGTGATGACCTGGCGCGACCCCTCGCACGCGCTGGCCGCCGCCCGCCGGGGCCATCAGGTGATCGCCGCCCACCACCGGGCCACCTACCTCGACTACGCCCAGACCGGCGACCCGTCCGAACCGGTCGCCCAGCCCGGCGCCCCGGTGACCCTGCGCACGGTCCACGGCTACGAGCCGGCCCCCGCCGCATGGGCGGAGGCCGAGCGGGCGCGGGTGCTCGGGACGCAGGCCCAGCTGTGGACCGAGTACGTCCGCACGCCGGAGGAGATCGAGTACCTCAGCTACCCGCGGCTCTGCGCGCTGGCCGACCGTGCCTGGTCCGGCGGGCGCGGCGACTGGCCGGGGTTCGTCGAGCGGCTGCACCACCACACCGCCCGGCTGGACGCCCTGGGCGTCCCCTACCGCCCGCTGGACGCAGGGTCGCTCGCGGCCGCGTCCGGTCCCTCGGCAACCCCCTCAGGAACAGCGCGACCCCACTCGTAACCCGTCCCCCACCACCGTTCCGGAGAGGAACACACCAGTGAACACACCAGCCGACACCCCCCGCACGAAGCACCGCAGGAGCAGGCTGCGCACCGCCGCCGCCTCCGCCGCGGCCGTCGCTCTGGCCGCCACCGGTCTGGCCGCGCTGCCGTCCTCGGCGTCGGCCGCGGCGGACGGGATCGTCGTCCAGTACCGTACGAGCGCGTCCGGCGCGAGCGCCGACCAGAGCGAGCCGTGGCTGAAGGTGCGCAACGCCGGCGCCACCTCCGTACCGCTGAGCAGTGTCAAGGTGCGCTACTACTTCAAGGCCGACTCCCCTTCCGCCGCTTACCGGTTCGCCTGTTCCTGGGCGGTGAAGGGGTGCGCGAACATCACCGGCACCTTCGGGACGCTCGCCTCCCCGACGGCCACCGCCGACCGCTATCTGGAGATCGGCTTCACCCCGGGCGCGGGTTCACTGGCGCCGGGGGCGGACACCGGTGACATGCAGCTCCGGTTCCACCAGGCGTCCTGGGCCCGGCTCGTCCAGTCCGACGACTACTCCTTCGGCCCGGAGCGGACCGCGTACGGCGACTGGTCCAAGGTGACGGCCCAGGTGAACGGCGCGACCGTCTGGGGCGAGGCGCCCGGGGGCAACGGGCCGACCGACCCGCCGGACCCCACGGACCCGCCCACCGACCCGCCGGGGGACGCGCCGAGGCTGTTCGACGACTTCAACTACGGCTCGCACACCGACCCGAGGATCAACGCGAACGGCTGGAGCGTACGGTCCAACTCCGGCGGTCCCGGAGTGCCGGGCGCGACCTGGGCTCCGGAGAACGTCACCTTCGCCTCGCAGAGCGGGAACGCGGTGATGAACCTGGAGACCTCCACGGCGGGGACGGGGGGCTCGACCGAGCACACCGAGATCCTGACGCAGTCGATGAAGTTCAAGAACGGGACGTACGCGTCGCGGGTGAAGTTCAGCGACGCGCCGCGCTCGGGCCCGGACGGCGACCGGATCGTGCAGACGTTCTTCACGATCAACGACCTCAAGGCGCCGATGGCGGACGACTACGCGGAGTACGACTTCGAGTATCTGCCGAACGGCGGCTGGGGCGAGCCGGCCAACATCCTCTACACCACCTCGTGGGAGACCTACCGGCCCGACCCGTGGGAGGCGGTCAACGCGCACAGCGAGTCCCGGCAGTCCTTCGCCGGCTGGCACGACCTGGTGGTGACCATCGACAACAGCCAGATCACGTACTACGTCGACGGGCAGCACTTCGGGACGCACGGGGCGGCCTATCTGCCCGAGCGGCCCATGTCGATCAACTTCAACCAGTGGCTGATCGACCTGGAGGGGCAGCCGAGCACCACGCCCCGCGCCTACGACCAGCAGGTGGACTACGTCCTGCATGTGAAGGACCAGGTGCTCACCCCGTCGCAGGTCAACGCGATGGTGGGGGCGTACCGCAGTGCGGGGACGACGTTCCAGGACACGGTTCCGGCCGGGTAGCGGGGGCACCCACGGCGTGAGAGCCGGGCGGGGCGGGGGTCGACTGCGGCCCCCGCCCCGCTTTCGTATGCCCCAGGGGTTTCCCGGAAGGACTTCGAAGGCGCCCTATCCACCGATTCCGTACGTCGCCGGCCGGGGCGAATTTTGCGGCACCCCCTTGACAGCCCTACCACCCCCCAGGCAATCTTCCGTTAAGCAGAAACTAACTTCCGCAATACGGAAGGAGCGCCGACATCCTCATGGGATACCCGGACCAGCGCTTCGATGTGAACCTTTCGATCCTCTTCACGGAACTCCCGCTCCTGGAGCGTCCCGCGGCAGCCGCCGCGGCGGGCTTCACGGCGGTCGAGCTGTGGTGGCCCTGGATCGAGACCCCCACCCCGCCGCAGGCGGAGCTCGACGCCCTCAAGAAGGCGCTCGACGACGCCGGCACCCAGCTGGTGGGGCTGAACTTCTACGCCGGACAGCTCCCCGGCCCCGACCGCGGCGCGCTCTCCGTGCCCGGCACGGAGTCGGACCGCTTCCGGGCCAATATCGAGGTGGCGGCCGACTTCGCCGCCTCGGTCGGCTGCACGGCGCTCAACGCGCTGTACGGCAACCGCGTCGAGGGCGCGGACCCGCAGGTGCAGGACTCGCTCGCCCTGGAGAACCTGGTGCTGGCCGCCCGCGCGGCGGACCGCATCGGGGCGATCCTGCTCGTCGAGACCCTCAACAAGCCGGAGTCGCCGCTCTACCCGCTGGTCAGCGCACCGGCGGCGATCGAGGTCGTCGACAAGGTCAACGCGGCGACGGGCCTCGGGAACGCCAAGTTCCTGCTGGACCTGTACCACCTGTCGATGAACGGCGAGGACCTGAGCCAGGCCATCAAGGCGTACGCCGCGAAGACCGGCCATGTGCAGATCGCCGACAACCCGGGCCGCGGCGCGCCGGGCACCGGCTCGCTCCCACTGGAGCAGCTCCTGGACGAGCTGAAGGACGCCGGTTACGCGGGCTGGGTCGGCCTGGAGTACAAGCCGGGCGACCGGCCGAGCGCCGAGTCCTTCGACTGGCTCCCGGCGTCGGCCCGAGCGGCCGGCTGACCGGCCGCGGACGGGCCGGGCGGACCTCGCGGGTCGCGCCCAAACCCCTCACGTACACACGTTTTTCAGGAAGGCACCCTCATGAGCAACAACCTCCCCAAGGTTGCGTGGATCGGTCTCGGCATCATGGGCTCCCCCATGTCGGAGAACCTGATCAAGGCCGGTTACGACGTCACCGGATACACCCTGGAGCAGGACAAGGTCGACCGGCTGGTCGCCGCCGGCGGCACCGGCGCCCCCTCGATCGCCGACGCGGTCAGGGACGCGGATGTCGTCATCACGATGGTGCCCGCATCCCCGCAGGTCGAGGCCATCGCCTACGGCCCCGACGGCATCCTGGAGAACGCGAAGCGCGGCGCGCTGCTGGTGGACATGTCCTCCATCACCCCGCAGACATCCGTGGACCTCGCCAAGAACGCGGCCGAGAAGGGCATCCGGGTCCTGGACGCGCCGGTCTCCGGCGGCGAGGCCGGTGCCATCGAGGCGGTCCTGTCCATCATGGTCGGCGGTGAGCAGACGGACTTCGACGCCGCGAAGCCGCTCCTGGAGGCGCTCGGCAAGACCATCGTGCTCTGCGGCCCGCACGGCTCGGGCCAGACGGTGAAGGCGGCCAACCAGCTGATCGTCGCGGTCAACATCCAGGCCTGCGCCGAGGCCGTGGTCTTCCTGGAGAAGTCCGGGGTCGACCTCGCCGCCGCGCTGGACGTCCTCAACGGCGGTCTGGCCGGCTCGACCGTGCTGACCCGCAAGAAGGACAACTTCCTCAAGCGGGACTTCGCCCCAGGCTTCCGGATCGACCTGCACCACAAGGACATGGGCATCGTCACCGACGCCGCCCGCAACGTCGGCGCGGCCCTGCCCGTCGGCGGTGTGGTCGCCCAGCTGGTCGCCTCGCTGCGCGCCCAGGGCGACGGCGGCCTGGACCACTCGGCGCTGCTGCTCTCGGTCGAGCGGCTCTCCGGCTCCCAGGTCTGACCCTCCCCCGGCCCCGCAAGGGGCCACGGCCCGGATGACGGGCCCCCTGATCTCCGGGCCGCGGTGGCGCTGACACCTGTCCTGTCGCGCCCAGGCGCTGCCGCGGCCCGGAACCAAACACTTCGTTTTCAACAAACTGTTGACGTTGTCTCGTGGCGAATCTACGCTCCTCAAGCCGTCAGCAGCTCGTACGAAAGGTCATCCCGCCACATGGCTAAGCGTGTGCTCACGACCGAGTCAGGCGCCCCGGTCGCCGACAACCAGAACTCCGCCACCGCCGGTGCGGGTGGACCGATCCTCCTGCAGGACCAGCACCTCCTGGAGAAGCTCGCCCGTTTCAACCGTGAGCGCATCCCGGAGCGCGTGGTCCACGCCCGCGGCTCCGGCGCGTACGGCTACTTCGAGGTGACCGACGACGTCACCGGCTTCACCCGCGCCGACTTCCTCTCCGAGGTGGGCAAACGCACCGAGACGTTCATCCGCTTCTCCACCGTCGCCGACTCCCTCGGTGGCGCGGACGCGGTCCGCGACCCGCGTGGCTTCGCCCTCAAGTTCTATACGAACGAGGGCAATTACGACCTGGTCGGCAACAACACCCCGGTGTTCTTCATCAAGGACCCGATCAAGTTCCCCGACTTCATCCACTCGCAGAAGCGCGACCCCTTCACGGGCAAGCAGGAGCCGGACAACGTCTGGGACTTCTGGGCGCACTCCCCCGAGGCGACGCACCAGGTCACCTGGCTGATGGGCGACCGCGGCATCCCCGCCTCGTACCGCCACATGAACGGCTACGGCTCGCACACCTACCAGTGGACGAACGCCGAGGGCGAGGCCTTCTTCGTCAAGTACCACTTCAAGACCAACCAGGGTGTGCGCTCCCTCTCCGGCGAGCAGGCCGCCGAGCTCGTCGGCAAGGACGCCAACTCGCACCAGACGGACCTGCTCCAGGCCATCGAGCGGGGCGTCAACCCGTCCTGGACGCTGCACGTCCAGGTGATGCCGGCCGCCGAGGCCGCGGAGTACCGGTTCAACCCGTTCGACCTCACCAAGGTGTGGCCGCACAGCGACTACCCGCTCCAGCGGGTCGGCCGGCTGGTGCTGGACCGGAACCCGGACAACGTCTTCGCCGAGGTGGAGCAGGCCGCGTTCTCGCCGAACAACTTCGTGCCCGGCATCGGTCCGTCCCCGGACAAGATGCTCCAGGGCCGGCTGTTCGCCTACGCGGACGCGCACCGCTACCGCCTGGGCGTCAACCACACCCAGCTGCCGGTGAACGCCCCCAAGGCGGCCGAGGTCGACAACTACGGCCGCGACGGGGTGCACGCCACCCGCTACGGCTCGCGCCACGACAAGAACTACGAGCCCAACTCGTACGCCGGTCCGGCGCAGACCGACGCGGCGCTCGCCGCCCCGCTCGCGATCCACGGCTGGACGGGCACGCACGAGGCGCCCGCCCACACCAAGGACGACGACTTCTTCCAGGCGGGCGAGCTCTTCCGGCTGATGTCGCAGGACGAGAAGGGCCGCCTGGTCGCCACCATCGCCGGAGGCCTCTCGCAGGTCACCCGCGACGATGTGATCGAGAAGAACCTCGCCCACTTCCACGCCGCCGACGCCGACTACGGCAAGCGCGTCGAGGAGGCCGTCCGCGCCCTGCGCGAGGACTAGGCCACTCCCCAGACCCTGCCCGCACCGCGCACCCGGATGAGGGGTGCCGCGCGGCGCGGGCAGGACGACGAGGCCGCGGCGGCTGTGCGATGCCAGTGCGGTGGTGAAGGTCCCGGGGACCGTCTTCTGACCTGAAGGAGACGCCCTCCCCCGGGGCCGATCGCCGCCGCCGCGGTCCCTGTCACCCGAGCGAAGCCCCTGCGCACCACCTGTGCGTCATCCCTGATCGAGGGCGCGCAGTACGGATACGGTCCCGTACTGCGCGCCCTCTTTGCCATGCCTTGACCGGGGTCCCGGCCGCCTCCACCGGCACCCCGCCCGGTGGCTTGAATCCATATAGACCGCGTACAGAGTCTGCCCAGAGCCCTGCGTGCAGTATGGGCGCGCATTGACCGCCTCTGCCGTTCTGGCACACACCCTGCCCCGCACCTGTGGGCCGCGTGCGGTGCGATCCCCCTTCCTTCTCTCTCCTCAGCACGACAGACGGCTACCCGCACGACACGTACGGCACGTCACAGTCACCAGGTGAAATACAAGGGGAAGCAGATGCTCGAAGTTGGTACTTCCCGGGTCGAGACCGAGCCCGCCACCAGTTTTCTGACCACCGTCGACGAGGTCACCGCATTACTCGCCACGGCGGCCGACAAGGTCGACTCGCAGTTCGCGGGCGAAGCGCGCACCGCCCTGCTCGGCCGAGTGGCCGAGATCAACAAGGCCGCGGCCGCCAATGACCAACAGGCCCTTTACGCGCAGCAGTTCCTGCTCGACCGGGTCTACCGGCTGCACACCAAACTCACGGACCAGGAGACGGCCGAGGGCTCGGTCGTCGTGCACGAGATCGGCCGGCAGCTGGAAGCCGCGACCGCCGAGGCACAGGACCGGCTGATCGAGCCGGGGCTGCTGGAGGAGGCCCCCACCGAACCGCGGGCCTACCTCTCCTGGCTGAAGAAGACCGCGCGCGAGCACCGGGTGTACAAGCACCCGTACTACCACGAGTTCATCCGCAACCGGGCCACCGAGTCCGACCTGCGCAACTACGTGATGCAGGAGTCCGTGGTCGACGGCCGCTTCGACGATCTGCTGGCGATGATGCAGGTCGGTACGGCGGGTGCGGCGAAGATGGAGATCGCCTCCAACTTCTGGGACGAGATGGGCAACGGCGACCACGCCCAGGTCCACACCACCCTCTTCAACAAGATCTTCGAGGTCTTCGAGATCCCGGACGAGGAGCTGGAGCGCTCGCTCACCGCCAACTCCCTCCTCAACGGCAACCTCGCGGTGCTGCTGTGCCGTTACCGCGCCCTGTACCCCGAGGCCGTCGGCTACCTCGGCATGACCGAGTGGATGGCGCCGGACCGGTTCGTCCAGGTCGTGCACGCCTGGGAGCGGCTCGGCCTGCCGGACGTCGGCATCGTCTACCACCGCCTGCACATCACCATCGACTCCCAGCACGCCCAGGGCTGGTTCCACAACGTGGTGCTGCCCGCCGCCGAGTCGCCCCGGATGCGCCGGGCCATCGCCCGCGGCATCCTGTGGCGGCTCAACTCCTCGGCGACGTACCTGGACGAGCGCATGCCGTCGATCACCGCCTGATTCCACCACCACCCACCAGGAGGGGAGAGCACATGCCGCTCGGCGCCGAAGGATTCACCGTCATCGACCTGCCCGAGGTCGCGCCCGACATCCTGCCCAGCTACGACGACTGCCCGGTCGACGAGTACATGGGCAACGGGACCCGTTTCAAGCGGTTCTCGCAGTACAAGCTCGCTCCCGCCGAGGACGAGAGCTGGTCGTTCAAGCGGCTTCCGCACCGCGACTACACCACGTACAAGAAGTTCAACTCGGTCGGCGGCGGCATCCGCCGCGTATACGAGCCGATCGAGGTGGACTTCACCCCGCTGATCTCCGAGGGCATCCGCGAACTCGGCCTGGACCGGTCCGAGCCGTGGCAGATCAACGTCCACCAGAACCGGACCCGTGCCGAGGGCGGCAGGCCCGGCCCGCTCACCCCGGAAGGGGTGCACCACGACGGGCACGAGTTCGTCATGATCGCCATCCTGAACAAGGTGAACGTGGCGGGCGGCACCACCCGGCTGTGGAAGCCGGGGGCGGAGGCGCCCTTCTGGTCGGGCACGCTCGACGCCGGCCAGGCGGTCCTGCTGGACGACCGGGGGCTCGCCCATGACGTCACCGACGTCCTCTCCGCCGACGGCGGACCGGGCCACCGCGACATCGTGATCATCGCCTTCTCCCGCTGGGCGGAGAAGTGGTACGGCGAGGAGCACGACGCAGCGGCACTCGAAGAGCAGGACGCCTGATGTACGGGGCCGTTCCCGTCCGGACCTCACCGGGAACGGCCCCGTCCCCCGCCACCTACCTGAGACGAGTCATGACCGACTTCTTCAAGTATCAGGCACTGGGCAACGACTACGTGGTGATCGACCCCCGCTACACCGACGTCCCCGTCACGCCGGAGTCCGTACGGCTCGTCTGCGACCGGCACTTCGGCATCGGCGCGGACGGGGTGCTGCACGGCCCGCTGGAGGAGCCCCGCCCCGGGGTCCCGGTCCCGCTGGCCCTCTTCAACTCGGACGGCACCGTCTGCGAGCGCAGCGGCAACGGGCTGCGGATGTTCGCCCTGCACCTGGCCGAGCGGGAGCCGCAGGCCTGGGCGGGCGGTGAGCCGTTCACGCTGCGCACCGGCGCGGGCGACAGCCCCGTACAGATCCTCGACGCCGCCGCTGGGATCGTACAGATCGGCCTGGGGAGGCCCACGTTCGATGCAGCCGCCCTGCCGCTGCTGAACGAGGACGGCACCCCCGCCGAGGGGCCGACGCTCTCCGTGCCACTGACGGTCGGGGAGCACAAGCTCACGGTGACCGCACTCCACAACGGCAACCCGCACACCGTGGTGCCCGTGGCCGAGCCCACCCCCGAACTGGCCCGAAGCCTGGGCCCGCTGATCGCCGGGCACGCCCGCTTCCCGAGCCGCACCAATGTGCAGTTCCTGCGGGTGGTGAGCCGCGAGCTCCTGGAGATCGAGGTATACGAGCGTGGCGCCGGTTACGCGCTGGCCTCGGGCAGCAGCGCCTGCGCCGCCGCCTCCGCAGCCCGCGAACTGGGCCTCTGCGACGACCGGGTGGAGGTCAGGATGCCCGGCGGCAGTGTGAGCGTGGCCCTCGCCCTGGACGGGTCGGTGACCCTGACCGGGGAATCCCAGCAGGTGGCGACGGGTGTGTTCGCCCCGCCGCTGCGCGCCCGGCTGGGCCGCACCCCGGAGGCCGGCCGATGACCGCCGCCGGAACGGCCGGCGAGTACCCGATGCAGCGGTGGGTCTTCGAGGACGCCGCCGGACGCTTCGACATCGACCTCGGGGACAGCAACATGCTCCCCGGACGGCTCGACGAGCTCACCGTGGACCCCGGCCTGGAGCTGGACTACGGGCACGACCGGGGCATCGGCGCGCTGCGCGACCGGGTCGCGGACCTCTACGACGGCGACCCCGCCTCCGTACTCATCACCCAGGGGGCGCAGCAGGCCCTCTACCTCGTCTACGCCTCCCTGCTCGCCCCCGGGGCACAGGTGATCGTCTTCCGTCCGGGGTGGCAGCAGTCCTGGGACATCACGGCCGATCTGGGCTGCCAGGTCGACTGCGCCCCCTACCGCGAGGATCTGACCTTCGACGTGGAGGCCGCCGCCGCGCTGGCCGGCCCCGGTCTGCGGCTGATCGTCGCCAACTCCCCGTGCAACCCGACCGGTCGGCGGATCGCGGACGCGGACCTGAAGGGGCTGCTGGAGCTGGCGGAGCGGCGGGACGCCTATCTGCTGCTGGACGAGGAGTACGCGCTCGACCTGAGGGACTCCCCCGCGCGCTCCAGCGACCGGGTGATCTCGGTCTCCAGCCTCTCCAAGGTGTACGGCTTCCCCGGTCTGCGGGTCGGTTGGCTGTACGGGCCGCCGGAGGTCGTCGAGGGATGCGCGCGGCGCAAGTTCCTCTCCACCATCGCCAATTCGGTGCTCTGCGAGACGCTGGCCTGCGACGTCCTGGACCACCGGGACCGCTATCTGCGCCGCTACGCGGAGCTGACCGGCCAAGGGCTGAAGCTGGTACGGGAGTTCGCGGACCGCAACGCCGACGCGGTGCAGCTCGTGGAGCCCGAGAACACGCCCTTCGCCTGGCTCCGGCTGACCACCGGGGAGCAGCCGCTCGCGCTGTGCCGCCGGGTGCTGGACGCCGGGGTGCTGCTGATGCCCGGCGAGACCCTCGGGGCCTTCGACGGCTTCCGGATCTGTTTCGCCCGCGATCCCGAGGCCGTGACCGAGGGGCTGAGACGGATCGAGCCGCTGCTCCGCCCCTCCCCCCAAGTTCCCCCGTCCGCTGCACCACTCAGCGAACAGAACAGCAATCTGCCGAACGGAGTCCTGTGACCATGAGCGCGTCGGACGCTGACGAGTCCCGTATGCATCTGTCCTTCGGGCAGGAGCAGTTGTGGTTCCTGGACCAGATGAACCCTGGGGAGACCACCTACAACGTCCCCACCGCCTACCGGCTGCGCGGCCCGCTGGACCTGCCCGCGCTGGAGGGGGCGCTCAACCTCCTGGTGGCCCGCCACGACCAGCTGCGGGTGACCCTGCACGCGGTGGACGGCGTCCCGCACCAGGTGATCGCTCCGGCCGAGGACACCCCGCTGCCGCTCACCGACCTGTCGGGGCTGACGCCCGAGGAGCGGGAGCAGGCGCTCGACGCGGCCCTGAAGGCCGAGGCGGACACCCCGTTCGACCTGGCGGCGGGCCCGGTCCGCCGGTTCCAGCTGTTCAGGCTGGCCGAGCAGGAGCACGTCCTCTCCCTGAACTACCACCACATCGTCACGGACGGCTGGTCCGGCGGGGTGATCAGCCGGGACATCACCGAGGCGTACCGGCAGCTGCGGGCGGGCCTCACCCCCGATCTGCCGGCCCCGGCCGCCACCTACGCCGAGCATGTGGAGCGCCAGCGGGAGCAGCGCGCCTCGGGGCAGTGGGAGAGCGAGCTGGACTTCTGGCAGGAGCGGCTGGCCGGTCTGGAGGCGCTGGAGCTGCCCGCCGACCGGGTCCGCCCGGCGGAGCCCACCCGGAACGGCGAGACCTTCACCGTCAGCTTCCCCGCCGACCTGCTGGGCCGGGCGCGCTCCCTCGCGCAGGAGCAGGGCGCCTCGCTGTACATGGTCGTGGCGGCGGCGCTCAAGGTGGTGCTGGCCCGGTACAGCGGTCAGGACGACATCGCGATCGGGGTGCCGATGCTCGGCCGTACCGATCCCGAACTGGAAGACGTCGTCGGCCTGTTCATCAATATGACAGTGCTGCGCTCGGACCTCTCCGGGGGGATCTCCTTCGCCGAGCTGATCGAGCGGATCGCCGACAACAACCTGGATGTGTACGACAACCAGGACGTGCCCTTCGACCATGTCGTCGACCGGGTGCAGCCGGTGCGGGACGCGGGTCGCAACCCGCTGTTCCAGATCGCCGTGCAGCTGCTCGGTGAGACGACGACCGGGGACGCGCTCCAGCTGGACGGGCTGGAGACCGAGTCGATCCTGGTCTCCGGCGGGCGCTCCCGCTTCGACCTCTCCTTCAGCTTCATCGAGGGCGCGGACCGGCTGCGGCTGATCGTGGAGTACGCCACCGACCTGTACGACCGCCGCCGGGTCGAGGCGATGGTCCAGCACTTCGAGACCGCGCTGGGCGCTGCCGCCGCCGACCCGGACACCCCTGTCTCCAAGCTGCCCCTGCTCTCCGAGGAGGAGCGCCGGGAACTGCTGGAGGCCGGGCGCGGGGCCGACTTCGACTACCCGACCGAGCCGGTGCACGCCACCATCGCCCGGATCGCCCGGGAGCACCCGGAGCTGGTCGCCACGGTGTGCCGCGGCAAGGAGATGACGTACGGCGAGCTGATCCGGCGGGCCGGGAAGCTGGCGCGGCACATCCGCTCGCGGGGTGTGAAGCAGGAGCAGGTCGTCGCGATCGCGATGGACCGGGACCTGGACGCGCTGGTGGCGATCGTGGGCGTGATGGTCTCCGGGGCCGCGTACACGATCATCGACCCGTCGCACCCGAACGCGCGCCTGGACCACATGCTCCGGGACACGGCGGCGCCGCTCGTCATCACCCGGGACGCCAATGTGGGTGATCTGCCGCCCTCCGGCGGGTGGGAGGTCCTGCGGATCGACACCGAGTGGGAGACGGTGGAGGCCGAGGCCGACGACGTACCGCTGGAGGAGTGGGCGGAGCCCTCGTCCCTCGTCTACGTCCTCTACACCTCCGGCTCGACCGGCAAGCCCAAGGGCGTGATGATCGAACAGCGCGGGCTGCGCATGTTCATCGAGGCCTACCGCAGGACGTTCGGCGAGTGGGGCCACGAGGACCGGCTGCTCCAGCTGCCCGCGCTCACCTTCGACATGTCGCAGGGCGAGATCTTCGCCGGTCTGATCAGCGGTTCCGCGATGGTGCTGGTGGCGCCGGAGGACGCCTCGTCGCCGGAGTCGCTGGGGGCGCTGATGCGCGATCAGCGCGTCACCTACGCGGGTCTCTCGCCGGCGATCCTCTCGCTGGTGGAGGCGGAGCCGTACCCGGACCTGAAATACATCATGGGCGGGGCGGAGGCGCTTCCGGCGGAGCTGGTCAACAAGTGGAACCTGCCGGGCCGCAAGTTCGTGAACCTCTACGGGCCGACCGAGGCGTCGGTGGCGACCACGGAATACCTCTGTGAGCACCGTGAGTGGAAGTCCTCGCCGCCGATCGGGCGCCCGGAGTTCAGCCGGCTGCACTACGTGGTGGACAAGGAGTTCAACCTGGTGCCGGTCGGCGTCCCGGGTGAGCTGCTGATCGGCGGGGACGACGGCCTGTCGCGCGGCTACCTCAACCTGCCGGAGCTGACGGACGAGAAGTTCGTGCCCGACCCGTTCCTGGGCGAGGGGCGTGTCTACCGCACGGGTGACCTGGTGCGCTGGACGCCCGAGCTCCAGATCGACTTCATCGGGCGCCTGGACAACCAGGTGAAGCTGCGCGGTCTGCGCATCGAGCTCGGTGAGATCGAGTCGGGGCTGCTGACCCACCCGAAGGTCCGGATGGCGCTGGTGCTGCTGCGCGAGGACGACGGGGAGAAGCAGCTCGTCGGGTACTACACCGTCCTCGGGGACAGCTCGCCGACGGTGGCGGAGCTGCGGGACCACCTGGGGCGGACGATGCCCGAGTACATGGTGCCGACCGCGTGGGTGGAGCTGGAGGAGTTCCCGCTGACCCCGGCGCGCAAGATCAACCGGGCGGCGCTGCCCGCGCCGGTCAGCGCGGGCGGTGCGGCGGACGCGTACATCGCCCCGGTCACCCCGACCGAGGAGAAGGTCGTCGAGGTCTTCGGGACCGTGCTGGCGCAGGAGCGCGTGGGCACCGGTGCGAGCTTCTTCGAGCTGGGCGGCAACTCGCTCCAGGCGATGCGGGCCGTCAGCCGGCTGAACAAGCACTTCAAAGTGAAGGTCAACGTCCGTCTGCTGTACGGCGGTGCCACGGTCGGCGCGCTCTCGACCGCCATCGACGAGCTGGTGGCGAAGGCCGGAAAGGCGGCCAGCCGTGCCTGAACCCGTCCTTTCGCAGGCGGAGCTGGCGCAGCAGGGGGCGGCCGCGCTGAGCGCGGCCGATCCCGAGCTGGCGCGGCTGCTGGACGCCGAGGTGGTGCAGCAGCATGCGACGCTCGCCATGGTGGCGTCCACCAGCATCGCCGACCCCTCGGTGCTGGCAGCCGCCGGATCGGCCCTCTCCAACGTGACGGCCGAGGGCTATCCGGGAGCCCGCTACCACCCCGGTTCCTCGCAGTTCGACCTGGTGGAGCGGCTCGCCGTGGAGCGGGCCAAGCAGGCGTTCGGCGCGGCGTACGCCAATGTCCAGCCGCACTCCTGCTCCTCGGCCAACCAGGCGGTGCTGGCCGCCCTGGTCCGCCCGGGCGGGACCATCCTCGCCCTGGACCTGGACTCCGGGGGGCACCTCACCCATGGCTCCCCCGCCTCGGTGACCGGGATGCACTACAAGGCCGTGCACTACGGGCTGGACCACGAGGGGCGGATCGACTACGGGCAGGTGGCGGCGCTGGCGGAGCAGCACCGGCCGAGCGTGCTCATCGCGGGGGCCAGTGCCCATCCCCGTACGCTCGACTTCGCGCGCTTCCGGGCGATCGCGGACTCGGTGGGCGCGTACCTGGTGGCCGACATCTCGCACATCGCGGGTCTGGTGGCCGCCGGGGAGCACCCGACGCCGGTCGATCTGGCGCACGCCACGACGACCAGCACGTACAAGCAGCTCGGCGGACCGCGCGGCGGGCTGATCCTGATCGGGCGTGAGCACGCGACGCCCGGCCCCGACGGCCGCACCCCGCTGTCGCGGCTGATGCAGCGGGCGGTCTTCCCGCTGTCGCAGGGGACGCCGAACCCGGCGGCCATCGCGGCGAAGGCCCGGGCTCTCGCGCTGGTCACGGAGCCCGCGTTCAAGGAGACGATGCGGCTGGTCGTCGACAACGCGGTGGCGCTCGCGGACTCCCTGTCGGCGCTGGGCCACCAGGTCCTGACCGGCGGCACCGACAACCACATGGTGCTGATCGACCTGACGGGCCGGCCGATGACCGGGGTGGTCGCGGAACGGGCCCTGGAGGAGTGCGGGATCCTCGCCAACCGGAACCGGGTCCCGGACGACACCCGGCCGCCGCTCGTCACCAGCGGGCTGCGCCTGGGCACCAACATCCTGGCCCAGCGGGGCATGGGCCCGGCCGGGATGCGCAGCTGTGCCGCGCTGCTGCACCGGGTGCTGGAGGCGACGACGGTGAAGAACGAGCGGGAGTACGTGCTCGACGCCGGGGAGCGCGACGCGGTCCGGGCGGGTGTGGCGGAGCTGTGTGCCCGCTACCCGCTGCCGCTGGGGGCGGTGTCCGGGGCGCGCTCCACGACTCCGGCGGCCTCCGGTGCGCGGGCGGGAGGGGTGGCGTGACGCTCCATCAGGATGGTGGCGCCGGGCCCGTCCCGGCGCCCCCCGCGCTGCTGCCGACCGACCGGCCCCGGCAGAGCGAGCCCGCCGGGTGCACCGCCCGTCAGCGGCTGGTGCTCGACGGCGCGGCCGGGGCGGCCCCGGAGGAGCTGCTGCTCGCCGGGTTCGCCGCGCTGCTCCACCGGTACACGGACCAGGCGGAGTTCGGCTTCCGGGTCCGCACACCCGGTGCGGGCTCCTTCCGGCTGAGCTGTGCTCTCGGCGAGGGGACGACACCGGCCGGGCTGGCCCGGTCCGTCCTGGAGGGCCGCGAGCCGGTGGCGGAGGGCGAGGAGCCTGCCGACTTCGAACTGGTGCTGCTGCCGCGCAACGACGGGTCCTACGTCCACCGCATCGTTCAACTCCGTTATGACGCGACCCTGTTCGACCAGGAGACCGTTCTGCGGCTGCTCACCCACTTCCGCACGCTGGTGGAGGACTCCCTCGGCCGCCCGGATGTCCCCGTCTCCCGGCTGCGGCTGCTCACCGACGGCGAGCTGCGCCGCACACTGCTGGACTGGAACGACACGGCGGCCGAACTCCCGCACGAGCGCTGCCTGCACGAGGCGTTCGAGGAGCGGACGGCCGCCACCCCGGAGGCCGTCGCGCTGATCCGTGGTGCGGAGGAGTGGACGTACGGGGAGGTCAACGCGGCGGCGAACCGGCTGGCGCGTCATCTGCGCGGGCTCGGGGCGGGCGTCGGCGGCCGGGTGGGGATCTGCCTGGACCGGTCGCCCGATCTGCTCGTGGCGGTGCTGGGCGTGCTCAAGTCCGGCTCCGCCTATGTGCCGTTGGACCCGGACTATCCGGAGCAGCGGATCGCTTCGATGGTGACGGGCACCTCGTGCGCGGCGATCGTCTCCCGCAGCGGGTTCGCGTCGCGGCTCGCCGAGGTGGGTCCGCAGATCGTGGAGCTGGACCGGGACGCGGCCCTCTGGGCCGACGCCCCGGCGGAGGACGTCGACAGCGGGGTGACGCCCGGGGACCTCGCGTACGTCATCCACACCTCGGGGTCGACGGGGGCGCCCAAGCCGATCGCGCTGCGCCACCGCGGGGTGATGAACAACATCGCGGACCTCAACTCCCGTTATGCGGTGGGCCCCGGGGACCGGGGGCTCGCCCTGTCGTCGCCCAGCTTCGACATGTCCGTCTACGAGTTCCTGGGGCTGACGGCCGCCGGGGGCACGGTCGTGCTGCCGGAGCCCGCGCTCGCCAAGGACCCGCAGCACTGGGCCGACCTGCTGGCCGCCCACCGGATCACGGTCTGGAACTCGGCCCCGGCCCTCCTCGAACTCGTCGTCGAGCAGCTGGAGCAGGCCGCCGCCCCGCCGCTGGAGGCCCTGCGCCTGGCCCTGCTGGGCGGGGACTGGGTGCCGCTCTCACTGCCGGACCGGACGCGCCGGGCCGCTCCCGGGCTCCGGTTCGTGGCGCTCGGCGGGGCCACGGAGTCCTCGATCCACTCCACGGTGTACGAGGTCGGCGAGGTCGATCCGGCGTGGACGAGCATCCCGTACGGGCGGCCGATGGCCAACCAGCGCACGTACATCCTGGACGGATCGCTCCAGCCGGTGCCGCCCGGTGTCGCGGGCGAACTGCATCTGGCGGGCATCGGCCTGGCCACCGGCTATCTCGACCGGCCGGAGCTGACCGGGGAGCGGTTCTTCGACTGGTCCTGTGGTGAGGTCACCGGGGAGCGGCTCTACCGGACGGGCGATGTGGCGCGGTACGGCCCCGACGGGCTGATCGAGCTGCTCGGCCGGTCCGACTTCCAGGTCAAGGTGAACGGCCACCGCATCGAACTGGGCGAGATCGAGGCGGTGCTGAGGTCCCACGAGGCGGTCAGGGAGGCGGTCGTCGCCACCCGCAGGGACGCGTCCGGTGATCTGCGGCTCGTCGGGTACGTCGTCCCGCACCCGGGCCGGACGGTCCGGGCCCGCGTGATCAGCGCCCATCTCGCGGGCGCCCTTCCGCAGTTCATGGTGCCGGGCGCGGTCCTGGTCCTGGACCGGCTGCCGCTCTCCGCAAACGGCAAGACCGACCGCAGGGCGCTGCCCGCACCGCCGCCCCCGGACGACGGGGAGGCGTCCTACGCGGCGCCGGCCACCCCGTCCGAGAAAGCGGTCGCCGACATCTTCTCCACCGTGCTGTCGGCCCCCAAGATCGGGGCGAACAGTTCCTTCCTCGCGGCCGGCGGCGATTCGCTCCAGGCCATGCGGGCGGTCAGCCGGCTCAGCAAACACTTCGGGATCAAAGTGAACGTACGTCTGCTCCACGGGGGCGGCACCGTCAGCGGTGTCGCCGCCGCCATCGATCAGCTCCTGAACTCCGCTCCCCCTTCGGCGGAACCGAACGACGGAGGCCGGAAACGGTGACCGCCATCCCCACCGAGAGCCTCGTCCCGCTCCGCGCGGACGGCGATCTGCCGCCCGTGTACTGCGTCCACCCGGTCTCCGGGTCGCCGTACTGCTACGCCGACCTGGCCCGGCGCATCGACCCGGGCTCCCCCGTGTTCGGCTTCGAGGCCCCCGGCTTCGACGGGATCGACGAGCCCGCCCAGTCGATCCGGGAGCTGGCCGAGGTGCACACCGCCACGCTCAGGGCCGCCCGCCCGCACGGGCCCTACCAGCTGCTCGGCTGGTCCCTGGGCGGGGTGGTGGCCTTCGAGATGGCCCGGCTGCTGGCCGCCGAGGGCGAGGAGGTGCCGCTGCTGGTCGTGATCGACGCGGCGCTGCCCGGCACCCAGCCCTTCCCACCGGGGCCCGCGCTGGTCCGGTACTTCCTCCACGACTTCCTGGGGCTGGTGAGCGGCGGGGCACCGGAGCTCGACAAGGCGCTGGCCGCCCTCGATCCGGCGGCGGGGCCGCAGGAGCGGCTCGATGCCATCGCGGACTCCGGGACCGTACCGGAGGAGTTCGACGCGGAGTTCCTGCTGGAGCGGTTCACCCTGTTCAGGGCGCACGCGCACGCGATGGTGGACCATGTCATCGACGGGGCCCACGACGGCCCGACCACCCTGGTCAAGGCCGAGAGGTCGGAGCCGCACCTGCTGCTGTGGGAGCCGTACGCGAGCCGGCTCGACCAGCACACCGTGCCCGGCGACCATCACTCCATCTGGCGGGAGCCGGGGCTCGTCGCCATCGCGGATATCGTCAACCAGGCACTGCGCAGGGGAGCTTCGGTGTGAGCGAGGACAGCGGCCGTAGTGACGGGGGCACCGCCACGGCGAAGGAGGAACAGGCCCCACCGCCCCGAAGCCTGTGGCACAACCGGGACTTCCTGGTGTTCTGGGTGGGCGAGGGCCTCTCCCTGTACGGCACCCAGATAGCCAACCTCGCCCTGCCGCTCACCGCGGTCCTGGTCTTCGAGGTCGGACCCGAACAGCTCGGCATGCTCCGCTTCGCCCAGCTGGTGCCGTTCCTGGCGCTCGCCCTGGTCTTCGGGGTCTGGGTGGACCGGGTGCGCAAACGCCCGGTGATGCTGGGCGCGAACATCGTCCGGATGGTCCTCATCGCCCTGGTGCCGCTGCTGTACCACTTCGGGCTGCTGACCCTGCCGCTGCTGTACGTGCTGGCGTTCGGGGTCGGCACGGCTGCGGTGCTCTTCGACGTCAGCTGGATGAGTTACGTACCGGTGCTGGTGAAGGACAAGCGGAGTCTGCTGGAGGCCAACACCAAGCTGAACGCCACGCTGTCGTCGGCCGATGTGGCGGGCCCCGGGATCGCGGGCACGCTGGTCACCGCCTTCTCGGCGCCCGCGGCGATGGCCGCCAACGCGTTCTCGTACGCCCTGTCGGTGATCTCACTGCTGCTGGTCCGGGCGCCGGAGCCGGATCCTCCCGCCCGCACCGAGAAGCGGCAGTTGCGCGCCGAACTGGCCGAGGGGCTGCGCTGGGTCTTCGGCAACCGGTGGCTGCGCGCGATCGGGCTCGTCGGCTGCTCCTGCAACTTCTTCCTGACCATGGTGCAGTCGCTGTTCCTGCTGTACGCGGTGCGGGACAAGGAGCTGTCGGCGGCGACCGTCGGCTTCGTCATGGGCGCGGCGGCCGTGGGCGGTCTGCTCGGTGCGCTGATCGCCGGGATGGTGGTGCGCCGCCTGTCGGTGGGGACGGCCTACCGGGTGTCGGTCTCCATCATCTTCCTGGGCCCGCTGCTGATCCCGGCGGCGGGCGGCCCCTCGTGGCTGCTGGTGGGGCTGTTCGTCGCCTCGTTCTTCCTGGAGTACTTCGGCTCCAGCATCTCCAACGTGATCATCGTGAGCCTGCGGCAGACCATCACCCCGCAGCCGCTGATGGGCCGGATGACGGCCGCGATGCGGATGCTGCTGTACGGCGGCGGGGCGCTCGGCGGCCCGGTCGGCGGGCTGCTGGCCGGGGTACTGGGGCTGCACGCGGCGCTCTGGATCGCGGGGGTGCTCTCCGCCGCGATGCTGGTGCCCATCATCCTGTCGCCCGTCGGGAAGCTGCGGACCATGCCGACCGGGCCGGAGGAGCTCCCGGCCTGACCCGGCTGCCTGTTCCCCTGTCTCCTGCGGGGCGGATGCGGTGGACCCGCGTCCGCCCCGTCGGCCGTCGGCTACCGCAGGACGACGGTCCGGACGTCGGCCATCTCCACCTGTGCGGGCGCCGGTGCCTCCCGTCCGGTCCCGGACTCCCACTCGACCAGCCGGATCAGGGCCGCCTCGCGGTTCCTCGGCGACTCGCGCTCCGCGCACGCGGCGGCGAACCGCTCGACGATGGCGGAGAGCGGGACGGCGGGGTTGGCCGACAGCTCCTCGGCCGCGATCCGCAGGGCCAGCGGCAGTCCGCCGCAGAGCCTCACCAGCCGCACCGCGGCCGCCTCCTGGCCGCGGAGCCGGCCGCCGCAGAGACTGGTGAGGAGCGACGCCGCGTCATGGTCGGCCAGCGGCCCCATCGTGAGGACATGGGCGCCGTCGCGGGCGGCCAGCCCGCTGAACCGCTGCCTGCTGGTGGCCAGGACACAGGACGAGCCGCGCGGTATCAGCGGCCTCAACTGGTCGGCGCCGAGGGCCTCGTCCAGCACCACGAGCATCCGGCGGCCGTGCAGCAGGCTGCGGTAGAGCGTGGTCCGGCCGGCCATGTCGGCGGGCATCCGGGAGCGCTCCACACCCAGGCTGACCAGGAGCTGTTCCAGGGCGTCCGACGCGGTCAGCGGCCGGCCCTGACGGCCGGTGCCGCACAGGTCCACATAGAGCTGCCCGTCCGGGAAGCGGTCCAGCAGCCGGTGGGCCAGCTCCAGCACGAACGCCGTCTTGCCGACACCCGCGGGGCCGTCGACGACGGCGATGGGGGTGCTCGCGCCGTACACGCAGCGCTCGTCGTCCAGCAGCTCCTCGAAACGGGAAAGTTCGGCGGAGCGCCCCACGAAGCCGCGCGCCTGCGGGGGGAGTTGGACCGGTCGGGACAGGTCGGGGGCGCCGCCGGGGTGTCTTCGTACGGGGCGGGGGGCGGCGGCCTCCCCCTCGCGGCGCAGCCTCGGGTGACCGGCCAGGATCTGCTGGTGCAGGCTGCGCAGTTCGGCGCCGGGCTCGATGCCCAGCTCCCGGTTGAGCAGCTGCCGGGTCTCGGTGTAGACGGCCAGCGCGTGCGCCTGGCGTCCGCTGCGGTAGAGGGTGAGCATCAGCAGCCAGCGCAGCTTCTCGCGCAGCGGCTCCTCCCCCACGGCGGCGGAGAGTTCGGTGACGGCCTCCGCGTGGCGGCCCGCGTCCAGCATGTCGGCGGCCCACTCCTCGACGGCGGTCAGCCGGAGATCCCGCAGCCGGGTCCGCTCCACGGCGGCGAAGGGTCCCGGGACCCCGGAGTAGGCGTCACCGCGCCAGAGGGCGAGAGCCTCCTCGTACCACCGCACGGCCTCGTCCGGGCTGCCCCCGACCCGCGATCTGCGGGCCCTGGCATGGCGGCGGGTGAAGAGCGTGGCGTCCACCTGCTCCGGGTCCATCCGCAGGCAGTAGCCGCCGGAGACCGAGGTGAGTATCGCCCCCGCCTCGCGTCTGCTGCGCCCCGGTTCCAGCGCGCGACGCAGCCCGGCCACATAGGTGTGGACCCCGTTCGTCGCGGTCTGCGGGATGTCACCGTCCCAGAGGGCGTCGACGATGTTGTCGACACCGACCACCTCGCCCGCCCGGCTGGCGAGCAGGGCGAGCACCGCGCGCTGTTTGGGAGGCCCCAGAGGCACTTCCTGGCCGTCCCGCCAGACACGTACCGGCCCTAAGAGCTGTATGCGCAACGGTTCCCCCGACGTGGCCAACACTCGGTCGCCTCCTGAGATCGTGATGAGTGCGCACCGCGCCGCGTCGGCGCGGTGACTGGGTGACGGGATCCGGGGTGCGGCTCGCACCGGGTCCCGGTGGGGCACCCCGGGGAGGCGCCCCGGGGCGGACCGGATCCACGGCGTGGCTGTGGACCGGCCGGTCCGGCCCGCGGGCCCTCCGGGAAGGGTGGCGGGCAGGGTGGTGGAGCGGGCGCGGCTCCGGGTGGTCGAGCCGGGGAGCCGGGCAGGGCGGAGCTCAGGGCCAGTGGCCCGGACACGCCCGCGGCATCGCGCTCCGCGTGGACGTTTCCCCCGCGATTCCCCCGCGGGGTGAATGACATCGGGTGGAATTGAGACACCCGACAGGATTACGGGCGGCCCGTTTCCTTTCGCCGCCCGCACCTGCCTTAACGATCAACACGGCCTCGCCGCAGATGACCACTTCAGGCGCCTCTCTTCCGGCCATTCCTGTATCCATAAGACGTACGCGTAAGATAACAGTAGCGGGACGATAGTGGGTTGTCACTCACGCCTTTTCGCACTGCTGTAACAGGCCAACTCCCCCTGTGCGGCAGACCTGTGGCGGTACGCGAGGTCATCCCTGACGCGTCCGCGCACTTCACAGCGGTGACCGTGCATTCCCCCGTCGTCCAGTTTATGTGCAGCACCCTTCTGTCAAGCTTTCCCTTCCAGGTATTCACCCGCCCGGCATGATGCCGCCGCCTTCCCTGCCCAGGACGCGGATTCGCCCGAGTGGCCGGAACAATCGGCCCGATCCGGCCGGTTCGCAGGTTGCCTCGCGAAGAAAGATGGATGTATGGAGTCCCGCATACAGCGCTCCGGCCGGACCGGCCGCCCACCCCGCCTCTCGCAGGAGGCGATACTCGTCGCCGCGCAGCGCATTCTCGACACGGAGGGTCCGGAGCGCCTCTCCATGCGCCGGCTGGCCCGGGAGATGTCCAGTACGGCCATGGCGCTCTACCACCACGTGCAGGACAAGGACGAGCTCCTTCTGCTGCTGCTCGACGCGCACGCCAGGCGCTACCCGCGCCCCGAACTGCCGAGCGAACCGCGCACCCGCCTCCTCGCCTCGGCCCAGGTGCTGCACGACCTCCTCGCGGACTGCCCGTGGATCGTGGAGGTGCTCTCCTTCGACGACTTCGTCAGCGAGTCCGCGTTATGGATCGTGGAGAACATCGTCGACGCGGCGGTCGAGTGCGGGATGGACCTGGAGGACGCCGTCTACGCCTACCGCGTGATCTGGCACTACACCACGGGCGAACTGGCCATCCGGGTCAGCCGGGAGCGCGTCCAGGCCCGGGCCGAGCGCCCGGAGTACCGTGAACACGCGCTGGAGTTCCTGGACTCGGTGGATTTCCCCCGCCTGAACGCGGTCGGCAGGCGGTGGGCCGGGCTGACCTCGCGGGACGATCACCGCAGGGGCCTCGAGGCGGTCGTCGCGGGGCTGCTGGAGCAGAAGGCCGGAGTGACGGCGGGGCAGCAGGCCCGGGTGGAGCGGGTCCCGGCCGATGCGGTGCACGCCTGCCCGTGCTGCTGACTACCCCGGGGCCACCGGCGGGTTGAACCGGGAGAAGTCCGGATCGCTCCAGCGGAGCCGTACCGCGTCCCTGGTCTCCTGGACGGCCTTGATGCGGAACTCCACGATGCGCTGTACGCCCGGTACGGCGGCCGCCTCTGCGCCGTCCCAGACGGTGTGGGCGGTACCGGAGAGCTGGAGGAGGTCGCCGGTCTCCCAGTCGGGCACCAACAGCCCCGCCTCTGGGTGGAGTTCGAGGTTGCCCAGGGTGAGGAACATGGCGTTGCCGGCGTAGTCGGGCCAGCGCAGCCGGGTGGGCGAGAGCACCTGGAGGAAGCCGGGGTTGCCGCCCCGGTGCGAGGCGTCCGCGTCGCCGTCCGGGGAGGCGGTGGCGATGAAGAAGCTGTCGGAGGTGGCGAGGGTGAGCTGCTGGACGGTGGTCAGCTCCGCTCCCCGCCGGACCGCCGTGCGACGGCCGCCCCGGTCCGGCGGGAGCAGGATGCAGTCGCGCTTCTGGAGGTACTTGGGGCAGTTGCCGATCACCTGGTCGAGCGCGATCCGTACGCCGTCGGCCTCGGGCGACGAGGTCCCGTTGAGGCGGATACGGCGGCGGGTGGCCGGTTCGATGGCGATCATGCCGACGCGGGTGCCGCTCTCCCGGAGCACCGCGCCGAGCGGGTCGTCGGCCGCGGGCAGTGCGCCGATCGTCAGGGTCCGGGGGTCCGGCACCCCGAGGAAGCCGGGTTCGCCGTCGAGCAGGGTGGACCAGAGGCGTCCGGAGGCGTCGGCCGCGCCGACGACGATCATCGGCTGCCGGGCCAGGAACACCGCGGCGGCGTCGGGCACCGCGTCGCGGATGGCGCGGAGCGAGCCGGCCGCCGGGTCGCGCAGTCCCGCCCGGTGCTGCACGGCGAGTTCCCCGTCGTGGTAATCGGCCATGATCCGCTCCCCGCCCTTCGCCCTCCGGCCGGCCCGTGTCCGCCCGGTGTCGCGGACAGGCCCTAGGCCCCCGGCGACTGTACCTCCGGACAGGGGCAGGCCCCCGCGCCGGAGAGGAATCCGGGGCGGGGGCCTGGCTTGGGAGGGTGACGGGTGGTCAGGACACCGTCAGCGGGCGGATCGCGGTGGGGGCGTGGGACGGGTCCGTGGCGATGTCCTCGAACTCGTTGACCGAGGCGATGTCGGTGCCGCTCATCGCGATGTTGGTGACCCGCTCCAGGATCGCCTCGACGACGACCGGGACCCGGAACTCCGCGGCGAGCTTCTTCGCCTCCTCGAAGGCGGGCAGCAGCTGGTCCGGCTCGGTGACCCGGATGGCCTTGCAGCCGAGGCCCTCGACGACCTTGACGTGGTCGACGCCGTAGACGCCCAGCTCCGGGGAGTTGAGGTTCTCGAACTCCAGGTTGACCTGGAAGTCGATGTCGAAGTTGCGCTGCGCCTGGCGGATGAGCCCCAGGTAGGAGTTGTTCACCAGGACGTGGACGTAGGGGATGCGGTGCTGCGCGCCGACGGCCAGCTCCTCCAGCATGAACTGGAAGTCGTAGTCGCCGGAGAGGGCGACGACCGTGCCCTCCGGGTCGGCGGTGGCGACACCCAGGGCGGCCGGGATCGTCCAGCCGAGGGGGCCCGCCTGGCCGCAGTTGATCCAGTGGCGCGGCCGGTAGACGTGCAGCATCTGCGCGCCGGCGATCTGGGAGAGCCCGATGGTGGTGACGTAACGGGTCTCGGGGCCGAACGCCCGGTTCATCTCCTCGTAGACGCGCTGCGGCTTGAGCGGCACGTTGTCGAAGTGGGTGCGGCGCTGGAGGGTGGCTTTGCGCTCCTGGGTGGAGGCGGCCCACACCGAGCGGTCCTTGAGCTTGCCGGCCGCCTTCAGCTCGCGCGCCACCTCGACGAAGAGCGTCAGCGCCGCCTTGGCGTCGGAGGCGATGCCGAGGTCGGGGGCGAATATCCTGCCGAGCTGGGTGGGCTCGATGTCGACGTGGACGAAGGTGCGGCCCTGGGTGTAGACGTCGAGCTTGCCGGTGTGACGGTTGGCCCAGCGGTTGCCGATGCCGAGGACGAAGTCGGACTCCAGGAAGTTCGCGTTGCCGTAGCGGTGCGAGGTCTGCAGGCCGACCATGCCGGCGTTCAGCTCGTGGTCGTCGGGGAGGATGCCCCAGCCCATCAGGGTCGGGACGACGGGGACACCGGTCAGCTCGGCGAACTCCACCAGGAGCTCGGAGGCGTCGGCGTTGATGATGCCGCCGCCCGCGACGAGCAGCGGGCGCTCCGAGGCGTTCAGCATCTCCACGGCCCGCTCGATCTGCTTGCGGGTGGCGGCGGGCTTGTGCACCGGGAGGGGCTCGTACAGCTCGGGGTCGAACTCGATCTCGGTGAGCTGGACGTCGATCGGCAGGTCGATGAGGACCGGGCCGGGACGGCCGGTGCGCATCAGGTGGAAGGCCTGCTGGAAGACGCCGGGGACCTGGGCGGCCTCCAGGACGGTGGTCGCCGCCTTGGTGACCGGCTTCGCGATGGAGGCGATGTCGACGGCCTGGAAGTCCTCCTTGTGCAGGACGGCCGTCGGGGCCTGGCCGGTGATGCAGAGGATCGGGATGGAGTCGGCGATGGCGGAGTACAGACCGGTGATCATGTCGGTGCCCGCCGGGCCCGACGTGCCGATGCAGACGCCGATGTTGCCGGCCTTCGCCCGGGTGTAGCCCTCCGCCATGTGGGAGGCGCCCTCGACGTGACGGGCCAGCGTGTGCTGCACCCCGCCGGAGGCCTTGAGGGCCGCGTAGAAGGGGTTGATCGCCGCACCCGGCACACCGAACGCGTTGCTGACGCCTTCGCGCTTGAGGATCTCAACTGCCGCACGGGCAGCGGTCATACGAGGCATTGAGTGCTCCTGCTCGGGATTGGTGGAGTCGGGCTCTGTCGCGCCACCTGAGAGCACCAATTCCGTATTGCGGAAATTCAGTTCTGCTATACGGAAGTAATCTAAAACGCGGCGCGGTCGCCGTCAAGAGCGGGCGCCTCCGCCGGGCCGGGGGCGGCACGGCGACCGGCCGGCGGGAAGTACTCCGATTCCCTCCCCAGAACCTCGCTCCTGGTGGACGATGGGGTGACGAGGGAGGCACGGAGCGCAGTCGTCTGGCGGGTCCGTGCCGGAGGGAGACGATCGTGAAGTCCGTGCCGGTACGGTGCCCGGTCTGCAGCCGGGACCACGCCTACGTCGCACCGGCCTACCCGTGCCCGTGCGGAGCGCCCACCGCCCCACCGCTGCTGCCCGGGGCCCCACCGGTCCCGGTCACCCGGCGCACCTGGGACGAGGACTGGGTCACCGTCCGCTGCACGGCCTGCGACCGGCGGGACCAGTGGCCGCAGCCTGAGCTGTGCTGCCCGTGCGGCGCCCTGCTGCGGATACCGGTGCGGCCGGTGGGCGAGCCCGCTCCCCCGGCCGGTCCCGTCGCCCCGGCGCACATCCCGCTGCCGCGCACCGCCGCGCACCCGCGCCCCTCGTTCCGGCCCCGGACGATCCGTACCGGCCATGACGCGGTGAGCGCGGCCGCCCTGTATCTCACCTGGCTCGGCTACCGCGAGGTGGCCCGGGTCCGGGTGCGCACCGCGGGCGGGATCGATCTGCGGGCCACGGGACTCGTCGCCCAGATCGACGCGACGACCCGGCAGGTGGGGCTGCGTGCGGTGGAGTGCCTCTGGCTGAACGCCCTGGGCGCGTCGGCGGCGGGGGTGTTCTTCTCGCTCGCGGGGTACGAGGCCGAGGCGCGGGCCCGAGCGGACGGTGTCGGCCTTCCGCTCTTCGTCATGGACCTCACCGGGGCGCCGCAGCCGGTGAACAGCCCGGCGGACGAGCTGGTCAGCACCGGGGCCTGAGCGCCGGGGCTTTCCCGGGGGACGTATTCGGGCCACCCCGTACCGGTGACCCGCCCGGCGCGGCACACTGAGTACATGCGTATCCGCTCCGCCAGACGCTCCGATCTCCGCCTTCTGCAGGACATCGAGCGCGCCGCAGGGGAACCTTTCCGGACCCTCGGCATGATGTCCGTGGCCGACGACGATCCGCCCCCGCTCGACCTGCTGGAGAGCTACCGGCGGGCCGGACGGTGCTGGGTGGCCACCGATCCCCTCTCCACCACCGGCGACCGGCCGCTCGGCTATGTGATCGCCGACCCCGTCGACGGGGCCCTGCACATCGAGCAGATCTCGGTCGATCCGGTGGTGGCCCGCCGGGGCATCGGCCGTGCCCTGATCGCCCACCTCGCCGTACTCGCCACCGAACAGGGGCTCACCGCGCTCACCCTGACCACCTTCAGCGAGGTGCCGTGGAACGCCCCGTACTACACGCGCATCGGCTTCCGGGTGCTGCCCGAGGACGAACTCACCGAGGGGCTGCGCACGATCCGGGGGGACGAGTCCCAGCACGGCCTGGACCGCTGGCCCCGGGTCTGCATGCGGCGCGACCTCCTGCCCGCGCGGCCGTCGGCGGCGGTCGCTGTCGGTGGTGCCTCGTAAGCTAGGGGCATGGATTTAACTCCACGTCATACCGTGCAACCCGCCGTCGCGTCCGCCGCCCAGGCGAACGAGGCCATCCGCGCGCTCGTCGACTCGCGTGCGGGCCAGGACTGGTCCGCCACGGAGTCCGCGACGTACGAGGTGCTGCTCATCGAGTGGGCGGCGGCGACCCGGCCGGACGGCTCCGACATCATCGAAGCCGCCTGACCGGCCGGACCCCACCCCGGCCGGCGGGCGGCGCTCAGCCGCCGTACGTCTCCCGCAGCTCGATCTTGCGGACCTTCCCGCTCACCGTCATCGGGAAGGTGTCGAGGACCCGCAGCCGGCGCGGGATCTTGTAGTGGGCCAGCCGCTCCCGGCAGTACGCGGTGATCTCCTCCAGGACCGGCGGATCGGCCGGGTCCCGGGGGATCACGCAGGCCAGGATCTCCTCCCCGTACCGCTCGTCCGGCACGCCGACCACCTGGACGTCGGCGATCTTCGGATGGCCGTGGAGGAACTCCTCGATCTCCCTCGGGTACACGTTCTCGCCGCCCCGGATGATCATGTCCTTGATCCGTCCGACGACCTGGACGTATCCGTCCTCGCGCATCACCGCGAGGTCCCCGGTGTGCATCCAGCGGCCCGCGTCGATCACTTCGGCGGTGCGGTCGGGCTGGTCCCAGTAGCCGAGCATCACGCTGTAGCCCCGGGTGCACAGTTCACCCGTGGCGCCCCGCTCCAGGGTGACCCCGGTCGCCGGGTCGACGACCTTCACCTCGATGTGCGGCAGCGCGCGCCCCACCGTGCCGGTGCGGCGCTCCAGGTCGTCGTCGCGGCGGGTCTGGGTGGAGACGGGTGAGGTCTCCGTCATTCCGTAGCAGATGGACACCTCGTCCATGTGCATCTCGGCGACCACCCGCTTCATCACCTCGACCGGGCAGGGGGAACCGGCCATGATCCCGGTGCGCAGCGAGGAGAGGTCGTAGGAGGAGAAGTCCGGCAGGTTCAGCTCGGCGATGAACATGGTGGGGACGCCGTAGAGCGAGGTGCAGCGCTCCTGCTGGACGGCGGCCAGTACGGCGGCGGGCTCGAAGGACGGCCCGGGGATCACGATGCAGGCGCCGTGGGAGGTGATGGCGAGGTTGCCCATCACCATGCCGAAGCAGTGGTAGAAGGGGACCGGCAGACAGACCCGGTCGGCCTCCGTGTAGGCGATCATCTCCCCCACGAAATAGCCGTTGTTGAGGATGTTGTGGTGGGAGAGGGTGGCTCCCTTGGGGAAGCCGGTGGTGCCGGAGGTGTACTGGATGTTGATGGGGTCGTCGCAGGACAGCTCGGCTTCACGCGCGGCCAGTTGTGCGGAGGTGACGGCCGGGGCGGCGGCGGTCAGCTCCGACCAGGACGGGTCGCCGATGTAATGGACGGCACGCAAGGACGGACAGTCGGCGCGGACCTGGCCGACGAGGGCGCGGTAGTCGCCGGTGCGGTGGGCGAGGGAGGCGACCAGCAGACAGATACCGGCCTGCTTCAGGACGAACTCCAGCTCGTGCGCCCGGTAGGCGGGGTTGATGGTGACCATGACGGCGCCGATGCGGGCGGTGGCGTACTGCAGGAGCACCCACTCGGGGCAGTTGAGCGCCCAGATGCCGACCCGGTCCCCCTTCTCCACCCCCGACGCCATCAGGGCGCGGGCCAGCTCGTCGATGTCCGCGCCGAGCTCGGTGTACGTCCAGCGGCGGCCGGAGACCACGTCGACCAGCGCCTCGCGGTCCCCGTGGGCGGCGATCGCCCGGTCCAGGTTGCGGCCGATGGTGTCGCCGAGCAGGGCGGTGTCACCGGTGCCGTGTGCGTAGGACAGGCCGGCCTCCGCCGACAGCCCGCTCCCGTTGCCGTTCCCGTTCGCGTTCCCGTAGGGCAACTCGCTCACTTCAGGTCCCCCTCGTCGAACTCGGTGCCGGTGCCCAGCGCGGTGCGCTCCCGCAGCTCGATGCGGCGGATCTTGCCGGAGACGGTCTTGGGCAGCTCGGCGAACTCCAGCCTGCGGAGGCGTTTGTACGGGGCGAGCACCGCCCGCGAGTGCTCGAAGAGGACCTTCGCCGTCTCCGGTCCCGGCTCCCAGCCCTCCGCCAGCACCACGTACGCCTTCGGGACGGAGAGCCGCAGCGGGTCGGGGGCGGGCACGACGGCGGCCTCGGCGACCGCTTCGTGCTCCAGCAGCGCGCTCTCCAGCTCGAACGGCGAGATCTTGTAGTCGGAGGACTTGAAGACGTCGTCGCTCCGGCCGACATACGTGATGTAGCCGTCCTCGTCGCGCGCCCCGATGTCACCCGTGCGGTAGTAGCCGCCCGCCATCACCTCGGCGGTACGGTCCGGGTCGCCGTGGTAGCCGGTCATCAGGCCGACGGGGTGGCCGGCGAGGTCCAGGGAGATCTCGCCCTCCGCCGCCCCCGGCTGCCCGGTGACCGGGTCGAGCAGGACGACGGTGAAGCCGGGGCAGGGGCGGCCCATGGAGCCGGTCTTGAGGAGCTGGCCCGGGGTGTTGGCGACCTGGACGGCGGTCTCCGTCTGGCCGAAGCCGTCCCGGATGGTGACGCCCCACTCCCGCCGGACCGTCTCGATGACCTCCGGGTTCAGCGGCTCCCCCGCCGCGACGACCTCGCGCGGCGGAACCTTGAGCTGGGACAGGTCGGCCTGGATGAGCATCCGCCAGACCGTGGGCGGGGCGCAGAAGCTGGTGATGCCCGAGCGGTCCATCTCGGCCATCAGGCGGGAGGCGTCGAAGCGAGTGTAATTGAAGATGAAGACGGTGGCCTCCGCCGTCCACGGGGCGAAGAGGTTCGACCAGGCGTGCTTGGCCCAGCCGGGCGAGGAGATGTTGAGGTGGACGTCGCCGGGCCGGAGCCCGATCCAGTACATCGTCGACAAGTGGCCCACGGGGTAGGACACATGGGTGTGCTCGACCAGCTTGGGCCGGGCGGTGGTGCCGGAGGTGAAGTACAGCATCAGCGGCTCGTCGGCGTCCGTCTCCCGGCCGGGCGTGAAGTCGGCCGAGGCGTCGGCCACTTCGGCGTACGGCCGCCAGCCCGCCACCTCCTCGCCCACCGCGATCCTGGTGTACGGTCCCGGCACCTCGTCGAACTTCGCGGTGTCCGCGTCCCGCACGAGCACATGGCGCACCCGGCCTCGCTCCACCCGGTCGCGCAGGTCGGCGGGGCCGAGCAGCGGGGTGGCGGGGATGATCACGGCGCGCAGCTTCATGGCGGCGAGCGCGGTCTCCCACAGCTCCACCTGGTTGCCGAGCATCACAAGGATGCGGTCGCCCTCCCGGACCCCCTGCTTCTTCAGCCAGTTGGCGGCCCGGTCGGAGCGCTCGGACATCGCCGCGAAGGAGACCTCGGTGCGCCGGCCGTCCTCCTCCACGATGTGCAGGGCGGTGCGGTCGTTGTTCTCCGCGATGACGTCGAACCAGTCCAGCGCCCAGTTGAAGTGGTCGGCCCGGGGCCAGCGGAATCCCTCATACGCCCGCTCGTAGTCCTCGCGGTGCTCCAGCAGGAAGTCCCGGGCGGCCCGGAACGTCTCCGTCGCACTCGTTGCCGACATGTGCCCTCCTCGTTGCGGACCGGACCGGTCGATTAACATCATGCAAACAGTGACCCAGGTCTCACCACCCCCGGACGGGGGTGGCGCTGTCCCTCTGGCGGGGGAGGCGCGGACCGGGTGGGAAGGCGTCGGAGTGCCGGAACCGGTCGATGCGGTCGAGATGCAGACGGCGCTGGCGAGGCTGCGCCGCACGAGCGGGCTGCCGGTGGCCTTCGGCGGCCTGCTGTCCGATGCGCGCCACGCACGGATCGCCGAGCTGAACGGGGCGCAGACCAGCGCGCTGCGCGGGCTGGTCATCTCGGCCGGGAGCGGCCTCGGTGGCAAGGCCATCGCCCTTGCCCGGCCCTGTGCGGTGACGGACTACGCCGCCTCGCGCCACATCAGCCACGAGTACGACACGGCGGTGGCGGCGGAGGGGCTGCGCTCGGTCGTCGCGGTCCCCGTCGTCGTACGGCGGACGGTGCGCGGGGTGCTGTACGGGGCGCTGCGCACACCGGTGAGCCTCGGGGACCGGACCTTCGACGCGGCGGTCGCGGCGGCGCGTGACGTGGAGCAGGCCCTCGCGGTCCGCGACGAGGTGCGGAGCCTGCTCGCCCTGACCCGGGAGCGGGTGACCGGTCCCGGTGCGGCTGCCGGCGCCTGGGAGGACGTACGCGAAGCCCATCGGGAGCTGCGCGCGCTGGTGCCGAAGGTGGTCGACCCGGCGCTCCGCGACGAGCTGCTGGGCGTCTGCGGGCGCCTCGCCTCGGCGTCCGGGGCGCGGGTCCCGGCGGCCCGTGAGGTGCGGCTCGCGCCACGCGAGGTGGATGTCGTGGCGTGTGTGGCGGCGGGCGCGACGAACGCGGCGGCCGCCCGCCAACTGGGGCTGCGGCCCGAGACGGTGAAGGGGTATCTGCGCTCGGCGATGCGCAAGCTGGGGGCGCACACCCGGCTGGAGGCGGTGGTGGCGGCGCGCCGGGCGGGGCTGCTGCCGTAAAGGGGTTCGCCGGGCGAGGCTGCTGCCGTAAGGGGTGCCCTACGAGCCTCAGTCCCCGAAGTCCAGGAACGTCCCGAACCGGACGTCGTGCGACGCCGCGTCCGTCATCACCGCCAGCATCCGTACCGCCTCCTCGGTGATCTCCGCACGCTCGCCGCCCCGCAGGGCGCGCAGCGGCTGCACGGTGAGGGTCGCCGTGTCCCCGTCGCGCTCCACCCGCCAGATCGCCTCGAAGAACCCGTCGACCAGGACGGTCCCGTACGACTGGTTGCCCACCCCGTTGCGGCCCCTGTTCACCTCCGCGATCAGGCGCGAGCGGTCGTCGTGGCCGAGGAGCACGTTGTCGAACTCGGGCAGGAAGCGCGGCGGGGCCGGGGTGTCCGGGTCGGGGCGCGGGGCGTCGGGGAGGTCGAAGAGCTCGGTGCCCCGCTCGTCGCGGAAGGTGAGGAGCTGGGGCCGCAGCCGGTCGAAGACCTCCCGCAGGCGGGTCAGCCCCGCCCAGCGCTGCATGTCCTTGACCGAGGCGGGGCCGAAGGCGTTCAGGTAGCGCAGGACGGTGGCGTCCGGCGCGGGGACCGGCTCCGAGGGCCTGCCGAGCCAGTGCTCCGCCGTGGTCAGGGCGACCTGCCCGCTGCGCTCCCACAGCCCGCGCGGGGTGACCTGGACCAGTGGCAGCCGGCATCGGGCGGCCACCGTGAGGGCGAGCGGGTCGGCCTCGGGCCACCGGCCGAGCAGCTCCTCACGCAGCTCCTTGACCGGGCGGGGGCGCTCCTCCACCAGCTCCCTGCTCACGGCGGCGAGCCGGTCCAGATCCACCCCGGCCAGACCGTGCCGGAACGCCTTCAGCTCCCGGTCGCGCGCCGCCTGCACCAGCGGACGCAGGGTCAGGGCGTCGTCCGCCGTATGGGTGTGGAGCGTGGAGCGGAGGGTGACGATCCGGACCACCTCACGGGACTCCATCAGGCCGGACAGCTCCCGGGGGTCGAACTCCGCCAGCCGTGAGCAGAGCTGGAAGTACGGCGGTCTGGTGTTCTGCGCCTGGAGCCCGACGAGATGGGCGACCGCGTCCTTCGCGGACATCGCGGACGGGCGCAGCAGGAGCTGGCGGTCCAGGGTCGCCCGGTTCAGCGCCCGGGTGGTCAGGACGGCGGGGTGCGCGGCGGTGCGGGGTGTCTTCGCGGCCATGGTCCGTACGGTAGCGGCGCATGCGGACAGGTACGGTCCGCAAAGCCGGGAAGTACGGAGTTAGGCCCACCGGCCCACGCCCCGCGCGCCCTTCCCCTGCCCGCCCCATGATGAACCGGTGATCAGTGTCCTCTTCGCCGTCCTGACCGCCCTGAGCAACGGTTCCGCCTCGGTGCTCCAGCGCCGGGCGGCGATGGAGGTGCCCGACGGCGAGGCGATGCACCTGTCCCTGATCGGTCATCTGGTGCGCCAGAAGGTGTGGCTGGCGGGCATCGCCCTGGTGGTCGTGGCGGCCGTCTGCCAGGCGGTGGCACTGGCGACCGGTCCGATCTCGGTGGTGCAGCCGATCTTCGTCATCGAGCTGCCCGCGACGCTGCTGCTGGCCGGCTGGATGATGCGGGTGCGGGCGCCGCGCACGGTCTGGTACGGCGTCGCCGCGGTGACCGTCGGTCTCGCGGTCGGGCTCGCGTCGGCCGCGCCGGTCGACGGGACCGACTCCGTACGGGGCGCGGACTGGGTCCCGACGCTGCTGCTGACCGGGGCGTTCGAGGCGGTGCTGATCGTCACCGCGCTGCGGGTGCGCGGCAACGCCCGGGCGGCCCAGCTGGGGCTGGCCGCCGCCTGCGGCTACGCGCTGACGGCGGCGCTGATGAAGGACGCGATGTCGCACCTCGGGCCGGACGGCGGGGCCGTCGCACTGCTGACGTCCTGGCAGCTCTACGCGACGGCGGCGGCCGGGGTGGGCGCCCTCTTCCTGCTCCAGAACGCCCTCCACGCGGGCAGTCTGGTGGCGGTGCAGCCGATGCTGACGCTCGGGGACGCGCTGATCAGCATCCTGTACGGGGTGACGCTCTTCGAGGAGGAGCTGCGCACCGGCTGGTGGCTGCTGCCCGAACTGGCCGGGCTGGGGCTGATCGCCGCGGGCTGTGTGGCGCTGGCCCGCTCCTCCCTGGCCACCGACACGCTCGCCCCGCCGCCGGAGCCCCGGCCGCAGTCGTAACCGCAGTCACAGCCCCGGCCGCAGTCGCAGCCGCCCCGGGAGAGCTGAGACCGGGTCAGACCTGGCCGACCGGTGTGACCCGCTCGTCCTCCCGTACGGGCCCCGGCGGGGTGCCGTCGCCGAACGGGCGGCCGCCGAGCTGTTCGCGGTGGTGCGGGGTGCTCCAGCCGGAGAGGTCGGGGCCGAGGGGGACGATGCCGGTCGGGTTGATGCCCGTATGCACCTGGTAGTAGTGGCGCTTGATGTGGTCGAAGTCGACCGTGTCCCCGAACCCGGGGGTCTGGTAGAGGTCGCGGACGTAACCCCACAGGACGGCGTCCTCGGTGATCTTCGTACGGTTGCACTTGAAGTGGCCGTGGTAGACCGCGTCGAAGCGGACCAGGGTGGTGAAGAGGCGGATGTCGGCCTCGGTGATGGTGTCGCCGACCAGGTAGCGGCGGTCCGCGAGCCGGGCGGAGACCTGGTCGAGGCGGGCGAAGAGGGCCTCGTACGCCTCGTCGTACTCCTGCTGGCCGCTGGCGAACCCGGCCTTGTAGACGCCGTTGTTGATGTCCCGGTAGATGCCCTCCATGACCTCGTCGATCTCCGCGCGCAGCGGCTCGGGGTAGAGGTCGGGGGCGCCGGGGCGGTGCAGGGCGGTCCACTCGGTGGCGAGGTCCAGGGTGATCTGCTGGTAGTCGTTGGTGACCAGCTTGCCGCTCGGTACGTCGACGATCGCGGGCACACTGACGCCCCCGGGGTAGTCGTGCTCCCGGGCGTCGTACGCCTCGCTCAGGTAGCGGATGCCCAGCACCGGGTCCTTGCCGCCGGGGTCCAGGGTGAAGCGCCAGCTGCGGTCGTCCTGGATGGGGTCGGTGACCGCGAGGGGGAGGGCGTCCTCCAGGCCCAGGAGGCGCCGGGAGACCAGGGAGCGGCTGGCCCAGGGGCAGGCCCGGCTGACGACGAGCCGGTAGCGGCCCGGCTCGACGGGCCAGCCGTCTTGGCCGTCGGCGGTGATGCGGTCGGCGAAGTGGCTGCGGGACCGCTTGAACGGCTTGTGGCCGTAGGAGGTGTTGCCGTCACTCCCGGCGCTCTTCTCGGATGTGTCGCTCATGCCGCGCTCCTCGTCGGGTCGGTGTGTTCTGTCCGTTCACGTCGTCTGCCCCGCCGGTCGGCTCCGACGTCGGCCAAGGCCACGATCAGGGCGGCCAGCACGAAGGCGACCGAGACGATCAGCCCGTGGTCGTACGCGTCCGCCCAGCCCTCCGGGCCGACCTGGGCGAAGAACACCGCGCCCACGGCGGCGATCCCGACCGCGGAGCCGACCCGCTGCCCGGTCTGGAGAGTGCCCCCGGCGCTCCCGGCCCGGGGTACGGGCACCTCAGCCAGGGTGAGCGTCTGGTTCGGGGCGATCACCAGGCCGCTGCCGAGCCCGGCGAGGAGCAGCGGGGCGGCCATCGCCCAGCCCACGCCGCTGCCGGGGACCAGGTGGACGGCGAGCGCGGTGCCCGCGAGGCCGAGCGCGACCATCGTGAGTCCGGCCACCACCAGCGGGCGGCCGAACCGCCCGACGAGCCGGCCGCCGATCGACGCGGCGACCCCGGAGCCGAGGGCGAAGGGGGTGATGGCGAGTCCGGCCTGGAGGGCGGAGTAGCCGAGACCGGACTGGAGGTAGAGGGTCGTGACGAAGAAGATCGAGGTGAACCCCGCGAAGTAGAACAGGATCAGCAGGCACCCCAGCCAGTAGGAGCGCAGCCGGAACAGCGCGAGGTCCAGGACGGGGTGGGTGGGGCCGCCCGTGCACCGGGCCTCCCAGGCGACGAAGGCCGCGAGCAGGGCGGCGGCGAGCACGACCAGCAGCCACTTGCCGTTGCCCTGCCACTGCTGGGCCTGGACGAACGGCAGCAGCAGGGCCAGCACACCGGCGCCCAGGAGGGCGACGCCGACCGGGTCCAGATCGCGCGGCCGGACCCGGCCCGCGGACGGGGTGTCCGGGAGCAGCCGGCGGGCCAGCAGGAGGCAGACGACGCCGAGCGGGAGGTTGACGTAGAAGACCCAGCGCCAGCCGTGGTCGGGGCCCGCCGCCTGGATCAGCAGACCGCCCAGCAGCGGGCCCACAGCGGTCGAGATGCCGACGACCGTGCCGAACATGCCGAAGGCGCGGCCGCGCTCGCGCCCGGAGAACATCTGCTGGATCAGCGCGGAGATCTGCGGGGAGATCAGACCGCCCGCTATGCCCTGGACCAGACGGGCGATCACCAGCCACATGCTGGACTGGGCGGCTCCGCAGGCGGCGGAGGCGAGGGTGAAGAGGGCGAGCCCCGCCATGAAGACCGCCCTTCGGCCGCGCGCGTCGCCGAGGCGTCCCGAGGGGATCAGGAAGAGGCCGAAGGCGAGGGCGTAGCCGGAGAGCACCCATTGGAGGTCGGACTCGGGGGTGTTCAGCCCTTCGCGGATGGACGGGAGGGCCACATTGACGATGGAGACGTCCAGCAGGGTCATGAAGCCCGCCACCAGGCAGACCGCCAGCGCCTTCCAGCGCCGGGGGTCGGGGCCGCCGGGGGCGGCGTCGCGTCCGGCCGGGCCGGGATGCGCCGCGCTCTGTGCCATGGTTCGCACCTTAGGTCGAGCCGGGTGTTTCCTCATCCGGACGTCCGGGGCACGGCGTGTCCGGGACGGCCGGGGGTACCTGTTCCCGCATGACTGTGGAGAAAACGAGCGTTCTCGTCCTTGACTGTGCCGAACCCATGGAGCTGGCCGAGTTCTACGCCGGTCTGCTCGACGCGGAGGTACGGATCGGCTCCGACCCCGACTTCGTGGAGATCGTCGGCAACGACGGCGTCCGGCTGGCGATCCGCCGGGACCACGGCTACGCACCGCCGAGCTGGCCCCGCCCGGAGGACTCCCAGCAGGCGCATCTGCGGATCCTGGTGAGCAGCGACGACATCGACGAGGCCGAGCGCGAGGCGATATCGCTGGGGGCCAGGCCCGTCGACACCGGTGACAGCAACAGCGGTCCGCGCGATGTCCGGGTGTACGGGGATCCGGCGGGCCACTCGTTCTCGCTGGCGGTGTACCCGCTGCCGGTGAGCTGAGCAGCAGGGGGGAACCCAGGGGCTCTTCGGGGCCCCTTTTCTCTTGGGCTCAATAGACAGGAAAGTTTCCCAACACTGTTGCGCCAATTGGAAGGAAGCTTTACTTTCAGTTCTGCCGCCATGGCGCCTCCCACCCCCATCCGAAGGGAGCACCACCATGCACCAGCGCACCACTCCCCCCACCGAGCCCACCCCCACGGCCGGCCGGCGACGATTCGCCCGAAAGGCCCTGCTCGCCGCGTCCGCGCTCGGCGTGGTCACCTCACTCCTGGCCCCCGTCCGGGCGGGTGCCGCCCCGGCCCCCGCCGCCCCCACCGCCGCTCCCACGGCCGCGACGCCGCTCGCGGCCAACGGCCAGCTCTCCGTCTGCGGCCGGCAGCTCTGTAACTCCTCCGGCCAGGCCGTCGCCCTCAACGGCATGAGCACCCACGGCACCCAGTGGTACGCCCAGTGCGTCACCGACGGGTCGCTCAACGCCCTGGCGACCGACTGGCGCGCCGACGTGCTGCGCGTCTCCACCTACGTACAGGAGGGCGGGTACGAGACCGACCCGGCCGGGTTCACCGCGCGGGCGCAGAAGTTCATCGACGCGGCGCACGCGCGCGGCATGTACGCCGTCATCGACTGGCACATGCTCTCGCCGGGCGATCCGAACGCGAACCTCGCGCGGGCCAAGACCTTCTTCACCGCGATGGCGAAGAAGTACAAGGACCACCCGGGTGTGCTCTACGAGATCGCCAACGAGCCCTCCGGGGTGAGCTGGTCGGCCATCAAGTCCTACTCCGAGCAGATCATTCCGGTGATCCGGGCGCAGGACCCCGACGCGGTGGTCCTGGTCGGGACGCGCGCCTGGTCCTCGTTCGGCGTCTCCGAGGGCTCCAACGAGTCGGAGGTCGTGAACAACCCGGTCCGCGCCTCGAACATCATGTACACCTTCCACTTCTACGCGGCCTCGCACCGCGAGGAGTACCTCAGCGCCCTGGACCGGGCCTCCGACCGGCTGCCCGTCTTCGTCACCGAGTTCGGGACGCAGAACTACGCTGGCGAGGGCGCCAACGACTTCGCGATGTCGCAGCGCTACCTCGACCTGATGAAGCGCAAGAAGATCTCCTGGACCAACTGGAACTACTCCGACGACCACCGCTCCGGTGCCGTCTTCAAGACGGGCACCTGCAACGGCTCCAACTGGACGGGGACCGGGGTCCTGAAGCAGGCCGGGGTCTGGATCCGCGACCGCATCCGCCAGTGACCCCGGCCCGCACCCCTCGCCGTCAGGCCGTACGGCGGCGCAGGGAGGCGTCGGTGAGAACCGCCGGAGTGTAACCGGCTTCGCGCGCAGACAGGTTGGTGCCGGGCGGGACGATCTCGTCGATCCGGTCGAGGACGTCCCGGCTCAGCCTCACCTTGTCGGCGCCGAGCTGGCTCTCCAGCTGCTCGAAGGTGCGCGGCCCGATGATCGCCGAGGTGACGGCCGGGTGCTCCAGCACGAAGGCCAGGGCGAGTTGGACGAGGGTGCGGCCGGCCTCGTCCGCCAGGGTCGCGAGGGTGTCGGCCGCCTCCAGCCTGGCCGCGTTCCCGGGCGCGGCGATGTCGAAGCGGGCGGCCTGGCGCTCGGCTCGGCTGGAGGCCGGCTGCTCGGCGCCCTTGCGGTAGCGGCCGGTCAGCCAGCCGCCGGCCAGCGGGCTCCAGGACAGCACGCCGAGCCCGTACCGCTGCGCCACCGGCAGCACCTCGCGCTCGATGCCCCGGGCGAGCACCGAGTACGGGGGCTGCTCGGCGACGAACCGCTCGCGGCCCCGGCGCTCGGCGATCCACTGGCCCTCCACGATGGCGGAGGCTCGAAGGTGGAGGTGCCGATGTAGCGGATCTTGCCCTGGCGGACCAGGTCGGTCAGCGCGCCGAGCGTCTCGTCGAAGTCGGTGTCCGGCTCGGGGCGGTGGACCCGGTAGAGGTCGATCCACTCCGTACCGAGGCGGCGCAGGCTGTTCTCCACCTCGCGGATGATCCAACGGCGGCTGTTGCCGGACTCGTTGGGATCGTCGCCCAGCCGGCCGTGGAACTCGGTGGCCAGCACCACGTTGTCGCGCCGGCCGCCCGCGAGCGCCTTGCCGACGATGGTCTCCGACTCGCCCTGCGAGTAGACGTCGGCGGTGTCCACGAAGTTGATGCCGGAGTCCAGGGCGTGGTGGATGATCCGGACGCTGTCGTCGTGATCGGGGTTGCCCCGGGCGCCGAACATCATGGTGCCCAGCGAGAGGGGGCTGACCTGGACGCCGGTGCGGCCGAGGTTGCGGTATTCGGTCATCCTGCACTCTCCTTGATGAGCTGACTGGTGGTGTCGGGGTGGTCCTGCGGCGTCTGCCGGAAGGCCTCCCACAGGCGGTGGTACGGGCCCCGCGCCGCGAGGAGTTCGGTGTGGGTGCCGCTCTCGACGACGGGCCCCGGCGTCGAGGACGACCACCCGGTCGGCGCGGGCGGCTGTGGTCAGCCGGTGGGCGACGACCACGGTCGTACGGCGACGGCACAGGGCGTCCGTCGCCTGGCGTACGGGGGTGACGAAGGAGCCCAGATAGGTGGTGAAGGCGAGGAAGGTGCCGAGCGAGATCCGGCCGTGCAGGGCCATCCAGCCGCCGAGGGCGAGGCCGGCGACCTGGCCGAGGGCGGGGACCGCCTGGAGCGCCGGGTTGTAGTGGCCGGTGAAGCGGACGACGCGCAGCCGGGAGGCGAACAGGGTGCGGGCGCGCTCCTCCAGGCCGGTCAGCTCCCGGCTCCCCTGGCCGAAGCCCTTGACGACCCGGACGCCGGTGACGGTCGCCTCGACGGTGGAGGCGACCTCGGCGGCCTCCTGCTGGGCGTGCCAGTCGGCGGGGAAGAGGTCGCGGCGGCTGCGCAGGGCGATGGCGTAGAGCAGCGGTCCGACGATCAGTGCGACGACGGTGAGCAGGGGCGAGAGCCAGGCCATGAAGAGCAGCGAGAAGACGAACATCAGGACGTTGCCCGTGAGGTTCGGCAGGAACTGCAGCAGGGTCTGGATGAGGGTGATGTCGGAGATGGACCGGCTCACCACCTGTCCGGTGCGCAGCCCGTCCTGCTGGGCGCCGCCGAGCCGCAGGAGGGCGGCGAAGGCGTCGTTGCGCAGGTCGTACTGGACGCCGAGGGAGAGCCGCCCGGAACGGTAGCGGCGGGTGAAGCTCGCGCCCAAGCGTACGGCTCCGAGTGCGGCGAGCAGGCCGATCCAGGGGGTCAGGGAGGTCGTGGTCCCCCCGGCCACCCCGTCCACCCCGTCCACCACATGGCGCAGGACCAGGGGCAGGGTGGCGGTGGCGACAACGGCGACGAGTGCGGCGCCGAAGGCGAGGAGCAGGTCGGTGCGGTGGCGCAGGCGGTAGGCGAGCAGCCGGCGGGCCCAGCCGGGTGCGGGTGGGGCTGCGTCGGGCGGCTGTGCGGTGCCGGACCCCGGCTGCTGCCCGGGTCCGGCACCGCTGCGCGCCGTACAGTCGGTCACCGGGCCCCCGCCGCGGCCAGGCCGATGCCGGTGTGGGCGGCGGCCGGGTCGATCTCGTCGAACAGCCGGTTGGCGGGGCGCGGCAGGCCGTAGTGGTCGCGCAGGGTGGCGCCGGTGTACTCGGTGCGGAAAAGGCCGCGCTCCTGGAGGATCGGCACGACCCGGTCGACGAAGACCTCCAGGCCGGAGGGGAGCACGGCGGGCATGATGTTGAACCCGTCGGCGGCCCCGCTGTCGTACCAGTGCTCGATGGTGTCGGCGACCTGCTCGGCGGTGCCGGCGAAGGTCCGGTGGCCGCGTCCGCCGCCGAGCCGTCCGATGAGCTGCCGTACGGTCAGGTGCTCGCGGCGGGCCAGCTCCACGATGAGGGTGTAGCGGCTCTTGGCGCCCTCGATCTCGTCCTCGGTGGGGATGTCCTCGGGGAGTTCGGCGTCCAGGTCCAGCTCGTCCGGGGCGATCTTGAGGCGCAGGGCGAGCTGGCGTTTGGCGTACTCGGGGACGATGAGGCGGTCGAGCTCGGCGTCCAGCTCGCAGGCCTCGGCCTCGGTGTCGCCTATGACGAGGACGATGCCGGGCAGGATCTTGATGCCGTCCGGGTCGCGGCCGAGCGCCACGGCCCGTGCCTTGACGTCCTTGTAGAAGGCGATGCCCTCCTCCAGGGTCTGCTGGGCGGTGAAGACCGCCTCGGCGTACCGGGCGGCGAAGCCCTTGCCGTCCTCGCTGGATCCGGCCTGCACGAGCAGGGGGTAACCCTGTGGCGGACGCTGGACGTTGAGGGGTCCGTCGACGCGGAAGAACTCGCCGCGGTGCTCGATGGCCCGGACCCGTTCGGCCAGCGCGTGGACGCCGCTCTCCTAGTCGGCGACGACGGCGTCGTCCGCCCAGTTGTCCCAGAGCTTGGTGGAGACCTCGACGAACTCGGCGGCGCGGCGGTAGCGCTCGCGGTGCAGCGGGGTGTCGTCCAGTCCGAAGTTGCGGGCGGCGTCGGCCCCGGCGGTGGTCACGATGTTCCAGCCGGCCCGGCCGCCGGAGACGTGGTCCAGGGAGGCGAACCGGCGGGCCACGTTGCAGGGCTCGTTGTAGCTGGTGGAGGCGGCGGCGATGAGCCCGATGTGCTCGGTGGCCCCGGCCAGGGCGGTGAGCAGGACGGTGGGCTCCAGCTTGGCGGCCGGGCGGCGGCCGGGGTCACCCATGAGGACCGGGCTGTCGGCGAGGAAGAGGGAGTCCAGCCGGCCGCGTTCGGCGATCCGGGCGAGGTTCTTGTAGTGCTCGATGTCGGAGCCCGCCTCGGCGGGGCTCTCGGGGAGCCGCCAGGACGCCTCGTGGTGTCCGGTGGACATGAGGAAGGCGTTGAGGTGGAGCGGCTTGCGGGTCTTGGCGGAGGGCATGGGTGTCTCCAGAAAGGTGCGGGGTGGACGCGCGCGGCGGTGGTTCAGGCGGTCGGCGGCGGCTGCGCCACCCCGAGGGCGGTGAGCAGGGTGTCCCGGTACTCCTGGAAGCGGGCGTCGCGCCGGGAGCGCGGGGTCGGCAGGTCGATGGCGAGGTCGACGGAGATCAGCCCCTCCTCCAGGACCAGGACCCGGTCGGCGAGTTCGACGGCCTCGTCGACGTCGTGGGTGACCAGGAGCACCGCGGGGTGGTGGCGTTCGTACAGTTCGCGCAGCAGGCCGTGCATCTTGATCTGGGTCAGCGCGTCGAGGGCGCCGAACGGCTCGTCGGCCAGATGGAGTTCGGGTTCACGGACCAGGGCACTGGCCAGGGCGGCGCGCTGCTGTTCGCCGCCGGAGAGCTCGTGCGGCCAGGAGCGGTCGCGGCCGGCGAGGCCGACCTCGGCCAGAGCGGTGAGGCCGCGCTCGCGGGCGCCGGGTCCGCGCAGCCCGAGGATCACGTTGTCCAGGACCCGGAGCCAGGGCAGCAGCCGGGAGTCCTGGAAGGAGAGCGACACCCGTTCGGGGACAATGAGTTCACCGGAGCCCTCGACCGTGTGGTCCAGGCGGGCGACGGCCCGCAGCATGGTCGACTTCCCCGATCCGCTGCGGCCGAGGAGGGCGGTGAACTCCCCCGGCGCCAGGGTCAGGTCCAGCTCCTTGAGGATGATCCGGTCGCCGAACTTCCGTACCGGCCGCTTCGTCCGGACCGCGGGCCGGACCTCGGTGATCAGCGGCGGGCAGCGCGGGCCAGGGGCCCAGCGGGTCGGTGTACAGCGCGCCGAGCGCGACCGCGCCGCCCGCCGTGGCCAGCACCGATCCGCTGAAGCTGCTCGGCACCACGGCCCGTTCGGGGTGCTCGCAGACCCAGGACCGCTCGGCCACCTCGGCCCGCAGGTCGGCCAGACACTCCGGGATCCGGCCGGCCCCCGGCTCGACCACCACGAGGACCTCGGGGTCGGACATGTCCAGCAGCAGCAGCGCCGCCGCCCGGCCCACCAGCCCGGCCCGCCGCCGGAACAGGGCGAAGGCCCGGGCGTCACCCGCCAGTGCCCGGTCGAGGAGTTCGGTGAACGTGCCGACGACCAGGCCCTGTTCGGTGGCCCGGCGCACCATGGCCCGCTCGGAGACCTCCGACTGCAGGCATCCGGCCCGGCCGCAGGAGCACGGTTCGGCTCCGCCCGATCCGCCTGAGCCCAGGGGCAGATGGGCGACGCTGCCCGCGCCGGAGCGGGGGCCCAGATGCATGGTCCCGGAACTGGCGAACGCCGCGTCCACCACCGCGCCGACGAAGAGCAGGACCGTGCTGGCCCGGGTCGACGCCTCACCGAAGAGCTGCTCGGCGCGGGCCAGCGCCCGGGAGTGGCTGTCCACATGGACGGGCAGCCCGGTCGCGGCTTCGAGGATCTCGCGGACCGGGACGTCCCGCCGGCCCAGGTGCGGGTGGTCGACGACGACTCCGCCTGGGACGGGCGTACGGGCCCTTCGCGCCGATCGCGTGCGGCTGCCGGTCCTCGGCGACGATCCGGCCGCGCAGGTCCATGAGGGAGACGGTGGAGTGGCGACGTGGGCCCCGGCGACGAGATAGCGGCCGGTGTCGATCTCGACGGGGATGTGGGGGCGGCCGAGGCCCTTGGGCCCGACGGTCTCCGCGCTCTCCCGGACCAGCCCGCGGGCGAGCAGTTGGCCGACGTGGCCGGTCACGGCGGCCGGGGAGAGTCCGGTGAGGCGGGCGACGTTGGAGCGGGCGGCCGGCCCGTGGTCGAGGATCGCGCTCAGCACGGAGCCGGTGCCGGAGACCCGGCGGGCGGGCCCGGCGGCGGGGATGTCGGAGCGGCGCAGCGGGGCGGGGCGGGGCGGTGGGCGGGCGGGCGCAGTCAGACGCTTTACACGTGTCTTCCAGGTCCTCGGTGGCAGCGGGCCGTGCGGGAGGCTCTCGGGCGGAGCCTGGACCTCGACCCGTCGGCGCGGCGGGGGGTTGCGGCTTCTCCCGTGGAACGGTTGCCCGGCGTGCGCACGCCGGAGGGGCTCCGGCTGCGGTCGCTCAGGGGCTGGGTGCGTTCAGGCCTGGTGACACGCCGCGGAGCACACGCGCTTCAGGTCGACATGACCCCGCGTCGTCAGGTGTGCGAATCGCTGCATGGCGCGCAACGTAGCCGGAACGGCGTAACCCGGTCAAACCGTTGACCGCATGGTGGACGGCCGTCTCACGGGGGCGTGTTGCCCGGACATTGCCGCACGTGACGGGCGTGTGGCGGGCGCGCGACGAGCGGCGCCGGGGGTCCGCGCGAGGCGCGACAGCCTGTTCTCCATCCGGATGATGCCGGGAATTAACCGATGACGCCTTGTCATGCCCCGTTCTACGCGCATAGTTTTTGGCTCTTACCACCAAGCTGAGGGGCACCTGCCGTGCAGATATCCAGATCCGGTTCCGTCCTGCTCACCGGCGCCGTCGCCGTGGCGCTCGCGGTGACCGCCCTGCCCGCCGCCCACGCGGCCCCGTCCGCCACCGCGGTGATCTCCGAGGTGTACGGCGGCGGTGGCAACTCCGGCGCGACACTGACCCGGGACTTCGTCGAGCTGGCCAACGCCGGCTCCACGCCGTTCGAGATCGGCGGCTTCAGCGTCCAGTACCTGCCGGGCGCTCCGTCGGCCGGTTCGCAGTGGCAGGTCTCCGCGCTCACCGGGACGATCGCCCCCGGCGGCCGCTACCTCGTCGCCCAGGCCGCGGGCACCGGCGGCACCGTCGCCCTGCCCACCGCGGACGCCACCGGCACCATCGCCCTGGCAGCCGGAAGCGGCACGGTGGCCCTGGTCTCCGGCACCACCCCGCTCACCTGCAGGACCGCGGCGGACTGCGCCGCGGAGCCCCGCATCGTGGACCTGGTCGGCTACGGCTCCGCTGTCGTCCGGGAGGGCAGCGGCCCGGCCCCCACCGCCTCGGCCACTGCCTCCGTCTCCCGGGCCGCCTCGCTCGCCGACACCGACGACAACGCGGCCGACCTCTCCGCCGGCGCCCCGACCCCCGTCAACGCGGCGGGCGAGACGTCCGGCGGCGGCCAGGAGCCGGAGGAGCCCGGCCCCACCGAGCCCGGCACCGTACGGATCCACGACATCCAGGGCACGACCCGTATCTCCCCGCTCGACGGCACGGCGGTCACCGGCGTTCCGGGCATCGTCACCGGCGTACGGACCACGGGTTCGCGCGGCTTCTGGATCCAGGACACCGCGCCGGACAAGGACGCGCGCACCAGCGAGGGCCTGTTCGTCTACACCGGCTCCGCCGCACCGGCCCTGAAGGCCGGCGACTCGGTCCTGGTGAGCGGCAAGGTGGCCGAGTACCGCCCGGGCACCGGCACCCAGTCCATCACCCAGCTCACCGCGCCCCGCACCACCGTGCTCTCCTCCGGCAACGCGCTGCCCGCCCCGGTCGTCCTCGACTCCCGCTCGGTGCCCGGCCGTTACGTGCCCTCGGCGGGCGGCGGCGCGATCGACGCGCTGCCCCTGGTCCCGAAGCGGTACGCCCTGGACCTGTACGAGTCGCTGGAAGGCGTCCGGGTCCGGATCGCGGACACCCGGGTGACCGGCGCGACGACGGCGTACGACGAGATCTGGGTGACGGTCAAGCCCCGCGAGAACCCGACCCGGCGCGGCGGCACGCTCTACGCCTCGTACGAGGACCAGAACACCGGCCGCCTCAAGGTGATGTCGCTGGACCCGGCGCAGCCGATCCCGACGGCGAACGTCGGGGACGTACTGAAGGGCCGTACCACCGGCGTGCTCGACTACGCCTCGTACGGCGGCTACAACGTGCAGGCCACCGAGGTGGGCACGCTCGTCGACAAGAAGCTGCGGCGCGAGGTGACCCGCAAGCAGAAGAAGGACGAGCTCGCCGTCGCCACGTACAACGTGGAGAACCTGGACGCGGCCGACGAGCAGGCCAAGTTCGACAGGCTGGCCGAGGGTGTCGCGGTCAACCTCTCCTCACCCGACGTCGTCTCGCTGGAGGAGATCCAGGACGACAACGGCGCGGTCAACGACGGCACGGTGGGCTCCGAGGCGACGCTGAAGCGGTTCACGGACGCGATCGTCGCGAAGGGCGGCCCGCGCTACGCCTGGCGCTACATCTCCCCCGAGAACAACAAGGACGGCGGCGAGCCGGGCGGCAACATCCGTAACGTCCTGCTCCACAACCCGAAGCGGGTCTCCTTCGCCGACCGGCCGGGCGGCGACGCCACCACGCCGGTCCAGGCGGTGAAGACGCGGAAGGGCGTCGAGCTCTCCGCGTCCCCCGGCCGGATCAACCCGGCGAGCCCGGCGTGGGCCGACAGCCGCAAGCCGCTGGTGGGCGAGTACACCTTCCGGGGCGAGCCGGTCTTCGTCATCGGCAACCACTTCGCGTCCAAGGGCGGCGACCAGCCGCTGCACGGCCGCTACCAGGAGCCCACGCGCTCCTCGGAGACCAAGCGGATCCAGCAGGCCGCCGAGGTCAACGCGTTCGTCACCTCGCTGCTGAAGGCGGACAAGTCGGCGCACGTCGTCACCCTCGGGGACTTCAACGACTTCGCGTTCTCCCCGACGTTCACGGCGCTGACCAAGGGCAAGGTGCTCAAGCCCCTGATCACGACGCTGCCCGCATCGGAGCAGTACAGCTATGTCTTCGACGGCAACTCGCAGATCCTGGACCACATTCTGACGAGCCCGGCGATCCGGCGCTTCGACTACGACGTGGTGCACATCAACGCGGAGTTCGCCGACCAGGCCAGCGACCACGACCCGCAGGTGGTCCGCGTGAAGGTCAAGGGCACGCACGGCCACCGGCACTGAGACCGGGGCCCGGCGGGGCGGACTCTCAGGTCCGGCCCGCCGGGGCGGCGGCCTGGCGCGGCAGCGTGACCGCGCCGGCCGCCGGCTCCCCTTCCGTGAAGAACCCGGACACCAGCTCCGCCACCTCGACGGCCCGCTCCAGGACCACCCAGTGGTCGGACTCCCCGATCGTCAGGAACCGGCTGCCCGAGATCGTCGCCGCGAACTCCCGCTGCCGCTCCGGCGAGGTCACCGTGTCGTGCTCCCCGGCGAAGACCAGCGCCGGTACCCCGCTCAGCCCGCCGGAGAAGTCCGGCCGGTCGGCAAGCGCCCGGTAGAGCGAGTCCGCCGCGTGCGGCGAGTGGGAGAGCGCGTGCAGGAACGAGCGGCGCACATAGCGACGGGCCAACTCCCTTCGGTGGACCGGTCGTTCGGGGTCCAGGCACATCAGCGCGTCGGCGGCCAGCGCCGCGAACCCCTCGTGGTCCCCGCCCGCCAGCACCTCCCGCGCCCGCTCCCAGCAGTCGACCTGGGCCTCGTCGATATGGACCGGTACGCCGCCGAGGGCGAGCCGGGCCACCCGCTCGGGGTGGCGCTGGGCGAAGCCGAAGGCGATGGCGGTGCCGTAGGAGAAGCCGAAGAGGTTCATCCGGGGGGCGCCGAGGTCGTCGGCGATCTGGAGCACGGCCCGCCGCAGGATGTCGGCGCTGGGGCCGGGCGGGAGGGGGTCGGCGCAGCCCATGCCCGGCAGGTCGGCGGTGACCACGTCGGTGGCCGGGCCGAGGTGGTCGTCCATCTGGGGCCAGCCGTACATGCCCTGGAGGGCGCCGCCGAGGACGAGCGCCGGTTCGGTGACGGGGGGCCTGCCGCCGGAGGCGTACGGCAGGACGCGGTAGCCGTAGCGCACTCCGTCCACCGACAGCGTCCGGATGATCTCCTCGGGCATGCCTCTCAACTCCCTTAGCCTCAGGCCCTGGTGAGGACGAGCGCCGCGTTGTGGCCGCCGAAGCCGAGCGAGGTCTTCACCGCGCAGTCGAAGGAGGCGCTGCGGGCCTCCTTGGCGACGACGTCCATCTCGATCAGCGGGTCGGGCGCGTCCAGGTTGACGGTGGGCGGGACCAGTTGGTGCTGGAGGGCCAGCACGGTCAGCGCGGCCTCGATGCCGCCCGCAGCGCCGAGGGTGTGCCCGGTCATCGCCTTGGTGGAGGTGACCAGCGGGCTCTCGCCCAGGACGCGGCGGAGCATGGCCGCCTCGATGAGGTCGTTGGAGAGCGTCGAGGTGCCGTGCGCGTTGACGTGTCCGACGTCGGCCGGGGAGAGCCCGGCGTCGGCGAGGGCGGTGCGCAGGGCGCGTTCGATGCCGAGCCCGTCGGGGTCCGGGGCGACGGCGGAGTGGGCGTCGCTGGAGGCTCCGTAACCGCTCACGTGGGCGCGGACGGTGGCGCCGCGGGCGCGGGCGTGGTCGGGGTGTTCCAGGACCAGCAGGCCCGCGCCCTCGCCGACGACGAAGCCGTCGCGGTGGGTGTCGAAGGGGCGGCAGGCGGCCTTGGGGTCCTCGCGGCGGGTGGAGACGGCCTTGAGGCGGCAGGCGCTGGCGATCAGGAGGCGGGTGCAGGTGGATTCGGCACCGCCCGCGATGACGATGTCGCAGGCCCCGGAGCGGAGCATCTGGTGGGCGGTGCCGATGGCGACGGTGCCGGAGGAGCAGGCGGTGGAGACGGCCTGGCTGGGGCCCTGCACGCCGAGGTCGAGACTGACGCTGCTGGCCGCGCCGTTGACGACGCTGAGGGGGGCGAGCTTCGGGGAGACCCGGCGGGCGCCGCGCTCGGTGAGGGCGGCGTGCTGCTCGTCGTAGAAGGGGAGCCCGCCGTGGGCCGAGCCGATGACGATGCCGACCCGGCCGCTGTCCCAGACCGACGGGTCGAGCCCGGCGTCCGCGACGGCCTCGCGGGCGGCGACGACGGCGAGCTGGGCGAAGCGGTCCATCAGCCGCTGGGCGGCCACCCCGAGCACCTCGCGCGGGTCGCAGTCGGTGACGGAGTAGAAGAAGTCGCAGGGCAGTTCGGCGAGTTCGGGCCGGGGGCCGACGGACGGGACGAGCCCCTCGGTGACGCCGTGCCAGGCGGCCCCGACGCCCGTACCGGCCGCGGTGACCAGGCCGACCCCGGTGACGGCGGCGGCGAACGGGGCGAGCGGCGTACGACGGTAGGGCCCGGTCGCGGGGGCCGCCGGGGCGCTCATGCGGTGGCCTTGACGTGGACGACCTCGATCAGCCGGCCGAGGGTGTCGCGCGAGGTGAGCGCGACGTCCTCCAGGTCGACATCGAGCCGGTCCTCGATGAGCAGCCGCAGCTCCTCCAGGGCGAGGGAGTCCAGCCGCAGCCGGTGCAGCGGAACGTCGGGGCGCAGCGCCTCGGGGTCGGTTCCGAACTTCGCTACCAGCAGGGCGCTGATCTCTTCCGAGGTGCTCATTGGCGCTCCTGGGCTCAGTGACGCGGTGACGCCGGCCGCGCGGTTGGGGGTGAGGTGGGGAGGGGCCATCGGGGGACGCCGGCTGCTCCGGAAGGACCCTTTATACGCCTTCACCGAGGGGTTCCCGGCCCGCGTTCCCCCGTGCGGTGGGAGAGCTGTCCAGGTGTACGAATCCCCGGGTGCGGCCGGACGGGGGTGCAGGATGGAGGGACGGGCCCGGGAGGGCCTGTCGTCGGACTGCCCCACGAGGAGAAGGAGAAGCCCATGGCTGCGGACGCGGACGGTGCGGCGGAGGTCGAGGTCAGCCCCACCGGCTGGGTGGCCCGGCAGGCGGAGCTGTACGAGTCGTCCGGCGGCACGAAGGGCACCACCCAGCTCGGAGTGCCCTGCCTCCTGATGGACTACGTGGGGCGGCGCAGCGGGGCCGTACGGCGCACGGTGCTGATGTACGGGCGGGACGGCGAGGACTACCTGATCGTGGCCTCCAACGGGGGCTCGGACCGTCCGCCGCTCTGGTACCTGAACCTGCGGGCGAACCCCGAGGTCGAGCTCCGGGTGGGGACCGAGCGCTTCCCGGCCGTCGCGGCGACGCTCCCGGCCGAGGAGAAGGCCCGGGTCTGGCCGCGGCTCGTGGAGCTGTTCCCGCGCTACGCGCAGTACCAGGCGGGCACCGGGCGGGACATCCCGGTGATCCGGCTGACGAGGCGCTGACCGGGACCAGGCCGCCCCGGCGGAGTGATACTGATCGTGACGGTCGCCCGACTCCGGACCGGCTCCGCAGGCGGGCCGGCGCGGAGGAGAGGGACCCGTCCTTGTCGATTCTCTGCCGATGTTCCGAGAGGAGCCGTTCATGACCACGGCGAAAGACCTGTTCATCATCGCCATGGAGCCGAGGCCGGAGCACACCGTGGGGCAGGGCGACCTGTCGCTCGCGCTCGCGGGAGCCGAGCTGATCGATCTGATCGGTGCGGGGGCCATCACCGTGGACGACGACCGCATCGTGCCGGGCGAGCCGTCGACGCCGCAGGACCGGCTCCTCGGCGAAGCCGCGGCGCGGCTCACCCGGCAGCCGCCCCACGAGCCGGTCGAGGACTGGCTGTGGCGCCGGGGCAAGGATCTCTCGGCGGCCTACCGGGCGGCGCTGGAGGAGGACGGTGAACTGACCCGGAAGCGGAGCGGCCGGCTCTCCTTCGGCCCGGAGCGCGTCGAACCGGCCGACACGCCCGCCCGCCGGGCGGCGGCCACCCGCTGGGAGGAACGGGAACCCGTCCTGGCCTCGCTCGTCTCGGCGGTCGGTGTCGGGGGCGGACCCTCCGACGACGATCCGGGCCCGGACGACGAGGCGGTGACGGCCGTGCTCACCGCCGTCCACGATGCGGTGATGGAGCTGGAAGCGGTACGCCAGCGGCGGACCATCGAGAACTCGGCCTTCGCCAACCTCTGGCGCGGCCCCTGAGGCGGGGGAACGCCTCGGCCCCCGGCTCGCAGGAGCACCCCCCTGCCGGGGGCGGGAAGTTCTGCCTAGACTCCGCGATCATGACCAACGAAACGGTTCAGGCCGATCCCTCCGCCCCCGGCGGCCCCGCTCTCTTCGACACCATGTCCACCATGCGCGCCATGCGCCGCCTCAAGCCGGACCCCGTCCCGGACGAGCTGGTCGACCAGCTCATACAGGCCGCCGTCTGGGGGCCCAGCGGCGGCAACATGCAGTGTTACGAGTACGTCGTGGTGACGGACCGCCAGGTGATGGCGCGGCTCGCCCCGCTGTGGAAGCGGTGCGTGGACTCCTACCTGGCGACGACCGGGAAGTACGCGCCGAAGGGCATGGATGATGCGGCGTACGGCCGGATGGTCGCCGCGATCGAGTACCAGCGCGACCACTTCGCCGACACCCCGGCGCTGATCGTGCCGTGCTACCGCTTCCCGGCGCCGCGCCTGGACGAGGAGGGCCTGATCGCCTCAGCGCAGGCGCTCGGCCCGGAGGCGAGCGAGCGGATGATGGCCTCTCAGACCCGGTTCCAGGCGCTGGCGGAGGGCTCCTGCGTCTACCCGGGCGTCCAGAACCTGCTGCTCGCGGCGCGGGGTCTCGGGCTCGCGGCGAACATCACCATCTGGCACCTGTTCCTGGAGCAGGAGTGGAAGCAGGAGCTCGGCATCCCGGAGGACATGGCGACGTTCGCCGCCGTTCCGGTGGGGTGGCCGCAGGGCAACTTCGGGCCGGTGCGGCGGCGCCCGGTGGCGGATGTCATCCACCGGAACCGCTGGTAGCGAAGACGGGGCCGATCGGCCCATCACACCCCCTGTCGGGTGATACGCCCCGTCACCCGACAGGTCCTAATTGACCGTCAACTTTCTTATTTTTCAGGCCAGTTGCGCGACACCCCGCAACCCGGCCGTCATTGTCATGCCCTTCTCACCTCGCTAGCCTGGGTGCGCTCGCAGCCCTACTGCCCCTTCACCCCGGGTCTGTCCTTCACCCCGGGGCAGAGGGCTTCTCTTCTCCTCCCGCGGTTTTCCCCACAGATTCCCCACAGAGCAGGAGCACCCATGCCCAGAAGCACCGTCGCCCGCACCCGGGCGCGCGCGTCCGTCCTGGCGGCCCTCACGGTCACGGCCCTGGTCGCCACCGGCCGGCCGGCGACCGCCGCCCCCGCCCCGCCCGCCGCCGAACCGCTGAACCGCGCCTTCGACCGGGCGGCGCAGGAGTACGGCGTTCCGCGCGATCTGCTGGCCGCCGTCGGCTACGGGGAGAGCCGGCTCGACGGCCACGCGGGGCTCCCCAGCCAGGCGAACGGCTACGGCGTGATGCACCTGGCGAGCAACCCCGACAACCGCTCCCTGGAGAAGGCGGCGGCGCTGACCGGCGAGCCGGCCGAGCGACTGCGCCGGAACACCGCGGCGAACATCCTCGGCGGCGCCGCCGTCCTGCGCGACCACGCCGACCGCCTCGGCCTGGACCGTGCGGAGCGGCGCGACGTGAACGCCTGGTACCCGGCGGTCGCCCGTTACAGCGAGGCCGAGGGGCCGGCCGCGGCGCTCTACGCGGACACGGTCTTCACGTTCCTCGCCCAGGGCCTGACCGCGACGGCGCCCGGCGGCGAGCAGGTACGGGTCCCCTCCCGCCCGGTCGCCCCGGACAAGGACGAGGTCTCCGCGGCCGGGGTCTACGCGCAGAGCCCCGACTACCCCTCGGGCCTCTGGGTCCCCGCGTACTCCGGGAACTTCGTCGTCGGCCGCAAGGCGACCGTCGACAAGGTGATCATCCACACCACCCAGGGCTCGTACGCCGGCTCCATCAGCTGGTACCAGAACCCGGCCTCGAAGGTCAGTGCGCACTACACGATCCGCTCCTCCGACGGCGAGGTCACGCAGTCGGTCCGGGAGAAGGACACCGCGTGGCACGCCGGCAGCGTCAACTCATCGTCCGTGGGGATCGAGCACGAGGGTTACGTCGACAACCCGGCCTGGTACACGGAGGCGATGTACCGTTCCTCCGCCGCCCTCACCAAGCACCTCGCCGCGCGGTACAGCATCCCGAAGAACCGGTCGCACATCATCGGCCACAGCGAGGCGCCCGGCGCCACCCATACCGACCCGGGCCCCAACTGGGACTGGAACCACTACATGCAGCTGATCGGCGGCAGCCCAGGCACCCCCGGTGACAGCCTGACCTTCCCCTCGTACGCGCTCCAGCAGTCGGGCTCCTCCGGCCCGCAGGTGACGGCCGTCCAGCAGCTGCTCAACGCCCAGGGGTACGCGGCGGGCGCGGCGGACGGCATCTTCGGCCCGGCCACCAAGAGCGCCACGCAGGCGTTCCAGCGGGCCCGCTCCCTCACCGCCGACGGCGCGGTCGGCCCGAAGACCTGGACGGCCCTGCTCTCCGCCGGCACCACCCCGGCCCTCGCCCGCGGCAGCTCCGGCGACGCGGTGAAGCGCCTCCAGCGCTCCCTGACGGCGGCGCTCGGCACCACCGTGGGCGTCGACGGCAGCTTCGGCCCGACGACGGAGACGGCCGTACGCAGCTACCAGACCAGCCGAGGCCTGGGCGTCGACGGCAAGGTGGGCCCGGCCACGTGGGGGGCGCTGCAGGCGGGGCGCTGACCGGAGGTCACCCCGGGCCTCGCGCCCGGAACTGCTGAGCGGAGGGGGCTCCCGGTACCGTGGATCGCGTGTGCCACTACGCGATGACCCGGTACAAGCTGCACTTCGCCTGTGTCCCCTGCCGTGTCAGCTTCAAGCGGCACCCCGCAGGGGACCGGGAGCAGCCCTGCCCGAACTGCGGCAGGCGACCGCGCTACCGTCCCCGCACCCGCGCGGAGGTTCGGGCCCGCCTGGTCGTGGCGGCCCGGACCGGCCTGACAGCGGCCGAGGCCCTGTCGCGCCGCGATCCGCCTACCGCGGAGGCGGACTGAGGGAGGTCCGGCCCCTACGCTTCCGGACCGGCCGGATACCCGATCTCCTTGATGTCCTCGGCCAGCTCCGCGGGCACCCGCTCCGGGGCGAGCGCGGCGATCACCTCGTCGGTCAGCGGCCGCAGGGCGTAGACATGGCGTACGGCTTCGAGGTCCACCGGGGCCTCGAAGTAGTCCTCCGCCCACTCCTGGTAGGACTCCGGGGTGCCCGTGACGAGGAGCTGGAAGAGCCAGTCCGCGCCGTCGGAGTCCTCGCCGTCCTCCGGGAACTCGATGGTCCCCGCCCGCCAGCGGTCGTCGGTGGTCTCGCGCCAGAGGCAGGCGGTGACCACCGGCAGGCCGAACTCGTCGGTGAACGAGGGCTCGTCCACGTAGGCGCGGAAGACGGCGGGGACCTCGTCGAGGATGCCGGGCCAGGGCGCGTCGTCCACGTAGGGGCTCATCGGGGACTCGTGGTCGAAGCCGCGGGCGTAGACCCCGGCGGCGGAGAAGACGACGGAGTACTCGCCGCCCGAGCCGTCCCGCATCGAGGCCATCGCCTCCGTGGGGGACCAGTGGGCGTCGAAGCTGTGCCAGCGGTGGTCCCATTCGGGGCAGAGGATCGCGTCGAGCATCGCCAGGGAGCGGCAGAGGTCGTCGAGGGGGGATATGCCCGGCAGCCTGCGGGCAACGTCGTGAACGCTCATGCGCACATCCAACCGCACGGGGCGGCGCTCCACGCACGTGGTCCCGCACCCCCGGGCCACGGGGGTGCGGGACCATGTCTCAGCAGGTCACTTCAGGCCGAAGGCCCTGATGATCTCCTGGTCCACGACGAGCCCGCCGGGGCCCTCCGCGTGGGCCTTGAGCGAGACCGACGCCGCACCCTTGGCGGGGGTGCGGAACTTCGCTGTCCACCCGCCGGTGCTCTTCTTGCGCAGTTCGGCCTTGGTCCAGTGCTGGCCGTCGTCGTAACTCACCGACAACGAGGCCTTGTCCGCCTTCACCGCGCCCGGCAGCCACTCCTGGGTTCCGGAGGAGAGGCCGATCTCAGTCCAGCGGCCGGCCCTGACGTCTCCGGCCAGGTCGGTGTCGACGTCGTAGTCCAGCTGGAGCAGCGGGATGTCCGCCTGGGAGGCGCCGTTCGGGTCGAGCGCCCCCGAGACGAAGCCCCACTCGGTGTGCGTGCGCGTGGAGCTCTTCCAGGTCTCCGCGTCCCGCACCGAGTCGATGACCAGGCGGTACGGAAGCTTCCGCGGCGACAGGTCCCAGGCGTAACCGGCCCTGCCCGCGCCCTTCTTGATCAGGGTGTCGCCCTGGTGGATGGCGTACGAGGTGGTGTCGTACTCGTCCTCGGGCATCGAGCCGGAGTGGCCCTCGCCCGCGTCCGTCCAGGGCGTGATGTTGAACTGCATGTCGTTGCTGACCGTGCGGAACGGGCCCCAGTAGCCGGTGCCGAGGCGTGGGCGGGTGACCGGGGCGAACCACTCGGCCCGGTACTCCTTGCCCGGCAGGTAGTCGAGCTCGGCGCTGCGCATCTCGGCGGCGAAGTCGGTCTGTCCGGCGTTGAGGACCGAGTGGTTCTCGTACCAGAAGGAGTCACCGGGGAGGGGGTTGACCCACTCGGTGCGGACGCCGGGGAACTTCTCGTACTCCTCGAAGCCGAGGCCGGGTCCGTACTCCGGGATGTCGTAGCGGTAGCCCGCGCCGAGGGTCTTCCGGTGGCCGTAGAAGGTGTTGGTCACCTTCGCCAGGTCGCGGGTGGAGGGGGCGAAGGCGAGGGAGCGGTCCGGGATGGTGCCGTCGTGGCGGTCCACCAGGTCGTAGACGTACGCCGCGAACTTCTTCTGGTCGACGGTCACCTTCTTTCCGCTCTGCGCGGCCCGGATCAGGGTGTCGCCCGCGAGCTGCTGGACCGAGGCGACGGGGATCGTGGACTCCTCGCCGTACGGGACGTAGGACTCCATGGCCCGGCCCCGGCCGTCGTGGACGACGAACAGCGCCTCGGCTCCGGCGGCCACGGCGGCGGCCAGCCGGTCGGCGGGGGCGACCGTGTCGCTGCGGGTGATCACGACGGCCTTGCCGCGCGCGTCGAGGCCCTTGTAGTCGGCGGCCGCGCCCCTGCCCGCGTACACCGCCGTCAGCTTCTGCTCACTGTCCTCGGCGACGGCCGAACCGCCCTGGACGGTCACGGGCACGTCGTGGCCGTCGGCGGTGACGTCGATCAGCTCCTCGCCCTGGCGCCAGCGGGTCAGGAAGCTGAAGCTGCCCTCCTTGACCTTCTTGGTCGGGCTTGCCCACAACTGGTCGTAGGTGATCGGGATTTGGTACGCGTCGCGCTGGACCGTGCCGTCCGGAGCCGTGCGCACCATGTCGTAGCGGAGCTGCCGGGTCTCGGTCTCCTTCGGCGTGCGCACGCTCACCTTGCGCGCCTTGGAGGCGTCGAGGGTGACGGTGGCGGACTTGGTGAGGATCGTCTCGGGGGCCGCGAGGAAGGCGACGGCCTTGGAGTCGGGGCGGTCGCCGTCGATATCGACCGAGGCCCAGGCGGTGTAGTTGCCGGGCGACAGGCGCAGGGTGGTCTCGCCGCCGCTCACCTGGACGACGCCGAGCTGCGGGTCGCCCAGTGCGGCGAGGACGACCAGGCCGTCCATCGGCTTGCCCGCGCGGTCGCGGAGCTTCAGCGTCAGGTCGTGGAGCTCCTTCTCCTTGGTGAGGGCGAAGCCGGTGTGGGCGACGGTGGTGCCCGCCGCGTCGGTGGCGACGACCTGGCCGGAGAACGTGGTGTCGTTCGGGACCTTCGCCGGGTCGAGGGACAGGACCGCTTCGGCCGTCGCGCCCGCCGGGACGGTCAGCGTCGGGGTGGAGAGCGTGTAGGCATCCTCGTCGGTGTCCGTGGCGAGGTTGAGCGTGATGTCCTTGTCACCCGTGTTGCGGTAGGTGATGGTGCGTTCGGCGACCGGGTCGGACGGGCTGTGCGGCCAGTCGTAGGAGGCGGCCTGGACCGAGCCGGTGGCCTCGACCGTCGTGTCGATGGCCGCCTTCACGTCGAGCCGGCCGGTCCCCTGCTCGTAGGGGGTGTACTCGTCGAGCTTCTTGGACGAGGTCATCAGCGCGTCCTTGATGCGCTGACCGCTCCAGTCGGGGTGACGCTGCTTCAGAATCGCTGCCGCGCCCGCGACATGGGGCGTCGCCATCGACGTACCCGACATCGACTGGTACGGCCCCTCGATGCCGGGGACGTCCTGCGATGCCGCCGCGTTGATGTCGACGCCGGGGGCCGACAGGTCGGGCTTCAGGCCGTGCGAGCGGACCAGCGGGCCCATGGAGGAGAAGCTCGCGCGGGCGTCCTGCTTGTCGACGGCGGCGATGGTGAGCGCCTTCTCCGCCGAGCCGGGCGAGCCGATGGTGCCCGCCCCGTACGCGTTGCCGGCGGCGATCACGAAGAGCGGACCGCCGTCCGCCGAGAGGGAGTCCACCGCCTGGGACATCGGGTCGCCGCCGTCGTCCGGCACCGGGGAGCCCAGGCTCATGGAGACGACGTCGGCCCCTTCGGCCTTCGCCCACTCCATGGCCTCGATGATCCCGGAGTCCGCGCCGGATCCCTCGTCGCTGAGCACCTTGCCGACGAGGAGGTCGGCCGCCGGGGCGACGCCCTTGTTGGCGCCGTCCGACGCGGCGCCCGAACCGGCGATGGTGGAGGCGACGTGCGTACCGTGGCCGTTCCGGTCCTCCACCTCCTCACCGGGGATGAAGCTGCGGGAGGCGACGATACGGTCCTTGACGTCCGGGTGGCCGGCGTCGATACCGGTGTCCAGGACGGCGACCTTGGTGCCCTTCCCGTCGAGCCCGGCGGCCCACGCCTGCGGGGCGTTCACCTGCGGCACCGAATCCGCCAGCAGCGCCTCGGAGCGGCCGTCCAGCCAGAGCTTCGCGATCCCGCTGTCGAGCGAACGGGCCTGCGGTGTACGGGTGATGGCGTCCCAGAACGTCCGGGCGTCGTCCTTGCCGGTCTGGAGCGCGGCGCCCTGGATGGAGGCGAGGGTACGGGTCTTCTCCGCACCGCGCGGGGCGGCCGGGAGCACCGTGGCTTTCCCCTTCACCGCCGGGTAGGTCGCGATCAGCGGGATCGAGCCGGTGCCCTCGTCGTCGTACCCCATCCGCACCAGGGCCGAGACGTTGAACAGCCGCCGGTCCAGCCTGCCCGCCGCGAGCAGCGCGGTGGCCTCGTCGGGCAGGACGTGGATGTCGCCGCCCGCCTGCTGGACACGGACCCCGCCGCCCGCCCCGTCGGGACGGTCCACGGTGACGGTGTCCTGGCCGCCGGGCCCGTCCACGTACCGCACGACGTCCCCGGTGATGAGGGTGACGGTGCGTATCTCGGAGCGCGGGGCGTCGGCGCGGGGGGCCGCGGGTGCGGGGGCCGCGCCGGCGGTGCCCGCGAAGGGGACCAGCGTGGAGCCCACGAGCGCCGCCGAGGTGGCCAGGAGGAGGGCTCTGCGTCCTGGGCGCGCGGATCTCGCGCGGCCGGGAACGGAGGAGGGGGAAGAAGTCATGCAGCTGATCTACCGGTAAATCCGGGTCGGCCGCTGCGTTCCCGGCTGGCAGGAAACCGCCGTGGCGGTTACCCGCCCGGCGTGGACCAGGGGTTTCAGGCCACGGAGGCGAGTGGTTGTCCGCTGCTGTCGTGGTGGATGGGGGTATGGGCGCCGGTGAGCGGTACGCCGCTGCCGCCGCGCCGGACCGCGACGATCTCGGCGGCGATGGAGAGTGCCGTCTCCTCCGGCGTACGGGCGCCGAGGTCGAGGCCGATCGGCGAGTGCAGCCGGGTCAGTTCGCGGTCGGTGAGGCCGACCTCGCGCAGGCGGTCGTTGCGTTCCAGGTGGGTGCGGCGCGAGCCCATCGCGCCGACATAGGCGACCGGGAGGCGCAGTGCGGCCTCCAGCAGCGGCACGTCGAACTTGGCGTCGTGGGTGAGGACGCAGAGCACCGTACGGGCGTCGGTGGCGGTCTCCGCGAGGTAGCGGTGGGGCCAGTCGACGACGATCTCGTCGGCGTCGGGGAAGCGGGCGGCGGTGGCGAACACGGGCCGGGCGTCGCAGACGGTGACCCGGTAGCCGAGGAACTTCCCGGCCCGGACCAGCGCGGCGGCGAAGTCGATGGCGCCGAAGACGATCATGCGGGGCGGGGGCACGCTGGACTCGACCAGGAGCTGGATCGGCCGGCCGCAGCGGGAGCCCTCCGCGCCGATGGCGAGCGGCCCGGTGCGGCCCGCGTCCAGCAGGGCGCGGGTCTCGGCCGCGGCGGTCCGGTCGAGCGCCGGGTGGCCGCCGAGCCCGCCCTCGTAACTCCCGTCGGCCCGGACCAGGAGCGGGAGTCCGAGCAGCTCCTCGGGGCCCTCGGTGACTCGCGCCAGCGCGGCCGCCGCCCCCTGTGCGGCGGCCGCCAGCGCTGCGGCGAACACCGATCGGGCGGGATCGTCCGCCCGCACCGGTGTGACCAGGATGTCGATGACGCCGCCACAGGTCAGGCCGATCGCGAAGGCGTCCTCGTCGCTGTAGCCGAAGCGCTCGCGGACGGACTTCCCGTCCCTGAGTGCCTGCTCGCACAGCTCGTAGACCGCCCCCTCCACACATCCGCCGGAGACCGAGCCGATGGCCGTGCCGTCGCGGTCGACGGCGAGGGCGGCACCCGGCTGCCGGGGCGCGCTGCCGCCGACCGCCACCACGGTGGCGACGGCGAACTCGCGTCCCTGCGAGACCCACCGGTGCAGCTCTTCGGCGATGTCCAGCATGGCGTTTCTCCTTAGGCGGGAAGAGGGGAGGAAGGACGGCGTCCGTCAGTGGACGCCGAGCCAGCTCTCGATCGGGTTGAGGGCGAAGAAGACGATGAAGATCACCGTCAGCCCCCACATGAAGGCCCCGACCTCGCGGGCCCTGCCCTGGGCGAGCTTGATGGCGGAGTACGCGATGACACCCGCGGCGACACCGGTGGTGATGGTGTACGTGAAGGGCATCAGGACCACGGTCAGGAAGACCGGGATGGCGACGGAACGGTCGCTCCAGTCCACGTGCCGGGCGTTCTGCATCATCATCGCGCCGATGACGACGAGGGCGGCGGAGGCCACCTCGGTCGGCACGATCGCGGTGAGCGGGGTGAAGAAGAGGCAGGCGGCGAAGAAGAGGCCGGTGACGGCGGAGGCGAGCCCGGTCCGGGCCCCTTCCCCGACGCCGGTGGCCGATTCGACGAAGACCGTCTGTCCGGAGCCCGAGGCGACACCGCCGATGACGCCGCCGGCGCCGTCGATGAACAGCGCCTTGGACAGGCCCGGCATGCGGCCCTTGTCGTCGGCGAGCTTGGCCTCGGTGCCGACGCCGATGATGGTGGCCATCGCGTCGAAGAAACCGGCCAGCACCAGGGTGAAGACGATCATGCCGACGGTCATCACGCCGACGTCGCCCCAGCCGCCGAACTCGACGTTCCCGAAGAGCGAGAAGTCGGGGGCGGAGACCGCGCTGCCCTCCAGGGCGGGCGGGCCGCTGCTCCACGCCTTCGCGGGGATGTCGACGATCGCGTTGACGACCAGGGCCACCAGGGTGCCGACGACGATGCCGATGAGGATCGCGCCGGGGATGTTGCGCGCCTGGAGCATGAAGATGAGGAGCAGGGTCACGCAGAAGATCAGGACGGGCCAGCCGGCGAGTTCACCGGCCGGGCCGAGGGAGACGGGGGTCGCCGCGCCCTTGTGGACGAATCCGGCCTTGTAAAGGCCGATGAGGGCGATGAAGAGCCCGATGCCCATGGTGATGCCGTGCTTGAGCGCGAGCGGGATCGCGTTCATGATCATCTCGCGGAGGCCGGTGACCACCAGGAGACAGATCACCACACCGTAGATCACACACATGCCCATGGCCTGCGGCCAGGTCATGTTCGGTGCGACCTGCGAGGCGAGCACACCGGAGACGCTGAGTCCGGCGGCGAGCGCCAGCGGCACCTTGCCGACGAAGCCCATGAGCAGGGTCGTCGCGGCCGCCGCGAAGGCGGTCGCGGTGATCAGTCCCGGCTGGCTGAGGAGGTTGCCGTTGACGTCCTCCCCGCCGAGGATCAGCGGGTTGAGCAGCAGGATGTACGCCATGGCCATGAAGGTCGTGACGCCGCCGCGCACTTCGCGCGCGACCGTGGAGCCTCGTTCGGATATGTGGAAGTAGCGGTCGAGCCATGATCTGCCGGCGGGGACGCGCGAGCCGGGGCCCGCGGCCTCCGCGCTGGTCTTCGGTTCCACTGACTGCTGGGTCATGTTGCCTGACTCCCAAGGTTCACAGGGGCACCCGCGTGGTGACTGGGGATTGCGGGATTTGGGATGACTGCGTCGGCTGCACGACCCGGGGACGGCCGGGACGAACTGTTGAAGCAGATACGGATGTGCCGGAGGCACGGTTGATCCGTGAGGCGCTGCCGTGCGCTGCCGTGTGCCGGCGTACGGCGAAGGACCGCGAGCGGTGCGGTACTTGGTGTCTCCGGGCGGTGCGGTACGCGGAAAAGTGTGACGTTCTCGGCCATGCGCACCGCCCGGAGAGTCGGGGGGGGGAACCGCTCAGGAGCCGCCGGGTGACGACCGGTGGGAGGTCACCCGGCGGGTCCTCAGGTACCGGTGAGGTGCTCGGGTCGTACAGGTGTCCTGTTGAGCTCAAGACCCGTCGCGTTCCGGATCGCCGCGAGGACGGCCGGGGTCGACGACAGGGTGGGGGCCTCGCCGATGCCACGCAGCCCGTAAGGGGCGTTCTCGTCGGCGAGTTCGAGCACGTCGACCGGGATGGTCGGCGTGTCGAGGATGGTGGGGAGGAGGTAGTCCGTGAAGGACGGGTTGCGTACCTTCGCGGTCTTCGGGTCGACGATGATCTCCTCCATCACGGCGACCCCCATGCCCTGGAGGGTGCCGCCCTGGATCTGGCCGAGGACGGAGAGCGGGTTGAGCGCCTTGCCGACGTCCTGGGCGCAGGCCAGTTCGATGACCTTGACCAGGCCGAGCTCGGTGTCGACCTCGACGACCGCGCGGTGCGCGGCGAAGGAGTACTGGACGTGGCCGTTGCCCTGTCCGGTGCGCAGGTCGAACGCCTCGGTGGGCCGGTGGCGCCACTCCAGCTCGATGTCGATCGCCTGGTCCTCCAGGACGTCGGCCACGTCGGCGAGCACTTCACCGCCGTCGGTGACGACCTTGCCGCCCTCCAGGAGGAGTTCGGCGGTGGCCCAGGCCGGGTGGTAGGACCCGAACTTGCGGCGGCCGATCTCCAGCACCTGCTCCCGGACGGCCTCGCAGGAGTTCTTGACCGCGCCGCCGGTGACGTACGTCTGGCGGGAGGCGGAGGTGGATCCGGCGGAGCCGACCTTGGTGTCGGCGGGGTGGATGGTGACCTGGTTGACACCGAGTTCGGTACGGGCGATCTGGGCGTGCACGGTGACGCCGCCCTGGCCGACCTCGGCCATCGCGGTGTGCACGGTGGCGACCGGCTCGCCGCTGATGACCTCCATCCGCACCCGGGCGGTGGAGTAGTCGTCGAAGCCCTCGGAGAAGCCGACGTTCTTCAGGCCGACCGCGTAGCCGACACCGCGGACGACGCCTTCGCCGTGGGTGGTATTGGAGAGCCCGCCGGGCAGCGCCCGGACGTCGACGGAGGTGCCTTCGCTGCCCGCCGTCAGCCACTCCTGCTCGGGCGGCAGCGGCCGGGCCTTGACCAGGCGCAGCAGCTCGGCGACCGGGGCCGGCGAGTCGCAGGGCTGGCCGGTGGGCAGCAGGGTGCCCTGTTCCATGGCGTTGAGCTGGCGGAACTCGACCGGGTCCATGTCCAGCTTCGCGGCGAGCTTGTCCATCTGCGCCTCGTAGGCGAAGCAGGCCTGGACCGCGCCGAAGCCGCGCATCGCGCCGCAGGGCGGGTTGTTGGTGTAGAGCGCGACCGCCTCGATGTCGACGTCCTCGATGACGTACGGGCCGACCGAGAGCGAGGAGGCGTTGCCGACGACGGCCGGGGAGGCGGAGGCGTAGGCGCCGCCGTCCAGGACGATGCGGCACTTCATGTGCGTGAGCTTGCCGTCCTTGGTGGCGCCGTGCTCGTAGGTGAGCTTCGCCGGGTGCCGGTGGACGTGTCCGAAGAAGGACTCGAACCGGTTGTAGACGATCTTGACCGGCTTGCCGGTGCGGAGCGCCAGCAGGCAGGCGTGGATCTGCATCGAGATGTCCTCGCGGCCGCCGAAGGCCCCGCCGACGCCGGAGAGCGTCATCCGGACCTTGTCCTCGGGCAGGCCGAGGACGGGGGCGATCTGGCCGAGGTCCGAGTGCAGCCACTGGGTGGCGACGTACAGCTCGACACCGCCGTCCTCGGAGGGCACCGCGAGCCCGGACTCCGGGCCGAGGAAGGCCTGGTCCTGCATGCCGAAGGTGTACTCGCCCCTGACGATGACGTCGGCGCGCTCGGCGGCCTCGTCGGCGTCGCCGCGGATGATCGGCTGGCGGTGCACGATGTTGGGGTGCGGGACATGACCGATGTGGTGGTCGTCGCGGCCCTCGTGCACGAGCACGGCGCCGGGAGCGGTCGCCGAGGCCTCGTCGGTGATGAGGGGCAGCTCCCGGTAGTCGATCCTGATCTTGGCGGCGGCGCGGCGCGCGGTCTCCGGGTGGTCGGCGGCCACGATGGCGACCGGCTCACCGTGGTGGCGGACCTTGCCGTGGGCGAGAACCGGGGTGTCCTGGATCTCCAGGCCGTAGTTCTTCATCGCGGCGGGCAGGTCGTCGTAGGTCATCACCGCGTAGACGCCGGGCATCGCCAGGGCCTCGGAGGTGTCGATGGAGACGATCTCGGCGTGCGCGACGGTGGAGCGCAGCGTCTGGCCCCACAGCATGTCCTCGTGCCACATGTCGGAGGAGTACGCGAACTCGCCGGTGACCTTCAGGGTGCCGTCGGGGCGGAGCGTGGACTCGCCGATGCCGCCCTTGGTGGGCGAACCCTGGGTGATCTTGGTGGGGGTTCCGGCCGGTACCTTCTGGGCCTTCGGGTACGTCGTCATGACTGGACCGCCTCTTCCTGGCGGGCGGCCGCGAGGCGGACCGCGTCGAGGATCTTCTCGTAGCCCGTGCAGCGGCACAGGTTGCCGGAGAGCGCCTCGCGGATGTCCTGGTCGGACGGGGACGGGCTGTTCTCCAGCAGTTCGTCGGCGGCGACCAGCAGGCCGGGGGTGCAGAAGCCGCACTGGACGGCTCCGGCGTCGATGAACGCCTGCTGGATCGGGGAGAGCGGGGCGGCCTCGCCGGCCCGGCCGTCGGTGGGCCTGGACTGCCAGCGCTTGGCCTCGTCCAGGGTGGTGCCGCAGGCGCCGGAGGCGCAGCCGCCGCCGGGGTGGGTGTCCTGGCGGTGCTTGGCGTAGTCGGCCAGCCCCTCGACGGTGACGACCTCGCGGTCCTGGACCTGGCCGGCGGCGACCAGGCACGCACAGACCGGGACGCCGTCCAGGCGGACCGTGCAGGACCCGCACTCGCCCTGCTCGCAGGCGTTCTTGGAACCGGGCAGCCCCATACGCTCACGCAGCACGTAGAGAAGGGACTCGCCCTCCCACACGTCGTCGGCTTCCTGAGGACGGCCGTTGACCGTGAAATTGACTCGCATGGTTACGCAGCTCCTTCCAGCGTGCGGCCCGCGCCGCGGTACTGCTCCCAGGTCCAGCCCAGCGTGCGGCGGGCCATGATGCCGACCGCGTGCCTGCGGTACTTCGCCGTGCCCCGTACGTCGTCGATCGGGTTGCAGGCGCCGGAGGCGAGCGCGGCGAACTGCTTGGCGATGGCAGGGGTGATGATCTTGCCGCTCTCCCAGAACCCGCCCTCGTCGAGCGCGGCGTTCAGGAAGGCCTCGGCCTCCTTGGCCCGGACCGGGGTCGGGGCGGCGGAGCCGATGCCGGTGCGCACGGTGCGGGTCTCGGGGTGCAGTGCGAGGCCGAAGGCGCAGACGGCGATGACCATCGCGTTGCGGGTGCCGACCTTGGAGTACTGCTGGGGCCCGTCGGCCTTCCTGATGTGCACGGCGCGGATCAGCTCGTCCGGCTCCAGGGCGTTGCGCTTGACCCCTGTGTAGAAAGCGTCGATAGGAATCAGCCGCGTTCCGCGTACGGATTCGGCCTCCACCTCGGCCCCCGCGGCGAGCAGCGCCGGGTGGGCGTCACCGGCGGGCGAAGCGGTGCCGAGGTTGCCTCCGACACCGCCGCGGTTGCGGATCTGCGGGGACGCGACGGTGTGCGAGGCGAGCGCGAGGCCGGGCAGCTCGGCCCGCAGGTGCTCCATGATGCTGCTGTACGGCACCGAGGCGCCGAGCCGTACGCTCTCCCGGCCCACCTCCCACTCGGACAGCTCACCGATGCGGTTCAGGTCCAGGAGGTACTCGGGCCGCCGGTGGTCGAAGTTGATCTCGACCATCACATCCGTGCCGCCCGCGATGGGCACAGCCGTGGGGTGCTCGGCCTTGGCGGCGAGCGCCTCCTCCCAGCTGGCGGGGCGAAGGAAGTCCATGAGTGGCTCTCTTCTTCTCAATCGGGTCGTTCGCTGGGGCTGGGGACGGCCGGCCCTCGACTGGCTCGTTCATGTGGTGTTCACGTGGTGTGTGGCCCAGTACACAAGCCGGGGCCCGGTGGGTGCAGTCACCGAAACACTGAAGGAGTTGGCTGGTCTCCGTCCTCGTCTTGTAGATTCGAACGAATGGCGGGGATCAGTAACCTCGCCGCAATTCACAGGTACCCGTTCACCCCTCCGCTCCCCCACCCACCCACTCCTTCACCCACCTCTCCCATCACCTACGGAAAAGATCGGCGGCGACGAGATGCGGCTGCGCGCACTGCTGGAGACCGAGGCGCTGGGCCTGCGGCTGCTCGGCGGTGAGGACGAGCTGGACCGCACGGTCCGGGGCGTCATGACGACCGACCTGCGCGACCCCAGCCGCTACCTCTCCGGCGGCGAGCTGGTGCTGACGGGTCTTGCCTGGCGCCGGGACGCGAGCGACTCCGAGCCGTTCGTCCGGATCCTGGCGGGCGCCGGGGTGGCGGGGCTCGCGGCCGGTGAGGCGGAGCTCGGTGACATCCCCGCCGACCTGGTGGAGGCATGTCTCCAGCATCGCCTGCCACTCTTCGCGGTGCACGAGACCGTGGCGTTCGCAACGATCACCGAGCATGTCGTACGCCAGGTCTCCGGCGAGCGGGCCGGCGATCTGGCGGCCGTGGTGGACCGGCACCGCCGGCTGATGACCTCGGGCCCGGCCGGCGGCGGCCCCGAGGTGGTCCTGGACCTCCTCACCTCCGACCTGGACCTGCGGGCCTGGGTCCTCTCCCCCACCGGCCGCCAGATCGCCGGGGCGGGCGCCCCGCTGCCCGGTGCGCTGGGCGCCGCCCTGGCCGGACGCCATCTGGCGGCGACCCGCACCGGACGCCGGGGCCCGCACCGGGCCGCCGTCGCCGGTACGACGTATTCGCTCTTCCCGATCCGCAACACCGGCCGGGGCGCGGCCCCGGCCGCTCGTGACGTCCGCGAGTCGGTGCTCTCCGACTGGCTGCTCGCCGTCGAGGCGGACGCCTCGGACTGGCCCGCCGCCCGGCTGGACCTGCTCCAGGGCGTCACCCAGCTGATCGCGGTCGAGCGCGACCGCCGCGACGCGGCCCGTACGGTACGCCGACGGCTCGCCCAGGAGGTCCTGGAGCTGGTCCAGGCGGGCGCCGCCCCGGCCGAGATCGCCGCCAGGCTCCGGGTAGCCGCTCCGGTCCTGCTGCCGGGTCTCGGTGCGGCCCCGCAGTGGCAGGTGGTGGTGGCCCGGGTCGACTGGACCGCCACGGACACGCCGGGCCCGGGAGGCGTCCCCGGCGGCATCGCGGGCGGCCCGGCCGCCCAGGCCCTGCTGGAGGAGATCCTCGTCGACCCGGCGGTCAGCGGCCCCGACTCCGCCGACCGCATCGCCGTCGCCCACACGGGCGAGGAGGCCATCGCCCTCGTACCGCTCCCGGCCGTGCCCACTCCCCTCCCCGACACGGTAGGCGGCCCCACCGACACCACCGGCGACACCGCCGGTACCGCAGAGACGGCCGCCGCACCGGAGAGCGGGGAGCCCGCGGCGGCGCAGGACCCCGCGCTGCACGCCGACGCGCTGCTCGCCGCCGTACGCGAACCGCTCTCGGCGGGGCTCGCCGACGACGGGCGGCTGACACTGGGTGTCAGCGCAGCCGTGCACTCGGCCGAGGGGCTGCGCGGCGCGCTGGAGGAGGCCCGGCACGCCCGCCGGGTGGCGGCGGCCCGTCCGGGGCGGGTCTGCGCGGCCGGCCACCACGAGCTGGCCTCGCACGTACTGCTTCTGCCGTTCGTCCCCGACGACGTCCGCCGCGCCTTCACCGCCCGGCTGCTGGACCCGCTGCGCGACTACGACCGGCGCCACCGCGCGGAGCTGATCGAGACCCTGGAAGCCTTCCTGGACTGCGACGGCTCCTGGACCCGCTGCGCGGCCCGGCTGCACCTCCACGTCAACACACTGCGCTACCGCGTCGGCCGCATCGAGCAGTTGACGGGCCGTGACCTTTCGCGGCTGGAGGACAAGCTCGACTTCTTCCTCGCCCTGCGTATGAGCTGACCTGTGCGCCCCGCCGCTCGCTGATGAGCTCCCCCCGTTTGTGAATTCCTTCACCTGACATCGGTCGGAACCCTTGGCCCGGCGTGCCAATCCGTGCTGAGATGCGGCCAGGCTCAACAGCACAATGGCGCGCTCGGGGAGGGCAATGTGGCGCATACCGCCATGTCTGGTTCCGGAACGACAGCAGATGACGATCCGCCGCTCCAGACAGCGGTATGGCGGCTGAGGTCCCGCGCCTGCTGGACGGATGCGGCCGCCCTGCTGGAACCGCACGCGGCGAAGGACCCGGCGGCGGCGCTCCAGCGCACCGCCCTGCTGACCGAACGGTGCCTCTACACCGGCGAGGGCTGGACGGACGCCGAGGACGCGCTGCGCAGCGCGGAGGCGCTGGCCCGCAGCGACGACGAGCGCGGCGGGGCCGCCTGCGAGCGGGGCCACCTCGCCTACGCCTCGACCCTTCTGGGCGTACGGGACCGGGCCGACGAGGCGAGCGTCGCGCTGAGCCGGGCGGCGGCGCTGCTGGCGCCCGCCGCACCTGGGCGGCCGCTGCTGGACTTCCGGCGCGGGCTCATCGCCCAGAACATCGCGGACTCCCCGGAGTCCGCCCGCGCCGCGTACCGCCGGGCGCACGCCGGAGCGACCGCGCGCGGCGACGAGTTGCTGCTCTCCTTCACCTGGCGCCACCTGGCGTCGCTCGCGCTCCAGGAGGGCGAGCTGGCCGAGGCGCGGCACGGGTTCTCGGAGTCGCTGCGGATCCGGGAGGAGCTGGGCTACCTGGTGGGTACGGCCCCGGCGCTGATCTCCCTGGCGGAGGCGGAGCCCGAACCGGAGGCGGCCAGGCTGCGCGCGGAGGCGGGGCGGCTGTTCCGGCTGCTCGGCGGGGTGCCGACGTGGCTGGCGCCGCACATCGGGGTTCCGGGGCCGCGCCCGGCGGCGGCGACTTGAGGGCCGACGGGCCGCCTGTCCCGGTGGGCGACCTGCCCACCGGGGCGGGGCGCGCGCCCACGCGCCCCGGTCAGCCGTCCGAGCCGGTGAAGTGCTCCCGTACGAGGGCCTGGACGACGGCCAGGTCCTGGGCGATCAGGGCGTCGAGCAGCGCGGTGTGCTCGGCGGCGTCCGCCAGCAGGTCGGCCCGGCGGGTGGCGGGGCCCGCGACCAGCGGCCACTGCGAGCGGCGGTGCAGCTCGTCGGCGACGGCCACCAGCTGCTCGTTGCCCGCCAGGGTGAGGACCGCACGGTGGAAGGCCCGGTCGCATTCGGCGTAACTCGCCCGGTCCCCCACGGCGGCCGCCGCGACCGTGGCGTCGGCCAGCGGGCGCAGGGTGCCCCAGCGCTCCGCCGGGACGGTGCGGGCCAGTCGCAGCATCACCGGTACCTCGATCAGGGCACGTACCTCGGCCAGCTCCGCCAGCTCACGGGGTCCTCGTTCGCTGACCCGGAAGCCCCGGTTCGGCACCACCTCGACGGCACCCTCCACCGCCAGCTGCTGCATCGCCTCGCGCACCGGGGTCGCGGAGACCCCGAAGCGGGCGCCGAGCGCCGGGGCGGAGTAGACCTGGCCGGGGATCAGCTCGCCGTGGACGAGAGCGGCGCGCAGGGCCTCCAGGATCTGGCCCCGGACGGAGTGGCGGACCACGCGCGGGGCGGGCGGCTCGCTGTGGGCGTGCTCGCCGCGGACGGCCGCCAGGTCCTGCGAACGGTCGCCGCGCACCTGTTCGGGCACCCTGCCGGCCGCCGGGGTGCCCGGGTACGCGCCGGGCGCGTACGGCGGCCGTACGCCCTCTCGCGCACTGCCCTGCTCCACCCGGACCTCCTCGGCCTGCCGCGCGGGCCGGCTCGCGCGTGCCCGGCCCCCCGTGCACGATAGAGGGAGGAGGCTGCAGTTCAAACATCGATCGCATCGGGTAAGGTAAGCCTTACCTGCAAACGATCCCGATTCGGTGGTCCCTGCATGACCCTCACCACGCTGCTCACCGGCGCCGCGACATCCCCTGTGACCGCCGCGTACGCCCGCCTGACCGAGGTCTTCCCCGGGCTGCGCGCCGAGGTCCTCGACGAGGGCGTGAGCGCCCCGTCGGGCGCCGGCTGGGTCGGCGCGGCAGAGCTGGCCGCGGGCGGACCGGCCGTGGACACCTTCCTCGCCTGGGACAACGCCCAGGTGCTGCAGGACTACGGGCAGCAGGCCCGCCCCGACGTGGTGGCCAGCTTCGGCCTCCACCGGTACGCGTGGCCCGCCTGTCTGCTGGTGACCGTGCCCTGGTTCCTGCACCGCCGGGTGCCGCGCGTCCCGGTCGAGGACGTCGCCTTCCAGCGGGCGCTGGGCCACCTGACCGTGCGGGTCCGGGAGTTCGCCTGCCTGCCGGACGACCCGGCCGCGTCCCTGCCGGGCGCCCGGGTGGTCCCGGACGAGTCCGCGCTGCGGGCCGAGGTGCTGGCCGCCCTCACCGAGCACCTGGAACCGGTGCTGACGGGGTTCGGACCGCGCATGCGGCGGGGGAAGCGGGCCCTGTGGGGGATGGCGACGGACGAGATCGTCGAAGGCCTCTGGTACATCGCGCACCTGCTCGGTGAGGAGCGCCGGGCGATGGCCGAGCTGGAGCTGCTGCTCCCCGGCACCACGAAGCCGTACGTCGGCACCGCGGGCTTCCGTGAGCTGACCGGACCCGAGGGGCAGTCGCTGCCGACCCGGGACCGGGCGAGCTGCTGCCTCTTCTACACCCTGCGCCCCGACGACGCCTGTGTGACCTGCCCGCGTACCTGTGACGCGGACCGGGTGCGGAAGCTCGCCGCCGCTTCCTGATCCGCACGTCATCCACACCGCCCGTCCGGATGACGCGGAATCGAACACAACTCGGTTGCACCGCGCGGCCGTTCGAGAAGATTCCACCCATCGATAGCCTCTCCCACCCCCATGGCGTGCTCTTGTCCCGAAACCCCCGGAGCGGGACGGGAATTCCGTCACGATGGCGCACGAAACGCCCTACGTGACGCAAGGGACCGCGCATGAGACTGACCGACATATCGCTTGACTGGCTGCTTCCGGGCGCCGTACTGCTCGTGGGAGTCATGGCGGCGGTGACGGTGGTCGCACGCGGCAAGCGTGCCGCCGGCAAGGCCGCGCCCGACGACAACTGGGAACGCAGCGAGGACCGCCGCAGGCGCAAGGAAGCGCTGTACGCCACCGCCTCGTACGTCCTGCTGTTCTGCTGCGCGGCCGTCGCCGCCGCGCTCTCCTTCCACGGGCTCGTCGGCTTCGGCCGGCAGAACCTCAACCTCACCGGCGGCTGGGAGTACCTGGTCCCGTTCGGACTGGACGGCGCCGCGATGTTCTGTTCCGTGCTGGCCGTACGGGAGGCGAGCCACGGAGACGCGGCACTCGGCTCCCGGCTGCTGGTGTGGACCTTCGCCGGGGCCGCCGCCTGGTTCAACTGGGTGCACGCCCCGCGGGGCATGGACCACGCGGGCGCTCCGCACTTCTTCGCGGGGATGTCCCTGTCGGCGGCGGTGCTCTTCGACCGCGCGCTGAAGCAGACCCGCCGGGCCGCGCTGCGCGAACAGGGCCTGGTGCCACGCCCGTTGCCGCAGATCCGGATCGTCCGCTGGCTGCGGGCACCCCGGGAGACCTTCGGCGCCTGGTCGCTGATGCTCCTGGAAGGCGTCCGGACGCTGGACGAGGCGGTGGACGAGGTGCGGGAGGACCGCAAGGAGCGGGAGCAGGACCGGCTGCGCCGACGCGACCAGGAGAAGCTGGACCGGGCCCGTATCAAGGCCCTGAACCGGCAGAACCGGGTCTGGGGGCGCGGCGGCCGTGGCGGTCACCAGGTGGACGTCCCCGCCCTCGCCCCCGCTTCGGGCTCGGCGGCGCAGGCCGTCGCGGAGCCTGCCATAGCAGAGCCGGGACAGCTGCCCCTGCGACCCCGGCCATCCCTGCAAGCCGTCGGCCCGAAGCAGCCGGCGGACGGTTCGAGCTCGAAGAGCCTCGGCCCTTCGAACCCGGGAGGTGACGCACGGACGGTCGACCTCACCGTCGAGGACGACACCCAGACACTCCCCCGGCTCGACTCGCTGGAACAGAAACTGAAGGATCTGGAGCAGCAGTTCGGCTGAGCGTGCGGGTCGGTGACCCGCACGCACCCCCGGGGGCCGTTCAGACCCCCGCGCCGCGCAGCTCGAACCAGACCACCTTGCCCAGGGCCCGCGCCTCGACACCCCAGGCGTCGGCCAGACTCCGCACCAGGATCAGACCCCTGCCGTGCGTACCGTCGTCGGCGTTCGGTACGTACGGCGCGGGCAGATCCGCCTCGAAGTCATGGACCTCCACCCGCAGCGCCGCGGGCGTCGCCGTCGCGGTGACCACCGCCCCGTGCCGGGTGTGGATCAGCGCGTTGGTCACCAGCTCGCTCAGCAGCAGTTCGGCCGCCTCGATCTGTTCGGGGCCGGAGCGATGTCGGAGGAACTCCCGCAGCTCGCGCCGGACCTCCCCCACCGCCGACCGTTCCGTATGGCCCACTCTGCGGCGCATCCGGGCCGGCTGCTGTGCCTCGCCCGGTCTCCGCCCCCGAGGGCCGCGCCCCTCTCCGGCCTGGGCCCTCTTCTGACGCTTCACCATGTCCCCCGCCCGCACAGCGATCCGACCTCCTCCGGTCCGGCCGTCCGTCGAACAGCCTCACGGGATGCATGCCCCTGTACGCGCACCGTCACGCTTGTCGCTCCGACGGGACGAGCGCAGGCTGAGGCAGCAGGGGGCGCACGGGGAGACTCGCCCCGCACACGATTTCAGGGGTGCTCCGGGCCGCGCCGGGGAAGTGAACCTGGGCCGCAGCCGCCGGGCGCCGACCCCGAGGAGCCGAGATGCACGACGACCGCCCCCTGGTGGAGGCCCGCCTGGACCGGGCCCTCCAGCACTTCATCCGCCCGGCGCAGTACGCCGCCCGCACCCCGCTCGCCCTGTCCGTGTGGCACGTGCCGGGCGAGCCCGTGCCGGTCGCCGAGGCCCTGGAAGCGGCGTACGAGCCCTTCACCGCCGGTACGGAGTGGGGGAAGCCCTGGTCCACCAGCTGGTTCCGGCTCAAGGGCGCGGTTCCCCCGGAGTGGTCGGGGAGCCGGGTGGAAGTGGTCGTGGACCCGGGGTTCACCGGGCAGGGGCCCGGATTCCAGGCGTAAGGCATGCTCTACGACCATCTGGGCTTCCCCCTCAAGGGTGTTCGTCCCCGCAACCGCCACGTGGCCGTCGCACACCCGGCGGAGGGCGGCGAACCGGTCGATCTGCTGCTGGAGGCGGCCGCCAATCCGGCCGTGCTGGAACACGGATTCGAGCCGACCCCGCTCGGTGACGTCCGCACGGCGGGCGACCGTCCGCTGTACCGGTTCGCCTCCGCCGATCTGGCGGTGCTGGACGAGGAGGTCTGGCATCTCGTCCTGGACATCGAGGTGCTCTCCGAGCTGATGCGGGAGCTGCCCGCCGACCGCTCGCGCCGCCACGAGATCCTGCGGGCCCTCGAAGCGATGCTGGACGCCCTGGACCTGCACGACGTCTCCGGCACGGCGGCCGCCGGGCGGGCGGAGCTCGCCGGGGTGCTGGCCCGGCCCGCGTCGGCGAGCGCGCACCGGATCTCGGCGGCCGGACACGCCCATATCGACTCGGCCTGGCTGTGGCCGCTGCGCGAGAGCGTCCGCAAGGCGTCCCGTACGTTCGCCAACGTCACCGCGCTCGCGAAGGACTACCCGGAGCTGGTCTTCGCCTGCTCGCAGGCCCAGCAGTACGCCTGGGTGAAGGAGCACCAGCCGCACATCTTCCCGCACACCGACCTGGGCACGCACCGTTTCCGCTACGCGCTGGCGCCCGGGGCGGGGTGACCGACGCGGTACGGGAAGGCCTCGCGCTCAACCTGCCGCTGCGGGCAGCTCGCGGAGGACCGCAGCGGAGACGTGATCGTACGGCTATACGAGTCGGCGGGCGGCCGGGCGGGCGCACGGCTCACGTTGTCCTTCCCGGTCGTCCGGGCGCAGATCACCGACCTGCTGGAACGGCCGCTCCACCCGGCGGTCACCGACGACCGGGGCCTCGTGCTGGAGCTGCGGCCGTTCCAGATCCTGACGGTGCGGCTCACCCCCGCGTGAACCCGTGAACCCGTGAACCTCAGGGGCGGGGCACGTTACGGAGGTTGGAGCGGGCCATCTGGAGCATCCGGCCCACTCCCCCGTCCAGGACGACCTTGCTCGCCGAGAGCGCGAAGCCGGTGACCATGTCGGCCTTGATCTTCGGCGGGATGGAGAGCGCGTTGGGGTCGGTCACCACATCGACGAGGGCCGGGCCCTTGTGCTTGAAGGCGTCCTTCAGCGCGCTCTGCAACTGCTTGGGCTTCTCGACCCGCACCCCGTACGCCCCGCAGGCGCGGGCGACGGCGGCGAAGTCCGGGTTCTTGTTGGTGGTGCCGTAGGCCGGGAGCCCGCCGACCATCATCTCCAACTCCACCATGCCGAGGGAGGAGTTATTGAACAGCACGACCTTCACCGGCAGGTCGTACTGGACGAGGGTGAGGAAGTCGCCCATCAGCATGGAGAATCCGCCGTCGCCCGACATCGCCACGACCTGCCGCTCGCGGTCCACGAACTGGGCTCCGATCGCCTGCGGCAGTGCGTTGGCCATCGAGCCGTGGCTGAACGAACCGATCACCCGCCGCTTGCCGTTGGGCGTCAGATAGCGGGCCGCCCACACGTTGTTCATGCCGGTGTCGACGGTGAACACGGCGTCCTCGTCGGCCATCTCGTCCAGCACGGAGGCGACGTACTCGGGATGGATCGGGGTGTGCTTGTCGACCTTGCGGGTGTACGCCTTGACGACACCCTCCAGCGCGTCCGCGTGCTTCTTCAGCATCCGGTCGAGGAACTTGCGGTCGCCCTTGGGCTTCACCCGGGGCGTCAGACACCGCAGCGTCTCGCGCACATCGCCCCACACCGCGAGATCCAGCTTGGAGCGCCGGCCCAGGCGCTCGGGGCGGACATCGACCTGGACGATCTTCACATCGTCCGGGAGGAACGCGTTGTACGGGAAGTCCGTGCCCAGCAGGATCAGCAGATCGCACTCATGGGTCGCCTCGTACGCGGCGCCGTAGCCGAGCAGCCCGCTCATGCCGACGTCGTACGGGTTGTCGTACTGGATCCACTCCTTGCCGCGCAGCGCGTGCCCGACCGGGGACTTCACCTTCTCCGCGAACTCCATCACCTCGGCGTGCGCGCCCGCCGTGCCGCTGCCGCAGAACAGCGTCACCCGTTTGGCCTCGTCCACCATCCGGCAGAGCTTGTCGATCTCGTCGTCCCCGGGGCGCACGGTGGGCCGTGAGGTGACAAGGGCGTGCTCGGCAGTCTTCTCGGGAGCGGCCTTGGAGGCGATGTCGCCCGGCATCGTCACGACGCTGACGCCGCCCTGGCCGATGGCGTGCTGGATGGCCGTCTGGAGGAGGCGCGGCATCTGCTCCGGGTTGGAGATCATCTCGTTGTAGTGGCTGCACTCCTGGAAGAGCAGCTCCGGATGGGTCTCCTGGAAGTAGCCGAGCCCGATCTCGCTGGAAGGGATGTGCGAGGCGAGGGCGAGGACCGGGGCCATCGAGCGGTGCGCGTCGTACAGACCGTTGATGAGGTGCAGGTTGCCCGGTCCGCAGGAGCCGGCGCAGGCCGCCAGGGACCCGGTGATCTGGGCCTCGGCCCCGGCCGCGAAGGCGGCGGTCTCCTCGTGCCGGACATGGATCCAGTCGATGGCCGAGTTGCGCCGAATGGCGTCCACCACGGGGTTCAGGCTGTCGCCGACGACGCCGTACAGGCGCTTGACGCCCGCCCTGGCGAGGATGTCGACGAACTGCTCCGCCACGTTCTGCTTGGCCATGGGTGCGCACCCTTTCCTTGCCCGTGCTCCGTGCACTGTCGGTTGTCCGGACTCCGGAGACCGAAACGTCGCCCGGCCGGTCTCCGGAGTCCATCAACCCACGGTGTGCGCGGTTACGCCTCCCAGACGGCCGCGCAGGTGCGGTCGTCGGCGTACCCCTTGATCCGGAGCTGGGTGTCGGCGAGGAAGGCGGGCAGTCCGGGCGGCCCGGGCGGGCCCCAGCGCTCGGCGAGCTCCGCGGGGAGCTCCGGTTCGCCGCGCATCGGCTCGGCGAACCCGTTGCTGCAGAGCAGCAGCGTGTCGCCCGGACGTGCCACAGAGGCCCGGAAGCGGAAGACCTCGGCGGGCGGCGGCGCGGGGCCGTCGCTGTACGGGGACGGGGGCGTGGTGATCTGTAGGTCCATGGTCAGCCGGTCGCCGTCCGGGCTCTCCTCGCTCCCGCCGCCGGAGGAGGGCACGTCCGGCATCGTGGGCTCCAGGTCCTGCCAGAGCCCGTCGCGGAGCCGAAAGAGGCCGCCGCTGCCGACGCCGAAGAAGACCCGGGTGCGGCAGGCGGGGTCGGCGGAGAGCAGCAGACACCGCAGGCTCGTGGTGTACTCCCCCGGTTCGAGGCCGAGTTCGGCGGCGCGCGCCCGGAGCTTGCCGTACGTACGGTCGGTGAGCCGGTGCAGCCCCGACTTCAGGTCGGCCCGGCGGCCGGCCCTTATGTCCTCGGAGAGCCGGGCGTGGCTGCGGGCCACGGCACCGCCGATCCAGCGGCAGGCGTCGGCCGCCGCGAGATGCGCCCCCTCACCGGCCCGCACGCCCCCGGCCACGGCGACGAGCACCAGGGCGCTCTCGGCCGCACCGAACCGGGTGGTGAGCAGCGCGTCGCGCCGGGGCTCGCCCCGGAACCGGGCGGAGTCGCCCCGGACGGAGGCGGCCCGCAGGGTGTACGTCCCGTACCGGGCACCGTCCAGCACGGTGTCGGGGACCAAGGCGTCCAGGTTCTCCGAGGTGGCGGCGGGCAGGGCGGCGGGCTCGGCGTCATAGGTGGGCGGCCGGTCCCCGAGGTGGTCGACGAGGGGCCGGGCCCCGCCGCCGTCGGCCGGGGCGTCGCTCGCGGCCCAGTCCGGGGGCAGCTCGTGCAGGGCGCTCGGGTCGGGGACGGTGGCGGTTTCGGAGACGGGCGGGGCGGGCGGCGGCTCGGGCTCGGGCGGCTTCGGCACGGCGAAGGTACGGGGGCCGGGCGGGCCGGCGGGGGCTTCCCAGGGGGCCGGGAAGACGGTGTTACGGGGGCCGGGGACGGCAGGGGGCGTGGGGGCGGAGGCCGAAGCGGTGAACGGATAGGGCTCCGGCTCGCCGTACGGCTCCGGCTCCTGCCCCGTGTACGGCTCGGACTCCGGCTCCGGTTGCGACCGACCGTACGGATCCGGCTCCGGTTGCGACTGACCGTACGGTTCCGGTTCCGGTTCCCGGTACAGGTCCCAGCCCGACCGGGGATCAGGCTTCGGCTCCGCCCGCGGTTCCTCCGGCTCCGGTTTCAGCTCCGCCCGCGGTTCCTCCCATGGCTCCGTCTGCAGCTCCTCGTCCTGTTGCGGCAGCGGCTCCGGTCTCAGCTCCGGATCCGGCCCCGGCCCCGGAAAGGCGTCCTCGACCGTCTCCCGGCCGGTGGCCCGCTGGTGGCCCACCGCCCTGCTCACCGTGTCCGACACGGAGTCGAAGCGGTCGTCGAGGCTGTCGGGCGCGCTGCTCGGACCGGTGTCCGGCGCGGTCTCGTCGTACAGCTTCCGCCACCAGTCGTCCTCATGGGCGGCGGGCTTCTCCCCCTGCTGACTCATGCCCTTATTGTCCACCGCGGAGCCCGCCCGAAAACGGGGCATCCGGAAAAAGTGGCCCGTAAATGAGATCCGCCGGGCGGCCCCACCCCCCACGGGAAGGACGCCCGGCGGACCGGTCGGTGTGATCAGCGGATCACCGGTCCAGCGGCTCGGCGGATGAGAGGTTCAGCGCACGGCATAGGCGTCGTTCACGGTCTGGACGACGGAGTTGCCGTTCGCGTCCGTGAGTTCGGTCCTCAGGGTGACCGTCCGGCCCGCCGCGTCCGCGTGGGCCACGGTCGCGGTCCACCGGCCGCCCTGCTGGGCCGTGGTGGCCGCGTGCCAGGTCTCGCCCCCGTCGTACGAGAAGGAGACCGTGGCGCCGGTGAGCCTTCCGGGGGTGTAGCCGGCGTGCCCGGTGGCGGTGAGGCCGATGCGCTGACCGTCCTTCGCGGGGACGGTCTTCATCCCGTCCGACGGTACGTCATAGCGAGGGAAGAGCAGCGGCAGCCCCTGGGACTCCCCGCCCGGCTTCCGCTCCGAACGGAACGTCCAGGTGGTCTCCGTCTGCGTGGACCGCTTCCAGACGGCGGCGGGCGAGCCGATCTTCGTGGTCATCAGGGTGAGTTCGTACGCGGCGTCCTCGGCGGGCACGGTGAAGACGCCGAACGGGTAACCGCTGCTCCCGATGGGTTCGCCGTTCCGGCTGAGCCGCACATTGCCGATGTCGCCGAACGAGCCCTGCTGCCCCATGTGTTCGGAGTCCGTCATGAACGCCGGGGCGACCCCGATCAGGTTGTCCTGCCGCTCACCGGCGAGCAGCTCCTCGCCTGTTGCGTCGCGCGGTGCACCGGGGACGATCAGGCCCCGGTACCACGCCTCGGTGGAGGTCCGGCCCGCCTGGTACGTACGGGCGTTGCCCGTCATCAGCTCGCCCCAGGGGAAGCTGGAGGAGAGCATCTTCTGCCAGACGGTGTCGCCCGCCGTGTAGTACTCGGTGCGCTTGCCGGGTGCGGCGACCAGGTCGAGGGAGGAGGCGCCGAAGGTCGCGCCGTAGGGCCGGGAGACCAGGAGCGTGTCGACGAAGTCGGCTGCCACGCCCATGGATTCGTGGGTGGAGACGACCGAGCCGAGCTTCCTGTCACGGACCTTGTAGGTACGGCCCGAGGTGATCTGCCCCTTCTCCGGGAAGGCCAGGTTGTAGACGAACGGGCTGACGGCCGTGGCCTGCCAGGACACCTCCGCCTTCCCCTTGCCGAGCGCCTTCGCCAGTACGGCGGCCTCGTCGGCCCGCAGACCGAGGACCGGCAGGGGCGCCGCCCCGTAGCCGACGCCGGGCTGCCAGTCGCCGGCCGAGGGGCGGTGCACCAGCAGCGCCGTGGCTCCGGCCGCGTCGGCCGCCCGTGCCTGGGCGAGGACGTTGGATGCCCCGTCGTCCACCTTCACCAGGGCGACCTTCCCCTTCACCCCGGCCGCTGCCAGCTCGGCCGGACTGCCCGCACCGGCGTCGACGGCCTCGGCGCGGCCCGTGCCGTCGAGGTTGACCGAGCCGGTGGTGGCGGGCCTCGGGTGCAGGGCGGCGCCGCCGACGAGGGAGAACTTCTGGATCTGCGGGGCGTAGGCGCGCCAGAAGGAGGCGAACTCGAACTCCCCGTCACGGGCGGCTCCCTGGACGTCCGCCAGGTACTCCTTCACGGTCCCGGAGGCCGAGATGGAGCCGGAGTGCAGCCAGGTGTCGTCCCAACTGCGCCCGAACGAGAGGGGCGCGCCGCGCGTCTCGCTCGCCCGGTCCTGGGTGGCCACGCGCAGGCGGTGCGCCTTGCGGGCGTCCAGGACGAGGGTGGTGTCCTTGGTCAGGTTCAGCTGGGGGCGCGCCAGATAGCCGACCGAGCCGACGAGTTGACCGGTCGGGTCCGTCGTGTCGGGCGTGGCGATGAAGCTGGACACGAAGTACGCGCCGGGGCGGACCTGGTACGTCTGGTCGGTGGCGCCCTCGTTGAAGCGGCGTTCGCCGGAGGCGGTGTCGGCGCCGATGAGGTCGACCGAGGAGACGCCGTCCGCGGGCTTTCCGGTGCGGTCGATGAGCTTGACGCGCAGGGTGACGGTCTCGGGGGCCACGTACAGGGAGAACGGGGTGGAGACCGTCACTCCCCCGCCGGCGGTGGCGAGGACGCGTCCGGTGACGTCCCCGTACTGGGCGGCGGTCAGCCGTGCGGCGGGATCGAGCTGGAGGGGGACCTCGACGCTCGCCCCGGCGGGCACGGTGACGGACTTCCGGCCGACGGTGGCGGCCTTCGAGCGGACGGGCGAGCCGTCGTTGCCGGTGACGCCCGCGACTTTCAGGAAGAGCGTGACCGCCTTGCCGCTCGTGTTGGTGTACGGCACGGAGACGGTGGTGCGGTCGCTGGTGTCCTGGGGCCAGTTGAAGGTGCCGCCCTGGACGGCCGGGGCGCCGAGCACCGGCGTACGGACGGCACGGCCGACGTCGAGGCGGCCGCCTCCGGTCTCGCGTACGTCGCCGGGGACCGAGCTCTTCGCGGAGGAGACGAGGGCCGCCTTGACCTGCTGGGCGGTCCACCCGGGGCGGCGCTGCTTCACGACGGCGGCGGCGCCGGCGACGTGCGGGGTCGCCATCGACGTACCGGACATGGCGCGGTACGCCTGGGAGCCGCGCCCGCCCGCGGACGCGGCCGAGATGGCGACGCCGGGAGCGGTGATCTCGGGCTTGAGGGTGTGCGAGACGATCGCGGGGCCGCGGCTGGAGAAGTTCGCCGTCGTGTCGTCGCGGTCGACCGCGCCCACGGTGAGGACGCCGGGCGCGCAGCCGGGTGAGGAGACGGTGTTCAGGGATGGGCCGAGGTTTCCGGCCGCGACCACGAACAGGGTGTCCTTGTTCTTGCCGAGTTCCTCGGCGGCCAGGCTCATCGGGTCGGTGCAGTCGGTGGGTTCCGCGCTGCCCAGGCTCATGGAGACGACGTCGGCCTTGTTGTCGACGGCCCACTGCATGCCCGCGATGATCCAGGAGGCGGCGCCGGAGCCGCTGTCGTTGAGGACCTTGCCGACCATGAGGCCGGCGCCCGGGGCGACGCCCTTGTTCTTCCCGTCGCTCGCCGCGCCGGAGCCGCCGACGGTGGACGCGACGTGGGTGCCGTGGCCCTGGCGGTCGTCGGTGGTGTCGGAGTCGGTGAAGTTCTCCGCCGCGGTGATCCGGCCCTGGAGGTCGGGGTGCTCGGCGTCGGCGCCGGTGTCCAGCACGGCGACCTTGGTGCCGGTGCCGTCGTATCCGGCGGCCCAGGCACGGTCGGCGCCGACCTGCTTCGTCGACTTGTCGAGAGTGGCCTGAACCTTGCGGTCGAGCCAGAGCTTCTTGAGTCCGGAGCCCGCCCGGGAGCGGGGTGCGGTGATCTCGGCCCAGAAGTCGGCGGTCCGCTTCTTGTCGGCCTTCAGCGCCAGGCCGTCGATCACGTCGAGGGCCTGGCCGCGCTCGGCCCCGCGCGGGGTGAGGGGGCGCTGCGGGCGGTGTCACCGGTGTAGGTGGCGATCAGCGGGACGGAGTCCGTGCGGCTGTCGTCGTAGCCCTGGCGGATCAGTCCGGTGACGTTGAAGAGCTCCTCGTCGACGGCGCCCCGGGCGAGCGCGGCGACGGCGGTGTCGGGGTAGACGTACAGGTCTCGGCCGGACTGCCGGGTCTGGACGAGCGGGGTGGAGCCGTCCGGGCGGGGCAGGGCAGTGGCGGCGGAGGCGCCCGAGGGGTCCGTGGTCACCAGCACCTTGTCGCCGGTGACCAGGGTCAGGGTGACGGGCTTCGGGTCCGCGGCGGCCGCACTGCCGGTGAGCGGTCGGTCGGCGTCTCGCTCGTCCGGTGGCGCCGCCACGGACGGTGCGATCGCGGTGACGGCGAGGACGGCGGCGGTCGCCGCTCCCAGTGCCGTACGCGATATCGGGCGCATCGCTCTCCCCAGGTCGTTCCGGAACGAAGCAGCCCAAGGCGCCGCATTCCGGAGGTTGTTGGTGCTGCGGTGGCGCCACAGTGGCAGAGGGGCCAGGGGGACGGGGGATGATGTGCGCGGCGGGTTCACGCCGTGGCCCTTTTCCGCCACGGCCGACCGGCCGGAACGGGCGCGGCGACGCGCGATCACCACTCCGGGGAGGGTCGGGAGATGCTGGGGGCCATAGGTCTCGACGAGAGGCAGGAAGCCGCGTACCGCGCGCTGGTGGCGGCGGGAGCGGCGGAACTCTCCGATCTCGCACACCGGCTGTCCCTCCCGGAGGCGGACGCCGAGCGGGTGCTGCGGAGGCTGGAGCAGCAGGGTCTGGCCGCGCAGTCGTCGGCCCGCCCGGGCCGCTGGGTGGCAGCTCCGCCCGGGGTGGCGCTGGGGGCCCTGCTGATCCAGCAGCGCCACGAGCTGGAGCAGGCGGAGCTGGCGTCGGCGCTGCTGGCCGAGGAGTACCGGGCGGAGGCGAGCGAACCCGAGGTGCACGATCTGGTGGAGGTGGTGACCGGATCGGCGGCGGTCGCCCAGCGGTTCCACCAGCTGCAGCTGGGAGCCGCTTCCGAGGTGTGCGCCCTGGTCACCGGGAAGCCGATCGCGGTGACCGGGATGGAGAACGAGTCCGAGGAGCGGGCGGCCTCGCGCGGGGTCGCCTACCGGGTGGTCGTCGAGCGCGAGGTGCTGTCGCTGCCTTCCGGGATCCTGGAGCTGTCCGCCGCGCTGAGCCGGGACGAGCAGTGCCGGGTGGTCGACCGGGTCCCGACGAAGCTGGTGATCGCCGACGGGACCCTGGCGATGGTCCCGCTGACCGGGCGCGGCGCCGAGCCCGCCGCCCTGGTGGTGCACGCCAGTGGGCTGCTGGAGTCGCTCATGGGCCTCTTCGAGGCGGTGTGGCGCGAGGCCATGCCGCTGCGGCTCGGCGAGGGCGGGTGCGGGGTGCGCGAGGACGGTGTCGGGCCCGATCCGACGGACCTGGAGATCCTCTCGCTGCTGCTGGCCGGGCTGACGGACGCCAGTGTGGCCAAGCAGTTGGAGCTGGGGCTGCGGACCGTGCAGCGCCGGGTCAAGGGACTGATGGAGCTGACCGGGGTCTCCACCCGGCTCCAGCTGGGCTGGCATGCGTACGAGCGTGGCTGGGTGGCCCGTACCCCGCCTGCCTGAGACGCCGTCGGCGCAGGTCGCCGGGGGTGCGCTGACGCGCGGAGACGTGCACTCTCCGGCAGGCTGGTCGAATGAGTGTGTGGCAGCTCGTCGCCGTGGGCCTGGTCATGCTGCTGGGGCTGGTCGGGGTCCTGGTGCCGGGTGTGCCGGGTCAGGCGATCGTCTGGGCGGCGGTGCTGTGGTGGGCGCTGACGGACATGACCTCGACGGCCTGGGGCGTACTGATCGGCGCAACGGCCCTGTTGCTGGTGAACCAGGCCCTGAAGCCGGTGCTGCCGCCGCGCCACCCAGCCGAGTCGGGGGCGCCCCGCCGGACCTTGATGATCGGCGGGGTCGCGGGGATCGTGGGTTTCTTCGTGGTGCCGGTGGTGGGCGGCATCGCCGGGTTCGTGGGGGCGATCTACGGGGCGGAGCGGCTGCGCCTGGGCAGTCGCGGGGCGGGCTGGACGTCGGTGCGCTCGGTGATGCGGGCGACGGGTTACGCGGTGCTGGTGGAGCTGTTCGCCTGTCTGCTGGTGGCGGGGGCCTGGGTGGGTGCGCTCATCTGGGGTTGACCGCCCTCAGCTCGGAGCGCGGGCCCCCGGGCGGCGGTCTCCAGGTGGCGTACGGCGTACGAGCGCCAGGGCCGCCACCTCTCGGCACCCGGCGTCCCGTACGGGTCCACGTCCGGATCGCCGAGCGCCCGCATCCGGATCAGGGCGGCGGTCGGCCCGTCCACCCCGGGCAGCGTCGCCAGCGTCCGTTCCGCCTCCTCCCGGTCGGCCCCCGCGTCCAGCCGCAGCTCCCCGTCGGCGAGCGCGGTGGCCAGAGCCCGGAGGGCGGGTCCGGTGGCGGCACCGGCCAGGGCGCCCGGCTCGGGGAACACATGGGTGAGCGCGCCGCACGGCACGTCGAGCACCTTCCCGTACCGCTCGACCAGCTCCTCGGCGCGCTCCCGCCCCACCAGTGCCCGTACGGCCTCCTCCTCCGGGTCCGCCGCCCCCGGCGAGCGCAGCCCGGGGCGGGCGGCGACCAGCGGAGCGAGCCGGGGGTCGGCCGCCAGGGCCTCGTCGACGGCGTACGGATCGGCGTCCAGGTCGAACAGGCGCCGCAGCCGCTGTACGGCGGTGGTCAGGTCCCGCAGGTCGGTGAGGTGGATCCGGGCCTCCAGCCAGGGTCCTGGCGACGCCTCGTCGACGGCGGCGATCCCGGTCCCGTACGGCAGCCGCAGGGTACGCCGGTAGGTGCGGCGCCCCGGCGGCCCGGCCAGCTCCTCGACCCGGGCCACGGTCCGCCCGCCCAGCAGGTCGAACAGGGCGCCGGTGGCGTACGGGCCCCGATGGGCGAGGCGCAGCGGGATCCCGGCCCGCAGCCCTTCGCCCCAGCCCCCGCCGAGCCCGGTCCCGGCTTCCGCGCGCAGGGAGCTGGGGGTGCGGGCGTAGATCCGGCGGATGGTGTCGTTGAACTGGCGGACGCTGGCGAACCCGGCCGCGAAGGCGATCTCGGTGACCGGCAGGCCGGTGGTCTGGAGGAGCACCCTGGCGGTGTGGGAGCGCTGGGCGCGGGCCAGCGCGACGGGTCCGGCGCCGAGTTCGGCGTTGAGCTGGCGCTGGACCTGCCGGGCGCTGTAGCCGAGCCGCCCGGCGAGTCCGGGGACGCCTTCGCGGTCCACCACGCCGTCGCCGATCAGCCGCATGGCCCGGCCGACGACGTCGGCGCGGACGTTCCACTCGGCCGAGCCGGGCACGGCGTCGGGGCGACACCGCCGGCAGGCCCGGAAGCCGCCCGCCTGGGCGGCCGCGGCGGTCGGATAGAAGCGCACGTTGGCGCGTCGGGGGGTGACGGCGGGGCAGCTCGGCCGACAGTAGATGCCGGTGGTCACGACGGCGAAGAAGAACGCGCCGTCGAACCGTGCGTCGCGGCTGCTCACCGCCTCGTACCTGGTCCGTTCGTCCATCACACCGTCCAGTGTGCGGCAGCCGCCGCTGCCGCACTCGCGGTTTTCGGACGTCGAACCGTAGGGGCCCGGCTACCGCACCCGGCCGCCGCGCTTGGCCTGCATCGCCGCCCGTCCCTCGGCGCCCTTGCGCTTCCAGTCCTTCAGGATCTCCGAGCGCACCCGGGCATCGGTCTTGGCGACGATCCGCTGGTTCTCGCGGAGCAGCTTGCGATAGCTCTCCAGCCGCCGCTCGGACAGGGTGCCGTCCTCCAGCGCGCCGAGGACAGCGCACCCGGGCTCGCTCCCGTGGGCGCAGTCGTGGAACCGGCACCGCGCCGCCAGCTCCTCGATCTCGGAGAAGAGCTCGCCGACCCCGGTCCCGGCGTCGAAGAGGCCCACCCCGCGCAGCCCGGGGGTGTCGATGAGGACGCCCCCCTGCGGCAGGACGAGGAGGTTGCGGGTGGTGGTGGTGTGCCGGCCCTTGCCGTCGACGTCCCGGGCCGCCCGCACCTCCATCGCCTCCCTGCCGAGCAGGGTGTTGGCGAGGGTGGACTTGCCGGCGCCGGAGATGCCGAGCAGCACGCTCGTACCGCCGGCGACGACGGCGCCGAACACGTCGAGCCCCTCACCGGTGGTGGAGCTGACGGGGAGCACCTGGACGCCGGGGGCGACGGCCTCGACGTCCTGGACGAGGTGGGACAGGGTGGCCGCGTCGGGCACCAGGTCGGCCTTGGTGAGCAGGACGACCGGCTCGGGCCGGTACTCCCCGGTGCCGTGTCCGTCGCCGAGGAGAGCGGCGCCGTTGGAGCTGGACAGGGCGAGCGCGAGGAAGCGCTCGATCCGCCCGAGGTCGAGCTCCACGGCGAGCGAGACGCAGATGACGATGTGGTCGATGTTGGTGGCGAGCACCTGGCCCTCGGACCGCTCCGAGGAGGTCGAGCGGACGAAGGCGGTACGGCGCGGCAGCAGCGTACGGACGAACCGCGGGTCGCCTTCCGCGTCGAGCGCCACCCAGTCACCGGTGCAGACGATCCGCATCGGGTCGCGCGGCACCACGAAGGCGGTGTCGGCCCGGACCGGGCCGTCGGGGGTGATCACGTCGCACTGACCGCGGTCGACCCGCACCACACGCCCCGGCACGAGGCCCTGATCGGCGTAGGGGGAGAAGGCGGCCGCCCAGTCGTCGTCCCAGCCGTACGGAGTCAGCGGGTGCGAGGAGGACGGAACCGGAAGAAACGAGAAAGACAAGGGAAACCCTTCACAGGGCGGCCCCGGCACCGCGCGCTCGCGCGGGACGTACGTGACGTGGGTCAGCCGGTGGCCACGGGGGTGGGAACGATGATCTTCTGGTTGTGGGCAGCGCCCATCGCAACGACAGTCATCAATGTCCTCACCTCCTGATTCCTCGGGTCCTGCGTTCCTTGGTCCTTTACGCGGCCGAGCTTAGCCGCGCCGCACCCGGCGGCGTCAACACGTTTTCCGGCGCCCGCGCCGGAGTTACCCCGCGATCTCCCCGATCTCCCACGATCGGGTGATACGCATGCATAGCGACCGGTCCGGGGCCGTTAGGGTGCCGGTCATGACCACACCTCAGACCTCCACCGGCACGTTCACACCGGCCCAGTTGGGCACCCAGATCCTGATCGGCTGGAGCAGCCGGCAGCCCGGCGCCGACCAGGACACCGCCTACCTCCTCGCCTACTCGCTGGGCGACGGCCAGGACGGCCCGGAGGTCGGCCGGAACGCGCTGCGCATCGCGCTGGAGCGGGCGGGCCTCCAGGCCGGCGGCCCGATCCAGGACGCGGCCGAGGCCCCGGGCATCCAGGCGAAGCTCCTCGTCCAGGCGGGCCAGGCCGTCCTGACGATGCCTCACCTCAAGGCGCAGTACCCGGCGCCCCCGGAGTGGCTCGCGGCCGCCCTCGGGCAGGGTCAGGTGTACGGCATGTTCGCCACCACCCCGTGGCCGGAGGCCGTTCCGGGCCAGCCCGTCAGTGAGGACCAGTTGCGGGCCTTCGCGGCGAACGAAGAGGTCGTGCGCACCGCCGCCCACTGCCTGCTCCCGGTCCGCTCCCTCGGCTGACCCTCCTTCTCCCCGGTCGCCCGGGACACGGCGATGCCCACCACCCCCCGTGGAGTGGTGGGCATCGCCGTGTCCGGTGCCGCGACAACGAGGGCGGGCGGCCCGGGGAGTGACCCCCGGACCGCCCGCGCTACCTGCGTCAGGCAGTGGTACGTCAGTTGTTGCCGACGCCGTTGCCCGAGAGGACCGGGATGTCGTCCAGGATGTGCGAGAGCGGCTCGTCGCCCTTGGCCTGGGTGGAGTTGTCGGTGCACTGCTGGTTCTGCGGGTTGGACAGGACGTTGATGTCCTGGACCGCGATCGGCACGACGCCGACGAGCGAACCGATGTTGGCCTTGAGCGGCAGGCCGACGCACAGCTTGTTCAGGGTGCCCTGGACGAGCTGGTTCTGCGGGCTCCAGTCACCCTTGGTCTCGGCGTTGCCGATCTCCGACTCGGCCCCGTTGCCGTTGACCGTGGTGGTGCCACCGTCGTTGCCGATCGCCATGGCCGTGGGAGCCGCGACTGCGGACAGACCGAGCAGGGACACGGCCACTGCAGCGCCGGCCATAATCTTCTTCATCAACTTCACCTTTCGGAGCGTCCCGTTGTGGAACGTACTGATCAACTGCCGGGGTGCCCGATCGGTTGCGCAGTACCACTCAAATGGGTTTGTTCCGGCGCAAGGTCGACGCCACTCCCCAGTCGCCAGGGGCCTCAGCTCCCGGGGACCTGGTCCGAGGTGCGCGCCGCCGGTACGAATCCGCCGCTGCGGCGGGGGGCGAGCTCCTGGTGCGGTTCGGAGAGGGGGCTGGCGTGCCCGGCCGCCCGCCACTCGGCGAGGAGCCGGTCGTAGATCGGTGTGCCGCCCGGTGCGGGCCACTGCTCTCTGCTCTGCGGGGTCTGACTGTCGTACGGATCCATGGAGAGGCACTACCCGGACCGGCACGGATCGTCAGCCGGGGCTACGGCATCCGGCCCAACCGGGTGCCCCGGCCGGAGGCGACGGCACACGACGAAGGGCCAGTCCCTCCGGGCCGGCGAAGAACGGTCGCCGTACAGGATGGACTGGCCCCACGCGGGTCACGCGGTGCGGACCGGGACTACCCGGTCTCAGTTGTTGCCGGCACCGTTGCCGGAGAGGATCGGGATGTCGTTCAGGAGGTGCGACAGAGCCTCGTCACCCTTGGCCTGGGTGGAGTTCTCGGTGCACTGCTGGTTCTGCGGCGAGGACAGGACGTTGATGTCCTGGACCGAGATCGGCACGAGGCCCACGAGGGAACCGAGGTTCGCCTTGGCCGGCAGGGCGATGCAGGGCTTGTTGAGCGAGCCCTGGATCAGCGCGAACTGCGGGCTCCAGTCACCGTGGGTCTCGGAGTTGCCGTACGACTGCGAAGCGCCGTTGCCGTTCACCGTCGTGGTGCCGCCGTCATTGGCGATGGCCATGGCGGAGGGGGCGGCCGCAGCGGAGACACCGACGACCGAGACAGCGACAGCTGCCGAGGCCATGATCTTCTTGAACATGAAAGAGCCCTTCTGGGGAGTGGTGCGTATCGATCGAGGAACCAGGGAGGAACGGTGGTGCTGCGGCGGTCAGCCGCCGAGGGGAACCCCACCGAGCAGCGGAGTGGCACTCTCGGCCGCACCGGTTGCCTGGCCCGCCAGCTTGCCGACCGTGCCGTCCTTCGAGACCGTCTCGGTGGTCTCGGCGACCGTGTCCACGAGGGGGTCCACGACCTGCGGGGCACTGGCCATCACCTGGTTGAGGCCACTGTCGAGGCTGAAGTTGGGGGCCGTGGGGGTAGTAGCGGCGAAGGCGGGAGCGGCCGCTCCGAGGGCAGCCACGGAACCGGCAACGAGGGCGGCGGTCTTCGCATACTTCACTTTTCTGGTTCCCTTCTACACGGCGTCTGCTTCGGTCACGTCTCCGTGCCGCACACAAGCTTTCTTTACCTGTGACTTCTGCCGCTTTCCTCAGGGATAACGATCAGACCGCGTGCGGGAAACTGCGCCCGCACGACTTTCTCCGGCGGACGGCGGGAGGAATTGCGCGGACAACGCAGAAGCCCCGGACGGCCATTGCCGTCCGGGGCCGGACCGGCCCGGGCGCGAAGGCGGCCCGGACCGGTCGGTTTTCACGCGTTGATGCAGGTGTTGCCGAAGGTCGGGTTCAGCAGGCCGATCACGTTGACGGTGTTACCGCAGACGTTGACCGGGATGTGCACCGGCACCTGCACGACGTTGCCCGACAGCACGCCCGGGGAGCCCGCGGCGATGGCCTCGGCACCCGAGTCGGCCATGGCCGGCGCGGCGGCACCCATCGCCATGAGGGTTCCGGCGGCGACTGCGGCAACCTTGGTGTACTTCACTTTTTTTGTCCCTTTCCTCGGCGGAGTCCGGTGCGGTCACGACTGTCGTGCCCGCCCGAGCCAGGTCCTGATCGCTCGTGACTCCGGCGCTGTCCTACCTAACGATGAACGCCCGGGATCGAAACTGTTCGACGGGCGGATTCCCGGATTTCCGCCCGAATGCCGCAATGCCCGTGGGGCCTTGGGGCCGTGCGGTGGGGAATGCGGACGGAAGGCCGGCGGCCGCATTCCCGGGAAAACGACGGACCCGAGCCGCTCGGTGGAGGAACGCCGATGGCCCGGGCCCGAGTAGGGCGGCTGTGGATCAGCCGTTGCCGGCACCGTTGCCCGAGAGGATCGGGATGTCCTCCAGGATGTGGGACAGGGCCTCGTCACCCTTGGCCTGGGTGGAGTTCTCGGTGCACTGCTGGTTCTGCGGGGAGGAAAGGACGTTGATGTCCTGGACCGCGATCGGCACGAGGCCGACGAGCGAACCGAGGTTCGCCTTGGCCGGCAGGGCGATGCAGGGCTTGTTGAGCGAGCCCTGGATCAGGCCGAACTGCGGGCTCCAGTCACCGTGGGTCTCGGAGTTGCCGTACGACTGCGAAGCGCCGTTGCCGTTGACCGAGGTCGTGCCTCCGTCGTTACTGATCGCCATGGCCTGCGTCGAGCCGAGCCCGAGGATGGAGGCGGCGACAGCGCCCGTAGCCAGAACCTTCTTGATCACGATTAACCCTTCTCGTACTGGTTGCCCCGTAGCGGGGCACCCTGGTCAACTCGGCGCCGGGTGTTTGGTTCCGTGCATTCACCCGAATGCCGGGCTCAGGGGGCGCGCGGCGCGGGAGCGCGACCGGTTCGGCTCCGCCTGCACACGCCTTTAGCGCCACCTCTGTTCGCACGACCATCTGTTCGTGAAGGAATTGCGGACACACCGTCCGGTGCGTTCGTCCGAACGGGTCGACGTGCCGGGCGCACCGTCTCCTCGCGCACCCATCGCCGCGGCCCGCCCCTCAAGGTCAACACCGTTTACGGAAGGGAAAGTTGGGGCTGAATCGTTTCCCTTCAACGGCGGCCGGGCCAGAGCACGGTTCACCTAATCCATCCGTTCGGGTGATTACATAATTTCCACGCCTCTCCGAGTTTCCCGCGTGGCCTTCGATCGTTATGGCAGTCGTCCAGCGCGTATGTGTTCACGACTTTCACCATGGCTTCCCGTGGGGGATCCGGGGGGCCGCCACAGCAGCGGCACCACCCGACGGCTCCGCGCGCGAAGCACCCACGCGAATGTCCTCGCGAATGTCCTAAGGAAGGGCAAGTAATGCGACAGGCCTTGAATAAAAGCATGATCGTCATGGCGGCCGCGTCGGGCCTCCTGGCCGCGGCCGGCGGCTCCGCGCACGCCGACGCGTCGGCCGAGGGCGCTGCCGTCGGTTCGCCGGGTGTCGGCTCGGGCAATGCCGTGCAGGTGCCGGTGCACGTCCCGGTCAACGCGTGCGGCAACACCGTCAATGTGATCGCCCTGTTGAACCCCACGTTCGGCAACGCCTGCAAGAACGTGAGTTCCAGCGGCCACGACGACGGTTACGGATACGGCAACGGCGGCGGGAACGGCACGGGCGGCTCCAGCGCCGAGGGCGCGGCGGTCGGCTCCCCCGGGGTGCTCTCCGGGAACCTGGTCCAGGCCCCCGTGCACGTCCCGTTGAACGTGTGCGGCAACACCGTCAACGTCATCGGTGCGCTCAACCCGGCCTTCGGCAACAAGTGCGCGAACGTGAGCGGCCCGAAGGACGACTACCCGCCCACCGAGCCGCCGGTCGAGCCGCCGGTCGAGCCGCCGACCGAGGAGCCCCCCACCGAGGAGCCCCCGGTCGAAGAGCCGCCCACGGAGGAGCCGCCGACCGAGGAGCCGCCCGTCGACGAGCCCCCGACCGAGGAGCCGCCGGTGGACGAGCCGCCCACCGAGGAGCCCCCGGTGGACGAGCCGCCGACCCAGGAGCCCCCGGTCGACGAGCCGCCGGTCGACGAGCCCCCGACCGCGCAGCCGCCCACCGACACCCCCGGATCGAACACCCCGGGTACGCACACCCCCGGCTCCGGGACCCCGGGCCTGGCCGACACCGGTGCGGCCGGTCTCGGCCTGGCGGCAGGCGCGAGTGCCGCGCTGCTGCTCGGCGGGACGGTGCTGATGCGCCGCACCCGTAACGCGCGGGACTGATAGCCGACCGCAGCGGGAACGAGGTCCGGCCGGACAGCGGGGACTGTCCGGCCGGACCTTTCGCGCGCCCGGGGAGGGGCCGGGGCCGCCGTCAGCGGGCGACGCGCTCGAAGACCGCGGCGAGCGCCTGGCCGCCGCCGATGCACATCGTCTCCAGGCCGTAGCGGCCCTCGCGGCGGTGCAGTTCGCGGGTGAGGGTGGCGAGGATGCGGGCTCCGGTGGCGCCGACCGGGTGGCCCAGCGAGATGCCCGATCCGTTGACGTTGATCCGCTGTTCGTGGTCGGTCTCGCCGAGACCCAGCTCCCGTGTGCAGGCGAGTACTTGGGCGGCGAACGCCTCGTTCAGCTCGATCAGGTCGAGGTCGGCGAGGGTGAGTCCGGCGCGGTCCAGTGCCGTGCGGGTCGCGGCGACGGGGGCGATGCCCATGGTGGCGGCGGGGACCCCCGCGCGGGCGCAGGAGACGAGGCGGACGAGCGGGGTGAGGCCGAGACGTTCGGCGGTCCCGGCGCTGGTGACGAGGCAGGCGGCGGCCGCGTCGTTCTGTCCGCTGGCGTTGCCCGCCGTGACGGTGGCCTCCGGGTCGGACTTCGCCATCACCGGTCGGAGGGCGGCGAGTTGCTCGGCGGTGGTGTCGGGGCGGGGGTGCTCGTCGGCCGCGACGACGGTCTCGCCCCTGCGGGTGCGTACGGTGACGGGGGCGGTCTCCGCCTCGTACCGCCCCTCGGCCGCGGCGCGGGCCGCGCGGTGCTGCGAGCGCAGGGCCAGAGCGTCCTGGTCGGCGCGGCTGATCCCGTACTCCCGGCGCAGGTTCTCGGCGGTCTCGATCATGCCGCCGGGGACCGGGTGGTGGACGCCTCCGGCGGTGACCCGGCCCCGGGCGAGGGAGTCGTGGAGCTGGAGGCCTGGGCCCTTGATGCCCCAGCGTCCGTCGTGGGTGTAGTAGGGCGCGGCGCTCATGACGTCGACGCCGCCGGCGATCACGACGTCGCTGAAGCCGGTCCTGATCTGCATCGCCGCGTCCAGGACCGCCTGGAGCCCCGAGCCGCAGCGGCGGTCGATCTGGGAGCCGGTGACGGTGGTGGGGAGCCCGGCGTCCAGGGCGGCGACCCGGCCGATGGCGGGTGCGTCGGACGAGGGGTAGGCGTGGCCGAGGATCACCTCGTCGACCCGGTCCGGGTCGATGCCCGTGCGGGAGACGACCTCGGCGACGACATGTGCGGCGAGCGAGGCCGGTGTCTGCTGCGCGAACGCTCCGCCGAAGCGGCCGATGGGGGTGCGCAGCGGTTCGCAGATGACGACTTCGAGCGGCACGGCGGGGCCTTTCCTGAGGGCGGTGACGGTGCGGGCGGGTTCGGGCGGTTGGGGGCCTTTCACCTCGGGTCACCTCCCGGATGGCCTCCCGGATGACCTTCGCATTTCGGCACTGAGTCGGTCCAATATCGAATGTGCACCGGATCGAGAGGCTCCGCGTCTCAATCGGGGGTCTGTGCGGGTGTCGGCAGCGCTTCCTGCGCCACGGCGAGGACCGCGCGCAGGGCGGCGGAGGGGTTGTCCGCGCGCCAGGCCAGGGCCGCCCGGAGGCGGATCGGCGGTCCGGCGAGGGGGCGGTAGACCAGGCCGTTCTGCTGGATGTGCTGGACGGAGGTGACCGTGAGGGTGACGCCGACCCCGGCGGCGACGAGGGCGAGGATCGTGTACGAGTCGGGGGCCTCCTGGACGACGCGCGGGGTGAATCCGGCGCTCTCGCAGGCCTCGGTCATGGCGTCGCGGACGGTGGAGCCGGAGTTGGCGGGGAAGGAGACGAACGGTTCACCGGCGAGTACGTCGAGCGGTACGGTCCCGCGCCGGGCGAGCGGGTGGTCGGAAGGCAGGGCGCAGACCAGCTCCTCCTCGTCGATCACCCGGTGGGCGACGCCGGGCCGGGTCACCGGCAGCCGGACGAAGCCGAGGTCGAGCGAGCCGTCCGCGACCCGGGACAGTGCGGTGTTGGCGTACGTCTGGCCGGTCATGACGAGTTCGAGCCCGGGGTGGGCGGCGCGCACGGCCCGGGTGAGCAGGGGCAGAGTCTCGTGGCTGGAGGCCCCGGCGAAGCCGATGGTGACCCGGCCGTACTCGCCCCTCCCCGCCGATCGGGCGGCCCGGACAGCGCTGTCGAGGTCGTCGAGGACGGTCCGTACGGGTTCGAGGAAGGACTCCCCCGCGCTGGTGAGCCTGACCGAGCGGGTGTTGCGGCGGAAGAGCTGGACGCCGAGCTCCTTCTCCAGCCGGCGGATCTGCTGGCTCAGCGGTGGCTGGGCCATCTGGAGCCGCTTGGCGGCCCGGCCGAAGTGCAGTTCCTCGGCCACCGCGAGGAACGCGTTGAGGTGGCGTAGCTCCATGAGGACACCCCCTCGCGTCATTGATACTCCTGGCGTCTCGATACGACCTTAATTCGGTATTGGACAGCCATCAATGGGCGGTGACACCGTGGGGCCACCACCTAGGGACGGCACATCGACGGCGAGGAGCAGCGTGGACCGGAAGGTCATGTCGATGAGGGAGGCCGTCGCCGCCTTCGTCCACGACGGGGACACCGTGAGCCTCGAAGGGTTCACCCATCTCATCCCGACCGCCGCCGGGCACGAGATCATCCGGCAGGGCCGCCGGAATCTCACCGTCGTCCGGATGACGGCGGACATCGTGGTGGACCAGATGCTGGCGGCTGGGTGCGTGACGCGGCTGGTCTCCTCCTTCGTGGGGAACTCCTCGGCCGGTTCGCTCGGGGAGCTGCGGCGGCGGATCGAGCACGCCGACCCCGAGCCGCTGGCGTTCGAGGAGTACAGCCACTACGGGATGATCTGCCGCTACCTCGCGGGGTCGCAGCGGCTGCCGTTCTACCCGCTGCGCTCGTACGCGGGCAGCGACCTGCCGTCCGTCAGCCCCGGGATCCGCAAGGTCGCCTCGCCCTACCCGGCCGCGGACGGTTCCACCGAGCAGATCTACGTCGTACCGCCCGTCAACCCGGACGTGACGATCATCCACGCCCAGCGCGCCGACCGCCGGGGCAACACCCAGATCTGGGGGCTGACCGGCATCCAGGCCGAGGCGGTGTACGCGGCGGATATGGCGGTCGTGGTGGTGGAGGAGCTGGTGGCGGACGAGGTGGTCCGCGCGGATCCGAACCGTACCCTCGTCCCGGCCCACGCGGTCGACGCGGTGGTCGTCTGTCCGCGCGGGGCGCACCCCTCGTTCGCGCAGGGCTACTACGACCGGGACAACGCCTTCTACCGGGCCTGGTCCGCGATCAGCAAGGACCCGGTGCGGCTGCGGGAGTGGCTGGCGGAGTGGGTGTACGGGACCGCCGACCACGCGGAGTACGTGGCGAAGCTCGGCGAGGAGTTCTGGGCCGGGCTCGCCGTCGGCGAGGCTCTGAGCGAGCCCGTGAACTACGGGAGGCGGCTGTGAGCGAGGAGCGTACGGAGGCCACGGGGGCCGTGACCTCGTCGGAGCTGCTCTCCGTCGTCGCCGCGCGCGAACTGGCCGGTCGCCGGACCGTGTTCGCGGGGATCGGGCTGCCGACGCTCGCCGCCGAGCTGGCGCATCTGACCGTCGCGCCGGAGATCGAGGTGGTGTACGAGTCCGGGGTGTGCGGGGCGCATCCCTCCCAGCTGCCGGAGACCATCGCGGACGCCGTGCTGGTCACGGGCGCCGAGGCGGTGCTGTCGATGCCCGCGCTGTTCGGCTGTGTGCTCCAGGGCGGCCACATCGACGTCGGGTTCCTGGGGGCCGCGCAGATCGACCGGTGGGGCAGCCTCAACACCTCGGTGATCGGGGAGTGGGAGAGTCCGGCGGTACGGCTGCCGGGCTCCGGGGGCGCGGTCGAGGTGATGGCCAACGCCCGTGAGGTCTTCGTCGTGATGCGCCGCCACACCCCGCGCTCCTTCGCCGACGCCCTCGACTTCTGCACCACGCCCGGCCCCGACCGGGCGCTCGCGGACGGCATCCGCCCCCTCGGCGCCGGCGTCACCCGGGTCATCACCGAGCTCGGCATCCTCGCCCGTGACGGTGTGGGCGACGAGCTGCGGCTGGTGGCCGTGCACCCCGGGGTCACCGTCGAGCAGGTCCGGGCCGCGACCGGCTGGGACCTGAAGGTGGCCGGCACGGTCACGACGGTGGAACCGCCCACGGATGCGGAGCTGCGGCTCCTGCGCGACGATGTCGACCCCCACCGTGTCTACCTCCGCTGACACCCCGAGCATGTCCGTCTCCGCCGAAAGGGCCCCAACTGCCATGCGTATCAGGATCGTCGGAGCCGGGGCCATGGGCCGTGGCATCGCCCAGTGGGCGGCGAGCGCGGGACACACCGTGGAGCTGGGAGACGTACGGGCCGAAGCGGTGAAGGACGCCGTGGAGTTCGTCGTCTCGATGCTGGACCGGGCGGTGGCCAAGGGCCGGATGTCCGCGGCGGACCGGGACGCGTCCGTGGCGCGGCTGGTGCCGCTGGAGGACCCGTGGGCCGCCGGGCCGGACGTGGAGCTGGTCATCGAGGCCGTACGGGAGGACCTGGGGACCAAGGCCGAGGTGTTCGGGAAGCTGGAGCGGGCGCTGCCCTCCTCCGCCGTCTTCGCGACCAACACCTCGTCCCTGTCGGTGACCCGGATCGCGGCGGGCCTCCAGGACCCCTCGCGCCTGGCCGGGCTGCACTTCTTCAACCCGGTGCCGCTGATGCGGATCGTGGAGGTGGTGCCGGGCGCGGCGACCCGGCCGGAGATCCCGGCCGCGCTGACCGAACTGGTGGAGGGGTGCGGGCACCGGGCGGTGACCGTGGCCGACACCCCCGGCTTCCTGGTCAACCACGCGGGGCGCGGCCTGGTGACGGAGGCGCTGGCACTGCTGGAGGAGTCGGTGGCGGGGACCGCCGACATCGACCGGATCGCCCGGGACGTGCTGGGGCTGCGGATGGGCCCGTTCGAGCTGATGGACCTGACCGGTCTCGATGTCACGGCCGCGGTGATCGACTCGATCTGGCAGGGCTTCCGGTACGAGGACCGGCTGCGCCCGTCCTACCTCACGCCGAACCGGGTGGTGGCCGGGCTGCACGGCCGCAAGACCGGGCAGGGCTGGTACGCGTACGGCGAGGGCGCCGGGGGTCCCGCGCCGGAGCCGGCGGTGACCGGGAACGGCGACCGGCCGGTGTTCCTGGCCCCGGGCGGATCCGTGGAGACCACGTCGTACGTGGAGGCTCTCTCGGGCGCTCTCGAAGCGGCTGGGGTCCGGATCGAGCGGGGCGACGGGCCCTCCGCCGAGGCGCTGGTGCTGGTGCCGGTCTGGGGCACCACGGTGTCCGGTGCGATCCGGGCGGGCGGGCTGCCGCCGGAGCGGACGATGGGCGTGGAGGTGCTGCCCGCGGCCGGGCGGCGGCGGGTCCTCGCGGTGACGGCCGTCACCGGTCCGGCGGCGGCCCGGGACGCGCGGGCGGTGCTGGCCCGGGCCGCGGCGGACGAGCCGCACGCCGTGACGGTGGTGCGGGACACGGCGGGCTCGGTCGCTCAGCGGCTGCTGTCGTCGGTCGTCGCGGTCGGTGCCTCGATCGCGGAACGCTCGCTCGCCACCCCGGCCGACATCGACCTGGCGGTGACGACCGGGCTCGGCTATCCGGCCGGGCCGCTGGCCTGGGGCGAGCGGATCGGGGCCCGGCGGCTGCTGGAGCTCCAGAGGGCGCTGCACGCGGCGACGGGCGACCCGCGCCACCGTCCGACGCGCTGGGTGACCGAGCGGGCGGATCTGGGGCTCGCGCTGACCGAGGCGGGGACTCCGGTGGGCGACTGCTGGGGGTGATCCCCGGCGGACGCGCGTCCGATTCGTACAAGACGGTGGGGAGGCCCGGTGGCTACGGTCGTTCCATGACTCCACGACTCGACGCGATCAGCATCATCACGGCCGACCTGGCGGCCTCGCTCGCCTTCTACCGCAGGCTCGGTCTCGACATCCCGGCCGGGGCGGAGTCCGCCCCGCATGTGGAGGTGGTCCTGCCGGGCGGGCAGCGGCTGCTGTGGGACACCGAGGACGTCATCCGCTCGTTCGACCCGGGCTGGGAGCGCCCGGCGGGCGGGGAGCGGCTGGGGCTGGCGTTCGCCTGCGACAGCCCGGCGGAGGTGGACGCGCTGTACGCGGAGCTGACCCGTGCCGGGTACGCCGGGCATCTGAAGCCGTGGGACGCGGAGTGGAGGCAGCGCTATGCGGTGGTGCTGGACCCGGACGGCTGCGGCGTCTCGCTGTTCGCGTCCGCGTAGCCCGCGTCCGCTGAGCCCGCGTCCCCCGCGTCTCCGTCCGCCGCGAAGTAGGCCCCGAGGGTCGTGCCGGCCAGGTCGCGCATCTCCCGGGCGAGGTGGGCCTGGTCGGTGCAGCCTGCCGCGCAGGCCGCTCCGGCGTACGGGAGGCCGGTGCGGATGAGTTCCAGGGCGCGCTGGAGGCGGAGGATCCGGGCCAGCGTCTTGGGGCCGTAGCCGAAGGCGGCCAGGGAGCGGCGGTGGAGCTGGCGGGCGCCGAGTCCGGCCTCCGCCGCCGTCGCGGCGACGGAGCGGCCCCGGCGCAGCCCCTCCGCGACGGCGACCGTCCGCGGGTCCGGGGGCCCGGTTTCGGCCATCCGGTCCAGGGCGAGGCGTTCCAGGGCCCCGGCGGGGTCGGGGTCCTTCTCGATCCGCTCGGTGAGGCGGCGTACGGCCGGGGAGGGCCAGAGGTCGGCGAGGTCGGCCCGGTGGTCGCGCAGCAGGGACGCCGGTACGCCGAGGAGGACGGGCGCGGTGCCGGGGGCGAACCGGATCGCGGCGCAGGAGCCCCGGCTCTCCGGGTCCACCTCGAAGGCGTGGGTGTCCGGCCCGGCGACGACGATGCGGCCGCCGGTCCAGATCAGGTCCATGCAGCCGTCGGGCAGCACGGACCGGGGAGCCGGCGGCGGGCCGTCGGGGGCGTCCCAGGTCCAGACGACGGCACCGGGCAGCCGGGCGGGCCGTTCCTGGTAGCGCGGGCGTTCCTGGGGCATGTCTCCACGCTAGCGTGGGGTCAGGCGGAGGGCGGTTCGGAGTTGTCCCGGGAGTGCCCGGACTCCCTGGCCGAGGTGTTGCTCTCCCTGCTGCCCCTGGTCTCCTTCGGCTCCTTCTCCCAGGTCGACTGGAGCCGCGACTTGACGTCGTCGGGCGGCAGGAAGCGGGACCAGCGCTCCGGGAACTCCGAGGGCATGTAGGCCGGGTCGTCGTCCTCGTCGTCGTCGTTCGCGGCCTCCCAGGCCGGACGGGTCCGGGCGACGAACTCGGCGGCTTGGGCGGCCCGGACGCGTTCGGTGGCCTCGCGGGCGGCGGCGGTGGCGAGCGAGGGCCACACATGGTCGATGGCCGCGTTGACCGCGGCGCCGACCAGGACGGCGAAGGCGGAGATACCGATCCACAGCAGGACGGCGATGGGCGCCGCCAAGGAGCCGTAGATCGTGGGGCCTTCGACGGTGTTGGTGAGGTAGATCCGCAGCAGGAAACTGCCGAGCACCCACATCCCGAGCGCCACGAGCGCACCGGGGACGTCCTCGATCCAGGGCGACCGCACGGGGACGGACACGTGGTAGAGCGTCGTGAGGAACGCGATGGTCAGCAGTATGACCAGGGGCCAGTAGAGGACGGCGATGACCTCGGTGCCCCAGGGCACGAACTCGACGACCCGGTCGGGGCCGACGACGAGCAGCGGCAGGACCACCGCGCCCAGCAGCAGGGCGACGACGTACAGCAGGAAGGCGAGCAGCCGGGTCTTGACGATGCCGCGGTGGCCGTCGAGCCCGTACATGACGGTGATGGTGTCGATGAAGACGTTCACCGCGCGGGAGCCGGACCACAGGGCGATGGCGAATCCGATGGAGATGACATCGGGGCGGGCGCCGGTGCTGACGTCGGCCAGCAGCGGTTTGGCGAAGTCGTTTACCCCGCGCTCGGAGAGCACGGTCTGCGAGGCCGAGAGGATGTTGCGCTCGATGGAGGCGACCGTGGTGGTGGTCGTCCACTCGTCGACGTAACCGAGCAGCCCGATCATGCCCAGCAGCAGCGGCGGCAGGGAGAGCAGGGTGAAGAACGCCGCCTCGGCCGCCAGCCCGAGGATCCGGTACTCGATGCACGAGTTGACGGTGTCCTTGAGCAACTGCCACGCCATCCGCCGCTTGGAGACGTTGCGGTAGAGGACTCGGGCCCGGTGGAGCCGGCCCGGTGGCCGCTCGGGTGTTTCATTTGCTGCCTGCACCTCCTTACCGTATCGGCATGGCAGCCACCACCCACACAGTGACCAATCAGGTTCCGCCGCTGGTCGGCTATGACGTCTACACCGCCGACAGGGCCCTGTCCGAGGCCGTCGAGCGGCACATCGAGCCGGGCGTTCTGCCCGGGGCACGGGAGGAACTCGGGGCGCTCGGGCGGGCCGCGGGTTCGGCGCAGGCCCAGGAGTGGGGTGCGCAGGCGAACGGGCATCCGCCCGTTCTGCGCACCCATGACCGGTATGGGAACCGGATCGACGAAGTGGAGTTCCATCCGTCCTGGCACCGGCTCCTGGGGCACGCGGTCGCCGCCGGGCTGACCGACGCCTGGGGCCGCCCGGCCGGTCATGTCCGGCGCGCGGCCGGGTTCCTGGTCTGGACGCAGGCCGAGGCGGGGCACGGCTGCCCGCTCTCGATGACGCACGCCGCGGTGCCCGCGCTGCGGACCGACCCGGTGCTGGCCGCCGAGTGGGAGCCGAAGCTGACCTCGTACGTCTACGAGGAGGGGCTGCGGCCCGCGCCGGAGAAGGCCGGGGTGCTCTTCGGGATGGGCATGACGGAGAAGCAGGGCGGCACCGACGTGCGGTCCAACACGACGCGGGCGGAGCCTCTCTCCGGGGAGGGCGAGTATCTGCTCACCGGGCACAAGTGGTTCTGTTCGGCGCCGATGTCGGACGGGTTCCTCGTGCTGGCGCAGGCGCCGGGCGGGCTGACCTGCTTCCTCGTTCCGCGCGTGCTGCCCGACGGCACGCGCAACGTGTTCGCGATCCAGCGGCTGAAGGACAAGCTGGGCAACAAGTCCAACGCCTCCGGCGAGGTGGAGTTCGACGGGACCTGGGCCCGCCGGGTCGGCGAGGAGGGGCGCGGGGTGCGCACCATCATCGAGATGGTGGCGGCCACCCGGCTGGACTGCGTGGTCGGTTCGGCGGCGCTGATGCGGCAGGCGGTGGCGCAGGCGATCCACCACGCCACCTACCGCAGCGCGTTCGGCGGACTGCTGACCGACAAGCCGCTGATGCGCAACGTGCTGGCCGATCTGGCGCTGGAGTCGGAGGCGGCGACCGTCCTGGCGATGCGGCTGGCCTCGGCGTACGACACGGACACCGAGGAGGAGCGGGCGTTCCTGCGGCTCGCGGTGCCCGCCGCCAAGTACTGGGTCACCAAGCGCTGCACCCCGGTCGTCGGTGAGGCGCTGGAGTGCCTGGGCGGCAACGGGTACGTGGAGGAGTCCGGGATGCCCCGGCTGCTGCGTGAGGCGCCGCTCAACTCGATCTGGGAGGGCTCGGGCAACGTACAGGCGCTGGATGTGCTGCGGGCGCTCCAGCGGGAGCCGCAGGCGCTCGACGCGTTCCTGCGGGAGGTCGGGAAGGCGCGCGGGGCCGATCACCGGCTGGACGCGGCGATCAAGGACCTGCTGACCGAGCTGGCGGACCTGGAGGGGATCGAGGCGCGGGCGCGGCGCCTGGTGGAGCGGATGGCTCTGGTACTCCAGGGTTCGCTGCTGGTGCGCTGGGCGCCGCCGGAGGTCTCCGACGCGTTCTGCGCCTCGCGGCTCGGCCGGGACTGGGGCACGGCGTTCGGGACGCTGCCGCACAGCCTGGATCTGGCCTCGGTGGTGGCGCGGGCCCGGCCGGTCGCGGAGTAGTCGCCGGCCCGGAGGTGAGCGACGGAGGGTGGTGCTGCGCCGACACGGCACCACCCTCCATGCTTGAACCGTGCCGTACGCCAGGCACGGGCCCGGCGTACGGCACGCTGCCACTCTCGTACGGTTCGGCGGGGCATCGCCAGAGTTGCAAAGGGTTGCAACCATTGTGTGGACTGCCAGGTGGGGTTGGCCGGGCAGCGGCAGGATGGGGCCGGAGAGCGCGGAGTGTTTCGGGCGGAACGGGTGGGGACCATGAGCGAGCAGGGTTCTGCCGCAGGGATGCGGGTGATCGGCCGGGAGGCCGACCGCGCGGCCCGGCTGATCCACCGGGCCAGGGAGGCCCGGCTGGCGGGCGAGCGGTCCTCCGTCGTCCCGCGGGCGGAGATCGACGCCTCCTGGGACCGGGTGGTGCGCAGTGGCATCGACCCCGAGCAGTCGCCTTCGAGCGAGCTGCTGCAGGTGGAGGAGATCGAGCACCGCCGGCACAGCACGGCGCTCGGCGAGGTGATGCCGCTGCTGCGGGCTGGGCTCGCGTCCATCGCCGACGCGGCGCACCAGATCATGGTGGTCACCGACGTGGAGGGCCGGGTGCTGTGGCGCCAGGGCAACTCCGGGGTGCTCCACCGGGCCCACGACATCTGCCTGGAGGAGGGCGCCGCCTGGGCGGAGGAGGCGACGGGGACCAACGCGATCGGTACGGCGCTGGCCGCCCGCGCGCCCATCCAGGTCCACTCGGCCGAGCACTTCATCCGGGCCCTGCACAACTGGACCTGCGCGGCGGCTCCGGTCCGTGACCCGCGCGACGGGCGGCTGGTGGGCATCGTCGACATCAGCGGCCCGGCCTCCACCTTCCACCCGGCGACGCTGGCCCTGGTGGACTCGGTGGCGCGGCTCGCCGAGGGTGAGATCCGCACCCGTCACCTGGTGGCGATCGAACGGCTTCGCGCGGTGGCGGCGCCGATCCTGTGCCGGCTGGGGGGCCGGGCGCTGGCGGTGGACACCCACGGCTGGCTGGCGGCGGTGACGGGGATGCCGCCGGTGGACCGGCTGCCGCTGCCGAAGTCGCTGCGGGCGGGCCGGGTGTGGCTGCCCTCGCTCGGCATGTGCCGGGTGGAGCCGCTGCCGGGCGGCTGGCTGGTGCAGGTGTCGGACAGCACGGCTGAGGGGGCGCCGCGCCGGGTGGTGCTCGATCTGAGCCGGCCGCGGGCGCTGGCCGTGCATCTGGTGGGCCCGCTGGGCACCTCGACGCAGCGGCTCTCGCCGCGCCACGCGGAGCTGCTGTACGCGCTGGCGGTGCAGCGGGAGGGGCGTACGGCCTCCGAGCTGGCGCAGGACATCTTCGGTGACGCGACCCGGACGGTGACCGTACGGGCCGAGGTCTCCCGGCTCCGTCGCCATCTGGCGGAGGTGCTGGCGCACCGCCCGTACCGCTTCGGGGAGGGGGTCGAGGTGGAGGTGGTCCGGCCGGAGCACCCCGCCGACCTGTTGCCGCACTCGAAGGCGCCGGTGGTGACGGGGGCGCGGCGGGGGGCGGCACAGGCCTGACCGGGCCCGATGGGCGGGCCGGTGGGCGGGCCCGCTGTGCACCGGCGGGCGGCGGCATGGTTTTCTGGCCGCCATGAGTAACCCCGTGCAGCCCCCCGCAGCCACCACCGCAGCGACCGAGGTGACCGAGGTGACCGAGGTGACGGTCTGGTCGCTGGAGCAGACCTCCCCCGCCGACCTGCGGCCCGCCACCGCTCCGGAGGGCGATGTACGGATCGTCCGGTCCGAGGTGGTGCTGCCGGAGTTCAGCCGCTTCCTCTACTCCGCCGTGGGCGGCGACATCCGGTGGACCGACCGGCTGGCGCTGACGTACGCGCAGTGGCAGGAGGCCCTGGAGCGGCCCGGGGCTGAGACGTGGGTGGCGTACGCGAACGGGACGCCGGCCGGGTACGTGGAGCTGGACCCGCAGGACGACGGCGTGGTCGAGATCATGTACTTCGGGCTGATCCCGGCCTTCCGGGGGCGGCGGATCGGCGGCCACCTCCTCTCGTACGGGGTGGCGCGCGCCTGGGACCTGGCGGAGCGGTGGCCCGAGCGGCCGCGGACGGAGCGGGTGTGGCTGCACACGTGCTCCAAGGACGGCCCGTACGCGATGGACAACTATCTGCGGCGGGGCTTCCGGCTCTTCGACACGAAGACCGAGCTGGAGCCGGACGTGGCGACTCCGGGACCGTGGCCGGGAGCGTACGGCGTCTGACCTTTCCACCGTTCTGTCTGACCTTTCCACCGTTCCGTCCGGGGCGGGGCCTCTCCGGCTCCCCCCTGGGGCATTTGCCCCCATTGCCGCCGACGCCGCATGTGACCGATACCACAGCGTCTCATTCTGCGAGACCATGTCGTCCACATCGTGGATAGTGGTGGACTGCCCCGAGATCCGCGTGACACGCTTCCGTCATGTCTGGAACTGGAATTGCCTTGGTGAGTCGACGCCACGTCGACCTCTGCCGCATGTCCAGCGCCATCTGTCCGGCGAGCTGAGAGTCCCAGCACCGCCGCGCCCCCTCATACCTCTGCCGAACCCAGCGCACCGCCGCGCCTCAGCGCGAGTGTGCGGTTCAGAGCCGCCCTCCTGCAGTCCCGAAGGACGTACTGTCATGGCCGCTACCCCCGAACAGCCTGCGACCACCACGCCCCGCCGCAAGGCCGGACGCCACCGTGGCGAGGGTCAGTGGGCCGTGGGCCACCACACACCCCTCAACGGGAACGAGCAGTTCAAGAAGGACGACGACGGTCTCAACGTACGGACACGTATCGAGACGATCTACTCCAAGCGTGGCTTCGACTCCATCGACCCCAACGACCTGCGCGGACGCATGCGCTGGTGGGGGCTGTACACCCAGCGCAAGCCCGGCATCGACGGCGGCAAGACGGCCGTGCTGGAGCCGGAGGAGCTGGACGACAAGTTCTTCATGCTGCGCGTCCGGATCGACGGCGGCCGGCTGACCACACAGCAGCTGCGGGTGATCGGCGAGATCTCCCAGGAGTTCGCGCGCGGCACCGCCGACCTCACCGACCGGCAGAACGTGCAGTACCACTGGATCCGGATCGAGGACGTGCCGGAGATCTGGCGTCGGCTCGAAGAGGTGGGCCTCTCCACCACCGAGGCCTGCGGTGACACGCCACGCGTGATCCTCGGCTCCCCGGTGGCGGGCATCGCCGAGAACGAGATCATCGACGGCACCCCCGCGATCGACGAGATCCAGCGCCGGTTCATCGGCAACCCCGACTTCTCCAACCTGCCCCGCAAGTTCAAGTCCGCGGTCTCCGGCTCCCCGCAGCTGGACGTGGCGCACGAGATCAACGACATCGCGTTCGTCGGCGTGAACCACCCGGAGCACGGCCCCGGCTTCGACCTCTGGGTCGGCGGCGGCCTCTCCACCAACCCCAAGCTCGGGGTCCGCCTCGGCGCCTGGGTGCCGCTGGACGAGGTGGCCGATGTGTACGGCGGGGTCATCGGGATCTTCCGTGACTACGGCTACCGGCGGCTGCGCACCCGCGCCCGGCTGAAGTTCCTGGTCGCGGACTGGGGCGCGGAGAAGTTCCGCCAGGTCCTGGAGGACGACTACCTCCAGCGCAAGCTGGTCGACGGCCCCGCGCCCGAGCAGCCCGCCCAGACCTGGCGCGACCACCTCGGCGTGCACCGGCAGAAGGACGGCCGCTTCTACGTCGGCTTCGCCGCGCGGGTGGGCCGGGTCGACGGCACCACGCTCACCAAGATCGCGGAGCTGGCCGACGCGCACGGCTCCGGCCGGGTGCGGACCACCGCCGAGCAGAAGATGATCGTGCTGGACGTGGCCGAGGAGCAGGTCGAGTCCCTGGTCGCTGGTCTGGAGGCGCTCGACCTGCGGGTCACGCCCTCCCCGTTCCGGCGCGGCACGATGGCCTGCACCGGCATCGAGTTCTGCAAGCTGGCGATCGTCGAGACGAAGGCGCGCGGCGCCTCCCTCATCGACGAACTGGAGCGCCGCATCCCGGAGTTCGACCACCCCATCACCATCAACATCAACGGCTGCCCGAACGCCTGCGCCCGCATCCAGGTCGCCGACATCGGCCTCAAGGGCCAGCTGATGCTGGACGGCGAGGGCAACCAGGTCGAGGGCTACCAGGTGCACCTCGGTGGTGCGCTCGGGCTTGAGGCCGGGTTCGGCCGCAAGGTCCGTGGCCTGAAGGTCACTTCGGCCGAACTGCCGGACTACGTCGAGCGGGTGCTCGGCCGGTTCCAGGAGGAGCGCGAGGACGACGAGCGCTTCGCGACCTGGGCGGCGCGCGCCAGTGCGGAGTCGCTGTCATGAGCGAGCGAGCCGCCCCGTTCTACTGCCCGTACTGCGGCGACGAGGACCTGCGCCCCAACGAGACCGGCCACGGCGCCTGGGAATGTGCCTCCTGCAACCGTGCGTTCCAGCTGAAGTTCCTGGGTCTGCTGACCCGGGGCGTCCAGCGCAACGACGGTGAAGGGGACCGGACATGACGGACACTCTGCTGAGCGGCGAGCTGACGGACAGCGAGCTCCAGGAGCTGGCCGAGCGGGCGGGCCGCGAACTCGAGGACGCCTCGGCCACCGAGATCCTGAAGTGGGCCACCGACACCTTCGGGCCGCGCTTCTGCGTCACCTCCTCCATGGAGGACGCCGTGGTCGCGCACCTGGCCTCCCGGGTGATGCCGGGCGTGGACGTGGTCTTCCTGGACACCGGCTACCACTTCCCCGAGACCATCGGGACCCGGGACGCGGTGGACGCGGTGATGGACGTCAACGTCATCACGATCACCCCCCGGAGGACGGTGGCCGAGCAGGACGCGGAGCACGGCGAGAAGCTGCACGACCGCGACCCCGACCTGTGCTGCGCGCTGCGCAAGGTCAAGCCGTTGGAGGACGGCCTGACCGCGTACGGCGCCTGGGCGACGGGGCTGCGCCGCGACGAGTCCCCGACCCGCGCCGACACCCCGGTCGTCGGCTGGGACGCCAAGCGCCGCAAGGTGAAGGTCTCCCCCATCGCCCGCTGGACCCAGGACGACGTGGACGCCTACGTCGCCGAGCACGGGGTGCTCACCAACCCGCTGCTGATGGACGGTTACGCCTCCGTCGGCTGCGCGCCCTGCACCCGCCGGGTGCTGGAGGGCGAGGACGCACGGGCCGGCCGCTGGGCAGGACGCGGCAAGACCGAATGCGGGCTGCACGGCTGATGACGACTGATCAGGAGAGTTCGATGAGCGTGACGGAGACGGGAGCCACCATCTGGCTGACCGGTCTGCCGAGCGCGGGCAAGACCACCATCGCGTACGAGCTGGCGGGCCGGCTGCGGACCGAGGGCCACAAGGTGGAGGTGCTCGACGGCGACGAGATCCGGGAGTTCCTCTCCGCGGGGCTCGGCTTCTCACGCGAGGACCGGCACACCAACGTGGCCCGGATCGGCTTCGTCGCCGAACTGCTCGCCGCCAACGGCGTGAAGGTGATGGTCCCCGTCATCGCCCCGTTCGCCGACAGCCGCGAGGCGGTCCGCAAGCGGCACGCCTCCGAGTCCACCACCTACCTGGAGGTGCACGTCGCGACGCCCGTCGAGGTGTGCTCCGTACGGGATGTGAAGGGCCTTTACGCCAAGCAGGCGGCCGGCGAGATCAGCGGTCTCACCGGGGTCGACGACCCCTACGAGGCACCCGAATCGCCCGACCTGCGCATCGAGTCGCACCAGCAGACCGTGCAGGAGTCCGCAGCGGCGCTCCACGCGCTGCTCACCGAGAGGGGCCTGGCGTGAGCACCGTCACCACCGTGCCGGAGGGCACCGTCAACCCGTACGCGCTCAGCCACCTGGACTCCCTGGAGTCGGAGGCGGTCCACATCTTCCGCGAGGTGGCGGGGGAGTTCGAGCGGCCGGTGATCCTGTTCTCCGGCGGCAAGGACTCCATCGTGATGCTGCACCTGGCGCTGAAGGCGTTCGCGCCCGCGCCGGTGCCGTTCACGCTGCTGCACGTGGACACCGGGCACAACTTCCCCGAGGTCCTGGAGTACCGCGACCGTACGGTGAAGAAGCACGGGCTGCGGCTCCATGTCGCCTCCGTGCAGGAGTACATCGACGCCGGGAAGCTCCGCGAGCGCCCGGACGGCACCCGCAACCCGCTCCAGACCGTCCCGCTCACCGAGGCGATCCAGCAGCACCGCTTCGACGCGGTGTTCGGCGGCGGGCGGCGCGACGAGGAGAAGGCGCGCGCCAAGGAGCGGGTCTTCTCGCTGCGCGACGAGTTCTCCCAGTGGGACCCGCGCCGCCAGCGCCCCGAGCTGTGGCAGCTCTACAACGGGCGGCACGCCCCCGGCGAGCACGTCCGGGTCTTCCCGATCTCCAACTGGACCGAGCTGGACGTCTGGCAGTACATCGAGCGCGAGGGGATCGAACTCCCGGAGATCTACTTCGCCCATGAGCGCGAGGTCTTCAACCGCCACGGCATGTGGCTGACCGCAGGACACTGGGGCGGGCCCAAGGAGCACGAGTCCACCGAGACCCGTCTGGTGCGCTACCGCACGGTCGGTGACATGTCCTGCACCGGGGCCGTCGACTCCGACGCCACCACGCTGGACGCCGTGATCACCGAGATCGCCGCCTCCCGGCTCACCGAGCGGGGCGCGACCCGCGCCGACGACAAGATGTCCGAGGCCGCGATGGAAGACCGCAAGCGCGAGGGGTACTTCTAACCATGACCACACCCATCCTCCCGGCGCTCTCCGCCGAGCAGCTGTCGGCCACCACCCTGCTGCGGTTCGCCACCGCCGGGTCGGTCGACGACGGCAAGTCCACCCTCGTGGGACGCCTGCTGCACGACTCCAAGTCGATCCTCACCGACCAGCTGGAGGCCGTGGAGCAGGTGTCGCTGAGCCGTGGCCAGGAGACGCCGGACCTGGCGCTGCTGACCGACGGGCTGCGGGCCGAGCGCGAGCAGGGCATCACCATCGATGTCGCCTACCGCTACTTCGCCACCGCCCGCCGCCGGTTCATCCTCGCGGACACCCCGGGCCATGTGCAGTACACCCGCAACATGGTGACCGGCGCCTCCACCGCCGAGCTGGCCGTGGTCCTGGTCGACGCCCGCAACGGGGTGGTCGAGCAGACCCGCCGGCACGCCGCCGTCGCCGCGCTGCTCCGCGTCCCGCACGTGGTGCTGGCCGTCAACAAGATGGACCTCGTCGACTACGCGGAGCCCGTGTTCGCCGCGATAGCCGAGGAGTTCACCGCGTACGCCGCCTCGCTGGGCGTCCCGGAGATCACCGCGATCCCGATCTCCGCGCTGGCCGGGGACAACGTGGTGGAGCCGTCCGCCCACATGGACTGGTACGGCGGGCCGACCGTGCTGGAGCACCTGGAGACGGTGCCGGTCAGCCATGACCTCACCGCCTGCCACGCGCGCTTCCCCGTGCAGTACGTGATCCGGCCGCAGACCGCCGAGCACCCGGACTACCGGGGGTACGCCGGTCAGATCGCCGCCGGGGTCTTCCGGGTCGGCGAGGCCGTCTCCGTACTCCCCTCGGGGCGCACCACCACGATCACGGGCATCGACGCGCTCGGCGAGAGCGTCGACATCGCCTGGGCGCCGCAGTCGGTGACGATCCGGCTGGCCGACGACATCGACATCTCGCGGGGCGACCTGATCGCCCCCGCCGACGACGCGCCGCCGGTCACCCAGGACATCGAGGCGACCGTCTGCCATGTGGCCGACCAGCCGCTCTCGGTGGGCCAGCGGGTGCTGCTGAAGCACACCACCCGTACGGTCAAGGCGATCGTCAAGGACATCCCGTCCCGGCTCACCCTGGACGACCTCTCCCAGCACCCGGCGCCCGGGCAGCTGGTCGCCAACGACATCGGCCGGGTCGTGGTGCGGACCGCCGAGCCGCTCGCGCTGGACGCGTACGCCGACTCACGGCGTACCGGATCGTTCCTGCTGATCGACCCCGCGGACGGTACGACGCTGAGCGCCGGTATGGCGGGCGCCGCGTTCGCCGCGGCCCCGGAGCCGGTCGTGGCCGACGACGACGCCGAATGGGACTTCTGACGTGACCGACTTCTTCTCCACCTTCTCGAAGGAGGGCGGCCGTGTGGGCAGCGGCGCCCTCGGCAGCGGCCAGGGAGGCGTGGGGCGATGTGCGTGATGACGTACGCGCACCGCTCGCGCGCCCTGAACCCCCCGCATCCGTACCGCCGAAGACCTGCCGATCTCCCGGCCGCGCCCCCCTGACCAACAGCGGGACGCGAGTACCGGGCCAACGAGAGGAAAGCCTCCCGTGCCTGCCCCCCGTTCCACCGTTCGCCGCTCCATAGCCGCTGTCGCGGCCCTGCCGCTGCTCGCCCTGGCCGCCACCGCCTGCGGATACGGCGCCGACGCCGAGGACGACGACGCGAAGAAGGCGAACGTCTCCTCCGGGGAGAAGAAGCTCTCCGCGGACACCGTGAAGATCGGCTACTTCCCGAACCTCACGCACGCCACCGCGCTGGTCGGTATCCAGGAAGGCACCATCCAGAAGGAGCTGGGCGGGACCAACGTCGAGTCCACGACCTTCAACGCCGGCCCCTCCGAGATCGAGGCGCTCAACGCGGGCTCGATCGACATCGGCTTCATCGGCCCCTCCCCCGCCATCAACGCCTACGTCAAGTCCCAGGGCAAGGGCCTGCGGATCGTGGCGGGTTCGGCCTCCGGCGGGGTCAAGCTGGTCGTCGACCCGAAGAAGATCAAGACCGTGGACGACCTCAAGGGCAAGCGGATCGCGACCCCGCAGATCGGCAACACCCAGGACGTGGCCTTCCTCAACTGGATCTCCGAGAAGGGCTGGAAGGTCGACCCTCAGAGCGGCAAGGGCGACGTCTCCGTGGTCCGCTCGGACAACAAGGTGACGCCCGACGCCTACAAGTCCGGTTCGCTGGACGGCGCGTGGGTCCCGGAGCCGACCGCGTCCAAGCTGGTCTCCGAGGGTGCGAAGGTCCTTCTCGACGAGAAGGACCTGTGGCCGGACAAGAAGTTCGTGATCACGCACATCATCGTGTCGCAGAAGTTCCTCGACGCGCACCCCGACGTGGTCGAGGCCGTGGTCAAGGGTTCGGTGTCCACCAACAAGTGGATCAACGCCAACCCCGAAGAGGCCAAGGCGTCCGCCAACAAGGCGCTGGAGAAGCTGAGCGGCAAGCCGCTGGCGAAGGAGATCCTCGACCCGGCGTGGGAGTCCATCGAGATCACCAACGACCCGCTGGCCACCACGCTCAAGACGCAGGCGGGGTACTCGGTGAAGGCCGGTCTGCTGGAGAACCCGCAGCTGGGCGGCATCTACGACCTGGGGCCGCTGAACAAGATCCTGAAGGCCGACGGCCAGCCTGAGGTCGACGACGCCGGTCTCGGCGTCAAGTAGCCCGACCACCCGACCATCCGTACCCGGATCCATCGGATTCCCAGGATTCCCAGGAGGTGACGACCATGGCGACCACCACCCTCACCAAGGCCGAGGACCGTACTACGGTCGAGCACGCCGCCCGGCTCTCGCACGTCTCGAAGTCCTTCGCCGGACACACGGGGCAGCAGCTCGTCCTGGACGACATCACGCTCGATGTCGCTCCGGGTGAGTTCGTCACCCTCCTGGGGGCCTCCGGGTGCGGTAAGTCGACGCTGCTCAACCTGGTGGCCGGACTCGACCGCCCGTCCGCAGGGTCGATCGAGACCCCCGGCGGGCGGCCGGCCCTGATGTTCCAGGAGCACGCCCTCTTCCCGTGGCTGACCGCGGGCAAGAACATCGAACTGGCCCTGCGGCTGCGCGGGGTTCCCAAGGCGGAGCGCCGCACCGAGGCCGAGCGGCTGCTCGAACTCGTCCGTCTCGGCGGCGCGTACGGCAAGCGGGTGCACGAGCTGTCCGGCGGTATGCGGCAGCGGGTCGCGATGGCCCGCGCGCTCGCCCAGGACAGCCAGCTGCTGCTGATGGACGAGCCGTTCGCGGCGCTGGACGCCATCACCCGCGATGTGCTGCACGACGAGCTGACCCGGATCTGGCGCGAGACGAACGCATCGGTCCTCTTCGTCACGCACAACGTGCGCGAGGCCGTACGGCTCGCGCAGCGCGTCGTGCTGCTGTCGTCCCGGCCGGGCCGGATCGCCCGCGAGTGGACGGTCGACATCGAGCAGCCGCGCCGTATCGAGGACACCGCCGTGGCGGAGCTGTCCGTCGAGATCACCGAAGAACTGCGTGGGGAGATCCGCCGACATGGCCAGCACTGACATCACGTCCGACCGGAAGCGGCCGGACGAGGCGGCCGGACCCGTCGACGCGAAGCCCGACGATCTGGCCGGTCTGGAGGCCGGCCTCGACGCCCTGGACGCGGTACAGATCCGCCGCACCCCGGTGCGCGAGGTCCTGCTGAGCAAGGTGCTGCCGCCCGTGGTGGCGGTGGCCCTGGTCCTGGTGGTCTGGGAGCTGCTGGTCCGCGCCCAGGTCACCGAGGTCTACAAGCTGCCGCCGCCGTCCGCGGTGTGGGACAGCGCGCAGGACATGTGGCTCAAGGGAACGCTCCTGGAGGTCGTCTGGACCAGCGTCTCGCGCGGTCTGCTCGGCTTCCTCCTGGCGGTGGCCATCGGTACGCCGCTGGGGCTGCTGGTCGCCCGGGTGAAGCTGGTCCGGGCCGCGATCGGGCCGATCCTGTCCGGGCTCCAGTCGCTGCCGTCGGTCGCGTGGGTGGCCCCGGCGGTCATCTGGCTCGGGCTGAACGACAGCATGATGTACGCGGTGATCCTGCTGGGCGCGGTGCCCTCGATCGCCAACGGGCTGGTCTCCGGCGTCGACCAGGTGCCGCCGCTGTTCCTGCGGGCGGGCCGCACGCTGGGCGCGACCGGGATCCGCGGGACGTGGCACATCGTGCTCCCGGCCGCGCTGCCCGGCTACCTGGCGGGTCTCAAGCAGGGCTGGGCGTTCTCCTGGCGCTCGCTGATGGCCGCCGAGATCATCGCCTCCTCCCCCGAACTTGGTCTGGGGCTCGGGCAGTTGATGGAGAACGGCCGCAGCAACTTCGACATGCCCGGGGTCTTCCTCTCGATCCTGCTCATCCTGTTCGTCGGCATCGCGATCGACCTGCTGATCTTCAGTCCGCTGGAGCGGTGGGTGCTGCGCAGCCGCGGTCTCCTCGTCAAGAACTGAGTTCTCCCATGGCACCTTCCGTCCTCCTCGTCATCGCCCACGGCAGCCGCGACCCACGGCACGCCGCGACCGTGCACGCCCTCACCGGGCGGGTGCGGGCGCAGCGGCCGGGGCTGCGTGTGGAGACGGCGTTCCTGGAGTTCAACGCCCCTTCCGTGCCCCGGGTGCTGGAGCGCCTGGCCGCGGAGGGGGCGCCCGAGGTCATCGCCCTGCCGCTCCTCCTCACCCGGGCGTTCCACGCCAAGACCGACATCCCCTCGGTCCTGCGCGAGGCCCGCGTCCGGCTGCCGAGGCTGCACATCCGCCAGGCCGACGTCCTGGGCCCGTCCCCGCTGCTCAATGCCACGCTGGGGCGGCGGCTGCGGGAGGCCGGGGTCCGCCCCGGCGACATCCCCCGGACCGGGCTCGTCCTGGCCTCGGCGGGATCCTCCGACCCGGAGGCGATCGCAGTGATCGCTGAAATCGCGCGGGAGCTGCGGCACACCGGTTGGTGCGCCGTGCGGCCTGCGTTCGCCTCCGCATCCCTTCCCCGCACCGAGGACGCCGTACGGGCCCTGCGCGCCGACGGTGTCCGCCGGGTGGCGGTCGCGCCGTACGTCATCGCGCCCGGCCGGCTCCCCGACCGCATCGCGGCGGGCGCCGAGGCGGCCGGGGCGGACGTGCTGGCCGATGTCCTGGGCCCCGCGCCGGAGTTGGCGCGGCTGCTGCTGGACCGGTACGACGAGGCGCGGGTGCCGGTGGGGGCGTCGTCGCTCTCGGCGTGAGCCCCCTGCCGGTCAGTCGTAGGACAGGCCGCCCGAGCGGGCCCGCTTGAGTTCGAAGAAGCCCTGGTGGTTGGCGAGCACCCGGAAGCTGTCGAAGAGTTCGGCCGCCCCCTCGCCGCGCGGGATCGCGTTGAGGACCGGGCCGAACCAGACCGTGCCGTCCACGTGGATCGTCGGCGTGCCCACGTACGCGTCCTGCTCCGGGTCCTTGCCCGTGTCGTGGCTGCGGGCGACCTCGTCGTCGTACGCCGTCGAGTGCGCGGCCTCCGCCAGTGCGGCGGGCAGGCCCAGTTCGGCGAGGGAGGCGGCGATCACGGCGTCGAAGTCCGCCTCCTTGTGCTGGTGGATGCGGGTGCCCAGCGCGGTGTAGAGGTCTCGCAGGATTCCGTCGCCGTGGGCGGCGGCCGCGGCGACGGCGACCCGGACCGGGCCGATCGACTTGTCGACCAGCTCGCGGTACCAGGGGGCCAGTTCGTTGCCCCGGTTGTGCAGGTACAGGCTCATGGGACGGAAGCGGAGCTCGATGTCCCGGTGCTGCTCCACCTCCAGGATCCAGCGGGAGGCGATCCAGGCGAACGGGCAGGCGGGGTCGAAGAAGAAGTCGACGGTGGTGCGGTGCGGGGTGGTCATGATCCCAGCCTAGGAAGTGATTGGCGTGGAATCCCGGGCCAATCGCGTTCCGGTGCCGTGGGCCATTCGGGGTTCGCCGCCCGGCACCCCGGCCGCTCAGACGAGCGTCTTCCGTGGCTCCTCGGGGTCCGGGGTGTGGTGGCGGCCGACCGGGATCACCAGCGGGGTCCCGCTCACCGGGTCCGTGGCCACCTGGCAGCGGAGGCCGAAGACGTCCTCGACGGTCTCGGCGGTGATGACGTCGGCGGGGGCGCCCTCGGCGACGATGCTGCCCTTCTTCATCGCGATGACGTGATCGGCGTACCGGCAGGCCTGGTTGAGGTCGTGCAGGACCATGACGACCGTGCGCCCCTCACGGCGGTTGAGGTCGACGACGAGGTCCAGGACGTCGATCTGATGGGCGAGGTCGAGGTACGTCGTCGGCTCGTCCAGGAGGAGCACCGGGGTGCCCTGGGCCACGGCCATGGCGATCCAGGCGCGCTGGCGCTGGCCGCCGGAGAGTTCGTCCACCGCACGGTCGGCCAGGTCGGTGGTGCCGGTCGCGGCCAGCGCGTCGTGCACCGCCTGCTCGTCCGCCTTGGTCCACTGCCGCCACCACGTCTGGTGCGGGGAGCGGCCCCGGTTGACCAGGTCGATGACGGTGAGGCCCTCGGGGGCGACCGGCGACTGCGGGAGGATGCCGAGCTGCTGGGCCAACTCCCTGGTGGGGATGGAGTGCAGGGCCCGGCCGTCCAGGCTGACCGCCCCTTCGCGGGGGGTCAGCAGGCGGGCCAGGGCGCGCAACAGGGTCGATTTCCCGCAGGCGTTGGCGCCGACGATGGCGGTGATCCGGCCCGGCGGCACGGCCAGGTCGAGGCCGGAGACGACAGCCCGGTCGTCGTAGCCCAGGTGCAGGCCCTGCGCCCTCAGGTCGGGTTCGGCGGTGGACATCGGTCAGCCTCCTGAGCCCGCGCGGTTGACGCGGATGAGCAGCCAGAGCAGCACCGGGGCGCCGAGCACTCCGGTGACGATCCCGACGGGCAGTTCGGTGCCGGGGATCAGTTCGCGTGCGAGGACGTCGGACGCGAGGACGATGACGGCGCCGGTGAGTCCGCCGGCGAGCGGGGGCGGCCAGGCCGTGCGGCAGAGCCGCTGGGCGATCTGCGGGGCGGCGAGCGCCACGAACGCGACGGGCCCGGCCGCCGCCGTGGCGAAGGCGACCAGGCCGACGCCGGTGAGCAGGACGGTGAGGCGGACGGCCTGGACCCGGGTGCCGAGCCCCTTGGCGACGTCGTCGCCGAGTTGCAGCGTACGCATCAGCCTGCCGATCAGCAGGGCCGCGGGCACCAGCACGACGAGGGAGGCGGCGAGGGGTGCGGCCTGCTGCCAGTCGCGGCCGTTGAGGTTGCCGACGAGCCAGCCGAGCGCGGCCTGTGCCTGGAAGCGGCCGCCCCGGGCGAGCAGGAAGTCGGTGACGCTGAGGCAGATCCAGGAGACGCCGATGCCGACGAGGATGATGCGGTAGCCGGTGGTGCCGCGCCGCCAGGCGAGCCCGTAGACCAGCAGGGCGCTGGTGAGTGCGCCGATCAGGCCGAGGGCCTGGGTGCCGAGGCCGAAGTCCCAGCCCAGGACGATGCCCGCGACGACCGCGGTTCCGGCGCCCTGGGTGAGACCGATCATGTCGGGGCTGGCGAGCGGGTTGCGGGTCATCGTCTGGAACAGGGCCCCGGACATGCCGAACGCGATGCCCGCGAGCAGTCCCGTCATGGCGCGGGGCAGCCGCAGTTCCTGGACGACGAGAAGGGTGCCCGGGTCGCCGGAGCCGGTCAGGGCGCGGGCGACGTCGGTGAGGGGGATGCCGTACTCACCGATGGAGACGTTCCAGCACAGGGCCGCGAACACGGCGACGACGAGGGCCGCGCAGACGGCGAGCTGCCGGGGGCGCAGAGTGCCGGAGACCGGCGGGACGGACAGGCGGAAGGGGCGGGCGGCGGTCTTCTCCGTACGGAGGGAGTCGGTGGTCACGGTCATACCTCCGCGAGCCGGCGTCGGCGGACCAGGGCGATGAAGAAGGGGCCGCCGATGAAGGCGACGATGATCCCCGCCTGGACCTCGACGGGCCGGGCGATCACCCGGCCGAGGATGTCCGCCCCGAGCAGCAGCCCGGCGGCCAGCGCGGCCGAGAGCGGCAGCAGCCAGCGGTGGTCCGGGCCGAGTCCGGCGGACTGGGCGAGGGACCGGGCGACGTGCGGGACGACCAGGCCGATGAAGACGACGGGGCCGATCACCGCGACCGCCGCCCCGGTGAGGAGGGTGACCGCGACGACGCCCTGGAGGCGTACGAGGCCGAGCTTGCGGCCGAGCGAGGCGGCCACGTCGTCGCCGAGGGCGAGGCTGTTGAGGGCGGGGGCGCTCGCCAGCGCGAGGAGGGCGCCGAGGCCGAGGAAGGGCAGGATGCGCAGCACGGTGGAGGCGTCCTGGTTGGCGAGCGACCCCGCCGACCAGAAGCGGAACCGGTCCAGGGCGGCCGGGTCGGTGAGGACGACGGCGCTGGTCAGCGACGACAGCACGGCGGTCACCGCGACTCCCGCGAGCGCCAGCTTCACCGGCGTGGACCCCGAACGCCCCATCCGCCCCAGCAGATAGACGACGATGCTCGCCGCCATCGCCCCGGCGAACGCGAACCAGATGTAGCCGAGCAGCGAGCCGATCCCGGCGACCCCGGCGGCGATCACGATGGCGAAGGCCGCTCCCGCGCTCACCCCGAGGATGCCGGGGTCGGCGAGCGGGTTGCGGGTCAGCGCCTGCATCACGCAGCCGGAGAGGCCGAGGGCGGCGCCGGCGGCCAGCCCCAGGGCCGTACGCGGAACGCGCACCGACCAGATCACGTCCTCGATCCGGGGTCCGGTCGGCCGGCCGAGGAGCGCCTTGAGGACGTCGCCGGGCGGGATCCCGAGGGCGCCGAGACCGAGCGAGAGCAGGCACAGCACCACCAGCACGGTGGCGATCACGGCCACGAGCAGGGCGGGGCGCCATCGGGCGGGGCGGGTCACGGGGCTGGCTCCACGGTCCGGTTCCTCACGGGCGGTTCAGCAGGGGGTCCGTCCCGCCTGATCGCGGCGGGACGGACCGGGGGAAGGCGTCAGGACGCGGGGTGGACGACCTTCGTGTCCGGCTTGCCGTCGACGGCGGCCGACAGCATCGGGACCAGGCGGTCGACGGTGTACGGGATGCTCAGCGGGGTCACGAAGGAGATGGCGCTGCCGAAGTGGCTGCTCTCCTTGATCATGACCTCGCGGCCCTCCTTGACCGCGTCGAGCTTGCCGTACAGCGGGTCGGCGTGGAGCTTCGTGGCGTCCTTGGCAGGGTCGGTGACGATCCAGGCGACGGCGTCCGTGTCGAGGAGGTCGGTGCGCTCCTTGCTGATGTTGGCGCCGAACGCGTCGCCGACGACCTTGCCGAGGCCCGTGGGGAGCTGGAAGCCGAGGCCGGTGAGGACGCGGGAGCGGTTGTCCTGCGGGCCGTAGACGTACATGCCCTCGTACGGCGTCGCCATGACGGCGGTCCTGCCCTTGAACTCGGGGTGCGCGGCCGCGGCGTCGGTGATGTGCTTCTCGGTCTTCGCGACCAGCGCCTTGGCCTCGTCGCTCTTACCCAGGGCCCTGCCGACCTGCTCGGTCTGGTCCTGCCAGGAGATCCCCCAGTCCGGGACGTCCTTGGGCTGGGCGACGACCGGGGCGATCTTGGAGAGGGTGCGGTACTGGTCCTTGGTGAGGCCCGAGTACAGGGCCAGGATCAGGTCGGGGCGCAGCGAGGCGATCTTCTCGACCTGGGGGCCGGTGCCGTCGTCGTGCAGGACGGTCGGGCGCGGCTTGTCGCCGAGCGCCTTCTCCGCCCAGGGGCCGATCGCGCCCTTGAAGTCGCCGAACCACTCGGTCGTGCCGACCGGGGCCTTGCCGAGGGCGAGAACCGCGTCCTGGTCGGAGAGGCCGACGGTGACGATGCGCTTCGGCTCGTTCTTGAGGGTGGTGGCCCCGTACTTGTGGTCGAGGGTGACCGGGTACGCCCCCTTCGGCGCGCTGTCGGCGGACGGGGCCGCGGAGTCGCCGCTCTCGCCGGACCCGCAGGCGGCGGCTCCGAACAGCAGCAGGGCGGACGCGGCCACGGCGGTCAGCCGGGTCCGCTGGAACATGCGGGACATGGGCGGTTTCCTTCGGGAGGGTGGGCGTGCCACGGGGACGTGGGGGCTCGGGGGTCAGAGGCGGGGTGCGGCGCGGCTGCCGGACCAGGCCCGCCAGAGCGTCGCGTACGGGCCGTCGGCGGTGCGCAGTTCGTCGTGGGTGCCGCTCTCGACGACCCGGCCGGCCTTCAGCACCACGACCCGGTCGGCGGCTACGGCCTGGGTGAGCCGGTGGGCGACGACGAGGGCGGTGCGGCCGGCCAGGGCGGCCCCGGCGGAGCGTTCCAGGGTGCGGGCGCCCGCGCTGCCCGCTTCGGCGGTCGCCTCGTCGAGGACGACGACCGGGGGATCGGCCAGGACGAGCCGGGCGAGGGCGAGTTGCTGGGCGCGGGCGGGGTCGAGGCGGTGGCCGCCCTCCCCCACGACGGTGGCGAGCCCTTCCGGCAGGGCCTCGGCCCACTCCAGCGCGTACACGGTGGCCAGGGCGGTGCGCAGGTCGGCGTCGGTGGCATCGGGCCGGGCGAGGCGGAGGTCCTCGGCGAGGGTCCCGGTGAAGACGTGGACCTCCTGGGTGACCAGGACGACCGGCGGGCCCGCCGTGCTCGGCTCGCTCCGCGCGACGGAGACCGTGCCGCCGGTGGGCTGCTGGACGCCTGCGACGAGCCGGGCGAGGGTGGACTTCCCGGCCCCGCTGGTCCCGACGAGGGCCACGTGTTCGCCCGCGCGGAGGGTGAGCGAGACCTCGTGGAGGACGGTGCGGCCGGGGCCGTAGGCGTGGCTCACGGCATCGACGGTGACGGCCGCCTCGGCCTCGGTCCCGCTCCGCTTCCGCTGATGCGGCAGGCGTACCGCGCTCTCCTCGATGTCGGTCACCCCCACCAGCCGTGCGAGTCCGGCCGCAGCCGACTGGGCGTCGTCGAGCAGGACGAGGGCGGCGTTGACGGGTCCGAAGAGGCTGTGGAAGTAGAGGGCCGCGGCCGTCGCCGTACCGATGGAGACGGACCCGTCGCGGACCAGGAAGAAGCCGGTGACCAGTACGGCGGCCAGGCCGATGTACTCCGCGATGTGCAGGCGCGCGTAGAAGCCGAGCACCAGGTGGACGCTGCGCATGGTCAGCTCGACGGCCTTGCGCGAGCGCCGCGCGCTCTTCTCGGTGTGCTGCTCCTCCAGCCGGTGGCCGCGTACGGTCACCGCTCCGCCGATGGTCTCCAGGAGCTGTTGCTGCTGGGCCCCGTTGGCGACCCGCTGGTCGGCGTAGACCGTGACGGCCCGGCGTAGGTACCACCGGGCGGTGAGCGCCTGGACGGGTACGGCGAGGAGCGCGGCGAGGAGGAACCGTACGTCCAGCAGGGCCATCGCGCCGAGGGTCAGCACGATCGCGAGGACCGAGCGGGCCATCTCGGGCAGGGCGGAGCGGACGGCCTCCGCGACCCGGGCGACGTCTCCGGTGACCCGGGCTGTGAGGTCGCCCGCCCCGGCGCGCTCCAGGCGGTCGGCGGGGAGCTGGAGGGCACGTTCGACGAACTGCTCGCGCAGCCGGGCCAGTACGGTCTCGCCGAGCCGGGCGACCTGGGTCAGCCCGAGCGTGGTGGTGACGCCCTGGACGACGGCGACCACCAGGAGGAGGACGACGGGCAGGGTGAGGGCGTCGGCGGGGCGGCCGTCGGCAACGATGTCGACGATGCGGCCGAGGAGCGGCTGGACGAGGAGCCCCACGGCGGTCGCGCCGACGAGGACGACGAGGCCCAGGAGCGCCCGGCCCCGGTCGGGGCGGATCAGGGTGCGCAGGGCGGCCCGGGTGCGGGCGCCCGAGGCGATGGGGAGCAGTTCGGCACTGTCGTCGGCCGTGCCCGGTATGCCCGATGGAGTGGTGGTCATGTGAGCACCGCCGTGCGGTAGACGGGATGGTCGCGTACGAGGTCCTCGTGCGGGGCCTCGGCGGTGATGGTGCCGCCGTCGATGAGGACGACGCGGTCGGTGGCGGCGAGCAGCGCGGGGCTGCTGGTGACCAGGACCGTGGTGCGGCCGGTGCGGGCGTGGCGGATGCCGGTGGCGATACGGGCCTCGGTGGCGGCGTCGACGGCGGTGGTCGGGTCGTGCACGACGAGGACGGACCGGTCGGCGGCGAGCGCGCGGGCCAGGGCGACGCGCTGGCGCTGGCCGCCGGAGAGGGCGCTGCCGCGCTCGCCGATCCGCCCGGCGGTGCCGCCGGGCAGGGTGGCGGCGACCTCGTCGACGGCGGCGGCGTCCATGGCCGGTTGCGGGCCGGCTCCGGCGGGGGCGGCGGCCGTGACGTTGTCGAGGAGGGTGCCGTCGAAGAGCTGAGCGTCGTGCTCGGCCACCAGCAGCGTGGAGCGCAGGGCGGCGGGGGCGAGCTCGGTGACGGGGGTGCCGTCGAGTTCGATGCGTCCCCGGTCGGGGTCGCAGCGGCGGGCGAGGCAGTGCAGCAGGGTGGCGGCGTCGGCGGCGTCGGTGACGACGATGCCGAGGTGTTCGCCGGGGCGCACGGTCAGGTCGATCCCGTCGAGCCCGGCGTGGCCGAGGTCGTGCAGGCGCAGTTCGCCGGTGGTGGGGGTCGCGGGTTCGGCGGTGCCGCCCGTGGTCTCGCCGGGCGCGGCAAGCACGCCGGCGATGCGGGCGGCGGAGGCGCGGGCCCTGGCGAGTTCGGCGCCGACCCAGGCCAGCACGCTGATCGGGCCGGGGAGGAAGAGGGCGAGGCCGACGGCGGAGACGAGGGCGCCGAGGCCGATGGAGCCGCTGAGCACCAGGCGGCCGCCGACGAGGGCGACCAGCGCGATGAAGGCGCCGGTGAGGGTGAGCATCAGGCCGGTCTGGAGGGCGGCGGCGCGGGCGGCGCGCACATTGGCCTCGCGAGAGGCCTGGCTGGTGGTCCGGTAGCGGGCGACGGCGGCGCGCTCGGCCCGCAGGCCCTTGAGTACGCGGACCCCGGCGACCAGGTCGGCGGCTACCCCGGAGGCGTGGGCGGCGCTTTCCTGTTCGGCCTCGCTGCGGTGCTCCAGGGGACGGGCGAGGTAGTGGCCGAGCGCCATGAGGACCGGGGCGCCGATCAGGACGAGGAGGCCGAGGGGGACGGAGGCCCGCAGCAGGAGGACCGCGCCCGCGACGACTCCGACGACGGCGGCGATGCCGAGGGTGAGGGCCATGTTGAGGGCCCCGACCCGCCGGGCGTCCTCGGTGGCCACGTTGACCAGGGCCCCGGGGGGCCGCCCGGCCTCGGCACCGCCGTGCGGGGCGAGGACCCGGCGTACGACATCGAGGCGCAGCTGGTGCGCGGCCTGCTCGGCGGCGCGCTCGCCGGCCCGGGCGCCGAAGCGGAAGCCGTAGGAGAGCGTGGCGTAGACGACGGCGAGGACGACGAGCCAGGCGGCGAGCGCTCCCCCGTCGGGGCGGACCACGGCACGGTCGACGATCAGGCCGATGAGTACGGGCACGAGCGCTTCGCCGGTCTGGTGGGCGGCGCCCAGCAGCGAACCGAGGACGACGTCCCGGCGCTGCCCTGCTACGGCGCGCCGGATGACACCGCGCCCGGACGTGTCAGCCCCCACCCACCCGCTCCTCAAGCCTGTACCGGACAAGGCGGGAGGGGCGACTTCCAGCCACCCGTCTCCAGCCAAACGAAGGTAAGGCTAACTTGCTCGACGCCCGGTGCGGAACGGGCCCCGGTGGACGTTCCGCGGAGGCGCGGCCAGGGTTCGGCGAACGTCCTCCGGCGCGTCGGCGGGCAGGTTCTCGCGGAGGACATGCTCTGCCGCGCGGGGTGAGCGCCGGTACGGGGGTGGGCGTCCGGCTCACCCCCGTACCGCGAGCTCCACGTCCGCCCCGGAAGCTCAGACCTCGGCGAACGGGTCGTCGATGAACGGGGTCGCCTGGTGGAAGTAGAGCCGCCACCCCGCCCCGGTCAGCCGCCACAGGGAGCTGCGGTGCGAGCGCAGCCCCTTGGACTCGGTGTCGAAGGTGAGGTGCACCAGATCCGAGCAGAGCTCCACGCCCTGCATCCGGGACGCGGTCAGCGGGCCGGGACCCGGGGCGTCGTCGGCGGTGAGCGCCTCGATGATCGTCTCCCGGTTCCAGAGCCGGCCGCTGGTGCCGATCTCCCGGAACCCGGGGTGCAGCAGGGAGGCGAGGAGATCCGCGGAGGCGCGTACCACCGGGTCCAGCAGGCGGAGTTCGCCTTCGATGGCTGCGGCCACGGCGGGCGACGGCTCAGACACGTGTCATCTCCACAAGTTTTGCCACGGTGTTCCAGTTGCGGGTGGTGGCGGTGAGGCCCGCGGTCTGCCGGGGGCGTGCCAGTGCCTCGGCCAGCTTGGAGCGGCCGAGTCCGTCGGGAGCGTACAGGTAGAGGCAGCGGTCACCGAGCTCGAAGGCCTCCGGCCGGTAGGCCTGTGCGTCGAGTGCGGCGAAGCGCCCGCTCTCCACGGCCCGGTCGAAGTAGGTGACGTGGAGCTGCTTGCCCTCCAGCTCGGCGGCGGAAAAGGGGCAGGCGTCCGCGACGGCGGCGAGATAGGAGCCGCTGCGGACGATACAGCTGACGGAGAATCCGAACCGCTCGTGCAGGGCCTGTTCGAGAGCGGCGGCGAGCGCGTTCTCGTCCTTGCTGTCGCTGCGGAAGACGGCGTTGCCGCTCTGCAGGTGGGTGGCGATGTCGGTGTGCCCCAGTTCACCGAGCACGGTGCGCAGTTCCGGCATCGGGACCCTCTTGTGGCCGCTCACATTGATCCCGCGCAGCAGCGCCGCGTACTTCGTCGTCATGGCCCCACACACACTAGAGCGATCTTTCCTCCGGCGCGCAGCCGCCGCGCCCCGTGGGGGAGGGCGCGGCGGCTGCTGTGCGCGAGCGTTGCCGGACGGGGGCGGTGGGGCGCCACCGTCCGGCGGTGGGTCCTACTCGACGATCTTGAGGAGCTTGTTCGCCGTGCCCTCGGTCGCGTTGGAGATGGCGTCCGGGGTGGCTCCCCCGGTGAGCGCCGTGGCGACCTGCTCCGGGGTGGCGTCCTGGTGGCCCGCCAGGTAGACGGCGGCCGCGCCGACGACGTGCGGGGTGGCCATGGACGTACCGGAGATGGTGTTGGTGCCGGTGTCGCTGTCGTTCCAGGTGGACGTGATGTCCGAGCCGGGGGCGTAGATGTCCACGACGGGGCCGAAGTTGGAGAACGAGGACTGCTCGTCGGCCTCCGTGGACGAGGCGACGGTGATCGCCTCGGGGACGCGGGAGGGCGAACCCTGGCCGGCGTCGCTGGACTCGTTGCCCGCGGCGACACCGAAGGTGATGCCGGCGGCGATGGCCTTCTGGACGGCCTCGTCGAGAGCCGGGTCGGCGCCGCCGCCGAGGCTCATGTTGGCGACGGACGGGCCGGACGCGTTGGCGGCGACCCAGTCGATGCCGGCGATGACCTGCTCGGTGGTGCCCGAGCCGTTGTCGTCCAGGACTCGGACGCCGACGATCTTGGCCTTCTTGGCGACGCCGTGCGCGCCCCCGGCGATGGTGCCCGCCACGTGGGTGCCGTGCCCGTTGCCGTCGTCGGCGTCGTCGTCGTTGTCCACGGCGTCGAAGCCCGAGGTGGCCCGGCCCTCGAAGTCCTCGTGGGTGACACGGACCCCGGTGTCGATGACGTACGCGGTGACGCCCTCACCGGCGGCGTCGGGGTAGTTGTACGCGTTGTCGCCCGCGGTCTCGGCCTGGTCCACGCGGTCAAGACCCCACGACGGCGGGTTCTCCTGGGTGGCGTTGATGGTGAACTTCTTGTTCTGCACCACCTTGGCGACGGACGGGTCGGCGGCGAGGCGCTTGGCCTCGGTCTCCGAGAGTCCGCTGGCGGAGAAGCCGTTGATGCTGGAGGAGTAGTCGCGCTGGAGCTTGCCGCCGTACTCCTTGGCGAGCTTCGACTTGTCCGCCTTCTCGCCCAGCATGACGATGTAGCTGCCGGAGACGGCGGTCTCGGCGTCCGCGCCGTAGACCGTGCCCATGGGAGCCGGCGCGGCTCCGGCGAACGAGGTTCCGAACAGGGTGACTCCGGCTGCGGCCGCCACAGCGGTGATCGCGGCGGTGAGCTTGGTCCGGCGGCTGGTGCGCTGGTGCTTGGCCATGAAGAGGGGTCTCCTCGTCAATCTCTGTGGGGGGATTGACCTCCGGCCGGAAGATCTCCGGGGGTTGGCTCGAAACCCTGACCGATTGACGAGCACAGATCAAGACCCCCTTGCATCTGTGACTTACTCAACAAGGTTTCGTAACAAGAAATCGGCCATGGCGGGTCACAACGGGCAACGGTCGTCAACACCCGGACAACAACGCCGTGTCGGCGGGGCGCGAGGGGGGCCCGAGCAGAGGGAACCTGCAGTTCAGAGCCGCCGCCGGGCCGTTCGCACCACCGCGCACCGCACCCGGGTGTGCCCGGCACCGGCACTGCCGGAGGGAGGCGGGTATGCGTGAAGACATGTGAACGTGCGTGAAGAAGTGCGCGAGAGGGGTGAAGTCCCCTGCCGGAGATGTGGAGTCACCCGGGGGGTGCGTGCAGATGCAACGACCACCGGCATCGCACGGACGAACGCCCCACCCCGCACGACCGCGCCGCACGGCGGTGCGGGGCGGGGCGAGAACGTCCGGATACCATTCCGGCCGGTCCGCTCAGAGCGACAGCTCGGCCTCGATGAGATCGGCCGCCCGGAGCGTACCGCCCTCCTTCGCCATCTGCTCGCGCAGCCTGGCGGACCGCTCGGCCACCTCCGGGTCGTCGGCCAGCGCGAGCACGGCGGCGCGCAGCGTGGCGGCGTCGGCCTCCTCCATGGGTACGTGCCGGGCCACGCCGAGCGCCTGGAGCATGTCGGCGTTGCCGAACTGGTCGACGGCCTGAGGCACGGCCACCATCGGCGTCCCCGTGGCGAGCCCCTCCTGGCTGCCGCCCGCCCCGGCATGGGTGATGAAGGCGTCGGCCTGCTTCAGGACCGCCAACTGCGGCACCCACGCGTGCACTTCCACATTCGCCGGTACGTCACCGAGCTCGGCCGGGTCGACATGCGCGCCGATCTGGAGCACCACGTGCCAGCCGGGCAGATCACCGAAGGCCGCGACGCACTCCCGGTAGAAGGCGGGCTGCTTGGTGAACGAGGAGCCGAGCGAGACCAGCAGCACCTTCTCGGCCCCGGCCGGCCGCTCCCACTCCCCCTGGTCGGCCCGGTCGCCCTGGCAGGCGCCGACGAAGGTGTACATCCCGCGGTCCACCCGGTCCGCGTTGGGCTGGAGCGCCTCGGGGATCAGGACGATGCCCCGGCGCGGGCGGGCCACGAAGTCGTCGCCGGAGAGATGGCCGAGGCCGTTTCCGGCGAGCCAGCCGTCGAAGTGGGCGTAGTACGCCCTGCCGCGCTCGGTCTGTTTCAGCTCGGCGGTCATCGGCTCGCCGACCTCCTTCTCGTACCCCTCCCAGGGAACCAGGTTGGGCCAGAGGGAGACGGCGGGGACGCCCCAGCGATGGGCGAGGACGCGGGCGGGATAGGAGGTGATGTCGTGCAGGACGAGGTCGGGCTCGTCGCCCTCGAAGGCGGTGACGAGGTGGGGGAAGGCCTGAATGGCGTCGGCGAGGAAGGGTTCGAGGTTGTCGATCAGCTCGGTGCCCCAGGCCTCCGGGTCGTCGTCCGTCGGCAGGGTCGAGGTGTAGATCACCGGCTCGGCGCCGGTGGCCGCGACCTTGTCGGCGAACGAGGCGGGAATGGCGTAACTGACGCGGTGCCCACGGCTGACGAGCTCCCGGATGACGTCGAGGCTCGGGTTCACATGTCCGTGGGCGGCGATGGAGAACATGGCGATGTGGGCACGCGGGGATTCCGTCATGCCGCCCACCATAAACGAGACGGTACGTCTCGTCTAGTTATTTCGGATGTCCTCCTCAGCGCTGGTAGCGGGCCAGGACCCGCTTGCCGTCGTCGACCAGCCGTTTGCGCAGCTCATCGGTGCCGATCGCGCCGCTGTAGTACTCCTGGAGCGCTGGGGTCGCCACCTTGTCCTTCCACTCGGGGTAGCCGCGTACGGTCTGCGCGGGCGCCGGGCGCAGAAACCGGGCCAGCGCGGTCCCGGTGGCCCAGCCGTGCTCGGCGGTGTGCAGGGAGGGGTGGGCGAGGGCGGTGGTGCCGGTGGGCAGCATCCAGTCGCCCCTGGCCAGCCGGACCATGTTCGGCGGCCGCAGCAGGAAGTCGATGAAGGCGACGGCCTCCTTCTTGTGCGGGCTGTCCTCGGCGACGGAGAGGGTCTGCGGGCTCACCCCCTGGGCCGGCCCGCCACTGCCCGCCGGAGCGGGCAGGACCGTCCACTCGAACCCTTCGGGGGCCTGCTCGACGATCTGCTGGCGGTAGGCGAACCCGAGCGGAAGCATCGCGTACCGGCCGCCGAAGAAGCCGGGCAGGGCGTCCGAGCCGCCCATCCCGAGCGCCGTACGGGCCGCGCTGCGGTCGGTGTTGACCTGGTCGTGGATGGTGCCGGTCACCACCTTGTCGCCCTCCTCGAAGCGCAGCTCGACCCTGCCGTCCGGTTCGCGGTGGAAGAGCTGCCCGCCGCCGGAGAGGCCCAGGTTGAGGGTGACGGAGACGGGTTCCTTGAGCGGCCAGGCGACCCCGTAACGCCCCTTGCCGGTCAGCTCCTTGGAGACATCGCGGAACTCGGTCCAGCTCCAGGGCTGCTCCGCCGTCGGGATCCGCACGCCCGACGCCTTGAGGATCTTGCTGTTGGCGATGAGGACGCGGGGTTCCTGGAGGAAGGGGACTCCGTAGGTCCCGCCGTCGAAGGTGGTGGTGCGCCAGGACCGCTCGGGGATGTCGGCCTTCAGCCGGTCCGGGAGGAGGGTGCGCAGGTCGGCGAGGTAGCCGCCGTAAGCGAAGTCGGCGAGGTCGTCGGAGGCGTCGTGGATGATGTCGGGCGCCTCGCCGCCCTCGAAGGAGGTGAGCAGCTGGTCGTGGACGTTGTCCCAGCTGCCCTGGACGTAGTCCACCTGTACGCCGGGGTGGGCGGCGTTCCACTCCTTCACCAGCTGCTTGTTGGCGTCGACGGACTCCTTCTGCCAGGCCAGCGACTGGAACCTGAGGCGGATGGTGCCGTCGGCGTCCCTGCCGTCGTCGGTGGCCGAGCAGCCGGTGAGCAGGAGGACGAGGACGGTGGCGGCGACCGCGACGCGCCGGGTCGGGGTGCGACGCATCAGCCCCTCACCGCCCCGGCCGTCATCCCGCCGGTGATCCGCCGCTGGATGAAGGCGAAGAGGACCAGGGAGGGCAGCGTGGCGAGGAACGCGGCGGCGGCCAGCGGACCGAGGTCGGCCACGCCCTCCGCGCCGAGGAAGTGGGTGAGGACGACCGGCAAGGTCTGCTTCTCCGGGGTCTTGAGCAGGACGAGTGCGAAGAAGAACTCGTTCCATGCGGTGATGAACGCGAAGAGGGCGGTGGCGACGATTCCGGGGGCGAGCAGCGGGGCGACGACCGAGACGAGGGTCCGTACGCGGCCCGCGCCGTCGACGGCGGCGGCCTCCTCCAGCTCGGCCGGCACGGCCCGGACGTACCCGGCGAGCATCCACAGCGCGAAGGGCAGCGACCAGACGACGTACACCAGGATCAGCCCCCAGAGGGTGTTGATCAGATGCAGGTTCTTCAGCACCAGGAAGAGCGGAATGATCACCAGCACGAACGGGAACGCCTGGCTGACCACGACCCAGCCGGTCGCGGCGGTGGCGAGGCGGCCCCGGTGGCGGGCCATCACATAGGCCATCGGCGTGGCGATGACGACGGCGATCAGGGCGGCGGAGACGGCGGTGATCAGCGAGTTGGCCGCGGCCTGGAGCAGCGGCTGCTCGTCGAAGGCCTGCCGGAAGTTGTCCAGGGTGGGCTTCTCGGGGATCCAGGTGGGGTGCAGGGAGCCCAGTTCGCGGGCGGGCTTGAAGGCGGTGGAGAGCAGCCACAGGAACGGGAAGGCCAGGAACACCAGGTACGCCAGGAGCGCGAGGTACTGGCCGGCGCGGGCGGCCCTGCTGGTGGGAAGACTCATCGCGTCCCGCCTCCTTCGGGGATCCTCATCGCTCCTCGCCTCCCTTGATCCGGCCGACGAGGTAGCAGGCGAGGATCACGGAGATCACCGCGACCATCACACAGCCCATCGCGGCGGCGTAGCCGAACTGTCCGTACCGGAAGGCTTCCTCGTACGCGAAGAGCATCGGCAGCCGGGTCCGCCCGCCGGGACCGCCGCTGGTCAGCACATAGACGAGGGCGAAGGAGTTGAAGTTCCAAATAAAGTTGAGGGCGGTGATGGCGAGGGCGATGGGCTTGATCGCGGGCCAGGTGACCGTACGGAACCGGCGCCAGGCGCCCGCCCCGTCCAGGGCCGCCGCCTCGTGGAGTTCGTGCGGGGTGTTCTGGAGTCCGGCGAGCAGGGCGACGGTGGTCTGGGGCATGCCCGCCCAGATCCCGACGAGGATCACGGCGGGGAGCGCGGTGGCGAGGCCGGTGAGCCAGTCCCGGCCGTCGCCGAGGCCGAGGTCGCGGATGGTCTCGTTGAGGATGCCCGCGTCGGGGTTGTAGACGAGCCGCCACATGATGCCGACGACGACTTCGGGCATCGCCCACGGGATGATCGCCAGCGCCCGGGCCAGCCAGCGCATCCGCAGCTTCTGGTTGAGGAGCAGGGCGAGACCGAGGGCCAGCAGGAACTGCGGGACGGTGACGCCGAACGCCCAGATGAGGCCGATCCGGAACGAGTCCCAGAACAGGGTGTCGTGCAGGAGGTCCTGGAAGTTCAGGGTGCCGATCCACTGGGTGGAGCGGGTGCGGCCGGACTGGGCGTCGGTGAAGGCGAGCGCGATGCCGTAGAGGAGGGGCCCGACGCTGAGGATCAGGATCGGGAGGAGGGCGGGCAGGACGAGGAACCAGGCCGCCCGGTCCCGGGCCGTGGCGCCGGGCGCTCCGGCCGGTCCGTTCCGTGCACGTCCCGGCCCGGACCGCCCCTTCACGGACGCTGATGTCACGAATAAGACCTCTTCGCGGTCTAGGGCCTGTCGTTCGGATCAGGCCGGATCAGGGAGCGGGGTCCGGTGCGTGCAGCTGCAAGGCGGAGGAGGGAGTCACTTCGGAGCATTGGCGACCGACGACAACGCCGCAGATGGACGTGCCGGGGCACGCGAGCCCGGCCTGATCCGAACGACAGGCCCTAGGTGAGGTTCATACCGATCTGGCAGCCCTGGTGGCCTCCGTCATCGTGCTGACGGGCCGTCGGTTCGTCAAGGTGGCCTGCGCGGATGCAAAATCGCACCCATGGACGAGATGCGTGCGCGTGAGGTGCTGACGGCCGCCGGTTTCCCCGGCACGCCGGAACTGCTGGCGCTGGGCGAGAACGCGGTCTTCGCGGCCGGCGACCTGGTGGTGAAGGTCGGCCGGGACGCCACCGGCCACCCGGAGCTGGCGGCCCGGGCCGAACGGGAGGTGGCGGTCGCCGACTGGCTCGCCGCGTCGGGCGTCCCGGCCGTGCGGGCCGCCGAGCACCTGGTACGCCGGGTCGAGGGCCACCCGGTGACGGTCTGGCACCGGCTCCCCGCCCCCGTACGCCCCACCGAACCCCGCGATCTGGCGCCCCTGCTCTCCCGGGTGCACGCCCTGCCCGCCCCCGAGGGATTCACGCTCCCGCGCCGCGAACTGCTCGGCGGGGTGGAGCGCTGGCTGACCCTGGCGGGCGACACGATCGACCCGGACGACGCCGACTACCTCCGCGGCCGCCGCGACGGCTTCGCGGCCGCGGCCGCCGCCCTGGTCCCCCACCTGCCCCAGGGCCCGATCCACGGCGACGCGCTCCCCCGCAATGTCCATGTCGGCCCCGAGGGCCCGGTCCTGGTCGATCTGGAGACCTTCTCCACGGACCTGCGGGAACACGACCTGGTCGTCCTCGCCCTCTCCCGCGACCGCTATGGCCTCGACCCCTCGGCCTACGACGCCTTCTCGTCCGCGTACGGCTGGGACGTACGGGAGTGGGAGGGCTGCACGGTCCTGCGCGGCGCCCGCGAGACGGCCAGCTGCGCCTGGGTCGCCCAGCACGCCCCGGCCAACCCGAAGGCGCTCACGGAGTTCCGCCGCCGGGTGGCGTCACTGCGCGAGGGCGATCCCGAGGTCCGCTGGTACCCCTTCTGAAGGGCCAGCGGGCCGGCGGCCGGACGAGGTCGCGGAGCGTAGGTTGATCTCATGGGATTCTTCGACAAGCTGACCGGAACCAAGCGCCCGGAGACCGGGGTGGCGCCGCGACCGGCCGAGGAGTTGCGGACGGCCCTGCTCGGTCTCAACCGGCCGGACGTCCCCTACGTCATCAGCGACGGCGCGGCGCACGGCGCCGATCTGGTGGCGGAGTGGCGGATCGCCGAGCCCGCCTGGCAGACCTTCTTCATCGGATCCCAGCTGACGCACGCCGTCCGGATCCGGATGCGCCTGGCCGAGGACGTCACCGAGGTGCGTGCCGTCGAGGAGAGTTGGGAAGTCACCCGCGTCGGGAATCCTCCGCGGCTCCGGACTTCGGCGGCGTACGCGCGCGGCGCGGGCAGGACCGTGTCGCGCCGGTACACACTCCACCGAGGGGAGAGCGGCCGCCTCGAAGCGACCGAGTCGTTCAGCTTCGACAGCGCGCAGCTGACGAACCCCCTGCGGAACACCACCCTCGAGTCGGGCTGGACCTGGCGCGGAGTGATCTTCGGCAAGCTCTGACTCCGGTTACGCCCCCCTGCCGGTCACCCGCTCCGCGGAATCACCGGCCAGGCCTGCTCCACCACCGCCGCCGGGTTCGCCGTGCGCCGCAGATAGGCCTGGAGCGAGGCGGACTGTTCGGCGGCCGCCCGGACCTGGAGGGCGTGCAGTTCGGCCGGGGGCAGCGTGCTGACCGGGCGGTGGCGCTCGCCCATCTGCCGCACCACGCGGACGGCGGCCACCGCGTCGGCGGTCGCGTCGTGGGCGTCGGACAGGGTCACTCCGTAGTGCTCGCACAGGGCCTGGAGGGCTCGCTTGCCCTTGCGGTACTTGTCGACGTGCTTGTCGATCACCAGCGGGTCGATGACGGGCGAGGGCACTCCGCCGATCCGCTTGTCGACGGAGTCCAGTCCGTACCGCCCGCATTCACGGTCCAGGAGCGAGAGGTCGTAGCGCGCGTTCATCACCACCAGCGGCACCCCCGAGCGCAGCACCTCGGCGACCGCGTGGGCGATCTCCTCCACGGCCGAGGCGGCCCGCGCGCCGTGCTTGCGGGCGTGGTCGGTGCCGATGCCGTGGATCGCGGACGCCTGCTCGGGTATCGCCACCCCCGGGTCGAGCAGCCAGGTCCGCTGCTCGGTGACCGTCCCGTCCGGCTCCAGCCGGACCAGTGCGGCGGTGACGATCCGGTCGGTCTCGACGTCGGTCCCCGTCGTCTCCAGGTCGAAGCCGACCAGTGGTCCCTGATGCCAGCTCATCCCGATACCTCCTTCGTGGTGCTCCCCCGTGGTGCTCCCCCCGAGTGATGACCACCTTCGCACGCAGCACTGACAACACCGGGAGGGGTGTCGGGACGGGACCTCACGACACCGGGCGCGAGTCCGTCCAGACCGACTCGAACTCCTCGCGGTACGTCTCGAAGAGACCGTGCTCGCTGTCCTGCCCCGCCCGCACCACCGTGCGCCGCCCCCCGCCGCGCAGGACCAGCACCGGTGCCTCCATGCCCCGGGCCCGCCGCAGATAGGGCTGGACGACGCCCACGGCGTCCGCGCCGTCGCCGTCGACCAGGTACGCGGTGAAGCGCGGGGTCTCGTCGAAGACCTGGATCTCGAAGGCGCCCGGGTCGCGGAGCTTGGAGCGGACCCGGCGCATGTGGAGGATGTTCATCTCCACCGAGCGGCTCAGCTCGCCCTTCTTGAGGCCCAGTTCCCGCTCCCGGCGCTTCACCGCGCTGCTGGCCGGGTTGATGAAGAGCAGCCGGACCCGGCAGCCCGACTCGGCGAGCCGGACGAGCCGGCGGCCGGAGAAGTTCTGGACGAGCAGGTTGAGGCCTATGCCGATGGCGTCAAGCCGCCGCGCCCCGCCGAACAGGTCCTCGGCCGGCAGCTGGCGCTGGAGCCTGACCCGGTCGGGGTGGACCGAGACCACGTCCGCGTACCGGTCGCCGACCAGCTCCTCCACCGCGTCCACCGGCAGCCGGTCGGCGGACGGCACCGCGGCCCCGCTGCCGAGGATGTCCAGGAGGCGGGCGGAGGCGCGCTCGGCCTGGGCCAGCACCGCCTCGTTCAGCGCCCGGTTGCGGGAGACGACGTTACGGGCCACCTCCAGCTCGTCCAGGGCCAGCTCGACGTCACGCCGGTCGTCGAAGTACGGCTCGAAGCACGGCCAGTGCTGGACCATCAGCTCGCGCAGCTGCGGCAGCGTGAGGAAGCTGAGGACGTTGTCGTCGGCCGGGTCGAGCAGATAGCCCTTGCGGCGCGAGACCTCGCGTACGGCGACGGCGCGCTGCACCCACTCCTGTCCGGCGGGCCCGGCGGCGGCCACCACCCAGTCCTCGCCGTGCACCGGCTCGTAGATCGGCCGGAGCACCGCGGCGACCACCGCGCGCAGCCGCTGTTCGACCAGATTCAGCCAGATATAGGCGCGGCCCGCCCGCTGGGCGCGGGTGCGCACCTCGCTCCAGGCCTCGGCGCCCCAGTCCAGCTCGGCGCCGATCTCCATGGGCTGCGCGAGGGACACCGCCCCGGGCGGCGCATCGGTCGATTCCCCCTCGTGACCTGCGTCACCTGGGGGTAGCTCGAACCCTCCCGAGCTCACCCGCGTACCGCCTTCCACTCCCCCACCCAACGATCAAGGAAGGGTACTCCGGGAGCGGGATCCGGTGCAGCCCGATGGTCAGGCCGGTTTCTCAACTCCCGTATCGGAACGGCCTGTTCCTTTCGGCGAGATCGGGTGGAGTGAGCTGATTCATAGTGATTAGGGACCCCGGCGAAGGCCGCGATCCGGACGCCCGCCGGGCGGGGCCGTCCGTAATCGCGTCCGGGCCGGCACCCCGGTGTCCGAAGTTGACCGCTGTGGCCGGAGACGGGCGACGGGACCCGGCCGCACCGCGTGACGTACTAGGTGCGCGCCCCACTTTCGGGGAGTATTCGGGGAGTAACGGGCCGAGGAAAGCCACCGCACCCGGATCAGAAGTGGAAGAGTCTCATCTATGCAGGTCTGGCCGGGACACGCTTATCCCCTCGGCGCCACCTATGACGGCGCCGGCACCAACTTCGCGGTCTTCTCCGAGGCCGCCCACCGGATCGAGTTGTGCCTGTTGCACGACGACGGTTCAGAAACGGCGGTGGAGCTCCGCGAGACCGACGCCTTCGTACGCCACGCCTATCTGCCCGGGGTGATGCCGGGTCAGCGCTACGGCTTCCGGGTGCACGGGCCCTACGAGCCCCAGCACGGGCAGCGGTGCAACTCAGCGAAGCTCCTGCTCGACCCGTACGCCCGTGCGGTCGCCGGACAGATCGAGTGGGGCGAGTCGGTGTACGGCTACCCGTTCGGCAAGCCGGACTCCCGCAACGACCTCGACTCGGCGCCGCACACCATGAGCTCGGTGGTGGTCAACCCGTACTTCGACTGGGGCGACGACCGCCGCCCCCGCACGGACTACCACCGTACGGTGATCTACGAGGCCCATGTGAAGGGCCTCACGATGCTCCACCCCGGGCTCCCGCCCGAGCTGCGCGGCACCTACGCGGGGCTCGCGCATCCGGAGGTCATCGCCCACCTGACCGAACTGGGCGTCACAGCCATCGAGCTGATGCCCGTTCACCAGTTCGTCCAGGACCACCGGCTGGTGGACATGGGGCTCGCGAACTACTGGGGCTACAACACCATCGGCTTCTTCGCCCCGCACAACGCGTACGCCTCCTGGGGTGAGCGCGGGGAGCAGGTGCTGGAGTTCAAGCAGGCGGTGAAGGCCCTGCACCAGGCAGGGATCGAAGTCATCCTCGATGTCGTCTACAACCACACGGCCGAGGGCAACCACCTCGGGCCGACGCTCTCCTTCCGCGGCCTCGACAACGCCTCCTACTACCGTCTGACCGACGACCAGCGGTATTACATGGACACCACGGGCACCGGCAACTCCCTGCTCATGAGGTCCCCGCACGTACTCCAGATGATCATGGACTCGCTGCGGTACTGGGTGACCGAGATGCATGTCGACGGCTTCCGCTTCGACCTGGCGGCGACGCTCGCCCGCCAGTTCCACGAGGTCGACCGGCTCTCCTCGTTCTTCGACCTGGTGCAGCAGGACCCGGTGGTCAGCCAGGTGAAGCTGATCGCCGAACCGTGGGACGTCGGCGAGGGCGGCTACCAGGTGGGCAACTTCCCGCCGCTGTGGACCGAGTGGAACGGCAAGTACCGCGACACGGTCCGCGACCTCTGGCGGGGCGAGCCGCGCACCCTGGCCGAGTTCGCCGGGCGGCTGACGGGCTCCTCGGACCTCTACCAGGACGACGGGCGCCGCCCGCTCGCCTCGATCAACTTCACCACCTGCCACGACGGCTTCACCCTGCACGACATGGTGTCGTACAACGACAAGCGGAACGACGCCAACGGCGAGGGCAACCGGGACGGCGAGAGCCACAACCGGTCCTGGAACTGCGGCGCCGAGGGCGAGACGGACGATCCGGAGGTCCTGGAGCTGCGGGGCCGGCAGATGCGGAACTTCATCGCCACGCTGATGCTGTCGCAGGGCGTGCCGATGCTGAGCCACGGGGACGAGTTCGCCCGGACGCAGAAGGGCAACAACAACGCCTACTGCCAGGACAACGAGCTGTCCTGGATCCACTGGCCCGACCCGGACGCCCCGGACGACGAGTTCCGCCGGAATCTGCTGGAGTTCACCCGGTCCATGGTGTGGCTCCGCCGCGACCACCCGGTCTTCCGGCGCCGCCGCTTCTTCCACGGGCGGCCGGTGGAGGGCACCCACGACGAGCTGTCCGACATCGCCTGGTTCACCCCCGAGGGCCAGGAGATGGCCCAGCGGGACTGGCAGGCGGCCCACGCCAAGGCGATGACGGTCTTCCTCAACGGCCATGCGATCTCCGAGCCGGGGCCGCGCGGGGAGCGGATCTCCGACGATTCGTTCCTGCTGATGTTCAACGCGGGCGCCGAGACGCTGGAGTTCGCCGTCCCGGTGGACCACGGGGAGCAGTGGCAGGTCGTCGTGGACACGGCACTCCCGGAGGGGGTGCCCCCGGGGACGGGCCCCAAGGTGGCCGAGGGCGAGCAGGTCACGCTGATCGGCCGCAGCCTCGCCGTGCTGAAGCGCCCCGCCTGAAGCCGTACCGAAGTGCCCGCCCGAAACCGTGCCGAAGCGCCCCGCCCGACGGGGCGGCGGGGGTGAGCGTCCTGCCCGGGGTGACACAGTTCGCCCCGGGCGGGGTACGTAGAAGTCCATGACGCCCACCGCCACGTACCGGCTTCAGCTCCAGCCCGACTTCCCCTTCCCGGCGGCCGAGAAGGCGGTGCCGTACCTGGCCGCGCTCGGCGTCTCCCATCTCCACCTCTCGCCCGTCCTGGAGGCGGTACCCGGCTCCCGGCACGGTTACGACGTGGTCGACCACAGCCGCGTACGGGAGGAGCTGGGCGGTGAGGAGGGGCTGCGGAGCCTCGCCGCCACCGCCCGGGAGCACGGGCTCGGGCTGGTCCTGGACATCGTGCCCAACCACATGGCCGCCGTGCCCCGGCACAACCGGCAGCTCTGGGAAGTGCTGCGCGAGGGCCGGGCCTCCCCGTACGCCCGCTGGTTCGACATCGACTGGGCGGCGGGCGGCGACAAGGTGCTCCTCCCGGTCCTGGCCGGTCCGCTCGGTGGGGAGCTGGACGCCTTCTCCGTCGACGCCGGCGAGGACGGGAAGGTGCTGCGCTACGGCGAACAGGAGTTCCCGCTGCGGGCGGGCACGGCGGACCTTCCGCTTCCGGAACTGCTCGACGCCCAGCACTACCGGCTCGCCTGGTGGCGCCTGGCCCGCACCGAGCTGAACTACCGCCGCTTCTTCACCGTCTCCGAGCTGATCGGGGTCCGCGTCGAGCACCCCGAGGTCTTCGACGCCACCCACTCCAAGGTCCTCGAACTGCTCCGCGACGGGGTGCTCGACGGGCTGCGCATCGACCACCCGGACGGCCTCGCCGACCCGGCCGCGTACCTGCGGCAGCTGAACGAGGCCACCGGCGGCCGGTGGACGGTCGTGGAGAAGATCCTCACCGGCGACGAGCCCCTCCCGGCCGGCTGGGCGGTCGCCGGGACGACCGGGTACGACGCGCTGCACCGGATCGACGGGCTGTTCACGGACCCGGCCGGGGCGGCGGAGCTGCTGGGCCACTACCGGGAGTTCGCGGGCCCGCCCGGGGACCGCGGCGGCTACTGGAAGGCGACCGTCCGCCGGGCCGCGTACCGGGTGGCGACCCACGAGCTGGCGTCCGAGACGGCCTGGCTGACCCGGCTGGCCGCCTCCGTCTGCGCCGGGGACCCTGCCCTGCGCGACCACGCGCCCTGGGCGCTGCGGACGGCGATCCGGGAGCTGCTGGTACGGGTGCCGGTCTACCGGCCGTACGTCACGGCGGGCGAGGAGCCGACCCGGATCGCGGAGGAGACCCTTCCGGACGATGCCGTACGGGACGCGAAGGCGGCGTTCTCCGTGCCGGAGGAGGCCGCCGCCGTCGATGTCGTACGGGATCTGGCGCTCGGGCGGCTGGGAGAGGGGGAGGAACAGGTGTCCTTCTGCGCCCGGTTCGCGCAGACGGCGTCCGCGCTGCACGCCAAGTCGGTGGAGGACACCGCGTTCTACCGGTACGTGCCGCTGATCTCGGCGACGGAGGTGGGCGGGGACCCCGGACAGCCCGCGGTGACGGTGGACGGGTTCCACGCCTTCGCCACCCGGATCGCCCGGGACTGGCCCGCCACGGGAACGGTCCTGACCACGCACGACACCAAGCGGAGCGCCGATGTCCGGGCCCGGATCGCGGTCCTTTCGGAGTGTCCGGAGCGGTGGGCGGAGCTGATCGCGGAGTTGACGTCCGCTACGTCCGTCGCTCCCCCGGACCCGCAGCTCGCCTGGCAGGCCTGGCAGTCGTCGTACGGCTGCGCCCCGCTGCCCGCCGACGAGCTGGGCGCCCGCCTGGAGCCCGCCCTGCTCAAGGCGGTGCGCGAGGCCGGGCTCTTCACCAGCTGGACGGAGCCGGACGCGGCGTACGAGAGGGCGGTGACGGACTTCGTGGCGGCCGGGCCGGGCAGCGGGTCGGGTACGGCCCGGCGGCTGGTGACCGCCTTCGCGGAGTCACTGGCCCCGCACGTCCGGGCCAATGTGCTGGGGGCGGCGCTGGTGCAGCTGACGATGCCGGGGGTGCCGGACCTGTACCAGGGCACGGAGAGCGGGTACCTGGCCCTGGTCGACCCGGACAACCGGCGCCCGTTCCGGCGGCCGGAGGGGCAGGCGGAGGAGAAGCGGGTGGTGACGGCGGCGGCGCTGGGGCTGCGGCGGGAGCTGCCGGAGGTGTTCGGGGAGTCGGGGACGTACGTACCGCTGGAGGCACGGGGGCCGGCGGCCGGGCATGTGGTGGCGTTCTCCCGGTCGGGCGAGGTGGCGGTGGCGGTGACCCGGCTGTCGCTGCGGCTCGCGGAGGACGGGGGGTGGCGGGACACGGTGGTGGAGCTGCCTGACGCGGGGCCGTGGCGGGATGTGCTGGACCCTGGGGCGGGGCGGGAGTTCACGGGGGGTGCGGTGGCGGCGGCCGAGCTGTTCGGTGAGCGGCCGGTGACGCTGTTGCGGAGGGTGCGGGGGTGAGGCGGGGGCGGGGGTGAGCCCTCGCTCTGCGGTGCGGGGGCCCTCGCCCTGCGGTGCGGCGGGGGTGATGCCCGTATCGGACAGCCTGGTCAGGACGGCCGTACGAGCAGGGTCCGCGGCCCCCGTGTGAGTACCCCGCTGGACGCCGGGCGGAAGCCCTCTGCCCAGTGGATGCGGGGCATCGCCGTGAGCAGGGCGCGCAGTCCGTGTTCCGCCTCCAGGCGGCCGAGCAGGGCGGCGGGGCAGCCGGCCGGTCCGGTGAGCAGCGGGTCGGCGTCGGCGCGCAGCGGGTCGAAGCGGTCGGGGGCGGCGAACCGGGCCGGGTCGCGCCCCGCCGCGCCGATGAGACAGGCGACGGGAGCCCCGCCGGGCAGGGTGCCGCCGCTGACGCGGACCTCGGTGCGGGTGCGGCGCAGCACGATCTGGACGGGCGGATCGCGGCGCAGCGTCTCAGTCCAGGCCCGTCCCAGCAGCATCCCGGCCCCTGCCCCGGAGCCCGCCACGCCGGCCAGCAGGTCGGGGTCGTCCAGCATGTTCGCGAGGAACGAGGCCAGGGCCCTCTCCCGGAGCCCGGTGTGCCGGGCGCAGTCTCCGGTGCCCCCGCCGGACCGCTGGTGGACGGCGTGGCGGGGTGGGGCGTTCAGGTCCGGGTAGGAGAGCCCGGCCGCGACGGCATCGGCCCCGGCGGGGAGCCACCGGCAGAACTCGCCGACCAGGTCCGCCCGGTCCCGCCCGGCTATCCGGCGGGCCAGGACGTACGCGGTGCGCTCGACGGCGGAGAGGGTCGCGGGTGTGCTCGCCGGACCCGGAGGCGGGCCCGGAGCCGGAGCCGCACTCGGACCCGGCCCCGGTGCTGTTCCGCCGCCCGGCAGCGGCGTGCAGACGAGGCTCCCCCGACAGAGCCCCAGCGGGGCGGGGACCGGACCGCGCGGGGCCCCGTCGTGCGGGTAGCCGGTGAAGCGGGGGTCGGTGAGGGCGAGGGCCACGTCGGCGTACCGGCTCAGCAGCCAGGCGCCGAGCCCCGGGTCGTAACCGAGCGGGAAGTCGGTGCGCAGGACGCGGTAGAGGCGCAGGCGGTACGGATCCGTCGAGGCGCCCGGCTCCAGCAGTCCCGGCTGTCCGCCCGCGAGCCGGTGCGGACGGCGGGCGGTGGGCAGGGCCTCGGAGCGGTCGGCCGGCATCCCTCGTCGCCCCCTGCGGTCTTGGCGCCGCCTGTCGGCGCACCTGGCTCTCAGCGGACCACCGACGGGGGCTCGGCGCAGTCGGCGTACGCCCGTTCGGGTGAGGGGGCTCCGGGGCGGAAGGGCCGCAGCGGCCGGATTCCGGTGTCCGGCAGGGTGGTGAGCAGCTCGGTGAGGGCGGCCGCCGCGCCGGTCAGGGGCACCCGGGAGAAGACGGCGAGGGCGCGCAGCCAGGGCGGGTCGACGCTCAGGACCGCGCAGTCCTCGTCGAGCGCGCCGCGGACGGTGTGGGAGGGGGCGGTGGAGATGCCCACCCCGGCCGCCGTCATCCGGATCGCCGTCGACGTGCCGGCCGGGCTGCGTAGGGCCCCCGGTCGACTACGCCACCGTCCCCCGGGTCACTGGTGAAGGTGGTGGCGAAGCGGGCGGGCCGGGTGCTGGGCGTCCATCTGGTCGGCCCGCATGTCTCGGAGATGATCGCGGAGAGCCAGCTCGTGGTGGGCTGGGACGCGGAGCCAGGCGTGGCCTGCACCAGCAGCACGGAGAGACACGGGCCGCACCAGCAGCACCGGAAGCGGGCGCCCCAGGATCAGGCAGGCGGGCGCAGCGAAGGAGCGGTCAGACGGAAGCTCATCCGCCCGAAGCTGACCTGGTCCCCGTCGCGCACCAGGATCGAGCCGACGAGCCGCTGGCCGTTGACGCAGGTGCCGTTGGTGGAGCCGAGGTCGCGGAGCACCCAGCGGCCGTTCTGCACGGTGAGTTCGGCGTGCAGCCGGGAGACCGTCTCGTGGTTGAGGCGCAGCCCGTTGCCCGGGTCGCGGCCGATGAGCAGCGGATACGGGCTCGGTGCGGGAAGCAACAGCTTCGGGAGCCGCTCGGTCTGCCAGGCCCGGCGCAGCCGCCCCGGAAAGGCGGATATCCCGCCGACTGCCCTGACCAGCCCCTGCGAGAAGCGGCTGCCGGTGTCCAGGTCCGAGGTGAGGGCCGCCAGTTCCTCGGGACGGCGGGCGATGAGGGCGAGCTCCATGCGCCGCATGAAGGTGTCGTGCGACAGCTTGCCCTGTGCGGCACCCTCTCTGAGCACGCCGAGGACACGGTCGCGCTGGGCGTCCGACAGCCGCGCGGGATACGTGTTGAACTCGAAGGAGGACGTCACATCGACGATTGTCGGGCCGAGGGGCCCGAAGTGTCCAGAACAGCTCTGCTTCCCGCCCGTGCTGACCTGCACCGGGGCTCGGCGCGGCCCGCCCGGTCAGGGGCGGCGTGTTAATCGGTGGACAGGGTCCCCGGCCCCCGGATACGGTCGGCACCGACATCGGCCCAGGTCATGGAGGGAGGCGGAACCGTGCGTGAGAACACCACCGGCTCGACCGGCATCCGCAGCTTCTCGCCCCCGCGCTCCCGCCCCGTCCACCGGGCGGTGTCGGACTCCGTCTGACGTCTGGGAAAACCTGACGTCCGACGTTCGACCGGGAGCGCGGTATCTCGTCCCCGGAGGACACCTTCATGACCGACCTGGTCATTCGCGCGCTCACCCCGAGCGACGCCGATCTCTTCAACTCCCTGCATGACAGCACGACTCCGCAGGGCATCGCTCTCGTCGGCCGTGGCGCCTTCGGCCACCGTTACTCCACCGTGGCGGACGGCGGCGAGTACCGCCCCGACTGGACCTGGGCCGCCCTGCGCGACAACACCGTGGTGGCCAGGGCCGCCTGGTGGGGCTCCCCCGACGACACCGCGCCCATCGCGCTCGACTGGTTCGACTTCGCGCCGGGCGAGGAGGAGGCGGGCGCCGAACTCCTGCGCCGGGCCCCCTTCCGTAGCGAATACTCCCTGCTGGTGCCGCCCGGCTGGCGGGAGGCGCCCGAGGTCCGGGCCGCCGCCGAGGGCCGGATCGCCGCGGCGCGGGCGGCCGGTATGGAGGTCCTCGTCGAGCGTTACCGCTATGAGTGGACCACCGGCTGCCCGCTGCCCGAGCGGCCGGGCCGGCTCACCTTCCGCCCCGAGCCGGACGACGCCGTGATTCTGGACGTCCTGCGCCGGGTCCACTCGGTCACGCTGGACGCCCACGCCCGGCGGGACATCGAGGGCCCGGGCGGTCTGGAGGCGGCGGCCCGGTCGGAGCTGGACTTCTTCCACTGGTGCCCCTCGCCCCGTGAGTGGTGGCAGCTCGCGTACACGCCGGACGGCGAGGTGGCGGGCATCCAGGTGCCGGCGCACAACCCGTCCGGGCCGTGCGTCGGCTTCATCGGGGTCGTCCCCGAGGCGCGCGGTCACGGGTACGGCTACGACCTGCTGGTGGAGTGCACCCGCTTCCTGGTCGAACAGGGCGCGGAGTCCATCGCGGGCGCGACGGACCGCGCGAACGCGCCGATGGCGGCCGCGTTCGCCCGCGCCGGTCACCCCGTCACTCAGGAGCGGATCGACCTGGTGTTCGCTCAGGGGTGAGTGACCCGCTCGCCGTCTCCTCGGCGAGCCAGTCCAGCCGGTGTTGCTGCTCGGCGGGGATCGTCGCGTCCTCGCCGCGCGGCCCCACGTTGAGCAGCAGGTTCCCGCCGTCGGCCGCCGTGTCGCGGACCAGTGAGGTCAGCGCGCGGCGGTCGATGAAGGCGTCCGGGCCGGAGTTGCGGTTGTAGCCGAAGCTGTGGTCGATGCCCCGGGTGATCTCGTACGGGTCGGAGCCGGTGTACCGGGCGTACTCCGGCGTACGGAAGTCGAAGTCGGGCGGGGTGCGGGGGACGAACCCCTCGCCCTGCGCCACCGTGCGCCGGTCCCACCAGTTGTAGAGGGACTTGGCGCCCGGCAGGTTCAGTGCCCGCCAGTGCGGGGCGTACGGCAGCAGGCGGTCGTTGACGACGCCGTGCGGGACGGTGAAGCGGTAGAAGTCGGTGAGGGAGCGGATCCCGGTGGCGGCGGCCGGCCAGGCGATGTCGTTCCAGAGGATGTCGGGGCGGTAGCGGCGGATCAGCTCCCTCAGCTGCGCGTCGGCGTAGGCCGGGTAGCGGCCGCGCGGGACGGCGGAGAACATGTCGGCCGCGGTGCCGATGGGCCGGTCGTCGAAGGTCCAGTCGAGCCCGCCCGAGTAGTAGACGCCGAACCGCAGGCCCTCGGCCCGTACGGCTTCTGCGAACTCGCCGACCACGTCCCGGGTGGTGTGCCAGCCGGTGCGGTGCGGGTTCGCGGTCTCGGAGGGCCAGAGGCAGAAGCCGTCGTGGTGCTTGGTGACCAGGACCGCGTACCCGGCGCCCGCCTCGCGGAAGCTGCGGGCCCAGGCGGCCGGGTCCCAGCCGCTGAGCCCGTCCTCGAAGTCGCGGCCGAAGTCGGTGTAGGGGCGGGTGCCGTAGGTGGCGCGGTGGTGGGCGGCGGCCGGGGAGCCGGGGAAGCGCAGGGAGTTCTCGTACCACTCCGCGTACGAGGTCCAGCCGAGCGGCGCACGCCGGCCCGCCGCCGGGAGCTCCTCCGGCGGGACGTAGGGCGGGGCCCAGCCGGGGACGGAGGCGGGAGTCCAGTGGACGAAGATCCCCAGCCGGGCCCGGGACCACCATGAAGCGACCATGGCGCGAGTATTGATCATTCGGGGGGAGCCGCGTAAGCCCCCTCGACCGCCGGGTTCCGCTTCTGCTCCGGCTTCTGCTGCTGCTTCTGGGCGCGGATCAGGTCGCGGTACCAGGCGTACGAGGCCTTCGGCGTACGGGTGAGGGTCTCGTAGTCGATGTGAACCAGGCCGAACCGCTGCGAGGCCCCCTCCGTCCACTCCACGTTGTCGGTGAGCGACCAGGTGAAGTACCCCCGTACGTCGACCCCGGCGTCCATCGCCGCGCGCAGGGCGGTCAGGTGGCTCTCCAGGTAGGCGATACGGCGGTCGTCGGCGAGCGGCTCGTCCAGGGCACAGCCGTTCTCGGTGATGTGGAGCGGCGGGAGGCGGTCGCCGTAGCGGCGGTGCAGCAGGGTGAGGATCTCGGTGAACCCCTCGGGGACCACGGGCCAGCCGAAGCCGGTCTTCTCGTACCCCTCGATCTCGCGTATCCCGAAGGGGAGTCCGGCGGGCATCGCGAAGCCGGAGAAGGTCTCCAGGGCCTCCGGCCGGGGGGCACCGACGAGGGTCGGGTTGTAGTAGTTGACGCCGTACCAGTCGAGCGGGGTCGAGATGACCTTGAGGTCGTCGGCGACCGGGCCCGGCATCAGGGCGGCGAGGCCGTCGTCCGGGTAGCGGCCGGTGAGGACGGGGTCGGCGAAGAGCCAGTTGGTGAGCGTGTCGTACAGCTCCGCGCCGAAGCGGTCCTCGTCGGAGTCGCCGGCCGTCCAGACCGGGGCGTGGGAGAGGGCGATGCCGATGTTGTCGGCGCCCGCCGCACGCAGGGCCCGGACGGCGAGGCCGTGGGCGAGGAGCTGGTGGTGGGCGGCGGGCAGGGCGTCGAAGAGGAGAGCGCGGCCGGGGGCGTGCTCGCCCAGGGCGTAGCCGAGCATCGTGACCTCGGCGGGTTCGTTGATGGTGATCCACATCGGCACCCGGTCCGCGAGCCGCTCGGCGACGATTCCCGCGTACTCGGCGAAGCGGTAGGCGGTGTCCCGGTCGAGCCAGCCGCCCGTCTCCTCCAGCGGGAGCGGGGTGTCCCAGTGGTAGAGGGTGGGGGCGGGGGTGATGCCGTGGGCGCAGAGCTCGTCGACGAGCCGGTCGTAGAAGTCGAGGCCGTCGGCGTTGACGGCTCCGCTGCCGCCCGGGACCACGCGGGGCCAGCTGATGGAGAACCGGAAGGCGTCGGCGCCGAGCCCGGAGAGCAGGGCGACGTCCTCGCGGTAGCGGGCGTGGAAGCCGGTGCCCCGGGTGGTGTCGGTGCCGTCCTTGATCCGGCCGGGCAGGGCGGCGAAGGCGTCCCAGCCCGAGGGGCCCTTGCCGTCGGCGTCCACCGCCCCTTCGGTCTGGAAGGCGGAGGCGGAGGCTCCCCAGAGGAAGCCGGGCGGGAACTGCGGTACGGGCATCTCGGCCTCCATGAGCCGTACGTATGAACAGAACCTGTATGAGCGGGAGCCGGCCGGGCAATGATCAGGACCAGACCTTAATGGCCGGTGACGGGCCGGTTCTAGGGGTGCGCGGTCGCGGGTACGCGGTCGCCGGCGCGCGGCGGGCCGGTCATGGCGCCCCGCCTCCGGTCCGCGCGGCGGCCTGGCGATCCGGCGATCCGTTATGTGACGAGGAGTGGTGGATGCAGTTCGAGGTATGGGCCCCCGAGGCGGACACGGTCGTGCTGGAGGCGGCGGAGGTCCGCTACCCGATGGAGCGCGACCCGCTGCGGGAGGGGTGGTGGAGCGCCGAGGCGGAGGCGGTGGACGGGGAGCGTTACGGGTTCCGGGTGGACGACGGGCCGCTGCTGCCCGACCCCCGTTCGCGGCGCCAGCCGGACGGGCCCGACGGGCCGAGCGCCGTCGTCGACCAGGGGGCGTACGCCTGGCGCGAGGGCTGGGCCGGGCGGCGGCTGACCCGGGCGGTCCTGTACGAGCTGCACGTGGGGACGTACACCCCTGAGGGCACCTTCGACGCGGCGGCGGCACGGCTGGGCCATCTGGCGGAGCTGGGCGTCACCCATGTGTCGCTGATGCCGGTCTGCCCGTTTCCCGGCACCAACGGGTGGGGGTACGAGGGTGTCTCGCTCTGGGCGGTGCACGAGCCGTACGGCGGACCGCAGGGACTTAAGCGTTTTGTCGACACGGCGCACGGGCTGGGGCTCGGGGTGATCCTGGACGTGGTCCACAACCACCTGGGCCCGTCCGGCAACCATCTGCCCGCCTTCGGCCCGTACTTCACCGACACCCATCACACCCCGTGGGGCGCGGCGGTCAATCTGGACGCCCCGGGCTCGGACGAGGTGCGGGCGTTCCTGCTGGGCAGCGCGCTGGCCTGGCTGCGGGACTACCGGCTCGACGGGCTGCGCCTCGACGCCGTGCACGCGCTCGCCGACACCCGGGCGCTCACCTTCCTGGAGGAGCTGTCGACGGCTGTCGACGCGCTGGCGGTGGAGCTGGGGCGGCCGCTGGGGCTGATCGCCGAGTCCGACCTCTGCGACCCGCGCACCACCACCCCGCGCCCGGCGGGCGGCCTCGGGCTGCACGCCCAGTGGAACGACGACTTCCACCACGCCCTGCACACCGCGCTCACCGGTGAGTCCCAGGGCTACTACTCGGACTTCGCCCGGGCCCCGCTCGCCGCCCTGGCCAAGACGCTGACGTCGGCGTTCTTCCACAACGGGACGTGGTCCAGCTTCCGGGGCCGCACCCACGGCCGCCCGGTCGACGTGACCCGCTCCCCGGCACACCGCTTCGTCGGCTACGCCCAGACCCACGACCAGATCGGCAACCGGGCCCTCGGCGACCGCCTCGCCGCCTCCCTCTCCCCCGGCCTCCAGGCGTGCGCCGCCACCCTCGTACTGACCGGCCCGTTCACGCCGATGCTGTTCATGGGCGAGGAGTGGGGGGCGCGCACCCCGTGGCAGTTCTTCACCGACCACACCGATCCGGAACTGGCGGAGGCCGTACGCAACGGCAGACGGCGGGAGTTCGGCGCGCACGGCTGGGCGGAGGAGGAGATCCCCGACCCGCAGGACCCGGCGACCCGGGACCGCTCCTGTCTGGACTGGGGAGAGCCGGAGCGTGCACCGCACGCGCGGCTGCTGGACTGGTACCGCCGGCTGATCGCGCTGCGGCGGACGTTGCCCGACCTCCACGACCCCGACCTGGCCTCGGTGAAGACCGCCTTCGACGAGGACGCCCGCTGGATCGCGTACCGCAGGGGCGATCTGCGGATCGCGGTGAACCTGGCGGACAAGCCGGCCGCGATCCCGCTCGGCTCGGGCCGCCACCGGCGCGTCGGCGGGCGGGTGGTGGCGGCCTGGGAGCCGGTCGGGGCACCGGGGGCGGACGGGGTGCTGCACCTGCCGCCGGAGTCGTGCGTGGTGCTGGCGGACGACTGAACTCCCCCGACCTGTCGGCTACTCCACGATGGCCAGCTCGCGTGCGGTGGCGTTGAGGCGGCGGCCGCCGTCCTCGGTGACGGTCACGATGTCCTCGATCCGGACCCCGAAGCGGCCGGGGAGGTAGATGCCCGGCTCGACGGAGAAGCACATGCCGGGGACGAGCGGCTGCTCCTCGCCCTCGATCATGTACGGGGGTTCATGGGTGGTGACGCCGATGCCGTGGCCGGTGCGGTGGATGAACCGGTCTCCGTAGCCGAACTCCAGGATCACCGCGCGGGCGGCGCGGTCGATCTCCTGGCAGGCGACCCCGGGCCGGACGGCGGCGCAGCCCGCCTGCTGGGCCTCGCGGACGATGTCGTGGACCCGCTGCTCCTCGGCGGTGGGCTCGCCGACGTGGACCGTACGGGAGGTGTCGGAGCCGTAACCGTGCTTCAGGCCGCCGAAGTCCAGGACGACCATGTCGCCGCGCTCGATGGTGCGTTCACCGGCCTCGTGGTGCGGGTTGGCGCCGTTGGGTCCGGAGCCGACGACGGTGAAGTCGACCTGGGAGTGGCCGAAGTGCTGGAGCAGCGCGGCGAGATCGGCGGCCACATCGGTCTCCCGGCGGCCGGAGAAGCGCACCTTCAGGATCTCCTCGTACGTGGCGTCCGCCGCCGCCCCCGCCGCCGCCAGGCGCTCCAGCTCGGCGGCGTCCTTCACCGCGCGGAGCATCGGGAGCGCCTCGGTGAGGGCGGTGTACGTGGTGTCGGGCAGGGCCCGCTGGAGGCCCAGGAGGTGCATCGCCCAGGCGTTGTCGCTGACGGCGAAGCGGCCCTGGGTCGCGAGCAGCGGGGAGGCCACCGCGTACGGGTCCACGCCGTCGGTCCAGTCCCGCAGGGCGAGCGCGGGCGCCCCGGCGGCGGCCGCCGCGTCGGGCGCCTCCAGGGTGGGGACGACCAGGACCGGTTCCTCACCGGCCCGCAGGACGAGGAGGGTGAGGCGTTCGGTGGAGACGGGCCGGTAGCCGGTCAGGTGGACGAGGTCGGGGCCTGGCGCGACGATCACCCCGGCCAGCCCGGCCTCGGCGGCCGAGTCGGCCGCCCTCGCCATCCGGGCCCGGTAGTCCTCGGCGGTGAAGGGCACGGGGTGCGGCGCGGGCGGGTTCGGGCTGGACATCGGGGCCTCCTGGCGGTGCGGGGGTGCGGCAGGGCGCGTGGCTTCCTGCATCCTGCCCGCCGGGCGGGGTGTACGCGAACAGGTTCGCGGGCGTACACCCCACCCGGCGGGCAGCCCGGTCACGACGGCAGCCGCACCACCACGTCGGCCCGGTCCCGGCAGCTCTCCACCAGCCGGGCGTTCGCCTCGTCGGACCGCTCCACCCACTCCCGCGCGACCACCGGAGGCTTCCCGTACCGCACATGGCGCTCGACGAGCCGCCGCACCCGGACCTCCGGATCGAGATCCAGGAACCACACCTCGTCCAGCAGCCCGCGCACCGCCGCCCACGGCCCCTCGTCGAGCAGCAGGTAGTTGCCCTCGGTGATGACGAGCGGTACGTCCGGCGGTACGGCCAGGGCTCCGGCGACCGGCTCCTCCAAGGCGCGGTCGAAGGCGGGGGCGTACACCGGGCGGACCGGATCCGGGTCGCGCAGGCGCCGCAGGAGCGCCGTGTACCCGGCCGCGTCGAAGGTGTCGGGGGCGCCCTTCCGGCCGGCGCGGCCGAGGCGCTCCAGCTCGGCGCCCGCAAGGTGGAAGCCGTCCATGGGGACGAGGACGGCACGCCCCTCCAGAGCCTCGGTCAGCCGTTCCGCCAGGGTGGACTTTCCGGCCCCGGGCGGTCCGGCGATCCCGAGGACGCGCCGCCGGCCGGTCTCCGCGAGGCGGCGGGCCCGGTCCGTCGCGTCGGCGAGGCCGCCGGGGGTCGTGGTGTCCAGGAAGTCCATGCGGGGCATTGTGCGGGGGCGGGGACGGGAAGCGTTAGTGTTACGTATAACCACTTCTCGATCCTCTGGAGAGGCCCATGTCCCACATCGCCCTGGTCACCCTGGTCGTCCGCGACTACGACGAGGCCGTCGCCTTCTACCGCGACGCGCTCGGCTTCGAGCTGGTGGAGGACACCGACCGGGGCGACGGATCCCGCTGGGTGGTGGTGCGCCCGCGCGGGGCGGCGTCCGGTACGGGGCTGCTGCTGGCCCGTGCGAAGGACGGGGCGCAGGAGGCGAGCGTGGGGGCGCAGACCGGCGGGCGGGTCGGCTTCTTCCTGCACACGGAGGACTTCGCGGGCGACCATGCCCGGATGAGCGCGGCCGGTGTGCGCTTCCTGGAGGAACCCCGGCACGAGACGTACGGCTCGGTCGCGGTCTTCGAGGACCTGTACGGCAACCGCTGGGACCTGCTGCAGCCGACGGACTGACCCGTCGCCATTCGGCCCACATCTGGGCGCTGGGCATCGCGGTCGACATCGTCACCCTGCTCGTCTCCACCCGCGACCGCACCCTGCGGCGGATGGCCGAGGGGATGGCCGCACGCCGTGGTGACCGGCCGCCACCGGGTCCGCCGCACGCCGCCGCGCCCTCGCCGCCCCGGCTCAGCGAATCGCGCGTCGACACCGCGCACATGGGCGAACGGCTCGGGCTGTACGTGATCATCGTGCTGGGCGAGGGGATCATCCAGGTCATCGACGCCGCCTCCGAACGCGACGACTGGGACCTGCCCCTGGCCGCCACCGGGCTCGGGGCGTCCGGGCTGCTGGCCGGGGTCTGCACCCTGAGCCTGCTGTACGGCACCAACGGCATCCCGCACCTGCGCAAGGACGCGCTCGCTCCCCCTCTCGCGATGCTGCTGCACGCCGTGACGACCGGTTTTCTGGACGCGCTGGCCACCGCCCTGGGCTCGGCGGTCGCCCACTTCGACGACGTACTGCCGAAGGGGCAGCACTGGCTGCTGTGCGGGGCGCTGGCGGGGTACTTCGCGGCGGGCGTGGTCGCGACGCTGCCGCTCGCGGAGCGGGCCGACCGGGTGTGGGTGCTGGGCTGGGGGCTGCCGTGCGTGGCGGTGGCCGTGGCGCTGGCTCCGCCGGGCGTACGGCTGGCCGCGTGGGCGACGATCGGGATCCTTGTGGCGCTGGTGGGCTGGCAGATCCTCTACGACCCGGGGCGGGCGGGGATGTCCCCGTCCGGGCGGTGGTGGGGCGGCAGGATCCGGATCCGGCGTACGGCCCGGATCGGCTGAGCGGCAGGCGTAAGCCCTCCGCTCACGCCCGGGCCAGCCCCGCCTCCCGTACCGCCACCGCCTCCATCGCGTCCAGCACCGGCCGGATCAGCGGATGCCCCTCGGCCCCCTGGCGTACGGCGGCGAAGACGCGGCGGGTGGGGGCGCTGCCCTCCACCGGGCGGACGACCACCCCGGTCAGCTCCACCCCGCGCAGGGCCGACCTCGGCACCAGCGCCACCCCCGCGTCCGCCCCGGCCAGCGCGACCACCGCCCGGAAGTCGTCCGACGAGTGCTCCAGGCGGGGTTCGAACCCGGCGAACTCGCAGGCCAGGACCACCACCTCGTGGCACGGATTGCCCGGGTACGGCCCGATCCACGGGTCCTTGGCGAGGTCGGCGACCGCCACCTGGTCCTGGCCGGCGAGGCGGTGGTCCACCGGGAGCACCGCGTCGAACGGCTCCGAGTAGAGCGGGACCCGGGTGAGGCGCCGGTCGTCCTCGGCGGGCGCGCCCCGGTACTCCACCGCCACCGCCACATCGACCTGCCGGTCCAGCACCATCGGCACACTCGCGTCGCCCTCCGCGTCCTGGACCTTGACCCGGATGCCGGGGGCGGTGCGGGCCAGCTCGGTGAGGGCGGGGGCGAGGACGAGGCCGATGCCGGTGGCGAACGCGGCGACCGTGACCGTACCGGCGACGCCCGCGCTGTAGTCGGCGAGCTCCGCCTCCGCCCGCTCCAGCTGGGCCAGGACCACGTTGGCGTGGCTGAGGAGGATCTCCCCGGCGGCGGTGAGCCGGGCGCCGCGCGCGCTGCGCTCGACGAGGCGGTGGCCGGTCTCCTGCTCCAGGGCGGCGAGCTGCTGGGAGACGGCGGAGGGCGTCAGGTACAACGCGGCGGCGGCCGCGGTCACGGTGCGGTGGTCGGCCACCGCACGGAGGATTCGCAGCCGCCGCGCATCGATCATGTGCCCATTGTCCCAGGTCGCGGCCGGGGCCCCGACCCGGTGGTCACGCCTCCGCGTCGAGGGCCGCCCGGGCGTCGACGAAGGCGTCCACCGCGCGGTTGACGTCGGCGGTGGAGTGGGCGGCGGAGAGCTGGACGCGGATGCGCGCGGCACCCTGCGGGACGACGGGGTACGAGAACCCGATCACGTACACCCCGCGCTCCAGGAGCAGCTCCGCCAGCCGGGCCGCCTTCGCCGCGTCCCCGATCATCACGGGGGCGATCGCGTGGTCGCCGGGCAGGATCTCGAAGCCCTCCTCGGTCATCCGGGTACGGAAGAGCGCGGTGTTGGCGTTGAGCTGGTCGCGCAGGTCGCCGGCGGACTCCAGCAGGTCGATGACCTTGAGGGAGGTGGCGGCGATGACCGGGGCGAGGGAGTTGGAGAAGAGGTACGGGCGCGAGCGCTGGCGCAGCAGCGCGACGATCTCGGCGCGGGCCGCGACGTAACCGCCGGAGGCGCCGCCCAGCGCCTTGCCGAGGGTGCCGGTGATGATGTCGACCCGGTCCATGACGCCGTGCAGCTCGGGCGTGCCGCGGCCGCCGGGGCCGACGAAGCCGACGGCGTGCGAGTCGTCGACCATGACCATGGCGTCGTAACGGTCGGCCAGGTCGCAGATCTCCTGGAGCGGGGCCACGTACCCGTCCATGGAGAAGACGCCGTCGGTGACGATCAGGCGGCGGCGGGCGCCGGACGCCTCCTTGAGCTGCTTCTCCAGATCGGCCAGGTCACGGTTGGCGTAGCGGAAGCGCTGGGCCTTGCAGAGCCGGATGCCGTCGATGATCGAGGCGTGGTTGAGGGCGTCGGAGATGACCGCGTCCTCGGGGCCGAGGATCGTCTCGAAGACTCCGCCGTTGGCGTCGAAGCAGGAGGAGTAGAGGATCGTGTCCTCCTGGCCGAGGAAGGCCGAAAGGCGCTGCTCCAGCTCCTTGTGGACCTCCTGGGTTCCGCAGATGAAGCGGACCGAGGCGAGCCCGTAGCCCCAGCGGTCCAGCGCCTCGTGGGCGGCGGCGACGACCTCGGGGAGGTCGGCGAGGCCCAGGTAGTTGTTGGCGCAGAAGTTGAGGACCTCACCGGCGCGGCCGCCGGAGGTGACGGCCACGGTCGCGGACTGCGGGGTGCCGATCACGCGCTCGGGCTTGTGCAGCCCGGCGGCGCGGATCTCGTCGAGGGTCGTGCGCAGATCGTCGCGTACGGAGTCGAACATGCTGGATTCCTTAAAAGGGATGCGAGAAGAGCTTCGAGAGAAGGTTCGACGGGTCAGACGGTCCAGTCGAGGATGACCTTGCCGCCGAGGCCGCTCGCGGCGTCGTCGAAGGCCGCTTCGAAGTCGCGGAAGCCGTACCGGCCGGTGATCACGGGGGCGAGGTCGAGGCCGCCCTCCAGCAGGACGGACATGGCGTACCAGGTCTCGTACATCTCGCGGCCGTAGATCCCCTTGATGGTGATCATCGAGGTGACGATCCGGGACCAGTCGACGGCGAACTCCTCGGCGGGCAGGCCGAGCATCGCGATCCGGCCGCCGTGCGTCATGTTCGCGACCATGTCGCGCATCGCCTCGGGGCGGCCGGACATCTCCAGGCCGATGTCGAAGCCCTCGCGCAGGCCGAGCTCCCGCTGCCCGTCCGCGATGGTCCGGTCCGCGACGTTGAGGGCGAGGCTGACGCCGACCTTGCGGGCGAGGGCGAGGCGGGCCTCGCTGACGTCGGTGATGACGACGTTGCGGGCGCCGGCGTGCTTGGCGACGGCGGCGGCCATGATGCCGATCGGGCCGGCGCCGGTGATCAGGACGTCCTCGCCGACCAGCGGGAAGGAGAGCGCGGTGTGCACGGCGTTGCCGAACGGGTCGAAGATCGCCGCGATGTCGAGGTCGACGGGGACCCGGTGCACCCACACGTTGGAGGCGGGCAGGACCACGTACTCCGCGAACGCCCCGTCCCGGCCGACGCCGAGGCCGACGGTGGAGCGGCAGAGGTGGCGGCGGCCGGCGAGACAGTTGCGGCACTTTCCGCAGACCAGGTGGCCCTCGCCGCTGACCAGGTCACCGACCGCGATGTCCGCGACGCCGGAGCCGAGGGCCGCGACCTCGCCGACGAACTCGTGGCCGAGGATCAGCGGGGTGGTGACCGCCTGCTGGGCCCAGCCGTCGTAGGCGCGGATGTGCAGGTCGGTGCCGCAGATCCCGGTACGCAGGACCTTGATCAGGACGTCCGCGGGGCCGTACTCCGGCTCCGGCACGTCCATCAGCCACAGTCCCGGTTCGGCCTTCTGCTTGACGAGTGCCTTCACGGCTGCGGCTCCCTGCACGTTGGTACGCGGGTGGTGGATACCCCGGGCCTCGGGGCATGTCGGAGGAACCCTGCGGCCCGGGGTGGTCTTTTCGGGGTCACCCCCATGGTGGGGGCGGGGATACGGCGGGACGGGCCGGAACACGCCCGTGCGGCTCCACGCACCGTCCCCGGCCGTCACGGAGAAGGCTGCCGTACGACGGGGGCCCGGGTCCATCGAGGATTTCTTAAGCGCGGTCGCAGGTGTGCTTCACACCTGGCCGTGGGTTCACAGCCGGGTGTGCCTCAGCCGTGACCGGGAGGTCACAGCCCGCTCGTGGTCAGACCTCGCCGTACGGGCCCAGGAAGCGGGGGCGGCCCTTCTCGATCCGGTAGAGGAAGATCCCGTTCTCGTACCGGACCTGGCGGGTCGGGGCGTGGAACGCCAGGGTGCGGACGATCCCCCGGTGCTCGGTCCGGAACAGCCGCTGCGCCAGGCCGTCGCGCTCCGCGCCCGCGGCACTCGTCGCCGCCGCGGCCCGGGCGATCAGGCCGACGGCGTCGTACGCCTCGGCGGCCCAGGTGGCGGGCGGTGCGCCGAAGCGAGCGCGGTGGGCGGCGGTGAACTTCGCGGCCGACGGGAGCGCCACCGCGTCGGCGTACGCCTCGGCGAAGACCCAGCCGTCGGCGGCTTTCCCCGCGCCCTTGAGGAAGGCGGGCCCGAGGGCGGGTCCGGCGCCGACCCGGGTGCCGGTGAAGCCTTCGGCCGCGAGGGCGGTGGCCAGGAGGGCGGCGCGGGGTGCGGAGCGGCCCGCGTGGATGACGGCGTCGGCCCTGATGGCGGTGGCCCGGCGGGCCGCCGGGCGGAACCCCGACGCGCCCTCGGGGAGGAGGTGTTCGGTGAGGGTGGCGCCGGTGAGGGCCGCATCACGGAAGGCGGAGCCGGTCTTCCAGCTCCGGTCGGGGTCCGCCGCGTCCGACACGAGGAGGATGCGCTGTGCGGGACGGGTGTGGACCAGGTAGCTGACGAGGCCGGGGGCGAGGCTGCCGTCGTAGGGCCGGGTCACGCAGAGCGGGAGGCTCGCGCCGGACCCCGCGGTGGTGGAGCCCGCCGCGACGACGACCGTGGCGAGCCGCGCCTTTCCGTACCGCAGGACGACGTCCTCGGGCAGCACGTCACCGGTCGGGCCGAGGACCGCGATGACGTCGGGGTCCGCCGCCAGCCGGTCGGCCGAGCGCAGGGCCCGCGCCGGTTCCCCCGCGTCGTCCTCGGTGCGCAGGGCGAGGCGGAAGGCTTTGCCGGTACGGGAGTTGTGGTCGGCGACGGCGAGCCGGGCGCCGCGCAGGTGGGCCAGTCCGGTGGCGCGGCCGGGGCCGCTGAGGTCGGCGTGGAGGCCGATGGTGCGGGTGGGGGGCTCGCCCGGCCCCTGCGGTCCGGCGCTCCCGTTCCGCCGCCGCGTGGCGATCCAGGCCGCCGTGGAGCCGCCCGTCAGGAGGACGGCCCCGGCCGCCCCGGCGGTGAGGAGCCTGCGGCGGGTGAGGTCGCGGCCGGAGGGCGGGCCTGCGTCGGGTACGGCGGTGGCGGGGAGGAGGGGGTCGGGGTCGGGCAGCGCGAGGGCGGCGGCCGAGCGTTCGGCGATCAGGGCGGGGAGGCCGGGGAGCGACCAGGGGGCGGGTGCGGAGACCAGGGCCAACGCCTCGCGCGGGTCCTCTCCCCCGCCGCCTGCCGCCAGCGCGTCCGCCACCTCCCCCGCCGTCGGACGGTCCTCCGGGGCCTTCGCCAGGCAGGCCGTGACCAGGGGCAGCAAGGCGTGCGGTACGCCGTCCAGCTCCGGTTCCTCGTGGACCGTCCGGAACAGGACGCCCGCCGGGGCGCCCTCGCCGAACGGGCGCCGCCCCGTGACCGCGTACACCAGGACGCAGCCCAGCGAGAAGACGTCGCACGCCGGTCCGACCGGTCCGGCCGACGCCTGTTCGGGCGCGAGGTAGCCGGGGGTCCCGATCACGGCGTCGGTCGCGGTGAGGGCGGTCGCGCCCGCGTGCCGGGCGATCCCGAAGTCGATGAGCCGGGGCCCGTCCAGGGCGAGCAGAACGTTGCCGGGCTTCAGGTCGCGGTGGATCAGCCCGCCCCCGTGCACCGTGACCAGGGCCGCCGCGAGCCGCGCCCCGAGCGCCCGTACGGTCGCGGCGGGCAACGCGCCCCGGGCGCCGACGACCTCGCCCAGGGACGGCCCGGGGACGAAGGCGGTTGCCAGCCACGGTTCGCGGGCCTCGGTGTCCGCGTCGAGCACCGGTACCACCCACGGCCCGGTGATCCGCCCGGCGGCCTCCGCCTCCCGGCGGAACCGCGCCCGGAATCCGGGGTCGGCGGCGTGGTCGGCGCGGATGACCTTCACGGCGGCGAGCGTCCCGCCGGCCGAGCGCGCCAGGTAGACCACGCCCATGCCGCCCGCGCCGAGCCGGGCCAGCGTGCGGTACGGGCCGACGGCACACGGGTCCTGGGAGGCGAGGGGTTGCACGTCAGCTCTTCGGTTTCGGGGCCGGGCCGAGGTAGCGGTAGCGGCCGCCCTCCGCCCGGTAGAGGTGGGCGTCCTGGCCCACCAGTTGCTGCCGCTCCTCGTCGAAGGCGTAGGTCCGGGAGATGCCCTCGTACCGGGAAGTGGCGATGGCGGCGACGAGCGCGGCGCGGCCGGGGCGGCCGTCCGCGGAGGGCGTGCTTCCGGAGGACGTGCCCCCGGAGGGTGTGGCGGTCGGTGAACCGGTGGGGCCCCCGCCGCCCTTCGTGGCGGAGCCCACCAGGGCGGCCACCTCCTGGGCGACGAGCCCGGCGACGTCGTACGCCTCGGCGGACCAGGCGGCGGGGGCGGCACCGAAGCGTTTCCGGTGCGCGGCGGCGAAGTCGGCCGCACCGGGCGCGCCGGGCGTACCGGACACGCCGCCCGCGTCCGTGAAGGGGGCGATGAACTCCCACCCCTCGGCGGTATCCCCGGCCCGCTCCAGGAACTCCGGCCGCATGACGGTGTGTTGCGCCATGCTCGGCCCCTTGAACGGCGTCGCGGCCAGGGCGCGGGCGGCCCGCGCTCCACCCGCCGCGTCCCCCGCGTAGAAGAGCGCGTCGCTGCGGTGGCCGAGCAGGTCCGCGATCACCGGCCCGAGGTCGGAGGTCCCGGCCGGGACCACGCGCGGGTGGGTGGTGCCGGTGGTGAGGCTCGGGGTCATCAGGTTGGTCGCGTATCCCGCCTGGTACGCGGCCTGCCCGCCGGACCGGTCGATCAGGACGCCGAGCCGCTCCACGTCGGGGCGCAGGAGGAGCCGGGTGACGATGGGCATGGAGAGGGCCGCGTAGGAGGGAGAGGCCTGGAAGAAGGCGGCGTTGACCCGGGCCGGATAGGAGATCTGCAACGACGACACCGTCAGCAGGGGCAGCACCGCTTCGTCGTACGCGGGCAGCGCGGTCCCGGTGGCCGCGTCACCGGTCGGGCCGATGACCGCGAGGACGTCCCGGTCGCGGGCGAACTCCTCGGCGACCCGGGCGGACCGTGCCGGGTCGCCCCCGTCGTCGAGCACCTTCACCGCGAGCGTAAAGGGCTTTCCGGTAAGGGAGTTGAAGCGGTCGACGGCCAGCCGCACCCCACGTTCCTGCGCCCGCCCGGCCGCCTTCTGGGCGCCCGTGAGATCGGCGTGTACGCCGATGACCCAGCGCCGCCCGGCCGCAGAGGCGCCGCTCCGGCCGTCGGGTTCGTCGCCGATCAGTCGTACGGCGGCGAAGGTGCCTGCCCCTAGGGCCACCGCGCCGCCTGCCGCGAGCGCCAGGAACCGTCGCCGGGCGGGGGCGGGGGCGGTGGCCGACGTGTTCACGGTGGCTTCGATGTCGGGCAGCGCCAGCATCGCCGCGGACCGTTCCGCGATCATCCGGGCGACGTCCTCGGGCAGCCAGTCGGCGCTCACGCCGTCGCCCGGGACGTCCTCGGCGATCCTGGTGTCCAGGTCGGCGGCGGCCGGACGGGCGGCGGGGTCCTTGGCCAGGCACTCGCCGAGCAGGGCGCGGAGTGCGGGGTCGTCGACCCCGGCGAGGTCGGGTTCGTCGTGGACCGTGCGGTAGAGCAGGGCGTCGACGGCCCCGCTGCCGAAGGGCGGCCGGCCGGTGGCCGCGTACGCCAGGAGGCAGCCGAGCGAGAAGACGTCCCCCTCCGGTCCGGCGCCCGCCCCGGCTCCGGTCGCCTGCTCGGGCGGGAGGAAGCCGGGGGTGCCGACGACGAGACCGGTGGCGGTCAGCGCGGTGGCCTCGGCGGCGCGGGCGATCCCGAAGTCGATGAGCCGGGGGCCGTCCGCCGTCAGGAGGACGTTGCCCGGTTTGACGTCCCGGTGGACAAGTCCGGCACCGTGTACGGAGGTCAGGGCGCGGGAGAGCAGCCGGCCGAGGACCTGGACGCTGCGGGTGGGCAGCGGACCGCAGCGGGCGACGACCTCGGAGAGTGTCGGTCCTGGCACGAACTCCGTCGCCAGCCAGGGTTTTTCGGACTCGGTGTCGGCGCCGGTGACCGGGACGGCCCAGGGGCTGTCCACCCGGCGGGCGGCCTCGGCCTCGCGGCGGAAGCGGGTCCGGAAGTCCTCGTCCCCGGCGTGCTCGGGGAGGATCACCTTGATGGCGGCGAGCGCTCCGGCCTCGGTGCGTCCGAGGTAGACGACACCCATGCCGCCCGCTCCGAGGCGGCCCAGGAGCCGGTGTCCGCCGATGCGTGCGGGATCGCCCGGTCGTAGTGCGTCCATCGCCCGGCCTCAGCTCTGCTTCTCGACGGCGGATTCCAGTCGGACCAGCATGGTGGCCTGCGCCTGGGTGACGAGGGCGTCGATCTCTTCCTCGGTACGCCCCTCGGCCCCCTTACCGGTCACGGCGACGGTGACCTGGTACGTCTGCGCCTGCTGCCAGGAGTAGTGGTGCGGCCCGCCGAGCTCGGTGGACCGGTACTCCCCGACCTCGGTCAGCGCGTCCTCGGAGTTTCGCTGGGTGTCCTCTCCCCCGAGCAGTGCGGCCGCGACCATGCCCCCGATCTGCTCGCCGGCGGTGAGCTGTTGCGTGGGGCAGCGCATGGTCTCCTCGATGGACTCCGCCATCTCCCACTCCGCGTCCTCGCGGCTGCGGTGGACGGTGACGACCGCGGCGAGCCGGACGGGCCCCTTGCCCTGGGCCGCGGGCACCTCGAAGGAACGGGTGCGGGTGGCCAGGACGGTGTCGGCGGGCTTCTCCTGGGTCCAGACGCAGTCCGGACCGAGCACGGGCCAGGTGGCCGCCCCACTCTCGTACGGACTCCGCTTCACCACCCCGGGGCCGAAGCTGTCTGGCCCGGCGATGACCCGGCCTATGAGGTCGAGCGCGGCGGCCCGGGTCCGGGGAAGACGGGCGGGGTCGGGTTCGGGCAGGGCCGGGGTGTCGGCCCCGGTGGCGGTGCCCGTGCTCCGGCCGCCGCCGGCCGGAGCCTTCCGGTTCTCCGTGCCGGGGCTGTCGCCACCGCCTCCTGAGCATCCGGCGAGCAGCACCGGAACGATCGCGAGGAGCAGCGCGGCGCGCCGCCCCCGTCCACCGAACCAGCGTGCACCTAACGGCCCTTGACAGCCCACGGCACTTCCCCCGCTCTCCCTCGACACCGTGCCGATCATAGGTTCGCCCGCCGTCCCCGAAGCGGCGCCGGCCGGAGACTGTTGCGCCATCGGAACATGCGTAACGGGGCCCGCACAGAGGCGACTTCACCGGTCAGGGGGTGGTCTCCGCATGCAACTCCTCCGCACCCCGTCATGCCCTCAACGCAGTACGAGCACATGGCTGACATACCGGCAGAATCTCTCCGCTCCGCAAGCCTTCGGATCTTTGCACGGCTACCTGCGAGCTTTGAACACAGTGGTGACGAAGTATGGACGGCGTCAGCAGAAGCCTCCTACTGTTTCGGTCGCACGAGGACGCACGAGGACGCACGAGGTCCAACGAACTCGCACGAGGACGCACGAAGTCGCACACCCTCTCGACCTGCTCGACCTGCACTCCCGCACGAGCCGCTTGACCCGCTTGACCCGCACGAGCCGAACGTTCACCCCCGGGCGCCGGGTGGCCCCACCCACCGCCGCGACGTGCCTCTCGCTGCGAGGGGCCAGGAGGAAGAATGCATCCACGGCCGTTCCACCCCTTCCGCAGACAACCCGCCCTCGGGCGAGGGCCGTTCCGCAGGCACCTGACCGGTCTGCTGGTCTCCTCGTTCCTCGTCGGCGCCTTCGCCGCCGTCCCGGCCAACGCCGCACCGGCGGCGCCGGACGAACTCCCCCCGCAGGAACCGGGGGTGACCCTGCGCGTCTTCGACGTGCAGGTCCCCCTGGACGAGCTGTGCGACATCAAGTCGGGCCAGACGCCGAACGTCGACAAGCTCATGCCGCAGATCGACTGGGACGCGCCCGACGACTTCGGCTTCGACGACCGCTTCGTCTCCCAGGTGACGGGCAACATCGACGTCCCCGAGGACGGTTCGTACGCGTTCCGCCTCACCAGCGACGACGGGTCACGCCTGCTGATCGACGACCAACTCGTCATCGACCACGACGGGTTGCACGGCGCCGACCCCAAGGACGGCACGGTCACCCTCACGGCGGGCTACCACTCCCTCCGTATCGACCACTTCGACCGCACCGGCGGCCAGCAGATCACGCTCGCCTGGCAGCCACCGGGCGCCGGTGGCTTCACCGTCGTACCGAACTCCGTGCTGTCCACCGACGCCGACGTCGTACGGGTGACGGCGCCGGGCCGCAAGGAGTGCGAGGGCGCGCTCGACTCCCCCGGCGACGGGCTGCCGCTCACGGAGACCCACCCGGACTACGCGCTGACCGATCTGCGCCCCGAGGGCTTCGAGCCGCAGGTCTCCGCGATGGACTGGCTGCCGGACGGGCGGCTCGCCGTGACCACCTGGGGCGGTACGGACAACGAGACCGGCGAGGTCTATCTCCTCGACGGTGTCCGGGGCGAAACCGGCCCGGACAAGGTTAAGGCGAAGAAGGTGGCTGAAGGGCTCAAGGAGCCCATGGGCATCAAGGCCGTCGACGGAAAGCTCTACGTCTCGCAGAAGCACGAGCTGACCGAGCTGACCGACACGGACGGCGACGACGTCACCGACGAGCGGCGGACCGTGGCCACCTGGCCGTACGGCGGCAACTTCCACGAGTTCGCCTTCGGCCTGCTCTACCGGGACGGCTACTTCTACCTCAACCTGTCCGTGTCGATCAATTACGGTGGCGCGACGACCGACCCGCAGCCGGCCCCGAACCGCGGCTCCACCATCAAGGTGAACAAGGAGACCGGCGAGGTCGACTACATCGCCGGGGGCCTGCGTACGCCCAACGGCATCGGGTGGGGCCCGGAGAACGACCTGTTCGTCCTGGACAACCAGGGCGGCTGGCTGCCCTCCTCGAAGCTGGTCCATGTGAAGCAGGACCGCTTCTTCAACCACTACACCAACCCGTCGGGCCCCTTCGACACGAAGCCGGTCACCAAGCCGGTGCTCTGGCTCCCGCAGAACGAGATAGCCAACTCGCCCTCCACTCCTCTTCAGTTGACCGAGGGCCGGTTCGCCGGGCAGATGCTGTTCGGGGACGTGACGTACGGCGGTATCCAGCGCGCCTACCTGGAGAAGGTCGACGGCGAGTACCAGGGCGCGGTCTTCCGCTTCACCCAGGGCCTGGAGGCGGGCGTCAACCGGATCAGCATGGGTCCGGACGGCGCGATCTACGCCGGCGGTCTCGGCGCGGGCGGCAACTGGGGTCAGGAGGGCAAGCTCGCGTACGGGCTCCAGAAGCTCTCGCCCAGCGGTGACAAGGCGTTCGACATCCTGGCGATGCGGGCGAAGCCGGGCGGCTTCGAGCTGGAGTACACCGAGCCGCTCTCCGCCGAAACGGCGGCGAAGCTCGCCGAGAGCTACCAGGTCGAGCAGTGGACGTACGCCCCCACCCCGGCCTACGGCGGCCCCAAGATCGACGAGGAGACCCTCCGGGTCGGCTCGGCTACGCTCTCCGAGGACCGCAGGAAGGTCACGCTCACCCTCCCCGGCCTCAAGGCGAACCGGGTCGTCCACGTCCGCTCCCCGCGCCCCTTCTCCTCCGCGAACGGCACGGAGCTGTGGTCCACGGAAGCCTGGTACACGCTCAACTCCCTGCCGGGCGGCCAGCCTCCGCCCACCTTGTACGAGGCGGAGGAGGCCGCCCTCACCGGAGGCGCGGGGGTCGACACCGAGCACGCGGGCTACTCGGGAGGCGGCTTCGTCGACAACTTCGGCAACGAGGGCGCGGCGGTCACCTTCGACGTGGAGACCACGAAGGCGGGCCCGCACGACGTCGGCCTGCGCTACTCCAACGGCCCGAACCCGGCCCCCGGCACCAAGACGATCAGCGTCCACGTCAACGGTACGAAGGTCCGGCAGACGAAGCTGGCCTCCACCACCGACTGGAAGACCTGGGCGACGAAGAACGAGCAACTGGAGCTGGAGGCAGGTCACAACACCGTCACGTACTCCTACGACGGCGGCGACACCGGTCATGTGAACCTCGACATGATCGCCGTCCACCCGAAGGGCGCCCGCATCCCGCTCTTCGACGGCACGGACCAGGCGTCCTGGCAGCACCCGGACGGCCGCAGCCCCGAATGGCCGGTGAGCGACGGGGAGATGGAGATCAGGAACGGCGACCTCCGGACGAAGCAGGGGTTCGAGGACTTCCGCGTCCACGTGGAGTTCTGGCTGCCGAACCTCCCGCCGGACGTGACCGGCCAGGACCGCGCGAACAGCGGGGTCTACCTCCAGGAGCGGTACGAGGTGCAGATCCTGGACTCGTACGGTGACGACACCCTCGCCGACAACGAGGCCGGGGCGATCTACACGAAGAAGGCCCCGGACGTGAACGCGGCCACCGCGCCGGAGACCTGGCAGACGTACGACATCACCTTCCGCGCGGCTCGCTTCGACTCCTCCGGCAACAAGACGGAGGACGCCAGGATCAGCGTCGTCTGGAACGGCGTCACCGTCCACGACGACGTGGCGGTCGACGGCCCGACCGGCGGTGGAGCGGCCGAGGCCGCGACGGCGGGGGCGATCAAGCTCCAGGACCACGGCAGCAAGATCAGGTACCGCAATGTGTGGGTGGAGCCGCTGACCTAAGCGATCGCCTGGAGGGAGGCGGCGGGGCCGTGAGCCAGATGCGAGAGCAGCCCGTCCGGCCCACGGGACTGCCGTATCCGCCTCCCCGGCGCGGAGGTGCGTCCCCTCGCAGTAGGCAGGCACGTGCGCCCTACTCGGATATCGGCCACGGCTAGGTCTGCTTCCGGTCAACCCGAGCCGACTGCCCCCGAAGCCCGCTTCCCCTCCCCTAGGGTCGGATGCCTGTCTGACTAAAACGGGGAAGCACATGGATCCAATCACGGCTGCCGCCGTAGCCGGAGTTGCGCTGATCGCCAAAGGCGCGCTCGAATCAGCCGGGCAAGAGGCCGGTCGCTCCGGCTGGGGCGGTGGGGCACGCCTCGTGGAGCGTCTGCGAGCGCGTTTCCGTGGGGACTCCGACGCCGAAGGCGCGCTCGACCGGGTCCAGCAGAGCCCTGCCGACGAAGGGGCGCAGGAGCAGTTGCAGCGGCTGCTACTCGCCCACATGCTGCGCGACAGGGAGTTCGAGACCGATGTGCGGCGGAGCATCGACGAGGCCGTCGCCTCGGGTGCCGGACGTGCCCAGGTGAACGCGGCGGTGATCAAGAACTCTCAGGTCTTCAACGAGAAGGTCGAGATCAAGGGCGACTGGAACATCTCCTGACGGGCTGAGAGTTCATGAGCGAGGAAACATCGCCGGACGAGGCGATGCGTGAAAGCGACGAGCGTGCGCCCGCTGAAGAGACCGCCCCGCCCCCGGCCCGGCCCGGGATCGAGGAGGACGGCCCGGTCAGCGAGTCGGACGCCCTGCGGTCCCTCGCGTCGGGCGGCGAGGAGAGCGGCGCCGAACGGGCCGAGGCACTGCGGGCCGGGGCGATCGCGGACCGGATCGCCGAACGGCTGAACGCCGACGCGTCCGGGACCAGGATCGGCACCCTGGCCCTGTTCAACGAGTCGGTCACCTTCGGCGGCGGATTCAACAGCGGGGGAGGTCGGGGGCCCTCCGCGGCCGGCGGCAACGCCACCGCGCAGCTAACCGAGGCGGAGGTCGCGGAACACACCGACCTCTATGTGCATCCTGACCGGTACGACGACGCGGTGGAACTGCTGCGGGAGCACTGTCTGCTGGTCCTGACCGGGGCGCCCGGTACCGGACGTTCGGCGGCGGCCGTCAATCTGCTCGCCGAGGCGATGGCTTTGAACGGAGCCGAGGGCGGAGGAGTGCACCGCGTCCTGGACGTGGCGTCGATCGGTGCCTCGGGGTGGGCGCCGCCGGGCAAGCACAGCGGCTGTTTCGCCGTGGTGGACGGCGACGATCCGGCTGCGGTAGTGAGGGGGCTGACCGCCGCACTGGTCCGACTGCGCTCCGTCGACGCGTACTTGGTCCTCGTCGGTGGCCCCGACCTGACGGCGGCTCTCTCGGGGCCGGGCGGTGACGGTGTCGCCCGGCATCAGCTCGGGCCGGTCGACCCCGCCGTTCTGCTGAAGCGCCGCGTGCTCGGGCACGGGAACGACCCGGACCGGCACAGGGAGCTCTCGGTCCTGCTGGAGTCCACCGGGGCGCTGGCCGCGTTGCGGGAGCGGCCGATGGCCGCCCACGCGGCCCGGCTTGCCTCGGTGGTCATTGCGGGCGGTGACCTCGCGGCCGAGGTGGCGCGGCTGCGCGACCCCAGTGAGCAGGTGTACACGTGGTTCCGTTCCCATCACGCACCGGAGGCCGTGGCGTTCGCCCTGGCCGTCGCAGTCCTGGAGGGCAGCGGGTATCTCACGGTCGCCGATGCGGCGGTCTCCCTGCGACGGGCCCTGGCACCGACCGACGACGCACCTCCGGATGTGCGCTTCCGTGACCGGCTGGAGCAGGAACAGCCCTGGATCGAGCTGGTCTTCCCCCGGGCCGGTGCGACCGGGCCGCCCACGCTGCGCTTCCGCAGCGAGCTCGTACGCCACGTGGTGCTCACCTACGCCTGGACGACCCTGGACGGCAGGCGCGATGCCGTGCTCCAGTGGCTGCGGAACCTGCTGCGCCACGCCGATGTGGAGGTCCGCGCCAAGGCCGCCGTCTCGGCCGGAGTGCTGGCCCGGGCGGATCACTCCTACGCCGTCCACCGGTTCGTGACGTCGTGGGCGAGCAGCACGTCCTGGCCCGTACGGCAGGCCGCGGCGACAACACTCGGGGTGGCCGGGGCGACCCCTGAGACGGCGGAGCAGGTCTGGGCGTTGCTGTTCACCTGGGCACGCGGGGGACACTCCGCCCACGAGCGTCGGCTGGCGAGCACGGCGGCCAACACTGTCGGCGGTCTGTTCGGCCGCAACGCCCCGCAGCGGGCGCTGGACGTCCTGCGGGCCGCACTGGACCGGGGCGACGACTGGGGCACGCTCACCCCCGTGGCCTGGGGCGGAGTACAGCTGATCCACCAGGGACGGGCGCGCGAGGTGCTGGCCGCCTACCTGAAGTGGTCCGCGCCCCAGGACCTGTCACCGATGGCCCTCAAGACCCTCTCGGCCTTCGTCTTCGCCGTTTCGACCTCCTGGTCGTCGGTGTCGCCGGACCCGGCGGGCCCGGACGGAGCCGTCGCCGGGGTCCCCCTGCTGCTGAGTACGCTGCCGCAGCACCGCGCCGAGTCGGCCGAGCTGTGGAGGCGGGCGCTGGCGCGCAAGCCGGTCCAGGACAACGCCCTCATCGCTCTGCGGGCGTGGATCGACACCTATGCGGAGCAGTGCCCCGGAGCACCGGCCGCGCTGCATACCCTGGTGACCGATATCGCCCGGTCGCCCGGCAAGCACCGGGAGCGGCTGCACTGGTGGCTGACGAAGTGGGCCACCGACCCCGATGTGCCCTCCGCTCTGGCGGCGGATCTGGCGCGTTCCGTCGAACGATGAGTCATGCGTGTGGAGCTGTGAGAGGAACGCCGTGGAACTGACGTATGACCCCATTCTGGACCACCAGTCGGTGCCCCGGTGGCGGCTGACGAACCCGCTGCGGCCCCCGGCACCGGGCAGGGCTCTCGTCCTGGTGCCCGACAGCGGGGCTTCACTGACGGTTCTCCCCGGCGAGGAGATTCCGGCAGCTCGCTTCGGCGCGTACCAAAGCGTCTACACCGTCGATCTGTCCCAGCACCGGCTGGTCCTCGACATGCCCCTGCTGAGCCGCGACGCCTCGTTCTCCTTCCGCAGCCGGGTGGACGTGGTCTGCAGGGTGGCCGACCCGGCGGAGGTCGTGGGCCGACGTATCCGGGACATGAGCGGAGCGCTCTACGGCCACCTCCGCAAGCTTCTGCGCGAGGTTTCCCGGGAGTTCGACATCTCGGAGTTCCACGCGGCCGAGCAGGCACTCAACTCAGCGTTGCGTGGTTTCGTGGGCGACTCGGCGGTGCGGCTGTCCAGCCTCCAGGTCGAACTCCTCGTCGACGAGGACGAGATCGCCACCAGCGGGCGCGAGTTCCGCGATGTGCTGCGGGAGACCCGGCTCGACGGGATGCGCCGCAAACGGCACCTGGACCTCATGCGGGAGGAAGGGGTCGAGGGAATCATCGCGGAGATCATGGAGCGCGAGGGCCCGCGCGCCGCGCTGGCCTGGATCGAGAAGGGCGAGTCCGAGCAGCGCGAGGCGGGGCTGCAGGCACTGCGCATGGTCCTGGAGCGCGGCGATGCCGACCGGGAACCCTTCGAGCAGACGGAACTGGAACGGGCCGTGATCGAAGGCATCGTCAACGGGGAGGACAGGCTGTTCGGCGGCGTACGCCGGGGCCGGCTGCGTGGCGCGCTGGCCCCGGGCCGCGGCGCGGAGCATGACTCCGCACCGTCGTCGTCCGCCGAGCGTGGCGCTGAGGCCGGGCGCGACGGGGGACGCGGCCGTGGCCGCGATCCGCTCGCCGGTGAGGTGGTGCGTCCGAGCCCGGCGCCCGTTCCGCCCGAGGACGAACCGGTCCGGTCCGACGCCCGCGAGGAGCGACCGGTCATGCCTTCCCGCCCTGCCCCCTACGCGACGCCGGGCCGGCCGTCACGCCCAGCCGCCGGAACGGCCGACCGTTCCGGGCACGAGGACGCGGGCAGGACGGCGGCCCCGGGGCACACCCCGGCAGCCGAGCAGCCCCGGCGCGTCAGCCGCGTCCGGGGCACGGCCAAACGGCCGGGCGGCGAGGGCGGTGGGGACCGGCGATGACCACTCCCTCCCGTCCCTGGACCGACGCCTGGCAGTTGGCACCAAGTCATCCACCGCTCCCCGGCACTGCCACCGGGCCTGGCTCCGAAGCGGCGCCGGCCGCTGCCGCGGGTCCCGCCCGCGCGGAGCCGGTGCCGGACGTACCCGGTCCCCCGGCCGACGCTCCCCCGGCCGCCGTGCCCCCGCCGACCCCCCGCATGATCTGGGGTTGCGGCATGCCTGGCCTGCAAGCCCTGGGGGTCTGGACGGAGCGCGTCCCGGGGCGCGGCGAAGACGCGGAACCCTTGATCGCTCACCATCATGGGAGCGTGCGCGGGTTGCTCGGGGTCTTCGACGGCTCCGGAGGCTCGGGGTCCTCCCCCGTCTGGCAGGCTCCGGACGGCGAACAGCGCACGGGTGCCTGGGTCGGAGCACGCGTCGCCCGACTCGCGACGGACTGCTGGTTCCGGGAGATCGTCGATCAGGGCGCACCCGCCGACGCGGAAGTGCTCAAGGACTTTCTGGACTACTTCCACGAGCGGGCGCCACAGCGCCGCAGCAAGATCGTCGGCCGGATGCGACGGCAGCTCCCCACCACGCTGGCCGCTGTCGAGTACGGCGTCGGCGAGGGCGACGCCGTGGACGTCCGGGCCCTGTGGGCCGGAGACTCACGGGCGTACGTGCTGACGCCCGAGGCAGGGCTCCAGGTTCTGACCTCCGACCACACGGAGGAGCACGACGCGCTGGAGCTGCTGCGTTCCGATCCGCCGATGACCAACACCGTCTGCGCCGACCGGGACTTCTTCATCGAGGAGAGGTCCCATGCCTTCTCGATGCCGTGTGTCCTGCTCGCGGCGACGGACGGCTTCTTCGGCTACGTACACACCCCTGCCGACTTCGAGAACACCCTGCTGACCACCCTCATGCGGGCCGACAGCGCGGTGGAGTGGGCCGACCTGATCCGCCGGGAGGTGCAGGAGTACACGGCGGACGATGCCTCCCTGTCCCTTGCCGCCCTGGGACACCAGGACTTCGCGGGAACACGTGCGGCCTTCGAGCAGCGTGCCGCGCTCCTGGCCGGACTGTGCGGCAAGGGACGGCCGTCGGGTGCCGATCAGGCCGTGACCGTGCGGTCCTGGCAGAACAGCACCTGGCAGGAGTACCGCCGCGACTACGAGGCGTACCTGCCGATGTCGCAGGAGGACACGGAATGAAACTGGGCGACGAGATCTCGGGCTACCGCGTGGTCACCGAGCCGACCAACGCCAACGGCGGCAAGTGCATGTGGGCATTTGCCGAGAAGGACAGCCGGCAGTATTTCCTGAAACGCTTCCTGGAACCGAAGCGGCCCCGGGAAGGCTCCACCGCGAGTGCCGCGAGCCGCCGCATCCGGCTGGAGGTCTGCCAGGAGTTCGAGGACCGGCACCGCGGCATCATGAAGCGGCTGCGGCCGGACGCGCGCGGCGGCGGCAATCTGGTGCTCGCCACCGATTTCTTCCATGAGGGAAGCACCTACTACAAAGTCACCGAGCGGATCGACACCACCACCCTGGAGAAGCCACAGACGCTGGAACCGCGCCAGAAGGCGGTGCTCCTCAAGACACTTGGGCTGAGCCTCCAGCTCCTGCACGACATCGACGTGGTGCACGGCGACCTCAAACCGCTCAACGTCCTGATCCAGAAGCGGGACGGGGCGGCCTTCCACTCGGCCAAGCTCATCGACTTCGACGACTCGTACCTCTCCGGGAGTCCCCCCGGGCGCCAGGACGTCGCCGGTGACTCGCTGTACGGGGCACCCGAATGGCGCCGGTACGTGCAGGAGGACGAGTCCGTCCAGCCGGAGCATCTGACTACCGCGGTCGACGTCTTCGCGCTGGGTCTGATGACGCACGAGTACCTCACCGGAAGTCTGCCCGCCCACGACGAGCGGTACGGCTCCCCCGCCGACGCAGTCAACGCGGGTGAGCCACTGCGCCTCGACAGCAGGCTGTCGGACTCCCTGCAAGGGCTCATCCGGGCGACGACGTCCCTCCAGCCGGGCAACCGGCCGCGCATGGGCACCTACCTCAAGGCGCTCAAGGACCCGACGGTCTGTGTCTTGGTCCACCGCCGCCCCGGAACCGCCGGCTCGAAGCCCCCTGCGCCTGCCGCACCCGCCGCGCCGCTCCCGGCGGAGGAAGCTCCCGGCACGCGCGTCAGCCGGATCAGATCCAACCTGGGACGGCCCCCGGCCTCCGCGAAGCCGGAGAAGCCAGCGCCGGAGCCCGAGACGGCCACGCCGACCGAGGTCAAGCGGTCCCGGGTACGGATCAATCTCGGCGACCGCCGCAAACCCTGAGCATGCGAACCAGCACCAATGCCTTGAGGAGAGAACCCCGATGAACGCCAGCAGTGGTCAGTACCAGGGCAATCTGCAGTATGCCGTCGACATCGTTCTGTGCATCGACGCCACGGCCAGCATGTTTCCGGTACTGGACACCGTGAAGGCCAGCGCCCTCCAGTTCCACGAACGGCTGAACGACGTGATGGCCAAGAAGGGCAAAGCGATCAGCCAGTTGCGCCTGAAGGTCATCGCCTTCCGCGACTTCGGTGACAACCCGAACGATGCCATCGAACAGACCGGCTTCCTCACCCTGCCCGAACAATCCGCGGAATTCGAGCGGTTCGTGGGCGGCATCGACGCGGGCGGTGGCGGAGACATCCCGGAGTCCGGCCTCGAGGCACTGGCCCTCGCCATCAACTCGCCTTGGGAGAAAGGCCTCGACCGCCGCCGGCACGTCATCGTCATGTTCACCGACGCCCCCGCCCACCCGCTCGGCACCGTCGGTGTGACGGCTCAGACCTACCCGTCGGCCGTTCCGCGCAGCATGGACGATCTCTTCGAGCAGTGGGGCTACGCACGCAGCCAGACCGCCGTGATGGAACAGTCCGCCAAGCGGCTGGTGCTGTTCGCACCGGACGGGGCTCCCTGGCAGGACCCGATCGCCGAGGAGTGGGACCTGACGCTCCACTTCGAGTCCAAGGCAGGGCAGGGGCTGGAGGAGTTCGAGATGGACGAGATCATCGAGACGATCGCGAACAGCCTGTGAGACACAGGCTGGAGCTTCCGGGCGCCTCCGTCAGGGTCGATGAGCAGACGATGACCTTCAACTGGCACGCCTTCGGTCTGATGCAGCTGCCGGTGAGGCACTGCGCGTCCCTGCACACCCGCACGAACGCCGAGCAGAGCGGGATGCAGCTCGTCTTCCGTTTCCGGCCGGAGACCGCGGGGGAGGGTGCGGCGGGCATGGTGATGATCCGGCTCGATGTCCCGGCGGACCACGCGACGCCCGCATCACGGTTCGTGGCGGAGCTCCGGGACGAACACGGCCTCGTGGCGCCTGCGGAGGAGCAGACCGAGGAGGACGGGGTACAGACCATCCCCACGGAGAGCCCGGACTGGGTCGTCTCACCGACGAACGCGGACTCCGAAGAGCTTCACCGCGAGATTTTCGGCAGGATCGCAGCAGAATCAGCGCCCTGAGCGCTGTGTGACGACAAGAAGGGACGGGCGAGGGGGTGGCCGCGGCCAACTGGCGCTGCACGGCGTGCGACACGTTCAATGGACCTACGGCGAAGGTGTGCGTGGGGTGCGACACGGAGCGCAGTCGGCCCGCTACGCGCTCGCCACGGTCCAGCGGGCCAAAAGGTCCCTGGACGTGCGCCGACTGCGACACGAACAACGTCCAGGAGGACCGGTTCTGCATCGGTTGCGCGAGTCCCTGGAAGGCCGCGGCGAAGAAGGCGGCCGCCGGGAAATCCGCACCGAGGAAGCCCGCGGCCCGGAAGCCCTCGGCCGCGCGTACGGAAGCGGGGAAGTCGGCCTCCCCGAAGGCGACGTCGTCCAGACCCGCCGCTGCGAAGAAGACGGCGTCGAAGACAGCGACTTCGAAGACAGCCACGTCCAAGCCGGCTGCCCCGAAGAAGTCCGGCTCCACAGGCCGGACCACCACGCGCGGGGCCGGAACACCCGGCGGACGGGCCGTCAGGCCGTCGCCGATTCCCGCAGAGGTCTTCTACCCCTCGTCCGAGTCCGGCGGCTACGTCCCCGGGCCGAGCACGCATGTCCCTCCCACCGCGGCACGGCCGGAGCCGGCTCCGTACACGCCACCCCCGCCCTACCCGGGCGGACCGGCACCCTTCTACCGGCCGCCGGAGAAGAAGAGCAAAGGGAAGGGATGCGCTCTCGGCTGCTTCGGACTGGCTGTCGTGCTGTTCGTGCTTCCCATGGCGTCGAGGGTGTTCTCCGGGTCCGAGGGGGATTCCGCCGATTCCCGCACCAAGACCTCGCCCACCGCGCCCGCCTGCCCCGACCGGATCGCCGGGGCGATCCCCTCCGGGGAGGGAGCTGTGCTGGTAGAAGCGTTCCGCACGAAGAACAAGCAGATCACCATGTGCCGCACGACGGGTGACGAGCTCTACTACTACGGCGAGTTCAGTGATCAGCGCGAACCTGGCATCGCGATGCGGGCCTCGAAGAAGCCGGGCGGCTACGAAGCGCGCAACGATCCGTACAGTTATCGGATCAAGGACGGGGCCGTGACGATCTACCGCAACGGAAACCGCATCGGCCGGGAGGAACTCACTCCCGAACCGTCACCTTCCTGAACAAGTAGGGCTGTTGAACAGCGAGCTGCTCCTGCTCTGCAGCTACGCCTCCGCAGCGCCTGCAACTCGGCCTGCCACTCCTTGATAACGTCGCCCCCGCGGCCGTGGACTTCTCTCCCCCGACCCGGTCGCGTGGTGGGTGGAGCGGGGACCGGTCGCGGCAGGACGAAGAGGGCCGACAATTGAGCCTTGCACAGGTGCACTACACCTCCGCCGCGCCGGGGGACGCGGAGAAGACGGCGGGCCGGTTCACGGCGGTCGGGCCCGGGGTGTCGCAGGCGCTGCTCGCGGAGATCGAGCCGTTGGTCGGGTACGCCCTGCCCGACGGGGCCTCGCACCGGCCCGCAGACGCCGAACTCCGTTCACTGCCACAGGCGTTCACGTACGCCGCCCTCTCCGACGGCAGCCGTTTGGTCGGCCGTACGGCTCCGGCGCGCGGCGAGGGCCCGGCGCCCGTCCGGTTCCACGCGCACGCGGTGCACATACCCTCCGGCGTGCCGTTGCCGGGCGACCGGCTGCCGGTGGAGGCGTGGCGGTCGCCGCACTGGGTCTCCGTGACGCCCGTGGGCGGCGCGCTGCCCGACCCGCTCGGCGCGCTGCCGCCGGGCCCCGCCCCCGTACGTGAGGGGCTCGACGACTTCGCCGTCTCGCGCGGTCCCTGGCTGGCGGCCGTCCTGGCCGATCTGCGCCGGGCGAGCGAGGAGGCCCCTGCGGGCGGGCCGGTGGTGCTGGTGGAGAGGCAGAACGCGGATGTGGCCCGCTGGCTGGGGCTGGCGGCGGTCACCCTGCCCAGGGAGAGCGTGGAGCGGCTGACGTTCACCACCTACACGCGGCGGCCGGGGAGTTCGGCGCTGCGGGTGGTGGGGGCGCTGCCCGAGGACGCCGCGGCGGCGCGGGAGGCGGGGCTGCGGGTCCATGTGTGCGCGGACCGGCCCCCGGTGGACGGCACGCCGGACATGTGGGCCCGGACCGCGGCCCGGGTGTGGCGCAGCCGGGCGCCGGAGCTGTTCCAGGAGGCGCGCGAGCTGCACGGGGACCCCTTCGCTGCCGGGCCGTTGGCCGTGATCGCCCTTTGCAACGGGGTCGCGCTCGGGCCCGAGGAGCGTGCGGCGGCGGCCGGCTGGGCGGCGGAGCGGCCGTACGCGCTGGACGCGGAGCGGATCGGCCGGTTGGTGGAGGCGCTGGCCTCACCGGGGATCGATGACCGTACGGGCTCCGAATTCGACGCGGTGGGGCGGCTGTTCGGCGCGCTGGACGGGCGGTGCCCGGCCTCGGTCACCGCGCCGCTCGCCGCGATGCTGGTGACGGAGGCGGTGCGGGGCGGCAACGGTTCGCTGGAGCTGCCGCGCCGGGACGCGTTCGTGGGCCCGGACGGGGAGGCGATCGCCGGGGTGCTCGGGCCGGAGATCCTGACCGAGCTGGAGAGCGGTGCGGGCGGGGCGCGCCCGGTGGCCCGGACCGTGCAACTGCTGCGGGTGGCAAGGCTGTTGGGCGTGAACGGCACGGAGCTGCTGCCGGGTGTCGTCGACCGGCTGGCCCCTGCGCTGCTGGCGGAGGCGTCCGAGGAACCGGGGCCCCCCGCCTTCGCACCGGCGCTCCTGGAGTTGCTGGACGAACAGTTCGACGTGCGGACGGCGTTGCTGGGCGCGCTGGACCGGATCGCGCCCGAGGACCCCGGAGCGGTGGCCCGGTTCCTGGAGCGGGTCGCGCTGCCGTTCACCGGGACGCAGGCGCTGCCGCACCTGCGGATGTGCGCCGAGGTGCCCGGCGCGATGACCACCCTGGGCCGGGACCGTACGGCCGTCTGGCACCGCGTCCTGCGGGCGGCCGGCCTCTCCCCCTTCGCCGAGCCGCTGGTCCTGCGTACGGCGGTGGGCCTGGTCTGGGAGGACCGGGCACCCACCGTGGAGGAGGCCCGGATGCTGCTGGAGGCGGCGACCTCGGACGCGCACCGGGCGGCCGGTACGTGGGCCCGCCTGGTCGACGCGGCGCTCGGTGCCCCGGCGGACACGGAGGACGCCACCGCGCTCGCCCACGACCTGCTGCAGGCCTTCCCGCAGGAGATCGGCGGCCGGGAGCGGGCGGCGCTCCAGCTCCTGGACCTCTGCCGCGACCTGCGGACGGGGGCACCCGAGCCCGGCTGGGCCGAGCAGGTCCGCACGCTCCGCGACCGGGCCGAACCTCTCGAACCAGCAGTCCAGGAAAGGGCGTTCACCGCCCTGGTCGAACGCCTGCTGGCCCCGGACCGGCCGGGAGCGGAGCTGTACGACTTCGTCCGGAGCGACGACGTTGAACTGATCGCCGCCTACGACCGCGCGGCCCGCTCGGAGCCGACCCGCGCCCGGCTGCGTACCCACCCCGCTTACGCGGCCGACTGCTTCACCCACTGGACCGCCCACCCGCACGCGGGCGCCGCCTGGACGACCACGGCCGCCGCCCTCCTGGAGGAGGTGCTGCGCCCGGCGGTGCGCGCGATGACGGCGGAGGCCGTCGCGGAGGTGGAGGAGACGGTGGGGCGGACCGGCAGCAGCGGCCGGGCGGTCGCCTTCCGCGACTGGAACAGGTCGAGCGCGCTGGGCCGCCTGGGGCGGCGGATCGCGGGGCGGGTGCGGCGGGGCTGACCCCGAAGCCGCCATGGCCGGACGTGCGTTCAGTACAGCAGGTCCAGTTCGGCACGGACCGTCTTGCCCGGCGGTTCACGGTCGATGACCGCCCAGCGGTCCGCCAGCGCGTCCACGATCAGCATCCCCCGTCCGCTGTCGTCCCCGTCCTCCGGTACGGCGATCTCGCCGGGCCCGGGCGGCCGGCACTCGGTGCGGGTGTCGGACACCTCGATCCGCAGGACGCCGAGGATCTCCCGGTCGCCGGGGGTGTGCGAGAGGCACAGCTCGAAGTCACGGCCGGGCACGCGCCCATGGGTCGCCGCGTTGGCCGTCAGCTCCCCGATGATCAGGGCCGCCGACTCCGAGGCGTCACTGAGGTACGGGATACCCCAGGTGTGCAGCCGGTAGAGGCCGATCCGGCGGGCGAGCCGTGCACCGCGCGGATTCGAGCTGAACTGCCGCTTGAACACACGTACGGTTACATTGGGTTGGGTCTTCGTAGGTGCTTCCATGCCCCCAGATTTCCGGCCCCGACCCTCCACCACCAGGTCACCGACCCGTACGCTGAGTCAGCGTACGGGTGCGAAGGGTAGACAGTACGGATCACGTTCCGTGAGCATGGACGGGTTGCGGACCAGGACAGCGCACGGGGAGGTGGCCGTACATGACGCACGGCACGGATGGCATCGACAGCACGTACGGGACCTTCGGCAACGGCGGCGGGCGCAGCGGCGAACCCGAACCGCATTACAGCCTCAAGATGTTCGGAGAGGTCGTCAAGAACTTCCGCAAGCGGGCGGGCCTGACGCAGGAGCAGTTCGCCCCGCTCGTCGGGTACTCCCCCGAGACCGTCGCCTCCATCGAGCAGGGCCGCCGGCTCCCACCGCCGGACTTCGCGGAGCTTGCGGACGAGATCCTGGACGCGTTCGGGGTGATCCTGGGCGCGGCAAAGCACCTGACGCGACGGAAGGGGTTGGCGAGCTGGTTCCGGCACTGGGCGCAACTGGAGTTGGGGGCACTGAGCCTCTACACGTACGAGTGCCGGTTGATTCCGGGCCTGCTGCAGACGCCCGCGTACGCGCGGACGCTGTTCGCCGACCAGTTGCCGCCGCTCGACGATGAGCAGATCGAGGCACAGCTCGCGGCTCGGCTGGAACGTCAGCAACTCCTGCGGAACCGGCCCAACACCGCGTTCACCTTCATCCTAGAAGAGCACCTATTCCTGCGGGACTTGGGCGGCGAGGAGGTGACGAGGCAGCTGATCGACCACATTCTCGACCTGTCCGAGCTGCGCAATGTGGACATCCAGATCATGCCGCTGGTGCGGCATCACCACGCGGGACTGGACGGACCGATGCAGTTGCTGGAGACGCCGGAGCACCAGTGGTTCGGCTACTTGGAAGGGCAGAAGTACGGCCAGTTCATCTCCGACCCCAAAGTGATCAGCGCACTCCAGATGCGGTGTGCCAGTATGCGTTCACAGGCTCTCTCGTTGGACGACTCCAAGGGCCTGATGCGGCGGATGCGAGGAGCGAGATGAGCACCACAGACCTGGCCTGGTTCAAGAGCAGCTACAGCGGTGGCGACGGCGACTCCTGCGTCGAGGTCGCCCTGGAGTGGCACAAGTCGAGCTACAGCAGCGGCTCCGGCGACGACTGCGTCGAGGTCGCCGCCTGCCCCTCCACCGTGCACGTCCGCGACTCCAAGATCGAGGAGAGCCCGCAGCTCGCCCTCGCCCCGACCACCTGGACGCACTTCCTCTCGTACGCCGCCCAGGGCTGAGCCTCGCGCCGAGCATCCAGGCGTAGCCCTGCGAAGGGTACGCCCGGAAGCCGCGCTCACTGGCGCGGGGGAACACCTTGATCACCTTCGTGGTGCTGCTACTGGTCGCAGTGGTCCTGGGCAGCGTGTGGACCGCCCTCGGCATGCACGGGCCGCTCCTCGGCCGCATGCCCGGTCGCCTGCTTCAGCGACACGTGCAGCAGCCGAGGCTCTGGGGAGCCGGCGCCCTGCTGATGGTGATCAGCCGGAGCGCGCACTCGCCGTCGCTCCTGGTCATCGGGATCGGCCTCGTCGCCCTGGGGCACGTCGTGAAGCCGATACCTCGACAGCACGTGCCGTAAGGCCACCGGCGCCCGGACAGGTACCGTAAAGGCGTACTGACACGACTCATGGGCCTCCTGGCGGGCCGCGTGCGTGAACCCCAGGAGGAGCCGACATGACGACCAACCGTGGACGCAAGGACGTCATCCGCGACCGGATGGCCGCCACCGGCGAGTCGTACAACGTCGCCGCCCGCAACCTCAAGGCCATGAAGGACATGGGCGCCACCCGCGAGGCCGTCCTCGTGCAGCGCTGGAAGCCCGCCGACAGCTTTGAAGTGCCCTGTCCGTGCGGCGGGACCTGTGAGCCCGGCGAGACCTGCGAGCACTGCCACGCCCGCCACCGCCATGTGAAGCGCTACCCGGGCTCCACCACCGAGGTCGAGACCTGGGCCGACCGCTACGAGTGCACCGGCTGCTCCTCCTCGTACACCCTGACCATCCACCTGGCCGGGCGGCCCTGGGGTGTCGCGGAGACGGTCGTGCAGGGCGGGTCGGCCGAGGAAGTCGTACGGGCCCGGGTCTTCCCCGGCGTGATCCACCCGCTGCTGCGGTCGGAAACGGGCGGGAGCGACGACGACGAGGAGTGATCCTCGGGGGGCTGCGCCCGTCTGGTGGAATCGGTCCGGTATCCCCGGGGGGGGCGTGACAGCGCTGTGCCCCCGCCCTGCATACGCGCAGGGGCGGGGGCACCGGCAGGCGGTGGGGCTCAGCTCTCGTCCGGCGCCAGCGTCAGCGAGATCGAGTTGATGCAGTACCGCTGGTCCGTGGGGGTGGGGTAGCCCTCACCCTCGAAGACATGGCCCAGGTGCGAGCCGCAGCGGGCGCAGCGCACCTCGGTGCGGACCATGCCGTGGGCGCGGTCCTCGACCAGCTCGACCGCGTCCGTGTCCTTCGGGTCGTAGAAGGACGGCCAGCCGCAGTGCGACTCGAACTTGGTGTCGGAGCGGAACAGCTCCGCCCCGCAGGCCCGGCAGGAGTAGACGCCCGCCGTCCTGGTGTCGGTGTACTCGCCCCGGAAGGCGGGTTCGGTGCCGGCCTGGCGCAGAACCGCGTACTCGGCGGGGGTCAGCTCTTCCCGCCACTGCTCGTCCGGCTTCTCGACGTCGTACGACACGTCCCGCTCCTCAGCTCGACAGGTGTTCCAGGATGCGCGGGCCGAGGTCGGTGACATCGCCCGCTCCCATGGTGAGAACGAGATCGCCGGGCTTCGCCATTCCCGCGACGGCGGCCGGAACCGCGTCCTGGTCGTGGACGGCCGTGACCTCGGCGCCCGCCGCCTTCGCCGCGTCGATGATCAGGGCGCTGGTGATGCCCGGGATCGGGTCCTCGCGGGCCGGGTAGATGTCCAGGACCACCGAGGCGTCGGCCAGCGCGAGGGCCTGGCCCATCTCGGTGCCCAGCTCCTGCGTACGGGAGAACAGGTGCGGCTGGAAGACGACCAGGATGCGGGCGTCGGCGGCGGCGCCGCGCATGGCCTCCAGATCGGCGGTCATCTCGGTGGGGTGGTGCGCGTACGAGTCGATGACCTGCACGCCCGCCGCCTCGCCCTTGAGCTGGAGGCGGCGCTTGACCCCGGTGTAGCTGCCGATCGCCGAGGCGAGGTTGTGGGCCGGGATACCGAGGGCGACCCCGGCGGCGAGCGCGGCGACCGCGTTGTGGGCGTAGTGGCTGCCCGGTACGGAGACGGTGAAGGTGAGGAACTTGCCGTTGAGCAGGACCGTGACCTCGCTGGTCAGCCCGCGCGGGGTGACCTTGTGGACGCGGACGTCGGCGTTCTCGGCGGAGCCGTAGGTGACGACCTTCAGTTCGGAGAGGTCGCGGACCCGGCGGGTCAGCTCGACGGCGCCGGGCTGGTCGGCGGAGATGATCAGGGTGCCGCCGGGGACGACCTTGCCGACGAACGTCTCGAAGGAGTCGTAGATCTCGTCCATCGAGGCGTAGTTCGCGTGGTGGTCCAGCTCGACGTTGAGGACGATCGCGACCTCGGGGTCGTACTTCTGGAAGCTGCGGTCGCTCTCGTCCGCCTCCGCGACGAAGATGTCCCCTTCGCCGTGGGTGGCGTTGGTGCCGGGGCCCTCCAGGTCGCCGCCGATGGCGTACGAGGGGGACAGACCCAGCGAGGAGAGGGCGACGGCCAGCATCGACGTGGTGGTGGTCTTGCCGTGCGTGCCCGCCACCGCGATGGCGCGCAGGCCGTTCATCAGGGAGGCCAGCGCGTCGGAGCGGTGGACCACCGGGACGGACAGCTCGTTCGCCCGGAGCAGCTCCGGGTTGTCGGCGCGGATGGCGCTGGAGACGACCACGCAGGACGCGTCGTCGGCCAGGTGGCCTGCCGCGTGCCCGATGTGCACGGTCGCCCCCAGCGCCCGCAGCGACTCGGCGGTGGCGGACTCCTTCATGTCGCTGCCCGCCACCTTCGCGCCGCGCTGGGCGAGGATCTTCGCGATGCCCGACATTCCGGCGCCGCCGATGCCGATGAAGTGCGGTCGTTCCATGGCGGCGGGAATACCGGGTGCCATCAGTGGGTCCTCCGTGCTGGGTGGGTCTTCGGCCGCGGACCGGTGCCACTCCGGACCGCGGGGCCAGCCTATTCGCTGTGTGCGAAGAGCTTGAGCACCGGGACGCCGACCTTGTGCCGGGCGCGGGACGCCCAGTCGCGGTGGAAGAACTCCTCCACGTAGTGCGGGGCGGTCAGGACGATGACCTCGTCCGCGCCCGCCTCCTCGACGACGGTCGTCAGTTTGTCCAGGGGGTGGTCCTCGATCACTTGCCCGACCGCTTCGGAGCCCGCCTCGCGCAGGGCCCGTAGGGAGTACTCCAGGCCGATCTCGGCGGGCTCCCGGGCCTCCTTGCCCTCCGGCTCCTCGCTCTCGCGGACTGCCTCCTTGAGCTCTCCCATCGCCACGTCGTCGATCGCGCGCAGCAGGACATCGGCCTGGTCGCCGCGCGGCTGCAACAGAACGACGAACGAGATCCGCTCCTCGCCGTGGAGGGTGGTGACGAAGTCCACGTCCTCGGGAGTGAGCGGCTTCTCGATCATCAAAACGCTTGTGAACACGACAGGCGCCCTTCCGCTTCTGCGTCTCGTCGACAGCCGGCTCGACCGTCGACGGTCGTTTGCTGAAACCATCCTTCCCCGTGCTTCCACGGGGACTGCAGAGGTAAGTGTGCCCAGCCGGAGCTAACCGGAACGGGTAATTCCGCTAAGTGTCCCTCCGTCGGTGACCGTGTGTCCCTCTGCCGGTCACCGTGTGCCCCTCCGCCGGTACCGTCCGAAGAGGAAACCGTCCTCTTCCAGCAGCGATGCCAAGGCGAAACGTTCCGGCACGGTCACTCCGGGGCCTCCGGCGATCCGCTGCGCGTCCCCGGCCGTGAGCATCGGGGAGAGCGTCAGGCAGAGCTCGTCCAGCACCCCCGCCGCCACGAACTGGCCGAGCAGCCGGGGCCCGCCCTCCGTGAGCTGGCGCCGCAGCCCCCGGTCCGCCAGCTCGCGCACCGCGCGGGCCGGGTCCACCCGGGCGTCCTCGCCCGCGATCACCACCTCCGCGCCCGCCTTCCGGGCCGCCGCGATCCGGTCGGCGGGGGCCCCGGCACCGGTCACCACGAGGGTCGGGACCAGCGGCTCGGTGAACAGCGGAAGCGAGAAGTCCAGGTCCAGCGAGCCGCTCACCACCGCGACGGCGGGCGCGGGGCCCTGCCGTGCCGCCGCCCGCCGCCCGGCGAAGGCCTCCCGGGCGCGGGCCGGACGGTACCCCTCCAGGCGTACGGTCTCGGCTCCGGCGATCACCACGTCGGCGAGGCCCCGCAGGGTGCCGAAGATCCGCATGTCGGCGGCGCAGGAGATGCCCTGCGAGCGGCCGTCGTGCTGGGCGGCCCCGTCGAGGGTGGAGACCATGTTGGCGCGCAGCCACGGGGCCCCGGGCGCGGGGTAGGCGTACGCGTCGGCCAGCTCGTCGAGGCTCCACTCGCGGTCCGTGAGCAACCCCGAGGGCTCGGGGGCAGCGGCTGTTGTTGTCAGGTCCGTCACAGGGAGCAGGCTTCGCATGGGTTGCAGTCTGGCACGGGCCTTAGGGTGGAGAGTTGTGTCGTCCTCCACCGCGTTTCCGGGGCAGAGCCCCCTCGCCGAAATGGCCCCGCTGTCCCTGTGCGCCCGCGAGCCGCGCGTCCCCGCCGACCGTCTGGTCGCGGAGATGGTGCCGCCGCCGCGCTTCGATTCGGTGCGCTTCGACACCTACGTACCGGACCCGAAGCAGCCCAGCCAGAGCGAGGCCGTCACCGTCCTCGCGGGCTTTGCCGCCGGGCTCGGCGGGTCGCACGCGACGGGTTCCGGGCGCCGGAAGTGGTTCGGGAGCAAGAAGCCGGCCGCTCCGACCGGGCCGCGCGGGGTCTATCTGGACGGCGGCTACGGCGTCGGCAAGACCCACCTGCTCGCCTCCCTCTGGCACGCCACGCCCGCCGAGCCGTCGCTGAAGGCGTTCGGCACGTTCGTGGAGCTGACAAACCTGGTGGGCGCGCTCGGCTTCCAGCAGACCGTGCAGACGCTGAGCGGTCACCGGCTGCTGTGCATCGACGAGTTCGAGCTGGACGACCCGGGCGACACCGTGCTGGTCTCCTCGCTGCTCAGCCGGCTGGTGGAGCACGGGGTGGCGCTGGCCGCGACCTCGAACACGCTGCCGGGCAAGCTCGGCGAGGGCCGGTTCGCCGCCGCCGACTTCCTGCGCGAGATCCAGGGCCTGTCCGCGCACTTCCGCCCGTTGCGCATCGACGGTGAGGACTACCGGCACCGGGGTCTGCCCGAGGCGCCGCCGCCGTACACCGACGAGCAGGTCACCCGCGCCGCGTACGCCACGCCGGGCACGTCGCTGGACGACTTCCCGGGGCTTCTCGATCACCTGGCACGGGTCCACCCGAGCCGGTACGGGGCGCTGACCGACGATCTCGACGCGGTCTGCCTGACCGGGGTGACGGCGGTGCCCGACCAGTCGACCGCGCTGCGCCTGGTGGTGCTGGCCGACCGGCTGTACGACCGCGAAGTGCCGGTACTGGCCTCGGGGCTGCCGTTCGACCGGCTGTTCAGCGACGAGATGCTGAACGGCGGGTACCGGAAGAAATACTTCCGGGCGATCTCGCGGCTGACGGCACTGGCACGTGACGCGAAGGGCCTGGTGGCGCAGTAGGTTCGGGGGGTGACACCGGGTGCCCGTTCGCGGCGTGCCCGTAACTCCGTCCGCGTACAACCGCGGACAACTCCCGTACAACCGCGCACACTGTTCCGTTCGAAGGGATCCAGCATGGCTACCACGCGTCAGGCGCACACGAACTGGGAAGGCAACCTGCTCGAGGGCAAGGGGGTCGTCACCTTCGACTCCTCCGGCATCGGCGACTACCCCGTCTCCTGGCCGGCCCGCTCGGAGCAGGCGAACGGCAAGACGAGCCCCGAGGAGCTCATCGCGGCCGCCCACTCCAGCTGCTTCTCGATGGCGCTCTCCCACGGGCTCGCCGGGGCCGGCACCCCGTCGACCCGGCTGGAGACCAAGGCCGAGGTGACCTTCCAGCCCGGCACGGGTATCACCGGCATCCACCTCACCGTCGTGGGCGAGGTCCCCGGCCTCGACGAGGACGCCTTCGTGAAGGCCGCCGAGGACGCCAAGGCGAACTGCCCGGTCAGCCAGGCGCTGACGGGTACGACGATCACGCTGTCGGCCTCGCTGGCCTGACCCTCCGCGTCGGCGGCCCCCTCCGGGCCGTCCCAGCGGCAACACGGGGCGCGGGGGCGCGCATGGTTCCCCCGCGCCTCTGTGCGTGCTACACACATGCGGGTCACGTCACCTGTCCGCCAACAGGGAGTTGCCTCATGTCATCCGAAACCCGGACCACAGCGACCGCACCCCGGCACACCGCGACACGACGACAGGTCCTGGCAGGCAGCGGCGCAGCGGCCGCGATCGCCTTCACCGGGGCTTTCTCCGAACTCTTCGCGGGCACGGCCGCAGCCCGCGGCCACGGCGGCTACGGCCCCCTCGTCCCCGACCCGGACAGGCTGCTCGACCTGCCGAAAGGTTTCCGCTACCGGGCGCTGTCCCGGGAGGGCGACCCGCTGCGCTCCGGCGAGGGCAGGGTGCCCAGCAACCACGACGGCATGGCCGCCCTCGCGGGCCGCAACGGCCGCGTCCACCTCGTCCGCAACCACGAGAACCGGCACACGGCGAAGATCGGCGTACCGACCGTCGCGGGGCTCACCTACGACCCTGCCGCCAAGGGCGGCTGTACGTCCCTGGAGCTGGACGGCCGGAACAAGGTGCTCGGCGAGCGGGTCGCCATCGCCGGTACGGCGGTGAACTGCGCGGGCGGGCCCACCCCCTGGCGCACCTGGCTGACCTGCGAGGAGACCGAGGACAAGGCCGGGACCAACGGGTACACCAAGGACCACGGCTTCGTCTTCGAGGTGGACGGCGCCGACCCGCGCCGCACCGGGGCCGTCCCGCTGACCGCGATGGGCCGCTTCCAGCACGAGGCGATCGCGGTCGACCCGAAGACCGGGATCGTGTACGAGACGGAGGACGCGTTCGACAAACCGTTCGGCCTCTTCTACCGCTTCCTCCCCGCCAAGCCGCTCGGCGGCACCGGTTCGCTGCGGGCGGGCGGGGCGCTGGAGGCGATGCGGGTGCCGGGCCTGCCCGACCTCTCCGCGGTCCAGGAGACCGGCGCGAGCTTCGACCGGGTGGAGTGGGTGCCCGTACCGGACCCGCTGGCGGCCGAGACCCCCATCCGGCTCCAGGACTTCGGCCCGAAGGGCATCACACACGCCCAGAAGCTGGAGGGCTGCTACTGGGGCGGCTCGTCCGTCTACTTCGTCTCCAGTTTCGCCCGCAGCGCCGAGGGCTCGGCGGCCGACCACTACGGCCAGGTCTGGCGGTACGAGCCGAAGAAGCGCCGGCTCACCCTGGTCGTGGTCTTCGGGCCGGACACCGACATCCAGCTCCCCGGCGAGTCCCCGGACAACATCTGCCTGGCCGCCGACGGGGGCCTGATGGTCTGCGAGGACGGCGGCGGCGCGCAGCACGTGCTGGGGGTGACGCGGCGGGGCGAGGTCTACTCGATGGCGCGCGGGCGGCAGAACATCGGGACGCCCGAGGAGCCGGAGTGGGGCGAGTTCGCGGGGGTGGCCTTCTCGCCGGACGGATCGACGATGTACGTGAACTGCTACACGCCGGGGACGACGTTCGCGGTGACGGGGCCGTGGTGCTGAGGGCGCGGGGAGCCGAGGGAGCAGGGAGCCTCACCGGAGCGCCGTAGGGACAATATGGGATGATTGTCGGATATTTTCCGTGAGTGATCATTACTGCACGGAAGATGACGACACTGACGGTCGCGGGGGTGCTGCTCGGCGGCGCGCTGGCCGGGTGCGAGGGCGTCTCCCCCGCACCCACCCCCGTATCCACTCCTTCCCCTGCGGCTCCCGCTCCCGCCTCCCCCGCCCCGAAGAAACCGCCGACGATGGCTCCCGGTCCGGCGGGGCGCACCCCGGTCTTCGAGCGGAGGCCGGCGGGCGGGGGCGCGGCGGGCGGCGGCACGGAGGACGAGCGCGCGGAGGGCGGCGCGGCGGCGGGTGGGCAGGCGGCCGCCGGGTCGGCGGAGAAGGTCGTGGCGCTCACCTTCGACGCGGACATGACGGCCGATCAGGGCCCCCGGGCGAAGGCGGGTGAGCGCTTCGACAACCCGGAGCTGATCGCGCTGCTGCGGCGGCTGAAGGTGCCCTCGACCGTCTTCATGACCGGGCGCTGGGCGGAGGAGTACCCGGCGCAGGCGAAGGACATCGGCACGGACGGCCTGTTCGAGGTCGCCAACCACTCGTACAGCCACTACGCCTTCACCGCCGACTGCTACGGCCTGCCGGTGGTCGAGAAGGGCGCCATGGCCCGCGACGTGGAGCGGGCCTTCTCGGCGTTCCGGCAGGCCGGCGTACGGAATGTGGTGCCGTACTTCCGCTTCCCCGGCGGCTGCTACGACGATGCGGCCCTGCGCGCACTGACCGCGGCGAACGTGACGGCGGTGCAGTGGGACGTGGTGAGCGGCGACGCGTTCGCGACGGATGCGGGGGCGGTGGCCGAACAGGTGCTGGACGGGGTGCGGCCGGGGTCGCTGGTGGTGATGCACTGCACGCGCAGCGCGGCGCCGGTCACCGGGGAGGCGATCGGCAGAATCGTTCCGGAGCTGCGGAAGCGGGGCTACCGCTTCGTGAAGGTGTCGGAGCTGATGGAGGGTTGACGGGGCTGATGGAGGGTTGACGGGGCCGGCCGCTTCAGGCGGGGGGTTTCGCCGTGGCGCGCGTCGTGGTGAACCGTCTGCGGTACTCGCTCGGCGTGGTCCCCAGGTGGCGGGCGAAGGCGCGGCGGAGGCTCTCGTCGCTGCCGAGACCGCTGTGGAGCGCCGCCGAGGTGATGCTGTGTCCGTCGAGGAGGAGCTGCTGGGCGCGGTCGAGGCGGACGCGTTCGACCCAGCGGGCGGGCGTGGTGTCCAGCTCGCTCCGGAACAGCCGGGCCAGCTGCCGGGTGCTGAGCGCGGCGGACGCGGCCAGGGCGGACAGGCTGTGGTCGCCGGAGGGGTCGGCGACCACGGCGGCCATCAGCGGTCGGAGCAGGTCGCTGCGGGCCGGTGGCGTACTGACGGCCGTGGAGAACTGCGACTGCCCGCCGGGGCGCTGCAGGAACACCACCAGCTCACGGGCGATGGACCGGGCGACGTCCGGCCCGTGGTCGTCCTCCACCAGGCCGAGGGCCAGGTCGATGCCCGCGCTGATGCCGGCGGAGGTGACGTAACGGCCGTCGCGTACGTAGAGGGCGTCGGGTTCGACGTGCACGCGGGGGAAGCGGTGGGCGAGCGTGGGGGCGTGCCGCCAGTGGGTGGCCGCCCGGCGTCCGTCGAGCAGCCCGAGCGCGGCCAGGACGAAGGCGCCGGTGCAGACGGACGCCACGCGCTCCGCCCGCCCGGTGAGCTCCTCGGCCGCCGCCAGCAGCTCCGCGTCCGGGGGCGGTCCGGCCAGTCGGTCCCCGCCGGCGACCACGAGCGTGTGGAGCGGCCCGGCGTCGGCGGGGGCGACCGTCCCGCCCAGCACCATCCCGGAGGCCGTCGTCACATCGCCGCCGTACGGGGAGACGAGCAGCAGTTCGTAGGGGTGGCCGAGCCGGGCCGCCTGGTGCAGCACCTCTGCGGGGCCGCTGACGTCGAGCAGGGTCACCCCGTCGAAGACGAGGAAGACGACGCGTCGGGTCATGTCCGGATCCGTGGTTCTCTCGGCCGAATGGACATGGCCCAGCGTACGTGAGCGCGCGAGGCTGGTACCAGGCGCACAAACGCCATAGGCACCACAGGCACCCCAGCCATCGACGGAGCACGGAGAGGCCCCATCATGAGCGTCACGAGCGGAACGATCGCAGGCGTACGGATCCCCGACAGCGCCCTGGCCAGGGAAGCGACCGAGCTGGTGCGCGAGGCCGCCACGCCGCTGGTCTTCGACCACTCCCGGCGGGTGTTCCTCTTCGGAGCGCTCCGCGGCCGGGAACAGGGCCTGGACTTCGATCCCGAACTCCTCTACGTGGGCGCGATGTTCCACGACCTGGGCCTGACCGGGCGCTTCCGCCGTACGGACCAGCGCTTCGAGATCGACGGCGCGGACGAGGCCCGCCGCTTCCTGAGGACGCACGGCATCACCGGTGACCCGGCCGACCGGGTCTGGACGGCCATCGCCCTGCACACCACGCCGGAGATCCCGCTGCACATGGCGCCCGAGGTGGCCCTGGTGACCCGGGGCGTGGAGCTGGACGTCCTGGGCATCGGCTACGACGCCGTCACCGACGAGCAGCGCGCGGCCGTGGTCGCGGCGCATCCGCGCCCGGACTTCAAGAACGGGATCCTCGCCGCGTTCACCGAGGGCATCCGGGACCGGCCGGGGACGACCTTCGGCAACGTCAAGGCGGATGTGCTCGCGCACTACGTCCCCGGCTTCGAGCGGGGCGACTTCGTGGAGGTCATCAAGGGCTCCAGCTGGCCGGAGTGACCGGCCCGGGCGGTCACCGGGGCACCGGTAGGATCAGCGCTTTGATGCGACCATCGGGGCGGGGCGGTCAGGGACGGAAGTTCGCGCTGACCTCGGATGAGGACAAGGCCGACTTCTGGGACTCCGCCCGCGGGGCGGAGGGGTTCTTCACGCCGCTGCCGGACGAAGAGGGAGCACGCCGGGTGCGCCTCAAGGGCTGCCTCCCGCTGGGCGGCCTGCTGAAGAGCGTGGGACGCGTCGGCAGTCGTCGCGCCCTGGCGGGGAACGCCTGGTTCGAGCTCCTCGACGGTGACGGAGCCACCATGGGGTCCTACTTCGTCAATGACGTCACCGTCATCGGCGTCGAGCCCTCCGCCTGCGGGGGCGGCCTCGTCGACCTCACGGTGACCCTGTGGTGCGAGAACGCCTTGGCCGGGGCGGAACGCGTATGGGACCTGATCCGCGCGGGCCGGCTGAACCACACCGGCATGTGGCACGAGCTCACCCCCGAGGACAGACACGCGTGGCTGTCGGTGGCGCTGTGGTCCCGGGAGTACCGCCGCCGGGGAAAGGCCGACGCTCCTGCGGGCCAGGTGTTCACCTTGGACGGTCGGCACATCGTCGACCGGGACAGCTTCTACTGCGCGATCGGTGAAGCCGTCAACGGCCCCGGCGGATACTTCGGCTGGAACCTCGACGCTCTGGACGACTGTCTGAGGGGCGGCTGGGGTGCCAGCACGCCGTGCACCGTGCACTGGGATTCCTCGGTCCGGGCCAGGGCACGGCTGGGAGAGCGTGTGCACTCGGGAGCGCGCGAGGTCACGCTCTTCGACCTGCTCCTGGAGATCTTCGAGGAGCGGGGCGTGAGCGTCGCCCTTCGGTGACAGCTCGATCAGGCCGCCGGGTCAGGCGGAGCCACACGCGCTGCCGGGCATCCCGGACGGCCTTGCGCTGCTCGACGTAGCCCGCGTCCATCAGCACCGTGACGTGCTTGGTCAGCACGGAGGCGGAGAGGCCCAGTTGCTCCTGGACCAGGCCGAACTCAGCCTCTCGACAACTCTTTTTTGCTCATGAATCTTTGATTCTTGCGCAGACTCATAGACTTCCTGCGGGGCGGCTTCTAGCCTGCTGCCGACATCACGGTTGTGTACACGACACTCACACCCCTCGCCGGGCCGCACCCGCCACAGCCGCTCCCCGCACCCGAAGGAAGTCTCCGTGGAACTTTCCAGACGGACCATCATCGCCACCGCGCTCGCCGGGACCGGCTCCCTGGCCGCCGGTCTCATCCCGTCGGCCGCGCAGGCCGGGCCCGTTCCGCGGGCCGCGGCCGCCGCGTCCCCGCCCGGGGACGTCGTCGGCAAGATCACCGTCGGGTACCAGGGCTGGTTCGCGTGTTCCGGTGACGGCGCGCCGATCGACGGCTGGTGGCACTGGTCGCACAACTGGGGCCAGTCCCCGTCGCCTTCCAACACGGCCATCGTGAGCTGGCCCGACGTGCGCGAGTACACCCGTACCTATCGCACGGCCTACCCCGCCCTCGGCAACGGGCAGCCCGCGACCCTGTTCTCCTCCTACGACCAGCAGACGGTCGACACCCACTTCTCCTGGATGCGCGAGTACGGCATCGACACCGCCGCCCTCCAGCGCTTCAACCCCAACGGCGGCGAGGGCGCGACCCGCGACGCCATGGCCGTCAAGGTCCGCGACGCGGCCGAGCGGTACGGGCGGAAGTTCTACGTCATGTACGACGCGACCGCCTGGACGAACATGCAGCCGGAGATGAAGGCGGACTGGACCGCGAAGATGCGGGCGCTCACCGCCTCCCCCGCCTACGCCCGGCAGAACGGCAAGCCGGTCGTCGGCATCTGGGGGTTCGGCTTCAACGAACCGAACAAGGCGTGGTCCGCCGAGGTGTGCCTGGACGTCGTCAACTGGTTCAAGGACCAGGGCTGTTACGTGATGGGCGGGGTGCCGACCCACTGGCGGCGCGGGGTGGAGGACTCCCGGCCCGGCTACCTCGGCGTCTACCACGCCTTCGACATGATCTCGCCCTGGATGGTCGGCCGGATCGCCGACATCGCGGACGCCGACAACTTCTACGCCAACGTCAACACCCCCGACCAGGCCGAGTGCGACGCCCACGGCATCGACTACCAGCCGTGCGTGCTGCCCGGTGACCTCCAGTCCGGACACCGGGCGCACGGCGACTTCATGTGGCGGCAGTTCTACAACATGAAGCGGATCGGCGTGCAAGGCATCTACGTCTCGATGTTCGACGAGTACAACGAGGGCAACCAGATCGCCAAGACCGCCGAGAGGGCCGACCAGGTGCCCGTGGGATCCGGTATCCGCGCCCTCGACGAGGACGGCACCGCCTGCTCCTCGGACTACTACCTGCGGCTCACCGGGGACGGCGGCCGGCTCCTCAAGGGGGAGCTGGCGCTCACCCCCGTACGCCCCACCCCGACCACCACCGGCGGACCCGTCGACCCGCCACCGGCCGGTGACCTGGCGCTGCGCAAGCCGGTGACGGCCACCAGCCACACCCAGCACTACGGGGCGGGCAACGCGGTCGACGGTGACCCGCACAGCTACTGGGAGAGCGCCAACCAGGCCCTGCCGCAGTCGATCCAGGTCGACCTGGGCGCGGTGCGGCCGGTCACCCGGCTGGTGCTCACGCTCCCGCCGGTCACCGCCTGGGAAGCCCGCACCCAGACGCTCACGGTGACCGGGTCGGCCGACGGCTCGGCCTACTCGGCGCTCAGCGCTTCGGCCGCCCGCCGCTTCGACCCGGCGACGGGGAACGCGGTCACGATCACGTTCCCGCAGGCTCCGGTGCGGTATCTGCGCGTGCAGATCACGGCCAACACGGCTTGGCCCGCCGCGCAGCTGTCAGGGCTGAGCGTCTACGCGACGCCCTGAACCGCCGATACCCGCTGTTTCCCCGCCCGGTCACCCATGGGAACAACCGCTAGCCGGAGCAGGCCGAACGCCCCGCCTCCTGCCAGGCGCAGACCGGGCAGAGCGTGGCGCCCTTGGCGGACTCGGGGTACTCCGTCGGCTCGCGGCAGAGCACGCACTCCGCGAACGGCGGCCCCGCGTCCGCGGGGGACGGCAAGGCTGCGGGGGCGGCTGCGGGAGTCACGCAGTACGTGGCGTCGTCGTCCATGCCCCCGAGCCTACGTAACCGGGCCGGGCGGCCGGGCCGGGTCAGCCCGACGTCTTCTCGGGCCTGGCCTCGCTCGGCCGCACGATGACGAACCCCTCGCCCTGGAGCATCAGCTGCACGGCCTCGCCCGAGCCGCCGCGCACCATCGAGCCGACGCTCTGGGAGCGGTGCAGGGTGCTCGTGAGCTGCTGGCTCCAGCCGACGACCGCGTCCGTGTCCACGTACACCGGCTGAGCGGCCGTCACCGGGATCACGATCGGGGTGCCCTCGCACATCAGGCCGAGCTTGCCGTAGCCCGTGAAGACGCTGTTGAAGAGGCCGCCGCCGACCATTCCGGCGCCCTTCACCGTCTTGATCTCGTACGAGAGGGTGGCGTCGAAACAGAGGACGTTGCGGCCGTTGATGGTGAGCTGGTCGCCCTGGTCCATCTCCACGATGAAACAGTTGGCGGCCTCGTGCGCGAACCACGCCTCACCCTGGCCCCGGACCGCCATCAGCGCGAGGCCCTCGCCGGTGACCGCACGCTTGAGCATGCCGCCGAGGCCCTGCCCCTTGCGCTCGAACTGGAGGTTGCCGCGGAAGGCGATCATCGAGCCCTGCCGGGCGTGCATCTCCCCGTTGACGGCGTACTTGATCGACTTGGAGTTCTGCAGGGTCATGCCGGGGGCAGTGGCCGGCTGGGCCAGGTGCTCGCTGGAAAAAAGATCGCTCTTCATGCGGAGCATCCTCGCCCGGACCGGCCCGTTCCGCCAAGAAGGTGACAGCCACCGCCTGGCAGACTGGGACGGTGAGCAGCGACGACACCTCCCAGAGCCCCTTCCGCAGCGGTCCGACCGACCGGGACGAAGCCCCGCAGTACGTGCTCCCGCTCGTGGTGCACCTGGAGAAGACGGACCCGCCCGCCCGGACGGACGCCCTGCGCACCGCCGCCCGCGCGGTGCTGACGATCCTCTCCGACGAGCGGTCCACCGGTGAGGGCGAGTGGGCGGGCGCGATGCGGGACTGGGAGGACGCCCGGATCCGCAAGGTGGTGCGCCGGGCGCGCGGCGCGGAGTGGCGCAAGGCGGCCGCACTGCCCGGGATCACGGTGACGGGCGGGAGCGCGGAGGTACGGGTGTACCCGCCGATCCCCCTGGACGGCTGGCCCAAGGAGCTCGCCAAGCTCCAGGTGTCCGGCACCGACCTGGACGACCCCGAGCCGCCCGCCGCCCCCGACCCGGAGGGCCCGGTGCTGTGGCTCAACCCGGAGCTGGAGATGTCGGCGGGCAAGACCATGGCGCAGGTCGGCCACGGCGCCCAGCTCGCCTGGTGGGAGCTGTCCGACACCGAGCGCAAGGCTTGGCGCGAGGCGGGGTTCCCGCTCTCCGTGGCCACGGCGGCCCCCGACCGCTGGCGTGAACTGACGGCGAGCGGCCTGCCGGTGGTGCGCGACGCGGGGTTCACGGAGATCGCTCCCGGGCCTACCGTCGCCGTGGAGGGCGGTCGGCGTTTCTGTCCTCTCCCGGGCGTACGCGTCCGCCGGTGAACGCACACCACCTCTGAGACCGGGAGACCTCGGCCATGAGCGGCTCCTGTCGCTGTGGCAGCAGCACATCGAGCGCGAGCAGCGCCGCATCCTGGACGGCGGCCGGCCCTATCTCGCCAGTGACGCCCTCGACAGGGAGGCCGCCGGGGTCGACGACCCGGCCGCCGTGGCGGCACTGGCCCTGTCCGCCCGTCGGCTTCCGCCGTGGTCCGACACCGTGGCCGGGCTCGCCCGGCTCGCCGAGCGGTTCCCCCTGGCCGGGCTCTCCAACGCGAGCCGGACGGCGCTGCTGGGGCTCAACGCCCACGCCGGACTGCGCTGGCACCAGGCCCTGTCCGCCGAGGACGCCCGGACCTACAAGCCGGACCCGGAGGTCTACCGGCTGGCCGTCACGGTCTCCGGGCTGCCGCCGGAGCGGCTGCTGATGGTCGCCGCCCACGCCTGGGACCTGCGCGGGGCGCAGGCACTCGGGCTGCGTACCGCCCATGTCGCCCGTCCCGTCGGCGATCCGCCCACCGCGTCGGACCGGTTCGACCTGTACGCCGACGGCCTGGCCGATCTGGCCGATCAGCTCGACGCTCTCCCCGGCCGGGAAAGGTCCGCCCGCGGCTGAGCATTCCTGCGCCCGACTACGTACCTCCCGGTACTGCCCCATCGGCATTACCGCCAAGTAGCCTGCACGGCGACTCGGTTGGCGGTTGATTGACGCCTGATCGACGCTGTCACGCCTCGTCCCGGGAGACACCTTGTTGCGACGCATAAACGGAACGGCCCTCATCATCGCGGCACTGGTCGCCACACTCGGCGCACTCGCCTTCCCCGTCTGGTCCTACGCGGACCGTTCCGGCACCGGCGAGGCGAATCTGAACGCCTCCAGCGTCGCCACCCAGTGGGGCCCGCTCTCCGCCACCGACCGGGACTTCCTGGTCAAGGTCCGGCTCGCCGGGCTGTGGGAGCTGCCCGCCGGACAGCAGGCGATCGAGCGGGCGCCCAGCGAGGCGACGAAGGCCGCCGGGGACCATCTGGTCGTCGGGCACACGGACCTGGACCGGCGGGCCCGGGACGTGGCCGCCAAGCTCGGGGTGGAGCTGCCCAACCAGCCGACCGAGCAGCAGCAGGCATGGCTGCAGGAGCTGACGGCGGCGAGCGGGGACGAGTACGAGCGGAAGTTCGCCAACATCCTGCGGGCCGCCCACGGCAAGGTCTTCGGGCTGATAGGCCAGGTCCGGCACACCACCCGCAACACCCTGATCCGGCAGCTCGCGAGCGACGCGAACCAGACCGTGCTGGACCACATCACCATGCTGGAGGGCACCGGCTTCGTCGACTTCGACGCCCTGGCGCGCGAGGCGGCCGGCGGGTCCACCGCCAGCCCCTCGGGACCGTCGATGCCGCAGGGCGGGCAGGTGCCGCAGGTTCCGGTCCCGGTGACGCCGACCGGCGACCAGTCGTTCACCTCGCGGCCGGTACCACCGACGATGCCGCCGATGCCGTAACGAGACCGCGGGCCCGGAACCTCAAATCCTCCTCTGAACGTCCCCCTCTTCGGGTTCGCCGCCGCTCTGCGGGGCCATCACCCCTGGACGGAGCGGAGGAGGGGGACACCATGAAGCTGGGCATCGGAATCGGCTGGCGGCCGGAGATCGCGGCCGAGGTGGAGGCGCTCACGGGGATCGACTGGGTCGAGGCGGTGGCGGAGAACCTCTGCGCCGACCACCTCCCGGGGTCCCTGGTACGCCTGAGGGAACGGGGCGTGACGGTCGTGCCGCACGGCGTCTCGCTCGGCCTGGGCGGCGCGGACCGCCCGGACGCCGGGCGGCTCGCCGGTCTCGCGGCGCGGGCCGAGCTGCTGGGTACGCCGCTGGTGACCGAGCACATCGCGTTCGTACGGGCCGGGGGGCCGCTGACCGCCACGCCGCGGCTGGAGGCCGGCCATCTGCTGCCGGTGCCGCGCACCTGGGACGCGCTGGAGGTGCTCTGCGAGAACGTGCGGATCGCCCAGGACTCGCTGCCCGTCCCGCTGGCCCTGGAGAACATCGCGGCGCTGATCTCGTGGCCGGACGAGGAGCTGACCGAGGGGCAGTTCCTGGCGGAGCTGGTCGAGCGGACCGGGGTGCGGCTGCTGATCGACGTCGCCAACCTCCACACCAACCACGTCAACCGCGGCGAGGACCCGGCGAAGGCGCTGGACGAGCTGCCGGTGGAGGCCATCGCGTACGTCCATGTGGCGGGCGGGGTCGAGAAGGACGGCGTCTGGCACGACACGCACGCCCACCCGGTGACCGCCCCGGTCCTCGACGTGCTGGCCGAGCTCCGCTCCCGGGTCGACCCGCCGGGTGTGCTGCTGGAGCGCGACGACGCCTTCCCGCCCGGCGCGGAGCTGGCGGCCGAGCTGGAGACGATCCGGGTCACGCTGCGGGCGGCTGCTCCGGCCTCAGGTGCGGGCAACTCGCGTGGGGCCGGAGCAGCCGCGGGGAAGCCCGCCGCCCACGGAGCCCGCGACCGTACCGCTGTCGCCCAGACCGCGCTGCTCTCCTCGCTCGTCGCGGGCACCCCGGCCCCCGAGGGCTTCGACCACCGGCGGCTGCGGGTGCAGAGCCGGGCACTGGCCGCCAAGCGTGCCGATGTCGTCTCCAAGGTGGCGCCCGAGCTGCCGCAGATCCTCGGCGACGGCTACCGTGCCGCGTTCCTCGACTACGCCAGGGCCCGGCCGATGAGCGGTGGTTACCGGCGCGACGCCCTGGACTTCGCGGAGCGGATCCTGATCTCGGGCGGCCTCGCCGATCCCGTGGCGCAGCGCCGGCTGACGCACTGGTGGGAGGACCGCTCCGGCCCCCGGCCCCCGCGCCGGACCGCCCGCCTCGTCCGGGCGGCCCGTGCCGTCCTCGTGGGGAAGTGACCGTCATGAACACGCTCGCCCTGCTGCTGACCCTCGGGGTCGCCCTCTCCACCGCGCTGCTCATCGCGAAGGTGGTCGCCTCCCGGTCCGGCCGACGGGCGGCCGGCCCCTCCCCCGCCGTCCACGACCTCTACGAGGCGGCGTTCCTGAACGGCGGCCCGGCCAGGGTCGTGGACACCGCGCTCACCGCCCTGTACGCGGACGGCCGGGTGCTCATCGGCGGACCCGGCATCATCTCCGTACGGCATCCACATGCGAACGACCCGGTGGAACGTGCCGTGTTCCAGGAGCTGTCGACCGCGCCGAGCGGCGCCCTGCACATGGTGCGGGAAGCGGTGATGCGCCACCCGGCGGTGCAGGAGATCGGTGACGGGCTCGCGCAGCGCGGGCTGCTCGTCCCGCCCGCCGCGAGCCGTCCCGTACGGCGGTGGGGGCTGGTCCAGGGAGTGAGCTGCTTCGTCGCGCTGCCCCTCTCCATCCTGCTCACGGTCCTCCAGTACATGGCGCACGACAGCCCCTTCGACATGCCGTTCCCCTTCGTCCTGAAGATGCTGCCCGCGATCCTGCTCGGCGGGATCAGCGGACTCGTCGTGGCCGCGGCCGCCACCAACCGGATCACCCGGGCGGGCCGCCGGGCCGCCCAGGCGTTCCGGGCCGCCAACGCCTGCACGGTGACCCCGCCGTACCTCGTGGCCAATCTGGGACTGCGCGCACTCCCCGACCCCGTGCTCCAGGCCCAGCTGATCGCGGCGGCCCGGCTGCACGCGTCGGCCGGGCGGTCACGTTCCCGCTACTCGGGGAGCCGCTCGCCGGGGTACGTGGGAGGTACGGCAGCGGCGACGGGCTTCGCGGCGACGACGGTGTGGTGCGCCGACGCGGGCCCCGGACACACGAGTTGCGGGGGCTCGTCCGGCGGCGGCTCGGGCTCCGGCTGCGGCGGAGGGTCCGGATCGAGCTGTGGCGGAGGGTCCGGCTGCGGCGGCTCGGGGTCGAGCTGCGGGGGCAGCTCGGGCGGCTCCAGCTGCGGCGGGAGCTCGGGAGGATCCAGCTGCGGCGGGAGCTCGGGAGGATCCAGCTGCGGCAGCAGTTCCTGAGGCCGGGGCCCGGAACGGCGGGCGCGCAACCGGGTCATTCACCGCAACACGCCCGCCCGGTGCTGTACTTCACCCGCCCCGCACCCCACCATCCCCTCTCCGCGTCCGCAGAGAGGTCCCGCCGTGAGAGCAGTACCGCTGTACGCAACGATCGGCTCCCTGGTCCTGTCCGCCCTCACCGCCGCCCCGGCGACCGCCTGGGACGGCGGTGATCCGGCCTCCGCCGAGGCGCGCGGTACTGCGGTGGCCGCGGCCCGCGCCGCGGCGGCCGGGATCTCCTTCGGGGCGTGCCCGGAGGAGGAGATGCTGCCGGACACCCTGAAGTGCGGCACCGTCAGCGTCCCCCTGGACTACGCCCGCCCGGACGGCCCGGCCGTCGAACTGGCCGTCAGCCGCACCCTCGCCACCGGCCCGGCGGCCGGCCGGCAGGGCTCGTTCGTCTACAACCCGGGCGGCCCCGGCGCCTCCAGCATCACCTTCCCGCTGATGGGCGAGATGTCGGAGTGGAAGGAGGTCGCCGCGGCGTACGACATGGTCGGCTACGCCCCGCGCGGGGTCGGCGCCTCGGCCCCGCTCTCCTGCCAGGACCCCGCCGCGTTCGCGAAGAGCCCCACCGACTCCCCCGCCCACCCCACGGCCGCGTACAAGGAGCAGCGCGTCGCCGAGGCGCGGGCGTACGTGCGGGGGTGCGAGCGGAACGCGGGCGAGGCGCTGCGCCACTACACCTCGCTCAACAACGCCCGCGACCTGGAGGTGCTGCGGGCCGCGCTCGGTGATGAGCGGCTGACCTTCATGGGTGCCTCGTACGGCACGTACTTCGGTTCCCTGTACGCGACTCTCTTCCCCTCCCGCGTAAGGCGGATGGTCTTCGATTCGGCGGTCGACCCGGACCCGGAGAAGATCTGGTACCGCTCCAACCTCGACCAGTCGCTGGCCTTCGAGTCCCGCTGGGAGGACTTCCGGCGCTGGGTCGCCGAGCACCACGACGTCTACGGTCTCGGCGCCACGCCCGAGGCGGTGCAGGGCCACTACGACGACGTCCGCGCGGCGCTGGCCACCGAGCCGGCGGGCGGGAAGGTGGGGCCGGGGCAGTTCCACGCGGCGTTCCGGGAGGCGGCGTACTACGACGACTACTGGGCGATGCGGGCGACCGCCCTCTCCGAGTACGTCCGGGGCAACGCGGAGCCGCTGATCACCCAGATGTCGCCGCGCGCGATCACGGCGAAGGACGACGAGAACGCGCGGGCCGTCTACACCGCCGTCGAGTGCAACGACGCGCCCTGGCCCGAGGAGTGGGAGGTGTGGGACCGCGACCACTCCGACCTCGCGGTCATCGCCCCGTTCCAGACCTGGGACAACGCCTTCACCAACCTGCCGTGCGCCTTCTGGCCCGCGCCCCGGCAGCGGCCCCTGGACGTCTCCACCGAGTGGGGCGAACTGCCCCCGGTGCTCATCCTGGCGGCGGAACGCGACGCGGCGACCCCGTACAAGGGGGCGCTGGAGCTCCAGCGGCGGCTGCGCGGCGCGGTGCTCGTGACCGAGCGGGACGCGGGGACGCACGGCATCGGCGGCGCCGGGAACACCTGTGTCGACGGCCATCTGCGCCGGTACCTGCTGACGGGTGAGACCCCGGCCGGTGACGCGGAGTGCGCCCCGCACGCGGAGCCGAACCCCGTATCGCTGGACTGAGGAAGCCGGACGGGCCCCGTGGACGCGCACTCGGTGCGCGTCCACGGGGCCCGAAGCCGAACCCGGTGTCGCTGGAACGGCGGGCGGCACGGTCGGTGCCTGATGCCCGTCTTCTGATCTTCCGGGTTGGGGTGGTGCGGGAACTCGCTGGTTATGCGAGCCCGGCCACCAGGTCTGCGACGCTCTTCCTGCGGCCCGTGTAGAACGGGACCTCCTCTCGCACGTGGAGCCGTGCCTCGGAGGCGCGCAGGTGACGCATCAGGTCGACGATGCGGTACAGCTCGTCCGCCTCGAAGGCGAGGACCCACTCGTAGTCGCCCAGCGAGAAGGAGGCGACGGTGTTGGCGCGCACGTCGGGGTAGCCCCGGGCCATCTTGCCGTGGTCCGCGAGCATGCGGCGGCGGTCCTCGTCGGGCAGCAGGTACCAGTCGTAGGACCGCACGAAGGGGTAGACGCTGATGTAGTCGCGGGGCGTCTCGTCGGCGAGGAACGCCGGGACGTGCGACTTGTTGAACTCGGCGGGCCGGTGCAGGGCCATGTTCGACCAGACCGGTTCCAGAGCGCGGCCGAGCTTCGTGCGGCGGAAGAGGTTGTACGCCTCCTGGAGCTCGTCCGAGGTCTCGGCGTGCCACCAGATCATCAGGTCCGCGTCGGCGCGCAGACCGGAGACGTCGTAGGTGCCGCGCACGGTGATGTCCTTGGCCCCGAGCTGGTCGAACAGCTCCTGGACCTCGTCCGCGTATCCCGCCCGGTCCAGCGGCAGTACGTCGCGCAGTTTGAAGACCGACCAGAGGGTGTAGCGGATGACCTCGTTGAGGTCCTTGGCCTTCTTTCCGGCGTTCGGACTCTTGCTGGATGTCGCAGTCTCAGGAGCACTCATACGGCTATTGTCCCGCCTCGCTCCCGGTGCCCTGAACCAGGGTGGGCGTGGCGATGATCTCCCTCATGATCTCGTCGGCCGCGCGCTGCGCGCTCGCGATGCAGGCGGGGATGCCGACCCCGTCGTAGACCGCGCCGCAGACCCGCAGGGCGGGCAGTTTCGCGATCTCGTCGCGGATGCGGGCGACCCGGGTGTGGTGGCCGACCGGGTACTGCGGCAGTCCACCGATCCAGCGGGTGACCTCGCTGTCGACGGGGCGTGCGGCGAGTCCCGTGGCGGCTCGGAGGTCGCGCAGGGATACGGCGACGAGTTCGCCGTCCTCGCGGTGCAGGTGGTCCTCCTCGCCGTACCGGCCCACCGAGGTGCGGAGCACGAAGAGGTCGGGGGCGGCGTCGGCCACCCACTGCCACTTGTTGCCGGAGAAGGTGGACGCCTTGATGGTGCGGCCATCGACCGGCGGGACGAGGAAGCCGGAGCGGCCGCGCAGGGCCTCGTACCCCTCGATGTCGGAGCGGCGGAAGGCCAGGGTGACCAGGGCCATCGAGGCGTACTCGACGCCGGCCAGCTCGGCGGAGGCGGCCGGGGACTCGGCGGCGAGCAGGGCGGAGGCGGACCAGGCGGGGGCGGCCAGGACGACGGCGTCGGCGGTGATCACCCCGGTGTCGGTGCGGACCGACCAGCCCGCGTCCGTACGGGTCAGACCGAGGACGGGCGTCTTCGTGAGGATCGCGCCGCCGCCGGCCCGTACGGCGTCGGCCACGGCGTCCGGCAGGGTGCCGATGCCCCCCTCGATGCCCTGGAAGACGGGTCCGGTCTGCTGCCGGGCCGCCGCGCGCTCCTGGATCCGGCGGACGGCGTCCAGCAGCGGGCCGCCCTCCTTCACCGCTTCGAAGAGCTGCGGTACGGCGGCCCGCATCGAGATCCGGTAGGCGTCGCCCGCGTAGACCCCGCCGAGGAGGGGTTCCACCAGGCGGTCGACGACCTCGCGGCCGAGGCGGTCGGCGACGTACGCGCCGACGGCGACGTCGTCGCCGACGGGGGTGGGGGTGAGGTCGCGCTCCTCGGCGATCCGGACCAGGCCTTCGGGGGACAGCACACCGCCGAGGGCGGCAGGGTCGCCGGGGACGCCCATGACATGGCCCTTGGGCATCGGGCGCAGCGCGTCGCGCGTCCAGAGGGAGGCGGTGGCGGTGGCCGGCGGCTGGAGACGGCCGGCGAGGCCGACCGCCTCGGCCAGCCCGACCGCCTCGGGGCGGCGGGCGAGCATCGACTCGGCGCCGAGGTCGACCTGGACGCCCGCGATCTCGCCGGTCATGAGCTTGCCGCCGAGCCGGTCGGTCGCCTCCAGGAGCGTGACCCGCAGGCCGGTGGCGACCAGGCGGTGGGCGGCGGCCAGTCCGGCGATACCGCCGCCGACGACGACGGCATGGCGCGCGGGCGGGTCCGCATCCTGATGTGAACGCTGCATGGGTCCACTCTCTCAAACCGTTTCCGGGTCCTGACCGTGACCACTTCGAAACCCCTGGCCGGAAACCGGTTCGGGAGGGCCCACGTCGAACCGGCAGTATCAACACGCGTCCTGGGGGGACCTGTTATGAACAGCGATATCGACGCCCGCTTCCACCACCGCCGCTCCCGTCTCCGGGCCGCTCTGGCGGCGGGTGCTCTCGGCGCGGTGCTGCTCGTCGGCGGCTGCGGGGCCGGCGACGCCTCCGACGCGGGCGGGGGGTCGAACGACCTCAAGGCGAGCGCGGAGAAGGGGCTCGTGGACGAGCAGTACGCCCCGGGCGACTCGGCGGCCTCCGCCGCCGCCCCGGAGGCGGCGAAGAGCGGCGAGCGGCAGAACAAGGCGCCGAAGCCGGGGGCCGCGGGCACCCATGTCATCCGGACCACCGAGCTCTCCGTCGAGGTGCGGAGCGCGCCGAGGGCGGCGGCCGCCGCCCGGAGCACGGTGGAGGCGAGCGGGGGCCTGGTGGCGACCGAGACCACCGAGCGGATCGACGACGAACACGAGACCTCGCACCTCGTGCTGCGGGTGCCGCAGGACAGCTACCAGGAGGTGCTGCGCAAGCTCACCGGCTCCGGGAAGCTGCTGTCCCGTTCCTCGAACGCGAAGGACGTCACCGACCAGGTCGTGGACGTGGAGAGCCGGATCGCCACCCAGCGGGCGAGCGTGACGCGGGTGCGGGAGCTGATGGACAAGGCGGAGAAGCTCACCGATGTCGTCACGCTGGAGGGTGAGCTGAGCAGCCGTCAGGCCGATCTGGAGTCGCTGCTGGCCCAGCAGGCGAGCCTGAAGGACCGCACCTCGCTGGCGACGATCACCCTGGACCTGACCGAGCCGGACGCCCCGCGCAAGGACGGGATGAACGACGACCCGGGGTTCCTGGACGCGCTGGGCGGCGGCTGGGACGCGTTCGTGACGATGTTCCGGTGGATCGCGGTGGCGATCGGCGCGACCGCCCCGTTCCTGGCCACGGCCGCGCTGGTGCTGGTGGTGTGGCGGGTGCTGCGTGCCCGGCGGGCGGCCCGTACGGCCGTGGCGGCGCCCCGGCCGGAGGCGGAGGGCACACCGGCCCCCTGAGCGCCGTAGCGTGGGCTCCCTGACGGCGGACACGGCCGGCACGGCGAAAGGGACCCGGAATGGCAGCGGAGCGACTCGTGGTCATCGGCGGCGCCGCGGCGGGCTTGTCCGCCGCGTCGCAGGCCCGCAGGCTGAAGGGGCCGGACGAGCTGGAGATCATCGCCTTCGAGCGCTCCCGCTTCACCTCGTACTCCGCGTGCGGCATCCCGTACTGGGTGAGCGGGGACGTCGAGCACCGGGACGACCTGATCGCCCGTACCCCCGAGGAGCACCGGGAGCGGGACATCGATCTGCGGATGCGCACCGAGGTCACGGAGATCGATGTGGCCGGGAGACGGGTGCGGGCGCTGGACCGGGACAGCGGGGACACGTACTGGACGGGCTTCGACAAGCTGGTGATCGCCACCGGGGCCCGTCCGGTCCGCCCGGAGCTGCCCGGCATCGACGCGCCGGGCGTGCACGGGGTGCAGACCCTGGGCGACGGGCAGGCGCTTCTGGACTCGCTGGACGCCCTGGGCTCCGAGGAGCGGCGGCGGGCGGTCGTGGTCGGCGCGGGGTACATCGGCGTCGAGATGGCCGAGGCGATGCTGAAGCGCGGTTTCGAGGTGACGGTCCTCAACCGGGGCGAACAGCCGATGGCGACGCTCGACCCGGACATGGGCAGGCTCGTCCACGACGCGATGGACGGGCTCGGCATCACCACCGTCAACGGCGCATCGGTCACCAAGATCCTCACGGGCCCGGACGGCCGGGTCAGCGAGGTGGCGACCGAGGAGCGGACCTACCCGGCGGACGTGGTCGTCCTCGGCATCGGTGTCGAGCCGGAGGCGGAGCTGGCCCGGGAGGCGGGTCTCGCGGTGGGGCCGCACGGCGGTCTCCTGACCGACCTGGCGATGCGGGCCGTCGGCCACGAGAACATCTGGGCGGGCGGCGACTGCGTGGAGGTCCTGGACCTGGTGGCGGGCCGGACGCGTCACATCGCGCTGGGCACCCATGCCAACAAGCACGGCCAGGTCATCGGCTCGAACGTCGGCGGCGGTTACGGGACGTTCCCGGGCGTCGTCGGTACGGCGGTGAGCAAGGTCTGCGACCTGGAGATCGCCCGGACCGGGTTGCGGGAGAAGGACGCCCGCACGGTGGGGCTGCGGTACGTCACGGCGACCATCGAGTCGACACAGCGGGCGGGGTACTACCCGGGCGCGAAGCCGATGACGGTGAAGATGATCGCGGAGCACCGTACGGGACGGCTGCTCGGGGTGCAGATCGTCGGCCGTGAGGGGGCGGCCAAGCGCGTGGACGTGGCGGCGGTGGCGCTGACGGCCGGGATGACGGTGGAGCAGATGACGGCGCTCGACCTCGGCTACGCCCCGCCGTTCTCACCGGTGTGGGACCCGGTCCTGGTCGCGGCTCGCAAGACGGTGGCGGCGGTGCGGGGCGCGGGAAGCTGACGGGTGGTCCCGGGGGCCTGAGAGCTCCCCGGGACCGATGGCGTCAGCGCGCGGTCTGCTCGTGCACGTACTCCACGAGCCGGGTGAGCGCGTCCGGGTCCATGGACGGCATGACGCCGTGGCCGAGGTTGAAGATGTGGCCCTCCAGACCGGCGGCGGCGTCCAGCACCTCGCGGGTCTTCGCCTCGACCGCCGGGGTCGGCGCGAACAGCACCGCCGGGTCGAGGTTGCCCTGGAGCGCCTTGCCGGGGCCGACGCGGCGGGCGGCCTCGTCCATCGGGACCCGCCAGTCGACGCCGACGACGTCCGCCCCGGCCTCGCCCATCAGCCCGAGCAGCTCGCCGGTGCCGACGCCGAAGTGGATGCGGGGGACGCCGTACGGGGCGACGGCGTCGAAGACCTTCGCGGAGGCCGGGAGCACGGCGCGGCGGTAGTCGGCGGGGGCGAGCGCGCCGACCCAGGAGTCGAAGAGCTGGACGGCGGAGGCACCGGCCTCGATCTGGACCTTGAGGAAGGCGCCGGTGATCTCGGCGAGGCGGTCCACGAGGTCGGCCCAGAGCTGCGGGTCGCCGTACATCATGGCCTTGGTGCGCTCGTGGTTGCGCGAGGGGCCGCCCTCGACGAGGTAGCTGGCGAGGGTGAAGGGGGCCCCGGCGAAGCCGATGAGCGGGGTGGCGCCCAGCTCGGCGGTGAGCATCCCGATGGCCTCGGTGACGTACGGGACGTCCTCGGGGGTGAGGTCGCGCAGCCGGGCCAGGTCGGCGCGGGTGCGGATCGGCTCGGCGATGACGGGGCCGACGCCGGGCTTGATGTCGAGGTCGATGCCGATGGCCTTCAGGGGGACGACGATGTCGCTGAAGTAGATCGCGGCGTCGACCTTGTGGCGGCGTACGGGCTGCAGCGTGATCTCGGTGACCAGCTCCGGCATCATGCAGGAGTCGAGCATCGCGATGCCCTCGCGGACCTTCAGGTACTCGGGCAGCGAGCGCCCCGCCTGCCGCATGAACCAGACCGGCGTGTGCGGCACGGGTTCGCGCCGGCAGGCCTTGAGGAACGCCGAGTCACGGGTGGCGTTGCGGGTGGTGTCCTGGCTGGCGGCGGTCGTCGTCTGCTGGCCCGAGGGGCGGTCGTTGGCGCTCACGCACCAAATCTTCGCACGCATGGGGAAGGAGCCCGGCGCCGCAGGGGTGTCTGTCCCTGCGCGGGGCCCGCGTTCCGCCTACTCTTCCCGGCATGGCTCCGGCTCAGGGACAATTTTCCGATCATTCCGACAGTGCTGACAGCAAGGACAAGGACGCGGCGGAGGACCCTCCCGTCCCGCCCGCGTTCCGGTCGGCGGTCGACGCGTTGCGCTCCGCGCGGCTCCGCCCGGAGCTGGAGGTGGAGACCACGCGGCCCCCGCAGCGCCTGGCGCCCCACGCGTACGCGCTGGAGGCGGCGGTGGTCGACGGCGAGGACGATCTCGCGGACGGCAGGCTCGTCCTGCTGCACGATCCGGCGGGGCACGACGCCTGGCAGGGCGCGTTCCGTCTGGTGACGCTGGTGCGGGCGGAGCTGGAGCCGGAGATGGCCGCCGACCCGCTGCTGCCGGAGGTGTGCTGGTCCTGGCTGACCGGGGCGCTGGACGCGCGCGGATTGTCGTACGGGGAAGCCGGAGGGACGGTGACACGCGCCGGATCGCACTACTTCGGTGCGCTCTCCGCGCGCCGTCCGGCGACGCAGATCGAGATCCGGGCCTCGTGGACGCCGCGCGAAGGCCGGGGCGGGGTGCCGGACGCGGCGGCGCACCTGATGGCCTGGGGCGATCTGCTCTGCCAGATCGCGGGGCTGCCGCCGTCGGATCCGACGGACGCGGCGGTGGTGACGCTGCCGCAGCGGCGCGGTCCGCAGGTTTCGTAACACCCCGTCACCCATTTCGCACACACACCGGCTCTCTTTTCGTACAATCGATCGCGCGTCCTATTTGCCCGAATTGTTACTCACCAAATCGTGATCTTCCTCTAAAGGAGGACGGGTCTGCTGCCGAAGAGGTCAATGACCCTTCAAGCACGGTTCGCCCCGGCTTCATCCCCCGAGCCGGCCCCCGTCCCGCCACTCCCCCCAGGAGGCCTGGTGTCCGTTCTCCTTGAGCAGCCCGCAAGCCTGGTCGCCTACCGCCCGAACAAGCCGACGGCCATGGTCGTCGTGGCCGACCCGCGCGTCCGTTCCACCGTCACCCGCCATCTGTGGGCCCTCGGAGTACGTGACGTCATCGAGGCGTCGTCCATCGCGGAGGCACGTCCCCGCGTCGGCAACCCGCGCGACATCTGCATTGCCGACGTCCACCTGCCCGACGGTTCCGGGCTGACCCTGCTGTCCGAGACCCGCGCCGCAGGCTGGCCGAACGGTCTCGCCCTCTCCGCCGCCGACGACATCGGCGCCGTTCGCAACGCCCTCGCGGGCGGCGTGAAGGGCTACGTCGTCACCGGCACCCGAACCAACATCGGCCACCCCACCCGCCCCGGCGTCGCTCCCATCGGCGCCAATGCCGCCCGTATGCACCGCCGGCCTCCCGGTTCCCCGAGCCACCCGGGCGGCTACCGCGAACTGTCAGGACGTGAGGTGGAGGTGCTCCGCCTGGTCGCCGAAGGCCAGTCGAACAAGGCCATCGGCGTCTCGATGGGCCTCTCCGCCCTGACCGTCAAGTCCCACCTCGCCCGCATCGCCCGCAAGCTCGGCACCGGAGACCGGGCCGGAATGGTCGCCGTCGCCCTGCGGACGGGCATCATCCACTGACCCCCACCCCCACCGGGACGTGCACCGATGCGCCTCCGGCTGGAATACGCGCATGGCCACCCGTCGACGGAACGTTCCGTCGACGGGTGGCGCGTATACACAGATACCCTTGACGCGTGACCGACGCCCAAGAGACCGCAGCAGACAGTTCACTGCGAACCACCGGGGGCGCTCCCCCGGACGACGTCGCCCCGGCGCCGATCCCCTTGCTCGAACCTCGCGAGGGCATTCCCCCGGTGGTGGCATCCGACGACGCCCTCGCCCGGGTGGTCGCGGCCTTCGCCGCGGGCACCGGCCCGGTGGCCGTCGACGCCGAGCGCGCCTCCGGCTACCGCTACGGCCAGCGCGCCTACCTCGTCCAACTGCGCCGCGAAGGCGCGGGCAGCGCGCTGATCGACCCGGTCGGCTGCCCCGACCTCTCCGGCCTGTCCACCGCCCTGACCGGCTCCGAGTGGATCCTCCACGCCGCCACCCAGGACCTGCCCTGCCTGCGGGACATAGGCATGGCTCCCACCTCGCTCTTCGACACCGAGCTGGCCGGACGCCTCGCGGGCTTCCCGCGCGTCGGCCTCGGCGCCATGGTCGAGAGCGTCCTCGGGTACGCCCTGGAGAAGGGGCACTCCGCCGTGGACTGGTCCACCCGCCCGCTGCCCGAGCCCTGGCTGCGCTACGCCGCGCTCGACGTGGAGCTCCTGATCGACCTGCGCGACGCGCTGGAGGAGGAGCTGGAGCAGCAGGGCAAGCTGGAGTGGGCCCGGGAGGAGTTCGACGCCATCGCCTCGGCGCCGCCCGCCCCGCCCCGCAAGGACCCCTGGCGCCGCACCTCGGGCATGCACAAGGTCCGCCGCCGCCGTCAGATGGCGGTCGTCCGCGAGCTGTGGAACATCCGGGACCAGGTGGCGCAGCGCCGTGACATCTCCCCCGGCAAGGTGCTGGGCGACGCCGCGATCGTGGAGGCCGCGCTGGCGCTGCCCGCCAATGTGCAGGCGCTCACCGCACTGCCGGGATTCGGCCACCGCATGGGCCGCCGTCAGCTGGAGCAGTGGCAGGCGGCCGTGGAGCGGGCCAAGGCGCTGCCGGAGTCGGAGCTGCCGCAGCCCGGTCAGCAGCCGGCCGGGCCGCCGCCCCCGCGCTCCTGGGCCGACAAGGACCCGGCGGCCGCGGCCCGGCTCTCGGCCGCCCGCTCGGCCGTCTCCGAGCTGGCCGAGCGGCTCCACATGCCCCAGGAGAACCTGATCACCCCGGACACCGTGCGCCGGGTCTGCTGGGAGCCCCCGAAGAACGTGACGCCGAGCGCCGTCGAGGACACGCTCGCCGGTTACGGGGCCCGGCACTGGCAGATCGAGCAGGTCGGCCCGCTGCTGGTCCGGGCGCTCGCCACCACCGGCTGACCCACGCGCCGCCCCCCGCGAGGAAGACACCCCCGGTCACCGGCCGGGGGTTTTCCGCTCTCCGAGCCCTGTTCATATGGAGAACCGATGGTCGAAATCACGCCAGGTTCGGAGCCTGTTCCTCCGCCTCACGGGCGCTCCTGCGGGCACCCGGGCAATGTGACCTTCGACGCTCCGGCCATGGGGGGTGGGCAGTCTGGTTACCCGCAAGTAGCATGAGGGCAGGCGGTGCGCCCACGGGCGTGCCCCGCAGCAGTGCCATCCCGCACCCTGGAGGAGAGCCATCGTGCCTCGTACCATCCGGGACGTCGTCTTCGTCGACGGCGTCCGCACCCCGTTCGGCAAAGCGGGCCCGAAGGGCATCTACCACGAGACCCGCGCCGATGATCTCGTCGTGAAGGCCATCCGGGAGCTGCTGCGCCGCAACCCGGACCTGGACCCCGCCAAGATCGACGAGGTCGCCATCGCCGCGACCACGCAGATCGGCGACCAGGGCCTCACGCTGGGCCGTACCGCCGGAATCCTGGCCGGTCTGCCGCAGTCCGTCCCCGGCTACTCGATCGACCGCATGTGCGCGGGCGCCCTGACCGCCGTCACCGCGACGGCCGGTTCCATCGCCTTCGGCGCGTACGACGTCGTCGTGGCCGGTGGCGTCGAGCACATGGGCCGCCACCCGATGGGCGAGGGCGTCGACCCGAACCCGCGGTTCGTGTCGGAGAAGCTGGTCGACGAGTCCGCCCTGTTCATGGGCATGACGGCGGAGAACCTGCACGACCGCTACCCCACGATCACCAAGCAGCGCGCCGACGAGTACGCGGTGCGTTCGCAGGAGAAGGCCGCCAAGGCGTACGCCAACGGCAAGATCCAGCAGGACCTGGTACCGGTCTCGGTGCGCCGCACCAACGCCGAAGCCGGTGAGACGGGCTGGGGCCTGGTCACCGCCGACGAGCCGATGCGTCCGGGCACCACGATGGAGTCCCTGGCCAACCTGAAGACCCCCTTCCGCGCCCACGGCCGGGTGACGGCCGGTAACGCCGCGGGGCTCAACGACGGCGCCACCGCCTCCCTGCTCGCCGCCGAGGATGTCGCACGCGAGCTGGGCCTCCCGGTCAAGATGCGCCTCGTCTCGTACGCCTTCGCCGGCGTCGAGCCGGAGGTAATGGGCTACGGCCCGATCCCGGCGACGGAGAAGGCGCTGTCCAAGGCCGGCCTCTCCATCTCCGACATCGGTCTCTTCGAGATCAACGAGGCGTTCGCCGTGCAGGTGCTCGCCTTCCTGGAGCACTACGGCATCGCCGACGACGACGCCCGCGTCAACCAGTACGGCGGCGCAATCGCGTACGGCCACCCGCTGGCCTCCTCCGGTGTCCGCCTCATGACGCAGCTGGCCCGGCAGTTCGAGGAGCAGCCCGAGGTCCGCTACGGCCTGACGACGATGTGCGTCGGCTTCGGCATGGGCGCCACGGTCATCTGGGAGAACCCGAATTTCGACGGAGGCAACAAGTGAGCTCCACCACTGAGCTTCTGAAGGGTGCGGCCGAGCTGTTCCCCGGCGAGGTCGTCACGCAGGCGCACGTACGCCACCTGGACCTGCCGTCCGGTGCCGGGCGGTTCGCGCTCATCACGCTGGACAACGGCCTGGACCACACCAAGCCGACCACCTTCGGACCGCAGTCGCTGGCGAACCTGGACGCCGCGATCGACCAGGTCGAGAAGGAGGCGTCGGAGGGCACCATCACCGGCGTCGGCATCACCGGCAAGCCGTTCATCTTCGCCGTCGGCGCCGACCTCAAGGGCGTCGAGCTGCTCGGCCGCCACGAGGACGCCCTCGCGATCGGCAAGGGCGGCCACGACGTCTTCCGCCGCCTCTCCGGCCTGGCGGTCCCGACGTTCGCGTACTACAACGGCGCGGCGATGGGCGGCGGTGTCGAGGTCGGTCTGCACTGCGCCTACCGCACCGTCTCCACCGCGATCCCGGCGTTCTCGCTGCCCGAGGTCTTCCTCGGTCTGGTCCCCGGCTGGGGCGGCTGCGCGCTGCTCCCGAACCTGATCGGCGCGGACCGCGCGGTCTCGGTGATCATCGAGAACTCGCTCAACCAGAACCGTCAGCTCAAGGGCAAGCAGGTCTTCGAGCTCGGCATCGCCGACGCGATCTTCGAGGGCGCCGACTTCCTGGAGCAGTCGCTGATCTGGACCGCTGCCGTCCTCAAGGGCGAGCTGGCCGTCGAGCGCCCCGCGATCGACCGCGGCGACGCCTGGGACGCGGCTGTCGCCCGTGGCCGGGCCGTCGCGGACTCCAAGGTGCACGGTGCGGCCCCGGCCGCGTACCGCGCGCTGGACATCATCGCGGCGGCGAAGGACGGCGACCTGTCCGCCGGCTTCGACGCCGAGGACCAGGCGCTCGCGGACCTGATCATGGGCGGCGAGCTGCGCAGCGGCATCTACGCCTTCAACCTGGTCCAGAAGCGCGCCAAGCGCCCGGCCGGTGCCCCGGACAAGAGCCTGGCCCGGCCGGTCACCAAGGTCGGCGTCGTCGGCGCGGGCCTGATGGCCTCGCAGCTGGCGCTGCTCTTCCTGCGCCGCCTTGAGGTCCCGGTCGTCCTCACGGACATCGACCAGGAGCGCGTCGACAAGGGTGTGGGCTACGTCCACGCCGAGATCGAGAAGCTCCTCGGCAAGGGCCGCATCAACCAGGACAAGGCCAACCGCCTCAAGGGCCTGGTCTCCGGTGTCCTCGACAAGGCCGAGGGCTTCGCGGACGCGGACTTCATCATCGAGGCCGTCTTCGAGGAGATCGGCGTCAAGCAGCAGGTGTTCGCGGAGGTCGAGGCGGTCGCCCCGGCGCACGCGATCCTCGCCACCAACACCTCCTCGCTCTCGGTGACCGAGATGGCGTCGAAGCTGAAGAACCCCGAGCGGGTCGTCGGCTTCCACTTCTTCAACCCGGTCGCGATCCTCCCGCTCCTGGAGATCGTCCGCGGCGAGCAGACCGACGACGCCTCGCTGGCGACGGCGTTCGGTGTGGCCCGCAAGCTGAAGAAGACCGCGGTGCTGGTGAAGGACGCCCCTGCGTTCGTCGTCAACCGCATCCTCACCCGCTTCATGGGCGAGATCCAGAACGTCATCGACGAGGGCACCCCGGTCGAGGTCGCGGAGAAGGCCGTCGAGCCGCTCGGCCTGCCGATGTCCCCGCTGGTGCTCCTGGAGCTGGTCGGCCCGGCCATCGGTCTGCACGTCTCCGAGACCCTGAACCGCGCCTTCCCGGAGCGCTTCACGGTCTCCGAGAACCTCGCGGCGGTCGTGAAGGCCGGCAAGCGCGGCTTCTACGTCTACGACTCCGGCGCGCCGGTCCTCGACCCCGAGGTCGCCGCCCTCCTCAAGCAGGGCGACACCGTCCTCACCGAGGAGCAGACCCGCGACCGCGTGCTCGACGCGGTGGCGCAGGAGATCGGCCTGATGCTGGACGAGGGCGTCGTCGCCGAGGCCCAGGACATCGACCTGTGCCTGATCACCGGCGCGGGCTGGCCCTTCCACCTGGGCGGCATCACGCCGTACCTGGACCGTGAGGGCGTCTCCCAGCGGGTGAACGGCAAGCCGTTCCTGGCGCAGGGCGTGGCGAGCGTTCCCGCCTAGCCGCTGATGTGAGAACGGCCCGGCACACCGTACGGTGTGCCGGGCCGTTGCGTTTCCCCGCTGTCAGCGTCCCGGTGCTGCGGAGCGCAGCATCCCCGGTACGACCTGTCAGATCGCGAAACGATCAAGAATGTTGAGCAATCGTCACACTCTGTTCCACGTGCTGAAGTCGAAGCCCCCGGTCGGTGACAGACGGTTCGCCACCGACAGCCGGCCCCCCTCGCGGACGGTTGCCAACGTCACTCCACCCGTGCGATCGCGGACCATCGCGGGCATCCGGTCGGAGTGCGCGCCGAGGTCGTTCCACCAGACCCCCGCGTCGGGCCGCCCCTGCGCATGGGCGCCCACCACACAGGAGCCACCGGGCCCGGAGCGTACGAGAGCGGAGTACGCCCAGCCCTCCGACTCGATGCCCGGCACCCCGGTGACCGGTCCCGCCCCGTCCGCACCGCCGATCGGCAGCGCGGACACGGCGCCCGGCTGCCAGACGCAGGGCTCGTTCGTGTGCAGGTCACGGAAGAGGAGCGTGCCGGGCTCGGGGCCGGCCGCCATCGAGCCCGGAGCCGGGGAGAGCGCGATGCTCCGGTCCTCCCTCCAGGCCGCGCCCGCCCCGGGCCGGAACCACCGCACCACGGCGGCGGAGTCCCGGAGCCGGGCGAAGACCTCGACATCACCCCGGGCCGTGGTGACCGTCACGATCTCGTCCGCGATCCGGGCCCCGCTCAGGTGCTGCCACGGTGCCCAGCTCCCGTCGGCACCCTGCATCCGGTAGCTGACGCTGTGTCCGAAGTTCCGGGCGAAGACCAGGAGAGCGCCGGACGCGTCGAAGGCCGCCGCCGGGAACCCGACCTCGCGGCTCTTGTACCGGTCCCCGGGGTTGGGGCTGCCGAGGGAGTGCCAGGGGGTGAGGGCGCCGCCCGTGCGGTACTGCGCGGCCCGCATGATCGACACATCCTCCCCGCCGTCCTTCCGCTGCGTCCTGCGGAGCGCGAGGAGGTGGACGAACCCGTGCGGGTCGCGGAAGACGGAGAGGGCGGGCATCAGGCGGGGCCCGGGAAGAAGCTCGGGCCCCCGCCAGGTGCGGCCGCCCGGTTCGTCCTGGGTCCAGCGCAGCACACCGCCCGCGGACGGCTGGAACGCGGTGAGCCTTCCGTCGAACCCCTCGGCCAGCCAGTTCGTCGTCTGCGGATAGCGCAGCGGAGCGGTGATGTCGGCCCGCTCGTCCACGCCCGCCCGGCGGCAGTCGACGAGGACCGGTTCCCCCGTGGCGAGCTGGTAGTCACGGGCGGCCGCGAGCGCGTCGAGCGCCGTGGCCGCGTGGCCGGGCGGTACGTCGTGCACCGGCACGCCGGCGCTCTCGTCGTACCCCACCCGGGCCGGGTCGGGATCCTGCACGAGCAGCCGCTGCGGGCGGAGCTCGTGGAACTCCTTCAGCAGGCCCTCCTTCCCGCTGCCCCGCTGCCCCCCGAGCGTTCGCGGCGCGTGGGCCACCCGGCAACCGCGCCCCTCGGCGTCGGCCAGAGCCCGGTCCAGGGCGGCCCGGCCCTCCTTGCCGTCGTCCTCGGCGCAGATCACGCCGATGGCGGCGGCATCCCGCTGCAGGGCGACGAGGGGCACCGCGTCCCGGTACTTCGCGGCGACGACCGTCACCCTCGGGAGAGCGGCGGTACTCATATCTGCCTCCAGTCGCTGAGGGTCAGGCCCTGGCCGTCCTCCTGGCGTGCGAGGGCCGGCCGGCCCTCGGAGTCCAGGGCCGCCACCACCACGCGCCCGTGGCCGTCCAGTGCGAGCGACGGATCCCCCTGGCAGCGCATCGCGGTGTCGGTCCACCACACACCGGACTGCTCGCCCTCGGTCGCGCACACACCGAGGTTGACCGTCCCGGTGATCCCCCTGACGGCCAGCACCGTGCAGTCGACGCCGTCCAGGGCGGTCCTGAGAGCGGTGATACGGCCGTCCGCCGGGGCCCCTCCCAGCGGCAGGGGCCAGGATCCGGGCCGCAGGGCGACCACTCCGCCGCCACCCGCGTCGGTCAGGTAGTACGTGATCCGGCCGGGCGCGGTCTCCAGCGGGGTCACCGAACCCGGCACCGGAACCACCCGCGCCTCGTCCCCCCGGTCCAGAGCCCCACCGGGCTTCGCCTGAGCAAGGCGCACGGCCGACACACGGGTGGGGACGAGGACCTCCACCACACCCGTGGACGTCGCCGCCGGGGCGGGGCCGTCCGTCACACCGGCGGCGGCGGGAATTCCGGCCCAGGCGCCCCAGGTCCCCTTCGCGTCCTCGCGGCGCAGCGCCACTCCGCCGGGGCCGGTCGGCACACAGATGTGGAGAGCGCCGTCAGGGGTGACGGCACCCGCCGGGGCACCCACCTCCGCGAACTTCGCGATCTCCTTGTAGGGGTTGCCGAGCGCGTGCCACTGGGTCATGGGCCGGGCCGTCTGGTACTGGGTCGCGTACATCACGTCGACGTGGGACCAGCCGTCGGCCCTCGGACGCGTCCGGAGCCCCAGGAAGTGCGCGTAGCGGTCCTGCCCGTGGACCACGCTCAGGTGGGTGATCCCCTTCGCCGGGAGGGATTCGGGCCCTTCCCACCGGGCACCGCCGACCGAGGTCTGGGTCCATCGCAGGAGCGTGTCCTCGACATGGACGTAGGCCGTCAGCCTGCCGTCGTATCCGGTCACCAGCCACGGTCCGCCCAGGGGGCGTTCGGAGCCGGTCCCGGCGGAACCGTTCCGCGGTCCGGCAGGGCGCGGGGAGGCGCTTGGCATGCTTGTCGTCACCCTCCCGGGCTGGTAGCCCTCGCCGGGCGAGGGGGCTCATCGATGGTGGGCGGTACGGGGTCGTTCAGGCGGAGGGAGCCCCCACAGGCGCCCGCCGCGCGGCCGGGTGGCGCAGGCACCAGCCCTCCCAGGCCGATTCCACCATCCGCCGGACGTCATGGCGGGCGGACCAGCCCAGCTCGTCGCGGATCCGGTCCGCCGAGGCGACGACCCGGTCCGGGTCGCCGGGACGGCGGGGGGCGGAGACCGGTTCGCCGGCGGGGCCGTACCCGGTCACCTCGCCGATCAGCGCGATCATCTCGCGCACCGAAACGCCTTCCCCACGACCGATGTTGACCGTCAGATCCGTTCCGGGCCCGCGGCCCAGGAGGGCTCGGGCCGCCGCCAGATGGGCCGAGGCGATGTCGTCGACGTGGATGAAATCACGTACGCAGGTGCCGTCCGCGGTGTCGTAGTCGTCGCCGAAGGCGACCGGGGCGGCGCCCTGGGTGAGCTTCTCGAAGACCATGGGCACGAGGTTGAAGACACCGGCGTCGGCCAGGTGGGGCTCCGCCGCGCCCGCCACGTTGAAGTAGCGCATGGAGGCGGTCGCCATGCCGTGCGCCCGGCCCGCCGCGCGCACCATCCACTCACCGGCGAGCTTGGTCTCGCCGTAGGGGTTGATGGGGGCGCAAGGGGTGTCCTCCGTCACGAGCTCCACGTCCGGCATCCCGTACACGGCCGCGGACGACGAGAAGAGGAAGGCGCGCACCCCGCTGCCGGCGGCCGCCTCCAGGAGTGTGCGCAGCCCGTCGACGTTCTCGCGGTAGTAGTGCAGCGGTCGCTCGACGGACTCCGCGACCTGCTTCTTGGCCGCGAGATGCACCACGCCGCGGACCGACAGCTCGCTCATGGCGCGCCGCAGGCCGGAGGCGTCGAGCGTCGAGCCGTGCACGAAGGGCACACCGGCCGGGACGCGTGCGCGGTCCCCGGTGGAGAGGTCGTCGTAGACCGCGACCGGCTCGCCGGCGGCCGTCATCGCCCGCGCGACGTGGGCCCCGATGTAGCCTGCACCGCCTGTGATCAACCAAGTCATGAGCGAATAATAGTTCGACGCGCCCGCGGTCCATTACCCGCATCGGTCCAGCTGTTCCAGTGCTCGTCCGTTCTATAATGCTCGGTCAGTTGAACATTCACGGACCGGTCACACCCCCCCCACCCGAGTCCCACGCACTCCCCTGGCCTCCTGGGCGAAGAGATTTGAGGACTCGAGCACGATGAGCCACGACGAGACGACACCTGCCTCCCGCGCCTCCCGGCGTGCGGCCAAACCCCGCAAGCGCCGCCGTGGTCTCAAGATCACCCTCGGTGTTCTGCTCGTCCTCCTGCTCGCCGGCGGGGGCACCGTCTACTGGCTCTACAGCCAGCTCGACGGGAACATCAAGGGCGTCGACATCAACAAGGCGCTCGGTGAGGACCGGCCGGAGAAGCTCCCCACCAGCGGGCAGAACCTGCTGGTCCTGGGCTCGGACTCGCGCGCCGGGGCGGAGAACAAGGAGCTGGGAGGCGGCGGCGCCGTCAGCGGCGCCCGCTCGGACACCGCGATGGTGGTGCACATACCCGAGGGCCGCTCCAGGGCCGTCGCCGTCTCCATACCGCGCGACACCCTGGTGACCCGGCCCGAGTGTGCCGAGGACGGCGGATCGACGGTGCCCGCCAAGGAGCGCGTCATGTTCAACTCCGTCTACGCGCAGGTCGGCCCGGCCTGTGTGGTGAAGACGGTGGAGAAGATGTCCGGCGTCCGCATCGACCACTACCTGGAGATCAACTTCGCCGGGTTCAAGGACCTGGTCGACGCCATCGGCGGGGTCACCGTCGATGTGCCGCAGGACATCGATGACAAGGCGAGCGGGCTGAACCTCACCGCCGGCCCTCAGAAGCTGAACGGCACCGAGTCCCTGGCCTACGTCCGGACCCGGCACGGCATCGGCGACGGCAGCGACCTCGGCCGCATCGGGCTCCAGCAGCAGTTCCTGATGGCCCTGCTCAGCGAGGTCAAGTCGCAGGACCTGCTGGGCAGCCCGACGAACTCGTACAAGATCGCCAAGTCGGCCACCAAGTCGCTCACCACCGACTCGGGGCTCGCCTCGCTCACCTCGCTGGCGGAGTTCGCCCGTTCGATGAACGGCGTCGACCCGGCCTCGATGGAGACCATCATGCTGCCGGTGGCGTACGACAGGATCGACCCGAACCGCGTGATCTCGGCCGAACCGCAGGCCGGTCAGCTGTGGAAGGCGATCCGCGAGGACACCGCCATCCCTGAGGAAGCGAAGAGGTCCCCCGCCACCGGCGGCTGACCGCACCGGAGGACGGCCGTCGGCGTACGGCTGCCGGGCGGTGCCCCGGAGCGGGCTGCTCGCGTGACACCCTGCCGGGATGAGCGACGACGCAGCGGTACTGGTGATCGTGGACGGAGCCAACGTGGTCGGTTCCGTGCCCGACGGCTGGTGGCGGGACCGGCACGGGGCGGCGGTACGGCTGCGGGACTCGCTGGTTCCGTACACGGCGGACGGGCTGCCGGGGCTTCCCGGCCCCGTCGAGCTGGTACTCGTCGTCGAAGGGGCCGCGCGGGGCGTCACCTCCGTGGCCGGGGTCCGGGTCGATTCGGCGCCCGGCAGCGGTGACGACCTGATCGCCGAACTGGCGGCGGCCGCCGCCCCGGAACGCGACTGCGTGGTCGTCACCGCCGACCGGGGGCTGCGGCAGCGGGTCGAGGCGTACGGGGCCCGGTGCGTGGGGCCCCGTACGGTACGGCCGCTGCCGCCGTCCTAGCGCCCCTCCTTGCTCATCCGGCTGTGGGAGCGCCCGTACGCGAAGTAGACGACGACGCCGAGGACCATCCAGGCGCCGAAGCGCACCCAGGTCTCCACGGGCAGGTTGAGCATCAGCCAGACCGAGGCGGCCACCGAGACGATCGGGAGCAGCGGCACCCACGGCGTACGGAACGCCCGGGGCAGATCCGGCTGGGTGCGACGCAGGACCAGGACGCCGAGGGCGACGACGACGAACGCGAAGAGCGTGCCGATGTTCACCAGGGTGGCAAGCTCCTCGATGCTCGTGAACCCGGCGATGATCGCGATCAGCACACCGAGCAGGATCGTCGGGCGGTACGGGGTGTGGAAGCGCGGGTGCGTCTTGGAGAAGAAGCGCGGGAGCAGGCCGTCGCGGCTCATCGCGAAGAAGACCCGGGTCTGGCCGAGCAGCAGGATCATGCAGACCGTGGTGAGCCCGACCGCCGCGCCGAAGCTGATCAGTCCGGCGTAGAAGGGGTGCCCGGTGGACTTGAACGCGTCGGCGAGCGGGGCGCTGACGGAGAGTTCGCGGTAGTTCTGCATGCCGGTGACCACCAGGGAGACCGCCACGTAGAGCACCGTGCAGATGATGAGCGAGCCGATGATGCCGCGCGGCATGTCGCGCTGGGGCAGCTTCGTCTCCTCGGCGGCGGTGGCCACCACGTCGAAGCCGATGAAGGCGAAGAAGACGATGGAGGCGGCGGTGAAGATGCCCATCACGCCGAAGTTGGTGGGTTCGTAGCCGAACATCAGCTGAACCAGCGGAGCGTCCCAGCCGCCGCCCGTCTCCTGCTTCTCGGCCGGGGGGATGAAGGGCTTGTAGTTCTCGGCCTTGATGAAGAAGAGGCCCGCGATGATCACCATGAGGACCACGGCGACCTTGATCGCCACCACGACCGAGGTGACCCGGGCGGACAGCTTCATACCGACGACCAGGATGACGGTCAGGACCAGCACCAGGGCGAAGGCCAGGATGTCGAAGCCGAATCCCTCCGCGACATCCGGTCCCGAGAGTGCATCGGGCATCGTCCAGTTGACGTTGTCCATCAGCGAGCGGACGTAGCCGGACCAGCCGACCGCGACCACCGCGGTGCCCAGCGCGAACTCCAGCACCAGGTCCCAGCCGATGATCCAGGCCACCAGTTCGCCCAGCGAGGCGTACGCGAAGGTGTACGCGGAGCCGGCCACCGGGACGGTGGAGGCGAATTCCGCGTAACAGAGCGCGGCCAGCGCGCACACGACGCCCGCCGCGACGAACGCGATGGCGGTGGCGGGGCCCGCCGTCTCCTTGGCGACCTGGCCTGTGAGGACGAAGATGCCGGTGCCGATGATGACGCCGACGCCGAAGACCGTCAGGTCCAGGGCGGAGAGGGACTTCTTGAGCCCGTGTTCCGGCTCCTCGGTGTCACGGATCGACTGTTCGACGGACTTGGTGCGGAACATACCGTTTCCGCGGGGTGGTGTGACCTGCGCGCTCACCTGCGTACCTCCACGCATTGGTTGTGAACGTCATGATTCGGACCGGGTAGGCACGGGAACGCGCCATCCGGCCCGTTTCACGCGAATGGGCCGGAAGAACCACCCGTACAGGGGTGGTTCTCCCGGCCCATCGGCCGTACGGAGAGGTGTTCGCGGGTCAGTCGCGGGCGGGCTCCACCGCGCGGCTCTCGAAGCGGCCGTCGAGCTTGGCGACCAGGCCGGTGACCTGCCGGGCGATGTCCGGCGCGGTCAGCCCGATCTCGGCCATGACCTCGCCGCGGGAGGCGTGGTCGAGGAAGACCGGCGGGATGCCGAAGTCGCGCAGCGGTACGTCGACCCCGGCGTCGCGCAGGGCCTGGGCGATGGCGGAGCCGACGCCGCCGGCACGGCTGTTGTCCTCGACCGTGACGACGACCCGGTGACGCTCGGCGAGCGGGGCAAGCGCCTCGTCGACCGGTTTGACCCAGCGCGGGTCGACGACGGTGCTGGAGATGCCCTGGGCGTCCAGCAGGTCGGCGATCTCCAGGCACATCGGGGCGAGCGCGCCGACGGAGACGACCAGGACGTCCGGGCGGGCCGCCTTCGGCTCGCGCAGGATGTCCATGCCGCCGGCCTTGCCGACCGCCTTGACGGCCGGGCCGACCGCGCCCTTGGAGAAGCGGACCACGGTGGGCGCGTCGTCCACGGCGACGGCCTCGCGGAGCTGGGCGCGGACCTGGTCGGCGTCGCGCGGGGCGGCGATCCGGAGGGTCGGCACGCACTGGAGGATCGACATGTCCCACATGCCGTTGTGCGAGGCGCCGTCCGTGCCGGTGACTCCGGCCCGGTCCAGGACGAAGGTGACGCCGCACTTGTGCAGGGCCACGTCCATCAGGACCTGGTCGAAGGCGCGGTTGAGGAAGGTGGCGTACACCGCGAAGACCGGGTGGAGTCCGCCGGTGGCGAGGCCCGCCGCGGAGACCGCGCCGTGCTGCTCGGCGATGCCGACGTCGTAGATCCGGTCGGGGAAGGCCTCCTCGAACTTGCCGAGGCCGACCGGCTGGAGCATGGCCGCGGTGATCGCGACGATGTCCTCGCGCTCCTGGCCGAGCTTGAGCATCTCCTCGCCGAAGACCGAGGTCCAGTCCAGACCGGAGGTGGAGATCGGCAGACCGGTGTCCGGGTGGATCTTGCCGACGGCGTGGAAGCGGTCGGCCTCGTCCTGGAGGGCCGGGGTGTAGCCGCGGCCCTTCTCGGTGAGGCAGTGCACGATCACCGGGCCGCCGAAGCGCTTGGCGCGCTGGAGCGCGGACTCCAGGGCCTCGATGTCGTGGCCGTCGATCGGGCCGACGTACTTCAGGCCGAGGTCCTCGAACATGCCCTGCGGGGCGATGAAGTCCTTGAGGCCCTTCTTGGCGCCGTGCAGGGTCTCGTAGAGCGGGCGGCCGACGACGGGCGTGCGCTCCAGGATGTCCTTGCCGCGAGCCAGGAACCGCTCGTACCCGTCGGTGGTGCGGAGGGTGGCGAGGTGGTTGGCGAGCCCGCCGATCGTGGGAGCGTACGAGCGCTCGTTGTCGTTGACCACGATGACGAGCGGGCGGTCCTTGGCGGCGGCGATGTTGTTCAGCGCCTCCCAGGCCATACCGCCGGTGAGGGCGCCGTCACCGATGACCGCGACGACGTGGTCGTCCTTGGCGAGGACTTCGTTCGCCTTGGCCAGGCCGTCGGCCCAGCCGAGGACCGTGGAGGCGTGGCTGTTCTCGATGATGTCGTGCTCGGACTCGGCACGGGAGGGGTAGCCGGAGAGGCCGCCCTTGCTCTTGAGCCGGGAGAAGTCCTGACGGCCGGTGAGCAGCTTGTGCACGTAGCTCTGGTGGCCGGTGTCCCAGAGCACCTTGTCCCGGGGCGACTCGAACACCCGGTGCAGGGCGATCGTGAGCTCCACCACGCCCAGGTTGGGGCCGAGGTGTCCGCCGGTCTTGGACACCGCGTCGACGAGGAAGGTACGGATCTCCTCCGCGAGCTGCTCCAGCTCGTCGACGCTGAGCCGGTCCAGGTCGCGCGGTCCCTTGATGCGGGTCAGCAGATCCACCCGTGCCTCCTTGCGTTTGAGCTGATCGAGCGTGCCGATCCGATGAGTCTAATGTTCCACCGCCGGGCATGGGCAGCGGGCGCCTGTGTTCGAGCGCGGACGGGCGGGGACGCGCAGGTGCCCGGCACCCCCGTGGGGCGCCGGGCACCTGCGCGGATCCGCGGTCAGGCGCGGCCCGCGGTCTTCTGGGTCTTACGGGTGATGGAGTCGATGACGACCGTGGCGAGCAGCACGGCGCCGGTGACCATGTACTGGATCGGCGTGGCGATGCCCTCCAGCGACAGTCCGTACTGGATCGAGACGATCACCATGACACCGAGCAGCGCGTTCCAGGTGCGGCCGCGGCCGCCGAAGAGGCTGGTGCCGCCGATGACGGCCGCCGCGATGACGTTCATCAGCAGATCGCCGGTGCCGGAGCCCTGGTTGGCCGCCGCGATCTTGGAGGCCCAGAACAGGCCGCCGATCGCCGCGAACGTACCCGCGATGGAGAAGACGGAGATCCGGATCGCGGTGACGTTGATACCGGCACGCCGGGAGGCCTCGACGCTGCCGCCGAGCGCGAAGATCTTCCGCCCGTACGCCGTGCGGCGCAGCACGAAGTCCGTACCGACCAGCACGATCAGGAAGAGGACCAGGGCGAGCGGCAGGCCGCGGTACTGGTTGAACATGTACGCCGCGGCGAACGCGAACACCGCGAGGACGCCGGTGCGCACGGCGATGTCGGCGATCGGCCGGGACGGGATGCCGGCTGCCTCGCGGCGGCGGGTGTCCAGAAAGGCGGCGGCGAAGTAGCCGATGACCGCGACGGCGGCGAGCCCGTAGGCGGCGGCGACATCGGTGAAGTAGTACGTGGTCAGCTGGCCGACCACCCCTTCGCCGTCCAGGTTGATGGTGCCGGAGTCGCCGAGCAGCTGGAGCATGAAGCCGAGCCAGAACAGCAGGCCGGCCAGGGTGACGGCGAAGGCCGGGGCGCCGATCCGGGCGAAGAAGAAGCCGTGGATCGCGCCGATCACCGCGCCGCTGACGATGGCGACGACGATCGCCAGCCACTCGTTCATGCCCTGGGTGACGCTGAGCACCGCGACGAGGGCGCCGGAGACACCGCTGACCGAGCCGACCGAGAGGTCGATCTCGCCGAGCAGCAGGACGAAGATGATGCCCACGGCCATCATGCCGGTGGCGACCATCGTGGTCGCGATGTCGCTGATGTTCTTCGCGGAGAGGAACTCGGAGTTCATGCTCTGGAAGACGATGGCGATGATCGCGAGGCCGACGACGACCGGGATGGAGCCGAGGTCACCGCCGCTGATCTTGCGCTTGAACTCGGTGATGTAGCCGGCGAAGCCCTGCTGGCGGATGAGCAGCCGGGGGTCGACGACCGTGGCGGCACCCTCGGCCGCGTCCGGGTTGCCGACCGGCGCGTCCTCGGGGGCGGTCTTGTCCAGCGAGGTCGCGGACTTGTCGGTGGTCACTTGGAAACCTCCGCGTTGCGCGCCGCACGTCGGGTCACGGCATTGTCCGTGGCGCCCGTGATGGCGGAGATGATCTCTTCCTGGGAGGTGGTCTTCACATCGAAGACACCGTTGTTCCGGCCCAGCCGGAGCACGGCGACCTTGTCGGCCACGGCCTTCACATCGGCCATGTTGTGGCTGATGAGGATGACCGCGTGACCGCGCTCGCGCAGCCGCTCGACGAGGTCGAGGACCTGGGCGGTCTGCTCGACGCCGAGGGCGGCGGTCGGCTCGTCGAGGATGACGAGCTTGGGCTCACCGAGCATCGAGCGGGCGATGGCCACCGTCTGGCGCTGGCCGCCGGAGAGCGAGGCGATCGGGATGCGGACGCTCGGGATGCGGATGGAGAGCGTGGAGAGCAGCTCGCGGGAGCGGCGCTCCATCTCCACCTCGTCCAGGATGCCGAACCTGCGCAGCTCCCGGCCCAGGTAGAGGTTGCCGACGACATCGATGTTGTCGCACAGCGCGAGGTCCTGATAGACGGTCGCGACGCCGAGGTTCTGGGCGTCGTGGGGCTTGTCGATCTGGACCGCCTTGCCCTCCCACTCGATGACTCCCTCATCGATGGGGTGCACTCCGGCGATCGTCTTGACCAGCGTTGATTTTCCGGCGCCGTTGTCGCCCACCAGGGCGACCACCTCGCCGGCGTGGACCTCAAGCTCTACATCGGTGAGTACCTGGACGGCACCGAATCGCTTGGAGACCCCTCGCAACGCCAACACGGGCGTAGCGGTCACGTGAACCATCTCCTTCGCCGCCTGACCGGCGGGGATGCCGCGCCCGGGGGAAGGCGCGGCGGTCGAGCAGAAGTACAGAAAAAGGGGAAGCGTTCCGTCCGGCGCCCCGCCCGGTAGCGGGACGGTTGGTGGGCGGGACACCGGACAGGCTTCGTGGCGCGCGCGGGCCGGTGTGCGGCGGGCGCGTGCGCGGCAGGGGGTGCCGTGGTGCCCTGGCGGTATCGCGGCGGGCGCACGGCGGGGCGGGACCGGCCGCGGGGCGGCCGGTCCCGGGGGCCTACTTCAGGCCGATCGAGTCGCAGGCGGCCTTGTACTTGCCGGAGCAGATCTCTTCCAGCGTCCAGATGCCGTCCTTGACGACGGTGTCCTTGATGTTGTCCTTGGTCAGCGAGATGACCGGGACGAGGACCGTCGGGATGTCCTTCTGGCTGGCGTTGTCGACCTTCGAGGTGGCGATCGAGTCGAGCTTCTCGCCCTTGGCGAGGGCGACGGCCATCTCCGCGGCGACGATGCCCTCGGCGGGGTAGGACTTGTAGACGCTCATGAACTGCTCACCGGTGACGATGCGCTGCACGCCCGCCAGCTCGGCGTCCTGGCCGGTGACCGGGGGGAGCTTCGGCAGACCGGCGGCCTTCAGGGCGGTGATGATGCCGCCCGCCATGCCGTCGTTGGCGGAGTAGACGCCGTCGATCTTGTCCTTGCCGAGTGCGGTGATCGCCGCTTCCATGTTGGCGTTGGCGTTCTCCGGCTTCCACTCCTTGGTGTCGTACTCCTTGCCGTACTTCACCTTGCCGTCGAGGACGGACTTGGCGCCCTTCTTGAAGAGCGCGGCGTTCGGGTCGGTGATCGCGCCGTTCATCATCACGATCGTGCCGCCGTCGGCCTTGTCTCCCAGGGCCTCCAGGAGTGCGGTGCCCTGCGCGCGGCCGACCTCTTCGTTGTCGAAGGAGGTGTACGCGTCGATGGGGCCCTCGGCGAGGCGGTCGAAGGCGACGACGGGGATGCCCTCGTCCTTGGCCTTCTTGACGCTGTTCGCGATCGCCTTGGCGTCCACCGCGCCGACGATGAGCGCGTCCACCTTGTTGGTGATCATGGTGTCGATCTGCTGCGCCTGGGTGGTCGCGTCCTGCTTGGCGTTGGCGTAGACGACCTCCGCCTTGCCACCCGTGAGCTCGCTGATCTTCTTCTCGATGATCGGCCGGTCGAACTTCTCGTAACGGGCCGTCTGGTTCTCGGGGAGGAGCAGACCTATCTTCAGGTCGTCGCCCTTCTTCTCCGAGCCCTGTTCGGCCTTGTCGCCGGTCTCCTTGGCGCTCCCACAAGCGGCAAGCGAGATCGCCATCGTGGTGGCGGCAACGGCAACGGCGGCACGACGCATACGCGTGTTCATTCTCGAACCTCCCTGACGAGGCCGCGACGTTGCGGCCGAGGTGGCTGGAAGTCAACTCGGCCGCAGCTTCAGCGTCAAGGAGTAAATCCTTAACGAGATGACAACGGTGCCATTCGTTATCTAAGTGAAGGCAGGAGTCGCTGCGGGGAGGGTGCTCTCCAAAAGGGTTGAATCCCCCATCTCGCTCAGCACCAGAGCGAGCGCGCCCAGTACCTCGGCACGCCCTCCCAGGGCCCCTGGGAGCACCGAGAGCTGCCGGGCGGCACTGGGGATCGCGTAACGCGACACGGAGTCCCGTATGGGCCCCAGAACCAGCTCCCCGGCCTCCGCCAGCGAGCCGCCGAGGACGACCCGGCTGGGGTTGAGCAGGTTGCACAGGTTGGCGACACCGCTGCCTATGTGGCGGCCTACGTCACCGATCACACGGCGGCACCCCGGATCGCCCTCACGGGCCAGCTGGACCACCCGTTCCATGGTGAGTCCGGGGCCGTGGCTGGGCTGGAGCAGGGGCAGCACGTAGCGCGCGGCGGTGAAGGTCTCCAGGCAGCCGCGGTTGCCGCAGCGGCAGACCGGGCCCGACTCGTCGAGCGTGATGTGCCCGATCTCGCCGGCCGTGCCGCCGGGGCCCCGGTAGATGGTCCCGTCGATCACCAGACCGGCGCCGACGCCGCTGGCGACCTTGATGTACGCCAGGTCCCGCACGCCCCGCCCGCTCCCCCAGACCAGCTCGCCCAGGGCTCCGAGGTTGGCGTCGTTGTCGACGTACACCGGTACGCCGAGGCGGCCGGAGAGCTCCTCGCTGGGGTTGATGCCCGTCCAGCCCGGCAGGATCGAGGTGGAGCCCAGCGTTCCGGACTCGACGTCGATGGGTCCCGGCACTCCGAGACCGACGCCGATGACCTTGTCCGGGCCGATCCCGGTGGCCTCGATCAGCCGCTTGACCAGCACTTCGGCCCGGTCGAACCCCTCCGCGGACGAGGCGTCGACATCCAGCGGCTCGGACTCCTCCGCCAGCACCTGGTGGGCCAGGTTGCCGACGGCGACCCGCAGGTGCGTATGGCCGAAGTCGACGCCGATGACGATGCCCGCGTCGCCGCTGAGCGAGACGCTGCGGGCCCGGCGGCCGCCCGCCGAGGTGGGGGTCACCTCGACCGTTCCGCCGTCCTTCAGCTCCCGGACGATATTGGAGACCGTGGCTGCGGAGAGCCCGGTGCTCCGGGCGATCTCCGCCTGGGTGAGCGACCCCGCCATCCGTACGGCGCGTACGACCCGCTCCAGATTGGCCCTGTGCAGCGATGTCTGCGACCCGGGAGTCTCCATCGACTCATCCACTCCTGCCCTTGGCGGGCGGTCCAGAGGACCACCCCGGCCGGGGCAGCAGCGATGACACCCCGGCTTCCTCCAACATGTGAACTCTAAGCTGACCGTTCGGGGGTACCTCCCGTCAAGACCTGAGCGGGCAGGGGCTCGCCCGAGCGCGCCACAACGGCCCGGTGCCCCCGCAGAGAGACTCTGCGGGGGCACCGGGCCGTTGTGGATACGTGACCTTCTTATGCGTACGCGTGACCTACTTGAGCGCACCCGCCGTCAGACCCGAGACGACCTGGCGCTGGAAGATGATGTACGCCGCCAGCACCGGGAGCATCGCGATCACCAGGCCGGCGAAGAGTCCGGAGTAGTCGCCCTTGTACCCCTGGCTGGAGGCCAGCTCCACGAGGCCCTGGGCGAGCACCCGCTTCTCCGGGTCGGTGTTCAGCACCGTCGGCAGCATGTACTGGTTCCACTGCCCCAGGAAGTTGAAGATGCCGACGCTGATCAGGCCGGGCTTGGCCATCGGCAGCATCACCTGGAAGAACGTCCGCGTGTGCGAGGCCCCGTCGATGATCGACGCCTCCGCCACCGAGGTCGGCAGCGTACGGAAGAACGAGGTCAGGAAGAACACGGTGAACGGCAGCGAGTACGCGATGTACACGAGGATCAGGCCGTGGATCGTGTTCAGCAGCCCCATGTTGTCCATGACGAAGAACAGCGGGACCAGCGCCAGCATGATCGGGAAACTCATGCCGCCGACGAACAAGAAGTAAATGAAGCGGTTGCCCGGGAACTCGAAGCGGGCGAGCACGTAGGCAGCCATCGAGCCGAGGACCAGGGTGCCCACGAGCGACCCGCCCACCACCAGGATGGTGTTCAGGAAGTACTCGCTCATATGGGCCTGGCTCCAGGCCCGGCCCCAGCTGTCGAAGTTCAGCGAGCTGGGCAGCGACCAGGGGGTGTTGAAGATGTCCGAGTCGGTCTTGAACGAGGACATCACCGCCCAGAACAGCGGCAGGACCACCATGATCGCCCACACGACGAGCATCCCGTGCGAGAAGACGTTGAGGACCTGGCCCTCGCCGCGCTTCGCGGGGGCCGACGGGGCCTTCGGGCCCGTGCCGGTGCGCTGCGCCGGAACCTTGGACGTGTCGGTGCCGGAGGAGGATCCGGAGGGAGGGGTGTCAGTGGTCTTCATCAGAACTCCAGCCGCTCGCGCCGGCCCACCCGCATGACGATGGCGGCGAACGCCAGGGTCACGATGAGCAGGGCGACACCGATCGTGGTCGCGTAGCCCGCCTGTCCGTCACGGAACGCCGACTGGTAGACGTACAGCGGCAGGACGGTGGTCGAGTAGTCGGGCCCGCCGGGGCCGACACTCATGATGTGGACGATGGCGAAGCCCTCGGCGCCGAGCGCCAGGATGCCCATGTAGACCCAGCCGGACTGGACCGTGTCCCACAGCAGGGGCAGCGTGATCCGGAAGAAGGTCGTGATGCGGCTCGCCCCGTCCAGCAGGGCGGCTTCGTAGAAGTCCTTGGGGATGGAGGCCATGCCCGCGGAGAACAGCACCACGAAGAAGCCGGTCGTGCACCAGACGAGGACCGCCATGATGACCCACAGGGCCAGCTTCGGATCGCCCAGCCAGTCCGGTACGTCGTTGAAGCCCACGGCCTTGAGCGTGCCGTTGATCATGCCCTGGGCCGGGTCGAAGGCGAACTGGAACAGGATGGCCACGATCGCGATCGAGAGCACCTGCGGGAAGAAGTAGGCGATCTTGTAGAAGCCGGAGCCCCGTACGCCCGAGACGGCGGCGCCCTTGGTGCGCCGCCCTCCCACGTTGAGCATGAAGGCGAAGAAGAGCGCGAGGCCCAGCGTCACCAGCGGCAGCAGAACGGCCAGCAGCACACTGTGCTGCAGCGATTTCCAGAAGATGTCGTCGTCGAGCATCTTGGTGTAGTTGTCGAAGCCGACCATCTTGAAGTCGGGGCTCAGACCCGTCCAGTCCGTGAACGAGTAGTAGATGGACTGGATGAACGGCCAGATGACGAAGACGACATACAACGTCATCGGGGCCACCAAGAACCCGATTATGAACCGGTATTTACCGTGCTGCATCGTTACCGACTCCGACCTTCCCCGAGCTGCCGCCGCTGGTGACGCGTGATCACTGGTGCCTGAAGTGCTTGATGGACTGGTCCTTGGCGGCCGCGTCGGCGAACGCCTGGATCTTCTTGATGGTCTCGGCCGGGGTGGCGCGGCCCGCCATCATCTCGCCGAGCGCGGCGACACCGATCTGCTCCTTCTGGAGCTTCACGTACCAGTCCTGCAGGCGGGGGTTGACCACATTGGTGCCCGCCTTCTCCAGAGCCGCGACGCCCGACTGCAGGCCGTCCGAGAGCGTGATGCCGTCGGTGCCGCCGTTGAAGGCGGAGAGGGACTTGGTGTTGGTGGTGAAGGACTTGGAGGAGGCCTCGCTGAGCATGATGCGCAGCTGCTCCATGCCGCCCGCCGGGTTCTTCGCCTTGGCCGGGACGATGAACGGCTCGCCGCCGGACGCCCAGATGGTGCCGAAGGGCAGCTTGTCCGAGGAGTCGAGGCTGGAGGGCGCGCCCACGGACAGCTTGAAGTCCTTGGGGATGATCGCCGCTTCCTCGTTCTCGACCCAGGAGCCGTTCGGGATGAACAGCGCCTTGCCGCGGGCCCAGGCGCCCTGCGAACCGCGGTGGTCCAGGCCCGGGGTGCCCTTGAGGATGTAGCCCTTGGCGAAGAGCTCGTAGTACGCCTCGAAGGCCGCCTTGACCGCGGGGTGCTCCCAGGCCTTCGGCTCCAGGTTGTCGATGGCGTTGAGGACCTCCACGCCGCCGATCTTGCCGATGAACGGGTAGAGCGAGAACGGGATGTAGTACGGGTGCTTGCCCGGGTAGGTCCAGCCGGCGATGCCCTGCTTCTTCGCCTTCGCACAGAGCGCGAGCATCTCGTCCCAGGTCTCCGGGTACGTGGCGTCGAGCTTGTCCAGCGCGGTCTGCGAGTACCAGACGCCGTAGACCGTGTACGCGTAGTACATGATCCAGACCGGGTCGCCGTCGAACTGGCCCATCTCGACGATGCCCGGCCGCAGGGTGTCGCGGACCGTCTTGGCGGGGTCGTCGACGGAGGGGGCGTCGAGCAGCGGGGTCAGGTCGGTGAGCTGCTTCTTGCCGACCAGGACGCCCATGTCCATCTGCTGGGCACCGGAGTTGTCGATCAGGTCCGGCGGGGTGCCGCCGTTGAAGCGCGGCTGAAGAACCGACTGGATCTTCTGCGTCGCCGAGAACTTGACCTGCGCCTCGGGGTAGGTCTTCTTGTAGACGTCCCGGGCGTCCTCGGCGTACTTGGTGCCGAACCCGCCGTCGAAGATGACGATCTCCAGCGGGGCGCTGCCGTTGACGGCCAGCGGGTTCTTCTCGGACTTCTCGCCCTTTTCGACCTTGTCGTCGGTGCCGCTGTCGCCGCTCGCGCAGGCGGACAGGAAGCTCATCGTCGGAACAGCGATCAGGCCAAGTGCGGCAGAACGCTTGATCAGATCGCGACGGCCAAGGCCCTCATTGTTCTGAGCGGAGGTGGATCCCATGCTCAAGTCCTCGCCTTCTCCAGGACTCAGGCGGTGTACCGGTCACCCGTCGAAAATTCGCCTCAGGCGAAGGGCCCCGCCACCGCGGTCAGTTGCGCTCGGGTCGTGCAGATATGCAGATGTACCGGAGGAAAAAAACCGGCGGAGTGGGGGTGTCGGAGAACCGTACAGCCAGGACGCCCATGACGCCCTCGCGACCATCCCCTGCTTTCCCCCGCGTGCGCATCCGTCGGAAACGACTGTGCGGATGGCGACAGGTATAGTCCACTTGTCGCCAACTGAGCAAGATCGAATGCACGTTGGGACGACAGTCTTTCCCGAGTTGAGACCTCGCGGACTCCTCGGCACCGCGCGCCCTCGTACAGGGGCAGCTTTTTCCCCTTACGACCGATTCGCGAACCGCACCTGAGGCAACACCCTTGACACGTCCTGTCACTTGGCTCCCTACTGGACCTTGCATCCCGCTATGACAACGTTGTCCAAGCACGCTCCGGGGAGGAATGGCTCGGTATGCAGCCACCACGAGGTCTCCACCATGGCGCTGAGAAGGCCCTCAGCAGCGCCACTCGTACGAGACGGAGCCGCACGGCCGCCGTCCTCGCGGCATCACTCGCCCTGGCCCTCGCGGCCCCCACGGCCGCCGTCGCCGGCCCGTCCGCGGCGCCGCAGAAGCCCTCCGGCGAACGGACGTTCCGCTCCTCGTTCGAAGCGGACGAGAAGCAGCCGGACTGGCGCAACACGGTAGAAGAAGGACCGGACGGCACAGAACGCTCGTCGGGTGTCGACGGCGGGTTCTCCGCCGGAATACCGGGCAATGTCACCGACCGGGTGACCGACGTCCGCGCCAGCGCCGAGAACACCGCGGGCGGCGAGGTCAAGGAGAACCTGGTCGATGTCGAACCGGCCTCCAAGTGGCTGGCTTTCGCGAGGACCGGCTGGGTCGAGTTCGACCTGGACGAGCCGGTGAAGGTGGTGACGTACGCGCTCACCTCCGCCAACGACCACGCCCCGCGCGATCCGAAGGACTGGACGCTCAAGGGCTCGGCCGACGGCAAGGAGTGGACCGACCTCGACACCCGCAAGGGCGAGACCTTCGCCGAGCGGCACCAGACGAAGTCGTACGATTTCGCCTCCGGCACCGCCTACCGGCACTTCCGGCTGGAGATCACGGCCAACAACGGCGCCTCGGACATCCTCCAGCTCGCCGACGTTCAGTTCTCGAACGGTGACACCTCCGCGCCCGTCCCCGACGAGATGCGCAGCCAGGCCGACCGCGGCCCCTCCGGCTCGCCCACCGCGAAGGCGGGTGCGGGATTCACCGGAAAGAAGGCACTGCGTTACGCGGGTACGCACAAGCCGGACGGCCGGGCGTACTCGTACAACAAGATTTTCGACGTGAACACGGCCGTCACCAAGGACACCGAGCTCTCCTACCTCGTCTACCCGCAGATGGGGGAGACGGACCTCAACTACCCCGCGACACACATCGCGGTGGACCTCGCCTTCACCGACGGCACGTACCTGAGCGAGCTGAAGGCCTCCGACAGCCACGGCGGGCTGCTGACCCCGCAGGGCCAGGCGGACGCCAAGCGCCTCTACGTCAACCAGTGGAACAAGGTCGCCTCGCGCATCGGCACGGTCGCGGCGGGCAAGACCGTGGACCGGATCCTGGTGGCGTACGACTCCCCCAAGGGGGCGGCGAAGTTCCAGGGCTGGGTCGACGACATCGCGATCGCCCCGAAGGCGCCCGAGAAGCGCAAGGCGCATCTGTCGGACTACGCGCTCACCACCCGCGGCACCAACTCCAGCGGCGGCTTCTCGCGCGGCAACAACATTCCGGCCACCGCGGTCCCCCATGGCTTCAACTTCTGGACGCCGGTGACCAACGCCGGTTCGCTGAGCTGGCTGTACGACTACCACCGGGGCAACAACGAGGAGAACCTCCCCACGCTCCAGGCCTTCAGCGCCAGCCATGAGCCGAGCCCCTGGATGGGCGACCGGCAGACCTTCCAGGTGATGCCGTCGGCCGCGGCCGGCACCCCGGACGCCTCCCGTACGGCCCGCGCGCTGCCCTTCCGGCACGAGAACGAGACGGCGAAGCCGCACTACTACGGCGTCACGTTCGAGAACGGTCTCAAGACCGAGATCGCGCCGACGGACCACGCGGCCCGGATGCGGTTCACCTACCCAGGCAAGGACGCCAGCCTGGTCTTCGACAACGTGTCGAACGCCGGCGGTCTGGCCCTGGACCCCGAGACCCGCTCCTTCTCCGGCTACACGGACGTGAAGAGCGGCCTGTCGACCGGGGCGACCCGCATGTTCGTGTACGGCGTCTTCGACGCGCCGGTGACGGACAGCGGCAAGCTGAAGGGCGGAGGCGGCGACGACGTCACGGGCTTCTTCCGCTTCGACGCGGGCAAGGACCGCACGGTCGACCTGCGCCTGGCCACCTCGCTGATCGGCGTCGACCAGGCGAAGAAGAACCTGGCCATGGAGATCCCGGAGTCCACCTCCTTCGAGAAGGTGCAGCGCAAGGCGCAGGCGGCCTGGGACGACATCCTCGGGACGATCGAGGTGGAGGGCGCCGACGCCGACCAGCTCACCACGCTCTACTCCAGCCTCTACCGGCTCTACCTCTACCCGAACTCCGGCCACGAGAAGGTCGACGGGAAGAACAAGTACGCCAGCCCCTTCTCCAAGCCGGTCGGTACGGACACCCCGACGCAGACCGGGGCGAAGATCGTCGACGGCAAGGTGTTCGTCAACAACGGCTTCTGGGACACCTACCGCACGACCTGGCCCGCCTACTCCTTCTTCTCCCCCAAGAAGGCCGGCGAGCTGGTGGACGGCTTCGTCCAGCACTACAAGGACGGCGGCTGGACCTCGCGCTGGTCCTCCCCCGGCTACGCGGACCTGATGACCGGCACCAGCTCGGACGTGGCCTTCGCGGACGCGTACGTCAAGGGCGTGAAGTTCGACGCGGAGGCGGCGTACGACGCGGCGGTCAAGAACGCCACGGTGGCCCCGCCCTCCTCGGGCGTCGGCCGCAAGGGCATGGAGACCTCCGTCTTCACCGGTTACGCGAACACCGCCACGCACGAGGGCCTGTCCTGGTCGCTGGAGGGCTACCTCAACGACTACGGCATCGCCCGGATGGGCGAGGAGCTCTACAAGAAGACGAAGAAGGCGCGGTACAAGGAGGAGTCGGCCTACTTCCTGAACCGGGCGCAGAAGTACGTCAAGCTCTTCGACGAGAAGGCGGGCTTCTTCCAGGGCAAGAAGCCCAACGGCGACTGGCGCCTCCCCTCGGACCAGTACGACCCCCGTGTCTGGGGCTACGACTACACCGAGACCAACGGCTGGGGCTACGCCTTCACCGCCCCGCAGGACAGCCGGGGCCTGGCCAACCTCTACGGCGGCCGCGCGGGGCTCGGCAAGAAGCTGGACACGTACTTCTCCACGCCGGAGACGGCGGGCCCGGAGTTCGTCGGCAGCTACGGCGGGGTCATCCACGAGATGACCGAGGCGCGTGACGTACGGATGGGCCAGTACGGGCACAGCAACCAGGTCGCCCACCACGCCACGTACATGTACAACGCGGCCTCGCAGCCGTACAAGACGCAGGAGAAGGTCCGCGAGGTGCTGGGCCGCCTGTACGTCGGCAGCGAGATCGGGCAGGGCATCCACGGCGACGAGGACAACGGCGAGCAGTCGGCCTGGTTCCTCTTCTCCGCGCTCGGCTTCTACCCGCTGGTGATGGGCAGCGGGGAGTACGCGATCGGCTCGCCGCTCTTCAAGAAGGTCACCGTCCGCATGGACAACGGCCGCAAGCTGACCGTCAAGGCCCCGAAGAACAGCGCGAAGAACATCTACGTGCAGGGCGTGAAGGTCAACGGCAAGAAGTGGACCTCCACCGCGCTCCCCCACGACGTGCTGGCCAAGGGCGGCACGCTGGAGTTCGACATGGGCCCCAGGCCGTCCGCCTGGGGCACGGGCAAGGACGCGGCCCCGGTCTCCATCCAGAAGGACGACAAGGCCCCGGCGCCCAAGGGCGATGTGCTGAAGGGTGACGGCGCACTGTTCGACAACACCTCGGCCACCTCGGCGGAGGCCGAGTCGGTGGAGCTGCCCGTCCCCGCGTCCACCGAGGCGCTCCAGTACACGCTGACGTCGGCGGCGGCGGACAAGGCACCGAAGGGCTGGACCCTCCAGGGCTCGTCCGACGGCAAGAAGTGGACGGACCTCGACCGCCGCTCCGGTCAGTCCTTCGCCTGGGACAAGCAGACCCGGGCCTTCTCGGTGGGCCGACCCGGCGCGTACACGCAGTACCGGCTGGTGCTGACGGGTCCGGCGACGCTGGCGGAGGTGGAGCTGCTCTCCTGACGCCCGCGTCGTACGACGGCGGCCGGCACCCCGAGGGCGGGGTGCCGGCCGTCGGCGTTCACTCCTCGTGCAGGCTCTCGGGGAGGGCCACGTTGAGCGCGGCGATGACCGGCCGGCCGTGTTCCGTGCCGAGCCGGGAGACGGCCCCGGTGGCGAGCTGGAAGAGGCGGCCCTCGGCCGGGGTCAGGCCGAGGTAGCGGGCGGTGAGGACGCGCAGGAAGTGCGAGTGGGCGACGAGCGCGATGTCCGCGTCCCCGAGCCCCTCGGCGGCCGACCGGACGCCCGCGAGCACCTGGTCGGCGCGCTGCCCGACCTGGGCGGGGCTCTCGCCGGGGTGCTCCGGAGAGCCGGGGTCGACGCCGTCGGTCCAGAGGTTCCAGAAGGGGCGGGTGCGGCGGATCGCCTGGGTGGTGATGCCCTCGTAGCCCCCGTAGTCCCACTCCCGCAGCTCGGGGGTCACCCGGGGGGCGTGCAGCCCGGCCAGCTCGGCGGTGCGGCGGGCCCGGATCGAGGGGCTGACGAGGGTGAGGCCGATGTTCCGGTCGGCGAGGAGCGGCACGAGGGCGCGGGCCTGGCGCTCGCCGGTGGCGGTCAGGGGGAGGTCTGTGTAGCTCGTGTGCTGCCCGGAGCGGGACCACTCGGTCTCGCCGTGCCGGATGAGGATCAGCTCGCCCATGGGGGTCCGTTCGCTTTCTGTACGGGTGGGGCCGGTTGGTACTGGGAGGTCAATGCTGGGGGGGGACGGGTCGGTGCCGGAGAGACGGGTTGGTGTTGGAGGGACGGGTTGGTGTTGGAGAGATGGGTTGGTGCCGGTGGGGCGGGTGGGGCCACGTACCGTAAGTCCCTCACCTGATCAACTTCCCGTGGGGGGACCGCATGTCCGACAACTTTCCGCCTCCGCCGCCCGAACAGCCGCAGCCGGAGCCGTCGGCCTCGCCGGAGGCGGGGCAGCAGCACCCGGTGGGTCCGCCGCAGCCGTCCCCGTGGGCGGCCCCCGCCGCACCTCCGCGCAAGCAGCGCACGGGGCTGATCGTGACGCTCGCCGTGGGCGGCGGGCTCGTCGTGGCGGGGGCGGTGGTGGCGCTCGTCTACTCGGTGATGAACTCGCTCTCGGACGAACTGGCCCTGCGGGCCGAGCGGTCGGACGCCCCCTTCTCCACCCCGTACGACGAGGAGCCGGAGGAGGGGTACGGGGAGGAGTACGACGCGGAGCCCGTCGAGCCGGAGCCGGAGGCCATCGTGCCGGAGCCGTCCGCCGAAAAGGACGTCACCATCACGAAGTGCACGCGGGACTCCACGATCGGCTGGCCGCACGCCGAACTGAAGGTCGTGAACGGATCCGGCAGCACGAAGAGCTACGTCGTGTTCGTCAAGTTCGTGGACGGCAAAGGTGCTGAGGTGACCGACGGCATCGCGACCACAGAGGAGCTCGCCCCCGGTGAGTCGGCCACGGTGAAGGCCCAGGGGCTCGGCGAGGTGCCCGCGGGCACGAAGTGCCGGATCGATCAGGTCGAGCGGTACCCGCTGTAACGATTCGCTGTTCCGGTTCGGACGATCCGCTGTTCCGGTTCGACGCCGAAGGGCCGCACCCCGGGGAGACCCGGGATGCGGCCCTTGTGCTGTCTGCCGCCTGCCGCCTACTTGCGGATCAGGCTGCGGAGCACGTACTGCAGGATGCCGCCGTTGCGGTAGTAGTCCGCCTCGCCGGGGGTGTCGATACGGACGACGCCGTCGAACTCCACACCGGTGTCGGTGGTGACCTTGACCGTGCGCGGGGTGGTGCCGTTGTTCAGCTCGGTGACGCCGGTGAAGGAGAAGGTCTCCTCGCCGGTGAGGCCGAGGGTCTCGGCGGTCTGGCCCTCGGGGAACTGGAGCGGGAGGACGCCCATGCCGATGAGGTTCGAGCGGTGGATGCGCTCGTAGGACTCGGCGATGACGGCCTTGACGCCGAGGAGCGCGGTGCCCTTGGCGGCCCAGTCGCGGGAAGAGCCGGAGCCGTACTCCTTGCCCGCGAGGATCGCGAGGGGGGTGCCGGCGGCCTGGTAGTTCTGGGAGGCGTCGTAGATGAACGACACCGGGCCGTCGTCCTTGGTGAAGTCGCGGGTGTAGCCGCCCTCGGTGCCCGGCGCGATCTGGTTGCGCAGGCGGATGTTGGCGAACGTGCCGCGGATCATGACCTCGTGGTTGCCTCGGCGCGAGCCGTAGGAGTTGAAGTCACGGCGCTCGATGCCGTGCTCCGTGAGGTACTTGCCGGCCGGGGTGTCGGCCTTGATGGCGCCGGCCGGGGAGATGTGGTCGGTGGTGACCGAGTCGCCGAGCTTGGCGAGCACCCGGGCACCGGTGATGTCCTCGACCGGGGTCGTCTCCATCGTCATGCCGTCGAAGTACGGGGGCTTGCGCACGTAGGTGGACTCGGCGTCCCACTCGAAGGTGTTGCCGGTCGGGATCGGCAGCGCCTGCCACTGGGCGTCGCCCGCGAAGACGTCCTTGTAGGACTTGTTGAACATGTCCTCGCCGATGGCGTTCGCCACGACGTCGTTGACCTCGGCCTCGGTGGGCCAGATGTCGGCCAGGTACACCGGCTTGCCGTCCTGGTCGACGCCGAGGGCGTCCTTGGTGATGTCGACCTTCATCGAACCGGCGATGGCGTACGCGACGACCAGCGGCGGGGACGCCAGGTAGTTCATCTTGACGTCGGGGTTGATCCGGCCCTCGAAGTTACGGTTGCCGGAGAGCACCGAGGTGACGGCGAGGTCGTTCTCGTTGACCGCCTTGGAGACCTCCTCCGGCAGCGGGCCGGAGTTGCCGATGCAGGTGGTGCAGCCGTAGCCGACGAGGTTGAAGCCGACCTTGTCGAGGTAGGGGGTCAGGCCCGCCTTGTCGAAGTAGTCGGTGACGACCTTCGAGCCCGGGGCGAGGGTGGTCTTGACCCACGGCTTGCGGTTCAGGCCCTTCTCGACGGCCTTCTTCGCCACGAGCGCGGCGGCGACCATGACGTAGGGGTTCGAGGTGTTGGTGCAGGAGGTGATCGCGGCGACGGTGACGGCGCCGTGGTCGATCTCGTACGTCGAGCCGTCGGGGGCCGTGACGGTGGTCGGCTTCGTCGGGACGCCGTTGGAGGTCGCCGGGGAGTCGGAGGCCGGGAAGGACTCCTTGCCCGCCTCCTCGTCGTCGGAGACGTAGTTGCGGACGTCCTGGGCGAACTGCGCCTTGGCGTTGGCCAGGACGATGCGGTCCTGCGGGCGCTTCGGGCCGGCGATGGAGGGGACGACCGTGGAGAGGTCGAGCTCCAGCTTCTCGGAGAAGTCCGGCTCGGCGGCCGGGTCGAGCCAGAGGCCCTGCTCCTTGGCGTACGCCTCGACGAGGGCGACCTGCTGGGCGTCGCGGCCGGTCAGGCGCAGGTACTTCAGCGTCTCGTCGTCGATCGGGAAGATCGCGGCGGTGGAGCCGAACTCCGGCGACATGTTGCCGATGGTGGCGCGGTTGGCGAGGGAGGTCGCGGCGACGCCCTCACCGTAGAACTCGACGAACTTGCCGACGACGCCGTGCTTGCGGAGCATCTCGGTGATGGTCAGCACGAGGTCGGTGGCGGTGGTGCCGGCCGGGAGCTCGCCGGTCAGCTTGAAGCCGACGACGCGCGGGATGAGCATGGAGACCGGCTGGCCGAGCATCGCGGCCTCGGCCTCGATGCCGCCGACGCCCCAGCCCAGCACACCGAGGCCGTTGACCATGGTGGTGTGCGAGTCGGTGCCGACGAGCGTGTCGGGGTACGCCTGGCCATTGCGGACCATGACCGTACGGGCCAGGTGCTCGATGTTCACCTGGTGGACGATGCCGGTGCCCGGGGGGACGACCTTGAACTCGTCGAAGGCGGTCTGGCCCCAGCGCAGGAACTGGTAGCGCTCCTTGTTGCGCCCGTACTCCAGCTCGACGTTCTGGGCGAACGCCTCGTTGGTGCCGAACTTGTCGGCGATGACGGAGTGGTCGATGACCAGCTCGGCCGGGGCCAGCGGGTTGATCTTCGCCGGGTCGCCGCCCAGCTCCTTCACGGCCTCACGCATGGTGGCGAGGTCCACCACACACGGCACGCCGGTGAAGTCCTGCATGATCACGCGGGCCGGCGTGAACTGGATCTCCTCGCTGGGCTGCGCCTGGGAGTCCCAGCCGCCGATGGCCCGGATGTGGTCGGCGGTGATGTTCGCGCCGTCCTCGGTACGGAGCAGGTTCTCCAGCAGTACCTTCAGGCTGTACGGGAGGCGCGCGGAGCCCTCTACCTTGTCCAGCTTGAAGATCTCGTACGACTCGTCGCCCACGCGCAGCGTGCTGCGGGCGTCGAAGCTGTTCGCCGACACGACAGTCTCCTTCTTCAATGTGCGCGTTCTACCGCGCCGCGCCTCATTGGCAGCGGGCGCCGCGTTGTGCCGCCTACGGCCCCGACCATCCGCTAAGGTAAGGCTTAGTTAGGTAAACCTTACCGGGTGGCGGCTGCGGTGCGCCTCGGCAGATATCTCGATGTCGAGATAACTCTAGTACATAGCCGCCGCTCGGTCATGCCCAGGTGCCCTTGTGCGCTCCTACCCGGGCCGCCGGACGCGATGCCGGCGGTGGTAGGAGAACGTGACGGCCGCCGTCAACGGGCCCCAGAGGAACAGCGGCTGGTAGAGGATGCCGACGACCAGGTTCCCGGTGGCCGTCATCTCCTCGTGCGGGTACGTCCACCAGAGGGGCACGGTTCCCCAGATCAGGGTCAGCGCCGCCGCGCCCAGGGCGGCGGGGACGACGGCGGCCATGGGGCGGACCCCGCGCCCGCCGATCAGCGGGATCCAGCGCGGTACGACCTCGCCCCACGGACGGACCAGGCCGATGGTCAGGAGGGCGACCAGCTCGCTGACCACGCTGAGGGTCAGCATCCAGACCTTGGCGTCGCCCGTCGCGAAGGGCTCGAAGCCCGCCTCCGTGTAGCCGGCGGGGTGCCCGAGCACCAGGGCGATGCGCCACAGCCCGCTCGGCAGGACCACCAGCGCGGTGAGGTGCGCGGCCCGGACCGCCCAGCGGGGCGGCGGCGCCAGGGGTGTCCGCGAGGTGGCAGGCGGCTTCCGTAAGGTCATGCGACTGATCGTGGCCGCCCGTCTCCGCACGTTCATCAGCCTGTGCGGCGGACCTCATGAGCCTCCGGTACGAGGGGTACGCGGCGGGGTCGGCCGTGCGGCGGAGGCACGGTAGTCCTCCGGGGGCCCGGACAGGGGTCCGGCCCCTCCGCCGGTTCACGGAGGGGCCGGACCTGGTGCGCCGGGCGGGCTACGGCGCGTCGCGGACCGTGCCCTCGAAGGGCGGGCCCAGCGGCTCGCCCTCGTCGTCGGTGGGCTGGAGCCGGACGTACTCGGCCGGCTCCTTCACCTGGTCACGGATGGTCGGGACGGTCAGCTCCGCGGACTGCTCGCCCGCCGGGACCGTCGTCCACAGCGTCCCGTACTCGACCTTCGAGAGCGGGATCGCCGGGTTCGGGACCTTCTCCACGAGCTGGGACAGCCACTCCTGGTCGACGTCGGCCGTGGACAGCTCCGGGCGGCCGCCGGTGACGGGGACCAGCTGGGCCAGGGTCCAGATCTCGATGTCCGCCTTCTCCGAGAGGGAGACGCGCCACGTCAGCGGCGCGCCCTCGGTGACGTCGGCGGCCACCGGCTCGACGGTCACCTTGGGCATCGGGTCGTCGTTCTCGGCGGTGACACCGCCGACGTCCGCGCCGATGACCGTTCCCCGGACCGCCTTGACCAGGATGTCGTGGGGCTTGTCCCAGCCGTAGCGCTTGTTGCCCACGACCTTCACCTCGACGTCGATCCCGGCGGTGCCGGGGCCGACCTTGACCAGGCGGCCGGCCGACTTGCCGGTGTCCGGGTCGACGACGTACAGCCGGACGGCACCGGCGTTCTTGCCGGTGGTGCGGACGGGCACCTTGTAGGTGACGACGCCCGAGTCGCCCTCCTTGACGGTGAGGCGGCCGATGTCGACGCGGGCGAGCGGCGCGGCCTTCACCGCGGGGGTGCCCGGCTTCCACGACCAGGCGTCCATCAGCCACGCCTTGCCGGCACGGGACTTCGGGGTCAGCTCCAGGGCGGCGATCCTGCCGAGGTTCAGCTTGGCGCGGGTCGCGGCGGTCAGCGGAACGCGGACCTCCTGCGCCCAGTACGAGGTGGTGCGGCCGGTGCCCGGCAGCCCGTCGATACGGACGCTGCCCAGCTTGGCCCGCTTGCCCTTGGCGTCCTTGACGCTCACGTCGAACCGGGTGCCGCTGGTGTTCGGCGGTACGGCGACGCGCAGCGCGAGGCTCTTGGCGCCCTTGACGGAGAGCGGTTTCTTCGGGGTGACACGGGCGACCGTGCCGGGCTTCTTCCAGTCCAGGGCGACCGCACGGCGGCCGGCCTCGTGCTCGGGGCGCCACTGGGCGAAGTGCGGCGAGGAGCCGGGGTCCTTCTCGCTCAGGCAGGCGGAGCGGCCGGGGGCGACGGCGTCGCACAGCCTGGCGCCGCTGACCTTCAGCGGGCCCTGCGGGTCGTCGGGGAGGAAACCGGCGCCCCGGTTGCCGCCGACCGCGTGGGTCAGCACCCGGGCGGGATCGGCGGAGGGGGCGCGGCGGCCGGTGCCGTCGACGAGCCGGCGTACGCGGTCGTCGCCGCCGACGAACAGCCGTGCGGCGGCGGCGATGTAGGTCGCACCCGCCTTGTGCTGCTGGTCGGCGGAGAGCCGTCCGGCGGCGCCGGGCGAGCAGAGCGGGTCGGGCGACTCGGGCTCGTGCCAGAAGTCGTCGTCGGCCGGGGCCTTGGCCTGGCCCGGAGTCCACTCGGTGTTGAAGTAGTTGTGGTTGGCGCCGACCATGTAGACCGAGCTGTGCAGGGCCTTGCCCCGGCTGACGCCCCGGGTGCCGTCCGTGAACACCTGGCCCTGGAGGTCGGAGACGTCACCGTCGCAGCCCGGCAGGATCGTGAGCGAGGGGACGTCCGGCACCGGGTTCTGGCCGAAGATGGTGGGGCCGATGTGGACGGTGCCGCGGATGTTCCAGCGGGCCTTGGAGCGGTAGCCGTCCTGGGCGGCCGGCGGCTTGTACAGGCTGTCCATCACCGCGCGGTTGACGCCTTCACCGCCGCGCGAGTGCCCGACGAGGAGCACCCGCGACAGGTCGGTCTTCGGGCCCTTGCCTACGGCGGCGGGCGCGGAGGCGGGCTTGGCGGCCCAGTCGGCCCAGCGGCCGAGGTGGTTGCGGATCAGCGAGGAGCGGGCCTGCGCGCCGCCGTCCTCGGCGTTCCAGTCCTGGCCGTTGATGCCGTTGGCGGAGATCGAGACGGTCACGTACCCCTGGGAGGCCAGCAGTTTCTGGTCGCGCAGATAGCCGCGGTGGCTGGGGATCGGCTTGCTGCCCTTGGCGCAGGGCCAGTCGATGGACGTCTCCTCGCTCTTGCCGGGGACGTAGCAGGTGGAGTGGCGGCCGTGCAGGAAGAGGGCGACGGGCCGCTTGCCGGGGGCCTTCTTCGGGGCGACGACGACACCGCGCATCTCGACCGGCGCGGGGAGGCCCGGGAGTCTGACCGAGGAGAGGCTGTACTCACCGGTGGTGGTGGCGTACTTCCCCGCCTTGCCCGGGTCGACGGTCCCCGCGGGCAGCTTGGGCGGCAGCTTCGGGGCGGGCGGCTTGGCCTTGCGACTCGTGCCCGCGTCCGGGGCCTCGTCGAGCCGGCGTCCGGCGGCCTGGACCTGGAGGTCGTCCAGGTCGGCGGTGCGGACCGCGTCCATCGGGAGCCGGAAGGTCCGGCCGTCGTCCTGCGGTTCGGGCACGCCCACGAGTTCGCCGTTCGCGCGGAACTCCACGCGGGCGTCGCCCATGGGTACCGGCTTGGGCGCGCGCCACTCCAGGTGGTTCCGCCCGTCCTCACCGGCGATGCGCCAGCCGGGCGGCAGTGCGTTCCCGGTGTTCTGCGTAGCGGTGGCGGTGGGTATCTCCGGCGGCGCCGGGGCGGCGTACGCCCCCGTAGGCGCCACCCCTGCCACTGTCAGCACCGCTATCGCGGTGGCCCATGCTTTCCGGCCACGTATCAAAGCTCCTCCTCAACCCTGGTCACCCGCGCGTCCGTTCCGGTGGTCTGTTCCGGATCGAACGCGCTCTCGGACTTCGAGACGGGGAGGCGAACCTGTGGGTTGCCTCTGCGGGCGGAGTGATCGGCGGGGCCGCTGTCGTAGGCGGTCGGTAGGGTCGTGAGGCGGATACGTTCTGCGTGGCGGAGGGGTGGCGGAGTGAGGGTCAGGGAGAGCGATCTGCGGCTGGGCGACGGCCGCAGGCTCCATGTGTACGACACCGGCGGCGACGGCGGCCCGGACGACGGGCTCGTCGTCTTCTGGCACCACGGCACACCGAACATCGGTTCACCGCCCGCGCCGCTCTTCCCCGCCGGCGCGGAGCTGTCCATCCGCTGGGTGTCGTACGACCGTCCCGGCTACGGCGGTTCGTCCCCGCTCCCCGGCCGGGACGTCGCGTCGGCCGCCGCCGACGTACGGGCGATCGCCGACGCGCTGGCCATCGGCCGGTTCGCCGTCCTGGGTCATTCCGGCGGCGGTCCGCACGCGCTGGCCTGCGGCGCGCTGCTGCCCGACCGGGTCGTCGGGGTGGCGACGGCGGCGGGGCTCGCCCCGTACGACGCCGAGGGGCTCGACTGGTTCGCGGGCATGGTGCCGTCCTCGGCGGCTTCCCTGCGGGCGGCCGCCGAGGGGCGCGCGGCGAAGGAGGCGTACGAGGCGGGCGCCGGGTACGACCCGGAGATGTTCACCGGCGCCGACCACGACGCGCTGGCCGGTACGTGGTCCTGGTTCGATCAGGTGGTGGGCCCGGCCCTGGAGGGCGGGCCGGACGGCCTGATCACCGACGACCTGGCGTACGTCGCTCCGTGGGGCTTCGATCCGGCGCGGATCGCCGCGCCCCTGCTCCTCCTCCACGGCGGGCAGGACCGGATCGCGCCCGCCGCCCACAGCCACTGGCTCGCCGGACGCTGCCCGACGGCCGAACTGCGGGTGCGCCCGGGGGACGGGCACATCTCGGTGCTCGACGCGGGGGCGGAGGCTTTGGAGTGGCTGGCGGGGCGGGCGGGGTGAGGGGACGCAAGGTGGGGTCGCGACGGCTCAACTCCCCTGCGGGCCGGGGCTTTGCGCGGCCCGCAGGCATATCCCCGCTGCTTCGGGATACCCGTGGGTCCTGACACAAGGAGGCCCAGATGGCGATCACCTTCCGTAAGAGCTTCCGGATCCTGCCCGGGGTGCGGCTGAACATCAACCGCCGATCCTGGTCGGTCACCACCGGCGGCGGGCGCGGCCCGCGGCGCACGGTCAGCAGCACCGGCCGGCGCACCACGTCCATGGACCTGCCGGGCCCGTTCGGCTGGCGGAAGACGACCCGTCGGCGCAGCGGCTGAGCCTGACCGCCACCCCGTACGGCCGCGCGCCCCGCGCCCCGTCGCCCCCACCGGGGGACGATGGCGGCGCGGGGCGCGTTCGCGCGTTCCGCGAGGGGAGCGGTACGCCGCCCTCCCGGGAACGGTTGCACACCCGTCACTCGAACGGCACACCCCCACATCAGCCTCATCTCATATCTGAGATAACCTGCCGCCATGTCAGACGACTACCTCGCACGCATCGGCAAGCTCATCCGTGACGCCCGACAGCACAGGGGCTGGACACAGACCCAGCTGGCCGAGGCGCTCTCCACGAGCCAGAGCGCCGTCAACCGCATCGAGCGCGGCAACCAGAACATCAGCCTTGAGATGATCGCCCGCATCGGCGAAGCCCTCGACAGCGAGATCGTGTCGCTCGGCTACTCCGGGCCCATGCATCTGCGGGTCGTCGGCGGCCGTCGGCTCTCCGGCGCCATCGACGTCAAGACCAGCAAGAACGCCTGCGTCGCGCTGCTGTGCGCCTCGCTCCTCAACAAGGGCCGCACGGTGCTGCGCCGGGTGGCCAGGATCGAGGAGGTGTTCCGGCTCCTGGAGGTGCTGAACTCCATCGGGGTGCGCACCCGCTGGGTCAACGACGGCGTGGACCTGGAGATCGTGCCGCCCGCGCAGCTGGAGATGGAGGCGATCGACGCCGACGCCGCGCGCCGCACCCGCTCGATCATCATGTTCCTGGGCCCGCTGCTGCACCGGATGGAGCAGTTCACCCTGCCGTACGCCGGCGGCTGCGACCTGGGCACCCGCACGATCGAGCCGCACATGATCGCGCTGCGCCGGTTCGGCCTGGAGATCGCCGCCACGGAGGGGCTGTACCACGCGCAGGTGGACCGCTCGGTCTCCCCCGGCCGGCCCATCGTGCTGACCGAGCGCGGCGACACCGTGACCGAGAACGCCCTGCTGGCCGCCGCCCGCCACGACGGCACGACGGTCATCCGCAACGCCTCCTCCAACTACATGGTCCAGGACCTCTGTTTCTTCCTGGAGGCGCTGGGCGTACGGGTCGACGGGGTCGGCACGACGACGCTCACCGTGCACGGGGTCCCGCAGATCGACGTGGACGTGGACTACTCCCCCTCCGAGGACCCGGTCGAGGCGATGAGCCTGCTGGCCGCCGCGGTGGTGACGGAGTCCGAACTCACCATCCGGCGGGTGCCGATCGAGTTCCTGGAGATCGAGCTCGCGGTGCTGGAGGAGATGGGCGTCGACTGCGACCGCACCCCGGAGTACGCGGCCGACAACGCCCGTACCCGGCTGGTGGACCTGACGGTGAGGCCCTCCAAGCTGGAGGCGCCGATCGACAAGATCCACCCGATGCCGTTCCCCGGCCTCAACATCGACAACGTGCCGTTCTTCGCGGCCATCGCGGCCTCCGCCCACGGCCAGACCCTGATCCACGACTGGGTCTACGACAACCGCGCGATCTACCTCACCGACCTCAACCGCCTCGGCGGCCGCCTCCAACTCCTCGACCCGCACCGGGTCCTGGTCGAGGGCCCCACCCGCTGGCGCGCCGCCGAGATGATGTGCCCGCCCGCCCTGCGGCCCGCCGTGGTGGTGCTGCTGGCGATGATGGCGGCCGAGGGGACGTCCGTACTGCGCAACGTCTATGTCATCAACCGGGGGTACGAGGAGCTGGCGGAGCGGCTCAACTCGGTGGGGGCGCAGATCGAGATCTTCCGCGACATCTGACCGGCACACGGAGGGAAAGGGCGCGGGAACGAAAAAGGCGCGTGCTCCGCCGTCTTCGGCAGAGCACGCGCCCACTGCACCGAATGCGGTGCGGATCATCGCGGCGGGGGTTGTGCGCGACGTCCGTTTCCTGGTCCCGCCCTCGGGGCGAGGGCGGGACGGGACCGCGCTCCGGTGGTCGGGAGGGGTCAGCTCGCCGGTGCGGTTCCGCGGCCGGTGACGGCGCGCAGGATCACGGCGAGAGCGACCAGGACGATGCCGAACCAGACGACGCTGGACACACCCACGTGGTCGGCGAACAGGCCGCCGATCAGGGCGCCGAGGGCGCCGAGGGCGATGCAGGTGTTGTAGGCCATCGTGTTGAGCGACATCGCGGCCTCGAACTGCTGGGGGGCCGCCGAGAGCGTCATGTTGATCTGGCTGAGCTGGACGAGACCGAAGGCGAGGCCCCAGAGGGTCATCGCGATGATCACGCCGACCTTGTTGGCGCCGATGGTCAGCAGCAGGACGAGCGAGGCGACCATGATGAGGCCGCCCACGATGAAGCTGCCGCGGAGGCTCTTGTTGACGGTGTGTCCGCCGATGAAATTGCCGACCGCGCCACCGATACCGAAGACGATGAGGACGACGGTGATGAAGCCGACGGTGGCGGAGGTGCTCTCCTCCAGGTAGGGGCGGACGAACGTGTAGGCGCCGAAGTGGCCGAGGACGAAGAACACGACCATGATCAGACCACCCGCAGCTGCACGTTCTTCAGCGGCAGGGTGAAGACCTCGCGGACCGAGACGGCGTTGGCCGAGGGCAGCGACGGGACGGTGACGGCGACCGCGATGAAGACGACGGCGCTCAGGGCGGACCAGATGAGGAAAGTGGTGCGCCAGTCGCTGGCGCTCTCCAGCAGGGTGCCGAGCGGGATGCCGACGACGGTGGCGATCGAGATGCCGGACATCACTACGGCGGCGGCCGGGTTGGCGTGCTTCTCCGGGACGATCCGCATGGCCATGGTGACACCGATGGCCCAGAAGACACCGCTGGCGAAGCCCATGATCAGGCGGGTGCGCAGGATCAGCGGGTAGTTCGGGGCGATCGAGGTGATCAGGTTGCCGATGGCCACCACGGCCAGCAGCGTGACGAGCAGCTTGCGCCGGTTGACGCGCCGGCTCCACGCCACGATGAACGGCACACCGAGGCCGGCCGCGATGCCCTGCGCCGTGACCATGAGACCTGCCGCGCCGACCGAGACGTTGAGGCTCTCACTGAGCGGGGTGAGAAGGCCGATCGGCATCAGCTCGGTGGTGAGGAAGACGAACAGGCTGGCGGTGATGGCGGCCACGCCCAGCCATCCCCTGGCCGGGGACACCTGATTCTGCGACGTGGCGGGTGGGTTGTCTCTTCTTGGACGGTCATGTCATCTCTCCGGATGTGGTCAGGCGTGGGTACGCGCATGCCTCGGGCCGCCGGGATCCGGCGGGGAGTCCATGGCGAGGGACGGTGCGCCCGCCGTTATCCGCTGCGTTCCTGTTCCAGACCTTCGCCGCTGATCACGCACCTGACGCGGCGGGCTCTCGCACGTCCGCGGGCTGCACTGGGGGATCACCGTGTGCTGCTGAGAACGGCAGGTCGGCCACCCGGCCGTATACCGACTTCACCCACCCTGCCGGGACAGAGACCGGCCCCGCACACATCCATGACGGCCCGGCGTCGCAGCGGATGACGCCGAGATGGCCGGTATCCGAACTCCTCGCGCGGGCCGGCAGGAGCAGCGCGCGCTGCCGCTCGTTCAAAACCAGCCACCGATTCGCCCGCGGTACCGGCCGGAAATTCGCGGCGGTCCCATCTTTGCGTATTTCTTTACCCTGTCTTCCGTCCGGAGGCTGCCCCTCTGCGTCCTTCTCTGCCACATCCAAGGGTGAGAAGAGGGAACCGATGAATATCTTTCGCCACGGAGCTCGGACATCTTGATTCTCACCGCCCGCCGGAGGGCGGGACCGCCGTCACTTCTTCTGCTCGCCGGGGCCGCGGGCATCGACAGCTCTCAGCCCGTCGCGCGCCATGGTGTTCTGCCGGGGGTGTTCACCGGCTCCGGGCAGGGCGAGGGCCGTCTCGAATTCGTGCCGGGCCTCGGCACGCCGGCCCGCCGCCGCGTAGGTGCTGCCGAGGCGGACACGGACCTCCATCTCCAGCCAGGTGCTCGCGCCCGGCGTGAGCGTGGACAGGGCCTCGCGGTGGATGTCGACGGCGGAGCGCAGACTGCCCTGGACGTGTTCGGCGGTGGCGAGCCGGGAGAGGCTCGCCGCGTGCAGGGGCAGATCCTCGGCCTCACGGGCCAGTTCGACCGCGCGCCGCAGCAGATGGGTGGCCTCCGCGTGCCGGCCGAGGGCCAGGTGGGCATCGGCGGCGAAGCAGAGGGCGTTGCCGATGGCTCGGGGGCGGCCGTTCTTCTCGGCGATCGCGAGGGCGGCGGCGTAGTGCTCCAGGGCCTGCTCGTGCCGCCCCTGCTGGGAGTGGATCGCCCCGAGGTTGCACAGTGCGATCCCGCTCAGCCAGTCGTCGCCGAGCCGGGGGGCCAGCTCCACCGCCTCGCCCAGGTGGGCGAGGGCCTCCTCGGCATCGCCCAGGATCCACTCCGCGGCCCCCATCCCGGCCACTGCCCGGGCCTGTTCCCGCAGATCGTCCTGGCCCCGGCCGAGGCGCAGCGCTTCGGTGAACCAGGTGTGCGCCTGCGGGAACCGCCCCTGGTAGATGTCGACCATGCCCATGCAGTTGCGCAGCGCGGAGGGCATCCGCCGGTCGGCGGCCAGGTCCGCGCAGGGCAGCGCGAGCTCCAGGACGGCACGGCACTCGGGGTACCGGCCCTGGTGGACCAGGGGGTCGGCCAGGGCTTCGGCGATCCAGCAGGCGTGGTCGAACCGGCCGGCCGCGGCCGCGTACGCCACCACGTCGACCAGTTCGCCGCCCGCCGCCTTCAGCCAGGCCGAGGCTTCCCGCCAGCCCGGGAAGGGGGCGGGGCCGGCGGTGCCGAAGCCGGTCGGGAAGCCGTCGGGGCCCCAGTCGCCGGCGATGCGGCCCGCGGCCGTGTAGAGGTTCAGGACGGCGGTGCGGTACTCGGCGGCCTCCTCGGGCGCTTCGGTGGCGAGGCGCCGCGCGTGTGCCCGTACGAGATCGTGCAGCCGGTAGCGTCCGGGGTGCGGCTGCTGGAGCAGGCTCGCGTCGACCAGGTCCTCCAGGAGCTCCTCGGCTTCCTCCCGGGGGGATCCCAGCATGGCGGCGAGGGTGAGCACATCGAAGCGTGCGGTCGGGGCCAGGCCCAACGCCCGGAATCCACGCCGTAGTTCGGGCGTCAGCTGGTCGTACGACATCCGGAAGGCGGCCTCCACGCTGCGGTCCCCGGCACGCAGCTCGCCAAGGCTGCGCACATCGTCGGACATCCGGCCGGCCAGGAACGCCAGGGTCCAGGACGGGCGGTTCTGCAGCCTGGCGCTCGCGATGCGCAGCGCCAGGGGCAGGCCGCCGCACCGCCGGGCAAGCTCGGCCGCCTCCTCCGGCTCACGGTCCGCCCGGGACTCCCCGATCAGCTCCCGGAGCAGGCCGACCGCGTCGCCCGTGTCCAGCGGCTCCACGGTGAGCCGCAGATCGGCGTCGAGGCCGAGCAGGCGTTGCCGGCCCGCCACCAGGACCCGGCTCCCCGGTCCGGCGGGCAGGAGCGGACGCACCTGGGCGGCGCTGCGGGCATCGTCGACGACCAGGAGCAGCCGCAGCTCACTCGTGGCCGCACGCCAGGCCGCCACCAGGTCCGCCACATCGTCCAGGTCGTCCGGGATCTCGTCCCCGCTGCCCCGGACCGCGCGCAGCAGCCGGCGCAGGGCCCGCTCCGGGCCGACGCCCTCGTGGGCGGCGCCGTGGGTGTGCAGGTCCACGAAGAGGCAGCCGTCGGGGTAGGCGTCACCGAGCGCCCGGGCGGCGCGCACCACCAGGGCGGTCTTGCCGACGCCCGCCGTGCCGTCGACCGCCACCACGGAGACGCCTTTCGGGGACACCGGGGCGGTGAGCAGGGCGAGTTCCTCCTCCCGGCCGACCAGACAGGCGGTGTCGCCGGGGAGGTCGTTACGGCGGACACGGGCGCGGGGGCGGGGCCGGGGACGGGCGCGGCCTGCTTGACCGGACCCTTCGGACCGGCCGGGCGCGGCAGGATGACCGGGCCCACCGGGATGACCGGGTCCGTCGGGATGACCGGCTCCCTCGGGCAGGCGCCGCCCGGCCAATGAGCCCTCGGCCTCGGCGGCCCCGGGATCGGCCTCGACGTCCCCGGGATCGGCCTCGACTGCCCCGCGAGCCGGCTCCACACCCCCCGCAGCCGGCGCCCCGGCAGCCGACGGCCCCGCCGGACGGCCGAGCAGCAGATGGTCGTCCCGGCGCAAAACCGCCTGGTGCACCCGGCGCAGCTCCTCGCCGGGCTCCATGCCCAGCTCGTCCAGGAGCCGGCGCCGCGTCTCCCGGTAGAGGTCCAGCGCCTCGGCCTGGCGCCCGCTGCCGTACAGCGCGCGCATCCGCAGGCCGGCGAGCGGCTCGTCGTGCGGCTGGGCCAGGGGCGCCGCCATCAGGGCGTCCAGGGCCTCCGGGTGGCGCCCGAGCAGCACCAGGCACTCCGCCCGGTCCTGGTGCACGGTGCGCCGCTGCCGGGCAAGGCGTTCGCGCTCGGTGCCGGCGAGCGGCCCGGGCAGGCCGGGCATCGGCTCACCGCGGAACAGCTCCAGGGCGCGGCCGCTCCGCACGAGCGCCGTGTCGAGGTCACCGGCGGCCTTCGCTCGGTGGATGCGGTCGACCTGTTCGGCGAGGTCGCCCAGGTCGGTCGACACCCCCTCGGGCACGAAGCGGTAGCCGCCGCGCCCGCCGCGGATCACCGACCGGGCGGCCCCGGCGCCCGCCACGTCCATCGCCTTGCGCAGGGAGTAGACGTAGCTCGACAGGACCCGGTGGCCGGTACCGGGGGTTTCCGCTCCCCATACGTCGTCCAGCAGTTGCCGGTACGTCACGAAGGCCGGCGCCCGCAGGATCAGGGCCGCGAGGACGGCCTGCCGTCGTACCGGGCCGAGTGCGATCGGCGCCGCGCCCCGACTCGCGCTGACCGGCCCGAGCAGGTCGATCCGCACCTGCTCGCCCGTATCGGCCCGGCTCGCGGCCGAACCCCCCGCATCCATACCCATGCCCATGTCAAGTCCCCACGTCCCCCGTGCGCCTCGTGCGCACCGTGCCCCGCGCAGCCCCCGCGTCCCCCGCGTCCCCCGCTTCAGCGATATTTCGTCGGCATTTCAGCGCGCCGCGACAGAGTTTGCCAGGTTGCGCCGGTGTCGGCGCCGTCGGGGCGCCGGCCCGGTCGCCCGGTGAACACGGGCGACCGGGCCGGTGGAAGAAAGGAAAACAGCATGTCGCACGGCAATCGCGCCCCCGGGTCACAGCCCACCCGCCGGGGTGCGCGGTGGGAGCGCTACCGGGTCGCCCGCCCATTCTCCGCCCAGGACCTGGCGGGCCTGTGGGGGCTGATCGTGGGCGTCGTGGCCCTTGCCCTCCTGCTCGGCTGGGCGCTGGAGATGAGGGGCGGCACGGTCATCGTCCTGGCGATCCCCTTCATCATCTCCTGGTACGAGAAGCGGCGTACCGCCTTCCAGTTCGACGCGGCCGGCGCCCGGTTCGGCGAGCTGCTGCTGCCGTGGCCGGACGTCACCCAGTTCGTCGTGGCCACGGTGCCGGGCGACGAACACACTCTGATCGGCGCACGGTTGAGTCCCGGCGCGACCCTGCCACCGGGCGCGAACGGCCCCGCACCGCACCCGGCCATGCCCGCCCCGGTCCATGTCGCCGTCCCCCGTGCCAAGTTCGACCTGGACAAGATGGTCCGCAAGGCCCACAAGTACGCCCCGCAGCACATCCAGATCGTCGTCGCCGAGCCGTCCGGTGAACGCGTCGCCTCCCGGGCCAACTGATGCCGCGCCCGTCACAGCCCTGGGAGCTGCCGCCCCCGGAGCACCGGCCGGTGCCCGGCAACCCGTACGCGGCCGAGGGCTTCGGCCCCCCGGTGGAACCGCCGCGCCGCAGGCGCTCCGGCAAGGTGCCGCTGATAGCCGCGGCCGTCGTCCTGCTGCTCCTGGCGGCCGGTGGCGGGGTGTACGCCGTCACCGACGGCAGGTGGGGCGACTCCGCCGCGCCCGCCGCGAAGAGGACGCCACCCGCCTCGGAGACACCGTCCGCTCCCCCGGCCTCCACGGTCCCCACACCCGAACCGAAGCGGATCCCGACGTCGGCGGAGATCAACGCCGGGCGCAAGCCGGGCGAGGCGACGGCGTGGGTCGTCGACGACCGGACCGATCTGCCGGGGCGGAGCATCCTGCTCCACGATCTGTGGGTCGTCGGTGACACCGTCGTCCAGGCCATGCACAGAAAGGTCACCGCCTACCGTCTGTCGGACGGCGCCGAGGTGTGGAGCGTGCCGCTGCCTGCCCCCGTCTGCGAGACGCCGGTCGATCCGACCCCTGACGGCAAGGTCGTCGTGGTGTACAAGAACAGCCAGGCCGTGAACGGGAACCGGTGCAACCAGCTCCAGATGATCGATCTGCGGACCGGGAAGGCGGGGTGGCAGCGAGAGCTGACCGAGACCGGGTCCCTGGACGACACGATCATCGTGCACACGGCCATCAGCGGCGATGTCCTCGCGGTCGTCCAGGGCATGACGGCCGCCGCCTACCGGGTCGACGACGGCACCGAGCTCTACGACATCCCCATGGAGAATCCCGGGAAGTGCTACCCCGACGACGTGGCGGGCGGCCCCCGGCTCCTGGTGAGCTCCAACTGCGCGATGGGCGCCGACCGGAGCAAGTCGTACAGCCAGCTCCGCGAGATCGACCCGCGCACCGGGAAGGTCCACTGGCGCTTCCGGACCCAGTCGGGCTGGAAGGCCGGCAAGGTGCTCTCCGTCGCCCCCGTCGTCCTCACCACCCTCGACACCGCGGACATCATCGGCAACTGGCGGATCGTCGCCCTGGGGGCCGGCGGCAAGCTCCGTACCACCATCGACGCCCGGCCGAAGGGCTTCAAGTACTGCGGCGACTCGGGCGACTCGGGCCAGGGCATCCAGAACTGCCCGGGCATGGTCGCCGGCAGGAACGCCGTCCATGTGGGCGGCACCGGGCAGGTCGGCGCCTATGACCTCGCCACCGGGAAACTCGTCTGGGGCGTGAAGTCCGAGGGAAGCACCCTCCACCCCCTGCGTGAGGAGAACGGCAGCTCCGCACTCGTCTACGAGGCGTCCCGGCCGGGCCGGGAGGGCGGGATCATCCGGTTCGGCCCGGGTGGCGTGGACACGAAGAAGCAGGTGCTGCTCCACCCGCAGTCGGCCCGTCCCACCGAGCACGCCATGCTCGCCGGGCGCCTGGCCTACGTGAACGGCCGGATCGTCATCACGCCGTCGATCGTGAGCGGCAAGGACACCGAACGCGAGGCCCGCATGATGTCGTTCGCCCCGGAGAACCCCTGAGCGTACGGAACGGACGCCGGCCCGGGGCGTACGCGCGAAGGAGTGCGCGTACGCCCCGGGCCGGTGCGCCCGTCGCCGCCTGCGGCATCCCGGGCGCAATGTTCACCGTCATCGGCGGACTCCCCGGCACCGGCAGGACCACCCTGGCGCGGCTCCTGGCCGCGCGCATCGGCGCCGTCCACCTGCGCGTCGACACGATCGAGCAGGCGATCGTCCGCTCGGGCCTGGCCCGGCATCCCGTCGGGCCGGCCGGCTACACGGTGGGATACGCCCTGGCCTCCGAGCACCTGCAGCAGTGCCCGACCGTGATCGCGGAATCCGTGAACCCCCTGGCCGTCACGCGTGACGCCTGGCGGGAGGCGGGCACCGGGGCGGGCGTTCGGGTCGTCGAGGTCGAAGTGGTCTGCTCGGACCCCGCCGAGCACCGGCACCGCCTGGCCACCAGCTCCTGCGACATCCCGGAGCTGCCGCTGCCCGACTGGCAGCAGGTCCTCGACCGCGACTACGAGCCCTGGGGCCGGGAGCACGTCGTCGTCGACACCGCGGGGCAGGCCCCGCAGGAGTTCCTCGTATCGCTGGTGAACCGGCTCGGTGAACCGGGCGGGGCGGAGCCGGGTCCCCGGTAAGGAGGCGGAGTCCGGGAAGCGACTTCCCCGGGGAGGCGGAAGAACGGTCCGGTCGGCCGCGCCCGCGCTGCGCGCACGGCCGCCCGCCCTTACTGTCTGTCCTGGAGCCGCGACAGAAGGTGCCGGAGTGCCGGCGCCCGGCGGGCCGCCCGACCCACCCCGTACAGGAGGAGCCCATGCCGGAGCTGTTCATCGGCGGCCGGTGGACCGCCGCCGCCGACGCGGGCACGCGGGAGATCCGCTGCCCGGCCGACGGCACCCTGGTGGCCACCGTCGACGAGGGCGGGCGCAAGGACGCCGACGCGGCCGTCGCCGCCGCCCGGGCCGCCTTCGACGACGGGCCCTGGCCCGGTACGCCGGCCGCCGAGCGCGGGCGGCTGCTGCTGCGGGTCGCGGAGCTGCTGGAGCGCGACAAGGACCTCTTCGCGCGGGCCGAGTCCCTGGACACGGGCAAGCGGCTGGTCGAGAGCGCCTACGACATGGCCGACATCGCCAACTGCTTCCGCTACTTCGGCAACCTGGTCGCCGCCGGGTCCACCGACCGGGTCGTCGACACCGGGATCGCGGACGTCGACAGCCGGATCGTGCACGAACCGGTCGGCGTCTGCGCGCTCATCACCCCGTGGAACTACCCACTGCTCCAGACGGCCTGGAAGGTCGCCCCGGCGCTCGCGGCCGGCAACACCTTCATCCTCAAGCCCAGCGAGCTGACCCCGCACACAGCCGTCCTGCTCATGGGGCTGCTCGTCGAGGCCGAGCTGCCGGAGGGGGTCGCCAATCTGGTGCTCGGGGCGGGCGCGGCCGTGGGTGCGCCGCTCACCGAGGATCCGCGGGTCGACATGGTGTCGTTCACCGGCGGGCTCACCACCGGGCGGGCCATCATGGCGGCCGCCGCGCCCACGGTGAAGAAGGTGGCCCTGGAGCTCGGCGGCAAGAACCCGAACATCGTCTTCGCCGACGCCGACTTCGAGACCGCCGTCGACTACGGGCTGATGGCGGTCTTCCTCCACTCCGGCCAGGTCTGCTCGGCCGGGGCGCGGCTCCTCGTCCAGGACGAGCTGCACGACCGGTTCGTGGACGAGCTGGTGGCGCGGGCGCGCCGGATCAGGCTCGGCGGCCCCTTCGACGAGGAGGCCCGCAGCGGTCCGCTGATCTCCGCCGCCCATCGCGACAAGGTCGAGGCGTACGTGGCCGAGGGCATCGCCGAGGGCGCGGTACTGCGCTGCGGCGGCGCGCGGCCGGACGATCCGGCGCTGGCGGACGGCTTCTACTACCCGCCGACCGTGCTGGACGAGTGCACCTCCTCGATGTCGGTGGTGCGGGACGAGTCGTTCGGTCCGGTGCTCACGGTGGAGCGGTTCCGGGACGAGGACGAGGCGGTGCGGCTGGCCAACGACACGGTGTACGGGCTGGCCGGGGCGGTCTGGACGCAGGACGGCGGGCGCGCCCACCGGGTGGCCTCGCGGCTGCGGGCGGGCACCGTGTGGATCAACGACTTCCACCCCTACGTACCGCAGGCGGAGTGGGGCGGCATGAAGCAGTCCGGCTTCGGCCGCGAGCTGGGTCCGGCCGGTCTCGCCGAGTACCAGGAGGCCAAGCACATCTGGCGCAATGTCGCCGCGACCCCCCAGCGTTGGTTCGAGTGAGTACGGGTACGGGCCCGGGGCCCGGCTCCGCCCCCGGAAGCGGTGACAGGACCCAGACCCAGCACGACGACGACGCGCTCGGGGAGATGGGCTACCGGCCCGAACTCAAGCGCACCCTGGGCAACTTCCACACCTTCGCGGCCGGGATCAGCTACATCTCGATCCTGACCGGCACCTTCCAGCTGTTCTACTTCGGCGTCAGCTTCGGCGGTCCCGCCTACTGGTGGTCCTGGCCGATGGTCTTCTGCGGGCAGCTGATGGTGGCCCTGTGCTTCTGCGAGCTGGCGGCCCGCTATCCGGTGGCCGGTTCGGTCTACAACTGGGCGAAGAAGATGGGCGGCCCGCATGTGGGCTGGCTCGGCGGCTGGATGATGATGACGGCCACCATGGTCACGCTCTCTGCGGTGGCGCTGGCCTACCAGATCACGCTGCCGCAGATCGACAGCTGGTTCCAGTTCGTCGGCGACGGCAGCGGAAAGAACGACCAGGCGGCCAACGCGGTCCTCCTCGGCACGGTGCTCATCCTCTTCTCCACGCTGGTGAACGCGTTCGGGGTCAAGCTGATGGCCCGGATCAACTCCGCGGGCGTCTTCATCGAGCTGATCGCGGCCGTCGCCCTGATCGTCTTCCTGGCGGCCCACATCACCCGCGGCCCCAGCACCGCCCTGACGGAGACGTACGGCCTCGGCAGCGGCCAGTCGCTGGGCTACTTCGGCGCGTTCCTCACCGCCTCGCTGGCCTCGGCCTATGTGATGTACGGCTTCGACACGGCGTCCTCGCTCGGTGAGGAGTCGCACAACCCGGGCCGCAACGCGCCCCGCGCCATCCTGCGGGCGCTCATCGCGTCCTTCACGATCGGCGCGTTCATCCTTCTCTTCGCCCTGCTGGCGGTGCCGGACCTGCAGGCCGAGGAGCTGTCCACGGGCGGTCTGCAGTACGTGGTGCTGGCGACGCTCGGCGACACGGTCGGGGAGATCTTCCTCTGGGCGGTGGTCGTCGCGATCACCGTCTGCGTGCTGGCCGTGCAGGCGGCGGGGATCCGGCTGATGTTCGCCATGGCGCGGGACAACAACCTGCCCGCGGGATCGAAGCTGGCCAAGGTCAGCCCCCGCTTCCAGACGCCCGTGGCGCCCGCCGTGCTGATCGGGGTGGTGGGCGTGGTGATCCTGGTGGTGAACATCAACCAGCCGCAGATCTTCTCGGTGATCACCAGCATCGCGATCATCATGATCTACGTGGCCTATCTGCTGGTCACCGTGCCCATGCTGCTGCGGCGGCTGCGCGGTACGTGGGAGCCGCGCGAGGGCGCGTTCTCGCTGGGCCGCTGGGGGCTGCCGGTCAACGTCCTCGCGGTGCTCTGGGGCACGGCCATGTCCCTCAACCTGGCCTGGCCGCGCGCCGAGGTCTACAACGCGACCGGCCCGCAGCACTGGTACCTGCGGTGGGGCGCGTTCCTGTTCATCGGCGTCGTCGCGCTCGGCGGCTTCGCCTACTACTGGTTCTTCCAGCGGCACCGTACGGGAGTGCTCGCCGAGCACCGTTTCGAGGCCGAGGACCCCACCGCTCCCCCTCCCCCGACGACGCCCGACCGCTGAATCCTGGAGACGCGATGCCCGAAGAGAGCCCTGTGCCCACGTACGACTACGTCGTGGTCGGCGGCGGTACGGCCGGTGCCGTCGTCGCCGCCCGGCTCACCGAGGACCCGGCCGTCACCGTCTGCGTACTGGAAGCGGGCCCCTCGGACGTCGGCGACGACAGCATCCTGCGGCTGGACCGGTGGATGGCGCTGCTGGAGTCCGGCTACGACTGGGACTACCCGGTGGAGCCCCAGGAGAACGGCAACAGCTTCATGCGGCACGCCCGCGCCAAGGTGCTCGGCGGCTGCTCCTCGCACAACTCGTGCATCGCCTTCTGGGCCCCGGCCGAGGATCTCGACGAGTGGGGTGCCCGGGGCTGCACCGGGTGGAGCGCGGCGGACTGCTTCCCGCTCTACAAGCGGCTGGAGACCAACGACGCGCCCGGCGACCACCACGGCCGCTCCGGCCCGGTCACCCTCCGGACGGTCCCGGCGGACGACCCGTGCGGTACGGCGCTCCTGGCGGCCTGCGCCGAGGCCGGGATCCCCACCACCCCGTTCAACACGGGCACCACGGTGGTCCGGGGCGCGCACTGGTTCCAGATCAACGCCCGCGAGGACGGGACCCGTTCCTCGGCCTCGGTCTCGTACCTGCATCCGGTCCTCGGGAAGCGGCCCAACCTGGAGCTGCGGACGGGGCTCCAGGCGAAGCGCCTGCTGTTCGACGGCGAGGGCGGGCAGCGGTGCACCGGGGTGGAGTACCTGGAGCCCGACACCGTCCACAGCGGCAGGGTGCACGCCCGGCGCGAGGTGGTCGTCGCCTGTGGTGCGATCGACTCCCCCAAACTGCTGATGCTCTCCGGGATCGGTCCGGCCGGCCATCTGCGGGAGACCGGGGTGGAGGTCCGGGTGGACTCCCCCGGCGTCGGCTCGCACCTCCAGGACCACCCGGAGGGCGTGATCATGTGGGAGGCGAAGCAGCCCATGGTCACCTCCTCCACCCAGTGGTGGGAGATCGGGATCTTCGCCGACACGGAACCGGACCTGGACCGGCCGGACCTGATGTTCCACTACGGCTCGGTGCCGTTCGACCTGAACACCTACCGGCGCGGCTACCCCACCTCGGAGAACGCGTTCTGCCTCACCCCGAACGTCACCAGGGCCCGCTCCCGGGGCACGGTCCGGCTGCGCACCCGGGACTTCCGGGACAAGCCCCGGGTCGATCCGCGCTACTTCACCGACGAGCACGACGTACGGGTGATGACGTACGGGCTCCGCCTCGCGCGGGACATCGTCGCGCGGCCGCCGATGGCCGCCTGGGCGGGCACCGAGCTGGCCCCGGGGGCGGGCGCCACCACGGACGCGGAGCTGTTCGACTACATCCGCGAGACCCACAACACGGTCTACCACCCGGCGGGCACGGTACGGATGGGTCCGGCGGACGACCCGGACTCGCCGCTCGATCCGCAGCTGCGGGTCAAGGGGGTCACGGGGCTGCGGGTGGCCGACGCATCCGTCATGCCGGTGCTGACCACGGCCAACCCGTGCATCACGACGATGATGATCGGCGAGAAGTGCGCCGACCTCATCAAGGGGGAGCTGAGGCCCGCCGTCCAGGGGACCTGAGCCCGTTCGCGTGGGCCGCACCCGGGAGGGGTGCCCACGGTGGTGAGTAGTCTTCTTCTCGCAGCAGAACCCCGCCGTACGTGCCTACCTGGCCGCCGAGGCGGGAGAGCGCAGGGTGGACGCCTTCGCGTTCGGTGGTGGCCAACCGGCCGTTCCTGCTGTTCGCCGCTGCCATGACCGGCTCCTACGTGCTCACGTTCCAGGTGTATCTCGCCCTCCCCCTCGCGGCGGGGGACTCCCTGGGAGTGAACGCCACGAAGGTGACCACCGGTCTCTCGTGGTCTCCGCCGCGGTGGCGGTCGCCGGGCAACTGCGCCTGACGGCCTGGGCGAAGGGCCGCCGGAGCACGCACCAAGCCCTTGCGGCCGGGCTCTCCTGCATGGGCCTGGCCTTCGTCCCCCTCGCGTTCACCCCGCGGGACTCCCCCGTGATGACCCACGTCGCCCTGGTGACCCCGGTTGCCCTCCTCGCGGTCGGCGGGGCGATCGTCCATCCGTTCGAGATGGACACCGTGGTCGCCCTGTGCGACAACCGGCTGGTCGCCACCCACTACGGGCTGTACAACACGCTCTCCGGTGTGGGGATCACGCTGGGCAATCCGGCGGTCGGGGCCCTGTGGGACTTCGCACAGGTCCACCGGGCGGCCTGGCTGACCTGGGTGGTTCTCGTGGCGGTGGGATTCGGGTGTGCGGTCTCGGTCACCGTGCTGGCACGCAGCGGCGGACTCGCCGGCCGGGAGGTCGCCCAGGCGGCCGGCTGAGCATCGGGGGCACGTCACCCTTCCCCATCCCATTCGCACACCTGTACGAATAGCGTTACGCTCGTGCCATGGCCGTACACCTGCAGACCTCGCTCTTCGACCAGGGGGACGAGGTCGCCGTCCGCCCCCTCGGCGGGGTGCGCCGGGAGCATCTCGGCCACGGCGCCTGGATCGACGTACTCCCGCAGTGGCTCCAAGGGGCCGACGCCCTGTTCGAGACCCTGGCGGGCGCCGTGGCCTGGCGGGCGGAGCAGCGGGTGATGTACGAGCGGGTGGTGGCCGTCCCCCGCCTGCTGGCCTTCTTCGGCCGCAGCGATCCCCTGCCGCACCCCGCGCTCGACGACGCCCGTACGGCGCTGGGCGCGCACTACGGGGCCGAGCTCGGCGAACCCTTCACCACGGCCGGGCTCTGCTACTACCGGGACGGCCGGGACGGGGTCGCCTGGCACGGTGACACGATCGGCCGAGGCTCCACCGAGGACACCATGGTCGCGATCCTCTCCCTGGGAGCCCCCCGGCACCTCGCGCTGCGGCCCCGCCGTCCGGGCCCCGCCCCCGTACGCAGACCGCTCGGGCACGGCGACCTGATCGTCATGGGCGGCAGCTGCCAGCGCACCTGGGAGCACGCGGTCCCGAAGACGGCACGGGCGGTGGGGCCGCGGATCAGCGTCCAGTTCCGGCCCGACGGCGTGCGCTGACCGCACCGGCGGGTGCCGGAAGCCGCCCCTATCGGCCGTGGCGCGGGCGTACCGCAGTTGTGCCTGCCGGGGCCAGGGCGGATTCTGAAGACCATGGACCAGGCCGGTGTGGCGCGGTGAGCGCGACCAGAGCGGCGGATGCCGCCGACTTCCGTGGCCCCCTGGACATCGCCAGGGCGGCCACGGTGGTCCTGGACGGCCGTGACACGGTCATCGGGTGGAGTCCCGCCGCCGCCGAGCTGCTGGGCTACGGCCCGGACGAGGCCGCCGGACGGCCCCTGAGCGCGTTCCTGTCGCCCCTGCCCGTCGACCGGCCCCTCCCGGCCGCATCGGACCGCCCGGGCCCCGCGGACCGCCCGGACCCCGGCCCGTCCTCCGGCAACGAGATCCGCCTCGCGCGTCACCGGGACGGCCGGGAGCTGCTGGTGGCGACCACGATGTGCCCGCTGGCGGGTGCGGCCGGAGGTGACGCGGCCGAAGCCCCGGGACGGGTTCTGGTGGCGGCGGAGCTCGGGGCGCTGCGGCAGTGGGAGTCCCAGCTCGCCCTGCTGCAGGGGCTCGCCACCCAGTCGCCCGTGGGCCTGGCGATCTACGACACCCGCCTCCGGCTGACCTGGAGCAACACCGCCTACGAGCGGGAGATCGGCAAGCCGCTCGCCAAGTACCGGGGGCAGCGGGCCGACCAGCTGTACTCCGGGGGCCGTTTCGTCACCCCGGGGTACCCGCAGACGCTCGACGCCGTGATGCACCACGTGCTGGACACCGGCGAACCCATCCTCGACCTGCACTTCCAGGGGCGGCCGCCCAGCGACCCCGGGACGGAGCACCTGTGGTCGTGCTCCTACTACCGGCTGGAGGACGCCCACGGGCATGTGTTCGGGGTCTGCGAGGACGCCTTCGACATCTCCGACCGCTACCGCGCCCAGCAGCGTCTCGCCCTGCTCGTGGAGGTCGGCCGCCGGATCGGCACGGTCCTGGACGTGGTCACCACGGCCGAGGAGATCGCCGAGATGACCGTGCCGGAGTTCGCCTCCGCCGTACGGGTCGACATCGCACGGGTGACGGTGATGAGCGGGGAGCTGCCACCGTCCGGGAGCTCGGCGGCCATGGATCTCCTGCGGGTCGGTGAGCACTCCGTGGACCCGGGGATGGCCGATCCGGGCGAGCCGCTGTACCCGGGCGCGCCGGGGACCCAGGCACACCGATATCCCCCGGTCGCCTATCCGCCGGGTTCACCGCAGGACCGCAGCCTGGCCTCCGGCGGGCTCGTGCTCGACGACAACACCCTGGTCGTCCCGTTGCGGGTCGGCGGCAGTGTGCTCGGGCTCGTCACCTTCCTGCGGAGTCCGCGCCCCGACACCCCCGGCCGTACGGTCGCCCACGGTCCGGCGAACACGTTCGACAACGGCGAGGTCGCCCTGGCCGACGAGCTGGCGGCCCGGGCCGCGGTCTGCATCGACAACGCCCGCCGCTTCACCCGGGAACGCTCCGCCTCCCTCGCCCTCCAGCGCCAGCTGCTGCCCCACCATGTGCCGCCGCAGTCCGCGGTCGACATCGCCTACCGCTATCTGCCGTCGGACGATGTGACGGGGGTCGGGGGTGACTGGTTCGACGTGATCCCGCTCTCCGGGACCCGGGTGGGCCTGGTGGTCGGGGACGTGGTCGGCCACGGCCTCCAGGCGGCCGCCACCATGGGGCGGCTCCGCACGAGCGTGCGCGCCTTCGCCCAGCTGGACATGGCCCCCGACGAACTGCTGACCCGGCTGGACGACCTGGTGGGACAGCCGCTGGAGGAGCGGCCGGGCACCCGGAACGGCCCGGCATCGGACGCGTACGACGAACTGACCACGGGGGCGACCTGCCTGTACGCGGTGTACGACCCGGTCTCGCGGCGGTGCGTCATGGCCCGGGCCGGGCATCTGCCGCCGGCCGTGGTGCACCCCGACGGCCGGGTCATGTTCCCGGATCTGCCGGCCGGGCCGCCGCTGGGGCTGGGGGGCCTGCCCTTCGAGTCCATGGAGATCGAGCTGCCGGTGGGGAGCCTGCTGGCGCTGTTCACGGACGGTCTGGTGGAGGCCCGCGACCACGACATCGACCAGGGACTCGACGCGCTGGGCCGGGTGCTCGGCGCCCCCGGCACCTCGCTGGAGGAGCTGTGCGACCGGGCCGTCCTCGAGCTGGTGCCGGACGCCACGACCGCCGACGACACGGCCCTCCTCCTCGCCCGCACCCGCCAGTTGGACGAGGGGCAGGTCGCCGAGTGGGAACTGCCGGCGGCGGCGGTGGCCGTGGGCCGCGCGCGGGAGCTGGCCACCCGTCAACTGGGCCTCTGGGGCCTGGAGGAGCTGTCGTTCGCCACCGAACTGGTCGTCAGCGAACTGGTCACCAACGCGGTCCGGTACGCGGGCGGGCCGCTGCGGCTGCGTCTCATCCGGGACCGGACCCTGCTCTGCGAGGTCGCGGACACCGGGCACACCTCGCCGCATCTGCGCCACAGCGCCGAGGACGACGAGGGCGGGCGCGGGCTGTTCATCGTCGCCCAGCTCGTCCAGCGGTGGGGCACGCGTTACACCCCGGCCGGGAAGACCATCTGGACGGAACAAGCCTTTCCGCCGGTCGAGTTCGGCTGAATCTGATCGCTAAGTCGACTGGGTGTCCGTGGTTCTGGTTCCGATGCCGAGAAAGGTGCTCATTCGATGAGTGCTGTTCCCTCCACCCGTACCGTCGCCCGCACAGGCCTCACCCTCTTCTCCGCCGCCGCCCTGGCGCTCTCCCTCGCCTCCCCGCCGCCGCGGCGACCGGGACCCGCACGATCACCGACGGGGGCACCACGTACAACCTGTCGCTGACCGCCCCGAACACGGCGACCGCCACCGGGCAGAACATCACCGTCACCGGCAGCGGTTACAACCCCGGCCAGGGCGTCTACGTCAGCCTCTGTGTGGTGGACGGGGCGCAGGGCGCCAACAAGCCCTCCCCGTGTCTCGGCGGCCAGGACGAGTCCGGCACGACCGGAGCCTCCCACTGGGTCTCCAGCCTGGGCGGCGGCCTCCCCAACACCTCGCCGTTCGGCGCCGGCGGCACCTTCAGCGTGCCGATACACGTCAAGGGCGACCTCGGCGGCGGCAACGACGGCACAACGGGTTGCGCCGATACCGGTAGTGACGGATCGACAGGTGGCGGCAGCCCCGGCGGCAGCACCGATGGGGGCTCCTCCGCCGGGGCGTCCGGCTCCTCCGGCGACTCCGGTTCCCCGGCAGGCTCCACCGGCTCCACGGTGGGCGGCGGCAGCGCCGGGGGCACCACCGGCACGGGGACGACGTCCGGCGGCAGCCTGGCGGCGACCGGGATCACTGTGATCTCGGCAACTCTCCTTGCGGCGGCACTCCTTGGCGGCGGGCTGCTGATCCACCGCCGGGCCAGGAGGCGCACGACCGGCCTCGCCCGACCCCGTGGGCGCCCCCTTGCCACCCCGGGGGGCCGTCCACGGACCACGAACCCCCTGGCAGCGCAGGTCGCCGCCATGGGGTTCGTGCTTGCGCTCCGGCGTGCGCCGGAGTGAGAGCCTCCGCCTCGGGCCGCCGGGAACCGCACCCCACAAGCGCTTGCCCAGCCGTTGATCCGTCAACAACCGCCCCTCATAGGCGAGATCAGCTGGTTACGGCAGATCGCGGGTGTCTGAACCGAGCCGTCTGAACTTCACGAGAACTCCAGCGAAATGGCACGTGTGTGGATATCGTGCACCGAGCGAGGGCGCATCCGTCAGTCCATGGGATCGACGGATGCGTCCCGTTTGTGGGGGTGCGACTGTGACTGGGGGGTTCATGGGGCATGTCGAAATACCGGAAACTGACATATCCGGGCCGGTGGGGCTCCGGGGCGCGCCGCGTCCCCGCACCGCCGCGTCCCGGAATCGCACGGCGGCCCTGGAACAGCTGTGGAGGGCCCCGACAGCAGAGCGCGACCCGGCCGAGCGGGCTCCGGCCCGCCGGAAGCCGGGGCACCATCCGTCGGTAGGCGCGCTGACCGACCTGATAGGGCTGGCCGGGCCGGCCTGGCTGCTGCTGCACCTGGGCGAGCAGCCCCGCCCGTGGGTGGCCGCGGCGGTGGCCGGCGCGGTGTGGACCGGTTTACGCGGTGCGCGGGGGCGGTACGCGGACCCGGTGCGGGCCGAGGCGGGCGGCGCGTTCGGCGCCCTCGGCGACTGGCTGGTGCTCCTCGGGGTCCTGGCCGTCCTGCACGCGGCGGCGGGGGGTTCCGTCGACCCGGCCACGGCTGTCGTGGCCGTGGCGCCGGGACTGCTGGTCGCCACCGCCGTGGAGGGGCTGCGGCGCTGGCCCCGCACCGCACGCCGGGGCCGGGCGGTGCGCCGGGTGCTGCTGGTGGGTGAGGCCGCGGGCCTGGACCGGGCGGCCGAGCAGCTCAACTCCCGTACCGACCACGCCTATCGGCTGGTTGCCGCGATCCCGGTCGGGCCCGCCCGGCCGGGGTACGAGGGGGTGCAGGTGCCGGGGCGGCTCGCCTCCGCCCCCGCGGACGACGATGTGACGACGGTGCTCGGCGGGGCCTACGCCCACGAGGCCGATCTGGTGCTGGTGGCTCCCGGGCCGCGGCTGACCGGCGACCGGCTGCGGCGGCTGGGCTGGGGGCTGCACGACGCGGGCGTCGCCCTGTGCGTGGTCTCCGAGCTCTCCGGCGTCGCGGCCGGCCGGGTCCGCCCGGTGACGGCGGCCGGGCTCACCCTGCTGCACATCGCGCCGCCGCTGCGCGGTGGCCCGCAGGGGGTGCTCAAAGCCGCGCTGGACCGCAGCGGCGCCCTGTTCGGGCTGCTGGTGCTCTCACCCCTGCTGCTCGCGGTGGCCCTGAGCGTGCGGTTCTCCTCGCGCGGTCCGGTCTTCCACCGGCAGATCCGGCAGGGGCAGCACAACCGGCCCTTCACCATGTGGAAGTTCCGCACGATGGTGGCGGACGCGGAGGCGCGCAAGGAGCAGCTCACCGAGGACAACGAGGTCGACGGACCGCTCTTCAAGATGCGCAGGGACCCCCGGGTGACGCCGGTTGGACGGGCCCTGCGCCGGACCTCGATCGACGAACTCCCGCAGCTGTTCAACGTGTTGCTGGGGCAGATGTCCCTGGTGGGGCCCCGGCCCCCGCTCCCCGAGGAGGCGTCCCGGTACGACGAGCGGGAGCACCGCAGGCTCGCCGTGAAACCGGGGCTGACCGGGCTGTGGCAGGTCAGCGGGCGCTCGGACCTGTCCTGGCAGGAGACCGTCTCGCTGGACCTCTGGTACGTCGACAACTGGTCGGTGGCCACGGACATGGGGCTCCTCGCCCGTACGGTGCGCGCCGTCACCGACGGCCGCGGGGCCTACTGAGAACGGCGGGCCCGACGATGCGAGGAACCCCCGTGCGCCACTGCGCGGCCGGCACGCGCAGTGGCGAACGGTCAGGCGGCGGGTGCGAGTTGTCCCAGCCACCAGGCGTAGGTGCGGGCGATGCCGTCGCGCAGCGGGATCTGCGGCTTGAAGCCGAGGGAGGTCAGGCGGGAGACGTCGAGCAGCTTGCGGGGGGTGCCGTCGGGCTTCGAGGTGTCCCAGCCGATCCTTCCCTGATAGCCCGTCACCTCGGCGACTTTCTCGGCGAGTTCGCGGATGGTGAGGTCCTCGCCGCAGCCGATGTTGACGGGCGCGTCACCGTCGTACGCCTCCAGCAGGCGTACGCAGGCGGCGGCCAGGTCGTCGACGTGGAGGAACTCGCGGCGCGGCGAGCCGGAGCCCCACAGGGTGACCTCCTCCGCCCCGTCGCGCTGCGCCTCGTGGAAGCGGCGGATCAGCGCGGGCAGGACGTGCGAGGTCTCCAGGTCGAAGTTGTCGCCCGGCCCGTAGAGATTGGTGGGCATGGCGCTGATGTAGGAGGCGCCGTACTGCCGGCGGTAGGACTGGGTCTGGACGATTCCGGCGATCTTGGCCAGCGCGTAGGCCTCGTTGGTGGGCTCCAGCTCCCCGGTGAGCAGCGACTCCTCGCGGATCGGCTGGGGGGCGAGCCGGGGGTAGATGCACGACGAGCCGAGGAAGAGCAGCCGCTCGGTCCCGGCCGCGTGCGCCCCTGCGATCACGCTGAGCTGGATGCGCAGGTTGTCCTCCAGGAACTGCACCGGGTAGGTGCTGTTGGCCATGATCCCGCCCACCTTGGCGGCGGCCAGCACCACGGCGTCCGGGCGGATGTCCCGCAGATACGTCTCGGTCCGCGCGGCGTCGCGCAGGTCGAGGAGGTCACGGCCGCGGGTGAGGACCTCGTGGCCGTCGTCGGCGAGGCGGCGGGCCACCGCCGAGCCGACCAGTCCGCGGTGGCCCGCGACGAATATGCGGGAGCCGGGGCGCAGTAGGGGACGGGCGGATTCCTGGCGTGGGACGGGGAGTTCGGTCGTCATGGCTCGGATTGTGCCAGCAGTAACGGACTGCGGTGATGTTTTGCCGCAGAACGCTCCAATTCCGATATGTCGGTGACCTGTTCGTCGCACAGGCGGACAGCAGAGAAGGGGGAATCGTGGCGAAGACCGCGCTCATCACGGGAGTGACCGGCCAGGACGGCTCGTACCTGGCGGAGTTGCTGCTCGACAAGGGGTATACGGTCCATGGCCTGATACGCCGGTCGTCGAGCTTCAACACCGAGCGGATCGACCACATCTACCAGGGTCCCGAGGAGCCGGAGCGCTCCTTCGTCCTGCATCACGCGGACCTCACCGACGGTGTGGCGCTGGTGAACCTGTTGCGCGACATCCAGCCCGACGAGGTCTACAACCTGGGCGCCCAGTCCCATGTGCGGGTCTCCTTCGACGCCCCGCTCTACACCGGTGACGTCACCGGGCTCGGCACCATCCGGCTCCTGGAGGCGGTCCGGGCCAGCGGGATCCAGACCCGGATCTACCAGGCGTCGTCCTCCGAGATGTTCGGCGCCAGCCCGCCGCCGCAGAACGAGAAGACCCCGTTCCACCCGCGCAGCCCGTACAGCGTGGCGAAGGTCTACTCGTACTGGGCGACGGTCAACTACCGCGAGGCGTACGACATGTTCGCCGTCAACGGGATCCTCTTCAACCATGAGTCGCCGCGCCGCGGTGAGACCTTCGTGACCCGGAAGATCACCCGGGGCGTCGCCCGGATCAAGGCCGGCCTCCAGGACCGGCTGCACCTGGGCAACCTGGACGCGATCCGGGACTGGGGGTACGCGCCGGAGTACGTGGACGCCATGTGGCGGATGCTCCAGTGCGAAACCCCGGACGACTACGTGGTGGCGACCGGGGAGGGGGTCAGCGTCCGGCAGTTCCTGGAGTTCGCCTTCGAGCACGCGGGCCTCGACTGGGCCGAGCATGTGCGGTACGACCCGAAGTACGAACGCCCCAGCGAGGTGGACGCGTTGATCGGTGACGCGTCCAAGGCCGAGGACCTGCTGAGCTGGAAGCCCGAGGTGAAGTCGCGGGAGCTGGCCCGGATCATGGTCGACGCGGACATCCGCCTGCTCTCGGACCAGCTGACCGGGGCCGCCGTCCGGGTGGACAGATGAGGGGGGCGGGGGGTCGAGGACGTACTCTGCGCGGCGGTGTCCTCACCGCGGTCCTCGCGCTGGCCGCCGGGGTGCTCGCCCCGGTGGCCGCCGCGCCACCGGCGGCCGCACTGACCGACCCGGTCGGCTTCACCGCCGACCAGCTGCCCACCTACCAGACCAACGGGATCGTGTGGGCGCTGGCGGAGGCGAACGGGGTCGTCTACGCGGGCGGCACCTTCTCCGCCGTCCGCCCGGCCGGAACGCCCTCCGGAGGCAGCTCCACGCCCGCCGTCAACTTCGCGGCCTTCAACGCGGCGACCGGGGCTCCGGCCGGCTGCCCGCTCTCCTTCACCCGGAGCGGCGGCACCGCCACCGTGCGGGCGCTCGCCGTGTCGCCGGACAGGTCGACGCTGTACGTGGGCGGGTACTTCAACGCGGTCAACGGGACGAGCGCCAACGGGCTGGTCGCCGTCGACACGGCCACCTGCACGCGGCGGGCGGGGTTCGCGCCGGACTTCTCGGCGACGGTCCGCGCGCTGGACGTGGCGCCGAACGGCACGGTCCACGCGGGCGGCGACTTCCAGTCGGTGAACGGGCAGACCCGGCGCTTCTTCGGCGCGGTGACCCCGGCGGGTGCCGTGACCGGGTGGAATCCGGACGCGGACGACCCGGGGCGGACCCTGAGGGTGACGCCGGACGGGCAGTCGGTGCTGATCGGCGGTGACTTCTTCACCGTGGGCGGCGCCAACTCCCATGCGATCGCGGTGACAAGCGCCACGACCGGATCACTCACCCGGGGCTATCCGAACAACTTCATCCCGTCCACCGCCGTCATCAAGGACATCGTCACGGACTCCGCGTCCGGCGGCTGGTACGCGGCCGGTGAGGGCCGGGGCGGCAACTCCTTCGACGGCCGGCTCGCGATGGAGCTGGACGGCTTCGGCCAGCGCTGGCGGGACACCTGCCAGGGGGCGACGCAGGCGCTGCGGGTCTACAAGAGGGTGCTCTACGCGGCGAGCCATGTGCACGACTGCTCGACCATGGGCGGCTTCCCCAACCAGGCGCGCAAGCACCTCACCGCGCAGGGCGTCGACGACCCGGCGCTGCTGGGCTGGCTGCCCGACACGAACGACGGGATCGGGGAGCCGGTCGGGCCGCGCGCACTGACCGTCGCCACCCGCGACGGCCGTGACTTCCTGTGGGTGGGCGGGGAGTTCACCACCGTCAACGGGGTGCAGCAGCAGGCGCTGACCCGGTTCGCCAGCACCCCGGACACCGGTGCGCCGAGCCTTCCCGCGGCCAGTGTGTCGGCGCCGCGCGCCGGTGAGGTGCGGGTGAGCTGGCGGTCCGCGCTGGACCTGGACGACAGTCTGCTGACGTACCGGGTGTACCGGAACGGGGGTGCGCTGCCGGTGCACACCACGACCGGCTCGTCCCTCTTCTCCAGCCGCCCGCAACTGACCTTCACCGACCGGAACGTGGCCGCCGGGCAGACGTACTCCTACCGGATCACGGCGACCGACGGCGCCGGCAACACCAGCGCGCTCTCCCCCGCCGTCTCCGTGACCGCCGCCTCCTCCGCCTCCCCGTACCAGGAGCGGGTGCTGGCCGACGGGGCTGATCTGTACTGGCGTTACGACGAGCCGGGCGGGGCGTTCGCGGCGGACGCGTCGGGCAGCGGCAACGGCGGGGTGTACGTGAACACCCCCACGTACCGGGCCACGCCCTCCGCCGTCGCCGGTTCGGCCGCGCTCTCGCTGAACGGCAGCGACGAGTACGTGTACAGCGACCGGCTGCACCGCTACAGCTCACCCACCCCGTACTCCATCGAGACGTGGTTCCGTACGACGTCGACGAGCGGCGGGCGGCTCGTCGGGTACGGCAACAACATCGGTACCGCGCAGGGTCACACGAGCTCCGTCTCCGACAAGCTGCTCTACCTCACCGACAACGGGCGGCTCGCGTTCGGAGTCCAGGTCGGCAGCACCAACAGCCGCCCGACCCTGACCAGTTCGGCGAGCTTCAACGACGGGCAGTGGCACCACGCCGTCGCCACCCAAGGGCCCGGCGGGATGGCGCTGTACGTGGACGGGGTGCGGGTCTCCTCCAACACGACCGCGGGGAACCGCTCGTACAACGGGTACTGGCGGGTCGGCGGTGACGCGATGAACAACGCCTGGCCGAACCGGCCCTCCAGCACCTACTTCGCCGGCCAGGTCGACGAGAGCGCGATCTACCCGTCGGCGCTGACGCCCGCCCAGGTCGCCGCCCACCACGAGCTGGCGCAGGCGCCCGTCCCGCCCGGCGACACCACGCTGAACGTCCTGCCCGACGAGGACGCGTACGTGAACGGCGTGGCGGCCAACGCGAACTACAACGACCAGCAGCTGGCCTCCCGGGGCATCACGCCCTACCTGGGCTATCTGCGCTTCACCCTGCCCGCCGCCCCGGCCGGGCAGGTCCTCAAGGGGGCCCGGCTCCAGTTCCGTACGTCGTCGGATCCGACGGCGGGCTCCACCGACAGCCACACCGTGGTGCCGGTCACCGGCGCCTGGACCGAGTCGGCGGTCACCTACAACTCCCGGCCGGCGCTCTCCGCGTCCGTGCTGGGGAACATAACCGGCGCAACCGCCGTCTCCACCGACTACTCGGTGGAGCTCACCGCGCCGGCACTGGGCGGGGCCCTCGGCTCCGCCTACTCACTCGCCCTGACCAGCAGCGGGACGGACAGTCTCCGCATCTGGTCGGGCGAGGCAGGATCGGCGGCCTCCAGGCCGCAGCTCGTTCTCACCTTCGGAGCTGAATGATGAACGGAAGTACGGGGCAAAGATCCGGAGGACGCGGCAGTGTTCGGGCCGCCTCCGCCGCTCTCTGCCTGCTGGCCGGAGCCCTGACCGCCACGGCGGTCGGGGGTTCCCCGGCAGCGGCGCTGACCCCTCCGGTGGCCATCACCGCGGACGACCTCTCCACCTGGCAGACCAACGGCATCGTCTGGTCGATGGCGGCCGGCGACGGCGTCGTCTACGCGGGCGGCACCTTCTCCACCCTGCGGCCGCCCAATGCCGCACCCGGCACCGGTGAGCAGCCCGCGGTGAACTTCGCCGCCTTCGACGCTGCGACCGGGGCGCCCACCGACTGCTCACTGTCGTTCACGATCTCCTCGGGGACCGCGACCGTACGCTCCCTCGCGCTCTCCCCCGACGGGGAAACGCTGTACGCGGGCGGCCAGTTCGGGGCGGTGAACGGGGAAGGGGTCAGCAACTTCGCTGCCATCGACACCGCCACCTGCACCGTCCGCAACGACTTCAAGATCGCCGTCTCGGCCACCGTGCGGGCGCTCGCCGTCACGTCCGACACGGTCTATCTGGCCGGCGACTTCACCAGCGTCGGAGGCCAGAGCAGGAGCCATTTCGCGGCCGTCTCCACCGCCGGGGCCTCGCTCCTGCCGTTCAGGGCCGACGCCGACGAGGTGGCCCGGGCCGTCGAGCTGACCCCGGACGGGCAGAACGTGCTGCTCGGCGGGGACTTCTTCCGGATCAACGGCACCACCACCCACGCCCTGGCCGTGGTGAACGCCACCACCGGCCAGCTCACCAAGACCTACGCGGGGTTCATCCACAACAACTCCACCGTCCAGGACATCACCACCGACGCCACCGGCTTCTACACCGCCAACGAGGGCAGCGGCGGTGGGGTGTTCGACGGCCGGATCGCCCTGAACCTGAGCGACTTCCAGCAGCGGTGGCGCGACACCTGCCTGGGCGCCACCCAGGCCGTGGCGGTCTACTCCGGAGTGCTCTACAGCGGCAGCCACGCCCACGACTGCTCCTCCATGGGCTCCTTCCCGGACCAGCCGCGCAAGCACCTGCTGGCCCAGTCGGTCGACGACCCGACGCTGCTGCCCTGGTTCCCGGACACCAACGACGGCATCGGGGAGCCGGTCGGTCCGCGGGTGATGACCCAGGCCGCCAAGGACGACCGCCACTACCTGTGGGTCGGCGGCGAGTTCACCACCGTCAACAGCGCCCCCCAGCAGGGGCTGACCCGGTTCTCGGACGCCCCGGACACCGGGGCGCCCTGGGTGCCCAACGTCAGCCTGTCGACGCTGAATCCGGGCAAGGTCGAGGTGAACTGGCAGACCAGCTTCGACACCGACGACGGTGAGCTGACCTACCGGATCTACAAGGACGGGTCGAACACCCCCATCCACACCACGACCGGCTACTCGGTCTTCTGGAACCGGCCGCAGCTGAGCTGGACGGACACCGACGTCGTACCGGGCGAGACCTACTCGTACCGGATCACCGCGAGCGACGGCACCAACACCAGCGCCAAGTCCCCGGCCCAGTCCGCCACCGTGGCCACCACGACCGAGGCCTACCCCGCCCGGGTCAAGGCCGACGGGGCCACCCTCTACTGGCGCTACGACGAGGGCACCTCCACCTTCGCCCACGACAGCAGCGGCAACCTCAACAACGGGTTCCTGCGCAACGGCCCCGCCTACCGGCAGACCCCGGCGGCCGTCGCCGGGCCGTCCACCGCGATCGGGTTCAACGGCACCGACGAATACGCGTACAGCAACCGTCAGCACGCCCAGCCGACCCGCTTCTCGGTGGAGACCTGGATCAAGACCACCACCACCCGGGGCGGAAAGATCATCGGCTTCGGGAACCTGAACCAGCAGAACAGCACCCGCCACGACAAGCACGTCTACATGCGCAACGACGGGCGCCTCGTGTTCGGCACCCAGAGCGGCGGGACGCGCACCATCGCCACCTCGGCCGCCTACAACGACGGCCAGTGGCACCACGTCGTCGCCACCCAGGGCCCCCTGGGCCAGGGAATGTCGCTGTACGTCGACGGGCAGCTGCGCGCGTCGAACATCCTGTACTCCACCAACGAGAACTACCCGGGGTACTGGCGGGTCGGCGGGGACAACCTGTCCGGCTGGCCGAACCGTCCCACGAGCAACTTCTTCGACGGGGAGATCGACGAGACCGCCGTCTATCCGACCGCGCTGACCGGTTCCCAGGTCAGTGCGCACTACGCCCTGAGGAACAGCTGATCCGATGAGGAATCCGTTCCTGGCCTGCGCCGCCGTCGTCCTGACGGCGGCGGTGCTGGCCGCCTGCGGCTCGTCCGCGGACGGGAACGACCCGGAGGCCGCGGGCGCCCAGCGCCCCGCGGCCTCCGGGCCCTCCGTCCCCGGCCCGTCCGCCACCACGCCCACCACACCCGCTGCGCCCGCCGCACCCGCCACCGAGGGGCCGGCGGTCCCCGATCCGTCCGCTCCCGCCGCGACCGCCGAGGGCCCCAAGACGCCTTCCGACGAGATCACCCCGGCCACCGGGACCTTCACCAAGAAGCAGAAGGAGTATCTGGAGGACCGGGTGCCCAAGGGCATGGACCCGGCCGCCGTGCTCCAGACCGGCCAGGAGACCTGCGACAAGCTGCGCTACCTGGTCAAGGCCGACCGGGACACCGCCGTGGGCGCGATCGCCACCCAGGAGATCCCCGACGCCCCGGCCGCCGTGGCGGGGCTCTGCCCCCAGCACCAGGACCTGGTCGACGAGGCCGCGTACGCCTATGTGGACGGCACCCACACCGGGAAGACGCTCCGGCCCGGCGTCTACCGCTCCGCCTCCCCCACCACGAGCTGCTCGTGGCAGATCACCGGGGCCGGCGACAAGGAGCTGGCCTCCGGCACCTCGGACACCGGAAAGTCCCGGAAGATCACCATCCCGAAGTCCGCCCGCACGTTCACCTCCACAGGCTGCTACGCCTGGCTGGCCGAAGGAGCCGAAGGATGACCGCTGGTAAGACCAAGCTCCCCATAGCCGTGGCGATCCCCACGAAGAACGAGGGCCTGAACATCGCCGAGGCGGTGAAATCGGTGCTCGGCCACTTCGAGGCGGTCGTCGTGGTGGACTCCCACAGCACCGACGACACCGTCAAGATCGCCGAGGAGTGCGGAGCCGAGGTGGTCACGTACACCTGGGACGGGGGCCATCCGCGGAAGAAGCAGTGGTGCCTGGATAACGTCCGCACCGACCTGGACTGGATCCTGCTGCTCGACGGCGACGAGCGGCTCAGCCCGGGGCTGCTGGCCGAGCTGCGGGAGACCTTCCGCGATCCGTCGGCGCAGAAGCCCGCCGCGTACGACATCCCGCTCGGGTACTGGTTCTCGGGGAAGCGGCTGCGGCACGGATACACCATCCGCAAGCGGTCGTTGACCGACCGCACCCGCTCCTACTACCCGGAGGTCGGGGACCTGGACGCGCCGGGCATCGGGGAGGTGGAGGGCCACTACCAGCCGGTCGCCGCGACTGTGGGGACGTTGGAGAACCCCATCGAGCACCAGGACCTCGACCCGGTCACCGCCTGGTTCGAGCGCCACAACCGGTACTCGGACTGGGAGGCGTGGCTGGAGCAGCACCCCCAGGTGAAGGAGCAGGTGCGCCAGGTCAAGTCACGCCAGGGGCAGTTGTTCCACAAGGCGCCGTTCAAGCCGGTGGTGTCGTTCGCGTACATGTACCTCTACCGGCGGGGCTTCCTGGACGGCCGGGCCGGGTTCGACTTCGCGCTGGCGATGAGCTTCTACCGCTGGCAGATCGCCCTCAAGTCCCGTGAGAAGCCGCTACGTTGACCTGTGCGTCGCTCACCCTCGCCTCCGGCGGACCACGTCCTCGTAGGTCCGCCGGAGGGTGGCGGTGACGACCTCGATGGTGAACTGGTCGTTGACCAGGTCCCAGGCGGCCTTGCCCGCCTGCTCGGCGGCCTCCGGCTCCAGCAGCTCCAGGATCGCGTCGGCGACCTTGCGGGCGTTGGCCGCGTCCTCGCCGACCCGGCTGTCGATGACCCGGCCCGCCCCGGCCTCCGCCACATCGGGGGCCTGCCCGCAGGTGCGGGTGATGACGACGGGGGTGCCCACGGACATCGCCTCCAGGACCGAGACCGGGAACGGCTCCTCGATCGCCGGCAGCACGTACACATCGGCCTCGCGTCCGGCGGCGAGGACCTCGTCGTGCTCCAGCGGGCCCACATGGTCCAGGGAGTCCGTGACGCCCAGCCTCCGGGCGAGGGCGAGGGTGCCGGGCAGCGAGCCGGTGTCCGGTCCGGCCAGGACGAAGCGGGCGTCCGGGTGGCGGGCGAGGACGTGCGGCATCGCGGAGACGAAGTCCTCGGGCCGCTTGCGCTTCTGGATCCGGGCGAGGTAGAGCACGGTGGGCGGCCGGCCGGGGTCGCGGGCGGGCTTGCGCTCCTGCGGGCGGACGCCGTTGACCAGCCGTACGGTGCGGGTGAGCGGGACGGGGGCGGCGACGGCGTTCACATCGAGCCGCTCCATCTCGGTGAGGTGCAGGACGGCGTCCGCGCTGCGCAGCACCTTGCGGACCCCGAGCAGGTCGGTGAGCTGGGCGACCTTCTTCTCGGTCGGGTCGATCATGCCGTGGGTCTGGACGACCAGCGGCGTCCGGGTCGCGAGTGCGAGCAGCGCGGCGGGCAGGGTCACCAGGTCCCGCATCAGATGGACGTGTACGAGGTCGGCGCCGCGCATCATGCGGCGTGCGGTGCGCAGCAGCGCGGCGGAGGTGATACCGCTGACCTCGAACATCGGGAGCAGATGCCGGGCCTGGAAGAGGTGGACCGGAACTCCCTCGACATGGCTGGGCAGTTCGCCGTCGGGGAAACCGTCACCGAGGGCCATGATGCGGGCGTCGTCCCCGGCGGCCCGCTGGACCTTGGACAGGTTGAGCGCCACCCGGGTCGGACCACCGAAGGCGTGGTCCGGAGTATGGAGCGTGACGACGTGCAGGATCTTCACCAGAGTTCCCCTCGACTACGGCCAATTGTTCACAGGGTAGTCATTGGATCCCCTCAAGTGGGTTGATTCGTTAGAGTGTTCAGCGGTTCACTGAACGGGGGGGCGCATGACGTCGGTGCACACGTCGGCGCACGGACCGGCCGAGGAGAAGGCCGGGGAACCGGCCGTCGACGCGGCCGCGCGTCCGGAGCGGTCCAGAGCCCGGGGCGGGCCCTTCGAACCCCCCGAGCGGCCGATCGCCTGGGCGATGCTGTCGCGGGCGGTGTCGGTGCCGCTCATCCTGGGTCTGGTCTGCTTCCTGCCCGCGGTGATCGCCGCGCAGCCCGGCACCGGCGTCCGGGACAGCGCGTACTGGCTCCAGCTGGTCCTGACCTGCTACGCGGGGGCCCGGCTCGCGACGATGATCCTCTCCACCCGGCGGCGGCTGCTCCAGGGCGTCTTCTGGATGTTCGTGTACATCGCGATGGGTGTGGCCCCGTTCGCCCAGGTGGTGATCGAGCAGACGCCGACGCCGATGGTGGGGCCGCGCCAGGACCTGATCACGGCCATCGCGATGGTCCTGGTGGGGTGTGCCGCCTTCGACCTGGGGGCGCTGCTGGCCTCGCGGCGCCCGCTGCGGCGCCGTACGCCCTCCGCGCGGAGCACGGGCGGAGGGCCGGCTGTGGCGCATCCGGTGCGGCTGCGGCTGCTGGTGGTGCTGGCGTTCGCGGCGAGCGCGTTCTACGTGCTGAAGCTGGGCGGGCCGGCCGTCTTCTTCACCAGCCGGCAGGAGATCAACGAGACCGTGGCGGCGAGCGGGGTGGTCACGGAAGGGTCCAATGTGGGCTCGGCGTTCATCAAGGGCTTCGGCCAGGTCCCGGCGCTGCTGGGGCTGCTCTTCTACACCCGCCGGCTGGCGACCTCCTACCGGGCCCGGCGCACCCCGTCGACGGTGCTGGTGTGGGTGGCGCTGGTGGCGCTGAACCTGGTGGTGAACAACCCGATCTCCAACGCCCGTTACTGGTTCCTGACGGTGCTGATGGCGTTCGTGTTCACCGCGTTCCCGAGCAGTGCGGCGATCTACCGCACGGTGCTGGCGACGGGGGTGGTGGGGGCGCTCGTGGTGTTCCCGTACGCGGACAAGTTCCGGTACGACGAGGGGGGACAGCGGCCCGCGCAGTCGGCCTCGGTCTTCGAGCCGCTGGTGACCAAGGATTATGACCAGATGGTGATGTTCGCCAACACCATCTCGTGGGTCGACACCCGGGGCCACACCTACGGACGCCAACTGACGGGCTCCGCGCTGTTCTTCGTGCCGCGCGCGGTGTGGAGCGGGAAGCCGGAGGACACCGGGGTCCGGGTCGGGCAGTGGATGGGGCTCCGGATGACCAATCTCTCGGCCCCGCTGTGGACCGAGTTCTGGGTCGACTTCGGCGCGTCCGGGGTGATCGGCGGGCTCGCCCTGATCGGTTACGGGGCGGCGCGCACCGACCGCCGGTACGCGCTGGCCGTCACCCGGGCGGGGCCCGGCCCCGGGAGTGTGCTGGCCATCGCCGCGCCGCTGATCGCCGGATACACCTTCATCCTGCTGCGCGGCCCGCTGCTCCAGGCGGCGGGGAAGCTGGCCATCGCCGCGCTGTGTCTGCTGCTGATCAGCACGTTCAGGGAGCAGAGGGCAGGACGTCGGCGGTGACGGCCTCGCCGGGGGCCGGCTTCCGGCGCCGGATCCGGGCGACCCGGATCCAGGTGGCGGCGGCCTTGCAGAGCGAGCCGAGGAAGAGCCCCCAGGCGGCGCCCAGGACGCCCCCGACGAGGTAACCGCCCGCGAGGAACGCCACGGCGATGAGCGAGAAGACCACCTGGACGGCGAGCGTGGTGCGCGGGTCGAGCATCCGCAGGGCGAGCATTCCGCAGGTGCCGACGGCCATCGCCGCGTACTGGCTGCCGGTCGCGGGCAGCAGGGCGGCGGCCACGGACCAGGTGTCGCCGAGGAGTTGGCGCCCCGCGCTGTCGGGCAGCAGGGCGAGGACGGTGGCCCAGAGTCCGGCGGTGGTGGCGAGGGCGGCGGCGAGGGCGGCGGTGGCCCGGACGCGTCGGCGCTCCTCGGTGATGCGGCCGAGCAGCGGGGGGCCGAAGGAGGTGGCGGAGGTGAACAGGACGTTGAGCGGCCCGAACAGGGTGGTCGCCCCGCGCAGGGCGCCGACGAGCAGCGGGTTGCCGACGGCGCCGAGGCCGAGGACGGAGAGCTGGCTGGTCGCGTTGCCCACCCCGAACTCCACGGTGAACCGCTGTCCGAGGTGCCCGCGCCGGAGCATCGGCCGCAGCAGCAGCGGGGCCCCGGCGGTGGAGCGGTGCAGCAGGGCGGTGGAGAGCAGGAGCGCGGGCAGGGCGGAGAGGCCCCAGACGGTGATCAGGCGGGCGGGAGACGCCCCGTACACCTGGGCCCCGAGCGCTCCGAGGACGCAGGCGAGGCGCAACAGGTCGCAGAGCAGGGCGAGATGGGGCTGCTGGAGGGTGGAGAAGGCGTACCGGACGGCGTCCTGGCCCAGCACGACCGGCAGGACCAGGCCCAGCGTCAGGAGCGCCAACGCTGTGTCCCCGGGGACGAGGAAGCAGACGGCGGCCAGGAGCGCGCCGGACGCGGCGGCGGCGAGGACGGTGAAGGCGACGGCGGAGCGGCAGGCGCTCCGGGTCTCCTCCCCTCCCCCGCGCCTGAGGACCAGCGGCTGTCCGGTGTACGCGCCCGAGACGCCGAGCAGCACCGTGAAGACCAGGTAGACCGCGGAGAAGCGGGCGAAGTCGGCGACGGTGGAGAGCCGGGCGGCGGCCACCAGCACCAGGATGTTGGTGAGCGCCGCCACGCCCTGGTCCGCGACCGAGCAGAGGACGGCCGTACGGGCTCTCACCGCCGCGCCGCCGGAAGCGTCAAGGAGCGCAGGCCGAGGGTCTCGGTGGGATCTCCGGTGATCTCAGGTGCGTCCGGCTCGGCGGTGGGGGTGGGACCGCCGCCGCCACCGGTACGCCGCCGGGCGGACCTGGTCCGGCGCTCCGACCGGCGCAGCCGCCCGCGGCTCGGGTGGAGCAGGGCGCCGAGGACGGAGCCGCCGGAGGCGCCGATGATCTCGCGGATGCGCTCCAGGTCGCTGCGGTGCACCGCGCGCGGGTCGCAGACGATGATCACGCCCTCCACCCGGTCCACCAGGGCGACCGCGTCCGCGTAGGAGAGGACGGGCGGGGCGAGGACGATGACGACGCTGCCGGGCCGGTCGGCCTCGGCGACGATACGGCCGACCGGGGTGGAGGTGAGCGCGCGCGGGACGTTGTCGACGGTGGTGCCGGGGATCAGGGCGAAGGCGCCGGAGCCGGGGACGTCCACGTTGGATCGGCCGCCGGTGGGCCAGCTGCCGTCGCCCTCCTCGGCGGCCCACCGCGGCGGGCGGACCTCGTGCGCGGCGGGGCCCAGGGCGCGGGCGAGGGAGGGCGTCCGCAGATCGGCCTCGACGAGCAGGACGTCCCGGCCCATCTCGGCGAAGGCGGCGGCCAGGTTGGCGGCGGCCGCCGCGGCCTCCTCGTTGTCGCCGCGCGGGGCGGTGACCAGCAGCCGGCGGCTCTCGGCGAACGAGGGGTCGTAGGCGAGCCGGAAGGCGACGGCCCGGTACTCCTCGGCGAGCCGGGAGCCGCTGCGGCCGATGGCGAGCACCGACCCGGTGGCGGCGCGTTCACGGGGCAGGGTGCCGAGCAGGGGTGCGCCGAGCGAGCGGACCAGCTCGCGGCCGGAGCGTACGGCGGGGTCGAAGACGAGCCGCACCCAGGAGAGCAGCAGCCCGAGGGCGAGGCCGACGACGCCGCCGAGGCCGAGCAGCAGGGGCAGGCCGGGGCCGGTGGGCGCGGTGGGGGCGACGGGCTTCTTGTTGAGGTAGCCGGGGGTGGTGTCGAGGGCCTTGAGCTCGGAGATCTTCCGGCTGAGCTCGGAGATGGAGACGATGATGTTGGCCCGGGCGCTGGTGACGTCGTCGGCCGCGCCCGAGCCGGTCTGCTCCTCCAGCAGGTCGCGCTTCTCCTCCAGCGGGTCGAGCTGGGCCCGGTAGCCGTCGGACATGTTCTTGATGGATTCCTCGGTGCGCGCCTTGCGGTGGGCCAGATAGGCGCCTGCCAGGGCTTCGGCGCGGGCCCGGGACTGCTCGGGGGTGGCGCCGGTGTAGGAGAAGCGGAGGGTGAGTGTGTTGGGCGGGTTGGTGACCTGGAGCCCGGCGAGCAGCTCCCGGGCGGCCACGTCGTCGCCCTTCTTGAGCAAGGTGCCCGCGGCGAGGGTGCCGACGGTGTCGCTGACGGCGGTCTGGCGCTCGGAGCCGATGTTGATGCCCTTGTCGGCGGTGGCGCCGCTCGCGAAGGGGTCGGAGATGGCGGAGCGGACGAGCACCTCGCCGGTGGCGGCGTAGGTGTCCTCACCGCTGAGGGCGAGGTAGCCGCCGCCGAGCAGCCCGATCACGACACCGACCGCCAGCAGCGCCCGGTAGCGCAGGAGCTGGCGGAACTGGTCGCGCAGCAGCGCCGGTTCGTCCTGGTCGTCCAGGACACGGTTCACAGGTGTCATCGGCTCGGGCTCCCTTGTCCGTCCTGCAGGGCCTCGGCGAGCAGGGTGTCGAAGCGGGCGAGGCCCGCCTCCCGGCTCAGGTGGCGTGCGACATACCGCGGCCCCTCCGCCCCGAGGGCGTCTGCCGCGGCCGGGTCGGCGGCCAGCTTCCGCAACGCCGCCAGCAGGGCGGCCGGGTCCTCGGGGGCGACGAGCACCCCGGCCCCGGAGCGGCGCACCTCGTCGGCGGTGCCGCCCTCGTCGGCGACGGAGGCGATGACCGGGCGGCCGGAGACGAAGTACGAGGTGAGCTTGGAGGGGACGCTCATGTCGAGGACGGAGGCCCGCTGGGTCACCGCGAGGACGTCGGCGGCGGCGAGGACGTCGGTGAACTCCCGGGCCCCCGCGGGCACCGGGAAGTCCACGTTGGGCAGTCCTTCGGCGCGGGCTCGCAGGGCGTCGCGCTGGTTGCCGTCGCCCATCAGGACGATCCGGACGTCCGGGGCGAGGCGGGCGGTGTCGATCAGGACTTCGAGGCCCTGCTTGAGGCCCATGTTGCCGGAGTGCAGCAGGACGGGCGTCGAGGGGTCCCAGCCGAGCCGGGCCCGGGTGGCGGCCCGGTCGGCGGTGGGGGCGTGCACATGGGTCCAGTTGGGGACGATCCGGATGCGGCCGGGGTCGACGCCGAGGGCGGTGACTCCGGGGACGAAGCTCTCGTGGATGACCCCGACGAGGGCCGCGCCGCTCAGGGCGTACCGCTCGGCCGTCGCGGCGACGGTGGCCGCCCTGCCGCCGCCCCGTATGCCGCTCTGGGCGGCGGCCGCACCCATCAGGTCCTGGACGACGGGGAGGTACGGGACGCGGTGGCGGCGGGCGAGGCGGGCGCCGATGACACCGCCGGCGAGGCTGGGCATCTGCGCGATCACGGCGTCGGGTCTGCCCGGCGGCGGCGCGATCAGCCCGGTGGCGAGGACGGAGGCCTCGAACGCGGCTCTGCGCAGAGCGGTCTGACGGGACGGCACATAGTGCCTGCGCCGGTGCACGCCGACGCCGCGGCGTATCTCCACCGTCCGCCACACGCTCCGGTAGGCCTCGTCCAGCCGCCAGGACGGGTAGTGCGGCATACCGGTGAGCGCACGCACCAGGGCGCCGGACGCGGCCCAGTGCTCGGCGAGTTGAGTGGCGTACGGGCCGATGCCCGTGACCTCCGGTGCGTAGTTCGTCGAGACCACCAGAAGGCGGCGGTTCAGAAACGGCCTGTGCCGTTCGGCATCGGACATCGGACGATCGCCTTCCCCCCACAACAGCCGCTGCCCCCTGCGGGAACAGCCCCTGTCGAGCTTATCCGTTCACGGCTTGCACAAGTGTTCTTCACAGTAAGGTCGTTGGAACATCACCGGATCACATCGACCGTGGGGGGAGAGATACGGATGGTGCAGCACAGGGTGGGGTACGCGCCCGGGGTGTACGACCTGTTCCACGTGGGCCACCTCAACATCCTGCGGCATGCTCGCAGTCAGTGCGACTACCTCGTCGCGGGGGTCGTCTCGGACGAGATGGCCGCCCTCGCCAAGGGCCACACGCCCGTGATCCCGCTGCGCGAGCGGCTGGAGATCGTCCGCAGTGTGCGGTTCGTCGACGCCGCGTTCGTGGAGACCGTGCCGGACAAGGTCGAGACCTGGCAGCAGGTCCGGTTCGACGTGATCTTCAAGGGCGACGACTGGCGGGGCACGGAGAAGGGGAAGAAGCTGGAGCGCGACTTCGCCGAGGTCGGCGTGGAGGTCGTCTACTTCCCGTACACCGTGCACACGTCCAGCACCCAGCTGCGCCGGGCGCTGGACGTCCTCGTCAGCCGGGACGGAGCGCTCTCAGCTCCCTGAACCACTTGGCGAGGAAGGCCGCCAGGAAGAGCGCGTGGACCACCGCGAGCACGGCGTACCCGGCCCGGAAGGCCCCGGGTGCGCCGAGCAGCATGAAGACCAGGCAGAACACCCCGTAGTCGGCGGGCAGCAGGGCGACCGCCCGCACCCGGGAGACCGGTGCGGCGGGTGTGACCGCCCCCGCCGGTGCGGCAGCCGCCTTTGCGGTGGCCATCCGTGCGGTGGCAGCCGCCTTTCCGAGCTGTTCGCGCAGCAGCCCCGCGCAGAAGGTCACCACGGCGGCCAGCTGGAAGCCCGGCGGCAGCAACAGCCAGGCGTCCGAGGGCAGTTCACCGAAGCGGTAGAAGGAGATCAGTACGGCGGTGTGGACGAGCACCAGTTTGCCGCAGTCCACGACGTGGTCCAGCCACTCCCCGTCGGGTCCGCCCCGGCCGGTGAGCCGGGCGAGCTGGCCGTCGGCGGAGTCGAAGGCGAAGCCGACGGCGAGTGCCGCGTAGACCGCGAGCCCCAGCGTCCAGGACGGCTCCACGAGTGCGACCGCCGCGAGCGCGGCGTAGGTGAACACCGCGCTGACCAGTGTGACTTGATTGGGTGTCAGCCCGGCCCGGTACGCGCCCGCCGCGAGCACCCGCCCGGCCGGGCGGTTCACGTACCGCGAGTAGAGCGAGACGCCCTTGGCGCTCTTCTGTGCGCCGCGCAGTTCGCGCAGCACTGTGCCCGTGCTTCCCATACGCCCCCCAGCGTCCGGCATTGCCCGCATCATGGCATGCGGGCACCGGGGCCGTGGCGTCATTGGCGGGGACGGAACAGTTCCGTGATCATGCCGGGCCGGGGGGCTGCTTCCCGTCGGTGAGCTGCTCGTCCAGTTCGTCGAAGAGCAGCTCCTCGTGCTGGACCTGTCCGGTGCGGTACGCCGAGCGGGCGACCAGGTGCGAGGCGACCGGGCCGGTGAGCATCTGGAAGAAGCCGATGAGCGAGAGCGTGGCGAGATCCATGCCGCTGCGCAGCCGGAGTGCGACCCCGGCCAGGACCAGGAGGATGCCGAGGGTCTGAGGCTTGGTCGCGGCGTGGCTGCGGGAGAGGACGTCGGGCAGCCGGAGCATGCCGATCACCCCGAGCAGGCAGATCGCGGCGCCGAGGATGACGAGCAGGGCCCCGGCGGTGTCGAGGATCTGGAGCCAGACGTTCACTGCGGGCCCTCCTCGGTCCGGTCGGCGTCCGGGCCCGGGGAGTGGGTCGGGACCGTGACGGCGGGCCGGTCGCGTACGGCGATGAAGCGGGCGATGCCCACCGAGCCGGTGAAGCCGAGGAACGCCAGCACCAGCATGATCGGGAAGTAGAACGGGTCCCGGGCGAAGGCCGACTTGGCGCCGAGACCGGCGATGATCAGGGCGGCGATCACATCGAGCGAGATCGCCCGGTCCAGCATGGAGGGGCCGAGCCAGATCCGGACCAGCAGCAGGAGCCCTGCCACCAGGACCAGGACGATGGCGGCGGTCAGCAGAATACGGTCGACGTGTTCGAGAACGCTCATGGTGCGGGCCTTCCGGCGGCGAGCTGTGGCGGTGGGGGCGGTGCGGCGACGCGGACGATCTCGTCCCGGGTGCCGAAGGCCCGTACGGTCAGTTCTTCCAGCCGCCAGACCTGACGCCTGGCGGCTTCGAGCTCCTCGGGCCGGTCCGCGTCCAGGACGTGCAGGAAGACGGTGGCGGTGGCCCGGCGCACCTCGATGACGGAGCCGCCCGGCACGTTGGAGACGGCCACCGCGACGGCGGCGAGCATCAGGTCGCCGCGGCAGCGCAGGGGCACGCCGATGACGGCTGCCCGGTGCGGGGTTCCGCCGAAGATCTGCCGGGTGACCCGCACGCCCGAGGTGTACATGTCGTAGAGCAGGTATCCGGCGAGGCGGACGATGCCCCACGGGTGGAGCCGCAGCCCCAGGTCGACCGGCGGCAGCGGGAAGGCCAGGCAGACGGCGCTCGCGACGATCACGCCCGTGATGATGTTGGCCAGGTTGAAGGTCGACCAGAGCAGCACCCAGATGAGGGTGAGCCAGGCGATCAGCGGCAGGTCCAGCACCCGTCCACGTCGGCCGACCTTGCAGCTCATCGGCGGCAGGTCGGTGTCGCGGAACGAGAGCCGCAGGAATCGGCTCACCTGCCCAGCACCTCCTCGATGTAGGGCGTGCGCTTCAGCAGTTCGACGGCCGACCGGTCGGTGAAGGTGGTGAGCGGTCCGGCGAACACCGTGAAGGACAGGGCCAGCACGATCGTCGCGGCGGTCGCCGCCATCATGGGCCGGGGAAGCCTGCTGGTGGTGATGACCGCCTTCCCCCGGAGCGTCGCCGCCACGGGTCCGCCGGCCGGCTGCCGCACGATCGTGATGCCCTCGTCACCGGTGCCGGGGACCCCGTCGGGGCCCTCGTCGACGTCGTCGTCGCTGTCGTCCCCGGACTCCAGGACCGTCCCCGCCTCGGCCAGCCCCGGCGGAGCGGCCCGCCAGAACGCCAGGTTCCAGACCTTGGCGGTCACGTACAGCGTCAGGAGGCTGGTGACCACCGAGCCGGCGACCAGGATCCAGGCCCAGGTGGAACCGTCGGCGACGCCCGCGCGCATCAGCCCGAGCTTGCCGACGAAGCCGGAGAGCGGAGGGATGCCCGCCAGGTTCATCGCGGGGACGAAGAAGAGGAGGGCCAGCATCGGCGCGGCCTTGGCGAGTCCGCCGAGCCGGGTCAGCTCCGTGGTCCCGCCCCGGCGCTCGATCAGACCGGCGACCAGGAACAGGGTGGTCTGCACGGTGATGTGGTGGACGACGTAGACGATGGCGCCGCCGTACGCCTCGCGGGTGGCCAGGCCGATCCCGAAGACCATGAAGCCGATGTGGCTGATCAGAGTGAAGGAGAGCAGCCGTTTGAGGTCGGTCTGGGCCACTGCGCCGAGGATTCCGATGATCATGGAGGCCAGCGCGACGGCCATCAGGAGATCGCCGATGCGGTTGCCCGGGAAGAGCAGGGTCTCGGTCCGCATCATGCAGTAGACGCCGACCTTGGTGAGGAGTCCGGCGAACACCGCGGTGACGGGGGCGGGCGCCGTCGGATAGGAGTCGGGGAGCCAGGCCGCAAGTGGGAAGACGGCGGCCTTGATCGCGAAGACGGTGATCAGCATCGCCTGGATCAGGGTCTGCACGCCGAGCGGGAGGCCGGGCAGCCGCTCGGCGAGCTGGGCGAAGTTGACGGTGCCGAGGGCCGCGTACGTCATCGCGATGGCGATGAGGAAGAGCATCGACGAGAACAGCGAGATGATCACGTAGGTGGAACCGGCCCGCATGCGGGGCCCGGTGCCGCCCAGAGTGAGCAGCACGAAGCTGGCCACCAGCATGATCTCGAAACTGACGAAGAGGTTGACGAGGTCACCCGCGAGGAAGGTGCAGGAGACTCCGGCCACGAGGATCAGGTAGGCGGGGTGGAAGACGGCGAGCGGGGTCTCCTTGTCCCGGTCGGTCATGCCCTGGCCGAGGGAGTAGATCAGCACGAAGAGGGTGACGGCCGAGGAGACGGTGAGCATCAGGCCGGAGAGCCGGTCGGCGACCAGGGTGATGCCGAGCGGCGGGGCGAAGTCGCCGAGGTGGACGGAGAGCGGGCCCTGGCGGTCGGCGGCGATCATCAGGATGACCGAGAGCGCCAGGACGGCGGTGAGTACGGCGACGCTGATGAAACGCTGGAAGCGCTGCATCCGGGTGCCGAAGGTGAGGCTGAGGCCGGTGGCGCAGAGGGGCAGGAGCACCGGCAGCGGGACGAGCGCGTTCATCCGGTGGCTCCTCGGTCGTCGCGGGGATAGCGGTCGTCCGCCTTGGCGTCTCCGTCGCGTTCGTAGTCCTCTGGGTCGGCGCCGATGACGTCGTTCCAGAGGTCGCCGGAGGCATCGCGGCCGCGGGCCTGGCGGGCCCGGTCGGCGCGCAGCCGGTCGCGGAGTCTGCGGCGCTCCTCGCGGTAGCGTTCGCGCTCGTCGGCGGTCGGTTCGGCGCCCGAGCGGAAGTCCTCGCGCAACTGGGCGCGTTCGGAGAGCACTTCGGCGCGGAGCACGATGCGCCGGTCCTCCAGGTCGTCGTGCACCTCGTCCGTGCCGGTGATCTGGTGGCTGCGGTAGGCCATGGCGAGCAGGAACGCGGTGGTGCCGAGGGTGATCACGATGGCGGTCAGCGCGATGGCCTGCGGCAGCGGGTCGGTGACCCGGCGCAGGTCGACCCCGTAGAGGAGGGGGGCGGCGCCGGCGGTACCGGTCGAGGCGAGGATCAGCAGGTTGATCCCGTTGCTCAGGATGACGGCGCCGAGCAGGATGCGGGTCAGTGGCCGGGTCAGCATGAGGATGCCGCCGACGGCGCAGAGCACCACGGCCGTGGCGAGGAGCGAGGCGCTGACGGTCATCGGGAATCCCCCTCCGTCATGGCGCTGTTGGGGGCGGTGAGGGCTCCGGCGGCCCGTTCGATCTGCCGGTCGATCTTGGCGCCGAGGGCCCGGACGATGTCCAGGACGACGCCGAGCACCAGGAGGTAGACGCCGAAGTCGAAGAGGATCGGCGTACTCATGTGGAAGTCGCCGAAGACCGGCAGGTGGCCGTGGTACGTGAAGGCGTGCAGCACGGTTCCGTCCAGGAGGCCGAGGAGCCCCACGGCGGTCGAGATGAACAGCCCCAGTCCCGTGAAGAGCCCCGGTTGCAGGGGCGCGGCCCGGGCCAGTTCGAAGCGACCGCCCGCCAGGTAGCGGGTGATGAAGGCGACTCCGGCGACGAGCCCCGCGACGAAGCCGCCGCCCGGCATGTTCTCGGCGCAGAACAACAGGTAGACCGAGAGGATCAGGATCGGGTGGAAGATCAGCCGGGCGACCACCTCGAAGACGATCGAGCGGTGCTCGGGTGCCAGGGTCGAACCGGCGGCCAGCCAGCTGCGTTCGGGCGCCACGTCGTCGCCCTGTGGCAGACGTGAGGTGTGCTGCGCCGCGATCGACCAGGCGGTGCGGCCCTTCAGTTCGTCCGGGATCACCGACCCCTCGCTGCGGCGGTGCAGGTAGATCAGGCTGGTGACACCGATGGCGGCGGCGGCCAGCACGGCGGACTCCCCCATGGTGTCCCAGGCGCGCAGGTCGACCAGGATCGTGGCGACCACGTCCTTGTACCCGTGGTCGGCGACCTCCTCGACCATGGCGGCGCCGGCGGGCTCCGCGGTGCGCGCGGCCGCGGCCACCCATACGGCGACGCCGATGGTGGCGGCCGCGAGGAGGGCCACCGGGATGCGGATCGCCCGCCGCCAGGGAGAGACGGTCTCCTCGAAGTGCACCGGCATCCGGCGCAGCACCAGGACGAAGACGATCATCGCCACGGTCTCGACGCAGAACTGGGTGAGCGCCAGGTCGGGGGCGCCCTGGACGACGAAGAGCAGGGCGGTGCCGTAACCGATCAGACCGCTGAGGACGACCGCCTTCATGCGGCGCCGTACGGTCAGGCAGAGCAGCGCCACGATGCAGGTGAGCAAGGCCACGCCGCCCTGGAGCACGTTGTCCCAGAGCCGGGGGGCCGGTGCGCCCTGCCACGGCTCGTCGGTGAGGAGCACGGCGAGCTGTCCGCCGACCATGACGAGCAGCGTGGTGGCCAGGTAGACGGAGAGGGAACCGCGCTGGATGAAACCGGTGACCTGGAGGGCGAGACGTTCCTGCCCGAGCAGGAGATGGCCGAAGACGCTGTCGGCGGTGGGCCAGGCGATGCGGCGGGAGACCTTGGTGACGGTGGCGCGCCCGAGGAAGAGGACGGTACCGGCGGCCCAGGCGACGGCCGACAGGAGGAGGGCGGTGCCGAGCCCGTGCCAGAGGGAGAGGTGGTAGGGGTCCGCGGGGACGGGGTAGGTGTCGGCGTACGCGCCCAGCAGCCGGTCGGTCCAGCCGACGCCCGGGCCGAGGACCAGGCCGAGGACGGCGAGCAGGGCGGGCGGGGCGAGGAAGGCCCGGCCCACGCGGTGTACGGGGGTGTCGGGGACGCCGGGCTTCCGGGCGAAGGCGCCCCAGACGAACCGCAGGGTGTACGCGGTGGTCAGCGCCGAGCCCGCGACGACGACGGCCAGCGCCCACCGCTCGGCGGCCGTGCCGTGCAGCAGCGCCTCGAAGGCGGCCTCCTTGGCCGCGAAGCCGAGCAGTGGCGGCAGGGCGGCCATGGAGGCGGCGGCGAGGACGGCGACCCCGGCGACGTACGGCAGGGAGCGGCCGACTCCGGAGAGTTTGCGCAGGTCGCGGGTGCCGGTGGCGTGGTCGACGATGCCGGTGACGAGGAAGAGGGGCGCCTTGAACAGGGCATGGCCGAGGATCATGGCGGCGGCGGCGAGGGCCGCGTTCCGGTTGCCGGTCCCGGCCAGCAGGATGAGGAAGCCGAGCTGGCTGACGGTCCCGTAGGCGAGCACGAGCTTCAGGTCGTTGAGGCGCAGCGCCCGCCAGCCGCCGAGCAGCATGGTCGCGCCGCCGAGGACCAGGATGACGGGCTTCCACACGGGTACGTCGGCGAAGGCCGGGGAGAGCCGGGCGACCAGGTAGACCCCGGCCTTGACCATCGCGGCGGCGTGGAGATAGGCGCTGACGGGGGTGGGTGCGGCCATGGCGTTCGGCAGCCACATGGAGAACGGCCAGATCGCGGACTTCGACAGCGCGCCGCACAGGACGAGGACGAGGGCGATGGAGACGGCGATGGTCGCCTCGGGCGGGTCGGCGACGATCGTGGAGATCCGGTAGGTGCCCGCCGCCTGACCGATGATCAGGAAGCCGACCAGCATGGCGAGCCCGCCGAGTGTGGTGACCACGAGGGCCTGGAGCGCGGAGCGGCGGCTGTGGCGGTGTTCGCTGCCGTGGCCGATCAGCAGGTAGGAGAAGACCGTGGTCAGCTCCCAGAAGACGTACAGCGTGATGAGGTCGTCGGCGAGGACGAGGGCGAGCATCGCGCCCGCGAAGGCGAGCAGGTTCCCGGCGAACCGGCCCAGTTGCGGGGTGTCGTCCCGGAAGTAGGAGGCGCAGTAGAGCAGGACGAGCGCGCCGACCCCGGCGGCGAGCAGCACCATGAGTTCGGCGAGCGCGTCGAGGCGCAGGTCGACGGAGACGTCGTAGTCCGGGATCCACTGCCAGGACCAGGTGACCGCGTCACCGGAGGCGGCGGTGTTCCAGCGGGTGAAGGCCCAGACGGTGGCGGCGGCCGGGGGCAGCGCGAGCACGAGGAAGGCGCGCCTGCCGAGCCGGTGCACCAGCGGGCCCGCACAGGCCGCCAGCACGAAGTGGCTGACGATGAGCGCGATCACAGAGGAGTGTCCGGGTCGGGCGGCAGGGCATCCGGAATAAAGTGCACTAAATACAGATATATCCCCGGGATCGATTCACTCGACCGGCGCGCCGCGCACCCCCCGGCCCACTGCGCCGGGAGCCATTTTCAGCCGTTTCCGGTGCCTTGCCCGTGCCCGGCGCAGGCTCCGCTGTGGTCGCAGTACGGGGTGTTCCCGGTGGCGCCGCAGCCGCAGAGCATGACCCGGGTCTCGTGGTGCGGCCCGTGGGGGGTGGCGACTTCCAGGTCCCCGCGCAGGTGCAGCACCCCGTCAGGGTGCAGCGACACATGGGTGGGAACGTCGGGGATCTCGTCGGGCAGGCCGTCGGTGCGGTGGTACTGGAGGGCCCCGCTCGGGCAGCGGTGGATGACGTCGGCCACCTCTTCGGCGGGGGCGTTGCCGGGGAGGATCCATGGTTTCCGGCCGACCTCGAAGACGGCGGGGAGCCCACGTACGCATTCGGCCGCGTGCAGGCACCGGTGCGCGTCGAAGCCGACGGTGATGCCTTCGCCGTCGTAGGACCGGGCGGCGGCGGGGTGCGGCGGGGTCGGTCGGCTGTCGCTGGTCACCGCGGACCCTCCTGGCGGCTCGGCATCCGTACGGGCCCCTCCAGCCTCGCCCTCCCCGCCCGGGGCCGCGACTCGGGCGGGCGGGGCCCACCGCCGCGACCTCGGCGTCGCCGCCGCCACCACGCCGTCGCCCCCGCCCCGTCACCACCGCCACCGCCACCGCCACCGCCACCGCCACCGCCGTCAGGGCAGCACGGCGACCCCGTCGATCTCGACCATCGCCTGTTCGTCCCAGAGCCTCGCCACCCCGATGACCGCCATCGCCGGGTAGTCGCGCCCCGCCAGCCGGCGCCAGATCCGGCCCAGTTCGGCGGCGTTGGACCGGTAGTCGGCCACATCGGTGGCGTACACCGTGACGCGGGCCAGGTCGGCGGGGGCGCCGCCCGCCGCGCGCAGGGCGGTGAGGAGGTTGGTGAGGGCGGTGGTGAACTGTTCGGGCAGGGTGGCGCCGACGACCTTGCCGTCCTGGTCGAGGGCGGTCTGCCCGGCCAGGAAGACCAGATGGCTCCCGGTGGCGACGACGGCGTGCGAGAAGCCGGTGGGCGGGGAGAGTTCGGCCGGATTGATCCGGTGGGACGGGCTCATACGGGCGGCTCCTGGGACTCCTGGGCGGCGGCGGACGCGTACAGCTCCTTGGCGATGATGGTGCGCTGCACCTCGCTGGCGCCCTCGTAGATCCGGGGCGCGCGGACCTCGCGGTAGAGGTGTTCGAGCAGATGACCGCGGCGCAGGGCCCGGGCGCCGTGCAGCTGGACGGCGGTGTCGACGACGTACTGCGCGGTCTCGGTGGCGTACAGCTTGGCCATGGCGGCGCGGCGCGGCACGCCGCTCTCCCCCGCGTCGTACGCCGCGGCCGCCGCGTACACCAGGAGGCGGGCGGCCTCGGTGCGGGTGGCCATCTCGGCGACCTGGTGGGAGACGGCCTGGAGGTCGCTGAGCGGGCCGCCGAACGCGGTGCGCCGGGCGGTGTGGCCGAGGGTGGCGTCGAGGGCGGCGCGGGCCATCCCGACGGCGAAGGCGCCGACGCTGGGGCGGAAGAGGTTGAGGGTGTCCATCGCGACCCGGAAGCCCCGGTCGGGCTCGCCGAGCACGTCGTCGGCGGTGACCGGTACGCCGTCGAACTCCAGGGTGCCGATGGGGTGCGGGGAGAGCATGTCGAGGGCGGAACCGGTGAGTCCGGGGCGGTCGGACGGGACCAGGAACGCGGTGATCCCGCGCGGGCCGGCGCCGGGTGTGGTGCGGGCGAAGACGGTGGCGAAGTCGGCCTCGGGGGCGTTGGAGATCCAGCACTTCTCGCCGGTGAGCCGCCAGCCGCCCGGGGCGGGTTCGGCGGCCAGGCTCAGGGCGCCGGCGTCGGACCCCGCGCCCGGCTCGCTCAGGGCGAACGCCGCGACGGCCCGGCCCGCCCGGACCTCGGGGAGCCAGCGTGCGCGCTGGGCGGGGGTGCCCGCCCGGACGACGGGGGTGGTGCCGAGGCCCTGGAGGGCCAGCGCGGTCTCGGCCTCGGTGCAGCCCCGGGCCAGGGACTCGCGCAGCAGGCACAGGTCCAGCGCGCCGGAGCCGAACATCCGCTCCAGCAGGCCCAGCTCGCCGAGGGCTGCGAGCAGCGGGCGGTTGACGCGCCCGGGCTCTCCCTTCTCCGCCAGCGGGCGCAGCCGCTGCTCGGCGAGGGTGCGCAGCTCCTCACACCAGGCGGTCTGTGCCGGTTCGAGGGAGAATGCCGTCATGGCGGCGCCTCTCTTGTCGCGTCCGTTGTCTTGTCGCTTCTCTGCCTTATCGCGCACCGTTGACTACCGTCACCCAAACGATACGCTCCAGGGGCGACAAGGGGGCGATCCTTCATGGAGCCGAATTCCTCGCCGAACACGCCCGCAGCCGCCGCCGACGCGTCCGTACGCGTCCCCGGTGCGCACACCGACACGTTCACGCGCGACCATCTGCCACCGCCGCAGCAGTGGCCGGAACTCCTTCTGGACGATCCCGCGCTGCGCTACCCCGACCGGCTGAACTGCGGACACGAGCTGCTGGACCGCACGGTCGAGGAGCGGGGTCCCGACCGTCCCGCGCTGCGCTCCGCCGACGGGGGCGTCTGGAGCTACGGCGAGCTGCGGGAGACCGTGGACCGCATCGCCCATGTGCTCACCGACGACCTGGCCGTGGTGCCCGGCAACCGGGTGCTGCTGCGCGGACCGACCACACCCTGGCTGGCCGCCTGCTGGCTCGCCGTCATAAAGGCGGGCGCGGTCGCCGTGACCGTACTGGCGCAGGCGCGCACGAGTGAACTGGCCACCATCTGCTCGCTCGCCCGGGTGAGCCACGCGCTGTGCGACGCGCGCTCGGCCGAGGACCTGGCCAAGGCGGACGTGGAGGGACTGCGGACGACCTTGTTCGGCGGGGACGGCCCCGAGGACCTGATCCGGCTGGCGGCCGCGCACTCCGGCTCCGGCCCGTACCGGGCGGTCGACACGGCCGCCGACGAGGTCGCGCTGATCGCCTTCACCTCGGGGACCACCGGACGCCCCAAGGGCTGTATGCACCTCCACCGGGATCTGCTCGCCATCGCCGACACGTTCTCCCGCCAGGTGCTGCGGCCCGTCCCGGACGACGTGTTCGCGGGCAGCCCGCCGCTCGGTTTCACCTTCGGCCTCGGCGGTCTGCTGGTCTTCCCGCTGAGGGCCGGGGCCTCGACACTGCTGCTGGAGCAGGCCGGGCCGCACCATCTGCTGCCCGCACTGGCCCGCCACCGGGTCTCGGTCCTCTTCACCGCGCCGACGGCCTACCGCACGATGCTCGGCCAGCTGGACGGCCACGACCTCTCGGCGCTGCGCCGCTGTGTGTCGGCCGGGGAGAACCTGCCCGCGGCGACCTGGCAGGCCTGGTTCGAGGCGACCGGGCTGCGCATCATCAACGGCATCGGGGCCACCGAACTGCTGCACATCTTCATCTCCGCCGCCGACGACGCCATCCGCCCCGGCACCACCGGCGTCCCCGTGCCTGGCTGGCAGGCCCGGGTGGTCGACGAGCGCGGCGAGGAGCTGCCCGACGGCGAACCGGGGCTGCTCGCCGTGCGCGGCCCCGTCGGCTGCCGCTATCTCGCCGACCCCCGCCAGACGGAGTACGTCCGGCACGGCTGGAACATGACCGGCGACACGTTCGTCCGTGAGCCGGACGGCTACTTCCGTTACGTGGCCCGTGCCGACGACATGATCATCTCGTCCGGCTACAACATCGCGGGCCCCGAGGTGGAGGACGCCCTGCTGCGCCATCCGGAGGTCGCGGAGGCGGCCGTGGTGGGCCGGGCGGACGAACTGCGCGGGGAGATCGTGGTGGCCCACGTGGTGCTGACGGAGGGGTCGGAGCAGACGGCCGACTCACTGCGGGCCCATATGAAAGCCTCTCTGGCCCCGCACAAGTGCCCGCGCGTCTTCGTCTTCCGCTCCTCCCTCCCCCGTACCGCGACCGGCAAGCTCCAGCGGTTCCTGCTGCGGGACCAGCCCCTCTAGAGTGATCACGTGGCCGAGCTCCGCACCCCCCGTTCCCTGATCGTCACGCTCTACGGCGCCTACGGTCGGCCGCCGGACAACGCCCCGTTCGCGGTGGCGGAGCTGATCCGGCTGCTGCACGCCGTGGGCGTCGACGCGCCTTCCGTACGCTCCTGCGTCTCACGGCTGAAGCGGCGCGGGCTGCTGGTCGCCGCGCGGGCGGCGGACGGCTCGGCTGGGTACGCCCTGTCGCCGGACGCCCGCCAGCTGCTCGACGACGGCGACGGGCGCATCTACGGCCGTCCGGTGCACCGGCTCGCCGAAGGCTGGGTCCTCGCGGTCTTCTCCGTCCCGGAGGCCGAGCGCAACAAGCGCCACCTGCTGCGCTCCCGGCTGGCCCGCCTCGGTTTCGGCACGGCCGCCCCCGGAGTGTGGATCGCACCGGCCGGCCTCTACGAGGAGACCCGGCACACCTTGGAGCGCCTGGAACTCGCCCCGTACGTCGACCTGTTCCGCGGCGACCACCTGGGCTTCGCCGCGACCCGCGCGTCGGTGGCCCGCTGGTGGGACCTGGACGCGGTGGCCCGCCTCCACCTGGACTTCCTGGAACTGCACGAGCCGGTGCTCCGGGAGTGGGAGGCGGCCCCGGGAACCGAGGAGGACCCCCGCCCGCAGGATGCCTACCGGGACTATCTGCTGGCCCTGGACTCCTGGCGCCAACTCCCTTACGCGGACCCGGGGCTGCCGGAGGAGCTGCTGCCGAAGGGCTGGCCGGGCGGCCGCTCGGCGGAGGTCTTCGGCAAGCTGCACGAGAGGCTGCGGGACGCCGGGGAGCGGTTCGTGCGGGGGTGAGGGGCGGCGGTGCCGAGTTCGTACCGCCCGGGAGCCTTCGGCCACGACCCGCTGAACCGACGAGCCGGTCGCCCGTCAGGCGCGGACCAGCTCGGCAGCACCGAAGGACACGTCGAATCGGTCGCACCAGATGCTGACGCTGGTGAAGGCAGCCGGGTCGAGGCCGGCGGGCAGCGGATAGTTGTGGGCCCCCTTGTTGCCCTTGAGCTTGCCGAGGCTCTCGTAGGCACCGTCGTCGAAAACGAACCAGCCGGCCCGCCCCGCCTTTACCGGCGCATCGGTCAGCCACACCCTCAGGTCCGGACCGTTACCGGTGTCGAGGTTCTCCAGCCGCAGGATGTGCGAACCGTCGCTGAGCCGCAGCAACTTCACCGTGCCGGAAGTGGAGTGCTCATGGCTGATCAGCTCGCCTCCGGCCACGGTCACCGGCTCCACGGGTTCGGAGGGCGGCGGCCCCTCCGGCGTCACCGGCTCGCCCGCGGACCTGCCCACGGGCTCCGAAGCCGTCGCCTCCGGCAAGGCCTCCTGAACGGTGTCGTCCTGCCACAGCTTCCACGGCTGGAACCAGTGGAGCCCCACGCCGACCAGCGCCACGACCACCACCAGCGCCCCCGCGACCACCGGCCGCGTCAGCGTTTCGCGCACTCGCCCCATCCCGTCTCCTCCACTCGCCCTGCCGGCCTGCTCGGCCGGCTCCGGAAGACCCATCCAACCCGACCGGGCACACCTGCGGCGGCTGCTCCGGTATGACGAGAGTCTTACGTCCGCGCGGGAACGGTCAGCCCAGCCTGAGCCGCGGCTTCGGCCCGTCCGTGCGGCCCGTGGGCGGGGGGCGGCTGCCCGCGCCGTACGGGAGCGGCCAGGGTGCGCCCGGTCCCGCGTAGCCCTGTTCGGCCGCCGCGTGGAGCGTCCAGTGCGGGTCGTACAGGTGGGGGCGGGCCAGGGCGCAGAGGTCGGCGCGGCCCGCCAGGAGCAGGGAGTTGACGTCGTCCCAGGAGGAGATGGCGCCGACCGTGATGACCGGGACGCCGACGGTGTTGCGGATCCGGTCCGCGTACGGGGTCTGGTACGAACGGCCGAACTCGGGGCGCTCCTCGGGCACCACCTGGCCGGTGGACACGTCGATGGCGTCGGCTCCATGGGCGGCGAAGGCGCGGGCGATCGCGACGGCGTCCTCCGCGTCGGTGCCGCCCTCGGCCCAGTCGGTGGCGGAGATCCGGACGGTCATCGGGCGGTCCTCGGGCCAGACCTCGCGGACGGCGTCGAAGACTTCGAGGGGGAAGCGGAGTCGCGCGGCCAGTGATCCGCCGTAGGCATCGGTGCGGTGGTTGGTGAGCGGGGAGAGGAAACCGGAGAGCAGGTAGCCGTGGGCGCAGTGGAGCTCGAGGAGGTCGAATCCGGCGTCGGCCGCCCGGCGGGCAGAGTGGGTGAACTGATCCCGGATCGTGGCCAGTTGGGCCGCATCGAGCTCCTGCGGGACCTGGCTGACGCCTGGCTGGTACGGAAGCGGGGAGGCGGCCGACAGCGGCCAGTTGCCGGTCTCCAGGGGCTGGTCGATGCCCTCCCACATCAGCCGGGTGGAGCCCTTGCGGCCGGAGTGGCCGAGCTGGACGCCGATGGCCGCGCCGGGGGCAGAGGTATGGACGAAGTCGGTGATCCGCCGCCAGGCGGTGGCCTGTTCGTCGGTCCACAGGCCGGTGCAGCCGGGGGTGATGCGGCCCTCGGGGCTGACGCAGACCATCTCGGTCATGGTGAGTCCGGCGCCGCCGAGCGCCCGGGCGCCGAGGTGGACGAGGTGGAAGTCGCCGGGGAGCCCGTCGGTGGCCGAGTACATGTCCATGGGTGAGACGACGACCCGGTTGCGCAGTTCGAGGCCGCGCAGCCGCAGCGGGGTGAACATCGGGGGGGTGCCGGGCGGGCAGCCGAACTCCTCCTCGACGGCGGCGGTGAAGGAGGCGTCGCGCAGCCGGAGGTTGTCGTGGGTGACGCGGCGGCTGCGGGTGAGCAGGTTGAACGCGAAGCGGCGGGGCGGCTGGTCGACGTAGCCGGCCAGCTCCTCGAACCAGCGCAGACTGGCCGCCGCCGCCCGCTGGGTGGAGGCGACGACCGGGCGGCGCCCGGCCTCGTACGTGGCCAGCGCGGCGGGCAGGTCCGGCTGTTCCTCGATGGAGGCGGCCAGCGCGAGGGCGTCCTCGACGGCGAGCTTGGTGCCGGAGCCGATGGAGAAGTGCGCGGTGTGGGCGGCGTCCCCGATGAGGACCGTGTTCCGGTGCGACCAGCGGGAGTTGGTGACCGTACGGAAGGTGAGCCAGCTGGACCTGTTGGCGCGCAGGGGCCTGCCGTCGAGGGCCTCGGTGAAGAACTTGGCGCAGCGGGCGGTGGATTCGGCCGGGTCGCAGGTGTCGAGCCCGGCGGCGCGCCACACCTCCTCGCGCATCTCGACGATGACGGTGGAGGCGTCGGCGGCGTACGGGTAGCCGTGCAGCTGCATGACGCCGTACGGGGTCTCGGCGATCTCGAAGCGGAAGGCGTCGAGCGCGAAGTCGGCGGCGAGCCAGATGTAGCGGTTGCGGTGCTCGGTGACGGCCGGGCCGAAGGCGTCCGCGTGCGCCTCACGGGTCGCACTGTGCACCCCGTCGGCGGCGATGACCAGGTCGTGGCGGGCGGCGAGGTCGGCGGCGGGCGGGGCCTGGGCGCGGAAGCGGAGGTCGATGCCGAGGGCGGTGCAGCGCTCGTGCAGGATCTCCAGCAGCCGGCGGCGCCCGAGGGCGGCGAAGCCGTGGCCGCCGGAGGTGTGGGTGCGGCCGCGGTGGACGATGTCGATGGTGTCCCAGCGGACGAACTCACGGCTCAGGGCCCGGTAGACCTCCGGGTCGGCGTCTTCGATCCCGCCGAGGGTCTCGTCGGAGAGGACGACGCCGAAGCCGAAGGTGTCGTCGGGGGCGTTGCGCTCGTACACGGTGATCGCTCGGGCCGGGTCGAACCGCTTGAGCAGGGCGGCGGCGTAGAGGCCGCCGGGGCCGCCGCCGATGACCGCGATGCTCCGCACAGGGGTCGGCACGGCCGCTACCTCCCCCGCCACTTCGGCGGCCGCTTCTCGGTGAAGGCGGCGTGGAACTCCGCGTAGTCCTCGCCGTGCATCAGGAGGGCCTGGGTGTTGGCGTCCAGCTCGACGGAGGCGGCGAGCGGCATGTCCAGTTCGGCGGTGAGCAGCGCCTTGGTCTGGGCGAGGGCGAGGGCGGGGCCGTCGGCGAGGCGGCGGGCCAGCTCGGCGGCGCGGGCGTCGGCCTGCCCCTCCTCGGCCAGCTCGCTGATCAGCCCGATCCGCTCCGCCTCGGGGGCCCGGACGGGGTCGCCGAGCATCAGCAGCCGGGTGGCGTGGCCGAGGCCGACGACCCGGGGCAGGAGGTAGGCGGCGCCCATGTCCCCGCCGGAGAGGCCGACCCGGGTGAAGAGGAAGGCGAAGCGGGCGGAGGGGTCGGCGACCCGGAAGTCGGCGGCGAGGGCGAGGACGGCTCCGGCTCCGGCGGCGACCCCGTGAACGGCGGCGACGACCGGGAAGGGGCACTCGCGCAGGGCCCGTACGACCTGTCCGGTCATCCGGTTGAACTCCAGGATCGCCGCGGTGTCCATGGCGAGGGTGGCGCCGATGATCTCCTCCACGTCGCCCCCGGAGCAGAAGCCGCGCCCCTCACCGGCCAGCACGAGGGCGCGGGCGGAGCGCTCCCGAGTCAGCTCGGCGAGCAGGTCGCGCAGATCGGCGTAGGCACCGAAGGTGAGGGCGTTGAGCTTCTCGGGGCGGTCCAGTGTGACGGTCACCACACCGCCGTCCCGGGTGATCCGGAGATGGCGCCACTCCTCCACGCGCGGGGCGGAGCTGGGAAACGAGCTCATGAAGGGGTTCCCTTCAGCATTCGGGCGGGTTGCCGACCGTGCGCGGGTCGCGTTCCACCACCGAATTTATCACTCGTACGTGACTGTCGTCACGAGGTCGCGATACGTCGACCGTGAGACTGTTGTGGCGAAAGTCCTGTTTGCACCGGCCGACCGCCTCTATGGCCAGGGCCGTGCGGTTCGTAAGGTTGACCCCAGGAAGTCTCGATACGCGATGCCGATGATGAGCCGAGTGAGTCGAGAAGCCCCGACGAGGAGTCGGGAGAGCCCGATGACGAGTCGGGAGGCCCCGATGAGTCGAGAAGTCCCGCTAAGAGGAAGACCCGCTCCCGAACGGAACCCCGCCGTGCCGCCCGATGTCCCTGTTCCCGCCTCCTGGCGGATCGCCCTGCCGCACTCCACGGCAGCCGTGCCGATCGCCCGCGCTCTCGTCCGTACCGCCCTGTCGGACATCGATGCCCCGGCGGACAGCGACACCGCCGAGCTGCTCACCGCCGAGCTGGTGGCCAACGCCGTCGAGCACACGGTGAGCAGCGAACCGATCGAGCTGGTCGTGGAGCTGCTGCCCACCGGCTGCCAGGTAGAGGTGCACGACCACGACCCCGCTCCGCCCGGCGACCTGTCCCGGCCGCCGCACGGTTACGAGGTCGACCCCTGGCAGGAGCACGGCCGCGGTCTGCTGCTGATCCGGACCCTCAGCTCCGCCTGCGGTCACCGCACCACGGAGCACGGCAAGGCCGTCTGGTTCACGCTTCCGGCGATACCGTCCCAGCCGGGCCCGTCTCCGGAGAGCTGACCAGCCGGGACCGCTTGCGCCCGTAGCAGGCGTAGAGCAGCGAACCGGCGGCGAGGAAGACCGCGAACTGGACCCAGGTCGTCCAGCCGGTCCCGTACATCAGATACAGGCAGAACACCACGCCGAGCACCGGGCTCACCGGGTAGAGCGGCACCCGGAAGGTGCGTTCCAGTTCGGGGTTGCGGCGGCGGAGCACCACGACGGCCACGTTGACGGCGACCATGGTGGCGAGCGTGCCGATGGTCGTCAGGTTGACGACGACGTCCAGCGGGACGAAGGCCGCCGGTACGGCGAAGACGCAGGCCACGATCCAGGTGTTGGCGACCGGGGTGTGGGTCTTGGGCGAGACCCGTTCGAAGACGCGCGGGATCAACCCGTCGCGGGACATCGACATCAGGATGCGGGTCTGCCCGTACATCACGGCGAGCACCACGGAAGCGATGGCCACGACCGCGCCGAAGGCGATGATGCCCCCGCCGACCGAGGAGTCGGTGACCTGGTTGACGACCAGAGAGAGGGCCGCGGGCCGGTCGGAGACGGCGTCCGCGCCGAGTGCGCCGATGGCCGAGAGCGCCACCGCGCAGTAGAGCAACGTGACGACGCCGATGCAGATCAGGATGGCGATCGGAATGTTCCGGCGGGGGTTCTTGACCTCTTCGCCGGCGGTCGTGATGGCGTCGAAGCCGATGTACGAGAAGAACGCCAGCGACGCGCCCGCCGTGATCCCGCCGAGCCCGTGGCCCGCGAACGGCACGAGGTTGTCGTCCTGGAACGCGGTGAACGCGATCACGCAGAACGCGAGCAGGATGCCGATCTTCAGGACCGCCATGGCGGCGGTCGCGGTCGCGCTCTCCCGGACGCCGCGCACCAGCAGGGTGGCGGCCATCGCGATCACGACGACCGCCGGCAGGTTGATCACGCCGCCGTCGCCGGGCCCGGCGGAGACGGCCGCGGGCAGCTCCCAGCCGATCAGGCTGTTCAGCAGCTCGTTGACGTACTGGCTCCAGCCCACCGCGACCGCGGAGACCGAGACGCCGTACTCCAGCATCAGGCACCAGCCGACGAGGAACGCCGTGCGTTCGCCGAGGGCGGCGTACGCGAAGGAGTACGAGCTTCCCGAGACCGGGATCGCGCTGCCCAGCTCCGCGAAGGAGAAGGCGGTGAAGATGCAGGTGATCGCGGCCAGGACGAACGAGATGACGACGGCGGGTCCGGCCTCGGCGACGGTGTCGGAGAGGCCGACGAAGATGCCGGTGCCGACGATGGCCCCGACGCCGAAGCAGACGAGCTGGAAGAGGCCCATCGTCCGCTTGAGGCCGTGGCCCTCCAGGTCACCGCCGGACTCGGCGATGAGCTGGTCGGGGCTCTTGCGGCGCAGTCCGGGACGGTGTGCGGTGCCGGGATTCGGCAGGCCGGGGCTCATGCGGGACGTTCTCTTCTCTGGTGGTGCAGTGGGGGGACGGTCCCGTGCGCGCCTGAGCGGCACGGGAAAGGGGCCCAGGCACGTCAGAGCCCGAACCCCACCAGAGGCGACATCGTAGCCACCACCTCGCATGTTCACCCAATCGGGCGAATGGCCATGCGAATCCCTCGGCCGTGAGGTCGGCTACACGTCCGCCAGCGTCGCCACCAGCACGGCCTTGACGGTGTGCATCCGGTTCTCGGCCTGGTCGAAGACCACCGAGTGCGCCGACTCGAAGACCTCGTCGGTGACCTCCAGCTCGGTGAGTCCGTGGGCGGCGTGGACGTCCCGGCCGACCTGGGTGCCGAGGTCGTGGAAGGCGGGCAGGCAGTGCAGGAACTTCACGTCCGGGTTGCCGGTGGCCCGCAGGACGTCCATCGTCACGGCGTACGACGCGAGCGCGGCGATGCGCTCGTCCCAGACCTCCTTGGGCTCCCCCATCGAGACCCACACGTCCGTGGCGACGAAGTCGGCGCCGCGGACGCCCTCGGTGACGTCCGCGGTGAGCGTGACCTTCGCGCCGCTGACCGCGGCGAGCTTCTCCGCCTGCTCCACGACGGAGGGGGCCGGCCAGTACATCTCGGGGGCGACGATCCGGATGTCCAGGCCGAGCAGGGCGCCGGTGATCAGGTAGGAGTTGCCCATGTTGAAGCGGGCGTCGCCGAGGTAGGCGAAGGCCATCCGTGTGACGGGCTTGCCGCTGTGCTCCGTCATGGTCAGGACGTCGGCGAGCATCTGCGTGGGGTGCCAGTCGTCGGTGAGCCCGTTGAAGACGGGGACGCCGCCGTACGCGGCCAGCTCCTCGACCACCTGCTGGCTGTCGCCCCGGTACTCGATCCCGTCGAACATCCGGCCGAGCACCCGGGCGGTGTCCTTCACCGACTCCTTGTGGCCCATCTGGGAGCCGGAGGGGTCCAGGTAGGTGGTGAAGGCACCCTGGTCGGCGGCGGCGACCTCGAACGCGCAGCGGGTGCGGGTCGAGGTCTTCTCGAAGATCAGCGCGATGTTCTTCCCGCGCAGCCGCTGGGTCTCGGCCCCCGCCTTCTTGGCCGCCTTCAGCTCGCCGGCCAGCGCGACCAGGCCGAGGAACTCCTCCGCGGTGAAGTCCAGCTCCTTGAGGAAGGGGCGGCCGGTGAGGTCGATGGCCATGGTGACGGCTCCAGGGATCGTGCGGGGATCGACGAACAGTTCTGGAAGTCTATACGACTAACCGCATTCCTATACAGCCCCCTGGGTCCAGAATCCGCCGGTCCCCTGTCTCGAAAGTGCCTGCACTACACAGGGTCCCGCACCACCGGACAGCTCATGCAGCGCGGTCCGCCCCGCCCCCGGCCCAGCTCGCTGCCCCGGATCTCGATGACCTCGATGCCCTGTTTGCGCAGATAGGTGTTGGTGGTCGCGTTCCGCTCGTACGCGACGACGACGCCCGGCTCGACAGCCAGGACGTTGCAGCCGTCGTCCCACTGCTCGCGCTCCGCCGCGTGCACGTCCTGGGTGGCGGTGAGCACCCGGATCGAGTCGAGGCCGAGCGCGGCGGCGATGGCGCGGTGCATGTGCTCGGGCGGGTGGTCGGTGACCTTCAGTTCGCGGGGGCCGCTGCCCGGCTCGATCGTGTACGAGCGGAGCATGCCGAGCCCGGCGTACTGGGTGAACGTATCGCCGTCGATCATGGTCATCACCGTGTCCAGGTGCATGAACGCACGGCCCTTGGGCATGTCGAGCGCCACGATCGTGCGCGCGGAGCCCGCGTCGAAGAGGCCGCGGGCCAGCATCTCCACCGCCTGCGGGGTGGTGCGCTCGCTCATCCCGATCAGGACCGCCCCCTGCCCGATGACCAGGACGTCACCGCCCTCGATGGTGGAGGGGTAGTCGTCCTGCCCCTCCGACCAGTGGTGGAAGACGCCCGCGTCCGGTCCGGTGAAGAGCGGATGGTGGCGGTAGATCGCCTCGAAGTGGACGGTCTCGCGCTGCCGGGCGGGCCAGCGCATCGCGTTGATGGAGACCCCGTCGTAGATCCAGGCGGAGGTGTCCCGGGTGAAGAGGTGGTTGGGCAGCGGGCCGAGCAGGAAGTCGTCCAGGTCCATCACATGGAAGCGGACGGAGGTCGGTTCGCTGTGCCGCTCCAGGAACTCGCGCTTGGTCATCCCGCCGACCAGCGCCTCCGCCAGCTCGGCCGACGGCAGCTCCTCGAAGGCGGCGCGCAGGTGCTCGGTGGCGAGCGGCCCGTACTCCTTCTCGTCGAAGACCCGGTCGAGCACGAGCCGCCGCGCGACGGGGATGTCCAGGGACTCCTGGAGGAGGTCGCCGAAGAGGTGCACCTCCACTCCCCGGTCACGCAGGACGTCGGCGAACCCGTCGTGCTCCTCCCGGGCCCGGCGCACCCACAGGACGTCGTCGAAGAGGAGCGCGTCCTTGTTGGAGGGGGTCAGCCGTTTCAGTTCCAGATCGGGGCGGTGCAGTATGACGCGGCGCAGCCGCCCGGCTTCGGAGTCGACATGGAATCCCATGTCTTCATCCTCACCGGGCGGAGCACCGTTCACCCCGCGAATCGCCCACCGTTCGCGCGGGTCTCAGAGCCGGGGGTCCACCGGCTCCGACTCCAGGGCCAGGACGGCGAAGACCGCCTCGTGGACGCGCCACAGCGGCTCGCCCTCCGCCAGCCGGTCCAGGGCCTCCAGTCCGAGCGCGTACTCCCGCAGCGCGAGCGAGCGCTTGTGGCCGAGGAACCGGGACCGCAGGCGCTCCAGGTTCTCCGGGCGGGTGTACTCGGGGCCGTAGATGATCCGCAGGTACTCCCGGCCGCGCACCTTGATGCCGGGCTGGACCAGGTGGCCCTTCGCGTCCCGGACGAGGGCGCCGAGCGGCTTGACGACCATGCCCTCGCCTCCGCGCCCGGTCATCTCCAGCCACCAGTCGGTGCCCGCGCGGACGGACGCCTCGTCGGCGGGGTCCACGACGAGCCGGCGGGTGACCTGGAGCAGCCCGGTCGGGTCGTGCTCGACGAGGCGGTCCAGCCAGGCCAGCTGCTCGTCGTGGGGGACGGCGGCCAGCGAGCGGCCCTGCACGGCGAGGATCTGGAACGGGGCGATGCGCATCCCTTCCAGCCCCTCGGTGGACCAGCAGTAGCGCCGGTACGCCTCGGTGAACGCGGCCGCGTCCTCGGCCCGGGCGCGCTGCCGCCCGCCGAGGCCGCCGACGTCGACGCCACGGGCGGCGGCCGTCTCCAGAGCGGCGAGGGCGGACGGGAACACCGCGCCGGAGGCCGCGCCGACGGCGGCGTACTGCGAGCGCAGCAGTCCGCCGGCCTTGAGCGACCAGGGCATCAGCTCGGCGTCCAGGAGCACCCAGTCGGTGTCCCACTCCTCCCAGAGCCCCGCCGCGGTGACGGCTGTACGGAGTCGGTCGAGGACCTCTTCGGTCACGGCCCGGTCGTCCAGGAAGGGCCGCCCGGTGCGGGTGTACAGCGCGCCGGTGGGGCCGTCCGTGCCGAAGCGGGCGGTCGCGGCGGCGGCGTCCTTGCAGATCAGGGCGACGGCCCGGGAGCCCATGTGCTTCTCCTCGCACACCACCCGCTCGACGCCGTCGCTGCGGTACTGCGCGAACGCCTCGGCCGGGTGCTCCAGGAAGCCTTCCTCGCGGGAGGTGGCGGTGGGGGCCATGGTGGGCGGGAGGTAGGCGAGGAGCTGCGGGTCGACGGCGAACCGGCTCATGACTTCGAGGGCCGCGGCCGCGTTCTCCTCGCGCACGGCGACGCGGCCCAGGTGCCGGGTCTCCACGACCCGGCGGCCCTGGACGTCGGCGAGGTCCAGCGGCCTGCCCTCCCGGCCTCCGGGCGCCTCTGTGGTCAGTGGCCTGGCGGGCTCGTACCAGACCTTCTCGGCCGGTACGTCGACGAGTTCACGCTCCGGCCAGCGCAGCGCGGTCATCTTCCCGCCGAAGACCACGCCGGTGTCCAGGCAGATGGTGTTGTTGATCCAGGAGGTGGTGGGCACCGGCGTGTGACCGTAGACGACGGCGGCGCGCCCCCGGTAGTCCTCGGCCCACGGGTAGCGCACGGGCAGGCCGAACTCGTCGGTCTCGCCGGTGGTGTCCCCGTACAGCGCGTGCGAGCGGACCCGGCCGGAGGTGCGGCCGTGGTACTTCTCGGGCAGTCCGGCGTGGCAGACCACCAGATTGCCGCCGTCCAGCACGTAGTGGCTGACGAGCCCGTCGATGAACTCCCTCACCTGCTGCCGGAACTCGGGGTGCCCGGCGTCCTCGTGCTCCAGTTGCTCGATCGTCTCGGCGAGGCCGTGGGTCTGCTGGACCTTGCGGCCCGCGAGGTAGCGGCCGAGCTTGTTCTCGTGGTTGCCGGGGACGCAGAGGGCGTTGCCCGCCGCGACCATGGACATGACGCGGCGAAGCACACCCGGGCTGTCGGGGCCCCGGTCGACGAGGTCGCCGACGAAGACGGCCGTACGCCCTTCGGGGTGGGCGCCGCCGACGTATCCGAGTTTGCCGAGCAGGGTGTCCAGCTCGGAGCGGCAGCCGTGGATGTCGCCGATGATGTCGAACGGGCCGGTGAGGTGGCGCAGGTCGTTGTAGCGCCGCTCCAGGACCACTTCGGCGCTCTCGGCCTCCTCCTCGGTGCGCAGGATGTGCACCTTGCGGAAGCCTTCGCGCTCCAGGCCGCGCAGTGAGCGGCGCAGCTCGCGGCGGTGGCGCTGGATGACGTGGCGGGGCATGGACGCGCGGTCGGGGCGGGCGGCGTTGCGGGCGGCGCAGACCTCTTCGGGGAGGTCGAGCACGATGGCGATGGGCAGCACGTCGTGCTCCCTGGCCAGCTGGACGAGCTGTTTGCGGCTCTCGGACTGGACGCTGGTGGCGTCGACGACGGTCAGCCGTCCGGCGGCCAGGCGCTTGCCGGCGATGTAGTGGAGCACGTCGAAGGCGTCGCGGCTGGCGCTCTGGTCGTTCTCGTCGTCGGCGACGAGGCCCCGGCAGAAGTCCGAGGAGACGATCTCGGTGGGCTTGAAGTGCTTGTGGGCGAAGGTGGACTTGCCCGATCCGCTGGCGCCGATGAGGACGACGAGGGAGAGGTCGGTCACCGGCAGGGTGCGGGAGGCGCCGCCGGTGGTGGTGTCGGTGCTCGTGCTGTCGTCGTTCGTCATGCGGCCTCCGCCTCCTTCTTCTTCTCGTTGTTCCTGTCGGTCTTCCTGCCGATTTCCGTGCCGGTCAGGGTGAAGACGGCGAGCTGGGTGGGCGGGCCGACCTCGGGGTCGTCCGGGCCGACGGGCAGATGCGCGACGGCGTACCCGTGGCGCCCGGCCACCTTCCCCGCCCACTCCCGGAACTCGGCCCTGGTCCACTCGAAGCGGTGGTCCCCGTGGCGTACGTGCCCGGCAGGGAGGGTCTCCCAGCGGACGTTGTACTCAACGTTCGGCGTGGTCACGAGCACCGTGCGCGGACGCGCCGAGCCGAAGACCGCGTACTCCAGCGCGGGCAGCCGGTCCAGGTCCAGGTGCTCGACGACCTCGCTGAGCACGGCGGCGTCGTACCCCTTGAGCCCCTTGTCCGTGTAGGTGAGGGAGCCCTGCCGGAGGGTGACCCGGCCCGCCTGCCGCTCCCCCATCCGGTCCAGCTTCAGCCGGCGCGAGGCGATGGTGAGGGCGCGCATCGACACGTCGACGCCGACGATCTCGGTGAACCGCACGTCCTTGAGGAGCGCCTGCACCAACTGGCCCTGGCCGCAGCCCAGGTCGAGCACCCGGTGCGCACCGGCCCCGCGCAGCGCTTCGAGGATCGCGGTGCGCCGGTGCTCGGCGAGCGGGACGGGCTTCTCCTCGGTGTCGGTGCTCTCGTCGACCGCGTTGTCGACGCTGTCGACGTCGAGGTCGTCCGACTCCGCGAGCCGGACCAGCTCCAGGGCCTGGTCGGCCTGGCGGGTCAGCCCCCAGCGGTGGGAGAGGTAGCGCCGGGTGATGAGGGGGCGCTCGGGGTGGTCGGCGAGCCAGCCCTCACCGGCCCGCAGCAGCTTGTCCACCTCGTCGGGGGCGACCCAGTAGTGCTTGGCGTCGTCGAGCACCGGCAGCAGGACGTAGAGCTGGCGCAGCGCGTCGGCGAGCCGCAACTCCCCTTCCAGCACGAGGCGTACGTAGCGCGAGTCGCCCCACTCGGGGAACTGCTCGTCCAGCGCCACCGGCGTCACCTCGACCCGCTCCCAGCCGAGCGGCACGAACAGCTTGCGCACCAGCTCCGCACCGCCCCGGGCGGGCAGCGCGGGCACCTCGATCCGCAGCGGCATCGGAGCCCCGGCCCGCTCGGGCATGGCCCGGCAGACACCGCCCAGCGCGGACTTGAACAGCGTGGCAAGCGCGACCGAGAGCAGTGAGGAGGCCGCGTAGGGGCGGTCGTTGACGTACTGCGCGAGCGCCGCGTCGGGCGCACCGCCCCGGCCCTTGCCCTTGCCGCGCCGCACCAGCGCCACCGGATCCACCTCCAGCAGGAGTGCGGCCGTGCAGCGCTCCGCGGACGCCTCGGGATAGAAGACGTGCGCGGTGCCGTGCGAGGTGGAGAACGCCTGCGCCCGGTCGGGGTGCTTGTGCAGCAGGAAACCGAGGTCCGTGGCGGGACGTTCAGGGGTGCCGGTCGTACCGATTGTCAGGAACACCTGTCCGAGTATGGTCTCGATCCCGCACCTCCCACCAGGCATTTTCAGCGCTCCAGCAGCCCCGCCAGCTCCTTGATCCGGTCCGGCCCCACCCGGCAGCAGCCCCCGACGAGCCGCGCCCCGGCCCCCGTCCAGGCCCGCACCCGCCCCGGGTCGAAAGTGCTCCGCCCGGTCCACTCCCTGCCTCCGGCGTCCCAGCCCTCCCCGCTGTTCGGGTAGACCACGGCCGGCTTGCCCGTGACCGCCACCGCCACCCGCACCGCCTCCTCCGCCTCGGCCGGGTCGCAGCAGTTGACCCCGACGGCCACCACCCGCTCCCGCCCGGCGGCCACCGCGAACGCCTCCTCCAGCGGCTGCCCGGCCCGGGTCCGGCCGCCCGCGACGCTGTACGAGAGCCAGATCGGCAGCCCGGTCTCCTCGGCGACCCGCACCACCGCCTCTGCCTCGTCCATGTCCGGCACCGTCTCCAGCGCCAGGACGTCGGGCTCCGCCTCGGCGAGCGCCGCCATCCTGGGGCGGTGGAAGCGCTCCAGCTCCCGGACGGTCAGCCCGTACCGCCCCCGGTACTCGCTGCCGTCCGCGAGCATCGCCCCGTACGGGCCGACCGAGGCGGCGACCCAGACCTCCCGCCCGGGATCGGCCCGGCGGGCCGCACCGGCCGCCCGCCGGGCCAGCTCCACGCTGCGGGCGAGCAGCGCCCCGGTCCGTTCGGGGCCGATCCCGTGGCGGCCGAACCCTTCGAACGTGGCCTGGTAGCTGGCCGTGATGAGCACCTGCGCTCCGGAGCGCAGATACGCCAGGTGGGCGGCCTCGATCTGTTCCGGGGCGTCGGCCAGCAGCCGGGCCGACCAGAGCGCGTCGGTGAGATCGCACCCCTGAGCCTCCAACTGGTTGGAGAGTCCGCCGTCCAGCAGGACGGGTCCTTCCGCCAGTGCTTCGGCGAGCGTACGGCCGGTGCTCACAGCCATCTCCTTCTCGTCCGTCCTTCCCTGTGGGAGAGGCGGGTCAGTTCAGCTGGGACTGGATCTGCGAGGAGATCAGCTCCAGATGGTCCAGGTCGTCCAGGTCGAGGACCTGGAGGTAGATCCGGGACGAGCCGATGGCCGCGTACCGGCCGATCTTGTCGACCACCTCGGCGGGCGAGCCGGCCAGCCCGTTGGCCTTGAGCTCCTCCACGTCCCGGCCGATGGCCGCCGCCCGCCGGGCCACTTCGGCGTCGTCCTTGCCGGTGCAGACGACCAGGGCGTTGGAGTACACCAGGTCGTCCGGTTCCCGCCCGAACGCCTTCGCCGCGGCCTTGACCCGGCCGAACTGCTTCTCGCTGTCCTCCAGGGAGGCGAAGGGGATGTTGAACTCGTCCGCGTACTGCGCGGCGAGGCGCGGGGTGCGGGTCGCGCCGTGGCCGCCGATGAGGACGGGCACCTTGGCCTGGGCAGGCTTCGGCAGCGCGGGCGAGTCGGTGAGCTGGTAATACGTGCCGTCGTAGCTGAAGGTCTTGCCGACCTCCGTCGCCCAGAGGCCGGTGACGATCGCCAGCTGCTCCTCCAGCCGGCCGAACTTCTCCTTGGGGAACGGGATGCCGTAGGCCTTGTGCTCCTCCTCGAACCAGCCCGCGCCCAGGCCGAGTTCGACGCGGCCGCCGGACATGCGGTCGACCTGGGCCACCTGGATGGCGAGCACGCCGGGCAGGCGGAACGTGCCTGCGGTCATCAGCGTGCCGAGCCGGATCCGCTTGGTCTCGCGGGCGAGACCGGCCAGCGTGATCCAGGCGTCGGTCGGTCCGGGCAGGCCGTCACCGGAGCCCATGCGGAGGTAGTGGTCCGAGCGGTAGAAAGCGTCGAAGCCGAGGTCCTCGGTGGCCTTGGCGACGGTGAGCAGGGTGTCGTAGTCGGCCCCTTGCTGGGGCTCGGTGAAGATTCGAAGATCCATGCACCCATCCTGCCCCTTCACCGGCGGCTCCTCCTCAGGGCCCCGCCGCCGACGGGGCGGGGCCGCGTATCCCGCCGTAGGGGCCGTCGCGCTCCCTTTCCCGCTCCCCCAGCCGTCTCAGCAGCCCGTGCACGCGGTCGAGCGACTCGTCGGCCGCGTCCATGGCCTCGATGCACTGCCAGTAGAGGCCGTCCTCCCCCGTGTCGCAGGCCACCGAGACGAGCGCGATCCCGGCCTCGCCGAGGAGCAGCGCCAGACCCGTCAGGGCCGCCCGCACATCGGCGATCCCGGAGAGCTGCGCCGCCCGTGCTCCCCGGGAGAGGACCGCCGGGTGGTCCGGCGCCGAGCAGCCGCCGCCGATCTCACCGAGGGCCCGCGCCTCCCCCCGTAACTCCATCGGGCCGAGCAGGGCCAGCCGGCTGCCGACCGTCCGCGCGAGGGCCTGTGCCTGCCAGGCCTCCGCCATCACGTCCGGCGCACCCCGGCTCTCCGCCAGGGCCCGCCGCCCCGCCTCGATGAGTCGCTCCGCTTCCATGCGTTTCCCCCGTCCGTACGAAAACCCGCTCACCTCTTTCATTACCCACAGTGAGGTAGATGGCACCGTAAGGCCAGAGGAAATCGGAAATCTGTGGACACCAAGTCGATTGTGGATAAGTCGATCACTCCGAAGAGTGACGATCCTGGGGTTCCGGCGTGCTCGGGACAGGGAAGCGCTTCTCGTTCCGGTCCATCTTGGCCGCCAGCGCCCGGAGCGGGTCGATGCCCAGCACCTCGCAGAACTGGAGGAGATAGGCGAGGACATCGGCGACCTCGTCGGCGACACGATGGGCCGCTTCGGGTTCGTCCATGATCCGGGCGGACTGTTCGGGCGTCAGCCACTGGAAGATCTCGACCAGTTCGGAGGCCTCGACGCTGAGGGCGGCCACCAGGTTCTTCGGGGTGTGGTACTGCTCCCAGTCCCGGGCCGCCGCGAACGCGGCCAGCCGCCGCTGGAGTTCTGCCACATCGAGTTCTGTCACGGCCCCAGGTCTACCACCACCGCCCCGGACGCCGCCGCCCCGGACGCCCCGAGGGGCGTCCGGCGGCGAGGCCGACGAGAAGGGGCGGGAGGGACGGGGCTTTACGACAGGCCCTAGGACTGGGCGAGCCCGGCCGGTGTGACCCCTTCGACCTCCATGCCCTCCGGGGCGAGCAGGAAGACGTTCCGGTCGACGCGGTGCATGCCGCTGCCGAGTCCGAAGACCACACCGCTGCTGAAGTCGAGAATCCGCTTGGCCACGTCCGTCTCGGCCGCTGTCAGGTCGAGCAGCACCGGAACCTGGGCGACCAGGTACTCCGCGACCTCGCGGGCGTCCGCGAAGACCTGCACCCGCAGCACGACCAGGCGTCGCTGTTCGGCCGCACGCTCGTCCGGGACCGTGCGGTGGTCGATGCGGGACGGCCACTCGTCGCGGCCCCGCAGGGGTACGACCTGGGCGAGCCCCTCCCACTGTTCGTCGGTGGCGTCATATCTGTCGTACCTGTCGTACCTGCTCACAGGGCCACCCCGTCGTCAAGCCGGTCGGGTTCGCGCCGGCTGCGCTCACTGTTCATCGGGCAATCCTCTCGCCCCTCACCCGTTCGGCGTACCAACGACACGGCGAAGGGCCGGATCGAGTCACTCACACCGCGCCCTCACACCGCGATGACCTGGACCCCGGCCTCGCCGAACCGGTCCCTCGCCTCCGCCGTGATGTGGGAGTCGGTGACGAGCACATCGACCAGGCCGAGGTCGCAGACCCGCGCGAAGGCCCGCTTGCCGATCTTCGAGGAGTCGGCCGCCACCACCACCCGCTGGGCCCGCTCCGCGAGGAGCCGGTTGACGCTGGCCTCGCCCTCGTGGTGGACGTAGGCGCCGCGTTCGATGTCGATGGCGTTCACCCCGAGGACAGCGACGTCCAGCGTGATCTCGTTCATCACGCCGACGGCCAGCGGGCCGGTCAGTTCGTACGACTGCGGCCTGGCGACACCGCCCGTGACGACCATCTTGATCTGCGGCCGGATCGCCAGTTCGCTCGCGATGTTCAGGGCGTTGGTCACGACGGTGAGCGTCGGCTGCCCGCCCGCGACCGTGGTCTCGCCGACGATGTCGGGGCGGACCGCCAGCGCGCGGGCCACCTCGGTCACCGTCGTACCGCCGGTCAGGCCGACCACCTCGCCGACGGCGACGAGCCCGGAGACCGCGCGACCGATGGCCTGCTTCTCGGGGGCGTGGCGGCCGGTCTTGTAGCGCAGGGCCAGCTCGTAGGAGACCCCGTGCGCGACCGCTCCGCCCCGGGTGCGGGTGAGCAGGTGCTGTTCGGCGAGCTGGTCCAGGTCGCGGCGGATGGTCGCGGCCGACACGGCGAGCGCCGCCGCCGCCTCCTCGACCTCCACCCTGCCGTGCTTGCCGACGAGTTCCAGCAGCGCGTCCCAACGGGCGTCCCTGGCCACGTGCGTCTCCTTCACCGTCCGGTGCCGGGCTCCGCGCTTCCCGGGAACGCGGTCGCCGGTGGCCGGACCGCGCAAGCGTCGCACAGGAGCCCGGCGACCGGCTCCGCACCCCGCGCACCATGCTTGTTCTTGCTCGATAACTGCATGTAACGTGCAGGATTCTACATCGAGGCTCCTTCCGCCCCTCGTCCCGTGGAGTTGCAGACGTGTCGTACGCCGAGACCGAGACCGCCAGTCAGCCCGCCTGCTGGCGTCGCGCCGCCGCACTGGCCGATGGCCACCGGGCCGTCCTGCCCGCCTCCGGAGAGCGTGTCGCCGTCGTCGGCTGCGGCACCTCCTTCTACATGGCGCAGGCCTACGCGGCGCTCCGCGAGGGCTCCGGCCAGGGCGAGTCGGACGCCTTCGCCGCCTCCGAGTTCCCCCACGGCCGCGGCTACGACCGGGTCGTCGCGCTGACCCGCTCGGGGACCACCACCGAGGTGCTGGAGCTGCTGGACCGTGTGCGCCCGGCCTCACGGACGGTCGCCGTCACCGCCGATCCGCGGACCCCGGTACGGGAGGCTGCCGACGATCTCGTCGTGCTCGACTTCGCCGACGAACGGTCCGTCGTCCAGACGCGGTTCGCCACGAGCGCCCTCACCCTCCTCCGGGCCCACCTCGGTCTGCACACCGAGGACGCGGTACGGGACGCGGAGCGGGCGCTCGCCGAGCCGCTGCCCGAAGGGCTGCTGGAGCGCTCCCAGTTCTCCTTCCTCGGCCGGGGCTGGACGGTCGGCCTGGCCCATGAGGCGGCGCTGAAGATGAAGGAGGCGGCACTGGCCTGGACGGAGTCCTACCCGGCGATGGAGTACCGCCACGGGCCCATCAGCGTCTCCACGTCCGGTACGGCGACCTGGATGTTCGGCGCCGCACCCGAGGGTCTGGGCGAGCAGGTGCGCGCCACGGGCGCCCAGTGGGTGGAGAGCGGACTCGACCCGCTGGCCGACCTCGTACGCGTACAGCGGCTGGCGATCGCCCGTGCGGCGGCGCGGGGGCTGGACCCGGACGCACCCCGTCACCTGACCCGGTCGGTGGTGCTGGACCAGGCCTGAGGGAGGATGGACGCAGGAGGAGGTCGACGCCCCTCCACGCACCCGACACCCCCACGCCGGAGAGCCCTCATGCACCTCGCACTGCCAGTTGCCGCCGAGGAACCCGAGGGCGGCATCGCGGGGTGGGCCACCGGCCTGGTCGAGACGTTCGGCGGGCCGGGTGCCGGTTTCGCCATCGCCCTGGAGAACCTGTTCCCGCCGCTGCCGAGCGAGATCATCCTCCCGCTGACCGGGTTCGCCGCGTCGCAGGGCGTGCTCAGCCTGGCCTCCGCCCTGTTCTGGACGACACTCGGCTCCGTCGTCGGGGCGTTGGCGCTGTACACGATCGGGGCCGTGTTCGGCCGGGAGCGGATGCACGCCCTGTGGGCCAAGCTGCCGCTGGTCAAGGCCTCGGACCTGGTGCGTACGGAGGCGTGGTTCGCGCGGCACGGCACGAAGGCGGTCCTGCTGGGCCGGATGGTGCCGGTCTTCCGGAGCCTGATCTCCGTGCCCGCGGGTGTGGAGCGCATGCCGCTGCCGGTGTTCGTCGGCCTGACGACGGCGGGCAGCCTGGTGTGGAACACCCTGCTGGTGATGGCGGGTTACTGGCTCGGCGACCGCTGGGACGTCGTCGGAACGTACGTCGGACTGCTGTCCAAGGTGGTGCTCGGGCTGGCCGCGCTGGCGCTGATCTTCTACGTGGTGATGCGCGTCCGGGGCCGCAAGGGCTCCCGGCGCGGCGAGTGACGGGCGACGCCCCGCACGGATCCACCGCCCGGCACCGCCCGCCCCGGAGCACCGCCCGGCGCTCCCGGACGCCGCGGCGCGCCGGGAGGGCCGCCCGGAGGCGTCCGGGGTCCGGCCGGCCCGCTCAGGACTCCTCGAAGTAGGCGTCCAGAGCGGCGTCCAGCTCGGCCGGCCACTCCTTGAGCTGGGTCCGGCTCGCCGCCTCGACCTCGGCGTTGAACCAGCGCCGGGTCGACAGGTGCACGGTCACGGTGAACCGGCGGCCGAACCGGGCCGGGTTCATCTCCACCGCGCCGATCTCGGCCCAGTCGAATTCGGCCTCCTGGTCGTCCAGCCGGAACCTGATGCCTTCCCGGGCCACCCGGATCGAGCCCCGGCGGTCGCTGACCTCGAAGACCGGGCCGTCCTCGGCCTCCTTCTCCTCCGCCTGCACTTCGGCGTCGGACTCCGCCTCCGACTCCGGCTCGGCGTCGGATCCGGGAGCCGCCGCGTCTTCCGCTCGGGGCGCGTCCTCCGGCTCCGGGTCCGTCTCCGTACCGGCCTCCGCTTCCGGTTCGGTCTTCCGGATCGCGGCGGGCGCCGCCAGGCCGGGGAGGGGGATGAACGCCGGGTCGGTGCCTGCGGCGAACTCGGGCTTCTTGTTCGAATCTATGCTCTGCTCCACGGCGGGCAGTATGGTCCACGAACCTGTACGTGACCAGTCGTCACCGTCTCAGGACGGCCGCCGGAGCCTGAGACCGGCTGTCAGAGCACGCCCCGGCGCCACTCCCGTACCAGCAGACAGCCGAGGTACGCGCCGCCGATCGCCATGGTGTAGATCCCCACCGGCAGGTCCTCGAAGAGCGGCAGCTGCTGGGCGCAGAGGTCGGCGGCCACCAGGAGCAGCCCGCCGGTGAGGGCGGAGAGCAGCAGGTGGGGGCCGGATCCGCGGGTGAGGCGCCTGGCGATCTGCGGGGCCGTCAGGGCGATGAAGGCGATGGGTCCGGAGACGCTGACGGCGGCCGCCGAGAGCGCTATGGCGAGGGCCACGGCGAGGGTCTTGGCCTTCCTCGGTTCGGAGCCGAGCCCTTCGGAGATGTCGTCGCCCATCTCGCCGATGTCGAGCCGCCGGGAGATCAGCGCGGTCAGCGGGGCGGTGGCGAGCAGGACCAGCCAGATCGTGGTGGCGTCGGTCCAGGAGCGGGCGGTGAGGCTGCCGTTGACGTAGGCGGTCAGGACGGACGCCTTGTCGCGTTCCAGGGCGTAGACGACGTACTGGGTGACGGCGGCGCCCATCGCGGCGACCCCGATACCGGCGATGACGAGCCGGGCGGGGTTGCGGAAGCCGGTGCCGGTGGAGACGTACACGAGGGCCATCGCCACGACCGCGCCGATGAGGGCGCCGACGGCGACGGGGACCGTGTCGGGGAACATCAGCGCGCAGATCGCGGCGCCCGCCCCGGCTCCGGCGGAGAGCCCGATGACGTCGGGGCTGCCGAGGGGGTTGCGGGTGACGGACTGGAACAGCGCGCCGGAGAGGCCGAGCGCCGCGCCGACCCCGATGGCGACGGTGAGGCGGGGGCCGCGCAGCCGGTTGAAGACGAAGCGGTCCTTGCCCTCCGCGTCCCCGACGAGGGCCGCGGGCAGGTCGGCGAGGTCGAGGCCGAGACGCCCCCAGGTCAGCGTCGCCACGGCGGCGACGAGGAGGAGGACGAGGAGGCCCGCGCCCGCGAGGACGGAGGCGCGGCGCATCGGTATCGCCACGGTGCGGCCGACGACCAGGTAGCCGCGGGGGGCCTTGACGGACTCTCGAAGGGGCTCGGTGACGGTCATGTCGTGCCCCGCATCCTGCGTACGGCGATGAGCAGCGCGGGTGCGCCGACGAAGGCGGTGACGACGCCGACCATGAGTTCGGTGGGGCGCATGACGACCCGGCCCACGACGTCGGCGAGGAGCAGCAGGGTGGGGCCCAGCAGCGCGGAGAACAGCGTCTGGACACGGAAGTCGACGCCGACCAGGGCCCGTACGACGTGCGGTACGGCGAGGCCGACGAAGGCGATCGGGCCGACGGCGGCGGTCGCGGCGGCGCTGAGCAGGGTGGCGGCGAGGAGCCCGCCGCCCCGGGTGCGCGCCGGGTTCGAGCCGAGGGAGACGGCGGTGGCGTCGCCGAGGGCCAGGGTGTTGAGGCCGGGGCCGAGGGCCAGGGCGAGGAGGAAGCCCACGGCGGCGAAGGGCAGGACGGACCAGAAGACGTCGAAGTCCCGGCCGCCGAGCGCTCCGACCACCCAGTAGCGGTAGCTGTCGAACACCTGCGGCTTGCTGAGGGTCACGGCCTGGATGAACGCCATCAGTACGGCGGTGAGCACGGCGCCGGCGAGCACCAGGCGCACCACGCTCGTGCCCGTACCGGCGGAGCCGATGACATGGACGAGCACTCCGGCGACCAGTGCTCCGGGCAGTGCCCACCACATGGTGTCGGTGGCACCCGACGCACCGAACCAGGCGGTGGCGGCGACGATGCTCGCGGAGGCGCCCGCGTTGATGCCGAGGAGGCCGGGTTCGGCCAGCGGGTTGCGCGAGACTCCCTGCATGAGGGTGCCGGCGACCGCGAGGCAGAGTCCGGCGAGGACACCGAGGACGGTTCTGGGGTAGCGGCTCTCGATGATGGCGGTGACGTTGGCGTCGGCGCGGGAGCCGAGGACGTCGAGAACATCTCCGAGCGAGGTGGAGCGGCTGCCGAACATGACGCTCGCGCAGAGCGCGACCGCCAGCGCGGCGACCGCCGCGAGCAGGAGGAACGCCGTCCGAGCGGCGCCGGTACGGGAGGTACCGGCGCCGCTCGGCGGTGCGACCGTGGTGGTTGCCATGGGAGTGAAGTGTGCCTGGTGGCTTCGGCGGTTCGGATACCCGGCCGGGGTTACTTGCCGGCCTTCTTGACGGCCTCGTCGATGATCGGCAGGTAGCGCTCGATCGTCCACGGCACGGTCAGCGGGTTGATGATCGAGGAGGCGGTGACGAAGGAGTTGTCGTTGCTCGCGACGACGGCGCCCTTCTTGATCGCGGGGATCGCGCCGTACAGCTTCTGGCCCTCGATCTCCTTGCGGTTCTTCGCGTCCGTGTAGAACGTGAAGACCAGGTCACTGTCCTTCAGCTTCTCGGCGTTCTCCAGGCCGATGAGGGCCGAGTCGGTGCCGGGGGTCTCCTTGAAGCCGTTGACGACCGGGTCGACCTTCAGGCCGAGCGAGGAGACCATCTTGACGCGCTGCTCCTCGGGCTTGAAGACGCCGAGGGTGCCGGGGCCGGAGTTGTAGATGTAGGAGAAGGTGACGTCCTTGTAGTTCGGCCGGGTGGCCGCGGCGTCGGCGAGCTGCTTCTCGATCTTCGTCTTGAGGCCGTCGGTGTCCTCGGTCCGGCCGAGCGCCTTGCCGATGATGTCGATCTGCTGGTCCCAGTCGGTGCTCCACGCCTGGTCCGGGTAGGCGACCGTGGGGGCGATGTCCTTGAGGACGTCGTACTGCTTCTGCGTGATGCCCGACCAGGGGGCGAGGATGACGTCCGGCTCCAGCTCGGTGATGGCCTCGAAGTCGATCTCCTCGCCGCCCGCGAACTGCTTGGGGAGCTTGTCGCCGGACTTCTTCACGGCCTCGTTGATCCACGGGAGGTAGCCGGACTTGTCGCTGCCCCACGGGTAGCTCTCGATGCCGACCGGGGTCTGGCCGAGGGCTATCGCGGTCTCGGCGGAACCCTGGCCGAGGGTGACGATGCGTTCGGGCTTCTCGTCGATCTTCGCGGTGCCGAGCGAGCTCTTGATCGAGACGGGGAAGGCCCCGCCGCTCTTCCCCGCGTCCTTCGCCGTGTCCTTGCCGCTGTCACCGTCCGAGGAGCAGCCGGCCAGGACGACGGCGAGGGCGACGGCGGTGGCCGAAGCGGCAAGGGTGTGACGACGCACGCGGGTGAAGCCGAGCATGGGTGTTCCTCATGGTTGGACGAACGAGTGAGAGTTAGGCAAGCCTAAGCTAAACGTAACAGGGGGCCTCCGGTGGGCCCTTATCCACCCTCCCCGGAGTGCGACTCACCCACAATCGCTACCCATTCAATCTCTCTAAAGATGATTGACCGACAGACTATTTCTCGATACCGTTGGGCGGACCGCCGGCCTTGCCGACCGCCGTACGGACGGAGCCTCATGCCCCCGCTCGACCTGACCTCCGACGAAGTTCTGACCACCACCCGGGCGGTACGCAGACGCCTGGACCTGGACCGGCCGGTGGAACGCGCCCTGATCGAGGAGTGCCTGCGGCTCGCCGCCCAGGCCCCCACCGGCCGCAACCGGCAACGCTGGGACTTCGCCCTGGTGACGGACCCCGCCAGGCGTGCGGCCCGGGTCTCCACCAGCGTCATCCCGGCGCTGTTGACGGCCTGTTCGCGGCCGGGCGCGGCGAGCGAGGTGAGCACCACGACCGGGGTGTCCGGGTGGCCGTCGCGGACGGTCTCCACGAAGCCGCAGACGGCGGGCCCCCAGGTCCGCGCGGTGAACCCGCCCCGGATGTAGGCGTTGATGCCCAGCTCCAGGGTGATCAGGTCCGCCGGCGCGTCCCGGATCGTCCGCGCGAGGAGCGGATCGAGGTGGGCCTCCCCCGCGAGCCCCAGGTTGCGCAGCCGCCACCCGCGCTCCGCCGCCACGAGAGCGGGCCAGGTCTCCGAGGGGCCCGCCGCGTACATGCAGTGGACGATCGAGCTGCCGTACACCACCCACCGGGCGCCCGGCCGGTCCACCGCGGCCGGCGGCGAGCGGTGGCCGCTCAGGGAGACCGCCGCGATCCGGGTGGCGCTCAGATGCGGCAGCCAGACCTCCGCCTCCGCCGGGCGGGCGCCCCCGGCGGGCAGGGCGAAGGCGATCCGGTGGCGGCCGGGCCCGCCCGTCCAGCGGTGGGCGAGGAGGCCGTCGACCCGGACGTCCAGCGGTGAGCCGCCGGGGCTGTTCTCCACCTCAAGATCGATGGAGGCCGTCGGTCCGGACCGCGAAGCGGACCCCGGCGGTGGTACGGGCCAGCCGCGCGAGGTTGGCCGACAGGGTGGTGTCGAGCCGGTCCAGGGGGATCCGCAGCGGGAGCAGACCACCGCCGGTACTGAAACCGTTCCCGTCCCCGTTGCCACCGTCCTCAAGGCTCCAGCCGGTGATGCCGTCGAAGGAGAGCCGGGGGTCGTCCGGGGTCAGCCGCTCCACGGGCGGATGCGACGGTACGGGGGTGGCGTCGGTCGACATGGGCGGCCACCTTCCGGGGCCGGGCGGCAGGGGGCGGATCCACGGCGGCGCAGGGCCGACGCGAGCCCCAAACGTATCAGCGCAAATAGTCTGTGCCCAGACAATCTTGCAGCATACTTAACCGCCTCCGACCCTCGCAGCGCCCGTCGCGGCCGGTCCGCCGCGTCGATGCGGCGCTAGGGTGGTGGGCCTGAACCCAGGAGGAGCAGTCATGGCCGCCCCACAGCCTTCCCGCCTCACTTCGCCCAGCCGGAAGCCGGAGGCCGGCGGGCGCGACCGGTACTTCTCCCGACTGGCGCAGGAACGGCCCGACATCGCCCTGTGCCGGGCCACGACGGTGGTGACCCGCACGCTCGACGAGGAGCTGGCCGGGCGGCAGCTCACCATGGCCCAGCACCTCGTGCTGAAGATGCTGAGCGATGTGGGCCCCTGTTCCCAGCAGGAGCTCAGCGAGCAGCTGCGGATCGACCGGAGCGTGATGGTGGGGTGCATCGACGGGCTGGAGGACTCCGGCCTCGTACGCCGTGAGCGCCATCCCCGGGACCGCCGGGCCTACGCGGTGACGCTGACGCCGGAGGCCGGGCCGGTGCTGGAGGAGGCAGAGAGCGGGGTTCCGCACCTGCTGGACCGGGCCTTCGGCGCCCTCACGGCGGCCGAGCGCCGGACCCTGACCCGGCTGATGGGCAAGATCCTCGACGTGCACTGAGCCGAGGCCGGTGCGCCGGCCCGGCCGACGGGTGCGGGCCCGGCCAATCCCCTTGCCATGCGGCTCCGAATCACTGGTGGGAGCCCGCCCGGACTCCCGTAGCGAGGCAGGTGGGATCCATGGTCCAGGCACGGTCACTGCTCACCCCCGACCTGCCGCCCCGCTTCGCGACGCCGGACCTCCCGGGGGCGCGTGCCCCGGTCGATCCGTCGGCTCCCGGCCCTTCGGAAGCGGCCGTCAGCCCCTTCCCGCCGCGTCGAGCGCCAGCCACACCCGGTCGCGGGTCGGCGGCAGTTCGGTGAACCTGATCCCCGTGGCGTCGCGCAGCGCGTTGGCGAAGGCCGGGGCGACCGGGTTGAACGGGCTCTCGCTCATCGACTTCGCGCCCAGCGGGCCGATCGCGTCGGAGGTCTCCATGAAGTGCACCTCGGTACGCGGCACATCGGCGTTCTGCGGCAGCCGGTAGCGGCGGAACGCGGCCGTGGTCACCTCGCCGCGCCCGTCGAGCCGTACGTTCTCGAAGAGGGTCGCCCCGAGCGCCTGCGCCACCCCGCCCTCGACCTGGCCCCGGCACTGCATCGGGTTCATCACCTTGCCCGCGGAACAGCTCCTTGAGGCTGACCACACGCCCGGCGCGCTCCACCGCGTCCGCCGTGAGCCTGCACTCCCCCGAAGCCGCCCCCAGATGCTCGGCCGCGAACTCCAGGAGCTGTACGGCGAGGGCGTCGGCGGCCTTCATCACCGCCTTGCCTTTGTGGACGGCCGTGGTGCCGTTGCCGAACTCGGCGGTGCCGACGGCGATGTCGTACGTACCGTCCTGGAGCAGCTTCACCGTGGCGTCCGCGAAGTGGCCGCCGGGCGGCCCGGTGGCAATCATCGGCATCCCGGTGCCCTGGCCGACGAGCCACCCTTCCGGGACGTCGTCGCCGGGCCCGTCCCCGTACTCCTGGATCGCGTCCCGTACGACCTGGAGGCACTGGTCGAGGCCGTAGCTGGCGATCTCCAGGTCCTCCTCCTTGCCGTACGCCGCGCAGCGCGTCCTCGATGGCCCGGTAGCCGGTGCAGCGGCAGATGTTGCCCTTGAACGCCCTTGGCAGGTCGGCCAGTTGCTCCTCTTCGAGGGCTGCCGTCGTCATCAGGTACCCGGCGGTGCAGAAACCGCACTGGAAGCCCTGTGCGTCCAGGAACTTCTGCTGTACGGGGTGGAGTTCACCGTCCGCGCCCGCCAGGCGCGCCTGCGCTCTGCCGGACCACGGCCCGTACACCGTGATCGCGGTCTCCATGGGAGCGGAGGAGGGGGCGGCGGAGGCGGGCGCCGAGGCCCTGGACGAGGTTCTGCGCCACCTGCCGGGCCACCGGTTCGCGACGGCCCGCCTGGCGACGGGCGGGACGGCCGCCGTCATCGCCACGGACTCCGGTGCTCCGGGTGCTGGTGCTCCAGGTGCCGTGGTCGCCACGCTCAAGGGCCTCTGGCCCACGCTGGACGCCTGCGACGACGCCACCCTCCCGTACGGCGGGACCAGCACCCCGGCCGCCGCCCAGGAGCTCAACGGCGCTCTGGAGCAGGCCCGTTACGCGCTGACGGCGGCGGTTCGGACGGGGAGCGCGGACGGCGCCGCGCAGCTCACCGCGGTCGAGGACCTGACGACCCTGGACGCCCTCCTCGCGGGCATCCCCGCCCACCTGCGGACGGCCTTCGGCGTCCACGCGCTCGGCCCGCTCGCCGACGGCACGAACCCCTCCCACCGGATGCTCCTGGAGACCCTCGACACCTTCCTGGCGCACAACGGCTCCTGGGCGCGGACGGCCGAGGCCCTGCATCTGCACGTCAACACCGTGCATTACCGCATCGGGCGCGTGGAGCTGCTCACCGGCCGCGATCTGGCCCGCCTCGATCACAAACTGGACCTGAAGACGGCGCTGCTCTGCCGCTGAGCCCGGCGGACCGGAGGAGTCAGCGGCGTCGGAGGGTGAGCGCGCTGCGCTTCTCCGGCTGCGGACGGCTGGCCCAGAGGGTGCGTACGTGCTCCAGGTGGTGGCGCATCAGGGCCTCCGCCGCCTCTGCGTCCTGGGCGATCATCAGGTCGAGCAGCGTCACGTGCTCCTCCGCGGAGTCGACGAGCACCCCGGCCTCGTCGAGCTCGGTGAGACCGTACAGCCGGGACCGCTTGCGGAGGTCGCCGACGACCGAGACGAGGTGGCGGTTCCCGCCGAGGGCGAGCAGGTCGAGGTGGAAGCGGCGGTCGGCGTCCAGGTAGCCGATGAGGTCGTGCCCCCGGGCCGCCGTCACGATGGCCTCGGCGCCGGGGCGCAGGGCTTCGAGCTGCTCCCGGGTCGCGGTCCGGACCACCTTGCCGACGGTGGGGACCTCGATGAGCGTACGGATCTCCGTGTACTCGTCCAGGTCCTGTTCGGTCATCTCCGTCACCCGGAAGCCCTTGTTCCGTACGGCCTCGACCAGCCCTTCATGGGCGAGGTCGAGCATCGCCTCCCGGACCGGTGTGGGCGAGACGCCGAACTCGGCGGCGAGGGCGGGGGCCGAGTAGACGCCACCGGGCTTGATCTCCCCCGCGATGAGCGCGGCACGCAGCGCGTGGGCCACCTGGTCGCGCAGGTTCTCGGTGGGGGACACGAGCTTGCGCGACTGCAGGGTGACCACGGCGTCCTCCGGGACTTCGGGCGTCTTCGCTACGGAACCGTCGGCCCCACGAGGAGGCGTCGGTGCAATGTCACGTTACCCGAAGGGAGTTCACCTCCGGAGGGGGTCGGGGCCGACGTCCTTCACAGCAGGAAGCCGTCCGGGAACGGGTCGCTCGGGTCGTGGTGGAACTGCGAGGTGCCCGTGATCCAGGCGCGTCCGGTGATCGTCGGGACGACCGCCGGCTCCCCCGCCACCCGGCACTCCTCCACGAGCCGGCCGGTGAACGACGTACCCAGGAAGGACTCGTTGACGAAGTCGCGGTGCAAGGGCAGTTCGCCCCGGGTGTGGAGCTGGGCCATGCGTGCGGAGGTGCCGGTGCCGCAGGGCGACCGGTCGAACCAGCCCGGGTGGATGGCCATGGCGTGGCGGGAGTGCGCGGCGGTCGAGCCGGGGGCCAGGAGCTGGACGTGATGGCAGCCGGTGATCGACGTGTCCTCCGGGTGGACGGGCGGGTCCGTGGCGTTGACGGCGGCCATCATGTCCAGCCCGGCCCGCAGGATGTCGTCCTTGCGTGCCCGGTCGAAGGGCAGGCCCAGGCGGTCGAGGGGGAGGATCGCGTAGAAGTTGCCGCCGTAGGCGAGGTCGTAGGTGACCGTGCCGTACCCGGGGACCTCGACACGGCGGTCCAGGGCGACGGTGAACGAGGGCACGTTGCGCAGGGTCACGGCGGTGGCGGCCCCGTCCTCGACCCGGACCTCGGCGACCACCAGCCCGGCGGGGGTGTCGAGCCGGACCGTGGTCACGGGCTCGGTGACGGTCACCATCCCGGTCTCCACGAGCACGGTGGCGACGCCGATGGTGCCGTGCCCGCACATCGGCAGCAGCCCCGACACCTCGATGAACAGCACGCCCCAGTCCGCGTCGGGCCGGGTGGGCGGCTGGAGGATCGCCCCGCTCATCGCCGCGTGGCCGCGCGGCTCGTACATCAGCCAGGTCCGGAGGTGGTCGAGGTGCTCCTGGAAGTAGGTGCGCCTCTCCCCCATGGTGGCTCCGGGTACGGTCCCGATGCCGCCGGTGACCACTCGGGTCGGCATGCCCTCGGTGTGGGAGTCCACGGTGTGGATGATGCGGCGGCTGCGCACAGCTCTGCTCCTTCGTCATGGTGGGACGGGATGTATCCGATGCCTCAGTCCAGGCCCTCGGCGAGCAGCTTCTCGGTCAACGCCCGCACGGTCGCCTCGTCCTGGGAGGAGAGCGGGGTACGGGGAGGCCGGCAGGGTCCGCCGCTCCCGTCGGCCACCACGTCCTGGGACACCTTGATCGCCTGGACGAACTCGGTCCTGGAGTCCCAGCGCAGCAGCGGGTGCAGACGCCGGTACAGCGGTACGGCGGTGTCCAGGTCACCGGCGACCGCCGCGCGGTTAGAGAGCGGTGCAGGAGCCGGGGAGCGCGTTGGGGAATCCGGCGATCCAGCCGACGGCCCCGGCCACGGCCAGTTCCAGCAGGACGTCATCGGCACCGATCAGCAGGTCGAGCCCGGGGGCGCGCTCGGCGATCTCCCAGGCCCGGCGCACATCACCGGTGAACTCCTTCACGGCGACGATGTCCCCCGCCTCGTGGAGCTGCGCCAGCAAGGCGGGGGTGAGGTCTACCCGGGTGTCGTAAGGGTTGTTGTAGGCGACCACGGGCAGCCCGGCGCGGGCCGCCTCGGCGTAGTGGGCGCGTACGGCGGCCTCGTCGGCCCGGTAGACGTTGGGCGGCAGCAGCAGCACCGAGCCCGCCCCGGCCTGCGCCGCCTCCTCGGCTCAGCGCCGGGCCTCCGCACTCCCGTAGGCGGAGACGCCCGGCATCACCCGGGCCCCGTCGCCAGCCGCCTCGACGGCGGTCTCGACGACCCGGCGGCGCTCGTCGTCGGTGAGGGTCTGGTACTCGCCGAGGGACCCGTTCGGGACGACGCCGTCGCAGCCCGCGTCGATGAGCGAGCGGACGTGGCCGGCGAAGGCGTCGAGGTCGACGGAGAGGTCGTCGCGGAACGGCAGCGCGGTGGCGACCATGACGCCGTGCCAGGGGTGGGTGCGGGTGCGGGGCATCGGCGAACTCCTTGGGTCGGAGGCGGGGTCGGGCTGAGGCCGGCGGGAAGCTGGGAGGTCAGAGGGCTGGTGTGCCTGGGGTGGTGGCAGGGCCGGGGTCGGTACCGGGACCGGTGGCCGGAGCGGACTCCGCGAGGTCCTGGAGCGACACCGGGCAGGAGAGCGGCCGGCGTGCGGGGGCGAGAGGGGCGGAGCCGTCGCCACCGGCCGCGAGGCAGGTGACGGCCGTCTCGCACAGGCGCCCCTGGCACCAGCCCATCCCGGCCCGGGTGAGCAGCTTGGCGCTCCGCACGTCCCGGGCCCCCAACTCGTGCGCCTGCCGCAGTTCATGGGCGGTGACCTCCTCGCAGCGGCAGACCTCGGTGTCCTGGGTGACCCACTGCGGCCAGTGGACGCCGGGGCGGTGGACCGAGGCCATGAGGTCGGCGAAGCGGCGTTGCCGGGCGGTGGCCGCGCGCGATCCGGCGTTGCGCCCGCCGCCATGGAGGGCGGCCGCCACGCTCAGGGCTGCCGACCGGCCCTCCAGCAGCGCGAGTTCGACGCCCCCGATGCCGGTCGGTTCACCTGCCGCCCACAACCCCGCGATGTCGGTGCGCTGTTGGCCGTCGACCTCGACGGCGGGTGTCCCGTCCGGTGCGGTGCGCAGTGTGCAGCCGAGAGCGACGGCCAGTTCGAGCTGGGGGACGAGCCCGTGGCCGACGGCGAGCGCGTCGCAGGCGATCCGCACTTCGGTCCCGGCCACCGGCCGCCATTCCCGGTCGAGGGTGGCGAGGGTGACCGCCTCGACCCGGTCCGTACCGTGCGCCCGGACGACCGCGCTGCGGGTGCGCGGCCGGATCCGGTACCGCAGGAGATCCGCCGCGAGCCGGGCTCCCTCCACCGCCTTCGCCGGGTTGCGGGCGAGCACACCGAGACGGCCGGCATAGCCGGTGTACGAGGCGGCCTCGGCCAGCACCGGGATGCCGGCGCCCGCCTCCGCCAGGGAGACGGCGACCGCGAGCAGGAGCGGTCCGCTGCCGGCCACGACGATGCGCCGGCCGGGGAGCGCGCCGGAGTCCTTGAGGATCGCCTGGGCACCTCCGGCGGCGACCACCCCGGGCAGGGTCCAGCCGGGAAAGGGGAGTTGGCGTTCGTAGGCGCCTGTGGCCAGCAGGAGGCAGCGGGCTCTCGTGATCCTTATGCCGTCTGCGGGTGTGGGGGCGGCCGGTGCGCCCTCGGCCCGTGCGCCGTCGACCGGGACGTGGCGGAGTGTCCAGCGTTCGGGGTCCGCCGCCGGGCCGCCGCCTTCGGCCGTCCAGACGTGGCGGCGCGGGAGGTGGGTGATCCTGCCTCCGCGCACGTGTGCCGCCAGGCGGGCGGACAGCGCGGCGAAGGTGGCCCGCTTGTGGTGGACGGGCTTCCCTTGTGGGGCGAGCCCGGGGGCGGCATGGCGGAAGTACTGGCCGCCCGGGCGTTCCGAGGCGTCGATCAGGACGACGTCCAGGCCGCTGTCGGCCGCGGTGACGGCGGCGGCCAGGCCTGCGGGCCCGGCGCCGATGACCGCCAGGTCGTATCCGCCCGGCGCCGGGGCCGGGGCCGGGGCCGTACTGTCCGCCGTACGGTCGAGCGGGGTTGCCCTGCCCGACGTACCGCCGGGCGCCGAGCCCCTGCTCCCCCGCGTGCCGTCAGCTGCCGAGCTCGTCACGCCCGTGCCCTTCCTGCGAGATGACCGTTTCACCCTCCGACACCCTTACGAGGCAAGCGCGTTGACCGGGTGCACCGTTGACGACGACCAGGCAGTCGAAGCAGACGCCCATCCCGCAGAACGCCCCTCGCGGCCGTCCGCCGACGCGGGTGGTGCGCCAGGCGACGATGCCGTGGTCCCACAGGGCGCCCGCGATGCTCTGCCCCTGGCGGGCGGCTACGGCGCGGCCGTCGAAGGCGAAGCGGACGGGCCCGGCCTCGGCGGGTGGTTCGGCTCGGTGTCGCATGGACCGCTCTTCCCTTCTCTCGTAAGGGAACCCGGGAACCCGGGTACGCGAATGCGCGCGTGCCGGAAGGTCAGTTGCCGTTCCGTGGAGACACACCGGCGGGTTCGGCCAACCGGCCCGGGTCGAAGGGGCCGACGTCGAAATCCGTTGCCCCACCGGTCAGTTGCCGGGCGATGGCCAGCCCGGTCGCCGGGGCGAGGCCGATCCCGGCGCCCTCGTGGCCGCAGGCGTGGTAGAGGCCGGGTACGTACGGGTCGGGGCCGATGGCCGGCAGGTGGTCGGGCAGGTACGGGCGGAAGCCGCAGTAGACCCGGAGAACGCGCACCTGCGCCAGCACCGGGAGGAGGCCGGTCGCGGCGGCGGCCAGGCGGTGGACGGCCTCGGCCGAGATACGGCGGTCGAACCCCACCCGTTCCCGGCTCGCGCCGATGAGGACGGGCCCGGCGGGGGTGCCCTCCACGACCGGCGAGGTCTGCAGCCCGGCGTCCCCGCTCGCCACGTCGGCGACGTACCCCGCCGCGTAGACCTTGTGCCGGACCAGCGGGGGCAGAGGCTCGGTGACGAGGACGAAGCCCCGTCGCGGCTGGACGGGGAGGTAGGAGCCCGCGAGCTCCGCGATCCGGCCCGCCCAGGTGCCCGCCGCGTTCACGACCGCTCCGGTCAGGAGCCGGCGGCGCGCGGTGCGCACCCCGCTCACCCGGCCTTCCGGGGTGGTCGTGACGGCCGTGACCTCCTCCCCCAGGAGGAGCCGCGCCCCCGCGCGCCCCGCACACTCCAGCAGGCGGGCGGCGGCCCGGGCGGGCTGCACCTGGGCGTCCTCGGGGTAGTGGAACCCTCCGGCGAGGCCGGGCGCGAGGTGGGGCTCCCGGTCGTGAAGGCCGCCGGGACCGACCTCCTCCACGGTGACACCGGACCGGGCCTGCGCGGCGGCGAACTCACTTAACGCTGAAAGCTGTTCACCGTCCTCCGCGACGACGAGACCACCCTTGGCCTCGAACTCGATGTCAGTGGGTAGGACTTGTGCGAGGTCACTCCAGAGCCGGAGCGACGCACGGGCCAACTCCAGCTCCGGACCGGGCTCCTTGTCGGAGACGAGGAGGTTTCCCTCACCCGCTCCGCTTGTGCCGCCCGCGACCGGCCCCCGGTCGACCACGGCCACGGACAGACCGGCCTGAGCGGCGTAGTAGGCGCACGCGGCACCGACGACTCCGGCGCCGATCACGACGAGATCCACGGACTCTCCCTTGAGCACGTCAGTAACATGTCACATGGCTCAGAGCCTGCCAAGACCCCGTCCCGGCCCGCTTCCGACCCGCTTCCGACCCGCCGACGACCCGCTCCCCCCGGGCGGGAGCGGGTCGTCGGCGTCAGAAGTGCCGGGCTCCCCAGGGTCAGTACTCTGCGGAGACCACGAGCCCCGACACCGCCTGTTCAGCGGCGATCGAGACGTAGTTCCACCCCGGAGTGGGGTTGTTCACGGTCACCGACTCGGAGTTGCCGGGCTTGGCGGACCGGTGGGTGAAGTCGGTCTTCGACGGCCAGGAACCGGCCCGGTGGTACAGGTCGGCGTTGCCCGTTCCGCCGTGGGTGCTGATGCGCAACTTCGTTGTTCCGGAAGGGACATACAGGGTGAGGTAGGCGTAGTCGCCGGCGCGGGCCGAGACGCCGGACCGTGCGCAGTTGCGGTCGAGCCGGGTCTGCTCGGGAAGGGTGCACTCGGGCAGGTCCGGCGGATCGGTCGGGTCGGTGGGGTCCGTGGCCTCTCCGCAGTCGCCTGCGGCGCAGGCGGTGAGCCAGGCGTTCCAGCCGGCGTCGTAGCGGGTGCCGATGGTGGTCTTGAGGTGGGTGCGGGCCGCGTTCCAGTTCCCGGCGCGGTAGTGGCGGAGGACGGTGTCCAGGTCCGCGCGGTGGGACTGGAGCAGGTAGCGGACCGCGAGGTAGCCCCAGCGGTAGACGCGTGTGCTGTCGCTGTTGTCGTAGGTGGTGTCGAACAGGGTGCTCAGCGGGTAAGTGCGCTTGCCCGCCTCGGCGATGGCCGCGTCGTAGGTGAGTTGGCGGTACGAGTAGGAGACGTACTCCGCGAACCCCTCGACCCACCAGACGGTCGGGGTGGTCATGCCGTCGGCGAAGTCACCGGCCATGGTGAAGCGGCCGTCGAGGTAGTGGGTGTACTCGTGGTTGAGGTTCCAGATCTGGAAGTCCGGCCTCAGCCACTCGGCCTCGTAGGCGATGAAGCGGGGCTGGTTGCCTGCGGCGGAGGGGTCGCCCTCCAGGTACATGCCGCCGTTGTTCGTGTCGATGCCGAACATGGCGCCCGCGTAGGTCCCGTAGTCGTCGCTGGAGTTGTAGACGACCACTTCGAGGCGGGTGTTGAGGTCGCCGGCCACCGGTCCTGCGTCACGGGCGATGTCATGGAAGAAGGCATCCTGGCCCGCCAGGCTGGTACAGGTGGAGGCGAGTTGGGCGGCGGACATCTCCTGGGCGCGGATGCGCAGGCTGCCGCTGCAGTCGTGCCGGACCGGCAGCGCGGCCCTGTCGAGGCGGTCGGGGAGGTCGCAGGTCGCGAAGTAGGCGCAGTTGCCCGCGTCGTAGTAGTTGGCCGACTCGGCAAGCCCCACCCACAGGGGTGCCGTCGCCCCGGTGATGGACGTCCGGTCGAGCAGCCCCTTGACCTGCGGGCGGACCGTGGGGCGCAGCGCCTCGTACGGCAGGAAGCGGGCGAGTTCGCGGCCCGCGTTGGTGACGAGGAAGGCGTGCTCGGTGCCGAGCAGGGCGAGGTTGCGGGAGGCGAAGGAGTGGACCGTGTCGGCCGTGGACCGGTCCGCCGTGACCGCCGTGACGAACGCGGGGAGTTGGTGTCCCCGGAAGAGCACGGTGAAGGTGTTGTTCACGGCGGCCCGCATGTTCCAGAGGGCGTTGTACGAGGTGTCGTAGCCGGTGAGCAGCCGCCGGACCACATCGAGGTAGCGGGCGTTCTCCTGGGAGCTGTCGATGAGGATGACGGCTTCGGAGAGTGTCTCGCCGTTGGCGTCGGTCACGTCGCGGGAGCGGGGCGAGGCGAAGAACCCGTCGAGCGCGGACCGTATCGCGGTGGTGAGCGCCGGTCCGTAAGAGCCGACGACCGGCTCGTTGTACCACTGCACGTAGTACCCGGCCCTCAGATACAGCACCAACTGGGGTACGCCGGTGGTCCCGTTGCCCGGATAGGCGGCCGAGGCGTCGCGCAGCGCGTACGACACCGTCGCCATCTGCGCCTCACGGAACGCCAGGCGCGCGTTCTCGCCGGTGAGGCCGAACAGCGTGTTGACGCACTCCGTGGCGGACGCCTTGATCTGCTGGACGAGGGCGCTGCCGGTACGCGAGGTGAAGTCCGCCGGATCGCAGGCGGCGGCAGCGGTGGCGGACCCTTCCGCAGGCTGGTCGTAGTCCCGCCTGAACGCCGCGTCGGACGCGGGGGCCGGGCCCCGCTCGTCGACGGGCAGCGCCGAGGCCCGTACGTGGTCGGGTTCGGGCGCAGCGTCCGGCAGGTGGGACGCGGCGGGCGGGATCTCCGCGCCACCGCCGTCCACCGGGTCCGTGACGGACGCCGGGGGGCGCGGAGCGGAAGCGAACGACGGGGTGCTGAACGAGGTCGTACCCAGGCACATGCAGAGCGCCAACGCGGCTAAGGTCGCGGCGCGTCTGCGCATCGATGCCGGTTTCACCAGCTGCCTCCTCTTAAGGCTCACCCGGGACGGGTGTGGGGGATGAGGGTGGGTGGGGATGGCGGAGCGGCACCTCGCACATCGATGCTGCTGACATGGACACGCAAGGTGCTGTGCGACAGTACAATTTCACACAGCACTAGCTTTGAGAAGGCACCCGGCGCGACTTTCGGCCCGGGGGGACACGACGATGGCCCCCGCTGAACGTGTCAGCGGGGGCCATCGTCATAACGGCGTCGGATCAGGCGCTCAGGTCGCCGTCCTTCACAGCGGCGACGAACGACGACCAGCCGGCGGCCGCGAAGGTGAGCGCGGGGCCTTGGGGGTTCTTGCTGTCCCGGACCGGAACGACCCGGGCGAAGTCGTCGGCAACCTCAAGGCACTGGCCGCCGTCCTGGTTGCTGTAGCTGCTCTTGCGCCAAGTGGCTGCGTTCAGATCAAGGGCTCGCACGTACTTCCTCCAGGATGCGCAGAATGAATCTCCGCGACTCGGCCGGCGAAAGAGCCAGGTCGCGCACCGAATCGTACGCACGTTGCAGCCGCTCAACCGTTACAGAGTCCTCGATGAGTTCGCCCCTGTACCCGTTCTCGGCATACGCCACGGTACGCCCATCGGGCAAGCGCAGGAACATGACGTCAGCGTTGGTGAGACCGTGCAAGCCCGCACTGAACGGTGCTACCTGCAGGGTTACGTCATCCCGTTCGCCGACCTCCAACAGATACTCCAACTGCTGCTTCCACCCCTGCGGACCGCGCAGCGACGTCCGCAGCACGGCCTCCGACAGGATGGTCCGGAACTGCGGCGCATCCTCGCCGGCAAGCAGCTCTCGCCGCCCCATCCGCGCGTCGACCTGCTGGTCCAGCGCTTCCCCCTTGAGCCCACCGGCCGACAACACCTCCCGTGCGTACGCAGGTGTCTGCAACAGCCCCGGCAGCACGCTCACCGCGAAGTGCCACAGGCTCACCGCCTCGGCCTCCAGCGCCATGTACCGCCGGTACCGCTCCTTGAACTGCGTCTTGTCGCTGACGGCCAGCTCCCAGAGCGCCAGCAGCAGCCCCGGCGTCCCGTAGTGGACGTCCAGCGCCTGGACCACCTCCGGGCCGCCGACCGTCTCGCCCTTCTCCATCTTGCCGAACAGCGACCAGTCCCAGCCCAGCCGGTCGCCCAGCTGCCGCAGGCTGTGGCCGCGCGCCGTGCGCAGGAGCCGTAGCTCCTCCGCGAAGCGCGCTCGTGGTTCCCTGCTGCGGCCCGTGACCGCTCGCCTCGTCGGCATCGCGTCCTCCGTGGAACGTGTGGAACGTGGTTCTCCCGGCCGGGAAGCTGCTCCCGGCTCCGGCCGGATCGCACCCCTGGCCAGGCCATTCTCGTAATGAGCCCCTCACGCACGGTAGTTCAGGACGTGCGGCCGGGGCGCCCCTTCCGTCCAACATCCAGCCGAAGGAGGACGTCATGACGTCCAGGCCGCCCCTCCCCCGCCGTACACCGCAGAGTGCCGCCCCCAACTCCGGGGCCGCCAAAGTGAAGGAGGCGCTGGACGCGCGGGACGCACTCGCCGCAGCCCTCACCCGGGCCGGTATCCAGCTTCCCGCCATGGACGTCCGCACCCCGTGGGCCGACACCGTCCCCGAGGACGCCCCGGCCGCCGCGCCGGACGGCGAGGCCTCGGAGCGTTCGGGCGAGATCCGGTACGCCCTCGTGCACCTCGGGGTCTGCTCCGCCCCCGTGGCCCACGCGTTGGCGACCGCCATCACGAACGGGCTGGCCGGGTGAGGGAGGACGGTGGCCCGGCGGTCGGGGCGGCCGTCCACGACAGCGGGTCCGACCGGGTGGGGGTGGTGCTCGGCCACCAGGGCGCCCACCTCCGGCTCGGCCCGCTCGGGGGTGGGCGCGCGTGGGAGGCGGACCCCGCCGACGTACGGCCGCTCAGCCGCGCCGAACTGCTGAGCGCCCAGCTCGCCGAGGTGAACGCCCGCAGCCGGAGCCCGCTCTGACGTCAGCCGCAGGACTCCCTCGTGGGCTGCCGGCGTCCGGGAGCCGGGGAGCCGGGGAGCTCGCCCATGGGGGCGCTGCCCTGTTCGAGCAGCCGCCGCTGGGAGAGGAGGTAGCCCAGCTCGGCCCTGCTGCGGCTGCCCAGCGCCTCGGAGACCTTGCGGATGTGGGTGGACACGGTGCGGGCGCTCATGCCCAGCCGGGACGCGATGGATTCGTCCGTGTGGCCGGTGACGACCATGCGGAGCACGGTCCTGCGGACCGAGCTGGTGAGCAGGTCGGGGCGGTGCCGTTCGATGCTGATGGCGACGGGCTCGGCACGCTCCCACGCATGATCGAACATCTTGGCCAGAAACTCGATCACCCCCGGGTCACGGAGAGCCAGCGCGGTGCTCTTGCGTTCCGCGGTCCCCGGGATGAAGGCGACCGAGCGGTCACAGACGATGACGCGCTCGAAGATCTCATCCACGGTACGGACCTGGGCGCCTTCGGCGAGGACCTGTTCGATGTAGGCCAGGGTGGGAGCGTGCGACCGTACGCTGTGCTGATAGAGAGTGCGCTGCCGTACGCCCTTCCCCAGCAGAGCAAGATCGCGGGGCAACGCCTCGGCGAGCAGCGCGGGCGACCGGCCGCCGCCGGGCTGCGCGGTCAGCAACTCCTCCTTGCAGGATCCGACGGCCTTCCGGAGCGCCTCACCGATCACCTCCTCACCGCTCAGCGGCTCGATGGGCAGCTCCGCCCGGCGCTGGACCTTTCGATAGACGGCTTCCGCCGCCAGGAAGGATGAATGCAGGACTTCCAGGGTTTTTCGGCGCTCTTCGATGTCACGCTCGATATGACGCGCAAGTTGAGATTCGGCGATTTTGGGGGGAACAGGCACGTACACGGCCCGTCCGCCGGGCAGCGGCCTCAGGAGCCCGGACCTGATGAGGCATCCGGGCACTTCACCGGATACCGTCCCCGCCTCCAGCGCCTCACGGTAGCGCCGCAGTCCCTCCTCGCACAGGCGCACCTCGGTAAGTGGCGTTATGTCAGGTTCTGGCGCCATCTGCTCATCCTTCGTGTTGCCGCAATGCGTGGTCAGGACGACAGGCAGGCTCGCATCGTCGCCGGAATATGCGAAAGGATGGCCGTGACGCAAAAAATGCGCCCGGACAAAAGCAGCAGTGGCACCTCACCCGGGCCGATTCACAGGAACTCGCCCGGGAAATTTCACAAACGGGAAACCCCCGCAGTGAAACATGGAAACAATCACATCGATAAGGTGATGGTATGTATCGGACCGTCAGCGCTGCGCATACTTGCTTTTCACGACGCGCACGCCGTGCACCACAGGAACGAAAAGACTCGGCCTGGGGCTGATGCACAAAAAGCGCAATCGGCATCATTCCCTATCCGGCCTTTTTCTCCTCGAAATTGACAGAGAAACGTCTCGCATCCTGAGACGGGCGGTGCGGCGGGCGCGCTCCCCAGGGAGCCCGGAGGCACCGCTTCAGTCCTGGGCGAGATCGTCCGGGGCCGACCTGGCGAGGTCGCCGAGGGTCGCGAGGGCCCGGGAGAGGGTCTCGGCGCCCGGCGAGGCGAGGCCCAGACGGATCGCGTGCGGCCCGCGGTGGCTCCGCCCGACGGAGAACGCGGCGGCCGGAGTCACCGCGATACCGTGCCGCGCCGCAGCGGCGACGAAGGTGTCGGCGCGCCACGGCCGCGGCAGCTCCCACCAGCGGTAGTACGACCCCGGGGCGCTACGGGTCACGAAGTCACCGAGGTGGCGCTCCGCGATCTCCTGCCGCTCCACGGCCTGCCGCTGCTTGGCCCGTACGAGAGCCTCCACGGCGCCGTCCGCCTGCCACTGGGCCATCGCCTCCAGGGGAAACCGCATGGGCGTCCAGCCACCCGAGCGCAGAGCGGCCGCGACCCCGGCCGAGACGGCGGCGGGGGCCACCGCGAACCCGAGGGACAGCCCCGGGGAGAGCCGTTTGGACAGACTGTCGACAAGGACCGTCCGCTCCGGCGCACGCGACGCGAGGGGCGGCAGATCGTCCCGGAGGAAAGCCCAGACGGCGTCCTCGATCGCATGGATCCCGCACGTCAGCAGCACATCGGCCAGGCGGTCCAGCCTGCCCGCGGACATGGTCAGCGACAGCGGGTTGTGCAGGACGGGCTGTACGTAGACGGCGTGCAGCGGCCCGGCCCGGTGCGCCTCCTCCACCGCTTCCGGAATGAGCCCGTCCGCGTCCATCGCCAGCGGCACGAGGGTGACGCCGAGCCGGGTGGCGATCGCCTTGAGCACCGGATAGGTCAGCTCCTCGACGCCCAGCCGCGCGCCCGGCCGGGTCAGCGCGGCGACGACCGCCGAGATCGCCTGGCGGCCGCTCCCGGCGAACAGGATCCGCGCCGGATCGGGGCGCCAGCCGCCCCGCGCGAGCAGGCCGGCCGCGGCATCGCGCGCGGCGGGGGTACCGGCCGCTCCGACCGGTCGCAGTACCGGCTCCAGACGGTCGGGCAGCAGCAGCCTGCCGAGACCGGCGGCGAGCAGCCCGGCCTGCTCGGGCACCACCGGGTAGTTGAGCTCCAGGTCGATCCGGCTGTCGGCGGGCTCGGACAGCGGGGGGGCGGCGGCCGCCGGGCCGGGGGCGTCGCAGACGAAGGTGCCGCGGCCCACATGGCCGACGGTGAAACCCCGGCGGGCGAGCTCCTGATAGACGCGGGTTGCCGTGGAATTGGCGATGCCGTACTTCCGGGCGAATTCCCGTTGGGCGGGGAGCCGTTCACCCGCCTTGAGCCGGCCCGCTCTGATCTCCTCCGCCACCGCGTCGGCGACGCTCCGGTAGTCCTTCACGAACCTCACCTCCCGTACCCATCACTCGTCGGCATCACCCGCCGACTCCCTCATCGACAGCGAAGCACAGCATTGCACCGAGTTCAATATTCCGTATTGAACCGAGGAAAGATTTGACCTTACACTCGAATTGCTCCGATGCCTGGCTCCGCAGGAGACCGGAAATGCACGGAGCCGACGACGGAACTGACCGCAGAACTGACCACGGAACTGAAGGCGGCGCACAGCAATGGTTGAGCTGACCGGAGTACTGGGAGTCGCGATGGTGGCCCTGGGGATGGTGCTCACCCCCGGACCGAACATGATCTATCTCGTCTCCCGGAGCATCACCCAGGGCCGGCGCGCCGGAGTCGTCTCCCTCGGCGGTGTCGCGGTGGGATTCCTGGTCTACCTGCTGGCGACGAACCTCGGCCTCTCGGTGGTCTTCATCGCGGTGCCCGAGCTGTACATCGCGGTGAAGCTGGCCGGCGCGGCGTACCTGGCCTACCTCGCCTGGACCGCCCTGAGGCCCGGGGGTGTCTCCGTCTTCGCCCCCCAGGACATGCCGCACGACTCCCCGCGCAAGCTCTTCACGATGGGGCTGATGACGAATCTGCTCAACCCGAAGATCGCCATCATGTACCTCTCGCTCATCCCGCAGTTCATCAACCTGGAGTCGGGGCATGTGCTGTTCCAGGGGTTCGTGCTCGGCTCCGTCCAGATCGTGGTGGCCCTCACGATCAACCTGAGCATCGTCCTGGCCGCCGGATCCATCGCCATCTTCCTCGCCCGCCGCCCCGGCTGGCTCAAGGTGCAGCGCTACATGATGGGAACGGCACTCGCCCTCCTGGCCGTCTCGGTCGCCCTGGACACCTCGATGCCTGCCAGTTCGAGCTGATCCCGTGCCGTCATCGCTGTGAGCTGCTCCGCGTGTTCTTGGAGGGAGCGGACGCCGACGTCGCCGTGGTTGAGGGCGTCGATGCCCTGGACGGCCGCGGCGAGGGCCTGGACGGTGGTGAGGCAGGGGACGGAGCGGGCGACGGCGGCGGTGCGGATCTCGTAACCGTCGAGCCGGCCGCCGGTGCCGTAAGGGGTGTTGACGATGAGGTCGACCTGCCCGTCATGGATGAGCTGGACGATCGTCTTCTCCCCGTTCGGCCCCTCCCCTTCGGACTGCTTGCGCACGACGGTGGCGTTGATCCCGTTGCGCTTGAGGACCTCGGCCGTCCCGGAGGTCGCCATCAGCTCGAAACCGTGGGCGACGAGCTCACGGGCCGGGAAGATCATCGAGCGCTTGTCCCGGTTCGCGACCGAGATGAACGCCCGCCCCTTGGTGGGCAGCGGCCCGTAGGCCCCGGCCTGCGACTTCGCATACGCCGTACCGAAGACGGAGTCGATGCCCATGACCTCACCGGTGGAGCGCATCTCCGGGCCCAGGACGGTATCGACGCCCCGGCCGTGGATGTCCCGGAAACGCGACCAGGGCATGACGGCCTCCTTGACGGAGATCGGCGCGTCCAGCGGCAGCGTCCCCCCGTCACCCGTCTTCGGCAGCAAACCCTCCGCCCGGAGTTCGGCGACGGTCGCACCCAGGGAGATACGGGCGGCAGCCTTCGCCAGCGGCACAGCGGTCGCCTTCGAGGTGAAGGGGACCGTGCGGGAGGCGCGCGGGTTGGCCTCCAGGACGTAGAGGATGTCCCCGGACAGCGCGAACTGGATGTTGATCAGCCCGAGCACACCGACACCCTTGGCGATGGCCTCGGTCGAGGCCCGCAGCCGCTTGATGTCGAACCCGCCCAACGTGATCGGCGGCAGGGCACAGGCCGAGTCGCCGGAGTGGATCCCGGCCTCCTCGATGTGCTCCATCACGCCGCCGAGGTACAGCTCCGTGCCGTCGTAGAGGGCGTCGACATCGATCTCGATCGCGTCATCGAGGAACCGGTCGACCAGGACCGGGCGGGTGGGGCTGATCTCGGTGGACTCGGCGATGTAGGACGCCAGGCGGGTCTCGTCGTAGACGATCTCCATACCCCGCCCGCCCAGAACGTAGGAGGGGCGGACCAGAACCGGGTAGCCGATCTCGTCCGCGATCGCCTTCGCCCCGGCAAAGGCGGTCGCCGTCCCGTGCTTCGGCGCCGGGAGCCCGGCCTCGGCCAGGACCTGGCCGAAAGCCCCACGGTCCTCGGCGGCGTGGATCGCCTCCGGGGAGGTCCCGACGATCGGGACCCCGTTGTCCTTCAGCGCCTGGGCGAGGCCGAGGGGAGTCTGGCCGCCGAGCTGCACAATCACCCCGGCGATCGGGCCCGCCAACGATTCGGCGTGGACGATCTCCAGGACGTCCTCCAGGGTGAGCGGCTCGAAGTACAGCCGGTCGGAGGTGTCGTAGTCCGTGGAGACCGTCTCCGGGTTGCAGTTGACCATCACCGTCTCGTACCCGGCGTCGGACAGCGCGAAGGAGGCGTGGACGCAGGAGTAGTCGAACTCGATGCCCTGCCCGATCCGGTTCGGACCCGAGCCCAGAATGATCACAGCCGGCTTCGTGCGGGGGGCGACCTCGGACTCCTCGTCGTAGGAGGAGTAGAAGTACGGCGTGTTCGCCGCGAACTCCGCCGCACACGTGTCAACCGTCTTGTAGACGGGACGGATCCCCAGCGCGTGGCGCACCTCGCGGACCACGTCCTCACGCAGGCCCCGGATCTCACCGATCTGCGCGTCCGAGAACCCGTGCCGCTTGGCCTCGGCCAGCAACTCAGGGCCGAGCTTGTCAGCAGCGGCCAGCTCGTCCGCGATCTCCTTGATCAGGAACAGCTGGTCCACGAACCACGGGTCGATCTTCGTCGCGTCGAAGACCTCCTCCTGCGTCGCCCCGGCCCGGATCGCCTGCATCACCGTGTTGATCCGGCCATCCGTCGGCCGGACCGCTTCCGCGAGGAGTTCGGCCTTGTCACCGACCTCACCGGTGAAGGCGAACTGCGAGCCCTTCTTCTCCAGCGAGCGCAACGCTTTCTGGAGGGCTTCGGTGAAGTTCCGGCCGATCGCCATCGCCTCGCCCACCGACTTCATGGTGGTCGTGAGGGTCGAGTCGGCGGAGGGGAACTTCTCGAACGCGAACCGCGGCGCCTTCACCACCACATAGTCGAGCGTCGGCTCGAACGAAGCCGGCGTCTTCTCCGTGATGTCGTTCGGAATCTCATCCAGCGTGTAGCCCACGGCCAGCTTCGCAGCGATCTTGGCGATCGGGAACCCCGTCGCCTTCGACGCCAAAGCGGAAGAGCGGGAGACACGCGGGTTCATCTCGATCACGATGACCCGCCCGTCGGTGGGGTCGATCGCGAACTGGATATTGCAGCCACCGGTGTCGACACCCACCTCACGGATGATCGCGATCCCGACATCCCGCAGCCGCTGATACTCCCGGTCGGTGAGGGTCATGGCGGGGGCGACGGTGATGGAGTCGCCGGTGTGGACACCCATCGGGTCGAAGTTCTCGATCGAGCAGACGACCACCACATTGTCGTTGCGGTCCCGCATCAGCTCCAGCTCGTACTCCTTCCACCCCAGAATCGACTCCTCCAGGAGCACCTCGGTGGTCGGAGACAGAGTCAGACCCTGGCCGGCGATACGGCGCAGCTCCTCCTCGTCGTGAGCGAAACCGGAACCCGCACCGCCCATCGTGAACGAGGGGCGCACGACAACCGGGTAGCCACCGAGGGTGTCCACCCCGGCGATGACGTCGTCCATGGTGTGGCAGATGACCGAGCGGGCGGACTCCCCGTACCCGATCTTCGCCTTCACCGCCTCGACGACACCCTTGAACAGCTCGCGGTCCTCACCCTTGTTGATCGCCTCGACATTCGCACCGATCAGCTCGACCCCGTACTTCTCCAGCACACCGTTGTCATGCATGGAGATCGCCGTGTTCAGCGCCGTCTGACCACCCAGAGTCGGGAGCAGAGCGTCGGGGCGCTCCTTCGCGATGATCTTCTCCACGAACTCCGGGGTGATCGGCTCCACATACGTGGCATCCGCGATCTCGGGGTCGGTCATGATCGTGGCCGGGTTGGAGTTCACCAGGATGACCCGCAGGCCCTCCGCCTTCAGAACACGGCAGGCCTGGGTCCCGGAATAGTCGAACTCGGCAGCCTGACCGATGACGATCGGACCCGAGCCGATGACCAGGACGGACTGGATATCGGAGCGCTTAGGCACGCTGGCCCTCCATCAGAGAAACGAAACGATCGAACAGGTACGCGGCGTCATGCGGACCGGCCGCCGCCTCAGGGTGGTACTGAACACTGAACGCCGGCCGGTCCAGCAGCTGGAGACCCTCCACCACCTGGTCGTTCAGGCACACGTGGGAAACCTCGGCACGCCCGAACGGGGTCTCCGAGACCTGGTCCAGCGGCGCATCCACAGCGAAGCCGTGGTTGTGTGCCGTGACCTCGACCTTGCCCGTGGTGCGGTCCTGCACCGGCTGATTGATCCCCCGGTGCCCATACTTCAACTTGTACGTACCAAAACCCAGCGCCCGGCCCAGGATCTGATTGCCGAAGCAGATACCGAACAACGGAGTCGACCGCTCCAGAACACCCCGCATCAGGGCGACCGGATGATCGGCCGTCGACGGGTCACCGGGACCGTTGGAGAAGAACACACCATCCGGCTGGACCGCGTACACCTCCTCCAGCGTCGCCGTCGCGGGCAGCACATGCACCTCAATGCCACGCTCCGCCATCCGGCGCGGCGTCATCCCCTTGATCCCCAGGTCCACCGCCGCGACCGTGAACCTCTTCGTCCCGATCGCCGGAACGACGTACGCCTCCTTCGTCGCCACCTCGGCAGACAGGTCCGCACCCACCATCTGAGGAGCCCGCTGGACGCGGGCCAGCAGCGCAGCCTCGTCGGCCAGCGCCTCGCCGGAGAAGATCCCGACCCGCATCGCACCCCGCTCCCGCAGATGACGGGTCAACGCACGCGTGTCGACACCACTGATCCCGACCACCCCCTGCGCCACCAGCTCCTCATCCAACGACCGCCGCGAACGCCAGTTGGACGGCTTACGCGCAGGATCACGGACCACATACCCCGACACCCAGATACGCGCCGACTCCGGATCCTCGTCATTCACCCCGGTGTTCCCGACATGCGGAGCCGTCATCACCACCACCTGACGGTGGTACGACGGATCGGTCAGCGTCTCCTGATAACCGGTCATGCCCGTCGAGAACACCGCCTCCCCGAAGGTCTCCCCCAAAGCCCCGTAAGCACGGCCACGAAACGCACGGCCGTCCTCCAGGACGAGCACCGCAGGCAGGACGAGTACGGCGGGCGGTCCTCCGCTGCTCCCGCCCGTCATCGATCCAGTCCGCAGGCCACACGTGCTCCGCGTTCCGGGACGCACTCCAGGCGGAACTGGGCCGCCGTCCTGAGGATGGCCTTCTCCACGTCACCGCTCGATCCGCCGCGGAACCGGAACCGGGCGCCCACGTGCTCGTACCCGCCCACGCGCGGGACCACCTGGCCCACGGCCGGGACCACCAGGGCGTAGGGGCCCTCGTCGGGGGTCGGCGGTTCGGGGAGTTCCCAGGCAGTCACGCGGCAGGGGGCCGGTACGGGTGAGGGCACCAGCAGCCAGCCTCCCGTACGCCACACCTCCGGTACGGGCAGCTCCGGGCGCCGGCCGAGCTGGACGTCGGCGGCGGCCCGGGCGAGGTCGATGCCGTGCACCTCCCGCCAGACGAACGGGATCTCCGCCCCGCCGACCCGGTAGCCCGCCTCCAGGAACTGGATGGAGGGTGAGCCGTCGGCCGACGTACCGACGAACGCCTCCAGGTGGAATACCCACGGGTCCGGGCCGAGTGCCCTCGAGACCCGTGAAGTGAACTCGCCCAAAGTAGTGAGGAGTTCGGGGTCGTCGACCTCCACCGAGCCGAGGGCCTCGCCCTGGGTGAAGTCCACGCAGGTGTTGACGTAGCGGGAGGCTCGCCAGGGGCCCAGCTCCTCGCCGGTCCAGAGGCCGTCGATGTGGAAGATCGGGTCGGCGCAGAACTGCTGCACCAGACGCGGTTCCGGGGGCGATGTGCGCAGCAGCGGCAGGTCGGCCTCCGAGTCGAGGCGTACGACGCCCCGGCTGGCGGTGCCCCGGCGCGGCTTGACCACGACCGGCCAGCCGTGGTCCTCGGCGAAGGCCAGGACTGCGGCCTCGTCGGGGGCGTCCGCGAAGGCGGGGGCCGGTATCCCGGCCTCGGCGGTGACCTGGTTCATCGTGAGTTTGTCGCGGAAGCGGGCCAGGGGGCCGGAGGTCTGGCCGGCGCAGCCCAGTCGCTCGCGGACGAGTGCGGCGGTGTCGAGGTCGCCCTCGTTGAGGGCGACCACCCGCTCGGGCACACCGAAGTGGGTCCGCAGTTCGGTGACCGCGCGCCAGACGGCGTCGAGGTCGTCGGTGGCCGGGACGGTACGGGCGGCTGCCGCGGCACCGGGCACGGAGTCGAGCGCCAGCTCCGTGGTGACGTAGGTGACCCGGTGGGCGCGGTGGTCGACGTAGTCCTCGTAGTGGGCGTGGCGGTCGCGCCAGCGGTGGATGACGACGATGTGTTTGCCGTGTTCGCTCATGCCTGATCGGCTCCGGCGGCCGACATGTCCCGGACCCGGCCCACCGCGAAGGTCGCGGAGACCACGGCGGCCCGGGCCGAGCCGAGTGCGCCGCGCGCCGCGTCCAGGTCGCCGTCGGGGAGCTGGCCCACGATGTCGGTGGCGCAGTCGATCAGGTGCAGTGCGGCGCGGGCGAGGGGCTGCTCACTGCTGTACCGCTCCTCGACCAGCCGGCGGACGGTGTGCAACTGGGCGACGGGGTCCGGCCTGGACCCCTCCGCCACGACGGGGCAAATGATCGTGTTCATGGGTGAGTCCATCCCAGGAGACAAGAGACAGGAGACAGGAGCAGAGGGAAAGGGGGCCGTACCCAGGCCGGGTGGCCGGGACCGTGGTTCGGGGTCCCGGCCACCCGGGCAGGCGGCGCACTGGGTGGAACGGGGCCGGAAGGCAGCGCCGGTGTCAGCTCGTCTTGAAGCGGATGCGGTCGTTGGTCGCGTCGCACTTGGCCACGGCGTCGTCCGCGTCGCGACCGGAGGCGATGACGTACCCGGAGACGCAGTCGGCGACGGTCAGCAGCGGGGGCACGGTCTCGCCGACGCTCTTGCCGATCACCGCCGCCACCTCCGTGTCCGTGAACTCGTCCAGGTACGGCAGGAAGACGTACTGCTTCTCGTCCCTGGGGACCCGGCGGATCGCGTCGGCCGCGTCGTCGTCCACCTCGACCGCGTCGATGGTGCCCGGCTCCGGCGTGAAGAACCTGACCGCGGCGCCGCCCAGCGGCTCGGGCGAGGTCTGCGGCAGCTCGTCGATGCCGAGCGGGACCGTGAGGAACATCCGGTTGAGGTTGAGTCCGAAGGCGCGGCGGACCAGTTCGGGTGCGCCGCTGCCGGCCAGGCGGGCGTGCGATTCGAGGACGCGCGGGCCCTTCGGGGTGAGGACGAACTCGCTGTGCGAAGGACCTTCGGTGAGGCCCACCGCGTCGAGCAACTTCGGTGTCAGCTCACGGAGTTCGGCGAGCCACGGAGTGGCGTACCGGCTGGGGGTGCTGACCTCCCACTCTACGTACCGGTCGTTCATGCGGTACTCGGAGTAGCCGATGGTGAGGTGGCGGCCCGCGTGCGAGAAGGAGTCGACGCTGACGACGGGGCCGTCCAGGTACTCCTCAGCGATGACGGTCGCGATGTCGGCCTCCTGGAGCGCCTGCCAGGCCTTCGCGGCGTCCTCGGGTCCGTCAACGGGGTGGATGTGCAGGCTGGCGACGCCGTCCACCGGCTTGACGATGATCCGGTCACCGACCTCGGCCCGGAACGCGGCGATCTCCTCGGCGCTGTTCACCATGCGGTAGCGGACGGGGCTGATGCCGTGCTCGTCCAGCAGCTGCCGGGTGAGCGCCTTGTCCTTGAGGGCGCGGGCGGTGAACTCGGTGACGCCGGGCAGGCCGAGGGCGTCCACGACGAAGCCGGTGGACTCGGCGGCCGGTTCGGTGGTGGTGAGGACGCGGTCGAAGGGCCGCTCGGCGTGCAGCGGCTTCAGGAGTTCGAGGATGGCGGGGCCGTCGTCCAGGGAGCCGTGGATGATGCGCTCGCAGTGCTGGGCGACGGCCACGTCGTAGGCGCCCTCCTCGTGGACGAGGACGACGTCGATGCCGAGTTCCTTGGCTCCCGTGACCGGTGCCGGCCGGCCGCCGATGACTGCCACGCGGTACTTGCCCATGGGGTTCCCTTCGAAGTGGTGTGTGCGGTGGGTGCGGGTGGGCGGAGAATCGGAACGTTCTCCAGGTCAGGCGGCGTAGCAGCGGCGGAGCCAGCGGGCCGTCGTGTTCGGATGCGGGGTGAACGCCTTGCGGCGGTGCAGCACACGGAGGTTGTCGAAGATCATGAAGTCGCCCGGCTGCAGGATCAGATCGGCCGACGGGATGTCCAGCAGGACCGCTCGCCAACGTTCCAGCGCCTGCTGGGCGGCGGGGGTGAGACCGGTCGTGGTCCCCCGGTCGTAGCGGGCGCGGTGTCGGCCGTCCGGTCCGGACTCCAGGACCGGGGTCTTCACCAGCGGGCCGATCGTCCCGCCGTCGTTGGAGTCGGGTGCGCCCACCTCGAACTCCGGCCCGGTGAGCACGGACCGGGACTCCTCGTCGAGCCGCACGACGACGTCGTCGAGGGCCGCGATCTCGGTGGGGATGCGCTCCTCGTTGCGTATGGCGAAGAAGGTGAGGTAGGGCGGTGTGTAGAGCCGGGGGTCCGATCCGGGCGGGCCGAACGGCTGGTGCGGGTTGTCGGAGTGCCAGAAGAACTCCGAGTCGGCCCCCCAGGAGCTGGTGGTTCCGGAGGCCGCCGGGTTGGGCACCACATTGCGGATGAGCCGGCCGTCGTTCTCGTAACTCACCGCGAACGGCGTGCATCCGAGCAGCCGGATCAGCCCCAGGTGGATCGCGTTGGTCACGGCGAGTTCGCTCTCGTCGGCGAATCCGGTGACCGGGGTGGCGGGGAAGTCCTGGGTGGGCAGGTTGGACAGGAGCAGCGCGTGGGAACCCGCCGCCGTGAACACCTGGCTGCCCTGGAGGATGTCACCGGGCAGATGGCGCCGCAGCGCGTACGCGCCGATGGAGCCGAGGATGGCGTCGTCGAGGTCGGAATCGAGGCTGGTCTCCGATACCCGGGCCGAGATCTCCTTGCGCAACAGGTCCCGGGCGCTGTCCTCGACTCGGTACCGGGCGAACTGGAGCAAGCTGGTCATCGTCTGTCTCCGTTAGGTCGGTTGCACGCCCTCGTTGCATCGCTCAGCGAGCCGGTGACGGGGCTGGCGCGTTCCAGTACGTGTCGGCGCGCCGGTTCCAGCGGCGTGCCAGGGGGTCGCCGGTCAGTCGGCCGAGCAGGCCGATCGGCGTCACGACGAGGTAGTAGGTGATGAGGAGCAGGAAGGTACGCATGGACGTTCGGTCCGTTTCTCGTGGCGGCGGGGAGGGCCCTCGGCCCGGGGGAACCAGCAGGCGTCCGGGGGGGGGAGGCTCAGTCCAGGGGGATCTCGTCGCGCCAGTCGGACGCTTCCTGCCATGCGGGCTGGTCGCTCTTCTCCAGCAGGAAGTTGCCGAGCGCCAGCATGTCGATGTCGGTCCGCATGAAGCAGGTGTAGGCCTCCTGCGGGGAGTTGACGATCGGCTCGCCGCGTACGTTGAACGAGGTGTTGACCAGCACCGGGCAGCCGGTGAGGGACTTGAAGGCGGTCAGCAGCCGGTGGTAGGCCGGGTTGCTGTGGCCGGTCACCGTCTGCACGCGCGCCGAGTGGTCGACGTGGGTGACGGCGGGGATGGTGGAGCGCCGCACCTTGAGCAGGTCGAGCCCCGAGGCTCCGCCGTCCTGGGCCTCCAGCCGCTGGGCGGCGGCGACTTGGGAGACCACGAGCATGTACGGGCTCTCCTGCGGCAGGTCGAAGTAGTCCTTGGCGTCCTCGGCCAGGACGGCCGGCGCGAACGGGCGGAAGGACTCCCGGAACTTGATCTTGAGGTTCATCGCCGACTGCATGTCCGGGTTGCGCGGGTCCCCGATGATGGACCGGGCGCCGAGTGCGCGGGGGCCGAACTCCATGCGCCCCTGGAACCAGCCGGCGATCTTCCCCTGGGCCAGCCCGTCCGCGACCTGCGCGGCCAGGGTGTCGCTGTCGAGCCGCCGGTACGGGATGGAGTGCGCGTCCAGGTAGGCGGCGATCTCCTCGTCACCGTAGGCGGGGCCGAGCAGGGAACCGCTCATCGCGTCGTGTCCCGTCGTCACGTGGTCGCGCCGGGCCCCTCGTTCCATCGCGACGGCCTGGGCCGCGCCGAGGGCTCCCCCGGCGTCACCGGCGGCGGGCTGGACCCACACCTCGTCGAAGATCCCGGCGTCGATCACCTTGCCGTTGGCCACGCAGTTGAGCGCGACACCGCCGGCCATGCAGAGCCGGGACTCCCCCGTGCGCTCGCGCGCCGTCCGGGCGAGCCGGAGCACCGCCTCCTCGGTCACGGCCTGTACCGAGGCCGCGAGGTCGAACTCCCGCTCGGTGAGCGGGGTTTCGGAGGTGCGGCGCGGTCCGCCGAAGAGCTTCTCGAAGCCGCGTCCGGTCATGACCTGGCCGCGCAGGTACTCGAAGTAGCGCATGTCCAGGCGGAAGGAGCCGTCGGGCTTGAGGTCGATGAGCTTCTCGCGGATGAGGTCGGCGTAGCGCGGTTTGCCGTAGGGCGCGAGGCCCATGAGCTTGTACTCGCCGGAGTCGACCTTGAAGCCGCAGAAGTAGGTGAAGGCGGAGTAGAGCAGGCCGAGCGAGTGGGGGAAGCGGATTTCGGAGACGGGTCGGAGGTCGGTGCCCCGGCCGTGCCACAGGGTGGTCGTGGCCCATTCGCCGACGCCGTCGATGCAGAGCACGGCGGCGGACTCGTAGGGGCTCGGGAAGAAGGCGGAGACCGCGTGCGACTCGTGGTGACGGCGTACGGAGAGCTCGGGCACCCGGCCCCGGCCCAGTGCGGCGAGTTCGGCGCGCACGGTCTCGTCCGTGTGCAGCTTGCCGCCGCGGCCGAGCCAGGTGGGCAGGGTGTCACGGAAGGAGGCGAAGCCGGTGGGCGCGGCGCCGGCGAAGGTCGCCAGCACCCGGCGGAACTTCAGCCGGGGGTCCTCGTAGTAGGCGACGGCGGAGACGTCGTCCAGGCTCACGCCCTGCTCGTCGAGGCAGTACTCGACCGCGCGGGAGGGGAACGAGGGGTCGTGCCGCCGCCTGGTGAAACGTTCCTCTTGGGCGGCGGCCACGGGAACGCCGTCGGCGATCAGGGCGGCGGCGCTGTCGTGGTAGAAGGCGGAGACTCCGAGAATGAGGTCAGACACCGCTGCGTTCCTCCGGCTGGGTTCGGATTCGGGATCGGGGGCGGGGCGGGGGTGGAGACCGCCTGGGCACGGGAAGGCCGGCGGTCCGCTTCCGGGGCCTCACCTGCGGCGGCCGGTGAAGCGGGTGCGGCGGGCGGCGAGCCGGGCCCCGACACCCCTCGGCGGGTTGAGCGAGCGGTAGCCCACGCGCACCCGGCCCCACACGTCGGCCCGGGCACCGGGCCCCGGTGCGTCGGGCAGCGAGGCGAGCAGGGTGTCCACGGCGTCGGCCGCCCAGGCGGAGTGCCCGGTGGCGACGTTGTCGATGGTGTTGTGGATGTCCACGAAGCGGGTGCTGAAGCCGTACGCCTTCAGGGCGAGGCGCGCCCGCCGGTAGGTGCCGCCGACACCCGACAGCTCCATGGCCAGGTTCAGCCCCAGGACCTCCGGCAGGAAGGTCTGCGGGAAGCGCCCCACGCACAGCCAGTACACCGGCAGTTCGAGGGACTCCTCACGGAAGCCGGGCCACTGCGCGAACGCGGCGGAGGCCGTCGGCGGCAGCTCCACCCCCATCTCCTTGAGCACATCGCGGTAGATGAGGGGATGGTTCAAGTGCGGTTCGCCGTTGCCGAGTTCGTCCCAGTACGTTTCGAAGAGGGAGTGCCCGATCGCGGACGAGGCCTGCTCGTAGTCGGTGAATCCCTGGAGCCAGCTGCCGTCGATGAGGGTCAGCGGGGCCGTCTGTACGGTGTCGTCGACGACCGCTTCCTTCGAGGGGAGGGGGATCGCCGCGTTCTCCTCGAACTCCGCTCCGTGCTGGTCGTGTTGGGCCTGGAGCCAGGGCCGGAGCCCTTCGTGGCCCCAGCGCTCGGGGAGCTGCATCGCCGTACGGTCCATGCCGTGGCCGGAGCGGGCGAGCCAGCCGGCGACGTACTCCATGGCCCAGGAGCGGAGGGCGGGGGTGTCGGTACGGTTCATGAGCAGGTGGTACGCCTCGCGCAGCCCGGACGGGGTGCGGCCCGGGGAGCGGGCGCCCGCCCGTAGGGCTCCGGCGACGGCGGCGAGGGGGTCCCGGGTGCCGCCCGGGAAGGACTTCTGCGGCGCGACCCCGACCCGTACGCCCTCCGGCCCCGGCTCGGGTTCCGGTTCCGTCTGCGGTTCCGGCGCTTCTGCGGGCTTCACGGGGAGCGAGTCGATCCACCGCCGGATCACCGTCAGATCCTCCGGCGAGAAGACCCGGAACATCGGTCCGCGCTCGCCGACCAGCCCCCGTACCAGCGAACTGGCCCCGGAACGACCGGGCTTGACCAGCTTGCTGCGCGACAGGACGTCCAGCAGCGGCCCCGGGTCGGTCCGGCACTCCGCCAGCCAGCGGGCCAGGGGCTTGCCCTCCAGCAGGAACTGGTGGTGGTAGACGGCGCCTTCACGCGACCGGACCCGCATCAGCTCGGCCATGTCGAACGCGGGGTCCCCGGCCGCCACGAGCTCCGCGTGGAGCGCATCCGACCAGTCGCGGAGGCCGGCCAGCATCCAGCGGAAGCCGGAGCGCACCGCGTCGGCGCCCCGCGCGCCCTCCTCCTCGACCAGCGCGTCCACCGCTCCACGGCACCGCTCGACGGGCAGGGGCCCTTCGGTCTCACGCCTGTCGGCCGGGTCGAGGGTCGCCCAGTCGGTCTCCGTCGGCAGTACTTCCCTGACCAGCTCCAGTGCGGGCAGCATCCCGACGGCTCGCAGGCACAGGTCGGCGCCGAGGATCTCGCCCCGGAAGTCGTCGGGGCGCCGGCTCATCGCCAGGAGCAGCGCCGGGAGGCGGAACGCCCCGTCCGGGATGCGCTGGTCGCCGGTGAGCCGGGCCGCCGGTGCCGCGTTCTCGGCGAGCCGCAGCCTGCGTAACAGTTCGAGGTAGGCACTGCCCCGGGAGGCCGCCGGGTGGCCGGCGCCCACGTCGGACGCGTACAGGGCGAGGATGCGCAGCACCAGGGGGTCGTCGGCGTTGCCGGGGGCGCTGAGCCACTGCAGCCAGGCCCCGGACATGAGGGCCAGCGGGGCGCAGCCGAGGACGGCCCGGCGGACGAGCACTTGGCGGTGGCCGTCGGGGCGGTCTCCGGTGCCTTCCCCGCCCACGGCCAGGCCGAGGTAGCGCTCGCGCTCACCGGTCCCCCAGTCGGCGGCCTGCCGGACCAGAGCGTCGAGGTCGTCGGGTGAGCCGTCACCTGTGGCCGTGGCGTGGCGGCGCAGTACGGTCCGTACCTCCTCGACGAACCGGCCCTCGGGGAGGGACGCTTCCGGGTCCGTCGCGTACGCGTACACAGTCCGCGCGGAGCCGCCGCCGTCCCCCGGCAGCCCGTGCGGACGACCCGCCTGATGCTCTGCGGACAGCGTGGCCGTGGCAGCTGCCTGTTGGCTGTGCATCGTTCCCCTCTCTCGGTCTCGGTCTCGGTCTCGTGCTCTCGTCGCGTGCTCTCCGTCGCGTGCGGTCAGAACATGGGGTAGATGGAGGCGTCGTTCTTGGGCTTCCGCTTACGCCGGAACACTTTCGCGATGAGGTTTTTTACGAACGACATGGCTGAATAGCCCTCTCTTGCGTAAAGGGAGTACGTGGGGATCGGACCGGACCGAACCGGTCAGGAAAGCCCGAGGGATTCGGCGAGGAGGCCGGAGACGATTTCCGTGCCGTGGTCGGTGAAATGCGCCCGGTCCACATAGAGCCAGTCGTCGTCCTTGACGGACTCGGCGACAACGGGACTCAGGTCCAGGAAGCGGATGTCCTGTTCCTTGCAGGCGACCTGGAGTGCGTCGGCGTACCGGCGGCCGGTCTCCAGCGTGGCGATGTCGCCGTACAGCTCCCAGAAGTTGGAGATCCCGTCGAGCTCGCCGAAGATCGCCCTCTCCTCGGGCGGGCCGGACTCCCGCACCCAGGTCGCCAGCGGCTGCAACACGTAGGTGATGCGGGCGCCGGTCGGCCCGGCCAGCAGGCGGAGCGCGGCGAGGTGGCGGGAGGTCAGGTCGACGGCGTACGCGATCCGGTCCGCGAGCGGGGGCACCACATGCGGGGCGTCCTCCGGTCCTCCGGGGCGCCGGCCGAAGCCCCGCTTGGGCTTGCGGTGGGAGGCGCGCAGCTCCTCCATGCTGTCGAAGTACTCGCCGCAGTTGAAGAATCCGCCGTGGTCGCCGCGCTGGGAGTCGGGCAGCCGGCTGAGCGCGAGGTCGTTGAGGCCGGAGAAGACGACGATCTCGTCGATCTCGGGGACCAGTTCCCGGTGCATCAGGAACAGCAGCAGCTCCTGCATCGAGTTGTGGCTGCGTCCGGCGAAGTTGAGCCAGGGGACGGAGGGCGCGTACCGGGTCCAGAGGCGCGACGCCACGGTGGCGGCGTCCGCGGTCGCCCCGATCCCGAACGGGGTGGAGCTGCCGGCCAGCAGCCGGACCGGTCCTTTCGGCGGATCCGCCACCGATCCCTGTTCGGTGGCGCCGTGGGAGATCCTGAATCCCAGCCGGTCGGTGTTTATCGTCGCCGAACGGTAGTCCGCCCGGTGGAAATACATCAGATAGGGCAGGTACCGGGTCTCCGCACGGTCATCGAAATCGTCGTACCGCAACATCTGGGGGGTCAAGAGTTCACGCTGGGATTTCACGGGCAGGACGCTCCTCGATTCAGGGCTCGCTCTTCCGGTGGGCGTGTCTCGGCGCCGTACGTGACGAGCTTTGCCGTTCGGCAGCCGTGACTGAAGAGAACCCTGTGGTCGGGAAGGCGCAATGCGGGATCCCGAGGGAGAGACAGAAGCGCCCAGAAGGGGCATTTCTTCTCTATGGGGTCGGAAGCGAGGTCTCCTCCGCCGCCTCCGCCAGCACCTCCGCGAGGCCTTCCGTCGTCAGCACCATGCTGACGGGGGCCGAGCTGTTGAGGCAGAGGCTGTGGCCGGCGGGAATACGGGCGAGCAGCTCCTTGAGCGGCAGCGTCACGGACGCCAGTTGCCCGAGGCCGCGGAGGTAGCGCGGGGAGGTGTAGACGGGGACCACCGCCGTACCGTCGGGTGCCGACGCGCTCACCGGCTCACCGTCCGCTGTGACCGGCACCGCGACCTCGGCCCTGGCCAGTGCGGCGGTGACGTCCTCGGCGGGGCCGTATCCGGTGGTGGCGAGCTGGACGGCGCGGTCCACCTCGTCGGCGGGCTCGGGCCACCCCATCGCCTCGGGCGACGGCCGGTAGTCCGGGTTGTCCTCCCACTCCACGATCTCGCCCGCGGAGTCCGAGCGCCACTGGCCGATGACGGCCCATTCCGGCGGCGGGCCCTCTCCTTGCCAGGCGGGGTCGGTCAGATAGAGCCAGTGGTCGGGCGCGAGCCGGGCGGCCTCGACGAACTCCTCCGGGGGTGCGGGGTCCAGGGGGGAGGTGGCGGGCTGGGCGCCGGGCTCACTCATCGTGTCCTCGTTCACTGGGGGGTGCGTGGCTGGGGCGGGGATCGGGGGTGGGGGTGGTGGGGGCCGGGCATCAGGGAGCCGGGGCGGACAGCCCGGTGCGGCCGGTCGGTTCTGTGCGGTCGTCGTCGCTCCGCCCGGAGCGGGGCAGCGGTGCCGGGACCGGGCGCGGGGCGTCCTCGGCCGAGGCGGGCTGTGCCGGGCGGGTCCGCTGCCAGGGGGCGGCCCCCGGCGCGGTGCCGTCGGCCGCCGGGTGCAGGGTGAGCACCGGGTCCCCGGCGTCATCGGTGCCGGAGATGTCCACCGGGAAGTCGGTCCACCACACGGTGCGGCCGAGCCTGCGGGCGATGCGGTCCGCGAGGTCGGCGGCGTCGGCGGCCCGGTCCGGGAGGGCGAGGAGGACCGGCACGGTCAGGTCGGTGCGGGCCAACGCGGGGTCGGCTGACAGGAGTTCGGCGAACTCGTCGGCCGTCGTCTCGTACGTGTCGCCGCCCCAAGACACCTCGACGAGATCCGGGTCGTCCGCGTCGGCCACGACCCGCACCGGATAGGGGACGGGCCGGTCCTTCCCCTGGGCCCAGGGCGCGTCCACCAGGCCTGCGGGTGTACGGAACCGGTCCAGGTCCACGTCCTGCGACGGCCCGCCGGTGTAGTCGCGGCCGGTGCCGTCCGACGCGCCCTGCACCGTGTCGAGGGCCGTGTCGTCGTACGCACCAGCCTCCTTCAGGGCGTACGCCGCCGCGATGTCGGGGTCGGACGCCTCCCGGCCCACCGCGAAGGCCCGGGTGAGCACGTCGAGCGCCTCGGTGCGGCGGGCGTGGGCGGCGCTCGGGTCCGGCTCCAGGTGGAGGACCCGGGCGGCGAACTCCTGCGCGTCCGGGCCGGTCCCCGGCAGCGTTTCCTCGGCCTTGACCCGCGCCCAGAACATCCGGGACATCGCCGCCTCGCCCACCTCGTCGGTGCGGATGCGCAGGACGGCGGCGGCCTCGTCCTCCACGTCCCCCTCCGCCAGCCACTGGGCGGCGGCCTCCACCGCGGGCAGGTCCACGAAGCTGACGAGCCCGTCGCCGGGGTACCGGGCCCAGTGCTCCGCGGCGGCGGCCAGCACCCGGCGGGTGGTCTGCCGGTCCACCCCGGCGGCGGCCTCCGGGTGCACGGCGACGACCCGGTGGAGCAGGTCCAGCGTGAACGGGCCGGCCTCCTCGAAGTCGGAGTCGCTGCGCCACATCTGGTCCACCGCCGCCGCGCCCCGCAGCAGGTCGCCGAAGCCGGGGTCGTCGTCGATGTCGTGGCCGAAGGTGATGCGCAGCGCCCGCACCAGGCGCAGCGTCGCCGTACGCATCTCGTCCGACACCTCGCCGTCGCCGGGGCTCACCCCGGCCACCTCCGCCAGCCGGTCCAGCTCGTCCTCGTCCGGTTCGGGCCGGGCCAGGGCCCAGGCCCGGCGGCGCCCCTGGGCGTCGGCGAACAGGGTCCGCTGGTAGCGGCCGTTGCTCCGCCGGGTGCCCTGGGGACCGTAGGCGAGGCGTACCGCCCGCCCGGTGGCGTTGGCCACGTGCTGGCCCATCGAGACGGTGGCCAGCGGATCGGCCACGAAGGGGCCGCCGTACGCGTCGGAGGCGGCGCTCGGAGCGGGTACGGCGCTGTCGCCGGGCGCCCCGCTCCAGCAGACGACGAGGTCGACCCAGTGGTCCTCGGGCAGGGTCGTCAGGCTCTTGCGGCGGCGCAGCCACGGTCCGGCCTCCCGCTCACCGATGTCGCGGGTGGTGCCGTCGCGCAGGGCCAGCGTCAGGCTGCCGGGAGAGCCGTGCAGGTCCAGCCGGTACGCCCGGTCCTCGGGGCCCGGCCGGGGCAGGTCGAACTCACCGGAGGTGCGGCCGGTGGCCGGGTGGTCGTGGACGAAGGTCGCCATCCGGTCCAGGTGGCGGTCGTCGTCCTCGAAGTCCCGGGCGAACTCGGCGGGATGGTGGGAGGCCCGGCCGATCTGCCGGCCGCTGAGCGCGCTGACGAGGGCCCGGCTCACCACGTCGTGGTGCCAGCCGGGAGTGTCGTCGTCGGTGTCCGGCCCGAGCCCCGGATCGCTCGCGATCCAGTCGCCCCGGGGGGCCTTCGGGGCACGGACGACATCGATGGTGCTCGCCTCCCCGGGGGCGGACTCGACGGTGACCCGGCCGCTGTGCGCCCACACCGTCCGGCCCGTACGGTCGGCGAGCCTGCGGGGCAGGTCGAGATAGCCGTCGGCGGCGAACGGTACGGCGAGCACCACAGGTGTGTCCGGCGGCAGCGCCTCGCGGGCCAGGTCCGCCGCTACCAGCTCCACGAACTCCTCGATGCCCAGCTCCCGGACCGTGCCGTCCGGCAGCCGCGCCTCCACCCGGTCGGGCCCGCCTTCCGCAGCCACCACGTAGGGCGTCGTGCCGCTCGGCCAGGGGGCCGGTGAGGTGGTGAGGACGTCGTAGCCGCCTGCGGGGTCCGCCTCCAGCAGGTCGCTCTGCGTGGTGTCGAGTCCGATGACGTCACTCGTGCCCCAGTTGAGGCCCGGCACCCGGCTGCCGCCCACGGTGAAGTGCTGGGCGCGGCCCGGCGCGGTCACCCCCAGCTCGGACAGGTGGTACGCGGCCAGCGCCGGGAAGCCCGTCGCCCGGCCGGCCGCCGTCGCCCGGCCCACCAGGCCGAACAGCTCCTGCCGGGTCTCCTGCGGGACCGTGGCCCCGGGGTCCAGGTGCAGGACGCGGCGGGCGATGGCGTCCACGTCGAGCGGCCGGTCCCGCAGCGCACGCTCGCGACGGCGCAGGGAGTCGAGCTTCTGCACCGCCACCGCGTCGGGCGGCTGGTGGAGGACGAGGGTCGCCTGGCGGCCCAGCTCGGCGCGGGTCACCTGGGCGAGGGCGCCGGTGCCCACCCAGTCGGCGGGCACGCGCGCCATGGCCTTGACGACGATGGCGAAGTCCTGCGCGGTCAGGCGCGGTTCGCCGGTCGGCAGATCACGCTGCAGGCGTTCCAGTTCGCTCGCCAGCAGCCGGGTGAAGCGATGGCGCGCGGTGGTGGCCCGCCGCCTCGCGGGCGAACCGGTCGGCGCACGGTCGGGGCGGATGTCGGCGCCGTAGCCGGTGACCTCCACACGGGGCAGGGACGCGCCCGCCCGCCGGTTGCGCAGACCGGTGGCCGCCACCTGGGCGGCGAGCAGCTCCAGGGTCCGGTCCCCCTGCGCGGAGGGGCTCGTCTCGTCCCGCCCGAACGCCACGAGGGTCCGGGGCGGCAGCGGTTGCAGTGCCCTCGCCGAGGCGGGGGCGACGGGGACTGCGGGAAGCGCGGGGGCTGCCGGTACGGAGGTGGACTCGACGCCCTCCATCGGGTCGCCAATGGAACTGCGCTGGTTTCGGGCGGAGTTCGGGGCGTTGTCGGCGGGGACTGTGGTGATCGGAGCCGGTGCGGTCGGAGCCGATGTGATCGGAGCCGATGTGATCGGAGTCGGTGTGATCGGAGTCGGTGTGATCGGAGTCGGTGTGATGCCCTGCTCGGCGCCCTGCCCGATGGGCTCCGGTTCCGCCGGGGCGGTGCCCTGCGGGGTACGGGTCCCGGCGGCCGGGTCGCTGTTGGTGGCCGGTGTCGGCGCACGGGGGCCCGGCGCCGGTGTGGCAGGCACCGTCTGCGCACCCAGGTCGGGGACGGACGGGGCGGTGAACCGCCAGTCCGTGGAGCTGGGTTGGGCCGCAGAGAAGAGATCGGGGGCCAGCACGGGGAGTTCGCCCTCGGCGGCGTCCGGGGCTGACAGTTCGACCGGGGAGGTGCTCCACCACACGGGCCGGCCCAGCCTGCGGGAGACGGTCCCGGCGACCTCCGGGGTGGGACCGCTGAGCCCGTCGAGCAGCAGCAGGACCGGCGTGGAGGACTGGATCCCCCGCAAGCCTGTGTCGGATGCCAGAAGTTCGGCGAACTCGGCGGCCGACAGCCGGTGGGTGGCCGCGCCCACAGTCACCTGGACGTGGCTGCTGTCCTCCAGGTCCACCGAGGCCCGTACGGCGTAGGGCACCGGCCGGTCCTTGCCGTCCGCGTCCTGTCCGGCCCACGGCGCGTCCACCGTCGCGTCCGCGACCCGGAAGCTGTCCAGCCGGGGCAGCAGGGTCGCGAGGCCGCGCCAGTCCCGGCCGGAGCCGAACGCCGCACCCACGGTGGTGAGCAGCGCGGGCGCCGCGAGGGCACCGGCCGCCTCGACCGCGTACGCGCCCGCCACGTCCGGGTCGGCCATGTTCCGGCCCGCCGCGAAGCCCCGGGTGAGCAGCGCGCGGGCCCGGTCGCGCAGGGCGTCGTCCACCTGGGCGTCCGGGTCGAGGCGGAGGGCACGTACGGCCAGCAGATCGGCGGCCGGTCCGGGGCCGGGCAGCGTCTCCTCGGCGCGGACCCTCGCCCAGAACATCCGGGTCCGGTGCGCGGGGGCGTCGGCGGGGTCGGCGAGCCGCAGCGCGTCGACGGCCGCCCGGTCCACCGCCGCCGGGTCGGAGAGCCAGGCCGCCGCCGTACGCAGCTGCGGGAGGGGGACGAAGCTGCTCACCGGCAGCGTGCCGCCCGAGTTCCGCCACTCCTTCGCCGCCTCGGCCAGCACCTGGCGGGTGACGTCCCCGTCCACGCCGCCCACCGCGAGGGGGTGCGCCGCGATCACCTGGCTGAGCAGCTGCGGCCAGAACGGGCCGGTGGGCTGGAGGTCCGGGTCGGTGAACCACATGTTGACGATCGCGGCGGCCCCCGTGACCAGTGCCGGGAAGTCGTCGGCCACCTGTACGTCCGGTCCAACGACCAGCTTCAACGCCCGCACCACACGCAGCAGTTCGGAGCGGAGGCGCGGGGACGGCCCACCCTGGAACCCGGCCTGCTCCGCCAGCCGGTCGAGTTCCGCGTCGTCCGGTTCCGGATGGCTGGTCTCCCACCACCAGGGGCGGCCCTGGGCGTCGGTGGCCAGTACCCGCACCGGGCCGTCGCCGAACCTGACCACGCCCTGGGAGGAGTACGACAGCCGGGTCGTGCGCCGGAGCCGGTTGGCCAGGTGCTGGCCGAGGGAGAGGGCGTCGTCGCCGAGCGGATCGGCGGTGAACGGCGCGGGCAGGACGCCGTCGAGCTGGGAGACGTCCTGCGCGGAGCCCTGCTCCGGGGCCCCGGAGTGGCAGATCACCAGGTCGACCCAGTGGTCCTGCGGCAGGCTCGCCAGGCTCTTGCGCCGCCGCAGCCACCCGGTCGCCTCGTCCCGGTCCACGGTCCGGCTGCCGCCGTCGGCCAACGGCAGGGACAGCCCGCCCGGGAGCCCGTGGCCCGCCAGCCGGTACGCCTTGTCCGCCGGGCCGGGGTCCCGCATCGGCAGCTTGCCGGAGTACATGTTGGTCGCGGCGTCCCAGTGGACGTAGAAGGACATGTGGTCGAGGTCGCGGTAGCTCTCGCGCTCCCCGACGAGCTCGGCGGGCTGATGGAAGCTGCGCCCGGTCTGCTCGCCGGTCCGGGAGCTGACGATGGGCTGGGTCAGCACCTCGCGGTGCCAGGCCGGGGCGTCGTCGTCGGGGTCCGGCGCCAGGCCGGGGCGGACCGGGAGCCAGGTGCCGTCCGGCAGGCCGTCCCGGTGGAGCACGGCGATGGTGTTCGTCGCGGTCGGGTCGGGGTTGCGCTGCGCCAGGCCGCTGTGGACCCAGACGGTGCGGCCGGTGCGCTCGGCGAGCTTGCGGGGCAGTTCCAGGTAGCGGTCGCCCGCCGACGGCACGGCCAGCACGATCGGGGCGTGCTCGGGCAGCGGGTGGCGGGTCAGGTCGGCGGCGACCAGCTCGGCGAACTCGTCGGCGTCCAGCTCCCAGGTGGTGCCGTCCGGCAGTTGCGCCGTGACCCGGTCGTGGCTGCCGTCCGCCAGCACCGGATACGGGGTCGGGTCCCACGGCCACGGCGCGACGTCCGCGTTCCCGGTGGGGGCGGGTGCGCCCGTGGGGCCGGTGGTGAGCCGGTCCACGAAGAGGGTGTCGAGCTCGGCGGTCCCGGTGCCGGTCCAGTTCAGGCCCGGCACCCGGTTGCCGCCGGCCGAGACGTGCCGGGCGCGGTCGTCCGCGAGCAGGCCCTGCTCCTCCAGGTGGAAGGCGGTGAGCGCGGCCACACTGGTGGCCCGACCGGCGGCGAGGGCCCGGCCGGTCAGCGTGTACAGGTCGCGCCGCATCTCCGGATCGACGAGCACGGAAGGGGCCAGGTGCCGGATCCGGCGGGCGACGGCGTCCACGTCCAGGGGCCCGGAGCGCAAGGCCGGGTCGGTGCGGCGCAGCGCGTCCAGGGCGTCCAGGGCGGCGGCGTGACGCGGTGAGGTGACGCCGATGGTGGCCTGGCGGCCCAGCTCCTCCCGGCCGATCTGCCCGGCCAGGGCCACGGTGACACCCTGGCCGGGCACCCGGCTCCGGCCCCGCGCGGTGATCGTGAAGTCCTGCGGCCGCAGGGGTGTGACCCCGGCGGGCAGGTTCGCCTGGAGGGTGCGCAGGGCGTGGTCGAGCTTGCGTACGAACAGGTCCTGGGCCGCCCTCGCCCGCAGGTCGCCCTGTGCCTGGGCTGCCTGGTCCCGGTCGCGCGCGGTCCCGGCACCGCGCGCGTCCGCGCCGTATCCGGCGATGTCGATCCTGGGCAGCGGTACCCGGTTACGCCGGTTGCGCAGCGCGGTCCGGGCGACCTGGTGGGCCAGCCGCTCCACCCCGCGCTCGGCGCTGTCGGCGGTTCCGGTGGCCTGCGGCGCGAACGGTACGAGGGTCAGCGCGGGCAGCGTGGTGAGCGGCCGGGCGGGCGGGGCGGCGGGCACGGCGTACACCGGCTGCCCACCGCCCGCGCCTGGGCCGACGGGTACGGGTACGGGCAGGCCGAAGGTGAAGTCGAAGTCGGGGAGGTCCCCCAGGTCACCGAGGTCACCGAGGTCACCGAGGTCACCGAGGGCGTCCATGCCTCCCAGTGCGTCCGAAGCATCCAGGTCGAGGCTGTCCAGGGCGGAGGGGGAAGACGCCGGGCAGATCGAGATCGCCCAGGTCCACATCCATGTCCACGTCCATGTCCATGTCCGGGAACTGGCCTTGGCCTGGGTCCATGCCGAGGTCCTGGCCGGGGTCCATGCCGAGGTCCAGGTCGGGCATGTCCAGATCCGGCATTTCGCCACCCGGCCGGGACTGGAGCGCGGGCCGTCCCGGCGCGGCCTCCCCGGCCGTGGGCCCGGTCGCGGGCACCGTCCAGCGCGGTGCCAGGCCGAGTCCGGTACGCAGGGTGTCGGCCAGCTCCGCGGCGGACGCCCGTACGCCCTCGGCACCGGCCTGCGCCGCCAGCAGCTGGCCGGCGACCCGGCGCACCGCGTCGCGGAAGGCCTCACCGGCGTACCGGGAATCGGCGAGTACCGGGTGCGGTTCGGGCGGCAGCACCAGGGCGACGGCGGCCGACCAGGCGCGGGCGGTCTCCTTGTCGCCCCGGCCCTCCGGGGCTGCGTCCCGGAGGTCGGCGTACGTCCCGGCCCACAGCCGCCGCGCCACGCTCGCCGCCACCGCGTCGAGGACCTGCGTTCCGTCGTCGGCCCGGACCAGGCGTACCCGGGCCAGGTCCAGCGGGGAGAGTCCGCCGGCGGGCAGCCGGCCGTCACCGCGCAGCATCATCTCGGCGCGCAGGCCCGGGGAGAGCGTGACGCCCGCCTCGCGCAGCTCGTCCGATCCGACGGTCTCCTCCGCGCCAGGGGGTGCGGGGGCAGGAGGCAGGTCGTCGGCGGTGAGCTGTTCCGCGATGTACCGCCGCTGTTCGGTGTCCCGGGACACGGCCGGGGCCGGCGTGAGAGGTCCGGTGGCGTCGCCCGTGTCGTCATCGGCGGCGGTCCGGGCGGCGCCCAGCGCGTCCGGTGCGACCCCCAGGGCCCACAGCCGATGCTCCGCCCGCTCCAGCAGCCTTCGCGCGCGGTCGACTTCAGCGAGGGCCTCGGGGGCAGCACCGACCGCTGCCGCGCCGAACGCGCTCCGCGCCCGACTGTGCGCCTCCCAGGCCGCGTCGAGATCCGCGTCGGGCCCGTTCGGCGCCGCCGCCCGGCCCCCGGACGGGGCGGAGTTGAGCGCCGGAGCCGGAACGGAGGGCGGGGTGCCGGCGTCCAGCACCTCCTGGGCGTGCTCGTCGGGGAAGCGGCCGTCGCGGGCGACGTGCTCGCGCAGCTCCTGCTCGGTGAGCGGGTGGACGTTCCAGTAACGGCCCCAGTTGTCCTGGTAGTCCAGTGCCGGATCGTGGCCGAGGAGGGAGTCCAGCGCCAACTGGGCGCCGCGCATCACCTCGTGGAACGAGTGGTGGCCCGCCGACAGCGACATGGCGATCATCCCGGCCCGGATCAGCCCGAGGTCGAGGTCGAGGCCCCACTGGTCCCGCATGCGGGCGGCGTGCACCAGGAAGCGGTAGGTCGAACCCGCGGTGCCGGTCAGGACCAGGCCACCCGAGTCCTCGGACGTCCCCTGGAGGCCGGAGCTCATCGCGAGGTCGTACACGGAGGACGCGGGCATCCAGGTGAGCCCGAGCTCGTTCACCGCGAAGGGGCGCTCGGCCCGGCTCAGCGGCGGGCGTACGTCGTCGGGGTCGGTCCGGACCGTGTGCTCCCGGGTGGCACGGGCGAGCGCCGCCTGCTTCTCCGGTACGGAGAGGGTGTCGTCCAGATTCAACTGTGCTGCCAGCCGCTCCAGTTGGGTGCGGCCTTCCGCCTGGCGGCGGCTGGGCCGCTCCCCCTCGATCTCCGGGTTCGGGTCCTCCCGGCCACCCAGCATCTCCGGCACCAGGTCGCTGGAGATGCCCTGGAACAGGAAGGTCACCAGCTCCCTCAGGTTGCCGGTCCGCAGCACCTGCTGGAGGACGGGCCGGTGAGTGCCGACGGACCCGGGCATGCTCGGGTTCTCGCTGCCGAACGTGGCGAGGGCGCGCGGGTACTGCTGCCGCGCCCGCTCCCACGCGGCGCGCGCCATCTTCCGGAACTCCTCGGTCACCGCCTCGTTCTCGGCCAGGTGTTCGGCCAAGCGGCGCTCGAAGAGGACGGACTCCTCGGCGTACCGGATGCGTGCCCGGACCCACGCGGGCACCGGTACGCCACGGTCGGGGCTGGGCGTCGCGGACCGGCGGCCCGGACGGGACGGGTCCCGGACGGAGGTGGTCGTGGACCCGGTGGTGCCGGTGGTGCCGGTGGCCGGGTCCGTACCGACGGGCGGCGACCCCTCCGGGGCGGGCCCGTCGGTCGGACGGAGCAGGGCGGGCGGCTCGGTGCGGAGCGGCTCCCCCGCGGGCGCGGGGCGGCCGGACTCCGGAGGGGACGTGTGCCGGTGGTCGTCGATGTCGACGGTCACCACCCGCCCCCGGTCCGGGTCGGTGGCGCGGCGGACCCGCTGGGCGTCCAGGGTGAGCGTGAAGTCGGAGAGCCGGACGTGCGGGCCGGGGGCGCCCTCCTGGAACGTCCTCAGCAGCCGGGCCAGCCGGTCCCCGAGCGCCCTGCCGACCGTATCGGCCCGCTTCTGGCCGCTGGCCCGGGAGCGGTTGCCGTGTCCGGTGACGGTGACCGTGGGCAGGGGCAGGCCGTTGGTGCTGTTCCACAGGCCGGTGCGGGCGAGGTACAGGGCCAGGGCGTCCAGGTTCTCGTCCGCGTCGGGCGACAGGGTGTGCTGCTGCTCGGCGAAGCGTACGGTCCGCCGGTCCGGGCGGAGGGCGTGGCCGTGCAGGGCGACCGTGGTGAGCGGATTGGACACGGCGGGTGAACGGTCCGACAGCAGCGCCGAGTTGACGGCGTGAGCCGACTCCCCGGGGCGCTTGCTGTAGGCGCGGAAGTACCACTGGTCCTTGTCGTGCGGGACCGGCGCGGCGGACCGTACGGCGTCCCGGGCGCGGGCACGGGTCTGGTCCACCTCTCGCTGGGCCAGGGCGTGTTCGGGGCGGTCCTCGGTGAAGTACCACCGGACGTGCTCGGCCTCGTGGACGGCGGCCAGGGCCCGGGCCGCGCGCGCGAACCCTTCCAGCCGGGCGGTCTCCGCCGGGTCGGCGCCACCGCGCCGGGCCGTCTCGGCCCGCTGGTCCGTCTCCTGTGCCAGGAGGGTGAGTTGGTCCTCGTCGTAGCGGTCGAGATTGTCGTCGACGACGGCGTCGAGCTGGTCCGCCGGGATCTGTGTGCGGGAGTGGGTCTCGTTCTCCAGGGTGATCTGGTGGGTGCCGTCCTCACTGGCCAGCACCACCTGCGCGAAGTGGTACGGGGCGTGCGGACCGACCGGGTCGCCGGGCCTGGCGTGGTTGTGGGTGAAGAGCTGGGCGCCGCCGTCGTTGGTCGTGCTGACCGACTGGATCAGATAGCCCTCACCGACCTCCGCCCAGGCGTACTCGTTGACCCCGGCACGGGCGGCGGCCTGGGTCAGCGGCCCACGCAGCGCGTTGTCCTGGGTGTGACTGAGGGCCTGGCCGTACGCCTCGCCCGGGGTGGGCGCGCCGACGACTCCGCCGGTGAAGCGCGGGTCCCGGCCCGCCTGCCGGACGGCCCAGTCGGGGGTGACCGCGATGGCGGGGCGGGTGCCGCGGGCGACCTCCGTCAGCGCCTGGGCCAGGTGGTGGGTACCCGTGACCTCCCGGCCGTGCAGTCCGTTGACCGGGGCCGTGGCCACCGTGCCGTCGGGACCGCGGAAGGCGAGATGGGAGAGCGGCGCGGCATCCGTTCCGGCGACCATCCGGGCGAAGTCGCGGGTGAAGGCGTGCTCGGAGGCACCGGAGGCGGTGAGGAACCGGGGCTCGACCCGGAACAGCGGTTCGCCGGGCGTGCCGTCCTCCTGGTCGAGCACCACACGTACCGAAGGGTCGGCCTCCAGCCGTACCCCGGCTCCGGCGGCGGCCAGTCGGGCCGAGGAGCGCTCGATCGCCGCCCGGGTGGCGTACACCTGCCGGCCCCGGCCGGTGGTGTCGTCCCCGGCCGAGCGCAGCGCGACCGTCCGGTCCGCGGAGATGTGCAGCGGCGGCCGGTCGGCGGCGGGGACGGTCCCCGGAGTCTGCTGGGGCAGGACCAGCGCGGGTCCCTCGGCCCCCTCCCCCGTACGGACTTCGCCGACCGTCCGGGACCCGGCCTCGGTGAACAGCACTCCGGTGCCGCTGTCGTCGATGACCTGGTAGTCGCGGGTGACCAGGGGGCGGGGACGCAAGGCGTCGACACGGTGTTCCCACTGCAGTTGATCGGCCAGCCGGTCGAACTCCGCGTCGCCGTCGCTGGTGGAGCCGCTGTCGCTCCCGGCGTCGCTGCCGCGGCCGTCGTCGCTGTCGGTGTCGCCGCTGTGGTCGCGGGCGCCGGGCAGGCCGGGCTCCTGCGGTGGTGGGGGCGTGGTCCAGTCCGGCCCGGTCTGCCCGGCCCCCCGGTGCACCACGAGGTGGGCGGCTCCGGTGGTGGGGTGGGTGGCGACCTCGGCCGGTCCCAGCGGGTACCAGACCGGGCGGGCCGTCGTGCCGGCGACCAGGTCGGCGACCTGTGCGGCGAACGCAGGGGGCAGGGCGAGGACGATGTCCGCGCCGCCCGGCCGCCGGGAGTCGTACGAGATGATCCGGGCCATCTCCACGGCGTCGCGGACCACGAAGGTGCGCCACGGCGTGACGATCTCGACGCCGCCGCCCTCAGCCGCCCCGGCCACGAACAGGTACGGGTTCCGCCACGGCGCGCTCTGCCCGGCCGTGCGGCCCGAGCGCTCGGCGAGGTAGGAGTCCGGAGCCGGAAGGCCCGGGCCCTTCTCCGTGAAGTTCCGTCCTGCCGGGGTCCGGTCCGCCGTGCGCAGCAGGGTCTCCTCGGCGAGGGCGTCCCGCCGGGTCTCGATCTGCCGGTCGACGAAGTACACGGCGAGGTCATCGGCGCTCGCCAGGTCGTCCGATGACGCCTCCAGCGCCAGCGCTCCCAGGTCCAGGACGTCCTGGTTGCTCACCCGGGCCCGGAGCGGCAGGTGCAGGACGTGCCGGACGAGGTCGGCCAGCCCGGCGCGGGTCGTACGGCCGCCCGCCGCCTCCTCGACCAACTCGTAGAGGGCTTCGGAGGTCTCCTGGAGCCGGGCGCGGGGAGCCCTGCTCCACTGCGGGCCGAACACCGCCGTCAGCCACTCGGGGTCGGCCCAGATCGGGGTGTCCTCCTCCCCCTCGGAGTCGGAGTCCCCGTCACTGTCGGGGTCGGGGTCGGTGCCGGTGTTGTCGTGGGGCTGCGGCTGGGGCTCCGCACCGGACAGCGTGCTCAGTTCGTACGCCTCTTCCTCTCCCGGCAGCCCGGGACCCTCGCCGGTGAGGGACGTCTCCGGCGTCTTCGGCTTCGGCTCCGGGGTCGGGGCCTTCGGCGCCGGGGCCGGTGTCCGGAGGAGCAGCGGTAGGAAGTCCCCACCACGGCGGCGGAGCCGGAGGACGGGCGCGTCGGCGGAGGGACCGGCGTAGGTGTGGGCGGTGCCGTTCTCCTCGATCAGGGTGATGGTGGCGCCGGTCGCCCTGGCGGCCCACTCGGCCACCGCACGATCGGCGTCCCGGCCCCACGGAGCATTGGCGAGGTGGCGGCGCAGGTGGCCGTCACGGGCATCCCGGCTCGGCGCGGGCGCGCCCGGCCTGGCCCGGAGCGGCGGGGGCGAGAACAGTGTGTCGCGTTCCGCCCGGTCGCCGGGAAGCCCGTTCAGGCGCATCAGCTGGGCGGGCGACGCACCCGCGCGGATGCGGAGCCGGGCCGCCGCCTGCGGGTCGCGGCCGGGCTGCTCGGCGGCCTGGCGCAGGGCCGTGGAGAGCGCGGCGAAGAAGCCGTTGCCCCGGCCGGCCGGAGTGCCCTGGGTGTAGGTGGCGCCGTCGGGTGCGGTGAGGAGGCCGTCGCGGTCCAGGCGGTAGCGCGGGCCACCGGTGTCGGCGGGCGGCAGCCAGGGCGGGGCGGGGTGGCTGCGGTGGACGGGCGGCTTGGGGGTGGTCTCCGTGCCGGTGCCACTGGTGCCGGGGGCCGTCATCGTGCTCGTATCCGTGCCGGTGGTCGGCGGGGCCGGCAGCGGGGTGGTGGGAGGCGGCACCGTGCCGGGCGCCAGCGCGGCGGAGAAGAAGCCGTCCGCGGCGAAGAGCACCGGGCCCGAGGCCGGGTCGGCCGTCGCCGGATCGGCGCCGTGCGGGAGGAACATCTGCTGCCGCCCCTCCCCCGTCACCACCGTCACCGGGGTGCCCAGGATCCGGGCCGCGAGTGCGGGCAGCACATCGGCGCCGCCGTGGTCGCCCGCCCGGCGCTCCGGCGGGGCCGGGGCCCCGGCATCCGGGTCCGCCGCGGGCTCGGCCGTGAACGGGCGGTACAGGGCCGCCGTGGCCAGCGCCACCCGTTGCTCCGGGCTCGGCCAGAAGGTCTGCGGGAGCCGGCCGAACGCGTCGAACTCGGCCTGCTGAGCAGCCGTCAGCACCACCCCTGCGGCGTCCAGTTCGGCCTGGGTGAAGGTGTCCGCCACATCCAGGGCCAGGCCGTCGAGCAGATCCTCGTTGCCGTTGTCGGCCAGCGCCCAGGTGAGCCGGTCGCGCGCGGCGTCGACGGCCTCGGCGGTGACCGCCGGGTCACCGGGGGCGGCCGTGAACCGGTCGGCGAGGTCCCCGTCGAGCAGGAAGGACAGCCGGTCCCGGTCCTGGGCCGTCGCGAGCAGCGCGTGGAAGAACGAGGCCCCGTCGTGCGGTACTTCGTGGACCTCGTGCACCGTGCGCCCGTCCGGCGAGGTGAGAGTGCGCGGGGCGGCGCCGGTGGCGCCGGTGACCTTGTACGGCTCCGGCGCCTCGGAGCGCCAGTCGGGCGCGGTGTACTCCTGCGGCACGTCCTTCACCGGCACGGAGCCCGAACCCTGGTGGTGGGCGGTGAGGCGGGCGGCGGCCAGGTGGAGGCGGTGGTGGTCCTTCGCGGCGGCGTCCAGGCGCTGCTGCCAACGGCGTACCTCTTCGCGGGCCGTCTGCCAGGCGGTGACGGCCGGGGAGTGGGCGACGGCCCGGGGCAGGACCGTGGACCGGTCGTCGTCCCCGAGCGCGGTCTGTTCCTCGGCGCTCAGGTCGAGCCAGGTCTCCCGGGTCTTCGCGCGGGCGTCGTAGTAGTTCTTCTCGGCGGTGGCGAGGTCGGCCGCCGCCTTGGCCTGGTCGTCCCAGGCCGTGCGGGCCTCGTCGGGGAAGGTGGTGTCGTCCAGGAGGCCGTAGTCGCGGGCGATGTCCTCGCGGAGCCAGACCAGGGCGGTGGTCTCGGCCTCGACGGCGCGCGGGCCTCGCCTGGGCTTGCCGAGGGCCTGCATCGGGCGGCTGTCGGTGACCCGGTGATCCACCTCGGCCACCGAGAGCCAGCTGACGGGCACCGCGAAGAGCATGCTGCGGTCGGTCAGCACCTTGACGTGCGTGCCGAGGGTGGTGTCGGTGGCGCTCCTGAGCGCGGTGGAGTCGTTGGCGCCGCCGATCGGGACCGTGGCGCCGGGGTTGGTCACGCCCGCGTTGCTGTTGCCCGCCAGCGGCGACGTGCTGACCGCGCCCTCGACGTTGTCGGTGATGCCTGCTTCCAGCGCGTCGCCGGTCTTGCGCCGCTGCATGGCCTCCATACGCGGCTTGTTCTCCACGGCCAGCAGCCGGGCGCCGGTGCGGTGCATCTTGGCGTAGAGGCGGGAGTCGGCGGTGTGGGACTGGCCGAGGAGGCGGGCGGAGGACTGAGTGGGCAGCGGCGAGCCGTCGGGGCCGAGTGCCTCGCGGAAGCCCGCGGTCAGACCGACCTGGGAGGTGGCCTCCTGCTGGGCCTGGGCGGGGGCGGTGCCGAGGGCGGTGAGCGGGGTGTGGCGGGCCATCCGTACGCGTTCGGTGAGCGTGGTGCCCGTGTGCCGCTTTCCGAGGTCCGTGTCACCGGGGAAGCCGTCGGCGCGGGCGGTGGCGAGGGTGAGGGCGTCCTGCACGTTGGCCGAGCCGAGGATGTCGACGGCGAGGATGCCCGAGCCGATCACATCGTCGAAGGGCAGGATGTCCGGGTCGGCCTCGCCGGTCTCCCCGTCCGTGGTCCGCCACCGGGCGATACCTTCCGCTCGGGCCTGATCAGCCGTCAGCACCTTTACCGCGCGGTCGGGTTCGGGGATGTCCTGTTCGGTGAGCGCCCCGTCGGTGCCGTCGCCGTCCGGGGTGAGCAGGCTCGCCGGGAGGATCTCGTTGAGGGAGCCGACGGGGGCGGTGGCGGTGGGGCCGAGGGGCTTCCCGGAAGCGTCCACCAGGGTGGCCGTCAGGGTGTACGTGGTCACGATCTCGGCGTGCGCCTGGGTGGTGGCGATGTTGGGCATCGTGGTGCTGCCGACCGCCTCGGTCACATTGCTCGACCGCTGCTTGGCCGCGGTGCCCTGGAGCGCCGGGTTGGCGACCAGCACCCCGCTGCCGGCCGCGCGTTCGCTCGCACTGAGCGTCACATCCGCGCCGCGGTCCTGGGACCGGCCCTCGACGTCGTCGCGGGCCGTGGTGCGGTAGTCCTCCAGCTCGTAGCCGGTACGCAGCCGCTCGACGGTGGTGGTGACCGGCGTCAGGGTCAGCTTCAGCTGGCCGGGGCTGCCGCCGACCGGCAGGTGGTGCGGGCTCGTCCAGGTGCGGTAGCGGACCGGCAGGGCCATCCCGTCGGTGGTCAGCTCGTGCACATGGGAGCGGAGGAAGTCCGGGGAGAGGCGCTGGAGCACCTGTTCCCGGTCGTGCGAGGGCACGCCCATCCTCTCCAGCTGCCCCATCAGCTGCTGCGCCGCCCGGCTCGCGTCGAGCCGGCCGCTGGGGTGGGAGGGGAAGTGGCGGCGGCGGAGGAAGGGAGGAAGCCGGTAGCCGCCGCCGAGGTTGTCCGGTGTGCGGGTGCCGAGGCCGTCGGGGGCGAGCCCGGCCTCGATCGCGTCCTGCATCGGCAGGTGGAACATCACCGCGTCGCGGATGCGCTGGAGCGCGGCGGCTCCCCGGCGCGGGGCGAGGCCGCGCCCGAGCCGCTCGGAGATCCGCCCGGCGGCGGAGCTGATCCCGCCCCCGGCACGGGTGCCGACCGCCCCCATCGCGGCCGTCCAGCGGTCCCGTACGGCCACGGTCTCGGTGGCGTCGGCGACCACCAGGTACATCCGCCCGGCGTAGCTGAGGGTGGTGTTGCGGCCCCGGGTGAGGGTCTGGGAGACACTGCGGCCCTTGCCCCAGGCGTACTGGAGGGCGGTCGAGTACGCACCCACCAAGGCCTGTTGGCCGGGAGCCTGCTGCAACGGCGTCACGCCGCCCTGGAGCCCGAGGGTGGTCCGGGTCCCGGTGCCGGAGGTGCCGGCGACGCGGTGCTCGTTGCCGATCGTCGCTTCGAGGCTGCCCGGCTTCGGGTCGCTCTTGACGCGTACGTTGTCGAGTTCGCCCCGGACCGCCGCCTTGAGGTAGTGCGTCGAGAAAGGGCCCGCGCCGGTGAGTCCGGTGATGCGGGAGCCGAACGGACCCAGGTACTGGCCGAGTTGCCCGGCGACGCCGAGGTTGGCCATGGCCCGGCGCAGGGCGGTGCGGATCGGGGTGCCGGGCGCGCTGACGTGCCAGGAGGAGCCGGTGGCGCGGTCGGCGGTGTCCTGTACGAGTCGCTGGCGCTGCTCGCCTCCCTCGGTGCTGAGGACCACGTGCGGGGCGCTGAGCAGCTTGTTCACGAGCTGCCGGTCGGATGCGGCGGTCCGGGGCAACGGCCGTGTTCCGTCGAGGAGCTGGTCCGCCTCGGTGGAGGGGAGGGGACGCGGTACGGGGGTGGGTGCGGGCGCCGGCGCGGGACCGGTGGCCGGAGGGTCGGCGGGGGCGTGGCGGTCGGAGCCGTGGGCCGCCGGGACGGCCAGCTCCACCCGGCCCATGGTCTCGGTCCCCCGGGCGAACAGCGGACGCTCCCCGACCTTGCTGACGAAGACGCCCGCGCCGAGCAGCCCCACCGAGACCAGCCGGGTCCAGCCGCGCGGGCGGCGGTGCCCCTCGAAGGTGGCGCCCAACTCCACCTGGTAGCTGTAGAGATCGGCGCCGTTCTGGAAGGTCAGCTGGTCGTGGGCGACCGCGACGGTGTTCTTGGTGGCCCGCGTCCGCGTCTGCGCGTAGCGGGCGCCCAGGGAGACGTTGCCCGCCTGACGGGGCACCCCGGCGCCGGGGTCCTTGTCGTGGTCGCGCGGCGAGATGCCGAGTTCGACACCGGCGGAGAGGGTGGTGGACTCCTGCTGCCCCTGGCCGGAGACCTCGGTGCCGATGACGGCGTTGCGCAGCGAGCGTTCACTCAGCGTGGTCTCGAACTGCCGGTCGGTGAGGCGGGCACGCAGGATGAGCGTGTGGTGGCCCCGGCGGACCTTGCCGTCCTCGGTGAGGGTGACGGGCACTCCGGTGGTGGTCAGGTCGTCCAGGCTCTGCGCGAGGCTCGGCCGGTTCAGCGCCTCGCGCACCTGGCGCTCGTTGTGCAGGGCGGTCCGCATGCGCCCGTCCCCGTACCAGAGCTTGGCGAGGTGGGGGTGGCGCAGCATCAACGACGGGACGAAGAGCGACGGGTACGCGCGGTGGAGCGTGTCCAGGACCGTGTCGGTGAAGGCCTTCAGGGGGTCCTGAGGGGCGGGGGCCGGGGCGGGCGCGGGGGCCGTCGTCGTGGTGGCCGGGGCGGGCTGGGCGGCGGGCCGCCGGTCCGGCACGAAGCCCTCGGCGCGGACCTGACCGCCCAGGTGCACCGGGTCCTGACGGGTGAGGTACCACGGCACCGGCGGCTCGGCGTCCGGGTTCGGGCCGGTCGCTCCGGGCGTACGGCTGTCCCAGCCCGCGAGGCGGCGGGCGTCCTGGGTGGAGTACCAGTCGAGGCTGACCACCCGGACCGGCTGGGCGGCGGAGGCTGGCTGACCGGCCTTGCGCACCATCAGGGTGCGCTCCACCCGGTACAGCGCCATCGGGTGGTTGCGGACGCGGCCGGTCACCTTGCGGGCGGCGTCGGAGCCGAGGTAGTGGCCCCGGCCGGTGCTGAGGTCGGTGCGGACCAGGGGGCCGCCCTGGAGGCGTACGTCGGTCTCGGGGCCGATGAGGGTGTAGTTCGGCCCGGCGGTGACCTGGACCCCGAGGCGGGTGTCGCGGATGTGGGCGCGCTGGTTCTGGTACGTGGTCTGGGCGAGGTCGCGGACCTCCGCCTTGACCGACTCCGTGACCAGGGTGGCCCGGTGCGGGATCGACCGCTCGACGATCAGATGCCCCAGCGGGTGCTGCCCGCTGCCCCGGGTCAGCTCGGGTCCGCTGACGGGTCCGGCGAACCGCCCGAAGAGGCCGAGCAGCCGTCCCGGCCGGACGTAGGAGACCAGGGTGCGGTGGGCAGAACTGCCGGGCTTGGCACCGGAGATGGCGAGCGCCACGTCCTCCGGCGGGTCCGTCAGGTGCAGAGCGGTCGTGTCGGTGATCCGGGGTTCGGCCCCGTCCGGGAAGGTGAGCGTCTCCGGCGCCCGCTTCGGCCCCTTGAAGGGCACGGTGAGGTCGTCCGGCAGCCGCCAGCTCAGCCCGTCCCGCATGGCGAACCCGGCGGAGTGCACCTCGCTGCGCTGCCAGCGGAGGGTGGCGGCTGGCGGGGTGCCAGGCCCGGGGGTCGTCGGCGCGGGGGTCTTCGGGGCCTCCGTGACCCGCTCGACGCGCACCCGGTAGTGGACGTCGTCCAGATGCAGGTGGGACCCCTCCCAGGCCCGGTACTCGCTCTGGTGGTACGCCTGCGTGCCCAGGGTGTAGTCGGTCCTGCGGGTCCAGCCCAGCGAGACGCCGATCTTCAGCATCCAGTTGAGCGGCGGGCCCATGCCCAGCGCGGCGGCGACCCGGCGGCCGACACCGACGCTGCGCCCGCCGCCCGTACCCGCCTGGCCGCGCCTCATGGTGTCCAGCCGGACGGTGGCGCCGCCGACCTCGGAGAAACGCTCCCAGCGGTGGTACGGGACGGCCTCGACGGTCATCTCGTGGCCGACCCCGGACTTCTCCCGGCCCACGAAGCGGGCGCCGCGCGGGGCGGTGAACGCGCCCGGCTGGTCCTTCAGAAGGCGCAGCAGCTCCGCCTCGTCGAACTGGGCCCGGAGCTTCTTGGGCAGCTGGTCGAAGACCTCCTTGGCCACCTGCTCGGGCGAGCGCAGCGTGAGAGCACCCAGGCCGTTGAGGAGCCCGGCCCCGGGGGTTCCGTCGGTCCGGGCGCCCGGGCCGGTGGGGCCGTCGTCCGGATCGGCGTCCGGGCTGATCAGGACGGTGGGCAGCCGGCTGCCGTCGTCGAAGGTGACGGTGCGCGGGGCGGGGCCCGGCGGCCGGGCGTCCTCACCGGTCAGCAGCCGTGCCGGGCGGTGCCGCTCCAGCTGGGTCTCCAGCGGTACGGGGTCGCCCCGGTCCGGGGTCTCCTCGGCCGGAGCGTCCAGGTCGGTGACTTGGCCCATGCTCCGAAGCCACTCCCCGAAGACGTCGGTGCCGACCGGGTCCTGGGTGGCCGGGGCGGGGGTGGGGACCGGGGTGGGGGTGGGAACCGGCACGGCTGCGGCCGGGACCAGGGCGTCGTAGTGGTCGGAGCCGTTGTAGGCGAGGTGCAGGGCGCCGCCCCGGCCGCCCGGGTTGAGCGGGGTGACGGAGGTGCCCGCCGGGGCCGACGCGTCGGGCCGGACGAGTCGCAGCTCGATGTCGAGGGTGTGCGCCAGCGCGAGCGGGAGCGCGTCGGCGAACGGCGAGGACCACAGGGCCGGGAGCTCGGCCGCCGCGACGATCAGCCCGTCGGTGCCGAGGCGCCGGGCGTCGGCGGGGGTGGGGGCCACGTCGGCGAGGTGGGGGTAGCCGCTGTCCCGGAGGATGCGCCGCCACCGGCGTCCGTCGCCGTCGGTGACGACCGCCTGTTCGATCCGGTCCCAGCGCTGCCCGATCCGCTCCCGCGCCTCCGGGTTCCGTACCCCGGCCAGGGCGGTCATCCGCAGGTCGTCGACGACGGCGAGCACCGGGTCCGGGGTGGCCTCGACGTCCGGGGCCAGCAGTTCGGAGCCGATGAGCCGGTCGCGGAGCAGGCCACGGAGGCCGGCGACGTTCCGCGCGGCCCAGGCGGGCGGAACGTCGTGGCTGCGCGCGGTGTCGAGAAGCGACCGGAAGAGGCAGTCCCCGTCGGCCCGGGTGCGCAGCCTGCGGAGGGCCTGCCCGTCCGCGTGGACGGTGTCCGCGAGGCCCGGCGTCCCGGTGTCCTTGCTGAACAGGTCCACGTCCTCGGCGATGCTCTCCGGGCGGCCGGACGGGGAGGCCGAGGAGGACGGACGGGGCCCGGGGTGGACGAGCACGGCGTGGTCGTTGCCGGGGCTGAAGCGGAGCAGCGGTTCGCCGGACGAGCCTTCGTGGGAGCTGACGATCTTGTCGAAGACCGACTTGTCGAAAGCCGTCGGCGGATTCCAGAACATGTGCGCGCCGTGCGCCACGGCCATGTCCTTGGCCCGCATCTCATCGATCAGCGCGTCATGTTCGGGAGGCGAAACCCGGGAACCGTCCGGCGACGACACATCGAACAGGTCATGGTCTCCGGTGATCGGCCGGCGACCGCCCTCACCATCGAAACCGAACACGATTCCTTCGTGAACGGTGAACCTGCCGTCGGCCTCGTACTGGGCCATCTTCCCGGCCAGCTCATGGAACTCCGTGGACCGCTGGTTGAACCGCGAAACCACCCGGTCCCACGCATCCACCGGAACGGAACCCTGATCCGGCAGCACCGGCTTGAAGTAACCGACCAGCCCGATGTTCCCCGCATCGGCGCCCAGCAGTGCATCGACCTCGTCGACGGTCTTCGCCTTGATGTCCTGCGGCTTCGGCATCGCCCCCGCATCCAGCCACTTCGGCGCGGACGGATTCGTCGGCCGCACATCCACGACCACATTCCGGTCCCGCGCCACATCACGGAACTTGTTGAAATTCTTCTCCGGAATGCCGTACGTGTGCCGGGCGGTATAGGAATCGACCTGTCCGGGCTTGAGCTTCTGCGCCCAGGTGAGAACGGCGTGGTCGCTGTTGGGACCGAAGCGGAGCAGCGGTTCTCCGGAGGGGCCCTGATGGGAGCCGACGATCTTGTCGAAGAGCGACTTGTCGAAAGCCGTCGGCGGATTCCAGAACATGTGCGCGCCGTGCACCACGGCCATGTCCTTGGCCCGCATCTCCTCGATCAGCGCGACATGCTCCGGATGCGAAACCCGCGAACCGTCCGGGGAGGAAATGTCGAACAGATCGTGGTCGCCCGTGATCGGACGCCGTTCGCCATCGTCGTCGAGACCGAACACCACCCCGTCCTGAACGACGAAGCGGCCATCGGCCTCGTACTGCGCCATCTTTCCGGCCAGCTCATGGAACTCCGTGGACCGCTGGTTGAACCGGGAGACCACCCGGTCCCACGCATCCACCGGAACCGAACCCTGATCCGGCAGCACCGGCTTGAAGTAACCGACCAGCCCGACGTTCCCCGCATCGGCGCCCAGCAGAACATCGACCTCGGAGACCGTCTTCGCCTTGATGTCCTGCGGCTTCGGCATCGCCCCCGCATCCAGCCACTTCGGCGCGGACGGATTCGTCGGCCGCACATCCACGACCACATTCCGGTCCCGCGCCACATCACGGAACTTGTTGAAATTCTTCTCCGGAATGCCGTACGTGTGCCGGGCCGTGTACGCGTTGACGACGAGGGAGTTCACCGGGGGCGGCACCGGAGGCGGCGTTCCGTCGGACACGGGCGCATCCGGGTCGACGGCCGGGGCGGCCGGGGCCGCGGGCTCCGGGCGGTGCAGGCGGCGGGCCAGCTCGGCGGTGTCGTCGGGGCCGAGGCCCAGTTCGGAGAGCGGCAGCGGGGCGTCCGACAGCGACCAGGCGATCTGCGCGGACCGCGCATAGGAGAGGCCCAGCACGTCGGGCTGCGAGACCAGGGTGTCCGGTGCCGGTTGGGGCGGCGGGGGCGGCAGCAGCCGGTCGAGCGTGGTCGTGGGGGTCGCGCCGGACCGCAGTCCGGCGGCCGCTTCCAGGAACGCGGTGTACTGCCCCGGGGTGGGGCCGGTGGCCGGGTCGACGTTCGTGCCGTTGGTGGCGGTGTGCCAGTCGGTGACCATCCGGTCCAGCAGGTCCGGGGTCATCCGGCCGTCGCCGTACCGGGCCGCGGTGCCCGGTTCGCGCCAGCGCAGACCGTCCACGTAGGCGAGCGCCGCCAGCAACTCCCTTTTCCCCGACTGCTGTTCGGCGTCCGGGCCGAGGACCTCGCGCAGGGTACGGAGCTGCTGGAGGGCGCGGGCGCGGGCGAAGGCATCGGCCGGGTCCGGGCCGGTGTGCAGTCCGGCGTCGCGGGCCAGGTCGTCCAGGTCGGTCCCGGCGGGCTCCGGGGTGAACAGCCGCCACCGGCCCGGCCCGTCCGGACCTTCGCCGAGCACCGCGCGTACGTTGCCGTCCCGGTCCTTGGCGGTGCCCGCCTCGGTGGTCGGCGCGTACACCGGGCGCCCGGTCCGGTTCGCCACGTGCTGGGCGACCGGCAGTCCCGCGATCTTCGGCTGCTGCCCGGTCTCGCAGGAGAACAGCACCAGCGGCCGGTCCCGGTCCCCGTCCTGCGCCCAGGACTTGAGCACCTCGCCGAGCTGGACACCGCTGACCTTGACCGTGGGGTACGCGGGGTTGTCCGTCCCGAGGGTGACGGTACGGGGCGTTCCGTGGCCCACGAAGTAGTCGGCGCCCCGCTCGGTGCCCGAGCCCGGGAGCGCGGTCGGCGGGCCGGTGAAGACCGTACGGGGAGCGGGCGGGGCTTCGGAGGTCCCGGGGGGCGGGGGCCCGGCCGAGGTGGTGCGCACCCCGCGGAAGGTGTCCTGGCCGAGCAGCGCCTCACGGCCGGCGCTCTGCCCCGTACCGTCCTCGGCCGGGCCCTGAGAGATGGTCACCGTCCGTACGGCGACGCCGGGTTGCGGAGTGAGCGCCGTCTGCGGCACGAAGCGCCGGAGCTCGCTGAAGGGCACCGTCTTCCGGTCGAGCGTGGTGACGGACGGCCCGGTCGTGGGGGCCGGCGTGGTTCCGTCGCCGTCGGTGGTGCTCATGGTGATCGGGGCGACCGGGGTGTCGCTCGTGTCCATGTCGCCGTCCCGCCCCGACTCCAGGTGCGGGTCGGCGGCGGTCTCGCCTTGCGACGGGCGCGGTCCCCCGGTGTCCAGAGCACCGTTGCGGATCAGGGATTCGACCATCTGCGGTACCGAGTGGCCGCCCTGGAACAGGCTGTACATGTTGTCGGGCACGACGGGGCGCAGGCCCTGCTCCAGCAGGAGTTTCGGCAGCAGGATCTGCACGTTGGAGCGGAGGTTGCCGTCCTGGAACGGGTGGACCACGTGCAGCGCGCGGATGGTGCGGACGATGGAGGCGAGCTTGGCCGCGTCGTCGGCGTCGGGGTCGGAGACGCGGGCGTAGTGCTGCTGGAAGAGCGTGTCGACGAGGTCCGGCGCGGCGTCCTTGCCGTAATTGGTCGCCAGCGAAGGGTTGTTGTGCAGGAACCGGGTCAGGATGGTGACCGGCCGGGGCTTGGGCAGCGGCTTGGACCAGTCGCGGCTGGTCGTGTCGTAGACCAGCAGGTGATCGCCGATGCGCTCGTCGAAGATGTCGTCGGCGAGAGTCTCACCGCGCAGCGGGAACTGCGTCGCGCCGCCGCCGGACCAGCCGATCGTCCGGCCGAGGTGGCCGGTGGCCAGCCCGTGCATGGTCCGGTACGAGGTCGAGTCCATGGGCGTCGCGACGGTGCCGGGGTCGCCGAGGAACTGCGTGTACGCCGACACCATGCCCTTCTGGAACCCCGGTGAGCGGTCGTGGTCGTAGTAGGAGCCGGGGTCGTCCGGGAAGGCGTCGAGCGCGGCCTGGTGGTTCTTGGGGTCGATGTAGAAGGTCCACCACTGGTCCTCCGGCAGGTAGTCCCGGAGTGTCTGCGGGGATTGGTCCTGTGCGGGGTCCGCGGGCCGCACGGTGATCTGCCCGTGCGGGGGCGGGGCGGCCGAAGGTGTGGCGGTGGTGTTCCCGTCGCCACGGCCCGATTCCAGGTGCAGGTCGGTGGCCGTCTCGGTCCAGGGCCGGGCGTCCGCGGCCGGCTTGGAGGCGGCGGGCACGTCGGTGGGGGTGGTCGAGGGGGCCGAGGATGTCGGGATGGCCGCCGGCTTGATGTCCGGCGCGGCCTCGGGGGCTGTGGTGGTGGGCGGCGGCTTGACGTCCGGGGCGGCCTCGGGACCCGTGGTGGTGAGCGGCGGCTTGACGTCAGAGCCGGGCTCAGGGCCGGTGGTGGTGATCGCCGTCGGCTTGGGGTCCGGACCCGGCAGGTCGCCGGTGGCGGGAGCCGGTTCGCCCGAAACCACCTTCACGGAGGACGGGTCGCTGTCGTACTGCTCGGACTCGGTGCGGCGGGGTGCGGTCTCGGTGTCGGCCGGACCGGACTCGATGTCGGCGGACGCGTCCTGCGTCTCCTGTGTCTCCGCCGCCTGCTCGCCCGGCGGAGGCTGTGCCGCGCCGGTGTCGCCGGGCGGGCCGCCCTGGGAGACGGAACGCGGCGGCGAGGCCGCCGACGCGGGGGTCTGGTTGGCCGACGCGGTGGTCGAGGCGGCGGGCGGTGGAGCGGCCGGCATGACGGGCGGCACGCCCAGGGCGTCGGCGAGCGGCAGCAGCACGTTGGCGCCCGGGAACGCCGTGTTCGCCCCGCTGTCGGGCGTCGCGGCGAACCCGGGGCCGCCGGTGAGCGGGCGGACCTCCACCGGCGCACCGGGGCCTTCGCGGGTCAGCTCGACCGCCTCGCGCACCGGCTGCCCCGTCGCGTCGGAGCCGGTCGGCGGACCGAGCACCACGGCCCGGTCCACCCCGGCGCCGTCCAGCAGCTCGGCCGCCTCCGGCGATCCGGCGAGCGGCGGCGGCCCCTCGGAGACGACGACGGTCAGCGGGGACGCACCGGTGCCGGGGCCGTCGGCGGTGGTCGAGGCGTCTCCCTCGACTCCGCGCGTCCCGGAGCTGCCGCCGGCCTCTCCGGGAGCGCGCGCATCGCCGTACGAACCGCTGGTGTTCACCTCGGGAGGGGCGGTGTGCTCCGCCGGGCTGGACGGTGTGTCCGTACCAGGCGAGTTCACGTTGCCCGCCCCGCCGGTCGTACCGGCCCCCGGCGACGCCCCCGGCCTCTCCCCCAGGATCGGCGTATCCACCGTCACCGGCGTGCCGAAGCCCTCCAGGGCCCGGCGCACCTCGTCGGTGTCGACCTGGCCGGCCGGGCTGTTGCCGGAGGGCACCACCCGCACCTCGGGCAGCTGCGAGAGCCGGTCGTGCACCCCGTCGCGTACGTCGATCTCGGCGGGGCCCGGCGGCTGGGAGCCCCGGAGAGCGGCCAGGTCCCGCAGCGCCTGCTCCCGTACCTCGGCGGGGCCCTGGTGGACCTGCTGCCACAGCGCGTTCTCGGCCGCGGTCACCGGCAGCGGGCCCGGCGTGTACGGGGGCGGGTCGGCGGAGAAGTAGGGCGGCGGGTCCTGCGACACATAGGGCGGCGGCGACTGGCCGCCGGTGAAGTCGCCCTGGCCAGTGGTCTGCTGGACGACCGGCGGCGGTGAGGAAAGACCTGGGCCGTCGCCGCCGGTGCTGTCCGTGCGGGAGGGGCCCTCGGCACGGTCGGAGCCGCCCGTCTCCGAGCCGTTGCCGTTGCCGTTGCCGTTGCCGTTGCCGCCGGAAACGGTCGGCGGCGGCTGGTTGCGCAACTTGTCGATGGCGTGGCGGAGTTCGGCGCCGCTGTTCAGTGCGGCACCCATGAGGGAGGACTCGACCAGGCTGCTGATGCCCGCACCGAAGAAGGTGGTCCAGCTGGAGGACCAGTCCCCCTCGAAGGCCCCCTTGATCAGGATCTCGGCGACCACCTCGCCGGCTCCGGCTGCGATGAAGTCCGCCGTCCCCTTGAGGGCGTAGTGCCCGGCCAGCGCGCCCGGCCGGTCGAGGTTGAGGCGCAGGATCTGGCTGTTGCGCCACAGCTCGGGGTTGTTGCGGAAGGAGAGCGGGCCGTCCCGGAAGGTGACAGGCACCGGGCCGGGCGAGGGGGTGGGGCCGGGGCCGTTGCCGTACGGGTTCGGGTCGGGGCGGTCCTTCGGCAGGTCGAGGTCGGGGTCCGGCTTGGGGTTGGGGGTCGGGCCGTTGGTCTTGATGTCGACGTTCGGCGTGTCCCGCCAGTCGGGGTTCTTGAAGTCGAGATCCGGGCCCCCCTTGAGGAAGGTGCCGTCGAAGCTGCGGACGATGTCCTTGGCGAACTTCTCGAAGACGCTGGTGAAGAACCCCGCCGCCGCGCCGAACGCGGCGGCCTTGCCGATGTCGCTCCAGTCGATGCCGTCCGGGCGGCGGCCGTCCGGGGCGAAGTTCATCATCGCCAGCCGCACGGCGAAGGTGGTGAACGCCTCGGCGAACGCCTCGGTCAGCGAGGGCGCCAGGTGCAGCCGCTGGAGCAGATGGCTCAGCGTGGTGAGGATGAAGAAGCGGCTGCGCAGCTTGGCCATCATGATCTGGCTGGCCGAGGCGCCACCGGTGAAGAAGGACATCGCCAGGTAGATGGCGATCTCGATGAGCAGCCGGATGATCTCGGCGATCACCTGCCACTTGGACTCCATGATGTCCATGGAGGTCTTGCGGCGGCCCTCGGCGATCTTGTCGAGCTGGTCGGAGAAGTCGCGCAGGTAGTTCTTGCCGCCGTCGTCGATGAGCATGCCCATCGCCTTGGCGTACGACGAGGCGAGGTCGTCCGGCATGGACTCGCCGATGTCGTGGATCGACTTGTCGATCAGCGAGGAGAGCCGGTCCAGTTTGCGCCCGAGGCCGGAGTAGGGCCGACGGCTCTCGAAGGCGAGGTCCTCGTCGGCGTCCATGAGCCTCTCCCCGGTGAGGATGAAGATCATGGCGTTGACCTCGGGCGATACCTGGATGCTCACCGACGGCCGCCGCGGGGGGAGCGCGGGCAGGGCTCGGCGGCCGCTCCCGAATCCGTACGGGAGCGGCCTGCGGTGCGGAGGTCAGCGCCGGCCATGCCCGCCCGGGCCGCCGAGTCCATCGGTCTCCAGGCGGCTGTTGCCGTGCTCGATCTCGTCGATGTTGCGGTCGCGGGTGTCCTTCATCATCCGGACGTTGCCGATCGTGGCGTCGGTGATGCCCACCAGCGCGTCCCGGATGGAGAGCATGGTGTCCTTGGTGGTCTGCCGCTCCTTCTGCTCCTGCGGCTTGGCCTTCTCCGAGAACTCGCTGTTGGTGCCGGGCCAGCTGACCGTGGGCGCCAGCTCGTCGAGGAACTCCTCGGTCATGGACCGGGTGAGCGTGCCGATCTCCTCCAACTGCCGTGCCAGGGCCTCGATGCGCTCCGGGTCGACGTAGTACCGCTGTCCCATCGTCAGTCCTCTCCCTCGTCGCCGAGCGCGTCCCGCCAGGCGGGGGTGGCCGGGCCGCGCGCGGTGTCGTCGTCCTCGCGCAGGACCTCGGGGCCGAAGATGCGCTCCCAGTCCAGCTCGAAGCCCTTCAGCTCCGGCAGGTCGCTGCTGGGTTCGGTGAAGGGGGCCATCGCCTTCATCACATGGCGGTTCATCTTCAGCCGGGCCGCACTCGCCGCCTCCAGCACGCTGGCGGCCAGCTCCTGCGGGGACATGTCTCGGTACTTGTTCTCCAGGAACTCGATCCCGGTCAGCTCACCCTGCGGGCCCGCGGTGGCGCGGACCGCACGGTCGGAGGAGAGCGCCGCGAAGGACGCCGACCGCAGCTCGCGCTCGGTGCGCGCCACCGCCTCCTGGGCCGCCTGCAGTTCGGCCATGGCCTTCTCCAGGCGCTTCTCCAGCGGTTCCGTCACGCCCGCTCCCCTCCTTCTGCCTCGGTCTTCACGTACGTACGGATGTCGGTACGGGCGTGGCGCCCGGCCCGCTCATCCTGCCTGGTGGCGGGCGCCTGAGCGAACGTCACCTGCCGATGACGGCCGGGGTGCCGCCCTCCTCGGTGCCCCAGACGTCCGCGTCCTCCTCCAGGTAGTCGGCGGAGGTCACGGGCCTGCGCCCCTGCTCCTGCTCCTCCGCCGGGGAGTCGCCGCCGGTGGTCGCCACCCGGGAGGCCGGGGTGAGGAAGGTGTCGCTGTCCTCCTGGCGGTTCCACGGGCTGCGCCTGCGGCGGTTGCGGCGCTCGCTCTCCTCGGCAGCGTCGACCAGGACGGCGCGCACGCGCTCGCCGTTGCCCTTCTCGCCGCCACCGCCCATGCCGCCCATTCCGCCGCCCATCGGCATGCCGGGGGAGCCGGGCGTGCCCGGGGCGCCGGGTGCGCCGCCTGCCGCGCCGGGGGCGAGCGGGCTGCCCGCACCGGCGGCGACGCCGTCCGAGAGGGGGGCGACCCCGCCCCCGCCGGCGCCGCCCGGGGAGAAGGCGGCCGAACCGGCCAGGCCGCCGGGACCGGACTGGCCGCCGCCGACGCCCAGCTCGGAGAACGCCAGGTCCCGGGAGGTGGTGCCGTCACCGCCACCGCCACCGCTGCTGCCGCTGCCGAGGTCCTTGAGGGCGTCCAGATCAAGGTCCCGATTCCCGTTGAGGCCGTCCAGGTCCCGATTCCCGTTGAGGTCACCGAGATTGCCGAGATCACGGTTCTGGCCGAGATCCCGCAGGTCGTCGAGGAAGTCCGGCCTGCCGTCGCTTCCCCGCGAGTTGAGCTCGTCGAGGGTGACCGTCTCGGTCCTGCCCTGGGGATCGGTGACGGTGGCGATGCCGGTGTCCGGGTCGATGGAGTGGCTGGAGCCGTCCGGGAAGGAGTTGACGAACCGGCCGTCGTCCAGCGAGGAGACGGAGCCGTCCGGGTTGGTCACGTCGGCCCCGTGGGTGAGGTCGGTGGTGACCTTGGAACCGTCCGGAGCGATGCTGGTGAGCTGCCCCGTGTCCGGGTCGAAGACGCTCTTGCCACCGTCCGGGAACGTGGTGGCGAAGTCGCCGTTCTCCAGCCCGGTGAGACTGCCGGTCGAGGACTTCAGACCCGCGTCGTCGGTGTTGAGGTTCCCGAGGTCGCCCAGGTCGTTGATGGTCTCCCGGTCGCCGAGGTCGCCGGGTGACTCGGTCGGCAGGTCGGCGTTGATGTTGCCCAGGTCGCCGAGGTCGCCCAAGTCCCCGCTCCCGTTGCGGCCGTTCAGGTCCCCGAGGCTGCCGAGGTTCTCCGTGGTGACGGTGCCGTCGGGGGCGGTGGAGGTGGCCTGGCCGGTCTTCGGGTCGACGACCTGCGTCGTGCCGTCGGGGAACGTCGTCGTCAGCTTTCCGTCGTCGCCGAGAGAGGTGACCGAGCCGTCCGGGTTGGTCACCCTGAGGCCGTCGCTCAGGTCCTGCGTGGTGACGCTGCCGTCCGGGTGGGTGGTGGTGAGGAGCCCGCTGTCCGGGTCGAAGGAGGTGGTGCTGCCGTCCGGGAAGCCGGTGGTGAGCTGGTTGCCGTCGAGCTGGGTGGTGCCGCCGGTCGGGGTGTCGAGGGAGCCGCCCGCGCCGCTGTTGAGGTCGCCGAGGTTGCCCAGGTTCTGGTTGATCGCCTCGTTGGCCGCGTCCGTGGGGTTCTTCGTCCCGCCCGGGCCGCCGTTGAGCTGGCCGAGGTTGCCCAGGTTCTGGCCGACCGGGAGCGGGCCGCCCGCGGGCCCCTGCTGGTTCTCGCCGCCGGGGTTGTTCACATCGCCCAGGTTGCCGAGGTTCTCCGAGATCGCGTTGTTCACGTCGTCGAGGCTCGGGCTGTTCCCGCCGCCGGAGCCGGGGCCGTTCAGGTCTCCGAGGTCACCGAGGCTCTCGGTCACCGGGATGTCCTGTTTGAGGTTCAGCAGGTCGTCCAGGTTGCCGAGGTCCTCCCCGCCACCCGGACCGTTGATGTTGCCGAGGCTCTCCTCCATCTGCTTGGCCTGCTCCTCGGCCTCCCGCTTGGCCTCCTCCTGCTCCCGCCGCTGCTCCTCGCGCAACTCGTCCTGGTACTTCTTGTCCTCGTCGCGCTGCTTGTTCTGCTCGTCGCGCAGCTCGTCCTGAAGGTTCTTGTCCTCCTCGCGCTGGAGCCGCTGCTCCTCACGCAGCTCGTCCTGAAGATTCTTGTCCTCCTCGCGCTGGAGCCGCTGCTCCTCACGCAGCTCGTCCTGAAGATTCTTGTCCTCCTCGCGCTGGAGCCGCTGCTCCTCACGCAGCTCCTCCTGGAGCCTCTTGTCCTCCTCGCGCTGGAGGCGCTGCTCCTCACGGAGTTCGTCCTGGTAGCGGCGGTTCTCCTCGTTCTCCTCGTTGATCTTCTCCTTCTCCTCCTCCAGCTTATTCTTCTCGTACTCCTCGCCGGCCGTGCTGGTCGACTTGGGCTCGGGTACGTTCTCGGAGAAGTCCTTGGAGAGCGTGAGGAACTGGTTGTTGAGCCGTGACTGCACCTCGCGGGCGGGCTCCACGAGCATGTCGTCCACTGCCCGGCTCCAGATGTCCACCGCCTTGTCTCCGACCTTCGCCCAGTTGGCGATGTCGGAGAGGTCTCCGTAGTCCGGGTGCACCTGGGAGAATCCGGCCTGCGGGCTGTGGCTGACGGTCGTGGAGTAGCGGGTGGTGTACGACTTGATGTCCGTCTTGGCCACGTTCTCCGCGTCCACCCACTTGGCGAGGTCGTCGAGGACGTAACGCAGCACCCGGTGCGGGTCGTAGTAGTCGGACTGGGCCCAGGTCAGCCAGTTGTTCAGCAGGTCCCGGGCGGCCTGCTCCAGATGGGAGCGGCCGAGCGAGAGCGCCCGGGAGTACACGGTGTTGCCGGTGCCGGTGTCGTCGCCGGTGCCCGCGGTGCTGTTGAAGGTCTCCACGTAACTGTCGTAGTTCTCGCGGATCTTCTTGATGAGGCTGCGGAAGACATCCGCCGCCTCGCCCTTCCAGCTCGCGTCGTCCCGGCCGAAGCGGTCCTCCCAGTCCTTCAGCAGCGGTGCGTGGTCCTTGAAGAACTTGGCCGCGTAGTCGAAGGAGTGGCCCGCGTTGTCGAAGGAGTCCAGGTCGACGACGTCGGACTCCTTGGCGACCAGGCCGCTGAAGCGGCCGTCGCCGCTGTTCCCCTTCAGCAGTGCCAGGAGCGCCGCCCGTGGCCCGTTCATGTACCGGGCCAGCGGGATGGTACTGAACTTGTCCTTGTTGTAGTCCGTGAACTCGTTGCCCTCGCGGACGGACACGTTCTCGACGTCGGTGGAGTCGGTGCCGGCGAAGATGATCTCGTCGCCGGACTTCACGCGTCCCTCGAAGACGATGCGGGCCTGCATGATGGAGCGCTTCTTGCCGCTGTCGAAGAACCAGATGTCGTAGTCCTGGCCCTTGTCCCGCAGGAAGCCGGAGTCCTTGACGAGGAGGCTGAGGCTGCGCTCCTTGATGTCCATCCGGAAGAGCTTGCCGCCGTGGTCGGAGCGGAGCGTGTCGAAGATCTCGCTGCGCTTGGGCACGGGATAGCCGGTGATGTGCGTGACGAGGTCGGCCCAGTTGTCGGCGGATGCCGCGTCCCTGTTCTCGTACTTGTCGACGTTCTCCACGGATGATTCGTCGTACCGGTCGGCCACCGCGCGCCCCTTCTCGTCTCTCGCCGTCCACCCCGGTCCGCGGGGGCGGCTACTTCTCTTCCGTGCCCGAGGATCCGCTGGTGAGCGTGTCGACCTCTTCGAAGGTCTGGAGCAGCGTCTGGGCGTCGATCGCGTCCAGGTTCTTGTTCTTGGTCTTGTTGGCCTCTTCGATGGTGTCGGTGAGGGCTTCCTTGAGCTCCTTGAAGAGCTCCATCTGGTCACCGAGCAGCTTGTCGACGGACGTGGCGACGGCTTTCACGCTCTCGACCAGCGTCGGACCGGAGATCAGCTTGTCCGTGTTCATCAGTCCGAGGCGCAGGAGCTGCCGGTCCTGGTCGAGGTTGTCGGCCGTGGTGTAGCCGCCGATCAGCTCACCGAGGGGGCGGATGCGGCTGTCGCCCTCGCCCTCGCCCTCCTCCTTGTGCTTCTTGGCCTTGGTGTAGACCGGGTGCACCTCGTTGTCGCGGAAGTTCTCCATCTGCTTGAGGTCGAAATGCTTGACGTCGGCCTGCTCACCGGCCATGGGACGTCCTCCTGCGATCGGGTCCGGACAGGGTCACTGGAACGGGGCTGCGGGAAGCCGGGGTCCGCCTCCGCCGCGTACGGCAGGGAGGCGGACCCCGGCCGGAAGGCTAACGGGCCCGCACGCCACCCCAGTTGTCGGCGCTCCTGCGCTCGTCGCGGGAGTGGTTGTCGTGGATGCTCTGGACCAGCTCGCCGCTGTCGCCGAGGAGCAGGGCCATGTTCTTGGTCGCCTGGTCCCACTCGGCCTGGACGCCGCGGTACATCTGCTGGTCGTCACCCTCCCATGAGGTCACGAGCGGCTTGAGCTCGTCCTCCAGGTTGTTGAGGGTGGTGATGATCTGCTGGGTCTGCTGCTTCAGCTCCTCGATCGCGTTGCGGACCGTGGAGTACTGCACATCGATGATGCCGTCGGCCATGACATCTCCTCTCGGGTGGGGGGCGGATCAGCGCAGTGCTTCGAAGACGCCTTGGCTGGTCTTGCTGTTGAGCACCTCGGTGAGGTCCTGGTTCTCCTTCGCCAGCCGGTCGGCCGACGTCACGTTCTCCTGGAGAGCGTCGACCATCTTGCTGATCTGGACGACGACCTTCTGCGCCTCGCCGTTCCAGCTGCGGAACAGCTTCAGCAGGGCCTGGCCCTCGTCACCGCCGACACCCGAACGAGCGGCGATCTCGGCGACGTTGTTCTGGATCTTCTCGACCGCGGCCCGGGCCGACTCCAGAGAGGAGACACCTCCCAAGCCCTTGGCATAGTCCGCCCGCCTCTGGCCACTGTCAGCCATGTCGCGCTCCCTTCGTTGAGTGACTCTCATCGCACCGTTGCCCGCTGAGGCTAAAGAGAACTCACCGGTCGGCGCAACGCATGTTGGGAAGATTTGAGCATAGGTCAGTTCGCCGGAATCCTTACATGCCAACGGAGTTGTCCGAAGGTTTCGGCTAAATGAACGTGCCCCGCCGCCGGTCGGCCGGGGCGGGGCGATACGGACGGGAAACGGGCAGCGGGTGAATCCGAACGGTCATCGGGACAGCCCATTCCCTGAGCTTTATCTGAGGTTTCCCTCCATGCCCGGGCCGGGCCGAATGGACCCCGTCGGACCCGAGTTATGTTCGAAGCTTTACTTCCCCGCCTCCCATTTCCCTTTCTTCGGCACCGTATGGGGCGTTTGCCTGGATCATGGCCGGGAGTCGACGGCGTCGGCCGTGGTGGCCGTACCGGTGGCGTCGGGAGCACCGCACTTCGGGGCGGTGACCCTGGGCTCCGCGGCGCCGGAGGCCGCGGCCGGATCCAGGTCAGCGCCGGTCGGCAGGGCCGCGAGCAGCGGTGCGGGCACCGAGCCGATGTCCCCCTCCCCGTATCCGAGCGCCCCCAGGGATTCCTTGGCCGGGACCCGGTACTTCACCCCGTTCTCCGCGACCAGATAGGTGGTCCCGGCGTGCGCCGCGCCGCTCGCGTGCAGGGCACGGACCAGGGCGCCGCGCCCCGGCCTTACCACCGTGGCGTCCGTCCGGGCACAGGCCGCGACCAGCGGCCGGTCGGTTCCCTGCGACACCGCGACGGGAGCCAGGCCGGTCAGCGGGACCAGCACCGACCTGATCCGGGCGCCGCCGTTGCCGCCGTCGACCTGGGCGCAGAGAGCGGTGCCGCGCGGTGCGGACTCCGGGATCGGGGGCGTACGGGGCAGCTCCCCCGCCGCGGATCCGGCGGCGGCCGTCTCCTTCGCCCGGTGCGTACGCAGCGCGTCGGCGCCGACCTCGCGGGCCTCGGGCGAGCGTCCCCGGTAGGCGTCCTTCTGGGTGGCCGGGTCGCCCAGCACCAGGGCGGCCTCCAGCCGGGACAGCGGCACCAGGCCGTCCTTGCGGAGCAGGTGGTACGTGGTGCCGCCGCCGGGCACGCTGACCTGGAACAGCTCGCCGATCCTGCTCGGTTCGCCGCCCAGCACCGGGCCCTTCTCCCCGCGCCCCGGGACCTCGGGCGGCTTCAGGGCGGGGCCGGGGGCCAGGGCGTCGAGGAAGGCCGCCGAGACGGGCATCGCCCGCTCGGAGCCGTAACCGAGGGCGTTACGGGCGTCGGACTCGGGGTCCAGCGCGAGCCGGCTGCCCCGCCACACCAGGTACTCGGTGCGGTCCGGGCCGCGTACGAGCACGCCCCGGTCGGCGCCGACGCCCTGGGATTCCAGCGGCGAACCGGCGACCACGGTGGTGGCCCCCGGGCTGTCCACGCCCGCGTCCGCGACGGCCCCGGAGGTGCTGGGCAGCGCCCCGTCCGGGCCGGTGACGCACATGTGCCAGGCCCCGGAGTCCAGCTGAGCGGGGCCGGGAAGGGTGTCGGGGGCGCCGGGGATGCCGGCCGGGGACCCGACGGGGACGTCCCGCAGCGAGGCGGTGGAGACGTCCACGGCCTTGAGCTGCGCGCCTCCGATCAGCCGGGCCGAGGCGTAGTTGCGCACCGGGTGGAGTACGCCGTCGGTGCCGGTCCACAGATAGCGGGCACCGGTCTCGCGGTTGACCACCAGGTTCTCGCCCTTGCGCCAGGTCTCGTTGCCGCCGGGGCGCAGCAGCCCGTAGACGGTGGCACCCGCGCCGATCAGGACGGTCACCAGCAGGCCGAAGACCACGCCCCGGGTGGTCCGGCCCAGCGGGCTCTCCGGGGCGTCCGGGTCGGCCGTCAGCAGGCCCGAGCTGAGCCTGCCCATCATGAAACCGTGGGCCTGCACCTGGTCGCGCTTGGACTGCACAGCCTCTCCTCAACTCTTCTTCGATGGAACGGCGTACGGGGGTGTTCAGGCCTGGTGGACCGTACGGGGGGGGAGCTCAGCCGAACAGGCCGCGCAGCCAGCCGAAGAGGCCCGCCACCCAGAGGGTGAGCGGCAGCAGTGCGACGGCGAGGCCGGTGTGCGCCAGCTCCGCCGCCCGGCCCCAGTACGGCAGCACCCGGCGGCCGGGCACGATCCAGGACGCGGTCACCAGGGCGGCCGCGACGGCGAGCAGCACCGCGAAGACGACCACGCGGCCGTCGGCGTCGCTGTCCACCGCCCAGGCCCGGGCGAGCAGCAGCAGCCCCCAGATCCCGGGCACCGCCAGGGTGAGGCGCTGGCCGATGTGGACCAGGCCCCTGGAGTGCAGGAGCAGCAGCAGGGCCAGCGAGAGCGCGGTGAGCGTCTCGGGGAGGTCCGGGGTGTGGGCGAGGACGGCCAGGGCGGCGGCGGCGATGGTGCCGGTGGCGGCGAAGAGCGCGGTGACCCAGCGCCCGGCGAGTTCGGTGCGCTCGGCGACCTCGTCGCCCGCGTACGGGTCGATGCCCTCCTGGAGCTGTCCGGCGGAGGACGGCAGGGAGGGCATACGCATTCCGGCCAGTTTGAAGGCGAACGGTGCCACCGCCCCGGCGGCCAGCGCGACGACCGTCGCGACCAGCGCCACGGCGGCCGGCACGTCCAGGCCGGTGTAGCCCATCAGGGCCCCGGAGACGGCGGTGGCCACGGCGACCACGGCGGTGGCCAGCAGCGCGGGGGCGCCGACCGCCGTCGCGGCGAGGGCGAGGACCGCGCCGCCCGCCGCCGCGGCGCCCGCGGCGAGCAGCCGCGCGCCCGCGACCTCCGCAGCGTCGGGGCCGGTCAGGTCGCCACCGGGCAGCACCCAGCCGACCAGGGCGAAGCACGGGGCGACCAGCAGGCCGAGCGCGGTCGCGGAGAGCCGGTCGCCGACCGCGCGGCTGGCGGAGCCCGCACCGGCGAGCAGCAGCACTCCGGCGACGGCCGCGCAGGCGGCCCGGATGGCGGTGGAATCGGCCACTCCGGGCCAGAACACCAGCACCAGGGCGGCCACCACGGTCGCCACGGCGGTCCCCACCAGCAGGCCCCGGGCCGCCGCGGCGCTCCAGGTGTGCAGCCGGCGGCCCACCGTCTCGGCGATCCCGTCGACCAGGTCGTCCAGTCGGGCCTCGGGCAGCGCCTCGGTGTGCGGGCGCAGATGGAGCACGGCCCCGTCGGAGAGACCCGCCCGGGCCAGGGTGGTCTCCTCGTCGAGCGGGGCGTCGCCGAGCCGCTGGAGCACCCAGCCGGCGTGGTCGAGCCCGGCCTCCTCGGCCTCCTCACCAACGTACCGCAGGAGGGTGGGCAGGAGATCGGCGACCGGTACGTCGGCGGGCACGGCCAGATCGATGGTGACGCTCGGCGCACGTACGGTCAGGCGGCACGATTCGGCCACCGCACTGTCGGTCATCAGCAGAACTCTCGTCTTCCGTGCAGGCTTTGACAGGAGACTTCCCCGGGAGAGGGAATGTGCGAACAGTACGGATAAGTCCGCGCGACCGTGAACCCGGGGGCCGGGCAGGGAAATTGTGCCCGCACACCCGGCGACCACCACTCCCGCGTGGACAGGTCGCGTTCCGTGAATGCAGACTACTGCCTGCGGCCACCGGTCGTGCTGCGGACCGGACCTCGAATCCGGTAGGCGCTTGTCCATCACCGAAGTTGGCCGTCCCCCGCTATCCGCTCGAAACATTCACCCGGCGTTCATCGGTGCACGTGCGGCCCGGAGAATCCGCCTGGTGCGGTCTTTCCCCCTGACGGGTACCAGCCGGTATTCGGAACGGGCCGGGAAGTCAGTGAACCGGAGGTTCTGTTCCTTGAGTGTCGTGCTGTTCCGCCGCCCGGCCCGCAGGCGCGGGCCGGAGATGCCCGAGGGGCAATTGACCCTCCAGGAGCCTCCGGTCCTCGCCGAGACGGTGCCCGACACCTCGGCGGTGTGGACCTACCTGCCGATGGCCCTGATGTCGGTGTCGATGATGCTGATGTTCCTGCGCCCCGGCGGCGGGAACGGCGTCTTCATGTATCTGGCGATGGGCGTCATGGCGCTCTCCGCCGGTGCCATGCTGCTCGGGCAGCTGATGCGCCGCTCCAGCGAGCGCAAGCAGCGGCTCAAGGGCGAACGCCGCGACTATCTGCGCTATCTGGCTCAGACCCGCAAGCGGGTGCGGACCACCATCGCAGAGCAGCAGCGGGCGCTGGCCTGGCGCCACCCGGAGCCCGCTTCGCTCCGCTCGCTGGCCCGTACCTCCCGGCTGTGGGAGCGCCGCCCGGCCGACGAGGACTTCGGTGAGGTCCGTCTCGCGGTCGGCGAACAGCAGCTCGCCCTCACCCTGAACCCGGTCTCCACCCGCCCGGTCGAGGACCTCGAACCCCTCTGCGCGCACGCCCTGCGCCGCTTCATCCGCGCGTACTCCACCATCCCGGAACAGCCCCTGGGCCTCTACCTGCGCTCCTCGGCCCGGATCCTGCTGCGCCCGGAGGAGGCGCCCGGTGAGGAGAGCGCGGCGACCGGTGAGGACGGCGGCGACGCCGTACGCGCCCTGGTGCGGGCCATGCTCGGGCAGCTCGCGGTGTTCCACGCGCCGGAGGAGCTGTGGATCGCGCTCTGCGTCAGCGACGAGCGGCGGTCCGACTGGGAGTGGGTCAAGTGGCTGCCGCATGTGCTGGATCCGCACGAGGAGGACGGGGCGGGGCAGGCCCGCCGGATCACCGCCGACCTCACCGAGCTGGACGATCTGCTCGGCGCCGAGTTCGCCGAGCGCCCCGGCTTCGACCCGGACGCCCGCCCCGGCCGTGACGAGCCGTACACGGTCGTCGTGCTGGACGGCGTCACCGTCCCGGAGGGCCACCGCTGGGAGGGGCACGGCTACCGCAACGCCCTGATCCTCGACGTGTCCGGGGCGCTGCGGTGGCGGCCCGGCCGCAACACGCTGCGGCTGACCGTCGGGGCCGACCAGGTGAGCCTGGTGCGCACCGACCGCAGCCGCAAGGAGCGCTCCGTGCCGCTCGGCCGCCCCGACCGGCTCGGCCCGCTCGGGGCCGAGTCGCTGGCCCGGCTGCTCACCCCGCGCCGGATGAGCCTGGGCACCGACATCGCGCAGCCGCTGGACACCGACGTCGAGCTGACCACCCTGCTCGGCATCCCCGACCTGCACCGGCACGACCCGCAGACCCTCTTCGACCGGCACTCCGGCTCCGGCCGGCTGCGGGTGCCGATCGCGGTCGGGGTGGACGGCCGCGCGGTCGAGCTGGACATCAAGGAGTCCGCGCAGGGCGGTATGGGCCCGCACGGCATGCTCATCGGCGCCACCGGCTCCGGCAAGAGCGAGCTCCTGCGCACCCTCGTCCTGGGCCTCGCCCTCACCAACTCCTCCGAGACCCTCAACTTCGTCCTGGTCGACTTCAAGGGCGGCGCCACCTTCCTCGGCCTGGAGGAACTCCCCCACACCTCCGCGGTGATCACCAACCTGGCCGACGAAGTCGCCCTGGTGGAGCGCATGCAGGACGCCCTGCACGGCGAACTCATCCGCCGCCAGGAGCTTCTCCGGTCGGCGGGCAACTACACCTCGGCCCTGGAGTACGAGCGGGCCCGCGCCGCCGGGGCGGACCTCACACCGCTGCCCAGCCTGTTCGTGGTGGTCGACGAGTTCAGCGAGCTGCTCTCCACCCACCGGGAGTTCATGGAGCTGTTCGTGATGATCGGCCGCCTCGGCCGGTCGCTGGGCGTGCACCTGCTGCTCGCCTCGCAGCGCCTGGACGAGGGGCGCATGCACCAGCTGGAGAGCCACCTCTCGTACCGCATAGGGCTGCGTACCTTCTCCGCGATGGAGAGCCGCGGTGTGCTCGGTGTGCCCGACGCCTACGAGCTGCCCGCCGCGCCCGGCAGCGGCTATCTGAAGTCCGGTGTGGAGGCCCTGACCCGGTTCCGCGCCGCGTACTCCTCGGGGACGTACCGACGCCGTACGGGGGCCGTCGTGCAGGCCCGGGTGGCCAGCCAGGTGGTGCCGTGGACCAGCGGGTGGGTGGTGCCCCGCACCCTGGAGACCCCGCCCGAGCCGGAGCCGGAGACGGAGGAGGCCGAGGACGAGGAGGCGCTGCTCGACGTGGCGCTGGAGCGGCTGCAGGGCTCCGGGCCCGCCGCGCACCAGGTGTGGCTGCCGCCGCTGGACGAGCCGTCGCCGCTGGACGCCCTGCTGCCCGGCATCGCCCCCGATCCGGAGCGCGGTCTCATCGCCACGGGCTGGCCCGGCGCCGGACGGCTGCGGGTCCCGGTCGGTCTGGTGGACAAGCCCTTCGACCAGCGCCGCGACCCGTTGATCGTGGACCTGTCCGGGGCGGGCGGCCATGTGGCCGTCGCGGGCGGTTCGCAGAGCGGCAAGTCGACGCTCGCCCGTACGCTCATCGCCGCCCTCGCCCTCACCCACACCCCGGCCGAGGTCCAGTTCTACTGCCTGGACTTCGGCGGCGGCGGCCTCTCCCAGCTCGCCGCGCTGCCGCACGTCGGCGGGGTCGCGGCGCGGCTCAACCCGGAGCGGGTGCACCGGGCGGTCGCCGAGGTGATGACGCTGCTCGCCCGCCGCGAACAGTTCTTCGTGGACCACACGCTCGACTCCATGCAGTCCTACCGCCGCCGCCGGGCAGCCGGGGAGTTCCCCGACGAGCCGTTCGGTGATGTGTTCCTGGTGGTCGACGGCTGGTCCACGGTCCGCCAGGACTACGACGACCTGATCCCGAAGTTCAACGAACTCGCCGCCCGGGGCCTCAACTACGGCATCCACCTGATCATCACGACCACCCGCTGGGTGGAGCTGTCCGCGCAGGTCCGCGACCAGGCCGCGACCCGGCTGGAGCTGCGGATGGGTGACCCGATGGACTCCGAGATCGACACCCGCAAGGCCCGTTCGGTGCCGCGCACCGGCGGCCGGGGCATCACCGCCGACAGCAAGATGCACTTCCTCGCCGGCCTGCCCCGCCTGGACGGCAGCGGCTCCCTGGAGGACCTCGGCGAGGGCGTCACCCACCTGGTCGCGGAGATCGCCCGGCACTGGTCGGGCCCGTCCGCACCGCAGGTCCGGATGCTCCCGCACCGCCTCCCGGTCTCCGAACTCCCGGCGCCCGAAGCCACCGAGGGCGGCGGTATGCGCCTGGCGCTCGGTCTCGACCAGGACGCGCTGGAGCCGGTCTGGCACGACTTCAGCCGGACCCCGCACCTGATCGCGGTCGGTGACACCGAGAGCGGCAAGACCAATCTGCTGCGCCTGATCACCAAGGGGATCACCGCCCGTTACGCCCCCGAGGAGGCGAAGATCATCGCGGTGGACTACCGCCGCACCCTGGTCGACGCCATCCCCGAGGAGTACCGCATCGGCCATGTGATCTCGCTGGACAACCTCAACGAGACCATCGAGGGCGCGGCCCGCGCGATGAAGACCCGTATCCCCGGGGCCGACATCGCCCCGGCCCGGATGCGCACCTGCGACTGGTGGACCGGCCCGCGTCTGTTCATCCTGGTCGACGACTACGACATGGTCTCCGGGAACTCCTTCCAGAGCCCCTTCGAGCCGCTCTTCGAGAATCTGACCCTCGGCTTCGAGATGGGCCTGCACCTGGTCGTCGCCCGCAGCGCGATGGGCGCGGGCCGAGGCCTGAGCGACGGTCTGATCCGCCGCCTGGACGAGGCCAACAACCCCGCGGTCCTGCTCTCCTGCCCGCCCACGGAGGGCCGTCTCTTCGGCAACGCGAAGCCGCTCAACCTGCCGCCGGGCCGGGCCCTGCACATCCAGCGCCGCAAGCCGCGGCTGGTGCAGACGGCGCTGGTGGAGTAGGCCGGAAAGTCACGCCGATGAGGCGCCCTCCCGACGGGAGGGCGCCTCTCGCGTTCAGCCCTCGGTCGTGCCGGCCCCGGCCGGACGCCAGCCCCGGGCACGCGCCCGTGAGAGGGCGAAACCGGCCCAGAGGACGGCGAGGACACCGGCCGAACCGAGCAGGACGAAGAGGGTGGCCCGCCCGGTGGCGCGGTCGGTGCCGGAGCTGTCGCGTACGGCCACGGGATCGGCGGCGCGCTCCCCACCGGCGGCGGGCGCGGCCGAGTCGCCGAGGACCGTGGTGACGGCGGCGTAGGCGTCCAGCTGAGGGATGTCGGCCGGGTACGCGGTGGCCGTCAGCCGACGGGTCACCGCGTCGGCCGGGTCGTCGGGGTGCGTGGCGCGGACCACCGCCGCGGCCCCGGCCGCGTACGCGGTGGCCACGACGACGCCGCCCCCGAGGTAGTGGCCGGTGCCGCGCGGCCCGCCGGAGACCACCCCGGCGCCGGGCGCGGCGAGGTCGACGGTGCCGGTGGGCAGTGCGCCGTCCGGGCGGGTGCCGGCGGGCAGCATGTCGGCGACCGCGAGGACACCGGGCTCACCGGCGGGCCAGTAGGTACGGGAGGGAATCTCGTCGCCCGAGCCCCGGGACGGCGGGTCCGGGGTGGCGGCCGCGACCACCACCGCGCCCGCCCGGCGGGCCTCGGCCACGGCACGGGTCAGGGCCTTGTCCCGGCGTGGCAGGGCCACCGCGACCGCGATCACGTCGGCCCGGGCGGCGGTCGCGGCCCGTACCGCCGCCGTGACGAGCGCGGGGTCCGGCTGCCCGCGCCGGTCGGTGCCGCGCAGGGCCAGGATCTTCGCGCCCGGGGCGACCCCGGCGAGGCGGGGGGCGGTGGTGCCGGTCCCGGCGATCAGCCCGGCCAGGAACGTACCCTGCCCGACGCAGTCGTCGGCGGCCTCGCCCCGGGCGGTGACCCGGCCGTCGAGCCCGGCGGCCTCGGGGTCGACCCCGGTGGAGACCAGCGCGACGGTCACGCCCGCCCCGGTGGTGTGCCGGTGCAGCCGGTCCAGGTCGAGGCGCTGGCGGGACCAGTCCTGCTTCTTCGCCTTCTCCTTGGAGGCGGGGGTGCAGACCACCGCTTCCGCCTGCGGATCGAGCGCGGAGGGCATGCCGGGCAGCTCCTGGCCCTTCTTCCCGTCGGCGGCGGGGAGCGCCGTCGGGGTACGGGAGGGGGGACCGGCCTGGGCTGGTGCGGCGGCGGGCAGCAGCAGGGCGGCGGCAAGCCCGGCACCGTACAGCAGACGTGTCGTCCCACGGGCGGGCGGCCTCACCGGGGGACCGCCTTCGGGGCCACGGCCGTGACGTCCGACGGGAGGAGGACCCGCAGGTCGTCCAGGGTGGGCGCGGCCAGTGAACTGAGCCTGCCCGCCTGGCGGGTGACCATCGACTCGACCACCTGGCGGGCCAGGCGGGCGTTGCCGAAGGAGCGGTCCCGGGGCAGCGCGTCGAAGTACTCCTTGAGCAGCGGGCCGGTGCCGGGCCCGCACTCGTACCCCATGTTCGCGGCCTGGGCGCGCACGATGGTGACCAGCTCCTCGGAGGAGTAGTCGGCGAAGGAGATCCGGCGCGGGAAGCGGGAGGAGAGGCCGGGGTTGGAGGCGAGGAAGCGTTCCATCTCGTCGGTGTAGCCGGCGACGATGACGACGACCTCGTCGCGGTGGTCCTCCATCAGCTTCAGCAGGGTGTCCACCGCCTCCTGGCCGAAGTCGGCGCCGCCGCCGCGCGGGGTGAGGGTGTAGGCCTCGTCGATGAACAGCACACCGCCACGGGCCTTCTCGAAGACCTCGCGGGTCAACTGGGCGGTGTGGCCGATGTAGCGGCCGACGAGGTCGGCGCGGGCCGCCTCGATCAGCTGGCCGCGCTGCAGGACGCCGAGCTGGGTGAGCACCTCTCCGTAGAGGCGGGCGACGGTGGTCTTGCCGGTGCCCGGCGGGCCGGTGAAGACCAGATGGTTGCTGAGCGAGGGGACGGGGAGTCCGGCGGCGGCCCGGTGGCGGGCGGTGGTGATGAGGTTGACCAGGTCGGCGACCTCGCGCTTCACCCCGGCCAGGCCGATCATGTCGCCGAGGCGGGTGAGCGGGTCGTCGGCCGGTGCGGCGGTCCCGGCGGCCGACGCGACGGCGGTGGCGGAGACGTCGTCGGGGAGCAGCAGCCGCAGATCGCGCTCGCTGACCTGGGGCTGCGCGGAGAGCCGGACCGCCTGCCGGTCCACCATCTCCTCGAACACCCCTCGTGCGGCGCGGCCGTTGCCGAATCCGGCGTCCCGGTCCATCGCCCCGAAGTGTGCGGCCAGCGCCTCGGCGGTCCCCTCACCCAGCTCGTACTGGTGCTGGGCGCACATGCTCTCCATGATCGCGACCAGGTCGGGCACGGAGTAGTTCTCGAACTCGACGGTCCGCGAGAAGCGGGACGCCAGGCCCGGGTTGGAGCTGAGGAAGGAGTCCATCTCGCGGGAGTATCCGGCCGCGACCACCACCACGTCGTCGCGGTGGTCCTCCATGAGCTTCAGCAGGGTGTCCACGGCCTCACGGCCGAAGTCGGCGCCGCCGTTGCCGCTGTCGGCGGTGAGCGTGTACGCCTCGTCGATGAACAGCACGCCGCCGAGGGCCCGTTGGAAGGTCTCGGAGGTCTTGATCGCGGTGCCGCCGACGACCTGGGCGACCAGGTCGGCGCGGGAGACCTCCACCAGGTGGCCGCTGCGCAGCGAGCCCAGCTCGGCCAGGATCGCCCCGAAGAGGCGGGCGACGGTGGTCTTGCCGGTGCCGGGCGGCCCGGCGAAGACCAGGTGTCTGCTCATCGGCGGTGCGGGCATGCCGAGCTGCTCGCGGCGCTGGGCGAGCTGGGTGAGGTTGACCAGGGTGCGGACCTGCTGTTTGACGTTCTCCAGGCCGATGAGCGCGTTGAGGGCGCCGAGGGGTCCGTCCGCACGGTCGGGGGCGGGTCCGTCGGCGGCGCCGGAGCCTGCCGGGTCGGTGTTCTCGGCGCTGCCGCTGCCCCAGGCGTCCCGCTTGCCGTTGCCGACGCTGTTCAGGCCCTCCACGGCGAGCCGTTCGCCGGGGGCGGTCTGCACCAGGCCGCCGCCCTCGTTCTCCCGGGCGGTGCAGTTGACGAGCGAGACGGGTGCGGTGGACTCCACCCGGAAGCCGTCCTGGGCACCGCCGTTGGCCTCGCAGCCGCTGAGCGAGGCGAGCGCGCCCTCGCGGAGCAGGAAGCCGTGGCCCTTGGGGGCGTGCACGGAAGTGCGGTTGGCGGTCAGCTCGCCGCCGGCCGCGACGACCACGCCCTCCTCGCCGGAGATCTCGACGCGGAAGTCGCGGACGGTGACGTTGCCGCCGTCCTCCACGATCAGTCCGCTGGTGGCGGTGTCGGAGACCCCGCCGCCGGCCAGGTAGAGGGTGGAGCCGGAGGCCACCCGTACACCGGCGCCCTTCGGCCGGACGATCTCGCAGTCCTCGACGCGGCCCCGGGCGTCCCGGGTGGCCACGATGCCGTCGCCGGCGGGTTCGACCAGCCGGGCCCGGCGCAGCAGCGGGTTGGCGCCGCCGAGCAGCGCGACGGCGGGCGAGGAGCCGATCACCTCCAGGCGGTCCAGCTCCGGCGCCGAGTCCTCCTCCAGGAGCAGCCCGGCCCCTTCGCAGTCGCGGACGGTCAGCCCGGTCAGCGCCGGGGAGGAAGCCCCGGCGACCCGGAGCGCGGCGCCCTGCGCGCCGTCGACCCAGCAGTCCTCGAAGGTGCCGCGGGCCCGGTCGGTGACGACCACGCCGTGGCCGCGCACGCGTGAGACGCGGCAGCGGCGCAGTACGGGGTCGGTGCCCCCGGCCAGGGCGATCCCGTTGCCGGAGGCGCCGGTGACGCGGACGTCCTCCAGCGTGGTGCGGCCCGCACTGCTCAGGTGGACGCCGGTGCTGGTGTCGTGCACCACGGTCCGGACGACCGAGACGGCGGAGTTCTCCTCCAGGGCGATGGAGGGCTTGTCGGTGGAGGAGATGTCGCAGTCCTCGACGGTGCCCCGGGTCTCGCCGTTGGCGAGGAGCCCGTTGCCGCGGGCGCCGCGTACCGTGCAGTCGCGGATGCGGGCCTCGCCCTGCTCGGCGAGGACGATGCCGCTGGTGCCGAGGTGTTCGAGCGTGCAGGACTCCACGGTGGTGGGCGTGGTGGAGGTCACCACGATGCCCGCGCCCTGCGGGTTGCTCACCCGGCAGTCCCGCAGCGCGAGGGAGCCCGTCCCGCCGGCCAGCATCGCGGTCCAGGCGGCGCCGACGATCTCGCAGCCGTCGAACGCGGCCTGCCCGCGCCGCACATCCACGGCGGGCAGCTCGGCGTCGCCGCCGCGCAGGGTGAGTTCGGAGAGCATCACGGCGTCGGCGCGCAGCGCGATGACGCTGCCCGAGCGCGGCCGGATCTCCACCGTGCCCCGGCCCTCGGCGGCGGTGAGGGTGACCCGGGTGTGGATCACCAGGTTCTCCGCGTACGTTCCGGGCCGGACGCTGATGAGCGCACCGGTGCGGGCAGCGGCGAGCGCCTCACCGATCGTCGAGAAGCGGTCCCCGGGACCGACCGACAGTACCTGGCGCGACACGCACCAACCTCCTTGCTACGGCGGCGTCTTCGACGAACGCCCCTTGTCTGCGCCGGGGGCGGGCAGCAGTCCGACGCTGCCATCATGCCCCGTCCCGGCGCGTACGGGATCCGGGGGCGGCGCCCGCGGTCCCCGGGAGCTCCGGTCAGACGCTCCACTTCTGGTTGTCGAGGCCCGTGCAGGTCCACAGGATCAGATAGGTCTCCGGGCCCCTGCCCCGGCTGTGGTTCGGGATGTCGACACACTTGCCGACGACGGTGTTGACCAGGTCGTGGGCACCGTTAAGGGCGAACTTCTGGGCGGCGGAGCCGTTGCACCAGGCGAGCTGGATGCGGGAGCCGTTGTTGAAGTTCGCGTTGGCGACGTCCAGGCACTTGTCCTTGGCCCGGATGGTGCCGTCGGAGGCGAAGCGCCACTTCTGGGCGTCGGCGCCGTTGCAGTCCCACATGAACAGCGGCTGGCCGTCGTTGAAGTTGTGGCCGGGCACGTCGAGGCAGCGGCCGGAGAGATGGCTGCGGAAGGAGACGGGCCCGCTGAGGGTCACGGCGGGCCCCGCCTTGGCGGGCTGGTTCTTCGCCCCGCCGCCGGCATTCTTGGGCTGGGCCGTCGGGCTGTCGGCCTTCTTCGGCGCTGCCTTGGGGGCGGCTTCCTTCTTCGGCGCGTCCTTGCCGCCACCGGACGGCCCGGCGGCCGGGGGAATGACCGGCACGGGGTTGCCGGCCGTCTCCGGCTCCCCGTCCTTGCTCTTCTCCCCCTTCTTCCCGTTCTCGTCCTCGGCGGACGCGCTGGTCTCGGGCGCGGTGACGGCGAACTCGCCCGGCGCCTCCTGCCCGCTCCCGTCGAGGACGGTCCCGGCGGCGGCCGCGTTCGTCCGCTTGGGCCCGTCGTCGTTGTTCCCGGCGAGGACGAGGAAGGGCACCGACACGAGCAGCGCTCCCACGACCGCCGCGCCCGCGAGTGCGGCCTTGCCCGGCCGCCCCACCGGACCGGCCTCCTGCTGCCGCCGGCCGATGGCGGTGGCGCTCATGGTCCGTACGAGGGCGGGGAGCCGGCTCTGGGCGGCGGCGGAGGCACTGGGGTCGGGGTCGGAGTCGGGGGATCCGGCCTGGGCCCCGGGGGTCGCGGCGGACCCGGGCTCGGCGGCTGCGGTGCCGGCGGTACTGGCCGCGGTCTCAGGGGACTTGGACGCTCCGGACTTCTCACCCTCCGGGGGCTTCGGAGTCTCCGGGGCCTCCGGGGCGGCGGCCGCTTCGGTCTTCGCCTCTGCGGGCTCGGAATCGGGCGCGGCTGCCGTATCAGGCACGGCGGAAGCACCGGAACCGCCGGAGGCGACGGGAGCGGCGCCGGCGGCGGAGTTCACGGCTGTGCCCTCACCCTCGGCACCGGACTCCGTACGAGCCTCAGGAGAAACGGGGGTCTGCTGGGACGACGACGAACGCGTCACGGGGTCCTCCCTGTGGTGTGGGGCCAGGGTTCGGTGGAATGGGGGCCGCCCGTCCCGGCCACGGGGACGGGGTCCAGGGGCCCGAGAAGGCTGTCGGCCGGGACGAGCAGGGGTGCCGCGGCACCGGGGTTGACCGACAACAGGGCGCCGGCGGCCGTCACCGACCTGGCCAGCTCCCGTGCGGACAGCGTGTCATGGTGAAGTGCCGCAGACATGAATTCATGTGCGGACGAGGTGAACAGGAGCACCACCGGCGCCCCGTCCCGCCCGGCGGCCACGAGCGGCCCACCGTCCGGCCCGCGCACGACGGTGACATCCGCCTCCGCGAGAGCGGCCAGCGCCTCGTCGACCGTGCCGTATCCGGTCGCGGCCCGCTGAGCCGCCGCGTCGACCGGATCAGTGGGCTCCGGCCACCCGAGAACGCGGGCCGAGGGCCGGTACGCCGGGTTGGAGCGGTACTCCCCCACGTCCCCGCTCGCGTCAGACTGCCACTCCCCCAGCACGGCCCACTCCGGCGGCGTCCGCTCCTCGGTCCACTCCGGATCGACGATCCCGATCCAGTGCCCCGGCGCCCGACGGGCTGCGTCCTTCACGGCATCCGGCACCAGGGAGGCATCGGGAAAGGCCAACGGAACGCCCTGCGGGCCCTCTTGCGGCTCTCCGGTCGGATTCTCCACCTGAACTCTTGGCTCCGTACGAATTCTTGAGCGCCGAGCGGTATACGCGTACCGCCGACAGTGATCAGATCGGGAAGCCAACAGGATGTCATACGAGCCTCGATGACGGCGTGCGGCAGGAGATCCGAATGGCCTGGCCACGTGCCCGTTTGCTGCCCGAACAGAGAACTTTCCGGGACCAGTGAGGCGCAGGTGGACAAAGCGGCGGGAGCGTAAGGGCCGAGACACCGCCCACCCTCCCCACGAGGGGCTACCTTGGGCGCGCCACCGAGGAGGAGTCACCGCATGCCCCCCGAGCCCCCCACCCCCGGCGCCAGCACCGCGGCAGCCACCGCCCGCGCGGAGAAGTCCACCCCTGCGCCCCCACCGCCCACCGCACCGGCGGAGGAGACCCCGGCCGCTCCGCCGAAGGCCGAGACGGCGCCCGCCCCCTCTGCCACGGAGGAGCCGGAGCCCGCCGCTTCTTCCGCGGAGGAGCCGGAAGCGAAGGCGCCCGCCACACCCGAGCCCGGCGCGTCGGCCGAGCCCTCGCCCACGGCCGAGCCCGCCACCCCGTCGGAGCCCTCGCCCACGGCCGAGACGGCCAAGGAACCCGAGGAGGCCCGTGCGGAGGGCGCCGCCCTGGCGGCGGCCGTCGGAACCGCGCCGGAGACCAAGACACTCACGGCGGTCGACAGGGGCCGCCCCCGCACCCCGGTCCTGGCGGGGGCCGTGTTCGTCGGCGCGGCCCTGGTCGCGATCCCCGTGCTCCTGATGGGCAGCGCGAACGACGAGGGACCCCGTAACACCGGGACGGCACCGGTCGCCGGGAGCGCCGACACGGTCCTCAACCCCGAGACGGCTCCGGCTGCTCTGGAGGACTACGTGGCGGTGAAACCCACACCGTCCGCGACCGAACAGAAGAAGATCACCCCACCGAAGGCCGCCCCCGCCCCGGCCGCCCCCGCCCCGCAGCCCAGCACGAGCGCCCCCACCGAGAAGCCGAAGCCGAAGGCCTCCCCGAAACCGAAGCCCAAGGCGGCGGCCCCGAAGCCGAACTGGGGCACCCAGACGGTCTCCGCGACCAGCTCCATCGGGGTCGGCCAGTCCTGGGCCACCAACCGCATCCGTATGACGATGCAGCAGGACGGCAACCTCGTCGTCTACAACGAGCAGAACAAGCCCATCTGGGCCGCCATGACCTTCGGCCAGAACCACCGGGCGATCTTCCAGCCCGACGGCAACCTGGTCATCCACAACGGCGACGACCGCGCGATCTGGGCGTCCAAGACCCACGATTTCGGCGGCGCCCAGATGCTCCTCCGCCCGGACGCCAAGGTGGTCATCGTGCACAACGGCAGGGTGGTCTGGTCGACCTGACGCGTCGGCCGACGGGGCGGCCCCGGGGTCTCGCATTGTCCTGCCCACATTGCAGATGTGATGATGTGAACCATGTCTGAGTGCGAAGGCCAGGCAGGCGGAGAGCCCCGGCCGAACATCCCGAAGTCGCGGCTTGCGGAGTATGCGGAAATGTCCGGGCCGGTAGGGCGACCCGATGAAGCGGGAGGACCGGCGGACAGCTCTCCCGCCGAGCCGGGACCTCCGCGATCGAGGACTCCGGCAGAACCGGGCATCGGCCCGGCCGCGCCCGTGTCGGCCGAGGATCCTCTCGTCACCGCGCGGCGGCTGGAGTTCACCGCCCTGCTGGGCAGGTTCCGGTCGACGGCCGTCCTGGTGCCACTGAGCCTTTTTCAACCTGCCCGTGGGGCTGTGGTGTTGGTCGGTGCGGGCTGTACGGAACGACGAAGCTCCTGGTAGACGGGTTCTCGACCAAGATCACCCGTGTCCGCCACGAGCTTCGCGTGCTTGCCTACCCGTCGTCGATCGATCTTTCCAGCAGTACCTTGCAGCACCTGGCCGAGCAGCTTGCAGTCCGGCGACGGGAGACCGGTACCCGGTGGCGACGCCTGCCCGCCGACCGCCAGGCCCTGCTCGCCCTGGCCCACCTGCGGTGCGGCGACACCTACGCCCAGCTTGCCGCCGGCTTCGGAATCGGCATCGCGACCGTCTGCCGGTACATACACGAGGCCATCGAAGTCCTGGCCGCTCGCGCACCAACCCTGGCCCAGGCGATGGAGACGGCCCGGACGAAAGCGTTCGTGATCCTGGACGGCACTCTGCTGCCGATCGACCGGATCGCCGCCGACACCCCCTACTACTCGGGAGAACACAAGCGGCACGGCATGAACGTCCAGGTCCTCACCGACCCATTCGGCCGACTGCTCCGGGCTTCCCCGGCTCTGCCCGGAGCCACTCACGACCTGACCGCGGCCCGAAGCCATGGCATCGTCGACGCGCTCGCGGCCGCGGGACTGAAGTGCTGGGCGGACAAGGCCTACCAAGGCGCCGGCCGGCACATTCGAGTCCCCTTCCGGGGCCGCCGGCTCAAGCGCTGGAAGCGACGGCACAACAGCAGTCACGCCAAGATCCGCTGCGTCGGCGAGCAGGCCATGGCCGTGCTGAAAGGTTGGCGCCTCCTGCGGAAGCTCAGCTGCAGCACCAACCGGATCACCGACATCGTGAAGGCAGTCCTCGTCCTCCACCACGCCTCAACATGAGGTCGGAAAAGGCTCAGTGCTGGCCGATCGCCTGAAGAGGAGCATCGAGGAGGGCGACGTCCCGGAGTCATCGTCCCCGCAGACGCACTGGGAGTGGCACGCGCGTTTCCCGGAGACCGCGCAACTACTGGGCGGCTGGTTCTCCCAGGACATCGTCGATGAGTTCCCCGGCCACGACGCCGCGGTCGCGGATTACGCCGACACCACAAACCCGCAGTTGGTCGCCCGCCTCGTGGGTCAACTGCACGAGTTGCTCGCCCTCCCCTTGGACGAGGGGGACTATGCCCTGGCTGCCGCCGAACTCGGCATGGAGGTGGGCCCGCCGGAACCGTTCTCCCACGGCGCCTGGTTCCAGTCGCTGGCGGCGACGCTGTCCGGCGTCTGATCCGGCTGGACGGTCGAGGGACGGGCGCTCCACAGCCGCAAGACGGCACGAACGTGGACAGCATCGCAGGGCCGAGCCTTCGCGAGACCCCACCTGAAGGTCCGACCGGCCGGTGACCGCAGTCCTCTGAGGACATCGCCAGGGCCTCAACAGAGCAACCCGGCGGAGACGCAGGCGATCCGCAGTCCGAAGGCGGATGTATCTCAGCGCCCTGACCTCACCGACGGGGCCAGGACGGCTACATCGACCTGGCCACCCGGGCGGCCAGATGGCTCGCGGCGGCCAAGAAACCTCTCCTCGATGATGACGCGACGACCCGTACTGCGCCGTGGGTTCGACGCTCATCTGACGCACCATAAGAACGAGCGTCAGATGAGCGTCGAGCCCGTCGTGCGCCATTCCCAACGAAGGCTGCCGCAGACTGCTTGCCCCTGCACTCCTGGGTGAAACCGCAGGTCAGAGCAGTGTGCCTGGACGGCCGCGCGCTCCACGTCGTGTCCGGTGGGAAACATGTCGAGCGCATCCCGCCGTGCCTGAGAACCCCGGGAAAACTGCAGGTCAGAGCCCCTTTGCAGCAGGCTCCAGAATCGCCACGCACTCAACATGCGAAGTCATCGGGAACAGATCGAACGCCCGCAGCGTCCGCACCCTGTACCCGCCCTCCGCGAAGTACGCCAGGTCCCGCGCCAGTGCCGCCGGGTCGCAGGCCACGTAGGCGATCTTGCGGGCGCCCAGGCCCGACAGGTGCTTGACCACCTGCTTGCCCGCGCCCGCGCGCGGCGGGTCCAGGACGATCAGGTCGCATTCGGTGATGCCCGTGCGGGGCAGGACCTGGTCGACCTTGCCCTGTTCGATGCGGACGCGGTCCAGGTCCTTCAGGTTGTGGCGGGCGTCCTCGACCGCGCGCTTGCCGGACTCGATGCCTAGCACCGCGCCCTTCTCGCCGATGCGCTGGCCGATGGCTCCGGCGAAGAGACCGACGCCGCAGTAGAGGTCGAGGGCCGTGTCGTTCTTGCGGGGCAGCAGGCCCTGCATGACCGCGCGGACCAGGGTGTTGGCCGCCTGCGGGTGGACCTGCCAGAAGCCGCCGGAGCCGACGCGGTAGGTGCGGTCGTCGGCGCGTTCGCGGACGAAGGCGCGGCCGTGGACGCGGTGGACGCCGCCGTCGTGCTCCTCGACGCGGAGTACGGAGACCGGCTTGTCCAGCTCGATCAACGGGAGCCGGCCGCCGGGCTTCGGGGTGAGGATGACCTGGCGGTCGTGGGAGCCCGTGGCGGTGATGGCCTCCACCGCGGCGATCTGCGGCCATTCGCGCTTCTCGACGCCGAGTTCCGAGACTCCGGGTGCGGCGATCAGGCAGTGGTCGATCGGCTGGACGTCGTGCGAGCGGTGCTTGCGCAGGCCCGCCCGGCCGTCCGCGTCGACGGCGTACTGGACGCGGGTGCGCCAGGCGGGGACCTCGCCCGGCGGGAGCTTGTCGCCCTCGGCGGGCATGACCGTGCCGTCCCAGCCGGCCTCCTCGGGGGTCAGGCCCGCCAGGCGAAGGAGCTGCTCGGCGATCACCTCGCCCTTGAGGCGGCGCTGCGCGCCGGGCTTGGCGTGCTGCCAGTCGCAGCCGCCGCACATGCCGGGGCCGGCGTACGGGCACGGGGCCTCGACCCGGTCCTTGGACGGCTCCAGGATCCGTACCGCATCCGCCCGCAGGAAGCGGGAGTCCGTGTCGCCGTCGGTGACCTTGGCGATGATCTTCTCGCCGGGGAGCGTGTGGCGGACGAAGAGGACCTGGTTCTCGGCGGTACGGGCGATGCAGTGGCCGCCGTGTGCGACGGGACCGACCTCGACCTCGTACTCCTCCCCGACCAGCGACGACGTGGGTTCGTTCTGCATGAGGGGAGGCTCCAGGGAGGGGGGAAGGGACGGCGAGCCGGACGGGCGTACGCGTCCGGACAACAGCCCACCAGTCTACGTGGGTGCGGTCGGAGTGCTTACCACAAGCCGACTCCCCGTCGCATGTCCCGTCGCATGTCCCGTCGCACGGCCCGTGACGGCCCCGGCCCGCCGACCGGAGGACCCCCGCCTCATCCCTTCCGGTTCGGCTCCTTGTGCCGGCGTTCCACCGGGCCCCGGCGCACCGCCCCCGGAGGGTTCCAGTCCGCCCGCTTCCTCGCACGCTTCTTCGCGGCCTCGGAGGACTGGAGCTGGTAGGGGACGGAGGTGACCATGACGCCCGGGGTGAAGAGCAGGCGGCCCTTGAGGCGCAGGGCGCTCTGGTTGTGGAGCAGGTGCTCGTACCAGTGGCCGACCACGTACTCCGGGATGTAGACGCTGATCACGTCGCGCGGGCTCTGGCGGCGCAGCCCCTTGACGTACTCGATGACCGGGCGGGTCACCTCGCGGTAGGGCGAGTCGAGGATCTTGAGCGGTACGTCGATGTTGCGCCGTTCCCAGTCCTGGCGCAGGGCCTTCGTCTCGTCCGGGTCGACGCTGATGGAGAGCGCCTCCAGGTGGTCGGCGCGGATCAGCTTGGCGTAGGCGAGGGCGCGCAGGGTCGGCCGGTGGAGTTTGGAGACCAGGACGATCGCGTGGACGCGGGAGGGGCGGACGCTCTCGTCCGCGGGGGTCTCGTCGGCCGCGATCTCGGCCGCGACCCGGTCGTAGTGCTTCCGGATCGCGGTCATCGTGCCGTAGAAGATCACCATGCCGAGCAGGGCGACCCAGGCGCCGTGGGTGAACTTGGTGGCGAGGACGATCACCAGGACCACACCGCAGAAGAATGCGCCGAAGGCGTTGATGGCGCGGGATCGGACCATGTGGCGGCGCTTGGACTGATCCCCTTCGTCGGCCAGCAGGCGGTTCCAGTGCCGCACCATGCCGGTCTGGCTGAGGGTGAAGGAAACGAAGACGCCGACGATGTACAGCTGGATCAGGCGCGTGGAGTCGGCTCCGTAGATCCCGACCAGCAGGATGGCGGCGGCGGCGAGCAGCACGATGCCGTTGGAGAAGGCGAGCCGGTCGCCGCGGGTGTGGAGCTGGCGCGGCAGGTAACGGTCCTGGGCGAGGATCGAGCCGAGCAGCGGGAAGCCGTTGTACGCGGTGTTGGCGGCCAGGAAGAGGACCAGCGCGGTGGCTGCGGCAAGCATCATGAACAGGAACGAGCCCTGGCCGAAGACCGCCTCGGCCACCTGGGCGATCACCGGGTCCTGGGTGTAGCTCTCGCCGACCGGGACGCCGTCGCGGAGCAGGTCGACCGCCGGGTTCTCGGCCATCTTGACGTCGGTGGTCATGGCCAGGGCGATGATTCCGCAGAACATGGTGACGGCGAGCAGGCCCATCATGGCGAGCGTGGTCGCGGCGTTCTTGCTCTTCGGCTTGCGGAAGGCGGGCACCCCGTTGCTGATCGCCTCCACCCCGGTGAGGGCGGCGCAGCCGGAGGAGAAGGCGCGCAGGAGGAGGAAGAGCAGCGCGAAGCCCGCGAGTCCCTGGTGTTCGGGCTTGATCTCCAGCTCGGAGGTCGGGGCCTGCATCGCGTCGCCGAGGACCAGTCCCCGGAACGCGCCCCACAGCAGCATGAGGAAGACGCCGGCCACGAAGAGGTACGTCGGGGCCGCGAACAGCTTCCCGGACTCCTTGACCCCGCGCAGGTTCATCAAGGTGAGCAGGACGATCGCGCCGACGGCGCAGAGGGTCTTGTGCTCGATGACGAAGGGGATCGCGGAGCCCAGGTTCTCCACACCGGCGGAGATCGACACGGCCACGGTCAGGACGTAGTCGACCAGCAGGGCGCTGGCCACGGTCAGTCCGGCCTTGGGCCCGAGGTTGGTGGTGGCGACCTCGTAGTCGCCGCCACCGCTCGGGTACGCGCGGACGTTCTGCCGATAGGAGGCGACGACCGTGAACATGAGGACCACGACGGCCAGCGCGATCCACGGGCTGAAGTGGTACGCCGACACACCCGCGATGGACAGCACGAGGAGGACTTCTCCGGGTGCGTACGCCACCGAGGACAGCGGGTCGGATGCGAAGACGGGGAGGGCGATGCGCTTGGGGAGGAGCGTCTCCCCCAGCTTGTCGCTGCGCAGCGCCCGGCCGATCAGAATCCTTTTGGGCAGGTCGGTCAGTTTGGACACGCTGAGGATCGTAAGCGGAGCCAGGACCGCTCCCGGCCGTCTGATCGCCGTGGCCCCGCTCTCTCCTGCGGTAGGAGCAGAAACCGGCCGCAATCCTTAACGGAATCCTTGCGATGGGCGCAGCGCCTTTACTCCCCCTTTGCCCACGTGTCGAAGGGAACGCGGACGCGGATGAGGCAACGGCGGCAGGGCGGCATAAGCTCATATCCGGGCAACGCCGAAGGTGGTTGCCCCGTTGTTTGCCCGGCAAGCTGAGAGAGAAGTGTGAGCAGCGTGTTTTCGCAGGTCAGCCGGATGACCAGGACGGCGAGGTAGGCGCACAGTGCACATCGTCATCATGGGCTGCGGGCGCGTCGGAGCCGCACTCGCACAGACCCTGGAGCAGCAGGGGCACACGGTCGCGGTGATCGACCAGGACCCCACGGCGTTCCGCCGCCTCGGGTCCGGATTCGGCGGCCGCCGGGTCACCGGGGTCGGCTTCGACCAGGACACCCTCCGTGAGGCGGGGATCGAGGAGGCCGGCGCGTTCGCCGCAGTCAGCAGCGGCGACAACTCCAACATCATCGCCGCCCGGGTGGCCCGCGAGATGTTCTCCATCGAGAATGTCGCGGCCCGGATCTACGACCCCAAGCGGGCCGAGGTCTACCAGCGGCTCGGCATCCCGACCGTGGCGACGGTGCGCTGGACGGCGGACCAGATGCTGCGGCGGCTGCTGCCGTCGGGCGCAGAGCCGCTGTGGCGCGATCCGAGCGGGGGTGTGCAGCTCGCCGAGGTGCACACGACGCCGTCCTGGATCGGCCACCGGATCAGCACCCTCCAGGAGGAGACCGGCGTCCGCGTCGCCTTCCTCACCCGGTTGGGCGAGGCCATTCTGCCGACCTCGCAGACCGTCCTGCAGGAGGGCGACCTGGTCCACGTGATGATGCGTACGGACGAGATCGCCAAGGTCGAAGAGGCCTTCGCCGAGGGTCCCGAGGAGGGCGGTCACTGATGCGTGTGTCGATTGCCGGGGCGGGCGCGGTGGGCCGTTCCATCGCCGCCGAGCTGCTGGAGAACGGGCACGAGGTGCTGCTCATCGACAAGGCGCCCAGTGCCATCTCGGTGGAGCGGGTCCCGTCGGCCGAGTGGCTGCTCGCGGACGCCTGCGAGATCACGTCGCTGGACGAGGCGGCCCTGCAGCGGTGCAACGTGGTGATCGCGGCGACGGGCGACGACAAGGTGAACCTGGTCGTCTCGCTGCTCGCGAAGACCGAGTACGGCGTGCCGCGGGTGGTGGCGCGGGTCAACCACCCGAAGAACGAGTGGCTGTTCAACGAGTCCTGGGGCGTCGATGTCGCGGTCTCGACCCCGCGGCTGATGTCGGCCCTGGTGGAGGAGGCGGTGAGCGTCGGCGATCTGGTCCGGCTGCTGCGCTTCAGCCACGGCGACGCCAACCTGGTGGAGCTGACGCTGCCGCCGGAGTCGGCGCTGGCCGGCACCCGGGTCGGTGACGTGGCATGGCCCGAGGACACCTCGCTGGTGACCATCATCCGTGGGACGCGCGTGCTGACGCCGAGCGCCGAGGAGACCCTGGAGGCCGGTGACGAGTTGCTGTTCGTGGCCGCCCAGGCGCGCGAGGAGCAGCTGGAGGACCTGTTGTCGGTCCGCCGCGACCCGGACCTCTCGTCCGACAGCTGACGCGTAGCCGTAAGGCCGACGCGTGAGCATTATGAGCGCGTGAGGGTATAGGAGGGGCCCGTAACCGCACTGCGGCTACGGGCCCCTCCTTCATGCCTACGTCCTACGCCTCCGGGTTGCGGAGGGCCGCCGCGGCCTGCGCCTTGCGGTCCTTCTCGGCCTGCTCCTCGGCCTCCATCTCGGCGAAGACGTCGATGGGCGGCGGCGCCTTGGCCAGGAAGACCCAGGTGAGATAGACCGCGAGCAGGAACGGCGGGATCTTCAGCGCGATCAGCACCCAGCCGAACTGGGTGCTGTCGGCCCACCAGTAGAGCGGGAAGAGGATCGCGCACTTGGCGAGCAGGATGAGGCCCCAGGCGTAACTGGCCTTGGTGTACGCCTTCTTCCGGCCCGGGTTACGGGTCCGCCAGGAGAGGTTCTCCTTGAAGACCGGGCCGAGGATCAGACCGATCAGCGGCACCCCGGCGGCGGCCGTGCCCAGGTAGGCGATGGCCAGCCCCAGGGTGTAGAGCATGCCGGGCAGGTAGAAGTCCTTGGCGTTGCCCGTCATCATCGCGAAGACGACACCGAAGGCCACCCCGAAGACGCCGCTGAAGGCGTGCTTCACGGTGTCGCGGCGGATCAGCCGTACGGCGACCAGGGCCAGGGACACGGCCAGGGCCGCGATGGCCGAGATGTGCAGGTTCTTGTTGATGGTGAAGATCGTGACGAAGAGCAGCCCGGGGAGGACTGTCTCCACCATGCCGCGCACACCGCCGAACGCTTCGAAGAGGGCGGCTTCGGTGACCGCCTTCGACGCGGTGTCCTGCTGGGCGGCGTGCTTCCCGCCGGCGTGCTGCGGGCCCGTGAGGTGGGTCTGGTCCGTTTCGGACGTCGGCTTGTCGAGAGACGTCACCGGCTACTCCTTGCCGAGCGGTCGGAGTTCGTATGTGGGGTTGAACAGCACCCGGCGCCCGTGGCTCATGGCGACCCGGCCCGAGGCGATGATCCTGCGGCCGGGCTCTATGCCGACGATGGAGCGCCGGCCGAGCCAGACCACGTCCAGCGGCTCGGTGCCGTCGAAGAGCTCCGCCTCCAGGGCGGGCACTCCGGCCCGGGGACGGAGGGTGACGGTCCGCAACGTACCAGCCACCTTCACGATCTGGCGGTCGGAGCACTCGGAGATACGGGTGCATCCGGTGGCCTGGGCGTCCTCCCGCAGCTCCTGGGACTCCAGGTCCTCCTGGGAGCTGGAGAGCCGGTCGAGCATACGGCGGAAGCGCCCGGAAGGCCTCTCCGCCCTGCCGGCCTTCTCGTGTCGGGGAACAGCACTCATAACCGAAGGGTACCGGTCCTGCGGGGCGTGCACGGAGGCCTGGGTGGACCACTCGAAAGGGTGAGCCGGTGAGCGTCAGCCGCGCTCGAAGCGGTAGCCCATGCCCGGCTCGGTGACGAAGTGGCGGGGGTGCGAGGGGTCCGCCTCCAGCTTGCGGCGCAGCTGGGCCATGTAGACCCGCAGATAGTTCGTCTCGGTGCCGTAGGAGGGCCCCCAGACCTCCTGGAGGAGCTGTTTCTGGCTGACCAGGCGGCCACCGTTGCGGACGAGGACCTCCAGCAGGTGCCATTCCGTGGGGGTGAGCCGGACGTCGCGGCCCTCACGGTGCACCTTCTTCGCCGCCAGGTCGACGGTGAAGCCGGCCGTCTCCACGATCGCGATGTCCCCGGTGACGTCCTGCCCGACCGGTTCCGAGCGGCGTACGGAGGCGCGCAGCCGGGCCAGCAGCTCGTCCATGCCGAACGGCTTGGTGACGTAGTCGTCGGCGCCCGCGTCCAGGGCCTCCACCTTCTCGTCGGAGGTGTGGCGCGCGGAGAGGACGAGGATCGGGACCCTGGTCCAGCCGCGCAGGCCCCTGATCACCTCGACCCCGTCCATGTCGGGCAGCCCGAGGTCGAGCACCACGACGTCGGGGTGGAGGGCGGCGGCGAGCTGGAGGGCGGTCGCCCCGTCGGGCGCCGCGTCGACCTCGTAGTGGCGGGCCTTCAGGTTGATCACGAGGGCGCGTACGATCTGCGGCTCGTCGTCGACCACAAGCACCCGGGTCATCGCGGACCTGCCTTTCTGCAGTACGGGCTGTGCGGGATGTGAGCGGGGGTGTACGGGGCGGGGGTGTACGGGGGCGGTGCGGGGCGTACGCGGGGGTGGGGCCGGGCGTACGCCGGTGCGCGGCGGGTCCGTCATGAGGTGGCCCCCGCGGAGAGGGCGGCCCCGGCCTGGGCCCGGCCGGGTGCCGCGGTGAGCGTCAGGACCATGGTCAGCCCGCCGCCGGGGGTGTCCTCGGCGTCCAGGGTGCCGCCCATGGCCTCGGCGAAGCCCCGGGAGACCGCGAGGCCGAGGCCCACTCCGGCGCCGCGCGGGGCGTCACCGTACCGCTGGAAAGGCTCGAAGATCCGCTCCTTGGCCTCGTCGGGGACGCCGCGTCCGCGGTCGACGACCCGGAGCTCGACGCGTTCGCCGAGTGCGCTGGCGGCCACCACGATGCGCTCCCCACCGGGGCTGTACTTGACGGCGTTCTCGACCACATTGGCAACGACCCGCTCCAGCAGCCCCGGGTCGACGGCGACCATGGGCAGCGTCTCGGGGATGTCCAGGTCGACGCTGCCCTCGGGGACCCCGCCGAGCGCCATCGGCACGACCTCGTCGAGGTCGATCTCCCGGATCAGCGGGGTCACCGTGCCGGTCTGGAGACGGGACATGTCCAGCAGGTTGCCCACCAGGTGGTCGAGCCGGTCGGCGCCGTCCTCGATGCCTTCGAGGAGCTCGGCCTCGTCTTCCGGCGACCAGGCGACGTCGTCGGAGCGCAGCGAGCTGACGGCGGCCTTGATCCCGGCGAGCGGGGTGCGCAGGTCATGGCTGACGGCGGCGAGCAGCGCGGTCCTGATCCGGTTGCCCTCGGCGAGCCTGCGGGCCCGGTCGGCCTCCGAGACCAGGCGCTGGCGGTCCAGGACGACGGCCGCCTGGGTGGCGAAGGCGCCGAGCACCCGGCGGTCCTCGGCGGGCAGCACCCGGCCGGAGAGCGCGAGCGCCATGTTGTCGCCGACCGGCATGTCCACGTCCGCGTCGTCGGGCCGGGCGACCGGGGCGGGCCCGACGGATCCGGCGCAGGTCCACGGGTCGACGTCGCTGATCCGCTCCAGCAGGGCGACGGACTCCATCGCGAAGGTCTCGCGGACCCGCTCCAGCAGGGCGTCCAGGGCGGTCTCGCCGCGCAGCACGCTGCCCGCCAGGAAGGAGAGGATCTCCGACTCGGCGCGCAGCCGGGCGGCCTGGTGGGTGCGCCGGGCCGCCAGGTCCACCACCGAGGAGACCGCCACCGCCACCGCGAAGAAGATCACGATGGCGACGAAGTTCTCCGGGTCCTGGACGGTCAGGGTGTGGGTGGGCGGGGTGAACCAGTAGTTCAGGAGCATGACGCCGACGGCTGCCGAGGCCAGGGCCGGCCGCAGGCCGCCGAGCAGGGCGGCGGCGACGGTCAGGAAGAGGAAGAGCAGGACGTTGTTGGCGAGGCCCTGACCGTTGTCGAGGCTGAGCAGCAGCAGGGAGAGCAGGACCGGACCGACGACGCCGACGAGCCAGCCCCAGATGATCCGGGCCCGCCCGAGCCGGGCGCCGCGCGCGATGGGCAGTCCGCGGCCCTTGGCGACCTCTTCGTGGGTGACGATGTGGACGTCGAGGTCGGGGCCGGACTCCCGGGCGACGGTTGCGCCGACCCCGGGCCCGTAGATGTACTGCCAGGTCTTGCGGCGGCTGGAGCCGAGCACGATCTGGGTGGCGTTGACCCCCCGGGCGAACTCCAGGAGGGCCGCGGGTATGTCGTCGCCGATGACGTGGTGGAACGTTCCGCCGACGTCCTCGACCAGCGTGCGCTGGACGGCGAGCTCCTTGGGCGAGGCGGAGGTCAGCCCGTCGCTACGGGCGATGTAGACGGCGAGGATCTCGCTGCCGGAGCCCTTGGCGGCCATCCGGGAGGCGCGGCGGATGAGGGTGCGGCCCTCGGGGCCGCCGGTGAGGCCGACGACGATGCGTTCGCGGGCCTGCCAGGTGGTGCGGATGTCGTGCTCGCCCCGGTACTGCTGGAGGTACTCATCCACCCGGTCCGCGGTCCAGAGGAGGGCCAGCTCGCGCAGGGCGGTCAGGTTGCCGGGGCGGAAGTAGTTCGAGAGGGCGGCGTCCAGCTTGTCGGGCTGGTAGATGTTGCCGTGCGCCATCCGGCGGCGCAGCGCCTGGGGCGACATGTCGACCAGCTCGATCTGGTCGGCCCGGCGCACCACCTCGTCCGGGACGGTCTCCTGCTGGCGTACGCCGGTGATCGACTCCACGACGTCGCCCAGCGACTCCAGGTGCTGGATGTTGACCGTGGATATGACGTCGATCCCGGCCTTGAGCAGCTCCTCGACGTCCTGCCAGCGCTTGGCGTTGCGGGAGCCGGGCCCATTGGTGTGGGCCAGTTCGTCCACCAGGGCCACGGCGGGGGCGCGCTCCAGGACGGCGTCGACGTCCACCTCGGTGACGACGGCGGAGCGGTAGGTGATCTCGGTGCGCGGGACCTGTTCCAGGCCGTGCAGCATCACCTCGGTACGCGGCCGGTCGTGGTGCTCCACGAGGGCGACCACGCAGTCGGTACCGCGATCGACCCTGCGGTGGGCCTCGGAGAGCATCGCGTACGTCTTGCCGACGCCCGGTGCCGCGCCCAGGTAGATCCGGAGTGTGCCGCGTCCCATGGCCCCATTGTCTTCTTCCGTGCGGCCGTCTCTGCCGGCGGCCGGTGGCGCCAGGTGCGGCTGCCGCTCTTGACGCTACTCCGCGAATCCGTGGCCCCGGCACCTGGGAGCGCAGGTGAGGGGCGTATTGACGCAACCCTGATGCGGACCCGCCCGCTCCGGCCGGGTCCGCGTCGAGGGGCGCTCAGCCCGTGTTCACCAGCTCCTTCAGGGCGATGTTGAGCTTCAGGACATTGGCCCGGGGCTCTCCGACGAAGCCGAGGGTCCGGCCCTCTGTGTGATCCGCCACCAGCCCCGCCACCCGCTCGCCTCGGCCAGGAAGCCGTCGACCCCCGCCTCCTCGGCGACGGCCTTGGCGGTCAGCGGGTTGTCGCCGGTGATCATGACCGTACGGATGCCCATCCGGCGCAGTTCACCGAACCGTTCCCGCATCCCCTCCTTGACCACGTCCTTGAGGTGGACGACGCCCAGGACACGTGCCCCGTGGATGTCCTCCAGGGCCACCAGCAGCGGTGTGCCGCCCGCTTCGGCGATACGGTCCGCGAGCGCGTCCGCGTCCTGGGCGACGCTGCCGCCCCGGCCCTTCACCCAGGCGGTCACGGACCGGGCCGCTCCCTTGCGCACCCGGCGGCCGTCCAGGTCCACGCCGGACATCCGGGTCTGCGCGGTGAAGGGGACCCACTCGGCGCCCGCCGGTGCTCCCCCGGCGTCGGCGCCGGGCCCGTACAGCTCGTCGGCCAGGGCGACGACCGAACGGCCCTCGGGGGTCTCGTCGGCGAGCGAGGAGAGGCGTGCGGCCCCGGCGAGCTCCTCCTCCGTGACGCCCGCGACCGGTACGAACGCGGCGGCCTGCCGGTTGCCGACGGAGATGGTGCCGGTCTTGTCGAGCAGCAGCGTCGACACGTCGCCCGCCGTCTCGACCGCGCGCCCCGACATGGCCAGCCCATTGCGCTGGACCAGGCGGTCCGTGCCCGCGATGCCGATGGCGGAGAGCAAGGCGCCGATCGTGGTCGGGATCAGGCAGACCAGCAGCGCGGTCAGCACGATCATCGACTGCTCGGCCCCGGCGTACACGGCGAAGGGCTGGAGCGTGACGACGGCCAGAAGGAAGACGATCGTGAGGGAGGCCAGCAGGATGTTGAGGGCGATCTCATTGGGGGTCCGCTGCCGCGCCGCGCCCTCCACCAGGCCGATCATCCGGTCGATGAACGCCTCCCCCGGCTTCGTGGTGATCCTGATGACGACGCGGTCGGAGAGCGCCTTCGTACCGCCGGTGACGGCCGAGCGGTCGCCGCCGGACTCCCGGATGACCGGTGCCGACTCGCCGGTGATGGCGGACTCGTCGACGGAGGCGACGCCTTCCACCACATCGCCGTCCCCGGGGACGGTGTCCCCGGCCTCGCAGACCACGAGGTCCCCGACGCGCAGCTCCGTTCCGGCGACCCGTTCCTCGCCGCTGCCGAGGACCCGGCGGGCGACGGTGTCGGTCCTGGCCCGGCGCAGGGTGTCGGCCTGTGCCCGGCCCCGCCCCTCCGCCACCGCCTCGGCGAGGTTGGCGAAGAGGGTGGTGAGCCAGAGCCAGCGCCGCGACGAGCGCGAGCAGCTGGAGCAGACCGGCGAGAAGGGGGCTTATGTCGGGCTCAGAACCTCTCCGGGTGGAGGAGGGCGAGGACGAGGTAGCCCAGCAGGGCGACGGCCACGATCAGGCCGACGATGTTCTCGGCGGTCACAGCTTGGCCACCGCCCGTGCGACGAGAGCCACCAGCGCGAAGACCGCGATCGTGGTGGCGACGAAGGCCGTGTCGGCCATCGTGCGCTCCTAGGGGGGTTCCGTTTCTCGGACCCCCTGAGCGAACAGCCGGAAACGGCCCCCACCAGCCGCGTTGACAGACTACTTACGGGAGCGGCCCGGCTCTTGATGTCACCCGTACGTGCCCGATACGCGCCCCGTACGCGCCCCCCGGGGGAGGCGGGACGGGTGGACGCGAAAAGGGCGGTGGGCCGCACCCCTGGAAGGGTGCGGCCCACCGGCCGATGCTGTGCTGACGTACTGCTAGCGGACCTCGGTGATCTCGGGTCCGCGCTGGAGCTGGCCCATGCCGCCGGAGAACTTCGAGCCCTCCTGCTCCTCCTGCGTGACACCCTCGGGCACCATCTGGGCGTCGTTGGGCAGCTTCAGGACGATCGGGTCGCGCGGGGCCATCGGGCCCTCTCCGCGGACCACCACGGTGTCCCGGAAGACCGTCTCCAGCAGCCCGGCGGCCTCCGGCTGCACCGCGCCCTGGCCGGAGATGACACCGCGCAGGAACCAGCGGGGGCCGTCGACGCCGACGAAGCGCACCAGCTGGACACCGTTGGTGCCGTCCGGGAGCTGTACGGGGACCTGCGCACGCAGCTCCCAGCCCAGCGGGCCCTCGACCTCGTCGATGATGCCGCCCTGCTGGGTGATGCCGGAGGCGATCTCCTCGCGGACCTCGCCCCAGATACCCTGCCGCTTGGGGGCCGCGAAGGCCTGCAGCTGGACCGCGCTGTCGCGGAGCACGACGGTGGCAGCGACGATCGCGTCGCCTGCCACCTCCACCCTCAGCTCCATGCCCTCGACACCGGGCACGAAGATGCCGCCCAGGTCGACCCGGCCCTCGCCGGGCTGGGAGACCTCGGAGAGGTCCCAGGGTCCGTCGGGCCGGGGGGCCGGCGGAAGATTCGTCCGGCGGGCGCCTGCGGCGGCCCCGTCGGTACCCTCGTCGGCGACCTGCTCGGCCTCGCGCACCTCGTCCGCCGCGTCCTCGGCGGAACCACTCTTCTTGCGACGTCCGAACACGTCACTGTCCTTCCCGGTCGGATACGACCGAAGCGTAGCTGTTCCCACCGTGGGTGATCCCGCCCTCGGCGACGTCCACCGACGCGTGACCACCGGTGGACCCGAAGCCCCCTTCGGCCCGCGCCGAGCCGGGAAGTTCCGCCACCTCGTGGAAGCGCACCTTCTCGACCTGCTGGACAACCAATTGGGCAATCCGGTCGAACCGTTCGAATCGCACGCTCTCGCGCGGATCGAGGTTGACCACGATCACCTTGATCTCCCCACGGTACCCGGCATCCACCGTCCCTGGGGCATTCACGAGGGCCACTCCGCAGCGGGCCGCGAGGCCGGAGCGGGGGTGCACGAAGGCGGCGTATCCGTCGGGCAGGGCGATCGAGACCCCGGTGGGCAGCACCACGCGCTCGCCGGGGGCGAGTTCGGCGGCCTCGGTGGTCACCAGGTCGGCCCCGGCGTCCCCCGGGTGTCCGTACGCCGGAATCGGCACGTCCGGGTCGAGCAGGCGGATCAGTACGTCGACGGGGCTGCGCATCAGGGGTTCACCTCGAAGGCTCGGGCACGCTTGACCTGGTCCGGGTCGGCCATGGCCGCCTGGATCTCGGCGGGCCGCCCGTTCTCGATGAAGTGGTCCACCTTGACCTCGATGAACAGCGCGTCGGCCCGGACGGCGACGGGTCCCTCGGGGCCGCCGATCCGGCCGGTGGCCGTGGAGTAGATCTTCCGGCCGTGCACGGCGGTGATCCGGGCGTCGAGGTGCAGCACGGTGTCCACCGGGACGGGGCGCACGAAGTCGGTCTCCAGCCGTCCGGTCACCGCGATCGTGCGCAGCAGCCAGTTAAGCGAGCCGAGGGTCTCGTCCAGCGCCGTGGCGAGAACACCGCCGTGGGCGAGGCCGGGGGCGCCCTGGTGGGCGGGCTTGACGGTGAACTCGGCGGTCACACTCACGCCTTCGCCGGCCCGCGCCTGGAGGTGCAGGCCGTGCGGCTGTCCCTCACCGCAGCCGAAACAGTGCTCGTAGTGCGCGCCGAGGAGCTCCCCGGGGGCGGGGGCGTCAGGGTGCCGGACCGGCGCGACGGCGTCGGCCGGGGGTGTCAGAGCTGCTGATGTTCCACTCACAGGCGCAGACCTTACCCGCGCGGCGGTGTGCCGGTCGCGCCGTGCCAAGCTTGGTTCCATGCAGCCTTCCGCACCGCCCTTCGACGAACGTCTCACCGCACCGCGTTCCTGGTGGTTCATCGCCTTCGGGGTCGGTGTCGCCTGTGCGCTGATGCTTCTGCCGCTCGGCTCCCTGCCGCTGCTCGCCGGGCTGGTCGGCGGTACGGCCGCGGCGGCCGCCGCGGTGAGCAGTTACGGCTCCGCCCGGATCCGGGTGGTGGCCGGGGCGCTGGTGGCGGGCGACGCCCGTATCCCGCTCTCGGCGCTCGGGGAGCCCGAGGTGCTGAACGTGGAGGAGGCGCGCGCCTGGCGCACGCACAAGGCGGACGCGCGCGCGTTCATGCTGCTGCGCAGCTATGTGGGGACGGCGGTGCGGGTGGAGATCACGGATCCGGACGACCCGACTCCGTACGTCTTCCTCTCCACCCGGGACCCGCGGGGCCTGGCGGCGGCGCTGAGCGCCGTTCCGGCGGCCTGAGGTCCGGTTACGCGCGTCCGGGGGCTCAGCCGCCCTCGATCTCCTTGGGCAGCACGGCGGGCAGCACGGGCTGCTCCAGCGGGGGCAGCTCGACGAGCCGGTCCCAGGGGATCTGCTGCTTGCGCAGGTCGTTCCTGATCCGGTCGGCGAGCTTGCGGGTGTCGCGGCGGTTCATCGTGGCGCCGACCGCGGCGCCGATCATGAACGGGATCAGGTTGGGCAGGTTGCGCGCCATGCGCTTCATGATCTGCTGGCGCAGCTCGCGCTTCATCTGGCCGCCCAGGGCCGCGTTGAGCGTGGTGGGCCGGGTGACGTCGATGCCGCGCTCCTCCGTCCACGACGTCAGATACGCGGTGGAGCGCTGGCCGAGATTGCCCGGCGGGCGGCGGCCGTAGACCTCGTGGAGTTCGGCGACGAGCTTCATCTCGATCGCGGCGACGCCGGTGACCTCCGCCGCCAGCTCGGCGAGCATGGCGGGCGGTACGGGCAGCATGGCGGCCGCGCCGATGCCGGCGCCCACGGTCGCGCTGGCCCGGCTCGCGCCCGCCACCAGCTTGTCGGCGAGCTCCTCGGGCCCCAGCCCGGGGAAGTGCTTGCGCAGGGTGGCGAGATCGCGCACCGGGACGCGGGGAGCCGTTTCGATGATCCGGTCGGCCAGCTGGCCGGCCAGGGCACGGGCGCTCTCCCCGCCTCTGCGCACCCCCCGTTTCACTGCGTTCAGGCGGCCTGCCCCGGTCGTGGGCTCCGCCTGGTCCGTCTCTCCGCCCGGCTCCGGCAGGTCTGCCGCCCCCGCCACTTCGAGCGAGGCCGAACGGCCCCGCTCGTCGTCGGACGTACCGGAATCACCGGGACGGGAGACACCGGAGGTCTCCGGCAGGGCGGCGGACCGCTCGGCAGCCGGGCTGACGCCTGGTGCCGGGCCTGTGCCGCCCTGTTCCGCCTCCGGTCCGCGCCGGCGCCAGGGGCGCCGCTTCCGGAACGGTGTGTCGCCTGCCACGGCCGACCCGACCTCAGTCGCAGTCGCGGCAGATGGGCTGACCGTTCTTCTCGCGGGCCAGCTGGCTGCGGTGGTGCACCAGGAAGCAGCTCATGCAGGTGAACTCATCGGCCTGCTTGGGCAGCACCCGGACGGCCAGCTCCTCGTTGGAGAGGTCCGCGCCGGGCAGCTCGAGTCCTTCGGCCGCGTCGAACTCGTCGACGTCGACGGCGGATGCCGTCTTGTCGCTCCGACGAGCCTTGAGCTCTTCGAGGCTGTCCTGGTCCACGTCGTCGTCGGTCTTGCGTGGGGTGTCGTAATCCGTTGCCATGTCGCTCTCCCCCTCTTGGGTTTCTGCGGGTGTCTCAGCGCACGTAACGCGTGAGAGGCCGGACTTGTGCCCGACCTGAGGCGGAGATTTTGCCTCACATCAAGGTCTGTTACTCAATCGACACCCAACCGGCCGCCTCGGCGAGGCTCGGCTTGGGTGGCGATGGGGACCGTACACGGTCCCGACTGCGCAGTTCACAGGCGCCACCCCGTGTACTTCCCGTGATAACACCCTCCGAAAACCCGGACGATTACCGGCTTTCCGAACGAGATGTGATCACGGAGAGTAGATGGCCCCAAAACGGCCTCTGTGATCGATCACACACGACTCACTCGGGAACGGGTCCTGAAAATTCCGCCCAAAGCGAACATGGAGATTCGGTGCAGAGTCACACCGTGCAGCCTCTCAGACCGGCAGGGTGACGCGCATCACGAGACCGCCGCCTTCGCGGGGCTCCGCGATGATACGGCCTCCGTGGGCCCGCGCGACGGACCGTGCGATCGACAGGCCGAGCCCGACCCCCTTGTCGCTGCCCGTGCGCTCCGTACGCAGCCGCCGGAAGGGCTCGAAGAGGTTGTCGATCTCGTACGCCGGGACCACAGGACCTGTGTTCGAGACGACCAGCAGGGCCTGGCCGGTCTGCAGGGAGGTGGTGACCTCCACCCAGCCCTCCTCGGCCACGTTGTAGCGCACGGCGTTCTGTACGAGGTTCAGCGCGATCCGCTCCAGCAGGACCCCGTTGCCCTGGACGACGACAGCGGACCTCTCACCGCGGATCTCGACGCTCTTCGCCACCGCCTCCGACCGGGCCTGGTCGATGGCGCGGTCGGCGACCTCGGCGAGGTCGACCGGTTTGCGCTCGATGATCTGGTTGTCGCTGCGGGCCAGCAGCAGCAGCCCCTCGACCAGCTGCTCACTGCGCTCGTTGGTGGCCAGCAGGGTCTTCCCGAGCTGCTGGAGCTCGGGCGGTGCCTCCGGGTCGGAGAGGTGGACCTCCAGCAGCGTGCGGTTGATAGCCAGCGGGGTGCGCAGCTCGTGCGAGGCGTTGCCGACGAACCGCTGCTGCGCGGTGAACGCCCGCTCCAGCCGGTCCAGCATGTCGTCGAAGGTGTCCGCGAGCTCCTTGAGCTCGTCGTCCGGGCCGTCCAGCTCGATCCGCCGGGTGAGGTCCGTGCCCGCCACCCTGCGCGCGGTCCGGGTGATCCGGCCGAGCGGGGACAGGACGCGTCCGGCCATGGCGTAGCCGAAGGCGAAGGCGATGATGCTGAGGCCGACCAGGGCGAGGAGCGAGCGGTTGAGCAGGGTGTCCAGGGCCTGCTGGCGCTGTTCTCCGTTGCATGCCTTGAGCGCGGCGTTCGCCTCGTCCGCCGAGAGGCCCGGGGTGAGGGCGGGACAGGCGTTGCTGGTGAGCTGGATCTTGCTGTCGGGCAGCAGTTTGAACGGCAGCTCGTTGCCCACGTGCAGCCCCTGCGCGGCCAGCATGTAGATGATCGAGAGCAGCATGATGCCCGCGATCAGGAACATCCCGCCGTAGAGCAGCGTGAGCCGTATCCGGATGGTCGGACGCAGCCACGGGTACAGCGGCTCCTGCTGCTTGGGCTCCCAGGTGGGCTTCGGCGGCGCCACAGGGGGGTCGGGGATGGTGGTCATGATCCTCAGATCCGGTATCCGGAGCCCGGCACGGTGACGATGACGGGCGGCTCGCCGAGCTTGCGGCGGAGCGTCATGACTGTGACGCGCACCACGTTTGTGAAGGGATCGGTGTTCTCGTCCCAGGCCTTCTCCAGGAGCTGCTCCGCGGAGACGACGGCACCCTCGCTCCGCATCAGGACCTCCAGCACCGCGAACTCCTTGGGGGCGAGCTGGATCTCCACCTCGTCCCGGAAGACCTCGCGCCGGTTCGGGTCGAGCTTGATGCCGGCCCGCTCCAGGACGGGGGGCAGCGCGACCGTCGTACGGCGGCCCAGTGCGCGGACCCGGGCGGTCAGCTCGCTGAAGGCGAAGGGCTTGGGCAGGTAGTCGTCGGCGCCCAGCTCCAGGCCCTCGACCCGGTCGCTGACGTCACCGGAGGCGGTGAGCATGAGCACCCGGGTGGGCATACCGAGCTCCACGATCTTGCGGCAGACGTCGTCGCCGTGCACCACCGGGAGGTCCCGGTCCAGGACGACGACGTCGTAGTCGTTGACCCCGATGCGCTCCAGAGCCGCGGCACCGTCGTAGACGACGTCGACGGCCATGGCCTCGCGGCGCAGTCCGGTGGCCACCGCATCGGCGAGCAGCTGCTCGTCCTCGACGACGAGTACGCGCACAGCGCAGTCCTTCCCTAGGTCCTTCTACGGGTTCACACAGCGAACGGCCCCCAGGGGAGGCCGACTGTGTACATCCATCCTGCCCGCAACGCGTATAAACCGGCGGTAAGACGGCGCTCGGGCCGACCGGGCCCGGGGAATGGGGCGGAATTACCGGTCAGTTGAGGTTTCTCTGAGACTGCGTGTGGGGATGAGGGGTTCACACCCGCGATCACGTCCGGCCCGTGGCATGCCACGGCCCCACTCCGTTCCCCGGAGTAGCGGCGAGATCACCCGCCCCTCCGGCTCCCCTGCCGGAGGAATCCCGGGCACACCCCCGTGCCACCGACCCACGATGAGGGGGCGCATCATGGACGCTTTCACCGCAGGTCTGCTGCAACGCATCAAGAGCACCGAGTCCGGCCTCACGCGGGCTCGCGAGGACGGCGACGACTTCCTGGCGGATGTCGAGCAGGGCGAGCTGGACGACCTGCACCGCCTCGCGGCCGAGCACGGCGTGGAAGTCGGCGCCACAAGCGTCTGAGCCGTACAGCAGAGGGCCCCGGATGCCGACACGGCACCCGGGGCCCTCTGCTGTGCCGTGCGGCCCTCACAGCTCTCACCAGGGCGTTCGGGCCGGGCAGGGGTGTCAGTCGTGCCAGGCGCCCAGCTCGTCGAGGGCGGCCTGCAGCGGCTCGAAGACCCCGGGGGTGGCGGCCACCGTCAGATCGCCGTCGGCCGGCAGCCCGGGGCGGCCGCCGGTCAGCGCGCCCGCCTCCCGGGCGATCAGGTCGCCCGCGGCCAGGTCCCAGGGGTGCAGCCCGCGCTCGTAGTAGCCGTCCAGCCTCCCCGCCGCCACATCGCAGAGGTCGACGGCGGCCGAGCCGCTGCGCCGGATGTCCCGGAGCCGCGGAATCAGCTGCTGGGCGACGTCCGCCTGGTGGCTGCGGACCTTGCCGACGTAGTTGAAGCCGGTCGAGACGAGGGCATGGTCCAGCGGCGGGGCGGGGCGGCAGCGCAGGGCGTTGCCGTTCGCGTACGCACCGCCGCCCCGGACCGCCTGGTACGTCTCCCGGCGCATCGGGGCCTCGACGACGCCCACGATCCGCTCGCCGTCGCGCTCGGCGGCGATGGAGACCGCCCAGGTGGGCAGGCCGTACAGGTAGTTCACGGTGCCGTCCAGCGGGTCGATGACCCAGCGGATGCCGGTGCTGCCCGGGGAGCTGGCCCCCTCCTCGCCGAGGAAGCCGTCGTCGGGGCGGAAGTCGGAGAGGTAGCCGGTGATCAGCTTCTCGGCGGCGATGTCCATCTCGGTGACCACGTCGATGGGGCTGGACTTGGTGGCGGCCACCCCCAGGTCGGCGGGGCGGCCGTCGCGCAGCAGGGCTCCGGCGCGGCGCGCGGCCTCCAGGGCGAGGTCGAGCAGTTCGGTCAGGGCGGGGTCGGTCACGGTGCTCCCAGAGGTGGTCGGTGCGTACGGGCTACACGTACGGGCTGTCCGCCCCCGCCGCGGCCGGCTTGGGGGCCCTGGCCGGGCAGCAGCCGACCGGGCAGAGGTCATGGGACGGGCCGAGGGAGCCCAGCGCGCAGGGCTTCACCTCACGCCCCCGCTCACTCGCCGCGCGCTCCAGGAGCAGATCCCGTACGGCGGCGGCGAAGCGCGGGTCGTCGCCCACCGTCGCGGACCGCCGGACCGGCAGGCCGAGCTCGGCGGCCTTCGCGGTGGCCTCGGTGTCGAGGTCGTACAGGACCTCCATGTGGTCCGAGACGAAGCCGATGGGCGCCATCACGACCGCGGGGACGCCCTCGCCGTGCAGGGCCTCCAGGTGGTCGCAGATGTCGGGCTCCAGCCACGGGATGTGCGGGGCGCCGCTGCGGGACTGGTAGACGAGCTGCCAGGGGTGCTCGATACCGGTCTCCGCGCGCACCGCCTCCACGATCAGCCGGGCCACGTCCAGGTGCTCCGCGACGTACGCCCCGCCCTCGCCGTGCGCCTCCACCGGGCCCGAGGCATCGGCGGCCGAGGTCGGGATGGAGTGCGTGGTGAAGGCGAGGTGGGCGCCCGCGCGGACGTCCTCGGGGAGATCGGCGAGGGAGGCGAGCACGCCGTCGACCATGGGCTCCACGAAGCCGGGGTGGTTGAAGTAGTGGCGCAGCTTGTCCACGCGCGGCACGTCGAGGCCCTCCGCCGCCAGGGTGGCCAGCGACTCGGCGAGGTTCTCGCGGTACTGGCGGCAGCCCGAGTACGAGGCGTAGGCGCTGGTGGCGAGGACGGCGATCCGGCGGTGTCCGTCGGCGGTCATCTCGCGCAGGGTGTCGGTCAGGTACGGCGCCCAGTTGCGGTTGCCCCAGTAGACCGGGAGGTCCAGGCCGTGGTCGGCGAAGTCCTTGCGCAGGGCGTCCAGCAGCGCGCGGTTCTGGGCGTTGATCGGGCTGACCCCGCCGAAGAGGAAGTAGTGCTTGCCGACCTCCTTGAGCCGTTCCTCGGGGATGCCCCGGCCGCGGGTCACGTTCGCCAGGAACGGGACCACGTCGTCCGGGCCCTCGGGACCGCCGAAGGAGAGCAGCAGCAGGGCGTCGTAGGGAGCGGGATCGCGCAGTTCGGACATGACACCGATCCTGCCACCCGTCGCCGACAGGGCGGCAACCGACATCCGACGCCCTGTCGGGAAGGCTCGGAGACCGGTGGTCACGCATCCTCGCCGTCCACGGGCCGTCCGCAATTCCGGTGTCCGGAACATCCACGCGCCCGTAAGCTGTAACAGCCCGCCATACGCCTGACAGGCACGACCGGAGTTCCCCCTTGCCCAGCCCCTACCGCGCCATCTTCGCCGCCCCCGGATCCAAGGGGTTCTCCGCCGCCGGGCTCCTCGGGCGGATGCCGCTGTCCATGATGGGCATCGGGGTCGTGACCATGATTTCGCAGCTCACCGGCCGCTACGGGCTGGCCGGGGCGCTCACCGCGACGCTGGCCATGGCGGCCGCGGTCTTCGGTCCGCAGGTCTCGCGCCTGGTCGACCGGTACGGCCAGCGGCGGGTGCTGCGGCCGGTCACCCTGGTCTCGGTGGCGGCGGTGGCGGGGCTGCTGATCTGCGCCCAGCAGGGGGCGCCGGACTGGACGCTGTTCGTCTTCGCGGCGGGCGCCGGCTGTGTGCCGAGCGTGGGGTCGATGGTCCGGGCCCGCTGGGCGGCGATCTACCGGGGTTCCAGCCGCGAGCTGCACACGGCGTACTCCTGGGAGTCGATCGTCGACGAGGTGTGCTTCATCTTCGGCCCGATCATCTCGATCGGTCTCTCCACCGCCTGGTTCCCGGAGGCCGGCCCGCTGATCGCCGCCGGGTTCCTGCTGGTCGGGGTCTTCTGGCTGACCTCCCAGCGCGCCACCGAACCGATTCCGCACCCCAAGTCGCTCCACACCAGCGGCTCGGCGCTGCGCTCGCCGGGGCTCCAGGTCCTGGTGGTCACCTTCGTGGCGACGGGCGCGATCTTCGGCGCCGTCGACGTGGTGACGGTGGCGTTCGCCGAGGAGAGCGGCCACAAGGCCGCGGCCTCCCTCGTGCTGGCCGTCTACGCGCTCGGTTCCTGCCTCGCGGGGGCCGTCTTCGGGCTGCTGCACCTGAAGGGGAAGCCCGCGACCAGGTGGCTGGTGGGTGTCTGCGCGATGGCCGTGAGTATGATCCCCCTCCAACTGGCCGGGAACCTTCTGTTGCTGGCCGTGGCGCTCTTTGTCGCGGGCCTCGCCATCGCACCGACGATGGTCACCACCATGGCCCTCGTCGAAGCGCACGTACCACGCACCAAGCTGACCGAGGGCATGACCTGGACCAGTACCGGGCTCGCCGTCGGGGTGGCGCTCGGCTCCTCGGCCGCCGGCTGGGTGGTCGACGCCGCCGGGGCGAAGGCGGGGTACGCGGTGCCCGCCGTGGCGGGAGCGCTCGCGGCGGCGGTGGCGTTCCTGGGGTATCGCCGGCTGGCCAAGCCGGTTCCTACGGGAGGGCGCGGGGAAGATGACCGACACCTACGCACGGACGACGACGAGCGCGTGGCGTAACTGGGCGGGCAATGTGACCGCCCGGCCGGCCCGGGCCGAGTCCCCCGCGTCCGTCGACGAGCTGGTGGACGTGGTGCGCCGGGCGGGTGCGGACGGCCTCAAGGTGAAGCCGGTCGGCACCGGCCACTCCTTCACCGCGACCGCCGCCACCGACGGGGTGCTGATACGCCCGGACCTGCTCACCGGTATCCGGGACATCGACCGCAAGGCGATGACCGTCACCGTGGAGGCCGGCACTCCGCTCAAGCGCCTCAACACCGCGCTCGCCCGTGAGGGGCTCTCGCTCACGAACATGGGCGACATCATGGAGCAGACGATCGCCGGGGCGACCTCCACCGGAACGCACGGCACCGGCCGCGATTCGGCGTCGATATCCGCCCAGATCCGCGCCCTGGAACTGGTCACCGCCGACGGCACCGTGCTGGTCTGCTCGGAGCAGGAGAACCCGGAGGTGTTCGCCGTCGCCCGGGTCGGGCTCGGCGCCCTCGGGGTGATCACCGCGGTCACCCTCACCGTGGAGCCGGTGTTCCTGCTGACCGCCCGCGAGGAGCCGATGGCCTTCGACCGGGTCACCGCGGAGTTCGACCAACTGGTCGCCGAGAACGAGCACTTCGAGTTCTACTGGTTCCCGCACACCGGCAACTGCAACACCAAGCGCAACAACCGCAGCGCGGGCCCGGCCGCCCCGCCCGGAAAGGTGGGCAGCTGGATCGACGACGAGCTGCTCTCCAACGGGGTCTTCCAGGTGGCCTGTTCGCTCGGCCGGGCGGTCCCCGCGACGATCCCCTCCATCGCCAAGCTCTCCAGCCGCGCCCTCTCGGCCCGGACCTACACCGACATCCCCTACAAGGTGTTCACCAGCCCGCGCCGGGTGAAGTTCGTGGAGATGGAGTACGCCGTTCCGCGCGAGCAGGCCGTGGCGGCGCTGCGGGAGCTGAGGGCGATGGTCGAGCGCTCACCGCTGAAGATCAGCTTCCCGGTCGAGGTGCGCACCGCGCCCGCCGACGACATGGCCCTCTCGACGGCCTCGGGCCGGGAGAGCGCGTACATCGCCGTGCACCTCTACAAGGGCACGCCCCACCGCTCGTACTTCACCGCGGTGGAGCGGATCATGACCGCGCACTCCGGCCGGCCGCACTGGGGCAAGATCCACACCCGGGACGCGGCCTACCTGGCGGGGGTCTACCCGCGGTTCGGCGAGTTCACCGCCGTACGCGACCGGCTCGACCCGGACCGGATGTTCGGCAACGACTATCTGCGGCGCGTCCTCGGGGAGTGAGCTCCGGGAAGCGCATCGGCCCCCTCGACGTGTTCCGTCGAGGGGGCCGATGCGCGTCCGGCGGTACCTCGGTCACTCGGCGCCGGTGCCGTCGGCGGGCGGGACCTGCTCCCCCTGGCCGGGGGCGCCGCCGGTGCCCGTGCCGGTCGGGTCGGGTGCGCCGGCCCCGCCGTCGCCGGGGGTCGAGGGGGTCGGCGTCGGGGCGGGCGTGGTCCCGCCGCCGGAGTTGGAAGGCGTCGGCGTGGGGGTGGACCCGGTGGACGGGTTCTCACCGCCCGTGCCCGTACCGGGGTCCGGGCTCGCGGTGCCGCCGTCTCCCGGGTCGGTGGCGGGAGCCGATCCGTTGCCGTCGCCCGGGTCCTGCTGCTCGTCGCCGCCGTCCTGGCCGGTGTCCCCGGAGGGCGTGGGATCGGCCGGACCCGGATCACGGTCGCCTCCGCCGCGCACGACGGAGCTGAGGGTGGTCCCCTGGCCGCCGCTGAGATCGTTGCCCGAGATCATCTCGAAGGCGGTGATCCCGGCCATGGAGACGGCGAAGACCGCGGCGGCCGCCAGCGCGGGACGCTTCCAGCCGCGCAGCCGGGTGCCCTGAGTGACGCCGTCGGTGAACGCGTCACCGGTCGACGGGCCACCGGTGACGGCCGCGCCGGACGGGGCCCGGGGCAGCAACTGCGTACGGTCCGGGTCGGATCCGGCCCCCGCGCCCGGCTGCGCCCTCAGCATCCGGGTCCGCGCGTCGCCGAGGTCCAGCAGCTGGGTCCGGTCCGGGTCGGCGGGCCTCAGCTGCCGCGTGCTCTCCACGTCCGGGACCACCTCCGGGACCGCGCCCGGGTCGACCGTGGGCAGCACCGTGGTGGCGTCGTCCACCGGTCCCGGCTCGGGGTCCGTCCGCCGTTCGGCGCCTCTGCGGCCCGCGGGCGTCGTCTCCTTGGTGTGCACCGTCACCTGGCGGCCCTCGGGGTGGGTCACCTGGACCGTCACCTCGCGGATCTGCTCGCCGGTGCGGCGGAAGAAGTGCTGGAAGACGGAGCCCCCGCACGTGGCGACGACGCTCATCACCCCGGCGCCGGCGATGGTGCCGTACACGCCCAGTTGCGAGGCCGCCACGGCTGCGGCGACGGCCGCCGCCGCACTCCCGGCGACCTGCGGCAGACTCAGATCTATGCGCCTTTCCTTGGTTTCTGTGTCACTTTCCGGCTTCTGAACCATTACCAGCCCCTGCTTGACATCTCTCCCACCATGCAACAGGAAGGGACAAATGAGCGAAGTGGATAGTTCCGTTTCGGGTGATTGTGTGAAGCACAACACGCATCAGGGGCATTTCGCGGAGAACTGGGTATCCCAACTCCCGCACCTCCCGAGAAGTTCGGCGGCGCGCCGGTCCACCCAGGTGGCCCGAATGGAGTACTGTGACGAGCCCTGGGGCGGACTCCCACGTGGGAATCCGCAGCTACGGGAGAGGGGCCGGCGGCTCCACTCGGACCGGCGGCGCCAAGGCATTGCACGGGTGCTTGCTACGCAGAGCGGCCAAATCGGTCACTTTGGGACGCAAGAGACAACCGTGCCATGGCGGCGTTCCAGGGCGGGCGCCCGACACGCCGGGCAACTTGGCAAGGTTGTGGCAGGCTGCACCCGGGCAGGTCACACTCGACTAGCGGAAGCAGCGACGCACGTGACGTCGGCAGGCACCACCCGGGAGGTCCCCATGCCCGAACTGCGTGTCGTGGCCGTCTCCAACGACGGCACACGACTGGTGCTCAAGGCTGCGGACAGCACGGAATACACGCTTCCGATCGATGAGCGGCTGCGCGCCGCCGTGCGCAACGACCGCGCCCGGCTCGGCCAGATCGAGATCGAGGTGGAGAGCCACCTCCGCCCCCGCGACATCCAGGCCCGCATACGGGCCGGTGCCTCCGCGGAGGAGGTCGCCCAGTTCGCCGGCATCCCGGTCGACCGTGTGCGCCGCTTCGAGGGCCCTGTGCTCGCGGAGCGTGCCTTCATGGCCGAGCGGGCCCGGAAGACTCCCGTGCGCCGTCCCGGCGAGAACACCGGCCCCCAGCTCGGCGAGGCGGTGCAGGAGCGTCTCCTGCTGCGCGGCGCCGACAAGGAAACCGTCCAGTGGGACTCCTGGCGCCGCGACGACGGCACCTGGGAGGTCCTGCTCGTCTACCGGGTCGCGGGAGAACCGCACTCGGCGAGCTGGACGTACGACCCGCCCAGGCGCCTGGTCCAGGCCGTCGACGACGAGGCGCGTTCGCTGATCGGTGAGACCGACGGCGCGGCACCCGAGCCGAGCTTCCCGTTCGTGCCCCGGATCGCCCGGCTGCCGCGCGACCGGCCGCTGGACCGAGCACTCGACCGGCAGATCGAGCGGCCCGCACCGGCCGCCGAGCCGGAGGAGTACGTGAGCAGCGCCTCGGCCGGTGAGCGCGACTCGCTGACCAGCCTGCTGGAGGCGGTGCCGAGCTTCCGCGGCGACATGGTCGTCCCGGAGCGGCCGACGCAGCCCGAGCCGCCCGCGCTCGAACCCGCCGTCGAGGAGAGCGAGGCGGACGAGCCGCCCGCCGCCGCGGCCTCCGCCGGTGCCGGTTCGGCGTACGCGGATGTGCTGATGCCCCGGGCGGTGGCCGGTCACCGCGACCGGCTGACCGGGACGACGGACCGTCAGGCCGAGGCGGACGGGGTCCGGCCGGGACGCCGGGCCGCCGTGCCGAGCTGGGACGAGATCGTCTTCGGCACCCGCCGCAAGAAGCAGGACTGACCGGGAGTGCCGGTCGGCAGGAGAGGGGCCCGTACGCGATGGCGTACGGGCCCCTCTCCGTCGCGGCGCTTACCGGACCGGCCCCTAAAGCGGCTCGGGACCGGTGGCGACCGGGCGGGCGGGGTCCGCGGACCACTCGGACCAGGAGCCGGGGTAGAGCGCGGCGGGGATTCCGGCGATCTCCAGGGCGAGCACCTCGTGGGCGCCGGAGACCCCCGATCCGCAGTAGACGCCGACCGGCTCGCCGCTCCTCCCCGCCGCCAGTGCGGTGAACCGCTCGGCGAGCTCTCCGGCCGGAAGGTAGCGGCCGTCCTCGGCGACGTTCGCCGTGGTCGGTGCGGAGACCGCCCCCGGGATGTGGCCGCCGACGCGGTCGATCGGCTCGACATCGCCCCGGTAGCGCTCGGCCGCCCGCGCGTCCAGGAGCAGCCCCGTGCGGGCGAGGTCGGCCGCCCCGTCCGCGTCCAGGGTGGGCAGGGCGCCGGGCTTCGGCCGGAAATCGCCCTCGACGGGGTGCGGGATCCCGGTGGAGAGGTCGCCGGTCCACCCGGCGAGGCCGCCGTCCAGGACCCGTACGTCCGTGTGCCCCGTCCAGCGCAGCAGCCACCAGGCGCGCGCGGCGGCCCAGCCCTGCCCGCCGTCGTACACCACGACCGGGGTGTCCTGCCCGACGCCGGCGCGGCGCATCGCGGCGCCGAAGGCCTCCGGGTCCGGGAGGGGGTGGCGGCCGCCGCTGCCCGCCGGTCCGGCCAGTTCCGTATCGAGGTCGACGAAGACGGCGCCGGGCAGATGGCCGGCCTCGTAGTCGGGGCGGCCGTGCGGACCACCCAACTGCCAGCGGACGTCCAGGAGCACCGGGGGCCGCGGTCCCGTCGACTCGCTCGCGTATTCGGATGCGGTAATGATGGGCTTCATGGGTGCCATCCTCGCGCAGAGGCCGTGGCACCCGTACCAGCAACCGAACGGACATACCACACCAAAGCGGTCCCCCTTGGGCGAGAACCCGGAACACACGGCGCGGCCGTTGCCGCGCCGGCGCCGGGTGGTGCGAGCATCTGCACGGGGTATGCGGACCGCGTCCTGACCCAGGACGGCGTACCTGCCCCGTTCCCCTGTACGGCCACCACAACGGTCCGAGGAGAGACAACACGATGACCGAGGCTGCTGCCCGGCGCACGCCCGGAACACCTTGCTGGGTGAGTCTGATCGTGCACGGCCTGAGCGCGACCCAGGAGTTCTACGGAGCTCTGTTCGGCTGGGAGTTCCGGCCGGGGCCAGACCAGTTGGGCCCCTACGTCCGCGGTCTGCTCGACGGGAAGGAGGTCGCGGGCATCGGCCAGCTGCCGCCCGACCGGCACCTCCCGATCGCCTGGACCACCTATCTGGCGACGGACGACGCGGACCTGACGGCCGAAGCGATCCGCTCCTGCGGCGGCACGGTCGCGGTCGGGCCGATCGACGCGGGTGAGGCGGGCCGGCTCGCCATCGCCTCGGACCCGGGCGGGGCGGTCTTCGGCGTCTGGCAGGGCTCGGAGCACAGCGGCACCATGACGGCCGGCGTCCCCGGCACCCCCGTCTGGAACGAGCTGGTGACCCGGGAGACCTCGATGGTCGCGAAGTTCTACCAGACGGTCTTCGGTTACGAGACCGAGGCGGTGGTCTCCGCCGACTTCGACTACCAGACCCTGCACCTGGACGGCGGCCCGGTGGCCGCCCTGCACGGGGTCGGCCAGTCGCTGCCACGCGACCGGGGCCCGCACTGGATGACGTACTTCGAGGTCGCCGACGTGGACGCGTCCGCCGCCCGGGTGGTGGAGCTGGGCGGGCACATCCTGCAGCCGCCGCGTGAGGGGGCGAGCGGCCGGCTGGCGACGGTGGCCGATCCCGAGGGCGCGGCCTTCACGATCGTCCGGACGTACGAGGGCTGACCGGATCAGCCTTCGGCGGCGACCGGCAGCACGTCCGGGGAGAGCGTGCCCGCACGGGCCGTCTCCGCGGTCAGCCGGCGCCGGTGGTGGCGACGGCACAGCACCTCGTAACCGACCTCGCCCGCCTGCCGGTTGACGTCGCCGACGACGACCTGGGCGCCCTCGACGACCATTTCACCGTCCACCGTACGGGCGTTGTGCGTGGCGCGGGCGCCGCACCAGCAGAGCGCCTCGACCTGGAGGGCCTCTATCCGGTCGGCCAGCTCGATCAGCCGCTGGGAGCCGGGGAAGAGCTTCGTACGGAAGTCCGTGGTGATGCCGAACGCGAAGACGTCCAGGCCCAGATCGTCGACGACCCGGGCCAACTGGTCGATCTGGACCGGGGCGAGGAACTGTGCCTCGTCCACGATCACGTAGTCGACCCGGCCGCCCCGGCTGACCCGGTCGACGATGTGCCCGTAGACGTCCATGCCCTCGTCCGCCTCGACGGCGTCCGTCACCAGGCCGAGCCGGGAGGAGAGCTTGCCCTGGCCGGCGCGGTCGTCGCGGGTGAAGATCACGCCCTGGAGCCCGCGGGCGGAACGGTTGTGACCGATCTGCAGGGCCAGCGTGCTCTTTCCGCAGTCCATGGTTCCGGAGAAGAACACCAGCTCGGGCATGAGGGGTCGAGCACCTTTCACGGGGACGGTCACAGGGAGGACGGAAAACGCGGTTATGAGCGTACTTCGAGCAGCGGGACGAGCTGTTCGACGGGGGTCAGGGAGCCGTGCATGCCGACCATCGCCGACTCGTGCGGCTCGTTGACCGACGCGGTGATGACCACGTCGTCGTGGGCGGCGGCGACCACATCGCCGATCCGGCCGTACACCCGCTCGTCGATGACGGGCCCGAACCAGCCCGCCGCGATCGCCTCGTCCCGGCTCGCCACCCAGAACTGCTCGCCCAGCACCTCGCGCCAGACGGCCAGGACGTCTCCCTGCGCGCCGGGCACCGCGTAGACATGGCGGGCGCGGCCCTCGCCGCCGAGCAGGGCGACGCCCGCGCGCAGCTCCCAGTCCTCGTCGAAGTCGATCCGGGACTGCTCGTCGAACGGGATGTCGATCATGCCGTGGTCGGCGGTGATGTAGAGCGCGGAGCGCGGCGGGAGCTGCTCGGCGAGGCGCTGCGCGAGCCCGTCGACGTACATCAACTGGCCGCGCCAGGCGTCGGAGTCGACGCCGAAGCGGTGGCCCTTGCCGTCGACCTCGCTGTAGTACGTGTAGACGAGCGAGCGGTCACCGGCGGCGAGCCGCTGGGCGGAGACGTCCATCCGGTCCTCGCCGGAGAGCCGGCCGAGGAAGGAACCGCCGCTGAGCGCGACCTTGGTGAGCGGGGTCTGCTCGAAGTCCGGGGACGAGACCTGTGCGGTCCGCACGCCCGCCGCGTCGGCGAGCTGGAAGACCGTGGGGTAGGGCTGCCAGACCTTCGGCGCGGTGAACGGCTTCCAGCGGAGCTGGTTCATCAGCGCGCCGGACTCCGGGTTGCGCACGGTGTAGCCGGGCAGGCCGTGCTCGCCGGGCGGCAGCCCCGTACCCACCGAGGCGAGCGAGGTCGCGGTGGTGGAGGGGAAGCCGGCGGTGATCGGCTGCCCGGTGCCGCCGCGCGAGGTGGGGAGCAGCGAGTGCAGGAAGGGCGCCTCGTCGGGGTGCGCCTTGATCTGCTCCCAGCCGAGGCCGTCGATCAGGAAGACGCAGTTGCGGTCGGCGGGCGTCAGCTCGGGGATGGTGGCGGTGAAGCCCTCCACCCCCTGCCCGGCCACCAGCGTCGGCAGCAGGTCCGCCAGCGAGGCGCTGCCGTACGCGGGGACGGGCGCGGTGTCGAGGGCGAGCGGGACCGGGTCCTGCCAGGCGGGCTGGGCCATCACCGGCCGGTCGCCGCGGTGGCGGCCGTGGCCTCGGAGAGGGACTGGGCGAAGGCGAGGGTCTGCCGGACGGCGTCCGGGCCGTCCCCGGCCTCGCTGACGCGCAGGCTCAGGTCGTCCGCGGTGGAGCTGCCCGTGTAGCCGTGGTCGGCCTCGCAGTTGGCGTCGCCGCAGGCGGCGGGCTCCAGGTCGATCCGGGAGACCGCGCCCCAGCCGATGGTGAGGACGACCTCGCGGGGCAGCGTGCCCGGGACGTACTTCTCCGGGTTGGCCACCACCCGGCTGACCACGACGGAGGAGATCCGGTCGAGCTTGACCGACTCGGTGGAGGTGGTGGCGTACGGCGTCGGGGAGCTGGTGTCGGCGGCCTGCTCGTCGGTGTGGCTGACGATGAAGCGGTGCTCGGTGAGGACAAGGACCGTGGCATGGCGGCGGACCTCGTTGGAGTCGAACGTGGTCTCCTGGTGCACCAGGTACGAAGCCACCGGCTCCCCGCCGACGGCGGCCTCGACCGCCTCGGCCACGAGGGCCGGGTAGTAGCCGCTGCGCTCGATCGCCGCGCGCAGCCCCTGGGTCGTCGTACCGGTCTTTGCCATGTGCACCATCCTACGGGGGGCCGGTGACTGCCGGGGACGCCCTGGGGCGGGTCAGTAGTTCGGGAGGCGGCGGGGGCCGAGGTCGCCGCGCGGGGGCGGCGGAGCGAGGCGGACGGTCGCACCGAGCACGGTGAGGCCCTGGGGGGCCACGACCACCGGTTCGAGCGCCACGGAGACCACTTCGGGATGGTCGTCGACCAGCCGGGACAGTCTCAGCAGCAGCTCTTCCAGGGCCGGGGTGTCGACGGGCGCCGAGCCGCGCCAGCCGAAGAGGACCGGGGCCGCCTTGATCGACCGGATCAGTTCGGCGGCGTCGCGGTCGGTGGCCGGAACCAGCCGGTGCGCGGTGTCACCGAGCAGCTCGGAGGGGGCGCCCGCCAGGCCGAAGGAGAGGACGGCCCCGGCGGCGGCGTCGATGGACGCCCGTACGACCGTGTCCACACCGCGCGGGGCCATGGACTGGACGACCGGGAGGAGTTCGGCGGGCTTGCCGAGGAGCTCGGTGAACTCTCCGTACGCGCGGCGCAGCGCGTCCTCGTCCGCGAGGTCGAGCCGTACGCCGCCGAGGTCGGCGCGGTGGCGCAGGTGGGGTGCGGTGGTCTTCAGCGCCACCGGGTAGCCGAGGCGGGCGGCCGCGGCGACGGCCGCCTCGGGGTCCGGGGCGGGGAGCGTGGGGCGTACGGCGATGCCGTAGCGGCCCAGCAGCTCGCGGGCCTCGTCGTGGGTGAGGGGGCGGCCGCGCGGGTCGGGGGCGGTGCCGAGCAGGGTGTCGATCAGGGCGGCGGCGCCGGGTTCGTCGGTGGTCTCGTCCAGGAACTCGGGCACCTTGCCGGGCGTGGCCGCCTGGCGCCGCCACTGGGCGTACTTCACGGCTTCGGCCATTGCCCGTACGGCACGTTCGGCGGCCGGGTAGGCGGGGATGCGACCGGGGCGGGCGGGCGGGTCGGCGGCTTCGGTCTCTGCGGTCGCTTCGGTTGCCGGGGGCGCTTCGTTTCCTGCGGCCCCCGTGGTCGCTTGGGTGCCGGGCTTCGTGGGGGCGGCTCCGGTGGGGGCGCCCGGTGCGGCGGCGGGCTGGGCGGCGGCGGGCTGGGCGGCGAGCGTGGTGGGCCGGGTGCGGGGTGCGGCCGTGCTGCTCGCGGCGGCCAGGGCCTCCGCGAGGCCGCCGATCTCCACGTGGACGACGGCGACGGGCTTGGCAGGTCCGCCGGCCGCGGCTCCGCGCAGGGCTGCGGCCAGCACCTCGCCGTCACCGGTCTCGGCCTCGCCGCTCTCCCCCACCCACGGGATGGCGGTGACGATCACGGCGTCGCAGGTCCCGTCGGCGAGCGCCTCGGCCAGCGCGTCCCGGAAGTCCTGCGGCGAAGCGGCCGTGGTGAGGTCGCGCGGCGGGCGCGGGCGGAGCCCCTCGGCCAGGCAGGCGTCGTACGTGAGGAGGCCGAGGGACTCGGAGTTGCCGAGGATCGCGACCCGGGGCCCGGCCGGGAGCGGCTGGCCGGCCAGGAGCAGTCCGGCGTCGACCATCTCGGTCACCGTGTCGACCCGGATGACGCCCGCCTGCCGCATCAGGGCGGAGACGGTGGCGTCGGGGATACGGCTGACCGGGACGGCGTGGCCGGGCGGGTTGGTGCCGCTGTGCCGGGCGCCCTTCACCACGACGACGGGCTTCACGGCGGCGGTGCGGCGGGCGAGACGCGTGAACTTGCGGGGGTTGCCGAGGGATTCGAGGTAGAGGAGGGCGACGTCGGTGTCCTGGTCCTCGAACGAGTACTGGAGGAAGTCGTTGCCGGAGACGTCGGCCCGGTTGCCCGCCGAGATGAACGAGGAGAGGCCCGCGCCGCGCCGGTGGAGGCCGGAGAGGAGGGCGATCCCGATCGCACCGGACTGGGTGAACAGGCCGATCCGGCCGCGGGCGGGCGACTCGGGGGCGAGGGAGGCGTTCAGCCGGACGGACTCGGCGGTGTTGATGATGCCGAAGGCGTTCGGGCCGATGATCCGCATGCCGTACGAGCGGGCCTGGCGGACCAGTTCGCGCTGGAGCTCACGGCCGGCGGAGCCCCTCTCGGCATAGCCGGCGGAGAGAACGACGAGGCCCTGGACGCCGTGCTCGCCGCAGTCCGCGACGGCTTCGGGGACCCGGTGGGCGGGGACCGCGATGACGGCGAGGTCGACCTGCTCGTCGATCTCGCCGAGCGAGCGGTGGGCGGGGACCCCGTCGAGGGTGGCGAGGCCCTCGTCGAAGGCGCGGTTCACCGCGTAGGTACGGCCGGTGAAGCCGGCGGCGAGGAGGTTGCGCAGGACCGTGCGGCCCACTCCCCCGGGCGTGCGGCCGGTGCCGATCACCGCGACCGAGCCGGGGGCGAGCAGGCGCTGCACCGAGCGGGCCTCGGCACGCTGCTCGCGGCCGCGCTGGACGGCGAGGGACTTCTCGGTGGGTTCGAGGTCGAGGGTGAGGTGGACGGAGCCGTCCTCGAAGCTGCGCTGCTGGGTGTAGCCGGCGTCCCGGAACACCTTGATCATTTTGTTGTTGGCGGGGAGCACCTCGGCGGCGAAGCGCCGGATGGAGCGCTCGCGGGCGACGGCGGCGATGTGTTCGAGCAGCGCCGAGGCGACTCCGCGGCCCTGGTGGGCGTCCTGGACGAGGAAGGCGACCTCGGCCTCGTCGGCGGGGGCGGAGGCGGGCCTGCCCTGCTCGTTGATGCGGTCGAAGCGGACGGTACCGATGAACTCGCCGCCGATCGTGACGGCCAGTCCCACCCGGTCGACGTAGTCGTGATGGGTGAAGCGGTGCACGTCCCGGTCGGAAAGGCGGGGGTACGGTGCGAAGAACCGGTAGTACTTCGACTCGTCGGACACCTGCTCGTAGAAGCTGACCAGCCGCTCGGCGTCGTCCGTGGTGATCGGCCTGATGCGCGCGGTGCCGCCGTCACGGAGCACCACGTCCGCTTCCCAGTGGTCGGGGTACGCGTGATGCGGACTCTGCTCAGGCGTGGGCTCCATGGGCAAAGCCTACGGCCGACATCCCGGTCGCGGAGGGATCGGTACCGGGGCAGTCTGAGGACGACCCGGACGAGGGCCTGTCGTGTGGATCAGGTGGGAGGGGAGGCCGGGCACAGCATTGCGCACCGCGTGAGAGACTGGTCTAGACAACCGTTGATATGTGAAGGGCAGAACCATGGCTGAGCGCCGCGTAAACGTCGGTTGGACCGAGGGCCTGCACGCCCGCCCCGCTTCCATCTTCGTCCGTGCCGCCACGGCTTCCGGCGTCCCGGTGACGATCGCCAAGGCCGACGGCAACCCGGTGAACGCCGCCTCCATGCTCGCGGTGCTCGGTCTGGGTGCGCAGGGCGGCGAGGAGATCGTGCTCGCGTCCGAGGCGGACAACGCCGAGGCCGCTCTGGACCGTCTGGCGAAGCTGGTCGCCGAGGGGCTCGAAGAGCTTCCCGAGACCGTCTGACCGCTCGACAGGCCGTCCGGCCGCCCGACCCGCTCCGGGTCCGATTCCGGTACACCGGTCCTTTCGACGGTTCGGCCGGAATCCGTTCTTCGCGAGAGCCGTGGAACCCTTTTGGGGACCACGGCTCTTTCGTTACTCCTGAAGCCGATGCATTGCCCATTCGGGCAGCACAAATAAAGCCCTCGGCAATTGCTCCTCTTTGTATACGGCGTCATTGTTAATGCCGGACACCCGCGATGTTTACGCCGTGTTGCGAAGAACTCACCCGGGGCGGCGGCGCCGCGCGACGGCCGGGGCGGTCCGGGCGGCGCAGCCGGTGGGCGCCGGCGGCCCGTTCCGCATGCTGGGCGGTCAGTGCCCTGGCCCGCTCCGCGTCGCCGCGCGCCACCGCGTCCACGATCGCCCCGTGCTCGACCCAGGAGTCGACCGGGCGGGCCGGCTGCTCGACGGCGTACATCCAGGCGATCTTGTGCCGGAGCTGGGTGAGCAGCGCGATCAGGCCGGGGCTGCCGGAGGCCTGGGCGAGGGTCTCGTGGAACCAGCCGCCCAGCGACCGCAGATCCTCCCCCTCCCCCCGGCGGGCCCGCTCCTGGCCCAGCCTGACCAGCCCGCGGAGCACCTTGAGGTGGGCTTCCGTACGGCGCTGGGCGGCCCGCGCCGCGCCGAGCGGCTCCAGGAGCATCCGCACCTCCAGCAGGTCGGCGGCCTCCTGCTCGGTGGGCTCGGCGACACAGGCCCCGGCGTGCCTGCGGGTGACGACGAAGCCCTCGGACTCCAGGGTGCGCAGCGCCTCGCGCACCGGGACGCGGGAGACCCCGTACCGCCGTGCCAGCAGCTCCTCGGTGAGGCGGCTGCCGCGCTCGTAGACACCGGAGACGATGTCGTCACGGATTGCCGTGCATACCGAATGCGCGGGAATGCGCATGTCCGAACCTCCGCCTTAATCCCCGCGAAACGCGGCCGGCCGACGCCTGTTCCGTGACTCTATTGCAATCTGCCGCAATTTCCGATGGCAGGCCGGAATCCATGGATATCTTCTGGCCAAAGGTCCGGTACGGAGAGGCCCGGTACGGGGGATTCCTGACTCATTGCCGAAGGCCCCGGCGGGAAGCCGGGGCCTTCGGGTGGGGAGGTCGCGCGAGGTGGGGTCAGACGTTCAGACCGTGCGAGCGCAGGTAGCCGACCGGGTCCATGTCCGAGCCGTACTCGGGGGTGGTCCGGGCCTCGAAGTGGAGGTGCGGGCCGGTGGAGTTGCCGGTGGAGCCGGAGAGGCCGATCTGCTGGCCGGAGGTGACGCTCTGGCCGACGGCGACGCCGATGGAGGAGAGGTGGCCGTACTGGGTGTACGTGCCGTCCGCCATCCGGAGCACGATGCTGTTGCCGTACGCGCCGCCCCAGCCGGCCTCGACGACCGTGCCGGCGCCGACCGCGACGACGGAGCTGCCGGAGGCGGCCATGAAGTCCACGCCGGAGTGGCTGCCGGAGGACCAGAGGGAGCCGCCGGTCTTGTAGCCGGTGGTGACGTGCGAGCCGGCGAGCGGAAGGTGGAAGGCGTTCAGACGGGCGCGCTCGGCGGCGCGGGCGGCCCGGGCCTTCTCCTCGCGGATCTCCTTGGCGCGGGCCTCGGCCTTGCGCCGGGCCTCCGCCTTCGCCTTGGCCTTCGCGGCCTTGACCTTGGCCTCGGCGGCCGCCTCGGCCTTCGCCTTCGCGAGGGCCTCGGCCTGCTGGTGCTGCGCCTGGGCCTGGGCTTCGATCTGCTTGGCGAGCGTGGCGTCGAGGGCGATGGCCTGGGTGAGTCCGCTCTCGGCGGCCTTGGGGGCCTCGGAGTCCGCTGCGGCGGCCGGGGAGGCCAGGGAGCCGAGGACTCCGGTGGTGGCCAGGGCCGCGATGCCGGCGGCCTTGGCGCCGCGGCGCGTCAGGCGGCTCGGGGCACGGTGCTTCCCGGTGGCACGGGTGAACGCCATGGAGGGGCTGATCCTTTCCTTCCTTCTCGCCTACCGGGTTAGCTGACGGGTTCGGAGCAGGAAGGTCTCCTACGGATCCCCGCGCCGGGTCACGGCACGGACTTCCGATTCACCCCAGGGACTGCGTGGGTCCCCGGCTCCCCAGGCTCGCGCCTGACGGGGACTCGGCGATGGCTGCCCGGCGCCGCGGGTGCGGCATACGGGTGACGGACAGCCGAGCCGACGCTAGGCGGGCCGACTTCCCATCACCAAACGGACAGGGGGATTTGTCGCGCATCCCACAGGGCAGAAAGTCACTCTCCCCAACAAAGAGAATCAATAGGCCTTAACGGACAAATAAGGAGGACCCCGGCGGATCGCTGTCCGCCGGGGTCCTCTTCGTCCTGGTGTATACCGACGCGGCGTCAGCCGCTGACGACGGTCACCTCTCCGATGCCGAGCTCCTTCACCGGCTCCGCGATCTGCGCCGCGTCGCCCACGAGGACCGTGACCAGCCGGTCCACCGGGAAGGCGCTGACCACGGCCGCGGTCGCCTCCACGGTGCCCGTCTCGGCGAGGCGGGCGTACAGCTGGGCCTGGTAGTCGTCGGGCAGGTGCTGCTCGACCTGGTCGGCCAGCGTGCTCGCCACCGAGGCGGCCGTCTCGAACTTCAGCGGGGCGACGCCCACCAGGTTCTGCACGGCCGTCTCCCGCTCGGCGTCGGTCAGCCCTTCGGCCGCCAGCGTCCGCAGGACCTTCCAGAGGTCGTCCAGCGCCGGGCCGGTGGACTCGGTGTCCACGGAACCGCTGATGGCGAGCATCGCCGCGCCGCCCGAGTCGGGGCCGGTCGAGCGCAGGACCTGGGCGAAGGCCCGTACGCCGTAGGTGTAGCCCTTCTCCTCGCGCAGCACCCGGTCCAGCCGGGAGGTGAGGGTGCCGCCCAGGCAGTACGTGCCGAGCACCTGCGCGGGCCATACGCGCTCGTGCCGGTCAGCGCCGATGCGGCCGATCAGCAGCTGGGTCTGGACCGCGCCGGGGCGGTCCACGATGACCACACGGCCGGTGTCGTCGGCGGTGATCGGCGGGACCGGGCGGGCCTGGCCCGCGTCGCCCGACCAGTCGCCGAGGGTGTCGGCGAGCAGGGCGTCCAGGTCGATGCCCGTGAGGTCACCGACGATCACGGCCGTCGCGGTGGCCGGGCGGATGTGGGCGTCGAAGAAGCCGCGCACGGCGGCGGCGTCGATCCGCCGCACCGTCTCCTCGGTGCCCAGGCGCGGGCGGGACATCCGGGCGGTGGCCGGAAAGAGCTCCTTGGAAAGCTGCTTGGCGGCGCGCCGGGACGGGTTGGCCTGCTCGTGCGGGATCTCGTCGAGGCGGTTGCCGACGAGCCGCTCGATCTCGCTCTCGGCGAAGGCCGGGGCGCGCAGGGCCTCGGCGACCAGGCCGAGCGCCTTGGCCAGCCGGGAGGCCGGGACCTCCAGGGAGACCCGGACGCCGGGGTGGTCGGCGTGCGCGTCGAGGGTGGCGCCGCAGCGCTCCAGCTCGGCGGCGAACTCCTCGGCGCTGCGCTTGTCGGTGCCCTCGGAGAGCGCGCGCGACATGATCGTGGCCACGCCGTCCAAGCCCTCGGGCTCGGCGTCCAGGGGCGCGTCGAGGAAGATCTCCACGGCGACGACCTGCTGGCCGGGGCGGTGGCAGCGCAGCACGGTCAGCCCGTTGGGCAGGGCGCCGCGCTCGGGCGCGGGAAACGCCCAGGGCCGGGCGGTGCCCGGGGTCGGCTGCGGGTGGTACTCCATGGCTACTCCAGTCACGGCGGCGTCGCTCACTTGTCCGCCCCCTCGGGCTCGTCGGTGCCTTCGGCCTCGTCGGCCGGCTCGATGGGCTCGTAGACCAGCACCGCCCGGTTGTCGGGACGCAGGGCCGCCTCCGCCGCCTCGCGCACCTCCTCCGCGGTGATGTCCAGGACGCGTCCCACGGCACTCAGGGCGAGCTGGGGGTCACCGAACAGGACCGCGTAGCGGCACAGTTCGTCGGCGCGGCCCGCGACCGTCCCCAGGCGGTCCAGCCACTCGCGCTCCAACTGGGCCTGCGCCCGCTCCATCTCCTCCGCGGTGGGGCCGTCGGCGGCGAACCGGGCCAGCTCCTCGTCGACCGCGGCCTCGATCGTCTCCACCTCGACACCGCCGGAGGTCTTCACGTCCAGCCAGCCCAGCGAGGGCGCCCCGGCGAGCCGCAGCAGCCCGAAGCCCGCCGCCACCGCCGTACGGTCGCGCCGGACCAGGCGGTTGTGCAGCCGCGAGGACTCGCCGCCGCCCAGCACGGTCAGCGCCAGGTCGGCCGCGTCACAGGCGCGGGTGCCGTCGTGCGGGAGGCGGTAGGCGGCCATCAGCGCACGCGCCGGGACCTCCTCGTGGACCACTTCGCGCAGCTGCTCGCCGATGGTCTCGGGCAGCGTGCCGTCGCGCGGCGGCTGCTTGCCGTCGTGGGACGGGATGGAGCCGAAGTACTTCTCGACCCAGGCGAGGGTCTGCTCGGGGTCGATGTCCCCGACGATCGAGAGCACCGCGTTGTTGGGCGCGTAGTACGTACGGAAGAACGCGCGGGCGTCCTCCAGGGTTGCCGCGTCCAGGTCGGCCATGGAGCCGATCGGGGTGTGGTGGTACGGGTGGCCCTCGGGGTAGGCGAGGGCGGTGAGCTTCTCGAACGCGGTGCCGTAGGGCACGTTGTCGTAGCGCTGGCGCCGCTCGTTCTTGACGACGTCGCGCTGGTTCTCCATGGACTCCTCGTCGAGCGCGGCGAGGAGGGAGCCCATACGGTCGGCTTCCAGCCAGAGAGCCAGCTCCACCTGGTGGGTGGGCATGGTCTCGAAGTAGTTGGTCCGCTCGAAGCTGGTCGTCCCGTTGAGCGAGCCGCCGGCCCCCTGGACGAGCTCGAAGTGACCGTTCCCCTTGACCTGTCCCGAGCCCTGGAACATCAGGTGCTCGAAGAGGTGAGCCAGACCGGTGCGTCCCTTGACCTCGTGGCGCGAACCGACGTCGTACCAGAGGCAGACCGCGGCGACCGGGGTCAGATGGTCCTCGGAGAGCACCACACGCAGGCCGTTGGCCAGGCGGTGCTCGGTCGCTGTCAAGCCGCCGGAGCCGGCCTGTGCTGTGGCCGTGTGACCCATGGGCATGTACGTCCCTTCGATCGCGATACTGGACTTCCTGCCAGACCTGCCACTCTAAGCAAGCGCACCGGCACCTGGCGAAGTTCCCGTTCCGTGGATGTTTCCGTCGATGGTGCCCCAGGTGGCACCGCCCGGGAGCGCTTCGGACGGGTCGAGGTCCGCGTTGTCAGTGCGGCGGTCCACAATGGTCCGCGTCAGTAGCTCGACTTGTCAGCTCGTGTCGCCCCGAACAAGCTCAGGTTGTCCGAACAGAATCCGTGAAGGAGTCGCAGCCGCGATGGCCCGCCGTAGCACGAAGACCCCGCCGCCGGACGACTTCGAGGAGAAGATCCTCGACATCGACGTCGTCGACGAAATGCAGGGCTCCTTCCTCGAGTACGCGTACTCGGTGATCTACTCCAGGGCCCTGCCCGACGCCCGCGACGGCATGAAGCCGGTGCACCGGCGCATCGTGTCCCAGATGAACGAGATGGGACTGCGCCCCGACCGCGGCTATGTGAAGTGCGCGCGCGTCGTCGGCGAGGTCATGGGCAAGCTGCACCCCCACGGAGACGCGTCGATCTACGACGCCCTGGTGCGGATGGCACAGCCCTTCTCGATGCGGCTGCCCCTCGTCGACGGCCACGGCAACTTCGGCTCTCTCGGCAACGACGACCCGCCGGCCGCGATGCGGTACACCGAGTGCCGGATGGCCGACGCCACGTCGTTGATGACCGAGGCTATCGACGAGGACACCGTCGATTTCCAGTCGAACTACGACGGCCAGGAGCGCGAGCCGGTCGTCCTCCCGGCGGCCTATCCCAACCTCCTGGTCAACGGGGTCTCGGGGATCGCCGTCGGCATGGCGACCAACATGCCCCCGCACAATCTGGGCGAGGTCATCGCCGCCGCCCGCCACCTGATCAAGCACCCGGGCGCCGACATCGAGACGCTGATGCGTTTCGTCCCCGGCCCCGACCTGCCCACCGGCGGCCGCATCGTCGGGCTCAACGGGATCAAGGACGCGTACACGGCGGGCCGCGGCACGTTCAAGATCCGCGCCACCGTCGCCGTGGAGGACGTGACGGCGCGCCGCAAGGGCCTCGTCGTCACCGAACTGCCCTTCACCGTCGGCCCGGAGAAGGTGATCGCCAAGATCAAGGACCTGGTCTCGGCGAAGAAGCTCCAGGGCATCGCCGACGTCAAGGACCTCACCGACCGTGCGCACGGCCTGCGCCTGGTCATCGAGGTGAAGAACGGCTTCGTGCCGGAAGCCGTGCTGGAACAGCTCTACAAGCTGACGCCGATGGAGGAGTCCTTCGGCATCAACAACGTGGCCCTGGTCGACGGCCAGCCGCTCACCCTGGGCCTCAAGGAGCTGCTGGAGGTCTATCTCGACCACCGCTTCGAGGTGGTGCGCCGGCGCAGCGAGTTCCGCCGCACCAAGCGCCGCGACCGGCTGCACCTGGTCGAGGGGCTGATCGTCGCCCTCCTCGACATCGACGAGGTCATCCGGATCATCCGGGACAGCGACAACTCGGCGCAGGCGAAGGAGCGCCTGATGGCGCACTTCTCACTGAGCGAGATCCAGACGCAGTACATCCTGGACACCCCGCTCCGCCGCCTCACCCGCTTCGACCGGATCGAGCTGGAGAGCGAGCGCGACCGGCTCAACGGTGAGATCGAGGCGCTGAGCGCGATCCTGGAGTCGGACGCGGAGCTGCGCAAGCTGGTCTCCACGGAACTGGCCGCGGTGGCGAAGAAGTTCGGCACGGACCGGCGCACGGTGCTGCTGGAGTCGGCCGGTTCGCAGATCGCGTCCGTACCGCTGGAGGTCGCCGACGACCCGTGCCGGGTGCTCCTCTCCTCCACGGGCCTGCTGGCCCGTACGGCCAACGCGGACCCGGTCGAGGTCTCCGAGGACGCCCGGCGGACCAAGCACGACGTGATCGTCTCGGCGGTCGCGGCGACGGCCCGCGGCGATGTCGGGGCGGTGACTTCCACCGGGCGGCTGCTGCGGCTCTCGGTGATCGACCTGCCGCAGCTGCCGGACACCCACGCGGAGCCCAACCTCTCGGGCGGGGCGATGGTCTCGGAGTTCCTCAACCTGGAGGCGGACGAGGAGCTCATCTGCCTCACCACGCTCGACGAGGCCTCGCCGGGGCTGGCGATCGGCACCCTCCAGGGCGTGGTGAAGCGCGTCGTGCCGGACTATCCGGCCAACAAGGACGAGCTGGAGGTCATCACCCTCAAGGACGGTGACCGCATCGTGGGCGCGACCGAGCTGCGTACGGGCGAGGAGGATCTGGTCTTCATCACCTCCGACGCCCAGCTCCTGCGCTACCCGGCGGGCTCGGTGCGTCCGCAGGGGCGGGCCGCCGGAGGCATGGCGGGCGTCAAGCTGACGGCAGGGGCCGAGGTGCTGTCGTTCACGGCGGTCGATCCGGCGGCGGACGCGATCGTGTTCACGGTGGCCGGTTCGCACGGGACGCTGGACGACTCGGTGCTGACGTCGAAGCTCACCCCGTTCGACCAGTATCCGCGCAAGGGCCGGGCGACCGGCGGTGTGCGCTGCCAGCGGTTCCTGAAGGGTGAGGACGTCCTGGTCTTCGCCTGGGCGGGCGCCACCCCGGCCCGGGCCGCCCAGAAGAACGGCACCCCGGCGAAGCTGCCGGAGCCGGACCCGCGGCGCGACGGTTCGGGCACGCCGCTGCTGGAGCCGGTGGCCGTGATCGCCGGGGCGCCGCTGTAAGCGGGCCGGTGACGTAGCGGGAAGCGGCCGGGGGGGTGTTACGCCTCCGCGGCCGCTTCTTGCGTTACGCCTCCGCAGTCGCTTCCCGCACGTCCCCGGGTACGTCTTCGTGCTCCGGTTCCTGTTGTACGTACCGGAGCACCCCCCACATGCTGCGTTCTGCGTCAGGGGTGCCGAGGCCATCGGCGGGGTCGTCTCCCGCCACCGGGTTCTCCGCAGGTTCCGCACGGCAGGCGGTGAGCCCGTCCCGCAGCGCCCCGGCGTCGACACCGGCCCCGATCATGACGAGCTGGGTGAGCCGCTGTTCACACCTCGCCCAGGGCTGCGGCACGAAGCGCAGGAACCGGCCGACCGCGTGGAGCGCGTACTTGTTGTCCCGGTCCCCCGCTCCGAAGTCCGCGAACCCCTTGATCCGGTAGAGGCCCTCGGGCCGGGAGTCCAGGAACGTCATGAAGCGGCGCGGGTCCATCGGGGTGTCCGAGGTGAAGTCGACGCTCTCGTACGCCGCATGAAGGTGGTCGGCGTGGTCCTCGTGCGCGTGGCCCGCCTCCTCCCGCAGCAGATCCTCGAAGGTGAGCTGACGGATCTTCTCCTCGCCGTCCGGCCGCAGCGCGGGATCGAAGAGCAGCTCGGGGTCGATCCGGCCGTGCACGGCCGAGATGACGGCGGCGGGGCCGCTCAGCTCCGCGACACGCTCGCGCAGCCGCTCCTGCTCGGCCTCCCCCACCCGGTCGGTCTTGTTCAGGACCACGAGGTCGGCGACGGCCAGATGCCGGTCGATCTCGGGGTGGCGCTCCCGGGTCGCGTCGAACTCGGCGGCGTCGACGACCTCGACCAGACCGCCGTACAGGATGTGCGGGTTCTCGCTGGCCAGCAGCATCCGTACGAGCTCCTGGGGCTCGGCGAGACCGCTCGCCTCGATGACGATCACGTCCAGCCGGGCGGAGGGGCGGGTGAGCGTCTTCAGGAAGGTGTCGAGTTCGCTCGCGTCGACCGCGCAGCACAGACAGCCGTTGCCCAGGGAGACCGTCGAGCCGACCTGCCCCGCGACGGTCATGGCGTCGATCTCGATGGACCCGAAGTCGTTGACGATCACGCCGATCCGGGTGCCCGCGCGGTTGCGGAGCAGGTGGTTCAGGAGGGTGGTCTTGCCTGATCCGAGAAAGCCCGCCAGGACGACGACCGGGATCTGCTGGGTGCGGGGCGGGGTCAACGGGGGCCTTCCTCGGATGGGCGGTCAGGGCGCGGGGACCGGCTGCGGCGGGGGTGTGCCGATGTAGCGGGCCGCAGGGCGGATGATCTTGGAGTCCTCCGCCTGCTCCAGGATATTGGCGCTCCACCCGATCACCCGCGCCGCGCAGAAGGTGGGCGTGAACATCGCGCGCGGCAGCCCGCAGAGCTCCATGACGACCCCGGCGTAGAACTCCACGTTGGTGTGCAGCTCCCGCCCCGGCTTGAGCTCGGCGAGGATGGCCTCCACCTGCTGCTCGACCTCCACGGCGAAGTCGACGAGCGGCCCGCCGAAGCTCTGCGCGATCGACTTGAGCATCCGGGAGCGCGGGTCCTCGGTGCGGTAGACGGGGTGGCCGAAGCCCATGATGCGGCGGCCGGAGAGGACCTGTTCGCGGATCCAGCCGTCGATGCGGTCCGGGGTGCCGATGGCGTCCAGGGTGTCCAGGGCGCGGCTGGGCGCTCCGCCGTGCAGCGGTCCGGAGAGCGCTCCGACGGCTGCGACCAGGCAGGCGGCCAGGTCGGCGCCGGTGGAGGCGACGACGCGGGCGGTGAACGTGGAGGCGTTGAAGCCGTGGTCGACGGTGGAGATCAGGTACTGCTCGACGGCCCGGACCCGGTCGGGCTCCGGCTCGCTGCCGGTGAGCATGTACAGGTAGTTGGCCGCGTAGGGCAGGTCCTCGCGGGGCTCGACGGGTTCGAGGCCCTGGCCGAGGCGCTGTAGCGCGGTCAGGATCGTGGGTACGGCGGCGCAGGCGGCCAGTGCGTCCGCGCGGCGGCGGTCGGCGTCGAGGTCGTAGACCGGGCGGTATCCGGTGGAGGCGCCGAGCAGCGACAGGGCCGTACGGAGTCCGGCGAGCGGGCCGGAGACGGCGCCCGCGCGGGCGATGGCGGGCAGCGCCTCGCGCACCTCGGCGGGGAGCGTACGCAGGCTCGCCGTACGGGCCGCGAAGTCGGCGGCCGCTGCCCGGCCGGGCAGCTCGCCGTGGAACATCAGGTACCAGACGTCCTCGAAGCTACGGGTCCGCGCGAGCTCGATCGCCGAGTACTGGCGGTAGTGGTAGAAGCCCTCGCGGCCGCGTACGTCGCCGAGGGCGGTGTCGGTGACGACGACGCCGGCGAGACCGCGGGGGACGGCAGAGGTGGTGGTCATGGCTGTTCTCTCCTCCATGCATGCAGCATTGATTCGACTGTCCATGCTTGACTGTAAATCTGTCAATGTTGACTGAGTCAATGTGAACACGGAGTGGATACGGTGGTTCCCATGACGGATCAACCAGAGCCCGGCCGACCGGACGCACCCCGGCTGACCACCCGGGAGGCGGCCGAGCTGCTGGGGGTGAAGCCCGAGACGGTGTACGCGTACGTCAGCCGGGGTCAGCTCAGCAGTGTGCGGGCAGCAGGCGGCAGGGGCTCCACGTTCGACGCCGACGAGGTGCGGGCGCTGGCCCGGCGCTCGGGGCGGCGCGAGCCGTCACCGGCCGGGGGCGACCTCGTCTTCCGTACCGGCATCACCCTCATCGAGCAGGACCGGTACTACTTCCGCGGGGTCGATGCGACGGAGCTGGCCCGGAACCACAGCTACGAGGAGGTCGCGGAGTGGCTCTGGACCGGTGAGCTCCGGCTCGGGGCACGCTTCACCGCACCCGCCGAGACCCTGGCGGCCGCTCGCCGGACGGTCGGTGCGCTGCCGGCGCACAGCGGCTCGACGGACCGGCTGCGGGTGGCGGTGACCGCTGCGGCCGCCACGGATCCGCTGCGCTTCGACCTCTCACCGGGTGCGGTGCTGAGCAGTGCGCGGAGCTTGATCCCGACGCTGGTGGGCGCATTGCCGGTGCTCGGCGTACCGGAGGCCGACGGGGGTTCCCTGGCGCGCGAACTGTGGCCCCGGCTGACCGCGCGGCCGGCGGACGCCCCGGCCCTCGCCGTCCTGGACGCGGCCCTGGCCCTCCTGATCGACCACGACCTGGCGGCCTCCACCCTGGCCGCCCGGGTCGCCGCCTCGGCGCGCGCCCATCCGTACGCCGTGGTCTCCGCAGGCCTCGGCGTCCTGGAGGGGCCGCTGCACGGAGCCGCGAGCGGACTGGCCCACCGCATGCTCCAGGAGGCGGTGGACCGGGGCAGCGCGGTCCCCGTGGTCGCCGACCATCTGCGGACCGGGCGCCCGGTGCCGGGGCTGGGCCACCGGCTGTACCGGGGCGAGGACCCGCGGGCCCGGACCCTGTTCGCCCTGCTGGAGGACGTACCGCAGGCGGCCGGGGCGCTGGCGGCGGCCCGGGAGGTCGTCGCCACGACGGCCCGCCACGCACCGCTGCACGCCAACATCGACCTGGCGCTCGCCGCCCTCTCCGTCTCCTGCGGGATGGCGGCGGAGGCGGGCGAGACGGTGTTCGCGGTCTCCCGCACGGCGGGCTGGATCGCGCACGCGCTGGAGGAGTACGGGGAGCGCCCGCTGCGGATCCGGCCGAGCGGGCAGTACACCGGCCCCCGGCCACCCCAGCCCGCCCCTTGAGCCCTCAGGTCCGGACCAGCGCAAATTAGCTACGGATCAGAGGGAATTCTCGCGCGGCGGCTGGGCGGTGGATCCGCGCACCACCAGTTCGGGCTCGAAGAGCAGCTCGTCCGAGGGCACGGTCCGGCCGCCGATCTGCACCGAGAGCAGCTCCACGGCCGCGCGCCCCATGGCCTCGATGGGCTGGCGGACGGTGGTCAGCGGCGGCTCGGTGCAGTTCATGAACGCCGAGTCGTCGTAGCCCACGACCGATACGTCGTCGGGCACCGAGAGTCCCCGGCGGCGGGCGGCCCGGACCGCGCCCAGGGCGAGCGGGTCGCTGGCGCAGATGATGCCGGTGACGCCCCGCTCCAGCAGGCGCATGGCGGCGGCCTGCCCGCCCTCCAGCGAGAACATCGCCCGCGCCACCCACTCGTCGGGGATGCTCGTGCCGGTCTCCTCGGCGAGCACCCGGGCGGCGGCCAGCTTGCGCTGCGAGGGAACATGGTCGGACGGGCCGAGGACGAGGCCGATGCGCTCGTGCCCCAGCGAGACCAGGTGGCGCCAGGCCTGCTCGACGGCGACGGAGTCGTCGCAGGAGACACCCGGGAAGCCGAGCCGGTCGATGGCCGCGTTGATCAGGACGACGGGGATCTTGCGGTCGGCGAGCACCTTGTAGTGGTCGTGCGGGGCGTCCTCCTGGTGGTAGAGGCCGCCCGCGAAGACCACGCCGGAGACCTGCTGCTGGAGGAGGAGCTCGACGTAGTCGGCCTCCGAGACCCCGCCCTTGGTCTGCGTGCAGAGCACCGGGGTGAGCCCCTGCTGGGCGAGTGCGCCGCCGACCACTTCGGCGAAGGCCGGGAAGATCGGGTTCTGCAGCTCGGGCAGGACGAGCCCGACCAGCCGGGCCCGCTCCCCCCGCAACTGCGTGGGCCGCTCGTAGCCGAGGACGTCCAGCGCGGAGAGAACAGCCTGCCTGGTGGCGTCGGAGACGCCCGGCTTACCGTTCAGCACCCGGCTGACCGTCGCCTCGCTGACTCCCACCTTCTGGGCCACTTGAGCAAGTCGTCGCGTCATGAGCGCAAGATTAGCGCAAGAAGTGCAAGTAGATTGCGCTACTGCCGAACTCCCCGCAACGTTCTCAGAACGCCCGTACGAGAACGCTCACAGAAGGCGCGCCGCCAGGCAAGGGGTGCACGCGGATCCCCTGCCCCCTCCACCCCGCACCCGTCCATGGATTTCCACCGGCCCTCGACGCCGTTTACCGTCTCTACGATGAACGCCCCATCGATCTCCGACCGGGGACCGCGCCGGTTCGGCTGGCCGCAGCGGGTCTTCTCCCAGGTCCTGCTGATGCAGCTGGCCATCATCACGGGCGTCACCGTGCTGGTCACCGGCCTGTTCCTGGCCCCCCTCAGCGCCCAGCTGGACGACGAGGCGATGCGCCGCGCCCTGGCCATCGCGCAGAGCACGGCCGCCCAGCCCGGGATCGCGGAGGACCTGCGCACCACGGAGGCGTCCGCGTCGGGCCCCGTGCAGTCCGCCGCCGAGCGGATCAGGCGGGCCACCGGCGCGGAGTACGTCGTCGTCATGGACCGCCGGGGCGTGCGCTGGTCGCACCCGGAGACGGACCGGATCGGCGAAGTGGTCTCCACCGACCCCGGGGACGCGCTCCGCGGCCGGGAGGTCATGGAGATCGACAGCGGGACCCTCGGCCGCTCGGCCCGGGGCAAGGTGCCGCTGTACGGCTCCGCCGGTTCCTCGGGCTCCGCCGGCTCTTCCAGCTCGTCCGAGGTGGTCGGCGCGGTTTCGGTCGGGATCGAGTACGACAGCGTCCGCGCCCGCCTCCTCGGGGCGATCCCGGGGCTCCTCGCGTACGCGGGCGGGGCCCTGGCCGTCGGCGCGCTCGCCGCGTACCTGATCTCGCGCCGACTGCAGCGGCAGACCCATGACCTGGCGTTCTCCGACATCTCCGCGCTGCTGACAGAGCGCGAGGCGATGCTGCACTCGATCCGTGAAGGGGTCGTCGCGCTCGACGGCACGGGCCGCATCCGGCTGCTGAACGACGAGGCGCAGCGGCTGCTCGGGCTCGGCCCCGAGGCGGCGGGCCGGCCGCTGGCGGAGGTGCTGGACGGCGGCAGGACCGCGGACGTGCTGGCGGGCCGGGTCGTGGGTGACGACCTGCTGGCCGTCCAGGGCGGCCGGGTCCTGCTGGCCAACCGGATGGAGACGGACGACGGCGGGGCCGTGGTGACCCTGCGCGACCGGACCGAGCTCGAACACCTCGGCCGCGAGCTCGACTCCACCACCGGGCTGATCGACGCGCTCCGCGCCCAGGACCACGAGCACGCCAACAGGCTGCACACCCTGCTGGGCCTGCTGGAGCTGGAGATGCACGAGGACGCCATGGAGTTCGTCACGGAGGTCGTGGGCGTCCACCGGGCGACGGCGGAGCAGGTCACCGAGAAGGTGCAGGACCCGCTGCTGGCGGCCCTGCTCGTCGGCAAGGCGACGGTCGCCGCCGAGCGTGGCGTCTCGCTGCGGCTGGCCCCCGGCACGCTGCTGCCCGACCGGGTGGTCGACCCGCGCGGCCTGGTCACGGTGGTCGGCAACCTCGTCGACAACGCCACGGACGCGGCGGCCGGGTCGGGCGACGCCCGGATCGAGGTCGGGCTGCGGGCCGAGGGCCGTACGGTGGTCCTGCGCGTGCGGGACAGCGGCCCCGGGATCGCCCCGGAGCAGTACGCGTCGATCTTCACCGAGGGCTGGTCCACCAAGGACCTCCCGGCGCACGGCAAGCGCGGCCTCGGGCTCGCCCTGGTCCGCAGGCTCGCGGAGCGCCAGGGCGGCAGCGTGACCGTCGCCGGGGCCGATGGCGGCGGGGCGGTGTTCACCGTCGTCCTCCCGGAGGCGCTGGCCGGGCCGGAAACGGCGGATCCGGCCACGGCACCGCATCCCGCCACGACAGGAGACAACCGGTGATCCAGGTCCTGATCGTGGACGACGACGTCCGGGTGGCGCGGATCAACGCGGCGTACGTCGCCAAGGTCGCCGGATTCCGGGTGACCGCACAGGCCCACTCGGCGGCCCAGGCGCTGGCCGTGGTCGAGGACGTACCGGTGGACCTGATCCTGCTGGACCACTACCTCCCGGACCGCAACGGCCTCACCGTCGTACGGGAGTTGCGCCGGCTGGGCCGTCAGGTCGACGTGATCATGGTGACCGCCGCCCGCGATGTGGGCACCGTGCAGGACGCGATGCGGCACGGCGCGCTCCAGTACCTGGTGAAGCCGTTCACGTACGCCGGTCTGCGCTCGAAGCTGGAGGCGTACGCGGCGCTGCGCCACACGCTCGACGGCGGCGGGCAGGCCGAGCAGGCGGAGGTGGACCGGCTCTTCGGTGCCCTGTGGGCGGCGGGCGAGACGGACCTCCCCAAGGGCCACTCCCCCACCACCGCCGAACTCGTCCGGCAGGCGCTGCGCGACGCGGACGGGCCGCTCTCAGCCCAGGAGATCGCGGAGAGCGCGGGGATGAGCCGGCAGACGGCCCAGCGCTATCTGAAGCTGCTGGAGCGGACCGGCAAGGTCCGGCTGACGCTGCGGTACGGCGAGACGGGCCGCCCGGAGCACCGGTACGCCTGGGCCGCCGGCTGAACCTTCAGGGCCTCACGCGGCCCCGGCCCCCGTGAGTGCCCGGACCTCGCTCTCCGCGTGCTTGGCCTCGTCCGGCTTCTCGCGCGAGGTGACCGTACCTAGCCAGCCCGCCAGGAAGCCGAGCGGGATCGAGACGAGCCCCGGGTTCTCCAGCGGGAAGAGCTGGAAGTCGACGCCGGGGAAGAGGGACGCGGGGCTGCCCGAGACGACGGGTGAGACCAGGACCAGGACGACGGCGGGGACGAGGCCTCCGTACACCGCCCAGACCGCGCCCCGGGTGGTGAAGTTCCGCCAGAACAGGGAGTAGAGCAGGGCCGGGAGGTTAGCGGAGGCGGCCACGGCGAAGGCGAGGCCGACGAGGAAGGCCACGTTGAGGTTCTGGGCGAGCAGGCCGAGCGCGATGGCGACCGCCCCGATCCCGGCGGCGGCGACCCGGGCGACGGCCACTTCGCCGTACTGCTTGCGGCCCGGGCGGCGGAGCGAGGCGTACAGGTCGTGGGCGACGGAGGCCGAGGAGGCCAGCGTGATGCCCGCGACGACGGCCAGGATGGTGGCGAAGGCGATGGCGGCGACGACGGCGAAGAGAACCGTTCCGCCGGTGGAACCCTCACCGCCGCCGAGCACCAGGGCCAGCAGGGGTACGGCGGTGTTCCCCGCCGCGTTGGAGGCCCGGACGTCGGCGGAGCCCACGAGGGCCGCGGCGCCGAAGCCCAGCACGATCGTCATCAGGTAGAAGCTGCCGATGAGGCCGATGGACCAGACGACGGACCGGCGTGCGGCGCGGGCGGTGGGCACGGTGTAGAAGCGCGACAGGATGTGCGGCAGCCCCGCCGTGCCGAGGACGAGGGCGATGCCCAGGCTGATGAAGTCGAAGCGCGAGGTCCAGTCGCCGCCGTAGCGCAGGCCGGGGGCGAGGAAGTCCTTGCCGTGGCCGCTGCGTTCGGCCGCGGTGTTCAGCAGGCTGTTGACGTCGCCGCGGAAGTGGACCAGGACGAGCACGGTGAGGGCGACGGCTCCGCCCATCAGCAGCACGGCCTTGACGATCTGGATCCAGGTGGTGGCGCGCATCCCGCCGAACGACACGTAGACGACCATCAGCGCGCCGACACCGACCACGGTCCAGGACCGGGCCGCGTCGCTCGTACCGCCGAGCAGCAGGGCCACCAGGGAGCCCGCGCCGACCATCTGGGCGACGAGGTAGAGCACGGAGACCGTGACGGACGAGGTGCCGAGCGCGGTGCGCACCGGGCGCTCGGCCATCCGTGCGGCGACCACGTCGGCGAGGGTGAACCGGCCGCAGTTGCGGACGAGTTCGGCGACGAGCAGCAGGACGACCAGCCAGGCGACCAGGAAGCCGACCGAGTAGAGCATGCCGTCGTAGCCGAACAGGGCGATCAGCCCGGAGATCCCGAGGAAGGAGGCCGCCGACATGTAGTCGCCGGCGATGGCGAATCCGTTCTCCATGGGCGAGAACAGGCGTCCTCCGGCGTAGAACTCCTCGGCGGAGCCCTGTCGGTTGCGGCTGACCCAGGTGGTGATGAAGAGCGTCACCGCGATGAACGCGCAGAACAGCAGCAGGGCGAGTGTCTGGTGGTCGCCTCTCAACGTCCCGGCCCTCTCGTCGTCTGCGGGCCCGGGCCGTTCGCCAGGTCCGGTTCCAGTCCTCTCGTCATCTCCTGGGTGTCCCACCGCAGATCGAGTGCGGCCCGGTCCCTGCGCAGCCGCGCGTGGCGTGCGTACGCCCAGGTGAGGAGGAAGGTGGTGAGGAACTGGCCGAGACCCGCCACCATCGCCACGTTGACCGCTCCGGCGACCGGGCGGGCCATCAGCCCGGACGCCGTGGTGGCCGCGACGACATAGGCGAGGTACCAGAGGAGGAAGGCGAGGGCGGCGGGCGCCACGAAGCGGCGGTAGCGGCGGCGCACCTCGCGGAAGGCCGCGCTGCGGTGCACCTCCAGGTAGATCTCGGCCGCGCTGGGGGCGGGCCGCGGCTCCCCGGGCCCGGGTGTGCCGTCGCTCCCCGCGTCTCCCGCGCCGTCCGCCTCGCCCCAGCCCGCGGCCGATGCCTCGTACCACGGGTCGTCGAGCCGCACTCCCGCGGCCGTCGGCCCTGCTTCCTTCTCCACCGAGCAACTCCCTTGTCCACGGACCTTTTCGGCCGCGTGGCCCACCATGGGCGGTGGGGGAAGATCCCGGACGCGTCATTCGCCCGAATTCACCTCTTCAGGTGACAGAAGTGCCGGACGGCTGCGACACGAGCCCTGAAACGCACGCGGCCCCTGTTCTCCGGCGGACCGGGGAGCAGAGGCCTCGTACGTGTTCGGTACGGGATCCCTACGCGTCGATGCGCGAGCGGTCCAGGGTCGCCGCCGAGCTGGTGATGAACTCCTTGCGGGGCGCGACCTCGTTGCCCATCAGGAGGTCGAAGACCTGCTCGGAGGATTCCAGATCCCCGATGTTGATCCGGCGCAGCGTGCGGTGGCGCGGGTCCATCGTGGTCTCGGCGAGCTGGTCGGCGTCCATCTCACCCAGGCCCTTGTAGCGCTGGATGGACTCCTTGATCCGGACGTTCTTGCGCTGGAACTCCAGCAGGGCCTGGCGCAGCTCGTTGTCCGAGTACGTGTACACGTACTTGTCCTGGCCCTTCTTGGGCTGGACAAGCTCGATCCGGTGCAGCGGGGGCACCGCGGCGAAGACCCGTCCGGCCTCGACCATCGGGCGCATGTAGCGCTGGAAGAGGGTCAGCAGCAGGGTACGGATGTGGGAGCCGTCCACATCGGCGTCGGTCATCATGATGACCTTGCCGTAGCGGGCGGCGTCGATGTCGAAGGTCCGGCCGGACCCGGCTCCTATGACCTGGATGATGGCGCCGCACTCAGCGTTCTTCAGCATGTCCGAGACGGACGACTTCTGGACGTTGAGGATCTTGCCGCGGATCGGCAGCAGCGCCTGGAACTCACTGTTCCGGGCCAGCTTGGCGGTGCCGAGCGCCGAGTCGCCCTCGACGATGAAGAGCTCGCTGCGCTCGACGTCGTCGCTGCGGCAGTCGGCGAGCTTGGCGGGCAGCGAGGAGGACTCCAGCGCGGTCTTGCGGCGCTGGGCGTCCTTGTGCTGGCGGGCCGCGATCCGCGTACGGGCGGCCGCGACGGCCTTCTCCAGCACCGACCGGGCCTGTGCCTTGGCATCCCGCTTGGTGGAGGTCAGGAACGCCTTGAGCTCCTTGGCGACCACGGCCGCGACGATCCGGTTGGCCGCCGAGGTGCCGAGCACCTCCTTGGTCTGCCCCTCGAACTGCGGCTCCGCCAGCCGTACGGTGACGACGGCGGTGAGCCCTTCGAGGGCGTCGTCCTTGACCACGTCGTCCTCGGCGACCCGCAGCATCTTCGCGGAGCGGAGCGCTTCGTTCACCGTCTTGGTGAGGGAGCGCTCGAACCCGCTGATGTGGGTGCCGCCCTTGGGGGTGGCGATGATGTTGACGAACGACCTGACAGTGGTGTCGTAGCCGGTGCCCCAGCGCAGCGCGATGTCGACGCCGAGCTCCCGGGTGACCTCGGTCGCGGTCATGTGGCCACGGTCGTCGAGGACCGGGACGGTCTCCTTGAACGTACCCGTGCCGGTCAGCCGCTGGACGTCGCAGACCGCCTTGTCCTGCGCCAGGTACTCGCAGAACTCGCTGATGCCGCCGTCGAAGCGGAACGTCTCCTCGGTCTTGCCCTCGCCGTCGGCGCCCCGCTCGTCGCGGACGACGATCGTGAGCCCGGGGACGAGGAAGGCCGTCTGGCGGGCACGCTGGTAGAGCGTCTCCAGGTTGAGCTTGGCGTCCTTGAGGAAGATCTGCCGGTCCGCCCAGTACCTGACCCTGGTACCGGTACGGGCCTTGGGGACCCGCTTCCCCTTGCGCAGGCCGTTGGCCGGGTCGAAGGGGCTGTCGGGGCCCTGCTCGGTGAACATGCCCGGGACCCCGCGCCGGAAGCTGATGGAGTGGGTCGCGCTGTTGCGGTCGACCTCGACGTCCAGACGGGCGGAGAGGGCGTTGACCACGGAGGCGCCGACGCCGTGGAGGCCGCCGGAGGCCGCGTAGGAGCCGCCGCCGAACTTACCTCCGGCGTGCAGCTTGGTCATGACGACCTCGATACCGGAGAGCCCGGTCTTGGGCTCCACGTCCACGGGGATGCCGCGGCCGTTGTCCCGGACCTCGACGGAGGCGTCGTCGTGGAGGATGACCTCGATGAGGTCGCAGTGGCCTCCGAGGGCCTCGTCGACGGAGTTGTCGATGATCTCCCAGAGGCAGTGCATGAGGCCGCGGCTGTCGGTCGACCCGATGTACATCCCGGGGCGCTTGCGGACCGCCTCGAGCCCTTCGAGGACGAGAAGGTGCCGCGCGGTGTAGTTGGAGCTGTCCCGGTCGCCGCCTGCTGCGGTCAGCATCGCGGTGGACGGCACGGACGTATCGGCGGTCACGCGGTTCGCTCCTCGCTGAATTTCATCTGGGCCCCATGTGGGTATCACGGTCGGCTTCGGTTGCCGCTGAGAGCCTACAGAGGCCTGGTAGAGCGGTTGTAACGCCACCCTCGGGGAATCCTCATGCTAGTCGAGCTTCATCCGGGCTCGCATGGATGTTCGATCATTCGTCGGAGTGACGTGCACATCACGTTCCCTTCGAGGCATGAACCATTTAGGCTCCGGGCACGTCCTCATGAACAAACCGGCAAGCCGGCCGGCGGGACCCACCCCCAAGACATGCAATGCGAAACCGTAGCGCTCCGCATACGGCACATTCGCCGCCAACCGGCAACTGACAGCCATCCCGAGAAGAAGTTTCGAAGAAAAGCCACGAGCGGGAACGTTTTCGGCCTGGTTGGATGTTGACCCTGGTACGACAGCTCGTCGAGCTAGAGAAGAGGCGACGTGACTACTGTTCTGACCCCCGCGAGCCCGCTGACCGCAGCAGACCGCTGTGACCGTTGCGGCGCCCAGGCCTATCTGCGCGTCGTCCTGATCAGCGGCGGTGAACTGCTCTTCTGCGCCCACCACGGGCGCAAGTTCGAGCCGGAACTCAAGAAGATCGCCGCGGAAATACAGGATGAGACGGATCGGCTCAACGCCGTGCAGGCGACTGCTGCCGACGAGGAACAACACTGACACCTCGCATCCACGACGAGCCAGGGGCCGGTCCAGGACCGGCCGACGGGCGGCACCCCCACCGGGGGCGCCGCCCGTTCTCGTTCCCGTGGGGGGGGCGGGCCTCGCTCAGATGCGGCCCTCGGCCCACTTCACGGCGGCGGAGACCCGGGTGTACACCCCGGGGCTGCCGACGCGCCCGCAGCCGCTCCCCCACGACACCAGGCCGATGAGCCGCCCACGGGCCACCAGCGGCCCGCCGCTGTCGCCCTGGCACGCGTCCCGCCCACCCGCCGGATCGCCCGCACAGAGCATCCCTGAGGCGTCGTACGTGCCCTCATGGCCGCCCGGGTAGGCTCGGGCGCACTCGCTGTCCGGCAGGACCTGGACCCGGGCGGAGCGCAGCACGGAGGCGTACGTACCGCTTCCGGTCGTGTCCCCCCACCCGTAGACCGCCGCGGCCGTCCCGGCCCGGTACGCCTCGTCCCCGGACCGGGCCATCGGGATGACGCTGCTCTTCGGCAGAGCCCGGGACAGCGTCAGCACCGCGAGGTCTCCGGCATTGGTGGCGGGGTCGTAGGCCGGATTGACCCAGACCCCCCGGACCGGGATCTCCTGGCCCGTCGTGTCACTCAGCCGGTCCCTCCCGGCGATGACGCGCAGATCCCTCACCCGGCTCACGGGGCCGCCGAGCGCCTCTTCACCCAGACAGTGGGCGACCGTCAGGATCTTCGTGGGCGCGACGGCGACACCGCCGCAGAACTGGCCCGCGCGCGCTCCTCCGAACCGGTCACGGCTCGACAGGGCCACCGCCCAGGGGCTGTCCGCCACCGGGGCGGGCTGACCGCCGACGACGACGCTGTCCGCGGCCGCCGGGAGCGGCAGCACGGCGGCCGCGGCGGTCAGGGCGAGGACCCCGGTCAGGGCACGGAAGACGGGACGGGGCATGAAGGCTCCTGACACTGAGGTGGCAATGGTCCACCCAGCGTGATCCAGCCCATCCCCCTCCGCACCCGCGGACACGCCGGAGGGCCCGGTTCCCTGGGGGGATCCGGGCCCTCGGCCGGTGAAACTCCCGCTCTAGTCGAGGTAGTCGCGCAGGACCTGCGAACGCGACGGGTGACGGAGCTTCGACATCGTCTTCGACTCGATCTGACGGATGCGCTCACGCGTCACGCCGTAGACCTTGCCGATCTCGTCCAGCGTCTTCGGCTGGCCGTCGGTGAGACCGAAGCGCATCGAGACCACGCCGGCCTCACGCTCGGAGAGCGTGTCCAGCACCGAGTGCAGCTGCTCCTGGAGGAGCGTGAAGCTGACCGCGTCCGCCGGGACGACCGCCTCGGAGTCCTCGATCAGGTCACCGAACTCGCTGTCGCCGTCCTCACCGAGCGGGGTGTGGAGGGAGATCGGCTCACGACCGTACTTCTGGACCTCGATGACCTTCTCAGGGGTCATGTCGAGCTCCTTGGCCAGCTCCTCCGGGGTGGGCTCACGGCCCAGGTCCTGGAGCATCTGGCGCTGCACGCGCGCGAGCTTGTTGATGACCTCGACCATGTGCACCGGGATACGGATGGTGCGGGCCTGGTCGGCCATGGCGCGGGTGATCGCCTGACGGATCCACCAGGTGGCGTACGTGGAGAACTTGTAGCCCTTGGTGTAGTCGAACTTCTCGACCGCGCGGATCAGCCCGAGGTTGCCCTCCTGGATCAGGTCCAGGAAGAGCATGCCGCGGCCGGTGTAGCGCTTGGCCAGGGAGACCACCAGGCGGAGGTTGGCCTCCAGCAGGTGGTTCTTGGCCCGCCGGCCGTCCTCGGCGATGATCTCCAGCTCGCGCTTGAGCTTCGGTGCGAGCTTGTCGGCGTTGGCCAGCTTGTCCTCGGCGAAGAGACCCGCCTCGATGCGCTTGGCGAGCTCGACCTCCTGCTCGGCGTTGAGGAGGGGAACCTTGCCGATCTGCTTGAGGTAGTCCTTGACCGGGTCGGCGGTGGCGCCGGCGACGGCGACCTGCTGGGCAGGCGCGTCGTCCTCGTCGTCGTCGGAGAGGACGAAGCCCTTGTTCTCGCCCTCGCCCTCCTCTTCCTCGCCCTTGCCGGCCTTGACCTCTTCGACGGCCTCGTCACCGTCGAGCAGCTCGTCGTCCTGCTTGCCGGACTTCTTCGCCGCTGTCTTCTTGGCCGCCGTCTTCTTCACGGCGGTCTTCTTGGCAGCCGTCTTCTTGGCTGCCGCCTTCTTCGCGGGGGCGGCCGCGACGGCGTCGCCGGCCACCGCGTCCGCGCTCTCGGCCGCCGGGGCGGCGGTGGCCGCGACGGTCCTCGTCACGGTGGTCTTCGCCGCGACAGTCTTGGTGGCGGTGCGCTTGACCGGGCTCTTCGCTGCGACGCTCTTGCGGGCGCGCTTCGGCGACTCCGCGGCACTGACCATCAGCGTCACACCCTCTTCCTCGAGGATCTGGTTGAGGCTGCGCAGAACATTCTTCCACTGGGTTGGCGGAATCTGGTCAGCCTCGAAGGCCCGACGCACGTCATCGCCGGCGATCTGCCCATCAGCCTTTCCCCGCTCGATGAGCGCCATCACAGACTCGGACTCGGCGATCTCCGGCGGGAGCGTACGGGATGTGCTGGCCGACACGAACAACCTCTCGGAACGATGGAAACGGCTTCCGGCCCTGCCCTGGAGAGGGCGGGAACCGACGACCGTCGACTGGGGATGTCGTCGACGGCGCGGGTTTGGCCTCGGAACTGAACAGCGCGCCCAAGGGCTGCTGTATTCCTTCCGCGGCGGTCACCTCTTAAGTCATCGCGCTGCTTCGAGGAGTGTTACGCCCAATCCGCGTGGCCCGAGTCACACCCCATTCGCGACGAACCGTGCCAGGGCAGGCATCCCCTCACAATTGTGCCGCCGGACCCGTGCGGTCCGGCGGCACAGAGCCTGCGCACCCCGGCGGTGGACCGGTCAGTGCTCGCGCGGCGCGGGAACCACACGCTCCACGTCGGGGTGGACGACGAGCAGTTGGCGCATGGCCGACTCGGCGGCCGCGGAGTCACCGGAAGCCAGGGCGTCGACGATGCGCGCGTGGTGGGCGAGCGAGGCCTCGCCCGGGCGGTCACAGCCGGTGACCGGGCCGCCGGAGACATGCAGGGCGGCCGAGACGATGCCGGAAAGGTGTTCGAGCATCCGGTTGCCCGCGGCCTGGATGAGCAGGGCGTGGAACTCCGCGTCGGCGCGGGAGAAGGTGATCGCGTCCCCCTGCCCCATCGCGTGACCCATGATCTCCACCATGTCGCCGAGGCGCTGCTGAAGATCTTCCCGGCCGTGACCGGCGGCGAGACGGGCGGCGAGCGGCTCGATGGTCCAGCGCAGCTCGGCCAGCTCACGGCGCTGGCCGTCGCGCTGCGGACCGAAGGCGCGCCATTCGATGATGTCGGGATCCAGCAGGTTCCAGTCGCTGACCGGACGGACCCGCGTACCCACATTGGGACGGGCACTGACGAGTCCCTTGGCTTCGAGGACGCGCAGGGACTCGCGTACGACGGTGCGGGAGACCTCGAAGCGCTGGCCGATCTCCTCGGGAACGAGGGGGCGGTCCGCGCCGAGGTCGCCGGAGACGATCATCTGGCCCAGCTGCTGGACGAGTTGGCCGTGGAGGCCGCGCCCGCGGCTGGCCGCTCCCCGCCGGCTCGCCCGCCCCAACTCCGAATCGGAACCGCCCCAGGGCCGGGCCGCGGCGCGATCGCCGGCCAGCGCCTCCGAATACGGATAGCGATCGAGTTCGCCCGAGCCGGCCAGGCCGGAATCGGCGGAGCGGGCGGCGGTCATCATGGTGTGCGCAAGGGTACTCACGCATCCTTTGTCGGCGTGGCTCGCCCACCCCTTGAGGTCTTTGGTGAAAAGCACACGAAAGGGTGATCGGCGCCCGCGCCGCAATTGACGCCATACATGCATGAAGCAGTCATTTCCTAGGGAGTTACGGACCCCTCTCCCCGGCTCCGGTCCGCGGCGATCACCAACGCACCTTTCCGCGAAGGCTGGTGAACAGATACGCGCAGATCAGGGCCGACAACGACAGGGCGAGCGCGGCGCCCACGGGCTGCGCCACCACCCTCGCGACGGCCAGGACCCAGCGGTCCGCCTCCTGCGGCAGCTGCCACCAGGCCAGTTCACGCAGCCGGCCGGGAAGCCCGGTGACCGAACGCGCGGACGGAGCGGCGAACACCTTCTGCACCAGCGGAACCACCAGCACCGGGACAGCCAGTACGGCGGCGATCCCGGCCCCGGCCACCCGGAAGACCCCCGCCGCCAGCAGCCCCGCCCAGGCGCAGCCCACCGTCAGGCACGCCCAACTCGCGCCCAGCACGACGGCATTGTCCGGAACGGTGATCAACTCGGGCCCGTAGAAGAGCCGGAGGCCCTGTGCGCCGCAGACCACGGCGAGGAGGGCCAGCAGGAGCGCGAACCCCGCGGTCACCGCCAGCTTGGCCAGCAGCAGGCCGATTCGCCGGGGCACGGTCCCGCGCCCTGCGGCGAGCGCCGGGTAGCGGAACTCGTCCCCGAAGGACAGGGCGCCCAGGATGCCCGCGCCCAGGGCGGCGGGAGGCAGCGGCAGCAGCTCGGGCCAGGCGGCGAGCGCGCGGGGCAGGGGGGTGCCGCCGGTGCGGGCCAGCAGGACGGAGAGCCCGGCGGAGACCAGCAGGACGGAGGCCATGATCAGGGTCGTCGTCCGGACGCCGAGGGAGCGCCGCAGTTCGTACCGCAGTGGGCGCAGCGGCCCCCGTGCGGGTCGGGCCCGGATCGGCGGCGGCAGTTCGGAGAGGGCGACGGCGGAGGGCTGCCGCACCCCGCCCTCATCCTCCGGCGGGGCGGCGGGGCCGGTGTCGCCGATCTCGTCGGCGAGTTGGTGCACGGGGACGCCGTGCCGGAACGCGGTGTCCCCGACCTCGGCGCAGGTGGAGCCGTACACGGTCAGCAGGCCGCCGGCTTCGGGGACCACCTCGACCGATCGCTGCGCGGCCCGCGCTTCTCTGCTGACGACCGCGGCGAGCCGGGCCGCGTGCGGGGTCCGGACGGCGACCCGGGGGCGGAGCCGGGTACGGGCGAAGTCGGCGACATCCTGGTCCGCGAGGAGGCGGCCGCCGTCGACGGTGACGACGCGATCGGCGGTGCGGGCGGCCTCCTTGGGGTCGGCGGTGGCGTACAGGACCGTTCCGCCCTGCGCCGCGTGGGCGCGCAGCAGCCCGTACAACCAGCTGTTCTCGCGCGGGGAGAGCCCCTCGGCGGGTTCGTCCAGGACGAGGGTGTGCGGGTCCCCGAGCAGGGCGGAGGCGAGGCCGAGCCGACGGTCCATCCCCACCGACAGGGTGCCGAGACGCTGGTCCCCGAGCCCGGCGAGGCCCACGACTTCGAGCATCTCGTCGGCTCTGGCCGCAGGCGTCCCGGCGGCCGCACAGAGCATCCGGAGCTGTCCGCGGGCCGTGCGGGAGGGGTGCCCCGGTACGTCGCCGAGCAGCACACCCACTTCGCGCGCCGGGTGGGCGATGCGGTGCAGCGGCCGGCCGCGGAAGTAGGCGACGCCCCGCCCGGAATCGAGTTCGAGCATCAGACGCAGGGCCGCGGTCTTGCCCGAGCCGGGGGCGCCCAGCAGGGCGGTGACGCGACCGGGCGGGGCCTCGAAGGTCAGGTCGTCCACGGCGGGCGGAGCGTCGCGACGGGGGGTGCTGGTGAGTCCGATGGCCTGGAGCATCGCTTATCTCGCGTTCTCTCACGGAAGGTGAGACCGCTCGGCGGCAGAGGGGTACCGCAGCAACATAACGCGACATTTCAGACTTTTGGTGCAGCAGTGTGCCCGCGGGTGTTCCGCTCCTCAGGACTCGGGGCCGACTCGGACTTCCGGCAGCGGCCTCAGACTTCCGGCCGCAGCATCGGCGGATTGAGCACCGTGGCCGCACCGGCCCGGAACAACTGCGCGGGCCTGCCGCCCTGTCGCGTGGTGGTTCCGCCGGAGGGCACCAGGAATCCGGGGGTGCCGGTGACCTTGCGGTGGAAGTTACGGGGGTCGAGGACCACACCCCACACCGCCTCGTACACCCGGCGCAGCTCCCCGACCGTGAACTCCGGCGGGCAGAACGCCGTGGCCAGCGAGGAGTACTCGATCTTGGAGCGAGCGCGCTCCACTCCGTCGGCGAGGATCCGCGCGTGGTCGAACGCGAGCGGCGTCGCCGGCTCGCCCTCCCGCCCGGTGCCGGGGCGCAGGAGGTCCTCGACGGGAGCCCAGCGCGCACTGTTGGCGTCCCCGCCCGCACGGGGTGCGGGCAGATCCGGCGCGAGGGCGAGGTGAGCGACGCTGACGACCCGCATCCGGGGATCCCGCGCCGGGTCCCCGTAGGTGGCCAGCTGTTCGAGGTGCGCGCCGTTGCCCGCGGCGGGCTTCGCCGGATCGTGGGCGCACAGCCCCGTCTCCTCGGCCAGTTCGCGCGCCGCCGCGGATCCGAGGTCCTCGTCGGTCCTGACGAAGCCGCCGGGCAGCGCCCACCGGCCCTGGAAGGGGGTTTCCCCGCGGCGGACCACCAGCGCGCAGAGCGCGTGGCGGCGCACCGTGAGCACGACCAGGTCCACGGTGACGGCGAAGGGCGGGAAGGTCGACGGGTCGTAGGGCGGCATGCCGCGATCATAGTCGTCTGCCTGACGATAAACACTCCCTTCGGTGCTCCGGTGATCAGGGAAAACCCCGGTACGGCCGGATCCGGCCGTACGCGTCGAGCAGGTCCGCACCGGGCGGTGCCATCAGCGGGCGTGCACCCCCGAACGGCACGGACCCGCCTCCGGGAAGGCCCGCTTCCCGCCGTGCGGCCTGGCCATCGCTCTCAGCGGCGCGTCCCGGTGCCCCGTCGGCCGTACCGCCTCACGTCCCGCATCCGGCGCCCGGTCGCCGGCGTCCCTGGCCGGGCGGCAACGGACCGAGTGGCGGCGGACCGAGTCGCGGCGGGCCGGGTGGCGACGGGCCGTCCTGTCGTCTGCGTCGGCGTCGTCCCTCCCGCGTCCGTGGCCCGGCGCCCGCTCACGCTCCCGCGCCTGCGTTCCCGGTTAACCGACGGCCTGACCCTGCGGACATGAAGGGCAGGCCCCCTGATCGCCCCGGCCTCCGCCGACGGCCCGCCCTCCTCGGTGTCCGCGGTCGCATCCTCCGGCCCTCCGTCGTCACCGTCGTCACCTCGCAGACAGCGGCGCAGCGTCTCCGGATCCAGCCCCTCGTTGCAGGCCCGGTGCAGCAACTGCGCGAAGGTGTACTCCGGGTCGGCACGGAGCGCCATGGCCAGAGCGACCCGCGCGCCGGGCTCGTCACCGGTGGACCAGGAGACCCAGCCGGCCAGGGTGAGCGGGGCGGCCGCGTGTTCGCCGTACGGTCCGACGCAGCGGCGGGCGAGCGTTCGCCAGAGCCTGAGGGCGGACAGGCCGTCGGGGCCCTCCATCCAGACCGCGGCCTTGTCACGGGTCTCCCGGTCCTGGAGTCCGAGAATGACGGCGGCGGCTTCGTCGTCGCTGATCAGCTGGTCGTCCCCGAAGTCGGAGACGGCTTCCGGAGCGGGCCGCGTCCGCCCGAGGCGGGCGATGAGTGTGCGGGCGAGCGCCAGGGTCTCCTTCGCCACCTCGGCCTTCGCCCGCTCGTCGAGGATCCGGGGGACCAGCGACGGGAGGGCCCGGTCCAGCGCCTGCTGCTGCCCGGATGCCGCCTCCGGTGTCTGCCAGGGAGCGAGCCGCGCCTCCATGTCGCGCAGCGTCCCCCGTACCTGGATCCCCGCGTAGGCGGCGGCCGCGGCCATCACCGTCGTACCCGGCATGGCCAGGGGATTTCCCTGGTCCGGGCAGCACCGGCCGTCTGGACAGCAGTACGACCAGTAGCGGCCGTCCGAGATGCAGAGCGCTTCGAGCACGGGTACGTCGAGCGCCCCGCACGCCGTGCGCAGGCTCTGGGCGAACGGCCGCAGCCGCTCCATGGTCCGGCGGCCGCTCTCGCCGTCGGTCGAGTCCTGGCAGAGGAAGATCACGATCCCGTCGGGCCGCCCCTCACGGCGCTCGCTCCCCGAGATCAAACTCTCCGCAAGCTGATCGGCGACCGGCCCCCATTCGCCGGGCGCCTTCGGAATGCCGAGCCGGAGCCGGCCGCCGAACCGGCCTCGGCCGCCGTGCAGGGCGACCATGACGACGCTGTCGTCGGGATGGAAGCCCATCAGATAAGGGAGGGCATCGGCCAGTTCGGCGGGGCCTCGCAGGGTGATCTGCTGACTGTCGGCAGGACCGGTGGATTCGTGGTGCTTGTTCATGGCTCGACGGTCCCGTGCCCCGCCGAATCCCGCGACCCCTGTGGATAACGTTATCCACAGGCCCGCCCCGCCGTTCGCGGTTTGTGGTCGCCATCGGGTTGCATGGGGGGATGACCAACGCAGACCGTGCAGCGCTCAGGGCTTCGGCCGACTCCGTTCTCACCCGCCTCGTCGGGGATGCCACGGGTGAGGCCCGGCTGCGCGAGGACCAGTGGCTGGCGATCGAAGCGCTCGTCGCCGACAAACGCCGGGCTCTGGTCGTCCAGCGCACCGGGTGGGGCAAGTCCGCCGTCTACTTCGTGGCGACCTCGCTGCTGCGCGCGCAGGGCAGCGGCCCGACCGTGATCGTCTCGCCGCTGCTGGCGCTGATGCGCAACCAGGTCGCGGCGGCCGCGCGGGCGGGGATCAGCGCCCGCACGATCAATTCGTCCAACACGGAGGAGTGGGAGAGCGTCCAGGACGAGGTGGCCGCCGGTGAGGTCGATGTCCTGCTGGTCAGCCCCGAGCGGCTGAACAATCCCGATTTCCGGGACCAGGTGCTGCCCCGGCTCGCCGCCGCGACCGGGCTGCTGGTGGTCGACGAGGCGCACTGCATCTCCGACTGGGGGCACGACTTCCGGCCGGACTACCGGCGGCTGCGGACCATGCTCGCCGACCTCCCCGCCGGTGTTCCGGTCCTGGCCACCACCGCCACGGCGAACGCCCGCGTGACGGCGGACGTGGCGGAACAGCTGGGTACGGGCGCGGGCACGGACGCCCTGGTCCTGCGCGGTCCGCTGGACCGGGAGAGCCTGAGCCTCAGCGTGCTCCGGCTGCCGAACGCGGCGCACCGGCTGGCCTGGCTGGGCGACCACCTCGGGGAGCTCCCCGGTTCCGGGATCATCTATACGCTGACGGTCGCGGCGGCCGAGGAGGTCACGGCCTACCTGCGCCAGAACGGTCATCCGGTCGCGTCCTACACCGGCCGGACCGAGAACGCGGACCGGCAGCAGGCGGAGGACGACCTGCTGGCCAACCACGTCAAGGCGCTGGTCGCCACCTCCGCGCTGGGCATGGGGTTCGACAAGCCGGACCTGGGCTTCGTCGTGCACCTGGGCTCGCCCTCCTCCCCCATCGCCTACTACCAGCAGGTCGGGCGCGCGGGGCGCGGGGTCGAGCACGCCGAGGTGCTGCTGCTCCCCGGCAAGGAGGACGAGGCGATCTGGCAGTACTTCGCCTCGGTCGCCTTCCCTCCCGAGGAGCAGGTGCGCCGCACCCTGGACGTCCTGGCCGGGTCGGAGCGGCCGCTCTCCCTTCCCGCGCTGGAACCCCTGGTCGATCTCCGGCGGACCCGACTGGAGACGATGCTCAAGGTGCTGGACGTCGACGGTGCGGTGAAGCGGGTCAAGGGCGGCTGGATCTCCACCGGCGAGCCGTGGGTATACGACTCCGAGCGCTATGCCTGGGTCGCCCGGCAACGGGCCGCCGAGCAGCAGGCCATGCGGGACTACGCCACCACGACGGCGTGCCGGATGGAGTTCCTGCGGCTGCGGCTCGACGACGAGGAGGCGACCGCCTGCGGGCGCTGTGACAACTGCGCGGGTGTCCGCTTCGACGACAAGGTCTCCACCGCGGCCCTGGACGGCGCCCGCAGCGAACTGGGCCGCCCGGGAGTGGAGGTGGCCCCCCGCAAGATGTGGCCCACCGGTCTCTCCGCCGTGGGCGTCGACCTCAAGGGGCGCATCCCTGCCGGTGAACTCTCCTCCACCGGCCGGGCGCTCGGCCGCCTCTCCGACATCGGCTGGGGCAACCGGCTGCGCCCCATGCTGGCGGCTCAGGCACCGGACGCGCCGGTGCCGGACGACGTCACCGACGCCGTGGTCACCGTGCTCACGGACTGGGCGAAGGGCCCCGGCGGCTGGGCCTCCGGCGCACCGGACGCCGCGCCCCGGCCGGTCGGTGTGGTCACCGTCGCCTCGCGCCGTCGGCCGCAGCTGGTCGAGTCCCTCGGCCGACGCATCGCCGAGATCGGCCGGATGCCCCTGCTCGGGACGGTGACGTACGCCCCGGGCGCCGAGGATATGACGATGTCGCAGACCAACAGCGCGCAGCGGGTGCGGGCGTTGCACAAGGCCCTGACCGTCGAGCCGGAGCTGGCCGAGGCACTGAAGTCCGCCGGCGGTCCTGTCCTGCTCGTGGACGACCTTTCCGACACCGGCTGGACGCTGGCCGTCGCCGCGCGGCTGCTGCGGCGGGCCGGAGCCCAGGGGGTGTGTCCGCTGGTCCTCGCGGTCCAGGCGTGACGGCAGGCGTCATCCGGACCGGGGCTGGGCAGGGATATCAGTGTCATTCCGGCTGATTCCCGTCAGCCGCACCAATTGCTCGTTGCCGCCTGCCGATACGCCAGGAAGAATTGGGACTGCTCCCGCACAGTTCCTCGTCGGGCCCGGAAGGGCTGTGCCGCGGCGCGCCCTCACTCGACCCTGCCCGCACCATGGGCGCGTAGCGAAGGGAGGACCATGACCTTCGGATTCGCCCCGTCCGCAGCCACTTCCACAGCGGCGTTCTCGGCATCTCCGGGTTCCGCGGACTCCGTCAACCGCCTTGCCCGGATGCTCGAACCCGCCGAGTGGGCCTCGGCGGGCATACCGCTGCTGCGCAGCCCGCGGGAGGTCGTCAGCGGGCTGCACTCCCGGCACCGGCCGACGCCTGCCACCGCCGTGGTCGCGGTCCTCGATCATGAGGAACGGCTCACGGCGAGCGCCTCGTTCGTGCGCCGGGACACGGTCGCGGCGGACGGCTGGGATTTCCGCAATGCCCTGCTGGCGCATCTGCGGCGCGTCATCCCGCACGATCTGCGGCGCCGCACTCCGGTGCGTACCGCCGTGCTGCTCTACTGCCGTGACGGCGACGAACGGTGGACCGAGGAGGACGGGGCCTGGATGTGGGGCCTGCGGGACGCCTGCACCCTGCACGGTCTCCGGTGCGGTGCGTACATCACCCTGACCGGCGGGGGCTGGCAGGTCCTCGGCGAGGGGCGCGGCGGACGGCGGCCCAGTTCGCTGTCGGAGCCGGCCTCGCTGGCCGACACTGTCGCCGAACAGCAGCCCGCTCTGACGCGGACGGGTGGCGGGGCGGCGGAGGCGCTGCGCCGCTCGGCCGCCCGGTGACCGGGCGGCGCCGAGCATCCGTCCGGCCGGAGTGCCGGGCGCCCGAGCGGGCAGCCGGCACTCCGGCCGGACGGTTCAGACTCCCGCGCCGAGTGCGGAGTTGATCGTCTGCGGGTCTCCGCAGGCGATCAGCAGCGCGTCGGCACGCTCACGCGCGACGGGCAGCGCACGGGCGACGGTGCCATCGGCATCCCCGTTGACCGCTACGACGACCACGGGCCGGGGCTTCGCCCGGTCGACCGCTGAGGCGTCCGCGAAGAAGACGTCGTCACCCGCGTCCTGCTGGGCCCAGTAGGCGGCTTCGCCGAAGGACAGCTCGTGGGCGGCCCACGGGTGCTGCTCGCCGGTGGTGAGCACCAGGATGTCGCCCGGTGCCCGGCCGGACTCCAGCAGCAGGTCGACCGCCTCCTCCGCCGCGTCGAGGGCGCCGTCGGCCGGGGCCGGGATCAGCTGGAGCTGCGGTGCGGAACGATTCTCCGGCCGGCTCGGAACGCCCTTGGGCGCTGCGGGCACGGGTGCGGGTGCGGGCTGTGCGCGCTGTGCCGGAGGCGTGGGGCGCGCGGGGCCGGGGCCCGGACGTCCGGGGCGCGGCGTGGCCGCGGAACGCGGACCTGGTACGGGACGGGGGGTCGGCGCGGTACGGCCGGCGGCCGGAGCGACGCGGGGACCCTGGGCACTCTCGTGAATCTGAGGCTCCTGGGGAAGAAAGGGAAGAAAAGCAGGAAGGTGGTCTGTCGTGGGCCGACGTGGTCCGTCGGCATCGCTGGAGGGCGCCTGCGCGCGATCAGAATTCGAAGCCGAGCTGGCCCCCGCTTTCGAGTGCGGCCGCCTCGGCGGAAAAACGGACCTTCTTCAGGTGCTGCCACCGGGGCAGCGCGTCCAGGTACGCCCAGGAGAGGCGGTGATGGGGCGTGGGCCCCCGCTCCTCCAGTGCGGCCCGGTGCACGGGCGAGGGGTACCCCGCGTTGGCACCGAAGGCGAAGTCTGTGTACTCCTCGGACTCCCCGCCCAGTTCGGCCATCATCCGGTCGCGGTACACCTTGGCGATGACCGAGGCGGCCGCCACCGCGATGCAGGACTGGTCGCCCTTGATGACCGTACGGACCTTCCAGGGGGCTCCCAGATAGTCGTGCTTGCCGTCGAGTATCACGGCGTCGGGCCGCACCGGCAGCCCTTCCAGGGCCCGTACGGCGGCGAGCCGGAGTGCCGCGGTCATGCCGAGGTCGTCGATCTCCTGCGGAGAGGCGTGACCCAGGGCGTGGGCGGTGACCCAGCTCTCCAGCAGGGGGGCGAGTTCGGCACGCCGCCGGGGCGTCAACAGCTTGGAATCGGTGAGGCCTTCGGGCGGTCGGCGCAGACCGGTCACCGCGGCACACACGGTGACGGGTCCGGCCCACGCCCCGCGTCCTACCTCGTCGACACCGGCAACGGTCCTGGCACCGGTGGTAGCGCGAAGCGAGCGCTCGACGGTGTGCGTGGGTGGTTCGTACGGCATGGCGCCAGCCAGCGTACGCCGAGAGCGACGGCAGCAACACCCCGGGGCACCGTGCACACCGAGTTTCGGCCGACAGGCGCCGGGCCGGGGTGGGATCAGTAGGGGTCGTAGTCGTCGTGGTCCTGCTCGTAGCCTTCCCGCTCGCCCTCCCGTACGCCGTCCGTGCCCAGCCCGTAGCAGGTGCGGCGGTCGGTGTTCGCGGGGCGCTTCCGGAGGATCTCCTCGGCCCTGGCCTCGCCCCAGCTGGTGGCGTACCAGGGGGAGCCGGAGCTGCGCAGTTCGCCCTGGATGACCCGGAGAGCACAGGAGCGCTGCGGTTCCGGCAGCTTGTCCAGAGCGGGGACGGCGTCGGCGGAGAGGTCCTTGAGGTAGTCGATGTCGATCGAGGTGCGGTCGTACCCGAAGCGCTGGACGTTCTGCTGGGCGACCACCGCGTCCGGGGAGATCAGCCCGAAGGCCAGTACGGCGGCCGCGGCGCTGACCGCGATCGCGCGGGGCAGGAACCTGGCGCCGAAGACCCCGGCGGCGAGGATCAGGACCAGCACCACCCCGAGCCAGAGTTCCATCGCGGCCACGGAGATCCGGAGCCTGGTCAGCCCGTACTCGTCGACGTACAGGTCCATGCGGCGCAGCGCCGAGGCGACGACGACCAGGGTGAGCACGCAGAGGGTGCCCAGCACGGCGCGCACCAGCGTCCGGTCCCGGCTGCCGCCGCGCGGCGCCCAGCGCAGGGCCAGGGCGATCACGAGGAGGGTGAGGAGGGTGGCCCAGAGCAGCTGCCAGAAGCCCTGGCGGGCGTAGTCGGCGTGGGTGAGCCCGGTCTCCTCGTGCACCTTGTCGTAGCCCCCGAGGAGCACCACGAGCTGGAGGGTGATGAACGCGGCGAAGAGCAGGTCGAGGACGATGAGCGGAAGGGCCCACTCCGCACGTCCTCGGGGCTTGCCCGGCTTGACGGTGAGCCCGTCCCAGCGCACCGGTGCGGCGGCGGTGCGGGCGGCGGCCAGCGCGCCCACCAGTCCCACGAGGAAGAGGAACGTGCGCAAGGGGCCGTCGACGATCGACACATCGGGGATGAGCCGGCCCAGCAGGTCGGCGAAGTTGGCGTCCGCGCCGGCGAAGAGCGTCCCGAACACCACGAGGAGCCCGACGGCCACGGCCGAGGTGCGTACGGCGGTGACCCAGCGTCCCCGGGAGTCGTCGGCCCGCTCCCGTACCCCGCGCCAGCCCCAGCGGATCCCGGGTACGACCGAGTCCAGGGTGCCCACGGAACCGAGCAGTACGCCGAGCCAGCTCCGGCTGCCGTGCAGCGCGAGCGAGCCCAGGGCGAAGGCCGAAACGACGGCCAGGAAGGTCGGCCAGCTCGCGTCCAGGAGCGCCGGCACCGCGAGCAGGGCGAGGCCGCCGACTGCCCAGGTGGCGGTCCAGGGCCGCAGCCGACGGCCGGCGGCCCGCGCCGCGAAAGCGGCGGCCAGGGCGGCGGGCACAGCGACGATCAGCAGGTTCACACCGAGGCCGTCGCCGAGCAGGAGCGCGCTGAGGACGGCGGTGGCCAGGACGGCCCAGAGGACGGCGAGCGGGATCAGGGGCGGTGCGGCCGGACGCAGCTTGGCCGTAGCGCCGGGGCGCTTGACCGGGGGCTGCCAGGGGCGTCCGGGCTGCCAGGTCTGCTGCGCCCCCTGGGCCCGCTGCCGCTGGGCGGGGAGGTACGCGGGGGTGGCCGGGGGCTCGACGCCCTGGGCCGCGTAGGGGCTCGGCTGCGGGGCCGGTGGCCGGGGTACGGCTGTCTCCTTGGCCGGGGATGCCTGCTCCGGGGACGCCTGCTCCGGGGACGGCGACGGTGACGGCGATTGCGGGTTCGGCGGGGCGTCGGCCGGCGGACCTGACGCCTCGGCCGACTCCGGCGACCCTGGCTTCTGTTCGGACATGGGACCCCTCCCCCTCCGGGCACCCGCGCGCGGCCTCGGGCGGCGCGCGGTCCCGGCATCTCATTCGGCGCGCGCCCGTGGAGATCGACCCATGAAGATCAAACAGAGGCGGCGTGGCCGAAAGAGTATTCCCGAACCGGTGTTCGCGAACACTCAGAGTGAGGCTGTGGCAGGACCGTGACAGTCGCCCCGGCGTCGGTCCGCCCGCCGGAGCGGACGGACGGCCGTGCGGTCAGTGGTGCGCCGGGACGAGCCAGCCGGGAGGTTCCTCGGTCTGTGCCAGCCATGCGGCGGGCGGGGCCCCGGCCGTCCCCGCGGCGACGACGCCCCCGACGATGGCGCAGGTCGTGTCGACGTCGCCCCCCGCCTGGGCGGTCACCCAGAAGGCCTCCTCGAAGTCGCCGAGGCTCCTGGCCGCCGACCAGAGGGCGAACGGGACGGTGTCGTGAGCGCTCGTGCGGCGGCCGTTGCCGAGGACCGCGGCGACCGTGCCGGCGTCCTTGTAGTCCAGCATGTCGCGGGCCCTGCGCAGCCCGGCGCCGACCGCGCTGCGGGGCACGAGGGCGATCACGCCGTCCAGGAGATCCTCGGGCTTCGGCGGCCCGGCCGGGGCCGCGGCGAGCGAGGCGGCCGCCGCGACGGCCATCGCACCGACGACGGCCTCACGGTGCTGGTGCGTGGTGTACGAGGAGATCTCGGCCTGGTGGGTGGCCTGCTCCGGGTCGTCCGCGTACCAGGCGCCGAGCGGGGCGATCCGCATGGCCGAGCCGTTGCCCCACGAGCCCTGCCCGTTGAAGAGCGCCGAGGCCAGCTCGCGCCAGTCCCCGCCCTCCCGCACGAGCCGGAGCAGCCGGTTCACGGCGGGCCCGTAGCCCCGGTCGAAGTCGTGGTTCTCGGCGAAGGAACGGGCGAGTGCGTCCTGGTCGATACGGCCGTGGGCGGCGAGCACGGCCAGGACCGAGGAGGCCATCTCGGTGTCGTCGGTCCACTGCCAGGGGCCAGGAGGCAGGACGCGCTGTTTGAGCAGCGGGTAGTTGACCGGGACGAAGAACTGGGAGCCCAGGGCGTCTCCCACGGACAGGCCACGCAGGCTGGCCAGGGCGCGTTCGAAGCGCCGCTCGGAAGCAGAATCAACGGTCATCGCCCTGCCACTCTATCCGGTGCGGCCGTACGGCTCAGGGGTGCGCCAGCGCTGAAAGGGCCGGTCGAGGGTGTAGCGGCCGTTCTCGCCGAGGAGCAGGGTCCTCGTCTCGGCGTTGCCCGGGTTGGAGAGCGATTCGAACTCGGCCACCGACCAGTGGAACCAGCGCATGCAGAACAGCCGCATCGTCAGACCGTGGGTGACCAGCAGGACGTTCTCCGGATGGCCGGGGTCCTCGAAGCTGCGGTGCAGGCTCTCCAGGAACGCGCCCACCCGGTCGTACACGTCCGCGCCGGACTCCCCCTGGGCGAAGCGGTAGAAGAAGTGCCCGTAGGCGTCCCGGTAGGCCTTCTGGAGCCGTACGTCGTCCCGGTCCTGCCAGTTGCCCCAGTCCTGCTCGCGCAGCCGGGGTTCCTCGCGGACCCGGACCCGGGCGGGGTCGAGGTCGAAGGCCCGGAACGTCTCGTGGGTGCGCCGGTAGGGCGAGATGTAGACGCTGACCTGTTCCTGGCCGAACTGCTCGCGCAGGAGTGCCCCGGTCTCCCCCGCCTGCCGCCGGCCCGTCGCGGTGAGCCGGAGCGCGTGGTCGGGCTCCCGCTCGTACACCGTGTCGTCGGCGTTGCCCTCGGACTCGCCGTGCCGGACGAGGACAATGCGCTGCGGTCGTGCCATGCACCGACCCTAGGTGGTGGACGTCGATTCCGCGTGGTCCGAAGAGACCACGCGTCATGGAAGAGACCACGCGTCATGCAGGAAGACCGGTGTCAGACCGTCCAGGAGGGTTCCAGCTCCACGACGTCCCCGGACAGGGCGGCCACGTCCGTCTCGGTCTGCGCGCGGGCCGCCAGGCGCTCCGCCCCGTCGGCTCGGTACTTGCCCCGCTCGGCGCTCGATTTCCACATGGAGATCACCAGGAACTCGTTGCCGGGGGCCTCGCCGAAGACGCCGCGCACGATCCCGGGGGAACCGGCCATCGCCGGGTTCCACACCTGCTTCTGCATCAGCGTGAAGTGCTCGGCCCGGTCCTCGTGAACGCTGCTGTGCGCGACCCTGACGACGTCCACGTCCGTGAACTCGGGCTCGAAACCCGTCTTCACGTCGAACCGCCGCTCGAAGAGCATGACCTGCATGTCGCGGAACGTGCCCGCCTGTCCGGTCGCCGGCCGGTCGTGGCCGCGGGCCATGAAGGAGTCGTAGAAGACGCGGTTGTCCCAGAACGCGAAGACATGGGCGACATCGGGGCGTGTTCGGCTCCACCCGCCGCCCTGCCCCCTGAACCCCGGCTCGCCGAGCAGCCCCGCCCACTTCCGCTGCCCCCGCTCGAAACCATGACGGTCCACCACGGAACAGCGAATCCACTTCACCAGCACCGCGCCATCGTACGGCGCGGAACGTGGCCTGGGTCACGGTCGCCCGCGGATCACCCGGGCCGGATCCCCCCACTGAACACACGAAGCGCACGGTGCCCATGGCCCGAATCCGCCGTCCACCACAGGGGCAGTTGGCGGCGGGGCCCGTTCCGTACATGATCGGGTGATGAGAACGGTCCATGGACCGTCGGCCAGGAGGGGAAGTCCGGTGAGCACTCCGAACAAGGACATCGAGAAGGTCGAAGTACGGATCAAATGGGACCCCAGCCCGCACGGTGAACCGGCCAACGACCTCGACATCATCGCGGCCACCTACCCGGCGGACGCACCGTACGGCAGCCCCTCGTACCTGGTGCATTTCGACAGCCGTTCGCCGGACGGCACCATCACGCTGAACCGGGACAGCAGGACCGGCCAGGGGTTCGGATTCGACGAGGTCATGACGATCGAGCTGGACCGGCTCGCGGACACCTACAGCCGGGTGGTCGTCGGCGTCGCCATCCAGCAGCGCGAGGGCCGCAAGACCTTCGGAGAGGTCGGCAGCACCGCGGTGCAGATACTGGAGGGCTACACCAGCCTGCTGGAGGACGATTTCGCGAGCGTCGCCCGGTCGACGGCGGCGGTCGTCGGGGAGTTCTCCCGTACCGGTTCGGGGCAGTGGGCGTTCCGCGCGGACATACGGGGCTTCGACGCCGACCCCGACGCGTTCGCCGCGGTGATGGGTAACCGCGTCTGACCGGCATCGGCCAGTTCCGGCCAATGCCGGTGGGCTCGGGAGGGGCGACCGGTCCCCCCTCCCGAGCCCGTTGGCCGGCCGTCGGGCTCGGCGGCGCGGCATCTCCGGCGGCGGGCCGGCCCGAGGGGAACGGCCATGAAGTGGATCACTTTCCGGCTGCTCGGGGGCGGGCCTGCACGATCATGAGCCGGATGGAGACTCGTTTCGTCGGAATCGCCGAGCTGGCCGAAGTCCCGTCCGTGGCGGTCGTCGTCGACGTCATGCGCGCGTTCACCGTGGCCGCCTGGGCCTTTGCCCGGGGTGCGGAGAAGATCGTTCTCGCCGAGTCGCTGGACGACGCTCTGGTGCTCACGGCCCGCCACCCGGAGTGGGTGGCGCTCAAGGACGGGCCGCCCGCGCCCGGGTTCGCGATGGTCAACTCGCCGGGCCTGCTGCGCTCGGCCGACCTCGGCGGGCGGACCGTCGTGCAGAAGACCACGGCGGGGACGGTCGGCGCTCTCGCGGTCAAGGACGCGTCGCTGGTGCTGTGCGCCGGCTTCGTGGTCGCGGAGGCGACGGCCCAGCTCCTGCGGGCACGCGGGAGTGGCAGTGTCACGTTCGTGGTCACCGGCGAGGACGGCCGGGCCGATGAGGATCTGGCCTGCGCGCAGTACATCGCCGGGCGGGCCACCGGGGCCGCAACGGATGCCGCCGGTTTCCTCCGTCGCGCCGCCGCGTCACGCGCCGCCACCGAGCTGGCGGAGGGGGTACGTCAAGGCGTCCACCCCGATGACATCGCGCTCTGTCTCGAGCTCGACCGGTTCCCGTTCGCCATGGTGGCCGCCCTGGAGGACTCGCTGATGGTCCTGCGTCCGTACGCCGCACCCTGATCACCGCAGATCCGGGAACCGAGCGGATCCGGGAACCGAAGAGGGCGCCGACCCGTGGTCGGCGCCCTCTCTCATCTACTGCTCAGCTCGGTGTCAGCTGCAGCCGCTGGTCGAGCCGCAGCCCTCGCAGATGTAGCAGGAGCCGGCGCGCTGCATCTTCGTACCGCACGAGAAGCACAGCGGGGCGTCCGCGCTGATGCCCAGCTGCATCTCCACCAGCTCGGCCGAGGTGTGCGCCGTCGCCGGAGCCGGCTTCTCGGCGGACTCGCGGGGAGCCGCCACCGCCCTCAGGGGTTCGGGCTGCACCGGGGCCGACTGGGCCAGGCTCTCGGAGTCCACACCATCCGCCTCGAAGGACGGCTCGTACGAACCGGTGTCGAGGTGGCGCTGGCGCTCGTCGGCGGAGTGGATGCCGAGGGCGGAACGGGTCTCGAAGGGCAGGAAGTCGAGCGCCAGGCGGCGGAAGATGTAGTCGACGATCGACTGTGCCATCCGCACGTCCGGGTCGTCCGTCATACCGGCCGGCTCGAAGCGCATGTTCGTGAACTTCGAGACGTACGTCTCCAGCGGGACGCCGTACTGCAGACCGACCGAGACGGCGATGGAGAAGGCGTCCATCATGCCCGCGAGGGTCGAGCCCTGCTTGGACATCTTCAGGAAGACCTCACCGAGACCGTCGTCCGGGTAGGAGTTGGCGGTCATGTAGCCCTCGGCGCCGCCCACCGTGAAGGAGGTGGTGATGCCGGGACGTCCCTTGGGCAGACGCTTGCGGACCGGGCGGTACTCGACGACCTTCTCGACCGCCGTACGGATGGTCTCCTCGGCCTTCGCGGTGACCGCTTCCTTCTCCTTGTCCTTGGTCTTGGCGGAGAGGGGCTGGCCGACCTTGCAGTTGTCGCGGTAGATCGCGAGCGCCTTGACGCCCAGCTTCCAGGCCTCGAAGTAGACCTCTTCGACGTCCTCGACGGTGGCCGTCTCGGGCAGGTTGACCGTCTTGGAGAGCGCACCGGAGATCCACGGCTGGATGGCCGCCATCATCCGGACGTGGCCCATCGCGGAGATGGAACGCTCGCCCATCGCGCAGTCGAAGACCTCGTAGTGCTCGGCCTTCAGGCCCGGGGCGTCGATCACATTGCCGTTGTCGGCGATGTGGGCGACGATCGCCTCGATCTGCTCCGGCTGGTAGCCCATGCGGCGCAGGGCCTGCGGCACCGTGCCGTTGACGATCTGCATCGAGCCGCCGCCGACCAGCTTCTTGAACTTGACCAGGGCGAGGTCGGGCTCAAGTCCTGTGGTGTCGCAGGACATCGCGAGACCGATGGTGCCGGTGGGCGCGATGACCGAGGCCTGCGCGTTGCGGAAACCGTTCTTCGCTCCGAGCCGGATCACGTCCTGCCAGGCTTCCGTCGCCGCCGCCCAGACGGGGGCGTCCAGGTCGTCGGTGCGGATGGCCTTGGCGTTGGCGTCGGAGTGCTGCTTCATGACGCGCTGGTGCGGCTCGGCGTTACGGGCGTAGCCGTCGTACGGGCCCACGACCGCGGCGAGCTCGGCGGAGCGCTTGTACGAGGTGCTGGTCATCAGCGAGGTGATGGCACCGGCCAGGGCGCGGCCGCCGTCGCTGTCGTACGCGTGGCCGGTCGCCATCAGGAGGGCGCCGAGGTTGGCGTAACCGATGCCCAGCTGGCGGTAGGCGCGGGTGTTCTCGCCGATCTTCTGCGTCGGGAAGTCCGCGAAGCAGATCGAGATGTCCATCGCGGTGATGACCAGCTCGACGACCTCGGAGAAGCGCTCGGACTCGAAGGACTGGTTGCCCAGGCCGTCGTCCTTGAGGAACTTCATCAGGTTGAGCGAGGCGAGGTTGCACGAGGTGTTGTCCAGGTGCATGTACTCGCTGCACGGGTTCGAGCCGTTGATCCGGCCGGACTCCGGGCAGGTGTGCCAGGCGTTGATGGTGTCGTCGTACTGGATGCCCGGGTCGGCGCAGGCCCAGGCGGCCTCGGCCATCTTGCGGAAGAGGGTCTTGGCCTCGACCTCTTCGATGACGTCGCCGGTCATCCGGGCGCGCAGCCCGAACTTGGAGCCGGCCTCGACGGCCTTCATGAACTCGTCGTTCACGCGGACCGAGTTGTTGGCGTTCTGGTACTGGACGGACGTGATGTCGTCGCCGCCCAGGTCCATGTCGAAGCCCGCGTCACGCAGGGCGCGGATCTTCTCCTCCTCCCTCACCTTGGTCTCGATGAAAGCCTCGATGTCGGGGTGGTCGACGTCGAGGATGACCATCTTGGCCGCACGCCGGGTGGCGCCACCGGACTTGATGGTTCCGGCGGAGGCGTCGGCACCGCGCATGAAGGAGACCGGTCCCGAGGCGTTGCCGCCGGAGGAGAGGAGCTCCTTGGAGGAGCGGATACGGGAGAGGTTCAGGCCGGCGCCGGAGCCGCCCTTGAAGATCATGCCCTCTTCCTTGTACCAGTCGAGGATCGACTCCATGGAGTCGTCGACGGCCAGGATGAAGCAGGCGGAGACCTGCTGCGGCTGGGGCGTTCCGACGTTGAACCAGACCGGGGAGTTGAAGCTGAAGATCTGGTGCAGGAGGGCGTGGGCCAGCTCGTGCTCGAAGATCTCGGCGTCCGCGGGAGAGGCGAAGTAGCTGTTCTCCTCGCCGGCCTTCCGGTACGTCTTCACGATCCGGTCGATCAGCTGCTTGAGACCGGTCTCGCGCTGCGGCGTGCCGACAGCGCCGCGGAAGTACTTGCTGGTGACGATGTTGACCGCGTTCACCGACCAGAAGTCGGGGAACTCGACGCCACGCTGCTCGAAGTTGATCGAGCCGTCGCGCCAATTGGTCATGACGACGTCACGGCGCTCCCACGTCACCTCGTCGTACGGATGCACGCCGGGGGTGGTGTGGATGCGCTCGATACGCAGACCCTTGCTCGCCTTGGTCCCCTTGGTGCGGGAACCTCGTGCCGGGCCGCTCGCCGTCTCTGTCATGCCGCCTCCCATATGTGGGCAAAAACGCCCTGAAGTGCCCAGTTCTTCCCAGGCACAGTGTGTGTCCGTCGTCCCGCGGGCCGCGCTGGGCCACGGGGACAGGTTCTGAATCGCCCGGTCACCGATCGGCGGAGTTACTGCCGGACGGTGACGGGCCGGTACCGCTCAGTCGGCGGCAATGGCAGGCGCGGGGACCTCAAGGGTCTCTCCGCTCCCACAGTCCTCCGCGGAGGGCCGCTGCGCGCGCAGCTCCACGATGGCGGCCTCGAAGTCTTCCAAAGAATTGAACGCCCGGTAGACGGACGCGAAGCGCAGGTACGCGACGAGGTCGAGCTCCTGCAGGGGGCCGAGTATGGCCAGACCCACGTCGTGGGTGGTCAGCTCGGCACTGCCGGTGGCGCGCACCGCCTCCTCGACCCGCTGGCCGAGTTTGGCGAGAGCGTCCTCCGTGACGGGCCTGCCCTGGCATGCCTTGCGGACGCCGGAGATGACCTTGGTGCGGCTGAAGGGTTCGGTCACGCCGCTGCGTTTGACGACCATCAGCGAGCAGGTCTCCACCGTGGTGAAACGGCGGGAGCAGTCGGGGCACTGGCGGCGGCGACGGATCGACGTCCCGTCGTCGGTGGTGCGACTGTCGACGACCCTGCTGTCCGGGTGCCTGCAGAAGGGGCAGTGCATGGCTCCCAACCCTCCTTCACAGCACGACTGAATAGCCCCGTCGGCAACCCTTGCGGGCCCCCGGGAGGCAGTCCCCAGCATAGGCGATGGTCCTGGACCGAATGAACCCAGGACCACAACTTCTGGGCGGCCGGAACGATCCAACCACTAGATCTAGGGTTGAGTGGCATTTTCGACCCCACCGCGTGTCGCGCCCCCGGCACCGCCCGGGGGGAGCGCGGGCCAGGCAAGAGGGTACGGGAATCGCGCGGCCCGCGATCCGCCGGGGCCCCGGGGCACGGAACCGGATGAAAGACTGGGCGCAGCCCCGGCGAGGGCCCGCAGAACCCCATGCGCACCTTCCATCTCCGTGCTCATACACCTGCGGGAAGCATCACGGCAGCCCTTTATTCGTTTTTCACTCGAACGTGTGTTTGGCGCAACCTTTCGAAAGCTACTACCGTTGTCCAGCTAGGGAGAACATTCGAGAGGGGCCGACGTGACCACGACCGCAGACAGTGCCACCATCACCGCCCGGGACCACCGCTCCCAGAGCCGACTTGAGCCGGTGCATGCCATGAATGACTCAGTCACGAACACGGACGGGCCCGAGCCCGCGCGACCCGGGCGCTCCTTGCCCGGGAGGCCGCCAGGGATCAGGGCGGACAGCTCGGGACTCACGGACCGGCAGCGGCGGGTCATCGAGGTCATCCGCGACTCCGTGCAGCGCCGCGGCTACCCGCCGTCCATGCGGGAGATCGGTCAGGCGGTGGGCCTGTCCAGTACGTCGTCCGTCGCCCATCAGCTGATGGCCCTGGAGCGCAAGGGCTTCCTCCGGCGGGACCCGCACCGGCCCCGCGCCTACGAGGTGCGCGGATCGGACCAGCCCAGCACCCAGGCGACCGACACGACGGGGAAGCCCGCCGCGTCCTACGTTCCGCTGGTGGGCCGGATCGCCGCCGGTGGGCCGATCCTCGCCGAGGAGTCGGTCGAGGACGTCTTCCCGCTGCCGCGCCAGCTCGTCGGTGACGGCGAGCTTTTCGTCCTGAAGGTCGTCGGTGACTCGATGATCGAAGCGGCGATCTGTGACGGCGACTGGGTCACCGTGCGCCGCCAGCCCGTCGCGGAGAACGGTGACATCGTCGCCGCGATGCTGGACGGCGAGGCGACGGTCAAGCGCTTCCGCCGCGAGGACGGGCATGTGTGGCTGCTGCCTCACAACGCCGCGTACCAGCCGATCCCCGGCGACGAGGCGACGATCCTCGGCAAGGTGGTGGCGGTGCTGCGGCGGGTGTGAAGAGCACCGGTCGCTGACCTCACGGACACGACGGAGCCCCGGGACGCTTTACGGCGTTCCCGGGGCTCCGTCGTTGCCTGTCACCGTCCGGTCGCGCCTCTTACCGTCCGCCGCCTGTCTGCCGTCCCCCGCCTACTTGCCGTCCGCCTTGGCCAGGGCGTCGATCGCGGCGAGTGAACGGCGCGCCTGGTCGGGGTCCGTCGTGTACCAGAAGTCGGGCAGCGAGGCCCGCAGATAGCTGCCGTACCGCGCGTTGGCGAGTCTCGGGTCCAGCACGGCGACGACACCCTTGTCACCCGTGGCCCGGACAAGGCGGCCCGCGCCCTGCGCCATCAGCAGCGCGGAGTGCGTCGCGGCCACCGCCATGAACCCGTTGCCGCCGGCCTCCTCGACCGCCTTCTGGCGTGCGCTCATCAGCGGGTCGTCGGGCCGGGGGAAGGGGATCCGGTCCATGACCACCAGCTGACAGCTCGGCCCCGGCACGTCGACGCCCTGCCAGAGCGAGAGCGTGCCGAAGAGGCAGGTCTCCGGGTCGGCGGCGAAGTTCTTGATCAGCTCGCCGAGGGTCTCCTCGCCCTGGAGCAGGATCGGCTTGTCCAGCCGTCCGCGCAGCTCCTCGGCGGCCGCCTTGGCCCCCCGCATGGAGGAGAACAGCCCCAGCGTGCGGCCGCCCGCCGCCTCCACCAGCTCGGCGAGCTCGTCCAGCATGTCCGTGCGGGACCCCTCGCGCCCCGGGGTGTTCAGATGCCGGGCGACATAGAGGATGCCCTGCTTCGGATAGTCGAACGGGGAGCCGACGTCCAGCCCCTTCCACTGCGGGACGTCGTCGCCCGCGGTCCCTTCGGGAGCGAGCCCGAGGGACGCCCCCACCCCGTTGAAGTCGCCGCCGAGCTTCAGCGTGGCCGAGGTCAGGACCACGGAGCGCTCGGCGAAGAGCTTCTCGCGCAGCAGCCCCGAGACGGAGAGCGGGGCCACCCGCACGGAGGCGCCGAACCGGTCGTGCTGTTCGTACCAGACGACGTCGTACTCCGAGCCCTGGGTGATGCGCTCGGCCACGCCGTGGATCGACTCGACCGAGGCCAGGGCCTGCTTGCGGACCGCGTTCTCGTCCTCGACCGACTTGTCCCGGGTGGCACCGATCGCGGAGATCACCGTACGGGCCGCGTCGCGCAGCGCCATCAGCGCGTACCCGAGGTCTTCGGGCACCTCCTCCAGCCGGCCCGGGAGCGCCAGCTCCATCACGCGCTCGAACCCCTCGGCGGCGGTCTGGAGCGCGTCGGCGGCCTTCTCGTTGACCAGCTTCGCCGACCGGCGGACCGCCCGGTTGACCTGCGCCGGGGTCAGTTCGCCGGTGGCGACCCCGGTCACCCGGGAGACCAGCTCATGGGCCTCGTCCACGATCAGCACCTCGTGCGACGGCAGCACCGGGGCGCCCTCGATGGCGTCGATCGCGAGCAGCGCGTGGTTGGTGACGACCACGTCGGCGAGCTTGGCGCGCTCGCGGGCCGCCTCCGCGAAGCACTCGGCGCCGTACGCACACTTCGTCGCGCCGAGGCACTCGCGCGAGGAGACCGAGATCTGCGCCCAGGCCCGGTCCGAGACGCCAGGGGTGAGATCGTCCCGGTCCCCGGTCTCCGTCTCGCTCGACCAGTCCCGCATCCGCAACAGGTCCTGGCCCAGCTTGCTGGAGGGCGCCGCCGCCTCGAACTGGTCGAAGAGCCCGTCCTCCTCGTCCTGCGGGACCCCTTCGTGGAGTCGGTGGAGGCAGAGGTAGTTCGAGCGGCCCTTGAGCATCGCGTACTGCGGGCGCCGGCGCAGCAGCGGGTGCAGGGCGTCCACCGTACGCGGAAGGTCCCGCTCCACCAGCTGGCGCTGGAGGGCGAGGGTGGCCGTGGCCACGACGACCCGCTCCCCGTGCGCCAGCGCGGGCACCAGGTAGCCGAGGGACTTGCCGGTGCCGGTACCGGCCTGGACCAGCAGGTGGGATTGGTCGTCGACCGCCTCGGCGACGGCCTCGGCCATGGCGGCCTGGCCGGGCCGTTCCGTACCGCCGACAGCGGTGACGGCGGCGTGCAGGAGCTCGGGGAGGGATGGCTTCGTCATAGCCCGACCACCCTACGGCGCACCACTGACAACAGCGATCACCCCTGGATCCGGGCGGAGGGGTGCAGCGGGTTGGGGACCGTGCCGTGGATCGCCGCGTGCGGGCGGCTGGAGCGGTCGCGGTAGCCGTCGACGTGCAGCCGGTTGCGGTTGAGACAGAGGCGTTCGATCTCGGGGGTGAGCATGTCGAACAGCTCGAACCGCTCCTTGAGCTCCGGGAAGCGGGCGTGGTGGCGGACGATCTCCGCCCGGACGAGTGACCAGAACTCGTCCTCGCTCACTCCCAGCTGCTCCTCGCAGAGCGGGGACAGGTAGCGGAAGACGCCGACGAAGAGTCCGGAGTGGATGAACTGGGTGAGGAAGGACGGCTCCTCGGTCAGGAGCACCGTGCGCACCTCGTCGGGCATGGTGTCGTGCTCCGGCAGCCGGTGGGCGCTGACGTTGACGTCGTCGACGAAGTCCTTGATCGCGAGGCGTACGGGCACGTCGTTCTCGTCGAAGACCACGATGGCGTTCTCGCCGTGCGGGGAGAACACCGTGCCGTAGCGGTAGAGGAAGTGCAGGAGAGGCGGTAGCAGGGCGGCGAAGAGGCGGGTGAGCCAGGCGGCCGGGGCGAGGCCGGAGCGCTCGACGAGTTCGGCGGTGAACGCGCGGCCCGCCGGATCCGTATGCAGGAGGGAGGCGAGCGTGCGGGCGCGTTCGCCCGGTGCCAGGCGGGGCGGCAGGGGCTCCCGCCAGATCGCGCCGAGGATTTCCTTGTACTGATAGGGCGCTTCGGGGAGGTGGTCGTACAGCGGATGTTCCACGGCGACGGAGGCGACCTCGCCGAGGAGGATGACCCGGCAGGCGTCACGCAGGAACGGATCGGCCTCGCAGAGGCCCTGGACCCAGGCGGTGACGGCGGGGGCGGCGAGGGTCCGCTCGGTCGGCAGTCCGCGCCAGACCAGGGTGTTGAGGATCGAGAGCGGCAGCTTCACCGTGTGCCGGTCGGGGCGTCCCACATTGGCGAACGTGCGGACGGACTGCTGCGGAAGGCGGGCGTCGCCGTCGCTGTGCAGCGCCACGATGTCGCCGTCGGCGAGGGCGGGGGCGAAGAGCGGAACGATCCATTCGTCCCACTGCCAGGGGTGTACGGGGAGGTAGAGATAGCTCGCGGGGTCGAGCCCCCGGGCGTGCAGTTCGGCGGCGAACGAGGCGCGGACGGAGGGGTCGAGCTCCTCGGCGTAGAGATCCTCGGGGATGGTGAGGCGGCCCACGCCCCGGTACTGCGCGATACGGGTGCTCACCGCGATCCACGGCAGCTGGAGGGGGCTGCGGGTCTCGGGGGTGAAGCGGGCCGTGTCGGCGGCGGAGAAGCCGAGCCGCCCCTTGCTCGCGACCAGCCAGGGGTGACCGGTCTGGTGTCCTTCGAGCTCCGCGTAGCCGACGTCGGCGAGCCGGTCCGCGGTGAGGGCGGTGTGGTCGAGCCGGGCGTCGGCGGAGAGCGTGTGGGTCAGCTCGCGGATGAGGTGACCGAGGGTGGCGCCGTCGAGTCCGAGGAGGCCGCCGGCGCGGGCGAGGAACCGCAGCGGGTCGCGGAACGGCCGGGTCCCGTCGGACGAGCCGTTGGAGGGCGCGGTGCGTGAGGGTGAACCGCCGGGCGAGGTCGAGCCGTTGGAGAGGGCGCTCACCGGCCGGTGGACCGTCACGACGGAGTCGGGGTCGACGCGCCAGCTGCCGTAGACGCCCCGGCGGGCCGAGAAGCGGAGCTCGGTCCCGTCGTCGAGCGGGAGCGAGTAGAGGCCGCCGTCGCCGGGCTGCCGTTCGGGCTCGATGATCTCCTCGTACGCGAACTCGCCGAGCATCTTGGCGAGCAGCCGCGCTGCGGCCCGGTCCCAGACCCGCCGGTTCAGCTCCGGGGGGTTGAGCAGGGGGTGGGGCTCGACTGAATCATGGCTCGCGGGATATGTCGGCACGGGGACTCCTCCGGGTGGAACCGATGGGGTTCGAGCGGTGTGGACGGTGCGGAGCGATGTTCACAGGTGATCACGGTACGTTCGGTCGCGGATCATGAGGGCGGCACGTTTGTCGGGGAGGTCCACTTCGGCGGAGAAGCGGAATCCGGCGCTCAGGAATGCCGATACGGACGGGGTGTTGCGCAGATCCGGCTCGGCGACGACCCGGCCGCACTGCGGCAGGTTGTCCAGGACGAGGTCGGCGACGGCGCGCAGCAGGGTGGTGCCCACGCCCCTCCCCCGGTTGTTCACGCCCCCGATGAGAAGATGGATCCCGGTGTCGTGGAGGCGGGCGGGATAGTGGCGGGCCAGCGGGTCCAGGTCGGCGCGGTAGATCTCCCAGTAGCTCATGGGGGTTCCGTCGAGCACGCCGAGACAGGGGATGGAGCGCCCGTCTCCTTCGAGCTGGGGCTTCAGGTGGTCCGCAGTGACGGATTCGGGCCCGGCGAGCTCCCAGAAGGCGGCGACCGCCGGGTCGTTCATCCAGCGGCTGAGGACGGCGAGGTCGCGCGCCGGCACCACCGGGACCAGCTGGAACACCCCGGCCTCGGTGGTCGCCGCGGGCCAGGTGGCCGGGTCACCGAGCAGTTCGCCGGCAGGGCCGCGGCCTGCCGCCGCGGCCCTTTCGCGGTCCTCACCGATGAGGGCCAGGAGCTCCTCGGTGAGCTTCAGGTCGAGGGTGTCCTCGGTGCCGGTGGCGGAGGGCGCGGCGGTGGCTCCCTGGTCGCCGGGCACATGGGCCGGTTCCGGAGGCGCCGCGTCGGATTCCGCGGGCGCGTCGGCGGGAGGCACGGTGACACTCTCCTCTCTGGAGCGGGTGGCCGGCGCGGTGGCGGCCGGGTCCCTCAGGCGTGCAGCGGGTTGGCGATGGAGACGTAGACGGACTGGGTGTCGACCGGGCCGACCAGCTCGTCGAGTCCGTGCAGCCGGGTCAGCAGGTTCGCCTTGCAGCGCAGTTGGCGGTGTTCCAGGAGATACGCGGGGAGGGGCGAGCCCAGTTCCGCGGTCTCGGTGAGGAAGTGGCGGAGGACGGTGAGGAGGTCCTGCTCGTCGGCGAGACGCTGGGCGCCGAACGCGCCGATGAGGCCGAGGACGTTGTTGATGCCCAGGTAGTAGGCGAACCGCTCGTCGGTGACCGGGTCGGAGACGAAGGTGTCACTGACCGCGCCGATGCCCGGAAGCCGCTGTTCCAGTTCGTCGCGGCGGGAGTCGCGGAAGTAGTAGCCCTGGTTGTCCCGGTAGCGCCCGCCGACCGGCCAGCCGTCCGGGTCGAGCAGGACCAGGGTGTTCTGCTGGTGGGCTTCGAGGGCGACCCCGGCGTGGGCGTCGAGCCACAGGACGGGGCGTACGACGCGGTCCAGGTAGCGGCGGAACCACTCGGCGGAGATGTCCGCGGCCGGGCGGCCGGTCCGGGCGGCCAGGGCGGCGACGGCCTCGGCGAGCCGGGAGCGCATCAGGGGCTGCCCGGGCCGGGGGCGTTGCGCGGTGAGTCCGGCGATGCAGACGGCGTCGTCGCCCGGGCCGAAGGGGTTCTGGCGGAGCATCACGTCGAGGCCGGTGACGGGGGTGCCCTCGGGGTCGTCGACGGCGAGCCAGGCGGGGTCGCGGACGATGTCGAACCCGGGGTGCTCCCGCTGCCAGCGGTCGGCCAGTCCGGTGGAGAGGAGGCGGTGGACCTCGACGCCCCGGTGCAGCTCCTTGCGGAGGTTCTCGCGGCGGGAGTTGGTGATGCGTACGCCGAGGGAGAGCTTGAGCATCACGCGGGCGCCCGGGCGGTGCACGGTGCGGATGGACGAGGTGGGGTGCCAGTGCTCGCCGTGCGGGCCGAGATCGTGCAGCAGGCCGGTCTCCTGGAGGGCGGCGACCTGCGGACGGCTCAGCAGGTCGGCGGCCTGCCAGGGGTGCAGCGGAAGGGCGGCGGTGCCGGGCGGCAGGCGCAGCCCTTCGCGGTGCGGGGCGAGGAGCTCCTCGGCGGACGCCGTGCCGCCGTCGCTCCAGGCGGAGTCGGTGGCGGTCAGCGAACGGTCCACGGCGAACCAGTGGAGCGGGAAGGAGCCGTGGAGCTCCGGGGAGTAGCGCCGGGACTCCGCCTCGGAGAGCCCTTCGCGGCTCTTGGGGGTGGGGTGGAGCGGGTGGCCGAGGAGGAGGGACTGCTCGGCGGTGAGGAAGAGGTCGGCGTCGGCCGGGTCGGCGGGGCTTCGCCGCCGCTGTTCGACGAAGCCCGCGGTGTGGCGTACGGAGTCGGCGACCCTGGCAACCAGGTCGGCGGAGCCGTTGCGGTCGGCTTCCCGGCCGATGAGGACGGCGACGGTGACGGCGTCGGCGGGCGGGGCCTTCTCGGGGGCGTCTTCCAGGACCGGGGCGCCGAAGCGGTGGGCTCCGGTGGCGGACCAGTAGTGGACGGGGACGAGGAGGGCGGTGCCGGTGGCGGCGAAGTCGACGCGCAGGGTGTCGCCTTCGGGGCGGGGCAGGTCGTTCTCCCGGGTCCAGCACCGCAGGAGGCTCTCCGTGCCCGCGGCGTCGGCGGCCCGCAGCGGGTCCGGGTGGTCCAACGGGTCCTGGCGGTCCGGAGAGTCCTGTCGGCTCGACAGGTCCTGCTCGTACGAGGTTTCCGAGTCGTCCTCGTACGGAGCTTTCTGACGGGGCACGGTCGTCGTCGCCTCGACCGTGCCGGGGGCGGCCGGTCCGTCCTGCCCTCGGTGCTGGGGGGTACCGGGGCCGTCGGCCTCGGACGCGGGGGTGGGGTTCACGGCGGTCTTCCTTGTGTGGTTCCGGGGATCAGGTGGTCAGCCCGACGGCGGCCCTGCGGTGCGGCGAACGCTCCGCGGCTGCCAGTGCGTCGGCCAGACGGTCGACGACGGCGCTCGCCTGTTCGTCGGTGAGGGTGAGAGGGGGCAGGAGGCGGACCACGGCGCTCTGCCGGCCGCCCAGTTCGACGATGAGGCCGCGGTCCAGGCACTCCTGCTGGACTGCGCGGGCGAGGGCCGGGTCCGGCGGCGGGGCCGGGGTGTGGTCGTCGGCCTCGGCCGGCAGGGGCGCGGCTTCGGGGTCCACCAGCTCCAGGCCGATCATCAGTCCGCGCCCCCGTACGTCGCCGATCCCCGCATGGTCCGCCCGCAACTTCCGCAGGCTGTCGAGCATTCGGGCGCCCAAGGCCGCCGCACGCTCCGCCAGCCCGTTCTCCCGGACGTACGCGAGGGTGGCCGCGCCCGCCGCCATGGCGAGCTGGTTGCCACGAAACGTACCCGCGTGGGCGCCCGGCTGCCAGAGGTCCAGCTCAGAGCGGTAGACGATCACCGCGAGCGGGAGGGAACCGCCGATCGCCTTGGAGAGGACCATGACGTCCGGCACGATGCCGCTGTGCTCGACCGCCCAGAAGGCGCCGGTCCTGCCGACGCCGGTCTGCACCTCGTCGGCGATCAGCGGGATACCGCGGGCCCGGGTGATCTCGCGCATCCTGCGCAGCCAGGCGTCCGGGGCGGGATTGACACCGCCCTCGCCCTGGACCGGCTCCACGATCATCCCCGCCGGGGCCGGCACCCCGCCCTTCTCGTCGTCCAACAGGTGCTCCGTCCACCGCGCGCCGAGGGCAGCACCCCGCTCGCCGCCGACCCCGAACGGGCAGCGGTAGTCCTGCGGGAAGGGCAGCCGGGTCACCCGCACGTCACGGGCACCGCCGGAGGCTTCCAGCGCCCCGGCGGTCATGCCGTGGTACGCGCCGGTGAAGGTCAGCAGGCCGTCGCGCCCGGTCGCGGAGCGGACCAGCTTGAACGCGGCCTCGACGGCGTCCGTACCGGCGGGGCCGCAGAACTGGATGCGGGCGTTGTCGGCGAACTCCCGCGGCAGGGTGGCGAACAGCTCCGTGGTGAAGGCGTCCTTGACCGGGGTCGCGAGGTCGAGGACGTGCAGGGGCGCTCCGGAGTCGATGACCTTCCGGATGGCTTCGAGCACGACGGGGTGGTTGTGGCCGAGTGCCAGGGTGCCCGCGCCCGACAGACAGTCCAGATAGCGCCGTCCGTCCGCGCCCTCGATGGTGAGCCCGCGCGCCCTGACCGGGACGATCGGCAGGGACCGCGCGTAGGTACGGGCGGCCGACTCGCGCAGCGACTGGCGGCGGAGGATGCCCTCGTGCGCGGGCGGCGGTGCCACCGGAACGGGTTCGGTCACGGACACGGCTCTTGATCCTCCTGCGGTAACAGTTGCGTTGCACGTCGATACGTTTTCGCGCGGACGGAGTGCGGGGGTGAACGCTGTCCCGGTGTCCCCCGTACGTACCAACGACGCCGGCCACGAGGGATCACGGGTAAATCGGAACATCCTTGCGGAGACGGAACCGTGGACCTGCCGCGTACCGTCCCCATCGGCACCGGCATAGTGGGGGCCGCACAGAGGGCCGGAAACAGCTGCCTTACGGCCCCGAAGTGTCCGAAAGCTGCACGGAGTACCGAGTGACGAAGTCCCAGGGGGATCACCAGATGCGACCCATTCGCCCGACCGACACCGCGCGCCGCGGCAGGCGCGTACGGCGCATGCCCTCCGGCGTGCTCGCCGCGACGGCGGCCGTCGCCGTCCTGGCGCTCACCGCCACCGCCTGCGGTCCGGAGGAGGACAACGCGGGCGGTACGACGCCCAGCGCCTCGGCCGACCCGTCGTCCGACGGCAAGGTCGTCATCCCGGACGATCTCAAGGACCGGCTCAAGGAGCACGGGATCGACCCGGACAAGTGGCGGGACGGCGAGTGGAAGAACTGGGACAAGGACAAGTGGCTGCGTGAGGCCAAGGACTTCGTCAACCCGGTCATCGAAGGCCTCTGGGACCCGGAGCGGATGCGGGAGGCCGACAAGCCCCCGGAGAACCCGGTGGACAACGACATCTCCGGTGACGACGGCGTGACGGACCCGACGCCCGCGCCCGTCCGGGCGGCCGGTGTCGCGACGCCGTACCACGACAGGGCACCGGAGGCCGGGAAGCTGGTCTTCGACGGCCCCAAGGGCTCGATGGTCTGTTCCGCGACCGTGGTGAAGGACCCGGCGAACCCCGGCAAGTCCAACATGGTGTGGACCGCCGGGCACTGTGTGCACGCGGGCAAGGAGGGCGGCTGGTACCGCAACATCGCCTTCGTCCCGTCCTACAACAACGACGGCCTCTCGCCGGCGGAGCTGGACACCGCGCCCAAGGAGAAGGTCGCTCCTTACGGGGTGTGGTGGGGCCGGTGGGCCCAGACCTCCGAGCAGTGGATCGCCGAGGGTGCGGCGACCGGCGGGCAGGGTGCCCCGTACGACTTCGCGGTGCTGCACGTGGCGCCGGAGAAGGGGTCGACGGGCAAGTCGCTGGAGGAGACGGTCGGTTCGGCGCTGCCGGTCGAGTTCAATGCGCCCGCCGTACCGCAGATCGCGTCGATGACGGCCGTCGGCTACCCGGCCGCGCCGCCGTTCGACGGCCAGAAGCTGTTCCGGTGCCAGGACAGGCCGGGCCGTCTTTCGGTCCGGCAGGACGAGCCGACGATGTACCGCATCGGCTGCACGATGACCGGTGGTTCGTCCGGCGGCGGCTGGGTCGCGGCCGGCCAGGACGGCAAGCCCGCCCTGGTCTCGAACACCTCGATCGGCCCGGTCTCGGCGGGTTGGCTGGCCGGTCCCCGGCTCGGCAAGGAGGCCGAGGGCGTCTACCGTGCGGTCAGCGAGAAGTACGCGGGTCAGTAGGGCCACCCGGGCTTCGCGCCCGGCCGACAGCTCCCGGACACCGTCCCGCCCTCCGGCGGGACGGTGTTCCGCGTTCCGGCGGGTACACGGAAGGCAACCGAGCGCCGGATCCCGTACGGCCACGACCGAGAGGCATGGCGATGACCGATTCCACGATGAGGGCGGTGGGCTGGGCGCAGTCCTTCCCCATCTCCCAAGGAGTGCGAGCGGGACGGCACTGGGCGCGGGAGCACCTCGAATCACTGGAGTGGGCCGAGAAGGCGCCCGACACCGTGGATTCGGTGCTCATCGCCGTCTCCGAGCTCATCACCAACGCGCACAAGCACGCTCACAGCGACGCCCAGCTCGTCCTGACCTGGGACAGCGCCTGCCTGCATGTGAGTGTCCACGACTCCAGCCCGCAGCCGCCCGCCCCGCGTGACGCCGGCCCCGGTGCGCTCGGCGGCCGGGGTATGGCCATCGTCGAGGCGCTGGCCGACAGCTGGCAGCACCATCCGCAGCGGGACGGCAAGACCGTGACCGCGTGTTTCGTGCCCCCGGGGTACGGGAACACCGGGGGCGGCTCCGGCACGGCGGGCGACGGGGCGTAGAGGCCCCGTGAACGACGACGCCCGACCGGGGGTCCCGGTCGGGCGTCGTCGTTCACGGCTTGCGCCGTGCGGTGATCAGTGCGCGGCGGGGACGAACGTCCCCAGCTCCGCTGCCAGTTCCTCGTGGACCTGAGCCTTCAGCAGGGTGCCGTCGGCGGTGTGCTCCTCGGAGAGGACCTCACCCTCGGCGTGCACCCGGGAGACCAGGGCCCCCTGGATGTACGGCACGAGCACCTCGATCTCGACGGACGGGCGCGGCAGCTCGTCGTCGATGAGCGCGAGCAGCTCGTCGATTCCGGCACCGGTCCGGGCCGAGACCGCGATCGCGTACTTCTCGTTGCGCAGCAGCCGCTGGAGGACCAGCGGGTCCGCCGCGTCCGCCTTGTTGATCACGACGATCTCGCGCACATTGACCGCGCCGACGTCCCGGATGACCTCGCGCACCGCGGCGAGCTGCTCCTCCGGCACCGGGTGGGAGCCGTCCACCACGTGCAGGATGAGATCGGACTCGCCGACCTCCTCCATGGTGGAGCGGAACGCCTCGACGAGGTGGTGCGGCAGGTGCCGTACGAACCCGACGGTGTCAGCGAGGGTGTAGATGCGGCCGCTCGGTGTCTCGGCCCGGCGCACGGTCGGGTCCAGGGTGGCGAACAGGGCGTTCTCCACCAGGACACCGGCTCCGGTGAGGCGGTTGAGCAGCGAGGACTTGCCCGCGTTGGTGTATCCGGCGATGGCGACGGAGGGCACCTTGTTGCGCTTGCGCTCCTGCCGCTTGATCTCGCGGCCGGTCTTCATCTCCGCGATCTCCCGGCGCATCTTCGCCATCTTCTCGCGGATCCGCCGCCGGTCCGTCTCGATCTTGGTCTCACCGGGACCACGCGTGGCCATACCGCCACCGCCGCCGGAACCGGCGCCGCCCATCTGACGGGAGAGCGACTGACCCCAGCCGCGCAGCCTCGGCAGCATGTACTGCATCTGTGCCAGCGAGACCTGCGCCTTGCCCTCTCGGGACTTGGCGTGCTGAGCGAAGATGTCGAGGATGAGAGCGGTCCGGTCGACCACCTTCACCTTGACGACGTCTTCCAGGTGGATCAGCTGGCCCGGGCTGAGCTCACCGTCGCAGACGACGGTGTCGGCCCCGGATTCGAGGACGATGTCACGCAGCTGCAGCGCCTTGCCGGACCCGATGTAGGTCGCCGGGTCGGGCTTGTCACGCCGCTGGTACACCGCGTCGAGCACCTGTGCGCCCGCCGTCTCGGCGAGTGCGGCGAGCTCCGCGAGGGAGATCTCCGCGTCGCGCACCGTCCCCGAGGTCCAGACACCGACCAGCACGACGCGCTCCAGGCGCAGCTGTCGGTACTCGACCTCGGTGACGTCCTCGAGCTCCGTGGAGAGACCGGCGACGCGCCGCAGGGCGGCACGCTCGGAGCGGTCCAGCTGGTCGCCGTCGCGCGCTCCGTCGATCTCCTGGCTCCAGGCGACGTCCTCTTCCATCAGGGCGTCGGCCCGAAGGCTCTCGGTGAGGCTCTCGGGGGTGTTCTCCGTGGCGCTCTGCGCGTCCTGCGCGTCCTGGGGAAGGGAAGAAGAGGAGGTCATTGGATCCTTACGTCGATAGAGTTCTTTACGTCAGTCACAACGTGTGATCTGTCCGGATGATTCCCGCCCGGGGTTCCGGTGCTCTCCGCAGTGCTGACGTGTCGATAGTGGCACGGCCCCGCCGGGCCCGTCACTGGGGTTTTCCCCAGGCTTCAGGGGGTGGCAGCGGGCTCGGCCGCGCGCCAGTCGGGGTGTCCGGGCATCGGCGGTGTCTTCTTCCCGTACAGCCAGCCGTCGAAGAAGGCCGTCAGGTCGCGTCCCCCGATGCCGGACGCCAGCCGGACGAAGTCCGCGGTGGTCGCCGTACCGTCCCGGTGGATCCGGACCCAGGCGCGCTCCAGCCGGTCGAAGGCGGCCACGCCGATCTCCTGGCGGAGGGCGTAGAGCACCAGGGCGCTGCCGTCGTAGACGACGGGCCGGAACAGGGAGAGCTTCTCCCCCTCGGCCGGGCCGTCCGGGTGCGCCGGCGGGCCGCCGTTGGCCCGCCAGCCGTCGGAGAGCTTGTACGCCTCGCGCATCCGCCGCTCCAGCGTCCCTCCCCCGTTCTCCTCCGCGTACAGGGCCTCGTACCAGCTGGCGTGCCCCTCGTTGAGCCAGAGGTCGGACCAGGAGGCGGGCGAGACGCTGTTGCCGAACCACTGGTGGGCCAGCTCGTGGACCATGACGGAGTCGACGTACCACTCGGGGTAGGCGGGCTCGGTGAAGAGGGACCTGCCGAAGAGCGAGATCGTCTGGGTCTCCAGCGCGAAGCCGATGGTGCTGTCGGCGACGAGGACTCCGTACGTCTCGAAGGGGTAGCGGCCGACCTGCCGCTCCATCCACTCCAGCTGGGCGGGGGTCTTCCTCAGCCAGGGCTCCATCTTCTCGCGGTCGGCGGCCGGGACGACGTCGCGCAGCGGCAGTCCGTGCGGTCCTGTGTGGTGGTGGACGGCGGACCGGCCGATGGAGACCTGGGCCAGCTCGGTGGCCATGGGGTGCTCGGTGCGGTAGGTCCAGGTGGTCGTGGTGCCGTTACGGGTCCGGCCGGCGGGCAGTCCGTTGGCGACGGCAGTGAGGTCCTTGGGAGCGGTGATACGGAAGGTGAAGTGCGCCTTGTCCGAGGGGTGGTCGTTGCTCGGGAAGACCCGGTGGGCGGCGTCGGCCTGGTTGGCCATGGCGAGGCCGTCGGCGGTACGGATCCAGCCGCCGTTGCCCGCGGTTCCGGCCGGGTCGCTGGTGTGGTGGACGGTGATGTTCAGGGGTGCGCCTTCGGGGAGGCGGCGGGGTGCCTGGACGACCAGGTCCTCGTTCTTGCTCCCGAACTCGGCGGCCCGCCCGTTGACCTCGACGCCCTGCACGGTGCCCCGGGCGAAGTCGAGGTTGATCCGCTCCAGGGGTGCGGTGGCGCGGGCCGCGATCGTGGTGACGGCGTCCAGGGGCTTGGTGTTGCTGCCGTGGTACGTGAAGGCGATGTCGTATGCGAGGACGTCGTACCCGGGGTTGCCCAGCTCGGGGAAGAGCCGGTCACCGATGCCGAGGGGCTCGGGGGCGGGCAGGACGGCGGCGACGAGGGTGAGCGACGCGGTGGCCAGGAGGGCGGCCCGCAGGCGGCGGGAGATGTGCGGCATGGACTACCGCTATCAGCGCCGGGCGCTCTCCCGGTGGTGCCGCGCGCCGCACCACCCGAACGGGGCGGGGTCAGCCGGTGGCCGCCGGGTGCTGGGCGCGGCTGACGTCGTAGACCCCGGCGACCTCGCGCATGGCGCGCATCAGGGCGGGCAGCCCGGCGGCGTCGGGGAGCTGGAGGGTGTACGTGTGCCGGACGCGCTGTTCGCTGGGCGGTTCGACGGTGGCGGAGACGATCGCCGCGTCTGCCGTGGCGATCGCTTCGGTGAGGTCGGCGAGGAGCCGGGGGCGCCCGAAGGACTCGGCGACGAGCGTGACCCGGCAGGCGGCGGGGTCGCTCCAGCCGTCCTCGTCGCGCCACCGGGCGGCGACGGGGGCGCGGCCGATCTCCCGCATCCGGGCGACGGCGGGACACTCCTGGCGGTGCACGGTGACGGCACCGCCCCGGACCACGATGCCGACCACCTCGTCCGGGGGCACCGGCGTACAGCAGCGGGCCAGGCGGGTGGGGCTCTGGGCGCCGTCGACGACGACGTTGGCTGCGCGCCCGCCGGACCGGGTGCGGGCGGGTGCGGCGGACTGCGGGTTGTCGGCCGCGGGCTCCGTACGGTCGTCGGCACCGCCGGCCTCAGGGCCCGGGGCGTCGGGGTGGGCGGAGAGCCAGCCGGTGATCGCGATCCGGGCCGCGGGGGTGCGGGCGTGGTCGAGCCACTCGGGGGACGGGCCGGACGCGGTGTCCTGGGCGAGCAGCAGCTGCACAGTGTCCCCGTCGCTGAGCTGGGTGGAGAGGGTGGCCAGGCGGCCGTTGACGCGTGCTCCGATACAGCCGTGCGCCCGCTCCCCGTGCTGGGCGTAGGCGGCGTCGACGCAGCTGGCCCCGGCGGGCAGGCCCAGGGTGCCGCCGTCGGTGCGGAACACGGTGATCTCGCGGTCCTGGGCGAGGTCGGCGCGCAGGGTGGTCCAGAAGGTGTCGGGGTCGGTGGCGGACTCCTGCCAGTCCAGCAGCCGGGAGAGCCAGCCGGGCCGGGTCGGGTCGGCGCGCTCGTCGGACGGTTCGGTCTGCTGGGCGGCGCCGTCGTGGGCTGTGGTCGCGTCGTGGGCGTACGGGTTGCCCAGGGCGACGACGCCCGCCTCGGCGACCTTGTGCATCCGGTGCGTACGGATGAGGACTTCGGCGACGGCGCCCTCGGGGCCGACGACGGCGGTGTGCAGCGACTGGTACAGGTTGAACTTGGGGGCGGCGATGAAGTCCTTGAACTCGGAGATCACCGGGGTGAAGCAGGTGTGCAGCTCACCGAGGACGGCGTAGCAGTCCGCGTCCTCGCCCACCAGGACGAGCAGTCGGCCGAAGTCGGTGGGGCGCAGTTCGCCGCGTTTCCTGCGGACCCGGTGCACGGAGACGAAGTGGCGGGGCCGGATGAGGACTTCGGCACTGATGCCCGCTTCCCGCAGGGTGGCCCGGACGCAGTCGGCGATGGCGCCCAGGGGGTCCTCGCCGCCGGTGGCGGACGCGATGAGGGCGCTGGTGTCCGCGTACTCCTCGGGGTCCAGGATCGCGAAGACCAGGTCTTCGAGCTCGGTCTTGAGCGCCTGCACGCCGAGCCGTTCGGCCAGCGGGATGAGGACGTCCCGGGTGACCTTGGCGATCCTGGCCTGCTTCTCGGGGCGCATCACGGTGAGGGTGCGCATGTTGTGCAGCCGGTCGGCCAGTTTGATCGACATGACCCGGACGTCGTTGCCGGTGGCGACGAGCATCTTGCGGAAGGTCTCCGGCTCGGCGGCGGCGCCGTAGTCGACCTTCTCCAGTTTGGTGACGCCGTCGACGAGGTAGCAGACCTCTTCGCCGAACTGCTCCCGCACCTGATCGAGGGTCACCTCGGTGTCCTCGACGGTGTCGTGGAGGAGGGAGGCGGTCAGGGTGGTGGTCTCGGCTCCGAGCTCGGCGAGGATAAGGGTGACGGCCAGCGGGTGCGTGATGTACGGCTCGCCGCTCTTGCGCATCTGGCCCCGGTGCGAGGACTCCGCGAGGACATAGGCCCGGTGGAGGATGCCCAGGTCGGCGTCGGGGTGGTGGGCGCGGTGCGCGTCGGCGACATGGCCGATGGCGTCGGGCAGCCGGTCGCGGGAGACCGGGCCGAGCAGCGCCACCCGGCCCAGTCTGCGCAGATCGATCCGGGGCCGGCTCCGCCTGCGGGGCACAGCGGCGGGATCGGCGGCCTCTGCACTCATGGGCACCTCCGGCGGAGTCGACCGGCGGTGGGGAGAGGCGGACGCTTCTCCGGGCCGGTGCTTGATGCTATCGACCCCACCACGTGGCGCAGTCCGGCTCTGGCCCAGCGTGAAACGGATCACCCATTCGAGCGAAGCTCCGACCGACCACGGTTTCGAACCGGGAGCCGCCCGGCACTCGGCGCTCGGCCGATGAGCCGCCCGGCCCGAGCCGGTGGCCGCCCGGCGCTCAGCCGGCCGCCGCTTCCAGCCAGGCCGGGTCGATGGTGCCCTCGGCGACGATCACCGCGGCGCCGGTCATGTCGACCGCGCCGTCCGGGTGCTCGGTGATGGTCAGAGTGCCACCGGGGAGGTCCACCCTGTACGTAGCGGGGAGCCCGGTCACCGCCGGGTCCGTGCCGTCCCGGCGGGCGGTGGCGACGGCCACCGCGCAGGCGCCGGTGCCGCAGGAGCGGGTCTCGCCGGAACCGCGCTCGTGGACGCGCATGGCCACATGGCGCGGGCCCCGGTCCACGACGAACTCGACATTGACGCCTTCGGGGTAGACCGCGGCGGGGCTGACCGGAGGGGCGGAGAGGAGGTCGCCGGCGTGGGCGAGGTCGTCGACGAAGGCGACGGCGTGCGGGTTGCCCATGTTGACGTTGCGGGAGGGCCAGCTGCGCTCCCCGACGGCGACCGTGGCGCTCTCCTCGGGCAGCGCGGCACGCCCCATGGAGACGGTGATGTCGCCGTCCTTGGCGAGGTGCACCTGCTTGATGCCGCCCCGGGTGGCGACGGCGAGGCCGCCCTGCTCGACGAGCCCCTCGCGCTGGAGGTAGTGGGCGAAGACGCGCACTCCGTTGCCGCACATCTCGGCGATGGAGCCGTCCGCGTTGCGGTAGTCCATGAACCACTCGGCCTCGGCGGCCATGCCCTGGGCCTCGGGGTGGGCCGCGGAGCGGACGACGTGCAGCAGGCCGTCCCCGCCGATACCGGCCCTGCGGTCGCAGATCCGGGCGACGACGGAGGCGGGCAGCGCGAGGGCGTTGTCCGGGTCGGGGACGATCACGAAGTCGTTCTCGGTGCCGTGACCCTTGAGGAAGGTGATCTGCGAAGTGCTCACAGGGCAACTGTACGAGCCATCACCGACACTCCGCGATGCCGGACACTCCCAGCTGCCACTCCGCGGTGCCGGACCCTGGCGGCTCAGCGCAGGCGGGCCACGCGCCAGACGGCGAGGGCGACCAGCCCGCCGCCCAGGGCGACGTACAGCGCGATCACCCGCCAGTCGAGACGGTCGCCCGAGCCCCTGGCCGGCAGGCCGGGCCAGGTGTGGCCGACGCGGCGGGCCGCCATCATGCCCCAGCCGGCCGCGCAGCAGCTGATCAGAAGGCCCAGCATGGCGACGACGGCACCACCGTCACCGAACTCGAAGGCGAGCGGGAAGGCGAACATCAGCGAGCCGACGGCGGCCAGCATGATGATGGGCGCGAGCTGCCAGATCCGCAGTCTGCGGGCGGGCCTGAGCTCGACCTCGACCTCCGGGGCCATGTCCTGCTCGTCGGGCCCGTCGGGACTCAGCCGCCCCGCGATCTCCTGCGGTGGCGGTACGTCGTGCTGCTCCGTGTCGCGAGGGCCGGCCTCCATCGCCACGCGCCCTCCCAACTCGGACTCCACTGGTGGATCGATGATGGCACGATCACGGGCGCCGAATTGACGGGCGGAGCGTCCCGATGCCATCACGTGATCAGGCTGTGACCGCTCGTTCGATCAACGTCAGCGCCCGGTGCGGGAGTTCTTCCCGGTCACGCTGTCCGCCGCCGAGCCACCGGACGCGCGGGTCGCGGCGGAACCAGGAGTCCTGCCGGCGCGCGAAGCGTTTGGTGGCGCGCACGGTCTCGGCCCGCGCCTCCTCCTCGGTGCACTCCCCCGCGAGCGCCGCGAGAATCTGCTGGTAGCCCAGGGCCCGTGAGGCGGTGAGGCCCTCGCGCAGTCCGCGCGCCTCCAGGGTGCGCACCTCGTCCACCAGGCCGGCCTCCCACATCCGGTCGACGCGCAGGGCGATGCGCTCGTCCAGCTCGGGACGGTCGACGTCGACGCCGATCTGCAGGGCGTCGTAGACCGGTTCGTCGCCGGGGAGGTTGGCGGTGAAGGGCTTGCCGGTGATCTCGATGACTTCGAGGGCGCGGACGATACGGCGGCCGTTGCTCGCGAGGATGGAGCGGGCGGCGCCGGGGTCGGCGGCGGCGAGCCGCTGGTGCAGGAAGCCGGAGCCCCGCTCGGCCAGCTCCTGTTCGAGGCGGGCGCGCACCTCGGGGTCCGTACCGGGGAACTCCAGGGCGTCGATGGCGCCCTTCACGTACAGCCCGGAGCCGCCGACCAGGACGGGCGTGCGGTCCTCGGCGAGCAGCCGGTCGATCTCCAGCCGGGCGAGGCGCTGGTACTCGGCGACGCTGGCGGCCTCGGTGACGTCCCAGATGTCGAGCAGACGGTGGGGGACGCCCGCGCGCTCGGCGGGTGTCATCTTCGCCGTACCGATGTCCATCCCGCGGTAGAGCTGCATGGAGTCGGCGTTGACCACCTCACCGCCGAAGTGCTGGGCGAGGAAGACCCCCAGATCGGATTTTCCGGCCGCGGTGGGGCCGACGACGGTGATGACGCGGGGGGCTGAAACGGGACGGTTCACCGGGACAGTCTCCCAAATATCCGCGCTCTTCCCGCCCACTCCCGGGGGGACCGGAAGGGCGCTGAGAGAACGCTGAAGGGCGAGTAAAGTCGGCAGGGAGGGACAGGTGACGGACAATGGGGGCGGGAGAACGCTCCCGCAGACAGTCCTCACTGCACGGAAGGTGACCCAATGGGGTTCCTGGACAACCTGAAGGCCAAGCTGGGACCGGCCAAGGAAAAGGTCGGCGACCTCGCGCAGCAGCACGGGGGCAAGATCGAGCAGGGCCTCGACAAGGCCGCGCGCACGGTCGACCAGAAGACCAAGGGCAAGTACAGCGACAAGATCGACACGGGTACGCGCAAGGCCAAGGAAGCCGTGGACAAGCTGGGCCAGAAGGACGGCGGCACCCCCGGCACCACCCCTCCCCCTCCGCCGCCCGCTTCCTGATCTGACAGCGGCAGGCCCCCGAAGGCGGCACCGGATCTCTCCGGTGCCGCCTTCGGTCTGTTCAGGACCAGGTCGCGACGGTGTAGCCGACTCCGTAGGGCGCGTCCTCGTACAGCAGCCGCCCGCCGAGGCCCACTCCCCGCGCGGCGCCGCTGAGCAGCTGCCAGGGGGCCCGGCCGGCCGCCTTGAGGTCGTACGCGAGCGTCTCGTCCAGCGCGTCCAGTGCGGCGAGGTCCGCGGCGCCCAGGGCCGCGGTGGCCCGGGCGTCGAAGGCCTCCGCCCGTTCGTCCAGGTAGCCGGGCGCCTTGAGCGTGCGGCAGGCGCTGCCGTCGCCCATCACCAGGAGCGCGACGCGGTCGGCGCGGGCGGCCAGCCCCTCCCCGGCCCGTGCGCACTCGCCGGCGGGGTGGCGCCCGTCCACCGCAAGCCCCTCGACCGGTGCGCCCGCCCAGCGGGCCCGGTCCAGCAGCCACGCGCCGACGGCGAGGGAGTCCGGCAGCGGGGGTTCCTGCGCGGCCGGGCCCGGCTCGCCGAGGGCGACGTCGAGGGCGACGCCGAACCCGCGGAAGGAGCCGTACCCGCCGGACGGGTAGGAGCGGCCGGCCCCCGGCCCCACGACCACGAGCAGGTCGGGGCGGGAGGCGGCGAGCACCCCCACGGCGTCCAGGCACGCGGCGCGCGCGGTGTCGAGTTCGGGCGCGGCCCCGGCGGCGACCTCGGGCACCAGGAGCGGCGGACAGGGGCACACGGCGGCGGCGACAAGCATGCCGGTCAGGGTACTTGCCGGGGGCGCCGGCCGAGGCCGGGCAGGCGGCCGTTCCCGCAGGCGGCCGCCGCCGGGACCGACAGCCGGGCCCGACCGACAGTCGGGCCCGTAGAGCCGGAGCCGTCAGCCGATGCCGCAGGCCGGTGCCGCGGCGGCCGGCAGCGGGGCCGGGGCGCCGATGGTGGGGAGGCCGAGCATCACTCCGGCCGGCTTGGCGGCGGCGGCCGTGGTGCGCTTCTCCCAGGCGTCGCCCGCGCGGGTGGTCCGTACGGCGAGCGGGGTGCCCTCGGCGAGCAGGTGGTGCGGGGCGGCGTAGGTGACCTCGACGGTCACCACGTCGCCGGGGCGCACGTCCTGGCCGGGCTTGGTGAAGTGGACCAGGCGGTTGTCGGGGGCGCGGCCGGAGAGGCGGTGGGTGGCGCCGTCCTTGCGGCCCTCGCCCTCGGCGACCATGACGTCCAGGGTGCGGCCGACCTGTTTCTTGTTCTCGTCCCAGGAGATCTGCTCCTGGAGGGCGGACAGGCGCATGTACCGCTCCTGGACGACCTCCTTGGGGATCTGGCCGTCCATGTCGGCGGCCGGCGTCCCGGGGCGCTTGGAGTACTGGAAGGTGAACGCGTTGGCGAACCGGGCCTCGCGGACGGCGTGCATCGTCTGGTCGAAGTCCTCCTCCGTCTCGCCGGGGAAGCCCACGATGATGTCGGTGGAGATGGCGGCGTCCGGCATCGCGGCGCGCACCTTCTCGATGATCCCGAGGAAGCGCTCCTGACGGTAGGAGCGACGCATCGCCTTCAGTACACGGTCGGAGCCGGACTGCATCGGCATGTGGAGCTGCGGCATCACGTTCGGCGTCTCGGCCATGGCGGCGATGACGTCGTCGGTGAAGTCGCGGGGGTGCGGCGAGGTGAAGCGGACCCGCTCCAGGCCCTCGATCTTGCCGCAGGCGCGCAGCAGCTTGGAGAAGGCCTCGCGGTCGCCGATGTCGGAGCCGTACGCGTTGACGTTCTGGCCGAGCAGGGTGATCTCGGACACGCCCTCGGCCACCAGCGCCTCGATCTCGGCCAGGATGTCGCCGGTACGGCGGTCCTTCTCCTTGCCGCGCAGCGCCGGGACGATGCAGAAGGTGCAGGTGTTGTTGCAGCCGACGGAGATGGAGACCCACGCGGCGTACGCGGACTCGCGTCGGGTGGGGAGCGTGGAGGGGAAGGCCTCCAGGGATTCGGCGATCTCGATCTGCGCCTCCTCCTGGATACGGGCGCGCTCCAGGAGGACCGGCAGCTTGCCGATGTTGTGCGTGCCGAAGACGACGTCCACCCAGGGGGCCCGCTTGACGATGGTGTCGCGGTCCTTCTGGGCGAGGCAGCCGCCGACGGCGATCTGCATCCCGGGGCGCTTGGTCTTCATCGGGGCGAGCCGGCCGAGGTTGCCGTAGAGCTTGTTGTCGGCGTTCTCCCGTACCGCGCAGGTGTTGAAGACGACAACGTCGGCGTCGCCGTCGGAGCCCTCGGGGGCGCGGACGTATCCGGCGCCCTCCAGGAGACCCGACAGCCGTTCGGAGTCGTGGACGTTCATCTGGCACCCGTAGGTGCGCACCTCGTAGCTCTTCTGGACGTCCACTGCTTCGCTCCGGTTGCCGCTGCTCATGTGACCAGGGTAGGCGGTTGCCGGGCGCACCCTTCCCGTACCGGGCCCGCCCCCGCAGCCGGGCCTGGTCAGAGGGGCGGTGAGCTGGCAGGATCGCGCGCATGCTCCACGCTCTGTCCCGATTCGGCCGACGTCGCACCCTTCAGACGGGCGCCGCGCTCGCGGTCGTGCTCGGGCTGCTCGCGTGGTGGCTCCTTCCCCTGGGCGAACGGGCCCCGAGCGGGACGCTGACCTTCTCCACGGGGGTGCCGAGCGGCGTCTACCAGCGGTACGGGGAACGGCTGGAAGGCGCCCTTGCCAAGGACATGCCCGAGGTGTCCATAAAGCTCCTCACCAGCGAGGGCTCCCAGGAGAACCTCGCGCGGGTGGCGACGGGAGAGGCCGACTTCACCATCGCCACCGCCGACGCCGTGGCCACCTATGTGCGCGACGGAAGGCCCGGCGCCCATCTGCTGCGGGGGTGTGTGCGGCTCTACGACGACTATGTGCAGCTCGTGGTCCCGCGCGACTCCGACATCGGCAGCGTGGCCGATCTGCGGGGCAAGCGGGTCGGCGTGGGCCAGGAGGGCTCCGGGGTCCGGCTGGTCGCGGACCGGCTGCTGAACGCGGCGGGCCTCCACCCGACGCAGGACGTGACCGCGGTGTCGGCGGGCATCAACACGATGCCGGACCGGCTGGTCTCCGGGGACCTGGACGCCTTCTTCTGGTCCGGCGGGCTGCCGACCGGGGCGGTGCAGGAGCTGTCGCAGCGGTTCGCCGTGCAGCTGGTCCCGCTGGACGAGGGCCTTATCAAGGAGTTGCAGTCGATCGGCGGCTCCGCCCGTTACTACCGGTCGGCGACGATGCCCGCCGACGCCTACCGCTTCGCCCAGCGGGGGCAGTCGGTCGCCACGGTCGCCGTCGCCAATCTGCTCATCACCACGGACCGTACGGATCCGGCCATGACCGAGGCCTTCACCCGGACGGTGATCAACAGCCGGGACCGGATCGGCCGCGAGGTACACGCGGCGCAGCTGGTGGATCTGCGGACAGCGATCTACACGGACCCGCTGGAAGTGCACGAGGGCGCCAAGCGGTACTACCGCTCGGTCAAGCCCTGAGCCGCAGGCCCTCTGAGCCTCCGGCCCCGGGGCTCAGGAGGTGTGCGGCAGCTCGCGCGGCACCGAGACGGTGACCCGCAGGCCGTGCGGCTCGTGGCGTTCGTACGTGATCGAGCCGCCGCCCGCCGCGAGGAGCACGCGGGAGATGGAGAGGCCGAGCCCCGAACCGCTCACGTTCTGGTGCCGGGTGCTGCGCCAGAAGCGGTCCCCGACGCGTTCCAGCTCCTGCTCGGTGAGGCCGGGCCCCCGGTCGGCGACCACGACGGTCGTGGCGGTGGCTCCCGGGACGACCGTGACCCGTACGTCCTGTCCGGCCGGGGTGAACTTCAGGGCGTTGTCGATGACCGCGTCCAGTGCGCTGGAGAGCGCTGTGGGGTCGGCCCAGGCGGTGGCGGCCGGGGCCCCGTCCTGGATCAGGTGCACGCCCTTCCCGTCCGCCATCGGGCGCCAGGAGGCGACGCGTTCGGCGGTGAGCGGGACGATGTCGGTCAGCTGGAGGTCCGCCTCGGTGTGTTCGGCCAGCGCCAGGTCGAGCAGGTCGTCCAGGACCCGGGCCAGCCGCTTGCCCTCGGTGCGTACGGCGGCGATCTCCTCGTTGCCCTCGGGCAGTTCCAGGGCGAGGAGTTCGATGCGCAGGAGCAGCGCGGCGAGCGGGTTGCGCAGCTGGTGCGAGGCGTCGGCGACGAAGGCGCGCTGCTGTTCCAGTACGTCCTCGACGTTGTCGGCCATCTCGTTGAAGGACCGGGCCAGGCGTCTCAGCTCCGGCGGCCCGCCGGAGGCGGCGACCCGGGAGCGCATCCGGCCGACGGCGATGTCGTGGGTGGCCGCGTCCAGGACCCGTACCGGCAGCAGCACCCAGCCGGTGAGCCGGACGGCGGCGCCGACCGCGACCAGCATGGCCAGGGCCTCGCCGACCGCGATCAGCAGCCAGGTCCGCAGGATGCGGGAGCGCATCTCGTCGGTGGGCGAGTCGATGACGACCACGGCGACGACGTCACCGTCGCGCACGACGGGCGAAGCGACGACGACCCGGCCGTCCTGCCAGGGCCAGACCTGCGGGGGGTCGTGCGAACGGCGGCCGAGGAGCGCTTCGCTGAAGGCGGTGCGCCCCTCCCCCTCGGCCGGCAGCAGCCAGCCGTCCGGGGCCTTCGCCAGGGCCAGGTCGTTGCGGTAGAAGATGCCGGCCCGGATGCCGTACACCGAGGCGTAGACCTCCAGGTCGGTGGCGAGCGTCAGACGGCGCTCGTCGGTGGCCGGGACCGTGTCGGTGATGGACTGGGCGAGGGCCGCGAAGCGGGCGGTGTCGTCGATCCGGTCGATGACCAGGCGCTGCTGCTCGGCGGCGGCCACACTCACCGCGAGCGGGAAGCCGAGGGTGAGCAGGACGGCGGCCATCAGCGTGATGAGCAGGGGGAGGAGACGGGTGCGCACCGGGGACGAAGCCGTCCGTCACGCGGCCGGGGCGACGAGTCGGTAGCCGACGCCCCGCACGGTCTCGATGAGGGCGGGCAGCCCCAGCTTGGAGCGCAGTGAGGCCACGTGCACCTCCAGAGTGCGCCCGGTCCCCTCCCAGCTGGTGCGCCAGACCTCGCTGATGATCTGCTCGCGGCGGAAGACCACGCCGGGCCGCTGCGCGAGGAGGGCCAGCAGGTCGAACTCCTTGCGGGTCAGCTGGACCTCGGCGTCGTCGACGCTGACGCGCCGGGTCGGCAGCTCTATCCGGACGGATCCCAGACGCAGTGCCGCGACGGGGGTTGACGCGGTGTCCTCGCCGCTGGTGGTGCGCCGGGCGACCGCGTGGATACGGGCGAGCAGCTCACCGGTGTCGTAGGGCTTGGTGACGTAGTCGTCGGCGCCGAGGTTGAGTCCGTGGATGCGCGAGCGGACGTCGGCACGGGCGGTGACCATGATCACCGGGGTCGCGGTGCGCTTGCGGATCTTGCCGCAGACCTCGTAGCCGTCCTGGTCGGGCAGGCCGAGGTCGAGGAGGATGACGCCGAAGGGCTCCTTCTCCGCGGGCAGCAGCGCGCGCAGGGCCTCCTCGCCGTTGCGGGCGTGCACGACCTGGAACCCGTGCCGGGCGAGCACGGCGGACAGGGCCGCCGCGACATGGTCGTCGTCCTCGACGAGCAGCAGTCTCATGGCCCTCCTCTCCGTCTCCCCGGGCCGTGGGGACGTCCCATACTCGTTCGCGTAACCGCTCTTGTGCACGCCACCGTTGCACGGCGTCACCCGGCGATATCTCAAGTTTCGCCCCGCTTCACCCGGAAGATCCCGGGTGAAACTTTCCGTTCAGCGGCGCTTCACGTTCTTTTGCCGCACAGGGCATCCACTCCGATGACCGGTACGCCAGTCAAGAGGCTGCCGGTTACAGCAGGGTTTCCGTTATGCACCCGGTACGCCCGGGCACCGTTCGTGACGTCCACTTCACGCGGAGTGTCCGGTTGCCGCCGGATCGTTATGCTCAATTTCCGCTCAGATGTAATGACGCTGGTCGCACCGCGTCATTAGTGTCCTTGGCACCCGAGGAGGACGGAGCAAGAAGCCGATGAGCGGAGTTTCAGTGACCAAGGCCGCCGAGGATGCCGCGCCCGCGGGCGACGACCTTGTCGTACTGAGCGACGTCAACAAGCACTTCGGCGCGCTGCATGTGCTCCAGGACATCGACCTGACCATCGCCCGTGGCGAGGTCGTGGTCGTCATCGGGCCCTCCGGGTCCGGGAAGTCCACGCTGTGCCGCACGATCAACCGCTTGGAGACGATCGATTCGGGTGCGATCTCGATCGACGGCAAGCCCCTGCCCCAGGAGGGCAAGGAGCTGGCGCGGTTGCGCGCCGACGTGGGCATGGTCTTCCAGTCGTTCAATCTCTTCGCACACAAGACGGTGCTGGAGAACGTCATGCTGGGCCAGACCAAGGTCCGCAAGACCGACAAGAAGGCCGCGGAGGAGAAGGCCCGGACCCTTCTCGACCGGGTGGGCGTCGGCGTGCAGGCCGACAAGTACCCGGCACAGCTCTCCGGCGGCCAGCAGCAACGCGTGGCGATCGCGCGGGCGTTGGCGATGGGCCCGAAGGTCATGCTCTTCGACGAGCCGACATCGGCTCTCGACCCGGAGATGATCAACGAGGTCCTCGAAGTCATGCAGCAGCTGGCCCGGGACGGGATGACGATGATCGTCGTCACCCACGAGATGGGCTTTGCCCGTTCGGCCGCCAATCGTGTGGTGTTCATGGCGGACGGAAAGATCGTCGAAGAAGCGACGCCCGAGCAGTTCTTCAGCAATCCGCGCAGCGACCGGGCCAAGGACTTCCTGTCGAAGATCCTTCACCACTGACGACCGACGACTGACGACAACGACCCACGGCATAAGGAAAACTCACATGAAGCTCCGCAAGTCGGCCGCCGTCGCGGCCATCGCCGTCCTCGCCCTGACCGCGACCGCGTGTGGTGGCAAGGAGGGTTCCGCCGGTGACAAACCGGGCGGCACCAAGCCCGGCTCCTCCGAGGCTCCCGCGCTGCCCACGTACACCGTCGCCACGGACGTCGCCCTGGACTCGCCGGTCTTCAAGAAGGCCAAGGAGCGCGGCAAGCTGATCATCGGTGCCAAGGCCGACCAGCCGTACCTCGGCTTCGAGGACCAGTCGACCAAGGAGCGCTCCGGCTTCGACATCGAGATCGCCAAGATGATCGCGGCGGACCTCGGCTTCTCGGAGAAGCAGATCGAGTGGAAGACCGTCGACTCCGGCATCCGTGAGACGGCGATCTCCAAGGGCCAGGTCGACTACTTCGTCGGTACGTACACGATCAACGACGAGCGCAAGAAGCAGGTCGGCTTCGCCGGTCCGTACTACAAGGCGGGCGCCGACCTCCTGGTCCGCAAGGACGACAACTCCATCACCGGCAAGGAGTCGGTGAAGGGCAAGAAGGTCTGCTCGATCGTCGGCTCCACCCCGCTCCAGGAGATCAAGAAGCCGGAGTACGGCGCGGACGTCGTCGAGCTGGCCAAGTACTCCGACTGCGTGCAGCAGGTGCTGACCAAGCAGGTCGACGCCCTCACCACGGACGACTCGATCCTCAAGGGTTACGCGGCCGCCAACTCCGGCAAGCTCAAGGTCGTCGGCAAGCCGTTCACCGACGAGCCCTACGGCGTCGGCCTGAACAAGGACGACAAGGTCCTGCGCGACGCGATCAACGACTCGCTGGACAAGCACGTCAAGGACGGCACGTACAAGAAGATCTACGAGGCGACGCTGGGCCTGTCCGGTTCGGCCTACACCGAGCCGCCGGCGCTCGAGCGCTACTGACGCCCGTCCGCCGTCCCACGGCCGACGCCCCGTCACTGACGTACCGCGTGTGACTCAGGAGGCGTCCCGTACGCCGCCGCTGCCCCTCAGGGGCACGGGGCGGGCGTACGGGGCGCCCCTTCCCCTGCCCTGATGCCGCTGACCGCCGACGCGGAGACCTCATGAACGTACTGCTCGACAATTTCCCAGAGTTCCGCGACGGCTTCATAGGAACCGTGTCGATCACCGCCGTCAGCTCGGTTATCGCACTGGTGCTCGGTGTCGTCATCGCCGGCTTCCGGGTCTCGCCGGTGCCGCCGCTGCGGTACTTCGGCACCGCCTGGGTGACGCTGATGCGCAACACCCCGCTGACGCTGCTTTTCCTGATCTTCTTCTTCGTCGTCCCGGAGATCCTCTTCCCGGGGATGAGCCCGTTCGTGCTCGGGTCGCTGGCGCTCGGCTTCTACACCTCCTCGTTCGTCTGCGAGGCGGTCCGCTCCGGCATCAACACCGTGCCGCTGGGCCAGGCCGAAGCCGCCCGCTCGATCGGCATGACGTTCGCCCAGACCCTGCGCATCGTGGTGCTCCCCCAGGCGACGCGGACCGTCATCCCGCCGCTGAGCAGCATCTTCATCGCGCTCACCAAGAACTCCGCGATCGCCGGAGCCTTCAGCGTCGCGGAACTCTTCGGCTGGCAGAAGCTGATGAGCGACAAGGGCTACGACATCGTCCCCGTCTTCATCTGGGTGGCCCTCGGCTACCTGGTCGTCACGTTTACCATCAGCGGCCTCTTCCGGCTGCTGGAGCGTCGCATGGAGGTCGCCCGATGAGCGCCAGCGTTCTCTACGACGCCCCGGGCCCCAAGGCCGTCGTCCGTAACCGGCTCTACGCCGTCGTCGGCACCCTCGCCATCTTGGCGCTGATCGCGGTCAGCCTGCTGCGGCTGGCCGACAAGGGCCACCTGGCCCCCGAGATGTGGGACATCTTCAACTACTCGGGCATCCGGCAGAACATCGCCGACGCCCTCGTCGCGACGCTCAAGGCGTTCGGTCTGGCCGCGGTCGGCTCGGTCGTCCTCGGCGTGGTGCTGGCCGTGGGACGCCTCTCCGACCACAAACCGGTCCGCTGGGCGGCGACCACCTTCATCGAGCTGTTCCGCTCGCTCCCGCTGCTGATCACGATCTACGCCATCTGGGTCGGCTTCCTCACCGACTACTCGATGTGGGCGCTGGCGGCGGGCCTGTCGGTCTACAACGGCTGTGTGCAGGCCGAGGTGCTGCGCGCCGGCATCAACGCCGTCCCCCGGGGCCAGAGCGAGGCCGCGTACGCGCTCGGCATGAGCAAGACCCAGGTGATGGTCACCGTCCTGATGCCGCAGGCGGTCCGGTCGATGCTGCCGACGATCATCAGCCAGCTCGTGGTGACCCTCAAGGACACCTCGCTCGGCTTCATCATCCTGTACCCGGAGCTGCTCCAGACCGCGCGTCTGATCGCCTCCAACACCCTGGTCAACGGCCAGTACCCGTACGTCTCGACGATCACGGTCATCGGCACGATCTACATCGCGCTGTGTCTGCTGCTCTCGTCGCTGGCGACCTGGATCGAGAAGCGCGGCCGCCGCGCCAAGACCGGCATCGCGGTGGCGCCGGCCGTCCAGGCCCCCGGAACCATCGACGCGACGGCCGGCACGTTCGGCCCGAACGCCGACACCACAGGGGGCGCGGGGGGCGCAGGCACCGGGGCCGACGGTGCCGGTGGGACCGGAGTGTCGCAGAACTGACCGTGGGCGGTCCTTCCCGGCAGAAGCATTCGAGGCAGCGGCGCACGCGTCGCTGCCTCGGTCACTTGACGCAAGCACCCCCAGTGGGTTGCATACGTTCTGTGATCACGCACCCGGCTTCCACTGCCACGTTCCGCATGACCGTACGGGCCGGAGGACACGCGCCGTGGACCCGGTGATCGTCGTCGGCGCCGGGCCCGTCGGCCTGACGCTGTCGCTGGCCCTCGCCGCCCAGGGTGTCCCGTGCGTGCTCCTCGACGAGGGGCCGGGCACCGAGGAAGTGCGTCTCGCCCGCACGGTCGTGCTGCGCGAGGACACCGCCGATCTGGTGGAGCGGCTCGGCGCCGCCCGCCTGGAGAAGGACGGCCTGCGGTGGAGCGGGTGGCGCTCAATGCGCCGGAAGCAGCTGGTCCGTGATGTGCCGCTGAGCGCGGGTTCCGGGGACTCCGTCGACGAGGACGCGCCGCCCCTCCCGGCCCCCCTCCACATTCCGCAGCACGCGCTGGCGTCGGCCCTGCGCGCCGCCGTCGCGGCGGCGCCGCTGGTGAAGCTGATGGAGCTGAGCCGGGTCGACACCCTGGAGCAGGACCGCGACGGCGTCACGGTGCACACCAAGGAGCCCGGTGCGACCTGGTGGCGCGGCAGCTATCTGGTCGGCTGCGACGGCGCACGCTCGACCGTGCGCAAGCTGCTGGACATCAGGTTTCCCGGTCGTACGGCGGTGGAGCGGCATGCCGTCGCCGCACTGCGGGCCGACCTGCCCTGGCCGGACGAGGCCGTGCTGCACCGGCAGCCGCCGTGGCGCACCGGGGGTGCCGAGGTCAGCGCGCGGCCGCTGCCGGACGGGGTCTGGCGGCTGGACTGGCTGCTCCCGCCGCGCGGCGAGCTGGTCACCCCGGACGCCCTGATCGCCCGCATCCGGGACAGCCTGGCCGGCTGGTGCGGCGAGACCCCGCCGTACGAGCTGCTCGACACCGGGGTCCACACGCTCCACCACCGCCTCGCCCGGCGCTGGCGGGTGCAGCGGGCCTTCCTGGCGGGCGACGCCGCGCATCTGCTGGGGGCGCTCGGCACCCAGGGCCTGGACGAGGGCATCCGGGACGCCGAGAACCTGGCGTGGAAGCTCGCCCACGCCTGGCATCACGGCGGCGCCGATCTGCTGCTCGACAGCTACCAGGCCGAACGTCGGGCCGCCGTGGCCGCCCGGCTGCGCGCCGCCGACCAGTCCCTGCCGATACTGCGGGGCGGCGGAGGGCTGCGGACGCTGGTACCGGGCACGGCCCGGGGTCACGACACCCTGCTCGCCAACGGCCACCTGGGCTGCGGAGCCCTCGGTGCGCCCCCTTCGTACACGCACTCCCCCCTTGCACCACCGCACGCCGAGGCGCACACCACGGTGGGTACGCCCCCCGGTGCGCCGGTCGCCGATGTAAGGGTGACGGCGCCGGACGGGACGGCGGTGCGGCTGCGCGAGCGGCTCGGGCAGGGGCATCCGCTGGTGATCCTGGTCGCCCCCGGAACCGGTGTGTGGGACCGGCGGCACTGGCTGACCGCCGGCATCATGCCGCGCCTCGTGGAAGCCGTGGAGGCGCTGCCGTCCACGGCGGAGCTGCTGGTCACGGAGAGCTACCCGGGTGCGTCGGCCCACACCGTCCTGCTGGTGCGGCCCGACGGACACCTGGTGGCCGCCTTCGCCGGCGTACGGCCCGCGGAGCTGTTCGCCGCGGCGCGGGCGGCACTGGGCGGGCCGCCCGGGGGCGGGTCCGGCGCCGGACCCGCGGAGCGCGGGGACGGGGAGAGCGGGGACGGGGAGAGCGGGGACGAGCGGGGGGCGGCGCGAGCGCCGGGGCCCCGCGAGCGGGTTCACGCCGACCGGACCGCCAGGATCAATTGACCGTCACGGGCGCACATGGTCTACTCCAGATCATGACCGACACCGATGTGCGCCTGTGGCGGAGGGTCCATATGGACCTCCTCCGTTACGCGGGCTGCGTGTGTCGCCCGTCCTGCTGAATCGCCCCCCTCTGCCGGTCCGTGCCGCTTTCCCGCACGGCCGGGATCTCGCGCGAACTCTCAGGACGGTCCCTGTGTCTTCCCCCTCTCCTGCCGTACCCACGGCTGCTTCCGTACCCTCCCGTGCCACCGGACCGGTGGCCTCCGCTCCGGCTGCGTCCGCTCCGGCTGTACCCGCTGCCTCTCTATCCGCTCCCGCTGTTTCCGCGCGGGTCGGCTCGGCCCGTTCCGTCTCCTCCGGTCCGACGGTCGCGGAGCTGCTCGACTTCGTGCGCCGCGCCGCCGAGGACACCGCGCTCATCGCCTCTCTTCCGCTCGATCCGGAGGGCCGCACCTGGGTCCGGCTCGACGGGCCGGGCGGCAGCGAGGCCTGGCTGATCGGCTGGCCGCCGGGGACCGGGACCGGCTGGCACGACCACGCCGACTCGGTCGGCGCCTTCACCACCGCGGCCGGCGCCCTCAAGGAGCACTCACTGGCCGTACGGCTGCCCACCGACGGCTGGAAGACCCTGGAGCTGAACGAGGGGGTGGACCGGTCACGGGAGCTGGCGGCCGGTCAGGGGCGGGCCTTCGGGCAGAACCACGTGCACGAGGTCCTCAACGAGTCCGACAGCGTGCATGCCGTCTCCGTCCACGCGTACTACCCGCCGCTGCCGCGGATCCGCCGGTTCAGCCGCACAGGTGCGGTGCTCCGGCTGGAGCAGACCGAGCGCCCGGAGGACTGGCAGTGAGCGGCGACGAGCGAGGTGGGGCCGAGGGCGTGGGCGCCACGGAGCAGGTGGGCATCGACGAGCTGCTGGAGCGGGTCCGGGACGGCTACGACCGGATCGGCCCGCACGAGGCTTCCGCCGCGGCGGCGGACGGGGCGCTGCTGGTGGACATCCGGTACGCGGCCCTCCGGGAACGGGACGGGCTCATCCCCGGCGCGCTGGTCGTGGAGCGCAACGAGCTGGAGTGGCGGCTCGACCCGCAGGGCAGCCACCGCGCCGCCGAGGCGGTGAGCCACGACCTCCCGGTGGTCGTCATCTGCAACGAGGGGTACGCGTCGAGCCTCGCGGTGGCGTCGCTGCGCCAACTCGGGCTGCACCGGTCAACCGACCTGATCGGCGGCTTCCAGGCCTGGCGCGCGGCCGGGCTCCCGGTCTCCCCGGCCGCCGCCCCCGACACCGCCTCCGACACCGAGGACAGGACCGGCACCGGCGGCTGACGCCGGACATCGATCCGAGGGAGGGGGCGGCCACGGGCGTGACGTGGCCGCCCCCTCCCTCACGTCTGGCTCACTTCCGACTTACTGCTTCTGGCTCACTTCTTCTGAACTCGCTCCTGCGCGTGACACACCCGAACGCCGCGTTCCAGTAGAGCCATCGCCGTGCGCGACCGACATTCGCCTCATACAGAGGCCGAAATGTACGGAGATGACGCACTCATGGCGACCCCAGTCCTCACCCCCGACCAGCTCGACGCCGAGGCTTCCCGGCTGCACGACACACAGGCGTGGCAGCGCATCGTCTCGGGGTGGGAGAGCACCGCCCCCGAGCCCGTGCTCTCCCCGGCCGAGCCCCCGGAACCGGTCGTTCCCGGCCGGTCCCCGTCGCCCGCACAGGACCGCCCTGCCGACTGGCGGAGCCTGTTGTCCGTCCCCGTCGACCGGCTGATCGACGACTCGCTGCGGGCGCTGCCGGCAGCGCCTCCGCCCGAGCGCCCGCTCCCCGGTCGGCTGGGTGCGGTACTGCCCGACCGTGTCCACGCCTGGCGGCGGGTCGGCCAGAGAGATCTGAGACCCTCCGTCCACCTCGGCTACGCCCGGCAGGTCCTGACCGAATGGGGCTGGCAGAACACCCCGTACCGGCTGCGCAACGCCCGTGGCGCCCGCTGCATCTGCGGCGCGATGCTCACCGCGCACCGGCTCGGCTACGGCTCCCCCACCACGGTGAACCGGGCCGGCGCCTGGCTGATCACCGAACTCCGCTCCCAGGGATGGCCCGGGCTGATCGGCCCCTGGAACCGCGCGCCGGGCCGCACCGCGGCGGACGCGTTGGCCCTCATCGACGGGGCCGCCCGCCGCGCGTCCCTGGCCGGACACTGACCGACGGCCCCCCGACCGCCGCTCCCCGCCGCCCCGCTCCCCGCTGCTGCCCCGCCACCACTGCACAGCGCCCCCGCTGCCCGCGCCCGCTTCCCCCGTCCGGCCCGCCCCCCGTTCCCGCTCAGAAAGGCTCGTCCAGGCCTTCCGTGTCCTCGCCTTCCTCCTCCAGCGCCTGACGCACCACCCGCAGGGCCATGCCCTCCCCGTATCCCTTGCGGGCGAGCATGCCCGCAAGACGGCGCAGCCGCTTGTCGCGGTCCAGGCCGCGGGTGGAGCGGAGCTTGCGGGCCACCAGCTCCCGTGCCGTCTCCTCCTCCTGATCGGCGTCGAGCTGCCCGACCGCGTCGTCGATCACTGACGGGGCGACGCCCTTCGTGCGCAGCTCGCGGACGAGGGCCCGGCGGGCGAGCCCCCGGCCGTGGTGCCGGGACTCCACCCATGCCCCGGCGAAGGCCGCGTCGTCGATCAGCCCGACGTCCTCGAAGCGCGAGAGGACCTCCTCGGCGGCCTCGTCCGGGATCTCCCGCTTTCGCAGGGCGTCCGCGAGCTGCTTGCGCGTCCTCGGCGTCCCGGTGAGCAGGCGCAGGCAGATGCTGCGCGCCTGCTCGACCGGATCGCGCGGCTCGCCCCTGTCCCGCTGGTCACGCGGCTCCCCCTTCTCGGCCCTCGACGAGGAAGGGGAGCCGCTGCTCCTGGTGCCGGAGCGGCCACGGGGGCCCGCCCCTTCGCCGAACCCGGCCCCGGGCTCCGCAGGGCCTCCCGGCCACTCCGTACGACGTGCCACGGCCTAGCTCTTGGCCGCCGCGGTCTTGGCCGGCTTCGCCTTGGTGGCCGCAGCGGTCACCGGCTTCGCCGCCCCGTCCGCCGCCGCTCCCGCGGCCGCCGTTCCTTCCGCGGCCGGCTCGGCGGGCTCGGCCTCCGGCCGGACACCGACACCCAGCTTCTCCAGGATCTTCTTCTCGATCTCGTCGGCGAGGTCGGGGTTGTCCTTGAGGAAGTTGCGGGCGTTCTCCTTGCCCTGGCCCAGCTGATCGCCCTCGTACGTGTACCAGGCGCCGGCCTTGCGGACGAAGCCGTGCTCCACGCCCATGTCGATCAGCCCGCCCTCGCGGCTGATGCCGTGGCCGTAGAGGATGTCGAACTCGGCCTGCTTGAAGGGCGGGGCGACCTTGTTCTTGACGACCTTGACGCGGGTGCGGTTGCCGACCGCGTCGGTGCCGTCCTTGAGCGTCTCGATCCGCCGGATGTCCAGGCGCACCGAGGCGTAGAACTTCAGCGCCCGGCCACCGGTCGTCGTCTCCGGGGAGCCGAACATCACGCCGATCTTCTCGCGGAGCTGGTTGATGAAGATCGCCGTGGTCTTGGACTGGTTGAGCGCGCTGGTGATCTTGCGGAGGGCCTGGCTCATCAGACGGGCCTGGAGGCCCACGTGCGAGTCGCCCATCTCGCCCTCGATCTCCGCACGGGGCACCAGGGCCGCGACGGAGTCGATCACGATCAGGTCCAGGGCGCCGGAACGGACCAGCATGTCGACGATCTCCAGCGCCTGCTCACCGTTGTCCGGCTGGGACAGGATGAGGCTGTCGATGTCGACGCCGAGCTTCTTGGCGTACTCCGGGTCCAGCGCGTGCTCGGCGTCGATGAACGCCACCGAGCCGCCGAGCTTCTGTGCGTTCGCCACGGCGTGCAGCGTCAGCGTCGTCTTACCGGAGGACTCCGGTCCGTACACCTCCACCACACGGCCGCGCGGCAGACCGCCGACGCCGAGGGCGACGTCGAGGGCGGTCGATCCCGTGGGGATGACCTCGATGGGCTCGTTGGGCCGCTCACCGAGGCGCATCACCGCGCCCTTGCCGAACTGTCGTTCAATCTGTGCGAGTGCGGCGTCCAGCGCCTTCTCGCGGTCGGTTCCTGCCATGGGTTCCACCCGATTTGCTTGAGTCGATCGCTTCACGTCAAAGACGCTAACCCCTGCCACTGACAATGGGCCTCGACGTCCTCCCGGCCTGTGGACAACTCCACGGTCGGGCCCGGAAAAACCCGGCCGAAATCCATGAGAATGGATGTTCGATTTTGGTGTCAAGCGCACCACGCTGCCGGAACGGTTGGGTACACCTACGCATTGTTCGACCTGCCCCCATGGCTCGATTCTTCCTGAGGCGGCGGTGGCTCCGCCCCTCGTGCATCTGCCGGCCCCCCAAGATCGGCATCCGCCGTACGAGGTCGACATCCCATCGTCCGGAGCCCCCGCCGTGCCCCTTCCTTCGCCCGCACCCGGTGTTCGCCGTGCGCGGGCCCCGCCGGACCCGAGCCGGTCCGGCCGACCCCTCAGGAGGAATCGCATGGTGTCTCAAGCTGCGGTGTGGCGTGTCGCCGCTGCCACGTGTGCCGTCGGAGCACTGATCGCCGGTGCCGGTACGGCAGGAGCTGCACCCACCCCTCCGCCCGGCGAAGGCCGCATCCTGGGCGCCGACCGCGCCGGCGCGGTGCCGGGCTCGTACATCGTCACCTTCAAGGACTCGGTGGCGCGGGCGGATGTCGGCAAGGTGGCGAAATCCCTCGCCGGGCGGCACGGCGGCAAGGTCGGCCACACCTACAGCGCGGCGCTGCGGGGCTTCTCCGTGAAGGTGGACGAGGACCAGGCCCGGCGGCTGGCCGCCGAACCCTCCGTCGCACGGGTGGAGGCCGACGGAGTCGCGTACGCCCTGGGCACCCAGAACGACCCGACCTGGGGACTGGACCGCATCGACCAGCGTGACCTGCCGGGCGACCGGAAGTACACGTACCCCAGTACCGCATCCGATGTGACGGCCTATGTGCTCGACACCGGGATACGCACCTCGCACCGGGAGTTCGGCGGCCGGGCGGTCAACGGCTACGACTTCATAGACAACGATGCCGTCGCCCAGGACTGCAACGGGCACGGCACGCATGTGGCGGGCACGGTCGGCGGCGCGACGTACGGCGTCGCCAAGGCCGTGAAGCTCGTCGGCGTGCGCGTCCTGAACTGCCAGGGCTCGTCCGGCTCCACCTGGGCCCCGGTCCTGGCCGGCATCGACTGGGTGACCAGGAACGCGGTCAAGCCCGCGGTCGCGAACATGAGCATCGGCGGCGGCCGGACCGCCTCGGTCGACGACGCGCTGGCCGCTTCGATCGCCTCCGGTGTCACCTACGTCGTCGCCGCCGGCAACGACGGGGCCAACGCCTGCAACACCTCCCCGGCGGCGGTGCCGAGCGCGGTGACGGTCGGCGCCACCGACAGCCGTGACGCCCGCTCGATCTGGCCGAGCGGCAAGTCCTCCAACCACGGGACCTGCCTGGACCTGTTCGGCCCCGGCTCCGACATAGTCTCCGCCTCCCACCTCGACGACACCGGCTCCCGCTCCGACGGCGGCACCTCCATGGCATCTCCGCACGTGGCGGGCGCCGCGGCCCTGATCCTCTCCGCCAACCCGTCCTGGACGCCCAAGCAGGTCCACGACAAGCTGATCGCCGACGCCACCCCGAACAAGGTCACCGACGCGAAGACCGGTTCGCCCAACCGCCTGCTGCACGTCCCGAACGGCGGCACCACGCCTCCGCCCACCGGCAGGACCTTCGAGAACACCACCGGCTACCCGGTCCGCGACAACGCGACCGTCGAGGCGCCCATCACCGTGAGCGGCATCACGGGCAACGCCCCCGCGACGCTGTCCGTCACGGTCGACATCCGGCACACCTTCCGCGGTGACCTGCGGGTCGACCTCGTCGCCCCCGACGGCGGTGCCTTCCGGCTCAAGGACTACAACGCCAACGACAGCGCCGACGACGTGCGCGGGACCTTCACCGTGAACGCCGCGTCCAAGCCCGCCGACGGGACCTGGAAGCTGCGGGTGAGCGACAACTGGGCCAACGACACCGGCACGCTGAACTCCTGGTCGCTGAGGTTCTGACCGGCCGCTTCCGGCAGCACCCCACCGGACCGCCGGTGATCCACGGTCCCGAACCCTGGTGGATCCCGGCGCACCCCGGCCGGTGAGGCCTCTCCGCGCACTCACCGGCCGGACGGGGGACGTCTGCGGCGCCCGCACACGCGCCGCAGGCGTCACTCCCCTTCTCACCACCGTCGCGAACGGCCATCATGAGGCCGCCGGGCGGCGCGGCCCGGCCGAACCGCCCGCCTTGCCCATGCTGCCCATGGGTACGGAAGGAAGCCGTGAACTCCGACCCGCCGACCTCCGCCCCCGGTGTCCTGATCGGACGCTCCGCGCTCCTGGACGACCTGCGTCCGGTGCTCGACCGCCGGCCCGCCGTCGTCGTGATCACGGGTGAGGCGGGGGTGGGAAAGAGCCGGCTGGTCCGCGAACTCCTCACGCGGACACCGCCGTCGGGGGCCGTCACCCTGGTCGCCCGCTGCCAGGAGTCGGGCGACCCCTTCCCGTTCGCACCGCTCGTCGAGGCGCTGAGCCTCTGCCGCCCCCGCCCGGCGGACCTGACACCGCTGACCGGGGCGCTGCGCGGGCTGCTGCCCGACCTCGCGGACCTCCTGCCGCCCGCACCGCCTCCTCCGGACGATCCGCGCGCCGAACGCCATCGCGTCCTGCGGGCCCTGCGGGCGTTGACGGCATCCCTGGGGAGGGTGGTTCTGGTCGTGGAGGACCTCCAGTGGGCCGACGAGTCCACCTGCGCCTTCCTCCGTACGGTCGTCTCAGATCCGCCGCCGCACCTGGGACTCGTCCTCACCGCGCGCAGCCACACAGCTCCCCACACCGGCGTGGAGGGAGGCGCCGGGCGAGGCGACGGACTTCCCTTCCCGTTGCGCCCGCCGGCCCAGGTGACGGTGGCCGAGGTCCATCTCCTGCCGCTGTCCGTGGCGGAGACCGGTGCACTGGCAGCCGGCCTGCTCGGCGTGCGGGCGGTGCCGGAGGAGTTCGCCGACCGTCTGCACCGGTGGACGGGCGGCCTGCCCTACGTCGTCGAGGAGGTGCTGCGGCGATGGCCCGACGCCACGGCATGCTCCACCGGGACAGCGGGGATGCCGGAGCCGCCCCTGTCCGCGTCCGTGCGCCGTGTGGTGGTGGAGCGGTTGCGTTGCCTTCCTTCGGACGCGCGGCGGGTGGTCGCCGCGGCAGCGGTTCTCGGGGACCCCGCGCCCGTACACCTGCTGGGAGCGGTCGCGGGGCTGGACGAACCGGAGACCCGTAGTGCCCTGGCCGCGGCTCTGAAAGAAGGCGTCGTCAGGGCGGCGGACGGAACCTACGCCTTCCCTTACGAGCTGGCGCGCCGGGCCACGTACGAGGCGGTCGCCGAACCGGAACGGCCCGTACTGCACCTGCGTGCGGCCCGTGCCCTCACCCGGCACACCGGCCCCCTCCCGCTGGTGCGGATCGCCGGACACTACCGGAGCGCCGGCCACCACACCCACGCCGTGCGATGTCTGGAAGCGGCCGCGGGCCGTGCCGCCGCGTGCGGGGACGCCGGTACGGCCACGGACCGCTACCTCGATGCCCTGCGCGGCGGCCCCTCGGCCGTCGTCCGCGACCGGCTCGCCCTGAAGCTGGCCCGTGTCGCGCTGAACGCCCGGACCGGCCCGCAGGTCCCGGACGCCCTGCGGCAGGTGCTCGACCGGCGCTCCCTCGGCCCCGGTCCGAGCGGCGAGATCCGGCTGCTCCTGGGGCTGTTGCTGCGCAACCAGTCGGGTTCCGGGCTTGAGGCGCTGGAGGAGATAGCGCGGGCCGTTCCCGATCTCCTAGCCGTCTCGACGGGGCAGGCCGCCCGGGCTCTGTCGATCATCGCGATCCCCTCCCTCAAGGGGTGGCCGATCGGCGAGCACCGGCGGCTGCTGGCCGAGGCGGACCGGCTGCTGCCCCGGGTCGACGAGGAGGACCTGCGTGCGGCCGTGCTGGCCAACCGCGCCACCGCCCTGGCCCTGATGGGCGACCCGTCGGCGTGGCAGGCGGTGGCCGATCTGCCCGCCGCCATCACCGGCGAGGGGGCGGCGCGGGTGCACGCCAATCTGGCGGGCGCCGCGACCGCCCTCGGCCATCCGGAGCGGGCCCGTGCCTTCCAGGCCCGGGCGTGGGAGGCCGTCCGGACGAACCACGCCCCGTACCTGGAAGCGTTCGTCGAGACCACGGACATGCTCGCCGCCTTCACGGGCGGCCGGTGGAAGGGGCTGCTGGAGCGGGCAGAGCGCGCCGAGGCGCAGTACCGGGACGTGCCCGACTTCCACGCGGAGGCCCTCCTCGTCTGCGGGCTGCTGCGCCTGCACACCAAGGGGCAGACGGATGTGGCGCGTCGCCTCCTGGAGCGGGCCGTCCGCACGACCGCGCTGGACACCGGCATCGTGCTGACCTCCGCCGCGGCCGCCGCGGTGCGGGTCCATCTCGCCGCCGACCGCCCCGCGCAGGCCGTCCAGGCGATGGAGGGAGCCCTGCACCAGGTGCGCCGCACCGGTGCGTGGGTGTGGGCGACGGCCCTCGCACCGCCCGCCGTTCAGGCGCTGGTCCGGGACGGCCGGGACACGGAGGCCCGCCGGCTCGTCACGGAGCTGGCCGAGGGCATCGCGGACCGGGACGCGCCGGCCGCCCGGGCCGCGCTGCTGACCTGCCGGGCGCTGCTCGGCGCGACGAGCGGCCCGCAGGCCGGGACCGGCGGGTCCGATGCCCTGTACGCGGCCGCCGCGGACGCCTGGGCGGCTCTGGAGCGGCCCTACGAAGCCGCGTACGTCAGGGAGGCCTGGGGGCTCCGGCTGCTGGCCGCCGGAGCGGCGGGCGGGCGCACCGTGCTGCACGAGGCGATCGCGGCCTACCAGGACATCGACGCCGTATGGGATGTGCTGCGATGCCAGCGCGGGCTGCGGGAACACGGGCAGGTCACCGTCCGCAGGCCCGGTGCGCTGGGGTACGGCGACCATCTCTCGCCCCGGGAGCGGGCCGTGGCCCGGCTGGCCTCGCTCGGCCTCTCGAACCGCGAGATCGCGCGCGAGCTGGTTCTCTCGCACCGGACGGTCGAGCACCACGTGGCGCGTGCGCTGCGGAAGCTGGGGTTGTCGTCCCGGACCGAGATCGGTTCGCAGCTCGGGCTCTGACGGAATGCGTGCCCTACATTAAGGCGATATGGGACCCTCTTCGACACCGGAAAAGCCGGACAGTACCCCTGCACCGCCGGACAGTGCCCCTGCACCGGCAGACAGTTTGCCTGTTACGGGCTCCGATCTCGCCGGGCGGGTGGCGCTCGTCGCGGGCGGCACCCGTGGGGCGGGCCGCGGGATCGCCGTGCAGCTCGGCGCCGCCGGAGCGACCGTGTACGTCACGGGCCGTACGAGCGGTTCCGAGCGCTCCGAGATGAACCGGCCCGAGACGATCGAGGAGACGGCCGCCCTGGTCGACACGGCGGGCGGCCGCGGGATCGCCGTCCGGGTCGACCATCTGGTCCCCGACCAGGTCAGCGCGCTCGTCGCACGTATTTCGAGCGAGCAGGGTGCCCTCCACATCCTGGTGAACGACATCTGGGGCGCCGAGATCGAGTGGAACAAGCCGGTCTGGGAGTCGTCGCTCGACACCGGGCTCCACACCCTGCGGCTGGCCGTCGACACCCACGCCATCACCAGCCATTTCGCGCTCCCTCTGATGATCGAGACTCCGGGCGGCCTGGTCGTCGAGATGACCGACGGGACGGACGAGTACAACGCGGCCAACTACCGCGTGTCCTTCTTCTACGACCTGGCGAAGGCCGCCGTGAACCGGATGGCTTTCGCGCTCGCCCATGAGCTCGCGCCGCACGACGCGACCGCCGTGGCGCTCACCCCCGGCTGGCTCCGCTCCGAGGCGATGCTCCAGGCCCACGGAGTCACCGAGGCCACCTGGCGCGACGCGATCACGCACGCGCCGCACTTCGCGATCTCCGAGTCCCCCGCGTACGTGGGCCGGGCGGTGGCCGCCCTCGCCCGCGACCCGGAGGTGGCTCGCTGGAACGGACAGTCGCTCTCCAGCGGGCAGCTCGCCCAGGTGTACGGCTTCACCGACGTGGACGGCAGCCGGCCCGACGCCTGGAGGTATCTGACCGAGGTCCAGGACCGGGGGCTGCCCGCGGACGTCACGGGCTACCGCTGACCCCTGACGGGTGTCACGGCTCACCGCCCGTCTCCTCCTCCCACTGAGCCCCGGGGGGGCTCAGCCGCCCGTGCGGCCGTTCCCGCCGAGCGCTCGGCGTATCCGTGACAGGGCCGGTTCCCCGCGCCGCGGGCGGGGGCCGCCGTGCACCCTGGGATCGTCGGTGACGTCGTACCGCTTCACATAGGCCCCCAGGAACGCCTGGAGCGTGGCGATGGCGGGGATGGCGATCAACGCGCCGACGGCGCCCAGCAGGGCCGTCCCCGCGATCACCGAACCGAAGGCGACCGCCGGGTGGATGTCGACGGTCTTGGCGGTCAGCTTGGGCTGGAGGACGTAGTTCTCGAACTGCTGGTAGACGACGACGAACCCGAGCACCCACAGCGCATACCAGGGGTTGACGGTGAAGGCGATCAGCATCGGCAGGGCGCCCGCCAGATACGTGCCGATGGTGGGGATGAACTGCGAGACGAGCCCGACCCAGACGGCGAGCGCCGGAGCGTAGGGCACGCCGAGGACGACCAGCAGGATGTAGTGCGCGACGCCGGAGATCAGTGCCATCAGGCCGCGCGAATAGATGTAGCCGCCGGTCTTGTCGACCGCGATCTCCCAGGCGCGCAGCACCTCGGTCTGCCGGGCCGGCGGGAGTACGGAGCAGAGCGCGCGGCGCAGCCGGGGGCCGTCGGCCGCGAAGTAGAAGGAGAACAGGAAGATGGTCAGCAGCCGGAACAGCCCACCGAGAACGGTGGTGGAGACGTCGAGCACCCCGGTGGCGCTGTTCTGGACGTACTTCTGCAGCCAGTCGGAGTGCAGCAGGCTGTCCTGGACCTCGACCCGCGAGAGCTCGGTGCGGAAGGTCTGGTTGACCCAGTTGATCACCGAGTCGATGTACTTGGGGAAGTCGTCGACCATGTCGACGATCTGGCCGGCCAGCATCGATCCCAGCAGGACGACGAAGCCGACACTGAAGATCATCAGGCCGATGAAGACGAGGAATGTGGCCATCCCCCGGCGCATGCCACGGGCCGACATCCGGCCCACAGCGGGCTCGATGGCGAGCGCGAGGAAGAACGCGATCAGCACATTGGTCAGCAACCCGATGACCTGGTCGAACGCCCAGCTGCCGAGCTGGAAGCAGGCGTAGAGCGCCAGGGCCAGCACCATCGCCCGCGGCAGCCAGCCCGGCATACGGGCGGGCACCGGACCGGTGGGCGGTGCGGGGGGCTCGGCGGGCGGGGCGGTGGGCGGCTCGGCCGGGACGGTCTCGTCTGTCGATGACACGGGACAAGTCTCGCCTACGCCACCGACAGCCGGTTCCCCGGCCGGGCGACGCCGGGGGCAGGCGGTGTCAGCGCCTGTCCGCAGGGACGTCCATGGACGTGCAGACCGCGCGCCAGACGTCCTTCGCGTCCCAGCCGACGTCCAGTGCCTGGTGCACCGTACGGCCGCCGAGTTCGGCCATCACATGGTCACGGGCGAAGGAGTCCGCGTACGCGGCACCGAAGTGGTCCGCCATCCGCTCCCAGAAAATCGTCAACCGCATGCCACCAGTATCGCGCTCCTGAGAGTGCAGCCCGTCCGCCGGGCATGTGCCGGAGCCTCATCCCCCTCTACGGTCGGTCCATGGCTGGAACCGGAGCACATCCCCTCGCCCGCGCCGAACACTTCATCTGGCTCACCGCCCGCGTACTGGAACAGCGGAGGTTCGCCCACCGCTTCCTCGACGGCGACCCGGACCCCGTGGAGACGGCGCTCACCGCCTACCGGAACGAGGACGGCGGCTACGCCCACGCGCTGGAACCCGATCTTCGCGGTCCGGTAAGCCAGCCGCTGCACACCGCCCACGCGCTCAGCGTCCTCGACTCGATCGGCCGCTGCGAAGGACTGCGTGTGGAGCGGATCTGCCGCTATCTGAGCGACGTGTCGACCAAAGAAGGGGCGCTGCCCGCACTGCTCCCTTTACAACGCGGATATCCCGCCGCACCGTTCGTCCCCGTGGTCGACGACCCACCCGCAGAGCTGCTGGCGACCGGTCCGATCGTCGGACTGCTGCACCGCAATGAGGTGTGGCACGCCTGGCTGTTCCGGGCGACGGACTTCTGCTGGAGCGCCGTCGACGCCCTGGAGCAGTCGCACCCCTACGAGATCGAGGCCGCGATCGCCTTCCTGGACGGGGTGCCGGACCGGGCCCGCGCCGAGCGGGCGGCGGACCGGCTCGGCCGGCTGGTGCGCGGCCAGCGGCTCGCGGTGCTGGATCCGTCCCGGCGGGCGGAGTATCCGGTGGCGCCGGGTTACGCGCCGGGCGAGCACCACTTCCCGCACGACTACTCCCGTACGCCCGGGTCACTGGCCCGCCGCTGGTTCACCGACGAGGAGCTGGAGCGCTCGCTCGACCACCTGGCGGCCGAGCAGCAGGAGGACGGCGGCTGGCCGGTGAACTGGCGGCAGTGGGCACCGGGCACCGCTCTGGAGGGGCGGCCCCTGGTGACGCTCAGGGCCCTGGAGACGCTGCGGTCCTACGGCCGTCCGCTCGGCTGACCGGGTGTCGCTCACCCCAAGGCGCGGACGCCCGCCGTGACCACCACGGCCGCGCCGACGACCACCAGGAAAGGGGCGCGCAGGATCAGTGCGAGCGCCGCGGCGGCGAGTCCCGCGGCCCGGGCGTCGAGGACGAGCTGCTGGCCGTCACCGAAGGTCTGCTGCGCGGTGAGGGCCGCCAGCAGCGCCACCGGCAACAGGGTCGCCATCCGCCGTACGAGCGGTCGCTCCAGCACTCCCGCCGGGACCAGCAGGCCCGCGTACTTGGCGAGGTAGCAGCCCACCGCGGTCAGTCCGATGGCTATCCAGACGTTCATGAGTCCCGTCCGCCCTTCTTCTCCGTCGTCTCCTTCTGTGAGGCCGTCGCCGCTCCCCGCTTACGCCGCCCCATCAGGAAGAGGACGAGGGGCGCAGCGAGCGCGGACAGCAGGACCGGCACTCCGGCCGGCAGGACGGGCAGCAGCGTCAGGGCCAGCAGCACGGCGACCCCCGCGGTGACGCGTTCGGTGGTGCTCCTGAGCATCGGTGCGAGCAGCGCGAGGAAGACGGCGGGACTGGCCGCGTCCAGGCCCCAGGCCTCGGTGTCGCCCAGCGCCTCGGCCCCCATCGCACCCACCAGGGTGGTGAGGTTCCACAGCACGTAGAGGGTGAGCCCGGTGACCGTGAAGCCGAGACGCGCGGCCCGCCGGTCGGGCTGGGCCACCGTGACCGCGGTCGTCTCGTCGATCACCCAGTGGGCGGCGAAGGGACGCACGGCACGCGGAAGGGCCAGCAACTGGGAGAGCCGCAGACCATAGAAGGCGTTGCGGACGCCGAGAAAGAACGCTCCGGCCGCAGCCGTGTACGGGTTGCCGCCCGCGGCCAGCGCGCCGACCAGGGCGAACTGCGAGGCGCCGGTGAAGACGAAGAGGCTCAGGGCGCAGATCTGGAGCACGCTGAGCCCGGACCCCGCGGCGGTGACGCCGAACGCGAAACCGGAGAGCCCGACGGCGATGCCGACGCCGAGCGCGTCCCGGACGACGGCCGCGTCCGGCTTGTGCGGTGGGGCGTCTGGCGCCGGGCCCGGCGGCCCGGCGGATATGGCACCGATCGCGCCGGTGCTCTCTGGGGGTGCTGTCTGTTCTGCCACGCGCCGCACGTTACGGGGGCGGTCAGGGCCCGGTCTTGTACGTTCTTGCGCGCTCACGCCGGTACGCACCGGGCGGCACCCCCACGATCCGGGTGAAGTGCCGGTTGAGGTGCGGCTGGTCCGTGAACCCGACGGCGACCGCGGCGTCGGCGGGGGCGACGCCCGCGTCGAGCAGGCGACGGGCCCGGCGCACCCGGGCGTCGGTGAGCCAGGTGTGGGGCGGCATCCCGTACTCCTTCTTGAAGGCCCTCAGCAGCGCGAACGGGCTGGTGCCCAGCTCGGCGGCGAGCGTCTCCAGCGTGGGCGGCGCGTCCATCCGCCCCTCCAGCGCGAGGCGGGCGCGTTCGGCATCCCGCGCGCCTCCGGCCCGGGGCGTCACGCTGGGGAGCGAGCTGCCGTGCCGGTCGAGGAGGCGGACGACCAGGACCCGCAGCAGGGTGTCGGCGGCCAGCGCGTTGCCCTCCTCCGCGGCCCGGTGCACCTGGGTGATCAGCCGGGCGGCGTAGGGGTCGGTCACACGGTTCTCGGCGAACCCGACCGTGCCGCGCAGGGGTGTCACCTCGGCCGCGATGTCGTTGATCACCTGGGCGGAGGGGTACAGCGTGTCGTATTCCCAGCCCTCGGGCTGCCCGGGGCGGGCGGTGTGCGGCACCTCCGGGTTGATCATCACGACGGTGCCGGGGATCGCGTGGACCATGCCGCCCGGCAGCCCCACGTCCTCCACACCACCGGTGACCGCGCCGAACACGTACCCCTCGTGGCTGTGCCGGGGGAAGGTGTGGCGGACGTACCGGGCTCGCAGGAGATCGAGGTCGGGCAGCTCCGCGTACGTCCAGTGCCGCGCCCACTCCTTCGCCCGATCCGCTCCCGCCATGGCCACATTCTCGCAGGTCCCGGCCGTGCGACGCAGGGTGAGGGGGTGGCCCCGGGCGGTGTCGGCGGCCCGTTGTCAGTGGTGGGGTGCACGATGGGGAACATGACCGGCTCCGCTCTCGACACCTTCTCGCCCGCGACCCGCAGCTGGTTCGCCGGTGCCTTCAGCGCGCCCACCCCCGCGCAGGAAGGTGCCTGGCGGGCCATCGGCGAGGGCAGTGACGTGCTGGTGGTCGCGCCGACCGGTTCCGGCAAGACACTGGCCGCGTTCCTCGCCTCGCTGGACCGGCTGGCGGCCGGTCCGCCGCCCGCGGAGGCGAAGAAGCGCTGCCGCGTGCTGTACGTGTCGCCCCTCAAGGCCCTGGCGGTCGACGTCGAGCGGAATCTGCGCTCCCCGCTGACCGGCATCCGCCAGGAGTCGGTGCGCCTGGGCCTGCCCGAGCCGGAGGTGCGGGTGGGTATCCGGTCCGGTGACACCCCGCCCGCCGAGCGGCGCTCCATGGTGACCCGGCCGCCGGACATCCTGATCACCACACCCGAATCTCTGTTCCTGATGCTCACGTCCTCCGCCCGGGACGCGCTCGCGGGCGTCGAGACGGTGATCCTGGACGAGGTGCACGCGGTCGCCGGCACGAAGCGCGGCGCCCATCTCGCCCTTTCCCTGGAGCGCCTGGACGAGCTGCTGCCCCGGCCCGCCCGCCGGATCGGGCTCTCCGCGACGGTCCGGCCGGTCGGGGAGGTCGCCCGCTTCCTCTCGCCGCAGCGCAAGGTGGAGATCGTCCAGCCGCCGTCCACCAAGGAGTTCGACCTCTCGGTGGTCGTCCCGGTGGAGGATCTGGGCGAGCTGGGCGGTTCGCCCGCCACCGACGGGGACGCCGCCCAGGCGGAGAAGCCCTCGATCTGGCCGCATGTCGAGGAGCGCATCGCCGATCTCGTCCAGTCGCACCGCTCCACGATCGTCTTCGCCAACTCACGGCGGCTGGCGGAGCGCCTCTGCAACCGGCTGAACGAGATCGCGTACGAGCGGGCCACCGGCACCGCCTTCGACCCGGACAACCCCGCCCCCGGCCTGCCGGAGGCGCACGCCCCCGCCGAGGTCATGGCCCAGTCGGGCGCGGCCCGGGGCGCCCCGCCCCTGCTGGCCCGCGCCCACCACGGTTCGGTCTCCAAGGAGCAGCGGGCCCAGGTGGAGGAGGACCTCAAGGCGGGGCGGCTGCCCGCCGTGGTGGCCACCTCCAGCCTGGAGCTCGGCATCGACATGGGCGCGGTCGACCTGGTGATCCAGGTCGAGTCCCCGCCCTCCGTCGCCTCCGGTCTCCAGCGGGTGGGCCGGGCCGGGCACCAGGTGGGCGCGGTATCCACCGGAGTGGTCTTCCCGAAGTACCGCGGTGATTTGGTGCAGGCCGCCGTCGTCACCGAGCGGATGCGGACAGGGGCGATCGAGGCGCTGCGCATCCCGTCCAACCCGCTGGACGTCCTCGCCCAGCAGCTGGTCGCCATGGTGGCGCTGGACAGCTGGCAGGCCGACGACCTGCTGGCCCTGGTCCGCCGGGCCGCCCCATTCGCCTCGCTCCCCGAGTCGGCGTTCACGGCCGTGCTCGACATGCTCGCCGGACGCTATCCCTCCGACGCCTTCGCCGAGCTGCGGCCCCGGGTGGTCTGGGACCGGGTCGGCGGTACGGTCACGGGCCGCCCCGGAGCCCAGCGGCTCGCCGTCACCTCGGGCGGCACCATTCCGGACCGCGGCCTCTTCGGGGTCTTCCTGGCCGGTGCGGACCCGAAGAAGGGCGGCGGCCGGGTCGGCGAGCTGGACGAGGAGATGGTCTACGAGTCCCGGGTCGGCGACGTCTTCACCCTGGGCACCACCTCCTGGCGGATCGAGGACATCACCCGGGACCGGGTCCTCGTCTCGCCGGCCCCGGGTGTTCCTGGGAGGCTGCCGTTCTGGAAGGGCGACCAGCTGGGCCGCCCCCTGGAGCTCGGCCGCGCCCTGGGGGCGTTCCTCCGCGAGATCGGCGGGCTCTCCGAGGAGGACGCCCGGCTCCGGCTGCTCGCCGCCGGGCTCGACGCCTGGGCGGCGGACAACATCCTGGCCTATCTGGACGAGCAACGACGGGCCTGCGGCCATGTCCCGGACGACCGGACGATCCTGGTCGAGCGGTTCCGGGACGAGCTGGGCGACTGGCGGGTCGTCGTCCACTCCCCTTTCGGCGCCCAGGTGCACGCCCCCTGGGCGCTCGCCCTCTCCGCCCGCCTCGGTGAGCGGTACGGGATGGACGCCCAGGTCATGCACGCCGACGACGGGATCGTGCTGCGGCTCCCCGACGCCGACATGATGGGCCTGGACCTCCTCGACTTCGACGCCCCGCCGGGACCGGACGCGGCGAACGACGGACCGGCGCCGGGGGCCTTCTCGTACGACAGCGAGCAGCCCCCGGTCGGTGCCGCCGATGTCGTCTTCGACCAGGGCGAGGTGCAGCAGATCGTCACCGACCAGGTCGGTGGCTCGGCGCTGTTCGCCGCCCGCTTCCGCGAGTGCGCCGCCCGGGCCCTGCTGCTGCCCCGGCGCTCCCCCGGCAAGCGCACCCCGCTCTGGCAGCAGCGCCAGCGCGCCTCCCAGCTGCTCCAGGTGGCGTCCGAGTTCGGTTCGTTCCCGATCGTCCTCGAAGCCGTCCGCGAGTGCCTCCAGGACGTCTTCGACGTCCCCGGGCTCACCGAACTGATGGGTGACCTGGAGGCGCGCCGGGTCCGGCTGGTCGAGGTCACCACCCAGGAGCCCTCCCCGTTCGCCCGCTCCCTCCTCTTCGGTTACGTCGCCCAGTTCCTGTACGAGGGCGACTCTCCGCTGGCCGAGCGGCGGGCCGCCGCACTCTCCCTGGACTCCCACCTCCTGGCCGAGCTGCTGGGCCAGGCGGAGCTGCGCGAACTGCTCGACCCCGAGGTCCTCACCGAGCTGGAGCGGGAGCTCCAGTGGCTCACCGAGGACCGCAGGATCAAGGACATCGAAGGGGTCGCGGACCTCCTGCGCGTCCTGGGACCCCTCACCGACGCCGAGCTGGCCGAGCGGGGCGCCGAGCCCTCCTGGGCACCGGAGCTGGCGTCCTCCCGCCGGGCCATCCAGGTCCGGATCGCCGGGGCCGACCACTGGGCGGCGATCGAGGACGCGGGGAGGCTGCGCGACTCCCTGGGCACAGCGCTCCCGGTCGGTGTGCCCGAGGCCTTCACCGAGCCGGTGAAGGACCCCCTCGGCGATCTCCTCGCCCGCTTCGCCAGGACGCACGGCCCGTTCACCGCCGCGCGGGCCGCCGAGCGGTTCGGCCTCGGCACCGCCGTCACGGACGGCGCGCTGCAACGGCTCGCCGCCTCCGGCAGGACCGTCCAGGGCGAGTTCCACCCGGCGGGCATCGGCCAGGAGTGGTGCGACGCCACGGTGCTGCGCCGGCTCCGCCGCCGTTCGCTGGCCGCGCTCCGCCAGGAGCTGGAGCCGGTGGAGCCCGCCGCACTCGCCTCGTTCCTCCCCCAGTGGCAGCACTTCGGCTCCAACCGCCTGCGGTCCATCGACGGGCTGGCCCGCGCCGTGGAACAGCTCCAGGGAGCGCCCGTCCCGGCCTCCGCCCTGGAGAAGCTGATCCTGCCGAGCCGGGTCATGGGCTACACCCCGGCGATGCTCGACGAGCTGACGACCACGGGCGAGGTGATCTGGGCCGGGGCCGGAGCGCTGCCCGGCAAGGACGGCTGGCTCTCCCTCTATCCCGCCGACAGCGCACCCCTGCTCCTGCCCGCCCCGCACCCGCTGGAGCTGTCGGCGCTCCACGAGTCGCTGCTCACCACCCTCTCCGGGGGGTACGGCCTCTTCTTCCGGCAGATCGCCGACCAGGTCCGGGCCACCACCCACCCGGACTCCACCGACCAGCAGCTCGCCGACGCACTCTGGGAGCTGGCCTGGTCGGGCAGGCTCACCAACGACACCCTCGCCCCGCTGCGCTCGCTCCTGGGCTCCGGTCGGACGGCGGGCTCCACCGCCCATCGGGCAAGACGCAGCGTGCCCCGCGGGCGGTACGGATCCCTCACCGCGGCCGCCCGGCCCGCCTCCCGCACCGGCCCCCCGACGGTCTCGGGCCGCTGGTCCCTGCTGCCCCCGCGCGAGCCGGAGCCCACTCACCGCGCCCACGCCCTGGCCCGCACCCTGCTCGACCGGCACGGCGTGGTCACCCGCGGCGCGGTGCAGGCCGAGGGGGTGGAGGGCGGCTTCTCGGCGACGTACCGCATCCTGGCCGCCTTCGAGGACAGCGGTCAGGCCCGGCGGGGCTATGTGGTCGAGGGGCTGGGGGCCGCCCAGTTCGCGATGGACGGGGCGGTGGACCGGCTGCGGGCGGCCGCCACGGCCCGCGACCGCCGGGACCCGGGCACCGCGCCCCAGGCCCTGGTGCTCGCGGCGGCCGACCCGGCCAACGCGTACGGCGCCGCCCTGCCGTGGCCGGAGTCCCCGGACGGCGCGGGCCACAAGCCGGGCCGCAAGGCGGGGGCGCTGGTGGTCCTCGTCGACGGCGAGCTCACCCTCTACATGGAACGCGGCGGCAAATCCCTGCTCGCCTGGCCGTCCGACCCCGAGTCCCCCGCACTCCTTGCGGCGGCCGAGGCCCTGGCCGCGTCCGCCCGCGCCGGTGCGCTCGGCACCGTGACGGTGGAGCGGACGAACGGCGTCTCCTCCCTCACCTCACCACTGGGCCGGACCCTGGAGGCGGCCGGGTTCCTCGCCACCCCGAGAGGCCTGCGCCTGAGGGCGTGAGCCGGGCGGGCCCGTCCCCGTGTCCTGGCACACCCCGCCGAAGCGCGCCGGGCCCATCATGGGGGTATGCCCGAAGGAGACACCGTCCTGCAGACCGCCGCCCGGCTGCACGCAGCGCTGGCGGGGCGGGTCCTGACCCACGCCGACCTCCGCGTCCCCCGGTTCGCCACCTCCGACCTGAGCGGCCGCACCGTCCTCGACGTCACCGCTCGCGGCAAGCATCTGCTGACCCGGATCGAAGGCGGGCTGACCCTGCACAGCCACCTCAGGATGGACGGGGCCTGGCGGATCTACGCACCGGGTGAGCGCTGGCGCGGCGGCCCCGGGCACCAGATCCGCGCGGTCCTGACCAACGCCGACCACACCGCCGTCGGCTACCGCCTCCCGGTGCTCGAACTGCTCCGCACCAGTGAGGAGAGCAAGGCCGTGGGCCATCTCGGGCCGGATCTGCTGGGCCCGGACTGGGACCCGGTCCTCGCCGTGGACCGGCTGCTCGCCGCACCGGACCGCCCCATCGGCGAGATGCTCCTGGACCAGCGCAACCTCGCGGGCATCGGCAATGTCTACAAGTGCGAACTGTGCTTCCTGGCCCGCGTCACCCCCTGGCTGCCCGTGGGCGCCCTCCCCGACGGGGCCCTCCCCCGCCTGGTCGCCCTGGCCCACCGGCTCCTCGACGCCAACCGGGACCGCCCCACCCGCACCACCACCATCCGCGCCGAGCGCCGCCCCCGCCCGGACGCCCCGGCCCCCACTCCTCCGCAGAGGCCCCTCCCGCCCCTCCGGGTGCAGGAACCCCTGTACGTCTACGGCCGGGTTCACCGCCCCTGTCTGCGCTGCGGCACCCCGATCCGCAAGGTCGACGAGGCCGACCGGCCGACGTACTGGTGCCCGGCCTGCCAGTCGGGCCCGATGCCCTAGGTACCGAAGGGCTCGACGCCACAAAGACCGACACACCAATTGACGACCCGTCAGATTTGACCGTACGGTCCCGTCATGCCCCTCTCCGCGTACGACCTCACGGGCCGCTCCGCGTTCGTCACCGGAGCCGCCAGCGGTATCGGCCGGGCGAGCGCCGTACTCCTCGCCGAGGCCGGGGCCACGGTCCACTGCGCCGACCGCGACGAGACGGGCCTGCGCCGGACGTACGAGGTGATCACGCGTGCGGGCGGCACGGCCCGCGCCCATCCGCTCGACGTCACCGACCGGGACGGGGTCCGTGCGGCCGTCCGGGTGGCGGGAGAGCTCGACATCCTGGTCGCCGTGGCCGGGATCATGCACACCAGCAGCGTCCTGGAGACGGCTGACGACGACCTGGACCGGGTACTGGCGGTCAATTTCAAGGGGGTGCTGTACGCCTGCCAGGAGGTGGCCCGCTCCATGATCTCCCGCTCCGCACCCGGTTCGCTGATCACGATGGCGTCCGGCGCCGTGGACTCCGCGAGCGCGGGCCTGCTCTGCTACAGCGCGGCGAAAGCGGCCGTGGTCCAGCTCACCAAGACGCTCGCCACCGAACTGGGCCCCCACGCCATACGGGTGAACGCGGTCGCGCCGGGCTGGATCCGTACGCCGATGACCGACCGGCACGGAGCCGAACAGCAGCAGCGTGCGGAGGCGACGATGGCCCGGATCTCTCCGCTGGGCCGGGTCGGCGAACCCGAGGACGTCGCCCACACCGTGCTGCACCTGGCGTCCGACGCCTCGGCCTTCACCACCGGCCAGATCCTCCGCCCGAACGGCGGCGTCGCCATGCCCTGGTGAGCCCCGCCACAAGCCGCCCCGATCCCGCCCCCGAAGCCCGCCCCGCCGACTCCGCCCGCCCCGCCGAGAGCATCGACGCCACATGGACGGGCAGCAGGCTCAGCCCCCAGCCGCCCGCCGCCACCGCGCCCTCCACCGCCCCGGCCTGCTCCGGCTGCAGCGCCAGCCTCAGCACCGCCCACCACCACATCCCGCCGAGGACCAGCGCCGGCACCCAACGCCGTACCATCGCTGCCCTCCTGCGGCCGACGCCCTTTCGGGCAGTTTCCCCTGGCTGCGGCGCCCCTGCATCCAGAACGCCCGGCCGGCAGCCCCCACACGCCCAGTGCCCCCGCCGGGAATCGGCGGGGGCACTCGGGGTACTCGGGCATCCGGAACGATCCGGTGCTCAAGGCGGGCAGTGGCGCGAGGCGCTACTTGTCGTTGTCGTTGCGCAGCGAGTCCGTGACGCCCTTCGCACGGTCACCGGCCTCGTCGACCTTGTCCTTGGCCGTGGCCTTGGCCTGGTCGGCCTTGCCCTCGGACTCCTTGCGGCGGTCGCCGGTCAGCTTGCCGACGGCCTCCTTGCCCTTGCCCTTGAGCTTGTCCATGGCGTTGTCACCAGTCACGATGTCGGTTCCTTCCGCTCAGGCACTTTCGGCCTGGAACATCCAGGCGTGCTTTTCGAGGTCTGCCGTCAGTGAGATCAGGATGTCCTGGGTGACGGGATCCGGCGCGTCGGTCACCTCGATGCGCTCCCGCATCCGGCCGATGACCACGCCCAGAGCATCCACGAGCGCCTTCACGGCGTCGGTGTCCTTGATCCAGCCGTCGGGGACGGGCTGGATGGCGGTCTCCTTGGCAACGGTCGCGGAGCGCCCGTCCGGGTTGACCCCGATCGCGGAGGCACGCTCGGCGACCGTGTCGGAGTGCTGCCGAGCCGTGACGACCACATCGTCGAGCTGCAGATGCACGGACCGGAAACGCGGGCCGACCACGTTCCAGTGGATCTGCTTCGCCACGAGGGAGAGGTCGACCAGATCGACCAGTGCGCCTTGCAGCGCTTCTCCGACGAGCTTGAGATCACTCTCGGACAGTGGGCTCTTCACCACAGACATGCACAACTCCCATCCGTCAGGCGTACTGCTGACTGTCGTCAGGCCTTTCGCCGACCGTTTCGGCGCACCACCCACGATGGCACAAATGAAACAAAACAGTCATGTTGGCCTCAACCTCCGTCTGCCCGCTCTTCCGCGGCTCACACACGCACGGGCCGCACAGCCCGCGCAGAAGGGGCACACGCGAAAGTCCCGGCCGACCCCTGTTGGGGCCGACCGGGACCCCGGTCGAGCACTGTGCCGCGCGCGGATCAGGCGGCGACGACGTCCACCGCTTCTGCGGGCGCCTTGATGGTCACGCGTCCCGACGGCACACCTGCGACCGACGAAACGGAGACGGAATTGAGCATGGGACGAACCGGTACTGGGACCGGATCAGTGGCAGCTGCCGACTCGGCCAGCTCAGCGAGCGAGAGCTCGTCGCTCACCTCACGCATGAGCTCGGACATCCGTACGTCAAGCGCGTCGCAAATCGCGGAGAGCAGCTCGGAGGATGCCTCCTTCTGCCCCCGCTCCACCTCGGACAGATAACCGAGCGAGACCCGGGCGGACGAGGAGACTTCGCGCAGAGTACGGCCTTGGCGCTGGCGCTGCCGACGCAGCACGTCACCCAGCAGGCGACGGAGCAGAATCATCGGTGGCTCCCTCCTCGGACCGCGTAGCCGCATCCTTCACGCCCTACCGTACCGCCTTGTGCTGCGGCCGTGCGGGGAGCGATGTCGTGTTCACTCAGGGCTGCAAACATCAATTCCCCCCGATCTGTTCCGTATCCTGTGCCCGCGCATTCTCGCGGAGTTCGCTCAACAGCAGATCGAGGGCGCTTCGTACACTCTCTCTACGGATGTCCGCCCTCGAACCATTCAACCGCAGAGCGGATATTTTCTCGACGCCTGAAGGTCCCGCGACGGCCACATAGACCGTCCCGACGGGCTGTCCGTCCTGCGGCTCCGGGCCCGCGACGCCGGTGGTGGAGATGCCCCAGTCCGCGCCGAGAGCGCCCCGCACACCTGCCGCCATCTGCCGCGCGACCTCGGGATCGACCGCCCCGCGCTCCGCAAGCAGGGCCCCGTCCACACCCAGGATCTCTCCCTTGAGGGCCGTGGCATAGGCCGTCACCGACCCCCGGAAGGACCGCGAGGCTCCGGGTACGGAAGTGAGTTCGGCCGCCACCAGGCCGCCCGTCAGTGATTCGGCGACGGCGAGGGTCTCCCCGCGCTCCGCAAGTCGCCCGAGCACCCGGGCAGCGGCTGTCACCGCTCGGCCTCCGCGCCGTCGCGCGCACCGACGGTGGGCTCCACGGGCGTCGACCCACCGGACACACGCACAGCCGAACCGGACGCACCGGCACCGGAAGCACCGGAGGCCTCGGCACCAGAGGCACCAGCGTCCGCAACACCGGCACCAGGAGACCCGGCCGCCTCGTTCAGCGCCTCCGTGGTCCGGCCGACGGCGGCGCGCTCGGCAGCGAGGCTCCTGCGGCGCAGCACGACGGCCTGGCGTACGTAGTCGAGTCCGGTGACGACCGTCAGCACGACGGCCACCATCATCACCCAGAAGCGCAAGGTCGCCAGGGGGCCGGTGAGCACCAGGACGTACATCCCGGCCGCCGTGCCCTGGGCCAGGGTCTTCAGCTTCCCGCCCCGGCTGGCCGGGATCACCGCGTGCCGGATCACCCAGAACCGCATCAGCGTGATGCCCAGCTCACGGGCGAGGATCACACCGGTGATCCACCACGGCAGGTCGCCCAGGACGGAGAGGCAGACCAGCGCCGCGCCCATGATCGCCTTGTCGGCGATCGGGTCGGCGATCTTCCCGAAGTCCGTGACCAGGTTGTACGCCCGCGCCAGATGACCGTCGAAGAGGTCGGTGATCATGGCGACGGCGAAGGCGGCCCAGGCGAAGGAGCGCCAGACCGGGTCGTACCCGCCGTTGTGGAGCAGCAGCATGACGAAGCCGGGAACGAGCAGCAGCCGCACCATGGTCAGGATGTTGGCGATGTTCCACAGGCTGGCCTGGTTGACGGCCGCAGTGCCCAGCTTGCCGCCGCGGACCGGCTTCGCGCCGGAACCGCCTGCCGCGGATGCCGGGACTCCCGTCATCTGGCCGCCTCCGCAAGCTCGTGGTGTTCGGCCACCAGGTCGACGCCCTCGGTGCCCACTGCCTTTGCCTCGACCATACGGCCCGGCACGAGACCCTCGCGTGTGGTGAAGACCACCTGGCCGTCCGTTTCCGGAGCCTGGTGCGCGGCGCGGCCGACCGCGACCTCGCCGTCCTCGTCCGACTCGACGGACTCCACCAGCACCTGGAGGGTCTCGCCGACGCGCTCCTCGGCCCGCTGCGAGGTCAGCTCCTCGGCCAGCTGGGAGATGTGGGCGAGCCGCTCGGCGATGGTGTCGGCGTCCAGCTTGTTCTCGTAACCGACCGCCTCGGTGCCCTCCTCGTCGGAGTACCCGAAGACGCCGATGGCGTCGAGCCGGGCGCCGGTGAGGAAGCGTTCCAGCTCGGCGAGGTCGGCCTCGGTCTCACCGGGGAACCCGACGATGAAGTTGGACCGGGCGCCGGCCTCGGGGGCCTTGCTCCGGATGGTGTCCAGGAGCTCCAGGAAGCGGTCGGTGTCGCCGAAGCGGCGCATCGTGCGCAGCACGCTCGGGGAGGAGTGCTGGAAGGAGAGGTCGAAGTACGGGGCGACCTTCGGCGTCGAGGTGAGGACGTCGATCAGGCCGGGGCGCATCTCGGCGGGCTGGAGGTAGCTGACCCGGATCCGCTCGATGCCGTCCACGTCGGCCAGCTCCGGCAGCAGGGTCTCCAGGAGCCGGATGTCGCCGAGGTCCTTGCCGTAGGAGGTGTTGTTCTCGGAGACGAGCATGACCTCCTTGACGCCCTGCTCGGCCAGCCAGCGGGTCTCCTGGAGCACGTCCGAGGGACGGCGGGAGATGAAGGAGCCGCGGAAGGAGGGGATGGCGCAGAAGGAGCAGCGGCGGTCGCAGCCGGAGGCGAGCTTCACCGAGGCGACGGGGCTGGTGCCGAGCCGGCGGCGCAGCGGCGCGCGCGGTCCGGAGACCGGAGCGACCCCTTCGGGAAGGTCCGCGGGCGCCGGGGCGGGTGCCTCCTGGGCGTGCCCGGGCAGCGCCACGGCGGCGTCCTGCCGCTCGGCAGGGCTGATCGGCAGCAGCTTGCGGCGGTCGCGCGGGGTGTGCGAGGCGTGGACGCCGCCGTTGAGGATGGTCTGGAGCCGGTCGGAGATGTCGGCGTAGTCGTCGAATCCGAGGACACCGTCCGCCTCCGGCAGGGCCTCGGCGAGGTCCTTGCCGTAGCGCTCGGCCATGCAGCCGACGGCGACGACGGCCTGGGTGCGGCCGTGCTCCTTGAGATCGTTGGCTTCGAGCAAGGCGTCGACGGAGTCCTTCTTGGCGGCTTCGACGAACCCACAGGTGTTGACGACTGCGACATCAGCGTCGGAGGCATCCTCGACGAGGTCCCAGCCGTCCGCTGCCAAGCGGCCTGCCAGCTCCTCCGAGTCCACCTCGTTACGGGCGCAGCCAAGAGTGACAAGGGCGACGGTACGGCGTTCGGGCATGGACTCAAGACTACTTTGTCCCGGCGGCCGTCCCGCCGTGCAGGGTTGCCTGCCCTCCTCCTGCTACGCGGAGTGACAGGTGCCCTGCTACGCGGAGCAGCAGACGGCGGGCCCGCCGGGAACGCCGACGGGCGCCCGGCACGAGGCCGGACGCCCGTCGATGGGGTGGGGAGGCGCGGGATCAGCCGGCCTCGGGGTCACCCTTGGTGTACGTGAGCCGCTCGACCTGACCCGGTTCGAAGCGGTCCTGGAGCTTCTTCCCGTTCACGAAGAGCTCGATCGCCCCGGCGTTGCCGAGGACGAGGTCGATGCGCTCCTTGTCCTGGAAGGTCTTGGACTCACCCTCGAGCAGCAGCCCGTCGAAGAGCAGCCGTCCGTTGTGGTCCTTGACGGAGATCCAGCTCTTGCCCTGGCTCGCGCCGAGCTTGACCGTCACCTTGTCCCGGGGGGCTGCGGCGATGGCGCTCTCGGAGGGCACGGGCTTGGGGTCGGCCGGCTTGGTGGTGGGTTTGGCCGCGGTCTTGTCGGGCGTCGAGCCCTCAGCGACCTGGGCGGTGTTAGACGGCTTCTCCTCACCGCTGAAGAGGGTGAAGCCGACGAAACCGACGACGGCGACGATGGCCGCGACCATGGCCGCGGTCCAGTTGGGCCGCCGCGGTTCGGAACGGATGCGCTCCGCTTCGAACAGCGGTGCCGCGGGGGTCGGTGCGGGACGGCCGCCGTGGTCTCCGTCGTAACGCTCGACCAGGGGTTCCGGGTCGATACCGACGGCACGGGCGATGTTGCGGATGTGGCCGCGTGCGTAGACGTCGCCGCCACAGCGCGAGAAGTCGTCCTCCTCGATCGCGTGCACGATGGGGATGCGCACCCGGGTGGAGCTGCTGACTTCCTCGACCGTCAGACCTGCGGCGATTCGAGCCTGCTGAAGGGCACGACCGATCGAAGGCCGGTCGTCTTCGGGGGAGTTGCCGATGGACACGGGGGCGCCTTTCGAGCGTGAGCCACCTGCTGGATGTTCAGTCTAGGGGGGGTACGAAAGGGAGGGGCAACCGGGAGGGACGACTTTGTACGCCATCGGGTTCGCCGGACGGCCCCGCGGACCGCTCCGCGGACGGAGCGGGGACGGGACCGTGCCCCGATCGAGGACTGGGCAACCTGGAGTGGGCCGAACAGGGTGGGTGACAACGAGCTGGGCGGGAGGGAGGAGCATCGTTCCGCCCCTCCCTCCAACTTGACGTACGACCGCACGAAACGGTTGCCCACGAAACCTTTACGGGTGGATTACCTCTACGGAGCGGATTCCCCGCGGATGACGGCCAACACCCCGTCCAGCTCGTCCGGTTTCACCATGACGTCCCGCGCCTTGGAGCCCTCGCTGGGTCCGACGATGTTGCGGGACTCCATCAGGTCCATCAGCCGGCCCGCCTTCGCGAAGCCGACCCGCAGCTTGCGCTGGAGCATCGAGGTCGACCCGAACTGGGTGGAGACGACCAGCTCGGCGGCCTGGCAGAGCAGGTCCAGGTCGTCGCCGATGTCCTCGTCGATCTCCTTCTTCTGCTTCGTACCCACCACGACGTCTTCCCGGAAGACCGGGGCCATCTGGTCCTTGCAGTGCTGGACGACGGCGGCGACCTCGTCCTCGGTGACGAACGCGCCCTGCATACGGGTGGGCTTGTTGGCGCCCATCGGCAGGAAGAGACCGTCCCCCTTGCCGATGAGCTTCTCGGCGCCGGGCTGGTCGAGGATGACCCGGCTGTCGGCGAGCGAGGAGGTGGCGAAGGCCAGCCGGGAGGGCACGTTCGCCTTGATCAGACCGGTGACCACGTCGACCGAGGGGCGCTGGGTGGCGAGCACCAGGTGGATTCCGGCGGCGCGGGCCAACTGGGTGATGCGGACGATCGAGTCCTCGACGTCACGGGGGGCGACCATCATCAGGTCGGCCAGCTCGTCGACGATCACCAGGAGGTACGGGTACGGCGTCAGCTCCCGTTCGCTACCCTCGGGCGTCTTCGCCTTTCCGGTGCGCACGGCGTGGTTGAAGTCGTCGATGTGCCGGTAGCCGAAGGCGGCGAGGTCGTCGTAGCGCAGGTCCATCTCCCGCACGACCCACTGGAGCGCCTCGGCGGCCTTCTTGGGGTTGGTGATGATCGGGGTGATCAGGTGCGGGATGCCCTCGTACGCGGTGAGCTCGACGCGCTTGGGGTCGACGAGGACCATCCGGACGTCCTCCGGGGTGGCCCGGACCATGACCGAGGTGATCAGGCAGTTGATGCAGGAGGACTTGCCGGAGCCGGTCGCACCGGCGACCAGGACGTGCGGCATCTTCGCCAGGTTGGCCATCTCGTAGCCGCCCTCGACGTTCTTGCCGAGCGCCACGAGCATCGGGTGGTCGTCCTCGGCCGCGTCCGCGAGGCGCAGCACGTCACCGAGGTTGACCATCTCCCGGTCGGAGTTGGGGATCTCGATGCCGACGGCGGACTTCCCCGGGATCGGCGAGATGATCCGCACGTCGGGACTGGCGACGGCGTACGCGATGTTCTTGGCGAGCGCCGTGATCTTCTCGACCTTCACGGCCGGGCCGAGCTCGATCTCGTACCGGGTGACCGTCGGGCCCCGGGTGAAGCCGGTGACGACTGCGTCGACCTTGAACTCGGTGAACACGTTGGTCAGCGAGCTGACGACGGCGTCGTTGGCCGCACTGCGGGTCTTGCCGGGGCCGCCGCGCTCCAGCAGGTCGAGCGAGGGCAGCGAGTACGTGATGTCGCCGGACAGCTGGAGCTGCTCGGCGCGGGCGGGCAGGGCCCCGGTCCGCTCGGGGGCGGGCTTCGTCAGATCGGGTACGCCACCGGAGTGGTCGGGTACGCCCGCGGAGGCGGCCCCCGCCCTGCCGGCGCCCCGGTCCTTCCCCGCGCCGTCGCCCCGCTCGGCATCGCGGGCTCCGGGCACGGGCGTGCCGGTGCGCTCGCGGACCCGGTCCACCGAGACGCCCTGGGTCAGGTCGGCGACGACAGGCGAGGGCGGCATGCCGTTGAGTACGGCCCCGTCGAGCGCGGCGGCGGCGGCCGCGGCCACGTCCACCGCGTCCATGGGCCGGTTCATCGCGGGCTGCGCGGCGGGCCGACGGGGCCTCCTGCGCTTGGTGAGCGCCTCCGCCTCGGCGCTGTCGTGGTCGTAGAGGGCGTCGTCGTCGCCAGGGGCCCGGCGGCGCTCGGCACCCCGGCGGGTCCCGGCGGGCAGCGCCTCACGCCACTGCTCGTCGTAGCGCTCGTCGTCCTCCTCGTACACCTCGCCGGGCTCGTAAGCCGGTTCCACGATGCCGAGCCGGACGCCGAGCTGCCGGAGCCGGCGCGGGATGGCGTTGACCGGGGTCGCGGTGACGACGAGGAGGCCGAAGACGGTGAGCAGCACCAGCAGCGGCACGGCGAGGACCTCGCCCATCATGAAGATCAGCGGCTTGGAGGCGGCCCAGCCGACCAGCCCGCCCGCGTCCTGCATGGCCTCCGTGCCGTCCTCACGGCCCGGCGACCCGCAGGCGATGTGGACCTGGCCGAGGACGCCGACGACCAGGGCGGAGAGCCCGATGACGATCCGGCCGTTGGCGTCGGGCCGCTCCGGATACAGGATCAGCCGTACGGCCATGGCACCGAGCAGTATCGGCGCGAGCAGATCGAGCCGGCCGAACGCCCCGGTCACCAGCATCTCCACCAGGTCGCCGACGGGCCCCTGGAGGTTGGACCAGGTGCCCGCGGCCACGATCAGCGCGAGGCCGAGGAGCAGGAGTGCGAGGCCGTCCTTGCGGTGGGCGGGGTCAAGTCCCTTCGCACCGCGCCCTATGGAGCGGAACACCGCGCCGACGCCGTGCGCCGTGCCCAGCCAGACGGCGCGCACCAGCCGGTAGACGCCGTTGGTGGGGGACGGTGCCGGTTTGGGTACGGGCCTCTTGGCCGCCGCCTTCTTCGCGGGCGCCTTCTTCGCGGGCGCGCTCGCCTTCTTGGGGGCGGTCTTCTTGGCGGGCGCGGCTTTCTTCGCCGGCCCGGGAGTACGGCCGACGCGCTTCGCGGTGCCCGCCGTGCCCTGGGAACCCTTGCCGGACGTACGTGAGGCCATGGTGCCGAGGTTACCGTTGCCGACGCCCGTGAACACGTTCGCCTACTGGTTCACCCGACCGTGTCGCCTTCCGGGAACCGGTAACTGACGCGCACTCATGGCTGGGAGCCTGCCGGGCACCGCCCGAAGCACCGTGTGTCCGGCGCCCGAAGTGCCGTGTCCGTCAGCTCCGAGCGCGCACCGTCAGGCGCTAGTTCTGCGCGGGCAGGATCCCGGGGCCGCCACCCGTGCCCGGCTCCAGCGCGTCGAGCGCGCGGCGCAGGCCGGTGAGCTTGCGTTCGAGATGGGCCGCCGTGGCGACGGCAGCGGCATCGGCGGACTCGTCGTCGAGCTGCTTGGAGAGGGCTTCCGCCTGCTCCTCGACCGCCGCGAGCCGCGCGGAGAGTTCGGCCAGCAGACCGGCCGGCTCCTTCTCGTGGTCGCCGCCCGTGTTGCCGTCGCCCTCCAACTGGAGCCGCAGGAGCGCGGCCTGCTCGCGGAGCTTGCAGTTCTTCATGTACAGCTCGACGAAGACCGAGACCTTGGCGCGCAGCACCCACGGGTCGAACGGCTTGGAGATGTAGTCCACCGCGCCGGCCGCGTAACCCCGGAAGGTGTGGTGCGGGCCGTGGTTGATCGCGGTGAGGAAGATGATCGGGATGTCCCGGGTCCGCTCACGCCGCTTGATGTGGGCGGCGGTCTCGAAACCGTCCATGCCCGGCATCTGGACGTCCAGCAGAATGACCGCGAAGTCGTCCGTGAGCAGCGCTTTGAGCGCCTCCTCCCCTGACGATGCCCGGACCAGTGTCTGATCGAGCGCAGAGAGGATGGCCTCCAGCGCCAGCAGATTCTCCGGCCGGTCATCGACCAGGAGGATCTTGGCCTTCTGCACCATGGCCCGTCCTCCTCGCCCCGGAAATGCACCGGGTGCCGCCCCAGGGGACGACTCCCTTACGCCGTCCGTCCTTGTGCCGGTCATGGTAGCCGCACCCCGCCCGTCACCACACCCTGTCACCGCGTTGTCACTGTGCACGTACCGCAAACGCGGTGGGAGACCAGAAGGTTCCCCGAATACAGCACGTTCACACCCGTTCGCGCACAGCCGGTCAGCAACTCACCCTGATTCGTTCAATATCCGATCACTCTCTGTGCATCCACTGCTCCATCACCGCAAGCAGATGATCAGGATCGACCGGCTTCGTCACATAGTCGGAAGCACCACAGTCGATCGCCTTCTCCCGATCGCCCTTCATCGCCTTCGCGGTGAGCGCGACGATCGGCAGCCCGGCGAACTGGGGCATCCGCCGGATCGCGGTCGTGGTCGCGTAACCGTCCATCTCGGGCATCATGATGTCCATCAGTACGACCGTCACATCGTCGTGCTGCTCCAGGACTTCGATCCCCTCACGGCCGTTCTCCGCGTACAGCACGGCGAGACCGTGCTGCTCCAGCACGCTGGTGAGCGCGAAGACATTACGGATGTCGTCGTCGACGATGAGCACCTTCTCACCGCGGAACCGGAACGTCCGCCGGGGCTCCGCCGCCTCCTCCCCAGAGGCCGCACCCCCCTGCACCCACTCCTCCTGCGGGACGCTCTCGCCCGCGGGCCGCCCGGCGGGCAGTGCGGGCCGTCGGGCCGCGTCCCCCAGCGCCTTGCGGCGCCGCCGGAACATCCCCGCGGAGTTGGCCGGGTCCCCGAGCGGGGCGGAATCGCCGCCCTGCGACACCTGCCCGTTCTCGGACCCGCCGCCCATCCCCTCGGCCGAACCGGAACCCACCTGGGGGTAGCCCTGCGGAGGCAGTTCGGCCCGGTGCAGCGGCAGGTACAGCGTGAAGGTCGAGCCCCGGCCCGGCTCGCTCGCCGCGTGGATCTCGCCGCCGAGCAGCCGCGCGATCTCCCGGCTGATGGAGAGCCCGAGGCCCGTTCCGCCGTACTTGCGGCTCGTCGTACCGTCCGCCTGCTTGAACGCCTCGAAGATCACCAGCATCTTGCTGGACGCGATCCCGATCCCGGTGTCGGTCACCGAGAAGGCGATCAGATCGGCGTCCGCGTCCCGCAGCGAACCCGCCTCCAGCAGATGCTCCCGGATGGCGTTCGGCACATCGGCGCCGGCCGGCCGGATCACCAGCTCCACCGCCCCGCTGTCGGTGAACTTCACCGCGTTGGACAGCAGGTTGCGCAGCACCTGGAGGAGGCGCTGCTCATCGGTGTGCAGCGTCGCGGGAAGCTCCGGCGAGACCCGTACGGAGAAGTCGAGGCCCTTCTCCGCGGTGAGCGGGCGGAAGGTCGCCTCCACGTAGTCGACCAGCTGGACCAGCGCGATCCTGGTCGGGCTGACGTCCATCTTGCCCGCCTCGACCTTCGACAGGTCGAGGATGTCGTTGATCAGCTGGAGCAGGTCGGAACCGGCCCCGTGGATCGTCTCGGCGAACTCGACCTGCTTCGGCGACAGGTTGCCCTCGGCGTTGTCCGCCAGCAACTTGGCCAGGATCAGCAGCGAGTTGAGCGGCGTGCGCAGCTCGTGCGACATGTTCGCCAGGAACTCGGACTTGTAGCGCATCGAGACCGCGAGTTGCTCGGCGCGCTCCTCCAGAACCTGCCGCGCCTCCTCGATCTCGGTGTTCTTCACCTCGATGTCGCGGTTCTGCTGGGCCAGCAGCTCGGCCTTCTCCTCCAGTTCGGCGTTGGACGCCTGGAGGGCCTTCTGCCGGTTCTCCAGCTCCTGCGAGCGGTCGCGCAGTTGCTCCGTCAGCTCCTGCGACTGCTCCAGGAGCTTCTCCGTCTTGGTGTTGACGCTGATCGTGTTGACGCTCGTCGCGATCATCTCGGCGAGCTGGTTGAGGAAGTCCCGCTGGATGTGCGTGAACGGCTGGAAGGAGGCCAGTTCGATCACGCCGAGGACCTTGCCCTCGAAGAGCACCGGCAGCACGATCACATGCGCGGGCGGCGCCTCCCCGAGACCGGAGGAGATCTTCAGATACCCCGGCGGCACGTTGTCGACCTGGATCGTCCGCTTCTCCTCGGCCGCCGTCCCGATGAGCGTCTCACCGGGCCGGAACGAGGTCGGCATCGAACCGGCGGAGTAGCCGTAACTCCCCCGCATCCGCAGCTCGTACGCGCTGTCGTCGCCGTTGTCCGGCCCCACCTCGTCGGAGTCGCCCGGGGACATCGCCAGGAAGAAGGCGCCGTGCTGGGCCGAGACCACCGGCGTCAGCTCGCTCATGATCAGCGATGCGACGTCCTCCAGATCGCGGCGGCCCTGCATCAGACCGGAGATCCGGGCCAGGTTGCCCTTGAGCCAGTCCTGCTCCTTGTTGGCGAGCGTGGTGTCGCGCAGGTTCGCGATCATCGTGTTGATGTTGTCCTGGAGGACCTGGATCTCGCCGGCCGCGTCGACATCGATCTTGAGGTTCAGATCGCCGCGGGTCACCGCCGTGGCGACGGCCGCGATGGCACGTACCTGACGGGTGAGGTTCCCGGCCATCTCGTTCACCGACTCGGTGAGGTCGCGCCAGGTGCCGTCGACGTCCCGCACCCGCGCCTGACCGCCCAGCTGCCCCTCGGTGCCCACCTCGCGGGCGACCCGGGTCACCTGCTCCGCGAACGAGGAGAGCTGGTCGACCATCGTGTTGATGGTGTTCTTCAGCTCCTGGATCTCACCGCGCGCGTCGATGTCGATCTTCTTGGTGAGATCGCCCTTGGCGATGGCGGTGGTGACCGTGGCGATCTGGCGCACCTGGCCGGTCAGGTTGGAGGCCATCGAGTTCACGGACTCGGTGAGGTCCTTCCACGTACCGGCGACTCCCGGCACCCTGGCCTGGCCGCCCAGCTCACCTTCCGTGCCCACCTCACGGGCCACACGCGTGACCTCGTCCGCGAACGACGACAGCGTCGTCACCATCGTGTTGACGGTGTCGGCCAGCTCCGCGACCTCGCCGCGCGCCTCCACGGTGACCTTCTTCGTCAGGTCGCCGTTGGCGACCGCGGAGGAGACGCGGGAGATGTTGCGTACCTGGCTGGTCAGGTTGTTGGCCATCAGGTTGACGTTGTCGCTGAGGTCCTTCCAGATGCCGGTCGCCCCGCGCACCCGCGCCTGACCGCCGAGGATGCCCTCGGTGCCCACCTCGCGCGCCACACGCGTGACCTCGTCCGCGAAGTTCAGCAGCTGGTCGACCATCGTGTTGACGGTCGTGACCAGTTCGAGGATCTCGCCCTTGGCGTCGACGGTGATCTTCTTGGAGAGATCGCCCTTGGCGACCGCGGTGGTGACCTCGGCGATGTTGCGGACCTGGAGGGTCAGGTTGTTCGCCATGCCGTTGACGGACTGGGTGAGGTCCTTCCACGTACCGGACACGCCCTGCACCTCGGCCTGTCCGCCGAGGATGCCTTCCGTACCCACCTCGCGGGCGACCCGCGTCACCTGCTCCGCGAAGTTGGAGAGCTGGTCCACCATCGTGTTGAGGGTGTTCTTCAGCTCCAGGATCTCGCCCCGGGCGTCCACGTCGATCTTCTGCGACAGGTCACCGCGCGCGACCGCCGTGGCGACCTGCGCGATGTTACGGACCTGGGCGGTGAGGTTCCCCGCCATGCCGTTCACCGAGTCGGTGAGATCGCGCCACACTCCGGCCACACCGGGCACCTGTGCCTGACCGCCGAGCCGCCCGTCCGTACCCACCTCGCGGGCCACCCTGGTCACCTGGTCGGCGAAGGCGGAGAGCTGGTCGACCATCGTGTTGATGGTGTTCTTGAGCTCCAGGATCTCGCCCCGGGCATCCACGTCGATCTTCTGCGACAGGTCGCCCCGCGCCACCGCCGTCGTCACCTGGGCGATCTGCCGCACCTGGGAGGTGAGGTTGCCGGCCATGAAGTTGACGGAGTCCGTGAGCTCCTTCCACGTACCCGAGACGCCGTCCACCCGCGCCTGACCGCCGAGGCGGCCCTCGGTGCCCACGTCACGGGCCATCCGCGTCACCTGGTCGGCGAAGTTGGACAGCTGCGCCACCATCGTGTTGACGGTGTTCTTCAGCTCCAGCATCTCCCCGGCCACATCCACGGTGACCTTCTGCGACAGATCGCCGTTGGCAACCGCCGTGGTCACCTGCGCGATGTCCCGGACCTGACCGGTCAGGTTGCGGAAGGCGGTGTTCACCGAGTCGGTGAGATCCTTCCAGGTCCCGGCAGCGCCCGGCACCTCGGCCTGTCCGCCGAGCCGGCCCTCGACGCCGACCTCACGGGCGACCCGGGTCACCTCGGAACCGAAGGACTGGAGCTGGTCCACCATCGTGTTGACGGTGTTCTTCAGCTCCAGCATCTCCCCGGCCACGTCGACCGTGACCTTCTGCGACATGTCGCCGCTGGCCACCGCCGTCGTCACCTGGGCGATGTCACGTACCTGCGTCGTCAGGTTCCGGAAGACCGTGTTCACCGAGTCGGTGAGGTCCTTCCAGGTCCCCGCCGCCCCCGGCACCTGCGCCTGGCCGCCGAGGAGCCCCTCTCCACCGACCTCGCTCGCCACACGTGTCACTTCGTCGGCGAAGGTGCGCAGCGTCTCGGTCATCTGGTTGATCGTCTCGGCGAGCTGGGCGACCTCGCCACGCGCGCTCACCGTGACCTTCTGCGACAGGTCACCGTTGGCGACCGCCGTCGTCACCTCCGCGATGCCGCGCACCTGGGAGGTGAGGTTGCCCGCCATCGTGTTGACGGAGTCCGTGAGGTCCTTCCACACCCCGGCCACACCGGGCACGGTCGCCTGACCGCCGAGCTCACCCTCCGTACCCACCTCACGGGCGACGCGCGTCACTTCCGAGGAGAACGAGGACAGCTGGTCGACCATCGTGTTGACGGTGTTCTTCAGCTGGAGCATCTCGCCGGCCACATGGACCGTGACCTTCCGCGACAGATCACCCTTGGCGACCGCCGTCGTCACCAGCGCGATGTCCCGCACCTGGGCGGTCAGCCGGTACGCCATGGTGTTGACGGAGTCCGTGAGGTCCTTCCAGGACCCGGACATCCCGCGCACCTGCGCCTGCCCGCCCAGCTTGCCCTCGGTACCCACCTCGACGGCGACGCGTGTCACCTGTTCGGTGAAGACCGACAGCTGGTCGACGAGGTTGTTGACCGTACGAGCGACCTTCAGGAACTCGCCGCGCAGCGGGCGTACCGTCTCGTCCGTCGTGTGCGACCGCAGCTCCATCCGCTGCTCCAGGTCACCGTCGGCGACCGCCGACAGCACCCGGCCCACCTCGGAGACCGGTCTCGCGAGATCGTCCACGAGCTCGTTGGAGGCATCGATCGCGGCGGCCCAGGAGCCCTCGCAGGCGCCCGTCTCCAGCCGCTCCGTGAGCTTGCCCTCACGCCCGACCACACGCCGTACGCGCGCCAGCTCACCGGTGAGATGGAGGTTCCGGTCGGCGACCTCGTTGAAGACCGCCGCGATCTCCGTCATCACGCCGTCGCCGGAGACGGTGAGCCGCCTGCGGAAATTGCCGTCGCGCATCGCCACGAGTCCCGCCAGCAGTCTGTTCAGAGCTGCCGCGTCAACTTCGACGGTGCCATTGCGCTGCTTTTTCACGGACTGTCCGCCTTTTGTACGCGTTTCTGAACCCCGCGCCGCCACGCCAGACTCCACCGTGTCCCTCCCGCAGGGGTTGACCGTTTCGCTCGGGTCTATCCGGAAGCTTGCCCAGTTCCACTTTGGCTCACCGCCACAGCACACCGTCAATGGGGCACCGGGCGGACGTCAAATCGTTGCAACGTACCAGGCCGGAACAGGTCGGCGGGCAACCTCCCCCGGTTGCACCCCATCCCTCCCACCGGGAGACATACTCGTGCGCCCGCGCACAACTCCTGCGGCGTCCTGTCCCGATCTCGGCCCTCGTGTACCCGGCACCCTTGACGAACGTCTAGCCTGGCAAGCGAATCGAAGCGGCGAGAAACGGGCACAGGACTCGGGGAAGCGACGAGACACCATATGGGGAGTGCTGTGATCACCGCGCGCGCGGCCGCCACCTTCGAACCGGTCGGGCGCTCGGTCGCGACCGCCCGCGCATTTGTCCGGGACACCCTCCAGGGGTGGGGATACAACGATGTCGTCGACGACGCCGTAGTCCTCACCAGCGAACTCGTCACCAACGCGGTGGTCCACGCGGGGACGGCGGCCGACGTGCTCTGCCTGCGCACCGAGGACGGCGTACGCGTCGAGGTCGCCGACCACTATCCGGAGCGTGAGGTCCCGCTCCAGAGCAACGGGCTCGACTTCGGCTCCCCGGACCGCGAGAACGGCCGTGGCCTGCTGCTCTGCGCCGCCCTGGCCTCCCGGTGGGGTGTCGAGTACACCCCCACCCGCAAACATGTCTGGTTTCAGCTGGACCTCCCCGAGCGCCCGGTCGGCATCCGCTCCGCAGGACCGCTCCTGCCCATCGCGCTGCTGCCCGTGGCGGACCAGCGCGTACGGGTGGCCGTCGTCCAGATCGACCACTCCGGCTCCATCGCGGCGTGGAACGACGACGCGGCCTTCCTCTTCGGGCACGCGGCGGACCAGGTGTCCGGCAAGCAGCTCACCGACTTCGTGGCCTGGCCGCACACCCCCGGCACCAACACCGGCATCGCGGACGCGCTCCAGCTCTCCCGCTGGGAGGGCAGCTACGGAATCCGCTGCGCCGACGGCCGGGTCATCCCCGTCTACGCCTCGCACCTGCGGGTCCGCGACACCGACGGCGAACCGTCCACCGTCTGCCTCCTCGTACGCGACTACGAACGCGCCGTCCTGCAGTCCCCGGTGCGCACCCCGGTCTCCGACTCCTCGTCCGAGAACCGCAGCACGGACCCGTTCGAGGTCTTCATCGGCTCCCCCGCCCCCGACGACCTGGACGGCCTGCTCCAGCGGACCGTCGAACGGGCACGAGACATGCTCGACGCGGACGCGGCGTTCCTCCTTCTCGCCACCGACGACGAGACGGAGCTGGAGGTCAGGGCCACGACGGGCCTCCCCTCGGCCCGTCAGCGCTTCGCCCGTGTCCCCGTGGAAGCCGGAACGGGCCGCTACGGCTCCGCCCGCATGCCCGCAGTCCACGAGGACCTGACCGCCGTACCCGGCGCCGTCCCGCTCCTCACCGACACCGGAATGCGCTCGGTCGTCACGGTCCCGCTGAAGGTGGAAGGACGCCTCACCGGCTCCCTGGGCGTCGCCGCCGAAGCCGCGGGCCGCTACTCCAACGAGGAGGCCCTGCGCCTCCAGTTCGCCGCCGACCGCATCGCCCTGGCCGTCGAGTCCGCGCGCCTCGGCGAGCTGGAACGGCTGCGCCGCGGCTCCCTCTCCTTCCTCGTCGAGGCCTCCGACCTGCTGGCCGGCACGCTCGACCGCGACCAGACGCTGGCGCTGATGGCCCAGATGACGGTCCCGACCCTGGCCACCTGGTGCGCGGTCTACACGATCGCGGACCAGTCCTCGGACCCGTACCTCTCGTACGTCCTCCACGAGGACGAGGACCTCATCGACGGTCTCAAGGCCCTGCTCTCGAAGATCGCCCCGCCGGACCCGGTCCCGACCCCCGGCGCCCGTATCTGGGCCGCCCCTTCGGAGGCCGGTCACCGCGCGGCGCTGTCCACGTCGACCCGCAGCCTCGACCACGACGCCCCGCTCAGCATGAGCACGGCCACCCGCACCATCCTCGCCACGGCCCAGGCCGTCGGCGGCGAGACCGTGGTCCTGCCGCTGGTCGCCCGCAACCGGGTGATCGGCATGCTGACGCTCGGGAAGCCCTCGGACGACCACTTCCGCCAGGAGATCCTGGAACTGGCCGAGGACCTCTCCCGCCGGGCCGCGCTGGCCCTGGACAACGCCCGCCTGTACTCGGAGCGCATGGCGATCAGCCAGTCCCTCCAGCGCAGCCTGCTGCCCCCGGGCCTCCCCGACGTCCCGAACGTCGAGATCGAGGTCATCTACCGCGCCGCGGGCGAGGGCAACGAGGTCGGCGGCGACTTCTACGACGTCTTCCCGATCCACGACGGTGCTTACGGCTTCGCCATCGGCGACGTCTGCGGCACGGGACCGGAGGCGGCCGCCGTCACCGGCCTGGCCCGCCACGCCCTGCGCCTGCTCGCCAAGGAGGGCTTCACCGGCCCGGCGGTCCTGGAGCGCCTCAACGCGGCCATCCTCGACGAGGGGGCCCGCAGCCGCTTCCTCACCCTCCTGTACGGCGAGCTGTGGCCCCAGGAGGACGGCAGCGCACTCCTGAAGGTCGTCTGCGCCGGCCACCCTCTGCCGCTGCGCCTGCGCCAGGACGGCTCCGTGGAGGCAGCGGCCGAACCGCAGCCCCTGCTCGGCGTCCTGGAGGACCTGGAGCTGTACGAGCAGGAGGTCACCCTCAACCCCGGCGATGTCCTCCTCTGCGTCACGGACGGCGTCACCGAACGCCGCGAGGGCACCCGCATGCTCGGCGACGACGGCCTCGCGGACGTCCTGTCGACCTGTACGGGCCTGACAGCCGGAGCGGTCGCGGCACGCATCCTGCGGGCCGTGGAGCGCTTCGCTGCGGAGCCGGCCTCGGACGACATGGCCATCCTGGCGATGCGCGTCCCGGAGCCGCCCCGCATCTGAGACCGGCAGTGCAGTTATGCACCAAAACGAAAGGCCCCCGCCATATGGTGGGGGCCTTTCGTTTTCTCTCTGAGCCCCAATGCGGAATCGAACCGCAGACCTTCTCCTTACCATGGAGACGCTCTACCGACTGAGCTATTGGGGCCTCGCTGCGCTGTGGCAACGAGGTAAACCATACACCGGATCCGGGGATGCTCATAACCGCGGCCGGCATGAACTCCGTGGCCACCTGGGCCACAGGCCGACGATACTCGGCCCTGCTAGGAGAGAGTGTCGGGCCGGAACGCAGAAAAGCCCCGTGCCAATGGCACGGGGCTTTCCCGGAAAAATTGTTCGGCGGCGTCCTACTCTCCCACAGGGTCCCCCCTGCAGTACCATCGGCGCTGAAAGGCTTAGCTTCCGGGTTCGGAATGTAACCGGGCGTTTCCCTAACGCAATGACCACCGAAACACTATGAAATTAACCAACACCGGACAACAACACGGCAGTTCGTTATTTCAGAACCAACACAGTGGACGCGAGCAACTGAGGACAAGCCCTCGGCCTATTAGTACCAGTCAGCTCCACCCGTTACCGGGCTTCCACATCTGGCCTATCAACCCAGTCGTCTACTGGGAGCCTTAACCCCTCAAAGGGGGTGGGAATACTCATCTCGAAGCAGGCTTCCCGCTTAGATGCTTTCAGCGGTTATCCTTTCCGAACGTAGCCAACCAGCCATGCCCTTGGCAGGACAACTGGCACACCAGAGGTTCGTCCGTCCCGGTCCTCTCGTACTAGGGACAGCCCTTCTCAATATTCCTGCGCGCGCAGCGGATAGGGACCGAACTGTCTCACGACGTTCTAAACCCAGCTCGCGTACCGCTTTAATGGGCGAACAGCCCAACCCTTGGGACCGACTCCAGCCCCAGGATGCGACGAGCCGACATCGAGGTGCCAAACCATCCCGTCGATATGGACTCTTGGGGAAGATCAGCCTGTTATCCCCGGGGTACCTTTTATCCGTTGAGCGACAGCGCTTCCACAAGCCACTGCCGGATCACTAGTCCCGACTTTCGTCCCTGCTCGACCCGTCGGTCTCACAGTCAAGCTCCCTTGTGCACTTACACTCAACACCTGATTGCCAACCAGGCTGAGGGAACCTTTGGGCGCCTCCGTTACTCTTTAGGAGGCAACCGCCCCAGTTAAACTACCCATCAGACACTGTCCCTGATCCGGATCACGGACCCAGGTTAGACATCCAGCACGACCAGAGTGGTATTTCAACGACGACTCCACAACCACTGGCGTGGCCGCTTCAAAGTCTCCCACCTATCCTACACAAGCCGAACCGAACACCAATATCAAACTATAGTAAAGGTCCCGGGGTCTTTCCGTCCTGCTGCGCGAAACGAGCATCTTTACTCGTAGTGCAATTTCACCGGGCCTATGGTTGAGACAGTCGAGAAGTCGTTACGCCATTCGTGCAGGTCGGAACTTACCCGACAAGGAATTTCGCTACCTTAGGATGGTTATAGTTACCACCGCCGTTTACTGGCGCTTAAGTTCTCAGCTTCGCACACCCGAAAGTGCACTAACCGGTCCCCTTAACGTTCCAGCACCGGGCAGGCGTCAGTCCGTATACATCGCCTTACGGCTTCGCACGGACCTGTGTTTTTAGTAAACAGTCGCTTCTCGCTGGTCTCTGCGGCCACCCCCAGCTCATGGAGTAAATCCAATCACCAGTGATGGCCCCCCTTCTCCCGAAGTTACGGGGGCATTTTGCCGAGTTCCTTAACCATAGTTCACCCGAACGCCTCGGTATTCTCTACCTGACCACCTGAGTCGGTTTAGGGTACGGGCCGCCATGAAACTCGCTAGAGGCTTTTCTCGACAGCATAGGATCATCCACTTCACCACAATCGGCTCGGCATCAGGTCTCACCCTTAACGTGTGACGGATTTACCTACCACACGGGCTACACCCTTACCCCGGGACAACCACCGCCCGGGCTGGACTACCTTCCTGCGTCACCCCATCGCTTACCTACTACAAGTCTGGTTCATCGGCTCCACCACTACCCTCAACTCCGAAGAGATCGGGCCGGCTTCACGGACTTAGCATCGCCTGATTCAGTACTGGGCGTTTCAAAGCGGGTACCGGAATATCAACCGGTTGTCCATCGACTACGCCTGTCGGCCTCGCCTTAGGTCCCGACTTACCCTGGGCAGATCAGCTTGACCCAGGAACCCTTAGTCAATCGGCGCACACGTTTCTCACGTGTGTATCGCTACTCATGCCTGCATTCTCACTCGTGAACCGTCCACAACTCGCTTCCGCGGCTGCTTCACCCGGCACACGACGCTCCCCTACCCATCCATACGGGCGTTGGCCCTATGTGTATGAATGACACGACTTCGGCGGTACGCTTGAGCCCCGCTACATTGTCGGCGCGGAATCACTTGACCAGTGAGCTATTACGCACTCTTTCAAGGGTGGCTGCTTCTAAGCCAACCTCCTGGTTGTCTCTGCGACTCCACATCCTTTCCCACTTAGCGTACGCTTAGGGGCCTTAGTCGATGCTCTGGGCTGTTTCCCTCTCGACCATGGAGCTTATCCCCCACAGTCTCACTGCCGTGCTCTCACTTACCGGCATTCGGAGTTTGGCTAAGGTCAGTAACCCGGTAGGGCCCATCGCCTATCCAGTGCTCTACCTCCGGCAAGAAACACACGACGCTGCACCTAAATGCATTTCGGGGAGAACCAGCTATCACGGAGTTTGATTGGCCTTTCACCCCTAACCACAGGTCATCCCCCAGGTTTTCAACCCTGGTGGGTTCGGTCCTCCACGAAGTCTTACCTCCGCTTCAACCTGCCCATGGCTAGATCACTCCGCTTCGGGTCTAGAGCGTGCAACTCAATCGCCCTATTCGGACTCGCTTTCGCTACGGCTTCCCCACACGGGTTAACCTCGCTACACACCGCTAACTCGCAGGCTCATTCTTCAAAAGGCACGCAGTCACGACTGCATGTGCAAGCACATACAGCGACGCTCCCACGGCTTGTAGGCACACGGTTTCAGGTACTATTTCACTCCGCTCCCGCGGTACTTTTCACCATTCCCTCACGGTACTATCCGCTATCGGTCACCAGGGAATATTTAGGCTTAGCGGGTGGTCCCGCCAGATTCACACGGGATTTCTCGGGCCCCGTGCTACTTGGGTGTCTCTTAAACGAGCCGTTGATGTTTCAGCTACGGGGGTCTTACCCTCTACGCCGGACCTTTCGCATGTCCTTCGCCTACATCAACGGTTTCTGACTCGTCTCACAGTCGGCAGACTATGAAAAAGAGATCCCACAACCCCGCATGCGCAACCCCTGCCGGGTATCACACACATACGGTTTGGCCTCATCCAGTTTCGCTCGCCACTACTCCCGGAATCACGGTTGTTTTCTCTTCCTGAGGGTACTGAGATGTTTCACTTCCCCTCGTTCCCTCCACACTGCCTATGTGTTCAGCAGCGGGTGACAGCCCATGACGACTGCCGGGTTTCCCCATTCGGAAACCCCCGGATCAAAGCTTGGTTGACAGCTCCCCGGGGACTATCGTGGCCTCCCACGTCCTTCATCGGTTCCTGGTGCCAAGGCATCCACCGTGCGCCCTTAAAAACTTGGCCACAGATGCTCGCGTCCACTGTGCAGTTCTCAAACAACGACCAGCCACCCATCACCCCGTCCTAGGACGAGTTCACTGGGGCCGGCAACCGAAGGACAGACTCAAACGAGCCCGTACCCTCAGATACCCAACAACGTGCCCGGCCCGACCGATCCACCACCACATTCCACGCTCCGAGGAGCAGTACTAGCAGTGATCAACCTGTCGCGCCGAATAGTCAACGTTCCACCCATGAGCTGACCACCGTCGAACATTTGTCGACGTAGTGGCTCTCGATTCCTTGCGGAATCTAGATGCTCCTTAGAAAGGAGGTGATCCAGCCGCACCTTCCGGTACGGCTACCTTGTTACGACTTCGTCCCAATCGCCAGTCCCACCTTCGACAGCTCCCTCCCACAAGGGGTTGGGCCACCGGCTTCGGGTGTTACCGACTTTCGTGACGTGACGGGCGGTGTGTACAAGGCCCGGGAACGTATTCACCGCAGCAATGCTGATCTGCGATTACTAGCAACTCCGACTTCATGGGGTCGAGTTGCAGACCCCAATCCGAACTGAGACCGGCTTTTTGAGATTCGCTCCGCCTCGCGGCATCGCAGCTCATTGTACCGGCCATTGTAGCACGTGTGCAGCCCAAGACATAAGGGGCATGATGACTTGACGTCGTCCCCACCTTCCTCCGAGTTGACCCCGGCAGTCTCCTGTGAGTCCCCATCACCCCGAAGGGCATGCTGGCAACACAGAACAAGGGTTGCGCTCGTTGCGGGACTTAACCCAACATCTCACGACACGAGCTGACGACAGCCATGCACCACCTGTATACCGACCACAAGGGGGGCACCATCTCTGATGCTTTCCGGTATATGTCAAGCCTTGGTAAGGTTCTTCGCGTTGCGTCGAATTAAGCCACATGCTCCGCTGCTTGTGCGGGCCCCCGTCAATTCCTTTGAGTTTTAGCCTTGCGGCCGTACTCCCCAGGCGGGGAACTTAATGCGTTAGCTGCGGCACCGACGACGTGGAATGTCGCCAACACCTAGTTCCCAACGTTTACGGCGTGGACTACCAGGGTATCTAATCCTGTTCGCTCCCCACGCTTTCGCTCCTCAGCGTCAGTAATGGCCCAGAGATCCGCCTTCGCCACCGGTGTTCCTCCTGATATCTGCGCATTTCACCGCTACACCAGGAATTCCGATCTCCCCTACCACACTCTAGCTAGCCCGTATCGAATGCAGACCCGGGGTTAAGCCCCGGGCTTTCACATCCGACGTGACAAGCCGCCTACGAGCTCTTTACGCCCAATAATTCCGGACAACGCTTGCGCCCTACGTATTACCGCGGCTGCTGGCACGTAGTTAGCCGGCGCTTCTTCTGCAGGTACCGTCACTTTCGCTTCTTCCCTGCTGAAAGAGGTTTACAACCCGAAGGCCGTCATCCCTCACGCGGCGTCGCTGCATCAGGCTTTCGCCCATTGTGCAATATTCCCCACTGCTGCCTCCCGTAGGAGTCTGGGCCGTGTCTCAGTCCCAGTGTGGCCGGTCGCCCTCTCAGGCCGGCTACCCGTCGTCGCCTTGGTAGGCCATTACCCCACCAACAAGCTGATAGGCCGCGGGCTCATCCTTCACCGCCGGAGCTTTTAACCCCGTCCCATGCAGGACAGAGTGTTATCCGGTATTAGACCCCGTTTCCAGGGCTTGTCCCAGAGTGAAGGGCAGATTGCCCACGTGTTACTCACCCGTTCGCCACTAATCCACCCCGAAGGGCTTCATCGTTCGACTTGCATGTGTTAAGCACGCCGCCAGCGTTCGTCCTGAGCCAGGATCAAACTCTCCGTGAATGTTTACCCGTAATCGGGTGCACACATCACGAGAGCGGAACAACCGGTCGGAATAAGACCCGTTGCTCTCAGCGTCCTCGCTGTGTAATTGCCTGCCCGGTGTCACCGAAGTGATCCGTGCAGGACTTTTCAAAGGAACCACCAACCTGCCGAAGCAGGCCGGTGTATCAACATATCTGGCGTTGACTTTTGGCACGCTGTTGAGTTCTCAAGGAACGGACGCTTCCTTCGGTCCCGTTTCACCGGGGCCCTCCGGGCGCTTCCCTTCGTTCTTGCGTTTCCGACTCTATCAGACTCTTTCGTGTCCGATTCCCGGTCGAAGCGGGTCAAGCAGTTTTCGCTTTCCAGGTTCCTCGCTTTCGCGTTTTCCCTTTCCGGCGGTTCCAACTTTACCAGACTCTTTTTCGTTCCGTTTCCGGTCCGAATTCGATTTCCGGTGGCCTGTTGAGTGGCCTTGCCTTTCGGCGGATCCGACTTTATCAGAGATTCTGAGTCGGAATTCCCGCCCCGTCGGGGTGTCCCCGGCGCACAAGTGCGCGCGGTGCTTCCCGGTCGAGCGGAGCCGTAAACGTACTGGAGCGGGGCGCCCCGATGCAAATCGAGGGGCCCCGCTCCAGTACGGGCAGGTCAGGCGGGTCAGACCTCGACGACGACCGGGAGGATCATCGGGCGCCGGCGGTAGGTGTCGGAGACCCACTTGCCGACCACTCGGCGGACCATCTGCTGGAGCTGGTGGGGCTCCATCACGCCGTCCTGCGCCGACTTGTCCAGGGCTTCCTGGATCTTCGGCGTGACGCCGACGAAGGCGCTGTCGTCGATGCCGGAGCCCCGGGCCTGGATGTGGGGGCCGCCCACGATCTTGCCGGAGGAGCTGTCGACCACGATGAAGACCGAGATGATGCCCTCGTCACCGAGGATGCGGCGGTCCTTGAGGGAGGTCTCGGTGACGTCGCCGACGGAGAGGCCGTCGACGTACACGTAACCGGCCTGGACCTTGCCGACGATCTTGGCCTTGCCGTCGATGAGGTCGACGACCACGCCGTCCTCGGCGATGACGATGTGGTCCTTGGGCACGCCCGTGAGGGCTCCCAGTTCGGCGTTGGCGCGCAGGTGGCGCCATTCGCCGTGGACCGGCATCAGGTTCTTCGGCTTGCAGATGTTGTAGAAGTACAGCAGCTCGCCGGCCGAGGCGTGGCCCGAGACGTGGACCTTGGCGTTGCCCTTGTGGACGACGTTGGCGCCCCAGCGGGTCAGGCCGTTGATCACGCGGTAGACCGCGTTCTCGTTGCCAGGGATCAGGGACGACGCGAGGATCACCGTGTCGCCCGGGACGATCCGGATCTGGTGGTCACGGTTGGCCATCCGGGAGAGGGCGGCCATCGGCTCGCCCTGCGAGCCGGTGCAGACCAGCACGACCTCGTCGTCGGGGAGGTCGTCGAGGGTCTTGACGTCGACCACCAGGCCCGCGGGGACCTTCAGGTAGCCGAGGTCGCGGGCGATGCCCATGTTGCGGACCATGGAGCGGCCGACGAAGGCGACCCTGCGGCCGTACTCGTGGGCGGCGTCCAGGATCTGCTGGATGCGGTGCACATGGCTGGCGAAGCTCGCCACGATGATGCGCTTCTGCGCGTTGGCGAAGACCGTGCGCAGGACGTTGGAGATGTCCCGCTCAGGCGGTACGAAGCCGGGTACCTCGGCGTTCGTGGAGTCGGAGAGGAGGAGGTCGATGCCCTCCTCGCTCAGCCGGGCGAACGCGTGCAGGTCGGTGAGACGGCCGTCCAGCGGGAGCTGGTCCATCTTGAAGTCACCGGTGGCCACGGCCATGCCCGCGGGGGTGCGGATGGCGACCGCGAGGGCGTCCGGGATCGAGTGGTTGACCGCGATGAACTCGCAGTCGAAGACGCCGATGCGCTCGCGCTGGCCCTCGGTGACTTCGAGGGTGTACGGGCGGATGCGGTGCTCCTGGAGCTTCGCCTCGATGAGCGCGAGGGTCAGCTTCGAACCGATCAGCGGAATGTCCGCCTTCAGGCGCAGCAGGTACGGGACACCACCGATGTGGTCCTCGTGGCCGTGCGTGAGGACGATGCCCTCGATGTCGTCCAGGCGGTCCCGGATCGTGGTGAAGTCCGGCAGGATCAGGTCGATGCCCGGCTGCTCCTCCTCGGGGAAGAGGACGCCGCAGTCGACGATGAGCAGGCGGCCGCCGTACTCGAAGACCGTCATGTTGCGGCCGATCTCGCCCAGGCCGCCGAGCGGGGTGACCCGCAGGGCGCCCTTGGGGAGCTTCGGGGGGGTGCCGAGTTCAGGGTGCGGATGGCTCAAAAGACTCTCCTTAACCACACGCGCCACGTACCGCTGAGGCACGTGGCGCGCATGTCATTCGTGCACTTGCTGTTGTCTGGGGTCGTGCTCTCGCGAGGTGCCTCGCTCGTTCCGTCATTCAGTTGTGAAGTCTGTGGTTACAGCTGTACCCCGCCGGCGGCCAGGTCGATCTTGAGCTGGGCCGTCTCCTGGGCGGTGAGTTCCACCAGGGGCAGACGCAGCGGTCCGGCCGGGAGGCCCTGGAGCGTCAGCGCGGCCTTGGTCGTGATCACGCCCTGGGTGCGGAACATGCCCGTGAAGACCGGGAGCAGCTTCTGGTGGATCTCGGTGGCCTTCTGGACGTCGCCGCTCAGGTGGGCCTCGATCAGCGCCCGCAGGTCCGGGGTGACCACGTGGCCAACGACGGAGACGAAGCCGACCGCGCCGACCGAGAGGAGCGGGAGGTTGAGCATGTCGTCGCCGGAGTACCAGGCGAGGCCGGACTGGGCGATGGCCCAGCTGGCGCGGCCCAGGTCTCCCTTGGCGTCCTTGTTGGCGACGATCCGCGGGTGGTCGGCCAGCCGTACGAGGGTCTCCGTGTCGATCGGGACCCCGCTGCGGCCGGGGATGTCGTACAGCATCACGGGCAGGCCGGTGGAGTCGGCGATGGCCGTGAAGTGCCGCAGGAGGCCTTCCTGCGGCGGCTTGTTGTAGTACGGCGTGACGGCGAGGAGCCCGTGGGCGCCGGTGCGCTCGGCGGTGCGGGCGAGGTCGACGCTGTGGCGGGTGTCGTTGGTGCCGATGCCGGCGACCACGTGCGCCCGGTCTCCGACCGCTTCGAGTACCGCCCGTACGAGCTGGTCCTTCTCCGCGTCACTGGTGGTCGGGGACTCACCGGTGGTGCCGTTGACGATCAGTCCGTCGTTGCCTGCGTCCACCAGATGGGCGGCGAGCCGCTGGGCGCCGTCGAGGTCGAGAGCACCGTCCGCCGTGAAGGGCGTGACCATAGCGGTGAGTACCCGCCCGAAGGGGGTCTGCGGAGTGGAGATCGGAGCCATGGGTAACACGCTACTCGCTGCTCAGCGCGTGGTCCCCCCTCGGGGGGACGGGGAAGAGGAGCCCGGCACTGCCTGCTCGGGGGTTCAAGCAGTGCCGGGTCCGTTTGATCAGCCTAGATGAACTTCTCGAAACGCCGCAATACGGACACCGCTTACGGGGCTACTCGTCCATTTTTGTTGAAGGCGGCATGAGTGAGTGGCATGAGCTGCGCCCAGTGGGCTTCCATCTGCTCGCCGACCATCTCGATCTCGCGCTGCGGGAACGACGGGACCTTCGCCAGCTCGTGTTGGGTGCGCAGGCCGAGGAAGTGCATCAGGGAGCGCGCATTGCACGTGGCGTACATCGTCGAGAACAGGCCGACCGGGAGGACCGCGCGGGCGACCTCGCGGGCCACGCCTGCCGCGAGCATCTCCTGGTAGGCCGCGTAGGAGGCCCGGTAGGAGTCCTCCATGGCGCGGGTCGTGAGGTCGTACTGCTCCTCGGTGCCCTCGACGAACTCGTACTTGCCGGGGCGGCCCTGCTGGACCAGCTTGCGGGAGGTTCCGGGGACGTAGAAGACCGGCTCCAGCTCCCTGTAGCGGCCCGATTCCTCGTTGTACGACCAGCCGACGCGGTGCCGCATGAACTCGCGGAAGACGAAGATCGGGGCGCTGATGAAGAAGGTCATCGAGTTGTGCTCGAACGGGCTGCCGTGCCGGTCCCGCATGAGGTAGTTGATCAGCCCCTTGGACCGCTCCGGGTCCTTGGTGACCTCTTCCAGCGACTGCTCGCCGGCGGTGGAGACCCGGGCGGCGAAGAGCACGTCCGCGTCACCCGCGGCGCTTTTCACCAGGTCAACGGTGACATCGCTACGGAAGTGGGGCTTTGCGGGTTCGGGGGTGTCGGTCACCGGCGGGGGTCCTTCCAGGGGCGGCGCTCGGGCGGCGACCACTTTACGGGCCGGGTGGGCGACGTATGTACGCGGCGCTGTCGGGCAGCCGTTCGTGGAGTCCTTCAAACGTTACGGCGATTCGGGGCACCGATCCGGCCGTTCGTACGTCTGACTCATTAGCAGCACCCGTCACACAGATCAAGGAGAGTTTCCTCATGTTCCGCCGGCGTGAATCCGTCCCGTTCTCGTTCGTCGCCGAGTCCGACCGGTTCCGCAGTAATGTCACTCCCCCTCCCGCCGTCCGTGCCAGCGTTCCCGAGCTGCTGGGGCGCTCGCTGATCGGGCTGACCGTGGTCGCCGGGCTCGTGGGCTCGCTGCTGCTGGGTCTTCCGGCGCTCGACTCCGGGCAGTCCGCCTCGCACGGCAAGCAGTCCGAAGCGTCCCAGGGGCGCTGAATACTCGTACGGACCCCCTGGGGTGGTCTGGGCGGGGGCGGCCTCGGTAGCCTCACCGGGCACAGCAATCGAGCGTGCTTGTGAGTGAGGATGAGTCGTGCCCCTGCCCTTTCTGACGGCCGACCGCGCATTCGATGCGAGCGCGGAGGACGTTGCGCTGCCGTTCGACGACCACGACAGCTGGCGGCGGCCCTACCGCCCCGGCCCGTGGCGGGTCGCGGCGGCGGCCGGTCTGTTGTTGCTGGCCTCGTTCGTTCTGCTCGCGGCCATGATCATCGGCGTCGCCGGAGCGCCTTCCGGAGCCACCGTCTGTCTGCTGCTGGCCGGTGCGCTGATCGGTGCCGCCCTGCGGTTCCTGCGCGTCGGCGCGTGGGTCAGCCGGCACGGTGTGCGGCGCGTGGGGTTCTTCCGGACCACCACGGTGCCGTGGGGGGCCACCGCCTCCGTCCGTACGGTCCAGCAGCCCGTCAAGTGGCTGGGGCTGCCCCGTACGGTGCAGGGCCAGGCGCTCATCGTGGCCCGGCAGAACGGGGAGACGCTGCCGCCGCTGGCCTCCGACCACAACGCGGACTTCCTCGGGCGTGCTGAGGCGTTCGAGCGGGCCACGGATGCGGTTGAGGCCTGGGCGGATGAGTATCGGCACGGGTGAGCCGTGCCGTCGTGTACGTGGGTGAGCCCGGGGCCGTTCGTCGGTCCCGGGCTCACCTGCGTACAGGCAGGAAAGATGTCCTCAAACGCCGGACGGGCTGGAATGTGCGGGCGGGATGGAACGGTGTAGGGCGATTGCCCTCTGCATGGCCTTGCGGGCCCTTGGGGTGTCCCTCGCGTCCTGGTAGGCGACCGCCAGCCTGAACCAGGTGCGCCAGTCGTCCGGGGCGTCCTCGGTCTCCTCGCGGCGCCTGGTGAAGACCGCGTCGGCGGAGTCCCGGTCGATACGGCCGGACGGGGTGCGGAGCAGGTCGTCGACCGGCAGGCCGCCCTCCGCCTCCAGCTCGGCGGCCAGAGCGTTGGCGCGCCGGGCGAACTGGGTGTTCTTCCAGAGGAACCAGACGCCGATCACCGGCAGGATCAGCACGGCGGCACCGAACGTGACCGTGAGCAGTGTGCCGTGCCGGATGAGCATCAGGCCGCGGCCGCCGACCAGGACGAAGTAGAAGACCAGGACGGCGGCGGTGATGAAGTAGGTGATCTTCGCGCGCATGGGGGCCCAGTCAGTTCAGGTCGAGGAAGTGTTCCAGGCCGAAGGTGAGGCCGGGAGTGGTCACCACGCGGCGGACGCCGAGCAGGATGCCCGGCATGAAGCTGCTGTGGTGGAGGGAGTCGTGGCGGATGGTGAGGGTCTCGCCCTCGCCGCCGAGCAGCACTTCCTGGTGGGCCAGCAGCCCGCGGAGGCGGATCGCGTGGACCGGGACGCCGTCGACGTCAGCGCCGCGTGCGCCGTCCAGGGCGGTGGTGGTGGCGTCCGGCTGGGGGGCGCTGCCCGCCTTCGCACGGGCCGCCGCGATGAGCTGGGCGGTGCGGGTTGCGGTGCCGGAGGGGGCGTCGACCTTGTTGGGGTGGTGGAGCTCGACGACCTCGACGGACTCGAAGTAGCGGGCGGCCTGCTCCGCGAACTTCATGGTCAGGACCGCGCCGATGGAGAAGTTCGGGGCGATGAGGACGCCGGTCGCCGGGGAGTTCTCCAGCCAGGCGTTGAGCTGCGCGAGCCGTTCGTCGGTCCAGCCCGTCGTGCCGACGACGGCGTGGATGCCGTGCCGGACGCAGAAGTCGAGGTTGCCCATCACCGATGCGGGGGTGGTCAGCTCGACGGCGACCTGGGCGCCCGCCTCGGCGAGGGCCTCCAGCTTGTCGCCCCGGCCCAGGGCCGCCACCAGCTCCAGGTCGTCGGCGGCCTCGACGGCTCGTACGGCCTCGGAGCCGATCCGGCCGTTCGCACCGAGAACGGCTACGCGCAGCTTGCTCATCTTGATTCCTTAGGGGATTAGGAGACCGCTTCGTGGAGGCGGTCCGCCTGCTTGTCCTTGAGCGGGCCGATGACCGAGAGCGAGGGGCGGTGGGTGAGGAGCTCGCCCGCCACCTCCCGTACGTCGTCGGGGGTGACCTCCGCGATGCGGGCCAGCATGTCGTCGACCGACATCTGCTCGCCCCAGCACAGCTCGCTCTTGCCGATACGGTTCATCAGCGCGCCGGTGTCCTCCAGGCCGAGGACGGTGGAGCCGGAGAGCTGGCCGATGGCGCGGGTGATCTCGTCGTCGTCCAGGCCGTGGGTGGCGACCCGGTCCAGCTCGTCGCGGCAGATCTTCAGGACGTCGTGGACCTGGCTGGGCCGGCAGCCCGCGTAGACGCCGAAGAGGCCGCAGTCGGCGAAGCCCGAGGTGTACGAGTACACGCTGTAGGCCAGGCCGCGCTTCTCCCGGACCTCCTGGAAGAGGCGCGAGCTCATTCCGCCGCCGAGGGCGGTGTTGAGGACGCCCAGGGCCCAGCGGCGGTCGTCGGTGCGGGCGAGGCCGGGCATGCCGAGGACCACGTGGGCCTGTTCGGTCTTGCGGTTCAGCAGCTCCACCTTGCCCGCGGTGCGCAGGGTACGCGAGCCCTCACGGGGCGCCATCGGGACGGCGTCCGTACGGGAGAGGGCCCCGGCCTTCTCGAAGGCGCGGCGGACCTGGCGTACGACCGCGGCGTGGTCGACGTTGCCCGCGGCGGCGACGACCAGGTGCGTGGGGTCGTAGTGCTTCTTGTAGAAGCGGGCGATCTGGCCCCGGTCCAGCGCGTTGATCGTGTCGACGGTGCCGAGGACCGGGCGGCCGAGGGGGGTGTCGCCGAGCATGGTGTGCGCGAACAGGTCGTGCACACAGTCGCCCGGGTCGTCCTCGGTCATCGCGATCTCTTCGAGGATGACGCCGCGCTCGGCGTCGACGTCCTCGGGGGCGATCAGCGAGCCGGTCAGCATGTCGCAGACCACATCGATGGCGAGCGGCAGGTCGGTGTCCAGGACCCGCGCGTAGTAGCAGGTGTACTCCTTCGCCGTGAAGGCGTTCATCTCGCCGCCGACCGCGTCGATCGCGGAGGAGATGTCGAGGGCGGTGCGCTTGGCGGTGCCCTTGAAGAGGAGGTGTTCGAGGTAGTGGGTCGCGCCGTTCAGGGTGGGCGTCTCGTCGCGTGATCCGACGTTGGCCCAGATGCCGAAGGTGGCGGACCGGACGGAGGGCAGGGTCTCGGTGACGATCCGCAGACCGCCGGGGAGGACGGTCCGGCGGACCGTTCCGATGCCGTTGCTGCCCTTGAGAAGCGTTTGGGTACGGGCGACGGCCCGCGCCTCCGAGGAGGTGCGGGCCGTCGTCGCGGAACTACGGGACGTCACTTGTCGGTGTCGTCCTTCGGCTCGTCTTCTTCACCCTCGATGACGGGGATGAGGGAGAGCTTGCCGCGGGAGTCGATCTCGGCGATCTCGACCTGGACCTTGGCGCCGACGCCGAGCACGTCCTCGACGTTCTCCACGCGCTTGCCACCGGCGAGCTTGCGGATCTGCGAGATGTGCAGCAGGCCGTCCTTGCCCGGCATGAGCGAGACGAACGCACCGAAGGTGGTCGTCTTGACGACCGTACCCAGGTAGCGCTCGCCGACCTCCGGCATGGTCGGGTTGGCGATCGCGTTGATCGTGGCGCGGGCGGCCTCGGCCTGCGAACCCTGCTGGGCACCGATGTAGATGGTGCCGTCGTCCTCGATCGTGATGTCGGCGCCGGTGTCCTCCTGGATCTGGTTGATCATCTTGCCCTTGGGGCCGATGACCTCACCGATCTTGTCCACGGGGATCTTGACGGTGATGATCCGCGGGGCGTTCGGGGACATCTCGTCCGGGACGTCGATGGCCTCGTTCATGACGTCCAGGATGTGCAGACGCGCGTCACGGGCCTGCTTCAGCGCGGCGGCCAGGACCGAGGCGGGGATGCCGTCGAGCTTGGTGTCGAGCTGGAGCGCGGTCACGAACTGCTTCGTACCGGCGACCTTGAAGTCCATGTCGCCGAAGGCGTCCTCCGCACCGAGGATGTCGGTGAGGGCGACGTAGTGGGTCTTGCCGTCGATCTCCTGCGAGATCAGGCCCATGGCGATACCGGCGACGGCGGCCTTGAGGGGCACACCGGCGTTCAGCAGCGACATGGTGGAGGCGCAGACCGAGCCCATGGACGTCGAGCCGTTGGAGCCCAGCGCCTCGGAGACCTGGCGGATCGCGTAGGGGAACTCCTCGCGCGAGGGGAGCACCGGCACGATGGCGCGCTCGGCGAGCGCTCCGTGGCCGATCTCGCGGCGCTTGGGCGAGCCCACGCGGCCGGTCTCGCCGACGGAGTACGGCGGGAAGTTGTAGTTGTGCATGTAGCGCTTGCGGGTCACCGGGGAAAGGGTGTCCAGCTGCTGCTCCATACGGAGCATGTTGAGGGTGGTGACGCCCAGGATCTGGGTCTCGCCACGCTCGAACAGCGCCGAGCCGTGCACGCGCGGGATGGCCTCGACCTCGGCGGCCAGCGTACGGATGTCCGTGACGCCGCGGCCGTCGATGCGGACCTTGTCCTTGATGACGCGCTCGCGGACCAGCTTCTTGGTCAGCGAGCGGTACGCGGCGGAGATCTCCTTCTCGCGGCCCTCGAAGGCCGGGAGGAGCTTCTCTGCGGCGATCTCCTTGACGCGGTCCAGCTCGGCCTCGCGGTCCTGCTTGCCGGCGATGGTGAGCGCCTGCGTCAGCTCGGAGGTGACGGCCTTGGCGAGCGCCTCGAAGACGTCGTCCTGGTAGTCCAGGAAGACCGGGAACTCGCCGACCGGCTTGGCGGCCTTGGAGGCGAGGTCGGACTGGGCCTTGCAGAGCGCCTTGATGAAGGGCTTCGAGGCGTCCAGACCGGCGGCGACGATCTCCTCGGTGGGAGCCTCGGCGCCGTCCTTGACGAGCTGGATGGTCTTCTCGGTGGCCTCGGCCTCGACCATCATGATCGCGACGTCGCCGTCCTCCAGGACGCGACCGGCGACGACCATGTCGAAGACGGCGTCCTCGAGCTCGGTGTGCGTCGGGAACGCGACCCACTGGCCCTTGATCAGGGCGACGCGGGTGGCGCCGATGGGGCCGGAGAAGGGCAGGCCCGCCAGGATGGTGGAGCAGGAGGCGGCGTTGATCGCGACCACGTCGTACAGGTGGTCGGGGTTGAGCGCCATGATCGTCTCGACGATCTGGATCTCGTTGCGCAGGCCCTTCTTGAAGGAGGGGCGCAGCGGGCGGTCGATCAGGCGGCAGGTGAGGATCGCGTCCTCGGAGGGCCGGCCCTCACGGCGGAAGAAGGAGCCGGGGATCTTGCCGGCCGCGTACTGCCGCTCCTCGACGTCCACCGTGAGGGGGAAGAAGTCGAGGTTCTCCTTGGGCCGCTTGGAAGCGGTGGTGGCCGACAGCACCATGGTGTCGTCGTCCAGGTACGCGACGGCGGAGCCGGCGGCCTGCTTGGCCAGACGGCCCGTCTCGAAGCGGATGGTGCGGGTGCCGAAGGTTCCGTTGTCGATAACGGCCTCGGCGTAGTGGGTCTCGTTCTCCACTAGTGATTTCTCCATACTCGTCGTCTTTCGTCCTCCCGCCCGTATGGCGGAGGACGGTGCGGGAGAAGCGCACCGTGTGTGCGGGCCGGTCTTCGATCGAAGCTCCCGGGCATGTTCCCGGGGGCCACTACCGAGGACCGGCGGCGGCGTCGCTGCGCCTCTCCCTCGTGTGTGCGGTGTTGCGGTGTTACGGGTGTTCCGGTGTACAGGTTACTGAGCTTGACACCGGTCGTGCACGTACGGCAAAGGGAGCGGTCCCCTCAGACGCGGGAACCGCTCCCTCTCCACGGCGTACTTACTTGGCGCCGCCGGCCGCACCGCGGCGGATGCCGAGGCGGTCGACCAGCGCACGGAAGCGCTGGATGTCCTTCTTGGCCAGGTACTGCAGGAGGCGGCGACGCTGGCCGACCAGGATCAGCAGACCACGACGGGAGTGGTGGTCGTGCTTGTGCGTCTTGAGGTGCTCCGTCAGGTCCGAGATCCGGCGGGAAAGCATGGCGACCTGGACCTCGGGGGATCCGGTGTCGCCCTCCTTCTGCGCGAAGTCGGACATGATCTGCTTCTTCGTAGCGGCGTCGAGCGGCACGCGTACTCCTCTTGATGTTCGAAGCGCCCACGAGTGCCCCTGGTCTTGATCTCAGGGGAGCTTCCGTGACTCGGAGGCGAAGGTCCGATGAGCGCAGTCCCCAGGAAGACCCGGAGAGGCGTACACAAACGGCCACTGGCCAGAGTACCAGCCATTCGGGTCACACCCGGACAGCCCACTCCGGCGGTCAGCTGGTGAGGGCGCGGATCGAACGGTAGACGTCGAAGACCGCCAGGCAGAGCGGCAGCAGGGTGAGCAGGACGACCGTCTCGGCGATCTCCAGGGAGCGGCCCCAGAACGGGGTCACCCCCTTGCGCGGCACGATCAGGCCGATGGCGGTGATCAGGGCGGCGACGCCCGCGACCGCGGCGGCGAGCCACACCGTACGGATGTCCAGTGCGGTGCCGTCCCCCCGCAGGGCGTCGCGCACCAGGGTGAGCGGCGGGTTGAGGGAGAGGCCGATGCCCAGGAGTACGAGGGAGCCGAGGCCCGCCGCGAGGGTGCAGCCGACCTGTGCGGTGTAGCGGAACAGGTGGGCGCGCATCAGCATGGCGACCCCGGTGGCAAGGGCGAGCAGCTGGCCCCAGACGTTGTCCGAGAAGCCCAGCACCGCGGCGGCGGCCACGGCCACCAGTGCGCAGCCGCCGACCAGGCCGAGGAGCAGCTCGTGGCCGCGGCGCGCCTGGGCGGCGAGCCGTACGGCGTCGACCGGGCCCTGGGGCGCCTGCTCGGAGGTGCCGTAGTCGCCGACCGCGGAGCGGGGCGGTTCGAAGCCGATGGGGAGGCGGGCGAAGCGGGTGGAGAGGCCGGGCAGGAAGGCCAGGGCGCCCACGGCGAAGGGGGCGCAGACGGCGGCGGCCTCGGTGGGCTCCAGCTCCGCCGTGATCGCGATGAAGGTGACCACGAGGCCGGTGGCGCTCGCGAAGACGAACGCGACGAAGGGCCCGTCGCCGCCGGGGGCGACGATCATGAGGATGACGGCCACCACCAGTACGGCGGCGCAGGCGAGCAGGAACTGCAGCCGCCCCACGCCCTGGCCCGCGCTCAGCGACAGCAGCCCGGAACCGGCGACCGCCGCGTTGACCAGCGCACCGGTTCCCAGCGCGATGGCCGAGCCCCGGTCGTCGTAGACCCGTGCGCGTACGCAGGCGATGGCGAGCAGGAGTACGGCGGTGACCGCGGCCAGGATGCCCGGCAGCCCGTTCATGTCGTGGCGGGGGTCGGCGGTCCACAGTACGAAGCCCAGCAGGCTCAGCAGGACGGAGCCGCCGAAGAGGCCGGCGCCGCGCATGAGGGTGTCGCCCCAGAGGGTGCGGTCCTTGGCCACGGCGGTGGCGACGGCGTCGGAGACGTCGTCGAAGACGGCGGGCGGCAGCGACTCGGCGAAGGGCCGCAGGGAGAGCAGCTCGCCGTCGAGGATGCGGTGGCCGGCCAGCGTACGGGCGCTGTCCAGGACGGTGCCGTCGCGGCGTACGAGGTGGTAGCCGACGGGGGCGCCGGGGGCGGGGCTCTGCCCGGAGAGCCGGAGGATCTCGGGGTAGAGATCGGCGACGGGCACGTCCTCGGGCAGCGCCACGTCGACCCGGCTGTCGGGTGCGACGACCGTGACCCGGCAGAAGCCCGTGCCGTTGCCGGACGCGACTCCGTGACCCGGCCGGCCGGTCGTGGTGGCTGCCGCTTGGGCCGTCATTGTCACCTGCTGCTCCCCCTGTTGCTCTGGACCTTGGTGATCCACGTCCGTGCCGCCGGGTGGTGTCCCACCGCCGCTCCGGAACCGGTGTGTGCCGTTCCGGAACCGCTCTGTGCCGTTCTGGAACTTCTGCCGGAAACACCCCTCGGGACGGCTGATCCCGCCCCGCGTCCCGAATGACCGCCTTCTTGCGGTAGTTAGCGGATGCGTATACGCATCGCGACACCCTACCGCCATGGTGCCCCCGCTCCGCCAGTAGGATCCATCCCGCGGATGGAGCCCGTCGCCACGGGGGCGCCGATAGGAACACTTCCGTCCGGCAAGGGAATTGGTGAGCTGTGAGCCAGATCGTCGTCAAGCGCCCACCGCGGGCCCTGCCCTCCGAAGTGCCGGTCGAGCAGGTGCAGTTGCAACCTCCGCCTGAGCTGCCCCGGGGCCAGCAGGAGGGCATGCTCATGCAGCTCCTGCCGATGCTGGGCATGGGCGGTTCGGTCGTCTTCTTCTTCATGACGCCGAACCCGATCATGCGGATCATGGGCGTGATCATGATCGCCTCCACGGTCGCCATGGCCATCGCGATGATGGTGCGTTTCCGGCGGGGCACCCAGGGTCAGCTCGCGGACATGCGGCGGGACTATCTGAAGTACCTGACGCAGACCCGGCGCACGGTGGTGAAGACGGCGCGCAAGCAGCGTGACGCACAGTTCTACCTGCACCCCTCGCCCGAGCAGCTGTGGGCACTCGTCGCCGAGGGCAGCCGGGTGTGGGAGCGGCGGGTCGCCGACCCCGACTTCGCGCAGGTGCGCATCGGTCTGGGCAGCCAGGAGCTGGCCACCCCGCTCGTCGCGCCCGAGACGGCGCCGGTCGAGGAGCTGGAGCCGCTGACAGCCGGGGCGATGCAGCAGTTCCTGACGACGCACTCCACGCTGGACGGCCTGCCCATGGCCGTGTCGCTGCGGGCGTTCTACCACCTGACGATCAGCGGGCACGCGGAGTCCGCGCGCTCCTCGGCGCGGGCGATGGTCGGTGCGCTGGCCTCGCTGCACTCCCCCGAGGACCTGGTGATCGGGGTCGCGGCGGGCGCCGAGGCGGCCCCGCAGTGGGAGTGGGCGAAGTGGCTCCCCCACGTACAGGACAGGGGTTCGGTCGACGGTGCCGGCAGCCGGCGTCTGATCACCGGCAGCGTCCTGGAGCTGGAGCAGCAGCTGGCGGCCCGTCTCGACGGCCGCCCCCGCTTCCAGCCGGGCGGGCAGCCGCTCCTGGAGCAGCCGCACATCGTCGTCGTCCTGGACGGCGATTCGGTGCCCCCGATGTCGGTGCTCGCCTCGGCCGAGGGGCTGCAGGGCGTGACGGTCATCGAGGTCGTGCCGGGCGAGGTGCAGGGGGCGCGCGGCGGCCTCTCGGTCGTGGTGCAGCCGCAGTCGCTGCAGCTGGAGTCGGGGCAGGGGCTCGTCTACGACGGGGAGCCCGACCTGCTGAGTTACGAGGCGGCGGAGGCGCTGGCCCGGCAGCTGGCCCCGCTGCACATGGCGACGGGCGGGGACGACGACGAGCCGCTGCTGGCCAACCTGGAGTTCACGGATCTGCTGAACCTGGGGGACGCGGCATCCATCGAGGTGAGCCGGACCTGGCGCGCCCGCTCCCAGGCCGAGCGGCTGCGGGTGCCGATCGGTGTCGGTGAGGGCGGCGCGCCGGTGATGCTGGACCTCAAGGAGGCGGCGCAGGAGGGCATGGGCCCGCACGGGCTGTGCGTGGGCGCGACGGGTTCCGGGAAGTCGGAGCTGCTGCGCACCCTGGTGCTCGGCCTCGCCGTCACGCACACCTCGGAGACGCTGAACTTCGTCCTCGCGGACTTCAAGGGCGGTGCGACCTTCGCCGGTATGGCGCAGATGCCCCACGTGGCCGCGGTGATCACCAACCTGGCGGACGACCTGACGCTGGTCGACCGCATGGGCGACTCGATCCGCGGTGAGCTCAACCGCCGCCAGGAGATGCTGCGCGACGCGGGCAACTACGCCAACATCCACGACTACGAGAAGGCGCGCTCGGCGGGTGCGCCGCTGCAGCCCATCCCCTCTCTGGTCCTGGTCATCGACGAGTTCAGCGAGCTGCTGACGGCGAAGCCCGACTTCATCGACATGTTCGTGCAGATCGGACGCATCGGCCGTTCGCTGGGCGTGCATCTGCTGCTGGCTTCGCAGCGCCTGGAGGAGGGGCGGCTGCGCGGCTTGGAGACGTACCTCTCGTACCGCATCGGTCTGCGGACCTTCTCCGCGGCGGAGTCCCGGGCCGCCATCGGGGTGCCCGACGCGTACCACCTGCCCAACGTGCCCGGTTCCGGGCTGCTCAAGTTCGGTACGGAGGAGATGGTGCGGTTCAAGGCCGCGTACGTCTCCGGGGTGTACCGGGCGGGGGGTCAGCCGGTCGCGTCCGGGGGTCCGCTGCCGGTGGACCGCAGGCCGGTTCCGTTCACGGCGGCGCCGGTGCCGGTGCGGTACGTGCAGCCGAGCCCGCAGGCCGGGGTGCCGGACCAGCGGACGGCGGACGACGACGCGCTGGCGGACACCGTGCTCGACGTGATCGTGCGGCGGCTGGAGGGGCGCGGTGCGTCGGCCCACCAGGTGTGGCTGCCGCCGCTGGACAACCCGCCGACACTGGACGAGATCCTGCCGGGGCTCTCGCCCGTACCGGGCCGGGGGCTGACGCAGCCCGGGTTCGAGGGTGCGGGGCGTCTCGTCGTACCGCTGGGTGTGATCGACAAGCCGTTCGAGCAGCGGCGCGACACGTTGTACCGGGACTTCTCCGGGGCGGCCGGCCACATGCAGATCACGGGTGGTCCGCAGTCCGGCAAGTCGACCCTGCTCCGTACGCTCATCGCGGGCTTCGCGCTCACGCACACACCGCAGGAAGTCCAGATCTACGGGCTCGACTTCGGCGGCGGCGGCATGTCGTCCGTCGCGGGCCTGCCGCACGTCGGCGGGATCGCCTCGCGGCTCGACCCCGAGCGGGTCCGCCGTACGGTCGCCGAGGTGTACGGCATCCTGTCGCGGCGCGAGGAGTACTTCCGCAGCGCGGGCATCGACTCCATCGCCACCTTCCGCCGGATGCGGGCGCGCGGCGAGATCTCGGTGACGGACCAGCCGTGGGGTGACGTCTTCCTGATCATCGACGGCTGGGGCAACTTCCGTACGGACTACGAGGCGCTGGAGAACGCCGCCGTGGACATCGCGGCGCGGGGTCTCGGTTACGGCATCCACCTGATCGTCACCGCGTCACGGTCCATGGAGGTCAGGGCCAGCCTGAAGGATCACCTCATGAACCGCCTGGAGCTGCGGCTCGGCGATGTCATGGACTCCGAGCTGGACCGCAAGGTCGCGGTCAACGTGCCCGCCGGGGTGCCGGGGCGCGGGCTGACGCCGGAGAAGCTGCACTTCATGGCGGCGGTGCCGCGCATCGACGGCATCAACTCCGACAGCGACCTGTCGGAGGCGACGGCCGCGATGAACCAGGAGGTCGCCCGGCACTGGACGGCGGCGCCCGCGCCGCAGGTACGGCTGCTGCCGCGGTCCCTGCCCGCGAGCGAACTCCCCCCGGGCTACGCCGTTCCGGAGCGCGGGGTCGCCTTCGGCATCGACGAGAACAACCTGGCGCCGGTCTTCCTCGACTTCGACCACGACCCGTTCTTCCTGGTCTTCGGCGAGAGCGAGTCAGGCAAGTCCAATCTGCTGCGGCTGATCATCAAACAGCTCACCGAGCGGTACGACGGTGACTCCTGCAAGCTCTTCGTCATCGACAACCGGCGCTCGCTGCTGGACGTGACCCCGCCGACGCACCTGGCGGAGTACATCCCCATGTCCAACAACATGGAGCACCACATGGTCGCGCTGCACGACCTCATGAAGCGGCGTACCCCGTCGGCCGACGTCACGGCCCAGGAACTGCGGGACCGCAGCTGGTGGCGCGGCCCGACGGTCTACGTGGTCATCGACGACTTCGACCTGGTCGCCACGTCTAGCGGCAACCCGCTCTCGTCCTTGACGGAGTTGCTGCCGTTCGCCCGGGATGTGGGCGTCCGTTTCATCATCGCCCGCAACACGGCGGGGGCGAGCCGGGCCCTGTACGACTCGTTCCTCCAGCGCATGACCGAGCTGGGTGCGCAGGGCGTGCTGCTTTCGGGCGACCCGACCGAGGGCGACATCCTCGGCGGCGTACGGCCGCGCCCGATGCCTGCGGGGCGGGGCATCTTCATCACGCGGCGGCGGGGGAACCCGCTGGTGCAGACGGGGTTGGTGGACGGGGGGCCGTAGTCGGGCGGGTGGCCTGCTGGTGGGGCCACTGGACGCTGGGGGCCGCTGGACGCTGGACGTCCGGTGGTCCCCGGCGGCGTTCGGAGGCCTCCGGCGGTTGCCTACGCCGAAGCGCACGGCGGACATGCGTCGGGGTGGACATGCATCAGGGTGGACACCTCCCGCGCGTGTCCACCCTGATGTGCTGCTTCTGCCTTGCGGCCTGGCCGGCTTGCTGCCTGGCCGGATCGGCTAGAGGAAGTTCGCCGCCGCCCGCTTGTCACCGCTGCGGTAGGCCGCCTCCGCCTCGCGCACCGCGCGAGAGATCTGGGAGAGGTTCTCCCGAATGCCGGTCGCCTCGGTGTCCCACCGCTGCTGGGCATCGCGGTAGGCCGTCTTGGCTTCGCCCTCCCACAGTTCGGAGACCGAGGCGATCATGGACTTGATCGCCTTCAGGTCCTGGTCGAGCTGCTTGGCCTGACGGTCGATCGACGCGGCCGCGAGGTCGAGGCTGGCATAAGTGACGACCGTCGTACCGTCGTTGTTGGCCATGTGGTCCTCCTTCAGTCGAGTTGCGGAATACCGCTCAGAAGTTGTTCAGGTTCGAGGTGCGGGCCGTGGCCGCGGCGTCGCCGGAGTAACCACCGACGACATCCACGCCCATGAGGGCCGCCTTGATCTCGTCCTCGGTGTTGCCCGAGATGGTACGAGCGGCCTTGATGGCTTCCTGGAAGCGGAGCAGCTCGTTGCCGATGCTGACCATCCGCTTGTTGACCTCTGCCTGCTTGCTGTTGAACTCGCCGGCCCCGATGCCCTTCCAGGCACCTTCCAAGCTGTCGATCGTTGCGTGCAGCTGCTGGAGCTGACCCTTCACCGAGTCGAACCTCTCGGTGAGGGCGTTCTCGAGCTTGATTAGCGCAGCAGCTGAGACCTTCTGGTCTGCCGACATGGCTTTCCTTTCCTTCCAGTTGATTCTGTGAGCCGGCATGGATCGCCGGCCGGTACATGTGAGGAACCTGCGGTCAGGCCGATCCGCGTCTGCGGACGACGGCGAAGACCACTCCCCCGAGGACGGCGACGACTGCGATGCCGCCGAGGATCAGACTCACCGGGGCGCCGTCGTCCGACGCCGCCTTGCCGTCACCCGCGGCGACGGCCTCGTCGGCCTTCTCGTTCTGGGTGGGCTGTTGGGACGCGGAGGCGGAGGGGGCGGGCGAGGCCGGGGAGCCGTTGGTCCGCTCCTCGGTGAGCGGGCTGATGTCCGGGTCTCCGGGGTCGCCCTTGCCCTTGAGGATGTTCATCGCGGGGCGGATGAGGCCGTGGCCGAGGTACTTGCTGAGAGTGCCCTTCTCCCAGTCCCTTCCGGCCGTGTCGAAGAGGACGTTGAGAACCTGGTTCGCGGTCCAGTCGGGGTTGGCGGACCAGACGAGGGCGGCGGAGGCGGAGGCGATGGCGGTGGCGGAGCTGGTTCCGCTACCGCCATCGCAATACCGCTGGAATGAGTTATCACACCACTGCGGAATCTCTTGCCCGGGAGCAGCGATATCCACCGTATTCCCGTTCTGCGAGTACTCCGCCACCTTCCCGTTCCGATCCGCCGACGCGACGCCCACTACTTGAGGATATGCGGCCGGGTACTCCTCCTCATTGCGCCCAGCGCCATCGTTGCCTACCGCAGCGAAGAAGAGTTTGCCTTTGCTTTCGGCGTACTTGACTGCCTCGCGCTCACCCCTCGTGGAGTACAGACTCCCGAAGGACATGCTGATGATCTTTGCTTCACTGTCGGCAGCAGCCCGAATGGCATCTTCGAAGTCGCGAGCATTGACAGAGTGCTTCTTCTGAAACTCTGTGTCGGTGACGCGCATTGGGATGATCTTCGACCCTGGAGCAAGCCCCTTGAGCCCGCCACCGGCTCCTGTACCGGCAATCAGCTCGGCCATATTCGTGCCGTGGCCATCGTAGTCGTCATTCTCATCCCCAGCGGCCCCTGTGGCATCGAACCCTTTGAGGACCTGCCCTTTCAGAGAGGGGGTGTTCGGGTTGACACCCGTATCAATGACAGCAACTTTGATGCCTTTACCGGTCGAGATCTTCCACATTTCCTCAGCCTGCATCGCGCTGAGGTACCACTGCTTGGACTGCACGTCCGCAGCTGCGGCAGGCTGTGCCACACCGGCAAAGACCAAGCTCCACGAAGCTGCCACAGCCAGTGCACCGAGTACACGCTTCTGGGGCTGGCCCATTCCTGCTGTCATCCCGACTTCCGAACCTTCCCTGGGGCTGCTACTCGACCACCGGCGGCACGGCTCCGCGACGCCGGGCCTCCCATGTTTCTTCGTCTTCCGTCAGGTAGTCCGGACGAGTCGACCCGGTGTTCTCCTCGTCCTTCCGTCCGGATTTGCGTCGCCCGGCGGGGCCACGGACGAGACCTGCGCCACCGGACGTAAAGCCCTTCGAACCGGACCCCGACGTCCCTCGGGGAGCGCCGACCACCCCATTGGCACCCGAAACGGGAGCGCCACGCTGTCCGGAGCGGGGGATGCTGCCGTTCGCGCCGGGTCCGCCGACCACGGTTCCGCGCGGCACTCCACGAGCTCCGGCAGTCCCGGCCGGCCCAGACGCAGCCCTCTGCGGAGTTCCGCCCACGATCCCGTTGCCCTGTCCCGTACGAGAGCTGCCCGGTGCGGATGTGCCACCGTGGGCAGCCATGGGACGGCCGCCCGTCACACCGGACTGACCGGCGGTGGGCAGCTGCGTACCGCTACCCGAGCGCCCACCGGCCATCGGACTCGGGCGGCCGATGGGGGCGCCAGTAGCGCCCCGAGCTGTGCCACTCGAGCCTGCGGGGGATGCTTTACCCAGGCCTCCGCCGGCCTGGTTCACGGAGCGGGGCGCCCCTGATGGCCCCGTGGCCCGCGAGGAACTTGCCGACACAGGATTTCCGAAACCGGTCACCATGGGTGGTGTTGGCGTGCCCCCTTGTCCTGCCCCGCTGGCCACCACCGGGGAAGGCAAATTACTGGTTGGCGTGGTGGGAGCGGTAGGCGCCGCGACGCTGTTGATCTCCGTGGACGTGGTGCTGTCCAGCACGGGTGCGGGGCGCAAAGTCTCGACTGTCGCTCGACTGCCGGAGGGAGCCGAAGTGTCGAGCTCTCCCATGGCCGCACGCACTGGGGGACCTGAAAGTGCGGAACTGCCCGAACTATCCGATCCTGCGGACGAGCCGTCGGGGCGGCCGCTTTCACGCTTACCTTGTGGCTTGGGCATGTCGATCCCAAGCTCTTGGTCGAACCGCGGCGGTTCCTGCCCCGCCAGCACCTCCTCCGACACCGCGTAGTACGACGCCAGCCGGTTGATCTGGTTGATCGCCTCCTGGCGGTTCTTCTCCACCGTGAGGGCAGCCGCGTACTCCGGGTTCGTTTCAGTGCGGGCGGGGAACAGGATGTCGTCCACATCCTTTTGGATCATCCGGCTGTCGCGCGGCGGCATGGAGCTGCGCACCGATGCCAGGCCGGTGCCCGCCACCGTGATCTGCGTGCCCGCCGCGTCCGCGAAGTCGCCGAGCTTCGTGGCGTGGGTGACCAGGCCCTTGCCCCATTTACGGAATGATTCGCCGGACTCGCCCTGCCAGTCGACCCCGTCGATGTGGTCGCCCAGTTCCTTCGCCGCGCTCCGGATGGCGTCCCTGGCCTTCCAGAGCGCCTCGCCCGCGTTCTCCAGGTCCGCCGGGTTGGAGTTCTCCACCAGGTCGATGATGGCGTTGAGCTCGTGTCCCTCGAACGAGGTACGGCCTGCTCTGCTGACGCTGCCGGGCATGAAGAGGCTCAGGACCTCTTTCCCCAGCTCCGTCGCGTCGGTGACGACGAGCTGGGTCTTGACGCGTCCTTCGTCCTGCTTCTGCTGTTCGGCAGGGGTCAGTTCCGGCTGCTTCTCGTCGCTCACTTCGCTCCCCACCCAGATTCGAACCCGTCGTCGTCGCTGCGCTGCTTCTCCTTGACGGCTGCCGCGCGCTCCCGGTCCATCCGTGTCTGGATCTCGTGGAAGCGCCGCCTCGTGTCGTCGTCCACGTTGTCGAAGCCGACCGCCGCCGCGTGCACGCCCAGGCTCAGGTACTCGATCTGGTCGCCCAGCGACTTGGAGAGCGAGACCAGGGACTCATGAACGCGGTTGTACTGGGTGTAGAGCCCGTCCGCCTCGGCGAACCGGGCGTTCGGGCCGCTCAGGGAGGCGCGCGACACCGACTGTGCCGCCACCTTCGACCTGCCCGCCGCCGAGCCCGCGAGGTCCGTGAGCAGGGCGTCCACCCGCTTCTTGAATGTCTCCAGCGCACCTACTCCGCGCCTGAGATCGCCTGTACCGCCACCACCGCCTGGACCGGTCACAATGCCGTCCTCCCCGTTGTGCATCCCCGTTTGCTCGGATCGTTCCGCGTTGCTATCGCACTGATGCGATCCGAGCCCATCTCATCCGTCAACTCTAGTCATTGCGTGGCGCCGGGCCAATTGGGTTGGCGGCCACGTGACTTGTCTCATGTGCCGGCCGACGCTTCCATCCGTCAGCCACCGCCCGTCAGCCGTCTCGCGCGGCGTCGCATGTCCCGTACCGCCACTGCCGCACCGGCGATCGCGGCCACCAGGACGCCGCCTCCCACGACGACGTACGTCGCGAGGCGGGCGTTGCGTTCGTCGGCCGTTTCGCCCAGGTGGAGTTGGGCCGGGGTCGGGGCTTCGCCTTTGCTCATGCCCTCGCGGGCGACCGGGCGGTCGATCGGCTTGTCGTCCTCGGTCAGGGCGCGTACCGGGTCGACGACGCCCCAGCCCACATGGCGGTCGTGACCTGCCACCGAGCGCTCCGCCGTCTGCTGGATCTGGGCCACGATCTGCCGCTGCGTCCAGTCGGGGTGCTTGGCCTTGATCAGCGCGGCGACTCCGGCGACGTAGGGGGCGGAGAAGCTGGTGCCGTTGTCGGCGCAGTGGCCGCCGCCGGGGACGGTGGAGATCATGTCCACGCCGGGGGCGGCGATGCCGACGAACCCGCCGCCCTGGGAGAAGTACGCGCGTTCGTTGTTCCGGTCGGAGGAGGCGACGGCGAGGACGCCTTCGTACGAAGCGGGGTAGGTCGGCTTCACGTTGCCGCCCATGCCGTCGTTGCCCGCCGAGGCGACGACCACGATCTCCTTGGCCAGGGCGTGGTCCACCGCCTGCTTCAGGAGCGGTGTGGGCTCAAGGGCGTCGGCGGTGTCCTGGGAGATGTTGATGATGTCGGCCTTCGCCGTGTCGGCGGCGTAGCGGATGGCCTGGGCCAGGGTCTCCGCCGTTCCGTTGCCGTCGGCGTCGTTCTGCTGGATCGGGATGATCGTCGCGTCGGGGGCGAGGCCGGTGAAGCCGGTGCCCTTCGCCTCGCGGGCGGCGATGATGCCGGCGACCTTGGTGCCGTGGCCCACCGTGTCCGTGGTGCCGTTCTCCTTGCCGCGTTCGAGCTTCCCGCCGTTGGCGTCCTTGAGGTCCTTCCGCATCAGGTTGCGGCCCGCCTTGACGTCCACGGCGGCGGCGAGTTGGGGGTTCTTCACATCGACGCCGGTGTCGACGACGGCCACCCGTACGCCCTTGCCGGTGGACTGCTTCCACAGCTCGTCCATCAGGACACGCTGCAACGACCAGGGTCGGCCCGGGTACTTCTTCGACGGGAACGTGCACTGGGTCGCGTCGTCCGCGGCGGCCGGCGGGATCGGGAGGGCGACCAGCAGGACTCCGGTGGCGGCCGCCGCGGTCAGGAGACGCCTGGGCGGCGACATCGTGGGGCGCGTCATGTCCCTGCCGCTCCTCACGAGCCCTGCGGCTGGCTCGCGGCGCCGGTGGAGAGCCGGGGGCCCGTCGGCAGGAAGGTGGACCAGGCGGCCGGGACCGGCGTGGGGTCGACGTCCTTGTAGCCGAGCAGGTTCTGGGCCTGCTGCGCCTCCTGCTGGCGCGCCTCCCGCTCCTTCTTCGAGCCGGACGCGCCGATGCCGGATTCGTCCTGCCCGCTGTCGCTGTTGGACTGCATCGCGTAGCGCAGCCCGGTGTCGGTGACCAGGAAGAGGAAGCCCACGTCGGTCTTCGAGCCCTGGAACTGGCGGAAGAACTCGCCGGATCCGGGGGTGACGTAGGCGCTGGAGGAGCCTGTGGGGAGCGTCGCCGGGAAGCTCCTACCCACCCAGGTGGAGAGGGTGGTGGCGCCGTTGTCGGCGTCGACGTCGCGCAGGACGTTGCACACGGTGTTCCGGCTTCCCTTCGTGACGTTCGGGGAGTTGACGGGCTTCGGCTCGTGGACGGGCCAGTCCAGCTCCGCGCCGAAAGCCCGGCCCGGCGAGAACGCGGAGGCGCCCACCGGCTTCTCCCGGCCGGCCTGGCCGAGCTTGTCCAGGTCCCGGCTGCTGAGCAGGAGCTTGGCGATGAAGTCCGAGACGGGGGCGACCCTGCCGGGGAGGACGACGTACTGCTGGGTCCTGGTTCCGGCGGTGGCGGCCAGGACCATGCCGACCCTGTTCGCGTCGGTGTCCAGGGTGCCCGGCACGTTGGCGGGGTCGCCCGGATTTCCGTCCAGGGCCGGGAAGGTGATCCGGTCCCCCTTGTGCAGGGTCGCCAGCCAGGCGGTGGAGACCCGCTGCGGCTCGGAGTTCTGGTCGACCAGGGTGCGCAGCAGCAGTTCGTCGTCGGGCACGGGGTACGCCTTGCCCGTGGCGTCCACGAGATAGCGGGTCCGGTCGGGCCCTTCGACGTACATCATCTCGCCGCCGCGCAGCCTCGACTTGTCGTCGGTCTTCTTCTCCTCGCGCTCGGCGAGGACGAAGGCCGCTTTCTGGATGGCCCTCCCGCCCTCACCGGGCCGTTCGCAGACGGCCCATCGCTTGGCGGCTCCGGCGTCCTTGGGGTCGGGCAGCCGGTCGGGGGCGTAGGGGATGCCGAGCGTCGCGCCGTGCGGGATCGTGCCGTTGTCCAGGACAGATTCGTCGACGTTGACGACCTTGCCCTTGTCCTGGGCGAGCAGGAGCTTGGCCGAGGACATGTTCAGGACGGGGTGGAGCTGCTTCTTGCCGCCGGTCTCCAGCACCACGTAACGGGTGGTGGACTTGCTGGCGATGATGACGTTCTCGTGGGGGTTGTCCCACCCCTTGGGGGCCACCGGCTTGAACATGCCCCAGGCGCCGAAGACGGCGAGGACGACGACACCGATGATCGCTCCCGGTACGACCGCGCGCAGGGGGCGCGGTGCGCCTTCCTCGGAGCCGCTCGGGTTGGGTTGCAGGAACTGTGCGATCAACCTCCGCTTCGCAAAGGTGTAGGCGTTGAGTTCGTCCCGCCGTGATGCCATGTTCCGCTGCCCCTTCTCCCCAGTGGTCGACCAGGGTGCCACACGCACCGTCGGCCCCTGGTGTCGCACCGGCCCCCTACTATGCCCGCAGGGGCTCGGCCCCCACTGCTCAGGTAGGGTGACCACCCGGTCAACACCCGTGCAAAAAACGGTGAATACGGACACGAGGGGGCAACGCGGCAATGGGTGCAGCTACGCGAGAGCGTACCGGGCGGTCCGGCCGCAGAACCCCCGGGCCTTCCCGTCGGCAACGCAGCAACGAGCCGGCCGCCACCGCCCCCGCCACCACGACGAACGCCACCGCGGCCGGCGCTCCCGCGGCCACGACGTTGCGCGCGACCGCGCGGACCGGCCGCGTGCGGCCTCTGCTGCGGCAGCTGGTGATCGTCGAGGCGGCGCTCGCGGTGGCCGTGGTGGGTGCGGCGCTCGGCGGTGCGTGGCTGGTGCCCGCCGGGGTGCTGGTCGTCCTGCTGGTGCTGCTCGCGGTGGTACGCCGCCGGGGCCGCGCGCTCCAGGACTGGCTGTCGGGCGCCCTCACGCTCAGGGCCCGGCGCCGGACGGCGACGGCGACGGCCGCCGACGTGGAGCCGATGCTGGCCCCGGTCGCGGAGAACGTGCCCGGCTTCGGCCCCCACATCCATGTCGACCGGAACCACCGCACGGTGGGCATGGTCGGCGACGGCACCTTCCTGACCGCGGCGGTGCGGGTGGAGGCGAGCGGTGAGGCGCTGCGGCCCGCGTTCGGCGCGCGCTCGCTCCCGCTGTCGCTGCTGGGCGACGCCCTCCACGTCGACGACATCGTGCTGGAGTCGGCGCAGTTGGTGCAGCAGGTACGCGCCGCTCCCGCCCCGCATCTGCCGCAGCAGTCGGTGGCCCGTCTCTCGTACGGGCCGCTCCAGGACAAGACCGGGGCGCCCGCGCTGCGTATGACCTGGGTCGCGGTGAAGCTGGATCCGGAGCTGTGCCGGGAGGCCATCGAGGCGCGGGGCGGCGGGGTCGAGGGAGCCCAGCGCTGCCTGGTGCGGGTCGCGGACCATGTGGCGAGCCGGATCACGGGGGCCGGGTTCCGGGCCGTGGTGCTGGACCAGGACGAGCTGAACGCGGCCGTCGCCACGTCCGCCTGCGCCAACCCCCTGCTGTCGGGCCGGGCCGGGCGCCCGGACACCGCACCGCAGCGGCGCACGATGGAGACCTCGCGGGTCTGGCGGTGCGACGACCGCTGGCACACCACGTACGCCGTGGACCGCTGGCCCGAGTTGGGCCGGGGTGCGACGCCGCTCCCTCAGCTGGTCGCGCTGCTGACGTCGGTCCCCGCGTACGCCACGACCTTCAGCCTCACCGTGCGGCGCGGGGAGCGGCAGGGCGAGACTAGCGTGAGCGGCCATGTCCGGGTGACCGGCGGGTCCGACACCGAACTGGTCGGTGTACGAAGGACGTTGGAGCAGGCCGCCCGGCACGCCAAGGTGGGTCTGGCGCGGCTGGACCGCGAACAGCTGCCGGGTGTGCTGGCGACGCTCCCGCTGGGAGGAGCCCAGTGAGGAGCGGATCGAGGAGAGGCGGAGCAGCGGTGGCGGGCGGCGTGACGGAGCGGATCGGGGCCAGGCGCGGACTGCTCGGCCCCCGCCACGCGGGCCACACCGTGCTCACCGGCCATCTGGGTGCCCTGTCGCTCCCGGTCGGCGACGACGGCGTGATCATCGGCGACGACGCGGAGGGGCGCCCGCAGCTGATCGGGTTCCACCGGCCCGTCCCGTACGACGTCACGCTGATCGGTGGCCTGTGGACGGCGCAGGTGCTGGCGCTGCGCGCCGCCGGAACGGGTGCCCGGGTGGCGGTCGAGACCGGGCGGGTCCAGGCCTGGACGACGCTGGCGCAGGCGGCGGGCGCCGGGCTGGAGTGCGTCTCCCTGTACGACGTGGGGCGCGTCCCGCCGACCGGTGCGACGGTCGGCAGCCCCGTGGTGGTGATCCGCGACTGCGGTATGCGGCCGCCGCGCGGCCGGGTGATCTCCTCCCCCTGGCAGTCCGTGCTGACACTGCTGCCCTATCTGAGCCCCGTGGCACCCCGGTTGATGCGCTCCTCGGCGCTCGTGGGCATCCAGCGGGTCTCGCCCGACGAGGCGGAGCAGATCGGCCGGATCCTGGGGCTCGCACGGGCCGAGAGCGAGGCGCTGCCGACGCTGGCCGACGGCGTGACGCTGTGGGTGGCGGGCCGGGACCACCACTGGGTGATGACGAGTGCGACGGACGCGGAGACCGGACTGCTGGGCACAGCTCGCCGGATGGACTGATTCCTCTCCCGTTCGCACCACATGTGCCCCTCCCACCAGGGAGCATGGGCCAGTCAACGACACACAGTTCGACAGTTCGATCGGAAGGGACGCCGGCATGGGCACCCAGCAGGAAAAGGACGAGCTCTACGCTCTGGACATCTCGGGCGTGGAGTGGCTGAGCGCACCCGGCACCGAGGACGTCGAGGAGCGGGTCGAGATCGCGCATCTGCCCGGGGGCGCGGTCGCGATGCGCTCCTCCCTGGACCCGGACACCGTCCTGCGGTACACCGAGGCGGAGTGGCGGGCGTTCGTCCTGGGTGCCCGCGACGGTGAGTTCGACCTCAAGTAGGCGTCGTATGCGGTACGAGGGTGGTTGCCCGACCGGGCAACCACCCTTCGCCGTGTCCGTACATGACCTGAATTGACCGCCTCTCTCTTCCCCTTCTGCCGTACTCGTTCCGCCGGTGAGCGGCAGGTGGCCCGGGGGGTGTTCTTTGCCGTGCGATACGGCCTGCCGGAGTTCGCCCGATGGCGATTAGGGTGGGTGGGGCGCGGCAGAAGAAACCTGCGAGCGGGTTGTGCGCGTCGCAAGGGGGAGAGCCGGGCGTACCGGGCCAATGAGACCGGTCGCCCCCACCCACCACGGCACAAGGGTGCTCGACCACACCAGGAGGCATAGTGAACAGCGATCGGGACGAGACCCGCGGCGGATGGAACACGCCCGTCGACGAGTCGTCCGACGCGGATCCCGCCGAGATGACGGGTGAGTTCACCATCGACTACACCCCTCCCGCCTGGTACACGCAGAACGCGGCGGGGGACTCGTCGGGCGGAGCCGGCTCCCACCTGGCGCCGCCTCCGCCGCCGCACGGGGCACCGGTGTCCGTGCCCGGGCAGCCGCCCCAGGGCGGCTTCGACCCCAACTGGGCCCCCGCTCCTCCGGCCCCGCCCGCGAACACACCAGCGCCCGCGCCCGTCGAGCCTGCCGTGGCGGAGACGGCGGCTCCGGCTGCCGCTCCGGTCGGGCCTGTCGTTCCGGGGGCGACGAACCCTTCGGTCGCCTCCGGCGAGGGGGCCGGTGACCCGGGTCCGTTCGGCGGTGGCGATGTGGAGAGCGGCGCCACGATGCGGTTCTCCCCGGCCGCCCTCAAGCGGGAGATCGCCGAGCACGAGGCAGCGGCGAACGCTTCCGGTACGGAGGCGGGTTCGGCCTCCTCCCGTACGGAGACGAGCTCCACGGCAGCCGACGGTGCGGACGCGGGTTCCGTCACCGCCGACCCCGGCCCCGGCCCCGGCCCCGACGCGGAAACCGGCACCGGCGCATCGTCCGATGCGGATGCCCCGAAGCTCGCGGAGTCCGCCGACGCCCCGGACCCGGCCGACACGGACGACGTGCCCGCACCGGACGACAGCGCGGACAATGCCACGGACGGCGACCGCGCCCCCGATTCCGACTCCGGCACGGGCATCGGCACCGCGGCAGGTGCCCAGGCCGACGGCGTCCCGCAGGACGCCGCTGCCCAGGACGCCCCGCCCGCCGCCCTGCCCGGACCGCAGGCCTCCGCCGCGCCGGTGCCCTGGTCCGCGCCCGCCGAGGGCGGCGCGCTCCCCCCGCTGCCGCCCGCCTTCCAGCCGGCCGCCCCGCAGCCCACCGCCCCCCAGCCCGCAGCGCAGTGGCCCGCCCCCGTGCCAGCCAACGAGGCCCCCGGCGGTTACGGCTTCCCGCACGCGGCCCAGCCGCCGCAGGCCCCTCAGCAGCCCCACGCGCCGCAGCAGCCCCAGCAGTTCCCCGGCCAGGGCGGCCAGGGCGGCCAGGGAGCACCCCTGCCGCCCCAGGCCCCCCAGGGCGCGGGCGGCTACGGCTTCCCGCAGCAACACCAGCAGCAGCTGCCCCCGCAGGGCGCGCAAGGCGGCTACGGCTTCCCACAGGCCCAACCGCCCCAGGCACCCAACGCACCCCAGCAGCACCAGCAGCACCAGCAGCACCAGCAGCCGACCCCGTTCCCGGCGCAGCCGACCCCCAACCTGCCCGCGCCCATCGCCCCGACCGCCCCGCAGCAGCCGGAGCCGTACCAGCAGCAGGGCCGGCCCCAGCCGCCCCACCTCCCGGCCCAGCAGCAGCCGGGCCAGCAGGGCCAGCCGGGCGCACACGGCCAGCAGCCCCACCCCGGTCACCAGCCCCACCCCGGCCAGCAGAACCAGGGCCAGCCGGGGCAGCCCGTCGACCCCCGCGCCGGCGGCGCCTGGCCCACCCCGGTCACGCACGACCAGCGCGAGCGTTCCGTACCGGGTGCGCCCCTCGGCTACACGGCGGCCGTCGAGCTCTCCTCCGACCGGCTCGTGAGGGGCAAGCAGAAGGCGAAGAGCAGCCGGAATCCGTCCGCCGCCTCCCGGTTCAAGCTGGGCGGGAAGAAGGAGGAGGCCGAGCGGCTGCGCAAGCTGGAGCTGATCCGTACACCGGTCCTCTCCTGCTACCGGATCGCCGTCATCAGCCTCAAGGGCGGGGTCGGCAAGACCACCACGACGACCGCGCTGGGCTCGACCCTGGCCACCGAGCGGCAGGACAAGATCCTCGCCATCGACGCCAACCCTGACGCGGGCACGCTCGGCCGACGGGTGCGGCGCGAGACCGGGGCCACCATCCGCGACCTGGTCCAGGCGATCCCGTACCTCAACTCGTACATGGACATCCGGCGGTTCACCTCGCAGGCGCCCTCCGGCCTGGAGATCATCGCCAACGACGTGGACCCCGCGGTCTCCACGGCGTTCAACGACGAGGACTACCGGCGCGCGATCGACGTGCTCGGCAAGCAGTACCCGATCATCCTCACCGACTCGGGCACCGGCCTCCTCTACAGCGCCATGCGCGGCGTGCTGGACCTGGCCGACCAGCTGATCATCATCTCCACGCCCTCGGTCGACGGCGCCTCCAGCGCCTCCACCACGCTGGACTGGCTCTCGGCGCACGGGTACGCGGATCTGGTGCAGCGTTCGCTCACCGTAATCTCCGGGGTCCGCGAGACCGGCAAGATGATCAAGGTCGACGACATCGTGCAGCACTTCGAGACGCGCTGCCGGGGTGTCGTGGTCGTCCCGTTCGACGAGCACCTGGCGGCGGGCGCCGAGGTCGACCTCGACATGATGCGGCCCAAGACCCGCGAGGCGTACTTCCACCTCTCGGCCCTCGTCGCGGAGGACTTCGCGCGCGCCCAGCAGCAGCAGGGGCTGTGGACCGGGGACGGCCAGAACCCGCCCCCGCAGTACGCCCCGCCGATGCCGGGCCAGCAGGGCTACCCGGCCCCGGGTCAGCAGATTCCCGGTCAGCCGGCCCAGGGCCAGCCCTACCCGGGACAGCAGCAGCCCTACCCGCCGCAGCAGCCGGGCCCCGGTGGTCAGCAGCCGTACGCACCGCAGCAGCCCGCCTCCGGCCGGCCCTACCAGCAGCAGCCGCAACCCGGTCAGCCAGGTCACCAAGGTCAGCCGGGACACCAGGGCCAGGGTCAGCCGGGCCAGGGTCAGCAGCCCTACCCCGGGCAGCAGCCCCAGCCGCCGTACGGGGGATATCAGGCAGCCGGACAGCCGGGCGCTCCGCAGCCCCCGCAGCAGCCCTACCCCCCGCAGCCCGGCCCGCAGAACGGGTGGCAGCAGCCGCTCCCCCCGCAGGACCGGCCGGGTGGACCGCACGCCCAGACGGGTGGACCGGCCCCGGCCGCCCCGCCGCAGGGTCAGCCGGGTGGTCAGGACAACCCCGCAGGCCGGCCCGATCTGCAGGGTCCGGTGGATCCGGCGGGGTGGCAGCAGACGCCTCCGCAGCCGCCGCAGGCTCCTCACCAGTAAGGCGTTAGAGGTCTAAACCAATGAGGGCCCGTACCGCTCGCGCGGTGCGGGCCCTTTTGGCTGTTTTCGCAGCCCACACGCGGTTTGACGGACCGTTGACGAGCCTCGCGACCGCTGATAAACCTTCGCTTCACCAGCTGGCGAACCAGAGATCAACCCGCCTTCTCAAGCGAGTGATGACGCGAGGTCCCCGTCCATGGTCACAAGAGTTTCCTCCCGCACCCCCCGGCCCGGCAGGCGCATGCGCACCCTGCTGGCCTCGGGCGCGGCCGCCCTGGCGCTCACCGCCGGGTCCGTCGTCCCGGGAAACCCGATCGCGCCCGCGCCCTCCGAGGCCCGCGCCGACGACGGAAAGACGACGCTCACGGTCGCCGTGGCGCAGAGTGTCGACTCGCTGAGCCCGTTCCTCGCCCAGCGGCTGCTGAGCACGAGCATCCACCGGCTCATGTACGACTACCTGACCAACTACGACGCCAAGGACAACAAGGCGATCCCGGGGCTCGCCACCGCGTGGGAGCCGTCCGCCGACAAACTGACGTGGACGTACACGATCCGGCCGGACTCGAAGTGGTCCGACGGGCAGCAGGCCACCGCCGAGGACGCGGCCTGGACGTTCAACAAGATGATGACCGACGAGGGCGCGGCCACCTCCAACGGGAGCTTCGTCGGCAACTTCGAGAAGGTGACCGCTCCCAGCAAGGACAAGCTGGTCATCGAGCTCAAGGAGCCGCAGGCCACGATGGCCGCGCTCGATGTGCCGATCGTGCCACGGCACGTCTGGGAGAAGGTCGGTGACTTCTCCAAGTTCAACAACGACAAGGACTTCCCCGTCGTGGGGAACGGCCCGTTCATCCTGACGGACTACAAGGTCGACAGCTTCGTGAAGCTCAAGGCCAACAAGGACTTCTGGCGCGGGTCGCCCAAGTTCGACGAGCTGGTCTTCCGCTACTACAAGGACCAGGACGCGGCCGTCGCCGCCCTGCGCAAGGGCGAGGTGTCCTTCGTCGCGGGCAGCCCCAGCCTGACCCCGGCCCAGTCCGCCTCGCTGGAGAGCGCCTCGGACATCAAGGTGAACGACGCCCCGGGCCGGCGCTTCTTCGCGCTCGCCGTCAACCCCGGAGCCCGTACCAAGGACGGGAAGAAGTTCGGCGACGGCCACCCGGCGCTGCTGGACCAGAAGGTACGGCACGCGCTGTTCATGGCGGTCGACCGCAAGACGATCATCGACAAGGTCTTCCAGGGCCACGCCGTCGAGGGCGAGGGGTACATCCCGCCGCGCTTCTCCGACTACTTCTGGAAGCCGTCGGACGGTCAGAAGCTCTCCTACGACCCCGTGAAGGCCGCCGCCCTGCTGGACGAGGCCGGGTACGAGAAGAACGGCGCGGGCAAGCGCGTCGGCAAGGACGGCAAGCCGCTCGACTTCCGTATCCTCTGCCACGCCACCGACCCCAACGACAAGGCGATCGGCAAGTACCTCCAGGAGTGGTGGGGCGAGCAGGGCATCGGACTGAAGGTCGACTGCCTCGACAACGTCTCCGACCCCTGGTACGCCGGTGAGTACGACCTCGCCTTCGACGGCTGGTCCGTCAACCCGGACCCCGACTTCGTCCTGTCGATCCACACCTGTGCCGCGCTGCCGTCCAAGGCGAAGGAGTCGGCCGCGACCGACAACTTCATCTGCGACAAGCAGTACGACGAGCTCTACAAGAAGCAACTGGCGGAGTACGACCCCGCCAAGCGGGCGGATCTTGTCCGGCAACTGGAGTCGCGGCTGTACGACACCGGGTACATGAACGTCATGGCGTACCCGAATGCCGTCGAGGCCTACCGCACCGACCACATCAAGTCCATCACCACCATGCCGTCGGCCGCGGGCAACATCTACGGCCAGGACGGTTACTGGAGCTGGTGGTCGGCCGTGCCGGCCGCTGGGGCCTCCTCGTCCGGTTCCTCGGACTCCGGTGGCTCCTCCACCGGAGTGCTCGTCGGGGTCGGGATCGCCGTCGTCGTCCTCGCCGGTGGCGGACTGCTGTTCGCCATGCGTCGCCGCTCCACCGCGGAAGACCGTGAATAGTCCATGAGCTCAGAAAGCACTCCCGCGCTCCTGAAGGGCGCGGCGGGCGTGGAGAGCACCGAATCCGGCGGCCCGGCTCCGGCCGGGCCGCCGGCCCGCTCCCCGCGCTCCCGCAGTACGGCCGCCTACCTCCGCTACGCGGCGGGCAAGCTGGCCGGGGCGGCCGTCTCCCTCTTCGCCGTCCTCGTCACCAGCTTCTTCCTCTTCCGGCTGATCCCCGGCGACCCGGTCAAGCAGATGACCGGCGGCCGCCAGGTGTCGACCGAACAGATCGCGGCGATGCGCCGTGAGTTCGGGCTCGACCTGCCGCTCTGGCAGCAGTTCACCCAGTACTGCGGCAAGGCCCTGACCGGCGACTTCGGTACGTCGTACCAGTTCCGGGCCCCCGTCATCGACAAGATCGGCGAGGCGCTGCCCGCCACCCTGCTGCTCACCGGCACGGCGTTCGTCATCTACACGCTGCTCGGCATCTGGCTCGGCGCCCGCTCCGCCTGGCGCAACGGCTCCGCCGGGGACCGGACCAACACCGCGTTCGCGCTGACGCTGTACTCGGTGCCCTCGTTCTGGCTCGGCCTGCTCCTCATCATCACCCTGTCGGTCGGCATCGGCCCGATCCCGGGGCTCTTCCCGACCGGCGGCATGGAGTCCGGCTCCACCACCGGCTTCGACCGCGTGCTCGACATCGCCCACCACATGGTGCTGCCCGTCATCACGCTCGTCGCCGTGGAGTACGCGCGCACCCTGCTGGTGATGCGCTCCTCGCTGCTGGACGAGATGGGCAGCGACTACCTGACCACCGCCCGCGCCAAGGGGCTGCGCGACGACCTCGTACGCCGGAAGCACGCCGTGCCGAACGCGATGCTGCCGACGGTGACGCTGCTCTTCGTGAATCTCGGTACGACGGTGGCGGGGGCGATCCTGGTGGAGACGGTGTTCTCCTGGCCGGGGCTCGGCGGCCTGTTCTACCAGGCACTGAGCGTGCCCGACCTGCCGTTGGTGCAGGCGCTGTTCTTCGTCTTCGCCTCCGCGGTGATCCTGATGAACACGCTGGCCGATGTGATCTATCCGCTGCTGGATCCCCGGGTGGGCCGATGACGACGTCGCTGGAGAAGTCCGACCCGCAGAAGCCGGACGACGGGAGCCTCCCGGGGAAACCCGGGACCGTACCGGGAGACAGCCCGCGCGCGCTCGCCCGGGCCCGGCGGCGGCAGGCCGCCCTCCGCTTCTGGCGGCAGTACCGCACACACCGGGCCGGTCTCGTCGGCCTCGCCGTGCTGGCGGTGATCGCCCTGCTCGCGCTGACCGCGCCCCTGCTGGTGGGGGCCGACTCGCAGAGCGTGACCAACGCCCCGGGCGGCCCGATGGAGGCGCCGAGCGGTGATTTCCCCCTCGGGACCGACCAGTTCGGGCGCAGCCTGCTCGCCCTGATGCTCTGGGGAACCCGGGTCTCGCTGACGGTCGGCCTGCTGGCCGCCTTCCTCTCCGTGGCGATCGGCACCCTCATCGGGATCACCGCGGGCCACTTCAAGGGCTGGTACGCCACCGTCATCATGCGGGTCACGGACTGGTTCCTGGTGATGCCGACCCTCGTTCTGGCCATCGCCCTGGCCACGGTCCTCTCCCGGTCGATCTGGACGACCATCCTGGCGATCGGCGTGACGACCTGGCCGACCACCGCCCGCCTGGTCCGCTCGCAGACGCTCTCCGTCGAGTCCCGCCCGTACATCGAGCGGTCCAGGGCGCTCGGCGGCGGACACCGGCACATCATGTCCCGCCATGTGCTGCCCAATGTGATGCCGCTGGTGCTCGCCCAGACCACGCTGGTGATCTCCACCGCCATCCTCACCGAAGCGACCCTCGCCTTCCTCGGGCTCAGCGATCCGACGATCGTGTCCTGGGGCGGGCTGCTCCAGGACGCCCGTGAGGCGGGGGCGGTCAGCTCCGGCAACTGGTGGTACCTCGCCCCGCCCGGACTCGCCATCGCCGTGGTCGCCCTCGCCTTCACGCTCTGCGGCCGCGCCATCGAATCCGTGCTCAACCCCAAGCTGGGGGTGTCCCGTTGACGGCAACAACCACCACCACGAACCCTGATCCTTCCGCCGCGCCCGACCTGTCGAAGCCCGTGGGCGACCCACCGCTCCTGGAGGTGCGGAACCTGACCGTGACGTACGGCGGTGGGGCCGGCGCCGTCCCCGCCGTACGGGGGGTCGATCTGCGGGTGGAGGCCGGGCAGAAGCTCGGCATCGCCGGAGAGTCCGGCTGCGGGAAGTCGACCCTCGCCCTCGCGCTGCTGCGGCTCCTGCCCGCATCGGCCGAGCTGACCGGCGAGATCCTGCTGGACGGCGAGGACATCCTGACCATGAAGTGGGGGCGGCTGCGGGCGGTCCGCTGGGCGGGCGCGTCCATCGTCTTCCAGGGTGCGATGCACTCGCTCAACGCGGTGCACCGGGTCGGGGACCAGATCGCCGAGCCGATCCTGCTGCACAGCAAGGCCACCCCGGCCGCCGCCCGCAAGCGCGCCGGGGAGCTGCTGGAACAGGTGGGGCTGCCCGCCGCCCGCGCCCTGGCGTACCCGCACGAGCTGTCCGGCGGCCAGCGGCAGCGCGTGATGATCGCGATGGCACTGGCCTGCGACCCGCGCCTGATCGTCGCGGACGAGCCGACGACGGCCCTGGACGTGATGATCCAGGCCCAGATCCTGCGGCTGATCGAACAACTGGTGGCCGACCAGGACGTCGGGCTCATCATGATCAGCCACGACCTGGCGGTGCTCGCGGACACCTGCGACCGGCTGTCGGTGATGTACGCAGGCCGGGTCGTCGAGGAGGGCCCCGCCCGGCAGGTGTACGCGGAGGCCCGCCACCCGTACGGCAAGGCGCTCTCCGCCGCCTTCCCGAAGATCGGGGACCTCGCCTCCCGGCGTGCCCCGCGCGGCCTGCCGGGCGACCCGCCGGACCCGGCGGCGCTGCCGGGCGGCTGTACGTTCCACCCTCGGTGCCCGGTGGCGCTGGACTCCTGCGCCAGGGAGGACCAGGAGCTGCGGGAGGCCGGGGGCGACCGACGGGCGGCCTGCGTGCTGGTGGACGCTCCCACTTCGGACCGATCGAGGAGCACCTCATGAGCACGGCCCCCCTCGTCAGCACCACGCCGCTCCTCAGCGCCGAGGCACTGGAGGTCGCCTTCCCCGGCCGGCGCGGGGCCGCCACCGCCCGTGCCGTCGACGGCGTCGATCTCGACATCCGGCCGGGCGAGATCGTCGCGCTGGTCGGTGAGTCGGGGTGCGGCAAGACGACGCTCGCCCGGTCGCTGCTCGGGCTGGTCCCGCCCACCGCGGGCCGGGTCACCTTCGGCGGTTCGCCGCTGGACTACTCGGGCCGGGCGCTCAAGGCGTACCGGAAGCGTGTGCAGCTGGTGCTCCAGGACCCCAGCGGCTCGCTCAACCCCCGGCACACGGTGTACGACGCGGTGGCCGAGGGGCTGCGCATCCACGGGTACGCGGGTGACGAGCGGGCGGCCGTCTCCGAGGCCCTGTCCCGGGCGGGGCTGCGGCCGCCGGAGCGGTTCTTCCTGCGCTACCCGCACGAGCTGTCGGGCGGTCAGCGCCAGCGCGTCGTGATCGCCGGGGCGCTGGTGCTGGAGCCGGAGCTGATCGTGGCCGACGAACCGGTGGCCTCGCTGGACGCCTCGGTACGGGGCGAGATCCTGGCCCTCCTGCTGCGCCTCCGGGACGAGCTGGGGCTCTCGGCGCTGGTCGTCACCCATGACCTCGGGCTCGCCTGGAACATCGCGGACCGGGTGGCGGTCATGTACCTCGGCCGGATCGTGGAGACGGGCCCGGTCGAGCAGTTGCTCACAGCTCCTCAGCACCCGTACACCCGGGCCCTGCTGTCGGTCCTCCCGGAGGCGGAGGGCGAGCCGGTCGTCCTGACCGGCGAGCCCCCGGACCCCTCGAAGGTCCCGTCCGGCTGCCGCTTCCACGTCCGCTGCCAGGTGCTGGCCTCGGGCGAGGCGGAGCGGGCCGGGGTGGCGGAGGCGTGCCGCACGGTGGATCTGCCGGTGCTGAGCGGCGGGGCCGACACCCAGGTGGCGTGCCACTGGGCGACGGCGTGCGGCGAGGGGGGCCCGGACGGGTCCGCCGGGGTGGCGACCTGAGGTCGGCGGTCTTCAGTGGGTCCGGTAGCGCGAGTAGATCAGTCCGCTGTCGAAGGCGCGTTCCTCGACCAGTTCGAGGTCGAGGCGCACGCCGTCGGGGAAGAACCGCTTGCCGCCGCCGACCACGCTCGTGGTGATGAACAGGTGGTACTCGTCCACCAGACCGGCCGCGATCGCCTGGGCCGCGAGGTTCGGGCCGTCGACGGTGAGGTCGTGATCGGCCTCGGCCTTGAGCCTGCGCACCGCGTCCGGGTCGAAGGTCCGCTCGATCCTGGTCTTCGCGCTGGACACCGAGTCGAGCGTCGTCGAGTACACGATCTTCTTCGCGGCCTGCCAGTCGCGGGCGTACTGGAGGATGTGCGGCGGCTGGCCGGGCTCGGTGTGCGCGGTCTCCCAGTAGACCATCGTCTCGTACATGCGCCGGCCGTAGAGATACGTGCCGACGGGACGGAAGAGGTCGTTGACGAAGGTGTGCACCTCCGGGTCCTCGGCCCCCGTGCCGAGGCCGCCCTCCGCCGCCTCGGCGTAGCCGTCGAGCGAGGTGATCATCGAGTAGATGAGCTTGGCCATGGGGTTCCTCCGGCTACGGGTGCGCTGGTCCGCGGGTGTCTCCGGTGTGCTGACCTCCGGACGGCCCGGAACTCATCGGTCCCGGTGGATCGCCCCCGTCAGCTCGCCCAGCGGCCGTCCCGTGCCGCCCCAGCGGTGCTGGATGATCTCGGCGGCGATGGAGACCGCCGTCTCCTCCGGCGTACGGGCTCCGAGGTCGAGGCCCACGGGTGAGGCGAGGCGTGCGAGTGCCGCCTCGTCCACTCCTGCCTCCCGCAGCCGGGCGAGCCGGTCGCTGTGGGTGCGGCGGCTGCCCATGACCCCGATGTACGCGGCGGGCGTGCGCAACGCGGCGACGAGCAGCGGCACATCGAACTTCGGGTCGTGGGTGAGGACGCAGATGACCGTACGGGCGTCGACCTCGGTCGCCTCCAGGTAGTCGTGCGGCCAGGCGCGGACCACCTCGTCGGCGGTGGGGAACCGTTCCCGGGTGGCGAATGCGGGGCGGGCGTCGCAGACGGTGACCCGGTAGCCGAGGAAGGAGCCGATGCGGGCGGTGGCAGCCGCGTGGTCGATGGCTCCGAAGACGATCATGCGGGGCGGTGGGGCGTAAGTCCGGACGAAGACGGCGACCTCCTGCATCCGGCGCTGCCCGTGCGCCCCGTACCGCTGGATACCGGTGAGGCCTTGGGCCAGCATCCCGCGGGCGTCGTCGGTGACGGCGGCGTCGAGCCCCTCCGTACCGAGAGTGCCGAGAGGGCCGAGCGTGCCGGGGCTGCTGGTGGGGCGCACGACCAGGCGGGCCCCGGTCTCCGCCGCGCCGGACAGGACGGTGGCCTCGGCGACGGGCAGGTCGGCGGCGATCAGGTCCAGCAGGGCTGCGAGATCCGCCAGCTCGGCCTCCGACGCATAAGCACGCACCAGCACCTCGATGGTCCCGCCGCACGTCAGCCCGACACCGAGCGCCTCGTCGTCGCTGATCCCGTACGACACCACGCGCGGCCCCGCCCCGGCGAGCACCTCGCGGGCGACCTCGTACACATCGCCCTCGACGCAGCCCCCGGAGACGCTGCCGAGCACGGTGCCCGCCGCGTCGACGGCCATGACGGCGCCCGGGTCGCGGGGCGCGCTGCCGTGCACGGCGACGACGGTCGCCAGGGCGAAGGGCGTACCGGCGGCGCAGCGGGCCTGGAGGTCGGGCAGGATGTCGCGCACCCTGCCAGCATCCGCCGCCCGGGGGCGGGGCGCACGGGGAGCGGGTACGTCAGTGGGTGCGGGGGTACGTCAGTGGTCGCGGTCGTACGCGGCGATCAGCTCGCTGCACCGCTTCACGTCGCCGGCCATCGCGACCAGGAGGTCGTCGATCGAGTCGAACTTCAGCATCCCGCGTACGTACGCGAGGAAGTCGACGGCCACGTGCAGCCCGTACAGGTCCAGGCCGACCCGGTCGATCGCGTACGCCTCGACCGTCCGCTCGGTGCCGTCGAACTGCGGGTTGGTGCCGACCGAGATCGCGGCGGGCATCGACTCGCCCGCCACCTCCAGCCAGCCCGCGTAGACGCCGTCGGCGGGGATCGCGGTGTGCGGGAGGGTCTCCACGTTGGCCGTGGGGAAGCCCAGCTCACGGCCGCGCTGCGCGCCGCGGACCACGATGCCCTCGACGCGGTGCGGGCGGCCGAGGATCTCGGCGGCCCCGGCGACATCGCCCTCGGAGACCAGCCGACGGGTGAGGGTGGAGGAGAACGGCTGGCCACCGCCCGCCGCACCGGTCACGAACAGGTCGATGACCTCGACGGTGTAGTCGAAGGTGGCACCCAGCTCGGTCAGCAGGGCGACGTTCCCCGCGGCCTTGTGGCCGAAGCGGAAGTTCGGGCCCTCGATGACGGCCTGCGCGTGCAGCTTGTCGACGAGGACCTTCACGATGAAGTCCGCCGGCGACAGCTTCGAGAACTCGGCGGTGAACGGCAGGATCAGCAGCGCGTCCACGCCCAGCTCCGCCATGAGTTCGGCGCGGCGGTGGTGCGGGGCGAGCAGCGGCGGATGGCTGCCGGGGCGGACGACCTCGCTGGGGTGCGGGTCGAAGGTGACGACGACGGACGGAACGCCCAGCTCACGGGCGCGCTCGACGGCCCGGCCGATGATCAGCTGGTGCCCGCGGTGCACGCCGTCGTAGGAGCCGATGGTGACGACGCTGCGCCCCCAGTCCTGGGGGATGTCCTCCAAGCCACGCCAGCGCTGCACTGTGACCGCTCCTCGCCCGAACCTGTGTACGTGTGTATGTCGATTACGCAGGTCTAAGACTGCCATGCCCACGCCCCGCCGCCTGCATCGGCATCGGCATCGCCTGACGTGATGTCTCCAACGCCTCCACCGTGCGCCGGGCGCTCGGGCCCACCACCGCCGCCCACTCCTGCGGGGCGTCGGCGAGCCACCGGATGACGAGGGCGGCGAATCCGGGCACGTCCCGGGCGAGTTCGACCAGCCGGCGGTCGAAGCGGGCGGCGCCCTCCGGGGTCCGGACGAGGAGCATGCCGGTGCGGTGGACGAGCGCGCGCGTACGGATCTCCGGGCGGCGGTGCGCCCCGCCCGCCGCGGCCTGGAGCAGGGCGTCCAGCACATCCGGGTCCCGTCCGGTGACCTGCTCGAACTCCAGCAGGACCTCCAGCAGCTCGGCCCGCAGCGGCCGGGAGGCGGTGGACCCGGCACCGGCGAGCACCCGGGCGAGGGCGGCGCGGACCGGTGGCGGGGCGGGGCGGTCCCGGAGCAGCCCGGTGACCAGCGGGAGCAGCAGGGCGCGGGCGGCGGGGCCGTGTTCGAGCCGGAGGTCGACGTACTCCGCCGCGTGCGTGCCGTCCTCGGGGTGGGCGTCGATGTACTCGCGTACGAGCCCGGCGACGTGCAGCGCGAGTGCGGGCGTGTCGAGCCCGGCCAGGGCCCGCAGCACCGCGCCGCCGCCGTCGCCGGGGCGGGCCAGCCGGGCGCGGAGGGCGGCGAGGACCGGCTCCGGGTGGGCCGGGAAGACCTCGGCGAGCAGCTCCACGGGGAGCCGGGGGTCGCCGTGCGCGAAGAGGCGCAGCGCCTGCGGGAGATGGCGGCCCCTGGTCTGCGGGTCCCGGACGAGGAAGGTGAGGGCGGCGGCGTGCAGCTCGGCGTCCTCGGGGCGGCCGAGCAGGGCGAGGGCGGCGGAGCGCAGCAGGGACCGGTCGCCCTCGGCGGTGACCCGCTCCTGGAGGAGTCCGCCGTACCGGGCGGCGGCCGAGCGGCGGGCCGGGCGGTCCTCGTCGCGGGCCCAGCGTTCGACGGCGCGGCAGAGCACGGTGGGCTCGTCCTCCGCGAGGGCGGCGAGCAGCTCACCGGCGCGCGTGTGCGGGGTGGCGATCAGCGCGTCGGTCAGGTCGTCGACGGCCAGGGCCCGGCGGGCGTAGAGCAGGGCCTGCGCGGCGGCGGCCACGGTGGGGCGCAGCTCCGTGTCCGGCTCGCCGGGGCCGGCCAGCAGGGGGCGCTCGTCGGTGAACCAGCGGCAGAGCAGGGGCTGTACGGCGGGGGCGTCGAGGGTGAGGCGGCGGGCCACGGCGTCGAGATACCGCTCGTCGCCGTCGGTACGCTCCACCCCGTCGGCGGGGACGAGGCGGCGCAGCAGGTCGATCCGGTCCTCCTCGGGCAGCCGGAGCCGCCGCCAGAACCAGGGCCCGAACTCCCCGTACGCCCCCGGGCCCGCCGGTCCGCCGGTGGCGGCCGAGCGGCGGGTGATACGTCCGGCGAGGACCCGCAGGACGCCCAGGTAGGGGCGGGCGTCGGGCACCCGGAGCAGGCTGCCGCCGAGGAGGTGGGCCGCCCACCAGGCGGCGTCCTCGTCACGGGGGCCCTCGTCGGTCCAGAGCCGGTCCAGCGCCTCGATCAGGTCGGCCATCCGGTGCGCGAGCGCGGAGGTGCCCTGGCGGCGGCCGAGGAGCACCATCGCCTGGATCACCGGCCCGATCCGGTGCCGGGGCACGGGCAGACTGCGCGGCTCCCCGGCGGCACGGGGCTGCGGCACCCGCTCCGGGTCACGGCTCCCCCGCCGCGGCACGGCCTGCGAGTCGCCGCTCCCCCCTTGCGGCACCCGCTCGCGCGCCCCGCTCCCCCGGTGCCAGCGGTGCACCAGGGAGCGCAGCGCAGCGTCCAGGTCCAGGTGGGCGCCCTGCACCCAGTCGCCCAACTCCTCGTGGGCGAAGCGGTATCCGGCCCCGGCGGGGACGAGGAGCCCCTCGGTCAGGACGGCCGAGGCCCACCCCGTCCGCCAGGGGAAGATCTCCTCGAACGCCTCCCGGTCCAGCTCCCCCTGGCCCGGGCCCAGACAGCGCCTGGCCGCCTCATGGACCTGGCCCGCCACCCGGGCGGCCAGTCTGCGTACGGCGGTGCCACGGGGCTGCTCGTCGGCGGCGGCCGCGATCCGGACCGCGACGCGCACGCACAGGAGGTCCAGGTGGGCGCCGAAGACGTCCTCGGTGTCGGGGCGGCCCGGGACGCCGGGCGGCAGGGCCTCGCGGACCTCGGCGAGGAGCCGCAGGGTGAGCGGGTGCCGGTCGTGGCCGGGGGCGAGGGCGTGGGGCGGGATACCGAGCCGCTCCTTGGCCTGTTCGGCCTGGTCGGGGGTGAGGTCGGCCAGGCGCAGGGACGGGGGCAGCCTGCGGGCGGGGCGCCGGGGGCGGTGCAGGGCGCCGGGCGGGTAGAGGTCCCCGGCGGTCTCCCAGTGCTCGGGGCGGCAGGCGACGACGAGCCGCACGCCGTTCTCCCGCAGCCAGCCGGCGGTGGACGCGGTCCACTCCGGGAGCCGGTGGGCCAGCAGCGGCGGCATCTCCTCGGGGCCGTCCAGGACCACGAGGAGCGGGTGGCCCGAGTCGGCGGCGAGGCGGGCGATCCGTTCCGCGGTGGCCGTCGCCATGTCGCCGCGGGCCCCGGCGGCGGAGACGATCCGGGCGGAGCGGGACAGCGTACGGTCGGCCGCGTCCACGATCGAGGTGTCGTCGGCGAGCAGGTCGGCGCCGCGCAGCCAGAGTGTGGGGGCGGGCGCCCCGCCGTCGGCCCGGCGGGCGGCGAGGGCGGCGAGCTCGGTGGTGCGGCCGGTGCCGGGGGCGCCGACGAGGCCCAGGACCGTGCCCGTACCGGCTTCGAAGGCGGCGAACTCCGCGCTCACGTCGTCCCGCTCGACCGGTGCGGTGCGGGCCTTGGGCCCGTCCGCCGAGCCGACGGAGGTGGCGGTGATCTGGAGGGCCCCGGCGAGGTTGAGGTCGGGGCCGTAGCCGGGGGCGGCGGTGGCGTTGCGCGCCAGGAGGGCGTCGAGGGCGGTGTCGGCGCCGCGCGGGATCGGCAGGGCCAGCCCGGCGGCCTCGTACGGGGTGGTGAGGGCGGTGCACAGGAGGCCGAGGACCGCGCCCGTGGCCGGGTCGCTGACCGGTCCCCCGATCGCCGCGCCGCCGGAGCGCAGGGCGTCGCGCCCGTCGGTGCCGAGGGCCAGCTCCAGGGCGGCCGGGACCGGGTGGCCGCCGTCCGGGGCGGTGCAGGTGGCGGGGGCCGTGCCGAGGACCCGGGCCTCGCGGCGGCCGTGGGCGGCGATCACGACGTAACTGCCGGGCTCGATCCGCTCCCGCACGGCGATGGGCAGCGGCTCCACGTCGAGGGTCTCGGAGCCGCCCGTACGCAGGAGGGCGAGGCCGAGGGCGGGCAGCGCGGTGATGTCCTCGGGGCCGACGGAGCAGGTGCGGCCGGCGGTGCCGTGGAGGAGGAGCGGGCCGGGGGCGGTGACAGCCTGATGGGCGGTGACGACCGTGCCGCGGTCGTCCGCGACGAATCCCGTCCCCCGCGGCCGGCCGGCCTGATCGCAGATTCTTACCAGCTTCGACCGGTCCCCACTGCCCATGGTCCGACGTTAGGCCGCCGGTGATCTCCAGGAGTAGCGCGGACGGGAAAAGCGCCCCCCGCGCCCCCGGTATTCACTCCGAGCGCCCGGCCGATGGGGTGAATAGGCGTGTCCCGGCGGAGCAGAGATGGTCCCGGGGGGAATGTGGAGCGGGCACCGGGTGGGGGGTGGTGCTCGCTCCACACACACCGTGCGGGACGGCTCAGGCGAAGACGGCGAGGCTCTTGGCCTTGCCCTTCTCCTCCTCCACGAGCACGAGGAACGCCCCGTCGGGACCGAAGACCGCGACCGGTCCCTGCGGATACGCGGGCATGTCCAGCCGTACGCCGTTGAGGAGCAGCTTGGCGCGCTTCTCGTCGACGTCCCAGCGGGGGAAGGCGGAGGCGGCAGCGTCGGCGACCGGCATCACCGTCAGCTCCTCCTGGTGCTGGTCGAGCGTGCGGGCGGCGTCCAGTCCGTAAGGGCCGACCCGGGTGCGGCGCAGCGCCGTGAGGTGGCCGCCGACGCCGAGCCCGGCACCGAGGTCGCGGGCGAGGGCGCGGATGTACGTCCCCGAGGAGCAGACGACGGAGACGACCAGGTCCACGACGGGGGTGCCGTCCTCGGCGACGGCCTCGCGGACGTCGTGGACGCGGAAGGAGGAGACGGTCACCGGGCGGGCCGGGATCTCGAACTCCTCGCCGCCGCGCACCCGCGCGTAGGACCGCTTGCCGTCGATCTTGATGGCGCTGACCTTGGACGGGACCTGCATGATCCGGCCGGTCAGTGCGGCCACCCCGGCGTCGATGCCCTCGCGGGTCACGCCGGAAGCGTCGGTGGACGAGGTGATCTCGCCCTCGGCGTCGTCGGTGACGGTGTCCTGGCCGAGCCGGATGGTGCCCAGGTACTCCTTCTCGGTCAGCGCGAGGTGGCCGAGGAGCTTGGTGGCCCGCTGGACGCCGAGGACGAGGACCCCGGTCGCCATCGGGTCGAGGGTCCCGGCGTGGCCGACGCGGCGGGTGCGGGCGATGCCGCGCATCTTGGCCACGACGTCGTGCGAAGTGAAGCCGGACGGCTTGTCGACGATGACAAGGCCGTCCGGCGTGGTGGTCTGCTCGGTCATGCGGAGGCCGGGCCCTCGTTCTTCTCGGAGGGGCCGTCCTTCTCGGAGGGGGCGTCGGCTTCCTCGTCCTCGTCCTCGGGCTTGCGGTACGGGTCGGCGTCGCCGGCGTACTTCGCGCCCGTGGAGACCTCGCGCACCTCCGCGTCCTTGGCCCGCGCCTTGTCGAGGAGGTCCTCGATGGTGCGGGCGTTGTCCGGGAGGGCGTCCGGGACGAAGGCCAGGCTCGGCGTGAACCGGACCCCGGTCTGCCGGCCGACCTCGGTACGGAGGACGCCCTTGGCGCTCTCCAGCGCCGCGGCGGAGGCCGCGCGCTCCTCGTCGTCGCCGTAGACCGTGTAGAAGACCGTGGCCTCCCGCAGGTCGCCCGTGACCCGGGCGTCCGTGATCGTCACGAATCCCAGCCGCGGATCCTTGATTCGCCGGTCCAGGGTCTCCGCGACCACGACCTGGATGCGATCGGCCAGCTTGCGGGCCCGCGCGTTGTCGGTCACCGGTCCGTCACTCTTCCTTCTGATTTCGCTTGGCTGTCAGTCTTCGTCACTGTGCAGCCGCCGTCTCACCGACAGCAGCTCCACCTCGGGGCGCGCGGCCACCAGCCGCTCGCACCCGTCCAGCACGTCCGTCAGGTGTCCGGTGTCACCGGAGACCACGGCGAGGCCGATCTCGGCCCTGCGGTGGAGATCCTGTCCGCCGGTCTCCGCCGCACTCACCGCGTACTTGCGCTGGAGTTCGGCGACGATCGGACGGACGACGGAGCGTTTCTCCTTCAACGACCGTACGTCGCCGAGGAGCAGATCGAAGGACAGGGTCCCCACATACATGTGTGTCCGGATGTCCCGCCGGTTCGGGTTCGTGCCCCGCCAGAACTTGGCGGGGACATCAGAACCGTACCGGAACGGCCGGGGCCGATCGACGGAAATACGACCCGTCGACCGGCCCCGATCGTGCTGGCGGGGTTCCGGGGGCGAACCCCCGGGACCCTGCCGAATCCTTGCGGATCAGCCTCGCGGCTTCTCGCGCATCTCGTACGTCGCGATGACGTCGTCGATCTTGATGTCGTTGAAGTTTCCGAGGTTGATACCGCCCTCGTAGCCTTCGCGGATCTCGGTGACGTCGTCCTTGAAGCGGCGCAGACCGGAGATGTTGAGGCTCTCCGCGATGACCTTGCCATCGCGCAGCAGGCGCGCCTTGGTGTTGCGCTTGACCTCGCCGGAGCGGACCAGCACACCGGCGATGTTGCCCAGCTTGGACGAGCGGAAGATCTCGCGGATCTCCGCCGTACCGAGCTCGACCTCTTCGTACTCCGGCTTGAGCATGCCCTTGAGGGCCGCTTCGATCTCTTCGATCGCCTGGTAGATGACCGAGTAGTACCGGACGTCCACACCTTCGCGCTCGGCCATCTGCTCGGCACGCCCTGCGGCGCGCACGTTGAAGCCGATCACGATGGCGTCGGAACCCGTCGCCAGGTTGATGTCCGACTCGGTGACCGCACCCACACCGCGGTGCAGGATCCGGATGTCGACCTCTTCGCCGACGTCGAGCTGGAGCAGCGAGGACTCGAGAGCCTCCACCGAACCGGACGCGTCGCCCTTGATGATGAGGTTGAGTTCCTGGACCAGACCGGCCTTGAGCGCCTCGTCCAGGTTCTCCAGGGAGAACCGGACGCCCTTGCGGGCGAAGTTGGCGTTGCGCTCACGGGCGGCACGCTTCTCGGCGATCTGACGGGCCGTACGGTCCTCGTCGACCACCAGGAGGTTGTCGCCGGCGCCCGGGACGTTGGTGAGACCGAGCACCAGGACGGGGGTCGAGGGACCCGCTTCCTGCACGTTCTGACCGTTGTCGTCGAGCATGGCGCGCACGCGGCCGTAGGCGTCGCCCACGACCACCGTGTCACCGATGCGCAGCGTTCCGCGCTGGACCAGGACGGTCGAGACAGCACCGCGACCGCGGTCGAGGTGGGACTCGATCGCAATACCCTGCGCGTCCTGCTCCGGGTTGGCCCGCAGGTCGAGCGAGGCGTCGGCGGTGAGGACGACGGCCTCCAGGAGCGCCTCGATGTTGAGGCCCTGCTTGGCGGAGATGTCGACGAACATCGTGTCGCCGCCGTACTCCTCGGCCACCAGACCGAACTCGGTGAGCTGACCGCGCACCTTGGTCGGGTCGGCACCCTCGACGTCGATCTTGTTGACCGCGACCACGATCGGCACATCGGCCGCCTTGGCGTGGTTCAGCGCCTCGATCGTCTGGGGCATCACACCGTCGTTCGCCGCCACCACGAGGATCGCGATGTCGGTGGACTTCGCACCACGTGCACGCATGGCGGTGAACGCCTCGTGACCCGGGGTGTCGATAAAGGTGATCTTGCGGTCCTCACCGTTGACCTCGGAGGAGACCTGGTACGCACCGATGTGCTGCGTGATGCCGCCGGCCTCGCCCGCAATGACGTTCGTCTTGCGGATCGCGTCCAGCAGTCGGGTCTTACCGTGGTCGACGTGACCCATGACGGTCACGACCGGCGGACGGGAGACCAGGGCCTCTTCGCCGCCCTCGTCCTCGCCGAACTCGATGTCGAAGGACTCGAGCAGCTCGCGGTCCTCCTCCTCGGGGCTGACGATCTCGAGGACGAAGTTCATCTCGTCCGCGAGCATCCTCAGCGTCTCGTCGGGAACGGACTGCGTCGCCGTGACCATCTCGCCGAGGTTCATCATCACGCCGACGAGCGACGCCGGGTTCGCGTTGATCTTCTCCGCGAAGTCCGTGAGGGAAGCACCGCGGGACAGCCGCACAGCCTGCCCGTTGCCGCGGGGCAGCATGACGCCGCCCACCGACGGGGCCTGCATGGACTCGTACTCCTGGCGCCTCTGCCGCTTCGACTTGCGACCACGACGCGCCGGACCGCCGGGACGGCCGAACGCACCCTGTGTGCCACCACGGCCACCGGGACCACCCGGACGACCGCCGAAGCCGGGACGACCGCCGAAGCCGCCGCCACCACCGGGACGACCGGCACCGCCGCCGCCACCACCGGGACCTGCCGGACGGCCTGCGAAGCCGCCGCCACCGCCACCGGGACGACCGGCGAAACCGCCGCCGCCGCCACCGGGACGACCGGCACCGGCGCCGCCGCCACCGGGGCGACCGCCGCCACCGGCACCGGGACCACGGCCACCGCCGGGGCCACCGCCGGGACGCGGGCCCGCAGCGGGACGCTGCGGCATCATGCCCGGGTTCGGACGGTTACCGGCGGGACCGCCGCCGGGACGCGGAGCCTGCGGGCGGGGCATGCCGCCCGGAGCCGGACGGGCACCGCCCTGACCCTGACCACCCTGCGGACGCGGGGCGCCGCCGGGGCCACTGCCCTGGGGACGCGGGGCGCCGGGGCGCTCCGAGCCGCCACCGGGGCGCGGGGCACCGCCGGGACGGGGCGCCGAGGGGCGCGCCATGCCGGTGGAACCGCCGGAGGTGAAGGGGTTGTTGCCCGGACGGGGACCGGCCGGACGGGTACCGCCGGGGCGCGGGGCGCCCTGGCCCGCGGGGCGTGCGGGGCGGTCTCCGCCACGCTCGCCGCCACGGCCGCCGTCACGCTGGCCGCCCTCGCGGGCTCCACCGTCACGCTGGCCGGCGTCGCGCTGACCGCCGGCCGGAGCCGGACGGGCCGGACGCGGTCCGGGAGTGGCACCCGCGGGACGCGGGGCCTGGGGCTGCTGGGGGGCGGCCGGCTGAGCCGGAGCCGGAGCCGAGAACTCGGCGGCCGGGACCGGGGTCACCGGGGCCGCCTTCGGCGCGGGCTTCGGACCCGGACGGGGGCCCGCCGACGGAGCCGAAGGCTCTGCCGGGGCGCTGCTCTCCGGGGCCTCGGACGTGGCCGGCTTGGCAGCCGGGACGCCGGGCTTCGGGGCAGCGGGACGTGCCGCGGCGGCCGGGGAGGGCGCTGCGGGCTTTGCGGGCGTCGCCTTGCGGGGCGCGCCAGGCTTGGCAGCGGACTTGCCGGCGTTGCCACCGGGCCCCTGCAGTGCATCGGTCAACTTACGTACAACCGGCGCCTCGATCGTCGAGGACGCCGAACGGACGAATTCACCGAGTTCTTGGAGCTTGGCCATGACGACCTTGCTCTCTACGCCGAACTCCTTGGCGAGTTCGTATACCCGGACCTTAGCCACTTCGCTCCTTTTAGGTCCGGGTTACCGCCGGACCGTCGCTACTTCATGGGCGTACTCATCGCGTACTCATCGAGTGCTCATCGCAATCTCGACCTACTTCCAACTCGCGAGGTACCTGACCGCACGGGGTCCCGTGCCGTTCACTTTCTTACGGTGTCACCCGCTCGACGAACCGCGTGAGTGCCGCGGTGTCGAACGGCCCCTTGGCCTTGAAGGCCCGGGGGAATGCCCGGCGGCGAACCGCCAGGTCGAGACAGACAGAGGTGCGGTGCACATAAGCACCCCGGCCGGGCAGCGTACCGCGTGGATCAGGGGCGCAGACGCCCTCGTCCACCACGATGCGCAGCAGCTCGCTCTTGGCCGCTCGCTCCCGGCATCCCACACAGGTTCGCTCGGGGCAAGCGCGGGCTTGCGTCCGGCCAGACACGTTTAAGTCTACCTCCCCGTACCGACCTCACCTCTTTGGGGCAAAAATCGAACGGATGTTGTCGTGATCTCAGCGGCGTACGGCCAAGATCTATTCCCTGGACCAGCTCCGGGTCAACGCCTTTCCGAGCGCTCCCGGGCCCGCTCGGCCCGCTCGCGGTCGGCGTTCTCGCGCTCTTCGTCCGTCTCGGTGTCGGGGCGGATGTCGATGCGCCAGCCGGTGAGGCGGGCGGCGAGGCGGGCGTTCTGGCCCTCCTTGCCGATCGCCAGCGACAGCTGGTAGTCGGGCACGGTGACCCGGGCGGAGCGGGCGCCGAGGTCGACGACCTCGACCTTGCTCACCCGGGCGGGCGAGAGGGCGTTGGCGACCATCTCGGCCGGGTCGTCCGACCAGTCCACGATGTCGATCTTCTCGCCGTGCAGCTCGGCCATGACATTGCGCACACGGCCGCCCATCGGGCCGATGCAGGCGCCCTTGGCGTTGAGGCCCGAACGGGTGGAGCGGACCGCGATCTTGCTGCGGTGGCCGGCCTCGCGGGCGATGGCCTCGATGACCACGGAGCCGTCCGCGATCTCGGGGACCTCCAGCGCGAAGAGCTTCTTCACCAGGTTGGGGTGGGTGCGCGAGAGCGTCACCGAGGGACCGCGGACGCCCTTGGCGACCCGTACGACATACGTACGAAGGCGCAGACCGTGGGTGTACTCCTCGCCCGGGACCTGCTCCTGGACCGGAAGCATGGCTTCCATCTTGCCGATGTCGACCAGGACGTTCTTGGGGTCCTTGCCCTGCTGGACGACGCCGGTGACGACATCGCCCTCGTGGCCCGCGTACTCCCCGAAGGTGCGGTCGTCCTCGGCGTCGCGCAGCCGCTGCAGGATGACCTGCTTGGCGGTGGTCGCGGCGATCCGGCCGAACCCGGAGGGGGTGTCGTCGAACTCCTTGGGCTCCTGGCCCTCTTCGAGGTCGGCCGGGTCCTCCTTGGCCCACACGGTGACGTGGCCGTTCTCGTCGAGCTTCACGCGCGCCCGGCGGTGGCTGCCGTCGGTGCGGTGGTACGCGATGAGGAGCGCCGACTCGATCGCCGCGACGAGCACGTCGAAGGGGATCTCCTTGTCCTGCGCCAAGCCCTTCAAAAGCTTCACATCGATGTCCACGGCTACGCCTCCTCTTCCTTCTTGTCCTTGCGGTTGAATTCGATCTCCACGCGCGCCTTGGCGATCTCGTCGAAGGCGAGGCGGCGGGATGTGGGCTTGCGGCCCTTGACGCCGGGCACTTCGAGGTCCAGCCCGTCCTCGTCCACGGCGAGGATGCGGGCGACCAGCTCACCGGAGCCGTCGGCGGCGAGGTGGAACCTGGCCAGCCGGCCGGTGGCGCGTACGTAGTGGCGGTGCTCGGTCAGCGGACGGTCCGCGCCGGGGGAGCTGACTTCGAGGACGTACTCGCCCTCGCCCATCGCGTCGGTCTCGTCCAGCTTCTGGGAGATCTCGCGGCTCAGCTCCGCGCAGGTGTCCAGCTCCACGCCCTCGTCGGAGTCCACGATGACCCGCAGCACTCCACGTCGGCCGGCCCGGGACACCTCGATCTCCTCGAGGTCCAGCTGCTGCGCGCTGACGAGCGGTTCCAGCAACCCGCGCAGCCTCTCGCTCTGGGTGGTGCTCATCCGGGTGACTCCTCGGCCGCGTGTGCTGTTGTGGGGATCGTCGTGTGTCAGGTCAAAGGGTATCCGGTCGCCAGGGGTGTTGCCGTCCGCCTGCCCTGTTGCCGCGGGTACGCTCGCCTGCGGTGATCACTTCAGGACAGATCCTGTCAGGATCGGTCCCGGCCCGAAGGAGAAACGTGCGGCGCACGGGGACGACCCGCAGGGGGGCGCTCACCGCGACGGGGGCTCTCGCACTGGGTGCGGTGCTGACCGGCTGCGGGGACGACGACAGGAGCCCGGGCCGGAGCGGACCCGTCCGCACCGAGGCCGAAGCGGTCCGGGCCGAGAAGAAGCTGCGGACGACGGCTGCGCACACCGCCGCCCTGACGCTCGCGCACTACGACCTGGCAGCCGAGGCCCATCCGGACCTCGCGGAGGGCCTGGCGCCCCTGCGGGCGGCCGTACGGGAGCACACCAAGGCCCTGTCGGCGGGTGGCGGGAAGGCAGCCGCCCCGCCCGCCGCCGGTCCCGTCTCCACCGATGCGAAAGCCGCTCTCAAGGAGCTGGCCGCCGCCGAGCGCCGCCGAGCCGACGCGCACGCCGAGGCCCTGCTCACCGCGGAACCGGAGCTGGCCCGGCTGCTCGCCTCGGTGGCGGCCGCGGCCGCGGCCCACGCCTACCTGCTGACCGAACTGGCCAAGGAGACCTCGTCATGACCCTTCCCGCCGAGGACGAGGCCCCCTCCCCCGCCCTCACCGCCACCCAGGCCGCGCTGGCCGCCGAACACGCGGCCGTCTACGGGTACGGCGTGCTCGGCGCCCGGGTCCCGGAGAAGCGGCGCACCGAGGCGAGCGCGGCGTACGACGGGCACCGCGCACGCCGGGACGCGCTCCTGCGCACCGTGCGTGACCTGGGCGGTGCGCCGGTCGCCGCCGACGCCGCGTACGCTCTGCCCTTCGCAGTTGCCGACACCGCGTCGGCACTCCGGCTCGCCGCCGTACTGGAGGACCGGATCGCGGGTGTCTGCTCCGATCTCGTACGGGCCACCGAAGGGCCCGCGCGCGCCGACGCGGCGGGCGCACTGCGGGAGGCCGCCGTGCGGGCGGCCCGCTGGCGGGGCGGCAACGTAGCCTTTCCGGGGCTCGCCGAGCGGGCCCCGGACGCCGATCCGGCCGCGACGACGGGCCCGGTGGAGGCCGCGGGAGCGGACACCCCCCAGGGCTGACGAAGGACGGAAAGGGAACAACGGACGTATGGGTTTCGAACCGCCGCAGCGCCTGGTGCGCGCGCTCGGCGAGATGTACGGGGACGGTGCGGCGGCCGAATGGCTGGACCGGCTCCCCACGCTCACCGAACAGGCGATCGATGCCGCCGGGCCGGGCCTCTCCGTGGAGCGGGTGGCCGCCCCCGGCGGGCGGAGCGCCCTGGTGCTCCTGGTGCGGCGGGCCGACGGGACCCCGGCCGCGCTGAAGATCGCCCCGCCGCGCGCCGAACCCGAGCAGGAGCGGGCGGCGCTGGCGCACTGGAACGGCTGGGGCGCGGTGAAGCTGCTGGAGGCCCCGGAGTCCGACGCGTCGGGGGCCCTGCTGCTGGAGCGGCTCCACCACGAGGTGTCGCTGCGCTCGCTGCCGGAGGCCAAGGCCCTCCTTGAGGCGGCGGGCACGGTCCGGCGGCTGTGGGTCGAGCCGCCCGCCGGCCACCCCTTCGAGACCGTGGCCGAGCGGACCGGACGGCAGACCGAGGGGATGCGGGCGGCCGCGGCGGCCGATCCGGCGCTCGCGCCCCTGGTGGACGCGGCCCTCGCGGCCCGTACGGAACTGGTGGAGGGCTCCCCCGAACTCCTGCTCCTGCACGGCAACTTCCGCCAGAGCAAGGTGCTCTCCGGCGAGCGCGCCCCATGGCTGACGGTGGGTCCGGAGCCGCTGGTGGGCGAGCGCGCCTACGACCTGGCCCGGCTGGTGCGGGACCGGGTGGAGGATCTGATCGCCTCCCCGGGCGGCCCGGTGACGGCGCGGCGGCGGGTCAAGAGGCTGGCGGAGTCACTGGAGGTGGAGCAGGCGCGGCTGCACGGCTGGACGCTGTTCCGGGCGGTCGAGTCGGGGACCCGTGCGCTGGCCGAGGGGCGGCGGCAGATGGGCGAGGTCAACCTGGAGTTCGCGGGCTGGCTGTAGCGGTTCGCCGTACGTACGAGGAGGCCCCCGCACACGGCTTGGGTTCTAACGGTCCTCGCAACACCCACGATCTGTGGGAGTTGCGAGGACCGTGGCCGTTGAGCGGGTTGATCTTGCGGGGTTGAAGGAGCGTTTCCTTGCACGGCTGGATGCCGTGGGGAACGTGACGGTGGTGGCGCGTGAGCTGGGTGTGAACCGGAACACGGCGTTCGGTTGGGCTCGGAGATCCGGTCGCGGGTCGGTACGTCTGCCGCGGCGGCATCCGCGGCGGGAGGAGTACGAGCAATTGCGGGCCACGGGCGCCTCGCAGTCCGAGGCGGCCCGGCGCATCGGGGTGAACAGGCGCACAGCCAGGGACTGGGACCAGGGCGTCAAGAAAACTCGCACCACGCGGACCTACGCCGACGGCCGCCGTGTCGATTACGCGGCGGGGACCGCCACGATGTTCGGTGTGACCACAGCATCGATGGGTCTGGCGACCCTGGACAAGCAGCTGCACCCCAGGTTCCTGGCTCTTTCCGAGCGCGAGCGGATCCGGGATCTGCTCGCGGTGGGCCACTCGCTGCGGGCGATCGGACGCGCCCTGGGCCGGCCCGCCAGCACGATCAAGCGGGAGATCGATGCGAACTCGGGCGTCGAGGGCTATCAGCCCTATGCGGCCCACCGCGCAGCCGCAGCACGCCGGCCCCGGCCCAAGGACCGCAAGCTGCTACGCGAGAGCCGGCTGCGCCGCTTCGTCCAGGACGGCTTGCGGACACGATGGTCGCCGGAGCAGATCTGCCACGCTCTGCGCAAGGAGCATCCCGACGACCAGAGCATGCGGGTGAGCGTGGAAACGATCTACCAGGCACTGTATTTCCAGGCCCGTGGCGGCCTGAAGCGGGAAGTGCAGGCAGCAATCCGCTCCGGTCGCACCCGCCGCAAAGCACGCCGGGACCCCGAGCGGCGCACGCCACGGTTCACCGACCCAATGGTCATGATCAGCGATCGTCCCGCCGCTATCGAGGACCGGGCCGTTCCCGGGCACTGGGAAGGCGACCTGATCATCGGAGCCAGCAGCCGCTCCGCGATCGCCACCCTGGTCGAGCGGAGCACCCGCTACACCATGCTGGTCCACCTGCCCGGCGGAGCCCACGACGCCGAAACCGTCCGTGACGGCCTCGTCCGCACCATCCAGACCCTGCCCGCACATCTGCGGGGATCGCTCACCTGGGACCAGGGAAGCGAGATGGCACGCCACCAGCAGTTCACCCTGGCCACCGGCATGCCCGTCTACTTCTGCAACCCCGCCTCACCCTGGCAACGCGGCTCCAACGAGAACACCAACGGCCTGCTCCGCCAGTACTTCCCCAAAGCCACCGACCTCAGCCTCCACAGCCCCGAAGACCTCGAACACGTCGCCCAGGAACTCAACGGCCGCCCACGCAAGACGCTCGACTGGGATACCCCAGCCGAGCGTCTACGTGATCTACTCACCACCTAAAACCAAGTGGTGTTGCGATGACCCCTGGAACCCAAGCGGTGTGCGGGGGCCTCCTCGTACGCGATGTACCGATCAGGCCAGGTCGGCCGTGAGGCGGGCGATCGCCTCGTCCACGGTCAGCTCCTCGCGCTCGCCGGTGCGGCGGTCCTTCAGCTCCAGGACGCCGTCGGCGGAGCGGCGGCCCGCGACCAGGATCTTCGGCACGCCGATGAGCTCGGAGTCGGTGAACTTCACGCCGGGCGAGACGCCGGGGCGGTCGTCGACCAGGACCCGCAGGCCCGCCGCGTTGAGCTTCTCCGAGACGTCGAGGGCCAGCTCGGTCTGGAGCGCCTTGCCCGCGGCGACGACGTGGACGTCGGCCGGGGCGATCTCGCGGGGCCAGCACAGGCCCTTGTCGTCGGCGGTCTGCTCGGTGAGGGCGGCCACCGCGCGGGAGACGCCGATGCCGTACGAGCCCATCGTGACGCGGACGGGCTTGCCCTGCTGGCCCAGCACGTCGAGCTGGAAGGTGTCGGCGTACTTGCGGCCGAGCTGGAAGATGTGGCCGATCTCGATGGCGCGGTCCAGGGTGAGGCCGGTGCCGCACTTGGGGCAGGGGTCGCCGTCCTCGACCACGACGACGTCGAGGTACTGGTCGACCTCGAAGTCGCGGCCCGCGACGACGTTCTTCGCGTGCCTGCCCTCCTGGTTGGCGCCGGTGATCCAGGCGGTGCCGGGGGCGATGCGGGGGTCGGCGAGGTAGCGGACCTTCTCCAGGCCCTGCGGGCCGACGTAGCCGCGTACGAGGTCGTCACGGCCGACGAAGTCCTCGGCGGTGACCAGCTCGACGACGGCGGGGGCGAGGTGCTCGCCGAGCTTGCCGAGGTCGACCTCGCGGTGGCCGGGGACGCCGACGGCGACGATCTCGCCGTCCACCTTGACCAGCAGGTTCTTCAGGGTGGCCGAGGCGGGGACGCCCAGGTGCGCGGCGAGCGTCTCGATGGTCGGGGTGTCGGGGGTGTCCAGCTCCTCGACCGCGCCGTGCGCCGAGCCGTCGACCGGGGCGAGCGCGAAGGTCACGGCCTCGGTGTTGGCGGCGTAGTCGCAGTTCGGACAGTCCGCGAAGGTGTCCTCACCGGCGGCGGCGGGCGCGAGGAACTCCTCGGAGGCCGAGCCGCCCATCGCGCCGGAGACGGCGGAGACGATGCGGTGGTCCAGGCCGAGGCGCTCGAAGATCTTGATGTACGCGGCCCGGTGCAGGGCGTAGGAGTGCGCGAGGCCCTCGTCGGTGGTGTCGAAGCTGTACGAGTCCTTCATCTGGAACTCGCGGCCGCGGAGGACGCCGGAGCGGGGGCGGGCTTCGTCGCGGTACTTCGTCTGGATCTGGTAGAGCATCACCGGCAGGTCCTTGTAGGACGTGCACTGGTCCTTGACGGTCTGGGTGAAGATCTCCTCGTGGGTCGGGCCGAGGAGGTAGTCGCCGCCCTTGCGGTCCTTGAGGCGGAAGAGCAGGTCGCCGTACTCGTCCCAGCGGCCGGACGCCTCGTAGGGCTCCTTGGGCAGCAGGGCGGGCAGCAGGACCTCCTGGGCGCCGATGGCGTCCATCTCCTCGCGGACCACGTTGGAGATGTTGTCCAGGACCTTCTTGCCGAGCGGCAGCCAGGACCAGATGCCGGCCGCGTTGCGGCGCACGTACCCGGCGCGGACCAGCAGCTTGTGGCTGAGCGTCTCGGCGTCCGCCGGGTCGTCGCGCAGTGTCTTGATCATCAATCGGGACATGCGCTGGACCTGGGCCATGATGAACTCCTGCTCGCAAGGGTGGTGAGCCCGAGGTTAGCCGGGCGGTGCGGGCAGGCGGAAATCCATTCAGCGCTGAGGGCCTCTCGTCTGGATCAGGCCGGATCAGGGAGCGGGGTCCGGTGCGTGCAGCTGCAAGGCGGAGGATTGAGGCAACGCGGAGCGTTGGTGATTGACGACAACGCCGCAGATGCGCGTGCCGGACCCCGCGAGCCCGGCCTGATCCAGACGAGAGGCCCTACCGCAGCAGCGGGAGGGGCGCGCCCATCACCGCGTACGGCAGCGGGGCACTGGGGAAGACCACCTGGCGGGCCAGGTCGCGGTAGCCGAGCGCGTGGTAGAGGGCGCGGGCCGGGCTGTCCCTGTCGATGGCGGAGAGGATCGACCGGGGGTGCGGGACGGCGTCGGTGATGGCGGTGATCAGGGTGCGGCCGATGCCGTGCTGCTGGTGGTCGGGGTGGACGTGGAGCTCGGTGATGACGAAGGAGTCGTCGAGCCAGCCGTCGGAGCCGGTGGCCCTGAGGTAGGGCTCGACGACGGTGGACCACCAGTGGGCGCGGTCGTTGGGCAGCCCGTAGACGAAGCCGACTAGCCGCCCGTCGGGGGTGAGGGCGCCGAGCGCGCGGGCCTCGGGGTGGTCGAGGTGGCGCAGGACGATGTGGCGGCGTACGTCGATCTCGTCCTGGCTGAGCCCGAAGGCCGCCGCCTGGACGTGGAGGGCTTCGTCGACGCGTGCGGCCAGGTCGATCGGGCCGACCTCGGTGCCGGGGTGGGCGGGGCCGTTCCCGGTGACTGCTGGTGCCATGCGCGAACCCTACTGGCCGTAGTGGGCGGGCCGGAACGCGCGGAGGCCGGCAAGGGCCCCGTACGGGCTGTTCAGAACAGGACGCTCATGAAGGTGCCCGTCTCGCGGAAGCCGACGCGGCGGTAGGCCTTGCGGGCGGGGGTGTTGTAGTCGTTCACGTACAGGCTGACGATGGGGGCGACATCGGCCAGGGCGTAGAGCAGGACGGCGGCCATGCCGGTCTCGGAGAGGCCCTTGCCGCGGTGTTCGGGGGCGACCCAGACGCCCTGGATCTGGCAGGCCTGGGTGGTGGCGGCGCCGATCTCGGCCTTGAAGACGACCTTGCCGTCGTCGATCCGGGCGAAGGAGCGGCCGGCGCCGATGAGTTCGGCGACCCGGGCCTGGTAGAGGAGTCCGCCGTCCCCGGCCAGCGGGGAGATCCCGACCTCCTCGGTGAACATCGCCACGCAGGCCGGCATCAGGACCTCGGTCTCGTCCTTGCGGATGCGGCGGACCAGCGGGTCGGGGGTCACATCGGCGGAGGGGCTCTCGGTGACCATGAGGGGCTGGTTGGCGCGGACCTCGCGGGCGGGGCCCCAGCCGGGCTCCAGGAGCCGCCACAGCAGGGCGGTGGGTTCGGCGGGGCCGACGATCGAGGAGCAGCGGCGGCCGGCCCTGCGGGCCCGGTCGGCGAAGGCGCGTACGGCTTCGGGGCCGGCGCAGATGGGGACGAGGTTGGCGCCGGCGTAGCAGAGGGAGCGGAGCCTGCCGTCGGCGTACCAGCCCCACATCTCGCCGCCGAGGCGCCAGGGGTCGAGCCCCGCGACCTGCACGCGGGACGCGACGAAGGCGTTGACCACGGGCTCGCTCTCCAGGATGGCGAGCGCTGCGCCGAGGTCGCTGGGTTCGAGGACCCGGGTGGTGGTCTGCGTCAACACGAGGGGGCCTCACCATGCGGTCTGCTGATTTCCGCACTGTACCCAACAAGGCCCTGGAACGCTGCCCGGGCCCGGGAGAGGGCTCCGGGATACGCCTGGGATACGCCGCCGCCCCGCCGGGCGCGGGGCTCGGCGGGGCGGCGATGATGCGCAAAGGGGCAGGTCAGCTGATGGAGACCTGGGGCTCGCCGGAGGCGATGCCGTCCTTCTCCATCTGCTCGGCGATCTTCAGGGCTTCCTCGATGAGGGTCTCGACGATCTTCGACTCGGGGACGGTCTTGATGACCTCGCCCTTGACGAAGATCTGGCCCTTGCCGTTGCCGGAGGCGACACCGAGGTCGGCCTCGCGGGCCTCGCCGGGGCCGTTGACGACGCAGCCCATGACCGCGACGCGCAGCGGGACCTCCATGCCCTCCAGGCCGGCGCTGACCTGGTCGGCGAGCTTGTAGACGTCGACCTGGGCGCGGCCGCAGGACGGGCAGGAGACGATCTCCAGGCGGCGCTGCTTCAGGTTCAGCGCCTCCAGGATCTGCAGGCCCACCTTGACCTCCTCGGTCGGCGGGGCCGAGAGGGAGACGCGGATGGTGTCGCCGATGCCCTCGGAGAGCAGGGCGCCGAACGCGACGGCCGACTTGATCGTGCCCTGGAACGCCGGTCCGGCCTCGGTGACGCCGAGGTGGAGCGGGTAGTCGCTCTGGGCGGCGAGCTGACGGTAGGCGTTGACCATCACGACCGGGTCGTTGTGCTTGACCGAGATCTTGATGTCGCCGAAGCCGTGCTCCTCGAAGAGGGACGCCTCCCACAGGGCCGACTCGACGAGGGCCTCGGGGGTGGCCTTGCCGTACTTCTTCAGGAGCCGCGCGTCCAGGGAGCCGGCGTTGACGCCGATCCGGATCGGGGTGCGGGTCTCGGAGGCCGCCTTCGCGATCTCCTTGACCTTGTCGTCGAACTGCTTGATGTTGCCGGGGTTCACACGGACCGCCGCACAGCCCGCGTCGATCGCGGCGAAGACGTACTTCGGCTGGAAGTGGATGTCGGCGATCACCGGGATCTGCGACTTCCGGGCGATCGTGGAGAGGGCGTCGGCGTCGTCCTGGGTCGGGCAGGCGACCCGGACGATCTGGCAGCCGGACGCCGTCAGCTCGGCGATCTGCTGGAGCGTGGCACCGATGTCCGACGTACGTGTCGTCGTCATCGACTGCACGGAAACGGGCGCGTCGCCGCCGACCGCGACCGAGCCGACCTGGATCTGTCGGCTGACCCTTCGGTCGGCGAGCTTGGTCGGAACGGCCGGCATTCCGAGAGAAATCGCAGTCATGCGCTGTGCATCCCCAAGGTGTGGATCAAGGTCCCGATGTCGGCGGGCTCCAGGCTTCGAGGTTACGGCACCGGAGCCGGGACGCACGCACCGAATGGACAAGTCAACCGGAAGGTGACCGACCGGACACGACACGTGTGCCCGGTGGTCACCTGTGGGACGGAAGGGGCGGTGATGTGAGAGGCAGATGTGAGAGGCACTCAGCTGATCTTGACCGGGTTCACGATGTCGGCCACCAGGACCAGCAGCGTGAAGCAGATGAAGAGTCCGGCGACCACATAGGCGACCGGCATCAGCTTGGCCACGTCGAACGGGCCCGGGTCTGGGCGCCGGAAGACCTTGGCCAGATTGCGCCGCAGCGACTCCCAGAGCGCGCCCGCGATGTGCCCGCCGTCCAGCGGGAGCAGCGGCAGCATGTTGAAGAGGAACAGCGACAGGTTGAAGCCCGCGAGCAGGAACAGCATCATCGCGACCTGGTTCTGGGCCGGGATGTCGAGGTTCATCACCTCGCCGCCGATCCGGGCCGCACCGACCACGCCCACCGGTGAGTCGTCGGCGCGTTCGCCGTCGCTGAAGGCGGCGTCCCACAGGGCCGGGATCTTGGAGGGCAGCGCGATGATCGCGTCGACGCCGTTCTCGATCATGTCGCCCATGCGCACGACGGCGTCGCCGAAGGAGAGCGGCACGATCTCGGCCTTGGCGGCGAAGCCGAGGTAACCCGCCTTGATGTACTCGTTGGGAATGGGGTCCCCGTTGGCGTCCTTCTTCGAGACGGCGTTCTCGCGCAGGACGGCGTTGAGGGTGACTTCCTGGCCGCCGCGCTCGACGGTGATCGTGGCGGGGCCGATGGTCCGGCGGATGCGGTCCGAGAGCGTCGCCCAGTCGTCGACCCTCTGGCCGTCGAAGGCGACGATCTTGTCCCCCTCCTTCAGGCCCGCGGCCTTGGCCGGGGAGACCCCGTCGGAGGCCTTGCAGGTCTCGCGCTTCTCACTCTGCGCGATCACGCACTGCTGTACGCCGTCGACCTCGGTGGTCTGCGTCTGGAAGCCGAAGGTCATCGCGACGCCCATGAAGATCGCGACCGCGAGGATCAGGTTCATGAACGGACCGGCGAACATCACGATGACGCGCTTCCACGGCTTGCGCGTGTAGAAGAGGCGCTTCTCGTCGCCGGGTTCGAGCTCCTCGTACGCGGCGGAGCGGGCGTCCTCGATCATGCCGCGCCAGGGTGAGGTGGAGCGCGCTTCGATGCGGCCGTCGGCGCCGGGCGGGAACATCCCGATCATGCGGATGTAGCCGCCGGCCGGGATGGCCTTGATGCCGTACTCGGTGTCGCCCTTCTGCTTCGACCAGAGCGTGGGGCCGAATCCGACCATGTACTGCGGGACCCGGATGCCGAACATCTTGGCCGTGGAGAGGTGGCCCAGCTCGTGCCAGGCGATGGAGAACAGCAGGCCCACGACGAAGACGGCGATCCCCAGGACCGTCAGCAGGATCGAGGTCAGACTCATGCGCGCGCCTCCGCTGTCGCTTTCGCCGAGAGTTCCCGGGCCCTTGCGCGGGCCCAGGTTTCCGCTTCGAGGACGTCCGCGAGGCTGAGCGGGGTTCCCGGGGCGGGGGTGCCGTGTTCGGACACCACAGCGGTGACCGTATCCATGATTCCGTTGAAGGGCAGCTGTCCGGCGAGGAAGGCGTCGACGCATTCCTCGTTCGCCGCGTTGAAGACGGCGGGCGCCGTGGAACCGAGCGTACCGACGTGGCGGGCGAGTCCGACCGAGGGGAAGGCCTCGGTGTCCAGCGGGAAGAACTCCCAGGTGGAGGCCTTGGACCAGTCGAAGGCGGGGGCCGCGTCGGGGACCCGCTCGGGCCAGCCGAGGCCGATGGCGATGGGGCCGCCCATGTCGGGCGGGGTGGCCTGGGCGAGGGTCGAGCCGTCGGTGAACTCGACCATGGAGTGCACGTACGACTGCGGGTGGACCACGACCTCGATCCGGTCGAAGGGGATGTCGTAGAGGAGGTGCGCCTCGATGACCTCAAGACCCTTGTTGACCAGCGTCGCGGAGTTGATCGTGATGACCGGGCCCATCGCCCAGGTGGGGTGGGAGAGGGCCTGCTCCCGGGTGACGTCGGCCAGTTCCTCGCGCGTACGGCCCCGGAAGGGCCCGCCGGACGCGGTGACGACGAGCTTGCGGACATCGGCCCGCTTGCCGGCCGCCAGCGCCTGGAAGAGCGCGGCGTGCTCGGAGTCGACCGGGATGATCTGGCCGGGGGCGGCCAGCTCCTTCACCAGCGGGCCGCCGACGATCAGCGACTCCTTGTTGGCGAGGGCGAGCGTGCGGCCCGCCTTCAGTGCGGCGAGCGTGGGGGCGAGCCCGATGGAGCCGGTGATCCCGTTGAGCACGGTGTGGCAGTCGCTCGCGGCAAGGGTGGCCGCCGCGTCGGGTCCGGCGAGGATCTCGGGGAGCGGCTCCCCGGCCCCGTACCTCTCGCGCAGCGCCTCGCGCAGGGCGGGGACCGCGTCCTTGTCGGCGACGGCGACCGTGCTCACGCGCAGGAGGTGTGCCTGTTCGGCGAGGAGGGCGACCCGGCCGCCGGCGGCCGAGAGCGCGGTGACCCGGAAGCGGTCGGGGTTGCGCAGGACCAGGTCGATGGCCTGGGTGCCGATGGACCCGGTGGAGCCGAGGATCACGAGATCCCGGCGGCCGTCCGCGGTGTCGAAGAGAAGGTGCGGATCGGCGAGGGGGGCTGGGCTGTCGCTCATGCCCCCATTGTTGCCGCTCCGGCTGTGCGTGGGGACAGCGCGTCCCCACAGGGCGGGGATTCGGTGCGGAGGGGGCGCGCCGGTGCGGGCACGCGCCCCCTGCGGACCGGAGGATTCCGCCTCAGCGCACCGGCCGGTGGTGGTTCTCCCCGGCGGAGGGTCCGGGGGTGGCGTCCGCGATCCAGGGGCCCTCACCGCTGGGGTCGATGACGCCCTCCTCCAGCCAGGTGTACGTACCGGACAGGACCCCGTCCACCACCCGCCGGTCCAGGTCGTCGGTGTTGGACCACAGCCGGGTGAACAGTTCCTCCACCCTGACCCGGGACTGGTGGCAGAAGGCGTCGGCCAGCTGGTAGGCCTCGCGGCCGTGCTCCCCGGCGCCCCGCAGGTGCTCGGCGCGGACGCAGGCGGCGCTCATCGCGAAGAGTTCGGCGCCGATGTCGACGATCCGGCCGAGGAAGCCCTGCTTGGTCTCCATCCGGCCCTGCCAGCGGGACATGGCGTAGAAGGTGGACCGGGCGAGCTTGCGCGAGGAGCGCTCGACGTACCGGAGGTGCCCGGAGAGGTCTCGGTGGCCGGAGGGGTTGAACTCACCGTACGTACGAGGGAGCTGCCCGGCCCCGGTGACGAGCTGGGGCAGCCAACGGGCGTAGAACCCGGCGGCGTTGGCGCCGGCCTTGGCCTTGTCGGCGAGCGGCTTCTCCGGGTCGATGATGTCGCCGGCGACCTTGAGGTGGGCGTCGACGGCCTCCCGGGCGATCAGCAGGTGCATGATCTCGGTGGAGCCCTCGAAAATCCGGTTGATGCGCATGTCCCGGAGCATCTGCTCGGCCGGAACCGCCCGCTCCCCGCGGGCAGCCAGCGACTCGGCGGTCTCGAAGCCGCGCCCGCCGCGGATCTGGACCAGTTCGTCGGCGATCAGCCACCCCATCTCGGAGCCGTACAGCTTGGCGAGGGCGGCCTCGATACGGATGTCGTTGCGGTCCTCGTCGGCCATCTGCGAGGAGAGGTCGACGATCGCCTCCAGGGCGAAGGTGGTGGCTGCGATGAAGGAGATCTTCGCGCCGACCGCCTCGTGCCTGGCCACGGGCCGGCCCCACTGCTCCCGCACGGCGGACCATTCACGGGCGATCTTCAGACACCACTTCCCGGCGCCGACGCACATGGCGGGCAGCGAGAGGCGGCCGGTGTTCAGGGTGGTCAGGGCGATCTTCAGCCCGGCGCCCTCGGGGCCGATGCGGGCGGCGGCGGGGACCCGGACCTGGTGGAAGCGGGTGACCCCGTTCTCGATGCCGCGCAGCCCCATGAAGGCGTTGCGGTGCTCCACGGTGATGCCGGGGGCGTCCGCCTCGACGACGAACGCGGTGATGCCGCCCTTGTGCCCCTCGGAGGCGGGCACCCTGGCCATCACCACGAGCAGATCGGCGACGACCCCGTTGGTGGTCCAGAGCTTCACCCCGTCCAGGAGGTAGTCGTTCCCGTCGGGCACGGCGGTGGTGGCGAGGCGGGCCGGGTCGGAGCCGACGTCGGGCTCGGTCAGCAGGAACGCGGAGATGTCGGTGGTGGCGAGCCGGGGCAGGTAGGCGTCCTTCTGCTCCTGGGTGCCGAAAATCTTCAGCGGCTGCGGTACGCCGATCGACTGATGCGCCGAGAGCAGCGCACCGATCGCCGGGCTCGCGGAGCCGACCAGGGCGAGCGCCTTGTTGTAGTACACCTGGGTGAGGCCGAGACCGCCGTACTTCGTCTCGATCTTCATCCCCAGAGCACCGAGCTCCTTGAGACCCCGGATCACCTCATCAGGGATCTTCGCCTCGCGCTCGATCCGGGCACTGTCGATGTGCGCCTCGCAGAACGCACGCAGCCGCGCCAGGAACTCCTCGCCGCGCCGGATGTCGTCGGGCGGCGGCAGAGGGTGCGGGTGGATCAGGTCGAGCCGGAAACGCCCCAGGAACAGCTCCTTGGCGAAGCTGGGCTTGCGCCAGTCCTGCTCACGGGCGGCCTCGGCGACCCGGCGCGCCTCACGCTCGGTGACCTTGGGGGCCTTGGGGACCTGGGGGGTGTTGTGTGGTGCGGACATGAGGGACCTCACCTCGCCGCGCGTCGCCGGACGGATGGACACCTGGACCTGGACGCACGGACTGCTAGTCGCTGCTTACTGGTCCGTATGTAACCCGTGTACCCGCAGTTCGGCACCCGCACCAGCCCCCGCGCGCGGGTCCGGGCCACGGGAGGCGGGTGCGGGTGCTCGCCGAGATTTCCCCTCGGGAGCGAGGAGTGGTCCACCGGCAGGCCCGGAGGCTCCGGCGACGTGCGGCTTCCCGGTCAGGCAGAGGCGCCGCCGTCGACGACCAGGTCGCTGCCGACCAGGGAAGCGGCGTCCGGCGAGGCCAGATACAGCACGGCTGCCGCGACCTCGGCCGTGGAGGAGACCCGCCCCAGCGGCGACGCGCCCTTCATCCGGGCGGCGCGGTCGGCGTCGGTCTCGCCCGGCAGCAGCGACATGGTGGTGGCGGACGGGCCGGGGCTGACGGCGTTGACGCGGATCCCGTCGGCGATGTGATCCAGGGCGGCGGCCCGGGTCAGGGCGGAGACGGCCGCCTTGGTGGCGATGTAGCCGGCCACGCCCGGGATACGGGTGTGCGCGCCGAGGTTGGAGGCGATGTTGACGATCGCGCCGCCGGTTGGCTGCTCGCGCATCCGGGCGACTTCGGCCTGGAGACTGAGGAATACACCGGTGACGTTGATGTCGAGCAGGGTGCGCCAGTCCTCCTCGGGGAGGTCGGCCAGGGGTGCGCCGCCCCGGAAGACACCCGCGTTGTTGACGGCGACATCAAGGCTGCCGAAGCGTTCGACGGTGCGGCGGACCAGCATCCTGACGTCCTCGGACCGGGTCACGTCCGCAGTGACCGCGGCTGCCGAACCGCCTTCCTTCTCGATCAGGGCGACCGTCTCGTCGAGCGATGCGGCGGTACGTCCGGCCGCGACCACCGAGGCCCCTTCGGCGGCGAAGGCGAGAGCGATGGCCCGGCCGAGACCGGAGCCTGCGCCGGTGACGAGGACGGTCTTGCCGGTGAAGCGTGCGGTCATGGTGATGACTCCCTTGGTCGGTACTGGGTTACTCGGTGCGGGTGTTCCGGCTGCCCGGTGCGGATGCGTCGGTATTCGGTGTGGGTGCTGTCGGTCAGTTGGTGCGGGTGTTGAGGAAGGCGGCAGCGGCGAAAGCGGCTGCTGTCGCGGCTAGTGAAGTGATGTCGGAGCCGAGGGTGAGCAGGGCGGCGAGGACGACGGTCGGGCCCAGTTCCATCGCGGTGTTCATGACGCCGCCCGCGAGTCCGGTCCGGTGCGGCTCCACCCCGTCCGTCGCGAGGACAGCTGCCCCCGCGAAACCGGCGGCCGCGCCGGCCGGCAGCAGGAGCAGGCCGGGGAGAAGTCCGTACGCGTACGGATGGTGCGGTGCCAGGCCGGTGAGCGCGAGCAGCGCGAGGCCCGTCGCGGCGACTGCGAGTCCGCAGTTGGTGACGGCCCGCGCCCCGTATCCGGCGATCAGTGGGCCTGCCGTTCGGCCCGAGATGAGCAGTGCCACCGCGAAGGGAACGAAGGCGGTGGAGGTCTGCAACGGGGACCAGCCGCGGTCCTGCTGAAGATGGAGCGAGAGGAGGATGAACGTCGTGGCGGTCCCGGCGGAGGTCAGACCGATGGCGGCGAGCGCGAGGGCCCGGCGGCGGTCGCGGAGGAATCCGAGAGGGAGCAGCGGGTCGTGGGCGCGGCGCTCGGCGATCAGGAACGCCATGAGGAGCGCGGCCCCTGTGAGCAGGGGAGCCAGGACGGCCGGCGATCCCCAGGAGTGGGCGTCGGTGAGGACGAGGCCGTAGCCGGCCAGGCTGATCCCGGCGGTCGAGAGCAGCGCACCGGGCAGATCCAGGGAGCGGCCCGCACCGGCCGGGGTTGCCGGCAGCAGCCGCGGTGCGAGGGCGAGAGCGAGGCCTGCCACCGCGACCGGGACGGCCAGGGCCAGCCGCCAGGACGCGAGCGCCGAGATGACCCCGGAGAGCAGGTTTCCCGCGGTCGCGCCGAGTACCGAGAGCCCGCCCCAGGTAGCCATTGCCCCTGCGTATGCGGCGGGTCGGGGGAAGACCGCGCGCAGCACGGCCATGGCGGCGGGTGCGGTGAGCGCCGCGCCTGCGCCCTGCGCGAAGCGGGCGGCGAGCAGAGCCTGCGGCCCCGGGGCGAGCAGCGCGGCGAGGGACGCCGCGGTGAAGACGAGCAGCCCGACGGTGAGGGCGCGACGCCCGCCGAAACGGTCGGCGACGCGGCCGCCGAAGAGCAGGAGTCCGGAGAAGGTCAGGCCGTATGCGGCGCTGAGGAGAATCAGGTCGGCCCGGTCGAGCGAGAATGCGCGGCCGATCCGGGGCAGTGGCACGACGAGCGAGGTGAGCGTGAAGATCAGCGACATCTGTACGGTGCCGAGCAGCGCGAAGGCGGGCCCGGGTGAAGAGCCAGGTACAGGGCCCGTCGAGGCGGCTGCGGTCGTGGTGTTCCAGCTCTGTGTGCCGGTCATTTCCCCCCCGTTATTTGACCGAACGTTCCATAATTTGGCCAGGAAAGAACCCCCCGCAGGAGGTGTTGTTCAGTCGAGCAGCCCCAATGCCTGCTCGGCGGCGTCCCGCACCCGGCCAGGGTCGTTCGACGCCTTGCCGACGACCCGCAGGCCTTGCATCAGCACCAGAAGCATCCGTGCGAGGGCGCGCGGATCACGGTCCGCGGGCAGCTCGCCCTGCGCCTGGGCCCGCACCAGCGCGGAGCGCAGCAGGGTCTCGATGTGGTCCCAGCTCGCCTCGACCCGGCGGGCCGCCGCCGGGTCGTGCGCGCCCAGCTCGGCGGCCGTGTTGGTGACGAAGCACCCCTTCGAACGAAGTTCGTGGGAGTTCGCCTCGGTCGCGAAGTGCCGCACCACCCCACGCACGGCGGGCAACGCGGGGCCCGGCTGGGACAGTTCACCCAGCAGGCCCGCGTCGCAGTTCTCGCTGTACCGGTCCAGCGCTTTCAGGTACAGCTCGCGCTTGTTGCCGAAGGTGGCGTAGATGCTGGCGCGCCCGATGCCGAGGTGTTCGACGAGATCCGCCATCGAGGTCGCCTCGTAGCCGCGCTGCCAGAACAGCTGAAGGGCTGACTGCAGGGCGGCTTCCGGGTCGAATTCCTTGGTCCTGGCCACGCTCGAACTCTAGGCGATAATGAAACGATCGGTCAAATATTCTCTCCTGAAACGGAGATACGCGAAGACGGCCCGAACCCCCGCACAGTGGGTTCGGGCCGTCCGTTTCGCGCCCCCGCCCGCACTCGCTGTCCGGGCGGAAGGCGGGCGGGGGTCGTCCAGGGGGTTTACAGGGCGAGGCCCGTGAGGACCAGGACGCGCTCGTAGGTGTAGTCGTCCATCGCGTAGCGGACGCCCTCGCGGCCGACGCCGGACTGCTTGGCGCCGCCGTACGGCATCTGGTCGGCGCGGTACGAGGGGACGTCGCCGATGATCACGCCGCCTACCTCCAGGGCGCGGTGGGCGCGGAAGGCGGTCTGGAGGTCGTGGGTGAAGACGCCTGCCTGGAGGCCGTACTTGGAGGAGTTGACGGCGGCGAACGCCTCCGCCTCGCCGTCCACCTTCTGGAGGGACATGACCGGGCCGAAGACCTCTTCGCAGGAGAGCTTCACGTCGTCCGGGAGGCCGGCCAGGACCGTCGGGGCGTAGGTGGCGCCGTCTCGCTTGCCGCCGGTGAGCAGCTCCGCGCCGCCCTGGACGGCCTCGTCGACCCAGGACTCCACGCGCTTGGCCGCGTCCTCGCTGACCAGGGGGCCTACGTCGGTGGTGGCGTCGGCCGGGTCGCCAGTGACCAGGGCCTCGACGGCAGCGACGATCTTCGGGACGAGCCGGTCGTAGACCGAGGCGTCCGCGATGACGCGCTGCACCGAGATGCAGGACTGGCCGCCCTGGTAGTTGGAGAACGTGGCGATCCGGGTGGCCGCCCAGTCGAGGTCCGCGTCCGAGGCGTAGTCGCCGAGGACGACGGCCGCGCCGTTGCCGCCCAGCTCCAGGGTGCAGTGCTTGCGGGGCACCGAATCCATGATCGCGTAACCGACCGGGCCCGAGCCGGTGAACGAGATGACCGGCAGCCGCTCGTCCTGGACCAGGGCGGGCATCTTGTCGTTCGGGACCGTCAGGACGGACCAGGATCCGGCGGGGAGGTCGGTCTCGGCCAGCAGTTCGCCCAGGATCAGGGAGGAGATCGGGGTGGCGGGGGCCGGCTTCAGGATGATCGGGGCGCCTACGGCGATGGCCGGAGCCACCTTGTGCGCGCTGAGGTTCAGCGGGAAGTTGAAGGGCGCGATGCCGAGGACGGCCCCGCGCGGAAAGCGCCGGACCAGCCCGAGACGGCCGGTGCCGCCCAGGTCGGTGTCGAGCCGCTGGGCCTCGCCGCCGTTGAACCGGCGGGCCTCCTCGGCCGCGAACCGGAACACCGAGATTGCCCGGCCCACCTCACCGCGCGCCCACTTGATCGGCTTGCCGTTCTCCGCCGAGATCAGCTGCGCGATCTCCTCGGTGCGCTCCCCCAGCCGCCGTACGACGTGGTCGAGGGCCGCGGCCCGTACGTGTGCCGGGGTCGCGGCGAACTCGTCGCGTACGGCGTGGGCGGCGGCGACGGCCTCCTCGACCTGGGCATCGGTCGGCACGCTGACGGTGCCGACGAGGCGTCCGTCGTACGGGTTGGTGACGTCGAAGCTGTCGGCACCGGTGGCCCGGCGGCCGGCCACCCAGAAGGCGTGGGGCGAAGTCATGGAGGTTCCGGCCCTTCGGAGGTCGTGAGGAGGTCGTGAACGAGGTGGTCGTGACGGAGTCGTGGGCGCCCAGCAGGCTCCCCGTCCGTCGTCCCACGGTAGGGCGGGGAGGCCGCGATCGCGTTTATCCGGGGTGGAGTGGGGTGGGGACCCCGTGCTCCGAATTGGCCAGGGAGGTGCTGTCCGTGCCGTCGGGGGTCGCACGAGGCCGGGTGAGCCTTTGCGTACGGCGCAGGAGATCCGGTACGAGCGTATGCAGGCCGGTCACCGCCAGGACCGCGCCCAGCCAGAGCGGGGCCCGCAGGCCGAAGCGGTCGATGCCCAGGCCGCCCAGCGCGGAGCCGAGGACCACGCCGAAGGTGATGAAGGAGCTGTGCACGGTGTTGACGAGCGGCCGGGCGTTGCCGACGCGCTGCACCCGGGTGACCAGGGCCGGGTTCATGGTGACCCCGACCAGGCCGACGCCCAGCATGCAGAGCACCGCCCCGACGTCGAACCGGGCCAGCAGGGCGAACCCGGCCAGGAACACCGCGTTCAGGGAGAGGCCGGCGAGCAGGACGGGGAGGGTGTGGCGGTCCGCGAGCCGGCCGACGACGGTGTTGCCGATCACCGTGGCGGCGCCGTACGCCAGGAGCAGCAGCGGGACCGTGCCCCGGGAGAACCCGGTGACCTGGGTGAGGATCGGGTTGAGGTAGCTGAAGGCGGAGAAGGTCGCGCCGATGACCATGGTGCTGGTCAGCAGGGTGAGCCAGAGCCGGGGAGTGCGGAAGGCGGTCAGTTCGGAGCGGAAGGTGCCGCTGCCCTCCGGGCGGTCCGTCCGGCCCACGCCGATCAGGGTGCACAGGGCGGCGGCGGCCGTCAGCGCGGAGATGGCCCAGAACGCGGCGCGCCAGCCGTACCGTTCGCCGGTCAGGGTGGCCAGCGGCAGCCCGAGCAGGGTGCCGAGCATCAGCCCGTTGAGGATGACCGCCACGGCCCGGCCGCGTACCTCGGGGCGGGTCAGCTGGGAGCCGAGCGAGATCGCGACGCCGAAGAAGGCCTGGGACACGACCCCGGTGATGATCCGCGCGACCACCATCGCCGGGTAGCCGGACGCGGTGGCGGCCAGCGCGTTGCCCGCCAGGAAGAGCGGGAAGAGGACCATGAGCGCGGTCTTGGGCGGGAGCCGCAGCAGGGCGACCGAGAGCAGCGGTCCGCCGAGCGCCATGGAGAGAGCGAAGACCGTGATCAGGTAGCCGATCTGCGGGACCGTGACACCCAGTCCCGCGGCCATCTGCGGCATCAGTCCGGCGACGACGAACTCGCTGGTGACCATGGCGAAGATGCCGAAGGCCAGTACGTGGACAGCACGAGGCACGAAGTTCCCCCTGTTGGCGTGCAGGTGTTGTTTTGTATCGATCAGTGCAAAACTTAGGCATGGGTGAGACGTGCCTCGGTTCGGCACGTGAGGGTCGGAGGGTCAGCTGGTCAGGGCGTCCATGGCCGTATCGGCGACGGCCTGGACGGCGGCCCGGCCGGCTCCGCCCTGGGCCGTGATCCGCATACCGCCGATCACGGCGTTGACGTACCGGGCGAGGGCGTCGGAGCCGCGCGCGGAGGCGATGGAGCCGTCGCGTTGCCCGGCGGCGATGACGGCTGACAGGGTCCGCAGCCTGCGGGCGGCGTCTCGGTCCAGGAGGCGGGCGGCCTCCGGGTCACGGGCCGCGAGTTCGACCGTGCTGTTGACACCCAGACAGCCCAGGCTGCGGCCGTGGGGACGGTGGTCGAACTCGTCGGCCACGATCTTGTGGAGCAGGGCGCGGACCCGCTCGGCGGGCGGGAGCGACTCATCCTCCAGGACAGCGCACTGAGCTTCGGCCATGGTGTCCAGGTAGCGCGCCAGCGAGCGCGCGAACAGCTCGCGCTTGCTCCGGAAGGTGTTGTAGATACTGCTGCGCCCCAGCCCCGTGGCGGTGCACAGGTCCTGGGTGGAGGTGGCCTCGTAGCCGTACTCCCAGAACGTGCGCATCGCGGCGTCCAGGGCCCGTTCCTCGTCGAACTGTCTCGGTCGGGCCATGGCAGCACTCTAGGATTTTGGAACGGTCGATGCAATACCGTCCCTGATCCGGCTTCTCAGCCTTCGGCGGGCGCCGCCGCCTCCGTCGCCTTGAGCGCGAGCCACAGCTCCATCCGGACGTCCGGGTCGTCCAGCGAACGGCCCAGGATCTCCTCCACCCGGCGCATCCGGTAGCGCAGGGTGTGCCGGTGTACGCCGAGGTCGGCGGCGGCCGCATCCCACTGGCCGTGGCGGGAGAGCCAGGCGCGCAGGGAGGCCACGAGGTCGCCGCGGCCCTTGGCGTCGTGCTCGTACAGGGCGCGGAGCATGCCGTCGGCGAAGGCCCGTACCGCGTCGTCCGCGAGGAGCGGCAGCACCGAGCCCGCCGCCAGCTCCTCGTGCTCGACCAGGGCCCTGCCCCGGCGGCGGGCGACCGAGAGGGCCTGCTCGGCCTGCTTGTACGCGGCGGAGACCGCGATCGGGCCGCAGGGGGCGGAGAGGCCCACGACGACGTCGCTGTCCTCGGTGCCCCCTTCGCGTGGGGCGCGGTCGTCCTGGGCCTCGGCGTAGGCCGCGCACGCGGCGACCGCGGTTCCTCCGTCGGCCGCCAGGACGACGACGCGCCCGCCCTCGGGGACCATGAGCAGCGCCTCGCCGGAGCGGGCCGCGGCGGCCTCCATCGTCTCCGTGAGCAGGTCGAAACCGGCGGGCGCGGCCGCCTCCGCGATCAGCAGCCGGAAGGGGGCGTCGAGCAGCCCGCCGTACAGGTCTCCGGCGACCGCCCGGGCGTGGTCGGGCTGGCCTGCCAGCAGCATCCGCAGGACGGCGGCTCCCAGGCGCTGTTCGGCGCCCTGGAGGGAGCGGGAGCGGGCGGTGGTGAGGGTGAGCAGGGCGACGGCGGAGTGCACGGCGTACCGCTCGGCGGTCCCCAGCGCCGCTCCCGTGCCGACGGCGAGCGCGCCGCGTGCCCGGCGGCCGGTGCCCAGCGACTGGAGCTCGACCCGGTCCTCGCTGTCGCCGACGACGACGCTGGCGGGGGCGGGTCTGTCCCGGAGGCGTTCGACGTCGGGGGTGAGGCGGGCGGCGCGGCGGGCGGCCCAGTCGGGGGCGGCGGCGAGCACCGCGCCGGAGGTGTCGTACAGCGCGGCCCAGCCGTCGATGTGGGCGGCGAGGCGGGCGAGGAGGTCGGTGGGGCCGTCCCCGGAGAGCGCGGCCTTCGTCAGCTCGCGCTGGGCCTCGAAGCCGGCGGTGACCGCGCGGTACTGGTCGGCGGCGATGGCGGCGGACACGGCCTTGCTGATGGCGAGGAACGGGGTGCGGCGGGGCACTTCGAGGAGCGGCAGGCCCTCCTCCTCGGCGGCGTCGACGAGGGCGGCCGGGATGTCCTCGTAGTTCACCCCGACCGCGAAGCCCACCCCGGCGACCCCGGCTCCGGCCAGCCGCCGCACGTACCGCCGCATGGACTCGGCGTTCTCGGCGTCCAGGTTGGTGGCGGTCACGAGGAGCAGTTCGCCGCCGTCCATGTACGGGACGGGGTCGGCGAGCTCGCTGGCGTGGGCCCAGCGCACCGGGGTGTCGAGCCGGTCCGCCCCCGCCCGCACCGTGAGCTTGAGGGCCGAGTGCTGGACGAGCGAGGCGAGCGTGGGGGGCATGGGACCGGGAACCCTCGGTGTCGGAGACGCGTGGCCGGCGAGGGGTTTCGCCGGCCGGATCGGTGGTGGGCATTACGCCGTCCCGTACGAACGGCTGTCACCGATTCTGCCAGGGCGGCAGAGTTCCTGTAACCGCTCTCAAGCCTCCTAGGATCCTTTCTCAGCCGCTCAGCTCCACCAGCAGCGGCGGCGCGTGCTCACCCTGGACCGTGGCCAGCCGGATCACCGCGTGCCCGGCCGGGACCGCGTACGCCAGCTCCGACGCCGACCAGCGCTCCCGCTCCACCTGCCGTACGGTCACCGCGTCCGTGGTCACCGCCTTGCCGGTGACGAGCTTGCGCAGGGCGTGCAGGGCCCGGGTGAACGGCTGGTCGGCGAAGACGGTGTGCTGGGCGACCTCGCGGGTCTCCACCCACTCCTTGCCCCAGGCCTCGGCGAACCGCTTGCCGTCCCAGGTGGTGATGCCCGAGAAGGCGGCCGTGCAGCCGACCGCGCCGAGCAGAGGGGTGTGCAGGGCCTCGGGCACGTCGTCGACGGTACGGAGCGCGAGGACGGCCCCCGCGTTGACCGAGCGCAGTCGGCGGATGCCCCGGACGGTCTCGGCGGTCACCGCGTGCGTGGCGTCGTCCAGGACCAGGCAGGCGAAGAGCGTGGTGTCGGTGCGGGCGGCGGTGATCGCGGTGAACTGGGCGAGGAGCAGCCGGGTGAGGAGCCGGGAGGCCTCCGCGTGACCGCGCTCCGGCAGGTCGACGCGGACCCGCAGCGGGTACTGGCCGAGCGAGCGCAGCGCGAAGGGGCGGGCGTCGGGCCCGGTGGCGAAGAACCCGGCGAACGCCGGCCGGTCGAGCAGCGCGACCCGGTCCGCGAGAGCGGGGGCGGGGTCGCCGGGGCCGCCCGCCTGGCGGGTCCGCGCCTCCAGCTCGCGGAGCATCGCGTGCTGCCCGGCGGCTTCGAGGGTGGCCCGGAGTCCGGCGAGGGCCTGCGGGGAGCCGTCGAGGAGTTCGCGCAGTTCCGGTACGGAGGGGAAGTGGCCGTGGGCCGTCCGGTACGGGCCCAGCAGTTGAGCGAGGACGGTGGCGGCGCGGCGGCTGTCCAGGCTGCCGACATCGCCGACGAGCCCCTCCGCGAGGACGGCGGCGGCCTCGTCGGGGTCGGTGGTGCCGCCGTACAGGTCGAGGTCGTGGGCGGAGGCGGGGTTGCCGACGCGTACGACGACGTCGAAGGCGTCGTCCGGGCCGAGGGGTGCGCCCGCGCCGCCGACGGCGAGTACGGCCGCCTGTCCGGCCAGGGCGCGCAGCCCGAGGGCCTCGACGACGGGCCGCACCAGCCGGGCGGACTTGCCCGCGCCGGGCGGCCCGACGGCCAGCAGCGAGGTGCCCAGCAGGGTGGGGTCCAGGGCGATCCCGGTGGAGCGGCGGGCGTAGGGGTTGTGCGGGTCCTCGGCGCAGCGGCCGATCCGGACCTGGCCGGTGAGCACGTCGTGGCGGGAGGTGCGGCGGGGCAGGTCGCGGTGGCCCGAGGGGTGCGGGGCGGCCGCTCCCCCGGTGCGCAGGACGGCTTCGGCGAGGGGGGCGAGCCGGTCGGGGCTACGGGTGGCCAGTGCCCAGGCGTGGCGCAGCCGGGCCACGTCCACGTCGTTCATCCGGCCGGTGCGGACCTCGGCGGTGAGGGTGTCCGCCGCGTCGGTCCAGCCCGCCGCGCGCAGCTCGGGCCACCGGTCGGCGGAGGTCGCGGTGGCGGGGTCCGGGGTGTTGCCGGCCGTTGCCGGTGTGGAACCGCTCCGGCGGGCGGCGATCAGTTCGCGCCAGCGGCCGAGGCGGGCGAAGGGGTACAGGACGGCGGCGGCGATCAGAGCGTAGATCACGTTGACGACGGTCTGGCTCTGGTAGATCTCGCCGCCCGCGACGGCGGCGACCAGGGCCAGGACCGGGCGGACGACCGGCAGGGTCTCCTTCCACACCAGGAGCTGGGTGAGGCCCGCCGCGACGGCCGCGGCGAGGGCGAGGAAGGGCTGCCCCCGGCTGACGACATGGCGGCGGAAGAGCTCGGAGAAGTTGCCGATCCGGCCGCAGCCGTAGGTGAGGAGCCCGAAGAGGAGCGCCTCGTACACGGTGAGTGCGTCGCTGCCCTCGATGGTGCGGGGGCCGCCGCCGGTGCCCGGGTTCCACCACTCGCCCGGGGTGAAGAGCTTCAGGGGGACGAGCCGGTAGGGGAGGTAGCCGTTGCGCCAGAGGGACCAGAGGAGGAGGGCGGAGAGGAGAGAGATGAGGGCGCCGACGAGGAGGGAGCGGTCGGAGACCTCCTCGCCCTGCTCCGGCGGGCGCGGGGTGAACCCGAACCGCCAGACGCCCGGTGGCTGCGGTGGCCGGGGCGTACGCAGCCAGGCGTCCAGGGCGGGGGCCCCGGCGGGGGGCTGCTCGACGGGGGGCGGCGGGGCGGCGGGGCGGGCGGGGGGCGGGCCGGGCGGGGGCGGCGGGGAGGTCCAGGCGGATGGCTGCCCGGGGTGCGGTACCGAAGGCCGTCCGGGCGCCGGCGCCCAGGGGTCCGCGGGCCGCGGTTGCCCGTCCCACGACTCCCCGGACGCGGGCCGCGGCTGCTGCCCGTCCGACGGCCGGCTTCCCCACGACTGCCCGGACCTCGACTCCCCGGGCTGCGGCTGCTCAGGCAGTGGCTGCCCGTGCTCCGCCTGCCCGCCCCACGGCGCCCCCGTATCCCCCGGCGGCTCCACCCGCGGCGGCCCCGCCGGTGGTGGTGGCACGGCCGGGCCGGGCACCCTGTCCGCGCTCGTGCCCCGTACGCCCCGCGTGCCCTCTTCGTCCATGAACCACTGCCCCCTTGACCTGCCGGTCCGTCCGCTGCCCCGGTCAATCTAGTGCGCGCACACGGGGAGTTCAGCAACCCGCCCGAAGAGTGACCGTCCCGGACCGCCCCGGACCAGCATCGCGCCAGGTCGGCAGGGACGTGTCCGGCCGGCGGTCCGCCATCTGTCCGCGACGGACAACGACACGCGCCCATCACTCCCGATCGGAGCATGCCCGGGTACGCCCCCCGCCCCTAGCCTGCAGAAAGAAGAGCGTCCGAAACACCCCCAGGAGCCCCTCATGACCGCAATTCCGCAGGAGCGCCGCGTCGTCACTGCCATCCCCGGCCCGAAGTCGGTCGAGCTGCAGGCTCGCCGTCTCGCGGCCGTCGCCGCAGGTGTGGGCTCCACCCTGCCGGTGTTCACCGCCCGCGCGGGCGGCGGGATCATCGAGGACGTGGACGGCAACCGTCTGATCGACTTCGGCTCCGGCATCGCCGTGACCTCGGTCGGGGCCTCCGCCGAGGCCGTCGTACGCCGCGCCACCGCGCAGCTCGCGAACTTCACCCACACCTGTTTCATGGTCACGCCGTACGAGGGGTACGTCGAGGTCTGCGAGCAGCTCGCCGAGCTGACGCCGGGCGACCACGCGAAGAAGTCCGCGCTGTTCAACTCGGGCGCCGAGGCCGTCGAGAACGCGGTGAAGATCGCCCGCGCCTACACCAAGCGCACCGCCGTCGTCGTCTTCGACCACGGCTACCACGGCCGGACCAACCTCACCATGGGCATGACGGCGAAGAACATGCCGTACAAGCAGGGCTTCGGCCCGTTCGCGCCCGAGGTCTACCGCGTCCCGGTCGCCTACGGCTACCGCTGGCCGACCGGTGCCGAGAACGCCGGTGCCGAGGCGTCCGCGCAGGCCATCGACGAGATCACCAAGCAGATCGGCGCGGAGAACGTCGCCGCGATCATCATCGAGCCGGTGCTCGGCGAGGGCGGCTTCATCGAGCCGGCCAAGGGCTTCCTCCCGGCGATCGCGCAGTTCGCCAAGGAGAACGGCATCGTCTTCGTCGCGGACGAGATCCAGTCCGGCTTCTGCCGTACCGGCCAGTGGTTCGCCTGCGAGGACGAGGGCATCGTCCCGGACCTGATCACCACCGCCAAGGGCATCGCGGGCGGGCTGCCGCTCTCGGCGGTGACCGGCCGCGCCGAGATCATGGACGCCGCGCACGCCGGCGGTCTGGGCGGTACGTACGGCGGGAACCCGGTCGCCTGCGCGGGTGCGCTCGGCGCGATCGAGACGATGCGCGAGCTGGACCTGAACGGGAAGGCCAAGCGGATCGAGGAGGTCATGAAGGGCCGCCTCGCCGAGATGCAGGCGAAGCTTCCCAACGGCGACATCATCGGTGACATCCGCGGCCGCGGCGCCATGATCGCGATCGAGCTGGTGAAGGCCGGCACGAAGGACCCGAACCCGGAGGCGGCCGGCGCGCTCGCCAAGGCCTGCCACGCCGAGGGCGTCATGGTCCTGACCTGCGGCACCTACGGCAACGTGCTCCGCTTCCTGCCGCCCCTGGTGATCGGTGAGGACCTGCTCGACGAGGGCCTCGACGTCATCGAGCAGGCATTCGGCACGCTCTGATCCTTCGAACCCGGGAACGGGCGGGAAACGGCGTTCCGCCGTGGCCGTCCGGCATCCGGGTGAGGGCCTGTGAAGAAGGTGTGCGGGGGCGATGGCGGGTGGCGGTTGCGGCTGTCGGCCGCCCCTTCCCTGCCGTACGGTTTCTGCAGATGAGAGAAACACATCCCTCGCGGGAAACCGCGGGTGATTCCGGGTCGGGGCTTCCCCAGCACCGTCCCGGGCGTGCCTTCGTGCACGCCTCCGGAGCCTCTGGCTCCGGTACTCCTCACCGATCGGACGGCCGCCCGCCCCAAACCCCCCGGGGCGCGCGGCGACCCGATCTCGCCGGCCATCCCGGAACAACCCCCCCTGTTCCCGGGTGGCCGGCCTCTCTCCTTCTCGGCTCCCTGCTGGCGCTGTTCGCGCTGATCACCTGGCAGGTGGCGGCCGACGGCCGGCTGCTCCGGCTGGACGAACGCGTGGGCGAGCGCCTCTTCGGGCGCGGCCCGGCCGCGATGTCCCAGCTCTTCTCCGACCTCGGCGGCGTGCCGGTGGCGCTCCCGGTGCTCGTCTGCGCGATCGCGTACGCGCTGTGGCGCGGCGCCCGGCTGCTGCCGGTGTACGCGGCCCTCACCATGGCGGCGGTGCCCGCGCTGGTGATCCCGCTGAAGGTGGCCACCGCCCGGCAGGGCCCGCTGACCGAGGCGGTCAACTACTACCCGTCGGGCCATACGGCGACGGCGGCGGTGGCGTACGGGGCTTCGGCGCTGCTCCTCCTCACCGTCCCGCGTCCGGCGTGGCTACGGGCATGGGTGCCGCCCGCCGCCGCGGTGCTGCTGACGGCGGCGACGGGCGTGGGGCTGGTGCTGCACGGCTACCACTGGCCGCTGGACGTGCTGGCGAGCTGGTGCCTGGGGCCGGTGCTGCTGGCGCCCTTGTGGTGGGTCAGTCGTGGTCGGCGTCCTCAAGGAGAGCCGCGAGCCACTCGGTGAGCTCCGGGGTGTCGTGGTCGATCGTCGCGAAGTGGATGCCGAGCGGCTCGTCGGCGGGGACCGCGCCGGGCTCGTAACGCCGGTAGTGGATGTTCCGGCGGGGCCGTTCGTCCTGATCACTTCCTCGACCAGTGCGTCGGTGCCCGGCAGCGGTGCGGGGTCGGCGCGGACGCGTTCGTCGTCGGCCGCCTGGGTGACGCGGACCGGCACGGTGACGGGGAGGTCCGGGTTCATCGCCTCCAGCTGCCGGTCGAACTTCGCCTGGTGGGCGTTGGGTACAGCGGGATACCCGGTCCGGAACTGCTCGGTGCCCCTGATGCCGCCCCAGGAGTCGGGGCGGCTCAGACCGGCGCGGGAGCGGTGGGCGACGTGGGGCCAGAGCGCCGGGAACGCCCTGGGTGAGAGGACCTGTTCCGGGTCGATCGTGGGATCGCCGCCGATGGCACCGGCGAGGAGGAGCGGGGTGAACGCGAAGCCGGTGTTCACCTGGCCGAGGGTGGCTCCGCCCCGGACGAGGCCCAAGAGGTGGTTGGCGGGGGCGATCGCGGCGACACCGACCAGCCCCTCGCCCCGGCCGGGCGCGTGGTGGGCCGCGAACAGCGCCGCCTGGCCGCCCTGGGAGTGCCCCACGACCGCGAACCGCTCCCCGGTCTCCCCGGTCTCCCCGGTCTCCCCGGGGAACAGCCTGCGCGCGGCCGTCACGATGTCGAGGACGCCCATCGCCTCGGAGTGGCCGCAGAGGTACGGGTGCAGCCGGTCGGCGGTTCCGGTGCCCAACGCCTCGTAGTCCGTCATCGCCACGGCCCACCCCCGGTCCAGGAAGTGGCCCAGGAGCGTGAGGGGGTAGGCGTTCATGGGTGAGGCCCCGGTGTCGCCCCGGTCCCGCGAGGGTGCGCACCGGTTGGCCACGCCCACCGTGCCGTGGGCCCAGCTGACGACCGGGTAGCCGCCCGCGGGGACGGGGTGGGCGGTGCGGTCCGGCAGGGCGATGACGCCCGAGGTGGCGACGGGGCTGCCGTCCGCGCCCTCCGACCGGTGGAGGACCAGTCAGTTCTCCCCGCCGGGGACGGCCGCGGCCGCGTTGTCCAGGGGGCGGGCCCGGACCGGGTCGCCGGGGCTGCCGTCGGGCAGCGGCACCGGCGGGGCGTAGAACGCGTCCCCTGCGGGAGCGTCCGTCGCGAGGGATGAACTGGTGGCCACACGCTGTCCTTTCTCGGACGCGGCGGGCTGCCGTGCCCCTCCGCGTGGTCGGACCTCGTGATCACCCTGGGACGGCATGGATGATGCCCGTCGCCGCGATCCTCTTCACCCCGGCGACGGGCATCGGTCTGGTGGGGCACGGCCGGCGGTGACCGGCCGTGCCCGGGTGGGTCAGCTGCCGAAGTAGGAGTCGAAGTTCCGGCTGAACTCCCAGTTGTTGAACCGGTCCCAGTTGATGGACCAGGTCATCAGGCCGCGCAGGTCGCTCCAGGTCCCGTGGGTCTGGTAGGAGCCGCAGTCGGTCTTCTTGGTCAGGCAGTTGAGCGCCTTGTTGACCTCGGCCGGTGAGGTGTGGCCGTTGCCCGCCTGGGTGGAGGCCGGGAGGCCGATGGCGACCTGGTCGGGGCGCAGGCCCGGGAAGACGCGGCTCGTGTTGCCCGCGACCGGGAAGCCGGCGAGCAGCATGTCGGTCATCGCGATGTGGAAGTCCGCGCCGCCCATCGAGTGGTACTGGTTGTCGAGGCCCATGATCGGGCCCGAGTTGTAGTCCTGGACGTGCAGCAGGGTCAGGTCGTCGCGCAGGGCGTGGATGACCGGCAGATAGGCGCCGGCGCGTGGGTCCTGGCCGCCCCAGGGCCCGGAGCCGTAGAACTGGTAGCCGAGCTGTACGAAGAAGGTCTCGGGCGCCATCGTGAGGACGAAGTCGGAACCGTACTTCGCCTTCAGGGTCTTCACCGCGGAGATCAGGTTGACGATCACCGGGGTGGTCGGGGCGCGGAAGTCGGTGTCGCCGGTGTTCAGCGAGAGGGAGTGGCCCTCGAAGTCGATGTCCAGGCCGTCGAGGCCGTAGGTGTCGATGATCTTCGAGACCGAGGTGACGAACGCGTCCCGGGCGGCGGTGGAGGCGAGCTGCACCTGGCCGTTCTGGCCGCCGATGGAGATCAGGACCTTCTTGCCCGCGGCCTGCTTGGCCTTGATGGCGGCCTTGAAGTCCGCCTCGGACTCGACGTTCGGGCACTCGGCGACCGGGCAGAGCGAGAAGCGGATGTCGCCGGAGGTGACGGAGGTGGGCTCGCCGAAGGCGAGGTTGATGACGTCCCAGGAGGCGGGCACGTCCGCCATCCGCGTGTAGCCGGAGCCGTTGGCGAAGCTGGAGTGCAGATAGCCGACGAGCGCGCGGGCCGGGAGCTGCCCGCCGCCGCCTCCGCCGCCCGCCGTGGTGGTCGCGGTGACGGCGGCCGACTTCGCGGACTCGCCGGCCTCGTTGGTGGCCGTGACCTGGAAGCTGTACGCGGTGGAGGCGGCCAGCCCCGTCACGGTGGCGGAAGGACCGGTGGCCGTGGCCACCTTCGTACCGCCGCGGTAGACGTTGTAGCCGGTGGCGCCGGAGACGGCGTTCCAGGAGAGCGCGACGGAGGAGGAGGTGATCGCGGTGGTCCGCAGGCCCGCGGGGACGGCCGGGAGCACGACGGGGTCGCCGCCGGGGCCGACGAGGGTGAGGTCGTCGACGTAGTGGGCGGGGGTGCCGTACCAGCCGTGGGTGTAGACGCTCACGGAGGTGGTGGAGGGGCCGGTGGTGAAGCTGGTGGTGAGCTGCTTCCAGGCGCCGGTGGACTGGGTCCAGGTGGATACGTCGGTGGTGCCGGTGCCGGTGGCGCCGAGGTAGACGGGGCTGCCCTGCACCCAGGCGCTCAGTTTGTAGATGGAGTTGGGCTTGACCGTGACCGCCTGGGCGCACCTGGCGTTGTCGTTGCCCGCCGGGGTGCCCTTCAGCGCCTTCGTGCCGCCGTGGACCGGGGTGGCGACGACCGCCCCGCTGCCTGCGCTGCAGCTCCAGCCGTCGAGACCCGCCTCGAAGCCGCCGTTGCGTGCCACGTCGACGTCCGCCGCGCTCGCCGCCGGTGCCGTGGCGACCAGGGCACCGGCAGCGAGAACCGCGGCCGTACAGGTGGCCAGAAATCCGGAAAATCTGACGGTTGGTCCGGTGCGTTCCACAACAGCCTCCGTGCAGGGGGGAATTGGGTGTGGCGTGCGCACAACATGGTCCAGACCAATCAGGTTGTCAAGACCTCTGGCAGCGGGGTCACCCCCTTCGCGGCCGCCGGCAGCGGTCACCCTCCCTCCCGGCCGTCCTGGGCGGCGGCTCCGGCCGCCTCGTGCATCGCCAGCTCCAGCAGGGCGGTGTCCGTGAGGGTCCCCGAGCCGTCCGGCGGGATCAGCCATCGCACTCCCCCGGCCGCCCGGCCCGGATGCGGGACGACGATCCAGGTACCGGGGCCCGCGCCCCGGATGCCGGTGCCGATCCAGCGGGACGCGGTGCCGGGCGGGACGAAGAAGCCCATGCGGGACTCGCCGAAGTCGGCGAGGACCGGCCCGGGCCGGTCGATGAGACGGGTGAGGACGTCGAGCGTCGGATGACCCAGCTCCCCCGGCAGGATCAGCACGTCCCAGCGCTTGCCGGCGGGGAGGAGCGTGATCCCCTGCGGGTTCCGCTCCCACTCCCACCGGCAGGCGCCCGGATCCGGTGCCACCGATGTGAGCCACTCGACCGCGGCCCTGGTCTCCGAGCCAGTCATGGCCTGCCTCCCGTTGACGTGGAGCACCGGCAGGGTCCTACCGGCGCGTACACGGGCGAGAGGGCGTCGGGCGCCGACTATGACGCGGGTTGAGGCTACTTGTTGGTAGTGAAGTGGGTCACACTGTTGGACAGGGTGTCAGCTGTCGAAGCCGAGGCCGAGCCTGTCCATGGCCTTCAGCCACAGATTGCGGTGTCCGCCGTTGCTGTCGGCACGGGCGAGGGACCGCTTGGTGATCTCGATCCCGGCCCAGGCGAAGGGCTCCGGCGGGAACGGCATGGGCTTGGAGCGGACCATCTCCAGCCGGGTCCGCTCGGTCTCCTCACCGGCGAGCAGATCGAGCATCACATCGGCCCCGAAACGCGTCGAGCCGACGCCGAGACCCGTATATCCGGCGGCGTACGCGACCCTCCCCTGATGGGCCGTCCCGAAGAATGCGGTGAAGCGCGAACAGGTGTCGATCGCACCACCCCAGGCGTGCGAGAAACTCAGCCCGGAAAGCTGCGGAAAACAGTCGAAGAACTGCTCCGCGAGGGTCAGGAACGTCTCCGGCCGCTGGTCCAGATCGGAGCTGAGACGGCCCCCGTACGGATAGATCGCGTCGTATCCGCCCCACAGGATCCGGTTGTCCGCGGAGAGCCGGAAGTAATGGAACTGATTGGCGCTGTCACCCAGTCCCTGGCGCCCCTTCCAGCCGATGGATTCCAGCTGCTGGGGGGTGAGCGGCTCGGTCATCAGCGCGTAGTCGTAGACCGGCACGGTGTACGGGCGGACCCGCTTGACGAGCGAGGGGAAGATGTTGGTGCCGAGCGCGACCCGGCGGGCGAAGACCCGCCCGTACGGCGTACGCACCGCCATCCCGGGGCCGGAGCGCACGAGGTCGAGGCCCCGGGTGTGCTCGTAGATCCGTACGCCCAGCTCCAGGCAGGCCCGCTTCAGGCCCCAGGCGAGCTTGGCCGGGTGCAGCATCGCGACGCCGCGCCGGTCCCAGATGCCGCCGAGGAAGGTGGGTGAGTCGACCTCGGCGCGCAGGGCGTCGCGGTCCAGGAAGTCCACGCCCGTGATGCCGAGCTTCACGAGCTCCTCGTGCCATTCCCGCAGCTCTTCGAGCTGGTGGGGCTCGGTGGCGACATCGATCTCGCCGGTGCGCTCGAACTCGCAGTCGATGCCGTAGCGGGCGACGGCTGCCTCGATGGCGTCGAGGTTCCGCTCCCCCATCTCCTCCAGCTTCGCGATCTCGTCCGGCCAGCGCTCCACACCGTTGGCCAGGCCGTGGGTGAGGGAGGCGGCGCAGAAGCCGCCGTTGCGGCCCGAGGCGGCCCAGCCCACCTCGTGCCCCTCGATGAGGACGACGTCCCGGTCGGGATCGCGCTCCTTGGCGATGAGCGCGGTCCACAGGCCGCTGTAGCCGCCGCCGATGACCAGGAGGTCGGTGTGCTCGTCGCCGGTGAGGGCGGGGAGCGCATCAGGTCTGGCCGGGTCGTCGAGCCAGTAGGAGACCGGCTTGGCGCCGGCGATCGATTGTGCAGCAGTACGCATGGCAGCTGGGGCCATGGTTTCCAACTCCTTCGGGACTTTCAGGATTGCGCGTTGTTCTTGCGCCGGCTGGCTATGACCTGGCCGACGAGAACCACCATTACCGCAATGATGAACATGGCGGTGCCGATGACGTTGATCTGCACGGGCGTGCCGCGCTGTGCCGATCCCCAGACGAACATGGGGAAGGTGACGGTGGAGCCCGCGTTGAAATTCGTGATGATGAAATCGTCGAAGGAGAGCGCGAAGGCGAGCATCGCTCCCGCCGCGATTCCGGGGGCGGCGATGGGGAGGGTCACCCGTACGAAGGTCTGCACGGGTCCCGCGTAGAGGTCGCGGGCGGCTTCCTCCAGTTTCGGGTCCATCGACATCACGCGCGCCTTGACGGCCGTCACCACGAAGCTGAGGCAGAACATGATGTGCGCGATCAGCACGGTCCAGAAGCCGAGCTGGGCGCCCATGTTCAGGAAGAGCGTGAGCAGGGAGGCGGCCATGACGACCTCGGGCATGGCCATCGGCAGGAAGATCAGCGAGCTGATCGCGCCGCGCGCCCGGAAGCGGTAGCGCACCAGCGCGAAGGCGACCATCGTGCCGAGGGCGGTGGCCCCGAGCGTCGCCCAGAAGGCGATCTGGAGGGAGAGGGAGAGCGAGCCGCAGAGGTCGGCGACGCCGCAGGGGTCCTTCCAGGCGTCCAGGGAGAACCGCTGCCACTCGTAGTTGAAGCGCCCGTTGGGCTTGTTGAACGAGAACACCATCACGACGATGTTCGGCAGGATCATGTACGCGAGGGTCAGCAGACCCGCGATGACGATCAGGTTCCGGCGTATCCAGCGCAGTACGGGCATCAGACCAGGTCCTCCGTCCCGGAGCGGCGGATGTAGAAGGTGACCGCCAGCAGGACGATCGCCATGAGGATGAACGAGAGCGCGGCGGCCGTCGGATAGTCCAGGACCCGCAGGAACTGGCTCTGGATGACGCTGCCGACCATCTTGGTGTCGGTGGATCCGAGCAGCTCGGCGTTGACGTAGTCACCGCTGGCCGGGATGAAGGTCAGCAGGGTGCCGGAGACGACGCCGGGCATGGAGAGCGGCAACGTCACCTTGCGGAAGGTGGTGGCGGGGGTGGCGTAGAGGTCGCCCGCCGCCTCGTGCAGCCGGCCGTCGATCCGCTCCAGCGAGGTGTAGAGCGGCAGGATCATGAACGGCAGGAAGTTGTACGTCAGACCGCAGACGACGGCCATCGGGGTGGCGAGGACCCGGTTGGACTCGGTCCAGCCGAGCCAGCTGGTGACGTCCAGGACGTGCAGGGTGTTGAGCACGTCCACGACCGCGCCGCCGTCGGCGAGGATCGTCTTCCACGCCAGCGTACGGATGAGGAAGCTGGTGAAGAACGGGGCGATGACCAGCACCAGCACCAGGTTGCGCCAGCGGCCCGCCTTGAAGGCGATGAGGTAGGCGAGCGGGTAGCCCAGCAGCAGGCAGAGGATCGTGGCGGTGCCGGCGTACAGCAGGGACCGGATGAACTGCGGGTAGTAGTCGCGCAGTGCGTCCACGTACGTCTGGAAGTGCCAGGTGACCTCGAAGCCCTGCTCCAGGGAGCCGGTCTGTACGGAGGTGGAGGCCTGGTAGACGAGGGGCAGCGCGAAGAAGACGAGCAGCCAGAGGATGCCGGGGAGCAGCAGCCAGTACGGGACGAGCCGTTTGCGGGTGGACGGCTTGCGGAGCTTGAGCCGCTGGGGCTCCTCGGGCTGCGAAGGGGGCGCGGGCGGCGCTTCGGTGAGGCTCACTCCGCGTCCTCCACGCTCGTCGCGCCCGCGTCGATGTCCTGGGCGGCGTCGAGGCCGAAGGTGTGGGCCGGGTTCCAGTGCAGGACGACCTCGGCGCCGGGGAGGAGTCCCGCACGCCTGTCAACGTTCTGCTCGTAGACCTGGAGGGCCGTTCCGGCCGGGCTCTCGACCACGTACTGCGTGGAGACGCCGATGAAGCTGGAGTCGGTGATACGGCCGGTGACGCGGTTACGGCCTGCGGCGATGTCGTCCGCGTCGTCCACGTGGGCCAGGGATATCTTCTCGGGCCGGATGCCGAGGAGGAGCCGGCCGCCGCTGGTGGTGGGGGCCGAACATCGCTCGCGGGGCAGGGTGAGCTTTCCGCCGCCCGCGGCCACCACCAGATCGCCGCCCGTGGACACGATCTCGCCCTCGATGAGGTTGGAGGTGCCGAGGAAGTTGGCGACGAAGGTGGTGCGCGGGTTCTCGTAGAGGTCGGCGGGGGCGCCGAGCTGTTCGACGCGGCCCCCGTTCATCACCGCGACGGTGTCGGCCATGGTCATGGCCTCCTCCTGGTCGTGGGTGACGTGCACGAAGGTGATGCCGACCTCGGTCTGGATCCGCTTGAGCTCCAGCTGCATCTGGCGGCGGAGCTTGAGGTCGAGGGCGCCGAGCGGTTCGTCGAGCAGCAGGACCTGCGGGTGGTTGATGAGCGCGCGGGCCACGGCGACGCGCTGCTGCTGGCCGCCGGAGAGCTGGTGCGGTTTGCGGTGGGCGAAGTCGCCGAGCTGGACGAGCTCCAGCATGTCGTCGACCTGCTTCTTCACCGACTTGATGCCGCGCCGGCGCAGCCCGAAGGCGACGTTCTCGGTGATGTCCAGGTGCGGGAAGAGCGCGTAGCTCTGGAAGACGGTGTTGACGGGCCGCTTGTACGGGGGCAGGTCGGTGATGTCCTTGCCGCCGAGGAAGACCGTGCCGGTGGTGGCCTCCTCCAGGCCCGCGATCATCCGCAGGGTGGTGGTCTTGCCGCAGCCGGAGGCGCCGAGCAGGGCGAAGAAGGAGCCCTGGGGGACGGTCAGGTCGAGCGGCTGTACGGCGGTGAAGGAGCCGTAGGTCTTGCTGATCCCGGCGAGGCGGACATCGCCGCCCGCGGTCTGCTGCTGCTGTGTCATGGGTCGCAGTCCCAGTGTGTTCGGGGGGAGTTCGGGGAAGGGGTGGCCCGGCGCCTCGGTGGCCGCGCGCCGGAGCCCGGCCCGGTCAGGCGCCGATGAGCTTGGCGAACTTCTCTTCGTACGCCGTCTCTTCCTCCGTGCTCAGGGAGCGGAAGGAGCGGGACTTCGCCGCCATCTCCCGGTCGGGGAGGATCAGGGTGTTTGAGGCCATCGACTCGTCGATCTTGGCGAGTTCGTCGCGTACGCCGTCGACCGGGCAGACGTAGTTGATGTACGCGGCGAGCTGGGCGGCGACCGGCGGCTCGTAGTAGTAGTCGATGAGCTTCTCGGCGTTGGTCTTGTGCCGGGCCTGGGCGGGGACCAGGAGGTTGTCGCTGGAGGTGATGTAACCGGCGGCCGGGATGGCGAACTTGATGTCCGGGTTGTCGGCCTGGAGCTGGATGATGTCCCCGGCCCAGCCGACGCAGGCGGCGATGTCGCCCTTGCTGAGGTCGGCGGTGTAGTCGTTGCCGGTGAAGCGGCGGATCTGCTTCTTGTCGACGGCCTTCTGGAGCCGGCCGATCGCGCCGTCGAAGTCGGTGTCGGTGAACTTCCCCGGGTCCTTGCCCTGGTCGAGGAGGGTCATCCCGACGGTGTCGCGCATCTCGGAGAGGAAGGAGACGCGCCCCTTGAGCTTCGGGTCGTCGAGCAGCTGGGTGACGGAGTCGACCTTCCGGCCGCCGGTCGCCTTCGCGTTGTACGCGATGACGGTGGGGATGCCGGTCCAGGGGTAGGAGTAGGCGCGTCCCGGGTCCCAGTCGGGGGTGCGGAACTGGGCGGAGACGTTGGCGAAGGCGTGCGGCAGGTTCGACGGGTCGAGCTTCTGCGCCCAGCCGAGCCGGATGATGCGGGCGGCCAGCCAGTCGGTGACGCAGATGAGGTCGCGCCCGGTGTTCTGGCCTGCCGCGAGCTGCGGTTTGATCTTCCCGAAGAACTCGACGTTGTCGTTGATGTCCTCGGTGTACCTGACCCTGATCCCGGTGCGCTCGGTGAACGCCTCCAGGGTGGGCCGGCTCTTCTCGTCGTCGCTGACGTCCATGTACTCGGTCCAGTTGGAGAAGGTGAGTTCCTTCTCCTTGGCCGAGTGGTCGTCGGCGGCGGCCGCTCCCTCGGCGCGTCCGGCGGGCGGGATGCCGCAGGCGCCGAGGGTGGCTATGCCGCCCAGTGCGAGGGCGCCCATGCCGGACGCGCGCAGCAGGGAGCGGCGGGTGAGGGCGCCCCTGCCGCTGCTCAGGGACCGCCTCATGGCCGCCAGCTGGGCGGACGAGAGGCGCTCGGGCTCGTAACTCTCCATACGCGTTGCCCTTTCGGGTGGGAGGCCGCCGGGACCTGTCGTCGTGGACGGGCCCCGATCGTGCGGCAGCTGCTATCGGTCCCCGAAGATCGTGCGGTGCCAGTCCTTTCGGGCGACCGCCGTGTTGTCGTACATGACGTGCTTGACCTGCGTGTACTCCTCGAAGGAGTACGCCGACATGTCCTTGCCGAAGCCGCTGGCCTTGTATCCGCCGTGCGGCATCTCGGAGAGGATCGGGATGTGGTCGTTCACCCACACACAGCCCGCCTGGATCTCGCGGGTGGCGCGGTTCGCGCGGTACAGGTCGCGGGTCCAGGCGGAGGCGGCCAGTCCGTACGGGGTGTCGTTGGCGAGCGCGATGCCCTCGTCGTCGGTGTCGAAGGGCAGCACCACGAGGACCGGGCCGAAGATCTCCGACTGGACGATCTCGCTGTCCTGGGCGGCGCCCGCGACGAGGGTGGGCCGGTAGTACGCGCCGTCCGCGAGGTCCCCGCCGGGGGCCTCGCCGCCGGTGACGACCTGGGCGTAGCCGCGGGCCCGCTCGACGAAGGCGGCGACGCGGTCGCGCTGGGCGTGGCTGATGAGGGGGCCGAGGTCGGTGGTGGCGTCGAAGGGGTCGCCGAGCCGGACGGTCTCCATGAGCGCGGCGACATCGCGAACGAAGGCGTCGTAGAGGGGGCGCTGCACGTAGGCGCGGGTGGCGGCGGTGCAGTCCTGGCCGGTGTTGATGAGGGATCCGGCGACCGCGCCGTGGACGGCGGCCTCCAGGTCGGCGTCGTCGAAGACCACGAAGGGTGCCTTGCCGCCGAGCTCCAGGTGGAGCCGCTTGACGGTGGCGGTGGCGATCTCCGCGACGCGCTTGCCGACGGCGGTGGAGCCGGTGAAGGAGGTCATCACGACGTCGGGGTGGCCGACGAGGTGCTCGCCCGCGTCCTTGCCCGCGCCGGTGACGATGTTGATCACGCCGTCGGGGATGCCGGCCTCGGTGGCGGCCTGGGCGAACATCAGCGAGGTCAGGGGGGTGATCTCGGCGGGCTTGAGGACGATGGTGTTGCCCGCGGCGACGGCCGGGAGGACCTTCCAGGCGGCCATCTGGAGGGGGTAGTTCCAGGGGGCGATGGAGCCGACGACACCGATCGCCTCGCGCCGTACGTAGGAGGTGTGGTCGCCGTCGTACTCGGCGGCGGCCTTGCCCTCCAGGTGGCGGGCGGCGCCCGCGAAGAAGGCGGCGTTGTCGACGGTGCCGGGCACGTCGAACTCGGTGGAGAGCTTGATCGGCTTGCCGCACTGGAGGGACTCGGCGTACGCGAAGTCGTCGGCCTGCTCGGCGAGGACGGCGGCGAACCGGTGCATCGCCTCGGAGCGCTCGCCGGGGGTGGCCCCGGACCAGCCGGGGAAGGCGGCCCGGGCGGCGGCGACGGCCGCGTCCACGTCGTCGGTGCCCGCCAGCTCGTAACGCAGGACGGTCTCACCGGTCGCGGGGTTCACCACGTCGTGGTGGCGGCCGGACGTGCCCGGGAGCAGCTTGCCGCCGATGTACTGCGCACCTTCCGCGAAGCGGTCCTGAACCTGGAAGCCGTTGCTCATGACGCTCTCCTCCGCCGCTGTACCCGCTGGGCGGGGTCGGCGTAGCCTCTTCGTGAATTGAGTGCCGATCCTGACAGAGGGGTCCAGGCCCAACAAGTGATTCCGTTGTTGCCTTTTGGTTACGCGACGGAATCTGTCGACCATGTGTCGTGTGGTTGCGGAAATCCCCGTACGGAGTGTCAGTGGCGGATGCCACACTCACATGCCATGGGACCGATCGATGAGCTTCTGACGGACGTGGCGCAGGGCAAGCGGGTGAAGTATCTGCCGTTCTGGGGTCACCGCCCCCGCCCGGACGGACGGCTGGGGGCGAGCTGTCTGAGCCAGTGGTGGCCATCGCCGTTCACGGTGGACGGCGTGACGTACGCGAGCGCCGAGCACTGGATGATGGCCGGCAAGGCGCGCCTCTTCGGTGATCCGGAGGCGGAGCGGGCGGCCGTTTCGGCGAGCAGCCCGGCGGCGGCGAAGAAGGCGGGGCGGCTGGTGCGCGGCTTCGACGAGGACGTGTGGATACGGGAGCGGTTCGCCCTGGTCGTGGAAGGCAGCGCGCAGAAGTTCGGGCAGCGCCCCGAGCTGGCCGGCTATCTGCTGGGGACGGGCGACCGGGTGCTGGTGGAGGCGTCCCCGCTGGACCGGATCTGGGGCATCGGGCTGGCGGCGGACGATGCGCGGGTGGAGCGGCCTCGGGAGTGGCGGGGGCTGAATCTGCTGGGGTTCGCGCTGATGGAGGCGCGGGCGCGGCTGCGGACGGTGGCCGGGTAGTCCATGGACACGACAGCGGCGCCCGGCCCGGCGGGTAGTGGTTCCCTGCCGGGCCGGGCGGCGGATGCCGTACGCGCCGGTGGCTAGCCGCGGCCCTCGACGACCAGCGACGTGGCGAACGGGTCGTCGTCGTAGGACTCCTCGAAGCTCGACCCGTCATTGGCGATGGCCCAGATGATGAAGCCGAGGAGCACCGAACCGATCACGATGCCGATCGAGCCCGTGATGATCCCGGCGATCGCCATGCCCCGGTTGGTCGCCTCGCCGCGCTTGGCCCGGCCGAGGCCGATGATGCCGAAGATCAGCGCGAGGATGCCGAGGATGATGTTCACCCCGTACATGCAGAAGCCGACCACCGAGATGATGCCGAGCACCAGCGCGGCCGTGCCGAGGCCGTTCGAGGGCTGGGGCCCCCAGGGCTGCTGGCCGCCGTAGGGGTCGTATCCGGGATAGCCGCCGTACGGCTGCGCCGGAGGTGCGGGGTAGCCGTAGTGCCCGGTGGGCGGCGGCGCCTGGCCGGGGCCGCCCGGGCCGGTGGGCGGCGGCGGTACGGCCGAGGGCGCGGGGCCGAAGCCACCGGGCGCCGGTATCGGTCCGGTGGAGTCCGCGGCCGGCCCCGCACTCGGCATCGACGTCACGGTCGGCTGGCTGTGGACGGCGGGCGGCGGCGGGGCGGCGTCCTGCTTGCCCAGTTCCACCCTGCTGTCCGGCGGTGCCCACGGATCGCGCGGCGCGGCCCCGCCCCCGGGCTGCTCTGTGTTGTCTGACATGGGCCTCCCCCATCGTGATCCCGTCATGCTACGGCCCGGCCCCCCGCCGCCTCACCCCGCCTACGATGATCGGTGCATCCGGCAAGCCCTGGGCACCGCCGACGTACACGCCGAACCGGGAGAGAAACATGACCGATCCGCACCCCTTCATCGCCGGGCTGCCCAAGGCCGAGCTCCATGTCCACCATGTCGGGTCCGCCTCGCCCCGGATCGTCGCCGAACTGGCCGCCCGGCACCCGGACTCCAAGGTGCCCACCGACCCCGAGGCGCTGGCCGACTACTTCACCTTCACCGACTTCGCGCACTTCATCGAGGTCTACCTCTCGGTGGTGGACCTGATCCGCACCCCCGAGGACGTCCGGCTGCTCACCTTCGAGGTGGCCCGGGACATGGCCCGGCAGAACATCCGGTACGCGGAGCTGACCGTGACCCCGTTCAGCTCGACCCGGCGCGGGATCCCGGAAGTGGCCTTCATGGAGGCGATCGAGGACGCCCGCAAGTCCGCCGAGTCGGAGCTGGGCGTCGTCCTGCGCTGGTGCTTCGACATCCCGGGCGAGGCCGGCCTCCAGGCCGCCGAGGAGACGGCCCGGCTCGCGGTGGAGCGGCGGCCCGAGGGGCTCGTCTCGTTCGGTCTCGGCGGACCGGAGATCGGGGTGGAGCGCCCGCAGTTCAAGCCCTACTTCGACCGGGCCATCGCCGAGGGCCTCCACTCGGTGCCGCACGCCGGGGAGACCACGGGACCGCAGACGATCTGGGACGCGCTCACCGAGCTGCGCGCCGAGCGCATCGGCCACGGCACCAGCTCCGTCCAGGACCCGAAGCTGCTGGAGCACCTCGCCGAGCACCGCATCGCCCTGGAGGTCTGCCCGACGTCGAACATCGCCACCCGCGCGGTCACCGACATCGAGCTCCACCCGATCCGGGAGATGGTGCAGGCGGGCGTCATGGTCACCGTCAACAGCGACGACCCGCCCATGTTCGGCACCGACCTGAACAACGAGTACGCGGTCGCCGCCCGGCTGCTGGCCCTCGACGAGCAGGGCATCGCCGGCCTCGCGAAGAACGCGGTGGAGGCCTCGTTCCTCGACCCGGCCGGCAAGCGCAGGCTGGCCGAGGAGATCGACACGTACACGGCGAACTGGCTCCGGGGCCCCGCCCGCTGACCCCGGTCGTCACAATGGCCCCATGGCCGACACCACCACCCGCATCACCGCCGTGGGACACCGCGGCGATCCGTACCGGGCCCGCGAGAACACGCTGCCCTCGATCCGCTCCGCCCTCGACCGGGGGGCGGACGCGGTCGAGATCGACGTACGCGTGACCCGCGACGGGGTGCCCGTCCTCCTCCACGACGCGACGCTGGAGCGGCTCTGGGGCCATGACCGGCGCGTCGACCGGCTCACCCACCGGGAGGTGCTGGAGCTGACCGGCGGCGGGGTGCCGACCTTGCGCGAGGCGCTGGCCGCCGCCGGGGAGCACCGGGTGATGGTGGACCTGCCCGGCTCGACGGACGCCTCGGTGAAGAAGATCGTCGGGACAGTCCTGGAGTGCGGGGCAGGCGACCGGGCGTACTACTGCGCGAGCGCGGACGCGATGCTGCGAGTGCGGGCCGCGGACCCGGCCGCCGAGATCGCGCTGACCTGGACGACGCTCGCCCCGCCGCGCCCGGTGCTGCTGGAGGCGGTGAAGCCGCGCTGGCTGAACTACCGCTTCGGCCTGGTCAGCCGCGAACTGGCCGACCGGGCGCACCGGGACGGGCTGCTGGTCTCCGCCTGGACGGCCGACACCAAGCGCACGATGCGCCGGCTGATCGAGCGGGGTGTCGACTCGATCACCACCAACCGGATCGACACCCTGCACAAGCTGCGCTCCAACTCCCCTGCCCCTAAGACCAATTGATCGGTCCGGCATGATGGTCGGTGCCGTAACGCCGGACGGGTACCGAGGAGCAGCAGACATGAGTGAGAACCGACCCCAGGCCGCGGCCGCCGCCCGGATACGTACCGATGTCGCGCACAACGCCCGGGTCTGGAATTACTGGCTGGGCGGCAAGGACAACTACCCGGTGGACCGGGCGGTGGGCGACCAGGTCACCGGGATGTACCCGAGCATCGGTGAAGTGGCCCGCGCCGACCGGGCGTTCCTCGGCCGGGCGGTCCGTCACCTGGCCGGAGACGTGGGCATCGACCAGTTCCTGGACATCGGCACCGGTCTGCCGACGGCCGACAACACCCACGAGACCGCCCAGCACACCGCGCCGCACGCCCGGGTCGTCTACGTCGACAACGATCCGGTCGTGCTCGCCCACGCGCGGGCCCTGCTCAGCAGTTCGCTGGAGGGCGCCACCGAGTACATCGACGCGGACGCGCACCACCCGGAGCGGATCCTGGCGGCGGCCGAGCCCACCCTGGATCTGGGGCGGCCCGTGGCGGTGATGATGCTGGGCATCCTCAACTTCGTACTGGACACGGACGAGGCACGGTCCATCGTCCGCACGCTGATGGCGGCCGTTCCCTCCGGCAGCCATCTGGTGCTCACCCACCCGACCCTGGAGCTGGGCGGTGAGGGCAACGAGGCGGCGATGCGCTTCTGGAACGAGAACGCCACCCCGCCGATCACCGCCCGCAGCCGCGAGGAGTTCGCGTCGTTCCTGGACGGTCTTGACCTGCTGGAGCCGGGGGTCGTCTCCTGCTCCCGCTGGCGTACGAACCCGCGGGAGCCGGAGGTGGCGCAGTTCGGTGCGGTGGGCCGGAAGCCGTGACTCAGACGGTCGCCGGAAGAGGGGCGGGGGCCGGTGTCTGCTCCAGCCCCTCCAGCCGCTTGATCATGCGGCGGACGATCAGCAGCGGGATGACGCCGAAGACCCCGAAGGACATGTCGATCACGGTCCACCAGAACGGGATGTCGCGGATCGGTCCGCAGATCAGGGCGAGCGGGATGATCCCGGCGCAGGCGATCATGCCGAACTCGATGACCCAGATGTTGCGGACCGGGTCGCGGTAGGGCCCGTAGAAGGCGACCGCGATGACGAGGTGGGCGAAGGCCAGCCAGTCGGTGCCGTACAGCATGAACGGCTGGTCCCGCTCGATGGTGTCGAGCCCTTCGCGGACCCGGGTGATCCACTCCATCAGGCCCGGGAGGTGTTCGGGGACCGGGGAGGCGGAGGCCTTCAGCAGGTCCTCTGCCCAGCGGAGTTCGGTGACGAGCGGGAAGGCGGTGAGCCCGCTGAGGACCAGGCAGACGATGAAGAAGACCAACCACATGCGTATGCGCCGCGTGAGGGCGTGTCGCTCGCTCATATCCGCAGCGTACGCCCGCGTTTACGCCCTCTTCACGTCACCCCTGGCAGGGGTTCACAACCCGACGATGGCGTTCCACTTCTTGGCGAAGCCCATCCGCTCCTCGGAGGTGATGTCCCGTGCGATGGCCAGCCGCTGGCGCATCGCGTCGTCGGGGAAGATCAGCGGATCCTCGGCGAGTGCGGCGGTCTCCTCGTCCTTCGACGAGGCGAGGACGTCACGGGCGGCGGGCACCGGGCAGACGTAGTTGACCCAGGTGGCGAGTTCGGCGGCGACCTCGGGGGCGTAGTAGTGGTCGACCAGCCGCTCCGCGTTGCGCTTGTGGCGGGCGAGGTTGGGGATCATCAGGGACTCGGCCCACAGTTCGGCCCCCTCCTCGGGGACGACGAACTCGATGTCCGGGTTGTCCGCCTGGAGCTGGATGACGTCACCGGAGTACGCCTGGCAGGCCAGCACATCGCCGGTCGAGAGGTCCTTGATGTAGTCGTTGCCGGTGAAGCGGCGGATGTGCTTGGAGCGGACCCGCTTCTCGATGTGCTCGCACATGGTGTGGAAGTCGTCGGCGGTCCAGCGGGTGATGTCGACGCCGTCGCCCTGCATCAGCAGCGCGAACGACTCGTCGAGCCCGGACAGCAGGGTCACCCTGCCGCGCAGGTCGTCCGCCCACAGGTCGCCGGTGGAGCGGATCTCGCGGCCGAGCCGCTTGCGGTTGTACGCGATGCCGGTGATCCCGGACTGCCAGGGGACGCTGTGGCGCCGCCCCGCGTCGAAGGCGGGTGAACGCAGCTGCGGATCCAGGTACTTGGCGACATTCGGCTGCTTGGCCCGGTCCATCTCCTGGACCCAGCCGAGCCGGACGAAGCGGGCGGCCATCCAGTCGCTGATGACGATCAGGTCCCGGCCGGTCTCCTGGTGGTTCATCAGGGCCGGGCTGATCTTCCCGAAGAACTCGTCGTTGTCGTTGATCTCCTCGGTGTAGGTGACGGAGATCCCGGTCCGCTCGGAGAAGGCGTCCAGGGTAGGCCGTTTCGAGGTGTTCTCGTCGTCGGTGTCGATGTAGAGCGGCCAGTTGGCGAAGTGCAGGCTGCGGTCGGTCGCGGAACTGTCGCGTCCGGCCCGCTCGCCCGGCTCGACGAAGGCGGCGGGCACCCCGCAGCCGGCCAGGCCGGCCCCGGCCGCCCCCGCCCCGAGGGCGCGCAGCAGGGAACGGCGGGACATGGGGTGGTTCGGGATCGCTCGCACCCGCGCAGGATGCCGGTCGGTCACGGCGGCGGACAATGGGCCAAGCGTCCAGCGGGACGGGCCCCTTCCGCACACCCTGTACAGGACCGGGCGTACGGATACGGCCCCGGGCGCGGAGCCCGGGGCCGTGTCCGTACGCCGTGCGTGCCGGTCAGTCCTCGATGGACGTCATGACGTGCTTGATCCGGGTGTAGTCCTCGAAGCCGTACGCGGAGAGGTCCTTGCCGTAGCCGGACTTCTTGAACCCGCCGTGCGGCATCTCCGCGACCAGCGGGATGTGGGTGTTGATCCACACGCAGCCGAAGTCGAGGTTCTTGGACATGCGCATGGCGCGGGAGTGGTTCGTCGTCCACACCGAGGAGGCGAGCGCGTAGTCGACGCCGTTGGCGTACGCGACGGCCTGCTGCTCGTCGGTGAACGACTGGACGGTGATGACCGGCCCGAAGACCTCGTTCTGGATGATCTCGTCGTCCTGCTTGAGGCCGGAGACGACGGTAGGGGCGTAGAAGTAGCCCTTGTCGCCGACCCGGTGGCCGCCCGCCTCGACCTTGGCGTGGGCGGGGAGCCGCTCGATGAAGCCGCTGACCTGCTTGAGCTGGTTGGCGTTGTTGAGCGGCCCGTACGCCACGTCCTCGTCGTCCGGCTGCCCGGTCTTCGTGTCGGCGGCGGCCTTGGCGAGCGCGGTGACGAACTCGTCGTGGATGGACTCGTGGACCAGGACGCGGGTCGCGGCCGTACAGTCCTGGCCGGCGTTGAAGAAGCCCGCCTCCGAGACGCCCGAGACTGTCCTGGCGATGTCGGCGTCCTCGAAGACCACGACGGGCGCCTTGCCGCCGAGCTCCAGGTGGACGCGCTTGACGTCCTTGGCGGCGGACTCGGCGACCTGGATGCCGGCCCGTACCGAACCGGTGATGGAGGCCATCGCCGGGGTCGGGTGCTCGACCATCGCGCGGCCGGTGTCCCGGTCGCCGCACAGGACGTTGAAGACGCCCTTGGGCAGGATCTGGCCCATGATCTCGGCCATCAGCACGGTCGACGCCGGGGTGGTGTCGGACGGCTTGATCACGACGGTGTTGCCCGCGGCGAGCGCCGGGGCGAACTTCCACACGGCCATCATCATCGGGTAGTTCCACGGCGCGACCTGCGCGCATACGCCGACGGGCTCGCGGCGGACGATGGAGGTCAGGCCCTCCATGTACTCGCCGGCGGAGCGGCCTTCGAGGAGCCGGGCGGCCCCCGCGAAGAAGCGGATCTGGTCCACCATCGGCGGAACCTCTTCGCTGCGGGTGAGCCCGATCGGCTTGCCGGTGTTCTCCGACTCGGCCGCGATCAGGTCCTCGGCCCGCTCCTCGAAGGCGTCCGCGATCTTCAGCAGGGCCTTCTGGCGCTCGGCGGGCGTCGTGTCGCGCCAGGCCGGGAAGGCGGCCGCGGCGGCCTCCATGGCGGCATCGACATCGGCCTGGCCGGAGAGCGGCGAGGTCGCGTAGACCTCTTCCGTCACCGGGCTGACCACATCGATGGTCCGCCCGTCCGCGGCGTCCCGGAACTCTCCGTTGATGTAGTTGCGCAGACGGCGCACCTCGGTGGTCATGACCACCCCTCCTGTCGGCTGTCCGATGGGTGAGACACCCACCCTAATCGTTCCGGTGACGCTTTCGACATAGGCAACCACCCCCAGCTTCGGATTCAGTTGGTTCTTAGTACTTGCTCAACGAATTTCATCGATCTGGGGTTGCGAGACAGACGAGTGCGGTGCAGAGTGGATGTGTGGCCAGTCGCAGCGCAGACTCCAGGACCGGGAACGGATCGTCACCAGCGGTCGATGCCGTCTCCCTCGCAATCATCGAGCAGCTCCAGGAGGACGGACGCCGTCCGTACGCCGCGATCGGCAAGGCCGTCGGCCTCTCCGAAGCGGCTGTACGCCAGCGCGTCCAGAAGCTGCTCGACCAGGGCGTGATGCAGATCGTCGCCGTCACGGACCCGCTCACCGTGGGGTTCCGGCGCCAGGCGATGGTCGGCATCAATGTCGAGGGCGACCTCGATCCGGTGGCCGAGGCCCTGTCGGCGATGGCCGAGTGCGAGTACGTGGTGATGACCGCGGGCTCCTTCGACCTGATGGTGGAGATCGTCTGCGAGGACGACGACCACCTGCTGGAGACGATCAACAAACGCATCCGGGCCATTCCCGGCGTGCGCTCCACCGAGAGCTTTGTTTACCTCAAGCTCAAGAAGCAGACCTACATGTGGGGAACCCGATAGCCGTGAGCAAGGACCTCAGCCGCACCGCGTACGACCACCTGTGGATGCACTTCACCCGCATGTCGGACTACGAGAACGCACCCGTTCCCACCATCGTGCGTGGCGAGGGAACCTACATCTTCGACGACAAGGGCAAGCGCTACCTCGACGGCCTCTCCGGCCTGTTCGTGGTCAACGCCGGCCACGGTCGTCACGAGCTCGCCGAGGCCGCGTACAAGCAGGCCCAGGAGCTCGCCTTCTTCCCGGTGTGGTCCTACGCCCACCCGAAGGCCGTCGAGCTGGCCGAGCGCCTCGCGAGCCACGCGCCGGGCGACCTCAACAAGGTCTTCTTCACCACCGGTGGCGGCGAGGCCGTCGAGACCGCCTGGAAGCTGGCCAAGCAGTACTTCAAGCTCAAGGGCCAGCCGACCAAGTACAAGGTCATCTCGCGTGCGGTCGCCTACCACGGCACCCCGCAGGGCGCCCTGTCCATCACCGGCCTGCCCGCCCTCAAGGCCCCCTTCGAGCCGCTGGTCCCCGGCGCGCACAAGGTGCCGAACACCAACATCTACCGCGCCCCGCTCTTCGGCGACGACCCGGTGGCGTTCGGCCGCTGGGCCGCCGACCAGATCGAGCAGGAGATCCTCTTCGAGGGCCCGGAGACCGTCGCCGCGGTCTTCCTGGAGCCCGTGCAGAACGCGGGCGGCTGTTTCCCGCCGCCGCCCGGCTACTTCCAGCGGGTCCGCGAGATCTGCGACAAGTACGACGTGCTGCTCGTCTCCGACGAGGTCATCTGCGCCTTCGGCCGCCTCGGCACGATCTTCGCCTGCGACAAGTTCGACTACGTGCCGGACATGATCACCTGCGCGAAGGGCATGACCTCCGGCTACTCCCCGATCGGTGCCTGCATCATCTCGGACCGGCTGGCGGAGCCGTTCTACCAGGGCGGCAACACCTTCCTGCACGGCTACACCTTCGGCGGCCACCCGGTCTCGGCGGCGGTCGGCCTCGCCAACCTGGACATCTTCGAGCGTGAGAACCTCACGCAGCACGTCCTGGACAACGAGAACGCCTTCCTCACCACGCTGCAGAAGCTCCACGACCTGCCGATCGTCGGCGACGTCCGCGGCAACGGCTTCTTCTACGGCATCGAGCTGGTGAAGGACAAGGCCACCAAGGAGACGTTCACCGACGAGGAGACCGAGCGCGTCCTGTACGGCTTCCTCTCCAAGGCGCTGTACGACAACGGCCTCTACTGCCGTGCCGACGACCGCGGCGACCCGGTCGTCCAGCTCGCGCCGCCGCTGATCTCGGACCAGTCCACGTTCGACGAGATCGAGGGCATCCTGCGGTCCGTGCTGACGGAGGCGTGGACGAAGCTCTGACCGTCACCACGCCCCCTGGATGATCATCATCCAGCGGTCATTTCATACGGTCCACCCGGCCCGGATGCGCCCTTTCGAGTGAGAAGGGGCGCATCCGGGCCGTGTGCTGTGCGTACACCCCGGTCCGACTATCTACGGTGCCCAGTGACCGATCGGCCGCGTCCTCGTTCCCCCGTACGGGGGAACGGGAAAACTCATCCGAACCGAGGTGTACGCCATGGTGGCCCCGCCGGACAACGACGTGATCTGGGCGCGTTCCCTGCACCACTCCCACAACGGATCGCCCGGTCTCGGCGGTGTCTCGGTGGGTATCCGCGACGCCGAGATCCTGGCCGTGACCGGCCCGCGCGGCAGCGGGAAGACGACCCTGCTGCACTGCCTGTCGGGCCGGCTGGTGCCCGATCAGGGCGAGGTCTGGTTCAACAGCCTCCCCGTGCACACCATGGCTCCCCGGGTGCGCGAGCAGCTGCGGAGGGAACGGTTCGGCTGGATCGGCTCCGACCCGCAACTCGTCCCCGAGCTGACCACCTGGGAGAACGCGGCGCTGCCCCTGCTGCTGCGCGGCGCCTCGCACCGGGCCGCGAGGAAGGCCGCCACCGAGTGGCTGGAGCGCCTGGACATCGCCGCCCTCGCCAAGAAGCGTCCGCACGCCCTGCTCCAGGCCGAGCGCCAGCGGGTCTCCGTCGCCCGGGCCCTGTGCGCGCAGCCGACGGTGATCTTCGCCGACGAGCCCACCGCGACCCTGCACCGGGCCGAGCGCGCCCAGTTGCTGCGCACCCTCACCGCCGCGGCCCGTTCGCACGGCATCACGGTGGTCCTGGCCACCCATGACGCCGAGGTCGCGGCCCTCGCCGACCGGACCGTCCCGCTGCTGGACGGCCGCCGCGTCGCCACCGTCGCCCTGCCCGGCGCTCCCGCCGACACGGAGGGCAGCGCGGCGTGCTCGCTCTCCGTCTAGCCCGCGGTACACACCCCCTCGTCCTGGTCCGGCGGCTGCTCGTCGCCGCCGCCTCCGCCGGGGTCGGCTTCCTCCTCCTCTGCGCCCTCGGGTACGCCGCCGCGCACCCCGCGTCCGCCGGTTCGGTGCTGCGGCTGCTGTGGTGCTTCGTCCCGCTGGCCGCCACCGTGCAGTTCGCCGTGGCGGTGGCCCGTGCGGACCCGAGCACCCGGCCCCGGCCCGGCCTGTCGTCCGTGGGCCTCGGCCCGGTGCGGCTCTCGGTGCTGGCCGCGGTCTCGACCGCCGTCTCCACCACGCTCGGCTCGATGGTGGCGCTGCTCTTCTTCCTGCATCTGCGCGGCGATCTGACCGGGATGCCGTTCGACGGCGGCGCGGCGGAGTTCCTCGGCGCGGGCACCCCGCTGCCGCTGGCGGCGGCGCTGATGCTGCTGGCTCTCGTACCGATCCTCTCGGCGACGGCGAGCGCGCTGGCGCTGCGGTCGCGGCCCGACGCTCCACGGGACGCCTTCGGCTCCGAGGAGCTGCCGGAGCCCGCCCCCGCACCGAGCGGCCTCCCCTGGGGGGTGGCGCTGGTCGCCGCGGGACTGGCCGTCGAGGCGTACGCGTCGCGGGAGGCGGCGGGGAGCGCGTTCCCCCTGCCGGGCCGGTTCGACGCGACCCCGGTGGCGGTGCTGGCGGGGTGGACGCTGACCGCGATCGGCCTGGCCCTGGCCGGACCGGGGCTGACCTATCTGTGCGGGCGGGCGCTCCAGGCGGTGCGCCCCGGGGCCGTACGGCTGCTGGCGGGCCGGGTCCTGATGGACGAGGCGCGCCGGATCGGCCGGCCGCTCGGGATCGTCTGCGCGGTGGTCGCCGCCGTGATCGCCGCCTCGACGCTGTACGGGGGCGACGAGCGCCCCTACGGCCCGCTCACCGCGCTCGGCGCGGTGCTGGTCCTCGGCTGTACGGCGGCGACGCTGCTGACCTCGGCCCTGGAGGCGAAGCAGGCCCGCGCCCACACCGCCGAGGCGCTGCTGCGGATGGGCGCTCCGGTCTCCGTGCTGCGCTCCGCGACGGCTCTGCGGGCCGCCGCTCTGCTGATCCTGTTCGCCCCGCTGACCTGGGTGATCGCGGAGCTGGCGGCGCTGCCGCTGGCGAAGTAGGCCGCCCGGGGGGGCTGCTCAGGGGTGGGTGGCGAGGCGGGCGGCCAGAGCGTCGAAGAAGGCCTCCCAGCCGTCCTCGGCCGCCGCGTACTGCTCGGCGGTCAGGTTGCCGCCGCGCTGCTGGAAGGCCAGCTCGGTGGTGGAGTGGCCGAGATCGGTGAAGGAGACCGTGACGGTCTCGCCCTCCGCATCCTCGGGATCCTCGGGCGCGGAGCCGTCCTTGAGGGTGAAGACCAGGCCGTCCGGCTCGCTCACCTCGCGGTACACCCCGTGGAACGGCATCTCGACGCCCGGCATCACGATGACCAGGCTCCACGTGCCGCCGGGCCGTACGTCCATCGACACCCGGTCCATCGGGACATCGGCCTCGCCGCCGTACCAGGCCGCGAAGTCCTCCGGTGACGTCCAGGCCGCGAAGACCCGGCGCTGCGGGGCGTGCAGCACGCGGGTGAGGTCGATGCCCTGACGGGTGCCACCGTTCATGGTCGCGGTCCTCGTCTCATGGTCGCGGTCCCCAGGAGGGGCTATGGCTGCGCCTTCAGCTTGCCCGGCCCGCCGCGTCCTGTCCTGTCGCGCCGGTCGGGGGCTGTCCTGTCGCGCCGGTCCCCCGCCAGCACCACCGTCTCCGCCGCGTCGAAGCGGACCCCCACGACGGCACCCTCGTCCGGGGTGTCCCGCAGAGCGCACTCGGCCTCCAGCACCGGCGCGCTCTCGGGGGTCAGCCGCACGGTCACGTGGTTCCCGCGGAACGTGCGTACGCCGACCGCGCAGCGCAGCCCGTCCTCCGGGGCGCCGATCAGCACCCCGGCGGGGCGGACCAGCAGGTCGGCCTCGCCCTGGGGGGAGCCGTCGGGCACCGGCACCTTGCCCCAGGCGGTGTCGGCGGCCAAGCCGGTCACGGTCGCCGGGATCACGTTGTCGAAGCCGAGGAAGCGGGCGACGAACGCGGAGGCGGGGCGCTGCCAGACGTCCAGCGGGGTGCCCTCCTGGGCGATCCGCCCGTCCCGCATCACGACGACCCGGTCGGCGAGCGCGAACGCCTCGCCCTGGTCGTGGGTGACGGCGAGCACCGTCGTACCCAACTCCTGGAAGAGTGTGCGCAGTTCGACGACGAGCCGCTCGCGCAGGCTGCGGTCGAGCTGGCCCAGGGGTTCGTCCAGCATCAGGAGCTTGGGGCGCGGGGCCAGCGCCCGGGCCAGGGCGACGCGCTGCTGCTCCCCGCCGGAGAGGGCGGCGACCGCGCGGCGCTCGGCGCCGGGGAGCCCCACCAGCTCCAGCAGTTCACGGACCCGGCGCTCGGACTCCGCCCGTCCGGTGCCGTGCATCCGCAGCCCGAAGGCGACGTTGGCGCCGGCATCGCGGTGCGGGAAGAGCTGGTGGTCCTGGAACATCAGGCCGAGCCCGCGCCGGTGGACCGGGACGCCGCTCTGGTCCTGCCCGGCCAGCAGCACCCGGCCGCCGTCCATCGGCTGGAGTCCGGCGACGGCCCGGAGCAGGGTGGACTTGCCGCTGCCGCTGGGGCCGAGCACGCAGACGATCCGGTGGTCGGCGACCTCCAGGTCGACCGCGTCGAGGGCCGTCCGCTTCCCGAACCGTACGGTGGCTGCCTGCAAGCTCAGCATGGTGTTCAGAACTCCCCGGATCGGTCGGTACGGATGCGTTCGAGGAGCAGCAGCGACACCGCGCACACCAGCATGAGAATCGTGCTGAGGGCCATCGCCTGCCCGTAGTTGAGCTCCCCGGACCGGCCCAGCAGCCGGGCGACCGCGACCGGCAGGGTCGGGTTGTCGGGCCGGGCGATGAAGACGGTGGCACCGAACTCCCCGAGAGACACCGCGAACGCGAAGCCCGCGGCGACGAGCACCGCCCGCCGCACCAGCGGCAGATCGACCTCCCGCCAGGCCCGCAGCGGGGAGGCCCCCAGCACGGCGGCGGCCTCGCGGAGCCGGTCGTCCACCGCGCGGAGTACGGGGAGCATGGTCCGTACGACGAAGGGGACGCCCACCAGCGCCTGGGCCAGCGGGACCAGGATCCAGGAGGTGCGCAGGTCGAGCGGTGGCTTGTCGAGGGTGATGAGGAAGCCGAAGCCGACGGTGACGGCGGAGACCCCGAGCGGCAGCATCAGCAGGGCGTCGAAGCCGCGGACCAGCGGCCCCGCCCGCCGGGTCAGGGCGGCCGCCGCGAGACCGCCGACGACCAGGGCGATGAGGCTGGCGACGAACGCGTACTGCAGGGAGTTCCCGACCGCCTCCAGCGGCGGTACGAGAAAGGTCGAGCCGCTGCCCCCGGCCGACTGGAGGGCCTTGTAGTAGCCGAGGCCGTAACCGCCCGGCCCGTCGAACGACCGCTCCACCAGCACGCCGAGGGGCAGCAGGATCAGCAGCAGCGCGGTGAGCAGCACCCCGCCGAGCAGCGCCCACTGTCCGGCGCCGCGCGGCCGGCGGGAGGTCTGCGCCGGGTCCACCAGCTTCAGCGCCCGCTCCCGGCGGCGTACGGTCACGGCGTGCAGGGCGAGGATCGCGCCGACCGCCACGAACTGGACCATGGTCAGTACGGCGGCCGTCGGCAGGTCGAGCAGTTGCGCGGTCTGCCGGTAGACCTCCACCTCCAGGGTGGAGTAGGAGGGGCCGCCGAGGATCTGCACGACACCGAACGAGGTGAACGTGAAGAGGAAGACCATCAGTGCGGCGGCGGCCACCGCCGGGCCGAGCGCGGGCAGCGTCACCCGCCGCCAGGCGGCGAACCGCCCGGCGCCGAGCACCCGGGCGGCCTCCTCCTGGCGCGGGTCGAGCTGCGACCAGAGGCCGCCCACCGTCCGGACGACCACCGCGTAGTTGAAGAAGACGTGCGCCAGCAGGATCGCCCACACGGTGGTGTCGAGCCGTACGCCCCACAGCTCGTCGAGGAAGCCGCCGCGCCCGAGCAGAGCCAGGAACGCGGTGCCGACGACGACCGTGGGCAGCACGAACGGCACGGTGACGACCGCCCGCAGCACCTGCTTTCCGGGGAAGTCGAAGCGGGCGAAGACATACGCGCCGGGCAGGGCGATCAGCAACGTGAGCGCGGTGGAGGCGAGGGCCTGCCAGGTGGTGAACCAGAGGACGTCGAGGATGTCCGGGCGGGACAGCACCTCGCCGATCCGCCCGAACTGCCAGCCGCCGTCCGTCTTCAGCCCGCGGCCGACGATCGCGGTCACGGGGTAGGCGAAGAAGACGGCGAAGAACGCGACGGGCACGGCCATCAGGCCGAGCCGCACCGCGGCTCCTCGCCGCCCACCTCCGCCGGTGGTGCCGGCTACTTCACGACGAGCGAGTTCCACGACCGGACCCACTGCTCACGGTTGGCGGCGATCTTGTCGGGAGCCACCGTGGCCGGCTTGTCGACGCTCTCGCCGAACTCGGTGAAGAGCTCCGGCAGCTTCGCGTCCGTCACGACCGGGTTCACGAACATGTTCAGCGGCACGTCCTCCTGGAACGTCTTGCTGATCAGGAAGTCCAGCAGCACCTTGCCGCCCGCCTCGTTCTTCGCACCGTTCAGCAGCCCGGCGTACTCGGTCTGCCGGAAGCAGGTCCCGGTGGAGACCCCGGTGGGCGCCTCCTTCGGCTGCGGGTCGGCGTAGAGGACCTCGACGGGCGGGCTGGAGGCGTAACTGACGACGAGCGGCCGGTCCGCCTTGGCCTTCTTGCCACCCGCGGAGCCCGAGAACTCCTCGTTGTAGGCCTGCTCCCAGCCGTCGACGACCTTGACGCCGTTGGCCTTGAGCTTCTTCCAGTACGCCTCGTAACCGTCCTCGCCCTGGGTGGCGACGGTGCCGAGGAGGAAGCCGAGGCCGGGCGAGGAGGTGGCCGCGTTCTCGGTGACGAGAAGGTTCTTGTACGCGGGCTTCAGCAGGTCCTCGAAGGTCTGCGGGGGCACCAGCTTCTTGTCGGCGAAGTACTTCCTGTCGTAGTTGACGCAGATGTCACCGGTGTCGACAGGCGTGACGCGGTGCTCCTTGTCCTGCTCGGTGCCGTCCGCGACCCGGTCCAGGCCCTTGGCCTCGTAGGCCGTGAAGAGACCGTTGTCGAGGGCGCGGGACAGCAGCGTGTTGTCGACGCCGAAGAAGACGTCGCCTCGCGGGGAGCCCTTGGTCAGGATCTCCTGGTTGAGCGCGGCACCGGCGTCACCGCTCTTGAGGAGCTCGACGGTGTAGCCGCTCTCCTTGGTGAACTGCTTCAGCACCGCTTCCGAGGCGTTGAAGGAGTCGTGGGTGACCAGGGTGACGGTCTTGGAGCCGCTGCCCTTCGACGCGCCGGATCCGGCAGAGGTGTCGTCGGAGCCGCCGCAGCCCGCGAGGACGGTGACGCCGAGCGCCGCGGCGAGCGCGGTCGAGGCGTACTTCTTGGTGGTGTTCATGTGATTCCTCCTGGAGGTGACCAGGAAGAGACGCGGCCCTGCCCGCCGCCGGGACGTACCGGAAGCGGGCAGGGCGCAACAGCTTGAGTAAGGTCCGAACTTCCTACCCGGAATGACCCGGGCGAGGTTCAGAGGGTCTGCGGCCAACCTGTCCTTGGTGCCGCACTCTCAGCGCTGTGGCGCTCCCCTGTCGGAATATGAAGTTGATTTCGCGCCCAGGCTACACCGGCGGTTTTCGGCCGGTCGCCGGGAGGCCGCCTGTGATCAGCGCTCGGAGGCCGCCAACTGCCCGCAGGCCCCGTCGATCTCCTGGCCGCGGGTGTCCCGGACGGTGGCGGGCACGCCGTGGGCCGCGATGGCCTCGACGAACGCCTTCTCGTCCTCGGGGCGCGAGGCCGTCCACTTGGAGCCGGGCGTGGGGTTCAGCGGGATCAGGTTGACGTGCACCCGCTTGCCCTTGAGCAGCCGGCCGAGCAGGTCGCCGCGCCAGGCCTGGTCGTTGATGTCCCGGATCAGGGCGTACTCGATGGAGATCCGGCGGCCGGACTTCTCCGCGTACTCCCAGGCGGCGTCCAGCACCTCGCGCACGTTCCACCGGGTGTTGACGGGGACGAGGGTGTCGCGCAGCTCGTCGTCCGGGGCGTGCAGCGAGACGGCGAGGCGGCACTTGAAGCCCTCGTCGGAGAAGCGCAGCATCGCCGGGACGAGCCCCACGGTGGAGACGGTGATCCCGCGCTGGGAGAGGCCGAGGCCGTCCGGCTCGGGGTCGGTGAGCCGGCGGATCGCTCCGACGACACGGTTGTAGTTGGCGAGCGGCTCGCCCATGCCCATGAAGACGATGTTGGAGAGCCGTGCCGGACCGCCGGGCACCTCCCCGTCACGCAGGGCGCGCATGCCGTCGACGATCTGGTGCACGATCTCGGCGGTCGACAGGTTGCGGTCGAGCCCGGCCTGCCCGGTGGCGCAGAACGGGCAGTTCATCCCGCAGCCGGCCTGGGAGGAGATGCACATCGTGACGCGCTCGGGGTAGCGCATCAGGACGGACTCGACGAGCGTCCCGTCGTGCAGCTTCCACAGCGTCTTACGGGTGGTGTCGTCGTCACAGCTGATGTGACGGACCACGGACATCAGGTCGGGGAACAGCGCCTCGGCGAGCTTCTCCCGGGACCCGGCGGGGATGTTGGTCCACTCCGCCGGGTCGTGCGCGTACCGCGCGAAGTAGTGCTGCGAGAGCTGCTGGGCGCGGAACGGCTTCTCGCCGGTCGCGGCGACCGCTTCCTTGCGCTCGGCGGGCGTGAGGTCGGCGAGATGCCGCGGCGGCTTCTTGGCTCCGCGGGGCGCGACGAAAGTGAGTTCTCCGGGCTTAGGCATGGTTCATCCAGTGTCGCAGACAGACGGGTGAGGGCCCGCCGCCCTGTGGACAACGGACCCTCACTCGTAGAACGTGCAGGTGGGACGTGGTGCGCGGGACTGCGCGGACCCTCAGCCGGAGCCGACGAACAGCACGAGCAGCAGCCAGAACACCGGCGCGGTCGGCAGCAGTGAGTCCAGCCGGTCCATGATGCCGCCGTGGCCGGGGAGCAGGGTGCCCATGTCCTTGATCCCCAGGTCCCGCTTGATCATGGACTCGCCCAGGTCACCGAGGGTGGCGCTGACGGCGACCGCGAGACCGAGCAGCAGACCCTGCCACCAGGAGCCGCCGTCGATCAGGAACTCCATGCACAGGGCACCGGCGACCATCGCGAAGGAGACGGCACCGAGCAGTCCCTCGCGGGTCTTCCCGGGGCTGATGCGGGGGGCGAGCTTATGGGTGCCGAAGCGCCAGCCGACCGCGTACGCCCCGGTGTCGCTGACGACGGTGAGAACGAGGAAGACGAGAACCCGCCAGTGCCCGTCGTCCGCCATCAGCAGCATGGCCACGAAGGTGGCCAGGAACGGGACGTAGAACGCGGCGAAGACACCGGCCGTGACGTCCTTGAGGTACCCGTCCGGCGGTTCGGTCATCCGCCAGACCAGCACCGCGAGGGCGGTCAGGGCCATGGCGACCCAGGCCCCCTCCGCGCCGCGCGCATAGCCGGCGACGACCATCGCGGCCCCGCCCACGGCCAGCGGGACGAGGGGCGCGTTGATGCCCTTCTGCTCCCGCAGCCGGGAGGTGAGCTCCCAGAGGCCGACCACGACGGCGACGACGATCACGCCGACGAAGACGGCCTTCACGATGAACAGCGAGGCGACGATGACGGCGCCGAGCCCCACACCGACCCCTATGGCGGCGCGCAGATCACGCCCCGCACGCTTCTTCTGCGGCGGGGACGGCAGCGGGGTGGACATGGGCTCCTGCGGCATCTCGTCACGGAACAGGGGGCCGCTGACGTGCGTGGCGTCCCCGTCCCGGCCGTCGCGGCTCTCCGCGTCTCTACCTGCGTCGGGAACGTCCGGCACGTTGGGCATGGGCCGAGTCTGCTGGGCTTCATGCACATCGTGGGCGGGACCCGCCGGAGCGACCCCCATCTCGGGGGCACCCCGGTAGCCGGCTCCCTGCGGTGCGCCCCAGGAAGAGTCGTTCATCAGACTTCGAGCAGCTCGGCTTCCTTGTGCTTGAGCAGCTCGTCCACCTGCGCGACGTACTTCGCGGTGGTGTCGTCGAGCTCCTTCTCGGCGCGGCGCACCTCGTCCTCGCCGGACTCCTTGTCCTTGACGAGCTTGTCGAGCGCTTCCTTGGCCTTGCGGCGGATGGAGCGGATCGAGATCTTGGAGTCCTCGGCCTTGGTCTTGGCGACCTTGATGTACTCCTTGCGGCGGTCCTGGGTGAGCTCGGGGAACGTCACCCGGATGATATTGCCGTCGTTGCTCGGGTTGACGCCGAGGTCGGAGTCGCGGATCGCCTGCTCGATGTTGCGCAGCGCGGTCTTGTCGAACGGCGTCACGACGGCCATCCGCGGCTCGGGAACCGAGAACGAGGCCAGCTGGTTGATCGGGGTCAGCGCGCCGTAGTAGTCGGCGACGATCTTGTTGAACATCGCCGGGTGCGCACGGCCGGTACGGATCGCGGCGAAGTCCTCTTTCGCGACGACAACGGCCTTCTCCATCTTCTCCTCGGCCTCGAGGAGGATTTCTTCGATCACCACGTGCTCCTGCGTGTCTTGAGCGGACCCGTCATCGACGGGCCCTGCGGGTCCTGCGTCGCGTCCTCACCTGCACGGTGTCCGACCGGCAGGCCGTTGTCCATCCTGGGGGGCCGTCAGGCCCGGGTGCTCTGATCGCTGACGAGCGAGCCGATCTTCTCACCCTTGACCGCGCGGGCGATATTGCCCTCGACGGTCAGCTCGAAGACGAGGATCGGGAGCTTGTTGTCACGGCAGAGCGTGATGGCGGTGGCGTCGGCGATCTTCAGGTCGCGCGTGATCACCTCGCCGTACTCCAGCGCGTCGAACTTCACCGCGTCGGGGTTGGCCTTCGGGTCGGAGTCGTAGACCCCGTCCACCCCGTTCTTCCCCATGAGCAGCGCCTCGGCGTCGATCTCCAGGGCGCGCTGGGCGGCGGTGGTGTCGGTGGAGAAGTACGGCATGCCCATACCGGCGCCGAAGATCACCACGCGCCCCTTCTCCAGGTGCCGCACGGCGCGGAGCGGGATGTACGGCTCGGCGACCTGGCCCATGGTGATGGCGGTCTGGACGCGCGAGTCGATGCCCTCCTTCTCCAGGAAGTCCTGGAGCGCCAGGCAGTTCATGACGGTGCCGAGCATGCCCATGTAGTCGGACCGGGCCCGGTCCATGCCGCGCTGCTGGAGCTCGGCACCGCGGAAGAAGTTGCCTCCCCCGATGACCACCGCGATCTGGGCGCCGTCGCGTACGACGGCGGCGATCTCGCGGGCGATGGTGTGCACGACGTCGGGGTCGACGCCCAGACCGCCGCCACCGGCGAAAGCCTCCCCGGAGAGCTTCAGCATGAAGCGCCCGGAACCCTTGTCGTCGTCGCGCTTGTCGTCGGCCTGAATGGCGTCCGCGCCCTTGTCCATGGAAATTCTCCTCGTGCACATACGAAGAAGGCCATTGCCGGTGGGTCTGGTGTCCCTACAGCGGCAATGGCCTCCTCGTCAGATCTGCGGTCGTCCGGCGTGGGTGCGGCCGTCGACTGCACCAGACCCTATCGGGTCCGGCGCTGTTCGCCCGGACGGACTCAGATGCCGACCTTGATGCGCGAGAAGCGCTTCAGGGTGACACCGGCCTCGTCCAGGACCTTCTGAACCGACTTCTTGTTGTCCAGCGCGTACGGCTGGCCGAGAAGCGTGGCCTCCTTGAAGAAGCCGTTGACGCGACCCTCGACGATCTTCGGGAGAGCGGCCTCGGGCTTGCCCTCGGCGCGCGTGGTCTCCTCGGCGACGCGGCGCTCGGCCTCGACGACCTCGGCCGGAACGTCCTCGCGGGAGAGGTACTTCGGGGCGAAGGCGGCGATGTGCTGCGCGATGCCCTTGGCCAGGTCGGCGTCGGCCTTGTCCAGCTCGACCAGGACACCGATCTGCGGGGGCAGGTCGGGCATGGTGCGGTGCATGTACACGGAGACGAAGTCGCCGGTGAACTGCGCGAAGCGGTCCAGGACGATCTTCTCGCCGAGGTTGGCGTTGGCCTCGTCCACGTACGCCTGGACGGTCTTGCCGGGCTCGATCTCGGAGGCGAGGAGCGCGGCGATGTCGGCCGGGGAGGTGGCGGCGACGTGCGCGGCCAGCGCGTTGGCGACGGCCTGGAACTTGTCGCCCTTGGCGACGAAGTCCGTCTCGCACTTCAGCTCGAGGAGGACGCCGGACGTCTTGTCCTCGGAGACGAGGGAGACGACGGCACCGTTCTCGGCAGAGCGGCCCTCGCGCTTGGCGACGCCCTTCTGGCCCTTGATACGGAGCGCCTCGACGGCCTTGTCGACACTGCCGTCGGCCTCGTCGAGCGCCTTCTTGCAGTCCATCATGCCGGCGCCGGTGAGCTCGCGGAGCTTCTTGACGTCAGCGGCGGTGTAGTTCGCCATGAGTCTGTATGTCTCTCTCGAAGTCTGAAAGATCTACGGGTGAACGGCGGGGGCGGCGCTTGTGGCGCCTGCCCCCGCCGTCAGCAGCCGTGACGGGTGTCAGGCCTGCTCGGCGTCCGCGTCGGCGGCCGGAGCCTCGGCAGCGGCCGGAGCCTCTGCGGCGGCCGGAGCCTCTGCGGCGGCCTCGGCCTCGGCGACGGCCACGGCCGGCTCCTCGGCGTCGGCGACCTTCTCGGTCTCGGCGGAGGACTGGACCTCGGCGGCAGCCGCGGTCTCGTCCTTCTTGTCGCCCTCGAGCAGGTCGCGCTCCCACTCGGCGAGGGGCTCGCCGGCGGCCTTCTCGCCCGGCTTCGAGTCACCGGTGGCGGCACCGGAACGGGCGATGAGGCCCTCGGCGACGGCGTCGGCGATCACGCGGGTGAGCAGGGTGACGGAGCGGATCGCGTCGTCGTTGCCCGGAATCTTGTAGTCGACCTCGTCGGGGTCGCAGTTGGTGTCGAGGATCGCGACGACCGGGATGTGGAGCTTGCGCGCCTCACCGACGGCGATGTGCTCCTTCTTGGTGTCGACGATCCAGACGGCGCTGGGCACCTTCTGCATCTCGCGGATACCACCGAGGGTCTTCTCCAGCTTGGCCTTCTCACGCGAGAGGACCAGGAGCTCCTTCTTGGTGAGGCCGGAGGCGGCCACGTCCTCGAAGTCGATGAGCTCAAGCTCCTTCAGACGCTGAAGGCGCTTGTAGACGGTGGAGAAGTTGGTGAGCATGCCACCGAGCCAACGCTGGTTGACGTACGGCATGCCGACGCGCGTCGCCTGCTCGGCGATGGCCTCCTGGGCCTGCTTCTTCGTACCCACGAACATGATGGAGCCGCCGTGAGCGACGGTCTCCTTGACGAACTCGTAGGCGCGGTCGATGTACGACAGCGACTGGAGCAGGTCGATGATGTAGATGCCGTTGCGCTCGGTGAAGATGAAGCGCTTCATCTTCGGGTTCCAGCGACGGGTCTGGTGACCGAAGTGGACGCCGCTTTCCAGCAGCTCCCGCATCGTGACGACGGCCATGGCCGTACTCCTTGAGGTGCTCGGTTATCGCGACCGCAGGTTTGCGGTCACGCCTGACGCCCCGACGCGCCGTGCCACAAGGGACCGAGGAGCGCGGCCACCATCCGGAAGAGGCTGGTGGCGGGGCGTGCGAAGTCGACCCGGTGACCCGGATCGCCACATGAAGTGTACGGGACCCGCCGGGTGCCGGGTGACGGCGATGTCCACAACCGGCGAGTACTCCACAGGAGCGGGTCGTGATCCCCGGAATCCGGTCCTCCGGGAGACGGTTGGCCCATGCGATTCCTGCTCCGCACGCCCGGTTTCCTGCTCCGCACGCCCGGTTCACGACGCTGCCGTGTGCCGGTGCTGCTGCCGGTCGTGGCCCTGCTGACGGCGGCCCTGCCCCAGCCGGAGGCCGAGACCACCGGGCCACGGCTCCCGCCCGCCGTACGCGCCGCGGAGGCGTTCCCGCCGGCGGCCGGGCCGGACGTGGGTGCGGGGACCTACGCGGAGCGGGACGGCGGCCCGGTCTGGCCGGTGGCCGGGAGACCCGCGGTGTTACGGGGGTGGGAGCGGCCCGCCGGTCCGTACGGGCCCGGCCACCGCGGCGTCGACCTGGCGGCCCGGCCGGGCACCGAGGTCCTGGCCGCCGCCACCGGCCGGGTCTCGTTCGCGGGGCGGGTGGCGGGGCGCGGGGTGCTCGTCATCGAGCTGGCCGGGAGCGGGGCGCCCCCGCTGCGCACGACGTACGAACCGGTGCGGGCGCTGGTGGCGAAGGGCGACGAAGTGGTCGCGGGCCGGCCGGTCGGCGTGCTGGAAGCGGGGCCGTTCCACTGTGCGGCGGGCTGTCTGCACTGGGGGCTGCGGCGGGGCGACGCCTATCTGGACCCGCTCTCGCTGTTGCCGCCCGGGCTCCTGCGGCGCGGCCCGTCACGGCTGCTGCCGGTCTTCGGGGTGCCCGAACCGGTCGGGGCGGCGGCTCCGGTGGCTGCCGCGCTCAGCCGCGTACGCCGCGCAGGATCATCGCGACGGCGGTGTCCGCGATGACGCCGGGCTCCTCGGCCACGGTCAGCTCGATACGGCGCACGGCGGCGTCCACCGATCCCTGCAGGAGCATGGCGGCGAGCCTCGGCTGGGTATGGCCGAGGTCGCCCAGCGCTTCGACGATCATGGCGATCAGGCCGCCGTGCGCGGCCCGGATCTTCTCCCGGGCACCGGCGTCCAGCTCGCTCGCGGAGATCGCGACGACCGCCCGGTGGCGGCGGTCCCCGACGAGGTCGAGCTGCCGGCGCACATACGCCTCGATCTTCGCCTCGGGGGTCTCCGCGCGCTGCATCGCGTTCTCGACCTCGGCCGCCCAGACGGGGAAGTCGACGGCGCAGAGCTCCTCGACGACGGCGGCTCGGGAGCGGAAGTACTCGTACACGGAGGACCGGGCAAGGCCCGTGCGCTCGGCGAGTGCGGGGAAGGTCAGCGCCTCCGTACCGCCCTCGGACAGCAGGGAGCGCGCGGCGTCCAGGAGGGCGCCACGCTGCATGGTCCGGTGCTCGGCCACGGAGGCCGCTCGAATCCTGGGCACGCATCCACTCTACGGCGGCAGGTGCCGGAAGGAAGGGCTCGGCCGAGGTGCGGGTGGCCGGAGGGGGACTCTCAGCGTCCGGCGTCGGCCAGTTTGGCCCGGAGCTGGAGCACGGATTTGGTGTGGATCTGGCTCACGCGGCTCTCCGTCACGCCGAGGACGTTGCCGATCTCCGCCAGGGTCAGGCCCTCGTAGTAGTAGAGGGTCACCACGGTCTTCTCTCGGTCTGGGAGCGTGTTGATGGCGCGTGCGAGCAGACGTCTCAGCTCGCGGTCCTCGGCGACCTCCACCGGATTGTCGGCGGCGGTGTCCTCCAGGGTGTCCATCAGGCTCAGCCGGTCGCCGCCCTCGCCGCCGACGTGCAGCAGCTCCTCCAGGGCGACCACGTTGGCCAGCGACAACTGGCTGAAAACCGCGTGCAGTTCCTCCAGGGCGATGCCCATCTCCGAGGCGACCTCGGCCTCGGACGGGGTGCGCCGCAGCTGCGCCTCCAGCGTGGCGTAGGCGCGCTCCACGTTCCGCGCCTTCTGCCGCACCGAACGGGGGATCCAGTCGAGCGCGCGCAGTTCGTCGATCATCGCGCCGCGGATCCTGGTGATCGCGTACGTCTCGAACTTGATGGCCCGCTCGATGTCGAACTTCTCGATGGCGTCGATCAGTCCGAAGACCCCGGAGGAGACGAAGTCCGCCTGCTCGACGTTGGACGGCAGCCCCACACTGACCCGGCCCGCGACGTACTTGACGAGCGGCGAGTAGTGCAGGATCAGCTGCTCCCGCAGCCGCTCGTCGCCGGTGGTCTTGTACGAACGCCACAGTTCGTCGAGCGAGGAGGGGGCGGGAGGGCGCACAGTGCCACGCGCAACCGGTGGTACTGCCGCGCGGTCAGACCCGGAGGTGTGCTGGGGCATGTGGTGCCTTGAGCCGTTCTGCCGTGAAGTGCTGGGGGACTTTTGTCTGGGGCGAAATCCTTGTGAGCGTAGCGTGACTGCAGTGTCGCAGTCCGCACAGGAGTGGAGATCCGTGCTGCGTGATTGCGTTCTGCCGTTCACGCTGCCCGCAGCCGCCGGGAGAAGGGGTCATCGCCGTGGGCAACGGCCCCCGACAGGTCACCGATCGATCGTGCGAGGTCATCGGCCTTACCTTTTCACCCGAATGCTCCAGGTCAAGAACCGCCTCGCCGCGCGTCGTCGTTGCATGGGTACGGACGCGTCAACCTCCAGCCGTCGCCCTCGCGTTCGACGAACCCCAGTGAGTGCAGTTCGTACAGTCGCCCGAGTGTTTCGTCGGCGGAGGTCCCCGCGCCGCGGGCGAGGTCACGGGGGTCGGCCGGGCCGTGGTACGGGAGGGCGTCGAGGACCCTCGCCGCGACCGGGTCCAGCCGGTCCCGGGGCAGCACCGGGCCGCGCCGCTCCGATGCGAGGTCGCCGATGTCCCCGACCAGCTCGGCGACTTCGGACGCGTCGGTGACCAGCACCCCCTCACCGCGGAGCAGTTCGTGGACACCGGCCGACAGCCCGCTGGTGGCGGGTCCCGGCACCCCCATCACGAACCGGCCGAGCCGCGCTGCCTGCCGGGCGGTGACGAGGGAACCGCTGCGGTACTCGGCCTCCACCACGACCGTCCCTCTGGTGAGGGCGGCGATCACCCGGTTGCGCAGGACGAACCTGCTGCGGGTGGGATGGGATCCCGGTGGCAACTCCGCCACCAGCAGGCCCTGTTGAGCCACCCGCCCGATCAGCTCCGCATGGCCCCGCGGATAGGGGACGTCGACACCGCAGGCCAGCACCGCCACCGTCGCACCCCCCACGGCCAGGACCCCGCGGTGCGCCGCTCCGTCCACACCGAACGCGGCGCCCGACATCACCACCCAGCCGCGCTCGGCCAGCCCGGCGCCGAGGGTCGCCGCCATGTGGGCCCCGTACGGCGTGCAGGCCCGCGCACCGACCACTGCGACCGAGCGCAGGGCCCACAGCCGCAGGTCCGGCCGGCCCCGCACCCAGAGCCCGACGGGCCGCGCGTCCCCCAGGTCGTCGAGCTGGCTCGGCCACTCCCGGTCCCCCGGGCAGACGAGGCGCCCGCCCACGGCGGCGGCCACCGCCAGGTCCCGCTCGGGTTCGGCCGCCGCCGCCGCACGGAGCCGGTAGCCCTCCAGCCGTGCGGCGGTCATACCCGGCAGCCTCTCCGCGAAGCCGTCCGCGACGCGGAGCGCCCGGAGCAACGCGACGGGGCCGTTCTGCCGCAGCCATGCCCCGGCACGCTCGTCCCCCGGCTCCAGCACCCGCGTCAACGCGGCCCGCGCCAACCGCTCGGGCCCCGGCCCCTGCCCCGGCGGCCCCGTGTCCAGGTTCGGCTCGCCTTCGCGCCCCGGCCGCTCCGGACCCGCCTCTGGCCACCGCCCCTGCCCCTGCATCCCCATCTCCCGTCCCGGCCCTGGCCCCGGTGGCCCCGGCATCCCCGCCTCCACCCCGCTCACCGCGCCCCCGCCTGCCTCGGCGCACCGCGCTGGATGCCGGTCCGCAGCTCCAGGGCGACCGCGATGTCACAGGCCTCCGGCCGAGCGGCGCCCCTCAGGTCCGCCACCGTCCAGGCCACCCTCAGTACCCGGTCCAGGCCCCGGGCGGTGAGGATCCCGCGCTCCAGGTCGCGCTCCGCCGCGGCCGACGCCCCGGGCGCCGCGCACAGCCGGGTCCGCAGCTCATGACCGGGTACTTCGCTGTTGGTCGTCCACGGCGTCCCGGCCAGCCGCTCCGCCGCCCGTGCTCTGGCCTCCCGAACCCGCGCGGCGACCACGGCCGTCGGCTCGCCCCGGCCGCCCTGCTCCAGCAGATCCGCGCGGTCGACGGGCTCCACCTCGACCCGCAGGTCGACCCGGTCGAGCAGCGGGCCCGAGAGCCGTGCCTGGTAGCGGCGGACCACCGAGGGCGGGCACTCGCAGCCCGCACCGGTCAGGGTGTGCCGCCCGCAGGGACAGGGGTTCGCGGCCAGCACCATGAGGAACCGGGCGGGCAGCCGCACCACCCCCGCCGCCCGCGCCACCACCACATGGCCCGACTCCAGCGGCTGGCGCAGCGCGTCCAGCGCCTTCCCCGAGAACTCCGGGGCCTCGTCCAGGAAGAGCACCCCCCGGTGGGCGAGCGAGACGGCCCCGGGCCTCGGGATCCCGTTGCCCCCGCCGACCAGCGACTGCATGGTCGCCGAGTGGTGCGGGGCGCAGTAGGGCGCCCGGGAGACGAGCGGTTCACCCGGGGGGAGGATGCCCGCCACGGAGTGGACCGCCGTCACTTCGAGGGATTCCTGCCGGGTCAGCGGCGGCAGGACCGCCGGGAGCCGCTCGGCCAGCATGGTCTTGCCCGCACCCGGCGGGCCCGAGAGCAGCAGGTGGTGTCCCCCGGCCGCAGCCACCTCCAGGGCCTTCCGGGGGCGCAGCTGTCCTGCCACATCCGCCAGGTCCGGGATGTGCCCCTCGCCGCGCGGAGAGGCCGGGGCCAGCCCGGCGCCGAGGCCGGTGCCCGGGATCATGAGTCCGGCGAGCATCGCGTCCGGGCGGCCCCGGTCGTCGGCGGGCTCGTCGGGGACCGGTTCGTCACAGAGGACGGCGATGAGCTGGCGCAGGCTCCGGACACCGAGGACCGAGACGCCCGGCACCAGGGCGGCCTCCCCGGCCGTCTGCTCGGGGACGACGACCTGCTGGTATCCGGCCTCGGCCGCCGCGAGGACGGCGGGCAGCACGCCCCGTACGGGACGGACCCGCCCGTCCAGGCCGAGCTCGCCGATCATCACCACGTCGGCGATGGAGGCGGGGTCGATCCGCTCCGCCGCGCCGAGCACCGCACAGGCAACAGCGAGGTCGAAACCCGAACCACTCTTGGGGACCGAGGCCGGGGAGAGTCCCACCGTGAGCTTCTTCTGCGGCCAGTCGGCCCCGGAATTGACCACCGCGGCCCGCACCCGGTCCCGGCTCTCGATCAGGCTCTTGTCCGGCAGCCCGACCAGCGTGAAGGCCGCCACCCCCGGCTCCAGGTCCGCCTGGACCTCCACCACCACGCCCTCGACGCCGACCAGCGCCACCGAACACGCCCGCGCGTACCCCATCAGGACACCCCCCGCGCGTGCTCCGTGACGGGGGCGCCGCGCCGGGGCACGATCACCCCGATCAGATCGATCCTGACCCCTCCGGCCGGCGGCCCGCCGTGCCGCTCCAGCCAGATCTCGGCGAGCCGCCGCAGCCGCTCCGCCTTGACCGGGGTGACCGCGGCCATGGGATGTTCGAACCCGTCCGACCTGCGGGTCTTCACCTCGCAGAAGACCAGCGCGTCACCGTCCCTGGCGACGATGTCGACCTCTCCGGCGCGACAGCGCCAGTTGCGCTCGATCACGGCCATTCCGGCGTCGGTCAGCAGCCGCGCCGCCAGATCCTCGCCGTACCGCCCGAGTGCCCCCCGTGCGTTCATATCGGCACCACCTCCGGCACCGACTCTGACCCGGCCGGACGGAAGTTGTGGATCTTGGTGGACAACCTTCCCGATGTGGAAAACCCGGCCACCCACACGGGTGACCGGGTCTGTACCGCATCTCGCACGAATCGGCGGCCCCGAACCGTCCGGGCCGCGCGGGGTCAGCCTCCCGGAAGTTCCAGATCGCTCTTGTTGAGCTCTTCGATATTGACGTCCTTGAAGGTCAGCACGCGGACCTGCTTGACGAACCTCGCGGGCCGGTACATGTCCCAGACCCAGGCGTCCGCCATGGACACCTCGAAGAAAACCTCACCCTGGACGGAGTGCACCTGCATCTCGTAGTCGTTGGTGAGGTAGAAGCGCCGTTCGGTCTCGATCACATATTTGAACAGACCGACGACATCGCGGTACTCCCGGTAGAGCTTCAGCTCCATCTCGGTCTCGTACTTCTCGAGGTCCTCGGCGCTCATGGCATGTTTCCCCTTCAGCCGTGCGTCCCCCCATTGTGCGTCAGCCTCCGACGCCCCTGGACGATTAGACGATTTCGGCGGCGAGGACCAACGGAACACGCGGGGGACCCTCGTCGAGGAGCGTGCGCAGCAGCTCGGCGAGTCTGGTCGGGTACACCGTCTCACGCGCCGCGAGAAGTTCGGCGGACGTCCACCACCTCAGACCGGCGACGCTGCGCAATTCGAGCTCGGTGAGGCCCTGGGGGTCGGTGGCGGTCTGTGCCGTACGGGCCAGGAAGTACCACTCGTCCTGGTCCCAGCGCCGCCCGTCGAACGGGAACGAGCAGATCCGCTTCCAGAGCACCGGGCCCAGCTCGATGTCGGTGATCCCGGTCTCCTCGGCCAGCTCGCGGCGGGCCGCCTCCGCATGGGTCTCGTCGCCCTCCAGGCCGCCGCCGGGCGTGAACCACCAGTCGTCGGCCGGGTCGTCCGGCTCATGGCCGTGGAGCAGAAGGATGCGGTCGTCGGGGTCCAGGAGCACCACCCGGGCGACCCTGCGCGCCGCGCCGGTCACCGGGTGGTTCCGGCGGCCCGCCTGCGGCGGGCGGAGCGGGCGGCGACAGGCCCGTACGCGGCTCCGCCCAGTATGAGCACCACGCCCACCAGCGCCGCCCCCACCTGGAGCGGGAGCGGGCCGTCGGCGGAAACCCCGCCGGGCAGCGCGGCGAACGAATCGGGGCGGCCGATCATGCCGTTCATCGGCCAGGCCACCGCGTCGACCCGGCCCTGGACTGCGCTCAGGGGTACGGAGCCCTGCCCGGCGTCCTCCAGGTGGACCCGGGAGTCCAGCGAGGTGGACCGCTCGTCGCCGAGGAGGAAGATCTGCCCCCGGGGCACCTTGGCGGAGAAGTTCTGCGGCGAGGCGGGCGCCGGTGTCCCGGCGGGGGCGGGGCCGCGGTTCAGATACGGCTCCTCGACGGGGGTTCCGTCGACGGTGAGCAGTCCGGCCTTGTCGCAGCAGGCCACCGTGTCCCCGCCGATCCCGACCACACGCTTCACCATCGGGGTGTCGCCCCAGACGCTGTCGGCGAAGACCACCACGTCACCGCGGCGGACGTCCGCGCCCTCTATCCGCTCCGCGAGCACCCGGTCGCCCGCGTTGACCGTGGGGGACATCGACGCGGTGGGAACGGTGTACGGCTTGTACACCACCGCCGCCCAGAGGAACCCGCCGAGGAAGAGCACACAGCCGACGGCCACGGCCAGACCCGACACCATGGCGCCGGCCCGGCCGCGGCCGTCATCGCCACCTCGCGTACCGCTCATCCCAGCGCTCCCCCATCGGAGATCGACAATCGCTGATCCGAGTCGGCACCCTACCCGGCGGTACGCCCGGCGGTCAGCCTCCTTCGCCGCCACAGCACGAGGGGCAGCGCTCCGGCTACGCCCAGTGCGGCCGGGGCCATCGCGGCGGCCGCGTTCAGACCGGGCTGGTCGAACGTGCCGGGGACCGGCAGGGTCGCCCAGCGGCCCACGGGCCAGGCGACGACGATCGCACGGCCGACGACCTCGTCGTTGGAGACGGTGCCCTGGCCGGGAAGCTCCTGGTGGTAGCGGGAGTCCAGGGAGTTCTGCCGGTGGTCGCCCATGACGAAGATCCGGCCCTCCTCGACCTTGATCGGGCCGAAGGGCTTGTCGTTGCACGGGGTGTTCCCCGGGAAGATGAACGACTTCTCGTCGAGCGCCTTGCCGTTGACCGTGACCGGCCCGTTCTCCTTGCACTCGACGGTGTCGCCGCCAACCGCGATGACCCGCTTGATCAGGTCCTTCTCCTCGGAGGAGGGCATCAGACCGATGAAACTGAGGAACTTCTGCGCGACGTTGGGTTCCGGCGTCGCGGTGTCCTCCAGCCAGCCGCCCGGGTCATGGAAGACCACGACCTCGCCGCGCTCCGGCTCGGAGCCGAACCAGGGAGTCAGCTTGTCGACCAGCACCCGGTCGCCCCGCTGCAGGGTGTTCTGCATCGAGTCCGAGGGGATCGAGAACGCCTGGATGAGGAACGTCTTGATCAGCAAAGCCAGAATCAGCGCGATACCGATGAGCAGCGGCAGCTCCATCCAGAAGGAACGCTGCCTCCTGGGAGCCGCGCCACCGCCCGGAGCGCCACCGTCGTCCGGAGTACCGCCGTCACCGCCCGGCGGGATCCCCGCCCCGCCCTCGGGAGACTCGTCGCGCTCCGACCGGTCCTCGGGTTCGTCGTGTCCGGATCGTGCGCCGACCGCCAAATCCCCCACATCCACTCCTCAATACGTGCCACTGCCCGCGCCCGATCCGGTGCAGGCCCACCACTCCCATAACGAGCGGGAGTTCCGCAGGGGTCGGGAGCCGGACCATTCCGTCTCGATCCGGAGTGGCAACCCTATGCGACGGGCCCGGAATCGCGGCCTCCGATCCACTCGCCCGCGTCACCGCGGCGAAGGCCTCGCGCTCCTCCAGCGTGCTCCAGTTGCCGAGCGGCCAGGCGATCACGACGGCCCGCCCCACGACCTCGTCCTCGGAGACCGTGCCCTTGTCGGGCTCGTCGAGATGGAAGCGGGAGTCGGCGGAGTTGGACCGGTGGTCGCCCATCATGAAGAGGCGTCCCGCCGGAACCTCCACCTCGAACCGGACCGTCGAGGGCCGGTCGTCCGGATGCAGGTACGGCTCGGGCAGCGGTACGCCGTTGACGGTGACGCGGCCGTCCTCGCCGCAGCACTTCACGGTGTCACCGCCGACGGCCACCACGCGTTTGATCAGGTCCTGCTCGTCGTCGGAGGGCAGCAGGCCGATGAACTTGAGCGCCTCGGTGACCTGCTTGACGCCGACCGGCGGGTCCTTCTTGTCCCCCGCGTTCTCCTGCTGGAGCCAGCCGCCGGGGTCCTTGAAGACGACGACGTCGCCGCGCTGCGGTGTCGACCCGAACAGCGGGGTCAGCTTGTCCACCAGGACGCGGTCGCCGATCTTGATGGTCTGCTCCATCGATCCGGACGGGATCACGAACGCCTGGACGAGGAAGGTCTTCAGGACGAGCGCGATCAACAGCGCCATCACGATGAGGACCGGTATCTCCTTCACCGCGGATCTGCGGCGCTTGCGCCGGACCTTCTTGGCGAGCCTGCGGCGCTCGGCCCGGGTCGGCAGTGAGCGGGGCACGGTGGGCCGGCTGCCGGTCGGCAGCGGGACATCGGGGTCCGGGGCGCCGCGCGGACGCCCTCGGTTACCCATGCGCCCCGCCGGGTGCCCGTACGCCGTCGAAGGCGCCGGCCCCCTCCAGGCCACCGATCCGGGCGGGCGGCCAGCCCAGCCAGTCCACCCGGCCGATCACCCGCTCGACGGGGACCATCCCGCCGCCGGGCGATCCGAGGTGGTCGCGGGAGTCGCTGGAGCGGCTGCGGTGGTCGCCCATCATCCAGAGCGTGCCCCGCGGCACGACGATGTCGAACGGCGCTCCGGAGGCGGTGTCCCCGGGGTGGAGGTACGTCTCGTCCGCCGGCACCCCGTTCACCTGGAGCCTCCCCCGCGCGTCACAGCAGACGACGCGGTCGCCGCCCACTCCCACCACGCGCTTGACGAAGTCGGTGTCGGCGGGCCCGGCGAGGCCCAGGGAGGACGCAGCCCCGCGCGCCAGTGCGGCCACCGGGTTCTCGTCCGGATCCTCCCGGACGAAGGAGCCGGTCCCGTCGAAGACCACGACGTCGCCGCGCTCGGGCCCGGAGCCGAAGCGGTACGCCAGTTTGTTGACGAGCACCCGGTCCCCGACCCGCAGCGTGGGCTCCATCGAGCCGCTGGGGATCAGGAAGGGCTGCACCACGAAGGCGCTGAACAGCAGCACCACGACCGCGACCGCCACCCCCACGACGAGGATCCGCCGCCGGGGCCGTACGGAAGCGGCAGCGCCCCGGACACGCGAGAAGCGCGACCGCTCCTCGGACCCGGCACGGGGTTCCGAGGAGCGATCGCGCTCCGAGTGCTCTGCTTGCGTGTCCATCGCGGCCGAATCCTATCCGGCCGCGCTGTGGACGCGGGAAACAGCTCAGTTGTCGCGCTTCTCCTTGATCTTCGCGGCCTTGCCGCGGAGCTCACGGAGGAAGTACAGCTTGGCGCGACGGACGTCACCGCGGCTGACGAGCTCGATCTTCTCGAAGATCGGGCTGTGCACCGGGAAGGTGCGCTCGACGCCGACGCTGAAGGAGACCTTGCGGACCGTGAAGGTCTCGCTGACGCCCGAGCCCTGGCGGCGGATGACGATGCCCTTGAACTGCTGGATACGGGAGCGGTTGCCCTCGATCACTCGCACGTGGACGTTGACGGTGTCACCGGGACGGAACGCCGGGACGTCCGTACGGACAGAGGCGGCGTTGACGCCATCGAGCAGGGAAGACATGAATTCTGCTTTCTTCGCCGATGCCACAGGTCATCGACGGGATATCGAGAGGAGTTCGGAGTGCTGATCGCGTCGGGCGGGCGTCTTTCCCCCTGTGGCAGGGGCGCACACCGGACGTACAGCAGCGGCCTATTCTTCCACGCCCGAGGGCCTGCGCCAAAATCGGCCGCCGGGCTCCGGGGCGAAGCCGAGGATGGAGAGGATCTCGCGGTCCTTCTTGTCGAACGCGCTCGCCTCGCACCGCTCGATCAGATCGGGCCGGTTGAGGGCGGTCCGGGCGAAGGCCTGGTCCCGCCGCCAGCGTGCGATCTTCCCGTGGTGGCCGCTGAGCAGGACGTCCGGGATGCCCCGGCCGCGCCACTCGGGCGGCTTGGTGTAGACGGGACCCTCCAGGAGGTCGGCCATCGTGCCCGGGGCGAAGGAGTCGTCGCGGTGCGATTCGGCGTTGCCGAGGACCCCCGGCAGCAGCCGGGCCACGGCCTCCGTGATCACCAGGACGGCGGCCTCTCCGCCGGCCAGCACGTAGTCGCCGATGGAGACCTCGACGACCGGGATCCGGGTGGCGTACTCGTCGACCACCCGCCGGTCGATGCCCTCGTACCGCGCCGGGGTGAAGACCAGCCAGGGCTTCGCGGAGAGCTCGACGGCCAGTTCCTGGGTGAACGGGCGGCCGCTGGGCGTGGGCACGACGAGCACCGGGGAGTGCGCGCCGGACTCGTACCCGTCGGCCAGTGACTCGTCCAGCGCCTCACCCCAGGGCTCGGTCTTCATGACCATGCCGGGGCCGCCGCCGTACGGGGTGTCGTCGACCGTGTTGTGCCGGTCGTACGTCCACTCCCGCAGGTCATGTACGTGGACGTCGAGCACACCGCGGGCGCGGGCCTTGCCGACCAGCGAGACGTCCAGCGGATCCAGGTACTCGGGGAAGATCGTGACGACGTCGATCCGCATCAGGCGTCGCCCTTCGGCGCCTCGTCGGTCTCCTCCTCGTCGCGGGAGGAGACCACGACGGCCTCGCTCTCGTCGATCAGGCCGGGCGGCGGGGTGATGACCGCGCGCTGCTCCTCCAGGTCGATCTCGGTGACGATCTCCTCCACGAAGGGGATCATCACCTCGCTGCCGTCGGGGCGCTCCACGATGAAGAGGTCCTGCGAGGGCAGGTGGGAGATCTCGGTGATCCGGCCGATCTCGGTGCCGTCGGCGAGCACGACGTCCAGGTCGATCAGCTGGTGGTCGTAGAACTCCTCGGGGTCCTCCGGGGGCGCGTCCGGGTCCACCTCGGCGATCAGCAGGGTGTTGCGCAGGACCTCGGCGCCCGAGCGGTCGGTCACGCCCTCGAAGCGCAGCAGCAGCCTGCCGCTGTGCACCCGGCCCGACTCGATCGTCAGCGGACCGGTGGCCGCCGGATCGGTGGCCAGGACGGCGCCGGGCCCGAGCCGCAGCTCCGGCTCGTCCGTTCGTACCTCGACGGTGACCTCGCCCTTGATTCCGTGGGCACGGCCGATCCGCGCAACTACCAACTGCACGCTGTTCTCCGATTGATGGGGTGAGGACCTGGGGGACCCGAGCCTGTCGCGGAAACGCCCGGGGTGGCCGACGACAAAGGCCGGGGACGGCTCGAAAGCCCTCCCCGGCCCTGGCCGGTGTTCAACTGCCGTCAGCGGACCTGGTCCACATCGATGAGATCGACGCGGATACCACGGCCGCCGATAGCGCCCACGACGGTCCGCAGGGCGCGAGCGGTGCGGCCGTTACGGCCGATCACCTTGCCGAGGTCGTCGGGGTGGACCCGGACCTCCAGCACGCGCCCGCGGCGCAGGGTGCGCTCGGCAACCTGCACGTCGTCGGGGTTGTCGACGATGCCCTTCACGAGGTGCTCGAGAGCCTCCTCGAGCATGCTCAGGCCTCGGTCGACTCGGTGGACGCGGCAGCGTCAGCCGCCTCGTCCGCCTTCTTGTCGGACTTCTTGGCCTTGGGGGTGATGGCCTCACCCTTGGCCTCGTCGCCGTCCGAGGACAGCGCCTCGAACAGCGCGCGCTTGTCAGCCTTGGGCTCCGGCTGCAGCAGCGGCGCGGGGGCCGGGAGGCCCTTGTGGGCCTGCCAGTCACCGGTGAGCTTCAGGATCGCGAGGACCGGCTCGGTCGGCTGGGCGCCGACGGACAGCCAGTACTGCGCGCGCTCTGCGTTGACCTCGATGCGCGAGGGGTTCTGCACCGGGTGGTACAGGCCGATCTCCTCGATGGCCCGGCCGTCACGGCGGGTACGGGAGTCGGCGACGACGATGCGGTAGTGAGGCGAACGGATCTTGCCCAGACGCTTCAGCTTGATCTTGACTGCCACGGAAGTGGTGTCTCCTGGTCTATGACGTGGTTGGGCACAACTAGATGCCACGTGGGGTTGCGGTACTCGGAGTGCCCGATGGACGCGTCAGCCGGAGGAGAGAGGGGTCCTGTGCGACTGTCGAGTACAGCTAGCCATTGTGCCACACCACTTCGGCTCACCCCACCGCGACCGCCGCTTCCGGAATCTGGAACGGCTTGCCGCAGCCACCGCAGACGATCGGGGCCTGGGCCAGGACCGAGGGGACGACGCGGACGTTGCGTCCGCAGTCGCAGACGGCCTTGACCCGGACTCCGCCCCCGGAGGAGCCGTGCCGGGCGGCAGGACCCCGGAAGGAGCGCTTGGTGTCGGCGGCGGTGGCGACCGTGTGCGCCTTGAGGGCGCGCTGCAGCCGTTCGGTGGTCGGGCGGTACCGGCGCTTGGCCTCCGGATTCAGCGTGACCAGCGAGAATCCGCTGCTGGGATGGGGTTCCTCGGCATGATCGAGACCCAGCTCCTCGGCGATCGCGAGGAAGCGTCGGTTGTGGTAGCGGCCGGCGCGGGAAGTGTCACGGACTCCTCTCGCGGCGGCGATGCCGTGGACTGCCTCGTGGAGCAGTCGCTCGAAGGAGAGCTCGGCGCCACAGGCGGACGAGGACTCTCCGATCAGGGACTCGGGCGCGGCTAGATCGGGCAGCTCGGAGTGGTACCGCTGAATGTCGGCCCACGCCTGTGCCAGCTCTGCGGCAAGTACAGGTGGTGTCGTGCTCACGTCGTGACAACGAGTCCGAGTGCCCCGGTGTTCCTATTCCGGGGCATCCCAAATAATTTGCACGTACCAGTCAGTTGCCCGTGATGTGTCCTGGATGCGTCCGGACGAGGGCGGGTGCGCCGAACTGCGGAGAAGACGCACAGCTCGCACCAAGGTGGTGCACAGCGTGCGGTACGCCCGGCGCACGTGATGTGCGGTGCGCCGGAGCCCGGCGCCACTTACGGGTCTGCCGGAGAGGTTACCCGGTGGGCCGCTCGACGTGCCCGGTGCCCGGTGTCGGGTAAGACTGATTCGGAGAGGCGCACGACCGGGGCACGCAAACAGTGCCTCACGACCCCTGGACGGAACGGCGGATGCGCAGTTCTCTGGCATACGGGGGGTGCGGACATACGCATACGGGGGCCGTCCACTCGGGCAAGATCGACCTCTTGGCGGATTGGGGCGCTTTCCATGACACCAACGCTCGTCCGGAACCTCCGGGACGCGGATCCCTCCGCGCCGGCGGACGCCGGTACCCGTGCCCGCGACTGGGCCGAGATCCAGGAACGCATGCTGGCACCGCTCTACGAGGCGGTGTACGACCGGCTCGAAGTCGGGGCCGCCACCCGGATGCTGTCGCTCGGCTGCGGCTCCGGGCTCGCCATGCTCGTCGCGGCGGCCCGGGGGGCGCATGTCACGGGCGTGGACTCCGACCGGGAACGCCTGGCGCTGGCCCGTGCGCGGCTGCTGCCCGACGAGGGCGCGGAAGGTGCGCCCGCGCACCGGGCCCGGCTGCACGACAGCGGGCTCCCGGCGGGCGTCGGCGCGGACGGGGCACCGTACGACCTGATCACCGTGTTCGAGCCGATCGGCTGCGCGGCCGGTGACTCCGAGGGGCTGGTGCCGACGCTGGAGTCGGCGCTGCCGCTGGCCGCCCGGGGTGCGACCGTCGTGCTGACCGGCTGGGGCCCGCCGGAGCGGTGTGCCACGGCGCCGGTGCTGCGGGTCGCGGCCCGGCTGGCGGAGTCCACGCGCCCGCCGCGCCCCGGCGGGTGGCGGCCGACCCTCCGGGACGATCTGGAGGACGTTGCCGCGCGGGCGGGTCTGAAGCCGGACGGTTCGGGGCGGGTCTCCTGCCCGTTCGGGTACGCGGATCCGGACAGCGCGGTGCGCGGGCTGCTGTCGACCGGGCTCTTCGACGCCGCCGTACGCGCCACCGACCGCTCCCAGGTGGAGAAGGAGGTCGCGGAGGCGCTGCATCCCTACCGGCGCCCGGACGGCACGGTGTGGATGCCGAACGTCTTCCGCTACCTGGTGTGCACGACGTGACCTGAAAGCCGCTCCGGACATGTGTAAGGGGCGCCCTTTCTCAAGGGCGCCCCTTACACATGTCCGCTGTCGCCGGTCAGCCCATGAACTTCTTGAACTCGTCCGGCAGCTCGAAGTTCTTGTCCTCCTGGGCGGGGAGCCCGAACGCGCCGCCCTGGGCGGCCGCCTGCTCGCGGCGCTCCGCGGCGGCGGCCTCCTCGGCCTTGCGCTTCATCGGGTTGCCGCTCTTGCGCTTGCCCTTGGCCTGCTTGATCTGCTTCTTCTGGCGGCCGGGGCCGCCGCCCATGCCCGGCATCCCCGGCATCCCGGGCATGCCGCCGCCCTGGGCCATCTTCGACATCATCTTGCGGGCCTCGAAGAAGCGCTCCACCAGGCTCTTGACGGCGGAGACCTCGACGCCCGAACCCTTGGCGATACGGGCCCGGCGCGAGCCGTTGATGATCGTGGGCTCGGAGCGCTCCTTCGGGGTCATCGACTTGATGATCGCGGCGGTGCGGTCGATGTCGCGCTCGTCGATGTTGTTGATCTGGTCCTTGATCTGCCCCATGCCGGGCAGCATCCCCAGCAGCTTGGAGATGGAGCCCATCTTGCGGACCTGCTCCATCTGGGCCAGGAAGTCGTCGAGCGTGAAGTCCTTGCCGCCCTTGCTGGAGGACAGCTTGGAGGCCATTTTGGCGGCCTCTTCCTGACTGAACGTCTTCTCCGCCTGCTCGATCAGGGTGAGCAGGTCACCCATGTCGAGGATGCGGGAGGCCATCCGGTCCGGGTGGAACGCGTCGAAGTCCTCCAGCTTCTCGCCGTTCGACGCGAACATGATCTGCTTGCCCGTGACATGGGCGATCGACAGGGCCGCACCGCCGCGGGCGTCACCGTCGAGCTTGGAGAGCACCACGCCGTCGAAGCCGACGCCGTCGCGGAAGGCCTCCGCGGTGTTGACCGCGTCCTGACCGATCATCGCGTCGACGACGAAGAGGATCTCGTCGGGGCTGACGGCGTCGCGGATGTCCGCGGCCTGGCTCATCAGCTCCTGGTCGATACCGAGGCGGCCCGCGGTGTCGACGATGACGATGTCGTGGACCTTGGCCTTGGCGAACTCGATGGAGTCCTTGGCGACCTGGACCGGGTCGCCGACGCCGTTGCCCGGCTCGGGGGCGTACACCGCGACACCGGCGCGCTCGGCGACGACGCTCAGCTGGTTGACGGCGTTGGGGCGCTGGAGGTCACAGGCGACGAGCAGCGGGGAGTGGCCCTGGCTCTTGAGCCAGAGACCGAGCTTTCCGGCCAGCGTCGTCTTACCGGCACCCTGGAGACCGGCGAGCATGATCACGGTGGGCGGGTTCTTGGCGAACCGCAGCCGCCGGGTCTCGCCGCCGAGGATGGAGACGAGCTCCTCGTTGACGATCTTGACGACCTGCTGGGCGGGATTCAGCGCCTGGGAGACCTCGACGCCGCGCGCCCGCTCCTTCACATTGGCGATGAAGGCCCGGACCACGGGCAGGGCGACATCGGCTTCCAGCAGGGCGATACGGATCTCGCGTGCCGTGGCGTCGATGTCCGCCTCGGACAAGCGGCCCTTGCCCCTGAGGTTCTTGAAAGTCGCGCTAAGGCGGTCGGAGAGAGTATCGAACACGGCGCTCGTCGGTCCTCAGGGTCGGGGGCGGGGCAGGTCAATCGCCCTCCAGGGTATCCGTCCCCCGGAGAACACCAAGCCCTCGGCCGGATCCGGAGCCGGGCGAGGGCTTGATGTGGGTGTCCTACGAGTCAGCCGAGGGCCTTCTCGACCTCCCGGGCGACCTCGGCGGCCCGGACCTCCGGCAGCGGTTCGCCGTCGGTGCCGGTGACGTAGAAGGCGTCCACGGCATTGGCGCCGAGTGTGGAGACATGGGCGCTGCGCACCTGTACCGAGCTGCCCTCCAGGGCGTTGCCGATCCGGTGCAGCAGCCCCGGGGCGTCCTGGGCGCGGACCTCGATGACGGTGGCGCGGCGGGAGCCTGCCGCCGCCACGGTGACCCGGGGCGGCGGGGCCTTCACGCCCCTGCGGCGCGGGTAGGCGGCCTCCCGCTCCGCGAGCCGGGCCCGGATGTCCAGGGAGCCGTCCAGGGCGCGTACGAGGTCGGCGCGGAGCCGGGCGGCCTGCGGGAGGGACCCGTACTCGGCCGCGACCCGCCAGCTGAGCAGCAGCAGGTCCGCCCGCTCGCCCAGTTCGTTGGGGAGCTCCACCGCACGCAGGTCGGCGGCGCGCACGGTGAGGCGGTGCAGGGCGAGGACTCCGGCGGCGGCGGGCAGGACGCCGGGGCGGTCGGGCAGGGCGATGAGCAGCTCGACGCCGACGGGTTCCACCTCGCCTTCCCCGGCGGGCTCCTCCGGGTGGGTGTGCAGGGTGAGGGCGGGTTCGCCGGTGCGCAGGGCCTCGATCGCGAGGCGTTCGTGCTCGGCGCTGGGCGCGGCCTCCTCCGGTTCCTCGGGGGTCTCCCCCGCGAGGACGGCGGCGACGCGCTTGACGAGGTCGGTGACGAGGGAGGCCCGCCAGGTGGACCAGGCGGCGGGCCCGGTGGCGAGCGCGTCGGCCTCGGTGAGGGCGTGCAGCAGCTCCAGGGTGGAGGCGGTGGAGACGGCCTCGGCGACCGACCGCACGGTGGCGGGGTCGTCCAGGTCGCGCCGGGTGGCGGTCTCGACGAGCAGCAGATGGTGGCGTACGAGGGTGGCGATGACGCCCACGTCGTGCTTGTCGAAGCCGATTCGGGTGGCCATGTCCCGGGCGATGACCTCGCCGGCCACCGAGTGGTCGCCGGGCCAGCCCTTGCCGATGTCGTGGAGGAGGGCGGCGACCAGGAGGAGGTCGGGGCGGTGGACGCGGCGGGTGAGGGAGGCCGCGCGGACGGCGGTCTCCACCAGGTGCCGGTCGACGGTCCAGGTGTGGACGGGGTTGCGCTGGGGGCGGCAGTGGACGCGTTCCCAGTCGGGCAGCAGCCGGGTGATGATCCCTTCCGCTTCTAGCGCCTCCCAGACGGCGATGGTGGACTCCCCCGCGCCGAGCAGGGTGACCAGCTCCTCGCGGGCCTCCGGCGGCCACGGGACCGGCAGCGGCCGGACGGTGGTGGCGAGGTGGCGTACGAGGTGGCGGGAGAGCGGCAGCCCGGCCTCGGCGGCGGCCGCGGCGGCGCGCAGCGTGAGGACGGGGTCGCGGTCGGGGCGGGCGGCGCGGGCGAGGACCACTTCGCCGTCGGCCTCCACCACGCCGTCGGCGAGCGGGGCGCGCTCGGGGGCGGGTTTGGCGGTGACCCGGCCGCCGCTGAGCATGGCGCGGAGCCGGGGCCGGACCGAGCGGGCGCGCAGGACCCGGTTGACCTCGCGCCAGGTGACGTCGGTGGCGTACGAGACCGTCCGGGCGGCCTCGTACACCTGGCGCAGCAGCGCGTCGGCGTCGAGCAGGCCGAGCGCCTCGGCGACCTGGTCCTGTTCCTGGAGGGCGAGGCGGTCGGTGGCACGGCCGGTGGTGAGGTGGAGGGCGTCGCGGGCGTCCAGGAGGATGCGGCGGGCCTCGGTGAGCCCCTCGCGGGGGGCGTCGGCGACCCAGGACGCGGCGACCGCGCGCAGGGCGGTGGCGTCGCGGAGACCGCCGCGGGCCTCCTTGAGGTCGGGTTCCAGAAGGAACTGGAGCTCGCCCATCCGTTCCGCGCGCTCCTGGCAGAGCTCGTGGAGGGCGGGGAGGCGCTTGGGCGCCTGGTTGCGCCAGTCCGCGAGGATCGCGGTGCGCAGGGAGGCGACCAGGCCGAGGTCGCCGGCGACCGGGCGGGCGTCCAGCAGACCGAGCTGGACCTTGAGGTCCTCGCCCGCCGTCTTCCGGGCCTCGCCGGGGGTGCGTACGGAGTGGTCGAGGGCCAGGCCCAGGTCCCAGACCGGGTACCAGATGCCGTCCGCGAGGGCGGCGACGGCCGCCGCGTCGGCGCTGCCGTCGTGGAGGAGGAGCAGGTCGAGGTCGCTGCGCGGGGAGAGTTCGCCGCGCCCGTAGCCGCCGACGGCGACGAGGGCGGCGCCGCGGACCCCGGCGCGTGTCGCCGCCGACGTGAACAGGCCGGTGAGCCAGTCGTCGGTGAGGCCGGCGAGGGCCGCACGGCGCGGCGGCCCGGACCGCGCCTCCTGCTGGAGGAGGCGCAGCCGGGCCGCCGCGTAGCCGCTGGGTCCCGAGTCTTCGCTTTCGGTGATCGCTTCGGTGCTCGTCACCCAGATGCCTTCCGTTCGGTGGGGCCGTCGGTCAGAGGGCGTCCGGGCCGCGTTCGCCGGTCCGGACTCGGACGGCGGTCTCGACCGGGACGCTCCAGACTTTCCCGTCACCGATCTTGCCGGTTCGGGCGGCCTTGACGACGACCTCGATGAGCTGTTCGGCGTCCTCGTCCTCGACGAGGACCTCGATGCGGATCTTGGGGACCAGGTCGACGGTGTACTCGGCGCCCCGGTAGACCTCGGTGTGGCCGCGCTGACGCCCGTAACCGCTGGCTTCGGTGACGGTGAGCCCCTGGACGCCGAAGGCCTGGAGGGCCTCCTTGATCTCGTCCAGCCGGTGGGGCTTCACGACCGCGGTGATGAGCTTCATGCGTCCACCTTCTTTGCCTTCGGTGCTGCCGTCGTGTCCTGGGCGGGGGCGGTGGTGCGGGAGACCGTGCCGCCGCCGGCGCCGCTGAAGTCGTATGCGGTCTCGGCGTGCTCGATCTGGTCGATGCCGGAGATCTCCTCGTCCTCGGAGACCCGCATCCCGATCGTCTTGTGGAGCACGAGGGCGATGAGGCCGGAGACGACCAGAGAGTACGCGAGGACCGCGACGACCCCGACGACCTGCTTGCCGAGCTGGTCGACACCGCCGCCGTAGAAGAGGCCCTTCGCGTCGGACTGGACACCGCCGGTGGCGAAGAAGCCGACCAGGATGGAGCCGATGACACCGCCGACGAGGTGGACACCGACGACGTCCAGGGAGTCGTCGTAGCCGAACTTGTACTTCAGGCCGACGGCCATGGCGCACAGGACACCGGCGATGGCGCCGACCGCGATGGCACCGAGCGGGGAGACGGAACCACCCGCGGGGGTGATGGCGACGAGACCGGAGACCGCGCCGGAGGCGGCGCCGAGGGTGGTGAAGGAGCCGTGGCGCAGCTTCTCGTAGGCGAGCCAGCCGAGGACGGCGGCGGCGGTGGCGACCTGGGTGTTGAGGAACATGACCGCGCCGACGCCGTCGTCGTTGCCGAGCCAGGATCCGGCGTTGAAGCCGAACCAGCCGAACCACAGGAGGGCCGCGCCGAGCATGACGAGCGGCAGGCTGTGCGGCCGCATCGGGTCCTTCTTGAAGCCGATGCGCTTGCCGATGACGAGGATCACGCCGAGGGCCGCGGCACCCGCGTTGATGTGGACCGCCGTACCGCCGGCGAAGTCGATGACGCCCATCTCGAAGAGCCAGCCGCCCGCGCCCCAGACCCAGTGGGCGACGGGGAAGTAGACGATGGTGACCCACAGGACGATGAACAGCGCCCACGCGGAGAACTTCACGCGGTCGGCGAGCGCACCGCTGATCAGGGCCGGGGTGAGGATGGCGAACATCAGCTGGAAGGCGGCGAAGACGTACACCGGGATGGTGTAGCCGTCCCAGAGCTCGGTGACGCCGATGTTGCTGAATCCGACGTAGTCGGAGCTCCAGCCGATGACAGAGCCGACGTCGGAGCCGAAGGCGAGGCTGAATCCGTAGAGCACCCACAGGATCGTGACGATCCCGAGGCTGATGAAGCTCATCATCAGCATGTTCAGGGTGCTCTTGACGCGGACCATGCCTCCGTAGAAGAAGGCCAGGCCGGGGGTCATGAGCATCACCAGGGCCGAGCAGATGAGCATGAACCCGGTGTTGGCGGCAGACAGCTCAGGGGCGTCTGCGGCAAGCGTCGTGATGCCTGGGGGCATCGGCGTCTCCTCGTCGTCGGAGCGGCCGCGGCGTGCGGGGGAAAGCTGCGGGACCACTGGGAAGGTGCGGGCCGGTCAGGGGATGTCCGGCGGATCATGGCCGGACACTCTCTGTGCGCCATGAGATTGGCGGAGCGCCGTTTCCGGGGAAGCCGCACGATGTTTCGCGAGCGTGACGAAGAGGTGGTGCGTGTTACGTCGGAATGAATCCCGGGTGGCGGGTCCGGTGCCCTGCCTACCATGCAGCCCACGCCGCATACGGTCCGGTTGAAACGCCGCCGGGTACCCCTGGGGGCCGTACAGCGGTGCCGTAAGACGCGAACCGGCCACGGCTCCTCTCCGGGTGACCAGGCAATGGGGGAGCCGAGTCGGGCTGTACGGAGAGGGTGCCGCGGCCGGGGCCGGTGGTGCCGGGTCAGACCGCTTCGGCGGTCTCCGGCAGCTGTTCGCTGAGCAGGTCGGTGAGCCGGGCGACGTCGGCGACATCGCCGAAGTCCCTGGCAGCGGTGTCGACGGTCTTGCGCAGGCGGGTGTTGACCCGCTCGGAGCGGACCTTCCTGGCGATCTTGAGGGCCTGTCCGGCCAGCACGGTGGACTGCTCGGGCTCGCGCTGGAGCAGATGGACGGTGGCCATGCCGATCAGGTTGAGCGCATAGGAGCGCTGGTGCTCGTCGTCCTCGCCGAACAGCTCGACGGCCTTCTCCATGACGGGCTCGGCGAGCGAGGCGTAGGTGGGGCTGCGGCCGGCGACATAGGCCAGGTCACGGTAGGAGTGGGCGTTCTCCCCGTTGAGCTCGGCCTCGGAGAAGAAGCGGATCCAGTCGGGCTCGGGCTCCCCGTCCAGTCCCGCGTCGAGGAAGGTGTCCTCGGCCATGCGGACCGCGCGCTTGCACTTGCTGGGCTGGCCCATGTTGGCATAGGCGCGGGCCTCCATCGCATACAGCATGGCCTGGGTGCGGGGGGTGGCGCAGTCGCGGCTGCCGTACTGGGCGAGGTGGATGAGCTCCAGGGCGTCGTCGGGGCGGCCGAGGTGGATCATCTGGCGGCTCATGCTGGAGAGCACATAGCTGCCGAGCGGCTTGTCCCCGGCCTCCTTGGCGGCGTGCAGGGCGAGCACGAAGTACTTCTGCGCGGTGGGCTGGAGGCCCACGTCGTAGCTCATCCAGCCCGCCAGCTCGGCCAGCTCGGCGGCGCAGCGGAAGAGGCGCTTGGCGGTGGGCCCCGGCTGCGGCTCCTGCAACAGGTCGGTGACCTCGTGGAGCTGGCCGACGACGGCCTTGCGGCGCAGCCCGCCGCCGCACTGGGCGTCCCACTGCCGGAACATCGCGGTGGTCGACTCCAGCAGGTCCAGCTCGGGGCCGGAGAGCCGGGAGGGCCTGCGGGCCGCGGCCTCCGACTCCGGTTCGCCCGGGCCCCTGGCCGGGACGGGCACCAGCCAGCGCTGCATCGGCTCGATCAGCGCGGGCCCGGCGGCCAGCGCGAGCGAGCTGCCGAGGAAGCCCCGCCGGGCGAGCATCAGGTCGCTGCGGGAGAACTCGCTGAGCAGGGCGACGGTCTGCGGGCCCGCCCAGGGCAGGTCGACGCCGGCCACCGAGGGTGACTGGTGTGCGGTGCGCAGCCCGAGGTCCTCGACGGCGACCACGGCGCCGAAGCGCTCGGAGAACAGCTCGGAGAGGATGCGCGGGATCGGTTCGCGCGGCTGCTCGCCGTCCAGCCAGCGCCGCACCCGGGAGGTGTCGGTGCTGATGTGGTGGGCGCCCATCTGCCGCGCCCGCCGGTTCACCTGGCGCGCCAGCTCGCCCTTGGACCAACCACTGCGCACGAACCACGACCCCAATTGCCCGTTGGGGCGCTTACCGGCATCCGTATCGCCTGCGCCGCTGCCACTCACCGGAACGCCCCCATTCCCCATCATCCCCGTTGAATCCTTCATCGCGCGAACCACTATCAGAATGCCGTGCATCGGTGCTGTCCGTACGGGAGTTGCAGTCGATCGAACTGGAAACCGGGTTGCCCGAGGCATACCCGTGGCTGCACATTCTCCCAGGGTTCGTGTACCGACGGTAATCCTACGATCACCCCTCTCGCGAGGGGGATTGCGGAAACGCCACCATTCGCCACCCCTTCGAATGAACCCGACTCCCGCCTGGCGCGCTTGACTTGAGCCACCACGACCGATGGCGAGCGTACGGATCCACTCGGGGGCGCACGCACCGCGCCGCACCACCTCGCGCACAACGGCGCGCGCCACTCGATCGAGCTGCAGCGACGGAGGGTTACCCGAGCACTCCGGGTCGTAACCACCGATGAGTCGGACCCGTTGGAGGGGGCATGGGCTTCACGATCGGCGGCATCCGTGAGAAACGTTCCGGGGCACGGCGGCGCGGCCGCGGTGCCGAGAGCACCGCGATGGCCGAGTACACCGGGCTCTGGGGCTGGGCCGTGGTGCCCGGCACCCGGGCCCGGGCCGGCGCCTGCTCCTGCGGACAGCGGGCCTGCCCCTCCCCCGGCGCGCACCCGCTGGGCTTCGCCCGGGAGGTCCCCGCGGGCACCGGACTGGACCGTGCGGCGGACGCCTGGGCCGAGACGCCGGGCGCCTCGATGCTGCTGCCGGTGGGCCGCACCTTCGACGTCCTGGACGTCGCGGAGCAGGCCGGGCGGCGCGCCCTGGTGCGGCTGGAGCGGATGGGGCTGCCGCTGGGCCCGGTGACGGTGACGCCGACCGGCCGGGCGCAGTTCTTCGTCGCCCCCGGAGCCGCCGCCGAACTGCCCGGCCTGCTCTACCGCATGGGCTGGGACGACGCGGACCTGGACCTGCGGGCGCTCGGCCCGGGCGCGCACATCACCGCCCCGCCGTCCGACCTCGGCGGCCTCGGCCCGGTCCGCTGGCTGCGCCCCCCGGTGCTGGACACGGCCGCCGCTCCGCCGCAGGCGCGGCTGCTGCTGGGGACGCTGGCGTACGTCTGCCACCGGTCCTGAGCGGTAAGCAGGAGCACGGAAACGGCGGACGGGCGGCAGGCTCCTCGTGGGAGCCGCCGCCCGCCCGCCGTACGGGATGGTTCGGAGAGAGGCGCCTCAGTCCCCGATCAGCGCGTCGACGAAGGCGCCCGGATCGAACGGGGCCAGGTCGTCCGCTCCCTCACCGAGCCCGATGAGCTTCACCGGTACGCCCAGCTCTCGCTGGACCGCGATGACGATGCCGCCCTTGGCGGTGCCGTCGAGCTTGGTGAGGACGATGCCGGTGATGTCCACGACCTCGGCGAAGACCCGGGCCTGCACGAGGCCGTTCTGCCCGGTGGTGGCGTCCAGGACCAGCAGGATCTCGTCCAGCGGACCGTGCTTCTCCACGACCCGCTTGACCTTGCCCAGCTCGTCCATGAGACCGGTCTTGGTGTGCAGGCGGCCGGCGGTGTCGATGAGGACCACGTCGGCCCCCTCGGCGATGCCCTCCTTGACCGCGTCGTACGCGATCGACGCCGGGTCGCCGCCCTCGGGCCCGCGGACCGTACGGGCGCCGACGCGCTCGCCCCAGGTCTGGAGCTGGTCGGCGGCGGCGGCGCGGAAGGTGTCGGCCGCGCCGAGGACCACGCTGCGGCCGTCGGCGACGAGCACCCGGGCCAGCTTGCCGGTGGTGGTGGTCTTGCCGGTGCCGTTGACGCCGACGACCATCACGACGCCCGGGGTCTCGGCGCCGCCCTCGGTCCTGACCTCGCGGTCGAGCTCCGGGCCGAGCAGGGTGATCAGCTCTTCGCGCAGCAGGGCGCGCAGATCCTCGGGGGTACGGGTGCCGAGCACCCGGACGCGCTCGCGGAGCCGCTCGACCAGTTCCTGGGTGGGGGCGACGCCGACATCGGCGGTGAGGAGGGTGTCCTCGATCTCCTCCCAGGTGTCCTCGTCCAGGTTGTCCCGGGACAGGAGGGTGAGCAGCCCCTTGCCGAGCGAGTTCTGGGAGCGGGCGAGCCGGGCCCGCAGGCGGACGAGCCGGCCTTCGGTGGGCTCGGGGACCTCCAGCGCGGGCGGCGCCGGAACCTCGACGGCCGGGGCCTCCTCGGCGGGCGCGGTGGCGTCCGGGAGGCCGACTTCGTCGATGGTGCGCCGCGCTTCGTCGCGCGGCGTCTCGGCCTCCTCGCCGACCTGCGGCTCGGCGGGAGGAGTGATGGTCGGCGTGGACGGCGGCGGGGGCGGCAGCTTCCGCTTCTTGCGGCTGCCGACCACGAGCCCGCCGACCAGGCCGACAGCGGCCAGGGCGATGATTACAGCGAGGATGACGATTTCGACGAGTTCCATAACCCGTCCAGTATCGGCCACGGCCGCCGCCCGGGCACGGCCCCGCACGCCGCCCGGTGATCCGCCGAACCCCTATGCACCTTTTGGCGGTAATGCACAGGGCCCGCCCCTACACTTCTGACGGTACGTCAGCTACTGTGCGCCCCGCCCTGCCCACCCGGCGAATAGGGGACGCCCGTCATGGCCTTCACCGTGGTCCGGTTCAATCTCGTCGATCCCGAAGCCACCCCCGTGACCCTCTCGGCCCGCTACCGTGCCGCCCTGGAGATGGCCGCGTACGCGGACGAGCACTCCGTCGACACGGTGCAGACCGAGGAGCACCACGGGGTGGCGAACTCCTGGCTGCCCTCCCCGTTCACCTTCGCCGGGGCGGTCTTCGGCGCCACCCGCCGGATCGCGGTGACGGTGTCGGCGATCATCGGCCCGCTGCACGACCCGCTACGGCTCGCGGAGGACATCGCGGTGCTCGACCTGCTGAGCGCGGGCCGGCTGGTGACGGTCGCGGGGATCGGCTACCGCCCCGAGGAGTACGAGCGGGCGGGTGTGGAGTGGGGGCGGCGCGGCAGGCTCCAGGACGAGCTGCTGGAGACGCTGCTGACGGCGTGGAGCGGGGAGCCTTTCCCGTACCGGGGGCGTACGGTGCGCGTCACCCCGCGCCCGTACACGCGGCCGCATCCGATGCTCCTGGTCGGCGGCAGCTCACGGGCGGCGGCGCGGCGGGCGGCCCGGCTGGGGCTGCCGCTCTTCCCGAGCGCGCATCTGCCGGAGCTGGAGGCGTACTACCACCAGCAGCGCGCGGAGCACGGGACGGAGGGGTTCTGCATGATGCCCGCGGCCCGGACGCCGCTGCTCCATGTGTCCGAGGACCCGGAGCGGACGTGGGCGCTGTACGGGGAGCATCTGCTGCACGAGGCGCGGACGTACGCCTCCTGGCAGTCGAAGGACATCCGCTCGGCGGTGCGCTCGGCGGCCACGACGGTGGCGGAGCTGCGGGAGGAGGGCGTCTACCGGATCGTCACGCCGGAGGAGCTGGCCGGGCTGGACGCGGAGTCGCTGGTGCTGCACCCGCTCTGCGGCGGTATGCCGGTGGAGGAGGGGTGGCGCAGTCTGCGGCTGTTCTGCGAGGCCCTGGAGACGCCCGCTGCCCCGGCTCAGCAGTGAACCAGGGCAGCGCGTGAACGTATAAGGGGCTAGCCCATCTCCTCCAGCGTCTTGCCCTTCGTCTCCTTCACGAACTTGAGCACGAAGGGGATGGAGAGCACTGCGAAGCAGGCGTAGATGATGTACGTCCCCGAGAGGTTCCAGTCGGCCAGGCTCGGGAAGCTGGCGGTGATCGCCCAGTTGGCCATCCACTGCGCGAAGACGGCGACGCCGAGGGCGGCGGCGCGGAGCCGGTTCGGGAACATCTCGCCCAGGAAGACCCAGACGACCACACCCCACGACAGCGCGAAGAAGAGCACGAAGACGTGAGCGGCGACCAGGGCGACGACGCCCTGGGTCTCGGGCAGCTTGCCGTCGACGAGGTCGGCGGAGAAGGCCCATGCCTCGAAAGCGAGCGCGACCGCCATACCGACGGAGCCGACGAGGGCGAGCGGCCTGCGACCCACCCGGTCCACCAGCACCATCGCGATCACCGTGCCGATGATGTTGATGATCGAGGTGGTGAACGAGTAGAAGAACGATTCGGTCGGGTCGATGCCGACGGACTGCCACAGCGTCGCCGAGTAGTAGAACGCGACGTTGATGCCGACGAGCTGCTGGAACATCGACAGGCCGATGCCGACCCAGACGATGGGGAGGAAGAAGAAGCGGTTGCCGAGCAGGTCCTTGAAGGAGGACTTGTGCTCACGGTGCATGGCGGTCTCGATCTCCGTCACGCGGGCGTCGAGATCGATCTTGTCGCCCTCGACCTCTTCGAGGATCTTGCGGGCCTGGACCTTCTTGCCGACCGAGATGAGGAAGCGCGGGGACTCGGGGATCGCGAAGGAGAGCAGCCCGTACAGGATGGCCGGGACGACCATCACGCCGAGCATCCACTGCCAGGCCTCCAGGCCCAGGATCTTGCCGCGCTGGTCGCCGTCGGCGATCTGGAGCAAGGTGTAGTTGACCAGCTGGGAGATGGCGATGCCGATGACGATCGCGGCCTGCTGGAAGGAGCCGAGCCGGCCGCGGTAGGCGGGCGGGGAGACCTCGGCGATGTAGGCCGGGCCGATCACGGAGGCCATGCCGATGGCGAAGCCGCCGATGACGCGCCAGATCGCCAGGTCCCAGAGCGCGAACGGCAGGGCGGAGCCGATGGCGCTGGCGGTGAAGAGCACCGAGGCGATCTGCATGCAGCGGATGCGGCCGATCCGGTCCGCGATCCGGCCGGCGGTGGCGGCGCCGATCGCACAGCCGATCAGCGCGATGGCGATGACCTGGGCGAGCGTTCCGGAACCGATGTCGTACCGGTCGCGGATCGCTTCGACAGCCCCGTTGATGACGGAACTGTCGTAACCGAAGAGGAAGCCGCCCATCGCCGCGGCTGCCGTGATGAAGATGACATGGCCGAGGTGGTCCGGGTGGGCCGCTCGGGCTCCGGACTCCGGTCCGTTCGCTGCGCTGGTCACATGAACTCCTGATGCCTGGCCGCAAGTCAGACGTGGGGGGTGAGCCTTCCCAGTGGGGCACAACATCCGGCCCGCCACCACTTGAAGGCGAAATCAACTTTGCCGAGGTTATGCGTTCAAGAAACGAAGTCAAACGGTGGGTCGGAGCAGCATTTACCCAGGTCCGCACAAATGGTGCGTCGAACTTCTGATGATTCGGTAAAAAGTCGGCGGATGCGCCGACCGGGTCAGCGGAGCCGCTGACTGATCACCTTCGACACGCCGTCACCCTGCATGGAGACGCCGTACAGCGCGTCGGCGACCTCCATCGTCCGCTTCTGGTGGGTGATGACGATCAGCTGGGAACTCTCCTGGAGCTCCTCCATGATCCGGATCAGCCGCTGCAGATTGGTGTCGTCGAGCGCGGCCTCGACCTCGTCCATGACGTAGAAGGGACTGGGCCGGGCCTTGAAGATGGCGACCAGCAACGCCACGGCCGTCAGGGACCGTTCACCCCCCGAGAGCAACGAGAGCCGCTTCACCTTCTTGCCCGGAGGACGCGCCTCCACGTCCACTCCGGTGGCCAGCATGTTGTCCGGGTCGGTCAGGATCAGCCGCCCCTCACCGCCGGGGAAGAGCCGGGAGAAGACGCCTTCGAACTCGCGGGCGGTGTCCCGGTACGCCTCCGTGAACACCTGCTCGACCCGCTCGTCGACCTCCTTGATCACCTGGAGCAGATCGGCCCGGGTCCGCTTCAGGTCTTCAAGCTGCTCGGAGAGGAACTTGTGCCGTTCCTCCAGCGCCGAGAACTCCTCCAGGGCGAGCGGATTCACCTTCCCGAGTTGCTGATACGCCCGTTCGGCCGACCGCAGCCGCTTCTCCTGCTCCGACCTGACGAACGGCTTCGGCTGGTTACGGGGATGCTCCGGGTCCTCCGGCAGCTCCTCGCCCTCCGCCGCGGGCGCCGGCGGTACGAGCTGGTCGGGGCCGTACTCGGCGATCAGACCGGCGGGCTCCACGCCGAGCTCCTCCAGGGCCTTGGTCTCCAGCTGCTCGATGCGCAGCCGCTTCTCGGCGCCCAGCACCTCGCCCCGGTGGACGGAGTCGGTGAGCTTGTCCAGCTCCCCCTTGAGGTCGCGGCCCCGGCCCCGCTCGGCTGCCAGCTCGCGTTCCCGCTCGCCCTTGGCGGCCTCCGCCGAGGTCCGCTCCTGATCCGCCCGTACGAGGGACACCTCCACGTGCGCCAGCAGCTGACGGGCGCCCGAGGCGACGGCGGAGGCCACCTCTGCCTCGTGCCGCAGCCTGGCCCGGCGCTGTTCGGCGCGGGCGCGGGCCTCCCGTTCGGTGCGGGCGGCCCGGTCGAGCCCGTCGGCGCGCCCGGCCAGCGACTTCACCCGTTCCTCGTGGGTACGGGCCTGGAGCCGGGCCTCCATCTCGGTCTGGCGGGCGTTGGCCCCGTCGGCGGCGAGCCGGTCCCGTACGGAGGTGTCGGGCTCCTCCTCCACCGGCGCCTCCTCGGCGACCAGCAGCCGTTCGGCCAGCTCCTCGGCCTCCTCCACCGCCCGCTCCAGGGCCTCCTGCGCGCGGGCGGCGGAGGCGGTCATCCGCTCGGCCTCGCCCGCCGCCGCCCGGGCCTGCCCGGAGAGCCGGCCTAGCTGCTGGGCGACGCCCGACTTCTCCCGCTCGGCCGCCCGCCGCCGCTCCCCCAGCTCCTCGACGAGCGCGGCCCCCTCCGTGCGCCGCTCCCCCGCCAGCCGCTGGGCCTCGGCGAGCTCCTCGCACCGCACCGCGAGGTCGGCCAGCTCGGCGGCGGCCTCGTCCACGGAGGCCTGCACCTCCAGGAGGCTGGGCGCCCCGGCGGACCCGCCGTGCGCGAAGTGGGCGGAGAGCACGTCCCCTTCACCGGTCACCGCGGTCAGCCCGGGGTGCGCGGCGATGAGTTCCTCGGCTTCTTCCAGCGTCCCGACGACCACCATGTGCTGTACGAGGCGGTGGACGGCGGTCATCAGGGCGGCGGGCCCCCGCACGAGGTCGGCGACGGCGGGTGCGGCGAGGGCGGTGGCGCTCTCGGCACGGCCGTGCGGCAGAGCGACGGCGTCCGGGGCGCCGGGTGCGGCGGGTGTGGACTGCGCGACTGGCGCGCCGGGCGCGGATTCCGTGCTGGCGTGTGCACCGGCCTGCGCGGGCAACGGGCCGGGGGCGGCGGGCACGCCGGCGGAGGCGGTTGTGCCGGTTGTGCCGGCGGAGACGACAGGTGCGCCGGGGTGCACCGGACCGGTCCCGCGCGCTTCCTCCCGCACGCGTACGTGTTCACCGGACTGCTCCGGTACGTGATGGGGCCGGGCCTCCGAAGCGCCGGCGGCCACCGCGCCCAGCAGCATCGCCGCGCGCCCCGCGTCCCGTTCGCGCAGCAGCCGGATCGCGTCGGCCGCCGTGGCCGGGTCCGCGACGGCAACCGCGTCCGCCGCCGTACCGAGGGCGGCCGCTACCGGGACCTCGTACCCGGGCTCGACGGTCAGCAGTTCGGCGGCGGGGCCGAGGAGTCCGGCCAGCCGGTCCCGGGCGCCGAGCAGCGCCCCCGTACCGTCCTTGCGGCGCAGCCCCAGGGCCAGCGCCTCGTGCCGGGCCGCGACCGCCGCCCGCCTGCGCTCGGCGGCCGTCGCCTCCTCGCGGGCGGCGCTGTGGGCGGCCTGGGCCTCGGCGAGTGCCTGCTTGGCCTCCTCGTGGCGGGCGGTCAGCTCCTCGTCGTCCGCGTCGAGGCCTTCGACCTCGGCCCTGAGCTGCTCGTACTCCTCCTGGGCGGCGTGCGCGCGCTCCTGCGCCTCGTCGCGGGATGCGGCCAGCCGGTCGATCTCGGCCTGCGCCGAACCGGCCCGGCTGCGGGCCGCGTTGACCTGACCGTTCAGCCGGGCCAGCCCTTCGCGCCGGTCGGCGATGGCGCGGGCGGCGTCCTTGAGCCTGCGCTCCTCGGCGGCCAGCTCGCGCTCCAGGTCGGCGCGGTGGGCGACGGTGTCCTCCAGCGCGTGTTCGGCCGCCTCCAGGGCCGCCGTCAACTCCGCCTCCTGCTCGCGGATCCGGGCCGCCTCACGCTCCAGGTCCTCCGGGTCGCGGCCCCGGCGCTCCTCGGCGGGGGCTTCGGTGGCGCTCCTGACCCGGGCGTCGGCCAGGGAGATCGTGCCGCGTACCCGCTCGGCGAGCTGCGACAGCTCGTACCAGGTCTGCTGGGCCCGCTGGAGCCGGGGCGCGAGCCGACGCACCTCGCCCTCCAGCTCGGCCTCCCGGGCGAGCGCCGCCTTCAGGTCGGCCTCCGCCGCATCCTTCCGCTTCTTCAGCTCGGCCTCGTCGGCGATCTCGTCGCGCAACGCGTCGCGCAGGGTCGTCAGATCGTCCGCGAGGAGCCGGAGCCGGGCATCGCGCAGATCGGCCTGGATGACCGCGGCCCGGCGGGCGACGGCGGCCTGCCGGCCGAGCGGTTTGAGCTGGCGGCGCAGTTCGTCGGTGAGGTCCTGGACGCGGGCCAGGTTGGCGCCCATCGCGTCCAGCTTCCGGAGCGCCTTCTCCTTCCGCTTGCGGTGCTTGAGGACGCCCGCGGCCTCCTCAATGAAAGCCCGGCGGCCCATCGGGTCGGCGTGCAGGACGGAGTCCAGCTGGCCCTGGCCGACGATGACGTGCATCTCGCGGCCGATACCGGAATCGGAGAGGAGTTCCTGGATGTCCAGCAGCCGGCAGGTGTCGCCATTGATCTGGTATTCACTGCCGCCATTGCGGAACATGATCCGAGTGATCGTCACTTCGGCGTACTCGATGGGCAATGCACCATCGGAATTGTCGATGGTCAGCGAGACTTCGGCGCGGCCGAGCGGAGGCCGCCCGGTCGTCCCGGCGAAGATCACGTCTTCCATCTTGCCGCCGCGCAGGGATTTGGCTCCCTGTTCCCCCATGACCCAGGAGAGGGCGTCCACCACATTGGACTTTCCCGACCCATTGGGTCCTACGACACAGGTGATCCCCGGTTCGAACCGCAGGGTGGTGGCGGACGCGAACGATTTGAAACCACGCAGGGTCAGGGCCTTGAGGTGCACGCCGCCGGACTCTACCTTTCCCTCTCGGTTTCGGTGATGAAGGTGCAGGGCACATCAGACGGTAAGCGAGGGGGGCACGGCGGGGGCCGGGGGGTCCGGGCAAAGAAAAAAGGGACGCCGAAGCGTCCCTGTAGATCTTGGTGCGTAGAACTTGGTGCGGTCCTGCACGGCGCATCGCCACGGCAACCGGACGATGCGTTGCCGGTGATCCGGGGACAGGGCGGCCCTGTCGGTCAGGGACCCGGTCGTCCGGGGACGGCGATCCGTGACGCAGGACGGATCAGCGATGGAGAGATGTTGTTCCTAGGCTGCTGAGCATGGACAGCCCGACCGGCCCGAGAGGGCCACCGGTCAGGTCAGTGCAGGCTCGCCCTGGGGTACGTCGATGTCGATGCTGTCGAGCAACGACTCCTGGTGCTGAGCGGCGGCGTTGAGCGCGTCGTTCTCGTCCTGGATCCGGTTGAGCTCGGATTCCAGGTCCTGGACGCGCTGCTGGAGCCGTCGCATCTCGGCGAGGAGTCGCGGGTCGGAACCGCCGACGTAACCGAGAAGCGCCTTTGCCATGATGGATGGTCCTCCACAATGAGTGACCGACCGATGCGGTGTGGGTCGTCAGGGGATCGCACCCGCGGTGCTCGGCAGGGCTCTGTCACCACTGCGGTTCTGCTGCATATCAGCTCTACCGAACAGCTAAGGTGCGCGGGGTTTTCAGCGTCTCACCAAAAAGTTTGACGGTCAACACGATCACACCCTGTGGAGCCAGGTGCCCCGGGGGCGCGCGGCCGGACGATCATGCGGCGCGACTCTCCTGCGGGACCCCGACGGAGGTGGAGATCTTCGTCAATGCCGCAGCCTTGCACGACATTCCGCATCTGGCAACCATCGGCCGCCGCGCGGTCCTTTCGCAGGTCATTTCGGGTGCGGGGGGTCCGGCGGGCCGGCCCGTGACCCTTCGCCGCGCCGCGTTCACCGAGCGGATCCGGGGCGTCGACGGGGGCCCGTATCAGCGGATGGCGAATCCCTCGTAACCGCCGCGCGGGGTGTCCCAGATCTCAGTGACTCCGTCCACGCGCCCGGGTGTGTCGTCGGAGCGCAGCCAATCCAGCAAACGGTGGCAATTGTCACGTGATCCCTCGGCGACCACCTGCACCCGGCCGTCGTCGAGATTGAGTGCAAAGCCCACGAGTCCGCCGATCTCCAAAGCATTTGCCCTGGTGAACCAGCGGAACCCTACTTGCTGTACTCGGCCGCGTACCCATACGACCAGGCGTGCATCTACGTTCATGCCCGAACGCTAACCGGCCGATTGCTCCAGAAGCACGGCGGCCCCTTTGATCCATGGCGTACAGTCCCGTCGCAATAGCCTCACTCGATCGGGTGAGTATCGGGATGAAGATCGACCGGTAATCGGGTGACGTCGCTGCGACGTCCGGAGCATCAGGAAGGCACAGCGCATGGGACGCCACCGACGATCCGCCGCAGGCCCCGCCGCTGAAGAGCCCACGGCCGGAGCCTCCTCGCGGCACCGGGGCACGCGCCGGAAGAAGAAGTCCGCGGTCCCCGTGCGTACCGGGCTTCTCGGCGCCTCGGCCGCGATGGCGGTCGGCGCGGTCGCCGTCGCCTCGGGTCTGCTTCCCGGCGGCGACACCTACACCTCGGGCGGCAGCTCCGCGGCCGACCAGGTGCGCACCGGCGGCGCCCCCGACCTGCTGACCCAACAGGGCGGCTCCAGCGCCCCGGCCGACCGTTCCTCCTCCCCCACCAGCCGGGGCAGCGAGCGCCCCGGGGCCCCGTCGAAGACGCCCTCGAAGTCGCCGTCCACGACCCCGTCGAAGTCGCCTTCCGGCAGCGCCTCGAAGACTCCGTCGAAGTCGGCCGCGCCCTCAGCCACCCCCTCCGAGAAGCCGGCCGCGACGCCGTCCAAGGAGTCGAAGGCGCCCACCACCGCCCCGAAGAAGAGCACCGCCCCGGCGAGCAGGACCCCGGCGCCGCCGAAGAAGACCGTCGCCCCGCCGCCCACCAAGAAGCCCGCCCCCTCGCCGTCCGCCCCCTCGGCCCGCGCCGAGGTGCTGGCCCTGGTGAACCAGGAGCGCTCGAAGGCCGGCTGTTCCCCGCTGACCACCAGCACCCCGCTCACCTCGCTGGCCCAGAACTTCAGCGAGGACATGGCGGCCCGCGGCTTCTTCGACCACACCGACCCGGACGGCGACACCCCCTGGGACCGTGCCGCCCAGGCCGGGGTGCAGGGGCTCGCCGCGGAGAACATCGCCCGCGGCCAGGCCGACGCCCAGGCCGTGATGGACGGCTGGATGAACAGCGAAGGCCACCGGGCGAACATTCTCAACTGCGACTACAAGACGATCGGCATCGGCGTCCACGAGGGCTCCGGCGGTCCGTGGTGGACCCAGAACTTCGGTTTCTGACCCGTAGACGCCCGACCGCTTACGCCCGCACAGCGCTCCCTCTGGGTGAGCACTGTGCGGGCGTAAGCTGTTTCCATGGCCAGCGATACGGACGTTTCCGCCTTCGACGTCTTCTCCCGGCAGTGCCCCTCGCGCTCCACGCTGGAGCATGTCACCGGGCGCTGGGGCAGCCTGACGCTGGGCGCACTGTACGAGGAGAGGCTCCGGTTCAACGAGCTGCGCCGCCGGGTCGACGGGGTCAGCGAGAAGATGCTCTCCCAGACGCTGCACGCGCTGGAGCGCGACGGGCTCGTCCTGCGGGAGGCGCAGCCGGTCAACCCGCCCCGGGTGGACTACGAGCTCACCCCGTTCGGCCGCGAGGTCGCCGGGCAGCTCCTCGGGCTCATCCATCTCGTCGAGGGACGGATGGGCGACGTACTCGCCGCCCGGACGCGTTACGACGAGACCCGCGGCGGCCGCTGACAGCGCGGGCAGAAGTAGCTGGACCGGTTCATCCAGGCGCGGCGGCGCATCGGCGTCCCGCAGCGGCGGCATGGCTCGCCCTCCCTGCCGTACGCGTCGAGCGAGCGGTCGAAGTAGCCGGACTCGCCGTTCACGTTGACGTACAGGCTGTCGAAGCTGGTGCCGCCCTGGGCGAGGGCCGCGTTCATCACGTCCCGGGCGTGGCCGAGCAGCTCGGCCGACTTCGGGCGGGTGAGGGTCGCGGTCGGCCGGTCGTAGTGCAGCTCGGCGCGCCAGAGCGCCTCGTCCGCGTAGATGTTGCCGACGCCGCTGATCAGCGACTGGTCCAGGAGCGCGCGCTTGACCGTCGTACGGCGCAGGCGCAGGGCGGTGTGGAACGCGGCGTCGTCGAAGAGCGGGTCGAGCGGGTCCCGGGCGATGTGCGCGATGGTGTCGGGCAGCCCGTCGGGGGTGGTGTCGTGCAGCGAGAGCCCGCCGAAGGTGCGCTGGTCGACGAAGCGCAGCTCGGTGCCGAGTGCGTCATCGAACGCCATCCGGATCCGCAGGTGCTTCTCGTCGGGCGCGTCCGTGGGCTGCACCAGCAGCTGTCCGCTCATGCCGAGGTGGCCCAGCAGCGAGGAGGCGGCCTCGTCGACGGGGACCCAGAGGTACTTGCCGCGCCGCATGGCGGTACCGAAGCGGACGCCTCGCAGCCGGGCGGCGAAGTCTGGGCCGCCCGCAAGGTGCCGGCGGACCGCACGGGGGTGCAGGACCTCGACCTCGGTGACGGTACGGCCGCTGACCCAGCGCTCAAGACCCCGGCGTACGACTTCGACCTCGGGCAGCTCGGGCACGGTGGACCACTCCAGACACGACGACGGTAGTACGGGAGCGGGAGCGGGTCCTTTCGGAAACCGCTCCCCGGGACAGGGAAAACCCCTCGGTGCACAGGGCACCGAGGGGCTCGCCCTCGTTTCAGGCCGGAGCGGCGTCCGTGTCGGGCGACGGGTCGGCAGGGGTGTCGGCGGCCCCTCCGTCGGCTGCGGACTTCTCCGCGGCCTGCCGTGCCTCTGCGGCGGCGCTGATCTCGCGCCAGGCGGATTCCGCCGCCTGCTGCTCCGCTTCCTTCTTGCTACGGCCGGTGCCGGTGCCGTACGAGACACCACCGACGCGAGCAGCAGCAGTGAAGGTCTTCTCGTGGTCCGGGCCGGTCTCCGTGACGAGGTACTCGGGGACTCCGAGGCTCTCGCTCGCGGTGAGCTCCTGGAGACTGGTCTTCCAGTCCAGGCCGGCGCCGAGGTTCGAGGACCTGTCGATCAGCGGGTCGAAGAGCCGGTGGACCAGCTCCGAGGCCGCGCTGAGGCCCTGGTCGAGGTAGACCGCGCCGATCACTGCTTCCAGTGTGTCGGCGAGGATGGAAGCCTTGTCCCGGCCACCCGTGCCCTCTTCACCGCGGCCGAGCCGGATGAAGGAGCCGAGTTCGAGGCCGCGGCCCACTTCCGCAAGTGCACGCGAGTTGACCACCGCGGCCCGCAACTTGGCCAGCTGGCCTTCGGGCAGGTCGGGGTGGGTGCGGTACAGCGTGTCCGTGACCACCAGGCCGAGCACCGAATCCCCGAGGAATTCGAGCCGCTCGTTGGTGGGCAGACCGCCGTTCTCGTATGCGTACGAACGATGGGTCAGCGCACGTACCAGAAGGGCGGACTCGAGGTGATACCCGAGCCGCCCTTCCAGAAGCGTGTGGGACGAGGCTGTGTTGATGTTGTCTGCCTGCTTCTTGGCGCTGGACAACTCAGACATCGGGCCTCTCACCAGCCGCTCAGACCTCGAGGACCTGGCGCTTGTTATAGGTGCCGCAGCTCGGGCACGCAATGTGCTGGAGCTTCGGCTCCTGGCAACGCTCGCACGAAACCAGGGTGGGGACCGCAGCCTTCCACTGCGACCGGCGGTGGCGCGTGTTGCTGCGCGACATCTTCCGCTTCGGAACAGCCACGGCTACTTCTCCTGCTTCTCGTCGACGCCCGGTTCGGCGCCGCCCATGTTGTCCTTCTCGCCGTCCTGAACGGTGTCGGCGAGTCCTTGCAGTGCCGCCCAACGGATGTCGACGGCGTCGTGGTGGTGGCCCGGGTTCTCGTCCAGCCTGATTCCGCATTCGGAACACAGACCGGCACAGGTCTCCTTGCACACCGGCTGCATGGGCAGTGCGAGCACTACCGCGTCACGCAGCACTGACTCGAGGTCGAACAAGCCGTCCTCGAGGAAGAACCTGTCCTCGTCGTCCTCGGCGTCGTCGGCCGGGTCCGCCGCACTGCTGCGGCCCCGGTCGTCGGCGTCAGGGTACGAGAACATCTCCTGGAAATCCGCGTCGACCTCTATGGTCAGCGGCTCCAGACACCTTACGCACTCCCCCTCGGCGCTCGCACGGGCGGTACCTGTGACAAGCACCCCTTCCATGACCGATTCGAGTCGGAGGTCCAGTTCCAGGGGCGCGCCTTCCGGCACACCGATGACGCCGTCGATACCGAGAACCGGTGAACCGGGTGCGTCCACCGAGCGGGACAGCCGCTTCATGGCACCTGGACGCCGACCCAGCTCGCGCGTATCGAACACGAGAGGGTTGCGGTGGTCGAGATGGCCGTTCAGGGCGTTTCCTGCTTTCGAATCATGGGTGTCGCGCTTGTTGCTCAGGGGAGGGGCCGTCTCCGGTCCGGAATCACACCGTCCCGATTCGCAGACGAAACGGGCAGCCGGGATCGCGGACCTATGTGCGACCGAGGATTCAGGATACTGGACGGACCGCTCAGCACCCAATCGGCTCAGGGCCCCGGCGCCCGGAGCGCCTCACGGCCCCCCGGCTGAGGTCAGCGGCCCTCTTCGTAGCGGCGCAGCTGCTCCAGGTCGATCATGCCGGTGTCGAAGAGGCTGGTCTCGTCCAGCGCTCCCTGGTTCTGCTGGGCGGGCACCTGGGGCTGCTGCTGCCAGTCGTAGTCCGGCTGACCCTGCGGCCGGGGCGGGTACTGGTTCGGGTCGTAGGCGGGCTGCTGGTAGGCCGCGTACGGGTCCGGCACCTGCTGGTAGCCGTACGGGTCCTGCACACCCTGGGCGCCCTGCTGGTGCGGCTGCTCCTGGTAGCCGTACGCCGCCTGCGCGTACTCCGGCTGCCCGTACTCCGGCTGCGCGTAGCCCGGCTCGGCCTGCGGCTGCTGCGGCTCCTGGTAGAGGGGCTGCTGGGGCGCCTGGCGCGGCTCCGGGGTGGCCAGCTCGGCGAGTCCGGCCAGGTAGTCGGCGTCGCTGGTGTGCCCCTGGGCGCCCGCCGCGTCCTGGGCGGCCATGTGGGCACCGAGGTCGTCGGAGGCGACCCGGCCGAGCAGCTTCTGCCGGCCTCGGCCGACCGCCTCCAGGGTCTTGGCGAGGACGGCCTCGAAGGCGCCGAACTTGGCGTCGACGTACGCGTCGGCCCGCTGCCGCAGCGTCTCCGGGTCGGCGCTGCGCTCGGGCGCCTCGGCGAAGTCGGGGTCCTGGTAGCCCTGCTCGTCCAGGCCCTGACCGCGGCCGAGGAGCTTCTCGCGGCCTCGGTCGACGGAGCCGATGGTCTTGGTGAGGACGACCTCGAAGTTGGCGAGCTTGCTGTCGACGTAGTCGTCGGCCTCGGCCCGGACCTCCTCGGCCTCGCGGCGGGCCTCGGACAGGATCCGGTCGGCCTCGCTCTGCGACTGGCGGGCGATCTCGGTCTCGGCGATCAGGGAGGAGCGCTGGGCGTGGGCGGACTGGATGATCCGCTCGGCCTCCTGCCGGGCCTGCTCGGCGAACTGCTCCTGGCCGCCGATCAGCTGCTGGGCGTGGGCGAGCGAGCCGGGCAGGGCCTCGCGCACCTCTTCGAGCATGGCGAGCAGCTCGGCGCGGTTGACCACGCACGAGGCCGACATGGGCATGGCGCGGGCGTTCCCGACCGCTTCGACGATCTCGTCGAGCTTCTTCTGCACGTCCACCGTGTGCTCGCCACTCTCTGCTGCTCTGTTGGAGACGGACGGGACGACTGTAAGGCCAGTCGGCGGCCGCCCGACACCTGGTGACGGACCGTCAGTCGTTCAGCGCTTGCCCAGCCGCCCTATGAGCGCCTCGTGGACCGTCGGGGGCAGCAGGTGGGAGACATCGCCGCCCCAGGTGGCGACCTCCTTGACCAGCGAGGACGACAGGAAGCTGTACGTCGGGTTGGTCGGCACGAAGAGCGTCTCGACGCCCGAGAGGCCGTTGTTCATCTGGGCCATCTGCAGCTCGTAGTCGAAGTCGCTGACGGCCCGCAGGCCCTTCACGATGGCCGGGATCTCCCGCTGCTTGCAGAAGTCGACCAGGAGCCCGTGGAAGGACTCCACCTCCACGTTGCCGAAGCCGGCGGTGACCTCGCGGATCAGCTCGATCCGCTCGTCCACGGTGAACAGTCCCTGCTTGGACTGGTTGATCATCACCGCCACGTGCACCACGTCGTACAGCTTCGAGGCTCGTCCGATGATGTCGAGATGTCCGTTGGTGATGGGGTCGAAAGACCCCGGACAGACGGCGCGGCGCACTGTGATTCCCTCGCTCTCCGGTCCGGTCATCGTGCGTCTTCGCACGTAGCGGCGGCGCGACCGTACCAAAGCGTTCCCTCGCCGTAGCGACGGGCCCGCAGTGGCTCGAATCCGGCGGGCCAGCCGAATTCTCCGCCCCGGGTGCTGCGTTCCACCGTGACGAGCGCATCGGCTGTGAGCCACCCCTGAGCACGGAGTGTGAGCAGGATCTCGCGAAGATCGTCGTCCGTGACGGCGTACGGCGGGTCCAGGAAGACGATGTCGTACGGGTCCGAGGGCGCCGGACCTGTCACGATCTGCTCGGCTTTGCCGGCCCGCACCTCGGCGCCGGGCAGCCCGAGCGTGCGGACGTTGTCCCGGACGGTGCGCACCGCCTTCTGGTCCGCCTCCACGAGCAGGGCGTGGACCGCGCCACGGGAGAGCGCTTCGAGGCCGACGGCGCCGGACCCGGCGTACAGATCGGCGACGCGGACGCCTTCGAGGGTGCCGAGCAGCGCCTCCCAGGTGGAGAAGAGGCCCTCCCGCGCACGGTCGGAGGTGGGGCGGGTGCCGGTGCCGGGCGGTACGGCCAGGCGGCGTCCGCCGGCCGATCCGGCGATCACGCGGGTCATGGGTGTCTGGTCCTCGGGGTCGGGGGGTGTGCTCAGGGGCTCGCGGTGGGTGCGTGCCGTCCGTCCACGATATGGCGTGCGGCCCGCACCGGCCCGTCCGCCTCTCCCCCGTGCGCTCACCCCTTGTCGAGGTACTCCTCACGGTCCTTGTCCAGCAGGGCGGCCAGCACCGTGCGCAGCTCCGGCAGGTGCTCCAGCTCCGGGTCGGCGGCGACGATCGCGACGGCCTCCTCGCGGGCGGCGGCGATGACTTCCTCGTCGTCGATGACGGTGAGCATCCGCAGCGAGGAGCGCACTCCGGACTGGGCCTGGCCCAGTACATCGCCCTCGCGGCGCTGCTCCAGGTCGATACGGGAGAGCTCGAAGCCGTCGAGGGTGGCGGCGACGGCGGAGAGGCGGGCGCGGGCGGGGCTCGCCTCGTGGGCCTCGCTGACCAGCAGGCAGAGCCCGGGGGCCGAGCCCCGGCCGACGCGGCCGCGGAGCTGGTGGAGCTGGGAGACACCGAACCGGTCGGCGTCCATGATCACCATGGCGGTGGCGTTGGGGACGTTGACCCCGACCTCGATGACGGTGGTGGCGACCAGGACGTCGACGTCCCCGGCGGCGAACCGGCGCATCACGTCGTCCTTCTCGTCCGGGTGCATCCTCCCGTGCAGCACCTCGACGCTCAGCCCGGCCAGCGCGCCCTTGCGGAGCTCGTCGGCGATCTCCAGGACGGCGAGCGGCGGCCGCTTCTCGGGGTCCTCCTCGGGGGCCTTCTTCTTGGCCTTGCCCTTCTTGCCTTCGGCCTCCTCCGCGTCGTCGCCGATGCGGGGGCAGACCACGTACGCCTGGTGGCCGTTCTCCACCTCCTCGCGGACGCGCTCCCAGGCGCGGGCGAGGAAGTGCGGCTTGTCCTTGGCGGGGACGACGTGGCTGGCGATCGGGGAGCGGCCGGCCGGGAGCTGGTCCAGGACGGAGGTCTCCAGGTCGCCGAAGACGGTCATCGCGACCGTACGGGGAATGGGGGTGGCGGTCATGACGAGGAGGTGGGGCGGCTGCTTGCCCTTGGAGCGCAGGGCGTCGCGCTGCTCGACGCCGAAGCGGTGCTGTTCGTCGACCACGACGAGGCCCAGGTCGTGGAACTGGACCTTGTCCTCGATGAGGGCGTGGGTGCCGATGACGATCCCGGCCTCGCCGGTGACCAGGTCGAGCAGGGCCTGCCTGCGGACCGCCATCCCCATGGAGCCGGTGAGCAGGACGACCTTGGTCCCCCGGTCCGAGCCGCCCAGCATGCCGCCCTCGGCCAGCTCGCCCATCATCTCGGTGATCGAGCGGTGGTGCTGCTGGGCCAGGACCTCGGTGGGCGCGAGCATCGCCGCCTGGCCGCCCGCGTCGACCACGGTGAGCATGGCGCGTAGGGCCACCATCGTCTTGCCCGAACCCACCTCGCCCTGGAGGAGGCGGTGCATGGGGTGTTCGGTGGCCAGGTCGTCGAAGATCTCCTTGCTGACCTTCTCCTGGCCCTCGGTGAGGGTGAAGGGCAGCTTGGCGTCGAAGGCGTCCAGCAGTCCGCCGGCGACGGGGCGGCGGGCGACGGCGGGGAGTTGGGTGTCGGCGTACCGGCGGCGGGCCAGGGCGACCTGGAGGACGAACGCCTCGTCCCACTTGAGCCGGGCCCTGGCGTCCTCGACGTCCGCCTTGGTCTGCGGGCGGTGCACCTTGAGCAGGGCCTCTGGCAGGGGGGTGAAGCCGCGCCCCTCGCGCAGGGAGGCGGGCAGCGGGTCCACCGCGTCCTGCGCGCTGGGCAGTACGGCGTCGACGGCCTTGGCGATCCGCCAGGAGTCGAGCTGCTTGCAGGCGGGGTAGATCGGCAGCAGCCGTCCGGCGAAGGCGTCCACGGCCTCGGTCGCCTCGTCGGCGTCGGAGGCGTCGAGCAGTTGGTACGTGGGGTGGGCCAGCTGCATCTTGCGGTTGAAGACGGAGGCCTTGCCCGCGAACATCGCCTGGCGGCCCGGGAGCAGCTCCTTGTGCGGCTTGTGGACGCCGTGGCCGAAGAAGACCAGCTGGAGGCGGCCGCTGCCGTCGGTGAGGGTGACCTCCAGCCGCTTGCCCCGGCCGTTGTTGAACATCAGGATGCGGGCGTCGGCGACCTGGGCGACGACCGTGACGTGCTCGTCCAGCGGGAGGTCGGCCAGCGCGGTCAGCTTGCCGCGCTCCTCGTACCGCCGCGGGTAGTGGTGCAGCAGATCACCGACCGTGTGCAGGCCGAGGTGCTCGGCCATCACCTTCGCGGTGGCTCCGCCGAGCAGCTTCTTGAGAGGTTCATCGAACGAGGACACGCGATCCATTGCACACCACGCCACTGACAGCTGTCCGCCGGGCGCGGCCGCGAGACGGCTACTCGACGCCGATCAGCAGCGGTGCGCGCTGGTGTCCGCCCCGGTAGACCACGGTGTCCACGGCGAGGTAGCCCTCGCGTACGTGTTCCTCCAGGGCGTCGGCGAGCGCGTCCGGGACGTCCTCGCCGAGGACCAGGGTGACCAGTTCGCCGCCGGCCGCCAGCATCCGGTCCAGCACCGTGCGGGCGGTGGCCGGGACGTCGGCGCCGATCACGGCCACGTCCCCGTCGATCAGGCCGAGGATGTCCCCGGCCTGGCAGATCCCCGCCATGGTCCACGACTGGCGCTCGGCGACGGCCAGTTCGGCGTAGCGGGTGGCGCCGGCGGCGGCGGTCATGGCGACCACGTCCTCGTCGAAGCCCCGGTCCGGCTCGTGGACGGCGAGGGCGGCGATGCCCTGGACGGCGGCGCGGGTCGGCACGAGGGCGACCCGGACCCCCTCGGTCCTGGCCTGCTCGGCGGCGGCGGCCGCGGTGTGGCGCAGGGCCGCGTCGTTGGGCAGCAGCACCACCTCGCGGGCGTGGGCGCGGCGGATGGCGTCGACCAGCTCGCCGCTGGCGGGGGGTTCGCCGGGGCGGGCGATCACGGTGGTGGCGCCGGCCTCGGTGCAGAGCCCGGCAAGGCCGTCGCCGGGGACCACGACGACGACGGCGCGCTGGGCGGGTTCGGCCTGGACGCGGACGTCGTGGCCGCTCTCGGTGGCGAAGTGGGTGATCCGGATCCGGTACGGCCGCCCGGCCTCGACGCCCGCCTCCACCGCGGCCCCGGCGTCGTCGACATGGACGTGGACGTGCCAGAGCCCGTCGCCGCCCACCACGACCAGGGAGTCGCCGAGCGCGTCGAGCCGGGTGCGCAGCCGGTCCACCTGCTCGTCGCGGGCCTCCAGGAGGTAGATCACCTCGAAGGCGGGCCCACCGCCGTCCACGTCCTCGGGGCAGTCGAGCGGCCCCTCCACGGGAGCGCCGCCCGCCGGAACCGGAACTCCGCCCACCGGCAGCCCCACCACGGATCCGCCGTCCACAGGAGCCGCAGCCTTCCCGGACCCGGTACGAGGCCCCCGTACCGGCGCCTGCCCGGTCACCGCCTCCACCAGCGCCCCCAGGACCGCGACCAGCCCCCGCCCCCCGGCGTCCACGACCCCGGCCCGGCCGAGCACGGCGAGCTGCTCCGGGGTCTTCGCCAGCGCGGCGCGTGCGCCCTCATAGGCGGCGCGCACCACGGCGCGCAGTTCCGGCTCGTCGCCCTGCGCGGCTTCGGCGGCCGCCGTGGCGACGGTAAGCACCGTGCCCTCCACCGGGTGGGCGACGGCCTGGCGGGCAGCCGCGGCGGCCCGGGTCAGGGCGAGGCGCAGGTGAGCCGCGTCACCGCCGTCGGCCAGCACCCCGGCCATACCGCGCAGCAGCTGGGCAAGGATGGTGCCGGAGTTCCCGCGGGCGCCGATCAGGGCGCCGTGCGCCATGGCGCGTACGGCATCGGCGGTGGCGGGTGCGGTGGTGCCGGTCTCATGGGCGGCGAACACCGCTTCGACGGCCGCGGCGGCGGACTCGACGGTCAGATAGAGGTTGGTGCCCGTGTCCCCGTCGGCGATGGGATAGACGTTGATCGCGTCGATCTCCGCGCGCTCCCGGCCCAGGGCCTCCAGGGCCAGTGAGCACCAGGTGCGCACCGCGACGGCGTCCAGATCGTCGGGGAGCTGCGGCACCGATGGTCCTCCTTGAAGCGGCCGTGGCAACGGGCTGCACCGCAGGTTAGCCCCCCTTCCGGGGTCCCGGGCGGGACAGGGGGCGGGAGGGCGGTAGGCCAACCCGTGGTAGTTTCGTATCTCCGAAGCAGGCGTTGTATGCTGCTTCGGTTGCCCGATGAGAGTCGGGCCATTCCTCCGGTACCGCCACTTCATTCAATGATTCCGGCGCGCCGGAATTCACTGTAAGTGCATCTGAAGTCTTTGGAGTGACCCGTGGCTGCCAACTGCGACGTTTGCGGCAAGGGGCCGAGCTTCGGCAACAGCATTTCGCACTCGCACCGCCGTACGTCCCGTCGCTGGAACCCCAACATCCAGCGCGTGCGTGCCGTGGTCGGTCGGACGCCGAAGCGGCTCAACGTCTGCACCTCGTGCATCAAGGCCGGCAAGGTCGCGCGCTGACGTCTCCGTCGTAGCGCAGCCTTCCGGTTGCCCAAAAAGCCGGTCCACCTCGGTGGACCGGCTTTTTGCTGTGCTCAGCCGGCTGCGTCATCCAGCTGTGCTCAGGCGCTGATCAGTCGGTCCGACGGGTCCGCCAGCCGTGGTCGACCGGGCCGATGCCGCCGCCGAGTGCGAATCCGGCCCGGATCGCGCCGGTGACGTACGCCTTCGCGCCCTCCACCGCCGTCTTTACGTCCTGGCCGAGCGCGAGCCCGGAGGCGATGGCGGAGGCGAGGGTGCAGCCGGTGCCGTGGGTGTGCCGGTTGTCGTAGCGGGGGGCGCGCAGCCAGTGTTCCGCGCTCCCGTCGGTGAGCAGGTCGACCGCGTCGCCGGGCAGGTGCCCGCCCTTGATGAGCGCCCAGCGCGGTCCGAACGCGAGGATCTCCTCGGCGGCCCGGCGCATTCCGTCCTCGTCGGTGACCGTGACGCCCGTGAGCTGGGCCACTTCGTCCAGGTTCGGGGTGGCCACCGTGGCGACGGGCAGCAGCTTCGTCCGTACGGAATCGAGCGCCTCGGCGGCGAGGAGCGCGTCCCCGTGCTTGGAGACCCCGACCGGGTCCACGACGACGGGGGCGTCGGTCCCGGCGAGGAGTTCGGCGACGGTCTCCACCAGGGCGGCCGAGGCGAGCATCCCGGTCTTCACCGCCTGGACGCCGATGTCGTCGACGACGCTGCGGTACTGGGCGCGTACGGCGTCCACCGGAAGCTCCCACGCGCCCTGGACGCCGAGGGAGTTCTGTGCGGTGACGGCGGTGATCACGCTCATGCCGTGCACACCGAGGGCGAGCATGGTCTTCAGGTCGGCCTGGATCCCCGCACCGCCGCCGGAGTCGGATCCGGCGACGGTGAGGACGCGGGGCGGTACAGCGGTACGTATGGGCATACGCAGCAATCTAGCGGCAGCCCGGAAAAGACCGTCGGCTAGTAGGTGTCCTCGATCGCACCGAAGTGGTCCCAGCCGCCCTTGCTGGTCCAGGGCGCGCCGTCGACGGTGACCTGGGGCAGGGCGGAGGGGTTGAGGACCTCGCCGATCACCTTCCATCGGGCGGGGAGTTTCGTGTCGGGCGGGAAGGTCGCCACGATCGCGTGGTCCTCTCCCCCGGTCAGCACCCACTGGAGCGGGTCGACGCCGACGGCCTGGCCGATGTCGGACATCTGCGAGGGGATGTCGATGAGGCCCGAGCGCAGGTCGATGCGGACCTTGCTGGCCTCGGCGATGTGCCCGAGGTCCGCGACCAGACCGTCGCTGACGTCGGTCATCGCGGTGGCGCCGAGTCCGGCGGCCGCGGGGCCCGCGTGGTACGGCGGTTCGGGCCGGCGGTGGGCCTCGACGAAGGCGCGGGGCGAGCGGAAGCCGCGGGAGAGCACGGCGTATCCGGCGGCGGACCAGCCGAGCCAGCCGGTGACGGCGACGACGTCGCCGGGCCGGGCGCCGGAGCGGGTGACCGGTTCATGGTTGCGCAGGTCGCCGAGAGCGGTGATCGCGACGGTGATGGTGTCGCCGCCGACCACATCGCCGCCGACGACGGCCGCCCCCGCCACCTGGCATTCGTCGCGGAGTCCGTCCATCAGCTCGGCTGCCCAGGTGACCGGGAGGTCGGCGGGGACGACGAGACCGAGGAGCAACGCGGTGGGCACGGCGCCCATCGCCGCGATGTCGGCGAGGTTCTGGGCCGCCGCCTTGCGGCCGACGTCGTACGCCGTCGACCAGTCGCGGCGGAAGTGCCGCCCTTCCAGCAGGATGTCCGTACTGGCCACGACCCTGCGGTCGGGAGCGGCCACGACCGCGGCGTCGTCGCCGGGCCCCAGCCGTACCGCCGGAGTGGTGGTGAGCCGGGACGTGAGCTCTCTGATGAGCCCGAACTCCCCCAACTCGCCCACGGTTCCCTTCACCGAGTCTCACCTCTCATTTATCGCCCCGGACACCCGTCCGGGCCCCCGGTCGCGAGCCGTCACTGCTGTCGGTACCGTCAGGAGAGCTGCCGGCACCGTCAAGGGATACGTCAACTTCCGCACTCCGCACGCCACGCTGTGGACGTCATACGGCCCATAGGTCTCCCCGTCACCCTCGGCAACGCGATAACGTGGCGTCCCTTTCCCCCACATGATCCTCGTGGCCGCCCTGGAGGTTCCGTGGTACAGGCGTACATCCTTATTCAGACCGAGGTGGGCAAGGCGTCGATCGTCGCCGAGACCATTTCCAAGATTCCGGGAGTCATCCAGGCAGAGGACGTCACCGGTCCGTACGACGTGATCGTGCGGGCCCAGGCCGACACGGTCGATGCACTCGGCCGCATGGTGGTCGCCAAAGTGCAGCAGGTGGACGGCATCACGCGAACCCTGACCTGCCCGGTCGTCCACCTCTGACCCCCGTCCGGTGCCGCGCGTGGGACGCGCGGCGTTCGCCCACGGTTCTCCGCCCCGGCACCGTGATCCTCCGCGCGCTGACGGGGCGATCGTACTGCGCCGCGGCGCCCCCCGGTCCACGAAGACGGATGCATCATGCCCGGAAGGCCGGGACGGCCCCCGCCGTCCCGGCCTTCCGGGTCTCTCAGCGCAGTCCGGTGGAGCGGGTCAGCGCGGCCTGGATCAGCCGGTCGACCAGCTCCGGATAGCTCACACCGCTCTCCTGCCACATGCGCGGGTACATGGAGATCGGGGTGAACCCCGGCAGGGTGTTGATCTCGTTGATGACGAAGGTGCCGTCCTCGGTGAGGAAGAAGTCGGCGCGCACCAGGCCCTCGCAGGAGGTGGCGTCGAAGGCGGCGACGGCGAGCCGCTGCACCTCGGCGGTCTGCTCCTCGGTGAGCGGTGCGGGCACCAGACCGGCGGCCGAGTCGATGTACTTCGCCTCGAAGTCGTAGAACTCGTGCGCGGTGACCGGCGGGATCTCGGCGGGCACACTGGCGCGCGGTCCGTCCTCGAACTCCAGCACCCCGCACTCGATCTCGCGGCCGCGCAGCAGCGACTCGACGAGGAACTTGGGGTCGTGGCGGCGGGCCTCCTCGATGGCCGCGTCGAGGCCGGAGAGCTCGTCGACCTTGGTGATGCCCATCGAGGAACCGCCGCGGGCGGGCTTGATGAACAGCGGCCAGCCGTGCTCACCGGCGAAGTCCACGATCCGCTTGCGTACGCCGGAGGGGTCGCGGTCCCACTCGCGCGGGCGGACGACCTCGTACGGTCCGACCGGCAGCCCGAAGGAGATGAAGACGCGCTTCATGTACTCCTTGTCCTGGCCGACGGCCGAGGCGAGGACGCCCGCGCCGACGTAGGGCACACCGGAGAGTTCGAGCAGCCCCTGGAGGGTGCCGTCCTCCCCGTACGGGCCGTGCAGCACGGGGAAGACGACGTCGACCTCGCCCAGCGCCTTGGGCACCGAGCCGGGTTCGCTGTAGACGACCTCGCGGCTGCCCGGGTCCACGGAGAGGACGACGCTGCCCTCGGTGGACTCGGCGAGCCCGTCCACGTCGGGGACCTTGCGGTCGGTGATGGCCATGCGTTCGGGCTCGTCGGCGGTGAGCGCCCAGCGGCCGTCCGTCGTGATGCCGATCGGCAGGACGTCGTACTTCGTCCGGTCGATGGCCTTCATGACGGCGCCGGCCGTGACGACCGAGATGCCGTGTTCGGAGCTGCGGCCGCCGAACACGACAGCCACACGCGGCTTACGGCGCTGCTGCTCAGGGCTCTCGGGGCGCTCAGGGCTCTGGGGGAGGTTCTCGCTGCTCATATCGCGATGAGCGTACCTGCTGGTAAGGGAGACGTCAGCGTCGCTCGGCCTTGGCGCTCCGCGACATCAGCTCCTTGACGGCGACGACCGGCGACTTGCCCTCGTGGACGATGGAGACGACGGTCTCGGTGATGGGCATGTCGACGCCGTGCCGGCGTGCCAGGTCGAGGACCGATTCGCAGGACTTGACGCCCTCGGCGGTCTGCTTGGTGACGGCGATCGTCTCCTGGAGCGTCATGCCGCGGCCGAGGTTGGTGCCGAAGGTGTGGTTGCGCGAGAGCGGCGAGGAGCAGGTGGCCACCAGGTCGCCCAGGCCCGCGAGTCCGGAGAACGTCAGCGGGTCGGCGCCCATGGCGACGCCCAGGCGGGTGGTCTCGGCGAGGCCGCGGGTGATGAGGGAGCCCTTGGTGTTGTCGCCGAGGCCCATGCCGTCCGCGATGCCGACGGCGAGGCCGATGACGTTCTTCACGGCGCCGCCGAGCTCGCAGCCGACCACGTCGGTGTTGGTGTAGGGCCGGAAGTACGGGGTGTGGCAGGCGGCCTGGAGCCGCTGGGCGACGGACTCGTCGGCGCAGGCGACGACGGCGGCGGCGGGGCGGCGCTCGGCGATCTCCTTGGCCAGGTTGGGGCCGGAGACGACGGCGATGCGGTCGGCGGAGACCTTGGTGACGTCCGCGATGACCTCGCTCATCAGCTTGGCGGTGCCCAGCTCGACGCCCTTCATCAGGGAGACCAGGACGGTGTCGGACTCCAGGTGCGGGGCCCAGTCGGCGAGGTTGGCGCGCAGTGTCTGGGACGGCACGACGAGGAAGGCGAACTCGGCTCCGCGCAGTGCCTCGGCGGGGTCCGTGGTGGCGCGGATGGTGTCGGGGAGGGCGATCCCCGGCAGGTAGTCCGGGTTGGTGCGGGTGGTGTTGACGGTCTCGGCGACCTCGGCGCGGCGTCCCCAGAGGGTGACCTCGCAGCCCGCGTCGGCGAGGATCACGGCGAACGCCGTACCCCATGAGCCGGTTCCGAAGACGGCTGCTTTTACGGGGTGCGTCACGTGGATCCCTTTCCCTGCGCCCTGCGCCGTTGTTCAGCACGGGCTTTGCGGTGATCGTAGAGCTCGGTGGGGGCCTTCTCCCCTCGTACGTCCTCCAGCTGGCGGGTGATCGCGGCCATGATGACCTCGGTCGCCTGGCGCAGCACGTCGGGCGTCGGCTCGACATCGTAGAAACGGCTGAGGTCGACGGGCGGACCGGCCTGGACCCGCAGCGTCTTGCGGGGGAACAGCTGGAGCTTGTTCTCCTTGGCGTACGGCGGCATCGCGAGGTTGGCGCCCCACTGCGCGACGGGGATGACCGGGGCCTTGGTCATCAGCGCGACCCGGGCGGCGCCGGTCTTGCCGGCCATCGGCCACATGTCGGGGTCGCGGGTGAGGGTGCCCTCGGGGTAGAAGGCGACGCACTCGCCGCGCTCGATGGCGTCGACGGCGGCCCGGAAGGCGTCCAGGGCGTTGGTCGTCTCGCGGTAGACGGGGATCTGGCCGGTGCCGCGCAGCATCATGCCGACGAAGGGGGTGCGGAAGAGGCCCGCCTTCGCCAGGAGCCGGGGCACGCGTCCGGTGTTGTACTGGAAGTGGCCGTAGGAGAGCGGGTCCAGATAGGAGTTGTGATTGACGGCGGTGATGAATCCGCCCTCGGCCGGAATGTGTTCCATCCCCCGCCAGTCGCGCTTGAACAGAACCACCAATGGCGGCTTGGCGATAACCGCCGCCAGACGGTACCAGAAGCCGATTCTGCGGCGGGACACTCGGACACCTTCCTCTATGGACCTCTTCGGAACGTCGACCTGCTGCCGGCTACTGACGGTCGAGTCTCGCCCCAGGCCCCTCCTCTGTCGAGAACACCGTACGCCTCACCTTCGGGCCCGGCCCTCCAGGTTGTCGTACCGGCAGGCGAGAATGAGTCCTCACGCGTACGGAGGGGGAGATCGCCACGAACACCGATCCGGGGGGGCTCTGGTCCCTGGTCGTTCCGTTGAAGCCGCTCGCGCGGGCCAAGAGCCGCTTGGGGCGGGCCGCCGGCGAGCTCGCCCGGCCGCGGCTGGCCCTGGCCTTCGCCCAGGACACGGTGGCGGCGGCGCTCTCCTGCGCCCGGGTGCGGGATGTGGTGGTCGTCACGGACGACGCGGCGGCCGGGGCGGCCCTTTCGGCGCTCGGCGCGCGGGTCGTGCCGGACGTGCCGGCGGCCGGGCTCAACGCCGCGCTGGCGTACGGCGCCCGCTCGGTGCGGGCGCTCTCCCCCGCCGTCCCGGTGGCCGCGCTCAACGCAGATCTGCCGGCCCTGCGCGCCGGGGAATTGGCTCGGGTACTCGATTTTGCTTCCGCTTTTCCCCGCGCATTTCTGCGGGACGCGGCGGGAATCGGAACGACATTTCTGTCCTGCGGCGGGGGAACGGAATTGTGCCCGGCTTTCGGCGGCCGGTCCGCCGCCCGGCACCTGGCTTCGGGTGCGGTGGAAATAACGCTGCCCGGGGTCGACTCGGTGCGCCGGGACGTGGATACGGGCGAGGATCTGAAGGTGGCCCTGGCCCTCGGAGTGGGGCCGTACACCGGGCGGCTCGGGTCCGTGCTCTCCCTCACCCCGGACCGATAGGCTGCCGCCCATGCAGGCGACCTCGTACACCTACGACCCCGAGACCCGCTCCGGCAGTGTGCTGCTGGACGACGGCACGCCGGTGGAGTTCGGCGCCCCGGCCTTCGACGCGGGCGGTCTGCTGCTGCTGCGTCCGGGACAGCGGGTGCGGATCGAGGGCGAGGGCGCTGGTGCCGCCCTGCGGATCACGCTGGTGACGCTGCAGACGTTCTAGACCGTACGGGGGAGGAAGTGCCCCCGGACAGCCCGCGGGCCGGGCTCCCCCAGAGGGGAGCCCGGCCCGGCGCGTGTGAGGAGCGAGCGGGTGCCCGGTCTCACTTCTTGCGTGCGGTGGCCTTCTTGGCCGTGGTGGTGCGCGCCGTGGTCTTCTTCGCGGGCGCCTTCTTCGCCGTGGCCTTCTTGGCGGGCGCGGTCTTCTTGGCGGTCGCGGTGGCCTTCTTCGCCGGGGTCGCCTTCTTCGCGGCCGGCGTGGCCTTCTTCGCCGTGGCGGTCGCCTTCTTGGCGGTGGCCTTCTTGGCGGTGGCGGTGGTCTTCTTCGCCGGTGCCACGGCCTTCTTGGCGGTGGTCTTCTTCGCCGTGGCCTTCTTGGCCACCGACTTCTTGGCGGCGGCGGCCTTGACCGTCGTGCGGGCGGCGGAAGATCCGCCCGTAAGGCTGCCCTTGGGGGCCTTCTTCACGGCCACATCGTTCTTGGGGAGCTTCTTGGAGCCGCTCACCAGGTCCTTGAACCCCTGACCCGCGCGGAAGCGGGGCACCGAGGTCTTCTTGACCCGGACGCGCTCACCCGTCTGCGGGTTGCGGGCGTACCGGGCGGGGCGGTCGACCTTCTCGAACGAGCCGAAGCCGGTGACCGAGACACGGTCCCCGGCGACAACGGCACGGACGATCGCGTCGAGTACCGCGTCGACAGCGTCTGCGGCCTGCTGGCGGCCGCCGACCTTGTCGGCAATCGCTTCTACGAGCTGCGCCTTGTTCACGTCTTCCCCTTCGGAGACATTGCCAGAACGAAAGTGTTCAGGCTTTTTCGCACGTTAGGCAGATATATACCGCAAATCAAACACGAAACGGGCTAATCACCCTAGTGCCGCAACGAAGTCGACCGATGCGCAGTTCCACGTGTCAGTCACCTTCGGGGAATCGGCCCTCATCGAGGTCCTTCATCAACCGGTCCAGACGCCTTGCCGCGTCCGGGAGATCGTGCTTCGCCGCGGCCGTGACGACCAGCAGCTTCCGGGAGAGCGCCATCCGTACGCTCTCCGGGACTTGCAGTGCACGCACCTTGGCGTGCGCTTCCTTCAATCGGTCGGCGACTTGGCCATAGAGCTTGAGTTGGCTGTCGCGTTCCATGCACCGATTGTGCCATCTGGGGCGAGTTGTCGCCCGAGGGGGGCTCAACAAGCGACTGCGCCCCCTGCCCGGAGGCAGGGGGCGCAGTCATGGAAAACCGCTGCTCAGGCGTCAATTGTACGCGGCTTGTGGGCCGGCCTGGCCGCCTCGTAAGCCGCGATGTCCGCTTCGTTCTGAAGGGTGAGGCTGATGTCGTCGAGGCCGTTGAGCAGGCGCCAGCGGGCGTTCTCGTCCAGCTCGAAGTCGGCCGTGATGCCCTCGGCGCGGACCTGCCGCGTGTGCAGGTCGACGGTGATCTCGGCGTTCGGGTCGGCCTCGCTCAGCTCCCACAGGGCGTCGACGACCTTCTGCTCCAGGACCACGGTCAGCAGACCGTTCTTCAGCGAGTTGCCGCGGAAGATGTCGGCGAACCGGGAGGAGATGACCGTCTTGAAGCCGAAGTTCTGCAGGGCCCAGACCGCGTGTTCGCGGGAGGAGCCCGTACCGAAGTCGGAACCGGCCACCAGGACGGTGGCGCCCTGGCGCTCGGGGCGGTTGAGGACGAAGTCGGCGTCCTTGCGCCAGGCTTCGAAGAGGCCGTCCTCGAACCCGTCGCGGGTGACCTTCTTCAGCCAGTGGGCGGGGATGATCTGGTCGGTGTCGACGTTGCTGCGGCGCAGCGGGACGGCCCGGCCGGTGTGTGTGGTGAAGGCTTCCATGGCTATCGGACTCCGGCGGGGGTACGGGTGTCGGACAGGTCGGCGGGCGAGGCCAGATGGCCCAGCACGGCGGTGGCGGCGGCGACCTGGGGCGAGACCAGGTGGGTGCGGCCGCCCTTGCCCTGCCGGCCCTCGAAGTTGCGGTTCGAGGTGGAGGCGGAGCGCTCGCCGGGGGCCAGCTGGTCGGGGTTCATGCCGAGGCACATCGAGCAACCCGCATGCCGCCATTCGGCGCCGGCCTCGGTGAAGACCTTGTCCAGGCCCTCGGAGACGGCCTGGAGCGCGACCCGGACCGAGCCGGGGACGACCAGCATCCGTACGCCGTTCGCGACTTTGCGGCCGTCCAGGATGGCGGCGGCGTTGCGCAGGTCCTCGATGCGGCCGTTGGTGCACGAACCTACGAAGACGGTGTCCACGTTGATCTCGCGCAGCGGCTGGCCCGCGGTCAACCCCATGTACTCCAGGGCCTTTTCCGCGGCGTTGCGCTCCGAGGCGTCCTCGTACGAAGCGGGGTCGGGGACGTGGGCGGAGAGCGGCGCCCCCTGGCCGGGGTTGGTGCCCCAGGTGACGAACGGGGCCAGTTCGGTGGCGTCGATGACGACCTCGGCGTCGAACACCGCGTCGTCGTCCGAGAGCAGGGTCTTCCAGTACGCGACGGCGGCGTCCCACTCCTCGCCCCTGGGGGCGCGGTCGCGGCCCTCCAGGTAGGCGAAGGTGGTCTCGTCCGGGGCGATCATGCCCGCGCGGGCTCCGGCCTCGATCGACATGTTGCAGATGGTCATCCGGGCCTCCATCGAGAGCTTCTCGATGGCGGAGCCGCGGTATTCGAGGATGTAGCCCTGGCCGCCGCCGGTGCCGATCCGGGTGATGATGGCGAGGATCAGGTCCTTGGCGGTGACGTCCTCGGGCAGTTCGCCGTCGACCGTGATGGCCATGGTCTTCGGGCGGGCCAGCGGCAGCGTCTGGGTGGCCAGGACGTGCTCCACCTGGCTGGTGCCGATGCCGAACGCCAGTGCGCCGAAGGCCCCGTGCGTGGAGGTGTGGGAGTCGCCGCAGACCACGGTGGTGCCGGGCTGGGTCAGGCCCAGCTGGGGGCCGACCACGTGCACGACGCCCTGCTCGACGTCGCCGAGCGGGTGCAGCCGGACGCCGAAGTCCGCGCAGTTCTTGCGCAGGGTCTCCAGCTGGGCGCGGGAGACCGGGTCGGCGATCGGCTTGTCGATGTCGAGCGTCGGGGTGTTGTGGTCCTCGGTGGCGATGGTGAGGTCGAGGCGTCGCACCGGACGTCCGGCCTGGCGCAGACCGTCGAAGGCCTGCGGGCTGGTCACCTCGTGCAGCAGGTGCAGATCGATGAAGAGAAGGTCGGGCTCGCCCTCCGCGCGCCGGACGACGTGGTCGTCCCAGACCTTCTCCGCGAGTGTCCTACCCATCGCTTTCCCTCCGGCCGGCGTCTTCGCCGGCCCAACTAGAGATTCGGTGCGCCGCCGTCCGGATCCCCGTGCGGGGCGGTGGCTGCGGGCCGTTGTGGGGCCGCCCGTACAGGTTCGCAACTTCCGCTGAAAATTGAACTTGCGTTTCACAGAGTGAGACGCGAGTATCGTCGTATGGACAACTCTAGCGGCGTCGGCGTTCTCGACAAGGCAGCTCTGGTATTGAGCGCCCTGGAGTCCGGTCCGGCCACCCTCGCCGGGCTGGTCGCGGCGACCGGGCTCGCACGGCCCACGGCCCATCGACTGGCTGTGGCACTGGAACACCACCGGATGGTGGCGAGGGATATGCAGGGCCGGTTCATTCTCGGCCCCCGGCTGTCGGAACTGGCAGCCGCGGCGGGCGAGGACCGCCTGCTGGCCACGGCCGGACCGGTACTCACCCACCTGCGGGACATCACCGGCGAGAGCGCGCAGCTCTACCGCCGGCAGGGCGACATGCGCATCTGCGTGGCGGCGGCGGAGCGGCTGTCCGGACTCCGGGACACGGTGCCGGTCGGCTCGACGCTCACCATGAAGGCGGGCTCCTCCGCCCAGATCCTGATGGCCTGGGAGGAGCCGGAGCGTCTGCACCGGGGCCTCCAGGGCGCCAGGTTCACGGCGACGGCACTCTCCGGCGTACGGCGGCGGGGCTGGGCCCAGTCGATCGGCGAACGGGAGCCGGGCGTCGCCTCGGTCTCGGCCCCGGTGCGCGGCCCCTCGAACCGGGTGGTCGCCGCGGTCTCGGTCTCCGGGCCGATCGAGCGGCTGACCCGCCACCCGGGCCGGATGCACGCCCAGGCGGTCATCGACTCGGCCGCGCGGCTGAGCGAGGCCCTGCGCCGCACGGGCTGACGTCCGCCCGCACTCCTCTCCTCTTCCGGAAGGCCGCCCCAGCGCCGTGGCGGCCCTTTTTCTTCTCCTTCTCCGCCCGAAGCCCGAACTGCCGCGGAGCGCGGGAGAGTTGCCGCCTCGGGGAGAACGAAGAAGGCCCTCCACCGAAGTGAAGGGCCTTTCTGTACTGCTCTGTTGTACCCCCGACCGGATTCGAACCGGCGCTACTGCCGTGAGAGGGCAGCGTGCTAGGCCGCTACACAACGGGGGCGTGGTTACTGCTGACTTGCGCTGGGCTACCAGGACTCGAACCTAGAATGACGGTACCAGAAACCGTAGTGTTGCCAATTACACCATAGCCCATGGTGTGACAAGTACCCCCGACCGGATTCGAACCGGCGCTACTGCCGTGAGAGGGCAGCGTGCTAGGCCGCTACACAACGGGGGCCCTAGCGATCCTGCATCAAGAACGTGGGTGCGACCCAGGTGTTCTCGCGGGAAGGATCTGTACCCCCGACCGGATTCGAACCGGCGCTACTGCCGTGAGAGGGCAGCGTGCTAGGCCGCTACACAACGGGGGCTTGTCCTGCTTGTACTGCTTGGTCTTGCGCTGGGCTACCAGGACTCGAACCTAGAATGACGGTACCAGAAACCGTAGTGTTGCCAATTACACCATAGCCCACTGAAATGCAACCCCTGGTGGGGGGGTTCACTTCTGTCTGCGCTTCCCGGCCGGATCTTTCGGCCCGCTCGGGCGGCGCAGAAAGAACATTACCCGAAGGTGTCCGGCGCTCCAAAACGGGTTTGGCCCGCCAGCAGGCCGGGGAGCTGGTCGAGCCCGGTGATCGTCACGAGATCCGGCCTCCCGCCCCTCCCCCGCCGGTCCAGCCAGATCCCGGTCAGTCCGGCGGCTACGGCTCCGGAGGCGTCGATGTCCGGCTCGTCCCCGACGTACGCCACCTCGTGCGGCTCCAGTGCGAGCGCATCGCAGGCCGCGTGGAAGGCACCTGCCTCCGGCTTGGAGATCCCCAGCTCGACCGCGCAGACCATCGCCTCGAACCGGTCCCGGATGCCGAGCGCGGTGAGCTTGCGGTGCTGGTGGCCGGTGCTGGAGTTGGACAGGATCGCGTGCCGGTAGTCGGGCACCAGCCGGTCGAGGACGGGCAGCACGTCCGGGAAGAGCATCCAGGCGGCCTCGTAGTGGGTGACGTGGCCGGCGAACCAGTCGTCGGCCTCGGTGTCCTCCATGGCCCGCGAGAGGAACTCCCGGACCCGGTCCCGGCGCTGCCCGAGGAAGTCCGTCTCCCCGGCGGCGACGCGCGCCCAGTGCCGGACGGTGATCGCCTTCCAGGCGTCGAGGGCCTCGTCGACCGACGCGTACGCCTCGGGCAGTCCCACGCTCTCCAGGTGGAACCGCATACCGGTGTGGTCGGCGCCCGCGTAGTCGAAGATCGTGTCGTCGATGTCCCAGAGCACTGCTCGGATCGGCATGTACGTCACGGTAGCGGCCCGGCGGGGGTGGCGGAGGCGTAAATGCCGAGGAGGGCCGCAGCCCGTCGGCTGCGGCCCTCCTCCGGGTGCTCGTCGTTACGCGGCCAGCTTGGCCAGGGCCGCGTCGACGCGGGCCAGGCTCTTGTCGCGGCCCAGGATCTCCAGGGACTCGAAGAGCGGCAGGCCGATGGTGCGGCCGGTCACGGCGACCCGTACCGGGGCCTGCGCCTTGCCGAGCTTGAGGCCGTGGGCCTCGCCGGCGGTGAGCACGGCGTTCTTCAGGGCCTCGGCGTTCCAGTCGGCGGCGGCGAGGTTGGCCCGGGCGGTGGTCAGGAGCGCGTGGGAGCCCTCCTTCATCGCCTTGGTCCAGGACGCCTCGTCGTGCACCGGCTCGTCGAGGAAGAGGAAGTCGACGTTGGCGGTGATGTCGGAGAGCACCGTCACCCGGGTCTGGGCGTACGGGGCGATCTCCGCCCACTTGTCCTCGTCGAAGGCCTCCGGGGCCCAGGGGGCGAACGGGGCCTTCAGCCAGGGACCGCAGGCCTCGGTGAAGGCCTTCACGTCGAGCATCCGGATGTGCTCGGCGTTGATGTGCTCGCACTTCTTGAGGTCGAAGCGGGCCGGGTTGGCGTTGACGTCCTTGATGTCGAACGCCGCGATCAGCTCGTCCGTCGAGAAGATGTCGCGGTCCTCGGCGATCGACCAGCCGAGCAGCGACAGGTAGTTCAGCAGGCCCTCGGGGAGGAAGCCGCGCTCCCGGTAGAGGTTGAGGGAGGCCTGCGGGTCGCGCTTGGAGAGCTTCTTGTTGCCCTCGCCCATGACGTACGGCAGGTGGCCGAAGGCGGGGGTCTCCTTGGCGATGCCCAGCTCGATGAGCGCCCGGTAGAGGGCGATCTGGCGCGGGGTGGAGGAGAGCAGGTCCTCGCCGCGCAGGACGTGGGTGATCTCCATCAGCGCGTCGTCGACCGGGTTGACCAGCGTGTAGAGCGGGGCCCCGTTGGCGCGGACGATGCCGTAGTCCGGGACGTTCTCCGGCTGGACGGTGATGTCGCCGCGGACCAGGTCGGTGAAGGTGATGGCCTCGTCGGGCATCCGGAAGCGGACGATCGAGCTGCGGCCCTCGGCCTCGTACGCGGCCTTCTGCTCGGCGGTGAGGTCGCGGCAGTGGCCGTCGTAGCCGGACGGCTTGCCTGCGGCGCGGGCGGCGTCGCGGCGGGTGTCCAGCTCCTCGGTGGTGCAGTAGCAGGGGTAGGCGTACCCGGCGGCGAGCAGCTTCTCGGCGACGTCCTTGTAGAGGTCCATCCGCTGCGACTGGCGGTAGGGGGCGTGCGGGCCGCCGATCTCGGGGCCCTCGTCCCAGTCCAGGCCCAGCCAGCGCATCGAGTCGAGCAGCTGCTGGTAGGACTCCTCGGAGTCGCGTGCCGCGTCGGTGTCCTCGATCCGGAAGACCAGGGTGCCCTGGTGGTGCCGGGCGAAGGCCCAGTTGAACAGGGCCGTCCGGACCAGGCCCACGTGGGGGTTGCCGGTCGGGGAGGGACAGAAACGGACGCGTACAGGTGCGTTAGCCACGCTTGATCACCTTGTTGGTGAGAGTGCCGATGCCTTCGATGGTGACGGCGACCTCGTCGCCGACGTGCAGGGGGCCGACCCCTGCGGGGGTGCCTGTGAGGATCACATCGCCGGGGAGCAGCGTCATGGCCTCCGTGATGTGGACGATCAGGTCCTCGATGGAGCGGACCATGTCGCTCGTGCGGCCGAGCTGTCGCTGCTCGCCGTTGACCGTCGCCTGGATGGTGAGGTCGTGGGGGTCCAGGTCGGTCTCCACCCAGGGCCCCAGCGGGCAGGAGGTGTCGAAGCCCTTGGCGCGGGCCCACTGCTTCTCGCGTTCCTGCACATCGCGGGCGGTGACGTCGTTGGCGCAGGTGTAGCCGAGGATGACGTCCTTGACGCGCTCGCGCGGGACCTCGCGGCACATGCGGCCGATGACCACGGCCAGCTCGGCCTCGTGGTGCAGGTCGTCGGAGAAGGAGGGGTACTCGATCGCGTCGCCGGAGCCGATCACCGAGGTGGTGGGCTTGAAGAAGGTGATGGGCGCGTCGGGGACCTCGTGGCCGAGCTCGGCGGCGTGCTCCGCGTAGTTGCGGCCGATGGCCACGACCTTGTTGGGGAGCACGGGGGGCAGCAGCCGGACCTTGTTCAGCGGGACCTTGGTGCCCGAGAGCTCGAAGTCGGCGTACGGGATGCCCTTGATGATGTCGAGGACGAGGTCACCGGATTCCACGGTGCCCTGTCCCTCGACGGCGCCGAAGGCGACATTGCCGTCGATGGAGAACCTGGCGATGCGCACGGGATGCTGTCGCCCCTCACTTGCTGGCTGGCTGAAGACTGACGCTCCAGGCTAACGCGGTGAGGGGGCACAGCCTCGCCCATTACGGGGCCGCTACTGGGCGGCCGTGACCGGGGCTTCCATGAGGATGGTGCGGCGCGGGTTGGCCGTCACGGTCGGCAGGTCGGCGGCGTGCTCCGGCAGGAAGGGCGTCTGCAGCGCGTCGGCGTCCTTGAGGTGCGCCAGCGTGGTGCGCCGGGGGTTGGCAATGTTGCGGAACATCGTCGTCGTCTTCATCTGCCGTCAGGACCCTGTCGGTATGGGCGCCACCTCGGCGGCGCCGGCTTGTCGGATTCGCCATCCCTGTAAAGCGTCAGGCTAAACATCCGATTCCCCGTCGGCGCCCGGATGAGGCGACGATCATCATGTGAGTTTGCTCACGAAGTAAGGGACAATTAGGCCATTGCGGACGGGTGGTCGAGGTGAAGGAAACGGACATTACCTCCCTGAATCCATCATTCCGCTCCTGATCGTCGCGACTGGGACACCCCCCACCCCTAAGCGACTCATCCCCGATAGTCCGTTTTACCCACGATCACTCTGCACTGTTCGTTACTCATTCATCACAACGTGTCACCCAGGTCACAGCCCGGTACATGGCCCTTGTTGGAGATCCTGCACTGTGCTGCAATTCCACGCACCGCCGCGGGTTTCAGACTGGCGCACCGGGGCGCAACGCAGCGCCGAGGGGCGGCGGGAGGGGAAGTACGCCGGTCACTCAACGACCACCATGGGGCGCGTCCAGCGCCCCACGACGCCGACACCGTTCTGTCCGTTCGCGGACGGAACGCCTGGTCCAGAGGTTGCGACGCTAGTGCAGGGACGTTTCAAGAGGGATGGCAGCGCTCCGGCGGAACAGGAGCCGCGCGGCGGGACCGACCGCGGTTCCTCGCCCCAGCACGCCCAGAACCCCGGGCCGGCCGCTGCCGGCGACAACGGCGACCGCGCGCAGCGCCCGGCCTCCACGACGAGCGGCGGAGCCGAGCCGGGCACACCTCCCGCTTCCCGCGGCCCGGTCGATACGGGCTCGCGAATAGCGCTCCGTAACTGGCGCATCAGTACGCGACTGGTCTCACTCCTCGCCCTCCCCGTGGTCGCAGCGACCAGCCTGGGCGGTCTGAGGATCAACGAGTCCATGACCGACATGCAGCAGCTGGAGCACATGCAGCTGCTGACCCAGATGACCAAGCAGGCGACCTCGCTCGCCCAGGCACTCCAGGTGGAGCGCGACCAGTCCGCCGGTCCGCTCTCCAACGGGTCCAAGGCCACCGACTACAAGGTCTCCCAGCCCCGGGAGAAGACCGACCGGGCCAAGGACGCGTTCCTGGACGCGACCAACGAGATCGGCGACTTCGAGAACGACGACGCGCTGGAGAGCATCCACGCGAGCGTCGCCCAGATCGCCTCCCAGCTCGGCGACATCCGGTCGATCCGCAAGTCGGCGTACGAGGACGGCGCGCCGTCCCTCAACACCATCGACCAGTACAGCCAGCTGATCACCTCGCTGCTCAGCCTGTCCCAGGACATGGCCCAGGCGACCAGCAACCCCGACATGATCAAGCGGACCCGGGCCCTGGCGGCGTTCTCCTCCGCCAAGGAGTACGCCTCGATCCAGCGCGCGATCATCGCGGCCGCGCTGCCCGGCGGTTCGGTCAAGGAACCGCACCTCAACGAGAACGACAAGCAGTTCGGCTCCAACGCGCTCGACAAGGAGACGCGGGCCATCAGCTCGTTCAAGTCGATCTACGGGTCGACCGGCGAGAGTGCGGTGGACCTGATGGCTCCGCTGGACAACGGCAACAACCCCGAGATCAACGCGGCGAACATGTACGCCAAGCACATCCTCGACACCCCGAACGGGATCGACGGGGCGAAGGTGCGCTCGTACATGGACTGGTACGACCAGTCCTCCACCAAGATCGACGCGATGAAGACGATCGAGACCACCCTCCTCAGCGACATGGAGGCCAAGGCGCGCGAGCTGCGCGAGGCCTCCCAGCGCGAGGCGATCATCAACGGTGCGGTCATCCTCCTCGTCCTCGGTGTCTCGCTGGTCGGCGCCTTCGTGGTGGCCCGCTCCATGATCCGCTCGCTGCGCCGCCTCCAGGACACCGCGACCCGCGTCGCCCAGGACCGGCTGCCCGAGCTCGTCAAGCAGCTCTCCGAGACCGACCCGCAGGACGTCGACACCTCCGTCGAGTCGGTCGGTGTGCACTCCCGGGACGAGATCGGCCAGGTGGCCGCGGCCTTCGACGACGTGCACCGCGAGGCCGTCCGCCTCGCCGCCGAGCAGGCCCTTCTGCGAGGCAACGTCAACGCGATGTTCACCAACCTCTCGCGGCGTTCGCAGGGCCTCATCCAGCGTCAGCTCTCGCTCATCTCCGAGCTGGAGTCGCGCGAGGCCGACCCGGACCAGCTCTCCTCGCTCTTCAAGCTCGACCACCTCGCGACCCGTATGCGCCGTAACGGTGAGAACCTCCTCGTCCTCGCGGGCGAGGAGCCGGGCCGCCGGTGGACCCGCCCCGTCCCGCTGGTCGACGTGCTCCGTGCCGCCGCCTCCGAGGTGGAGCAGTACGAGCGCATCGAACTCTCCGCGGTGCCCGCCACCGAGGTCGCGGGCCGGGTCGTCAACGACCTCGTGCACCTCCTCGCCGAGCTGCTGGAGAACGCGACATCTTTCTCCTCACCGCAGACGAAGGTCCGGGTCACCGGTCACGCGCTGCCCGACGGCCGGGTGCTGGTCGAGATCCACGACACCGGTATCGGCCTCTCCCCCGAGGACCTCGCGGCGATCAACGAGCGGCTCGCGCAGCCGCCCACCGTGGACGTCTCGGTCTCCCGCCGCATGGGTCTGTTCGTGGTCGGCCGGCTGTCGCTGCGTCACGGCATCCGGATCCAGCTGCGCCCCTCCGACTCCGGCGGCACGACCGCGCTGGTCATGCTGCCCGTCGATGTCGCCCACGGCGGCAAGCAGCCCCCGTCCAAGCAGGGCCCCGGCCAGCAGCCCGGCGGCGCCCCCGGCGGCCTCCTCGCCGGCAACGGCGCGGGCAGCGGCCAGCGGCCGGGCATCGGCGGCGGACCCGGCGGACCGGGGGCCAAGAGCCTCGGCTCCGCCCCCGGCGGCCAGCGCGGCCAGGTCGGTGCGGGCTCCGGCCCGCGCGCCGCCCTCCCCGCGCGGGACAACGGCCCCGGCCACCCGCAGAACAACGGCCCGCAGAACCCCGGCAACCCGAGCCAGGGCGGCCAGCCCTTCCCGGGCCAGGAGCCCCAGCGCCAGGGCGGCGGCGGCCTCTCCGGCGCCTTCGGCAACGGTGCCCGGCTCGGCGCACGCGGTCAGGGCGATGCTCCCGGCCGTACGGAGCCGGGCCAGCCGAACCTGTTCGGCCACGGCGCTCCGGCCTCCCCCGGCCAGAACGGCCGCTCGAACACGTTCGCCCCGCAGAACCAGCAGGGCCAGCAGGGCCGCCCCGGCCAGCCGCAGTACCAGCAGGGGCCCGGCGCGCCGCAGCCCCAGCAGGCCCGGCACGAGCAGAACGGCCCCGGCACCCAGGGCGGCTTCCAGCAGCCAGGCGGCCCCGGCCGCCAGCTGCCGCCGACCGGTGGTCCGCGGGCCGAGCTGCCCGGCGGCAACGCCCAGCAGCGGCCGCAGGCCGCGGGCTGGGGCGCCGACGGCCCCCGGGGCCACGAGGAGCACGAGACGACCGGGCAGTTCGCCCGGCCGACGGGCAACGGCCAGGACCAGGCGTTCGACGCCCCGCTGAACCAGCGGCCGGCCGACGGCCACCAGGACCCGGGCGCGACCTCGCAGTTCGCCCGGCCGGACTTCAACGCGCCTCAGGGCCAGGGGTACGGCCAGCAGGCCCAGGACCCGGCGAGCACCGCCCAGTTCGCGCGGCCCGACTTCAACGCGCCGCTCCAGCAGAACCAGGGCCAGGGGCTGCCCGCGCCGCGTCAGCGCGGCCGGGACGGCAACGACTTCGGCGCCCCGCGTCCGTCGGCGTCCCCGGCGGGCGAGCCCCCGTACCGGCCCGCGCTCCCCCAGCAGCCGGAGGCCCTGCCGCCGGCCGGTCCCGGGGACGGTCGCACGCCGCTGTACGACACCCTGGAGACCAACTGGTTCCACGGCCCGGGCCAGGGCGGCCAGCAGACCCCCGAGCCGCAGGCGCCGGCCGCTCCGGAGCCCACCGGTGTGCCCGTTCCGCCAATGCCCCAGCGTGGTGCGGCCGAGCCCCCGGTCACCAGCTCCTGGCGTGCCTCGCCCAACGACGAACTCGTACGGCAGGCCGAGCGGGTCAAGAAGCCGGCTGCCGGCGGGGTCACCACTTCCGGGCTGCCCCGCCGTGTTCCCCGCGCCAATTTGGTTCCGGGGACCGCTCAGCAGCAGAATCACCAGTCCGGACCTCAGGTCTCGCGTGCGCCCGATGACGTGCGCGGTCGTCTCACCAATCTCCGCCGGGGCATCCAGCAGGGACGGCAGGCCAACAACGGCCCGTCGACCGGCAGTATCCATCTCGGCCCCACTCACCAGCAGGAGCGTTAGTTGAGCCCCATGAGTCAGGCCGCGCAGAATCTGAACTGGCTGATCACCAACTTCGTGGACAACACCCCAGGGGTGTCCCACACGGTGGTGGTCTCCGCGGATGGCCTGCTGCTGGCGATGTCCGAAGGTTTCCCGCGCGACCGCGCCGATCAGCTGGCGGCCGTCGCCTCCGGTCTGACGTCGCTGACCGCGGGCGCCTCGCGGATCTTCGAGGGCGGCGCCGTCAGCCAGACCGTTGTGGAGATGGAGCGCGGGTTCCTCTTCCTGATGTCCATCTCCGACGGATCCTCACTCGCCGTCCTCGCCCACCCGGACGCCGACATCGGTCTGGTCGGGTACGAGATGGCCCTCCTGGTCGACCGTGCGGGCACCGTCCTCACGCCCGACCTCCGCGCCGAGCTCCAGGGCAGTCTGCTCCATTAGGCGGCCGTCCTGCGGATTCACGACACGATCCCCCCAGGTAATGCCCACAACCCTCACCCGCCAGGCCGCCTTAGTCCCCTCACCGGCCCCTTGCAGACGGCAAGCCGAGAACCTGCTGTCACGCCCGGAGGATTCATGACCCCGCCACCCGCCTCACCCGATCCGTACGGCGCACTGCACCACGCGTCGTACGACGAGGGAGGCGACCAGCCGCTGGTTCGTCCTTATGCCATGACCGGCGGCCGGACCCGGCCGCGTTACCAGCTCGCGATAGAGGCACTGGTCAGCACCACCGCGGACCCGGCGCATCTGGGGACGCTGCTCCCCGAGCATCAGCGGATCTGCCACCTGTGCCGTGAGGTCAAGTCGGTGGCCGAGGTCTCCGCGCTGCTGTCGATGCCGCTCGGTGTCGCCCGCATCCTTGTGGCGGACCTGGCGGAAGCCGGCATGGTGGCCATCCACCAGCCGGGCAATGGAGAGGCCGGCGGCGCGCCGGATGTGACACTGCTCGAAAGGGTGCTCAGTGGACTTCGCAAGCTCTAGCGGCGGTACGGCCCGCGCCACTACCTCCGCGAAGATCGTGGTGGCGGGCGGCTTCGGCGTGGGCAAGACCACGTTCGTCGGTGCCGTTTCGGAGATCAACCCGCTGCGCACCGAGGCCGTCATGACGTCCGCGTCCGCGGGCATCGACGACCTGACCCACACCGGGGACAAGACGACGACCACCGTCGCCATGGACTTCGGCCGTATCACGCTCGACCAGGACCTGATCCTGTACCTCTTCGGTACGCCGGGCCAGGACCGCTTCTGGTTCATGTGGGACGACCTGGTCCGCGGCGCCATCGGCGCCGTCGTCCTCGTCGACACCCGCCGCCTCGCCGACTGCTTCCCCGCCGTCGACTACTTCGAGAACAGCGGCCTCCCCTTCGTCATCGCCCTCAACGGCTTCGACGGACACCAGCCCTACACCCCCGACGAGGTACGCGAGGCCCTGCAGATCGGGCCGGACGCACCCATCATCACCACGGATGCCCGGCATCGTGCGGATGCCAAGAGCGGCCTGATCACCCTGGTCGAGCACGCCCTGATGGCACGCCTGAAGTAGCCCGGACAAGTAGGCGGAAGTCGTTTTTGCCATACGGAAGTTGTTGTAGTCACGCGGGGGCGGCCTGTGTCGTTTGACACGGTCCGCCCCCGTGTTCATAACGTTTCGACAGAGAATTGGCTCCGCGCCACCACCCGACGCATCCATACGGTGCCACTGCGCTCACATGAGCCCCGCCTTTTGACGGGGCTCGCTCTTTATGCCCGTTTTATCTGAGGCGTGGGCCACTCGGAATGATCGATTCCGAGTGTTTGGAAGGGGGCCCGTCCCCGTGCTGCAATGCGTCGAACTCCCGAGTAGTTACGGCCCTGAACGAATAATCCGGCACAACGTAGGTGCCGACGCCGAGAGGTTGTTGGTCGAGTGAGGCGAAGCAACGAGGGCTCCGCGGTGCAGCCCGAGCGGGGTAACTTCACCCCGCCGTCGCACGCTGCTGCGTCGCCTGCACAGGCGCCCGAGCCGGAGCCGGCAGGTGGCAGCACCAGCCGGTTCTCCCCGCGCAACTGGCGGGTGGCCACCCGGCTGAACGCGATCCTCCTGATCCCGGTCATCGTCGGCCTGATCATGGGCGGCTTCCAGGTGAAGGGCTCCATCGACACCTGGAGCGAGGCGCAGGAGGCCGAGAAGATCGCGCTCGTCGTCCGCGCGGCGTCGGACTACGGTCAGGCGCTCCTCGACGAGCGGGACCTCACCGCCCAGCCGCTGCTCTCCGGCGACCGGGAGGCCGACATCGTCGAGCAGTCCCGGGCCACCACGGACGAGGCGCGTGCGGCTTTCGAGGCCGCGGTGAAGGAGATGCCGGCCAAGCCGGGTCTGGAGCGCCGTCTCAAGCTCTTCAAGGGCGAGGAGCCCAAGCTCCCCGAGCTCCGCAAGGCCGCCTACTCGCAGGCGCTGGACCCGGTGAAGACCGAAGAGGGCTACACCCAGGTCCAGCACTCGCTGATGGAGTTCTCCAACGAGCTCGGCCTCGGCACCGGCAACATCACCAGTTACGGCCGTACCGTCTACGCGATCGAGCTGGCCAAGGCTGCAGAATCGCTTCAGCGCTCGATCGGCATGCACCTGCTGGTGCGCCCGAGCAAGAAGCCCGGCACCTACAACGACCAGGTCAAGGCCTTCGGCTCGTACAACTACATGGAGCAGATCGCTCTCGCCGAGTTCAACTCCGGTGGTACCCAGGCCGATGTGGACCGCCTCAAGCAGGTCATGGCGGGCAAGGCCGCCGAGGGCGCCAAGCAGCTCAAGGCCGCCCGTGAGCAGGCCGAGGCCGCGGGTCAGCCGTTCGTGTCGCCGCCGAGCATCGACGGTTCGGTCTTCGACGGCATGGCCCAGCAGATCGGCCAGGGCCAGGACCCCGAGGACCTGGCGAAGAAGGGCATCACGCCCGAGACCTGGATGGCCGCCGCCACCGCCAAGTTCCAGGGGTACGCCACCGTCGAGGACGAGCTCGTCACCAAGGCGGTGAACGAGGCCGCGGAGATATCCTCCGACGCCAAGCGGGACGCGATCGTCAACGGTCTGGCCGTCGTCATCGCCCTGCTGGCCGCCTTCCTGGTGGCCGGGCTCATGGCCCGCCAGATGAGCCGCTCGATGCGCCAGCTGCGTACCGCCGCCTTCTCCATCGCCGAACAGCGGCTGCCCTCCCTCGTCGACCAGCTCTCCCGCACCGACCCGGGCCGGGTCGACACCCGGGTGCAGCCCATCCCGATCACCACGCAGGACGAGATCGGCGAGGTCGCCCGCGCCTTCGACCAGGTGCACCGCGAGGCCGTCCGGCTCGCCGCCGAGCAGGCCATGCTGCGGGGCAACGTCAACGCGATCTTCACCAACCTCTCGCGCCGCAACCAGTCGCTCATCGAGGGCCAGCTGACCCTCATCACCGACCTGGAGAACAACGAGGCCGACCCGGACCAGCTGGAGAGCCTCTTCAAGCTGGACCACCTGGCCACCCGTATGCGGCGCAACGGCGAGAACCTCCTCGTCCTGTCGGGCGAGGAGCCGGGCCGCCGCTGGGACCAGCCGGTGCCGCTGGTCGACGTCCTGCGCGCCGCCTCCTCCGAGGTGGAGTCGTACGAGCGCGTCGAGCTCTCCGGTGTCCCCGAGGCCGAGATCCACGGCCGGGCCGTCACCGACCTCGTGCACCTGCTGGCCGAGCTGCTGGAGAACGCCACCACGTTCTCCTCGCCGCAGACCAAGGTCCGTGTCACCGCGACCCGGCTGCCCGACGGCCGGGTGATGGTCGAGATCCACGACAAGGGCATCGGCCTCACCGCCGAGGACTTCGCCGACATCAACCACAAGCTGGCCAACCCGCCGACCGTGGACGCCGCGGTCTCCCAGCGCATGGGCCTGTTCGTGGTCGGCCGGCTCGCCGACCGGCACGGCATCCGGGTCCAGCTGCGCCCCTCGGGCGAGCAGGCCGGAACCACCTCGCTGGTCATGCTCCCCGACGCCATCACCCACGGTGGCGGTGGCGAATCCGGCCACGGGCAGGACGACTTCACCGTCTCCTCGATCATTCCCGAGCAGCGGGACGCCTTCGAACCGGCGCCCCAGCACGGCCAGATGCGCACCGCGGCGGAGCTCGGCTTCGACGACTCGCGCTACGAGGTCCCGGCGGACCCGGGCCAGCTGGACCCGGTCAACCGTTCGCTGATGCGCGAGGAGCGCAGGGCGGCGCTGGAGGCCCAGACCGGCAGCCCGTTCCCGGACGGCTCCCAGGGGCAGCAGAACTACGGCCAGGAGCAGTACGCGCAGGAGCCGTACGCCGGGCAGGCCCCGTACAACGGCTCGCAGGGTCAGGACCAGTACGACGGCTCGCAGAACTACGCGCAGGATTCCTACGGCCAGGAGCAGTACGGCCAGGACTCCGCCCAGCAGGGCCAGGCCCCGTACGCCGGCTCCTACGAGCAGCAGTACGGCACCGGGGACGGCTACCCGCAGCAGCAGAACGGGACGGAGCCCCAGGCTCAGGAGGGGTACGCGGAAGCGGCATATGCCGCTCCGGAGAACCCGCAGGATCCGTACGCGGCCGACCGGTACGCTGCCCCGACCGGCCAGTCCCACCAGGACGACTGGCCTGTTCAGAGCGGTTTCCAAAACACATTTGAGCCGGTTCGACAGGCTGAGGCGGAATCTGTTCCGAGCGTTCCCGCGCCGCAGCAGGAGCGCGTAGGCTTCGACAGTCCGGGGTCCGCCCCGAACGTCGGCCACGAGCTGACCGAAGCCGGTCTGCCTCGCCGCGGTGGTGCGCAGCACTGGCAGCCGAGCGGCCGGGGCAACGACCAGCCCGCTGCGGCTCCGGCTCCTGCCGCGGCCCCTGCTCCGGCTCCGCAGCCGCAGCAGGAAGAGCGGCAGGCCTCGCAGACCGACGGGGACGGCACCGACGACTGGCGCTCGACGAATGACGAGCGCTGGGAGCGGGCCGAGAAGCTCCGTGAGCCGAAGGCGGGCGGAATCACCCCCTCCGGCCTCCCCCGGCGCGTGCCCAAGGCCAACCTGGTCGAGGGCACGGCGGAGCAGACCCAGCAGGGCGGCCCACAGGTCTCCCGCGCTCCCGAGGACGTCCGCGGCAGGTTGAGCAACCTGCGGCGGGGAGTCCAGCGGGGACGCAGCGCCGGGTCGGACACCAGTACCACCTACAACCAGGAGCGTTAGTGTGAGCCCGATGAGCCAGGCGGCGCAGAATCTCAACTGGTTGATCACCAACTTCGTGGACAACACCCCCGGGGTGTCGCACACGGTGGTGGTCTCCGCCGACGGACTCCTGCTGGCCATGTCCGAAGGATTCCCGCGCGACCGCGCCGACCAGCTGGCGGCCGTCGCCTCCGGTCTGACATCGCTGACCGCGGGCGCCTCCCGGATCTTCGAGGGCGGGGCGGTGAACCAGACCGTTGTGGAGATGGAGAGGGGATTCCTCTTCCTGATGTCCATCTCGGACGGTTCGTCACTCGCCGTTCTCGCCCACCCGGATGCCGATATCGGTCTGGTCGGGTACGAAATGGCACTTCTGGTCGACCGCGCGGGCAGTGTTCTGACCCCGGATCTCCGCGCCGAACTTCAGGGAAGCCTTCTTAACTAGTAGACAGACAGTGCGTTTCTCGCCACCGCGCCATAAGGTGCGGTGGCGCGGCCCCACTGGGATCGGCGACCGGCAGTCGGAGGAGGAAACGTGGCAGCACCCACAGGCGGACACCCATACGAGGGTGAACAGAGGGTTCCGGGTGAGCACGGTGACAACCGTTTCGGCTACCCCGCAGGATCCGGCGGCCAGGCCCCGGGGAACGCATATCAGCCATACCAGCAGCCGCAGCAGTCACAGGGCGCCCACGGCGCGCAGGGGTCCGAGTGGCCCCAGCAGCAGCCGGGTTCGCCGTGGCCGCAGCAGCAGCCGCAGCAGTCCCAGCGGTACGACGCACCCCAGCAGCAGCATATCCAGCCGGTGCAGCAGCGGCGGGCTCCCGAGCCCGCCAAGCCCGCCGCGCACAATCCGCTGGTCCGTCCGTACGCCATGACCGGCGGCCGGACCCGGCCGCGTTACCAGCTCGCCATCGAGGCGCTGGTCAGCACGACGGCCGATCCGTCCCGGCTGCAAGGGCAGTTGCCCGAGCACCAGCGGATCTGCCGGCTCTGCATCGAGATCAAGTCGGTCGCCGAGGTTTCGGCCCTTCTCTCGATCCCCCTCGGCGTTGCCCGGATCCTCGTCGCCGACCTGGCCGAGGCCGGACTCGTCGCTATCCATCAGCCCGGCGGCGACGAGGCCGCCGGCGGCCAGCCAGATGTGACACTGCTCGAAAGGGTGCTCAGTGGACTTCGCAAGCTCTAGCGGCGGAGCGGCCCGCTCCACTACCTCGGCGAAGATCGTGGTGGCAGGGGGCTTCGGCGTGGGTAAGACCACGTTTGTCGGTGCCGTTTCGGAGATCAATCCGCTGCGCACCGAAGCCGTGATGACGTCCGCGTCCGCGGGCATCGACGATCTGACCCACACCGGGGACAAGACCACCACGACGGTGGCCATGGACTTCGGACGTATCACCCTGGACCAGGACCTGATCCTGTACCTCTTCGGTACGCCGGGCCAGGACCGCTTCTGGTTCATGTGGGACGACCTGGTCCGCGGCGCCATCGGCGCCGTCGTCCTCGTCGACACCCGCCGCCTCGCCGACTGCTTCCCCGCCGTCGACTACTTCGAGAACAGCGGCCTCCCCTTCGTCATCGCCCTCAACGGCTTCGACGGACACCAGCCCTACACCCCCGACGAGGTACGTGAAGCGCTGCAGATCGGGCCGGACACCCCGATCCTGACGACGGACGCCCGGCACCGCGCCGACGCCAAGAGCGCGCTCATCACGCTGGTCGAGCACGCCCTGATGGCCCGCCTGCGCTGAGGCCTCCGGCACTCCGGTACGTACGAAGAAGGGCCCCGCAACTCCTTGAGGAGTGCGGGGCCCTTCTTCGTACGGCGCTGTGGGCGGGTCAGCCCTGCCAGCTGTGCGGCGCGCGGAAGCCCGGCGTGCGCTCCAGGCGGCGCCAGCCGGCCGTGTCGCGGCCGCGGTGGGCGGCGGTGGCGGGCTGGGCGGCGGCGCGGGCCATCAGGACGGCGGTGATGGCCGCCAGCTCCTCGGGGTCGGCGTGCCCCTTCTCGACGCGCAGGACGGACTCGGAGGAAGTGAGGCTCATGGTGGGGTGTCTCCGTCTTCTCGGCAGGGTGTCGTGGACCGTGCGGCGGATCGCGCCGCTGCGGAGGGCGACTACTGCGGGGGGTTGCCGTGCTTGCGGGACGGCAGGTCGGCGTGCTTGTTGCGGAGCATGGCGAGCGAGGCGATGAGCACCTCGCGGGTCTCGGCGGGGTCGATGACGTCGTCGACCAGGCCGCGCTCGGCCGCGTAGTAGGGGTGCATCAGCTCGGCCTTGTACTCCTTGACCATGCGGGCGCGCATGGCCTCGGGGTCCTCGGCGTCCGCGATCTGGCGGCGGAAGATGACATTGGCGGCACCTTCGGCGCCCATCACCGCGATCTCGTTGGTGGGCCAGGCGTAGGTGAGGTCCGCCCCGATGGACTGGCTGTCCATGACGATGTAGGCGCCTCCGTAGGCCTTGCGCAGGATGAGCGAGATCCGGGGCACGGTGGCGTTGCAGTAGGCGTAGAGCAGCTTGGCGCCGTGCCGGATGATCCCACCGTGCTCCTGGTCGACGCCGGGAAGGAAGCCGGGGACGTCCAGAAGGGTGATGATCGGAATGTTGAACGCGTCGCACATCTGGACGAAGCGAGCGGCCTTCTCGGAGGCCTCGATGTCCAGGACACCCGCGAGGGCCTGCGGCTGGTTGGCGACGATGCCGACGACCTGGCCGTCGAGGCGGGCCATCGCGCAGATGATGTTGCGCGCCCAGCGCTCGTGGATCTCCAGGTAGTCGCCGTCGTCGACGAGCTCCTCGATCACCTGGTGCATGTCGTACGGGCGGTTGCCGTCGGCGGGGACCAGGTCCAGCAGGACGTCGCCGCGCCGGTCGGCCGGGTCGTCGCTCTCGACGGTCGGCGGGTTCTCGCGGTTGTTGGAGGGCAGCATCCCGATGAGGTAGCGGACTTCGGCGATGCAGGTCTCCTCGTCGTCGTACGCGAAGTGCGCGACGCCCGAGGTCTCGGCGTGCACGTCGGCGCCGCCGAGGCCGTTCTGGGTGATCTCCTCGCCGGTGACCGCCTTCACGACGTCCGGTCCGGTGATGAACATCTGCGAGGTCTCACGGACCATGAAGACGAAGTCGGTGAGCGCCGGGCTGTACGCCGCGCCGCCCGCGCACGGGCCGAGCATCACGCTGATCTGCGGGATGACACCCGAGGCGCGCGTGTTGCGCTGGAAGATGCCGCCGTAGCCGGCGAGGGCCGAGACGCCCTCCTGGATACGGGCACCGGCGCCGTCGTTCAGGGAGACCAGTGGGGCACCGGCCGAGATGGCCATGTCCATGATCTTGTGGATCTTCGTGGCGTGGGCCTCGCCCAGCGCGCCGCCGAAGATCCGGAAGTCGTGCGCGTAGACGAAGACCGTCCGGCCCTCGACCGTGCCCCAGCCGGTGATGACACCGTCGGTGTACGGCTTCTTGGCCTCCAGGCCGAACCCGGTCGCCCGGTGCCGGCGGAGCTGCTCGACCTCCCGGAACGAGCCCGCGTCCAGCAGCAGCTCGATGCGCTCCCGCGCGGTCAGCTTGCCCTTGGCGTGCTGCGCCTGGGTCGCGCGCTCGCTGGGGCCCCGCCGGGCCTGCTCGCGCAGGGCCAGCAGTTCGGCCACCCGGCCACGCGTGTCGCTCGGCTCACCCTGGGTTTCGTCCACAACGGTCATGCATCGACCCTACGAACCCCGACCCAGAAATCGTGCCGTCGACTCCGTACAGTCTCCTGCCCGGTTTCGTGGTGGGTGTGAACAGAACCATCCCACCGGGCACGCGATCCACCAGCGAAACGCCGTTCCACGCTGTGAGAACCCTACAAAGAGGCGGTGTGCCGTGGGCCACATGTCACTGAGGGGGCCCGAAGGCCCCCTCAGTATGGCCCAGCACTGTTCAGCTCAGCTCCACCGCACCTGGGTCATTGTTCGACCGGGGTTCAACCTCAGCAGTGGAAGCGGGCGTTGCCCCAGTCGGCGTGGTCGTTGCCGTTGCCGTCACCGCCGTCGTCGACGACGAGCTCGACGTACTTCGCGCCGGTGACGTCGGCGGTGAGCTTCCAGGCGGGGTCGGCGGCCCCCAGCACCGGCGACTTCACCTTCTCCGTCCCGTCGGCGGTGACGGAGAACCGCACGCTGCCGCGCGTGGCCTGGACGTCGTCCACGCCGACCTCGGCGGTGAGGGAGGTGCACTTCCCGCCCAGGTAGTAGCGGATCTTCGCCGGGGCGTGGGTGCCGATCCCCTTGGCGTACGCGACGCCGCCGATCCTCAGCGGGCTGCCGTCGCCGGTTCCCGTCTCCCCGTTGGACCGGTCTCGCTCGACGGGTCCCCAGCCGTTCTGGGAGGCCGTCCAGTCGAGGTCACTGGCCCAGCTGTCCTCGGTGGGCGGGGGCGGCAGGGTCCGTACGGAGGTCTGCGCGCCGAGCGTACGCGGGGAGCCTGCCACGGCGTACGTGGCCTCCGCGCCCAGCTGGTACGTCTCGTACGGGGCGTCCACCGGCGGGGTGACCCGCCAGCTGCCGGTGACCTTCGCGCCCGGGGCGACCGAGTCGAAGGCGACCACGCCGGCGGGCTCGGCCTTCCATCCCTCGGGCACGGTCAGCGCGAGCTTCACGCCGGTGGCGGCGCTCGCCTCGTCGTTGCCGAAGGTCGCCTTGACCGTGTTGGGGGCGCCCGGCTCCAGGGTCTCGGTGTCGGCGGCGACGCCGAGCGTGCCGCAGACGGCCTCCTGCCCTGCGGGGGCGGGTCCGAGGTCGGTCACGGTGAACCCGTCGAGGACGAAGTCCGCGCCCTCGGGTGCTCCGGCCCGCTTCCGCAGCCCGGTCCAGGTGTCACCGCAGCCCGCGGTGAGGGTCTGGCTGAAGTGGCCGGTGGTGCGCTGCTGCCCGATCGGGGTGGCCCGGGTCTCGGTGGAGGATGCCTTGCCGCCCGCGACCCGGTCGTAGCCGTCGACCCAGCTGTAGGCGCCGGCGTGGCTGGACTGGTAGTCGAACTCGACCTTGTACCGGTGGCCGTCCTTCATCGGGACGGTCCAGGGGGCGGTGCGGTGGACGAGCCCGGTGTTCTCCTCGTGGGACTTCAGGGACTCCTTCCCGCCGAGCACGTCGTCGATCAGCTTCCCGTTCCAGCCGGACTGGGTGTACGGGGCATGGAGCTGGGAGATGCTGGTGCGGGGGTCGGTGGAGCCGCCCGCGTTCCCCTTGAGGAAGGGGCCCCAGCCCTGGTCTACGGCCTCGAAGTCCTCGTACACCAGGGTGCCGGGCCGGGTGGCGGGGCCGTTCTCGACGATCCGTACGTCGTCGGCGCGGACCGTCGCCGTGGAGCCGGCGGCCGCCTCGATGCGCAGGGTGGTGCGGCCGTTCGCCGGGGCGGTGAAGTTGACCTTGGCGCGCTGGAAAGAGGTGCCGTGCCAGTCGGAGGCAGCGACGAAGTCCTCGGCCGTGGAGCGGTCGACGGCCACCGACTTCCCGCCCGCGCTCAGCACCGTACGGCGGGTCGAGCCGGGCTCGACCTCGATGAGGGCGGAGGCGGTGTAGCGCTTGCCGGGCTTGAGGCCGGTGACGCTCTGGGAGAGCGCGGCGGCCGGGGTGCCGGAGAGGGCGGCGCTGTTGCGGCCCTGCTCGTCGGTGTCCCGGGCGGCGGTGCCGGTCTTCGTCCAGCCGGTCAGGTCACGGTCGTTGAAGCCGGGGTCCTTCAGAGGCGTGCCCCGGCCCCAGTCGGTGGAGGCTTCCTTCGGTGCGCGGTCCGGGTAGAGGACGTACGGCTGTCCGGCGGTCGCGGTCAGCGTGATCTTCCCGTTGACCGGGCGGACCGTGGCGGTCTTCTCGCGCCCGTTGTCGCTCAGCTCGTAGACCGTGTACGGGCCCTTGCCCGGCACCTCCCAGGTGCTGGTGCCCCCGGTCTCGCTGTAGTGGTAGAGCTTCTTCCCGCCGTCCCACGGCAGCAGGTAGTCCGTACCGCTGAGCACCTTGCGGCCCTGGTCGTAGAAGGTCCGCTTCCCGTCCTCGACCGTGCCGCGCACCCCGCCGGTGAAGGTGATGTCGTTGCCGTCCCAGCGGGTGATCTTCTGCTGCTGGAGGTACTTGGCGGGCAGGTTCCTCTGCCAGATGTTGGCGGTGAACGCGTTCCAGTCGGTCTCGCCCGTCCACCCCTCGAAGTCCTCCAGGACGCTCTGGCCGAGGACCGGGTGATTGTTCCAGATGTCCTTCTCGCCGTTGCGGATGAACCGGATGATCTGCGAGTTGAGGCCCTTGTTGGTGGCCCCGCCGTAGTTCAGGTCGTTCGCCCAGTGCGACCAGAGCGAGGCGCGCTCGAACTTGTCGGCCCACTCGGTGCCGACGGTCCAGCCCTGCTTCTGCACGGCCTGCATGGTCCGGTCGGCGATCCAGCCGTGCGAGTAGTAGACGTCGATGTAGAGGAAGCTGAGGTTCTTGTCGGTCTCGTCGCGCAGTTGCTGGAAGCGCTGGGCCAGGTCGCCGCTGTTGATGTCGCGGCGCTGGTCGATGTAGTAGCTCTGGTTGAGCCAGTTCCAGCCCGGCTTGGTCTTGTCCACGAGCTGCTCGGAGAAGGCGTTGGCCTCCGGGTAGGACTCGGTGGCGTTGACGTGGACGCCGAAGGTGGCGCCCCACTTCTTGCCGTCCTTGAGCAGGGTGTTGAGGTCCTTCAGCCCGCCGGCGCGCTTGTTGTAGTTGCCGCCGTAGTCCGGGTGGGCGGAGTCGTGGCCCTCGGAGCCGTACCCCTTGAGGACGGCGAGCTGGCCGAGGCCGTCGGTGGCCTGCGAGATCCGCTTGACGTCGTCGAGGGTGCGCAGGAAGGGGTGGGTGGCCTGGCTGGCGAAGTTGAACGGGATGTGGGTGACGACCCGGTCGGCGGTCTCCTCGCTGCCCGGGGCGGTGATGCCGATGGAGCGGAAGGCGATCGCCCCGTCCTGCCAGTCGACGGCCTTGTCGCCGTTGGCGTCCGGGGTGATGACGACCTTCGCCCAGGGCAGGTTCTCGCCGCTCTCCGGCTTCGGGGCGCCCTCGCCCCGGTAGGTCCACTGGCCCGAGCCGACACCGACCCGGACGGTGCCGTCGGCCTCGGCGCGGGCCTGGCGCCAGAAGCGGGCGTCGTCGCCGCCGGTGGGGCCGGAGGGCTTGTCGTAGGAGGAGTTGGACTCGACGGCGGCGGCGAGGGAGGAGGTGTTGAGGATCGCGTAGGTGGCGCCGACGGGGGCCGGGTCGGGCTTGGTGTCGCCGGTGACCTTGGCGAACGCGTCGGCGGTCCTGGTCGAGTCCGGGTCCAGCGTGGTGAACGCGGTGGAGGCGCCGGGCTCGGTGGAGCCGACCGAGATCAGGTCGTGCCCGGGGATGTCGATCGTCCCGACCCGGAACGCGGCGGTGTCGCGGACGGCGGTCACCTTGAAGGTGGTGGTCCGGCCGGAGACGGTGAGCGAGGCGTCGATCTCGACGCCGGGCAGGCCGGTGAAGGCCAGGGTGTAGCGGGCGGAGGAGCCGTTGGTCTTCGGCGCTCCCTTGAGCTTCACCGGGTGGGCGGTGCCGTTGAGGGTGACGGCGGTGACCGGCCGCGTACTGCCCAGGAGCCGTTTGCCGCTCGCCCGGTCGGTGTACGACAGGACGCGCGGGAAGTCGTCGCCGACGGCGACCGTGAGCTGGGGGGAGCCGATGGTGGCGGAGCCGCTGGGCTTCGCCGCCCCGGCCGGTGCGGGGGACGGATCGGCGGCTGCGGCGGGGAGGGCGGTCCCCACGAGCGCCAGAACGGCTGCTGAGGCGACGGCGACCAGGCCGGCTGAGGGGAATCTTGGCGACATGGCCCCTGAGTAGTCGCCGCGTCCGGACACCGTCAACGAATGTCGGCCCCGGGGGCCGTCTCCGTCCAACAACCGTGTTCCGTTAGTCCAAGTTGCCCGCGCGGGGGCCACGGCCGGCCCCACCTTCACCTCTTGGCCGGAGCCGCCTTCGTACAGTCACGGTTCGCACCCGCTCGGTTCAGGCAAGTGCCGTTTCCGGGCGTCGAGTTGTGAAGACTCGGAATTTTTGAGAGCGCTCTCATCCACAAGTATTGACGCTCGCTCCGCCCCTGACGAGAGTGGTACGCACCCGCAGACACCCCCACTGTCAGGTCTCTCCCCTCCCCCACCCACGACCCGTCTGCGGCCCCCACACACTCGGGAGTTCCCTCGTGATTTCGCGCAGAATGTTCCTGACCGGCGCCGCCGCATCGGCCGCGGCGCTCACGTACCCCGCCTGGGGCACCGCCCTCAGTCCGCGCGCCTCCGCCGCCCCCGCGACCTGTGAACTGGCCCTGGAGAACAAGTCGTTGCCGGACACGGTGCACGCGTACGTCACCGGCCACGAGCTGGGCACCGACCGCTGGGTGCTGCTCAGGCCGGACGGCGGTGTCTACCGCCCCGACTCCCCCGGCGCCCCGCAGACCCCGCTCCCGGTGGACTGCGCGATCCCGCTCAAGGCCGCGGGCGCGGGCCCGGTCCTGCTGACCCTGCCGCAGATGTACGGGGCGCGGGTCTACTTCGTCCGCGACGACAAGCTGGACTTCTTCCTCAACCCGGGCCCCTCCCTGGTGGAGCCCGCCTTCGCCACACCGACGGACCCGAACTACGGGCGGACCTGGGCGTTCGCCGAGTTCACCTTCAACACCGAGCAGCTGTACTCCAACATCAGCTACGTGGACCTGATCACGGCCCTCCCGATCGGCATCACGCTGGAGGGCGACGGCACCCACGTGGTGGCTCCGCACCCCGAGGGCGCGGTGGAGCGGATCGCGGCGGACCTGACCGCGCAGGCAGCGGCCGACGGGCAGCCCTGGGACAAGCTGATCACCCGGGGCGACGACGGCAATGTGCTGCGGGTCGTCTCGCCGCAGAACATCATGGCCCCGTACTTCGACCGGCCCGCCGAGATGCCGTTCCGGGACCTGTTCGCCGCCCAGATCGACGAGGTCTGGGAGAAGTACCGCTCCGAGGACCTGCGCATCGACCTCCAGGGCGGCCGGGGCACGCTGGCGGGCCGGGTCAGCGGGGACACGCTGACCTTCGAGGGCGGCCACACGTTCACCAAGCCGGAGTCCAAGGACATCTTCACCTGCAACCACGGCCCGTTCACCAACAACCCGGGCGACTCCGACGACAAGAAGGCGATCCTGGCCCGGCTGGCGGCCGGCTTCAACCGGTCGATCATGCTGAGCCACCCGAGCCAGCCCAACGGCACGTCGGTGGCGGACTACTACCGGACGCCGGTGACCAACCACTGGTCCCGCGTGGTCCACGCCAACAGCCCGATCGGCTACGCGTTCCCGTACGACGACGTCCGCCCGGACGGCGAGCCCGATGTCTCGGGCGCCGCGCACGACGGGAACCCGCGCCGCTTCACGGTGAGCGTGGGGTCCTGACGGCCCCCGCGGCCACCAGGTGAGTCCGCCCCTGCCGGGCCCGGCCGGCAGGGGCACTCGCACGCCCGGGGCCGACACGGCTTCCCGGATCGCGACACACCATCAATTCATACTATTCACGGCATCCTTGACTTTCGTTCCGGCGTCCCGGAACCGTTTCGTATGCGAATCCGTATGCGCAAGAACAGGCTCCCCCGCCGCACGCTCGCGGTGCTCGGCACCGTATTCCTGCTGGCCGCCCCCACCGCCGCCCACGCCACCGCACCCCCGCCGCCGACCGCCCAGGGCCTGCGCGCCTTCCAGCAGAGTTACGGTCTCGACCCCACCGGCCTCGTGGACACCGCGACGGCACAGCTGCTCAGCACGGCCCCGGACGGCGAGCTGCGGACGGTCTTCGCCGACCCCTCCGACCTGGGCCCGGAACAGCTCGCGCACGCGCGTACGGTCATCGGCGTCGGGAAGGGCGCGGAGATCCCGGAGCAGGGGCAGGTCATCGCCCTGATGACGGCCATGCAGGAGTCGACGTTCGTCAACTACACCACGCCGGTGGACAACGACTCGCTCGGCATCTTCCAGCAGCGACCGAGCATGGGCTGGGGCACGGCGAAGCAGATCACCCACGTCCCGACCGCGTCGAAGTCCTTCTACGGGCTGCCCTCACCGACGAAGAACCCGGGGCTGCTCCAGATCGAGGGCTGGGAGTCGATGGACCCGGGCGAGGCGTGCCAGGCGGTGCAGCGGTCCGCGCACCCCGGCCGGTACGCGCAGTGGGAGCGGTTCGCCCGGGACCTGCTGGAGCGGGAGGGGCCGACGGTGGACCCGATCGACTGATCACCGTCTGCCCGTCCGGTCAGCAGCCGCCGCAGTTGTAGTAGGTCACGTCCCAGTGGTTGCCCTCGTCGGCGTAGATGTTGCCGGAGCCGGACTGGTACTGGCGGGCGCCGTCGCCCCGTACGCCGATGTAGGTGAAGACGCCGGTGACGTAGTTGTTCAGGCAGGTGCTCTTGGCGAAGTCCAGCTTGTAGCCGTTCCAGTGCGAGTAGGTGCCGCCGGCGTGCCCGGTCTCCGTGCCGCCGGTGATCCTGAGCGCGCAGCCGGTGGCACTCCTGAGCGTCTGGGCACCCTGGGCGGTCGGCAGGTTGAGCTGGTCGAAGGACGTGCAGGTGGGGACGTTCCGGTTCGAGCAGCCGCCCGAGGACGACCAGGTGATCCCGGAGGAGCTGAACCGGGAGGTCGCCTGGGCGTGGGTCAGCTTGGTCACGGCGTGCGCCTCGGTGGCGCCGCTGCCGAGGGCGCCGATGCCGGGGACGAAGAGGGCGCCGAGGACGAGGGCCAGGGCGGTGAGGGCGGAGCGGAGTCGTGGGCGGTTCACCATGGGGAATTTCCTCCTGCTCATGACAAAACAGAGGGCGTACGGGCGCGGAGCGCGCACGCCGGACAGGGAAATGGTGCCCGAGTTCTACGCGCGTCCGCCAGAGGGCGACGGCGGGGCGGCACACCCGACGCGAGGAAAGGTTGAAACTTGAACAAGATGGAGTTACAGTCAATCTCGTTGAAGGTTAAACAACGCCGACGACACCCCCGCAGCACCGCTCGCACACGTCCCCCGAGGAGGAGCCATGGCTCTGTTCAACCGCAAGTCGACCGCCGCCACCCCGACCGCCGTCATCGAGGCCCCCGCGGTGGACCCGGCGCTGGCCGCCCTGACCGGCGCCTACACCATCGACCCGGCCCACAGCAGCATCGGCTTCACGGTGCGGCACGCGATGGTCACCAACGTGCGCGGCTCCTTCGGTGAGCACGAGGGCACCCTGACCCTGGACGGCACCGACCCGGCGAGCTCCTCCGCCACCATCGACGTGAAGATCGCCAGCGTCGACACCGGCATCGGCGACCGCGACGGCCACCTGGTCAGCGGCGACTTCTTCGACGCCGAGAAGTTCCCCCTGATGACGTTCCGCTCGACGCGGGCCGAGCAGCTGGGCGGCGACGCGTACCGGATCACCGGCGACCTGACCATCAAGGACGTCACGCGCCCGCTCTCCATCGACCTGGAGTTCAACGGCTCCGCCACCGACGTCTACGGCAACGAGCGCGTCGGCTTCGAGGGCAGCGCGGACATCCTGCGCTCCGACTGGGGCCTGACCTGGAACGCGGCGCTGGAGACCGGCGGGGTCATGGTCAGCGACAAGGTCAAGCTGACCTTCGACATCTCGGCGATCAAGGCCGCGGCGCCGCAGGCGTGACCTGACGCTGAACACAGCAGCACCCCACGGACCGCGCCCTGCGCGGGTGGCCGGGGCACGGTGTGCGGCGGGGCCACGCCCTCGTCCCGCCGGCCGGTCCACGCCCCGTACGCAGGACAGCGCGCCCCGCACCCGTGACATCCGGGTGCGGGGCGCGCTGTCGTGCGTGCCGTACGGGCTACTTCTTGACCTTCTCCGCGAAGAGCGGGACGACCTTCTCCAGGGCGTACGACACGGAGAGCACGGAGTCCGTGGCGAACGCCTGCGAGATGCCCTGGTCGTCGAAGATCAGGGCGTTCCCGGCCTTGACCGACGGGACCGCCTTGTAGAGCGGGTCGTTGCTGATGTCCGTGGCGGGGATGCCGATCGGGGTCATCACCGTGAGGTCGGCGTCGAGGAGTTCGAGGTTCTCCTTGGAGATGGGGATGGAGAAGCTCTCACCGGCCTTGGCCTCGACGGCCGGGCTGTTCCTGAAGCCGAGGCGCTCGACGAAGTCGACCCGGCCGGTGCCGCCGACGTACGCGCCGTACCCCTCGGAGGTGCGCGAGCCGAGCACGATCGTGGCGTCCTTGAACTCGGGGTGCGCCTTGGCGGCGGCCCCGAACTTCTTCCCGGTCTCCGCGATCAGCTCCTTGCCCTTCTCGGGCACGCCCATGGCCGCGGCGATCATCGTGGTCTGCTGCTCCCACGAGATCTTGTACTGGTCGCCGCCCTTGGGCACGCCCACGGTCGGGGCGATCTTCTTCAGGGTGTCGTAGCGGGTCTGGTCCCCACTGGACTTGGTGTCCAGGATGAGGTCGGGCTGGAGGGAGGCGATCTTCTCGAACTCCGGCTCCATCGTGCCGATGAGCTCCGGGGCCTTGTCGTACATGCCCTTCGCCCAGGGGCCGACGCCCTCGCCGCCGAACGGCAGCCAGTCGCTCGCCCCGACCGGCTGGCCGCCGAGCGCGAGCACGGTCTCGGCGTCGCCCCAGCCGAGCGCGACGATCCGCTTGGGCCGCTTGTCGACGGTGACCTCGCCGAACTTCGTCGCGACCTTGGCGGGGAAGGCGCCTTCGGAGGCGGCGGAGGACGCGGGGCCGGACGTGTCGGAGGAGCCGTCCGACGAACCGCAGGCGGAGACGCCGACGAGCAGGGCAGCGACGGCACCGGCCATCAGGACGGGGGTGCGGCGGGGGCGCCGGGAGGCGGAAGCGTTCATGCTCTTTAGGTTAGCCTCACCTAATGACAACGGTGCCATCGGGTTGACCCGGGCGGTTCCGTACGGGCTCGCGCCCCCGGTTCCGTACGTCTCAGGCCGCCGGCCCCTTCACATGGTGGCGGCCCAGCGGCACCACCATCGGGGTGGCCGACGCCGGGTCCCCGATCACCGAGCAGCGCATCCCGAAGACCTCGCCGACCAGCTCCTCCGTGACAATGTCGGCCGGCCGCCCCTCCGCCAGGATCCGCCCGTCCTTCATGGCGATCATGTGGTCCGCGTACCGGCAGGCCAGGTTCAGGTCGTGCAGGACGGCGACCATCGTGACGCCGCGCTCCCGGTTGAGGTCGGTGAGCAGGTCGAGCACGTCGAGCTGGTGGCTGGCGTCCAGGAACGTCGTCGGCTCGTCGAGCAGCAGGATGTCCGTGCGCTGCGCCAGCGCCATCGCGATCCACACCCGCTGCCGCTGACCGCCCGAGAGCTCGTCGACGGGCCGGTCGGCCAGTTCCAGGACGTCGGTGGAGAGCAGCGCCTGCGCGACCGCCTCGTCGTCCTCGGCGCTCCAGCGGCGGAACCAGCCCTGGTGCGGGTAGCGGCCGCGGCCGACCAGGTCGGAGACGGTGATGCCCTCGGGCGCGGTGGGGCTCTGCGGGAGGATGCCGAGGACGGCGGCGACCTCCTTGGTCGGCATCTCCTGGATGGACCGGCCGTTCAGGAGCACCGCCCCGGCGGAGGGCGCGAGCAGCCGGGCCATCGCCCGCAGGAGGGTCGATTTGCCGCAGGCGTTGGGGCCGACGATGACGGTGATCCGCCCGGGCGGGACGGTCACGCTCAGGCCGGGGACGATCTCCCGGTCGCCGTAGCCGAGCCGGACGTCCCGGGCTTCCAGTGTGTGCTCAGCCACGACCGGGCCACGCCTTTCGTTGTCGTCCTGCGTCTCGTTCTTCTCGTACGCCGTCATCTCAGCCCCCGCTGCCCACGCGGTTGGCGCGGGCCAGGAGCAGGAGCAGGTACGGGGCGCCGATGATGCTGGTCACCACGCCCACCGGCAGCTGGACCGAGGGCAGCAGGTGCTGGGCCGCGAAGTCGGCGACCAGGACCAGCAGGGCGCCGGTCAGGGCTGCCTGGGGCAGGGCGGCACCCCGGCCCGGGACCAGGCGGCGGGCGATCGGCGCGGCGACGAAGGCCACGAACCCGACGGGTCCGGCCGCCGCCGTGGCGACCCCGGCCAGCGCCGTGGCGCAGCCGAGCAGGGCGAGCCGGCTCGGCTCCACCTTCGTACCGAGTCCGGCGGCGGCGTCGTCCCCGAGCTGGAGGGGCCGCAGCGCGTGCGCGGCGAGGGCGGTGAGCGGGACGAGCAGGGCGAGCGCCCCGAGCATCGGCCAGAACTGGCCCCAGGAGCGGCCGTTGAGGCTGCCCGCCAGCCAGCGGAAGGCCTCCTGCGCGTCGGTGACGTCGGAGCGCGCCATCACGTACCAGACCACGCTGGAGAGCCCCATGCCGACACCGATCCCGACGAGGACGAGCCGCTGTCCGGCGACGCCCTGCCGCCAGGCGAGGAGGTAGATCGCGGCCCCGGCGGCGACCGCACCGGCCAGGGCACTCGCGGAGAGGGCGAGTCCGCTGACCTGGAACAGCAGCGCGGCGGTCACGGCGACGGCGCTGGCCCCGGCGCTGATGCCGATGAGGTCGGGGCTGGCGAGCGGGTTGCGCAGCACGGTCTGGAAGACGCCTCCGGAGAGCCCGAACGCGGCGCCGACGAGGATCGCGAGGAGGGCGCGGGGCAGCCGCAGTTCCAGCACCACGAACTGCGATCCGCCGTCGCCGCCGCCGAGGAGGGTGGCGACGACCTTCCCGATCGGCATGACCATGTCGCCGACGCTGAGCGAGAGGCCGAAGACGGCGACCACGGCGACGATCAGGGCCGCCCCCACGGTCACGGACCGCCGGCGCCCTCGGCCGCGTACGGCGGAGACCTGCCGTATGCCGTCGGCGAGCCGGTCCGCCGTGGCTTCCTTGCTGATCGGAGCGGCGCTCACAGTTCCACCAGCTTCCTGCGCCGGACCAGCCAGATGAAGGGGACGCAGCCGACCGCGGCGGTGATCACACCGACCTGCACCTCGCCGGGCGGGGCGATCACGCGGCCGATGATGTCCGCGACGAGCAGCATGATCGGGGCGAGGACCATGCTGTACGGCAGCACCCAGCGGTAGTCGGGCCCGGTGATCAGGCGGGCGGCGTGCGGTACGGCGAGGCCGACGAAGCCGATGGGCCCGGCGACGACGGTGGCTGCGCCGCAGAGCAGGACCACGGCGAGGGCCGAGACCATCCGGGCGGCCCCGACGCGCTGGCCGAGGCCGCGCGCGAGGTCGTCGCCGAGGGAGAGGGCGTTGAGCTGCGGCCCGAGGGCCAGGGCGAGTACGGCCCCGACGAGGATGAACGGGGAGACCTGCCAGAGCACCTCGGAGCTGCGGGCGGTCAGCGCCCCGAGCTGCCAGAACCGGAACTGGTCGTAGCTCCCCCGGTCCTGGAGCAGGATCGCGCTGGTCACGGAGGTGAGTACGGCACTGGTCGCGGCGCCCGCGAGGGCCAGCTTGACCGGGGTTGCGCCTTCGCGGCCGAGCGAGCCGACCCCGTACACGAGGAGGGCGGCGAGCAGCGCGCCGAGGAAGCCGAACCAGATGAACTGGGTGGCGACGGTGAAGCCGAGCAGCGTGATCGAGCAGACGACGGCCACGGACGCGCCCGCGTTGATGCCGAGGAGCTGGGGGTCGGCCAGGGGGTTACGGGCGACGCCCTGCATGACGGTCCCCGCGAGCCCGAGCGCCGCACCGGCGAGCAGCCCGGCGACGGTGCGCGGGATGCGGACCTCCTGGATGACGAGCTGGCCCTTGACGGTGAGGTCGGGGTCGAGGACGCCGGGCAGCACATCGCTGAACGGCACGTCCCCGGAGCCGATGGCGAGGCTCGCGACGACGACGAGCAGCAGCACGGCGAGGGCTTCCAGGAGCCCGAGGGCGAGGACGGGCCGGCTGCGCCTGGTCCGCGCCTCCTTGCCACCGCCCGCCGGTTTCTCCTTCGCCAGGAGGGCCGAGCCGCTCATGGCCTGCCCACCGGTCCGGCGGCCGCCGGAATGCGGTTGTGCACGGTCTCTCACCCTTGCTCATCGGCGCCTTCGGGCGGGGGGCGCCCCGGCGCGCGGCCGTCCGCACCCGGGCACCCCGGAGAAGGCAGGGCAGGGGGCCCAAAGTAAGGTCACCCTAACAGCGCCGGTCCGACCCCACACCGCCGCACCCCACGAGCCCGGAGCGCCTCCTTGTCGTACGCCGCCGAGACCGCCGGCCCCACCGCCGGCCCGCTGGCCGGGGCCGTACCCCTGGGCTCGGCGGAGGAGCTGCGCGAGATCCTGGGCACCCCGCACCCCATCGTCATCGACAAGGTCCACGACCGGCTCACCGAGGACGATCTGGACCTGCTGTCCCGCTCCCCGCTCTGCGCGGTCTCCACCTCCGACGCCTCCGGCAACTGCGACGTCACCCCGCGCGGCGCCGGCCCCGGCTTCACCCACGTCCTGGACCCCGGCACCCTGGCCCTTCCTGACCGCCCGGGCAACCGCAGGGCGGACAGCTTCCACAACATCCTGTCCAACCCGCACGTGGGCCTGCTCTACCTGATACCCGGCGCGATGGACGTCCTCCGCATCAACGGCCGCGCCCGCATCCTGACGGACGCCCCGTTCTTCGACGCGATGACCCTGAAGGGCCAGCGCCCGAAGCTGGCCCTGGTGGTGGAGATCGACGAGATCTTCCGCCACTGCCCGAACGCACTGCGCCGGTCGGGGGTGTGGACGCCGGAGACGTGGGAGGGGGCGGCGGGCTGAGCGAGGCCGACCATCGGCGGAGTACGCCACCACACTCGGCGAGCCCGTGTTGCTCACGGTCTTCCGCAAGACCAGGATGCGCGAGAAGGCCGAGGTCGAACGCGCCCTCGCCGCCCAGGAAGTCTGCGAGTCGAGCCATGAACCGGCCGCCGAGCACGAGGTCTGCAGCCGGCCCGTCAAGGAGGAACTGCGATGAACCACGCCGAGTGGAAGACCCGCCGCCACCGTGCGCTCCTCGGTGAGACGGTCGAGGAGAACCCCGAGTACGACCGGCTTTACGAGGAGGCCGAGCTTGCGCACGACCTCGGCCAGCTCGTCTACGACCGGCGCAGCGTCCTCGGCCTGTCACAGGCAGAACTCGCCGAGCGCTGCGGCATGAAGCAGCCGCAGATCTCCAGGATCGAAGGCGGCGGCACCATGCCGACCATCCCTCTTCTGCGGCGCCTGGCCCGCGCCCTCGACGCCGATCTGACCATCGAGCTCACCCCGCATCACGCCGCCGCCTGAGCACGCGGGACGCCCGGCACGCAACAGGCCCCCGCCCCGTAGTCAACGGGGAGGGGGCCTGTGCCGTCCTGAGTGTGGGCCGTCGCCTCAGGCCTTGTGCTGCATCGACGAGCGGGCCGGGTTGGCCTGCTTCGCCGCCTTCGGGTCCTTCTCGCCGGCCTTCGCGCGTACGCCCTGCTCGACGCGCTTGCCGAGCGTGCTGTCGACGTTCGACCAGTAGGTGAACGCCCGCTGCAGGACCGGTTCGGTCACGCCGTTCAGCAGGTGGCCGACGATGTTGTCCACCAGCCGGTCCCGCCCCGCGTCGTCCAGGACCTCGCGGACCATGGTGCCCGCCTGGCCCCAGTCGTCGTCCTCGGCGTGGTCGACGTAGGCCGCCCGGGTGATGTCACCGTCGGCGTACCAGCTCGGCGGGGTGCCGTAGCGCTCGGTGTCGGCCGCCGGGCCGCCCTTGGAGTTCGGGGCGTAGACCGGGTCGGTGGTCTTCCGGTACGCCATCGCTCCGTCCTTGGAGTACGTGTGCACCGGGGCCACGGGGGCGTTGACGGGCAGCTGCTGGTAGTTGCCGCCGATGCGGTAGCGGTGCGCGTCCGCGTAGCTGAACAGCCGGGCCAGGAGCATGCGGTCCGGGCTCGGGCCGATGCCGGGGACGAAGTTGTTCGGCTGGAACGCCGCCTGCTCGATCTCGGCGTGGTTGTCCGTGGGGTTGCGGTCCAGCGTCATCCGGCCGACCTCGATCAGCGGGTAGTCGCCGTGCGGCCACACCTTGGTCAGGTCGAAGGGGTTGAACCGGTAGTCCTTGGCGTCCTCGAACGGCATGATCTGGACCTTCAGCGTCCAGCTCGGGTACTCCCCGTCGCGGATGTGCTCGAACAGATCACGCGTGTGGTAATCCGTGTCCGCGGAGGCCATCTGGTCGCCCTCGTCCTGCGTGAACGTCTCGACGCCCTGGTCGGTCTTGAAGTGGTACTTCACCCAGAACCGCTCACCCTGCGCGTTGATCCACATGTACGTGTGCGAGGTGTAGCCGTTCATGTGGCGCCAGCTGCGCGGGATCCCCCGGTCGCCCATCAGCCAGGTGACCTGGTGGGCCGACTCCGGCGAGAGCGTCCAGAAGTCCCACTGCATGTCGTGGTCGCGGAGGTTGTTGTCCGCCCGGCGTTTCTGGGACCGGATGAAGTGCTGGAACTTCATCGGGTCCTTCACGAAGAACACGGGGGTGTTGTTGCCCACCATGTCGTAGTTGCCTTCGCTGGTGTAGAACTTCACCGCGAAGCCGCGCGGGTCCCGCCAGGTGTCCGGGCTGCCCCGCTCCCCCGCCACGGTGGAGAACCGCGCGACCAGCTCGGTCGTCGTGCCGGGCTGGAAGAGCGCGGCCTTCGTGTACGCGGAGACGTCCGCGGTCACCTCGAACTTCCCGAAGGCCCCGCTGCCCTTGGCGTGCGGCTGGCGCTCGGGGATGCGTTCGCGGTTGAACTGGGCCATCTGCTCGATCAGGTACGAGTCCTGGAGCAGGATCGGCCCGCCCGGGCCGACGGTGAGCGAATGCTCGTCGCTCTCCACCGGGGCGCCGGAGTCGGAGGTGGTCGGCTTGCGCGAGGTGTCGGTCATGTCGTCGTTTCCTCTTGTTTGTCTTCCGCAGACGTGTCGGCGATGTCTCCTGCTACGGCTGCCCTACTGACCCTCTGCCAATGTAGGCAAACATGGATGAATCGACCCGTCGAGGAGTCGGCCCCGCCGGGCCCCCGGACCGCGTCAGCGGGAGCGCTGCCCCGTGACCAGGCGGTAGACGAGCAGGACGATCACCGAACCGACGATGGCCGCGATCCACGTCGACAGGCTGAAGAATCCGTCGATCGAGTCGACGCCGAAGATCACCTTGCCCAGCCAGCCACCGAGCAGCCCGCCCACGATCCCGATCACCATCGTGAGGAGGCAGCCCCCCGGGTCCTTGCCCGGAGTCAGCGCCTTGGCGATGAGCCCCGCGAACAGGCCGATGAGGATCCAGGCGATGATGCTCACGAAATTCTCCCTTTGCGTTGCCGAGGTACCGGCACCCCTGTGGCGCCCGGCACTCTCCGCGTATCCCCGTAAAGGAAGCTCACACATGGACCGGATCCCGGCCGTCACCCCAGGGATCCGTCATTCGCCGGTATGCGCTACGCCGTACGGGGACGGGGACGGGGCTGAGAAGAGGGCGGAGACGGGCTGGGGATGGCGAGGCCCCCGGACTCCGCTCCGGCCCACCGGCCCGCCCCGGCCCTCCGGTCGTTCAGTCCAGGACCGCCGTCGCCTCGATCTCCACCAGGTGCTCCGGTACGTCCAGGGCCGCGACACCCACCAGCGTGCCCGGCGGGACCGGGGTGACGCCCAGCTTCGCCGCCGCCCGGGCGGCGCCCTCCAGGAACTGCTGCATCTTGTCGGGCGTCCAGTCGACGACGTACACCGTCAGCTTCGCCACGTCGTCGAAGGAGCCTCCGGCGCCGGCCAGAGCCGTTCCGATGTTGAGGTAGCACTGCTCGACCTGGGCGGCGAGGTCGCCCGCACCGACCGTGGTGCCGTCGGCGTCCCAGGCGACCTGCCCGGCGATGAAGACGAGCTTCGAACCCGTCGCGACGGAGACCTGCCGGTAGACCCCGACCTTCGGCAGTCCCTCGGGGTCCAACAGAGTGATGGCCATGTTCCGCGCCTCCTCGTAGAGCGTTGTGGAGGGGAGCCCGCACGGGCCCCCGCTGCCACCGGACCGGGATGTTCCGGTCTCTTGTGGTTACCCAGGAACCGTAGGAGAGTGAGCGCTGACGTGGAAGAACGCACTTTTCGGTGACGGAGGAACCTCATGGTGACCAAGCAGTTCAGCGGCTCGCCCGACGAGGCGGACCTGCGGCGCGCGGACTCGCTGGCGCGCGAGATCTTCTCGGACGTCGCCAACAAGTGGGCGCTCCTGATCATCGAGGCCCTCGGTGACCGCACCCTGCGCTTCAGCGAGGTGCTCAAGGAGATCGACGGCATCAGCCACAAGATGCTCACCCAGAACCTCCGCATGCTGGAGCGCAACGGCCTGGTCGAGCGGACCGTGTACCCCACCGTGCCGCCGAGGGTCGAGTACACCCTCACCGAGCCCGGCCAGGGTCTGCGGGGGACGGTCCACCTCATGTGCGACTGGACCCAGCAGCACCTCGGCCACATCGAGGAGGCCCGGGGCCGCTTCTCGGGCTGAGCCCCGGGGGGCGCAGGGGGTACGGGCGGCCCGACCTGATCCGATCAAGTGATCGACCGCCCGACGCAACGCCCGCCCCCCTTCGCGCGTCTCCAGGGGCGTGATGGATTTCCTGGACCCGTCCGATTCGGGCGCCCCCGATGACGACGAAGTGACCGTGCGACCCGGCCCGTTGTGGCGCCATGCCCTGTGGGTGGTGGGCGTCACCGCCTTGGGGGTGGGCCTGGGCTGGGCCGGCTCGCTGTTCCGCCTCGGCCCCGACGACTACGGGCTGCTCGCCGCCGCCCCGGGGTCGCCCTGGACCTACCTGGGCGCCTGGGCCGTCACCGGCCTGGCGGCGACGGCCGTTCTGCGGGCAGCAGCCGCCAAGGTGCCGGTCCCCTCCCCCGGCACGATCGCCGTCATCCTCCTCCTTATAGGCACGCGCCTCTCCCTGGGCTGGCGCCCGGAGACGCCGGAGCTCGCCGCCATGGTGGCGGGTGCGCTGGTCCTGGCGGGCATCTGGGCAGCGATCGCCCTGCGCGCGGACGCCGTTGCGCGAAAGACACCGAAGCCGGAGAGCCCCGGCGCGTCCTGATGACGGATCAGCAGGTCACACCAGGGTCATGCTGATCTGCTCCCCCAGGACGGTCCAGTGCTGCCTGATCCCGGAGGGGTTGCACGACTCGACGTTGACGATCCGGCTTCTCGGGTAGTCGCTGGACAGGCACATGCTGGGGTGCGCCGACTGGAAGATCGCCTCCCCGCTGACGGTCCAGCGCTGGCGGGTGCTGGAGTTGCACGACTCGACGTTGACGATCCGGCTTCTCGGGTAGTCGCTGGTCAGACACATGCTGGGGTGCGCGGACTGGAAGATCGCCTCGCCGCTGATGGTCCATCGCTGCCCGGCCCCGGAGCTGCACGACACCACATTGACGATGCGGGTGGTCGGATAGTTGCTGTTCAGACACATGACACCGGCAGTCGGCCCCACTTCGGCAGGAGCGGCGGTGGCTGCCGCCACGGGCGATGGCAGGGCTAAGGGCGTCAGTGCGAGCAGGGCAGGTACGAGGAGCTTACGGAGCACGCCGGCCATGAGGGGTAACCCTTCGGATAGGTGAGTTGAGGCGTTGAAAGATTCCCCTCAACTCCCCTGCCTTGTAGGCCACTTGCTGGAAATGGATCGTGATGCGGCGCAAAGCCGCCGTCCACCACCGGGCCCTGAACCGACACCCCTCCCCCACTGCTCAAGATCATCGTGCGCAGAATGGCCTTTATGCCGATATCGAACACGCCGCGCACGGCCACGGCCGACGACGCTCCGGACATCAGCCGGATCCTGGCCCTCGCCTTCGACGACGACCCGATGACGCGCTGGTTCTTCCCTGATGCCGCATCCCGCGAGGCGGCGCTGGTCCGCTACTTCACCACGCTCTTCACCCGGCAGCACGTCCACCACGGCGTGTGCGAGCGCACCGGGGCCGCGGCCGCGTTCTGGGTGGCGCCGGAGGCACAGGCCAAGGCCGTTCCCGACGCGGAGACCATCGAGCAACTGCGCCGGATCCTCGGCGACCGGGCCGGCCTCTTCCGGGATGCCGTCACGACGGCCGCCGGCCACACGCCCCAGGAACCGCACTGGTCCCTGGCGTTGATCGGCGCCGACCCCGCCGCCCAAGGCCAGGGCCACGGGGCCCGCCTGCTCCGCTCGGGCCTGGCGAAGGCCGACACGGCCGGGCAGCCCGTCTACCTGGAATCCTCCAAGGCCTCCAGCCTCCCCGTCTACGAACACTTCGGCTTCACCCTGCGCGAGGAGTTCCGGCTCCCGGGCGACGGCGGGCCGACGCTGTGGGGGATGTGGCGCGAGCCGCGCACCTGAGCGACCCGGGGCACGGAAGCCGGCCCACGGCGTCAGCCCAGCGTCTGGGTCAGCTCGCTGCGGGTGGAGGTGTGGACGACCCGGCCGCGCGCCCCATTGACGATCGGCAGGTAGGGCGGAACGTGCCCGCACTCCACATCGGCGATGATGGGCACGTTCAGGGAGCCGAGCGCGTCGAGCACCGCTTCGTGCTGGGTGAGCGAATCGGTGCCGGGTGCCGAGGTTCGGCCGACAAGGATCGCGTTCGCCGTGTCGAAGAAGCCGGCCAGCCGCATCCCGTGCAGGTTCCTGCAGATGGCGAAGGCGTCGTCGCCACCCGCTTCGACGTAGACGAGGAGCCCCTGCGGGGACTCGGCCCGCGCGAACGCGGAGAGGTCGAGACAGGCCGTTCCCGCGAGGTTGCAGAGCATCTCGATACAGCCCCCGATCAGGCGCCCCTCGGCCTCCACATCCCCCTCGCCGTCCAGCCGGGTCCACCCGCCGGGTGTGTCGAGGGTGTACGCGCGTACGTCGGGTCGGGCGCGGTAGTCGTCCCAGCCCGTGGCCCGGTAGTGGCCGGGAGGTATCTGCGTGAAGCGGTGCCCCACAGGTGCGGAGACGATGTCGAGCCACGACGAGAGCCCCTCGGGCACCCGGTAGGGCGTGTCCATGAGGTTGTTGCCGTGCACGGTGGCCGTTCCCGTGAGGAGGGTGAACGGCGCCATGACAGTCGACAGGTCGGAGAACCCGACCAGCCAGGTCGGCTCGGCCTCACGCAGGCGGTCCCAGTCCAGCAGAGGCAGCAGGTCGATCGCCGTCTCCCCGCCCCAGGGCGGCACCACGGCCCTGATGCCGGGGTCCGTCAGCATCTCAGTCAGCTCGGCGGCGCGGTCGGCCGCCGGGGCACTGACATGACCGTCACCGCTCATGCAGTGCCCGACCACCACCTCGTACCCCCGGGCCTCCACCTCGCGGATCGCCACGTCGAGGCGCCCCTGAAGCTCTTTCGGGACGCCACTCGACGGAGATGTGACGCCGACGCGGTCAGCGGGACGCAGGGGGCGCGGGTATCGGACTGACATGCGCCGGATTCTGACAGGCCGAAGATTCCCCGGCACACCCTTTTCATGGACCTCCGGATAGGAGTCAGCCATTCTCGAATCCGCAGATCGCCCTGCAGGGACGGTGCGTCCACCGGAGAACTCCTGACCGGAGGCGGACGACGCACGGTTCGCCCCGGTCATGCTTGAGTACCTTCCACCACCGTCCTGAGTACCACACCCAATCCACCACCGGCCCCCGCCCGTGCGAGAGTTCACCCCACGGAGCCGGGGGCTCCGGTGATGAGCGAAGCGCGATGGGGCGGGGCGGGGCAGCCGTGGATCTGTTCGATGCGGAGCTGGGCGGGCGGGACGAACCCGATGCGGGGCCCGGGGGCAGTTGCTCCTGGGTCACCGTGGTGATCCTGGGAATCCTGGTACTGCTGGCGGTGCTGGTGCATTCGTTCTTCGGGTGGATACGGGACCTTCTGTCGGCCCTGTTCCAGGACCAGCACCCGCCGCTCCCGCAACCGCACCGCTGTTCTCGTGACAGTGCCCGCTCAGCCGCGTCGTCGTGCCTCCACCGCGTCACGGGTGTCCTCACCGATCAGGTCGCCGTTGATCGCGCTCGCCGCCATGAGCCCGGCCGCGGCGGCGCCGATGACCTGTTCGGTGAGGCGGGTGACGTTGCCCGCCGCCCAGACGCCGGGCACCTCCGTCGCACCGAACGGGTCGGTGGGGATGTACGTACCGATCACCTCGCCGCCCATCTCCTGCGCGACCGGGACCAGGCCCAGCGATTCGAGTACCGCCGAACGCGCGGTGAAGCGGGCCTGGATCACCAGGGCCTCGCGCGGGACCACCCGGCCGCCCGCCAGGCGTACGCCGGTGAAGCGGTCGTCCGTGACCTCCAGGCCCGTCACCTCGCCGTCCACCACCGCCACGCCCCGCGCGGCGAGCTGCTCGTACTCCTCGTCCGTCGGCTCCGGGCCCGTGTGGCGGAAAAGGGTGACGTCGTCGGTCCACTGCCGCCACATCAGGGCCTGATGTACGGCGAGGGGGCCGACGGACAGCACCCCGACCGGGCGGTCCGCCACCTCGCGCCCGTGGCAGTACGGGCAGTGCAGCACCTCACGGCCCCAGCGCTCCGCAAGACCCGGTACGGGCGGCAGCTCGTCCACGAGCCCCGTCGTCACCAGGAGCCTGCGCGCCTCCACCGTGGAGCCGTCCTCCGTCACCACCCGGAAGCCCCGCGCCCCCTCCCCCGGCAGCCGCTCGGCCGAGGCCACCCGGCCCTCGACGATCTCCCCGCCGTACCCGGCCACCTCGCCCCGGCCGATCGCCAGCAGCTCGCCCGGCGGGGTCGACTCGCGGCCCAGGTAGTTGTGCACATGGGACGCGGGAGCGTTACGGGGCTCCCCCGCATCGATCACCAGCACCGAGCGCCGGGCCCGCGCCAGGGTCAGCGCCCCGCTCAGGCCGGCCGCCCCGCCACCCACGATCACCACGTCGTACCGCTGCTGCTTCATGTCGGTCATACGGACCACCTCCAGTTGGTGGAGATGATGCGCGCAGGCCAGCCGGAACGACAAATGTGTTTGCCGGAACAGCAAGGATCACCCGAGGTTGAACTCGCACCGCACGATCTTGCCGGGGTTCCGCTCCGCCACCCCCCACTTGTCCGCCAGCGCCGAGACCAGAAGCAGTCCCCGGCCACCCTCGTCCTCCACATCCGGCCAGCCGTCCGCCGCCCGGACCTCGCCGTCGCCGCTGTCGTGCAGCTCGATCCGGAGGGCCCTCTCCATCCGCTCCAGGAAGATCTGGACCCGGAACCCGCGGCCCGGCGGGACGCCATGGCGGAGGGCGTTGGTCGCCAGTTCGGTTACGCAGAGCAGTACGTCATACGCCCGGTCCTCGCACTCCCAGTCGATCAGAGCCTTGCGGGTGAGCCTGCGTACGACCGGGACCGAGCTGCGGTCACGTCAGTAGAAGGCGGTGCGGAAGTACGGGAGTTGGGTTGTCTCGCTCATGGTTCCACGCTCACACGGAGTAACTGCGCTGAAGCAGAGCGGAGAGACGTACAAAGCTTCTGTACGGGTTCTGACGGGTAGACAGCGGGGTCGAACGGGGGATGAGTCAGGTCATGCAACCGGGAAAGCAGAGCGGCATCAGGCGGGTTGCTTCGCGGCAGTTGGTCGGAGCGCAGTTGCGCCACTTCCGTAAGGTCGCCGGGCTGACCCAGGCCGCCCTGGCCGAACAGTTGAGGGGCGGCGAGGACACCATCGCCTCCATCGAGCAAGGCCGAAGGGCACTCCAGCTGGACCTGACCGTCAAGATCGACGAACTCCTGGACACCAAGGGCGCGTTGCAGGTCGCGGTGGCAAAGATCCCGAAGAAGGAGCGGATCAGGCCCTGGTCAAGGACTTCGTGCAGTACGAGCAGGGCGCGGTGAGTCTGTTCTCGTACGAGTCTCAGCTCATTCCGGGGCCGTTGCAGACCGAGGCATACGCACGGCTGGTGTTCTCCAGCCACTACCCACCGCTCGAAGAGGAAGAGATCGAGAAGCGGGTGGCGACCCGACTCGATCGGCAGAAGATCCTGGAGCGCAAGCCTCGCCCCATCCTCCACTTCATTCTGGAGGAGAGCATCCTGTACGCCGAGTTGGGTGATCCCGAGGTCATGCTCGCGCAACTTCTCCACCTGCGACGCTGCATGGACCTGCCGTTCGTCAGCATCCAGATCATGCCCCGGAAGACGTCGAAGCACGCAGGGCTTGCGGGGCCGCTGGTCCTGCTGGCGACCCCGGATCACGATCAGCTCGCGTACGTCGAGATGCATCTCGGAGCGGAGCTGTACGACGATCCGGCCGACGTCAGCGCTCTCATGCAGAAATACGGGATGCTGCGGTCGCAGGCGCTGACCGCCGAGGAAAGCGCCCGGCTTCTGGACGCACTGCTCGCAGCTCTGCTTGGAGAGACATGAACCGCGCAGTCCTCCCCGTCTCCGGCCAACCCGCCCTCCAGTGGTTCAAGTCCAGCTACAGCAGCGACCAGGGCGGCAACTGCGTAGAGGTAGCCGCACACCCCGCCGCCGTCCACATCCGCGACTCCAAGGTGACCGACGGTCCCGTCCGCAGCTTCGAGCCCGCCACCTGGAACGCCTTCGTGCACAGCAGCACCGCCCTCTGAGCCCCAGGCACCCCGGTAGCCACGCATCCGCCCCGCCCCCGGCATCTCGGCCGGAAGCGGGGCGGTTCTCGTGGGCGCGGGACGGTCCAGTAGCGCACCCACAGCTCGTACACGCCGGGCTCGGCCGCGTACGGGTTGCAGATGTAGAGCGGGCTCCAGATGTGGGCGGCGGCGCCGGCCGCGCCGGCGGTCTGACAGTCCGCCTGTGATGCGTAGTGGCCGCGGAGCGTGTAGCCCGAGCCCACGGCGGAGGCGGTCGAGGCCGTGCCGAGGACCATCGCGGCAGCCGCGACTGCCGTGACCGCGAGCGTGGTGATACGTGTACGTCTGTCGGTAACTCCGTTTTCAGTCAACACACATGACTGTGCATCAGTGAATGGGTAGAGCCGAACCGATCGGCGCGCGCCGCCGAGAGAAAGCTAGCGAGCGACGAGCCCCCGCATAATAGGTCTGGACCATCAAGGGAGCACATATGCCCCCTGGCCGTGAACCGGCGTTTTTCCGCCTACGCGATCGGCCCCCGATCCGACCGCTCCACCGGGATCCAGAGCTCCGCCTCCGCCCGCTTCCCCTCCTCGTACAGCCGCACCCGCAGGATCTCCGGGCCGGGCCGGGAGGCGTACGGGTTCGAGGGGAACCACTGCGTGAACACGTCCCGCCAGAGGTACTGGAGGGCCTGCGGGAACGGGCCCTCACTCTCGAACACCGCCCAGGAACCGGCCGGTACGCGGAGGGAGTCCAAGCCCTCCGGAGACTCCTGGGGGCCCGTCACCACCCCGTGGTAGTAGTCCAGTTCGGTGCCCTCCGCGCGGCTGGGATCGAGCTGGTCGCTCACCCCCAGCAGCCCGGCCGGCTCCTGGTCCGAGAGGGCCGCGATGCGGTCCAGCTCCTCCCGTCCGATGGACCGGATGAACTCCGCGATGGCCTGATTCGGTCCCTCGTGGATCAGCGGTACGCGTGCTTTCCTCCCCACCACACGGAACTCCTCCTTCTCCACCAGCCTGTAGCGCATGGCACTGCTCCCTTCGACGACGAGCCGGAAGGTCAGGCGTTGCTGGGACCGCAGAACCGCGCCGGTACGTCTCGCCTCGCCGGGTCCGATGCCGTGCACCGACCGGAACGCGCGGGCGAAGCCCTCCCCCGTGTCGTAGCCGTACCTCACCGCCACGTCCAGCAGCGTCCGGTCCGGGTCGCCGAGCACCTCGGCGCTCGCGAGCGTCATACGGCGTCGGCGGATGTACTCCGCGAGCGGAACGCCCGCCAGCGCGGAGAACATCCGGCGGAAGTGGTACTCCGAGGTCATCACGATGCGCGCCAGCTCCGCGGCCTCGATGCGCTCACCGAGATGGGACTCGATGTACTCCATTGCCTCGTTCAGTCGTTCCAGCAACCCTGCCCCGCCTTCCTTTCCCGTTCACCGTAGGAAGGGACCAGCCTGCCCGACCCGACCGTCCGTGCCCGGATCGGTCGGCTTGCCCATCACCTCCACCAGGGCCGAGAAGCTGTCCGTGGCGTGACCCGTCTCCATTCCCCGTCGGAACAGGTCGACGACGGCCGCCGGGAGGGCCGTGTCGACGCCCGCGTCGGCGTTGGTCCGCAGGACGTGTTCGACGCTCGCCATTCCCATGGCGAGACGGTCGACATCGCCGGTGTGCTCGCCGGCGTCGATGCGGTCCGTGTAGAAGGCGAAGAACTGGGTGAGGGAGTTCGCCGTGTCGTCGGCGTGCGGCAGGATGTCGGCCGCCGTCAGGCCGTTCGCGCGGGCCAGGGCGATGGCCTGCCAGTAGCTCAGCATGGAGGTCCAGAACATGCCCACGCCGATCTGGTAGAGCAGCGCGGCGTGGCCCGGGTCCTCGCCCCGGTGGTCGGCCCGGCCCGTCAGCGCTTCGAGCAGCGGCCTGTGCCGGTCGAACACCTCGCGCGGCCCGCTGTAGAAGGTGGAGGACTCGGGCTTCCCGATGCCGGAGGGCGGGGAGTTGACGCCACCGGTGAGCTGTACGGCCCCGTGCCCGGCCGCCCAGCGGGCTCCGGCGCGGGCCTCCTCGGGCGTGGCGGAGGTGAGGTTGAGCAGGGCCCGGTCCTGAAGGGCGGGGGCGGCGGCCGCCAGTACGTCGTACACCGCCGCATAATCCGTGAGGCTGATGACGACCGCCTTGTTCGCGGCGACGGCCTCGGCGGGGCTCGGTGCGAGGAGCGCGCCCCGGGCCACCAGGTCGCCCGCGCGGGAGGGGGTGCGGTTCCAGACGGTGACCGCGTACTGCCGGTCGAGTAAGGCCGCGGCCATCGCCCGGCCCATGGGGCCGAGGCCGATGACGGTGACCGACTGCTGTTGCTGCTGCGCGCTGCTCATGACATTCCTCCACTACTAAAACGAACGCTCTATTTAGAGCGTGCCGTGAAGCTAACACAGCTCTGGAACGAACGCTCTACTTAGTGCCCGCTACAGTGACGGCATGCAGACCGAGACCAGCACCCGGGAGCGGATCGTCGTGGCGGCCGCGCGTCTTCTCCAGCGGCAGGGGTATGTCGGCACCGGCATCAAGCAGATCGCCACGGAGTCGCAGTCCACGCTCGGCTCGATCTACCATTTCTTCCCTGGCGGCAAGGAAGCCGTCGCCGTCGCCGCGATCCGGTACAGCGACCAGGAGTTCGCGGCGCTCCTGAAGGGGGCTCTGGACGGCGAGGCCGATCCGGCGGAGGCCGTGCTCTCCTGCACCCGCCAACTCGCCGCCGGGCTCAGGGAATCGGGCTGGGTCGACGGCTGCCCGGTCACGGCGGCGGCACTGGAGACGCTCGGCGCCGACTCGGACATCCAGCAGGCGTGCGCCGACGCGCTGAACAGCTGGGAGCGGCTCGTCCTCGACAAGTTGGTGGGCTGCGGGTTCCCGGCGGAGGACGCCCGGGAGCTGGCGACCACCGTCATCAGCGCCGTGGAGGGCGCCGAAGTCACCGCCCAGGTCAACCGGAGCGAGGAACCCCTGCTGGCGGCGGGCCGACAACTGGCCCGTCTCATCCGCTCGTACGGGATCGGCTCGCCCCGCCCCGGCTCGTGACCCGCCCCGGAGCGTGCGGCGGAGCAGTGGGGCCGGGAGGACGGTGACGTCCCGGAGGACAGTGATGTCCGAGGGGCCCGCTACAGTCCCCACTCGTGAAGATCTTGAAAAGGCCCCTCTCCCGCATACCCTTCGCCGCCCCTGCCCTCTCTCTCGCTCCTCGCCACCGCCCTGGTGTGGATCCAGGCGGGTCCGGCGCGGGCCGCCGGGTACGACGGGCTGCGGTGCGGGGAGCCTCTGCCTGTACACGGAGAGGGACGGGGGCGGCACGCTGCTGCCGTTCGGCGTGGCGGAGAAGCGGCTGGACTACGCCGAGGACCCGGCCCTGCGCGGCAAGGACGTCGTCTCGTTCCATAACCGGACGGCGTACTGGGCCTGTCTGCACGACGAGCCCGACCACGGCGGCGGGCTCCAGGCGGTCGCGCCGGGGCATCTCGGCGGCAACTTGCCGACGGACTCCCAGGAGGTCCGGAAGGTCACGCCCGCCGCTCACAAGTTCGCGAAGTCCAAGTCGGGTTGCTGGACCGGGTTCGAGCGCTGCACGGCCGGGAAGATCTGCCTCTTCGCGGGGCCGAGCGGCCGGGGGCCAGCCGGCGTGACCGTCCAGAACGACGATCTCGGCAACGGGGTCAGGGGCAACCGGGACTACGACACGACGTCCTCCTGGGGGAACAGGGCCGCCTCCGTCTCCAACCGCACCGACAGGGTCGCGTGCTTCTACAAGGACCCCGGCTACACGGGCCTGTGGCAGGGCGCCGGCTCCGAGCGGTTCCGGGCGTTCGTCGTCCGGCCCGGCGACGAGACGACCGTGCCGCCGCCGTACCGGGCGACCTTCAGTTCCCACAAACTGGCCGCCCACGACGGGGCGTGCTGACCGTGGAGACGACGTACAGGGCTCCGCGCCCCACCCAGCTCCGCTTCGCCACCGCGGCCGTGGCCCTGCTCGGGGCGGCCTCCCTCACCCAGGCCCTGCCCCCGGTGGTGTCCGCCGCCTCGGGACCGGCCGACAACTCCGTCGTCTCCCTCCTCGACACCCTCACGCCCCATGAACTCGCGGTGGCGGACTGGGTCACGCGCACCACGGCCGGGGAGTCCGTGGAGCTCCAGCACGGGCGCGCCCACATCACCCAGGTCGCCACCGAGCTCTCCCTGACGTCGTCGGACGGTGCCGGGCGGGAGGTCGACGGGGTCAACCGGTACGCGGGGCGGCTCGGCGCCTGCCGGCAGGGGGCGGACGACCTGGTGATCCCGCACCGGACGGACGCGGCGGGGAAGCCGGTTCTCGACGCGGCCGGGAAACGCACCTATCTCGACGAGTTCGGGCGGGACATCGAGCACAACCGCTACTACTACGAGGACGACAGCGAGATCGCCGTCTTCACCTCGGCGTACGGCGACACCACCCCGGCCGGCGCCCACTCGACCTGGGTGACGGCGGACAACGCGGCGGGCGTCGAAGTCGCCGTCGACGCCCGGGGCGTCGTCGTCGCGGTCGACTCCGTCCTCGGCGGCATGGCGATCCCGCCCGGCGGCAAGGTCTTCCAGGGGATCGGCAACCAGGTGCCCGGCGCCGTCGATCCGCGGCTCGGCCGGGTGGACGCGACCGGCGGCGGGGAGCGCTGGCTCCGCGAGCACGCCCCGCTCGGCACCACGCTCACGTACACGCAGCGGGCGAAGGACGTGCGGTTCGACGAGGAGCTGCCTCTCGACCCGGCGTACCCGTCCATCGACGTCGTCAACGGTACGTACCTCCTGCTGCGCAACGGAAAGCCCCAGGTCGAGCCGGGCGCCAACGCGATCACCGACCCGCGCACCGCCATCGGCACCGACGGCCGGGGCCGCACGCTCCTGGTGACGGTCACGGCGGGGACCCGGGCCGCGCCGCTGCGCGACGGGCTGGGCATGGCCGGCCTGGCCGCCGTCATGCAGGATCTCGGGGCAATCGACGCCCTCAACCTGGACGGCGGCGGTTCGACGACGTTCGTCGTGGACGGGACCGTACGGAACGTGCTGTCGGACGGGACCAGGGAACGCCCGGTGTACGACGCCGTCTACGGGGGTCGCGGAGGGTACGGGCTGCCCGCTCAGTGATCCCGCTCGCGGCCGGACATGCGAGAGGCGGCCCACCGGATGTTCCCGGTGGGCCGCCTCCTACCGCCGGTCGGTTCAGCTGAACCGGGCGTCGGAGAGGGTGGTGGTCACCGTGCCCGCGGTGGAGGAGGTCGTCTCCGCCGCGCCGTCGACCAGGGTGCCGAGTTCGCTGACGTTGTCCAGCGCGCCCAGGCTGATGGGCGGTTCGGCCGCGTGGGCCGTGTCCCCGCCGCCGGGGGGCGGGGAGATCGCGGCGATGACCGCTCCGGTGGCGAGAGTGACGACGGCGAGAACGCTTCGCTTCTTCATGCCGGGTTCAACGGCTCAGCGCCCTGAAAGGGCACGCCCTGAATTTCCGGGGCGCCGTCCTGGGCCCACCTCCCCGTCCGCCGCCCGGACCCCGCCGCCTACCCTGTGCGCATGCTGGTCTACGCCCCCGCGGCGCTCCTCCTCCTCGTCTTCTGCGTGAGCGTGCTCCACGACCGCAGGAAGTTCAGCAACGCCGTCGTCCTCGGGCTTGCCGTGCTCTGCGCCCTGGCCGCCTGGCTGTACGAGCTCATCCGGTCCGAGTCCGCCTCGGGGGTGGTCGCGGCCTGGTCGTTGCTGGTGGTGGGGGCGGTGGCCGTCCTTCTGCTGACGTACTTCCTGTTCGTCAACGGCGTACGGATGCTGCGCAAGGAGGGCAGGAACCCGTCCAACCTGCTCTCGCTGGCCGCCGCCCTCGCCATCGTCGGGGTCGTCGCGCTGCTGGTGGCCGCCGTGGTGGTGCGTACCCCGGTGCTGACCGGGGTCGCGGCGGCCGCCGGTGGGCTGGCGCTCTACTTCTCGTTCCTGTTCCTGTGCTTCGTCTGTTACGCGTTCCTCTACGGGCGGCTGCGGGTCCGCCGCAAGGCCGACTTCGTGGTGGTGCTCGGCTCGGGGCTCATCGGCGGCTCCACCGTGCCGCCGCTGCTGGCGAGCCGGCTGAAGCGGGGGCAGGCCGTGCACGCGCGGCTGGCCAGGCGCGGGGGCTCTCCGGTGCTCATCACCTCGGGCGGTCAGGGGCCCGACGAGGATCTGCCGGAGTCGCACGCCATGGCCGACCACCTGGTGGCCGAGGGGTTTCCGGCCCATCTCATCGAGCGGGAGGACCGGTCGACGACGACGGAGGAGAACCTTCGGTTCAGCAAGGCGATCATGGAGAAGGCGAAGCCCGACTACCGGTGCGTCGTCGTCACGAACAACTACCACGCCTTCCGGGCCGCCCTCACCGCCCGCCGGGTGCGGATCCGGGGGCAGGTGGTGGGCTCGCCCACGGCCGCGTACTTCTGGCCCAACGCCACGCTCCGCGAGTTCGCCGCCGTTCTCGTCGACTACAAGCGGACCAACGTGGTGCTGTGTCTGCTGATCGTGCTCGGTGGGGCGCTCGTCTGGTGGTCGCTGCGATAGCGGCCCGCTAGAAGCCGCCGCCGAAGTCACCGCCGCCGAAGCCTCCGCCGTCTCCCCCGCCGAAGCCGGAGGAGTCGAAGTCGGAGCCGGAGAAGTCGCCGCCGCCCCATTCGCCGCCCGCGCCGCCGCCGAAGTCACCGCCGCCGTACTCGGAGGCGTACGCCGGGGTGGCGAGCATCGAGCCGAGCATGGTGCCGACCAGGAGGCCGGGGAGCAGGCCGCCGCCGAAGTAGCCGCCGGCCCAGGGGCCGTAGGCCGGGCCCGCCTCCCAGTACGGGCGGCGGTTGCCGTCGCCGACGTCGACCGTACGGCTCATGGGGTCCTCGCCCCGGCTGAGCCGGGCCTCGTCCGCGCCGCAGACCGGGACCTCGCGGGACGCGCCGCCGGAGGGGGTCCAGAGCACGTCGGCGACCGAGGGGCCGTGGCGCGGGTCGAAGAAGCAGGGCGGGCGGCGGGCCGGTATCGCCTTGCCGGTGCGGCGGGCCTCCAGGACCGCGAGGGAGTAGCGGCCGTCCTCCAGGGACTGGGTGACTCCGCGGACGTCCGAGGGGTGCCCGGCCTTCTCCATCCTGGTCTTGGCGCTCTCGTAGGAGTCCAGGGCCCGTTCGTAGTCGCCGCGCATGGTGTCGTCGGCGCCCGGTTCGGCGGGGTGGAAGTCCAGGCGTTCCAGCGTTTCGCCGTAGGCGGTGATGTCCTCGTCCACGACGACCCGGAGCTTGTCGAGGGCGGCGCGCTCCTCCTCCGCCTTGCGGCGCTTGTTGCGGCGGGAGAGCGCGAAGGCGCCCGCGCCGCCCGCCGCCACCAGGGCGCCGAGCGTGATCAGGCCGGAGACCGGGGCGCCGGTGTCGTCGGCCGCGCCTCCGCCGCCGGACCAGGAGGCGGGGGCGGTGCCCCGGGCCTGTTCGACGGCTCGGTCCGCGAAGGCGTTGAGCTGGGCCGACGCGTCGGTTTCGGTGGCGGGGTTCTTCACGGATGCAGTGAGGTTGTCGACCGCGCGGACGGGCATGACCTGCGGGTCCGCGCCCGCGTCGAAGCCGTCTCCGAGGCGTATCGCGTAGACGCCGGTGATGCCGGTGTCGTTGCGCAGGGTCTGGAGGAGGCCTTCCTCGGGGAAGGCCTCGGTGTCGGGCAGCACGGCGATGAAGACCGGCTTGTCCGCGTTCTCGATGGTGGCTTCCAGGGCCTTCTCGTCAGCGACGGAGAGCTGATCGCGGGCGCCCGGGTCGACATAGACCGGGTCTTCGCGCAGGGCCTGGGCGGCGTCGGTGATGGTCGCCGCGGGGGCGGCGGACGCGGGGGAGGTCAGGGCGAGAGCAGCTGCCGCGATGATGAGCAGCAGGCCCGCCAGCAGCGCGGGGAAGAGCCTTTTCCTCATACTTAACGCTACTCCAGGCGGGCGACGAACGCCGTCGCCCGCCTGGAGAGCCCGCTACGGAGTGCCCTACGCGGCGCGGTACGCCGTACGCAGCTTGGCCACCGCTCCGGTCAGGTCACCGGTGAGCAGCAGATGGTCCGCCTCCGCGAACGGCTTCGAGACCGCCTGGGTGAACTTCCCGTTGATCTTCTGCTGGACCAGCAGCCGGGCCTGGTCCACGATCGCCTTGCCCGCCGGGGTCTTGCCCAGATGCGCCTTCTCGGCGACCTGGGCGGCGATGGCGAGCGCCGCGAGGGTCAGCTCGCCGCCGGCCGGGGGCTTCTTCAGGGTGGTCAGGCCCCAGCCGTACGGGAACTGCGGGTCGTAGGTCGCATCTCCCACGTTGATGGGAAGCTGTGTCTCCGACTTCGGCCAGGTCACCGGGAGCTGTCCGGTGAAGGCGCGCTTGCCGTAGAGGACGTCGGCGACGCCGTCGCCCTCGGAGCCCGGCAGCCAGGAGGCCACCAGCGCGTTGATCTTCCCGAGCTGGTCACCGATGAGCTGCGGGCGGCCCGAGACGATGAGGACCGCGCACTTCATGGCCGCGCAGACCTTGTCGACCGCCGCCTTGTCGGCGGCCGTCAGCACCAGGTCGTGGCCGTTGCCGACGTCCCCGATGCCTTCGGCGTACGGGGTCTCACCGACGACCACGACACCGACGTCGTAGCCGTCCGTGGCGGCGGAGGCGTCCTTGGAGTAGGTGACGGACTCGGTGGTCCCCGCCGCCTTCTTCATGCCCTCCAGGATCGTGGTGCCCGGGGTGGTCTTCCCGGAGGAGCCCTGCCAGCTGATCGTCCAGCCGCCGGCCTGGTTGCCGATGTCGTCGGCGTTGGACCCGGCGACGTACACCTTCTGGTTGGGCTTGAGCGGGAGGACCGATCCCTCGTTCTTCAGCAGCACCTGGGACTTGGCGACCGCCTCACGGGCCACCGCGCGGTGCTCGGCCGAGCCGACCTTGTCCAGGTGGGTGGTGTCCGCGTACGGCTTCTCGAAGAGGCCCAGGCGGAACTTCTGGGTGAGGATGCGGGAGACCGCGTCGTCGATCCGGGCCTCGCTGATCCGGCCCGCCGCGACCTCGTCCTTCAGCGTCTTCGTGAACTCCTGGTACGCCGTCGGGACCATGATCATGTCGAGTCCGGCGTTGACCGACGTACGGACATCGCTCGGGTAGTCGCCGGGGATCTGGTCGATGGCCTGCCAGTCGCTGATGACGAAGCCCTCGAAGCCCATCCGGTCCTTGAGGACGCCGTTGATCATCTCGGCGTTGGCGTGCATCTTCACCGGGCCCTGGTCGTCGCCCAGGATGTCGAGCGAGGAGTACGACGGCATGATCGTGCCGACGCCCCGCTCGACCGACTCCGCGAACGGCGACAGGTGCACCGCCTCCAGCTCCTGGCGGGTGACCTTGGTGATGCCCTGGTCGATCGTGTACGAGCCGGTGGTGGCGGAGCCGTACTCGGTGCCGCCGTCACCGACGAAGTGCTTGGCGCTGCCGAGCACCTTGTCGTTGCGGTGCAGGTCCTTGCCGGACGGGGCGCCCTGCATGCCCTGGATGACCGTCTCCATGGCCTCGACCAGGGCCGGGTCCTCACCGAACGCCTCGTAGGAGCGGCCCCAGCGCTCGTCGCGCGTGACACAGACGCACGGGGCGAAGTCCCACGGGACGCCGGTGGAGCGCACTTCCTTCGCGGTGATCGCGCCAGTCCGCTCGGCGCTCTTCGGGTCGCGGCCCGCGCCGATGCCGATGTTGTGCGGCATGATCGTCGCGCCGACCACGTTGTTGTGCCCGTGCACCGCGTCCACGCCGTAGATCAGCGGGATCTGGAAGCGGGTGGCCTGGGCGCGCAGCTGGTAGGCGTCGACCATCTTGGCCCAGGCGGCCGCAGTGTTGGGGGTGGGGACCGAGCCGCCGCCGGAGAGCAGCGAGCCGAGGTCGTAGGCGGCGATGTCACCGGGGGCGCGCAGCGCGTTGCGCTCGGCCTGGGTCATCTGGCCGGCCTTCTCGGCGGGCGAGAGGCGGGAGAGCAGGTCCGCGACCCGCTGCTTCACCGGCAACTTGGCGTTCTGGTACGGGAGTCCGTGGGCGTCGATGACGACCTGCGGGTTCTCCTTGGGGGCCTTGGCGCCGGTGACGGTCAGCTCCAGCGGGATCGTCTTCGCCTCGGCGGGCTTGGACGCCTTCGCCGTGCGGACGGTGACCTTGTGCGTGGTGCCGGACGCGGTGCCCGCGGGGAAGGTGTGGCTGCCGGTGACCGGGGTGTAGTCCTTGTCCGCGACCGCCGTGCCGCCCTTGGTGGCGTACGTGACGGTGACAGGCTCCTCGGTGGGGACGGAGCCGGTGGTGGCGACGGAGAGCGTGAGGTCGGCGCTGCTGCCGTTCTTCACCGGGCGGACGGCCGTGTCGGTGACCACGCTCGCGGTCAGCGCCGGATCGGCCTTGCCGTACAGCTCGACGGCGTCGAGGGCGAAGGTGCCGGGCGCGCCGCCGGGCAGGGTGAGGGCGTAGCCCCACATCTCGTTCAGGCCGAGGATCTGGTCGATGCCGCCGACGGGCTGGTAGTCGGCCCGGTAGACGAAGTCCGCGAACGGGATCTCGACCAGCTGCCAGCCTTCCCAGTCGTCGGTGAAGGAGGTGGTCCACAGCTCGGAGGCGCCGCCGTTCGCGCCGCCGTCCTTGATCTCGAAATGGATCCGCTTGCCCGAACCGGGCGGCAGGGGCGCGGTGTTCTGGCCGTACCACCAGAAGCGGATGCCCTTGTGCGCGGTCCAGTTCCGGGGCGGGGTGTCCACGGCGAACTCGTGGCTGAATCCGCCGTACGCGCTGATGTCGTAGCTGCCTTCGAGGACCTGCTTGCCCTCGGGGGCGTCGGCGCGCTCGGCGAGCTTCAGCTGCGGGTGGTCGTCCGCGTCGCCGCCCCAGGTGAAGACGGCGTCGGCGGGCGGGTTGTTGCCGAGCGGCACCTCACCCTCGAAGCGGTCGACGAGGACGGGTGCCGGGTCGTCGTCGGCGGCCTGGCTGGGCGCGGCTCCGGCGAGCAGGGTGGCCAGGACCGCGGCGGCGGCCAGGGCGGCCGTGGCGGGTCTGCTTCTGCCCTTGCGGGGGCGGAGATGCGGGGTGCGGGGCATTGGGAGCGCTCTCTTCTGGGGGTCGGGTTTCCGGGGTTTCCGAAGTGTCGGCGGGTCGGAGGGGTCGGCGCGCTAGGCGGTGTCGTCCCGGGTGAGCCGGATCGTGTCGCGATACCACTTGGCGCTGTCCTTGAGCGTGCGGGTCTGGGTGTCGTAGTCGACGCGGACGATGCCGAACCGCTTGTCGTAGCCGTAGGCCCACTCGAAGTTGTCCATCAGCGACCAGGCGAAGTAGCCCCGGACGTCGGCCCCTTCGGCGCGGGCGGCGACGACGGCGTCGATGTGGTCGGCGAGGTAGGCGGTGCGGTCGGCGTCGGGGACCGAGCCGTCGGCGGCCACCGTGTCGTCGAAGGCGGCGCCGTTCTCGGTGATGACGGTCGGGAGTCCGTAGTCCCGCTCCAACCGGACCAGAAGGTCCGTGAGTTCGGTCGGGGTGATCTCCCAGTCCATGGCCGTACGCGGCAGATCGCGCTCCACCACCCGGACCACGGGCAGCCCTTCGGCGTCGGCCGGCGATCCGTCCTCGGTGACACCGGAGAACTGCATGCCCCGGTAGAAGTTGACGCCGAGGACATCCAGGGGCGTGGAGATGGCGGCCAGGTCGCCTTCCTGGACGGGGAGTTCGATGTTCTGGGCGGCCAGGTCCGCGACGACGTCCTCGGGGTAGCGGCCGTGGACGATCGGGTCCAGGTAGAGGCGGGTGCCCATGCCGTCGGCGCGGCGGCACGCCTCCCGGTCGGCCTCGCTCGGGGTCTCCGGGGTTGCGGTGCCCAGGTTGAGGGTGATGCCCAGCTCCAGGGGGTTGCTCCCCGCCGCCTCCCGCATCGCCCCCGCCGCCAGGCCGTGGCCCAGGAGCAGGTGGTGGACGGCGTGCATGGACGCGCCGAGGTCCTTGCGGCCGGGGGCGTGGAGTCCGTACGCGTAACCGAGCATCGCCGAGCACCAGGGCTCGTTGAGCGTGGTCCAGTGCTCGACCCGGTCGCCGAGGGCCTCGTACGCGAGGGAGGCGTACTCCGCGAACCGCAGGGCGGTGTCCCGTGCGGGCCAGCCGCCCGCGTCCTCCAGCTCCTGCGGCAGGTCCCAGTGGTAGAGGGTGATCCAGGGGGTGACTCCCCGCCCCTGGAGCTCGTCGACCAGCCGCTTGTAGAAGTCGAGCCCCTTCGCGTTGGCCGGGCCCCGGCCGCCCGGCTGGATGCGGGGCCAGGCGAGCGAGAAGCGGTACGTGTCGACGCCGAGGCCCGCGATCAGCTCCACGTCCTCGGGCATCCGGTGGTAGTGGTCGCAGGCCACATCCCCGTTCTCGCCGCCCTCGACGGCACCGGGCACCCGGCAGAAGGTGTCCCAGATGGAGGGGGTGCGGCCGTCCTCGGCGGCGGCTCCCTCGATCTGGTAGGAGGAGGTGGCGACGCCCCAGCGGAAGCCGGCCGGGAGCCCGCGTACCGCGGTGGGACGGAGGATTCGCTGCGGGGTGGTGGCGAGGTTCATCCGGTCTCCGTACGTAGGGAGGGGCCCGGTCGGGTGGGCCTGGTCGGGTGGGCCTGGTCAGACGTGCAGGTGGCAGGCGACCGTGCGGCGGTCGTCGGCGGGCCCTTGCGCCGCGGCCGGTGCGGCCAGCAGCGGGACCCGTACGTCGCACGGCTCGAACGCCTTGCCGCAGCGCGGGTGGAAGGCGCAGCCGGTGGGCATCGCGGACAGGTGCGGGGGCGAGCCGGGGATGCCGGTCAGCTCGCGGCGGGGGCCGTGGAGCGCGGGGAAGGAGTGGAGCAGCCCGTCGCTGTAGGGGTGGCGGGGGTCGCGGTAGATCTCCGCCGCGCCCGCCTCCTCCACGATGCGGCCCCCGTACATGATCGCGATCCGGTCCGAGAATTCGATCAGGAGCGAGATGTCGTGGGTGATGAACACGACCGAGAAGTTGAGCTGTTCCCTCAACTGCACGAGACGCCGCAGGATCTGGCGCTGCATCACGACGTCGAGCGCGGTCGTCGGCTCGTCCATGATGACGATCTCGGGCTCCAGGGCGAGCGCCATCGCGATCATCACGCGCTGGCGCATCCCGCCGGAGAGCTGGTGCGGGTAGGCGGCGAGCCGGTCGGCGGAGATCCCGACGAGGCTGAGCAACTCCTTCGCCCGGTCCGTGCGTCGGGCCTTCTTCAGGTCGGGCCGGTGGGCCTTCAGCACATCGGTGAGCTGGCTGTGGACGGTGTGCACCGGGTTGAGGGAGTTCATCGCCCCCTGGAACACGATGGACAGCTCCTGCCAGCGGAAGGCGCGCAGCTGCTCCGGGGAGAGGGAGAGGATGTCGAGGCGGTCGCCGCCCGGCCGGTGGTAGTGGACGTCTCCCCCGGTGATCACCCCGGGCGGCTGGAGCAGCCGGGTCACGGCGTAGGCGAGGGTCGACTTCCCGGACCCCGACTCCCCTGCCAGGCCGAGGACTTCGCCCCGGTGGAGGGTGAGGTCGATGTCCCGCAGGGCGTGCACGGCCCGCTCGTCGGTGCCGTAGTCGACGTTCAGTCCACTGATGGTGAGGACCGGCTCGGCGCTCATGTGCGCGGCTCCTTGCTGCTGTTCTTGCGGTGGGCTTCACCGGGGGACTTCCGGGCCACGGGGGTGAAGCCGACGCGCATCTTCACCTTCCGGGAGGAGCCGGTGGCGGTGCGCAGCCGCGGGTTGACGAACTCGTCGATGCCGAAGTTGATGAGGGCGAGCGCGGTGCCCAGCAGGGCGATGCAGAGGCCGGCCGGGACGAACCACCACCACGCTCCCTGGGCGAGGGCCTGGTTGGACTGGGCCCAGAAGAGGACCGTGCCCCAGTTCCAGTGCGAGATGTCCGCGACCCCGATGAAGGCGAGGGTGATCTCGGTGAGGACGGCGAAGATGACCGTGCCGACGAAGCCGGAGGCGATCACGGCGGTGAGGTTCGGCATGATCTCGAAGAGGATGATCCGCCAGGTCGACTCGCCGGTGGCGCGGGCGGCCTCCACGTAGTCGCGGCGGCGCAGCGACAGCGTCTGGGCGCGCAGGATGCGTGATCCCCAGGCCCAGGAGGTCAGGGCGATGGCGAAGGCGATGAGCAGGTCGCCGGTGTCCGGGACGAAGCTCGCGACGATGATGATCAGCGGGAGGCCGGGCAGCACCAGGAAGATGTTGGCGAGCGCGGAGAGGATCTCGTCGATGGCTCCGCCGATGAATCCGGCGGTGACCCCGATGAGGACGGAGAGCACGGTGGCGATGACCGCCGCGACGAACCCGACGATCAGGACCCCGCGGGTGCCGACGAGGATCTGGGAGAAGACGTCCTGCCCGGTGTGGGTGGTGCCGAACCAGTGCTCCCCGGACGGGGGTTGCAGGAGCTGGTCGCTCATCGCGTCGGGGTCGTACGGGGCGATCCACGGGCCGATGACGGCCAGCAGGACGAAGAACGCGAGCATGAGCAGCCCGGTACGGGTCTTGCCCCCGCGCAGGAACCGGAGCCGGGCCCGGCGGGTGGGCGCCTCGGGTGCGGGCGCGCCGTCCAGGACGGCGACATCGGTGGCGGTGATGGACACGAGGTCTACGCCTCCTTCCGGGTGCGGGGGTCGAGGGCGGCGTAGACGAGGTCGGCCAGCAGGTTCGCGGCCAGGACGGAGAGCGTGATGATCAGGAAGACGCCCTGCATCAGCGGGTAGTCCTTGGCGCCGACGGCCTGCAGCAGCTGGAAGCCGATGCCCGGGTAGGTGAAGACCATCTCGACCAGCAGCGTGCCGCCGACGATGAAGCCCAGGGAGAGGGCGAAGCCGGAGATGTTGGGGAGGACCGCGTTGCGGGCCGCGTAGCCGAACATGACGCGCCGCTCGGAGAGCCCCTTGGCCTGCGCGACCATCACGTAGTCCTCGGAGGAGACGGTGACCATCATGTTCCGCATACCGAGGATCCAGCCGGCCACGGCGGAGAGCACGATCGTCACGCCGGGGAGGAAGGCGTGGTAGAGCGCGCTGGAGATGAACGGCCAGTCGAAGGCCGGGACGAGGCTGTTGTCGTAACCGCCGGAGTTCGGGAAGAGCGACCACTTCTCGGCGAACAGGGCGATGGCGATGAGGCCGAGCCAGAAGTAGGGGATGGAGGAGATGAAGGTGGTGACGGGCAGCAGTCCGTCCAGCCACGAGCCGCGCTTCCAGCCGCTGTAGACGCCGATGCCGGTGCCGAGGACGAAGCTGAGCAGGGTCGTGACGCCGACCAGGGCGAGCGTCCACGGCAAGGACTGGACGATCACCTCGCTGACCGGGGTCGGGAAGAAGGTGAAGGAGAGGCCGAGGTCGCCGTCGAGGAGGTGGGCCCAGTAGTCGGTGTACTGCTGCCAGAGCGACTGCTGCTTGTCGAGACCGAAGAGGGCCTTGAGCGAGTCGATGGCCTTGGTGTCGAGCTGCCCCTGGTAGCGGCTGAGCAGCGCCTGGACGGGGTCGCCGGGCATCAGGCGCGGGATGAGGAAGTTGATGGTGATGGCGGCCCAGGCGGTGACGGCGTAGAACGCGAGCCGTTGGAGGAGGTACTTCACCGGGAGGCCTCCTTGGCTGCCGTGACCGCGTTCACGTTCGTGCCCTCGTACAGCCAGCAGGCCGCCCACTGTCCGTCCGCCAGGTCGAAGCGCGGCGGGAGTTCGGTGCGGCAGCGCTCCATGGCCTTCGGGCAGCGGGGGTGGAAGCGGCAGCCGGATGGCGGGGCGATGAGGGAGGGTGGCTCGCCGGTGCCGGTCTCCTCCTGTTCCTCCTGGGCGACGATCCGGTCGGGGTCGGGCGCGGAGGCGATGAGGAGCTGGGTGTAGGGGTGGGCGGGGCGCTGGGTGACGGTCTCGCTGTCACCGCCCTCGACGATCCTCCCCGCGTACATCACCAGGGTGGTGTCCGCGAAGTAGCGGGCGGAGGCGATGTCATGGGTGATGTAGAGGATCGCCAGGTGCAGGCGCTCCTTCAGGTCCCGCAGCAGGTTGAGGACGCCGAGCCGGATCGACACGTCGAGCATCGAGACCGGTTCGTCGGCGAGGAGGACCTGCGGGTCGGCGCCGAGCGCGCGGGCGATGGCGACGCGCTGGCGCTGCCCGCCGGAGAGCTCGTGCGGGAACTTGTCCAGGAACTGCTGCGGCGGGGTGAGCTGGACCCGCTTCAGCAGCTCGGCCAGGGCCTGTTCCAGCTCCTCCTTCCCGCTGCCCGCCCGGTCGTGGATCTTCAGGGCGCGGGTCAGGTGGTAGCGCACGGTGTGCACCGGGTTCAGCGAGGCGAACGGGTCCTGGAAGATCAGCTGGACCCGGCGTACGTAGCGGCGGAAGGACCGGCCACGACCGGCCTTCACCGGCGTGCCGCCCAGCCGTATCTCGCCCGAGGTGAGCGGGTAGAGCTGGGCGAGCAGGCGGGCGACGGTGGACTTGCCCGAGCCGGACTCCCCCACCAGGGCCGTGACGGTGCCGCGCCTGAGCTGGAGCGAGACGTCGTCGACGGCGTGGACGCTGCGGCGCTTGCGGGCGAACAGGTCGCGCGCGGTGCGGCGCAGGGGAAAGTGCTTGGTGACCCCGCGCGCTTCCAGCACCACATCGGTGCCGGTGCGCACGGTCTCGGACTGATCGGTGGTCATGGCCGGTTCTTCCCCGTACTTACTTGGCGGGCGTGAGGTTCAGCACGATCTCCAGCGCGCTGGGCTGGGTGTGCTGCGGCGGGGCGTACGGGTTGGCCTCGGTGGGCCAGCCGATCCAGTTCTTCGTGGAGTACTCGGCGCCGATCGGCGCGGCGGCCGTCGGGATGACCGGGGCCTGCTCGACGAAGATCTTCTGGAGGGTGTGCAGCGCCTTGGTGCGGGTCCCCTCGTCCTTGGCGTTGGCGTACTCCTTCAGGGCGGTGGTGGCCTCGTCGTTCTTGAAGCGGCCGAAGTTGCCCGTCTGGGAGCTCTTGCCGATGGGCTGGAGGATCGCACCGTCCATGATGTTCTGGTACATGTCGTAGGGGGTGGCGCCGCTGTTGGTCCAGTGCAGGGTGGCGTCGAAGTTGCCGTTGGCGACGTCCACGCCCCACGCCTCGGCGGTCTGGGTCTTGACCTTGGCCTCGATGCCGAGCTGCTTGATGTTGTCCTTGATGATCGCGAGCCCGGTGATGTAGTCGTTCCAGCCGGCCGGGTCGGTGAAGGTGAGCGTCACCGGCTTGCCGGACGGATCCTTGAGCACCCCGCCGCTGAGCTCGAAGCCGGCCTCGTCGAGCAGCTTCTTCGCTCCGGCGACATCGGGCGCGGTGTTGGCGCTCTGGTACTCGGGGGCCAGGAAGGGCTCACCGGCGGGGAGCGGGATGCCGGTCGGGTTGGTGATCTCCGGGTAGAGCGTGGCCTGGGCCTGGATGTGGATGGCCTTGCGGTCGACGACCATCGCCATCGCCTTGCGGAGCGCCGGGTTGTCGAACGGCTTGCGGGCGGTGTTGAACCAGAGGCCGTGGATGCCGAGGCCGGAGGGGAACCACAGCTTGTGGTTCTTGGGGTCCTTGTCGATGAAGAGCTGCTTGTGGTTCGGCATGAAGACGAAGGACCACTCGACCTTGCCGGTGGCCAGCGCGGTGGTGGCGGCGCTGTTGTCGTTGTACGCGGTGTAGCGCAGCTCCTTGACCTTGGTCCTGCCGTTCCAGTAGGTCGGCGTCGCGGTCAGGGTGGTGGTCTGCGGGGTGAACGTCTTCAGCTTGTACGGGCCGGAGCCGACGGGCGTTCGGTTGGGCCAGGTCTCCGGGTTCTCGACCTCCTCCCAGATGTGCTTGGGCACGATGAAGGTCTGGATGATCTTGTTCTGGTTGACGAACTGGGACTCCTTGAAGGTCAGGACGACCTTGCCGTCCTCGACCGCGATCCCGTCGAAGGGGATCCCGTTGCCGTTGAGCGCCGGGTGCTTCTTCAGAAGGTTGAACGTGTACTCCACGTCGGCCGCCGTCAGGGGCTTGCCGTCGGCCCACTTCGCCCGCTCGTCCAGGGTGAAGGTGACCTTGGTGAAGTTGCCCTCCCACTCCCAGTCGGTGGCGAGCCAGGGGTCCGCCTTGTCGGTGGGCTTGATCATGTTCGTCATGGCCAGCGGCTCGTAGATCATGTACCGGTAGCCGAGGGTGGCGCCCGCCGAGGTGTTGAGGAACGGGTTGCTGTTGTTGGTCTGCGGTCCGTCCGGCTTGCCGAGGGTCAGCACGCCGGCGGCGGAGGCGCCGCCCTTGTTGGCACCCGAGTTGGCGTTCGAGCAGCCGGCGGCGAGGGCGATCACGACGGTGGCTGCGGCGACCGCTCTGAGCGTGGTGCGACGGCGTACGGACATGGCGACTCCAGGAAAGGGCTGCCGGGTCGGGGCGATCCGGCGGGCGGAAGGGGGCGAAGCGGGGCGCGGCCGGGCGGCCGGGTCCGTCACGGCGCCGAGTGGCGCACGACCAGTTCGGTGGGCAGCACGGCCGGGCCGTCCGGTACGGGCGTGCCGCCGAGGTGGGAGAGCAGCATCCGGGCCGCCGTCTCACCCATCCGGCGGGTGGGCTGGCGCACGGTGGTGAGGGGCGGTTCGGTGTGTTCGGCCATCGGGATGTCGTCGAAGCCGACGACCGCGATGTCGTCCGGGACCCGGCGTCCGGCGGCGCGCAGGGCCCGCAGCACGCCGGCCGCGCTGATGTCGTTGTGCGCGAAGACCGAGTCGAAGCCGACGCCCTCGGCGAGGAGCCGCTCCATGGCGAGGCGGCCGCCGAGTTCGGTGAAGTCCCCCTCGACGACGCGGACTTCGGGCAGGATCGAGCGGAATCCGCCGAGCCGGTCCCGTACGCAGCCGAAGTGCTGGGGGCCGGTGAGGACGACGGGCCTGGAGCGTCCGGCGGCGAGCAGGTGGCGGGCCGCCGACGCTCCTCCCTCGTGGTTGGTGGTCACGACGGAGGGGAATTCGGGGTGGTGGCCGCGGTCGTCGATGAGCACGATCGGCAGGCCGTCGCGGTGCAGGGTGGTGAGGTGGCTGAGGGTGTTCTCCGGCTCCACGACGACGAGCCCGTCGAAAGCGCGCGCCGACACCTGGGTGGTGAAGCGCTGGACGGACTCGGCGCCCCGGTTGCAGGTGAACAGCAGCAGCCCGTAGTCGGCGGCCTCGACGGTGTCGACGACGCCCTGGAGCAGTTCGCCCATCCACGGCCAGGTCAGCGAGGGGACCAGCATGCCGACGGTACGGCTGGAGCCGCGGGCCAGGCCCACGGCTCCGGAGCTGGGCACATAGCCGAGCTGTGCGATCACTTCACGAACGCGGGCGGCGGTGGAACCGTCCACCTCGCCCTTGGTGTTGATGACCCGGGACACGGTCGTCTTGCTGACGCCGGCCTCACGGGCGACATCGGCGATGGTGACACGCATCTGGGCCTCCGTTGGACCAGGCAGGGGCAGGCTGAGCAGAGCTGAGGCAGGGCTGCGGGACACATACCGGCAGACGCGTCCGGTACCGGTTCCGGAACCGGTACCGGCGTTGCGGCAGGAGTTAACCCCGCCGACACAAGGGCGTCAATACTTCACACCGAGATTGGTCCGGACCCATCTGCTGACCAGGCAGGGCGCGTTGTGTGTTCACCTCTTGAACGCACGAGAGCCGCCGCCCCGGGGTGGGGGCGGCGGCTCTCATGGGCGGACCGGTCGCGCTGCTCGGTGGGCTCGACACCCGTGCTAGTCGGTGGGCTCGACACCCGCACGCAGCAGACCGTAGGTGTACGCGTCCTCCAGCGCCTGCCAGGACGCGGCGATGACGTTCTCGGCGACCCCGACGGTGGCCCAGTCGGCGTCGCCGTCGCCCGTGGTGATCAGTACCCGGGTGGTGGACTCGGTGCCCGTACGGCCCTCCAGGATGCGGACCTTGTAGTCGACCAGCTCCAGCTTGGCGAGCTGCGGGTAGATCCGCTCCAGGGCGACGCGCAGCGCCCGGTCCAGGGCGTTGACCGGGCCGTTGCCCTCAGCAGTAGCAACGATCCGCTCGCCCTTGGCCCAGAGCTTCACGGTGGCCTCGTTGGCGTGGGTGCCGTCGGGGCGGTCCTCGACGATCGCCCGCCAGGACTCCGTACGGAAGTAGCGCCGGGCCCGGCCCTCCACCTCGCCGCGCAGCAGGAGTTCGAAGGAGGCGTCGGCGGCCTCGTAGGTGTAGCCCCGGAGTTCGCGCTCCTTGACCCGCTCCACGACCCGGCCGACCAGGGCCCGGTCGTCGCCGAGGTCGACGCCGAGCTCCTTGCCCTTCAGCTCGATCGAGGCGCGGCCCGCCATGTCGGAGACCAGCATCCGCATGGTGTTGCCGACCAGCTCAGGGTCGATGTGCTGGTACAGGTCGGGGTCGACCTTGATGGCCGAGGCGTGCAGCCCGGCCTTGTGGGCGAAGGCCGAGACACCCACGTACGGCTGGTGGGTGGAGGGGGTGAGGTTGACGACCTCGGCGATGGCGTGCGAGATCCGGGTCATCTCGGCGAGGGCGCCCTCGGGGAGCACCTTCATTCCGTACTTCAGCTCCAGGGCGGCGACCACCGGGAAGAGGTTGGCGTTGCCGACCCGCTCGCCGTAGCCGTTGGCCGTGCACTGGACGTGGGTGGCGCCGGCGTCCACGGCGGCCAGGGTGTTCGCGACCGCACACCCGGTGTCGTCCTGGGCGTGGATGCCGAGCCGGGCGCCGGTGTCGGCGATGACGGTGGAGACGACGGCCTGGATCTGGGCGGGGAGCATGCCGCCGTTGGTGTCGCAGAGGATGACGACCTCGGCGCCCGCCTCGTACGCGGTACGGACCACGAACTTGGCGTACTCGGCGTTCGCCCGGTAGCCGTCGAAGAAGTGCTCGCAGTCCACGAAGACCCTGCGCCCCTGTTCGCGCAGGTGGGAGACGGTGTCGCGGACCATCTCCAGGTTCTCCTCCAGGGTGGTGCGCAGGGCCAGCTCGACATGGCGGTCGTGCGCCTTGGCGACCAGTGTGATCACCGGGGCGCCGGAGTTCAGGAGCGCCTTCACCTGAGGGTCCTCGGCCGCCTTGCCACCGGCCCTGCGGGTCGCGCCGAACGCCACGAGCTGGGCGTTCTCGAACTCGATCTCCTGCTGGGCCCTGGCGAAGAACTCCGTGTCGCGCGGGTTGGCACCCGGCCAGCCGCCCTCGATGTACCCCACTCCGAAGGTGTCCAGGTGCCGGGCGATGGTCAGCTTGTCGGCGACCGTCAGGTTGATGCCCTCACGCTGAGCACCGTCGCGCAGTGTGGTGTCGAAGACATGGAAACTGTCGTCGGTGGCGTTGGCCTTGGTGGTCATGCTGTCTGACTCCTGTCGGATGAGTGGATCCGGACGGTCTGGGGCCTGTTCCGGGTTCCCCGTCGTCCGCGCGAAGCGCGGGCGGGGCGGCGTCCGGTGCGTGCGATCGGCGTGCGGTGTCACAGGTCTTGTGGCGGAGCCACCTGTCCTGCGGCGCCGTGCGGCGAGCGTGCGTGCTGGGCGTCGCCCCGCAGACGGGGAACCCGGAACAGGCCCCAGCTCCACTTGCCCCCATCATCCCGCGCGCTCCGCCCGGCCCGGGTGTGGGCCGGAAAACGAAAAAACCCCTCGCGGGTGCGAGAGGTCTGCGCGCGGGTCTGGGGCACGATGGCCGCGCCGTACGTGGTGGTACGGGACGGTCACTGCGGACCGGCGCGCCTGCTGCCAATAATCATGACGAACGAGGACACGGCAGAAGTCTCGCACAGTGACGCGCCCGTGACGCCGGTGTCTCAGGATGCGGTCGTGACGCCGGTCGCATCGCTCCTTCAGGGCGCCGGTGTCAGCGTCTCGTCCAGGAACTCCGCCGCCTGTACGAGCACCTGCTCCCGGCCCGTCCCCGGGATGCCCACCGTCACATGCACGCTGAACCCGTCGAGCAGCGCCCGCAGCCGGGTCGCGAACCGGTCGGCGTCCACCGGCCGGATCTCCCCGCGCGAGACCCCCTCGGCGAGCAGCGCCACCAGGTCCCGGTGCCAGGAGCCCTCGATGGCGGCCTGCCGGGCGCGGGCCTCGTCGTCCGCGTTCTGCGAGCGGCCCCAGACCTCCAGCCAGAGCGTCCAGTGGGGGTCACGGTGCCCGGCGGGGAGGTAGAGATCGATGTACGCGTCCAGCCGCTCGCGGGTGGTCCCGGGCTCGGCGAGGAGGGCCCGGCGCTCGGCCCCCAGGCGGTTCTCGCTCCACTCCAGGGTCTGGAGCAGCAGTTCGTCCTTGGTGCGGAAGTAATAGAGCAGGTGCCCGCTGCTCATCCGGACCTCGCGCCCGAGCCCCGCCATGGTCAGTCCGTCGAGCCCGCGCTCGGCGATGGTCGCCATGGCGGCGGCGAGGACGTCCTCGCGGGGCGGGGCGGCGTGGTGGGTGCGGCGGGGGGCGGGGGTCATGGGACCGGACTCTCGGAGGGTTCAGATCTTCGGCTGCTGCTGGGTGATGCAGTGGATGCCTCCACCGCCGGCAAAGATCGTACGGGCGTCGACGAGGGCCACCGTACGGTCCGGGAAGAGCCCCCGGAAGATCGCGGCGGCCTCCTCGTCACGCGGGTCGTCGAAGGCGCAGAGGATCACGGCCTCGTTGCAGAGGTAGTGGTTGATGTAGGAGTAGTCGACCCACTCGCCGTCCTCGTCACGGAGCACGGTGGGCGCGGGCACCTCGACCACCTCCAGCGGGCGCCCCTCGGCGTCCGTGGCGCCCCGCAGCACGGCCAGCAGCTCCCTGCTGACCTCATGGTCGGGGTGGGCCGGGTCCGGCTGGACATGGGCGACGACGGTGCCCGGGCGGACGAAGGCGGCGACGATGTCGACATGGCCGAGCGTGCCGTACGTCCCGTAGTCGCCGGTCAGCCCCCGGGGCAGCCAGATCGCCTTCCGGGTGCCGAGACGGGCGTGGACCTCCGCCTCGACCTGCTCACGGCTCCAGCCGGGGTTGCGCTCCTCGCCGAGCTGGACGGTCTCGGTGAGCAGGACGGTCCCCTCGCCGTCGACATGGATCGCGCCGCCCTCGTTGACGAGCGGGGAGCTGAGCGCGGGGACGCCGGTCAGCTCGGCGACGGCCCGGGCGATGTGCTGGTCGCTCTCCCAGCGGGCCCAGCCCTGGGCGCCCCAGCCGTTGAACGTCCAGTCGACGGCGGCGAGCGTGCGGCCGTCGGTGACGAAGGTGGGCCCGATGTCCCGCATCCAGGCGTCGTCCAGCGGCCGTACGACCAGCTCCACGTCGGGGCCGAGCAGCGCGGCGGCCCCCTCCTCCTGCCCCGGCCCGACGACCATGGTGACCGGCTCGAAGCGGCGTACGGCGCGGGCGACGGCGGCCCAGGCGCGGCGGGCCTCGTCCAGCTCGGCGGCGGAGGCGAAGGTGGGGTTGGGCCCGGGCCAGGCCATCCAGGTGCGCTCGTGGGGGGCCCACTCGGGGGGCATACGGAAGGGGGCGGGGGTGGCGGGCATGAGGGCTCCTGGTCCGGGTAGTTAGAGTGCCACTCTAACCGTACGGTATGGCTGTACGGAAGTTTTGCTTGTCCCTCTTGGAGCGGTGCTCTATTTGCCGGTACGGAAAAGGCCGCACCGGCGGGGAGCCGGGTGCGGCCTTTTCCTGGGGCGGCAAGCCCTAGCCGAGCGGGTGCATCCAGCCGTGGGTGTCCTCGGCGATGCCTCGCTGGATGTCCAGCAGGCGGTCGCGCAGCTTCATGGTGACCTCGCCGGGCGTGCCGTCGCCCTGGGTCCACTCGCCGCCCGCGGACTTCACGGTGCCGACGGGGGTGATGACGGCGGCGGTGCCGCAGGCGAAGACCTCCGTGAGGGTGCCCTTCGCGGTGTCGCCGCGCCACTGGTCGATGGAGACGCGGCCCTCCTCGGAGCCGTAACCGAGGTCGCGGGCGACCTTGAGGAGCGAGTCGCGGGTGATACCGGCGAGGAGGGAGCCGGTGAGGGTGGGGGTGATGATCTTCGTGGAGCCGTCGTCCTGCGTGTACACGAAGTACAGGTTCATGCCGCCGAGCTCCTCGACCCACTTGTGCTCGACGGCGTCGAGGTAGGCGACCTGGGCGCAGCCGTGCGCGGCGGCCTCGGCCTGGGCCAGGAGGGAGGCCGCGTAGTTGCCGCCGGTCTTGGCGTCGCCCACGCCGCCGGGGACGGCCCGGACGCGGTTCTCGGAGAGCCAGATGGAGACGGGCTTCACGCCGCCGGGGAAGTAGGCGCCGGCGGGCGAGGCGATGACCAGGAAGAGGTATTCGTTGGCCGGCTTCACGCCGAGGCCGACCTCCGTGGCGATCATGAACGGGCGCAGGTAGAGCGACTCCTCGCCGCCGTGCGCCGGGACCCATCCCTTGTCCTGCTGGACCAGCACGTCGCACGCCTCGATGAACGTCTCGACAGGCAGCTCGGGCATGGCGAGCCGGGCGGCGGAGCGCTGGAAGCGGCGGGCATTGGCGTCGGGGCGGAACGAGGCGACCGAGCCGTCGGGCTGGCGGTAGGCCTTGAGCCCCTCGAAGATCTCCTGCGCGTAGTGCAGGGTCATGTTGGCGGGGTCGATCGACAGCGGGCCGTAGGGGACCAGCTCGGCGTCGTGCCAGCCGCGGCCCTCGGTCCAGCGGATCGTCACCATGTGATCGGTGAAGTGCCGGCCGAATCCGGGATTGGCCAGGATCGCCTCGCGCTCCGCGTCGGACAGCGGGTTCGAGGAGGGCTTGAGCTCGATCGTGGGCGTCGTCATGAGTGCGTGTCCTTCACCGGTCTTGTGTGTGATGGACCGCGCCCACGCCCGTTCATGCCCGATGCTTTTCGATCAGGTCCTAGGACGTCCGAGCTTTCCGCGAGCCACGGCCCCGCGTTCGATTATCTCCTGCGGGGGGCCAGGCACGAAATGGTGTGAATGCGGTCCAGGGGTCGATGGTGGCACCCGGGGGCCGCACAGGTGAAGCCGCCGGGCGCTGATGCGACCCGGCGGCTTCGTAGTGGAGTCGTCGGGTCAGGTCGCTACGCGTACCGCGAGCGCGTCGCCGATCTCGTCGGTCGTACGCGTGGCGGCACCGTCGCGCTCCGCGAGGTCGGCGGAGACGGCGTCCTCGATGCGCACGGCCTCGGCCTCGTGACCGAGGTGGCGCAGCAGGAGGGCGACGGAGAGGACCGTGGCGGTCGGGTCGGCCTTGCCCTGCCCCGCGATGTCGGGGGCGGAGCCGTGGACCGGCTCGAACATCGACGGGAACGCGCCCGTCGGGTTGATGTTGCCGGAGGCGGCCAGGCCGATACCGCCGGTCACGGCGGCGGCGAGGTCGGTGAGGATGTCACCGAAGAGGTTGTCGGTGACGATGACGTCGAAGCGCTCCGGCTGGGTGACGAAGAAGATCGTCGCGGCGTCGACGTGCAGGTAGTCGGTGGAGACCTGCGGGTATTCGGCGGCGACCCGGTCGAAGGTGTTCTTCCACAGGTGGCCGGCGTAGACGAGGACGTTGTTCTTGTGGACCAGCGTCAGCTTCTTGCGCGGGCGGGCGGCCGCGCGCTCGAAGGCGTCCCGGACCACGCGCTCGACGCCGTACGCCGTGTTGACGCTGACCTCGGTGGCGACCTCGGCGGGGGTGCCGGTGCGCAGCGAGCCGCCGTTGCCCGTGTACGGCCCCTCGGTGCCCTCGCGGACCACGACGAAGTCGATGTCGGGGCGGCCGGCGAGCGGGGTCGCGGTGTTCGGGAAGAGCTTGGAGGGCCGCAGGTTGATGAAGTGGTCGAAGGCGAAACGCAGCTTCAGCAGCAGCCCGCGCTCCAGCACGCCGGAGGGCACGGACGGGTCGCCGATCGCGCCGAGGAGGATGGCGTCGTGGTTCTTGAGCGCCTCCAGCTCCGCATCCGGGAGGGTGTCGCCGGTGCGGTGCCAGCGCTGGGCGCCAAGGTCGTACTCCTTGGTCTCCAGCTTCACATCCTGCGGGAGGACAGCGTTGAGGACTTTGAGGCCCTGGGCCACAACTTCCTGGCCGATTCCGTCACCGGGGATCACTGCGAGATCGATGCTGCGAGACATGCGGGAAGCCTAACGGTGCGTCCCACCCCATGACATCCGACGTCCACCATGCGGACGGGCGGAAGGGTGTTCGGGGTGGGGGCGGGGTGCGGACGAGCGGCGGCGAGGGCGCCTGGACGCCGGGGCCTCGTTACTGGGGCGCCTGGGTGCGGCCAGGGCCCCGGCGGGTCAGTGGCCGATCGAGCCGCCGTTGTCCCGGCGGTCGAGGGCGCGCTGCAGGGCGGCAGCGGCGTTCTTGCGCTCGGCCTCGGCCTGGCGGGAGCTGTGACGGACGCGGCGGGTGGTGGTGTTGGCCATGATGGATCGACTCCTTGAGATCGCATGGATGCCGGGGGCAGGCCGCACATAGTGGTGCGGCGCCGAGGCCGGGCCGGGATCGGATTTCGAGGTGCCGGAAGGAGCGGGGAGCGTACGCCGCAGGGGTTACCTGCTCAGGGCGTGCGCCCGCAACCGCCACAGTCGCTCGATCGAGCGATTCGTTCGGCTCCTACAAAGCTAGGACAGCGGAGCCGCTCTGTCTCCACAGTTAGTCGGACTTCCTACTATCTGAGACGGCCGCTCCCCCGCGCTCCGCCCGCAATTCCCGGATCAGTGCCCGTGCGGCGAGGGATCGTGCCTGCTCAGGGGTGGTGAGGTAGCCGATGGAGCGGGTGGGGCGGTCGGGTCCGAGAGCAGTGATCCGAATTCCGTCGGGTGCTCCGTACAGGGACAGACCGGGCATGATCGCCATGCCGAGACCACGGGACACCATCGAGAGCACCGCTCCGTCGTCCTCGGCCTGCACGGTCGCCTCGGGGATCCCGCTCTGGGCCGCCCACCAGTCGCGTGTGTACGAGGTGCAGTTCTCGTCCCAGTCGACCAGCGGCAGCGTCCGGGGCGCGGGGTGCCCGGCCGGGTGCACCAGGGAGTACTCCTCCTCCAGCAGTACGCCGCCGACCAGCCCGGGCTCCACCGGCGAGGTGGTCCCGATCGTCGCGACGGCCAGATCGGCCCGCCCTTCCAGCACCTCACCGGCCGTGCCCCGCCCCACCTCGCGCACCATCCGCACCACCGGCTCCACCCCGGGGTGGCGGGCCGTGAGACGTTCCAGGGCGGGCGGCAGCAGATGCAGGGCCGCGCTCCGGAAGGCGGCGATCCGCAGCGGCCCGCTCACGGTGTCCGTCCCGCCCGGCCCGGCGGCGATCCCCCGGGCCTCGGTGCCCATCACGTCGAGCAGCCGCAGGATGCGCCGGGCGTGGGCGGCGACCACGTCACCGGCCGGGGTCGGTGTGGCGCCCCGGCGGCCGCGCTCGAAGAGCACGGCGCCGATCCGGCGTTCGCTGGTACGGACTGAGTGGGAGACGGCGGACTGCGTCATGCCGAGGTCCCGGGCGGCGGCGGAGAATCCGCGCGCGTCGGCGTTCGACATCGTGGATAAGAGCCTGCGCCTGGAAGGGGTGATGGTCCGTAACCACCGCGATGTGCAGAAGGAGTTGGAGGACTTCCTGGTGCCGCATATTCAGCGCGGGACGGTCGTCCCCGATGTCACGGTGGTGGACGGCTTCGAGCGGACGGTGGAGGGGTTCCTCGGGATGCTGCGGGGCGAGAACACCGGGAAGATGCTGATCCGGGTCGCCGACTGAAGCCCTGCGGCCCGCTGCCCTACAGCAGGTCGCCGTCGCGCCAGTCGAAGACGAGCGGGTGCGCGGCCGCGGGCAGGAAGTGGGCGGCGGCCGGGCGCACATAGGTGCTGCCCTCCTCCTCCGGCAGCGCCACGGTCCCGTGCGGCCCGAGGGCGGCGAGGCTCCCCGGCCACACCTGCCAGCCGCGCGCCGCGTAGAGCGCCGCGCCCGCGTCGGAGGCGGACAGCGCCCCGAACTCGTAGGCCCCGTCGACGACCCGCTCCAGCGCGGTCATCACCCGGTGGCCGAGCCCCTGGCGGCGGCGGCCGGGGCGGACGGCGACGGCTTCGACGTAGCCGGCGCGCAGCGAGCGGCCGTCGTGGAGCACCCGGCGCTGGACGATCGAGCCGTGGGCGACGAGGAGCCCACCGGTGTCGCGCACCAGGGCGTGGACGCCGCCGAGGGAGTGCGCCCAGTCGTCGTCGCCGAAGTCGCCGTCGAAGGCGGTGTCCAGCAGGGTGCGGATCTCGTCCCGTACAGCCGCGGTCAGCTCATAGGTGTGGGCGGCGTGCACCGCGGGGAGCTCGGTCATGGAGTCAGTTTCCCAGGCACCCGCTCCGACCAGGCACGCAGGGGCGATGCGGGGCACGGCCGACGCCCGCCCGGACCGGGTGCTCGGTGGCCGGGGCGGGCGTCGGGTTCGTACGCGGTACGGCGGTGGCTGCGGCTCAGTACACCGTCACGCCGTACGCGGAGAGCGCCTCGGCCACCGGCTGGTGGATGGCCGAACCGCTCGTGCCCGAGCAGCCGGAGCTGCCGGAGTGGATGCCGAGGGCGACGGATCCGGCGAAGTGGGCGCCGCCGCTGTCGCCGCCGGCCGAGCAGGCGGTGGTGCGGACCATGCCGTAGACGGGCCCGTCACCGTAGTTGACGGTGACGTTGACGGCGGTGACCGTGCCGGAGGTCACCTTGGTGGTGGAGCCGCTCTTGCGGATCGCCTGGCCGACGACGGCGTTGGCGGCGGAGGTGATGTCCTGGGTGGAGCCGTTGTAGAGGTCGACGGTTCCGGCGGGCGAGGAGCCGTCGGTGTAGCGGACGATGCCGTAGTCGTTGGTCGGGAAGCTGGTGCCCTCCCGGACGCCGATGACCGATCCGCCGGAAGTGGCCGACCAGTTGGCGGAGATGTTGGTGCAGTGTCCGGCGGTCACGAAGTAGCGGGCCCCGCCCTTGGTGACGTTGAAGGCGGCCGAGCAGCGGCTGCCGCCGCCGTAGATGGCTCCGCCGCCCAGCACCTCGCGGTGGAAGACGCCGGGTACGCGGTTGATGCTCACCGCGCCGCCGAGCCGCTCGGCGACGGATTCGAGGCGGGCCATGTCCCGCGCGGAGACGGAGGAGTCGGCCTCGACCGCGACCTGGTTGCTGCGCGGGTCGATGCCCCAGGAGGTGCCGGTGATCTTCGCCTCGGCCTCCAGGGTCTCCACCGCCGCGTCGAGCTGGGCGGCGCTGCGGGCCACCCGGCGCACGGTGGCCCCGGCGGCGCGGGCCTGTTCCTCGGCCCGGTCGGTGGTGACGGTGACGACGAGTTCGCCGGTCTTCCGGTCCAGGTAGGTGCCGGCGGTGGCGGCCCCGAGCCGTCGTTCGACGGCCGCGTCGAGCGCGTACGCGGACGGGGCGGGGATCGCCGAGGGGGCGTCGGTCGGGGCTGCGGTGGAGGGGGTGGCGCCGAGGCCGAGGGCGCCGGCGACGAGCAACAGGGAAACGCCCAGGCGCGCGCGGGAGTTGCGTCTCATGGGGAGCTCCTTCTCAGGTGACGTGTGGGGACGTACCGAGAAGAAATTTGACATGGACATTACCTAACCCACAAGACCGCGTGGCCCAGGGACCCGCTGGGCAGACAGATCGCCCCGGTCAGCGGACACTGACCGGGACCGGCTCCCTCGCCTGTCCGAAGCCCCGCTTCCCCCGGGCCGCACCCGCCGCGCACACTGCGGCCATGTCCGACACCGCACCCACGCCCCAGCAGTGGTCGCCCACCCATGGCGACCCGTACCGCCCCGCGCCCTACCGCCCCGAGCGGATCGCCGAGAAGACGTCCCTGGCCCACGCCGCCCGGCTGCGGCGGCGGATGGACGAGCGCAGGACCGTCCGCGCCTTCTCCCCCGACCCGGTCCCCGAGCAGGTGCTGCGCGACGCCATCGCGTGCGCGGCCACCGCCCCCTCCGGCGCCCATCAGCAGCCGTGGACCTTCGTCCTGGTCAAGGACCCCGGGGTACGCCGCCGGATCCGGGAGGCGGCCGAGCAGGAGGAGAAGCTGAGCTACGACGGGCGGCTCGGCGAGGAGTGGCTCGCGGCGCTGCGCCCCCTGGGCACCGACGCGGTCAAGGCCCATATGACGGACGCGCCCGCCCTGATCGTGGTCTTCCAGCAGCGCTACTGGCTGGGCGAGGACGGCACCAAGCGCAAGCACTACTACGTCGACGAGTCGGTCGGCATCGCGGTGGGGATGCTGCTCACCGCCCTGCACCTGTCCGGTCTCGCCGCGCTGATCCACACCCCGAGCCCGATGCGCTTCCTCGGCGAGGTGCTGGACCGGCCCGAGAACGAGAAGGCGTTCGCCGTGATCCCCGTCGGCCACCCGTCGGACGACTGCGAGGTCCCAGACCTGGTGCGCAAGTCGCTGGAGCAGGTGCTCGTGGAGATCTGAGAAGCCGCGCCCGGCCCCGTAGAAGGGGAGGCACATGGAAACCGCCCCCCGGCCGGCAGGGGGGCCGGTCGGGGGGCGGTGCTCTGAGGGGGCTCTCGGCTGCGGAGAGCCCCTGGGAGGCCCGGGGCGTCGTGCTGCGGCGCCCCGGGGAGGGCGTCAGCCCTGGTGGGGGTAGGTGTAGTCGGTCGGCGCGACCAGCGTCTCCTTGATGGCCCGGGTGAGGGTCCAGCGCTGGAGGTTCTGCGGGGCGCCCGCCTTGTCGTTGGTGCCGGAGGCACGGCCGCCGCCGAAGGGCTGCTGGCCGACGACGGCGCCGGTCGACTTGTCGTTGATGTAGAAGTTGCCCGCGGCGTAGCGGAGCTTGTCCATCGTGTACGCGGCGGCCGCGCGGTCGCCCGCGATGACCGAGCCGGTCAGCGCGTAGTCGGAGACCGACTCCATCTGCTCCAGCATGGCGTCGTACTTCTCGTCCTCGTACACGTGGATCGCGAGGATCGGGCCGAAGTACTCGGTCGTGAAGACCTCGTTCTCGGGGTCCGAGCAGGCGATGACGGTCGGGCGGACGAAGTAGCCGACCGAGTCGTCGTAGGTGCCGCCCGCGACGATCGTGCACGCCGGGTCGGACTTCGCGCGGTCGATCGCGGCCTTGTTCTTGGCGAACGAGCGCTCGTCGATGACGGCCCCGATGAAGTTGCTCAGGTCGGTGACGTCACCCATCGTGATGGAGTCGACCTCGGCCGCGAACTCCTCCTTGAAACCGGAGTTCCAGATGGAGGCGGGGACGTACGCACGGGAGGACGCGGAGCACTTCTGGCCCTGGTACTCGAAGGAGCCGCGGGTCAGCGCGGTCTTCAGCACGGCGCGGTCGGCGCTGGGGTGCGCGACGACGAAGTCCTTGCCGCCGGTCTCGCCGACGAGCCGCGGGTAGGTGCGGTAGTTGGCGATGTTGTTGCCGACCGTCTTCCACAGGTGCTGGAAGGTGGGGGTCGAGCCGGTGAAGTGGATGCCGGCCAGGTCGCGGTGGTTCAGCGCCACCTCGGAGACGGCGATGCCGTCACCGGTGACCAGGTTGATGACGCCCTTGGGCAGACCGGCCTCCTCCAGGAGCTGCATGAGCAGCACGGCGGCGTGGGTCTGGGTCGGGGACGGCTTCCACACCACGACGTTGCCCATGAGGGCGGGGGCGGTGGGGAGGTTGCCCGCGATGGCCGTGAAGTTGAACGGCGTGATCGCGTAGACGAAGCCCTCCAGCGGGCGGTGGTCCATGCGGTTCCACACGCCCGGGGAGTTCGCCGGGGGCTGCTCGGCGAGGATCTGGCGCGCGTAGTGCACGTTGAAGCGCCAGAAGTCGACGAGCTCGCAGGGGGTGTCGATCTCGGCCTGCTGGGCGGTCTTGGACTGGCCGAGCATGGTGGAGGCGGCCAGCGTCTCGCGCCAGGGGCCGGCCAGCAGCTCGGCGGCGCGCAGGATGATCGCCGCGCGGTCGTCGAAGGACATCGCGCGCCAGGCCGGAGCGGCGGCGAGGGCCGCGTCGATGGCGTCCTGGGCGTCCTGCTCGGTGGCGCCGGCGAAGGTGCCGATGACGGCCTGGTGGTTGTGCGGCTGTACGACGTTCACCCGCTCACCGCCACCCATCCGCTTCTCGCCGCCGATGGTCATCGGCAGGTCGATCGGGTTGTCGGCGAGCTCCTTGAGCTTCACCTCCAGGCGGGCGCGCTCCGGCGAGCCCGGGGCATAGGAGTGAACCGGCTCGTTGACCGGCGCGGGGACCTGGGTGACGGCGTCCATGATGGCCTTGTCTCCTTGGTGTCGGCGGGGATGTGGGTCGGCCCGGTGGCCGTCTCAGCCCTTGGTGAGGATCGAGCGGCCGAAGAACAGCAGGTTGGCCGGCTTCTCCGCGAGGCGGCGCATGAAGTACCCGTACCAGTCGGTGCCGTACGCCGTGTAGACGCGCATCCGGTGGCCCTCGGCCGCGAGCCGGATGTGCTCGTCGCTGCGGATGCCGTACAGCATCTGGAACTCGTACTCATCCAGTTTGCGCCCGGCCTGGCGGCCGAGCTCCTGGGCGATGGCGATGAGACGGGGGTCGTGGGACCCGATCATCGGGTAGCCCTCGCCCTCCATCAGGATCCTGGTGATGCGGACGTACGCCTTGTCGATCTCGGCCTTGTCCTGGTACGCGACGGAGGCGGGCTCCTTGTAGGCGCCCTTCACGATGCGGACGCGGCTGCCGGCGGCGGCCAGGCGGCGGGCGTCGTCCTCGGTGCGGAACAGGTAGGACTGGATGACGCAGCCGGTCTGCGGGAAGTCCTTCCGCAGCTCCTCGTGGATGGCGAACATCGAGTCGAGGGTGGTGTGGTCCTCGGCGTCCAGGGTGACGGTGGTGCCGATGGCGGCCGCCGCCTCGACGACCGGGCGCACGTTGGCGAGGGCCAGCTCGTGGCCGTTCTCCAGCGCCTGGCCGAACATGGACAGCTTCACGGACATCTCGGCGCGGGGGCCGAGGTCCAGGACCTTCAGGCGCTCGACGAGCTCCAGGTACGCGTCGCGGGCGGCCTCGGCCTGCGCGGGGGTGGTGATGTCCTCGCCGACGACGTCGAGCGTGACCTCCAGGCCCTTGTCCGCGGCGTCCTCGACGATCGGGACGACCTGGTCGACGCTCTCCCCGGCGATGAAGCGGTCGACGACCTGCTTGGTGCCGGGCGCGGCCGAGACGAACCGGCGCATCTTGTCGCTGCGCGATGCGGCGAGAATCACGGGACCCAGCACGGGGCACCTCCACGAATGTACGGACGAGGGGCCGCGTCGGCGGATACATGAACGCATGTGTACGGACATGAACACACCGGTACGGCACGGATAACCACCGTGAAATCTAGACACCGCTCCGATCCTGTGCCATCGACACCTGTCACGCATCCGTGGCCGCCATCTCAGACATCTGTATGAAGAGGTTCCGGGAGGGGTGCGAGAATGGCGGAGTGACAGGCGATTACCAGGAACTGGTCGACGAGATCTCCGCCCTCCTCGGCGCCCCCGCCACCCTGGAGAACCGCGACTTCGGACTGGTCGCCTTCGGGGCCCACGACAGCGACGACGACACCGCCATGGACCCGGTCCGCACCCGCTCGATCCTGACCCGCCGCTCCACCCCCGCCGTCCGCGCCTGGTTCGAGGGTTTCGGCATCACCCGGGCCACCGGCCCCGTCCGCATCCCCGCCGCCCCGGAGGCCGGGGTCTTCCGGGACCGCGTCTGCCTTCCCGTACGCCATCGGGGTGTCGTCCTCGGTTACGTCTGGCTGCTCGACACCGACCCCGGGCCCACCGACGAGCAGCTGACCGCCGCGATGGAGGTCGCCGCCCGGATCGGGGCGCTGCTCGCCGACGAGGCACGGGCGGGCGCCGGCCTCTCGCGGGAGTTCGGCGCGGTGCTCGCGGCCGGCCCCGGGCGGCAGCACGACACGGCGGTCGCGGCGCTGCGGGAGGCGCTGGGCCAGGACGCGGAGGGGCTGCACGCGGTGGTGTGCGTGACGCCGTGGGGAGCCGACGACACCCCGTCGGTACGGGGCGTGGCCTCGGCGGCCGCCCTGGCCACGGTCTCCGCGCCGGGGGCCGCCGGGCCCGTGTCGCTGGCCGCACTGATCCGGCTGCGCTCGGCGGACCGGATGGACCCCGCGACGAGTGCGGCGGACCGGCTGCGTACGTCGGCGGGCCCGGGGGCCACCGGGGGGATCGCGGTGCCCCGCCGGGGCCTGGACGCCCTGCCGGTCTCCTGGCGGGAGGCGGTGGCGTCCGCCCGCGCGGCCCGCGCCGAGACCCGCCTCGGCCCGGTCGCCCGGTGGTCGGCGATCGGCCCGTACCGCCTGCTCACCGCCCTCCCCGGCACCGGCTCGGACCCCGCCGACCCGGCGGTCGCCTCGCTGCTGACCCCGCTGCACAAGGAGCTGGCGCACACGGCGGAGGTGTTCCTGGACTGCGCGGGCCAGGCGAGCCGGACGGCGGGCGAGCTGGGCATCCACCGCCAGACGCTCTACTACCGGCTCTCCCGGATCGAGCAGATCACCGGCCTCGACCTGGGCGACGGCGAGGACCGGCTGCTGCTGCACATGGCGCTGAAGGGGGCGCGGCTTTAGGCTCCGCGGGCCCGTCACTTGCCGAAGCGGCGTTCCCGGTTCGCGTACGAGCGCAGGGCGCGCAGGAAGTCCACGTGCCGGAAGGCCGGCCAGTAGCAGTCCACCCAGTGCATCTCGGCGTAGGCGGACTGCCAGAGCAGGAAGCCGGACAGCCGCTGCTCGCCGGAGGTGCGGATGATGAAGTCTGTGTGGTCGGCCGCGGGTGAGTAGAGGTGGCGGGAGATGTCGTCGATCTCGAACCGTGCGACCAGTTCGGCGGGGTCGCCGCCCGCCGCCATGTGCTCCTCGAAGGCCCGTTTCACCGCGTCGACGATCTCGCGCCGGCCTCCGTAGCCGACCGCCACGTCCACCTTGAGCCCGCCGCGCCCGGTCGTCGCGGCGGTGGCCTCCTTGAGCACCTGGGCGCTGGTGCCGGGCAGCAGGTCGAGCGAGCCGATCACCTGGACCTCCCAGTCCCGGCCCTCGGCGGTGATGTCCCGGACGGTCTCCTCGATGACCTCGATCAGCGGGCCGAGTTCTTCGGCGGGGCGTCCCAGGTTGTCGTCGGAGAGCATGAAGAGGGTCACGTGCTCGATCCCGGCGGCCGTGCACCAGCCCAGGAACGTGGTCACCTTGGCGCCGCCCGCCCGGTAGCCCTCCCGGACGTCCGTGTGCCCGGCCTTCCGGGCCCAGCGCCGGTTGCCGTCGACCATGATCCCGACGTGCTGGGGGCGTGGCAGACCCACCAGGGTGCTGGCCAGCCTGCGCTCGTACACCGCTTCGATGGGCCGCCGGAGGAACAGGGGGAGCAGCTTCATGGACCTTCTCCATCACATGCCGGGCGATGCCGCAGGACCCTACCAGCGGCCCCGGCCACGCCCGGCGGGATCGTGGTTCACCACCCCACGTCGTCCGGTTCCGTGAGCGGTCTCTCGCTGACCAGGGCGGCCAGCACGAGCGGCGCGTCGCCGTCGCTGTGGCCGACCGTCACGGCGAACCAGCGGTCGCCGGAGCCGCCCGGGCCGGCCGCACCGACCGGCCCCCAGACGGTCAGGTCCCCGTACAGGTCCACGGCGAACAGCGCCCGGAACAGGGGCTCGACGGGGGAGCCGTCGCTCAGCCACCGGCGTAGCGGAACGTGCAGGCGGACGGTGGTGTGCGGGCCCCAGCGGCGGTCCAACTCCTGCGCGAGGGCGGCCAGATGGGCATCGGCGGCCTCTTCGGCGTCGTTCCACTCGGGGGCGTACACGCCGGTCAGCGGGTCGCCCTCCCAGAGCGGCACGATGCGGAAGCCCGCGCCCTCGGTGGCGGTCCACTCTCCCGTCACGGGGGCGCCCTGCGCGGCGGTGGGGCCGGTGGGCGGTACGGGGGTGGCGAGGAGCTGCTCGGCCTCGGCCACCGCCCGGGGCAGCACGAAGGGCTCCCCCGCCCGCGAGCTCACAGCACGGCTCCGGCGACGGCGCGGACGGCTGCGGGGGTCACAGGACTGCCCGGTCCATCGGGCGGGGCAGCGGTGCCAGGGCCCCCGCCTCGCGCAGGCGCTCGCACACGCGCACCACCGCCACGGTGTCGCCGGGGGCCGCGATGCTCAACAGCAGGCCGCCACCGGGGAGTTCCTGGCCGACCGCCTCCAGTCCGTCCGGTACGAGGGCGGCGCGGGCCGGGGAGAGGTAGCCGGTCCGGCCCACGGCCGGGTCCTCGACCGAGAACCCGGCCTCGTCCTCCAGCGCGTCCAGCACGTCGTCGTCACTCACATCGCCGAAGTCCGGCTCCCACACCCGGGCGAGGAGCGCGAGGATGTCCTCCTCGGGGACGGGTGCGTCGTCCGGTGCGTGGAGCACCACCGCGATCGACTGGAGCAGGAACTCCGGCGCACCGCCCGCCACTCCGCTGACCTCCGCCTCCCAGCCGGGCGTGCCCGTGCCGACCAGCCGCAGCCCGGTACCCGTCAGGTCCGACCAGTCGGCCGCGCTCTGGGCGGCGCGCACCGCGCCGAGCAGGGCGTCCCCGTCGGCCGTGACGGCCGTCGCGGGTCCGTCGGCGTGTACCTGGCTCCAGGCGTCCGCCGCCTCCGGGACCAGCCCGGTGAGCCCGTCCAGGGTCCGCCGCCACCGGTCGGCCAGCGCCTCGGCCGGCTCCGGCCTCGGGCCCCAGAAGCCCCGCACCACACGTCGCATGCTGATCTCTCCTCCGTCGCCGGACCGCTCCGGGCCGCCCACGCGTGCAGGCTACTCGGCTACTCGTCGAAGGCCCCGGGCTTCCTCGTGCTGTCGCCCGGTTTCACCGGCGTCGGGACCACCTTGACCGGCAGCCTCGCCTCCCGGAACGCCTGGCGGGCCGCCTTCGCCACCTCCGGGTTCGAGAAGTGCCACTCCACGGGCTTGCCGCGGGCCGCCTCCACCTGGGCACGGGCCTCCGCCAGGAACTTGGCCTTGCCGGACGGGGTGAGCGTGCCCGGGTCGGACTGGGAGAGGTAGCTGTCGTAGCCGTTCTTGGCCTCCAGGTACGTCTGCCGGGAGGAGTCCCAGCCGTCGTACTCCACGGCCGGCTTGCCCTCGCTCGGATGCGGTACGACGTACTCCTGGCCCCTGTTCGTCCCGGTGATCTGCTCCTGGTAGCGGAGCCAGGACTCGTTCTTCCAGTTGGGCGCGGGGTTGCGGTCCCGGCTCGCCCAGTAGCCGTCGCCCGCGTCCGCGTCACCGAGCGTGCGGCTCGTGAGGTCGTCCGCCCAGGACGGCGGGTTGTAGTTGCGCGGGTCGGAGGTGTCGTTGCGCTGCGGCTCGGGGTGCTGCTTCTTCTCCAGCTCGGCCTTGCGCGCCCGCTCCGGCTCCTCCAGGCGCTTCTGCTCCAGGTGCGCGGCCCGTTCCGCTGCCCGCGCCTCTGCCGCCGCCTTCTTGGCCGCCTCGTCGCACCCGGCGTTCGCGAGGACCACCCGGCCCGGCGAACCGGCCGCCAGCACCCCCGTACCGGAGCCGGGGACTCCACCGGTGTCCCCTCCCCCGTACCGCACCAGGGGCGGCCCCGAAGCGATGGCGCAGCCGGTGCGGCGCGCCGCGTCCTCGGCGCTGTCCGCCGCCTCGTCCGCTTCCTTCGCCGCCTTGCGTACGCCGTCGAGGTCGCCCGCCTCCGCCGCCTTGCGGGCCCGGCGCGCCGCCGCACCCGCGTCGCTTGCCGCGTCCGCGAGCTCGGAGGCCACCTTGCCGACCTTGCCCAGCTTCCCGGCCTTGCCGACCACCTTGGCGACGTTGTAGCCGGGGATGAAGAGCGAGCCGACGTTCCAGATCACATCGGTGACGGCCCGGGTCTTCTCCCCGTTGTTCCAGCGCTCGCGGACGTCGTCCCCGACGAAGACGTCGTCCCCGACGGTGACCACGGTGTTGACGGAGGCCTTGCCCCAGTCCCAGACGGCGCCCAGGTAGTCGCCGTCGCTCCACTTGTCGCCCGCGCCCTGGGAGTCCTTCGTCCACTGGTCGCCGAGCTGACGGCCGTAGTCGGCGAGTCCGGCCCAGGTCTCGGGCTTGAACAGGTCGATGATCCCGGAGATGTCGCCCCAGATGCCGTCGACCACCAGGCCCTTGAAGACCTGGGTCGTACGGTCCCAGGCGCAGCCGAAGAAGCCCCAGCCGCCGCAGTCCTCCTGCTCGCCGGCTTCCTCTCCCCCGCCGGCCTCGTCGTCCCCTTCGGCGGAGACGGGGAGGTCGTGGGCGGCCTCGGGCTCCTCGTTGCCCTCGGGGAAGGTGTCCTCGCCGGTGCCGGGGCGGCCGTCGTCGTCGGGGCCTCCGGTGCCGCCGCCTGCCGGGGAGCCGGAGGTGGAGCCGGTGGAACCCGTGGAGCCGGAGGAGCCAGTGGAGCCGGAGGCCGCGCCTCCGGTCGTGTCGCCGCCGGTGCCACCCGTGGTGCCTGTGCTGCCGGTTCCGCCGGTTCCGCCTGTTCCGCCTGTTCCGCCTGTGGAGCCTGTGCTGCCGGTTCCGCCCGTCGCGTCGCCGCCGGAGGCTCCCGTACCGCCCGTGACGGTGGAACCCGCGTCCGTACCACCGGAGCTGTCTCCGGAACTGCCTCCGGACGTACCGCCGTCGGCGCCCCCGTCCGCTCCCCCATCGGCCCCCTGCGCCGAACCGCCGTCCGCAGCACCGCCGTCCGTCCCCGTCCCGCCCGACGTGTCCCCGGCCTCCACCGAGCCGCTGCCGCCCGAGACCGGGCACGAGCTGCCGGTCAGCGAGCAGATCGCCGACTGGAGCCCCTCCGTGATCCGGCCGCCGAGGCCGCCCACGGTCAGGGCCCCGATCAGGGCGACGACGATCAGGACCAGGCCCAGGTACTCCAGGGCGGACTGACCCCGGTCCCGGCGCCAGGTGATCATGTGCGGGAGCGAGAACTTCGGCGGCTCCCCGCGCTCCCGGGGCGGCAGCAGGAACCACGCCCGGCTCTGCGGCCGGCTCAGCAGCACCAGGATCACGGCGGGCAGCACCAGCTGCGTGAACCCGTCCGGTGAGCCGTCCGCCAGGTTGCCGAGACCCCCGACGATCAGCCAGACCTGGGCGGCGACGATCCCCCACCGGACGAGCTTGCCGCCCGTCCGCAGGTGCCAGGCCAGCAGCGCACAGAGCACCCCGGGGGCGGAGGCGTACAGCAGGATGCCGAGCACCTGCGCGCCCATGGCGTCGGCGGCGATCGCGGAGCCGGAGAGGCCGATCGCGCCGAGGGCCGTCGCCCCGGCCAGGACGAGGAGCAGCACCCGCACCACGGCGAGCGGGCCCGGGAGGTCACGCCGCGGGGCTGCGGCCGGAGCCGGGCCTCCCGCTACGGGTATGCCACCGACAGCAGACATACGTGATCCGACCCCCGGTGCCCATGAGTGACATGACAACGGGTCACCCTAGGGTCGGGGCACCTCGCACGTCGTGGGCCCCAGGGCCCAAACCGGGGCCCATAGGGGTGGATTGGTCCCCGAACGCAAACAGCTGCCGGGCGCCCCCGATGAAGGGGCGCCCGGCAGCCGGGGTCGTGCGTCTATGGATCCGCGTCAGTCGGTGAGGTTCACCGAACGGGCCGAGGAGGCGCCGATCTCGTCGCCGATCTCGGTCAGCACCGTCTGCGGGACGGTCTCGTCGACGGTGAGGACGACCAGGGCCTCGCCGCCCTCCGCCGCCCGCGAGACCTGCATGCCCGCGATGTTCAGACCTGCCTCACCGAGGATCTTGCCGACCGCGCCGACCACACCGGGACGGTCCTGGTAGCGCAGGACGACCATGTGGTCGGCGAGGGCCAGGTCCACGTCGTGCTCGCCGATGGCCACGATCTTCTGGAGGTGCTTGGGGCCCGCCAGCGTGCCGGAGACCGCGACCTCCTCGCCGCTGGAGAGCGTGCCGCGCACGGTGACCACGTTGCGGTGGTCGGGCGACTCGGAGCTGGTGGTGAGGCGGACCTCGACACCACGCTCCTGGGCGAAGAGCGGCGCGTTGACGTAGGAGACGGTCTCGTCGACGACGTCCTCGAAGACGCCCTTGAGCGCCGACAGCTCCAGCACCTTGACGTCGTGCTGGGTGATCTCGCCGTACACCTCGACGTCGAGCCGGGCCGCGACCTCGCCCGCGAGCGCGGTGAAGATCCGGCCCAGCTTCTCGGCGAGCGGCAGGCCGGGGCGAACGTCCTCGGCGATGACGCCACCCTGGACGTTGACCGCGTCCGGGACCAGCTCACCGGCGAGCGCGAGGCGGACGGACTTGGCGACCGCGATGCCCGCCTTCTCCTGCGCCTCGTCGGTGGAGGCGCCGAGGTGCGGGGTGCAGACGACCTGGTCGAACTGGAAGAGCGGGGAGTCCGTGCAGGGCTCCTTCGCGTACACGTCCAGGCCGGCGCCGGCGACGCGGCCCTCCTTGAGGGCGGAGTACAGCGCCTCCTCGTCGACGATCCCGCCACGCGCGGCGTTGACGATGCGGACCGAGGGCTTCACCTTGTGCAGCGCCTCGTCCCCGATGAGACCGAGGGTCTCGGGGGTCTTGGGCAGGTGCACGGTGATGAAGTCGGCGACCTCCAGGAGCTCGTCCAGGCTGAGGAGCTTGACGCCCATCTGCGCGGCGCGGGCGGGCTGGACGTAGGGGTCGTACGCGACGATCTTCATGCCGAAGGCCGACATGCGCTGCGCGACCAGGACACCGATGCGGCCGAGGCCGACGACGCCGAGGACCTTCTCGCTGAGCTCGACCCCGGTGTACTTGGAGCGCTTCCACTCGCCGTTCTTCAGAGCGGAGTTGGCCTGCGGGATGTTGCGCGCGGTGGCGACCAGCAGACCGCAGGCGAGCTCGGCGGCGGTCACGATGTTGGAGGTCGGGGCGTTGACGACCATCACGCCGGCCTTGGTGGCCGAGGAGACGTCGACGTTGTCCAGACCGACGCCCGCGCGGGCCACCACGCGGAGCTTCTTCGCGGCGGCGATGGCCTCGGCGTCGACCTTCGTGGCGGAACGCACCAGGATGGCGTCGACGTCGGCGATCGCGGGGAGGAGTTCGGCGCGGTCCGCGCCGTTGCAGTGCCGGATCTCGAAATCCGGACCCAGGGCGTCGACCGTTGCGGGCGACAGCTCTTCAGCGATGAGTACGACAGGTTTCGAGCTCACGTGAGTCCTCACAAGTCCAGTGCGGACGGCCGTCCCGACGGCCGCAGGCGGTGGAGGGGCTAGCCGCGTGGTAGACGCACGACACTGTGGGCCCTGACGCGTGTATGTGTTGAGAAGTGTAGTGGTGCGGAGGGCCGTCCACTGCGCCCCGGTGGAAGGATCACCCGCACGAGGGTGGACGTGGTGTACACCCGTACGGAACCACCGCTTCCGCGACCGGCTCGCACCCGGATTCCGCAGTGACACGGGGGTGCGAGGCGGGCGATACGGAGCGGGGCGGGCCCTCCTGGACCCGCCCCGCTCCCCCGAGGCCTAGGCCTCTTCGTCGTTCACCCAGCTCATGAGCTTGCGGAGCTCACGTCCTGTGGTCTCCAGCAGGTGGTCGCTGTCGGCCTTCTTGTACTCGTTGTACTTGGGCAGACCGTTGTGGTACTCGGCCATCCAGGCGTTGGCGAAGGTGCCGTCCTGGATCTCGGTGAGGACCTTCTTCATCTCGGCCTTGGTGGCCTCGGTGATGATCCGCGGGCCGGTGACGTAGTCGCCCCACTCGGCGGTCTCCGAGATGGACCAGCGCATCTTCTCCAGGCCGCCCTCGTACATGAGGTCGACGATGAGCTTCAGCTCGTGCAGGCACTCGAAGTACGCGATCTCGGGCTGGTAGCCCGCCTCGGTCAGCGTCTCGAAACCGGCCTTGACCAGGGCGGCGGTGCCACCGCAGAGGACGGCCTGCTCACCGAAGAGGTCGGTCTCGGTCTCCTCGGTGAAGGTGGTCTTGATGACGCCGGCGCGGGTGCCGCCGATGCCCTTGGCGTACGACAGGGCGAGCTCCAGGCCCTTGCCCGTGGCGTCCTGCTCGACGGCCACGATGCAGGGAACGCCGCGGCCCTCCTCGTACTGGCGGCGGACCAGGTGGCCGGGGCCCTTCGGGGCGACCATGCAGACGTCGACGCCTGCCGGCGGCTTGATGAAGCCGAAGCGGATGTTCAGGCCGTGGCCGAAGAACAGCGCGTCGCCGTCCTTGAGGTTGTCCTTGACGGACTCCTCGTAGACCTGGGCCTGGATCGGGTCCGGGACGAGGATCATGATGACGTCGGCCTCGGCGGCGGCCTCGGACGGGGTCACCACGCGCAGGCCCTGCTCCTCGGCCTTGGCCTTGGACTTCGAGCCCTCGTGCAGACCGACGCGGACGTCGACGCCGGAGTCACGGAGCGACAGCGCGTGGGCGTGGCCCTGGCTGCCGTATCCGAGAACCGCGACCTTGCGGCCCTGGATGATGGACAGGTCGGCATCGTCGTCGTAGAACAGCTCGGCCACTGGGTCTTCTCCTTGGTGTGCAGGTGTTACGTCCCACCGTACGGCGGGGGCGTCGTGTACGTGATCGGGTCTCGCCATGCGAGCGGCGCGGGCGCGCGTCCCGCCGCCGGTCAGGCGGAGCGGTCGAGGGCGCGCAGCGACCGGTCGGTGATCGAGCGCGCGCCGCGCCCTATGGCGATGGTGCCGGACTGGACGAGCTCCTTGATGCCGTACTGCTCCAGCATCTTGAGCATCGCCTCCAGCTTGTCGGCCCCTCCGGTCGCCTCGATCGTGACGGCCTCCGGGGAGACGTCGACGGTCTTGGCCCGGAACAGCTGGACGATCTCGACGATCTGGGAGCGGGTCTCGCTGTCGGCGCGGACCTTCACCAGGACGAGCTCCCGCTGGATCGCGGCGGCGGGCTCGAGTTCGACGATCTTCAGGACGTTGACCAGCTTGTTGAGCTGCTTGGTCACCTGCTCCAGGGGCAGGCCCTCGACATTCACGACGATGGTGATGCGGGAGATGTCGGGGTGTTCGGTGGTACCGACCGCGAGCGAGTCGATGTTGAAGCCGCGCCGGGAGAACAGGGCGGTGATCCGGGCGAGGACACCGGGCTTGTTCTCGACCAGGACGGAGAGCGTGTGCTTTTCGGACATGGGAGTCGTTCTCTCTCTGTCTCTCAGTCGTCTTCGTTGTCGCCGAAGTCGGGGCGGACGCCGCGGGCGGCCTGGACCTCGTCGTTGGAGGTGCCGGCGGCGACCATCGGCCAGACCATGGCGTCCTCGTGGACGATGAAGTCGATCACGACGGGGCGGTCGTTGATGGAGTTGGCCTCTTCGATGACCTTGTCCAGGTCGGCCGGGTCCTCGCAGCGGATGGCGTAGCAGCCCATGGCCTCGGACAGCTTGACGAAGTCCGGGACGCGGGTGCCCTTGGCCGGGGCGCCGTCCGTGTCCGTGCCGGAGTGCAGAACGGTGTTGGAGTAGCGCTGGTTGTAGAAGAGGGTCTGCCACTGGCGGACCATCCCGAGGGCGCCGTTGTTGATGATGGCGACCTTGATCGGGATGTTGTTGAGCGCGCAGGTGGTCAGTTCCTGGTTGGTCATCTGGAAGCAGCCGTCGCCGTCGATGGCCCAGACCGTGCGGTCGGGCATGCCCGCCTTGGCGCCCATGGCGGCCGGGACCGCGTACCCCATCGTTCCGGCGCCGCCGCTGTTGAGCCAGGTGGCGGGCTGCTCGTAGTCGATGAAGTGGGAGGCCCACATCTGGTGCTGGCCGACGCCCGCCGCGAAGATCGTGCCCTCGGGCGCGAGCTTGCCGATGCGCTGGATGACCTGCTGCGGGGAGAGGCTGCCGTCCTCGGGCAGGTCGTAGCCCAGAGGATAGGTGTCGCGCCAGCGGTTGAGGTCCTTCCACCAGGCGGTGTAGTCGCCGGTGTTGCCCTCGGTGTGCTCGGCCTGGACTGCCTGGACCAGGTCGGCCAGGACCTCGCGGGCGTCGCCCACGATCGGGACGTCCGCGGTGCGGTTCTTGCCGATCTCGGCCGGGTCGATGTCGGCGTGGACGATCTTGGCGTACGGGGCGAAGCTGTCCAGCTTGCCGGTGACGCGGTCGTCGAAGCGGGCTCCGAGGGCGACGATCAGGTCGGCCTTCTGCAGCGCGGTGACGGCGGTGACCGCACCGTGCATGCCCGGCATTCCCACGTGCAGCGGGTGGCTGTCGGGGAAGGAGCCCAGCGCCATCAGGGTGGTGGTGACGGGGGCTCCGGTCAGCTCCGCGAGGACCTTGAGCTCGGCGGTGGCGCCGGCCTTGATGACGCCGCCGCCGACGTACAGGACGGGGCGCTTGGCCTGGGTGATGAGCTTGGCCGCTTCGCGGATCTGCTTGGCGTGCGGCTTGGTGACGGGCCGGTAGCCGGGCAGGTCCTGGGTGGGCGGCCAGCTGAAGGTGGTCTTCGCCTGGAGGGCGTCCTTGGCGATGTCGACGAGGACGGGGCCGGGGCGGCCGGTGGAGGCGATGTGGAAGGCCTCGGCGATGGTGTGCGGGATGTCCTCGGCCTTGGTGACCAGGAAGTTGTGCTTCGTGATCGGCATCGTGATGCCGCAGATGTCGGCTTCCTGGAAGGCGTCGGTGCCGATGGCCTTGGAGGCGACCTGGCCGGTGATCGCGACGAGCGGCACGGAGTCCATGTGCGCGTCGGCGATCGGGGTGACCAGGTTGGTGGCGCCGGGGCCGGAGGTGGCCATGCAGACGCCGACCTTGCCGGTGGCCTGCGCGTACCCGGTGGCGGCGTGGCCGGCGCCCTGCTCGTGGCGGACCAGGACGTGGCGGACCCGGGTGGAGTCCATCATCGGGTCGTAGGCGGGGAGGATCGCGCCGCCGGGAATGCCGAATACCGTGTCGGCGCCGACTTCCTCGAGAGAACGGATGAGGGACTGCGCGCCCGTGACGTGCTCAACGGTGACGGACGGCTGTCCGCCGTTACGGGCGCGCGGCTGCGGGTGGTGGGCCCCGGTGGCCTGCTCGGTCATCGGCATTCTCTTCTCGAAGCTGAGGGTTTTAGCGGGTGTTTTGCAGCGATTTGAGAGGTGTCAGTGCAACAAAAAACCCCTCGTGCCGTGAGGCAAGCGAGGGGAGCGCGCCGGGTGCGGTCCGCAGAGTGTCGTGGAGTGACTCTGCTTCAGCCGACGCGCTTTCCAAGTACGAGAATTCGGGTGCGCATGGCATTGACCCTCTCTCCGGCACGCATGAAGTGTCAAGTGGGTGGGACGGGCGTCTCAGCATGTGATCCGGTGAGCAGCGGGATCGAGCCTCCCGCCATCACCGTACGGGGGCCGGGGACACCGGGTACGGGGAACTGGCCACGGACCAGGGCGCGTCGCAGCCGGTACTCGTCCAGCGGGCCGGAGAAGGCCATGCCCTGGCCGTGGGTGCAGCCCATGGCGCGGAGCGCGAGGACCTGCTCGGGGACGTCGACCCCGTCGGCGACGGACTGCAGGCCGAGGTCGCAGGCGATCCGCAGCAGCCCGCTGGTGATCTTGTGCAGTCTGGCCGATTCGACCACCCCCTCGACCAGGTTCCGGTCGAGTTTCAGTACGTCGATGGGGAGCCGGCGCAGCGCGTTGATCGCGGCGAATCCGCTGCCGAAGCCGTCGAGGGCGATCCGCACCCCGAGGCGGCGCAGGGCCACGAGCCGCTGCTCCAGCTCGTCGAAGGAGATCCGGGGGTCGCTGTCGGCGACCTCGATCATCAGCGCCCCCGAGGGCAGCCCGTGCCGGGTCAGCAGCGCCTCGATGGAGCCGAAGGGCAGGGCCTTGTCGAGCAGCCGGGTGGCGGAGAGCCGCACGGAGACGGCGACGGGGTGCCCGGCCCTGGCCCGGTCGGCGGCCTGCTTCACGGCCTCCTCCAGGAGCCAGCGGCCGAGCTCGGCGGTGCGGTCGTCGTCGCCGGTGACCCGGAGGAACTCGGCGGGGGTGAACAGGATGCCCTGGGCGGAGCGCCAGCGGGCCTGGGCGGCGACGGCGGCGACGGACCCGCTGGCGAGGTGGACGACCGGCTGGTGGAGCAGGGCGAACTCCCCCTCGCGCAGGGCGGTGCGCAGCCGGGTGGCGAGCTCGGAGCGGCGTACGACGTCGGCCTGCATCTGGGGGGCGTACAGCTCGACCCGGTCCTTGCCGCCGGCCTTGGCCCGGTACATCGCGAGGTCCGCGTTGCGCATGAGGTCGGTGGGGGTGATCGCGGGCTCGGCGAAGGCGACACCGATGGAGGCGGCCACCCGGACCTCGCTGGGGCCGATCCGGTAGGGCTGGGAGAGGGTGAGGCGGAGCCGGTCGGCGATCTCGTGGATCTGGTACTCGCGGGCGCCCTGGTCGCGGGTGCCGTCGCCCATGATGAGCGCGGCGAACTCGTCACCGCCGAGCCTCGCCGCGGTGTCCCCGGCCCGGACGGACTCCTGGAGGCGGCGGGCGGCCTGGATGAGCAGCTCGTCGCCCGCCTGGTGGCCGATGGTGTCGTTGACCGCCTTGAAGCCGTCGAGGTCGATGAAGAGCACGGCGGTGCCCGAGTCGCCGGCCCGGCGGCCGGTGAGCGCCTGGCGGACCCGGGAGGTGAACAGGGCCCGGTTGGGCAGGTCGGTGAGCGGGTCGTGCTCGGCGTTGTGCTGCAACTGGGCCTGGAGCCTGACCCGTTCGGTGACGTCCCGGCTGTTGAGGAGGAGCCCGCCCTGGTGCCGGTTGACGGTGGACTCGACGTTGAGCCAGTCGCCGGTGCCGGAGCGGAAGCGGCACTCGATGCGGGTGGTGGGCTCCTCGTGGGGCGGGGCGGCGAGGAAGCGCCGGACCTCGTGGACGACCCGGCCGAGGTCGTCGGGGTGGATGATCGAGGAGAGCTCGGAGCCGACGAGGCCCTCCGCTTCGCGCCCGTAGACCCCGGCTGCGGCGGGGCTGACGTAGCGCAGGGTGCCGCTGGGGGCGGCGATCATGATGACATCGCTGGAGCCCTGCACCAGGGAGCGGAAGTGGTTCTCCTTCTGCGCCAGTTCCTGGGTGAGGGAGATGTTGTCGAGGAGCATGATGCCCTGGCGGACGACCAGGGCGAGGACGACCGTGCAGCCGGTGAGGACGACGACCCGGTCCACGCGGCGGCCCTCGACGACGTTGTACAGGATGCCCAGGGTGCAGACGGCCGCGGCGAGATACGGGGTCAGCGCGGCCAGGGACCCGGCGATCGGGCGGCTGGTGGTGCGCGGCGGGCCCGGGCGCTCGGTGGCGGGGGCCCGGCGCCGTACCCCCCAGGGGGCGTAGGCGAGGAGCAGCGAGCCGGCGAACCAGCCGGCGTCGAGCAGCTGGCCCGAGTTGTAGGTGGAGCGCAGCAGCGGTGAGGTGAAGACCGCGTCGCACAGGACCGTCAGCGCCAGGGCCGCGATCGCGGTGTTCACCGCGGAGCGGTTGGCCCCGGAGCGGCGGAAGTGCAGCGCGAGCACCATGGAGACGAGGACGATGTCCAGCAGCGGGTAGGCCAGCGAGAGCGCCGCCGGGCCCACGCTGGCGTCCTGGACGCCCGCCATGTGCGCGGCGTGCGCGAGGGCGAGGCTCCAGGCGAGGGTCAGCAGGGAGCCGCCGATCAGCCAGGCGTCCAGCGCCAGGCAGACCCAGCCGGCCCGGGTGACGGGGCGCTTGGCGAGCACGAGCAGCCCGACGATGGCGGGCGGCGCGAAGCAGAGGAAGAAGGCGTCGGCCGCCGACGGGGTGGGCACGGGGACGCCGAGCACCACCTCGTACCACCCCCAGACGGCGTTGCCGCAGGCCGCCATGAGCGAGGAGAGCGAGAACAGCAGCCAGGCGGGCCGCAGCCGCCCGGCGCTCACCCGGGCGTAGAGGAAGCAGGAGACGGCTGCGGTCAGCGCCGCCGCGGAGAGGCCGAAGTCCCCCATGAAGCGGGCCACTTCCGGCGAGCCCCAGCCGACGGCCGCTCCGACCGAGTATCCGGCGCAGAGGACGCCGAGCACGATCCGGGACCGCAGCCCCATGGAGCCGGCGGTGGGATGCGGCGAGAGCCAGGTCCCCAGCACGCTCACCGGAGGGCTCCCCGTCCTGGCCCCGGGCGCCGCCCCGGGGCGGAATCCGGCCACCTGCGGGCGGGGCGTCCGGGCAGCGCCGATGGCCGCCGCACTCCGCTCCGCCGACTCGGATCGTCTCTCCATGGCCAGCACATCGCCCGTCGCCCCCTCGCGTTCCGATGCTCCCCCCGCGCCGCCCCTGCCACGGCGCAGCCCTCCGGTGCGGACGATACACCAGGTTCGTCACTCAGGGCCATAGCTTCTCTACGCTCCGTGACGAAAGGCGAGGTGGGCGGCGCTGTGTACACGCGGATCACGCCTCGCCGTGGGGGCCGGGAGCCCTCAGCCGGTGGTGCTGACCACGTTCACCACCGGCTCCCCAGCGGCGAACCGGGTGAGCTGTTCGGCCAGCAGCCGCTTGGCCCGCGGTTCGAACGCCGAGGTGCTGCCGCCCACATGAGGCGTGATCAAGACATTCGGAGCATGCCAGAGAGGGTGGCCGGAGGGCAGCGGTTCGGGGTCGGTGACATCGAGCGCCGCCCGCAGCCGTCCGGATTCCAGTTCGGCCAACAGGGCCTCGGTGTCCACGACTCCGCCCCGGGCGACGTTGACGAGGAGGGCGCCGTCCGGCATCGCGGCGAGGAAGCCGGCGTCCACCAGCCCTTGTGTGGAGGGGTTCAGGGGGGTGGAGAGCACGACGACATCGGCGTCGGGCAGCAGGGCCGGCAGGTCGTCGAGCGCGTGTACGGGACCGCGCCCGGTGGTCCGGGCGGAGCGCGCGACGCGCACCACCCGCGCGCACTCGAAGGGCGCGAGCCGGTCCTCGATGGCCGAGCCGATGGAGCCGTACCCCACGATGAGGACGGACTTGTCGGCGAGCGCCGGGTAGAAGCCGGACCGCCACTCCTCCTTGTCCTGGCCGTGGACGAAGCCGGGGAACCCGCGCAGGGAGGCCAGGATCAGGGTGAGCGCCAGTTCGGCGGTGGACGCCTCGTGCACCCCCTTGGCGTTGCAGAGGCGTACGCCGGCGGGCAGCAGCCCCAGGCCCGGCTCGACGTGGTCGATGCCCGCGGAGAGCGTCTGCACGACCTGGACGGCGCTCATGGCGTCCAGCGGCCGCACGGCGATCTCGGAACCCTTCATGTAGGGGACGACGTAGTACACGCAGTGCGCGGGGTCCCCCGGGTACTCCGGTCCCCCGTCCCAGAAGAGGTAGTCGAGGCCCTCGGGGAGCCCGTCGATCTCGTCGGCCGGGAAGGGCAGCCATACATCGGCGGTGGTCGCGCCGGCAGTCGTCGAAGTCATGGTCAGGAGGCTATGCGACGGGTGTGCGAGTGCTCCAGGACGGCTGATCGAAGACCTTGCCGGGCCAGAGGTTAGTTTGGGGTGCGGTACGGCCCCGTGACCGCAGGATCGAAAGGGGTTCGGGGAGTTGGAGCGCAGGACTATCGGGGCGTCGGGGCTCGCCGTGGGCGCGGTCGGTCTGGGCTGTATGCCGATGAGCTGGGGATACAGCGCATCGCAGCAGCTCGGTGACCGTTCGTTGCGGACGGTGCACGCGGCGCTCGATGCGGGTGTCCGGCTGCTCGACACCGCGGACATGTACGGGCCGTTCACCAATGAGCTGCTGGTGGGGCGGGCGCTCAAGGGGCGCCGCTCCGAGGCGTTCCTCTCCACCAAGTGCGGGCTCCTGGTGGGTGATCAGCACATCGTCGCCAACGGGCGCCCCGGTTACGTACGGCGGGCCTGTGACGCCTCGCTGCGGCGGCTCCAGACCGATGTGATCGACCTCTACCAGCTGCACCGGGCGGACCCCGAGGTGCCGGTGGAGGAGACCTGGGGCGCGATGGCGGAGCTCGTGACGGCGGGCAAGGTGCGTTCGCTGGGGCTGTGCGCGGTGGGGGCGCGCGCTCCGCGCCGGTCGGGCGCCGGGCCGCATGCGGGAACGATCCGGCAGTTGGAGCGGGTCCAGCAGGTCTTCCCGGTGAGCGCCGTCGAGGCTGAGCTGTCGGTCTGGTCCCCGGAGGCGCTGGAGGAGCTGCTGCCCTGGTGTGCGGCGCGCGGCGTCGGGGTGCTGGCTGCGATGCCGCTGGGCAGCGGCTATCTGACCGGGACGCTGAAGCCGGGGCAGGGGTTCGAGCCCGAGGACCTGCGGGCCAGGCACCCCCGGTTCACGGCCGAGATGATGGCGGCGAACCAGCCGGTGGTGGCCGGTCTGCGGCGGATCGCGGAGCGGCGCGGGGCGAGCGTGGCCCAGGTGGCGCTCGCCTGGGTGCTGCGGCAGGGGCCGCACGTGGTGGCGGTGCCGGGGGCGAAGCAGGAGCGGTGGGCGGTGGAGAACGCGCGGGCCGCCGAGGTGGAGCTGGACGAGGCGGATCTGGCGGAGATCGCCGGGCTGCCCCGGGCACGCGGGTCCTGGGACTGAGCGCGGGGCGGGGCAGTACGTCCTCGGGGCAGAGCGCCGGGCGGGAGATAGCAGGACAATGGGCCGCACCGGGAACTCCGGGCGGGGCCGCGGTGTAGGAACAGGTAGCGGGGATCACGTAGTGCTGATCAGGTAGCGCTGGTCAAGTGGTGCTGATCAGGTGGTCAGGCAGCCGTCGAAAGGATCGGTTCAGTGCGCGGTGCTGTGTTCGGGTCAGTTCAGTCCCCCGCGGTGCGCAGGGGGGTGGTGGCCGCGCTGGCGACGGCCTCGCTGGTCCTGTCCGCCGCGTGCTCCTCGGGCGGGACGGAGGGCTCGTCCGGTACGGGCGCCGCCTCGCCGACCGCCTCGCAGAGCTCCGGCGCCGCCTCGCCGAGCGCGTCGGCCGACCTGCCGCCCGCCAAGGGCTCGGCGAAGGTCGTCTCGACGCTCACCGAGGGGCTGAAGTCGCCCTGGGGGCTGACCGCGCTGCCGGGCGGTGATCTGCTGGTCGCCTCGCGTGACGAGGGCACGATCCAACGGATCGACGGCGAGAGCGGGAAGCAGACGCTGCTGGGCTCGGTGCCGGGGGTCTCCCCGGCGGGCGAGGGCGGTCTGCTGGGGCTCGCGGTCCCCTCGACGTTCGCCGCGGACGGATGGGTGTACGCCTACTTCACCACCGCGTCCGACAACCGGATCGTACGGATGAGTTACGACGAGAACCGTCCGGCGGGGCAGCAGCTGGGGGCGCCGGACACCATCCTGCGCTCCATCCCCAAGGGGAACATCCACAACGGCGGCCGGATCGCGTTCGGCCCGGACAAGATGCTGTACGCGGGCACCGGCGAGACCGGGGACACCGGGCTCGCGCAGGACAAGGAGTCGCTGGCGGGCAAGATCCTGCGGATGACCCCGGACGGGGAGCCGGTGCACGGCAACCCGGAGGCGGACTCGGTGGTGTACTCGTACGGGCACCGCAATGTGCAGGGGCTCGCCTGGGACGCGCAGAAGCGGCTGTGGGCGGCCGAGTTCGGCCAGAACACCTGGGACGAGCTGAACCTGATCGAGCCCGGCGGCAACTACGGGTGGCCCGAGGAGGAGGGCCAGGAGGGCGAGGACGGGTTCATCGACCCGGTGGCCCAGTGGAAGACCTCCGAGGCCTCGCCCAGCGGAATCGCGTACGCGGAGGGGTCGGTCTGGATGGCGGGGCTGCGCGGCGAGCGGCTCTGGCGCATCCCGCTCTCCGGCGATTCCGGCAAGGAACCTTTGGCCGACCCCCAGTCGTTCCTGGATGAGAAGCACGGCCGGCTGCGCACCGTGGTGGGCGCGGGCGGCGACCGGCTCTGGCTGGTCACCAGCAACACGGACGGCCGGGGCGAGCCGAAGCCCGGGGACGACAGGATCCTGCTGGTCGAAGTGGGGTAGGCGGACACCCCGAGGCACCACCCGCGCAGCATGTCGGAGGGAGCACGACCGTGTTCAATTTCTTCGAGGAGCTCTTCGCCCCGGGCCGCAAGCACGGCGCCGACGAGCAGGAGAGGCTGGAGCTGAGCCGGGTGGACGTCGCCGCCGGCGATCCGGGCCGCGGCCCGATAGATCTCACCTCCGGCAAGGTGACGGTCCGGGCACCCGAGGCGGAGCCGTCCCCGGACGGTGAGGGACCGGCCGAGCGCATGCGGAACGCGCCGCTGGAGCAGGACGCCGTGCTCGCCCCCCGCACCCGGGTCGTCACGGAGCCGGTGGGCGGCCGGGACGTCCGGGGCGACGGGGACGGGAGTGGCGGCGACGGGCCGCCGCCCGAGCGGCCCACGCCCGTCGAGCCGTCATAGCCTGCCCGCGAAGAAGACCGTGCCGGCGACCGCGAGGAGCAGGAAGCCGCCCGGGAAGGCGATGTTGTGGAAGACACGCGCCCGGAGGTGGGCCAGGACCGCGCCGATGAAGAACGCGGTCAGGCCGGCTCCTGCCGCCAGGCCCAGCCGAGGAGCCCCGAGCAGGCCGACGAGCAGGCCGAGCCCGCCCGCGAGTTCGAGGGTCGCCAGGTACGGCAGCGCGGTGGGCGGCAGTCGGACCGCTGCCGCGTTCGCCAGTACGAAGGGCGCCCGCGCATAGTCCGCGATCGCGATGGACACGTTCGCGACGACACACACCACCGTGGCGATGATCAGTACGGAATTCGGGCTCATGGCGTCGGCATCTCCTCGGGAGGTGGACGGGAAGGGTTCGACCGGCCCTCCTGACGTCCGCCGGCTCGAAAAGGGGACACCCACGCCGATCACGGCCGAAGAGTTCGAGGCCGCACGCCCGTGTCTGCTGTCGGTCGCCCACCGCATGCCGGGCTCGGCCCAGGATGCCCAGGACGCCGTCCAGACCGCAGGGCTGCGGGCCGTGACCGCCCCGTCCTCACCATCGGTCGAGAACCCGTCGGCCTGGCTCACGACCGTCACCGCACGGGTCTGCCCGGACGAGCTGCGAGCCCGACGCCGTCGCAACGAGGCGCCGCTGTTCGCGGACGCCGTCCCGGCCGCGGAACTGGCCGCGGACGAAGCGGTCCTGCGCACGGAGGAGGTCTCCCGGGCGCTCATGGTCCTGTTGAGCCGGCTGACCCCGCCCCAACGGGTCGCGTACGTCCTGCACGACCTGTTCTCCCTGCCGTTCGACCGGATCGCCCAGGTGCTGGGCGGGACGGTGACGGGTGCCAGGAAGCACGCCAGCAGGGCCCGCCTGCGCCTCGGCCACTCCCCGGAGGGAGCGGAACAGACCGGTGGGCCAGGCGCGACGGACGGGCGGACCGGCGGATCGTGGAAGCCTTCCTGGCGGCGGCCGGGACCGGGACACCCGCCGGATGCTCCAGCTGCTCGCCTCCGACTGTGTCCGCGACGCCGACGCGGCGCTCCTGCCTCCCGGGGGCCGCACCACGGTCACGGGTGCGGCCGACATCGCCGCCGAGAACGCGCACTTCCGCGATCGCATCCAGGCGGTCTGCGCGATCACCGTAGACAACCGGCCCGTGTACGTCATCGCCCCGGGCGGACACCCCCTGGCCACGCTCGACATCGGCACGGCCGACGGGCAGGTCACGCGCGTCACGTTGCGGTCGGTCCGTGCCGACGGCCGTTTCGCCGAGGCGTGGGGTCACGGGGCCGGGTAGAGGCGGCGGGCGGGGGCCTCAGGCGCGGGCGGGCGGTGCCCGAGGCCGGGACCAGGAGGTCAGCCCGCCGGTGTGCCCGCGACGGGCAGCGAGAGGAACAGGTCGAAGTACATGCCCACGGAGATCAGCACGCCGAGGGTGCCCAGGGCGACACCGGCCAGCGCGACCGCGCGGATCCAGGCGGGCTGCGGCCTCGCGGCGGGGGTTCCGAAGGCGGGGCGGACCAGGACGAAGACGCCGACGAGCAGGGCCAGCACCGCGAAGACGCCGTTGACCAGGGCGGTGGTGTGCCAGGCGTCCCCGTAGATCTCCGCGATCTGCTGGGCCGGGCTGCCGCCGCCGGAGGTCTGGATCTGGCCCATCAGGGTCTCGCGCTCGGCGGCGACCCGGCCGGACCAGGCGCCGGTCAGAGCGACGATGCCCAGGGCGGCCGAGACGACGGCCGCGGCCCCCGCGCCGACGCCGTGGCGCGCCTCGGTGAAGGGATCGGGCTCCAGGTCTTCGTCCTCGAAGTCGTCGGCGGCCACGGGGGTCCCGTCCGCGGGAGCCGTCGACGGCGTGGCGGTGGGGTCCTCCGTAACGGCGTCGGCGGTGCTCTTCTCGGGGTCGTCGGCGGGCGAGGCCGTCTTGGAGAGGTCGGTCGTCTTGGAGGGGGTGGTGTTCATGTGCCGCACGCTAGGGGTCCCGGATGAGAACCTTCTTAACGCCGGTGCTCCCCGCCGGTGCGGGCCCGCCATTCCGGGGCCAGGACGGACCAGATCTCCGAGTCGTGGCGCTCTCCCCGGTAGAGGTAGTTCTGCCGGAGCACCCCGTCGCGGGTCATGCCGAGCCGCTGGGCGACGGCGATCGAGCGGGTGTTGGCGGCGGACGCGACCCACTCGATGCGGTGCATGCCCCGCTCGTACACCGCCCAGTCGGTCAGGCGCTCGGCGGCCCGGGTGATCAGGCCGCGGCCCTGGGCGGCGGGCTCCAGCCAGACGCCGATCTCGCAGTTGCCCGACTCCGCGTCGAAGATCCGGAACAGGACGCCGCCGACGAGGGTGCCCTCCAGCCAGATGCCGTAGAGCCGTCCGGTGTCCGCCGCCTGCTTCTCCGCGTACCGCTGGAGCAGGGCGCGCGCCGAGTCCAGGTCGGTGGCGAAGGAGGCGAACGGGATCCACGGGTCGACCAGCGCCCTGGCCCGGTCCATGTGGGTCAGGAACTCCTCGGCCTGCCAGACCTCCAGCGGGCGCAGCTCCGCCTTGTCGTCACCCAGGGATATGGCGAACATCGTGCTCCTCCTCTGCCGGCGCGACGCCCTCTTCCGTGACGCGCGCCCCCGGGATCTTCGCATGGGCCGGCGCGCAGTCGGGCGGCTCGATGCTGATCCGGGGCAGCCGGCGGTCCAGCCAGCCGGGCAGCCACCAGTTCGCGCCGCCGAGCATGTGCATCAGGGCGGGCACCAGCAGGGTGCGCAGGACGAAGGCGTCCAGGGCGACGGCGGTGGCCAGCGCGATGCCGAACATGGCGATCACCCGGTCCCCGCTGAGCACGAAGGCGAGGAAGACGGAGATCATGATCACGGCGGCGGAGTTGATCACACGGCTGGTCTCGGCGAGGCCGACCCGGACCGAGCGCCGGTTGTCGCCGGTCTCCAGCCACTCCTCGTACATCCGGCCGACCAGGAAGACCTGGTAGTCCATGGAGAGGCCGAAGAGGACCGAGACCATGATCACGGGGAGGAAGGGTTCGATGGGCCCGGCGCTGCCGAGGCCGAGCAGCTCACTCCCCCAGCCCCACTGGAAGACGGCGACGACGACGCCGAAGGAGGAGGCGACGGCGGCCACGTTCATCACGGCGGCCTTGACCGGGATGCCGATGGAGCGGAAGGCGAGCAGGAGGAGAAGGCAGCCGAGGCCGATGACGACCCCGACGAAGAGGGGCAGCTTGCCGACGATGATCTCGGCGAAGTCGTCGTAGCTCGCCGTCACCCCGCCGACGTACGTCTCCAGCGAGGTCTTGTCCTGGACCTGCGGCAGCACGTCCGCCCGGATGCGGTCGACCAGCTCGCTGGTCTGCTGCGACTGGGGCGCCGAGTCGGGCACGACGGTGAGGAAGGCGGTGTCGCCGCTGCTGTTGTACGTGACCGGGCCGACCGAGGCGACGCCTTCGGTGGTACGCAGCGCCTCGGGCAGCGAGTCCAGGGCGAGCCGGTCGTCCGCCCCGTCGAGCTGGGCGGCGATGGTGAGGGGGCCGTTGACGCCGGGGCCGAAGCCGTCGGCGAGCAGGTCGTAGGCCTGCCGGGTGGTGGCGGTGGCCGGGTTGTTGCCCTGGTCGGAGGTGCCGAGGTGGAGGCCGAGGGCGGGCAGGGCGAGGACCACCATGACGACGGCGGCGATCCCGCCGAGCAGCTTGGGGTGGCGCTCCACGAAGGCGGACCAGCGGGCGGCGAAGCCGGTGGGCAGCTCGGGCCGCGGCCCGTGTTCGGCGAGCTGCCGTCGTTCGCGGCGGCTGAGCGCCCGCATCCCGATGCGGGAGAGCAGGGCGGGCAGCAGGGTGACGGAGGCGGCCACGGTGAGGACGACGGTGAGCGAGGCGGCGATGGCGACGCCGTTGAGGAAGCTGAGCCGCAGGATCAGTATGCCGAGCAGGGCGATGCAGACGGTGGCCCCGGCGAAGACGACGGCGCGTCCGGTGGTGGTGACCGCGTTCTGTGCCGCTTCGTCGACCGACATCCCGCGCCGGAGGCCTCTGCGGTGCCGGGTGACGATGAAGAGGGCGTAGTCGATGCCGACGCCGAGCCCGATGAGCATGCCGAGCATCGGGGCGAAGTCCGCCACTGTCATCACATGGCCGAGCAGGACGATGCCCGCGTAGGCGGTGCCGACGGAGACCAGGGCGGTGGCGATGGGGAGCAGGCTGGCGGCGAGCGAGCCGAAGGCGAGGAAGAGGACCACGGCCGCGACGACCACGCCGATGGCCTCGGCGATGTGGGCGGTGGGCGCTTCGGTGAGGGCGACGGCGGTGCCGCCCAGTTCGACCTGGAGCCCGTCCGCCTCGGAGGCCTTCGCGGTGTCGACGAGGGCCTGCGCCTGGGAGGCGGGGATCTCGTCGGCGGGGCGGTCGAAGGTGACCGTGGCGTAGGCGGTGCGGCCGTCCTCGCTGATCTGGCCGGTGCCCTCGGTTCCGTACGGGCCGGTGACCGCTCCTACACCGGGCAGGGCGTCGATCGCGTGGAGGGTGCGGGTCATCGTCTGTTCGACGTCGGTGGCCCGGACCGTGGAGCCGGTGGTGTGCCAGACGACGGTGTCGGTGTCGCCGCCGAGGTCGGTGAAGCCGCGCGAGAGGAGTTCGGTGGCCCGGCCCGACTCCGTGCCGGGCACCTCGTAGTCGTTGGAGTACGCAGAACCCGCGAACCCCGCCGCGGCCGCTGTACCGCCGAGAGCGGCGAGCCAGAAGAGGACGGCGAGCAGACGGTGCCTGATGCACCAGCGGGCGATGGCGGCCAACGGACGCTCCCTGAGGGTTCGTGAACATTTACCCACAGATAGCGTGATCTGCCCGTAAATATCTCTGACCAGAGACCGCCACTCTGACAGCAGAACGTGATCGTTTGTCCGTTTCGTGGCCATGGTCACAGGGCTTGATCTGTTCCCTACAGGGGACGGATCAGGCCCTGGAACCGTCGGCTCCGGTCAGCCGGAGACGCTCGCGCGGCCGTTCTCGATGTGCCCCATGAGCCGCCGCCGGAAGGTGTCCTCCCCGTCGGCCGTGACGGCGAGGTCGTACCAGCCGTGGGCGTCGGCCGCCGAGTGCACGACCGTACGGCTGCGGCCCGGCTTGACCGTGACCCGGCGGGTCCAGTCCCGCAGGTCGTCCTCGTCGACATAGCCGAGGGGCCGTACCAGGAAGGTCAGGTTCCGGCGGCCGGTGTTGCGCAGGGTGAGGTGGACATCGCGGTCACGGGTGTCGATCCGGGTGGTGACCTCGGCGCTCCCCGCGGCCGGTCCGGCGAACTCCCGCCGGAAGCCGTTCGGCCCGGTGACCGTGAACCGGTACGTCTCCCCTGTCAGCGGGACGGTCCAGTGCGCCGAGGACCGGACATCCTTGTGGAGCGGGGCCGCGAACTCACCGGCGTACGGGTAGAGCGTGAAGTGCGCCGAGGACCGGCCGCTGTTGCCGAGCTCCACCCGCAGGCCGTCGTGCACCCTCCTGACCTCGGCGTCCGGCTGGTACGGCAGCGGGCGCGCCGGGCGTGCGCCGGGCTCCTGCTCGGGGAGGTGCTGGACGGCCGGGGGTTTGGGCTGCCAGCGGCCGCTGAGCGGCGGGATCGTCCCCGGCCGCTGCACGACGGGCTGCCGCCGGGGCCGGGTGAAGTCGAAGGCGGAGGTGAGGTCGCCGGTGACGCGGCGCCGCCAGTCGCTGATGTTGGGCTCCTTCACACCGGTCCAGCGCTCCAGGAAGCGGATGACGGAGGTGTGGTCGAAGACCTCGGAGCAGACGTAGCCGCCGACGGTCCACGGCGAGACGACGAGCAGCGGCACCCGGATTCCCAGGCCGGTCGGGCGGCCCTCCCACTGCTCGTCGGTCACCTCGGGGGGCGCGACGGGCGGCGGTACGTGGTCGAAGAAGCCGTCGTTCTCGTCGTAGTTGATCAGCACGGCGGTGTGGCGCCAGACGTCCGGGTTCCGGCCCAGCGCGTCCAGGATCTTGTAGACGATGGTGGCGCTGTGCACCGGTGAGGAGACGCTCGGGTGCTCGGAGTCGATCGCCGAGGGGACCAGGTAGGAGACCTCCGGCAGCGTCCCGGCCGCCACGTCCTTGGCGAACTCGTCCGCAAGCGTGCCCGTGGGGACCCGGCGCAGCCCCCGCTCGAAGAGGCTGCGCTCGTGCCGGGTGAGGGTGGCGACGCCCTCCTCCAGCAGCCCGAGCAGCCGCTCCCGCTCCCCCGCGGAGGCGCTCCGGACCTTGGCGTAGAACGCCTCCATGTACGTATGGCCGCCAGTGCGGGCGAGCGCCTTGCGGGCGATGGCCTTGAAGGTGGCGTAGAACTCGATCTGGTTGTCGGTGAAGTTCTCCCACTCGGTGTACGTCCGCCAGCTCCGCCCGGCCTTCTCCAGCCGCTCGGCGTAGGTGGACCAGTCGTAGCCGGGGTGGCTGCCCTCGCTGTACGCGTCGTTGCCGACGGCCCGCTTCCCGTTCGGCTCGAAGCCGGTCTTCCCGCTCCACAGGTGGTTGCGGTTGGGGCTGGTGGAGGTGTGGATCGAGGAGTGGTAGGCGTCGCAGACGGTGAAGGTGTCGGCCAGCTCGTAGTGGAGCGGGATGTCGCGGCGGTCGTAGTAGGCCATGGTCGCCGCGGTCTTCGCGCTGATCCAGCCGTTCATCCAGCCGCCGCCCCAGGCCTTCGCGCCGCCGTTCCAGGAGTGGTCGAGGGCGCCGATGTACTGGAGGTCCTTCTTCTGCGCCTCGGCGGCCCCGCGCACCGGGAAGGGCAGGACGGTGGCGCCGGACGCGCCGGGCTGCTCGAAGACGGTCCCGCCGGTGGGCAGCTCGATGGCGTTGCGGTCGCCGAAGCCGCGTACACCGCGCAGGGTGCCGAAGTAGTGGTCGAAGGAACGGTTCTCCTGCATGAGGACCACCACATGCTTGATGGACCTCAGCCCTCCGCCTCCGGACCCCGCGTGGGCGGGCTGCGCGGCGATGGCTGCCTGGAGCGACGGCGGCAGGAACGATCCGGCCGCAGCGGCGCCGAGCGCGCCCCCGCCGAGGGCGAAGAGCCGCCGCCGTGACATGTCCGTGGTCAAAAGAGCCTCCCGATTCGGTGGTTACAGCCGGGAAGCTAGTCAGGCCAGGTGGCGCCGGGAAGGACTGCGTACGGCCCGGTGGTGAACGTCCAAGAGGTCGGACCGGAAAGTCCAACCCCGCGTACCGGGGCCGTCACACCCCGATGAGGTGCAGCGATCCCCAGAGCGCGAGCGTCGAGGCGAGGAGCGTCGCCGGTACGGTCGCGAGTCCCAGCCGGGTGAAGTGGCCGAGCTCGGGGGCGTCCCCGTGGGCGTGCAGGATACGGCGCCACAGGAGCGTGGCGAGGGAGCCGACGTACGTGAGGTTGGGGCCGATGTTCACCCCGATCAGGGCGGCGAGCAGTGGTCCGGGACCGGCCGCCGCGACGATCGGGAGCAGGGCGAGGATCGCGGGCAGGTTGTTGATCAGGTTGGCCAGCAGCGCCGCGACCACGGCGACGCCGAGCAGTGCGGGCAGCGTGTCGCCGTCGGGGAGGAGGGCGGCGATCCCGTCCCCCAGGCCGTTGTCGACGACCGCCTTGACGACGACACCGAGCGCGAGGACGAAGAGGCAGAACAGCGGGTTGGCCGAGCGGACGACGGCGGCCGGCGTGGTCTCCCGCTTGGCCAGCGCCCGTACCGCGAGCACCGCCGCCCCCGCCAGCGCCGCCCACAGCGGCTCGGCCCCCGCGAACGAGGTGACGACGAACCCGGCCAGGGTCAGCCCCAGCACGACGAGCGTGAAGACGGGTACGGGCGTGCGCTCCGCCTCGGGATCCGGCGCGTGCGCCCCGGCGGCCAGGTCGGCCTTGAACGCGCGGCGGAACACCGCGTACTCGACGGCGATCGCGGCCAGCCACGGCAGCGCCATCAGCGCGGCGAACCGGGTGAAGGAGAGGCCGCTCGCGGTGAACGCCAGGAGGTTGGTGAGGTTGGAGACGGGGAGCAGGAGGGAGGCGGAGTTGGCGAGGTGCGCGCAGGCGTAGACGTACGGGCGCGGCCGCGCGCCGACCCGGGCGGCGGTGGCGAGGACGACCGGGGTCAGCAGGACCACGGTGGCGTCCAGGCTGAGGACGGCGGTGATGAGGGAGGCGACGACGAAGACCCCGCCGAGCAGGGGGCCGGTCTGGCCCCTGCAGGCACGGGCCACCAAATCCCCGGCGGCCCGGAAGAGCCCTTCGTCGGCGCAGAGCTGGGCCAGCACCAGGATCGCGGCGAGGAACCCGACGACGGGCAGCAGCTCACCGACCTGCTCCCGGGCCTCGGGCCAGGTCACCGCCCCCACGGCCACCACGAGGACGGCGGCGGGCACGGCGACGGTCGCCTCCGGCAGGCCCCTCGGACGTACGACGGCGAAGGCGAGGACGCCCAGGAGGAGGGCGAAGGCGACGAGCTCGGCGGTGACGGTGTTCAGGGGGGTCTCTCAGGGGCGGGGAAGGGTCGGCGGGACGGCTTTCGGGGCGGACGGGGCCACCGCGAGGCTGAAGGGGCGGGACGGCTTCGGCACGGGCGGGCCCCGCACCGCTCAACGGGCAGGACACCCTCGGCACGGGCCGGCCCCGCACCGCTGAACGGGCAGGACACCCTCGGCACGGGCGGGACGGCTTCGCACGGGTGGGGCCACCGCACCGCTGAAGGGGCGGTGCGCCCGTCGTGAATACGGGTGCACCGCCCCTTCAGGACGTGATCGGCCGGGATCAGCCCTCGGCGCCGAGCTTCTCCAGGATCAGCTCGCGCACACGCGCCGCGTCCGCCTGGCCGCGGGTGGCCTTCATGACCGCGCCGACGAGCGCGCCCGCCGCCGCGACCTTGCCGGCGCGGATCTTGTCCGCGATGGCCGCGTTGCCCGCGATGGCCTCGTCCACGGCCGTGGACAGCGCGCCCTCGTCCGAGACGACCTTCAGGCCGCGCTTCTCGACGACGGTGTCCGGGTCGCCCTCGCCCGCGAGGACACCCTCGAGGACCTGGCGGGCCAGCTTGTCGTTGAGGTCGCCCGCGGCTACGAGCGCGGCCACCCGGGCGACCTGCGCCGGGGTGATCGGGAGCTCGTCCAGGCCGCGGCCGGTCTCGTTGGCGTTACGGGCCAGCTCGCCCATCCACCACTTGCGGGCCTGGTCCGAGGGTGCGCCCGCCTCGGTCGTGGCGACGATCAGGTCGACCGCGCCCGCGTTGAGGATGGACTGCATGTCGTGGGCGTTGACACCCCACTCCTCCTTGAGCCGGGCGCGCCGCAGCCGGGGCAGCTCGGGGAGGCCCTTGCGGAGCTCCTCGACCCAGTCGCGGGCGGGTGCCACAGGCACCAGATCCGGCTCGGGGAAGTAGCGGTAGTCCTCGGCGTTGTCCTTGATGCGGCCTGCCGTGGTGGAGCCGTCCTCCTCGTGGAAGTGCCGGGTCTCCTGCACGATGGTGCCGCCCGAGGACAGCACGGCGGCGTGCCGCTGGACCTCGTAGCGCGCGGCCCGCTCGACGGAACGCAGCGAGTTCACGTTCTTCGTCTCGGAGCGGGTACCGAACGCCTCGCGGCCGTGCGGGCGCAGCGACAGGTTGACGTCGCAGCGCATCTGGCCCATCTCCATGCGCGCCTCGGAGACCCCGAGAGCCTTGATCAGCTCGCGGAGCTCGGCGACGTACGCCTTGGCGACCTCGGGGGCGCGGGCACCGGCTCCCTCGATCGGCTTGGTGACGATCTCGATGAGCGGGATGCCGGCCCGGTTGTAGTCGAGCAGGGAGTGGGACGCGCCGTGGATACGGCCGGTGGCACCGCCGACGTGCGTCGACTTGCCGGTGTCCTCCTCCATGTGGGCGCGCTCGATCTGCACCCGGAAGATCTCGCCGTCCTCCAGCTGGACGTCCAGATAGCCGTTGAAGGCGATCGGCTCGTCGTACTGGGAGGTCTGGAAGTTCTTCGGCATGTCCGGATAGAAGTAGTTCTTCCGGGCGAAGCGGCACCACTCGGCGATCTCGCAGTTGAGCGCGAGACCGATCTTGATGGCCGACTCCACGCCGATCTCGTTGACCACCGGCAGTGCGCCGGGCAGCCCGAGACAGACCGGACAGGTCTGGGAGTTGGCGTCCTGCTTCAGCTCCGTGGAGCAGCCGCAGAACATCTTGGTCTTGGTGCCGAGTTCGACATGGACTTCGAGGCCCATGACGGGGTCGTAGGACGCGAGCGCGTCCTCGTACGACACCAGGTCGGTGACAGTCACGGTGAAACTTTCCCTCTCAGCCCAGCAGGACGTCGTCGTCGCCCAGACGCTTCAGTTCGCGATAGAGGATCGCGAGTCCGGTGACGATGGCGGCCGCGGAGACGGCCGCGTCGACGAGACGCAGCACGTCGTTGTCGTTGCGGGCGAGCTTCGCCTGCTTGGCGACGCTGATCGCGCCGAACGCGGTACTGCCGAGCGCGACGTACAGCCCGGTCTTGGACTTCTTGAAGTTACTGGCCTTCTTTGCCATGGCACTCACAGCGACGGAGCCTCCTCAAGCAGCGGGTGCCCCCACTTTTCCACGAACGCGGCTTCGACGGCCGCTCCGACCTTGTAGAGCCGGTCGTCCTTCATGGCGGGGGCGATGATCTGCAGGCCGACCGGCAGACCGTCCTCGGGTGCCAGGCCGCAGGGGAGCGACATGGCGGAGTTGCCGGCCAGGTTGGTCGGGATCGTGCACAGGTCCGCGAGGTACATCGCCATCGGGTCGTCGGCGCGCTCGCCGATCGGGAAGGCGGTGGTCGGCGTCGTCGGGGAGACGATGACGTCGACCTGCTCGAAGGCCTTCTCGAAGTCCCGGGTGATGAGGGTGCGGACCTTCTGTGCCGAGCCGTAGTACGCGTCGTAGTAGCCGGAGCTGAGCGCGTACGTCCCCAGGATGATGCGGCGCTTGACCTCGTCGCCGAAGCCGGCCTCGCGGGTCAGCGCGGTGACCTCCTCGGCCGACTTCGTGCCGTCGTCGCCGACCCGCAGGCCGTAGCGCATGGCGTCGAAGCGGGCCAGGTTGGAGGAGCACTCGGACGGCGCGATCAGGTAGTACGCGGAGAGCGCCAGGTCGAAGGAGGGGCAGTCCAGCTCGACGACATCCGCGCCCAGCGACTTCAGCAGCTCGACCGACTCGTCGAAGCGCTGGAGGACGCCCGCCTGGTACCCCTCGCCGCGGAACTGCTTGACGACGCCGACGCGCATGCCCTGAACGGAGCCGTTGCGCGCGGCCTCGACGACCGGCGGGACCGGGGCGTCGATGGAGGTCGAGTCCAGCGGGTCGTGCCCGGCGATGGCCTCGTGGAGCAGCGCCGCGTCCAGGACCGTACGGGCGCAGGGCCCGCCCTGGTCCAGGGAGGACGAGAAGGCGACCATGCCGTAGCGGGAGACGCCGCCGTAGGTGGGCTTGACGCCGACGGTGCCGGTGACGGCGGCGGGCTGGCGGATCGAGCCGCCGGTGTCCGTGCCGATGGCGAGCGGTGCCTCGTAGGAGGCGAGGGCGGCGGAGGAGCCGCCGCCGGAGCCGCCGGGGATGCGGGTGAGGTCCCACGGGTTGCCGGTGGGACCGTAGGCGCTGTTCTCGGTGGAGGACCCCATGGCGAACTCGTCCATGTTGGTCTTGCCGAGGATGACGACGTCGGCGGCCCGCAGGCGCTGGGTGACCGTCGCGTCGTACGGCGGGACCCAGCCTTCGAGGATCTTGGAACCGACGGTGGTCGGCATGTCCTTGGTGGTGAAGATGTCCTTCAGCGCGAGCGGGACACCGGCCAGCGGGCCGAGCTTCTCGCCCGCCTCGCGCTTGGCGTCCACGGCACGGGCCTGGGCGAGCGCGCCCTCGCGGTCGATGTGCAGGAAGGCGTGGACCTTCTCGTCGACCGCGTCGATCCGGGCCAGGTGGGCCTCGGTGACCTCGACGGCCGTGAGCTCGCCGGAGGCGATCTTCGCGGCGATCTCGGCCGCGGTGAGCTTGATGATGGTGCTGATGTCCGTCATGGCGGTTAGTCCTCCCCCAGGATCTGCGGCACCTTGAAACGCTGCTGCTCCTGGGCCGGGGCGCCGGAGAGCGCCTGCGCGGGGGTGAGCGACGGACGGACCTCGTCCGCGCGCATGACGTTGGTCAGCGGCAGCGGGTGGGAGGTCGGCGGTACGTCTTGGTCGGCGACCTCGGAGACGCGGGCGACCGCGCCGATGATGTCGTCGAGCTGACCGGCGAAGTGATCGAGCTCTTCGCCCTTCAGCTCCAGACGCGCCAGCCGGGCGAGGTGGGCGACCTCCTCGCGCGTGATGCCAGGCATGCAGCGATCCTCAGGGGTTGGTGTGTGGTTTTGGCTGGGGGTCGGTGGCACATTTCCACCGTCCGTCCGGAGGACGGGCCGCGCGGCGTCTGGTGCGTGCGATCGCAAGGCGCCGGAGCGCCCTCGTGGCGGAGCCACGTGGGCGTTTCGGCAACGCGGCGAGCGTGCGTGCCAGGCGTCGGGCGGCAGGTGGAAATGTGCCACCGACCCCCAATCCTATGGGGTCCCCCGCGAGCGGGTGCCCCACCCCGATCGGCCCACCCCTTTCGGACGTTTTCGGTACGAGCCCGGGGCCGTGGCTCAGGCCGTCGCCGGACCCGAGACCGTACGCCCCTGGGTCGGGTGCTGCTCAGCGTCCGGCTTCCCGTTGGCCGCGGCGGCGGCCGCCTGCGCCGCCAGCTCCGCGGGGCGCCGCCAGCCGTGCTCGCCGCGCGCCCGCAGCCAGGCCGTCGTCTCCTGGGGCGGCATCGCGGCCGCCACCAGCCAGCCCTGCACCGCGTCGCACCGCAGGTCCCGCAGCCGCTCCCAGGTCTCGTCGTCCTCCACCCCTTCGGCGACGACGACCAGGCCGAGCGAGTGGGCCAGGTCGATCGTGCAGCGGACGATCTCCGCGTCCTCGTGGTCGACGGCGAGCCGGGCCACGAAGGAGCGGTCGATCTTCAGCTCGCTCACCGGCAGCCTGCGCAGGTGTACGAGGGAGGAGTAGCCGGTGCCGAAGTCGTCGAGGGACATCTTCACGCCGTGCGCCGTCAGCCCGGCCAGGGTGTCGGCGGCCCGCTGGGGGTCCTCCAGCAGGACGTGCTCGGTGATCTCCAGCTGGAGCGCCGCGGCCGGGACGCCGTGGCGGGCGAGCCGGGCCGCGACGCCGCCCGCGAAGCCCGGGGTGTGCACGTCGCGCGGGGACACGTTGACCGCGACCGGGACGAAGAGACCCTGCGCCCGCCACCGGGCGACCTGGGCCAGCGCCGTCTCCAGCACGTACTCCGTGAGGTGCGGCATCAGGCCGGACGACTCCGCGATGGCGATGAACTCGTCCGGGGGGACCCGGCCGCGCTCCGGATGCACCCAGCGCACCAGCGCCTCCAGACCGGCGACCTGCCCGTCGAAGCGGACCTTGGGCTGGTAGTGCAGCTCGACGTCGCCCGCGTCCAGCGCCCGGCGCAGATCGCCCAGGAGCCCGAGCCGGTCGGGGGTGTTGCTGTCCCGCTTCGACTCGTACACCTCCACGCCCGTCCGGTCCCGCTTGGCCTGGTACATCGCGACGTCCGCGCGGCGCAGCAGCCCCTCGGCGTCCAGCGCGTGGTCGGGGTAGACGGCGACCCCGGCACTGGCCTCCAGCACGAGGACCAGCCCGTCCAGGTCGAGCGGCGAGGACAGCTCGGCGACCAGGTGGCGGGCCACCCGCTGGGCGCTGGTGGTCGAGTCGGCCTGCGGCAGGAGTACGGCGAACTCGTCGCCGCCGAGCCGGGCCGCCTCGGCGCCGCACGGCAGGGCGAGGCGGAGGCGTTCCGCTATCTGGAGCAGCAGCCGGTCACCGGCGAGGTGGCCGAGGGTGTCGTTGACCGCGCGGAAGCGGTCGAGGTCGATCAGGACCAGCGCCGACCTGGTGCCCACGCTCTCGGCGTCCTCCAGCGCCGACCAGGCCCGTTCCAGCAGCCACTGGCGGTTGGGCAGACCGGTCAGCGGGTCGCGCAGCTGCTCCTCGGCGCGGGCCCGGGCGATCCAGAGCGTGGAGTCCAGGGCGATCAGCGGCACCGCGAAGAGCGGCAGCACGACCGGCATGGACATCGCGACGACACAGATCAGCGGGGCGAGACCGAGCAGGGCGACGGCGACGAGCCCCTGGCGCAGCAGGGCGGTGCGGGCGATGGTCGGCAGCCCGCCGTTCTGGGGCGCTCCCGCGTACCACAGCAGGACCCGGGTGACGAGCAGGTACGTCGACGCCGTCAGGAGCAGTTCCGGTACGGCGCCGATGCCCCAGTCGAGTGGCAGCCAGGGCCTCTCCACGGTCGGCACCTCGCCGAACGCGGCCAGCACGAGCGCCGCCGCCGCGATGCCGAGGATGTCCACCGCACCGTGCAGGAGCCCCTGCCACCAGCGGTGTCTGCGGGCGCTCCCGACGAGCACCACGACGACCAGGCTGACCAGACCCGCGGGCAGCCAGCCGAAGAGCAGCAGCACGGCGAGGGTGAGGGCGGCCCCGGATCCGGTGCCACCCCACCAGCGGTCGCGGCCCAGCGCGACCAGGTGGCCGACGATGATCCCGGTGAGCACGGCGAGCGACCAGCCCACGGCACCGTCCGGGAAGAGCGCGTGGCCGCTGCGCACCGTCAGGTAGAAGCCGGCCGCCAGGAGTAACGCGGCGGTCCCTATGACGCCGGCACCCACGGGGGACGTGAGGCCGACGAAACCTTGCAGCCGCGACACCGGGGCGGCGCTCTCGGTCGGTTTCATTCCGTCCCTCTCACAGCCGGCAGTGCCGAAGTCCCTCGGTGGCCCCCGCCCTCTTGCTCACACGGCCCCGGGAAGGCAGCCGTGCACGGCAGGCGCTACCCCTCAACAGTAGGCCGCGAAGGGCTTCCAGGGGCAGCGCTCTACAGCTCTTGCCGAAGGCGAACCGACTACCCGTCACCATCTGCTATGCGCCGAACGGGTGATACCTGTGGGCCGTTCGGGCTCCGGCCGACCCTTCTTCGCCCCTCTGCCCCGTTTCTTCCCCACCGGGGGCGCGCCACGCCGGGGCCGCGTCTCGAAGTCGTCTCGATAAGGCGAACAGTGCATGTCCGGGAGTGGCGGGCGGGTCGCGGGGGACGGGCGGGCCCACTCCCGGGCTACTCCACGGCTACTCCCGAGCCACTCCGGGGCTGCTTCCGGGCTACTCCGGGGCCGCTTCCGGCTCGGGTGCCGCCGGCTCCGGCACCGGCAGGGCCGCCTCCCGGGCGGCGTCGGGGCCCTGTTCGAGGAGGACGGCGAACCCGTCCTCGTCCAGCACGGGGACCTTCAGCTGCATGGCCTTGTCGTACTTGGAGCCGGGGTTGTCGCCGACGACCACGAACGCGGTCTTCTTCGACACCGATCCGGTGACCTTCGCCCCGAGGCTCTGGAGCGCCTCCTTCGCACCGTCCCTGGTGTAGGCGGTGAGGGTGCCGGTGACGACGACGGTGAGCCCTTCGAGGGGGCGGGGGCCCTGCTCCTCGTCCGCTCCTTCGTCGGCCATCCGGACCCCGGCCTCGCGCCACTTGCGCAGGATCTCGCGGTGCCAGTCCTCGGCGAACCACTGCTTGACGGAGGCCGCGATGATGGCCCCGACGCCGTCGGCGTCGGCCAGTTCCTCCTCGGTCGCCTCGTCGATGCGGTCGATGGAGCGGAACTGACGGGCCAGCTCCTGGGCGGCGACCGGACCGACGTGCCGGATGGAGAGCCCGGTGAGGATCCGGGCCAGCGGCGCCTCCTTCGCGGCGGCGATGCCCTCCAGCATGGCCACAGCGTTCTTCTTGGGCTCGCCCTGCTGGTTGGCGAAGACGGTCGCGATCTTCTCCTCACCGGTCTTCGGGTCGCGCTTGGGCAGACCGCTGTCCTGGTCCAGGACGTACGCCCGGATCGGCAGCAGCTGCTCGATGGTGAGGTCGAACAGGTCGCTCTCGTCCCGCAGGACGGGCTCGGCGGGCTCCAGGGGCCGGGTGAGAGCGGCGGCGGCCACATAGCCGAAGTGGTCGATGTCCAGACTCTTGCGCCCCGCGAGGTAGAAGACCCGCTCGCGCAACTGGGCGGGGCAGGTGCGGGCGTTGGGGCAGCGGAGGTCGATGTCGGCCTCCTTCATCGGGCGCAGCTCCGTACCGCACTCGGGGCAGTGGGCCGGCATCTCGAACGCCTTCTCGGTGCCGTCGCGCAGGTCGACGACGGGGCCGAGGATCTCCGGGATGACGTCGCCCGCCTTGCGGATGACCACGGTGTCGCCGATGAGGACGCCCTTGGCCTTGACCACGTTCTGGTTGTGGAGGGTGGCGAACTCGACCTCGGAACCGGCCACTTCGACCGGCTCGACCTGGGCGTACGGCGTGACGCGGCCGGTGCGGCCGACACCGACGCGGATGTTGACCAGCTTGGTGTTGACCTCTTCGGGGGCGTACTTCCAGGCGATGGCCCAGCGCGGGGCGCGCGAGGTGGAGCCCAGCCGTCCCTGGAGCGGGATCTCGTCGAGCTTGACGACGACCCCGTCGATCTCGTGCTCCACGGAGTGCCGGTGCTCACCGAAGTACGCGATGAACTCCCGTACGCCTGCGAGGGAGTCGACGACCTTGTTGTGCTGGGCGGTGGGCAGGCCCCAGGAGTGGAGGAGTTCGTAGGCCTGGGAGAGGCGGTCGATGGTGAGGCCCTCGTGGGCGCCGATGCCGTGCACCACCATGTGGAGCGGACGGGTTGCGGTGATCTTCGGGTCCTTCTGGCGCAGCGAACCGGCCGCCGCGTTGCGCGGGTTGGCGAACGGCTTGTCGTCGGCGGCCACCAGCCGGGCGTTCAGCTCCTCGAAGGCCTCCATCGGGAAGAAGACCTCGCCCCGGATCTCGACCAGGGCGGGAATGCCGTCGCCCTTCAGGCGGTGCGGGATCTCCGCGATGGTCCGGACGTTGGGGGTGATGTCCTCGCCGGTACGGCCGTCGCCCCGGGTCGCCGCGCGGGTCAGCCGGCCGTGCTCGTAGGTGAGGTTGACGGCGAGGCCGTCCACCTTGAGCTCGCAGAGGAAGTGGTGGTCGGGCGTGCCGACGTCCTTGGCGACTCGCTCGGCCCAGGCGGCCAGCTCCTCGTCGTCGAAGGCGTTGTCCAGGGAGAGCATGCGCTCGCGGTGCTCGACGGAGGTGAACTCCGTGCGGTAGGGCCCTGCCACCTTCTGGGTCGGGGAGTCCGGTGTGCGCAGCGCCGGGTGCTGCTCCTCCAGTGCCTCCAGCGCACGCATCTGCCGGTCGAAGTCGGCGTCGCTGACGACCGGCTGGTCCTTCACGTAATACCGGAAGCGGTGCTCCTCGACCTTCTCGGCCAGCAGCGCGTGCTCCTCCCGCACGTCCGCCGGAACCGAGCTCTCCTGCTCCACCCGCTGTTCGCCGGCCATCGTCCCGTCCTCCCGTTTGCCCGTCGTCCCCGTCACTCAGGGTTGTCTGCGAGCGACCTCGCCGCCCGGGCGCTGTGGGCGAGCGCGGTGCGGGCGTATGCGGGCGACGCACCCGCGAGACCGCACGACGGGGTGATCGCGACGGACTCGGCGAGAGTCCCCGGATTCAGCCCCAGCCTGCTCCACAGCGTCCTGACCCCCATGACGCTACCGCCCGGGTCTGACAATGCCGTCGTTGCCGCGTCGGTGGAGGGCACCACGCCCAGGAACAACTGGGTACCGCCTTCGACCGCTTCTCCGATCGTCTCCTCCTCACGCTCCGTGAGGAGGGAGAAGTCGAACGAGATTCCGTCCACCCCGGCCCGGCGCAGCAGCGCGAAGGGCACTTCGGGGGCGCAGGAGTGGACGATCGTGGTCCCGTCCTCGCCCGCGACGGCGAGGACGTCGCGCAGGGCCGACTCGACGACCTGGCGGTCGACGGCCCGGTAGGTGCGGTAGCCGCTGGCGGAGCGGACCCGGCCCAGCAGGACGGCGGTCAGGGAGGGCTCGTCCAGTTGGAGGACCACCTCGGCCCCGGGCATCCGGCGCCGCACCTCGGCGAGGTGGGAGCGGAGCCCCTCGGCCAGTGATCCGGCCAGGTCGCGGCAGGCCCCGGGGTCGCCGAGCATCGCCTCGCCGCCGCGCAGTTCCAGACCCGCGGCCAGCGTCCACGGGCCGACGGCCTGGACCTTGAGCAGGCCCTCGTACCCCTGGGTGAACTCCTCCAGGGCGTCCAGGTCCTCCCCCAGCCAGGAGCGGGCGCGCCGGGTGTCGCGGCCGGGCCGGTCGCTGATCCGCCAGCCGCTCGGCTCGACGTGGCCGTACATCTCGACGAGCATGCCGATGGTCCGGCCGATCATGTCCGCGCCAGGCCCGCGGGCGGGCAGTTCCGCCAGGTACGGCATGCCCTGGCCGTCGACGAAGGAGCCGGTGACGGTCTTCGCCGCCTCCCTCGCGTCTCCGCCGGGCATCGACCCGATCCCGGTCGCCGGGCACCCGCTCAACTTGCTCTTCTCGCTCACGCCGGAAGCCTACGGTCCCCCGCGTGCGCTCGGCGTACGCGGGGCGCCGGGGTCAGCGGCCGGGAACGGCTTCCGGGGTCAGCGGCCGGGGCGGACGGTGAGGTCGTTCACCTCGGCGTCGCGCGGCAGGTCGATCGCCATCAGGATCGTGGTGGCCACCGACTCGGGGTCGATCCACTGAGCGGCGTCGTACTCCTTGCCCTCCTGCTGGTGCACCTTGGCCTGCATGGGGCTGGCGGTGCGCCCGGGGTAGACGGAGGTGACACGCACCCCGTTGCCGTGCTCCTCGTGGCGCAGCGAGTCGGCGAGCGCCTTGAGGCCGTGCTTGCTCGCGGCGTACGCGCTCCATCCGGCGTGGGCGGCGAGCCCGGCGCCGGAGTTCACGAACAGGACGTGGCCCTGGGCGGCGCGGAGCTGCGGGACGAGGAGGCGGGTGATCTCGGCGGGGGCGATCAGGTTGGCGTTGAGCTGGAAGTGCCAGGACTTGGGGGTGAGCTCCCCCACCGCGCCGAGCTCGACGACGCCCGCGATGTGCAGCAGGGTGTCGACCCGCTCGGGCATGGGCTGCTGGCCGAACGCCCAGGAGAGCCGGTCGGGGTTGGAGAGGTCGCCGACGAGCGTCCGCGCACCCGGGTAGCGGTCGGCGAACTCCTTGGCGCGGCCGGCGTCGCGGGCGAGCAGGACGAGGTCGTCGCCGCGCTCCAGGAGACGGCGGGCGACAGCGGCCCCGATGCCGGAACCGGCGCCGGTGATGAGGTGGGTAGGCATGGGGCGATCCTAGGGGGAGCCGTGATCACTGGAGTCCGGCGGACTCCTCCAGGTACGCCAGTGCGCCGACGCCGTCCTTGGCGAAGAAGACCAGGTCGGTCAGGGGCACCGGGAGGAACCCCTCGTCCTCCATCCGCTGGAACTGCTCGCGCAGCCCGTCGTAGAAGCCCGCCGTGTTGAGCAGGACGACCGGCTTGGTGTGCTTGCCGTGCTTCTTCAGCTCCAGGATCTCGGTGGCCTCGTCCAGCGTCCCGGTCCCGCCGACCATGATCACGATCGCGTCCGACTTCTCCAGGAGGAGGGCCTTTCGCTCGGCGAGATCACGGGCGATCACCATCTCGTCGGCGTTCTCCCTGGCGCTCGCGGCGAGGAAGTCGACCGAGACCCCCACGAGCCGCCCGCCCGCCGCCTGCACGCCGTCCGCGACGACCTTCATCAGGCCACTCTCCGAACCGCCCCAGACCAGGGTGTGCCCGCCTCTGCCGAGCAGTTCGGCGAACTCCCGGGCGGGCACGGTGTAGCGGTCGTCGAGGTCGGCGGCGGAGAGGAAGACGCAGATGTTCATGGAGCCACCGTACGACCCGCCTCGGACACTCCCCCGTTCCGGTGAGGATTCCGGTCAACGGGGGCGGGCGGGGAAGATTCCCGGCCCGTACGCCGCTGAGAGAGGCATGACTTCCACCCGAGGACACCACATCACCGTCGAGCCGGGCGCCGTGCACGTCAGGGCGGTCCACGCGGGCCAGGTGCTGGCCGAGAGCCGCCGCCCCCTCGTACTGCGCGAGACGGGCTGTCCGGACCGTTACTACCTGCCGCCCGAGGACGTCCGCACCGAGCTGCTCACCCCTTCGGACACCAGCACCCACTGCCCGTTCAAGGGGGACGCCTCCTACTGGTCGCTCCCCGGCGCCGCCGATCTCGTGTGGGCCTACCCGGACCCGAAGCCCGAAGTCGCCGCCGTCAAGGACCACTTCTGCTTCTACGAGACGGAGACCGTGACCGGCTGACCTGCGGCCGGCGAGCTTCCCGGAAGTTTCTGCCGTCCGTGCGATGAGTTTCGCGGCCCGCCCCGGTCTCTCCTCCCATGGACAGGATTCTCTCCGCCGACGGCACACCGATCGCCTACCGCCGCCAGGGCGAGGGGCCACCGCTGGTGCTGGTCGGCGGGGCGCTGAGCACCGCGGCGACCGACGCGCCCCTGGCGGCGCTGCTGGCGCCGCGCTTCACCGTGGTCACCTACGACCGCCGGGGCCGCGGCGCCGGCGGTGACGCCGGGCACGGGGGCGCGGGGGCCGTCCGCGTGCGCCGGGAGATCGAGGACCTGAACGCCGTCGTGGCCGCGGCGGGGCCCGGCGCCTGCGTCTTCGGGATGTCCTCCGGCGGGGCGCTGGCCCTGGAGGCGGCCGCCGCCGGGCTCCCCGTCGACCTGCTCGCCGTCTACGAGCCGCCCTACACCCCCGGCGCCTCCGGCCTCCTCTTCAAGGCCCGCTGCACGGCCCGGCTGCACCGGCTGCTGGCGGACGGGGACCGGGCCGGGGCGGTGGAGCTGTTCCTGACCGCGACGGGCGTCGACGCGGCGACGGTGGCCCGGATGCGGCGCGCGCCCCTGTGGCCGGGCCTGGAGGCGCTGGCGCACACGCTGGCGTACGACGACGCGCTGCTGGGCAACGGGGCGGTCCCGGTCGCGCGGTTCGCCTCGGTCACCGCACGCACGCTGGTGGTCTGCGGCGGCTTCAGCTCGGCCCGGGCCCGGGCGTCCACCAGGACCCTGGCCGAGGCCCTGCCCCGCGCCCGGCACCGCACACTGACGGGCCAGATGCGCGAGGTGGCGCCGCAGGTGATCGCCCCGGTGCTGGCGGACTTCTTCGCCCGGGACGTGTACGTACACCAGGCGTCGTGAGGCGGGGCCCCGCCGTCTGCGTACGCCAGGCGTCGTGAGCCGGGGACCCGTCAGCTGCGTACGTCAGGCGTCGTGAGCCGGGGTGTCAGGCCCCTGAGGAGACCCGCTCGCGGCGGACCGTCGTCGCGATGGTGGCCGAGCCGACGACCCGGCTGCCGTCGTACAGCACGACCGCCTGGCCGGGGGCGACACCCCGTACCGGCTCGGTGAAGGTGACGTTCAGCTCGCCGTCCACCAGCTCGGCCGTGACCTCGGTCTCGCCGCCGTGGGCGCGGAGCTGGGCGGTGTACGTTCCCGGGCCGGCCGGAGGCGTTCCGCACCAGCGGGGCTTGATGGCGGTCAGGGAGGTCACGTCGAGGGCCTCGACGGGGCCCACGGTGACGGTGTTGTTCACCGGGGAGATGTCCAGCACGTAGCGCGGCTTACCGTCGGCGGCGGGGTGGCCGATCTTCAGGCCCTTGCGCTGGCCGATGGTGAAGCCGAACGCACCGTCGTGGGTGCCCAGCTTCGAGCCGGACTCGTCGAGGATGTCGCCCTCGGCCGGGCCGCCGAGGCGGTTCGCCAGGAAGCCCTGGGTGTCGCCGTCGGCAATGAAGCAGATGTCGTGGCTGTCGGGCTTCTTGGCCACGGCGAGGCCCCGGCGCTCGGCCTCGGCGCGGATCTCGTCCTTGGTGGTGAGCGTGTCGCCGAGCGGGAACATGGCGTGGGCGAGCTGCTTCTCGTCCAGGACGCCCAGCACATAGCTCTGGTCCTTGGCCATGTCGGAGGCCCGGTGCAGCTCGCGGCTGCCGTCCTCGGCGAGCACGACCGTGGCGTAGTGGCCGGTGCAGACGGCGTCGAAGCCGAGGGCGAGGGCCTTGTCGAGCAGCGCGGCGAACTTGATCTTCTCGTTGCAGCGGAGGCACGGGTTGGGCGTGCGCCCGGCCTCGTACTCCGCGACGAAGTCCTCCACGACGTCCTCGCGGAAGCGTTCCGCGAGGTCCCAGACGTAGAACGGGATTCCGATGACGTCGGCCGCGCGGCGGGCGTCCCGGGAGTCCTCGATGGTGCAACAGCCGCGCGCCCCGGTCCGGAAGGACTGGGGGTTCGCGGAGAGGGCGAGGTGGACACCGGTCACGTCGTGGCCCGCCTCGGCGGCACGGGCCGCGGCGACGGCGGAGTCCACGCCGCCCGACATCGCGGCGAGGACACGCAGGGGGCGCTGGGAGGTCTGAGTCATAGCCCCTCCAGGGTACGGGTCGCCGGGAACCGAACGCTCGCGGATATACGTTCACGATCACATGGGGAACAACGGGAGCACCCGGGCGTCGCGAAAGCCGTCACGGAAGAAGCCCGCCGGCGGCGTCAGCCGGCGCGCGCTGCTGATCGGTGGCGGTGCGGTGGTGGCGGCCGGCACCGTCGCCGTGCTCACGCGCGACGAGGTGAGGCGGGCGTGGTGGCGGGTGCCCGGCGTGGAGAAGCCGCGCAAGGCCGGTGAGCTGGACTACGCGAGCGCCACCTGGGTCGCCGCGTCCGAGGCGAACTGGCGGCGGGCGGACCGCCCGGGCGACTTCGGGATCGACCGGGTGATCATCCACGTCACCCAGGGCAGCTTCGACAGCGCGGTGCGGGTCTTCCAGGACCCCGCCCACCGGGCCGCCACGCACTACATCGTGGGCCAGGACGGGCGGGTGGTGCAGATGATCCGCGAGCTGGACGTGGCGTACCAGGCGGGCAACCGCTCCTTCAACGAGCGCGCCGTCGGCATCGAGCACGAGGGGTTCGTGGACCGGCCGAAGGACCTCACCAAGGCGATGTACGAGTCCTCGGCACGGCTCACGGCGTCGATCTGCGCGCGGTACGGCATACCCATCGACCGGGAGCACATCATCGGGCACGTGGAGGTGCCGGGCACCGACCACACCGACCCGGGGCCGCACTGGGACTGGGACCGCTATCTGAAACTGGTGCGGCGGGCGGCGACGGCACCGCCCACCCCCGCACCCTCGTCCACAGCCACGGCTTCCGCGTCGGCGAAGGCGGAGTAGCGGCCGTCAGCTGAGCCCGGCCGTCCTCGCCCGTGCCACCGCCGGGCCGATCGCCCGGGCCAGCTCCTTCACGTCCTGCTCGGTCGAGGTGTGGCCGAGCGAGAAGCGCAGGGTGCCCCGGGCCAGGTCCGGGTCGGTGCCGGTGGCCAGGAGTACGTGGCTGGGCTGGGCGATCCCGGCGGTGCAGGCGGAGCCGGTGGAGCACTCGATGCCCTGGGCGTCCAGCAGCAGGAGGAGGGAGTCGCCCTCGCAGCCGGGGAAGCTGAAGTGCGCGTTGGCCGGGAGCCGCCCGGCCGGGTCCGGGTCACCGCCGAGGACGGCGTCCGGGACGGCGTGGCGGACGGCGGCGACCAGCTCGTCGCGGAGCCCGCCGACGCGCCGGGCGAAGTGTTCGCGCCCCTCGGCGGCCAGCCGCCCCGCCACCGCGAAGGAGGCGACGGCGGGCACGTCCAGGGTGCCGGAGCGCACGTGCCGCTCCTGGCCGCCGCCGTGCAGGACGGGTACGGGGGTGTGGTCGCGGCCCAGCAGCAGCGCGCCGATGCCGAACGGGCCGCCGATCTTGTGGGCGCTGACGGTCATCGCGGCCAGTCCGGAGCGGGCGAAGTCGACCTCCAGCTGACCGAAGGCCTGGACCGCGTCGGCGTGCATCGGGATCCCGAACTCGGCGGCCACCGAAGCCAGTTCCCGTACCGGCATGATCGTGCCGATCTCGTTGTTGGCCCACATCACGGTGATCATCGCGATGTCGTCGGGGTTGCGGAGGATCGCCTCGCGCAGGTCCTCGGGGTGGACCCGGCCGTAGCGGTCGACCGGGAGGTAGTCGACGGTCGCGCCCTCGTGCTCGGCGAGCCAGTCGACGGCGTCCAGGACCGCGTGGTGTTCGACGGGACCGGCGAGGACCCGGGTGCGGCGGGGGTCCGCGCCGCGGCGGGACCAGTAGAGGCCCTTGACGGCGAGGTTGTCGGCCTCGGTGCCGCCGGAGGTGAGGACCACCTCGCTGGGGCGTGCGCCGAGGGCGTCGGCGAGGGTTTCTCTGGACTCCTCGACGGTGCGGCGGGCCCTGCGCCCGGCCGCGTGCAGGGAGGACGCGTTGCCGGTGACGGAGAGCTGGGCGGTCATCGCCTCGATCGCTTCGGGAAGCATCGGCGTGGTCGCGGCGTGGTCGAGGTAGGCCATGGTGCGCCTGATTCTACGAGCCGGGGCGGGGTGCCCGGCGGGCGCGTCACGGTGCGGTGGCCGCGCAGGCCGTGCGCGGGGGTGCGGCGGACCTGTGCGGGGCCCGGTCCGGAGCCCGATCCGGAACGGGGTGAGCGGCCCGGAGCGCGGGTGTCAGCCGCCGAGGTTCCAGGAGACCGTGCCGTTGACGGTGACCAGGACGGCCAGGACGACGAGGTCGGCGACACCGAGTGCGAGGCCGAGGTACGCGCGGCCGGGGCGGTGGGTGCGGCGGGCCAGGGAGAGCAGCGCCATCACGATCGCGGTGGGGCCGAGGAGCAGGTTGAACGCCAGCAGGCCGACGAGGCCGAGGACGAACGAGGCGACGGCCAGCCCGTCCGCCTCACGGCCGGCGGCTCGGCGGGGGGCGGGGGCGGTCTCCTCGCGCGGGCGCGGCTGCTCCGGTGCGACGCCCTTGTCGATGGCATGGCCCGTACGGCGGGCACGGTCGGTGAGAGGGAGGGTGAGGGTCATGGTGCGAGCTCCTTCGGATCGGTCCGGGTGCGGCAGGCTCGGCGGATGCGGGTGCGGATCGGCGGGCGCGAATCGGCGGGCGCTGGTTGCAGGCGCGGGTCAGCGGGTGCGGCGCGTGTGGCGTTCACGGGCGGCGAAGATCAGCAGCCAGCAGCCGATCACGGCCGCGGCGGCCAGCGAGACCGGGAGCGGGAGGTGGGCGACCGCCCCGAGGGCGATTCCCAGCAGGAGCAGCGCGGCGACGAGGGCAAGCACGGCGGAACCTCTCTGTGCGACGACGAAGGCCGTTCGGAGTACGAGTGTTCACTGACTTGCCAGCCTAAACCTCCGGCCCCTTCCTTGACTCGGAGAACGGTTGTTTACTGAATGGCATGAGTCACACCGCCGGAATCCGCCAGACCCAGAAGCTGAAGACCCGCCAGGCCCTCCTCGACGCCGCGCTCCTGCTGCTGGAGCACCAGAGCCTGAGCAGCCTGGGGCTGCGTGAGGTGACCCGGGCTGTCGGGGTCACCCCCACCGCCTTCTACCGGCACTTCGAGGACACCGCGGCGCTCGGTGTGGCCCTGGTGGAGGAGACGCTGGGCAGCCTGCACGGGCTGATCGCCGCGGTGCTCACGGAGACGGGCGACAGCGAGGAGCGGCTGGACCGCAGCGTGGAGGTGATAGCGCGCCATGTCGGTGCGCAGCCCGCCCACTTCCGGTTCATCGCCCGGGAGCAGCACGGCGGGGTGGGCCCGGTGCGCGAGGCCATCGCGGCGCAGCTGTTCCGGTTCGCGGAGGAGGTGGCTCTCGCGCTCGGCCAGGAGCCGGGGTCGGCCGGGTGGAGCGAGGAGGATCTGCTGATGCTGGGCGGGTTCTACGTGGACCACATGGTGATGACCGCGTCGGCGCTGCTGGAGGCAGGTCCGCAGCGCGAGCGGGAGGTGGTCCGGCAGACCCGGCGGCGGCTGCGGCTGGTCACCATCGGCCGCGCCCACTGGCTCGACGAGGCGCCCGCCCGGGACTGAGCCCGGACGGGCGCGGGAGGCGTCGTACGCGTACGCCCTACTTGGCGCGCGGGGCCTTCGCCAGCTGGCGGGACTGGGCGACGAGGCGGTCGGCGCTGTCCCAGACCTCGGCGTCCTCCTCCAGGAAGCCGCCCGCGAGGTTGCGGGTGGTGATGGCGACGCGCAGCGGGCCCGGGGCGGGGCGGCAGCGGATGTGGGCGGTGAGCTCGACGGTGGGGGTCCAGCCGGTGAGGCCCAGCTCGAACGAGGTCGGCGGCAGGGCGTCCACGGTGAGCAGCAGGGAGAGCGCGTCGGCGTCGCGGCCGTCCGCGAGGCCGAACCAGCCGCGCATCTCGCCCTTGCCGGACGGGGCGCCGACCGCCCAGCCGACGGTCGCCGGGTCCAGCTTGATGTCCAGGCGGTCGGTGATGGCGGAGCTGCCGGGGATCCTGGGCGCGCCGTCGCTCGGGCCGAGGCAGTGGTCCCGGTCGGGCATGGCGGGCGGCAGGGCGGTGGTGCGTACGTCGTCGGGGAGGGCGTCCAGGTCGCCGTAGGTGGCGAGGACCCGGATGCGCTCGATCTCGCTGCCGTCCTCGGCGTACTGGAAGAGGGAGGCCTGGCCGGTGGAGAGGGTGCGGCCGGTGCGGACGGTCTGGGTCCGGACGACCGCGGGGCCGGGGACGGAGGCGGTGAGGTAGTGCGCGGAGACCGAGAACGGGTCGGCGTGCGGGAGGGCCTCGCCCAGCGCGCGGCCGAGGAGCGCCAGCAGGTAGCCGCCGTTGACGGCGTGGATGATGGTCCAGCCCGCGGAGAGCTCCGCGTCGTAGACGCCTTCTTCGCGCAGGGTGACCGCGGTGTCCCGGTCGAACTCGCTGTCGCCGATGGTTGCCCGGGCGGTCTGTGCCGCCTCTGTCGCTGCCTGTGCCATGAAAGGGACGGTACACCGATTGTATTACTGAGCGGTAGCTTTTTCGTTGCGCGAAGATGGCGTCAGGTCGCCGCCGAGCCCTCCTCGGCCCGCGCGGAGGAACGGTTGTACGCGCGGGGCGCGCGCCAGTGGAAGCGCAGCGCCAGCAGGCGCAGAGCAAAGGCGGCGACGACCGCCATGCCACTGGTGAAGGCGTTGAGGGTGTCGAAGCGGATGCACAGGACGACCATGGTCGCGCCGACGATCGCGGGCACCGCGTACAGGTCGCGGTCCCAGCGCAGCAGCGAGGGCACCTCGTTGGCCAGCACGTCCCGCAGCACACCGCCGCCGACCGCGGTGGCCAGACCCAGCGCCGCCGATGCCGTGAGCCCGAGGCCGTACTCGTACGCCTTGACCGTGCCGGTCACGCAGAACAGGCCGAGCCCCGCCGCGTCGAAGACGTTGACGCCGACCTGGATGCGCTCCACGTGCGGGTGGAGGAAGAAGACCAGGACGGCGGCGAAGATCGGGGTGATGAAGTAGCCGAGGTCGGTGAAGGCGGCGGGCGGGATCGCGCCGATCATCACGTCACGGAACAGCCCTCCGCCCAGCGCTGTCACCTCGGCGAGGACCGCGATGCCGAAGACATCGAAGTTCTTGCGTACGGCGAGCAGGGCGCCCGAGATCGCGAAGACGAAGATCCCGACGAGGTCGAGCGCATGCTGGACGGAGGGCGTGAACAGTTCGGTGAGCACCGGGCAATTGTGCCGGTATTAGGCCTTGGGGCTCTCCTCCGCCCGGTCGGCACCACCCGCGTCGGCCTGAGCCGGTACGGTCGCGGGCTCCTCCTTCTTCTTCGCGGAAGCGTCGGGTGCGTCCCCCTCCGAGACCTCCACCGCCTCGGTCGCCACCGCCTCCGTCGAGATGACCGCCTCGATCCCGGTCGCCAGGGTCTGCTTCACCGTCCCGGCCTCGATCTCGGCCGTGAAGTGGCAGGCCACCTTGTGCCCGTCACCGGTGTCGAGCAGCGGCGGGCGTTCCGTGGCGCACTTGGTCTCCTGCACCCAGGGGCAGCGGGTGTGGAAGCGGCAGCCGGCCGGCGGGTTGGCCGGGGAGGGCAGGTCGCCGTGGAGCAGGATGCGTGTCCGGCGGTCCTCGACCTCGGGGTCGGGCACCGGGACGGCCGACATCAGCGCCTTGGTGTACGGGTGCCGGGGCCCCGCGTACAGCGCGTCGCTCGACGCCTCCTCGACCAGACCGCCGAGATACATGACCCCGATGACGTCCGAGATGTGCCGGACCACGGCGAGGTCGTGGGCGATGACCAGGTAGGTCAGGCCCAGCGACTCCTGGAGCTCCTCCAGCAGGTTGATGACCTGCGCCTGGACCGAGACGTCCAGCGCGGACACCGGCTCGTCGCAGATGATCACGTCGGGTTCCAGGACCAGCGCGCGGGCGATGCCGATGCGCTGGCGCTGGCCGCCGGAGAACTCGTGCGGGTAGCGGGACATCGCGTTGGACGGCAGGCCGACCTTGGCGAGGATCTCCTTGATCTTCTCCCGGCGCTCGGCCTGGTCCTTGCCGATGTTGTGGGCGGCCATGCCCTCGGCCAGGATCGACTCGATGTTCTGCCGGGGGTTGAGGCTGCCCAGCGGGTCCTGGAAGACCATCTGGAGGCGGCGGCGGAAGGCCCGCATCTCCTCGGACGGCAGCTTCGCGAGGTCGGTGCCGTCGAAGACGACCGCGCCGTCGGTGATGTCGTTCAGCCGCAGGACCGCGCGGCCGAGCGTCGTCTTGCCACAGCCCGACTCGCCGACGAGGCCGTAGGTCTGGCCGGCCTCCACGCTGAGCGAGACGCCGTCGACGGCGTAGACGTGGCCCACCGTACGGTCGAAGAAGAGGCCCTTCTTGACCGGGAAGTGGACTTTGACGCCGTCCAGTTCGAGCAGACTCATGCTGGGACCTCCGCCTGGGGCAGGACCGGGTTGACGCAGCGCACCTGGTGTCCGGTGGCGCGTGGTTCGGTCAGTTCGGGGGTGCCGGTGAGGCACTCCAGCGTGTAGTGGTCGCAACGGGGTGCGAAGGCGCAGCCGTCGGCCCAGGCGATCTTGTCGTTGATGGAGCCGCGGATCGGGCGGAGCGGCTCGCCGCGCGGCGCGTCCAGCCGCGGGATGGAGCCGAGCAGCCCGTGCGCGTACGGATGGGTGGGGTGGGCGAACAGCTCGCGGCGGCCCGCCGATTCCACCGCCCGGCCCGCGTAGAGGACGTTGACCTCGTCGCAGAGGCCGGCCACCACACCGAGGTCGTGGGTGATCATCAGCAGGGCGGTGCCCTCCTGGTCGACCAGCTCCTTGAGGAGCTCCAGGATCTGCGCCTGGATGGTCACGTCGAGTGCCGTGGTCGGCTCGTCGGCGATCAGCAGGCGGGGCGCGCAGGCCACCGCCATGGCGATCAGCGCACGCTGGCGCATACCGCCGGAGAGCTGGTGCGGGTACTCCTTGAGCCGCCGGTCCGGGTCGGGGATGCCGACCCGGTCGAGCAGCGACGCCGCTTCCTTGCGGGCCTTCTCGCCCTTGAGGCCGCGGTGGCGCTGGAGGATCTCGGTGACCTGGATGCCGATGGGGACGACCGGGTTCAGCGAGGAGAGCGGGTCCTGGAAGATCATCGCCAGCTGGCTGCCGCGCAGGTCGCGGAGCTTGCGCTCGCTGATGCCCAGCAGGTTCCGGCCGTCGAACTCGGCCCGTCCGCCGATCCGTACACCCTTGCGGGGCAGCAGCCCCATCAGGGCGAGCGAGGTGACGGACTTGCCGCACCCCGACTCGCCCACCAGGCCGACGACCTGGCCCTGGTCGACGTCGAAGGAGACGCCGTCCACGGCGGTGGCGTCCTTGCGGCCGCGCGCGGTGAAGGTGACGCTGAGTTCTTCAACTGAGAGCAGTGGCATGGGATTTCAGCCTCGCAGCTTCGGGTCGAGGGCTTCGCGCATGGCCTCGCCGAGCAGGGTGAAGCCGAGTGCGGTGATGATGATCCCGATGGCCGGATAGGCGGCCATCATCGGCTCGTTGTCGAAGAAGCGCTGCGCCTGGGAGAGCATCACGCCCCACTCGGGAACGGCCGGGTCGGGGTTGCCGAGCCCCAGGTAGGAGAGGGCCGCCGCCTCGATGATCGCGGTGGCGAGGCTGAGCGTCGCCTGGACGATCACCGGGCTCAGCGAGTTCGGCAGGATCTGGGTCAGCACGATCCGCTTGCGGCGGATACCGACGGCCTTCGCTGCGAGCACGTAGTCCGCGCCGCCCTGGACCAGCATCGAACCGCGCAGCAGGCGGGCGAAGATGGGGATCTGGACGACACCGACGGCGATCATCACGGTGGTCAGCGACTGTCCGAGGACCGCGGCGATGGAGACCGCGAGGAGCAGGGACGGCAGCGACAGCATGATGTCGGTGACGCGCATGATCACGGTGTCGACGCGCTGTCCGACCTTGCCGCCGAGGGTGGCGGCGGCGCCCGAGAGGATGCCGACCGCCGCGCCGATGATCAGGCCGATGAGCATGGAGACCACACCGACGAGGAGCGTCTGCCGGGCCCCGACGAGCCACCGGGAGAACATGTCCCGGCCCAGGTGGTCCAGGCCGAACCAGTTCTCGCCGCGCATGCCGACGAACTTCCCCTGGTTGGGGAAGACCTCGCTGCGCCAGTTCTGCGCGGTGGGGCCGTGCGGGGCGAGCATCGGGCCGACGATGGCGACCAGGACGAACGCGGCGATGATCGCCGCGCCGATGATCGCCATCTTGCTGGAGCGCATCCGGCGGAACGCCTCGCGCCAGAGGCTGGTGCCGGTGACGGCCTCGGAGCTCTGGGTCAGCTCGGCGAGGCGGTCGATCTTGTCTGCTTTGTTGGTCAGGATCGTCACGTCAGTGCACCCGGACTCTCGGGTCGATGATGCTGTACGCGAGGTCGACCAGGAGGTTGATGACCACGTACACCATCGCGATGAAGAGAATGAACCCGACGAGGACCGGGTAGTCGCGGCCGTCGATCGCGGTACGGATGAAGGAGCCGAGGCCGCCGAAGTCGAAGACGGACTCGGTGAGCACCGCACCGGAGAGCAGGCTGCCGGTCAGCAGGCCGACCGCGGTGATCACCGGCAGCAGCGCGTTGCGCAGCACATGGCGTCCGCGTACGACGCGCTTGTCCAGCCCCTTGGACTCGGCGGTACGGATGTAGTCCTCGCCGAGCACCTCCAGGACGCTGGCACGGGTCATCCGGACGATGACGGCGAGCGGGATCGAGGCCAGCGCGACGGCGGGCAGGATCAAGTGCATGATCGCGTTCCAGCTCGCGTCGAATTCACCGGTCAACAAACCGTCCAGGACGGCGAATCCGGTGACGTCGGTGGCGTTGAGGCCGCTGTCGAGCCGGCCCTGGCTCGGGAACCACTGCAGCTGTACGGAGAAGATCCCGCGCAGCAGCACGGCCAGGAAGAAGACCGGGATACAGATGCCGAGCAGCGATCCGGAGACGGACGCGACGTCCAGCCAGCCGCCGCGGTGCTTGGCCGCGAGGTACCCCATCGGGATGCCCAGGACGACGGCGATCAGGATCGCCGCGATGCTCAGCTCCACGGTGGCGGGGAAGGCGCGGGTGAATTCGTCCCACACCGGCTGCCCGGTCTGGACGGAGGTTCCGAGGTCGAGTTCGAAGATGCGCTTCAGGAAGCGCCAGTACTGGACGTGCACCGGCTCGTCGAGCCCGAGTGCACGGTTGATTCTCGCCACTTCGGCTTCGGTGGCCCGCTCGCCCAGGATCGCTGAGGCGGGTCCGCCGGGCAGTCGGTTCAGCCAGAGGAACAGCAGGACCGACAGGCCGAGCAGGGTGGGAATGAGCTGGAGAAGTCTTCTTACGACGAGTCGCAGCACCCCGCATGCCCCTTTCTCACGTGCGTCGATGCGGGTCCGCCCGGCCACCTGGTTGCTGTGGCCGGGCGGACCCGCTGATGTGCGATTACTTGAAGGAGACCTCGGCGAAGTTCTCCTGCGTCAGCGGGGAGACCCTCGGCGGGTTGACGTTCTTGGCGAACGCGATCGCCGGCGGCGACGACGAGATCGGCACGCCCGGGACGTACTCCATGATGGCCTCGTTGGCCTTCTTGTAGGCCTCGGTGCGGGCCGCCGGGTCGGTGACCTTGGAGGCCGCGTTCACGGCGTCGAAGACCTTCTGGTCCTTGAAGCCCCACTGCTTGTCGGGCCCGGCGAACCAGGTGCCGATGAAGTTGTAGCCGTCGTTGAAGTCACCGGTCCAGCCGAGCAGGTGCAGGGCGCAGGAGCCGGCCTCGGTGGCGTCCAGGTAGTCCGGGGCCCACTTCATGGCCTTCGGCTTGACGGTGATGCCGGCCTTCTCCAGGTCGGCCTTCATCAGCTCGAACATGTCCTGCGGGGCAGGCATGTACGGGCGGGTGACCTCGGTCGGGTAGCAGAACTCGACGCTGAGCTTCTCCTCACCGGCCTGCTTGAGGAGGTCCTTCGCCTTGGCGGTGTCGAACGGGTACGTCTTCACCTTGTCCGAGAAGCCGGCGACCGTGTCGGGCATGAACTGGGTCGCGGCCTTGCCGCCCTCGGGCAGCTGGGTGTTGACGAGGTTCTCGCGGTCGATGGCGTGCGTGATCGCCTGGCGGACCTCGGGCTTCTTCAGCGCCGGGTTCGCGCTCTGGCTCATGCCGACGTAGAAGATGTTGAAGACGTCGCGGGTCGGGACCTCGAAGCCCTCCTTCTCCAGCGTCGTCACATCGGCCGGGGCCACCAGGTCGTAGCCGTCGATGTCACCCGCCTGGAGCGCCTGGCGGCGGGTCTCCTCGGTGGAGATGGTGCGGAAGACCAGGTTCTTCACCTTGGCCTTCTCACCCCAGTAGCCGTCGAAGGCCTCCAGGGAGACCTCCTTGTTGCCCTTGTTCCACTTGGTGATCTTGTACGGGCCGGTGCCGGCGACCGTGCCGGCCTCCTGGCTGTACTTGGGGTACGTGATCGCGTCGCCCTTGGCGGTCGCGTTCTGCTTCGCGTACTCCTTGAGCGCCTTCGGCGAGTGGATCGCGAGCGCCTGGAGGGAGAATCCGCCCGGCAGGTTCGCCGAGGGCTCGTTCACCTCGATGACAGCCGTGCTGTCGTCCTTGGCGGTGCAGGACTTGTAGTTCGGCTTGGGCGTCTCGGGGTCCTCGTTCTTCGCGAACCCGCCCATGATGGTCTGCCAGTAGTAGGAGACCGCGCTGGACTGGTACGTGCCCGTCCAGTTGAACCAGTAGTCGTAGTTCGCGCAGACCGCGGCGGCGTTGAGCGCCTCGCCGTCGTGGAACTTCACGCCCTGGCGCAGGTTGAACGTCCAGACCTTGCCGGCCGGGTCGCTCTCCCACTTCTCGGCGAGGCCGCCGACCAGCTTGCTTCCGCCGGGCTCGTGCTCCAGCAGCGCCTCGAACGCCTGACGGGTGACGCGGAACGTCTCGCCGTCGCTCGCGAGGGCCGGGTCGAGGGAACCGGGGTCACCGGATCCGGCGAAGACGAAGGTGTCCTTGTCGCCCCCCTTGGCTCCGCCCGCGTCCCGCTCGCTGGAACAGCCCGTGGCGATCAGACCGACAGCGACCGCTGTCGTGATCGCCCGGACAGCCCGGGACTTGAATATGCGCATGGGTCCACCCCTGGTTCGCCATGTGGTGAGGTTTGATGGCCGCACACTACAGACGGGGCACACCGCAAGAGAACAGTCCGGATAGCGGTGAGACCTAGTCGAGACCCGGACAGTTAACAAACCGTCCAGTTCCGGGACATCCCCCCGTGCCCCGTTAACAAGCCGGACATCTGGGGGTGTTCGGCGAGGCAGGTCCCCTCGCGCGGATCGGTGGCGCCGGAACGACCCGCAGCTCAGCGGTGCTGCTGGGGCGGGTATCCGTACCCGGGGGCGGCGGCGGGCGGCGCACCCGCCGGGGCGTGCGCCTCGCGGTCGTAGAACGGGCGGGCGTTGGCGCGCAGCCACATCGCGACCGGGTCGTACTCGTCGGACATGGCGACAGTGGAGACGGGCAGCCCGTCGGGGACCGCGCCGATCGACTGCCGCATCATCGCGCGCACCGCGTCGACGGAGGCCCGCCCGGTGTCGTACAGGTCGAGCCCGATCGCGAGGTACGGGACGCCGACCGCGGGGTGCACCCAGACGCGGCGCAGGGCGCGGACGGCCGGGGTGCGGTGGGCGTTCTGGGTGAGCTGGGCGTAGAACTGCGGGAGCTCCACGGCGGGCTCGGTCAGCCGGAGCGGGCCTGCGGGCAGCCGGTCCAGGCCGGTGGCGATCCGGCGCAGGTCGAGCCAGGGGATGCCGACGCCGCCGCCCGGGGCGTGCGGGTTGAGCCAGATGCCCCAGCGGTCGGGGAAGAGGGCGCGGGCGATGTCCCGGCCGGAGACCAGCTCATGGGCCCGGCTCCAGCCGCTGGCGGAGAGCTCCTGGGCGGAGGTGACACAGGGGGCGTACCCGAGGCCGTCGATCTCCATGGAGCCGTACTGGGCGTCCGGTGAGCCGGCCGTGCCGTTCCAGAGCAGCATCCAGACCCGGCCGTCGGCGAGGGCCGCCAGCAGCGCCTCGTAGGCGTCGTAACGCCCGGGGGTCACCTGGCGCAGCATGTGCTCGACCTGACCGGCCGCCGCAGTGCCTGACGCACTCACCCTGGGTTCCGCCCCTCATCGATCCGTCGACGCTCCCGGGCACACGGGAGCGGCCCCGCCATCAAACCAGCTTATGCGCCACTTCTGACACCGACTTGACGCCACGGTCCCCGGCGCCGGTGCCCGGGCGCCTGTCGGGCACCTCGCGCGCGCCTTTCGACGCGGTCGGAGCCCTTCGCATCGCGCGGTCAGTGGCCCTCGCGCCGGTAGAACGGCCGCACTTTCTCCCGCATCCAGTCGCCGACCAGGTCCTGGGCCACGTCCAGCAGGACCAGGTTCACCGGCCAGGGCACCTCGGCCCGGCCCAGCGCCCGTCCCAGGGCGTCCATCGGGGCGCTCTGGCCCGCGCCGTCCCAGGTGGCGAACTCGACGCCGACGAAGAGGACGGGGTCGCCGCCCTCGACGCTGGCCAGGGCCCGGCGGGCGGTGGACACCACGCCGGTGGCCTCGAACTCGGCGGAGACGGCGGTGAGGAAGTCGACGGGGTCGTGCTGCCAGTCCGGTTCGTACAGCTTGACCCGGCCGCCGGTGGCGGGGCCGTCGAGGGCGGTGCGTCCGGCCCGGCAGAGCTCGGCGACGGCGGGCGGCGGCAGCGGGATGCCGACCGCGCCGCCCGGGTTCACCGCGATGCCGACCTGCGGGGGCAGGCCCCGGGCGAAGTCGCGGGCGGGCGCCACGGCGAAGGACATATGGCTGCCGACGCAGCTGAGGAACTGGCCCTCGGAGCTGAAGACCGGCACGTACGCGGCGCCGTCGATGTCCATCATGGGCAGGTCGAGGTCGGCGCTGGCGGGCGAGCCGCCGTTGGGCAGCGGCACCCAGACCGAGCTGCGGCCGAGCACCTCGACGAGGCGGCCGCCCGCGTCGGCGACGCCGAGGGAGGCCGTCAGCACCTCTTCGAGTTCGTTGGCGGGCCACCCGTGCTGGGGGTGTGCCTGGACCTGGGCCGCAATGTCCACTGCCTCTGTGCCTCTCTCAGCTGTCGTCGCTCCGCCCAGAACCCTAACCGGAGCGGGCGTCGGAGGAGCCGTCCGTGAAGGAGATCCGGCTCAGGGCCCGCGCGGCCGCCCGGTCCAGCAGCACCGCCGAGGCGCAGCCGGCGGGCAGCGCTCCCCGTTCGGTGTCGCGGATCAGCCGGGCCACCGCGTGCCGGTGGCGGGCGAAGGCGTAACCGGAGACGCCCCGGCCGCGCTCGCGCTGCCCCTGGCGGGCCGTCCCGGGGTCCACGTCCAGCAGGAGCAGGTGCAGGGTGCGGCCCCGGCGTGCGGCGTGCCGGGCGAGCCAGCGGCGTACCCAGGTCTGCGTACCGCAGTCGTGGACGACGACGGATTCGCCGGATCGCAGGTCGGCCCAGAGCCCGAGGTAGTGGGCGGCGCGGACCAGGGGGCGGTAGAGGGCGTAGGGGAGGAAGCGGGGCAGGGCGGCGGCCCAGCGGTCGCGGGTGTTCTGGGAGTCGACGGCACGGCCGCTGACGGCCTGCCGGATCAGGGTGGACTTGCCCCCACCGGGCAGTCCGGAGACGACCACGATGTCGCCCGCGGTGAAGTCGAGGCTGTACGGGCCGTAGCCGGTGCGCGCGCGCAGATCGCGTACCACCGGCGCACGGCTGTCCAGCAGCTCCCGCGCGGGAGCGCCGGACTGTGCGGGCATCGCGCCGTGCGCGACCCCCGCGGTCGGTACCGACCGCTGCAACGCCATCGCCCATCCCCCTGCTGTCGGGCCGCACTCGCCTGCCCCTGAAGTGTAAAGAAATGGCAAGGCTCCACAACCGCCCCTGCCGTTCGCACAAGCGTTGCGGACCGGCCGCCCCACTCTGCCGCAAGGCGTGCGATGATGACCCCGCCAACTGCATACCGGCCGTTCGAATCCACGCGGGAGAGTTCCGGCCACAGTGTGAGCCGGGCGCCGAAGGAGCAAGATCCTCCCTTGAATCTCTCAGGCCCCGTACCGCGTGGATGAGGCAGATCTGAAAAGCGAGCCGCCCTGCGGCTCCACCCAAGGTGCAAGCCGAGCCCTGTGAACAGGGGCACCCCTCTCCGGGGGCATACCCCGTCAGGGGCTATCGGCGAACCTCTCAGGTTCCGATGACAGATGGGGAGGATTCGTCCTGACGTCGTCATGCCCTGGAGCCGTATCCATGAGCACTGCCCCCCGTCTCACCGCCCTCGACGCGCTGCACCGCTCGCTCGGCGCCACCATGACCGACTTCGCGGGCTGGGACATGCCGCTGCGGTACGCCAGTGAGCGCGACGAGCACAACGCCGTACGCACCCGGGCCGGCCTCTTCGACCTGTCGCACATGGGCGAGATCACCGTCACCGGACCCGAGGCCGCGGCCTTCCTGAGCTACGCGCTGGTGGGCAACATCGCCACCGTCGGCAACGGCCGGGCCCGCTACACGATGATCGTCCAGGAGGACGGCGGGATCGTGGACGACCTGATCGTCTACCGGCTTGGAGAGACGGGGGCCACCGAATATATGGTCGTCGCCAACGCGGGCAACGCGCAGATCGTGCTGGACGCGCTGACCGCCCGCGTGGCGGGGTTCGACGCCGAGGTGCGCGACGACCGGGACGCGTACGCGCTGCTAGCCGTCCAGGGCCCCGAGTCCCCCGCCATCATGAAGGCGGTCACCGATGCCGACCTGGACGGGCTGAAGTACTACGCGGGCCTGCCGGGCACGGTCGCCGGCGTCCCCGCGCTCATCGCCCGTACCGGCTACACCGGTGAGGACGGCTTCGAGCTGTTCGTGGCCCCCGAGCACGCCGAGCAGCTGTGGCGGGCCCTGACCGAGGCCGGCGAGGCGCACGGGCTGATCCCCTGCGGCCTCTCCTGCCGGGACACGCTGCGCCTGGAGGCGGGCATGCCGCTGTACGGGCACGAGCTGACGACGGCGCTGACCCCCTTCGACGCGGGCCTGGGCCGGGTCGTGAAGTTCGAGAAGGAGGGCGACTTCGTCGGGCGCGAGGCGCTCACCGCCGCCGCCGCGCGCGCCGAGACCGCGCCCCCGCGCAAGCTGGTCGGCCTGATCGCCGAGGGCCGCCGGGTCCCGCGCGCCGGTTTCTCCGTGGTCGCGGACGGCAAGGTGATCGGCGAGGTCACCTCCGGCGCTCCCTCCCCCACCCTGGGCAAGCCGATCGCCATGGCGTACGTGGACGCGGCCTTCGCCGCGCCGGGCACCGGGGGCGTGGGCGTGGACATCCGGGGCACGCACGAGCCGTACGAGGTCGTCGCGCTGCCGTTCTACAAGCGCCAGAAGTGATATCCCGGAAGGACCGGGACCGGTAGTTCCCGGGTCTTCCCGCCGCACGCAGGCGTCACGGAAGTGACGTACCTCCGTCTCACACCGTAAGACCACCGTTCATCAGCACTCCCCCGCGTACAGGAGAATTCAGGTCATGAGCAACCCCCAGCAGCTGCGGTACAGCAAGGAGCACGAGTGGCTGTCGGCCGTCGAGGACGGCGTGGCCACGATCGGCATCACGGAGTACGCGGCCAACGCGCTCGGTGACGTCGTCTATGCCCAGCTTCCGGAGGTCGGTGACACGGTGACCGCGGGCGAGACCTGCGGCGAGCTGGAGTCGACCAAGTCCGTCAGCGATCTGTACTCGCCGGTGACCGGCGAGGTGACGGCGGCCAACCAGGACGTCGTGGACGACCCCTCGCTGGTGAACTCCGCTCCCTTCGAGGGCGGCTGGCTGTTCAAGGTGCGCGTCGCGGAGGAGCCGGCCGATCTGCTCTCCGCCGACGAGTACACCGCGTTCTCCGGCAACTGAGACCTTAAGGGACCCCCTGATGTCGCTTCTGAACTCCTCACTCCACGAGCTGGACCCGGACGTCGCCGCCGCTGTCGACGCCGAGCTCCACCGTCAGCAGTCCACCCTCGAAATGATCGCCTCGGAGAACTTCGCTCCGGTCGCGGTCATGGAGGCGCAGGGCTCCGTACTCACCAACAAGTACGCCGAGGGCTACCCCGGCCGCCGCTACTACGGCGGCTGTGAGCACGTCGACGTGGTCGAGCAGATCGCGATCGACCGGATCAAGGACCTGTTCGGCGCCGAGGCCGCGAACGTCCAGCCGCACTCCGGTGCGCAGGCGAACGCCGCCGCGATGTTCGCGCTGCTGAAGCCGGGCGACACGATCATGGGCCTGAACCTGGCCCACGGCGGTCACCTGACCCACGGCATGAAGATCAACTTCTCCGGCAAGCTCTACAACGTGGTCCCGTACCACGTCGACGAGAGCGGCATCGTGGACATGGAGGAGGTCGAGCGCCTCGCCAAGGAGTCCCAGCCGAAGCTGATCGTGGCCGGCTGGTCCGCCTACCCGCGCCACCTCGACTTCGCCGCCTTCCGCCGGATCGCGGACGAGGTCGGCGCGTACCTGATGGTCGACATGGCGCACTTCGCGGGCCTCGTCGCGGCCGGGCTGCACCCCAACCCGGTGCCGCACGCCCACGTCGTCACCACCACCACGCACAAGACCCTCGGCGGTCCGCGCGGCGGCGTGATCCTCTCCACCCAGGAGCTCGCCAAGAAGATCAACTCGGCGGTCTTCCCGGGTCAGCAGGGCGGCCCGCTGGAGCACGTGATCGCGGCCAAGGCGGTCTCGTTCAAGATCGCGGCGGGCGAGGAGTTCAAGGAGCGCCAGCAGCGCACCCTGGACGGCGCCCGGATCCTCGCCGAGCGCCTGGTCCAGCCGGACGTCACCGAGGTGGGCGTCTCCGTCCTCTCCGGCGGCACCGACGTGCACCTGGTCCTGGTCGACCTGCGCAACTCCGAGCTGGACGGCCAGCAGGCCGAGGACCGGCTCCACGAGCTGGGCATCACGGTCAACCGGAACGCCATCCCGAACGACCCGCGCCCCCCGATGGTCACCTCGGGCCTGCGGATCGGCACCCCGGCGCTGGCCACCCGCGGCTTCGGCACCGAGGACTTCACCGAGGTCGCGGAGATCATCGCCGCCGCCCTCAAGCCGACCTACGACGCGGACGACCTCAAGGCCCGCGTCGTCGCGCTGGCCGAGAAGTTCCCGCTGTACCCCGGCCTGAAGTAGCACCTGGCCTGCGGTTCTGCGCATAAGGGCGGGGCACCGCGCACACTGAACGAGTGAGCGTGGTGCCCCGTCCCATGTCCCCCGCTCCGCCCTTTGCCCCGCTTGCCCCACTTGCACCGCGGGCCCCACCCCGGCCCGTACCGCACCACCTGGCCCGTTCCCGCACCACCCAGGCAGACAACGGCGTCTTCCAACCCCAAGGAGTACTCCCGTGGCCATCTCGGTCTTCGACCTCTTCTCGGTCGGCATCGGCCCGTCCAGCTCCCACACGGTGGGCCCGATGCGGGCCGCCCGGATGTTCGCGCGCCGCCTGAAGAACGAGGGGCTGATCGCGCACACCGCCTCGATACGGGCCGAGCTGTACGGCTCCCTCGGCGCGACCGGCCACGGCCACGGCACCCCCAAGGCGGTCCTGCTCGGCCTGGAGGGCGAGGCGCCCCAGACCGTGAACGTGGAGACGGCCGACGCCCGGGTCGAGGAGATCCGCTCCACCGGCCGGATCAACCTGCTCGGCATGCACGAGATCGCCTTCGCCTTCGACGACGACCTGATCCTGCACCGCCGCAAGGCGCTCCCGTACCACGCCAACGGGATGACGATCTTCGCGTACGACACCGAGGGCGCCCCGGTCCTGGAGAAGACGTACTACTCGGTCGGCGGCGGCTTCGTGGTGGACGAGGACGCGGTGGCGGGCGAGAACCCGATCGTCCCCGACGACACGGTCCTGCGGCACCCCTTCCGCACGGGCGACGAGCTGCTGCGCATGGCCCGGGAGACCGGCCTCTCCATCTCCTCGATGATGCTGGAGAACGAGCTGGCCTGGCGCACCGAGGCGGAGATCCGCTCCGGGCTGCTGGACATCTGGCGGGTCATGCAGGCCTGCGTCTCACGCGGCATGTCCCGCGAGGGCATCCTCCCCGGCGGCCTCAAGGTCCGCCGCCGCGCCGCGAACTCGGCCCGCCAGCTGCGCGCCGAGGGCGACCCGCAGGCCCACGCGATGGAGTGGATCACCCTCTACGCGATGGCGGTCAACGAGGAGAACGCGGCGGGCGGCCGCGTGGTCACCGCCCCCACCAACGGTGCGGCCGGCATCATCCCGGCCGTCCTGCACTACTACATGAACTTCGCGGCCCACGGCTGCACCGAGGCGGAGAAGGAGGACAGCGTCGTCCGCTTCCTCCTCGCCGCCGGCGCCATCGGCCTGCTCTTCAAGGAGAACGCCTCCATCTCCGGCGCCGAGGTCGGCTGCCAGGGCGAGGTCGGCTCGGCCTGCTCGATGGCGGCCGGCGCCCTGGCCGAGGTCCTGGGCGGCTCCCCCGAGCAGGTGGAGAACGCCGCCGAGATCGGCATGGAGCACAACCTGGGCCTGACCTGCGACCCGGTCGGCGGGCTCGTCCAGATCCCGTGCATCGAGCGCAACGGCATGGCGGCGGTCAAGGCGGTGACGGCCGCGAAGATGGCACTGCGGGGGGACGGAAGCCACAAGGTCTCCCTGGACAAGGTCATCAAGACCATGAAGGAGACGGGCGCCGACATGAGCGTGAAGTACAAGGAGACGGCCCGGGGCGGGCTCGCGGTGAACATCATCGAGTGCTGAGCCTGTAGGCCCCGCACCTGAGCTAGCCGTTCCCGGTTGCTGCCCGCAGGGTCAGGCCGAGGCCGACGGCTACGACGAGGAGCGAGGTGATGACGGGGCCGGTCCGTGCCAGCTTCCTGAGCAGGGGGTGGTGGCGGAGGGTACGGGCCCGGTCGTGGCTCTCGATGCGTTCGCGCAGGCGGACGAGGAGGAGGCCGGCGAGGGTGAGGGTGGCGGCCATGCCGAGTCCGTAGCCGATGACGAGGAGCACGCCGAAGGCCGTACGCCCCAGGGCTACGGCGCCCAGGAGCACGACGAGGGCGGAGGGGCTGGGGACCAGCCCGCCCGCGATGCCCATGCCGATGAGGCCGGTCCTGCTCGTGCGCCGGGCCTTCTCGGGAGCCGTTGATGTGCCTGCCGGGTCGTGGTGGTGGTCGTGGTCGTGGTCGTGGTCCGGTGGGGCGAGGGTCGCGACCGTGGAGTTGCCCTGGAGTTCCCCGGATGGCGGGCCGGCGGGCGTGGGGACCGGTGTGGCGGGGCTTGGGTGGTGGTGTGGACGGTCGGGGCCGTGGCCGTGATCGTGGCTGTGGTTGTGGTGGTGGTCGTGATCGTGGCTGTGGCTGTGGCTGTGGCTGTGGCTGTGGCTGTGGTTCGGTCCGTGGTGATGGTGGTTGTGTTGCGGCCTGCCCCGGACGGCTCCCGTGAGGAGCCAGAGGCCGATGCCGGTGACGAGGAGGCCGCTGGCGGCGCCGAGCCACATCAGGACGGTCTCACCGGCGAGATGGGTGGAGAGGGGCAGGGCGAGGCCGAGGACGAGGACGCCGGCGGTGTGGGTGAGGGTGACGGTGGCGCCGACGGTGAGGGCGTCCCGTCGGGTGCCTCGGCGGCCCGCGAGGTAGGCGGCCATGATGGTCTTGCCGTGGCCGGGCATCGCCGCGTGGGACGCCCCGAGGACGAGCGCCAGGAGCAGGGCCAGGAGTCCTACGGGGAGGGTGATCTCGCGGGCGCCGACGAGTGAGTCGAAGGCGCCGGTGACCTTGGCGAGTACCTCGCTGATCACGCCCGCGCCGGGGAGGTCCGCCGCCACCGCCGGGACGGTGGCCGTGGCCTGTCCGGGCTGGCTGCGCAGTGCTGCTGTTCGCTGGTCGAGCGGGGAGGCGAGGGGGTCCTGCGGGTACTGGCGCAGTTCGCGGGTGGTGGAGGTTGCGGGTACGTCGGCCTGGGTGATCCGGACGCCCTGGCCGGTGGCGGTCATCTCGTGCCAGCCGATGCGGGTGGTGTCGTAGGTCGATTCCGCTCGGATGTCGGTGGGCTCGGTGAGTTCGGCCGGGGCGGTCAGGTCGCAGGTGAGGCGGCTGGTCTTGAGGCCCGCTTCCCCGTTCTCGTACACCAGGGTGGCCGAGGACCGCTTCCAGTCCGCTCGCGTACCGCCCACGCTCAGGTGGAGCTGCCGGCTCAGGTCGGAACAGGCTTGCTCGGCGTGGGCGCGCGCCTCTGTGTCGCTGACCCGGCCGTCGTGGTCGGAGTCGACGGCGGGGCGTTCCTGGAGGGCTGAGATCTCTGCGCGGTCGACGACGATCCGGGCGTCGATCCGGTCGGGCCGAAGGACGAGGCCCGTGTGGTGGTTGACGCTGAAGTTGCCCAGGGGGTGGGCAGCAGCTGCGGGGGCTGCCGCCAGGCTCGCGAGGGCGGCGAGGGCGGTGGCGGTCAGGGTGGTGATGGCTCGGCGCAGGGTGTGGTTCATGGTGTCGTGTCGATTCGCTGGAGCAGGTCGCGGGCGGCGTCGGCGTGCAGGGGGTGGAAGGCAGGCTCGCGCAGTGCTTCGGTCAGGTCGCGGCGGGCCTCTTCGGGATCGCCGAGGGCTTGGTGGATGGCGGCACGGTGGTAGCGGAAGAGCGTGCTGCGGGTGCCCAGGGCCAGGGCTTTGTCGGCCTGGGCGAGGGCTTCGGTATCCCGGCCGGCTCGGTGCAGGGCCCAGGCGTACGCGTCGTGTACGGCGACGAAGGGGCGGGTGCGCAGGGTCTGTTCGGCCAGGGTGACGGCACGCTTGGGGTTGCCGTGGTCGGCTTCGAAGAGGATCGCGTCGGTGTCCGCCGGGTCGCCCGAGGCTTCGCGGATGCGGTCCTGGGCGCGCAGGAGGGCGTAACTCTCCTCGGCCCGGTCGCGGTTGCCCAGGGACTGCTCCAGTTCGCCCAGGCCCAGCAGGTGGTGGGGCAGGGGGGCGATCGCGACGGCCGCGCGGTAGTCGGCAAGGGCTTTGGTGGTGTCGCCCAGGGCCAGGTGGGCGCGGGCCCGGGTCTCCAGGAGCGCCGAATCGCCCGGGGCGGCCTTGAGCCCGGTCCGGGTGCGGGACAGGGCTGCCCGGGGGTCGGCGTCCTGGAGGTCCAGGGATGCCAGGACGTTGTGGGCGAAGGCCGTGTCGGCCGGGGTGGCCGCCGCCGTCAGGGATCGCCGCATCAGGGCGCGGGCCCGGTCGGTGTCCCCCTTGAGCTCGAAGGCGTAGGAGGCGCGGGCGAGGGAGGCGGCGTCCGGGCGCAGGTCCACCATCTTCTGCACGGCGGCGTCGGCTTCGTCGTAACGGCCCAACTGGGTGTAGGCGTCGGCGAGGACTCCGTGGGCGGAGGAGCTGTAGGGGCCGCTGATGGTGGCCTTGCGGGCCCATTCCAGCGCGGCGGGGAAGTCGTGGCGGGCCGCGGCCAGAGCGCCCATGGCGGTCTCCGCGTCCGTGTTGTCTTCGCTCTGCACGGAGAGCGAGGACCGCAGCGCTTTCTCGGCCCGGTCGTAGGTGGCCGGGTCGGCGGTGGTCCGCGCCTGCTGGACGTAGGCCATACCCAGGGCGGCCCAGCCCCCCGGATCCTTCGGCAGCCGGGCCACCCGGGCCTGGAGCGCCTCGACCGACCCACGTGGCGTACCAGCTGGCTGCTCCAGGCCCGAAGCGGCAGAATCCGTGGTCTGGTCGGGCGCCAGCATGACCGCACCGGCGGCGAACATCGCCGCCCCCAGGACCAGGGTGACCGCGATGCTCCGCAGCCGCCGGCCGCCTCGGGAGGGGGTGGGCGGTGGCGTGGACGGGGGTACGGTGTGGTCCGGGTGCACGAAAAGGGTCCTCCCCCATGGTTCGGTGGTGCCGGTGCCCGGGCCGGAGCAGCACGCCCCCGGCCCGGACACCTTCGTGGCCTCGATCCGCTTCCTGCTACGGCCGGTTCAGCTGTTCTTGCCGCGGCGGCGGAGGCGGAAGCCGCCGACGCCGAGGAGGAGCGCGCCGGCCCCGGCGAGCGCCGCCGCGTGGGTGGGCTCCATGGCCTGGCTCGCCGCGGTGTTCTCCATCGAGGCCTGCTCGGCGTTGCGGCCGGCCGCGCCGGGGCCGCGGTTCACGTTCTTGGTGTGCGGCAGCGCGACGTACGGGAACGAGGTACCGAACGGGACCTCGTTCGTGTCGACCTTGTCGCCGTCCGCGAGCGCGGGCACGAGAACACCGGTCTGGGCGGCGCCCTCGACGGCCTGGAGCGAGATGTCGATGACGTCGTCGGCGAGGCGGCGCCCGTTCGGGAAGCCGGCCAGGTCGCCCGCCAGGACTCCGAGGCGCTGGGGCCTGGCGGTGGGCGGCACCGCCATGTTGAGGCGCAGCTCCTCCGCCGGGACGATCTTCCTGAGCGGCGCGTCCTTGTTGAGGCGGTGCGCGTTCAGGTCGGCCTTGATCGGACCGCAGGCCTTGCAGATACCGGTCAGGTAGATCTCGGCGAGGTCGTTGCGGGGGGTCTTGGGGGCCGGGACGCCGTAGACCTGCTGGATGAGCTTGGGCAGGATCGGGTCGTACACCTTGTCGACGACGGGCTGGACGGTGCGGTCCTGGCTGGGGTTGAGGGTGTTGAAGGCGTCCTTGAACTTCAGCGGGACGACGACCTCGTTGACCAGCGGGTTCCCCAGGCGGGAAACCTGCTTCCACTGCTTCGTGGCGCCCTTGTCCCGGGAGTCGTTCAGGGTGACGCCGCCGCGCTCGGTGGTCGACCACACGCCGATGACCGGGTTGCGGGAGGCGTTGCCCCTGAGGGCGAGCTGCCTCTTGGGGACCTGGATCGCGATGGTGTTGACGTTGTAGCCGGCCAGGGTGTCCTGTCCCCGCTCGCTCAGGTCGCCGCCGTAGAGGAGGTCGAAGACGCGGAGGTCGGCGAAGAACGGGTCCTCGGCCTGGCCCGCGTACGTCTTGCCGCCGCCCGGCAGACCGAGGGTCGCCTGCTTGCGCAGTGCCGCGTAGTCGGGCATCGACGCCTTGCCGGTGCGGGACGGGGCGGCCGGCACACCCGACAGGAGGGTCCGGCTCTTTCCTCCGGTGGTGACGACGAGGTCGTAGACCTGCCGGAAGTTCAGGTCCGGGTCGTTCAGCGAGGTGACCTGGCCGGTGTTGTAGAGGAACTGGTTCGCGTCGTCGCGGTAGCTGCCGCGGAAGCGCCAGCTGTACGTGACGTCGGCGACCCCGTCACCGTTGTTGTCGACCTTGATGTTGTAGCGCAGGTCGTCGCCGAACGCGTAGAAGTTCGGCCCGCCGTTGGGCTCCTCCATCGGGATCCAGTTCGCCACCATCGTGACGGTGTCGGCCTTGTCGGGGCTGGTGAACGCGTACACGTCGGTGTTGTCCGCCCGCGGATCACCGGCGATCAGGGGCGCCTCGCGGTGGCTGGAGGCCGCGCTGAGACCCGGGGCGAGGGTCATCGCCCCGAGTCCTGCGGCCAGGGTGGTGGCACCGAGCACGAGCAGGGACCGGTCCAGCACGCGCCGCGAGCGGGGCCTGGCCTGAGAATCCTTCACGGTATTCCTTCTGTCTGCTGACCCCCCTGCCTCACTGCAGCCCTGAGGACATGCGGTGGCCAGGGGTGCGGGCTGATGGGATGGCGTTCGGCACCGCGCCGGAACATCTCGCACTGGCCGGGCCGGCCGGAAATGGGGGGATCAACGGGGTGGGTCAGAACCCGGTCCCGCTGTCACGCAAGCACTGCGCAGCCGTAGACAAGCACGCCGTCGCTCCGTCGTGTGCACACCCCGACCGGTTCCTCGGGTCGGCCACGCGGTCCCCGAAGGATGAAAGGGCCGGTGGGACAGGCAAATAGGCGGGTTGGACGTTCCACGAAAATCTCCGACGACACAGCCGCCGCCCGTTGGGCCAAAAGGGGAAAAGCCTTCTTATTGCAAGCCATTCGCAAGAAGAAAGATGGGCGGGAATTCACACCTCCGGCGTCACGCGCTCATCGGGAATGCGCCCGCCGCAGGGCATCCGGTGGGCATCAGCAACAGCTGGAGGCAGCACAACACCACTGGAAAGCAGACGAGTTCGGGGGCTTCCGTCAACCGGCCCTCGCCTGCGATGCCGAAGCCGCACACCCCGCGCATGCCTTCTCCTCCCGGTTCGTGACTCCAATGGGGGTGACTTCCGGGATTCGACCCATCCGCGCGCTCCTGGGCTCCGAATGCCGTTGTGAACCCGCTCGCAAATTCCCCGCGGGTCACCACACTTCCCCTGGAGCGTCATGCGTAGAAGCAAGACCGTCGTCGCCGTCTCCGTCGCTGTGGCCGCCGCCCTGTCCATGCCGGCCCTGGCATCCGCGGACGGGCGCGACGGACACGACATGAACCACCGAGGGACCAAGGCGCTCGCCGCCGTCGGGCTGACCGCCGATCAGCGCCTGGTCGAGTTCACCGTCGACCGGCCCGCCGGGACCAGGACCATCGGGAAGGTGTCCGGCCTGCGCGGTGACACCAAGGTCGTCGGCATCGACTTCCGCGTCCAGAACGAGAAGCTCTACGGCGTCGGCGACAAGGGAGGCATCTACACCCTCAACACGGCCAACGCCAGGGCCATGAAGGTCTCCCAGCTCACCGTCGCCCTCGCGGGCAAGCAGTTCGGCGTCGACTTCAACCCCGCCGCCAACCGGCTCCGCGTCATCAGCAACACCGGGCAGAACCTGCGGCACAACATCGACGACAGCGCCGCCCCCCTCGGCACCACCACCGACGGCACACTCACCAACCCCACCACGCCGCCCTCCACCGCGATGGGCGTCACCGGTGCCGCCTACACCAACAACGACCTCAACGCCGCGACCGCGACGACCCTGTTCGACATCGACGCCATGGCCGACCGGGTCTCCCTGCAGTCGCCCGCCAACGCCGGCACGCTCGCCCCGACCGGAAACCTCGGTGTGAACGCGGGGCCTGACGCCGGGTTCGACATCTACTTCTCTCCGAAGCACGGCACCAACCGGGGCTTCGCCGCCCTGAACACCGCCGATGCCGCCCGTCTGTACGAGGTCGACGTGCTCACCGGGGTCGCCCGCGACCTCGGCGCCTTCCCCGAGCGTCGGCAGGTCACCGACCTCGCCCTGCCTCTCGGCCAGGGCTGAGCCACAGCACCATGCGCGGTGGGCCGTTGTCCGGCGGGCGGCCCACCGCCCAGGTCATGAGGCCCGGTGACCGGTCAGGCCGGCGTAGACGACGACGTTGTCGGCGTACCGGTTGTCGTCCTCGGAGTAGTCGCCGCCGCAGGTGATCAGGCGAAGCCCGGCATGGTCGAGGTTGCGGTACACCTCGACCGTGGGGAAGTCGTCCTTGGGGTACGTGGCGGTCCGGTCGACGGTGAACACCGCCGTCCGCCCGTCCGCGCGCCTCACCTCGATGCGGTCACCGGGTTCGAGTTCGGTGAGCTCGAAGAACACCGCCGGTGATCCGTCCCAGGTGACATGCCCTGCGATCACCGAGGGACCGATCGCACCGGGGGTGGCTCCGGGGCGGTACCAGCCTGCCTTCGCCGGATCCTTCGGCGTCTCCATGGCGCGGTTCTTCCCGAGCCCGAGTTCCTCGAGGTCCGAGGTGACCTTGAGGGACGGGATCGTGATGCTGACGGGCCGGGACGGGGGGCAACGCGGCTGCAGGCGGTTCGCCGGAAGGTGCCTGGGACCGCGGGGCGGTGGGCGCGCCGACGGGCGGGCCTCCCTGGTCGGCGGCGCGGGGCGGGGCGGGCTGCTGCCGGCCGGTTCCGAGAGCCAGCAGCAGCCCGCCTGTCAGGAGGAGGGCGGCGATGACGCCGAGGGGAACGCGATGCCGCCGGAATGACCTGCGGTGCGCGTCCTCATGGGGTGTCCCGTCCATCGCTTCACCTTTCCCTGTGCCCCGCTGTGAGGGGTCGTCATTCACTGCGCCCGGCTGTGACGGGTCGTCGGTCCGGTGCGGAGCCGGTCTTCAGCCGTCGTGACGGACAGCCGAAGTCCGCGTCCGGCGGCGTACGGCGAACAGTCCGCCGGCCGCGAGGACGGCCGCGCCGCCGACGGCGAGGAGGCCGGGCGACTCCACGCCCTGGGTGGTCCCGCCGCCGGTCTCGACACCGCCCACGGGCATGGAGCCGACGGCCGCACCCTTGACCATGCCGCAGTTGGCGGGGGCGGTGGCGTATCCCGGTGGCGGGGCGGGACCACATCGCGGCCCTCGCCGAGACGTTCAACGGGATGCTGGACCGGCTGGAGCGGGCGTTCGCCGCGCAGCGGGTGTTCGTGGACGACGCCGGGCACGAGCTGCGCACCCCCATCACCATCGTCCGGGGCCACCTGGAGCTGATGGGCGACGACCCGGCGGACCGGGAGGAGACGGTACGGCTGGTCACGGACGAGCTGGACCGGATGAGCCGCATCGTGGAGGACCTGCTCCTCCTCGCGGGGGCCGAACGGCCCGACTTCGTGCGCCCGGAGCCCGTCCAGATCGCGGAGCTGACCGCCGACGTCTATGTGAGGGTGCGGACCCTCGGCGAGCGGTACTGGGTGCTCGACGGGGTCGCGGACCTCGAAGTGCGGCTGGATCCGCAGCGGATGACGCAGGCGATGGTCCAGCTCGCGCAGAACGCCGTCCAGCACACCGTGCCCGGCCAGCGCATCCGGATCGGCTCACGGGCCGAGGCCGAGCGCGTCGAGTTGTACGTCGCCGACCACGGGCCCGGGATTCCGGCGGAGGACGCCGAGGTGATCTTCGAGCGGTTCCGCCGGGGCACCTCCTGCCGCGGGGCCCGCACCAGCGGCGCGGGGCTCGGTCTCGCCATCGTCAAGGCCATCGCGGAGGGCCACCACGGCCGCGTCGAACCACGCCGGACCGAAGGCGGCGGAGCCACCCTCGTACTCATCCTGGAGACGGACTCATGAACCGCATTCTGATCGCCGAGGACGAGGAGCGCATCGCCTCGTTCGTCCAGAAGGGGCTGCGCGCCAACGGCTTCACCACGGTCGTCGCCGAGGACGGGGACATGGCGCTGGGCCATGCGCTGACCGGCGCGTACGACCTGATGCTGCTGGACATCGGCCTGCCGGGGCGGGACGGCTTCACCGTCCTGCGTGAGCTGCGCGAGGCGCGGGTCACCCTGCCGGTCATCGTGCTCACCGCCCGGGACTCCGTCCGGGACACGGTGGCCGGTCTGGAGGGCGGGGCCGACGACTGGATGACGAAGCCGTTCCGGTTCGAGGAACTGCTCGCCCGGGTACGGCGCGGGGTGGCCCGGGTGTTCGGGCCGCAGAAGGGGGCGACCCCGGCGGAGGTGGAGCTGCTCTCCGCAGGGCTGGAGCGGTGGGCCGCCGTCCTCACCCGGGACCTCCTCCCGGCCTCGCCCCGCGGCCTCCTCCCGGCCTCGCCCCGGAACCCGAACCCGAACGCGAACCGGCCCCGGCCCTCGCGACCGGCGTCCCGCTCGACCTGCGTACGGCCCCCGGCACAGGTGCGTCCGGCGGTCTCGGAGCCGGGCTGGCGGCCGTGGGCGCGCGTCTCCTCCCCCGGTACGACGTCCTGCTCGACGGCCTCGACCTCGACGCCCGGCTGGCCCGCGCCGACTTCGCGATCACCGCGGAGGGGGCGCTCGACCACCAGACCGTCCGGGGGAAGATCCCGGCGGAGGTCGCCCGCCGCGCCCAGGCCTCCGGGGTGGGGGTCCTGGTGCTGGCGGGGACGATCGGGCCGGGCGCGCAGGACGTCCGGGCGGTGGGCGTGGACGCGTACAGCGCGATCCTGCCCGCGCCGATGACCCTGGTGGAGGCGATCGGCCGCAGCGGCGAGTTCCTCGCCGACGCCACGGAACGCGCCCTGCGGATCATGGCCCTGGGCAGCCGGCTCGGCGAGCGGGCCGGCCGCTACGCTCCCTCCGCGTAACGGCAAGGGCCGTCACAGGCCCTGCGTCAGGCGGTGCAGCCGCAGGGCCAGCTGGATCTCCAGCGTGCGCGGCGGCTCGTTCCAGTCCGGGCCGAGGAGGCGGCCGATGCGCTCCAGGCGCTGCACCACCGTGTTCACGTGGACGTGGAGCAAGGTCTTGGTCCGGGTGAGGCTCGCTCCCTGGGCGAAGTAGGCGTCCAGGGTGGTGACGAGGTCGGTGGAGCGCGCCGTGTCGTAGTCCAGTACGGGGCCCAGCGTCCTGCGCACGTACCCGCCCAGGTCGGCCTGGTCGCCCAGGAGTACGCCGATGAAGCCGAGGTCCGCGATGGCCCCGCCGCTCCCCGTGTGGCCGAGCGCGCGCAGGGCGGAGAGGCAGCGGTCGGCCTCGCTGTGGGCGCCGGGGAGTTCGGCCGGGCCGGTGGCGGGGCCCGCCGCGCCGACGGTGACGGGGCAGCCGGCCGCCTGTGCCAGTTCGGCGGCGAGCGCCTGGGCTTCGGGGCCCGGGGCGTCGGAGGGGGCGACCAGGACGACGTGGTCGTGGTGGAGACCGGCGAGGCCGTTGCGGGTCTGGGCGCTCCTCGCGGCGGCGGCCAGCAGGCGGTGGCGGGGGGCCACCTCGCTGTGGGCCACGAACACGCTGTGCAGGCGGCCCAGGTCGACGCCGAGGCGGCGGGCCCGGGCGGTCAGGGTGCCCGGGTCGCCGGTGCGCGAGAGCAGGTCGCCGAGCAGCTCGCCCCGTACCCGGTCCTCCGTCTCGGCGACCGAGCGGCGCAGCAGCATCAGGAGCGCGGTGACCACGCTGGCCCGCTCGAACAGCAGCCGGTCGGCGTCGGCGAGGCCCGCCCGGCCGGTCAGCGCGATGGAGCCGAGGAGTTCGGGCCCGGCGAGGACCGCGCAGACCCAGGTGCCGTTCAGGGGGACGGCCCGGCCCCGGGCCCTGGAGGCGGCGACCGCGGGGGTGGGCGGGGGCTGCGGTTCGGTGCGGGCGCGGGCGAGTTCGGCGCCGTCCGCGTCGTGGATGAGGATGCCGCCGTCCAGGATGTCGGCGAGGGCGGCGGCCACGTCGTCGGCGCCGCCGCCGCGCAGGACGAGGTCGGTGAGCTGGTCGTGGGCCTCCTCGGCGCGGCGCATCGCCTCGCTGTGCGTCCTGATGGTCTCGGAGGCGGCGTTGAGGTCGACGAGCGCGGCCCGGGTCTCCTCCAGCAGCCGGGCGCCGTCGATGGCGATCGCCGCGTGGTCGGCGAGCGAGGAGAGCAGCGCCACCTCCCCGGCGGTGAACTCGCGGGGTGCGCGGTCGGCGGCGTACAGGACTCCGATGATGCGGCTGCCCAGCCGCAGCGGTACGCCGAGGATCGCGCGCAGGCCCTCGTCCAGGACGGCGCTGTCGATGGTGGTGGTGTGGTGGAAGCGGGTGTCGGCCCGGTAGTCGCCGGTGGCGTACGGGCGGGCCGTCTGGGCGACGAGTCCGCCCAGCCCCTCGCCCATGCCGAGCCGCACCTTCTGGAACGCCTCGGCCACCGATCCGTCCGTGACCCGCATATAGGTGTCGCCCGCGGCGTCGTCGTTGAGGGAGAGGTAGGTGACGTCGGTGCCGAGCAGCAGTTTGGCCCGGTGCACGATGGCCCGCAGGACGGCGTCCAGGTCGCGCAGGGCCGCGAGGTCGCTGGCCGTGTCGAACAGTGCGGTGAGCTGCGCCTCGCGTACCCGGTGCTGGCTGAGGGTGCGCCGGATGCGCAGCGCCACGGTGGTGGCCTCGGCGATCTCGGCAAGTTCGGCGGCGGGGGCGCCCGCCTCCCGGGCGGTGGCCGCGGGCCGGTCGAACTCCTCGGCCGCCGCGCCCTGGGCCAGCAGGTCGAGAAGGCCGCGCAGGGCTGCCGCGGAGTGCTGCGGGCCGGGGGCTGTCACGCCGGTGAGCATACGGTGATCGCCTCCCAGGGGCGTACGGACGGCCTGGCCCCTCCCGCACACCGTACGGAGCCGGGCGCGGGAGGGAGCGGGCCGGCGGCCGAAGGGGGTCGGCCGGCGAGGGGTCGGGTCAGCCGCCGAGCGTGACCGAGTCCTTACGGGTGGCCGTCGGCGCGGCCGGGACCGGACCGTGCAGGCCGTCCTTGGCCAGGTCGCGGCCCCGGGTCTCCTTCGCGATCCACACCGTCACCGCGGTGACCAGGGCGGCGAAGCAGAGGTAGAAGGAGATCGGGACGGACGAGCGGTAGTCCTTGAGCAGTTCGACCGCGATGAGCGGGGCGAGCGCGCCGCCGATGATCGAGGCGAGCTGGGAGCCCATCGAGGCCCCGGAGTAGCGGACCTTCGTGTCGAACATCTCGGAGATGAAGGCCGCCTGCGGCCCGTACATCGCGCCGTGCAGCAGCAGGCCGACGGTGACCGCGAGGACGATCACCGGGAACGACTTGGTGTCCAGGAGCGCGAAGAAGCCGAAGGCCCAGACGGCCATGCCGAGGGCGCCGATCAGGGTCACGGGCCGGCGGCCGAGCCGGTCCGAGAGCGCGCCCCACAGCGGGATGGTGACGAAGTGGACGGCTGAGCCGATCAGTACGGCGTTCAGCGCGTCGCTCTTGGACATCTCCAGGTGCACGGTCACGTAGACGAGGAGGAACGCGGTGAGGATGTAGTACGAGATGTTCTCGCCGAAGCGGGTGCCGATGGCGAGGAGCACCTCGCGCCAGTTCTTGCGGAACACCGCGACGACGGGGGCCTGTTCCTTGACGCCCGCGGCGGCCTGCTCCTGCGCCTTCTTCTGCGCCTCCAGGAAGACCGGGGACTCCTCGACCGAGATCCGGATCCACAGGCCGATCATGACGAGGACACCGGAGAGCAGGAACGGGATGCGCCAGCCCCAGGCGAGGAAGGTCTCGTCGGACTGGACGGTGGCGAGCAGCGCCAGGACCCCGGTCGCGAGCAGGTTGCCGCCGGGGGCCCCGGCCTGCGGCCAGGAGGCCCAGAAGCCGCGCCGCTTGTCGCCGCCGTGTTCGGAGACGAGCAGCACCGCGCCACCCCACTCGCCGCCGAGCGCGAAGCCCTGGACCAGGCGCAGGACCGTCAGCAGGATCGGCGCCCAGACGCCGATGCCGGCGTGGGTGGGCAGCAGGCCCATGAGGAAGGTGGCCCCGCCCATCATGAGCAGGCTGATCACCAGGAGCTTCTTGCGGCCGATCTTGTCGCCGTAGTGACCGAAGACGACGCCGCCGAGCGGACGGGCGGCGAAGCCGACCGCGTACGTGAGGAAGGCCAGCAGGGTGCCGACCAGCGGGTCGCTGCTGGGGAAGAACAGCGTGTTGAAGACGAGCGCGGCGGCCGAGCCGTAGAGGAAGAAGTCGTACCACTCGATGGTGGTGCCGACGAGGCTGGCCGCGACGATCCGGCCGATGCGGCTGTTGCCGGGCGGGGCGGAGGGCTGGGCGGAGGTTGGGGAACCCATGATGAGTCACCGCGTTTCGTTGGCAGGTCTGTCAGGGACGGGGTGCGGGTGGTACGGGGGTGGTGCTGGTGGTGCGCCCGGCTTCGGTGGGGGCCGGAGACGGGTGGGGGGTCAGCGGGCGCCCCAGCCTCCGTCGACGGGGAGGGAGGCGCCGGTGATGTACGAGGTGTGGGGACCGCAGAGCCAGACGCAGACGGCGGCGACCTCCTCGGGCTCGATCAGCCGCTTGATCGCGGACCGGTCCAGGAGGACATCGGCGACGACCTCGTCCCGGGGGATGCCGTGCGCGGCGGCCTGGGCCGCGATCTGGCCCTCGACCAGAGGTGTCCGTACGTAACCGGGGTTGACGCAGTTGCTGGTCACCCCGTGCGGGGCCCCCTCCAGGGCGGCCACCTTGCTCAGCCCCTCCAGGCCGTGCTTGGCAGCCACGTAGGCGGACTTGAAGGGGCTGGCCCGCAGACCGTGCATGCTGGAGACGTTGACCAGCCGGCCCCACCCCCCGGCGTACATGTGCGGGAGGCAGTGCCGCATCAGGAGGAACGGGGCCGTCAGCATCACCTTCTGGATCAGCTCGAACCGGTCCGGCGGGAAGTCCTCGATGGGGGCCACGTGCTGCAGCCCGGCGTTGTTGACCAGGATGTCCACGGCCCTCGGCAGCGCCCCGATCGCCCCCGCGTCGGCGAGGTCCACGACATGGGCCACCCCGCCGGTCGCGGCGGCGACGGCCTTGGCGGCGTCGCCGTCGCGGTCGGCCACATGGACGAGGGCACCGGCCGCGGCGAGCGCCTCGGCGGTGGCCCGTCCGATACCGCTGCCGCCACCGGTGACCAGGGCGGTGCGCCCGCTGAGGTCCACGGCTCCGGCACCCTGCGCCGAGGGGCCGGGCGCTGCGTGAAATTGGCTCGTCATGGCCGGAAACGCTAGAGATACCCGGCCGGACATCCCATGGCACGGACCTCCACAGTAAAGGCGGCCGGTGTGGGGGCCGTCACCACTGCCTAACCGTTCAGCGGGCAGTGGGTGAGCAGTTTCTCCGGACCGGCTCCCTCGGGCAGCTTCAGCGTGCGGCTCGACGGGGGCCGACGGCCGTCGTCCAGCCAGCGTTCCAGCGCGGCGGCCGCCGAGCGGTGGCACGGCACCAGGGGGCGCACCCGGCCGGGGTAGGCGTCGGCGAGCGAGTCCACATGGGTGCCCGCCTCGACGCGGTAGTACCGGTGGAGGTGGCCCCGGCCCTCCCGCTCCACCAGCCGCGCGTAGACGTCCGAGCTGCGGGAGATGGGCAGAAGGACGTCGTAGGTGCCGTGGAAGCTGATCAGGGGCTTGCCGATACGGCCGGTGAGAGCGATCTTCGCGACCGCCCTCCTGACCTCCCCGGGCCGGTCGGCGTAGGCGTAGTCGGCGTCGCAGGCCGGGGTGCCCGGCGCGCAGAACGGCGTCCCGGCCTCCGTCGCCCCGTCGAACTCCGGGTCCAGCTCCTCCCGGTAGATACGCTGAGTGAGGTCCCAGTAGTACTGGTGGTGGAAGGGCCAGAGGAACTCCGACCCTGCCGGATAGCCCGCTGCCTTCATCGCCCGGTGGGCCTGCCCGGCGCCCGCGCCTCCGGCCGCGTACGCCGGATAGTGCCGCAGCGCGGGCGGGAGGAAGGTGAGGAGGTTCGGCCCCTCGGTGCGCCAGAGGGTGCCTTCCCAGTCCACCCCGCCGTCGTACAGCTCGGGGTGGTTCTCCAGTTGCCAGCGCACCAGATAGCCGCCGTTGGACATCCCCATCGCCAACGTGCGGGAGGGCGGGCGTTGGTAGCGGCGGGCGACCACCTGGCGGGCCGCGCGGGTGAGCTGGGTGACCCGGTGGTTGCCTTCGGCGAGGGCGTCGCCGGGGGTCCTGCCGTCGCGGTGGAAGGCGGCGCCGGTCGCGCCCTTGTCGGTGGCGGCGAACGCGTAGCCCTGGGAGACCGCCCAGTCCCCGAAGGCCCGGTCGTTGGCGTACTGCTCGCGCACACCCGGCGCCCCGGATACGACCAGGCCGCCGTTCCAGCGGTCGGGGAGGCGGATGACGAACTGGGAGTCGTGGTTCCAGCCGTGGTTGGTGTTGGTGGTGGAGGAGTCGGGGAAGTAGCCGTCGATCTGGATGCCGGGGACGCCTCGTGGGGTGGCCAGCCCTGCCGGGGTGAGTCCCGCCCAGTCGGCGGGGTCGGTGTGGCCCGAGGCTACGGTTCCGGCAGTCGTCAACTCTGTTAGGCAGAAAGCCTGTTGGCGGGCGGCCCCGGGGACCTCGGCCGCGTCGATACGGGAGCAGTGGGCGGGGCGGGCCGTCTCCGGGGGCAGGGGTGCGGCGGCGGACGGGGCCGCCGTCCAGGCGGTCAGGGCGGCAGCGGCGACGGCGGCGGGGCGGAGCCATCGGCGGTGGCGTCTCTGCGGGGCGCGTGGCATCGGGAAGACCTCCTTCAGGTCAGGGGCAGGAGCCGGTGGCGATCGTGTAGTGGCCCGCCGGGGACTCCTTGAGGGTGTGGGTCACGAAGGTGTTGTAGAGGCCGAGGTTCTGGCCGGAGCCCTTCGCGTACACATAGCCGCCGGTGGTGGTGGCCCGGCCGGTGCGTACGTGCTCGTAGTTGCTCGCGGTCCAGCAGGCGGCGGGCGGAGCGGGCGGGTCGGTCGGTGGCTCGGTCGTCGTCCCGTCCAGGCCGAAGAATTCGGTGATCCAGTAACTGGAGCAGATCGAGGCGATGAAGTGCTGGGTGCCGGTGGCGCCGCACTGTTCGGGGCCGCTGCCGGGGGCGACCGGGGTGCCGTGACCGATGCCCGGCACCTTGTTGACCTCGACGGCCGTCTGTCCGCCGGCCGATACGTACTCGCTCCTGCGGGTGTTGTTCGGGCCGAGCGTGGAGGTACGGGACGGGGTCTGGCCGATGCCGTGCACCGCCGTCCACTGGTCCCGCAGTTCGTCGGCGTTCCTCGGGGCGACGGTCGGGTCGTTGTCGCCGTGCCAGACCGCGACCCTCGGCCAGGGTCCGGCGAACCCGGGGTGCGCGTCGCGGACGGCCTGCGCCCAGGCGGCGGGGGTGCGGTCGGCGCCGGGGCTCATGCAGCTGAACGCCGAGACCACGTCGACCCCGCAGCCGTACGGGATTCCGGCGACCACCGCGCCCGCGGCGAACACCTCCGGGTAGGCGGCGAGCATGACCGACGTCATCGCCCCGCCCGCCGAGAGGCCCGTCACCTGGGCGCGGGCCGGGTCGGTGCCGTACGCGGCGGTGGCGTGGGCGACCATCTGCCGGATCGAGGCGGCTTCGCCCTGGCCCCTCCGGGTGTCGCCCGGCTGGAACCAGTTGAAGCACTTGTTGGCGTTGTTGGCGGTGGTGGTCTCGGCGTAGAGGACCAGGAAACCGTGCCGGTCGGCGAAGGTGTTGAGCCCGGAGTTGTCGGCGTAGACCTGTGCGCTCTGGGTGCAGCCGTGCAGGGCGACGACGACGGGGGCGTTCGCGGGCGGGGCGGCGGGGCGGTGGACGTACATGGTGAGGGCGCCGGGGTTGGCCCCGAAGTTTCCGACGCGTTCGAGGGCGGCGGCGGCCCGGGGCGCTTCGGTCGGCGCGACAGCTGCCTGCGCCTCGGCGGCCGGGGGGGCGAGCGCGGCTCCGGTGGCGAGCGTGACGGCGGCGGCGAGCGTGGGGACGAGGCGGCTCCAGGGGCCGCCGAAGCGCGGCCTGCGTGATGGTGCCGGGTGCGACGGCGTGACGTACGGCAACGTGACCTCCCGTGGGCGGCGGCACGGGATCGCCCGTGATCCCGTGGCCCCGGCGGCGCTGTCCGGCAGCGCATCCGAGGTCCGTCACCGTAGGAAGCGCGCGGTGGGCCGGGGAATGGCGGTGCCCGCCACAACCCGGCCAGGAACGGAGCGCCGCCACCCGTTGTGGGAGCCCCCGCCCCGCTGCTACGCGCGTACGGGCCGGGCGGCGTCGGTAGCCAGCCGTACGGTCAACTCCGCGCCGGTGGCGGCCCGGACCTCGTCCACCGTCACGCCGTCCGCCAGTTCCCGGAGCAGGAACCCCTCGGCGGTGATGTCCAGCACCGCGAGATCCGTGATGACTTGGTGCACCACGCCCCGACCGGTGAGGGGCAGCGTGCACTCCCCCAGCAGCTTCGGCGAACCGTCCCGCGCGGTGTGCTCCATCACCACGATGACGTGCCGGGCCCCGTGGACGAGGTCCATGGCTCCGCCCATCCCCTTGACCACCTTGCCGGGGATCACCCAGTTCGCGAGATCGCCGCAGGCGGAGACCTGCATGGCCCCCAGGACCGCCACGTCGATATGGCCTCCCCTGATCATCGCGAAGGAGAGCGCGGAGTCGACGCAGGAGGCCCCGGGCAGCAGGGTCACCGTCTCCTTGCCCGCGTTGATGAGATCGGGCAGGACGCCGGTCTCCTCGGGGTACGGTCCGACGCCCAGCAGGCCGTTCTCCGACTGGATCACCACCTCGACGCCCTCGGGCAGGAAGTTGGGTATCAGGGTCGGCAGGCCGATGCCGAGGTTGACGTAACTGCCGTCGCCCAGCTCCCGGGCGGCGCGGGCCGCGAGCTGTTCACGGGTCAGTGCCATGTCAGGCCCCCGCTCGTACGGTGCGGCGCTCGACGCGCTTCTCCGCGCGCGGGTCGCCGGGCTCCACGGGGACGACCCGTTGCACGAAGATGCCGGGCAGATGGATGTCGTCGGGGGCGAGTTCGCCGGGCTCCACCAGCTCCTCCACCTCCGCGATCGTGACGCGCCCGGCCATCGCGGCCGGCGGGTTGAAGTTGCGGGCGGAGGAGTGGAAGCGGAGGTTGCCGTGCCGGTCCCCCACCGCTGCGCGGACCAGGGCGAAGTCGGTGGTGATGCCCTCCTCCAGGAGGTGGTCGCGGCCGTCGAAGACCCGCGTCTCCTTGGGCGGTGAGGCGACGGCCACCGAGCCGTCGGCGCCGTACCGCCAGGGCAGTCCGCCCTCCTCGATCCAGGTGCCCGCACCGGCCGGGGTGTAGAACGCCGGGATGCCCGAGCCGCCGGCCCGCAGCCGCTCCGCCAGGGTGCCCTGGGGGACCAGCTCCACCTCCAGCTCGCCGTGGAGGTACCGGCGCGCGAACTCCTTGTTCTCCCCCACGTAGGAGCTGGTCATCCGGGAGATAAGCCCCTCGCGGAGCAGCAGGCCCAGGCCCCAGTCGTCCACCCCGCAGTTGTTGGACACCACCCGCAGCCCGCCCGCGCCCCGCTCCAGCAGGGCGTGGATCAGCACACCGGGAATGCCGCAGAGCCCGAATCCACCGACCACCAGGGAAGCCCCCGGTGCCACGTCCGCGACCGCGTCCGCCGGGTCGGCGACCACCTTGTCCACACTCATACGTCAGCCCTCTCGCCGCATCGACTGCGCACGAGACTAGGAACGGGGGACGGTGTACGGCGATGGCGTCCGCCCACACAGCACCACCGGTGCGAGTGGTGACGGCGACGAGTCGCGCGGGTGCTACCGCCCCCCGCGCCCCCGCTCCTTCGCCAGCCACGGACCGAACTCGCTCTCCAGCACCAGCCGTCCCAGCTTGCGGTACTCCTGGAGCACCGCCGTGACGACCTGGTCCATGGCCAGCGGGGCGCGCGACTCCGCCGCGAGGTAGGCGGCGGTCACCGCGCAGGCCCGGATCGAGCCGCCCGCCAGCTCGAAGCGGGCCGCGCAGAACTCCAGGTCGAGTGCGGGGTCGCGCGGGATCGAGGTGCCGAGGCAGCGGTCCCAGAGGGCCAGGCGCTGCTCGGCGTCCGGTATCGGGAACTCCGCGATCACATCGAGGCGGCGGGTGAACGCCTCGTCCAGGTTGGCCCGGAGGTTGGTGGTGAGCACGGCGATCCCGTCGAAGGACTCCATGCGCTGGAGGAGGTAGGCCGACTCCACGTTGGCGTGCTTGTCGTGGGCGTCCTTGACCTGCGACCGCTTCCCGAAGATCGCGTCGGCCTCGTCGAAGAGCAGGATGCCGTTGACGTCGGAGGCCTCGACGAAGATCCGTTCCAGGTTCTTCTCGGTCTCCCCGATGTACTTGTCCACCACCGTGGAGAGGTCGACGACGTAGAGCTCCATGCCCAGTTCACGGGCGACGACCTCGGCGGACATGGTCTTGCCCGTGCCGGACTCGCCGGCGAACAGCGCGATGACCCCGCGTCCCCGGCCGCCGCCCGGCCGCATCCCCCACTCCCCCAGCACCTGTTCGCGGTGGCGGGCGCGGAGGGCGAGTTCGGTGAGCTGGGTGCGGGTGGCCGGGGGCAGGACCAGGTCGTCCCAGCCGACGGCCGGTTCGATGCGGCGGGCGAGCCGTTCGAGCCCGGCGCCGTTCTGGGCGCGGACCGCCGTGCGCAGGTCGTCCGGGTGGACGGGGCGCTGCTCCAGGACGGCGAGGCGGGAGGCGACGGTGGCGGCCTTGCGCAGCTGGTCGGTGTCGAGGCGGTAGGAGGCGGTGGCCTCGATCAGGCGGTCGTCGGCCGGTGCCTGCGCGTCCGGCAGGCCCACCGACCTGGCGGCATCGGCGAGCGCCCGCCGCCACTGCCGTGCCGCGCCCGCCGGGCCCGGTGGCAGGACGGCGACCGGGACCGGGCTGTCCCGGGTCCACAGGGGGTCCCAGTTCTTCTTCCCGTACGCGATCAGGGGCGTGCCGCTCATCGCCGCACAGAGGGAGGCCAGCAGGCGGGCGCCTTCGGGGCGTTCGGGGGCGAGCGCTTCGAGCGGGCCGAGGACGAGGCCGCCGTGGGCGAGGCGGGCCTCGGCGGCCAGGGTGCGGATCAGCTCCGCCGCCCGGTCACCGGCCGCCGCGAGGGCCGCGATGTCGACGACGAGGGGGTGGCGGCCGGCGGCGGTGAGCGCCTCGACGGCCAGCCCCGAGGGGTCGCCGCCCCGGTCGAGCAGGTGCACCAGGCCGCTGCCCGTGGCGAGCGCCGCCGCGATCCGGTGGGCCTCCGGCCGGTCGTCCGGCTCGGCGCCGGGGGCGGGCACGTCGACGAGGCCGCGCAGCCGTCCGTCGGTCTCGTCGTCGCCGAGGAGGTGGGCGGTGACCCGGTCGGGCACTCTCAAGGTCCGTGAGAGCAGGGGGCGTTCGGGGTCGCCGATCTCCAGCAGGCCGCCCGCGACGAGCGGGGCGGACGGCTGGAAGCGGAAGCGGCCGGAGCCTGCCGCGGGCAGCCCGCAGAGTTCCAGCGCCAGGCCGATGGCCGGCCTGCGACGGGTGAGGTCGTCGTTGAGGTAGCCGTAGAGGCGCTCGAACCGGGCGTCGATGTCCGGCGCCATGGCGACCAGCAGCAGCTCGACGTCGAGCGCCACCAGGCCGAAGCTGCCGGCCAGCCGGGCGAGCCGGGAGCCGGGCGGGGCGGACTCCGTGACGTACGCCCCCTCCGGTACGGGAGCGAACGCGTCCCGCGATTCCAGGATGCGTTCGACCGCCTCGGGGGTGAGGTACTGCCCCCGGTACGGATCGTCGGGCTCCGGGTCGGTGGCGCGGCGGGCCGCCACGGCGTGCCGGACCCGCTGCTCGACGCGGCTCAGCCGCTCCCACAGGATCTCGACGTCCGTCGCCGGGAGGTTGTCGGCCACGTCGTGGACCGGCGCGCTCTGGGTCACCGTCATCGTGCCGCGCTCCCCCGCTTGCGCCGGCCGGGCGGCAGTTGCCGTTCCCGTTCGGCGGCGAAGCCCTGGGCGTCGAGGTCGCCCGCTCCTTCGTACCGCAGGCGGCGGCCGGGACCGTCGGCCGCCGTGCCGTTCACGGCGGGCGCGGTCTTCATCACGAGGCCCTCGGTGACCGGCGGGCCGGCCGGGGCCCGTTCGCCGGCGAGCGGGGCGAGGACGCGCAGGTCGATCGCGGCCTTCAGCTCGCCGCCGAGCGCGGACCACACGTCGGAGGCGGACGGGCCGTCGGTGCGCGGGCCCGCCGCCTCCAGCTCCACGGTGAGCCCGAGGTCGGCGAGGCTGCCGGTGAGCATCCGGGCGGGCAGCACATCGGTGCGCATCAGGCAGCGCAACACCTCGGAGAGCAGGCGGTGTTCGTCCTGCGGGCGGTTGGTCCAGGCGGTGACCAGATAGGTCAGCTCGAACCAGCGCGGCGGGGTCCGCCAGGCGGTGATCACGCCGTTCTCGTCGTGCTCCTCGGCCGTGCCGGTCCGGCGTCTGCCCGCGTCCTCGCGGATGCCGTGCAGGAAGACGCTGATCGTGGGGGCGTTGCGGCGGGCGGACCAGTCCTTGGTCGGCGCGTCGAAGACCAGGTCGACCCCGCTCTCCTGGAGCCCGGCGTCGACCAGCAGCAGCCGCAGTCCTTCGTCGACTTCGTGGATCATCGGCGGATCACCTCGTCCGGCGGGGTGATGGTGCCGAGCACCACGAGGAAGGGGGTCTTGACCGGGCTGAAGCCGGGGCCCCTGGCGGTGATCGTGCGCGGTCCGGTCTGGTCCTTCGCCAGGATGAGCAGCTGGGCGATGAACGTGCCGTCCGGGGTCGGCAGGGTCGGCACGGCGGCGGCCGTGATCCCCGGGTTCCAGCTGAGCTTCACGGGCGCCCCGGGCGGGAAGTCCTTGCCGCGTACGGAGGTGACGAAGCCGGGCTTGCCGATGGCGGGCACCGCGATGATGCGGGGCTTGAGGATACGGAGCCGGATCCGGGAGACGTTGTCGCTCCGGTCCGCGTCCGTGCCGGTCGTGGTGAGCGTGGCGGTGATGGTCGTGCGGAGCGCGCGGTCCGGTGAGAGGACGACGCGTACGACGGTGGAGGCGCCGGGTCCCAGGTCGGGCAGCGTGCACTGTCCGGCCGTGCAGCCTGCCGGGAGCGGGCCCGCCGGGATGTTGCCGGGCAGCCCGAGCCGGAGCCGCAGGCCGGTGGCGGAGGCGTTACGGCCGTTGCGCACGGTGTACGTCACGACGACCTTGCCGCCGACGTAGCCGGGGCTGGGCTGGGCGCGGACCACGACTCCGGGGCCTGCCAGGGGCGCGGGCGGCAGCGGGGCCGGGGGGCGCGGGGCGGGCGGGCGCGGGGACGGCGGCGGGGGCGGTACGGGCGCGGTGGTCGTGGGCGTCGGGGTGGGCGGAGGGGTCGGGGTCGGGGGTGTGGGGCTGGGGGGCGGCGGGGTGGGCGACGGGGTCGGCGGGGGCACGTCCTGGACGGGTACGAGGGTGCCGGTGGCGTTGTCCGTCGGGTTCGGGTCGAGCACGGCGCCGGTGACGGACCAGCCGATCGGCTGGTCGCCCCGGGTCACGCCGGTCAGCCGGGCGGTGATCTCCACGCTGCTGCCGGGCGGGACGACGCCGAGGTCGCACTGCGGCGATCCGGCTCCGCACGTACCGGCGTCGGTGGTCAGCTCCTCCAGCCGTACGCCGGGCGGGGCGTCGGCGGTGAACGTGGTGCCGGGCGAGGGCGAGGGGCCGTGGTTGACCACGGTGACCTTCACCTCGACGGAGGAGCCGACCTCGACGGCGGGCCCGGTGGGCGGAGCGGTCACGGCCAGGTCGACCGACTGCTGGTAGCTGGGCTCCTTCTGGCGTCCGGCGTGCTCGTTGTCCAGGGGCTCCAGTTCACCGGAGGCGATGTCGAGTACGGAGAGCTGCTCCATCGAGCCGGGCGCCAGCTCACGGCGGGAGGTGAGCACGAGGTGGCTGCCGTCCGGCGACCAGGCCACATCACGGGGCTGGAAGGGGCCGGTCCCCGTGGTGTCGGGGATCTCCTGGTCGCAGCCGTCGGGGTTGTCCCGCTGGGAGGAGGGCAGCACGACCCGGCAGCCGCCGCCGCGCAGGGGCTTGATGAGGATGCCGGCCCGCTCGTTGGTCCGGCCGCCGCCGTCCTTGCGGTTGAAGGCCACCCTCGTACCGTCGGGGGAGAACGCCGGGCTGTCGTCGATGACTTCGCAGTCGCCGGGGCAGATGGTGGCGCTGAGGTCCCGCTGCTGGTCGAGCCGGTTCACCGGGACGACCCAGATGTGCTTGTTGCCGCCGTTGCCGTTGATCACCTGGGTGCGGGTGAAGGCGAGGTTGACGCCGTCGGAGGACCAGGTCGGCTGGGCGTCGACACCCTGCTGCTCGCCCTCGGGCGGGCGGATCTCGTCGAGGATGGCGCCGGTGGCCACGTCTGCGATGAGGATGCGGCCCGGGCCGGCCGCCTCGCCGACGCCGCCGGGCGAGGTCCGGGTGAACGCCAGCTTGGTGCCGTCGGGCGAGAAGGTGGGGTCGGTGTCCCAGTCGCGCTCGCCGCGTCCGGCGAGCGGCAGGGCGGCGGCGTCGGTACCGTCGGCGTCGACCATCCAGATGCGTTCGACCCGCGCGTCGTCGGGGCCCTCGAAGCGGGTCACGACGATGCGCCGGCCGTCGGGCGTGTAGTTCTGCCGCTCGGTCCACGGGTCGTACCCGGCAGCCGGGTTGAAGAGCGGGTCGACGGCGGGGTCGGTGTTGGTGCGGGCCGCCGGGTCCTCGTCGAGGATGGTGAGCCCGAGGTCGCGCGGGTCCGAGCCGTCCTGGCGTACGTCCTGGAGCGTCACGACGTTCGCCGCGTCGGCGGTGATCCGGGAGACGACGACGCCTCCGGAGCCGGAACCTCCGGTCCAGGTGGGTGACGCGACCTCACGGTCCTCGGTGAGCAGCTGTTCCGGCGCCTCGTCGACGAAGGCGGGGCCCCGGTAGACGTGGTCGAAGTCGTCGCAGCCGCAGACGTGGAAGGGGCTGAGGAAGAGGACGTCGTCGCCGTCGGGCAGCCAGGTCACCGAGTGGCTGCCCCACTCCGCGTGGGCTCCGGCCAGCAGCGGCCGGTCGGTGCCGATGCCCTCGGTGACCCGCAGCCGGAAGCCTTTCTCGGGGTCGGGGTCGGTGACGAGGGTGTAAGCGACCCGGTTGCGGTGGGTGTCGTCGGCCACCGGGTTCCAGGACGGGTCGGTCGCGTCGCCGGCCGGTGCGTCGCTGATCCGGGTCTGCTCGCCGCCGGCGAAGGCCCGTTCGTAGATCTGCCGGCCGCGGCTCTCGTCGCCGTCGCAGGCGTACGCGATGCGGGTGCCGTCCGGGGAGAAGGTCGGGGCCTCCTCGTTGTCGGCGGTGTCCGTCAGCCGCCGGAGGCCGGAGCCGTCGACGCCGACCGCCCACAGGTCGCGCTGGACCCGGTCGCCGGGGCCGGGCTCGGCGGAGTCGAAGACGACGGTCCGCCCGTCCGGGGAGAGTTCGGGGTTCGCGGCGTCCCGGTCGGTGGTGAGCCTGCGTACGGTCCCGTCGGCGCCCCGGAGGTAGACCTGGGGCCGCACGCTGTCGCGGAGGCTGGTGAAGACGAGGACGTCACCGCGGGCGGAGGGGTCCTGGTCGTAGTGGGCCGGTCCGGTCCCGAAGAGGGGTTCGGTGTTCTCCGGGTCCGCGACCCGGCCGAGGCTCCGGTGCTCCGTACCGGCGAAGGCGATCCGTCCGGCGTCCAGCGGGTCCGCCTCGGCGGCCGCGGCGACCGCGTCGGTGGCCCCGTGCGGGGTGGCGGCCGATCCGACCACCAGCAGCGGCGCCAGCAGCACCACGGCGCCCATCAGTCGGCTCCACCGGGAATGCCTCGCCGGGCCAGCAGTGCCGGTCACGGCCCACCTCACAGTCTGTTGATGACGCTCCACGGTCGAGCATCGCGCTCGCGTGGGGCAGGAAGACAGGCCCCGAGTACCCGGACCGGGGGAAGGAGTCGCTGCCCTTTGCGGCGCACTCCTCCGCGCCCCCGGTCCAGGATCGCCCGGTAACTCCCGTACGGCGATGGCGCGTACGGGTCTACGTAGTGAACGGTCAGGTCGGATCAGCCAGGTCGGGCCCGGTCAGATCAGATCAGATCAGACCGTGCCGCATCGCGTAACCCACCGCATGGGCGCGGTTGCGCAGTTCGAGCCGGGTCGCGACCTCGTGGAGCACGTTCTTGACGGTCCGTTCGGAGTACGACGTCTTCTGCGCGATCTCCGCGGTGTCGAAGCCCTCCGACACCAGCCGGATCATCTCCGCCTCCCGCGCCGTGAGGGTGGAGAGGGTGAGCCCCCGGGGGTCCAGAACCGTCCGCTGGAGGCTGCTGACATGGTCGAGGAGCTTGCCGAGCAGGTCGCCCGGGAGGACGCCCTCGCCGTTCGCCATCGCCTTGACCAGGTGGACCAGCCGGTCCTGGTCGGCCTCGCCGCGCCGCAGCACGGCGGCGACCCCGCACTCGATCATGGTCTGGAGCGCACCCGACTCGAAGAAGCCGACGACCAGTCCGGTGCGGGTGGAGGTGTTGCGCTGGAGGCGGTGCAGCAGCTGGACCGTGGGCTCGTCCACCATGTCCACCACCACCAGCGAGACCTGGGCCTTGTCCGCCTCGGCCTCCGGTATCAGCTCTATCTCCGGCCGCATCCGCAGCTGGTGGATCATGCCGGTCTGCAGGATCAGGTCCTCCGCGTACACCGCCACGGTGACCCTGCCGCCGGTCCCCGCCCCGGGGACGGTCCGCGCGGCCCGCTGCGCCGCGTCGGGCCTGCGGTACTGCCCGCGCTCCATGGCCCTGCTCTTCGTCTCTGCCGTCGTCATCACTCAGCGCCGTCTTCCTCAGGTACTTCCGCCCGATATGCCTTGTCCACTCCCGCCCGCACCGGTCTTCGGCAGGGGGCGCGGGCCCGGGGCGGGCTCGCCGGGCCCCCGCGCCGGTGTGCCTTCGGGGCATCCGCCCTGCCCGTCCGTTGCCCTCGTGACCCTGCTGCGCGGCCGCAGGGGCGGCTTACCGTCGCAGGGTGACCACATCTGCCGAACTCGAAATGCCCACGGTGACGGTGTCGCCCGGCGGTACCGCGACGACGACCCTGACCGTGCGCAACGACGGCGACATCGTCGAGGCCTACACGCTCGAAGTCGTCGGCGACTGCGCTGCGTGGAGCACCGTCGAGCCGGCCCGCGTATCGCTCTACCCGGGCACCTCCGAGACGGTGACCCTCACCTTCGCCCCGCCCCGCTCCCACGAGGTCAAGGCGGGCGAGACCCCGCTGGCCGTCCGCGTACTGCCCGCGGAGCACCCGGAGTCGGTGGTGGTCCCCGAGGGCACGGTCACCGTGGAGCCCTTCCACGAGCTGCGCACCGAGCTGGAACCGCGCCGCCGCCGGGGCTGGCTGGGCGCCCGCTTCCGTACCGCCGTGCAGAACAAGGGGAACACCCCGGTCGACGTCGCCTTCACCGGCAAGCAGGCCGGGGAGGAGCTGCGGCTGGGCTTCACTCCCGGTCAGAAGCGGCTGGAGCCGGGCGAGTCGGCCGAGATACGGCTGCGGGTGCGTGCGGCAAAGCTGATCTGGTTCGGCGAGCCGGTCACCTGGCCGTTCGAGGTGGAGGCCGCCGAGGCAGCGGAGACCGCCGCCGAGACGAAGGCCGAGGGCAGGGAGCCCGCACGGCCGGAGACCACCCGGCCGGAGCCCGTACGGCCGGAGCCGGTTCCCGGGGAGTTCCTCCAGCTTCCCGTACTGCCCAAGTGGTTGCTGATCGTGCTGGCCGCACTGCTGGCGCTGCTGATCGCCTGGTTCGCACTGGTCCGGCCGGCCGTGCAGAGCACCGCGAAGCAGGCGGTGACCGAGGCGGCGGAGGAGGAGGCCGCCCGCGGCGAGCAGCAGCAGGGTTCGACCACGCCGGGCGGCGCGGACAACCCGGGCGGAAGCCAGGGGCAGGGGACCGGTCCGGACGCGGGCACGCCCGGTGGCAACGGCGGCTCCGGTACGGGACCGGGGACGGGCACCGGTCCGGGCGGCACGGGCGCCGGGGGCACCCAGCAGAGCTCCGCGACGATCGACGTGGAGACCGAGACCGGGGCCGAGAAGGAGGGGACGTACCAGGTTCCCGCGGGCAAGGTCTTCGGCATCACGGACATCGTGGTGGCGAACTTCCAGGGCGACGAGGGAGTGCTGACCATCTCCTTCGGAGAGCGGAAGATCACCACCATCGCGCTGGAAACGTTCCGCAACCAGGACTATCACTGGGTCACCCCCATTCAGATTCCGGAGAACGCCACGGTCACCGCTGCCGTCACCTGTGCCAAGCCCGGCACTCCGGCGACCGGAACGCAGGCCTCAGGCTGCCATCAGGTGATTAACGTCAGTGGCGTACTGAGCGATCTCGCACGGTAGAACGCGGAAACAGCAGCGCGGGGCGCTTCGTTCCACCTCTCGATGATGACAACAGCAGAAACCCGGCCCCGGAGGAAACCCGGCGTGCCGAAAGATGGCGGATTCACCCTCCCGAATACGCCAAAGGTCTATACCAGTTCGGTCACCTGTGGCGCCGACAGCCCGAGAAGAATATCCGGTTCCGGCGGACCGAAGCACGAACAGACCTGTTCAGAGCCGTTCCTGACGGTTCAAGGAGACCTGGGGAGCGCCCGATCGGAACGGTCGGGCGCCCGCTTCCATCCGGGGAACCGGGCCGCACCACCACACTTTCTAGGCGCATTCTGGCCGAATTCCGTCACCTGATACGCGCTCCCGGGCCACCCCCGCACGGTTTTGGGCCCTGCGGCGTTCACCGGGAAAAAGAGATACCGAACACACCCGCTCCACCAACCGGAATCCCCTCTTCCGGGAAATCCGCCGGCAGCGCCCGGAACGCAAATGCCGTCTCGGGACCCGCTGTTCGCCTTCTCTTCATCCGCGCCCGCCGGAATGCCCGTCGCACCTCGCCAATACGGCGGGAGCGCGGCCGGTCCGCCGAGGGCAGCATTCACCGCCGTACAGGTGCCCGGGAAGGCAGCGTCACTGCCCCGGGCCCAGGACTTCCGGACCTACTCCCCGCCACCGCCACCGGTCAAGACTGATTGGTGAACGAGTGACCACCCCGAAGGAGCGAGCATGCCGTCGTACCTCACCCCCGGTGTATACGTGGAGGAGGTGCAGTCCGGAGCACGGCCCATCGAGGGAGTCGGCACCGCGGTCGCAGCCTTCGTCGGCTTCGCCGAGACGGGCCCCTTCCACCAGCCCACGCTGGTGACCAACTGGGACCAGTACGTCCAGACCTTCGGCACCTTCACCGCCGACACCTACCTCACGCACGCCGTCTACGGCTTCTTCGCCAACGGCGGCGGCGCGGCCTACATCGTGCGCATCGGCGGCCCCGCGCAGGGCGCCTCCGCGTCAACGGCGCCCGGCGCCGTCGGCCAGGCCCCGGCGCCCGTCGCGCTCGGCGGCTTCCTGGTCTCCGCCAAGTCCGGCACGAGCGCCGACCTCTCCGTCGAGATCGCGGACCCCGAGGGCGACAGCCCCCCGGAGGACCGCTTCCGGCTGCTGGTCCGCCAGGCCGGCAAGGTCGTGGAGACCTACGACGTCTCCACCCGTAAGAACGTCAAGGGCTACCTGGTCACCCAGGCCCGCGACTCCAAGCTCATCCAGGTCGCCGAGCAGCCCGGCACGGCCCAGAGCCGCCCCGAGAAGCAGACCGTCGCCCTCGCCCCCGCCACCGGCGCCCCCGGTTCCGGCGTGGCGCGGCTCGACGCGTCGGAGTACGTCGGTGACGCCTCCGCCCGCACCGGGTTCGGCGGCCTGGAGTCGATCGACGAGATCACCATGGTCGCCGTCCCGGACCTGATGAGCGCCTTCCAGCGCGGCGAGATCGACGCCGAGGGCGTCAAGACCGTGCAGCTGGCGGTCATTTCGCACTGCGAGCAGATGGGCGACCGGGTCGCCGTCCTGGACACCCCGCCCGGCATGAACGCCCAGCAGGTACGCAACTGGCGCAACGACGAAGCCGGTTACGACTCGCGTTACGCCACCCTGTACTACCCGTGGGTGAAGGTCTTCGACCCGGCGGCCGGCCGCAACTCCCTGGTCCCGCCGAGCGGTCACGTGGCCGGCGTCTGGGCGCGCAGCGACGGTGAGCGCGGTGTCCACAAGGCCCCCGCCAACGAGGTCATCCGCGGCGCGGTCGACCTGGAGATCCGCCTCAGCAAGGGCGAGCAGGACCTGCTGAACCCGATCGGCGTCAACTGCGTACGCGCCTTCCCCGGCCGCGGCATCCGCATCTGGGGCGCCCGCACCCTCTCCTCCGACCCGGCCTGGCGCTACCTCAACGTGCGCCGCCTCTTCAACTACCTGGAGGAGTCCATCCTCCTGGGCACCCAGTGGGTGGTGTTCGAGCCGAACGACGACCGCCTCTGGTCGAGCATCCGGCGCAACGTCACCGCCTTCCTCACCGAGGAGTGGCGTCGGGGCGCACTGTTCGGCCGCACGGCCGAGGAGGCGTTCTACGTCCGCTGCGACCGGAGCAACAACCCGCAGGAGTCGATCGACCTCGGCCAGGTCGTCTGCGAGATCGGGGTCGCGCCGGTGAAGCCCGCGGAGTTCGTGGTCTTCCGCCTGGCGCAGTTCTCCGACAGCACCAGCCTCATCGACGAGTGACCTTCGCGGTCCTCCCCCACCACCATCATCGTCATTACCAGCGGAACAGGTGACACACAGTCATGGCAGAGGGCGACGCTCTTTCCACCCACGTCTTCGGCGTACAGCTCGGCGGCTATCTCGTGGAGTCCATCCAGGAGATCAGCGGCATGACCGTCGAGGAAGAAGTCGTCGAGGTCCGCCAGGTGACCGCCGAGGGCAAGCAGATCATCCGCAAGCAGCCGGGCGCGCGCCAGGCGGGCGAGGTGACGATCACCCGCGGGCTCGACAAGAGCAGCGAGTTCACCACCTGGATCAAGGAGACGCTCAACAACGGAGCCGTCGACACCGCGCGCCAGAACCTCACGATCGAGATCAAGGACTCGACCGGCGAGACCGTGCGGCGCATCCAGCTGATGCAGGGCTGGGCCTCCAAGTGGGAGGGCCCCTCCCTCAAGGCCGGCGAGTCCAGCGCCGCGACCGAGACGGTGACCATCACCTTCGAGGAGATCGTGGTCGAATGAGGCGCCGGACCGTTTCGTCGGGCAGCGGGCTCGAAGAGACCCTCGACAACCTCGCCGCCACGACCGCCGCGCGCCAGGAGGCACCGGCGCCCGCACCGGCTCCCGCCCGCGCCCCGCAGCGCGAACGGGACTCGTTGCAGACGGAGTTCGCCTTCGAGCTGCCGCGCGGGTACGTGGACGACGAGGGCCAGCTGCACCGGCACGGCACCATGCGGCTCGCGACGGCCCGGGACGAACTCCGCCCGCAGATCGACCTGCGGGTGAAGGAGAACCCGGCGTACCTGTCCGTGGTGCTGCTGAGCCAGGTGATCACCCAGCTCGGCACGGTCACCGATGTGCACGCCGGGATCGTGGAGCGGATGTACGCCACGGATGTGGCGTTCCTCCAGGACTTCTACCGCCGGATCAACAGCGAGGGCCACACGCACGCGGCGGTGACCTGCCCGCTCTGCCACGGCTCGTTCGAGGTGGATCTCTCGGGTGGGCGCCTGGGGGAATAGAGACGTACGCGCTTCCCCGGCTGCGGGAGGAGATCGCGTACGTCGCCTACCACTTCCATTGGCAGCGTGAGGACATTCTCGACCTCACCCACGGCGAGCGTCAGCAGTGGGTGCGGGAGATAGCGCGGATCAACACCCGCGTCAACGAAGGCGGGTGATCGTGTGGGGTTCGGGGACTGGCTGCGCCGAACGGACCGGCAACGGCCCGGCACGGCCTCGCGGGACGGTGCCGGTGCCGACGGTGGTGCTGGTGTCGGTGTCGGTGTCGGTGTCGGTGTCGACGGTGGTACGGGTATGGGTACGGGTGCCGGTCCGGTGCCGGAGGTCGGAGCTGCCGTCGTGAGCGGCCCGGGGGCATCGGGTCCCGGCTGGAACGGCGGCTGGCGTCAGGTCTCCCCGCCCTCGGTGACCGTCGCCCGGTCCTCGATCGGGGTGAGCGACGGGCTGCGGTTCCGGTCCCAGCTCGCCTCCTGGCAGGACCCCACCCTAGGCGGCGAACTCGGCCACGCCGTACTGCCGTCCGCCCCGGTGGGCCTCATCCATGGCGTCGCCCGTCCGGGCGTCGCGCGTTCCGCTTCCCCCGGGGGGCCGCTGCTGCTGCGGGCGGCCCTGCCGGAGGCGGAGAGCGGGGCGGAGGCCGGGGCGGGCGGTACGGCTGGGGCTGCCGCGGCGTCTCGGCCGTCGGTGGCGGGTCGCGCGGGTGGGCGGAAGCCGGGACGGACGGCCCCGGGCCAGCGGTCGGCGGCTTCCGGGTCCGCTTCCGCTTCCCGATCCGCTTCGGGGGAGGCCACTGCCTCGGACACGGACGCTTCGGCTTCGGCTTCGGCTTCGGCTTCGGCTTCGGCTTCGGTGCAGCGTGCGCGGCCCGCCGCTGTACGTCCTCGGCGGACCGCACCACCCCTGACCGTCGCCCGGCGTCCGGCGATGCCGCTGCGGCAGATCACCGGGCTATCGCCGACTGCCCCTGCCACGCCCGTCACACCTGTCACGCCTTCCACACCGGCTGCTTCCGGCAGCGGCACCGGCAGCGTGCAGCGGACGGCCAGCACCCAGCAGCAGCCCGGGCGGCCCACCGCCCCCGCGCCGCAGGCGAGTTCCGGCCGAGGACCCGCTCCCGCCCCCGAGGCCGTACGCCCTGCCCTGGGCAAGCCCCTGCGGGAACTGCCCTCAGGGGCCATCCCTTCCAGCCTTGAAGGGCAACGAAAGCCCGCACCCGCTGCCCCCGCAGGGCAGGAGGCGGCGGCCATGCCGGTGCTCCAGCGCCAGACCTCGGAGCCGGCAGCACCGGCCTCACCTGCCACGACACCCCGGTCGGCGCAGGCACCGGCGCCGATCCAGAAGGCACCGACCCGGAAAGCTCCGGCTGCGGGCCCTGGGCAGCCATCGGAGACCGTGCCGCACCGGGCTCAACAGCCCAGCGGCCCCGGGCCCTCGCAGCCCGGCGACGCCTCCGGCTCCCGTGCCCGTACGCGTGGCGGGATCGGCACCCCCCTCACTTCGCTCCCGTCGACCGCGCGGCTCCGGCCGGACGCCCCGCTCCTCGGTGACCGCCGACGTACCCAGCCGGGCCCGACGGAGACACCGGCCCCGCAGAGCGCACCCCCGCAGGCCGCAACGCCCCCGGCCTCCCCGAGCACGCCTTCCGGGATGCCGGTCCGCTCGGCCCCCGCGCCGGTACAGCGCGCGGTGGACGGTGAGCGCCCCCAGGGGCGTACGCCAACGGGTACGGGCACGCCCGGCGCTCCCCTTGCCTCCCCGGCCACTCCCCCGGCACCGGTCCGCATCCGCAGCATCGGCCCGAAGCGGACCGGGGGCGGGCAGGCCACACCCACGTCCTCCGCTCCCGTGTCCTCCGCCGCCACCGGTCCGCTGACGCCCACCGTCCAGCGGTCGCGGAGCCTGCTCTCTGGCAGGGCGCTCAAGGTGAACACCGGCTCCGCCGAGGGGTTCTCGGCCACCCCGAAGACGACAGCGACGGGCGGCAGCACGGCCCGGCCGGTCGTGGCGGCCACCTGGCGCCGTGACGTACAGCAGCCGGGGCCCAACTCCGTCGCTTCGAGCTCCGGCGGCACGCCGACCCGTGGCGGCCAGACCGGTGGCGGCCAGACGGGCGGCGGCCAGACCAGCGGCAGGCAGACCGGCGATTCACCGACCCGGGAGCGCCGGACTTCACCGGGTGCGAAGCTCCGGCGCAACGCACCCCGCACCCGCCCCGCCGAGCCCGCCTCGGCCCCCTCACTCGCCTCACCGCACCGGACTCCGGCCCCGGGCCAGGCCCCGGCGGGCCCCGCGCCCGGCTCCACCGTCCAGCGTGCCGTGCACGGGAACCCCGCGCCCCGGCGCACGACCGGCGACGGCAGCGGTCCACGTGTCACCGCCGCCCCCGGAACCACCGGTTCCGGCCGTAGGACGCCCCAGGGCGACGCCGGTCGTGCCGCCAAGGCCGGGGCCGCCCCCACGAAGAGCGGGTCCGCCATGGGTGGCGCGATCCAGCGGCTCGTACAGCGTCGTTCGGTACGCAATTCGGCGGCCACCCCCAACCCCACCACCCGGACGGCAGGGCAGACACCGCAGCCGCAGACACCGGGAACGGCCCCCGCCGGCCCGTACGGCCCGCAGCCCCCCGCCACCCGGCCCGCACCCCCCGCCCTCGGCACCCCGTCGATGCCGCCCATGACTTCCGCAGCGCCCACGGCATCCCCGCGGCCCGCCCCGGCCACCCGCCCGGTGCCGGTCGTGCGCCCGCATCCGCCCGCGACGGCCCGGCCCGGAGCCACCGTCGTACCCGTCCAGCGGATGCCGCTGCCCGTGGTGCCCGACCCGGCGGGCCCCCCGCCCGCCGGCCCGGCGCCCGGAGGCGGCGCTCCCCCGGCCGGACCGCCCGCCCTCTCCGTACGGATCCCGCCGCGCACACACCCGTCGGCCTCCGGGCCGAGCGGCCCCGGCGCCCCGGCTCAGCCCCCGACGCGGGCACAGGCGCTGCAACGCGCGGCCGCCCAGGCGGGCATCACCGGCGTCCCGGTGAAGGCCGTGGCGCCGAAGGGCACGCCGAAGGCCGTTCAGCGTGCGGACGACGACAGGTCCGGCTTCGCCCCCACCTCGGAGACAGCGGTGGAGAACGCGGCGAACCGGATCTCCGGGGCGGAGATCGAGGAGCTGGCCCGCCGCCTCCTCGACCCCGTGAGCCGGCTGATCCGCGCCGACATGCGCCGTGGCCGGGAGCGCGCCGGACGGCTCCACGACGGCCGCCGCTGACAGCGGCCTCCCCGCCCGGCACAACCCCGCAGGAACAGCACGCACCGGCAGAGAAGCAAGAGAAGAAGAGAAACGGCATGACGGACAACATCTTCGCGACGAGCGTGTTCTTCAAGCTCGTGATCGGCGGCAGCGACCTGGGTGCCTTCCACACCTGCTCGGGCCTGGGCGCCGAGGTCGAGATGGAGACGTACGCCGAGGGCGGCAACAACGGCTTCACCTGGCAGCTGCCGGGGCGCATCACCTGGACCAACATCACGCTGACCCGCCCGGTCACCGCCGACACCCTCAAGATCGCGCGCTGGCTGAACGAGACGATCCGGCGGGTCGAGCCCAAGGACGGCGAGATCGTCGCCCTGCGGCCGGACCTCAGCCGGATCATCAGCTGGCAGGTGCAGGGCATCGTCCCGGTGCGCTGGCAGGGACCGTCGTTCGACCCCGCGAACTCCCAGGCGGCGATCGAGACGCTGGAGATCGCGCACGAGGGACTGGAGCCGTCCTGATGCCCCGCCACTTCACCTACCAGGAAGGAGGAACGCCATGTCACCAGCTCTCCGTGCGAGCCGTGCGCGCGCCCAACTGACCATCATGGAACCGCCGTCGACCGTTGGCGCCAAGCCGGGCGGCAAACTCGCCCAGCTCACCCTCCAGTTCAACCCCTCGAAGCTGTCGCTGAGCAAGAGCACCGAGTGGCGGCGCACCCCGTCCCGGATGGCCGGGCAGTCCGCGCTGCCCGAGTTCGTCGGGAGCGGGCCGCGGTCGCTCTCCCTGGAGGTCTTCCTCGACGCGACGGCCACCCATGACAACTCCGTGGAGAAGGCGGTGGAGCAGCTGATGATCGCGTGTGTGCCCACGCCGACCAGCCTCGCGCGCAAGACGCCCGCCAGCCCCTGGGTGCGGTTCGACTGGGGCACGTCGAGGACGACCTCGTTCGACGGTGTGCTCTCGAACCTGTCCGTCTCCTACACCCTGTTCGACGTGGACGGGAAGCCGCTGCGCGCCACCTGCTCCCTCTCCATCGAGGAGGCGAGCGTCGACCCGGCGGGCCAGAACCCCACCTCGGGTTCGAAGGAGGCACGGCGTACGCACCGGGTCGTGGCCGGGGACAGCCTGCCGCTGCTCGCCTGGCGCGAGTACGGCGATGCCACCGCCTGGCGCACCATCGCCGACGCCAACAACATCGACAACCCGATGCAGTTGATCCCCGGCAGCGAGCTCCTCGTGCCGGGTCTGGAAGACCACCTCGCGGAGGGCGGCCGATGAGCGCGTCCGCCCCGGGGCGTTCCTTCGCCGCCGATCCGATCGTGGAGATACCCGCCGAGCTGCCGCTGGGCTGGGCGGCCCAGTTGGTGAGCTGCGTGGTCGACGAGAACGTCGGGCTGCCGGACGCCGCCGTGCTGATGTACCGGGACCCGGACCACGATCTGCTCAGCGAGAGCGGGATCACCCTCGGCACCCCGCTGAAGATATCCGTGGTCACCGTGCAGGACCGGGTCCGTGAGCGGCTGTTCACCGGTGAGGTCACGGCGATCGAGCTGGACCACGACACCACCGGAACGTTCACCGTGATCCGCGCCCTGTCCAAGGCGCACCGGCTGCAGCGCGGCCGGAAGGTGGTCGCGTACCGGAACATGAAGACCGCGGACATCGTCCGCAAGGTCGCCGCGGGCGCCGGGCTGGCCTGCGGCAAGGTCGAGGCCGCGCCGATCACGTACAAGCAGCTGACCCAGCCCAACGTCTCGGACTGGGAGTTCCTCCAGCACCTGGCCGCCGAGAGCGGTGCGCGGGTGCGGGTGGACGACAAGGGCGTGCTGCAGTTCACCAAGCCGAAGCCGGCCTCCTCGGCGCCCTCGCCCACCACCCGGGCCGCCAAGAACCCGATGGTCCTGGAGTACGGGGACAACCTGCTCTCCCTGCGAGCGGTCGTGACCGGCGCGGACGGGGCGGGCGATGTGGAGGTGCGCGGCTGGAACGTCGACACCAAGACGCGGCTCGTGGCGCGGGAGCAGTCCGTCCGCTCCACCACCGTGATTCCGGGGATGAGCCCGACGGTGGCGGCCGGGGCGTTCGGCGCGAAGGCCCGGACGACCGTCGCCGACACCCCGTACCGGACCCAGGCGGAGACCACGGCCGTGGCCGGGGCGGTGGCGGCCTCGGTCAGCTCCGGCTTCGGCGAGATCGAGGCGGTCGCCGTCGGCAACCCCCAGTTGCGGGCGGGCGCTCCGGTGGCCCTCGGCAACGTCGGCGCCACCTTCTCGGGCCGCTACACGGCGACCGCCGCCCACCACGTCCTCGAACCGGACGGCGGCTACCGCACGACCGTGATCGTCAGCGCCTCGCCCGACCGTTCGCTGGCCGGGCTGACCGGCGGCGGTGCCCCCTCGCGCGGTCCGCGCATGCCGGGGCTGGCGATCGGCGTGGTCACCGACATCCGCGAGGGCAAGGGCCAACGGGGTTGGGTGCGGCTGAAGTTCCCCTGGCTGGACGACACCTATGTGACCGACTGGGTCCGTACGGTGCAGTGGGGCGGCAACGGGGGCGGCGGGGTGTTCAGCCCCGAGGTCAACGACGAGGTCCTGGTCGGCTTCGAGCAGGGGCTGCTGGACAGCCCGTACGTCCTGGGCGGTCTCTACAACGGGATCGACCGGCCGTCGGAACATGACGTACCGCTGGTCGACAAGACCAGCGGCAAGGTCAACCGCCGTTCCCTGGTGTCCCGTTCAGGCAACCGGCTGGAGCTGCTGGACACTTCGCGCGGCCCGTCCGGTGTCCGGCTGGCCAGTGGCAACAAGCGGCTGGAGGTCACGCTGGACGAGCGGAGGAACGAGATCGCCCTCACCGTGTTCGCCCCCGGTTCCAAGCGGCCGCAGAGCTCCGTGACGCTCTCCGCCTCGGGCATCACGCTCGACGCGGGTACGGGCAACGTGGAGGTCAAGGGGCGCTCGGTGACCATCAACGGCAAGACGGGGGTCACCGTGGACGGCGGGCTGCTCGCCGTGCTCAAGGCCAAGCTCATCCGGATCAACTGACGCCCCGCGCCCCTCATTCATCCCTGAAATCCCTCAAGTCCCTTTCACAGCAAGGAGAACCCCGGCCATGCCCCCCGCAGCCCGTACGGGCGACAGCACCGCCCACGGCGGCCTCATCGGCACCCCGCCCCCGGGTGCGGTGGCCGTCGCCACCGTGCTGATCGGCGGCCGGCCCGCGGCCGTCACCGGGAGTCTGCACGTGTGCGTCGTCCCCCCGCACGCGGCGCTCGGGCCGGCGAACGTGATCATGCCCAATCCGGCGGGGGCCGTCACCGGCCAGGTGCTGATCGGCGGACTGCCCGCCGCCCGGATGCGGGACACCACCAGCTGCGGCGCGCCCATCATCAGCGGTGCGCTGAACGTCCTGATCGGGGGCCCGATGTGAGCGGCGGCGGATTCATCGGACGCGGCTGGGGCTTCCCGCTGCGGACCGGCGCCACGGGCGGGATCGCCCTGGTCGAGCGGGACAAGGAGATCGAGGAGGCCATCGGCCTGATCCTCGGTACGGCACCGGGCGAGCGGCCGATGCGGCCGGAGTTCGGCTGCGGCATCCACGACTACGTCTTCGCGCCGGGCGACGGCGCGACCGCCGGGCGGATCGCCCAGGAGGTCCGTACGTCGCTGGAGCGCTGGGAGCCGCGCATCGAGGTGACGGACGTGGTGATCGCGTTCGACGCGATCGAGGAGGGCACGCTCTACATCGACGTGCGCTACACCGTGCGGGCCACCAACGACCTGCGCAACCTGGTCTTCCCCTTCTACACGATCCCGTCCGACGGGGACGCCTCCGAAGCGGCTGTGGAAGCGGGGACGCGCTGATGGCCCTGCCCTCACCCAACCTGGACGACCGGCGCTTCCAGCAGCTCGTCGACGAGGCCAAGCGGTACGTCCAGCAGCGCTCCCCCGAGTGGACCGACCACAATGTGTCGGACCCCGGGGTCACGCTGATCGAGACGTTCGCGTACATGGTCGACCAGTTGCTGTACCGGCTGAACCGGGTGCCGGACAAGAACTACGCGGCCTTCCTGGACCTGCTGGGCGTGAGCCTGTTCCCGCCGACCGTGGCCCGGGCCGAGGTCGACTTCTGGCTCTCCGCTCCGCAGCCGGAGACCGTGCACCTGTCCGCCGGTACGGAGGTGGCGACCGCGCGCGGGGAGGCGGAGGAGCCGGTGGTGTTCACCACCTCCGAGGACCTGCCGATCGTGCCGAGCGAGCTGGTCCGGCTGGTCACCGCGCCGGTCTCCGGCGACCAGACCGACCGCACCGGGCCGCTCGGCGCGGGCAAGGACATCCCGTGCTTCTCGGCGCGCCCGGAGCCCGGTGACGCCCTGCTGTTCGGGCTGCCCACCGCCGTGCCCCGGTGCATCGTCGCCGTACGCCTGGACAGCCGGGTGGAGGGCGTGGGCGTCGACCCGCGTCAGCCGCCGCTGGTGTGGGAGGCGTGGGACGGGGCCCGCTGGGTGGAGTGTGCGACTGGTGACGACAGCACCGGCGGGCTCAACCGGCCGGGCGAGGTCATCGTGTTCGTCCCGGCCGGGCACACCCCGTCCGTCGTCGCCGGTACGCGGGCGGGGTGGCTGCGCTGCCGGGTCACCGCGCCCGAGCCCGGCCAGCCGTTCTACTCCGAGTCGCCGACGATCCGTGAGGCCGAGGTCTTCACGGTGGGGGGCACGGCCGCCGTCGAACACGCGGAGACCGTCCTCGACGTGCCGCTCGGGGTCTCCGAGGGCGTCGCCGGGCAGCGGTTCACGGTGAGCCGGGTGCCGCTGCTGATGGACGGGGAGCCGCCGGTGGTCCAGGTGTCGACCGCCGAGGGCTGGCAGGTCTGGACGCCGGTCGAGCACTTCGGGGCCTCCTCGCCCGGTGACCGGCACGTCCGGATCGACGCCGTCTCCGGTGAGTTCGCGTTCCCGCCCGAGGTGCGGGAGGAGGACGGCACGATGCGCGCGTACGGTGCCGTCCCGGAGAAGGGCGCCCAGCTCCGCGTACCGCGCTACCGCACGGGCGGCGGGTCGGCCGGGAACGTGGCCCGGGGCGCGATCTCCGTGCTGCGCAGCTCGGTCCCGTACGTCGCGGGGGTCGACAACCGTGAGGCGGCGACCGGGGGGGTCGACGGCGAGAGCGTGGAGAACGCCAAGGTGCGGGCCCCCAACATCCTGCGCGTGCAGGAACGGGCCGTCACCGCGCGGGACTACGAGGTCATCGCCCGTGAGGCGGCCCCGTCCCTGCGCCGGGTCCGGTGCCTGCCCGCCGTGGCGGGCGAGCCCGGTGCGGTGCGGGTCCTGGTCGTGCCGGACGCGGTCGCCGACGAGGGCGGCCACCTCCGGTTCGAGCAGCTGATCCCCTCGGACCAGGTGCTCGCGGCGGTGGCGGAACGGCTGGACGAGCGCCGCCTGGTGGGCACCCGGCTGGTCGTGGAGCCGCCCGCCTACCAGGGCGTCACCGTGGTCGCCCGGCTCGTCGCGGCCCCGGCCGACGTGGACCGGGTGCGCGCGGAGGCGCTGGAGGCCCTGTTCCGCCACATCGACCCGCTGCGGGGCGGTGCGGACGGCACGGGGTGGCCGTTCGGGAGGCCCGTGCAGTACGGGGAGGTCTTCGCCGTGCTCCAAGGGGTGCGGGGGGCCGGTCTGGTGGAGGATGTCCGGCTGTTCCCGGCGGACCCGATCACCGGGCGGCGCGGCGGTGCGGCGGACCGGATCGACGTGGCTCCGGGCGCGCTGGTCTTCTCCCACCAGCACCAGGTGATCGTCACGCCGAGCGGGCCGGGTGAGGGCGCGTGAGCCGGGCCGCCGTACCCGGGCTGCCGAGCCGCTACCCGATCGGTGAACTGCTGCCCGCCCTGTACGCCGACGACGACCTGGCCCAGCGGTTCACGGCCGGGCTCGACACCGTACTGGCGCCGGTCCTGTCCACGCTGGACAACCTGCCCGCCTACTTCGACCCGGCCCTCGCACCGGCCGACTTCCTGCCGTGGCTGGCGACCTGGGTGGGCGTCGACATCGACCGGGCCTGGCCGCAGGAGCTGCAACGGGCCGTGGTCGCCCGCGCCGTGGAGCTGCACCGGTGGCGCGGCACCCGGCGCGGTCTGGTCGAACACCTCCGGCTCTGCTTCGGTGTCCACGCCGATGTGCGGGACGGCGGGGGCGTCGCGTGGTCGGCCGGCCCGGGTACGGAGCTGCCGCCGGCCCCGGCCGGTGAACTGCTCGTACGGGTCTGGCCGGTGGCGCCGGGTGCCACGGTGGACGCGAGCCGGGTCCTGGACGTGGTCACGGCCTCGTGCCCCGTCCATCTCACCTGCCGGGTGGAGATCCTGCCGGGCCCGCCCGCCGAGGCGCCCGGGACGAACGTAGAGACAGGAGGCTGACGCGATGCGCTCGTGTCCGGCATGCGGTACGGCCAACCGCGAGGACGACGACTTCTGCGGCAACTGCGGGTCGTACCTGGGGTGGTCCTCGGAGGCGCCGAGGGGTGGCGGCGGGACGGCGGCCGCTGCCGATGCCGCTGGGGAGGCGGAGCCGGTCGGGCCTGTCGGCCCGGCGGGCCGGGTGGAATCCGCGAGTCCGGTCGCGGGGCCCCCGGAACCGGCGGCGGAACCCGCTGCGGAACCGGCCCGCCCGGCGGAACCCGCGCGCCCGGCTGCGGAATCGGCGCGTTCGGCGGAACCCGCACGCCCCGTCGCGGAACCGGCCCGTCCGGCAGAACCCGCCCGCCCGGCGGCGGAGCCGCCCCGCCCCGCTGCGGAGCCGACACGCCATGCGGCGGAGCCGACGCCCCCGGTGCCCGACCTCCCGCGCCCTGCAACCGAACCGGCACCCCCGGCGACCGCTCCCCCGCGCCCGGCGGCGGAGCCCACGCCCGCCACCCCCGCACCGCCCCCTCCCGTGGCGCCCCACGCCCCGCCCCGGCCGCGCACCGCGCCGGAGGCCGCGCGCCCCGCCCCCGTACGCCCGGCAGCACCGGCGACGCCTCCCGTACGGCCCGTACAGCCCGTTCGGCCCGCGCAGCCCGCTCCCGCGCCCGAGGCCGACGCGCCCATCGGTGCCGTTCAGCCCGCGAAGCCCGTGGTCCGGCGGCCCGTCGTGCGGCCGGTGGACGCGGACGAGGCGCCGGACGGGCCGCCGTGTCCGGCCTGCGGTACGCCGAACCTGCCGGGGCGGCGGTTCTGCCGACGCTGCGCGGAACCGCTCCAGGCCAAGGAGGAGGCCGAGCCCCTGCCGTGGTGGCGCACGGTGTGGCCGTTCCGCCGCCGCGTGCGGGTCCGCTCGGGCCGGGCACTGCGGCGGATCCTGCTGGTGCTGGCGGTGGTCGGGCTGTTGTTCCTGGGCTTCCTGTTCCTGCCGGCCGGGCGCGTGCTCTTCGAGGACGTACGGGACAAGCTCGGCGGTACGGCCGAGATCAGCCCCGCCGGGGTGAGTGCGAGCGGCTCGGCCCCCGGCCATCCGGCAGGCGCGGCCATCGACGGCCTGACCAACAAGTACTGGGGCGCACCGGCGTTGGGCTCGTCGCTGACGTGCACGTTCGCCACGCCGTTCCGGCTGGTCGGGGTCGTCGTGCACACGGGGGCGTCGAAGGAGCCCGAGGAGTTCCGGCGTGAGCCCCGGCCGATCCGGGCGGAGCTGGTCGTCGAGACGGCCGACGGCACGGTCCACGAGAAGAAGCTGACGTTCAACAACAAACCAGGGCCGCAGGAGGTACGGACGGGCATCAGCGATGTCGTCTCCGTCCGGCTCGTCCTGCGGGAGGCGGCGGGCCAGGACGGGGGCCGTCCGATCGCGGTCGGGGAGGTCGAGTTCTTCAAGCGCACCTGACGAAAGGGGGTCACGGCGGTGGACCTGACCAACCCTTGAGTGATACGTGGCAGGCCCTCCGGGGCCGCTGCGAAACTTTTCGGCATGACTTCCCTCATCGAGAAATCTCCGTTGTTCGACCTGCGGGCCGATATTCCTGTCCGGGCCACGCCCGAAGAGGTGTACGCCGTGGTCAGCGATCTCCCGCGCAGCGGCGAGTGGAGCCCTGAATGCCAGGGCGGGGAATGGATTTCCGGCGAGCCGTCGGCCGTCGGCAGTGTGTTCCGGGGCCGTAATCTCCGCAGCGAGGAAGTCGTCGCCTGGGCCCCTCTCATCCGGGGCGTCTGGCACACCGACAGCAGGGTCACGGCCGCCGAACCCGAGCGTACCTTCCGCTGGATGATGCTCTCGCACGCCGGTGCCGACCAGAAAAGTGTCTGGGGTTTCGACATCGAGCCGGCGGACGGCGGGGCCGTGCTCACCCATCACTTCCGCATGGGCACGGCGACAGCCGGTATTCACAAGATCGTCGAGGATCTGGACGAGGCCGGGCGCGCGCAGTTCATCGAGGAGTGGACCGCGAAGATCGCACAGGATCTCGCGGACACCCTGAAGCGCATCAAGGAAATCATCGAGAATTCCTGAATTTCTCCGGCCGGTCGGCCCGGGCCGGCGGCCATTCACGACGACGAGGGGACGCGGCATGTTTCTGCAGCGCATCGGGAACAAGGGAATCCGACTGGGAACGCTCTTCGACCGGGCGGCCGCGAAACACCCCGCGAGCCCCGTCGTACTCGATCACGACCTGGACATCGCGCCGGAGCTGGGCCGACGTCTCACACTCACCGAAGTGGCCGACCTGGTGGACGACTTCGCGTCCCGGCTGTGGGCCGCCGGGGTCCGCACCGGGGAGCGGATCGTCGTCCACAAGTCCGACGGCTTCGACATCACCCTGCTCGCCTGTGCGGCGGCCAGGATCGGGGCCGTACCCGTCCTGCTCTCCCCGAAGCTGGACGGCGCGACCGTAGCCGAGCTGCTGCGCCGGGTGGACCGGCCCCACCTGATCACCGACCAGGCCAAGCTCGACCACGATCTCCCGGCAGAAGTCTTCTCGCTCTCCAAGCAGTTGCTCCTGACGACCGGCAGCCATGAGTCCGCCGTCGAGCTGGCCTCGCTCGCGGGCGTCGCCCGGGTCGCTCCAGTGATCATGCCGCCGGACCACCCCACGCTGATCACCCACACCTCCGGCACCACCGGCGTACCGAAGCTCGCCGTGCACACCGGGCGGACCTTCCAGGCGCGCTACCGCCCCCAGGGGACGGTCGCCAAGCTGGTGGGGCCGCACGAGCCGGTGGCGATCCACGTCTCGTTCGTGCACTCGCGGATGTTCACGGCGATGCCCATCTCCATCCTCCAGGGCCATCCGGTCATCGTGCTCGCCTCGGACGAACCGGACAGCGTCGCCCGCCTCTTCGCCCAGGCCCCGCCCGGTCTGATCGAGGCCCACCCGAACTCGTTCATGCGCTGGGAGGAGCTGGTGGACGACCCGCGCGCCCCGCTCGCCCGGGTGAAGTACTTCAGCTCCACCTTCGACGCGATCCACCCGCGCACCGTGCACCGGCTCCTGGGCGCCTCCCGGCGCAAGGGCAGCCTGTTCATCCAGATGTACGGGCAGAGCGAGGTCGGGCCGATCGCCGGGCGCACCTACTCGCACAAGCGCGGCGCCGAGGCGGAGGGCCGCTGTGTCGGCTCGCCGTTCCCCGGGATGACCGGCGTACGGGTGGTCAGCCGCGACGGCAACCAGCCGAGCAAGTCCTCGCCCGGGTTCATCGAGGTCCGCAGCGACGGGCGCATCGTCACCTACCTCGGGGAGCACCAGCGCTGGGAGAAGCAGATCCACGACGGCTGGTGGCGGATGGGGGACGTCGGCTACCGCACCAAGTGGGGCTGTCTGCACCTGCTGGACCGCGAAGTGGACGAGATCCCCGGGATCGACAGCACCCTGGAGCTGGAGGACAAGCTGTTCGGCCGGCTGCCGGAGCTCACCGAGGTCATCATCGTCCCCGGCCCGGACGGACTGGCCGTGCCCGTGGTGTCCACCCGGGACAACAAGCCGCTGGAAGCCGTCGTGTGGCGCTCGGCCGTCGCCGATCTCCCGGCCCTGGCCGAACCCGTGCTGTGGCGCATCGAGGATCTGCCGCAGACCGCCACCACCAAGATCAAGCGACTGGAGCTGGCGCGGCGGTTGCAGACACAGGACCGGAAGTGATGGCCGGTCCCATCGAGATCGCGGTCGTCGGCGCCGGGCCGCGCGGGCTCTCCGTACTGGAGCGGATCTGCGCCAACGAGCGGGTGCGGCCCTCGCACCCCTCGGTGGCCGTCCATGTGGTGGACCGGTCCGCGCCCGGGGCCGGCACGGTCTGGCGTGCCGAGCAGTCCCCCCATCTGCTGATGAACACGGTGGCGTCGCAGATCACGGTCTTCACCGACGAGAGCGTGAACATCGCCGGGCCGGTCGCCCCGGGCCCCACCCTGTTCGAGTGGGCCACCGCGCTGGCGGGTTCGGAGCCGGGCGGCGGCCACCCGCCGGAGGTGGTCGAGGAGGCCCGGGGCCTGGGGCCGGACGACTACCCGACCCGGGCGTTCTACGGCTGCTACCTCCACGACTGCTTCCGCCGGGTGGTGGAGTCGGCGCCCGAGCACGTCACCGTCACCGTGCACCGTTCGCGCGCGGTCGCGATCGCCGACATCCACGGGGTGCCCGGCGGTCCGCAGGGCCTGCGGCTGGAGGACGGCACCCGGCTGAACCAGCTGGACGCCATCGTCCTCGCGCAGGGCCACGTACCGACGCGTCCGACCGCGCGGGAGGAGCGCACGGCCGGCCTGGCCCGCATCCACCACCTCGACTACGTCACCCCGGCCAACCCCGCCGACCTCGATCTCAGCGGGATCCCCGGCGGCGCTCCGGTGCTGCTGCGCGGCCTGGGCCTGTGCTTCTTCGACTACATGGCGCTGTTCAGCGTGGGCCGGGGCGGGAGCTTCGTCCGCGCGGACGGCCGGCTCGTCTACCACCCGTCGGGCGACGAGCCCCTGATGTACGCGTTCTCCCGGCGCGGGGTGCCCTACCACGCACGCGGGGAGAACGAGAAGGGCGCGTCGGGGCGGTACTTCCCCCGGCTGCTCACCCCCGAGGCGATCGGGCACATGCGGGCCGGAGGGCAGGACGGCGGCCGGATCGACTTCGGCCGGGACCTGTGGCCGCTCATCCGGCGTGAGGTGGAGAGCGTCTACTACGGCACGCTGCTCACCGCGTCGGGCCGCGGCGCCGGCCGGGAGGCGCTGGTCGAGAAGTACCTGAGCGCGGGCGAGGACGACCTGCCGGCCCTGCTGGACTCGGCCGGCATCGAGCCGTTGGACCGCTGGGACTGGGAGCGGGTCGCCAAGCCGTGCGGCGGGCGGGAGTTCGCCGACCGCGACGCGTTCCGGAGCTGGCTGCTGGAGCATCTGGAGCGGGACGCCCGGGAGGCCAGGAGCGGGAATGTGCGGGGCCCCCTCAAGGCGGCCCTGGACGTGCTGCGGGATCTGCGCAACGAGATCCGGCTCGCGGTGGACCACGGCGGCCTGGACGGCGATTCCCACCGGGACGATCTGGAGGGCTGGTACACCCCGCTCAACGCGTATCTGTCGATCGGGCCGCCGGCCTCCCGGATCGAGGAGCTGATCGCGCTGATCGAGGCGGGGATCGTGGAGATCACCGGTCCCGGCACCGTTGTCCGGCTGGACGCGGCCGCCCCGGAGTTCGTCGCCGCGTCGGGCATCGTGCCGGGGACGCCCGTGCGGTCGGGAGTGCTGATCGAGGCCCGGCTGCCCCAGCCCGATCTGCGGCGCACGGACGATCCGCTGCTGCGCCATCTGCTCAACACCGACCAGGCGATGCCGTACCGCATCCGCGCCGCGCACGGTTCGTGGACGGAGACCGGCGGGCTCGCCGTGACCGAGCGGCCCTACCGGCTGCTCGACGGGCGCGGTGTGGCCCATCCCCGCCGGTTCGCGTACGGGGTCCCCACCGAGTCCGTGCACTGGGTGACGGCAGCCGGGATCCGGCCCGGGGTCGACTCGGTGACGGTCGGGGACTCCGACGCCATCGCCCGCGAGGTGCTCGCCCTGCCCCCGCCGGCGCATGTCCCGGCCGCCGTCCGGCCGGAGGTCGCCCAGCTGGGCGTGGACGGGGTGATCGTGTGAGGGGTGCGGCGGCCCGCCGCACCCGGGCACCGGGCCCGCCCCGCGACACCGGCGCGCAGGCGCTGGACTGACCCGCCCCCACCGGGGCGTGGTGGAGTCCGCTCAGTTCCGTGCCGCACGGCGCCGTACGGCGTCCAGTAACTGCGCCTGCCCGAGGCTCTCCTCGTACGGGGCGTGCCCGGCCCGTACCGCCGCGGCGAACGCGGTGACGGTGGCGGCGACCTGGTCCTCCTGGGGCAGTGACACCTCCAGGGCGCCCGAGGAGCGGTGGAGGACGGCCGCGGGGGCGCCGTCGGCGGGCGGGGTGAAGGCCATGCCGAGGGTGAGGCGCCCCTCGCTGCCGCGGAGTTCGTAGGCGTTGCCGTACGCGTGGTCGAGGCCGAAGGCTATCTGCGCGCTCACCCCGGCCGGGGATCGCAGGAGTACGGCGCCCGCCGTGTCCACGGCGAAGCCCGGACCCGTGGTGAGTGCGGCGCCCAGGACCTCCAGGCCGGGGCCGAGGAAGCGCTGGGCCGCGCGGAGCGGGTAGACGCCGGTGTCCCACAGTGCGCCGCCGCCGAGCTCCGGGCGGTAGCGGATGTCGTCCGCAGGCCGGCGTGGTACGCAGAACACCGCTTGGAAGGAACGGAGTTCACCGATGGCTCCCTCGGCGACCAGCCGGTCCACCTCGGCGTGCCGACGGTGGTGGACGAACATTACGTTCTCCATCAGCGCCAGCCCCGAACCCTCCGCCAGCGCGTACAGCTGGGCCGACCGGACCGGGTCGGTGGTCAGCGGCTTCTCCGCCAGGACGTGCTTGCCGCCGCGCAGCGCCGCCTCGGTCCACTCGGCGTGCAGCGACAGGGGCAGCGGTACGTAGACCGCGTCCACGGAGTCGTCGTGCAGCAGTTCGGCGTAGCCCTGGACCGGTCGGGCGCCGTAGGGGGCGGCGAGGGCCTTCGCGCGGTCGGTGTCCCGGCTCGCCACGGCGGCGACCTCGGTGTCCGGGCAGGCGGCGAACGCGGGGATCATCCGCCTGCGGGCGATGTCGGCGCAGCCGAGCACCCCCACCCTGATCTTTCGCGGACCCATCACGCTCCCGTTCCCCGCCAGGCGGGCAGCAGCCCGGCGGCCAGTGTCGCGGCCAGGCCGCGCGCCTCGGTGTCCTTCTTCGACATCAGCGGCGTTCCGGTCAGCTCCCAGGGCAGGTCCAGTTCGGGATCGAACGGGTCGATGTCGATCTGGGTGCCCGGTGCGTACACCGTTGACATGACGTAGCAGATGCGGGTGTCGTCGGCCAGCGCCAGGAAGCCGTGCCCGACGCCGTCGGGGATGTAGAGGGAGCGGCCGGAGGCCGCGTCGAGCGTGCGGACGTGGTGCCGGCCGAAGGCGGGTGAGCCCACTCTCAGGTCCACGATGATGTCGCGCAGGGCGCCGTGGACGCAGGTGACGTACTTGGCCTGGCCCGGCGGTACGGCGACGGTGTGGATGCCGCGCAGGGTGTTCCGGGCGGAGACGGAGTAGCTGATCTGCCGGGGGATGAAGGGGGCGCCGAGGACCTGCTCCAGCTTGTCCGCGCGCATCCCTTCGTGGAAGCTTCCCCGGTCGTCGGGGAGCAGGCGGGGGGTGACGGCGAAGGCGCCGGGGATGCCCGTCTCGTCGATCCGCACGTCGCTCTCTCCTCTTCTCGGCGCCCTCGCTCAGACGACGTGGACGTCGGGCACGTAGAGGATCCAACGGCCGCCCGCCTCACGGAATCCCCGCTCCTTCGCCATGATCTCCTCGGCGTGGTTCCAGGCGAAGAGAAGGGCGTAGTCCGGGTAGGGGCGGGAGAACTCCTCGGACGGCCGGACCGGAATGTGCATCCCCGGCGTCAGCCGGCCCTGTTTCGCCGGGGTGCTGTCGCAGATGAACGGCACGAGGTCCGGACCGATCCCGCAGTAGTTGATGACGGTGGCGCTCTTCGCGGTCGCGCCGTAGCCGACGACCGTACGGCCCTGGGCCCTCAGGTCCTTGAGCAGCCGGACCAGCTCCGCGCAACTGCGCTCCACCCCGGCGGTGAAGCGGCGGTAGGTCTGGGGGCTGGCGAGGCCCTCTGTCCGCTCCCGCTCCAGGAGTGCGGCCACGGCGGGGGCGGGGGTGCGCGCTCCGGGGCGCGCGATGGTGTAGCGCATCGAGCCGCCGTGCACCGGGAGCGGCTCCACGTCCACGAGTTCGAAGCCGAACGTCCGGGCCATCGCCCCCACCGAGGAGACCGAGAAGAGGTAGAAGTGCTCGTCGTAGATCTGGTCGAAGGCGTTCGCCTCCATGATCGAGCCGAGGTACCGGTCCTCCAGGACGAGCACACCACCGGGGGCCAGCAGGGCGTCCACGCCCCGGAAGATCGAGTCCATGTACGGGATGTGGCTGGTGGTGTTGGCGGAGAAGATCACATCGGCCGGGCCGTCCTCGGCGGCGATCTCCCGCGCCGTCGCCTCCTCGAAGAACGCAGTGCGCACCCGTACGCCCTCGGCGCGGGCGAAGTCGGCCACCTGGCCCGACGGATCGACGCCCAGGTGCCGCGTGCCCGCCTTCTGGAAGGTCTTGAGCATGGTGCCGTCGTTGGAGCCGATCTCCACGATGAACGGGTCGTCCCCGGCCAGCTCGGAATCCAGCAGATGCCGGGCGAAGGTCTCGAAGTGCGTGTGCATCACGGAAGAGGTGGAGGAGCGGTACGGATAGTCGTCGTGGAACATCTGCTCCCGAGGGACCTCCTCGATGAGCTGGACCATCGTGCAGGAGGTGCAGATACCGGCGGCGAGCCGGAAGAAGAACTCGCTGCCCGCGGTTTCCGGCGTGACGAAAGAGTCGGAAACGGGCTGCCGCCCGAAGTCGAAGAATTCATCGACATCGCCACCGCATATTCGGCATTCGGCCACAGTCGTGCTCCTTCGGGAGTTTCCGTTCGGGTGGGTGTTCCGGAATGGAGCTTGTCCGCGGCGCCCGGCACCCTCAAGCCGGGGCCGATGTATGTGTCAGGTCCGGCACCCGCACAGAACCGGGCGCGGGCCGGAGCGGAGCCGCCGGACGGCCGGAGGAGAAGCGGAATACGCCCTCCGTAATCAGCGGGTTCCCGCAGAGTCTGTCAGGTCGCCTATGACCTGACAGACTCCGGAACATGCCGTCCGGACCACCCCCCAGGCTCCGCTAGATTGCTGAACGTCATCCTGGAATAGCCGGAAGACAGAGTTCGCCAGTGACCGGCTAAAGAATTCACTCCGGAAGGATACAGTGAAGGCTCTAGTGTTATCCGGCGGAATGGGAATCCGGCTGCGCCCCTTTACCCATTCATCGCCCAAGCAGCTGGTTCCGGTCGCCGGAAAGGCCGTTCTGGAACATGTGCTGAACAATATCCGAGAAACGGGAATCACCGAGATCGGCATCGTCGTCGGCGACAGCGGGGACCGCATCAGCGAGGCGATCGGGGACGGGAGCAGGTTCGGCGCCCGCATCACCTACATCCACCAGGAGGAGCCGCTGGGCCTCGCGCACTGCGTGGTCGTCGCCCGTGAGTTCCTCGGTGACGACGACTTCCTGATGTACCTCGGCGACAACATGCTGCCCGAGGGGATCACCTCCGTCGCCCGGTCGTTCGCCAAGGAACGGCCGCCGGCGCAGATCGTCGTCCAGAAGGTCGCCGACCCGGGCGCGTTCGGTGTTGCCGAGGTCGACGCGGAAGGCACCGTGGTGCGGCTGGTGGAGAAGCCGGTCACCCCGGTCAGCGACCTCGCCCTGATCGGCGTCTACTTCTTCACCGCGGCCATCCACGAGGCCGTCGCGTCGATCGAGCCGAGCCCGCGGGGCGAGCTGGAGATCACCGACGCCCTGCAGTGGCTGGTCGGGCGGGGGGTCACGGTCAAGGCCGCCGAATACACCGGCTACTGGCAGGACACCGGGCAGATCGACGGTGTCCTCGAATGCAACCGCCGGGTCCTGGAGAAGCTGCGGCAGGACCTCTCCGGCGAGGTCGACGGGGCGAGCAGGCTCACCGGGGCGGTCGTCGTCGAGCCCGGCGCCCGGGTGGTGCGGTCGAGGATCGAGGGTCCCGCGATCATCGGCGCGGGCAGTGTGGTGACCGACAGCCACGTGGGCCGCTACACCTCCATCGGCCGGCGCTGCGAACTGCGCGACACCCAGATCGGCGACTCCATCGTGCTGGACGGATCGACGGTCGCGGACCTGCGCGGAGTGACCGGCTCACTGATCGGCCGGTCCGCCTCGGTCCACGCCTCCCGGCACCACCGGCTGATCATCGGGGACGACTCGAACGTGGGGATAGCGTCATGAGGATCCTGGTGACCGGCGGAGCCGGCTTCATCGGCTCGCACTACGTCCGGACCATGCTCGCGGGCGGGTACCGGGACGCGGTGGGCGCCCGGGTGACCGTCCTGGACAAACTGACGTACTCCGGCGATCTGCGTAACCTGCCGATGGACGCGCCGGGGCTGGAATTCGTCCACGGGGACATCTGCGACGCCGACCTCGTACGGGACCTGATGCCCGGTCACGACGCCGTGGTGCATTTCGCCGCGGAATCGCATGTGGACCGGTCGATCGACGCCGCGACGGAATTCTTCCGCACCAATGTCCTGGGCACCCAGATTCTGCTGGACGCGGCGCTCCACAGCAAGGTCGGACGGGTGGTGCACGTCTCCACCGACGAGGTCTACGGATCGATCTCCGCCGGTTCCTGGACCGAGGAATGGCCGCTCGCCCCGAATTCGCCCTACGCGGCGTCCAAGGCCGGTTCCGACCTGGTGGCCCGGAGCTATGCGCGTACCCATGGACTCGATGTCTCGGTCAGCCGCTGCTCCAACAATTACGGCCCCTACCAGCACACCGAGAAGCTGATCCCCCTCTTCACCACCCGGCTGCTGCGGGGCGAGCAGGTGCCGCTGTACGGGGACGGACGCAACGTCCGCGAGTGGACGCACGTCGACGACCACTGCCGGGCCGTGCACCTGATCCTCACCAAGGGCCGGGCGGGGGAGGTCTACAACGTCGGCGGCGGCGAGGAACACCCCAACACCGCTGTCGTGGAACGGCTGCTGGACCTGTGCGGTGCCGACCCGACGGCGGTCCTGCGGGTGGCCGACCGGCCCGGGCACGATCTGCGCTACTCGCTGGACGGCACCAAGCTGCGCGAGGAGCTGGGGTACGAGCCGCTCATCCCGTTCGCCGAGGGGCTGCCCGCCACGGTCGCCTGGTACCGGGACACCCCCGACCGGTGGCAGCAGCCGGCCGCCCAGGCCGGAGCCCCGCAGTGACCGGGCCCGCGGCGGCCGGCCGGTCGCTCCCCCGGCCACGCGACGGCGGCGGGGTGGCCGAACGCCTCGCGCTCTCCGCCCGGACGCTGCGGGGCCGGGGGCTGCGCACGGAGGATGTGACCCAGTGGCTCGCCGGGCGGGCCGCGGCGAACCGCTTCCGGGTCGACCCCATCCCGTTCGCCGCCATGGACGGCTGGTCGTTCCAGGGGACGACCGGGAACCTGGTGCACCGCAGCGGCAGGTTCTTCTCCGTGGAGGGTGTCCACGTCACCATCGGCGACGGGCCGCTCCAGGAGTGGCAGCAGCCGATCATCGACCAGCCCGAGATCGGTGTCCTCGGCATTCTCGCCAAGGAGTTCGACGGCGTTCTGCACTTCCTGATGCAGGCCAAGATGGAACCGGGCAACCGCAACCTCCTCCAGCTCTCCCCCACGGTCCAGGCCACCCGCAGCAACTACACCAAGGTCCACCGCGGGGCGGAGGTGAAGTACCTCGGCCACTTCCTGGGGGACGGACGGGGGCGGGTCCTCGCCGACGTACTGCAGTCCGAGCACGGCGCGTGGTTCCTGCGGAAGTCCAACCGGAACATGATCGTGGAAACGACGGAGGACGTGCCGGCGGAAGACGACTTCTGCTGGCTCACGCTGGGCCAGATCGGCGAGCTGCTGCGCCGCGACAACGTCGTCAACATGGACGCCCGCACCGTGCTCGCCTGCGCCCCCGTCGGCTCCGGCGGGAGCGAAGCACTCCTCCCCGACACCGAGCTGATCTCCTGGATCACCGAGGAGCGCTCCCTGCACGACGTGCGGGCCCGCCGCATCCCCCTGGACTCGGTGCGGGAGTGGAAGCGCGGACCGTCCTCCATCGACCACGCCGAGGAGCGGTACTTCCGGGTGATGGCCGTGGCGGTGCAGGCGGAGAGCCGCGAGGTCACCAGCTGGACCCAGCCGCTGATCGAACCGGTCGGGCTCGGCGTCACCGCCTTCGTGACCCGCTCCTTCGGCGGCGTACCGCATGTCCTGGTGCACGCACGGCGTGAGGGCGGGTTCCTCGACCGGGTCGAGCTGGCGCCGACCGTCCAGCACACCCCCGGCAACTACCGCCACCTCACGGGCGCGGACCGGCCGCCCTTCCTCGACCTGGTGGCGGGCGCCGCCCCCGGACGGGTCCTCTACGAGGCGGTGCACTCCGAGGAGGGGGGCCGGTTCCGGCACGCGGAGAGCCGGTACCTGTTCGTCGAGGCCGACGAGGCGGACGCTCCCGCACGGCCGCCCGCGGGCTATGCGTGGGTCACCCCCGGTCAGCTCAACGCGCTGGTCCGGCACAGCCACTACGTCAACGTCCAGGCACGCACCCTGCTCGCCTGCCTCAACACCGCAGCGGCCACCCTCACCCGTCAGGAGCTTCCATGGCAGCGACTCCCCAAGCCTCACCCGCTCCCGGGGTGATCGGACGGTTCGGCGTCTACGCCCGGCTGGTCAAGTTCCAGTTCGTGATCGACTTCTTCCTCGCCCTCGCCATCGTCTGGACGGCGATGGAGCCGGCGACCCGGGTGAACGGCGCCGTCCTGCTCACCATCGCGATCTTCGCCGTGGGCAAGGTCGGTGTCCTGTCCGCGGTCATGACGCTGGACGACGTGACGGGGATCAAGGACGGCAGCGACAGCGCGAACTACCTCGGTGAGGGGGGCACGGAGCTGCGGCCGCTCAAGCGGAAGCCGCTGCTGACCGGGGACCTGACCGTGGACCAGGCGCAGCGCTTCGGCCATCTCAGCCTCGTCTGGGGGGCGGTGTGGTGGCTGGTCGCCACCGTGCAGGCGCCGCACACACCCACCTGGGCGGTCGTCGTCACCGTCCTGCTGCTGAGTCTGAGCGTGCAGTACTCCTGGGGCCTCAAGCTCAGTTACATCGGTCTCGGGGAGCTGCTGCTGCTCTTCTCCGCCTCGGCGTTCGTGCTCGCCCCGTACGGCATCACGACGGGGCATCTGCCGGCGCTCGTGCTGGTCGAGGCGCTGCTGTTCGGGTTCGGGCAGCTGATGATAGCGGGCTATTCGAACACCAAGGACATCGACGGCGACGCGGCCGTGGGCCGCCGGACCGTCGCCGTCCTCACCTCGGAGCGCGGCAACCGGCTGTTCCTGGGCGGCCTCACCGCCCTCAACGTGCTGGTGATCGTCGGGCCCGCCCTCGCGGGCTGGATCACCTGGTGGTTCGTCGTGGCGCTGCTGCCCCTCATCGTCCTGCGGCTGCGTCAGTACGCGGGGTTCCTGAGCAACGGACACGCGCTGCTGGCGCGGAGCCGCGGGGTGGTGGCGTTCCGCGTCACCGTCGGCTGCGTGCTGCTGTTCAACGTGGTCCACTTCGGCGTCTGACTCCGCCGAGCCGGGGCGCACCCGTGCCACCGCCTCCGGCCGGCCCGCCGGTCGCGGGCCGGCCGGAGCGGTTACTCGACGGAGGTGGCGACGCGTTCCTCGGCGCGTCTGGTCACCCAGCTGGCGACCTGGACGCGGGACGAGCAGTCCAGCTTCCGCATGATCTTGCGGAGGTGGTTGACGGCCGTCCACTCCGCGATGCCGAGCCGACGGGCGATCTCTCGGTTCGTGAGCCCGTCCGCCACGAGTTCGGCGACCTCCGACTCGCGCTGGGTGAGCGGGTTGTCGGAGGCCTGCCACTCGGCGGCGAACTTCGTGCAGTCCAGCGGGGTCAGCACCCTCGCCACGGCCGCCTCGGGCTTCGAGGCGGCACCCTCCGCCGCCAGCCGTTCGGCCTCGTCGTCACCGAGCCGGACCCGGGCGTGCTCCGTGAGGCTCTCGACCATGACCCTCGTCGCGGCGGGCGCGGCCCATCCGGTCACCGCGCGGATGCGCGAGGCCGCTCCGAAGGCATGCGCCGCCCGCCGCCAGGTGTCCGTGGAACGGCCGCGGGAGCGGGTCAGCAGGATCGCGAACCGCTCCAGGCCGATCGCGCATCCCACCAGGTGGTTCAGCTCGGCCATCTGGAGCAGGGCGGCCTGGTAGAGCTCGATGGCGGCGCTCTGGTCACCCAGGTCGAAGATGATGTCGGCCTGGACGTAGTTGGTCAGCGCCAGGTTCCGTACGTCCTTGGCGCGGCGGAAGACGTCGAGGGCCTCGTCGACGGCCTGGCGGGCTCCGGGCAGGTCTCCCGAGGCCCGGCGGCACTCCGCGAGGTTGCGCAGTGCCTCGGCGTACTCACCCGCGGCGTCGACCCAGGAGACCGCCACGCACTCCTCGAGCCTGCGGTCGGCCTCGGCCAGATCGCCCCGGCCGAAGGCCGCCAGCGCCAGCCGCCTCGTACAGGCGGCAGTGCCGGTGCCGTCGGACAGCTGCTCGTAGCCCTTCCGCGCGCGCGTCAGCCACTTCTCGGCGGACTCCAGTTCCCCCCGGCACAGGAGCAGTTCGCCCAGAGCGCGCTGCGTCTTGGCCGCGACCGCGGGGTCGGGGACCCCGCTCGCGCACGCCTCCAGCCATCCGATGCCCTCGCGGATCCTGGTGCCGGCCTGCCAGTAGAGCCGGAGCGCGGAGGCGATCCTGGCCGCGGTCCGGGTGTCCCCCGCCACCATGAGGTGGTGGAGGACACCGGTTATGTCCGGCAGCCAGTGGTCGATCTGCTGCAACCACTTTCCGTGGCCGGGCCCGAGAAGACCCGCCTCCGCCTTCTCGGCCGCCGAGAGGTAGTAGCGGGCGTGGGCGGCCTGGACCTCCACCAGGTCCGCGCCCCCCGCCACCCGTTCCAGCAGGTACTGACGGGTGAGCCCCAGCATGATGATGAGGAGGTCACCGTCCGGGCATTCCGTGGTCGTTAGCACGCTTTTGTCGACCAGCGTTTCCAGCAATTCACGCGTCTCGGCCGTGGACCCGGGAGATACCCCGTCGGCGGCGGCGAAGTCGAACTCCTGGCGGAACATCGCAAGCCGAGTCAGGAACGACAGTTCACGTTCCGTAAGGCCTCCCAGGAACCGCTCGATCGCGTCACCCATGCCGCGGTGCCGGGAAAGCGTGTCGAACTCCGTCCCGGACAGGCTGCCCAGGCCGCGCTCCAACTGCTGCAGCAGCCGGTGCGGCGAGAGAAGTTTCATCCTGGCGGCGGCGAATTCGATCGCCATCGGCAGCCCGTCCGTCCGGATGCACAGCTCGGTGACGGCCTCGAGATTCTCATCGGTCAGGACGAAATTGGGCCTGACCAGCTGTGTGCACCGGAGGAACAGCTCGACGGACGGCAGCCGACGCACCGCCGCCACATCCGTGCGCTCCTCCGGCGACGGAACGGCGAGCGGCTGCAGGCCGAACCGCACCTCTCCGTAGACACCGAGCCGCTCCGGGCCGGTGACGATCACTGAGAGGCCCGGGCACTCCCGCACCAGGTGGGCGACGACCGGGGTCAGCAGAGCACGCGGCCGGTCGCATCCGTCGAGTACGAGCAGGAACTGCAGCTCCCGCAGATGGTCCACCAGCCGGTCCGGCCCGCTGCCGTCACCGTCCAGCCCCAGCCGGGCGGACAGTTCCCGCACCAGCTGTTTTTCATCGGAGACATCAGTGATATCGGCGAAGCAACCGCCGTGCCGAAAATCATCGGATATCTCATGGAAGACCACCGATGCCAGTCTGCTCTTTCCGACACCGACCGGCCCGGTGATGGTGAGAATGCTGACCTCCGGGTCACCGATCCGATTCCGAATCTCGATCAATTCGGACTCGCGACCCACCAGGCCAGGGAAATTTTGTCGGGTTGAGTACATGAAGAACCCTTTCCGATAGCTGCCGCATAGAGCGCACTCCATCGCCTATTCCACGAAAGAGATATCCGGATCTTTCGGGCGGCGTACCAACAACCCGCCCATATACGACCCACTCCCATGACGATCTTGCACTCCCCCCGTCGACGCACTCAGCACGGTACCCCGACCGGCGATACCAGCGCCTTTGATAAAGGTATCGACATCACGAACGGATCACGCAAGTCTGACCGGAAAGCATCCCCCGCACCGGGAATAGGGAAGGTGATCACACCCCCGTAATGCCCGGGAGGACTAATCCGCACTGTCCGAAAATGCCCGGCCCGCAGATCGGCGGGGCCGAGGGGGTTGCCGCCGCGGAACCGGACCGGTATCGGGGGCGGGAAACGGAAACAGGTACGGCCCGCCAGCTTGGCTGGCGGGCCGTACCTGTTGAGCGATGGTCAGCCGACGGGATCCGGTGTCACGACGACGGCGCCCGGCGCACCGTCGACCGGGACCTCACGCTCCTCGGCGATGCGCATCGCCTCCTCGACGAGCGTCTCCACGATGAGCGCCTCGGGCACCGTCTTGATGACCTCGCCCTTGACGAATATCTGGCCCTTGCCGTTGCCCGAGGCCACACCCAGGTCCGCTTCCCTGGCCTCACCGGGACCGTTGACGACGCACCCCATCACGGCCACCCGCAACGGAACCGGGAATCCCTCCAGCGCCGCTGCCACCTTTTCGGCCAAGGTGTGCACGTCCACCTGGGCCCGCCCGCAGGACGGGCAGGAGACGATATCCAGTCCCCGTTCGCGCAGTCCGAGCGATTCCAGGATCTGGTTGCCGACCTTGATCTCCTCGACCGGCGGGGAGGAGAGCGACACCCGGATGGTGTCACCGATGCCCTCCGCGAGCAGGGCGCCGAAGGCGACCGCCGACTTGATCGTGCCCTGGAACTGCGGCCCCGCCTCCGTCACTCCCAGGTGCAGGGGATAGTCGCAGCGGGCGGAGAGCAGCCGGTACGCCGCGATCATCACGAGCGGGTCGTTGTGCTTGACCGAGATCTTGATGTCCCGGAATCCGTGCTCCTCGAAGAGCGAGCACTCCCACAGCGCCGACTCGACCAGCGCCTCCGGGGTGACCCGGCCGTACTTCTCCAGCAGCCGGCGGTCCAGGGACCCCGCGTTGACCCCGATCCGGATCGGCACTCCGGCCGCGGACGCCTCCTTGGCGATGGCCCCGACCTGGTCGTCGAACTTCTTGATGTTGCCGGGGTTGACCCGGACCGCGGCGCAGCCGGCCTCGATGGCCGCGAACACGTACTTCGGCTGGAAGTGGATGTCCGCGATCACCGGGATCTGGGACTTCTTCGCAATGACCGACAATGCCGCGGCGTCGTCGGCCGAGGGCACCGCCACCCGCACGATCTGGCAGCCCGAAGCGGTCAGTTCGGCGATCTGCTGGAGCGTCGCGTTGATGTCCGACGTCAGTGTCGTCGTCATCGACTGCACCGACACCGGCGCCCCGCCGCCCACGGGCACGTCACCCACCATGATCTGCCGGGTCTTCCGCCGTTCCGCGACGGGCGGCGGTCCCTCATCGTTCCGGTACTTCGGTATACCGAGCCCTACGGCGGTCACCGTATCTCCCCTCGACTTGCCTGCTTCAGCAGCCGGACCATGGCGTCGTCCAGGTCGTCGGCCGCCTGACTTCCCGTGCCGTCCCCGGCCGCGCTGATGTCCTCGACCACGGTGCGGGCGATGTTCTGCACACTCAGTCCGCACCCGGCGAGCACATCGGCACGGGCTCCGTGGTCCAGGAACCGCCGGGGGATGCCGAATTCGCGCAGCGGGGTGCTCACCCCGGTGTCCCGGAGGAACTGGGAGACCGTCGACCCGACCCCGCCGGTACGGCTGTTGTCCTCGATGGTGATCACCAGCCGGTGACGACGGGCCATGTCCGCCAGGGCCGGGTTGACCGGTGTCACCCAGCGCGGGTCCACCACCGTGGCCCCCAGGCCCTGGGCCCCGACGGTCTCCGCGACCCGCAGGGCCATGCCCGCCAGCGCGCCGACGGAGACGATGAGCACATCGAGCGGCCCGGTCCGGTGCAGGACGTCGATACCGGCGAAGGTCGCCTTGGCCGGCAGGTCCTCACCGGTGGCCCCCTTGGGGAACCGGATGAGCGTGGGCCCCTCCTCCCAGGCGACGGCCTCCGCCAGCAGCTCGGCCAGCCGGGTACCGTCCCGCGGTGCCGCGATCCTGAGCCCCGGCACCACCTGGAGCACCGACATGTCCCACATGCCGTTGTGGCTGGGACCGTCGTCCCCGGTGACCCCGGAGCGGTCCAGGACGAAGGTGACCGCCCGGCGGTGCAGCGCCACGTCCATCAGCAGCTGGTCGAAGGCCCGGTTGACGAAGGTCGCGTAGATCGCCACGACCGGGTGGACCCCGCCGATGGAGAGCCCGGCCGCCATGGTGACGGCGTGCTGCTCGGCGATGCCCACGTCGATGACCCGGTCGGGGAACGCCTGCTGCATCGGCCGGAGCCCGGTGGGCTCCAGCATGGCCGCGGTGATGGCGACGACGTCCGGCCGCTCCTCGGCGATCCTCGCCATCTCCCGCCCGAACACCGAGGTGAACGAGGGCCCCGCGGACCGGCCGGTCGGCAGCCCGGTCACCGGGTCCATGGGCCTGATCGCGTGGCCCCGGTCCAGCTCGTTGTTCTCCGTGTGCGGGAAACCGCGCCCCTTCTCCGTGACCACATGGACGACCACTGGCCCCCCGGTGTGCCGGGCCCGGCGCAGCGCGTCCTGCACGGCGGCGATGTCGTGCCCGTCCACGGGGCCGATGTAGGCCAGCCCGAGCTGTCCGAACAGACCGGAGCCGGAGTTCCCCTCCCGCAGGCCGGTGAGGTGGTCGGCGAAACCGCCCCGGGTGGGCGCGTACGAACGCTGGTTGTCGTTCAGCACGATGACCAGCGGACGGTCGGGGCCGTCCGCGATGTTGTTCAGCGCCTCCCAGGCCATGCCGCCGGTCATGGCTCCGTCACCGATGACCGCGACGGTCGCCCGGCCCTCGGTACCCAGGTGGGCGTCGGCACGGGCCAGTCCGTCGGCGTACGACAGTGCGGTGGAGGCGTGCGAGTTCTCCACCAGGTCGTGCTCCGACTCGGCGGCGCTGGGGTAGCCGGACAGCCCTCCGCCCTTGCGCAGCCGGTCGAACCCGTCGGCCCGGCCGGTCAGGATCTTGTGGACGTAGGACTGGTGCCCGGTGTCCCACAGCAAGCGGTCCGCGGGCGAGTCGAACACGCTGTGCAGCGCGATCGTCAGCTCCACCACACCCAGGTTGGGACCGAGGTGGCCACCGCTGGCGGACACCCGGTCGATCAGGAACGCGCGGATCTCCTCAGCCAGCGCGTCCAGTTCCCGCGCGGTCAGTTCGCGCAGACGTCCGGGGCTGTGCACGGTCTCCAGCAGTGACATGCGATCGCCTCTCCTCACCGGTTCCGGTAGGCAACTTCGAGGGCCATCCCGGCGAGCTCCTGCCGCCAGGCCGAATCCAGCAGCGCCGTGTCGGTAGCACCGCAGGCGCGTTCCACCAGGTCGTCGATGTGCCGCTCGACGCGGTCGCGGCTCTCGCCGAGCCGGTCGAGGAGCTCTGCCGTGTCCCATTCCTGGCGGGAGATCAGCTTGCGCACCTGCTCGTCGCGCTGCGCGGCCCAGGCGAGCAGCAGCGTCATCTTGTGCTGCTCCAGGTCGAGTCCGACGGGCTTGCCCGCGGCTTCCGGATCGCCGAAGACCCCGATGAGGTCGTCGCGCAGCTGGAACGCCTCGCCGAGGGCCTCGCCGTACACCTCGAAGACCGGCGCCAGTTCCGGCCGGCCGGCGATGGTGGCGCCCAGCAGCAGGGGGCGGTGGATGCTGTAGCGGCCGGACTTGCAGATCGCGATCCAGCGGGACAGCTCCGGCTCGACCACGCCCTCGGCGGCGACGGCGAGGTCCAGGTACTGGCCGATCTGGATCTCGGTGAGCATCTCGCCCCAGACGTCCCGGGCGGCCGGGGGCAGATCCCGCACGAGCCGGTCGGCGTAGACGTTCGCCAGCGCCCCGGAGATGATGGCCACCCCCTCGCCGTACCGTCGCGGCTCGCCCAGCCAGCCGCTTCCCGTGTGCACGGCGCTGTGCCGGGTGTGCACCGCCGGTGAGCCGCGCCGGAGTTCGGAGGCGTCCAGTACGTCGTCGTGGATGAGCGCACCGGTGTGGATCAGCTCCACCCCGGCCGCCGCGTCGACCACGAGCGGGTCGTCCACCGTGCCGCCCGCGGCCAGGAATCCGGCGGCGCAGAACGCGGGCCGCAGCCGCTTGCCTCCGGCGGCGACCAGATCGGTCACCGCGTCGACCGGGACCGTGCCCCGGTCGTCGACGGCCGCCCAGCGCGTCCTCTCCGCGGCCAGGAACTCACGCAGCCGTCCTTCGACCCGGCCGATCACGTCGTCGCGCGCCTGCCGTGCGGCGGACACCGTACGACTCGCCATCTGGATCCTCCCTCTCGATGTCGGGGTCCTCGCCTTTTCCGTCCTTATGCGTGCTGCGGATCATCGGTGAGCCGGGCCGGCGGGTGAAAGACGATGCTCTCCTCCGCGACCCGCTCGATCTCGATATCCCCATAACCGAATTCAGCGAGCCTTTCGAGGAGTTGGTCGACCAGGATCTCGGGTGCACTCGCCCCCGCGCTCACCCCGATCGTCCCCACTCCGTCCAGCCATTCCTCATGGAATTCGGTGACGTCGGGGACCAGGTATGCGGGGGTGCCGAGCCGTTCCGCAACCTCGACCATGCGAATGGAGTTGCTGGAGTTCCGCGATCCGACCACCAGCACCAGATCGCTGTGGGGCACCACGGCCTTCACCGCATCCTGGCGATTCTGGCTCGCGTAGCAGATGTCATCGGTTCCCGGCCCCAGCAGGTTGCTGAAGCGCCGGTCGAGCACCTCGATGATGTCCTTGGTCTCGTCCACCGAGAGCGTGGTCTGGGTCAGATAGGCGACGGGGGTGTCCGACGGCAGGTCCAGCCGTTCGGCGTCCTGGACGGTCTCCACGATCACCGTCCGGTCGGGCGCGTGGCCGTACGTTCCCTCGACCTCCTCGTGGCCTTCGTGGCCGACCAGGAGCAGCGTCCGTTCCTCACGGGCGAAACGCTTGGCCTGCTGGTGCACCTTGGCGACCAGCGGGCAGGTCGCGTCGATCACGTCGAGGCTGCGCAGCTCGGCGTTGTGGCGGACCTGCGGGGAGACACCGTGCGCGGAGAACACACAGATCGCGGACTCGGGCACGTCCTCCTCGGAGTCGACGAATATCGCCCCGCGGCGCTCCAGCAGCCGGACCACGTAGTGGTTGTGCACGATCTCCTTGCGCACATACACCGGGGCGCCGTACTTCTCCAGCGCCAGCTCGATAATGGATATGGCCCGGCGGACCCCTGCACAGAAACTGCGAGGCTCCGCAAGGATGACTTTCTTCTCGAGCCCCATACATTCACTCCGCTTCCCAGATAGGTCCGGCACCACGCGGAGGCGGCACCCCAGTCGACTTGCCCACGAACGGTGACCTCTCGACTGTGATGTTCGGGCCGTCCCCGGTCAACCACCGATTACTTCCGGGCATGAAGTTGCCATAACCAACGGCAGGGCCGACCGCTGAACCTTGCCATGCCCTTGCTATTCAACTGGGGAACCGCGAATTCCTAGGGTGGAAGCCGAGCCGCAGATCGCCGCGTACCGGACCGGGGGAGTCGTATGAGCACTGTCAGCCATCGGTTGACCGCTGATCTGACCGCATCGAGGACGTCACGTCCGGCGGTCCTCCGCCCGGCCGGCCCCGGGCAGCACCAGGAGTGGGGTCCGCCGCCGGCCGCGGACAGCCCCGCGGCCGTCCTGGAGGACCTCTGCGGCCCGCTCTTCGCCTCGCTGCGCCGCAGCGACCAGCGCAGGAGGGGCGCGGAGTACGTCCAGGGCCTGCTGTCGACCGGGGGCCGCAAGTCGATACGGAACATGGCGGCCCTGATCGGCGGAAGCGGCACCGGACAGCGGCTGCACCACTTCATCTGCAGCTCCACCTGGGACTGGACACCGGTGCGCCGGGCGATGGCCGACTACCTGATCGAGGCGGCACCGCCACAGGCGTGGGTGGTCCGTCCGATGACGATCCCCAAGGTCGGGCAGCACTCGGTCGGCGTCAGCCGGTACTTCTCCCCCGACGAGGGGCAGACCCTCAACGCCCAGCGTGCCGTCGGGGTCTGGGCGGTGTCGGACGGCGTGAGCGCCCCGGTCAACTGGCGGCTGCACCTTCCGCAGACCTGGATCAAGGACGGCCTGCGCCGTAATCAGGCGTCGATCCCCTGCGAGGTGGAGCCCGAGACGATCGGCGACTGCGCCGTGACGGCCTGTCAGGAAATGCTGGACGGCTGGGGCCTGCCGCAGCGTCCTGTTCTCGTGGACATCGGCGAGGCCGATCCGCTGGCCACCATCGCCGGCCTGCGGGCGCGGGGCATCCCCTCTCTCGTCAAGGTGGCCGGCGACGCCCTGCTCACGATGACGGACCCCGGTCTGACCGGACACGGCGCGCGCCCGATGTCCGCCCACGGGATCATGCGGGCGGCCCGGAACATGGGGCGCCCGGTGACCTGGCGCCGGAGCGCGACGACCGCGCCCCGCACGAGTCTCGTCACCACCGTCCAGGTCGGTGTGCGGGGTTCCCGGCCGGGGGGCGCGCGGGAGACCGGCCGGCTGCTGCTGGTGGGCGTGGGCCCGGTGGACCGGAGCAGCGCGCCGGAGCTGTGGCTGACGGACCTGCCGGCCACCCGCGCCGCCGCCTTCCCGCAGTGGGCCGACGGCGTACGCCGGGTGGACCAGGCGTTCGACGACGTCACCTCGCAGGTCGGCATCCGCGACTACGTGGGCCGTTCCTACAGCGGGTGGCACCGGCACGTCACGCTCGCCTCGGCCGCGCACACGGTCGCCGTCCTGTCCACCATGGCCGGCGCCAGGCCGGTCCGGGCCTCCTGAGGCGGGGCCGTGGACATCGACGTACGGGACATCTCGTCCCGGATGGCGCTCCAGCAGCCCGACTGGGCAGACGACCCCCGGCTGCCGGAGGTACGGGCGCAACTGGCCCGCCACGACGCGCTGGTCCGCGCCGAGGACGTGCGCCGGCTGCGGGCGGTGCTGGCCCGGGTGGCCGCGGGAGAGGCCCATCTCGTCCTGGCGGGCGACTGCGCCGAGGATCCGGCCGAGTGCACGAGCGGCTACGTCGCCCGCAAGGCGGCGCTGCTGGACATGCTGGCCGGCACGCTGAAGATGGTCACGCGGCGGCCGGTGGTCCGGGTGGGACGCATGGCCGGCCAGTTCGCCAAACCCCGCTCCTCCCCCACCGAACGGCTCGGCGGCCAGGAACTCCCGGTGTTCCGGGGGCACATGGTCAACGGCCCGGAACCCGACCCGGTCGAGCGCCGTGCCGACCCCACCCGCATCCTGAGCGGCTACCGGGCGGCGGCCGCCGTCATGGCGGGCCTCGGGCGGCTGCCCGCCGGGGCACCCCGGGAGATCGACCCCGACGTCTGGACCAGCCACGAGGCTCTGCTGCTCGACTACGAGGTGCCGATGCTCCGCCGGGAGGCCGGCGGGCAGCTCCTGCTCGGGTCCACGCACTGGCCGTGGATCGGGGAACGCACCCGCCAGGTGGAGGGGGCCCACGTCGCCCTGCTCGCCGCCGTCGTCAACCCGGTGGCCTGCAAGGTCGGCCCCAGGATGGCGCCCGACGAGCTGGTCGCGCTGTGCGCCCGTCTCGACCCGGGGCGCGAGCCCGGCCGGCTCACGCTCATCGCCAGGATGGGCGCCGGGGCGGTCGCCGGGGCGCTTCCGCCGCTGGTGGCGGCGGTACGGGAGGCCGGACACCCCGTCATCTGGCTGACCGACCCGATGCACGGCAACACCGTGACCACGGCGACGGGGGTGAAGACCCGGTTCGTCGAGACGGTCGTGGAGGAGGTCCGGCAGTTCCAGCTCGCCGTCCGGCAGGCGGGCGGTGTGGCGGGCGGGCTGCACCTGGAGGCCACTCCCGACCAGGTCACCGAATGCGTGGCCGACGCGTCCCTCGCCGGCCGGATCACCGGCAAGTACACGAGCCTCTGCGACCCCCGGCTCAACGCCGCACAGGCGATGACGGTGGTGGCGGCCTGGCAGGCCTGACGCGCGCGGAGCACCGGCAGTCCAGTCGTTCACGAGGGAAGGGGACCGACCGATGGAAGGCAAGACAGCACTGGTGACCGGTGCGGCCGGCGGGATCGGCGCCGAAGTGGTCCGGCAGCTCGCCGGGCAGGGCGTGACGGTGGCGGCCGTGGACCGCGACCGGGAACTGCTGCACGAGACCACCCAGAAGCTGGCGGCGGACGGCCTGAGCGTCCTGCCCTTTCCGGCCGACGTCAGCTCCGCTGCCGAGGTAGAGGCGGTCGTCGAGGCGGTGGAGGGGCGGCTGGGCCCGGTGGACCTTCTCGTCAACGGCGCGGGGGTACTGCGGCTGGGTCCCGTGGGCGAACTGTCGGAGGACGACTGGAACGCCACCTTCGCGGTCAACACCACCGGTGTCTTCCTGATGTCCCGGGCCGTGGTGCGCAGGATGACGGCGCGTGGCGGCGGGGCCGTGGTCACCGTGGCGTCCAACGCCGCGGGCACCCCGCGGATGGAGATGGCCGCCTACGCGGCGTCCAAGGCGGCGGCCACCATGTTCACCAAGTGCCTTGGGCTGGAGGCGGCGGCGCACGGAATCCGCTGCAACGTCGTGGCCCCCGGCTCGACCGACACTCCCATGCTCCGGTCGATGTGGCACGACGAGAGCGGGCCTCGCGCCACCCTCCAGGGCTCGCTCGACTCCTACCGGCTGGGCATTCCGCTGGCGAAGGTGGCCACCGTGACAGATGTCGCGGACGCGGTCGTCTTCCTGCTCTCCGACCGGGCGTCGCACGTCACCATGCACACCCTCACGGTCGACGGCGGCGCCACGCTCGGCGTCTAGAGGCAATACCGGTGACTTTGAGCTGTGTTGGTCGTTGGATGTGGTGTGCCGAGGCCTGGGCAGGTGAAGTCGTCGGGTGATCGGTTGTCGGACCGGATCGCTTTGGGTGTGTTGACGCGGGTGTATCCACCCGGGGTGGTGGATGAGGTGATCGCGGAGTGCGGGCGCCGGGAACAGCGTTCCCGGCTGCTGCCGGCCCGGGTGGTGGTGTATTTCGTGCTCGCGATGTGCCTGTTCTCCGGTCAGGGCTATGAGGAAGTGGCCCGGTTGCTGACGCAGGGGCTGGAACGTGTGCGGCAGTGGGAGAAGCCCTGGCGGGTGCCGACGACGGGGGCGATCGGCAGAGCCCGCAGACGGCTGGGGCCGGAGCCGTTGAAGGCCCTGTTCGCGCGAGTTTGCCTGCCGGTGGCCGCCCCGGGCACGGCAGGCGCCTGGTATCGCCAGTGGCGGCTGGTGGCCGTGGACGGCACCGTCTTCGACGTCCCGGACACCGAGGCGAACAGCACGTTCTTCGGCCGTCCCGGCTCCGGCCGGGGACAGCAGCGCAGTGCATATCCGCAGGTGAGGGTTGCCGCCCTGGTGGAGTGCGGGACGCATGCGGTGTTCGCCGCGGCGACCGGTCCGCTGTCGCTCCACGAGCAACAGCTCATCCCTGCTTTGCTGGATCGGCTCGAGCCAGGAACGCTTCTCATGGCTGACCGCGGCATTACCGGCTTCGAGTTGTGGAAGGCCGCTTCAGGCACGGGCGCGGACCTGTTGTGGCGCGTCCGGAAGAACATTGTGCTGCCGTTCCTCGAAGCCTTCGAGGACGGCTCGTATCTGTCCGAGATCGTGGGCACCGGCGACCGTGGCCGCCGTGATCCGGCCCGGGTCCGCGTCATCGAATACACCCTCGGCCGAGCCGGCGACGAGACGGTCTACCGGCTGATCACGACCATCTGCGACCCGGACCAGGCGCCTGCCAACGACCTTGCGAACCTCTACCACCAGCGGTGGGAGATCGAGAACACCCTGGACGAGATCAAGACCCACCAGGGCGGCCGCCAGTTGGTCCTGCGATCCCAGTACCCCGATGGAGTCGAGCAGGAAATCTACGGTTTCCTCCTCGTGCACCACGCATTACGAGAGGTTATGCACCACACAGCTCAGCAAGCCGGCCTCGACCCCGACCGGCTGTCCTTCACCCGAACCCTTCGCATCGCCCGCCGCCACGTCACCGACCAAGCGGCACTTTCCCCCCTCACGACTCAGCCGAGCCATGACCGACACCACCCGTGAGCTGCTGGAACGACTCCTCCCACCCCGCAGACAGCGCTCCAACCCCCGTGTCATCAAACGCAAGATGAGCAACTGGCACCTCAAGCACACCCACCACCGCAACCCACCCCAACCACCCACCAGGGCCATCACACTCGTCCCACCCACCAAAGCAACCAGCAGACGCCAGAAAGTCTCCTAAATCAGCGGTATTGCGTCTAGAGGCTGTCCCCGCATCCCCCACGCGAACATCACCGCCACGCGAATTCCAGCAGAGGTGCGCCATGCCCGGTATCCCTCCCATCCCCTCCTACTCACTGCCGACGGTCGGCGACCTGCCCGCCAACATCGCGCCGTGGACCGTCGACCCGGCCCGTGCGGCGCTGCTCGTCCACGACATGCAGCACTACTTCCTGCGGCCGCTCGCAGGTGCCGGTCCGCTCCGCGAGGATCTGGTGGCCAACATCGCGGCGCTGCGCGAGCGGTGCGAGGAACTGGACGTCCCGGTCGGCTACACCGCGCAGCCCGGAGGGATGAGCAGCGCCCAGCGCGGCCTGCTCAAGGACTTCTGGGGCGAGGGAATGCGCATCGACCCGGCCGACCGGGAGGTGGTCGCGCCGCTCACCCCCCGGCCTCACAACTGGCAGTTCACCAAGTGGCGTTACAGCGCCTTCTTCCGTTCGGACCTGCTCGGCCGGATGCGGGAGCAGGGGCGGGACCAGCTGATCCTCTGCGGTGTGTACGCGCACGTCGGCATCCTGGCGACCGCCGTCGACGCGTTCACCAACGACATCGAGACCTTCGTGGTGGCCGACGGCGTGGCCGACTTCTCCGCCGGCCACCACCGGACGGCCCTCTCGTACGCGGCCCAGCGCTGTGGGGTGGTCGACACGGCCGGACGGCTGCTCGACGGCCTCGCCCGGCCCGGGGAGCGGGTACCGCGCCGGACGGCGGCCGGGGCCGGACGCCGGAGCGCCGACCTGTGACGACCACCTCGAAGGAGATTCCCATGTCCCCCAGCCCGTTCGACTCGGTGCTGGACAGCCGGCAGGCCGACTTCGCGCTCGTGCACCGCCCGGAGACCACGGGGCCGGGAGTGCTGGAGGTCTTCCTCGGCCGCGCGTCCACCGCCGCCACCCTGGCCGAACTCCCGCTGCCCGAGGCCGAAGAGGCCGCCGGGCCGCGCGAGGACCTGCTGGTGGTGGTGCCCTACCGGCAGCTGGGCGAGCGCGGCTTCAGCTGTGTCGACGACGGCTGCCCGCTGATCTGCATGACCGTCGACGAGCAGGACACAGTGCCGCTGGCCGAGGCGGTCCGGCGGCTGCCCCAGGTGCCGATCACGCTGGCGGACGAGGGGTTCGACATCGACGACGCCTCCTACGCGGAGATGGTGCGCCGCGTGGTCCGCGACGAGATCGGCCGTGGTGAGGGCGCCAACTTCGTCCTCAAGCGCTCGTTCACCGCCGAGATCACCGGCTACGGCCCGCAGAGCGCCCTCACCTTCTTCCGGCGGCTGCTGGAGCGCGAGTCGGGGGCGTACTGGACGTTCCTCGTGCGCGCCGGTGACCGCACGTTCGTCGGCGCCACCCCCGAGCGGCACGTGGGACTGCGCGACGGTGTCGCCGTGATGAACCCGATCAGCGGGACCTACCGCTATCCGCCCGCCGGGCCGAACCTGCCGGAGATGCTGGAGTTCCTGGCGGACCGCAAGGAGACCGACGAGCTGTACATGGTCGTCGACGAGGAACTGAAGATGATGACCCGCGTCTGCGACTCCGATGTCACGGTGAGCGGTCCCTACCTCAAGGAGATGGCCCGGCTGGCGCACACGGGCTACGAGATACGGGGCCGCAGCTCCCGCGATCCGCGCGAGATCCTCCGCGAGACGATGTTCGCCCCGACCGTCACCGGCAGTCCGCTGGAGAACGCCTGCCGGGTGATCGGCACGTACGAGTCCAGGGGCCGGGGCTACTACAGCGGTGTCGTCGCGCTGATCGGCCGGGACGAGCGGCGGCGGCGCACGCTCGACTCGGCCGTCGTCATCCGCACCGCGGAGATCGACCGGACGGGACGGCTGGAGATCGGGGTGGGCGCCACCCTGGTCCGCCACTCCGACCCCACGTCGGAGGTCGCCGAGACCTGGGCGAAGGCGGCCGGGCTGCGCGCGGCCCTGGAGGGCGGCCCGGTGGCGTCCCTCGCCTCGCATCCCCGGGTGGTGGCAGCGCTCGCCGAGCGCAACGAGAGCATCGCCGGATTCTGGACGGGCCGCGGCGCCGTCGGGGTGCCGGGTGAGGCGGCGGCCGACGCCGCACGGCCGGAACCGCGGCTGTCCGGACGCCGGGTGCTGATCATCGATGCCGAGGACACCTTCACCTCCATGCTCCACCACCAGCTGAGCTCCCTGGGGCTGGTGGTGACGGTCCGGCGGTACGACGAGGCCTACCGCTTCGACGGATACGACCTGGTGCTCCTCGGGCCCGGCCCCGGCGACCCGTCCGACGCCGCTCACCCCAAGATCGGCCATCTCCGCTCGGCTGCCCGCACCCTGCTCGCCGAGGGCCGGCCCTTCCTCGCCGTCTGCCTGAGCCACCAGGTCCTCAGCCGCGAACTGGGGCTGCCCGTCGCCCGAAGGGACGTGCCGAACCAGGGGGTGCAGCGGGACATCGACCTGTTCGGTGTCCGGGAGCGGGTGGGCTTCTACAACTCCTTCGCCGCCCGGAGCGCCGAGGACCGGTTCGAACACGCCACGTTCGGCGGGGTGCGGGTGAGCCGGGACCCGGGGACGGGAGAGGTTCACGCGCTTCTCGGCACCCGCTTCGCCTCGGTGCAGTTCCACGCGGAGTCGCTCCTGTCACACAACGGCGTCCACATCATCGGTGGGCTCCTGGGGGCGGTGCTGCGCGGCGCAGATGTCCCGGCATCACGTTCAGCCCCAGGATCCCCTCAACTGCTCATAGCTGCTCAATAGTTCGGACCGATGAAGCATTTCCGGACACATATGACTTCCCTCCACCCCTCCACAGGGGGTTGACTGTGCCTCACGCATGGTGACGCGATCGCCCCTTGCGGGCCCGCAGACCCAGCTCCGGCGGGCGTGCCCGTGCGCGCTCGCCGGGAAAACGCGGCGCACATCCCCCATACGTACTCATTCGACGAGGGGCAGCAATGAGTCAGATAACGTTACCGGCGTTTCACATGCCGTTCGCCAGCGCCGGGTGCAACCCGGGTCTGGAGAAGACCAGGGAAGCCGCCTGGGAATGGGCGGAAGCGGAGGGCCTCATTCTCTCCGTTCCGGCCCGCAGGAAGATGATCCGCACCCGGCCCGAACTCTGGATTTCCCTCATCTTCCCGAAAGCGTCGCAGCACCATCTGGACCTCTTCTGCCAATGGCTTTTCTGGGCCTTCCTGGTGGACGACGAGTTCGATGACGGACCTGCCGGACGTGACCCCCTGATGTGCGAGGCGGCGATCACCCGGCTGGTGGACGTGTTCGACGGGGCCGCGCCGCACGGGCCGATGGAGCAGGCGCTCGCCGGGCTGCGCGAGCGAACCTGCCGCGACCGCTCCCCCCAGTGGAACCGGCAGTTCCGACGGGACACGGCGGCCTGGCTCTGGACGTACTACGCCGAGGCGGTCGAGCGGGCGGCCGGGCAGGTGCCGAGCCGGGTGGACTTCGTCAAGCACCGCCGGGACTCGGTGGCCATGCAGCCGTTCCTGGATCTGCATGAGATCACCGCCGGAATCGATCTGCCGGATTCCGCCCGCAGCCTGCCCGCGTACATCGCCCTGCGGAACGCGGTGACCGATCATTCGGGGCTCTGCAACGACATCTGCTCGTTCGAGAAAGAGGCCGCGCTCGGCTACGAGCACAATGCGGTGCGGCTCATCCAGCGCGACCGCCGCTCCACACTCCAGGAAGCCGTCGACGAGGCCGGAATTCAGCTGGCACGTATTGCCGAGCGGGTGGTGCGGGCGGAAAAGGAGCTGATCGAGGAAATCGACGCGGCGGGAATCAGCGCCTCGACCCGGTCCGCCCTGGAACGCTGCGTACAGGACTACCGGGGGCTCGTGCGGGGCGACTTCGACTATCACGCACGCGCCGAGCGCTACACCCGCCCGGATCTGGTGGAGCTGGACGCGCGGAACTCGATGTCCCGGTATTTCGCCGCCTGAGAGCAGTCGCTCCCCGCGAGAGGCCAGGGGACTGGAAGGCGAAAGCGTTCCAGGCCCCTGGGACCGGGACACCGATCGGATCACATCGCGACCGATCGGGAAAGAACAGGTCCGGTCGGAAGCGATCACATGGAAGACTGTCCCCTGCAAGCATGTCCCGGGCCGCCCCACCGGCCGGGCCGACCACTGCGTCGTGCCCCCGGTCAGCGACCGACCGGTCGGAATGCTATGTCTTCCACCACAGTCCCCGGGGAAATCACACGTGAGATCACAGCGAAGAATATGGACCACGGCTGCCGTCGCGACCGCGGCCGTGACGGGCGTCCTGGTGTTCCAGGGCGTGACGGACGGCTCCGGCACCGGCGGTGACGCGGACGCCAAGTCCGCTCCCGCGGAAGCGGACGTGTACCGGACCCCGCTGAAGACTTCCGAGGACGGCGCCTCCGCCTCCCTCGCGCAGCGCGACACCGAGCGGTTCAGCCTGCTCGGCGTCACCTGGACCGACCCCGCCGCCAAGGTGACCGGCCGGGTCGAGGCCCGTACCCGCTCCGCCTCCTCCGGCAGATGGACCGGCTGGCTGCCCCTGGACACCGAGATCGACGGGCGCACCGAGGCCGGCCGGCCCGGCGTCCGGGGCACCACCGAACCGCGCTGGGTCGGCCCCTCGAACGGCGTCGAGGTCCGGATCAGCGCCGCGGACGGCGTCAAGGCCGGGCTGCCCGAAGGGCTGCGACTGGACACCGTCGACCCGGGCGGCAGCGCCACCCCGCTCGCCGCCGAACCGGCCGCGTTCGCCGTCGAGGAGACACCGACCGAGGAGCCGCCGCCCGGCGAGGAGACCCCGACGGCCACCCCGACGACGGAGGAGCCGACCGAGGAGCCCTCCCCCTCGCCCACCCCGACCACCGAGTCCCCCGAACCGACGCCCCCGAGCCCCACGCCGAGCGTGACCACCGAGTCCCCGACGCCGACCGCCTCACCGACGCCCAGCGCCTCCTCGACTCCGCCGCGGCCGCCCGGCCCGCCGTCCACGGTCCCGCAGCCGCCGATCGTCTCGCGGGTCGCCTGGCAGGCGGACGAGTCGCTCAACAGCGAGTCGCCGGACTACCTGGACAAGGTCAAGGCCGTCTTCGTCCACCACACCGCGCAGACCAACTCATACTCCTGCGCCGACTCCGCGGCCATCGTGCGCGGGCTGCACACGTACCACGTGAAGTCGAACGGCTGGAAGGACCTCGGCTACAACTTCGTGGTCGACAAGTGCGGCACGATCTTCGAGGGCCGCAAGGGCGGTGTGGACCAGGCCGTGCTGGGCGCGCACACCTACGGCTTCAACCGGGACACCTCCGGGATCGCCCTGATCGGCATGCACACGGACACCGCGGCCGCGAGCGCCGCGACCACCGCGGTCGCCCGGGTCGCCGCCTGGAAGCTCGGCCAGTACCAGGGCGATCCGACGGGCACGGTCCAGCTGACCGCCGGGGCCGCGGGCGGAAACTTCTTCGGGACGAAATTCGCCGCCGGCGAGGCGTACCCCTTCCAGCAGATCTCCGGACACCGGGACGGGTTCAACACCCAGTGCCCCGGCGGTAGTCTCTACGGCCAGCTCCCCGCCATCCGCTCCCTGGCCGGCGGATCCGTCACCGGGCTCGCCATCGCCTCGGTGACCGGAGCGAGCGCCTCCGGCTCCACGTACTACACGAAGTCGGCCGTCACCGTCGGCTGGAAGGCGACCACCCCCGCCTCCTTCGTCAAGAGTTACGAACTGCTCGTCGGCGGCAAGCCGGTGGCCACCGTCAAGGGCAGCGTCACCACGGCTCCGGCCACCCTCCCGCTCGGCAAGCACTCCGTGCAGGTGCGGGCCACCCACCAGTCGGGCAAGGTGACCACATCGGCCGCGGCCACGGTCGTCGCCGAGCGGACGGCCCCCGTCTTCTCCACCAAGCCGGCCCTCACACTGCGCACCGGCACGGTGAACACGGGCGGCGTCCCGCTCACCCTGACGTGGAAGGCCACCGACTCCGCCGCCCTCAAGGAGGTCCGGCTCACCGCCCCCGTCGCCAAGACGTACGGCCCGACGACGGGCAGCGCCTCGCACACCGCGAAGTCCGGCGCGGCGACCGCCTGGAAGATGACGGCGTACGACCGTGCGGGCAACACTGCCGCCGCCTCGGTCTCCGGCACCCCGATCATCCTCCAGGAGTCCGCCGCCAAGAAGACCGGGACGTGGACGACGAAGTCCTCCGCCAGCTACCTGGGCGGCAAGTCGTACTCCAGCACCGCCAAGGGCGCCAGCCTGACCTGGACGTTCACCGGCCGTTCAGCCGCCTGGGTGGTGTCGCGGGCCGCCACTTCGGGGCAGGCGTACGTCTATGTCGACGGCACGAAGGTCGCCACGGTGGATCTGAAGTCCTCCGCCACCAAGTACCGGGACGCGATCTGGACGAAGTCCTGGTCCGCCGGCGCCAAGCACACGGTCAAGATCGTGGTGGTCGGGACGAAGGGCCGCCCGGCCCTCACCACGGACGGACTGGTCTATCTGAAGTAAGCAAGGCTCCACCACCGCACCGCGAGAGGGGTTGGCACGCACCATGTCCGACATCGGGGCGGGGAATCCCCCGCGGGCCAGGACAGTGCAGGGCACCGTGCGCGGTGCGGTGGAGGGGGGTGTCGCGGTCTTCCGCGGCATCCCGTACGCGGCTGCGCCGGTGGGCGCGCGGAGGTTCCGCGCGCCGGAGCCGCCGGAGCCGTGGGAGGGCGTGCGCGACACGGTCGTGTTCGGGCCTACGGCCCCCAAGCGGCCCTACGCCCCGCCGCTGGACCGGCTGCTGCCGGACCCGGAGGTGCCGGGCGAGGAGTGGCTCAACCTCAACGTGTGGACGCCGTCCACCGAAGGCGACGGGCTCCCCGTCCTCGTGTGGATCCACGGCGGTTCGCTGCTGCACGGTTCCTCGGCGGTGCCGGTGTACGACGGGTCGGCGTTCGCCCGGGACGGGGTGGTGCTCGTCTCGGTCAACTACCGCCTGGGCGTCGAGGGCTTCGGACTCTTCCCGGACGCGCCCGCCAACAGGGGGCTGCTGGACCAGCTGGCCGCCCTGGAGTGGGTGCGGGACAACATCGCGGCGTTCGGCGGCGATCCGGACCGGGTGACGGTGGCCGGGGAGTCGGCGGGGGCGGTCTCCATCGCGGCCCTGCTGGCGACGGAGCGTTCGGCGGGCCTGTTCCGGCGGGCGGTGCTCCAGAGCGGGGCGCCCGCCGCCCTCACCCCGGACGCCGCGCGCGGGACGACCGAGCTGATCGCCAAGCGGCTCGGCGTCCCCGCCACCGCCGCCGCGCTGGCCGCCGTGGGCCCGCACGCGCTGCTGACCGCGCAGACCGAGGTGACGAGCGGCGGCAACCCGCTGACCGGCCGCAACTCGTTCCAGCTCGTGGTGGACGGCGAGTTGCTGACCCAGGACCCGGCCGAGGCGCTGCACACGGGCGCGGCCACCGGGGTCGGCCTGCTGATGGGGACGAACACCGAGGAGTACCGGCTCTGGTTCGTCCCCGGCGGCCTGACGGAACGGATCACCAGGCTGAAGCTCCGCCTGGCCCTGCTGAAGTTCAAGGTCCCGAACGCCACCGCCCGCGTCTACCGGGCCAACCGCCCCGACGCCACACCCGGTGAGATCCTCGGCGCGCTCGCCACGGACCTGCTGCTGCGGCTCCCGCTCAACCGGCTGGCCGACGCGCGGGCCGGTGCCCCGGCGTCCACGCACGTCTACGAGTTCGGCTGGCCCTCCCCCGTACAGCGGCTCGGCGCCTGCCACGCGCTGGAGCTCGGGTTCGTCTTCGACACCCTCGCCCACCCCGACACCATGGCCCTGACCGGCCCGGACGCCCCGCAGGAGCTGGCGGACGCGATGCACCGGGCGTGGGTGGACTTCGCGACGACGGGTGACCCGGGGTGGCCGTCCTGGGACACGTCCCGGCCGGTGCAGTTCTTCGGCCCGGGCGCCCCGGCCCTCGTCCTGGCCCCGCGCGACGACGAGTTGCGGGGCTGGGAGCCGTACCGGAAGCGGGATTAGGGCCTAGGGCCGCATCGAGATCCAGTGCGGGTCGGGGACCACGGTGAGGATCGCCGAGACGACCACGACCGCTCCCAGCACGGCCTGTTCACGGCGGGCCAGGCGGTGGGCGAGGGCCGGGTCGGTGTCCCGGAGCATCCGCCGCCGGGCCGCCACCGCCAGCGCGCTCACCACCGTCATCAGCGCCAGCTTGACCAGCAGGGTGCGGCCGTAGGCGGAGGTGAACACCACGTCCAGCGGCAGCCTCCGCAGGGTGGAGGCGGTCCCGGTGGCGGCGAGCGCGACGTACAGCCAGATCGCCAGGCGCGCGTACCGGCCGAGCAGTGCGCGGGCGGCGACGGGTGACCCGCGCCAGAGCCACATGGTCCGCAGGACGTAGAGCAGGCCTCCGGTCCACAGGGACGCGGCGGTCAGGTGGACGACGGTGAGCGCGGCGCCGATCTCCGGGCTGTACGCCTCCGGATGGGCACGGATCGCCTCCGCGCCGATGACGACGGCGAGCGGGGCGAGGGCCAGGGCGGGACGCTTGCTCGCGGCGCATCCGGCGGCGAGGACCAGGCCGTTGGCGATGAGGAGGAGCAGCCCGCCGTCCCGGGTGGCGTACGTCTCGGTGATCCCGAGACCGCTGACGGCGGCGAGCTGGACGATCTGCCCGGCCGCGACGGCCGCCCCGGCGAGCGCGGCGTACACGGACCAGCTCCGCACGGCGGTACGGGGGCGGCCGCGGACCGGCCGGACGAGCTGCGGGGCGAGCAGCTCGCCGAGGTGCACGGCGAGCGCGGTGAACAGGACGGTTCGGAGCAGGGTGGTGAGCCCCGCGCCGGGTATCCGCAGCTCCCCGGTGCCGCGCGCGACGAGCCCGGGTCCGAACAGGGCCATGAGGAGCGCCAGGAGAGCGGCGGTGGCCAGGGAGGCCGGGAGAAGGAACCGGGAGCGGCTGCCGGAGCCGTCACCGGAGGGCACCGCGTCGGACGGCACAGCGGCCGGCGGCGCGTCGGGACCGGTCGGAGCGGTCCGTGCGGCCGGATCGGCGGGAGATCCGGAGAACATCACGGCTCGATCCTCTCCGGTGGACGAACACACGGCAAACGGCGCAGGCCCCCGGCCGGACCAGCGTGGCCGGGGGTCCTGCGGCGACTCAGGCCTTGTTCCGCGAGGCCCAGAACTCGTCGAAGGTGAGCAGGCCGTCCCCGTTGGCGTCGTGGGCGTTGATGATCGCCTGTGCCACCGTCTCGGTGACGAACGGGTCGCCCAGCTGCGCCATCGCGCTCTTGTACTCGTTCGCCGTGATGAGCCCGTCGCCGTTCGCGTCGAACTTCTGGAATGCCGTCCGCGCCGACTCGATGTCCGCCACAGTTCCGCCCCTTCGTGGTGCCGATTGTCGGGGTCAGATTATCGGGCCGTACGGGTGACGGAAGCGGCGGCCGGGGAGTGGAGCCCCGGACGGTGCGCCGCCCGTGACATCAGCTCAGCAGCTCCGTGGCCGTCACCGCGCGCAGGCCGCGCCGGCCGATCTCGGTGAGGAGCAGGGGCAGCGCGGCGACGGTGACCGGGCGGGCGAGGCCGAGCCCCACCACGGAGCCGTTCCGGAGCTCGCCCGTCACCTTGCGGGTGACGGCCGGTACCCCGCTCGCCAGGTGGTCGAGGGACTCCACGTCGTACGAGAGGACGTGCGGGTACCCGGCCCGCCGGGCGAGGCGCTGGACGAGCGGGGTGGTGGCCGGGCCGGGCGAGGGGCGGAACCAGGTGCCCATGGAGCCGGTGAGCCGGCGCAGCCGCCGGGCGCAGTCGGTGATCTCCTCGTACGCCGTGCGCTCGTCCAGGGCGGCGAGGTCCCGGTGGTTCTGGGTGTGGTTGCCGATCTCGTGGCCGCCGTCGAGGATCCGGCGGGCCATGCCGGGGTGCGCGTCGAGCCAGCTGCCGACGGCGAGGACGGTGACCCGGGCCCCGGCCCCCTCGATGCGGGCGAGCGCGGCGCGGGCGAGGTCCGGGTCGCCCCGGCCCTCGAAGGTGAGGGCGACCCGGGGCCGGTCGCGGGGACCGTGGGTGATGAGGACGGGCTGCCCGGGGAAGCGGCGGGGCTCGGCGGGGGCGGAGGCGTACGGGGGCGAGGGTGCGGGCGCCCCGGCGGCCGCGGTCGTCCCGCCCCCGTCGCCCCGTGTGCAGCCCGTCGCGAGGGCGGCGGCCGTGAGCAGTCCGGCCCCGGTGCCCAGCGCGTCGCGGCGGCGCATCGGCGCCCTGCGTCCGTCCATGCCCGGCCACCTCGCCTTCCCTGGAGTACCCGGGACACAGTAGAGGGGGAAGGGGTTAAATATGACGATTGACCGATTGCCGGAATGATCTATGAATCATTCGAGGGGTGCCATAAGAATGCATTGAAAGCCAGGCGAGTGACCCACCCCACCTGCGATTCAGCCAAGAAATGCCCGATTGGCACGAGAATCACCCGACATGCCTCTTTGGCACCGGGGTCGCCCGTCTGCCATAGTCGGAGCCACGACCCCCATTGACCCGGGCCGAGGTCGTCACGAGCGGCCGTGAACACACCCCACATTTCACGGCCCCCACAGAAGCCCCCGCAGCGCCGCACCACGGCCGACCGGGGGCTTCTGTGCATCCCGGGGCCTCCCGAGGCGCTCCCCGAGACCCGCCGCAGCCCCCGCGGCCTCACGTGTCAGCGGTCGGAGATCCGCATCTCGAACCAGGTGATCTTGCCGCGCGGCAGCAGATCCACCCCCCAGCGGTCGGAGAGCTTGTCGACGAGGAAGAGCCCCCGCCCGCTGATGTCCGTCTCGCGCACCGGCATCAGACACGGCAGCCCGCGCGAGGGATCACGCACCTCGATCCGGATCCAGCCCCGGCGGCGCACCATCCGTAACCCGAAGACGCGGGCACCGGTGTGGCGTACCGCGTTGCCGACGAGCTCGGAGACGAGCAGCACCGCGTACTCCGCGGTCTGCGGCGAGAGGGCCCACTGCCGGAGCACGACGCAGGAGGTGATCCGGCGGGCGGTCGCCGCGGACTCCGGCCGCGACGGCAGCCGGACTTCCTCCTCGGTCGGATTTCCGAACAACTCCAGCGCCTTGAACGCCTGTTCGTCGTCCATACCCGACGTCCAGCGTGCCGCAGTCGCGCTGCTGCGCGGTCGCGGCTGATCCACATCCTCCAGGCCCGCCATGCCCACCATCATGGACGCACACTCCGCCCTCCGGGGCCGTTCCGAGGGAATCCGCCCCCCGGAACACCCCATTCCACAAAGGGCAATTGACATATGCCGCTGGCAGAACGGCGTCTTTCGTGGCCCAGGTGAGCTGCGGTGATGAACCAGCCGGGCGGGATTGCCCCCAGGGGGACGGCACCGGGCCTTAAGGTTGCCTTAAGGCCCGGATAAACCGCCCGGAGGGATGAATCCGCGTCAGAAGTGCATCCGGAACGCGGCGGCCGCCCGGCGCCCGCTCAGAGGAACTGCGCCTTGCCGGGGCCCTCCTCCACGAAGCTGCGCATCCCCCGCTCGCGGTCCTCGGTGGCGAACAGCCCGGCGAACCAGTTCCGCTCGACGGTGAGCCCGGTGTCGATGTCCGTCTCCAGTCCGGCGTCCACCGACTCCTTGGCCGCGCGCAGCGCCAGCGCGGGCCCCTTCGCCAGCTTGGCGGCCCAGGCGTGCGCCTGCTCGTAGACCTCGGCGGCGGGCACCACCCGGTCCACCAGGCCGAGCGTCAGGGCCTCCTCCGCCTTGACCATGCGGCCGGTGAAGATGAGGTCCTTGGCCCGGGACGGGCCGATCAGCCGGGCGAGGCGCTGGGTGCCGCCGGCGCCCGGGATCAGCCCCAGCAGGATCTCCGGCTGGCCGAGCTTGGCGTTGTCCGCGGCGATGCGGAAGTCGGCGCAGAGGGCCAGTTCGCAGCCGCCGCCGAGCGCGTAGCCGGTGACGGCGGCGACGACGGGCTTGGGGATGCGGGCGACGGCGGTGAAGGAGTCCTGGAGCGCCTTGGACCGCACGACCATCGCCGTGTGGTCCATCGCTTGCATCTCCTTGATGTCCGCACCGGCCGCGAACACCTTCTCGCCGCCGTAGAGGATCACCGCGCGCACGTCCTCGCGGCGGGTGGCCTCCTCGGCGAGCTCCCGCAGCCGGTCCTGGACCGCCACGTCCAGGGCGTTCATCGGTGGCCGGTCCAGCCGGATGGTCCCGACGTTGTCGCGTACTTCGAGGGTCACAGTCATGCAGGCAGGTTAACCAGTGCTAACGCGGGCGGGCCCGGTGCCGTTGGTCACAGCACCGGGCCCGCCGGGGTCGTACGGGAAGTCGCGGAGGAAGTCCTACTTCTTCCACTCCTCCCAGTCCATGTTCCAGCCGTTGAGCCCGTTGTCGGGCGCGATCTGCTTGTCCTTGGAGTTCTTCACGATGACCACGTCACCGATGATCGACTTGTTGTAGAACCAGGCCGCCGGGGTCTGGTTGTCGTAGCCGCCCCGCACATCGCGCAGACCGACACAGCCGTGGCTGGTGTTGGTGTTGCCGAAGATGGAGGACGCGCCCCAGTAGTTGCCGTGCAGGAAGGTGCCCGAGGTGGAGAGCCGCATGGCGTGCGGCACGTCCTTGATGTCGTACTCGCCGCCGAAGCCGACGGTGTCGCCGTTCATCCGGGTCACCTTGAGCTTCTCGCTGATGACCATCTGACCGTTGTACGTGGTGGTCGCCGGGGCGCCCGCGGAGATCGGGATGTCCTTGATCTGCTTGCCGTCGCGGACGACCTTCATCCGCTTCGAGCTCGCGTCGACGGTGGAGACCTGGCTGCGGCCGATGGTGAACTGCACCTTCCTGGCCTGCTTGCCGTAGACCCCGGGCCGTCCCTCCACGCCGTCCAGGTGGAGCTCCACGGTCACCTTGGTGCCCGGTGCCCAGTACTTCTCCGGGCGGAAGTCGAGGCGGTCGTTGCCGAACCAGTGGCCCTCGATCTCGACGGCCGGCTCGGCGGTGACCTTGATGGCCTTCTCCACCGCGGCCGGCTCGGTGATGCCCCGGGTGAAGTTGATCGAGACCGGCATGCCGACCCCGACGGTGGAGCCGTCCTCCGGCGTGTAGTGCCCGATGAAGGTGTTCTCCGGCACCAGCGTGGTGAAGGTGGTGTCCTTGGCCGACTCACGGCCCTTCGCGTCCTTGGCGACCGCGTGCACCGCGTACTTGGTGGCGGCGGCGAGGTGCCGCTCCGGCACCCAGCTCGCGCCGTCCGCCGCGATCTCGCCCGCGACCGCGTTGCCCTTGGGATCGGCGACCTTGACCGTGGTCAGCTTGCCCTGCGCGGCGGTGATCTTCAGCGCGCCGCTGGTCGCCACGGACTCCGCGCCGTCCTCCGGCGCGATGGTCACCACCGCCTGCGAGGCCGTGGTGTCCTCCGCCTTCGAGCCGCTCTTGCCGCCGCCCTTGCTTCCCGCTTCCGCGTCCCCGCCGCACGCCGTCACCAGCAACAGCATGGCGCCCAGGGCCAGGGCCCGAGGCCCCGATCCGCCGCGCCGCTTCCTGCCCCCGGCCGATGCCCCCGATATCGGCTGCACGTTCACTGTGGTGTCTCCCCTCGCTGGGCCTGGCATCGCCATGGCCCGCATCCCCCGCGCGCTGCTCATACGCGCTCCACCGCAAGATAATCACACCGTGGGCGGGGTGGATCCCCTCCGGAATGTCACCGTTCCGTCCCAAGTGGCGGGGAGAGCCGTGCAGGTGGGGAGGGGTGCCGGGCGCCCCCGGGGCGGGGGCGCCCGGGGCAGGCGTCGTCAGCGCAGGGCGGAGCCCGCCTTCCACTTCTTCCAGCCCATGTTCCAGCCGCTGAGCCCGTTGTCCGGCGCGACCTTCCTGTCCTTCGAGTTGACGACCTCCACCACGTCCCCGATCAGGGTCCGGTCGAAGAACCAGCCGCCCGGCGTGGTGGCGCTGCCGCCCTTCGCGTCGCGCAGCCCGATGCAGCCGTGGCTGACGTTCTCCTCGCCGAAGACCTCTTCGTCGGCCCAGTAGTTGCCGTGCAGGAAGGTGCCGGAGGTGGTGAGCCGGATGGCGTGCGGGACGTCCTTGATGTCGTACTCGCCCTTGCCCTTCTTGTCCGTGAAGCCGACGGTGGCGCCGTTCATCCGGGTCACCTCGTGCAGCTCGGTGACGACCATCTTCCCGTTGTACGTGGTCGTCTTCGGGGCCCCCGCGGTGATCGGGACCGTGCTGACCAGCTCCCCGTCGCGGCGCACCTCCATCGTCTTGGCCTCCGCGTCGACCAGGGAGACCTGGGAGCGGCCGACGGTGAAGGTGACCTTCTTGTCCTGGCTGCCGTAGACCTCGGGGGCGCCCTCCACGTCCCGCAGGCCGATGTCCACGGTGACCTCCGTGCCCGGCTTCCAGTACTTCTGCGGGCGGAAGTCGAGCCGGTCCTTGCCGAACCAGTGGCCGACGACCTCCACCGCCGGATCGGACGTCACCCGGATGGCCTTCTGCACCGCCGCGCGGTCGGCGATGGGGCGGTTGAAGGAGAAGGAGACGATCATGCCCGTCCCCACGGTGGACCGGTTCTCCGGTTTGAAGTAGCCGATGAAGCGGTGCTCGGGGACGAGCGTGGTGAACGTGGCACGGCGGGCCGAGCGCTGTCCGGCCGCGTCCACCGCCACCGCGTCGATGCTGTACTTCGCCGCCAGGGCGAGCCGGGCCACGCCGGGCTCCGGGTTCCAGGAGAGGCCGTCCGCGGCGATGCGCCCGGCCACGGTCTGCTGCTGGGCGTCCTCGATCCGCATCACCTTGACGCTCTCCAGCCGGCCGTCGGGGATCTTCACCCGGATCCGGGTCTCGGCGTCGACCTCCTTCGCCCCGTCCTCGGGAAAGATGCTGATCGCATCCTGGGGAGAGCCCGGTTTGCCGTTGAGCAGGGCCTCTCTCGTATCGGTGCATCCGGTCAGCAGGACCAGCACGGTGAGCAGTCCTGCCCATGTCAGCACGGCGGCCGAGCCCGCCCGTGCGCTCTTCGCTACGTGGTTCACGTTTCCCCCAACGACCAGGGCCGGTCGGGGGAAACGTGAGTGCGGGGCCCGCGGTGGGCAGAACAGAGGGAAGGACTACCAGGAGAGGGCCGCGGCCGGGACGTCGCGCGCCCCCTTTCCGGTGCCCGTCCTCATGAGCCGCGGGAGGCGACACGGTGTCGAGCGCAGCCGAGCAGGAGGCAGTACAGGAACCGGCCGGGAGGGCGGTGAGGCCCGGGGAACCACCGGGCGTCCCCGAACCCGGCACCGTACGCACGGAGGACTCGAACGGCCTGCGCGTGGAGGTCACGGAAGCCCTGCGCGCCGAGCCCCGGGCCCCCGTCGTGTGGCCCGGGGCGCCGATGCCGCTCGGGGCCCGCTTCCGGGTCGGACCGGACGGGGTGGCGGGCACCAACTTCGCGCTCTGGGCCGGTGGGGCCGAGGCGGTCGAGCTGTGCCTCTTCGACGAGCACGGCACCGAGACCCGCTGCCCGCTGACCGAGCTGACCCACGAGATCTGGCACGGCTTCCTGCCGGGCGTCCGGGCGGGCCGGCGCTACGGCTACCGGGTGCACGGCCGCTGGGACCCGTGGACGGGGGCCCGCTGGAACGCGGCCAAGCTGCTGCTCGACCCGTACGCCCGTGCGGTCGACGGCGACTTCACCCTGCCGCCCGAGGTCTACGGGCACGTCCGGGACTGGCCGCAGCAGCATGTCGCCGACACCGTGCGCGACGACCGGGACTCCGCGCCCCACGTGCCCAAGGGCGTGGTCGTCCACGATGACGACGACTGGGTGGAGGACCGCCGGCCCAAGACCCCGTGGGCCGACTCCGTCATCTACGAACTCCACGTACGCGGCTTCACCAAGCTCCACCCGGACATCCCGCCCGAGCTGCGCGGCACGTACGCCGGTCTCGCGCACCCGGCCGCGATCGACCACCTGACGCGGCTGGGGGTGACGGCGGTGGAGCTGCTGCCGGTCCACCAGTTCGCCCACGAGGACCATCTGCTGCGGCGCGGGCTGCACAACTACTGGGGCTACAACTCCATCGGCTACTTCGCCCCGCACGCCGGCTACTCCGCCTCCGGCTCGGCGGGCGGGCAGGTCGGCGAGTTCAAGCGGATGGTGCACGCCCTGCACAGCGCCGGGATCGAGGTCATCCTCGACGTCGTCTACAACCACACCGCCGAGGCCGGTGAGCTCGGCCCGATGCTCTCCCTGCGCGGCATCGACAACCGCGGCTACTACCGCCTCCAGAACGACCCCCGCCGCTACGCCGACTACACCGGCTGCGGCAACACCCTGCACGTGGTCCAGCCCCAGGTGCTGCGGCTCATCACCGACTCGCTGCGCTACTGGGTCACCGAGATGGGCGTCGACGGCTTCCGCTTCGACCTGGCGGCGGCGCTCGCCCGCTCGATGCACGACGTCGACATGCTCTCCCCGTTCCTCGCGGTGATCGCCCAGGACCCGGTGCTGCGCCGGGTCAAGCTGATCGCCGAGCCGTGGGACGTCGGCAACGGCGGATACCAGGTGGGTGCCTTCCCGCCCCTGTGGACCGAGTGGAATGACCGCTACCGCGACGCCGTGCGCGACTTCTGGCGCGGCGCGCTCCCCGACGTACGGGATCTCGGCTACCGGCTGACCGGCTCCAGCGACCTGTACGCCTGGGGCGGCCGGCGCCCGTACGCCTCGGTCAACTTCGTCACCGCCCACGACGGCTTCACCCTGCGCGACCTGGTCAGCTACGAGCAGAAGCACAACGAGGCCAACGGCGAGGGCAACCGGGACGGGACGAGCGACAACCGGGCGTGGAACTGCGGGGCCGAGGGCGAGACCAGCGACCCGGAGATCAACGCGCTGCGCCGCCGCCAGCTCCGCAACCTGCTGACCACCCTGCTGCTCTCCACCGGGGTGCCGATGCTGGTGGCGGGCGACGAGATGGGCCGTACGCAAGGCGGCAACAACAACGCCTACTGCCAGGACAACGAGATCGGCTGGCTGGACTGGTCACTGCTGGAGCAGCCCGAGTGGCGGGGACTGACCGAACTGACGGCCCGGGTGCTGAAGCTGCGCCACACCCATCCGGTGCTGCGCCGCCGCGCGTTCTTCTCCGGCCGGGCCCAGGCGCCGGACGGGCTGCGGGACCTGGCGTGGTTCACCAGGGACGGCCGGGAGATGACGGAGGGCGACTGGTACGCGCCCGCCGCCACGCTCGGCCTCTACCTCTCCGGGCGGGACATCCCGGGGCGGGACGCGCGGGGCGAGCCGGTCACCGACGACAGCTTCCTGGCGGTGCTGCACGCGGGGGCGGAACCGGTCGCCTTCGAGCTGCCGGGAGCCCCGTGGGCGGCGGCGTACGAACTGGTCCTGGACACCTCCCGGGAGGACCAGGCCGAACCGCCCGGCACGGTCCTCGAAGGCGGTAGGGCGATGACGGTCCCGGCCCGCTCGGTGCTGCTCCTGCGGGTGACGGCGTAACAGGAAGGGGGAATCAGCCGAGGATGCCCCGGTCGTAGCCGACGGCGACGGCCGCGGCCCGGTCCTTGGCGCCGAGCTTGGCGAAGATGTGGGTGAGGTGGGTCTTCACGGTTGCCTCGCTGATGAAGAGTTCGGCGGCGATCTCCCGGTTGGTGGTCCCCCGCGCCACCAGCACCAGCACCTCGCGCTCCCGGGCCGAGAGCGACGCGTCGGCGGGGGCGGCGGGGGCGCGGACCCGGGTCATCAGCCGGGAGGCGACGGCGGGCGACAGGACGCTGCGCCCGTCGGCGGCGGCCCGGACGGCGGCGAACAGTTCCTCGCGCGGGGCGTCCTTGAGCAGATAGCCGGTGGCGCCCGCCTCGATCGCGGGGAGGGTGTCGGAGTCGGTGTCGTACGTGGTCAGCACCAGGACCTGGGAACGGGCCCCGCGCCGGGTCAGCTCGGCGATGGCGGCCACTCCCCCGCCGCCGGGCATCCGCAGGTCCATCAGGACGACGTCGGGGTCCAGGCGTTCGGTGATGGCGAGGGCGTCGACACCGTCGGCCGCCTCGCCGAGGACCTCGAAGCCGGGTTCGGCGGTGAACATGCCGCGCAGCCCGTCCCGGACGACGGGGTGGTCGTCGGCGAGGACCAGGGTGATGGTGCGGGCGGGGTTCTCGGTCATGGCAAGGGCCACCGTACGGCCGGTCACGCCTGCCTGACCAGGGGGACCCGGGCCGAGACCGCCGTGCCGCCGCCCGGTTCCGACTCCACCTCGACCGTGCCCGCGATGCGTTCCGCGCGGGCCCGCATGCCACCGAGGCCGAATCCGCCGGTGCGGCCGGCCGGGGTGGCCGCCGCGGGGTCGAAGCCGCGGCCGTCGTCCCGTACATCCAGGGTCAGTTCGTCGTCGAGGCCCCGGCGTGCCGCCCCGCGTTGGCCAGGGCCTCGCCCGCGATGCGCAGGAGGGTGGCGGCGACCTCGTCGTGGACGGGTTCGGCGGTGCCGGTGACGGTGAAGTCGGCCCGTACGCGGTGCTGTTCGGCCCAGGTGGCGACCGTCTTCTCCAGGGCGCCGGTCAGCTCGTCGTGCTCCAGGGCGACGGGGGCCAGGTTGTGGACGGAGCGGCGGGCCTCGCCGAGGCTGTGGCGGGCGAGCGCGGCGGCCCTCTCCAGGTGGACGCGGGCGGTCTGCGGATCGCGGTCCGTGACGGAGGTGACGACCTGGAGCTGGGCGATGATCCCGGTGAGGCCCTGGGCGAGGGTGTCGTGGATCTCGGCGGCGAGCCGGCGCCGCTCGTCGTCGACACCGGCCTCACGGGCCTGGACGAGGAGCTGGGCGTGCAGGGCCGCGTTCTCCGCCATGGCCGCTTCCAGCCGGAGGTTGGTGCGCTCCAGCTCGGCGATGGTCGCGGCCTGGACGCGGGCCTTCTCCTCCTCCCGCAGGCCGACCTGCCAGAAGAAGAGGGCGAGGGTGACGTTGACGACGTACAGCACGGCGAAGGCGACCCAGTTCATCAGGGAGGGGGGCGGCAGGCCGCCGCTCTGCGAACCGGCCAGGGTGACGGCGGTGGTGAGCAGCCCGGCGCGGACGAAGCGCTTGGGCAGCAGGGGTTCGACGTCGAAGTAGCTGAGCGCCGCGTAGATCGCGAAGAACGGGTTGAGCCAGGACAGGGCGAAGGCGAGGGCGGTCCTCGCGGTGTAGTAGGCCACCCCGGCCGGGGCTCCCGGAGCGGTACGCGGGCGGGCCCGGCCCCACCAGACCTGGAGCCCGTACGCCGCGAGGGTCAGGGCCCCGGCCGCGTACATCTCGGTGCGGGTCATGATCAGGTCGGCGGCGACGGCCCCGACGAGGGTGGCGAGGGTGAGGACGGCGTAGGGCCCGTACCGGTGGAACTGCTCCCAGCGCTGCTCGGCCGTGACGGGGGTCGCCGGTCCCGGCACGTAGGGGGTGCGGCGGGGCGAGGACGTCATGCGGGCAGTCTCCCCCGGCCGCACCCTGTCCACCACGGCCGCCTCCGCTCCGCCCACACTCACTGCCACCGGAACATACGGCTCGCGGCGATGCCCGTGACGACGGTCCACAGGGTGAGGATCCCGAGGTGGATCAAGTCCGGCCGGCTCCCGGACGCGGCCTGCTCCAGAGCCTGGGAGGCGGCCCCGAACGGGGTGATCTCCACGATGCGGCGCAGGATGTCGGGCATCGCCTGGACGGGCAGCCAGACCCCGGCGGTGAACATCATCACCAGGTAGGCGACCGAGCCGACCGCGGTGGCCGCCTTCGCCGTCCGGGACAGCGCGCAGATCGTGGCGCCCAGGGTCAGCGCGGCGGCGACGGAGAGCAGCAGCGCAAGCAGATAGCCGGGGAGGTGTCCGGGCAGCGGGACCCCGTAGGCGGTCCGGCCGACGACGGTGACGAGGAGCGCGGAGCCGAGGCAGGCCGCGCCGTGCAGCAGGATCTGGGCGGCGAGCAGGGCGGACGGCCGCACCGGGGTGGCGGACATCCGGCGCAGGATGCCGCGCTCGCGGTAGGCGGTGAGGACCGGCGGCATCGCCTGGACCCCCGCCGTGATCATGGCGAGCAGGATCGAGATGGGGACGTACAGGTCGATGACGCGCCGTCCGCCGAGGTCGTCCTGCGCCTCCTTGAAGGCGGGCACGAAGCCGAGGATCACCAGGAGGACGGAGGGGAAGGCGAAGACCCAGAACAGACTGCCCGGTTCGCGGAGGAAGAGCCGGGTCTCGGCGATCAGGACGGCGGCCGCGGGAGAGCGTCGCCGGGCTGGGCGGGGCCCCGGGGTGGTGGCCGGTGCGGTGGTGGTCCCGGTCTGCATGTCAGGCGTCCTGTCCGGTGAGGTCGAGGAAGGCTTCGTCGAGGCTGGTCTCGGTGATGCGCAGCCGCCGGGCGGTGACGCCGAGTTCGGCGAGCAGGGCGACGAACGGGGTGACCGTGTCGTCGGTGCCGTGCAGCGTGAGCGTCCCCTCGCGGTCGGGCGGGGTCACGGACGCGACGCCGGGAAGCGCGGTGAGGCGGGTGAGGTCGGGGCCGGTCAGTGTCCGGGAGGGCACGAAGGAGATGACGGTGGAGCCGGTGGCCCGCCGGATCAGTCCGGCCGGGGTGTCCAGGGCGACGACCTTGCCCCGGTCGATGACGGCGATCCGGTCGCAGAGGCGCTGGGCCTCCTCCATGAAGTGGGTGACGAGCAGGACGGTCACCCCGCCGTCGCGGATCTCCTCGATGAGCTTCCAGGTGTCGCGGCGGGCGCGCGGGTCCAGGCCGGTGGTCAGCTCGTCGAGGACGACGACCTTCGGGTCGCCGATCAGGGCGAGCGCGATGAACAGGCGCTGCTTCTGGCCCCCGGAGAGCTTGGCGAAGCCCGTGGTGAGCTTCTCGTCGAGGCCGAGCCGGGCGGCGAGCGGGCGCCAGTCGACGGGGGCCGGGTAGAACGCGCTGTACAGCTCCAGCGCCTCCCGTACGGTCAGTTTGGCCTGGAGCTCGCTCTCCTGGAGCTGGGCGCCGAGCAGCCGCGTCACCCGGTCGTGGTCGGCGACGGGGTCGAGCCCGGCGACCTTGACGGTGCCCGCGTCGGGGATGCGCAGGCCCTCCACGCATTCGACGGTGGTGGTCTTGCCGGCCCCGTTGGGTCCGAGGATGCCGAAGATCTCGCCCTCGTCGACGGAGAAGGAGACGCCGTCGACCACATGGCGGCCCGCGTAGGTCTTGCGCACCGCGTCGACTTCGATGATTGCCATGCCCACCAGGGTTCCGGCGGGCGGGGGCGGGCGGTATCCGTCATCACGCCCGACGTCCCATCGGCCGATCGGTTGACCCGGGGGTACGACCGGGGCCCGCGGCTGGGCCCGGTCCGGTCCCGGCCGGAAATTGGGAGGACCGATGTCAGTGGTGAAACGTACAGTCGGCCCTGATGCCCGAAAAGCCTGCAGAGCGCACGGACCGGTCCGCCGTGCGCTCCCTCCTGCGTCTGTGGCCCTATGTCCGCCCGGTACGGCTCCGCCTGTTCACCGCCGCCTTCGTGGCGATCCTGGCGTCCTGTCTGTCGCTCGTGATCCCGCTGATCCTGAAGTGGATGGTGGACGGGCCCGTCGCCGACCGGGACCCGGGCGGCGTCTGGCTGGGCGCGCTGTATCTGCTGCTGCTCGGCATCGCGGAGGCCGTGCTGTTCGGTTTCCGGCGGTGGCTGGTGGCGCGGCCGCTGGCCGGGGTCGAGGCGTCGATGCGGGCGGACCTCTACCGCCATCTGCAACGGCTGCCGGTGGCCTTCCACGACCGCTGGCCCTCGGGCCAGCTGCTGTCGCGCGGTACGACGGACCTGATGCTGCTGCGGATGTTCCTGGCGTTCCCGCTGACCTTCCTGGTCGTCAACGCGGCGACGATCCTGGTCGGTTTCGTCATCCTGTTCGCCCAGGACTGGTCGCTCGGACTGGTGCTGCTGGCGCCCGCGGTGCCGCTGATCGTCCTGTGCTCGGTGTTCGAGACGAAGTACTCGCTGGTGGCCCGGAAGGCCCAGGACCAGGTCGGTGATCTGACCACGGTCGTCGAGGAGAGCGTGCTCGGCATCCGGATCGTCAAGGGCTTCGGCCGCCACCGCAGCCAGGCGCTGGCCTTCCGGGCGCTCTCGCAGCGGCTGCGCGCCACGGAGCTGGGCAAGGCCCGGCTGCTCGCCGGGATCTGGGCGCTCATCACCGCCATCCCGGAGCTGGCGATCGGGGCGGCGCTGATCCTCGGCACGATCCAGGTGGCGGACGGCTCGCTGTCGGCGGGCACCCTGGTCGCCTTCCTCTCGACGGCTCTCGCGCTGCGGTGGCCGGTGGAGTCGATCGGGTTCCTGCTGGCGATGAGCCAGGAGTCGGCGACCGCGACCGACCGGTTCTTCGAGGTGATGGACGTGGCGGAGGAGCACGGGGTGGCCGCCGCCCGTGAGGACGCGCCGGACGCGCCCGCCGGGATGGTGTTCGAGGGTGTGGAGTTCCGCTACCCGGACGCGGAGCCGGGCTCCCCGCCCGTCCTGGCCCGGATCGACCTGCATGTGCGGCCCGGCGAGACGATGGCCCTGGTGGGCGGTACGGGCTCCGGCAAGACGACGCTCACCGCGCTGGTCCCCCGCCTGCACGAGGTGACCGGCGGGCGGATCACGCTGGACGGCGAGGACATCGCCACGATGGAGCGTTCGCGGCTGCGAGAGCTGGTGTCGGTGGCGTTCGAGGAGCCGACGCTGTTCTCGGCGACGGTCGGCGAGAACGTGCGGATGGGCGCCGAGGACGCGGACGAGGAGCAGGTGCGGCGGGCGCTCGCGGTGGCACAGGCCGACTTCGTGCACCGGCTGCCGCAGGGCCTGGACACGGAGGTCGGGGAGCAGGGGCTGAGCCTCTCCGGCGGCCAGCGCCAACGCCTGGCCCTGGCCCGTGCGGTGGTGGGCGGACCGCGCTTCCTGGTGCTGGACGACCCGCTCTCGGCGCTCGACGTGCACACGGAGACGCTGGTGGAGGCGGCGCTGCGGCAGGTGCTGGAGGAGACCACGGCGGTGGTGGTGGCACACCGCCCCTCGACCGTGATGCTCGCGGACCGGGTGGCGCTGCTGTCGGAGGGCCGGATCACGGCGGTGGGCACGCATCAGGAGCTGCTGCGGTCGAACACGGAGTACGCGTGGCTGATGTCGGGGGCCGAGCCGGGCGGCGGCCCTGACCCGCTGACCACCGAGGCCCCCGCCCCCGCCCAGCAGGTACCCGTCGAGGAGGGCACCCGATGACCACGACCACCGACGACGCCGCGCGCACCGCTTCCGGTGACGACGACGGGCCGGAGCCCGGCAAGGTCGCACCCGCACCGGAGGTGGCCGGCGACCCCTTCGACCAGGACGACCTGCCCGCACCGCGCGGCGCGACCGGGGCGCTCCTCCTCTCCCTGCTCAGGCCGATGCGCGGCCGGGTGGCGGTGGCCGCACTGCTGCTGGTGGTCCAGCAGGCGGCGGTGCAGGCGGGGCCGCTGCTGGTGGCGTACGCGATCGACAGCGGGGTCCCGGCGTTCCGGGACCACGACTACGGGCCCCTGATCGCGGTCGCCATCGGCTACGCGCTCTGTTCCCTGGGCGCGGGGATGCTCCAGTACGCGTTCATCCGGGGCTCCGCGCGGATCAACCAGGACGCGCTGCTGGACCTGCGCGGCCGCATCTTCCGGCACGCCCAGGCGCTCAGCGTGGACTTCCACGAGCGCTACACCTCGGGGCGGCTGATCTCCCGCTCCACCACGGACGTCGAGTCGTTGCAGGAGCTGCTGAGCGAGGGGCTCCAGGAACTGATCAACGTGGTCCTCTCGTTCGTGTCGATCTCGCTGGTCCTGCTCTGGCTGGACTTCGGCATCGGGGCGATCGCGACGCTCTCCTTCGTACCGCTGTATCTGCTGGTACGGCTCTACCGGCGGCGGGCGGCCGTCGTGTACGGGGCGCGGTCGACGGCGATCGCGTCGGTGATCGTCAAGTTCGCGGAGACCATGAACGGCATCCGGCCGGTCCAGGCGTTCCGCCGGGAGCGGTCCAACGACGCCGCGTTCGGCTCGCTCAACCATGTGCACGAGCGGCGCAACGGTGACGCGCTCCTGGAGATGGCCCGCTATGTCATCGGCTCCCGCCTGGTCGCCAACACGGCGGTGGCCGGGATGGTCCTGTGGGGCGCCTACCGGGTGGCCGACGGGACGCTGGCGCTCGGGGTGCTGGCCGCGGCGGTGCTCTATCTGCGCAGGCTCTACGACCCGATCGACCGGCTCGGGATGTTCCTCAACTCCTACCAGTCGGCGGCGGCCTCGCTGGAGAAGATCGCGGGCCTGCTGGCCCAGGCCCCGACGGTCCCGGTGGCGGCGGACCCGAAGGAGCTGCCCGCCCGCTCCGGCGGCCACCCGGGCCGGGAGGTCGTCTTCGACGGGGTGCGGTTCGCCTACCGTACGGGCGGCGAGGTGCTGCCCTCCTTCGACCTGCGCATCCCGGCGGGCGGGACGGTGGCGGTCGTCGGCTCGACGGGCGCGGGCAAGTCGACCCTGGCCAAGCTGCTGGCCCGCTTCTACGACCCGACCGACGGCCGGGTCCTGCTGGACGGCGTGGACCTGCGGGACCTCTCCACGGCCGAGCTGCGCAAGGGCGTGGTGATGGTGACCCAGGAGGCGTTCCTGTTCTCCGGGACGGTCGCGGAGAACATCGCGATCGGCCGCCCCGACGCCACCCCCGACGAGATCGAGCGGGCGGCGAAGGCGATCGGCGCGCACGACTTCATCGCCGCGCTGCCCGAGGGGTACGACACGGACGTACGCAAGCGGGGCGGCCGGATCTCCGCGGGCCAGCGCCAGCTGGTCGCCTTCGCCCGCGCCCTGCTGGCGGACCCGGCGGTGCTGATCCTGGACGAGGCGACCAGCTCCCTGGACATCCCCGGCGAGCGGGCGGTGCAGCGCGCCATGGACACGGTGCTGCACGGCCGCACCGCTGTGGTGATCGCCCACCGGCTGTCCACCGTGGAGATCGCGGACCGGGTGCTGGTGATGGAGGGCGGCCGGATCGTGGAGGACGGCTCGCCTGCCGAACTGATCGGCGGTACGGGGCGGTTCGCGGGGCTGCACCGGACGTGGAAGGACAGCCTGGTCTGACGGAGGCGGCGGCGGCGACGGAGAGGGCGTGGGGTGTGCCACCGTCCGGGCCGGGCGGTGGCACACCCTCACCCCGTCCTCACCCCGGCAGCAGCCGTACCGCCCCGTTCCGCAGCCGGGTCCGTTCCGTGGACATGAAGCGGTGCAGGGTCCGGGAGGCGAAGGCGGTCCGCTGGGCGCTGCGGCGGCGTTCGGAGTCGTAGGCGCGCAGCGCGGTGTTGAGGCCGGCGGGGCCCGGGGGTGCGGCGGTGACCGCCCGGGTCAGGGCGTCCGCGTCCAGGATCGCGGTGCAGGCCCCCTGGCCGAGGTTGGGGGTCATGGCGTGGGCCGCGTCGCCGACCAGTGCGACGGGGTTCGCCGGGGGGTCGGCGGAGACGAAGGTGGGCAGCGCCGGGTACAGGTGGCGCATCTCGTAGCGGATCCAGGTGTCCGGGTCGGTGGCGTCCAGGATGCGCGGGACCGGGTCGTGCCAGCCGGCGAAGGAGGCGCGCAACTCGTCGGCGGTGGTCGCGGCGGGGACGGTGGCGTACCAGTTGGTGCGGCCCGGCTCCACCGGGGTCAGCCCGAAGAAGCGGCCGCTGCCCCAGGTCTCGCCGTGGACGGGGCTCTCGAAGTCGGCGATGCCGATCCAGGCGACGGTGCCGACCGGGCGCGGGCCGCTGCGGTCGCCGAAGCGGGCGGTGCGTACGGCGCTGCGGATGCCGTCGGCGCCGACCACCAGGTCCTGCGCGGCCGTCAGGGCGCTCACCTCGGTGACGGTCTCCCCGAGCTTGATCTGTACGTCCCCGAAGGCGTCCAGGCCCGCGAGCAGGGCGTCGACCAAGTAGGGCCGGGAGATGAGGAGTTCGGGGCGGCCCGCCTTCTTCTCGATGCGCTCCAGCGGGAGGCGGGCCAGCGTGCGGCCGTCCGGGGTGCGGATGCGGGCGGCGCGGTAGGGCACCGCGTGGTCGCGCAGGGCCTCCCCGACGCCGAGCCGGTCGAGCGCCGACTGCGCGGTGGGGTGGATACCGAAGGCGGCGCCGTACCGCTCCAGTTCGGTGCGGCGCTCCAGCACGGTCACCGCCCAGCCCGCCCGGCGCAGCCCGATCGCGGTCGCCAGGCCCCCGATGCCCGCCCCGACGACGGTTGCCGTCCCGGGCCCTGCCCCTGTTCCCTCACGCGCTGCCATGCCGCACTCCCGAAGCTCGTCCGGCCGGTGCGAATAACCACCACATCCGTGGTACCACGCCTGGGGTAGCATCGGCAAGGAAGAGGGTGGACCGCAGCGGTACGGGACGGAGGGGGCGCGCGTGAATCCTGACCGGCGCGACCGGCTGCGCGACGCGGCCATCGCCGTACTGGCCGAGGAGGGCGGGCGCGGCCTCACCCACCGGGCGGTGGACCGCGCGGCCGAGGTGCCGGACGGGACCACCAAGAACTACTTCCCGACCCGGGACGCGGTCCTGCGGGCGGTGGCCGAGCGGTGCCTGGAGCAGTACCTCGACCTCACCGCCCAGCTCGCCGCCGGGCCGGGACCGGCCGACCGCGAGGGGCTGACCGCCCTGTTCCGCACCCTCCTGGAGAACGTCGCCGGACCCGGCCGCCCCAGGCTGCTCGCCTATCTGGAGCTCCAGGCGGAGGCGGCCCGGCGCCCCTGGCTCTCAGCCCTCCTCGACCCGATGGCGAGCGGCGACTTCGCGGGCTTCGAGGCGGCCCAGCGCTCCGCCGGACTCCCCGTCACTCCGCAGCGGGCGGCCACCGTCACCCTCGCGCTGCACGCGGCGATCCCGCACCTGCTGGCGGACGGGCCCGGCACCCTGGCGGCGGCGGGGCTGGACGACCCGGACCGGTTCGTACGGGGACTCCTGGACGCGGTCTATCCGGCGGACCCGCCGGCCTGACGGGGCTTCACCCACCGGGCCCGCCCGGCCCCGACTCACGGACGACGCGGTTCCGCTGGCGGGATCTGGCCAGACCCCGTCCCCGTCTCACCAGGTGGGCTGTAACCGCTTCCGCACCCGCCGTTCGAATGTGCCCCCTCGACACCGAACCTGTGCCCACCCTGTGAATACGGGCCTTCGCACACCCCGGCAACACCCCGGTAATGATCGGCGAAACGTCCGCTTAACGAACATGACCTTTTCAGCAACGAACGAATTCCGGCCAAGTTATTGACGCGCTCCTGACAGGCGTACGGATCTGCTGACACTCTTCACCCCGTTCTGCGCACCGCCTGCACCGTCCCGGACGGCTCATCCAGCGCCGCCGGTAACCCCCCTCGCAGAAGGAGTCCGCGTGAGATCCACGCCCAGCCGTCGCGCCACCGCGACCGGCGCTCTGATAGCCGCAGCAGCCATGATCGCCGTCGGACTGCAGTCCGGCGCCGCCACCGCCACCCCGACCTCGGCCGCCCCGGCCGGCGGGGTCACCGCCGGCACCCAGGCGGACCCGGGTTCGCTCCCCGCCAAGCTCTCCCCCGCCCAGCGCGCCGAACTCCTCAGCGAGGCCAACGCCACCAAGGCGGCCACCGCCAAGGAGCTCGGGCTCGGTGCCACGGAGAAGCTCGTCGTCCGTGATGTCGCCCAGGACCGGGACGGCACCACGCACACCCGCTACGAGCGCACCCTCGACGGGCTTCCCGTCCTCGGCGGCGACCTGGTGGTCCAGGAGACCACGGCCGGGAAGACCCTCAGCGTCACCAAGGCGTCGAAGGCGACCACCGCGCAGCTGAAGTCCGTCGGCCTCAACGCCGACGTGGCCCCGGCCGCCGCCGAGAAGCAGGCGCTCGGAGCGGCGAAGACCGAGGGCTCGAAGGCGACGAAGGCGGAGAAGGCACCGCGCAAGGTCGTCTGGCTGGGCGGCGGCTCCCCGCAGCTCGCGTACGAGACGGTCGTCGGCGGACTCCAGCACGACGGCACCCCGAACGAGCTCCACGTGATCACCGACGCGGCCTCCGGCGAGAAGCTGTACGAGTGGCAGGCCGTCCACAACGGGACCGGCAACACCCAGTACAGCGGCCAGGTGACGCTGGGCACCGCGCCCTCGTACACGCTGACCGACACCACGCGCGGCAACCACAAGACCAACAACCTGAACCGGGGCACCTCCGGCACGGGGACCCTCTTCTCCGGCTCGGACGACGTCTGGGGCGACGGCACCCCGGGCAACGCCGAGACGGCCGGCGCCGACGCCCACTACGGCGCCGCGCTCACCTGGGACTACTTCAAGAACGTGCACGGCCGCAGCGGCATCCGCGGGGACGGCGTCGGCGCGTACTCCCGCGTCCACTACGGCAACAACTACGTCAACGCGTTCTGGCAGGACAGCTGCTTCTGCATGACGTACGGGGACGGCGCGGGCAACGCCAAGCCGCTGACCTCCATCGACGTGGCCGCCCACGAGATGACGCACGGCATCACGTCGAACACCGCGGGCCTCGTCTACAGCGGTGAGTCCGGCGGCCTCAACGAGGCGACGTCCGACATCTTCGCCGCCGCCGTCGAGTTCCACGCGAACAACTCCCAGGACCAGGGTGACTACCTGGTCGGCGAGAAGATCGACATCCGCGGCAACGGCACCCCGCTGCGTTACATGGACAAGCCCAGCCGGGACGGCAGCTCCAAGGACTACTGGTACTCGGGCATCGGCGGCGTCGACGTCCACTACTCCTCGGGCCCGGCCAACCACTGGTACTACCTGCTCTCCGAGGGCAGCGGCACCAAGACGATCAACGGGGTCAGCTACGACTCCCCGACCTCCGACGGACTGCCGGTCACCGGCATCGGCCGGGACAAGGCATCGCTGATCTGGTTCAAGGCGCTCACCACCAAGTTCACCTCGACGACCAACTACGCCGCTGCCCGCACCGGCACGCTCGCGGTCGCCGGTGAGCTGTACGGCGCCACCAGCCCCGAGTACGCGGCCGTGGCCCACGCCTGGGCCGGCATCAACGTGGGTGCCCGTCCCGGCGGCGGCGACCCCGACCCGGGCGGCAAGGTCTTCGAGAACAACACCGTCGTGAACATCCCGGACGCGGGCGCGGCCGTCACCAGCGCGGTCAACGTCACCGGCATCACCGGCAACGCCCCCAGCGCCCTCAAGGTGGACGTGAACATCACGCACACCTGGCGCGGTGACCTGGTCATCGACCTGCTGGCCCCGGACGGCACCGCCTACCGGCTGAAGAACTCCTCCTCCGGCGACTCCGCGGACAACGTGGTGGCGACCTACACGGTCAACGCCTCGTCCGAGGTGGCCAACGGCCAGTGGAGTCTGAGGGTCCAGGATGTCGCGCGCCAGGACACCGGCCGCATCAACAGCTTCAAGCTCACCTTCTGACCCCACGGGATCGCTGCAACACCGCACCACCGTATGACCGAACGGCCCGGCAGGGGTTCTGCTCCCCTGCCGGGCCGTTCGGCGTGCACAACCACCGTTCGATCAGGCGGGGTTGTTCGCGTGGGTCAGGGTCTCCCAGGCCACGAAAAGGTTGTTGGTCCCGGCCGGGCGCTGCCGCTCGGTCAGCGTCTGCGTGTTGGTCATCGCGTAACCGAGCCGGTTGGAAAGGGCGTTGAACCCGACCTCGGTGATGGGACCGAGGCTGTCCTTCAGCGAGCCGCCGCAGAGCGAGGACGGGACGGGCGTCCCCAGCTGGTGCTTGGCGTGCAGCCCCAGCGCGTGCCGCAGCCGGTCGGCGACCTCCGGGTAGAGGTCCTGGCCCTGGATCCGGCTGGTCTCCGCGATGTGCGCGATGGCCGAGATGCCGTAACCGGTGTGGGTCAGGTCGCGGCAGGTCTCCTGGGAGAGCCCGTCCATGAAGGTGGACTGACCCTGCCAGTAGTTGATGACTTTCGCCCGGGTGTCGAGCCCGCTGCCGGGGGCGACCTTCGGCAGGGCGCCGTCGGCGGTCACATAGATGTACGCGGGGACCCGCCCGCGGAACTTGGAGACGGCCTTGTCGTAGGCGGCCCGGTCCTCCAGGAAGACCGAGATGCCGATCGCCGCCTCGGTCATCGACAGCTCCCAGTTGCCGTTGGAGTGGGAGCCGTTGGTGACCTTCGGCAGGTAGACGTTGCGCAGCATGGTGGAGAAGCGCCCGGAGTCGGGCCAGCTGCTGTATGTGTACTTGATGATCTCGGCGGCCCGCGGCCAGGAGGAGCCGGCCCAGCCGGTCTGGAGCGGCGCGTTGCTGTTGGTGTGGTCCCGGATCACGGCCGACCAGGCGTCCATGATCTGGATCGCCTTCTGCGCGTACCGGCTGTCCTGGGTGATGTACCAGGCCAGCGAGAGCGTGTACGCGGCGATCGCGTCCTCGCGCTCGTCGGTGCAGCCGTTGTTGGGGTTGGAGTACGAGCCGCACTCGACGATCGCGCGGGGCTTGGCGGTCCGGGACAGGGAGGCGTACTTGCTCCCCATCATCTGGTCGTACGCGCCCTTCCAGGGCTGGGCGCCCGCCTGCACCCTGCCCCGGACGAAGTCCAGCTGGGGGCGGCTGACGAGGACGCCGGGGTGGGTGAAGGCGGCCGGGGCGGCCGCCGCGGCGGGAGCGGGTGCGGCGGCCGGGGCCCGCTCCGCCAGGGCGGGGGCGGCGAGGGCCGTGGTGAGCAGCGCGGCCAGGCCGGCGGCGATGCCGAGTACGCGGGGGATGGTGCCGGTACGCATGTGGGGGTGCCTTCCGGTGCGGTGGTGGTTCAACGGCCCTGCCCGACAAAGGAGTTCACGTACATGAACATGGGGCCGCATGGTGAACCCGGTGATGTGTGAGGAACGTAAAGCCATCCCATGGACACGTCAAGGCTCTGTGTTCACTGCACGAACACAGAGCCCTCCCGCAGCCGAAGGGCCCGGCACCGCGCATCGCGGCACCGGGCCCTCACCTGGACGTCCTCAGCGCATCAGCACGCCCGCACCCTCCCCCGTCGCCTCGTTCGGCACCGCGACCAGGCCCAACTCGGCCCCGGAGGCAAGCAGTCCGTGCGAGGGCAGGACGCGCACGGTGTATCCGTACGGCCCCGTCCGGTCCAGGGCGAGCGGGCCCTCGTACAGCCAGCGGTCCTCCAGGTCGTGGCCGCCCGCCGGTTTCAGCGGGAAGACCTGGGCGTCCGCGATGGCGTCGGCGGAGTCCACCCGCCCGGCGACGACCTGAACCTCGACATCGTCCGGGTCCAGGCCCCCGAGGGCGATCCGCACCCGGAGGGACAGGGTCGCCCCCAGCTCGGCCGAGCCGCCCGCCACGGTGTCGGTGACCGACTCGACATGGTCGACGGAGACTTCCGGCCACGCCGCCCGGACCTTCGCCTTCCACTGCGCGAGGTCCCGCGCCACCGCCGGGCCGAGCGCCCGCCGGGAGTGCGCGGCGGGGGCGTAGAGACGTTCCACGTACTCGCGCACCATCCGCCCCGCGAGCACCTTCGGCCCCAGGTTGACCAGGGTCGAGCGGACCATCTCGATCCACCGGTCCGGCAGCTCCGTGGCGCCCCGGTCGTAGAAGCGCGGGGCGACCCGGTCCTCGATCAGGGCGTACAGGGCGTTGGACTCCAGCTCGTCGCGCCGTTCCTCGTCGACCGCCGAGCCGTCGGCGGTGGGGATCTCCCAGCCGAAGTCCGGCTCGAACCACTCGTCCCACCAGCCGTCGCGGACGGAGAGGTTGAGGCAGCCGTTGAGCGCCGCCTTCATCCCGCTCGTGCCGCACGCCTCCAGCGGGCGCAGCGGGTTGTTGAGCCAGACGTCGCAGCCCGGGTAGAGCTTCTGCGCCATGCCCATGCCGTAGTCCGGCAGGAAGACGATGCGGTGGCGCACCCGCGGGTCGTCCGCGAACCGCACCAGTTCCTGGATCAGCCGCTTGCCGCCGTCGTCGGCGGGGTGCGCCTTGCCCGCGACCACGATCTGGATCGGGCGCGTCGGGTGCAGGAGGAGCTCCCGCAGCCGGTCGCGGTCGCGCAGCATCAGGGTGAGCCGCTTGTACGAGGGGACCCGGCGGGCGAAGCCGATGGTCAGGACGTCCGGGTCGAGGACGCCGTCGATCCAGCCGAGCTCGGCGGTGCCCGCGCCGCGCCGGCGCCAGGAGGCGTACAGGCGGCGGCGGACCTCGGTGACCAGCTGTCCGCGCAGCTCCCGGCGCAGCTCCCAGATCTCCTGGTCGGCGATCCCGCTCACCGCGTCCCAGCGGCGCGGGGTGCCGGACTGCTGCTCGGTGGTCTCGTCCGCCACCGGTCCGCCCGCCAGGACCTGGTGGGCGCGGCCGGTGCCGACCTGTCCGGCACCGAGCCGGAACACCTCGGGGGCGACCCAGGTCGGTGCGTGCACCCCGTTGGTGATGGAGGTGATCGGCACGTCGGCGGGGTCGAAGCCCGGCCACAGCCCGGAGAACATCTCCCGGCTGACGGCCCCGTGCAGGGTGGAGACGCCGTTGGCGCGCTGGGCGAGCCGCAGGCCCATCACCGCCATGTTGAACAGCTCGGGCTCGCCGCCGGGGTAGGTCTCCCGGCCCAGCGGCAGGATCTTCTCCACGGGTACGCCGCTCAGCTCGCCGTCGTCGCCGAAGTGGCGGGCGATCAGCTGCCGGTCGAAACGGTCTATCCCGGCGGGCACCGGGGTGTGGGTGGTGAAGACGGTCCCGGCCCGGACCACTTCGAGGGCCGCGTCGAAGTCGAGCCCGTCGGCGGCCAGTTCCCGGATGCGCTCCAGGCCGAGGAAGCCGGCGTGGCCCTCGTTGGTGTGGAACACCTCCGGCTCCGGGGTCCGGGTGAGCCGGCACCAGGTGCGCACCGCGCGCACCCCGCCGATGCCGAGCAGCATCTCCTGGAGGAGCCGGTGGTCGCTGCCGCCGCCGTACAGCCGGTCGGTGACATCGCGCTCGCCCGGCGCGTTCTCCTCGACGTCGGAGTCGAGCAGGAGGAGCGGGACGCGGCCGACCCGGGCCAGCCAGATGCAGGCGTGCAGCGAGCGCCCACCGGGCAGGGCGAGCACCACCCGGGCGGGGGTGCCGTCGGTCTCGCGGACCAGGTCGAGCGGGAGTTCGTTGGGGTCGAGGACAGGATAGTGCTCCTGCTGCCAGCCCTCGCGGGAGAGGCTCTGGCGGAAGTAGCCGTGCCGGTAGAGCAGGCCGACGCCGATGAGCGGGACGCCCAGGTCGCTGGCGGCCTTGAGGTGGTCGCCGGCCAGGATGCCGAGACCCCCGCTGTACTGGGGCAGTGCGGCGGTGACGCCGAACTCGGGTGAGAAGTAGGCGACGGCGGAGGGCAGTTCCGCGCCGGCCGCCTGCTGTTCCTGGTACCAGCGGGGGCCGTCCAGATACTCCTTCAGGTCGGCGGAGGCCTCGGCCAGGCGGCCCAGGTACTCCTCGTCCCGGCCCAGTTCGGCCAGGCGCCCGGCGGTGAGGGAGCCGAGCAGACGTACGGGGTCGGCGTCCGCGGGCCGCCAGCCCTCGGGGTCGGCGGACCGGAAGAGCTCGCGGGTCTCGGTGTGCCACGACCAGCGCAGGTTGAGCGCGAGGTCGTGGAGAGGTCGGAGGGGTTCGGGGAGGACAGGACGCACGGTGAATCGACGAATGGCCTTCACGTATTCCACCTTTACAGGGGACTTGCGCATCCGAGCGGACGCACCACGGTGTGCGCCCCTTCCGTCACCCTCGACGGTAGCGGCCGTCCGTGGCCCGGGACCACGGCGCGCGGACGGCTCACAGGGTCCGGGAGCGGCCCGCGCGCGCCTCCCCACAGGAGCACCACGCGTACCGCCCGCCCTCTCCCACCCCACGCTTCACCTGCGGGTTTGGCCGATTTCCTTCCCGTACGCAGCCTTGTGGACCTTCCTGTCACAGGGAAGGCTGCCGTGTGGCGCCGCATAGCGGGTATCCGGAACCTGTGAGGGTGCCGCGGGCTCTGTACGCCCACCGGGGCGCGCGCCGGGCGCCAACGGACCTGACCGACCGGCTACGACCGAGTAGTTAACACAGCGCCGGATTTCCCGTGAACGAACGTGGGGAAGGCTTTCCCGGTACGCAGCCCGACCGGGCCGCACACCCTCCCGGTGCATCCGAAACATGCACGAAACCCCCGCGACCCACCCATTCGAGTGCCATTCGAGTGAACGCGGACAGGAGCGGCCATGCCCACAGCCCGTCAGCAGACAGCTGAGCAGCTACAAAGGACAGATCCCCATCTTCGCGGCACGCGCGGTCGGTCCTCCGCGTCCGTGCCGTCACCCGTGCACACCGAGCTCCTCCAGCCCCCAGGTGATTCCATGATCGGTCGTATTCCCGTCCTGGACGTCCGTCCTCTCGTCGACTGCGGCAGACGGCCGGCGAAGGCCGTTGCCGGTGAGACCTTCCAGGTCACCGCCACCGTCTTCCGCGAAGGCCATGACGCGGTGGCGGCCAACGTCGTCCTGCGCGATCCGAGCGGACGGGTCGGACCGTGGACCCCGATGCGCGAGCTGGCCCCCGGCACGGACCGGTGGGGTGCCGAGATCACCCCGCGGTCCGAGGGCCGCTGGACGTACACGGTGGAGGCGTGGAGCGATCCGCTCGCCACCTGGCGCCACCACGCGGCGATCAAGATCCCGGCGGGCATCGACACCGATCTGGTGCTGGCCGAGGGCGCCGCCCTGCTGGAGCGGGCCGCCGCCGGCGTGCCGAAGAAGAACGGGCGTGAGGCGGTGCTCGCCGCGGTGGACGCGCTGCGCGACACCGCCCACCGGCCGGCCGCCCGGCTGGCCGCCGCCCTGACCCCGGCCGCCGAGTCGGTCCTCGCCCGGCACCCGCTGCGCGAACTGGTCACCCGGTCCAAGCCGCTGGCGGTGCGCGTAGAGCGCGAGCGGGCGCTCTACGGGTCGTGGTACGAGCTGTTCCCGCGCTCGGAGGGTGCGCGGCGGGAGCCGGCGGACGCCTCCGACAACCCGTCCGGCACCTCGCCGGCCGCGGAGACCCGGCTGGTCAGCGGCACCTTCCGGACCGCCGCCGAGCGGCTGCCCGCGGTCGCCGCCATGGGGTTCGATGTGGTGTACCTGCCCCCGATCCACCCCATCGGGACCACCCACCGCAAGGGGCCGAACAACAGTCTGACGCCCGGTGAGCACGATCCGGGGGTGCCGTGGGCGATCGGTTCGCCGGACGGCGGGCACGACGCGGTCCACCCGGAGCTGGGGACGCTGGAGGACTTCGACCACTTCGTGTCGGTGGCCCGCAATCTGCGGATGGAGATCGCGCTGGACTTCGCACTCCAGTGCTCCCCGGACCACCCCTGGGTCAAGGACCACCCGGACTGGTTCCACCACCGCCCCGACGGCTCGATCGCGTACGCCGAGAACCCGCCGAAGAAGTACCAGGACATCTATCCGATCGCCTTCGACAAGGACATGCGCGGTCTGGTGGCGGAGACGGTACGCATCCTGCGCTTCTGGATGGACCACGGGGTACGCATCTTCCGGGTCGACAACCCGCACACCAAGCCGGTGGTCTTCTGGGAGAAGGTCATCGCCGACATCAACGGCACGGACCCCGACGTCATCTTCCTGGCGGAGGCGTTCACCCGCCCGGCGATGATGCACACCCTGGGCGCGGTCGGGTTCCAGCAGTCGTACACGTACTTCACCTGGCGGAACACCAAGCAGGAGCTGACCGAGTACGTCACGGAGCTGTCCGGCGATGCCGCCTCCTACATGCGGCCCAACTTCTTCGTGAACACCCCGGACATCCTCCCCGGCTACCTCCAGCACGGCGGCCGCCCGGCCTTCGAGGCCCGCGCCGTGCTCGCCGCCACCCTCTCCCCGTCCTGGGGCGTCTACGCGGGATTCGAGCTGTGCGAGAACACCCCGGCCAAGCCGGGGAGCGAGGAGTACCTGCACTCGGAGAAGTACGAACTGCGCCCGAGGGACTGGGAGTCGGCGGAGCGCGAGGGCCGCACCCTGACGCCCCTGATCACCTCGCTGAACCGGATCCGACGACGTAACCCCGCGCTCCAGCAGCTGCGTGACGTCCACTTCCACCACGCCGACAACGAGTCGCTGATCGTCTACAGCAAGCGTTCCGGCCCGAACACCGTTCTGGTGGTCGTGAACCTCGACCCTCACCACACCCAGGAGGCCACGGTCTCGTTGGACATGGAGCGGCTCGGCCTCCAGGGGCACGAGCGCGTACCGGTGCGCGACGAGCTCACCGGCGATACCTATCACTGGGGCAGGGCCTTCTATGTGCGCCTCGAGCCGGGCATCACGCCCGCGCACATCGCCGTCCTGCGACCGTCCCCGCCGACCGGAGGGTCACCCACACCATGATCGTCAATGAGCCTGTCCACGACACGTTCGAGGACACTCCCGCCAAGGACCGCGATCCCGACTGGTTCAAACGCGCCGTCTTCTACGAGGTGCTCGTCCGGTCCTTCCAGGACTCCAACGGCGACGGAATCGGCGACCTCAAGGGCATCACCGCCAAGCTGGACTATCTCCAGTGGCTCGGTGTCGACTGCCTCTGGCTGCCGCCGTTCTTCAAGTCCCCGCTGCGCGACGGCGGCTACGACGTCTCCGACTACACCGCCGTGCTGCCGGAGTTCGGCGATCTCGCCGACTTCGTGGAGTTCGTGGACGCCTCGCACCAGCGGGGCATGCGCGTCATCATCGACTTCGTCATGAACCACACGAGCGATCAGCACGAGTGGTTCCAGCAGTCCCGCACCGACCCCGACGGGCCGTACGGCGACTACTACGTCTGGGCGGACGACGACAAGCAGTTCCAGGACGCCCGGATCATCTTCGTCGACACCGAGACGTCCAACTGGACCTTCGACCCGGTCCGCAAGCAGTACTACTGGCACCGCTTCTTCTCGCACCAGCCGGACCTCAACTACGAGAACCCGGCCGTGCAGGAAGAGATCATGGCCGCCCTGCGCTTCTGGCTGGACCTGGGCATCGACGGCTTCCGGGTCGACGCGGTGCCCTACCTCTACCAGCGCGAGGGCACCAACTGCGAGAACCTCCCCGAGACCCACCACTTCCTCAAGCGGGTCCGCAAGGAGATCGACGCCAACTACCCGGACACCGTGCTCCTCGCCGAGGCCAACCAGTGGCCGGAGGACGTCGTCGACTACTTCGGCGACTACGAGGCGGGCGGGGACGAGTGCCACATGGCGTTCCACTTCCCCGTGATGCCGCGGATCTTCATGGCGGTGCGCCGCGAGAGCCGCTACCCGGTCTCGGAAATCCTGGCGAAGACCCCGGCGATCCCGAAGAACTGCCAGTGGGGCATCTTCCTGCGCAACCACGACGAGCTGACCCTCGAAATGGTCACGGACGAAGAGCGCGACTACATGTACGCGGAGTACGCCAAGGACCCGCGGATGCGCGCCAACATCGGCATCCGCCGCCGTCTGGCCCCGCTGCTGGACAACGACCGCAACCAGATCGAGCTGTTCACCGCGCTGCTGCTGTCGCTGCCCGGCTCCCCGATCCTCTACTACGGGGACGAGATCGGGATGGGCGACAACATCTGGCTGGGCGACCGGGACGCGGTCCGCACCCCGATGCAGTGGACGCCCGACCGCAACGCCGGCTTCTCCTCCAGCGACCCGGGGCGGCTCTACCTCCCCACGATCATGGACCCGGTCTACGGCTACCAGGTCACCAACGTCGAGGCGTCGATGGCCTCACCGTCCTCGCTGCTGCACTGGACGCGGCGGATGATCGAGATCCGCAAGCAGAATCCGGCCTTCGGGCTCGGCGAGTACACCGAGCTGCCGTCGTCCAACCCGGCGGTGCTGGCGTTCACCCGCGAGTACAAGGACGACCTCGTCCTGTGCGTGCACAACTTCTCGCGGTTCGCGCAGCCCACGGAACTCGACCTGCGATCGTTCAACGGACGTCATCCGGTGGAATTGATCGGCGGGGTACGCTTCCCGGCCATCGGTCAGTGGCCCTACCTGCTGACACTGGCGGGACACGGCTTCTACTGGTTCCGGCTGCGCAAGGACGCGCCGCCGGCCTGATCCGGCGCCATCCCGTGCGGGGCGGTTTCCGCCGTCCCGCACGGGGCACTCTGAGCGAAACGAAAGGCCTGGGGCCTTTACGGTTCCGTCGCCTTCGGCCTTCACCGTTCCGCCGTTCGAGTCCGTACGGACCTTCCTCTCCCGACACGTCCCGCACAGCCGGACAGCCATTGCCGCAATCCGGGACACTCTTCGCATCCTGTGGTGTGCCCGGGGAAAGGACGCGATGCCATGTCGGAGGCTGCATCCACTCACGTCGCCCTGGCGAAGAGCACGAGGAACAGCGCAACCCCAAGCAGTACGGTGGACGGAGCCCTGCTGCCGTCCCTCGCCCCGCTGCTCCATGAATGGCTGCCCCGGCAGCGGTGGTTCGCCGGCAAGGGGCGGCCGGTCACCGGGTTCTCCCTGGTGTCGGCCACCGAGATGCTGCCGCTGGACGGCACCGCGGGGCCGGGCCTGCTCCATCTGCTGGTCCGGGCCCAGCAGCCGTCGCCGCCGGCCCGCGCGGCGGACGACTGCTACCAGATCCTCATCGGCGTACGGACCTCCCTGCCGACCACGCTCGCCGGAGCGCTGATCGGCCGGGTGGAGCGCGGCCCGCTGGCCGGGCGGACCGTCTACGACGCGCTGCACGATCCCCGCCTGGCCGAGCTGCTGCTGGAACGATTCCGCCGCCCGGGCACCCTCGGCTCCCTCCGTTTCGAGCGGACCGCCACGATCCCGGCCGGGCTGCCGCCCCGGATGCTGGACGCCGAACAGTCCAACTCCTCGCTCGTCTACGGCGATGCGTACATCCTCAAGATCTTCCGCCGGGTCTTCCCGGGCACCAACCCGGATCTGGAGCTGCCGCTCGCCCTGGCCCGCGAGGGGTGCGAACGGGTGCCCGCCCCGGTCGCCTGGTTCGAGGCCCCAGGCCCCGAACCACTCACCCTCGGTGTGCTCCAGCCGTTCCTGCACGGCGCCCGGGACGGCTGGCAGCTCGCCCTCACCGCGCTCACGGCGGGCCGCGACTTCGTCCCCGAGGCGCGGGCGCTGGGCCGGGCCACCGCCGAGGTGCACACCGCGCTCGCCGCGGCCCTGCCCACCCCGGCGCTGCACGGGACCCAGACCCGGCAGCTGATCGGCCAGATGACCCAGCGTCTGGAGGCCGCCGCACAGGCGGTACCGGCCCTCACCCCGTACGTCCCCGCGCTGCGCACCGCGTTCGATGCCGTCACGGCGCTCGGCCACCGGGGCGGCGGCTGGGCGCAGCAGCGGGTGCACGGCGATCTCCACCTCGGCCAGGCGCTCCGTTCCCCCGACGGCTTCTGGTCGCTGATCGACTTCGAGGGCGAACCGGCCCGCCCGCTGGACGAGCGCCGCCGCCCGGCACCCCCGGTGCGCGATGTGGCGGGCATGCTGCGCTCCTTCGACTACGCGGCCCGCTCGCACCGCCCGTGGAACCCCGAGTGGGCGGCCCGCTGCCGTGCCGCCTTCTGCGAGGGGTACGCGCTCGCCTCGGGCACCGATCCGCGCGGCGAACCGGAGCTGCTGCGCGCCCACGAGACCGACAAGGCGGTGTACGAGGTGGTGTACGAGGCCCGGCACCGCCCCGACTGGCTGCCGGTCCCGATGGCCGCCATCCAGCGACTGGCCCAGTCCGCCGCGGCCTGAGCCTCCCCCGCACCTCCCCTCCACCCCCGCGCTTCTCCCCTTCACCCTCCGAGGAGGCAGTCCCCGTGACCGCCCGCAAGCCGTCCCGCAAGGGATCCCGCAAGACCGCAGCCGCCGAAGCCAACGCCAAAGCCCCTGCCGAGGCCCTGAGCGTGGAGGCCGTGCAGGCGCCCGCGCCGAAGCCCACACCTGTTGCCGCACCCGCCTCCGTTCCCGCTTCCGCCTCCGTTCCCGCCTCGGCTTCCGCTTCCGCTTCCGCCGAAGCCGAGACCGCCGAGGCCGCCGCGCCGGGAGCGGGAGCGGCGTCCGCCACGACCACCACCGAGGCCGCACCCGCACCCGCCAAGCGCACCCGGCCCCGGCGCGCGGACGCGGTCCCGCCGCGCCCCCGGCAGGGCGGCGACGGCGGGGGCGCCCGCCCGGCACCGGCCCTGGACGGCGCGGACCGCGGCCGGCTGCTGGCCGGTGACCACCACGCGCCGCACAGTGTGCTCGGCACGCACCTGATCCCGGGCGGTGTGCTGGTCCGGGCGCTGCGCCCGTTCGCCCGCTCGGTCACGGTGCTGGCCGAAGGGGTGCGGGCCGAACTGGACGACGACGGCGACGGGTTCTTCTCCGGGGTGCTTCCGGTGAAGGAGGTCCCCGCCTACCGGCTCCAGGTCGCGTACGACGACAACACCATCGAGGTGGAAGACCCGTACCGCTTCTGGCCCGCCCTCGGGGAACTCGACCTGCATCTGATCGGGGAGGGCCGCCACGAGGAGCTGTGGCGGGCGCTGGGCTCGGAGCCGATGGTCCACCAGGGCGTGGCCGGGACCCGGTTCACGGTGTGGGCGCCGAACGCGCGCGGGGTGCGGGTGGCCGGTGACTTCAACTACTGGGACGGTACGGGCTTCCCGATGCGTTCGCTCGGCTCGACCGGGGTGTGGGAGCTGTTCCTGCCCGGCGTCGGCGAGGGCGCGCTCTACAAGTACGACATCTGCCGCCCGGACGGTTCGCACACGGTACGGGCCGACCCGATGGCCCGGCACACCGAGGTCCCGCCCGCGACCGCCTCGGTGGTCACCGCCCCCCACCACGAGTGGCACGACGCGGACTGGATGGCGCACCGGGGCGACCGGCCGGTGCACGAGGCGCCTTTCTCGGTGTACGAGGTCCATCTGGGCTCGTGGCGACCAGGGCTGACGTATCGTCAGCTCGCCGCCCAGCTCCCCGCGTACGTCAAGGACCTGGGCTTCACGCATGTCGAGCTGATGCCGGTCTCCGAGCACCCCTTCGGCGGCTCCTGGGGCTATCAGGTCACCGGGTTCTACGCCCCGACCTCGCGGATGGGCTCCCCGGACGACTTCCGGTTCCTGGTGGACGCCCTGCACCGGGCGGGCATCGGCGTGATCATGGACTGGGTCCCGGCCCACTTCCCGCGCGACGACTGGGCGCTCGCGGAGTTCGACGGGCGGCCGCTGTACGAGCACTCGGACCCGCAGCGCGCGGCGCACCCGGACTGGGGGACGCTGGAGTTCGACTACGGCCGCACGGAGGTACGCAACTTCCTGGTCGCCAACGCCACGTACTGGTGCGAAGAGTTCCACATCGACGGGCTGCGGGTCGACGCCGTCGCCTCGATGCTCTACCTCGACTACTCCCGCGAGGACGGCCAGTGGTCGCCCAACGAGCAGGGCGGGCGGGAGAACTGGGACGCGGTCGCCTTCCTCCAGGAGATGAACGCGACCGTCTACCGGCGCAACCCAGGGGTCGTCACCATCGCCGAGGAGTCCACCGCCTGGGACGGCGTCACCCGGCCCACCGACGGCGGCGGTCTGGGCTTCGGGCTGAAGTGGAACATGGGCTGGATGCACGACTCGCTGCTGTACGTGGCGAAGGAGCCGGTGCACCGCAAGTACCACCACAACGAGATGACGTTCTCGATGGTGTACGCGTACAGCGAGAACTACGTGCTGCCGATCTCGCACGACGAGGTGGTGCACGGCAAGCAGGCGCTGGTGGCGAAGATGCCCGGCGACTGGTGGCAGCAGCGCGCCAACCACCGCGCCTACCTGGGCTTCATGTGGGCCCACCCCGGCAAGCAACTCCTCTTCATGGGGCAGGAGTTCGCCCAGGGCGCGGAGTGGTCGGAGGGGCACGGCCCGGACTGGTGGCTGCTGGACCCGTCGTACGAGGCATCCGGCGACCACCGCGGGGTGCGGGACCTGGTGGGAGACCTGAACGCGGTGTACGGGGCGGTGCCCGCGCTGTGGCAGCGCGACACCGTGCCGGAGGGGTTCAGCTGGGTGGACGGCGGGGCGGCCGAGGACAACGTCTTCGCGTTCCTGCGGTACGACGCGGACGGCTCCCCGCTGCTCGCGGTCTCCCACTTCTCCCCGGTGGTCCGGCACGACTACCGGCTCGGGGTTCCGGAGACCGGGACCGAGGGCTGGGTGGAGGTCCTGAACACGGACGCGGCCCGGTACGGCGGCAGCGACGTACGCAACGAGGAGCCGCTGAAGGCGGAGGCGGTGCCCGCGCAAGGCCGCCCGGCCAGCATCTCGCTGACGCTGCCGCCGCTGGCGACGGTGTGGTTCCGGCCGGCGTAACGGCCTGAGCCGCACGGAAGGGGCCCGCCCTGTGTCATGGCCGGCACAGGGCGGGCCCCTTCTCCCTGCGGTGGGATCAGCTGTTGCGGGCCGCCGTACGCCGGCGCATCGCGTAGAACAGGCCGCCGCCCGCGAGCAGCGCGGCGCCCGCCGCGCCCGCCACCGGCAGGGTGGAGTCCGAACCGGTCGCCGCCAGGTCGCCGCCCGTCTGCGGGTTGGCGCCGCCGGTCGTGGAGCCGCCGCCCGAGGTGGCGGAACCCGAGGTGGCGGAACCCGAGCCGCCGGTGGTGTCCGTGGAGCCGCCGGTCGTGGAGCCGGAGGTGGAGCCGCCCGTGGAGCCCGTACCACCGTCGGAGCCGCCGTTGGCCGAACCGCCGGTGGCCGTCGTGCCGCCGGTGGAGCCCGCCCTGCCGGTCTCGACCACGATCTCGGCGGTGTCGTTGGCCGGATTCTTGTCGAAGGGGCGGGACTGCCCGCCGAAGGAGACCTTGCCCGTGGTGCGGCCGACGGCCTTGTCGATACGGAGCACGAAGGGGTACGTCTCGCCGCCCTCCTCGTCGACCCACGACTGCGAGGTCCCGCAGCGGTAGTGCGTCTTGGTGACCTTCGAGCAGTAGCCGTTGGCCTTGGTGACCGTCGTACCGGCCGGGATGCGTACGTCCACACTCGCGGCGCCCGTACCCAGCTCGCGGTAGACCCAGGCGGGGCCCTTGTTGGTGAACTTGACCTGGGCGGTGACCTTGTCGCCCACCTTCCCCTTCAGCTCCGCGCCGGTCAGCGCGTAGTCGGCGGTGTTGACCGCGGTGACGTCCGTATGCGCGCCGGACTCGGCGTGGGCGGCCCGGTCGGCGTCGGTGGCCTCGCCCCGCTCGACCAGCGTCAGCGGTGCGCCGGTGCCGGGCACCGGGTCGGTCTCGCCGCCGTCGTCGGGCCCGGGCGGGGACGCCCACAGCCCCAGACCGGCGGTGTCGTACAGCGCGTTCGCCCCCGCCTTGAGCCCGATGGGCTTCTCCGTCCCGTACAGCAAGCCGGGCTTCAGCGGCTGGTCGACAGTGCAGACGGCCCGGTGCCGCTCCGGCATCTCGTCGTAGGAACCGATCGTGGAGTAGAGGCAGTTGGAGTAGGTCTCCGCAGTGGCCAGACCGGAGGAGAAGCTGTAGGTCACATAGGCCTTGGGCAGTTCCTCCGTCCCCTTGTTCAGAAAGCTCACGGGCAGTCCGAAGCCGCTGCCCGGCGCGATCCCGGTGACCGGCGTGAGACCGCGGACCCCCAGATCGGGTTCGGCCTCGTCCGCCTGGGCCGGTGCGGACCCCAGCGCGATCAGGGCGACGGCCGCCAGCGCTGCGGTTCCGCTCAGCAGCGTACGGCGGCCGGAAACGGCGATCCCCATGAAAATCCCTCGGTCGAATGACGGTCGACTGCCCACGGGGGCAGTGCAGTTGTTCATCCGGAAGACATGCTCCGGCTGTGAATGGTTGTACGGGCCCCTCATTTCGCGCCGCGTCGGGACACAGCAAGGACACCCGTACCGGGGGATACGGGTGTCCTTGGGTGGGGGGTGTCACAGTGGCTGGAAAAGGCCGGTCAGACCTTGGCGGGGACCTCGGCGGTCTCGCGCTGCCCGGGGACGTCACCGGGGTCGCCGGAGTCGTTGGAGGGGGCGTGGTCGTCCACCAGCGTCCGCTCGTCGAACGGGATCTTTCCGGCGAGGACCTGGCCGACGCGCTCCTTGTCGATCTCCTTGGTCCAGTGGCCGACCAGGACCGTGGCGACCGCGTTGCCGGCGAAGTTGGTCAGCGCGCGGGCCTCGCTCATGAAGCGGTCGATGCCGACGATCAGGCCGACCCCGTCGACGAGTTCGGGGCGGTGCGACTGGAGCCCGCCCGCGAGGGTCGCCAGACCCGCGCCGGTCACGCCCGCCGCACCCTTCGAGGCGATGATCATGAAGACGAGGAGCGAGATCTGCTCGCTCGCGCTCAGCGGGTCGCCCATCGCGTTGGCGATGAAGAGCGAGGACATCGTGAGGTAGATCGCGGTGCCGTCGAGGTTGAAGGAGTAGCCGGTCGGCACGGTGATGCCGACGACGGGCTTGCTGACACCCAGGTGCTCCATCTTCGCGATGAGCCGCGGCAGGGCGGACTCGGAGGAGGAGGTGGACAGGATGAGCAGGAACTCGCGGCCCAGGTACTTCAGCAGGGCGAACAGGTTGACCCCGGCGACCAGGCGCAGGATCGCGCCGAGCACCACGAAGACGAAGAGGCCGCAGGTGACGTAGAAGCCGATCATGATGATGGCGAGCGACTTCAGGGCGTCGAGGCCGGTCTCGCCGACCACCGCCGCGATCGCGCCGAACGCGCCGACCGGGGCGGCCCACATGATCATGGCGAGGATGCGGAAGACGAGCCGCTGGATGTGGGTGATGCCGCGGATGATCGGCTCGCCCGCCGAGCCCATCGCCTGGAGCGCGAAGCCCGCGAGCAGGGCGACCAGGAGGGTCTGGAGCACCTCGCCCGCCGTGAAGGCGGAGACGATGGTGGTCGGGATGATGCCGAGCAGGAAGTCCACGGTGGACTCGCTGGCTCCGGACGCCTGCTTCTCACCGGCGGCGCGGGCCGCCTCCGTGATGTGGAGGGTGGAGCCGGGCTCCAGGAAGTTGCCGACCAGCAGGCCGATGGCGAGGGCGACGGTCGACATGACAAGGAAGTAGCCCAGCGCCAGGCCGCCGACCGCGCCGACCTTGGCCGCCTTGCGCACCGAGCCGACGCCCAGCACGATCGTGCAGAAGATGATCGGCGAGATCATCATCTTGATCAGGTTCACGAAGCCGGCGCCGATGGGCTTGAGCTCGACGGCCACCCCGGGGGCGACGAAGCCCACCAGGATGCCGAGCGCCACGGCGGCGATCACGGCAATGTACAGGTAGTGGGTACGGTCCCGCTGTTTGGCTGCCACGGCCATCGTGGGGCTCCTCGGCTCGGTCAGGGGTTGCGCCCCCGTCCCTGGGGGCTCCGGTGACTATCCACCGCCCTGTGACCCCGGTCACCCTTGCGTTCATATCGTTCACAGGCGCTTTCGAGCCACTGGGAGAGCGCGGTCCGGCGAGGCAGACTGTGAGGCATGCGCCTCCCCCGTACCCGCCCCCGCAGCCTGGCCGGGCAGCTCTTCGCCATGCAGGTCGTGCTGATCGCCGCGGTGGTGGCCGGATGCGCGGTCTTCGCGTACGTCTCCGGCTCCGCGCAGGCGGAGCAGACGGCGACCCGGCAGGTGCGGGCGGCGGCGGTGGCGGTGGCCGATTCCCCCTCCGTACGGGAGGCCATCCTTACCCCGGACCCCTCCGCCGTACTCCAGCCCTACGCGGAGCAGGTGCGCCGGGACACCGGGATCGCCTTCGTCACGATCATGGACACCGAGCGGAGGCGCTGGACACACCCCGACGCGTCGCTGATCGGCGAGACCTTCCTCGGCCACACGGAGGAGGCGCTGCGCGGGGAGACCTTCACCGAGACGTACACCGGCACGCTGGGGCCCTCGATACGGGTGGTGACCCCGGTCCGCGACGGGGAACGGATCGTCGGCCTGGTCAGCGCGGGCATCACCGTGGACCGGGTCTCCTCACAGGTACGGGAGCAGCTCGGCGCCCTCGCGCTGGCGGCGGGCGGGGCGCTGGCGCTGGGCGGGTTCGGCACGTACGTGATCAACGCCCGGCTGCGGCGCCACACCCACGGGATGAACGCGGCCGAGCTGAGCCGGCTGCACGACTACCACCAGGCCACCCTGCACGCGGTGCGAGAGGGGCTGCTGATGCTGGACGGGCGGCGCCGGATCGCGCTGATCAACGACGCCGGGCGGGAGCTGCTGGGGCTCGACCCGGAGACGGAGGCGGTGGGCCGGACGGTGGACGAGCTGGCGCTGCCCGCCCCGCTGACGGGGGCACTGCTGGCGTCGGAGGTGCGGGTGGACGAGCTGCACCTGACGGCGGAGCGGCTGATCGTGGTCAACACCCGCCCGGTGGTGGGCGGTGAGCGGCGCGGCACGGTGGTGACCCTGCGCGATCACACCGAGCTCCAGGCGCTCTCCGGTGAGCTGGACTCCGAGCGCGGTTTCACCCAGGCGCTGCGCTCGCAGGCCCATGAGGCGGCGAACCGGCTGCACACGGTGGTGTCGCTGATCGAGCTGGGCCGGGCGGAGGAGGCGGTGGACTTCGCGACGGCGGAACTGGAGCTGGCCCAGGTGCTCACCGACCGGGTGGTGGGCGCGGTCGAGGAGCCGGTGCTGGCCGCACTGCTGCTGGGCAAGGCGGCCCAGGCGAACGAGCGCGGGGTGGAGCTGGAGCTGGCGGAGGACAGCCTGATCGACGACGGGGCGCTGCCTTCCTCGCTGGCTCAGCGGGATCTGGTGACGATCCTCGGCAACCTGATCGACAACGCGGTGGACGCGGCCTCGGAGGGGGACGGCCCCGGTTCGGCGGGGGCCGTGCCCGCGCAGCGTACGGGCGGGACCGGCGCCGGGCGGGCCCGGGTCACCGTGACCGCGCTCGCCGACGACCGGGAGCTGCTGCTGCGGGTCTCGGACACCGGGGCGGGCATCGGTCCCGAGGAGGCGGACGAGGTGTTCCGGCGCGGCTGGTCGACGCACGGGGCCGGGCGCGGGCTCGGCCTCGCGCTGGTGCGGCAGGCCGCGCACCGCAACGGCGGGAGCGTGGAGCTGGACCGGGCGCCGGAGGGCGGGGCGCGGTTCACCGTACGGCTGCCGCTCGGGGACCGTACGGCTGCCGCTCGCGCGAAGGAGGTCAGCGCGTGATCCGGGTCCTGGTGGTGGAGGACGATCCGGTGGCCGCCGACGCGCACCAGATGTACGTGGAGCGGGTCGCCGGTTTCACGGTGGCCGCGGTGGCCCACACCCGGGGGGAGGCGGTGCGGGTGCTGGAGCGGACCCCGGTGGACCTGCTGCTCCTGGACCTCTACCTCCCCGACGGGCACGGGCTCGGGCTGCTGCGGTCGCTGCGGGCCGCCGGGCACGGGGCCGACGTGATCGCGGTGACCTCGGCGCGGGACCTGGCGGTGGTGCGGGAGGGGGTGTCGCTGGGGGTCGTGCAGTACGTACTGAAGCCGTTCACGTACCCCACGCTGCGGGACCGGCTGGTGCGGTACGCGGAGTTCCGGGGGGCCGCCGGGGAGGCGAGCGGGCAGGAGGAGGTGGACCGGGCGCTGGGCGCACTGCGGGTCGCGCACCCTGCCGCTCTGCCTAAGGGGCTCAGCGGGCCGACCCTGGAGGCGGTGACCCGGGTCCTGCGGGAGTCGGCCGAAGGGGTGACGGCGGCGGCCGCCGGGGAGCGGCTCGGCATCTCCCGGATCACCGCGCGCCGCTATCTGGAGCACCTGGTGACCGTGGGGAGCGCGGCGAGGCGTCCACATTATGGGCAGGTCGGCCGACCGGAGCTCCACTACCGCTGGCTGTCCGGCGGCCGCTGAACACCAGCCGCCGGGGCATATGGCAAGGGCTTTCCGCAAGGGCGCACCGAGTTGGTGGGGCGGTGGTACCGGCGGTAAGGAAAGCGCTGGTGGGGCGCTTGATTGCGTACCGCCCGCCCGGTTCGTGCTAGGAGGTTCCTACGAAGCGTGTTCTGTGGGGGACGGACCGTAGCCAGAGAGGAAATGGACTTCTACGGTGGGGCCGTGCACCCCACCCCGCCCTTCAACGCCCCCGCCGCGCGCCGACTCCGTGAGGCTCTGGGGATGGCGCCCGGCCATGTCGCCTACGGTCTCGCCGCCCAGTACGGGCTCCGGATTCCCGCCGAGACCGTCGTCGCCTGGGAACGCGGTCTCGCGACCCCCGGCGAACGCGAGCTGACCGCCCTGGCCGGCGTCCTGTGGTGCGCCCCCGGCGAGCTGCTGGCCGCCGCCGCCACCCTGCGCGAGCACCGCATGAGCCGGGAGCTCTCCGTGGACGACCTGGCGCGGCACCTCGGGATGACCGGGGCCTCGTACCTGCGGATGGAGGAGTCGGGGCGCTGGAAGGGCAACGAGCGGCAGTCCGCCGCGCTCTGCCAGGCGCTCGGTCTTACGCCGGCGCAGTTCCTCACCGCGACGGGCCGCGACGAGGAGCTGGCCGAGCTGCTGACCAGCGCGGTCACCACGCGCTGGCAGGCGTACGTCCGCCCGGTGGCCAAGATCGTCCCGCTGGACCGGGCGCAGATCCAGGACGTCCTGGAGCAGCTGCACGCCGACTACCAGGCCCTGATGGTCTCCACCCTGAGCTGGAGCAGCACGGGCCAGGAACGGTCCGCGACGACGGGCGACGCGGGACGGGCGTTCCTGGCCCGGGTGGTGGACCAGTTCTGGCGGACGGCCGGGGTGTGAGCCCAGCAGGCGGTTAGAAGACCGACTCCGCCTCGTACATCCGCTCCGCCGGGACCGTCTTGAGCCGGGTGACCGCGTCGGCGAGCGGCACCATGGCGATGTCGTTGCCGCGCAGGGCGGTCATCCTGCCGAAGTCACCACGGTGCACGGCCTCCACCGCGTTCCAGCCGAAGCGGGTGGCGAGGACCCTGTCGTACGCGGTGGGCGTGCCGCCGCGCTGGACATGGCCGAGAATGACCGGCCGGGCCTCCTTGCCGAGCCGGGTCTCCAGCTCGACGGCGAGGCGGTTGCCGATGCCCTGGAAGCGCTCGTGGCCGAACTGGTCGATGGCGCCCTTGGCGTACGGCATGGAGCCCTCGGCCGGGTGCGCGCCCTCGGCGACACAGATGACGGCGAACTTCTTGCCGCGGGCGAAGCGTTCCTCGACCATCTTGACCAGGTCGTCCACCTGGAAGGGGCGCTCGGGCAGGCAGATGCCGTGGGCGCCGCCGGCCATCCCCGACTCCAGCGCGATCCAGCCCGCGTGGCGGCCCATGACCTCGACGACCATCACCCGCTGGTGGGACTCGGCGGTCGTCTTGAGACGGTCTATGGCTTCGGTGGCGACGCCCACCGCCGTGTCGAAGCCGAAGGTCCGGTCGGTGGCGGAGATGTCGTTGTCGATGGTCTTCGGGACGCCGACGACGGGCATGCCCGCGTCGGAGAGCATCCGGGCCGCGGTGAGCGTGCCCTCGCCGCCGATCGGGATGAGCGCGTCGAGGTCGTAACGGCGGGCCAGTTCCTCGCAGTTCTCGGCGGCCTCGCGCAGCCGGTCGCGCTCCAGGCGGGCCGAGCCGAGGATGGTGCCGCCGCGGGCGAGGATGCCGCTGACCGCGTTGAGGTCGAGGGGGCGGAAGTGGCCGTCGAGCAGCCCCTTGAAGCCGTCCTCGAAGCCGATGACCTCGTCGCCGTGGCCCACGACGGCCCGGTGGACGACCGACCGGATCACTGCGTTCAGGCCGGGGCAGTCGCCGCCCGCGGTGAGAATTCCGATGCGCATCGAGGTGTGTCTCCTGCTCGCTAGTCGCGCTTTCCGGGGGGCCGACCGAGGCGGCCCCCGTGCCCTGAACCAGGTCGATTGTCCCACGCCGGGCAGGCCCACCGCGCTTTCGGCCGGGCGGGCCGCAGAAGCGGGTAGGAGGGATCCGGGGGCAGGAACCTCCGGCGGGCGATATAGCCGCCCGCGCAGGTATCGTCAAGAGGCAATGCAGGCCAATGCCGCACCCCTCGGAGCGCCGGGGACAGCGCGGGGAGAACCCCCACGTCCTGGACGGACCGCGGGTCGCGGCACCGCACAACGACGGGAGAGCACGCGTGGCGCGCAGCGTGTACGTGACCGGGATCGACCGGGGGGACGGCCGGCAGGTCGTCGAGCTGGGAGTCATGGAGCTACTGACGCGTCAGGTGGACCGGGTCGGGGTCTTCCGCCCGCTGGTCCACGACGGGCCCGACCGGCTCTACGAGCTGCTGCGGGCCCGCTACCGGCTCTCCCAGAGCCCCGCGTCCGTCTACGGCCTGGACTACCACGAGGCCTCCACCGTGCAGGCGGAGCGCGGGACCGACGAGCTGGTCTCCCTGCTCGTCGAGCGCTTCCACCAGGTGGCCCGGGAGTACGAGGTGGTCCTCGTGCTCGGCAGCGACTTCGCCGCCACGCAGCTCCCCGACGAGCTGGCGCTCAACGCCCGCCTGGCCAACGAGTTCGGCGCCTCGGTGATCGCGGTGGTCGGCGGCAAGGGGCAGACCGCGGAGTCCGTCCGCGCCGAGACCCGTAACGCCTACCGCGCCTACGCCGGACTCGGCTGCGACGTGCTGGCGATGGTGGTGAACCGGGTCGCGCCCGAGGACCGCGCGGTGATAGCGGAGCGGCTCGCGGCCCGGCTGCCGGTGCCCGTCTCCGTACTGCCGGACGACCCGGCGCTCTCCGCCCCGACGGTCGCCCAGATCACCGCTGCGCTGGACGGCACGGTGCTGCTCGGCGACGACGCGGGGCTGGCAAGGGACGCGCTGGACTTCGTCTTCGGCGGGGCGATGCTGCCGAACCTGCTGAACGCGCTGACGCCCGGCTGCATGGTCGTGACGCCCGGCGACCGGGCCGACCTGGTGGTGGGTTCGCTGGCCGCGCACAGCGCCGGGACCCCGCCCATCGCGGGCATCCTGCTCACCCTGAACGAGCGCCCCGGCGAGGAGATACTCACGCTGGCCGCCCGGCTCGCGCCGGGGACCCCGGTCGTCTCGGTGGCCGGCGGCTCCTTCCCCACGGCAGCCGAACTCTTCACCCTCGAAGGCAAGTTGAACGCGGCGACGCCCCGCAAGGCGGAGACCGCGCTCGGCCTCTTCGAGCGACATGTCGACACCGGCGCCCTCCTTGAGCGGATCTCGGTGGCCCGCAGCGGCCGGGTCACGCCGATGATGTTCGAGCACGAGCTGCTGGAGCAGGCCCGCTCCGACCGCAAGCGCGTGGTCCTGCCCGAGGGCGGCGAGGAGCGGGTGCTGCGCGCGACGGACGTCCTGCTGCGGCGGGACGTCTGCGACCTCACCCTCCTCGGCGATGTGGACACGATCCGCAAGAAGGCCGCCGACCTCGGCATCGACCTCGCCGAGACGCAGATCATCGACCCGCAGACCTCGGAGCTGCGCCAGGCCTTCGCCGAGCGGTACGCGCAGCTGCGGGCGCACCGCGGGGTGACGGTGGAGCTGGCGTACGACGTGGTGGCGGACGTGAACTACTTCGGCACGCTGATGGTGCAGGAGGGGCTGGCCGACGGGATGGTGTCGGGCTCGGTGCACTCCACGGCCGCCACGATCCGCCCGGCCTTCGAGATCATCAAGACCAAGCCGGACGCCTCGATCGTCTCCTCCGTCTTCTTCATGTGCCTGGCCGACAAGGTCCTCGTCTACGGCGACTGCGCGGTCAACCCGGACCCGAACGCCGAGCAGCTCGCGGACATCGCGGTGCAGTCGGCCGTGACCGCAGCCCGGTTCGGGGTGGAGCCGAGGATCGCGATGCTGTCGTACTCCACCGGGACCTCCGGTTCCGGCGCGGACGTCGACAAGGTGCGCGAGGCGACCGAGCGGGTGCGGGCGGAGCGGCCCGAGCTGCGGGTGGAGGGGCCGATCCAGTACGACGCGGCGGTCGAGCCGTCCGTGGCCGCGACGAAGATGCCGGGGTCGGAGGTGGCCGGGCAGGCCACCGTACTGATCTTCCCGGACCTGAACACCGGCAACAACACCTACAAGGCCGTGCAGCGCTCGGCGGGCGCGGTGGCGGTCGGACCGGTGCTCCAGGGGCTCCGCAAGCCCGTCAACGACCTCTCCCGGGGCGCGCTCGTCCAGGACATCGTCAACACGGTGGCCATCACGGCGATCCAGGCGCAGGGCGAGGAGCTCCCCGCATGACGACTTCTTCTGTCTCCGACCACGAAAGCACGGCAGCCCCTGTGGAACCGCACCGCGTACTCGTCCTCAACTCCGGCTCCTCCTCGGTGAAGTACCAGCTGCTCGACATGCGCGACCGCTCGCGGCTCGCCTCCGGCCTGGTCGAGCGGATCGGCGAGGAGACGTCGCGACTGGTGCACACCCCGCTGACCGGCGGCGGCGCCGAGCCCCGCGAGCGCACCGGCCGGATCCCGGACCACGAGGCTGCGCTGAAGGCGGCGGCCGAGGAACTGACGGCGGACGGGCTCGGCCTCGACTCCCCCGAACTCGCCGCGATCGGACACCGGGTGGTGCACGGCGGGCTGAAGTTCAGTGCGCCGACCGTGATCACCGACGAGGTGGTGAAGGAGATCGAGCGCCTCGTCCCGGTCGCCCCGCTGCACAACCCGGCCAACATCACCGGTATCCGTACGGCGCAGGCGCTGCGCCCGGACCTGCCGCAGGTCGCGGTCTTCGACACGGCGTTCCACACGACGATGCCGGAGTCGGCGGCCCGGTACGCGATCGACGTGGAGACCGCCGACGCGCACCGCATCCGCCGCTACGGCTTCCACGGCACCTCACACGCGTACGTCTCCCGGAAGACGGCCGAGCTGCTGGGCAAGGCTCCCGAGGACGTGAACGTCATCGTGCTGCACCTGGGCAACGGGGCGTCCGCCTCGGCGGTCGCGGGCGGGCGGTGCGTGGAGACCTCAATGGGGCTGACCCCCTTGGAGGGGCTCGTGATGGGCACGCGCTCCGGGGACATCGATCCGGCGGTCGTCTTCCACCTGAAGCGGGTGGCGGGCATGTCGACGGACGAGATCGACGTCCTGCTGAACAAGAGGAGCGGGCTGGTCGGGCTCTGCGGTGACAACGACATGCGGGAGATCCGCCGCCGGATCGAGGAGGGCGACGAGCAGGCCGCGCTCGCCTTCGACATCTACATCCACCGGCTGAAGAAGTACATCGGCGCGTACGCGGCGGTGCTCGGCCGGGTGGATGCGGTGGCGTTCACGGCGGGGGTCGGGGAGAACTCGGCTCCGGTGCGGGAGGCTGCCATCGCGGGTCTGGAGGAGTTCGGCCTCGCGGTGGACGCGGACCTCAACGCCGTACGGTCCGGTGAGCCGCGGCTGATCTCGCCGGAGTACGCACGGGTCGCGGTCGCCGTGGTGCCGACGGACGAGGAGCTGGAGATCGCCGACCAGACGTTCGCGCTCGTCGAGGGGCCCGGTTCGTCCTGATCCGGGGGCCTTGGAGAGGTCGACAACTGAGCACCTCCGCGCCCTTTTGTATCTTCCACCAGACGGAATATTCCGCATCGAAACAAACCGATAGGATCCGCCTCATGCGCCGTTCCAAAATCGTCTGCACCCTCGGTCCCGCCGTCGACTCCCATGAGCAGCTCGTCGCTCTGATCGAGGCCGGCATGAGCGTGGCCCGTTTCAACTTCAGTCACGGCACCCACGAGGAACACCAGGGCCGGTACGACCGTGTCCGCAAGGCGGCCGCCGAGACCGGCCGCGCGGTGGGCGTGCTCGCCGACCTCCAGGGCCCGAAGATCCGCCTGGCGAAGTTCGCCGAGGGCCCGGTCGAGCTGGTCCGCGGGGACGAGTTCACCATCACCTCCGAGGACGTCCCCGGCGACAAGTCGATCTGCGGCACGACCTACAAGGGTCTGCCCGGCGACGTCACCAAGGGCGACCCGATCCTGATCAACGACGGCAACGTCGAGCTGAAGGTCATCGAGGTCGTCGGCCCCCGGGTCAAGACCATCGTCATCGAGGGCGGTGTCATCTCCGACCACAAGGGCATCAACCTGCCCGGCGCGGCGGTGAACGTCCCGGCCCTCTCCGAGAAGGACGTCGAGGACCTGCGCTTCGCCCTGCGGATGGGCTGCGACCTGGTCGCCCTCTCCTTCGTCCGGGACGCCGACGACGTCAAGGACGTGCACAAGGTGATGGACGAGGTGGGCCGCCGGGTCCCCGTCATCGCCAAGGTGGAGAAGCCGCAGGCGGTCGAGCACATGGAGGGCGTCGTCATGGCGTTCGACGGTGTGATGGTGGCCCGTGGCGACCTGGCGGTGGAGTACCCGCTGGAGAAGGTCCCGATGGTGCAGAAGCGCCTCATCGAGCTGTGCCGCCGCAACGCCAAGCCGGTGATCGTGGCGACCCAGATGATGGAGTCGATGATCACCAACTCGCGGCCGACCCGCGCCGAGGCGTCCGACGTCGCGAACGCGATCCTGGACGGCGCGGACGCGGTCATGCTGTCCGCCGAGTCGTCGGTGGGCGCGTACCCGATCGAGACGGTCAAGACGATGTCGAAGATCGTCGTCGCCGCCGAGGAGGAGCTGCTCTCCAAGGGCCTCCAGCCGCTGGTCCCCGGCAAGAAGCCCCGTACCCAGGGCGGTTCGGTGGCCCGTGCGGCCTGCGAGATCGCGGACTTCCTGGACGGCAAGGCCCTGGTCGCCTTCACCCAGTCCGGCGACACCGCCCGCCGCCTCTCCCGCTACCGCGTGGCCCAGCCGATCCTGGCCTTCACCACCGACGAGTCCACCCGCAACCAGCTCGCACTGAGCTGGGGCGTCGAGTCGCACGTCGTCCCGCACGCGGACAACACCGACGCCATGGTCGACCTGGTCGACGCGGAGCTGCTGAAGCTGAACCGCTACAACACCGGCGACACGATGATCATCACCGCCGGTTCGCCCCCCGGCATCCCCGGCACCACGAACATGGTCCGAGTCCACCACCTGGGCGGCGAGCAGGGCTAGTCCCGCAGCTGCACCGAGCCCGAGGGGCGGTGTTCCGGATCGCTCCGGAGCACCGCCCCTCGGCGTCTGTCGTGCTGTGCTGCTCAGGTCGTACGGGCGAAGTCGCCGCCGACCTCGTACGTGGAGCCGCCGGCGGTCCTGGCCGTGGCCCGGTACGTGTCCGGCGCGGCGTCACGGCCGCCCGGCGCGTGGTCGTACTCCCCGGCGAAGACCTGCGTCCCGGCCGGGACGGTGCGGCCGGCCCGGAGCGTCCAGCGGTGGACGAGGACGCCGTCCCGCTCGTGTACCGAGTGGTCGAAGTCCCCGTCCGGCCGGGTCTGCGAGGTGCCGGTGGAGCGGACCTGGCCGGTCTGCGGCAGGAGGAGTTCCACGGTGAGCGCGGTGAGCGGCTCCTGCGACTTGAGCGTGACCTCGCTCCGGGCCCGGTCGGGGTCGTCGTCGGGGGCGACCGAGCCGTCCGCCCAGAGGGGCCCGTCGGTGGTGGAGAGCGCGCCGCCCCGCGTGGGCGCGGGTGTCGGGCCCGTCGGGGTCTCCCGGGGTGCGGGCGTGGCCTGCTCCTCCCGCCCGCCCTCCTGTACGACGGACGATCCCGGTACGTCGGGTTGCTGCAGGACCGAGGCCACGGCGAAGCCGCCGATCACGCACGCCCCGGCCGCGGCGAACCCGGCGAGGGCGGCCCTCGGCCAGGCGGGACGGGTCCGGCGGGCGGGGGCGCCCCGGGTGTCCGGCCTCGCCCGCTCGATGCGGGCGAGCATCCGGGCCCGGTCCGGCCGGTGCGACCGGGCCGCCTCCCGCAGCTCCCTGGGCAGGTCGCTCATCGTTCTCCCCTTCCCGCGAGTTCGAGCGAGCTCCGGCCGTCCAGCAGCCGTTCGAGCTCCGCCATCCCCTTGGAGGTCTGGCTCTTCACCGTGCCGACGGATATCCCGAGGGCCAGGGCGGTGTCCTTCTCGGAGAGGTCGAACGCGTGCCGCAGCACGACGCACGCCCGCTTGCGGAAGGGCAGTCTCCCCAGCGCCTGCCGCACATCGAGGACCGCCGCCACGTCCGGGCCCTCCGTCCGGTCACCGCGCCAGGACCAGAAGAGGGCGACGCGGTGGCGTTCGCGTACGGCACCCCGGATGCGGCTGCGGGCCATGTTGGCGACGACCCCGCGGGCGTACGCCACCGGGTGCTCGGCCGCACGGACCCGGTCCCAGCGGTCCCAGAGCGCCACCAGCGCGTCCGCCGCGAGGTCGTCGGCGGCGTGCGCCTCGCCCGTCAGAAGGTGGGCGAGGCGGGCCAGTTCGGCGTAGTGGCGGTCGAAGAAGTCATGGAACTCCGCGGGCGCGTCACCAGCAATGCCCCCGGAACCCCTCACTCGTACGCGGGACTCATCGACGCCCCGATGCCGGGTGTCCCGGTGACCAGGAAGGTGGTCGCCGGAAGGGAGCCGTCCGCCCGGCGGGGCCCGTACGCGGTGGTGGGATCCGTCCGCAGGCCCGTGGGCCGCGCCTGCCCGGCGTCCCAGGTGTTGGCGGCCGAGATCACGCGCTTGGAGAGCTTCGCGGTGCCGGTCGCGTTGTCCGCCGCGAGGTTACGGGAGAGGCGGGCGGGCGAGGAGGCGAAGTAGTAGCCGGACGCGTCGTTGGCGTAGGCGGTGTTGCGGTGCAGCCGCAGGGCGCCCGGGTTGCTGTTCTCCGTGAAGCCGTGCTGACTGTTGTCCCAGGCCGCGTTGCCGGTGACGACGTGCGCGGCGCTCGCCCCGCCGCCGCCCAGCTTGAAACCGTTGCCGTTGCCCTCGAAGGCGGGGTCGTTCCAGCGGTTCACCCCGTTCCCGTACGCCCAACTGCGCTCGATCCGGACGGGACTGGCCCACTGCCAGAGGTCGATGCCGTCGTCGGCGTTGTTGTAGAGGCGCGCGCCGACGACCTTGTTGCCGGTGCCGGAGCCGAACTTGATGGCGAGGCCGTCGGCGTTCTGGCCGTGGTTGCCGGGGTCGTAGTTGCCGTACGAGTCGAGGTTCTCGATCAGGTTGCCGGTCGTCCCGTCCCCGCGCAGCGTGAAGCCGGAGTTGCCGTTGCCGTGGGTGGTGAGGTTGCGGAAGATCCCGCCGACGGACGAGGTCAGGACGACCCCGTGCGCGCTGGAGTTGCGGAACGCCAGGTCGGACAGGGTCCAGTGGTCGCCGCCTATCGCGACCAGCCACTCCCCCTCGGGCAGCTTCGAGCCGTCGACGACCGCCTTCTCCGGCCCATGGGCGGTGACGGTGATCCGGCGCTGCGCGGTCCCGTTCGCCTGGCTCTTGAGGCTCTTGGCCGGATGGTAGGTGCCGCCGCGGAGCTGGATGGTGGTGCCGGGGCCTGCGGCCGCGAACGCCTTCTCCAACTGAGCCGTGGTGGAGACGACGACCGTTTCGGCGGCACTGGCGTCGTCGGGGGCGCCGGTCACCCAGACGCCCCCGACCCCCGCGGCCGCGGCGAAGGCGGCCGAGAGCGTACGGGTCCTGCGGTGTCGTCCTCTGCTGGTGCTCACGTGGGTAGGTTCCTTCGCTCGGTCGGTCGGCAGGGGCGGGCCGGTGCCCGGCCCGTGCCCCTTGGTTGCCGCCGCTCGCGGAAAGGTTGCCGGGGCGTGCGGAAATGTGAGGTGGTTGATGCCCGAGTGCGGAACGGCCCGTGCGGGGAGAACAGCATGCCGTAGCACCCTGTGGCACACCATGGCATGCCTGGGTAGCATGGCTCCCAGGAGCGCCCAGCCCGAGATCACCCAACGGGATCTCCGCAACGGGTCGATCTCCGCAACGGGTCGAAAGAGATCATGGACGCCGTGCAGAACGGCAAGGCGTTCACCGTGACGCGAGACGGTCATCGCATCGGTGAATTGATCCCTCTGCGGCGGCGCAGACGTTTCGTACCCCGGGAAGAGTTCTCGGCACTGTCCTGGTCGGCCCCGGACGTCTCGCTCGATGCCTTCCGTGAGGATCAGGACAGCACTGCCGAGCAGGGGCAGGGCGCCCGGTATGCCGACTGAGCCTTCACCCGACGCGTCCGCCCTCCACCAGCGGGGCCTGCTCGACACGAACATCATGATCCTGCGGAAGTGGATCGCCCCTGAGGAACTGCCCGCCGAGGTGGGGATCACCACCATCACGCTCGCCGAGCTCTCGGCCGGTCCCCACGAGGTCCACAGGAACGACGAGCAGAGCGATTACGACGAGTACGCGGAGCGGGGCCGAAGACTCGACGTCCTCCAGCGCGCCGAGAGCGAGTTCGATCCCATCCCGTTCGACGTGGAGGCCGCCCGTGTCCACGGCAGGGTGTGTGCGGCCGTGATCTCCGTGGGCCGCAAGCCGAGAAGACGCGTAGCGGACCTGATGATCGCTTCGATCGCCATCGCCGAAGGGCTCCCCCTGTTCACGACCAACCCCGACGGCTTCAGGGGACTGGACGGACTGCTCACCGTGGTGCCGGTGACCCGCCCCGCTGTGCTCCACGACGGATGACCGTGGGCCGTACCCCTCCTGAAGGGGGTACGGCCCACGGCTCTGTGCGGCTCCCGGACGGGATCGGGTGGCGGCGGGGCTAGCTGTTGCCGCCGGTGAAGTAGTTCTGCAGGCCCGGGACCCTGAGCGAGCCGCCGAACTGGCCGGCCTGGACCACCTTGACCTTGGTGAAGAAGGCGAAGGGGACGTTCAGGGGCGGCGGGGTCTGCGGGTTGAAGGTGATCGGGATGAGGCCGAAGAGGTTGCCCTTCAGCTCCTCCGTGTACATCGTCACCGTGCCGTTGCGGATCGTCGACGTGGAGCCGGGACGCGACGTGACATGGCCCGTCGTGCCCACCGGGCCGGTGGTGAGCTGGTGGAGGTCCTTGATGTCGATGGAGCTGGCGGTGAACTTCAGCACCTTCTTGATGGAGCCGTCCGCCTTCTTCACCTCGACGATGCCTTTGTAGTCCAGGCCGTTGAGCGTGAGCAGCGAGGACTCCAGGATCCACGGGTCGGTCGGGAGCAGCGGGATGCCGGGCTCCAGGGACGCCGCGGCGAGCGCCTCCGGGTCGGGCTCGGGGCAGGGGAAGCGGGGCTTGGCGCCGTCCGGGATGTCCTCGTCCTTCTTGGGGTCGAGTCCCTTGACGTCGTCGTCGAGCTCCTTGACGTCCTTGCCCGCCTTCTCGGCGGCCTCACGAATGGCGTCGGCCGTCTTTCCGGCCTCTTCCTTCGCCTTGTCGGAGGCGTCCTCGGCGGGGTCCTTCTCCGAGCCCTTCGGCTTGTCGGCCGGGGTCGGGGACTCCGCCGTGGGGCTCGGGGACGGGCTCGCCGTCTCCTCGGCCTTGTCCTTGCCCTCGTCCGGGTCGAAGAGGTCCTTGAGGGCGTCGCCCAGGCCCAGCGGGTCGAGGGGGTTCTTCGACTTGGTGGGCGTCGGGGTGGCGCTCGGCTTGTCGGCGGGCTTCTCGCCTGCCGGATCGGGCTTCTCGCCGGCCGCCGGGTCCTCGGGGGCCGTGCCGCTCTCCGTGGGCTTCGGGGTCGCGCCGTCGTCCTGGCCCGGCTCCTCGCCCTGGCCCTGCTCGTCCGTGGGCGTCGCCGACGGGGTCGGGGTGGCCTTCGGGGACTCGGACTCGCTCGGCTCGTCGGACCGGGTGACGCACGGTCCCGGTGCGAAGGGGATGTCGGAGTTGCCGTCGGCCATGGCGAGCTTGGGGGTGAGACCCATGCCGACGAAGACCGCGGTCGGCATCGCGGCGAGTGCGAACGCCTTCTTGCCGCTCGGCATGTGCAACTTGGTCAGCAGCGACTTCTTGGGGGCCGCGTGGCGGGGGCCCCTGCGCTCGCGGAGGTCGTCGCCGGGGTACGTGTTCGGCTGCTGTTTCTCGTCACCCCGCACGATGTGTCCCCCCGTCGTACCCGGAGGCCGTGTCGTACGTGGAGGCCGTGCCGTGGTCGCCCGGCTGCGGCGGAACGGTCGCGCCGTGCAGGGCCCCCTCGGCGTACTCGCTCTCCGGCTGCTGCTTGTCCAGCGGCGCGGTGCGCGGGGCCTCCTCCTCGGGCTGCGGCTCGCCCGGCGCCCAGGAAATGGACAGGGCTCCGCCGATGAGCGCGAGGAGGAATCCGATCACGAAGCCGCCGATGTTGGCGACAGGTATGGAGATCAGCGCGAGGAGAATGGCCGCGACACCGGCGAAGACCCGGACGATGCTGTGGAACCACATCGTCAGGCCCAGCGTGATGAGCAGGACCCCGATGATCAGGGATCCGGCGCCGGCCGTGGTGGACATCGCCAGCGTCATATTGCCGAGCTGGAGATCGGCGTACGGGAAGTAGGCGATGGGCGCACCGCCCAGCATGGTGAACAGACCCGCCCAGAACGGCCGGTTACCCCGCCAGGTACGGAATCCCCGCCGGTAGACGGTGAGGTTGTGCTTGTTCTGCCCTGTGGACTCGGGGCTCATGGAAAACAGCTCCCTGGAACCGGTACTGCTGTGAGAAGAGAAAGGGTGGGCGGCCGGAAGCCCTGCCGGGTCGCCCCGGCCACCCGGGCGAGTGCCTAGAAGCACTCCTCGACGCCCTTGTGCAGCTTCAGGCTCAGGTTGCTCAGCTTGAAGGTGCCGGCGGTGGTCGCCCACGCCGTCTGCTCCACGTCGGTCAGGGTGGCCTTCTTGGCCCGCTGACCGAAGCCGTGCGGGTTGACCTGCTTCTCGGTCCCGGGCTGGATGCCCGGCCCACCGAGGTCCTGGGCCGCGACACCGATGTCCATGCTCTCGAAGTAGGCGTCGGTGTCGAGCTGCGCGACGTCCAGGTAGAGGTTGGTCGCGACGACCGGGTTCTTCGGGTCCGTACCGGCCGTCAGCTTCAGGCTGACGTTGCCGATGCCGAAGGGCACCTTGGGCGTGACCACCGACTGGCACATGTTGGTGATCGTGGCCTTGCTGAAGCCCGACACCGCGACCGGGTGCGCGGCTTCCTTGCCGTCAAGGCTCTTGCCGACAGCGACGCTGCCGTACTGGACGAAGTCCTCGCCCACCAGCTTGTCGGTCCTGACCTTGAAGCTCTGGCCGGACACCGCGAAGGACGCGGCGAGCGCACCCTGTGCGAGACCGACACCCACCGCTGCGGTCGCGACGACGCTCGGCACCATGACCAGAGCGAAACGCTTCCATCTCGTCCCACCGCGAACCTGGGAACTCATAACTTGCTCCTTCTTCTCGGACGTACATCTCCGGCCGGGTGCGAGACCCGGCCTGGGATGGGAGAAGTGCTACGTCCTCGGGAAGGAGAGCGCCCGCAGACGGAGACATGTACCGCATCCGCTGCACCGGCGTTCACCCCCGAGCGACAACCACTGGCTGCACGGTGTGTGCAGCCGGTCGGACAGGCCCCGTCTGTCGGCGGGAACCCCCCTGTCCACGGCCGGCGCCACTGCCGCCGGCCCACTCGGTGGGGACCCAACAGACCCTCCCGCACCGGCTGGAGGCCGGGCTGAAGGTATGGGACCGAGCGTGGCCGATCGTGGTGCATTCGGGGCCGCCGCACAAGGGGGTTCGTTACTTGCCAGTAACGACCTGATAACCACGCCGCGACCGGGCGACATCATTCGGCCACACAGGGTGGCACGAAAGGGACATCAAAATGGCGGGAAACTCAACAGAAACGGGACAGAGCAACCCCGCCGACTTACTGCCAGTAACAGCAGTTCTCATTGTCAAGTTTTAGTAAAGCAGGGATGTCTCTTAGCGTTCGGACAGCAAGACGGCCGTGATCCCCGAGAGGTGTCACGGCCGTCTTGTCACATCGGAACAATCAGCTCACGATCAGAACAGCACGCGCGCCAGCGCGGTGCGGGCGGCGGTGACCCGGGGGTCGTCCGGGCCGATCACCTCGAAGAGTTCCAGCAGCCGCAGCCGGGCGGTGTTCCGCTCGTCGCCGGTGTTGCGGCGGACCGCCTCGACCAGCCGGCTGAACGCGTCCTCGACATGGCCGCCGACCAGATCCAGGTCGGCGGCGGCGACCTGGGCGTCCACATCGCCCGGGTTGTCCGCCGCGTCCTTGCGGACCGCCTGCGGGTCCATCGTCTGCACGCGGGCCAGCAACTCCGCCTGGGCCAGGCCGAGCTTGGCCTCCGGGTTGGCCGGGTCGTCGGTGAGCACGTTCTTGTACGCCTGCACGGCGCCGCCGAAGTCATTGGCGTCGAGAGCCGAAGCGGCGGCCTCCAGCAGGGCGTCGTACGGGCCGGCCGGCACCTCGGCCGGGGCCGCTTCCTGCACCCCGTCGGGGTCGACGGCGATCCCGTTGAGACCGAACCGCTCCTCACCGACCTGGATCAGCTGGTCCAGCGTCTCGCGGATCTGGGCCTCGGGGGCCGCGCCCTGGAAGAGCGGGAGGGCCTGCCCGGCGACGACGGCGAAGACCGCCGGGATGCCCTGGATGCCGAACTGCTGCATCAGCATCTGGTTGGCGTCGACATCGACCTTGGCCAGCAGGAAGCGGCCGTTGTACTCGACGGCCAGGCGTTCCAGCAGGGGGCCCAGCTGCTTGCACGGCTCGCACCACTCGGCCCAGAAGTCGATGACGACGGGTACTTCGGCGGAGCGCTGGAGGACATCGCGCTCGAAGCCTGCTTCATCGACGTCGATCACCAGGGCGGCGGGCGCCACGGCACCGGCGCCTCCTGTACGGGCGGCCTGCGCACGGGCCTGCTCCGCCTTGGCCTTGGCCTCGCCGGCCGCCTTGACAGCGGCGAGGTCGACGACGCCGCTCATGGACATGTTCCTAGGCTGCATACGTACATCCTCCCCCCTGAGCACACCGTTCCGGAAAGCGATGCGGGAACCGGACCCGTCCGCGGCACCGGCCGGCGTGCCGGGCGGGCGGACAGAGACGGTCCCGGGGGCCCCGAAGGACCCCGGCGGGGCTCCGAAAAGACCCCGGTGAAACGGAGACGGGCCCCTGAAAGACCCGGGTGGAACTTCCGGATCCCCATCCGGCCGGTCCGTGCGGCTCCGGGTCCCCACCCGGCGCCTGGGGTCTTCGTGAAGACCCCGGTGGCTGTCGCTCGTTCGTGGCGTACGGGAGCGGGCTGACCGCCTTCCTTACGCTACGACCCGTAGCGTAACTGCCGACCGGCCCCCCGGGACAGGCCACCCCGGTGATCTGTCTCACGGACACCGGGGTGGAACGACCATCCCTACCGGCCGGTATGGTCGCCGCATCATGAGGCACACCGACCCCCGAACCCCCCGAACAGGACGTCCGCGCTCCACCGCGGCCGACACCGCGATCCTGGAGGCGACGCGTGCGTCCCTGGTCGATCTCGGCTGGTCGAAGCTGACCATGGGCGATGTGGCGACGCGGGCGGGGGTCGCCAAGACGACCCTCTACCGCCGCTGGGCGGGCAAGAACGAGCTGGTCGTGGACGCGGTGGCCGTGCTCTTCGACGAGCTGGAGCTCCCCGACCGGGGCAGCCTCGCCGCCGATGTGCAGGGCGTGGTGCTCCAGTTCGCCACCCTGCTGGAGCGGCCGGAGACCCGGACCGCGCTGATGGCGGTGGTCGCCGAGTCCACCCGCGACGACTCGCTGCGCCGCCGGATCCGGTCGGCCATCGTGGACCGCCAGAAGCGGCTGGTGCTGCTCGGCCGGGAACGCGCCCAGGCCCGCGGCGAGCTGCGGTACGAGGACGACGCCTCGGCCGCCGCCCGCAACGCGGACCTGATCTTCGACGTGATCGCGGGAGCCGTGGTGCACCGCACGCTGGTGAGCGCCGAGCCGGTGGACGCCGAGTGGGCGGGCGGGTTCACCACACTGCTGCTGCTCGGGCTGTCCGGCGCCCAGGCCGGGTAGGCCTGGCATCACACCTGGTAACGCCCCGGTGCGAAGAGGTGCAGATGCTCCGCCACCCACGCCGAGGTGCGCTCCAGGCCCTCCTCCAGGGAGACTTCGGGCTCCCAGCCCGCCCACTCTCGGGCCCGGCTGTTGTCCGACAGCAGCCGGTGCACCTCACTGCCGGAGGGCCGCAGCCGCGCCGGGTCCACGACGATCTCGGCGTCCCGGGCGGAGGCCGTGATGAGCGCCTTGGCGAGGTCCCCGACCGAAATCTCCCGCCCGGTACCGAGGTTGACGCTCTCCCCCAGGGCCCGGTCGCAGCCGGCCAGCGCCAGGAATCCGGCGGCGGTGTCGGTGACGTACGTGAAGTCGCGGGTCGGAGTCAGCGAGCCGAGCCGGATCTCCCGCGCCCCTGAGTGCAGTTGGGCCAGGATCGTGGGGATGACGGCACGGGCCGACTGGCGGGGCCCGTAGGTGTTGAAAGGCCGTACCACCGTCACCGGCAGCTCGAAGGCGTGCCAGTGGGAGAGCGCCATCATGTCCGCGCCGATCTTGGAGGCGGAGTACGGCGACTGCGGCTGGAGCGGGTGGTCCTCGCTGATCGGGGCGGTCAGGGCGCTTCCGTAGACCTCGCTGGTGGAGGTGTGCAGGAGGCGGCGCACCGAGTGGCGGCGGCAGGCCTCGGCGATGTTCTCGGTGCCGACGACGTTCGTGCGGACGTACGCGCCCGGGGAGTCGTAGCTGTACGGGATGCCGATCAGCGCGGCGAGGTGGAAGACCGTGTCGCAGCCCGCCACCGCGTCCATCACCCGGCCCGCGTCACCGACGTCCCCGGCGATCATCTCGACCGGGCTGTGCGGGTCTTCGAGGTGGCGGGCGAGGTGGCCCTTCTCCCCGTACGGCTTGTAGTGGACGAACGCCCTTACGCGCGCGCCGCGTTCGACGAGGAGGTCCACGAGGGTGGAGCCGATGAAGCCCTCGGCCCCGGTGACGAGGACCGTGCGGCCGGTCCAGTCGATGGTAGTGTCAATGGCACTGTCGGTGGTGCTTCCGGTGGTGCTCGTCATGCGGTGAACTCCCTGGCGTCGGAGGGTCGTACGGAGGTGGCGGCGAGGCGGACGACGGTCCCGGCGAGCAGGTCGGCCGCGCGGGCGTGGTTGCCCGGGTCGGCCGCACGCCCCATCACGGCGAGCCGCGCCGGATCCGCGAGCAGCGGGTCGATCAGTTCGGCCAGCCGGTCGGAGGTGGTCTCGGCGTCGGGCACCAGATGGGCGGCGCCCGCGTCGGAGAGGACCCGGGCGTTGTGGGTCTGGTGGTCGCCCGGGGCGTGCGGGTACGGGACGAGGACAGCGGGCACCCCGGTCGTGGCGAGCTCCGCGATCGTGGCGGACCCGGCCCGGCAGACGACCAGATCGGCCACCGCGTAGGCGAGGTCCATCCGGTCCAGGTAGGGAACGGCCTGGGCGACGGGGCCGGACGCGGCGTCGGTCCCCACCCCCGCCTCCGCCAGCTTGTGCCGGGTCTCCGCGAGCGCGGCCGGGCCCGTCTTGATGAGGAGGTGGACGTCCCGCCGGTCCCGCCAGCGGGCGGCGAGACCCACGGCGGCGGCGGTGAGGCGGGCCGCGCCGAGGCTCCCGCCGTTGAAGAGGACCACCCGCGCCCCGTCGGGTATCCCGAACGCGCGCCGGGCCTCCTCGCGCAGGGCCGGCCGGTCCAGGGCGGCCAGCGAGGCGGCGATCGGCATGCCGACGGTCAGGGCCCGCTCGCCGCCCGACAGATGGGCGCGGCTGCCGTCGAAGGCGACCGTGAGGTGTTCGGTGAGCCGGGCGGCGAACTGGTTGGCCCGGCCGGGGACGGCGTTGGACTCGTGGATCACGCTGGGCAGCCCGGCCAGCTTCGCCCCGACGATCGCCGGGGCGCTCGGGTAGCCGCCCATACCGACGACGACCTGGGCCTTCTGGGTGCGCAGGACCGAGCGGGCCTGGGCACCGGAGCGGAGGAGGGCCGCCGGGAGCAGGAAACGCCTCGCGCCGAGCGCGGGGTCGAACGGGATCATGTCGACGGTGTGCAGCCGGTACCCGGCGGCCGGGATCAGGGTCGTCTCAAGCCCTCGTTCGGTGCCGATGAAGGAGATGACCGCGTCCGGGTCGGCGCGGCGCAGGGCCTCGGCGAGGGCGAGACCGGGGTAGATGTGACCGCCGGTGCCGCCCGCACCGATCACGACGGAGAGTGGTGTGCGCATGGCCGCCACTCTCGGCGGACGGCTTAAGAGGGTTCTAAGAGTCCGGTTTGGCAGTCTTCGGGTATGAGCGGCATTAGCGGCATGCGGAGTACGAGCAGGATCCTGGTGGCCGAGGACGAGCCGGAGGTGCGGGCCGCCGTCGAGGACGGGCTGCGGATCGAGGGGTACGAGGTCCGGGGCGTCGGCGACGGTCTGGCCGCGCTGTCGGCGGTGGCCGCCTGGGAACCGGACGCGCTGGTCCTGGACGTGATGATGCCGGTGCTCGACGGTCTCGCCGTGTGCCGGAGGCTGCGGGCGATGGAGGACCGGACGCCGGTGCTGGTCCTGACCGCGCTGTCCTCGGTGGCCGAGCGGGTGGACGGCCTGGAGGCGGGCGCCGACGACTATCTGGTGAAGCCGTTCGCGCTGGACGAACTGGTGGCGCGTGTCCGGGCGTTGCTGCGGCGGGCCGCACCGCCCGCCCTGGACGGGGAGCTGGCCTACGCGGATCTGACGCTGGACCCGGTGACGCGGACCGGCCGGCGCGGCGGCCGGCCGGTGGATTTCTCCCGTACCGAAGCCGCCCTGCTGGAGCTGCTGTTGAGGCACCCGGGGCAGGTGCTGCCGCGCGAGGTCATCCTGGAGCGGGTCTGGGGCCAGGACTTCGGGCCCGACTCCAACTCGCTCGCGGTGTACGTGGGTTACCTGCGGCGGAAACTGGAGGCGGGCGGTGAGCCACGGCTCGTCCACACCGTGCACGGGCTCGGCTACCGGCTGGACGTGGCGTGAGCGGGGTACGGCGGCTGGGTGCCCGGTGGCGGCGCAGGCGGCCCTTGCGTGCGCGGTTGGCGCTGGCCGCCTCGGCGGCGGTGGCGCTGGTCGCGGTCGGGGTGTGCGCGGCCGCGTTCTTCGTCATCCGCTACGAGCTGCTGCACCAGCTGGACCTGTCCCTGACCCAGTCCGCGACCCGGGTTGTCCAGGAGAACCGGGGCGAGGGGCCGCAGATCATCGCCGGTGAGTGCCGGTTCCTCTCCGCGCCCGCCTGCGCCCAGGTCGTCCCGGCCGACCCGGCGGCGGACCCGGAGGCCGCTCATCTACTGCCCGTCTCCGCCCCCGTACGGGAGGTGGCGGCGGGGACGAGGGCCCCGTACTTCAGCAATGTCACCCGCTTCGGCCAGTCGCTGCGGATGCTGACGACCCCGTTCGGGGAGGGGCGGGCGCTCCAGGTGGCGCTGCGCGCGGACCCGGTGGAGAAGGGCGTGCGGCAGGCGGCCGTGCTGCTCGCGGCGGTCGGCGGGGCGGGCGTGCTGCTGGCGGGGCTGCTCGGGTACGCGGTCTCGCGCACGGGCCTGGCCCCGGTGGCCCGGCTGACCTCGACCGCCGAGCGGATCGCGGCGACCCGGGACCCGCGCCACCGCATCGAGCTGCCGCCGGGTCCGCCGGGGCGGCAGGACGAGGTGACCCGGCTGGCGGCCAGCTTCAACACGATGCTCGGGGAGCTGGAGCAGTCGGTGAGCGCCCAGCGCCGGCTGGTCGCGGACGCCTCGCACGAGCTGCGGACACCGCTGACGGCTCTGCGCACCAACGCGGAGCTGCTGGCCCGCGCGGACCGGCTGACGCCCGCGCAGCGCGAACGGGCCTCGGGGGCGCTGGGGCGGCAGATCCGGGAGGTGACCGGGCTGGTGAACGACCTGATCGAACTGGCCCGGGACGAGGAGCCGCTGCCGCTCCTGGAGGAGGTCCGGATCGCGGATCTCGCGGAGCACGCGGTGGCCACGGCCCGTACGCACTGGCCCCGGATCCGGTTCGAGCTGGAGGTGGGGCCGGGCGCGGTGGCGGCGGTCCGGCCCGGGGTCCCGGCGCGTCTGACCCGGCTGCTGACAAACCTGCTGGACAACGCGGCGAAGTTCAGCCCGGTGGACGCGCCGGTGGAGGTGGCACTGAGCGCGTACGGGGGCCGGCTGGAGCTGACCGTCCGGGACCACGGGCCGGGGGTCGCGCCCGAGGACCTCCCGTACGTCTTCGACCGCTTCTACCGTGCCGAGGCCGCCCGTGCCCTGCCCGGCTCGGGGCTGGGGCTGGCGATGGCCCAGCAGATCGCCCGCGCGCACGGGGCGGAGCTGACGGCACGGGCGGCGCCGGGCGGCGGGGCGCTGTTCACGGTGGTGTTCGGAACGGGCGGCGACCCGGTGGGAAGCCACCGGGCCACCTGACGAAGGGCCTCAGAACCCCGGCGGCTCCGTGTAGGTGCCCCACTCCTCGCGCAGCGCCTCGCAGATCTCGCCGAGCGTGGCCTCGGCCCGTACCGCGTCCAGCATCGGCGCGATCATGTTCGAGCCGTCGCGGGCGGCAGCGAGCATCGCGTCCAGGGCGGCCGTCACCTTCGCGGAGTCGCGGGCGGCCTTGCGCGCGGTGAGCTGGCTGACCTGGTCGCGCTCGACCTCGTGGCTGACCCGGAGGATCTCCAGGTCGCCGGTGACCGAGCCGTGGTGGACGTTGACGCCGACGACCCGCTTGTCGCCCTTCTCCAGGGCCCGCTGGTACTGGAAGGCGGACTCGGCGATCTCGCCGGTGAACCAGCCGTCCTCGATACCGCGCAGGATGCCGGAGGTCATCGGCCCGATGGGATGCTGCCCGTCGGGGTGGGCCCGGGTGCCGCGCTCCTTGATCTGGTCGAAGATCTTCTCGGCCTCGGCCTCGATCCGGTCGGTGAGCTGCTCGACGTACCAGGAGCCGCCCAGCGGGTCGGCCACATTGGCGACACCGGTCTCCTCCATCAGCACCTGCTGGGTGCGCAGGGCGATCTCGGCGGCCTGCTCGGAGGGGAGTGCGAGGGTCTCGTCCAGGGCGTTGGTGTGGAGCGAGTTGGTGCCGCCGAGGACGGCGGAGAGCGCCTCCACGGCCGTGCGTACGACGTTGTTGTACGGCTGCTGCGCGGTGAGCGAGACCCCGGCGGTCTGGGTGTGGAAGCGGAGCCACTGCGCCTTGTCGGTCTCGGCGCCGTACGTCTCCTTCATCCAGCGGGCCCAGATCCGGCGGGCGGCGCGGAACTTGGCGATCTCCTCGAAGAAGTCGAGGTGCGCGTCGAAGAAGAAGGAGAGACCGGGGGCGAAGGTGTCGACGTCCATGCCCCGGGAGAGGCCGAGCTCCACATAGCCGAAGCCGTCCGCGAGGGTGTACGCCAGCTCCTGCGCGGCCGTCGCCCCGGCCTCACGGATGTGGTAGCCAGAGACGGAGAGCGGCTTGTAGGCGGGGATGGAGCGGGCGCAGTGCTCCATCAGGTCGCCGATGAGGCGCAGGTGGGGCTCGGGCTGGAAGAGCCACTCCTTCTGCGCGATGTACTCCTTGAAGATGTCGGTCTGCAGCGTGCCGTTGAGCACCCCCGGGTCGATGCCCTGGCGCTCGGCGGCGACCAGGTACATGCAGAAGACGGGGACGGCGGGGCCGCTGATCGTCATCGAGGTGGTGACGTCACCGAGGGGGATGTCCTTGAACAGGATCTCCATGTCGGCGGCGGAGTCGATGGCGACCCCGCAGTGGCCCACCTCGCCGAGCGAGCGGGACTCGTCGGAGTCGCGGCCCATCAGGGTCGGCATGTCGAAGGCGACGCTGAGACCGCCGCCGCCCGCGGCGAGGATCATCTTGTAGCGCTCGTTGGTCTGCTCGGCGTTGCCGAAGCCGGCGAACTGGCGGATGGTCCAGGTGCGGCCCCGGTAGCCGGTCGGGTGCAGCCCTCGGGTGAAGGGGTACTCCCCCGGCCAGCCGATCCGCTCGAATCCCTCGTACGTGTCGCCGGGGCGGGGCCCGTACGCGGGCTCCACCGGGTCCCCGGAGAGCGTGGTGAAGTCCGCGTCGCGCTTGCGGGCCTTGTCGTAACGGGCCTGCCAGCGGAGGCGGCCTTCCTCGATCGCGTCAGCGTCCATGCTTCGAATTTACTAGGACGTCCTAGTAAATGTCGATGGCAAACCGCCCGGCGCTTTCGCGCGGGGCGGTCGGGTCAGGCCTGAGCGGGCGCCGGAGCGGGCTTGGTGACCAGCGCCCGGGCCTCGCGGCTGACCTTCGGCTCGACGAAGAAGGAGGCGAAGGGGATGCAGCCGGCGGCCAGCACCCACAGGAGCTTGCCGAACGGCCACTTCGCCTTGGAGCCGAGGTCGAAGGCGAAGATGACGTAGACGATGAACAGCACGCCGTGGACCTGGGAGATCAGCATGGTGTCGCCGGTCTCGAAACCGTACTTCGCGATGATCGCCACCGTGAAGACGAGCAGCCAGATCGCGGTGACGTAAGCCATCACCCGGTAGCGGGTGAGCACGTTCTGTTTCATGCACACGAGCGTAACCGGGCGCCCGGGGCGATCTACGCGCGGGCCCGCCGTTACGGAGGCGGCGCGCTCACGCCTCGTCGAAGTCCTGCGCCGCCACGCGCAGCGGCCGGAGCATGGCGAAGATCTCCGCGCACTCCTCGGAGTCGTAAACCCCGAGCCCGAAGTCCATCGCGACCAGGTCCTCGGTGGCCGACTCGACGACCTCGCGCCCCTTGTCGGTGATGGAGGCGAGCGTGCCGCGGCCGTCGTTGGGGTTGGGGCGCTTGCTCACCAGGCCGGACTTCACCAGCCGGTCCACGGTGTTGGTGACCGAGGTGGGATGCACCATCAGCCGCTCCCCGATCTTGGACATCGGCAGCTCACCGGCCTTGGAGAAGGTGAGCAGCACCAGCGCCTCGTACCGGGCGAAGGTCAGACCGTACGGCTTGACGACGGCGTCGACCTCGGCGAGCAGGATCTGCTGGGCCCGCATGATCGAGGTGATCGCCCCCATGGAGGGCACGGGCCCCCAGCGCTGGTGCCAGAGGTCCTCGGCACGGGCGATGGGATCGAAAGGAAGGCTGAGCGGCTTCGGCACGGCACCGACCTTACCGACTGGTCATATGCCGGTCAGCCCCGTCTCGTCCTTCGGTATCGGACATCTGACCGGGGGCCGTCCTGCGGACCTCGGCGACGACGACGAGCGTGCAGACGGTACCGATGATTCCGGATCCGGCGACCACCTGGTGCACCGGGAAGAACTCGGCCGCGAGCCCCGCCAGCGCCATCCCGGCGCCCTGGATCGTCATCAGCCCGGCGGTGAGCAGCGTCATGGCCCGGCCGCGCAGCTCCGGGGGCACGGCGTCCACGAACCACTGGTCGAGCCCGATGACATAGGCCGCGCCCATCCCGGCCAGCGCGAGGGCGGCCAGGGCGAGCGGCAGCCCCGGGCGGACCACGTAGACGACCAGCGGCAGCAGGCCCACGGCGGCGACCGGAAGCACGATCCGGGAGCGGGTACGGGGCCGGAGCACGGACCCCACGAAGAGCTCGGCCCCCACATGCCCCACGGCCATCGCGCAGAGCAGCAGCCCGAGCGCGGCCGGCCCCGCGCCGATCCGGTCCGCGTACGGGGCGGCGAGCGCCTCCGGGGCGACCACGAACATCGGGGGCAGCCAGAACAGCAGCATCAGCGCCCGGACCCGGCGGTCCCCCAGCACCAGGCGCGCCCCCGCCAGCGACTCCGTCAGCAGGGCGCCGCCGCCCGAACCGGCCCGGGCGGGACGGTCGCGGGTGCCGAAGCGGAGCAGGACGGCCGAGCAGAGGAACGTCACGACGGTGACGGCGATGGCCCCTCGCGGGGAGAGCGCGGTGAGGAGCACCCCGCCGACGCCGAACCCGATGAGCATCGCGCTCTGCGAGACGATCCGCAGGAGGGAACGGCCCAGGACATAGAGGTCGCCGTCGCCCAGGATGTCGGTGAGGGCCGCCATCCTGGTCCCGGTGAAGACCGGCGCGACGGCGGCCACCAGGCAGCGCAGCGCGAGGAGTCCGGCGACCGGGGTGGTGGGCAGCAGCATCACGGCGACGCAGGCCGCGCAGATCAGGTCGCACATGACGAGGACGCGACGGGCCGGGTAGCGGTCGGCGACCCCTGCGAACAGGGTCCCGCCGATCACGTACGGGAGCAGCCCCAGCGCGAAGGTCAGGGCGCTGAGCAGCGGGGAGCCGGTGAGGTCGTAGACGAGGACGGTGAGGGCGAGTTCGCTGACGACGACACCGAGGAGCGAGAGCAGGTGCGCGGCGAAGACGGCCCGGAACTCGGTGACGGCGAAGACCGCGCGGTACCCGGCGGGCGGGGCGGTGGAGGATCCCTGGGACATGGGGAGAGCCTGGGGCGCGACGGCCGCGCACCCTAGACTTTCGGCTGAGGACGAATCTTCGATGCCTGAGCGGGGAGGCCGGTATGCCGTTCCAGCTGCACTTCGGCGAGAGCGACCTGCTGCGCTGCCGTTTCGCGCTCTCCCCGCTCTGGGAGACGCAGGAGGCCGTGCGCACCCTGGCCCGCCCGCACCGGCACGGCTACCACCTGCCCTGGCTCCGGCGGATCCGCGCGGACGCCTTTGCCCTCGACCTGGAACCCCTCTGGCTGCTCATGCCGGACGGCGGCCACAACCCGGACTTCCTCTGCCCGCCGCCGATGGGGCCGCTGGCGACGTTCGAGGAGGAGATCGCGGGCGTACGGGCGGTGGATCCGGAGGTGGCGCGGGCGGACATGGCCCTGGCCCTCGCGGAGCGGCCCGGCGCCTCGGGGTCGGCCGCGGGGCGGCGGCTGCTGGCCGACCCCGCCGGGGCCGTACAACGGCTGGCCGGTCTGCTGGAGCAGGCCTGGCGGGTGCTGATCGCCCCGCACTGGCCCCGGCTGCGGGCGCTGCTGGAGGCGGATATCGCGTACCACTCCCGGCGGCTCGCGGAGAGCGGCTTCGAACGGCTGCTGGGCGAGGTGAGCCCGCAGCTGGGGTGGAGCGGCTCCACGCTGACGGTGACGGGGACGCGGGGCGACCACGAGCGGGTGCTCGGCGGGCAGGGGCTGGTGCTGATGCCGAGCGTCTTCGTCTGGCCGGAGGTGGTGGGCGGCTTCGAGGAGCCGTGGCAGCCGGCGGTGATCTACCCGGCGCGCGGGATCGGCGGGCTGTGGAGCGAGGCCGGTGAGCGGACTCCGGAGACGCTGGCCCGGCTGCTGGGCCGGGTCCGGGCGGACGTGCTGTGCGCGCTGGACGAACCCGCCGGGACGAGCGCCCTGGCCCACCGGCTCGGCCTGGCCCCCTCCTCCGTATCGGCGCATCTGTCCGTGCTGCGGGGAGCGGGGCTGCTGACGTCGAGGCGGTACGGACACCAGGTGCTGTACGAGCGCACGCCGCTGGGGATCGCGCTGGCCGCCTCCACCTGAGCGGAGGCCGGTGGCGGATGGTGTCGTGACGCCACTCTCGGTGACCGTCATGTCACGATTACTGACGTTTCCCTGTGTGCGCCTCGGCGTCCCGTACGCCGCCCCGTATGCGTATCCCGTATCCGTGAGCCACCGTCGTCCGAGGGGGCTGGATGTCCGGCCGCAGAACCATCCGCAGAGTCTTCGGCGTTCTCCCCGCCCCGGCCGCCGTCGCCCTGGCGGCCGCTCTCACGGCGGGCTGCTCCGCCCCGGGCGGCGCGGGTCCCGCGGCCGCCGAGGCCGACCCCGTACGCGGCGAACCCGCACCGAGCGCGGCGTCCCCGTACTGGGTGGACCCCAACAGCTCCGCGGCCCGTCAGGTGCGCGCCTGGGACCGGCAGGGCCGCGAGGAGGACGCGAAGGCGCTACGTCGGATCGCCGACCGGCCGGTGGCGCTCTGGCCCGCCTGGGACGGTCCGGCGCCGGAGATCCGGGCCGCCGCGAAGGCCGCGGCCGGGACGGAGAAGAACGTCCTGCTCGTCGCGTACAACATTCCGCACCGCGACTGCGGGCTCTACTCCGCGGGCGGGGCCAAGGACGCGGACGCCTACCGGTCCTGGATCGGGGAGTTCGCCGACGCCATCGGCGACGCCCCGGCGACCGTGATCCTGGAACCCGACGCGCTCCCCCACATCGCGGACGGCTGCACCCCGCCCGAGCACCACGCCGAGCGCTACCAGCTGCTCTCCGAAGCCGTGGACACGCTCAAGGCCAAGCCGCGGACCAAGGTCTACCTGGACGCGGGCAACCCGGACTGGATCGTGGAACCGTACAAGATCGCGGAGCCGCTGCGGCTGGCCGGGATCGACCGGGCCGACGGCTTCTCGCTGAACGTCTCCAACTTCCAGTCGAACGCGAGCGTCAAGAAGTACGGAGCCCTCCTCTCCGACGCCGTCGGCGGCGCGCACTACGTGATCGACACCAGCCGCAACGGCGGCGGCCCCCTGACCGGGGGCCGCGCCGAGGCCTGGTGCAACCCGCCGGGCCGGGCGCTCGGCACGCCGCCGACCACCGACACCCGCGACGACCGGCTCGACGCCTACCTGTGGATCAAGCGGCCCGGCGAGTCGGACGGCACCTGCCGGGGCGGGCCCGAGGCGGGCACCTGGTGGCCGGAGTACGCACTGGGGCTGGCCCGGCGCGCCAAGTCCTGAGAACCGGCAGCGGGTTCAGGACGCCTTGACCCACTTCGCCTCCGACGGGATGCCGTCGGTGTCCGTCACGAAGAGCATGTACCAGCCGGGCGGCACCAGCGTGGCGTCGTCCGGCACGCTCACGCTGACCTTGCCGCTCCCCTTCTTCAGGCCCAGCTCGATGGAGCGCTGCTCCACGTCCGTGGTGTGCGTGACCGCGCTCGGCCGCATCAGCCGGGCCGTCGCGATCCGGTCCGCGTCGGCGGTCTCGAAGGTGACCGTCGCGCCGCGCTCGACCGCCTCCGGGCCCTCCCCGATCACCGGGCGCCTGTCCTTGCCCCGGTGCAGGGCGGGCGGGGTGTAGACCTCCATGCGCTGTTCGAACTTGCCGAGCTTGGTGTTGTCCTTGTCGCCGTAGAGCGAGTCGGACCCGAAGGTGGCGACCCGGCCGTCGGGCAGCAGCAGCGCCTCGGAGTGGTAGTTGCGGCCCACGGTCGGCTCGGCCGCCTCCTTGAAGGTGTTGCTCTTGGGGTCGTAGGACTGCGCCTTGAGGATGTTGCTGTTGCCGCGGCCCCGGTAGTCCTCGGAGCCCCCGCTGGTGAAGACGGTGTCGTCCGGCATGATCACGCTGTTCAGGTAGCGCGTGCCCTGCGGCAGGTCGGGCCCCGCCGTGAAGGCCGGGCTGGCCTGCTTGAGGTCGATGACGGCCGTGCGGGCCGTGGACTTCTTCGACTCGCCGACCCCGCCGCCGCCGAGGACCATCACCTTCTGGTCCTGCACCGGCGGCAGCAGCAGCGAGGCCGCCGTCTCCAGCTCGTCGGTGTCGGTAAGGCCGGGCACCTCGGTGAAGGTGTTCTTCTTCAGGTCCCAGATCCCTGGCTCGCGCCCCTTGTCCGCCGGGCCGTAGCCGGCGTTGGCGCCCGGGTAGAAGAGCTTGCCGCCCTTGGTCAGGAAGAGCGCGGGGTAGGTCGGGAAGTAGTGGAAGGGGCCCTTGGTCCACTTCTTGGTCTTCGGGTCGTAGACCTCGTTGTCGCCCGGAAGGATCGCGCCGACGTCGTCGAGGCCGGAGACGGCGAGCACCTTGCCGTCCTCCAGGCCGACGAGCGTCGGGTACCAGCGGGCCTCCTTCATCGGGTCGACCGGGATGTACTTCTCCGCCGTCGGGTCGAACTCGTAGGCGGCCCTGATCCCCTGGAAGTCCTGCTTGTCCATGGTGATCTTCTCGGCGAGCCCGTAGGAGTTGTCGGCCGCCTTGCCCTTCAGGCCGACGATCTCGTACTGGGCGGCGTCGGTCGCCACCGCGTCGGGACCGTCGTTCAGCGCCTCCACGAAGACCCGCTGCTCCGCCGCCGTCACCTTCGTCTTCCACGGCTTCATCTGGCCGCTCTTGAAGTAGTCGACCTCGAACTCGCGCTTCGCCTTGGGAACGGTGACGTCGAACTTGGCGGCGTACTCCACGCCCGAGGGCGAGCGGAAGACCGTGCCCTTCTTCAGCTTCAGCGGCTTGTCCGGGTTCTCGTTCTTCACCCGCATGCCGCCGCCGGCCCGCTTCACCTTGTCGTCGAGGACCTCGTAGCGGGCGGTCCCGCCGGCGATCAGCAGCCGCCCGTCCGGGAGCTGGGCGTGGCCGCCGCAGAAGAAGTCCTCAGGGGTGGGGATCTTCTGGAAGGTGTTCTCCGCCGGGTCCCACAGCACGGTGTCGAAGGTGCCCTCGTCGAAGTTCTTCTCGTCGTTGCCGGAGCCCGCGACGATCAGCACCTTCCCGGTGTGCAGGAGCGCCGCGTGGATGGCGTTGGTCCGGTACTCCTTCGGGATGTCGACCCGCTGCCAGGAGCCGTACTCCGCCTGGTACTTCGGCTGGGCGATCCTGTACGCGTGGTACTGGTCCTCCGCGAAGGAGAGTGCCGCCGGGGCGTTGAGCCCCGCGAGCACGACCACGGCGCCGCCGCCCAGGAGCGTCTTCCTCATCTTCTTCGAAGGCCGGTAGGCCATGGGTCAGTTCCCTCCTGCGGTGGTGGTGGCGGTGGTACCGGCACTCGCGCTGCTGGTCGCCGGGGCGCTGGTCGTGGTGGTGGTGGTGGTGGTCGTCGTGGTGACGAACGTCGGCCCGGGCAGCGGCTGTACGGGAGTGGGGGCGGGCGCCGGTACGGCACCGCGTGCCCGCGTACGCCGGTCCTGCCACTCGGTCCAGGCCCACACCGCGACCGGGGACAGGGATATCGCGAGCCCCAGCGCCGCCCAGGTCCGCATCGCGACATGGGTGTGGTCCAGATAGACGGAGGCGGCGAGCGAGGAGAGCAGGACCGCGGCCCAGAAGAGGTGGATCCGGAAGGTGAGCAGCCGGTCCGGGGAGACCTGGCCGCCCTTGGGCGTGACGACGAACCGGCCGTCGGTGCGCAGCACGGCCGAGCCGAGCGACTTGAGGTAGATCGGCGCGGAGAGCGCGGACATGGCCATCCCGGCGAGACCGCCGGAACCCTCGGGTTCGTGCGGGGAGACGTTGTGGCGCCGGTTCCAGAGGTAGAGCCCGATCTGGAGGGCCGCCGCGTCGCTGTAGAGCATCAGCCAGATGGAGGCCGCGACCTGGGTGCCGGACGCGCCGAACCAGAGGAAGAGCACACAGCTCCCCACACCGAGCAGCCAGTTGACGGCCGTCATCGGGTAGTAGACGAGCATCAGGGTGTAGCTGAGGAGCCGGCCGGGCGGCACCCGGAACAGCGCCTTGCCGTACTGCTTGAACAGCGTCTCGTACGTCCCCCTCGACCAGCGCAGCTGCTGGGTGAAGAAGTCCGTCCAGGAGGCGGGCCCCTCGCCGACGGCCAGCACGTCGGGGGTGTAGACGGAGCGCCAGAAGCGTCCGGTGAGGGGGTTGCGGCGGCGGTGGATCTCGAAGCCGGTCGCCATGTCCTCGGTGATCGAGTCGTAGAGACCGCCGACCTGGCGTACGGCGGCGACGCGGACGACGTTGTTGGTGCCGACGAACATCGGGGCGCCGTAGCGGTTGCCCGCGCGCTGGATCAGCGCGTGGAACAGGAACTGCTGCGATTCGGCGGCCTTGGTGACGGCCGAGTCGTAGTTCCCGTAGACCTGCGGTCCGACGACGAAGGCGACGTCCGGGTCCCGGAAGTAGCCCATCATCCGTTCCAGGAAGTTGGGCATCGGCACATGGTCGGTGTCGACGGAGGCGAAGAAGTCGTAGGCGTCGCCGTGCAGGGCGATCCAGGCGTTGTAGTTGCCGTGCTTCGTCCTCGCCTTGTGGACGCCCTTCTTACGGTTCCACTCGGGCACCCCGCGCCGGGTGAAGTGGTGCACGCCCAGCTCCGCGCAGAGCATCCGGGCGGCCGGGTCGTCGCCCTCGTCGAGGAGCCAGATGTCCAGCGGGCCGGGGTGCGTGAGGCGCACCGCGCCCTTCAGGGTGGCGCGCACCATGGAGAGCGGTTCCTTGCCGGGGACGTACGTGGTGAGGAACGCGACCCGGGTGCCCGGCTCGGGCGTCACGGGTACGGGGTCCCTGGCGACCATCGTCGCGTGCGCGATGGAGACCACGTTGACCAGCATGAAGAGTTCGATCAGGCCGATCGAGACCAGCATCACGGTGTCGGCGACGACGAGCCACCGCTCCCCGTTCTCCCGCTCGGTCCAGTGCGTGGGCCAGACCAGGTAGAGCAGCAGGACGCCGGTGAGCACCGGGGCGAGCGTCATCAGGAGGACGGCCCTTATTCGGTGCTTCTCCGTCGAGAGCAGGGATCGGTACCGGACTCGGTATCCCTCGGGGGCCGGCTCGGTGAGCGGACCCGCGAGCCGGCTGTAGGTGTCGTAGTCGTAGCCCTCCGACCGCACCGTGCCTCCCACTGTCGAACGGGTTGATATCCCTACAGAAGAGGACAGGCAACGGCGTGTCGACTTGGCAGGTCCGAGTGAGCGGTTTTTGATCCGGAGCCGGATAAGCCCCCGGCCGTGTGGCGGCGGGGGCTTATCGGGTGAACGAGGAGCGGCGGATGCCGGACGGGGCATCAGGGGGCGAGGTACCGCTCCACCGTCTCGACCTTCGAGGTCAGACCGTCGGTGACACCGGGCCGGATGTCGGCCTTCAGTACCAGGGAGACGCGTCCCGCGCGGGCCTCGACGGCGGCCACCGCGCGCTTGACGACGTCCATGACCTCGTCCCACTCCCCCGATTGCGGGTAGCTTCGAGCACATGACATTGGCAGCCCAGATCAGAGTCATCCTTTACGCGTACCTGCGACTCAGCCGCGACAACGACGGATCAGCGAGCATCGACACCCAGCGATCTGCCTACCAATCGTGGATGGACGGATCCGAGTTCCAGCGCTGGCTAGCCGAGATGGGCGCAACGAAAGACCAAGTCGAGGTGCGCGAGTACATCGACGCAGGAGTGTCAGGCGCCCGCCCCCTAGAACTGCGTAAAGACATGCGGCGCCTCATGCGCGACGTGGAGCAGTCCCGCCGGCTGGATCGCGCGGGAGTCGTCAGGCGAATGATGATCGGCTGGAAGCTGGATCGCTACGCCCGCAGCGTCTCCGAGTTCCTCCGGCTGACGGCGTGGGGTGAGGCTCACGCCGTCCGCGTCGCCACCACCGATAACACGATCAACACAAGCACCCCGACAGGTCGCATGGTTGCAGTCGTACTTGCAGCACTGGCCGAGTGGGAACGGGACCTCATCAAGGACCGCATCACGGACGGACACGCCACCCGACGCGCACAGGGCCGGTGGGGTGCAGGTCGGGCCCCCTTCGGCTACCGCATCGTGCGTCGCGAAGGGGCCGCATACCTGGAGGTAGACCCCGGGCAGGCCCAGAAGGTGCATGCAGGCGTTCGGGAACTGCTCAAGGACGGCACCGTTGCGGGCACTGCGCGCACCGTCGGCCTGAGTGAGCCTCAATGGCGTCGCCTACTGAAAGCCCCCACGCTGCGGGGACAGCGCAACCACAAGGGCGCGCTGGTACTGGCGGCCGACGGCGTCACGCCCGTCCAGTTCGCGGAGCCGATCATCAGCGCCGCCGAACTGCTCGCCGTTCGTCAGCGAATGCTGGACCTGGCGACGGGTGCCGAGCGTGCGCCCCGTCAGGCAACACCTCGGTGCGCCGAGATGTCCTCGTGCTACCGGTGCACGGGCCGACTGAACGGCGGAACCAGCGACAAGGGTGTCCCCCTCTACCGCTGCAAAGCCGGTCACGTCACCGTCTATCAGGAGACCTTGAACGACAGGGTTGAAGAGGAGTTCCTCAAGGTCTACGGACGCTTCGCGGAGGTTGACATACACCTTGAAGGTGGCAACGACCTCTCTGCGGAGATGATCGAAGCACAGGAACAGGCGGCGCGCATCGGCGCACAGATGGCGACGGCGGGGCCGCTGATGCTCGGGACGTACGAGGAGATGAGCGCCAACCTCGAAGCCGCCTACGCCGCCCTCCTGGCCGCCCACGATCCCGAGGTGCGGGAGGTCGAGATGCCCACTGGGCGGACCATGGGCGACGCGTGGGAGGCGTCAGACGAGGCGGGCAAGACGAGGCTGTTGCGCTCGATGGGGTTGCGCGTCGTGCTGCACCCGAAGGCGCGCGCAGACCGACTGGAGATCGATTGGGTGCGCACTGACCCGGAGCAGGACGCCTTGGACGACATTGAGGCCCAAGAAGCGCTGTAGGACGTCACAGAGAAGCCCCCGCCGGATCCGTCCGACGGGGGCTTTGTGCTGCGCTACTTCACAGGGGGACGCTCCGGAGGGATAGCCCCCTCGCGCCTGACGTACCACTCCATGTACGCCTTGAGCGTGGCTGAGCGGTCGCTGCAGGCCGCCTTGGTGGCGCCATCGAAGTCCGTCCACAGGGCGTCGTCGATGCCGCGCAGACCGCGGACAGGGTGCTTATGCATGTTAGCCATGGGGACACCTTGCCAGGGTGGTTGACCACCCCGCAACCGTGTGCCACTCTTCAGGGGTGGTCAACCACCCGGGAACAGGCCGGGAGCACACCACAGGCCCGCACATCTTGGCGGAGAGCGGGCCTGTGAATTCCCCTGAAGGAGAACCACCATGGTCGCACGAGTCGCCCCTCTGTACCCGAACACCTTCCTCGTCGCCGGACCCTGCTCCACCCCCGCAGAGGTCGCCGACCTGACGGCCCACGCCTTTGACATCAGCGACCAGCTTGGCGTCAACACCATCGTCGCCACGTCGACGAGCCACCTCGTCAGCGACTACGCCGGAGTGGTCGTCGTGGGCCCGTCCCTGACGTCGGGCACCAAGGGGCGTCAGATGGACATCGTGGCGGCCGTCCTGGAGGCGGAGGCGCTGGCGCACCGTGTGCCCGTGATCGCCCCGCAGGCTGCCACGGAGGCGGCCTCCTGCCACGCGTGCGGCCATTGGCAGACGATCGCCACCGTGCGGAACGGTCACGGTGAGGTGTTCTGCGCGGACTGCCGGGGGGCCGCCTCCGGTTGCTCGTGGTGCCTGGAGGACGACGAGACCGAGCCGGTCTACACGGGAAGCGGCTTCGTGCCGATGTGCGGCCCGTGCGCCGACGTGGAGAAGGTGCTCCACCCCTCCCCCTGGAACCTGACGACGTCGGAGCAGACCCCCGCCCACGCCTGAGCTAACCCTGAGTGACGACTGCCCCGCGACTCCCCCGAGAAGCGGGGCTCCGTCGCGTCCGGGGTCGGCTCCTCGTCGACGTCCCGCGCCGCCTCCATCCGGAGCGCGAAACTCCGCTCTGGACAAACTGCGGCATTACTCGCTGGTAACTCTCACGCCGTTACCCCCGCCTGAAATAGGGCTCCAATTTGACCAGCGACCCGAATGTCCTACTTCGCCCCCTGCTTCGCGGGTCAGTTTGGCCAATCTGGTCAAACTAAACGGTATTTTCCTTTTCCCTTAACGCGCGTTAGAGAGAAAGGAAAATACCGTTTAGTTTGACCATTCTGTCCAAACTGACCTAGCGGGCATCGGAGGCCCTGCCCGACGTCGGCCGACGAGGGTGGCGGGGCGGAGCGACGAGGAGCGGGCGAGAGAGGCCCTGTGCGCCCCTCTCGCGGATGCAGAGCCCCGCCCCGGTATCTGGAGCCACCGAACCCGCGCAAGGCGCTCCAGCGGCCTCCTGCGGCTTCCATACAGTCGAGAGCCCCGCTCGTTCGGCCGGCTGACGACCCAAGAGGGAGCGTTGGCGGTCGCACGGAGGCCCGTAAGTGGCCCCTATCCCACATGCTGGACTTTTTTGTAATAGGTCTGTAACAAGAAAGCGGCGTTGCAAGTGGCCACTTCGGAAGAGACCGCAGGTGGGAGGCGTGCGAGCCCGTTTCGACGTCTCGGCGGACCGTCACACGCCCTCCATAACCAATATGAGGGGCTATACACGCGCGCGTGCGAGGCCTCTCACCGGTCACTACGCAGAGTGGCGACCACACAGACCGCAGGGCCGGCTTCAGGTTGTAGACCGAACCGCCCTGCGCGCACTGCGCTCCCCGGCCGCCTCTCCCGGAGGGGGCGCGCATGGCTCCGGCGTTGAGCGCCGACGTTGACCGCGGAACTCCTCCTGCGCGTTCCGTCGACGCGCTCCGCCGGAGCCTTAGACCTCTTGAAGCGCTGCCTGCGGGCGGCGGTTCTCTATTTCGCACATCGGACAGACCACCTGACTGACAGGACATCTTCAGGAGCCAGCAATGATCAGCGGAACCAGCGACGTCCCGGACCGCCCTACGCGGCAGTGCCCCGCCTGCACGCGGACGCTCGTCGTCGACGGCGAGTCGTTCCATAAGGACGCCTTGGCGGCGGACGGATTCACCCGCAAGTGTGCCGATTGCCGCAACGAAGCCGAGCGCCTCAGGCACCGCCTGGAGGCCCCGTACCGGGCCAGGGTGCGTCGCGAGCGACGTGCCGAGCGACGCGCGTACTTCGAGAGCATCGGCAAATACGACGCAGCCTGACGCACGCCCACACAGACCCCTTACGCAGGCCCTTGCCACTTCCAGCAGGGGCCTGAGTCATTTCCAAGAGAGGCCAACGCCCATGCCCAACCCCGCACTTGAAGCGGCGTACGCGACCATTCCCGAACTCGTGGACCATCACGAGCGCAAGAGGCGCGTCGACGAACTTCACCGCACCGTCCCCACGGCCGACGCTCCGGAGATCGCAGCGCAGAAGATCGTGAACGAGGCCGTGGAGGAGTACCTCCGTAGCGGCACCATGCCGGCCGACGTGGAGGCGCGAGCCACGGAGGCGTACACAGCAGCCGTCGGCGCTCACGCCCTCCGTTCCGCGGTCGGCTCTCTGTACGCGGGCAGCATCCACACGCAGACCGTGGAGTCCCTCCGTGAGATGAACGCTCCGGAGATCCTTGCGGCTCTGGGCACTCAGCTTGCGGACCTCCTGAAGGAGGCCAGGAAGCACACGGAAGCCCTCGGAGCCGTCCGTACAGCCGACGAGGCGCTGACGGCAGGCGGGAAGGCAGCAGAGGCGTACACGGCTCTCCGCGCCCTCCTGCCGACGCTCCGCGACATCCGTAGCGGCCAGTGGGACACGCTCCGGCTCGGTCAGCTCACCGGCCCCGGCAGCCCGTACCAGCGGGCCAAGGACAGCGGCTTCGGTGACGCGGTGGGCATCAGCGACGAGACGCCCCGCGGGCAGTTCACCGCCATGCAGAACCAGCGGTACACGCTCGATCACCTCGTCTGGCTCGCGCAGATGAACGGCGTCGCTTACGTACCGGAGAGCGTGGAGGACGTCATTGCCGCGCAGGACGCGTACGAGACCCGGCACAGCGTTTCCGACGCGCCTCCGGTCATCGACCTCTCCCCGAAGGTCATCCCCAACACGCCTGCGCCGGCCCCCAAGCCCCGCCCGGCCCACGGACGCAAGCCCGCTCCGGCGGACATCGTGAACAACATCAACTGAGAGGCACAGACATGCCCGAAGAGATCACCCCGGAGCCCCTGACGGGACCCGTGCTCGAACTGGCCAAGCTCCGCGCCGGCCTGACGGCTGGCCTGACTCCGGAGCAGTCCGCACGGCTCCAGGGCACCGACGAGGCGTCGATCACTGCGGACGCAACCTCGTTCGCCGCGGAGCTGAACCCGACGCCGCAGGGCCCCCGCGCAGGCGGTGCCCGTGGTTCCGACGTCGGAGGCGGCGCCGGAACCATCAACGCCGGAATCGCGGCGTACCGCGCGAAGCACGGCCTGGACGAGAACGGCAACCGCCCGGAGCGTAGGCCCCTGCCGACGGGCACCCGCAACCCCTACACCGCGCCCACCTACACCCGGAGCTGACCCATGACCACCATGATCTTCGACGAGTACACGCAGGCGATCAAGAATCGCGCCATCGAGCTGAGCGGCTCGGCCGTTGTCGTAGAGCTGACGAGCGGCAAGGCCCTGACTGGGACGCTTACTTACGTTATGGGTACGCACTTCGGGGGCCAGGTGTACCCGAACGTGCTCACGGTGACTGTGGCAACCAAGCCGTACGCCGTTCGTCTCGATGCCATCGCGGCTATCGGACTGGGCTGAGACAGCCAGCCCCCGCGACCACGAGCCGCGGGGGCGTGGATGTTACTTCCTCCGCCAGAACACGAACGCCTTCAGCGCGCTGCCGACTTCGGCAATCACTGCCGGCCTTTCGGCTCCCCTGACGCCATGGACGCTGATGCGAAGCGCCCAAATGAACGTCCCGCAGAGGACGACGACGACGAGGAAGACCACCAGGAGGAGCGCGACGAAGGCATACGGAGACGTGGCGAGAGCATCAACAAGCACGGTGGACATTGTGCGGACCCTTCACACGGAGGCTGGAGGTCCCGTAAGAGGGCGCACTCCAAAGCAGTAGGTGACTGCTAAACAGGCGTCGGTCGCTGTGCACGACGCGTCCATGTGGGTCCGCCCATGGTGGCGTCCGGGATAAGCCCCGGTGCGAAAGCACCGTCTCACAGCAACACCCCCGACGCCAATAGGGCGTTGTCGCATTCTTGAAAGGAAACCGCATGGCCATCGGAGCCGCGAGAGGCCCCAAGCCGCAGCCGCACAAGCCCCGCAGCCGGCACCGCACGGACGAGGCGGCAGAGTGGACCTACCTGCCCCCCGGAGGATGCACCGACCCCGTGCCCGATATGCCCAAGGGGCGTGAGTGGTCTGACGCAGAGCGCGAGCACTGGTCCGACCTGTGGACTGCACCCGTCGCAGCCGTCTACGAAGACGCGATGTCAGGTCTCGTCGCTGCTTACGTCATCGCTGTATCAGCGACGCTGACAGGCAGCCGCGTTTCAGCCCAACTGATAGGTGAGATGCGCCAGTTGGCCAACGACCTAATGCTTACGCCAGGTGCGTTGGCGCGGGGCCGGTACAAGGTGGGTGAGCCGCCCTCTGAGCGCATGGCGCAGGTGCACAGCCTGCCTGTGAGCGCATGAACAGCAGACGAGCAGCACGCGCGCAGCGTGCGGCCGACGAGGCACGAGGCGTGGACACACGCACGGGTGAGGTCTCGCCCTACTCGTGCCCGCCCGAGCTGCGTCGGTGCCTCGTACGGGAATGGCTGGAGGCTGACGAGGTCGCCGACGTGGAACGACATGGCATGAACTCGCTCGCCGTGATCCGAGCGTGGCGCCGCTGGCAGGCAGCGCGTCAGGCGTACGCGGCCCGTGCTGGCGAGCCTGAGTCTCAGGCGTGTGGTCCGATGGGCCGACCGACGCTCGGCTGATGATCGAACCCCCTCTGAGCTGCGACGATCCCATGATCACCCCAGGGGGGTGATCCCCTGACCTTGACCTTGAAGACCGTAAGAGTGCTGGTCCTCGCTCCGAAACTGGGACGCAGTTCCCCCTACGGGGCACCGCTTGGGCGGTCGCGCAGCGCCCTGAGAGCGCCCCTGAGGCCCCCAGGGCGGCTCTGACGTCATCCATCGCGGGTGCCGAACGATCAACCCGGAGACGCGAGTCGCCTTCGCCTCTTTGGTCAAGTCCTGGCAAAATGCGCAGGTCAGAGCGCTGAAAGTGGGACGCAGTCGGTAGACTGAACCCATGGATCGAACCTGCGGACACTGCGACCGGCCGATGCCGCTCATGTCACGCAGTCACGCGAAGGCGTGCTCCCCTCGATGCCGCAAGGCGATCTACAGAGCAGCCAGACGCGACGCACTCCCCGCTGAGCTGACGACCCGCGACAGGTGGGTTCGTCGGTCCGCGACGAAGGTCCCGCTGACGGTTGCCGGCATGGCGGCCTCGTCGACTGATCCGCGGACATGGAGCAGCTACCGCGAGGCGTCCAAGTCGACGGCCGGCGCGGGGCTCGGCTTCGTCCTTAACGGCGACGGCATCGTCTGCCTGGACCTGGACCATGCGATCTTGCCTGACGGCTACCTGACCACGTGGGCGGAGGACATCCTCCGCAAGGCGGGGCCCACGTACGCCGAAGTCTCCCCTTCCGGCCACGGCCTCCACATCTTCGGATTTGCCCACGTCCGACAGGGACGGCGGATCCGAAGAAGCGGCGGCTACGCCGTGGAGGTGTACGGCACCGGACGGTTCCTGACCGTCACCGGAGACCGATTCCGCGGCTCCCCGTCGGCGCTGGCCGACATTTCCGCGCTCGTCGACGAACTGACGTAGCGCCCCACTGACTTACGCCTCACCCCCTCGTCCTCGTCGACGTGGGGGCGTTCGGCATGCCCTGGAGGGCCCATGAACAACCCCCGAGACCACATCTGCGAACGAGACGGCTGCCGGTTCCATGTCGAATTGGTCCTCATCGCCGACATGCCCTTGCCGACCACCCACTGCGGCGACGCCTGTAGAGACCTTGAGTGGCTTCGCCGGGGCGTTGAGGCGATGGCGCAGACCCCGCGCACTCTGGCGATGGCTGCCGGCCTCCACGAAGTCGGGCGGATGCTGAACGCCCGTCGCGACCCCACCGACGTCGACCGCCTCCTGGACTTCCAGATCACGAGCGGCGGTGAGCTGCTGTGACCGACCTCGACATCGTCGGCGGAGCAGCGGTCGACGTCGTCCCCGTAATCCCGCAGTTCCACGCCAAGCTGAAGGCGTTGGTCCTCCCCATCGCCGACCGAGTAGGTTCGGAGGCGGGCGAGCGGATGGGCCAGGCCATGAGCCGGTCCCTCGCTCAGCACCTGACGATCAACATCCCCAGCGCGATCAACCGAGCCGGCCAGGCCGGACAGGCAGCGTCGCGACGTCAGGGTGACCAGAACGCCGGTGCCTTCGCCGGCTCCATGAAGCGGCATCTGCAAGCCGCCTTCAAGGCGATGCCCAAGCTCGAAATTGGAATCTCAGCGGTCGGGGCCGACGCCGAACTTGCACGGCTCCGTAGTCGGCTCGAACAGCTCTCCAATAAGCGTATAGGTGTCGACATCGACGCCATGGCCGCTCGCGCTGAAGTCGTGCGGCTGGAAAGGGAGTTGGAGCGTCTAGGCGCTCAGCATCCGAACGTTGCCGTGCGGGCCGATACCGCCGCAGCCCGTGCCGCTCTCGTCGCCATGCGCGACGAGATCGACGCCATCGACCGACGACGCATCGACGTCCCGGTGAAGATCGACACCTCGCAGGCGTCAGCCGCTTTGCTCGCACTCGGAATTCAGATGGGCGCAACGGCTGCGGTGCCTCTCGGGCCGATCATCGCCGCCGGTCTGGGTGCCGTCGTGACGATGGCCGCAGCCGCCGGCGCAGGAGTCGGCGCCCTGGCCCTGGCAGCCGTGCCAGCCATCAAGGGCGTCACAGAGGCTCTGACAGCCAAAACGGCAGCCGAGAAGGAATCGGCCAACGCCACCGACAAGAGCGCTCAGGTCGCCTCGCAGGCAGCCTCCAAGGCTCTCCAGATGGCTGGCGCGCAGGCCTCGTTGGCGTCAGCTCACCGCAACGCAGCCGCCAGCATCGCGCAGGCGAACCGGCAGATCGAAGTAGCCGAACGAGCCGTTGCCGACGCTGCCACCCGTGCCGCGGAGCAGCGGAAGTCGGCGGCTGACGGGGTCAAGCGCGCTGAGACGTCGCTGACGGACGCCAAGCGGACCGCCAGGCAGGCCGAGGATGACCTGACGCAGGCCCGTAAGACGGCAGCGCAGCAGCTCGCAGAGCTGGAGGACCGGCTCATTGACTCGGGACTCGCGCAGCGTGACGCCGCTCTACGGGTCACGGAGGCGCAGCAGGAGCTGGCCGCCACCATGGCGGACCCCAAGGCCACCGACTTGCAGCGGGCACAGTCGCAGCTCGCCTATGACCAGGCCGTCCGCAACGCGGATCGTCAGAAGGCGGACCTCAAGGCGCTCCAGGAGGCCGAGAAGAAGCAGCGCAAGGCCGGGGTTGAGGGCTCGGAAGCCGTCCAGGACGCTCAGGAGCGCCTTCGTGCGACGCAACGGGGCGTCACGGATGCCACCGACGCTCTCCGCCAGGCGCAGGACAGCCAGACGAAGGCAGCCGTCGCCGCCGCCCGATCCATCGCCGATGCTCAGGAGCGGGTGAGCGACGCGACCCGCAGCGCCGCGGAAGCCCAGGTGTCGGCCGCGGATCAGATCGCCAACGCTGAGCGTGGTCTCGCCTCCGCTCGCCTCTCATCGACGACGAGTACCGCGAAGGCCGTCACGAAGGCGGACGAGTACAAAGCGGCGCTGGAGAAGCTCACCGGTCCGCAGCGAGCACTGTTCGAGTCCATCGCCGGCCCGTCGGGACTGACGAAGGCGTTCAAGGCGTGGAGCAAGGAACTTCAGCCGGCCGTCTTGCCACTGTTCACGCGAGCCGTCGACGGTGCGAAGAACTCCCTGCCCGGTCTGACGCCGCTGGTTCTGGCTGCTGCTGACGGTATCGGCATTCTCCAGGACAAGGCGAGCAAGGAACTCGACTCCCCCTTCTGGGATGAGTTCAAGAAGGGCATCGCGGAGTCCGCGGAACCGGCAATCGTCGGTCTCGGTGTGGCGTTCGGCAACGTTCTCAAGGGCATCGCCGGAGTCATCGACGCGTTCCTTCCGCACATGGACGGGATCGCGGACCGTTCTGACAGCATCACCGAGCGATTCGCGCGTTGGGGGTCGAGTCTTAAGGGATCCCCGGAGTTCGAAAAGTTCCTGGACTACGTCAAGGAAACCGCACCTGGCGTTGGCGAATTCCTGGGCGACGTTCTGACGGCAGCCATCGACGTTTCGAAGGCCATCGCTCCGTTGTCGACAACCGTTATGGCAGTGATCGGCCCGGTATTCGAAGCCGTCTCGTGGCTGGCGCAGAACCACCCGGAACTGATCGTCGGTCTCTGGGGTATCTACGCCGCTCAGAAGGCGATTGCTATCGGCATGACGGCGTTCGCGGCAGCGATGTACGTCTATCAGTCGGTGATCCTGCTTTCGACGATCGCCACGGCGGGATTTGGAACCGTTCTCGCGGCAACGGGAATCGGCCCCATCATCCGGGCCATCGTGCTCGTCGTCGGTCTGCTCATTGCCGGCTTCACCCTGGCCTACCAGAACAGTGAGACCTTCCGCAAGATCGTCGACGGAGCGTGGGCGGGAATTCAGGCAGCCGTTGACTACGCCTGGAACCGCGTCATCAAGCCTGCTTTCAACGGCATCTGGACCGGAATGAAGGCCATCGGTGCCGCAGCCGTGTGGCTGTGGAGCTATCTGGGTCCCGTCTTCGGGTACATCTACGAGGGCGCAAAGCTGCTGGTGACAGGCGTCATCACCCTGTTCCTCCTGCCTGCCTACCTGGCGTTCAAGGCACTGGGCGCTATCGCGATGTGGCTCTGGGAAAAGGCGGTTGGCCCCGCCTTCAAGGAAATCGGGGCCGATGCTATGTGGCTCTGGACCACCGTGCTCAGTCCCGTATTCGGGTGGATCGGCACGGGCGCCAAGTGGCTCTACGCGAACTCTATTAAGCCAGCATTCAAGCACTCGAAGGAGTCGTTCGAGCAGCTCGCCAACGCCGGGAAGTGGTTGTGGCGGGAGATTCTGCAGCCGGTGTTCGGGTGGATTGGCAACGGAGCTGAACTTCTCTACACGAAGCACCTGAAGCCAGCGTTCAAGTGGATGCGCGACGGCATCAAGGCTGTTGCCGATTCCTTCGAGGACGCCAACTCGTTCATCGACGAGGCGTGGTCCAAGGTCGCCGACATCGCGAAAGAGCCTATCAAGGTCATCATCGACACGGTTTACAACGGTGGAATCCTCCCCGTTTGGAACGCCGTTGCCAAGATCACTGACGTCGATGATCTGAAGCCCCTACAGCTCGAAGGCTTCTACAACGGTGGCATCATGTCTGGCTATTCGCCCGGTCGCGACGATCGAGTGATTGCGGTGGGCGGCGGTGAAGCGATTCTCCGGCCGGAAGTTACTCGCGCTCTCGGCCACGATCCCATCAACACATGGAACGCAGCAGCCCGTTCCGGCGGCGTTGGAGCCGTTCAGCGAGCGATCTCCAACGGAATGCCTGCATTCGCGGACGGAGGCATCGTCGATAAGCTCTGGGGCGGCGTCAAGTCCGTCGGAAGTTCCATCATGGGCACCGCTGAGTTCCTTACCAACCCCGACAAGGTGTTCAACGCTGCGACGGGATGGGCCAAGGAACAGATGAAGGAGTTCGCCTCTTCCCGATGGGGTCAGATGGCGACGAAGATCCCCGTAGCGCTGCTGAAGAGCCTGAAGAACTCGCTGTTCGGTGGCGACGGCAACGGTACGTCAGCGACGGGCAGCGTCGGCAATGCCCTCATGTGGGCCCGCTCGCAGGCCGGCAAGCCCTACCAGTGGGGCGGGGCGGGCGATCCGTCGTTCGACTGCTCCGGCTTCATGTCGTCAATCCAGAAGGTCATCCTGGGGCAGATCCCGACCGGTCGTCTGTGGTCGACATTCAGCTTCCAGGGCGACAACGCTCCCGCAGGTTGGGTGCGCAACCTCCGCTCGCCCTTCCAGGTCGGCATCACCAACGCCGGAGTTGGCCACACAGCCGGCACCCTGGCGGGTGTGAACGTTGAGAGCCGCGGAGGCGACGGCGTGGTGGTCGGCAAGGGTGCGCGGGGGTGGAACGACTCCCTCTTCACGGACCACTACGGGTTCGCTCCTGCCATCGGCAAGAAGATCGCGGGATACGCCTCCGGCGGCTTCCCGCAGATCGGCGAGACGGCGTGGGTCGGCGAACGCGGACCGGAGCTGCTGGAGTTCCTCACTCCGACGAAGGTGCACAGCAACAGCGACTCCACGGCGATGGCTCGTGCGACGCAGAGCATCCCCGGGCGAGGTAGCAGCGACTCCGCGACAGTGCCCAACGTGATCGTCAAGAACTACATCGACGGTCAGGAAGTGGCTGGCTTCGTGGATAGCCGCATCGACCACAACAACGAGGTGGTAGCCCAAGGTCTCGCGACCGGCCGGATCCTCTGACGCACAGAAGCACACACGGGCCGCCTCCGTCGACATGAGGGAGGCGGCCGATGTATTCCCCAACTGCCCCTGGAGCGGCCCGACACGGGCCCCCAGGGGCCTCCTACTTGAGAGGCAGAACACCATGAGCTTCGCCGACCCCTCCAAGAGTCAGCCCGTCATCTGCCCGCAGTGCAGCACCGAAGTCCCGCAGGTCCCGGGCCGCGGAAAGGTCAAGCGTTACTGCAACCCGTCGCACGGGCGCACCTGGCGGACGCGCATGCGGTCGGCCGGCTGGCTGTGACGTCAACCGGCCGCGTGGTTGACGGGAGCAGTGACGCCACGTCATCGTCGTAGAACATTGCGCAACTGCTCCAACGAGGGAGACGTCATGGCGTTACATTTCATCGCGAAGGACCCGAACACCGGCGGGGAGAACTGCCCCACGGTCTGGGTAGACCATGAGCGGGAGCGGATCGTGGTCCAAGGGTGGAACTCCGACGCGGAGACGCTGACGGAGTGCCTCGCCACGGGGCATATCCCCGACACTGAAAGCGTCGTCGAAGTGCCGTTCCGCATGGTCGAGGTGTTGAGGGAGGCATGCGATGCCGCAGAGCGTGCCCACCTTCGCGGAGCTACTGGCTGAGACCAGTGGATCCGCGGTGCACCTGGAGACCCGTGACGTCTACGCCGTGGCGGAGGAGGACGCGGACTTCGCGAACTTCCGGGCAGGCAAGGGCTACGACCTGGACGACCGGAAGTCGTGGTGGACACCGTTCCATCAGCTCGTGTCCGAAGGCGTCGCCCGGGGTGTCAGCGTGCGTCGCGTGCGGGTGGTGTCGGAGCCGGTCACCGAGTACATCAGGTACGAGCACTCCATCACTCCGCAGAACCTTGCGGCCGGTGAGGACGTTCGCTGGTTGCCGCGCAGTCAGGCGTCTGACCTCCTACTCCCCGGAAATGATCTCTGGATCTTCGACAACCGCGCGGTGAAGTTCGGCATCTTCACCGGTGATGGCGGGTTGGTAGGTCATGAGATGACCTACGATCCCCGCATCGTCGGCCAGGTCGCGGATGCCGTGGCGGCCGTCTGGGAGCGAGCCGTCCCACACAAGGAGTTCCAGGTCTAACCGTGTCTGTATCCCCGTCAGCCCGCATTCAAGAGGCCCGCGAACGTGTCGCCGCGCGATTACGGGAGCTGCGTCTCGACGCTGGGCTGACGGGGCAGGACATCGCCGTTCGGTCCGGCTGGCAAAAGTCGAAGGTGAGCCGGATCCAAGGTGGTGTCAGCGCGCCCTCTGACGACGACATCCGGGCATGGTGTCAGGCGTGCGGAGCGGAGGATCAGGCGGACGACATCATCGCTGCGTCCCGCGACGCCAACACGATGTACACGGAGTGGCGCCGGATTCAGCGGACGGGACTGAAGCGCGTCCAGGAGTCGCGCATCCCGATCCATGAGCGCACGACCTACATGCGCGTCTACTCGTCCAGCGTCATCCCGGGCATGCTCCAGACACAGGAGTACGCACAGGCGCTCCTTCACGACATCGCGCGGTTCCACGGCACCCCCGACGATTCACATGCAGCGGCCGACGCTCGGGTGGCCCGGTCGCGGATCCTCCGCCGGCCCGGTAAGACGTTCCTCTTCGTCGTTGAAGAAGCCGCGCTCCGTCGGAGGGTCGGCACGGCGGAGACCATGGCCGCACAGCTAGGAAACCTCCTGACGCTGTCGACCGTGCCCTCCGTGCGACTCGGCATCATTCCGGCGTCAGCGGACGCCATGTGGCCGCTGGAAACCTTCACGCTGTACGACGAGGAAGCCGTCTACGTGGAGCTACTGACGGCGGCAATGACCATCACCGCCCCGACGGAGGTCGGGCAGTACCTGGCAGCGCATGGCGAGATGGAGAGCGCGGCCCTCTTCGGGCATGAGGCATACCGGGTGATCGCTGCTTGCATCTCCGCCCTCGTTTGAGGTCGCGTAGAACTCCGTAGAACTTCGCAGAACCATCGGTGCTCAGGCACCTAGCGTTGTCTCGTCAGCCCCCAGCGGAGGTGCCTCGATGAGCAACCACCTGCAAGGCCCGGTAACCCTGACGAGCCCCTTACCGGAGCGACCACGGGCCGCCACCGGTTGCGACATCTGCGCAGCACTGCTCAAGCAGTGGGGGCAGGCGACGGAGGTGGGCAGCCCCGCCTACGACCCGTCGCACGCAACCGACCTCTCCGTGGAGATCAGGCGCCACCCGCACACCGAGCGGAGGCGGTCAGCGTGACGCGCGCCATCGTGCGGCATGTCCCGCACACCATCAGGCAGCACCCGGACACCAAGGTCATCTACGACGCCGGCTGTCAGCGATGCGCGTGGACCGCCGTGCCGTCGACAGACACGGCCGTGGTCGACGAACAGTGCCTGGTCCACGCAGGCGCCAGCAACCACCGCGTGTTCCGCCGGACCGTCAGCTCCTCAGCCTTCGTAGTCCGCGAGGGTGAGGCCGCCGACCCGCCAGCGGCAACCACATAGACCGCGCGTCCGCTGCTCGTCACAGCCAGGGCGCGCGAGGAGCGGTGGGGGCCCGGTCGACATACCGCCCCCACCGCTCCAACCCCCGAGCCCCGTCTCCCACCCCCAGGGAGGCGGGGTTTTGTGGTGTTCAGGACGACGCGAGCTATGTACTCACGCCTTTGCCATCGAGCCCTCGATGGAGGTGAACATGGCGTCGGTGCGGTTGGGCAGCCCGGATTCACGGACGACCCGCACGGCGTCGGCGACGTACTCCCCGACGTCCTCACCCACACCGAGCGGGGAGACCGAGAACGCGACGATCATGCGCTGACCGTGCCTTCGCGGCGGGCGCGGGCGGCGATGACGCCGTCGGCCTCGTACTGCTTCAGGAGCTTGTCGCCGTAGAGGCCGCCGAAGGGGATGACGGCGAGGAGGAAGAAGAGCGCGACACGCTTGAGGGGCCACTTGGCCTTGATCCAGACGTCCAGCAGGAACACGACGTAGATCGTGAAGAGGACGCCGTGGATCATGCCGAGGGGCGGCATCAGGAAGTCGATGTCCGAGACCCGCATGAGCAGCGAGCCGAAAATGAGGAGCGCCGGGAAGGAGAGCGCCTCGGGAAGCGAGATGAGGCGCAGCCGGTGCAGGGCGGAAGCGGTCTTGATGTCCACGAGGGCACCTTCGGTGGGAGGGGCGTGTGGGCTTGTGAACCCAGGCACAAGCCGCCCCTATTGTGGCATCGCACCGGCCCGCCCCCGGCGCCGGGGCTCGTCCCGTCCGCGGCTGCGCGTATCGCCGCATATCAGGGCCGGTCCGGGTACGCATCAGGGGAGCATCAGGGGCGTAACGGTTCCGTAGGACCTGGCCGGGGCGCGGGACGGGCGGCTACCTTCGTCGCGTGGCGATGTTCCGACTCCAAGGCAGCAAGACGCTCGCCGTCGATCTGACGGGCGATGGCGTCAAGGCGAAGAACGGTTCGATGGTCGCGTACGACGGCCGGATGACCTTCAAGAAGTTGTCCGGCGGCGGTGAGGGGCTCCGCGGGATGGTGACCCGCCGGCTGACCGGCGAACAGATGACGGTGATGGAGGTGTCCGGGCAGGGCACCTGCTACTTCGCCGACCGCGCGAGCGAGATCAACCTGGTCGCGCTGCACGGCGACAAGCTGCACGTGGAGGCGAGCAATCTGCTGGCCACCGACGCCGGGCTGCGCACGGGGACGACGTTCACCGGGCTGCGCGGCGGGGCGAGCGGCAACGGCCTGTTCACCACCACGGTGGAGGGCACCGGGCAGGCGGCGATCATGTCGGACGGCGCGGCGGTGCTGCTGCGGGTGACCCCGCAGTACCCGCTGATGGTCGACCCGGGCGCGTACATCGCCCACCAGGGCAACCTCCAGCAGCACTTCCAGGCCGGGGTGAACTTCCGGACGCTGATGGGCGAGGGCTCGGGCGAGGCGTTCCAGATCCGCTTCGAGGGCGACGGCCTGGTCTACGTACAGCCGAGCGAGCGCAACACCGTCGGGGGCGATGTCTGATGCCGTTCCGGGAGATCAACTCCAAGATGATCGAGGCCACGGTGGCCCCGGGCCAGAAGCTGTTCAGCCAGCGCGGCGCGATGCTGGCCTACCGGGGCGAGGTCTCCTTCACCCCGAACATCCAGGGCGGCCAGGGCGGCTTCGCCTCGATGATCGGCCGCCGGGTGACGGGTGAGGCGACACCGCTGATGACGGTGGAGGGCTCGGGCACGGTGATGTTCGGCCACGGCGGCCACCACATCCAGGTGATCAACCTGGCCGGCGACACCCTGTACGTGGAGGCCGACCGCCTCCTCGCCTTCGACGGGACCCTCCAGCAGGGCACGATGTTCATGGGCTCGCAGGGCGGCGTGATGGGCATGGTGCGCGGTCAGGTGACCGGCCAGGGCCTCTTCACCACCACCCTCAAGGGGCACGGCGCGGTGGCGGTGATGGCGCACGGCGGGGTGATCGAGCTGCCGATCACCCCGGGCCGGGACGTCCATGTGGACCCGCAGGCGTACGTCGCCCACCACGGCGAGGTCCGCAACAAGCTCTCCACCGCGGTCGGCTGGCGGGACATGGTGGGTCGCGGCTCCGGCGAGGCGTTCCAGCTGGAGCTGAGCGGGAGCGGCGCGGTGTACGTCCAGGCCTCGGAGGAGAAGCTGTGAGCACGCCCGTGATCTTCGATCCGATGACGCTGCCGTCGGACGACAACGTCAACCCCTACACCTTCTGCGTGGAGCTCAAGGGGAGCCGGTGGTTCCTGCAGAAGGGCAAGATGATCGCCTACTACGGGCAGATCAACTTCGACGGCATCGGGAACGGCCGGTTCGACCGGCTGGTGCGTACGAGCTTCCATTCGCCGCTGCACGCCGGCGACTGGGTGGTGGCCGAGGGCAGCGGGAAGATGCTGCTCGCGGACCGGGCCTTCGATGTGAACTCCTTCGACCTGGAGAACGGGAACCTGACGATCCGCTCGGGGAACCTGCTGGCGTACGAGCCGACCCTGGCGCTGAAGCAGTCGATCGTGCCCGGGTTCGTGACGCTGATCGGTACGGGGAAGTTCGTGGCCGCGTCGAACGGTCCCGTGGTCTTCATGGAGCCGCCGCTGCGGGTCGACCCGCAGGCGCTGGTGGGCTGGGCGGACTGCCCCTCGCCGTGCCACCACTACGACCACGGGTACATGACGGGCGTGATGGGCGGAATCCGGTCGCTGACGGGGATCGGCGGGACGTCGGGCGAGGAGCACCAGTTCGAGTTCGTGGGGGCGGGCACGGTGCTGCTCCAGTCCAGCGAAGCCCTGAGGGCGGAGCAGGCGACGGGCGCGGTGCCGAACGAGCCGGGAGTCCCGGGCGGCGGGTCCGCGCCGGGCGGTGGGGGCACACCGCGCATGCCCGGCCAGCTGGGGGACCTCCAGCGTCGCTTCGGCTTGTGAGCGGTAGGCTGCGGAGTGTGACGTCGAACGTCTGCGCCCAGCCGTCGGCCCTTGCCAAGGGGCCCGCCGATACTCCGGTGGACCCGGAGTGCCCGTCGTCACACCCGTTAGTTTCGTCCGGATTTCAACTTCTTAGGTAGAATCCATATATGGAGACCGAGACGGCCACCCGCTGGCTGAGCGACACGGAGCAGTGCGCCTGGCGCACCCACCTGGACGTCAGCAGGCTGCTGATGCACCAGCTGGAGAAGGACCTCCAGCCGTTCGGCCTGACCATGAACGACTACGAGATCCTGGTCAACCTCTCCGAATCCGACGAGCAGCGGATGCGGATGAGCGACCTCGCCGCCGCCACCCTGCAGTCCAAGAGCCGGCTCTCGCACCAGATCACCCGGATGGAGACCGCGGGCCTGGTCCGCCGCACCCACTGCGAGTCGGACCGGCGGGGACTGTACGCGGTCCTCACCGAGCTGGGCGCCGAGACCATGCGCAAGGTCGCCCCGCGCCACGTCGAATCGGTGCGCAACCACTTCATGGACCTGCTCTCCCCCGAGGCACTCGCGGAGCTGCACGCGGCGCTGACGCCGATCGCGGAGCACCTGCGGGGGCGGCGCGGGAAGCCGTAACGTCCGTCCGTCCGTGCGCGTTAGACCGGTGCCGGGGCTGTGGCGGCACCGGTCTTCGCGTTCGCGGCCCGGGTCCCGGTACTTCAGGCCGCGCGGGGCAGCCACAGCCGGAAGACCGCGCCGCCCTCCGGGGCCCGGTGCACCGTGAGCGTCCCGCCGTGGCGCGCGGCCACGTCCCGGGCGATGGCGAGGCCTAGACCCGCACCGCCGTCGTCGCGGCTGCGGGCGTCGTCCAGCCGGACGAACCGTTCGAAGATCCGTTCCCGCTCGTCCTCGGGAACGCCCGCCCCGTCGTCGCGGACCTCCACGCGCACCCCGCGGCCGTCCGCCGCCACGGAGACGGCGACGAGCCCCTCGGCGTGCCGCTGGGCGTTGTCCAGCAGGTTGCCGACCACCCGGACCAGCTGCCCGCGCGACCCGCTCACCTCGTACGCCGCACCCTCGGCCACCTCCACCGTCACCGGGATCCGGTCCCCGGTCCGCTGGGACACCTCCTCGCGGACGAGCGCCCCCGCCTCGATCCGCGCGGTCCCCGGCTTCTCCCCCGCGTCCAGCCGGGCCAGCAGCAGCAGGTCCGCCGCAAGCACCTGGAGGCGTACCGTGTCGGCGACCGCGCCCGGGAGGTCGAGCAGCTCGGGGTGGGCCTCGGCCACCTCAAGCTGGGTGCGGAGCGAGGCGATCGGGGAGCGCAGCTCGTGCGAGGCGTCCGCGACGAACCGCCGCTGCCGCTCCACGGAGGCCTCCAGGACGGTGAGCGTCTCGTTGGTCGTCCGGGCGAGGCGGGCGATCTCATCGCGCGAATCGGGCTCCGGGACGCGGCGGGCCAGGTCCTCGGAGGCGGTGATCGCGGCCATCTCACGGCGGATGCCCTCGACGGGCCGCAGCGCGCGCCGGGTCACCAGCCAGGTCACCCCGGCGACGACGGCCAGGAGGAGCGGCAGTCCGGTCAGCATGGCTCCGCGTACGGTGTTCACCGCCTCCTGCTCGGCGGCGAGCGGGGCGCCCGCGTGGACGGTCAGGGTGATTCCGGCGGAGGTGGTCGCTTCGACGGCGGCGAACCGGTAGTCGGCCTTCCTGCCGTCCACGGTGGCGGTGCCGTCGGAGAAGTCCGGGTCGTCGGAGGAGACCTCACCGCGCCCGGGCCGCCCGCTGCCGCCCCCGTCATCGTCATCGTCGTCGCCGTCGCCGTCGTCATCGTCGTCGCCGGGCGAAGGGGTGGCACCGACCGAGGCGGAGGGTACGGGGCTGACGCCGGCCGAGCCGGTCCCGGAGATGGCGCGCAGCCCCTGGGACACGAAGACGACCCGCCCCTCCTCGTCGGTCACCTGGACCGGATGGTCCTCCTCGTCGTCCAGGTCCAGATCGGCGTAGGCGGTGTCGAGGGCGAGCTGCCCGGCCACCTCCCGGGCGGCGACCTCCGCCTGGAGGTCGGCCTGGTCGATCAGGTTGGTCCGCAGGACGGAGAGCACGGCGAGCCCGGCGGCGACCAGGGCGACGGCGACGACCAGGGTGGCGCCGATGGCGGCCCTGGCCCGGACGGACCTCATCCCGCCTCCAGCCGGTAGCCGGCGCCACGCACCGTACGGATGGAGGAGGCGCCCAGCTTGCGGCGCAGGGTGGAGATGTAGACCTCGACGATGTTCGGGTCGCCGTCGTAGGCGAAGTCCCAGACGTGCTCCAGGATCTCGGCCTTGCTGACCACCTGCCCGGCGCGCAGGGCGAGTTGCTCCAGCACGGCGAACTCCTTGGCGGTGAGGGCGCACTCGTCCTCACCGCGGTGGACGCGGCGGGCGGCGGTGTCGATACGGAGGGTGCCGACGGTCAGGACGGGCGCGGCGGTCCCGGCCCCTCGGCGGCGCAGCAGGGCGCGCACCCGGGCGACGAGGACGACGTAGCTGAAGGGCTTGGTGAGGTAGTCGTCCGCGCCTGTGTCGAGCCCCTCGGCCTCGTCGTACTCGCCGTCCTTGGCGGTCAGCATGAGGATCGGCACCTCGTGTCCGGCGGCGCGCAGGGCACCGCAGACCCGGTAGCCGTTCATGCCGGGCAGCATGATGTCGAGGATCACCAGGTCGTAGCCGCCCCCGCTCGCCCGGTGGAGCCCTTCGAGCCCGTCGTGCACGACATCCACGGCGAAGCCCTCGGCGGTGAGTCCCCGGGCGAGGGACACCGCGAGACGCTTCTCGTCCTCCACGATCAACAGGCGCATGCGCACAGCCTCGCAAACTCCACCTGAAGACGCCTTCAGGTGGCTTCAGGCTGCGTTCAGCATCAGGTCGGCAGTGTGGAACCCGTCGAACAGCACAGCAGCTCTCGGGGAGGAACCTCATGAAGCGCAACGTCACCATCGCAGCGATCACCGCGGCCGTTCTCATCAGCGGCACGGCCGCCGCCACCGTCGCCTTCGCGGACGACGACGGCGACCGCCGGACCGGCACGACGGCCCAGCAGCCGACGACCGGCGCGGAGCGCTCGGACGACCGGGACGACGACCGCGACGACCGCTCCGACGACGCCGAGGAGACCACGCGGACGGCCGGCGGCAAGGACACCCGCATCACCCTCGACCAGGCGGTGGCAGCGGCCCTGAAGAGCGCCCCCGGCACGGTCACCGAGGCGGGGCTGGACGACGACGACGACCACAACGGCCGCACGGTCTGGGAGCTGGACGTCCACGGCTCCGACAAGAAGTGGCACGACATCACGGTGGACGCCACCACCGGCAAGGTCCTGAAGACCCGCGAGGACGACGACAACGACGACCACGACCGCAACGCGCCCCGCTCCTCCACCGTCTCCCTGAACCAGGCGGCGGAGGCGGCCCTGAAGACAGCGCCGGGCAGCATCACGTCGATCGACCTGGACGACGACGATGACGATGACGACGGCCGCCGGGGCAACGTCCTGCACTGGGATGTCGACATCGCGGGCAAGGACGGCAAGCAGCACGAACTCCACGTCGACGCCAAGACCGGCACGGTCACGGTGGACCGGGACGACGACGGCGACGACCGGAACGACAGCGCGGACGACCGCGACGACCGCGACGGCGACGACGACTGACCACCCGCCGCTCGGCACCCCGAGGAAGCACGGCCCCGTACCGCAGTAGCGGTACGGGGCCGTTCCGCGCCCCGCCCCATCCAAGGCGCGGGGGAGGCAGAATGAAGCCCCTCGTAGGCCCGCTCCGCCGGCGGTCGGGAGCGTCGGAAGTGGGCGACCTCATGGACGGCGGCCCGCTATGACCTCCCACCACAGCATCTTCATCCACCCCGGTGTCCCCGGTGAGACGCTGGCAGCGGACGTGGCGACGGCTTCCGGTGGCCGGCTGCTCCCGGTCGCCCGTGGGCCGGTGGACTACAGCGCGGACCTCGGTGGCACGGGGCTCGAACTCGAGTTGAGCCACGACTACGAGGAAGACCAGGGCATCCCGTTCGACCGATACCAAGTCATGGTCACCCTGCGGGACTTCGGGGGCGACAAGGGCCGGGAGCGAGCCACGGCCGAACAGGTCTTCAACCGGCTGGCGGATCTGCGGCGTTACTGGCCGGCCCTTGTCTTCGACCTCCAGGCCGTCATCGCTACCGCCGCTCCTCCGAAGCGAGAAGCGTTCCCTCCTCCCCCTTCAGGAGTCACAGATGAGCTACGCCCTGGTCGTCGCCCGTGTACGGCGACGGGGAATGCGTCCTGTCAGCCATTTCCTGGTCCAGGAAGAAGGAGCTGTTGGACGCACTCATCCTCTTGGCACGGAAGCACGGCCTTCTGACGTACGACCCTCAGAAAGAGGAAGTGCACAGGTAGCCGCCCGCCAGGCCAGGCACACGGCTTCTCCGGCTCGCCCCGGAAGCCCCTCACCCCTCCCCCGTCACCCCCGCCACCAGCTCGTCCGCCGCCGCGTACGGGTCGAGGCTCCCCGCCACGATCCGCTCCGCCAAGGCGTGCAGGCGGCGGTCGCCCCGTAGGTCGGCGATCCTCTCGCGCAGGGTCGTGACCGCGATCGTCTCGACCTCGTGGGAGGCGCGGGCCGTGCGGCGTTCGGCGAGGACGCCGTGCTCCTCCATCCAGGCGCGGTGCTTCTCCAGGGCCTCCACGACCTCGTCTATGCCCTCGCCCCGGGCGGCGACCGTCTTCACGATCGGGGGGCGCCAGTCGCCGGGGCCGCGGGACTGGCCCAGGCCCAGCATGTGGTTCAGCTCGCGGGCGGTGGCGTCGGCGCCGTCGCGGTCGGCCTTGTTGACCACGTAGACGTCGCCGATCTCCAGGATTCCGGCCTTGGCCGCCTGGATGCCGTCGCCCATGCCGGGGGCGAGCAGCACCACGGAGGTGTCGGCCTGGGAGGCGATCTCCACCTCGGACTGGCCGACGCCGACCGTCTCGACCAGGATCACGTCGCAGCCCGCCGCGTCCAGCACCCGGATCGCCTGCGGGGCGGACCAGGCGAGGCCGCCGAGGTGGCCCCGGGTGGCCATGGAGCGGATGTAGACGCCGGGGTCGGAGGCGTGGTCCGCCATCCGGATCCGGTCGCCGAGCAGCGCACCGCCGGAGAACGGCGAGGACGGGTCGACGGCGAGGACGCCGACCCGCTTGCCCGCCCGGCGGTAGGCGGAGACCAGGGCGGAGGTGGAGGTGGACTTGCCCACGCCCGGCGAGCCCGTCAGGCCGACGACGTACGCATGACCCGCCAGCGGCGCCAGTGCGGCCATCACCTCGCGCAGCTGCGGGGACGCCCCCTCCACCAGCGAGATCAGCCGGGCCACCGCACGCGGCCTGCCTGCTCGCGCCTGCTCGACCAGCGTGGGGACGTCCACGTCCACGTTCACCGCTCCGTTCGCCTTGCCTCGTCTACGTACGGTGTTACTTGCCCGGGACGCGGATGATCAACGCGTCGCCCTGGCCGCCGCCGCCGCACAGCGCCGCCGCGCCCGTGCCGCCGCCGCGCCGCTTCAGCTCCAGGGCCAGGTGCAGGACGACCCGGGCGCCGGACATCCCGATCGGGTGACCGAGCGCGATGGCGCCGCCGTTGACGTTGACCTTGTCCGGGGTGACGCCGAGGTCCTTCATGGACTGTACGGCGACGGCGGCGAACGCCTCGTTGATCTCGATCAGGTCGAGGTCCTCGACGCTCAGGCCGTCCTTCTTCAGGGCGTGCCGGATGGCGCTGGAGGGCTGGGACTGGAGGGAGTTGTCGGGGCCCGCGACGTTTCCGTGGGCGCCGATCTCGGCGATCCAGTCCAGGCCCAGCTCCTGCGCCTTGGCCTTGCTCATGACGACGACCGCGGCGGCCCCGTCGGAGATCTGCGAGGAGGTGCCCGCGGTGATCGTGCCGTCCTTGGCGAAGGCGGGGCGCAGCTTGCCGAGGGACTCGACCGTGGTCTCGGGGCGGATGCCCTCGTCCTGGGAGAAGAGGACCGGGTCGCCCTTGCGCTGCGGGATCTCGACCGGGGTGATCTCGGCCTCGAAGAGACCGTTCTTCCGGGCGGCGGCGGCCCGCTGGTGGGAGAGGGCGCCGATCTCGTCCTGGGCGAGGCGGTCGAGGCCGAGGCGGCTGTTGTGCTTCTCGGTGGACTCGCCCATGGGGATGTTCTCGTACGCGTCGGTGAGACCGTCGTGCGCCATCGAGTCGAGCATCTCGATCGCGCCGTACTTGTAGCCCTCGCGGGACTTGGGCAGCAGGTGCGGGGCGTTGGTCATCGACTCCTGGCCGCCCGCGACCACGACGTCGAACTCACCGGCACGGATGAGCTGGTCGGCCAGGGCGATGGCGTCGAGCCCGGAGAGACACACCTTGTTGATGGTGAGCGCGGGCACGTTCATGGGGATGCCGGCCTTGACGGCGGCCTGGCGGGCGGGGATCTGGCCCGCTCCGGCCTGGAGCACCTGGCCCATGATCACGTACTGCACCTGGTCGCCGCCGATACCGGCCCGGTCCAGGGCCGCCTTGATCGCGACCCCGCCGAGATCGGCCGCGGAGAAGCTCTTCAGGGAGCCGAGGAGACGGCCCATGGGCGTCCGGGCGCCCGCGACGATCACTGACGTGGTGGTACCGGTCGTTGCTGGCATGGGCACGGCCCCTTGGGATCGGATGTGAACGAGGGTTTACCTGAATGTACTGAGCGGTACCGCGCCCGTCATCCGGCTGCCGGTGTGACGGCGCGCACGTTGTGTAACCGTGGCGGGAGCGGTGGAGCGAAGCCATGCTGAATCCATGCTGACGCGTATCGACCACATCGGGATCGCCTGTTTCGACCTGGACAAGACGGTGGAGTTCTACCGTGCCACGTACGGATTCGAGGTGTTCCACAGCGAGATCAACGAGGAGCAGGGCGTCCGGGAGGCCATGCTCAAGATCAACGAGACCTCGGACGGCGGCGCTTCGTACCTCCAGCTCCTGGAGCCGACCCGGGAGGATTCGGCCGTCGGCAAGTGGCTGGCAAAGAATGGGGAGGGCGTCCACCACATCGCCTTCGGTACGGCGGATGTGGACGGGGACGCCGCGGACATCCGCGAGAAGGGCGTCCGTGTGCTGTACGACGAGCCCAGGACGGGTTCGATGGGGTCCCGGATCACGTTCCTGCACCCCAAGGACTGCCACGGCGTCCTCACCGAACTGGTCACGAGCAGCCCGGAGCACTGACCCGGCGGATACCCGGCCCGGTAGAGTGGGCGGTTCCGGGCCGGGGCCGGGTCGGGGCCGTACCGCGTCCTCGTCATTTGTCTGTCACCATTCCCCGGGGGACCGCTCACCGGCGAGGGATACTCGTGCGGAGAGTTGCGACCAGGGTTGGGGTCTCCCCTGCTCGAACAAAGTTGAGAGCTCGGGGAAGGATGGGACCGCGCAGTGCGGGGCTACGAAAGCCAGGAGAGCCACCGAGCTGAAGACGACCATCTCTCGCGGTTCGAAGCCGAGATGGACCGGCTGAAGACCGACCGGGAGAAGGCCGTCCAGCACGCCGAGGACCTCGGTTACCAGGTCGAGGTCTTGCGCGCCAAACTGCACGAGGCGCGGCGCAGTCTGGCGACCCGTCCCGCCTACGACAGCGCGGACATGGGCTACCAGGCCGAACAGCTCCTGCGGAACGCGCAGATCCAGGCCGAGCAGCTGCGCAGCGACGCCGAGCGTGAGCTGCGCGAGGCACGTGCCCAGACGCAGCGCATCCTCCAGGAGCACGCCGAGCACCAGGCGCGCCTGCAGGCGGAGTTGCACAACGAGGCCGTCCAGCGCAGGCAGCAGCTCGACCAGGAGCTGGCCGAGCGCCGGCAGACCGTCGAGTCGCACGTCAACGAGAACGTCGCCTGGGCCGAACAGCTGCGGGCCCGCACCGAGTCGCAGGCCCGCCGGCTGCTGGACGAGTCCCGCGCCGAGGCCGAGCAGGCGCTCGCCGCAGCGCGGTCCGAGACCGCCCGGCTGGCCGAGGAGACCCGGCAGCGCGTCGGCTCGGAGGCCGAGGCGGCCAGGTCCGAAGCCGAAGCGATTTTGCTGCGCGCCCGCAAGGACGCCGAGCGCCTGCTGGGCGCCGCCTCCGCGCAGGCCCAGGAGGCGACCAGCCACGCGGAGCAGCTGCGCTCCAGCACCACCGCGGAGACCTCGCAGACCCGCCAGCAGACGGCCGAGCTGAACCGGGCCGCCGAGCAGCGGCTCCAGGAGGCCGAGACCCGGCTGCGGGAGTCCCGCCTGGAGGCCGAGAAGGTCCTCACCGAGGCGAAGGACGCGGCCGCCAAGCGGCTGGCCGGCGCAGAGTCGCAGAACGAGCAGCGCACCCGTACGGCCAAGTCGGAGATCGCCCGGCTGGTCGGCGAGGCCACCAAGAGCGCCGAGGCGCTCAAGGAGGAGGCAGAGCAGGCCCTCGTCGACGCCCGCGCCGAGGCCGAACGGCTGGTCGCGGAGGCGGCGGAGAAGGCTCGTACGGCGGCCGCCGAGGACGCCGCGGCCCAGCTCGCCAAGGCCGCCCGCAGCGCCGAGGAGGTCCTCACCAAGGCCTCCGAGGACGCCCGGTCGACCACCAGGGCCGCGAGCGAGGAGGCCGACCGGATCCGCCGCGAGGCGGAGGCCGAGGCGGACCGGCTGCGCGGCGAGGCCGCCGAGCAGGCCGACGAGCTCAAGGGTGCGGCCAAGGACGACACCAAGGAGTACCGGGCCAAGACGGTCGAGCTCCAGGAGGAGGCCCGCCGGCTCCGCGGCGAGGCCGAGCAGCTGCGCTCCGAGGCGGTCGCCGAGGGCGAGCGGATCCGGGGCGAGGCCCGCCGCGAGGCGGTCCAGCAGCTGGAGGAGGGCGCCCGTACCGCCGAGGAGCTGCTGACGAAGGCGCGCTCCGACGCGGACGAGCTGCGCACCAAGGCGAACGGCGAGAGCGAGCGCATCCGCGCCGAGGCCGCCGAGCGTGCTGCCACCCTGCGCAAGCAGGCCGAGGAGACACTGGAGCGCACCCGCGCCGAGGCCGAGAAGCTGCGGGCCGAGGCCGAGGAGCAGGCGGCGGCCACCACCGCCGAGGCCGAGCGGGGAGCGGCCGGGCTGCGCGAGGAGACCGAGCGCGCGGTCGCCGCCCGGCAGGCCGAGGCGGCCGACGAGCTGAACCGGCTGCACACCGAGGCCGAGACCCGGCTCACCGCCGCCGAGGAGGCGCTGGGAGAGGCGCGTACGGAGGCGGAGCGGATCCGCCGCGAGACGAACGAGGAGGCGGAGCGGCAGCGGGCCGAGGCCGCCGAGCGCGTACGCGCGGTGACCGAGCAGGCCGGCGCGGAGGCCGAGCTGCTGCGCGACGAGGCCGCGGCGGACGCCTCACGCTCCCGGGCCGAGGGCGAGGCCATCGCCGTACGGCTGCGCACGGAGGCGGCCACCGAGGCCGAGCGGCTCAAGTCCGAGGCGCAGGAGAGCGCCGACCGTGTGCGGGCCGAGGCCGCGGCCGCCGCCGAGCGGGTCGGTGCCGAGGCCGCCGAGGCGCTGGACGCCGCCCGGGAGGAGGCCACACGCCGCCGCCGGGAGGCCGAGGAGATCCTCGGCGCGGCCCGTACCGAGGCCGGGCAGGAGCGCGAGCGGGCCCGCGAGCGGAGCGAGGAGCTGCTGGCCTCCGCCCGCAAGCGGGTGGAGGAGGCGCAGGCCGAGGCCCAGCGGCTGGTCGAGGAGGCGGACGCCCGGGCGACCGAGCTGGTCTCGGCGGCCGAGCAGACCGCGCAGCAGGTGCGGGACTCCGTCGCCGGTCTCCACGAGCAGGCCGAGGAGGAGATCTCCGGGCTGCGCTCGACGGCGGAGCATGTCGCGGAGCGCACCCGTACCGAGGCGCAGGAGGAGGCGGACCGGGTCCGCGCCGACGCCCACGCCGAGCGGGAGCGGGCCTCCGAGGACGCGGTCCGCCTACGGCGGGAGGCGAACGAGGAGTCGGCCCGTCTGCGGCAGGAGGCCCACGAGGAGACCGAGGCCGCGAAGGCGCTGGCCGAGCGGACGGTCTCCGACGCGATCACCGAGTCGGAGCGGCTGCGCGCGGACACCTCGGAGTACAGCCAGCGGGTGCGTACGGAGGCGTCCGACGCCCTCACGTCGGCGGAGCAGGACGCGTCGAAGGCCCGGGCCGAGGCCCGGCAGGACGCCAACCGGATCCGTTCGGAGGCGGCGGCCCAGTCGGACCGGCTCATGGCCGAGTCGACGACCGAGAGCGAGCGCATCCGCAACGAGGCCTCGCAGGCGTCCGAGCAGCTCGTCGTCGAGGCCACCACGGAGGCCAACCGGCGCCGCAAGGAGTCGACCGAGCAGGCCGACCGGCTGCTGGCCGAGGCGGGCGAGGAGGCCGAGCGGCTGCGTACCGAAGCGGCCGAGCGGCTGGGCTCCGCGCAGGAGCACGCCGCCCGCACCCGCGAGGAGGCCGAACGGCTGCGCGCGGACGCGGAGTCGGCGGCCGAGGAACTGCGCTCCGAGGCCCGCCAGGAGGCCGACCGGTTGCTGGACGAGGCGCGCGAGGCGGCGTCCAAGCGCCGGGCGGACGCGGCGGAGCAGGCGGACCAGCTCATCAACAAAGCGCGGGAAGAGGCGCTGCGTACGGCCACCGAGGCCGAGGGGCAGGCCGACACCATGGTCGGCGCGGCCCGCAAGGAGGTCCAGCGGATCACCTCGGAGGCGACCGTCGAGGGCAACACCCTGGTGGAGCGCGCCCGTACCGACGCCGACGAGCTGCTGGTCGGCGCCCGTCGCGACGCGACCCAGATCCGGGAGCGGGCCGAGGAGCTGCGGGCCCGGCTGGAGAGCGAGATCGAGCAGCTCCACGAGCGGGCCCGCCGCGAGACGTCCGAGCAGATGAAGACCGCCGGCGAGCGCGTCGACAACCTGATGAAGGCGGCGACCGAGCAGCGCGACGAGGCCGAGGCGAAGGCCAAGGAGCTGCTGGCGGAGGCCAATTCGGAGGCGAGCAAGGTCCGGATCGCCGCGGTGAAACGGGCCGAGTCGCTGCTCAAGGAGGCCGAGACCAAGAAGGCCGGGCTGATCCGCGAGGCGGAGAAGCTGCGGGCCGACGCGGCGGCCGAGGCCGAGAAGACGGTCTCCGAGGGCAAGCGCGAGCTGGATGTCCTGGTGCGCAGGCGCGAGGACATCAATACGGAGATCTCCCGTGTCCAGGACGTGCTGGAGGCGTTGGAATCTTTCGAGACGCCGACCGGGGGCGGGAAACCGGCGGGCGGACCGGCGGGCGGCGGCAAGGCACCCGCCGCTGCGGGGACGCGATCGGGAGGCAAGTCGTCGGAGAGGTAGTGGTCGTACGGGGGAGACGGCGGGCCACGGGGGAAGAGGCAGGCGCACGGGGGCGCGTGCTTCGTCATGGACATTCAACCCTTCGAGTGGCAAGCACTCCGGGGGTCAGCCACTCAAAAGGGGTGTCATTCTCCAGATCAAACCGGCATCTACACGTTGACACGCCGCTATGGCCCCTAGGATTCCCCCTATCACCTCACCGGTCTCATTCGACAGGAACCCCATGAGTGACCCTTCCTCCCCCTTCGGCTTCGAGCACGTGCGACGTGGTTACGACCGCGGTCAGGTGGATGACCGCATTGCCAAGCTGATCGCGGACCGTGACAGTGCCCTGGCCCGAATCACCTCTCTGGAAAAGCGCATCGAGGAGCTGCACCTCGAAACGCAGAACGCCCAAGCCCAGGTGAACGACGCCGAGCCGTCGTACGCCGGGCTCGGTGCCCGTGTCGAGAAGATTCTCCGCCTCGCCGAGGAGGAGGCCAAGGACCTGCGTGAGGAGGCCCGCCGCGCCGCCGAGCAGCACCGCGAGCTGGCCGAGTCGGCCGCCCAGCAGGTGCGCAACGACGCGGAGTCCTTCGCCGCCGAGCGCAAGTCGAAGGCCGAGGACGAGGGCGTCCGCATCGTCGAGAAGGCGCAGGGCGAGGCGAACACGCTGCGCACCGACGCCCAGAAGGACGCCCAGCAGAAGCGCGAGGAGGCGGACGCCCTCTTCGAGGAGACCCGCGCCAAGGCCGCGCAGGCCGCCGCCGACTTCGAGACGAACCTCGCCAAGCGGCGCGAGCAGTCGGAGCGCGACCTCGCGTCCCGTCAGGCCAAGGCCGAGAAGCGCCTCGCCGAGATCGAGCACCGCGCCGAGCAGCTCCGCCTGGAGGCCGAGAAGCTCCGTACGGACGCCGAGCGCCGGGCCCGCCAGACGGTGGAGACCGCGCAGCGCCAGGCCGAGGACATCGTGGCCGACGCCAACGCCAAGGCCGACCGGATCCGCAGCGAGTCGGAGCGCGAGCTGGCGGCGCTCACCAACCGCCGCGACTCGATCAACGCGCAGCTGACCAACGTCCGCGAGATGCTGGCGACGCTGACCGGTGCCGCGGTGGCCGCCGCCGGCTCCCCGGTGGACGACGAGCCCGCCCAGCGCGGTGTTCCGGCCCAGCAGACCCGCTGACCCCCGGAGCGGTTCCTTCCGCGCGCCCGGTTCCGCCTTTGTGGTGGCGCCGGGCGCGCGGTCGTTCTAGCGTGTGCGCATGATCGAGCTCGAGGGACTGACCAAACGATTCGGCAGCAAGGTTGCCGTCGACCATCTGACGTGCAAGGTCAGACCGGGCATGGTGACCGGTTTTCTGGGCCCCAACGGGGCGGGCAAGTCCACCACCATGCGCATGATGCTCGATCTGGACAACCCGACCAGCGGTACGGTGCGCATCGACGGCAAGCCGTACCACGAACTGCAGGAACCGCTGAAGTACATCGGGGCGCTGCTCGACGCCAAGTCGATGAACGGCGGGCGCAGTGCGTACAACAACCTGCTCTGCCTGGCGCAGAGCAATCGCATCCCGAGCAGCCGGGTCGACGAGGTGCTCGACACCGTCGGTCTGAGCGCGGTCGCGAAGAAGAAGTCCAAGGGCTTCTCCCTCGGTATGGGCCAGCGCCTCGGTATCGCCTCCGCGCTGCTGGGCGATCCCGAGATCCTGATGTTCGACGAGCCGGTCAACGGTCTCGACCCCGAGGGCATCCACTGGATCCGCAACCTGATGAAGGCGCTCGCCGCCGAGGGGCGGACCATCTTCGTCTCCTCGCACCTGATGAGCGAAATGGCGCTGACCGCCGACCATTTGATCGTGATCGGCCAGGGCAAGCTGCTCGCCGACACCTCCATGGCCGACTTCATCCATGAGAACTCGCGCAGTTATGTACGGCTGCGCTCACCGCAGCAGGAACGGCTGCGGGACGTGCTGCACGAGGAGGGCTTCACCGCCGTCGAGACGGACAGCGGGACCCTGGAGATCGACGGGGCCACCACCGAGGAGCTCGGCGAACTGGCGGCCCGTCACCAGCTGGTGCTGCACGAGCTGAGCTCGCAGCGGGCCTCCCTGGAGGAAGCGTTCATGCAGATGACGGCCGGCTCCGTGGAGTACCACGCCCACTCCGGACCGGGCGAGGCCGAACCCCCGCCGCCTGCGACGACGGCCGGGGCGGGCTGGGGCGAAGGCTGGAACAAGCCGGGCTCCGTCGCCGCCCCCGGGTCCATCGACGGCACCGAGAACAAGGGGGCCTGACGACGATGGCTTCGGTACCCGCGGTCCTCAACTCCGAGTGGACCAAGATCCGTACGGTCTCCTCCACCACCTGGACGCTCATCTGCGCGTTCGCGGTCACGGTCGCCATGGGCGCGGCCCTGAGCGCCCTGCTCAACGCAACGTTCGACGACCTCTCCGAGGCGGAACAGGTCACCTTCGACCCGACGTTCGTCAGCTTCTCCGGGACGGTCCTGGGCCAGCTCGCCATGGTCGTGTTCGGGGTGCTCGTGGTCGGTACGGAGTACAGCTCCGGCATGATCCGCACCTCGCTGGCGGCCGTGCCGCAGCGCGGGACGCTCCTGTTCAGCAAGATCACGGTGGCCGGGGCGCTGGCGCTCATCGTCGGCCTGCTCACCAGCTTCGTCTCGTTCTTCCTCGGCCAGGCGCTGCTGGGCGACCGGGGCACCGACCTCGGCGCGGAGAACGTGCTGCGCGCGGTCGTCGGCGGCGGCCTCTACATGGGGCTGATCGCGATCTTCTCCATGGGTGTCGCGGCGATGCTGCGCAGCTCCATGCTGTCGCTCGGCATCCTGATGCCGTTCTTCTTCCTGGTCTCGCAGATCCTGAGCGCGGTGCCGTACGCCAAGGACGTCGCCCGGTACTTCCCCGACCAGGCCGGGTCGAAGATCATGCAGGTCGTCCCGAACGCGTTGAACAGCGATCCGGGGCCCTACGGACCCTGGGGCGGGCTCGCGATCATGGTCGCCTGGGTGGTGGCGGCGGTGCTCGGCGGTTACCTGGTCCTGAAGAACCGGGACGCGTAGAGGGCGTCCCGATCCCTGTGACGGCCCGCTCGCAGCCTGTGCTGAACTTGGCCGGAACCGTCAAGGCCTGGTTATCCTCCTAACTCTTACGGGGGTGTGCGGCCAGGTGGCCCGAGCCCCGAACGACAGAGTGAGTCGATGGGGCTGGAGAATGATCGAGGCAGTCGGCCTGACCAAGCGCTACGGCGCGAAGACGGCCGTGGACGACCTTTCCTTCCAGGTGCGGCCGGGGGCCGTCACCGGCTTCCTCGGTCCCAACGGGTCGGGCAAGTCCACGACCATGCGGATGATCCTCGGCCTGGACCGGCCGACGGCGGGCCGTGTCACGATCGGCGGGCACCCCTACCGGAGCCTGCCGAACGCTCCGCGCCAGGTGGGCGCGCTGCTGGACGCCAAGGCGGTGCACGGCGGGCGGACCGCCCGCACCCACCTGCTGTCGCTGGCCCAGCTGGCCGGGATCCCGGCCCGGCGGGTGGATGAGGTGCTGGGCGTCGTCGGGCTCCAGGACGTCGCCAAGCGGCGCTCCAGCGGCTTCTCGCTCGGCATGGGGCAGCGGCTCGGGATCGCCGCGGCGCTGCTCGGCGACCCGCAGGTGCTGCTCTTCGACGAGCCGGTCAACGGTCTCGACCCCGAGGGCATCCACTGGGTCCGCAACCTGATGAAGACGCTGGCGGCCGAGGGCCGCACGGTCTTCGTCTCCAGCCACCTGATGAGCGAGATGGCCCTCACCGCCGATCATCTGATCGTGATCGGGCGCGGCCGGCTGCTCTCCGACATGAGCGTCACCGACTTCATCTCGGCGAACTCCGCCGACTTCGCCCGGGTCCGGGTCCCCGAGAGCGCCCCCGAGCAGCGGGAGAAGCTGACGTCCTCGCTCATCGAGGCGGGCGGCAGCGTGATGTCCGAGCCGGACGGCGCCCTGCGCGTCACCGGGCTCCCGCTGCCGAGGATCAGCGACCTGGCCCACGGGGCCGACGTACGGCTCTGGGAGCTGTCGCCGCACCGGGCCTCGCTGGAGGAGGCGTACATGCGGATGACGCAGGGCGTCGTGGACTACCGCTCGACGGACGACGCCAAGGCCGGGCTCCTGGAACCCTCGCCGGCAGCCTACGGGGGCGCTCAGGGCGGTTACGGGGATGCCCAGGGCGGTTACGGAGCCGGGCCCGGCCACTACCCGCAGCACCAGCCGGCGGACGCGCCGCAGCAGAGCTGGTACGCCCCGCCGCCGCCCGGCCAGAACCCGTACGCGGCCCCCGGCCCGGCCACCGCACCTCCCCCGGCCGCCCCCGCCCCCAGATCCGCCCCCGAGCCCTCCCCCGCCGACCGGGCCGGGGAGCAGACCAGCGAGGACCCCCGATGACGACGCCGGCCGCCTCTCAGGCCCACGAGCACCCGCAGGCGAACGTGCCGGGCGGCCTGCTGGGGTACTACGAGTCGCCCATCCCGATCCGCCGCGCCACGCTCGGCGACGCGATCGCTTCGGAGTGGACGAAGATCCGTTCCGTCCGCTCCACCCTGTGGACCCTGGGCGTCATGATCGTGCTCATGGTGGCGATCGGGCTGATGTCCGCGCTGCTCATCGCCGCCGCCGACACCGATCTGGCCGGCGAGCCGGTCGTGGCACTCGGCTTCTTCGGGGTGCTGCTGGGCTCGATCTGCGTGATCACCCTCGGCGTGCTGACCATCGGCTCCGAGTACAGCACCGGCATGATCCGTACGACGCTGACGGCCTGCCCGAGCCGGGCCCGGGTGCTGACGGCGAAGGCGATCGTCTTCTTCCTGCTCGCCTTCGTCATCACCACGGTGACGGCCACGGTCGTCGCGGTGTTCCAGACGGCGATCCTGGGCGGCGGCGTCGACTCCGGCTCGGTGTGGCTGCGCGCCACCGTGGGGGTCGGGCTCTACATCGCGGCCCTCGGCCTGGTGTCGCTGGCGGTCGGCGCGATCATCCGGCACTCGGCGGGCGCCATCACGGTCATGATCGCCGTGGTGCTGCTGCCGCTGGTCCTCGCGCTGTTCATGTTCGCCGAAAGCCTGCGCGGCCTGCAGCGCTTCCTCTTCGAGTACTCGATCCCCAACCAGCTCGGCGCGCTGTACGGCTCGACGGTCACCGGGACCGGCCCGTCCGGCTGGGAGCCGCTGCTGCTGATGCTGGCCGTGGCGGCCGTGGCCATGGGCGGCGCCTACCTGGCGCTGGACCGGCGGGACGTCTGAAAAGGACGTACGGCTCTCAGTAGCGCGGCGCGTTCCTGGAGCGCTGCACCCGGGTGGTGCGGCGGTCCTTCGCGTTCCAGCACGCCTTGTGCCAGTGCCTGCGGTCCTCGATGCCGCCGAACTCGGGCCAGGCGACGAGGTGCGGGACGCCGGAGGGGATCTCCTGGTCGCAGCCGGGGCAGCGGTACCGCTTGCCCTGGGCGCTCGCGCCGCTCACCGGGCGCACCGACCACTGCTCGCCCTGCCAGCTCTCGGCCGCCCCTCCCCCGCCGTACCGCCCAAGCGCCGTACCGGGGTGCTCGTCGGGACTGTCGCCGCCACGGGGGCGGTTGCGGCGCGGGGACACAGGACACCTCACGGGGGCGGCTCGGGCACGGTGGGACCAAGCCTAGAGCCTGCCGCAGGGGGCAGGTGCCGGGTGGGGCGGACGGCGCGATCGGGCACGGGAGTGAGTTAGCGGAAAATCGCAACAATTTCTTCCCGGACCGTGCCTTTGGCACGTGTCAGACGTTGTTGCCAGTGGGGGAGACACCGCGTCGGCCGCAAGGAGGCAACACGCGATGCGCATCGGAACATTCGTTCTGGCAGCTCAGTTCCCGGGCCAGGGGCCGGGCGAGGCCCTGCACCGGGCCGTCCGGTCCGCGGAGGCGGCGGAGGAGTCCGGGCTCGACTCGGTCTGGCTGGCCGAGCACCACTTCGTGCCGTACGGGGTCTGCCCGTCCGCCACCACGCTGGCCGCGCTGCTGCTCGGCCGGACACGGCGGATCCGGGTCGGCACCGCCGTCAGCGTGCTGCCCAACCACCACCCGGTCGCCCTCGGCGAACAGGCCGCGCTGCTCCATCTGACCAGCGGCGGACGGTTCTCGCTAGGGGTGGGCCGGGGCGGTCCCTGGGTGGACCTGGAGGTCTTCGGGGGCGGTCTCGACGCGTACGAGAACGGCTTCCCCGAGGCGCTGGAGCTGCTGCTCGACTGGCTGCGGGAGCCGCGGGTCGCGGGTCGCGGGGAGCGGTTCGGCTTCCGCGAGGTGGCGGTCGTGCCGCGCGCGGACGAGCTGCTGGACGGGGCGGCGGGCGCGTCCGGGCCCGAGGTGATCGTGGCGTGCACCTCCCCGAAGAGCGTGCGGCTGGCGGCGGGCCGGGCACTGCCGATGCTGCTGGGCATGCACTGCGGGGACGAGGAGAAGGCGGAGATGGTCGCCCTGTGGCGTACGGCGGCCCGGGAGGCCGGCCATCCGGCGGAGGTGGTGGAGGGGGCCGCACATGTGTCCGCAGGGGTGGCCCAGATCGCGGACGGACCCGGCGACGCCACGGAGACCCTGGTGAAGACGATGCCCGGCTGGCTGCGCCAGGGGCTGGACGCCCATGTCACGGTCGACGCCCGGCACCGCGTGATGCGGGACCCCGTCGCGTACACGGAACTGCTGTGCGCACTGCACCCGGTGGGCCCGCCGAAGCTGGCCGCCGACCGGCTCGCGGCCACGGCCGAGCGGACCGGCATCAGCCGCTTCGCCCTCCTGGTGGAGGGGTCGGGCGACCTCGCGGCGACCGAGGAGAACGTGCGGCGGCTGGGCGCCGATGTGCTGCCGCTGCTCACCTGACCTGCGCTTGTGCATGCGGAATGACCTCGCGTGGAACTTGGAACCTGGAGCGTGGTGCGGTGGTACGGGAGCTGCCGCCCCGGAGCCAGTTGCACCTCCCGCGGCCCGAAGCGGCAGCAGAAGCGTTCAGCAGTCCCGTAGTTCGGGCGACTGGTTGAGCAACTGGCCCCTCACCGAAGTGAACTTGGCCAGTCGGTCGTCGACCGAGGCGTCCAGCGGGAACACCGCGACGCGGTGGCAGTTCTGGAAAGCGATACGCACTCCGAAGTGCCGCTGGAGCGCGCCGCGTATCGCATCACTCGCGAGCGCACGCAGCAGCTGACCACGTGCCTGCTCGTCCGGCGGCGGCGTCTGGTTGTCGGCGAACTGGCCGCCGTCGACCTTCAGCTGAGCCACCAGAGAGCTGATCATCTCCCACGCGAAAGGCAGGGAGGTCCGGACGCAGTCGACGAAGTCGGCTTCGTCGACCTCGCCTCGCTCGGCCTGTTCCAACAGCGCCGGTGAGACGTCGAGCGACATGGGTTCTCCTCTCGCGACCCCGGACGGTGACCGGGGCCTTACGGGCAGGGAAGGAGGGCGACGACGCAGCGTGCACGGGCGGCGACCTCCTGCATCCACGTTAAGCGTGCGGTGGAGGCCGCACCAGGAGATTGGGAACACAACCGGCCACTAACGAAGGGGCGCAAAGAGGGGCAAGCCCGCTTCACCGCCGCGCGCTGAGGAGCGAGTGACAGGGGTGGACGGATGGGGAAATCGCGTCGAACCCTTCCGGTCGAGTAGCGTTGCCGACCATGCGTCTCGTCATCGCCCGTTGCTCCGTCGACTACGCGGGCCGGCTCACAGCCCACCTGCCCTCCGCCCCCCGTCTGATCCTGGTGAAGGCGGACGGCAGCGTCTCGATCCACGCCGACGACCGGGCGTACAAACCGCTCAACTGGATGTCGCCGCCGTGCACCCTGAAGGAGGGCGCCGGCGATGAGGCAGGCGTCTGGACAGTGGTGAACAAGGCGGGCGAAAAACTGATCATCACAATGGAGGAGATCCTCCACGACTCCTCGCACGAGCTGGGCGTCGACCCGGGGCTCATCAAGGACGGTGTGGAGGCGCACCTCCAGGAGCTGCTCGCCGACCGGATCGAGATCCTCGGCGAGGGCCACACCCTGATCCGCCGTGAGTACCCCACCGCCATCGGCCCGGTGGACATCCTCTGCCGCGACGCGGACGGGGGGACGGTGGCCGTGGAGCTGAAGCGGCGCGGCGACATCGACGGGGTGGAGCAGCTGACCCGCTATCTGGAGCTGCTCAACCGCGACCCGCATCTCGCCCCGGTCAAGGGCATCTTCGCGGCCCAGGAGATCAAGCCCCAGGCGCGGGTGCTCGCGACGGACCGCGGCATCGGCTGTGTGGTGCTCGACTACAACGCGATGCGCGGCATCGAGGACGACAAGCTGCGCCTGTTCTGACCCGCCGCCCCTGAACGGCCGAAGCCGGGCACCCCTTCTGCGGGGGTGCCCGGCTTCCGTGTGTTCAGGCCGCTGCCTCGGTGGGGTCTTCGCTCTCCGCCGGGGCGTCGGCACTGGCACTGGCCGACTCGGCGGGGCCGCTGGCGGAGGAGGTGGTGTCCGGCTCGCCCGGGGGGTCCTCGGTCGGCGTCTCGGTCGGCGGGGTCGTCGGTGTCTCGGTGGGCGGCGTCGTCGGCGGTGTGGTGGGCGGGGTCGTCGGCGGCTTCGTCGGCGTGGTCGGCTTCCCGCTCGGGGACGGCCCGCCGGAGGTCGGGTCGTCGGTGGGCAGCCCGCTCGACGGCTCGCCCGTGCCCGGTGAGCTGCCGTCCGGCGACGAGGGGCCCGGGGAGGGGGAACCGGAGGTGCTGGGTGTGGCGGATTCCGAGGAGCCCGGGGCGGTGGGCGCCTCGTTGCCGGGGGCGCCGTCGTCCGGCGCGGGGCCGTCGTCCGGCTCGTCGGCCGGGGAGCCGTCGTCGGTGGCGTCCTCGGGGGACGACTGCTCGGTGGTGACGTTGCGGCTGCCCGGCTCCTCGGGGTCGCCCGCGGTGAGGCCGAGGGTGACGACGGTGCCGAGCACGGCGATCAGCAGCGCGCCCGCACCCGCGGCGGCCAGGTTGCGCCGGGCGCCGCCCAGGACCGCGCGCCCGCCGCCCTGCTTCGGTGCCGGGGTGCGGGGGGCGGTTGCAGGCAGCGAGGAGATGAGGGTGGGGTCCTCCTCGATCGTCTGCCGGGCGAAGAGCGGAGGACCCGGGAACGCGGCCGACGGCGTACCGGGAAGGAGGTCCTGGGGCACGGCGGGCACCTCGTCGCCCACCTGGGCCCGGACCGGGGTTTCGAGGCCGCCGGAGCGGTCCGCGACCAGGGCGAGGGCGCGGCGGCCGGCCACCGCCCCGGACTTGTCGGCGAGCGCGCCGCGCATGGAGATCGAGGTCTCCAGCTCCGTACGGGCCCGGTCGAGGTTCCCGGAACAGAGCGCGAGGATGCCCAACTCGTGGTGGAAGTAGGCCTCCTCGGCGACCTCACCGGCGATCCTGGCGGACTCCTGGCCGGCCCTGAGCGCCTTCTCCCAGGCGCCCCAGCTCAGCCCTGCCGCGAGGGCGGGAGCGGCGCTGCGGGCCAGCAGGACGGCCGCGCTGGCCTGGCCCGCCTCGGCATCGGGGATCAGGCGGCCCATGGCGGCGACGATCGCGTCGGCCTCGGCGACGGCCCGCTGCGGGGTGACCGAGGGGTGCGAGACCCACCATGCGTAGTGCTGGGCGGCGGTACGGGCGTGGGTGGCGGCGCTCTCCGCGTAGCCGCCGGCCTCCAGCTGGGCGAGGACACCGGCGGCGAGCCGGTAGCGGGGGCCCGCCGGGGAGAGCAGTCCACAGCCCGCGAGTTCGCCGAGGGCCGCGTCCGCATGGGTGTCGCCCACGAGGGCCGGCAGATGGGCCTGGTGCGGCACCTCGCCGCCGAGCGCGACGGTGAAGCGCAGGGTCTCGCGGGCCGCCTCGCTGAGCCGGGAGGCGAGCAGGACGGCGGGCGCCGCCCCCTCGCCGAGGCTCGGCAGCGGCACGTCCAGGGTCTCGGCGGTCGGCGCTTCGGGCACCGGCGGCGCGTCGCCCGGGCGTGGCTCGAAGTAGTCGTACTCGTCGAAGGCTTCGGGGTCGGTGTTCAGCCGGTCGCGCTGGCGCAGCAGGGACCCGGCCTGGACGAAGCGGAGCGGCAGCCCCTCGGACTCGAACCAGAGGTCGCCCGCCCAGTTCCGCTCGTCCTCGGTGAGGGGACGCTCGACGACCTTCTCCAGCAGCTCCAGGGAGGCGGAGCGGCCGAGGCCCGCGAGGAGGACCTCCTCCAGGTGGGCGTCGATGCCGGGGGCGGTGAGGTCGGGCGCGGTCCCCAGGAGGAAGGCGCACTCGGGGGTGGCTTCGAGGAGTTCGTCGAGGGCGGCCCCGCCGATCTCCAGGTCGTCGATGACGACGACGGCGCCGATGGAGCGGACGAGGGCGAGCAGTTCCTGGGGGACCGGGCGGTGCAGCGGGGCGCGGTAAACCGCGTCGAAGAGGCCGTACAGCAGGTCGGCGGTGGTGCGCCGGTGGCCGTTGAGGCGGACGACGCCGTCGGGGGCCAGGTCCGTGCAGTCTGCGGCGACGGCGTCCAGGAGGGCGGTGCGGCCGGAGCCGGCCTGGCCGGTGAGCCGGACGCTGCGGCCGCGGGCCAGCAGGCCCACCAGTCGCTCGTGCTCCTGGTGGCGTTCCAGCAGGGGGAGCTGCGGGGCGGGAGGGCCCGCCGGGACGGGCGGTGCACCGGCGCGCTCGTGGTCGGCGCGTTCGGCGGGGGTGCGGCGGACGGGTGCGTCGGGCTGCGAGCCGGGCGGGCAGGTCTCGACCTCGCTGCCGTCCACGGGGTTGACCGTGAGCAGGAGGTCGCCGACCGTGAGCTGGACGACCCGGACCTGCTGCGGTGTCTGCTGGCCGAAATCGGCACTGCCGGACTCGCGGGACGGCCGGCGCCGGCCGTCGGAGCCGTCGGAGCCGTCGGAGCCGTTGGAGTTCTGCCCGTACTCTTCCGGCCCCTGGTGTGTCGGGTCCATCGATAAGTCCCCCAGACGCGTCGCGCTCGGTTGCCCCTCCGGCCTCACACGCCCCGCTGTCGCTTCCGGTCCGGTGTCTGCCACGGGTGGGTGTCATGGGGCAGACGGCCGAACCCTAGACCTTCGCACAGTATCCACGCACGGGCGGGGTGCCATGCCGTCCGGGACGTCACATTCCGGTGAGGATTGCGCGTCTTCTGCCGCTGGGTGCGGTCCGTCCGGAGTCGGACGCGCGGCGGCGGAACGATTCCGTCCGAACTCAGACGCGCGGCAGCGATTCGGCGGCGAGCCCGCCCTCGATCGCCAGGATGCGGTGCAGCCGGGTGGCCACCAGGAGGCGCTGCATCTGCGGCGGGACACCGCGCAGCACGAGACGGCGTCCGGCCCGGCCCGCTCTGCGGTGGGCTCCCATGATGACGCCGAGTCCGGTGGCGTCCCAGGAATTCAGCTCGGTCAGGTCCAGCACGAGATCGCCGACTCCGTCGTCGACGGCCGAGTGGAGGACCGTACGGGCGTCCGCCGCGCTTCGGACGTCGAGGCGGCCCCCGACGACCAGCTCGGTGTGGTCGCCCCTGATATGCATATGCGCTCCCCTGCTGTTGCTCCGTAGCGAGGTCCGTCTGTCTCTTCTGTCTCTTTCACAACTGACTGCCGCAACGACAGGGAAGTTGCCGTCTGTAAGCGAACCGATACCGAATTCACTCGGTGGAGTGACGTCGGTTCGCCGGAGACCGGGCACTGCCGGGTACACTCCCCGGCTCCCCCGGCCCCGACGGCGGCGGGTCGGCGGGCCGGGGGTGCGGCTGCCGTCAGTACGTGTAGAAGCCCTGCCCGCTCTTGCGCCCGATGTCACCTGCGTCGACCATCCGGCGCATCAGCTCGGGGGCGGCGAACTTCTCGTCCTGGGACTCGGTGTAGATGTTGCCGGTGGCGTGGAGCAGGATGTCGACGCCGGTCAGGTCGGCCGTGGCGAGCGGGCCCATGGCGTGGCCGAACCCCAGCTTGCAGGCGGTGTCGATGTCCTCGGCGGTGGCCACGCCCGACTCGTACAGCTTCGCGGCCTCGACGACGAGCGCCGAGATGAGCCGGGTGGTGACGAAGCCCGCCACATCGCGGTTGACGACGATGCAGGTCTTGCCGACCGACTCGGCGAACTCCCGTGCGGTGGCGAGGGTTTCGTCGCTGGTCTTGTACCCGCGCACCAGCTCGCAGAGCTGCATCATCGGGACCGGCGAGAAGAAGTGGACGCCGACGACACGCTCCGGACGCTCCGTCACGGCCGCGATCTTGGTGATCGGGATGGCGGAGGTGTTCGAGGCCAGCACGGTGTTCTCGCCGACGACCTTGTCCAGGGCGCGGAAGATCTCGTGCTTGACCTCCAGCTTCTCGAAGACCGCCTCCACGACGATGTCCACGTCCGCGACTGCGTCGAGCTCGGTGGTCGCGGTGATGCGCGCGAGGGCGGCCTCGGCGTCGGACGCCTCCAGCTTGCCCTTGGAGACGAACCGGTCGTACGAGGCCTTGATGCCGTCCAGTCCGCGGGTCAGCGCGGCGTCGGTGACATCCCGCAGCACGACGTCCCAGCCCGCCTGGGCGGAGACCTGCGCGATCCCGGATCCCATGAGTCCGGCCCCGATGACGGCGAGCTTCCTGGCCACGTTCGCACCCCTTGTTCTCTGTCCGCGTCCACGTCCGCTTGCGCGGCATTTCGCAACGGCTCTTCTTATGCTCTCCGGCGGAGATTAGTACTCGCCGGGGACGCTGGGGCCGTGAAGAGATGCGCGTCACGTCTCGAATGACGGACATCACACCGGGACGCTTCATTCGGCTCCGCGCCGCGCGTAGTTGAGGCCCCGGAGGCTAACTAGGCTGGCCCCATGGTCAATCTGACGCGCATCTACACCCGGACCGGCGACCAGGGCACCACGGCCCTCGGCGACATGAGCCGCACCGCCAAGACCGATCTGCGGATCGCGGCGTACGCGGACGCCAACGAGGCCAACGCGGTGATCGGGACCGCCGTCGCGCTGGGGCAGCTGTCCGAGGACGTGGTGAAGGTCCTCGTACGGGTCCAGAACGACCTCTTCGACGTGGGCGCCGACCTGTCCACCCCGGTGGTGGAGGAGCCGAAGTACCCGCCGCTGCGGGTCGAGCAGTACTACATCGACAAGCTGGAGGCGGACTGCGACCGCTTCCTGGAGGAGCTGGAGAAGCTCCGCAGCTTCATCCTTCCCGGGGGTACGCCTGGGGCCGCGCTGCTCCACCAGGCGTGCACCGTGGTCCGGCGCGCCGAGCGGTCCACCTGGGCGGCGCTGGAGGTGCACGGCGATGTGATGAACGCCCTGACCGCCACCTACCTCAACCGTCTCTCCGACCTCCTGTTCATCCTGGCGCGGAGCGCGAACAAGGAGGTCGGGGACGTGCTGTGGGTGCCGGGCGGCGAGCGCTAGAGCCTGTCGGCCGACTCCCGCTCGACCGCGCCCTTCGGGGCCTGCTTCGGGAAGAACGTGTAGCTTCCGGCGATGATCAGGTTGATGCCGATCACCAGGCCCATCTTCTGCTGCCAGCCCCGCAGCGAGCTGATCCCGTCGCCCGGGCCGACGTACCAGATCGCCGCCTGGAGCAGGCCCAGCGCGACCACCGCGGCGAGGATCCAGCGGGCGGCCGTGCGCCACTCGTGGGCGGCGCGGGCCATCCCGTACTTCGGCGGCTTCACCGGCGGCGGGCCGCCGAACCAGCGGTGGGCGACCTGGGCGTCGACCCACTTGATGGTGTGGTGGCCCAATCCCACGGTGAAACCGATGTAGACGGCGGCCAGACCGTGCTTCCAGTCGGGCTCGGCCCCGTTCCGCAGGTCGATCACCGTCACCACCAGCAGCACGACCTCCAGCAGCGGCTCGCAGAGCAGCACGGCCGCGCCGAGCCTGGGCTTCCTCGCGACGTACCGCAGTGCGAGCCCGGCGGCCAGCAGCACCCAGAAAGCGACCTCACAGAGCACGACCAGAATGGCGATCACGGCTTTCTCCTCCCGTTGTCCTCCAGCCTCCCGGCCGCCGGGCGGCGAGGCGTCGTCAGCAGTGACGAAACGGGACTGCATCCTTCGATGTAGCCGCGCATCGGTCTGCGAAGGGAGGCCCGGCGGCGGTGGTGCGTGTTGGATGGAGGGGTGTTCACCTCGATCCGCCCCCACCGCGACGACGTGGCCCTCGCCGTCTCCGGGCTGCTCGGGGGGCTGCTCCTGTGGTGGCTCGGCCTGCACACCCAGGGCGGCCGCCCCTTCTCGGCACCCTGGATCACCCTCGTACCGCTGACCGTTATGGCCGCGATGGAGCTGCTGCGCCGCAGCGCCCCGCGGACGGCGCTGATCGTCGGCACGCTCGCCCTGGTCGCGGACCAGTTCACCCGGGGCAGCCTGGCCACCATCCTGATGTTCACGGACGTCATGTACGCGGCCGTGCTCTACGGGACCCCGGCCGCGGCCCGTCGGATCCCGGTGGCCACGCTCCTGATCACCGTCGCGTCCACCATCGGCTTCCTGGCCTGGTTCCGTACCCCCGAGGCGCTGCTGATCGGCGTCGTCACGGGGTTGATCTCCTTCATCCCCGCGATCACCGGCGTCAGCGTGCGCAACCACCGCACCGCCGCCGACGCCGCCCGGCTGGCCGCCCGGCAGACCGCGCGGCTGGCCGAGATGGACCGGACGCAGGCGGTGATCGCCGAGCGGGCCAGGATGGCCCGGGAGCTGCACGACATGGTGGCCAACCACCTCTCCGCCGTCGCGATCCACTCCACCGCGGCCCTGTCCATCGACGACCCGGAGACCTCGCGGCGTGCCCTCAAGGTGATCCGGGAGAACAGCGTCGAGGGGCTCGCGGAGATGCGCCGGCTGATCGGACTGCTGCGCGAGGGCGGCGAGGACGGTGCCCCGGCCGCCGCACCGACGCTGGCCTCCCTGGACGCCCTGGTCGAGCAGGCGAACGGCAACGGCGCGTCCAGCGGGCTGGTCTGCGTGCTGGAGGACACCCGGGCGGAGGCCGCCGTTCCGCTGCCGACGCCGGTCGAGCTGGCCGCGTACCGGATCGTGCAGGAGTCCCTGACCAACGCCCTCAAGCACGCGGCGCCGGGCCCGGTGACCGTGCGGCTCGACCTCGCCGGTGCGGTGCTGACGGTCGAGGTGACCAGTGTGTTCGGCAGCCGGCCGGGGCCCACGGCGCCGGGTTCGGGGGCCGGTCTGGTGGGCATGCGGGAGCGGGTGGCGCTGCTCGGCGGGACGTTCGGCGCGGGGGCCGAGGCGGACGGCGACGGCACGAAGATCTGGCGGGTACGGGCCGAGCTGCCCGCGACGGAAGGGACGATGAGGAAATGACGATCCGGGTGGTGGTGGCCGAGGACCAGGCGGCCGTACGGGCGGGGCTGGTGCTGATCCTCTCCAGCGTGCCGGACATCGAGGTCGTCGGGGAGGCCGGGGACGGCGAGGCGGCGGTGCGCCTGGCGCGTGAACTCCGGCCGGATCTCGTCCTGATGGATGTGCAGATGCCGCGGCTGGACGGGGTGTCGGCGACCCGGCAGGTTGTGGCGGAGGAGCTGGCGGACGTCCTCGTGCTGACCACGTTCGACCTGGACGAGTACGTCTTCGGGGCGCTGCGGGCCGGGGCCTCGGGCTTCCTGCTGAAGAACACCGATGCCCGCGATCTGCTGGAGGCGGTACGGACGGTGGCGCGCGGCGAGGGGCTGATCGCCCCGGCGGTGACCCGGCGGCTGATCGCGGAGTTCGCGGGGGCACGGACCGTACGTACGGCGGGTGCGGCCGATCCGGCGGTGCTGGACGCCCTGACCCGGCGCGAGCGGGAGGTGCTGGGGTGTCTCGGCGAGGGGTTGTCGAACGCGGAGATCGCGCTGCGGCTCTCGATGGCGGAGGCGACGGTGAAGACGCACGTCAGCAGATTGCTGGCCAAGCTGGGGCTGCGGAGCAGGGTCCAGGCGGCCGTGCTGGCACAGGAGTTGGGGGTCTGACCCCGGGCCGATTGCGGTCCGGTCCCGGCCCGGTTCCGGCCCTCGATCTTTGGTCCAGACCTCTTGACGATTGGTCCAGACCTTCCTAATGTCACCCAACACACACTGCGGTGAGTACGAGAGCACCCGTACTCAGGGCGGCGCAGGGTTTGCAGTCCACGAATTACCCCCTGTTTGCTGGACCTCACCCGAGGAGCACCGTTGAGCACTCAAGCCCCCCAACGCCGTGCCAGATTCAGATGGATACCCACCCGAAGCGGCAGATCCAAGGTCGTCGCGGGCCTCACCGCACTCGTCGTCCCGCTGGCCGCGATGGTGGGACTGGCCTCCCCCGCATCGGCCGCCGCGTCGGCCACCGCCACGTACACCAAGAAGTCGGACTGGGGCAGCGGCTTCGAGGGCCAGTGGACGGTGAAGAACACCGGCACCACCGCGCTCTCCTCCTGGACCATCGAGTGGGACTTCCCCTCGGGCACCTCGGTCGGCTCCGCCTGGGACGCCACCGTCACCAGCGCCGGTACCCACTGGACCGCCAAGAACCTCAGCTGGAACGGGACGGTGGCCCCCGGCGCCAGCGTCAGCTTCGGCTTCAACGGCTCCGGCCCCGGCGCCCCCACCGGCTGCAAGCTGAACGGCGCCTCCTGTGACGGCTCCACCGTCCCCGGCGACAACCCGCCCTCGGCCCCCGGCACCCCCACCACCAGCGATGTCACCAACACCTCGGTGAAGCTCAGCTGGAGCGCGGCCACCGACGACAAGGGCATCAAGAACTACGACGTCCTGCGCAACGGCGCCAAGATCGCCACGGTCACCGGCACCACGTACACCAACACCGGACTGACCGCCGGCACCGACTACACCTACACGGTCCAGGCCCGGGACACGATCGACCAGACCGGTCCGGTCTCGGCGTCCGTCTCGGTCCGCACCACCGGTGGTGGCGGCGAGCCGCCCGTCGGCGACAAGATCAACCTGGGCTACTTCACCAACTGGGGCGTCTACGGGCGCAACTACCACGTCAAGAACCTGGTGACGTCCGGCTCGGCGGCGAAGATCACGCACATCAACTACGCCTTCGGCAACGTGCAGAACGGCAGGTGCACCATCGGTGACTCCTACGCCGACTACGACAAGGCGTACACCGCCGACCAGTCCGTCGACGGCGTCGCCGACACCTGGGACCAGCCCCTGCGCGGCAACTTCAACCAGCTGCGCAAGCTGAAGGCCAAGTACCCGCACATCAAGGTCCTCTGGTCGTTCGGCGGCTGGACCTGGTCCGGTGGCTTCCCCCAGGCCGCACAGAACCCCGCCGCCTTCGCCCAGTCCTGCTACGACCTGGTCGAGGACCCCCGCTGGGCCGATGTCTTCGACGGCATCGACCTCGACTGGGAGTACCCCAACGCCTGCGGTCTGACCTGTGACACCAGCGGCCCGGCCGCGCTCAAGAACCTCGCCTCGGCCGTGAAGACGAAGTTCGGTGCGGGCAACCTGGTCACCGCCGCCATCACCGCGGACGGCTCGGCCGGCGGCAAGATCGACGCCGCCGACTACGCGGGCGCCGCCCAGTCCTTCGACTGGTACAACGTGATGACGTACGACTTCTTCGGCGCCTGGGCGGCCAAGGGCCCGACGGCCCCGCACTCGCCGCTGAACCCGTACACCGGCATCCCGCAGGAGGGCTTCACCTCCGCCGACGCCATCGCCAAGCTCAAGGCCAAGGGCGTCCCGGCCAAGAAGCTGCTCCTCGGCATCGGCTTCTACGGCCGCGGCTGGACCGGCGTCACCCAGTCCGCCCCCGGCGGCACGGCGACCGGCGCGGCCTCCGGCACGTACGAGGCGGGCATCGAGGACTACAAGGTCCTGAAGAACACCTGCCCGGCCACCGGCACCATCGCCGGCACGGCCTACGCGCACTGCGGCACCAACTGGTGGAGCTACGACACCCCGGCCACCATCGGCTCCAAGATGACCTGGGCGAAGAGCCAGGGCCTGGGAGGCGCGTTCTTCTGGGAGTTCTCCGGTGACACCGCCAACGGCGAACTGGTGAGCGCGATCAACGGCGGCCTCCAGTAACACCGACGGCCATCCCCACGCCGTAACGGCAAGCACCACCCCGGAAAAGCGCCGGGGAGACGGGTCCGCCCCCCGTCTCCCCGGTTTTTCGCTGTGTACGTACGCGCCCTGCGGCGGTCGTACGCCGCTACGCCACGTTCACCCTCTGGCCGGGCGGCGCCGCCTCCAGCCAGGCGAGGAAGCCGGTCAGGGCGTCCTCGCTCATCGCCAGCTCCAGGCGCGTCCCCCGGTGGAGACAGCCGAGCACCACGGAGTCGGACAGGAGCGCGAGCTCCTCCTCACCCTCCGGCAGCCGGCGGGCGATCACCTCGATCGCAGAACGCTCCAGGCCCCGGCGGGGGCGAGGAGCGTAGGAGAAGACACGGAACCAGTCGACGCGGTCGCCGCTGTAGCGGGCGACCCCGTAGACCCAGCCTTTGCCGGAGGGGTCCGGCTCTTCGGAGACGTCCCAGCGGAGGCTGCAGTCGAAAGTGCCTCCGGACCGCTGGATCAGCCGCCGGCGCAGACCGAAGACGAACAGTCCCACCAGGACCAGCACGACGACCGATGCGCCCACCCACAACGCGAGGACCATCTCCACCGACCTCCTCGCATCGTCGAGTAACGGATAACGAACCGAATCGAACTGAACTGCACCTGCATCGCCTCAGCCGCGACACGGCTGGATATATCCAGCTCGGGCCGCGGCTGAGTAAAAACTTCACTCCGTGGGGGTGCTAGTGCACCGCCACCGCGCGCAGACGGATCTCGGCGCGCCGCTCAGCGGCAGCGTCGGCATCCGACTTGGCGCGCTCCAGCGCACGCTCGGCGCGCTGGACATCGATCTCGTCCGCCAGCTCGACGATCTCGGCCAGCAGCGACAGCTTGTTGTCCGCGAACGAGATGAAACCACCGTGCACGGCAGCGATGACGGTACCGCCCTCGCTCGTGCGGATCGTCACCGGGCCCGATTCCAGCACACCGAGAAGCGGCTGGTGACCGGGCATGATGCCGATGTCGCCGGACGTGGTGCGCGCGACGACCAGGGTGGCCTCGCCGGACCAGACATTACGGTCCGCGGCGACCAGCTCGACATGCAGCTCAGCAGCCAAGGGGGCTCCTCGGGTCACCACCCGGCCGCCCGGCCGGGTGTCGGTTCAATTCTACGGGGCGTGGTGAGGGGGGTGGGACCAGGCCCACCCCCCTCGGTGAGCCGGAGGCTCAGGAGACGCCGAGCTCCTTGGCCTTCGCCTTGAGGTCGTCCAGGCCACCGCACATGAAGAACGCCTGCTCGGGGAAGTGGTCGTAGTCCCCGTCGCAGATCGCGTTGAACGCGGTGATCGACTCGTCGAGCGGCACGTCCGAACCGTCCAGGCCGGTGAACTGCTTGGCGGCGTGGGTGTTCTGCGACAGGAAGCGCTCGACGCGACGGGCACGGTGGACAACGAGCTTGTCCTCCTCGCCCAGCTCGTCGATACCGAGGATCGCGATGATGTCCTGGAGGTCCTTGTACTTCTGCAGGATCCCCTTGACGCGGCTGGCCGTGTCGTAGTGCTCCTGCGTGATGTAACGCGGGTCCAGGATGCGGGACGTCGAGTCCAGCGGGTCCACGGCCGGGTAGATGCCCTTCTCGGAGATCGGACGGGAGAGAACCGTCGTCGCGTCGAGGTGGGCGAACGTGGTGGCCGGAGCCGGGTCGGTCAGGTCGTCCGCGGGGACGTAGATCGCCTGCATCGAGGTGATCGAGTGACCACGCGTCGAGGTGATGCGCTCCTGGAGCACACCCATCTCGTCGGCCAGGGTCGGCTGGTAACCCACCGCGGACGGCATGCGGCCGAGCAGCGTGGAGACCTCGGAGCCGGCCTGCGTGAAGCGGAAGATGTTGTCGATGAAGAGCAGCACGTCCTGCTTCTGCACATCGCGGAAGTACTCCGCCATGGTCAGGGCGGACAGCGCGACCCGCAGACGGGTGCCCGGCGGCTCGTCCATCTGGCCGAAGACCAGCGCGGTCTTCTCCAGGACGCCCGACTCGGTCATCTCGTCGATGAGGTCGTTGCCCTCACGGGTGCGCTCGCCGACACCGGCGAACACCGACACACCGTCGTGCAGCTTCGCCACACGCATGATCATTTCCTGGATGAGGACCGTCTTGCCGACGCCCGCACCACCGAACAGACCGATCTTGCCGCCCTTGACGTACGGGGTCAGCAGGTCGACGACCTTCAGGCCGGTCTCGAACATCTCGGTCTTGGACTCGAGCTGGTCGAAGGCCGGGGCCTTGCGGTGGATCGGCCAGCGCTCGGTGATCTGCGCCTCGGCCTCCGGCTCGTTCAGGATCTGGCCGAGGGTGTTGAACACCTTGCCCTTGGTGATGTCACCGACGGGGACGGTGATGCCCTTGCCCGTGTCGGTCACCGGGGCCTGGCGGACCAGGCCGTCGGTGGGCTGCATGGAGATCGCCCGGACCACGCCGTCACCCAGGTGCTGGGCGACTTCGAGGGTCAGCGTCTTGCGGGCGCCGGCCTGGGCCGGGTCGTCCACGTCGACGTGAAGGGCGTTGTAGATCTCCGGCATCGCGTCGACGGGGAACTCCACGTCGACGACCGGGCCGATGACCCGGGCGACGCGGCCCGTGGCAGCGGCCGTCTCAACAGTGGTCGTCATTACTTGTCACTCCCCGCGGTCGCGTCGGCCAGAGCACTGGCACCGCCGACGATCTCGCTGATTTCCTGGGTGATTTCGGCCTGGCGGGCCGCGTTGGCAAGCCGGGAGAGGCTCTTGATGAGGTCCCCGGCGTTGTCGGTGGCCGACTTCATCGCGCGACGGCGGGCAGCGTGCTCGGAAGCGGCTGCCTGCAGCAGTGCGTTGTAGATACGGCTCTCGACGTAGCGCGGCAGAAGAGCGTCGAGGACGTCCTCGGCCGACGGCTCGAACTCGAACAGCGGAAGGATCTCGCCCTTGCGGGTGCTCTCCTCCGCGACCTTGTCGAGCGAAAGCGGCAGCATCCGGTCGTCGACGGCGTTCTGCGTCATCATCGACACGAATTCCGTGAAAACGATGTGCAGCTCGTCGACGCCGCCCTCAGCCGTCTCCTTCTGGATGGCCTCGATCAACGGGGCGGCGACGCGCTTGGCATCGGAGTACGCCGGGTTGTCGGTGAAGCCCGTCCAGAATTCCTCGACCTTGCGCTCGCGGAAGCCGTAGTACGCGACACCCTTGCGGCCGACGATGTACGTGTCGACCTCCTTGCCCTCACCGGCAAGGCGCTCCCGCAGCCGCTCCGCGGCCTTGATGGCGTTGGAGGAGTAGCCGCCGGCCAGACCGCGGTCGCTCGTGACGAGCAGGACCGCGGCGCGGGTCGGGGCTTCGGCCTCGGTGGTGAGCGGGTGCTTGGCGCTGGAGCCGGTCGCCACCGCGGTCACCGCACGGGTGAGCTCGGTCGCGTACGGCATGGACGCCGCCACCTTGCGCTGCGCCTTGACGATGCGCGAGGCGGCGATCATCTCCATCGCCTTGGTGATCTTCTTGGTCGCGGTGACGGCTTGGATGCGGCGCTTGTAAACGCGAAGCTGAGCGCCCATCGATCAGCCCTCGCCCAGGAGCTTGCCGTCCGAGGTCTCGAACTGCTGCTTGAAGGCGGCGATCGCGTCGGCGATCGACTGCAGCGTGTCGTCGGACATCTTGCCGCCCTCGGCGATGCTGGTCAGGAGGTCCTTGCGCTCACGGCGCAGGTACTCCAGCAGCTCGGCCTCGAAGCGACGGATGTCCTCGACCGGGACGTCGTCCATCTTGCCCGTGGTGCCGGCCCAGACGGAGACGACCTGCTCCTCCATCGGGAACGGGGCGTACTGGGGCTGCTTCAGCAGCTCGACCATGCGCTTACCGCGCTCCAGCGAGGCCTTCGAGGCCGCGTCCAGGTCGGAACCGAAGGCGGCGAACGCCTCCAGCTCGCGGTACTGGGCGAGGTCCACGCGGAGCCGGCCGGAGACCTGCTTCATGGCCTTGTGCTGGGCGGAGCCACCGACTCGGGAGACCGAGATACCGACGTTGAGCGCCGGACGCTGACCCGCGTTGAACAGGTCGGACTCCAGGAAGCACTGGCCGTCGGTGATGGAGATGACGTTGGTCGGGATGAACGCCGACACGTCGTTCGCCTTGGTCTCGACGATCGGGAGGCCCGTCATCGAACCGGCGCCCATCTCGTCGGAGAGCTTGGCGCAGCGTTCCAGCAGACGCGAGTGCAGGTAGAAGACGTCACCCGGGTAGGCCTCACGGCCCGGCGGGCGGCGCAGCAGCAGGGACACGGCGCGGTAGGCGTCGGCCTGCTTCGAGAGGTCGTCGAAGATGATCAGGACGTGCTTGCCCTGGTACATCCAGTGCTGGCCGATGGCCGAACCGGTGTACGGCGCCAGGTACTTGAAGCCGGCCGGGTCGGACGCCGGGGCGGCGACGATGGTCGTGTACTCCAGCGCGCCGGCCTCTTCGAGCGCACCACGCACGGAGGCGATGGTGGAGCCCTTCTGACCGATGGCGACGTAGATGCAGCGCACCTGCTTGTTCACGTCGCCCGAGCGCCAGTTGTCGCGCTGGTTGATGATCGTGTCGACGGCCAGAGCGGTCTTACCCGTCTGACGGTCGCCGATGATCAGCTGACGCTGGCCGCGGCCGATCGGCACCATGGCGTCGACGGCCTTGTAGCCGGTCTGCATCGGCTCGTGCACCGACTTGCGGACCATGACGCCAGGGGCCTGCAGCTCGAGGGCGCGGCGGCCGTCGGTCGCGATCTCGCCGAGACCGTCGATCGGCTGGCCGAGCGGGTCGACGACGCGGCCGAGGTAGCCCTCGCCGACGCCTACGGAGAGCACCTCACCGGTGCGCTGCACCGGCTGGCCCTCCTCGATACCGCTGAACTCGCCGAGGACGATCGCACCGATCTCGCGCTCCTCGAGGTTGAGGGCGAGACCGAGGGTTCCGTCCTCGAACTTCAGCAGCTCGTTCGCCATGGCGGAGGGCAGGCCCTCCACCTTCGCGATGCCGTCGCCGGCAACGCTGACCGTACCGACCTCCTCGCGCGAGGCCGCGTCCGGCTTGTACGACTGGACAAAGTTCTCCAGTGCGTCCCGGATCTCCTCCGGCCGGATCGTGAGCTCCGCCATCTGGGTTCCCTGCTCTCCTTGTTGGGCCCGAAGTTTCTTAAGGGGGTCTGGGGGCCGACCCCCAGGAATCTTCTGCAATTTCTGCACGGCCCAACCGGGCCGCTGGTCTTGCTTGGTCTTCTGCGCTGAGCTGTGTCAGCCGGCCATGCGGCGGGTCGCCTCTTCGAGGCGCTCCGCGACGGTGCCGTTGATGATCTCGTCACCGACGCGCACCGAGATCCCGCCGAGGACCGAGGGGTCCACGTCCAGGTTCAGGTGCATCTCCCGGCCGTACAGCTTCGCCAGAGCCGCGCCGAGGCGCTGCTTCTGCCGGTCGCTGAGCGGCACCGCCGAGGTGACGATCGCGACCATGCGGTCGCGGCGGTCCGCGGCGAGCTTGGACAGGGATTCGAGTCCTGCTTCCAGGCTACGTCCCCGCGGCTGGGTCACCAGGCGGACGATGACCCGCTCGGTGGCCGGCTGTGCCTTTCCGCCGAGCAGGCTGCGCAGCAGCTCGCTCTTGGCGGCGGTGGTGGCCGTACGGCTGGTGAGTGCGGAACGCAGCTCCGTGTCGGAGCCGACGATCCGGCCGAACCGGAACAGCTCGTCCTCGACGTCGTCGAGAGCGCCGGTGCGCTGGGCCGCGGTGAGGTCTGCGGTGTTCGCCAGCTCCTCGACCGAGTCCACCAGGTCACGCGACTGCGACCAGCGGGAGCGGACCAGCCCGGAGACCAGGTCGACGGCTTCGCCGCTGACCTGACCGCTGAGCAGGCGCGCGACCAGCTCGGCCTTGCTCTCGCCGCTCTGGGCCGGGTCCGTGAGAACCCGGCGCAGGGAAACTTCGCGGTGGAGCAGCGCGGTGACCGATGCCAGATCTTCGGCGAGGGCCGCCGCGTCGACCGACGTGTTGTCGGTCAGCGCGTCGAGCCGCTCACGTGCGGCGGCCAGTGCCTCGCGGCTCGCGCCGTTCATCGGGCAGCCTCGGCCTTCGCCTCGAGGTCGTCGAGGAAACGGTCGACGGTGCCGCTCTGCCGGGCGTGGTCCTGGAGGGACTCCCCGACGAGCTTGCCGGCCAGGTCGGTGGCGAGCTTGCCCACGTCCTGACGCAGCGCGGAGGCAGCGGCCTTGCGGTCGGCCTCGATCTGGGTGTGGCCGGCGGCGATGATCTCTTCGCGCTGCCGCTGACCTTCCGCCTTCATCTCCTGGATGATGACGGCACCCTGCTCCTGCGCCTCCTGGCGCAGACGAGCGGCCTCGTGGCGGGCCTCGGCCAGCTGAGCCTTGTACTGCTCAAGAACGCTCTGCGCCTCGGTCTGAGCCGCTTCGGCCTTCTCGATGCCACCTTCGATCGCCTCGCGACGCTCGTCCAGGGCCTTGTTGATGGCCGGGAGGAGCTTCTTGTAGAAGACGAAGAAGACAATGCTGAAGCAGATCAGACCGATGACAATCTCGGGCCAGACCGGAAACAGCGGTGACTGCGGCTCCTCAGCTGCCAGATGCAACATGGTGGACCTTTCGTCGAAAACGTATCGTCAGGTCGCCTGGACTACTTCGGGTAGATGAAGGGCGCGACGAAGCCGATCAGCGCCAGGGCCTCGATGACCGCGAAGCCGAGCAGCATGTTCTGGCGGATGATGCCGGCCGCCTCGGGCTGGCGGGCGATGGCCTGCACACCGTTACCGAAGATGATGCCGATGCCGACGCCGGGGCCGATCGCCGCGAGGCCGTAGCCGATGGTGCCGATGTTGCCCGTGACGGCTGCGAGAGTCTCAGACATTGATCTGTGATTCCTTCTCTTGGTTGGCCGGTGGAGATTGCATCCACCGGACGTCTGGGGGGTGTCCGGGTGGTGGCCCGGATGTCCTCAGTGCGCTTCTTCGAGCGCCTGGGACAAGTACGTGGCGGTCAGCACGGTGAACACGTAGGCCTGGAGCGCCTGAATGAACATCTCGAAGACGGTCAGGGCCAGCGTCACGGCGAACGAGGCAGTGGCGTACACCGTGCCGAGCACGGTGCCGAGCATGTACCAGGTCGCGATCGTGAAGACCAGGATGAGGATGTGACCCGCGAACATGTTCGCGAAGAGCCGGACCGCCAGCGTGAAGGGGCGCACGAAGATGTTCGAGACGAACTCGATCGGCGTCAGGATCACGTAGATCGGCTTGGGCAGGCCGCTCGGTACGCACAGGTTGCGGATACCGCCGACGAAGCCGTTGTTCCGGAAGGTCACCGACATGTAGACGACCCAGACGAGCAGGGCCAGTCCGACCGGGTAGGCGATGAGCGAGGTCACCGGGAACTGTGCGAGCGGGATGATCGCCCAGAGGTTCATCACCCAGATGAAGAAGAAGAGCGACACCAGCAGCGGGACGAAGGGCTCGCCCTTCTTGCCGATGATCTCCTTGGCGATGCCTCGGTGCACGAAGTCGTAAAGGATCTCGGCGACCGACTGCAGCTTGCCCGGAACGACCTTGGGCTTGGAGAAGCCGGCCCAGAACAGGCTCACGATGACGATCGTTCCGATGATCGCCAGCAGCATCGGCTTGTTGAAGTCGACCGGACCGATACTGAAGATCGGGTCGAAGATGAACGACCACGCGCTCGGGGCTGGGAATCCGCACGAGCCCTGGAACAGGTGGCAGTCAACCTCGAAGGCGAGCGTCTGGGCGTCAGCAGTCACCAGGAGCTCCTTCTGCATGGCGCATGGATACGGCTACCTCGTTGTATCGGAGCGGCTGGCAGCCGCAGGTCGGCACCGAACTGGTTCTTACGGTGAGGAGGCGGCGGCCGGGCCCGAAGCCTCGCGATGAATCAGGCGACAGCCGTGTTGTCCGCGCCCGCAGTACCGCAACCGAGACCGGACGATAGCAGCACGTCGAACAGGGCTTTATCCCGGCCCTACTGGTCATGCTTTCCCTCGGTTCCGCCCGGGGCGTTCCGGCTCTCCGCCTCCGGGTCGACGTACAGGGTCTTGCTCCTGGCGTGCAGCACGGTCTGCGTGATGATCCACGTGATCACGGATGCGACCAGCGAGAGGGCGAAGACCTGGAGGTCGAAGAGCGAGGTGTTCCTGATGGCCATGATGAGGCCGAGCAGGAGCACCAGCTGGACCGAGTAGACCAACAGCCCCATGCCCTGGAAGAGGTGGGGCATCGACTTGGCCACCCACTGCAACGCGAGCTGTCCGAGGGCCATGAAAAGGATGACCACCACGCAGCCCACCACGGCACCGATCGCCCCCTCGCCACCCGCGAGCAGCCCGCCGACAAGCGTGGCGATGGCGCCCACCGCGGCGGTGGGGGTGGCGATGCGCAGTAGTTCGCGCATGTCGGACTGCATGGCGGCAGCTCCACTGGTCTGAGAGGAGGAATGGGGCGTCGTCATGGACGAGCGTAGGCCCGGTCCGCGAGGCGGTTTACCAGGCCAAAGGACCGTCTCACTAGGGTCCTTCGGCTCCGTCACCGGGTCTCGTGAACGGTATCACAAACTATTTGATGAGGTCTTTACCTGGAAAGTGTGCCAACTGTCACACATGAGAGTTACTCCGCGCGTGTGTGCACGACAAGCCGGTGCAATGTCTGGTAATGCGCCACAGCATCCGAATCGTCAGCGCGAGGAGTCGATGGAGCGCCGCTCAGGAAAACGCGAACGGGCGCCGATCGCGGTCGCCCCGTTGACGCCGGACACCCCGACCGCCACGGGGGCCCGTTCGGGGCCCTCCTCGCACATCTGAGCGTCTGCCGGGCCCTGTTGGGCCCCGGAGCCCACGGTCGCCGGCTTCTCGTCGTACGAGGGGGAGGAGGCCTGCTCCGTCGCCCGGTGGCGGTAGCGCGGCGGCACGAAGCGGTTGGCCCAGTGCGGGGCGCGCGGGGTGAAGCGCGGCATCAGCAGCAGGACCAGGCCCACCGCGCTCGCCGCGACGATGACGAAGACGATCCACATCGAGGCCGAGTGCACCGAGTAGCCGACGGCGCCGAAGGCGATGAGGGCCGACCAGAAGTACATGATCAGCACGGCCCGGCTGTGCGAGTGGCCGACTTCCAGCAGCCGGTGGTGCAGGTGCCCGCGGTCGGCGGCGAACGGCGACTGGCCGTTCCAGGTGCGCCGGACGATGGCGAGCACGAGGTCGGCGGCCGGGATCGCGATGATCGTCAGCGGCAGCACCAGCGGGATGAAGACCGGGAGCATCGCGTGGGTGGCCCCGCGCTCGCTGCCCTCGAAGAAGATCTTCATGTTGTCCGGGTCGACCTGGCCGGTGACCGAGATCGCGCCCGCCGCCAGCACCAGGCCGATCAGCATCGAGCCCGAGTCGCCCATGAAGATCCGCGCGGGGTGCATGTTGTGCGGCAGGAAGCCCAGGCACATGCCCATCAGGATCGCCGCGAACAGCGTCGCGGGCGCGGCCGCCTCGATCCCGTACCCGTACCAGAGGCGGTAGGCGTACAGGAAGAACGCCGCCGAGGCGATGCACACCATCCCCGCCGCGAGCCCGTCCAGGCCGTCGACGAAGTTGACCGCGTTGATCGTGATGACGACCAGCGCCACCGTGAGCAGCGTGCCCTGCCACTGGGTGAGGGCGACCGTGCCTACGCCGGGGATCGGCAGCCAGAGGATCGTGAGCCCCTGGATGACCATGACGGCGGCGGCGATCATCTGACCGCCGAGCTTGATCAGCGCATCGATCTCGAACTTGTCGTCGAGCACGCCGATCAGCCAGATGAGGGCGGCACCGGAGAGCAACGCCCGCGGCTCGTTGGAGAGTTCGAAGACACCCTTCAGATTGAAGAGGTGGTCGGCGACGATCAGTCCCGCACACAGTCCGCCGAACATCGCGATCCCGCCGAGCCGGGGTGTCGGCTCCCGGTGGACGTCGCGCGCGCGGATCGCGGGCATCGCCCCGACCGCGATGGCGAACTTACGCACCGGCCCGGTCAGCAGGTAGGTCACTGCGGCCGTGACACAGAGCGTCAGCAGGTAATCACGCACGGGCTGCCCCACAGAATTCGCCGGCCATCCAAACCCCACACCCTAGTCTCTGAAACAAGGACTCCACGGTACGGGTGATGGTTGCACAACCCTCGCCTACCCCGGATAGGGCGGATTGCGCAGGGCCAGTTCATGGACCTCCGCCGCGATCGGGCTCACATCGCCCGGCTCGCGCACGGCCGCCCCGAACAGGGCCGCGATCCTCGCCATGTCCCCCTCGTCCATGCCCTGCGTGGTGACGGCGGCGGTCCCCAGGCGAATGCCCCGGGCCTCCCCGTACGGCAGCGCACAGGTGTCCAGGACCATGCCCGCGGCCGAGAGCCGCATCCGGGCGGTGCGGCCGTCGACGCCGAGCGGGGCCGGGTCCGCGACGATGATGTGGGTGTCCGTGCCGCCCGTGGTCACCTCGAACCCCTCGGCCTCCAGACCGGCGGCGAGCACCCGGGCGTGGGCGACGACCTGATGGGCGTAGAGCGTGTACGCCGGTGTCTCCGCCTCCCCGAACGCCACCGCCTTCGCCGCCACCGTGTGCATCTGAGCGCCGCCCTGCGTGAACGGGAACACCGCGCGGTCGATCCGCTCGGCCAGACCCGCGCCGCAAAGGATCATGCCGCCGCGCGGACCGCGCAGCACCTTGTGCGTGGTGGCGCAGACCACGTCGGCGTACGGGACCGGGTTCGGCGCCGCTCCCCCTGCGATCAGCCCCATCGGATGGGCGGCATCGACGATCAGGTACGCGCCGACCTCGTCGGCGATCTCCCGGAACACCTCGTAGTCGGGGTGGCGGGGGTAGGAGATCGAGCCGCAGACGATCGCCTTGGGGCGTCGGGCGCGGGCCAGGGCGCGGAGCCGATTGTGGTCGATGAGCCCGCTCGTGGGGTCCACCCCGTAGCCGACGAAGTCGAACCAGCGGCCGGAGAAGTTGCCGGGCGCCCCGTGGGTGAGGTGCCCCCCGTACGGGAGTCCCATCGCGAGCACCGTGTCCCCCGGGCGCAGCAGCGCGGCGTAGGCGGCGAGGACGGCGGAGGAGCCGGAGTGCGGCTGGACGTTGGCGTGTTCGGCGCCGAAGAGGGCGGTGGCCCGGCGGACCGCGATGCGTTCGGCGGCGTCCGCGTGCTCGCAGCCGCCGTGGTGGCGGGCGCCCGGGTACCCCTCGGCGTACTTGTTGGCGAGCGGGGAGCCGAGGGCGGCCAGGACCGCGGGCGAGGTGAAGTTCTCGGCGGCGACCAGCTGGAGGGTGGCGGCCTGCCGGTCCCGCTCGGCGACCAGGACCCCGGCGATCTCCGGGTCCTGGCGGAGCAGCGCGCCGAAGTCCTGGGGGAGGTCGTCGGGCGGGGGCGGCGCGGCTGCGGATGCGGGTGCGGCGGGAGAGGTGACCGGCATGGGACGGCTCCGGGCCTGGAGGTGGGTGCGCCGGCGAGGGGTGCCGGTGTCAGCTCCAATGTAGGCCGGGGCGGGTCGGTGTGCCCGCTGTCGCGGGGCGCCGTACGCCGGTCGGCGCACCGGGCGTACCGGGCGGGTCGGCGCTCGGCGCGGAGCACGTACGGGCGTGAGGCGCGCAGCGCGTACGGCCGTCGGGCGCGCAGCGTGTGTGTCCGTCGGCGCCGGGCTCGTACGCCGGTCGGCGCGTGGCACGTACTCCCCGTCAGTGCGGGCGCCTGCTTCCCGTCGGCGCTCGGCGCGTACGCCGGTCCGCGCCGGGCGCGGGCCTCCCCTCAGTGCGGGGCGCGTACGCCGGTGAGCGCCGTGACGACCGGGTCGAGCGCCTGGTTGATCTCGTCGCCGATGGAGCGGAAGAAGGTGATGGGCGCGCCGTAGGGGTCGTAGACCTCGTCCGCCTCGGCGGTCGGGGCCAGCAGCCAGCCGCGCAGCGCCGCGGCGGCGCGGACCAGGGCGCGGGCGCGCTCGACGACGCCCTCGTCGAGCGGGTCGGGCAGGGTGGCGGGGTCTATGGCCCGCACCAGCCGGGTGAACTCCTTGAGCGTGAAGGTCCGCAGGCCCGCGGAGTGGCCCATGGAGATGACCTGGGCCCTGTGGTCGCGGGTGGCGGTGAGGACCAGGTCGGCGCGGATCACGTGCTCGTCGAGGAGCTCGCGGCCGACGAAGCCGCTGGCGTCCGCGCCGAAGTCGGCGAGGACGACCTCGGCGTTGGCCTCCATGGGGGCGCCCTCATGGCCCCAGGTGCCCGCGCTCTCCACGATCAGGCCGCCGCTGAGCGGGTCGCCGAGGCGGTCCATCAGGGCGTGGCGGGTCAGCCGCTCGGTGATGGGCGAGCGGCAGACGTTGCCGGTGCTGACGTGGAGGATGCGGAAGGTGTCGGTCCGCCCCGCTATGCCACGCCCCTCGGGGGCGGTCAATTGGCCACCTCGAGGTCGGGTACCACCTTGCGCAGCTCCTCCACGGAGAGCGCACCGGCCCGCAGGAGCACCGGGACGGCACCGGTGACGTCGACGATCGAGGACGGCACGATGCCGGGCGTCGGGCCGCCGTCGAGGTAGACGGAGACGGAGTCGCCCAGCATGCCCTGGGCGGCGTCGCAGTCCTCGGGCGAGGGGTGTCCGGTGAGGTTGGCGCTGGAGACGGCCATCGGGCCGACCTCGGTCAGCAGCTCGATGGCGACGGGGTGCAGCGGCATCCGGATGGCGACGGTGCCGCGGGTGTCGCCGAGGTCCCACTGGAGCGAGGGCTGGTGCTTGGCGACCAGGGTGAGGGCGCCGGGCCAGAAGGCGTCGACCAGCTCCCAGGCCTGCTCGGAGAAGTCGGTGACCAGGCCGTGCAGGGTGTTCGGGGAGCCGATGAGGACGGGGGTGGGCATGTTGCGGCCGCGCCCCTTGGCGTCCAGCAGGTCGGCGACGCCCTCGGAGCTGAAGGCGTCCGCACCGATCCCGTACACGGTGTCGGTGGGCAGCACGACCAGTTCGCCGCGGCGGACGGCGGAGGCGGCCTCGCGCAGCCCGCTGATCCGGTCGGTCGCGTCGTTGCAGTCGTATCGCCGTGCCATCAGCCGGCCTCCTCGAGCGTGTACGGGTACGGGGTGTGGAGCCGGGGGCCGGTCACGGCATGGCCTTGCGGGCGGTGGCGAACCGGGGCCGCTTGTTCAGGTCGGGGTGGTCGGCCGCGTCGGCCCAGCCCCGCTCCTCGGTGAAGATCCACGGCACCTGGCCGCCCTGGGTGTCGGCGTGCTCGATGACGACGAGACCGCCGGGGCGCAGCAGACGGTGGGCGGTGCGCTCGATGCCGCGGATGGTGTCGAGGCCGTCCTCGCCGGAGAAGAGGGCCATCTCCGGGTCGTGGTCGCGGGCCTCGGGGGCGACGTACTCCCATTCGGTGAGTGGGATGTACGGCGGGTTGGAGATCACCAGGTCGACCTGGCCGTCGAGCTCGGGAAGGGCGCTCAGGGCGTCTCCGCGGTGGACGGTGACCCTGGACCCCTCGGCGTTCTTCCGGGTCCACTTGAGGGCGTCCTCGGAGAGCTCCACGGCGTGTACGCGCGAGCGCGGGACCTCCTGTGCCATGGCGAGCGCGATGGCGCCGGAGCCGGTGCACAGGTCGACGACGACGGGCTCGACGACATCCATCGCGCGGACGGCGTCTATGGCCCAGCCGACGACCGACTCGGTCTCCGGCCGGGGCACGAACACACCGGGCCCCACCTGGAGTTCCAGATAGCGGAAGAAGGCGCGGCCGGTGATGTGCTGGAGCGGTTCGCGGGCCTCGCGGCGGGCGATCGTCTCCCAGTACCGGGCGTCGAAGTCGGTGTCGGGCACCTGGTGAAGCTCGCCCCGCTTCACGCCGTGGACGAAGGCCGCGAGTTCCTCGGCGTCGAATCGCGGTGAGGGGACACCGGCGTCGGCCAGCCGCTGGGTGGCCTGGGCCACCTCGGCGAGCAGCAGGTTCATCGCGGTTCTCCGTACGGTTTACGGGTGTGCGGGGCGGGCGGTGCGCTTACGCGTTGGCGAGCTTGGCGGCGGAGTCGGCGTCGACGCACGCCTGGATGACGGCGTCGAGCTCTCCGTCGAGCACCTGGTCCAAGTTGTACGCCTTGAAGCCGACGCGGTGGTCCGAGATGCGGTTTTCCGGGAAGTTGTACGTGCGGATCTTCTCGGAGCGGTCGACCGTACGGACCTGGCTGCGGCGCACGTCGGAGGCCTCCTGCTCGGCGGCCTCCTGGGCGGCGGCGAGCAGCCGGGAGCGCAGGATGCGCATGGCCTGCTCCTTGTTCTGGAGCTGGCTCTTCTCGTTCTGGCAGGAGGCGACGACGCCGGTCGGCAGGTGCGTGATCCGGACGGCGGAGTCGGTCGTGTTGACGGACTGGCCGCCGGGGCCCGAGGAGCGGTAGACGTCGATGCGCAGGTCGTTGGCGTGGACCTCGACCTCGACCTCCTCGGCCTCGGGGGTGACGAGCACGCCCGCGGCGGAGGTGTGGATGCGGCCCTGGGACTCGGTGGAGGGCACGCGCTGCACCCGGTGCACACCGCCCTCGTACTTCATCCGGGCCCAGACGCCCTGGCCGGGCTCGGTGGCCCCGTTGCCGCCCTTGGTCTTGACGGCGACCTGGACGTCCTTGTAGCCGCCGAGCTCGGACTCGGTGGAGTCGATGATCTCGGTCTTCCAGCCGATGCGCTCGGCGTACCGCAGGTACATGCGCAGCAGGTCGCCGGCGAACAGGGCGGACTCGTCGCCGCCCGCGCCCGCCTTGATCTCCAGGAGGACGTCCTTGTCGTCGCTGGGGTCGCGCGGGACGAGGAGGAGGCGGAGCTTCTCGGTGAGCTCTTCGCGCTGCTTCTCCAGGTCCTTGACCTCGGCGGCGAAGTCGGGGTCGTCCGCGACGAACTCGCGGGCGGTCTCGATGTCCTCGCCGGTCTGCTTCCAGGCCCGGTACGTGGAGACGATCGGGGTCAGCTCCGCGTAGCGCTTGTTCAGCTTGCGCGCGTTGGCCTGGTCGGCGTGGACCGACGGGTCGGCGAGCTTCTTCTCAAGACCGGCGTGTTCGCCGATCAGTTCCTCGACCGCCTCGAACATTCGGGGGCTCCTGGTTGGTCTGAAAGTCTGCGGGCCTGCTGGAGGGCGTACTGCCCGGTGGGGTGTCCGGAGGTCCCCCGAACACCCGACCGGAAAAAACGCCGGTTCCGACGCCCCCGGGAAGAGGGCGCCGAGAACCGGCGCAGTGGCTCGCTACTTGCTGGCGGAGCCGGCAGCCTTGCCGAAGCGGGCCTCGAAGCGGGCCACGCGGCCGCCGGTGTCGAGGATCTTCTGCTTACCCGTGTAGAACGGGTGGCACTCGGAGCAGACGTCGGCGCGGATGGCGCCGGAGTCGATGGTGCTCCGGGTGGTGAACGACGCGCCACAGGTGCAGCTGACCTGGGTCTCGACGTACTCGGGGTGGATGTCGCGCTTCAAGGTGTCTCCTAGTTTCGGGAGGGCGCCGGGTCGTCCGCGCGGATTGCGCGGCCGTGAACCGGGGCCGACGTACCAGTCTGCCAGGACCGGCCGTATCTCCCAAAACCGGGGGCGGACCGCAGGTATTCCCGAACACCTGAGCACACAGGGTGACCGGGACGGTTACTCGACGACCTTTCCGGCGTCGCCCTTGTCCCCGGCGGACTTCTCGGTGGCGGAGGCGGGGATGGGCAGGTCGTTCCTGAGCGCCGCCCACACCTGCCGGCCGGCCTTCTCCTGGGGGAGGACCCGGTTCGGGTCGGCCGGGTCGTACTCCACCGGCAGGGTCACCATGTGGACGTTCTTCGCGCCCAGCCCCTTGAGGCCGTTGGCGAAGCCGGTGAGTTCCTTGACCGAGCCGAGGCCGGAGTCGGTGGTGACGGCCTTGGTGGCGGCGTTCGCGAGGCCGAACAGCTTCTTCGGGCTGGAGAACACCCCGACACTCTTCGCCTGCTCCATCAGCGCCTTGATGAACGCCTGCTGGAGCTGGATCCGGCCCAGGTCGCTGCCGTCACCGACGCTCTTGCGGGTACGGACGAGCCCGAGGGACTCCTCGCCGTCCAGGGTGTGGGTGCCCGGCTCCAGGTCGAGGTGGCTCTTGGAGTCGTTGATGGCTGTCTTCGTGGTGATCTCGACGCCGCCGAGCTCGTCGATGAGCTTCTCGAAGCCGGTGAAGTCGACCTCGATGTAGTGGTCCATGCGGATACCGGACATCGATTCGACGGTCTTCACCGCACAGGCCGGCCCGCCGACCTCGTACGCGGTGTTGAACATGGCCCGCTGCTGGGCGGTGACCGTCTCGTCCGTCGTGTCGCTCGCGCAGGCGGGGCGTTCGATCAGGGTGTCGCGCGGTATCGAGACGACGCTCGCGGACTTGTGGCCCTTGTCGACGTGCACGACCATCGCCGTGTCGGAACGGGCGGCGCCCTCGTCGGCGCCGTACTTCCCGTTGTCGCCGGAGCGCGAGTCGGAGCCCAGCACCAGGATGTCCTGCGAGCCGTCGTCCACGTCGTCGGGGCGGTCGGTGCCGAGCTTGGCGTCGATGTCGATGCTGGAGAGGTTGCCGTCGAGCGTGACGTACGCGTATCCGAGCCCGGCACCGCCGACCACCACCACACCTGCCACCGTCCAGGCCGTGACGGCCTTGGCACGGTGCCGGCGGGAGGGCTTCCTCCGGCGGGTGCCGGTGCCGCGTATCCGCCCCGGGGTCTTCTTCTGCTCGCTCACGCGTCTCCCTCGTACGGCGCTCCGCTGCTCCTCGCCCCCGGACCGTGACGGATCCGGGACGGTTTGTCATCGCTTGATCAGACGTCGAAGCAGCAAGAAGGGTTGCACAGAGGGCTGTGTGCCCACGGTGAGCGCCCGAGGGCGTGCGCGGGCCGCCGGGCGGCCCGCGATCCGGCGTTCACCTGCGGTTTCCCGCCCCGGGCAGCATCCGTGCGGGGCGTATTCCGGTGGGGCTGCGTGTGGGAAACGTCTCGGGGAACGCGGAGGGCCCCCGGCGCCGGGGCGCCGGGGGCCCTCCGCGTCAACTGCCGTGGATACGTCAGTCGTTGCCGTTGCCCGGCGTCGTCTTCTGGATCTGGAGCAGGAACTCCGCGTTGGACTGGGTCTTCTTCATCCGGTCCAGGAGGAGCTCGATCGCCTGCTGCTGGTCGAGCGCGTGCAGCACCCGGCGCAGCTTCCAGACGACCGCCAGCTCGTCGGTGCCGAGCAGGATCTCTTCCTTACGGGTGGAGGACGCGTCGACGTCCACCGCCGGGAAGATGCGCTTGTCCGAGAGCTTCCGGTCGAGCTTGAGCTCCATGTTGCCGGTGCCCTTGAACTCCTCGAAGATCACCTCGTCCATGCGCGAGCCGGTCTCGACGAGCGCGGTCGCCAGGATGGTCAGCGAGCCGCCGTCCTCGATGTTGCGCGCGGCACCGAAGAAGCGCTTCGGGGGGTACAGCGCGGTCGAGTCGACACCACCGGAGAGGATGCGGCCGGAGGCGGGCGCCGCGAGGTTGTACGCGCGGCCCAGACGGGTGATCGAGTCGAGCAGGACGACCACGTCGTGACCCAGCTCCACGAGACGCTTGGCGCGCTCGATGGCCAGCTCGGCGACGGTGGTGTGGTCCTCGGCGGGACGGTCGAAGGTCGAGGAGATGACCTCGCCCTTCACCGACCGCTGCATGTCGGTGACCTCTTCCGGACGCTCGTCGACCAGGACGACCATCAGGTGGCACTCGGGACTGTTGACCGTGATCGCGTTGGCGATGGCCTGCAGGATCATGGTCTTACCGGTCTTCGGCGGGGCCACGATGAGCCCGCGCTGACCCTTGCCGATCGGGGCCACCAGGTCGATGATCCGCGTCGTCAGGATGTTGGAGTCGGTCTCCAGACGGAGCCGGTCCTGCGGGTAGAGCGGGGTCAGCTTCTGGAACTCGGGGCGGCCCCGGCCGGACTCGGGGGCCATGCCGTTGACCGAGTCGAGGCGGACGAGCGCGTTGAACTTCTCGCGCCGCTCGCCGTCCTTGGGCTGCCGCACGGCGCCGGTGACGTGGTCACCCTTGCGCAGGCCGTTCTTGCGGACCTGGGCGAGCGAGACGTACACGTCGTTCGGGCCCGGCAGGTAGCCGGAGGTCCGGATGAACGCGTAGTTGTCGAGGATGTCCAGGATGCCCGCGACGGGGATCAGGACGTCGTCGTCGGCCACCTGCACATCGCTGGCGAAGTCCTCGCGGCCACGGCGGCCACGGCGGTCGCGGTAGCGGCCACGACGGCCGCGGCGGCCGCCCGCCTCGTCGTCGAAGTCGTCCTGCGGACCGTTGTCACGGTTCTGCTGGCTCTGGCCCTGCCCCTGGCCCTGGCTCTGCCCCTGGCCCTGGCCCTGGCGCTGCGGGCGCTGCCCGCCGCCCTGCTGGCCCTGGTCGTCGCCCTTGCCCCGGCGGTCGCGCTGGCGCTCGCGGCGCTCCCCGCGCTCGCCCCGGTCACCGCGCTCGCCGCGGCCCTGGCGGTCACCACGACGGCCCTCGGCGGTGTCGGCGGCGGCCTCGGCCTTGGCGTCGCCCTTGGGCTCGCCGCGGTCCTCGGTCTTCTGCTCGGCCTGCGGCTCCGCCTTGGCCTCGGTCTTCGCCTCGGCCTTCGTGTCGGGGCTGCCCGCCTGAGCGGTCGCGCGGCGGCGACGGCGCTCGCCCGTGGGCTGGTCGTCGCTGGCCGGCTGACCGGGGATGTCGATCTGCTGCTGGGCCGCGGCCTTCTCGGCGGCGGCCTCGTCCCCGGTGCGCGCCTTGGAGGTGGCACGCCGCTTGGGCTTGCTCTCCGCCTCGGCGGCGGGGGCCTCGGCGGCCTTGGAGGAGGTCTTGGGGGCGGCGGATCCGCCGCCCGCCTGCGCCTCCTTGATGACCTCGATCAGCTGGCTCTTGCGCATCCGCGCAGTACCCCTGATGCCGAGGCCGGACGCGACCTGCTGCAGCTCGGCCAGGACCATGCCCTCGAGGCCGGTGCCGGAGCGGCGGCGCCGTGCGGTGGTGCCAGTGGCAGCACCTTCGGCGGGCGCGGCGCTGTCGACGTTCTTGTCGGCAGTGACGCCCATCAGATCGGTGGTGTCGCTCACGAAGGGTCCTTCCCTGGAGCGGACGTCGGCCTTCTGGCTCGGCGACCGGTTGTGCTGTCCGACTGCGGTCTGTTGATCTTGCTGGATCGCGGACCTTGCCGGGGCGGTGGTCCGCCGGGTACGGCGGAGAGATGAACGTACGGGGTCCGGCGCGAGATCCCCCTGCTCGGCCCACTCCTGGACGAGCGAGGGGTGTCGTGCCGGTTCCGGAGCGTGCTCGAAACTGCTCAGGCAGGCTGCTCAGGCAGTTGGGGAGGCTCCCGGAAGAATGGCGGTCCCGGAGGGGGACACGAAGCAACGCGCCTCAAAGACGTCGGTTGCAGACTTGAGGTTAACACTACCGGCTCCAACAAACATTCCCCCTCTCGGCCACCGGTAATCACACGCGGTTACGCGGCCAGCGGCAGCACGGTGGCGCCCGCGGCGTCGAGGGCGAGCCGGTTCGCGGCCCAGCCCTCGCCCGCCAGACGGGCGACCTTGTCGGCGGATCCTTCCTCCGCCAGCGCGAGCACCGTGGGGCCCGCGCCGGAGATGACCGCGGGCACGCCGTCGGCGCGCAACCGGTGCACCAGCTCGACGCTCTCGGGCATCGCGGGGCCCCGGTACTCCTGGTGGATGCGGTCCTCGGTCGCGGCCAGCAGCAGCTCGGGGCGCCTGGTCAGCGCCTCCACGAGCAGGGCCGCCCGGCCCGCGTTGAGTGCGGCATCGACGTGCGGGACGGTGCGCGGGAGCAGTCCGCGCGCCGTCTCGGTGAGCACGGGCCGGCCGGGCACGAAGACCACCGGGACGACGGACCGCGCGGGGTCCATGCGGATGGCCCGGGCCGCTCCGCCGTCCATCCACGCGAGGGTGAACCCGCCGAGCAGACAGGCCGCGACGTTGTCGGGGTGCCCCTCGATCTCGGTGGCCAGCTCCAGCAGGGCCTCGTCGTCGAGACGGGCGTCGCCACCGGTCGTCACGGCACGGGCGGCGACGATTCCGGCGCAGATGGCGGCGGAGGAGGAGCCGAGGCCGCGGCCGTGCGGGATGCGGTTGGCGCAGACGATCTCCAGGCCGCGGGGCTGGCCGCCGAGCAGGTCGAAGGCGGTGCGCAGGGAGCGTACGAGCAGGTGGCTCTCGTCGCGGGGCAGCGTCTCGCTGCCCTCACCTGCGATGTCGATGTGGAGCCCGGAGTCGGCGACCCGGACGACGACGTCGTCGTACAGCCCCAGCGAGAGGCCGAGGGCGTCGAAACCCGGGCCCAGATTGGCGCTGGTTGCGGGGACGCGCACCCTGACGGCGGCGGCTCGGAACGCGGGACCGGCCATCGGTTGGACGACTCCTTGCAAGGCGGCGGGGATTGCGGTGCGGTGCTTTTGCGGCGGTGGGTGCGGTGAAGGGCTCTGCGGGGATGGGCCTGCGGGGTGGTTCTACGGAGTGGTTCTACGGGGTGGTTCTACGGAGTGGGGATGGCGCCGGTGACCCGGCCCGTGCTCGCCGTCACGACGCCGATCGCGCCGCGGCGGACCCGTCGGGCGGATGTCGGGCGGATGGGGTACAGCTTATCGAAGGAAGGTTCTGTCGCGACATAGGGCGCACAGGAGGCGCACGATGCGTGTCGCCCGCCTCCTACGCGCTCTCCGCCCCGAAAAGAGGGCGGTTGAGCTGGGTTGTCATGGTTGACCGGGCCGTCCGGACCGGGCTGCCGGTGCCCGGCCCGGACGTGTCGCCGGACGGTCAGACGAGTCCGAGCTTCTGTGCCGCGGTGGCCGCGTCGACCGGTACGGTGACCGGCTGCGGGGCGCCCGCGACGGCCCAGTCGGGGTCCTTCAGGCCGTTGCCGGTGACCGTGCAGACGATGCGCTGGCCGGGGTCGATCTTGCCCTCCTCGGCGGCCTTGAGCAGACCGGCGACCGAGGCGGCCGACGCGGGCTCCACGAAGACGCCCTCCTGGGAGGCCAACAGCCGGTAGGCGGACAGGATCTGCCGGTCCGTCACCTCGTCGATGAAACCGCCCGATTCATCCCGGGCGGCCAGGGCGTAGTCCCAGGAGGCCGGGTTGCCGATGCGGATCGCGGTGGCGATGGTGGAAGGGTCCTTGACGATCTCGCCGCGCACGATGGGCGCGGAGCCGGAGGCCTGGAAGCCCCACATGCGCGGGGTGTGCGTGGAGACGCTGTCACGGGCGTACTCGGTGTACCCCTTCCAGTACGCGGTGATGTTGCCCGCGTTGCCGACCGGCAGGACGTGGATGTCGGGAGCGTCGCCGAGGGCGTCGACGATCTCGAACGCCGCGGTCTTCTGGCCCTCGATACGGACCGGGTTGACCGAATTGACCAGCGCCACCGGGTAGTTGTCCGAGAGCGAGCGGGCCAGGGTGAGGCAGTCGTCGAAGTTTCCGTCGACCTGGAGGATCTTGGCGCCGTGCACGAGCGCCTGGCCCATCTTGCCGAGGGCGATCTTGCCCTGCGGTACGAGGACGGCGCAGACCATGCCCGCGCGCACCGCGTACGCCGCGGCGGAGGCCGAGGTGTTGCCGGTGGAGGCGCAGATGACGGCCTTCGCCCCCTCCTCCTTGGCCCGGGTGATGGCCATGGTCATGCCGCGGTCCTTGAACGAACCGGTGGGGTTGGCGCCCTCGACCTTGAGGTGCACCTCGCAGCCCGTGCGCTCGGAGAGGACCTGCGCCGGAACGAGCGGCGTACCGCCCTCACGAAGTGTGACGACCGGCGTCGTGGACGTGACCGGAAGCCGGTCCCGGTACTCCTCGATGATGCCGCGCCACTGGTGGGTGCCCTTGCTGGTCATGGGTCCTTTACTCCCCTTCAACACGCATGATGCTGGCGACACCGCGGACGGTGTCGAGCTTGCGCAGCGCTTCGACGGTCCCGGAGAGGGCGGCGTCGGGCGCGCGGTGGGTGACGACGACGAGGGAGGCCTCGCCGCCTCCGTCCGGACGTCCTTGCTGGCGGACCGTGTCGATCGATACGCCCTGCTCGGCGAAGACCGTTGCCACCTGGGCGAGTACACCCGGCTTGTCGGCCACGTCGAGGCTGATGTGGTAGCGCGTGACGACCTCGCCCATGGGGCTGACCGGCAGGCGCGTGTAGGCGGACTCACCGGGGCCGGTGGCCTCGCCCAGTTTGTTGCGGCAGACCGCGACCAGGTCGCCGAGGACCGCGGAGGCCGTCGGGGGGCCGCCGGCGCCGGGGCCGTAGAACATCAGCTGCCCGGCCGCGTCGGCCTCGATGAAGACCGCGTTGTACGCCTCACGGACCGAGGCCAGCGGGTGGCTGAGCGGGATCATCGCGGGGTGGACGCGGGCGGTCACGGACCGGCCGTCGGCGGCGCGCTCGCAGATGGCCAGCAGTTTGACCGTGCAGCCCATCCTGCGGGCGGAGGCGATGTCGGCGGCGGTGACCTCGGTGATGCCCTCGCGGTGCACGTCGCCGATCTTCACCCGGGTGTGGAAGGCGATACCGGCGAGGATCGCGGCCTTCGCGGCGGCGTCGAAGCCCTCGACGTCGGCGGTCGGGTCGGCCTCGGCGTATCCGAGGGCGGTGGCCTCGTCGAGCGCCTCGGAGTAGCCGGCGCCGCTGGTGTCCATCTTGTCGAGGATGAAGTTGGTCGTGCCGTTCACGATGCCGAGCACCCGGTTGACCTTGTCGCCCGCGAGCGACTCGCGCAGCGGCCGCACCAGCGGGATGGCCCCGGCGACGGCGGCCTCGTAATACAGGTCGCGGCCGTACTTCTCGGCGGCGGCGTGCAGGGCCGCGCCGTCCTCGGCGAGCAGTGCCTTGTTGGCGGAGACGACGCTCGCGCCGTTCTCGAAGGCGGTGGTGATGAGCGTGCGGGCCGGCTCGATGCCCCCGATGACCTCGACCACGACGTCGATGTCGCCGCGCTGCACGAGCGCGGTCGCGTCGGTGGTGATCAGTGCGGGGTCGATGCCCTCACGCACCTTCGAGGGGCGGCGGACGGCGACGCCGACGAGCTCCACGGGCGCACCGATGCGCGCCGCGAGGTCGTCGGCGTGCGTCGTCATGATGCGCGCCACCTCTGAGCCGACCACTCCACAGCCCAGCAGCGCCACCTTCAGCGGACGCGTACGCATCATCCGACCTCGTTTCTCATACATGCTCATGTGTGGACCAGTCTCACTCACCGGACGGGCGTTTCTGACCCCCGTCCGGATCCTGAGACGACTATTTCATCAGCCGACATCGAGACGCAGGAGATCTTCCTCCGTCTCGCGCCGGACGATGACGCGTGCCTCTCCGTCCCGGACGGCGACGACCGGGGGGCGCAGGGCGTGGTTGTAGTTGCTCGCCATCGAGCGGCAGTACGCGCCGGTGGCGGGGACGGCGATCAGGTCCCCGGGTGCCAGGTCGGCGGGGAGGAACGCGTCCTTGACCACGATGTCCCCGCTCTCGCAGTGCTTGCCGACGACCCGGACCAGCATGGGCTCGGCCTCCGAGGTACGCGAGACGAGCGCCACGCTGTACTCGGCGTCGTACAGCGCGGTACGAATATTGTCCGACATTCCGCCGTCGACGCTGACATACGTCCGCAGCCCTTCGAGGGGCTTGATCGTGCCGACCTCGTACAGGGTGAACGCGGTGGGTCCGACGATGGCGCGCCCGGGCTCGACGGAGATCCGGGGCGTGCGCAGCTTCGCGGACTCGCACTCGCGGGTGACGATGTCGCTGAGCGCCTTGGCGATGTCGTGCGGCTCGCGGGGGTCGTCCTCCGAGGTGTACGCGATGCCGAGGCCGCCGCCGAGGTCGATCTCGGGGAGCTCGACGCCGTGCTCGTCACGGACCTCGGCGAGCAGCTGCACCACGCGCCGGGCGGAGACCTCGAATCCGGCCATGTCGAAGATCTGCGAGCCGATGTGCGAGTGGATGCCGATGAGTTCGAGGCTGTCGAGCGCGAGCGTGCGGCGCACCGCCTCGGCGGCCTGCCCGTCGGCCAGCGCGATGCCGAACTTCTGGTCCTCGTGGGCGGTGGCGATGAACTCGTGGGTGTGCGCCTCGACGCCGACGGTGACCCGGATCTGGACGCGCTGGCGGACGCCGTGGCTCCGGGCGATGTGGGCGACGCGGACGATCTCCTGGAAGGAGTCGAGCACGATCCGCCCGACGCCCACCTCGACGGCGCGCTCGATCTCGGCGACGGTCTTGTTGTTGCCGTGGAAGGCGATGCGCTCGGCGGGCATCCCCGCGTCGAGCGCGGTGGTCAGCTCGCCCCCGGAGCAGACATCGAGATTCAGCCCCTCCTCCTGGAGCCAGCGCACGACGGCGCGGGAGAGGAAGGCCTTCCCGGCGTAGAAGACGTCGGCGCCCGGCCCGAAGGCATCGGCCCAGGCCCGGCACCGGGCACGGAAGTCGCTCTCGTCGAGGAAGTAGGCGGGGGTACCGAACTCCTCGGCGAGCCGGGCGACGGCGATCCCGCCGACGGTGAGGGCACCGTCCGCGTCACGCGTGACGGTACGGGCCCAGACCTTCTCGTCCAGGACGTTCAGGTCGGCGGCGGGGGCGGAGTAGTGCCCCTCGGTCATGACGTCGGCGTGACGGGGACCGGCGGGGTGTGCGGAGCGGCTCATGGTGAGGTCTCTCGGATTCGTCAGAGTCGTCAGAGGTAAGCGGGCGCGCTGATACCGAGCAGGGACAGGCCGCCTGCCAGCACCGTCCCGGCGGCTTCGGCAAGGGCCAGCCGGGAGCGGTGGGCGGCCGAGGGTTTCTCGTCGCCCGAGGGCAGCGGCGGACAGCTGTCGTGGAAGTCGAAGAACGCGTGGGCGACGGCTTCCAGCTGCCGGGCGACCCGGTCGGGCGCACGGTGACGGGCTGCGGCGAGGAGGACGCCGGGGTGGTCGGCGAGGAGATCGAGGAGGGGGCGGGCGGGGGCTTCGGTGTACGGGGAGGGGGCGGGGCTTTCGTACGGTGCGGGGGCGGGGCCTACGCGTGCGGCGGGCTCCGCGTGCGTGCGGGGCTCGGCGCCCTTGTGCGCGGCGGGCTCCAGGGGCTTTCCGGGCTCCGAGGTGAACCCCAGGGCGGCGGCGCCCCGGGTGAGGGCGCGGGCCCTGGCGTGGGCGTACCGGACGCGGAAGAGCGGGTTGGCCTCCCCCTGGACGAGCAGGTCGTCACCGAGGGGGGCGCGGTCGTGGCCGGCGGGCCGCAGCAGCCCCCAGCGGACGGCGTCCGCGCCGAGCCGCTCCAGCAGCTCCCCCGCGGTTGCACCGGCGGGCACGGGGCGGATCCGGGGAAGCGGGACGGGGGGCGTGCCGTGCGCGTCGACGGTGACGCCGAGGCGGCTCCACTCCGGGTCGCCCGCCTCCTCGCAGCTGATCCGGACCCGGGCGCCCTGGGAGACGAGGAGCCGGCGCACGGCATGGGCGGTGACGGCGGCGCGCACCTCCCGCGCGTGGTGGAACCGGAGGATCTCGTCCCGGAGTGCGACCCCGTGTCCGTACGCGATCCCTTGCTCCCGTACGGCATCGAGAACGGCCCGGTCGCTGTCGGAGGGGGCGTCGAGGGTGAAGCTCAGGAACCCGGGACCGGTGATCTCGACCCGCCCGATACCGGGCTCGGCGGCGACCCGCTCGCGCAGGATCCGCGCGACCTCCAGGGCCGGCAGCTCGGCGGGGCCGGCGAGCTGGAGCGCGACCGCGCAGGCGTAGTCGCCGCTGCCTCCGGGCCGTGTCCTCTCCACCCGCACGCGCGCGGGTACGGGCGCGCGCAGCACGTTCTCGTCGACCGCGCGGCGCACGGCGTGCAGCACGGTCCTGGAGAGATCGGCGGGGGTCACGGGACAAGCGTATGGGAGGAGGAGGGGGGCTCCGCGACCCGGTTTCGCCATCCGGTCAGCCGGTGGCGGTACCCGCCCGTCCGGCACCGCTCCATCCGTCGACCGACGGCCGCTCCTCCCCGGTCGCCAGCCGGTGCACCATCCGCACGAGCTCGGTGGGATCGAACGGCTTGGCCAGGAAAGCGTCGACCCCGGCCGACACCCCCGCGTCCACCTCGTAAGGGGTGCAGGCACTGATGACGGCGATGGGCACCTGCCGGGTGCGGGGGTCGGCACGCAGCCGGGACGCGGTCTCCAGGCCGCCGAGCCGGGGCATCACGACATCGAGGGTGATCACATCGGGACGGATCCGGTGGACCAGGTCCAGGCACTCGACACCATCGGCCGCGGTCACGACCTCGAAGCCCTCCAGCTCGAGATTGACCCTGATCAGCTGCCGGATGACCTTGTTGTCGTCGACAACAAGCACGCGGCCGTACGCCCCTGACACCCTTCGAGAGTAGGTCGGCCCCCCTGACCGCGTCCGGCGTTTGGTCACTTCCGCCCCGGACGGGGGACGGGCTGACGCGACGGAATACCTGTTCACGGAGACCCGGTGGGAGCTGGTAGTGTTTCACCCGTCGCAGAGCAACACCGCGATACGCCCCCGTAGCTCAGGGGATAGAGCATCGGCCTCCGGAGCCGGGTGCGCAGGTTCGAATCCTGCCGGGGGCACTTCTCAGGAAGTGCCGACAAGACCCCGCCACCAGCGTTCACGCTGGAAGCGGGGTCTTCGCGTATGCAGGGCAGCGCCCCGCGCCCGGTCAGCGGCGCCCGCACAACGCCCGGTGATAGCGAACGTGGTCCTGCTCGATGACATGCTCGGCATGCCGCTTGAGCTGGTATTCGACAGCCCCCGTCGAATTCCTCCTCACCGTCCAGTCCTCATCGATGTAGATGGCCAACCTGTCGAACTCGACATGATGGTCGGGGCACAGGCACAACAGGTTGGACAGCTGATCGGGGCCGAGGTGGGGCCCACCGAGCCCGCGGATGTGGGCCGCTTCGCTGTAGTTGCTGCACATCGTCTCGACGCGGGATCCGCACACCTGGCACGCGTGGGCGTACATCTCCTTTATCCGCTCGACGAGCCGCGAGTCCCGGTCGGGCCGGAACGAGGTGCGCAAACGGCGGGGCGCGCCTCCCTCACGGCCGGGAAGCTCACCGCTCGCACTCGCGTATCCCGCGAGGCCGACGCGCTCCAGCAGGGCCTCACGATCGACATCGGGGAGGTGCCTGGAACAGATCAGCCCGACGGCCTCGGCGAGCGCCAACGAGCGGCGGAGGACCCTCGCCGCGTCCTTGCTGAAGCCGCGCTCGCCCCTGCGGCGGCCAACGGGAAGGGGTGGGTGCGGTTCCCTGGGTATCGATTCACTCCACATCGCACAGTCCACTGCTGCGCAGGTGCCAGAAGGGGTACTCGGGCGTGACCCTCGAGTCCGGGAGCCCGAAGTTCCGCAGCAGCGGCCCGACCTCCTCGCGGAACGTCTGCCACCCGACCAGGCGGTTCCGCTCGCGTTCCTGCTCGGCGGCCAAGCGGCCGATGGCCCAGAGGAGGGTGATCGGCTTGTGGCGGGAAGAGCGCCGGTCGTTGACGTGGGTCTTCAGAGCCGAGAGGGCGCGGAGCACATCTTCCTTGCGCAGAAGCGTCCCTGCCTCGACGTCAGGAGACGGCTCCGGGCACGCCGCTCGCGAGGTCTCCGAGGAGAGTCAGCGAGCGTAGGGGCACGGGGATCCCGAGCCTTTCGAGAAGGGGTTCCGCCGGTACGCCGGACTCGTCCACGTCGCCCAGGGCCATCATGTGCTCCCAGGTCCGCTCGTTCTCGTCCACTCCCCAAATAGCCTTGGCGAGAGCACGGTTGTGGAAGAGACCAAGAATCCTCGCCCTGGCGACGAACTTCTTGTCGGCGTAGAAAAGCACTTCGTCGCCGACCCGGCGCCCGGCGAGCGCGGTTGTCTTTTCCGACTTCTTGGGCGCCGCCGGTGTCGATCCCCAGAGCCGCGCCGAGCCCGCAGGAAAGAGCATCCTCAACGCTTGGGCGTCAGCGCCGAGTTCCCGCTCATAGTCTGCGAGCTTGATCCCTTGGCGTACGGAGTGCTCGAAATGTTTCGGCCCTCGCACGCGGGCGTAGCTCTCGGCTGGAGAACCCACTGGACCCCCGCCGCGCCCTGAAGGCCGGCCCGGGGATCGCCTGCACCGTTTCCGTCAGAGCCTTCGCCGCCCGTTTCGGAGAGTCGTTCACCGCTGTTCATCGTCACGACGATCAGGTTAGCCAGTAGGACTGACAATGGATGGTGCGGGTCTGCGGACCGATCCGAAGCCAGAGTGCCTCCGGCCCCTGCACGGGCTCAGCGCTTGGGGCGCAGTCAACCCCGCCAACTTTGCGGAATCACCTGCTCCGAATCCGTGTACCAGAGTTTGCTGTCGCCATCGAATCCGGCGTTCACCAGTTGCTTGACCTCGAACACCTTCGCGTGCCTTCCGGGACAGCGGCGGCAACCACGCGCGTACTCGTTCTGCGCGTCGAAGGAAGAGAGGCGACATCCCTCACACAGGGACGCCCCGGGTGCGCTTCTCCCGCCCCCGTGCAGTTCCGCCGCGATTTCGAGCCGTGCCGCCCTCAGCAGTTCATCCACCGGTTTCGGATGACCTGGTCCGGTCATCTGCGTTTCCCCGCTCCCGCCTGTCACTCGTACGGGTGGCATGCACTCTTGGCATATGCCAGAACCTCGGGACCCGAGGGAGGATTCGGCCACCAGCCGCAGCCAACCCCCGCAGGCCCGGGTATCGAAGTCCTGTACGGAAAGGATGTTCTGCAGAAGCTGGTACTCGGCTGTCCGGAGGGGGACGCATGCGGGGGCACGAGCACAGCGACAACGACCTGAGCGGTACGGTGCACGGCTTCGTGGTGCAGGCGGGGAGCGTGCACGGCGGCATCCATGTGTTTGGGGGTGGGGCGCGGGAGGAGGTGCCGCAGCCCTGGCAGTTACCGCCCTCGGTCCGGATCACCGACCGGACGGACGAGCTCCGCGCCCTGGAGCTGCACCGATGCCGGGCCATGGAGGACGGGCATCCCACGCTGGCGGCGGTGAGCGGGCTCGGCGGGGTGGGGAAGACCGCGGTCGCACTGGCCTGGCTGCACACGCTGCGCCCGCACTTCCCCGGCGGTCAGTTGTACGCCGATCTGGGCGCCCAGGCGCCGGGCGGTCCCGCCGACCCCGGCGAGGTGGTGGGCAGGTTCCTGCGGGCGCTGGGCGTCCCCACCGGTCAGGTGCCCCCGGCGCTGGGTGAACGGGTCGCGCTCTACCGGTCGTTGACCGCCGACCGGCAGCTCGTGGTGCTGCTGGACGACGCAGCGACCGCGGCCCAGGTACGGCCCCTGTTACCGGCGGGGCGGTGTGTGACGGCGGTGACCAGCCGTCGGCGGATGCCGGGGCTGAGCCTCGACGGGGGCCATGTGATCCATCTGGAGCCGCTCTCCACCGAGGCGGCGGTCGAGTTGCTCGATTCGACCCTCGCGGACGGCCGGGTCGCCGCTCAGCCCGAGGAGGCGCGGGCCCTCGTCCTGCTCTGCGCGGGGCTGCCGCTCGCGGTACGCATCGCCGGGGCGCGGCTGGCGGCCCGCCCCCGGCAGGGCATCACGGCGATGGTCCGGGCGCTGTCCGAGGAGCACGAGCGACTGGAGGCGCTGGCCATAGAGGGCGACCACGACGTACGGGCGGCGCTGGACCTCTCCTACCAGGGACTGCCGCCCACCGCGGCCCGCCTCTACCGGCTGCTGGGGCTCCACCCCGGCCGGGAGTTCGGTGGGCCGGTGGCGCGGGCGCTCCTGGGTGAGGACGCCGTCGAGGCGCTCGACGCGTTGTACGACGCGAATCTGCTCGTCGATGTCGCCGAGGCGTCGGGCGGCGAGCGCTACCGGTTCCACGATCTGGTGCGTCTGCACGCCGCCGCGCGGGCCGCGCAGGACGAGAGCGCTGACGAGCGGACAGCCGCGCTGCTCCGCATCGGCCACCACTATCTCGCCAACGCCGACCGGGCCGAGGAGATCATCGAGCCCCGACGCGCCCTGCTGGAGCGGGACTTCGAGCCGGAGTGCGTGGTCGAAGAGGACTTCGGCGCCGTCGGCGGGCAGGCGGAGGCAGAGGCGGCGCTGGACTGGCTGGAGCGGGAGCTGCACAACCTGATGGCAGTGGTCCGCCTCGCGCGCCCGATGGGTGCCCCGGAGCTGGCCTGGCAGCTGACCGACGCGTTGTGGCCGCTGTTCCCGCGTCGCAAGCTGTACCGGGAGTGGCGGGAAGCCCACGAGGAGGGGCTGCTGGCCGCCGAGGAGGCCGGGGACGAGGAGGCCGCCTGCCGGATGCTGACCTCCGGCGCCCTGGGAAAGCTCGCCACGGGCGCCCCCGCCGAAGGGCTGGCGATGTTCGAGCGGGCCGCGGCCTCCTTTTTGGAGCGCGGGGACGCTCTCGGGCACGCCCGGACGCTGAACTACCGGGGGCTGGCCCACCAGCGGCTCGGGCGGCCGGACCGTGCGGCCGAACTGTTCGCCCGCGCGGCGGACGCGCTGCCCGCCTGCGGCGATCTCCGGGCCGGTGCGCTGGCCCGGTTCAATCTGGCCGATGTCGCCTTCTCCCAGGGGCGGTACGAGGATGCCGCCGTCGACGCCGAGGCCGCCCGCCTCACCCTGGAGGCGGCCGGCGACGCGTACAACGCCGCCCGGGCCGCCGGCCTGACCGGGCGGGCCTGTGTGCACCTGGGCAGGCTCGGCCGGGCGGAGTCGGAGCTGTCGGCGGCACTGTCCGCGTTACGGGCCCAGGCCGCCGGGTTCGAGGCGGCCCGCGTGCTCGGAGGTCTGGCCCAGCTCTCCGAGCGTCGCGGGCAGCCATGGCAGGCCCGGCAGTACTACCGGGAAGCGCTGTCCCTGTACTCCTCCGTCGGCCGGTCCCAGTCTGCCGAGGCGGACGAGGCGCGGACCCGGCTCGGGGCCCTGGAGCCCCCTGAGCCGGTGGCCCCGGACCTCGAAGTTCCGGGGCCGGGCCCGTCCGGGGACGCCCAGGGCGACGCCGACGCGTAGCCGCGTACGGTCCTGACGACCCGTACGGCGGCAGGGTCCAGCGCGGCCGGGTCCAGGCCCGCCACCAGCCAGACGTGCGCGACCGAGGCCCAGACCGCCCAGGACTGCGCAGGCCACCCCGGCTCACGGGTCAGCAGCCGGTCCCGGCCTCCGAGCCGCAGCCAGCAGTGAGGGCCCCGGTACACGGCCACCACCAGGGCGCCCGGGTGGCAGTCGGCGAGTTCGGCCGCGTACCGGGCGGGGTCCTCGTGCAGCGGGAGCCCCACCGACGGGAGTTCGGCCACCAGGGCGTCCGCCAGGAGCGGCATCGGGTGCGCCGCGGAGAGCCGGACGCGCAGGTGCTCGTCGGCGACCCGCACCGGGCGGTCCGGGTGCAGCAGGGTGGCCCAGGTGCGGCGGACCCCCCGCTGCGGGACGTCCTCGGTGAGCCGTACGGTCGGCGCGGTCATCGGGCAGACCCCCGTTCCTCGGTGAGCCGTACGCTCGGCGTGGTCATCGGCCGGACCCCCGTTCGTCGTGGCTCACCGTCACCGGCAGCGGCGCGTGCTCCGCACGCGGCCGGACGGCAGGGGCGCGCAGCCGGAGCTTGCGGTAGATCAGCGCCCGCATCCTGACGGCGAACCTCCCCGGCTCCGAGGTGATCCGGGCCGCCACCTGCTCGTACCGCTCCGTGCGGTACTCCGCTGCGGCGCGGGCGAGCTGGCGGACGAGGGGGCGGTCGGCATGCAGCCGCGGGGCGAAGGAGGCCAGTTCGGCGGCGGGTGAGCCGGGGTCCAGGTCGCCCTCCGGGGCGCTGCCCATGAGGACCGGGACTCCGGTCATCGCCCCGTACAGGGAGACGGAGCCGTGGTCCCCCACGATGTGGTCGGCGGCGACCAGCGCCCCGACCCAGTCGGCGTACTGGCTGATGACCAGCAGCCCCGAGCGCCCGAGCCCCGCGAGCCAGCTGCGGATCTGCCATTCCCCGTGGGCGTTCCAGACGTGCGGGTGGAGCAGGAGGGCGACCCGGAAGTCCTCCCGGGGCAGCTCGTCGACCAGCCGTTCCAGCAGCTCCCACTGCCGGCCCAGGAGAGAACCCGGCCCCCAGGTGGAGCAGGCCGTCACCAGCTGCTGCCGCGCCCCGACCCCCAGGGCGTCGCGGTAGAGGGCCCGTTGCGGCAGGCTCGCCGTGATCCGGTCGGAGCAGGGGTCGCCGATCACCTCCGCCGCGGGCAGCGCCTCGGGGCATTCGCGGCCCAGGCGGGTCAGCTCCTCGTGGTGGGCGAGCACGATCGATTCGGGGACCACCCGGCCGTCCTGGATCAGCCACTGCCGGTCGAGTCCGTAGATCCCGCGTCCGACGACCCGCCGGCCGCGCTGCCCGGCAGGGATCAGCTTGTTGTGCCCGGCACCGTGCGGTAGCACGATCACCGGGGCGTGCAGTTCCTGCAGTCCGCCGTGAGCGGCCGCCAGCGCCAGGTCGAAGGGCATGTGGACCGCCTGGTGCCAGGGCAGGACCAGGCCGCCCAGCCGTTCCAGGAAGAAGTCCACCCCGTGGCTGAACACATCGGGCGCCTGGGTGAAGAACACCTGCACCCGTGCGTCGCCCTCCAGCAGCCGCACCGCTTCGAGCAGCCGCTGCCCCGCGGTGACGGTGTGCACCACGGCCAGTACCTTCTTGCGGGCCCGCCGGGTGGCCCAGCGGTCGACGTCCAGGCGCACCGGTACAAGGGGCCGGTGCACGTCCGGCATGGTCAGGCTCATCTGATCAGTCCCCGTTTCCGTCGCCGCGGACCGGAAGGCCCGCGGGAGCCGTCGCGAAGGGCGGCCCGGGACGCATCTGCCCGGGGACGTGGACGGGCGGCCTGCAGGAATCCTGCGTTCCAGCTGCAGGACGAAAAGCGCTGCGGCATGCGCCCCGCACACACCCCTGTGCGCCCTGGTCCGGGCCGGTGGCTCAGGGAACAGTGGACTGTTCCGCACAGACGTGCGGACGCTGCCGACGGCGGCAGGAAGTGGCGCACCCATCGGGGGGCGATATGGACCTTCTTGCTCTGGGACCCCTGGAACTATGGCACGGGCACCAGCAGCACATGCTCGGTTCGGTGAAACAGCGCTGCGTGCTCGCGGTTCTGGTACACGCGCGCGGTGAACCCGTCGCCATGGACACGCTGATGGAGCGGGTCTGGGGCGACGAACCGCCCCGGACGGGCCCGGACACGCTGCAGACCTACCTCTCACGGCTGCGCGGCCATCTGCGCGACGCCGTGGGCCCGCTCGTCCGGCTGGACCGGATACCGCCCCGGCTGTACCAGCTCCGGATGAGCGACCAGAACGACCTGGACCTGGTCCGCTTCCAGCGGTTCCGCACCGAGGCCGCGGTGGCGGCGGAGCAGGGCCGGACGGATTGGGCGGTCGGGCTGCTGCGGACCGCCGAGAACCTGTGGCGGGGCGAGCCGCTGACGGAGAGCTCCAGCGAGTGGGCGGCTTCCGTGCGTACGCGGCTGGTGGAGGATCACCGCCATGTCCGGGAGGAGCGCATCCGGCTGGAGCTGGAGCTCGGGCGTCACGCCGACCTCATCGGTGAGCTGGGCGAGTTGGCGGCGGAGAGCCCGCTGGCGGAAGGGGTGGTCGGCTCCCTGATGCTGGCGCTCCACCGCAGCGGGAGGCACAGCGAGGCGCTGGCGCTCTACCGCACGACGCACACCCGGCTGCGCGAGGGGCTGGGCATGGAGCCGGGGGCCGATCTGCGGGCGCTGCACCAGAGGATCCTGGAACAGGACCGGGGCCTGGCGCAGCCTCGGGAGGCCACCGTCACCGTCGCGGCCCCCACCACATCGCCTCCCTCTCCCCCGGAGTTCCCCGTCGCTCCGGCCTCACAGCCACCACCCGTGCCGGGCGCCCCAGCTGTCCGCAACAACCTCCCCCGCGACACCCGGGACTTCACCGGCCGTACGCGAGAGCTGGAGATGCTGCGCGACGGACTCACCGGCGACGGGTACGCGCTGCCGCTCGCCGTGCTCCACGGGATGCCCGGCATCGGCAAGACCGCTCTGGCCGTGCATGCCGCGCACCGGCTGGCCGACGCGTATCCGGCGGGTCAGCTGTACGTCGATCTGCACGGGTTCAGCGGACGGCGGCCCTTCGACCCGGCCGAGGCCCTGGCCCTCCTGCTGCACGCCGTCGGAGCCGGCGGCAAGTTGCCGGAGACGCTCGACGGACGGGCGGCCGAGTGGCGGGAGTGGACCGCGCGCAACCGGGTGCTGGTGGTGCTCGACAACGCGCGGGACGCCGCCCAGGTCCGGCCGCTGCTGCCCGGCTCGGCCGGGTGCCTGGCGATCGTGACGAGCCGCAACCGGCTCTCCGGACTGGACGGGGCGACCTCCCTGCTGGTGGACGCGCTGCCCGCCCAGGAGGCGGCGGCCCTGTTCAGCCGGATCGCGGGCGCCGCCCGCACCTCCCGCGACCCGGAGGCCCTGGGGCTGCTGGTGGACGCCTGCGGCCGTCACCCGTTGGCCACGACGCTGCTCGCGGGCCGCTTCCGGCACCGGGAGATCTGGGACCTGCGCCATCTCCTGGAGCGTCTGGCGCAGTCGAGCGACCCGCTGGACGAGCTCGACGAGGAGGTGTTCGTCTCGGCGTTCCGGTTCTCCTACGCCGAGCTGGCTCCCGGGACACGCCGGCTGCTGCGCCTGCTCGCGCTGCACCCTGGGCCCGACATCACGGCGGCCGCCGCGGCCGCTCTCCCGGGAGCGGGGGCCGGCCCCGGCGGCGGTGCGGAGGGTGTACGGCGCAGCATCGAGGAGCTGCTGGACTGCCATCTGCTGGCGGAACCGGTGCTCGGCCGCTACCAACTGCACGACCTCACGAGGGCGTTCGCGCTGCGCATGTGCACGGCCGAGGAGTCGGAGAGCGCTCGCGACGAGGCCCTGGGCAGGCTCCTGGGGCACTACCTCACCTCCGCGCACCGGGCGCATCGCCTCACCCACCCGCGCCGCAGGGCCCTGGAGCCGGAGCCTGGGCAACTGTGCCTGTACGCGGCCGAGTTCGGGGACTCCCAGGAGGCGGCGGCCTGGCTGGAGGCCGAGCGGGCCAACCTGCTGGCCGCCGCCCGCACGGCGGCCGCGGAGGACCTGGACCAGGCGGCGCACTTCCCGCACGCGCTCGCCCCCTCGCTCAGGATCTGGGGCAGCTGGGCGGTCTCCGACGAGTTGTACGGCGCGGCCGTGGAGGCGCTGCGTTCGCGGGGCAACCCGGCACTGCTGGCGCAGACGCTGGTGGAGGCGGCGGACCTGCTGGCGCAGACGGGACCAGGGGAGGCGCTGAGCTGTGCGGGCGAGGCGCTGACCCTCTTCCAGGACCTCGACGACCCCGCAGGGTGCGCCGACGCCTCCCTCCAGGCGAGCCGCGCGCACCTGGCCGCCGGGCACACCGGCCCGACGCTGCGCATGGCGGCGCGCGCTCTGGCGCTCTACCGGCAGTTGGGCGATCTGCACGGCGAGGCGGACTGCCTCAACATCGAGGGGGCGGCGCTGTACCAGGAGGGCCGGTACGACGAGGCGCTCGGCCGGGCGCGTCTCACGCTGCAGATCCACGAGGGGACGGGGGATCTGCTGGGACAGGTCCGCGCGCTCAACAACATCGGCGAGATCCACCACCTGCGCGGCCACGTCGAGCACGCCCACGACCACTTCGAACGATCACGGGTACTGGCCCAACTGCACGGTGGTGGGCAGGAGTTGGCCATCCTCGATACCAACCTGGGCACTGTGTACCAGGCGATGGGTGACACCCCGCGGGCACTGGCCAGTTTCCGGCGGGCACTGGAGAGCCACCGAGCCCGGGGGGACGGCCTGGGCGAGGCGAACACGCTGATCAGCATGGGGTCGGCCCACACCGAGAGCGGGGACAGCGGCGAGGCCCTGCTCCACTTCACCCTGGCGGAGGAGGTCGCGCGGAGCATCGACAGCGCCTACGAGCGGACCCGGGCACTGCTCGGCGTGGCCGACGTCCACCATGCCACGGACCGACCCGATGTGGCGCTGGAGGTCTACGGGCAGGCGCTCGACCTGGCCGAACGCACTGGCTCCCGGCCCGCTGCGGCCCGCGCGCTGGCGGGGCTCGCCCGTACGGCGCTGAGCATGCGGCGGGGAGACCCGGCCCGGGAGTACGCCAGGAGGGCGGAAGAGGTGTACCGGAGCCTGGGCTCCGAGGCCGAGGCGGAGAGCGTGCGGCGGATGTTGCTGGGGGAAACGAGAAGGACCGGCTCCTGAGCCTCGCCCGGGTGCCGGTCCGTTCGGCCGTGGTGCGGATCAACCGCCGACGACGTGGCCCGTCGGGCCGGGCGATGTCACCACATCCACTGAAGTATTTTCCACATGCGACTGACAACTTCCTTCATTCTGCGCCGAGTTGGCGGTGTCCTGTGCGTCGAAGATCCGACTGGGCGATCATGGCACAGACGGTAGCCGCACAAGAACCGAACAAGGGTCACCCGTTCGAGTGATCCAATTGCGGCCCGGCCAGCCAACTCTTCTCACTCCGGGGGCATTTCGCCACATAGATCATTGATCGATAGACAACCCGTGCAGAATGCCGATGCTCCGACGCGTGAACCGAGGCGGCCCCGGGCAGAGTTCCGGCGACTTGCAGGGTTCGGCGGTGGGGGGACCGTTATGGAGTCGGATGACCGGTACGGGACTGCGGGAGAGAACACGGCCGGGGCCGGATTCGGTGGAGCCGTGCCGCCGCCCCCCTCCCATGCGCCGACCGTCGGCCCGCCGCCGCCCGGGGCGGGGCTGCGGGCCGTCGGGGCCGGGTTGCTCAATCTGACCGGGCTGGGGCTCGGTTACGCGCTGTTGGGGCGGTGGGGGCGGGCCGTCGGGTGCTGGGTCGCGACCGGGGTGCTGCTGTTCGTGGCGCTGCCCGCCGATCCGGACGGGGTGCCCGCGCGTGTGCTCGCCGTCCATCTGTTCCTGCTCGTCCTCGCCGCCGCCGACGGGGCGCGGATCGCGCTGCGTTCGGCGCTCGGCGGTTCGTGGCGGCCGGTGGTGGCGGTGGGGCTGGGTGTGGTGCTGCTGGCCGTTCCGGCCGGTGGGGTGGTGGCGTACGGGGCCGCTCAGGACGAGGCGCGGGAGCAGATGCTGCTCGACCGGCTGGCGGGCGGGGACCGGAGGGTGGCCGCCGCGGCCCAGCAGCCGTTCGGGACGGCCAAGGGTGAGTACGCGCAGGCCCTCGACGTCTATCGCGCGCTCGGCCGGGACCATCCCGGCTCCCGGGCGGCGAAGCTCGTGCCCGACCGCCTGAAGGCGTACTACGACGCGGTCTCAGCTCCGTACGACGAGAAGCAGCACTGCGAGGCCGTCGAGCCGTTGACCTATCTGCGCGGCCTGCCGGGCACGGTCGGCAAGAAGTTGCTGGGCGAGCTCGCCGGATGGCCAGACGAGCCGCTCGCCGAGTCGCTGTACGGGTGCGGGGTGTCCCGGCTGGGCGGAGCCGGCGGGGGCTCCACGGAGCTGGGCGAGCTGTTGCGTACCTTCCCCGAGTCCGCGCCGGCGCAGCAGGTGGGGCCGGCGATCAGCGGGCGGATCAAGGAGCAGGTCGCGGCGGTGCGGGGCGACGAGCCGTGTGCGGCCACCGAGGTGCTGCGCGGTCTCGGCTCCACGGCTTCCGCCATGCCCGCCGCGAGCGTCTCCGCCCTGCGCGCCGACGCGGACAAGGGCGTGACGGACGGGGTCTACGCCTGCGGGGTCGACCAGTTCAAGGAGAAGAAGTTCAGCGAGGCCCGCACGACGCTGGCCGGTTTCGCCCGTTCCCACAAGGGTGACGGGCGGGCTGCGCAGGCCCGGAAGATCGCCATCGCCGCAGAGATAGCCGACGACCGGCCGGCCGCGGGCAAGCGGCTGCCGCCGTCCGGGCGGCCCGGCGGGCCCCGGATGGAGCTCGTCATCAGCAATGACGCGCCGAACGCGGTCGAGGTGCTCTACACCGGGCCGGTCACCGGCACCGTCACGCTGAAGCCCTGCGGCGGCTGCAAGCGCTACAGCGCGTCGGCCGGTCCGCGGCTCGCCTGCAAGGACAGCGGCAGGAGCTACCCGAAGGCCCGGCTCCAACTGCCCGCGGGCGACTACCACTTCCTCTACAAGCACGGCACGGGCGCGACCTCCCGGGTGGACAGTTACGCGGCGGGGTCGAAGGTCCAGTCCGGGTACACCTACACCAGCTGCACCTATGTCATCGAGCGCAGTCCCCTGGGGCTCGACCTGCCCACCCTGCCCGACTACATCGAGCCTGCCTCCGCTCCGCCGGTCAGCCCTTCTCGCGTGGGTTCTTCTCGATGACCCGGCCGTCCAGGTGCGCGGTGAGGAAGGCGCCGCCGTACTTGTCGGAGACGTAGACGCGCAGCACCGGACGGTCGTCGTGGAAGGGCGACGACGGGTCCACGATCACGTAACTGCTCTCCGGCTCCGGGATGTTGAGCGTCGTCCTGGCCGTCCGCAGCAGGGCGGGCAGGGCGTCCCAGTCGACGGAGTTCAGGTCGACCGGCTTGTCACCGGACATGAGCGTGCCGCCCATGTCGTCGTTCTTCGCCTGCCCGTCCCGGTAGCTGAACCGGTCGTAGAGGCGGGAGTTGGACTTCAGCGGCGCCTGGGCGGAGGCGTGCTCGTCGTAGAGGGTGAAGTCGGTGACCTTCGTCCCGCCCATCAGCGGCTTCAGTGCGGCGATGGCCTGCCGCGCCCCTTGGGGGGTGAGCAGGTCGACGGGGGTCTCCGGTTCGTCGTCGTCCGCGACCGGTTGGCCTCCGGTGGTGGGCGGGGCCGCGCTCCGGCCGTTCGCCGGGGCGCTCGCCGTGGTGTCGGGGCGGTTGCCCCCCTTCGCGCCGTCGTCACCGTCTCCGCCGAAGAGCGGCGGGTCGGTCATCCAGAGGATCACGCCCGCCAGCACCGCCGCCGAGACGACGGACGAGGCCGTGGTGATCATCCGGGTCCGGCGCAGGAGGCGGCGTCGGCGCGCCTCGTCGTCGGAGACCGTCGGGGAGCCGGAAGGGGACGTGGCCCGGGAGCCGGCGGGGGACGCGGTCGGGTACGTGGTCGGGGTCGCGTACGGGTTGCTCGCGTACGGCTTGCTCGACGCGTCGGCGGGGGTGGGGAAGGCCGGCGGGTGGCCGAACCCGGCGGCGGGGGTCGGCGGGTGGGGCGGCCGGGTGGGTGATGAGGGCTCGGGGCGGGTGGCGGCCGGGGGCGGCCCGTAGGCGCTTCTGGGGTCGGGGGCGGGCTGCGGGCTCGCCGCCTCCGCCAGCATCCGGTCCAGGGTCGCGGCGTCCGGGCGGGCCGGGATATCCCTGGTCAGCAGCGCGGTCAGGACGGGTGCCAGCGCCCCTGCCCGTACCGGCGGGGGCACCTCCTCGTCCAGCACCGCGGCCAGGGTGGCGAGCGTGGTGGCCTTGCGCAGGGGGTGGTGGCCCTCGACGGCGACGTACAGCATCATGCCGAGCGACCAGAGGTCCGAGGACGGGTCGCCCTCGGTGCCCCGGATGCGCTCGGGGGCTATGTAGTCGGGCGAGCCGATGAGGGCGCCCGTCATGGTGAGGCTGGTCGACTCGCGGATCGCGGCGATGCCGAAGTCCGTGAGGACGGGGCGGCCGTCGGTGCGCAGCAGCACATTGGCCGGTTTGACGTCGCGGTGCTGGATGCCGGAGGCGTGGGCGGCGTTCAGCGCGGAGAGGATGCCGCGCCCCAGTTCGGCGGCCTCGGCCGGCTTCATGGGCCCTTCGGCCAGCCGCTCGTGGAGGGAGGAGCCGGCCACCAGCTCCATCACGATCCAGGGGTAGCCGTCCTCGCCGGGGTCGACGATGTGGTGGACGGTGACCACATTGGGGTGGTCGAGGCGGGCCAGCGCGCGGGCCTCACGCAGGACCCGGGCGCGCAGGGTGCGGGCGCCCTCGGGGTCGTACTCCGCGAGCGCCGGGTCCGGGGGCCGTACCTCCTTGAGGGCGACGTCGCGGTGGAGCGCCTCGTCGTGGGCGCGCCAGACCATGCCCATGCCGCCGCTGCCGAGCCGCTCCACCAAGGTGAAGCGGCCGTCGATCACCCGTCCCGAGGGGGCCTCTGCGCTCATGCGCCGTAGCGTACGGGTGCCGTACGACAAGGGGGAGCCGGGGCCGGGGATCGGGACGCGGCGGGGTCAGGCCGAGGCGCGTTTGCGGGGTGCGGCCGTCTTCTTCTTCGTGGTGCTCCGGGCGTTCGACGACGTCTGCTTCTTCGCCGGGGACGAGCTCTTGGAGGAGGCGGAGGAGGCGGAGGAGGTCGACTTGGCTGTTGTCTTCTTCTGCTTCTGCGCTGTCTTCCTGGCCGGGGACGACGAGGACCCTGTGGACTTCTTCGTGCCGGTGGGCTTGGGCGTGGACTTCTGTTGTGCCGTCTTCTTCGTCGGCTCCCCCGATGCCGTCTTCCCCGATGCCGTCTTCTTGATGGGGTGGACGTCCGCCATGTCCCCCTCGTTCTCGGCCTCGTTCTCCTCCCCCCGGGACTTCTTCGCGGCGCGGACACTGCTCTCCAGGGCCGCGATCAGGTCGATGACCTTGCCGCCGCCGGAGTCGTCGGACTCCGCCGGCTGGAACGACTCACCGGAGGCCTTCGCGGCGATGAGCTCCTCCACCGCCTCCCGGTAGTCGTCGTGGAGGCTGTCCATGTCGACCTCGCCGAGGGTGTCCATCAGGGCGTCCGCCAGATCGAGTTCGGCGTCGCGCACGGTGACGTCGCTGTCCGGGGCGACCCCCTCGGGGGCGCGGATCTCGTCGGGCCACAGGAGCCCGTGCATGGCGATCACGTCGTCCACCACCCGGAGCATGCCGAGCCGTTCACGGCCGCGCAGGGCGTATTTGGCGACGGCGACCTTGTTGCTGCGCTTGAGGGCCTCGCGCAGCAGGGTGTACGGCTTGGCGGCCGGGACCCCGTCGGCGGAGAGGTAGTACGCCGCGTCCATCTGGAGCGGGTCGATCTCGTCGGCGGGCACGAAGGCGACGATCTCGATGGTCTTGGCGGTGGGCAGCGGGAGCTGGGCGAGATCCTCGTCGGTGATCGGGATCATCGTGCCGTCGGCGTCCTCGTAGGCCTTGCCGATCTCGCCGCCCGCCACCTCCTCCTCGTCCAGCTCACAGACCTTGCGGTACCGGATCCGGCCACCGTCGGCGAGGTGGATCTGCCGGAAGTGGATCGAGTGGTTCTCGGTGGCGTTGACCAGCTTGATCGGGATGCTGACCAGCCCGAAGGAGATCGCACCGTTCCATATGGACCTCACCGTTCACCCCTTTTGACTGTTAAGGATGGTTGGGCAGTTTCTCGTGTGATTGGTGTGATTCGTGTGACTCTTATCGTATGACGCCGATCACGGAGGTGGAGGGGCGGCGCCTCTCGCTCAGCAACCTCGACAAGGTGCTGTATCCGGCCACCGGGACCACCAAGGGCGAGGTGCTGCACTACTACGCGGCCACGGTGGCGCGGGCGATCCTGCCCCATCTGCGCGACCGCCCGGTCTCCTTCCTGCGCTATCCGGACGGGCCCGGGGGGCAGCTCTTCTTCACCAAGAACCCGCCGCCCGGTACGCCCGACTGGGTGCGGACCACCCCCGTGCCGCGCAGCGAGGACCAGGCCGCCCGGCAGGTGATGGTCGAGGATCTGGCCTCGCTGATGTGGGCGGCCAACCTGGTGGTGGAGTTCCACACCCCGCAGTGGCGGGCCGACGCCCCGGGGACCGCCGACCGGATGGTCTTCGACCTGGACCCCGGCTCCCCCGCCACCGTCGTGGAGTGCTGTGCGGTGGCCCTCTGGCTGCGGGAGCGGCTCTCCGCCGACGGACTGTTCGCGTACGGGAAGACGTCCGGCTCCAAGGGCCTGCATCTGCTGGTCCCGCTGGAGCCGACCCCGTCCGCCGAGGTGTCCGCGTACGCGAAGCGGCTCGCGGTGGAGGCGGAGAGCGCCCTGCCGGAACTGGCCCTGCACCGGATGAAGCGCGCCCTGCGGCCCGGCAAGGTCTTCGTCGACTTCAGCCAGAACTCCGCGTCGAAGACCACCGCCACGCCCTACACGCTGCGGGCCAGGACCGAGCCCACCGTCTCCGCGCCCGTCACATGGGACGAGATCGAGGGGTGCCGCAATCCGGAGGCGCTGGTGTTCCGGGCGGACGGCATGGCCGCGCGGCTGGGACGGTACGGGGACCTGCTCGGCCCCCTGCTCGATCCGGACCGGGCACGACCGCTGCCCGCGGGGGCGGCTTGATCCCGACGACGAGTGCGGCCTGATCTCGACAAAGGGAAGGGTTCAGCCTGATCCCGACGACAGGTCCGGCCTGATTCCCACGGCGGCTCCGGGCCGGACGGCGGAACGCCCCCAGACGCGCCTCGCAACCGGTTCGCCCGGATTCACAGGCTGCGCACAGGTTCTCCCGCCGTCTTCGCGTCATGACAGGGTCATGACCTGGTCACGGCATGAGGAAAGGCCACAAGTGGCGGGTGGATTGTCGGAGCCGTGGTGCACACTCTGCGCAGGCGCTTTCTTCGGGACGCGCCGCAGGGGCGTGGGGAACAGGTGTGCCGGAGACGGGTGGAGCTTCCGGACGCAGCCGTGACGTGGGGAGGGGATGGCGTGTTCTCGGGGATCGATGAGGTCGACTGGGCTTCGATGGAGCATGCCTACGGGCCCGCCGACGACGTGCCGGTGCTCCTTCGGGGGCTCGCCTCCGCCGATCCGGCGGAACGGGAGAGCGCGCTCGACGGCATGTACGGAGCCGTGCACCACCAGGGGGACGTCTACGCCTGCACCCTCGCGTGCATCCCCTTTCTCTTCGAGCTCGCCGTGGACCCGGGCGTGCAGGACCGGGGCAGCGTCGTGGAGCTGCTCACCAGCATCGGCGGCTTCGATCTGGACGAGGACGACGAGGCGGAGATCGACGAGGACGAGATCGAGGGCGCCGCGAACTACGCGATGGCGGCGGCCGCGGTCACCGCGGGGGCCGGGGTGTTCTTCGAGCTGATCGCCGACGAGGACCCCGGGGTGCGGCTGGCGGCCCCGCTGGCGCTGGCCACGCTGCACCGGCACCCCGTGCGGGTCCTGGCGCTGCTGCGGGAGCGCCTGCCCGTGGAGCCGGACGAGGAGGTACGGCTCGCCCTCGTGGAGGCGGCCGGGCGGGTCGCCCTGCGCCACCGTCCGCTGGCGGGGCGGGTGGCCGAGTGGCTGACCCGGCTGGTGGACCGGGAGCACGCGCCGGGGCTGCGGCTCGCCGCCCTGGCCCAGCTCGCGCGCTGTTCGCCCGACGCGCTGCCCCGCGATGTGGTGCCGGTGGTGTCGGGACTGCTCCGGGAGCTGCGGTGCGCGCCGGGCGGCGCACCGGAACAGGACCACCAGCACCCGCAGCACGACCAGGACGGCGAGCCGGACGTCGACGCCGAGGCGGAGCCCGACACCGACCCGGTCGGCTGTACGGAGGTCTCCCGGGCCGACCAGGCCGTGGCGCCGACCCTGGTGGGCCAGTTGCGCGCCCTCTCCGCCCAGGAGAACGCCGGGCGCGGCGCCCCCTGGGCCGCCGATCTGCTGCGCACCCTGCACGTCGGCCTCGACGACCGGGTGGGTGACCGCACGGCTCTCCTCATCGACCAGCTCCGCAGCCCCGACCGCTGGCAGCGCATCGACGCCGTACGGATGAGCGGCGGGCTGATGCGGGCCTGGCGCGGCTCGTACGAGGAGCTGGTGGCGCTCGTCGGCGACCAGCTCTCCGACCCCGAGCCCCGGCTGGCCGAGGCCGCCTCCCACGTGCTGGAGGAGCTGTTCTCGCTGGCCGCCCCCACCGCCGACGCGCTGGCGGCCCGGCTGGCGGCCGATCCCGGTGGCTGGGTGAAGGCGTGGGCCAGCGGTCCACCGGGGCTCGGCTCCACGGTGAAGGCCCTGGCCCGGCTCGGCGACGCCCGCGCGGTGCCCGCCCTGGCGGCGGCCCTGGAGCTGCCGGAGGTGCCGCACGACGTGGGGTTCGCGGTCGGCCATCTCGGCCCGGCCGCCCGTCCGCTGGCGGAGGCGCTGCGGCGCAGGCTCGCCGGGGTGGCGCTGGACGAGGGGGCGTACGACCGGGCGAGCCCGTTGCTGGCCGGGCTGACCGGGCTGCGGGCGGGTGAGGCGACGCCGGAGGTGCTGCGGGTGCTGCGCGGCGCCCCGGAGTACCGGGGCGAGTGGCTGCGTACGGCGGCACTGCGGGCGCTCGGCTCGTTCGGGCCCGCCGCGCGGGAGGCCGTGCCGGAGCTGCGGGCGATGCTCCGCCGTTCGGGGACGGCCACGGAGGCGGCCGAGGCGCTGTGGGCGGTCGCCGGGGACCGGGACGCGGTGCTGCCCGTGCTGATCGAGGGGCTCCAGTCGGACCAGGTGCACGACCGGCGGGCCGCGGCGGCGGCGCTGGGGGCGCTGGGGCCGCACGCGGCGGTGGTGGCGCCCCGGCTGCGCGGTCTGCTCGCCCACGACGAGCTGTGGCTGCGGGTGGACGCGGCGATCGCGCTCTGGGAGGTGTCGGGGCGGCCGGAGGAGAGCATCGAGGTGCTGCTGACCGCCTGGGAGAAGAACCGCCATGTCCGCGTCCGGGTGGCAGAATGCCTGGCACGTATGGGTCCGCTCGGCCCGGCGTCGACGGCGGCACAGGTACTGCGCGCCGAGCTCGCCTGCGTACGCCGTCACAACGCGCTGGACGGCGGGTACGGCAGTCATGACACCTACGAGGACGAAAAGCTCCTGGCGCTGTGCCGACAGGCACTCCGGGGGACGGGGAAAGGGAACACGGCATGATCATTTTCGGTACCAAGGGCTACCTCCACCAGCTGGCCATCCTGACGATGGTGTGCGGCTGGTGCGGCAATCCGGCGGCGCACACCCTGCGCAAGCGGGTCACGAAGTTCACGCTGTTCTTCGTGCCGCTCTTCCCGTTCTCGACGAAGTACGCGACGCAGTGCACGTTCTGCGGCGGGGAGCAGCAGATATCCAAGGAACAGGCCGACCAGCTGCTCGCCCAGCACGCGGCGGGTCCTGACGGCGGCCTCGGGCAGGCCCCGCAGCAGCCGGGCTTCACGCAGCCGGGGCAGAACCCGTACCAGCGCTGAGGCCGTATCGGCACGAAGTGGGCATTGCGCACGGACACGTCCTAGGGTGTAGGCCCCCTGTCGTCCAAGAGAAGGGCCAGCCGTGCGCCCGGTCCGCGTCCCTGCCGTCGCGTCCGCCGTGGCCGCGCTCGCCCTGATCTCCGGCTGCGGTTCGGCCGGCGGCCTGGAGAGCGCCGGCGAGGCCCTCTCCGCTGTCGAGCCCGCCCGCCTCTGGCCTGACCTGCCGCCCGCGTCGGCCGCCCCGTACGACTACGGGGAGGGCGAGACGGCCCGGATCCCCGGGATCACGGTGCCCGGCGGCGATGTGCACCGGCTGGACCCGGTCGCGGTGGTGCAGGCAGGGCTGAAGGCGAAGACCGACCGTGACAGCGGCCTGGACGAACTCCCCGACGGAACGGTCCGGCAGATCCGGGCCTGCCGGACGGCCCCGGACGACTGCCCGGTCCTGAACCCGTACTACTTCGACCTGACCGGCGACGGCAGGGACGAGCTGGTCCTCGGCATCCGGATGCCCGGACGCCAGCTCGCCGTGCGCGCGTACCTGGCCGACCGGGGCGGGCTGACCCGGATCATGTCCACCTCGGACGCCGTGATCAGCGTGGAGCTGGCCGGCCGGGACCTGGTGCTGCGGGCCCCTTCGGCGATCTCCGGGTACGAGTACCGCACCGCGTGGTCGTGGGATGCCCGGCAGCGCGCGATGCTGGCGACCCGGGACGAGATCCTGCGGGCGCCGGAGCGCCGCAAGGACGCGGACCGTGACCGGACCCCGAGCCCCTCGGGCCCGGGCTCACCCTCGGCGGACGGCCGATGAAGCGGCGCCGGTTCCGCTCCCCCGCCTGGACCGCGACCCTCACCTGGAAGTCCGCGGTCTTCCTGACCGTCATGTGCTGCACGCTCGCCGCCCTGCTCGGCGTCCTCGTGCACACCGCGGTGACCCGGCAGACGGTCTCCCACTCCCGCGAGAAGGCGCTGGACCGGCTGGAGGTGGTCACCGACGCGTACGAGGCCGGGGAGCCGCTGCCGCGGGGCTCCGGCATCGACCCGCCGGGGCTGCCCGCCTCGCTGCGCGCCCTGGCGGCGGGCGGCGAGCGCGGCACCGTGGTCGCGGACGGCCCGCACCGGCCGGGTGACCCGGACGGGCGCGGCGGGCCGGCGATGTGGGCGGCGGGCCCGGCGGACGGGCGGGCACTGGCCACCTGGACGGACTACAGCCACAGCGCCCGCACCATCGCGGGTCTGGACCGGGCGATCATCGGATCCTCGCTGCTGGCCATCGCCGCCACCCTGGTCGTGGGCCTCTTCGCCGTCGGCCGGGTGACCCGCAGGCTGCACCAGACGGCCCGGGTGGCCCGCCGGATCAGCGCGGGCGACCTCGACGCCCGGGTCTGCGACCCCCGTACGGCACGTCCCGTGCGCGGTCAGGACGAGGTGGCCATCGTCTCGGGCGCGCTGGACACCATGGCCTCCAGCCTCCAGCGCAAGCTCCAGACGGAGCAGCGGTTCACCGCCGATGTGGCGCACGAGCTGCGCACCCCGCTCACCGGTCTCTCGGCCGCCGCCGAGCTGCTGCCGCCGGGGCGCCCGGCGGAGCTCGTACGGGACCGGGTGCGGGCGATGCGCGCGCTGACCGAGGACCTGCTGGAGATCTCGCGCCTGGACGCCCGTACGGAGCAGGTCGACCTGGCCGTGCACGACCTCGCCCCGCTGGCGGAACGGGTGGTGCGGGCCTCCGGCACCCCGACCGGGGTGCGGGTCGCGGATCCGGCGCGGGTGGAGACGGACCGGCGGCGGCTGGAGCGGGTGATCGGCAACCTGGTGGCCAACGCCCACCGCCACGGCGCCCCGCCGGTGGTGCTGGGCGTGGAGGGCGCGGTGGTCTCCGTACGCGACCACGGCGAGGGCTTCCCGGGGTACCTCCTGGAGGGCGGTCCGCAGCGCTTCCGCACGGACGGCGCAGGCAAGGGTCACGGACTCGGGCTGACCATCGCCGTGGGCCAGGCCGCGGTGATCGGGGCCCGTCTGGAGTTCACGAATCCCCCGGACGGCGGCGCGCTGGCACGGCTGACGCTGCCGGAGTACGTACGCCTCGACGACGGCGATTCCGCCGGGACCACGGGCGACAAGGGCGTGGGGACCACGAATCCGGACACTCGTCACACAAAGTGATGTTTTGCGAACTCTCCGTGGCGAACCTAGCGTGACAAGGGTGAGCCCAGCTCGCGCCCCTCACGGTCCCCCTTTCCTTTCCCATGGAGGCAGCATGTCCCCCCTGTCCCGCCCCTCGCGGTTCCGCCGGATCGGTCTCTGCGTCGCCACCGGCGCCCTCGCGGCGGTCACGGCCGCCGCTCCCGCTCTGGCGGCGGACCCCCAGCCCGTCGACCAGCGCGGCGAGGCCGCGGTCTCGGCCCCGGGCTCCGACGAGCTCTCCGCCTCGGCCCTCCAGCGCGAGCACGAGGCCCGCCAGGAGGCGCAGACGCAGAACCAGGCCCGGCCCCAGGCTCCCAAGCGGACGTACAAGGGACGCGTCATCGCCAAGCCGTACCTGCTGCTGCGCGACAAGCCGACCCGCAGCAGCAAGGTCGTGGGCTCGGTCGAGTACGGCACCGTCGTCAAGATCTTCTGCAAGACCACGGGCGACAACGTCGACGGCAACAACCGCTGGTACCTGCTGACCGACGGCACCTGGGCCTGGGGCTCGGCCCGCTACATCGAGAACATCGGTGCCGCGCCGCGCTTCTGCTGACCTCCCCACCCCCGCATTCCCCGTCCGCCCGGGGAGCCGGTGGCTCCCCGGGCGGACGCGCGCCGCCGCAGGGGGGCGAGCGCGGTGACATGGCGGCGAGCACTATGACATAAGGGAAATAAGGCACACCTCTTGCTACGTTGCGGTCCATGACCGCAACGACGGCGGACGCTCCCCCGCCCGAGCTCCGCCTGCCCAGACGGCGCGGGGTCGAGCTCTCGCTCCTCATCGGGGCCGTCCTGATCTCCGTCTACGGTTACGCCGCCGTCGGCCTCGCCCACGACGGGGCCGTGCCCCCCGATGTCGCCGGCTACGGTGCCGGGCTCGGCATGCTCGCCCTGCTGGCCCATGTCGCGGTCCGCTTCCGGGCCCCGTACGCCGATCCGCTGCTGCTGCCGATCGCCGTCCTGCTCAACGGGCTCGGCCTGGTGCTGATCTACCGGCTCGACCTGGAGACCCCGCGCGACCAGGCCGCCCCCACCCAGCTGATCTGGTCCACGCTCGGGGTCGCGCTCTTCGCCGTCGTCGTGGTGCTGCTCCGCGACCACCGGGTGCTCCAGCGCTACGCCTACCTGTCGGTCGCCACCGCGCTCGTCCTGATGATCGTGCCGATCTTCTTCCCGGCGGTGAACGGGGCGAAGATCTGGATCCGGGTCGGCGGGCTCTCGTTCCAGCCGGGCGAGTTCGCCAAGATCCTGCTCGCGGTCTTCTTCGCCGCCTACCTCGCCGCCAACCGCAACGCGCTCGCCTACACCGGCCGCACGTTCTGGAAGCTGCAGCTGCCCACCGGCCGGGTGCTCGGCCCCATCGTGGCGATCTGGCTGATCAGCGTCGGCGTGCTGGTGCTGGAGCGGGACCTCGGCACCTCGCTGCTCTTCTTCGGACTCTTCGTCATCATGCTGTACGTGGCGACCGGCCGGACCGGCTGGATCGCGGTCGGGCTGCTGCTCGCCGCCGTCGGGGCGTTCGTCGTCGGCTCGTTCGAGCCGCATGTGCACGGCCGGGTGCAGGACTGGCTGGATCCGTTCGCCTCGATCGACGCGGGGCGGGGTCCCGGCCAGCTCGCCCAGTCGCTCTTCGCCTTCGCCGCCGGGGGCATGCTCGGCACCGGGCTCGGGGCGGGCCACTCCATCCTCATCGGCTTCGCCACCAAGTCGGACTTCATCCTGGCGACGGCGGGCGAGGAGCTGGGGCTCAGCGGCCTGACCGCGATCTTCCTGCTGTACGCGCTCCTCGTGGCACGCGGCTACCGGGCCGGGCTCGCGCTGCGCGACCCGTTCGGGCGGCTGCTGGCCATCGGTCTCGCCTCGATCCTGGCGCTCCAGGTGTTCGTGATCGCGGGCGGGGTGATGGGGCTGATCCCGCTGACCGGGATGGCGATGCCGTTCCTGGCGCAGGGCGGCTCCTCCGTCGTCACCAACTGGATCATCGTGGCGCTGCTGATCCGGGTCAGCGACGTCTCGCGCAGACCGCACCCCGAACAGGTGGAGACCGGGGTCATCGCGAGCGCCGTGGGTCCAATGGGCTCGGTGGACCCCATGGAGGAGGACCGGTGATCCGCTACATCCGGCGGGCCGCCGCCTTCTGCCTGCTCCTGCTCGTCGCGCTGCTCGCCAACGCGGCCCGTATCCAGCTCTTCGAGGCCGATGAGCTGGACGCCAACCCGGCCAACCGCCGTAACACCATCGTCCGTTACGACCAGCCGCGCGGAAACATCCTCGTCGGCGACCGGGCCGTGACCGGGAACAAGGAGACCGGCGAGCAGCTCAGCTTCGAACGCACCTATCTGCACGGCCCGCTGTACGCGCCGGTGACCGGGTACGCCTCGCAGACGTACGGCACCACGCTCATCGAGAACGCCGAGGACGGCGTCCTGTCGGGGACGGACTCGCTGCTGGCGCCGCTGCCCTTCTGGGACGAGTTCACGCGGGGCCGGCAGCCGGGCGGCAACGTCGTCACCACCGTCAAGGAGTCGATGCAGCGCGCCGCGTACGCCGGACTGAGCGGGCGGCGGGGCGCGGTCGCCGCCCTGGAGCCGTCGACGGGCCGGATCCTGGCGCTGGTCTCGACCCCGTCGTACGACCCCGAGCGGCTCTCCGGCACCGGCTCGGCGGTGACCGACGCCTGGACCCGGCTGAACGCGGCCAAGAGCCTGCCGATGCTCAACCGGGCCATCCGGCAGACCTATCCGCCGGGCTCCACGTTCAAGATCGTGACGGCTGCGGCGGCACTGGACGCCCGGGTGGTGAAGGACGCGGACGCACCCACGGACACCCCGTCGCCCTACGTCCTGCCCGGCACGAGGACCACCCTGCCCAACGAGGCCACCGGCTGCGAGCAGGCGTCGCTGGCCGACGCGATCCGGGTCTCCTGCAACACGGTGATGGCTCATCTGGGGGTGGAGGTCGGGCTGGAGGGGATGGCGGAGGCGGCGGGGAGGTTCGGCTTCAACGAGACCGGGCTGCGCATCCCGTCGGGGGTGGCGCGGAGCAACTTCGACACCGACATGAGCGACGACCAGCTCGCGCTCTCCTCGATCGGGCAGTTCAACACGACGGCGACCCCGCTCCAGATGGCGATGGTCGCGGCGGCGGTGGCGAACCACGGCGACCTGCGCGTGCCGTATCTGGTGGACCGGGTGACCACCGCGGACGGGGACACCGTCCAGCAGCAGGGACCGCGCTCCTACGAGCGGGCGATGAGCCCCTCCACGGCGGTGCAGCTGCAGCGGATGATGGTCGACGTGGTGGAGAACGGCACCGGGTCGAACGCGGCGATCGACGGGGTGATGGTCGGCGGCAAGACCGGCACCGCCCAGCACGGCATCGACAACTCCGGGCTGCCGTACGCCTGGTTCATCTCCTGGGCCCAGGCCCCGGACTCAGGCCGCCCGGCCGTCGCGGTCGCCGTGGTGGTGGAGGACGCCTCCGCCGACCGGGGCGACATCAGCGGCGGCGGCAGCGCGGCCCCGATCGCCCGGGCGGTGATGGAGGCGGCGCTGGAGGAGTGAGGGTTGGCTTCCGGTGGGACTGGGGGCCTGCCTTCCGGTGAGACGGGGGGCGGTTCGGAGGCCGCGCGGGGAGAGCGGGAGGCCGCACCGGAGCCCGTACGGCGAGAGTAGGAGGCATGCGCCGCCCGGCGAGACTTGGGCCCATGACGAGGACACCGTCCGCCGTGGCGCGGGCCCTGGAGCGGATCGCCCTGCTGGACCCGGCGCTCAACGCGTTCACCGAGGTCTGGCCCGAGGAGGCCCTCGCCCGCGAACCGGCGGCGCTCCGACTCCCCCTGCGCGGGCTGCCGTTCGCCGTGAAGGGCCCCACCGGCATCCGCTCGTACGCGGCCCGTCGGCTGATCGCGGCAGGTGGCGTCCCGGTCGGCGCGACCTCGGTCCCCGGGCCCGGCACCCACTGGCAGACCTGGGGACACGGAGCCCACGGCCGTACGGTCAACCCGTGGCGGGCGGACCGGACCCCCGGCGGTTCGTCGGCGGGCTCGGCGGTCGCGGTGGCGGCGGGGATGGTGGAGCTGGCGACCGGCAGCGACGGGGCCGGGTCGGTCCGCATCCCGGCCGCCTGGTGCGGGGTGTTCGGGCTGAGGACGACGAACGGGCTGCTCCCCTCCCCCGACCGGTCCGGGCTCGCGTCGGCCGGGGTGCTGGCCCGGTCGGCGGCGGGGGCGGAACGGTACCTCCGCCATGTCCTGGACGGGTACGAGGAGCCCGCCGCCCCTTCACTCCCGCTGCCCGCCGTCTACAGCGAGGACCTCGGCTTCGCGGACGTGGATCCGGAGGTGGCGGGCGTCGTCCGGGCGGCGGTGGACCGGCTGGTCGCGACGGGGACCGTACGCCTGCTGGACGCCGGCTGCGCGCTGCTCGACCCGGTACGGGCCTGGACGGCGGTACGGGGCGGGTCGCCCGGGGCCCCGGAGGCGGTCGCGGTCCGGCGGGCGAACGATGAGCGGCTCGATGCCCTCTTCGCCACCGCGCCCCTGCTGCTGACCCCGGTCACGCCGAACCGGCCGCATGGGCACGAGGGCCCGGGCGAGCGCTACTCCACCGCCCTGACCTGGGCGTTCAACCTGAGCGGCCACCCGGCGGCCAGCCTGCCCGCCGGATTCACCGGGGACGGCTGCCCGGTGGGACTCCACCTGGTGGCGGACCGCGGGGCGGACGTCTCGCTGCTCGGAATGGCCCGCGCGGTGGAGAACGCTCTGCCTACCGTGCGGCCATGACCTCCATAGAGACAGAAACCGGCAGCGGGAAACACGAGTTGGCCCAGGTGAACATCGCGCGGCTCAGATTCCCGCTGGATTCACCGCAGTTGAAGGACTTCGTCGACGGGCTGGACCCGGTGAACGCGGTCGCCGACCGGGCCGAGGGGTTCGTGTGGCGGCTGCGCTCCGACTCCGGGAACGCCACGGACGTCCCGGTCTTCGGGGACGACTGGTTGATCGTGAACATGTCGGTGTGGCGGGACGCCGAAGCGCTCACGGCCTTCATGTACGCCGGGCGGCACCGGGAGCTGATGAGCCGGCGCCGCGAGTGGTTCGAGCAGGTCAGGGAGGCGATGACCGCCCTGTGGTGGGTGCCCGCAGGGAAGCGCCCGACGGTCGCGGACGCCGAGGAGCGCCTGCTCCACCTGCGCGAACACGGCCCGGCCGAGCGGGCGTTCACTCTGCGCACCCGGTTCCCGGCGCCGAGCGTGGTGCACTGACCGGCGACGGGCGGTCAGCCGATCGGCCGGCGGATCTCCTCACGGATCTTGGCGGTCTCGACCGCGGCCGCCTCCAGGTCGATCGAGCTGGCGTCCTTGAGGGCGGTCTCGGGGCGGATGATCCCCACGGACACCCCCGTGTTGTCGTCGCCCCAGGCACACATCGGCACGTTGGCCTTGACCCCGGCCTGGTTCGACTGGAGCACCTGGCACTCCAGCGTGATGTCGTAACCGGCGGGGGTGAACTCCTTGGGCGGTACGACGACGGTCGCGCCGTTCCCCGCCGCCCCGCCGTCCATCATCTTGCCGGTCATGGCCTCGGGGCGGGTGAACAGCCCGTACATCCCGGAGATCACCAGGGCTCCGCCCTCGGCCGAGCTGTACTGCCCGACGACGGCCTTCGCGTCCCGGACGGTGGGGTCGTACATCTTCTCGATCTTCTTGCCCTCGGTCGAGGACAGGTCCTGGGCCAGGGTGAACTCGCCGTCCAGCAGCTTCTGCTCCAGGACGAGCTTGTACTCGGCCTCCGGGAACGCCGCCTCAGCGGTCTTCCCGACCACCTGGGAGACGCCGAAGGCGATTCCACCGGCCAGCACGACCGCGCCGGCCACGATCCCGACGATCAGCGCCGTGCGCTTCTTCCTCGGCGGCTGCGGCCCCTGCGGCGGCCAGTCCGCCGCCCCCGGACCGCCCCCGCCGGGTATACCGGGCTGCCCCCAGCCGGGCTGTCCCCAGCCTCCCTGCTGGGGCGGGGCGGGAGGCTGCTGCGGGTAGCCGTAGGGCTGTTGCGGCACCCCGGGGGCGGCGGCCGGCGGACCGTAGGGGTTCTGCGGAGGCGGGGGCGGCCCGTACGGGCCCTGCGGCGGGTGCGGCGGGGTGGTCATGCGCTCACGGTACGACACGTTTACGAACGGAATTTCGACACGGCCGGCTGCAGTACTTCGATGCGGCCGGTATCGGGACCAGGGCAGGACCGGCGGGCGGGACCGGCCCCTCACCACCGGGCACCCCCTCACCCCAACGGCTCGCGCCTGCGCAGCCATTCCTCCGGTGCCCCGGCCGTCCCGGTCGCCGCACCGACCACGCCGCCGGTGATGGCACAGGTCGTGTCCACGTCTCCGAGCCCCTCCGCCGTCGCCCAGAGCGCCGCCTCCAGGTCGCCCCCGTGACGGGCCGCGGTCCACAGGGCGAAGGGCACGGTGTCGTCGGCCCGGATGTGCTGCCCGTTGCCGAGGAGGTCCGCGGCCCGCTGCGGTTCCGTGGTGAACGGGGTCCGAGCTGCGCGCCGCACTCCGTCCCGTACCGGCCCCTCGGGCGTCCGGTCCGCGACGGCCTCCAGGGTGAACTCGCCCCGCACCGACAGCGCCGCCGCCACGGCGACCGCCACCGCGCCCGCGATGCCGTCCGGGTGGGCGTGGGTGACGGCCGCGGAGAGCACGGCCTGCTCCGCCACCCGGTCCAGGTCCTCGTGGAAGCGGGCGCCGAGCGGGGCGACCCGCATCGCCGCGCCGTTGCCGAGGCTGCCGCCGTCGAAGAGCCCGGGTGCCAGGACGCGCCAGTCGGCGGGGGCGACGAGGAGCCGGGGCAGCAGGAGGTGCATGCCGTGCCCGTAGCCGCGGGCCTGGTCGGCGTCGAAGGCGAGGGCGTAGCAGAGCGCCAGGTGGTCCTGGTCGACCTGGCCGCGCTCGTCGAGTGAGCGTTGCAGGGCGAGTGCGAGGGCCGTGTCGTCGGTCCAGGGCCAGAGCGGCTCCTGCGGGGTGCGCCGGTCCCGGATCTCGTTCCGGGCCCGGCCGCGTTCGCGGAAGAGGGGGAACCAGCGCTCGCCGAACGCGTCGCCGAGTGCGAGGGCTTCGAGGCTGCGGCTGGCGGCCGCGAGCCCGGCGGCGGCTGGGGGCGGGTTCGTGGTCATACCGGCATGGTGCCGCCGGAACCCGTCGACGTACATCGGATATCCGGCGGTGAACACATACCCCTCGGGGACGCCCCCGGGTGAACGGCCCCGGTTCAGGCCGCCTCCCTCCCCTCCCCGATCGCCTCGGCGACCTCCGCGACCCGGGCCTCCTCCTCGACGGCGAAGCGCTCGCGGTCCAGTTCCTCGGCTATCTCCTCGTCCTGGGACATGAGCAGGTCCAGGTTGGAGTCGCCGAGTTCGAGGACCCCCATGTCGACGTACGCCTTCTGGAGCCGTGGGCCCCACAGGCCGATGTCCTTGACGCACGGGACGATCCGGCTGAAGAGGAGCTTCCGGAAGAGCTGGAGGAACTCGGAGTGCTCGGAGAGCTCCTTCGCCTCCTGCTTGCCGATGCCGAAGTTCTCCAGGACCTCGACGCCGCTGAGCCGGTCGCGCATCAGGTAGCAGCCCTCGATGACGAACTCCTCGCGCTCGCGGAGTTCGGCGTCGCTCAGCTGCTTGTAGTAGTCGCGCAGCGCCATCCGCCCGAAGGCGACGTGCCGGGCCTCGTCCTGCATGACGTACGCGAGGATCTGCTTGGGCAGCGGCTTGGTGGTGGTGTCGCGGATCATCCCGAAGGCGGCGAGCGCCAGGCCTTCTATCAGGACCTGCATCCCGAGGTACGGCATGTCCCAGCGGGAGTCGCGCAGGGTGTCGCCCAGCAGGCCCTGGAGGTTGTCGTTGACCGGGTAGAGCATGCCGATCTTCTCGTGCAGGAAGCGGCCGTATATCTCCGCGTGCCGGGCCTCGTCCATGGTCTGGGTGGCGGAGTAGAACTTGGCGTCCAGGTCGGGGACGGACTCCACGATCCTGGCCGCGCAGACCATGGCGCCCTGTTCGCCGTGGAGGAACTGGCTGAACTGCCAGGAGGTGTAGTGCTTGCGCAGCTCGCCCCGGTCCTTCTCCGTCATCTTCGCCCAGTGCGGGGTGCCGTACAGCGTGAGCGCCTCGTCGGGGGTGCCCAGCGGGTCGGTGGGGTCGACCTCCAGGGACCAGTCGATGCGCTTGTTGCCGTCCCACTGCTTGTCCTTGCCCTTCTGGTAGAGGGCGAGGAGGCGTTCACGGCCGTCGTCGTAGTCCCAGCTGAACCGGGCGGCCCCGGCGGCGGGGACCTGCCAGGTCGGTTCGGGCGGCGGGGTGGTGTAGAGGTCATGAGTGGACACGGACGGCTCCTTCGCCTCGACTGGCTCGAACGGCTTGACAAGTTCCGTGGCACCGGGGGCTGTTGGGTGCGTCGCCCGCCGCCTCCCCCCGCAGGTTCACACGTTGGTAGACGGCGGGTCAACAAGTCGGGCGCCGTCGCGCGTAAGTCGTGCAGCAGCCGCGCAGTAGTCCTGCGCAAAGGATTGACGTCCTTGCTGACAAGCAGTCTCATAAGAGGTGACCGCCGGTAACACCTGTGCCCGGCAACCCTTGTGTGAGGTGCTCCCGCCATGACGACCGTGACCGACCGCGATGTCACCGTGCTCCGCGACGCACTCGGGCCGCTCCGCGACCGTGAGCAGATCGCCGCGCGCCTGCTCGAATCCTCGGCCAAGCACTCCTTCGACCCGGACACCGAACTCGACTGGGATTCGGCCGTCGAGGAGGGCAAGTGGTTCTGGCCGCCGGAGCTGCTCTCGCTGTACGACACCCCGATGTGGCACCGGATGTCCGAGGAGCAGCGCCTGGACCTCTCCCGGCACGAGGGCGCCGCGCTCGCCTCGCTCGGCATCTGGTTCGAGATCATCCTGATGCAGCTGCTGGTCCGGCACGTCTACGACAAGCCCGTCACCAGCAACCACGTCCGCTACGCCCTCACGGAGATAGCCGACGAGTGCCGGCACTCGATGATGTTCGGCCGCATGATCGACTGGGGCGGCGCCCCGACGTACGAGGTGCCGCGCGTCTATCACAACCTGGCGCGGGTCCTGAAGACCGTCTCCACCACGCCCGGTTCGTTCGCCGCGACCCTGCTCGGTGAGGAGATCCTCGACTGGATGCAGCGGCTGACGTTCCCGGACGAGCGGGTGCAGACCCTGGTGCGCGGCGTGACCCGTATCCATGTCATCGAGGAGGCCCGGCACGTCCGGTACGCCCGCGAGGAGCTGCGCCGCCAGATGGTGACCGCCCCCCGCTGGGAGCGCGAGCTCACCAAGGTCAGCTGCGGCGAGGCGGCCCGGGTCTTCTCCGTCTGCTTCGTCAACCCGCAGGTGTACGAGAACGTCGGCCTGGACCGCCGCGAGGCCGTCGCCCAGGTGAAGGCGAGCGGCCACCGCGCGGAGGTCATGCAGACCGGCTCCAAGCGGCTCACGGACTTCTTCGACGACATCGGGCTGCTGAACGGCGTCGGCCGCAGGCTCTGGCGCAGCTCCGGGCTGCTGGCCTGAGGGTGTACGGGCGGACACCCTCTACTCTCGGGGGCATGACGTCCACCGCCGCAGCCCCGCCGCCGCCCCGCGCGTACCGCAGGCTCAGTGTCGAGGAGCGCCGCGCCCAGCTCCTGGTCGCGGCGCTCGGCCTCTTCGCCCACCGGGCCCCCGACGAGGTCTCGCTGGACGAGGTGGCGGTGGCGGCCGGGGTCTCCCGGCCGCTGGTCTACCGCTACTTCCCGGGCGGGCGGCAGCAGTTGTACGAGGCCGCGCTCGGCTCCGCCGCCGACGAGCTGACGCTCTGCTTCAGCGAGCCGCCGATGGGCCCGCCCACCGAGCGGGTCGCCCGCGTCCTGGACCGCTACCTGCGCTTCGTGGACGAGCACGACACCGGGTTCAGCGCCCTGCTGCGCGGCGGCAGCGTCGTGGAGACCTCCCGTACGACGACGATCGTGGACGGCGTCCGGCGGGCGGCGGCCGAGGAGATCCTCAGCCACCTCGGCCGGATCGGCGGTACCGGGGAGCGGAGCGCCGGGCCGAGGCTGCGGATGATGGTCCGGAGCTGGATCGCGGCCGTCGAGGCGGCCTCCCTGATCTGGCTGGACGAGGGCAAGCGGCCCCCGGCGGCCGAGCTGCGCGGCTGGCTGGTCGACCATCTCATCGCGCTCCTCGCGGCGACGGCGGCGACCGACGAGGAGACCGCGTCGGTGGTCCGCGACCTGCTGGCCCTGGAGACCCCGGACGGACCGGCCGGACGGCTGGCGGAGCTGGTGATCCCGGTCGTCGCCGAGGCGGCGCACCTGCTGCCGCACGCCACTGCGGCAGACTGACCAGGTGAAGAGCGAGAACACCCCTTTCAGAGGCGGCCCCCTGGACGGCCGGGTGCTGCCCGTCCTGGTCGGCCCGACCGGCCACCCGCCGAAGTGGTACGAGGTCCCCGTGCCCTCCCCCGACGGCTCCCCGCCCACCGTGTACGCCTACGAGCGCGTCCCGGCCGGCTACACCAAGCGGCTCGGGCTGCAGCGCGGCTGGGTGTACGAGTACGCCCCCGGCGGCCGCAAGCGCCCCACCCTCAAGTGGCCCTGGTCGAGGCCCGCGAGCGGCGGCTAGGGCGTTGCGCACGCACAGGCCCTAAGATCGACGGTCAGGCGCCGAGGGACAGTTCACTCGGGCGCCGGATGACGGTCACAAGGGGGGTGCGCCATGGAGGCGCTGCGTAGGGAAGATCCACGCCGTTTCGGCCGCTTCACCGTGCTGGCCCGCTTCCATGAAGCCGCGAGCGCCGTGCAGTACGTGGCACGGGACACCGCCACCGGCGAGGTCGCCGTGATCACCGCCGCGCGCCCCGCGCTCGCCGCCGTACCGGCCTTCCGGCGCCGCTTCCAGGCCGAGGCCCGCACCGCCGAACGCCTCGCGGGCGGCTGGGTGACCCCACTCGTCGACTCCGCTTCCGCTTCCGACGACGCTGCCGACAAGACTGGTGCGGCCGACGGCCCGGAACTCCTGTGGACGGCTACGGAGTACGTCCCCGCTCTGCCCCTTGCCGAGGCGATCGGCATCGCCGGTCCGCTGCCTGAGCGTGCCCTGCGGATACTGGGCGCGGGCATCGCCGAGATCCTCTCCCGGGTGCACGCGGGCGGCGCCGTGCTCCAGGGGCTCGCCCCGGGCACGGTGCTGCTGGCCGAGGACGGGCCCCGGCTCACCGCGTTCGGCCCGCTGGGCGCGGCTGCGGCGGCGGAGGCGAAGCCGGGCGGGCAGCTCTCGGTCCGCCTGGGCTACCTCACGCCGGAGCAGGTCGAGGGCAAGGAGGTCGGCGCCCCGTCCGACCTGTTCGTGCTCGGGCTGCTGCTGGCGTACGCGGCGACCGGGACGACCCCGTTCACGGAAGGGCCCGCCGAGGAGGCCGCCCGCCGTATCGCCGAGGCCGACCCCGAACTGGACGCCGTACCCGAGGAGTTGCGCGAGCTGATCGCCGGCTGCCTGGCGAAGGACCCGGCCGAGCGGCCCACCGCCGGTACGGTCGCCGCCGAACTGGCCCTGGAGGGCGCGGCGGGCCTCGCCCGGGGCGGCTGGCTCCCCGAGCGGCTCGCGGCGGCGGTCGCGGACCAGGAGGCGCGGGTCCGGGCGCTGGAGGTGCCGGAGGAGGCTGCCGCCGCCCCGGAGGACGCGCGCCCGGCGGAGGAGCCGGAGGACGCACGGCCCGAGGACGCGGTGGCCGTGGACGCGGTGGCCGTGGACGCCGTGGCCGTGGACGCGCGCCCCGTGGACGCCGTGACGGTCGCACCACCGGGCGCACCCGCCGAGGCGCCGGTCACACAGACACCGGCCGACCCACGAGTCCCAGCGGCCACGACCGGCCCCCCGGTCACCACCGAGGTCTACGGCACCCCCGCCACCACCGAATCCCACGGCACCACCCCCGCCACCACGACCGAGACCTACGGCACCACCGCCCCCACCACGACCGACGGCTACGGCACCGGCACCGGTGACATCGGTGAGGACAGAGGCACCACCCGCTTCCTCAACACCGGCCCCAAGCCGCCGCAGTCCGACCGCGCGACCACCCAGCTCGCCCTCCCCCACGAGCCCCACGAGCCGCCCCCGGCCCATCCCGCGCCCCCGCTCCCCGCCACCTCCGGGGTTCCGGCGCCGGGCCACCACCACACCTACGGCAGCCCGGCCCCCTACCCGGCCGCACTCCTCCCGGGCTCCGCAGGCCAGGGCGCAGGCCAGAGCGGAAGCCAGAGCACAGCCCCGGGCGGCGGCCCCACCGGCGGGCCCCAGGGAACCAACGGCCCCCAGGGCACCGGCCCCATGGTGGCGCTGCCCCTCCCGCCCGCGCCCACCCCTCCGGACGGCTCCGCCACCAGCCGCCGGGCCCTGATCGCCATCGCGGCCGCGGCGGTCGGCGGGCTCGTCGTCGGCGGCGGGGCGGTCGCCGCGATCGGTGGCGGGGAGAGCGTGGCCGCCACGGATGACAAGCCCGCGCCGAAGCCGCGCCGCACGCTCCCGGGCCGGCCCCCCGAGCCGCGCTGGACCTACTCCCACCCGGCCTCCGAGTCCTCCCCGCTGACCACCGCGCTCTGGCGGGACCGGCTGCTGGTGGTGACCAGCGAGAGCCAGGCGAGCGCCGTCGACCTGCGTACCGGCAAGCGCGTCTGGCAGCGCGCGGACGCCGCCAAGGGCCAGGCGGCACTGGCGGCCGGCGACCTGTGCTTCGTGGCGAGCCCCACGGAGTTCCTCTGGCTGGCGCCCAAGGACGGCACGGTCGTGCACCGCGTGCGGTACGCGGACGGCTTCACCGGCCTGCCGAACCTCCAGGTGGGGCGGCTGGCGGGCCAGTCCGGGCCCCTCATCTGGTTCGCCGGCTCGCACACGGTCACCGTGAAGGCCCCCAAGCCGAAGAAGGGCAAGAAGCAGGCGCCGGACAAGCAGGCCGTCCAGGCGTACTTCTTCGCGTACGACATCGTCCGGCGCGCCGAGGTGTGGCGTACGCCGGTACCGGCGGGCCGTGCCCCCGGTACGCCGGTCGCCCGGGTCGTCGCGGAGCGCTCGGCCGATCTCCTCGTACGGCAGGATGCCGTCACCCTGACACCGGCCGAGGTCAAGGCGGCCAAGGGGAAGGGCATCATCCGCTCCTTCGACCGGACGACCGGCAAGCTCCAGTGGGCCAAGCAGTACGGCACGGCCTCCCCCATCGCGGCCATCGCGGGCGACGAGGACGGGGTCCTGTACGCGGCGGTCGGCACCGATCTCCAGTCGTTCGAGGCGGACACCGCCAAGCCGCTGTGGCGGGTCGCGGGCACGGCGGGATCGGTCTTCGGCACGCCGGTCGTGGCCGGGCCCTTCGTCCACACCGCCGAACGCAGCCAGCAGGTCGGCGCGGTGGAACGGGAGACCGGGCGCCTCGTCTGGCGCCGCTCGACGGAGGTACCGGGCATCGGGAACGCCCCCTCCCTCGCCCTGAGCAGCAGCGGCAAGACGCTGTTCGCCTCCGACGCCACCCAGGTCACGGCGTTCTCCGCGGCCGACGGGGAGCGCCTGTGGAAGTTCCAGGACATCGGGGTGGCCGACCCGAAGGGGGCCACGGTGAGCGCCTCGTACCGGACCTTCACGGTCGGTGCGCACGCCGTCGTCCAGCGGGACAGGTCCTTCTACGCCTTCCCGGTGGCCTGAGCCGGGGCCGTCACCGGTACCGCCGTCCGGGGCATCCCCCGGGCGGCACGCCGTGCGGTGCTTGCATCACCTGACACCAAGTGACCGGATTAATCGGATTAGCTCGCTCACTTGTGGACGAGCCCGAATCTTCCGGGCCCGCTCTCCGTCACGGAGGTGATGTCGTGTCAGGCAGGCTCCTGCGCGCGGTCTGCACGACCGCCCTCGCCGCGGCCCTCGCGGTCTCCCCCGCCACCGCCTCACCGGCCGAGCCGGTCCCCGTACCGTCCGAGGAACCCGTACGTCCCGAGGACGCGGCGGAGGTGGACGCGGAGACCGCCCTCACCGCCCCGGAAGCCCCCGAAGCCCCGGAAGTCCCTGAAGCTCCAGAAGCCGGTGCCCCCAACAACCTCGTGACCCTCCTGCGCGAGCTGCAGACGCGCTACCAGGAGGCCGAGGAGGCGAGCGAGACCTACAACGCCACCGCCGAGAAGCTGAAGCAGCGGACCGCACAGGCGAAGAAGGTGAGCTCGGAGCTGGCGAAGGCCCGGGCCGCGCTGGAGCTCAGCCGGGGGGACGCCGGGCGGCTGGCCCGGGAGCAGTACCAGGGGCTCACCGAGTTCTCCGCCTACCTCCAGCTGCTGCTGGCCCGGGACCCCCTGCGCGCCCTGGACCAGAGCCATGTCATCGAGCGGGTGGCGGCGAACCGCTCGGCGACGGTGGAGCGGCTGACCGGCGACGCCCGCCGGGCCGACGCCCTGGCCGCCGCCTCCCGCAAGGCTGTCGACCAGCAGAAGAGGCTGGCCGCCCAGCAGAAGAAGCAGCGCGACACCGTGCGCGGCAAGCTGAAAGAGGTGGAGACGCTGCTGGCCACGCTCTCGGTCGAGCAGCTGGCCCAGCTGGCCGGGCTCGAAGAACAGGGCGTGGACACGGCCCAGCGCGAACTGGTCGCCTCCGGGGCGCTCAGCTCGGCCCGGCCGGCCACGCGGCAGGGCCGTGACGCCATCGCGTACGCGATCGATCAGATCGGCAAGCCGTACGAGTGGGGCGCCGAGGGCCCCGGTTCCTTCGACTGCTCCGGGCTCACCTCCCAGGCCTGGGCGGCGGCGGGCCGGACGATCCCCCGGACGTCCCAGGAGCAGTGGAAGCAGCTCCCGAAGGTGCCGGTCTCCTCACTCCGCCCCGGCGACCTGGTGATCTACTTCCCGAAGGCGACGCATGTGGCGTTGTACATCGGCGACGGCCTGGTGGTGCAGGCGCCCCGCCCCGGCACCAAGGTGAAGGCCTCCCCGGTGGCGTCCAACCCGCTGCTGGGGGCCGTCCGCCCCGACCCCGGCGGCGTACCGCTGTCCACGTACACCCGCCCCGACCTGCCCGAGGGCGCCCGGGACGGCTCGGACACCGGGTACGGCACGGACGCGGCGCCGGACGCCCCTTAGGCGCGGGACACCCCTTGGACGTGCCTGGTGGCCGGACCGGCGGTGCGGGTCCGGCCACCGGAACAGGGGGCGCTCAGGCTCCGGAGACCGACGCCAGGTACGCGTCCGTCTTCTCCGGCTCGAAGAAGAAGTTGTCGAAGTCCGCCGGGTCGTCGAACCCGTTGGCGAACCGGTCCGCGACGGGCTGGAGCTGGCCGGCGGCGCCGATCAGGTTCAGCACGTGCTCCGGCGGGACGCCGAGCATCGCGTTGGTCCACTTCACGACGTGCTGGGCGGTGTCCCAGTAGCGGTCGAAGGTGGACTGCATCCACTGCGCGTCGAACTCCTTGTCACCGTGCTCGATGATCGAGTCCAGGTACGCGTTGGCGCACTTGGAGGCCGAGTTGGAGCCCTGGCCGGTGATCGGGTCGTTGGCGACGACGACGTCCGCGACGCCGAGTACCAGGCCGCCGCCGGGGAGCCGGCCGACCGGCTTGCGGACCGTGGGGGCGTAGCGGCCGGCGAGGGTGCCGTTGGCGTCGGTCAGCTCGACCTTGGTGGCGCGGGCGTACTCCCACGGTGTGAACCTCTCCATCAGCTCCAGCGTCTTCGCCAGGTGCTCGGAGGGGTCCTTGATGCCCTGGAAGGCGTCGAGCGGGCCGCCCGGGATGCCCTCCCAGAAGAGGATGTCGGCCCGGCCCGAGGTGGTCAGGGTCGGCATCACGAACAGCTCACCGACGCCCGGCACCAGATTGCAGCGGACCGCGTCGAACTCCGGGTGCTCGGGGCGCGGGCCCATCCCGTGGACGTACGCGACGGCCAAGGCGCGCTGCGGGGCGTCGAACGGCGAACGGGCCGCGTCCCGGCCGAACATGGAGACCAGCTCGCCCTTGCCGGCCGAGACCATCACCAGGTCGTAGGTGCGGGAGAAGTAGTCCAGGTCGGAGACGGCCGCCCCGTGGATGACGAGCTGCCCGCCGCGCTGGGCGAAGGTCTCCATCCAGCCGGCCATCTTCACGCGCTGGTCGACGGACTGGGCGTACCCGTCGAGCTTGCCGACCCAGTCGATGGCGCGGGAGGAGTCGGGGGCGGCGACGGAGACGCCGAGGCCCTCGATCTTCGGGGCCTGGGACTCCCAGAAGTTCAGCTGGTAGTCCCGCTCGTGCTGGAGCGCGGTGTGGAACATGCACTGCGTCGACATGACCCGCCCGGTGCGGATCTCGTCGGCGGTGCGGTTGGACATCAGGGTGACTTCGTACCCTCTGGACTGCAGCCCCAGGGCCAGCTGGAGTCCGGACTGGCCGGCTCCGACTATGAGTATCTTCCGCATCGCGGCTCTCCGTTGTCTCTGATTCGAGGAGGTCTAGGCAGGCGTGACGTCGAGAGCGTGGCCCACCAGGGCCAGCAGCGACTCGACGACCGTGATCCTGTTACGCGCGTCCATGATCACTATCGGCACGTGCGGCGGTACGGTCAGGGCCTCCCTGACGTCCTGCGCCTCGTAACCGGGCGTCCCCTCGAAGTGGTTGACCGCCACGATGTACGGCAGTCCGCAGCTCTCGAAGTAGTCGAGCGCGGGGAAGCAGTCCGCGAGCCGCCGGGTGTCGGCGAGGACGACCGCCCCGATCGCCCCGCGCACCAGGTCGTCCCACATGAACCAGAAGCGCTGCTGGCCGGGCGTGCCGAAGACGTACAGGACGAGGTCGTCGTCCAGGGTGAGCCGGCCGAAGTCCATGGCCACCGTGGTGGTGGTCTTCTCGGGCGTCGCGGAGAGGTCGTCGGTCTCCTCGCTGGCCTGGGTCATCAGCGCTTCGGTCTTCAGCGGCGTGATCTCGGAGACCGAGCCGACGAACGTCGTCTTGCCCACGCCGAATCCGCCCGCCACCACGATCTTGGTCGCGGTGGGGGCGCGGGTGTGGTCGAGCTGCCAGGCCTGGAGGGATTCCTCGGCCTGGTCCACGGGCCGTGACGCCTGGTCCCGGGGCCCCGGCTGACGCGGGGCGAAGAGCGGCGCCTCAGAGACGGCGGAGTCCATTGAGCACCCTTTCGAGCAGTGCGCGGTCGGGCTGGCCGGTGCCGTGACCGGTCCCGTACACGCGGATCTTTCCCTGGTCGGCCAAGTCGCTGAGCAGCACCCGGACGACTCCGAGCGGCATCTTCAACAGGGCCGAGATCTCCGCGACCGTACGCATCCGGCGGCAGATTTCGACGATGGCCTGGAGCTCCGGCATGACGCGCGAGACCAGGTTGCCGTTGGTCAGTTCGCGGCGCTCCTCGGGTGCTTCGAGGGCGGCCACGAACGTCTCGACGAGCAGGACGTGCCCGAACCGGGTGCGGCCTCCGGTGAGGGAGTACGGCCGGACCCGGGCCGGGCGCTTGTCGGCCCCGCGGACGGGGAGGCGGGGGGAGGGTTCGGCGGCGGCGGTCGTCACTGGTCGCTCTCCATCGATTTGCGCAGCTCACTGCGGAGTTCGGGGGTGAGTACGTGTCCGGCCCGGCCGACGAAGAGGGCCATGTGGTAGGCGACGACGCTCATGTCGCAGTCCGGGGTGGCGTGGACGCCGAGGAGGGAGCCGTCGCTGATCGACATGACGAAGACGCTGCCCTCGTCCATGGCGACCATCGTCTGTTTGACGCCGCCGCCGTCCATCAGCTTGGCGGCTCCGACGGTCAGCGAGCCGATGCCGGAGACGATGGTGGCCAGGTCGGCGCTGGACCCCTTGGGGCCGTCCGACGGTCCGACCGCCTTCGCTTCGTGATGTCCGGGGTCGGAGGAGAGCAGCATCAGCCCGTCGGACGAGACGACGGTGACCGAGTGGACCCCTGGCACCTCCTCCACGAGATTGCTCAGCAACCAGTGAAGGTTCCGGGCTTCGGTACTCAGCCCGAACGTGCTGGGCGCAGTCAACTGCGTGCCTCCTCGACTGTGTCCCCCGTCTCTCCGTTCCGGCGGTCCGTGCGGCCGCCGGTCTCTTCGGTCCCTGTGTCGTGTGCGGTGCCTGTTACGGGTGCGGTGCTGGTGGTCTCGTGCCCGGCGGTGCCGGTGGTCACGCCCTCGTGGTCGGCGAGGGCGAGGGAGCCGGTGGACCCGGCGATCTCCGCCTCGACATCGCGCCGGCCCTCCTTGGCCGCCTGGTGGAAGCTGCCCAGCCTGCGGCGCAGGTCGTCCTTGTCCAGGCTGCCGGTGCGCGAGGTGGCGGGGGCGCCCTCGGGCTGGACCACCTTGGGGGTGCGCTTGGGCAGCCCCTTGTCGGTGACCCGCTCGGCCTGCGGCTTCCGGGGGCCGGGCACGGTGTCGGCGGCGGCCTCGGCACGGGGGGCGGGGCGGAAGGCGGGCCCGTCCGGGTCCTGGTCGCCCGGACCGCTCTCGGCCGGACGCTCGTGGCGGTCGGGGCCGATGGCGTACGGGTCGGGGTGCGCGGCCTCGGTGGGGGCGGGGGCCGCCGGGGTGGCCGGATCCGCCGGGGACTTCGGCAGCCGGACCTGCAGGGTGATCTCGGAGTCCGAACCGGCTTCCGGACCGGCGTCCGTGTCTGCCGCTGCGTCTGCCTCTGCTGCCGCCTGTGCGTCCGCTTCGGGCTTCTGCTGCGGTACGGCGGCAGGTTCGGCGTCCTCGGCGGGCGCGGGCCCCTTCGCCGCGGCCTCGCGGATCGCCCGCTCGGCGGCGGCGATCATCGGGTCGACGGCGGGCGCGGGGTCGGCGGCCGGCTCGGGCCGGGGCTCCGGAGCGGGCTCCGGCGTCGGCTCGGCGGCCTGCTCGGGCTCCGCAGCGGGCTCGGGCGGCGGCTCGGCGGCCTGCTCGGCAACCGGCCCGGCAGTCGGCTCGGCGGCGGTCCCGGACGCGGCCGGCGGGATCGGCAGGACCGGCGTACGGCTCGGCAGGGCGTTGGAGTTGGCCTCGGCCACCGAGCCCGGCAGGTTGAGCGTCGGCGCCTCGCCGGGCAGCTGCACCGCGGGCGGCGACGAGGCGGGCAGGGAGTTGGGCAGCAGGGCCTGCGGCAGGACGACGACAGCCGTCACTCCACTCCCCTTCTGCTCGCGCAGCTGGACCCGCACACCGTGCCGGGCGGCCAGCAACGAGGTGACCTGGAGCCCCAGTCCGGCCCCGTCGGCACTCTGCTCCCCCACCTCGAACGAGGCCGGGTCGGCCAGCCTCGCATTGAGCTCGCCCATCCGGACCGTCGACATGCCGATGCCCTCGTCCTGCACGGAGAGCATCACCTCGCCGGTCTCCAGCAGCCAGCCGGAGAGGTCGACATGGGAGTCCGGCGGGGAGAAGGAGGTCGCGTTCTCCAGGAGTTCGGCGAGAAGGTGGCTGAGGTCGTCGGCGGCGAACCCGGCGATCTGGGCGTGCGGCGGCAGGGACTGGATGGTGACCCGCTCGTACCGCTCGATCTCGCTGACGGCCGCGCGGGCCACGTCGACCAGCGGGATCGGACCGGCGTGGCCGTGGCCGTGCTCGGCGCCCGCGAGGACCAGCATGTTCTCGCTGTGCCGGCGCATGACCGTGGCCATGTGGTCCAGCTTGAACAGGGTGGCCAGGCGCTCCGGGTCCTGCTCGCGCTCCTCCAGGCTCTCGATGACGCCGAGCTGCCGCTCGACGAGGCCGAGGTTGCGGAGCGAGAGGTTGACGAAGGTGTGGTGGACCGTGTTCTTCAGCCGCTCCAGCTGGGCGGCGAGCTCGGCGGCCTGGACCTGGAGTTCGGCGCGCTGGAGGGTGAGGGCCTCTCGGCCCGCGATCAGTTCGGCGCGCTCGCCGCTGAGGGTCTCGAAGCGGCCGGTGAACTCCTGCTGCAGCCCGGTGAGGCTGGCGTGCAGGGTGTTCATCGAGCGGACGACCTGGGCGAACTCGTCGTTGCGGCCGGTGTAGCGGACCGGTTCCGCGCTCGAAGGCTCGTCCGCGAGGCGGGCGGCACCGATGCGCAGGACGGCGAGCGGCTGGGTCAGGGTGCGGGCGACGGCGGTGGAGACGCCCACGGCGAGCAGGAAGCAGCCGCCGAGCAGGGCGATGCTCAGTTCGAGGGCGGTGACGTCGTCGTCGCGGATCCCCTCCAGGCGCTGGACCTGGGCGGTTCCGAGGGCGGACTCGACGCTGCGCATCCGGTCGACCCGTGCGGAGAGCGCGGCCTCCAGCTTCTTGGCGCTGGTGTTGCGCTCGCTGCCGGAGAGTTCGGGGCGGTCGGTGAGGCGGGTGAGGTACTTCTCCGCGCTGTTGACCTCGGGGCCCGTGACGGTGGCGGAGAGCTTGTCGCGGGCGATGGGGTTCGCGGCCTGGTCGAACTCGGCGAGCGAGGCCAGCTCACGGACCCGGGCCTGCTGGGCGGCGGCGCTCAGCTCGTCCCGGTCGCGGTCCGCCCGGCTGCTCTCCTCGTCCTCGGTCTCCACCGGCAGCCCGGTGAAGGGGTCGGTCTGCGGGGTGGCGGGCTCGGGGCTCGGCACGGCGAGCGCGGCGAGAAGGAGCCCGCGGGTGGCGGAGGCCTGCTCGACGGCTCCGCCGAGCGCGAGGGGGGCGCGGGTGGCGTCGGCGGCGCGCGGCGGGGTCTTCCCGGCCAGCTCGGCGGAGATGCCGTGCAGCTTGGCGATGACCTCGGAGTACGCGTGGTGGGCGTCCAGCGCCGAGCCCTTGCCGGTGAGGGCGTCACGGCGCAGGGAGGGCACGGTGGAGAGGTCGCGTCGCAGGGCGGCGGGGGCCGGCCCGTGGATCTCGTCGATCTGCTGGTCGACCCGGGTGGTGCGGGTACGGCGGTTCTCCTCGCCGGCCTTGCCGTCATCGGCGCGGCCCCCGGCGATGTACGCGGTGACGGCGTCCCGCTCGTCGGCGAGGGAGTGCGCCAGGGTGACGGCCTGCCGGTTCAGCTCGGCGAGGGTCACCAGCCGCTGGGACTCGGCCAGATCGGTGGAGGCGCTCAGCGCCGCGGGAGCGCCCGCCGCGAGGACGATGACCCCGACGACGGCGACACCGGCGACCAGCCGGCTCCGTACCCGTACGGTCCGCTTGTCGGCGCCCGGAGCCGGAGGCGTCGCCCCGGAACCGTCGCGCGTGCTGCCCTGGCTCCGCGGCCGCTTCTTCTGCACCGGTGCTCGCAATCTTGACTCGTCCACCCTTGAAGCAGAGGTGACGCTCGGTCACATAGAAGGACCCCCCGCTCCTGGTACGGCTTCTGACCATTCCAGTGCTTTTGAGAGGGGGGCGCGCATCAACCGCTCCGCCACTCGAACGAGTGAACATCACTCTTGAGTTGGCGAACAAGTCTCCCCAGGGCCGCCCCTGACCATGCATAGGGCGTGGGGTGGAACTTCGGCGCGGCCTTTGGCAGGATGCCCGCCCGCACTCTCCCGGAGGTCTCCCCTCCGCGCATCGGGCCCGCGTTGACCTGCTGGTACGGCTGGAATCCGCTCCCGTGCGGGCTCCGTGAAGGCCTCGTGCAGACTGGCACCATGCGCCTCGAACTCGTCACCGTCCCCGGCGGCTCCGAACGCCCCAACGAGGACTGGGCATCGGCCGCCCTCCCCGCGTCCGGCCAGGGGGGAGTGCTGGTGGTGCTCGACGGCGTCACACCGCCGGAGGGGGACGACGGTTGTGTGCACTCCGTCCCCTGGTTCACCGCCCGGCTGGGTGGCGCGCTGGTGGAACTGTCGGGTTCACGGCGAGATATGGAGCTGGCCGAGATCCTGTCGGCGTCCATCCGGCGCACCGCCGACGCCCACCGGGCCACCTGTGACCTTTCTCACGTGCGTACGCCTCAGGCGACCGTGGTCGTGGCGCGTTGGGGCGAACGCATGATCGAGTACCTGGTGCTCTCCGACTCGGTGCTCCTGCTGGAAGGGGCGGACGGCACGGTCCGGGCGGTCCTCGACGACCGGCTCGACCGGCTGCCACCTGGCTCGCTGACCTCAGCGGTGGCCGTCGACACCGGGCTGCGGAACAAGGAGGGCGGCTTCTTCACGGCCGCCGCCGACCCGGCGGTGTCCTCACGCGCGGTGACCGGCAGCGTCCCGGCCGCCGGGGTCCGGTCCCTGGCGGCGCTGACCGACGGGGCGAGCCGCTGGACGGAGATGTTCCGCGAGGGCGACTGGGCGGCCACGCTGGAGCTGCTGCGCAAGGCGGGGCCCCAGGGGCTGATCGACCGGGTACGGGAGCTGGAGGAGGCCGACGCGGCCACCGGGCGCGTACGGCTGCGGCGCGGCAAGACGCACGACGACGCGACGGCGGTCCTTGTGGAGCTGTGACACCGGCGCCCGGGCCCGGAGGTCACTCCTCGGCGCGGGCGTTCAGCTGGTGGAGCAGCCGGGCCAGCTCCGCCACCTCGGCCCGGTCCCAGTCCGCGAGTTTGCGGACGTACTGCCCGCGCCGGGCGCCCCGGACGCTGCTGAAGCGGGCGAGGCCCTCGTCGGTCAGCCGGACGAGCCAGGCGCGACCGTCCGCCGGGTCGGGCTCGCGGTCGACGAGCCCGAGGTTCTCCAGGGCCCTCAGCTGGCGGCTCATGGTGGCCTTGCCGACGCCGAAGTAGGCGGCCAGTTCGGTGGCCCGCTGCCGACCCGCCGACTCCAGGCGGACGAGCAGGCCGTAGGCGGCGGGCTCCAGTTCGGGGTGGACCTCGCGGGCCATCTCGCCCGAGCTGGCCCGGGCCCGGCGCAGGAAGACCGCGAGCTCACGCTCCAGCGCCAGGAATTCCTGGTCCCCACCGGTTCCGGCGGTCGCGCCCGGATCCCCCGCGCTTTCGCTCCCGTGCACGTCAGTACCCCTCGTACGGTTTCCTGCCGATGAAAGTGCCGTCCACGGCCGGTCGGCGCCGCAGCCCCGCCAGTATTTCGCAGGCCTGGATGAGCGGCGTCCCGCATCCCATTATGCACTCGCTGTATACACGCTATGTATAGTCCTCGGCGTACCGCACACCTGTGCGGAAGTTTCCGCGCAGAGGAGTGGTGTGCCGTGCCCAAGAAGACAAGCCTGCTCGGTGGCGGGTTGGCCGCCGCGCTGGTGACGACGCTCACACTGGCGCTCGGCGGCTGCTCGATGGAGACGACGGCTCCGGGCTCGGCGCGGCAGGACGCGGCGTCCGACGCCAAGGGCTCCTTCGGGCCGGCGGACTGCCGCAAGGCGAAGTGCATCGCCCTCACGTTCGACGCCGGGCCGGGCAAGGACACCCCGGAGCTGCTGGACATCCTGAAGGAGAAGAAGGTCCACGCCACCTTCTTCCTGCTGGGCAAGAACCACGTCGTCAAGCACCCGGACACCGTGCGGCGCATCCAGGACGAGGGCCACGAGGTGGCCAACCACACCTGGACGCACGAGATCCTGACCGACCGGGAGCCGGACGAGATACGCGCCGAGCTGGAGAAGACCCAGGTGGCGATAGAGAAGATCACCGGGAAGAAGCCCCGGCTGATGCGCCCGCCGCAGGGCCGCACCGACGACACGGTCTCCGGGATCAGCAAGGAGCTGGGGCTCTCCCAGGTGCTGTGGAGCGCCACCGCCAAGGACTACTCGACCAACGACTCGGCGCTGATCACGAAGCGGATCCTGGACCAGGCGAGCAAGGACGGCGTCATCCTGCTGCACGACATCTACAAGGGCACCGTGCCGGCCGTGCCCGGGATCATCGACGCGCTCCGGAAGGACGGCTACACCTTCGTGACCGTCCCCGAGCTGATGGCCCCGGCCGAGCCGGTGCCGGGGACGGTCTACCGCCCCTGACCGGTCCGTGGGGCATGCGGAACGGCCCGCCCCCGTCGACTCGGGAAGCGGGCCGTCCGTACCGGTCGCGCACCTGATACCGCGCCCGTCACTGCGTGGCGGTCAGGCCGCGGCCGGGATCCTCTCCGCCGCCCTGGCCGAGGCCGGGGTGAGGGCGATCTCCAGCACCTGGCGGACGTCGGTGACCGGGCGGACGTCCAGCTTCTCCAGCACCTCGGCCGGGACGTCGTCCAGGTCGGCCTCGTTGCGCTGGGGGATCACCACGGTGGTGATACCCGCGCGGTGGGCCGCCAGCAGCTTCTGCTTCAGGCCGCCGATCGGCAGCACCCGGCCGGTCAGCGACACCTCACCGGTCATCGCCACATCCGTACGGACCAGCCGTCCGGAGAGCAGCGAGGCCAGCGCGGTCGTCAAGGTGATGCCCGCGCTCGGGCCGTCCTTGGGGATGCCGCCCGCCGGGAAGTGGATGTGCACACCCCGGTCCTTGAGGTCGGCGACCGGCAGCTCCAGCTCCGCGCCGTGCGACCGCAGGAAGCTCAGCGCGATCTGCGCCGACTCCTTCATGACGTCCCCGAGCTGACCGGTCAGGGTCAGTCCGGACGCCCCGGTCTCCGGGTCGGCGAGCGACGCCTCGACGAAGAGCACGTCACCGCCCGCCCCGGTCACCGCGAGCCCGGTGGCCACGCCCGGCACCGCGGTGCGGCGCTCGGCCGGGTCCTGGGCGGACTCGGGCACGTGGTGCGGGCGCCCGATGAGACCGCGCAGGTCGGTGTCGGTCACCGTGAACGGCAGCTCGCGGTCGCCCAGTTCGTGCTGGGCCGCGACCTTGCGGAGCAGCCGGGCCACAGCCCGCTCCAGATTCCGTACGCCCGCCTCGCGGGTGTACTCGCCGGCCAGCTTGCGCAGCGCCGACTCCTCCAGGGCGACCTCGTCCTTCTCCAGACCGGCCCGCTCCAGCTGGCGCGGGAGGAGGTGGTCCCGGGCGATGACGACCTTCTCGTCCTCGGTGTAGCCGTCGAGGCGGACCAGCTCCATGCGGTCGAGCAGGGCCTCCGGGATGGCTTCGAGGACGTTGGCGGTGGCCAGGAAGACGACGTCGCTGAGGTCGAGTTCGACCTCCAGGTAGTGGTCGCGGAAGGTGTGGTTCTGCGCCGGGTCGAGGACTTCGAGGAGGGCGGCGGCCGGGTCGCCCCGGAAGTCGGAGCCGACCTTGTCGATCTCGTCGAGCAGGACGACCGGGTTCATCGAGCCGGCCTCCTTGATGGCCCGCACGATGCGTCCGGGGAGAGCGCCCACGTACGTACGCCGGTGGCCCCGGATCTCCGCCTCGTCCCGGACCCCGCCGAGCGCGACGCGGACGAACTTGCGGCCCATGGCGTGCGCGACGGACTCGCCGAGCGAGGTCTTGCCGACGCCGGGCGGGCCGACGAGGGCGAGGACCGCGCCACCGCGGCGGCCGCCCACGACACCCAGGCCCCGGTCGGAGCGGCGCTTGCGCACCGCGAGGTACTCGGTGATGCGTTCCTTCACGTCGGCGAGGCCGGCGTGCTCGGCGTCCAGGATCTCCTGGGCGCCGCGGATGTCGTAGGCGTCCTCGGTGCGCTCGGTCCAGGGCAGTTCGAGGACGGTGTCCAGCCAGGTGCGGATCCAGGAGCCCTCGGGCGACTGGTCGCTGGACCGCTCCAGCTTGTCGACCTCCTTGAGCGCGGCCGTCCGGACGTGCTCGGGCAGGTCGGCGGCCTCGACGCGGGCCCGGTAGTCGTCGGACTCGTCCTCCGGGTCGCCGTTGAGCTCGGAGAGCTCCTTGCGTACGGCGTCGAGCTGGCGGCGGAGCAGGAATTCGCGCTGCTGCTTGTCGACGCCCTGCTGGACGTCCTTCGCGATGGACTCGGCCACATCCTGCTCGGCGAGGTGCTCGCTCAGCCACTGGATGGCGAGCTTCAGCCGCGCGATCGGGTCCACGGTCTCCAGGAGCTGGACCTTCTGGGCGGTGGTGAGGAACGGCGAGTATCCGGAGTTGTCGGCGAGCGCGGAGATGTCGTCGATCTGCTGGACCCGGTCCACGACCTGCCAGGCGCCGCGCTTCTTCAGCCAGCTGGTGGCGAGCGCCTTGTACTCCTTGACGAGCTCGGCGGCCGAACCCGGCAGGGGGTCGGGCACGACGGTGTCGAGCACGGTCCCCTCGACCCAGAGCGCCCGGCCGGGGCCACTGGTCCCGGCCCCGATGCGGACCCGGTCGCGGGCCCGGATGAGCGCGCCAGGGTCACCGTCGACAAGGCGTCCGACCTGCTCGACCGTACCGAGGACACCCGTCCCCGTGTACGTCCCGTCGATCCGCGGCACCAAAAGCACCTCGGGCTTGCCGCCGCCGGGGCGGGCAGCGGCCTGCGCGGCCTCGACGGCGGCGCGCACCTCGGTGTCGGACAGGTCCAGCGGCACCACCATGCCGGGCAGGACGACCTCGTCGTCGAGCGGCAGCACGGGCAGGTCGATCGGTGTGAACGCCTTGGACTCGGTAGTCATGATCTCCCCTTCGGCAGGCAAGTTGAGCTATGTGGACTCAATGCTTGTGAGCCGCCGAATGTTCCCCGAGCGGTGTTCGCTCTGGGCGATCAGCCGATTCCGGGGAATCAGCGGGTTCCAGGAAGTCAGCCGGTTCCTGGCCGTCGCCGTCCGCCGCCGAGCGGGGCACCTGTTCACGGGAGCGTCCGGCGGGGAACGGCTATTCCCGGCCACCCCGGGCCCGTACCGTTCCCCGCCCTCCGTACGGGACCGCTAGGGAGCCGCCGCCCGGAAGTGGCAGTTGGAGCTGATCGCGGAGGACGTCGTGCCGTCGGCCGTCCTGGCGAGCCGCCCGTAGGAGTGCCCGTCGATGAGCGTGGGGACGGTCAGCGAGACGGTCCCCCGGCCCGCCACCTTTCCGCTCGCCGAACCGGAAGTGCCCAGGGCGACGGGCTGAGGCCGGGCCGGGCCGGTGTTGTCCCAGAGGCCGAACTCCGCCCGGACCTGCTTCGACGGGTCGGGGTGGGCCACGTGCACGGTCAGGGTCGGCGTACGGCTGGAGACCGTGCCGTAGCCGCCGAGCGCCTGGCAGCCGGCCCCGGCCGCGGACGGCTGCGCGGCCCTGGCGGTCGGGGCGGTCAGGGTGCGGGAGTGGGAGAGGGCCTGGGCGGCCGTCATAGGAGGGTCGTAGGTCTCCACATTCTGGACCTGGCCGTCCCGGAAGGCGTTGGCCCTGCCCTTGACGAGGTCCCGGCCGACGACGAACGGGCCGTTCGCCGCCCAGGTGGCGGTGTGCGCGACCGTGCCCACCGGGGTGCCGTCGACGTACAGGGTGATCGTGCTCGCGACGGCGTCATGGACCCCGGTGAGACGGGTCCAGACCCCGGGGACCGCCTGCGTACGGGAGATGACCTGGTCGACGTTCCGGTCCGGGCCGTCGGCCCGGGGCATCCCGAAGCGCCAGGTCCGGTCCGGGGCGTTGTACCAGAGCATGGCCCCGCTGATGACCGTTCCGTCCTGCGCCAGGACCGCGGAGATCCCGGCTTCCGGGTCGGTCTTCGCCCAGGCCGAGACGGTGAAGCTGCGGCGGGTGTCCACCACGGGTCCGGGTGCGGTCACCGTGCCTGAGACCCCGTCGAGCTCCAGTGCCCCGCCGTGTTCGGTGCTCCACGACGCGCCTGACGACAGGGTGCCGGTCAGCCCCAGGGAGCCGCCGGACGCCGTGCCGTTCATCCGCCAGTCGAGACCCGGGCCGCCCTGTGTGGAGCCGTACACCGGGACGTGGTCCGAGGTGCCGGTCGGGGTGCAGACCGGGGGCGTGGCGATGTTGCTGCAGGAGGGCTTGGCGGCGGCGGTGCAGTCGGCCTGGTCGGCCTTCTCCGTCCAGGAGTCGCAGCCGGTGAAGGCCTCCGTGGAGAAGAGGTAGTCGAGCCTGGCCGTGCCGTACCGGCTGTCGGTGACGGCCCCGGTGGCCGGGGCCGTGCTCGCGGTGGCCGGAGAGAAGTGCGTCGGCTCCGCAGCTGTGTCACCGGGGAAGTAGGAGCGCTCGTCGCACTCGTACAGGGGCTGGAGCTTGGCCCGCAGGCGGGTGTTGAAGTCGCCGCCCACGACCACCGGCGGGAGGCCCGCCGCCATCTCCTCGATGACGCCGATCTGGTCCGCGTGGAGGCCGTCCGCCTCGGCCTGGGTCATCCGGCCCTGCCGGGCGGCCGCGTCGAAGTCGGCCACATGGGCCGTGCACAGGTGCGACTCCCAGCCTGCGGCACCCACGCACAGCGCCTGCGTACGGCTCTGCCCGGCGTCGACCGGGACCGGCATCGTACGGATCCGCTGCCAGTCGATCCGGCCCTTGACGCCGATCGCGACGCTCAGGGTGCCGGTCAGTCCCGCACGGCAGTAGGAGGAGCCCTGGGGGAACGCGGCGGTGGCCGGGCGCCACACCTCGGCCCAGCGGAAGGACCACTCGGGGCCCAGTTCCGCGGCGATCCGGTCGAGCTGGCTCGGGCCGCCGGAACCGCTGTTCAGGCCGCTGAGGAACGGGCCCGAGCAGACCTCCTGCAGCATGACCGCGTTCAGGTCGCCCGCCCGCACGGCCTCGCCCACGGCCGCCGCCTTCGCCTGCGGGTCGTTGCGGTCCGGGCAGTACGCCCCCGTCCCCGGGGTCGCCCGGCCCGCCTCACCGCACACGTTCCAGGTCATGGCCCGCACCGAGGGCCGGGAGTAGGCGTCGGAGGCCGGGGGCCCGTCCACGGCGACGGCCGGCCGGGGAGCGCCGCCGCCCCGAGGAGGACGGCTGCCAGCAGGACGACGAGCCCGCGTATCCGGCCCGGGGCGTACGGTCTCGTCCGCCCTCGCCCTTGAGGCCTCAAGGAGCATTCCTTCCGCGGGCGTACCTGCGGCCACGCCCGTCCGCAGCCCCGGGCACAGCGGCGTCCGGGAAGATGAAACGAAGTTGTGAAGATCAAAGCACCTGAGGACGGGGCTGCCGCTCTCCTAGAATCCGGTCCATGGAGCCCGACACCCAGACCTACACCTGCGCCATGATTCCCCCCGCCCCCGTCACCCTGGACCGCCGCGAAGGCCCCTTCGGGGAGGTCGTCCTGCGCGAGCGCGGGAGGCACTTCGAGATCATCGCCAACGGCTGCTTCCTGATGGACACTTCCGACGGACGCTCCGAGCGGCTGCTGATCGACGCCGCCCTGGGCGCCCTGCCCGCCGGGCGGACCGGCCCCTCCGTACTGATCGGCGGGCTCGGTGTGGGCTTCTCCCTGGTGCGGGCCGCCGAGGAGGAGCGCTGGGGACGGATCGTGGTCGTGGAGCGGGAGCAGGCGATCGTCGACTGGCACCGGCAGGGCCCGCTGGACCGGATCTCCGGGGCGGCGCTGGCCGATCCGCGTACCCGAGTTCTCCACACGGACCTGGTCGCCCACCTCCGTACCGCCACGGAGCGTTACGACGCGCTCTGCCTGGACATCGACAACGGGCCGGACTGGACCGTCACGGACGACAACGGGAGCCTCTACTCCCCCACCGGTCTGGCCCGCTGCCACGACCGGCTGACCCCGGGCGGAGTGCTCGCCGTCTGGTCCGCGCAGCCGTCACCGGCCTTCGAACAGGCTTTGCGGAATGCCGGATTCACCGGGGTAAGAACCGAAGAAGTGGCTGTTGCCCGAGGTGTGCCGGACGTGGTCCATCTCGCATCGAGGGGTGCCTGAACCCCCCTCCCGGTATGCGCGGTCCTGCGGGGAGGCGGGTCAACCGGTACAAGGCCGACGATCCACCGCCCCGCCCGGCCCGAACTCGCACCCTCGGGACAACACCCTGCGTAGCCGGGAGCCCTCCGCTGCCTTTACGCTGCTGACCGGCACATAGGGATCACCACGAAATCCACGAGCGAAGACCGTGCCTTGCGGGGGTTCGCCTCCCGCGAGAACGGGCAGGGGCGGGGCGATGGAACAGACACACACCACCCACAACGGCGTCGCGGCCACCCCAGGGGCTCAGCGCCGGGTGCTGGTGGTCGAGGACGACGCCACGATCGTCGACGCCATTGCTGCCCGGCTGCGGGCGGAGGGCTTCCTGGTGCAGACCGCACTGGACGGGCCCGCGGCCGTGGACGCGGCCGAGGCATGGCAGCCCGATCTGATGGTGCTGGACATCATGCTTCCCGGCTTCGACGGCCTGGAGGTCTGCCGCCGGGTGCAGGCGCAGCGCCCGGTGCCGGTGCTGATGCTCACCGCGCGCGACGACGAGACCGACATGCTGGTCGGGCTCGGGGTCGGCGCCGACGACTACATGACCAAGCCGTTCTCCATGCGGGAGCTGGCCGCCCGGGTGCACGTCCTGCTGCGCCGGGTGGAGCGGGCCGCGCTGGCCGCCGTCACGCCGCGGAGCGGGATACTGCGCCTCGGCGAGCTGGAGATCGACCACGCGCAGCGCCGGGTGCGGGTGCGCGCCGAGGACGTCCACCTCACGCCGACCGAGTTCGACCTGCTGGTCTGCCTCGCCAACACCCCGCGTGCGGTGCTCTCCCGGGAGCAACTGCTGGCCGAGGTCTGGGACTGGGCGGACGCCTCGGGCACCCGTACGGTCGACAGCCACATCAAGGCCCTGCGCCGGAAGATCGGCGCCGAGCGGATCCGTACGGTGCACGGCGTGGGCTATGCCCTGGAGACCCCGGCCCCATGACCCGGCCGGGGTCGGGGATGCGGCCCTTCTCCATCAAGGCCAAGCTCGGGACGCTCGTCGTGGTCTCGGTGTTCATCACCACCGGGCTGCTGATCGTCGCCCTGCGGACCCGGACCGAGTTCCAGTTCATCACCGTGTTCTCGGTGATCGCGACGCTGCTGATCACCCAGTTCGTGGCGCACGGTCTGACCGCGCCGCTGGACGAGATGAGAGCGGTGGCCCGGTCGATCTCGCACGGCGACTACACGCGCCGGGTGAGCGGCGCCGGGCGGCGGGACGAGCTGGGCGACCTGGCCCAGACGATCAACCGCATGGCGGACGACCTCGAGGCGGAGGACCGGCACCGCAAGGAACTGGTCGCCAACGTCTCCCACGAGCTGCGGACGCCCATCGCGGCGCTGCGGGCCGTGCTGGAGAACGTGGTGGACGGGGTCTCGGCCGCCGATCCCGAGACGATGCGTACGGCGCTGAAACAGACGGAGCGGCTCGGCCGGCTGGTGGAGACGCTGCTGGACCTGTCCCGGCTGGACAACGGGGTGGTGACGCTGAAGGCGCGCCGTTTCGAGGTGTGGCCGTATCTCTCGGGCGTACTGAAAGAAGCCAATCTCGCCGCCTCGCAGCGCCACCTGTCGTCGGGGTCGGGCAATCACTCCCGTACGGATGTCCATCTGCATCTGGACGTCTCGCCGCCGGAGCTCACCGCGCACGCGGACGCCGAGCGGCTGCACCAGGTGGTCGCCAACCTCATCGACAACGCGGTCAAGCACAGCCCGCCGCACGGCCGGGTGACGGTTCTGGCGCGGCGGGGGGCCTTCCCGGAGTCGCTGGAGCTGGAGGTCATCGACGAGGGCCCCGGCATCCCGGAGGCGGAGCGCTACCGGGTCTTCGAGCGGTTCAACCGGGGCCAGGCCCCCTCACCGCACGGTCCGGGCAGCGACGGCGGTACGGGACTGGGGCTGGCGATCGCCCGCTGGGCGGTGGATCTGCACGGCGGCCGGATCGGCGTGGCCGAATCCGCTCGGGGCTGCCGCATCCAGGTCAAGCTTCCGGGGACGGCCGAGCGACGAGGTTGACGGCGCCGTTGACATAGGGTCGAACCGGAAGGGCACGTTCTTCGTGTCCTCCCTGAAGGGGATCTCAAGGGGATACGGTCAGATGACCGTATCCACGGTCCTGCGTACCCGAAGTGCAGTGGAACTTCGCTTGTTTCCCGCCATTTCCTGCGCCGAAACCCGCGTTGCGATGTGATGTGCACGACGAAGCACCGGCCCGGTCTGCAAGGAACGGTTTGGGGGGCGTAGCCTTGATTTCCGCTGTCCATCACCTTGTGAAGCGGAAGAGGGCGGTTGCCGCCGTGTCGTCTCAGTCCCCCAGTAACTCGAGCATCTCGACCGACCAAGCCAGCCCGGGCACCAACCCGGCCGCTGCTTTCGGCGCCAATGAGTGGCTCGTCGACGAGATCTACCAGCAGTACCTCCAGGATCCCAGTTCGGTCGATCGCGCCTGGTGGGACTTCTTCGCCGACTACAAGCCGGGTACCTCCGGCACGGCGGACAAGCCCGTTCCCGGCGCCGCAGCCTCGGGGGCTGCGGCAACCGAGACCCCGGCCGCCACCCCTCCGGCGCAGGCTGCGGCCCCGGCCGCTACAGCACCGGCCCCGGCGAAGCCCGCGGCCGCCGCTGCTCCGGCAGCACCGGCGCAGGCCAAGCCGGCCGAGGCGAAGCCCGCCGAGGCCGAGGCCGCCCCGGCCCCGGCTCCGGCGAAGCCCGCGGCGGCGAAGCCCGCTGCCGCGCCCGCCAAGGCGGACGGGGCCACCGAGGCCCCGGCCGGCCCCGAGTACGTGACGCTGCGCGGCCCCTCGGCCGCTGTCGCGAAGAACATGAACGCCTCGCTGGAGCTGCCGACGGCCACGTCCGTCCGCGCGGTCCCGGTGAAGCTGCTCTTCGACAACCGCATCGTCATCAACAACCACCTCAAGCGCGCCCGCGGCGGGAAGATCTCCTTCACGCACCTCATCGGGTACGCGATGGTGCAGGCCCTCAAGGCCATGCCGTCGATGAACCACTCCTTCGCGGTGAAGGACGGCAAGCCGACCCTGGTCAAGCCGGAGCACGTCAACCTCGGCCTCGCCATCGACCTGGTGAAGCCGAACGGCGACCGCCAGTTGGTCGTCGCGGCCATCAAGAAGGCCGAGACGCTCAACTTCTTCGAGTTCTGGCAGGCGTACGAGGACATCGTCCGGCGCGCCCGCATCGGCAAGCTCGGCATGGACGACTTCTCCGGCGTCACCGCCTCGCTGACCAACCCCGGCGGGATCGGCACCGTCCACTCGGTGCCCCGCCTGATGCCCGGACAGGGCCTCATCATGGGCGTCGGCGCGATGGACTACCCGGCGGAGTTCCAGGGCACCTCGCAGGACACCCTCAACAAGCTCGGTATCTCGAAGGTCATGACGCTCACGTCGACCTACGACCACCGGGTCATCCAGGGCGCGGCCTCCGGCGAGTTCCTGCGGGTCCTCAGCCAGCTGCTGCTCGGCCAGAACGATTTCTACGACGAGATCTTCAAGGCCCTGCGCATCCCGTACGAGCCGGTCCGCTGGCTCACGGACATCGACGCGTCGCACGACAACGACGTGACGAAGGCCGCGCGGGTCTTCGAGCTGATCCACTCCTACCGGGTCCGCGGCCACGTCATGGCCGACACCGACCCGCTGGAGTACCGCCAGCGCAAGCACCCCGACCTCGACATCACCGAGCACGGCCTCACCCTGTGGGACCTGGAGCGGGACTTCGCGGTCGGCGGGTTCGCCGGCAAGTCGATGATGAAGCTCCGTGACATCCTCGGTGTGCTCCGTGAGTCGTACTGCCGCACCACCGGCATCGAGTTCATGCACATCCAGGACCCGAAGCAGCGCAAGTGGCTCCAGGACCGGGTGGAGCGGCCCCGCGCCCAGCAGCCCGAGCGCGAGGAGCAGCTGCGCATCCTGCGCCGGCTGAACGCGGCCGAGGCGTTCGAGACGTTCCTGCAGACGAAGTACGTCGGTCAGAAGCGGTTCTCGCTGGAGGGCGGCGAGTCCGTCATCCCGCTGCTCGACGCGGTCATCGACTCCGCCGCCGAGGCCCGCCTCGACGAGGTCGTCATCGGGATGGCCCACCGCGGCCGTCTGAACGTGCTCGCGAACATCGTCGGCAAGTCGTACGCGCAGATCTTCCGGGAGTTCGAGGGCAACCTCGACCCGCGCTCGATGCACGGTTCCGGCGACGTCAAGTACCACCTGGGCGCCGAGGGCACCTTCACCGGTCTGGACGGCGAGCAGATCAAGGTCTCGCTGGCCGCCAACCCCTCGCACCTGGAGGCGGTCGACCCGGTCCTGGAGGGCATCGCCCGCGCCAAGCAGGACATCATCAACAAGGGCGGCACGGACTTCACGGTCCTGCCCGTCGCGCTCCACGGCGACGCGGCCTTCGCGGGCCAGGGCGTCGTCGCCGAGACGCTCAACATGTCGCAGCTGCGCGGCTACCGCACCGGCGGCACCGTGCACGTGGTGATCAACAACCAGGTCGGCTTCACCGCCGCCCCGGAGTCCTCGCGCTCCTCGATGTACGCCACCGACGTGGCGCGCATGATCGAGGCGCCGATCATCCACGTCAACGGTGACGACCCGGAGGCCGTGGTCCGGGTCGCTCGGCTCGCCTTCGAGTTCCGGCAGGCGTTCAACAAGGACGTCGTGATCGACCTCATCTGCTACCGCCGCCGCGGTCACAACGAGGGCGACAACCCGGAGTTCACCAACCCGCAGATGTACACCCTGATCGACAAGAAGCGCTCGGTGCGCAAGCTCTACACCGAGTCCCTCATCGGTCGCGGCGACATCACCCTGGAAGAGGCGGAGCAGGCGCTCCAGGACTTCCAGGGTCAGCTGGAGAAGGTGTTCGCCGAGGTCCGCGAGGCCACCTCGCAGCCGGCCGCCCCGCACATCCCGGAGCCGCAGGCCGCGTTCCCGGTCGCCGTGGAGACCGCGGTCTCCGCCGAGGTCGTGAAGCGGATCGCCGAGTCCCAGGTCAACATCCCCGAGTCGATCACCGTCCACCCCCGTCTGATGCCGCAGATGCAGCGTCGTGCGGCCTCGGTGGATAACGGCACGATCGACTGGGGCATGGGCGAGACCCTGGCCATCGGTTCGCTGCTGATGGAGGGCACCCCGGTCCGGCTCGCCGGCCAGGACACCCGCCGCGGCACGTTCGGCCAGCGCCACGCGGTGCTGGTGGACCAGGTCACCGGCGAGGACTACACCCCGCTGCTGTACCTCACCGAGGAGCAGGCCCGTTACAACGTCTACGACTCGCTGCTCAGCGAGTACGCGGCGATGGGCTTCGAGTACGGCTACTCGCTGGCTCGTCCGGAGTCGCTGGTCATCTGGGAGGCCCAGTTCGGTGACTTCGTCAACGGCGCGCAGACCGTCGTGGACGAGTTCATCTCCTCGGCCGAGCAGAAGTGGGGCCAGACCTCCGGCGTCACGCTGCTCCTGCCGCACGGTTACGAGGGCCAGGGCCCGGACCACTCGTCCGCGCGTCCCGAGCGCTTCCTCCAGATGTGCGCGCAGGACAACATGACGGTCGCGATGCCGACCCTGCCCTCGAACTACTTCCACCTGCTGCGCTGGCAGGTGCACAACCCGCACCACAAGCCGCTCATCGTCTTCACCCCGAAGTCGATGCTGCGTCTGAAGGCCGCGGCGTCGAAGATCGAGGAGTTCACCACCGGCGGTTTCCGTCCGGTGATCGGCGACGCGTCGGTCAAGGCGGAGGAGGTCCGCAAGGTCGTCTTCTGCGCGGGCAAGCTCTACTACGACCTGGACGCCGAGCGGGAGAAGCGCGGCGACACGGAGACCGCGATCATCCGGCTGGAGCGCCTGTACCCGCTGCCGGGTGCGGAGATCCAGGCCGAGATCGCCAAGTACCCGAACGCCGAGAAGTACCTCTGGGCCCAGGAGGAGCCGGCCAACCAGGGTGCGTGGCCGTTCATCGCGCTCAACCTGATCGACCACCTGGACCTGGCCGTCGGCGCGGACGTGCCGCACGGCGAGCGCCTGCGCCGCATCTCGCGGCCGCACGGCTCGTCCCCGGCGGTCGGCTCGGCCAAGCGTCACCAGGCGGAGCAGGCGCAGCTGGTCGAAGAGGTCTTCGAGGCCTGAGGACCGCACGGCTGTACGTCCCGGGGACCCGGTTCCGCGCTCGTCGCGGGGCCGGGTCTCCGGCGTTCGGGCCACCTCGGGGCATCGCTATTCTTTTCGCATGTACTTCACGGACCGTGGCATCGAGGAACTGGAGAAGCGGCGCGGCGAGGAGGAGGTCACCTTCGAGTGGCTCGCCGAGCAGCTGCGTACGTTCGTCGATCTCAACCCCGACTTCGAGGTGCCGGTCGAGCGCCTCGCGACCTGGCTGGCCCGGCTGGACGACGAGGACGACGAGGACGCGTAACCCGCCGCCTCACGCCCGTCCGGCCTCCGCGCCCGCCCTGGCCCGGTGGTAGGCGAGCCCCAGCGCACCCTGCGCGAGGAGGACGGCTCCGGCGGCCGCCCACCCCCCGCTGCGGCGGCGGACGCCCCACAGCAGGAGCGGGAACCCGGCCGCGAGCTGGGCGGCGGCGATGGCCCGGGCCCGAGGGCCGCGCACCCAGGGACCGAGGCTGCCGGCCTCGACGGCGTCGAGTTCGACCCGTACGGCATCGCGCCACCCCGCCCACTCGATGCGCTCCGCCCCGCGCTGCACCCCGGCGACGCTGCGCAGCCGGTCGGCGCTCTCGCCCGGGCCGAGCCCCGGCGGCAGGGTGAGTCCCGTACGGGTCAGGACCGCGAGCAGTCCGCGCAGCCGGGCCTCGGCGTCCGCGTCGGGGTCGGGGCGGGTCAGTTCCTCCAGGGCCTGGAGGTCCAGTACGGGATCGAGGCCGAGGCGGGCCGCGAAGGTGCGCATCGCCTCGTCCTCGCCCACCGGGGTGCCGTCGGCCAGCCAGATGTAGCCGACGGTGCGGCGGAATCCGGCGGCGAGGGTGTAGCCGGCCCGGTCCCCGTCCCACCACAGGGCGATCACCGGCCAGGTGGAGCCGACGGCCAGGGCGGTGGCCCAGCCGCCGAGGACCCGGTCGACCGGCTCGGGGTCGCCGCCACCGGAACCGGCGTCCCGCCAGGGCTTCCCCTCCGGCACGAGGACGCTCCACTCCCCGCCGGCCCGCGTCAGCAGCATCTGCTCCCGCAGCAGGTGGGCGAGCGGCCGTACGGTCTCGGGGTCGGCGCGGCACAGCAGGAGCGCCCCCGTGGATGTCGCGTTCATGTGCCACACGCTAGGGCAATTTGCCCAACTCTGATGCTCTTTGCCTGCCCTAGGCGCTCACGGATGACGCTTGACTTCCCCCATCCGCGATATATCGTGTTCTCTACGAGACGCGATATGTTGCGTCGAAATCCTTTCCGGGAGGTCCTGTCCATGGCTGTGTCGAAGCGGACCGTAGCCGAACCGCAGAAGCTCACCTTCGACGACGCGGTGACCGCGCTCCACGTACGCATCGTGGGCGGCACGGTCAACGTGGTCGGGACCGACGAGCCGGGCGCCCGGCTGGAGGTCTCCTCCATCGAGGGGCCGCCGCTCCAGGTCACCCACGAGGACGGCCGCCTGACCGTGGCGTACGAGGACCTCCCCTGGCAGGACTTCCTGCGCTGGCTCGACCCCAAGGGGCGCCGCCGCAGCGCGGTGGTCTCGGTCGTCGTGCCCGCCGCCGCCTCGGTGGAGGTCGGCGTGGTCGGCGCCGGGGCCGTGGTCTCCGGGATCGGCGGCCGCACCGACGTACGCGGCGTCACCGGGGACATCACCCTCGTCGGGCTGACCGGCGCGGTCCGCGGGGAGTCCGTCTCGGGCAGCCTTGAAGCCCAGCACGTCACCGGGGACCTGCGCTACCACTCCGTGGCCGGGGACCTGACGGTGGTCGACGGGGCGGGGGCCTCGGTCCGGGCCGAGTCGGTCAGCGGGGACATGGTGCTGGACCTCGACCCCTCGGGGAAGCCCACCGACATCCGGCTGACCACGGTCTCCGGCGAGATCGCGATCCGGCTGCCGCACCCGGCGGACGCCAGGGTCGAGGCGAACACCGCGAGCGGGAGCGTCTCCAACGCCTTCGAGGACCTGCGGGTCGGCGGGCAGTGGGGCGCGAAGAAGATCACCGGCACACTCGGCGCCGGAACGGGGACCCTCAAGGCGACGACCGTTTCCGGTTCGATCGCCCTCCTGCGCAGGCCCCCCGCCGAGGACGACGCGTACGGTACCGAGCCGACCGGAGAGGTTCTCTGACATGCCCCCCGTATTCGCCCACGGCCGTCTGCGCCTGTATCTGCTCAAGCTCCTGGACGAGGCACCTCGCCACGGCTACGAGGTGATCCGGCTGCTGGAGGAGCGCTTCCAGGGCCTGTACGCCCCTTCCGCGGGCACCGTCTACCCCCGGCTGGCCAAGCTGGAGGCCGAGGGCCTGGTCACCCACGCCACCGAGGGCGGCCGCAAGGTCTACTCGATCACCGACGCCGGGCGCGCCGAGCTGGCGGGCCGCAGCGGTGAACTGGCCGATCTGGAACTGGAGATCCGCGACTCCCTCTCCGAGCTGGCCGCCGAGATACGCGACGACGTGCGCGGCGCGGCGGGCCGGCTCCGCAACGACATGCGGGCCGCCGCATCCGAGTCCCGGCAGGGCGCAGGGGCCGGCGGCACCAAGGACAAGCAGTCCTCCCCCTTCGGGGACTTCTCCGACTTCGGCAACCTGGGCGACTTCGGCGACAGCGAGGCGTGGCGCACGGCCAAGGAGGAGCTGAGCCGGGCCAAGCAGGAGTGGAAGGAGCAGGCGCGCCGGGCGAAGGACGAGTCCCGCCGCGCCCGCGAGGAGGCCCAGCAGGCCCGCCGCCAGGCCAAGGAGGCCCAGGACAGGGCGCGCGAGCAGATGCGGGACGCGGCCCGCCAGGTGCAGGAGCACTTCGCGCGGGGCGACTGGCCCTCCGGCGTACGGGAGGGTCTGGCCGAGATCACCGGCCAGCTCGGCGGGTTCGCCCGCGCGGGCGGCTGGTCCTCGTTCGGCAGGCCGGACGGGTTCGACTCCGAGGCGGCCGAGGCCGCCCCCGCGCCCGAGGGCGCCTCCGACTGGGGCCAGGACGTCCCGGTCACGGACGACCCGGCGCGCGACCTGGACCGCCTCCTGGACCGGTTCCGCGACACCGTACGGGACGCGGCCCGCGACCACGGGGTGACGGGCGCCCAGCTGGCCGAGGCCCGCCGCCACCTGGGCGCGGCGGCGGCGCGGATCGAGGCGCTGCTGACGGTGGAGGACGAGGGCGAGAACGTGGGCGAGGGCGAGGGTGAGGGCGAGGGCAAGGGCTACAAGAAGGGCTGAGCCCGGGTGGGCTGCGGCGGGGGCGGGTGCTTTGTCGGCTGCGACGGGCGGGTGCCTGGTCGCAGCCCACCAGGCACCCGCCCCTCACTTCCGCCCCGCCCTCACCCCGCCTTGGCGTGACCCCGGCCGTCGGCCTCGGGCCCGTACAGCGCGCGGTGCACGGTCGCGTACGTGGCCCCGTGCTCGGCGAGGACGTCGGCGACGACCCCGTGGGCCGCGGTGAGGGCCAGGAGCAGGTGCTCCTCGCCGATGAAGCGGTCGCCGCGCCCCAGGGCGACCCGCAGCGACTTCTCCAGGATGCTCTTCGCCCCCGGGGTGAAGGGACGGTGCCCCGACCACCACCGGCGGCCGCTGCGGCCGGCTGCGAGGGCGCCCTCACCGTGGGCCCCTTCGACCCGGTCCACGATGGCGCCGACGTCGATCCCGATCCCCGCGAGGGCGTCGGTGTCGGCCTTCGTGAGCCCGCCCCGGCGGCGGGCCTCGGCGAAGGACGCCTCCAGGGAGGCCCGGCGGCCGTGCAGCCCGAGGGCGGCGACGGCGAAGGAGGCCCGGCTGCCCTCCTGTTCCAGCAGCGCGAGCAGCAGATGCTCCTCGGTGACCGACCCGGCCCCGACGCGCTCCGCGTGCCCCGCGGCACCCTTTACGGTCGCGCGGGCCCCTTGGGTGAACCGTTCGAACATCAGCGCCTCCCGTACTTCTTGTGCACAGCCTGCCGGCTGACACCCAGCTCGGCGGCGATCTCCTGCCACGACCAGCCCTGGACGCGGGCACTGCGTACCTGTACGGCTTCGAGCTGCTCCAGCAGCCGCCGCAGCGCTGCCACCGCCCGCAGCCCGACGCGCGGGTCGCGGTCACCGGCGCGTGCGGCCAGATCCGTTGCTTCGGTCATGACGTCAACCTACATTGACACCACCCGCACGTCAATCAAAGTTGACATCGTCGTCGGCCAGACGGGCGTGCCGTTCGAGGTCGTACCGGACATCGCCGTAGCGCAGCCTCCCCCGCTCGATCCCTTCGAGCGCGAACCCGGACCGTTCGGCGACCCGGCAGGAGGCGGGGTTGTCGGTGCGGTGCCCCACCTCGAGCCGGTAGAGGCCGACCTCGCCGAAGGCCCACCGCGCCAGCGCCCGTACTCCGGCGGTGGCGACACCCCGGCCGCGCGCCGTCTCGGTGGTCCAGTAGGAGATCCAGCCCGTGTCATGGATCCGGTTGACGGCGTCGACCGCCACGCAGCCGAGCGGATCGCCCTTCTCCCCCACGACGGCCCAGGAGTAGCCCGTACGGGCCCCCCTCTCCCGCGTACGGTCCGCGATCCAGGCCAGCGCTCCGGCCCGGTCGTCGACGGGCCGGTCCGTCTGGCGGTCCATCTCGGGCGGGGCGAAGGCGCGGAGTACGGCCGAGGCGTCGGAGGGGAGCCAACCGCGCAGCAGGAACCCTTCAGGAGTGGTCAGTTCATCCATGGGAACCAGCCTCCCGCACCGTCACCACCACCTCCGCCCCGGGCCACGCCAGAACGGTCAGCCGGCCCCCGTGCGCTGCACTGCCGAGGACGCGGGCGGGGCCGGTGACCAGGACGCGCCAGCCCCGGGTGGAGGGCGGGAGGGACAGCTCCGTGACGGCGGGGCGGGGAGCCGCACGGTAGGCGAGGCGGTAGGAGCGCCTCTCCGCGTCGTACGTGTCGGAGCGGACCGCGCCCGCGACGGCGGGGGCGTACGGGGTCGCCGTCCGCTCCTTGTTCGTACGGAAGCGGCCGCGCTCGTCGACCGCGCAGTAGCCGCCGCCATAGCACCAGACGTACCCGGCCCAGCCGGAGCTGTAGCGGTTCAGGGAGGCGACGGCCTCGCGGTAGAAGCGGCCCATGTTCGGCAGGGCGTTGTTCAGCGGCCCCCACTCGCCGACGACCACGGGCATCCGGTACCGGGCCGGGTAGGCGGTGACAGCGGCCTCGTACGCCTCGATCCAGCCTGCCGAGGGGTCGTAGTCCGCGCCCGCCTCCATGGCGGTGTTGTAGAAGTGCGGCGCGTACACCGTGCGGCTGTCCTCGATCCGGCCGAGGCCGGTGGGCACGCCCTCGCCGACGATGGGGGTCGGTTCGACGAAGAGCCAGGTGTCACGGTCCTTCACCCGGATCGCGCGGGCCAGGCGGTTGTACATCGGGGTGAGGTGCTGGGCCTCGATCCGGCGGGCGGCGGCCGGCAGGTCCTCGCCCTCGCGCAGCTCCCCCATCGGCTCGTTGATCAGGTCGTAGCCGATCACGGCCGGGTGGCCGCGGAAGCGTTCCGCCAGGACCTGCCACATGGCGGCCTGGGCGCGCTGCAGGTCGGGGTCCTCGTAGAGGTGGGTGAAGGCCCGTTGGACGGCGGGCTCGAAGTACTCGGAGAACCAGTCGTCGGGGTTGGGGGTGAACGGCAGCCCGTCGGTCCTGGTGGCCCAGGCGGGGATGCCCCGGTGGCCGAACGCGGGCCCGAAGACGTCCTGGTGGGCGTCGATGAGGACGTGGATGCGGTGCTTGTGCGCCCAGCCCAGGATGCGTTCGATCTTCAGGAGGTAGCGTTCGTTGTACTGGCCGCGCCGGGGCTCCAGGTCGTCCCAGAAGACCAGCAGCCGGGCGAAGTTGAAGCCGCCTGCCCGCAGGTCGCGGAAGTGGCGTTCGGTGATGGCGCTCAGCGCGGCCTCGCCCCGGTTCGCCTTGTCCTCGACGTTCCAGCCGCGCAGGGTGAGGGTGCGGCCCCGGTCGTCGGTGAGGGGCGGGATGGAACGTTCGTACGTCGTCGGGGCGGGGGCCTGGGTGGATGCCGGGCGCGCGGAGGCGGCGGGAGCGAGGGCTCCCGCCGCCAGCACGGACGCGATGACAACTGCTATGAGTTCTCTGCCCATTCGCATGGGCGGCATCCCATCAGCAAAGCTGACACTTGTTCAAGTATGGGGCGGCGACGAGTTCCGTGGGACTATTCTGTCGGCCGGAGGACGATCTTCCCGAACTGCTCCCCGTCGGCCAGCCGCTGGAACCCCTCGCGGGCCCGGTCCAGCGGCAGCACCTCGTCGATGACCGGGCGCACCCCGGTCGTGGCGCAGAACGCGAGCAGGTCCTCCAGCTCGTCCTTGGTCCCCATGGTCGAGCCGACGACCTTCAGCTCCAGGAAGAAGATCCGGGTGAGCTCCGCGTGCGAGGGCCGGTCGCCGCTGGTGGCGCCCGAGATGACGAGTGTGCCGCCGGGGCGCAGCGACTTAACGGAATGGGACCAGGTGGCGGCCCCGACCGTCTCGATGACGGCGTCCACCCGCTGTGGGAGCCGCGCCCCGGGCTCGTACGCCTCCAGCGCGCCGAGCTCGACGGCCCGCTTGCGCCGGGTCTCGTCGCGGCTGGTGGCGAAGACCCGGAGCCCGGCGGCCTTCCCGAGCACGATCGCGGCGGTGGCGACCCCGCCGCCCGCGCCCTGGACGAGCACCGAATCGCCCGGCCGCACCCCGGCGTTGGTGAAGAGCATCCGGTACGCGGTGAGCCAGGCGGTCGGCAGGCAGGCGGCCTCCTCGAAGGAGAGCTCCTTCGGCTTGGGCAGCACGTTCCAGGTGGGGACGGCGACCTGCTCGGCGAAGGTGCCCTGGTAGCGCTCGGTGAGGATGGAGCGCGGCTCCTTCGGCCCGACCCCGTGCCCGGACTGCCCGATCACGGAGTGCAGGACGACCTCGTTGCCGCCCTCGTCGATGCCGGCGGCGTCGCAGCCGAGGATCATCGGAAGCCGGTCCTCCGCGAGGCCCACGCCCCGCAGCGACCAGAGGTCGTGGTGGTTGAGGGAGGCGGCCCGGACGGTGATGGTGCTCCATCCGGAACGCGCCTGAGGCACCGGGCGTTCGCCCAGCTCAAGGCCGTTGAGGGGCTGGTCGGGGTCGATGCGGGCTGCGTAGGCGGCGAACATGGCTAGACGATAGGCCGGGCGGGCCGACGACGTAACCGCCTACGCGTGTGACGCACACCAAGCACCCTGCAGATCAAGCCCCTCCGGCGTTTGAGGAGCGCGGACCGAATTCAAGCCCCTCCGGCGATTGAGGAGCGGGGGTCTGGGGGCGGAGCCCCGGGGGGGGGGGCCCCCCCCCCCCCCCCCCCCCCCCCCCCCCCCGGCGGGGGGGGGGGGGGGGGGGGGGGGGGGGGGGGGCGGGGGGGGGGGGGGGGGGGGGGGCCCCTCCGGCGATTGAGGAGCGGGGGTCTGGGGGCGGAGCCCCGGGGCGCCGCCCCGGACCCCGCCCCTCAACCACCGGAGGGCTGAAAATGGGCGGGGCCCCAACCATCAGGCCCCGCCCCCCCCCCCCCGCCCCCCCCCCCCCCCCCCCCCCGGGGGGGCCGCGGCGCCCCCCCCCCCCCCCCCCCCCCCCCCCCCCCGGGGCGCCGCCCCGGACCCCGCCCCTCAACCACCGGAGGGCTGAAAATGGGCGGGGCCCCAACCATCAGGCCCCGCCCACCGCACAACCGCTCAGCGCAATGTCAGCGCCGAGCCACACCCTCGGCCCGCGCGGCCGCGGCCACCGCCGCGGTGACGGCGGGAGCGACCCGCTCGTCGAACGGCGACGGGATCACGTAATCCGCCGCCAGCTCATCGCCGACCACGTCGGCCAGCGCGTTCGCCGCGGCGATCTTCATGCCCTCCGTGATCCGCGAGGCCCGCACCTGAAGCGCTCCCGCGAAGATCCCCGGGAACGCCAGCACGTTGTTGATCTGGTTCGGGAAGTCGGACCGCCCGGTCGCCACCACGGCCGCGTACTTGTGCGCGACCTCGGGGTGGACCTCCGGGTTCGGGTTGGCCATCGCGAAGACGTACGCACCGGGCGCCATCGACGCCACCGCAGCCTCCGGCACCGTACCGCCGGAGACCCCGATGAAGACGTCCGCACCGGCGAGCGCCTTCTCCAGCGAACCGGAGATCCCGGCCCGGTTGGTGAGCTCGGCCAGTTCGCGCTTGACGTCGGTCAGGTCGTCCCGGTCCCGGCTCACGATGCCCTTGCGGTCGGCCACCGCGACATCGCCGATGCCGGCCTCCAGCAGGAACTTGGCGATCGCCACGCCCGCCGCACCCGCGCCGGAGATGACACCGCGCAGGTCACCGAGCGTCCGCCCGGAGAGCTTGGCGGCGTTGCGCAGGGCGGCGAGGGTGACGACGGCGGTGCCGTGCTGGTCGTCGTGGAAGACCGGGATGTCGAGGCGCTCCTGGAGCTTGCGCTCGATCTCGAAGCACCGGGGCGCCGAGATGTCCTCCAGGTTCACGCCGCCGAAGGAGGGGGCGAGCCGGACGACGGTCTCGACGATCTCGTCGGTGTCGGTGGTCGCGAGCGCGATCGGCACCGCGTCGACGCCGCCGAACTGCTTGAAGAGGATGGCCTTGCCCTCCATCACGGGGAGGGAGGCCTCGGGTCCGATGTCACCGAGGCCGAGCACGGCGGTGCCGTCCGTCACGACGGCCACGACCTGGGACTTCCAGGTGTAGTCGTGGACGAGCTCGGGGTTGGCGGCGATGGCGCTGCACACTTTGGCCACGCCGGGCGTGTAGGCCAGGGAAAGGTCGTCCTTGTCCCGGATCGGGACGGTGGACTGCACGGCCATCTTCCCTCCCCGGTGGAGGGCGAAGGCCGGATCGAAGGGCTCGTCGGCCCCGGTGTCCGCTGCGCTCGTGCGCTGGATGCCACTGTCGGTAGTGCTGTCGCTGCGAGGATTGACGATCTCCGCTGCCATGGTGTTGACCCCTTAAGTCTTCATCGTTTGAGGGTGGCCACTCCTGGTTGAGGAGGGGTGGGCGGGCACCGCGTATGTGCCCTGCACCAGGCGGTTGGCCCGCCCCGGCAGGGAGAGGTACATACGCGCGGGCGCGCCGCACACGCGCCCTGAGCCCCGGATGAGGGGTGTAAACGTCTTTCTTACCGGACCAACCCTGTCCCGCACGAGTCCATTCCGATGCGGTGACGTGACTCATAGTCGAATATCTGGACAAGTCGGCAAACCAGCACAAATGCGCCCAGCAGGAGAGACGCACCGGAGATTCTCCGGCGTCGAGAAGCGTTCGCGGGAGATGGTCCGGTCCCCAGGTACCGGCCACGCGAGTTCGGGGGTCACCCGTTATCCGATTTTGACATGACTGGGCCCCTGAATGGGCCAGTCCAAATGGCAGGATGCCGTCATCACACAAGGTGGCGACACTCGAAGGTGCGTGCCAAGCCGCCCGAAAGCACCCTCACCCTCACCTGCCGGAGGATCCCGACATGACCGCAAGCATCATGCGTCGTAAGACCGCGAAGTCCCGGATTGCGGCGGTCGGCGCCATCGCGGTCGCCGGCACCCTGCTGCTCACCGCCTGCGGCGACCAGACCGAGAGCGCCTCCTCGGAGGGCGGCGACGGCACGGCCACCAAGGCCGGGGCCCCGCTCTTCTCCAAGCTGCCGGAGAAGTACCAGAAGTCGGGTGTCATCAAGGTCGGCACGAACGCCGAGTACGCCCCGATGGAGTCCGTCGAGAACGGCAAGATCGTGGGCGTCGACCCCGACATCGCCGAGGCCCTCGGCAAGCAGCTGGGTGTGAAGTTCGAGTTCACCTCCGGCTCCTTCGACGGGCTGATCACCGCCCTGAACTCCGGCCGCCACGACATCGCCATGTCGTCCATCACGGACAACAAGCAGCGCCAGGAGGGCCTGGACGACTCCGGCAAGAAGCTGGGCGAGGGCGTCGACTTCGTCGACTACTTCCTCGCCGGCACCGCCGTGTACACGAAGAAGGGCAACCCGCAGAACATCAAGTCCATCGAGGACCTCTGCGGGAAGACCGCCGCCGTCCAGCGCGGCACCACCTACGAGGAAGCCCTCAAGAAGCAGTCCAAGGCGTGTACGGACGGCGGCAAGAAGGCTGTCAAGATCGAGTCGTTCGAGAACGACACCGAGGCCCAGACCCGGGTCAAGTCCGGCGGTGCGGTCGCCGGTGTCAACGACTACCCGGTCGCGGTCGACCTGGCCCGCAAGGCCGACGGCGGCAACGCCTTCGAGGTCGTCGGCGAGCAGATCGACGCCGGCCCGTTCGGTATCGCCGTCAAGAAGGACAACACCGCGCTGCGGGACGCCCTGAAGGAGGCCGTCGACGCGATCATCGCCGACGGTTCGTACAAGAAGGTGCTCGACAAGTGGGGCGCCGGCACGGGAGCGATCGACAAGGCCGCCGTCAACGGCGGCAAGTGACCGGACGCTCCACTGAAGGGCAGTCACGATGACTGACAAGTTCGACAAGACACCCCCCGGCTCACCGGCCGGCCAGGTGTCCGTCTCCAAGGCCGCCACCACGGCCCCGGAGAACATCAAGGCCATCCCGGTCCGCCACGTCGGCCGCTGGATCAGCGGCATCGTGGTCATCGGCCTCCTCGTCGCCCTCGTGTACGCCTTCTCGCAGGGCAACATCCAGTGGCAGGCCGTGGGCGACAAGCTGTTCGACAGCAACGTCGTCGCCGGAGCGGGCCGCACCCTGCTGATCAGCGTCCTCGCCATGGTGCTCGGCGTGATCCTCGGTGTCGTCCTGGCCGTGATGCGGCTCTCGAAGAACCCCGTCACCAGCTGGGTGGCCTGGCTGTACATCTGGTTCTTCCGGGGCACCCCGGTCTACGTCCAGCTGCTGCTCTGGTTCAACCTGGCGCTGATCTTCCCGGTCCTGAACATCCCGTTCATCTACAAGGACGAGATGACGGACGTCATGACCCCGTTCATGTGCGCCCTGCTGGGGCTCGCCCTGAACGAGGCCGCCTACATGGCGGAGATCTGCCGTGCCGGCATCCAGTCGGTCGACGAGGGCCAGACCGAGGCGTCGCACGCGCTGGGCATGACCCAGGGCAAGACCATGCGCCGCGTGGTCCTGCCGCAGGCGCTGCGGGTGATCATCCCGCCGACCGGCAACGAGTTCATCAACATGCTGAAGACCTCCTCGCTGGTCTACGCGGTCACCTACAACGAGCTGCTCCGCTCCACCTCGCAGATCGGCTCCACGTCGTACGCGGTGATGGAGATGCTCTTCGTCGCGTCCATCTGGTACATCGTGATGACCAGCGTGTTCAGCGTCGGCCAGTACTACCTGGAGCGCCGTTACGCCCGTGGTTCGCTGCGCTCGCTGCCGCTCACGCCGCTGCAGCGCATCAAGGTGAACCTCGCCTCGTTCAGCAACCGGCCCTCCGGAGGTGTCTCCGCATGACCACCCCCATGGTGAAGGCCGAGGGCGTCCACAAGTCCTTCGGCGCCGCCCACATCCTCAAGGGCATCGACCTGGAGGTCGCCCCGCGTGAGGTGTTCTGCCTGATCGGCCCGTCCGGCTCCGGCAAGTCGACGTTCCTGCGGTGCATCAACCACCTGGAGCAGATCAACGCCGGCCGGCTCTCGGTCGACGGCCAGCTGGTCGGCTACCGGCAGAAGGGCGACAAGCTCTACGAGCTCAAGGACAGCGAGGTCGCCCTCCAGCGCCGGGACATCGGCATGGTCTTCCAGCGCTTCAACCTGTTCCCGCACATGACGGCGCTGGAGAACGTCATGGAGGCGCCGATCCAGGTCAAGGGCGAGGCCAAGGCCGTGGCCCGGGCCCGCGCCGAGAAGCTGCTGGACCGGGTGGGCCTCGCCGACAAGGCGAAGAACTACCCCACCCAGCTCTCCGGCGGCCAGCAGCAGCGCGTCGCCATCGCCCGTGCGCTGGCGATGGAGCCGAAGCTGATGCTCTTCGACGAGCCGACCTCCGCGCTCGACCCGGAGCTGGTGGGCGATGTCCTGGACGTCATGCGCGGTCTGGCCGAGGACGGCATGACGATGATCGTCGTCACCCACGAGATGGGCTTCGCCCGCGAGGTCGGTGACGCGCTGGTCTTCATGGACGACGGTGTGGTGGTCGAGTCCGGCCACCCGCGCGACGTGCTGACCAACCCGCAGCATGACCGGACGAAGTCGTTCCTGTCGAAGGTGCTGTAGCCGCTGCACAGGCTGTGAGGGAGAGGGCGGTACGGACCCGGGGTCCGTACCGCCCTCTTCCGCGTCCCGGCCCGGGTCCGGGCCTGGGTCCGCGTCCCGGCCCGGGTCCGGGCCTGGGTCCGCGTCCCGGCCCGGGTCCGGACCCGGGCCGCCCACCCCCGCGTCCGGCGGGCCCCGTCAGCCCTGGGGCAGCACCTCCGGACCGGTCAGCAACTCCCTCAGCTGCTCCCGGGAGACCGGGGGCGCGTCCAGCAGCGGCCCCTGGGTGCCGGTGCTCTCGAACCCGGTGCTGGAGCGCACGAGGAGCTGGGAGCCGTCCCTCTGGACGAGTCGGCCGGTCAGCTCCGGTCCCCAGCGGACGTCGCCGCCGCCCCGGAACTGCATGGCGTCGTTCCACACTGTCAGCACCCGGCCGTCGGGGAGCACCTCACGGGTGCAGTGGGTACGGAAGGTGCTCGGGGGCACTTCGGTGCAGAGGTCCTCGTCCGGATCGGCCGGGCGGCCCGTCTTCTCCGTCACGGCCTTCCGGTCCTCGTAGGAGAGGACGAGATAGCCCACGCCGCCGTTCTTGCGGAACGCGTACTCACCGTCCAGCGGCCCCAGGTAGTCGGGGGTCACCTGCTCGGGCGGCAACTGCTTGGTGAGGGCGAGGATCATGACCTGTTCGATCTCTCCCACGTCCGGGGGCAGCAGTGCGTCAACCCGCTCCGCCTTGGTGCCCGCGGGGCCGGGTGCCGAGTTCGTCTGGGACCCGGTCGGCAGAGGCGTCGTCGCCACCGCGGAGTGGGCGGTGTCCGCCGGCCCGCCGGCCCGGGCCACCGTGAACGCCCCGGCCGCGACCGCCGTGAGCGCCGCCGCCGAGACGACGGCCCGGCGGCGCCGGCGTATCCGGGCGACCCTGGCGTACACCGCATCGGTGGAGAACCCCGGGGCCCCTGCCTCGTCGGCGGCGCGGTCGAGCAGCTCGTGAACGTCGTTCATACCAATTCCTCCGCCATCCCGGCGCGCAGCGCCGCCAGGCCACGAGCCGCGTGGCTCTTGACCGTGTTCGTCCGCATCCCGAGCGCCTCGGCCGTGGCCTCCACGCTCAGGTCCTCCCAGTAGCGGAGGACCAGCACCGCGCGCTGCTTGGGCGTGAGCCGGGCGAGCGCCTCCCTGACGACCAGGCCGGTGTCCGTGTCGGACGTGGCCATCTGGCGGTCGGGCAGTTCGGCGTACGCCTGCTCGCGCCGCCAGAACCTCCGGCGGCTCGCGATGAAGGTGTTGACCAGCGTCTTGCGGGCGTACGCCTCGATGTTGTCGAGGCGGCCGTGCCGCCGACCGCCGAGGACGACCTTGACCAGCGCGCTCTGGACCAGGTCCTCGGCCTCGTGCCGGTCGCCGCACAGCAGATAGGCGCTGCGGAACAGCGCGGTCCGTCTGCCCTCCACGAAGTCGTGCAGCGCGGCGTCCTCACCGGTCCGCATTCCGGCCCCACTCCGGGATCCGCATGGACCGCCCCCCTCTTCCCCCGGGCCCGCGGCTGCGGACCGTCTCACCCTTTCAGTGCGTCGGGGGGTGCGGGAGGTTGCGGGATTCAGGCCGCTACTTCACCGCGAGGACCAGAGTGTCCGAGGGGGAGGCCCACACCGCGCGGGCCTCGCCGAAGCCGGAGGCGAGCAGGGTGCGGGCGTGCCAGTCGGCGGAGGGCATGTCGCCGTCCGCGTGCTCGCCGTAGATCGCGAACCGTTCGGCGGTGGGTCCGGCGAGTACGGGGTCCTTGGCGGCGACGGCCCACCACTCGGCCCAGTCCAGGGCGCCGGCGGCCTTGGCGCGGTCCATGGCGGCGTGCCGGTGGGCGCGTTCGGCGGCGTTGATCCGGGGGGTGCCGGGGTCGATCGTGCGGTCGGCGTTCATGAAGACCCCGCCGTCCCGGACGAGACCGCCGAGCTGCCCGTACAGCACGGCCAGCGGCTCGCTGTGGAACCAGTGCAGGGCGGTGGCGGTGAGGACGGCGTCGTACGAGGTGTGGGGCAGCCGCGTGGTCCAGTCGGGGTCCTTGAGGTCGGCGGTGACGAAGGTGACCCGGTCGTCGCCCTCGAAGGTGCCGCGGGCTATCGCCAGGAGAGCGGGGTCGAGGTCGACGCCGGTGCTCGTGGCGTCCGGGAACCGCTTCAGGAGCCGGTCCGTAATACTTCCCGTACCGCACGCGAGGTCGAGGACCCGGGGCGCGGGGCCGACGACCGCCTCGACCATGTCCAGCATCACCCGGAACCGCTCCTCGCGGTCGGGCATGTACCACTCCTGCTGCCGGTCCCAGCTCTCCTGCCAGGACTGCCAGTCGGTGCTCGTCCCCGTCTCCGTCACGCCAACCTCCAAGTAAGACTCATTGATGTCAGCCACCCATTACACTGGCCGACACCCAGACCCTAGACCGACCTGGTAAGGACTACAAGTGGAACTGGCCTATTACTCGGACTACGCCGTGCGCCTGGTCAACACCGAGGAGCCGGCCCGCAACAAGGACGCCCTCACCTCGGTCGAAGCGGTCCGGGAACTGTTCGGCGCCAACCAGCAGGCGGCGCGGCGGACGACGGACGCGGACGTGACCCGCTTCCGTTCCGTACGGGCCCGGCTCCGCGCGGTCTTCGAGGCGGCCGACGGCGGCGACGAGACGCTCGCGGTCGACCTGCTCAACTCACTGCTGCTGGAGTTCCCGGTGAGCCCGCAGATCTCCGGGCACGACGCACGGGACGAGGACGGCAGGCCGGACTGGCACATGCACCTGGCCGACCACCCCTCGAACGCGACCGCCGGATACGCGGCCATCGCGGCGATGGGCCTCGCCTTCCACCTGACCTCGCACGGCGTGGACCGGCTCGGCCTGTGCGAGGCGGCCCCGTGCCGCAACGCCTACCTGGACACCTCCACCAACCGTTCCCGGCGCTACTGCTCGGACCGCTGCGCGACCCGGGCCAACGTGGCCGCCTACCGGGCCCGCAAGCGGGTGGAGGCGGACCGGACCGGCCTCAGCGCCGAGGCCGCCCAGCCGAGCACCTCGGTCACCGACCGCTGACCCTTGGAGCCCTTGGCCGGGGGCCGGTAGCGGGCCCGCACCCGGGCCAGTACGAGCTCCTCGGGGACCACCCCGTAATCCGTGCTGTCCCCGCCCGCGAACGTGTTGTCGCCCCGCACCCACCAGCCGCCCGGCCGCTGTTCGACCGCCCGCTTCACCACCAGCAGGTCCTGCTGGAAGGGGTGACGCAGGATCACCACGTCACCGGGGCGCACCGGCACCCCGTACTGCACCAGCAGCAGGTCCCCGTGGTAGAGCGTGGGCACCATCGAAGGCCCCGTCACCTCCACCACCCGCAACGGCCGCCGCCCGGCCCGCCCGCCTCCGGACACCCGTCCCAGCTCCGGCACCTCGGCCACCTCCCGGTCCTCCTCCGGCACACCGTCCCGCGTACCGCGTTCCGCTCCGTACATTCGGCCGACGACCCGATTCCCACCCCGGACTTTTGACCTAAGCCCCTGGGGCAGCCACGGAAAGCGGCGCTCCACGGAGTAATGTCCCACCTGAGAAGACGATCACGAGGAGGACAGCTCCATGCTTTCCCGCCTGTTTGCCCCCAAGGTGAAGGTCAGCGCCCACTGCGACCTGCCCTGCGGCGTCTACGACCCGGCCCAGGCCCGCATCGAGGCCGAGTCGGTCAAGGCCGTCCAGGAGAAGTACCAGGCCAACGAGGACGCGGACTTCCGCACCCGCGCGGTCCTGATCAAGGAACAGCGCGCCGAGCTCGCGAAGCACCACGTCTCGGTGCTCTGGAGCGACTACTTCAAGCCCCCGCACTTCGAAAAGTACCCGGAGCTGCACCAGCTGATCAACGACACCCTGAAGGCGCTCTCCGCGGCCAAGGGCTCGAACGACCCGGCGACGGGCCAGAAGGCCCTGGACCTGATCGCCGAGGTCGACAAGATCTTCTGGGAGACCAAGAAGGCTTGATCCCCGGTGGGACCGGCCGGCCTGCCCTTCGCGGCCGGTCGTGTCACCCATCCGACCGCACCCGGTTCACGGGTCGCCGAATTCGGCGGCTCCGGTGGACCGGGTGCGGTCTTTCTGCGCTCGGGCGGTCGCCTTGCGTTCGGGCGGCCACCCTGCACTCGGGCGGTCGCAGGTGGACGGGGTACCATGAGAACGCAACGAAACGATACGTCTCGTCTCAAGCATTGCGAGGTTCGCCATGGACCGCTTCGTCGATGTCGCGCCCGGTGCCCGGCTCTGGGTGGCAGAGCGCGGCGCCCCCGACGCCCCCGCCCTGCTGCTGGTCATGGGTGCGCAGGCATCCGGGCTCGGGTGGCCGGACGAGCTGGTGGAGCTGCTCGCCGCCCGCTTTCGGGTGATCCGTTACGACCACCGCGACACCGGGCGCTCCACCTGGATCTTCGCCGAACAGCCCTATCCGCTCACCGCACTTGCCGAGGACGCCGTGCGGGTGCTGGACGCCCTGGGGGTCGAGCGGGCCCATCTGGTGGGCATGTCGCTCGGCGGAATGCTGGTCCAGCTGATCGTCTCGGACCGGCCCGAGCGGGTGCTCAGCGCCACCCTGATCGGGACGGGTGCGCTCAGCTCCGTACCGTACGAGCATCCGGACGGGACCCGGACGCCGGCCGAGGAGCTTCCCGGTGTCTCGCCAGGACTGCTGGAAATGTGGGCCCGGCCCGTCGAGGACCGGGGGCCGGAAGCGGAGTTGGAGCGGCGGGTCGAGCACTGGCGGGTGCTCGGTGGTGACCGGATTCCTTTCGACGCCGCCTATGCCCGCGAGCAGGAGCGCCGGATCATCGCGCACACCGGGCACCACCACGCCGGTACCGCGCACGCCCGGGCCGACGCCTCCGGCATGGACCGGACCGAAGCCCTGGCGCGTACCCGGGTCCCCACCCTGGTCGTCTCCGCGCCTGCCGAACCCGTCTACCCGCCGCCCCACGCCCGCCACATCGCCCAGGCGGTCCATGGCGCCCGGCTCGTCGCGATTCCCGGCATGGGGCACGCGCTGCCCCGTGAGGTGCATGCCCCGCTCGCCGCCGCGATCCTGAACCACGCCGGGCAGAGCTGACGCCGACCCCCGTACCCCCGTACCTGCGTGATACCTGGGAGCTACGCCGAAGATCCACTCCTCAGCGGGACGTCAACTACCCCTCCCTCTCCGTAACTTCTGTACTGGAAACGGACAAAGCTCCCCGGTACGGAAGGACCCCATCCCATGGCGGACCGCCCGCGCAGACGCCGTCTGCGCCGCACCCTGCTCGCCGCTCTCGTCACCTTCGCGGTGGCCGTTCCGGTCTCCGGGGCGGCCCGGCCCGCCGCCGTGCCCGCCCCCGCGCCGACCGTGCTCGGGCCGCTGCGGGACGCGGGGCCGGCTGCGCTGGAGGAGCGGTACGCGGTCAGCCGGCGGGACATCCGGGCGGCCGGTCGGGTCGCGGACGGGCACGGGGATCTCAAGCGGGCGGCCTCCCTGCGGGCGATGGCCGCGCCGGGGCGGCAGTTCCTCTCCTTCGACGGGCGCGACGGGGGCCGGAGCGTGGAGGTAGTCGGGGAGCTGTCCTCGGCCCGGCGCGTCGCGGTGCTGGTCCCCGGGGCGGGCATCGGCCTCGACGCGTACGGGCGGCTGAGGCGCGGGGCGGTGGCGCTCCAGCGGGAGTTGGGGGAGGGCGGGGCGGTCGTCGCCTGGCTCGGGTACCGCTCGCCCGCCACCGTCAGCCCGGCCTCGCTGACCGAGGGGCGGGCCGCCGAGGCCGCGCCGGGGCTGCGGGCTCTGGTGGACGGGCTGAGCGCCACCCTGCCGGGCGCCCGGGTCACCCTGCTCTGCCACTCCTACGGTTCGGTGATCTGTGCCCGGGCCGCGTCCGGGACCGCGGCCGACGCCATCGTGCTGTACGGAAGCCCCGGTACCGGCGCCCGGGATGTGGCCTCGCTGCGTACCGGGGCGCGGGTGTGGGCCGGGCGTAGCGGCGGGGACTGGATCGACCGGGTGCCCCATGTCCGGGTGCGGGTGCCGTTCGTCGCGACGGTGGGGTTCGGGACCGATCCGGTGGCGGACCGGTTCGGGGCCGAGGTGTTCGACGCGGGCGACGGTGGCCACAGCGACTATCTGCTGCCCGGTTCGCGGTCCCTGACCAACCTGACCCGGATAGTCTCCGGCCGCGCCCCGCTGGAGGCCTCCCATGCCTGACGTGCGTGAGTCCTCCCGTCGTGTCGTCGCGCGGATCGAGGCCGCCACCCCGCCCGGCCGCGACCGGGCCGTCGATGCCCTGCGGGCCCTGGCCATCCTGGGCGTGGTGGGCGGCCACTGGCTGGTGACCGCGCTGGTCGCCGACAGCGGCACCGTACGCGGGGCGAGCCCGCTGGCGTACCTGCCGCACCTCACCCCGGTCTCCTGGGTGTTCCAGACCCTCGCGGTGTTCTTCCTGGTGGGCGGGATGGTGGCGGCCGGGAGCTGGGCCTCCGCGCGCAAGAGGGGCGTGCCGTACGGGCAATGGGTGGGCGGCCGCCTGGCGCGGCTGTTCCGGCCGGTGGCGGCGGTGCTCGTGGTGTGGACGCTCGCGGCGGGCGCGATGCTCGCCTCGGGGGTCGGCGAACCCACCGTGCTCGCCCTGGCCAAGCTGGTCTGGTCGCCGCTCTGGTTCCTGCTGGTCTTCGCCGCGCTGACCGCGCTGACCCCCTTGGTGGCGCGGCTCCACCCGCTGTGGCCGCTCGCCGTGGTGCTCCACGTCGACCTCGTACGCTTCGGCCTCGGCGGACCCGGCGAGCTCGGGTGGATCAACGTGGTCGCGGGCTGGCTGGTGCCGTACTGCCTGGGGGCGCTGGTCGCACGGGGCGGGCTGCGCGGCCGGAGGAACAGCTGGGCTCTGCTGCTCGGTGGAGCTGCGGCGGCCGTCGCGCTCGTGCTGTGGGCGGGCTATCCGGCCTCCATGGTCGGCGTTCCGGGCGGCCGGATCTCCAACCTGGACCCGCCGAGCCTCGCCGCCGTCGCCTTCGGGCTGGCGCAGTGCGGGGCGGCCCTGCTGCTGCTCGGGCCCCTGCGCCGGGCGCTGCGCAGGCCCGCCGCGTGGGCGGCGGTGGCGCTGGTGAACCTGGCGGCGATGACCGTCTTCCTCTGGCATCAGACAGCGATGATCGTCGTCACGGCGAGCGCGCTGCTGGTCGCCGGTGAGCCGCTGCCGGGTCTGCACACCGTGCCCGACGGCGTCGGCTGGGTGGTCGCCCGGCTGCTCTGGCTCCCGGTGTTCGCCCTGGCCCTGCTGGTGTGCTGGGCCGCGTTCCGGAACTACGAACAGGGCGGGCAGAGGAGGAGCAGCCGCTCCCTCCTCGTACGGGAGTCGACTTCCGGGCCGTCCCCCGAGCGGAAGCAGGTGGTGCGTCGTGCCTAGTCTGAACGCGGGTGAGTCCGAGGGGGCGGTGGGGGACGTGAAGGTGTCGGAGGCCGGGAAGGCGCCGAGGGGCGTACGGCTGCGGGCCGCGGTGCGTCGGGCGCCGCACGCCCTGTGCAAGGAGCTGTGGTCGGAGCCCGCCGACCGGGTGCCGCGCATGGGAGAAGCCGACGCCCCGGTGTGGCGGCCGGTGTTCCTGGTGCTGCTGGTGATCACTGCGGTCGGGATCACGGTGATCCGTACCGTCGAACTCTCCCCGCACGGAGCGGCGGTCAGCGGGCCGGCGGTGCTGGTGGCGGTCGCGCAGTCCGCGGTGCTGGTGGCTGGAATGATCCGTCCGGTGGGGTCGTGGTGGGCGGCGACCGTGCTGGCCGTCGTGGCGGTGCTGGTCACCGTGGCCGGCGCTCCCGCGCATCTCCCGTACCCGCTGGTCAGCACCGTCCCGCTGACCCCGGAGGTCCTGTACCCCTCCCCCTTCGCCGGGGCGGCGCTGCAGGGCGGTGCCCTCTTCCTGCTGGCGCTGCGGGTCCGGCCCCGCCGGGCGGTGGCCGCGCTGGTGCTCTCGATGGCGCTGGCGCTGTTCCTGGCCCTGCGCACACCGCCCCTGCCTCAGGTCAGCCTTGTCGCGTCGGTGCTCGTGTTCTCCACCGCGCTGGTGCTCGGTACCGCGCTGCGCAGCGTGCGGCTCGCCCGTAAGGACCTCGACGTCCAGGTCGAGCTGACCGCCGACGAGCGGGCCCGGCGCACCCTGCTGGAGGAGCGCCACCGGATCGCCCGTGAGCTGCACGACGTGGTGGCCCACCACATGTCGGTGATCTCCATCCAGGCGCAGGTCGCCCCGCACCTGGTGAAGGACCCCACGGACGAGCTGAAGGAGAACCTCACGGGCATCCGCGAGAACGCCCTGGAGGCCCTCGCCGAACTCCGCAGGGTGCTGGGCGTCCTGCGCTCGGAGGAGGCACCCGCGCAGAGCGCCCGGCACACCCCGCAGCCCAGCCTCGACCGGCTCGGCAGCCTCATCGGCTCCGTGCGCTCCGCCGGTCTTGACGTCACCCTCTCCACCACCGGCGAGCCGCGCCCCCTGCCGCCGGGCGTCGAGCTCTCGGCGTACCGCATAGTGCAGGAGGCCCTGAGCAACGTGGTGCGGCACGCTCCCGGGGCGAGCGCCCGGGTGGAGATCGGCCACCGGGCCGGCGGGCTGTCCGTCCGCGTCACCAACACCGCGCCGGTCCGCGCGTCCCCCCTCTCCCCCGGGGTCCGGCACGGCCTGCTCGGGATGCGCGAGCGCACCACGATGCTCGGCGGCGACCTGGCCACCGGGCCCATGCCGGACGGGGGTTGGGAAGTCACCGCGATCCTGCCCGTTGCTTTCCCCGCCACCACCACCGCTCCCAAGGCCACCGCCACGACCGAGGACGCCCCATGACGCCACCCATCCGCGCAGTGATCGCCGACGACCAGATGATGGTCCGCCAGGGCTTCACCGTCCTGTTGAACGCCGAGCCGGACATCGAGGTCGTCGGGCAGGCCGTCAACGGCCTCGACGCCGTCGCCAAGGTCGACGAACTCACTCCGGACGTCGTCCTGATGGACATCCGGATGCCGGAGCTGGGCGGCATCGAGGCGACCCGCCGGATCACCTCACGCGAGGGCTCCGAGGTGAAGGTGCTCGTGCTGACGACCTTCGATCTCGACGAGTACGTGTACGAGGCGCTGCGCGCGGGCGCCTCCGGCTTCCTGCTTAAGGACGCGTCGGCCGACGAACTCGCCAACGCGGTACGGGTGGTGGCGGCAGGCGACGCACTGCTCTCCCCCAACATCACCAAGCGGCTGATCGTGGAGTTCTCCCGGACCGCCGGTGCCCCGCGCGCCCCGCTGAAGGAGCGGATCGGGGATCTGACGGAGCGGGAGACGGAGGTGCTGTCCCTGATCGCGGCCGGCCTTTCGAACGCGGAGATCGCCGGGCAGCTGACCCTCGCGGAGCAGACGGTGAAGACCCATGTGGGCCGGATCCTGGTCAAGTTGGGCGTCCGCGACCGGACCCAGGCGGCGGTGTTCGCGTACGAGTCGGGGCTGGTGCGCCCGGCCAACCTCTGACCCGTCGCAGGGCCGATCCCTGACCCGTCGCAGGGCCGATCCCTGACCCGCCACCAGGCCATCCTCCGACCCGTCCCCGGAAGCTCCCTCCGACCCGCCCCCGGAGGGTTGCCGGATCCCGTTTCGTAGGATCGCCTCCGTGACAACGGGGAACGGGGCAGGAACAGAGAGCGGCGGAGCGGCGGCGCCCACGGAGATCGAGCGTGCGCTGGCCGGAGCGGTAGCGGGCGGGGGCGGCGACGCGGTGGTGGAGGTGCTCGCGCGGACCCGGCTGTATGTGCTCGTCGCCCGGCTGCACGCGGACATCCCCGGCTGGACGGCCCCGCTGCCCACGATCCGCGACGAGGCCACCCGGCGGACCTGCGTCCCGGTGCTGACCCCGGGGATGCTGCCGCCCTGGCACTCGGAGTGGGTGTTCCGTGAGGTGAGCCTCGGTGAGCTGGCCCGGAGCCGGCCGTACGACGTGCGCCGGCTCGCGGTGAACCACGGCACGCCGTACGCGGCGCTGGTCGACGCCCGGCCCAGGCACCTCAAGGCCTGGCTGAAGGCCGTCGAGCGCTCCGGCGGCCCCGAGCACGGTGTCCTGCTCACCGACAGCGGCGGACCGCTGCACGGCCCGCTCGCCCACGGGCTGGCGCTCGGCGCCCATCTGGCCGTCGCCAACGGCCTGATCTGGAACCGGCTCGGCGCCGCCTACGAGGACTACGCGACGGACCGGGCCCGGCTGCGGAGTCCGTGGGGCATCCCGCACCGCGCCGAGTACCGCGACCGGCTCGCCTCACTGATGAAGAACCAGCTGGTCGGCCGGGCCCAGGAGGCCGTCCTGCGCACCCGGCACACCCTGGCCGCCCGGCTGGGGCGCACGCCGACGCGTGAGGAGTGGTCCGAGGCGGTGGCCCGTGCCTTCACCGCGCGCGACGCCCACGACCGGGCGCTGGCGGACCGGTCGCTCCACCACATCGCCCGGTACGAGGACAGATTCCGGGCCGACGGCGTGCTCGCCCCGGACGGCCGCGTCGACACCCTGGCCGCTTTCGACCTCGGCCGGGCGGTCAACGTCGTACGGCTCGCGCTAGGCGCCCGGTTCGGCGATCCGCACGAGGCCGAGCAGGACGTGCTGCGGCTCGGCGAACTCGCCCGGGGGGCCTACTCCTCGTGGGCGGACTTCTCCCTCGGCTACCTCATGGCCCGCATCGTCCACCGGGCCGAGGACGACGGCCCGGAGGCGGCGGAGCCCACGTACCGGCAGTCGCTCGCCGAGCACCGCATGCTCACGCAGGACCCCACCAGCCCCTACCGGAACATCCCGTGGTCATGAACCCGATCTCCCCGAACCACCCCCCAGCTCACCCGGCTCCCCCGGCTCCCTGGATCCCGCCGTCGGAGACCGAGCAGCTCCTCCACGAGGCGACCCTCCGCAGCGACGCACGGGCCCAACTCGCGGCACTGGCCGGGGCCGAGCTGTACATCCCGGCCCCGCGCGCCGAGGTGGACGCGAAGCCGGACACCATCACCTGGCGCGCGCACCACGACCCGTCGGGGTTCGTCTGCCGGCCCGTGCTCACCCGGGGCATGCTGCCCGCGTGGCATCCGGACTGGGTCTTCCACAGGGTCTCGCTGCGCTGGGTGGCCGAGTTCGGCTGGCCCGACGCGGGAATGTTCCTGGGGGTGAACGTGGGGACGCCCGGCCAACTGCTGCTGCCGGCGACGCCGACCGAGCGGGCGCTGTGGCAGCGGGCGTACGCGGAGAGCGACCGTCTCCCGGAGAACCGGCTGCTCGCGCTGCGCCACGGTGCGCTGCACGGGCCGCTGGCGTACGGGCTGGCCTGCGGGGCGCACCTGGCGATCGGGAACGCGGTGCCGTGGAACGAGGTCGGCACGGTCTACCGGGAGTACACCACCGAGCGCGATCTGCTCCGCGACTCCTGGGGCATCACCGGCCACGCGGAGTGGCGCAAGCAGCTGGACGCCCTGTTGGACGCCCGTAACAGTCCCCCGGAACCGGACTTCGTGCTGCGCACCCGCGAGCAGTTGGCGGCGGGGATCGGGGAGCTGCCCCCGGCCGATCTGTGGCGGGAGACCGCCGCCGGCCACGCCCAGGACCTCGGGGCCGACGCGGGCTCGGTCAAGGGCATCGAGGACCTCGTACGCCGGATCATGCGCTACGAGGCGCGGTTCCGCGCGGACGGGCTGCTGCCGCCGGACGGCCGGGTGCGCACGACGGTCGCCTACGACTACGGGCGGGCGGTGAACCTGGCGCGCTGGGGGCTGTCGGCGCGCTACTGCGCCCCGGCCGACGCGGAGCAGGCGATCGTCTACGCCGGGGCGCTGAGCAAGTCGGCCCACCGCTCCTGGGAGGAGTTCTCGGCGGGATACTCGCTGGGGCGGGTGCTGCGGTTCGACGAGGAGGAGTACGGGCCGTTCTACGAGAAGAACGTCCTCGCCCACCGCCTGCTGACGGAGAGCGAGGGCAGCCCGTGGCGCCACATCCCGTGGCGGTGAGGCGGGGTCTCCCGGTCAGCCGCCGGGCAGCAGGTGGCGGTAGCTGTCCGGGTTCTCCGTGAGGAATTCGGTGAAGCTCTTGGCCGGGTGGCCGGTGAGCGTGGGCACCGCGTCCGAGACGGCGGCCAGTTCGCCGTTGGCGATCGCCTCGTACGAGGTGACCCAGCCGGCCACCTCCCACTCCTGCGCCCCGTACCCGGCCCGCGACGCGTAGGCCTCCTCCCGGGTCTCGGGGACGTAGACGACGGGACGCCCGGTGACCCGGCTCAACTCCTCGGCCGCCTCGGCGAGGGTGAACGCCTCGGGGCCGGTGAGGTCGTAGGCCCGGCCGTCGTGGGTTTCCGACTCGTCCAGCAGTACGGCCGCCGCGGCGTCCGCGATGTCCTCGTGGGCTACGGCCGCCACCCGCCCGTCGCCGCCCGGACCGCGCAGTACGCCGTCGGTCCCGGTCATCGCGGGCAGCCCCGCCAGGTACCAGTTGTCCCGCAGGAACGTGTGGCGCACGTCGGCCGTGCGGATGTGCGCCTCGGTGTGCCAGTGGTCGCGGGCGAAGGTGAACGTGGCGTCGGGTGCCGCGCCCTGGAAGGACACGTACACGATCCGCTCCACGCCCACCGCCACGGCCGCGTCCACCGCCGTGATGTGCTCGCGCACCCGGTCGGGGCTCTCGTGGGCGGAGACCAGGAACAGGGTGTGCGCCCCGTCCAGGGCCCGGCGCATGGCCTCGCCGTCGCCGTAGGGGGCGGCGGGCGCGCGGTCGGCGCCCGGCAGGTCGGGGAGGCGGGCCGGGTCGCGGCCGAGGAGGCGTACGGGGACTCCGGTACGGGCGAGCCGCTCGGCGACCCGGCCGCCGACCGCTCCGCTCGCTCCGGTCACTGCGGTGAGGGGGCCGATCACTGGGGTTCGTCTTCCTCTCGTCGTGCTGCGGGCTCTCCGTGTGCTGCGGGCTCTCCGTGTGCTCCGTGCCAGGGCCGCACCTCCACGACCGCTTCCACCGGGAGCGGTCCGTACAGGTGCGGGAACTCCTCGCCGCCGGGCTTCATCGCCTCGTACCGGACGGGGTAGGTGAGGCGGTCGGGGTCGACGACCAGGACCACCAGGTCATGGCCGCGGTCCCCCATCCCGTCCTCGCCTCCGCTCCCGGGCCTGTCCCCGTACAGCATTCTTGCCACGCCCGGGAGTTGGCTGGGCAGGGAGAGGTGGATGAAGCCCTCCTCCTGGAGGGTGCGGTCGCGGGTGGACATCTCGTACGTCCCCTTCCCGCGGGCCGCCTCCCACAGGGGTGCTTCGGCGAGGTGCAGCAGCAGTTCGGTCATCGAACCACGCTAGCGGGCGTGGCTAGTACGTGCGGCGTCGCGCCCGGCGCGTGGCCACGAGGACCGTTCCACCGGCGGCCACCAGCGCTGCCGCGATGGAGCCGATGATCCATTCACCGCCCCTTGACCCGGTGTCGGGCAGTTGACCCCCGTCGGACGGGGAGGGGGTCGGCTTCCACGTCGGCGTGTCGGTGGGAGTCGGTGTGGGCTCGGTGGGGGTCGGGGTCGGGTCCGTGGGGGTGGGGGTCGGGTCCGTCGGCGTGGGAGTGGGGTCCGTCGGCGTCGGAGTGGGATCCGTGGGGGTCGGCGTCGGAGTCGGGTCCGTCGGCGTCGGAGTGGGATCCGTCGGCGTCGGCGTCGGGTCCGGGGCGCAGGTCGGGAGGTCGCCGTCGAACGGGTACGCGTGGATCTCCTGGCCGCCCGAGCGGCCCGACGAGGTGTGGGTGAGCGAACCCGCCGTGTAGAAGCGGCCGTTGGTGCCGCTCATGGAGAGCGTGGTGGTGCTGGCCGGCTGACCGACCAGCACGCTGCCCTGGAACTGCGCCGGACCGGTCAGCGTCAGGTCCGTCGCGTCCGGGAAGTTCCACAGGAGGCGCTCGCGGAGCCCCGCGTTGGGCAGGGACCCCATGAACGTGGCGACCGTGCGGGCGCTCCCGTACACGTTGACCAGGACGGTCGCCCCGGCGGGGATGCCATTGAAGGTGAACCCGGCGTTGCCGCCCATCGAGGAGACGAGGTCCGTGTCCACGTCGAAGACCTGGATCGCCGAGGTGCCGTCGCCCGTGAAGGTGAAGGTGTCCCCGGTCCTCGTCCAGCTGCCGGTCGTCGCACGGTGCGCGTCGCCGTCGTACGCGTAGCACCGGCTGGCCTCGGTGAGCTCCGGGCGCAGGCCGGTGAACGGGGCGACGGCCTCCGGGTCTTCGCGCGGGGCCGTCAGCGGGTTGACCGTGCCGCTCAGGGACCCCGCGTGGACGACCCGGCCGGAGTTCGCACCCTCCTCGGCGAGGAGGCGCTTGCCGGCCGCGATGGTGATGTCGCCGCCCACCGTCAGATAGTCGGAGCCGTCCGGCGGCGGTACCCGCGAACCGACGCCCGCGACACCGACGTTGTAGATGTCCGAGGCCTCTTCCCGCTTGTCCATGTCGAACCGGCCGAGGGTGACGATCTTCCCCTCGGCCTCGGCGGCGGCCTCCCTGACCAGGTAGTCCCCGCCGACGTAGATGTTGATGTTCTCGTCGTAACCAGCGACCGGTCCGTTGTTGGGGTCGCTCCAGCTGGGCGGGCAGCTGCTGCCGAGACAGGGGCCGAGTCCGCCCGGCAACGGATCAGCGGAGGCGGCCGGGGCCAGCATGCCCACCATCGCCGCGGCCGTCGCCACTGTCACTGCTGCCCGGATTGCGTTGCCGCGCCTGCGCGCCTGTTGTTCCATGCCGCGCAATATGCATCTTTAATGCTAGTCATTTGTTATGACACGCCGGATTTACCCCTATGCGTCGACCTATAGGAGGGTGTCGACCCGCAGGAGGGTTCAGAGAGCCAGCAGCTTCTCCTCCAGCCGGGGATCGAGGCCGACGGCCGGCCGGTCCGGCCGCTGGGGTGCGGTGCCGCCCCGCTCGCACAGCCATGCCCAGGTGTCGGCGACGGTCTCGGCGGCCGGCCGGCAGTGCAGCCCCGCGGCCTCGGCCTTGGCGTGGCCGCCCCGGAACAGGGTGTCGTACAGCTCTTTCTCCGGCAGCCAGATCGGCAGTCCGGTCCAGGGCTCGACCCCGGCGGCCAGCAGGGTCTCCGGGTCCGTCCAGCGCAGCTCGGCGTCGGAGCCCGTGACCCGGACACAGGCGTCGAGCAGTTCGCCGATGGTCGTGTGGCCGGGGCGGCTGACCGTGTTGTACGCGCCGTGCAGCCCTGCCGTCGCGGCGTCCAGGAGCCAGCTCGCCAGGTCGCGCGCGTCGACGTACTGGAGCTCCGTGGTACGCGGGCCGGGGGCGATCACCGGGCCGCCACGGGCGATCCGCGAGAGCCACCAGGGCAGCCGTCCGATGTTCTCCCCGGGGCCGATGATCAGCCCCGCCCGTGCCAGCAGCGCCCGGTCGCCGAAGGCGTCGAGGGCCGCCAGCTCCCCGCCGCGCTTGGCCCGGTCGTACGGCACTTCACCGTCCCGGCCGTCCTCGTCGGGAGAGGCTCCGGCGACCAGCGGTCCGTCCTCGTCCAGCCCGGCGGGCGCCGGGTAGGCGTACACCGAACGGCTGGAGACGTACGTGTAGTGGCCCGCGCGGCCCGCCAGGAGCCGGGCGGAGTCCCGTACGGCGGTGGGCACCCCGCTCCAGGTGTCGACCACGAGGTCCCAGTCGCCCGCGTGGCCCGCGAGCGCCGCGAGGCCCTGCTCCCCTCCCGTACGGTCGCCCGTCAGCACGCGCACGCCCGGCGGCGGCGCGTGGTGGCCGCGGTGGAAGACGGTGACCTGCCAGTCCCGCTCCAGCGCGGCCTCGGTGACGGCCCGTCCGACGAACTCCGTACCGCCCAGCATCAGTAGCCTCATGCGCCGAGCCTGCCCGCTCGGGCCGCCCCCGGGAACACCAGCACGCTGTCAGCAGAACGGGGAACTTCCCGGGCGCCACGACGCCAGGTCAGGGCGTCAAGGTGTGCGGGCGAGCGGGCTGCGGTGGCGCAGCAGCCATTCGTAGTAGCCGCTGGAGCGCCGGGCCGCCTCCCGGTAGGCATCTTCCAGCTCCGCGTACGCCATCGAGGTGTCCGTCTCCGGCCGGGAGACCAGGAGCAGCCGGACGGCTAGCGGGTCGTCGCGCAGCGGGCGGATCGCCATGTCGTCGCGCGGTCCGGAGGTGGGCTGGCAGGGCGCGACGGCCTCGCCGAGCACGACGAGGGAGGCCGCGGTGAGGTAGTCCCCGTGCAGGACCGGCGGGTCGAGCCCGGCGGCCCCGAGCACCCGGCGTACCCCGTCCCACTCGCCGTCCACCGTCGGATCGACCATCCACCGGTCCCCGGCCAGGTCCCCGAGCTCCACGACGCGGCGGCGGGCGGCCGGATGGTCCCGGGAGAGGGAGATGAACTGCGGTTCGCGGTCCAGGAGTACGCGTTGGTCCAGGCCGGCCGGGAGGTCCAGCGGGCAGCCCTCCACCTCGTGCACGAAGGCGACGTCCAGCCGGCCCGCGTCGACCGAGCGCAGGAGTGCGTGGGCCGAGACGTCGACCCGCAGGGATATCTCCGTACCGGGCAGGGCGACCCGCAGCCGGCGGAGCCAGCTTCCGATGACCCGGCTCGCGGTGGAGCCGATGCGCAGCCGGGGGCCCCGGGAGCGGGTGGCGTCCGCCTCCGCGAGGGCGTGGGTGACCAGGGCGCTCATCCCGTCGACGAGCGGCCGGGCCCGGCTGAGGACGGCCCACCCCAGGGGGGTCGGGCGGCAGCCGGTGCGTTCGCGGCTGAACAGCTCGGCGCCGAGCGAGTTCTCGATCCGGCGCAGCTGGGTGGTCAGGGAGGGCTGGCTGACGCCGAGCCTGCGCGCCGCCTGGTGCAGACTGCCCGCGTCGGCGATGGCGCACAGCGCCCTGAGGTGCCTTACCTCAAGCTCCATGAAGCGGAGACTACGACCGGCCACGCCTGTGGCACCAGCGGCCACAACCGCATCAAAGGGCGTTAATTCAGGGAGTGTTGGGCGGTACGACATCGAGCGATGTCATGGTTGCGCGGCTCGGCGGAGGCGGGGATAGGCCGGTGCTATCGCGGGTTGGCATCATCCCCGGCGGGTGTCCGCTCCCCCACACTCTCCCCGTACCGCCCCGCGCCCCGTCCGTTCAGCGGACAACCCCCACGGCGTGGGTTCACCGGACAGTAGGAGAAATCCCCCATGAGACACCTCCGGACCGCCATCGCCTCCGCCATCGCCGGGCTCGGCCTCGTCGCCGCGCTGGGTACGGCTCCCGCGGTCTCTGCCGCTCCTGCCCCTGCCGCCTCCACCCCCGCCACCATCGCCGCGTACAACGGGTCGGGCGAGAACGCCGCCGCGAACCGGGCCTTCTTCGACGCGGTCATGAAGTCCGTCGCCGAGAAGCGGGCCGCCAACCCGGGCGCCCTGGCCGTCACCGTCACCTACAGCACGGCCTCCGCCCCGAGCTTCCGCACCCAGATAGCCAACAGCACGCGGATCTGGAACAGCTCGGTCTCCAACGTCCGGCTCCAGGAAGGCTCCAACGCCGACTTCACCTATCGCGAGGGCAACGACCCGCGCGGTTCGTACGCCTCGACCAACGGGCACGGCCGGGGCTTCATCTTCCTGGACTACCGGCAGAACCAGCAGTACAACTCGACCCGCGTCACCACGCACGAGACCGGGCACGTGCTCGGCCTGCCGGACACCTACTCCGGTCCGTGCAGCCAGCTGATGTCCGGTGGCGGCCCCGGCCCGTCGTGCACCAACGCCCAGCCGGACGCCAACGAGCGGTCGCGGGTGAACTACCTCTGGCAGAACGGCTTCGCCGCCGCTCTGGCCGGCACCGCCTCCTGACCCCGGGCGGACCGACCCGCACCACCCGCCATCAGCTGACCGCTTCACCCGCATGAGCAGAGGGCCGTTCCGGACGCGGAACGGCCCTCCGTGCTGCGGCCGGAGACAGGGCTCGGCCCGGAAGCGCCGACGAGCCTGCGCGCTCAGCCTTCTGCCGTACGCCGGTGGCGTCAGGTGGACAGTTCGGCGCGGACCAGCGTCAGCAGCTCCTCCTCCGTCATGCCCAGCTCCCGGGCGTCCGCGACCACTTCGCGGACCCGCTCCAGCAGCTGGGCCCGGCGGGGCGAGGCGCCCGCGGTGACCACCGCACCGCGGCCGCGCCGCAGTTCGATCAGCCCCTCCTCGCGCAGTCGCTGGTAGCCGCGCAGCACCGTGTGAACGTTCACCCCGAGGGACTCGGCGAGCACCCGGGCGGCTGGGAGCCGCTCGCCCGGGGTCACCGTGGAGTCGGCGACCGCGCGGCGCACCGAGGCCGCGATCTGGTCGCCGAGCGGCACGGTGGAGGTGGGGTCGAGCCGGAACAGCATGGTCAGCGCCCCGCCCGGTTCCGGTCGACGAGGGTGTTGAGCAGGGCGGCGCCGGTCGCGGAGTCCTGGACGGTGACCGCGAATTCACGTCCGCCGGTCTGCCGGGCGACGATGGCCTCGCCCGAGCGGACGATGAAGCCGGTGCGGCCCGGGCGGATGCGGTAGCCCCAGCCACCGAACTCCGCGACCGCGTCGACCTGCCGGCTGTCCGCCGACTCGATGCGCTCCAGCGGGACCTGGACGCGGGGCCAGGGCAGCAGACCGGAGACGGTGAGGCCGCGCCGGTCCACGGTGACATGGGCGCGGCTGAAGGCGAGCACCAGCAGGGTGAGGACCAACAGGGCGGCGCCGACGTACCGGTTGCCCCCGTAGCCGAACCCCGTGGCGGTGGCCGCGAGCACCAGGGCGCCCACCGGAGTCCACCAGGCGCCGGTGGTGCGCGCCCGGCCGGCCACCTCACCGTCGGCGAGCGCGATCCGCTCGCGGTCGGCGGGGTCCTTCCCCGCGTCGGGGTCTTCCGGTGCCGGGACCAGCCGGGCCAGCAGCAGCCCGACCGCTCCGGCCAGGGCAGCCACCCCGAAGGCCACGGCGAGGTGCCACATGGGGAAGCTGCCGGCCGGCCCCCCTTCGGGTGTGTCCAGGTTGACGATCAGGGCGGCGCCCAGCACGTACTGGAGGAAGGCGGCGACGGCCCAGCCGCCGCCGATGAGCAGGCGGTGGGCGCGCCCGTACATCCTTCCGCCGACCGCCATGAGGACCCACACGGCGCCGAGCACGGGCAGCACGGGGGCGGTGGCGAGGACGTAGGTGGTGCGGTCGACATAGCCGTTCGCGTCTCCGGAGACGTCGAAGTGGCCGGCCAGCCGGGCGGGCAGCCGGTCCTTGAGGGCGATGAAGAGGATCAGGTGGATGAGGAAGGCGAGGACAAAGGGCAGGGCCGCGAGTGTGGCGAGGCCAAGGTTCTTGCGTGTCATGGAAACGTCCATTGTTCGCATGTTAGTAGAACAACTGGAGGTGAGGCAATGGCGTTGCGGCAGCGGGCGCCGTGCCCGGGTGCGGGAACAGGCGCGGGAACAGGTCTGCCCCGTACCGGAGTTGCGATACGGGGCAGGGATGGGCAGGTGGGAAGGTGCCGGTTCTCAGGCCGGTTCGAGGGGGAAGGCTCCCCGGTGGCCGGTTCCGGCGCCCCGGACCGGGCGCACCTCGAACTCCTTGCAGCTCCAGATCTCCTGGACGAATCCGGTCCGCCGGTCCCACAGGTCCAGCACGGCGTCCTCGCCCTCCGTGTCCCGGTAGGCGTCCTTGGCCCCGCGGAAGCAGGCGAGACCGCCGGAGAGACCGCGGCCGGGGGCCGGGAAGTAGTCGGAGAAGGCGCAGGCGATGCAGGTCTGGAGCTGGATGCCGTCCGGGAGGACGCGCTGGATCGCCGTCAGCGCGGCGGCGAAGTCGCTTTCGGCGCGGGCGGATTCGTACACCGCGCCGTCCAGGTGGAGGGTGAGGTAGAGGTCCGGGTCGACCCGGCGCAGGGAGAGCAGGCAGCCGAGGGTGGCCTGGCGCAGGGCGCCCGCGACGAGGACGGGCAGCGGGAGGTCCCACTCCAGTACGCAGTCGGTGAGCGCGCCGTCCGCCAGGGCGAACATCCCGCTCTCCGGAGGTGTGCCCGACACCGGTGCCAGGTCGTCGAGGCTCTCGCCCTCGAAGTCGACCCCTCTGATCCGGATCCGGAGCTGCTGTCCGTCCGTGGTGAGAACGACGGCATCGGAACCGTTGCGGTCCCGGTACCAGCCGGCCCACGACTCATCTGTCATGAGCAGGGACTGTAGTCCCTGTCCGGCGCGGCCCCGGTGCCACCCTCCGCCGACGGGTCAACCCGCTTGCGGCTCACGCCACATGGGCCACATCGACGGGCCGTCGGGCAGTTCGACGGCGCTTCCCAGGAAGCGGAAGCCGAGCCGTTCGTAGAGCGTACGGCTGCGGGCACTGCTCGCCTCCAGGTAGGCGGGTACGCCGTCACGGTCGCAGCGGTCCAGCTCCGCCCGGATGAGCTCGGCCCCAAGGCCCTCCCCCTGGCGCTGCGGGGAGACACCGATCATGAGCAGGTAGGAGTGGGCGCGGTCGTGCGGGTGCACCTTCCCGGTCAGCCTTCCGACCAGTTCGCACCGCTCGTTGTCGGGGTCGGCGGTCTGCCGCATCAGGGCGGGTGTGGGGTCCTCCTCCTCGGGCGCACCGGCGGGCACCGGCAGCCACAGGGCCACCGCGGCGCCGTCCTCCGCCACGTCGATACGGCCTTCGGCGAGGGTGATGTCGGCGAAGACGCCGAGGAACCTGCCGTGCACCGCCCGCCGGTGCGCCTCGTCGGGGAAGACCCAGCTGCTCACCGGGTCGTGGTGGAAGGCCTCCTCCAGGACCGCTACGACCAGCTCCCTGTCGTCCTGGCCCGCCTGCTGTATGCGTATGCCCATGACCGGCTTCCGCCCCTTCGCCTGCTGCTTCCGGCTCCCGATGAGCCTCCGGAATCATAGGAGTTGAGAGGCGGGCGCCGGTCGGAGCGGGCCGGTCAGCTGGTGCGGCGGGTGACGAATTCGGCCAGGGCCAGCAGGTCACCGGCCCCGCCGGGTTCGGGGACCGCCCGGGAGAGGTGGTGGACCGCCCGGGCCATCCGGTCGGCGGCACAGACCTGGGCCCAGTCCCGGCCGCCGGCCCGGTCCACGGCGTCGGCCGCCCGGTCCACCTCCGCGGAGGTGGTCATGGGCCCCCGGTAGAGCGCAGCGAGCTCGGCTGCGGCCGGGGTGCCGGAGGTCAGCGCCGCCACGACGGGCAGCGACTTCTTGTGGGCGGCCAGGTCCGCGCCGACGGGCTTGCCGGTGAGGGCCGGGTCGCCCCAGATGCCGATCAGGTCGTCGATGAGCTGGAACGACAGGCCGGCCTCCCGCCCGAAGCCGTCCATGGCACGGACCGCCCGGTCCTCCGCCCCGGCGTAGAGGGCGCCGAGCGCGCAGGCGCAGCCGAGCAGGGCGCCGGTCTTGGCCGTCGCCATGGTCAGGCATTCGTCCAGGGTGACCTCGTCCGGGCCGCGGTCCTCGAAGGCGCAGTCGGCCTGCTGGCCCGCGCAGAGCTCGATGACACAGGTCGAGAGGCGGGCGGATGCCCGCTGTGCGGCCGGGTGGGTGTCCTCGGCCAGCAGCCGCTGGGCGAGGGCCAGCATGGCGTCGCCGGTGATGATCGCGTCCGGGACGCCGAAGACGGCCCAGGCGGTGGGCCGGTGTCTGCGGGTGGTGTCCTCGTCGATGACGTCGTCGTGGAGCAGGGTGAAATTGTGCGCCAGCTCGACGGCTACGGCGGCGCGCACGGCGCGTTCCGGATCGCCGCCCAGTGCGCGGGCGGCGGCCAGCACGAGCGCCGGCCGGATGGCCTTGCCCGCCTGTCCGGCGGCGGGCGTTCCGTCGGCGTTCTCCCAGCCGAAGTGGTACATCGCGATCCGGCGTATGCCACCCGGCAGCGATTCCACGGCCGATCGCAGATGCGGGTCGACGAGTCGGCGGGTGCGCTCCAGCAGCGCCGCGGCCTCGTGCCCTTCCGTCGCTGCGTCCGTACTGGTCATGGTCACGGTCACTCCCTGGGGCGGTGCGATGGGGCGGGCCCCGGGGGCCCGGCCGGTGTCGGCCGACCGGACCCCCGGGGGTGACACGGGGTCAGCGCCAGCGGCTCACCTCCACGTTCTCCAGTACGCCGAGGGCGTCCGGTACCAGGATGGCGGCGGAGTAGTACGCGGTCACGAGGTAGGAGATGATCGCCTGCTCGTCGATGCCCATGAAGCGGACCGAGAGGCTCGGCTCGATCTCGTCCGGGATTCCGGTCTGCTGGAGGCCGATGACACCCTGTTCGGCCTCACCGGTCCTCATGCAGATGATGGAGGTGGTGCGGGCATCGGTGACCGGGATCTTGTTGGACGGGAAGATCGGCACCCCGCGCCAGGCCGGCACGTGGTGACCGCCGATGTCCACGCTCTCCGGGACCAGTCCGCGCCGGTTGCACTCGCGGCCGAAGGCGGCGATGGCTCGCGGGTGGGCGAGGAAGAGCTTCGATCCGCGCCGGCGCGAGAGCAGCTCGTCCATGTCGTCGGGGCTGGGCGCCCCGTCGTGCGGCTGGAGCCGCTGGCCGTAGTCGCAGTTGTTGAGGAGGCCGAACTCCCGGTTGTTGATGAGCTCGTGCTCCTGGCGCTCGCGCAGCGCCTCGACCGTGAGCCGCAACTGCTGCTCGGTCTGGTTCATCGGCTGGTTGTAGAGGTCGGCGACCCTGCTGTGCACCTTGAGCACCGTCTGGGCGACGCTCAGCTCGTACTCGCGGGGTGCGGCGTCGTAGTCGACGAAGGTGTGCGGGACGACGGCCTCGCCCACGTGGCCGGCGGAGAGGTCGATCGCCGCCTCGCCGTACTTGTTGGTCCGCTGGTGCGGGATGGAGAGCAGACCGGCGAGATGGGCGCGCAGCGGCTCGGCCCGCTCCGCCAGGTTGAACACATCCGCGCGGCTGAGCGTCAGCAGCGTGCAGGCGGTGACGGCCCGGGCGGTGTACTCCCAGACGGCGTCACCGTCGACCAGGCTCCGGTCACCGAAGTACGCGCCGTCGGCAAGCACTTCGAGCTCCGTCTCGTCCCCGTAGAGACCTGAGCCGATCTTCTCGACCTTGCCGTGCGCAACCAGGAAGACCCGGTCCGCCGCGTCCCCCGACGCGGCGAGCACCTCCCCCGCGGCCACGTCCCGCTGCTCGCACCTGCGGGCGAGCTCGGCGAGGACCTCCTCGTCCCCGAAATTGCGCAGAGCGGGCAGTTCCCCCAGCTCGGCGGGGATCACGGAGACCCGGTCCCCGGTCTGGACGAACGTCACCCGGCCGTCACCGACCGAATAGCTGAGCCGACGGTTCACCCGGTACGTACCGCCCTGTACCTGCACCCACGGCAGCATCTTCAGCAGCCACCGTGAGGTGATCTCCTGCATCTGCGGCGCGGACTTGGTGGTCGTCGCGAGGTTCCGCGCAGCCGCCGTCCCCAGACTCTGCTGCGGCGGCGCCTGCGTGTCGCGAACCTCTTCACCAACGGACATCTGACGTCCTTTCGATCATGGGCTGACCTGCTGGAGAAGCCTTTCAGCAGGGGACGTCGCCCGCCATTACACAAAAGAGTGTGACTAATCAGCCCTCGGGTGGGGCATGTTGCCCCTCGTCGCCCCGCGGACCGCAAAAGTTGCATCTCAGATGCCACTTATCTAGGGTGGAGTCATGCGGCTGACCCGATTCACCGACGTGGCGCTCCGCGTCCTCATGCGGCTGGCGGTCGCCGAGGGCGCGGACGCGCCCACCACGCGCGAGGTGGCGGACACCATGCGGGTGCCCTACACGCACACGGCCAAGGTCGTCGCCCGCCTGCAGCACCTCGGACTGCTCGACGCCCGCCGGGGGCGGGGCGGCGGACTCACGCTGACCACGGCCGGGCTCTCCGCCTCGATCGGCACTCTCGTCCGGGAGCTGGAGGGCACGGACGACGTCGTGGAGTGCGAGGGCCCCACCCCGTGCCCGCTGCGCTCCGCCTGCCGGCTGCGCGGCGCCCTGCGGAAGGCCCAGGACGCCTTCTACGCCTCGCTCGACCCGATCACCGTCACGGATCTCGTCGCCTCCCCCACCGGCCCCCTGCTGCTCGGCATCGGCAGCGGCCCGCGGACGGACTGAGCCCGGACGGCCCGGACTCCCCGCACCCCCTTTCACCCCACCCACGACCCCCGCCCATCACCCGTCCTCCGTTGCCCAAAAATACGCATCTTGAATACCAATTAACAGAGGAGCTCCCCAGCCATGCTCTCCGACCGGTCCACCGCCACCGTCCGCGCCACCCTCCCCGCCGTCGGCGCGGCCATCGGGGACATCGCCGGCCTCTTCTACGAGAAGCTCTTCGAGGCCCATCCCGAACTGCTCCGCGATCTGTTCAACCGGGGCAACCAGGCATCGGGCGACCAGCGCACAGCACTGGCCGGATCCATCGCCGCCTTCGCGACCGCACTGGTCGAACACCCCGGCACCCGGCCCGACGTGATGCTGAACCGGATCGCCCACAAGCACGCCTCACTGGGGGTGACCCCCGAGCAGTACGAAGTGGTGCACACCCATCTCTTCGCCGCCATCGCCGACGTCCTGGGGGGCGCCGTCACCCCGGAGGTCGCCGCGGCCTGGGACGAGGTCTACTGGCTGATGGCGGGTGCCCTCATCGCCGTCGAGGAGCGGCTCTACGCCCAGCAGGGCGTCCTGGCGGGCGATGTGTGGCGGGAGTGGGAGGTCGCCGCCCGGATCGAGGAGACCGAGGACGTCGCCACCTTCCACCTGCGCCCGGCGGACGGCGGTGACGCCCCCGCCTTCCGGCCCGGCCAGTACGTCTCCGTACAGGTCGCGCTGGCGGACGGGGCCCGGCAGATACGCCAGTACAGCCTCTCCTCCTCCCCCGGCTCCCGGCTGCGCTCCATCACGGTGAAGCGGGTCCGCGGGGAGGCGGCCCCCGACGGCGAGGTCTCCCTCCGCCTGCACGAGCACACCCGCGTGGGCGACCGGCTGCACGTCTCCGTCCCCTACGGGGACCTGGTCCTCGACCACCTGGACGCGCCGCTGCTGCTCGCCTCGGCGGGGATCGGCTGCACCCCCATGCTGTCGATGCTGGAGTACCTGGCCGAGCAGGGCCACGACCGCCCGGTCACCGTGGTGCACGGCGACCGTTCGCCCGCCGACCACGCCCTGCGCACCCACCACCTCCGGCTGACGGAGAAGCTCCCGGAGGCCGAGCCGCACTTCTGGTACGAGGCCCCGGAGGCCGGCCACCCGGTCCACCGCACAGGGCTCGTCGACCTGAACGGCATCACCGTGCTGCCGGGCACCCACGCCTATCTGTGCGGCCCGCTCCCCTTCATGCGCACGGTCCGCACCCTGCTGCTGGAGGCGGGGGTGCGCCCGGCCGACATCCACTACGAGGTGTTCGGCCCGGACCTCTGGCTGGCGAGCGCATAAGAAGACGCCTCGATGACGGTGCCCAGGGCGGCGTCATCGAGGCGCGCCACAATGGACGCGTGAACCACCCGCCTCGCCCCGAGACCCTCCTGCGCCCCCGGGCGCCGTCCCCGTTGCAGGAGGTCCGGGACGACAGTTTCGCCCGGCGCGGGGTGACCCTGCTGCTCAAGCGGGACGACCTGATCCACCCCGACCTGCCGGGCAACAAGTGGCGCAAACTCGCCCTCAACCTGGAGGCGGCCGCCGGGCGGACCCTGCTGACCTTCGGCGGCGCCTACTCCAACCATCTGCGGGCCACCGCCGCGGCCGGGCGGCTGCTGGGTTTCCCCACCATCGGTGTGGTGCGCGGCGACGAGCTGGCGCACCGGCCGCTCAACCCCTCGCTCGCCCGGTGCGCCGCCGACGGCATGCGGCTGCACTTCGTGGACCGTACGACCTACCGGGCGAAGGCCTCACCCGAGGTCCTGAAGGGGCTGCTGAGCCTGTTCGGGGACGTTGAGGTGATCCCGGAGGGCGGCAGCAACGCCCTGGCCGCACAGGGCTGCGCAGCGCTGGGGCGGGAGTTGCGCGGGCACACCGATGTGGCGGCCGTGGCCTGCGGGACCGGAGGCACCCTGGCCGGGCTGGCCGCCGGGCTGGACGGCGGGCAGCGCGCCCTGGGCGTACCCGTGCTGCGCGGCGGCTTCCTCGGGGCGGCCGTCACCGCACTCCAGCGCGAGGCGTTCGGCGGACCGGCCGGTCACTGGTCGCTGGACGAGCGCTTCACCTTCGGCGGCTACGCCCGTACGACCCCGGAACTGGACGCCTTCGCCGCGGACTTCGAGGACCGGCACGGGCTGCCGGTCGAGCGGGTCTACGTCGCCAAACTGCTGTTCGCGCTGACGGCCCTGGCCGAGGAGGGGGCGTTCGCGCCGGGCACCCGGGTGGGCGCGGTCGTCACCGGAACCCCTGGCACACAGCCCCCTCAGGAGTCGTCCGCCTCCCGGTAGGCGGCCGCCTCCTCCAGGTCCAGCCGGCGCAGCAGCGTACGCATCATCTCGTCGTCGATCCGCCGCTCGTCCCGGAGCCGGACGAAGACCTCGCGCTCGGCCTCGATCATCTCGCGGGAGAGCCGGCGGTAGGTGTCGTCCGCCGACTCACCCGTGACCGGGTCGGCCGTCCCCAGGCGCTCCCAGACGGCGTTGCGGCGGCGGTCCAGCACGCTGCGCAGCCGGTCGGCCAGCGGCGGCGGCAGGCTGTTGTGCGGGTCGGCGAGCAGCTCGTCCAGACGGGCCTCGGCGGCCACCGAGGCCTCGCTCTGGGCCTGCGCCTCGATGAGCGTCTCCTTCTGCGGGTCACGTCCCGGCAGTTTCAGTACGCGGACGAGGACGGGCAGGGTCAGGCCCTGGATCACCAGCGTGGCGATGACGGTGGTGAAGGTCAGGAACAGCACCAGGTTGCGGCCCGGGAACGGCTCGCCGTCGTGCGTGACCAGCGGGATGGAGAAGGCGACGGCGAGCGAGACGACACCGCGCATGCCCGCCCAGCCGACGATCAGGGGTGCCGTCCAGTCGGTGCCCGGCTCCCGTTCCCGTACGCGCTTGGAGAGCCACCGGGGCAGATAGGTGGCCGGGTAGACCCAGACGAAGCGGACCACGACGACCGCGACGAACACGATGACCGCGTACCCGACGGCTTCCGTCACCCCGCCCGCTTCCAGCCCCTTCAGGACGAAGGGCAGCTGCAGCCCGATCAGGGCGAAGACCGTGGACTCCAGGATGAAGGCCACCATCTTCCAGACAGCCGCCTCCTGGAGGCGGGTGGCGAAGTCGACCTGCCAGGAGCGGTGTCCCAGGTAGAGGGCGACGACGACCACGGCGAGGACTCCGGAGGCGTGCACCCGTTCGGCCGCCGCGTACGCCACGAACGGGATCAGAAGAGAGAGCGTGTTCTGGAGGAGGGCCTCTTTCAGGTGGGTGCGCAGCCAGTGCAGCGGCACCATCAGGAGCAGGCCGACCCCGACCCCGCCGACCGCGGCCAGCAGGAACTCGGCGATCCCCTCGCCCCAGCTCATCCCCTCCCCGACCGCGGCGGCGAGCGCCACCCGGAAGGCGGTGATCGCCGTGGCGTCGTTCACCAGCGACTCACCCTGAAGGATGGTCGTGACGCGGGCGGGCAGCCCGACCCGGCGCGCGATGGCGGCGGCCGTCACGGCGTCCGGCGGCGCGATGACCGCCCCCAGGACGAGCGCGGCGGTGAGCGGCAGCTCCGGGATCACGAGGTACGCCAGCCAGCCCACCGCCATGGTCGCGAAGAGGGTGTACCCCACGGAGAGCAGCGCGACCGGCCGGATGTTGGCCCGCAGATCGAGGTAGGAGCTGTCCATCGCAGCCGTGTAGAGCAGCGGCGGCAGCAGCAGCGGGAGCACCACGTGCGCGTCGAGGTGGTACGTCGGAACGCCCGGCAGCAGGCCCGCGACGAGGCCGACGGCGACCAGGACGAGGGGGGCCGGAACCGGGGTGCGGCGCGCCGCACCGGCGACCGCGGCGCTGGCCGCGACCAGTGCCACCAGCGGCAGCGCGTCCATCTCACCCTCCTCGGATCCGTCGTAACCTGCCCATCATGAGCGAGTGTGCGCACGTAGCGGATCTGCCACGCCCCGAGCCCGTACCGCTCGGGGCGACCTGCCCCGAGTGCGTGGCCGCGGGGACCCACCCCGTGCAGCTGCGGCTCTGCCTGACCTGTGGGCACGTCGGCTGCTGCGATTCCTCACCCCTGCGGCACGCCACCGGGCACTTCCGGGAGACCGGTCACCCGGTGATGCGGAGCTTCGAGCCGGGCGAGGGCTGGCGCTGGTGCTTCGAGGACGGTTCGATCGTCTGACGTCTGGGTACGTCAATCCGGCGCCGGTTCTTCGTAATTGGACGCCGCAGACCCCTAGCCACTGTGTGTACTCATGGGTTTACCATGAGTGACGGCCGGGGGATGGGGTGCGGGCGACACTGCATCATGGATCCGATAGCGTCGCCGAGCTGAGAACCGTCGACCGACCGCATGGCTCCGGGCCACCCTTCCCGGAACCTCGAAAGAGTTTGTGCCACCTTGGAGGTGAGGGTGTCCCAGATCGCAGGCGAGCCCGGGAATCAGGACTTCGTAGAAGTCCGGCTGCCCGCTGCGGGTGCCTACCTGTCGGTGCTGCGAACGGCCACGGCCGGTCTCGCAGCGCGTTTGGACTTCACTCTCGACGAGATCGAGGATCTTCGCATCGCGGTCGACGAGGCCTGCGCGATCCTGCTTCAGCAGGCCGTGCCCGGCTCCGTCCTCAGCTGCGTCTTCCGTCTCGTCGAGGACTCTCTCGAGGTGACGGTGTCGGCCCCCACGACGGACGGCCGCGCACCCGAGCGTGACACCTTCGCCTGGACAGTGCTCTCCGCACTGGCCGGCAAGGTCGACTCGACGGTCGCCGACGACCGTACGGTCAGCATCAGCCTCTACAAACAGCGCGGCGCGGGCCCCGGGCCGGCGTGAGCGACGGGAACGGGGACGGTCCTGTGCGGGACGAGACGATCCGATCCGGGGTGGTGCGGCCGGCAGGCATCCCGGAGCAACAGGCCCGGCCGCATCCGGTGGACGGAGCGGACGGGTCCCAGAGCCTCAACGTCGCGGTGGAGCAGTCCCAGGAGCGGGCGGGCCAGATGAGCGAGCACGGGCACCACGATCCCCACGACCGCAGCAGGGCCCGGGCCCTGTTCATCGAGTTGCGGGAGCTTCCCGACGGCTCCGCGGAGAAGGCGGAGCTGCGCAACCGGCTGGTGCGGATGCATCTGCCGCTGGTCGAGCACCTGGCCCGGCGCTTCCGCAACCGCGGGGAGCCGCTGGACGACCTGACGCAGGTCGCCACGATCGGGCTGATCAAGTCGGTGGACCGGTTCGACCCGGACCGGGGCGTGGAGTTCTCGACGTACGCGACTCCCACGGTCGTCGGCGAGATCAAGCGCCACTTCCGGGACAAGGGCTGGGCGGTGCGGGTGCCGCGCCGGCTGCAGGAGCTGCGTCTTTCGCTGACCACGGCCACCGCCGAGCTCTCCCAGCAGCACGGCCGCTCACCGACCGTTCACGAACTGGCCGAGCGGCTCGGCATCTCCGAGGAGGAGGTGCTGGAGGGCCTGGAGTCGGCCAACGCGTACAGCACGCTCTCGCTGGACGTGCCGGACACGGACGACGAGTCCCCGGCGGTCGCGGACACGCTGGGCTCGGAGGACGAGGCGCTGGAGGGCGTGGAATACCGGGAGTCGCTCAAGCCGCTCCTGGAGGACCTGCCGCCGCGCGAGAAGCGGATCCTGCTGCTGCGGTTCTTCGGGAACATGACCCAGTCGCAGATCGCCCAGGAGGTCGGCATCTCGCAGATGCACGTCTCCCGGCTGCTGGCCCGCACCCTGGCCCAGCTGCGCGAGCGCCTGCTCGTCGAGGAGTAGGCGCGGGGGTAGGCGAGGAGCGGACCGGCCTGCCCCCGGGGATGCCCTGGGGGACTCAGGCCCCGGGGTTGGCCCCGGCACCCCTGCGCAGGCCGAGGATCTGGGTGGTCGCCGGGTTCAGGACGAGCGTCAGACCGGTCACGGCAACCGCCGCCAGCACGATTCCGGCGGGGATCAGCGCGCCCTGGGAGCGCAGTAGCGTCCAGGCCACGGGCAGCGCCATGATCTGGGTGATCAGCGCCGGGCCCCGGCTCCAGCCGCGAAGCAGCAGCAGGCCGCGGGCGGCGGCGAGCGGGATGGTGCCCAGTGCGATCAGCGTGATGCCGACCGTCTCCGCCTGCTGCGGGCTCTCGGGGCGCCCGAGCACCCCCATCACCAGCAGGTAGAGCCCGCTGACCGCGAGCGCGGCGCCTTCGAGGGCGTTGATCCCGGCGAGGGCGGTGATCCTTCGCGGGCGCTCCGCCGCGGCGGGCGAGGGGGAGGACGAGGTCGCTTGAGTGCTCACGCCTTTCAGGTTGGCATCCCCGGGGCCCGGAAGTGAAGCCGGGGTGCGTGGGCGCGGTGCATGTCACGTACGGGTGAGGGTCACGGATCGTGACGGGCCGGGAGCGCAGCGAACCGCGACTTCAGGGCCGAACCGCCCGGTAGGTACTCTGACGGGCATGCGCGCACTCCTCGTGGTCAACCCGGCAGCTACCACCACCAGTGCGCGCACCCGTGACGTACTCATCCACGCTCTGGCCAGCGAGATGAAGCTGGAGGCGGTGACCACGGAGTACCGGGGTCACGCGCGGGATCTGGGGCGGCGGGCGGCCGACAGCGACGACATCGATCTGGTGGTCGCCCTCGGCGGTGACGGCACGGTGAACGAGGTCGTGAACGGGCTGCTGCACCGGGGCCCGGACGTGGACGGCGTCCCGAAGCTCGCCGTGGTCCCCGGCGGCTCCACCAATGTCTTCGCGCGCGCCCTGGGGCTGCCCAACGACGCGGTGGAGGCGACCGGCGCGATCCTGGACGCCCTGGAGCACCGGAGCGAGCGCACGGTCGGCCTGGGCCTCGCGGCCGGCACCCCGGGCACCGAGGACGAGTCCGTTCCCGAACGCTGGTTCACTTTCTGTGCCGGTCTCGGCTTCGACGCCGGAGTGGTCGGCCGGGTCGAACAGAAACGCGAGCACGGCAAGCGTTCGACCCATGCGCTGTACGTACGTCAGGTGGTGCGGCAGTTCCTCGACGAGGCCCACCGCAGACACGGGACGATCACGCTCGACGTGCCCGGCCAGGACCCCGTCACCGACCTCGCGCTCTCCATAATCTGCAACACCGCCCCCTGGACCTACCTGGGGAATCGTCCGGTGTACGCCTCTCCGAAGGCCTCGTTCGACACCGCTCTGGACGTCCTCGGACTGAAGCGTCTGTCCACCGCGGCGGTGGCCCGTTACGGCACCCAGCTGCTCACTTCGAGCCCTGACAGAGGGCCCCGCGGGAAGCACGCCGTTTCACTGCATGACCTCACGGACTTCACCTTGCATTCAAAGGTCCCACTGCCCTTCCAGATGGACGGCGACCACCTGGGAGTGCGTACGAGCGTGACGTTCACAGGCGTACGCCGTGCACTGCGTGTGATTGTGTGAGTGGAAGGGCCGAAAGTCCTTTAACTCGAACGTTTGGCCTGGCCCCCACCCCTTAGAAGTGCGGCTGTGACCTAGTCGACACCGAGGAATCAAAAAAAACTTTCCAGAAGGGGTTGTATCCGCCGCCGAGGTTTGCGAATCTCTACATGGCGATCGGGACGGCCCGCAACACCGGCCTCCACTGAGAGCCAGAACCCCTCCTCACCATCACAGACCACGACCAGTTCTTCTGGGAGTCGGCCCGTCATCTGTGGGGGGATTCGTGAAAGCGTTCACATTCACAAGCAACAAGCGTGTAATACCAAGGAGAGGTAGCAGCCATGGACTGGCGTCACAACGCCGTTTGTCGTGAGGAAGACCCCGAGCTGTTCTTCCCCATCGGCAACACCGGTCCTGCGCTGCTGCAGATCGAGGAAGCCAAGGCCGTCTGCCGTCGCTGCCCCGTCATGGAGCAGTGCCTGCAGTGGGCGCTCGAGTCCGGCCAGGACTCCGGCGTCTGGGGTGGCCTCAGCGAGGACGAGCGCCGCGCGATGAAGCGCCGTGCCGCTCGCAACCGGGCGCGTAACGCCAGCGCCTGACCGACGCCCCCACGAAACACGCCTCAGCCCGGCGGCGCGCACAGAGCGTGCGCACAGCCCCGCCTTCGAGTCGCAGCGCGCAGTACCCCGAAGCGCATCGCAACGTGAGCATCACGGAGCGGGCCCGGACCGTCACCACGGTCCGGGCCCGCTCTGCTGTGTGCTCGCTCGCGGCCGTAAGGCTACTTGTCGCCGCGCACCGGCAGGTCCAGCACCACCTGGGTGCCGCGCTCCGGCGCCGGGACCATGCCGAACGTGCCGCCCAACTCCCCCTCCACCAGCGTCCGTACGATCTGGAGCCCCAGATTGCCGGTCCGCTGCGGGTCGAACCCCTCGGGCAGACCGCGCCCGTCGTCGGTGACGGTGATGAGGAGCCGGCCCTCGGTCGGTGAGCCGCCGCGCACGGCGGAGACCTCCACCGTGCCCTGATCGCCCACCACGAACGCGTGTTCCAGGGCGTTCTGCAGGACTTCGGTCAGCACCATGGAGAGCGGGGTGGCGACCTCGGCGTCGAGGATGCCGAAGCGGCCGGTGCGCCGGCAGGTCACCTTGCCGGGCGAGATCTCCGAGACCATCGCGATGACCCGGTCGGCGATCTCGTCGAACTCGACCCGCTCGTCCAGGTTCTGGGACAGCGTCTCGTGGACGATCGCGATCGAACCGACGCGCCGCACCGCCTCGTTGAGCGCCTCGCGCCCCTGTTCGGAATCCATCCGGCGGGCCTGGAGGCGCAACAGGGCGGCCACCGTCTGGAGGTTGTTCTTCACCCGGTGGTGGATCTCCCGGATGGTCGCGTCCTTGGTGATCAACTCGCGTTCGCGGCGGCGCAGTTCGGTGACGTCCCGGAGCAGGACCAGCGAGCCGATGCGGACGCCCTTGGGCTTGAGCGGGATGGCCCGCAACTGGATCACCCCGCCCGCGCACTCCACCTCGAACTCGCGCGGCGCGTACCCGCTGGCCACCTTGACCAGCGCCTCGTCCACCGGCCCTCGGGAGGGCGCCAGTTCGGCGGTGGTGGTGCCGAGGTGGTGGCCGACCAGGTCGGAGGCGAGGCCGAGGCGGTGGTAGGCGGAGAGGCCGTTGGGGCTGGCGTACTGCACGACCCCGTCCGCGTCCAGCCGGATCAGGCCGTCGCCGACGCGCGGGGAGGCGTCCATGTCGACCTGCTGGCCGGGGAAGGGGAAGGACCCGGCGGCGATCATCTGGGCCAGGTCGGAGGCGGACTGGAGGTAGGTGAGCTCCAGCCGGGAGGGGGTGCGCACGGTGAGCAGGTTGGTGTTGCGGGCGATCACCCCGAGGACCCGGCCCTCACGGCGTACGGGGATGGACTCGACCCGTACGGGAACCTCCTCGCGCCACTCCGGGTCGCCCTCGCGCACGATCCGGCCCTCGTCCAGGGCCGCGTCGAGCAGCGGGCGGCGCCCGCGCGGCACCAGGTGGCCGACCATGTCGTCCTGGTAGGAGGTGGGGCCGGTGTTGGGCCGCATCTGGGCGACGGAGACGTACCGCGTGCCGTCGCGGGTGGGGACCCACAGCACGAGGTCGGCGAAGGACAGGTCGGAGAGCAGCTGCCACTCCGAGACCAGCAGATGGAGCCACTCGAGGTCGGTGTCGCTCAGAGCGGTGTGCTGGCGGACGAGGTCGTTCATGGAGGGCACCTGTGGAGCGTACCCGGGGTGAACGGGAGTGTTCGAACCGATCGGTCCGGCGGGTCGTGCCACAGGGCGGGCCACGGGTGGACCGGGCTCCGGCGGGCAGGAAGGTGATGGACAGGGCGCGGGGCGCGACCGGAGAATGTCGTGCACACGGATGGACACGGGCAATTGGTCTAGTCCACAATGAGTTCACCAAGATCTCCGCTCTCCCCGCACAGGAGGGCGGACCGAGGCACCCGGCGCTCTCTGCCCTGACTGCGCCGGTGCCTCCAGTGGCCGGAGGCACCGCACACCGCCGGCCAGGTAGGGCCTGCCTTTTGGAACAGGCCGGATCAGCGAGCGGGGTCCGGTGCGTGCAGCTGCAAGGCGGAGGAGGGAGTCGACGCGGAGCGTCGGCGACCGACGGCAACGCCGCAGATGTGCGTGCCGGACCCCGGGAGCCCGGCCTGTTCCGAAAGGCAGGCCCGCAGCTCCCGGGCTGCGGTGCCGGGCGGGCTGAGGGTCCCGTCCTGGCGCCGCGGCCCGCGGGTGTTTCCGGAGGTCCGTGCGTCTGCCTGTTCTCAGCGGGTCTCCGTGACCTTGGCCAGGGCGCGTGGTGAGTCCGGGTCCTGGCCCCGCGCGATGGTGACCTCGTACGCCAGCATCTGCAGCGGCAGGATCTCCAGGATCGGCTGCAGCTCCTCGGGCACCCCCGACGTCGGCAGCGCGAAGCCCGCCGATGCCGCCTCCACCTGCGCCTTCGGGCCGACCACGAAGAGGTCGGCGCCGCGCCCCCGCAGCCGGTCCAGCACCGGCTGGAGGGCCTCGCCGCCCCGGCCGTCGGTGACCACGGCGATCACCGGGGAGATGTTGTCGACCATCGCCAGCGGGCCGTGCAGCAGGTCGGCGCCCGAGTAGGAGAGAGCCGGGATGTAGCTGGTCTCCATGAGCTTCAGGGCCGCCTCCTTGGCCGTGGGGTAGCCGTAGCCGCGCGAGGTGATCACCATGCGCTCGGCGAACCGGTAGCGGGAGGCCAGCGCCTTGACCTCGGCCCGGCGGCCCAGGATCGCGCCCGCCAGGTCGGGCAGGACCGAGGCGGCCTGCGTGCCGTCACCGCCTCCCAGGCCCTCCACGAAGAGATAGAGGGAGAGCAGGGACGCCGTGTACGTCTTGGTCGCCGGGAGCGCCTTCTCCGGGCCCGCCAGGATGTCGATGTGGTACTCGGAGACCGCCGCCAGGGCGGAGTCCGGGTTGTTGGTGACGGCGAGGGTGACCGCCCCGGCCTCCCGGGCGGCCCTCGTGGAGGCCACCAGGTCCGGTGAGCCGCCCGACTGGCTGACGGTGATGACCAGCACGTCCCGCAGGTCCGGCTTGGCCCCGTAGGCCGTCGTGGTGGACATGGAGGCGAGCCCGCAGGGCAGGCCGAGCCGGATCTCCAGCAGGTACTTCGCGTAGAGCGCCGCGTTGTCGGAGGTGCCGCGCGCGGTGAGCAGGACGAAGCGAGGCTTCCTGGCGGCGATCTCGGCGGCCACCTCGTGGATGCGGGGCGCGCCCTGTCCGAGGATGCGCCGCAGCATCGCGGGCTGCTCGGCCATCTCGCCGGACATGATGCGGCCGGGCACATCGCGCTGGTCGTCCGGGCCGGGTGGAGGGGTGGCGGGCATGTGGGTGCCTCCCATGCGGTGACGTCGGCGGTGGCGGCGTACGGAACTGGGCGCGGACCGCCGCGTCGGCGCCGTACCGGACAAGTCGACCAGGCAATCGCGGGGTCCGCCAGCGGACCGGGCGGGCGGACCTGGCGGGGGGTCCGATGCGCGGGCTGTTCACCGCACAGCTGCCCGATTCTGCTAGATTGGGTCCTTGATTGGTCTATACCACAGGGTTCCACTCATCAGATCGGCAGGCACAGCGTGGAAGTTGTCATCGTCCCGGACGCCACGGCAGGCGGCGAACTGATCGCGGAGGCCATCGCCTCTCTGCTCAGCCGCAAGCCCGACGCCCTGCTCGGCGTTGCCACCGGTTCTACCCCGCTGCCCATCTACCGCGCGCTGGCGGCCAAGGTCGCCTCCGGGGCCGTCGACGCCTCGCGCGCCCGCATCTGCCAGCTGGACGAGTACGTCGGGCTGCCCGCGGGCCACCCGGAGTCGTACCGCTCCGTGGTCCTGCGTGAGGTCGTCGAGCCGCTCGGGCTCTCCGAGGCCTCCTTCATGGGCCCCGACGGCTCCGCCGAGGACGTCCAGGCGGCCTGTGAGGCGTACGACCGGGCGCTGGCGGAGGCCGGTGGGGTCGACCTCCAGCTGCTCGGCATCGGCACCGACGGGCACATCGGCTTCAACGAGCCGTGCTCCTCGCTCGCCTCGCGCACCCGGATCAAGACGCTGACCGAGCAGACCCGGGTGGACAACGCGCGCTTCTTCGACGACGACATCGACCAGGTGCCGCACCACGTGATCACCCAGGGCATCGGGACCATCCTGGACTCCCGGCACCCGATCCTGCTGGCCACCGGGGAGGGCAAGGCGGAGGCCGTCGCCCAGACGGTGGAGGGGCCGGTCGCCTCGATCGTGCCGGCCTCGGCGCTCCAGCTGCATCCGCACGCGACGGTGGTGGTGGACGAGGCGGCGGCGTCGAAGCTGAAGCTGGCGGACTACTTCCGCGCCACGTATGCGGCGAAGCCGGGTTGGCAGGGGCTGTAGGCCGTACGTTGCACGTGGCTGAGGGCCGGGACGCCTGATGGTGTCCCGGCCCTCGGCCGTTGTGCCGCCCGTCCGGCGAGAGGCTTTGTCCTCAATCGCCGGACGGGCTCGAATTACCGGCCTGACGGCCTTGTCCTCAATCGTCGGACGGGCTCGATTTGTCCGCCCGACACGCTTGGTCACCCACCGGGCGGGCTTGATTCTGTCCGGGCTCGATGCGGTTACGCCTTAGAGCCCGTCACCGCTTCCGCTGCTGCCTGGCCGCAGACGCGGGAGGCGCCGTGGGTGGCGATGTGGAGGGCTCCCCGGGGGGTGGACTCCGGGACGCCCATCTCGACCACGATCGTGTCCGGGCGCGCCGCCAGCAGGGCGTCCAACGCCTCGCCCATCCAGGCGTGGCGGTGTTCGTCGCGGACCACGGCGACGATGCGCCGCTCCCCCGCCGCCGCGACCGCCTCGGCCGCCGGGTCGGTACTCTCGCCGGTGTACGTGGCCACCTCGGTGCCCGGCAGGAGCCGGGTGAGTCCGGCGGCGATGCCCCAGGGGGTCTCGTCGCCGACCGCGATGTTCGCCACCGCGGAGAACTCCGCGACGTAACCCGGCTCGGTCAGCCGGTCGCCGGTGCCGGTGACCTTCACCGCGCGACGGGCCGCCACCAGGCCGATGTCGGAGCTGACTCCGGTGCCGGGCGCGGTCCCCTCCTGCACTTCCGCGCCCGGCTCCGGGACGTCCCCCCTGGCCCCCTGCGTCCAGGACGCGAGGGCCCGTACACGAGCGGCCGCGTCCGCGAGCCGCTCCTCGGCCAGGTCTCCGCTGTGCACCGCGGCGACGAGGGCGTCGCGCAGGCGCAGCACCGTCTCCTCGTCGGCCAGCCCGCCGCCGACGCAGATCGCGTCGGCGCCCGCGGCGATCGCGAGGACCGATCCGCGCTCGATGCCGTAGGTCCTGGAGATGGCTTCCATCTCCACACCGTCGGTCACGATCAGACCGTCGTAGCCCAGTTCCTGACGGAGCAGACCGGTGAGGATCCGCGGACTCAGGGTGGCGGGGCGGTCGGGGTCGAGTGCGGGAAGCAGGATATGCGCGCTCATCACCGATTTGGAACCCGCCGCGATGGCCGCCCGGAAAGGCAGCAGCTCACGGGCGTGCAGGGTGTCGAGATCCACATCGATGCGGGGCGTCGCCAGGTGCGAGTCGACCGCGGTGTCGCCGTGGCCGGGGAAGTGCTTGGTGCAGGCGGCGACGCCGGCGGCCTGGAGTCCCTCGATGTACGCGGCGGTGTGCCGGGCCACCAGCCGGGTGTCGGCGCCGAAGGAGCGTACGCCGATGACCGGGTTGCCCGGGTTGGAGTTGACGTCCGCGGACGGCGCCCAGTTCAGGTTGACGCCGCACGCGGCGAGCCGGCGGCCGAGCTCGTGGGCGACGGCCCGGGTGAGCTCGACGTCGTCGACGGAGCCGAGGGCGAAGTTGCCGGGGAACGAGGAGCCGTCCCTGACCTCCAGGCGGGTCACGTCCCCGCCCTCCTCGTCGATGGCGACGAGGACATCGTCCCGCTCGGAGCGCAGCCGCGCGGTGAGGGCGGCGAGCTGCTCGGGCGATTCGATGTTGCGGCCGAACAGCCCGACGGCGGTGAGCCCTTCACCGACGCGGCGCAGCAGCCAGTCCGGTGCGGTGGTTCCGGTGAATCCGGGCTGGAGCACCGCGAGCGCGTCGCGCGTCAGGGTGTCCGTGGTGGAAACGAGGGTGGTCATGGGCCCGCACTATCCCTTCACAGCGCCGGAAGTGAGGCCTGCGGCCATCTTCTTCTGGATGATCATGAAGAACACGACGACGGGCAGGGCGATCATGGTCGAGGCCGCCATGAGTGCGCCGTAGTCCGTTCCGCGCTCGGTGGTGAACGTCATCAGCCACACGTTCAGCGTGTACTTGGAGTTGTCGTTGATCAGGATGTACGCGAACAGGTACTCGTTCCAGGCGTTGACCAGCGCGAAGATCGACGCGGCGGCGAGCCCGGGGGCGAGCAGCGGGAAGATCACGCGGCGGAAGGCCTGGAAGCGGGTGCAGCCGTCCACCATCGCGGACTCCTCCAGCTCCACCGGGATGTTCACGACGAAGCCGCGGATCATGATGGTGGCGAAGGGCAGCGTGGAGACCAGGTAGACGACGATCAGGCCCCAGTACTCGTCGATCCCGCCCATGGCGTTGAGCTGGGCGTAGATCGGGATGAGCATCGCCGTCGGCGGGAGCATCTGGACCAGGATCATGACCAGGATCAGGGCCTTGCGGCCGAAGAACCGGAACCGGCCGATCGCCAGGGCCGCCAGCGTCGCGATGATCATGCCGCCGACCACCGCGGTGACGGCGACGATCAGGCTGGACTGGATGGCGGTGCCGAAGTTCGGCATCTCGGTGGCCCGTACGAAGTTGTCGAAGGTGATCGACGTGGGCCACAGGGTCTGGTCGTAGCTGCGGATCTCCCGGTTGGGCCGCAGGGCGCTGATGACCAGCCAGTACACCGGGAAGATCATGACCGCGGCGATGCCGAGGCCGATGATGTCGAAGTGGAGCCGGCTCTTCTTGCGGTCGGGGCGCAGCACCTGTGTTTCGGTCGTACTGCTCATTCGACCTCTCCCGTCTTCATGAGCTGGCGCAGGTAGTACACGGCCACGCCGGACAGCAGCAGCACCGTGATGAGGGCGATCGCGGAGCCCTGGCTGAAGGAGGTGGACTCGAACGCCTTGGAGTAGGAGTAGAGGCCGAGGGTCTCGTACTCCGGCTCGGGCTTGTTGCCGCGCAGCAGCCAGATCTGGCCGAAGACGTTGAAGTCCCAGATCACCGAGAGGGTGGCGACCATGGTGAAGACCGGCTTGATGACCGGCCAGGTGACGAACTTGTAGATGCCGTAGGCGCTGGCGCCGTCGAGGGCGGCGGCCTCCTCCAGTTCCTGGGGGACCTGGGTGAGGGCGGCGTACAGAGTGACGACGACGAACGGGATGGCGCCCCAGACGACCAGCAGGGTGATGATGCCGAAGCCCTGGATCGGGTTGAGGTACCAGTTGTGGCCGAGCCAGTCCTCGCCGACGACCTTGGCGATCAACGTGTTGATCAAGCCGTAGTCCGAGTCGGCCATGAACCGGAAGATCGAGGCGGCGACCATCAGCGGCATCGACCAGGCGGCGATGAGGGCGACCGTCAGGACGAGCCGGACCCAGGTGGAGAGCTTGCGCATGAGCAGGGCGACCAGCAGCCCGATGCCCATCGTCAGCGTCACGCAGATGGCCATGAAGACGATCGTGCGGAAGGTGACCCACCAGAACTCGGGGTCGCCGAGGATGTTCGTGAACTGTTGGAAGCCCACCCAGGGGGCGGGCTCTCCGGACCACAGTTCGCGTCGGCCCATGTCCTGGAAGGACATGATGACCGTCTTGCCGAGCGGGTAGAGGTAGACGGCGGCGATCGCCACGATCGCCGGAAGGATCAGGAAGTAGGGGAGGAGCTCACCCTTTTTCCGCTTCCTCTTCTGTACCCGGGGCGCATCGCCGTCGGCGGACGACGGCTTCCCGGTCGGCTGCGGGTCGGGTGGTACGGGGACCGGCGGCCCGACGGCCTTGGTATCAGCGGCAGACACGTGGCTGACCTTCCATCGCGGGTCCGAGGCGGGCCCCGGAATTCACGGCGTTCACTTGCTGAAAAGGGGGCGGGGGCCCGGCATCTCTGCCGGGCCCCGCCTGGCGACCGGAAGGTCAGGCCTTCTTGTTGATCAGGGCGTTGATCTTGTCGTCGGCCTTCTTGGAGGCGTCGGCGACGGAGGAGCCCTTGAGGATCTCCAGGAGCAGGTTCTCCAGGATCTCCTCCTTCTCGATGGAGGCCCAGCCCGGCGCGATCGGCGTGAACCAGGCGTCCGGCACCGCGTTGGCGATGGCTGCGGTTTCCGGCTTCGTCTTCAGCGGCTCGAGCTGCTTCTCGTTGTTGGGAAGCACGTTCTTCGACGCGAGGACGTCGCCGCCCTTGGCGTTGGTGAAGAGGGCGATCCACTCCTGGCCGAGGTCCTGGACCTTGGACTTGGAGATCGTCGCGAGGTCCGAGCCGCCGATGAAGGACGGGAGGGCCTTGCCCTCGGGGCCGGGGATACCGGCCGTGGCGATCTTGCCCTCGAGCTTCGGGTTGCCGTTCTCGCCCGTGGTGACGCTGCCGGCCTCCCAGGCCTGGCCGTAGATCACGGCGGCCTTCTCGTTGGCCATGACGTTGGCGTGGTCCTGCTCGTCCTTCGTCTGGTCGGCCTTGTTGTACTTCTTGACCAGGTTGACGTAGTGCTCAAGGCCCTTCTGCGACTCGGGGGAGGACAGCGAGCCCTTCCACTCCTTGGCGCCCTCGTCGTACGTGGCTATCTTGCCGCCGTAGGCGGCGACGTAGGACATCGCGGCGTACCAGTAGCGGCCCGGGAAGTAGAGCGAGGAGGCGCGCTTGTCCTTCTTGCCCAGCTCGGCGTCGACCTTGTCCATCGCGGCGAGGAACTCGGCCTCGGTCTGCGGGAGGACGTCGCTGCCGGTACCGGCCTTCAGGATGTCCTTGTTGTAGACGGCCAGACGGGCACTGGCGTAGTAAGGAACGCAGTACGTCTTGCCCTCGAAGGTGCAGGTGTCCTTCAGACCCTTGATCCAGGTGTCCGAGTTCTCGTACTTCTTGGGGTCGATTTCCCCGAGCGCACCATTGAGGATGTACTGCATGGTCTCGGTGTTACCGAGTTCGACGACATCCGGGAATTTGTCGCCACCGAGGGAGGTGTCGAGCTTCTTGACCTTGTCAGCCCACTGCTGGTACTGAACGTTGACCTTGACACCCGGGTACTTCTTGTTGAACTCGGTGTTGACGTCCTTGACCAGCTCGGGCCAGGTCGACTGGGCCTCGCCCATCAGCCAGACGGTCAGGTTCTCCTTGCGGTCCGCCGGCTTCTGCGACGAAGAGTCTCCGTCACCGGAACCACATGCCGCGACCGAAACCAACATGCCCGCGACACCAATAGCCGCGATGAGCTTGCGCTTCACGTCAAACCCTCCTCAGGGATGCTGCAACCCCACCCACCGCGAAGACATTCGACGAGTTCTGCTGGGGCTGGACCTGGTCTTTAATGGTTTAGACCAGTACCGGGAGCTTGGCCTAGACCTTTAGGGGTGTCAAGGGTGTATAAGAAGTGCACTCGCGTCCGTTATAGGACCGACACCTAAGGGAGGGCGACGACCCGTGACCGGACCGTGCCACCATGTGAGCCGCGACAGACGGAGGAGCCGGTGACGGCAGCAACACAAGCGTCGGGAAGGCGGGCCATGGGTGCCGACGGGGGCAGTTCGGGGAGCGAGGCCGGCAACGGTACGCGCACCGCGCGCGTACCGAAGTACTACCGGCTCAAGCGGCATCTCCTCGACATGACCGATACCTTGCCGCCCGGTACCCCGGTGCCGCCCGAACGCACCCTGGCGGCCGAGTTCGACACCTCGCGCACCACCGTGCGCCAGGCCCTGCAGGAGCTGGTCGTCGAGGGCCGGCTCGAACGCATCCAGGGCAAGGGGACCTTCGTCGCCAAGCCCAAGGTCTCCCAGGCGCTCCAGCTGACCTCGTACACCGAGGACATGCGCGCCCAGGGCCTGGAGCCGACGTCCCAGCTGCTCGACATCGGCTATGTCACGGCGGACGACACGCTCGCCGGTCTGCTGGACATCTCGACGGGCGGCCGTGTGCTGCGCATCGAGCGGCTGCGGCTCGCCAGCGGGGAGCCGATGGCGATCGAGACCACCCATCTTTCGGCCAAACGCTTCCCCGCGCTGCGCCGTTCGCTGGTGAAGTACACCTCGCTCTACACCGCGCTCGCCGAGGTGTACGACGTCCGCCTGGCCGAGGCGGAGGAGACCATCGAGACCTCGCTCGCCACCCCGCGCGAGGCGGGTCTGCTGGGGACGGACGTGGGGCTGCCGATGCTGATGCTCTCCCGTCATTCGATCGACGGGCAGGGCGAACCGGTGGAGTGGGTGCGATCGGTGTACCGGGGCGACCGGTACAAGTTCGTGGCCCGCCTGAAGCGGCCGACCGACTGAGAACCAGCACCATGCGAACAGGCGTTGGACCGGGGATTCCCTTCCCGGGCCAACGCCTGTTTTCGGTCATCCCCGGTGGAGCCGGATCGCGTGAACCGATCCCGCCCGCCGTCCGTGTCCTTACTGCGGAACTTCGGTGGAGACATCGGCGATACGCGACCGGTATGCGGACAGGGGTTCCGGAGAGCGGCCGTACCACCTAGATTTCGCGCACGTTACGACAGTGATCACGCGAGGGGACGGATCGATATGCCGGAATCGCCCACACCAGCACCACCGGTTCCACGAGCACCGGGACGGCGGACACTGTCCCCCAAGTCCATAGTCGTCTGGAGCCTGGTCGCCCTGGCCGGCGCCATCGGCTGGGCCACCCTCGCGCTCTCGCGCGGTGAAGAGGTCTCCGCCGCCTGGATGCTGGCCGCGGCGCTGGGCTCGTACGCCATCGCGTACCGCTTCTACTCCCGGTTCATCGCCAACCGGGTGCTGAAGGTCGACAAGAACCGCGCGACCCCCGCCGAGCTGCTGGACAACGGTGTCGACTTCCACCCCACCGACCGCCGGGTCCTGTTCGGCCACCACTTCGCCGCCATCGCCGGGGCGGGCCCGCTGGTCGGCCCCGTGCTCGCGGCACAGATGGGCTACCTGCCCGGCACGATATGGCTCGTCGTCGGCGTCATCTTCGCCGGTGCCGTCCAGGACATGGTGACACTGTTCTTCTCCACCCGCCGCAACGGCCGTTCGCTCGGGCAGATGGCGCGCGACGAGATAGGCCCGGTCGGCGGGATCGCCGCCCTGATCGCGGTCTTCGTCATCATGATTATCCTGCTCGCGGTCCTCGCGCTGGTCATCGTGAACGCGCTCGCCCACTCGCCGTGGGGCGTCTTCTCCATCGGCATGACGATCCCGATCGCCCTCTTCATGGGTGTCTATCTGCGCACCCTGCGGCCCGGCAAGGTCAGCGAGGTCTCCTTCATCGGCGTCGCGCTGCTGCTGCTCGCGATCGTCTCCGGCGGCTGGGTCGCCGAGTCCTCCTGGGCGGGCTTCTTCACCCTGGAGCCGGGCACACTGGTCATCTGGATGATCGTGTACGGGTTCCTCGCCTCCGTGCTGCCCGTGTGGCTGCTGCTGGCCCCGCGCGACTACCTCTCCACCTTCATGAAGGTCGGCACCATCGGGCTGCTGGCCCTCGGCGTGGTCGTCGCGCTGCCGACCCTGAAGATGCCCGCGGTCACCGACTTCGCCACCAGCGGCTCGGGCCCGGTCTTCGCCGGCTCGATGTTCCCGTTCGTCTTCATCACCATCGCCTGCGGCGCGCTCTCCGGCTTCCACTCCCTGGTCTCCTCCGGCACCACGCCGAAGATGGTCCAGAAGGAGACGCAGATCCGGATGATCGGCTACGGCGCCATGCTGGTCGAGTCGTTCGTGGCGATCATGGCGATGATCGCCGCCTGCATCATCGACCCGGGCCTGTACTTCGCCATCAACGCGCCCGTCGGCGTGATCGGTGACAGCGTCCAGTCCGCCTCCCAGGCCGTCGCCAACTTCGGCTTCACCATCACCCCGGATGCCCTCGCCCAGGCCGCCAAGGACGTGGAGGAGGCGAGCCTGCTCTCCCGGACCGGCGGCGCGCCCACGTTCGCGCTCGGCATGTCGGAGATCTTCTCCGCGGTGATCGGCGGGACCGCGATGAAGGCGTTCTGGTACCACTTCGCCATCATGTTCGAGGCGCTCTTCATCCTCACCACCGTGGACGCCGGCACCCGGGTCGGGCGCTTCATGCTCCAGGACATGCTGGGCAACGCCTACAAGCCGTTCCGCGAGGTCAGCTGGAAGCCGGGGGTCTGGTTCGCCAGCGCCGTCGTGGTGGGCGGCTGGGGCTACTTCCTCTGGGTCGGTGTGCACGACCCGCTGGGCGGCATCAACCAGCTCTTCCCGCTCTTCGGCATCGCCAACCAGCTGCTGGCCGCCGTCGCGCTGGCCGTCTGCACCACCCTGCTCGTCAAGTCCGGCCGCCTGAAGTGGGCGTGGGTCACCGCGGTCCCGCTCGCCTGGGACGTGGCGGTCACCCTCACCGCGAGCTGGCAGAAGATCTTCTCGCCGGACGTGAAGGTCGGCTTCTTCGCCCAGCGCGACAAGTACCAGGCGGGCATCGACGCGGGCGAGGTGCTGCCGCCGGCCAAGTCCATGGACGACATGCAGACCGTCGTCACCAACTCCACCGTCGACGGCGTGCTGTGCACGCTCTTCGCCGTCCTCATCATCGTGGTGCTCGTGGACGCCGGCCGGGTCTGCTTCAACGCCATCCGCGACCCGGAGAGCGCCAGGCTCCACGAGGCGCCGTACGTCGAGTCCAAGCTCGTCGCCCCGGCCTCGCTCCTCGCGACCAAGGAGGAGAAGGCCGAACTGGCCGCCGCGGGCGTCGGCCCCGAGGGAGGCATCCGCAAGGAGGCGGCGGGGACAGGGAGCCGGACATGACCGGCGCGGACGTACGGCGGGTGGCGGGACGGATCCGCTGGTACGTCCGTGAACTGACCGGCGAGTCGGCGTACGACCGCTATGTGGCGCACGCCCGGTCCCACGATCCGGGCACGCCGGTCATGACCCGCCGCGCCTTCGAACACAGCCGCACGGACGCCCGCGAGGCGGACCCCCGCGAGGGCTTCCGCTGCTGCTGACCACCACCGGCCGAACGGGGCCGTCGCACCCCTCCCAGGGGCGCGGCGGCCCCATTTCGCACCCCCGCAAGAGGGCCCGCGTGCGCCGCCGATACGGAAAAAGCCGGGCGAAGAAGCCAGACCGCCGTACCGACATCTGTTCACGCCGACACAACATGTGGGGGCTTCCTCAACGAGCGCCCCCCACATGTATGCTCGACCTCGCTGTCGCCGCAGGGGAATCCGGTGCGAATCCGGAACTGTCCCGCAACGGTGTGATCAGTGTGCTTTTGCACACCCGAAGTCCGAAGACCTGTCGACAGCGCGTCCGGCTCGACCGAACCGGACGCCAGACGTCCGGGCCTCGCGGATGGGCCGGTGGACGCCGTGAGCAGTGCTGCCCTTCGGGGCATCGTGCTGCCCGGCTCCCCCGCTCGCCGCCGGCCCCCAGCCGAGCGAGGGAAAGCCCAGTGACCATCGCGCCCGCCGATCCGGTTTCAGCCACCGAATCCGCTGCCTCCACCGCGTCCGGAGCAGGCACGAACGACGGACCCGGGACCGCCCTGCTGCGGACCCTGACCGACCTCACCGTCGATCTGCCCGACACCGACCCCGGACGGGTCGCCGCCTCCGCGCTGCGCGGGCGCAACGCCCGCTCCGACGAGGCCGAGCTGCGCTCGCTGGCCACCGAGGCCGCCGCGGGGCTGATCTCCGAGGACCCGGCGTACTCCAAACTCGCCGCCCGGCTGCTGACCCGCACGATCGCGGACGAGGCCGCCGGCCAGGGCGCCACGCGCTTCTCCGCCTCCGTCGCCGTGGGCCACCGCGAGGGTCTGATCGCCGACCGCACCGCCGACTTCGTCGCGCTCCACGCGGCCGCGCTCGACGAACTCGTCGAGCAGGCCATGGCCGAGGGCGCGGACGACCGCTTCGGCTACTTCGGTCTCCGTACGCTGCACAGCCGTTACCTGCTGCGCCACCCGCTCACCCGTCAGGTCATCGAGACCCCGCAGCACTTCATGCTGCGCGTGGCCGCGGGTCTGGCCGAGGACGACTCGGTGCGGGCGCTGGACGAGGTCGCCGCGCTCTACCGGCTGATGAGCCGACTGGACTACCTCCCCTCCTCCCCCACGCTCTTCAACTCCGGCACCCGGCACCCGCAGATGTCCTCCTGCTACCTGCTGGACTCGCCCAAGGACGAGCTGGACTCGATCTACGACCGCTACCACCAGGTGGCGCGCCTCTCGAAGCACGCCGGCGGTATCGGCCTCTCCTACTCCCGTATCCGCGCCCGTGGTTCGCTGATCCGGGGCACCAACGGGCACTCCAACGGCATCGTGCCGTTCCTCAAGACGCTGGACGCCTCCGTCGCGGCGGTGAACCAGGGCGGCCGCCGCAAGGGCGCGGCGGCGGTCTACCTGGAGACCTGGCACGCGGACATCGAGGAGTTCCTGGAGCTCCGCGACAACACCGGTGAGGACCAGCGCCGTACGCACAACCTGAACCTGGCGCACTGGATCCCGGACGAGTTCATGCGCCGCGTCGACACGGACACCGACTGGTCGCTGTTCTCCCCCGCCGAGGTCCCCGAGCTGGTCGACCTCTGGGGCGACGAGTTCGACGCCGCCTACCGCGCGGCCGAGGCCAAGGGCCTGGCCCGCAAGACGATTCCGGCGCGTGAGCTGTACGGCCGGATGATGCGGACCCTCGCGCAGACCGGCCAGGGCTGGATGACGTTCAAGGACGCCTCCAACCGGACCGCGAACCAGACCGCCGAGCCGGGCCGGGTCGTGCACTCCTCGAACCTGTGCACGGAGATCCTCGAAGTCACGGACGACGGCGAGACGGCCGTCTGCAACCTGGGCTCGGTCAACCTGGGCGCCTTCGTGGCGAACGGCTCGATCGACTGGGAGCGCCTGGACGCCACCGTGCGTACCGCCGTGACGTTCCTGGACCGGGTCGTCGACATCAACTTCTACCCGACCGAGCAGGCCGGGCGCTCCAACTCCCGCTGGCGGCCGGTCGGCCTGGGCGCGATGGGCCTCCAGGACGTCTTCTTCCAGCTGCGCCTGCCCTTCGACTCCCCCGAGGCCCGCGCGCTCTCCACGAAGATCTCCGAGCGCATCATGCTCGCCGCGTACGAGGCGTCCTGCGACCTCGCCGAGCGTTCGGGCCCGCTGCCCGCATGGTCCGAGACCCGGGCCGCACGCGGTGTGCTGCACCCCGACCACTACGACACCGAGCTGAACTGGCCGGAGCGCTGGGACACCCTGCGCGCCCGGGTCGCGAAGACCGGCATGCGCAACTCGCTGCTGCTAGCCATCGCCCCGACCGCCACGATCGCCTCGATCGCCGGTGTGTACGAGTGCATCGAGCCGCAGGTCTCCAACCTGTTCAAGCGCGAGACGCTCAGCGGTGAGTTCCTCCAGGTCAACGCCTACCTGGTGAACGAGCTCAAGAAGCTCGGCGTGTGGGACGCCCGCACCCGTGAGGCGCTGCGCGAGGCGAGCGGCTCGGTGCAGGGCTTCGCCTGGATCCCCGAGGACGTGCGGGCGCTGTACCGCACCGCGTGGGAGATCCCGCAGCGCGGCCTGATCGACATGGCGGCGGCCCGTACGCCGTTCCTCGACCAGAGCCAGTCGCTCAACCTGTTCCTGGAGACGCCGACGATCGGCAAGCTCTCCTCGATGTACGCGTACGCCTGGAAGCAGGGGCTGAAGACGACGTACTACCTGCGTTCGCGCCCGGCGACCCGGATCGCCCGTGCCGCGTCCGGCCAGGCGTCGGCCGCCGCCCCCATTCCCGTACAGCAGGCTTCGGCTCCCGACGCGGACGCCATCGCCTGCTCCCTGGAAAACCCTGAGTCCTGCGAGGCCTGCCAGTAATGAGCACCAACGACACCAAGAACCTGCTCGACCCGGGCTTCGAGCTGACCCTGCGTCCCATGCGCTACCCGGACTTCTACGAGCGCTACCGGGACGCGATCAAGAACACCTGGACCGTCGAGGAGGTCGACCTCCACTCGGACGTCGCCGACCTCGCGAAGCTTTCGCCGGGTGAGCAGCACATGATCGGCCGGCTGGTGGCGTTCTTCGCGACCGGTGACTCGATCGTCTCGAACAACCTCGTGCTGACGCTGTACAAGCACATCAACTCCCCCGAGGCGCGGCTGTACCTGTCGCGGCAGCTCTTCGAGGAGGCCGTGCACGTCCAGTTCTATCTGACGCTGCTGGACACCTATCTGCCCGACCCGGACGACCGGGCGGCGGCGTTCGACGCGGTCGAGGAGATCCCCTCGATCCGCGAGAAGGCCCAGTTCTGCTTCAAGTGGATGGACTCGGTCGAGAAGATCGACCAGCTGGAGACGAAGGCCGACCGCCGCCGCTTCCTGCTGAACCTGATCTGCTTCGCGGCCTGCATCGAGGGGCTGTTCTTCTACGGCGCCTTCGCGTACGTGTACTGGTTCCGCTCGCGCGGTCTGCTGCACGGTCTCGCCACGGGCACCAACTGGGTGTTCCGTGACGAGACGATGCACATGAACTTCGCGTTCGAGGTCGTGGACACCGTCCGCAAGGAGGAGCCGGAGCTCTTCGACGACGCTCTCCAGCAGCAGGTCACCGACATGCTGAAGGAAGCGGTCGAGGCGGAGCTGCAGTTCGGCCGCGACCTGTGCGGCGATGGCCTGCCGGGCATGAACACCGAGTCGATGCGCCAGTACCTGGAGTGCGTCGCCGACCAGCGGCTCGCCCGCCTCGGCTTCCCGACGGTGTACGGGTCGGAGAACCCGTTCTCCTTCATGGAGCTGCAGGGCGTCCAGGAGCTGACGAACTTCTTCGAGCGCCGCCCGTCCGCCTACCAGGTGGCGGTCGAGGGCTCGGTCGGGTTCGACGACGACTTCTAGGCCTTCGCCCAACCCTTCGGGTAGGAGCGCCGCGTGACCTTATAAGGTCGCGCGGCGCTTTCCGTTTCCGTGGGCTGCGCCTCCCCCCGTTCCGCGTCGCGGAGCCGGCGGTCGATACGGCGCTCGCGGACGAAGCCGATGGCGGCCGGGAGAGCGACGAAGGCGAAGAGGGCGGTCACGGTGAGGTAGTCCAGGAAGAGGTTCATGGCTCCACCTTCGTCCGCCTGGAGAGATTTAGTCAGTGGCAGCACTGCCACACAGCATCAAATTCCTGCCACACTGGCTCCATGCTGAAAAACGTCGCCGCCCTGCTGCTGGACGAGGTCCACCCCTTCGAACTCGGCGTGCTGAGCGAGGTCTTCGGCCTGGACCGCAGCGAGGAGGGCCTGCCCGTCCACGACTTCGCGGTGGTCTCCGCCGAGGGCCCCGAGCTGCGCACCCACGCCGGCTTCACCATCCGCACCGAACACGGCCTGGAGCGGCTGGAGGAGGCCGACCTCATCGCCGTACCGGCGGGCAGCCACTTCATGGACCGGGAGTACCCGGAAGAGGTCCTTGAGGCGCTGCGCCGGGCCGTGGAGCGCGGGGGGCGGGTGCTGAGCGTCTGCTCCGGCGCGTACGTCCTCGGGGCGGCGGGCCTGCTGGACGGCCGCCGCTGCACGACGCACTGGCGCCACGCGGCGGAGCTGGCCCGCCGCTATCCGAAGGCGATCGTGGAGCCGGACGTGCTGTACGTCGACGAGGGCCCGGTGATCACCTCGGCCGGGACCGCCGCCGGGATCGACGCCTGCCTCCACCTGGTGCGCCAGGCGTACGGGCAGGACGCGGCCAACACCATCGCCCGGCGCATGGTGGTGCCGCCGCACCGGGACGGCGGGCAGGCGCAGTACATCAGCCGCCCGCTGCCCCGGAACGCGTGCGACACGGTCGGCTCCACGCTGGCGTGGATGGAGCACCACCTGGACCGGGAGATGTCGGTGGAGCAGCTGGCGGCGCTGGCCCACATGTCGCCGCGCACCTTCGCCCGCCGGTTCCAGCAGGAGACCGGGACGACTCCGTACCGCTGGCTGCTGCGGCAGCGGGTGCTGCTGGCCCAGCATCTGCTGGAGACCTCCGACCGGACGATCGACACGATCGCCGGGCAGACGGGCTTCGGCACGGCGGCGACCCTGCGCCACCAGTTCGTCCGCACGCTCGGGACGACGCCGAACGCCTACCGCCGGACCTTCCGGGGCCCGGCGGGCACGGTGCCCGACGTCGCCTGAGCGCGGTGCGGGTGGGGCGTGCTCAGGCGTTCGGGACGGTCTCGTAGCGCGGGGTGCCCTCTTCCATCTGCCGCAGCGCGTCCTTGCGGTCGCGCTTGGAGAGCCGGTCGATGTACAGGTAGCCGTAGAGGTGGTCCGTCTCGTGCTGGAGGCAGCGCGCGAAGTAGCCGCTGCCGCGCACCTTGATCGGGTTGCCCTGGGCGTCCTGGCCGCGCACCACCGCGTAGTCGGGGCGGGCCAGGGAGGCGTACGCGGTCGGGACCGAGAGGCAGCCCTCGTTGGAGTCGTCCAGCACCCGCGCCTCGGGGGCCAGCTCCTCCAGGACCGGGTTGCAGACCACGCCGGTGTGCCGGTTGCCGTCGTCGTCCGGGCAGTCGTAGACGAAGACCTTGAGGTCGACGCCGATCTGGTTGGCCGCCAGGCCCACGCCCTCGGCCGTCTTCTGGCTGGCGAACATGTCGTCGATCAGCTGGGCCAGCTCGTCGCCGAACTCGGTGACGTCCTTGCACTCCTTGTGCAGCACCGGGTTGCCCACGACCGTGATCGGACGCGACGTGCCGCGCTCCCGGTACGCGGCCTCGCGCGCCTCGCAGTCCTCGGTGTCGACGATGAACCCCTCGTCGTCCACGCCGATCCGCCCGTCCGTCTCCTGCTGCGACATGTCCGCCGTACGCCTTCCTGCAAAACCTGAACTCGGTGACCCCGCCGGACCCGGTCGAAACCCGGGAACCACGGGAGGAACAGCACCGCGATCGGTGCGCGTACAGCCTACGGGCAGCGGTCAGCAGACTTCTTCGAGATCCCGCCACTCGCGGCTGTCCGGGCTGTCGGCGACCCAGCCGTCCAGCAGCCCGCGGACCAGTCCGGCCGGGGCCGCGAGACCGCACTCGCGCTCGGGGACCCAGAGGTCACCGCCGCCCGCGGTGCGGTGGCCCAGCGGTCCCGGGTGGCCCGGCTCGCTGTGGTCGTGCGGGTCCAGGTGCTCCCCGTCGCCCTCGTCGCTCTCCATCCGGCTCTCCGAACAGGCCCGGCAGAGCAGCCGTACGGAGGAGGACCAGTCCTCGGCCGCGAACCCGGCGTCCGATGCCAGCTTCTCCAGCGCGTCCCGGTCCTCCTCGGTGGCCGCCTCCAGCAGCACCACCCAGGTCGGCACCGGGGAGGGCGCCCACAGCTCGATCTCGTCGAAGACCGGGTACGAGGGTCCGGCGGCGGTGACCCGCTCGCCGTTGGGCACCCCGTCGTGCAGCACGACCTCGCCCCAGCGCCGGCCTGAGGACGGCAGCGGGATGGAGAGCACCTCCATCCGGGCCGGGTCGAGCCGGCGCCCCCAGACGACCTCGGCCTCGCCCTCCGGCGAGAGCCGGACCGCCGCGCTGCCCAGCTCCATACCGGCAGGCTCGGTGGTGGCCGCGCTGTTCAGCCCGGAGCCGGGCACCTTGAGGCCGTACGCCTGCCAGGCCCGGCGCGCCAGCGGCCAGTCCTGGAGCGCGGTGGCGGCGATGCCCACGTTCCACCAGTCCGGGGCGCCGGACTCGCGGTCCAGCAGCGCGACCGCCCGCAGGCCCGCCGCGCGCGCCTGCTCCCAGTCGTGCCGGAACTTGTGGAGCAGCGCCAGATTGAACCAGGACTCCGAGAGCCAGGGCTCCAGATCCGCCGCGCGCGTCAGCAGCGCCCCCGCGTCCTCGTACCGGCCGTCGCCGATCAGCGTGAACGCGCGGTCCGTGGCCTGCCGCCAAGAGGCGGACGGCCGATGCCGTACCTTCCCGAAGATCCTCACGATTCCCGCCTGTCCCGACTGGACACCCTCGTTTTCCGCTCTGCTTTCGCATCCAACCATGCCCGGCCGGACGCCCGCTCATTACCCATGGGTTACCCAGCCCCGGCCCGGGTCAGACCGCCCCGGCCGAGGACTCTCGCGAGGGCTTCCACCACCTGCGGCTGGTGGTCGTGGCCGGTGGAGAGCCTGAGCTCCTCCAGCGCCCCCAGCGGCCCGCCGACGCCTTCCCCGCACAGGTCGTCGTATGCGTTGACCGTCCTGACGATCCTGGCGGCAGGGAGCTGCTCCCGGTACGGATCGGCCTGCTGTTCCACCACCGCGGCGACCTCCGGGTCCACCCCGGTCAGGCGCACCACGGCCCCGCCGAGCAGCGCGATCCGGCGCTGGTCGGCGGCGGGCAGCCGGGCGGTGGCCCCGTCGGCGACCGGGTCGAGCAGGGAGAGCTGGCCGATGTCGTGCATCAGGGCCGCGTACTCCAGCACGGTCAGCTGCGCCCCGGTGAGCCCCAGCTCCCGCCCGACGGCGGTGGCGAGCGCGGCGACCCGGCGGGCGTGGCCGGGCGGGGTGTACCCGGCGATCTCGGTGGCGCGGGCGAGCGAGGCGATGGTCTGCCGGTAGGTCGTGCGGACGGCCGCGTACCGGCGGAAGGAGACCTGGGTCAGCAGCAGCGGCACACAGAGCACGGGCAGCGCCCACAGCCCGGCGACGGCCACCCCGAGCGCCAGCACCACCCCGCTCGCCCCGACCGCGGGCCCGATCCCGGCGAGCGCCCGCAGTTCCTCGCCGAGGAACGGTCCGTACGGGGGCGGGGTCCCGGTGCCGTACGGCAGGGCCCGGCAGCGCGCCACGAGGGCGGCGAGCAGGGCGTCGCAGACGGCGGTCAGCGCCAGCAGCCCGAGCAGGAACAGCGCGAAGTACAGGCCCTCACCGAACCACCGCACCGCCTGCCCGGAGTTGTAGAGCGGCTGGAAGCAGACGGCCGCGAACCCCACGGTGAGCACCCGCCGCGCCGCCCGGTCCACCTCAGGACCGCCGCCCCCGGCGAGCTGCGGCACGGCGGCCACGAGCTGTGCGGCGACGACCACGGTGACCACCTGCAGGGGCCCGTGCCCGGTCGGCTCCCCCGCGCTGTCCCCGAGCAGGGCGTACGCGAGGGCCCCGGCGGCGGCGAGCGGCGCGGGCTCCCGCTCCCCGGGCGCCCCGCCCCGGCGGGCCAGCTCCCCGAAGGCGACGAGGAGCCCGAAGGCGAGGGCGTGGCCCGGTCCGGTGAGGCCGTATCCGAGGGTGTGGGCCGACGCGGCGAGGGTGAGGACCAGGGCGGCGGCGCGCATGGCTAGGAGGGCGGGCGGGATGAGGATCCCCGACGGGGTGAGGCTTTTCACGGGGACCGGTCCGGGGCGGGGCGGCGGTCCTGGGTCCGGGCCGGCCCGCGTGCTCCGGCCCGGCCCCGGGCCGTGGGCACCTCCGCCAACGTCTCGTCCGCCGTGACGGCGGTGCCGGCTCCGCTCCAGCCGTGCCGGTCCAGGGCACGGACGAGCGCCCGCACCATCCGCGGGTCGAACTGGCTGCCCGCGCACCGCCGCAGTTCGGCCAGGGCGGCGGGTACGGGCCGCGCGCGCCGGTAGGAGCGGGTCGAGGTCATGGCGTCGAAGGCGTCGGCGACCGCGACGATCCGGGCGGATTCGGGGATGGAAGCGCCGCTGAGCCCGTACGGATAGCCGGTGCCGTCCAGTCGTTCGTGGTGGTGCAGAATCGCGGCGCGGGCCTCGTCCAGGAAGCCGATGGACCGGACGATCTCGTGCCCGTACTCCGGGTGCAGTTCCATGACCCGGCGCTCGTCGGGGGTGAGCGGGCCGTCCTTGCGCAGCACCCGGGTGGGCACGCCCAGCTTGCCGACGTCGTGCAGGATCCCGGCGAAGCGGAGCGCCTCCAGCCGGCCGGGGTCCATGCCGAGTTCACGGGCGATCAGGACGGAGGCCCGGCCGACCCGCTCGCTGTGGCCGCGCGTATAGGTGTCCTTGATGTCGACGGCCTGGACCAGTGCGCGGATGGTGGCGCGGTGGGCGGCGTCCTCGCGGTGGTACTGGGCGAAGACCCAGCAGGAGATGTACATCGGCAGCAGCACGAAGAGCGCGGAGAGCGGCCCGTACGAGCTGCGCCAGAGCACGGCCATCATCAGCCCGGCGAGCGCGTGCACCAGGTGGGGTCCCAGGGCGCGCGGCAGCAGGGTGCGCCAGGAGCGGCGTACGGGCTGCCCTTCGGCCGCCGCGAGGATGAGGCAGTCCAGGGCGGTCAGCACCAGGGAGAAGGTGAGGGCGGCCGCGCCCGCGGGCAGCAGGGCGTACGGGAAGTCCGGCGTGGAGGCGCCCCCCAGGGTGGCGGGGCCGCCGAGGAGTACGTGGGTCCAGGAGGCGGCCCAGCAGGCGAGGGCGAGCTGGGCGGCCCGCCAGGTCCTGCGGGCCGCGAAGGGCGGCCGGTCCACCCGGCCGGCCAGTGACGCCACCGCCGCGACCAGCGCGGCGGCCGGGGGCGGCAGCAGGAAGGCGGCGGCAGGCAGCAGGGGGAGGAACGATCCGGCACCGGTCCGGACGGAGCCCGGGTCGAAGCGGCGGCCCACCGCCTCGCAGGCGAGGCAGAGAGCGGCGAGCAGCACCGCCGTGCGCCAGGGGGTTGCGGCCTCCGGGCGCAGGGCCGGGAGGGCGCAGCAGGCGGCGCAGACCACCACCGCCAGGATGCAGGCGCGCGCCGCCGCCGGTGTGCCTCTCACGCCCGCACTCGCCCCCCGCTGGTCGCTGGAGGCGCCACGTTAGCGACGCGGCGGGCTCACCGAGCCGCAACGGGGGTGATTAGCACATTCGGGTGACTATTCGCGCGCCGTGGCGGCCTGGTCCGTTCCGGCGACGGTGATGTCCTGCTCGGGCACGGCCTCGCCGGCCCTGATCAGGTCGATCCTGCCCATCACCTTGGAACGCAGGTCGGTGGGGACCTCGTCCTGTCCGCAGCAGCGCTTGACCAGCTTCTTCACGGCCTGTTCCAGGCCGTACTTCTCCAGGCACGGCGAGCACTCCTCGAAGTGCACCTCGAACTTGGTGCAGTCGCCCTCGGGCATCTCCCGGTCGAGAAACTCGTAGAGATGGTCGAGGACCTCCGAGCAATCCGTCTCGTGCGGCTCTCCGCAGCTCATGAGGTAGAGCCCTTCCGATCGTCCGAGTCACCGGCACCGGCCGCGACGAGCCCGCGCTCACGGGCGTAGTCCTCCAGCATGCCGCGCAGCTGACGGCGGCCGCGGTGCAGCCGGGACATCACCGTACCGATGGGAGTCCCCATGATGTCCGCGATCTCCTTGTAGGCAAAGCCCTCTACATCGGCGAGATAGACGGCGATGCGGAACTCTTCGGGAATCGCCTGGAGCGCCGACTTCACGTCGGAGTCCGGCAGGTGGTCGAGGGCCTGGGACTCGGCCGAACGCAGACCGGTCGACATGTGCGACTCGGCGCGCGCCAGCTGCCAGTCCTCGATCTCCTCGGCGGCGCTGCGCTGGGGCTCACGCTGCTTCTTGCGGTACGAGTTGATGAAGGTGTTGGTGAGGATGCGGTACATCCACGCCTTGAGGTTCGTGCCCTCACGGAACTGGTGGAAGGAGCCGTACGCCTTCGCGTAGGTCTCCTGGACCAGGTCCTCGGCATCGGCGGGGTTGCGCGTCATGCGCAGCGCGGCCGAGTACATCTGGTCGAGAAAACCGAGGGCGTCCCGCTCGAAGCGCGCGTTGCGCTCGGCGGTCGTCTCCGGTGCACGGCCGTCGTCGGTCCCTGTGTCGGTCCCAGTGACCGGACCCACCTCCTCCAACGATGTGGCGGAGCCGAAACCGGACCCGCTCGCCTCGGAGAATAGTCGACCTTGCTTCGAGACGGGCTGTCGATCCTGCTTCGTGGCAGGCTGCCGATCGGATCCGCCCACGGACCGCTCAGGAGTGGTCCTCGCCGCATGCAGCACGGTCCACTCCAGTTCAGCGGCGTTCGAGCGGCTCGGGCAGATGGTCGAACCCATGCGACGGACTCCCTCTCCACGTACGACGTTGTTGTACCGACGTCCCGAACAACAGCGCCCCCGTACGCCGCATTCCCGGGGTCCGGGTCACCGGAGTGCGACGAGCCACTTCTCCACCGCACCGGTCAGAACGCCCATCGCCCCGGCCTCGTCCAGCCCTGACTTCTTCGGTACGGCGAAGCCGTGGTCGCCGTACGGCACCTCCCGCAGCTCGTACGGCCCGGGCGGGAACTCGTCCGGTCGGCCGAACGGGTCGTTGCCGCCCTGGACCACCAGGGTGGGCACGCCGGTGCCGAGCAGCTCGTCCGCCCGGGACTTCTCGGGCCTGCCCGGCGGGTGCAGCGGGAAGCTGAGGGCGAGCACGGCCAGGGCGCCCAGCTCGGTGGCGGTCCGGCAGGCGACCCGGGCCCCGGCGCTGCGCCCCGAGGAGACGACCGGGAGCCCGGGGGCGGCCAGGGCGGGCCACACTCCGCGCCAGCCGGTGTCCAGGGTCTTCGGGGCGGGGGCCATCTTCTTGCCGGCCACCCGCCAGGGCTGCTCCACCAGGGCGACGGTGACCCCGTGTCCGGGCAGGGCGGCGGCCAGGGCCTTCAGGTCGCGGGCCTCGATGCCCCCGCCCGCCCCGTGGCCCGCGGCCAGCAGGAGACGGGGCTCGGGCGCGGGGAACCAGGTGATCCTGGCCTCACCGGCGTCGGTGGTGACGTTCTGCGTACGCGGTTGAGGGCTCACCGCGCCATCCTCTCCCGCACCCCGCTCAGAACAGCGTGGACTCCTCCGGCGCGGCCAGCTCCTCCAGCAGTTCGGGTCCGTTGTTGCGGACGTTGCTGACGGCGGTGGCGACCGGGTAGGCGCGCATCAGCCCGCCGGGCGGCGGCTCCAGCAGGGCGCGCAGCTCGTCGAGGCCCGTGTGCGTGGGGTCGAGCCAGGTGTCCCAGCGGTCCGGGGTGAGCATCAGCGGCATCCGGGGGTGGATGTCGGCGAGCGCGCCGGGGCCCTCGGCGGGGGCGACGGCCAGGGGCGTGGTCTCGGCCTCGGTGGTGATCACCGAGCACGTCACCCACCAGGCGTTCCCGTGGTCGCCGGGGAGGGTCGGGTCGCGCCAGAACTCGTACAGTCCGGCCATCGCGAAGACCGAGCCGTCGGCGGGGGTGACGAAGTAGGGCTGCTTGCGCGCCCTCTTCTTGCCCTTCTTCTCCTCCAGCTGCCGTTCCTCGGCGCCGGTGACCCACTCGTAGTAGCCGTCGGCGGGCAGGATGCAGCGGCGCTGGGCGAAGGCGCGGCGGAAGGAGGGCTTCTCGTGCACGGTCTCCGCGCGGGCGTTGATCATCCGGGCGGCGCCCTCGGGGGTTTTCGACCAGGAGGGCACGAGCCCCCACTTCAGGGCTCGCAACTGGCGAACCGGACGCTGGTCGTCCGCGTCCTTAACAGGACGCTCCAGTACCGCGTAGACCTCTTTGGTCGGCGCCACGTTCCAGTCCGGCTCCAGGGTCTCGGTGGGTTCCCACTTCTCGATCCCGAAAAGTCCGGTCAGGTCCTCGGGCCGCCGACTCGCTGCATACCGTCCGCACATAAGTGCCAGACTGCCACGACCGCCCGCCCCCGCCGCAAGGAGTCGCCCGGCCGATGAACAGCACCGAACTGGGCGATCTGTGGGATCGCCTCACCGGCACCCAGTCGGCCCCCGAACAGTGGCTGGTGGTGGTGACGGCCGCCCTGGCGCTCATCGCGGTCGTGCCGAACCCGATATGGCGGCTCGCGCGCAACACCATCACCATCGCCCACGAGGGCGGCCACGGACTGGTGGCCCTGCTCACCGGGCGTCAGCTCTCCGGCATCCGGCTGCACTCGGACACCAGCGGGCTGACCGTGAGCCGCGGCAAGCCCACCGGGATCGGCATGATCCTCACCGCGGCGGCCGGCTACACGGCCCCCTCGCTGCTGGGCCTGGGCGGTGCCTGGCTGCTGACCAACGGCCGGATCACGCTGCTCCTGTGGATCGCGACGGCGCTGCTCGCCACGATGCTGGTGATGATCCGCAATGTGTACGGGGCTCTCACCGTCATCCTGACCGGCACGGTCTTCCTGCTGGTTTCCTGGCTGACCTCCTCCGACGTGCAGTCCGCCTTCGCGTACGCGGTGGTCTGGTTCCTGCTGCTGGGCGGGGTGCGGCCGCCCTTCGAGCTCCAGTCCAAGCGGCGGTACGGGGGTGCGCCGGACTCCGACGCCGACCAGCTGGCCCGCCTGACGCACGCCCCGGCACCGCTGTGGCTGTTCCTCTTCCACGCGGTGTCGCTGTGCTCGCTGATCGGCGGCGGGCGCTGGCTGCTGGGCTGGTGAGGGCCCGGACCGGAGCTGCGGGGCCCTGGAGACCGGGGCTCCGAGGCCCTGAAGGGCAACTCCGGTCCGTACCAGTCTTTCGTTAGGAGCCGGTTTCCGCCCTTTTCCGCAGGACCCAGGTTCACTCGGAACCACTAAAGTGATGGCCATGACCGAGAGTTCCGTGCACCCCGCCCTCTGGCCCGCCCCTCACGCGAGCGGAGCCGTCGACGCGACCGTCACCGTGCCCGGATCGAAATCGGTCACCAACCGGGCGCTCGTCCTGGCCTCGCTCGCCTCCGAGCCGGGCTGGCTGCGCCGCCCGCTGCGCTCCCGCGACACCCTGCTGATGGCCGAGGCGCTGCGCGCCATGGGCGTCGGCATCGAGGAGACGGTCTCCTCCAGCTCCACCGTCGCGGGCGAGCCCGACGGATCCGGCGAGGCCTGGCGGGTCATCCCGGCGGGGCTGCACGGCCCTGCCACCGTCGATGTCGGCAACGCCGGCACCGTCATGCGCTTCCTGCCGCCCGTCGCCACCCTCGCCGACGGCCCGGTCCGCTTCGACGGCGACCCCCGCTCCTACGAGCGCCCGCTGACCGGCGTGATCGAGGCGCTGCGGGCCCTGGGCGCGCGGATCGACGACGACGGGCGCGGCGCGCTGCCGCTGACGGTGCACGGCGGCGGGGCGCTGGACGGCGGCCCGGTGGCGATCGACGCGTCGTCGTCCTCGCAGTTCGTCTCGGCGCTGCTGCTGTCGGGGCCGCGCTTCAACCAGGGCGTGGAGGTCCGGCACACCGGCTCCACCCTCCCCTCGATGCCGCACATCCGGATGACCGTCGACATGCTGCGGGCCGTCGGGGCGCAGGTGGACGAGCCGGAGACGGGTGGCGAGCCGAACGTCTGGCGGGTCTCCCCCTCCGCGCTGCTCGGCCGGGACCTGACGATCGAGCCGGACCTCTCCAACGCGCAGCCGTTCCTGGCCGCCGCGCTGGTGACGGGCGGCCGGGTCACCATCCCCGACTGGCCCGAGCGCACCACCCAGCCGGGTGACGCGCTGCGCGAGATCTTCACCGCGATGGGTGGCAGCTGCGAGCTGACCGAGCGCGGGCTGACCTTCATCGGTACGGGCCGGATCCACGGCATCGACGTGGACCTCGGCGAGGTCGGCGAGCTGACCCCGGGCATCGCGGCGGTCGCGGCGCTGGCCGACTCCCCCTCCACGCTGAGCGGCGTCGCCCATCTGCGTCTCCACGAGACGGACCGGCTGGCCGCGCTCACCAAGGAGATCAACGAGCTGGGCGGTGACGTCACCGAGACGGCCGACGGGCTGCACATCCGCCCGCGCCCGCTGCACGGCGGCGTCTTCCACACGTACGACGACCACCGCATGGCCACGGCCGGGGCGATCATCGGCCTCGCGGTCAAGGGCGTGGAGATCGAGAACGTGGGCACCACCGCCAAGACCCTGCCGGACTTCCCGGACATGTGGACCGGAATGCTCGGGGCCTAGGACATGCGCCGCTACGGGAAGAACCCCGACGAGGACGACATCCGCGTCCGACCCAACCGCAAGGGCAACCGGCCGCGTACGCACATCCGGCCCAAGCACGAGGACGCCGAGGACGGCATGGTCCTCACCGTCGACCGGGGCCGGCTCACCTGCCTCGTCGACGGCCGGACCGTGGTGGCGATGAAGGCCCGCGAGCTGGGCCGCAAGGCCGCCGTGGTGGGCGACACCGTCTCCATCGTCGGGGACCTCTCGGGCGAGAAGGACACCCTGGCCCGGATCGTGCGCATCGCCTCACGCCGTACGGTGCTGCGCCGCACGGCCGACGACGACGATCCGTACGAACGTGTGGTCGTGGCCAACGCCGACCAGCTGGCGATCGTGACCGCGCTGGCCGACCCGGAGCCGCGCCCGCGCATGATCGACCGCTGTCTGGTGGCGGCGTACGACGGGGGTCTCACCCCGCTCCTGGTGCTGACCAAGTCCGACCTGGCGTCGCCGGACAAGCTGCTGGAGGCGTACACGCCGCTCGGCGTCCCGTACATCGTGACCAACCGCGAGGAGCTGGAGAGCGGCGGCGCGGCGGACCGGGTGCGCGAGCAGCTGAACGGCAAGATCACCGCGTTCGTCGGACACTCCGGTGTCGGCAAGACGACGCTGGTCAACGCCCTGGTCCCGAAGGACCGGCGGCGGACCACCGGCATCGTCAACGCGGTCACCGGCCGCGGCCGGCACACCACCACCTCCGCGCTCGCGCTGCCGCTGCCCGACGGCCGCGGCTGGGTCGTCGACACCCCCGGCGTACGGTCGTTCGGGCTGCACCACGTCGACCCGTCGCGCGTCATCAACGCCTTCCCCGACCTCCAGCCGGGCACCGAGAACTGCCCGCGCGGCTGCACCCACGACGAGAATCAGCCGGAGTGCGCGCTGGACGCCTGGGTGGCCGAGGGGCACGCCGATCCGGCCCGGCTCGACTCCCTGCGTCGGCTGCTCTCGACCCGCGAGCGGCGCGAGGGCGACTGACCCGGCACCGGCGCCTTGGACCGGCCGCGATGTGACCGCATTCGGCCCTTGCGCTCCGGGCGGGTTTGCGCGAGTTTCAACGATTGGTAAAGGCATAATCGCACCGAACGGAACCCATCAGTCACCTACGCAGGAGGCAACGGACGATGGCATGGCTGCTGGTCGTGGTCGCCGGACTGCTGGAGACCGGCTTCGCCGTCTGTCTGAAGCTCTCGCACGGGTTCACCCGGCTCTGGCCGACAATCGCGTTCGCCGCTTTCGCCCTGGGCAGTTTCGGCCTTCTGACGCTGGCCCTGAAGAAGCTGGACGTCGGACCGGCGTACGCGGTGTGGACCGGCATCGGAGCGGCCGGTACGGCGATCTACGGCATGGTCTTCCTCGATGACGTGGTCTCGACGCTGAAGCTGGTGTCGATCTCGCTGGTGATCCTCGGAGTGATCGGGCTCCAGCTGTCCGGCTCCACGCACTGACGCCGCCGTCAGCCCTGGGAGGCGGCCTCCCGGATCAGCGGCTCGAACTCGTTCCGTACATAGGTGTCGAACGGCTCCCTCAGCGCGCCGTCGATCACCCGCCGCACCCGGTGCTCCGCGGCGAACGCCCTGATCGCCGCGCGGGAGCCCGGACCCACACCCCCGCCGATGATCAGCACGCCGAACTCCCCGGTCCGCAGCAGCGTCAGGGCCTCCTCGTCGGTGCTCACCCCCTGCGCGTCGAAACCGTCCGCGCGCAGCGTGGCCAGCACCGCCGTCACCCTGGCGGGCGTCCTTCCCAGCACCAGCGTCCTCATGGCCGTTCCTCTCCCGTGGGTCGACATCGGCGCCCCTGAACCTAGAGCCTCAACCAGGCTTGAGGTCAACCCCTGCTCCCCCGTCGTGGCAGCAGCACGATGCGCCGGGCAGGACCGGTCACGGCAGGGCACGATCACGCAGGAGAGCGCGAGCCTCAGCACGAGCTCGCAGCGCTCCGCCGCCCTGCCCGCCGCCTCGGCCGAGTCCGGCTCCGCAGTCGAGTCCGGCTCGGCGGCCGAGGCCGGCCCCGCGACGGGAAGCGACGCCGCCGCCATCCGGTCCCGGGCCAGCCCGAGCAGCCGCGCGGGGCCCGGGACATCGCGGCCGGGCCGCGGCAGCCCTTCCTCCCAGAGCCCCGTGAGCAATCCCTTGACCAGCGGGTCCTCGCGGGCGGCCCGTACGGTCCAGAACGCCACGGCCGCCGGGTGCTCCGGCGCGGGCGCCGTCAGTGCGCGGTCCACGCCGGTCAGGTAGCTGTCGGCGGCCTGTGTCAGCAGGGCGGTGGCCAGCCCGCCCTTGGTGCCGAACTCGTTGTAGAGGGTCTGCCGGGAGACACCGGCCAGCGCGGCGACGTCGACCATCCGCACCGTGCGCCAGGGCCGGTCGGCGAGCGCCCTGAGGGCGGCGTCCAGCAGGGCTTCTCGCGCTGTCGGCATCGCCGCCTCCCATACCCAGGGGCCTGCGGTTCAGAGTTGAGGCGCACATGACGACTGTCAAGGGTCCGCGTACGGGACGGGGGCCGGTGGCCCCTGCACCGTACGGCTGGATACTGTGACGGCATGCCCGACTACCACGATGATCTGCGCCTCGCCCACGTACTGGCGGACGCCGCCGACGCGGCGACGATGGACCGGTTCAAGGCTCTCGACCTGAAGGTGGAGACCAAGCCGGACATGACGCCGGTGAGCGAGGCCGACAAGGCCGCCGAGGAGCTGATCCGCGGCCACCTCCATCGGGCCCGCCCAAGGGACGCGATCCTGGGCGAGGAGTACGGCATCGAGGGCACCGGGCCGCGGCGCTGGGTGATCGACCCGATCGACGGCACCAAGAACTACGTACGCGGTGTGCCGGTGTGGGCGACGCTGATCTCGCTGATGGAGGCGGGCGAGAACGGTTTCCAGCCGGTGGTCGGGGTGGTCTCCGCGCCGGCGCTGAGCCGGCGCTGGTGGGCGGCGAAGGGCGCGGGCGCGTTCTCCGGGCGGAGCCTCACCTCCGCGACCCGGCTGCGGGTGTCGAAGGTGGAGACCATCGCGGACTCCTCGTTCGCGTTCTCCTCGCTGACCGGCTGGGAGGAGCAGGGCCGCCTCGACGGCTTCATGGACCTGACCCGGGCCTGCTGGCGGACGCGGGGGTACGGGGACTTCTGGCCGTACATGATGGTCGCCGAGGGTTCCGTGGATATCTGCGCGGAGCCGGAGCTCTCGCTCTGGGACATGGCGGCGAACGCGATCATCGTCCAGGAGGCGGGCGGCCGGTTCACCGATCTCGACGGGGTCGACGGTCCCGGTGGCTCCAACGGGGCCGCGTCGAACGGCCTGCTCCACGACGAGCTGCTGGGCTACCTCAACCAGCGCTACTGAGACCCCTGCCGGTCACCGGGCGCCCCGGGGAGTGCCGCGCGTGCTTGCGCACTCCCCCGGTACGCGCCCGGTCCACCCCTTGTTGAGTCGGCCCAAGGGTGCAACTCTGAGAGTCCCCCCCACTTGTGAACTTGTGAATCGGCTCACAGAGTCGGCGCACCGAGGAGGTGGCTCGTTTCATGCTCGTCCGTGACGCCATGAGCACGGTGGTCCTCACCATCGGCCCCACCCACACGCTCCGCCAGGCCGCCCGGCTGATGTCGGCCCGCCGCATCGGGGCCGCCGTCGTCCACGACCCGGACACCTGTGGGCTCGGGATCATCACCGAGCGCGACATCCTCAACGCGATCGGATCGGGCCAGAACCCCGATCTGGAGACCGCGTCCGCCCACACCACCACCGATGTGGTGTTCGCCGCCCCGGCCTGGACCCTGGAGGAGGCCGCGGAAGCCATGACGCACGGCGGGTTCCGGCACCTGATCGTGCTGGACGGCAACGGCCCGGTGGGCATCGTGTCGGTGCGCGACATCATCCGCTGCTGGGCACCGACCCGCCGCCGTACGGTGGCCTCCGCCGGGTCGGCGTAGGAACGGCCGGTGGGCCGGACCCCCGTGAGGGGATCCGGCCCACCGTCGACGGCAGGCGCCCGGTCAGCCGCGAAGGGCCTGGACCGCGGCTTCCAGCCGCTTGCCGAAGTCGCCGTCCGCCTGGCGGAAATTGTTGATCGCGCGCTCGGCGATGTCGTCGCGCGAGACCTGGGAGATGAACCCGGCGAGGTTGTCGACCAGCCGGCCCTTCTCGTCCTCGGTCAGGAGCCGGTAGAGGTCGCCCGCCTGCACGAAGTCGTTGTCCTCGGCGTGGCTGTAGGCCTCGTGGTTGCCGGTGTCACCGGTGACCGGCGTGGACTGCCAGAGCGGGCGGTCCGTCTGGAAGGGGCCGCCGAAGCTGTTCGGCTCGTAGTTCTTGGTGCCCTTGTGACGGCCGTCGTAGAGGTAGCCGTCCCGGCTGTTGGTGCGCGCCTCGGTGGCGTGCGGGCGGTTCACCGGCAGGTGGTCGGCGTTGATGCCGACGCGGTAGCGGTGGGCGTCGCCGTACGCGAAGAGACGGCCCTGGAGCATCTTGTCCGGGGACGGGCCGATGCCCGGCACGAAGTGCGCGGGGCTGAAGATCGACTGCTCGACCTCGGCGAAGATGTTCTCCGGGTTGCGGTTGAGCTCCAGCTTGCCGATCTCGATCGGCGGGTAGTCCGCGTGCGGCCACACCTTGGTGAGGTCGAACGGGTTGAAGCGGTACGTCGCCGCGTCCGCCGCCGGCATGATCTGGACCTGCACCGTCCAGGACGGGAACTCACCGCGCTCGATCGACTCGCGCAGATCGCGCTGGTGCGAGTCGGGGTCGACGCCGGAGAGCCGGACGGCCTCCTCGGTGGTGAGGTTCTTGATGCCCTGGTCGGTCTTGAAGTGGTACTTGACCCAGAAGACCTCGCCGGCCTCGTTGTTCCACTGGAAGGTGTGCGAGCCGTACCCGTTCATGTGGCGCAGCGTGGCCGGGATGCCGCGGTCACCGAAGAGCCAGGTCACCTGGTGCGTCGACTCGGGCGACAGACCCCAGAAGTCCCAGACGTTGTCCGCCTCCTGCGAGCCGGTGTACGGGTCGCGCTTCTGGGTGTGGATGAAGTCGGGGAACTTGATGGCGTCCTTGATGAAGAACACCGGGGTGTTGTTGCCGACGAGGTCGTAGTTGCCCTCCTCGGTGTAGAACTTCAGCGCGAAACCGCGCGGGTCGCGCACGGCGTCGGCGGAGCCGAGGTTGCCGGCGACCGTGGAGAAGCGCAGGAACGTCTCGGTCTCCTTGCCCACCTCGGAGAGGAACTTCGCCCGGGTCCACTGTGAGACGTCGCGGGTCAGCGTGAAGGTGCCGTACGCGCCGGCGCCGCGGGCGTGCACGACACGCTCCGGGATGCGCTCCCGGTTGAAGTGGGCGAGCTTCTCCAGCAGCGCCTGGTCCTGGACCAGGACCGGACCGCCGACGCCCGCGGTCTCGCTGTTCTGGTTGTCGCCTACCGGCGCCCCGGCCTCCGTGGTGAGCGGTCCCTGCGTCACGTGCGCCTCCTGCGTCATGTCTTGTACAAGCCTGTCCCTTGGCGAATGCCGGTCTCGATCCTACAATGGACAATGTCTAAGTCAAGTGAACATCCAACTTCACACCCGATCGGGACTCGGTCCCCCCACTGTTAGGCTGGGCTGCATGAGCGACCTGCTGGAACGACTCCGTGGACGCGGCTGGCGCATGACGGCGCAGCGGCGTGTCGTGGCCGAGGTCCTCGACGGGGACCATGTGCACCTGACGGCTGACGAGGTCCACGCGAGGGCCGTCGACAGGCTGCCCGAGATCTCGCGCGCCACCGTCTACAACACCCTCGGCGAGATGGTGTCCCTCGGTGAGGTGCTGGAGGTCTCCACCGACCGCCGGGCGAAGCGGTACGACCCGAACGCGCACCGCCCGCACCACCACCTGATCTGCGGCAAGTGCGGCGCCATCCGCGATGTGCACCCGGCGGGCAATCCGCTGGCGGACCTGCCCACGGAGGAGCGCTACGGCTTCACGGTCTCCGGCGTCGAGGTGACGTACCGGGGAGTCTGTCCGAGCTGCGCCGCCACTGCCTGAGCATGCCGGGCCCGCCTGTCGAACAGGCGGGCCCGGATCTTTTCGTTCCTGATCGGTTCCGGACATGACGAAAGCCCGGATCTCTGATCGAGATCCGGGCCTTCGTTCTTCAGTAGCGGGGACAGGATTTGAACCTGCGACCTCTGGGTTATGAGCCCAGCGAGCTACCGAGCTGCTCCACCCCGCGTCGGTGAATGCAACATTACGTCAGCAGGTCGAACGGCGCAAATTCATTCACACCGGCCCCCAGAGACCGCACCGGCCTCCGGAGACCGGGTTCTCCCGGCGTCACCCGGCTCCGGCGTTACGCAGTTCCGGCGTCACCCGGCTCCGGCGTCAGGCGGTGAGCTCCTGGTGCAGGGCGTCGCGCAGCCGGGCTGCCCGCTCGGACACCTCGGCCGGACCCAGCTCCACGGCCCGGGCGCACCAGCGTTGCCCCTCGGTGAGCTCGCCCCGGCGGGCGGCGAGCAGGGCCAGGCGCAGTGCGGCCCGGCCGTGACCGGCGTTGGCGGCGCGGCTCCACCACAGGGCGGCCTCGCGCTCGCTGCCCTCGCGGGCGAGCAGCAGCCCCAGGTTGAAGGCGCCGTTGCGGCTGCCCGCCTCGGCGGCCTCCCGGTACCAGTGGGCGGCGCTCTCCACGTCCCCCCGGGCGGCGGCGAGCATGCCGACCCGGACCTGGGCGCGGCGGTGGCCCTGCTGCGCGGCCCGCTCGTACCACTCCTCGCACTCGGTCTTCTCCGGCATCGGCTCGCCCAGCGCGGGCGGTCCCGGCGGCGGCTGGCGCGCGTCGAGCAGCCCGGCCAGCCGGAACGCCGCCTCGGCGCTGCCGCCTCCCGCGGCGCAGCGCAGATGACGCTCGGCCTCGCGGTCCTCGCCGTCACGCAGCAGGGCCATGGCGACCTGGAGCGCGGCGTCGGTGTGCCCGGCCGCCGCGGCCCGCTGGTACCAGCCGAGCGCCGTACGGTCCTCGTCGCGCCCGGCGTGCAGGATGCCGAGGTTGAAGGCGGCGTCCACGCTGCCGGCCTCGGCCGCCTTGGAGAACCAGGGCTCGGCGCCGGTGTGGTCGCCGGCCTGGAGAAGGAGCACGGCGAGCGCGTTGGCGGCCTCGCGGTGCCCGGCGTAGGCGGCGCGGCGGTACCACTGCTCGGCCTGCGGCGTCCGGTCCTGGGCGGCGCAGAGCAGCCCGAGGTTGTACGCGCCGTTGACGTCACCGGCGTCCATGGCTGCCCGGTACCAGCGCTCGGCGGTCTGCTGCTCGCCGCGCGCCGCGTGCAGGGCACCCAGCGCGTTGGCGGCGTTGCCGTCGCCGTCCTGGGCAGCGCGCAGCCACCACACGGCGGCGCTCTCCTCGTCGCCCGCGTCGCGCAGCAGGAAGCCCAGGGCACAGGCGGCACGGGCCTCGCCGTCCTTGGCGGCGGTGAGGTACCAGCGGCCCGCCTCCTTGAGCTCGCCGCGCTGCTCCAGGATCGCGCCGAGGTGCAGGGCCGCGCGCCGGTGGCCCCGGGCTGCGGCCCGGCGGTACCACTGCTCGGCCTCGCCGACCCGGCCCGTCGCCGGACCGGCGACGGGGCTGTCGCCGCTCTTTCCGCCCTTCGCGCCCGCCGCACCCGGCGTACGGGCGTCGGGCGCGGCCGGGTCGCCGGGGAGGCCGAGGCCGGGCGCACTCCGGCCGGTGCCGGTCCCCCGGCCCAGGCCGAAGGCGTCGTGCGGGTCCTCGACCGCGTTCCGCTCCAGGGTGCGGGCCAGCCGGTAGGCGGCCTCCCGGTGGCCCTGCTCGGCGGCGGCGCGCAGCCAGCGCTCGGCACCGATGTCGCCGCGGTGCTCCAGGAGGTCGGCGAGCGCGTAGGCGCCCAGCGCGTGGCCCTGCTCGGCGGACTGACGCAGCCAGTACTCCGCGCCCGGCTCGTCCCCGCGCTCGCGGAAGTGGCGGCCCAGCGCGTGCGCGGCGGCGGCGGAGCCGGCCACGGCGGCGATACGCCACCAGCCGGCGGCCTCGTCGGGGTAGCCCCGCTGGTGGAGCAGGACGCCCAGGTTGTTGGCGGCGGCCCGGTCGCCGTCGGCGGTGGCGGCGCGCAGGTAGGTCTCGGCCCCGTCCAACTCGCCGCGGCGCAGCAGCAGGGCGCCCAGCACGCTCATGGACGCGGTGTCCCCGGCCTCGGCCGCCCGTCGGTGGCGCGCCTCCGTCTCGGCGCTGTCCGCCGCGTCGACGGCGTCCGTGGTGCCCGCGTCCGGCGTGGTCACGCCCGTGGCGTGCACGGCGTCCGCGTCCACGTGTCCCACCGTCGCGGTGGTCTCGCTCGTGGTGCGCCCCCTGCCCCGGGCCGGCGCCTCCACGGCGGGCCCTGCTTCACCGGCGGTGGTGGCGTCCCGTGGTCCGGGTGTGCTCGCGCTCGCTCCGACCGCCCCGGCGATGACAGCAGCGAAGGCCGCATCTGCCACCTTGTCCGCCTTCTGGCCGCGCCGCTGCACAAACCGCCCTGTCTCCAACAGAGTTGCCCTGTCCCCCATAAATACCATCGTCGCACCACCTGTAACCCGCGTACACCTGGTATATCGCGGCCAGTGAGGTCACTTCAGCGTTTTGTCGACATGCCCACAGAGAGACAAGTCAAACACGTCGGAACCCAACTAGTGCCCAGCGAACCGCACTTCACGCCCACGGACCCAGAAAGACACGACGACACGACGAAGGCCCGGATCCCATAGGATCCGGGCCTTCGTCTTTCAGTAGCGGGGACAGGATTTGAACCTGCGACCTCTGGGTTATGAGCCCAGCGAGCTACCGAGCTGCTCCACCCCGCGCCGTTGTGTTCAAACCGTACCACGGCGCGGGGTGGGTCCTTCTCAGCTGCCCTGGTCGCCGACCTGCTCGGCCTCTTCGCCCTTCTCGGGCTTCGTGGCCGCGTCGGCTCCGGCGTCCTCGTCCGGAGCCGCGGCCTTGTCGCCCTCGGCTCCGGCCTTGGGCTGGGCCGCGGCAGCCCGCTCCAGAGCTTCCTGGAGCGCCTCCTGGGCCTTGCCGTAGGCGGGCCAGTCCTGCTCCTTCAGCGCCGCCTCACCGTCGGTGTACGCCTTCTGGGCGTCCGCGATGGCCTGCTTGAGCGCGTCGCTGCCGGTGGCCGGCGGCTTGGTCGTGTCACCCGGCGGCTCACTGGGATCGGGCGGAGTGGTGTCGGACTCGCCGTCGACCCCGAAGACCGCGTTGAGCGCGTCTCCCAGGCTGTTCTCGAAGACGATCTTCGAACCGTACGAGGCGGCCACCTTGCGCAGCAGCGGGTAGTTCTGCGTGCCACCGCGGGTGTAGACGGGTTCGATGTAGAGGAAGCCGCCTTCGAGCGGCACCGTCAGCAGGTTGCCGTACTCGATGTCGGAGTCCGTGCCCTTGAGGTTCCTCACGAACTCGGCGACGTCGTCGTTACCGTTGAGCTCACTCTGTACCTGACCCGGGCCCTTCACCGTGGAGGTGACCCGCAGCAGTCTCATCGTGCCGTAGTCCTTGCTGGCCGCGTCCGCGTTCACCGCCATGAAGGCGCCGAGGTTCGGGCGCCCCCTGGGGGTGAACGTGGTGGTCAGCGAGAACGCCTGCTGGTCCTGGCCCGGCATCTTCATGGACAGGTAGTACGGCGGGACCGAACCCGGCTCCTTGTTGGTCGGGTCGTCCGGCACCTGCCACGCGTCGGAGCCGCTGTAGAACTGCGCGGGGTCCTCGACGTGGTAGCGGGTGAGCAGCTCGCGCTGGACCTTGAAGAGGTCCTGCGGATACCGCAGGTGGTCCATGAGCTCCTGCGGGATCTTCGAACGGGCCTCCACCGTGCCCGGGAACGCCTTGCGCCAGGTCTTGAGGACCGGGTCCTTGGTGTCCCACTCGTAGAGCTTGACCTTGCCGTCGTACGCGTCGACGGTGGCCTTCACCGAGTTGCGGATGTAGTTGACCTGGTTCTGCTGGGCGACGACCGCGCGCTGGTTGGTGGTCAGCGAGTCGGCCGTGGTGTCGCCGAGCGTCGTCCGCGAGGCGTACGGGTAGCCGTTCGTCGTGGTGTAGGCGTCGACGATCCACTGGATCCGGCCGTCGACGACCGCCGGGTAGGCGTCGCCGTCGATGGTCAGCCACGGGGCGACGGCCTCGACGCGCTCCTTGGGTGTGCGGTTGTACAGGATCCGCGAGCCGTTGCCGATGGCCCCCGAGTACATGATCTGCGGCTCGCTGAACGAGACCGCGTACGCGGCACGGTTGAAGGTGTTGGAGAGGCTGACCCCGCTGCCGCCCTTGTAGCTGGTGGTCTTCTCACCGTCCTCCTCGTAGTCGAGCTCCTTCTGGGGCCCGCCGACGATGGAGTACTGCTCGGTCTTCTCGCCGTAATAGATCCGCTGCTCGTACTTCCCGAACTCACCGGTGGACGGCAGACCCGACTCGGTGAAGTCCGGGGACCCCGGCGGGTTGGTGCCGGTGGTGGTGCCGCGGGCCGCGATGGCGCCGTAGCCGTGGGTGTACGTGAAGTGATCGTTGATCCAGTTCCGCTTGGGCAGGCCCTGGATGTTCAGCTCTCGCAGACCGATGACCGTGTCCTGCTCCTTGCCGTCCGCGTCCTTGTAGCGGTCGACGTCCAGCGTCTTGGGGAACTGGTAGTAGTTCCTGCGCTGCTGGAGCTGCTGGAAGGCCGGGGAGACGACGTTGGGGTCCATCACGCGGTAGCTTGCGGCCGTGTTGGCGGCGGCCCGCAGCTTGGTGTCGTCGCCCGTGGTGGCCTGGCCCGAGTAGTCCTCCATCTCCGCGTCGGCGATGTCGTACGCATCGCGTGTCGCGTCGATGTTCTTCTGGATGAACGGGGCTTCCTTGGCCTGCTCGTTCGGCTGGACCTGGAACTTCTGGACGATCGCCGGGTAGAGCCCGCCGATCAGGATCGCCGAGAGCACCATGAGACCGAAGCCGATGACCGGCAGCTGCCAGGTGCGGCGCCACAGCGTCGCGAAGAACAGCACGGCACAGATCGCCGCGATGAAGAACAGGATGGTCTTCGCCGGAAGGTAGGCGTTCGCGTCGACGTACCGCAGGCCCGTCCAGTTGTCCGCGGCCTTGAAGTCACTGGACTTCACCGCGAGACCGTACCGGTCGAGCCAGTAGGCCACGGCCTTCAGGGAGACGAAGATGCCGAGCAGCACCGAGAGATGACCGGTGGCCGCGGCGGTGGCGCGGGCGCCGGGACTGGTGATGCGCAGCCCGCCGTACAGATAGTGGGTCAGCGCGGCCGCGATCAGCGAGAGCACCGTCGCCGCGAAGCCGAAGCCGAGCAGGAAGCGGTACCACGGCAGGTCGAAGGCGTAGAAGGCGACGTCCAGCTTGAACTGGGGGTCCTTCGTGCCGAACGGCACGCCGTTGACGTACATCAGCCAGGTGCGCCACTGGCCGGAGGCGGATGCCCCGGCGATCAGACCGACGAGCGCGGTGACGGCGAGCAGCACCCACTTCTTGAAAGGGGCGACGCTCATCCGGTAGCGGTCCAGGCTCTGCTGCTCCAGCGACATCGCGCTCAGCGGCGGCCGGAGCCGGTGCGCGAGCCAGATGTTCAGGCCGATGGCCAGGGCCATCAGCAGTCCGAAGACGAGGAACAGCCCGATCTTGGTCCGCAGGGTGGTGGTGAAGACGGAGGAATACGCGACCGACCGGTACCAGAGCCAGTCCGTCCAGAACCCGGCGAACATGACGAAGGCCATGGCGAGAACCGCCAGGACCCCCAGGGTCATGAGCAGGGTGCGGACGCGCCGGGACGGGCGGCCGACACTGATCCGTGGCCCGGTGGGGCCTCCGCCGCGGTCCGGCATCTGGAAAGCCAACGTGCGCACCTCGAAGTTCGCGGTCGTGTGGAGCAGGCCCCAGCGGTCGTAGAGCCCACCTATGCAACTTACTGAAGCTTTACCTAGTTCCCGATACCGGGGCCGAAGGAGGCAGGATATTGCCCATGCCCAACGTTTCCCCCGCAGGACCTCCGATGGCAGCGAGCCCGCTCACCGTCGCCGTCCTCGAAATCGACGCCTATGCCTCCACTCTCGGCTGGGACCAGCCGGCCCGGCTGTTCGCCCTGGTCGACACCGCCCGGCTGCGGGTCCAGGAGCCCGGTCTCGCCGCTCAGCTCGGGCTGGACGACGCCGCCGCCACGACCGCTTCCCTCACACCGATCGAGCAGGAGGAGCTGCCCGCCGGTACCGCCCTGGACGATTTCCTCGGCACCATCGCCTGGCCCGACGCCGTGGTCGGCTGTGCCATGACCGTGGAACGGCTGATGCTGCCGCCGTCCGCCGAGGCCTCCGTACCGGAAGGGCTCAGCGACAAGCAGCTCACCAAGTGGGTGGCCAAGCACCCGGACCGGCAGGAGGTGCGGATGACGGTGGCCGTGCTGCGGGACGGGGCGCGCGACTCCGCCGTACGGCTGCGCGAGAAGGACTCCCCCACCGAGGTGCTGACCGGCGCCGGTCTGGTGCCGGGGCTCGCCGAGGCCCTCGCAGCGACGTTCGAGTCCTGACGGCCCGTCGTCCGGTGCCGGCCCTCGCGCCCGGTTTCCGCCCGGTCCGGGCCGGAACCGGGCGCGGGGGTCAGCCTGCCGAGCAGCTCGGCAGCGCGTCGGTCTTCCCGGCGCTGATCTGCTCCAGCGACTTCCTGGCGTCGTCGAGGGTCTTGACCCGGACCAGGGTCAGCCCGTCGGGGGTGTCCGACGCGGCCGCGGCACAGTTGTCCTCGGGCGTGAGGAAGTAGCGGGCGCCCTCCTCACGGGCACCGACCAGCTTCATGTTGATCCCGCCGATCGGGCCGACCTTGCCCGCGTCGTCGATGGTTCCGGTGCCCGCGACGAACTTCCCGCCGGTCAGATTGCCCGGGGTGATCTTGTCGATGATGCCCAGGGAGAACATCAGCCCGGCGCTGGGTCCGCCGACGTCCGCGAGCTTGATGTCGATGTCGAACGGGAACGTGTGGTCCGTCCCGGCCCTGATCCCGACGATCGCCCGGTCCTCCTCCTCGCCGCCCTGCTCCGTGGCGGGCGCCTTCTCGGTCGTGAGGGTGATCTTTCTGCTGCCCTCGGGGACCCGGCCGGCCTTCTCGGCGGCGGCCGCCTCCTCGGCGGGGACGATGGTGAAGGTGACGTCCTCGCCGGGCTTGTGCTTCGTGACGAGTTCGGCGACGTCACCGGGCTCCTTGACCGCGGTACCGTCCACGGCCTTGATCACGTCACCGGCGTGCAGCTTGCCCTCGGAAGGGCTGCCCTTGACCACGGTGGAGACCACGACCTGGGTGGCGACCGGGATGTCCAGCTCCTTCAGGGCGGCGACCTTGGCGCTCTCCTGGGACTGGCTGAACTCCTCGGCGTTCTCCTGGGTGGACTGCTCCTCGGTCTTGCCGTCCGGATAGAGCGTGTCGTGCGGTACGACGACGCTGTCGTGGGCCAGCCAGCCCCAGACCGCCTCGCCCAGGTTCATCCGGTAGTCCGCTCCGGTGACCCGGACCGTCGTCATGTTGAGATGCCCGGATGTCGGGTACGTCTTACGACCGGTGATCCGCAGGACCGGCTCGCCACGCGCCTCGCCCAGAGTGTTCACCGTCGGCCCGGGAGACATCTCCGAATACGGCACTTTGATCAGCAGGCCTGCGCAGAAGAGCGCGATGAGGATGAGGGTGGAGGCGAGCATCGTCGCGGTGCGGCGTGGCATGGAACGACAGTACGGGAAGGGCCTGTAGGTCCACCGCCGGGGCCGGTCCGTCCGGGGAGCGGCCGAAGCGCGGCGGGGAGAGTGTCACGCGGCGTTCGACGGCCTCAGAGAGCCTCGGAACCGGAGTGCGATTTCTCCATCGCGTCACGGAACCTGGCGTATCCGGCGAGTTCGGTGACATCGCCGGTCGTGCGGTTGCGAGCAGCCCAACTTGCCCATATCGCACCGCCGACAGCAGCGAAAAGTGGAATCAACAGCCAAGCGAGTGCCGCCATCACGACCTCCCTACCCCATGAGCGACCGAGTGATCGATCTGCAGATTAACGATCCGGAAGACCAACGCTCACGGCAGGGGTGCGGTTACGCAAATCGGGGCTGATGCGCACCGGTCCGGTTTGCGCTCAGCAGGCCCCGACCCACTCCTCGGTGCCGTCGGAGAAACGCTGGTGCTTCCAGATCGGAACCTCGTGCTTGAGGTCGTCGATGAGCTTGCGGCAGGCGGCGAAGGCCTCCGCGCGGTGCGGGCAGGCGACGGCGACGACCACCGCCAGATCGCCCACGTCCAGTTCACCCACCCGGTGGACGGCGGCGAGGCCGCGGACCGGGAAGTCGGCGACGACCTTCTCCGCCACTCGGCGCAGCTCGTCCTCGGCCGAGGGATGGCAGGAGTAGCCGAGCGCACCGACGTCCTGCCCGCCGTCGTGATTGCGCACGGTGCCGACGAAGAGGGCGATGCCGCCTGCCGCGTCGTCCCCGACGGCACGGAAGACCTCGTCGACGGAGAGTTCGCTCTCCCGGATCGCCAGCAGCCGGATGGGGTCCGATGCCGCCTGCTCGCCGGGGTGGTCCTGGGTGCGTGCCATGCCCCCATCGTGCCGTACGGCACCGACATCGCGGAATTGCCTGTTCGACCGGCGGACGGGCGACCGCATTGGAGCCTTCTACGGGACGGCTGCCGGGCCGCTGGGGGGTGCGGTCAGATGCGGCGGCGGGCCTTACGGGCGCGACGGACCAGGGCGGCCGTGCCGAGCAGGGCGACCGTGGCACCGGCGGCGGTGGCCGTGGCGGCGGTGGCGTCCTTGCGGCCGAGGCGGCGTCCGGCGAGGGTGTGGCGTCCCTCGACCTCTTCGAGGAGCGCTCCGAGGACCTCCTCGTTGGTCCACTTCGGCCGCCATCCCACGTCGTGCAGCCGACTCACGCTGACCACCCAGGGGTGCATCGTGTACGCCAGGTCACCGGCCGGGGACGGGGTGAGTCCGATGCGGTGCAGCCGGGCGGCCGCCCCCAGGGCGACGGCGGAGGGCAGCTCCATCCGGCGTACGCCGCTGAGCTCCTCGACCTCCTCCTGTTCGAGCCAGCCGTCGCAGCCGACCGCGAACTCCCCGTCGATCTTCTCAAGCGCGGCGTACTCCAGGGCCGTGACCAGGTCGTCGACATGGCAGAACTGCCAGGTGGGGCGCGATCCGGCGACAACCAGGAGACGCGGTGACTCGAAGTAGCGGGTCAGCGCGGTGTCCGTGCCGCCGACCAGGACTGTGGGGCGGACGACGGTGACGTTGAGCCCGGGGTGGGCGCGCGGCGCGCGGCGGCCGAGCCGTTCGATCTCCAGGAGGTCGCCGACCCCGGTGGCCTCCGCGGTGGCGCGCAGTTCGGCGTCCTCGGAGAGCGGCACGTCGTTGTCGGCCAGCGCGCCGTAGACCATCGCCGAGGTGCACAGCACGACCCGGTGGACCCCGGCGGCGGCCGCGGCGGTGAGGACGGTCTGGGTGCCGCGTACGTTGTACGCGGTGCGGGCGGCGGGGTCGGTCTCCAGGTCGAGATCGAGCGCCAGGTGCACGACGACGTCCGCGCCGCGCAGCTTCTCGGCGATGGCCGGATCGCGTACGTCCAGGATGTGCCAGGTCGCCTCGGAGACCTCTCCGCGGCGTTCGTCGATCGCGATGACCTGCTTGACCTCGTCGGATGCGGCGAGGCGGGCGGTCAACAGCTCACCGACGCCGGTCGCGGCACCGGTGACCGCGACGACGGGGCCCCTGTTTCTGGGGGTCCTGGGGCGTTTCTTCTCGGGTGTGCTCTCGGGCGAGGGGTCGGTCAGGTTTCGCGCTGCGCGAACCTGTGGATCTGGGGAACTCACCGGGCGTCTCCAGCGGTTGTCTTCAGTACGTACCCGACTGACGCGTACGTACCAGGTGGCGTCCATCCTGCCGCAGGCCGGGAGTCGGCGGAGCACTGAGGCCCGAAGCGGGCGTGGTGTCTACGCTGGATGGTGATGTCGGGCAGTCGCCGCCGGTTCCAGCCGGCGGCCCTACGAGCCGAGGAAACCCGTGAGTGACACCCCATTCGGATTCGGCCTTCCGCCGGAGGAGCCGGAGAACGGCGACGAGGGCAAGAAGAAGGACCCCACCGAAGGTGGGCAGAGCGCGGGCGGGCCCGGGGGCCCGTTCGGATTCGGGCCGGGGGCGGGCGGGGACAACCCGTTCGCCGCAATGTTCGGCTCGATGAATCCGAACGATCTCGGCGCGGCCTTCCAGCAGCTCGGCCAGATGCTGAGCTACGAGGGCGGTCCCGTGAACTGGGACATGGCCAAGCAGATCGCCCGCCAGACCGTCTCGCAGGGGACGGCCGACGGCACCAAGGACGCGAGCGTCGGCCCCTCCGAGCGGACGGCGGTCGACGAGGCGCTGCGGCTGGCCGATCTCTGGCTGGACGGCGTGACCTCGATGCCCTCCGGTTCGGTCTCCACCGTGGCGTGGAGCCGCGCGGAGTGGGTCGAGGCGTCGCTGCCGGCCTGGCAGCAACTGGTCGACCCGGTGGCCGAGCGGGTGGGCCTGGCGATGGGCGATGTGCTGCCCGAGGAGATGCAGGCCATGGCGGGCCCGCTGATCGGCATGATGCGGTCGATGGGCGGCGCCATGTTCGGCCAGCAGATCGGGCAGGCCGTGGGCACGCTGGCCGGTGAGGTGGTCGGGTCGACGGACATCGGGCTCCCGCTGGGTCCGGCGGGCAAGGCCGCGCTGCTCCCGCTGAACGTGGCGCAGTTCGGCAAGGACCTCAGCGTCCCGCAGGACGAGGTGCGGCTGTATCTGGCCCTGCGCGAGGCCGCCCACCAGCGGCTCTTCGCCCATGTGCCGTGGCTCCGCTCGCACCTGTTCGGTGCGGTCGAGTCGTACGCACGGGGCATCAAGGTCGACACCAGCAAGCTGGAGGACGTCGTCGGCCAGTTCGACCCCTCGAACCCCGAGCAGCTGCAGGACGCCCTTCAGCAGGGCATGTTCCAGCCCGAGGACACGCCCGAGCAGAAGGCCTCCCTGGCCCGTCTGGAGACGGCTCTCGCGCTCGTCGAGGGCTGGGTGGACGCCGTGGTCCACGAGGCCGTGAAGTCCCGGCTGACCTCGTCGGACGCCCTGCGCGAGACGATGCGCAGGCGCCGTGCCTCCGGTGGTCCGGCCGAGCAGACGTTCGCCACGCTCATCGGTCTCCAGCTGCGCCCGCGCCGGCTGCGGGACGCCTCGCGGCTGTGGGCCTCGCTCACCGACGCCCGGGGTCTTGAGGGCCGCGACGCGCTGTGGGCACACCCGGACATGCTGCCGACCGCCCATGACCTGGACGACCCGGACGGCTTCGTCCACCACGAGCAGGCCGACTTCTCCGAGCTGGACAAGATGCTCGGCGAGGCCGCGAAGGGCCCGCAGAAGCCCGCCGCGGAGGACGAGGGCAAGGACGACAGCAACGACGACGGCAAGGAAGACGGCAAGGACGGCCGCGACCAGTGACCCTGCACGACGACGCCACCCTCGTACTGAAGGGTTACGCGCCCGAGCAGGGGGCCGGCGACCAGGCGGAGCTGCGCCAGGCCTACCTGGACCATCTGGCGCAGCACGACGACGGCATGTGGAAGGCGTGCGGGGCCGGGCATGTGACGGCCAGCGCCCTGGTGATCGATCCGGAGCGGGAGAAGGTGCTGCTCACCCTGCACCGCAAGCTCCGGATGTGGCTCCAGATGGGCGGCCACTGCGAGCACCGGGACGCCACCCTGGAGGCGGCGGCGCTCCGTGAGGCGACGGAGGAGTCCGGCATCACCGGGCTCACCCTGCTGCCGGGCGGACCGGTCCGGCTGGACCGGCACCCCATTCCGTCCCCCTGCAACTGGCACCTGGATGTGCAGTACGCCGCACTGGCCCCGGCCGGAGCGGCGGAGCGGATCAGCGACGAGTCCCTGGAGCTGCGCTGGTTCGGCTACGGGGACGTGCCCGAGGTTGCCGACGCCTCCGTCGTACAGCTGCTGGAGGCGACGCGGTCCCGGCTGTAGCAGCGAGCTGTACGGATGTGCGTAAGGGGCAGCCTCCGTAGAGGCCGCCCCTTACCGCTGTGCTCTGCGGGTGTCGGTCAGTTCCAGGCGTTGTTCTGGTTCTGGCCGTGGGAACCCTGCTGGCCCATGCCGAACTGGGCGCCGGCACCCTGGCCGATCTGGGCGTTCTGCGGAGGCATGACCTCGCTCGGCTGGACCAGCGCGAAGCCCTGGCCCAGGAAGCTGAGCTCCCAGCCCTCCCCGGTGTTGCCGCGACGCCGGAAGGCACCCGAGGAGTGCGTCTGGGCCTGCATCTGCACCCGCAGGGCGCTGGACCAGGCCACGATCGCGTCGGCGTCCACGTTGACGTACTTCTCGGGCGTGACCTGCATCATCAGGGGCTGGCCGGACGTCATGAGGGCGACCTTGCCGGAGCCGGAGATGTTGAGCTGGTACTTGCCGCTGCCGGAGATCCCGTACTGGCTGTCCACCGCGATGACCTCGGTGTGCAGCGAGGAGTCGAGCGCGAGGACGTAGGAGCTGTCCACGGTCATCCCCTCACGGTCGACGTCCACGACGTGGACGTACTGGGCGAGGTTGGCGAAGTAGACCGTGCCCTGGCCGGACACGCGCATCAGGTCGAGGCCCTCGCCGGTGCGCGCGCGGGCGCGCCGCTGGCCCTGGGACTGGTACTCCCCGTCGAAGTCCATCAGGCCCTGGTAGGCGACCATCGCGCCCTTCCGGGCGAGGATGTCGTCCTGGCCGGTCAGCGTCACCCGCAGGAGCTGCGGGTTCTGGATCGCGTACCGGTCCTGGGACTGCTGCTCGGTGTAGCTGAAAAGCGGACTCTGCATGGTGTGTTCCCTCCCCTCAGTTCCGGATCCGCAGGCGGTCCGTACTGTCCTCGCTCGGCTGGACGACGACGATGCCCTGTCCGGAGAAGGCCATCTGGTACGCCTCGCCGCTGCCGCGGCCGATCAGCGCCCCGGCCTTGAAGCTGCGCTTGCCCTTCACCTTGAGGTTCGGGGACCAGGCGACGAGTGCGTCCGGGTCGACGTACGTCTCGTCCTCGCCGCGTCCGCAGTCGACGACGATCGGGGTGCCCCGGGAGGTGATGGCGACCCATCCGGTGCCCTGGACGACGACGTTCCACAGCCCCTGTCCGGCGAACTTGGCCAGCCCCTTGACCTTCTCGACGCCCCAGGTGAGGTGGGCGTCGAAGGCGAGGAGGTTGGTGCCGTTGACGGAGAGGGAGTCGTTGTTCAGGTTGATGACCACCACGTCGGCGCCGTAGTCGGCGAGGTAGAGCAGTCCGTCGCCGGAGCACTTCATGACGGGTGCGCCCTCGCCGGTGATCCACTGGGAGGCGATCTGACGGACGGCGGGCGGGTTGGGCTCGTACTGGATGAACCCCTCGTACGCCACCATCGAACCGGTGCGCGCGTAGAGGTCCTGCCCGGAGGCCATGGCGACCTTGAGCATGGTCTTGCCGTGGTTCTCCATACGGGCCGTGACGGGGGTCGGGGCGAAGCCCGCGAGTTGCTGGTTCATGACGGGCTCCCTCAGACCTCGTAGGGCTGGACGACGATGAAGTTGCCGGGCGCTCCCCGGAACTGGAGGTTCACGGTCTCGCCGCTGTGCCCCGGGTACGCGTTGCGGCGCAGCCGGACCTGGCTGGAGACGATCACCTGGGAGGCGGCCGACCAGGCCACCACCGCGTTGCAGTCGGCGAACGTGGTGGGGGTGACCGGCAGGACGACGGGGGTCCCGTGGGTCTTGATGACCACGGTGCCGGTGCCCTGGAACTGCATGGTGAACAGGGCACCGCCGGGGATGCCGTGTCCCTCGACCCTGCGGACCTCGTACTGGAGGGACTCGTCGAAGGCGAGGACGCTCTCGGCGGAGACGCAGATGGCGTCGCCCTGGAGCTCGATCGGGTGCAGGTGCGAGCTCTCCTCCGCGAGGAAGACCTGGCCTCGGCCGGTACAGCGCATCAGCTGCATCTCCTGGCCGGTGGCGTTGCCGACGGCGCGGCCGACGAACCCGGCGCTCTTGTAGCCGAAGTCGACCTTGCCCTGGTACATCACCATGCTGCCCTGGCGGGCCAGCACACCGGCGCCGCCCATGGTCAGGTCGACCCGCATGAGCTGCTGGTTCTGCGGGGTCCAGCGCTGCCCGGTGGCGGTCTCCTTGTACAGCTGGAGGGCCGCCTGGAGCCCGGCGCCGGCCGCCGGAACGCCCTGCGGCACACCGGGGGGCTGCTGCCCGAAGGCCGGCGGGGCGGGCTGGCCGTAGGGAGCGGGCGCAGGCTGGCCGTAGGGCGGCGTGGGCGGGACGCCCTGGCCGGGGACCTGGCCGAACTGCGGCTGCGGCGGCTGGTGACCGGGCTGGCCGTACGGGGCCGGGGCCGGGGGCGCGTGCGGGGTGAGCGGTGCCGCGATCGTGGGCGCCGCGTGCATCGGCTGCGGGGCGGGGGCGGGCGGGGCGCCGAAGGACGGCGCGGGCTGCGGGGCCTGAGGAGCGGGCGGGGCCGCGAAGGCCGGGGGCGCGGTGGCCTGGGCCGGCGGGGCGAATCCCGGGGCCGCCTGCGGCGCCGCCGGTGCCTCTTCCTCCTCGGCGACCTCGCCGCCGAAGTTCTTCAGAAGCGCGTCGAGACCGCCGTCGAAGCCCTGGCCGACGGCGGCGAAACGCCAGACGTCCTTCAGGTAGAAGTCACCGAGCATCACCGCGCGCTCGGTGGTGAACTCCGAACCGGTGAAGGCGTATCTGACCACTTCTTCGCCGCCCGCGACGATCCGGATGTACCCGGGGCCGATCTGCGACATCTGTCCGGCACCGTCGAGCGTCGCGGTGAAGGAAAGCTTGTGGATACCGGCCGGAATACGGTCGAGCGTGACGCGGAAGGACTCGGTGTCGCCGGACTGCGCACCGAGGAGCTGGACCGACTCCTCGGGCGATTTCGGCTGGTTGAAGAAGATGAAATACCGGTCGTCCGAGAGCTTCTCGTCGGCATCCAGGCCGAAGCAGCTGATGTCGAAGGTCAGTCCAGGGGCGGCGATCTGCACACCTACGTACAGATCTGTCCCTGGTGTGAGATCACTGATCTTGGCCTTGTGGCCTCGTTGGAATTCCCTGGCCATACGTAACGACCGTCCCCCATCCCGAAGGTGAATGCGTCGCGTCAGGCTAACCGCAAACCGCGACATCCGGCCAAGCCGGTACACACCCGGTACAGAATCACCGAACGCGGCTCATCGGGACCGCGGAACGGTGCGGTCTCACTCCTCGCGGGCGGCGGGCAGCTGGGGCAGCTGATCGGCCGCCACCACTCCTTCGAGGTAGCCGCGGGCCCGCTCGGTGCGCGGATACGCCTCCAGCAGCCGCCAGAACCCCGGGCCGTGTCCGGGAACGAGCAGATGGGCCAGCTCATGGAGGAGTACGTAGTCGACGACGTACTCCGGCATGCCCTGGAGCCGGTGCGAGAGCCGGATACTGCCCTCGGCGGGGGTGCACGAGCCCCAGCGGGTGTTCTGGTTGGTCACCCAGCGCACAGAGACGGGCCGGGTCCTGCCGTCGAAGTACTGGGCGGACAGCCGCTCGGCCCGCTCCGTGAGCTCGGCGTCCCCGAGGACCCGCTTGCTCTCCTGGGCCGCGAGCTTGTCGAGCATCACGCCCACCCAGCGCCGCTCCTCCGCCTCCGACATCCGGGCGGGGATGAGCACGATCGTGCGGTCGCCCTCGCGGTACGCGGAGACCGATTTCCTGCGCCGGGTGCTCCTGCGGACCTCGACCGCGCTCGTCGCCGAGGCGCGGGGCGCACGGGCGGCCGCGCGGGGCTGATGACTTCCGGCGCTGCGCGCGGGGGTCTCCCCGGCCACAGCGGGTGACGGGTCTGCGGGCACACCTCGACGTTACCCGCTGTCAGTGGGGGAAGTCCCGCCTCCGGGTCCGTTCGCCACCGATCCCCTCCACTCCCTTCCACGACACGCACCATGTCGCCCGCCATGACCCGCACCATTTGAACGACTAATACCCCCTACCTGTGGATAACTCCGCGCACACTTCGCCGGGGGCGCGCATTCTGGCAATGGCTCGACGCGGCCGGGAATCGTCCCCGGCACGCGGCGGACACGACACAGAGGTCACGACACAGAGGGGGAATGCCGTGCGTCTCGGGGGAGAAGTTCCGCATCCGATGCTGAAGCCCGCGCTGCGCCGGGCATGGCGCGGACGGAACACCGTGCAATTCGGGGTGACACCCGCACACGCCGTGACACTGGGTCCGGTGGACATCGCGACGGGAAGCTTTCTGGAACTGCTCGACGGAACGCGCGGCCTGCCGTTGCTGCGCGAGGAGGCGCGGGCCCTGGACCTGTCGGACCGTCATGTGGATGTCCTGGTGCGGCGGCTGGCGGAGGCGGGGCTGCTCGACGATCCGCGGGCCGGCGGGCCGCAGGCGGATGTCCTTCGCCACCGGGCCGAGGTGATGGAGCGTCAACGCCCCGATGTGGCCTCGCTCTCCGTCGTCCACCCCGGTCCGGGCGAGGGTCTGCGCCGGATGGCGGCCCGGCGGGCGATGCGGGTCCAGGTTCGGGGTGCGGGCAGGGTCGGTGCGTCGATCGCCGCCGTGCTGTCCGGATCGGGCGTGGGCCAGGTGGAGGTGCTCGACGGGGGCCGGGCCGAGCCGGGGGACGTGGCGCCGGCCGGGCTTCCGCCCGCGGCCGTGGGGGAACGGCGCGATGTGGCGGCCCGCCGGCTCGTCCGCCGGGCCGCCGCCGGGCCCGCGCCCCGGTCGACGGGGGCGGACCGGAGCCCGGCGGGTGGGCAGCCCGGCCTGTCGCTGATCGTCGTCGCGCCTCGGGACGGCCTCTCGGTGTACGCGCCGGTCCCGGACACCGCGGCTCCGTGGATCGCGTCCGGCACTCCTCATCTCTATGCGGGAGTGATCGAGGCCACCGGGGTGGTCGGACCGCTCGTGCTTCCGGGCGGCACCGGCTGTGCGGGGTGTCTGGAGCTGCACCGCGCGGACCGGGATTCGCAGTGGCCCCGGATGCTGGCGCAGTGGCGTTCGGGGCGGCGGGGGGCGGTGCCCGCCTGCGATCTGGCGCTGGCCACGGCGGTCGCCGGCCTCGCCGCGGCACACGCCCTGTCCTTCCTCGACGGGGAGCTGCCGGCCAGTACCGGGGCGCGCTGGGAGGCCGCGCTGCCCCTGCTGGACTGGCGGGGCGAGCGGATCGGCCCCCATGCGGACTGCTCCTGCGGAGCGGCGACGGGCACCGAGGGGGCAGGGGCCTCCGGCTCCGTTGCGGCGCAGGACACAATGGCCGGGTGACCGCCGTCGACGGGTGACACCGGAGGATCAAGCGGCACGGCAGTCTGGGAACTGGAGGGGCACATGTCTGATCTTCCCCGGAAGGCGGTTACGCGTACCGCCAAACTGGCCGCGCTCCCGCTCGGCTTCGCCGGCCGTGCCACATGGGGTCTGGGCAAACGGATCGGCGGCAGGTCGGCCGAGCTGGTCGCCCGCGAGGTGCAGCAGCGCACGGCGGACCAGCTGTTCAAGACCCTGGGAGAGCTGAAGGGCGGGGCCATGAAGCTGGGCCAGGCTCTCTCCGTCTTCGAGTCCGCCCTGCCCGAGGAGGTCGCGGGCCCCTACCGCGCCGCGCTGACCAAGCTGCAGGAGGCCGCGCCGCCGCTGCCCGCCCACACCGTCCATGGGGTGCTGGCCGAACGGATCGGCGAGGACTGGCGGGAGTATTTCCTGGAGTTCGAGGACAGGCCGTCGGCCGCCGCCTCGATCGGGCAGGTTCACCGAGGGGTGTGGCACGACGGCCGTGAGGTCGCCGTGAAGGTGCAGTATCCCGGTGCGGGCGAGGCACTGCTCTCGGATCTCACCCAGCTCAGCCGCTTCGCCCGGCTGCTCGGCCCTCTGATCCCCGGCATGGACATCAAGCCGCTGATCAAGGAGATGCGGGACCGGGTGTCGGAGGAGCTGGACTACGAGCTGGAGGCGCAGGCCCAGCGGGTCCACGCGGCGGAATTCGCGGACGATCCCGATGTGGTGATCCCGGGGGTGGTGCACCAGTCCGACCAGGTGCTGGTGACGGAGTGGATCGACGGGATCCCGCTGGCCGACATCATCGCGGACGGTACGGCGGAGCAGCGGGACCGCGCCGGACAGCTGCTGGCCCGTTTCCTGTTCTCGGGTCCGGCACGCACCGGCCTGCTCCACGCCGACCCGCACCCGGGCAACTTCCGGCTGCTCCCGGAGGAGGAGGGCGCCTCGGCCGGTGCGTGGCGGCTGGGGGTGCTGGACTTCGGCACGGTCGACCGCCTTCCGGGCGGGCTGCCGGGGACCATCGGTGAATCTCTGCGGATGACGCTGGAGGGCAACGCGGCCGCGGTGTACGGGCTGCTGCGCGAAGAGGGGTTCGTGAAGGAGTCGATCGAGCTGGAGCCGGACGAGGTGCTCGACTATCTGCTCCCGATCATCGAACCGGCGCAGGTGGAGGAGTTCACGTTCTCCCGGGGCTGGCTGCGGGACCAGGCGGCCCGGATAGCCGATCCGCGCTCCCCCGCCCACCAGCTCGGCAGGCAGCTGAACCTCCCACCGTCCTATCTCCTGATACACCGGGTGACGCTCTCCACGATCGGGGTGCTGTGCCAGCTCGGTGCGGCGGTCCGGCTGCGGGACGAGCTCGAAGCATGGCTGCCGGGGTTCGTCGCGGAGGCCGAGGAGACCGAGAAGACCGAGGCGCCCGAGTCCGACTTGGAGAGCGAGGACCCGGAGCCGGTCCCGGAGGGCGACTCGTAGGCGACGGTCAGCACCAGGACGCTGGGCGGGTCACCACCAGAGGGAGTCGAGGCGGCTCTCGATCGCTCTGATGTGGAGGCGGGCGCAGGTCTCGCAGAAGTGGAGGCGGCGGCCGTCCTCCACGGCGGAGAGCCAGGTGAGCGGGGCCGTCCCGCCTTCGGCGGCGGTGCCGCAGCGGGCACACACCACCGCTTCGGCGGCCGGTTCTTCGGGGGGATGCGTCTCCTCGTCCACCTGGTGACGATATCTCCGACACCGGGGCCCGGCAGTACAACGCACCGCGGGGCCGTCCTTGTTCGGACGGCCCCGCGGTGCGTTGTACTGCCGGGTGGTGGCCCCTCACCGGGCAGAGCGGTTGCCCGGTGAGGAGTCGTGGTGCTCCTTCGTGGAGCGTCGGTGCTCCTTCGTGGAGCGGAGAGGTGGGGCCTCTCAGTGCATGACGGCCATGGCCAGCGCCCGGCGGGCGCGCAGCGAGGCGCGCTCCGCTCGGCGCTGCATCCTGCGGGCGGCGACGAGGCGCACCGCTTGGCGGTCCACCTCGGCCTCCCGCAGGCGGTCGTGCATATGGGCACGAGCCAGGGCTTCTGGGATGAGTTGCATCTCGCGGGTCCTGTTCTGACGCGAGTCGTTCGCGCCGATGATGGTGACGTCAGGGGTTGCGGAGCCGACGGGCTCCTTCGTGGGGGTGATCATTGGTGCCTGATTCCGGGGGTCATGGGTCTGGGGACGGTCGATGGTTCCGAGGCGCAGCCACCGTGTGGGGGCGGGGACGCCACAGCCGGCGGTCACGCTGCGACCGGGTTCTTGCGCGGACGGCCACGCGGCCGCTTGCGGGCCACGACGACACCCTGGACGAAGAGCTCGCCGCCCCAGACGCCCCACGGCTCGCGCCGCTCCTTGGCACCGGCGAGGCAGGCCTCGACGAGCGGGCAGGTACGGCAGAGAGACTTGGCGTACTCGACATCGGCCGGGGACTCGGCGAAGAAGACCTCCGGGTCGTACGAGCGGCAGGGGACGGGTACGCCGAGGTTCTCGATGGCGTCGTCGAGCGCGGTGAGCGCGGTGAGGGGGAGCAAGGTGGAGTCCTCCGTGGAGCCGGGCGGGGAGATCGAGTCGGACTGCGGTACTGACGGGGCGTGCGCTTCGAGTTGCACGGTGGGTGGTGTCCTCGTCTGGTCGTGCCGGCCTGTTGGCCGGTTGGCGGCTGGTACTGCTGGCCCGAGGCGCCTTCGGTGTGTCCCGTCCGTTCGGACAAAACAAAAGGGCCGCGGATCCCGAGTGGGGTTCCGCGGCCCTGAGGCGCCGGCCTGATGCTGGATCAGGCTGGATCGCTCCAGGGTTCAGGCCCACGGAAGGCCCACATCGTGTGGTTGTGCTGCGTCTGCTTCTTGGCTCCGGCACCGGCTGCCGCAAAGGCATAGGCCTGAGCCTGTGCATCCTTCGCTACTGCTGCCGCCGGTGCCTCGATCGGTCGCTCATTGCGCTCTCGCACCACGGGGAGGCTCGCCAGAGACAGCGGGCTGACGGCGGAGACGCCGGACAGACCGGTGGCACGGAGCGAAGCAATCGGGGAGCGGGTGAGGCCGAGCGAGCAGGTGGAGACGACCGAAAGACCGGTCATTTTCTGGGTTTCGATGATGCTGATCACTTCAATCGCCTCCTCTCGGCGTCTCAGGGGGACCGGCCGGAGCCGGTCCTGCGTATTCGGATAAGTACAGCACGGATTCAGGGCTTCAGAGAAGTCGCTGTTCCCGTGGTTAAGAACCTATGGTGACGACTGGGGCGGGCGCAAACTATTTTCTGGACGAGTTTTTCTCAACTCTCCTCGCCGCCATCGGCAGACCCCTCACCGACCGTCTCACCTGCACAGATGGCGAGTACGTCGGCTCCGAAACGGGTCAGCTTCCGGTTCCCGACGCCGGCGATGACGACCAGCTCCCCCTCGGTGGACGGCACGGCCTCGGCGATGGCCATCAGGGTCTTCTCGGTGAAGACGCAGTAGTCCGGCTGGCGCAGCCGGGACGCCTGGGCGGCACGCCAGTCGAGCAGCCGTCCGTAGAGCGCCTCGTCCATGTCGGAGGGGCACTCCTCGCACCTCATCAGCTTCATCTCCCCCGCGTCGGTGAGGGTCCGGCCGCAGACCCGGCACCGCACCGTCTGCCGGGGCCTGAGTTCGGGCTCGACCGCCGCAGTCCGCTCGGCGGGTGCGGCCCGGCCGGTCCCCCGGACGATCCCGCCACCGCCTCCGGCCACGCCCCGGGCGCCGAGCGCCGCCGAGCCCGGGCGCAGGCCGTTCAGGAACCGGGTGGGCCTGCGGCTCGCCCGTCCGCCGGGAGAGCGCGACAGGGACCAGGAGAGCGAGAGGTGGAGGCGGGCCCGGGTGACGCCGACGTACAGCAGGCGCCGCTCCTCCTCGACCTGCTCGTCGGTCTTGGCGTAGGCGATCGGCATCATGCCTTCGGTCAGGCCGACGAGGAACACCGCGTCCCACTCCAGGCCCTTCGCCGAGTGCAGCGAGGCCAGCGTCACCCCCTGGACCGTCGGGGCGTGCTGGGCGGCCGCCCGTTCGTCGAGCTCGCGGACCAGGTCGGTCAGGGTCGCCCCCGGCTTGGCCGCCTCGAAGTCCTCCGCCAGCCGCACCAGCGCGGCCAGCGACTCCCAGCGGTCGCGCACCGCTCCCGATCCGGCGGGCGGGCGGGTGGTCCAGCCCTTCGTGGAGAGCACCGCCCGCACCTGGGACGGCAGCCCCTCCGCCCCGTCCAGCAGGGAGTCGTTGCGCCCGGCGCGGGCCGCGCCGCGCAGGGCGGTGCCCGCCTCGCGGACCTCCGCCCGCTCGAAGAACCGCTCGGCGCCGCGCAGCTGGTAGGCCACGCCCGCGTCCGCGAGGGCCTGCTCATAGACCTCGGACTGCGAGTTGACCCGGTAGAGCACGGCGATCTCCCCGGCCGGGACGCCCGCCGCGATCAGGTCGCGGATGCGCCGGGCGGTGGACTCGGCCTCGTGGGGCTCGTCGGGATACTCCGTGTAGACCGGCTCGGGGCCCTTGTCGCGCTGCGAGACCAGCTCCAGCCGGTGATCGGCGGCCTTGCCGCGGGCCTGGCTCAGGAGCCCGTTGGCGAGGTGGACGACCTGGGGCGTGGAGCGGTAGTCCCGGACCAGCTTGACCACCGTCGCGCCGGGGTGGCGGGTGCGGAAGTTCAGCAGATGGTCGGGGGTGGCCCCGGTGAAGGAGTAGATCGTCTGGCTGGCGTCGCCGACGACGCAGAGGTTGTCCCGGTCACCGACCCAGAGGTCGAGCAGCCGCTGCTGGAGCGGGCTCACGTCCTGGTACTCGTCGACGACGAAGTGCTGGTACTGGCCGCGCACGTGGTCGGCGATGTCGTGCCGGTCCTGGAGGATGCCGACGGTGAGCAGGAGCACGTCCTCGAAGTCGATCACCGAACGGTCGCGCTTGAGCTGTTCGTACGTGGAGTAGATCTGGGAGAGGACGGCCGGGTCGCGCGGGGCGTCCCGCTGGGTCTTGGCGACCGCGGCCGGATAGTCGGCGGGCACGGTCTGGGTGACCTTGGCCCACTCGATCTCGCTGGTGACGTCCCGCAGCTCGTTGCGGTCGAGCCGGAGATCGCAGCGGGCGGCGGCCTCGGCTACCAGCTGCACCTTCCGTTCCAGCAGCCGGGGCAGCTCACCACCGACTGCTTTCGGCCAGAAGTACTGGAGCTGCCGGAGCGCAGCGGAGTGGAACGTCCGCGCCTGGACGCCGGTCGCTCCGAGCTGCCGGAGGCGTCCGCGCATCTCCCCGGCGGCCCGGTTGGTGAACGTGACGGCGAGGATCGTGGCGGGCTGGAGGATGCCCGCCCGCACCCCGTACGCGATGCGATGGGTGATCGCGCGGGTCTTGCCCGTGCCCGCTCCGGCCAGCACGCATACCGGTCCGTGCAGGGCGAGAGCCACCTCGCGCTGCTCGGGGTCGAGCCCGTCGAGCACGGCGTCCGGGGTCTCGGGAACCTGCGGGAAGAGGGTGGAGTGCGTTGCTGCTGTCACCCCGCCATGCTGCCAGGTCCCGAGGGGCGGATGCGGCGGTTGTCCACAGGGGTGAGGTATTCGTCGTACTGATACGGGACGGTCGGCGCCCCGGCGGGACCGGGTGCGGGAATGGTGGCCGCCTCCCGTACGTTCCACTCGGTGCGGGAAGGCGGCCCAGGCCGCCGGGCCGCATGTGACGCTGCCGGCCGGGCAGCGGGACGGACGAGACAAGGGAGCGCCAGCGACATGGCGGGCACTGTGACGATGTACAGCACCACCTGGTGCGGCTACTGCCGTCGGCTCAAGGGCCAGATGGACCGCGAGGGCATCGCGTACAACGAGGTCAACATCGAGCACGACCCGGATTCGGCGGCGTTCGTCGAGAAGGCCAATGGCGGAAACCAGACGGTTCCGACCCTGCTGATCGTCTCCCCCTCCGGCACCGAGTCGGTCATGACGAACCCGTCCCTGGCCCAGGTGAAGCAGGCTCTGGCCGTCTGACGCCAAGCGCTCGGCGCACCGGACTTCCACCACTGCCCCCGGCATCCGCCGGGGGCAGTGGTGTTTCCGCGTTCAGTTCGTGCGGTTCTGGCTGCCCGGCCTGGGCAGCGGCTTCCCGTACCAGAGCTCGATGAGGCGGGCGGCGATCGAGATGCCGAACGGGGGCATGACCTCGCCGGACTCGAAGGCGGCCCGGAGGTCCTCACGGGAGAACCAGCGGGCCTCCTCGATCTCCTCGCCGTCGACGTTGATCTCCGAGGAGGTCGCCCGGGCCATGAAGCCCAGCATCAGACTGGAGGGGAAGGGCCACGGCTGGCTGGCGACGTACTCGACCTCGCCGACGGTGACGCCCGCCTCCTCGTACACCTCGCGGACCACGGACTGCTCGATCGACTCCCCCGGCTCGACGAACCCGGCGAGCGTGGAGAAGCGGCCCTCGGGCCAGTGCACCTGGCGGCCCAGCAGCGCGCGGTCCTGGTCGTCGGTGACGAGCATGATGACCGCCGGGTCGGTGCGCGGGTAGTGCTCGGCGCCGCAGGCCTGGCAGCGGCGGATGTGCCCGGCCGCCGCGATGACGGTGCGCTCGCCGCAGCGGGAGCAGAAGCGGTGCAGGCGCTGCCAGTTCTCCAGGGCGACCGCGTGCACCATCAGGCCCGCGTCGCGGGGGCCGAGGAGAAGCCCGGCCTCGCGGAGTCCGGCGGGGCGGGCCGACTGGTCCATGCGGCCGGGCAGCGAGTCCTTCTGGAGCGCGAAGTAGCTGACGCCCTCCTCGTCGGTGCCCAGGAAGTACCGGTGGGTCTCGGTGACCGGGGCCTCGAAGGCCGGGGTCATCACGATCGAGGTGCCCCCCTCGGGGGTGTCGTCGATCAGCACCTGCCCGCCGGAGACGACGAAGACGCGGGTCGTCGGGTGGCTCCACGCCACGGCCAGCCATGCCTCGTCGAGGCGGTGGTGCGCCGCGCGGTCGATGCCGCTGGGCGCGGTGAGGCCGATCGGGCGGTCTGCGGTGGCGTTGTCGAAGGTGCTCACAGGTGCTTCCTACTCCCCCTGGGTGGTTCGGGTGTGCGGAGGTGGGGCCGGGTTCATCGGCCGAGCGCCGTGGCCAGTTCGCCCCACAGGTACGCGGCCGTCTCCACGCCCTTCAGCAGCAGGTCCAGCTCGACCTTCTCGTCGGGGGCGTGCCAGCCGTCGGAGGGTACGGAGATGCCGAGGAAGAGGACGGGGGCGCCGAGGACGTCCCTGAGGTCGGCGGCCGGGCCCGAGCCCCCTTCGCGGGTGAAGAGGATCTTCTTCTGGAAGGCGCGGCCCATCGCGCGGGCCACCGCCTGGAGAGCGGGGTGGTCCAGCGGGGTCAGACAGGGCCGGGTGGCGGGCTGGAAGGCGATCCGGTGGCGGATGCCCGCCGGGATGCGGGACTCCACCCAGGCTCGGACGGCCTGCTGTACGCGGTCGGGGTCCTGGCCGTCGACCAGCCGGAAGCTGATCTTCACCAGGGCGGAGGAGGGGATGATCGTCTTGCTTCCGGCGCCCTGGTAGCCGCCGCCGATGCCGTTGACCTCGGCGGTGGGACGGGCCCAGACGCGCTCCAGCGTGGAGTACCCGGCCTCGCCGGATGCGGCCTGCGACTTCGCCGTACGCAGCCAGGTCGCCTCGTCGAAGGGCAGCTGGGCGAAGAGGGCCCGCTCGGTCTCGGTGAGGTCGGTGACCCCGTCGTAGAAGCCGGGGACGGCGACCTTGCCGTCCTCGTCGTGGAGGGCGGCGACCAGGCGGGCGGTCTCGGTGGCCGGGTTGGGGACGGCTCCCCCGAACGAGCCGGAGTGGATGTCCTGGGCCGGGCCCCGCAGCTCGATCTCGCACTCCGCGAGGCCGCGCATGCCGGTGCAGACGGTCGGCGTCTCCTCGTCCCACATGCCGGTGTCCGAGACGATCACGGCGTCGGCGGCGAGACGGGCCGCGTGCTGCTCGGTCAGGGCGCGGAAGTTCGGGGAGCCCGACTCCTCCTCGCCCTCGATCAGCAGCTTGAGGTTCACGGCCGGGGTGGTGCGGCCGGTCGCGGCGAGGTGGGCCCGGACGCCGAGGGTGTGGAAGAAGACCTGGCCCTTGTCGTCGGCCGCGCCGCGTCCGTACATCCGGCCGTCGCGGATCACCGGCTCGAACGGGTCGGTCGCCCAGCCGTCCTCGCGGGCGGCGGGCTGCACGTCGTGGTGGCCGTAGACCAGCACGGTCGGGGCGCCCTGATCCTCGCTGGGCCACTCGGCGAAGACCGCCGGGGCGCCGGGGGTCTCCCAGATCTCGGTGACCGGGAAGCCGGTCTCCTTGAGCTTGGCGCTCAGCCACTCCGCACTGCGCCGTACGTCCCCGTCGTGCTCCGGCTGAGCGGATACGGACGGGATGCGCAGCCACTCGGCGAGGTCGTCGAGGAAGGCTGCACGGTGCTGTTCGGTGTACGTACGGACGGCGCTGTCCGGGGTCTCGCTCATGCTCTTGAGCCTATCCGTCCTGCGGGGCGGGCTCGTCCAGCAGGATCCGCTCCAGCTCCGCCCGGCCCGGCAGACCCTGCGGGTGGACGGTCTCCCCGCTGCGTACGTAGAGGAAGGTGGCGGTGACGGCGTCGAGCGGCAGATCGTGCAGCTCGGCCCAGGCCAGCCGGTAGACGGCGAGCTGGAGCGGGTCGGCGGTGCGGTGGCGGGTGGTCTTCCAGTCGACGATCTCGTAGCGGTCACCCGTGCGGTACACGGCGTCGATCCGGCCCCGGATCACCCGGCCCGCGAGGGTGATCTGGAACGGGGTCTCCACCCGGTACGGCGTGCGCCGGGCGTACGCGGTGCGCTCGAACGCCTCCTTCAGCTCGGCGAGATCCCGCTCGTCGGCGATCTCCGCGTCGCTCTCGTCGCCCCCGGGCAGCTCGTCGGGGCCGAGCATGGGCAGCGGCAGCTCCTCGTACCGGGACTCCACCCAGGCGTGGAACCGGGTGCCCCGGCGGGCGGCCGGCTGAGGCGGCCGGGGCATGGGCCGGGCCAGCTCCTTGGCGAAGGCGTCGGGGTCCTCGGCCAGGTGCAGCAACTGGGTGGCGGAGAGCGAGGCGGGGACGAGGACGTCGTGCACGGTGGCACGGGCGCGGCGCAGCTCTCCGGCGAGGGCGTCGAGATCCCGGTCCCAGGAGGCGAGGGTGCGAGTCTCCTCGGGGGTGAGCCGTTGGGCGGGGGCGGTTTCCTCGGGGTGGCGGGCGGCCGGGATGTGCGGGGGCGCGTCCGGGGGGCGTTCCGTGGGGAGCGCGTCCCAGTCCCAGTCCTCGTCGGCCGGAGGCTCGCCGATCGGGGGCTCGTCGTCCCAGGGCTCATGCGCCGTTACGTCATCGGGTTCGGGCTCGTACGCCGGTTCCTGCTCGTCCCCGTGGAGGGCCAGGCTCTCCAGATGGGCCAGCACCGTGTCGCGGGCGGCGCGGCGGCGGGCGAGGGCCGTGGCGTCGAGCGGGAGTGGCCAGGCCAGGTCGGTGCCGGGCGCCGCGAGGGCCGGGTTCTCCTCGTCCTCGGCGGGCTCGTCCGCCCAGGCCTCGATCTCGCCGTGGCCCGCCGCGCAGTGCTCGTACAGCGCGTCCAGGAAGGCGGACGGGCCGCGCGTCCTCTTCTGGGACGGGCCCCACCAGTGGCCGGAGCCGAGGAGCAGGGAGCGGGGGCGGGTGAAGGTGACGTAGCCCAGGCGCAGTTCCTCCGTGTGCTGGTGCTCCTTCATCTCCTCCTTGAACGCCTTGATCCCCTTGGCGTCGAACGTGTCCAGGGCCGGGAGCGTCGCCGCGTCGCCGCGCAGGGCGTGCGGGAGCACCTTGGCCTGGGCGGTCCAGGCGTCCCGGGCCCGGTCGCTGGGGAACTGGCCGGTGACCAGTCCTGGTACGGCGACCACGTCCCACTCCAGGCCCTTGGACTTGTGCGCGGTGAGGACCTTGACGGTGTTCTCGCCGCCGGGCAGCGCGTTGTCGAGCCCCTTCTCGTACTGCGCGGCGGTCCGCAGGAAGCCGAGGAAGGCGAGCAGCGACGCCTCGCCGTCCAGGGAGGCGAAACGGGCCGCTGTGTCCAGGAAGTTGGCGAGGGTCTCGCGGCGGCGGGCGGCCAGCGCCTGCGGGGATGCCGACAGCTCGACCTCCAGGCCCGTGGTGGCAAGGACGCGGTGCAGGACGTCCATCAGGGGATCGGCCAGCGAGCGGCGCAGGTCGCGCAGCTCGCGGGCGAGGCGGGCGAAGCGGATGCGGGCCTCCGCCGAGAACGGCAGCCCGTCGTCCGCCGTGTCCCCCGCGATCAGGAAGGTGTCCAGGGCGTCCGCGAGCGATATCACCTCGGCCGGGTCGGTGCCCTCGACGGCCTCCGCGAGCCGCCGGTCCGGGTCGGCGTCGTCCCCGTGGGCGGCCCGGTGCACGAGGAGGCGGGCGCGGCGGCCGAGGAGCGCGAGGTCACGGGGTCCGATGCGCCAGCGCGGTCCGGTGAGGAGGCGGACCAGGGAGGCGTTGGCGCCCGGGTCCTGGAGGACCTCGCAGACGGCGACCAGGTCGGCCACCTCGGGCAGGTGCAGCAGCCCGGCCAGGCCGACCACCTCGACCGGGATGTCCCGGGCGACCAAGGCCGCCTGGATCTGCGGGAAGTCCCCGGCGGTGCGGCACAGGACGGCGATCTCACCGGGCGGGGTGCCGGTGCCGACGAGGTGGGCGAGGGAGTCCGCGAGCCAGTCGATCTCTTCGGTGTGGGTGCTCAGCAGGGCGCACCGGACCATTCCGTCGCGCTCGGCCCCCGGTGCGGGGCGCAGCGCCTCCACGCCCTCGTGCATCGCGCGCAGAGGCTCCGCGAGGCCGTTGGCGAGGTGGAGGAGGCGGCCGCCGCTGCGCCGGTTCTCGCTGAGGCTGTAGCGGGTGGCGGGGGTGCCGTCGGCGTGCGGGAAGTGTTCGGGGAAGTCGTCGAGGTTGGCTACGGAGGCGCCGCGCCAGCCGTAGATCGCCTGGCAGGGGTCGCCCACGGCGGTCACCGCGTGGCCGGCCGAACCCGACTCCGTACCACTGCCGAACAGCGCCGACAGCAGCAGGCGCTGGGCCACCGACGTGTCCTGGTACTCGTCCAGCAGCACGACCCGGAACTCGTCCCGCAGGATCGCCCCGACCTCGGGCCGGGTCAGGGCCAGCTCGGCGGAGAGGGCGATCTGGTCGCCGAAGTCCAGGAGGTCCCGGCTCCGCTTGGCGGTCCGGTACCGCTCGGTGAGGGCGAGGAGGGAGCGGCGGGCCTCGGCGGTCTCGGGGATCTTGCGCAGGTCGGCGTTGCTGAGCTTGGCGGTGGCCAGCTCCCGCAGCAGCTCGGTGTCGTACGTGTCCAGCGCCCCGGGCCGTACGAGGTGTTCGGACAGCTCCCCGTCGAGCGCCAGGAGATCGCTGACCAGGGTCGGGAAGGAGCGGGTGAGCGCCGGATACGGGCCGGGCGCCTCGCGCAGCACCTTTGCCGCCAGCTGGTAGCGGGTGGCGTCGGCGAGGAGGCGGGTCGACGGCTCCAGGCCGATGCGCAGGCCGTGCTCGGTGAGGAGGCGGCCGGCAAAGGCGTGGTACGTCGAGATCGTGGGCTCGCCCGGCGGGTTGTCCGGGTCGATGACCTCGGGGTCGGTGACTCCGGCGGCGACCAGCGCCTTGCGCACGCGCTCGGCCAACTCGCCCGCCGCCTTGTTGGTGAAGGTGAGGCCGAGGACCTGCTCGGGGGCGACCTGGCCGGTGCCGACGAGCCAGACCACGCGTGCGGCCATCACCGTGGTCTTCCCCGACCCGGCTCCGGCCACGATCACCTGCGGGGCGGGCGGCGCGGTGATGCAGGCCGTCTGCTCCGGGGTGAAGGGGATCCCCAGAAGCTCCTTGAGCTGCTCGGGATCGGTGATGCGTGAGGACACCTGAGCAACGGTAACCGGACCCACTGACAACCCGGGCCGATGCCCACGAAAGGGCCTACCGCACCAAAGGGGGGCTACTACTCCACCACCTGGCGCCCCTCCGGCTGCGCGCTGCACGAGGCGCGGAAGGTGCAGTGGGAGCAGTGGGTGCCGGTGGTGGGCGTGAACCGTTCGTCCAGGACCTTCCCGGCGGCGGTGGCGAGCAGGTCGGAGACCCACTCCCCGGCCAGTGGCTCCTGCGCCTGGACCTTGGGGAAGGCGTCGCCGCCCTCCTTCTTGGGGGCGGGCCGGCGGAGCTGGACCAGTTCGGCGCCGCCGGGTTCGGGCCGCCGGCCGTCGAAGACCTCGTCGACCGCGCCCTCGCGCACGGCCAGCTGGTAGACGGCGAGCTGGGGGTGGGTGGCGACCTCGTCCTTGGTGGGAGCGCCCTTGCCGGTCTTGAAGTCGACGACGTACGCCCTTCCCTCGGCGTCCTCCTCCACCCGGTCCATGGAGCCCCGGATGCGGACGGCGTACTCGCCCGCATCCAGGGTCACGTCGAAGTCGTGCTCGCTGGCGGTGGGGGTGCGGCCGCCGCGGTCCAGGACGTGCCACTGAAGGAAGCGTTCCAGGGCGGCGCGGGCCTGGTCCTTCTCCTGCTCGGACTTCCAGGGGGCGTCGAAGGCGAGGCCGTTCCAGACGGAGTCCAGGCGTTCCATGAGGACGTCGAGGTCGGCGGGCGTACGGCTGGAGGCGACCTCGTCGGCGAGTACGTGGACGACGTTGCCGAACCCCTGGGCGGCGGTGGCCGGGGCGTCGGCCTTCACCTCGCGGCCCAGGAACCACTGGAGGGCGCAGGTGTTGGCGAGCTGGTCCAGCGCACTGCCGGAGAGGGTGACGGGCTGGTCGCGGTCGCGCAGCGGGACGGCGGAGCGGGTCGGCTCGTCCAGGCCCCACCAGCGGGACGGGTGGGCGGCGGGCACGAGCGCCTGGCCCTCGTCGTCGGTGAGTGCGGCGAGCCGGGCGAGACGGTGGGCGGCGGCGTCCCGCAGGGCGTCGGAGGCGGCGGGGTCGACCGTGGTGGCGCGCAGCTCGGCGACGAGCGCGGCGACGGCGAGGGGGCGGCGCGGGCGGCCGGTGACATCGCGGGGTTCGACGCCCAGCTCGGTGAGGAAGCGGGAGGGCTGGTCGCCGTCGTCGGCGGGGGCCTTCACGGCGGTGACGACCAGGCGCTCGCGGGCGCGGGTGGCGGCGACGTAGAAGAGGCGGCGCTCCTCGGCGAGCAGGGCGCCGGGCGTGAGGGGTTCGGCGAGCCCGTCGCGGCCGATCCGGTCCGCCTCCAGGAGGGAGCCCCGGCGGCGCAGGTCGGGCCAGAGCCCTTCCTGGACCCCGGCGACGACGACGAGCCGCCACTCCAGGCCCTTGGAGCGGTGGGCGGTCATCAGGCGTACGGCGTCGGGGCGGGCGGTCCGCCGCGAGAGGGTGTCGGCGGCGATGTCCTGGGCGTCGACCTCCTCCAGGAAGTTGAGCGCCCCGCGTCCGCCGGTGCGCTCCTCGGCGCGCGCGGCGGTGTCGAAGAGGGCGCACACCGCGTCGAGGTCGCGGTCGGCGTTGCGCCCGCCCGCCCCTCCGCGCAGCGCGGCCCGCTCCAGCCTGGCCGGCCAGGGGGTGCCGTTCCACAGGGCCCACAGGGCCTCCTCGGCAGTGGAGCCGCCCTCCAGCAGCTCGCGCGCCTTGCGCAGGAGCGCGCCGAGGCGCTGTGCGCCATGGGCGAACGCAGGATCGTGGGTGGCGAGGCGTTCGGGCTCGGCAAGGGCGCGGGCCAGCAGCTCGTCGGAGGGGGCGGGGACCCGGATTCCGGCGGCGCGCTCCTCGTCGCGCAGGGCCCGGCCGAGGCGGCGCAGGTCGGCGGCGTCCATGGAGCCGAGGGGGGAGGTGAGGAGGGTGAGGGCGGTCTCGGTGTCGAGCCAGGGGGCGGGCCCTTCCTGCGGCCGGTCCTCCGCCTCTGCCTCTGCCTCTTGCGCTTCCGTCCCCGCTTCTGCTTGCGGTTCTGCTTCTGCGGGACGGTGGTGCAGTGCGGCCGTCGCCACCGTCCGCAGGGCCGTCAGCAGCGGGGCGACGGCCGGTTCGTGGCGGAGGGGGAGGTCGTTGCCGTCGACCTCCAGAGGAACGCCGGCGGAGGTGAGGGCGCGGCGGACGGCGGGCAGCGAGCGGCCTCCGGCCCGTACCAGCACGGCCATCTCCCGCCACGGAACCCCGTCCTCCAGGTGGGCGCGGCGCAGCAGGTCCGCGATGTTCTCCAGCTCCGTGGAGGCGGTCGGGTAGGTGTACGTCTCCACCCGGCCGCCCTCCCGGACGGCGTGCAGCTCGCGGTGGGCGCGGACGGTGTCGGCGGGCAGCCGGGTCAGCGGCATCCGGCGGGTGAGCAGCCGGGTCGCGGCGAGCAGCTCGGAGCCGGAGCGGCGCGAGGTGGTGAGGACGCCCACGGGGGCGGGGGTTCCGTCTCCCCGCCGGAAGGTGTCGGGGAATTCGAGGATGCCGTTCACATCGGCGCCCCGGAAGGTGTAGATCGACTGGTCCGGGTCGCCGAAGGCCACCAGCGTCCGGCCGCCGCCCGCGTCCGCCCCGCGCCCCCGGTTCCCCGCCAGCGCGTGCAGCAGGCGCACCTGCGCCGGGTCGGTGTCCTGGTACTCGTCGACGTACACGGCGTCGTACGCCCCGGCCAGCTGCGCGGAGACCTCGGGGCGCTCGGCGAGCAGGACCGCGCGGTGCACCAGCTCGGCGTAGTCCAGGACGCCCTGGGCGTCGAGGATGTCGAGGTACTCGGCGAGGAACTGGGCCGCCGCCGTCCAGTCCGGGCGGCCGGTGCGGCGGGCGAAGGCGGCGAGCGCGTCCGGGCCGAGGCCCAGTTCGCGGCTGCGGGCGAGCACGGCCCGCACCTCGTCGGCGAAGCCGCGGGTGGTCAGGCAGGCGCGCAGTTCGTCGGGCCAGCCGACATGGTCCAGGCCCGCCTTCTCCAGGTCGAGCTGGCCCGCGAGGAGTTCGCGGACGGTGACGTCCTGCTCGGGCCCGGAGAGCAGCCGCAGCGGATCGGCGAAGAGGTCGGCGTCCTGGTGGGCGCGGACCAGGGCGTAGCAGTAGGAGTGGAAGGTGGTGGCCTGCGGGCCGCGCGCCGCGCCGAGCCGGGCCGCCATCCGGTCGCGCAGTTCGACGGCGGCTTTGCGGCTGAAGGTGAGGACGAGGATGCGGGCGGGGTCGGCGCCCGCGTTCACCCGGGCCGCCACGGACTCCACGAGCGTGGTGGTCTTGCCGGTGCCGGGGCCCGCGAGGACGAGCAGCGGTCCCGCGACGTGATCAACCACAGCGCGCTGGCCTGCGTCCAGGAGAGGAGGCTCCACCGAACCGGGCGGGGTGCGCACCAGGCGGTACGCGCCCGTGGTCCGCGGCCGTGACTCACGGTGCGGACTGTGCCGGGTGGAAGAGGAGGAGCTCACGTGGATCGCCGGTCCTGGTGGGTTTACGGGTCGTACAGGTCATACGGGTACAGGTCATACGCGTCATACGGGTCACGGAGACCGAGCAGGTCATGAGGGACGAGGAGAGGGGGCGCGCGTGGAGCGCGTTGACGACGCTACGCCAGCGGGGGCGCCGGAGGCGGCGGGTGCGCTGCGTCTCTCGTCACGCGCTCGGCCGCGCCCTGCCGGAGGCGGGCGCCTGCGTCGGCCGTCAGGTGTGAGTTTCCTCGCCCTGATCGCCGGTGGGACCGCCATCACCGCCTCCGCTCCCCCTCCCGTCCCAGCGCGCGTTGCGCATGTCGAGCCGCGGAAGGTGCCCGTCCGCCCGGCGCGAAGCCTCCCGCAGCGGGGTGCCCTCCGCGCGGTAGTGGTCCAGCGCCCGCAGCTCGTGGCCCGGGAGCAGTGCCCCGTCCGCCCGCACGACCCGCCACCACGGCACGGCGGAGCCGTACAGCGCCATGACCCGGCCGACCTGCCGGGGGCCGCCGTCGCCCAGCCACTCCGCGACATCGCCGTACGTCATGACCCGGCCCGGCGGGATCAGGTCGGCGACGTCGAGGACCCGCTCCGCGTACTCCGGCAGCTCGGCCGCCGGGGCGGCACCGGGCCCGCCCCCGCCCGTCTCGTCCTGGCTCATCCGTCCCATCCTGCCGTACGCCACCGACAGCGCGGCCGGAACGGTATCGGTACGGACACCGAGCGTGCGCGCAGGTGCAAAGGGGCGTATGTTGCGCATCCCTCGCCCGTGCGACGCACCCTGATGCCCCCCTCCGTCTCCGGGCCGTGCCACCATCATCCGGGCGGTGACCGGTGATACGAGATCACGAAGACGAACCAGAGGCGACGAAGGAGCAGGGCGTGCAGCCACCGAAGGCGGCGGACGCCTCCGATGCCGGAGAGCGCCCGTCGAGTGCGCCGGAGCGCGCTGAGAGTGCGCCGGAGCCTGCCGGTGAGGTGCGGGCCGACGGTCCCACCGCCACCACCAGCGGTCACCTGACCGGCTCCACGCTCGCCTCCGCCGAGGCCGCCCTGACCGACCGGGTCTCCGGTGACGAGCCGCTGCTCCCCGCCCGGGTGCACCGCCCCTCCGACCTGATGCGGCTGCTCATCGGCGTCGCCGCGATCGCCGTGCTGTTCGCGATCGCCGCGTTCGCCCAGGGCACCACCACCGGCCTCGAGGACGACATCTCCAAGGGCACCGAGCAGGCGCCCGATCTGCTGATCAAGATGGCCGGTCTGGTCTCCAGCATCGCTGTGCTGCTCGTACCGGTCGCCTTCGCCATCGAGCGCCTGATCAAGCGTGACGGGCTGCGCATCGCCGACGGCGTGCTCGCCGCCGTCCTCGCCCACGGCGTCACCCTCGCCACCGACCTCTGGGTCTCCCGGTCCGCGCCCGGCACCATCCAGGAGGCGCTGACCCAGCCGCAGCCGGGCGCCGGGCTGACCGACCCGGTGCACGGCTACCTCGCCCCGGTGATCGCGTACATGACCGCGGTCGGGATGGCGAGACGGCCGCGCTGGCGGGTCGTGCTCTGGGCGGTGCTGCTGCTCGACGCGTTCGCGATGCTCGTCGGCGGGTACACCACCCCCTTCTCGATCATCCTGACCGTCCTGATCGGCTGGACCGTGGCGTACGGAACGCTGTACGCGGTCGGCTCCCCGAACGTCCGCCCCACCGGCCAGCATCTGATGGCGGGTCTGCGGCACGTGGGCTTTCGGCCGGTCGCCGCGATGCGCACCGAGGACGCCCCCGACAACGACAACACCGACCAGAACGACCGGGGCCGGCGGTATCTGGTCACCCTGGAGGACGGGCCGCCGCTGGACGTGACGGTCGTCGACCGGGAGCAGCAGGCCCAGGGGTTCTTCTACCGGGCCTGGCGCCGGCTGACGCTGCGCGGGATCACCCAGCGGCGCTCGATCCAGTCACTGCGGCAGGCGCTGGAGCAGGAGGCGCTGCTCGCGTACGCGGCGATCGCCGCCGGGGCCAACGCGCCCAAGCTGATCGCCACCTCCGAGCTCGGCCCGGACGCGGTGATGCTCGTCTACGAGCACATCGGCGGCCGGTCGCTGGACCAGATGGAGGACGAGGAGATCACCGACGACCTGGTGCGCAGCGCCTGGCGCCAGGTGAAGGCCCTGCAGTCGCGCCGGATCGCGCACCGCAGGCTGACCGGTGACGCGCTGCTGGTGGATCGTTCCGGCAAGGCGTTCGTGACGGACCTGCGCGGCGGTGAGATCGCCGCCGGTGACCTGGTGCTGCGGATGGACGTGGCGCAGCTGCTGACCACCCTGGGGCTGCGGGTGGGGGCCGAGCGTTCCGTCTCCGGCGCCCTGGCCGTGCTCGGGCCGGACGCCGTCGCGGACTGTCTGCCGCTGCTCCAGCCGATCGCGCTGAGCCGCTCCACCCGGGCGACGCTGCGCCGGCTCGCGCGGGAGCGTTCGCAGCAGGAGCGCGATGCGGTGCTGGAGGCCTCACGGGCGGCCAAGGAGGCGCGGGCCCAGGACGCGGCGGAGGCCGCCGCGGAGCGCACGCCGGAGCACGAGGCGGATCGGACGTCCCTGCGGAAGCCGGACGACACGTCCGACCGGACGTCCGAGCCCAAGGCCGGTCAGCGGGCCGGGCACAAGGCCGAGCGCAAGTCGCTGCGGACCGAGAAGCAGGCCGAGAAGCAGGCCGAGAAGCGTGCCGTGGACGATGCGCTGGAGGAGGCCAGGGAGGGGGATCTGCTGGCCCAGATCCGCCGCCAGGTGCTGCTGATCCGGCCGCAGGCACCGGTCGAGCCGGTCCGCCTGGAGCGGATCAAGCCCCGTACCCTCTTCAGCTTCATCGCCGGGGCCATCGCCGCGTACTTCCTGATCTCCCAGGTCACCCAGGCCGACTTCGGGGTGCTCGTGGAGCAGGCGGAGTGGGGCTGGGTGGCCGCGGCGCTCGGCTTCTCGGCGCTCAGTTACGTGGCGGCGGCGATGAGCCTGCTGGGCTTCGTGCCCGAGCGGGTGCCGTTCCGCAAGACCGTGCTGGCGCAGGTGGCCGGTTCGTTCGTGAAGATCGTCGCCCCGGCCGCCATCGGAGGCGTGGCGCTCAATACCCGCTTCCTGCAGCGCGCCGGAGTGCGCCCCGGTCTGGCCGTGGCGAGCGTCGGGGCCTCCCAGCTCTTCGGGCTGGGCTGTCACATCCTGCTGCTGGGTCTGTTCGGCTATCTCACCGGCACGGAGAAGACCCCGGACTCGCTCACCCCCTCCCGTACGGTGATCGCAGGTCTGCTGACGGTCGCGGTGCTGGTGCTGGTGGTGACGGCCATTCCGTTCCTGCGGAAGTTCGTGGTGACGCGGGTGCGCTCCCTGTTCGCCGGGGTCGTGCCGCGCATGCTGGACGTGGTGCAGCGGCCGCAGAAGCTGGTCACCGGGATCGGCGGGATGCTCCTGCTGACCGGCCTGTTCGTGCTCTGCCTGGACGCGTCGATCCGGGCGTTCAGCGGCCCGGACGTGACCCAGCTGAGCTACGCGAGCATCGCGGTGGTCTTCCTCGCGGGCAACGCGATCGGCTCCGCGGCGCCCACCCCGGGCGGGATGGGCGCGGTCGAGGGCGCCCTGACGCTGGGCCTGATCGCGGTCGGGCTGCCGATGGAGGTCGCGGCGCCCGCGGTGCTGCTGTACCGCGTGATGACGCTGTGGCTGCCGGTGCTGCCAGGGTGGATCTGCTTCAACCAGCTGACCCGGAAGGGCGAGCTGTAGGCATCCGGCAGGGCGCACCACCCGCATGGACCGCGCCCCAGCGCGCTCCCCGCCGCCCCGCCGCACGATGGAACGCATGAGGACTTCCCCCGCTCTGCGTGCCGCCGCCCTCGCCGCCACCGCCACGGTGCTCCTGCCCCTGGCCGGCTGCTCGGACGGCGACGACTCGGGCGGAGAGGGCTCGACGCCCACCGGGGCCTCCACCGCCTCCCCCACCGCCACCTCGAAGGAGCTGGCGTCGCAGAAGCTGGACTGGTCTCCCTGCCCGGCGCCGAACGTGGCGCAGGGCGGTGGTGAGTCGCCGTCACCGCTGCCCGGCGGCGCGGTCTGGGAGTGCTCCTTCATGGACGTACCGCTGGATTACGCGGAGCCGGACGGCCGGACGATCGAGCTGGCCCTGATCCGGGGCAAGGCCAAGGACCAGAAGCGGCGGATCGGGTCGCTCCTGTTCAACTTCGGCGGGCCCGGCGCGTCCGGTGTCGCGACCCTGCCGGCCTTCGGCGCGGACTACGACAAGCTCCGCACCCGGTACGACCTGGTGAGCTTCGACCCGCGCGGGGTGGGGCGCAGCGAGGGCGTGGAGTGCGCGGACGACGCCCAGCTGGACGCCCTCTACCAGGAGGACTCCACACCCGACGACGCGGTGGAGGAGAAGGAGTTCGTCCAGGGCCAGAAGGACTTCATCGCCACGTGCAAGAAGAACTCGGGCCCCGAACTCCCCTATGTGGGCACGCCGAACGCCGCCCGCGACATGGACCTGATGCGCTCGGTGCTCGGCGACGACAAGCTGCACTACTTCGGCATCTCCTACGGCACCGAGCTCGGCGGCGTCTACGCCCACCTCTTCCCGGACAAGGTCGGCCGGGCGGTCTTCGACGCGGTGGTCGACCCCACGAAGGACGCCGAGCAGTCCTCCCTCGGCCAGGCCCAGGGGTTCCAGCTCGCCTTCGACAACTTCACGAAGGACTGCGCGGACCGCGGTGACACGTGCGCCCTGCCCGGCGCCACCGGCGAGGAGGTCGAGGAGTGGATCGCCGACTTGCTGGCGAAGCTGGAGAAGGAGCCGGTCGACGGGCTCGGCGACCGGGTCCTGACCCAGACGCTGGCCACCACCGGCATCGCCTCCGCGCTCTACTCCAAGGAGACCTGGCCGCTGCTGGAGCAGGGGCTGGACGAGGCCGACGGCGGTGAAGGCGCCCTGCTGCTCGCCCTGGCCGACTCGCTGAACGGCCGCTCCGACGACGGGCGGTACGACAACTCCAACGCCGCCAACATCGCGATCAACTGTGCCGACAACAAGCAGCGCTTCAGCCTGGAGCAGACGAAGGCGGCCCTGCCCGCCTTCCGCAAGGCGTCACCGATGTTCGGGGAGTACCTGGGCTGGGGCCTGATGGGCTGCACCGGCTGGCCGGTCGCGGGCGCCTGGGTGACCCCGGACGTCAGCGCCCCCGGCTCCGCGCCGATCCTGGTCATCGGCAACACCGGTGACCCGGCGACCCCGTACGCGGGCGCGAAGGCCATGGTGGAGAAACTCGGCAAGGGAGTGGGCGTCGAGCTGACGTACAAGGGCGAGGGCCACGGCGCGTACAACAGTAAGAACACGTGCGTGCAGGGGGCCGTCGACGGCTATCTCCTGAACGGTACGGTGCCGAAGTCCGGCACCGTCTGCGAGTGATCCCTTCTTGTGACCCAGCTCCCGACGCCCTGTCAGAGGCGCCGATTAGCATGGCGGAACATCACAAGTGCCCGACGCATACCACCGGCTTCGGGCCACGGGGAGGGAAGCCGGATCATGCGTGCGCACCGACGGGCCGTACGGGCGGGAGCGGGTCTGCTGGCGGCGGGGCTGCTCGCCGGCTGCGGCCTGCTGTCCACGGAGCCAGAACCTTCCGCGACCGCGGACGGCCGCCCCGGTGAAGTGTCCGCCTCGCCCTCGCCGGACCTGAAGGAGACGCCGAAGACCCCGCCCCTGCCCGCCGCCCTGACCTCCCAGCGCCCCGACTGGCAGCGCTGCGAGGCCCCGCGCGGCGGCAGCGCACCCGGCTCCGCCTGGCGCTGTACGAGCGTCGAAGTGCCCCTGGACTACGCGAAGCCGTCCGGCGAGACCATCTCCATCGCGCTGATCCGCAAGCAGGCCCGCGACACGGACCGCCGGATCGGCTCGATGCTGTTCAACTTCGGCGGCCCGGGCGGTTCGGGCGTGGACATACTGCCGCGCGCGGCCTCCTCGTACGGGAAGCTCAACTCCCGCTACGACCTCGTGGGCTTCGATCCGCGCGGGGTGGCGGCCAGCTCCGGGGTGAACTGCCGCACCGACGAGGAACAGGAACAGGCAGCCCGGAGCGTCGACCTGACCCCGGACACCGCGACCGAGGAGGCGGCGTTCGTCAAGGACGGCGCGGACTTCGGCGCGGGCTGCCAGCGCCGGTCGGGCAAGGTCCTCCCGCACGTCGGCACGTCCGACGCGGCCCGCGACCTGGACCTGATCCGCCAGGTGCTCGGCGACGGCAAGCTGTCGTATTTCGGCTTCTCCTACGGTACGGAGCTGGGCGGGACGTACGCGCACCTCTTCCCGCAGAACGTGGGGCGCACCGTGCTGGACGCGGTGGTCGACCCCACGGCCGACGGCATCGGGCACGCCCGCAACCAGGCGACGGGCTTCCAGCGGGCACTGGAGAACTACCTCAAGGACCGCGGCCAGGACCCGAAGGCGGGCTCGGAGCGCATCGCCCGGCTGCTGGTCCGGATCGACAGGAAGCCGCTGCCGACCGCATCGGGCCGTGAGCTGACCGAGTCCCTCGCCATCACCGGCATCGTCACCCCGCTCTACTCGAAGTCCGGCTGGCCCACGCTGACGGCCGCTCTGGACGAGGCGGAGAACAAGGGCACGGGCGACGGCCTCCTCCGGCTCGCCGACTCGTACAACGGGCGGGACGAGCAGGGGCGGTACGACACCCAGAGCCACTCCCAGCGGGCCATCTCCTGCGCCGACTCCAAGGCCCGCCCCACGGTGGACGAGGCCCGCGCGCTGCTGCCGGAGTTCCGCAGGCTCTCCCCCGTGTTCGGGCCGTTCCTGGCCTGGGACACGGCGGGCTGGTGCGCCCAGTGGCCGGTCGACGGGGAGCACGAGACGCCGGAGACCAGTGCACCGGGCGCGGGCCCGATCCTGGTCATCGGGACGACAGGCGACCCGGCCACCCCGTACGAGGGCGCGCAGCGGATGGCGGACGAGCTGGGCAAGGGCGTCGGCATCATGCTGACCAACAAGGGCGAGGGGCACGGGGCTTACGGCCAGGGCGACTGTGTGACCTCGACGGTGGACGACTACTTCCTGGACGGGAAGGTTCCGGAGGACGGCACGACCTGCTCGTAACCGGGCCCCGTGCATGGAGAAGGGGCCGGTCCACACCAGGTGGACCGGCCCCTTCTCCGTATGTACTGCGCGGGGTTCTAGTAGATCGGCTTCTCGGGCTCGATCTGGTTGACCCAGCCGATCACGCCGCCGCCGACGTGCACCGAGTCGGCGAAGCCCGCCGACTTGAGGACCGCGAGGACCTCGGCGCTGCGGACGCCCGTCTTGCAGTGCAGGACGATACGGCGGTCCTGCGGGAGGTCCTGGAGGGCGTTGCCCATGAGGAACTCGTTCTTCGGGATCAGCTTCGCGCCGGGGATCGAGACGATCTCGTACTCGTTCGGCTCGCGGACGTCGATGATCTCGATCTTCTCGTCCGCGTCGATCCACTCCTTGAGCTGCTTGGGAGTGATCGTGGAGCCGGCCGCCGCCTCCTGGGCCTCCTCGGACACGACGCCGCAGAAGGCCTCGTAGTCGATGAGCTCGGTGACGGTCGGGTTCTCGCCGCAGACCGCGCAGTCGGGGTCCTTGCGGACCTTGACCTGGCGGTACTGCATCTCCAGGGCGTCGTAGATCATCAGGCGGCCGACCAGCGGGTCACCGATGCCGGCGAGCAGCTTGATCGCCTCGGTCACCTGGATCGAGCCGACCGATGCGCACAGGACACCCAGCACGCCGCCCTCGGCGCAGGAGGGGACCATGCCCGGCGGCGGGGGCTCCGGGTAGAGGCAGCGGTAGCAGGGGCCGTGCTCGGACCAGAACACGGAGGCCTGGCCGTCGAAGCGGTAGATGGAGCCCCACACGTACGGCTTGTTCAGCAGCACCGCCGCGTCGTTGACCAGATAGCGGGTGGCGAAGTTGTCCGTGCCGTCCACGATCAGGTCGTACTGCGCGAAGATCTCCTTCACGTTCTCGGCTTCGAGCCGCTCTTCGTGAAGGACCACGTTGACGTACGGGTTGATGCCCAGCACGGAGTCCTTGGCGGACTGCGCCTTGGACCGGCCGATGTCGGCCTGGCTGTGGATGATCTGGCGCTGCAGGTTCGACTCGTCGACCTCGTCGAACTCCACGATGCCCAGCGTGCCGACACCGGCCGCGGCCAGGTACATCAGGGCCGGCGAGCCGAGACCGCCGGCGCCCACACAGAGCACCTTGGCGTTCTTCAGGCGCTTCTGCCCGTCCATCCCGACATCCGGGATGATCAGGTGGCGGGAGTACCTGCGGACCTCGTCGACGGTGAGCTCAGCAGCTGGCTCGACCAGGGGTGGCAGCGACACAGGAACCTCAACAATGCAGGTGGTCGGATTTTACGTACTTCGACTACGTACGGTTGTTCTTCCGGTAACACTGCCACGCCCGCTCTCATTCCGAGATACCGGGTCCGATCCGCGAGACGATTTCGTCCCAGTACCTGGGCAGCGCCGCGAATGGATCGGTTTGTCCGCTCCGTCCGTCCCGGTCCGTGAAGAAGATCGTCCCGGCGCCCTGCCAGCGGGCGATGCGCATCGCCTCGACGAGATGGGTGCGTGGCACCCCGTGGACGAAGTGCGCGAACCGCTCCGGCGGGTAGTCCGCCGTCCACTCGGCCACCTGTGACCAGCGGTAGTCGGTCCACGGGCCCTGGAAGGTGACCAGTTGGTCGGCCGCCTCCGCATAGCCGGGATGCGGGTGGACGCCGTGGCCCAGGACCAGGCGGCCGCCGTCGTCCGCGCTGTCGCTCTCCGCCAGCAGGGCGTGGAGTGTGCCGGTGAGACGGCGGACGGCGGGCAGTTCCGCCCGCTCGGCGGGGCAGCGGGCCAGATAGAAGCCGCCGACCCGGTACCAGTCGATGAAGGCCCGGGCGTCGGAGATCAGCTCGTCGAACGGCCGCCCGCCGTAGCCCAGATCGAGGTGGCCCAGGAGCCGGCCGCCGCAGGCGCGTACGGAGTCGTCCGGGGCCTCGCCGTGCAGGGCACGCTCCCGGGCGTTGCGGAGTCTGCCCGCGGCCTCCAGGCAGTGCGGGTCGGGCCGGGTGCCGGGGCCGTCCGCGATGTTCAGGACGGCCCAGTGCAGCGGGGTGCCGGGGCGGACCAGCTCGGCCCACTCGGCGGGGGCGAGCAGCGGGTGGGCGTAGCCGGGGACGCCGAAGCCGAACTGTTCGCCGCCCGCGGTCCTGCGGGCGTCGGCGGGGGCGGTCAGATACGGCATGCCGCCTCCATCCAGATGTCCGCGAGGGACTCCTCCAGGTTGATCCGGGGGCGCCAGCCGAGCCGGTCCCGCGCGGTGCGGACGTCGGCCTGCTGCCAGGCCCCGCAGCCGTCCGGGTAGGGGGACGGGGTGGCGGAAAGGTGCTCCATCACCGATTCGGCGGAGGTGCGCGGGGCGCCGATCGGCAGGCGCGCGGGGGGCGTGTCCAACTCGTGGAGTGCGCCCGCGTACCCGGCGACTCTCGCGAGTACGGCGGCGGCGTCGCGGAGGCGGACGGCGCGCCCGGTGCCGATGTTGACGACACCCTGGGCGGCGGAGAGCGAGGCGGCGTGGACGGCCCGCGCCACATCCCGTACGTCGACGAAGTCCCGCTGCACGCCGAGGCCGCTGAGCTTGAGCTCACCGTCGCCGGACTGCATGGCCCGGCGCATCGCCTCGGCGAGCCGGCCGAGCGGGGAGCCGGCCGGGGTGCCGGGGCCGACGGGCGAGAAGACCCGGAGCACGACGGCGTCGAGGCCGGAGCCCAGTACCAGTTCGGTGGCGGCGAGCTTGCTGACACCGTACGGGCCGCCGGGGCGCGGGATGGCGTCCTCGGCGGTGGAGGAGCCGGGCTGCGAGGGGCCGTACTCGGAGGCGCAGCCGACCTGGACGAGCCGGGCGCCGCAGCCGCTGCGGCGCAGGGCCTCGCAGACGGTGGCGACGGCGACGGTGTTGTGGCGGGTGAGGTCCCGGGCGCCGCCGCGGGTGGCGCCCGCGCAGTTGACGACGACTCCGGGGTGGACGGCGTCCAGGAAGCGGGTGAGGGCTCCCGGGCTGCCGCCCGCGAGGTCGAACCGGACGTCGGCGTCGTCGCCGCGGCCGAGGGCCGTGAGGTGGACAGCGGGGTCGGCGAGCAGACGGTCGGCGACGAAGCGGCCGAGGAATCCGTTGGCTCCGAGCAGCAGCACCCTCATCGCGCACCGCCTCGGTGCCGACGGCGGGCTGCCGGTGCGGGGGACTGGGGGGTCATGGCGGGTTACTCCTTGGTCGGTCAGTCGGTCAGTCGGTTCGTGCGGTGTCGGACAGGGCCCGCGGCGTCGGCTCCGCGGGATTTGTGCGGTGGTGGGTGGTGCGGTGGTGGGTGGTACGTCGGTGGGGCGGTCACGCCCTGGTGTGGGTGTGGGCGGAAGCCCGGGAGAGGGCGGCGGAGGCGTGGAGCAGGAGCCCCAGGGCCGCCGCGCCGCAGGCGAGGGCGGGTACGGCTCCGGGGCCGCCCGCCGCGACGAGGGCGTGCACGGGCCGGGCCAGCGGTTCGAGGCCGGGCAGCCGTCCGGCGAGGACGAGCGCGGGGGCGGCGGCCTCCACGGCGCAGGCGGCGGCGAGCGCGACGGTGCCCGGCTCGGGCAGTCCGTGCGCGGCGAGCAGCCGGGCCAGGAAGAACAGGACCCCGAGGGCGGCGGCGGAGACCGGCGTCCCCGTGCCGCCGAGGCCGAGGTCGGCCAGGAACAGCAGGGGCAGCAGAGCGCAGAGGAAGAGGACGACGGCGGCCAGGAGCAGGGGGCGCACTCCCGCGCCGAACTCCTCCAGTGCGCGGCTGCCGGTGAGTTTGCGGTGGGCCTGGACGGTGAAGAAGTGCGCGCACCAGGCTGCCGGGGCGACGGCCGCGGTGAGCCCGAGCAGCGGGGCGGGTGCGGCCTCCCACGGGCCGTCCGGGCCGCCGCTGACGACCTGGGCGATCAGCCCCTCGCCCCAGACCGCGAAGCTCAGGAGCCAGCAGGCGTACATCCCGGCGCGCCCCGCTCCTTCGGGGGCGCGCAGCGGGCCCCGGCCCAGGCAGAGCCGGAGCGCAAGGCACGCCAGAAGTGCGCCGGTGACGCTCACGGTGGCCCGCGCTCCCCCGCCGAGCGCCCCTTCGGTGACCAGGAGCAGCCCGGCGGTGGCGAGGCAGGCGGCGCCGGGCAGCAGCGCGAGCAGCGTCCACCCGGCGCGGGCCTCGGTGTCGGGCCCGGGGGGCGGGGGCGCGGCCACGGCGGACCCGGCGGGCCGGGCCGGGGTGCGGGCGTACAGCTCCTCGGCGAGCGCGAACACGTCCCGGTGGCGGTAGCGGGCGGCGGTGCGGTCGGTGAGGCCGTGGGCCTCAAGACCGGCGGCGATCTCCAGCGGGCTCACGGCCCGTTCGCACAGGTCGCGGTGGTGGTGCATCAGGGACTTCACCGGGTCGGCGGGGCCCCGGCGCGCGGGGGTGGCGGGCCTGCGCTGCGGCGCGCGCGCCGGGATCTCGGCGGGGCGGTCGGGGAGGGGGGTGGCGGACGCGGAGGCTCCGGCGGGTGCGACGGACCGGGCTGCCCCGGAGGCTCCGGAGGGCACGGAGGCTCCGGACGCGACGGACCCGGCGGACGTGGAGGTTCCGGACCCGGCGGACGCGGAGGCTCCGGCGGACCCGGAGACCCCGGACCCGCCGGACCCAGCAACCGCGACCCCGACGAGAGGTGCTTCCGCCGGCCCGGGGTCACCCGAGGGCGCGGCGGGGGCCGGAGCGGCAGGCGCGGTGGTGGCTTCCGGACAGGGCATCGGGTGGTCTTCTCCGTGGTCGGGGCGGATCGGGTGGTCACGCATCGCCGTCCCCCGGTCCGCAGACGCACGCGGGCTCCCGGGCCGGCCCGGACCGGCGGGCGGCAACGGGCTCCGGGGCCTGACTCAGGGCCGGGGCCGGGCCGGGCCCCGGGGCAGGCTCGCGATGCGGGGAGCGGCCCGGCTGCCCGGCGGCCACCGGCTCCAGCTCCCCGGCGCACTCCGCCCCCGCCCCCTGCGGCTCCGCCCCGGCGGCCCAGCTGGGCGACCGGGCTCCGGTGGCCGGAGGCTGCGGCTGGGTCCAGTGGCCCAGCAGCCGGGCCTCCGCAGGGGTGGCGAAGAGCAGGGGCTCGCCGTCGGCGTCCACCGCGTCGGCCTCCCGGCGCACCGGGGCGTGCGAGATCAGCTCCAGGTAAATGCCGCGAAATGCCGCGAGGTTCTGTTCGACGGTGAAGAGTTCGACCGCGCGGGCCCGCGCCGCCGCTCCCAGCCGCGCCCGGCGCTCGGGGTCGCGCAGCAGCGCGATACAGGCGTCCGCGAGCGCCCTGGGGTTGCGCGGGGGCACCACCAGGCCGGTGCCGCCGATGACTTCGACGACGGCTCCCACGTCCGTGGAGACCGTGGCCCGGCCGCAGAACATCGACTCGACGAGGCTGATCGGGAAGCCTTCGACCACGCTGGAGAGCACGATCACACCGCCCGCCGCGTACGCCTCGGCGAGGTCGGGGACCTCGGGGCCGCCGATCTCCTCGAAGGTGACCGGGCTGACGCCCTCGGCATGGGCGCCGGTGGCCTCGTCGGGGAAGAGCTGGGCGGCCAGCGCCCGGCAGTGCGCGAGGTACGTGGTGGCCTCGTCGCCCTCGGCCGGGGCGCCGAAGATCCGCAGCCGGGCGTCCGGCTCGGCGCGGCGGACCTCGGCGAAGGCGTGCAGCAGGGCGATCAGGTCCTTGGCGGGCTCGATCCGGCCGACCCAGACCAGGGTGTCCGGGCCGCCCTCGTCGTCGTCCTCGCCGACCGGGGAGAAGCGTTCGGCTGCCATGCCCGGGTAGACGGTGCGCTGCTCGGCCGGGTCGGCGCCGCACCGCTGCTGCCAGCGGCGGACGTGGGTGTTGCCGGCGGTGACGATCGCGGCCTGCCGGTAGACCTCGGCGGCCAGTTGGGCGTGGAAGTTGGCGAGGAGGGCGCGCACGGGGGCGCCGAAGGGCGCGTCGGGCGCGGAGAGGTAGTGCGTACGGAGCTGCACGCCGTGCTCGGTGACCAGGAGCGGCACCCCGAAGAAGCGTTTGGCCAGCAGTCCCGGGAGCGCGGCCGCCCCGCCGGAGGCGGCGTGGCAGAGGTCGACCGCGCCGAGGCTCTCCTGGTCGTACCAGTCGAGGGAGAGGGGGCGCAGGACGCGCTCCAGCTCGGCGGCGAAGGCGAGGTGGTCCACGACGGTGGCGCTCTGCACGGTCCGGCCGGTGCCACGGGCGCGGGAGGCGGCCTCCAGGATCCGGACGGTGGTCTCGGAGCGCAGGGCGAGGTGGAGTCCGCCGCGCTCCCGGGCCAGCTCGGCCAGACCGTAGAGCCCCTCGGTGAACAGCTCCGCGCCGGGCCCGTCGCCGGTGGCCGGGTCCGGGCCCGCGTCCTCGGTGGCGCAGATCGCGGTGGCGAGGGCGGTGAGGTGGCCGGCGAAGCGCCTGCGGTCGCGCCGCCCGAAGGAGACGCCTCCACCGGTCACCAGCCTGGCGAGCAGGCGGGGTTCACCGCTGCCACGCAGGGTGCCGTCCTCGGGGGTCCAGAGCGGCGCGGTGCGCACCCGGCTGACGTGGTGCGGCAGTCTGACCCAGCCCTGGTCCTCCTGATGGGCGGAGCGGCTCAGCGCGAAGAGGTCGAACTCGTGCTGCGGCAGGCCGCGCACCAGTCGGTCGCACCAGAGTCTGGACTCACCGGTCGCATACGGATAACCACCGTCGGTGAGCAGTCCGATCCGCATGAGTACACCCCCGATCTCCCTTGTGGGCGGCCGCCGTTGGAACGGCGACTCGCAGCGGGACGACCGTAAGCGGATACGCCGGTGGCGCGACGGACCACCGAAAGGGGTGAACCGTCGTAACTTTCCCGGCCGGGTCGCGTTCCGTCGCGATAAGGCGGTCGGTTGTTACGGAGGGTCAGGCTGCGGCCAGCTCCTTGCGGGCCGCCCGGCGGGCCGCCCGGCGGGCCGCCGCGAGCCCGGGGTCGAGCGCCGGAACGGCCGCCAGCAGCTGCTTCGTGTACGGGTCGCGGGGGTCTCCGTACACCTCGTCGGCGCTGCCCTGTTCGACGATCAGGCCGCCGCGCATCACCGCGACCCGGTCACTGACCTGCCGGACCACGGCGAGGTCGTGGGCGATGAAGACCAGGCCGATCCCCAGCTCGCGCTGGAGTTCGGCGAGGAGCGCGACGACCTGGGCCTGGGTGGTGACGTCGAGCGCGGAGACCGGTTCGTCGCAGACGATGACCTTCGGCTCGGCGGCCAGGGCGCGGGCGATCCCGATGCGCTGGCGCTGTCCGCCGCTGAACTCGTGCGGGTAGCGCTCGAAGTGCGCCGGGTCGAGCCCGACGCGCTCCAGGAGTGCGCCCACCCGGTCCCGGATGCGCCCCTCGTCGCCCTCCCCCGCGGCCCGCAGCGGGTCGGCCACGGACTCACCGACCGAGCGGCGCGGGTTGAGCGAGGCGACGGGGTCCTGGAACACCATCTGGAGCTCGCGCCGGAAGGGCCGCAGATCCTTCTCCGACAGCGAGCCGATCTCCGTACCCCTGTAACGGAGCCGACCCGCAGTCGGGTCCAGCAGGCGCACCAGCATCCGGCCGAGCGTGGTCTTGCCGCTGCCGCTCTCCCCGACGATGCCGAGCGTCTGCCCGGCGTGCACGGTGAGCGAGACCCCGCCCACGGCGACGGCCTTCCCGCTCCCCCGGCCGAACTCGCGCCGCAGGCCGACGGCTTCGAGCAGGGGTACGGAGGCTTCCTGGGCACGCGGCGAGGGCACCGGCACCACCCGCCGGGTCTCCACCCTCGGCACCGCCGCCAGCAGCTCCTTCGTGTACGCCTCGCGCGGCGACCCGAGGACCCTGGCCACCGGCCCGCGCTCCACCTCGCGGCCCTCCCGCATGACGAGCACGTCGTCCACGCTCTCGGCGGCCACCCCTACGTCATGGGTGACCAGCAGCAGCCCCATGCCGGTCTCCTGGCGCAGGGTGTGCAGCAGGTCCAGGATCTGGGCCTGCACGGTCACGTCGAGCGCGGTCGTCGGCTCGTCCGCCACGATCAGCTGCGGCTCGCAGGCCAGCGCCATCGCGATGAGCGCCCGCTGCCGCATCCCGCCGGAGAACTCGTGCGGCCGCAGCCGGGAGCGGCGGGCCGCGTCCGGGATACCGACCCGGTCCAGCACCTCGACGGCCCGGGCGCGTGCCGCCTTGCGGGAGACGCGGTGGTGGACCCGGTGGACCTCGGCGATCTGGTCGCCCACCGGGTAGTACGGGTCGAGCGAGGAGAGCGGGTCCTGGAAGACCATGGCGGCCTTCGCGCCCCGCAGCGCCCGCAGCCCGGCGTCGTCGGCCGCGTTCACGTCCGTACCGGCGACCTCGACCGTGCCGCCGACCCGGGCGCCCGTCCCGCGGTGCAGGCCGAGCAGGGCGTAGGCGGAGGCGCTCTTGCCGGAGCCGGACTCCCCCACCACGGCGAGCGCGCCGCCCGCCTCCAGGGTGAAGGAGAGCCCGTCGACGGCCCGTACGGAACCGAAGTCGACGGTGAGACCGGCGACGCGCACCAAGGGTTCACGCGTTGTCTTCAGTAGGTCATGCGTTGTCATGAAAGGACCACCCGTCGGTCGGCCAGCGCGTACAGCACGTCGGCGAGGGCATTGGCGAGGACGACGAAGAAGCCGGTCACCAGCACCATGCCGACCACGACGGGCAGGTCGACGACCTTGACCGCGTGGACCAGCTCGCGGCCGATGCCCGGGATTCCGAAGAGGGATTCGGTGAGCACCGCGCCGCCGAACATCGTGCCGAAGTCCAGGGCGCTGAGCGCGATGACGGGCGCCACCGCGCCCCGGAGCGCGTGCCGGCCGATGATGGCCCGCTCCCCGACCCCGTACGCCCGGAAGGTGCGCACATGGTCCTCGGCGAGGGTCTCCAGCATGGCGCTGCGGGTGAGCCGCGCGTACTTGGCGGACTCGATCAGCGCCAGCGACACCCAGGGCAGCAGCAGCCCCCAGGCCCACTGTTCGGGGTCCTCGGCGAAGGGGACGTAACTGGGGGCGGGGAGCCACTGGAGGGTGGAGCAGAACACGATGATGAGCAGCAGCCCGATGACGAAGACGGGCGTGGCCGCGCCCGCCAGGGTCAGCCAGGTCAGTACGCGTTCGGTGAGGCGGCCGCGGCGCCAGGCGGAGAGCACGCCGGTGCCCACGCCGAGCAGCAGCCAGCCGGCGAAGGCGCCGATGACCAGCGAGCCGGTGACCGGGAGCTTGACCAGGATGAGCTGGGTGACCTGCTGGTCGGACTGGTAGGAGACGCCGAGGCAGGGCGCGGAGCAGTGCTCCACACCGGTTCCGGTGGAGAAGTCGCGCCCGGCGACGATGCCCTGGAGGAAGTGCCCGTACTGCACGTACAGCGGGTCGTTCAGCCGCAGCTGCTCGGTGACCTGGGCGACCTGGGCGGGTGAGCAGCGCGGGCCGCAGGCGATCTGGGCGACATCGCCGGGGGCGACGTAGAAGATCCCGTACAGGATGGCGGTCAGGGCGAACAGGACGAGGACGGCCCCGCCCAGCCGCCGGATCAGGAAGCCGGTCACGCCACGTCCTCCTTGGTCTGCTTCGTGCCCACGCGCAGCCGGGAGGCGGCGCGCGGGTCGAGTGCGGTGCGGACGCCCTCGCCGAGGACGGTGAGCGCGAGGACGGTGACGAAGAGCAGCCCGGCGGGGAGCAGCAGATACGTGGGGGCCGCCTGGTACCAGGTGTCGGCCTCGGTGAGCATCTGGCCCCAGGACGGGGTGGGCGGTTTGATGCCGACGCCGAGGAAGGAGAGGGCCGCCTCGACGATGATGTTGGAGGGGAAGGCCAGGGCGGCGTACGTGATCACGGGGGCGGCGAGCGAGGGCAGCAGCTCGCGGCGGGCGATGGACCACTTTCCGCGCCCGCTGAGCCGGGCCGCCGAGACGAAGTCGAGGGACTTCAGGGTGAGCGCCTGGGCCCGCACGATCTTCGACGTACCGGCCCAGTTGATGCCCCCGATGACCAGGGCGATCAGGACTGGCCGGGGAAAGGTCTCGGGGACGATCGCCAGGAGCGCCAGCGCGATGACCATGATCGGCAGGGCGACGTTGATGTCGGTGATCCGGCTGAGGAGCTGGTCGACCCGGCGGCTGCCGAGGGCGGCGGCCAGGCCGATGATCAGGCCGAGGGTGATCTGCAGGACGGTGGCGACGAGGGCGACGCCGAGGGAGACCCGGGCGCCGTACACGATCCGGGCGAACAGGTCGCGGCCGGTCTGCGGTTCGACGCCGAGCCAGTGGTCGGCGCTGATGCCGCCGAAGGGGCCGATGGGGACACCGCCGGCCGCCGAGTCGACGAGGTCGGGGTGGTAGGTGTTCGGGTCCTGGCCCGCCAGCGCGGTGAGCAGCGGCGCGGCGAGGGCGACCAGGACGAGCAGGAGGACGACGAGGGCCGCGGCGGAGGCCGCGCGCTGGGCGCGCAGCCTCCGCCAGAACAGCCGGGCCCCGGAGGCGGGGGCGACGGCCGGCGCCGCTCCCGCCTCCTTGACCAGCAGGGCTTCCGACACGGCTACTTGACCGCGACCTGGGAGACGTCGAGGACGCCGGTCCAGTCGCTGATGACGGTGTTCTTGACGTCCTGGCCGTACAGCCGCTTGTAGACGGGGTGGAACAGCGGCACGGTCAGCGCCTTCTCACCGATCTTCTTGTCGAGCGCGCCCCAGCGGGTGGCGGCGGCCTTCAGGTCGGTCAGCTTGTTGATCTCGTCGATCTCCTTGTTGACCTCGGGGTCGTTCAGGAAACCGGTGTTGAAGTTGGCGCCGCCCTCGACGATCTGCCGGCCGTCGAAGATCGGGGCGAGGAAGGGACCGCCGGAGGGCCAGTCGGCGCCCCAGTGGGCCAGGAAGAAGCCGGGCTCCTTCTTGGCGTCGTGGATGGTGTCGGAGTAGTCGTTGCTCTCCAGGCCCTGGAGCTCGACGGTGATGCCGGCCTTCTTGAGGGCGGCCTGGATCGCGGTGGCGATCTCCGGGCTGGTCTCGAAGTCCTTGTCGTTGGAGTGGGTGAGGGTGACGGTCAGGCCCTTGGCGTACCCGGCCTCCTTCAGCAGCTCCTGCGCCTTCGCCGCGTCACCGGTCTTCCCGGCCGGGAAGTGGTCGTAGGGCGTGTGGCCGAAGGAGTCCCGCTCGGGGAGGAAGGTGGTGGCGGGCTCGGCGAGCGAGGAGCCGCCGGCCGCGTTGACGATGGAGGAGCGGTCGATGGCGTACGAGACCGCCTGGCGCACCTTCGGATCGTCGAAGGGCTTCACCTTCGGGTTGAAGGCGATGTAGTTGGTGTAGCCGAAGTGGCCGGTGCCGACCCGGGCGGCGAGCTTCTTGTCGCTGCTGACCTTGGCGAGTTCGGCCGGGCCGAGGTTGGTGTCGGTGGTGACGGCGGCCGCGTCGGGCCCCTGGGAGGCGGAGAGCCGCTGGTTGATGACGGCGGAGTCGAGGCCGGAGCGGACGTCGATCCGGTCGGGGTAGGCCTTGCGCTCCTCGTCGGTCGTGGCCGACCAGTGCGGGTTGCGCTCCAGGACGAGGCGCTCGCCGTCGTTCTCGTTGGTGACGACCTTGTACGGGCCCGAGGAGACGGGGTGCTCCTCGTACTTGGTGCCGGTGTCCTTGGCCTTGGGCACCGGGGTGGTCTGGGTCTGCGTCGCCAGGTAGGGGAACTCGCCCTCGGGCTTGTTCAGCCGGAAGACGATCGTCCTGTCGTCGGGCACCTCGATGGAGTCGAGGCCCTTCTTGTCCTTGTACGGGCCCTGGTAGTCGGCCCCGCCGATGAGCCAGTCCCGCAGGTAGGGGGCGCCGCCGGAGAGTTCGGGGGCGAAGGAGCGCTCGATGCCGTACTTGATGTCGGCCGAGGTGATCGCGGTGCCGTCCTCGTACTTCAGGCCGTCCTTGAGGGTGTACGTCCACACCGTGGCGTCCGCGTTGGGCTTGCCCAGGTCGGTGGCGAGGTCGGGGACGACCTGCGCGCCCTCGGCGCCGTCCTCACGGTTGCGGGTGGTGAGGGTGCGGAAGACGAGGGAGGGGATGTTGCCGCCGCCGGAGGTGTAGAGCCGGGCGGGGTCGAAGTCCTGCTGGGTGTTGCTGTTCAGGACGGTGAGGGTGCCGCCCTTCTGCGGCTTGCCCTCGGCCCCGGAGCCGCTGTCGCCGCCCTTGCTGTCCTCGGGACCGCAGGCCGCGGCACCCGCGGCCAGGACGAGGGTGACGGTGGCCGCTGCCACGCGGCGCGATATGACGGACGGTTGACGCATCGGAAAATGACCTCTCGGAATGCTGCGGTGCATGAAGCGGGAAAGGGGAAATCCACGCAGGCGACAGCGGGAGAGGGCCCTGACTCAAGGAATCAGGCCGAATAAGAGAAAATGCCGCGCCTGCGGACGGAGTACGTCCGGGCGCGGCAGTCGAGGGGCCACCGGAGCCGGTCAGGGGCTCACGGAAAGAAAAAGGGGCCGACGCGCGCTCGGACAGGCGTCAGCGACAGAGAATGTCGGCTACGCAGTGCCCGGTCACGCCGAGAAGCGCCAGCTCAAGGGCGGCGATCTCGGAAGGTGCGGGGCTGCGTGACATGCCGAGAAATATGAACGACCGCCTTGACCGCTGTCAAAGCGGAACAAGACGGCCGTCTCGGTATGCGGACACCCTTCGTCAACTACCGGGGTGCACCCAAGGGTTGGGTTTGCACTTGATGCCCTCGATGTCCAGGGATTTGGTCTGCTGCTGCATCACCGGGGCCAGGGCGCCGGGCGTGCGGCAGCTCACATGGTTGTACCCGAGCCGGTGGCCGACCTCGTGGTTGATGAGCATCTGGCGGTAGGCCAGCAGCTTCTCCGGGCCGAACGTGGCGGAACCCTGCGCCCAGCGATAAGCATTGATCATCACGCGGTCGGTCGAGGCGGAATCGCACGAGACATTGTCGATCGTCGTGTCCAGTCCGGATTTGGCACACCAGTCACCGGTCGTCCCGGGGCTGGCGAGCGTGATGACGAAGTCCGGTTTACCGGAGGAGATACGCTCGAAGGTCATCGCACCGTTGTGCGCCCAACTCCGGTCGTCGTTCAGCGTCTTCTGGACGGCTTCGGCGAAAAGACCGGCGTCGAGGGAGAGGCCCTTCTCGACATCGATCCGATAGCGGTGCTTCTGCCCCTCGCCGGGCGCCTTCGCCAGTCCGGGAACAGCCTCGAACTTCCCGGTCGCCTTCAGGTCCGCGGCGAGCGGGACGGGCTGCGCCATCCGCTCGGCGTACGAGAGTGGCTTGACCTCGGGGGGCTTCGACGCGGGCTGCTCCGGGGTCGGCCGGGCGTCGGAGCGCGAGGCGCCCTCACTGCCGTCCCGGTCGACGCCGGCCGCCCGTGCCGCCGCGGCTCCCCGGTCGGCGGAGTCCTCAGCGACCTGTCCGGCCACCACGACCGCGAGCACGGTCGTCACCGCGGCCGCGGCGATCCCGGTGAAGGTCCGCCCCTTGCCGCCCTTGCCGCCCTTGGCGCCCTTGGCGTCGCGGCGTTCGGCGGGCTCCCCGTCCAGGGCCTCGTCCGGCTCCACCGGGGGTCCGGCGGCCCCGGCGTCCGAGCGGGCGTCGGGTGTACCGGCCGGGGCGGGGGCATCGGCGTCGAACGCGTCGACGAACTCCCGGCGCGGGCCCGGCATCGCCCCGGGGTCGGCGGCCGGCTGACGCGCCGTCCGCCCGTCGGCCGCGCGCTGCGCGGCCCGCTGGGCGGACACCTGGCGCGCCACGGCCTGCTCGCGGGCGGCGTCCTGGTCCGGACGGCCCGGAGCGCCGTCCGGCTGCGCGTACGGCGGGCCGCCGGGGGCGGCGTACGGCGACGACTGCCCGGCGGCAGCCCCGTAACGCGACTGCGCTGCGGGCCCAGCGGGCGCGTCGTGACGCGACTGTCCTGCGGCCCCGCCCGGAGCGTCGTACCGGGGCTGCGGTCCGGTGCCCCACCCGCCGCCCGGCTCGCGCTGCTCGGGGTGGCCGCCCCGGACATGGGGGGCGTCCTGGAAGGGGGTGTGCCCGTCGGCGGGGGGTACGGGCGCCTGGCGCCTGCGCCAACCGCCGCCGGAGGCGGGCCGGGGTACGGCACGCGGGCCGCCCGGATCCACCGCTGCGGCGTCCGGGCGGGTGGCCCCGGTGCCCTTTCGGCTGTGTCGTCCCACGCCCCGGATCAGCTCCCGCCGCAATCGTCCAGCAGTTCCCGGAACGCCTGGGCGACCGCCTCCGGGTACTCCATCATCGCCACGTGCCCCGCGTCGGGCAGGGTCAGCAGCCGGGCGTCGCGGAAGGCCGCGGACGCCCTGCGTGCCATCCGGTACGAGACGAGCTGGTCCCGTCCGCCGTACACGAGCTGGGTCGGTGCGAGCACCCGCTCGGCCTGGCGCCACAGTCCGTGCTGGCCGCCCAGGGTGTACGCATCGACGATGCCCCGGGCCGAACGCGTCATCGCGTCCCAGAAGTACGGCAGCTCCAGCCGGCGCTCCATCTCGGCCACCGCATGGCGGAAGGCTTCGTCGGAGATCCGTGCCGGATCGCCGTAACAGAGTGCCATGACTCCGCGCGTCCGCTGCTCCGCCGTCCAGTCCTTCGTGAGCCGGGCGAACAGTGGAGCGACCCCCGGCATCGCCAGCAGCCCGGTCGGTACGGCGGGCCGCTGCACCCGCCACTCGGGCAGCGCGGGCGAGATCAGGGTGAGGGTGCGCACCAGGTCGGGGCGGACGGCGGCGACCCGGGTGGCGACCGCGCCGCCCAGTGAATTGCCGAACAGATGAACGGGTCCACGTTCACCCGCGTCCAGCAGCCGGATCACCGCACGGGCGTGCCCGGTGATCGAGTAGTTGCCGTCGTCCGGCGGCGGCGAGTCACCGAATCCGGGCAGGTCGACGGCGTCGCTGTCGACCACGTCCGCCAGCAGCGGCATCAGCGCCGACCAGTTCTGCGAGGACCCGCCGAGCCCGTGCACGAAGAGCGCCGGGGGCAGCCCCGTACGGTCGGCGGGCCGGGAACGGACGGTCAGCGTGAGCCCCGGGAGCGCCACGGAGCGCAGCCGCTCCCCCTCGGCGACCCGGACGGCGCTGACCGTGGGAGCCATCGCGGCGGCGATGGCCTGAGTACCCGGCAGCTCGGTCGAAGACATGCGGCAATGTTACGAGACGATCACGCACCAGTTCATGTGTTCGCGGTCACAGGCCGCATCGCGGGGCAGGAGTGTTGCTCCTACGCTTCAAGGGAAGGAAGGGAGCCACCATGACGGTCGACCCGAGCGACCCGGACACCTTCGACCACGCCGACCCGGACGAACCGGGTCCGGAGGCGCCGGAGGCGGACGCCGCCGAGCAGCGGACGGACATCCGGCCGGAGGAGGACGAATCGGTGGAGAGCGTCGACCCGACCACCGCGAACGAGGCCGATGTGGCGGAACAGCGCAGGGTGATCCCCCTGGATGAGGACGATTACCGGTAGAACGCCCCGCTTTGCTCCCGACCTGGGGGAACTGTGGCTTCCGAAGCCGTCCGGTCCGTGAAATTCTGCGTCCGCGCCGCGCGCACCGGGGTTACCCAAAAGTACGATGGCTGTACGGCGCAGCGTGTACGGATCGGCTGTGCTGGAACACACATTTGGGAGGCGGCGTGAGCGCCATCGAGCAGACAGAGGCAGCGCGCCCGCGGGGCACGCGCCTTCCCCGCCGCGCCCGACGCAATCAGCTGCTGGGCGCCGCGCAGGAGGTCTTTGTCGCACAGGGCTACCACTCCGCCGCGATGGACGACATCGCCGAGCGGGCCGGTGTGAGCAAGCCGGTGCTCTATCAGCACTTCCCCGGGAAGCTGGAGCTCTACCTGGCCCTTCTCGACCAGCACTGCGAGTCGCTGCTCCAGGCCGTGGTCACGGCGCTGGCGTCGACCACGGACAACAAGCTGCGCGTCGAGGCGACGATGGACGCCTACTTCGCATACGTGGAGGACGAGGGCGGCGCCTTCCGGCTGGTCTTCGAGTCCGACCTGACCAACGAGCCCGCCGTGCGCGAGCGGGTCGACCGGGTCTCCCTCCAGTGCGCCGAGGCGATCTCCGACGTGATCGCCGGGGACACGGGCCTGTCCAAGGACGAGTCCATGCTCCTCGCTGTGGGGCTGGGCGGCGTGTCGCAGGTGGTGGCGCGCTACTGGCTCTCCAGCGGCTCCAGCATCCCGCGCGACACGGCGGTGCAGCTGCTCACCTCGCTGGCCTGGCGGGGCATCGCGGGCTTCCCGCTGTACGGCGCCGAGCAGAACTGACGCCCCGGCCGGCCGGCGCAGCGCACCGTGTTCGCTGCGGGCGTTGCCGGTCGGGCCGTGAGGCGTGCTCCCACCGGGCTAATGTGGCTGCGTACGGCGCGGTTCGCCGCGCAGGGACTGACCGTCGGAGGGACATAGCCGTGGAGGTCAAGATCGGGGTGCAGCACACGCCCCGCGAGATCGTTCTGGAGAGCGGGCTTTCCGCCGAGGACGTCGAGAGCGCGGTCGCCGCTGCACTGGGCGGCAAGGCGGAGCTGCTGAGCCTCACGGACGACAAGGGCCGCAGGGTCCTGGTGCCGGCCGACCGGATCGCCTACGTGGAGATCGGCGAGCCCAGCACCCGGCGTGTGGGGTTCGGCGCGCTGTAGTCCACGGACGCGACAGCTCACAGGAGCGGCCCGGCGGGATGTCCCGCCGGGCCGCTCCTGTGTGTCCAGGTGTACGGCTCCCGTACGCCGTGGCGCTCGGTGTGCCCCCTGGGACCGCTGCCGTTACGAAGTGGGCGCGCGTGCCGTACCCGTAAGGGTTCCCCGGCTCGGGGAAGGGTTGTACGGCGTGGGCCGGGGGTAGTACCGCCTACGACCGATTTGCCCGCCCCGCACACCCCCGCGAGGTGATCCTTAGTGATCTGGGAATCCTTCGGCGCCGCCGTGCTCGGACTCGCCCTGTCCTGGGCGGCCGTCCGCTCACTGGCCGACCGGCTCCCCTCCGCCCGTGCTGTTTATCTCACCGGCGCGCTGGGGGCACTGTTCGGAGCGTTCCTCACACATTCGGCGCTGGGCCCCGGCCACGGCGTGGCGACCCTGATCGGCGCCGTCTCCGTCGGGGCGGTGACGCTGTCGCTGCTGATCCGTCCACGCGGCCGCCGCCTCGCGAGGTCGGCGGCGGCCCAGTAGCCCGTGGTCAGGTGTTACGCGGCCAGCCCGAGCGCGGCCATGCGCTTGGTGTGGGCCTCGGTGATCCGGGAGAACATCCGGCCCACCTCCGCCAGGTCGAAGCCGTCCGCGACGCCGCCCACCAGCATCGTCGAGAGCGCGTCGCGGTCGGCGACCACCCGCTGGGCCTGCGACAGCGCCTCGCCCATCAGCCGGCGGGCCCAGAGCGCGAGCCGCCCGCCGAGCCGGGGGTCGGCCTCGATCGCGGCGCGCACCTTCTCCACCGCGAAGTTCCCGTGGCCCGTGTCGTCGAGCACGGCGAGGACCAGGGAGCGGGTGTCGGTGTCGAGCCGGGCCGCGACCTCCCGGTAGAAATCGCTGGCGATCGAGTCACCCACGTATGCCTTGACCAGGCCTTCCAGCCAGTCCGACGGGGCCGTCTGGCGGTGGAAGTCGTCGAGCGCCTTGGCGAAGGGCTCCATCGCGGCGGTCGGGTCCTCGTCGACGGCCTCGAGCCGGTCGGACAGCTGCTCGAAGTGGTGGAACTCAGCGGCGGCCATCTTCGCCAGCTCCGCCTTGTCCCCGAGCGTCGGCGCGAGTTTCGCGTCCTCGGCGAGGCGCTCGAAGGCGGCCAGCTCGCCGTAGGCGAGGGCGCCCAGCAGGTCCACGACCGCGGCCCGGTACTGCGGCTCGACGGAGGCGGTGGCCCAGTCCTGGGCGGCGATTCCGGTCGCTGCGGGCGCTTCTTCGGGGTGTTCAGTGGCGTTGTCAGGCGTCTCCATGAACCGCACAATAGCCCGCCCGACGAGGGGCGGAAGGGCCCGGCGAGGAGCGGACATCACACCGTTCCGACGAATTCGTCCAACACACATGCGCGAATCCGGGGTACAGTGGTATTGCGCTTACTGAGCATTTCCTGTGCCAGGGGCGCGTCCCTTGAATGAGGATGCCCGGTCGGTGGCCCGATCGGCTCCGACCCGACAGCCCTCCACGCGGTGCGTACGACACGTACGACTGCAGCTGAGGGGCCCCCTCAGCGGCACGAGCGCTCGAGCGACGGCAGTGGTCCCGCGCCACCCGGCCCATCCACGGCCGGATGACCAACCCCGGCACGGTACGACCCCCAGCGTTCGCCTCGGACCGCGTCTCACAGAAGAGGCAGCACCCTGACTACGTTCCGAGACCTCGGTATTCTTTCCGAGACGGCCGAAGCCCTTGAGGCGGTCGGCATCATGTCCCCCTTCCCCATCCAGGAGATGACGCTCCCCGTAGCGCTCTCCGGCTCCGACGTCATCGGCCAGGCCAAGACCGGCACCGGCAAGACGCTCGGCTTCGGACTCCCCCTCCTGGAGCGCGTGACCGTCCCCGCCGATGTCGAGGCGGGCCGCGCCACGCCCGAGCAGCTGACCGACGCGCCGCAGGCGCTCGTCGTCGTCCCGACCCGTGAGCTGTGCCAGCAGGTCACCAACGACCTGCTGACCGCCGGCAAGGTCCGTAACGTCCGCGTTCTCGCGATCTACGGCGGCCGGGCCTACGAGCCCCAGGTCGAGGCCCTCAAGAAGGGCGTCGACGTGATCGTCGGCACCCCGGGCCGTCTCCTGGACCTGGCGGGCCAGCGCAAGCTCGACCTCTCCCACATCCGCGGGCTCGTCCTCGACGAGGCCGACGAGATGCTGGACCTGGGCTTCCTGCCCGACGTCGAGCGCATCATCACGATGCTGCCGCCCAAGCGCCAGACGATGCTGTTCTCGGCCACCATGCCCGGTGCCGTCATCAGCCTCGCCCGCCGCTACATGTCGCAGCCGACGCACATCAACGCCACCTCGCCGGACGACGAGGGCACGACCGTCAAGAACACCGCGCAGTACGTGTACCGCGCGCACAACATGGACAAGCCGGAGATGCTCTCCCGCATCCTCCAGGCCGACGGCCGCGGGCTCGCGATGATCTTCTGTCGCACGAAGCGGACGGCCGCCGACATCGCCGAGCAGCTGGAGAAGCGCGGCTTCGCCTCCGGCGCGGTCCACGGCGACCTCGGCCAGGGCGCCCGCGAGCAGGCGCTGCGCGCCTTCCGCAACGGCAAGGTCGACGTCCTCGTCTGCACCGATGTCGCCGCGCGCGGCATCGACGTCGAGGGTGTGACCCACGTCATCAACTACCAGTCGCCGGAGGACGAGAAGACCTACCTCCACCGCATCGGCCGCACCGGCCGCGCGGGCGCCAAGGGCATCGCGATCACGCTGGTCGACTGGGACGACATCCCGCGCTGGCAGCTGATCAACAAGGCGCTGGACCTGAAGTTCCCGGACCCGCCGGAGACGTACTCCACCTCGCCGCACCTCTTCGAGGAGCTCGGTATCCCGGCGGGCACCAAGGGTGTCCTGCCGCGTGGCGAGCGGACCCGTGCCGGTCTGCGCGCGGAGGAGGTCGAGGACCTCGGCGAGACCGGCGGCCGCGGCCGCAAGTCCGCCGCCGCCCCCGCTCCGGCCCGTGAGGAGCGCGAGCCCCGTACGCGTACGCCGCGTCAGCGCCGCCGCACCCGTGGCGGGTCCACGGAGGAGGGCACCGCGACGGTCCCCGCGCCCGCCAAGGAGGCCACCCCGGTCACCCCGGCCGGCGACGAGGCCCCCGAGGGTCCCCGCACGCCGCGCCGTCGTCGCCGTACGCGGCTCACCGCGGCCGAGACCGTGACCGAGGCGGCCGTGGCGGTCGCCGAGGCTCCGGCTCCGGCTCCGGCCGTCGAGACCGCCGCCCCTGTCGTGGCCGAGGCCGCTGCCCCGGTCGTGGCCGAGGTCGTCGTGGAGGCCGAGCCGGTCGCGGAGGCCAAGCCGCGCCGCCGTCGCAGCCGTGCCGCGGTGAAGCCGGTGGCCGAGCCGATGGCGCAGGTTCCTGCCGCCGCCGCTCCGGTCGAGGCCGGGTTCCAGACCGTGGCGGTCGCCGCGGGCATCGCGGAGCCGGTCGCCGAGCCGGTCGCGACCAGGCCGCGCCGCCGCACCCGGATCGTGAAGCCTGCCGACGAGGTGGACTTCCAGATCGCCCCGGCCTCCGAGCCGGAGCCGGATGCGAAGTCCCGCCGTCGCCCGGCGCGCACCACGAGCCGCCCGAAGGCGGAGTCGAAGCCCAAGGCGGAGACCGGGCCGAAGGCCGATGCCGGTACGAAGGCGGAGTCGACGCCCAAGGCCGAGTCGAAGCCGAAGAGGGCGTCGAGGGCGAAGGCCGCGGCCCCCGTCGAGGCCGTCGCGCCGGAGGCTCCGGCCGCCGCCGAGGCGGAGACCGAGGCCAAGCCGCGCCGCCGCCGGGCGACCCGCAGCGTCACCTCGACCGCGGTCCAGGAGGCCGCTGTGGTCTCCGAGGCCGAGGCCGTGGTGAGCGAGGCCGCCGCCGAGGCCAAGCCGCGCCGCCGCCGCGCCACCCGCGCCGCGGGCAAGGCGACGGCGACCACCGAGAGCTGACAGCCCGCTCCACCTACGGCCCCGGCCCCCGCATCTGCGGGGGCCGGGGCCGTTCCGCTGCCCGGTGACGGTTCGGCAACGGCTGCTCGGCCTGCCCCGTGGCGCCCCGGGCCCGGCGGCGGGGATAGCCTCGCCCCATGAGCCGCCCGCCCACCTTCGCCCCGCCCCCCTGCGCCACCCGACGCGTCCTGCGTACCGAGCGCGGGGACTTCGCCGTCCTGGACGCCGTACCGGCCGGGCCCGCCCGTGCCACCACCCTGCTGCTGCCCGGGTACACCGGCAGCAAGGAGGACTTCATCGCCCTGCTCGAACCGCTCTGCGCGGCCGGGTACCGCGTGGTCTCCGTCGACGGGCGCGGACAGTACGAATCCGCGGGGACGGACCGTCAGGAGTCTTACGCTCAAGGGGAGTTGGCCCGCGATGTGCTCGCCCAGGCGGCGGCGCTGACCGAGGGTGGCGGAAAGCTGCACCTGCTCGGGCACTCGCTGGGCGGCCAGATCTCCCGCGCGGCCGTCCTGCTGGACGCCACCCCGTTCCGCTCGCTGACGCTGATGTCCTCCGGCCCCGCCGAGGTCGTCGCCGCCCAGCGGGACAAGGTGAAGATGCTGGGCGACGCGCTGTCCGTGCTCTCCATGGACGAGGTGTGGGAGGCGATGCGGGCCCTGGACCCGCCGCAGGACGCGGACACCGGCGACGGCGAGGACATGCGCCGGCGCTGGCTGCGCCACCGGCCGGCGCAGCTGATCGCCACCGGCGCCCAGCTGCGCACCGAACCGGACCGGGTGGACGAGCTGGCCGCCCTCCATCTGCCCGTCCACGTCCTGTCCGGCGAGCGCGACGACGTATGGCCGGTGGAGCAGTTCGACGCGATGGCCCGGCGCCTCGGTGCGCGCCGCACCACGATCGCCGGGGCCGAGCACTCCCCCAACACCGCCCGCCCGCACGAGACGGCCGAGGCGCTCGCCGCGTTCTGGGACAGCGTGAACGGGGCCTGAACCGCCACCGACGGCCCCCCCGCAGCACCTCGTGCGGCAGGGCCCGGTCCCGTACCGCAGTGGCTCAGTACTGCGACTGCAGGTGCTGCCAGAACCCGTCGCGCAGCGCCCGGCGCAGATGCGCGTGGCCGCGCAGCGAGTGCTGGAGCAGACGTTCGGCCTCGACCAGCAGGTCCTGGTCGACGGAGCCCGGCAGGTAGGGGTGGCCGGGCAGCAGGTCGGCGAGGGATTCTCGGCCGCGGGCGGCGAGCCAGGCGGCGGCGATCTGGGCGCCGACGAAGCGGACGTCCTCCCGTGAGGGGGCCGGGGTGTCGTCCTCGTACGTCGTGACCGGGCGGCGGGTGACGTAGGGGCGGCAGAAGTCGAGTTCGAAGGTGCGCTGACTGTCGACCTCCCAGAGCAGCGGTTCGGCCTGGTTGCGGCCCTCGGCGGCCTCGATGCCCCAGAGGTGGACGCGCGCCCCGTAGCCCTGCGCCGCCTCGACCGCCGAGACCAGGTCCTCGTCGCCGCCGATGAGGGCCGCGTCGCTGATGGCTCGGTGCCGGGCGAGCGATTCGAGGTCGGTGCGGATGAGGGAGTCGACGCCCTTCTGCTGGTTGTTGGCGTTGAGGTTGCCGAGCCGCACCTTGACGTCGGGGAGTTCGGCGATGGCCTGCTGTTCGGTGGTGTGGATGCGGCGCCTGGCCCCGTCGTACCAGTAGACGCGCAGCAGCCGGCTGTCCGCGAAGATCGTGCGGGCCCGGTCGATGAAGGCCTCGATCAGCCCCTCGGCGTCGAGATCGAAGGAGCGCCGGTCCTCGGTGCCGGTGACGAGCAGCCCGGCCGCGGCGTACACGTAGCCCGCGTCCACGAAGATGGCGTGCGTCGAGGGGGTCTTGGAGACCTCGACGAGCATGCGCTGGAGCAGCTCGTTGGTGCGGTCCAGGCGCTCGGCGATATCGGCCTGGCGGGGAAGCTGCGGGTCGGCCGCGCTCATGCGAACCTCATGGTCTGTGTATGGGTGGCTACCGACGGGTACTTAGGCATCCAAAAAATTTCCTTAGCGTAGGGAATGTTTGTACCGGGCAAGCCGTTGTAACACTCGTGGAACGCGAGGGAAGCCTCGCGTTCCTATCCTTGCGGGTAGGTCACATCGCCCGTACCAGTAGTTCTCCAGCAGGAGGATCAGACGAAGGGAAGCCATATGCGCTTCGAGATCATGCGACTCGACGACGTCGACGGTACCGCCGTGGACAGCACCGTCGTGGACGCCGCCTCCGTCAACCGGATCGTGCAGCAGGCCGCAGCCATGGGCCAGCGCATCTACATCCGGCCCGCCGAAAGCTCGGCTTCGTAACGCTCCATAGGCTTCTGACGCCTGATTACGCATTGCGCCGCTAAAGACGAAGCGCCCCCGCACGGATGGTCCGTGCGGGGGCGCTGTGGTGTCCGGAGGGCACCCGTGCGGGGCTCAGGAGTTCTGGACGACCTGGGTGACGCCGTTGATGATCTGCTGGACGGCGATGGCCGACAGCATCATTCCGGCGAGCCGGGTCACCAGGACCACCCCGCCGTCCTTGATGATCCGGATGATCACCAGCGAGTAGCGCATCGCCAGCCAGAGCACCACGTGCATGGCCACGATCGCGGACCACACGGAGAGCTGACCGCCGAAGCCGTCGGCGTGCTGCACGGCCAGGATGACCGAGACGATCGCGCCGGGACCGGCCAGCAGCGGCATTCCCAGCGGTACGAGCGCCACATTGACGTCCTTGGTCTGCGTCGGCTCGTCCGTCTTGCCGGTGAGCAGATCCAGCGCGATGAGCAGCAGCAGGAGCCCGCCCGCGATCATCAGGGCGGGCACGGAGACATGCAGGTAGTCGAGGATCTGCTGGCCGAGCAGACCGAAGACGGCGATCACACCGAAGGCGACCGCGACGGCCTGGAGCGCCATCCTGCGCTGGACCTTGGCAGGGCGGCCCGCGGTGAGGGCCAGGAAGATCGGGGTGATCCCGGGCGGATCCATAATCACGAAAAGGGTGAGAAAAAGGGATCCGAAGACAGCGACGTCGAACACAGTGAGCCTTGCGAGAGAAGAGCGGGCGGTACGGGGGTGCGCGGGCCCGGTGGGCGGCCGTCGGCGTACGACGGCCGGGAAAAGGGCGCACGAGGAGTGGGACGTGGTGCGGTGGGAGAGGGTGGGCCCTAGCGGCGGCCGGCTCCACCGGCGCCCGGCACCGGGAAGGCTCCCGTGGCGCGCCGGGTGATCTCGCCGTAGATCTCGGGGTCGGTGGTGTACTCGCCGAGCGCTACGGTTTTTCGGCTGCCGTGGTAGTCGCTGGAGCCGGTGGGCAGGAGCTCCAGCTCCCGGGCGAGGCCGCGCAGCCGGACCCGGGTGGGCCCGTCGTGGTCCATGTGGTCGATCTCGATGCCGTCGAGACCCGCTGCGGCGAGCGCGGCGATCGTGGGCTCGGGGACCACCTCACCGCGTTTCGAGGCGGCCGGGTGGGCGAAGACGGTGACTCCGCCGGCCGCCTTGACGAGCCGGACCGCCTCGAAGGGGTCGAACTCGCGCTTCTCGGCATAGGCCCGGCCGCCGTTGCCCAGCCAGTCGGGCGTGAAGGCGTCGGAGACGGTGGGTACGACCCCGAGTTCGACGAGGGCGGCGGCGACGTGCGGGCGGCCGACCGAGCCGTCCCCGGCGATGCGGGCGACCTGCTCCCAGGTGATGGGCACGTCGAGGGCGCGGAGCTTGCGGACCATCTCCTGGGCGCGGGGCGCCCGGTCGTCGCGGACGAGTTCCCGGGCGCGCTCCAGCTCGGCGTCGGCGGGGTCGAAGAGGTACGCCAGCATGTGCATGCCCACGCCGTCGACGCGGCAGGAGAGCTCGGCGCCGGTGACGAGGGTGAGCCCTTCGGGCAGCGCGTCGATGGCCTGTCTGTGGCCGCCGACGGTGTCGTGGTCGGTGAGCGCGACGACGTCCAGGCCCGCGGCGGCGGCGTTGGCGACCAGCTCGGCGGGGGTGTCCGTACCGTCCGATGCGGTGGAGTGGGTGTGCAGGTCGATACGCACGACGCTTTACTCCAGGGCTCGCGGGCGGACGGGGGACCGCTCAAGGATAACCGCCGCACACCCGGCCCCCGGCCGCGCTCACCCCCGGCCCGCACGGGCCACCCCCGGCCCGCGTGGGGCTGTCCCCGGCCCGCGCGGGCTGCCCCCGACCCTCGTGGACTACCGCCGGCCCGGCCCCTGTCGCGGCGGCGTCTCCGGGGCGGCGAGCAGGCGCGGGGTGAGCGCGCCGCACGGGACGAGGTCCACCTCTCCCCCTGCGTCGCGCAGATCGGTCAGCACCAGCTCGTCGTACATCAGCAGCCCCGACTGCTCGGGCCACAGGATCGCCCAGAGCCAGAGGCCGCGCGCCTCGCCCGCGAAGACCGCCCGGTCCTCCGGGGCGTTCCTGACGTGCCAGAGCGGGGTGGGGCGGCCGGCGGCGTGCACCTTGGCGTCGGGGGCGGAGTCGACGTTCAGGTGGTGGCCGGGGTCGGGGCCGTCGATTCCGGCGTACCGGGCGCCGAGTCCGACGCCGAGCTCCTCGGCGACCAGGAGCAGCTCACCCATGCCCCCCAGCGGTCCGGGACCCGAACAGGCGACCACGGTCGCGCGTCCGCCGCTGCGGTCGTCGCCCGCACCGGCCACGCCGGTGAAGAGCCAGCCCACGGGGAGCGGCCAGGGCATCCAGACGGGCACCTGCGAGCGGTGCACCACGACGCCGAGGGCCTCGACGCTCGGCGGGACGACCGGCTGCACGGGGTGCACCTGGCCGTGCACGGCGCACTGCCAGGCGTCGACGAAGAGGCCGGGCGCCCTGACCCGGCCACCGCACTTCGGGCAACTGGGTTCGCCCCTCATAGGGCCCAACCGTCCTCCCCGCCGGTCGCCCCGTCAAGGACGATCACCCGTCCGCAGCGTGGCCGCCACCCCGGAAAGTAGATGTAGTTTGCATTTATTAGATCGCCTAACTTATTCTGTGCATAACGCATCGATCCGGAGGAGAGAAGGAGTCGGCCTATGCAAGGAGCCACGCAAGGAGCCAGCCAAGGAGAGGACCCGTTCGACGAAGGGTCGACGGCGACCGGCATCCTGCACCAGCCCAAGGCCGTCTGGGCCACCGCGGGCGCCTCGGTGGTCGCCTTCATGGGGATCGGCCTGGTGGACCCGATCCTGCCGTCCATCGCCCAGGGGCTGGACGCCACACCCAGTCAGGTGTCGCTGCTGTTCACCTCGTACTTCCTGGTCACCGCCGTCGCGATGCTCGTCACCGGCTTCGTCTCCAGCCGCATCGGCGGCCGCAGGACCCTGCTCGCCGGCCTCGCGCTCGTCGTCGTCTTCGCCGCGCTCTCGGGCACCTCGTCCTCCGTCGCCGAACTGGTCGGCTTCCGGGCGGGCTGGGGCCTGGGCAACGCCCTCTTCGTCTCCACCGCGCTCGCGGTGATCGTCGGAGCGGCGGCGGGCGGCAGCTCCGCCGCGATCCTGCTGTACGAGTCGGCGCTCGGCCTCGGCATGGCGTGCGGGCCGCTGCTCGGCGCCCTGCTCGGGAACGCCAGCTGGCGCTATCCGTTCTTCGGCACGGCGGCGCTGATGGCGATCGGCTTCCTCTGCATCGCCGCGTTCCTCAAGGAGCAGCCGAAGCCCGCCCGCAAAACCTCACTGCTCGACCCGGTGAAGGCGCTCGGCCACGGCGGCCTGGCCTCGGTCGCGGCCTCGGCCTTCTTCTACAACTACGCGTTCTTCACGATCCTGGCCTTCACACCGTTCGTGCTGGACATGACCCCGTACAAGTCCGGCGCGGTCTTCTTCGCCTGGGGCCTGCTGCTCGCGGTCTTCTCCGTGCTCGTCGCCCCGCGTCTCCAGCGCCGCTTCGGCTCGCTCAAGGTGCTCGGGGCCTCGCTGGTGCTGCTCGCCGTCGACCTGCTGGTCCTCGGTTACGGCAGCCACGGCACGGCGATCGCCGCCACGATCGTCTCCGGTGCCTTCATCGGCATGAACAACACCGTCTTCACGGAGCTGGCACTCGGCGTCTCGGACGCGCCGCGCCCGGTGGCGAGCGCCGGGTACAACTTCGTCCGCTGGTTCGCCGCGGCGGCCGCCCCCTTCCTCGCCCCGAAGATCGAGGAGTGGAGCGACGTCCACATCCCGTTCGTGGTGGCCGCGCTCGCCGCCCTCGCCGGAGCGGCCGTCGTGGGCGTACGGCGGACGGCGCTGACCCACGAGGCCGAGGAGCTGGAGCCGGTCCACGCCTTGGAGGACGGTGTGACGGTCTTCGCCGACTGACCTTCGTACGGGCGGGTTCAGTCCAGCGGCACGGACGTGCGCAGCGGGTCGCGCAGGTCCGTACCGTGCGTGAGCCACCGCTCCTGGAGCTCCTGCGCCCCGCGCACCCGCTTCCAGGCGGCCTCGTTGTGGGTCATCGGCAGCAGCGGCAGGAAGCGGACCGGGTCCATCGGCTCGTCCAGCTCCAGGTCCTCCACGAGGCCCCCGGACTCCGCCACCAGCACCGAGGTGAAGGGCGCGCCCTTCCAGAGCGGATCGCCCAGGTCCAGCGAGGCCCCCGGCGCCACGATGAGCCCCTCGACCTGCGGGGAGGCGGCCAGCACGGCGAGGGGGCGCAGCACCTGGTCGGTGTCGGCGAGCCCCACCCGTACCGACAGGACCAGCTCGGCGCGGGGGCCTTTCACCGGGTCGGCGAGCGGTGAGGTGGGGTCGGCCATCGGCTGCCCGGACATGCCGAGCGTGGCGTAGCGCACCACATCGCCGTCGAGGAAGCGGAGCACCTCGATACGGTCCGTGCCGAGGAACGTCACATCGGCGCGGGCGTCCGGTTCCCCGAGGGCCGAGCGGAGCCGGGCTTCGACCAGAGCGAGAATTTCTGCCATCCGGCGAGCATAGAGTGCGCATGGAGTGGGCAAAGTAAGGGATTCGGCCTGGGTCGGCTGATAGCCTGGCCGCCGGTCGGGACAGCGCGCAGAAGCGTCGCTCTCTTTGTCCCGACGACACGTCGTCCCCCACGGGGGACCGGCCGGAGGAGGTGGGGACTGCTATGGATCCAAGTCGACCGTGCAGTACCGATCACTCTTCCGCGTACCGCCCCTCTTGCTGAACTCCCCGTTGAACTGACGACTCGCCGGCCATCCCCGATGGCCCGTGGACAGCCGTTCGCACCGCGGAAGAGCTCCAGGAATCCGCGGAAGAGTCTCTCGTTCTTTTGCCTGTCTGTTGCGAACGCCGTCATCGCGCCCGCGCGGTGGAGCCCGCTTTGCGGACGTGAGCGCACGTCCCCATTCCGGGCTGTTCCACGCCCTCGCCGACGGCCCTCCGTGAAGGAGCCAGCCATGTCGATGATCCGTGACCTGCGCGCCGCCGTGCGCCCGTCCCTGCGTCCATCTCTCCGTAAGAACAGCGCCCCCTACAGCGGGTACGACACCACCCGCGACCCCTCCGCCTCCAGCGCCGTCGTCGACTGCGCGGTCTACCGCGACGGCAGCCGCCTGGAGGGAACTTCGGCCCCGACCCCGCACGAGGCGATGCTTCAGGTGCGCGAGGAGGGCGGCTTCGCCTGGATCGGCCTGCACGAGCCGACGGAGGAGGAATTCGCGGGCATCGCCCGGGAGTTCGGACTCCACCCGCTCGCCGTGGAGGACGCCGTCCACGCCCACCAGCGGCCCAAGCTGGAGCGGTACGACGACACGCTGTTCACGGTCTTCAAGACGATCCACTACGTGGAGCACGCCGAGCTGACCGCGACCAGCGAGGTCGTGGAGACCGGCGAGGTGATGTGCTTCACCGGCCGGGACTTCGTCATCACCGTCCGGCACGGCGGGCAGGGCTCCCTGCGCGCCCTGCGCCACCGTCTCCAGGACGATCCGGAGCTCCTCGCCAAGGGCCCGTCCGCCGTGCTGCACGCCATCGCGGACCATGTCGTCGACGGGTACATCGCGGTGGCGGAGGCGGTGCAGGACGACATCGACGAGGTGGAGATCGATGTCTTCTCCACCCCCGCGAAGGGCGGCCGGCGCGGTTCGGACGCGGGGCGGATCTATCAGCTCAAGCGTGAGGTGCTGGAGTTCAAGCGAGCCGTCTCGCCGCTGCTGCGGCCCATGCAGCTGCTGAGCGAGCGGCCGATGCGGCTGATCGACCCGGACATCCAGAAGTACTTCCGGGACGTCGCCGACCACCTCGCCCGGGTCCAGGAGGAGGTTCTCGGCTTCGACGAGCTGCTGAACTCGATCCTCCAGGCCAATCTGGCGCAGGCGACCGTCACCCAGAACGAGGACATGCGCAAGATCACCTCCTGGGCGGCGATCATCGCCGTGCCCACGATGATCTGCGGGGTCTACGGCATGAACTTCGACTACATGCCGGAGCTGGAGTGGAGGTACGGCTATCCGCTGGTGCTGGGCGTCATCGGAGTGGTCTGTTTCTCCATCCACCGCATCCTGAAGCGCAACGGCTGGCTCTGAGCCGCACGGGGACGGGCGGGCACGGGGACGGGCGGGCGCGGACCGGCTGGGTAAGCTCCCGCCCATGACTGACGCTGCCGGTGCGCTGCTGGAGAGGGCCCTCGTCGAGGAGGCCACTAAGAAGTCCGGCCTCATCTGGGTCCGCTCCACCGGAGCCGCCCGGGCCGTGTGGCACGTCTGGCACGAGGGCGCGGCCCACCTCGTCGGGGACGGCCCCGGCGAGCAGCCGCTGCCCGCGGGGCTCACCGGAGGCGGCCGCGCCGAGGTCACCGTACGCAGCAAGGACAAGGGCGGCCGGATCGTCGCCTGGACGGCGGGGGTACGGGTGCTGGCGCCGCACTCCGAGGAGTGGGAGGCGGCCGTCGCCGAGCTGAAGGGCAAGCGGCTGAACGCGCCGGACGCCGAGGTGATGACGGAGCGCTGGGCGAAGGAGTGCACGGTGGTGCGCCTGACGCCCGCGGCGGTCAGCACGGACCTGCCGGACACCTCACTGGCCGCGGCCCCGCTGCCGACCGGGGCGACCACGCGGCAGCCCGCACCGGCCGCGCTGCCCCGGCTGCTGCTGAAGCGGCGCCGGGGGCGCTGAGGAGGCCGCTCAGCCGGAGGACTTGGGGAGCTTGCCGCCGTAGTCGACGGTGTCGTCGTCCTGCGGGGCCTCCAGCGGGACGGCGCGCCCCCAGTCGGCCAGGGTGACGGTGCCTCCGCCGCCGCCGCGGGCCACCCGTACCGGGTACGGCTTGCCCTCCAGGGAGACGTCGAGCGCCCCGCCCTCGCCCTTGCCGCCCAGGAGCTGGATGGTGCGGTGGCCGGTGACCGTGTCCCTGGCGCCCTTGTTCAGCGTGCCGTGCAACGTCAGCAGGCCGTCGAGCAGGACCTTCTTGTCGGTGAAGCCGCGCAGCTGGCGGTAGCTGGGGTCGTCCTGGGGAACCTTCACGTACTTGCCGCCCAGCTTCTCGGCGGCCTCCTGGTCGGAGGAGCCCGCCTTGCCACCCTCCTCGTGGATCCAGAAGTCGGCGTCGGCCTTGATGAAGAGCTCGTCCTCGACCCGCAGCAGCACGAAGCTCCGCTTCTTGGAGGAGACCGACCCCGTGCCGCCCCTGTCGCTGAGCTTCATGTTCAGCATGTAGGTGCCGCCCTTGCTCACCAGGGTGCCCGCCAGCCGTACGCCGTCGGCGCTGTCGGCCGCCGCCCTGGCCTTGTTGTCGATCTGCTCCGCCGAGAGTTTCCCGACGCCGTTGGTCCCCTTGTCCGGGTCCTCGCCCGCGCAGGCGGTGAGGGCCGCGACGAGCCCGCCGCAGAGCACGACTGCGAGGGCGGTCCGGCGATGATTCCGGACGGCCGGGGCAAAAGAGGTCACGGGCGTACTGCCTCTCAACTGCGATCGGGGGGCAGAGCGCAGCGTACCCGGGGTCCGCGCACCGCCCGGCAGCCAGCCGTACGGACGGGTCCGCCGGGGCGCTCCACCACGGCAACGGCTAGCCTGATCATGGCGTACGGCGGCACGGAGAAGGAGGCGGAGCATGGCGGCAGGAGCCCCTCGGGTCTTCGTCTCGCATCTCTCCGGGGTGCCGGTGTTCGACCCGAACGGGGACCAGGTCGGCCGGGTCCGCGATCTGGTGGCGATGTTGCGGGTCGGCGGACGGCCGCCGCGCATCCTGGGTCTTGTCGTCGAGGTGGTCAGCCGGCGGCGGATCTTCCTGCCGATGACCCGGGTGACGGGCGTCGAGTCGGGCCAGGTCATCACGACCGGCGTGGTCAACATGCGGCGCTTCGAGCAGCGGCCCACCGAACGGCTCGTCCTCGGCGAGTTCCTCGACCGCCGGGTGCGGCTGGTGGAGAGCGATGAGGAGGTCACCGTCCTGGACGTGGCGATCCAGCAGCTGCCGGCCCGCCGGGACTGGGAGATCGACAAGTACTTCGTCCGTAAGGGGCGCGGCGGGGCGCTGCGCCGCAAGGGCGAGACGTTGACGGTGGAGTGGTCGGCGGTCAGCGGCTTCTCGCTGGAGGAGCACGGGCAGGGCGCCGAGAACCTGGTCGCCACCTTCGAACGGCTGCGCCCCGCCGATGTCGCCAACGCCCTGCACCACCTCTCCCCCAAGCGCCGGGTCGAGGTGGCCTCCGCACTCGACGACGACCGGCTCGCCGACGTCCTGGAGGAGCTGCCCGAGGACGACCAGGTGGAGATCCTCGGCAAGCTCAAGGAGGAGCGGGCCGCCGACGTCCTGGAGGCGATGGACCCGGACGACGCGGCCGACCTGCTCTCGGAGCTGCCCGAGGAGGACAAGGAGCGGCTGCTGACCCTGATGCGGCCGGACGACGCCGCCGATGTGCGCCGCCTGATGGCGTACGAGGAGCGGACCGCGGGCGGTCTGATGACGACCGAGCCGATCGTGCTCCGCCCGGACGCCACGGTGGCCGACGCGCTCGCCCGGGTCCGGCAGGCCGACCTCTCCCCCGCGCTCGCCGCACAGGTGTACGTATGCCGCTCCCCCGACGAGACGCCGACCGGCAAGTACCTGGGCACCGTGCACTTCCAGCGGCTGCTGCGCGATCCGCCGTTCACCCTGGTCAGCTCGATCGTCGACAGCGACCTGGTGCCGCTGCCCCCGGACACCCCGCTGCCGACCGTGACCAGCTATCTGGCCGCGTACAACCTGGTCTCGGCGCCCGTCGTGGACGAGAGCGGCTCCCTGCTGGGTGCGGTGACCGTGGACGACGTCCTGGACCACCTGCTGCCCGAGGACTGGCGCGAGACCGACTTCCACGGCGAGGGGGGCATCCGCCATGGCCGAACGTGAGGAGCGGACGAAGACCGCCTCGACGGGCTCCTCCGGCCTGATGCGCCCGCCGCGCACCCGGCTCGACCAGCCGAAGTCGCCGCGGCGCAGGCTGCTGCCGGAGTACGACCCGGAGGCGTTCGGCCGGTTCTCCGAGCGGATCGCGCGGTTCCTGGGGACCGGGCGGTTCATCGTCTGGATGACGCTGATCATCATCGTCTGGGTGCTGTGGAACATCTACGCGCCCAAGGATCTGCGGTGGGACGAGTACCCGTTCATCTTCCTGACCCTGATGCTCTCGCTCCAGGCCTCGTACGCGGCCCCGCTGATCCTGCTGGCCCAGAACCGGCAGGACGACCGGGACCGGGTCACCCACGAGCAGGACCGCAAGCAGAACGAGCGCTCCATCGCCGACACCGAGTACCTCAGCCGGGAGATCGCGGCGCTGCGGATGGGCCTCGGCGAGGTCGCCACCCGGGACTGGATCCGCTCGGAGCTCCAGGACATGGTGAGGGACATGGAGGACCGGCAGATCCTCCTCACGTCCGAGAGTGACGAAGGCGACCGCTGACGCGCTACCCGCCCGTAGGGCCGCGCGCCGTAACATCGTCGGTATGGCTACGGAAGACGCGGTGCGTGAAGCACTGGCGACAGTGAACGACCCGGAGATCCACCGCCCGATCACCGAGCTGGGCATGGTGAAATCGGTCGAGATCGATCCTGACGGTGTAGTCGCTGTCACGGTGTATCTCACGGTCTCCGGCTGCCCGATGCGCGACACGATCACCAGGAACGTGACGGAGGCGGTATCCCGCGTCGAGGGCGTCTCCCGCGTGGAGGTCACCCTCGATGTCATGAGCGACGAGCAGCGCAAGGAGCTGGCGAGCTCGTTGCGCGGCGGGACCGCCGAGCGGGAGGTGCCCTTCGCCAAGCCCGGCTCGCTGACCCGGGTGTACGCGGTCGCCTCCGGCAAGGGCGGCGTCGGGAAGTCCTCGGTGACGGTGAACCTCGCGGCGGCGATGGCGGCCGACGGGCTGAAGGTGGGCGTCGTGGACGCGGACATCTACGGGCACAGCGTGCCCCGGATGCTCGGCGCGGACGGCAAGCCCACCCAGGTCGAGAACATGATCATGCCGCCGTCCGCACACGGCGTGAAGGTCATCTCCATCGGCATGTTCACCCCGGGCAACGCGCCCGTGGTGTGGCGCGGCCCGATGCTGCACCGGGCGCTCCAGCAGTTCCTCGCCGATGTGTACTGGGGCGACCTGGACGTCCTGCTGCTCGACCTGCCGCCGGGCACCGGTGACATCGCGATCTCCGTGGCGCAGCTCGTGCCGAACGCGGAGATCCTGGTCGTCACGACCCCGCAGCAGGCGGCGGCCGAGGTGGCCGAGCGGGCCGGTTCCATCGCCGTGCAGACCCACCAGAAGATCGTCGGCGTCGTGGAGAACATGTCGGGCATGCCGTGCCCGCACTGCGACGAGATGGTCGACGTCTTCGGCTCGGGCGGCGGCGCCCGGGTCGCGGAGGGGCTGACGCGGACGGTCGGCGCGGAGGTGCCGGTGCTCGGCTCGATCCCGATCGACCTGCGGCTGCGCGAGGGCGGCGACGAGGGCAAGCCGGTGGTCCTGTCCGACCCGGACTCCCCGGCCGGCAAGGCGCTGCGTGCGATCGCGGAGAAGCTGGGGGGCCGCCGGCGGGGCCTGTCGGGCATGTCGCTGGGGATCACCCCGCGCAACAAGTTCTGAGCTCCGCCGACGCTTTTTCGTCCTCGATCGCCGGACGGGCTGGTTCTGCCAGCCCGTCCGGACGAGTCGGGCCTACTCGTAGGCCGCGATGTCCTTGATCACCGCGAACCCCAGACCGTACGCGCTCATACCCCGCCCGTACGCGCCGATGTGCACGCCCTCGTGCGCCGACCCGGCCAGCACCCAGCCGAACTCGGACTCCCGGTAGTGGAACTCCACCGGAACCCCGTCCACCGGCAGGGAGAGCGTCGACCAGGGCGCGGAGCCGAGGTCGTCGGCGAGGGTGAACGCCGTCTCGGTCTGCTGGTCCAGCCAGTCGTCGCGCAGGGCGTGGTCCATCTGCGGCGGCCACGTGTACGCCAGCAGGCCCGAGCCGGCCAGCCAGGCCGCCGAGGAGACCGTGGTGGCGTCCAGCACCCCCGTACCGTCACCGCTGCGTCTCACGGGGCTGGCGGCGACCGTGATGACGGCCGCGAAGCGTTCCTTCTCGGCCGCGGCCCCGTCCGTCTTCACCGAGGGCTCGTCGCCGTGACCGGTGGAGCCGTGCTGCACCGTGCCGTCCGCCGCCGTGCCGACCTGCATCAGCCAGCGCGGGCCGGTGAAGGCCTCGTCCAGCCCGTACCAGGGGAAGGGGGCTTCCAGGTAGCCGTCGACGGTACGCCGCCGGGCCGCCGGCACCTCCTCCGCCGTGACCGTGCCAGGGGCACCGTCCGTATCCACCCGACTCGTCGTCTCCATCTGAGCGGCCGCCTCCTCGATCAGTTCCGATCCGGAGCGGCCCGCCCCCCGCGGGCGTGGGCGTCCTCGCAACCGGACAGATGGAGAATAGCCATACCGTCCGGACGAGTCGGGATCGACTGGCGTCAGGTGGCGTCCGCGTCGAACGGCGGCCGCTCGCTCTGCGCCTGCTGCGGAGCCTTCTTCAGCAGGTCAGGGGTGGTGTCGCCGGTCTTGGTGAGGCTGGGCGAGGTGCCGGTGCCCGACGCGCCCGCAGAGCCGTTCGCCGCACTGTTGGCGGAATCCGGTGCCGGCGTGCGGCCGTTGACCGCGTCGGTGACGTCGGAGATCTCCTTGCGCAGGTCGAAGCTCTCGCGGATCTCCTTCAGCCCCAGGTCGTCGTTGCCGTCCATGAGCTGCTTGCGGACGAACGTCTTGGGGTTGAGGTCCTCGAACTCGAAGTCCTTGAACTGCGGGCCCAGCTCGGAGCGGATGTCGTCCTTGGCGCTGTCCGAGAACTCACGGATCTTGCGGATGGTGCGCGTGACGTCCTGGATGAGCTTGGGCAGCTTGTCGGGGCCGAAGACGAGCACGGCCAGCACCCCGAGCGTCAGCAGCTCCAGTGCGCCTATGTCATTGAACACCTAGCTGCTCCTCGTGTTCTCCGCCTGATCCCGACTTCTGCGTCTGGTCCCGGCCAGGTGGGACGAGTGCCCGGACCGTTCAACGGTACCTGGCCAACCTGTCCGGGCGGTACCTTGCCGTGTCGCTCATGTGCCGCTCGCCGAGCCGAGCGTCAACGTGACGGACAGCTCCTTGCCACCACGGGTCAGCCGCAGCTCCAGCCGGTCGCCCGGCCGGTGGGCGCGGATCTTCACGATCAGCTCCTCCCCGCTGTGCACCCGCTGGCCCTGGACCTCGGTGATCACGTCGCCGGATCTGATGCCCGCCTTGGCCGCGGGACCGTCCTTGGTGACCGCGGGGCCGTCGTCGGGGCCCTTCGTGCCGACCTTGGCCCCGTCGCCGGTGTACTTCATGTCCAGCGTGACGCCGATCACCGGGTGGGTCGCCCGGCCGGTGCTGATCAGCTCCTCGGCGACCCTCTTGCCCTGGTTGATCGGTATCGCGAAGCCGAGGCCGATGGAGCCGGACTGGCCGCCGCGCTCGGTCCCCTTGCCGCTGTCGGCGGCGCGGATGGCGCTGTTGATGCCGATGACATGGGCCTGGGTGTCGACCAGCGGGCCGCCGGAGTTGCCGGGGTTGATCGGGGCGTCGGTCTGGAGGGCGTCGACATAGCTGATGTCGCTGCCGTCGCCCTTCTCGCCGCCCGCGGTGATCGGCCGCTGCTTGGCGCTGATGATGCCGGAGGTGACCGTGTTGGACAGGTCGAAGGGGGCGCCGATGGCCACCACCGGGTCGCCCACCTGGACGTTGTCGGAGTTGCCCAGCGGCAGGGGCTTGAGGCCCGAGACGCCCTTGACCCTGACGACGGCGAGGTCGTAACCGCTGTCCTTGCCGACAAGTTCGGCGGCGGCCGTCTCACCGCTGCTGAACGTCACGGTGATGTCCCCGCTGGATCCTGCCGGGGCGACGACGTGGTTGTTGGTGAGGATGTGGCCCCGGGCGTCGAGGACGAAGCCGGTGCCGGTGCCGGACTCGGCGGTGCCGCTGACGTGCAGGGTGACGACGCTGGGCAGGGCGCTGGCGGCGATGCCCGCGACGCTCTCGGGCGCCCGGTCGCCGTTGTCGTGACTCGCCTGGGGCAGCTCGACGGTGGTCAGACCGCCGGTGCGCTCGATGTACGCGCCGACCCCGCCGCCGATACCGCTGGCGACCAAGGTCAGCAGCAGCACTCCGGCGAAGGCCCCGCCCCGGCGGTTCTTCCGGCTCCCCGGCTCGGTGCCGGCCGGTGGTCCCGCCTGGGTCAGCGGCTGCCCCGGCGCATCCCACGGGTCGTACTGGACCCACTGCGAGGACGGGGGCCGCTGCTCCCCCGGTCCCGCCGGGGGGACACCGGCCCCGTGCGTCGTCGCGAACGGCGGCCGCTCCGGAGCGCCCTGCGGCGGTACGGGGGCGGGGTGCGGGGGCTGCGGCGATGGCTGCGGCGGTACGGGGGTGGCCTGGGGCTCCACCGGGGAGGGCTGCGGTGGCAGGGGTGCGGCCTGGGGCGGTACGGGGGTGCCGTGGGCCGGGGTCGGCCGCTGGACCGGTGGCGCGGGCGCCCACGGTCCGGGGCCGCCGTACGGCGGGGTGCTGTACTCGTCGGGCTCGTGCAGGGGCGGCCCGGACGGGAGGGACGGCTGCGCCTCTCGGCCTTCCGGCTCCTGGGTTCCCGGCTCCCGGCCTTCCGGCGCCTGGTTCTCCGGCGCCTGAGTTTCAGGTGCCTGGCTCTCCGGCGCCCGGTTTTCCGGCTCCTGGTTCTCCGGCCCGGAGCGGCTCGGCCGCCCCTCGGCGGGGCGGCTCCACCACTTCGCCTGCGGCCCGGTGGGCTTCCCGTCGTCCATGCTCTCCCCGCAACTGGCCTCTGCACGCCCCACAGAGGCGTCCCTCCCCGGAATTCAACCAGGTTTGCGAATCCCCGCGCAGGGTCCCGTCCCGGTTCGGCCGGCGTTCGGCCGGGACCCGGTCAGCGCCGGGGCGGGAGCGGGCTCGCCAGGTCGTTGGTCGGCGTCGGCCGGCCCGGGTCCGAGGAGGCCGGTGGCGTGAGCGCCTTCGCCGTCGAACCGCCGCCCAGCACCGTCGCGAGCAGCGGGGTGGAACCGCCGGTCGGACGTATCAGCGGCGGCACGGACACGTTCAGCACGGGGAACGTGAAGGGGTGTCCGCCCAGGGGGGAGCTGGAGAAGAGCGGCGGGGCCGTCGTCTGCGCCCGGGGCGACAGGGGCGGCTTCACCCCCGGGGCGACAGCTGCCGGTGGGGCGGAGAGCAGGGGCGAGGGCCGGTGCCCGCCGGTCGACGACACATCGGCCGCCGACCGGTTGACGGCCAGGCGGTCGCCGCCCACCGACTGGGCGCCGCCGCGGCGGCTGACCGCCTCGGTGGATCCCCCGGCGCGGGTCTCGGCGTCGAGCGGGGTCACGCTGTTCCCGCTGCCCTCGGCGCGCAGGAGGGGGTCGGGGCCGGAGTCCAGCGGCAGGGTGCCGCCGAGCGCGATGGCCGCCAGGGAGACCGCACCGGCCGCGGCGAAGGCGAAACGCCGCCCGCGCCACGGCGAACGCTCGGCGTCCCGGGCCACTTCGTGGAAACGGAAGGCGGCCCCGGAGCCGCCGGGCAGGACGGTGGTGGAGCCGTGGGCCGCGGGGAGATAGCCGAAGTCGTCCAGCGGGGAGGAGGGTGCGGCGGGGTCGCGGCGGGTGGAGCCGGAGGACCGCAGCGGGGGGAAGAACTCGTCGGCGAACGGCCCGCCGGAGCCGAACGGCCTGCCTCCACCGGTGCCGTCGCCGCCAGGACCCCCGGGAAGGCCCTGCAGGCGGGCCAGGAACCCCTCGGAGGGCGAGGGTGCGGCGGACATCGCGAAGGCGCTCTTGAGGCGCCGCTGGGCGTCGGCCTCGACCTTGCACCTGGCGCAGGTGGCCAGATGGGCGAGGACCCGCTCACGGGCGTCGTGGTTGAGCTCGCCGTCGACCAGCGCGGCGAGCCGGTCCCCCAGATGCGCTTCGGCCGGGGTGGGACCGGTGGGACCTGTGCCGCTCACGCCGTTCCGCCCTCCCCTGCCAGGACCGCGTCCGCCAGGGAGCGCTGCTCGGCGCGGGCTTCGGGCGAACGGTGCTTGAGCGCCTTGCGCAGGTGCGAGCGGCCGCGGTGGATGCGGCTGCGCACGGTGCCGAGCTTCACGCCGAGGGTCGCGGCGATCTCCTCGTAGCTGAGGCCCTCGATGTCGCAGAGGACCACGGCCGCACGGAATTCGGGCGCGAGGGTGTCCAGCGCCTGCTGCACGTCGGCGTCGAAGTGGGTGTCGTTGAAGACCTGCTGCGGGGACGGCTCCCGGCTGGGCAGCCGCTCGGCCGCGTCGTCGCCGAGCGAGTCGAAGCGGATCCGCTGCTTGCGCCGGACCATGTCCAGGAAGAGATTGGTGGTGATGCGGTGCAGCCAGCCCTCGAACGTGCCGGGCGTGTACGTCGACAGCGAGCGGAAGACTCTGACGAAGACTTCCTGGGTGAGGTCCTCGGCGTCGTGCTGGTTACCCGTCAGCCGGTAGGCAAGGCGGTACACGCGACCGCTGTGCGTGCTGACGATCTCTTCCCATGAGGGCGGGGTCCACGCCTGATCCGCATCGGAGGCGAAGGTCGCGGTCGGTGCGGAGTCTTCGGAAGAACGGTCAGCAATGTTGGTCACGGATTTCGGCTCACCGGCCGACCTGAGAAGGCGCCGCAGCACCCCTCCCCGATCCACAGGCGCAGCCGCACCTCCCCTATCGGCTCTGGTGGTGTCCAGTGGAGCCCCTACCATAGCCACCTCGCCCGTTAGCTCCGGATAAGCCTTTTCCCTGCTGGGGCCGGGCGCCGCCCGGGACTTCCTCGCAGCTCACCGGTCCGATCCGCGGGCCGGGGCGCTGCGCTTTCCCCACTCCTTGCACAACGCCCGGTCCCATCTGCGGGTTCCCGGGTCCAGCGGATACAGTCACCGTTGCGCCAACTACGGGGACAGGAGAGGGTCATTACCGCCAACCGGCAGACGAGCTGGGGCCTCGCCGACGCCTTTGTCGCCGAGGACGAAGCTCTGCACCGGGCCCGGGAACGGGCCCGCGAGCTGGGGCTGCGCTCGGTGTCACCGGGCACCGGCGCCGCGCTGCGCCTGCTGGCCGGGGCCGCGGATGCCAAGGCTGTGGCGGAGATCGGCACGGGCACGGGCGTGTCCGGCATCTATCTGCTGCACGGGATGCGGCCGGACGGCGTGCTGACGACGGTCGACCCGGAACCCGAGCGCCAGCAGTTCGCCAGGGAGGCGTTCCGCGAGGCGGGCTTCGCCTCCAACCGGGCCCGCTTCATCCCCGGCCGCGCGCTGGACGTCCTGCCCCGGCTCGCGGACGGCGGATACGACCTCGTCTTCTGCGACGGCGACCGGCTGGAGAGCCTCGACTGCCTCGCTGAATCGTTGCGCCTGCTGCGCCCGGGCGGCCTGGTCTGCTTCGAGGGCGTCTTCGCGGACGGCCGCACGGTCGACTCCGCCGCCCAGCCGGCCGAGGTGCTGCGGCTGCGGGAGCTGCTGCGCGCGGTGCGCGAGAGCCAGGAGCTGATGCCGACCCTGCTGCCGGTCGGCGACGGGCTGCTCTGCGCGGTCCGGCGCTCCCGGACCCCGTAGAGCCCGAAGAGCCTGGAGACGCACCACTGCCCGGTACGGGATCCGTACCGGGCAGTGGTGCAGGTGATGGGCGTTCCGCGTCAGCCGACGACCTTCTTCAGCGCGTCGCCGAGGGCATCGGCCTCGTCCGGAGTCAGCTCGACAACAAGCCGACCGCCGCCTTCGAGCGGAACGCGCATGACGATGCCCCGCCCCTCCTTTGTCACCTCGAGCGGGCCGTCGCCCGTCCGCGGCTTCATGGCCGCCATGCTCGTTCCCCTTCCTGAAACCAGCTCATCGCAACCGGCGGCCCCATGACAGGCGCTGCCTCACCGGCATCGAACACATTGCTTCTTCACCATTATCCCGCATCAACGACCCCGATGACCAACATCGCTCTGCATCGCTTGCGCAACGCGCTCTCTCAAAACCACCCAATTCGGCGATCCGGCTGCGATACTGCGCCGCCCTGGACCCCCAGGTGAGAGCCAATTGTTAGACGCAGGTCACATCTACACCCCGCCCCGCGTCGGCCATGCTTGCCTCCAGTGGCAACGATGCCCGAGCAGTGAGGGGATGGACCGCAATGGCCGACGAGCCGGCGAACACCGTGCTGTACGACGTGAGCGAGGGTCTCGCGACGATCACGATCAACCGACCCGACGCGATGAACGCCATGAACACCGCGGCGAAGGTCGCGCTCCGGGACTCCCTGCGGGACGCGGCCGCGGACCCGGCGGTACGGGCGGTTCTGCTCACGGCCACCGGGCGCGCCTTCTGCGTCGGCCAGGACCTCAAGGAGCACGTCGCCACGCTGGCGGCGACCCGTGAGTCGGGCGGCGGGAACGCGCTGAGCACCGTGCGGGAGCACTACAACCCGATCGTGCGGGCGATCACCGAGATGGCCAAGCCGGTGGTCGCCGGGGTGAACGGCGTCGCGGCCGGGGCCGGGTTCGGTTTCGCCCTGGCGGCCGACTACCGGGTGGTCTCCGACACGGCCTCCTTCAACACCTCCTTCGCGGGTGTCGCACTCACCGCGGACTCGGGCGTGTCCTGGACGCTGCCGCGGCTGATCGGCCCGAGCCGCGCCGCCGATCTGCTGTTCTTCCCGCGCTCGATCTCCGCGCAGGACGCACTGGAGCTGGGCCTCGTCAACCGCGTGGTCCCGGCGGCCGAGCTGGCCGAGCAGGCCGCCGCGGTGGCCCGCACCCTGGCGGACGGCCCCACGGTGGCGTACGCGGCGCTGAAGGAGTCGATGGCGTACGGCGCCGGGCACACGCTCGCTCAGGCCCTGGAGAAGGAGGACGAACTCCAGACCCGGGCGGGCGCGTCGCAGGACCACGTCATCGCGGTGGAGGCGTTCCTCGCGAAGGAGAAGCCCGTCTACCTGGGGAAGTAGCCGGTCACCCTACGGAGCTACGGGGGCGCCACCGCGGGCCACACAGTCCGCGAGGTGGTCGTCGACGAGGCCGCAGGCCTGCATCAGCGCATAGGCGGTGGTCGGGCCGACGAAGCGGATCGAACGCTTCTTCAGCTCCTTGGCGAGCGCGGTGGACTCCGGGGTGACGGCGGGGACGTCGCCCAGCCCTCCCGGGGCGGGGCGGCCGGCCGGGTCGGGGGCGTAGGACCAGATCAGCTCGTCCAGCTCCCCGGCCGGCCAGTCGGCGAGCACCTTCGCGTTGGCGAGGGTGGCGTCGACCTTGGCCCGGTTGCGGATGATGCCCGGGTCGGCGAGGAGCCGCTCCCGGTCGGTGTCGGTGAACTTCGCGACCTCGGCGATGCGGAATCCGGCGAACGCCGTACGGAAGGTCTCGCGGCGGCGCAGGATCGTCAGCCAGGACAGGCCTGACTGGAACGCCTCCAGGCAGAGCCGCTCGAACAGGGCGTCGTCCCCGTGGACCGGGCGGCCCCACTCGGTGTCGTGGTAGGCGAGGTAGTCCTCGGTGGACAGGCCCCACGGGCAGCGCAGCCTGCCGTCGGGGGCGGCCACGGCTCCGCCGCTCATCGTGCGTCGTCCTCGCCGCGGGCCGGGCCGTGGCCCTGGTCGCCAGGCTCGGCGGGCCGGTCCCCCGGCTGCTTGAACAGGTCGGTCCCCGTCGTCACCGCGGACGCCTGCACCCCGGCCAGGGCGGACTCCAGCTCCGCGATCCGGGCGTCCCGCTCGGCCAGCTCCGCGCCGAGCCGGGACAGCGCCTCGTCGACATCGGCCATCCGGTAGCCACGGGCGGCCATCGGCAGGCGCAGCGCCTCGACGTCCGCCCGGCCGACCGGGCGGGTGGCGGGCAGGGGGTCGGTGAACCGCTCGGGGGTGACGTCCTGGAGCACGGGGCTCCCGCCACCGCCGACCACCGCGAGGGTGACCGCCGTGACGACCACGACCATCGTGAGCAGCAAGAACCAGAACACGCGCATCTCCCCGGGGGCGGAAACCTCGTCCGGCTCCGATCGTGCCATGCGGCACGGACAGTCGGGGCCGGACGTTAGGGTCGCAGGCGGGCTATCGAGGAGGAAACACGGGATGCGAAGCGGTGCACTCAGGCTGGGGCGGCGGGAATTCGGGCCGCACGAGCCGGTGATCATGGCGATCGTGAACCGGACCCCGGACTCCTTCTACGACCAGGGCGCCACGTTCCAGGACGAACCGGCGCTCGCCCGGGTCGAGCAGGCGGTGGCCGAGGGCGCCGCGATCATCGACATCGGCGGGGTGAAGGCCGGCCCCGGCGAGGAGGTGAGCGCCGAGGAGGAGGCGCGCCGCACGGTCGGGTTCGTCGCCGAGGTCCGCCGCCGCCACCCGGACGTGGTGATCAGTGTGGACACCTGGCGGCACGATGTGGGCGAGGCGGTCTGCGAGGCCGGGGCGGACGTGCTGAACGACGCGTGGGGCGGGGTCGACCCGAAGCTGGCGGAGGTCGCCGCGCGGTACGGGGCGGGGCTTGTGTGCACGCACGCGGGGGGCGCGGAGCCGCGGACGCGGCCGCACCGGATCGCGTACGACGACGTCATGGCGGACATCCTGCGGGTGACGGTGGGGCTTGCGGAGCGGGCGGTGGGGCTCGGGGTGCGGGCGGACGGGATCATGATCGATCCGGGCCATGACTTCGGGAAGAACACCCGGCACTCTCTTGAGGCGACGCGTCGCCTTGAGGAGATGGCGGAGACGGGGTGGCCGGTGCTGGTCTCGCTGTCCAACAAGGACTTCGTGGGAGAGACGCTGGACCGGCCGGTGAAGGAGCGGGTCATCGGCACGCTGGCGACGACGGCGGTGTCGGCGTGGCTGGGGGCGCGGGTGTACCGGGTGCATGAGGTGGCGGAGACGCGGCAGGTCCTGGACATGGTGGCGTCGATCGCGGGGCACCGGGCTCCGGCGGTGGCGCGGCGGGGGCTGGCGTAGGTGAGGTGGGGCGGCGCCCGGAGCCGTCCCACCCCAACAGCTGAAGAGTCCTCAATCGCCGGACGGGCTCAATTGGCTACCGTCCGACCTCCTTCGTCACCAGCGTCACCGCTTCGTCCACGTCGTCCGTCACGTGGAACAGCAGCAGGTCCTTCTCCGAGGCCTTGCCCTGGGCCACCACCGTTTCGCGCAGCCAGTCGATCAGGCCGCCCCAGTAGGCGGTGCCGAAGAGGACGATCGGGAAGCGGGTGACCTTGCCGGTCTGGACGAGGGTGAGCGCCTCGAAGAGTTCGTCCAGGGTGCCGAGGCCGCCGGGCAGGACCACGAAGCCCTGTGCGTACTTCACGAACATCGTCTTGCGGACGAAGAAGTAGCGGAAGTTGACGCCGATGTCGACGTGCGGGTTCAGCCCCGACTCGAAGGGCAGCTCGATGCCCAGGCCGACCGAGACGCCCTTCGCCTCCCGGGCGCCCTTGTTGGCGGCCTCCATCGCGCCGGGGCCACCACCGGTGATCACCGCGAAGCCCGCGTCCACCAGCGCCTTGCCGATCTGGACGCCGGCCTCGTACTCCGGCGATCCGGCCGGGGTGCGGGCCGAGCCGAAGACGCTGATCGCGCTCGGCAGTTCGGCGAGCGCGCCGAAGCCCTCCACGAACTCCGACTGGATGCGCATCACCCGCCACGGGTCGGTGTGCACCCACTCGGAGTCGCCCTCGGAGTCCAGCAGCCGCTGATCGGTCGTGCCGGGCTGGACCTGCTCCCTGCGGCGCAGTACCGGACCCAGCCACTGTTCCTCGGGGGCCACCGCGCCCTCGGGGACCTCCGCACCTTCAGGGATTCGTGCGTCCTCGGCGTTGACCATGTTCCGCTCCCTCCACCGGCCTGTGTCGTCCTGGGCCGGGCTGTGTCGTGCTGCGTCCGGCCAGCGTAGATCGGCGGAGGTTACGTACGGGGGAATGCCGTGCGTCGGGCGGTCGGGCGCTCAGGCGGTGAGCCAGGAGCGGAGCCGGTCCTCGCAGTGGGTGATCTTCTCGACCACCACGTGCTCGTCGCGCTTGTGGGCGTAGATCGGGTCGCCGGGGCCGTAGTTCACCGCGGGGACGCCGAGGCCGCCGAAGCGGGAGACGTCCGTCCAGCCGAACTTGGGCCGGGCCGTGCCGCCGACCGCTTCCATGAACGCCTTGGCGGCGGGGTGGGAGAGGCCGGGCATGGCGGCGCCGGAGTGGTCGTCGATGACGATCCCGGCCACCCCGCAGTCGGCGAAGACCTCGCGGACGTGGGCGATGGCCTCCTCCTCGGTGCGGTCGGGGGCGTAGCGGTAGTTGACAACGACGGTGCAGGCGTCCGGGATGACGTTGGTGGCGACGCCGCCCTCGATGCCGACGGCGTTGAGCCCCTCGTGGTACTCAAGGCCGTCGATCACCGGGCGGCGGGGCTCGTACGCGGCCAGCTTCGCCAGGATCGGGGCGGCGGCGTGGACGGCGTTGGACCCCATCCAGCTGCGCGCGGAGTGCGCCCGCTCGCCCGCCGTACGCAGGTGGACCCGGAGCGTGCCCTGGCAGCCGCCCTCGACCTCGCCGTCGGAGGGCTCCAGGAGGACGGCGAAGTCTCCGGCGAGCCAGTCGGGGTGGGCGTCGGCGATGTGGCCGAGGCCGTTGAGGTGGGCGGCGACCTCTTCGTTGTCGTAGAAGATGAAGGTCAGGTCGCGGTTGGGTTCGGGGACCGTCGCGGCGATCCTGAGCTGGACGGCGACGCCGGCCTTCATGTCGGTGGTCCCGCAGCCCCAGAGGATGCCGTCCGCGTCGAGGCGGGAGGGGACGTTGCCGGCGATCGGCACGGTGTCGATGTGCCCGGCGAGGACGACACGCTCGGCGCGGCCGAGGTTCGTGCGGGCGACGACGTTGTTGCCGTGCCGGTCGACGGTCAGATGGGGCAGGGAGCGCAGCGCTGTCTCGATCGCGTCGGCGAGTGCCTTCTCCTCCCCGCTGACCGAGGGGAAGTCGACGAGCCGGGCGGTGAGCGCCGGGCCGTCCAGGGTCAGGTCAAGCGTGCTGTCGGACATGGCCACGACCCTAGAGGACGGGGCGTACGGGCATGGTCATGACCCTGGAGGACGGGGCGCAGGGGCATGGTCACACCCCTGGAGGGCCGGGGTATCGGCCCCCGGTCGTACCCTCCAGTACGGTGGGGCCCGTGCCCCGGACAGCCAGCCCCGCCCGCCGCCGTCGCAGCCGCCTCCTCCGCTACGCGGCCGCCTTCGCCGTGCTCGCCGCGCTGGGCGGTTATCTGGCCGTGCAGTACGACTCCTCCACCACCGAGTCCGCGCCGCGCTGTGTGGTCCGGGCCGCCGACGGGGACCACACCTACGAGATGAGCCTGCACCAGGCGGCGAACGCGGCGACGATCTCCGCCGTGGGCACCACCCGCGGGATGCCGGAGCGGGCGGTGACTATCGCGATCGCGACGGCGATCCAGGAGTCCACGCTCCGCAACATCGACCACGGGGACCGCGACTCGGTCGGCCTGTTCCAGCAGCGGCCCTCGCAGGGCTGGGGCACCGTGGCGCAGATCATGGACCCGGTGTACTCGTCCGGGGAGTTCTACGACCACCTCGCCGAGGTACCGGGCTACTCGCGGCTCCCGCTGACCGTGGCGGCGCAGCGCGTGCAGCGCAGCGGCTTCCCGCAGGCGTACGCGAAGCACGAGCCGGACGCCGCGCTGCTGGCCTCCGCGCTGACCGGGCGCGAGCCCGCCTCGCTGAACTGCACGCCGTCGGCGAAGACGGCGGAGGGCCCGGGGGACGCGGCGCAGGTGCGGGCCGAGCTGATCCGCACCTTCGGCAAGGACGTCCTGCCGGAGACGAAGGCGGCGGGCGCGTCGGCGGCCGCCACCGTGTCGGTGCCCGTGCCGGCGACGGCCCGGGCGAAGGCGGAGGGCGCGCCGCAGCGCGGCTGGGAGCTGGCGCACTGGGCGGTGGCGCACTCCGAGGAGCTGCGGATCGAGCGCGTGAGCTATGCCGACCGGGTCTGGGACGCCGGTTCGGGCTGGCGGACGGAACGTACGAAGGATAAGGAACCGGACACGACGGCCGTCGGGATCCGGGTCGCTCAGTAGTACGGCCCGTCACCCGTTCGGACCCTTGGGGCTGCCGCTCCGGGCCCCTGGGCCGCCGTTTCGGATTTTCGTTCATGCCGCACCGATTCCCTTGCCGCCCAAGGGAAGTGACGGTTCATCGAACGGCTCCGGAATGCTTTGTTTGCCCGGGTTCCTCCACTGCGGATTATCGGACGCATTGCTCACTCTTTACCTTCGTCCGCCGCAACTTTCCCTCCCCTCGGACCTGTTGTCAGTGCGTCCGGCTCACCGGACCGAATCACTGACATCCCGTCGAAGGAGCACCATGTCCCTCCCCCTGACCCGTCGGATCGCTCGTGCCGCGCTGCTGATCGCCGCAGGTGCAGCCCCCGTGGTCGGTGCGGCCGGCGCCGCAGGTGCCGCAGAGCTCCCGCAGACCCCGGACCTCGGCGGTCTGACCGCGCTGGACGGTGCCGGTCTCGGCAACACCGTGGACAGCGCCGCTCAGCAGGGCACCAAGGCCGCCGGTGACACCGGCGGCCGCCTCGTCGGCACCGCCCTTCCGGCCGCGGGCAAGACCGCCGGCCAGACCGCCAAGGTGGCCGCCCCGGCCGTCCAGGAGACCGCGGGCCAGACCGCGGGCAGCGCGGGCGAGGCCGTCGGCGGCGTCGCCGGTGCCGCCGGTGGCGGCCTGCCGACCGATGCTCTCGCGGGCGGCCTGCCCACCGGTGGTCTGCCGCTGAACGGTCTGCCGATCGGCTGACCCACCGCCGTACGGCACACATGCGAGAGGGCCCGGGGAGTGCGCACTCCCCGGGCCCTCTCGTACGCCCGTATCAGGACAGGCGCTTGACCGCCGCCGCCACCCGCTCGTCGGTCGCGGTGAACGCCACCCGGACGAAGCGCTCGCCCGCCGGGCCGTAGAAGTCGCCGGGCGCCACCAGGATGCCCAGCTCCGCGAGGTAGGCCACGGTCTCCCAGCACGGCTCGTCACGGGTCGCCCAGAGGTAGAGGCTCGCCTCGCTGTGCTCGATCCGGAAGCCGTGCGCCTCCAGGGCGGCGCGCAGGGCCAGGCGCCGGTCCGCGTACCGGGCGCGCTGCTCGGCCACGTGCACGTCGTCACCGAGGGCGGCGACGGCGGCGGCCTGCACGGGGGCGGGCGTCATCATCCCGCCGTGCTTGCGGATCAGCAGCAGCTCGCCGAGGACGGCCGCGTCGCCCGCGATGAAGGCGGCCCGGTAGCCGGCCAGGTTGGAGCGCTTGGAGAGCGAGTGGACGGCGACGATCCCGTCGTAGTGACCGCCGCAGACGTCCGGGTGGAGCACCGAGACCGGCTCGGCGTCCCAGCCGAGCTCCAGGTAGCACTCGTCGCTGAAGACCAGCACCCCGTGCTCGCGCGCCCACGCCACGATCCGGGTGAGCTCGTCCTTGGGGAGCACCTTCCCGGTCGGGTTGGAGGGCGAGTTGAGCCACAGGAGCTTCAGCCCCGCCGGGTCCAGCTCGGTCGGGTCGTCGTAGACGACGGGCTCCGCACCGCAGAGCCGGGCGCCGACCTCGTACGTCGGGTAGGCGAGCCGCGGGTAGGCGACCTTGTCGCCCGCGCCGAGCCCGAGCTGCGTCGGCAGCCACGCCACCAGCTCCTTGGAGCCGACGACCGGCAGCACGTTGGCGTGGGTCACCCCGACCGCGCCGAGGCGCCCCTCCACCCAGCCGGTGAGCGCGTCGCGCAGGGCCTCGGTCCCCCACACCGTCGGATAGCCGGGGCTGTCGGCGGCGGCGGTGAGCGCCCGCCGGATCACCTCGGGCACCGGGTCCACCGGCGTACCGACGGAGAGGTCCACGATGCCGTCCGGATGGGCCTGGGCCGTCGTCTTGTACGGCGTGAGCCTGTCCCAGGGGAAGACCGGGAGGCGGGAGGAGACTGCGGACACGGGTCTCTGCTTTCTCGGGTTTCTCGGGCCGTTCCCGGCCGTACGGGGAAACGCCTCGGCCCCGCACGGTGACAAGCCGTACGGGACCGGGCTGCGCACTTGGTGCCGCTGCCGCTTACTGGTTCTGCGGCGGCAGTCCGGCGACGAACGCGTGGTCGCGCTCGATGAGACCGAGCTTCGAAGCACCACCCGGGGAGCCGAGGTCGTCGAAGAACTCGACGTTCGCCTTGTAGTAGTCCTTCCACTCCTCCGGAGTGTCGTCCTCGTAGAAGATGGCCTCGACCGGGCAGACCGGCTCACAGGCTCCGCAGTCGACGCATTCGTCCGGGTGGATGTACAAGGATCGCCGGCCCTCGTAGATGCAGTCGACGGGGCACTCTTCGATGCAGGCCTTGTCCTTCACGTCGACACAAGGCTGCGCGATGACGTAGGTCACGCTGTCGTTCCTCCTCGGTAGGGCGTTGGCTCTCGCGCGGGAGCGCGGCGTCGTCGATGCCCGCCCCTAGTATCTCCGTTCTCGGGCACGATCCGAACAGGAGGGGCGGACAGAGCTGTGGAATTCACCATGGGCGGACGGCTGGAAGTCCGCATCACACCGGCTGACGTGGGCAAACGGGTCTCCGTCCGAAGGCGCCCCGAGGGGGACGGCGCAGGCGCGGAGTTCACGGACACGGTCGGTGTTCTCACATCATGGAACGACGGTGTGGTCTCGATCACACGAAAGAGCGGGGAGTCCGTCCACATCGTGGAATCCTCCCTGGTCGCGGGCAAGGTCGTCCCCGCCGCCCCGGCCCGCCGGCGGGGCCCGGCGGCCTCCTTCCGGGAGCTGGCCGCCGTCACCGCCCGCGCCTGGCAGCCGCTGGAGAGCGAACCCCTGGGCGACTGGCGGCTGCGCGCCGCCGGAGGCTTCACCCGGCGCGCCAACTCCGCGCTGCCGCTCGGCGATCCGGGCCTGCCGCTCGGCGAGGCGTTCGGGCGGGTCGAGCGCTGGTACCAGGAGCGGGGCCTGCCCGCGTACATCCAGACGGCGACCGGGGCCGAGGGAACGCAGGAGGCCCTCTGTGCGGAGCTGGAACGGCACGGGTGGCGGCGCGAGGTCTCGGCCGAGGTGCGGATCGCCGCGCTGGCGCCGGTCGGTGACCTGGACGCTGACATCACGGCGGTGCGGCTGACCCGCGAGCCGGACGAGGCCTGGCTCTCGCGCTACCAGCGCTTCTCCACCCCCGGCCCCCATGTGCTGCGGGTACTGGGCAGCGGTCCCTCCGTGTGGTTCGCCACGGTGGCGGGCGAGGCCGGCGGGGAGGCGCCCGCGGCGATCGGCCGGTGCGTGGTGGACGGGAGGTGGGCGGGGTTCATGGCCGTCGAGGTCGCCCCCGAGCAGCGGCGGCGCGGGCTGGCCACCTCGGTGATGGCGGCCCTGGCCCGCCGGGCCCTGGACGAGGGCGCTTCGGCGGCCTGGCTCCAGGTGGAGGAGGACAATGAAGGGGCGCGGGCCCTGTACGACGGCATGGGTTTCGCGGCGCACCACCGCTACCACCACTTCCGGCCCGCCTGACGAGGCCCGGAGCGGGGAGCCGGGCGGGGGCAGGGCACGGCAGCAGGGACGAGCAGGGACATGGGTCGCATATGAGCGCGCAGGATTCCGGTACGGCCGACCGCCGGCGGCAGTTCGCCGAGGAGGCCCGGTCCGAACGGCCGGATCTGGCACTGCTCTGTCTGCTGCTGGGCGCGGAGGCGGGCCCGGTCGGCCCCGACGAACCGCGCCCGGTCCGGCCGGACGAGGTCTCCCCCGACCCGTACGGGGTCGACGCGGCGCAGATCGAACTGGACCGGCTCGCCGGACTGCTGCCGTACGGCTCCCGCTCCCCCGCCGCGTGGGCCTCGGCGCTGTCGGAACTGCTGGGCGAGCGGTTCGAGTTCAGCGGCTCGTCGGCCGACTACCAGCGGCTGGAGTCCTCGCTCCTCCAGCAGGTGCTGCGGCGTCGCCGGGGGCTGCCGATCCTGCTCTCGGTGGTCTGGATCGAGGTCGCCCGGCGGGCCGGCGCCCCGGTGTACGGGGTGGCGCTGCCCGGCCACTTCGTGGTGGGTTTCGGTGACCCCGCGCAGCCGGTGCTCGTCGATCCGTTCGCCGGGGGCGCGCCGTTGACCGGCGAGGACGCCGATCTCCTGGTCGCCGGGGCGACGGGGGCGCGGCTGGAGCCGTCCATGCTGACGCCCGCGCGGCCGCTGGAGATCGTGCTGCGCATCCTCAACAACATCAGGGCCTGGGCCACCGCCCGCCCCGAGCGCACGGATGTGGCCCTCTGGGCGGTGGAGCTCTCGCTGCTCCTGCCCTCGCACCCGGCGCGGCTGCGCTACGAGCGGGCCCAGCTCCTGGTCCAGCGCGGGGAGTTCCAGCGCGGGGCTGCGGAGATGGAGGAGTACGCGGAGGTGCTCGACACCATCGAGCCGACGACCGCCGAGTCGGTCCGCCGGAAGGCCCGGGCGGCCCGCGCCCTGCTGAACTGAAACGGCCCACGCACAGCTGCGCTACAGGGGAATCCGGCCGCATTCAGCCGTTCCGCCACCCGATGCGCTCCCGCTGTACATCCGAACGCCCCCATCCGCGCCCATCAGGCACGGGAATCCGCCAATTCGTCGGCGTGCCCGAATGCTCATGCGCTCCACTGGAGACCCGTCACCCGACGCGCACACGCCATCGCATTCTGCGATACGCCTGTAGTGCGCGCGCCAGGAGAGAAATGCCGAGGGCAGCCTGATGACAACCGTTCTGCTGGTCCACACCGTGCCCCTGTGGCGCGCTTCGCTGGCCTCCCTGCTCGGTGCGGGGCAGGGAATAGAGGTACGGACCGCCGACCGGGGCGCGATACGTTCGGCGCTCGCCGGAACAGGGCCCGATGTGCTCCTCACCGACCTCGACTGTCCGGATGCCCTGGACGTCCTGGAGGAGGTGAGGTCGCTGGCCGGACCGCACGGCAGGCGCTGTCCACTGGCCGTGCTCACCTGCAGCGACCGGCCGCGGGGGCTGCGCCGGGCCTATGAGGCGGGCGCCCGCGGCTATATCGACAAGTACCGCCCGGTGAACGATCTCTCCGAGGTCATGCACAAGCTGGCCGACGGCGGGCGGCATATCGACGAGTCACTTGCCTTCAGCCTGTTGCAGGTGGCCGACATGCCCTTATCTCCCAGGGAATTGGGCGTGCTCGCCCTCGCCGAGGGCGGGGAAACCGTCTCGGGTATCGCGCAGCGGCTGCACCTGACCCCGGGGACGGTCCGCAATTACCTGGCCGCCGCCATTCGGAAATCCGGTGCGCGCAATCGGGTGGACGCCATCAGAAGAGCGAAGGAGGCGGGCTGGATTTGAGCCCGTTCCCGTGGGGCCGGCCGTCCGGGCCGCCGCTCTCGCGGGGCTCTTCGTCCGGTTCCCAGAGTCCGGCCAGGTCCCGGTAGAGGGCCGAGGTGCGCAGCAGCTCCGCGGAGGTGCCGCAGCAGGTGCGGGACCCGTCCATCACGAGGATCCGGTCGGCCCGCCGGGCCGAGCTGAGCCGGTGGGCGACGACCACCAGGGCGCCCGGCAGGGCGGCGAACGCGAGCTCGGCGCGGGTCTCGGCGGCCGGGTCGAGCCGGCTGGTGGCCTCGTCGAGCACGATGAGCGGCGGGGCGGCCACATAGGCCCGGCCGAGGGCGACGAGCTGGCGTTCACCCTGGGAGAGCCGGTCCGGGTCCAGGGGTGCGTCGAGGGAGCCGAGCCGGGAGAGCAGGGGGTCCAGGCCGAGCGCGTCGATCATGGCGGCGAGGTCACGGTCGCCCGCGGCGGGGCGGAGGTAGCGGAGGTTGTCCCGCAGTGAGCCGGTGAACACGTAGGCGTGCTGGGGCAGCAGGACGCGTACGGAGGTGGCGTCGGCCGGGCGCACCGGCCGCCCGTGCCAGCGCACCGCGCCTGCCGTGGGCCGCTCCACCCCTGCGATGACGGCGGCGAGCGTCGACTTGCCGCTCCCGCTCGGCCCGACGACCGCGAGGTGCTCGCCGGGGGCGACGGTGAGGGAGAGCCGGTCCAGGACGGGGTGCGCGGCCGGTCCGTACGCGAAGGTGACCGCCCGGAGTTCGGCCACGGGCGCGTTGCCTCGTACAGGTGGCACGGAGGGCAGCCGGTCGTCGGCGGCGGGCGGTGGCGGCGCGTCCGTGAACCGGTCCAGGACCACCAGCAGGCGGCCGCCGACGGTGGAGAGCATGGTCATCAGCGCCTGGACGGCCGGGGCCAGCGCCTGGGTGAGGTAGGTGAGCGCGCCCACCAGTGCGCCGGGTGTGAGGCCGTTGCGCAGCAGCCAGGGGGCGCCGAGCAGCAGCAGGAGCGGCGGGAACCGGCCGCAGACCGCGAGCGCCACCACGCGTACGCCGGACCAGCGGGCCAGCGAACGGGCCGCGCGGACCTGGTCGTCGGCCAGGGCCCGGGACTCCGCCACCGTGCGGTCGGCGGCCCCGGCGGCGGCGATGTCCCGCAGATCGGCGGCGGTCCGGCCCGCGTGGGCGGCGTACGCCTCGTCGGCGGTGAGGTAGTCGCGCTGACGGGCGGCCATCGGCAGCAGGGTGGCCAGGAACAGGGCGGCGCCCAGGATCAGCGGGGGCAGCACGATCAGCAGGAGCCTCGGCTCCAGGGCCAGCAGCCCGGCCACGGCCCCGGCCACCGTGAAGACGAACGACCGGAGGGTCAGGACGAGTCCGGCCCAGCCGTCCCGGGCGATCTCACTCTGATGGGTGACCTGGGAGAGGGAGCGGGCGGTGGTGTCGGCGGGGTGCGCGAGGGCGTCTGCGAGCGCCCGGGAGACCGCGCGCCGCACGAGCCCGTCGCGCAGCGGCTCCACCAGGTCGGCGAGGTGTCCGAAGACCCCGCGGGTGGCGAGCTGGGCGGGGAGCACGGCCACGGCGGCGACCGCCAGCCAGAGGAGGCCGGTGAGCGGGCGTCCGGCGATGAAGCCGTGGTCGAGTGCCCGGGCCACGCCGTACCCGCCGAGGAAGGTCTGGACGAACTCCAGCAGGGACCAGCCGGCCAGCCGCAGGACGGTTCCGGTGCGGGCCCGGAGGAAGGGGCGGGCGTCCCGCGTGACCCGGGTGAGGGCGCCGTCGCGGCGGCTGTCGGCCTTGGCCGGTCGGGGTGGCGTCACCGGGCCTCCGCTCCGCGCATCGCTTCGGCGCGTGGTCGTGGTGGCGTCCCGGAGGTGTCCGGCGGGTCGGGTGCGCCGGCCACCTCCGTACGGAACACCGCCCGGTACTCCGGGTCCGCCCAGAGCTCCTCGTGAGGGCCCGTCGCCCGGACGCGGCCGCCCTCCAGCCAGAGGACCCGGTCCGCCCGCGCGGCCGAGGAGAGCCGGTGGGCCACGATCACGCGGGTGGAGTGCCCGGCCCGCTCGTCGAGTGCGCGCCTGACGTGGTGCTCGGTGACGGTGTCGAGGCCCGAGAGGGCGTCGTCCAGGATCAGCAGCCGCCCGGGGTGGGCGAACGCGCGGGCCAGGCCGAGGCGTTGGCGTTCGCCGCCGGAGAGCGGGGCGTCGGTGAGCGGGGTGGCGTAGCCGTACGGGAGGAGCCCGACGAACCCGTCGGCCCGGGCGGCCCGGGCCCCGTCGCGTACCGCCTCGGGCCCGGCGGTCCACGGCCCGAAGGCGATGGTGTCCTCGACCGTGGTGCCGGGCAGGGCGGGGCGGGCGAAGGCGTAGGCGACCTCGGGACGGAGGAGGGAGGGGTCCATGGCGGTCAGCGGCACGCCGTCGAGGAGCACGGTTCCGGTGTCCGGGTCGAGGAGCCGTCCGGCGACCGCCGCGAACACCGACTTGCCGGAGCCGGAGCGGCCGACGACGGCCAGGGACGTGCCGCCGGGGACGGTCAGGTGGACGCCGGTGAGCAGGGGCTGCCCGTCCTGTACGACGCCGACGTCGCGGAGTTCGAGGTGGCCGGGGCGGCCGGGGACCGGGCCGAGCCCCTCGTGCGGCAGCGGGTCCAGGGTGAGCAGCGGGTCCAGGGTGCGGGCGGCGGCGCGGCTGCGGGCCAGGGCGCCGAGCGCTCCGGTGAGGGCGCCGATGCCGACGGCGAGGCCCGCGTACCGGGAGGCGGCGACCAGGTCGCCGACGCCGATCGCGCCCGCGCCGAGCCGGAGACCGGCGACAGCGAGGACCAGCAGCATGAGGAGCGGCAGCAGCAGGGCGCTCTGGCCGGCGGCACGCCCGTACACGGTCCAGGTGCGCCGGCCGTGGTCCGCCAGGGCGCCGAGCGGTTCGAGGATGCGGTGGTACTCGCGGGCTCCGGTGCGGGCGGCGCGGATGGTGTCGGCGCCGTCGAGGGCCTCGGTGAGGCGGTGGGCGATGACCGACTGGGCACGCTGGTAGTCGGCTCCGGCATCGGCGGTGCGGCGGGTGAAGGTGTGCAGCAGGGCGACGAGCAGGGGTGCGCCTAGGAGGAAGGCGGCCGCCGTCCAGGGGTCGATGAGGAAGAGGCCCGCGACCGCGCCGACGGGGAGCAGGACACCCGCGACGGCCCCGGCGGCGGTGACCGGTGCGGCGGCCGCGTCGGCGGTGCGGGCGGTGAGCCGGGCGGTGAGGTCGCCGGTCGGTACGGCGAGGGCGCTGCGGGGTTCGGCCGCCAGGACCCGGGCGGTCGTGCGGGTGCGCAGATGGGCGGTGAGCCGGGCGGTGGTGCTGGTGCCGAGCACGGCCGCGCCCGCGTCGAACCCGGTCTCGGCGAGGGTCAGTGCGGCGCAGAGCAGCAGCCCCGACCAGGGTACGGGCCCGCCGTCGATGAGCCCGTCGACGGTGTGGCCGAGGGCTGCGGGCAGGGCGAGGGCGGCGAGCGCGCCGCCGGTGGAGCAGAGGAACAGGGCCAGGAGGGCGGCCGGGTGGCGCCGGGCGAGCCGCCGGGTGCCGGACGCCGCCGCGGGGCGGGGTTTCAGCCGCACGTGGTCTTCCTTTCCGGACCCGCGTCGATCGGTACGGACAGACGCCGCCGGTCCCGGGCGGACGAACCGCGCGGGACCGGCGGACGGGCCGCCCGGTCCGCCGGTGAGATCACCGGCGGAGCGGGCGGCGAGGCGTCACGGGGTGCAGAGGACCACGCTCAGCGAGCTGAACTCACAGACCAGCAGCGAGACCTGGCTGCCCGTGGCGAGCTCACCGAAGGACTCCTCGGCCGGGGTCTCCATCGCCTGAAGGTCAAGAAGCGCCATGATGGTGTTTCCTTTCTGGGACGGTAACCGGAACCCGTTGCTCCGGCTGGATGTTGAGCGGTTGTGCTGTTACGACCCCTGAAGGAGCCGGTCCGTGGGGCCGCTCGCGCGGCCGGGGTGCGCCGCGTGCTGAGCGGCGGTGAGGAAAGGAAGTGTGGTGGGCGGGCCCAGCGCGCTGCCCAGGGCGAGCAGGCAGCCGGCGGTCCCGGTGGCCAGGTCCATCGACAGCCGCATCAACTGCTCGCCGGGGAAGGCCAGTTCACCTTCGTACGCGAGTGCGTGGCTGGACAGCAGGCGGGTATGGAGGCGGATGGCCCCGTCCCGGGTCTCCTCGTCGCACAGGGGTGTGGCCGCCAGGTGCAGGAGGAGTCCGGCCGAGCCGCGCAGCAGTCCGGGCTGGACGTAGAAGGCGGAGAGCGCGGCCGGGAGCAGGGCGCGGCCCGCGGCCTCCAGCCCGGGGTCGGGGCGGTGGGCCAGGTAGGCGTCGATGACGGCCGCGATTCCGGCGCTGCCCGCTCCGAGGTAGGGCATCAGCCGCTTGCCCTCGACGACGAGGAGTTCACCGTCGTCGCCCGCCCGGCACCGGTCCAGGTCGCGCCGCAGGGCGACGGCCGCCAGGTCGAGCAGGGCGGTGTCCCCGGTGGTCTCGTACCGGCGCACCAGCAGCAGGGCGATCCCGCTCGCGCCGTGGAGGAGTCCGGTCCGGGGCGACGGCGGGCCGTCCACGAGGGCCCGGACGGCGAGGGCGGTGCAGCGGCCCGCCGCGGCGGCCAGCGCCGGGCTCTCGGCGGCGGAGGCGGTGCGGGCCAGGTCGTCCAGGGCGAGGCCGATGCCGGCGTAACCGCTGTGCAGGTCCGCCGTCAGCCCCTCCAGGGGCTGGTCGAGGACGATCCGGGTGAGGTCGGCGGCCTCAGCGGTGCGGCCGATCCGGTTCAGGGCCCAGGCGATGCCGGTGAGCCCGTCGTAGAACCCGAGCGGAGAGCCGGAGGCCGGGTCCTTGGCCTGCCGCAGCAGCCACTCCTCGGCCGGCTCGCATCGCGGGGCGCCCGTCTCGTGCAGGGCGTAGAGCACTCCGGCGGCGCCGTACGCGAAGGACTGGCCGCCGGTGGCCGTGGCGAACTGGGCTATGTCGCCCGGGAAACATCGATCGTCGCGGTCGGGCGTACAGGAGGCGGCGATGGCTCGGGCCATCGAGTCGCGGGCGGCAGGCCAGTCGCCGGGCGCGGGCGGCGGTGAAGCAGGAGGAACGGGCGTGAGCGTCCCCGGGGCGGGCTCACCCGCACCCCGCTGGATCTCCTCCACGGCCGGGCGCAGGCTCTCCCCGGCGACCGGGAAGATGCGCGCGATGTCCCGGGCGAGACCGGCGGCCTTCGTGCGGTCGATGCCGAAGAGCGTGGTGAGCGGCAGGTACAGGGCGAGGCGCAGACAGGCCAGCGCGTACCGGTCGATGTCGGTGCCGCGCCGGTCGGGCGGGGCCACGAAGGCCGGGTTGGCGACGATCTGGCGGCGCCGGTCCCCGGCCTGGGAGGCGGCCTCGAAGTCGAGCAGGGCGATCCGGGAGGTCTCCTCGTCGACCATGACGTTGCTCATGTGCAGGTCGCTGATGACCACGCCCCGGGCGTGCACGGCCTCGACGGCGCGCTCGACCTTCCCGTACAACTCCTCGGCCCACGCCGCGTGTTCGGCGAGCAGCTCCGGGGACGGGTTCTGCCGGGCGAGCGGGAAGCGGCGGGCGAAGACGGTGTTGAGGGTGGCGCCCGGCAGGTACTGGAGGACCAGGAAGTGGTGGCCGCCGACCTCGAACGCGTCGTGCACGGCCGGTACGCAGTCCAGTCCGGCCAACTGCTTCAGCGCGGTCCGTTCCCGCTCCAGCCGGGCGACGGCGTCGGCCCCGTCGGCGGCGAGCCCGGCGTAGGGGCGGGCCTCCTTGAGGACGACCTGCTCGCCGGTGCGGGTGTCGCGGCCGAGGTAGACCCCGCCGCCGTTGGAGAAGTGGAGCGCCTTCTCGACGGTGTACGGCACATCGCCGAGGCCGACGGCGGCACGGGCTTCGAGGTGCGGTTGCAGGAAGTCCGGCGGGGTCACCCAGGCGGGTATCCGGAAGGCCGGGCCCCGGTCGTCGGGGACGAGGCGGCCCCGCGGGTCGGCGACGGCGGGCACGGGCCGCCCGTCGGGGCCCGTACAGAAGCGGGCGGCGAACGCCCCGTACCGTGTGTGCACCGGACCGTTCCCGCACCGCAGGTCGCTGAGGATGTACGGGCCGTGCTCGCCCTCCAGCAGCTTCATCAGCGCGGTGCACACCTCGGGGAACGTGTCCTCCGTGTGCGGGTAGACGGTGATGAACTTGCCGCTCCCCGCCCGGTCCGCGTACTTGGCGTTGCGCAGGTTCAGCAGGCCGGGGGACGGTACGCACTTGAAGGGCAGCCGGTGGGCCAGACAGTGCTCGGCGACCCTCTCCAGCACCGATGCGGCGTTGTCGGCGGCGGCCGATATGTGGATCTTCCAGCCCTGGGCCGGCAGCCGGAGCCCGTCGGGGCTGAAGGAGAGCCAGTCACCGCGCCGGGAGCGGGTCCACCCCTGGGGTGCGGCGCCACGGACCGGTGCGTAGAACGAACCGTCCTCGGCGCCGTCCTGGAGGGAACGGTGGGGTGCGTCGTAGAAGCGGCGGTCCGCCTGGCAGTACGCGGCGTACTCCGGATTCACGACATTCCCCTCGCTCGGTCTTTGCTGGCGAGAGAGAAATTGTCACAACGATGAGCATTGCCAATAGTCACCGATGTCACGACTCATACATGCGCGCGATCCATGCGGACCGCACCGCCTTTCGGTGACTTGCCTGCTGCGGGCAGGGGCGCGCGCGGGGCGCGTTCAGCCCGCCGCGCGCAACAGCCCGTCCCCGGCGGCCGTCCGGAAATAGAGCACGGACCGGCCGTCCCTGCGACGGCGTACCAGCCCCGCGTCGAGCAGGACCCGCAGGTGACGGCCGACCGATCCCAGCCCCTGCCCGGTCAGCGCGACCAGCTGGGTGGTGCTCAGCGGGGAGGCCAGGAGGACCAGGACCCCGGCCCGCGCCGGGCCGATCAGCGCTCCCAGCGCCTGCGGTACGGGGGCACGCCCGGTGTCGGCGAGCGCGCCCGAGCACGGGTACACCACGCCGTAGCGGTGCGGGATGTCCCAGCAGACCCAGCCCACGTCGGCGGTGACGGGGGTGAACACCAGCTGTGCGCCGCCCAGTTCGCGCGGCGGGTTGTCGTACGTGTTGATCTGGAGCCGGCTCTCCCCCAGCCACCGCATCCCCGGCCGCATCCCGTCGATCGCCTCCGCCCAGCCGCCCCGGCTCAACTGGGCGGCCCGGGCGATCACATCGGCCTCCAGGACCCGGCGCCGGGCGGGCCACTCCGGCCCCACCGTGTGCGTCCACACCCACTCCAGGACGTCGGCGCTCCGCCGCGCCAGGTCGTCCCGGTCCAGCGCCGCGGGCAGCGGTCCGCGCAGGCTCTCGGCGAGGTCGGCGCGGGCCCGGTCCGGCGGCGTCGCCCGGACCCGCTCCAGCTCCTGGACGAAGGTGGCGGCCGGCCGGCCGGCGGGCGGGGGGACGGGGGTGGGGGTGAGGAAGTCGGCGCTCCAGCGGGGTGCGAGGGCGGTGCGGATGATCCGGGCGGAGAGCGGGTCGTCGGACCGGAGCCGCCGGTAGGCGGGCAGCCACCGCTCCAGCCAGGCGCGCTCGCGCGGATGCGCGGAGACGGCCCGTTCCAGGGTGCTCAGGCTCGCCAGGGTCTCCGCCAGCGGGGAGACCACGAAACGGCTGTCCGCGAGTGTGTCCGCACTGATCTGCCACCAGCCCATGGCCGCCCCCGGATGCCGTACGTGGAAGTTTCGCCTCTCCGCGAAAGAGTAACGAGCCGGCGGAGCGTCCTCGCACACTCCGCTGATGCGCACCTACCGCGAACTCTTCCGCACCCCGGAGTTCCTCCCGTTCTTCACGACCGTCTCCGTGCAGGTGGCGGCGCAGACCGCGACCGGCCTCGCCCTCGGCACCCTCGTGTACGCGTCGACCGGCTCACCGCTGCTGTCGGCGCTGGCCATGTTCGGCCCGTCCCTGGCCCAGGTCGCCGGGGCCCTCACCCTGCTGTCGGCGGCGGACCGGCTGCCGCCGCGCGCCACGCTGACCGGCCTGGCCCTGCTGTTCGCGCTCGGCACCGGCGTACAGGCGGTCCCGGGGCTGCCTCTGTGGGCCGCCTTCGCGGTCCTGCTGGGGCTCGGGGTGGCGTCCTCGCTGGGCGGCGGTGTGCGGTACGGGTTGCTCAACGAGATCCTTCCGCAGCGGGGCTTCCTGCTCGGCCGCTCCGTGCTCAACATGTCGGTGGGCACCATGCAGATCGTCGGTTTCGCGGTGGGCGGGGTGCTGGTGACCGCTCTCTCGGCGCGCGGCACCCTGCTGGTCGGCGCGGCCCTGTACGTCGTCGCGGCCGCCCTCGCCCGCTTCGGCCTCACCGCCCGGCCGCCCCGCTCCACCGGCCGGGCCTCGGTCGGGGAGACCTGGCGGACCAACGCGCTGCTGTGGTCGTCCGCGCCCCGCCGCTCCGTCTACCTCGCCCTGTGGGTGCCCAACGGGCTGGTGGTGGGGTGCGAGTCCCTGTACATCGCCTACGCGCCCGGGCACGCCGGGCTCCTCTTCGCCTGCGGGGCCCTGGGGATGCTGACCGGGGACGCGCTGGTCGGCCGGTTCGTGCCGGGGCGGTGGCGCGCCCGGCTCGGCAGTCCGCTGCGGCTGCTGCTGGCCGCCCCGTACCTGGTGTTCGCCCTGAACCCCGGGCTGCCCGTGGCGGTGGTGGCGGTGGTCCTGGCGAGCGTCGGCTTCAGCGCGAGCCTGCTGCTCCAGGAACGGCTGATGGCCCTGACCCCGCAGGAGCTGAGCGGTCACGCCCTGGGGCTGAGCTCCTCGGGGATGCTCGCGATGCAGGGCGTGGGCGCGGCCGTCGCCGGCTCCGTCGCCCAGCTGACCTCACCCGCGACCGGGATGGCGGCGGTCGCGGCGCTCTCGCTGGCGGTGACGGTGGCCCTGGCGCCGGGGCTGCGGGTGGGACGTGGGCGGGAAGCGGCAGGCAGACTGCATGAGGAAGGATCACCCCGTTCGACGGAATCGAAGGAGACGACGACCTCGTGACCAGCCAGGACAGCCCGGCCACCCGCTCGCAGGACGCCCCCACGACGGGCCCGGGGAAGAGGGGGAGCAGTCAGCGGGAGGCCATGCTCGCGGGCGAGCTCTACCTCGCCGACGACCCGGAGATCGCGGCGGACGCCCTGCGCTCGGCGCTCCTGAACGAGACCTTCAACGCCACGTCGGCCGCTGACCCCGAGGCCCGCCGCACGGCACTGGCCGAGCTGCTGGGCGAGGTGGGCGAGGGCACCGAGATCCGCCCGCCGCTGCGGGTGGACTACGGGCACCGGATCACCGTGGGCCCGCGCACGTTCGTCAACTTCGGGGCGGTGTTCCTGGACGTCGCCCGCATCACGATCGGCGCCGACGTCCAGATGGGCCCGAACGTCCAGCTCCTCACCCCGACCCACCCCATCGACCCGGAGCCTCGCCGCGCCAAGTGGGAGGCCGCGCAGCCGATCACGATCGGGGACAACGTGTGGCTGGGCGGCGGGGTGATCGTCTGCCCGGGGGTGAGCATCGGGGAGAACACGGTGGTGGGCGCGGGGGCGGTGGTCACGAAGGACCTGCCGGCGAATGTGGTCGCGGTGGGGAATCCGGCCCGGGTGATCCGGAGGATCGGGGAGGCGGGGACGGAGACGGGGCCCGCGACCCCGTAACCGTAACCGCAGGCTCTTGGAGCGGGCCGGATCAGCGACCGGGGCCCGGCCTGCTCCCCCTCGGTCCACGCTCGGCCCCCATCGGTCCCGCGCGTTACGCCCGGACGCCACGCCTCACGCCGCCCGCCACGCATCCGTGGCGCACGAGACCTCGAAGTGCCACCACCCCTCGTCCCGGCCACGGGCGAGCAGCGCCTTGATGCCCCGGAGGTCCGCCCCGCCCGGCACGGTGAAGGCGACCAGCGGAAAGTCCGCGCTGAAGACCTCGCCGCCCAGCCCGAAGGGCGCGAACCGCTCGTGCACGGCGTGGGCGTCCCGCCCGAGGGGGCCGTCCGGCACGGAGAGCACCCGGACGGTGCAGTTCCCCGAATCGGCCACCCGCCCGGTGGACCAGTGCACGCCGTCCGCGTCCGTCGTGAACCGTACGGTCTCGCCCTCGGCGACGCCGTCCTGGAGGAAGGGCACGTTGTCGACCCGGGCGGTGTCGGCGCTCAGCCGGGTCGCCCACAACCCCTCGGTGTCGTACGGCAGCCAGTCCTCACGCGGCACGAAGCGGAACCAGACCTTGATCTGCCGGCCGACGTCACGGGGCGGGCGCTCGTCACGGGGCGGGCGCTGCGGACCGGCGGGCGAGCTCATGGCCCCATGGTCCCCCCTGCGCCGCACGCCCGCTCGTCCGGCCCCGGCAGCGGCACACCGCCACGCCTCCCGGTCGGGACATCAGCCTCTGAAGCCGGCCGGCGCCCGCAACTGGACACGAAATCGGTCAATCGCCGCACCGCTGAAGCCAGTTGTTGCGATCCGGCCCCTCCCACGAGACACATCACGCACAACTCTTGACGCGTACAGGCCCATCGGGGAAACATCACCGTAACGAGAGAGCGCTCTCTCGCTTCTCCCCACGGGCGCTCTCCCGCCCGTCCGTCGTGCACACGTACCACGACCCAGGAGACGTACCTTCATGCATGCTCCCCCCACCGCACCACGCTCCGCACCGCGCAGGCACCGCCGGTCCAAGGCCCTCGGATTCGCCGCGCTCGCCGTATCGCTGCTCATGGCCGTCCCCACCGCCCAGACAGCGTTCGGCGAAGAGTCCCAGCCGGTCCAGGCCGTCCCCGGCGGCGGTGACCTCGGACCGAACGTCCATGTCTTCGATCCCTCCACGCCCGACATCCAGGGCAAGGTCGACGAGATCTTCAAGAAGCAGGAGTCCGCGCAGTTCGGCCTCGACCGCTACGCGCTGATGTTCAAGCCGGGCACGTACGACAACATCAACGCGCAGATCGGGTTCTACACCTCGATCGCGGGCCTCGGGCTCAACCCGAACGACACCACGTTCAACGGTGACGTGACCGTCGACGCGGGCTGGTTCGACGGGAACGCCACGCAGAACTTCTGGCGTTCGGCGGAGAACCTGACGCTCAACCCGGTGAGCGGCACCAACCGCTGGGCGGTCTCCCAGGCCGCGCCCTTCCGCCGGATGCACGTCAAGGGCGGGCTCAACCTCGCGCCCGACGGATACGGCTGGGCCAGCGGCGGCTACATCGCGGACAGCAAGATCGACGGCCAGGTCGGCCCGTACTCCCAGCAGCAGTGGTACACCCGCGACAGCTCGGTGGGCGGCTGGGGCAACGGCGTCTGGAACATGACGTTCTCGGGCGTCGAGGGCGCACCGGCCAACAGCTTCCCGGAGCCGCCGTACACCACGCTCGACACGACCCCCGTCTCGCGCGAGAAGCCGTTCCTCTACCTCGACGGTGCCGACTACAAGGTCTTCGTCCCGGAGAAGCGCGAGAACGCCCGCGGCACGTCCTGGGCCAACGGCACACCGGCGGGCGAGTCGATCCCGCTGGACCAGTTCTACGTCGTGAAGGAGGGGGCGGACGCGGCCACCATCAACGCGGCCGTCGAGCAGGGTCTGCACCTCCTCTTCACGCCCGGCGTCTACCACATCGACGAGACGATCAACATCGACCGCCCCGACACGGTGGCCCTCGGCATCGGCCTCGCGACGATCATCCCGGACAACGGGGTGACCGCGATCAAGGTCGGTGACGTGGACGGCGTCAAGCTCGCCGGCCTCCTGGTCGACGCGGGTCCGGTGAACTCCGAGACGCTGATCGAGGTCGGCCCCGAGAACGCCTCGGCGGACCACTCGGCCAACCCCACCTCCCTGCAGGACGTGTTCGTCCGGATCGGTGGCGCGGGCCCCGGCAAGGCGACCACCAGCATCGTGGTGAACAGCGACGACACGATCATCGACCACACCTGGGTGTGGCGCGCCGACCACGGTGAGGGCTGGGGCTGGGAGACCAACCGGGCCGACTACGGCGTCCGCGTCAACGGCGACGACGTCCTGGCGACCGGGCTGTTCGTGGAGCACTTCAACAAGTACGACGTGGAGTGGTACGGCGAGCGCGGCCGGACGATCTTCTTCCAGAACGAGAAGGCGTACGACGCACCCAACCAGGCGGCGATCCAGAACGGCGACACCAAGGGCTACGCGGCCTACCGGGTCGACGATTCGGTCGAGCAGCACGAGGGCTGGGGCATGGGCAGCTACTGCTACTACAACGTCGACCCGACGATCATCCAGGAACACGGCTTCAAGGCACCGGTGAAGCCCGGCGTGAAGTTCCACAGCCTGATCGTGGTCTCCCTGGGCGGCAACGGCCAGTACGAGCACGTGATCAACGACGTGGGATCCCCCACCTCGGGCCCGGACACGATCCCGTCCCAGGTGGTCAACTTCCCGTAATACGGGACTTGTACGGGAGCGGGGTCCGGCTGCTGTTGAGCGCCGGGCCCCGCTCCGCTGTCGTGCGGGGGCCCTCAGGTCCTCCCGTACCGGATGGTGTGATCGGCGAACTCCAGCGCCATCTCGGTGGTGACGGTGGGACGGGTGCGGCTGATGGTGCGCAGGAAGTCCTCGGTGGTGGGGTACGCGCGGGTTCCGGTGTCCAGGGTGCGCTCGAAGACGGCCTGGGCGAAGGTGCTCTTGCCGGTGCCCGGCGGGCCGAACAGGACGACGGCCCGCGGCGGTTCGACACCGTGCTCGTCGGCGGCCTCGGGATTGGCCAGCGGCAGGACGAGCCGCCGCTCCACGAGCTGTTTCGCCTCCGCCATCCCGGCGAGCCGCTCCCAGAGCCCGGCCGGCGGCACGGTCGCGCCGAGCGAGGCGAGTACGGCGGACCCCTCGGCGGTCACGGACTGGACCTTCTCGTAGTAGGTCAGCCCGCGGTGCCCGCGGAACCCGGAGTTCACGAGCGCGGCGGCCCCCGTCTCGTCCTCCGGCAGCACCGCCGCGACCAGCACCGCCCCCGCCGCCCGCATCCGCTGCTCCAGCGCGGAGAGCAGCGCGGTGCCGAGCCCGAGATTGCGCCAGGCCGGATGCGGGGCCACCCGCAGCACCCAGGCCCGGTCCCCGTCCACCCGCCCCACGGCGGCCCCCACGAGATGCCCGTCGGCCACGGCGACGACGCCGTGATTCGCCCCCTGGAGCGCGGCGACCACTTCGGAGAGCCGGAAGACGGCGGGCTCCCCGCTGGTACGACTCTCCCCGTCGAGGCGCACGACGCCTTCAAGATCCTCGGACACGAGGTCCCGCACATGCCACACGGCCATGATCCGGCCCTGCCCAGCCTTCGACGTTCCCCGTCCTGACTTCCATCATCGGCCCGGCGGGGGCGGGGCGCCGCTCGGCGGGGCAGACCCACGGGACGAGTCAGGTCACCCCAGGACGAGGGTTTCGTCTCCGAAGTCGGCCACAAGTTTCAACTGTCCCCCCAGAGCGGCGACGTACGCGGCCAGCGTCTCGACCTCGGAGCGGTTGATCGCGCCCTTCTCTATGGCCGACACGCGCCCTTGAGTGACACCGAGAACCTTTGCCACTGCCGCTTGCGTCATCTGCTGGCGTTTGCGTACCTCGGCGAGCCGGTGCGCCCTCACCTCGGACAGCAGCAGGGCGGTGCGCCGCTCGACCTCAGCGGTCTCATCGGCGGAGAAGTCGAATTCACCCTTGAGATCGTCCCAGTCGACGGCGTCGGCCGCCTTTGGCCCAGCACCCATGGCTCCTCATTCCCTCTCGTCCCTGTACGCCTCGTAGGCGTCTTCCGCCGCCTTGATCGCCGTCCGGTACCACCCGGACCAACTGCCGGATTTGTCGCCGCCCACCAGGATTACCGCGTTGCGCGCAGGGTCGAACACGAACAGAATCCGCACCTCGCCGGAGCCCGATGAACCGGGCCGCAGTTCCTTGAGGTTCGAGAGAGTCGATCCCGTGATGCGATCGACGAGCGGCCGGCCGAGGGCAGGCCCTTCGACCTGGAGGAGATTGATGGCGGCTGTGACCTGGACGAGCGTGTCCCGGTCATGCTGACGCAGGTCATGTGACCAACTCCCCGCCGGCTCCACAGCGATGATCTTGAACTGTGTTCACTCTCCGGCCATCCAGAACATCATCCCTGCATGATATCACTCAGCTGTAGTATTTCCGAGCGGCCGGGGGAAGAGGCGTCGGAAACGGGCGCAGCCCCCGCCCGGGGGGTCCGGGTGGGGGCTGCGAGGCGGGCGGGCGGGCGGCTCAGCCCTCGCCGGTCAGGTCGATGGTGACCGTGCGTTCCGCCGGGGTCTTCCCGGCCAGGGCCGTCTTCATGGCCTGCGCCACGTCGTCCGGGCCGACCTGGTGTTCCTTGCCGTCGGCCTTGACCGCCATGACGCCGTCGAAGACGCCGTCCAGGAGGGTGTCGATCGCCTTCTTGTCGTAGACGTCGACCAGCCGGCCGTCGACGGCCTTCATGGACAGGATCTGCGGGAGCGACCGCGCCGGGCCGAACTGGATCTGCTTCGGGCCCGCCTTGATGGTGATCAGGTCGGACATCGCGGGCTCGGCGAACTCCTTCATCGCCCGGGTCAGTTCGGCCTGGGTGATGGTGGGCTCCCTGGTGGCGACGGGCAGTTCGACCACCCGAGCCTGTCCGGTCTGGACCTGGGCGCGGTAGGCGTCGCGGACGGAGATCAGCGACTGGCCGACGTCCAGGGTCTTGCCGGGCTTGCCCGGCACCGCGATCGCCTTGTTCGGCTCGAAGCGGATCGTGCCGTCCTGGGCCGAGCCGGCGACGCCCGCCAGGTCGGTCAGTGCGACGCCGAGCTTCTCCTCGTCGACCGGGATCACCGGGTCGGCGGTGCGCGCCCCGCCGAAGAGCGAGCCGATCACCGAGACCGGGTTGTAGTCGCTGCCCGCGGCACCGCGCACGGTCTCCTGGCTGTCCAGGGTGAGACCGGCCTTTTCCGGGTCCAGCTTCTGCTCCTTGCCGTCCACGGAGAGCGTCAGCGGCGCCTGGGAGCGCTCGCCGAGGGCGGCGTCCAGCTTGACGACCGCCTCCTCCTTCGTGCCTCCGCCGATGTCGACGCCGAGCACCGTGGTGCCCTTGGGGACCTCGGAGTGGTTCAGCAGGAGTCCGGCGCCGTAGGCGATGCCGAGCAGCACGATCGCGGCCACGCCGAGGAGGGCCAGCTTGGAGCGGCCCTTCTTCGCGGGAGCGGGGGCCGGAGCGGGCTTCGGTGCCGGGCGGGCGGCTTCGGTGCCGGGCGCGGGCACGCCCGTGGCGCCGGGGCCGCCCGGGAAGGGGCCACCGGGGCCACCGGGGCCGCCGGGGCCACCGGGGCCACCGGGGCCGCCAGGGCCGCCGGGGCCGCCGGGGCCGCTGAAGCCCCCGGGGCCGCCGGTCACGTCCGGCCTGCCCGGGAACGTCGAGCGGGGCTCGCTGGGCACCACGGGGATGCCGGAGGTCAGCGTGGAGCCCGAGACGTGGCCGGACTCGGGCCCCGGGGACTGCGGCGTCAGGATCGCGGTGTCGTCGGAGAGCCGGGGCGGTACGCCGCCGGTGCCCGGGACCATCGGGCCGGGGCCGCCGAGGCCCGGGACGCCGTCGAGGTTGGGGGTCAGCGACGAGGTGCCGGTGGCCGGGCCCGTGGTGGGGCCGGCCGGGCCGGGCGTGCGGACCCCGGGGTCGGGGGTGGAGCGCGGGCCCGCGCCGGGGGGCTCCGTGCTGTAGGCGTCCAGGGCGCTGCCGGAGCCGGGGGCGCCGGGCCCCGGAGCGGCGTCCGAGAAGTACGGCAGGTCGGGGCGGGGCCGGCCGGCGTCGTCGGGCGCACCGTGCGGGCCCGACGTGCCGGGGCCGGGGCCCGCGCCAGGAGCGCCCGCGCCGAGCGGACCCGGGCCACCGGAACCCGTACCAGGCGCACCACCGGAACCGGGCGCACCGCCCGTACCGGAACCCGGTGCGGGTGCCGCGTTCTTGCGCGGGGCGAACCAGTCGCTGCCGCTCTTCGCCCTGGACGGTTCGTCGGCCGGGGACGGGTCGGCGAACCCGCCGCCGTCCCGGGCCTGCGAGGGGGAAGAGGCCGGTCCGCCGGACGTGCCGGTTCCGCCCGGCGCGCCGCCTGCCAGGCCCGAGGGCGCGGGCGGTGGCGTGCCGGGGCGCGGCGTGCTGCCGGTGCGCTCCGCGTCGGGGCGCCCGGCGGCGATGTCGCTCTCGGCCATCGGCGTACGCATCACGACCGGCGGGATGGGACGCGACCCGGGGATGTTGATCCGGATACGCGTCGTCAGCGTCGTCTCGGTCTTCGGCTCTTCGGGCCGGGGCGGATCGACGGATTCCGGGGTCTCGTCCGAGCCGGCCGGCGACGGATACTGGCGGGATCCGTACGGCGGCGTACCCGATGGGTACGCGGCTCCACCGCGCCCCTGAGGCCCGGAGGACGAACTGTCAGTTTCACGACTCAAAGCAGGTTCTCCCGATTGGCTCCGCCGCCCGTACTTCCCCCATGCCGCAGGCCAGGGGACGGCTCGGCGCGCGCACCACCATACTGGCCGCCGCCGTCGGACACTCCGCGACCGGGGGAAACCTCCACCTCGGCATCACACCTGTGGGGGGCATTCCGGGCACGGACTTAGCACTTCAGATACCGGACCGGCCACTACGGGTGGCTGATTGCGGCACTTTGGAGGTGGTGGCGCACATCACAGCGACGGCTGTCCCGCCGAGCATGAAGAGCACCAGGCCGAGTTCGTCGCCGAAGACGTAGTCGCCTTCCGGCCGGCCGGACAACAGGACGAACACCGTGACGAACCAGCCGACCGCCGGGGCGAGCGCGCCGATCTGGGTCCCGGCCAGGATGCGGCCGCCGTAGAAGAGGCCCGCCGAGCCCGCCAGGGCGATGATCAACCCGCCCGGGAACCAGGCCGCTTGGACAAGTGTCCCGGCGAGCGCGACGAGGGCCCCGAGCACCGCGAGCCCGAAGTAGCCCGCGATCCGGGCCGGGTTCGGGCGGGCGGTGAAGCCGGTGCCTTCGGGCACCCTGGGCGGCGCGTTGGATCGTGGTGCGCTGCTGCGCGGTGCGTCGGAGCGCGGTGCGCGGGCGCGGTCGCGGCCCTTGCCGGGGTTCCCGCTCATGCGCCCTCCCCCCATGCGGAACCCGGGCGGGCTCCGGAAACGGAACCCGGCCCGGTGCCCGAAGCGGAACCGGAAGCCACACCCCGTACAGCCTCTTGGAGACCCTCAGCCTCCGGGAGACCCGCGAACAGGTCGTCCTCCCGCGCTCCCCCGCCGGCCCCCGCGACGCCGCGCACCAGCTGGTAGTACTCCGTCGTCAGCAGCGGCTGGCCCAAGTCGTTGGAGAGGGCGAAGAAGGGCCCGTCCAGCGCGATCTGGGTCGCATGGGCGCGCATCGCCGCCGCCTTCGCCCCGGCGTACGCCGATCCGTCGATCTCCGCGGTGATCTCGTCGCCGTCGACCACGCCGGGGACGTCGTCCACCGCCGCGATGCCCGGGAAGGCGTCGGGGGCCGTCGTGCGGAGGCGGTCGAAGGCGGCCTCGGCCACGGCCCGCTCCACCCGGTTCCAGTAGACCTTGGCGATGGCGTGCGGGGCGCCGGTGCCGTACGCCGGGTCGGCGGCCAGGTCGGCGGCGCGCATCGCGACCCGGTGGGCCTGGATGTGGTCGGGGTGGCCGTAGCCGCCGTCGGGGTCGTAGGTGACCAGGACCTGGGGGCGGACCTCCCGGATCACCTCCACGAGGGGGGCGGCGGCCTCGTCCACCGGGGCGGCCCAGAAGGCGCCGGGGCGCTCGTTCTGTTCGGTGCCCATCATCCCGGAGTCCCGGAACCGGCCCGCGCCGCCGAGGAAGCGGTGGTCGGTGACGCCGAGCTCCTTCATCGCCGCGGCGAGTTCGCCGGTGCGGTGCGGGCCGAGGACGTCGTCCCGGTCGGCGGCGAGCCGGGCGAGGGCGGGCGGGATGACCTCGCCCTCCTCGCCGAGCGTGCACGTCACCAGCGTGACGTGGGCGCCCTCGGCCGCATACCTGGCCATGGTGGCGCCGTTGTTGATCGACTCGTCGTCCGGGTGCGCGTGCACCAGCAGCAGACGGCGGGCGGGGAGGTCCTTCATGGGGACCACCCTACGAGCCCGGCGGCCCCCGGTGTCCCCCGCTCCCCGCCTACGGCGTCAACCGCGGGCGTACCCGGCCGGAAAGCGGGTACACGCGGTCGGAAGGCGATTGCACACGGTCAGAACTTGATGCTTCCGATCATCCCCGCCACGTTGGACGTCAGGTCCGAGATGGTCGGCGCGACCGACGAACTCGCGATGTAGAACCCCAGCAGCATGCAGACCACCGCGTGTCCGCCCTTCAGTCCGGATTTCCGGATCAGCAGGAAGACGATGATCGCCAGCAGCACCACCGCCGAAATCGAGAGCGCCACGGCGGTTCACCTCCATGAGTACGGTTCGGGACGGGGACACGGGGATACACAGAGCCGATGGGTTCTTACCCACCGAGCGCTACGGATCATAACTATCCGTGCCAACGCATTGATCGGGGCACAGCAGCACGAGGGGCGCACGGACCGCCGCGCGAGGCTAAGTTCGAGGCCATGACCTCACCGAAGCTGTCCTTTCCCCGCCAGCACGCACGGACCCAGCGGTTCACTCTCGGCGCACCGCGCGCCTTCACCGTCTCACCGGACGAGACGCGAGTGATCTTCCTGCGCTCCACTTCGGGCACCGACCGGACCAACCGCCTGTGGGTGCTCGACCCGGCCTCCGGACAGGAGCGTCTCGTCGCCGATCCCGAGGCGCTGCTGGGGGGTTCGGCGGAGCGGCTGTCGCCGCAGGAGCGGGCGCGGCGCGAGCGGACCCGGGAGGGGTCGGCCGGAATTGTGTCCTACGCGGTGGACACGGCGGCCGAGCTGGCCGTGTTCGCCCTGTCCGGAAAGGTGTACGTGGCCGAACTGCGGGCCGGTACGGCGCGGGCGCTGCCGGTGCCGGGCCCGGTGATCGACCCGCGGCCCTCCCCCGACGGGCGCCGCATCGCGTACGTCTCCAAGGGCGCGCTGCGGGTCGTGGGCGCCGAGGGCGACGGTGACCGGGCGCTGGCGGAGCCCGAGGACGCCCATGTCACCTACGGTCTGGCCGAGTTCGTAGCGGCCGAGGAGATGCAGCGCTTCCGGGGCTTCTGGTGGTCGCCCGATTCGGACCGGCTCCTGGTCGCGCGGGCCGACGACAGCCCCGTACAGCGGTGGTGGATCGCCGATCCCGCGCACCCGGACCGCAAGCCGGCCGAGGTCGCCTACCCGGCGGCGGGGACGCCCAACGCCGAGGTGCGGCTCTTCGTGATGGACCTGGAGGAGGCCCGTACGGAGGTGGTCTGGGACCGGGCGGCGTTCCCGTACCTGGCCCAGGTCCACTGGTCCTCCGCGGGTGCCCCGCTGCTGCTCGTGCAGGCCCGTGACCAGCGCAGTCAGCGGTATCTGGCGGTGGACCCGGCGTCCGGTGAGACCCGGATCGTCCATGTGGACGAGGACCCGGTGTGGCTGGATCTGTTCGGCGGGGTGCCCGCGTGGGCGCCGGACGGTCGGCTCGTGCGGATCGCGGACGAGGGCGGCGCGCGGGTGCTGGCCGTCGGTGACCGGCCGTTGACCGGGGCGCAGTTGCACATCCAGGCGGTGCTGGACATCGGGGAGTCGGACATTCTCGTCTCCGCCGTCGCGGGCGAGGAGGCGGCGGCTCCGGAGACCGGCGAGAGCCATGTGTACCGGGTCAACGAGCTGGGAATCGAGCGGATTTCCGAAGGGGTGGGTGTGCACTCCGCGGTCCGCTCGGGCGATCTGACCGTGCTGGTCTCGGCCACCCCGGACGAGCCGGGATCGGCCGCCTGGGTCGTCCGGGACGGCAAGCGGCTGGTCCGGATCGCGAACCACTCCCAGGAGCCGGTGGTCTCGGCACGGGTCACTCTCACCGAGGGGGGCGCACGGCGGATTCCGTGCGCCGTGCTGCTTCCGTCGGACTACCAGGAGTCGGACGGTCCGCTTCCGGTACTGATGGATCCGTACGGCGGGCCGCACGGCCGCCGGGTCGTCGCCGCCCACAACGCGTACCTCACCTCGCAGTGGTTCGCGGACCAGGGGTTCGCGGTGATCGTGGCGGACGGACGCGGCGCGCCGGGCCGCTCGCCCGCCTGGGAGAAGGCCGTACGGGACGATTTCGTCCTCACCCTGGATGACCAGATCGAAGCCCTGCACGCGCTCTCCGAGCGGTTCCCGCTGGATCTGGACCGGGTCGCCATCCGGGGCTGGTCGTACGGGGGTTACCTCTCCGGCCTCGCGGTGCTGCGCCGCCCGGACGTCTTCCACGCGGCGGTGGTGGGCGCCCCGGTGACGGACTGGCGGCTCTACGACACCCACTACACCGAGCGCTATCTCGGCGACCCGGCCGCGCAGCCCGAGGTGTACGCGTACAACGCCCTGATGACCGACGACGGGCTCTCCCACGCGGCCGAGCAGGCGCGGCCCATGATGATCGTCCACGGGCTCGCGGACGACAACGTGGTGGTCGCGCACGCGCTGCGGCTCTCCTCGGCGCTGCTGGCGGCCGGGCGGCCGCACGAGGTGCTGCCGCTGAGCGGGGTGACGCACATGACGCCTCAGGAGCAGGTCGCGGAGAACCTGCTGCTGCTCCAGGTGGACTTCCTCAAGCGGTCGCTGGGGCTGTCCGGCGCCTGAACAGGCAACCGGCCGGAGCGACAAGACGACGCTCCGGCCGGTCCACGGCACCCGCACGGCCGTACGCTGTTCAGCATGGAACGTTCGTATATCGGTGTGGCGACGGTGAAGTTGCCTGCTTGTTAACGAATCCGATGCCGATTTACGGTGTTACCTCACGGTGTTTCACCGTCCGGCTCCCCCGGCTCCCCCACGTCCTCCACCGGCCGGCCACGCGTCGTCGTACCCGGCGCCTCCACGTCCGGCCCCGGCGTACGCCCCGGGGTCTCCAGCTCCCCCTCCAGCGGCACCACACGCTTCTCCTCCGCGAAGTGGCACGCCGAGTCGTGCCGGGCCGGGGTGTCGACCAGACGGAACTCCGCCGGGACGGCCAGCAGCGGCACCTCCAGCTCGCAGCGCTCCTGCGCCTTCCAGCAGCGGGTGCGGAACCGGCAGCCCGAGGGGATGTTCGCGGGCGAGGGCACATCGCCGTGGAGGATGATCCGCTCCCGGTGCTCGCGGGCCATCGGGTCGGGCACGGGGACGGCGGAGAGCAGCGCCTGTGTGTACGGGTGGGTGGGGTGGTCGTAGATCTCCGCGTCGGAACCGATCTCCACGATCCGGCCGAGGTACATCACGCCGACCCGGTCGGAGATGTGCCGGACGATGGAGAGGTCGTGCGCGATGAAGACGAAGCTGAGGCTGAACTCCGCCTGGAGCCGGTCCAGCAGGTTGACGACCTGGGCCTGTACGGAGACGTCGAGCGCGGAGACCGGTTCGTCGGCGACGATGATCTCCGGGTTGAGGGCGAGGCCGCGGGCGATGCCGATGCGCTGGCGCTGACCGCCGGAGAACTGGTGCGGATAGCGGTTGATGTACTCCGGGTTGAGCCCGACGACGTCCAGCAGGTCCTGCACCCGCTGCCGGCGGCTGCCCTTGGGGGCGACCTCGGGGTGGATCTCGTACGGCTCCCCGATGATGTCGCCGACCGTCATCCGCGGGTTGAGCGAGGTGTACGGGTCCTGGAACACCATCTGGATGTTGCGCCGCACCGCCTTCAGCGCCCGGCCGGAGAGCTTGGAGATGTCCTCGCCCTTGTAGCGGATGGCGCCGGCGGTGGGCCGCTCCAGGTGGACGAGCATCCGCGCGACGGTCGACTTGCCGCAGCCGGACTCCCCCACGATGCCGAGCGTCTCGCCCGCGTGGAGGTCGAAGTCGACGCCGTCGACCGCCCGGACCGCGCCGATCTGCCGCTTGAAGAGGATGCCCTGGGTCAGCGGGTAGTGCTTGGCGAGGTCGCGGACCTCCAGGATCGGCTCGCCCTCGGCGTACGGCCTGCCGCCTTCCCGCGCCTTGGACAGCAGGGTGGAACCCGCAGCGCCCCCTTCGGTCCCCTCGCGGTCAGCGTGCATCGAGCGTCTCCTTCCAGAAGTGGCAGGCGCTCCGGCGCTGCTCGTCCACCTCGTAGAGCGGCGGCACATCGGTGCGGCACACGTCCTGCGCCATCGGGCAGCGGGGGTTGAACGCGCAGCCGGGCGGGATGTGCAGCAGGTTGGGCGGCAGGCCCTTGATCGCGTAGAGCTCCTGCCCCTTCTGGTCCAGGCGCGGGATCGACTGGAGGAGGCCCCTGGTGTACGGGTGGGCGGGCGCCTTGTAGATCTCGTGGACGGGGGCGGTCTCCACGATCCGGCCCGCGTACATCACCGCGATCTTGTCGGCCACGTCCGCGACGACGCCGAGGTCGTGGGTGATCAGGATGAGCCCCATGTTCAGCTCGCGCTGGAGTTCGGCGAGCAGGTCCATGACCTGGGCCTGGACGGTGACGTCGAGGGCGGTGGTGGGCTCGTCGGCGATGATCAGGGACGGTTCCAGGGCCATCGCCATGGCGATCATGATGCGCTGGCGCATACCGCCGGAGAACTGGTGGGGGTAGTTGCCGACCCGCTCCTTGGCGGCGGGGATGCGGACCCGGTCCATCAGCTCGACCGACCTGGCCCGTGCGTCCTTGCGGGACATGCCGCGGTGGACGACGAACATCTCGCCGAGCTGCTGGCCGACGGTGAGGACCGGGTTCAGGGACGACAGCGCGTCCTGGAAGATCATGGCCATCTCCTGGCCGCGGATCTTCCTCCGCTCCTCCGGCTTGAGCTTCAGCAGGTCCTGGCCCTTGAAGAGGATCTCGCCGCCGGTGATCTTCCCGGGCGGCATGTCGAGGATGCCCATGACCGCCTGCGCGGTGACGGACTTGCCGGAGCCGGACTCGCCGAGGACGGCGAGCGTCTCGCCCTCGGCCACCGAGTAGTTGACCCCGTTGACGGCCTTGGCCACCCCCTCGCGGGTGTGGAACTCCACGTGCAGATCGCGCACTTCGAGCAACATGGCAACCGGCTCCTCAGCGCAGCTTGGGGTCGAGGGCGTCGCGTACCGCGTCGCCGAGCATGATGAAGGCGAGCACGGTGACCGCCAGTGCTCCGGCGGGCCAGAGCAGCATGTGCGGGGCGTTGCGGATGTAGTTGGAGGCCGCGGAGATGTCGATGCCCCACGAGACGGCCGGGTCCTTCAGGCCGACCCCGAGGTAGGAGAGGGTCGCCTCCAGCGAGATGTACGTGCCGAGCGCGATGGTCGCCACGACGATGACGGGGGCGATGGCGTTCGGGGTGATGTGACGCAGCAGCATCCGGGAGTTGGAGGCGCCGAGCGCGCGGGCCGCCTGGACGTAGTCGTTCTGCTTGGCGGTGATCACCGAACCACGGGCGATACGGGCGATCTGCGGCCAGCCGAGCAGGATGATGAAACCGACGACGGGCCAGACGGTGGAGCTGGTGACGACGGAGAGGAAGACCAGGCCGCCGAGGATGACGGGGATGCCGAAGAAGACGTCGGTGACGCGGGAGAGGATCGAGTCCCACCAGCCGCCGAAGAAGCCCGCGAGGCCTCCGAGGACACTGCCGAGCAGGGCGACGCCGAGGGTGGCGCAGACGCCGACGGTCACCGAGGTGCGGGTGCCGTAGACGACCCGGGTGTAGACGTCGCGGCCCTGCGGGTCGAAGCCGAAGGGGTGGCCGGGCTCGGAGCCCTTCTGGGCGTCGTCCAGGTTGGCCTGGAGCGGGTCGCCGCTCGCGATGAGCGAGGGCCAGATCGAGATGACCACCAGGAAGAGGATGACCAGCGCGGAGATGATGAAGACCGGGTTGCGCCGCAGGTCGCGCCAGGCGTCAGACCAGAGGCTGCGCGGCTTGCCGGCCGGTCCGGTGCCCTCGGGGCCGCCCGGGGTCTTCTCCAGGCTGGCGCCCTCCTCCATGGCGAGGTCCGTCGCGCCGCCGGCGCCCGCCTGGGAGATCGCTTCGTCCGGGGTCTGCGGCTCAGGCATAGCGGATCCTCGGGTCGAGTACGGCGTACAGGAGGTCGACGATCAGGTTGGCCGCCAGGAAGACGAGGACCAGGATGGTGACGAATCCGACGACGGTCTGGGAGTTCTGGCGCAGGATGCCCTGATAGAGCTGGTAGCCGACCCCGTGGATGTTGAAGATCCGCTCGGTGACGATGGCTCCGCCCATCAGGGCGCCCACGTCGGTGCCGATGAAGGTGACGACGGGGATCAGCGAGTTGCGCAGCAGGTGCCGGACGACGACCCGGCGCCGGGGCAGGCCCTTGGCGACGGCGGTGCGTACGTAGTCGGCGCGGGCGTTCTCCGCGATCGAGGCCCGGGTGAGCCGGGTGACGTAGGCGAGCGAGACCGAGGCGAGGACGAGGCCGGGGACGAGCAGTTCGTCGATGGTGGGGTCCGGGGAGACCGAGGGCTTGATGATGCCCCACTTGACGCCGAGCAGGAGCTGCAGCAGCAGACCGGTGACGAAGGTCGGGATGGCGATGACGACCAGGGTCAGGATGAGGACCGTGGTGTCGACGGGGCGGCCGCGCCGCAGGCCGGTGACCACACCGAGGCTGATGCCGATGACGACCTCGAAGACGATCGCGACGACGGTCAGCCGGATCGTGATGGGGAAGGCGGTGGCCATCAGCTCGGTGACCTTCTGCCCGTTGAACGCGGTGCCGAAGTCGCCGGTGAAGAGGTTCCCCATGTAGGTGAGGTATTGCTGCCAGACCGGCTTGTCGAGGCCGAACTCGGAGCGCAGCTGGGCGGCGGTGGCCGGATCGCACTGGCGGTCGCCGCAGAGGCCCGCGATGGGGTCGCCCATCACGTTCACCATGAGGAAGATCAACAGCGTGGTGCCGAAGAAGACGGGGATCATCTGCAGCAGCCGCCGGATCACATAACGTCCCATGAGGGGCTCCGGGGGTCGGGGCGAACGGGCGGACGGGCGGACGGGCTGGGGCCGGAGCGCGTGTCGGGCGCCCCGGCCCCCGGCCTCAGCGGGTCACGTGGCCGTGGTCTCCGTGCAGGGGGGTCGCATGGCCGTGGTCTCCGTACGGACGGGTCAGTTGACCGTGATCTCCGTGTAGACCGGCACGCTGAACGGGTTCAGAGCGACGTTGTCGACCCGCTCCGAGTAGCCGGCGCTGCCGTTCTGGTACCAGAGCGGGATGGACGGCATCTGCTCGACGAGGACCTTCTCCGCGTCCTGGAACGTGGTGATGGCCTTCGCCTTGTCGGTCTCGGCGTTCGCCTTGTCGACCAGGTCGTCGAAGTCCTGGTTGGTCCACTTGCCGTCGTTGGACGGGGCGTTGGTGTAGTACAGCGGCTGCAGGAAGTTCTGGATCAGCGGGTAGTCCATCTGCCAGCCCGCGCGCCAGGGGCCCGTCATCTTCTGGGTGGAGACCTGGTTGCGGAAGTCGGCGAAGGTGCCGACCGCGCCGCCGACGCAGGCCTGGTTGTTACCCATGACGTTGTTGATGCTGTTGCAGACGGCGTCGACCCACTCCTTGTGGGAGCCGGTGTCCGCGTTGTACGAGATCTTCAGCTGGCCGCCGGGGATGCCGCCGCCCTCGTCGATCAGCTTCTTGGCCTCGGCCTTGTTGTACGTGCACTCCTTGCCGCAGAGCCCTTCCTTGAAGCCGCCGTCCTCGCCGAGGACCGGGGAGGTCCAGTCGGATGCGGGGGTGCGGGTCTTCTGGAAGATCTGGTCGGTGATCTGCGCCCGGTTGATCGCCATGGAGAGGCCCTGGCGGACCTTGCGGGCGTTGTCGGTGTCCCATTCGTCGTCGTAGAACGGGAAGGAGAGGGTCTGGATGATGCCGGCGGGGGTGTTGATGTACCGGTCCCCGAGGTCCTGCTCGACGTTCCTGAGCTGGGAGGCGGGCACGTCGTCGACGAGGTCGAGGTTGCCCGAGGTCAGGGAGGTGTAGGCGGTGTTGTTGTCGGTGAAGACCTTGAGGTCGACCCCGCCGTTCTTCGCCTTGTCGTCGCCCGGGTAGTCGTCCCACTTGCGCAGGTTCATCGAGGAGCCCTTGGCGTACGACTCGATGGTGTACGGGCCGTTGCCGATGGGCTTGGAGAGCCAGGCGTCGTGGTCGTCGTAGAACGCCTTGGGCAGCGGTACGAAGGCGGAGTAGCCGAGGGTGTCGGGCCAGAGCGAGAACTTCTGGCTGAGCTTGGCGGTGAAGGTCAGGTTGTCGACGACCTTGAGGCCCGAGAGGGTTTCGGCGGAGGCCGAGCCGGACTCGGGGTGGACCTTGTCGTACCCCTCGATGTACTGGAAGAAGTAGGCGTTCTTCTGGTTGTTCTTCAGCGCCGCGCCGTAGTTCCAGGCGTCCACGAAGGACTTGGCGGTGACCTTCTCGCCGTTGGAGAAGGTCCAGCCGTCCTTCAGCTTGATCGTGAAGTTCTGGGCGTCGCTGGAGTCGATGGACTCGGCAAGCATGTTCTGCGCCTCGCCGGTCTTCGGGTCGTACCGGATGAGTCCCCGGAAGACCATGTCGAGGACCTTGCCGCCCTGCACCTCGTTGGTGTTCGCGGGCTCCAGCGGGTTCTGCGGGTCGCCCCAGGAGGAGCTGACGATCCCGTCGGCGCCGCTGCCGCCGCTGTCGTCGCCTCCGCCGCCGCAGGCCGTCGCTGCCAGGGCGACGGCCACCGCACATGCGGCCCACTTGGCCCGTGTGGCTCCGCGCATGAAGTGCCTCCTAGAGTCATCGAGTAGCTCAATGCCTCATATCACCCCATACCGCCACGCATCGCATGCTGGCTTACCCCGTACGTGCACGGGGGCGACCGGACGCGACGATGCCCGGCCCCCTTGCCGGGGGACCGGGCATCTGACGTACTGCTACGTACTGCTACCGGAAGCGGTCACGCCGCGTGAACGACGTTCTTCTCCTCGGCGAAGTGGCACGCCGACTCGTGCGCGGCCGGGGTACCCGACGCCACGAAGCGCTCGGGGATCGCCAGCAGCGGCATCTCCGTGGAGCAGCGCTCCTCCGCCTTCCAGCACCGGGTGCGGAAGCGGCAGCCCGAGGGCGGGTTCGCCGGTGACGGAACGTCACCGGTGAGGATGATCCGCTCACGGCCCTCACGCGCCGACGGGTCCGGCACCGGCACCGCGGAGAGCAGCGCCTGGGTGTACGGGTGCGTCGGGTGGTCGTAGATCTGCGCGTCCGTACCGATCTCGGCCATCTTGCCGAGGTACATCACGCCGACCCGGTCCGAGATGTGCCGGACGATGGAGAGGTCGTGCGCGATGAAGAGGTAGGAGAGGTTGAACTCGTCCTGGAGCTTCTCCATCAGGTTGATGACCTGCGCCTGCACCGACACGTCGAGCGCGGAGACCGGCTCGTCGCAGATGATGATCTCCGGGTTGAGCGCGAGGCCGCGGGCGATGCCGATGCGCTGGCGCTGACCGCCGGAGAACTGGTGCGGGTACCGGTTGATGTACTCCGGGTTCAGGCCCACGACGTCCAGCAGGTCCTGCACCTTCTGGCGACGGCTGCCCTTCGGAGCCACCTCGGGGTGGATCTCGAACGGCTCCCCGATGATGTCGCCGACCGTCATCCGCGGGTTCAGCGAGGTGTAGGGGTCCTGGAACACCATCTGGATGTTGCGCCGCACCGCCTTCAGCGCCCGGCCGGACAGCTTGGTGATGTCCTGGCCCTTGTAGAAGACCTCGCCGGCGGTCGCCTTCTCCAGCATCATGAGCAGCTTGGCGACGGTGGACTTGCCACAGCCGGACTCGCCCACGATGCCGAGCGTCTCGCCCTGGAAGAGATCGAAGGAGATCCCGTCCACGGCCTTGACCGCGCCGACCTGCTTCTTGAACAGGATGCCCTGGGTCAGCGGGAAGTGCTTGACCAGGTTGCGCACCTGGAGGATCGGCTCGCCCCGCTCGACCGGCGCCTCGATGGCGGCGACGGCCTCCTCGACGGTGGCGGCGTCGACCGTCTCCACCTCGGTGACGTTAGGGGTGGCGTCCACGGACTCCCTGTCGAGCTCAGCCATGGATCGTCTCCTTCCAGAAGTGGCACGCGCTTCCGCGGCCCGGCAGGTCGGTGCCGTCGCGCTCGGTGACCGGGTGCAGCAGCGGGATGTCCGTAGCGCAGATGTCCTGCGCCTTGGGGCAGCGCGGGTTGAACGCGCAGCCCGCCGGGATACGCGTCAGGTTGGGCGGCAGGCCCTTGATCGCGTAGAGCTCCTGGCCCTTCTGGTCCAGACGCGGGATCGAGTCGAGCAGACCGCGGGTGTAGGGGTGCGACGGGCGGCTGTAGAGCTCGTGCACCGGCGCGGTCTCCACGATCCGGCCCGCGTACATCACCGCGATCTTGTCCGCGACGTCGGCGACCACGCCGAGGTCGTGGGTGATCAGGATGAGGCCCATGTTGAACTCGCGCTGGAGCTCCGCGAGCAGGTCCATGACCTGGGCCTGCACGGTCACGTCGAGCGCGGTGGTCGGCTCGTCCGCGATGATCAGGTCGGGCTCCAGGGCGAGCGCCATCGCGATCATGATGCGCTGGCGCATACCGCCGGAGAACTGGTGCGGGTAGTCGTTGACCCGCTCCCTCGCCGCCGGGATGCGCACCCGGTCCATCAGCTCGATGGCCTTGAGCTTGGCGTCCTTCTTGGACATGCCCAGGTGCGCACGGAACATCTCGCCGAGCTGGTAGCCGACGGTCAGGACCGGGTTCAGCGAGGACAGGGCGTCCTGGAAGATCATCGCGACCTTGCGGCCCCGGATCTTGCGGCGCTCGTTCTCGGGCATGGTGAGCATGTCCTGGCCGCGGAAGAGGATCTCTCCCTGCGGGATACGGCCCGGAGGCATGTCCAGGATGCCCATGATCGCCTGGGCGGTCACGGACTTGCCGGAGCCCGACTCGCCGAGCACGGCCAGCGTCTCGCCGGCGTCGACGGTGTAGTTGACACCGTTGACCGCCTTGGCCACACCCTCGCGGGTGTGGAACTCGACGTGCAGGTCGCGGACTTCGAGCAGCGGGCCCTGGTAGTCCTCGTCGCTGCGGGGAGCGGGGACGTTCGCGGTTTTTTCCATGGTGGTCACGTACGCCTCCCTCAGCGCAGCTTGGGGTCGAGGGCGTCGCGGACCGCGTCGCCGAGCATGATGAACGCCAGCACGGTGATGCTGACGAAGCCGGCCGGGAAGAGCAGCGGGTGCAGCGACTCGCGGATCCGCCCCAGGGACTGGTTGATCATGACGCCCCAGGAGATGGTCGGCTCCTGGATGCCGACACCGAGGAAGCTGAGCGTCGCCTCGGCCGAGATGATCACGCCGAGCGAGATGGTCGCCAGCACGATCAGCGGGGTCAGCGCGTTCGGCAGCACGTGGCGGAACATCAGCCGGCCGGTGGAGGCGCCGAGCGAGCGGGCGGCGGTGACGTAGTCGGACTGCTTGGTCTGCATGGCGGTGGACCGCATGATGCGGGCCATGCTCATCCAGCCGAGCACCGTGAGCGCGGTGAGCACGCCCCAGATGCCGCCGATACGGAAGCCGTCGTCGTCGCGGAAGCTGTTGAGGATCACGATGGCGCCGACCAGGAACGGAATACCCATCACGATGTCGATGCCGCGGGAGATGACCGCGTCGATCCACCGGCCGTAGAAGCCGGATATCAGGCCCAGGAGCAGGGCGATGACCGCCGAGCCGAGGGTCGCGAGGACACCGACGGTGATCGAGGTGCGGGCACCGTGGATGGTCCGCGCGTAGACGTCGCAGCCACGGGCGTCGTAACCGAACCAGGCGTCGGCGCTGGGCTTCTGCAACGAGCGTCCGAGCTCGCACAGTTGCGGGTCGGCGCTGGCGAACAGGGTCGGGAACGCCGCCATGACGACCAGCACCAGGATGATGCCGGACGAGACCAGGAAGAGCGGCTTGCGCACGAGGTCGCGCACCGCGTCCTGGAGGAGACTGCGCGGCTTGGCGGCGTCGCGTACGGGAGCGGCCGGAGCTGCCGGTTCGGCCGTGGCCTCGTCGGCGGACCCCGGGGCGACGGAGGTCTTGGTTGCGTCACGCATAGCGAATCCTCGGGTCAAGCACGGCATAGAGCAGGTCCACGACGAGCGCCATCACCACGTAGACGACGACGAGCAGAGTGACGAAGCCGACCAGCGCCGGTCCGTCCTCGATCTGGATCGCCTTGAAGAGGTTGTAGCCGACACCGGGGATGTTGAAGATCCGCTCGGTGACGATGGCTCCGCCCATGAGGGATCCGAGGTCCGCGCCGAGGTAGGTGACCACCGGGATCAGCGAGTTCCTCAGGACGTGGATCCCGGTGATCCGGGACGGGGACAGGCCCTTCGCCTTCGCCGTACGCACGTAGTCCATGCGCAGGTTCTCCGCGACGGAGGCCCGCGCGAGGCGCGCGATGTAGGCGAGCGAGACAGAACCGAGCACCAGGCCGGGCAGAAGGTAGCTGTAGAACCCCTCGTTGGTCCCCGAGACGGGGAAGATGCCGGCCTTGACGCCCAGGAAGATCTGGCTGACCTGCCCGAGGACGAAGATCGGGATGGCGATGACGGTGAGCGTGGAGAGCAGGACAAGGTTGTCCAGGAACTTTCCGCGCCGCATGCCCGCCATGACACCGGCTGCGACACCGATGACCATTTCGAAGGCGAAGGCGATACCGGCGATGCGGAGGGTCTCCGGCCACGCGTCGGCGATCATCTCGCTGATGGGACGGGAGCCACTGAGGCTCGTCCCGAAATCTCCCTGGACCAGACCCGCGAGGTAGTAGCCGTAGCGGATCGGCAGGGGGTCGTCCAAGTGGTACTGCGCGGTCAGCGCAGCTCTGATGCCCTCCGGGACAGGTCGCTCTCCGTACAGGTTCTGTACAGGATCGCCGCCCATGGCGGTGACGAGAGCGAAGACCAGAAAGGTGGTCCCGATGATGACCGGGAGCATCTGGAGCAGCCGTCTTGCGACGTAGCGGCCCATGGTTCCTCCTCGTGGGAACGACGGGGGGCGGATTGGGTCCGCCCCCCGTCGTCAGGCCCTAATGTTCTTGACTGCGTCGTGCGAGACGCAGGTCAGGACTTCTCAACCTTGGTGAGTTCAACCTGGTTGAACAGGTTCATCTCCACGTTCTTCACGTTGGTCGAGTGACCGAAGTTGTTCTTGCCGAAGCGCAGCGGGATGACCGGCATGTCCTTGACGAGAACGTCCTCGGCCTCCTGCCACTTCTTGATGGCCTCGGCCTCGGTCTTGGCCTCGCGGCCCTCCTGGAGGAGGCGGTCGAAGTCCTTGTTGCTGTAGCCGTAGTAGTTCGAGGAACCACCGGTGCTGTACAGCGGGCCCAGGTAGTTCTCCATGGACGGGTAGTCCATGATCCAGCCCATGCGGAACATGCCGGAGAACTTCTTGTTCTCGACCTGCGTCAGCAGCTCGGCGAACTTCGGCACGGCCTGGCTCACGCACTCCAGACCCAGGTTCTTCTTGAGCTGGTCACACGTGGCGTTGATCCACTGCTCGTGACCACCATCGGCGTTGTGACCGATGTTGATCTTGTTGCCCTCGACGCCACCGGCTTCGGTGAAGAGCTTCTTGGCAGCGGCCGGGTCGAACTTGCAGGCCTCGCCACAGGTGTTCTCGCGGTAGCCGCCCACGACCGGGGAGACGAAGGAACGCGCGGAAGCCTGCGAGTCCTGGAAGACGACCTTGATGATCTCGTCGCGGTCGATGGCCATCGAGATGGCCTTGCGGATCCGCGGGTCGCTGTACTTCTTGTCGTACGTCGGGAAGGCCACGAACTGGAAGGTGGAGGCCGTCGACGTCTTGAAGCGCTCACCGAGCTCGCTCGGGGCGGTGCCCATGACCTCGGTCGGGATCTGGTCCACGATGTCGAGGTTGTTGGCGAGCAGGTCGTTGTACGCGGTGTTCTGGTCCTGGAAGATCCGGAACTCGACCGAGTCGACCTTGGGCTTCTCACCCAGCTTGTAGTCCTTGTAGGCCTTGACCTTCACGAACTTGTCGTGGTTCCACTTGCCGTCCATCTGGAACGGACCCTGGCCGATCGGGGCTTCCTCGTACGTCTTGATGTCGGTGAGCGCCGACGCCGGCATCGGGTAGAAGACCGTGTAGCCCAGGACCGACTTGTAGCCGGCGAACGGAGCCTTGAGGGTGATCTCGATGGTCTTGTCGTCGACGGCCTTGAGGCCCGAGAGCTCCTTGGCCTTCGGCTCGGCGGCCTTCTTCGGACCCTCTTCGCCGTCCGGGTCGACGGGGTTCATCTCGTCGTAGCCCGCGATGGTGCCGAAGAAGTAGTTGCCGTCAGCGGCGTTGGGGCCGTAGGCGCCCCAGTTCCAGGCGCCGACGTAGTCCTTGGCGGTGACGGGCTTGCCGTCGTGCCAGGTGGCGTCCTTGAGCTTGACGGTCCAGACCTTGTTGTCCGGGCTCTCGATGGACTCCGCGGCGGCCAGAACCGGCTGGTTCTTCGCGTCGAAGTCGACCAGCGGGGTGAACAGGCCCGACAGGACCTGCGAGCCACCGGACTCGGTGGTCGACTGCGGGACGAGGCGCTTGGGCTCGGCGATGTTCATGCTGAACCCGCCGCCGGCCTTGCTCTTGTCGCCTTCGTCGCTACCGCCACCGCCACAAGCGGTCGCGGCCAGGGCGACGACTATCGCGCACCCAACCATCTTGGAACCACGCATGGGTTCTCCTCCTCAAGAGTCCACTTTTGATCACTGCAAGAGGGGTCCTGGTACGTCGCCGACACCCCTGACGGCGATGAGCAGTAACCCCGAAGTGTGCTCGTGAGTCGGCGCTCCCCACAGCGCGTGACCCATTGACCCGAGCTCAATGGAGCCAACTATTGAGTACGGCCGAGCCGTAAACCACACTTAAAGGGTCTCGGTTTGACAACATCACCGACCCCCGGATGCCCGAAATCCGGACAAAGTGATCCTAGACAGACGACCGCGAAACGGACTGTTAACGCAACTTCCGGAGCACGATGGTCGCTATCCGGACATCGGAGCAGCAGCCGGACGCCCAAAAGGAGTTGCTGCCGGAGCGTGCTCATGCCGGTGACACTTCTCACGAAACAGGGGCGATAAACGACGAACGGCCCGGCCGTCGCGGTGAATCCACGACGGCCGGGCCGCATACGCGTTGACGGGCCGCCAACTTTCGGCCATCCGTTCCGGCGAGGGTTTATCAGCTGTACTGACAGGTCACGCTGGTGACCTGAGTGGTGTACTGCGTCGTCACGTAACGCGCGGCGCCCACCTGGCGCCGGCCGTTGCTGCCGGCGGCCTTGCCCCAGAACTGCTGGTTGTGGGAGTACGTGCCGACGATCGTGCGGTTGGTGCCCGGGCCGCTGCGGATGTTGATGCCGGCCGTGGTGGTCACCTTGTACTTGCACCACTTTTCAGCCGCAGGGGCCTTGGTGGCCGTCATGGCGGCCGGTGCGGCCGCCTGGGCGGTCGCGGCGGTGCCGCCCAGCACGACGGCGGCGGTCAGCGCGGAGGCCGCGACGGTACGGAAGCCGATGGTCATGGCGCGGTTGAAGGACTTGACGGTCATCTCGTGCCCCTACCCCTTGAGCGACATTGGCGTACTGCGTACGTGTCCGGCTCCAGGTCTCCGATAGTCGGAGGTCGATCTCCTGAAGCCGGACACCAGCCAATCGCACAGAGGTTCACTTCGGGGGCTCACGGTCCCGGCCTCGACCGGAACTCCCCATCCGGCAGGGGAGCAGCCCGTTCACGGCCCGGACGCCGTGCGGTGTCACAGCGCCCGGTACAGGGGTACGTCAGCGCTTGGCGCGGGAGGCGGTGCGGCCGCGCTCCTTCTGGTCCAGGACGACCTTGCGGATACGCACGGTCTCCGGGGTCACCTCGATGCACTCGTCGTCGCGGCAGAACTCCAGGGACTGCTCCAGGGAGAGCTTGCGCGCGGGCACCACGTTCTCGGTGGTGTCCGCGGAAGCCGCACGCATGTTGGTGAGCTTCTTCTCCTTGGTGATGTTCACGTCCATGTCGTCGGCGCGCGAGTTCTCGCCGATGATCATGCCCTCGTAGACCTCCGTGGTGGCCTCGGTGAAGATGACACCGCGCTCCTGGAGGTTGACCATCGCGAACGGCGTCACGACGCCCGCGCGGTCCGCGACGAGAGAACCGTTGTGACGGGTGCGCAGATCGCCGAACCAGGGCTCGTGGCCCTCGAACAGGGAGTGCGCGATGCCCGTACCGCGGGTCTGGGTCAGGAACTCCGTACGGAAGCCGATGAGGCCGCGGGACGGGACGATCCACTCCATGCGGACCCAGCCCGAACCGTGGTTCGTCATCGTCTCCATGCGGCCCTTACGGGTCGCCATGAGCTGCGTGATGGCGCCGAGGTGCTCCTCGGGCGAGTCGATGGTCATGCGCTCGATCGGCTCGTGCGTCTTGCCGTCGACCTGCTTGGTGACCACCTGGGGCTTGCCGACCGTCAGCTCGAAGCCCTCGCGGCGCATGGTCTCGATGAGGATGGCCAGGGCGAGCTCACCGCGGCCCTGCACCTCCCAGGCGTCCGGTCGCTCGGTCTCCAGGACACGGAGCGAGACGTTACCGACGAGCTCGCGGTCCAGACGGTCCTTGATCTGTCGGGCGGTGACCTTGTGGCCCTTGCCGCCCTTGCCGACGAGCGGCGAGGTGTTGGCACCGATGGTCATCGAGATGGCCGGCTCGTCGACCGTGATCAGCGGCAGCGCGATCGGGTTCTCGGGGTCGGCCAGGGTCTCGCCGATCATGATGTCCGGGATACCGGCGATGGCACAGATGTCGCCCGGGCCGGCCTTCTCGGCGGGCTTGCGGGTGAGCGCCTCGGTCATCAGCAGCTCGGTGATGCGGACGTTGGACATCGTGCCGTCACGCTTGATCCACGCGACGGTCTGGCCCTTGCGCAGCTCGCCCTGCTCGACACGGCAGAGCGCGATACGGCCGAGGAAGTTGTCGGCGTCCAGGTTGGTGACGTGCGCCTGCAGCGGGGCGTCGTCGTCGTACTCCGGGGCCGGGACGGCGGAGAGGATCGTGTTGAAGAAAGGCTCCAGGTTGGAGCTGTCCTGCGGGGCGGTGCCGTCCTCGGGCTTGGTCAGCGAGGCGACGCCGTCACGGGCGCAGGCGTAGACGATCGGGAACTCGATCTGGTCCTCGTCGGCGTCCAGGTCCAGGAAGAGGTCGTACGTCTCGTCGATGACCTCGGCGATCCGGGAGTCCGGGCGGTCCGTCTTGTTGATGCAGAGGATGACCGGCAGCCGGGCCGTCAGCGCCTTGCGCAGCACGAAGCGGGTCTGCGGGAGCGGGCCCTCGGACGCGTCGACGAGCAGCACGACCGCGTCCACCATCGACAGGCCGCGCTCGACCTCACCACCGAAGTCGGCGTGGCCGGGGGTGTCGATGATGTTGATCGTGATCGGGTCCCCACCCTCCTTGGGGTGGTACTTCACCGCCGTGTTCTTGGCGAGGATCGTGATGCCCTTCTCACGCTCCAGGTCGTTCGAGTCCATCATGCGATCGTCGAGGTGCTCGGCGGCGTGGGCGGCGAACGCTCCGGCCTGCTTGAGCATGGCGTCGACCAGCGTGGTCTTGCCGTGGTCGACGTGGGCGACGATGGCTACGTTACGGATGTCGTGGCGCGTGGGCATGGGTGGCTTGCGCTTCTCTCGGATCGTGGGATCAGGCGTCTCAGTCGGTCTTCGAGTCCTCGTACGCCCGCCGGGCGGCACGCCACGGCTCGTCCCATGGTACGGGCCTTGTGCGTGCCGGGCTTCCCGGGCCGATCCGCGAAAGCGGTCTTCCCGTGTGATTCAGCCGATATTCAGCTCATGTCAAGAAGCGACGGCGGCCGGTGGGAAGCCGCGTGGGGGGAGGGTGTGAGGAGGATCGAACGGCCCGGGTCAGGGCGGATACCACCTTGCCCGCCGTGGTGACGGCGGGCAAGGCTTTTGAGCAGCATCTGAGCTTGCGCAAACCGTTGACCTGCTGGTTCTTCCGCTGACCTGCTACTTCTTCCGGTCTGCGGGGGAACCTGCCGCTTGCCGGTCCGTGAACCCGATGTCCTGGTAACGGGGGGCCGCGAAGCCGAAGGCGCCGACGTTCGAGAGCTTCTTGTCCACCGCGACGAGCTGCGGGCGCTGGAAGAGCGGAATCGATCCGGCGGCAGCCCAGATCCGGGCGTCCGCCTGCTTCATCAGCTCCCGGGAAGCCTTCTCGTCGAGCTCGGCGACCGCCTGGTCGAAGAGCTGGTCGATGTGGTCGGTGCCGACCCGGGTGTAGTTCTGCTCGACGAGGAGCGAACCGTCGGTGGCCGGCTCCGGCTTGGCGTAGATCGGGCGTCCGTCGGTGGCCGGGTAGGCCGTGGCGGGCCAGGAGTAGAGCGCCAGGTCGTAGTCGCCGGAGGCGATGTGGTCCTTGAAGTAGCTCTCGTCGGGGACCTTGGTGATCTCCGTGCCGATCCCGATCTTCTCCAGCATCGCCGCGATCCGGTCGCCGACGCCGCGCAGCGACTGCGATCCGGGCCCGGAGGGGAGCACGAAGCGCAGGGTCAGCGTCTTGCCGTCCTTGCCGAGCGGTCCCTTGACCGAGGCGGGGGCGGGGGCGGCGGTGCCCATGGGGGCGTACGCGCCGGCCGCTCCACCGGGCTGCTTGTCCTGGGCGGCGACCTTGGCGGCAACGCTGTCCCCGCTCACGGCACCGGCCTGGCGGAGCAGGGCGATGCTCTGCGCGGCGGCGTCCCGGGACGGGGCGAGAACGTGGGTGGCGGCGGAGCGCGCGGGTCCGGCGCCCGGCTTGCCGTCCTGGCCGACGATGTAGAGGCCCTCGGCTCGGGAGGCCGCGCTCTCGTCGGAGCCGACGGCGGCCCGGTCGGCCTTCTCGGCGTCCTTGTCGGCCTTCTCCTCGGCCTTCTTCTCCGCCTTCTCCTCGGCCTCGGTCCTGTCGGCCTTCTTCTCGTCCGCCTCGGTCTTGTCGGCCTTCTCCGACTTCTCGGCCGTCTCGGCCGTCTCCGCCCCCTCCTTCTCCTCCTCCGCGCCCTCCTTCTTCTCCTCCGCGTCCTTCTTCTCCGCCTCGCTGCCCGCCTTGGTGTCCTTGGGCTTCTCCGCCGCACCGCCCTGGGTCCAGCCCGCGTCGGCCAGCAGGGCCTGGGCCTCCTTGGTGTTCTGGTCGCCGAGCGCCCCGCTGCCGTCCTTGTATCCGGGCTGTCCGGCGAGGGCCAGGTGGCTGCCGAGCGGCTTCGCCGGGAGGCCCAGCGGCTTCAGTACGGTCTCGGCGAGCTCCTGCCGGTCCAGGGCGCGGGCCACCGCCCGGCGCACCCGGTCGTCCGCGAGCGGCCCGGACTCGCCGTTCAGCGCGAGCTGGGTGTAGGCGGGCTCCAGGGACTTGCGTACGGCGTAGCCACGCAGGGCCTTCTGCTCCGCCCCGTACGCGACGACGGCCTTGCGGTTCGCCTCCCGGGCGGCCTGGGCGATCTCCGCCTGTTTCTCGTCGGACCCGTGCGCCAGGGCCCAGGAGCGCAGGGCGGCGGCGGGGGTGAGGGCGGCTCCGGGGCCATGAGTGAGCGGCTGGCCGTTGGAGCCGTCGCGGAGGGCGAGGGCGATGCGGTTGGCGGTGGCGGCGTCGATGTCGGTGACGTGCACGGTGCCGTCGGCGAGCGCCTTGGTGCGGTCCTTGGGGGCGACCACCCGGAAGACGAGGCTGTCCAGCTTGGCCTTCTCTCCCCACCAGCGGGGGCTGCGGACGAGGGTGACGGTCCCCTTCGCCTTGCTCACGCTCTTCAGCTGGAAGGGGCCCGCGGTGTTCTTCAGGGCGGTGCGCGCACCGTCGTTGAAGGTGTCCGGCGAGCCGGTGATCTCCTTCGGGTAGAGCGGTGAGAAGAGCGAGCGCCAGTCCGCGTACGGCTTGGCGAACGTGACCCTGACCTGGAGGTCGTCGGAGCCGCGCTCGATCTTCTCGATCCGCTCGTAGCCGGCGTTGCGGGCCGTCCAGAAGGCCGAGTCCTTGCCGCTGAGCGCCCGCCACTGGGCGACGAAGTCGGGCGCCCCGATCTCCCGGCCGTCGCTCCAGACCGCCTGCTGGTTGAGCTTGTAGAGCACGACCTGCTTCGGCTCGCGCTCGATGATCTTCGCGGACTCCAGGTAGTCCGGGTTGAGCTTCGGGTGCCCGGCCGCGTCCATCGGGAAGAGCGTGGGCAGCAGGGCCCCGGTGATCTTGGTGGTGGCGCTGTCGGCGTCCGCCTGGAAGGCGTTGAGGGTGGTGGGCATCGCGTCGACGGCCCAGTTCACCGTCGATCCGTCGGCGACCCGGTCGCGGGCGGCGGGGGCGATGTCCTGCGGGACCGCCCGGGAGGTCTCCTCGCTGTCGGAGCTGCAGCCCGCCAGCCCGGGGATCGTGAGCACCCCTGCCGTGAGGAGCGCGAGCGAGCGGCGCTTTCGTACCGTCCCGCGCGGGACGCCGACGTGGGACATGACTGATACCTCCGGGGCCGGCCCGGACCACCCCGTACCGGAATGGGCCGGATAGTGCGTGTTTGGTGGCATTTACAGTTGATCACACTGATTCCTTCCGTCCACTGAAAGCGCCTCCGCGCGGGAGGAGGCGCCGACACGGCCGACGGGAACCGCAAGCTCACCCGCCCGGAGGAACGTTTTGGCACGCCTCCGCCCCCGCCCCGACACCCCGGGCGGACCCGCCTTGCTCCCCCGGCGGCCCAGGATCTAGGGTGAATGCGCTTTCACGAGCCAGAGGGGACGGCAGCAGCCGCCCAGGAGTCAGCAGTCCGCGAGTCCGCCCCGGAGCCGGCACAGGCGCCGGACGGCCGCGCTGCGGAAGAAGAAGCGGACGGACGGTCGGTCGAGTGAGCGCCCCCACGGTGTACGACGTCGCCGAGCGGTCGGGCGTCTCCATTGCCACGGTCTCGCGGGTCTACCGGAACCCCGACTCCGTACGCGCCCAGACCCGCGAACGGGTCCTGGCGGCCGCCCGCGAGCTCGGTTACGTACCCAGCGGCAGCGCCCGGGGCCTGGCCAGCCGCACCACGGGCGTGCTCGGCCTCTGCTTCCCCGACTACGCCGACCCGGACGCCGAGAGTGCCGCCGCGCTCAACGACGCCGACGACGACCAGGCCGTCATGCTCTACTCCGACCAGATCATCCGGGGCATGGAACGGGCGGCGAGGCGCCACGGCTACGCCCTGCTCATCGCCGCCTCGCTGGACGGCGGGCCGGAGAGCCTGGTCGCCAAGGTCGCGGGAAGGGTCGACGGGTTCGCCGTACTGGCTCGGACCGTGCCGACCGAGGACCTGGAGGTGATATCGCGCCGGCTGCCCGTGGTGATGCTCGCCGGGCCGCGCGAGATCGACCACCTCGACCACATCGTGGTCGCCAACGCGGACGGCCAGCGCGCCCTGACCCGCCACCTCGTCGAGGACCACGGGCTGCGCCGCCTCGCCTTCGTCGGCGGCGAGGACGACTCACCGGACGCCCTCGCCCGCTTCCACGGCTTCCGGCAGGCGTGCCGGGAGGCCGGGCTCCCGGTCCCGTCCCGCCCCGACCTGAGCACCGGCACCCTGACGCAGGCCGAGGGCGCGCGGGCGGCGAACACGCTGCTGGACCGGTCGGAGGGGACGGGGGTCGAGCGGCCGGAGGCGATGCTGTTCGTCAACGACCAGATGGCGGTCGGGGCCCTCCAGGCGCTGGAACAGCGCGGGGTACGGGTGCCCGAGGACATCGCGGTGACCGGGTTCGACGGCATCCCGCTCAGCCGGATCGTCCGCCCGCCCCTGACGACGGTCCGGCAGCCGATCCGGCAACTGGGCGAGCAGGCGGTGGAGTTGCTGGTACAGCGGCTGGCCGACCCGGGCCGCGCCCCGGTCTCGCTGGAGCTGCCCGTCTCGGTGACGCGGCGGGCGAGCTGCGGCTGCGGCTGAGGAGGAGGGGAAGCGCATGGACGAGCACGCCGATCAGGAGCGTACGAGCCCCGCCACGGAGGCGCGGATCCGCGACAGCTTCGGCCGCCAGGGGCTGATGCGCCACCTCGGCGCCCGTATCACCGAGGTCGCGCCGGGCAGCGTCCACATCGTGCTGCCGAGCCGGCCCGAGGTGACCCAGCAGCACGGTTACGTCCACGCCGGCGCCACCAGCGCCATCGCGGACAGCGCGGGCGGCTATGCGGCCCTGACGCTGTTCACCGAGGACAGCGAGGTCCTCACGGTGGAGTACAAGATCAACCTCCTCGCGCCCGCCGCCGGCGACCATCTGGAAGCCGTGGGTACGGTCATCAAGTCCGGGCGCACGCTGACCGTGTGCGGGCTGGAGGTCTTCGGCGTCCAGGGGGACGGCAGGCGGAAGCTCGTGGCCAACGGGCAGCAGACACTGATCCGCGTGGACGCCCCGAAGCCGGCCTGACCGGCAGGCCCTGACCCGCCCCATGAGGCCCGGCCTGACCGCCACGTCCTGACCGGCCCCATGAGCCCGGCCTGACCGGCACGTCCTGACCCGCCCCATGAGGCCCGGCCTCACCGCCCCGGCCCTGATCCGGAGTAGCCCCCCCTCACCCGGAAGCCGTCAGCCGCTCCCCGAAGAACCGCGTCCGGTTCGCGTCCAGCTCCGCCGCCTCGGCCGTCATCCCCCGGTACGGGAAGTGCCCCGCGCTCAGCACCTGGAGCTCGCGCTCCCCGGCCAGCGCGTTGTATACGGCGAACTGCCCCGGCGGCGGCACCGACGGGTCGAACAGCGCCGCCGCGACCAGCGTCGGCAGCTCCAGCCGGGTGGCCGCCGTCGCCGCGTCGAAGTAGCGCAGTACGTCGGCGGCTTCGGGGTGCTCGCGGTGGTACGCCCGCACCGCCTCACCGCTGCCGGCGCAGGGCAGGGTCAGTCGGAGCGGGTGGTTGCCGAAGGTGGGGACGGTGAGCTGGGCGGCGCCGAAGCGGTCGTCCCAGGGCAGCGCGAGGGCCCCGAGCCCGCCGCCGAAGCTCTCCCCCAGGTAGCCGAGACGGGGACCACCGGAGTGACCCGCCCCCGCCAGCTCCGGGACAACTGCCGTGAGGGCCGAGGCGGCGCACCAGAGGTCGGCCACGCAGTCCCCGATGACGTACGACTCGCGGGAGCCGATCCCGTACAGGACATGCTCGGCGGCCAGGTCCGGGATGGAGTCGGCCCGGCCCCGCTCCCCCATCCCCCGTACGCAGGGCAGGATCGCGGCGGACCCGGGCAGCGGCGGCAGGTCCCGGCCCGGTTCCTGGCGGCCGCCGTACCCGTGGCCGACGACGAATCCGTACCGCACCGGCCCCTCGGCGGGCCGCGCGAGCCAGCCGCCGAGCCGGACGCCGCCCACGGAGGTGTACGTGATGCCGTGGATCCGTACGCCCTCGCGCTCCTCCTCCACCGGTCCGAGTACCGGCTGCGTGTCGACCGCGCGGGCTCGTGCGTACCGGTCGCGCCAGAACACCTCGAAGTCCGCGGGGGCGGGAGGGGCGGGGATGCGGAGCAGCTGCTCGGGGGCGGTGTAGCCGTAGGCCGGGTCGAACGGGAAGTCGTGGGCGAAGGCGACGGGTGAGGCCATGCGGCGAGGGTAGGCGCCGGTGGTCGCCGGGATCCGACGGGGGTGGACGCCGATTCGTCGCCGGGATCCGACGGGGGTGGACGCCGATTCGTCGCCGGGATCCGGCGAGGGTGGACGCCGGGCCGCCGCCGCGGCCCGACGGGCCGGGGGCGACGAATCGGTCACATCACCTGTTGTTCCACAAACGGCGTGATTACGGTGCGGGAGTGAGGCGCCCAGGTGTCCACCGCGTTGCACGAGTGTGACCCAGCACCCTCTTGCGGATTCCGGAACGCCTGGCGCAGAGTGATGTATGCGCTTACAGGCAGCGCATACATCGCGCAGCATCAGGATTGCTCAAGGAGGAGCCCTCCATGTCCCGCATCGCCAGAACCGCCCCCGCCGGCCTCGCACTCGCGCTCGCCGTCACCCTCTCCGCCTGCGGCTCCTCCGGCGGAGATGTCGCCGCGGACGAGAAGCAGACGCTCACCGTCTGGGCCATGGGCGCCGAGGGCGAGAAGCTCGCAGAGGTGGCGAAGGTCTACCAGAAGGCCAACCCGAACATCACCGTCAAGGTGACTCCGGTCGGCTGGGACGTGGCCCACCAGAAGCTCGTCTCGGCCGCCGCTGCGGGCACGCTGCCCGACGTGGCGCAGATGGGCGGGAGCTACATGGGCGAGTTCGCCGAGCTGGGCGTGCTGGAGCCGGTCGACACCAAGGTCTTCGACAAGAAGGACTTCTTCCCGGCGGGCTGGGAGCAGGGCGAGGTGGACGGCACCGCGTACGGCGTGCCGTGGTACGTCGACACCCGGGTCCTCTACTACCGCACGGACCTGGCCGAGAAGGCGGGCGTGACCAAGGCCCCGGCGAACTGGAAGGAGCTCCAGGCGCTGGCCACCGCGTACCAGGAGAAGGCCGGTACGAAGTGGGGGCTGTCGATCCAGCCCAGCGGCCTGGACACCGTGCAGAACTTCTACTCCTTCCTCTACTCGGCCGGCGGCGAGATCGTCGACGACAAGGGCGAGGCGGTCATCGACAGCCCGCAGGCCGTGAAGGCACTGAAGGAGTACGGCTCCTACTTCGACAAGGGCCTCTCCAACAAGTCCGTGCAGCCCGGCTACGACGTGGTCAAGGACTTCGGCAACGACCGGGTCCCGATGTTCTTCGGCGGACCCTGGCACGTGACCCTCCTGAACGAGGGCCAGCCCCAGATCAAGGGCAAGTGGGCCATCGCCAACGTTCCGGCGGACGCCTCCTCCACCTCGATGGCGGGCGGCTCCTCGCTGGTGGTCTCCAAGGACAGTGAGCACAAGGCCGCGGCGACGGAGTTCATCGAGTACCTCACCGACACCGAGGGCCAGGCCGACTGGTACGAGCGGACGAAGGACCTGCCCGCCAACACCTCCGCGTGGGAGTCCGGCACGCTCGCCGACGACGCCGACCTCCAGGTTTTCAAGAAGCAGATGGACACCGCCAAGTCCTCGCCGTCGCTGGCTCAGTGGACCGAGATCACCGACAAGGTCGACCAGGCCATCGCCAGGGTGACCCAGGGCAAGGCTTCCGCCGAGGACGCGCTCAAGCAGGCGCAGTCCGAGATCGAAGGTCTCGTGAAGCAGTAGCCATGAGCACCACGACCGAGAAGGCAGCCGCGCGGCAGGTACCGCAGCCACCGTCCCCCGCGGCACCCGGGGGCCGCCGGGGCCGCAAGCACTCGATGGGCGTGCAGAACGCGGCGGGCTGGCTGTTCTCCACCCCGTTCCTCGTCCTGTTCACCGTCTTCATGGCGTTCCCGATCCTCGCCACCCTGGTGATGAGCTTCACGGACTTCGGGCTGCGCAATGTGACGCGCCCGTGGGAAGCGAACTTCATCGGGTTCGAGAACTACGTCAAGCTCTTCGGCGACGAGAAGTTCCTCAAATCCCTCTTCAACACCGGGTACTTCGTGGTCGTCGGTGTCCCGCTGACCATCGCGATCGGGCTGGTCACCGCCGTCCTGCTGAACAACGGCATCGACCGGGCGCGGACGTTCTTCCGGGTCGGCTTCTACGCCCCGGTGGTCACCACCATCGTCGCGGTGGCCGTCGTCTGGCGGTTCGTGCTCGACCCGAGCGACGGCCTGATCGCCGGCCTCTTCTCCGAAGTGGGCTGGACGGCACCGGACTTCCTCGGCTCCGAGAAGCTGGCGATGCCGTCGCTGATCGTGATGGCGGTGTGGCGGAACGTCGGAACGGTGATGGTTCTCTTCATCGCGGGCCTCCAGGCCGTACCCACCGAGGTGCGGGAGGCGGCGAAGCTAGACGGGGCGAGCGTCTGGCAGGAGTTCCGGGGTATCACGGTGCCCCTGCTGCGGCCGACGCTGCTCTACGCCACGGTGATCACGACGATCGGCTACCTCAACGTGTTCGAGGAGCCGTTCGTGATGACGCAGGGCGGGCCGTCCGACTCGACCCTGACGGTCTCGCTGAACATGTACCGCGAGGGGTTCAACTTCTTCCACATGGGCTACGCGAGCGCCATGGCATACGTCCTGTTCGTGGTGATCATGGGCATCACGGTGCTCCAGCTCCGACTGCTGAAGGACAACACGAAATGAGCGCCAACAGCAGCAACGCACCGGTCAAGCCTCTGAAGGCCCGGGCGCCGAAGAACCGGAGCACCGGCCGCCCCCTGGCCTACGTCCTGCTCTCCCTCGGCCTGCTGGTCATGTCGGCGCCCTTCCTCTGGATGGCGATCTCCGCCTTCAAGACGCAGAGCGAACTGTCGGCCAGCCCGCCGGTGTGGATCCCCACCGAGTGGACCCTGGAGAACTTCCGGCAGCTGCTCGACAAGCTGGACCTGCCGCTGTACTTCATGAACTCGGTGATCGTGGCGGTCCTGGTGACCGTCTCGAACCTGGTCTTCTGCTCGATGCTCGGCTACGCCCTGGCCAAGCTGAACTTCGTCGGCCGCAACAAGCTCTTCGGTCTGGTGCTCGGCGCGCTGATGGTGCCCGGCAACCTGATGCTGCTGCCGCTGTTCGTGCTGATGAGCAAGCTCCAGCTGATCGACACTTACGCGGGCCTGGTGCTGCCGTTCGCCGCCGGGGCCTTCGGGGTCTTCCTGATGCGGCAGTTCATGCAGTCGATCCCGGACGAGCTGCTGGAGGCGGCCCGGATGGACGGGGCGAGCGAGTGGTACATCTTCTGGCGGATCGTGATGCCGCTGGTGAAGCCCGCCCTCGCGACGCTCTCGATCTTCACGTTCCTGGGCTCCTGGAACAACTTCGTCTGGCCGCTGATCGCGACCAACGACCCCGACAAGTACACGCTCCCGGTCGCGCTGGCGACCTTCGCCACGGACCCCAACAAGGCCGGCGGATCGAACGGGATGCTGATGGCCGGGGCGTTCCTGGTCGTGCTCCCGGTGCTGGTCCTCTTCATCGCCCTGCAGCGGCACTTCACGCAGGGCATCGCCACGGCGGGCATGAAGTAGCCCCGCCTTCGGGCCTGTTCACGTACGAGGCCGCCGCACCCCACCCCGTAACGGACGACGGCGGCCACACCCCTCACCACCCACCAGAAAGACATGTCGCGATGACGAACACCCCTGCTCCCGTCCCGTTCCCCGAGGGTTTCCTCTGGGGCGCCTCCACGGCCGCGCACCAGATCGAGGGCAACAACACCAACAGCGACTGGTGGATCAAGGAGCACAGCACCGGCACCCACATCCAGGAGCCGAGCCTGGACGCCTGCGACAGCTACCACCGCTGGCCCGAGGACATGGACCTGCTCGCCTCGCTGGGCTTCACCGACTACCGCTTCTCCATCGAGTGGGCCCGGATCGAACCGGTCGAGGGCTCTTTCTCGCGCGCCGAACTCGCCCACTACCGGCGGATGGTGGAGGGCGCGATCGCCCGCGGCCTGCGTCCGATGGTGACGCTGCACCACTTCACGGTGCCGCAGTGGTTCGAGGCGCGCGGCGGCTGGACGGCCGAGGGGGCGACGGAGCTGTTCGCCCGTTACGTGGCGGCCTGCGCGCCGGTCATCTCCGAAGGCGTACGGCACGTCTGCACGATCAACGAGCCGAACATGATCGCCGTGATGGCGGGCCAGGCCAAGCGCGGTGACATCGGCTTCCCGCCCGCCGGCCTGCCCACCCCCGACGACGAGACGACCCAGGCGGTCATCGCCGCCCACCACGCGGCCGTCAAGGAGGTCCGGGCCCTGGACGCGGGCATCCGGGTCGGCTGGACCATCGCCAACCAGGTCTACCAGGCGCTCCCCGGAGCGGAGGACGTCACCGCCGCCTACCGCCACCCGCGCGAGGACGTCTTCATCGAGGCGGCGCGCGGCGACGACTGGATCGGTGTGCAGTCCTACACCCGTACGCGGATCGGCCCGGACGGCCCGATCCCGGCGGCCGACGACGTCGAGCGGACCCTGACGCAGTGGGAGTACTACCCGAGCGCGGTCGGCGAGGCGCTGCGCCACACGGCCGAGGTGGTCGGAGACGTCCCCCTGATCGTGACGGAGAACGGCATCGCCACCGCCGACGACTCCCGCCGCGCGGACTACTACGCGGGCGCGCTGAACGAGGTCGCCTCCGCGCTGGAGGACGGCATCGACATCCAGGGCTACCTGGCGTGGAGCGCCCTGGACAACTACGAGTGGGGTTCCTTCAAGCCGACGTTCGGCCTGATCGCGGTCGACCTGGAGACCTTCGGGCGCACGGCCCGCCCGTCGGCGCAGTGGCTGGGCTCACTCGGCCGCACCCGCGAACTCCCGCGCACGGCAGCCTGATCCACCCCTGAGGCTGCCCCCGATACGGGGAGCCACCTGACGGCTCCCTCCGGCTCGGGAGCCGGCGGCACCTGACGACCGCCGGCTCCCGGGCCGCCCGCGCAGGACCGGCACGCCCGTCCCACGCACCCATCCGAGATCACGACTCATCTCATCCCCTCCCCCTTCTGCCACCAGGAGCCGGACCGATGGACCGTCGCACGTTTCTCACCGCCGCAGGGACCGGGGCCGCGGCCCTGTCGCTCGGAGCCGTAACCGCCCCGTCCGCGCATGCCGCCACCCCGGCCGACCCACGCCTCCTGCACCACTGGTTCCGCGACACGTACCGCTCGCTGACAGCGATGACGACGGACTTCGGCCTGGTCACCGACAAGATCGACCTGAGCGCCCCCGGAGCCCCCGCCCAGTCGGTCCAGACCTCGCCCACCAACATCGGCTGCGGCCTCTGGTCGACGGTGGCCGCGGCGGGTCTCGGGGTGATCGGCGAGGGAGCGATGCTCCGGTCCCTGACCCGTACGGTCGCGGCCGTGGAGAAGCTGGAGCGCCACCACGGCTTCTGGCTCAACTGGTATGACGCACAAGACGGTTCGGTGCTCACCGAATGGCCGGGTACGGGCGACCCGGTGCGCCCGTTCCTGTCCTCGGTGGACAACGCGTGGCTGGTGACGGGTCTACGGATAGCCGCCGACGCGGCACCGACGCTACGCGCCCGTATCGAACGCATCCTGGCGACGGCGGACTGGTCGTACTTCTACACGCCGTACGACCCGGCGGACCCGGTAGCGGGCCCCGGCCAGCTGCGCGGCGGAATCTGGACGGACACGGACGAACCCACCCCGCACCACTACGGGGCACTCAACACCGAACCACGCATGGCCAGTTACCTGGGCATAGCCGACGGATCGCTCCCAGGCGACCACTACTGGCACTTGCTGCGGACGATGCTGCCGGAACACGAGCAGGAGCAGAGCCCCGGCGGCGGATACGTCACGGTCGACGGCGTACGGGTATGGAACGGCCACTACACCCACCGCGGCCGCAAGGTGGTCCCCACCTGGGGCGGCTCGATGTTCGAGGCGCTGATGGTGCCGCTGTTCGTGCCGGAGCCGCAGTGGTCGCCGCGCGCGTGGGGCCTGACCCACCACCGCTACGTACGGGCACAGATCGACCACGGCCTGCGGGAGGCGGGGTACGGCTACTGGGGCTTCTCGCCCTCCAACGTTCCGGAGGGCGGATACCAGGAGTACGGGGTCGACGCCCTCGGCATGGCGGTCGACGGCTACGCCTCCAACACGGACCGCACGCACACGACCGACGGCGAACCGCTCCCCCCGCCCTCGGCGTTCACCAACGGAGTGGTCACCCCGCACGCCTCGTTCCTGGCCCTGCCGTACGCGGGCCGCGAGGCGGTGGCCAACCTGCGCGCCCTGGACCGGGACTTCGGCACCTACGAGGAGGGGCTCGGCTTCCGGGACTCGGTGAACGTGTCCACGGGCCGGGTCAGCGACTTCATGCTCGCCCTCGACCAGGGGATGGTCATCGCGGCACTGGCCCAGCAACTGCGCCCGGGCCTGCTCCAGCGCCCGTTCCGCACGGGCGGGTTCAGGGCTCGGGTGCGGCCGCTGCTGGAAAGGGAGCGGTTCTCGATCTGAGGCACTGATGCCCCGCCAACCTCAACTGGTGGGGCATCAGGTCCGCTCCGGCAACGATGGCCGGCAGCCCGTCAGCCAAGCAGACGATTACGCATCGTCAGGTACAGCCCAGCTTCCTGAATCCTCGAATTCCTCACAGCCATCATGCTCGAACCGAATAGTCCCATCGAAAGGCGACGCCGAGTTCGCACATGCACCGTAGTCCGATCCGAGTGCCCCGGAGAGCGGGATCCAGAAGCGGCACCCGCCACACTGTTCGTCGTACCAGGATTCCTGATACCCGGGATCGTCCGTGCGGCGATTCCTGTTCTCGACCCATCGAGAATGGATCTCGTCGAGTTCACCAGCTCTGCACAACGTGGCCCTTACCTCGCAACCCTTCCCTGCCCCGTTCGACGTGAGTCGACTAAAGATCATACGGGTAGAGCTGAACTTCGGGAGCGCGGAAGGAAATGAGACTCTCCACGAGAAGCTCCGACCTCCGATTCGTAATTTCAATCAGGAGGATGTCCGACCCCACTCTGATCTCTACAACCGAATCATCACCATCATCGAATCGGACGACTGAACCCACGATTAGGGCGGCAGGCGCTACCCCGGCGACCTCCGACAGAGAAGTAACACCCGCCGAGACCAGAGCCCATTCTGCGACCTCTTCTGGAACTTCGATCTCTACATCAAATTTCTCCAGGTGAGCGGGGTCCCGCCCCATCCAGCGGCCGGACACGACGCCAGACTCGCACCTGAACCGCACGATTCCCTGCGAAGGGTCCAAGACCTGCAGAACTTTCACTCTCATCATTTCACCCCCAAGGGAAGTTTCGCCGACGGCCTACCTCTGGAGGCTCCTGGCCTTTACCGACCGGCGCAGTGCTGACCTTGCCTTCCACCAGAGCCGAGGGGCGCTGGAGGTGCCACAGTTCGCGGGGACCTCATTGTCAGGCCAAGGTGGCCGGACCAGGACAGCTGGAAGCCTTCTACGCGTTCGACGATTCCCAGGTAGCGGTGGAAACCCTGACGGCCGAGGTGAACATCACGGCACCCAGCGAGGTCCACACCTACCTGAGGGCGTTCGCGGAGCTGTCCCGCATAACCGTTCACGAAGCGCCCGCACGCAGCCTCATGGCCAAGGCCATTGACTCCGCTCTCCCCTAGCCTTCGCGAGCCGTGCCCCTCAACCCACGATGGACCGTACGGTGTGGCCCCTCACCGAGCACGCCCATACGGCGCCGGACCCGGCACGGGTGGCGTGCAGCCCGACGTGGTGGTCGGGGCAGAGCGGCCGGACGAGGCGGTCCCGGTCAGCGAGAAGGCACTGCAACCCTCCACGGCCTGTGCCGGCGTGGCTGAAAGTCGCGGACCGGCCTTGTCTCAGGTGTGATCTCCGTTACCTTTGGCGAGATCGACTGGAGGACCGCATGACTCGAGGCTGGGAAGCCGACCCCACGTCACCCCTGGTGCGTCGCCTGGGCAGATCGCCCGCGGAGCTCGGGACCACGGGGGGCGAGCAAGGGTGCCCGGACATCTGGGAGTTGGAGAACGGTGACATCGCCGTCGTAGGCCTTGATCTGACCGACTCCTACCTGACGCGCCTGCCCCCGGGGCTCGCTGTCGGCCCGGACGAGCGGATCGTCGTCATCCCCCGCCGGACGGCCGCCGCGGCGAAGGCGGACCTCCCCGATGCGTAGCCCAAAGCCTGACGGCCCCGGACGGCGTCTCGAACTCGACGACTACATGGAGGACTTCGGCCGCTACTTCTGGGATTGCGGTCCTGAGGGATTCTGGAAGCTCGAACGCCAGCAGACCTTCCAGGAACCCGGGGTGGAGAGCTGGGAAGCGTTCCACCGCGGGAACTGGGGAGAGGCTCTTTCCCTGCTTGAGGGACAGCGGGGGCATTACGAGTCGTACTTCCGGCGCATCAGCGGATGCGGGTTCGCACTCCACCGCGTCCGCTGCGTGGAGGAGCCCCTCTCCCCGTACCTCCAGTGGGAACTGCACCTGCTGCGTCTGAAGGCGGAGTACGGAGAGCGGACCCGCGTGCTCCGCAAGGACACGTTCCGCCGCTACGAGGCGCGCGGAACGCTGCCGGAGATCGTCGTCCTCGGTTCCTCGGTGATGTACGAGGTGCTCTATGACGACGAGGGGAAGCTCGCCGGCGGCATCCGCTTCGACGACCCGCATGACATCTCCGACGCTCGACTGGCGATCCAGGAGATGCATGAGTACGGCGAGCCTCTGGGCGACTTCTTCAGTGAGCGCGTCGCCCCGCTGCCTCCTCCGGATGTGGCCCGGGAGCAGGTGTAGAGGCCGCATATGCGCATCATCCTGATCTCCTACTCCGCGCAGGGGTTCGCTCTCCTGCATGACGTCTGCGCGCAGGCAGGGCACACTCCCGTCGCCTATCTGCACGCGCGGTCACTGCTTCCGGGCGGGCCGGTGCGCAGCGGTGCGGGAGATGTCGTGGGAGAGATCGTCGACGCGTTGCCGGACGGAATGGATCTCCTGATCCCTGGCCGGAAGAGCATGCTGCCGCACATCATCGAGGGGTACGGGGCCGATCTCATCGTCTGCTACGGCTTTCCCTGGAAGCTGCCTCCGGCGGTCCTCCGGGCGACGAGACGGGGTGCCATCAATGTGCACACGTCGATGCTGCCGAAGTACCGAGGCCCTATTCCGGTCAACTGGGCCATCAGGAACGGCGACAGGGAGATCGGTGTCAGCGTCCACTGGATGGAGAGCACATTCGACTCCGGAGGGATCCTGGCCCAGGAGGCGGGGATCACGCTCGGCGACGATGTCGTCCCCCGCTTGCTGTGGGAAGAGGTCGACCGGTACATCGAGCGGCTTCTGCCTCTCGCGCTCTCACGGGCCGTCGCCGGTTCCCCCGGCATTCCGCAGGAGGAGGCGTCCGCCACGTACGCGGGGTGGATGGAGCCCGAGTTCTCGCGGATCGAGTGGAGTTCCGGCAGGGAGGACGTCCACAACCAGGTGCGTGCCTTCAGGTTCGGCAGTTCGGGAAGGTCCGGTCCGGTGGCCGTGGTGGACGGCCACCGGCTGCGGGTTCTGCGGACCTCACTGGCGCCGGCGAACGGAGTCGAGGTGATGTGCGGGGACGGGCCGGTGTGGATCACCGAGTCCGTACCGGTGGCGGACTCCGACGCCTGAACCGGCGCCGGAGCCCCGCCCGTCACACCGCGTCGGGTGGTGCCGCCTCGGCCAGGGAACGCCGGTAGCGCGCGAGCTTCTCCCGGATCGCCGTCGTCCATGGGTGCTCAGGACCGAGTACCCGCTCGCGCCATTCCCTGACGGCCTCCGCCTGCTCGATCGCCTCCCGGTACTCACCGACCGCGTGGAGGACATTGCTCAGCAGGCTTCGCGCAGCCAACGTGATCGGGTACTCCGTTCCGAAGCGCCGCTCGTGTGCCGCCAGCGCGCGGCGGGCCGACGGCAGTGCTTCGGAGTGCTGTCCGGTGTTGAGCAGAGCTCCCGCGCAGTTGAGCTCTGCCGACAGTGTGATCGCGTGATCTGCCCCGAGTTCACGGCGGCAGTCGGCGACCAGGCCCGGTCCGGCCGGTGCCTCGCGGTCCAGATCCGGTCCCGGAGGCAGTTCGAGCAGGCATGCCCTGGCCTCCAGCGTCAGGGGGTGCCACGGACCCAGCTGTGCATGTCGCCCGGCCACCGTCCGGTGCATCAGCCGCACCGCTTCCGCCGGCTGACCGAGCCAGGTCAGCGGACGGGACAGATGGAGGCAGGTGGTCAGGGTGTCGAGCGCCTGGGGCCCGCAGATCCTCTCAAGGTCGTCGAGCAGCCCCCGGTGCAGCTGCGCCGCCTCTTCGAGGCGCCCCAGCCGGTCGGTCGCCTTCCCGATCCGCTGCCTCAGCCGCAGCACGAGAACGTGATCGTCACCCAGCCGCCGTCGCGCGAGGTCCGCCGCTTGTTCGGCCGTGGCCAGCGCGGAGGTGTAGTCGCCCGAACGGTGCTGGGCCGTCACCAGACGCAGTGCGCAGTCGGCGGCGCTCTCGGCGGTGCCGACCCCGGTCTCGGGCCAGGTGATCACGCGGCGAAGCAGCGCCAGGGCGTGCGGGGCAAGGGCGGCGGGCCGACTGTCACGCAAGCCGCGTTCGGGCGACGGCGGCAGGGAGCGCAGCAGGAGTCCGGCCGCCGCGGCTGCGAGTCCGTCGCGTTCACCGGCCGGGGTGACGCGCGCGACGCTGTCGAGCAGCACCCCATGCGTGCGCAGGCAGCGGTTGTCGCCGGGCACGAGTTCGGTGAGCGAGCGGTCGAGCAGTCCCCGGAGCGCCAGTTCCACCCGCTCGGCGGGCAGCGGCAGGTCGAGCCGGGCATCGGCCAGCAGGGACAGGGGTAAGGGGTCGTTCGACCAGCAGGCCAGCAGGTGTAACAGGGTGACGGCCTCGGGCAGGTTCTGCGCGGTCAGGGAGTCCAGCGAGAGCTGCCATGTTCCGCTCACCAGGTGGCGCGAGTCGTTGCCCCCGCCCGGGGCACCCTGATCGATGAGCTCGATGGGATCCGCAAGGTCCCGCAGACGACGCCCGTACTCCTCCATGGTCCAGGGTGCGATCACCTGGTGGGCCAGGAACCCCCCGGCCAGGGTCAGAGCGAGCGGCAGGCGGCCGAGACGGTCGGCGACGGCGGCTGCGTCCGCGTCCGAACCTGCGCCGGGGGCCAGATCGCACAGGACCTGGGCCGCCTCCGCGCGCGGCAGGACACCTACGTGCAGCAGCTCGGCCGCGGGCCACCAGTGGCCGGCTGCCTGCCGTGTGGTCACGAGGACGATTCCGCGCGGGCTGGTGCGCACCCATCCGCCGTCTCTCAGGACCGCCGGGTCGTCGGCGTTGTCCAGGACCAGCAGCCACGGCAGGTCGGACCGGTCGAGGTAGTTCCAGACCAGGTCGGCGGCTGCGCGCAGTCCGTTGCGCGCGGCCATCAGCTCACCGTCCCTGGCACCGCGGTCGGCGGCCACCGCGAGCATCCCGCCCCGCAGGGATGCCTGGTCCGAGGCGTTGACCCACAGGCCCACACGTCCGAGTTCCCTGGTGGCGTGGTCGAAGAGCGCGCACGCCACGGCCGTTTTGCCGCATCCCCCCAGACCGTGCAGGACGAACACGGTGTTTCCGGCCCCCTCGGACACCGCTTCCCGCAGGCGTCCGACCAGCTCGCTGCGATCCCTGAGGATCGCCGGGGCCCGGCCGATGGGTGGATGACGTATCGAATCCGGGCCGGTCCAGGCGGCCCCGTGATGGTGGTGCTCGACGATGTGCTGGTCGCCGGAAGCCTGGTAGACGCGGCCCTGGTCGCTGGCCCGGCCGTCGTTGTGGCCCGTCACGGCTGGTCGATCATGAGGTCCCGGCCGGCCTGGTAGACGCGTGAACTGCCGGAGGCGGTGGCCCGTTGGGTGACGGTCACGGCGGCTGGTGCGTCGGGCGCCAGCTCGGTCAGCAGGGCGCGCAGCTCGGCCGCCAGCTCGGGGTGGGCGACGAGAAGGCGGCGGACGCGGCCTCGCCACTCCAGCGCGACCTCGCGCTCGGCCTCCTCGTCACCGTCGGACCGCGCGTCCAGGAGATCCCGTCGTGAGGTGTCGAGTTGAGCGGCGACCTGCTCCTCATCGTCCGGCCGTACGCGTCGCCACAGCGCGAGCACTCCGTTCCGCGCACCGCTCCACGCGTCGGTGGCCAGCAGCGTCGCGATCGTCGTCCCAGCGGTGCCTGCAAGCAGGGCGATTTCCGAGTCCATCCTCGGCCTCCCTCGATCCGGTCCGGGCTACAACTCTAGGGAGCCGGAGCAGGGTCGGTACACCGCGCCGATGAAGGCGCCCCGCATACCCCTCAGTGCGCCGCGAGCCTCTCCACCAGACCGATCCCCCGCGCCAGCAACTCCCGCTCCTCCGGAGTCAGTTCCGACTCGATCGCCCGCGCGAGCCAGTCCGTCCTGCGTCCCCGCTCCTCCTCCAGCAGCGCCTGCCCGGCGGTGGAGAGTTCGACCAGGCTCTTGCGGCCGTCGGTCGGGTGTGCGCGGCGGGTGATCAGGCCCTGGTCCATGAGCAGGCCGACTGCCCGGGCCATGGACTGTGGGCGCACCCGCTGGTCGGCCGCCAGTTCGCTGGTGGTCATCGCACCGCTGCGGTCCAGGGCGCCGAGAACGGCCACCTGGCCGAGCGGCATCTGGTCCTCAAGCTTCACGCGGCGCGTGAGCTTGCCCATCGCGGTGCGCAGTTCGGCCGCGATGGCGGTGGATTCCGGAAGGGACATACCGAATTTTAACGCGGGCGGGGCGGGCAGCCGCACGGCCGCACAGCGAGACCGCCAGCAGAACTGACCAGCACAACTACGCAGCGCCACTGCACAGCGCAACTGTACAGCGCCACTGTACAGCGCAACTGTACAGCCAAGCTAAACAGCACAACTGAACAGCACTGCTGTAGGGTCGACGGAGCCGGGTCCAGCGCCACCGTCGCCGCAGCCGAACCCGGCGAACGCATGCGACAACGGGAAAGGCATCCCATGACCGCCATCACCTCCGTCACCGGCCGCACCGTCCTCGACAGCAGGGGCAACCCCACCGTCGAAGTGGATGTGGAGCTGGCCGACGGATCCATCGGCCGGGCCGCAGTCCCCTCCGGCGCCTCCACCGGCGCCCGCGAAGCCGTCGAACTCCGCGACGGCGACCCCGCCCGCTGGCACGGCAAGGGCGTCGACCAGGCCGTACGCAACGTGAATACGGAGCTGGCCGCCGCCGTCACCGGGCGCGAGGCCGAGGACCAGGCCGGCCTCGACGCCGCCCTCGTCGCCACGGACGGCACCCCCACCAAGTCCCGGCTCGGCGCCAACGCGATCCTCGGGGTCTCCCTGGCCACCGCCAAGGCCGCGGCCGCCGCGCACCGCCTGCCGCTCTACCGCTACCTCGGCGGCTCCGACGCCCGGCTGCTGCCCGTACCGATGATGAACATCGTCAACGGGGGCGCGCACGCCGACAATCCCCTGGACTTCCAGGAGTTCATGATCGCCCCGATCGGCGCGGAGACCTTCGCCGAGGCCGTACGGATGGGGTCGGAGGTCTTCCACACCCTGCGCCGCGACCTCCTCGCCGCCGGGCACTCCACGGGCGTCGGCGACGAGGGCGGCTTCGCGCCCGCCCTCCGCACCGCCGAGGAGGCCCTCGACTTCGTCGTGGCCGCCGTCGAGCGCACCGGCTACCGGCCGGGCACGGACATCGGCCTGGTCATGGACCCCGCCACGTCCGAGTTCTTCCGCGACGGTGTCTACGACTACACCGGGGAGGGTGTACGCCGCTCGCCCGCCGGACAGGTCGACTACCTGGTCAAGTTGATCGACACCTACCCCATCGTGTCGATCGAGGACCCCATGGCCGAGGACGACCTGCCGGGGTGGCGGGACCTGACCGCACGGGTCGGTTCACGCTGCCAGCTCACCGGCGACGACGTGTTCTGCACGAACGAGACCATCCTGCGCGAGGGCATCAGCTCCGGCGTCGCCAACTCGGTCCTGGTGAAGGTCAACCAGATCGGCACGCTCACCGAAGCCCTGGCCACGGTCGGCACCGCTCACCGGGCCGGCTACACCGTCGTCATGTCGCACAGGTCGGGAGAGACCGAGGACACGACCATCGCGGACCTGGCGGTGGCCACGGGCTGCGGCCAGATCAAGACCGGGTCGCTGTCCCGGTCCGACCGCACCGCCAAGTACAACCAACTCATCCGCATCGAGGAGGAGTTGGGCGACAGCGCCCGGTACGCGGGGGCGGAGGCGCTGCGGGTCGGCACGGCCGCCTGACCGCCCTCCCCGAAGCAGGCCGCCGGCCGGCCCGGGGGCCACACACCCGGGCCGGCCGTCGGCGGAGCGGGCGGCGGGCCGACCCGGGTGTACCGGGCCCGGCCGACGCCGGACCCGGGGCGCACCGGGCGCGGCGCCGGCCGGGCGCGGCGCGTGAAATCAGTTGCCGATGCCCGAGCTGCCCACGCCCGTGTTGCCGATGCCGGAGCTGCCGATGCCCGTGTTGCCGAGACCCGAGTTCCCCAGGCCCCAGTTGCCGGCACCGGCGTTGCCCAGACCCTCGTTGGCCACACCGGCGTTGCCCAGGCCGCCGTTGGCGATGCCCGCGTTGCCCAGACCCCAGTTGGCGATACCGGCGTTGCCGATGCCGTCGTTGAAGGCGCCCGCGTTGCCGATGCCGTCGTTGAAGACGCCCGAGTTCCCGATGCCCGAGTTCCCGATGCCTGAGTTGCCCAAGCCGTCGGCACTGGCCGTGCCCGCGCCGCAGATGGCCAGAGCGGCCGCGGCACCGAGCGCCGTCGTCACGCGGATCAGGGTAGTGCGCATCGTTGCATACCTCCTATTTGGGAATTCTTGCTCGCTATCCCTAGCACGCTGCCAGGCCGGATACGGCGGGATGACTGCCTGAAGCCGCCGTGTCGCCCAGAGGTCTCGTCCGACGGTGGCAGGGCACGGGCCGCCGGGCCCGGGAAACGCGCTCACGGCCGGAAGCGGTCCCCTACGGCCCGTCCAGCGGGTCGGGCCGGGGTGCCGCAGGGTCCGCCGGCCACCCGTCGACGACCGCCGCCACCGCTTCGAGTGTGGGGTCCAGGACGTCCCAGTCGTGCGCGGAGGGGTGCCCGGCGAACAGCCCGCACGCGTCCTCGCTCCGCGCGTCGATGGCGGTGCACCAGGCCAGCCCCGCCAGCCTGGCCCGGTTCTCGTTCCACCGCACCCAGATGCCCTCGCGGTTCGCGTCGTCGTCCCACAGCAGGGTCGCGTGGTCCTCTTCGTGGTCGTCACCGAGTTCGCACAGGACGTACCCGGCCTGGGGCAGGTGCCCGGGGGCGGCAAGCCGGACGACGTGATCCGGGGGCGGTAACAGGGCCACGGCAGTGCACTGGTTCATGGGGCGGAAAACCTCCGGTTGCCGTCAAGGCTCGTCGGTGTCGGTGTTGGTGTCGGGCCCGCCGCGCTCGGTGATCAGTTCGCCGAGCGGGTCGGTCACGGAGAACGAGTGCGGGCCGGGATGGTGGTCGAAATACGCGCACAGGGTGACGGTCCGCGTGACCAGGTCGCGGAGGACGGCGGGGCACAGCCGCACGACGTCGAGCCGGTGGACGCGGTGGGCGCCGGTCCCCGCCCAGAACAGCCACAGGTCCCGGTCGTCCACGGTCTCGGCCGCCCACACATGCGCGGCGTGCTCGACCGAATCGTCGTGCTCGCCCAGCTCACAGAGCAGGAACTCGTCCTGCGCGAGGACCTCGGGCGGGTGCTCGGGGCCGCCTTCCATGGTGGCGAGCGCGAGGAGCGCTTCGTAGTACGGAACATCGGTTACGGCGGTGCACTGCAGCACGGCGTCAGATCTCTTCCCTGCGGTGCCGGGGCGGTACGAAGCCCTCGGCCGCGGTCTCCGAGTACAGGGGCGGCGGGTGGGCGGACCCGACCGGCCACCCGGCCAGGGTGACCCGCAGCCCGACGACGGGGTCGACCACCGTGAGCAGGGCGGGGTGGCCGGACTCCAGGGTGCATATGGCCTCGTCCTGCCGCTCCTCGTCACCGGCCCACGCCCGCAGCTCTTCCGGGGCGTCGGAGCCGTGGAAGGTGACCGGGCGGACGTCCCGCGCCCGGAGCCACGGCGAGCCGGGCGGCAGGTGCCGCCCGTGGCCGTCCGCCAGCCGCAGCGCCTGCCTGCGGAGCCACCGGAGGACGAGCCGGCGATGGGGTACGGCGATCCCGCCGAGCCAGACCGTGCGCCCGCCGCCGGTCGCGGTGACGGCCGCGATGTAATCCAGGTCCCTCATGCGGACCGCCCCCGAACCCTCAGGCGGCGCAAGGGGGTTGGTGGCTCGGGCGCTCTCACAGCACTTCCCCCCGGCTTCGGGCGTTGAGGCGTGCGGTGCGGGCGCGCAGTTGCTCTATGAGCAGGGCAGGGCGTACGTGACGGGGCTCAGCCTCCCACTCGCGCCCGCCGCCCACGGGGCGGAGGGACCAGTAGATGCCGGCCACCCCCCGGAACTCGCCCACCCGGTCGGCGCGGCTGGTGTCGACCATGAGGGTGCCGAGGGCGGGGAGTTCCGGGAGGCCAGGCGGCTCCTGGGTATTCGGACGCGCGTTCTCGCCGTACACCGATAGTTCCTCTCCGTAGCTGAATGACTACCGGGGTGGCTCAGCGTGGCCTAGCGTTGAATCGCCTTCAACGTTGCAGGGGTGGAGAGAACGTTGGTAAACCTCAAGGACTTGAACCCGGACGCCGGCCCGGAAGCGGCCTACGGCGCACGCCTACGCAGTGCGCGCGAGGAGCGGGGCTGGAAACAGGACGACCTCGCCGGGCGGATCGGGTACACCGGACGCCATGTCTCCGGGGTGGAAACTTGTCACAAATCCCCAACTCGCAAATTCTCGATTGCCGTTGACGTCGCACTGGGGTTCGTGGGATCGGCGGAGTCGTTCGAGCGCGAGTGGCGGAAGATCAAGCACGGGGTGCTGTTGCAGGGCTTCCCCGAGTACCTGGCCCTGGAGGGCCGGGCGGCGGAGATCAGGCTGTTCGAGGTGGGCGTCATTCCCGGCCTGCTGCAGACGCGGGAGTACGCGCAGGCGCTGGCCGACGGAGCGGTCGACCGAGGGGTCATCACCCGTGAACAGGCCGATGAACGGGTCGCGTTCCTCATGGCGCGTCAAGCTGCTTTGATGCGGGACGTACCGCCCGTGCTGATCGCCGTGCTGGACGAGAGCTGCATCCTCCGGCCGGTCGGCGGCCCGGACGTCATGGAGGCGCAGTTGCAGTACCTGATCGACTTCGCCGCCCAGCCCCACACCACGCTCCAGATCGCCCCGTACAGCATCGGCGAGCGTCGGCCCTTCAACCGGTCGGTGAACCTGCTGACCCTCCAGGACCGGTCCGTGGTCTCCTACGTCGAGTCCGAGACGCAGGGACACTTGGACCGTGAACTCGGCTCCGTCATCCCGATGGTGAGGGCCTACCATCAGTTGCAGAACGTGTCTCTGTCGCAGACAGATTCCGTGGACGTGATCCACCAGCATCGGAAGGGCACCCCGTGACGACCGAAACGACGACCCAGCAGTGGGTCAAGTCCTCCTACAGCGACAACGGTGGCACCTGCGTCGAGTGGGCCCCGCACACCGCGTCCACCACCGGCATCGTCCCCGTACGCGACTCGAAGAACACGACCGGCCCGGTGCTCAGCATCCCCGCCGCCGCGTTCTCCGCCTTCGTGGCGGGCGTCCGGGCCGGAGACCTCGGCACCGTCTGACCGACCCGTCGGCCGGTCGGCCGCATCCCGCCCCACCGCGCCGAGTGCGGTGGGGCGTTCTGCCGTCCGGGGCCGGGTCCAGGTCCGGGTCCAGGTCCGGGTCCAGGTCCGGGTCCAGGTCCGGGTTCGGGTCCGGGCGAGCGGCGGTCAGCCGAAGTTGTTGACGGCGAGGCCGTTGGTCAGGGACGTGACGCCGCTCTGAACGCCGTCGACCTTGACGGTCTGGCCCGACACGTGTTTCACGTACACACGCAGGAGGAAGTTCCGCGTTCCGCAGGCCGGGTCGATCGGGATGTCGGTCAGCCAGGAGTAGCCGACCGCGTGGTGCGCGTCGTCGGTGATGGTCCGGCGCGCGGTCGTGCTGTGGGTGCGGCAGGCGTGGCCGCTCATGGAGAGCTGGATGAACTCGAAGCGGGCGTCCACGACCGCGTTCTTCCCTCGCGGGTGGGACTGCATGGCCTCGGCGCAGGACGCGGTGCCGTGGTAGCACGTGGTCAGTTCCAGGTTGGCCTGCGCGGAGACGCTGACCGCGTCCGGGTGCGCCTCCCACTTGCGGGACGGGGTTCCGTCGTCGTAGAAGACCCAGGCGTCCCGGCGAGCCGGACCGGAACCGACGTACGTGCACGCGCCCGTGGGGTCGGCGCTCTCGCAGGCGGGGTTCTGCCACCAGCCGGCACCGACCTGGTCGATGTCGTCCGCCTCCAGCCAGGTCTTGTCGGCGACGGCGGTCAGGTGGTAGCTGCCGGTCAGCGACGAGTAGGCCGTGCCCTGGAGCACGCAGGTGTAGGCGCCGGCCGCCGGGGCGGTGAAGAGCAGGTCCGCGAAGAGCGGCAGATGGCCCGGGGCGGCGTAGGTGACGGTGTCGCTGCCCTCGTGGTTACGGGCCGACGCGGCGACCACGGGCACGGTCGCGCCCGATGCGTCGAGGCATCGGATGCGCTGGGTCAGGCCGACGATCCCGGTCGTCGTGCTGGTCGCCTCCAGCCGGGCCCGCAGGTGGCGCTTCTCCCCCTCGGCCAGGGTCATCGTCCGCCGTACGAGGTCGACCGTCACGCCTCGGGGGATGACGGTGTCCACGGCCAAGGCGGTACGGGTGGTACTGCCCGCCCCCGCCGGGGCCACTCCTGCTCCGGCCGGTCCTGCTCCGGCCGCTCGGGCGGGCGGCGCGGCGGGCCACAGCGCCACCAGCAGCACCAGCCCCAGAGCGACTGTGAGCGCTCCGCGCGCGGCTCTGCCTGTTCTTCTCCTGCTGCCCATGTGCTCTGTCCCCACCCCTGTTCCGGTCCCCGACGTGCGGCGCGCCCGTCGGACACGGACGCGCGGTGCGACCCTACTGGTGCGCCCGGTGCGCCGAATCCCCGCAGGTCCTGGAACTCCCCGCACGTTCCCCGTACGCGGCGAAGCGGAACGGGTGCCATCCCTCGTGACGGTCAGGACGGGCCGGGACTACGCACCAGGGGCCGGGGTTCACCCAGGCGACCATGGACCGCGCCACGGGCCGGGACCGGCACCCGACCGGGGGTACCGCCCGTTCCTCGAAGGGACACCGATGCGCGGAAGACGGCCTCACGCCCTCCTGTTGCTCACACTCACCGCCCTGCTGGCCCTCTCGCTCAGCACCGCGCCGACCGCCGCCCACGCCACCACTCCGCAGGACCGGGGGACGGCGCTGCCGATCGCGTACCACTGCGATCTCGCGGTGGACCAGCTGCACCAGCGCGTGTTCATCTCCGACTACATGAGCGGCACCGTCCTGGTCGCCGACTACCGGGGCCGCCTGATCGGCACCATCAAGAACCTGCCCGGCGTCTGCGACCTGGAGCCGTCCGCCGACTCCCGCACCGTCTACGCACCGCTCGCTCTCGGCGACGCCATCAGCGTCATCGACACCGGTACCGCCCGGCAGCGCGCACGCCACGCCACCGGGGCCGGAACCGTGCCGTTCCATGTCGCGCTGATCGGCCGGACCCTGTTCTTCGGGTACGGGGAGGACGCGGAAGCGAGCATCGGCTCACTCACCCTCGGCACCACGCCCCCGCGCGTCCGTCTGGGGCTGGTCCCCGAGGGCGACTTCAACGGGGCGCCGCTCATGGTGACCTCCCCCGCCGTGCCGGGCAGGCCAGTCGCCGGGGACCAGCGGACGACCCCGGGGGACATCGGGGTCTACGACGTCTCCGGGACGGGACTCGTACAGCGCGCCTGGGTGCGTGAGCCGGGCGGCAGCTCGTCCTTCAACGACCTGGGCCTCTCCCCGGACGGCAAGACGCTGCTGACCGCGTCCGGCGCGCCCTACCACCACCCCTCCTTCCGGCTGCCGGACATGAAGGAGGGGCACATCTACCCGAGCACGACCTAGCCCAACGCCGTCGCGGTCTCCTCGCGCGGCGACTTCGCGGCCGGGGTGAACAGCACCGAGCCGGAACCGGACATCCTCCTGTACCGGCTCGGTGCCGCTTCCCCGTATCGCACGGTGTCCCTCGCCCCCGCCACCGGCTACAACAACGGCGTGCTGCGGCCGCGCGGTGTCGCGTGGTCCCCGGACGGGACCCGCCTGTTCGCGATCAGCGAGCACAACGACGAGGATCATCTGCGGCTCGTGGTCATTCCGTCAGCCCACAAGCCGGTGTCCGGCTGAGCCCTCCGCCCCGCCGCGCCGAGCGCGCGGTGGGGCGGCCGCTCCGGGAACGTCCAGGGCGTGGCAGGTTCCGGACAGCCGACCCGCTCCGATGCTGCGCAGGCACACCATCGGAGTCCGGCAGACTTGCAGAAAGTTGTCATGCCCTTGACTATCCAAGCCCCCGTCAACAGGATCGGAAGCCCCACGGCAGACCGACTCGACGACGAAGAGGTACAGCCTCATGCGATCACGCCCCACCGGATTCCTCCTCGCGACGCTCGCAGGCGCGGTTCTCGCACTCGGCGGCACCTCCGCCGCATCCGCGTCCCCGGACACCGCCACCGCCACCACGGCCCCCGCGTCCACGGCGTCCGGGGACGTCGGAACGGCCGACGCCTGCTACACCTGGAGCGGCACCCTCCAGCAGGGTTCCAGCGGTGAAGCGGTACGCCAGCTTCAGATCCGCGTCGCGGGCTACCCGGGCACCGGAAACCAGATCGCCATCGACGGCGCGTTCGGCCCGGCCACGAAGGCGGCCGTGCAGCGCTTCCAGTCGGCGTACGGGCTGGCCGCCGACGGCATCGCGGGCGCCCAGACGTTCAACAAGATCTACCAGCTGCAGGACACCGACTGCACCCCGGTCAACTTCACCTACGCCGAGCTCAACCGCTGCAACTCCGACTGGTCCGGGGGCAAGGTCAACGCCGCCACCGCCCGCGCCAACGCCCTGGTGACCATGTGGAAGCTCCAGGCCATGCGGCACGCCATGGGTGACCGGCCCATCACCGTCAACGGCGGCTTCCGCAGCGTGTCCTGCAACAGCGCCGTCGGCGGCGCCGCCAACAGCCGCCACATGTACGGGCACGCGGCGGACCTCGGCGCCGGGCCCCAGGGCTTCTGCGCCCTCGCCCAGGCAGCGCGCAACCACGGCTTCACCGAGATCCTCGGCCCGGGCTACCCCGGCCACAACGACCACACCCACGTCGCCGGGGGCAGCGGCCGCTTCTGGTCCGCGCCCAGCTGCGGCATCTGACACCCGGCGGGGCGGGGGCGCGGATCAGCCGGGATCAGCCGGTACCGGCCTCCAGCAGCAGCTCCGCCAGTTCGCCCGGCACGGTGACCATGCAGTCGTGACCGCTGCGCACCTCCCGTACCCGCGACGGAGCCCCGTGGGGCTGCGCCGCGGGTACGGGCCGGCGCGTGACGCCCTCCGGCTCGCTGCCCACGCAGTGGATGTACGTACGGGGGATCGCGGCCGCCACCGGATCGCCCAGGCGGACCGGCCGCGAGGTCGAGCAGGTGCTGGGTGTGGGGCATGACGTCGAGGACGCTCTCACCGTCGGCCGGGACCATCGCGTCGACGAAGGCCAGACCGGTGACCCGCTCCGGGAGCCGGTCGGCGACGGCGGCTACGACCATCCCGGCATAGCTGTGGCCGACCAGCACCACGTCGGTGAGGTTCTCCTCGCCGAGAAGACCGACGACATCGGCGATATGGGTGTCGAGCCCCACGTCCGGGCCGAGCAGGTGCGTCTTCTCGCCGTGGCCGGTGAGCGAGGGGGCGGACACCCGGTGCCCGGCCCGGGTCAGGAAGGGCGCGAGCCGGTACCAGACGCGGCCGTCGTCCTGTTCGCGCTCAGCCGCGGTCCGTGCCGGCACGGCGAACTCGTCGACCTCGTCGGCGGCGTCTCCCGCAAGGTGCTGACCCAGACCCTGCGCAAGCTCCAGGGCTACGGCCTGGTCGAGCGCCGCGCGTACGCCGAAGCGCCGCCCCGGGTCGAGTGCCGCCTCACCGAGCTCGGCACGACCCTGGCCGAGCCCATCGCCGTACTGACGGACTGGGCGCGGTCGCACGGCGAGGCCATCGTCAGCTTCCAGGCGGAGGAGGAGGAGGACGACCGCCCGGGGAGCCCACCGAGTGAAGGAGCGCTCCCGGCAAGCCGCATGACGACGGGTCAGCTACGTGCGACTCATTGACAGTCGGGTGTCCCCCTGCCAACGTCTCGACTGACGGCGGCAGTTCCCGGACCCGGGCCCCAAGGGTCCCAGGGTCCACCGCGCACACCTCCCCCACCCCCGCGCCTCCCTCCCCCACAGCTCCGCCGCCGTCAAGTGGGAGCGCTCCCAGAGAAGGGCCGCACTCGTGAGAAGACTCCTTCGTACGCTCGCCGCCTCGGCGTTCGCCTGCCTGCTCCTCCCCCTCGGTGCCGGGCCGGGCAACGCCGCCACCCCCGCCACCACCGCCGCCGCCCTGGCCGACCCGATCGGCATGACCAGCGGTTTCTACACCGACCCCCACTCCAATCCCGCCGTCTGGGCCGCCGCGAACCCCGGCGACGGGCGCGCCGCCGCCATCCGCGACAACATCGCGTCCCGCCCCATGGCCCGGTGGTTCGGCGCCTGGAGCGGGGACATCGGGGCCGCAGTCGGCTCCTACGTGGGCGCCGCGGACGCCGCCGACAAGCTGCCCGTGCTGATCGCGTACAACATCCCCGGCCGCGACGCCTGCGGCGGGCACTCCGGCGGTGGCGCCGGGAACCCGGCCGCGTACCGGGCCTGGATCTCCGCCTTCGCCTCCGCCATCGGCTCACGGCCCGCACTGGTGGTGATCGAGCCCGATTCACTGGGCGACTTCAGCTGCCTGAGCCAGGCCCAGATCAACGAGCGCAACGCGATGCTCAGGGGCGCCCTCGCCGAGTTCCGTAACCGCGCACCCAACACCTGGACCTACCTGGACGCCGGGAACCCGGCCTGGATCAGCGCCGCCACCATGGCCCAGCACCTCGAAGGCGCCGGTGCCCGCGAGGCGCACGGCTTCTCGCTGAACATCTCCAACTACTTCACCACGGGCGAGAACACCGCCTACGGCAACGCCATCAGCTCGGCGCTGTCCGCGTCCTACGGCTACACGAAGCCGTACGTCATCGACACCAGCCGCAACGGCAACGGCTCCAACGGTGAGTGGTGCAACCCCGGCGGGCGCCGGATCGGAGCCGGCAGCCAGACGGGCGGCGGGGCCGAGATGCTGCTGTGGCTGAAGACCCCCGGGGAGTCCGACGGCAACTGCGGGGTCGGCGGCGGATCGGCGGCCGGGCAGTTCCTCCCGGAGGTCGCGTACAAGATGATCTTCGGGTACTGAGGAGGCGTGGGGCGGGCGGGCCTTGCGGGCCTTGCGGGCCGCAGAAGAAATTTTTGGCGGCCATGTCGAGAACCCGCGTCCCGCTCCGTCTCCCCGGTGAACGCGACCACAATGGGTCGTCCCGCACCGAGGAGAACCCCATGGCCAAGTACCTGCTGCTCAAGCACTACCGCGGCGCTCCCGAGGCCGTCAACGGGGTGCCCATGGACCGGTGGACGCCCGAGGAGATCTCGGCGCACATCCAGTACATGAACGACTTCGCCGGCCGGCTGGAGAAGACCGGGGAGTACGTCGACGGGCAGGCGCTCGCACCCGAGGGCGCGTGGGTCCGGTACGACGGGGAGGGGCGTCCGCCGGTCACCGACGGGCCGTTCGCCGAGACCAAGGACCTGATCGCCGGGTGGATGATCATCGACGTCGACACGTACGAACGCGCCGTCGAGCTGGCCGGGGAGCTGTCGGCCGCTCCGGGCGCGGGCGGGAAGCCGATCCACGAGTGGCTGGAGCTGCGGCCGTTCCTGACCGCGCCGCCCACCATCTCGGAGTGACACACCGATGGACGAGCTGCTGCTCCGGAGCATCGTTCCGGGCGTGCTCGGGGTCCTCGTCCGCCGCGGAGCCGGTTTCGCGGCGGCCGAGGACGCCGTACAGGACGCGCTGGTCGAAGCGGTCCGCGTCTGGCCCGCCGATCCGCCGCGCGACCCGAAGGCGTGGCTGGTCACCGTGGCCTGGCGGCGGTTCCTCGACGCGACGCGCGCCGAAACCGCCCGGCGGCGGCGGGAGGACCTCATGGAGGAGGCACCCACGCCCGGGCCCGCGCCCGGAACCGACGACACGCTCCAGCTCTACTTTCTCTGCGCCCACCCCTCCCTGGCGCCCTCGTCCGCCGTCGCGCTCACCCTGCGGGCCGTCGGCGGGCTGACCACACGCCAGATCGCCCAGGCCTACCTGGTGCCCGAGGCGACCATGGCGCAGCGGATCAGCCGGGCGAAGCGCACGGTGTCCGGCGTGCGGTTCGACCGGCCCGGCGATGTCTCCACCGTGCTGCGCGTCCTCTACCTGGTCTTCAACGAGGGGTACTCCGGCGATCTCGACCTCTCCGCCGAGGCCATCCGGCTCACCCGACGGCTCGCGGCCGCGATCGACCACCCCGAGGTGGCGGGGCTGCTCGCCCTCATGCTGCTCCACCACGCCCGGCGCGCCGCCCGGACCGCGCCCGACGGCAGCCTGGTGCCGCTCGCCGAGCAGGACCGGGGGCAGTGGGACACCGCCTCGATCGCCGAGGGGGTCCGGATCCTTCAGGCGGCGCTCGCCCGCGACCGGCTGGGCGAGTACCAGGCCCAGGCCGCCGTCGCCGCGCTGCACGCGGACGCGCCGACCGCCGAGGAGACCGACTGGGTGCAGATCGTCGAGTGGTACGACGAGCTCGTGGGGCTGACCGGCAGTCCGGTCGTCCGGCTCAACCGGGCGGTGGCCGCAGGTGAGGCGGACGGGCCCCGGGCCGGGCTCGCGGCCCTCGCGGAGCTGGACGACACGCTGCCCCGGTACGCGGCGGTGGCCGCGTACCTCCACGAACGCGACGGCGACCTGCGGACGGCGGCACGGCTGTACGCCGAAGCCGCCCGCAAGGCCCCGAACCTCGCCGAACGCGACCACCTGACCCGCCGGGCCGCCCGCCTCAACGCCCGGGAGGAGTAGGGGACGGCGTCAGAGTCACTGGCTTCTCGTCCCGTCCGTCACCCGCTCCAGCCGGTAGAGGTCGGCCACGCACCCGCCGGGCCAGTACCTGGCGCCTCCCTGGCTGAACGGCTCCAGCATGCCGCTGATGACGAGCCGTTCGTACGGCATCACCCGCTCACCGCCCGCCGCCCCCTGCCGCAGCCGCCGGTCCTGGGCGTCCCACTTCTCCGCCCGGGCCCGCATATTGCTGTCCAGGTTGAGCAGCGAGACGGCCGGGCCGAAGCAGACCAGCACGCAGAGCGCGGCGCACACGGCCTTCACCGGGGCCGTTCGGCGTACGTGCTGCCGCACGGCGAGGCCCAGGAGCGCCCCGGCCGCGACGAGGAGGACCACGTACAGCAGGAGGTAGTCGTTCCAGAGCCGGTTGGCGCTCGGGGCGCTCACCCGGTCCCGGAACACCGGGTAGGCGATCACCGTGCACAGGTAACCCGAGACGAGCAGCGTGAGCGGGGCGGTCCAGGCCAGGAGGGGCCAGTGGGCCGGTGGGCGGGGGGCGCGGCCGTCGCGGCGGCCGCAGAGCAGGCCGAGGATTACGCCGACCGCTACCGCGCCGACGTACTGCCAGGTCGTGACCACCGTGACGGTGATCTCCGCGAAGCCTCGGAGCGAGGCGGCGAGCGAGTCGGGGGCGAGGAGGGACGTGGTCTCGGCCGCGAACCGCTCCCGGCGGTGGAGGGAGCCGGGTGAGGTGATGAGGACGAGGCCGCCCGCCACCGTTCCGGCGATGCCCGCCGCGCACCACAGGCGGACGAACCCCCGGGCGGGGGCGGGGACCGCCCGGCCGCTCAGGAGCAGCGTGGCCAGCAGCACCAGCACCACCACGATCGCCGTCTCCTCCGAGAGGGTGGCGAGGAAGGCGCCCGCGAGCAGGGCGACGGCCAGGGCGGTTCCCCGGCCCCGGCGGGTGCGGGCGAGCAGCAGCGGGATCAGGGCGGCGCAGGCCAGGACCGGCGGCAGGGTGTGGGAGACGGAGGCGGCGGGCCAGTAGAACGTCTTGTACGTGTTCGGCGTGACGAACAGGAAAAGCGCGGTCATCATCGCCGCGACCAGCAGCGGCAGCCCGCGCGGCACCGTGATGCCGCCCCGGCGCAGCGCCAGGACGGTCACCGCCCAGAGGACCGCCAGCACCGGCACCCCGCTGACCAGGGGCAACCACTGGTGTCCGGCGACCTGGAACTTCGCGTAGGCGCCGACCAGCAGGGCGTTGGCCACGCGTCCGTTGTCGTCGAAGTAGAACTTGCCCACCAGGCCCGTGATGCCGTTGTCCCGTACGGCGGGGAGGAAGCACCAGTCGTCGGCACCGGGCCGCACCCACCGGCCGAACCAGGACGCGGCGGCGAGCAGGGCGAGGGGCGGAAGTGCGAGGGCGCTCACCCAGAGCGCGGTCGCCGGCCGTGCGCCCGGTTCCCGCACGTCCCGTGGGATCCGGTCCCCGGGCGTCGGCTCGTCCGGCACGGCGGTTTCCGGCGGGGTCCCGGTCATCAGGTCTCACCGGTCCTCGGATGAGCGCACGGAGGGCTGGGGGGCGGGGTGGGTGGTCGTCCTCGGAGCGAGGGACCTGTCCGCCACCGGGCGTCCGGGCAGTGGCCGGGCGGGACGCTCCGGTACGGAGACCTCTGGGGCCTCGGCGGCCTCGTTGTCGTTGGTGGCGTCGGAGGTTTCGGTGGCCTGGGCGCGGCGGCCCGACATGATCGCCCACCGGGCCAGCAGGAACGAGAGCGGTGTGACGATGATTCCGGCCGCCAGCGCGGCGAGGTTCTTGTCCATCCCGAGACCACTGACCGCGCCGTAGAGCAGTGCTCCGGACGCCACCAGGTTGGCCAGGCTGGAGACCGGGTAGCGCACGAACCCGTGCCAGGTCGGCTTCGTCCGGCAGGTGACGTAGGAGTTGAGGAGGAACGAGCAGACGATGCTGACCGCGTAGCCCAGCACATGGGCCGCGAGATAGGGGATCCAGCGGTTCAGCGAGGCGTAGACGCCCAGGTAGACGGCGGTGTTGACGCAGCCGACGAGGACGAAGCTGCCGAACTGACGCGCCGTGCGGGAGCGGCTGGAAGGGCTGGAGAGGGCGGGCTCGTGCGGCTCCACGACGACGGGCGAGCGGGCCTGGGAGGAAGCCTGCGGGGAAGTCTCTGGGGAGGCCTGCAGGTGGCGCTCCGGGAGGGTCCGGCAGGTCGCGTCGGTCTCCCGCACCACATAGGGCGGGCGGTGTTTCGCCTCGTGGTAGATGCGGCCCACGTACTCCCCGATGACGCCGAGGGTGACGAGCTGGATGCCGCTCAGCGCGACGACCGCGGTGAGGAGGGTCGCGTAACCCGGGGTCTCCGCGCCGTGCAGGACGACGGTGATCACCGTCCACAGCGCGTACGCCAGGGCCGAGACGAAGACCCAGAAGCCGGTGTAGATGGCGAGGCGGAGGGGGCGGTTGTTGAAGGAGAGGAGCCCGTCGATGCCGTAGTTCAGCAGGCGCTTGCTCCCCCACTTCGACCGGCCGGCCACGCGCTCGCTGTTGCGGTAGCGGAAGCTGACCGTGTCGAAGCCGATCCAGGAGAAGATCCCCTTGGAGAAGCGGTTGCTCTCGGGGAGCGAGAGGACGCTCTCCACGGCCCGGCGGGACAGCAGCCGGAAGTCGCCCGAGCCGTCGATCAGCTCCACGTCCATGCACCGCCGCACCAGGGCGTAGTACGTGTGGCTGAGCGTGGAGCGCACCATGCCCTCGCCCACCCGGTCGCGGCGCGGGATGACCTGGTCGTAGCCGTGCCGGTGCAGTTCGAGCATGCGGGGGATCAGCTCGGGCGGGTGCTGGAGGTCGGCGTCCATGATGACCACCGCCGCACCGCGCGACATGCGCAGACCGGCGAGCATGGCGGCCTCCTTGCCGAAGTTGCGGCTGAAGGCGGTGTAGCGGACGTGCTCGTCGCGCAGGGCGAGGGTGCTGAGGAGTTCCCGGGTGGCATCGCCGCTGCCGTCGTCCACGTAGCAGACCTCGAAGCGGGTGCCGGCGCCTTCGAGGACGGTGAGCAGGGCGGTGTGGAAGGCGTCGAGCACCTCGGCCTCGTCGAAGCACGGCACGACGACGGAGAGCTGAAGGCCGTTCATGGGAATCCTCCGGACTTCGGCGGCCGGTCACCTACGACTCAGGGACTCAGGGCCCCAGGGACCCAGGGCCCCGTTCTGATCTCTTTTCTCCACATTTGCCCATCCGCTGGGAGAGGCCGGGCCTTCCCCCTCCGGACGCGCGGTCCGCCGCGCCCTTTCATCCGAACAGCGCAGACGTCCCGGGGTGTCCGCCGGGGCCGCCCTGGCCCGCCTGGACTCCGGGTCGCGGGCTCCGACATGCGGACATAGCCTCGCGAACGTGACGCCATCCGTGGACCGTATCCGGAGCTCCGCGCCCGGCAGGGCCCTGCTCACCGGCCTGCTCGCGACGCTCTTCGCCGGGTGCTGGCTCGCCCTGCCCGGAGCGGTGGACGCCCGCGCCGAGGACCCGGTGGAGCTCTCCCGGGACGGCCAGATCACCGACCGGGTCGGGGCGCTGGGAGACCGGACGGACGCGGTGGAGGACGCCCTCGACCGGCTCTACGCGGAACAGCGCCTCCAGCTCTTCGTCGTGTACGTACGCGATTTCTCCGGGCGGTCCGGGCAGACCTGGAGCGACGAGACCGCCGACCGCAACGGGCTGGGCCAGAACGACGTGCTGCTCTCCGTCGCCACCCACGACCGGCAGTACGCCTACTCCGTGGACGCGGGCTCCGAGCTCACCGACGGGCAGCTGAGCGAGGTGGCGTCCACCGCGATCGAGCCCGCGCTGCGGGAGAACGACTGGGCCGGTGCGGCGATCGGGGCGGCGGACGGCTACGCCGCCGTCCTGGCCGGGCGCCCCGTGACCGCCCCCGCCGTCACCCCGGGCCCCGCAGACCCCGGTACGGGCGCCTCCGGCCCCTCCGGTGCGGGCGACTTCATCCTGCCGGTGGTCGTCGTCGGGGGCGCGGGGGCGCTCGCCGCGTTCGCGTACACCCGCCGCAAGCGGCGCTCCGCGACCCGCACCACCCCGGCCGCGACCGGCTGGGGGCGGAATGCGGAGGCGGGCGGTACGCCGGAGCCGCCGGTCCCCCTGGAGGAGCTGGACGCGCGGGCGAAGCAGGTGCTGGTGGACACCGATGACGCGGTCCGCACCAGCGAGGAGGAACTCGGCTTCGCGACCGCCCAGTTCGGCGAGGAGGCGGCGAAGCCCTTCACGGAGGCCGTCGCGCGGGCCAAGGACGAGCTGACGCAGTCGTTCCGGTTGCGCCAGCAGCTCGACGACGCCTTCCCGGAGGACGACGCCACCCGCCGCCGGATGCTGGAGGAGATCCTCACCCGGTGCGCGGCCGCCGACGAGGGGCTCGACGCCGTCTCGGAGGACTTCGACCGGCTGCGCGCCCTGGAACGCAACGCTCCGGAGGCCCTGGCCGCCGTCGAGACCACGTACCGCACGCTCACCGGGCGCGTCTCGGCGGCCGAGGCGACGGTCGCGGGGATGCGCGAGCGGTACGGGGACGGGGCCGCCGACCCCGTCGCGGGCGATGTCGAGCAGGCGAAGGACCGGCTCGCCTTCGCCGCCTCCGCCCTGGACCAGGCCCGCCAGGCGGTCGACGCCACCGACCACGCGCGGGCCGCCGTCTACATCCGGGCCACCGAGGGCGCGGTCGGCCAGGCGGGCACCCTCATCGACTCGGTGGACCGGCGCTCGGCCGAGCTGGCCGAGGCGGCCGGGAAGCTGCCCGCGGCCCTCACCGAGACGGAGACCGACCTCGCCGACGCGGGCGGACTCCTCGAAGGCACCGCGGCCGCCACCTCCACCGCCGACCTGCGGGGCCGGATCGCCCGCGCCGAGGCCGTACTCACCGACGTACGGGAGGCGATGGCTGCGGGTCCGTACGACCCGGTCGACGCGCTGCGCCGGGTGGAGGAGGCCGACGCGGCCCTGGACGAGGCGCTCGCCGGGGCCCGGGAGCAGGAGCAGGGCGGCCGGCGGGCCCGCTCGCTCCTCGACCAGGCGATGCTCACCGCCCGCTCCGCGATCGGGGCGGCGGCCGACTACATCACCACCAACCGGGGCGCGGTCGGCTCCCAGGCCCGCACCCGCCTCGCGGAGGCCCAGCGCCGCTGGGAGCAGGCCGGGCAACTGGCAGACGGCGACGCGCAGGGCGCCCTGGCCGAGGCGCAGCAGGCGGACGCGCTGGCGCGGCAGGCACTGGGCCTGGCCGAGCAGGACGTACGCGGCTTCCAGGGCCCGCAAGGGCCGGGAGGCTTCGGCGGTCCCGGCGGAACGCGGGGCGGCGGCGGCATGGGCGGGGCGGTGCTCGGCGGGATCATCCTCGGCGGCCTGTTCGGGGGCGGCCGGGGCGGCGGGATGGGCGGCTTCGGCGGCGGGCTCGGGGGCGGCGGCCGGTCCGGGGGGATCGGGGGCGGGCCGGGCAGTTTCGGCGGGGGCGGCACACGGGGGCGCCGGGGCGGTGGCGGCCGCTTCTGAACGACCGGCACACACCACACCACTCAGCTGTTCCCGACATCCAAGGAGCCGTGCCATGACCAAGCAGACCATCCTCGGCCGCGTCACCCAGCTGGCGAAGGCCAACATCAACGCCCTGCTGGACCAGGCGGAGGACCCGCAGAAGATGCTGGACCAGCTGATCCGCGACTACACCAGCAACATCGCGGAGGCCGAGCAGGCGGTCGCCGCGACCATCGGCAACCTGCGGCTGATGGAGCAGGACCACAAGGAGGACGTGGAGGCGGCCGCCGAGTGGGGCTCCAAGGCGCTGGCGGCCAGCCGGAAGGCCGACGAGCTGCGCGGGGCTGGGTCGGTGGCGGAGGCGGACAAGTTCGACAACCTGGCCAAGGTGGCGCTCGGCCGTCAGCTCCAGTCAGAGCAGGAGGCGAAGACGGCCATGCCGACGATCGCCTCGCAGAGCGAGGTGGTGGACAAGCTCAAGACGGGGCTCGACCAGATGAAGGTCAAGCTCTCCGAGCTGAAGGCCAAGCGGGACGAGCTGGTGGCGCGCGCCAAGTCCGCGCAGGCGCAGAACCAGATGATGGACGCCGTGAAGAACATCGACGTCCTCGATCCGACGAGCGAGCTGAGCCGCTTCGAGGACAAGGTGCGGCGCGAGGAGGCCCGGGCGCTGGGCAAGCAGGAGCTGGCCGCCTCCTCGCTGGACGCGCAGTTCGAGCAGTTGGACAGCCTGGGCGCCAGCGCGGAGGTGGAGGCACGGCTGGCGGCCCTGAAGACGGGGGCGTAACCGCTCCGGGCCCCGGGGCTCAGTACATGCTCAGCAGCTGCTCCACGGAGAGTTCCGCGGCCGGGGCCCCGGTCGGCAGGGCCAGTTCGAACCAGACGGTCTTGCCGCGCGGGGTGCGCCGCGAGCCCCACGCCGCGCTGAGCAGCCCGACCAGCTGCAGCCCGCGCCCGCCCTCGTCGGTGTCGCGGGCGCGGCGGCGGCGGGGCTGGACGAGTCCGGCGTCCCACACCTCGCAGACCAGGGTGCGGTCGCGCAGCAGCCTCAGCCGGATCTCGCCCTCGCCGTACCGCAGGGCGTTGGTGACCAGCTCGCTGACGAGGAGTTCGGTGGTGTCGACCAGGTCGTCCAGGTCCCAGGCCATGAGCTGGGAGCGGGCCAGTTCGCGGGCGCGGCCCACCGAGCGGGGTTCGCGCGGCAGCGTCCAGTCCCCCACCGCCTCCTCGGGCAGCCCCTGGATACGGGCCATCAGCAGGGCGATGTCGTCCTCGCCGTGCCGGGTGTCGAGCGTGGCGAGGACGAAGTCGCAGGCGTCCTCCAGGGGCATCTGCGGTCCGGTCAGCACGGCGCGCAGGGCGTCCAGGCCCTCGTCGAGCGGCTGTTCGCGGGATTCCACGAGCCCGTCGGTGTAGAGGGTGAGCAGGGCGTTCTCGGCGAGCTCCACCTCCACCTCCTCGAACGGTTCGCCGCCGACGCCCAGCGGCATCCCCGGCGGTACGTCGATGAGCCGGGCGGGCCTGCCGGGCTCCACGACGGCCGGGGGGAGGTGCCCGGCGTTGGCGAACGTGCAGCGCCGGGTGACCGGGTCGTAGACCGCGTACACACAGGTGGCGAGGTACACCTCGGAGAGGTCCGCCTCACGGGACTTCTGCGCCGCGCGGGAGGGCCACTGGGCTCCCCCGCTGCCGCCGAGACCCTCGGAGCGCTCGCCGCCGCCGGGGGAGCCGAGGCCGCGCGCGACCTCGTCCAGGGCGGAGAGCACCTCGGCGGGCTCCAGGTCGAGGAGGGCCAGCGTCCTTACGGCGGTACGGAGTTCACCCATCGCGACGGCGGCCCGCAGGCCCCGGCCCATGACGTCGCCGACGACCAGGGCGGTGCGGTGGCCCGGCAGCTCGATGACGTCGAACCAGTCGCCGCCGACCTCGGTCGCGGTGTTGCCCGGGAGGTAGCGGCAGGCGATGTCGAGCCCGGCGGCCTCGGGGTCACCGGGGGGCAGCAGGCTGCGCTGGAGGATCAGGGCGCGTTCGTGTTCACGGCGGTAGAGGCGGGCGTTGTCGATACAGACGGCGGCGCGGGCGGCCAGCTCGGTGGCGAGCGCCCGGTCCCGCTCCCCGAAGGGCTCGCTCCCCTTCGTACGGGAGAACTGGACGAGGCCGACGACGGTGTCGTGGGCGACCATCGGCACGGCGAGCGTCGACTGCACGAACCCCATGTCGTCGCCGGGGACCGCCTCGACCTGGCCCGAGCGCAGCGCGATCGCGCAGGGCGAGCCGAACGGGAAGCGGTGGACCGAGCCGAGCGCGGGCGGCAGGTCATGGGGGCCGGGGCCGCCGCTGCCCGCCACGGCGGTCGGCAGCGCGTCGGCGACGGCGCTGGCGTGGGCGACCCGGCGCAGCTCGGCCGAGCCGCCGCCGGATTCGCGGTGCGGGGGCGCCCAGCTGCCGGGTGCGGCCTCCTCGCCGGTGAGGAGGCCCTGGTAGAGGTCGACGGAGGCCAGGTCACAGAAGCCTGGGACGGCCACGTCGAGGAGTTCGCGGGCGGTGGTCTCCAGGTCGAGGGAGTTGCCGATGCGGGCGCTGGCCTCGTTGAGGAGGGCGAGGTTGCGGCGGGCGCTGGCGGCCTCGCGGGCGGCGATATGACGGCGGGTGACATCGGTGGCGAGGCCCGCGACGCCGACGGGGCGGCCGGCTCCGCTGTGCACCCGGTAGAGGTTCATGGACCAGTGGCGGCGGCCGGTGCCGCCGGGGGTGGGTCCGACCAGCTGGAGGTCGGTGACGGACTCGCCCGTCTCCATGACGCGTTTCAGCGTGGCGCCCAGCCGCTCGGCCTCGGGGCCCGGGAGGTAGTCGTCGACCGTGCGGCCCCGGTGGTCGTCGGCCGCGCCGCCGAAGACCGTGGCGAAGCGCTGGTTGGCCCGTACGACGGTGAAGTCCGTGCCGAACAGCACGAATCCGAAAGGAGATTGGCCGAAAATGGCCTGCGAGGCGGCGAGGTCCGTCTCGATCCTCCGCAACGCCCGGACGTCCACGACGATACAGAGCGCGGCCCGCTCACCGTCCGCCGTCAGACTGGGCATCACATAGACCTCGGCGAGCCCGTGCGCACCGCCCTCGCCCGGCATCCGGAACGGGACGAGGCCCGTCCACTCCTTGCCGTCCAGGATCTCGCCGACCCGCCGATGGCCGTCCGAGCGCAGCTCGGCGGGCATGAAGGCGTCGACCGGGTCACGCCCTATCGCCTCGTCCGCGGCCATGCCGAAGAGGCCGGCGGCCCGGCGGCTCCACTGCTCGATCAGGCCGTCGGGGCCGATCGAGAAGGAGGCGACCCTGATGTAGTCGTAGATAGAGCCGGGCGGACTGCTCTGCCACACGACGTCGCCCGTTGTCCCAGGTATTTCGCTCACGCGACCGTCCCCTCCAGCTCACACACCGGACCGGTCCTGCCCGCAGTATTCAGCACTACGGCCCCGACCGACACGGCGTTCACGATCACAGCAAGGTCTCAGTCCCTTTCAGCCAGGTTCTGCCCGACCTCTGGTGATCGCTGTGCGTCCCTCCCCACTCCTAACCAGGGAGAGCGAGCTCGAACCACACCGTCTTGCCACTCTTTCCACGACGGGTCCCCCAACGACGTGCGGAACAAGCCACGAGCTGCAGTCCTCGGCCGCCCTCGTCGTCGGGTCCCGCACTGCGTTCGGTGGGTGGATCCGGAAGCGGATCGGAGACTTCCACCAGCAGCCCCGGGGCGGCGAGCGGGCGGTCGGCGAGCCGGAGGTCGGTGGAGAAGTCTCCGGTGAGCCCGCCCGAACCGTTGCCCGAAGCGTTGCCCGAAGCGTTGCCCGAAGCGCTGTCCGAAGCGCTGTCCGATCCGTCGCCCGAGCCGCTCGGGCGCGAGCGCTCCAGCCGTACGCCGATGGGGCCGGAGGCGTAACGCAGGGAGTTGGTGACCAGCTCGCTGACCAGCAGGACCGTCATGTCACCGACCGCCGTGTCCAGGCCCCAGCAGTCCAGGGCGTCACGGACGGCGTGCCGGGCGCTGCGCACGGAACCCGGTTCGGCCGGGAAGGTCCACTCGGCGCAGTCGCCTTCGGTATCGATCACGCCGATCACTTCCCAGGGCAGACCACGGGCGCACCCCACAGATAAATGGGGACTAAACAGCCCATACCCACCATTTATTGCTTACTACCGCGCAACCCTTCGTTTGGTGCAGACGGGGGTACGGGACCCCGCCCGCCTCGGGCGGGGGGTCAGCGCAGCTCGCCCGCGGCTTCGAGGTCGTCGAAGAGCAGCTGGTCCACCGGCGGCACGAGAGGCCGGTCGGCGTAGGAGAACCACGCCACCTCCTCGATCTCGCTGCTCGCGGCCAGGTTCCCGCGATAGTCGGCGTAGTAGCAGCTCATCGTGACGAGGGGGGCGTCCGGACCGTCATGGGCGTGCGCCTCGTACGTACCGGCGTGGACGACGGTCTCCGGGATCAGGCCGACCGTCAGCTCCTCCTCGATCTCGCGCAGGAGGGTCTCCAGGTCGGTCTCGGCACCCTCGCGCTTGCCGCCCGGGATGTAGAAGACGTCCTTGCCCTTGGGGCGGGCGCAGAGAATCCTGCCGTCCTCGATCCGCACCCATGCCACCGTGTCGATCAGCACCGGCATACTCCGCACTCCACCCTCGCTCGCCGCACCCGGAACCCTCACACCGGACGGCCGGGACGGTCAGGACGCCCGGGGACGCCCCAGACGCTCGTACCGGACGGTCGGGACCCTACCGGCTGTGCGGCAGGGCCCCGGAACGCGATGGGGCGTCCGAGGGTCCCCAGGGGCCGGCGGCGCGGCCCTCAGGGCAGGCCTCAGGGCCGCCCTCCCTGGCCCACGCGCTCCACCCGGTACACCTGGCGGTGCTTGCGGTCGTCCAGGCCGTCGGCGACCTTCTGCGCCTCGGCCTGGGTGGCATATCTGCCGACCCGGTAGCGGTTGCCGCTGTCGTCCTGCCGTATCACCAGCCACGGGAGCACAGCACCACTGTCGCTCATCGTGTTGCTCCCCCGCATATGCCCCCTCTTTCCACCGGCGTGCACGTCTCTAAGGATCCCCAGGAAACCGCAGTACGCATATGCCCGAGCGTACGCCTGACCTTCACTCAGCGCAGGCGCCTTTACACAAAGAGATACACATCCGGCCATCACGAAGGGGGCGCATCCACTGGATGCGCCCCCTTCCCTGCACCATCGCCCCTGGTTCCGGGGCCGCCGCCCGGCCCGACGGGGCGTCAACTCATCTGACCGGCAAGTGATAGGCGACCCGGTAGCGGTCGGCGGGCACCACCACGTCGGCCGTCTCCACGGCCCGGCCGGAGGCGTAGTACGTGCGCCCGATGACGATGACCACATGGCCCGGCACCCCGCCGAGCGCCAGCAGCTCCTCCGCGAGCCCGGGGCGCGCGCCGACCTCCTCGGCCACGTTGTCCACGACGATGTCGATCGCCGCCATCCGGTCGACCACCCCGCAGCCACCCAGCGGACCCTCCTCAGGGAGCATCACCGGCGTACGCCCGGTGACAGAGAGGGGCTCCCAGGAGGTGGAGAGCATGATCGGTTCTCCCGCCTCCCGGAACACGTAATGCGTCCGCATGACCCGGTCGCCCGGCTCGACGCCCAGCCGCTCGGCGACCTCGGCGCTCGCCCCCTCCTGCTCGCTGCGGGACTCCCAGGTCCCGCGCACCCCGTCGGCGGTCTGCTCCTGGCGGAACGGGCTGGCCCCCTTCCCGGGCCGGTATCCGGAGCGGGCGATCATGCGGGGGACGGGGCGCTCGCGCACATAGGTGCCGGAGCCGGAGCGGCCCTCGACCAGCCCCTCGGCCATCAGGACCTTCCGCGCCTCCAGCGCGACGGTGTCCGATACCCCGTACTCCTCCCGGATGCGGGCCTGCGACGGCAGGCGGGTATGGGGCGGCAGCGCGCCGTTCACGATCTTCTCCCGCAGATCGCTCGCCACGCGCAGATAGGCGGGCTGCTCACCGAAAGTCACAGGCCACTCCCAACAGGTTGACAGTCTGCAACAGCCTGACAACCGTGGGTTGTGCACCGCAAGCATGGGCCAGGGTTTCACTCAATGTGGTGACGCTGCAGTCGTTCATGCATGAATCAACCGTGAGCACCAGGGCGCTTACCAGTCATTCCCCACCCGGAACCCGCCCCGAACCCGCCCCGAATCTGCCCCGAATCCCGCCGGTCGACACCGTCGCGGAGACCCACAACTCCCCAGCCCTTGACCGTTTTTGGTCCAGACCAATACCTTCCTGTGCACAGCACGGCTCCCGATGTCCCTCCCGCACCGGATCACGCACAGGAAACGAGCCTCATGCGTCGAAGAAACCTGTCCCGTCTGACCATCGCCGGCGTCGCCCTCGCTCTGCTGGCAGGCACCGCCCCGGCCGCAGTGGCCGGCAGCGACCGCGGCCAGAGCAGCGGCGGCGACCGCTCCAAGGGCAACCACCGCCCCGCGTACAAGAACATCGGCTACTTCACCCAATGGGGCGTCTACGGACGCGATTTCCAGGTCAACGACCTGCAGACCAGCGGGTCCGCGGCCAAGCTGACCCACATCAACTACGCCTTCGGCAACGTCAGCGCCGAGGGCAAGTGCTTCACCGGCAACATCCCCGGCCAGGCCGACGCCTGGGCGGACTACGCCCGCCCGCTCGACGCGGCGAACTCGGTGGACGGCGTCGCCGACACCGACACCCAGCCGCTCGCGGGCAACTTCAACCAGCTGCGCGAGCTGAAGGCCAAGAACCCCGGCCTCAAGGTCATGATCTCGCTCGGCGGCTGGAGCTGGTCCACCCACTTCTCCGACTCGGTGCGCACCGCGGCCTCCCGCAAGGCGCTCGTCGCCTCCTGCATCGACCTGTACATCAAGGGCAACCTCCCGGTGGACGGGGCGCGCGGCGGCCAGGGCGCGGCGGCGGGTGTCTTCGACGGGATCGATGTCGACTGGGAGTGGCCCGGCTCGGCGGCCAACGACGGCACGGTCTTCCGCCCGGAGGACAAGAAGAACTTCACCGCCCTGATCGGCGAGTTCCGCAGCCAGCTCGACGCGTACGCGAAGAGCCAGGCCAAGCAGGAGAAGGGCAAGGGCCACCACAAGCCGAAGCCCAAGCACTACGACCTGTCGGCGTACGTCCCGGCCAACCCGGCGGCGATCGACGCAGGCTTCGACGTGAAGCGCCTCATGAAGGACTTCGACTTCGTCAACCTTCAGGGCTACGACTACCACGTCTCGGGCGAGAAGAAGACGGCCCAGCAGTCGGCGCTGTACGCGAAGAACGACTTCAGCGTGGACCGGACCGTACGGGACTGGGTCCGGCGCGGCGCCCCCAAGCACAAGCTCGTGGTGGGCATGCCGACGTACGGCCAGGGCTGGACCGGAGTGAGCGGCGGCGGCAAGGGCCTGGGCCAGCCGGCCACCGGCCCGGCTCCGGCCACCTGGGCCAACGGCTACGAGGACTACAAGGTCCTGAAGAAGCTGGCCGCGTCGGGCACGTACAAGATCCACCGGGACACGAAGAACGGCCACGCCTGGCTCTTCGACGGGACCTCGCTGTGGACGTACGACGACCCGCAGGTGCTGCGCGCCAAGACCTCGTACATCCGGGACAAGGGCCTCGGCGGCGCGATGTTCTGGTCGCTGGACGGGGACACGGACGACGGTGAGCTGGTCAGCACCGTCGACCGCGGGCTCAACCGCCGCTAGACACGAAGAAGTCGGGGCGGTCGCTGTCCGCGACCGCCCCGACCTCATGTCATCGGCTCAGTACCGCTGCTGCGCGGGGATCAGAACTGCAGTCCCCAGCTGTTGATCCGACCGGTGTCCGCCGCCGCGTTGTCAGCGACCCGGAGCTTCCAGGTGCCGTTGGCGACGACGGAGGAGGCGTTGACCGTGTACGTGGTGACCACGTTGTCGCTGCTGCCGCCGGAGCCGAACGCCTTCAGGTTGAAGACCGTGCCGTTGGGAGCGACCAGGTCGATCTTCAGGTCACCGATGTAGGTGTGCGAGATGTTGACCGGGACCTGCAGCGCGGCCGGGGCGTTGCCGGTGATCTCGGTGACGGTGACCGGCGACTCGACCGTGGAGTTGTCGTTGATCGCGTACCCGGTGGTGTTCTCGAACTTCTTGCCAGGCGGGTTGGTGCTGCCCGCGCCCACGTAGAGGAGGCGGTTGGGCGAGCCGGTGCCCGGGTTGGTGACGACGCCGGGGGTCGAGGCCGCGACGAGACCGGCGGAGACCTGTGCGGGGGTCGAGCCCGGGTTGTCGGCGAGGTAGATGGCGGCCGCGCCGGCGACGTGCGGGCTGGCCATCGACGTACCGGAGATGGTGTTCGTGGCGCTGTCGCTGGTGTTCCACGCCGAGGTGATCGACGAGCCGGGCGCGAAGATGTCCACGACCGCACCGAAGTTGGAGAAGCTGGAGCGCGCGTCGGTGTTGGTCGTCGAGCCCACCGTGATGGCCTCGGCGACACGCGCCGGGGACTTCGTGTTCGCGTTGGTCGACTCGTTGCCCGCCGCGACGGCGTAGGTGATGCCGGAGGCGATGGACCGCTGCACGGCCGCGTCGAGGACCGAGTCGGCGCCACCGCCGAGGCTCATGTTGGCGACGGCGGGCTTCACGGCGTTGGCCGTCACCCAGTCGATGCCCGCGACGACCTGCGCGGTGGTGCCCGAGCCCTGGTTGTTCAGCACCCGGACGCCGACGATCTTCGCCTTCTTGGCTACGCCGTAGGCGGTGCCCCCGACGGTGCCCGCGACGTGCGTGCCGTGGCCGTGGCCGTCCTGCGAGACGTTGTCGTTGTCGATGGCGTCGTAGCCGTTGAAGGCCCGGCCGCCGAAGTCGCCGTGGCTGATCCGTACCCCGGTGTCGATGACGTAGGCGGTGACGCCCTCACCGGCCTTGTCGGGGTAGGTGTAGCGCTGGTCCAGCGGGAGGCTCCGCTGGTCGATCCGGTCCAGACCCCAGGAGGGCGGGTTGTTCTGGGTGGCGGAGACCGTGAAGGTGCGGTTCTGCGAGACGGACGCGACGGCCGGGTCGGCGGCGAACTTCTTCGCCTCCGCGGCGGTGGCCTCGACCGCGTAGCCGTTGAGGGCCGAGCGGTAGGTCCGTTCGATGGACGCGCCGTACTTCTTCGCGAGGGCCTTGCCCTGGGCGGAGTCGGACCTGGCGGCCGAGTCCTTCAGCGTGACGATGTAGCTGTCGCTGACGGTGCCCGGGGCACCCGCGTTCAGAATCACGCCTTCGGGCGCACGCTCGGCCGCGGTCGCCGGGAGGGTACCGGCGGTGGCGAGCGCGACGGCTGCCGCGGTGGCTATGACGGTCGCCGCGGCGAGTCTTCGACGTGCATGGGGGGTGTGACGCATCACTGACATGTGAGGGGTCCTCCTCATAGGCGGTGCGCTGGTGGGGGGTGGTTCCGGAGCCGCGCGAGGCTCCCGGCAGGGGCATGACAAATCAACCGTCCGAACGCCCCGTTTTCTGCGCCGTCCGCGACCGGCATGCCCTGCTGCCAGCGAAAGATTGACCGATCCATGGCAAACCCACAAGGGTGCCTTGAGCCACGCCATATGTGCGTCATTCACCTGCCATATGCCTGACATCCTGGCGACCATGACCACCTATCACTGCCCCCAGGACGGAACCCGGTCCGCCGTTTCCGCCCTGACCTGGCGCTGTCCGGTTTGCCGTGGACCATGGGACCTGGACTTCGCACCGGCCCCGGGGCTCGCCCTGAACGCGCTTTCCGGGCGCGCCAATTCACTCTGGCGTTACGAAGAGATCCTGCCGCTCTCCGCCCCCTCGGTCTCCCTCGGCGAGGGCCGCACCCCGCTAGTCCCGCTCACGGACACCGTCTCGGCAAAGCTCGACCATCTGATGCCGACGCTCTCCTTCAAGGACCGGGGCGCGGTGATGCTCGCGGAGCTGGCCCGGCGGCTGAACCCGGACCGGGTGGTGGCGGACAGCAGCGGCAACGCGGGCACATCGATCGCCGCGTACTGCGCACGGGCCGCGCTGCCCTGCACGGTGTACGTCCCCGAGGGCACATCGCCCAAGAAGACCGAGCAGATCCGGGCCCACGGGGCGCGCCTGGTGACCGTCCCCGGCGACCGGGAGGCGACGGCCCTGGCCGCCCGCGCGGCGGCCGACGAGGCGGGGGTCTTCTACGCCTCGCATGTCTTCAACCCGTACTTTCTGCACGGCACGAAGACGTACGTGTACGAGCTCTGGGAGGACCTCGGCGGCCGGCTCCCCGACACCCTCGCGGTCCCGGTCGGCAACGGCACCCTGCTCCTCGGCGCGGCGCTCGCCACGGCCGAACTGCACGCCCTGGGCCTGATCACGGCCCGGCCCCGGCTGATCGCCGTCCAGGCCGAGGCGGTCGCCCCGCTCGCCGCCGCCTTCCACGCGGGCGCGGACGACCTGCTGCCCACCTCCGGACCCGGTGCCGCCGTCCCGACCCTGGCGGAGGGCATCGCGATCCCGCGTCCGCCGCGCGCCCGGCAGATCCTGGCGGCGGTACGGGGGTCGGGCGGCACGTTCCTGACGGTGACGGAGGACGAGATCCGGGACGCGCAGAGGGACCTGGCGGCGCGCGGGTTCTACGTCGAGACGACGGGAGTGGCGTGCTGGGCGGCGGTACGGGACGGCCTCGGGCGGGGCGGCGATCGGCCGGGGCTGGGGCTGGGCAGCGTGGTGGTGCCGTTGTGCGGGGCGGGGCTGAAGACGGGGATGGCGGGTTAGGGGATGGCGGGTTACGGGACGGCCGGTTGGGGGTGGCGGGTCAGGAGGCGGCGTCCGATGGGCTCAGCTCCAGCAGGTACGTGTCCAGCTCCGCGGCCCCCGCGAGCAGCGCGCGCCCTCGGGCGGAGAGCCGGGAGTGCCAGTCCCCGAGGGCGGCCTCCAGGGGCGCGAGCCCGCCGGCCGCCCGGACCTGGTCGATCAGCGGGGCGATCTGCTCCAGGAGGTAGCCGCCCCGCCGGAGCTGGTGGACCAGCCGGGCATCCCGTACGTCGGCCTCGCCGTACACGCGGTACCCGGTCAGCGGGTCGCGGCGCGGGCGGACCAGCCCGGCGTGCTCCCACTTGCGCAGGGTGGCAGGCCGGATGGAGAGCCGGTCGGCCAGGGGGCCGATGAAGGTGGGGGTGGGGGTGGAGATGGCGGTGGAGGCAGGGCTTTCGGAGGCCTCGGGCTCCGTGGTGGCGGGCGCGGCCTCCGTGCCGGCGAGCCCGGTCCCGGTCGCCCCGGGCCCCAGATCGCGGAGGGCGCTCTCCACCGCCCGCAGGGTCCGCCGGTCCTCCAGGAGCTGGGCATGGCTCTCGTCGATGAGGAGGAACGCCTCGTCGGCCGCGCCCTGGTTCACGGCCCGCATGATGCCCGTGGCCGTCCGGTGGCCATGTCCTGGCACCAGGGCGAGGAACGTGCCGAGGGCGCGCGCGTGCAGCGGGGTGTAGGTGCGGTAGCCGCTCCCGGTGCGCCCGGCGGCAGGGAGGATGCCGGCCTCCTCGTAATTCCGTACGGCCTGCGTGGAGAGACCGTGCGGACGGGCCAGGTCGACCGGCCGGAGCCGTACCCGGCTTTGAAGGTTCTCCCCCACACCAACCCCCGAAAACCCGCCGACTCCAGCACTTCCGGCGAAAAAGTTTCCACCGAAGGTTCAACGATACCGTTGAATCCATGGTCACAGACATCACGTACATCGCGCAGACCACCCAGGCCGTCGAAGCCGCAGCTGTCATGAAAGTGCTCCCGTCCCGCCCCCGGATGCTCGCCCTGGGCGAGCCCACCCACGGCGAGGACACCTTGCTCGACGTACGCAACGAACTCTTCCGGGACCTCGTGGAGCAGGAGGGTTACCGGACGATCGCGATCGAGAGCGACTGCCTGATGGGCCTCCTCGTGGACGACTACGTCACCGGGGGCGAGGGCACCCTGCACGACGCCATGGAGCACGGATTCAGCCACGGGTTCGGGGCATACGCCGCCAACCGCGAACTCGTGCGCTGGGCAAGGGAGTACAACGAAGGCCGCCACGCCTCCGACCGCCTCCGCTTCGCCGGGTTCGACGGCCCGCTGGAGATCACGGGCGCCGCGAGCCCCCGGCAGGCCCTCACCGCACTCCACGACCACCTCGCCTCCTGGCTGGACGCGGACGACCTGCTCCCCTGCACCGCCGCCACGCTCGATCACCTCCTCGGCAGCGACGACCGCTGGACCGAACCGGCGGCGATGACGGACCCGTCCCGCTCCTTCGGACGGTCACCCGAGGCGGCGCAACTCCGCCTGCTGGCCGACGACTTGGTGGCTCTGCTGGACGAGCGGACCCCGCACCTGCTCGCAGCGGCCGGGCGGGAGGCCTGGGACCGCGCCCGCCTGCACGGCCGCACCGCCACCGGCCTGCTGTGCTACCACTCCTGGATGGCCGACACCTCACCGGTCCGCATGGTGCGGCTGCTCGGCGTGCGGGACCGGATGATGGCCGACAACCTCCTCGCCCTCGCCGCACGCGGCCCGGTCCTGGTCTTCGCCCACAACAGCCATCTCCAGCGGGAGAAGAGTTCGATGCGGATGGGCGGCATGCCGCTGGAGTGGTGGAGCGCCGGCGCGATCGTCGCCGCGCACCTGGGTGCGGAGTACGCGTTCCTCCCCACCGCCCTGGGCACCATCCGGCACCACGGAGTGGACGCCCCGCCGCCGGACACCGTGGAGGGGCTCCTGTACGCGCTGCCCGGCGACCGCCTCCTGGTCGACGCGCGCCGACTGGCCGTCGCCCTGGGCGAGGCGCTCCCCGCGCCCCGCGACTCCCCCTGGTTCGGCTACTTCGGCCTGGACCCGGCGCACCTGGCGGAGGCGGACGGGCTGGTCTTCGTCAGGGACCTCGCTCAGAGCTGAGGGCCGCATCGAAGAAGGACAGGGCGGAGAGGACCATCCGGCGGGCGGGTTCCGGGAGGCACAGGACCATCCGACCGGCGGGTTCCGGGGGACAGGGCCATCCGGCGGGCGGGTTCTGGGAGGAACAGGGCCATCCGGCGGGCGCGTTCTGGGAGGAACAGGGCCATCCGGCGGGCGCGTTCTGGGAGGAACAGGGCCATCCGGCGGGCACGTTCACGCCAAGCCCCCGGGGCGGGCGTGCCGTACCGCCCGCCCGTACGACCGCCTCCCTACCTTCGTACCGTGAGCCTCTCGCGTATCTCCGCCCTCGCACCCCTGGTCGCGGCCGCCCTGATCGCACCGCTGCCACCCCTCCCCCAGGCGGCCGCCGCCCACCCGACGCCGCCGCCGTCCCCGGCCGTACCCGCCTGCGGCCGGACGGACGGCCAGGGCGCTCCCGGGACCTCCTGGGCGCCGACGTCCACCCGCTTCGGTGAGGCGGACGGCTATGACCCGTACGTGGGCAACGGCTATCTCGGCCACCGGGTCCCCGCCACCGGCACCGGCTACGCGGCCACCGGTGAGAAGACGGGCTGGCCGCTCTACACCCCCCGCTACGACGGCGCGTTCGTCTCCGGGCTGTACGCCAGGGACAAGGCGGTCTCGGAGGGCCGCGAGGTGATCGCCGCGCTGCCGAGCTGGACGACGATCGAGGTGGGAGTCGGCAACGAGAAGTACGGCGCGGACACATCGGCGGGCCGGATCTCGCAGTACCGGCAGACGGTCTTCCTCAGCTGCGGCCTCGTCCGCACCTCGCTGCGCTGGACGACGGCGGACGGACGGGCCACGGACCTCACCTACGACGTCCTGGCCGACCGGTCCGACGTCCACACCGGCGCCGTACGCCTGCGGATGACCCCACGCTGGAGCGGCACGGCGACGGTCAGGGGCCGGCTGGACGACCGGGGCGCACGCCGGATCACGCTGCGCAAGGACGGCACGTTCAGGACGCTCGGCACCGGCGTGGAGGGGGCGGTGGCGCAGACGATGCGCCGGGGTTCCGGGGTAGTCGAAACACTGCGTCCCGAGTCGCCTACGGCCCCGAGGCCGACTCCGGTGCGTGAGGGGACGACGTACACCTTCGAGAAGTACGTGGGCGTCGACACGGCCCTGACCTCCGCCGCCCCCGCCGAGGACGCCCGCGAGGCGGCGCACCGCGCGGCCCGGCGCGGCTGGGAGCGGATCTTCGCGGCGAACGAGAGGGCCTGGCGCGAGGCCTGGTCCGCCGATGTCCTGGTCAACGGCCGCCCGGAGCTGCAGCGCTGGCTGCGCTCGACCCAGTACGGACTCCTGGCCAGCACCCGGCGCGGCTCCTCCGACAGCATCGCTCCAGCGGGCCTGACCAGCGACAACTACGCCGGCATGATCTTCTGGGACGCCGAGACGTGGATGTTCCCGGGTCTGCTCGCCACCCGCCCGGAACTGGCCCGCTCGGTGGTGGAATACCGCTACCGCACCCGGGACGCGGCCCGTGCGAACGCGGAGAAGTACGGCCACCGGGGCCTGTTCTACCCCTGGACCAGCGGGAGCAGGGGCCGCATCGACTCCGAGTGCCAGAGCTGGGACCCGCCGCACTGCCTGACCCAGAACCACCTCCAGGGCGATGTCTCGCTCGCCGTCTGGCAGTACTACCTGGCCACCGGCGACCGCGACTGGCTGGCGGCCAGGGGCTGGCCGCTCCTGAAGGGCATCGCGGAGTTCTGGCAGTCGCGCGCCACGGCGAACGCGGACGGCAGCTACTCCATCAAGAACGTGGCGGGCCCCGACGAGTACAGCAACGGCGTCGATGACGCCGTCTTCACCAACGCGGTGGCCGCCACCGCCCTCCGCAACGCGACCCGCGCGGCCGACCTGCTGGGACACCGCCCACCGACCGGCTGGAACCGCGTGGCGGACGGCCTCCGCATCCCCTACGACACGGACCGGAAGGTCTTCCTCCAGTACGCGGGCTACAACGGCTCCACGATCAAACAGGCGGACACGGTCCTGCTGATGTACCCGCTGGAGTGGCCGATGGAGCCCGGCGCGGCGGCCGCCACCCTGGACTACTACGCGTCCCGCACCGACCCCGACGGCCCCGCCATGACCGACTCCGTGCACGCGATCGACGCGGCGGCGATCGGGGAGCCGGGCTGCTCGACGTACACGTATCTCCAGCGCGCGGTACGCCCGTTCATGCGGGGCCCGTACGACCTGTTCTCCGAGGCGCGTGGCGACAAGTCCGGCGCCGAGGACCCCCTGTCGGGCTTCCCCGCCGAGGACTTCCTGACCGGCAAGGGCGGTTTCCTCCAGGTCTTCACGCACGGCCTGACGGGCCTGCGCCTGCGCGAGGACGGCGTGCACCTGGACCCGCTGCTGCCGCCTCAACTGCAGGAGGGCGTGCGGCTGACGGGGCTGCGCTACCGGGACGCGTCGTACGAGGTCGAGATCGGCGCCCGTACGAGCACGGTCCGCCTGACGTCGGGCACCCCGTTCACGGTACACACGCCATCCGGCCCCCACCTTCTCTCCTCGTCCCTCACGCTCCCCACCCGCCGCCCGGACCTGACCCCCACACCGGACGCGGCCCGCTGCCGCCCAGCAACGGCCACCTCGGAGACCCCCGGCCTCTACGCGGAGGCGGCGGTGGACGGCAGCCCGGCGACATCCTGGTCCCCGGACGGCGCGGAGGGGGCCCTGACGGTGGACCTGGGGCCGCACGCCCTTCGCATCACCTCGGTGACCCCGCGCTGGAGCGACGTACCCCCTGCGTCCCACACGTTGGAGACCTCCGTCGACGGCCGCTTCTGGCGCCCGTACCTGGCGGGTGACACGGCCCGCAAGGTCCGGGTGACGGTCCGCTCCCAGGACCCGGAGAAGCCGGCGGGGATCGCGGAGCTGAGGGTGGAGGCGGGAAGGTAGGGGAACCTGACCAACCCTGATCCGTTCTCTGGCAGCCCCGCCGGGCCGCTGCGATGCTCCCCCCATACGGCGAAGGGGAAGCGCTACATGATCACCGGTAATCGCATCAAGCGCCGCTATGAGAAGAAGTACGCCCGTTTACAGGAAATGCGACGTATGGATGTGCGGGAGGAGTACAGCCGCATCTGGTGGATGTCCGTCGACTACGAATTCCCCTGGGACTTCAGCGTCGCGGGCTCGCTTGCCTTCTACAACAGCGTCGCCCCCGCACACATGGCCGAGCTGCTGGTGGAGACGGGCGAACTGACGGAGAACACCCAGCGCAGGCTGGAGCACTTCGGTCTGATCAGCCTGGAAATCGCCCGGCGCGGCTTCAAGGACCCGCGGGGCAGGGCGGCCGTCCGGCAGTTGAACCGTATCCACAAGAACGCCGTCAAGAGCATCAGCGACGAGAACCGCCAGTGGTCCATCAGCAACGACGACTACCTGTTCGTACTGGGCACGAGCATGGTCATACCGGCCCGCTGGGTGGACCGTTACGCCTGGCGCCCGCTGAGCCGTCACGAGCGGACGGCCCTCTTCCTGCACATCAAGGAGCAGGGCGAACTCATGGGGATCAAGGAAATACCCGATTCCTACGAGGGGTTGGCCAAGTTCCACGACGACTACGTCGAGAAGCACTTCCGCTACTCCCCCGACGCGGAGAAGCTGTGGAAGGTCCTGGAAGGCATGATCATCGACCCGATGGTCGGCTGGCTGCCGGAGAAGGCGCGGCCCCTCGGCCGCCGGGCCGCCCGCGTCGCGGTGCCCGCGCTCCTGACTCCGCACATGCGCACGGCTTTCGGTGTCCGCGAGCCCTCACGTCTGCTCTGCCTGGCCGTCGACACCGCCATCAAGGCGCGCTCCGCCTATGTGCGCCGACAGCCGCCGCGCACCGCGCCGTCCGTTCCCGACCCCCTGCCGACCCCGAATTTCCCCACCGGTGAGTTCGACATCGAGAAGCTCGGCCCCGCGCACACCACCGGCGTGACCACCACCGACTGACGCCGCCGCCGGACGCGGGCGGGCCCGCGGTCGTCTCCCCGGCAGGGGTGGACGACCGCGGGCCCGTTCGCGTACCGGAGCCCCGGTCAGCCCCGGGCCGCGACGAGCTTCTCCATCTCGGTCACCATCTCGGCGGGCAGGGGGAGTTGGGCGATCTCCCGCGACACGATCTCGGCCTTCTCGCGGTAGCCGGGGTCACTGAGCAGCTTCTGGCACGCCTCGGTGATGTCCTGCGGCCCGCCGGACTCGACGAGGATCCCGGCGCCGAATTCCGCCACCTTCCGCACCGCCGCCGTGGGGTATTCCGGATGCGCGATCAGCTGGGGCACGCCCGCGTTGAGCGATGTCATGTCGGTGCCGCCGCCGCCGTGGTGCACGATCACGTCGCAGGTGGGGGCGAGGATGTCCAGCGGCACCCAGCCGATCCGTACGTCCGGCAGCGCGTCCCGCAGTTCCGCGGCGACGTTCTCCGGGGCCCCGACGACGACCTCCACGCCCAGGCCGCCGATATTCTCGGCCAGGCCCTTCAGGGCGTCGCCGCTGAACAGCCGGGTCCCCGCGGTGATGTACACCCGGGGCCGGTCGCCCTTGGTGTACATCCAGGGCTCCAGCGGCTTCTGCGGATTGCCCGGCACCCAGCGCATCGGCCGGGCCGGCAGCGGGTCGGCGGGCTGGAGGCTGGGCGGGCACACATCCAGCCACAGGTCGGGGGCGGGCACCCGGTCCAGGCCGAGTTCGTGCAGGACGGGTGCCAGCACCTCGTCGGCGCCCGGGTCGTACATGCGCGTGTCGATCCGGTCCCACTCCAGGCGTACCGAGGGGATGCCGAGATGCTGGGCCAGGAGGGGGGCGGTGTAGAACATCCCGCCGCCGACCACGATGTCGGGACGCCAGTGCTCGGACAACTCCAGCAGCCGGTCCAGGCTGTTGACGGCGATCTCGGCGTAGCCGCGGCCCACCGCCTTGGCCCACTCCACCGGATCGTCCGGCATCGCGCCCATGAAGGCGCTGACCTCCTCCACCGACAGCGGGGTGATCTCGACCGGCGGCAGGCCGACGCTCGCGATGTTGGGCAGCACCCAGTTGATCCCGCCCATCAGGACCTGGTGTCCCGCGTTGCGGGCGGCCGTGGCGAGCGGCGCGTGCGAGAAAATGGGGTACGGGCTGTTGCCCGGGATGAACAGGACCTTCATATCGTCTCTCCTAGGGGTACGGGCGGTGTGGTGGGCCTGGTGGCGGTCAGTCCGCCCGCGTCAGCGCCTCGGCGGCCCGGAAGCCGGACAGGAGCGCGGCCTCCGTGGTGGGTGAGTTGAAGTAGTCGCCCGCGAACACCACCGGGGCGCCCTGCTGCTTCATGACCTCGACGGCCTGGCGGTAGCGGCCCGGGGCCGGGATCGGGAACCCGTACGGGCGCTCGGCCACGTGGAACGGCTCGGCCTCGCCCGAGAAGTCCGCCCAGAGGGTCTTGAGCCATGGGAGGACCGCGGCGAACTGCTCCTCCGGCGGCAGGCCCAGCAGACGCCGGGTGTTCGCCCGGCCCGGGTAGGCGAAGACGAGGAGCTTGTCGACCGCCCGGCCCCGCTCGTCCCGCACCGTGCGGGGGTAGGTGATCATGTTGCGCAGCGGCTGGTCGCCCGGTCCCCCGGCCACGATGTGCGCCTCGGACGGCAGGCCCCCGACGTCGACCAAATAGGAGACGGAGAGCGCCGGTTCGTACCGCTGGCTCTCCAGGAACCGCCGTGCGTCGCCACCGACGATCTCCGTGGGGAGTGCGGCGGTGAGCTTCGCGGCGATCGGCGCGGGGGTGGCGAACACCAGCTCGTCGAAGGTCTCGGTCGCGGGATCTCCGCCCACCGGGCCCGCCGTGACCCGCAGCCGGGCGCCCGCCAGCTGCACATCGGTCACCTCGTGCGCCAGGCGCAACTCGGCGCCCTCCGCGTTCCTCTCGGCGATGATCTGCATACCGTTGCGGAAGACGTAGAAGCTGGAGCCGCCCATCCAGGCCAGGAGCCCCTTGGCATGGACCGCGGAGGCGTCCTCGGACGCGAAGTTCCAGAACCCTTCGACCTGGGGCCGGAGCATGAAGTCGAAGCCGCGCCGCGACATCTGCTGGTAGCCCCAATCGGCGGCGCTCAGCCCGTCGTCCAGCTGGGCGGCCTTGATCGGGTCGAAGAAGTCGATCCGGCTCTTGTCGCGCACCTGCTTGATGGTGGTCCGCAGGAAGGCGAGGCGGTCGCGCAGACTGACGTGCTTGTACGTGAGCGGGCTGAGCGGGGAGTCCGGGGACAGGGGGATGGCCCTGCCGCGGTCGGAGATGTAGATGTCGCTGGAGAGCTTGACGAGCTCGCTCTCCAGTCCGTACTCGCTGATGAGCTCCGTCATCAGCTTGTAGAAGCTGACGTACATCAGGTTGATGCCGACGTCGGGTTCGATCTCCGGCCGGTGCCAGGAGCGGGCCCGTCCGCCGAGACCGTCCGCCGACTCGTAGATGACGACCTCGCGGCCGGACGCGATGAGTTTCTTCGCGGCGGCACTGCCGGCCATTCCGCCGCCGATCACCGCGGTGCGCTTGCGCGTACGTGTGCTCATGACGCCCTTCTTGGATTCTGGAGGAGAATGGGATGCGTCTTCCGCACTCCGGCCGAGAACGTGGTGACGTTTCCGCGTCGGCCCGGCCCGGGTCCTCGGCGGCCGATATCCCGCCGGAGAGGGCCCTCAGCGGAGTCTGCGACCACGGCGGTCCGCCCTCAAGGAGAGGCCGGGCCCTGTGTCAAGTCAGTGCCGGGGAAAACGAATCCGGCCCTTCGGGATGATCGCGAAGGGCCGGAATCGCCTGCCGGGTGATCCAGGGCGGCCGGACTCGGCGTCAGCGCCTCGGGCCGTTCACGACCGGTCTCCTCTCGTCACTTCGGCGGCCGGATCGACAGCCGGTGGTTGAAGAAGTTGGTCGGGTCCCATGTGGCCTTGATCCGCTGAAGCCTCGGGTAATTGGCCCCGTAGTACAACTCGGACCAGGGCGTGGTGGACTTGTTGAACTCCGGGTCGGCGACATCGCTGTCCGGATAGTTGATGTAGCAGCCGGCGTTGACCCTGTTCGGTACGGGAACGCCGCCGGTCTCCGCGTACATCTCGGAGTAGATCTTGCGGGTCCAGGCGACGTGCTTGTCGTCGTCCTTCTCGTCCTGCCAGTGGATCTCCCACAGCAGCTGGAAGATGGAGTCCCGCTGCGGGAAGGCGGTGGCGTCGGAGGCCACCTCGTTGACCTTTCCGCCGATGGAGGTCAGCACCAGCCACGCCAGGTCGTACTCGTTGTCGTAGTCGGTCTCGGCCATGTTCCGGTAGAGCGCGTCGATCTGGTGCTGGGTGAACGACTTGCGCAGGTAGGCCGACCGGTGCTCGCCGCGGAGCGTCGGGTTCATGAAGACGTCCCCGCGACCCGCGTTGAGGTTGTAGGCGCGCAGGAAGGTCAGCCGCTGGAGGTCCGGCGGCCCGGCGGAACCGCCGCCCACCGCCTCGTTCATCTCCTCCATGTAGGCGCGCACCAGCTCCTCGCTCCGCGCGTCCGCCCCGTCCATGTACGCCCAGAGCTCGATGCGCCCCTTCGGCCCAGGGAAGAAGGAGAGGTAGCTGCCGATTCTCCGGTTCTCGTCGCCCTTGCCACTGTGGTCCAGATGCCACTGGGCGTGCTTGGCGAGGAGGTTTCCGAGATCCTTCCGGCTGACCTTGTCCCACGCCCATTTGTAATGGACGGTGATGACCTCGTCCGACGGGACCGGAAGCAGTCCCTTCGGCTCGTTCCCGGTCGCGCCCGGCGCCCGCATCCAGTAGCGGGTGATAATGCCGAAATTGCCGCCTCCGCCGCCGGCGACCGCCCACCACAGATCGCGGTTCGGGTCGTTCTTCTCACGGGTGGCGACGACGCTGCGGACCTTCTTGTTCGGCCCGACCACCACGACTTCGACGGCGTACATATTGTCGACGGTCAGCCCGAGGCTCCTGGAATACATTCCGGTCCCGCCACCGGTGACCTGACCGCCCACTCCGACCAGCGGGCAATAGCCGGAGGGGACCGTGACACCCCAGCCGCGATAAAGCTGCTCGTACATCTCGCGCAGCTTGATTCCCGGCTCGATCATGAAGGCACGGCGCTTCTCGTCGAACGAGACCTCATTCATGAGGCTCATATCGACAATGACTTCGACCTCGGCGTTGTAGACGAAGTCCTCGTAACAATGCCCACCGCTGCGCACGGTGAGCTTCTTGTTCTCGTTGACCGCTTTCTGGACGGCGGCGACCACCTGTGCCGTCGAGGTGGGGAAAAGCACCCGCTCCGGCCGGGCCTGCCAACGGTTGTTGTATCCGGATGTCACATCGCCGTACTGCGGGTCGTCCGGACCGGCCGACAGGATTTTCGCACTGCCCTCGGAATGCGCGGAAGCGCTGGAGTTCCCGAGGCCGGCAGCAGCGCCGACGGCGACGGCCGAGCCCGCTCCCACGGCGGAGATGAATTTCCTTCTGCTGTGATCTGACATGATTCCTTACGCATTCCTCGGGAACGGGTGGATAAACGCGTACATCGGAGCAGGGCAGTCGGCCGCCCATCATCGAACGGTCGAGCGAAGGGTGCGGTCGAGGGCGGCGAGGGCGATACGGCCGCGACGGCCCGGAGCGCGGCCCTCCGGAGGCGATGGGCAGGGGCGGGACTTCGCCAACGGTGTCGGGTCGCTTGTCAGCCTCTCCGAACGGAGGGGCTTCTCCGAGGAGCGAAGATCAGACTTTGTCAGGTTCCGGAACTTGACAAACAAAATCGATCGCCACTGGCCCCCGCGTGTCCGACTGCCTATTATCGGCACCGGCAGGGAGGAATTAGGTGCCCATCCCGAGTGGGAAGGTAATCGAGTTTCCCGGTGGACGTGGTGTGGTTGACGGAGTATCGACGTATCGGTGGTCGTGACCGGTAATCTGCAACTGCCGCAGCTTTTTTCGTTCGGTACGAAAGGAACATCATGACGGAATCGACAACCGGGGGCCCGGCGGGCGCCGGCAGCCAGGTCACCGTGCTCGGACTCGGTGAAATGGGCTCGGCGATCGCCAGGACGTTCGTCGACCGCGGATACCGCACGACGGTCTGGAACCGGACCGCGAGCAAGAGCGCGCCGCTGGGCGAAGCCGGTGCCACGGTGGCCGCGACAGCCGCGGAGGCGGTGGAGGCGAGCCCGCTCGTCGTGGTCTGTCTGCTCGACGGCCCCGCCGTCGACGAGGTACTGGGTTCCGTCGAGACCGCGGTCGCGGGCAAGGTGCTGGTGAACCTCACGAGCGGCTCCCCCGCCCAGGCGCGGGCGAACGAGAGCTGGGCGCGTGAGCACGGCGCCGAGTACCTCGACGGCAAGATCATGGGAGACCCGCCGTACGTGGGCACCCCGAACATCATGTTCCCCTTCAGCGGCTCCCCCAGCGCCTACAAGACCCACGAGCCGACGTTGCAGGTGCTGGGCACCATCGCCCACCACGGCGAGGACGCCGGTCTGGCCGCCGTGGAGTTCATGGGCCAGGTCGCGGTGGCCTACGAGCTGCTCATCGGCTTCCTGCACACGCTCAAGCTGGTCGAGGCGGAAGGTGTGGACGTGGCCGAGTTCGCCGACCGCATCGCCGGCTCGATCGGCGCCTTCCCGCCCCTGCTGTCCTCGATCGGCAAGGCCGTCAAGAGCGGCGAGTTCCCGCCGGACCTCGGTTCGCTCAACGTCCAGGCCGCGCTGATGGACGACATGATCAGCCACCGGGAATCCGTCGGCGTGGAGGCCGTGCGGATGCGCGAGGTCAAGCAGCTGATGGACCGCCGTATCGCCGGAGGCCACGGCGACCAGGGCTTCTCGAGTCTGTTCGCTCTGCTCTCCAAGTAGACGCGAGTCAGCTCGCTCCGCTTTTGGAGTGAGCGCGAGGCGCGTCCGGCCACGGTGACGTGTGCCGGTCACCACCGCGGGGTGCGCGACGCAGCGATATCCGGACCGAAAGGGAACCGAGAGCGGACCGAGAGCGCATCACGAGTGGCACGGCGCACCGTATGAGGTGCAGGCACCGAGCCCGAGGGAGAACCGTGATGCGGGAACGCAGACTGAACGTGGCCGTACTCATCGGCAGCACCCGCGTCGGCCGCTTCGGCCCCGTCCCCGCCCAGTGGATCGCCGCCGAGGCGGCCAAGCGCGACGACTTCGACGTCGATGTGATCGACCTGGCCCAGGTGTGGCTGCCCGACGTGCTGCCAGAGAGCCTCGACGGCCCGCTGCCGCAGGCCGTGACCGACCTCGCCCCCTGGCTGGACAGGGCGGACGCGTTCGTGATCGTCACACCTGAGTACAACCACAGCTTCCCCGCCTCCCTGAAGAACGCCATCGACTGGTACGTCGACGCGTGGAAGGCGAAGCCGGTCGCCTTCGTCTCCTACGGCGGCATGGCCGGCGGGCTGCGCGCGGTGGCCGACCTGCGGGGAATCTTCCCCGGGCTGCACAGCGTCACCGTCCGGGACTCCGTCTGCTTCCCGAACTACCAGGAGCACTTCGACGCCGAGGGCCGGCCCGTGGACCCCGAGGGCTGTGCAACGGCGGCCAAGACCATGTTCGACCAACTCGCCTGGTGGGGCCACGTCCTGAGCGACGCCCGCGCCCGGCAGCCGTATCCGGGCTAGGGCGTGTCCGGTCCTGATCCGCCGGACACGCCCTGGACCCCGCGGCCATACACGTACGCAACCACGCCTGATCACGTACCAGGCCCAAGAAAGGAAAGCCATGTCATCGAATGCCCCCGAGGCCCCGGTCCGGAAGGCCGGGACGCGGGAATGGGTGGGACTGGCGGCGCTGGCCCTGCCCACCCTGCTGATCTCCCTCGACCAGAGCGTGCTGTACCTGGCCCTGCCCCACCTCGCCGAGGGTCTGAACCCCACCGGTACCCAGACGCTGTGGATCATGGACATCTACGGCTTCCTGATCGCCGGCTTCCTGATCACCATGGGCACGCTGGGCGACCGGATCGGCCGCCGCAAGCTGCTGCTGATCGGTGCGACGGCCGTCGGCATCACCTCGATCGCCGCCGCCTACTCCACCAGCGCGGAAGGTCTGATCGCCACCCGCGCCCTGCTCGGCATCGCCGCCGCCACCCTGATGCCGTCCACCCTCGCCCTCATCAGCAACATGTTCGAGGACCCGTACCAGCGTGGCCGCGCCATCGCGGTGTGGGCCAGCTGCTTCATGGGCGGCACCGCGCTCGGGCCGGTCGTCGGCGGCGCGATGCTGGAGTACTTCTGGTGGGGCTCGGTGTTCCTCATCGGGGTGCCCGTCATGGTGGTGCTGCTGATCGTCGCTCCCTTTGTCCTGCCGGAGTACAAGAACCCCAACGCCGGCAAGATCGACCTGCTCAGCGTCCTGCTGTCGCTGGTGTCGATCCTGGCGATCATCTACGGGCTGAAGGAGCTCGCGCGTTACGGCTTCGAGCTGGTGCCGGTCCTCTCGATCGTCCTCGGCCTGGCGGTCGGCGCGGTGTTCCTGTCGCGTCAGGGCAAGCTCGACGATCCGCTGCTGGACCTGAAGCTCTTCAAGATCGGCGCGTTCACCGCCGCACTGCTGATCCTCATGGTCTCCATGCTGGGCACCGGCGGCGGCTACCTGTTCATCACCGGGTTCGTCCAGATGGTGGAGGGCTATTCGCCGCTGGAAGCGGGCCTGTGGATGGTGCCCGCGGCCATCGCGTCGATCGTCGCGGCGCAGCTGGCGCCGATCTTCGCCAAGCAGCACCCTCTCAGCACCGTCATCGGGGTGAGCCTGCTGATCGGCATGATCGGTTACCTGCTCCTCATCTTCGTCGGCCCGGTCGGTGGGATGCCACTGCTGATCACCGGCTTCGTGATCACTTTCATCGGCGTCGGCACCTTCGGGGCGCTCGGCACCAACCTGGTCGTCGGGTCGGTCCCGCCGGAGCGGGGCGGCTCCGCGGCGGCGCTCTCCTCCATCAGCGGTGACCTGGGCACCGCACTCGGCATCGCCACGCTCGGCAGCCTGGGCACCGCCGTCTACCGCAGCTCGCTCGACGTGCCCGACGGCACACCGTCCGGCGCGGCCGACTCCGCCGAGGGAGGCATGGAGGGCGCGCTCAGGGCCGCTCGCGAACTGCCGTCCGATGCCGCCGACAGCCTGCTGGCCGCCGCGTCGGACGCCTACGCCAGCGGGCTGAACGCGATCGGGATCGCCTGCGCCGTCGTCACCGCGATCAGCGCGACCTTCGCGTTCACGCTGCTGCGCAAGAGCCGCGGGGCCGTCCCGTCCGGCGACGCTCCGAAGGAGCAGGAGGAGAAGGCCGAGGACTCGCTCTCGACCACCTGAGCCCCTCCGGCGGGAACGGGGAACCAGGCACCGGGAACCAGAGGGGGGACGCCGGCCCAGGACCTCACGGTCCGGGCCGGCGTCCCCCCGTACATTCCACGCGGTCCGCCGAGGGCTCGGCCCCCTCGGCAGCGGCACCTCGGTGGCGCCGGGCGCCGGCGCTCACGGGCCGGTCCCGGCCGCCCGCCGGACCAGTATCGTCCTGTCATTGCCCGCTGCGCTGGGTTAGCGTGATCACATGCATTTCGGGGTTCTCGGTTCGTTAGCGGTGTGGACGGGGGACGGACGACCGGTCCGGATCCCGGAGCTCAAAGTCCGCGCTCTGCTGGCCTGCCTTCTGGCCCACCAGGGACGAGCGGTCTCCGCGGACAGGCTGATCGACGACCTATGGACCACGAGGCCGCCCAACAACCCGGCAGGCGTGCTCCAGAACAAGGTGTGGCAGCTGCGGCGGGCGCTTGAGGACGCCGAGCCGGGCGGCCGGGACCTCGTGGTGTCCCACTCACCGGGATACCAGCTGCGGGCGGGCGCCGACGCGGTGGACGCGGACCGGTTCCACGACCTGATGACACGGTCGCGGGCGACCGAGGACTTCCGGGTGCGCGCCGCCCTGCTGGCGGATGCGCTGGCGTTGTGGCGGGGGCCCGCCTTCGCCGACTTCGCCGACGAGGAGTTCACCCGGGCCGCGCGGGACCGGCTGGAGGAGCAGCGGCTGACCGCGCTGGAGGAGCAGGCCGAGGCCCGGCTGAACCTCGGTGAGCACGCGCTGGTGGCCGACGAGCTCGGTGATGTGGTGGACCTGCACCCCCTCAGGGAACGGCTGCGCGCCGCTCATGTGCGGGCGCTCTACCGTGCGGGCCGGCAGAGTGCGGCCCTCAGCAGCTACTCCGACCTGCGTAAACACCTGGCCGAAACCCTGGGTCTGGACCCCAGCCCCGAGCTGGCGGCCCTGCACCAGTCGATCCTCACCCAGGACACGGCGCTGACCGCCGCCCCCGCACCGGACACGGCCGCGGCCGGCCCGCCGACGAACGTGCCGACCTCCCTCACCGGCCTGATCGGCAGGGCCGAGGCGCTCGGCGAGCTCCGGGAGCTGCTGGGCGCGAACAGGCTGGTCACGCTCATCGGTCCGGGCGGGGTGGGCAAGACGCAGCTGGCGCTCTCGACCGCCGCGCAGGTCGGAGCCGAGTTCCCCGGCGGCGTACGGCTGGTCGAGTTCGGTGCGCTCGACCCCTCCCCGTCGAGCGCCGACCGGGGGAAGGGTGCCGCCGCCGCGCAGGTCGCGGTGCACGAGTTGCTCGGGTCGGTTCTCCGGGTCCGGGACGACACGGCCTCGGGACCGGGGTCCGGGGGCGCGGCGCCCTCGATGACCATCCGTGTCGCCCAGGCGCTGGGCGAGCGGCCGGCCCTGCTGGTGTTCGACAACTGCGAGCATGTGGTCGGCCCGGTCGCCGAGCTGACCGACCAACTCCTCAAGGCCGCGCCCGCCTTGAGGATCATGGCCACCAGTCAGGTGCCCCTGGGCATCACCGGCGAATACCTCCAGGAGGTGCCGCCGCTACGAGGGCCCGAGCCCGCGGCGGAGCTCGACCCCGAGTCCGTACGCCGGTACAGCGCGGTGGAGCTGTTCGTGGCGCGGGCGACCGCGGCGGCCCCGAATTTCGTACTCGCCGCGAGCAACGTCGAGGCGGTCGTCTCGATCTGCCGGCGCCTCGACGGCATTCCGCTGGCCCTGGAGATGGCCGCCACCCGGGTGCGGGCGCTGGGGGTACGTGAGCTGGCGGCGCGCCTGGACGACCGGTTCCACCTGCTCGCGGTGGGCGCGCGCAGCGCCCCGGCGCGGCAGCGCACCCTGAGGGCCGTGATCGACTGGAGCTGGGAGCTGCTCGGCGACCAGGAACGGGTGGTGCTCGGGCGGCTGGCCGTGCACGCCGACGGCTGCACCCTCGACGCCGCCGAGGAGATCTGCGCGGCGGACGACCTGGACCGTACGGAGGTGTTCGACGTCGTCGCCCGGCTGGTGGACTGGTCGCTGGTGGTCATGACCGACGGGACGGACGGGCCCCGGTACCAGCTGCTCGAATCGGTCACCGCATACTGCATCGAACGCCTCGTGGATAAGGGCGAGTTCGAGGACCTCCGGCGCAGGCACTGCGACTACTACACCGGTCTCGCCGAGCGCGCCGAGCCGCATCTGCGGGGCCACGGCCAGCGGCAGTGGCTGCATCGCCTGGACGCCGAAACCGCGAATCTGCGGACCGCGTTCGACTACGCGGCGCAGCTCGGCGACGCCGACTGCGCGCTGCGTCTCGCCAACGCCCTCAGCTGGTACTGGTACCTGCGCGGCCGGAGCAACGAGGCGAAGCGGTCCCTGACCGTGGCGCTGTCCCTCGGTGGGGCGGCGCCGGCCGCGGTGGCCAAGGCCACGGCCCTGCTGGGCGGCTTCAAGCTGGTGCTCGGCGGCGTCGCCGACCCGGTGGCGGAGTACCGCACGGCGCTGCGGCCGTACGAGGAGCTGGACGATCCGGGCGGGCGGGCGCGGGCCCAGTGGTTCCTCGGGTCCAGCCTCTACGGGATCGGCGACGTGGGGCCGAGCGAGGAGCTGGTCCACCGGGCGCTGGCCACCTTCCGGTCGCTCGGCGACCGCTGGGGTATGGCGGCGGCCCTGGGCAGCCGGACCTTCCACGCGAATCAGCGGGGCGACCTCAACGCGTTGCGGCGGGACGGCGAGCAGAGCCTCGCGCTCTTCCGTGAGCTGGGCGACCAGTGGGGGCAGCTCCAGGCATCGGTGCCGCTCGGGACGCTGGCCGAAACCGTGGGCGACTACCAGCGGGCCGGGCGGCTGTACCGGGAGGGCCTGCGGATGGCGGAGGACCTGGGGCTCTGGCCGCAGGCGTCTTTCCAGCTCTCAGGCCTCGGCCGGGTCGCGCTGCTGACCGGGGACCTGCCTCGGGCCGAGGAGTTCCATGAGCGCGCGGCACGGCTCGCTGCCGGGCAGTCGGACAGCTTCGGGGAGCAGTACGCCGAGATCGGCCTCGCCCTCGGGGCGCGCCGGGCGGGAGACCTCGACGCGGCCGAGCGGCATCTGACCCGGGTGCTCGACCTGCACCGCCAGATGGGTTACGAGCCGGCCAGGCCCTCGGTGATCCTGGCCGAGCTGGGCTTCGTCGCGGAGGCCCGGGGCGACGCCCCGGCCGCCCTCGCCCTGCAACTGGACGCCCACGCCGCCGCCCGCGACACCGGGAACCCGCGGGCGGTGGCGCTGGCCCTGGAGGGCCTGGCCGGGGCCCAGTCGCTGGCCGGTCACTCCGAGCACGCCGCCCGCCTGCTCGGGGCGGCCACGGCGGCCAGGGAGTCGGTCCAGGCACCCCTGCGGGGCGGCGAGCGCTTCGACGTGGACCGCATCACCACCCGGGTCAGGGATGCGCTGGGCGAGGCCCGCTACCAGGCCGAGTTCGAGCGGGGCAGCACACGGGCCCCGGAGGAGCATCTGACGGACCCACTCCCCTGACCTGGGTACGGAAGGCGCGCCGACTCCCTCTGGCCCATCCCCTCGCCCAGTCCGTCCGCGGAGACGGCCGCCCCCGCAGCCCGTCAATCCTCGGAAGCGGGCCGGTCCCGCGCCCCAGCAGTCCGCAGAGCCGGTCCGCCTCCCCGCTCAATCACCTGACGCGGGCCGCCGTCCCGGCAGCTGGACCTCCCCCGCTGCCTCGGCCTCGGCCTTCGCGTCGCTCACTGCGGCGGCGGCCTGCTTGGCGGCCTCGTCAGCGGCCGCGACGGCGTCCAGCGCGAGCGTCGGGTCCGTCTCCAGCTCCGGAGCCCCGCCCTCACCCTCCGACGGACCCTCTCGGGCTTCCTCCTCACGCTGCACGGATACGGGAGCACCCGCCGACGACTGGTCAGCGAACGCACTGGTGACCGTGCGAACCGCCTCGGTCAGCTCGCCCGGGATCACCCAGAAGGTGTTGTTCTCGCTCTTCGCCAGGTGCGGGAGGGTCTCCAGATACTTGTACGCCAGGACCTTCGGGTCTGCGTTGTTGCGATGCACGGACTGGAAGACGAGCTCCACCGCCTTGGACTCGCCGTCCGCCCGCAGGATCATGGCCTGCTGCGTGCCCTGGGCCTCCAGGATGTCCTTCTGCTTCGTACCCTCCGCGGTGAGGATCTTGGCCTGCCGCTCCCCTTCCGCGTGCAGGATGGCCGCGCGCTTGTCCCGCTCGGCGCGCATCTGCTTCTCCATCGCCTCTTTGATGGTGTTCGGCGGGTCGATGGCCTTGATCTCGACGCGGTTGACGCGGATGCCCCACTTGCCGGTCGCGTCGTCGAGGACGGCGCGGAGCCGGGCGTTGATCTCCTCACGCGAGGTGAGGGTGCCCTCCAGGTCCATGGAGCCGATGACGTTCCTCAGCGTGGTCACGGTGAGCTGATCGATGGCCTGCAGATAGTCGGCGACCTCGTAGGCCGCCGCCCGGGGGTCGGTGATCTGGTAGTAGAGCACGGTGTCGATGTTCACGACGAGGTTGTCCTCAGTGATCACCGGCTTGGGGTCGGACGAGTAGACCTGCTCACGGACGTCGAGTTTGGTGTTGACACGGTCCGCCACCGGCAGGACGAAGTTCAGACCGGGCTGGAGCGTACGGCGATACCGGCCGAACCGCTCGATGTTGTAGCGGCGCGCCTGCGGAACGATCCGCACGGTGGCGGCCACCAGAAAGACAACAACGATCGCCGCCACGAGAATCGGGATGACCACCGGATCCATTCGTCCTCCCTCGCTAGGTGTTCAGCCGTTCACGGAAGAAGCTCGCGCGGGTATACGACGGCTGTGGCGCCCTCGATCTCCATGACGTCCACCAGCGTTCCCACCGGGATCACATGGCTCTCGTCGAGAGCCCGGGCGGACCATTCCTCGCCGGAGACCTTGACCAGGCCATGGGTCGCAGTCACCTCCTGCATGACCTCGGCCCGCTTGCCGATCAGGGCGTCGCTGCCCTCCAGGGTGATGGGCGAGCGATCCATGGCCCGCAGGGCGATGGGCCGCACGATGACGAGACCCGCCACCGCCGCCAGGGCGAGCGCCACCAGCTGCCCGAGAAGGCCGATGCCCACACCGGCCACCACAGCAGCGACCAGCGCGGCGCCGGCCAGCAGCCCGAAGACCAGCGTCAGGGTGAAGAACTCCGCAGCGCCGAGCGCCGCGGCGGCGAGCAACCATGCGAGCCACGGCATCGAATCAGCCTCCCCAAGGGGACCTATACATCACATACCCGCCATAACCGGTACAGAACCGCTCTCCCCGTCCACTCTGCGATTCGGCAGGTCGGCCGCAGGGAGGGGGCGGCATCCGCCGACCCCCTCGTGTCGTGGACTATCGTTGGAATGCACTGCGTGCCCTCCTCGGAGGGTGCACGCGGCGTGACCAGGGGAGTACGCAATTCCCTTCGGTTCGGTGACACAGCCCCACGGTGTGCTCCCGGCGGGAGCCATCCGGCGCCGTCACCGATCACACCGAGGGGGACATATTCCCGTGGTTGCTGTCGAGTACAGGCCCAAGCGCCGCACCTGGATCCGTGATGTCCTGGTTGGCATTGCCGCGAGCCTCGGCTCGAACCTGGCGTGGGCTTTGGCGCAGGTCGTGGTGCACCGCCTCGGCTGAGCCGGGCGGCGGGCGGGCCTCCAGGGGCCCGCCCTTCTTCTTTCGAAGCCGGGTAATCTGCAGAATGTCATTGCGGCCCGACGGGCTTCCGCTCCGCTTCGGCGAAGTCACGAAGGACATGCCCCCACCCGCACGAGTCATCTCGTGCCTGGGGACCCTTCGTGCTCCTGCAACTGTCCGCAGCTGAACTCGGCCGACTCATCGTGGCCCGAGCCGACTCGGCGTACCTTCCACTCACCGAGCAACTGATTCACGAGCATTCCCGGATCAAAGGGGGAGCAGCCGGCCAAGGTGACATCGCTTCCTGGAACAACAGCGTCCCGGTAGTGGTGAAAGCGCTGCTTGACTGCGGCCTCGACCAAGTCGAGGTGCAGGTCGAGGTCGACTTGCCGCACACCAACTCCGCAGTCGACCTGGTGCTGTGCGGCCGGCACCCCGGTACAGGGACGGATTCCTACCTTGCGGTTGAGCTGAAGCAAGTACGGCACGCCACGGTGGACCCGCTGTGCCCGATCGCCGTCGATCTCGGATTCGGCGACGGGAAGAACAAGCTGCATCCGGTCCGGCAGGTCCAGCGCTACTGCGAGTACATGCTGCGATATCTGCCCCATCTTCGCGCGCACGAAGACCAGTTGATGGGTGTGGCACTGCTCCATAACGCACGTGATGCGGATGTGGAAGCGCTGTTCGGTCTACCCGAGACCGACCACGGCTTCCTCTACACACTCGATGACCTGGCCCGCTTCCAACGAGTACTTACTTCGAGATTCGCCGCCGCGTCCGGGAAACGTGCGGCCTCCGCGCTGGAGCAGGACCGCCAAGACCCGTTGGTCAAGGTCACCGATGTGGCCCGTCAGCGCTCTGTCGTCGGTGGCGGGCTTACGCTCCTCGACGAGCAGTACGTCGCGGTCGACCGGATCACCCGGCACCTGGAGAAGACCGCCCACTTCACTGGCTTCGATGTCGGGTTGTTCTACGACGCCGAAGACGCCCCCAGCCCGGCTCCCGATCCGGGCGGCAAGCGTGTCTACATCCTGCGGGGCGGCCCTGGCAGCGGGAAGAGCGCAGTGGCCCTCGAGTTGCAGCGTGCCCTCGGACTCAAAGGCCGTGAAGCTGTGCTGGCAAGCGGCTCACACGCCTACACAGAGACTCTGCGCGAGATCGTCCTGAGCACGGCCCGTCGAGGGCAGACAGCAGACAAGCGCCGAGCGGCCAACAGGCTGTACCGGTACTTCAACAGCTTCAGCGAGACCCCGCCGGACAGCATCGACGTCCTCATCTGCGATGAGGCGCACCGCATGCGACGCAGCTCGACGTACCGCTGGACGCCGAAGGCTCTGCGGGACGACGACCGGCCGCAGGCGACTGAGGTGATAAGAGCCGCCAAGGTGCCAATCTTTCTGCTCGACGATCATCAGTCGATCCGTCCGGACGAGGTGGGCACGGCCACGTATCTCAAAGAGCTCGCCGAGGGCATGGGCTGCGATGTCGAAGTGACCGATTTGGAAGGCACGTTCCGGGCAGGCGGCAGCAAACGGTACCAGCGCTGGGTCCAGCAGTTGTTGGGCCTCGACGCCTCCGATCCGGTCGCCTGGCGACCGGACGGGAGGATGACGCTGACGGTCGCCGACTCCCCCGAGCAGATGGAGCAGTTCATCCGGGAACGCCATTTGGAAGGGGCCACGGCTCGCATCACCGCGGGCTTCTGCTGGCCGTGGAGCAACCCGGATGGAGAACAGCTTGTCAACGACGTGGACATCGGGGACTGGCGTCGGCCTTGGAACGTGAAGCCGGAGCACAGCGTCCCGAATGCACCACGGTCGGACCTGTGGTCGACCGATCGCCGTGGCATCGACCAGATCGGCTGCGTCTACACGGCACAGACCTTCGAGTACGACTGGAACGGCGTCATCATCGGACCCGATCTGGTTTTCCATGAGGGGAAGTTCAAGGTGGACCGGACCGCTTCCTGCGATCCCGCCTTCCGGGGGCAGATCGACGACGCGATCGTCACCCGGTGCGTCCTCAACGCCTACCACGTGCTCCTCACCCGCGGCGTGGTAGGCACCGTGGTCTACGCGGTCGACCCGGCGACACATAACGAACTGCGCCGCCTCATCACAGGCGCCATCGGCATGCAGCACTACGACCGTGCCCAGCCGAAGCTCACCGCCGAAGGATCACAGCTGCCATCTGCCTACCGCAGGCGACACGGGTAACCTTGATCCCGACGTAGCTGCGGACCGCCGGGCTTCCGCTCCGCCTTGCGGAGTAACGAAGGACATGCCCCCACCCGCACGAGATTCTTCGTGCTGCCTGGGGGCATGTTTTGCTGTTCCGCGACTCCGCCGCAGCGGTTGCTGCCGAGTGCCACTCCGGGGCCCTGTTCTTCCGCTTGACGGAGCAGTTCGTGCGCGCGCACGGCCACAAGCCCAGTTCGTCCGAGGTGCGCTCGTGGGAACGGAGCATCCCCGTGCTCGCGAGTGCGCTCAACGATGCCGGTCTCGGGCAGGTGGAGGTGCTCCTGGAGTACGGACTGCCGTTGAACAGCAAGCGGGCCGATGCCGTGCTGGCCGGAGTACACCCCGAGACGGGGCTGCCGTCGTACGTTGTCGTGGAACTGAAGCAGTGGAGCAGCGCCGAGCCTGACGATGACGATCCTTCACTGTGCCGCATCGACTCGTACGCGCGGGCGGTACTGAACCCAGTTGACCAGGTACGCGGCTATTGCCAGTACCTCGTCTCCTTCAACGGAGTGCTCGCCGAACATCCGGAACGCGTCAACGGTGCCGCGTATCTGCACAATGCCACCGAGTTCGGCGTCACCGGGCTCTTCGAGGTCGAGCAGGACCAGTACGGTCAGCTCTTCATCGGGGCTCGACGCAGCGAGTTCATCGATTATCTGCGGACGAAGCTGGGGCCGGAATCCGGTGCTTCGTCCGCGGACGAGCTTATCAACGGGAAGATCGGCCCATCCAAGCAGCTCATGGCGTTGGCTGCACAAGAGGTCCGCGAACGTGAGCAGTTTGTGCTGCTGGACGAGCAGCAGATCGCGTACCGCATTGTCCTGAACGCTGTACGCCGCGCCAAGCAGTCCGATCACAAGGAGGTCGTGATCGTCACCGGCGGGCCCGGCACCGGCAAGAGCGTCATCGCGCTGTCGCTTCTTGGTGAGCTGTACCGGCAGGGCACCACCGCTCTGCACGCGACGGGCTCCAGCTCGTTCACGACCACCATGAGGAAGGTCGCGGGCGCCCGGAAGCGCGAGGTGAAGGACCTCTTCAAGTACTTCAACAGCTTCATGACCGCCGAACGCAATGGTCTCGACGTCCTTATCTGCGATGAGGCCCACCGCGTGCGGGAGACATCGGCCAACCGCTATACGCCGGCGACGAACCGCACCGGAAAGGCCCAGATCGAGGAACTCATCGACGCGGCACGCGTTCCGGTCTTCCTGCTTGACGAGCACCAGGTCGTTCGGCCCGGCGAAATGGGCACGGTCTCGGAGATCAAGGCAGCCGCCTCGAAGAAGGGGCTCCACTGTCGGGTAGTACCGCTGGACAGCCAGTTTCGGTGCGGTGGAAGCGATGCCTATCTGCGCTGGGTGGTAAGGCTCTTGGGACTTGAGCCCGGCGGCCCGGTGGTATGGGAACCCGATGACAAGATGCAACTCACTTTCGTGGACAGCCCGCAGGAGTTGGAGGCATTCCTCGACGACCGCCGTTCCCAGGGATACAGCGCGCGCATGTCCGCAGGCTACTGCTGGAAGTGGACGAAGGAAGTGCCACCTGGGGAGGCACTGCCTGCCGACGTTGTCATCGGGGAGTGGGAGCGGCCCTGGAACGTCTTCGGTGACCGGGCCGTCGCGGGCGCGCCTCCAGCCGCGCTGTGGGCAACCGATCCGGCCGGTTTCGGGCAAGTGGGCTGCGTGTACACGGCACAGGGCTTCGAATACGACTGGAGTGGAGTCATCATCGGCCCAGACCTGGTGTGGCGCACCGACCGGTGGGTCACCGACCGTACAGCCTCCAAGGATCCAGTCTTCAAGAAGTCCAACCCGGATGCCGATGTGGACCGGCTGATCCGCAATACGTACAAGGTGCTACTGACGCGCGGAATGATCGGCACCGTGGTGTACTCGACCGATGCCGAAACACGCCACAAGCTCCGCGCCCTGGCCGGCGCGACCTTGAGCGTCGCAGCCGTGCACTGACTGGGTCGGCCAGGTATAGCCGAGCGGTAGACCGGTCCGCTCGAGCACCCGCGTCCGCGTCCGCCGATTCCGGATCGATCAGCGCCGCGTAATCCTCGGCCGAGACAAGCACGGCGTTGCCGTGCTTCGAGACGATCTCGATAGCCTCGCGGTTCTGGGTTGCCTTCTTGATCAGCGGAAAGAGTTCCTTGCGGGCTTCGCTCGCGGTTATGGACACTCTCGGCACTCTCCGGCCAGGCCGAATGACTGATGGGCGGTCAAATTTCCCAGCACCATCCCAGCACGGGAAACCACAAGGGGCCGACTCCTGGCGGAGTCGACCCCATCTGACCTGTCTGTTTGCCACACCTGCGGCGTGCTGCTAATCCATCCGCTCACACGTTGAAGCGGAACTCCACCACATCCCCGTCCTGCATCACATAGTCCTTGCCCTCCATGCGCGCCTTGCCCTTGGCGCGGGCCTCGGCGACGGAGCCGGTCTCCACCAGGTCGTCGAAGGAGATGATCTCCGCCTTGATGAAGCCCTTCTGGAAGTCGGTGTGGATCACACCGGCCGCCTCCGGGGCCGTCGCGCCCTTCTTGATGGTCCAGGCGCGGGCTTCCTTCGGGCCTGCCGTGAGGTAGGTCTGGAGGCCCAGGATGTCGAAGCCGACGCGGCCGAGGGTGGCGAGGCCGGGCTCTTCCTGGCCCATGGACTGGAGGAGCTCCAGGGCCTCGTCGTCGTCGAGTTCGATGAGCTCGGACTCGATCTTGGCGTTGAGGAAGATCGCCTCGGCGGGGGCGACCAGGGCGCGCTGCTCGTTCTTGAAGTCCTCGTCGACCAGCTCGTCCTCGTCGACGTTGAACACGTAGAGGAACGGCTTGACCGTGAGGAGGTGCAGCTCGTGGAGGAGCTTGCCCTTCTCGGTGCCGGCCGTGATGCCCGCCGAGAAGAGGGTCTCGCCGGACTCCAGGATCTTCTGCGCGTCCTCGACCGCGGCGAGCACCGCGACCTTCTCCTTCTGGAGGCGGGACTCCTTCGTCAGGCGCGGGACGGCCTTCTCGACGGACTGGAGGTCGGCGAGGATCAGCTCCGTGTTGATCGTCTCGATGTCGTCCTTGGGCGAGACCTTGCCGTCGACGTGGACGACGTTCTCGTCCTTGAAGGCGCGGATGACCTGGCAGATCGCGTCGGACTCACGGATGTTCGCGAGGAACTTGTTGCCCAGGCCCTCACCCTCCGACGCGCCCCGGACGATGCCGGCGATGTCGACGAAGTCCACCGTGGCCGGCAGGAGCTTCTGGGAGTTGAAGATCTCCGCGAGCTTGCTGAGGCGCGGGTCCGGGACGCCGACCACTCCGACGTTCGGCTCGATCGTGGCGAACGGGTAGTTGGCCGCCAGCACGTCGTTCTTGGTCAGGGCGTTGAACAGGGTCGACTTGCCGACATTCGGCAGACCGACGATTCCGATCGTGAGCGACACTTTGGCGACTTCCTGGAGTGAGGAGGGGGTCAGGGGCGTCCGGGGCCGGCTCGGCTGTTCGGGCCGGGTCTCGGAGTGGACCGATTCTCCAGTTTACGGGCGGGGGCGCGCGGCCCCGCACGGGTCCACCCGAGGCCGTGGACCGGTGGCTGCTGTTCGCTGCTGTTCCGTGCCTCGCTGCCGTACGCCGATGGCCCTCGCGTGCCTCCTTGCCGTCCCTTACGGCTCGACTTCGGCGTATGTACGCAGCCGAACAGGTTCGTTTCGGCCGTGTGGCATCGAACGCAACGCCAAGCTCAGCCAAAGCGCGTGTCCAACGCCTGATTCCTCCCGCCGCGCGACCTACGTTGTCCCCGTGGAGCAGCACAGGACACGTCCCTCGCAGCGCAGGCCGTCACCGCAGGCCGCGACCGCCCCTCCCGTCGCGCCCGTGCAGGGTTCCTTCGGGGAGAACGCCACCGTCTACCGGGCCGTGGGGGCGGCCGGCGGGCGTGTCCGTGCCGTGCCGCCCTTGCTGCTTGCCTTGAGGCGGTTCCCCAACCCCCGGCTGACCGGGATCGGCGCCGGGCTGTTCGCCGCCCTCACCATGTTCGTGCTCGCCTGCCTGGACCGGCTGCTGTTCGACAGCTCCGAGATCGTCTACGGGCTGCTGTTCCTGCCGGTCAGCGCGCTCACCGCGCTCTGGGTCCGGCCCGCCGACCTGGTCACCGCGCCGATCAGTGTGCCCATCGCCTTCGCCGTCGGGGTCTTCCCGATCTCCGGAGGGTCCGGCGGCTTCGGCGGTCAGACCATGGCCCTGGTCACCGCGCTCGCCGTGCACGCCGGCTGGCTGTACGGGGGCACGCTGGTCGCCGGCCTCATCGCCTCCGTACGCAAGGTCCGGCACATGCGGGCCCGGCGGCGGTATCTGCTGGCTCAGGGGCGTACGGGAGCGGAGAAGGGGCGGCCCGCTCCCCGGGCGCCCAAGAAGGCCGCCGGGGCGGGCGCACCGGCCGGACGTGCCGAGCGCCCCCGCGCCAGCAGGTAACGCCACCCGGACAGGTATGGCCGACGCCGCAGATAGGGCCGCCCCAGCAGAAAGCGCCGCCCCCCTACCTCCCCGCCGCCGCCATCGCCGCGCCGACGATCCCCGCGTTGTTCTGGAGCTCCGCCGGGACCGTCTCCGCGCGGACCTTCTCGATCAGCGGCAGGAACTTCTCCGCCTTGCGGCTCACGCCTCCCCCGACGATGAACAGCTCGGGCGAGAACAGCATCTCCACGTGCAGCAGATACTTCTGGACCCGGTGCGCCCAGTGCTGCCAGCTGAGGTCCTCGTCCTCCTTGGCCTTCGTGGAGGCACGCTTCTCCGCGTCGTGGCCGTGCAGCTCCAGGTGGCCCAGCTCCGTGTTGGGGACGAGGCGGCCGTCGACGAAGAGCGCGCTGCCGATGCCCGTACCGAAGGTCAGCATGATGACCGTGCCCTTGCGGCCCCGGCCCGCGCCGAACGTCATCTCCGCGACCCCGGCCGCGTCCGCGTCGTTCAGGATCGTCACCGGCTGGCCGACCCGCTCGCCCAGCAGGGTGCGGGCGTCGATGTCGATCCAGCCCTTGTCGACATTGGCTGCCGTGCGCGTGACGCCGTCCGTGACGACACCCGGGAACGTGATCCCGATGGGGCCCTGCCAGTCGAAGTGGCCGACGACCTCGGCCACGCAGTCGGCCACGCGGTCGGGCGTGGCCGGATGCGGTGTCAGCACTTTGTGGCGCTCCTGCGCCAGGTCCCCTCGGTCCAGGTCCACGGGAGCGCCCTTGATCCCTGAACCGCCGATGTCCACGCCGAAGATCTCCATGGAAACACCGTACGGGCAGGCCGGGCCCCGTGCCCTGCTACTCGGCCTACTCGCGCCTATTCGGCGGAGAGGGCCGCGGCCTCGGCGCGCAGGTCCCGGCGGAGCTCCTTGGGGAGGGAGAAGGTGATCGACTCGTCGGCCGTCTTGACCGTCTCCACGTCCTCGTAACCGCGCTCCGCGAGCCACTCGATGACACCGTCGACCAGGACGTCGGGGACCGAGGCCCCGGAGGTCAGGCCGACCGTCGTCACGCCCTCCAGCCACGCCTCGTCGATCTCGCTCGCGAAGTCGACCAAATATGCGGCGTCGGCTCCGGCGTCGAGGGCGACCTCGACCATGCGGATGGAGTTCGAGGAGTTCTTGGAGCCGACCACGATGACCAGCTCGGCGTCCTCGGCCAGCTTCTTCACCGCGATCTGGCGGTTCTGCGTGGCGTAGCAGATGTCGTCGCTGGGCGGCGAGAGGAGGTTCGGGAACTTCGACTTGAGCGCGCCCACCGTCTCCATCGTCTCGTCGACGGAGAGGGTGGTCTGGGAGAGCCAGACGACCTTCGACTCGTCGCGGACCTCGATGTTCGCCACGTCCTCGGGGCCGTCGACCAGCTGGATGTGGTCGGGGGCCTCGCCGGAGGTGCCGATGACCTCCTCGTGGCCCTCGTGGCCGATCAGGAGGATGTCGTAGTCGTCCTTGGCGTACCGGACGGCTTCCTTGTGGACCTTGGTGACCAGCGGGCAGGTCGCGTCGATGGTCGCGAGCTTGCGCTCGGCGGCCTCCGCGTGGACGGTGGGCGCGACTCCGTGCGCGGAGAACATCACGATGGACCCCTCGGGGACCTCCGCGGTGACGTCCACGAAGATCGCACCCTTCTTCTCCAGGGTCTGCACGACGTACTTGTTGTGCACGATCTCGTGGCGGACGTAGATCGGGGCCCCGTACTGCTCCAGGGCCTTCTCGACGGCGATCACGGCGCGGTCCACGCCCGCGCAGTAGCCACGGGGTGCGGCGAGCAGGACACGACGGGCAGGCGTTGCAGTCATGCGTCCCATCGTAAGGCCGTACCGAACAGGCGCCGTGACGGCCGGGTCGGGAGACTGGTCGCTACACGTGTGAAGCGGACGGTGACTGTGGAGGGTTCATGACGTCGGTCTCGGGGAGCGGTACGGGGTCCGCAGGCGGCACGGGGAAGGGAAGCAGCGCCGAGGAGGGCAAGCTGCGGCGGACCCTCGGCTTCCGGGACCTCGTCGTCTACGGGCTGCTGTTCATCGCGCCCATGGCCCCCGTCGGAATCTTCGGCACCCTGGACGCCAAGTCCGGCGGCTCGGTCGCCCTCGTCTACGTCGTGGCCACCGTCGTCATGGGGTTCACCGCCTTCAGTTACGCCCAGATGGTGCGCGTCGCCCCCTTCGCCGGCTCGGTCTTCACGTATGCCCGCAAGGGGCTCGGGGAAGGGCCCGGCTTCATCGCCGGGTGGATGGCGATGCTCGACTATCTGCTGATCCCCGCCGTCGCCTACCTCTTCTCCGGGATCGCGATGAACGCGCTGGTCCCCGAGGTGTCGCGGTGGGTGTGGACCGCGATCGCCGTCCTGATCACCACCCTGCTCAATCTGTGGGGGGTGCGGGCGGCCGCACGGGTCGGGTTCGCCGTGCTGGCCACGGAGATCGTGGTGCTGCTGGTCTTCGTGGCGTCGGCCGTGGTCGTCCTCGTACGGGACGGGGCGCAGCGCGGGTGGCTGACGCCGCTGACCGGGGACGCCACGTTCTCCATGGCGGCGGTCCTGGGCGCGGTGTCGGTGGCCGTCCTGTCGTATCTGGGGTTCGACGCCATCGCCTCGTTCGCGGAGGAGGTGACGGGAGGGTCGCAGAAGGTCGCGCGGGCGGTGCTGTTCTGTCTGGTGCTCGCGGGGGCGCTGTTCATCGCCCAGACGTATCTGGCTGCGCTCCTGGAGCCGATGAGCTCGGCGGAGCTGGCCGCGGATCCGGCGGCCCAGGGGTCAGCCTTCTACGACGCGGTCGACGCCTCCGTCGGGACCTGGCTGCACGACCTGGTCGCGGTCAGCAAGGCGATCGGTGCGGCGTTCGCAGCGCTGGCGGGGCAGGCCGCCGCCGGGCGGCTGGTCTTCGCGATGGCCCGCGAGCGGCGGCTGCCGTCCTTCCTCGCGAAGGTCGACCCGAAGTCGGGCGTGCCGCGGGTGGCGATCCTGGGGGCCGCGATCGTGACTCTCGTGGCCGCCGTGTGGGCCGCCCGGCGCGACGACGGCCTGGACCAGCTGGTGTCGGTGGTGGACATCGGGGCGCTGACCGCGTTCGTGCTGCTGCACGCGTCGGTGGTCGGCTGGTTCGCCGTACGCCGGATGAGCGGGCCGCCCGTCTGGTGGAAGCACGTGCTCATGCCGGTGGTCGGTGCGGGGGTGCTGATCGCCGTCATCGTGGAGGCGACGACGAGCGCCCAGGTGGTGGGGCTTTGCTGGCTGGCGGTGGGTTTCGTGGTCCTCGCGGTGCAGGGGGCTGGCGGGCGCGGGATGGAGCGCGGGGCGGGGCGCTGAGGGGGCCTTCGCCGGACAGCTTCCGTACGTGGGCCGCGCAGCTTGCGTTCGTGGACCTCCGTCGCTGTCGGTGCGTCCCGATACGCTCGGGCGCATGGCTCTCAATACGTCCGCGGAAGCGCCGCTGCCCGTCGGTGAGGTGTCGCGGCTCATCGGGGGGTGGATCGACCGGCTCGGTGCCATCTGGGTGGAGGGGCAGATCACCCAGCTGTCGCGGCGGCCGGGTGCGGGGGTCGTCTTTCTGACCCTGCGCGACCCCTCGCACGACATCTCGGTGAGCGTGACCTGTTTCCGGCAGGTCTTCGACCGGATCGCCGACGTGGTGAGCGAGGGCGCCCGGGTCGTCGTCCTCGCCAAGCCCGAGTGGTACGCGCCACGGGGGCAGCTTTCGCTGCGGGCCACCGACATACGGCCGGTCGGCATCGGCGAGCTGCTGGTGCGGCTGGAGCAGCTGAAGAAGTCGCTCGCCGCCGAGGGGCTCTTCGCCCTGGACCGGAAGAAGCCGCTCCCCTTCCTTCCCCAGCTCATCGGGCTGGTCTGCGGGCGGGCCTCCGCCGCCGAGCGCGATGTCCTGGAGAACGCGCGCCGCCGCTGGCCCGCCGTGCGCTTCGAGGTCCGCAACACCGCCGTGCAGGGGGTGAACGCGGTCAGTCAGGTGGTCCGGGCGGTCGAGGAGCTGGACGCGCTGCCCGAGGTGGATGTGATCGTCGTGGCCCGGGGCGGCGGCAGCGTGGAGGACCTGCTGCCGTTCTCCGACGAGCAGCTGATCCGGGCCGTGGCCTCCTGCCGTACGCCGGTGGTCTCCGCGATCGGCCATGAACCCGACTCCCCGCTGCTGGACCTGGTGGCCGACCTGCGCGCCTCCACGCCCACGGACGCGGCCAAGAAGGTCGTACCGGACGTGGGCGAGGAGCTGGAGCGGGTGCAGCAGCTCCGGGACCGGGCGCTGCGGACCGTACGGGGGATCCTGGACCGCGAGGAGCGGGGGCTCGCGCACGCGCTGGGCCGGCCCGCCATGGAGCACCCCCAGCGGCTGGTGGACGAGCGGGCGGCGGAGATCGACGCGCTCGTCGGGCGGAGCCGCCGGGTGCTGGGCCATCTGCTGGACCGGGCCGATTCGGAGCTCGCGCACACCCGGGCCCGGGTCGTCTCGCTGTCGCCCGCCGCCACACTGGAGCGGGGGTACGCGGTGCTCCAGCGGCCCGACGGACATGTGGTGCGCTCCCCCGCCGAGGCCGGGGCGCCCGGTGAGCCGCTGCGGGCGCGCGTGTCGGAGGGCGAGTTCACGGTGCGGGTGGACGGGAGCGGGGGCAGGGACGGGGACGGGGACGGGTGAACCGGATGTCGGCGGTCCGGCGGTCCGGCGGTCGGCGGTCGGCGGTCGGCGGTCGGCGGTCGGCGGTCGGCGGTCGGCGACGGGGCAGTGCCCACGATGACGTAGCAAGCTCACATTTAGGGTGGATCACATGACGGACGACGGTACGGCGGCGGCTGCCGCGACGAGCACGCTCGGGTACGAGCAGGCGCGGGACGAGCTGATCGAGGTCGTGCGCCGGCTGGAGGCGGGCGGCACGACGCTGGAGGAGTCGCTGGCCCTGTGGGAGCGGGGCGAGGAGCTGGCGAAGATCTGCCGCCACTGGCTGGAGGGCGCCCGGGCCCGCCTGGACGCCGCACTGGCCCGCCCGCAGGACGAGCCCGGCGGGGGTCCGGCCTCCGACGACTGATCCCTGGCGATCACCGCTGCCCGGCAACTGCGGCCGTGTTGTGGAGTGGATCACTCCACTCCGGTTTTAGTTGAAAGTTAACCTACCTCTCCGTTACGGTCGACGCACCGCTTCCCCCCATGCCCGTCCGGAAGGTTTGCCCCAGATGTCCCTCGTTCTTGACCCCGCCGCCCAGGACCTCCTCTTCCGCGAGGCCCGCACCGCCAACACGTTCACCGACGAGCCGGTGACCGACGAGCAGGTCCAGGCCATCTACGACCTGGTCAAGTTCGGCCCGACCGCCTTCAACCAGTCGCCGCTGCGCGTCGTCCTGGTCCGCTCCGCCGAGGGTCGCGAGCGTCTGGTGCAGCACATGAGCGAGGGCAACCGCCCCAAGACCGCCACCGCTCCACTGGTCGCGATCCTGGCCGCCGACAACGAGTTCCACGAGGAGATCCCGGCGCTGCTGCCGCACTTCCCGCAGGCCAAGGACATGTTCTTCGCCGAGCGCCCGGTCCGTGAGTCCAGTGCCGGCCTCAACGCCGCGCTCCAGGCCGCCTACTTCATCATCGGCGTCCGCGCCGCCGGCCTGGCCGCCGGACCGATGACCGGCTACGACGCCGCCGGCGTCCAGAAGGAGTTCCTGGACGGCGACCACACCCCGCTGATGATCGTCAACATCGGCAAGCCGGGCGAGGACGCCTGGTTCCCGCGCAGCCCGCGCCTCTCCTACGACGAGGTCATCACGACCGTCTGAGCTGCCATGCGAAGGGGCCCGGAACACATGGTGTTCCGGGCCCCTTCGCGTACGTACGGCGAAGACTTCACGTACGTACGGAAGACTTCACGTACGCACGGAGAACGGCGGACCGCCCGTCAGGAAGCCGGGGCGGAGGGGGACGCAGAGGCGGAGGCCGACGGCACCGCGCCCCCGACCGGTTCCGTCTTCAGTGCGGCGGCCATCTCCACCAGCCGCTCCTTGGGTGCCGAGCCGGTCACCACGGTGGTGTGTCCCTTGTCCAGCAGGACGAGGGCGTTGTACTTCGCGCCCTTCCAGTACTGCCACTCGCGGCCCGCCACCGTCTCCGTGGCCCCGCTGTCCTTGGCCTTCTGGCTGACCTGGGGGACGTACGTCCGCACGGCGGCGGTGGACTGCTCGACCGCGACGTACTTGCCGTCCGGGTCGAGGAAGCCGATGTGCCAGGCCTTGCCCGCGGCGGCGTCGTACGAGACGGAGGTCGGCTTCCACTGCTCCGGCAGGCCCTCCGGCGCGGCGACCGGGTAGGGCGCGGCGATGCGTACCGTCGCCAGTTCCACGGTGAAATCGACGGCCTTGACCGGGTCGAGGTTCTCGTCGTGCGGAACGAAGATGTAGATGACGCCCGCGCAGGCGGCGGTCACCAAGGTCGACAGGAACATGTTCCTGGCCGTCTGCTTGCCTCGCTTGCTTGCCACGGGGTCCATGGTGGCACGCGGCCCGGCGCGCCCGGCCGCAGGGTGGGGCCGGGCGCGGGTGCTGACGGTGGGTGGCGGCGGGAGCACGGACCGGGGCGCTCATGCGTGACCCGCACTGCTCATTTTATCGACCTACCGATAGAGTCACAGCACCCTCATATCCGGTCGTCGCCGTACAGAAAGGTGCGCTCCGATGTCCGAGCATCATCTGCCGTCCCAATTGGAGGTCTCCCCGGAGGCCCCCGACCGCAACCTGGCCCTGGAGTTGGTCCGGGTCACCGAGGCCGCCGCGATGGCCGCCGGGCGCTGGGTGGGCCGCGGCGACAAGATCGGCGCCGACGGCGCCGCCGTGAAGGCCATGCGCACCCTCGTCTCGACCGTCTCGATGAACGGCGTCGTCGTCATCGGGGAGGGCGAGAAGGACGAAGCCCCCATGCTGTTCAACGGCGAGCGGGTCGGCGACGGCACCGGCGCCGAGGTCGACATCGCGGTCGACCCGATCGACGGCACCACGCTCAACGCCAAGGGCATGCCGAACGCGATCGCCGTGCTGGCGGCCGCCGACCGCGGGGCGATGTTCGACCCGTCCGCGGTCTTCTACATGGACAAGCTGGTCACGGGGCCCGAGGCGGCGGACTTCGTCGACATCGACGCACCCGTGGCGGTGAACATCCGGCGCGTCGCGCGGGCGAAGAACTCCACGCCCGAGGACGTCACCGTCGTCATCCTGGACCGCCCGCGCCACGAGGGCATCGTCAAGGAGATCCGGGAGACGGGCGCCCGGATCAAGTTCATCTCCGACGGCGACGTGGCGGGTTCGATCATGGCCGCCCGTGAGGGCACCGGCGTCGACCTGCTGATGGGCATCGGCGGCACTCCCGAGGGCATCATCTCGGCGTGCGCCATAAAGTGCCTCGGCGGTGTCATCCAGGGCAAGCTCTGGCCCAAGGACGAGGCCGAGCGGCAGAAGGCGCTGGACGCGGGCCACGATCTGGACCGGGTGCTGTCGACCGACGACCTGGTCAGCGGCGACAACGTGTTCTTCGTGGCGACGGGGATCACCGACGGTGAGCTGATGCGCGGTGTGCGGTACCGCGCGGAGACGGCGACCACCGAGTCGATCGTGATGCGCTCCAAGTCCGGCACGATCCGGACGATCTCCTCGACCCACCGGCTGTCGAAGCTGCGCGCCTACAGCGCCATCGACTTCGACCGCGCGAAGTAGCGGAGAAGCAGAGAGAGCCGAGAAGCCGAGAGAGGGGGCGCGGGGGCCACGGTCCCCGCGCCCCCTCCCCCGTCGGCCGCTCAGCCGGCCGCGGCTATGCGCTCCGCCGGTGCGGCGGCGGTCAGTTCGATGTCGCGGCGGCGCCGACGGGCCAGCGCGACCCGGCGTTCAGCTGCGGTGAGGCCGCCCCACACCCCGTACGGCTCGGGCTGGACCAGCGCGTGTTCCCGGCACGCCACCATCACCGGGCAGCGGGCACAGACCCGCTTGGCGGCCTCCTCACGGGCCAGTCGGGCGGCGGTCGGCTCCTTCGACGGGGCGAAGAACAGCCCGGCTTCGTCCCGGCGGCACACCGCCTCCGAGTGCCAGGGGCCCGCCTCGTCCTCCCGGGCGGGGGTCCGCTGGGCAGGAACGGCGGCGACCTGCAGAGGCTGATGCGGCGGTTGCAGCACGGTCTACTCCTGACGACGGCTACGGCTTCGCGAGCGAGAGACGATGCAGCAAGCCATACCCACCGTGTGTACGCCTAAGCACGCAGTGCCACCGGCGCACGGTGTGCGACAAGGGCTCCGGGAGGCGTTCTGGCTGATTCCCGAACGTGCGTCCGCCGCCCCGTCGTCAGTGCCCGAGGTGCTTGCGCAGCCGCCTCTGGAGGTCCGCGACGAACTTGCCCCGCTTGGGTTTCGCCTCCACGCTGCCGAGGACCGCGTAGCCGTTCACGACGACGACCGGCGCTTCCGGGTCCATCGACTCCAGCGTGCGCACGTCGAAGCTGCCGAGGACGCCCGTTCCGCTGCCGCGCAGCGTGACGTTCTCCGGCACCCGGATCTCGACGCTGCCGAAGATGGACGTCGCGTTGATGACGGTGAGTCGTTGGCCGAAAAGCGCTTCGGTCAGATCGATCTCCACGCTGCCGAAGAGCGAGAAGGCGTTCGTCCGGGGGCCGACCCGCCAACGGCCCTTGCGGGTGGCGCTGCTGAAGACCGCGACGAGGTTGTCGGCGGGGCCGTCGGGGGACTCGGGGCCGTACGCGTACGGCTGCGGCTCCGGGCGCGGGGAGGCGCCGGAGGAGGCGGCGGGCAGATCGCGGACCAGCGGCTGGAGTTCGCCGACGGTCTTGGCCCGGTAGACGAGGTCGACCCGCTCCGCGTGCTCGTCCGCCGTCAGACGCCCCTCGGCCATCGCCTCACGCAGGATGTCCGCGATCCGGTCGCGGTCGGCGTCGGAGGCGCGGAGGGAGTCGCCGGGCACGGCCTCGGTGGGCGAGACCTGGGCGGGCGGGGCGGCCGGCCGGGCGGGCTGCTGGGGCTGCTTCTCTAGGTCCACCGCCCCAGCGTACCCAAACGCGATAGATCGCGACTACCCCTCCGGGCGGCGCGCCCGCTCCCCGGAACACCTCCTGGGCGGCGTCCAGGTGAGCCTTACCTCACAGGATCGGCCCGAAGGCGGCGTTCTACCCTGGTTGATGCGCTGCCCAAGGGAGGTCAGCCGCTGTCGCCGAGTGAGGAATGGCCGTAATGCCAGAGTTTGCGTACTCCGATCTGCTCCCCCTGGGAGAGGACACCACGCCGTACCGTCTGGTGACCGCCGAGGGTGTCTCCACCTTCGAGGCCGACGGCCGCACGTTCCTCAAGGTCGAGCCGGAGGCGCTGCGCACGCTGGCCGCCGAGGCGATGCACGACATCTCGCACTATCTGCGCCCGGCCCACCTGGCGCAGCTGCGGCGGATCGTGGACGACCCGGAGGCCTCCTCCAACGACAAGTTCGTGGCCCTGGACCTCCTGAAGAACGCCAACATCGCCGCCGCGGGCGTCCTGCCGATGTGCCAGGACACCGGTACGGCGATCGTCATGGGCAAGCGCGGGCAGAACGTGCTGACCGAGGGCGGCGACGAGGAGGCCCTGTCGCACGGGATCTTCGACGCGTACACCAAGCTCAACCTGCGCTACTCGCAGATGGCCCCGCTGACCATGTGGGACGAGAAGAACACCGGCTCCAACCTCCCGGCCCAGATCGAGCTGTACGCCACCGACGGCGGCGCGTACAAGTTCCTCTTCATGGCGAAGGGCGGCGGCTCGGCCAACAAGTCGTTCCTCTACCAGGAGACGAAGGCCGTCCTGAACGAGGCCTCCATGATGAAGTTCCTGGAGGAGAAGATCCGTTCGCTGGGCACCGCGGCCTGCCCGCCGTACCACCTGGCGATCGTGGTCGGCGGCACGTCGGCGGAGTTCGCGCTGAAGACCGCCAAGTACGCCTCCGCGCACTACCTGGACGAGCTTCCCGCCGAGGGCTCCCCCACCGGGCACGGATTCCGGGACAAGGAGCTGGAGGAGAAGGTCTTCGAGCTGACGCAGAAGATCGGGATCGGCGCGCAGTTCGGCGGCAAGTACTTCTGCCACGACGTGCGCGTGGTGCGGCTGCCCCGGCACGGCGCGTCCCTGCCCGTCGCCATCGCCGTCTCCTGCTCGGCGGACCGCCAGGCCACCGCGAAGATCACCGCCGAGGGCGTCTTCCTGGAGCAGCTGGAGAAGGACCCGGCGCGCTTCCTCCCCGACACCACCGACGAGCACCTCGACGAGGCGGGCGGGGACGTCGTGGAGATCGACCTCAACCGCCCGATGGACGAGGTGCTGGCCGAGTTGACCAAGTACCCGGTCAAGACCCGGCTCTCGCTGACCGGCACGCTGGTCGTGGCGCGCGACATCGCGCACGCCAAGATCAAGGAGCGGCTGGACGCGGGTGAGGAGATGCCGCAGTACCTGAAGGACCACCCGGTCTACTACGCGGGCCCGGCGAAGACGCCCGAGGGGTACGCCTCCGGCTCCTTCGGCCCGACGACGGCCGGCCGGATGGACTCCTACGTCGAGCAGTTCCAGGCGGCGGGCGGCTCCAAGGTGATGCTCGCCAAGGGCAATCGCAGCAAACAGGTCACCGACGCCTGCGACGCGCACGGCGGCTTCTACCTCGGCTCGATCGGCGGCCCCGCGGCCCGTCTCGCGCAGGACTGCATCAAGAAGGTCGAGGTCGTCGAGTACGAGGAGCTCGGCATGGAGGCGGTCTGGCGGATCGAGGTCGAGGACTTCCCCGCGTTCATCGTGGTCGACGACAAGGGCAACGACTTCTTCACCGAGCCCGCCCCGGCGCCGACGTTCACCAGCATTCCGGTGCGCGGGCCCGGTCTGGGCTGACCGGCCGCCGAGAGCGGTTGATGGGAGAGGGGGCGTCCTGACGGGCGCCCCCTTCGCCATGTCCGGGCCCCTTCGCCATGTCCGGGCCCCGCCGCCGTGTCCGGGCCCCGCCGCCGTGTCCGGGCGGCGGCGTCCGAACGGGCGCCCTTCTCCCGCGTACGGGCGCGCCAACCCCGCCCTTACGTCGAGATCAAGCCAATTCCTCGGCCGCGCCCGTCCCCGGTGCCGCCGCGCCCCGAACAGGTGCGGCAGGCTCCATGACGCGCCTGCCGACCGCCACCAGGGCCGTCCGGCCGCCACGGGCAGGGCCCTGTCAGCTCGCCCGAACGGACCCCGCGCGAACATGCGTTAGGCAACTTTCCCGCCCCGGACCCCGGGAGCCCCGGCCACGGCGCCGGGCCGATGGCCGGTCCGGCACCGCCGCTTTCCCGCAGCCCGCCGCCTTCCGGGCTTGCGCCGCGCCGGGCCGCCGCGAAGGGTTATCGAACGTTCCTGAAATTCTCCACCGGCCTGATCCGCCGGGCACCCCCCGGCGCCCTGCGGCCCTTCGCCCGCGCAGCCACTGCCGAACTCCGGAAAGGCGGACGCCGAATGACCCCGGCCCCCCACCGCAGCCACACCGACGACCTGCTCGCCTTCATCGCCGCCAGCCCCTCGCCGTACCACGTGGTCGCGAGCGCCGCCCAGCGGCTGGAGAAGGCCGGGTTCCGCGAGCTGCTCGGCACGGACGACTGGACCGGGGCGAGTGGCGGCTGTTTCGTCAGCCGGGCCGGTGCGCTGATCGCGTGGTACGTCCCCGAGGGCGCGCCCGCGCACACCCCGTTCCGGATCGTCGGCACCCACACCGACTCCCCGAACCTGCGGATCAAGCCCGCGCCCGACACCGGCTCGTCGGGGTGGCGGCAGATCGGGGTGGAGATCTACGGCGGGGTCCCGCTGAACACCTGGCTCGACCGGGACCTCGGCATCTCCGGTCGGCTCGCACTGCGCGGCGGCCCGGACGGCACCCCGCGCAGCAGCCTCGTCCAGATCGACGAACCCCTGCTCCGGGTACCCCAGTTGGCGATCCATCTGGACCGTACGGTCAACGACGGCGTGGCCCTGGACAGGCAGCGCCACATCTCCCCCATCTGGGCGCTCGGCGACCCGCGCGAGGGCGAGCTGCTGCGGCTGGTGGCGGCGGCGGCCGGGGAGGACCCGGCCGATGTGCTGGGCTGGGACCTGATGCTGCACGACATCCAGCAGCCCGGATACCTGGGCGCCGAGCGGGAGTTCGTCGTGGCGTCCCGGCTGGACAACCAGGTCTCGGTGCACGCCGGGGTGAGCGCCCTGGTGGACTCCGCGACCGGGGTCACCGAGCCCTCCTTCGTCCCGGTGCTGGCCGCCTTCGACCACGAGGAGGTCGGCAGCGGCTCCGAGACGGGGGCTCAGAGCCCGCTGCTGGAGCGGGTGCTCTCGCGCTCGGTCTCGGCCCGGGGCGGCAGCGACGAGGACTGGTCGCGGGCCCTGGCGGGCGCGTTCTGCGTCTCCGCCGACATGGCCCACGCGGTGCACCCCAACTACGCGGAGCGGCACGACCCCGACCACCGCCCACTGCCCAACGGCGGCCCGACGGTCAAGGTGAACGTCAACCAGCGGTACGCCACCGACTCCACCGGCATCGCGATGTTCACGGCCGCCTGCGAGCGGGCGGGCGCCCCCTGGCAGCCGTTCGTCTCCAACAACGCGATGCCCTGCGGCACGTCGATCGGCCCGCTCACCGCGGCCCGCCTCGGCGTCACCACCGTGGACGTGGGGGTGCCGGGCCTCTCGATGCACTCGGCACGCGAGCTGTGCGGGGTCGACGACCCGGCGCACCTGGCGGCGATCCTGGGCGCGGTGATGACGGGGGCCTGACAGGACGGCACGCGATGGGTGGCGGACGGACCGCCAGGCACAGGTGGGTGGCGGACGGACCGCCAAGCACACGGTGGGTGGCGGGCGCCGCACGGCACCCGCCACCCACCGCTGCCGGACGGCACCTACACGAAGCGCTGCTTCGCGCTGCCGTCGCACGTCTGGAGCTTCAGCGGGTCCTTGGCCCCCGCCAGCGTCAGACAGAGCCCGGTCGCGGCGGCCGGACGGATGGTGCCCGCCTGCCGCACGAACTTCTGGTTGGCCGCGCCCGAGCAGTCCCACACGACGAGCGTGGCGCCCGGGTTGTACTTGGCGCCCGACACGTCCAGGCACCGGTCGTGGCTGAGCGCGGTGCGCAGGGTCTGCGTACCGCCGTCGTACCACCAGTTCTGGTTGCGGCCGCCGTGGCAGTCCCAGCCGCCGATCGCGGTGCCGTTACGGGTCACCGAGGCGGGGACGTCCACACAGGTGCCGGTGGCCTCGTTCTTCACCGGGGTGAACACGTCGTCCCAGGCCGCCCGTTGCAGCACCGGGCTACCGGTGCTCGCCGGGTCGGCGCAGCTCGCCTCGCGGAGCCCGGAGTCGTACATCTGGGTGAGGCAGGAGGCGAAGGCGCGGTGGCCGGCCGCGTTGGGGTGGAAGGACTGCCGTACGGAGTTCTCGTCGGGCAGTCCGGGCTTGCTGAGGTCGATGTAGAGCCCGCGCGCCCAGGGGGCCTCGCTGCAGACCTCGTGGCCGTGGAAGAGGCGGGAGTTGTCGAGGTAGGCGGCTCCGGTGTTGGCGGCGGCCTTGCGCATGCCGACCTGGAAGGCGGGCACGGCGGTGTTGCGGCCCCAGACGGTGTCGGAGTCGTAGCCCAGGCCGCCGCAGATCAGCTTGCCGGGGAACTTCGGGTTGTCGTAGAAGTCCGGGCCGATCGGGCTCGGGTAGCCCATCAGGACGAGCTTGTAGTCGCTGTTCGCGTACCCGGCGTCGGTCATCACCGTGCGCAGGTCGCGGACGGTCGCCTCGACCTTGGGGACCAGGGCGTCCACGCGGGCCTGCCAGCCGCCCGCGTACTTCGGCTCGCACGGGCCCTGGAGGGTGATGTAGCGGACCACGCAGTCGGTCATGACCGGGCCGAACTGGAGGTCGTCGTTGGCCCCGGCGACCAGGACGATCATCTTGATCCGGGTGTTGCGGGCCTTGACGGCGAGGCTGTCGCTCTGCACCAGCTCGTCGGCGTACTGCTTGTTTCCGCCGATTTTGATGTTCCCGGTATAGGCGCCGGAGCAGGAGACGTTGTACGTGACGTCCGCCGCGATGCCCGTGCGGTGGATGGCGGCCTCCGGCGAGCGGTGGCACCAGTTGTCCGGCCCGTTGGTGCCGGGGTCGTAGGTGCCGACGCCCTCGCCGGAGATCTCGCTGTCGCCCAGCGAGATCAGCCCGGTCTTGCGTTCGGCGAGCGGCCGTTCGGCGGGGCTGCCGTACAGCCGGGTGGCCTCGGCCGCCCGGACCGTTTCCAGCGCGGGCGGGAGAGGAGTGGATGCGATAGTGCTGGAGCCGGTACCCGACTCGGCCGCGCCGGCCGGTCCGGCGACCGCCATGGTGGTGGCGGCCACCGCGAGCGCGGCGGTGACAGCGGCCGTACAGCGGAGCCGGCGAAGGCTACGGAGCCCTCGAAGTCTGAGCCTGGTGCGCCTCATTGCGCCTCCCGGGTGAGTTGTTACCCCCGGTATTTACTGGCCGGTAGGCGACTTGGGAATACATAGAACAAGACACGTGCTCATCTTTTGCAGGAGGTTTAAACACGATGGTCGACGCGACGTCGGATCCGCAGGACACCCCGGAGTTCCGGATCGAGCATGACTCGATGGGTGAGGTGAAGGTCCCCGTTCACGCCAAGTGGCGGGCGCAGACCCAGCGGGCGGTGGAGAACTTCCCCGTCTCCGGGCAGCGCCTGGAGCGGGCGCACATCGAGGCGCTGGCCCGGATCAAGGGCGCGGCCGCCAAGGTCAACGCCGAGCTGAAGGTGCTGGATCCCGATATCGCGGGTGCGATCCAGGAGGCGGCCGCCGAGGTCGCGTCGGGCCGTTGGGACGAGCACTTCCCGGTCGACGTGTTCCAGACGGGCTCCGGCACCTCGTCCAACATGAACACCAACGAGGTCATCGCCACCCTCGCCACCGAGCGCCTGGGCAGCGATGTCCACCCCAACGACCATGTCAACGCCTCGCAGTCGTCCAACGACGTCTTCCCCTCCTCCATCCACATCGCGGCGACCGCCGCCGTCACCGCCGACCTGATCCCCGCCCTGGACCACCTGGCGGAATCCCTGGGGCGGAAATCGGCCGAGTTCGCGGAGGTCGTCAAGTCCGGCCGTACGCATCTGATGGACGCCACCCCGGTCACCCTCGGCCAGGAGTTCGGCGGCTACGCGGCCCAGATCCGCTACGGCGTGGAGCGGCTGCGCGCCTCCCTGCCCCGGCTCGCCGAACTCCCCCTGGGCGGTACGGCGGTGGGCACCGGCATCAACACCCCGCCGGGCTTCTCCGCCGCCGTGATCGCCGAGGTCGCCGCGGCCACCGGGCTGCCGCTGACCGAGGCCCGCGACCACTTCGAGGCGCAGGGCGCCCGGGACGGGCTCGTGGAGACCTCGGGCCAGCTCCGTACGATCGCCGTCTCGCTGACGAAGATCTCCAACGACCTGAGGTGGATGGCCTCCGGCCCGCGCACGGGACTGGCCGAGATCAACCTCCCAGATCTCCAGCCCGGCTCCTCGATCATGCCGGGCAAGGTCAACCCGGTCATCCCGGAGGCGGTCCTGATGGTCGCCGCCCAGGTCACCGGGAACGACGCGACGGTCGCCACGGCGGGCGCGGCCGGCAACTTCGAGCTGAACGTGATGCTCCCGGTCATCGCGAAGAACCTGCTGGAGTCCGTACGGCTGCTGGCCAACGCCTCCCGGCTGCTGGCCGACCGCACGGTGGACGGCATCACCGCCAACGTGGAGCGGGCCCGCGCCTACGCGGAGTCCTCCCCCTCGGTGGTCACCCCGCTCAACAAGTACATCGGGTACGAGGAGGCCGCGAAGGTCGCCAAGCAGTCCCTCAAGGACGGCACGACGATCCGCGAGACCGTCCTGGCCTCGGGGTATGTCGAGCGCGGCGATCTGACCGTGGAACAGCTGGACGAGGCGCTGGACGTGTTGCGGATGACACGGCCGTGACGCGCGGGTCACCCGGGGTCAGTGGGGGTCACCCGGGTGACCTGAGTCGCAGCGGGCGGGCGCGGACGCTCCGTAAGATCCATCCATGACAGGTACGGGGACAAGCACGGGAGAGTGCGCACGCTGGGCGCCGGGGGACCGGATCCTCTGGCGCTACCGCGACAACGGCCGGGCCCACCGGGCGCAGGGCGGCCCGCCCGTGCACATCTGCCGCCCGGTGACCGTCGTCCATGACACCGCCGAGCTGCTCGCCGTCTGGATGGCGCCCGGCACCGAATGCGTACGGCCGGTCCTGGCCGACGGCACCCAGGTGCACGCCGAGCCGCTCGCCACCCGCTACACCGCGCCGCGCACCACGGCCCGCTCGACGTGGTTCGGCGCGGGGGTGCTGAAGCTGGCCCGGCCCGGGGACCCGTGGTCGGTGTGGCTCTTCTGGGACCGGGGCTGGCTCTTCCGGAACTGGTACGTGAACCTGGAGGAGCCGCACACCCGGTGGTCCGGAGGGGTGGATTCCGAGGATCACTTTCTCGACATCTCCGTGAATCCGGACCGCAGCTGGAAATGGCTCGACGAGGACGAGTTCGCCCAGGCGCAGCACGTCGGCCTGATGGACCCGGCGACGGCCGCGGGCGTACGGGAGGCGGGCCGGGCGGCCGTCGAGGTGATCTCGGCGTGGGGCTCGCCGTTCCGGGACGGCTGGGAGCACTGGCGGCCCGATCCGCGGTGGCAGGTGCCGCCGCTACCGGATGACTGGGACCGCACCCCTGCCCATATGCCGTCGTGAGACCCTGGACGCACCCCCCGGGGGCCCGGTCGGCAGGCCCGGCCCACCGAGGGGCGCGCCGGCGTGATCGGCGCGCACCACACCGGATCTGACCACAAGTCATCGCACCGGTCGTGCGGCAGGACGGGCCACGGACCCGGCCGGACCGCCCGGTCGCAGGACCACCACGAGGGGGTGGAGACGTGTTCGCTGCCCGCTGCCGCCTCACCGTGAGCAGACCGGCCGCCGCGCGGAACGTCGTCCTCCGGCCATCTCACGGGCGCACGGTTTCAGCCCCGCGTGCGGGGGCATCCGCAGACAGCCGTTGTCCTCATCGCGGTCGCCGGGGCACAGTGGCGCCCCACGAGGTGACTGCCTCATACAACCGGCCCGGACGGACGGAATCCCACGCGTGACGGAGCATCCCACCTCCCACGAAGGCCGGCAGCCTCTCGCGGCTCGGCAGCAGGAGCGCACCCGGCCCCGGCAGCAGGACGCCGCGGCCGCGGCCTCGGCTGCCGCGATCCCGGCGCCGGCCGCCGCACCGAACCCGGGCCCCGGACCGGCCGCCGTCGCCGAGGCGCAGGCGGCCACCCGCCGCGAGGGCGACCGGCTCCGTTTCGTCGGCGCGGCAACCCGGCGGATCGCCCGCGGCATAGACCTGGACGAGATCGTCCTGGGGCTGTGCCGGGCGAGCGTGCCGACCTTCTCCGACGCGATCCTGGTCTATCTGCGCGATCCGCTGCCGGTCGGCGACGAGCGGCCGGTGAGCCCGTTCGTGCTGCGGCTGCGCCGCAGCGACCGGCTCCGGCTCACCGACGAGGACGGCGAGGCGGGCCCGGAGACGGAGCGGCTGCGTCCGCTGCTCACCGACCCGACGGCCGACCTGATGCCCGCCGCCGAGCTGTGCGAGGTGCGGGCGGGCGGCGCGCTGGCCGAGGTGCTGCGCGGGGTGCGGCCGGTCTTCGGCGACTCGGCCGCGGCCCGGGCCGCGCTGCCCGAGCTGCTCGGACCCGGGCACCCGGCCCCCACCGGCCACCGTGCGATCCTCGCCCCGCTGCGCGGCAGGCGCCGGGTGATCGGCGCGGCCGTCTTCGTACGGGGCACCGAGCGGCCCCCGTTCGAGGCCAGTGACCTGCTGGTCGCCGCCCAGCTGGCGACGCACACCGCGCTCGGCATCGACAAGGCCGTGCTGTACGGGCGCGAGGCCTACATCGCGGACGAGCTCCAGCGCACGATGCTCCCCGACTCGCTCCCCCAGCCCACCGGCGTACGCCTCGCCTCGCGCTACCTCCCGGCGGCCGAGACCGCCCGGGTCGGCGGCGACTGGTACGACGCGATCCCGCTGCCCGGCAGCCGGGTCGCACTGGTCGTCGGCGATGTGATGGGCCACTCCATGACCTCCGCGGCGATCATGGGTCAGCTCCGGACGACGGCCCAGACCCTCGCCGGGCTCGACCTGCCGCCGCAGGAGGTGCTGCACCACCTGGACGAGCAGGCGCAGCGGCTCGGCAGCGACCGCATGGCGACCTGCCTGTACGCGGTGTACGACCCGGTCGCGCACCGGATCACCATCGCCAACGCCGGCCACCCGCCGCCCGTGCTGCTGCACCTGGGCGGCCGGGCCGAGGTGCTGCGGGTGCCGCCGGGCGCCCCGATCGGGGTGGGCGGGGTCGACTTCGAGGCCGTCGAGCTGGACGCCCCGGCCGGTGCCACGCTGCTGCTGTACACGGACGGCCTGGTCGAGTCGCGGCTGCGGGACGTGTGGACGGGCATCGAGCAGCTGCGGGAGCGCCTCGCGGCGACCGCGCAGCTCACCGGGCCGGACCACGCGCCGCCGCTGGAGGCCCTCTGCGACGACGTGCTCGACATGCTGGGCCCGGGCGACCGGGACGACGACATCGCGCTGCTCGCCGCCCGCTTCGACGGGATCGCACCGAGCGATGTGGCGTACTGGTACCTGGAGCCGGAGGACGCGGCCCCCGGCCGGGCCCGCAGGCTGGCCCGGCGGGCGCTGAGCCGGTGGGGCCTGGACGAGATGTCCGACGAGGTGGAGCTGCTGGTCAGCGAGGTCGTCACCAACGCGGTGCGCTATGCGGAGCGGCCGGTGACGCTGCGGCTGCTGCGGACCGACATCCTGCGCTGCGAGGTCGGCGACGACTCCCCGCAGCTGCCCCGGCAGCGCAGGGCCAGGGAGACGGACGAGGGCGGCCGCGGGCTGTTCCTGGTGAACCGGCTGGCCCGGCGGTGGGGTGCGACGCGGCTGTCGACGGGCAAGGTCGTCTGGTTCGAGATGGCGACGCGTAGTTAGCGGAACGTACGTGCATGGGGAGAGGGGCGGTGCCGAAGTCGGCACCGCCCCTCTCCGTCCCTGTCACGCGCGCGTGGTCACTCCCCGAGGAGTCCGCCGCCGCCGGGCCGCTCGCCCGGCTGCCCGTCGCTCTCCCCGGGCTGGGGCGGCACCTCGGGGCTGGTGGGCGGCGTGGTGGACGGCGTGATGGTCGGCGGGGCCGACGGCGTGGTCGGGGTCTCGCTGGGCGTCTCGCTCGGGGTCTCCGACGGCTTCTCGGACGGCGAGGGCTTCTCGGACGGGGTGGGCTCCTCCGACGGCGTCTCCGAAGGCGTCGGAGGAGCCGGGACCTCGCCGCGCTCCACGTCCTGGAGGTCGAACCGGGCGTCCGAGCCGCCGCCGAGGGCGCCGAGCGTGTAGTCCGCCCAGATGCGGGCCGGGAAGCCACCGCCGTTGGCCCGGCCGGAGTTGGCCGTTCCGGTGAGGGAGACCTGCTTGCGGCCGCCGTCGCCCTCGCCGAAGAGGGCCACGACCGTGGTCAGTTCGGGGGTGTACCCGGCGAACCAGGCCGACTTGTTCTCCTCCGATGTGCCCGTCTTGCCCGCCGCCCGGTAGGCGGAGGTGTTGGCCGCGCTGCCGGAGCCTGACTTGACGACCCCGGTGAGCGCGGAGGTCACGGTGTCGGCCGACGCGCGGCTGATCGACTGCTCCCGCTTGGGCGCCGCCGGCTTCACCGTACGGTCGCGGTGCTCGGCGGACTGGAGGATGTGCGGGGTGACCTTCCGGCCGTGGTTGTCGAGGGTCGCGTAGACCCCCGCCATGTCCCAGGTCGAGGCGTTCATGGTGCCGAGGGTGACGGCGGGGCGCTCGGGGAAGTTCTTGTCCGGTACGCCGAGGGCGAGCGCCGTCCGCTTGGTGGCGGCAGGCGTCACGTCCACGATCATCTGCGCGAAGACGGAGTTGACCGAGCTGTTCATCGCCTTCTGGACGGAGATCGGACCGTAGCTCCGGTCGTCCTCGTTCTGCGGGCTGAACGGGGTGTCGCTGCCCACGACGGGCCGCTTGCTGGTGCCGTCGTAGACCGTGTTCAGCCCGATCAGGCTGCCGTCCTGGGTCTTCGACTCGTTCTCCAGGGCGGCGGCGAGCACCAGCGGCTTGAAGGTGGAGGCCGGCTGGTAGTCCTGGCGGGTGGCGTTGCTGATGTAGTGCTTGACGTAGTCCTCGCCGCCGTACAGCGCGACGACCTTGCCCGTCTTCGGGTCGACGGAGGTGGCGCCCGCCTGGACGGTGGCGTCGACCTTGCTGCCCTCGCGGTCGAGCTTCGACTCCAGCTCCTTCTCCACCGACTTCTCCAGCTGCCGCTGGCGCTTCTTGTCGATGGTGAGGGTGAAGGTCCAGCCGCCGGCCTCACGGTCCTCGGCGGAGATGCCCTGCTTGTCGAGCTCCTTGTTGACCGCCTCGACGAGATAGCCGGTCTGGCCCTCCATGCCCTTGGCGGGCTTGGGCTTCTGCGGGACGGGGAACTCCTGCTTCGCCCGCTCGGCTTCGCTGAGCCAGCCCATCTCGACCATGTTCTTCAGGGTGTAGGCCCAGCGGTCCTTGACCAGGCGCTTGCCGGTGTCGGTGGCGGTGGCCCAGTCGTACTGGCTGGGGGCCTGGAGGAGGGAGGCGAGGTAGGCGCCCTGGGAGACGTTCAGGTCCTTGGCGTCGATGCCGTAGTACGCCTGGGCGGCCGCCTGGATGCCGCTGGCACCGCGTCCGTAGTAGGCGGTGTTGATGTACCCGGCGAGGATCTGCCCCTTGGACTGCTTCTGGTCCACCTTCAGCGAGATCACCAGCTCCTGGAGCTTGCGGCTGATGGTGGGGTCCTGTGTCAGGTAGTAGTTCTTCACGTACTGCTGGGTGATGGTCGAGCCACCCTGCTTGCCCTTGCCGCTGAGCGTGTTGATCAGACCGCGGGTCGTGCCCTTGAGGTCGACGCCCTGGTCCTTGTAGAAGGTCTTGTTCTCCGCGGCGACGAAGGTGTGCTGCACCTCCTTGGGCACCTGGGCCAGGTCGACGATCTGACGGTTGACGCCGCTGTTGGACCGGGCGAGGAGCGTGCCGTCGCTGTACTGGTAGACGTTGCTCTGCCGCTCGGCCAGGGCGTTGGGCGCGGGCACGTCGACGTACAGGTAGAGCGCCCCGAAGGCGCCCATGCCCAGCAGGATGATCCCGAAGAACGTGCCCAGCAGCTTCTTCCACGTGAAGAGTCTGCGTATGCCGCCGCTCTTCGCAGCCCGGCGCGATTCCCGCGCCTGAGCTCGTCGCGCATCCGCTCGACCCATTGCTGTGTTGCTCCCGCTTCTCTGCTCGACCGGCTCGCTCGGTTCACCCAGTCCGTTCAGACCTGCCAGCTAACACCGTCGGCAGAGACAAAAGGCAAGCGATCCAGTCTTTTCCGGACGTGACAATCAGCACCCGTTCCCAGGGGAACCGACTCCTCAGGGGTGCACAAGGTTGCGAGAACCATTAATGTGTAATCACATTGATAGCGCGGCGGGAGCCGCGCGGAACGGGGGAACCCATGACCGGACAGCACGACGGCCACAGCCCGGACAGCACGGCGGCCGGCCTCGACATCGACGCCCCCGACATGCCCGCACCGCAGGTCACCGAGGTCACGGCGCACTCGATCCCGGGCGGCCTGGGGCTGCTGCTGACGGTGGTCGGGGTGCTCGCCGGTGCCGGCCTCGCGATCGTCGGCGGTGTGATCGGGTCGGGCGGCAACAACGCCGTCGGCGTCCCGCTCCTCGTCGTCGGCATACTGCTCGTGATCACCTCGTTCTTCTGCATGAGCGGTGTGAAGATGGTCGCTCCGGGCGAGGCCCGGGTGATCCAGCTCTTCGGGCGGTACGTCGGCACCATCCGCGCCGACGGACTCCGCTGGATCAACCCGCTGACCTCCAGCCGCAAGATCTCCACCCGGGTCCGCAACCACGAGACCGCCGTCCTCAAGGTCAACGACGCCTACGGCAACCCGATCGAACTGGCCGCGATCGTCGTCTGGAAGGTCGAGGACACCGCCCAGGCCCTCTTCGAGGTGGACGACTTCCTGGAGTTCGTCGCCACCCAGACCGAGGCGGCGGTCCGGCACATCGCGATCGAGTACCCGTACGACGCCCATGAGGAGGACGGCCTCTCGCTGCGCGGCAACGCGGAGGAGATCACCGAGAAGCTGGCCGTCGAGCTGACCGCCCGGGTGAAGGCGGCGGGCGTCCTGATCATCGAGTCGCGCTTCAGCCACCTCGCGTACGCCCCCGAGATCGCCTCCGCCATGCTCCAGCGCCAGCAGGCCGGCGCGGTCGTCGCCGCCCGCCAGCTGATCGTGGAGGGTGCGGTGGGCATGGTGGAGATGGCCCTGAGCCGGATCGCCGAGCAGGACATCGTGGAGCTGGACTCCGAGCGGAAGGCGGCCATGGTCAGCAACCTGATGGTGGTGCTGTGCGGTGACCGCGCGGTCCAGCCGGTCCTCAACACGGGCAGCCTCTACCAGTGACCGACCAGACGCCCGGCCGGCGGACGCCGGACTCCCGGCCGCGGCAGCGCAAGCAGATGCTGCTGCGGCTGGACCCCGCGGTGCACGACGCGCTGGCCCGCTGGGCCTCCGACGAGCTGCGCAGCGCCAACGCGCAGATCGAGTTCCTGCTGCGCCGGGCGCTGAAGGAGGCGGGGCGGCTGCCGGGCACGGCGGCGCCGATCGCCCGCCGGGGGCGGCCGCCCAGACGGCCGCCGTCGCCGGAGGAGCCGGAGGCCCCGGAGGCCCCGGAGGCCCCGCCCGGAACCGACGCGTAGGAAGCTCCCCGCCGACCCGTAGGACGCGCCCCCGGCCCGCCACCTGGGCCGAGGGTGCTTTCCGGACGGGTATACATGCCGGGTATACACCGCGTGTACAGTGCTTCCCATGTCTATCGGTCACACCCTCCTCGGGCTCCTGGAGTCCGGCCCCCGCCACGGCTACGACCTGAAGCGGACCTTCGACGAGAAGTTCGGCCAGGACCGCCCGCTCCACTACGGCCAGGTCTACTCGACGATGTCCCGGCTCCTGAAGAACGGACTCGTCGAGGTCGACGGAGTCGAGAGCGAAGGGGGGCCCGAGCGCAAGCGGTACGCCATCACGGACGCCGGGATCACCGATGTCTCGCGCTGGCTGATGCAGCCCGAGAAGCCGGAGCCGTACCTCCAGTCGACGCTCTACACCAAGGTCGTCCTCGCGCTGCTGACCGGTCGCAGCGCCTCCGACCTGCTGGACTCCCAGCGCTCGGAGCACCTGCGGATGATGCGCATCCTCACCGACCGCAAACGTAAGGGCGACCTCGCCGACCAGCTGATCTGCGACCACGCCCTGTTCCACCTGGAAGCCGATCTGCGGTGGCTGGAACTGACCGCCGCCCGTCTCGGCCAGCTCGCCAAGGTGGTGGCCCCGTGATCCCCGAAGGCTCCCTGCTCGCCGCCCACGACCTGCGCAAGACCTACGGCTCGACGCCCGCCCTGGACGGCGCCTCGTTCTCCGTGCACCCGGGCGAGGTCGTCGCCGTGATGGGGCCCTCCGGCTCCGGCAAGTCGACCCTGCTGCACTGCCTGGCCGGGATCATCACCCCGGACTCCGGCACCATCACCTACGCGGGCCGCGAGCTCTCCGCGATGTCGGACGCCGAGCGCAGCGCCCTGCGCCGCAGCGACTTCGGTTTCGTCTTCCAGTTCGGCCAGCTCGTGCCGGAGCTGACCTGCGTGGAGAACGTCGCGCTGCCGCTGCGGCTGGACGGTGTGAAGCGGAAGGCCGCCGAACGGACCGCCCGGGAGTGGATGGAGCGCCTGGAGGTCGACGACCTCGCCGCCAAACGCCCCGGCGAGGTCTCCGGCGGCCAGGGGCAGCGCGTCGCCGTGGCCCGCGCCCTGGCCGGCTCCCCGAAGGTGATCTTCGCGGACGAGCCGACCGGCGCCCTGGACTCCCTCAACGGCGAGCGGGTCATGGAGCTGCTCACCGAGGCCGCGCGCTCGTCCAGCGTCGCCGTCGTCCTGGTCACCCACGAGGCCCGGGTCGCCGCCTACTCCGACCGTGACGTCACCGTGCGCGACGGCCGGGCCCGCGAGCTGGAGCACGCCGTATGACGCTGCTCGAATCCCGTGACGCCCCGGCCGCCGAACACCATCGCCCGCAGCCGCCCTCGCGCGGTGCGGCCACCCTCCGGGACCTCGGCCTCGGCATCCGGTTCGCCGCGGCCGGGGGCCGCGAGGGCTGGATCCGTACGCTGCTGACGGCGGTCGGCGTCGGGCTCGGGGTCGCGCTGCTGCTGCTCGCCTCCTCCGTACCGCATCTGCTCGACGAACGCGCCGCGCGGGAAGCGGCCCGCAGCGAGACGCGGATCTCCGACTCGCCCGACACGAACGCCGTGAAGTCGGACAGCTCGGTGCTGCGGATCAACGCGACCACCGAGTACCACGACCGGACCGTGGCGGGCTATCTGATGCGCGCCGACGGTTCGGCGCCCGTCCGCCCGCCGGGGGTCGCCCGCTTCCCCGGGGCGGACGAGATGGTGGTCTCCCCCGCCCTGAAGGAGCTGCTCGCGGCCCCGGGCAACGAGCTGCTGCGGGAGCGGCTGCCGTACGCGATCACCGGCACGATCGGTGACACCGGGCTGCGCTCGCCCGGTGAACTCCTCTACTACGCGGGCAGCGACACCCTGACCCCCGCCTCCGGCGGCCACCGGATCTCCGGGTACGGGAACTCCCTCGACGGCGAACCGCTCCCGGCTCTGCTGGTCGTGCTGACCGTGATGGTCTGCGTCGTGCTGCTGGTACCGGTCGCGATCTTCATCGCCACCGCCGTGCGCTTCGGCGGCGACCGGCGCGACCGCAGGCTCGCCGCGCTGCGCCTGGTCGGCGCCGACATCCGTACCACCCGGCGCATCGCCGCCGGGGAGGCGCTGTTCGGCGCGGTCCTCGGGCTGCTGATCGGACTGGTCTTCTTCCTGGTGGGGCGGCAGTTCGTCGGCGCGGTGGAGATCTGGGACGTCAGCGCGTTCCCGGCGGACCTGGTGCCCGACGCCCTGCTGGCGCTGCTGATCGTCGTCGCGGTGCCGCTCACCGCCGTGCTCGTCACGCTGGTCGCGATGCGCTCGGTGGTGATCGAACCGCTCGGTGTCGTACGCCGCGGCCGTGACCGGGGCCGCCGGCTCTGGTGGCGTCTGCTCATGCCGCTCGCCGGTCTGGCGGTGCTCGGGTTCACGGGCCGGGTCGGTAAGTACGAGGTGGTGAACCCGTTCCCGATCGCGGCCGGTGCCGTGCTGGTGCTGGTCGGTCTCGCCCTGCTGCTGCCCTGGCTGGTCGAGGCGTGTGTGAACCGGCTGCGCGGCGGCCCGGTGCCCTGGCAGCTCGCCACCCGCAGGCTCCAGTTGAGCAGCGGGGCCGCCTCCCGCGCGGTCAGCGGGGTCACGGTGGCGGTGGCGGGGGCGATCGCCCTGCAGATGCTGTTCGCCGCGATGAACGCCGACTTCAACCGGATGACCGGTCAGGACCCCACGCGGGCCCAGTTCGCCGCGTACTCCCAGAAGGTCACGGACGAGGCCGCCACCTCGGCCATCGAGCAGTTCCGCGCCACCAGGGGCGTCGAGCTGGTGATCGGCTCGGTGGAGACGTATGCGGCAAAGCCCGGCGTCTACGCCGAGGACGACATCCCGCCCACGACCTCGCTGACCATCGGCACCTGCGAGACCCTGCGCGAGCTGGCCCGGATCGGCACCTGCCAGGACGGCGACACCTTCGTCGTCCACCCGGAGAACGACAAGGACATGTCCCACTGGGTCGACCAGGCCGCCCGCAAGGGCAAGGTGGTCGAGATCGGCTCCGGGGACGGCAAGCCGGTGCGGTGGACGCTGCCCGCCGACTCCCCTACCGTGACGGGGCGCACGGACCCGATGGGTACCCCTCACTACGGGATCATGGCCACCACCGGCGCGATCGACGCGGGCAAGCTGCCCGCCGCAACGATCACGGCCCACATCCGGGTCGACCGGAGCGTGCCGGACGTCGCCGAGCATGTACGCAACACGGCGGCCCGGATCGATCCCGGCATGCGCTTCGTGACCCTGGACTCGGTGGAGCGCGACCGGCAGTACGCCAGCATCCAGACCGGCCTCCAGGTCGGGGCGACCGTGGTGCTGCTGCTGATCGCCGCGTCGATGCTGGTCTCACAGCTGGAGCAGCTGCGCGAGCGCAGGCGGCTGCTGTCGGTGCTGGTCGCCTTCGGCACCCGGCGTACGACACTGGGCTGGTCGGTCCTGTGGCAGACCGCCGTCCCCGTCGTGCTCGGCCTCGCGGTGGCGGTCGCGGGCGGGCTGGGACTCGGCGCGACGCTCGCGTGGATGACCGAGAAGAGCGTCTCCGACTGGTGGCTGTTCCTGCCGCTGACGGGCGCCGGAGCGGCGCTGATCCTGCTGGTGACGGCGTTGTCGCTGCCCTCGCTGTGGCGGCTGATGCGGCCGGACGGGCTGCGCACGGAGTAGCGGGACAGGCCGGTGCGGCCGGGAGGAGGTCTCCCGGCCGCACCGGCGTCCGTTCACCCGTCGGGCGCGTCCACCACCCGCACCGGGAGCGGCTTCATCGCCCCGCGCAGCGCGGCGCCGAACTCCTCGAACTCGCCGCCCCGCGCCGACCCGGCCCGCATCGCCAGCGCCACCCGCCGGGTGGGCGCCGGGTGGGCGAAGTACCCGGTGGCCAGGGCGTCGTTGCGCGCGGTCTCCACCGTCACCGCGGTGCGCGGGAGCAGCGTCACCCCGAGCCCGCCCGCCACCAGCTGGACGAGGGTGGAGAGCCCGGCGGCGGTCGTGGTCACCGGCGCCCCCTCCGTACGCCCCGCCTCCCGGCAGATGTCCAGGGCCTGGTCGCGCAGGCAGTGGCCCTCGTCCAGCAGGAGGAGCGGCAGTTGCCGCAGCGCCTCGCGCGGGATGTCGGCGCGGCCGCCGAGCCAGTGGTCCTGCTCCATGACCAGTACGAAGTCCTCGTCGAAGAGGGGGATCTCGCTCACTCCGGGGACCCCGAGGGGCACGGCGAGGAGCAGCAGGTCCAGGCGTCCGGCGGCGAGCCCCTCCAGCAGGGAGGAGGTCTGCTCCTCGTGGACCTGGAGGTCGAGGTCCGGGTAGCGGTCGTGGACCAGCCGGAGCACGGTCGGCAGCAGATAGGGGGCGACGGTCGGGATCACGCCGAGCCGGAGCACCCCGGTGAACGGCGCCCGGGCCGCCTCCGCCTCCTCCATCAGCGCCGCGACGGCCTCCAGCACGGTGGCGGCCCGCACCGCGAGCCGCTCCCCCGCGGGCGAGAGCAGCACCTTGCGCGTCGTACGCTCGATGAGCTGGACACCCAGTGCCTCCTCCAGGGTGGAGACGGCTCCGGAGAGTGCCGGCTGACTCATCCCGATTGCTGCCGCCGCGTCCCGGAAGTGCAGATGCTCCGCCACGGCCGCGAAGGCGCGGAGCTGCGACAGACTGGGCTGCTTGGCGGCCGACTTACCGGACTGCTTCGGGCGTATGCCCTGTTTTCCCTGAGCCACTGATAGGCACCTCCGATCATCACGACCGAGTGTAGCTATTTCCCTGATCAATGCACTCTGTGCCAAGGTGGATCTCGTCCAACCCTCAGGAACTCCCCCATAAGGGGAATTCCAGACGTTGCAAGGAGAGCGCGTGCTCACTGTCGGTGACAAGTTCCCCGAGTTCGACCTGACTGCTTGTGTTTCGCTGGAGAGCGGCAAGGAGTTCGAGCAGATCAACCACAAGACCTACGAGGGCAAGTGGAAGATCGTCTTCGCGTGGCCGAAGGACTTCACCTTCGTGTGCCCCACCGAGATCGCTGCTTTCGGCAAGCTGAACGAGGAGTTCGCCGACCGGGACGCCCAGGTCCTCGGCTTCTCCGGTGACTCCGAGTTCGTGCACCACGCCTGGCGCAAGGACCACCCGGACCTGACCGACCTGCCCTTCCCGATGCTGGCCGACTCGAAGCACGAGCTCATGCGTGACCTCGGCATCGAGGGCGAGGACGGCTTCGCCCAGCGCGCCGTCTTCATCGTCGACCAGAACAACGAGATCCAGTTCACGATGGTGACCGCCGGTTCCGTGGGCCGTAACCCCAAGGAGGTCCTGCGGGTCCTCGACGCCCTGCAGACCGACGAGCTGTGCCCGTGCAACTGGACCAAGGGCGAGAACACCCTCGACCCGGTCGCGCTCCTCTCGGGCGAGTGAGCTGATACCCATGGCTCTCGACGAACTGAAGTCCGCCGTACCGGACTTCGCCAAGGACCTGAAGCTGAACCTCGGTTCGGTCATCGGCAACAGCGACCTCCCGAAGCAGCAGCTGTGGGGCACCGTGCTGGCCTGCGCGATCGCCTCGCGCTCGCCGCGGGTGCTGCGCGAGCTGGAGCCCGAGGCGAAGGCCAACCTCTCCGCCGAGGCGTACACCGCGGCGAAGTCGGCGGCCGCCGTCATGGCGATGAACAACGTCTTCTACCGGACCCGGCACCTGCTGTCGGACCCGGAGTACGGCACGCTCCGCGCGGGCCTGCGGATGAACGTCATCGGCAACCCGGGCGTCGAGAAGGTCGACTTCGAGCTGTGGTCGCTCGCCGTCTCGGCGATCAACGGCTGCGGCCAGTGCCTGGACTCCCACGAGCAGGTGCTCCGCAAGGCCGGCGTGGACCGTGAGACCATCCAGGAAGCCGTCAAGATCGCTTCGGTGATCCAGGCGGTCGGTGTGACCCTCGACGCCGAGGCCGTACTCGCCGAGTAGTCACCCGCACCACCCCTGATACCGGAAGAGCCCCGAGGACGACCGACCGTCCCCGGGGCTCTTCTTCGTCTCCGTGCGCCGTGCGCCTACTTCTCCGGCGGCCCGCCCTCCGACGGGCCCCGCCCGGCCGGCGGCTCCGGGGGCGCGGCCGGGGTGACGGGCTCGGCGCCCGGCTCGTCCGGAACCGTCTGCCGCGCGGCCGGCGCCGGTGTCGGGGCGACCCCCGGCGCGGTGGCCCCATGCTGGCCTCCGGCCGCGCGCGGGGCACCGTAGGACCGTAGATAGCCGACCACCGTATTGGTGACCGCGACCAGCGGTACGGCGACCACCGCACCGCCGATGCCCGCGACCAGGCCGCCCGTCGCCACCGCGAGGACCACGGCCAGCGGGTGGACCCGCACCGCCCGGCCGAGGATGAACGGCTGGAGGATGTGGCCCTCGATCTGCTGCACCGCCAGGACCACCACCAGCACCATCAGCGCGGTGAACACGCCCTCGGTGACCAGCGCGACGACCACCGCCAGCGCTCCGGAGACCACGGCACCGATCAGCGGGATGAAGGCGAACAGGAAGATGAAGACGGCCAGCGGCACCGCGAGCGGCACATTGAGGAAGTACAGGCCGAGGCCGATGAAGATGGCGTCGATCAGGGCGACGAGCACTGTGCCGCGTACGTAGGCGGTCAGGGTGCGCCAGGCGCGCGGGCCGGCGCCGGCGACCCCGGGGCGGGCCTGGGCGGGCACCAGCTTGAGCGTCCACTCCCAGATGCGCCTGCCGTCGTAGAGCAGGAAGAGCGTGGAGAACATCGCCAGCAGCAGGCCGGTGAGGAACTCCACCATCACCGTGACGCCCTGGAGCCCGGCGGAGGTGATCTCCTCCGTGTTGGTGCCGATGGTGTCGTTGAGGTTCTTGGCGATGTCGTTGATCTGCGACTCGGTGACGTGGAAGGGGCTGTCCAGCAGCCAGCGCTTCAACTCGTCGATGCCGTCACGGACCCGGTCGGAGAGCGTGTCGAGGTTCTCCATCACCTGCCACACCACGAACCAGCCGACCAGGCCGATGATGACGAACCCGAGCACGGCCGTCACAGCGGTGGCGAGCCCGTGCGGCAGCCCGAACCGCTTGAGACGGACGACGGTCGGCTGGAGCATCGCGGTGACGAGCAGCGCGGCGGCGAAGGCGAGGACGACCAGCTGCACCGCGCTGATCACCTGCATCAGCACCCAGAGGGTCCCCGCGAGGACGAGCAGCCGCCAGCCCGCCTCGGCCGCGACCCGCATCCCCCACGGAATCGCCGCGACCGGATCGGGCCTGGCGGCGACGGAGGGGGCGTACGAGGGCGGCGCGGGCACCTGCCCGGGGTCCGGCACGTCCGAGGGCGTCCCGGTGCCACCGGGGGGATCGTCGGCGGCGGCGCGCGCCCGGCGCTCTTCCAGGCGTGAGCCCAGTTCCGTCAGTTCGGACCCGAAGCGGCCCAGCCAGCCCGGCAGTTTCGACATGTCTCTTTCCCTTCCCCCAACTTCGCTCCCCAGCGCTGCCAGGTTCGCCGGATGCGACCGTACACGCGCGAAGCCCCCCGCCGCGTTTCGCGGTGGGGGGCTTCGGCGGGACTGTTCGCCCCTAGTACCAGTTGTTGGCCTGCCAGAAGGACCAGGCGCCGCACGGGGAGCCGTAGCGGCTGTCCATGTAGCTGAGGCCCCACTTGATCTGGGTGGCCGGGTTGGTCTGCCAGTCGGCACCGGCGGAGGACATCTTGTGGCCCGGGAGGGCCTGCATCAGTCCGTACGCGCCCGAGGACGGGTTGCTCGCGCGGTAGTTCCAGGTCGACTCGTGGTTCACGATGTTGCTGAAGCACTGGAACTGGTCCGCGGGGACCATCTGACGGGCCATCGCCTTGACGTCGGCCACGCTGTAGGAGCCCTGCGCGGAGAACGAGGAGGCGTCGCGGACGGAGGACCGGCTGGCGCGCTCGGCCTCTTCCTTCTTCGCCTCCTCCGCGGCCTGCCGCTTGGCCTCGGCCTTCGCCTCGGCATCCGCCTTCTTGGACTTGGCGTCCTTGGCGGCCTGCAGGCGGGCCGATTCCTCGGCCGACTTCTTCGCGGCGGCGTCGGCGGCGGATGCCTGGGCATCGGCCTGCTGCGTCAGCGAAGCGGTCTGGACCTGGGCCTGCTGGCCCGCGGGGATGTCTGCGAGCAGCGTGGTGTCGGCTGCGGCCGCCTCGAAGTTGTTGTCGTCGGCGGCAGGTGTGCCGCCCGCAGCAACGCCTACGACGGCGCCTACGGTGGTGACCGCGGTGGCAGATGCCACGGCGAACCCCCGGACCGAGATCCGGCTCACATGGTGTCCTTCCAGCATCGTCCGCTTAGGTGACCTCGCGGGCGCAATCGTGCCCCTGGCACTGGCCTCCCTACTGCGTGGGTCACGGGAGGCACGGGCCCGTTGGGCAACCCCGTTGAGAGGGTTGCCACGTGGTACTCGCGGGCGGCATACGGGCGTCTCATGTTGAGTTGTGTGGTGCGTGGCACCTCTGGAGGTGCCCAAGTGCCGTATGCGGGGCCTGACGGAAGCAAGACTCTGCCGGACAGGGACGCCACAGGGCAATTCTGTGTTGCGTGGGAAAGGTCACACCCCGTTTGGGCCATCGGTTTTACGGAAATGACGGCGCAACACGATGCCGCCCGGCTAAGCTCCTTGGCTCGCCGGGCGGCATCAACAGGACATGCAGGTCAGATGTGGCCTTCCTCCAGCATTTCGGTCACCAGTGCGGCGATCCGGGAACGCTCCGAACGTGTGAGCGTCACATGGGCGAAGAGCGGATGACCCTTCAGCTTCTCGACCACGGCGACCACTCCGTCGTACCGGCCGACCCGGAGGTTGTCCCGCTGGGCCACGTCATGGGTGAGCACCACACGTGAATTCGCCCCGATCCGCGACAACACGGTCAGCAGGACGTTCCGTTCCAGCGACTGCGCCTCGTCGACGATCACGAACGCGTCGTGGAGCGAGCGGCCGCGGATGTGGGTGAGCGGCAGGACCTCCAGCATCCCGCGCCCCAGCACCTCCTCGATGACCTCGCGCCCGGCGACCGCCGACAGGGTGTCGAAGACCGCCTGCGCCCAGGGGCTCATCTTCTCGGCCTCGCTGCCGGGGAGATAGCCGAGCTCCTGGCCGCCCACCGCGTACAGCGGGCGGAAGACCATCACCTTCTTGTGCTGCTGGCGCTCCAGCACCGCCTCCAGGCCGGCGCAGAGGGCGAGGGCCGACTTGCCGGTGCCGGCCCGGCCGCCCAGCGAGACGATGCCGACGTCCTCGTCGAGCAGCAGGTCGAGGGCGATCCGCTGCTCGGCGCTGCGGCCGTGGATGCCGAAGGCCTCCCGGTCGCCCCGCACGAGCCGCACATTGCCCTCGGCCGTCACCCGGCCGAGCGCCTTGCCGCGCTCGGACTGGAGGACCAGCCCGGTGTGGACGGGCAGCTCGGCGGCCTCGGGGACGTACAGCGTCTCCTCGGTGAAGAGCAGGTCGACCTGCTCCCCCGAAAGGGACAGCTCGGTCATTCCGGTCCAGCCGGAGTCGGTGATGGCGAGTTCGGCGCGGTACTCCTCGGCGAGGAGGCCGACCGAGGAGGCCTTGATCCGCAGGGGCAGGTCCTTGGAGACGACCGTGACGTCGTACCCCTCCGCCTGGAGGTTGCGGGCAACCGCGAGAATCCGTGAGTCGTTGTCCCCCAGCCGGTAGCCGGCGGGCAGGACGCCGGGGTCGGAGTGGTTGAGTTCGACACGGAGCGTCCCGCCCAGATCCCCGAGCGGGATCGGGGCGTCCAGCCGGCCGTACCGGATCCGGAAGTCGTCCAGCAGGCGCAGGGCCTGCCGGGCGAAGTATCCGAGCTCCGGATGGTGCCGTTTGGCCTCCAGCTCCGTGACCACCACGATCGGCAGCACGACTTCGTGCTCGTCGAAGCGGGCCATGGCACCGGGGTCGGCCAGCAGGACGCTGGTGTCGAGAACGTATGTGCGCCTGTCGGGCATGCGGCGCTTAGTACTGGTCACCACGGAAGGACGTACCCCCTCGGACGAGGTCGGGGAGTGCGACGAACGGTCGCGGAGCTTCCCGAAGGGAGAGGACGGACCGGGATCGGGCCCCTGTGCGCGGGCCGGACCACGGCCTCCGCGTCGGCCGCAGGCTGTCTACGGTCCTTCGTGTGCAAAGGGCCTCCCGGGCGAGCGGACTGGGTGCCGCTCACTTGGATGCGACATCCGCCTGGTTGGTGACCGGATGTCGACCTGTCAGGGGTATTCCCTGTTCGGCCCGAAGCCATGCCGCTGCATATGACACGGTGCGGAGAAGTCCCGGTGGACGCGCGATGACTCCCCTATATAGAGGAGTCATCGGCGGTACGGGTGAGGGGGGCCGTTCAAGCCCCGTAGCGCCGGTGGCGGGCGGCGTAGTCGCGCAGCGCCCGCAGGAAGTCGACCTTGCGGAAGGCCGGCCAGAACACCTCGCAGAAGTAGTACTCCGAATGGGCGCTCTGCCAGAGCATGAACCCCGACAGGCGCTGCTCGCCGCTCGTCCGGATCACCAGGTCGGGGTCGGGCTGGCCCCGGGTGTAGAGGTGCTCTGAGATCAGGTCGGTGGAGACCACCTCCGCCAGCTCCTCGAAGGTCGTGCCCCGCTCCGAGTGCTCCAGGAGCAGCGAGCGCACCGCGTCCGCGATCTCCTGGCGGCCGCCGTAGCCGACGGCGACGTTCACGATTATCCCGTCGACCTGGGACGTGGACTGCTCGGCCTCCTTGAGCACCAGCTGCGTCTCGGCGGGCAGCAGGTCGAGCGTGCCGACGTGGTGGACACGCCAGCGGCCGTCGGCGGCGAGATTGCGCACGGTGTTCTCGATGATGCCCAGAAGCGGCTTCAGCTCGTGCACGGGCCGGTCGAAGTTGTCCGTGGACAGCATCCAGAGGGTGACGACCTCTACATCGGTCTCGCTGCACCAGCCGAGCAGCTCGGAGATCTTGTCCGCGCCCGCCTGGTGGCCCTGCACGGCCGATCCGCCGGACGCCTTCGCCCACCGCCGGTTGCCGTCGAGGATGACCCCGATGTGCTTCGGCACCTGGTCGTGGTCCAGGCGGCCTTCCACCCGGCGCGCGTAGAGCCTGTACACCAGGTCGCGGAAGTTCACTGAGTTCACCCTCTCGGTTCCGTACGGGCCCGTGGCCCGCCCTCCCCGTCGCCGGGGGTCCGGGGTCCACCCCCGCAGGGGAGCGCTGCGCGGTCCGCACGGACCCGCGCGGGCATGAGCCGCGCCGCACATCGGCATTCCCCGAAGCCGCCACATTACTGCGATCGGGTCACGGGGGCCCAACCCGGTCTGTCACAACTCCGTGATAAGGAGGGAAAGTGACTGATTACCTCTCCCCCGACCTCTACTACCGCGCTGCCGACACGCGCTACGACTCCATGGAATACCGCCGCACCGGACGCAGCGGCCTCAAGCTGCCCGCCCTCTCCCTGGGCCTGTGGCACAACTTCGGCGACGACCGGACGCTCGATTCCCAGCGGGCGATCCTGCGCCGTGCCTTCGATCTCGGGGTCACCCACTTCGACCTGGCCAACAACTACGGGCCGCCGCCCGGCTCGGCCGAGCTGAACTTCGGCAAGCTGTTCGCCCAGGATTTCGCCCCGTACCGGGACGAGCTGGTCATTTCCACCAAGGCCGGCTATCTGATGCACCCCGGCCCGTACGGCGAGTGGGGCTCCCGCAAGTACCTGCTGTCCTCGCTCGACGCCTCGCTGAAGCGGATGGGCCTGGAGTACGTCGACATCTTCTACTCCCACCGCTTCGACCCGCACACCCCACTGGAGGAGACGATGGGCGCCCTGGCGTCCGCCGTGCGGCAGGGCAAGGCGCTGTACGCGGGCGTCTCCTCGTACAACGCGGAGCAGACCGCCGAGGCGGCCCGGCTGCTCCGGGAGATGGGCGTCCCGGCCCTGATCCACCAGCCGTCCTACTCAATGATCAACCGCTGGATCGAGGACGACGGCCTGCTCGACACCCTGGAGACGGCCGGAATGGGCTGCATCTCCTTCGTGCCGCTCGCCCAGGGCCTGCTCACGAACAAGTACCTGGCGGGCATCCCGGAGGGCTCGCGCGCCACCCAGGGCAAGTCGCTGGACCCGGGGCTGCTCTCGGAGGAGGTGCTGCGCCGGCTGCGCGGCCTGAACGACATCGCGCAGGGCCGCGGCCAGTCGCTCGCCCAGCTGGCCATCGCGTGGGTACTGCGCGACAGCCGTATGACGTCGGCCCTGATCGGCGCGTCGAGCGTGAAGCAGCTGGAGGAGAACGTGGCCGCGCTGTCGGGACCGGCCCTGACGGCGGCGGAGCTGAAGGAGATCGACACCTTCGCCGTGGACACCGAGGGCACCAACATCTGGGCCGGACGGGGCTGAAACCGGGGCACTCATGCCGGGGCTCTCATGCCCCGCCAATGACACCTGGTCAGTCACCCCCGGTCACTGACGCCCGGTCAGGAGAGCTTCGGGACGGCGGGGCCGGCTCCGCCCAGAAAAAACGGGCCGGTCCGTGGGGGGATACGGACCGGCCCGAGGGGGGGTTTCCACCATAACCCTTCATAAGTCCTGCTGGGTGCCACGCCACTCCCCAACTACTCTCCGGATTCACCGGACTCCGCTGCGGGCAGCCACGGCACCCTCCGGCCCGCGCTCACGGGCCCGGATTCGCCCCCGGTATCGAGGGGGTGCCCCAGGGCGCGGCCTTGACGCCACGCCTTGCGGTTGCGGACAGGTTCTGACCTGAAGAGGTCTTAGGTTCGGTCCATGACGACCCGAGCCCGTGCGACCGTGACCGTGACCTGGCCCGAGGCGAACGCCCGGAGGTCGGCCCGCCAGCACCTGTGCGGTCCGGTGCCCGGAGTCTCCCCCGCCGAGGCGGCCGGCGCGATGCTCGGCGCGCACGCCCAGGTGCTGTCGGCGGCCGAGCTCTCGGTGGGGCTGCGCGGCGAGGGTCTGACACGCACGGACGTGCGTACGGCTCTGTGGACCGACCGGACCCTGGTCAAGACGTTCGGCCCGCGCGGCACGGTCCACCTCCTGCCCGCGGCGGACCTGCCGATGTGGACCGGCGCGCTCTCCGCCGTACCGACGGGCCCGAATCCGTTCCCCGGGGACACCCGGATGACCCCCGAGCAGGTGGAGGAGGTCGTGGCGGCGATCGGGGAGGCCCTGACCGGGGCGGAGCTCACGGTCGACGAGCTCTCCGATGAGGTCGTCGACCGGACCGGGCCGTGGGCCGGGGACCTGGTGATGCCCGGGTTCCAGCAGATGTGGCCGCGCTGGCGGCAGGTCCTGCACCTGGCGGGCCACCGGGGCGCACTGGCCTACGCCCCGAACCGGGGCCGCCGGGCGACGTACACCAACCCCGGGTACACCCCGCTGCCCGGCCCCCAGGCGCAGGCGGCTCTGGTGGAGCGGTACCTGTACGCGTACGGTCCGGCCACCCCGGCCCACTTCGCCCGGTGGCTCGCCGCGCCGAAGCGGTGGGCGGACGGGCTGTTCGCCTCGCTGGCCGCGTCGGGGGCGATCGAGGAGGTGGTGTTCGAGGACGCCGGGCCCTCCTGGGTGGTGGCGGGCGACACGGACTTCCCGGCCGGTCCGGTACGGGGAGTGCGCCTGCTCCCCTACTTCGACGCGTTCACGATCGCCTCGCAGCCCCGCGAGCGGCTCTTCCCCGGCCGGGCCTTCGAGCGGGCGCTCGCGGGCGGGCAGGCGGGGAACTACCCGGTGCTGCTGGTGGACGGCACGGTCGCGGGAGTCTGGCACCAGCGCCGCTCGGGGAAGCGGATCGCGGTGACGGTGGAGCCGCTGGAGCCTCTTGCCGCGCCGCGGCTGCGGGCGCTGGAGGACGAGGTGGAGCGGGTGGGGGCGATCATGGAGGGGCGGGCGGAACTGACGGTGGGGACGGTGACGGTGGGGCCGCACGCTTAGGGCTCGGTGGCGGTGGGCGCCGCATGCGTACGTGGACCAGTGGCGGTGGGACCGTACGCGGGGGGCTCAGTGGCGGTGGGGCCCCCGCGTAGGGGCTCAGTGGCGGTGGAAGCGGACCGCCAGCGTGTCCCCCGCCGCGACCACGAAGTCCCCTTCCTCGCACCGGATGACCGCCTCGTGGACCTCGCCGTTGCCGTCCCTGCGCTCCAGCGTGCCGACGACCGTCCAGGCACCCTCGTACGGCACCGGCGGCAGCTGGGTGAGTGGAGCGTGCTGCCACTGGTTCGCCGGTACGCACCAGTCGGGCAGCAGCGGCCAGGTGCCCGGGGTGATGCGCAGCGTCCAGTCGGAGGTGCAGGTGAGCAGGACGGACTGGCCCCGGTCGATCACGAACTCCACGGCCTCCGGCTCACCCGCGCGCCCCTCGGGCCGGTAGAAGACCCCGTGCACAGCGGTGATCCGGGAGCCCGTGAGCCAGTCGGAGTTGCCGCTCCGAGCGCGTCCGGCCGGGCCGCCGCACTCTTCCCTCTCCACCGTCATGGCCGCTCCCCGTCTCCCTCGCTGTGCCTGCTCCCACTGAGTAGGACGGCGGCTCGCACGATCGCGTTGCCTGTGGGGCAAAGCTGAACTGGCGTCCGGTGTAAGCAGGTTGACACCTCTCGATACGTCACAGGGGCTTGCGGGCCTCAATCAGGAAGCGCGTGGTGTGGGCGAGGAACGGGCCCTCCTCCTCGATCTGCCGGTGCAGTGCGGCCAGTTGGGGCCGGTACCGCTCGACGGTGAATCCGGGCACCATCCAGATCACCTTGCGGAGGAAGTAGACCACCGCGCCGATGTCGGAGAACTCGGTGCGCAGCCGCTCGGGCCGCAGGGCGACGACGTCCAGCCCGGCCGCCTCGGCGGCGGCGCGCGCGTCCTCCGGGTCGCGGCCGCGGCGCACCTCGGGCGGCTGCGGGCCGAGGAAGTACTCGACGAGTTCGAAGACGCTGGCCGGTCCGACCTGCTGCGAGAAGTACGTGCCGCCGGGGGCGAGCACCCGGGCGATCTCCTCCCACCAGGTGGTCACCGGATGCCGGCTGACCACCAGGTCGAAGGCCCCGTCGCCGAAGGGCAGCGGCGGCTCGTCCGCGTCCGCGACGACGACGGCACCGAGGGGGTGCAGGAGCGCGGTGGCGCGGGCGATGTTCGGCGGCCAGGACTCGGTGGCCACGGTGACCGGCGGGAGCTTGGGCGCGGCGGCCAGCACCTCGCCGCCGCCGGTCTGGATGTCGAGCGCGGCGCGGGCCTCCCCGAGCCGGTCGGCCATGGCCCGGGCGTACCCCCAGGAGGGGCGCTGCTCGGTGGCCCTCCCCTCCAGCCAGGAGAAGTCCCAGCCGTCCACGGAGACGGCGTCGGCCTCGGCGACGAGGGCCTCGAACCGGTCGCGGGAGGCAGGGGAAGCGAAAGGCGGCAGAAGCTGAGAAGGCGGAGACGGATGAGAAGGCGGAGGGGACTGTTCGGACATACGGGAATCGTGTCAGGCCGGGGGTGGGTGGCGCGAATGGATTCCGGGGCGTACGCGGGCGGCTTGCGGGCCGGGCCCTGGGCTCAGGCCGCCAGGGCTCCCAGCAGGATCCCGGTCAGCGCCCCCGCGATCATGAACGGGCCGAACGGGATGCCCGTCCTGCGCCCCGCCCGGCGCAGGAGGACGAGCCCGAGTCCGTACGCCGCGCCGAACAGGAACCCGGCGAACCCGCCCAGGAACAGCAGCTCCCAGCCGTACCAGCCGAGGGCGACGCCCAGGGCGAGGGCGAGCTTCACATCGCCGAAGCCCATGCCGTCGGGGTTGATGAGGAAGAGCAGGAAGTAGAAACCGCCGAGCGCCGGGCCGCCGAGCAGCGCGGAAGTCCAGGATCCGGCGTGGCCCGGGAGCAGGGCGGCCCCTCCCAGCAGCAGGACGGCCGCGGCGGCCAGGGGCAGGGTGAGCGGATCGGGCAGCCGGTGGACGCGGCGGTCGACGGTGGCGAGGAGCACGGCGACGGGCGTCAGCAGCAGCCAGCCGACGAGCTCGGGCCGGGCCCCCGTGGCGGCGGCGAGCCCGGTACAGGCGAGGACGGTGACCAGGGGCGCGAGGGCCCCGGGGGCGTACGGGACGGGGGCCTCGGCCTCGTCTCCGTACGGCGGCACGGGGGTCTGCGCGCGCGACCCGCAGGCGGGGCAGCGGGCCGGGCCGAACCAGCCGCCGAGCGGACCGGTGAACGCGTGCCCGGCCGGGCACTCGGTGCGCCAGGGTTCCTCGGGTTCGACGGCGAACCGGTACGCGGCGCGCGGGATCAGCAGTCCGGTCACTCCACCCCAGACAGCGGCGACGGCGAGCAGCACGAGGTCCACACCACGACCCTAATCGGCCGCGCGAACAGGGGGCTTGGGCCCTGGGGCCCACTCCCGGCCGTTCGGGACCCAGGCGGCGGCGCCGGGGGCTACGGTCGGTGCCCATGAGGACTTGGCGTGATGGCGAGGGGACGCTGACGGTCGGCGGGGACGCGGGGGCCCGGGGGGTGCCGCTGCGGATAGCGGCCTCGTACCGGGCCCGCACCCGGGGGCTGCTCGGGCGGGACGGGATCGACGGGGCGCTGATGCTCACGCCGGCCGGGAGCGTGCACACCTTCCGGATGCGGTTCGCCATCGATGTGGCGTACCTGGACCGGAAGTTCACCGTGCTGGCGGTCCGCACGATGAAGCCCGGCCGGCTCGGCCTGCCCCGGCTGCGGTCCCGCCATGTGGTGGAGGCGGAGGCGGGGGCGATGGAGCGGTGGGGGGTGCGGCCGGGCGTACGGGTGGAGTTGCGGGCGGCGGGCACGTCCTGGGGAAGGCCCACGCCCGGCACCTCCTAGGGCGGGCCCGCGCCGAGCAGGGTCCAGGCCCCGAAGGCCGCTGACGCGCAGGCGAGTACGGCGAGTACGGCAGCGGTGCGCGCCCCGCTCCGCAGCCGTACCAGAGCAACGGCGGGCGGGAGGAGCAGCGGGAAGGCGGGCATCATCAGACGCGGCCGCGAACCGAAGTATCCGGCGCCGATCAGCGAGATCACGACGATCGCGATGCCGTAGACGAGGACGGGCAGCGGCTGGCGCTGCCGCACGCAGAGCAACACGAGCCAACCGAGCAGCCCGAGCGCCGCGCAGAGCCCGAGGGCGGCGGGCAGCGGGAGCCCGGCGATGAAGGCGGCGAGCGCGCGTCCGCCGTCGATGCTGTTGCCCCACTGCGCCTGGACCTCGAAGTACGCGAACGGGCTGCCTTCGCGCACGCCGACGAAGACCACGTACGCCAGCCAGCCCAGCGGTGCGAGCGCCACCCCGGCGATCATCCGGGCGTTGCGGCGGAGCACCGGACCGGTCCGCTGTCCGGCGCGGACCTCCCGTACGAGCGTGACGGCGGCGGCGATCGCCAGGGCCGCGATGAGGGCGGCGGCCGAGGGCCGGGTGAGCCCCGCCAGTACGCAGAGGGCACCCGCCACGAGCCAGCGGCCCTTGAGGACGGCGTACAGCGCCCAGGCGGCCAGTGCGGTGAAGAGCGTCTCCGTGTACGCCATCGACTGGACGAACGCCGTCGGGTACACGCCCCACAGTGCGGCCAGCACCACCCCCGTACGCCGCCCGTGCAGCTCTGCCCCGACGGCGAAGATCCCCCAGGCGGCCAGCAGCCCGGCCGGCCAGGCGACCAGGAGCCCGGCGCCGCCGAGGGTGAGCGGGGTCACCTCGGAGATCCCGCGCTCCAGGGCGGGGAGGAGCGGGAAGAAGGCCAGGTCGGAGTGGAGGGCGCCGTCGGGGAGGGTGGCGGTGTAGCCGTACCCGTCCTCGGCGATGCGCTGGTACCAGACGGAGTCCCAGCGCCCGCTGAGCCGCGCCAGGGGGTCCTTGCCGGAGCTCCGGGCGGCCACCCAGAAGACCAGGAGCCCCAGGGCCCGGACGGCGGCGTAGACCGCGAGCGCGGGCGCGGCGGCCCGGAGAGCGGCGGCCGCCCGGGGGCCGGGGGCACGGGGGTGCCGGGCCGGGGGGCCGGGCGTCCGGGTACGGAGCTGGTGGTCGGACATATTGCCGATTATGTCCTCCGGCGGGTGGCGCCCCGCCCTCGGTGCCGCCCCGGCCTGGGCAGTGGCCCGGCCTCGGCGCCGTCGCGGCCCGGCGGTCGTCCCGCCCTCGTCAGCCGATCGCCGGCCGGAGGGGCGGGCGGGTGCCGAGGCCGCGGCCGACGAGAGGGGCCACCGTGCGGATCAGCTTCAGCTGGGCGGAACGTAAGACGCGCACGGTCGTCTCGTCGGACCAGCCGGTCGTGGTGGACCACTCGTAGCCGGAACCGACCACGTCGCTCGCGAAGGCAAGCTCGGTGGCGAGGAGGGCCCGTGCCCAGTCCATCGGCTCCAGCGCCTCGTGGGCGATCAGGGCGGCGCGGATCCGCAGCGAGCGGTAGTGGAGATCCTCCGTACCGTCGAAGCCCATGGCCACGGCGAACTCCTCCGTGGAGCGGGCCGGGCCGCACCACTCGATCAGTCCCAGCTGCAGGAGCCGGGACTCCTCGTCGGTCAGTGTCAGCTGCTCCGCGGTCTGCACGTCCGTCATCACCCTCTGGTCGTCCGCCCGCCCACGGGGGCCGTGGGGAGGACACCGGGGCGAACCTTGATCGGTTACGAGGAAGGACGCTAACTCCCTTACCCGGCAGGCGTCTTGGGCCCGAGGACCCATGCCTCCGGCACATGCGGACGCACCTCCGCTCCCGCCGCCTCACAGGCTCGGCACGGCGCTCCCGAACACCTTCCACGGCGAGATCGTGACGGAGTCCGTGGCCGTCAACTGCGGGTGGCTGGAAGCGATTTCCTCCCGTACGGCGACCGCGTCCGGCCAGGCGTCGAGCTGTGCGGAGCCATCGATGACGACGCCGTCCCAGTCGGTACCGGCCGTCGCGCCGTCCCGGTCGAGGACGAAGCCGATGCAGAGCACGGACGCCCGGCCGACGGTCCGCCGGATGGCACTCACCGCCCGCTCCCGCACGACCGGCGGCAGCTCCCCCACGGAGAACTCGACGGCGACGACACCGCTGCGCGCACGCCGTATGCGCACCAGGAGATCGGGCCCCTCGTCCACCCACAGCCGGAAGCCGACTTCCTGGAGTCTTCGCAGACCGGAAAGGGAGAGAAGCTGCTCCCGCGTCACGGGTGAACGGGCCCCGGACGAGGGGAGGTCCAGGCTGACGAGCACGGTACGGCCGGTCAGGGGATGTCCCGGGCGAAGACCTTCTGCTTCCAGGTCACCCAGTAGCGTCGCGGCATCCAGCCGGGTCCAGCCCAGGTGGTACGAGTAGAAGAACCCGGCACTCATCGACACCCCACCCCCCCATCACGGCATGATCCTAATAATTCGCGTGCGCAAACACAAGAGCAGGTGGACACCGGTACGTCCGAGCGTACCGAGCGGCAGGAGACGTGGCGTGGGCCCAGGGACCCACGAGCGGCCCACAGGGCGGAGGGAGCGGAGCCACCGGGCTTCCCGTGAACGGACTTGGGCCCGGCTTTGGGGCCGGGGGCCCGCGCCGGGGACGTATTCCGGCCGTACGCTCACGGCCGACAGGCGGCACGCGCGCAGTTCGGGTGCCGGGTGCCGGGTTACGGGTTCGGAGAAAGGGTGAACCGTGAGCGGTGGGGGCGGGGGCTGGGGAGACGGAGGGGCGGGCCACATACCGCCAGGACGCCGGGGTGCAGGGGGCTCCGGCGCCCTGGCAGGCAGCGAACCGGGCGGCCGATTCTTCGCGTTGACCCGCAGTTGGGCGACGGGTGCACTGGTCTACATCGCCGCCGGGTTCCTGGCGAGCCGGGTGCTCCTCGAACTGCTGGGCAACGCGGCCCGGTTGGAATCGTTCGGCTGGCGGCTGTGCTTGCTGCACATACCCGCGCTCGCCGTCACCCTGCTCACCGTCCTGGCCGCCACCCGCATGCTCCCCGACGAGTACCGCACCTCCCGCGCCCTCTACCTGCTCGCCGCGCTGACCGTGCCGCTGGCCGGTATGGCGTACGGCTTCGCGGTGTCGTGGGAGGCGGTGGGGATCGAGGGCGTTCTGATGCCGGTGGTGGCGCTGGCGGCGGGCGCCGCGTCGGGGATGGCGGTGGACCGGCTCCTGGAGGAGCGCGCCACCCGGCCCCCGCCGCCGACTTACTCGTACAACTGGCGTGACAGCGGCGTCACCGCGACGGAGTACCTCGGTGTCGTGGTCCTCGTGGTGACCCTGATCGGCGCGATGGCGATGGCGGGGGTCGGCGGGCAGATCGGGGAGCGCATCCGCTGCGCGGTCAGCGCGCTGGCCGGTGTCGGTGGGTCGTGCGCCACGGGCGGCGGGGACCCCGAGGCGCAGCCGAAGACGGACGCCGACTACGAGCCGAAGATGTGCCAGGTCTCGTCCGTCTCCGACACGGCGGGCGGCAAGGTCAAGATCGGCTGGTTCGAGTGGGGCGAGGAGTACGGCTTCCAGCAGAAGGTCTCCCAGGCCAACACCGACATCAACGGGGACGGAAAGGTCGACGGGAACGACAAGGTCGTCTCCATGACGTTCACCGACGCGGCATCGGCCGGCGTCACCGCCAGTACGCCGGGCGTGAAGCTCGGGAAACTCGGCAAGGCGGACATCGACATCGGCGGCGGCATCAAGATCACGAACGGTGACACCTGGATCTTCGCGAGCGAGGAAGAGGCGCAGAAGATGCGGGACGATATCGAGGAAATGAAGATGTGGGAGACCGCCACCAAGCACGGCGGCGGGTACGGCGGCAACTGGTACTCCGGCATGAAGTGGGCGGAGAAGAAGGAGGACATCGAGCGGAAGATCGGCGACAAGAAGATCTCGTACTCGACGGTCGGCCTCAACGCCTATGCCGACGGTGGTCTGTCCATCAAGGGCGGCGACGAGGACGAACTCGGCGCCAAGCTGGGCGGCAAGGCCAAGTTCACGCCCGAGGTGACGATCACCAAGGACGACGTGAACGGCAACGAGTCGTACACGTACACCGCCAAGCTGGAACTGGAGGGCAAGCTCAGCGGGAACACGGGCCCGCTCAAGGGCACGCTGAGCGGCAAGCAGGACCGCACCGGCGCCATCACCGTCACCCGCGACCAGAAGACCGGGAAGATCGTCCGCATCGACATGACACAGACGGTGGAGAGCGGCTCGACGTCCGGCAAGGTCGAAGTGGGCGGCGACAACGGCGAGTCGGGCGCGGACAAGCGCGGCGGCAAGGGCAGCGCGTCGGACTCGTCGGGCGAGACCGGCATCGAGGTGGTGACGAACTCGGTCGTCTTCGGCAAGGAGACCGACGCGGGCACCGAGGCCGAGCGGGCCGTCGCCGAGCAGTGGCTGGACGGCTCCGGCAACAACACGGCCCCCTTCGAGTACCTCTTCGGCGACCGCGGCATGGAGACGCGCCCCACGGGCAACGACCCTTTCGAACAGCTCATGTTCGAGGACGGGCTGTCCAGCACGATGCGCTACCACGGGGAGACGGACGCGCAGGAGTTCGGCTTCGAGGTCTCGCTCGGGATGAGCCTCGGGTTCTCGATCTCGGACGAGCAGAAGAAGGAGACACTGACGGACGCCAGGTTCCTGGGGGCGCCACGGGGTGACGGCCGCACGTATCTTCCGTACAGCTACTGCGCGAACTGACCTTCCCTACAGCTACTGCGCGAACTGATCCTCCGTGCAGCTGCTGCGCGAACTGACGCTGCCCGCCGCTCGCACGACGGACCTGGCCGGCATGGCACGACGAGAGGCGATGACGATGACGAATACCCCGCAGGTGCGCAGGACGGCCGCGGCGGCCGCCCTGGGGCTCTCCCTCCTCCTGTCACTGGCCGGCTGCGGCAGCGACACCGAGGGCAAGGCCTCGGTGCCCGAGGGCTGGTCCACGCTGGACACCGACAGCCTGAGCGTCGGCTACCCGAAGGCCAAGGGGTACGCGGAGCAGCCGGCGGCCGAGCGGAGCAGGAGTAACGCGGCGGTGGCGCTGAAGGTGGAGAACGGCATCCGCACGGGCATGGTCTCCGTCCAGCTGAACTTCGCCACGGGCGTGAGCGACGCGGGCGAGGCGGCGGCCGCGGCGGGCGCCGGAATCGGCCTGGGCTCCACGCGCAGGGCAACGGAGGACGTACGCCTGGCGGGCCCGGAGAAGTCCCGCGAAGCCCGCCGCATCGACTACGACTTCACAGCCGACGGCAAGGAGGACACCCCGAACACGGGCACCCCGATGACGGGGGTCCTGGTGGCGGGGGTGGACTCGGGGGGTGTGCCGTTCGTGGTCCGCCTGAACGCGGTGAAGGGCGCGGTGAGCGGGGAGGAGCTGGATGCGTTCGTGGGGTCGATCACGGTGAAGTAGGGGACGGGTGGAGGCCGTTCACGCCCTGTTGGGAGCGCCGGCACGTCGGTGCCGCCCTGCGCCGAGGCAGGCAAAGTGGACCCGTCGGCTGTGACAACGAGGGTCCGGCACCGCAGTGTGATCGCGGTGCCGGACCCGGCCGTACGTGGAGCGGAAGGAGTCAGGAACCCTCTCCGCGCGGGAAGGAGACCTCCACGCGGCGGTTCTTCTTCCGGCCCTCTTCGTTGCTGTTGCTGGCGATCGGGTACTGCTCGCCGTAGCCCCGGATCTCGTACGTGATCGTGGGGCCGAGCTCCTTCGAGAGGATCCCGTGGACGGCGTCGGCGCGCTGCTTGGAGAGCACGTCGCCGTGGGCGGAGGAGCCGAGGTCGTCGGTGAAACCGAAGACGCGGACCTTGGTGGCGTTCTGCTTCTTGATCTCGTCGGCGATTGCGGCGATACGGGCGTTGGCCGCCGAGCTCAGCTTCGCGCTGTCCTTGCCGAAGAGGACTTCCGCCTGGAGCGCGAACTTGATGTCGGCGTTGCTGTCCTCGCGGCGCTCCTCACCGCCCTGGTCCTCGACGACCTGGACGATGTCGAGGACCTTGCCAGGTGCGAGTGTCCCGCCCTCGGGCATCTTCAGATCGGGATCGTTCGCGTCGATGGGAACAGGCGCCTCGGACGTCGCCTCCGTACCCGGTGGAACGCTGGGTCCGTCGTCGGCGTAGGAGACCGTGGTGCCCAGGACCGCGCCGCTCACCACGAGTACGGCAACGGCCATCGCACGGCCGGCACTGCGCGTGGGCCTGACACGTCGGGTGGTTTTCATGTCCGTAGTCACCCGGAGATCTTGAGTGAGGTGGTGGCGAACGTCGGCAGGGTGAAGTCGACTTCCGTCGTCTCCTGGGGAGGCGCCGGGAACTGCATGAAGACCGACGCGGAATCACCGGGCGACAGCGGAACGATGGCGGTCGTGCACAGGCATCTGCCGTCGGTGTCCCGCAGCACGTAGTAGTTCTTCTTGCCTGCCTTGTCCACCAGCGTCGCCCCGGCGACCGAGTTGGGGTTCTTCGCCACCAGCGCGGACTCCTGCCCGACCCAGTTGGACGTGTTCTGGGTGCTGGAACCGCCGTTCTTGATCACACCCTGCACGGTTACGAACCCACCGGAATCGCGCTTGACCTGGTTGACGACCAGCGTCAGACCGTTCTGACCGCGAGCCTCCGCGAGCTTGGCATCCGGGTCGACGTCGTCGCCGGCGGCAGTGTCGTTCTGCTGCTCACCCTTGTCCTCGGGGGACGGGCTTGCCGGAGCGGACGTATTCGCAGAACCTGTGCCCGGCGCGTCACCGCCGTCATCACCGCAGCCGGCGAGGGCAAGGGCGAAGGCCGCGGCCATCGCCGCCGCCACCGTCGCCCTTCTGGCTGTCGTGGTCCGCCGCATGCTCATGGTCAGATTCCTCTACTCGTCGTTCGCTTCACTGTCACTGGTCGACCAACCGCACATCAAAGAGAGTCCTGCTCACGCTCTCCCACGGTGGAGGGCTGGCCGGCACGATCTCGAGAATCTCGCCGTTCCGGCACGTGAAGATGAAAAGGTCCTGGACTCCGTCACTGTTGGCGTCCACTGCCTTCGGATTGGGGCAGCGGAACTCGATGAGTGCGGTGGCCCTGGCCTCGGCCTTCCTGTTGTCCGAGCCCGGGAGGACCGACGAGTCCACCGTCTTACGGCCCTGGACCTCGACCGTGATCCGGTCGCGCAGGTATCCGGGGGTCGAGTAGCAGAGCTTCTCGTCGGCGTCGTTGGCGTCGGCCAGTCGTTGCGCCTCGTAGCAGGGTGCGGCGAAAGGCGTGCCGAGGAAGGCGTCCAGCATGTTGCCGGGAAGCGAGGCGAGGAATCCGGTCCCGAAGTCATCACGTGCCTGCTGAGCGGCGGCCAGCGCGGCGGCGTCGGCCGCGCCTTGGGACCCGTTGCGCAAAGCGGAGGCTTTGCCGACAGCGAAGAAGGCCAACGCAAGGAAGAGCAGGCCCGCCACCATCATCACGTAGATGGGGAAAGCCTGCCCTCGGTCCTTGCGCAGGAAATGAATCACTTCGCCGTGATCGAGTTCACCAGCCCGCTGATGCGCGCCGAGATCGCTCCGCCGATGCCCGTCGCCACGATCGCACCGATGATCGCCACGACCACCAGAATGATGCCCAGGTACTCGAACGCCGTCTGCCCCCGGTCCTTCGCCGCGTAGCGCTTCTGGATGGTGCTGACGGCGGTGTTGGCCCAGCCGTTGACGCGGACGGCGGTCTTCAGGGTGATGTCCGACATGGTGGTCCCCTCCTGGTTCGGCCGACCGGTTGCCGGCCGACTCGGGCGTTTCTGCGGTGCCGTCTCCGGTACCGGCTTCCTCCTGGCCGGTGCCGTCGGCGGCGACGTGAGAAACATAGGAGGGAACCGTCGCACGTTGAGAGGGTCCGTGGGCCCATTCCCGGGCCCAAAAGGTTTCCTGGGCCCCCTCGTTCGGCTTCCGGGCGGTCATGGGTGCCGTCCTGGGTCCCGGGGGGCCGTGCCGAGCCAGCGGGCTATCGCCTCGCTGCGGCTGGCGCTGTGGAGCTTGGTGAAGATGCGGTTGATGTGGTTCTTGACGGTCTTCTCGCTGATGAAGCAGGTGGCGGCGATCTGCTGGTTGCTCATTCCGGACGCAATCAGCTCCATGACCTCCACCTCCCTCGAACTCAGCCCGTACTGCTGCCTGTTGGGGGAAGGGACCGACCCCCCGGTTACCAAAGACTGTCCCACAAGAGGTTGCAGTTGCGAAAGGCTTTCGGAATGTTCGCGCTGTCGTGGAGGCGCGTGGACGGGCGTCGACGTGAGCGCCGCGCCCAGGCCGTCGGGCAGGGGGGACGGGTTCGGGGCCGTGCCGTGGCGCATGTGCGCCAGCAGGGCGTCGGCGGCCGTGGCGGTGAAGTTGGCCCGGCCGTTCCTCGTGTCCCGTACCGCCTGCACCAGCTGGTCCGCCGTGAACTCGCCGTGCACCAGGTAGCCGCCGGCGCCCAGGCGCAGGGCCTCGTGGACGATCTCGCTCTCACGGCTGTACGTCAGCATGAGTACGGGGGCGATGCCCACCAGGTGCGGCAGCGCCGAGATGCCGTCCACGCCGGGCATGCGGACGTCCAGCAGGACCACGTCCGGGCGGTGGTGGAGCGTCTTCTCGTACGCCTCCCGGCCGTCCGCCGCCTCCGCGACGACCTGGATGTCGGCCCGGCCCGAGAGCAGGACACCCAGGCCCGCCCGCACCACCGGGTTGTCGTCGGCCACCACCACCCGGAGCCTGGCGGGGGTGGGGGCGGAGGGCAGGGCGGGGGGACCGATCGCGGGGTGCGGGGGGCCTGGTCGGAAGGCGTCGTCCGGCATGCCGCGACCTCCTCTCTGGGTCGGGGATCAGGGGGGTCAGCGGTGGGGGGTGGGGAGGGATGGAGGCGGGGCCGGGGTGGTAGTGGTCGTGGTCGTGGAGGGGGGCTTGAACGGGGATTGCGGTGGTGGGGGTGGGTCTGTCTTGGGGGTGGGCCATGGGGTGCGCTGTGTTGCAGCCTGCTGCTGCCCGGGGGCGGCCACCTGGTCCTCCCGCCCCTCCCCTCCCGCCAGCGCCGCCAACGGGAGTTCCACCCGTACCTCCGTCCCCCTCTCCGCCTTGCCCCTGCCGATCCGGATCCGGGCCCCGATCGACGCCGCGCGTTCCACCATGCCGACCAGGCCGAAGTGGCCCGCCCGGCGCAGGCCCTCCAAGGTGGTTCCGGCGGGGAGGCCGCGGCCGTCGTCGTACACGCTCACGCGCAGCACATCGCCCTTCACCCCGGCCAGGACCACCAGGTACGTGGGGCCCGCGTGGCGGTTCGCGTTCTCCAGGGCCTCCGAGGCGACCGTGAGGAGCTGGCGGGCCACCGCCTGGGGGATGGGGGGGACCGGGGTCTCCTCTCCGAGCCTGCGGAACGTGGCCGTCACCGGGTGGCGGGCGGTGAAGTCCGCCGCCTGGGCGGCCAGTTCGGTGATGACGTCCACGCCGCCCTCCAGGCCCTGTTCCCTCCGCAGGTCCGTGAGCAGCTCCCTGGACTCGGCGGCCGCCCGGCGCGCGGCCCGGGCCACCAGGCCCGCCTGGTGCCGCACCGTCGGCGGGTCCATGCGGTCGGCCGAGCAGGCCAGGCCGTCGGCCGCCAGGGCCAGGCCGTGCAGGGTCTTGGCGACCGAGTCGTGCATCTCCCTCGCCAGGCGCGTGCGTTCGCCCTCCACCGCCTCGTTCACCGCCAGCCGCGCCCGGGTCTCGGTGAGCGCCTGGGTGGCCGTCCCGAACCGCAGGAGCAGGTTGCGCAGGGTGACCCCCACCGCCCCGGCGATCACGCAGAAGCCGGGGAGGAGCAGTCCCGTCGCCCCGCCCGCCTCCAGCTTCGGGACACTCGCGTACACGCCGAAGACGATCACCACCTGGAGCGCCGCGAAGACCGCCGCCCCGCGCCAGCCCTGGACCAGGCCCGCCAGCAGCGGGGTGCAGACCGTGACGTACGCGAGGGTCGACTCGGGGGTCGCCGTGATCAGCAGCAGTGAGCCGAAGAGCGCGTCGACGGCGAGCAGCCAGGGGTGGCGCAGGAGGACCGGGCCGAAGCGCTCCCAGTCGCGGAACAGGACGTACGAGCCCATGAAGGTGGCCAGGACCGCCGAGCCGATGAACCAGGTGGGCAGGCCGGGGGCGGTGTGGCCGATGGCGTACGGGGTCGCTATCGCGATCATCGCCAGGCGGAAGCCGAACACCTGGCGGCACATGGCCTGGAGGGCGTTGACCTGGATGGCGAAGGCCGGGCGGGCCGGGGTGCCGGTGTGGGCCCGGGTCAGGTCCGCGGCCAGGCCGGGCTGGGCGCCGCTCAGTTGGTATGCCATGTTCCTGTCACCTCCGGCTCGTTCCCTGTAAGGCCCCGCGGCCTCCGCCGTTCCCGCTGTGCCTGCCGTGTCCGCCGTGCCCGCCGTTCCTGTCGTCCCCATCCCTCCCGCCGTTCATGTCAGCCGCCCGTGAGAAACGAGAAGTCGACATCGGCCCCGTACACGAAACCGACCGTGAGGAGAACGAGCGTGCCGGGCAGGAGGAACGACGTCACCGCGAACGTCGCCTTGGGGACCGCCTTGGCGGCCTTGCGGCGGGCGTTCTGGGCGTCGGTGCGGCGCATGTCGTTGGCGATCTGGATGAGCGTCTCGACGATCGGCGCGCCCAGCTCCTCGCCCTGCTGGAGCGTGGTGACGAACATCGCGACCTGCTCCGAGTCGTTGCGTCTGCGCAGCTCCTCGAAGGCCTGGCGGCGGCTGACGCCCATGTCCATCTGGCGCAGCGTGATGCGCAGTTCGTCGGACCAGGGGCCCTCGTACTTCTCCGCCACCCGGTCCAGCGCCTGCCGGAAGCCGAGTCCGGCGGAGACGACGACGGCCAGGACGTCGAGGAAGTCCGGCAGGGTGCGTTCGATGTGCTCGCGGCGGACCCGGATCGCGGACCAGATCCCCGCCTCCACCCAGAACAGGCCGAACGCGACCATCAGGAGAGCCAGGAAGAGCTGGCCCCGGAGGAGCATCGAGAAGGCGCCCAGGAGGCCGAGCGCGCCGTAGACCGCACGGCGGGCGGCGTAGCGGTCGATGGTGAGGCCGCCCGGGTTTCCGGCCAGGTCGATCTGGCGGCGCTTCTTGTTGACCGCCTTGGGGCCCATCATCCGCAGCACCATCGGGGCCCAGCGGATGCCGAGCCGGTCGATGCCGGAGCCCACCGCGCTGGTGCGCGAGGAGCCGGATTCGAGCGCGATGGCGAGGTCCACGGGCAGTTCGGCGTCGGCCCGGTACATCCGGATGCCGTGGATGGCCCCGTAGACGGCGAGTCCGACGACCAGGGCAAGCAGCAGATCCATGTCCGTCCCCCTTCTTCCTGGTGTCAGACGTCGATACGGGACAGGCGGCGGATGACCACGAACCCGATCGCGTACAGGGCGATGGCCACGACCACCGCGGCCTGGCCGATGAAGGCGCCCGTCATGCGGTCGAGGGCGCCGGGCATGACCGCGTTCATCAGGAGCATCGCGCCGACGCCGAAGGCCGGGACGGCGTAGGCGGTGACGGTGACCTGGGAGAGCTGGGTCTTGACCTCGCGGCGGGTCTCCTTGCGCTCCTCCAGCGTCTCGGTGAGGTTGCGCAGCGAGCTGACGACCGTGCCGCCCGCCCGGTTGGAGAGGACCAGCGTCGTGACGAGGACGACGAGTTCGCGTGAGGGCAGCCGGTCGGTCAGTTCGCTCAGCGCTTCGTCCAGGGGTTCGCCGACCGCCAGCCGCCTCGCCACCCTTGCCAGCTCCTCGCCCGCCGGGTCCTCCAGTTCCTCGGCGGCCATGGAGAGCGCGGTGCGCAGGGCCAGGCCCGCCTGGGTGGCGTTGGCCAGGATGCGGGAGAGCTCGGGGAGCTGGTTGATGAAGCGCTCGGTGCGTTTGGTCCGCTGCCAGTTGAGGAAGGCGTTGGTACCCCAGAGGCCGATCAGCGCGGCGACCGGGCCGAAGAAGGCGGCGAGCATGGAGGAGGCGATCATCCACAGCCCGGCCATCGCGACCAGGGCGTAGACGAAGAACTCGCCGGGGGTGAGCTCCATGCCGGTGGCCGCGAGCTTCAGCTCCAGCTTCCGGCCGAGCGCGGTGGCCCGCAGCCGGCGGTCCAGGCCCTTGAACCGGCGGTGCCGGCCCGTCTCGGGGACCTGCCCGACGTGGGAGAGCCGTTCGACGAGGGCGTCGCGGTCGGCCTTGCCGCCGGAGTAGGCGTACAGGCCCATCACGCCGAGCACGCAGGCGACCAGCGTGACGCCGACGGTGACCAGGGGGAGGTTGACGTTGTCCATGGCTCGGTACCTAGTTGGCCTCTCGGATGGCGAGATGTTCGGCGCTCTCGGCGATACCGAACGCCTGCGGGATGGGCTGGCTCGCCATGTAGAGGCGGTCGGCGATCTTGCGGGGCAGCGGCAGGTACTGGAAGTGGCCGTAGATCCGGCCGTCGGACGCCATCGGCTGCCCGTTGAACCGGGCCACCGTGACGATCCGGTACGGGTCGCGGCCGTGCGAGTCGAGGACCGCGATCTCGGTGATCTTCCTGGTGCCGTCGGCGTGCCGGGTGAGCTGGACGATCACGTCGACGGCGCTGTTGATCTGGTCGTGCAGCGCCTCGAAGGGGATCTCCACCTCGGACATCGAGGCCAGGGTCTGCAGACGCATCAGCGCGTCCTCGGCGTTGTTGGCGTGGACGGTGGCGAGCGATCCGTCGTGACCGGTGGACATCGCCTGGAGCATGTCGAGCGACTCGCCGCCTCGGACCTCACCGACCACGATGCGGTCGGGGCGCATACGCAGCGAGTTGCGGACCAGGTCGCGGATGGTGATCTGGCCCTTGCCCTCGACGTTGGCCGGGCGGGACTCCAGCCGGATCACATGGCTCTGCTGGAGCTGGAGTTCGGCGGAGTCCTCGATGGTGACGATCCGCTCGGTGTTCGGGATGAGGCCGGAGAGCGCGTTGAGGAGCGTCGTCTTTCCGGTGCCGGTGGCGCCCGAGACGATGATGTTGAGCTTTGCCTGGACGAGACCGGCCAGCAGGATCAGCATCTGCTCGTCCAGCGAGCCGAAGCCGATCATCTCCTGAAGGGTGAAGGAGCGCGGGAAGCGGCGGATGGTGAGGGTGGCGCCGGTCAGCGACAGCGGCGGGATGATCACGTTGACACGTTCACCGCTGGGCAGGCGTGCGTCGACCATCGGATTCGACTCGTCCACACGGCGGTTGACGGTCGACACGATGCGTTCGATGGTCTGCATCAGCTGCTCGTGGGAGCCGAAGCGCAGGGGCAGTTGCTCCACCTTGCCGCTGCGCTCGACGAAGATCTGGTCCGGGCCGTTCACCATGATCTCGGTGATCGACGCGTCCTCCAGGAGCGGTTCCAGGATGCCGAGGCCGAGCGCCTCGTCCACGACCCGCCGGATCAGCTGCGAGCGCTCCACGGTGGAGAGGACCGGGCCCTCACGGCTGATGATGTGGCCGAGTACGCGTTCCAGGCGGGCCCGCCGGTCGGCGGCGGCCAGCGAGGACATCTCCGCGAGGTCGATCTCCTCCAGCAGTTTGGCCCGGTAGGTGGCCACCATGTGGCTGTCCTCCCGTGCGCCGCCGTGTTCGTCCGGGGCGGTCATGCGTGCCCGCAGGCTCATCTGCGTAACTCTCCTCGGTGTCGCGGAATGCTGCTGGGTCCGGCCGGTCTGTGCCGTGGGCGGCTATTCGCGTGGCATCGTGGCGCTCCGCTTCGCCACCCAGCCGTCCAGGCCAGGGACGACGGAGGGGACCTTGACCTGGACGGTCGCGGTGATGTCCTGGCCGCCGCTCTGGCTGTACCCGAACCCGTCGCCGCTCAGCCAGTCGCTCACCGCGCCCCGGGCCGCCGACTCCGGGTCCCCGTGGGCGTCGTAGCTGGCCGCCGTACGGGCTCCGGCGCGTGCGGCGGTGCCCGCCTGGTTGGCGGCGTACGCGGCGAGGCCGAGCTGGAGGGCGCCCATCGCGACGAGGAGCAGCAGGGGGAGGAAGCCGAGGTACTCCATGGCGACCTGGCCGCGGTCGCGGCCCTTCCCGGCCGGCCCGGACCGGATGCGTGCGCTGTACGGCAGGGTCGTCATCACTCAGTCCTCCAGCGCCGATCCGGCTTCGCCGTCGATGTCGATGTCCAGGTCGAAGAGGCCGGGGACCAGTACCGGGACCTTGAGCGTCACCTTCGCCTCGTACAGGTCCGAGCCCCGGCTGCAGCTCACCCGGGCCGCACCCGACCAGGCGTCGGGCAGGTCCTCCAGGGCCCCCGCCCGGCAGGCCGCCCCGGCCCCGTACTCCGCTCCGCTGCCCTTGCGCGCGCCCACGTCCGCCGCGTTGCCCGCGAGGCTGAACGTGTAGCCGATCAGGGCGCACTCCCAGAGCACCAGCATGATCAGGATGATGAAGGGGGTCATGCCCAGGAACTCGACCGCGGTCTGCCCGCGGTCGTCCCGCACGCCCCGGGCCCTTCGGCCCAGCACAGCCCGGGCCGAAGGGTCCCGTGCGTCTCCGGTGCGCTCACGCGGGGCGGTGATCCGCCCCCGTATGCCGCTGCGAGCCGTCCTTTTGGTGGTCATCGCTCAACGTGTCCCCTCAGCTTCTGCGGGCCCGCCACGCCGGCGGCGCGGGAGTCCGATCGAGCCCCGGTCGTTCTTGAAGGTGCCGCTGTTCCTCTTGGCGAGTAAGCCGCCGGACTTCTTGGCGGTCGCGCTCGCCTTGACGATGCCCAGCTCTCCGGCCAGGCCCCACAGGGCTTGCTTGACAGTGCTCTTGGCGTCCAGTTCGTGCAGGCGGCCGGAGTCGATGGACGCCTGGAGCTCCTTGAAGTTGGCGGGGACCGCCGCGTTGGCGACCCGGGTGCCGGTGATCTTCTGGATCAGGGGCGGCTGGATCTCGGTGTTGCGGGTGAAGCGGTTGACGAGGGTGACGGTCTCCTCGGCCTTGCGGATCTGGAGCCGTTCCCACATCCGTACGATGCGTTTCGCGCCGCGCACCGCGACGACGTCGGGGGTCGTCACCAGCAGGGCGACGTCGGCCATCTCGATGGCGGCCGCGTTGGCCCCGTTCATCTGCCCGCCGCAGTCGATGACGACGATCTCGTACCGGGAGCGCAGGGCGCTGACGATCTGGCGGGACGAGCGGTCGCTGACCTCCTCACCGCGTTCGCCCTCGCCGGGGGCGAGCAGCAGGGCGAGGCCGGTGGAGTGGGAGAAGACGGCGTCGGCGAGCACCCGGGGCGAGATGTCGGTGATCAGGGCGAGGTCGACGAGGGAGCGCCGGAACTGTACGTCGAGGAACGAGGCGATGTCGCCGGTCTGGAGGTCCATGTCGACCAGGGCGACCGAGTGGCCGGAGGCCTGGGCGGCGAGGGCGAGCTGGATGGCGGTGACGGTGGCGCCGACGCCGCCCTTGGCGCCGGTGACCGTGACGACCGTGCCGCCGGGGCCGGTGAAGACGTCGCCCGCGGAGGAGAGGTGGCGGCGTACGCCGGTCGACCACTGGGCCGCGGCCTGGACCCGGTTGGCGAGCTCCTCGTAGCCGACCGGCAGGGTGACCAGGCCGCGGGCGCCGGAGTCCATCGCGTCGGCGAAGAGGTGGGGGCTGGCGTCCGTGGTGATCATGACGACCCCGACGGAGGGGAACCGCAGGGACACCTCCCGGATCAGCTCCAGGGCGGGGACCGGGCCGATCCGCTCGTGCACCAGCACCACTTCGGGCAGCTCGTCGAGGGCCTCGCCCGCGAGCCGGGCCAGGGTGTCGATCAGCTGGGTCGAGTCGCCGACCGGGCTGGCCGGTTCGGCGTCGGGGAGCTGGCTGAGCAGGGTGGTGACGGAGCGGGCCGCGTCGGGGTCGCCCACGGCCGGGAGGATTCTGGTGGTCATCCGATCCTCACTTGTCCTTGTCGAGCGTGTAGGTGCGGTCCCCCGGGCGGATGGTGCCGTCGCTGCCCGGGGCGACGAGGGCGAGACGTACGTGCTCCGCGAAGGACTCGGCGTACGCGATGCGCTGGGTGTCCAGCGTGTTCAGGGCGAAGGTGATCGGCACGGCCTCGGTGACCTGGCTGCGGCGCTCGTCGCCGCTCGGGTTGAGGGCGGTGAGCGTGCCGACCTCCAGCACCTTGGCGTTGGAGACGATGACCTTGGACTGGGCGGGGGTGCCGTTCTCCTGCTGCTCACCGGCGAACGTGGCGTAGATGTTGACCGTGGCGCCCGGCGTGATCTTGCCCGCGACGCCGGTGGCGGCATCGATCATGATGGCGATCTCCTGCTCACCGGCACGGAGTTCGGGTTTGCGCACCATCATGTCCGACTGGAGCAGCGAGCCCGAGCGGAGCTGGGTGACGGCGATCTTCGACTCGATCTCGCGCAGGTCGGTCACGGCGTTCTCCGAGAGCCACCGCTTGGGCATCGTGATCTTCTCGAACTGACCACTGCGCAGGGCCGTGTACGGGGCCACGTCGGATTTCAGCTGGTAGGCGGTCACTTCGGGACCCACCTTGGAGTTCACATCGCTGATCACCGAGAGCACGCCGGCGAAGGCACCGAAGGCACACAGGACCGACAGGAGCAGGAGTATCACGCCGCGGCGCTGGCGGGAGTTCATGGGCCGGACAACCTCGTTCGAATCGGATGCGTGGGGCAGCGGACAGAGGGATGTGCGGTGAGGCGGTACGGGCCGGGGGCCGGGCGCCCGGGCCGGGCGGGCCTAGGGGCCGGAGGACTGGCCGGCTTCCAGCTGAAGGACACCGGTGGACGCCCTGCGGTTCTCGGGGGCGGCGAGCGGTGCGGAACAGAAGGCGCAGCGGTCGCCGATGAGTTCCATTTCGCACCAGTGGCACTTCTCCCGCCGGACGGAGCAGACCAGTTGGTAGAGCATGGAGATGTCCGGGAGGTAGGCGGCGAACTCCACCAGCTTTCCCGTGCCCCACCAGCGCGGGGAGTCGGCGAGTACGCCGGTGTCGTGTACGGCCTGGACCTTCCAGGCGGGCACGAGGGTCTCCTGTACCCAGTCCGACTGCAACTGCCCTTTGGCGACCAGAAGATGCGTACGGAATTCCGGTCCGGCCAGGGGTTCGGCGGCCGGCCCCACTTTGATGAGCTGCGGTTCGGGCCCGGCGAGCACGGCGAACTGCGAGCCGGGGACCCAGGACTTGGCGTGGCTCTTGAGGCTGACCGGGACCCGGTCGAGTTTGGCGACGGAGTTGAGCAGGGCGCCCGCGTAGATGTAGTGGGACAGCAGCCGGGCGGCGGAGGCGACCACCCCGGGGCTGAAGTCGCAGATGGACAACTGCCGCAGCTGGCGCACCAGTACGGCCACGCCGAGGGGTGGCAGATCCACCTTGACCAGGGCGATCCGGTCGCTCTCCAGGACCGAGCGGATCGAGTGCAGGCGGCGTTCGTGCTCGGGCCGGATGCCGGACGGGTAGAGGGCGATCACGTATCCGTGCTGTTCGAGCAGCAGATGCATGTCGCCGATCGCCAGCTCCAGGGCCTGGGCCTCTGGGGCCTGGAGCAGGGCCGCGGTCGGTGTCTGCTGATCGGTGGGCGGCAGCACCAGATCTGCACTCGTCACTGCTATTGCGGTCGGCACGCTCTTCCCCGTTCGGCTCCGGCCGCCGTCGAGACGTCGGCCGCAATCGCTCCTGCTCCGTGCTCCTGCCTCAGCACTTTAGCCACGTCTCACCAGGCAGAGAACAGTTATCGGAGACCAGTGCGTCATCATGCGAACACCGTTCGTACGGGGGTCGGGTGCTAAACAGGATGAAATCGATTCCGGTCAACTTCCCGGCCACTGCGGAGCGTTACCGAACCCGGCATCCGGAATCCGGTCGTGTTTTCATTTCCGCACGTCAGGGCGGATACAGGAGCGTTCCGGATCATTCCGGCGGGCCGTTTCCGTCACGGTACGAAGACCTTCAGCAAGATCACCCGTGTGGGTAGCGGAGTGAGGGCGGCGGGTCGCCTCCCGGCAAAGAATCTCCGGCCCGGGACCCTCCGCCGAGAGCCCCGCGGGCAGCGCCGGAGCCTCCCGCGAGCACGGCCGCCCGACGCTTCGGGATGCCCTTTCACCGCCAGAGGTCTTGACAACTTGATTGGTCTGGACCAGTTTATCCGCCAGCGGTGGCCACCGCTTCTGCTCCACACCGCACGGCCTTCCCCATCCCCGCCGCCGTGCACTCCCGCCACGTACCACCAACTCCCCACGGAGGCCCACGTGCAACGCTCCGCAGGCAGCAGAAGACGCAGAAGGCACAACTCCCGGCCCATCCTCGGCGGCGCCATGGCCGTCATCGCGGCCGGCGCCCTGACCGTCACCGGACTCGTCTCCACCGCGCAGGCCGCCGACATCAACAACGCCAAGAACGCGGGCTTCGAGTCGGGGCTCGCCAACTGGGCCTGTTCCGCCGGCAGCGGCGCCACCGTCTCCTCCCCCGTGCGCAGCGGTACGTCCGCGCTGAAGGCCACCCCGGCCGGCCAGGACAACGCCAAGTGCACGCAGACCGTGGCCGTGAAGCCCAACTCGACGTACGCGCTGAGCTCCTGGGTGCAGGGCGGTTACGCCTACCTCGGAGTGACCGGCAGCGGAACGACGGACGTCTCCACCTGGACGCCGGGCTCCACCAGCTGGACCAAGCTGTCCACCAGCTTCAAGACCGGCGCGAACACCACGTCGGTGACCGTCTACACCCACGGCTGGTACGGGCAGTCCGCCTACTTCGCCGACGACATCGAGGTGACGGGCCCCGACGGCGGTGGCGGCGGTGAGGACCCCGGCCCGGTCATCCCGGCAGCCCCCGCAGGCCTCGCCGCGGGCGCCACGACGACCTCCTCCGTCGCCCTGTCCTGGAACGCGGTCTCGGGCGCCACGGGCTACAAGGTGTACCGGGACGGTGCGCAGGCCAGCACCTCCACCGGGACCTCGGCGACCGTCACGGGGCTGGCCTCCGACACGGCGTACCAGTTCACGGTGAGCGCCACCAACGCGGCCGGTGAGTCGGTGAAGTCCGCCGCCGTCAGCGCCCGTACGGCCAAGCCCGGCACGGGCGGCCCCGGCCCCGCCGTGCCCAAGCACGCGGTGACCGGCTACTGGCAGAACTTCAACAACGGCGCGGCTATCCAGAAGCTCACCGACGTCCCGGCCGACTACGACATCATCGCGGTCTCCTTCGCGGACGCCACGGCGACGCAGGGTGCGGTCACCTTCAAGCTCGACTCGGCCGGGCTGGGCGGCTACACCGACGCCCAGTTCCGCGCGGACATCAAGGCCAAGCAGACGCAGGGCAAGAACATCATCATCTCGATCGGCGGCGAGCTCGGCACGATCCGGGTCGACAGCGACGCCTCCGCCACCGCGTTCGCCAACTCGGTGTACGCGCTGATGCAGGACTACGGCTTCAACGGGGTCGACATCGACCTGGAGAACGGCCTCAACGCCACCTACATGACGAAGGCTCTGCGCCAGCTGTCGGCGAAGGCGGGCAGCGGGCTCGTCATCACGATGGCCCCGCAGACCATCGACATGCAGTCGACGTCGGGTGAGTACTTCAAGACGGCGCTCAACATCAAGGACATCCTGACCGTCGTCAACATGCAGTACTACAACAGCGGTTCGATGCTGGGCTGCGACGGCAAGGTCTACTCCCAGGGCTCGGTGGACTTCCTCACCGCGCTCGCCTGCATCCAGCTGGAGGGCGGCCTCGACCCGTCCCAGGTCGGCATCGGTGTCCCCGCCTCCACCCGGGGCGCGGGCAGCGGCTACGTCTCCCCGTCGATCGTGAACGCCGCCCTGGACTGCCTGGCCAAGGGCACCAACTGCGGTTCCTTCAAGCCCTCGAAGACCTACCCGTCGCTCCGTGGCGCGATGACCTGGTCGACCAACTGGGACGCGACGGCCGGGTTCGCCTGGTCGAAGGCGGTCGGCCCGCACGTCCGCAGCCTGCCGTAACCGCGTAGCCCGTATCGCACAGCGATCCTCCGAACCTGCAGCGCCGCCGCTCCCCCGGCGGCGCTGCGGCGTTCCGGAAGCACGGTTCACCAGGGCAGTTCGCGCACCTGCTGCACACAGAGCACGACGAACAGCAGCCCCGCCAGGGCCAGCATCCCGTTGCTGAGCCAGCCGTTGCGCCACTCGCTCGGCGTACGGGAGGAGTTGAGCAGCCACAGCAGGGTCAGGGCGAGGAAGGGCATGAAGAACGCGCCGAGCACCCCGTACGCGATGACCAGGCCGAACGGCTCGTCCAGCCAGAGCAGGGTCATCGGCGGGAAGGTCAGCCAGAGGAGGTACGCGCGGAACGGCAGCGACCGCTGCTGGCGGTCGGCGACGGCCGGCCCGGCGTGTTCCTTCTCCTGCGCGACCGGGGCGGCCGGGGCGCGGAACCGCTCCACGAAGTCGGCGAACATCAGGCTCACCCCGTGCCAGACACCGATCAGCGACGAGAACGACGTGGCGAAGAAGCCGATCAGGAAGAGCTTCGCGGTGCCCGTCCCGAACCGGTCCTCCAGCACCTTGCCCAGGTCGATCAGCCCCCGGTCACCGGAGGTGAGGGCGATCTGGGAGGCGTGCAGCAGCTCGGCGCCGACGATGAGCATCGCCACGACGAAGATCCCGGTGGTGATGTAGGCGACCCGGTTGTCGAGCCGCATCACCTTCATCCAGGAGGAGTTGCCCCACCCCTTGGCGTTGACCCAGTACCCGTACGCCGCCATGGTGATCGTGCCGCCGACACCGCCGATCAGCCCGAGCGTGTAGAGCAGCGAACCGTCCGGCAGTACGGGCAGCAGCCCGGCGAACGAGGCCCCGACGTCCGGCACCACACGGGCGGCCACATACACGACCACCACGAACATGATGCCGATCAGGACCGTCATGACCTTCTCGAAGACGGCGTACCGGTTGAACCAGACGAAGGCCAGTCCGATCAGCCCGGTGACGATCGCCCAGAACTTCAGGCCGGGCCCGTCGGGGAAGAGCGCCACGATGGGCAGGGCGCTGGAGGACATGGCCGTCGCCCCGTAGATGAAGCCCCAGACGACGACGTAGATCGCGAAGTACACCGTGGTCCAGGGGCCGATGCTGCGCCAGCCGTCGAAGAGCGTGCGGCCGGTCGCGAGATGCCAGCGGCCGGCCGCCTCGGCGAGCGAGATCTTGACGACGCAGCCGATCACCGCCGCCCACATCAGGGTGTACCCGAACTTGGAGCCCGCGATCAGCGTCGCGACCAGGTCGCCGGCCCCGACTCCGGTCGCCGCGACGACGATGCCGGGGCCGATGTACTTCCAGCTGGACTTACGTGGTCGGGAGGCCGGCTCCCCTGTTTCTGTGGTTGCGCTTGTCTCCGCCATGCCGATCAAGGAAGCGCAATCGGCGGGGCGGCACAAGGGGGCGTGCACGGATCGGTGGGCGGGGCACGGGGAACGTCCCCGTGTGTGCCGGTTCGCCGGCGCTCTGGCTAGATGACCAGGCTGAGCAGCGCCGCGACCACGAAGCCGGCCACCGACAGCACCGTCTCCAGCACCGTCCAGGACTTCAACGTGTCGCGTTCCGAGATGCCGAAGTACTTCGACACCATCCAGAAGCCGCCGTCGTTCACGTGCGAGGCGAAGATCGAGCCCGCCGAGATCGCCATGATGATCAGCGCCAGGTGGGCCTGGGACATGTCCTGGCCCTCGACCAGCGGGACCACGATCCCGGCCGTGGTGACGATCGCGACGGTGGCCGAGCCCTGGGCGACGCGCAGGACCACCGAGATCAGCCAGGCGAGGAGGATGACCGGGAGGCCCACGTCGTTGAAGGTGTCGGCCAGCGCGTCCGCGATGCCGCTGCCCTTGAGCACGGCGCCGAAGATGCCGCCCGCGCCGACCACCAGCAGGATGTTGCCGACGGGCTTGAGCGAGGACGTGGAGACCGATTCCAGGGACTTGCGGGACCAGCCGCGGCGGATGCCCAGCAGGTAGTACGCGAGGAACAGCGCGATCGTCAGGGCCACGAACGGGTTGCCGAAGAACTCGACGACCGAGCGGAGCGTGGAGGGGTCCAGCGCGATGGAGGAGAACGTCGCGGCGAGGATCAGGATCAGCGGGGTCCCGATGATCGCGAGGACCGTGAGGAGCGGGACCGGCTTCTCGTGCGGGGCGACCCCGGCGGCCCGCTGCTCGGCGGCGACGGCCTCCTTGGCCTCGGCGGCGGCCTCCACCATGTCCTGCGGTACGTCGACGAAGATCCGCTTCCCGATCCAGGCGGCGTACACCCAGGCGGCGAGGACGGAGGGGATGCCGACGACGGCGCCCATCAGGATGACCCAGCCCAGCGACACATTGAAGAGTCCGGCGGCGGCCACCGGGCCCGGGTGCGGGGGCAGGAACGCATGGGTCATCGACAGCCCCGCCAGCAGCGGCATGGCATAGAGCAGAATCGATTTTCCGGAGCGCTTGGCGGCCGCGTACACGATCGGCGCGAGGACGAAGATGCCGACGTCGAAGAAGACCGGGATACCGAAGATCAGGCCGGTCAGGCCCATGGCGAGCGGGGCGCGCTTCTCGCCGAAGAGGTTCAGCAGGCGGGTGCTCAGCACCTCGGCCCCGCCGGACACTTCGAGGATCGCGCCGAGCATGGTGCCGAGCCCGATGATGATCGCGACATGGCCGAGGATGCCGCCCATACCGGATTCGATGACCGAGACGGCGGCGGACTTCTGCACGGTGCCGAACAGCTCGGTGACCGAGAGGCCGGCACCCAGGCCGACGGCTATGGAGACCGCGAGCAGGGCGACGAACGGCTGGAGCCTGACCTTGATGATCAGGAAGAGGAGGAGCGCGATACCGAGGGCGGCGACGGTCAGCAGACCGGCTGTGCCGTCGATCAGGAGGAGCAGGCCACCGGTGTGCGGTGGCGTCTCGACCGGCGGTGGGGTGGCGGCGAGCAACAAGGGGACTCCGGTGGTGCTGGAGGAGGGCAGGGGGGAGCGCGGCACGGCGTCCCCGAAGAGCGGGACGCCGTGCCGTACGGCGAGGTGGAGAGGTGCTGCGGGTGAGGCAAGACGATCAGTGGGTCCGAAGCGATCGGGGCCGGGCGGTCAGGGTCGAACGGTCGGCGCCGGGCGAGCGGTCAGCTGAGCACCGCGAGGGCGTCGATCTCGATCAGCAGGTCCTTGGGCAGGCCGACGTAGACCGTCGTACGGGCCGAGGGGGCCTCCTTGAGGTTCTGCTCGGCGAAGTACGCGTTGTAGATCTCGTTCATCTCCGCGAAGTGGTCCACGTCCGTGAGGTAGACGCGCATCATCATCACGTCGTCCCAGCTCGCGCCGCCCTCCTCCAGGATCGCCTTGACGTTGGCGAAGGTCTGGAGGGTCTGCTCGCGCAGGGTGGGGCCGGCCGGGGTCGGGGCCTGGCCGTCCACGGCCGGGAGGAAGCCGACCTGGCCGGCGACCTGGAGGATGTTCCCCTTCTTCACGCCGTGCGAGAACTGCGCGGGCGGCGCGGTGTGGGTGGAGGGGGTGAGGGCGGTCTTCTCGGTCATGGCTGATCAGACTTTCTTGGGTCGGTTGGTGCCGGAGTACTCCCGGCTGATGGTCTCGGCGGTGCGCCGGACCAGCGGGAGGAGGGTGAGGAGTTCCTCGGCCGTGACGACCACGTTCGGTGCGGAGACCGACATGGCCGCGACGACCCGCCCGTCCGCGCCGCGGATCGGGGCGCCGATGCAGTTGATGGACTCCTCGTGACCACCGAGGTCGGTGGCCCAGCCCTGTTCGCGGACGACGGCCAGCTCCTTGAGGAAGGCAGCCGCGTTCGGCGTCGAACGGGACGTGTACAGGGGGTAGTCGAGCTTCTCGGCGATGGTGCGCCGCTCGGGCTCGGTGAGGTCGGCGAGCAGCAGCTTGGCCACGGCCGCGACGGTGATCGCGACGGGCTTGCCGATCCGCGAGTACATCCGGACCGGGTAGCGGCTCTCGACCTTGTCGATGTAGAGGACTTCCTGCTCCTCGTAGACGGCGAGGTGCACGGTGTGCCCGCAGCGGTCGTTCAGCTCGACCAGGTGGGGGTGGGCGATCTCGCGTACGTCGAGGTTCTCGACGGCCTCCTGGGCGAGCGCGAAGAGCCGGGCGCCGAGGCGGTAGCGCTGGTCCTGCTGGCGGTAGACGAGCCCGTGCTCGTGGAGCGTACGCAGCAGGCGCAGCGCCGTGGACTTGTGGACGCCGAGCCGCTCGGCGACCTGGCCGAGGTCGGCGGGTCCCTGGGCGAGCAGCGGCAGGATGCTGAGTGCCCGGTCGACGGTCTGGCTCATGACGTACGTACCTCCTCGGGGGCCCGGTCGGCTGCGGTCCAGCCGGGGCCGAGAAGAAGTCTCCCCCAGGCGCCGTCGTCGAGGGCGACGAGCCGGTCGGCGTGGTCGCGGGCGGGCGGTTCGGTGAGGTCGCCGGGGACGGTGAGGACGGCGGCGGCCATGAGGTGCCCGTGCCGGACCCGGTCCCGTACGGACAGACCACGCAGGGTGGCGGAGAGGAACCCGGCGGCGAAGGCGTCCCCGGCCCCGACGGCGGCGACGACGTCGACGCGGAGGGCGGGGACGACGGTGACGATTTCAGCCGCTCCGGCGTTTGAGGAGCGGGGTCCGGGGCGGAGCCCCGAGAACACCGTCGCCCCCGCACTCCCCCGCTTCACGACCACCACGGACGGCTCCGGCAGCGCCGCCCGGATCGCCTCCGCACCCTCGATCCCCCACGCCTCCTCCGCCTCGTCCTCCCCCACGAACACCAGGTCACAGTGGCGGGCCAGCTCCAGCAGCACAGAGGCGTCGGCCTCCCCGCCCCGCCACAGATGCGGCCGGTGGTTCACGTCGAAGGAGACGAGCGGCCGGCCGGGACGCGGCGCGGTCAGCTCCCGCAGCAGCTCCAGACAGTCCCCCGACAGCGCGGCGGTGATCCCGGACAGATGAAGAATCCGCCCCGCGAACACCTCCCCGTACGGCACGTTCGACGGCGACATCGCAGACGCCGCCGACCCGGCCCGGTAGTACGCCACCTCGTGGGCGCCCGCCCCGCGATCCGTCGCCGTACGGAAGTAGATCCCGGTTGGACGGTCGGGATCCCGGCGGACGGCCGAGGTGTCGACCCCGTACCCCGCGATCGTCTCGACCAGATGGTCGCCGAAGCCGTCCGCGCCCACCCGCCCGACCCAGGCCGCCCGGTGCCCGGCGGCGGCGAGCGCGCAGGCCACGTTGGACTCGGCGCCCCCGATCCCGCGTCCGAAGGACGGCACATCGGCGAGGCGGCCGGGCTGCGAGGGCAGGAACGTCACCATGGACTCACCGAGGCAGACGACATCGGTGGTCGTGGCGGCGTGGGCCGTCCCTGCTGCGGGTCCGGGCACTGAAGGCTCCTCGCTGATCGGCGTGCGGGCCGGTGGTCACCATTGACCGGGCGTCGGCTCGGATGTTAGACAGCGTCAAGCGATATGCGCAATGGGTGTTGCATATAGTGCAACGAACTTCGAGGAGCTCCCCTTGGCAGCCGACCACCCCACAGGCCACACCGCGTCCCACCCCGCGAACCGCCCCGCGTCACTGGCCGCCGGCCTCGCCGAGGAGCGCGTCGACCACCGCTTCAAGGCGCTCCCGCCCGACGCGGAGGGCCTGACCGTCGCCACCCTGACCGCCGAGCGCCGCAACCTGTTCACGGGCGGGTTCACCACCCCCGTCCTCGCCCTCTCCGCCGAGTCGGTGGAGCACAACCTCGCCCTGCTGGAGGCGTACGCCGAGCGCCACGGCCTCGCGTTCGCCCCGCACGGCAAGACGTCGATGTCCCCGCAGCTCTTCGCGGACCAGCTGAAGCGCGGCGCCTGGGGCATCACGGCGGCCGTGCCGCACCAGGCGCGGGTCTACCGGGCGTACGGGATCGGGCGGATCTTCCTCGCCAACGAGCTGGTCGACGCGGTGGCGCTGCGGTGGCTGGCCGGCGAGATGACGGCCGACCCGGAGTTCCGCTTCATCTGTTACGTGGACTCCGTGCGCGGGGTCGAGCTGATGGAGGAGGCCCTGAGCGCGGCGGGTGCCACCCGCCCGGTCGATGTGGTCGTGGAGCTCGGCGCGGGCGAGGGCGCGCGCACCGGCGCCCGCACGGAGGCCGACTGCGCGGCGGTGGCCGACGCGGTGGCGGCGGCCGGGTCGCTGCGCCTGGTGGGCGTGGCCGGGTACGAGGGCGAGGTGCCGGACGCCGACCCCGAGCGGGTACGGGAGTGGCTGCGGCGGCTCGTCGCCCTGGCGGCCGCCTTCGACAGCGCCGGGCGGTTCACGTCCGGCGACGAGATCGTGATCAGCGCGGGCGGCAGCGCCTGGTTCGACGCGGTGGCGGACGTCTTCGCCGAGATCCCCGAACTCAGCGTTCCCGTCCTCAAGTTGCTCCGCTCAGGCGCGTACGTCTCGCACGACGACGGGCACTACAAGCACCTCACCCCGTTCAACCGCGTCCCCGAGGAGGGCGCTCTGGAGCCGGCCTTCCGGCTCTGGGCCCAGGTCGTCTCCCGCCCCTCCGGCGAGCAGGCGTTCCTGAACGCGGGCAAGCGGGACGCGGCGTACGACCTGGACCTCCCCGAGGCGCAGGTGGTCCGCTCCGGCCGGGACGGCTCGGTCCGCCCCGCCGCCGGGATCACGGTCACCGGCCTCTCCGACCAGCACACCTGGGTGCGTACGGAGGAAGGGGCCCGGCTGGAGGTGGGCGACTGGGTCGGCATGGGCCTCTCGCACCCCTGCACCAGCTTCGACAAGTGGCAGCTGATCCCGCTGGTGGAGTCGGACGGCACGGTCAGCGACTACATCCGCACGTTCTTCTGAGCCGCCCCCTCCCCCGCCCCGAAAGGCCACCCATGGACCTGGTCCTGCGCGACGCGCTCGTCGTCGACGGCTCCGGCGAGCCCGCCCACCGCGCCGATGTGGCGGTCGACGGCGGCCGGATCACCGAGATCCACCCCGAGGGCTCCCCCGGCCCCCGCCCCACCGCCACCCGCACGGTCGACGCGGACGGTCTCGCCCTCGCCCCCGGCTTCATCGACATGCACGCCCACAGTGATCTGGCGCTGCTGCGCGACCCGGACCACAGCGCAAAGGCGGCGCAGGGCGTCACGCTCGAAGTGCTGGGCCAGGACGGCCTGTCGTACGCGCCCGCGGACGACCGCACCCTGGCCGAGGTCCGCCGCTCCATCACCGGCTGGAACAGTGACGGCTCCGACATCGACTTCGACTGGCGCACGGTCGGCGGCTACCTGGACCGCCTGGACCGCAACTTCGGCGGCCAGGGCATCGCGGTCAACGCCGCCTACCTCATCCCGCAGGGCACGGTACGGATGTACGCCGTCGGCTGGGACGACCGCCCCGCCACCGAAGCCGAACTGGCCCGGATGAAGGAGCTGGTGGACCAGGGCATGCGGGAGGGCGCGGTCGGCATGTCGTCCGGCCTGACCTACACCCCCGGGATGTACGCGGACGACGCCGAACTCACCGAACTGTGCCGGGTGGTGGCCCGCCACGGGGGCTACTACTGCCCGCACCACCGCAGTTACGGGGCGGGCGCACTCGAAGCGTACGAGGAGATGGTGCAGCTCACCCGCAACGCGGGCTGCGCCCTCCATCTCGCCCACGCCACCATGAACTTCGGCGTCAACAAGGGCAGGGCGCCGGACCTCCTCGCCCTCCTGGACGGCGCGCTCGCCGCCGGGGCCGACATCTCGCTCGACACCTACCCGTACACCCCCGGCTGCACAACGCTCGTGGCGATGCTACCGAGTTGGGCGGGCGAGGGCGGCCCGGAGTCGGTGCTCACCCGACTGGCGGACCCGGAGAGCGCGGAGAAGATACGGCACCATCTGGAGGTGCTGGGCTCGGACGGCTGCCACGGGGTGCCGATCGAGTGGGACACCATCGAGATCTCCGGCGTCAGCGTCCCGCACCTGGCCGAGTACGTGGGCCGTACGGTGGCCGAGTCGGCCGGACTGCGGGGCGAGGAGCCCTGGGTGACCGCGCGGCGGCTGCTCACCGAGGACCGGCTCGGGACGACGATCCTCCAGCATGTGGGCCACGAGGAGAACGTCCAGCAGATCATGCGCCACCCGGTGCACACCGGCGGCAGCGACGGCATCCTCCAGGGCGACAAGCCGCACCCGAGGGCGTACGGGACGTTCCCGCAGTATCTGGGCCGATATGTAAGGGAGTTGGGCATCCTCTCGCTGGAGGAGTGCGTGGCGCACCTGACCTCGCGCCCGGCCGCCCGGCTGCGGCTGGCGGACCGGGGCCTGGTGCGCGAGGGCTACCGCGCGGACCTGGTGCTGTTCGACCCGGAGACGGTGGCGGCGGGCTCCACGTTCGAGGAGCCGCGCACACTGCCGGTGGGCATCCCGCACGTGCTGATCGACGGCCGGTTCGTCATCGAGGACGGCAGGCGGACCTCGGTACTGGCGGGCCGGGCGGTCCGGGGCGCAGGTTCCCGGGCGGCCTGAACCTCCCGGGAGGGACGGGGCGCGTGAGCCGTCCGAGCACCCTTTACGAGGCGTCGGCGGCGCGCTCCACAGCCCAGGCCAGGTCCTCCTCGGTCGGGGCGTCGTCCTGGGTGAGGGCCCGCCGCCAGTAGCCGCTGAACTCGACGGCCCCCTTGGGCAGTCCACGCTCCCCCACCAGATGGCGGCGGAGCGCCCGCACCGCCGACGCCTCGCCCGCCACCCAGGCCGCGTCCACCCCGTCGAGGTCCCGCCCGGCGTCCCGTACTGCCGCCACCAGCGAGCCGCCCCGGTCCCGATGGACCCACCGCACCTCGACCCCTCCGGCGGCGGCCGGCAGCTCCAACTCCTCCGCCGCTTCCGCGACCTCCGCGTACACGAGGGCCCTGGTCGTCACCGGCAGCGCCTCCAGCAGCGTGGCGATCGCCGGGAGGGCGGTCTCGTCCCCGGCGATGAGCAGCCGCTCCGCCTCGGGCAGCGGGCGGGCGTAGAGGGACGACGGGCCGACCAGGCCGAGTACGTCACCGGGGCGGGCGTCCGCACCCCAGCGCGGGGCGGGCCCGCCGTCGCCGTGGAGCACGAAGTCCACGGTCATCGCATTGCTGCCCCGGTCGTAGGCACGGACGGTGAAGCTCCGCATCCAGGGCCGCCGCGCCTCGGGGATCGCGAGGAACGCCTCGTACCAGCGCATGCCGTACGTGTCCTCGGCGTCCTGCTCCGGCAGCAGCCCCTCCTCCAGGCTCCGCCCCTCGCGCGGCAGGCACAGCTTCAGCTGCTGGTCGGGGCGGTCCTCCAGGATGCGGGGCAGCGCCTCCCCGGTGAAGGTGACCCGAGCGGTGCGGGGGGTGATCCGCTCGACCCCGGTGACCCGTACATAGCTGACCGGCATGGCCTGACCCATGGGTCGGAGCCCCTCTCCCTGATACCTTTACGGGGTAAAGAGTTCCCCGGATTACCCGGCCGAAGATACTTTATGGCGTAAGGAGTCGCAAGTGGTGGTCTTTGCCGGGCAGGGTGACGCCCGCCGCTCCCTCTCCCTGCTCTGGCGCGCGGAGGTCGCCGCCCCGCCGCGCGTCGGCCCCGGGCCCAGGCCCCGGCTGAGCGTGGACGCGATCGTGGCGGCGGCCGTCGCGATCGCGGACGAGGAGGGCATGACGGCCCTGTCGATGCGCGCGGTCGGCGAGCGGCTCGGGCGGACCGCGATGGCGCTCTACACCCACGTCCCGGGCAAGAGCGAGCTGCTGGACCTGATGTACGACGCGGTCCACGCCGAACTCCCGTCCGCGTACCCGGAGTCGGAGTCGGACGACTGGCGGGCGCCGCTCACCGCGTGGGCCGGGGAGGTCCTGGAGTTCTACGTCCGCCACCCCTGGGTGCTCCAGGTCTCGCAGGCCCGGCCGGTGCTGGGCCCGCACGAGTACGCGAACCTGGACACGCTCGTCCGGCTGCTCGGGGCGACCGGGCTGCCGGCCCGGACGGTGCGGCGGCTGGTGGGGACGCTGTTCCCGCTGGTGCAGGGCTCGGCGCGGACGGTGGCGGACGCGCGACGGGCGGCGGGGGCGACCGGGAGCTCCGACGAGGAGTGGTGGGCGGCCCGCGCGGCGGCCCTGACGGAGCTGGTCCCGGATTTCGCGGAACGCTTCCCGGCGGTGGTGCGGCTGGAACGGGAGAGGGCTCCGGACCCGTATCCGGAAGGCGCCGAAAGGGAAGATCTGCCCTACCCCGAGCGGGAGGCGCGGGAGACGTTCCGGGTGGGGCTCGGGGTCCTGCTGGACGGAATCGACGCAGCGCGCGCCGGGCAGGGCCCGACGACGGACACCGGGCGGCCCTGAGATCGGGACCGCCCGGCGCGCCTAAGAGGTGGGATACGACCCGACCACGGCTACAGCTGCTTCTGCAGCCACGGCTACGGCTTGGGCAGCCCGCAGCCCTCCCGATCCAGATCGATCTTGTTGCCGACGCCGATGCACGGGACCATGTTGTACGTCTGCTGGGCGTAGTTGATGCCCTCGCGGACGGTCACCTCGCCGTTCTCGTCGACCTCGCACGGGTTGTTGTCCGTGCACTCCTGGCCGCTCTCGTTACCGGTGTTGTTGACGGCGACCACCTTCCCGGTGGCGTCGTCGATCACCGGCGAACCGGACGTACCGCCGATGGTCTGGCACTCCGGGGTGTAACGGACCGAGTCCTTCCAGGTCCACCGGCCCTCCTTGAGCTGGTGGACGAAGCCGTCGATGTCGCAGCTGTAGGTCCGCTTCCAGTAACCGGACGCGACGGTGATGGCGGTGCCCGCCACCGGGTGGGCGGCCTCCAGCTCCAGCGCCCGGATGCCGTAGCTGCTCTCGATCTGCTCGTAGGTGGAGGTGAGTTCGTAGAGCGAGAGGTCGGTGTCGGTCATGGTGCCGTACGCGATCTTGCTGGCCTTCAACGTGCCGACACCGCTGCCGGAGGCGTTGAGCAGGGTGAACGTACGCGTGGACGGACGGTCGACGAGAACCTCGCCGGGGCCCGGGAATCCGGTCTCCAGACAGTGCCCGTTGGAGAGCACGAGGGCGGGGTCGGTGGGTGCGGAGTCGGGCGAACGGACGACGGAGCCCGAACAGTTGCTGAGTGCGACGGTCCCGGCGAAGGTCACGGCCTTCGCGGTGGGGGCGGCTTCCTGCGTCGGTACGTTTTCGGCCGCGACGGCGGGCGCGACGCCCGCTCCCAGGAGCAGGGCAGCAAAAAACGCACCGGTGAGAGGCTTGTTCATGTGGGGGGTCCCCTCCAGCGACGCCAAGGACCGGAGATCTTCCGGCTTTTGACATGCGCATGGTGGCCCAGATGTCAGGCCGTCACAAGGGGTCACTTCCAGCCACGCTCCCCCTCCCGGGGTAGACGTTCTCGCGCCCCCACTCCCCCAGCGGGGCCAGGGCCGCGTTCAGCGAGACCCCCCGCGGCGTGAGCGAGTACTCGACCCTGGGCGGCACTTCGGCGTACTCCTCGCGGTGCACGATGCCGTCGTCCTCCAGCTCCTTGAGGTGGGAGCTGAGCACCTTCTCGGTCACCCCGGGCACGGCCCGCCGCAGCTCGCCGAAGCGGCACGGCTTCTCGTCCAGCGCCCACAGGATGAGCACCTTCCACTTGCCGCCGATCACGTCCATCGCCGCGTCGATCCCGCAGACGTAGGCCCCCGGCCTCCGCACGGACCTCATCGCCCACCCCTTCCCCGCCTGGTCGCTCACCACCGGGTAACCACCCACTCGTAAGTGCGTACTTGATCGCTCCCGGCCCCGTCGACCAGCCTAATCCGCATGTCCGACAACGCACCAGCACCGACCCCGCCCACCCCTCTCACCCTGCTCGGCCTCGGCGCCATGGGCACCGCGCTCGCCCGTACCTGGCTCGCCGCCGGGCACCCCCTGACCGTCTGGAACCGCAGCCCCGGCCGGAGCACCGAACTCGCCCTCCGCGGCGCACGGGTGGCCGCCACCGCGGCGGAAGCGGTGGCGGCGAGCCCGCTCGTCGTCACCTGCCTGCTCGACGACGCGTCGGTCCGCGAGGCGCTGGCCGACGCCGACCTCACCGGCAAGGACCTGGTCGACCTCACCACCTCCACCCCGGCCGAGTCCCACGCCCGTGCCGCCTGGGCGGCCGAGCGCGGCGCCCGTTTCCTGGACGGCGGGATCATGGCCGTCCCCCCGATGATCGGTGCGCCGGACGCCGGCGGCTATGTCCTCTACAGCGGCACGCGCGCCCTCTTCGACGAGCACCGCGAGGTGCTGACCGTGCCCGCCGCCACCCGGTACGTCGGCACGGAGGCCGGTCTCGCCGCGCTGTACGACGTGGCGCTGCTCAGCGCGATGACGGCCATGTTCGCGGGGGCCCGGCACGCGTTCGCGCTGGTGGAGAAGGCGGGGGTCGACGCGAAGGAGTTCGGCGGGCTGCTGGCGGACTGGCTCGCGGCGATGGCCCCGGCGACCGCCGGATTCGGTGCCGCCCCCTCGGCCGATGACGCGACCAGCCCGGCCGTGGCGGAGGCGGGGGACGCGGCGCTGCTCCGTACGGCGCGGGAGCGGGGCGTGGACACGGCCCTGCTGATCGCGTCGGCCGGCTCGGTCTCCGGGATCTGACGGCCCGGCCAGGGCAGGCCCGCCCCCAGCCCCCGGCCCCCGCCCGAACAGGGGACGGGCGTGCCCCCCAGCCCCGCCCCCATCCCCCGTTCGGGCTCGGTCCGAAGTCCCGGGCCGGCCGGTCGCCCCGCCTGGTCCCGCAGCCTGAGGCGCCGCGCGGCCCCGGCTGCGTACGGTCGGGGTATGACACTCGACCTCGACGCCTATGTCGCCCGGATCGGCTGGACCGGGGAGCCCGCCCCCACGGTGGAGGTGCTGCGGTCCCTGCACCGCGCCCACGCCCTGGGCATCCCGTTCGAGAACCTGGATCCGGTGCTCGGTTCGGCGCCCTCCCTGGCCCTGGCCGATCTGGAGGCCAAGCTCGTCCGCGGCGGGCGGGGCGGCTACTGCTACGAGCACAACACCCTCTTCGCCAGCGTCCTTCGGCAGTTGGGCTTCACCGTGACGCTGCTGGCAGCCCGGGTGCTGCTGGGCGCGGCGCCGGGCGATGTCCGGCCGCGCAGCCACATACTGCTGCGAGTGGACGTGCCGGGCGTGGCGACCCCGTACGTGGCCGATGTCGGGTTCGGAACCGTCGGCGCGCTGCTGGAGCCGATCGAGCTGGTGGCGGGGGCGGAGCTGTACGACGCTCCGCGTCATCACCGGCTCGTGACGGTGGCGCACGAGGGGCCGCTGGAGATGTGGGAGCTGCAGGCGGAGAAGGGCGGGAGCTGGGAGGCGCAGTACGCCTTCACTCCGGAGCCGTTCGAGAGCCCGGACTTCGAGATGATCAACTGGTACGTCGCGACCAGCCCGCACTCTCCGTTCGCGCAGGCGGTGTACGCGCAGCGCACCCTGCCCGACGCCTCCCACCGGTCGCTCGCCGGGCTCGACCTGGTCGAGACGGCGGAGGACGGCACGATCGAGGAGCGGGTGCTGTCCGGCCCCGACGAGCTCGTCCAGGTGCTGGAGGACGGCTTCGGCATCCACGTCCCCGAGGGCGCCGAGCTGCCCGCCTGAGCCCCCGCACCCGGGCGCCCGTCACCCGGACACCGGAGCCCTCGCACCCGGGCGCCCGTCACCCCGACACCGGCCGGGCGACGCCGCCCGTCACCCGGGGCCCCGCGCGCCCGTCACCCCTGCCCCCGCGCGTGGCGCATCTCACCCGCCCGGGCGCCTCACGCCCCATTCCAAGCCTCGACGGCGCCCGGACCGGTCCTTCCCACGGTCCGGGGCCGGGGCGGCCTTGCCGATGGAAGCCGGAGGTTGGAGGCGGGCGGGCCCGGGGGTCGCGAGGACGGCGCAATCTCCGCGCACCGCGCGAAACGCGGCCGTAAGCTCGCGGACATGCAGGTCATCCAGTCCACCAAGCTCGCCAATGTCTGTTACGAGATCCGGGGCCCCGTCCTCGAGGAGGCGATGCGGCTCGAAGCGGCCGGTCAGCGCATCCTCAAGCTGAACACGGGCAACCCGGCCGCGTTCGGGTTCGAGTGCCCGCCGGAGATCCTTGAGGACATCCTGCGGAACCTCGCGGGCGCGCACGGCTACGGGGACGCGAAGGGCCTGCTCTCGGCGCGGCGCGCGGTGGTGCAGCACTACCAGACCAAGGGGATCGACGACCTCGACGTCGAGGACATCTACCTGGGCAACGGAGTCTCCGAGCTGATCCAGATGTCGATGCAGGCGCTGCTCGACGACGGCGACGAGGTTCTCGTACCGGCCCCGGACTACCCCCTGTGGACGGCCTCGGTCTCGCTGGCCGGCGGGACGGCCGTGCACTACCGGTGCGACGAGCAGTCCGACTGGATGCCGGACCTCGCGGACATCGAGCGGAAGATCACCGACCGCACCAAGGCCCTGGTGATCATCAACCCGAACAATCCGACCGGTGCGGTGTACGACGACGAGATGCTGCGCGGTCTCACCGAGATCGCCCGCCGCCACAACCTGATCGTCTGCTCCGACGAGATCTACGACCGGATCCTGTACGACGGCGCGACCCATACCCCGACGGCGGCGCTGGCCCCCGATCTGATGGTGCTGACCTTCAACGGGCTTTCCAAGAACTACCGGGTGGCCGGCTTCCGCTCCGGCTGGCTGGCGGTCTGCGGCCCGAAGGCGCACGCCACCTCGTACATCGAGGGGCTCACGATCCTCGCCAACATGCGGCTCTGCGCCAACATGCCCTCCCAGCACGCGGTGGCCACGGCGCTCGGCGGGCGGCAGTCGATCGAGGACCTGGTACTGCCGGGCGGCCGGATCCTGGAGCAGCGGGACGTGGCGTACGACCTGCTGACGTCGATCCCCGGGGTGACCTGCGTGAAGCCGAAGGGGGCGCTGTACCTCTTCCCCCGGCTCGACCCCGAGGTCTACAAGATCAAGGACGACCGGCAGATGGTCCTGGACCTGCTGCGGGCCGAGAGGATCATGGTCGTGCAGGGTACGGGGTTCAACTGGCCGGAGCCGGACCACTTCCGCATCGTGACGCTGCCCGCGACCGAGGAGCTGACCGACGCCATGACCCGGATCGGCTCGTTCCTGGACGGTTACGGACAGCCGTAGGGCGACCACACCCCGAAGCACGCCCGGATCGGGCACAAACTTAGACTCAATCCAATGTAGGATGGGAACCCAGCATCACCGGGAGGCCATCCATGTACGAGCCGATCCGCACCCCATCGGTCCACAGCCCGGCCGACGACGCGGACTTTCCGCACCGCAGCCGCGAGGAGGAGCTGGACATCCAGCTCGCGGGGCATCTCGCCGCCCTCCTCGCGGTCACCGACGAACTCGGCCTCCGCCCGGCGGGCGACCGCATCGCCGAGCAGGTGGCACGGCTGCGCGGCGCCCCGCCCGCCCGGCACGCCGCGCTGACCGACGCCGCCCCGGCGTCCCTGCACCGCCGCGCCCACGCCCTGGCGGGCCGCGCGCTCGTGGTCGCCGCGTCCCGCGCCGACACCACCGCCGCCATCCTCTCCGCGCAACGGATGGACGCCCACACCGAGGCCCTCGCCTCCACCCCCGCCGAGCAGCTGGTCGGCGCCCACTGACGGCCCCGGTCCACGTGCCGCCTCGGCGCGCGGACCGGGTGCCACGACCATGTGCGCCCGGCCCCGGGCGTTGCGTACTGGGATGGCCCCTTCATCTGCCGTCCACCCAACTCCGCCTGGAATGTGGACTTCCGCGAGCACTCTGCGTACGTGAGACGCATCGTGGGAATCGTCCTGGCGGTCCTGCTGATCGGCGGCGTGGCAGCAGCCGTCGTGGCAGGCCGTGACAGCGACGGAAGCAGCGGCACGGCAGCGACGGCCGTGCGGGGAGTCATCGGGTCGGAGAAGGCCGAGTTCTTCGCCGACCCCGAGACCGTGAAGGCCCTCGCCGCCCGGGGCCTCACCGTCCGGGCGGAGACATCAGGCTCCTGGGCGATGGACCAACTCTCCCTGGACGGGCAGGACTTCGCCTTCCCCGGCTCCAAGGCCCCGGCCGACGAGCTGCGCCGCAGGTCCGCCGTCGAGGGCGGCCCGCTCCGCCCCTTCTACTCGCCGCTCGTCGTCGTCGCCCACCGCAACGCGGCCGAGGTTCTCGCCGCCAACGGGCTGGTCCGGCTGAACGCGAACGGCACCTCGAAGTTCGCCACCCGGGGCACGCTGCTCATGGGCCCCTACCTGAAGGCCGCCGAGGCGGACCGGACCTGGCAGCAGCTCGAAGGGGCCTCCGGGCAGGCCGAGTTGAGCGGCACGGTGTTCATCACGAGCACCGACCCCGTCTCGTCCAACTCCGGCGCCCTCTATCTCGCCGCCGCCTCCTACGTCGCCGACGGCGGGCGGGTCGCGACGGACACCGCAGCCGTGGACCGTACGGCCGGACTGATGCGCAAGCTCGTCCAGGTGCAGGGCGCCCAGCAGACCAGCAGCGACGCCCCGTTCCGGGACTTCATCAGCGGGGTCGGCAATCCGCTCGTCCTGGTCTACGAGTCGCAGGTGGCCTCCCTCCTGACCCACAGCCGGCGGCAGGAGATCGGGGACCTCGTCGTCCTCTACCCCGACACCACGGTCTCCAGCGACCACACGCTCGTCCCGCTGACCGCCGCCGGGCAGCGGCTGGGCGAGCTGCTCTCCACCGACCCCCGGCTGCGGGAGCTCGCCGTACGCCACGGCTTCCGGCCGCAGGGTGCCCCGGCCGAGTTCACCGCCGCCACGGCGGACCACACCGACTACATCGACCAGGGACTGACCGGCGTACGCCAGGCACCCGTGCCCACCGCCGAGGTGCTGCGCACGATGGCCCGGCGGGCCCGCGGCTGATGACACCCGCAGCCACGCCCGGGCCGGTCCTCCCGTTCCCCGCGCGCCCCGACGCCCCCGCAGCCCAGGAGAGCTCAGCCATGCCCCAGGACCCCAGACGCCAGTACGCGAGACCGCGGGACGCCGACCCACACGAGCCCGAGGCGCCGGCCGCCGTCCCGCTCGTGCTCACCCCGCCCGAGCCCGTCGCCCCCGTCCGTACCGAGCAGGCCGCCGGTCTCGTCCCGGTCGAGGACGCGGTGCGCGAGGAGATGACCCGGCGCGCCGAGGAGTACGTGGGCTCCCTCGCCGGAATCGACGTCCGCTCCCCGGAGTTCACCGCCCGGATCGGCGAGATCGCCGCACTCGGGCAGGGCGACATCCGCAGCGCCGCCCAGCAGTCCAACCGGATGCTGGACCGCACCGTCCGCTCACTGGCCTCCGGTGAGGGCGACGCCCCTTCCCGGGTCGGCGCGTCGCTGGTCGAGCTGCGGCGCACCGTCCAGGACCTCGACCCGGGCGACACCCCCGGGCGCGGGGCCCGCCGCCTTCTGGCCAGGCTGCCCGGCGCGAACCGGCTCCGCGACCATGTCGCGAAGTACGCCTCGGCGCAGGGCACCCTCAACCGGATCGTCGGCTCCCTCCGCAGCGGCCAGGACGAACTGCGCCGCGACAATGCCGCGTTGCACACCGAACGCACCCGGCTCTGGGAGTCCATGGGCAGACTCCAGGAGTACGCGGTCCTCACCGAGGCCCTGGACGGCGTCGTGGCCCGGCGGATCGCGGACACCGGGCACACCGACCCCGTACAGGCCGACGCGCTTCGGGCCGACGTCCTCTTCCCCGTCCGGCAGAAGCACCAGGACCTGCTGACCCAGCTCGCCGTCTGCGCCCAGGGATACCTGGCGATGGACGTAGTGCGGCGCAACAACGACGAGCTGATCAAGGGCGTCGACCGGGCCGCGACCACCACGGTCTCCGCGCTGCGGATCGCCGTGACGCTCGCCTCGGCGCTGGAGAACCAGCGCCGGGTGACCGAGCAGGTGCAGGTGCTGCGCTCGGCCACGGAGGAGCTGATCCGGGGCAACGCCGAGATGCTGGCCACGCAGAGCGGCGAGATCCAGCGCATCGCGGCCGACCCGGCGGTGGGCGTGGAGACCCTGCGTACCGCGTTCCAGCAGATCTACCGGACGCTGGACGCCATCGACACGTACAAGGTGGCGGCGACGGAGTCGATGGCCGCCACCGTCGAGTCGCTGACCGCCGAACTCCAGCAGGCGAGCGCCTGGTTGGAGCGCGGACGCAGCGCCGGTGCGCTGGGCGGCGGCCTCGGATGAGCCGCCGCCCGCAGGCCGGGGCGGTCCGCGGACTCCCGCGCCTGCTCGCCCCGCTGCTCGCCGCCGCCCTGCTCGTCCCGCTCGCCGCCTGTACGCCCCAACCGGCCCGCCCCGACCGGGAGTCCACCGACGACGGCCGCCCGCGCGCGGGCACGGTACGGGTCCTCGCGTCCAGCGAACTCGCCGACATGGAGCCCCTGCTGGAGGAGGCCCGGAAGGCGACCGGGATCACCGTGCGGCCCACCTGGACCGGCACCCTGGACGCGGTCGGGCAGTTGGCGTCGGGGAAGGCGGACGGGGCGTACGACGCGGTGTGGCTGTCGTCGAACGACTATCTGCGCCTGAACCCGGACGCCGCCCGCCGCGTCACCTCGGAGACACCGCTCATGGCCTCACCGGTCGCCCTGGGCGTACGGCCCGCGACGGTGGAGCGGCTCGGCTGGGACCCGGAGCAGGTCACCTGGGCCCAGGTCCACCGGGCGGTCGCGGCCGGGAAGCTCACGTACGGGATGACCGACCCCGAGCGCTCCAACTCCGGTTTCTCCGCGCTCGTCTCGGTGGCGTCCGGGCTCTCCGGCGCCCAGGCGGCCCTGACCGACGCCGATGTCCGCGCGGCGAGCCCGAAGCTCAAGGAGTTCTTCGCGGGCCAGCGGCTGACGTCGGGCTCCTCGGGCTGGCTGGCCTCCGCGTACTCCCGGCGCTCCACCGTGGACGCACTGATCAACTACGAGTCGGTGCTGCTCTCCCTCAACCGGGACAGTTCCACCGGGCTGACGGTGATCCGCCCCCGCGACGGGGTGGTGACCGCCGACTATCCGCTCTCCACCCTCGCCACCGCGGCGCCCTCCGCCAAGGACGCGGTACGGGCCCTGACCGAGCACCTCCGCTCCCCCGCCGTACAGCGCGCGATGACCGGGCAGACCCTGCGCCGCCCGGTCGTGGCCTCGGCGCGCCCCGCCGGCCCGCTCTCCCCCGAGGCCCGCCGCGAACTGCCCTTCCCCGGCTCGCGATCGGTCGCCGACGGGCTGCTCTCCGCCTACGAGCACCAGCTCCGGCGCCCCTCGCGGACCGTGTACGTCCTGGACACCTCGGGGTCGATGAGGGGGAAACGGCTGGAGCAGCTGAAGTCCGCCCTCACCGGCCTGACCGGGGACTTCAGGGAGCGCGAGGAGGTCACAATGCTGCCGTTCGGGACCTCGGTGAAGCAGGTCCGCACCCACACCGTCGATCCGGCCGACCCGGAGGCCGGGCCCGCCGCGATCCGGGCGGACACGGCCGCGCTGACGGCGGAAGGGGACACCGCGATCTACTCCTCGCTCGCCGCCGCCTACGACCATCTCGGCCCGGACACCGAGTCCGCGTTCACCTCCGTCGTGCTGATGACGGACGGCGAGAACACGGCCGGCCGGTCGGCGGCCGACTTCACCGCGTTCTACCGGTCCCTGCCGCCCGCCCGGCAGGCCACCCCGGTCTTCCCCATCGTCTTCGGGGACTCCGACCGCTCCGAGCTGGACCGGATAGCCGCCCTGACCGGCGGCCGGCTCTTCGACGGGACGAAGGAGCAGGGCCCCGGTTCGCTGGACGGGGCGTTCGAGGAGATCCGTGGCTACCAGTAGACCGGCGACCGGGGTGGCGGGCCGGGCGCTCGCCCACCTCGAATCGGCGAAGAACCTCACCGGCAGCGCCTGTGCCGTCGGCGGGCTCGCCCTCACGCTGACGGGGTTCGCGGGCACGTACTGGCCGGTGGTGGTCGCCGGGCTGTACGGGGCGGGCGCGCTGATCGCGCCTCCGGCCCGGCCGCCCGCGCCGGAGTTCCCGGGCCCCTCGTCCCAGCTGGACGGCCTACGGGAGGACTTCACGACGCTCCGGGAGTACCTGGACCGGGTGGAGCTGCCGCCCGCCTCGGCCGAACGGCTCGACTCCCTAACGGAGTTGCTGGCCGGGCTGCTGGCGCCGGGCTGGGTCTCGCAGGCGCTGGCGCAGGACCCGGAGGGCATCCACATACTGGCCCGTGCGGTCCACCGGGACCTCCCGGAGTCCGTCGACGCCTTCGTACGGACCCGGTGGTGGACCCGGATGGCGCCGGGGCAGCAGGACCCCGAGGAGCAGCTGGGGCGGCAACTGACCTTGCTGCACCGGGAGGTGGAGGCGCTGGTGGCGGGGTTGCGGGAGGCGGAGGAGATCCGCCAGCGGACCCATACGCGGTATCTGGAGGACCGGGGCACGTAGAAGAGGAAAAGGGGCGGCCCCCGGAACCGTGAGGGGGTTCCGGGGGCCGGGAGGGTCTCCTTGGTCGGGGACGGCCCTCCGGGGCTGTCGGTGACGACAGGCCCCGTACCGCGGCGGGTCGTTCGGCCCCACAGGTCAGGGCGGATGTCCGATGGACCCGGCCGCGGAGTCAGCAGGGGTGCCGGGCTCAGCCCAGCCGCTCCACCAGCGCGCGGTACTCGTCCCACAGCTCCTTGGGCGTGTGGTCGCCGAAGGTGTTGAGGTGCTCGGGGACCAGGGAGGCCTCCTCGCGCCAGACCTCCTTGTCGACCGTGAGCAGGAAGTCGAGGTCGGACTCGGAGAGGTCCAGGCCCTCGGTGTCGAGCGCGCCCTTGGCCGGCAGGATGCCGATCGGGGTCTCGACGCCCTCACCCTTGCCCTCCAGGCGCTCCACGATCCACTTCAGGACCCGGCTGTTCTCGCCGAAGCCGGGCCAGACGAACTTGCCCGCGTCGTTCTTGCGGAACCAGTTCACGTAGTAGATCTTCGGGAGCTTGGACTGATCGGCCTTGTCGGCACCGACCTTGACCCAGTGGTTCATGTAGTCGCCCATGTTGTAGCCGCAGAACGGCAGCATGGCGAACGGGTCGCGGCGCAGTTCGCCGACCTTGCCCTCGGCGGCGGCGGTCTTCTCGGAGGCGACGTTGGCTCCGAGGAAGACACCGTGCTGCCAGTCGAAGGACTCGGTTACCAGCGGGACGGCCGAGGCGCGGCGGCCGCCGAAGAGGATCGCGGAGATCGGCACGCCCTTGGGGTCCTCCCACTCGGGCGCGATGATCGGGCACTGTCCGGCCGGGACGGTGAACCGGGCGTTGGGGTGGGCGGCGGGCGTGCCGGACTCGGGGGTCCAGTCGTTGCCCTTCCAGTCCGTGAGGTGCGCGGGTGCCTCCTCGGTCATGCCCTCCCACCACACATCACCGTCGTCCGTCAGCGCCACGTTGGTGAAGACGGAGTTGCCCCACATGGTCTTCATGGCGTTGGCGTTGGTGTGCTCGCCGGTGCCGGGCGCGACGCCGAAGAACCCGGCCTCCGGGTTGATCGCGTAGAGACGGCCGTCCTCACCGAACCGCATCCAGGCGATGTCGTCGCCGATGGTCTCCACGGTCCAGCCGGGGATGGTCGGCTCCAGCATGGCCAGGTTCGTCTTGCCGCAGGCGGACGGGAAGGCGGCGGCCACGTACTTCGACTCCCCGCGCGGTGGCGTGAGCTTGAGGATGAGCATGTGCTCGGCGAGCCAGCCCTCGTCGCGGGCCATGACGGAGGCGATGCGCAGCGCGTAGCACTTCTTGCCGAGCAGGGCGTTGCCGCCGTAGCCGGAGCCGTACGACCAGATCTCGCGGTCCTCGGGGAAGTGCGAGATGTACTTGGTGGTGTTGCAGGGCCACGGGACGTCCTGCTCGCCGTCGGCCAGGGGGGCGCCGAGGGTGTGGACGGCCTTCACGAAGAAGCCGTCGGTGCCCAGCTCGTCCAGGACCGCCTGGCCCATACGGGTCATGGTGCGCATGGAGACGGCGACGTACGCGGAGTCGGTGATCTCGACGCCGATGGCGGAGAGCGGGGAGCCGACGGGGCCCATACAGAAGGGCACGACGTACATGGTGCGGCCACGCATGGACCCGCGGAAGACACCGTCGGAGCCCGTGAAGCTGTTTCCCTCTTCCCCGGTGAAGATGGCCCGCATCTCGGCGGGGTCCTTCCAGTGGTTGGTCGGACCCGCGTCCTTCTCCTCCTTGGAGCAGATGAACGTACGGTCCTCGACGCGGGCGACATCGCTCGGGTCGGACGCGGCGTAGTACGAGTTCGGCCGCTTGATCTCGTCCAGCTTGGTGAACGTGCCCTTGGCGACGAGCTCCCCGCACAGGCGCTCGTACTCGGCCTCGGAGCCGTCGCACCAGACCACCCGGTCGGGCTGGGTGATGGCTGCGATCTCGTCGACCCAGGAGACCAGCTCCTGGTGGTGGGTGGGGACAGTGAGGGGAGCCGCGATGTCGCGCGCCACGATCGCTCCTTGATGAGGGGGTGTGTTGTCAGGTGCCCCGTGGGGGCTGCGACCCGGATGCTTCGTACCCTTCGATCCCCTGGCGCTCATCCGGTGCCGACCGCACTCATTTGATCATCCGACCGTTTCGCCCATATGTCCAGGGGGCCGCACACGTGAGCATCGCCACTCATATTCGTTACCTACGGTTGCGTAGGTAGCATGCGGATATGACTGACGCCGCCGCTGCCGCCGCGACCACAGGACCTGCCGAGCCGACGACCGGACCCGTCGAACTCGACCCCGTTCCCGTCAAGCCCCGGATGCGCGGCTGGCTGCACGCCGGCATGTTCCCCGCGGTGCTGATCGCCGGAATCACCCTGATCGCCCTCACCGACAGCACCCGCGGCCGGATCGCGTGCGCCATCTACATCGCGACGGCCTGCCTGCTCTTCGGCGTGAGCGCGGTCTACCACCGCGGCACCTGGGGCCCGCGCGGGGAGGCGGTGCTCCGCCGGCTGGACCACGCCAACATCTTCCTGATCATCGCGGGGACCTATACCCCGCTGACCCTGCTTCTCCTGCCCGAATCCACCGGACGGCCCCTGCTCTGGGCGGTCTGGGCGGCCGCCGCGGCGGGCATCGCCTTCCGGGTCTTCTGGGTCGGCGCCCCGCGCTGGCTCTACACACCGTGCTACATCGCGATGGGCTGGGCGGCGGTCTTCTTCCTGCCCGACTTCATGCGGACGGGCGGTATCGCGGTCCTGGTCCTCGTCATCGTCGGCGGGCTGCTCTACAGCGCGGGCGGCGTGATCTACGGGATCAAGCGGCCTAACCCGTCGCCGCGCTGGTTCGGCTTCCACGAGGTCTTCCACTCGCTGACGCTGGCGGCGTTCGTGGCGCACTACGTGGGCATCTCGCTGGTGGCGTACCAGCACGGATAGACATTCAGGCGTTACGGGTGAGGGGCCGGCCGCACGCAGCGACCGGCCCCTCACCTCTGTGTACGGCTCTCAGCCGCCCAGCTTCACCGCCAGCTCGCCCGCATCCGTGGTCGGCGCGTCACAGACGAAATGCCGGCAGACGTACGCGGTCGGCTCCCCGCCCACCAGCGGCCGGTCCACCAGCAGCGGGAACTCGGCCCCCGCACCCGGCCCCTCACCCGCCGCGACGACCGCACCCGGCGCCCGGCCCAGCAGCGCCGTACGGTGCAGCTCACCGCCGACCGGCCCGGCGACGGCCACCTCGCGGGGCCCGTCCAGCAGCGCTTCGGCCACGGCCAATCCCCAGCCGATGAACCGGGGCGCGCGCGGGGCCAGCGCCTTGACGACCCCGAGCGCACCTTCGGCGGCGGTTCGGTGGGCCTCGGACCCGGTGTACGCGGCGTACGAGAGCAGGGCGCCCGCCGCCGCCGTCCACCCGGCCGGAGTGGCGCTGTCCGTCGGATCCTGCGGTCGGCGGATCAGCTTCTCGGCGTCGTGGGCGGTGTCGTAGAGCTGCCCGCCCTCGCCGGTGAACTGCTCCAGCACGATGTCGAGCAGGAACCCGGCGAACTCCAGCCAGGCCCCCTCTCCCGTCACCGCCGCCAGCGCGAGGAACCCCTCGGCGACATCGCCGTAGTCCTCCAGCACCCCGGCGTTGGAGCCCGCGCGCCCGTCCTTGGAGGTACGGGTCAGCCGGGCCACCTCGCCGAGGTGGACCCGGACCAGCAGATCGGCGGCCTCGGTGGCGCGCTCGACGAGGTCGGGCCGGTCGAAGTAGGCCCCGGTCTCGGCGAGCGCGGCGATGGCCAGCCCGTTCCAGGCGGCGACCACCTTGTCGTCCCGCCCCGGACGCGGCCGCTCCTCACGGGCCGCCAGCAGCCGGGCCCGTACGTCCGCGACGCGCCCCGCGTCCACGGGCCGCGCCTCACCGGAGAGCTGGAGAACGGAGGCCCCCTCCTCGAAGGTCCCCTCCTCCGTCACACCGAAGTAAGCGGCGGCGAAGGCCCCGTCCTCCTCACCGAGCACCTCACGCAGCTGCGCGGGCGTCCACACGTAGAAGGCGCCCTCGACGTGCTTGCCGTCGGCGTCCTCGCTGTCGGCGTCGAGCGCGGAGGCGAAGCCGCCCTCGGCGGTGCGGAGCTCGCGGACCATGAAGTCGGCGGTCTCCAGGGCCACCCGGCGGGCTTCGGCGGACCCGGTGGTGCGCCAGAGATGGGCGTACACGCGGCAGAGGAGCGCGTTGTCGTACAGCATCTTCTCGAAGTGCGGAACGACCCATTCCCGGTCCACGGAGTAGCGCGCGAACCCGCCGCCGAGCTGGTCGTAGATCCCGCCCCGGGCCATCGCCGAACAGGTGTCGGCGGCCATCTGGAGCGCCCCCTCGGACCCCGTACGGGCGTAATGCCGCAGCAGGAACTCCACAGCCATGGACGGCGGGAACTTGGGCGCACCCCCGAACCCGCCGTGCTGCTCGTCGTACTCCCGCGTCAGCCCCAGCAGCGCCTGCGCGATCTCCGGCTCCCCCGGCACCCCCTCACCCCCGTGGGCCAGCGACCGCCCCGCCAGATCGGCGACGATCCGCTCGGCGACCTCGGCGACCTCCTCACGCCGGTCGCTCCACGCGGCACTCACCCCTTCGAGCACCTGCTGGAAGGAGGGCGACCCGTGCCGGGGCTCGGGCGGGAAGTAGGTCCCGAAGTAGAAGGGTTCGGCGTCCGGCGTGAGGAAGACGGTCATCGGCCACCCACCGTGCCCGGTGGCCGCCTGGACGGCCTCCATGTAGACGGCGTCGACGTCGGGCCGCTCCTCACGGTCGACCTTCACGGCGACGAAGTGCCCGTTGAGGTAGGCCGCGACGGTCTCGTCCTCGAAGGACTCGTGGGCCATGACGTGGCACCAGTGACACGCCGAGTAGCCGACCGACAACAGAACGGGCACATCGCGCCGCTTCGCCTCCTCGAAGGCGTCCGCTCCCCAGGGCCACCAGTCGACGGGATTGTCAGCATGCTGAAGCAGATAAGGCGAGGTCACACCAGCCAGCCGGTTCATGCAGCCCAGCCTCTCACAGCACTTGGCGCGACCGGCGAAACCCTCACGAGCCCGCCCCGCTTGGCCGAATTGCACTGGTGAGCCATCACGTGGTGGACGGCTCCTCCCTCTCGGGGTCGACGTCGAACCTCTCTCGGCGTTCGTCCGTGTCGGGCGCCCCGACACCTCGGAACAGTAGGCTGAGCGCAGCAGCGCCGGACCTGCTGAGGCTCCTCGAAGGAGGTGGACCATGACCGCCGAGATGGTGGCGCCCGCATGGATGCATACGCAGATCAGCGCGGAGCAGTACGACTCCTGGACCGAGGAGCAGTGTGCCGGCATCGAGATCGTGGACGGGATGGTCGTCGTGAGCCCGAGCGCCTCCAAGCGGCACAACCGGCTGACCCGCATCCTGGCCAATGCCCTCGCCGCTGTCGGGCTGCCGTTGCCGGGCGGCGGCGACATGGCCGGGTGAGCCCGCACCCCCTTCCTTGACCGTCCCCTTGCACAGTGGCTCTCGCGTCGAAGCCTCGTACGCAGGACACTTGGCCCTGATGCCGGGGCACCGGCCCTCGGCTTCAGAGGGCATCAGAGGGCTTCAAGCGGCTTCAGAGGCAGCTTTCGGAGGGGGACACATATGCGGGACAGCCATCGGGCGGAGGCCGAAAGGCTGTTGGTGCGCGCCGTGGAGGAGGAGGCGCGCCGCACGGGTGGCCGGACGGACCCCGGCGTGCTGATGGCGCGGGCGCGGGCAGCGCTCGACACCATCGCGGCGGGGGCGGGCGAGGAGTACGCCGCGTACACGCAGGCGCTCGACGCTGCGGCGGCGGGCGAGCGGCCGCTGTCGGAGCGGCTCACGATGGAGACTCTGGGAACGCCCCTTCTGGTGACGTGAGTTGCCGCCGTCGCCGCGTTCGGGGCGGACCTGGCGTTCGGTACGGCCACCGGCCCCGCCCTCGGCGCGGGCGCGGTCGTCGCGGTGGCCGGCGCCGCGACGACCGTGGCGAAGGCAATGGCCTCGCACTGGCCCGCGGCCCATCGCCGCGCCGGTGCGGCCGGACAGCCGGGCGGGGCCGAGCAGTTGCGCCTCCAGTGGCTGACCGCGCTGGAGGTACGGGGCATCCGCCCGTACCTGGACCAGCAGCGGATGCTGACCCCCGCCACCCGCGCCGCCAAGAAGCGGACCGCCCCGGTGGTACGGCAGTTGCGCGGCGGTGACCGCAGTGCGGTGGCCCGGACGCGGGTCGTGCTGGAGCAGTCCTTCGGGCATCTGCCCGACGCCGAGGGGCCGTTCACCGGGCGGCGGGCCGAACTGGACCGGATCGCCCAGTGGGTGCACGCCGCCCGCGCCGCCACGCAGACCCGGCCCACCGTCGTCGTGCTGCACGGCGAGCCGGGCTCCGGGCGCACCACGCTCGCGGTGCGGGCGGCGCACGCGCTCAAGGACCAGTTCCGGGGCGCCTGCGTGGTCGATCTGCGGGGCCAGGTGGCCGGGGAGAGCCCGCTGCCGACCCGGGACGCCCTGCTGCACCTGCTCAACCGGCTGGGCGCCCCGCGCGAGCAGCTGCTCTTCCGTGACGGGGCCACGCCGGGAGCCCCCGGCCGCCCCGAAGGAGCCACGCCAGGAGCCACGCCCGGAGCCCCCGGCACCACCGGTCCCGCCCAGGCGGCCGCGTACGGCAACTCGGCCGCCGAGCAGCACGTGCGGCGGCTCGGCGAGCTGTACCACCAGCACCTCACCGGCACCCCGGTCACCATCGTGCTCGACGACGCGACCGACGCCGGTCAGGTCCGCACCCTGATCCCGGAGCGCTCGGACAGCCTGGTGATCGTCACCGCCCGGGAGCCCCTGGAGCTGCCCGCGGACGTTCCGGCCTGGGTGCACCACCTGCCGGTCGGCCCGCTGGACGCGGCGGGTGCGGAGGAGCTGCTGCGCGAGGTGGCCGGGGGTGAGGAGGCGGGGCCGTACGACTACCCGGCCACCGATGCCGTCGTGGAGCTGTGCGGCGGGCTGCCGCTGGCGCTGCGGGTGGCCGCGTCCTCGCTCGGGGACCGTACGCGGAGCGCGCTCGCGGAGGATCTGCGCGCGTACGGTCCGGTGTCCCCCGTGGACCGGGCCCTGTGGCTGCGCTACACCGACCAGAGCGAGGCGGCCCGCCGGCTGCTGCGGCGGCTCGCGCTGGCGGGCCGGGCCAGCCTCGGTGCGGCGGCCGCCGCGGCCCTGCTGGCGGCCGACGAGCAGGAGGCCGGGCGGAGGCTGGCGGAGCTGACCCGGGCCGGGCTGCTCACCCACGTACGGGGATCGCGCTACCGGCTCCACGACCTCGTCCGGGGCTTCGCACTGGCCCGGTTGCTCGACGAGGAGGAGCCGGCCGAGCGGGCCGCCGCCCATGAGCGGCTGCTGACGAACTACGCGGAACTGGCCGACGCGGTGATCCGCATGGTCGACGGGAAGATGTCGACCAGGGCCGGACAGTTCGGCTCGCACGGCTTCGGTTCGCTGGACTCGGCGCTGCGCTGGCTGGACGACGAGTCCAGCTTCATCACCTCGGCCCTGCGCCACACCGAGGGCGTCGACCAGGGCACGGTCCTGAACCTCCTGGGCGCGCTCTGCGACTACTGCCTGCTGCGCGGCGACCTCTACCGCCTGGGCGAGATCAGCGAGCTGACCCGCTCCGTCGACCAGGGCCTGCTGGAGCGGTCCGTGCAGTGGCGTACGGGGATCGCGGCCCGGCAGCTCGGCGAGCTGGACAAGGCCCGCACCACGCTCTCCTCGGTGGTCGGCCTCTACCGGGAGGCGCACAACGACTCGGGGGCGGCCCTCGCCCTCTGCTCCCTCGGTATCACCCTGCACCACCAGGGCAACCTGACGGAGGCCGCCGCCCGGCTCGGTGAGGCGCTGGAGCTCCAGGCCTCCGAGTCGCAGGCCGAGGACCGCGCCTGGACCCTGCACGCCCTGGCGGCCGTCGAACGCGACCGGGGCAACCTGGGCCGCGCCCTCGCCCTGCTGGACACCGCGCTCACCCTGCACCGGGAGGGCGAGTCGCTGCACGGGGAGGCGTGGACGCGGTTCCAGCTCGGCCAGGTCCGCCTCCGTACGGGCGAGGTGGCGGCGGCCGAGGAGGCCCTGTCCACCGCCCTGGAGCTGTACGGGCGCACCCGCGACGGCCGCGGCGAGGCGTGGGCGATCACCCAGCTGGCCCGGGCCCGGCTCCTGGACGGCGACCCGGAGCCCGCGCTGGAGCAGCTCCGCGACGCGCTGGCCCGGCACCGGGACAACGAGGACGCGCGCGGTGAGGCGTGGACGCTGTACTACCTGGGCCAGGCGCTGGAGGAGGACGGCGACACCGTCGAGGCGGTACGGGAGCTGGAGCGGGCCCGGACGATGTTCTCCCGGATGCGGGACGTGTACGGGCTGGCCTGCGCCCGCCACCACTCGGGCCGGGTGACCCGCGACCAGCGGGCCGCGCAGACGGGGAACCTGCGCAATTCGGGGTTCGCCCGGCAGCTCCTGATGGATGCCCGGGCCGACTTCCGGCGGATCGGGGTGGCGCACGGGGAGGCGTGGGCCTGCCTGGAGCTGGCGCTGATCGACGCGGGCAACAGCCGTGCGGCCCAGGCGCTCGCGCTGTGCGGCGAGGCGGTGGAGCTGTTCGCCTCCTACGGGGACGAGCGCGGGCGCGACTGGGCCCGGTTCCTGCGGTGCACGCTGCTGCCGTACGCCTCGCCGGGCGGCAGCGAGGTGGGCACGGTGGTGGCGCAGCAGGAGCTGGCGGAGCTGGCCGCCGAGCACCACCCGGCCCGGGACAGCAGGCTGGAGCGGTGCGCGGAGGCGTACGCGGTGGTCCTGAACCGGGGTGTGGACCTGGAGGACGGCTGGCAGGCGTGGCGGCTCGGCCTGATCCCGACCCGCCACTCCCGCGAGGTCATGGGTGTGCCCCTGGAGGCGTCCCGCCCGTGACCGTACGCCCCGGCCCTCACCGTGCCGGGTTCACCCCCGGCGGCCGCCGCGCAGCCGGGCGCGCAGGAGGTTGGGGTCCTCAGCCGTGGTGTAGGCGGCGCTGAGGACGTACACCTCCCTGCCCCGCACGGCGACGGAGGTGGGGTTCTGGAGTCCGTCCCCGGCGTCCAGCACGGTGGTGCCGGTGCCGTCGGGCCGGATGCGTACGACCTTGTTGGGGGCGTTGAGGGTGGCGAGCACCTCGTCGCCCCGGCCGGTGAAGGCGAAGTCGTCGATACCGGCCAGGCCTGTCGCCTTCACCTGCGGCGCTCCCGCCCGGTTCCCGTGCCGGATCGGGATGCGCAGGAGGGTGCCCTTGTCGAGGTTGGTCACCCACAGGGCGCCGTCGTGCACCTTCGCGCCGTTGACTCCGAGGAAGCCGGCCGGGGCGAGCTCGGGTGCGGTCGCCCACGCGGTGGGCCGGCCCCCGGAGAGCGGAACGGTCCATACGGTGCCGAGCACCGAGTCGGTGATGTAGAGCCGCTCGCTGTGCCGGTCGAGGGCCAGTCCGTTGGGCACGCCGTCCGGGGGCAGCGCGGCGATGCGCCTGGGGGCCCGGCCCGGGGACAGCCGCCACAGGCCCGTCAGGTCGGCGGCACCGGTCGCGTACAGCACGTACGTGGCACCGCCGGGGGCGTGGACGATCCCGGTGGTCATGGGGAAGCCGAGGACGGGGGTCTTGACCCCGGCGTCGGCGGGCGCGGGCAGGGTCGCCAGGATGCGGGTGGTGCCGCGAGGCGTGATCCGGGCGATCTGGCGGCCTGCGGCGAAGGTGACGTGCGCCGAGCCGTCGGGGAGCAGGGCGATGTTCTCCGGCATCTGGCCCGCGGTCAGGTCGAAGTGGGACGCGATCCGGACGTCGCTGAGGGGCTTCGGGTCCGCCGGGGTGGCGTCGGCCGGGAGGGCCACGGCGAGGGCCGCCGCGACCGAGGCCGCGACGGTCGCGACGATGCTGCTGCGCTGGGACATGGGCGACATGGGTTCCTTCACTGTTCTCAGGCGTGCGGGCATGCTGCAGCCAGGGTGGGTGCCGAGGGGTTCGGAAACCGGCAGATGGAGGCTGAACACGGCGGTGTCTGCCCGTGGTTCGGGCATTTCCGGCCATGGAAGAGGACCGTGGGGTCTGCTTCTCGGGTCAGGTGGGCGGGGTTCGTTCTCGGGTCAGGTGGGGCGGGGTTCGGCGCCCCGGGGCGGCCGGGCCGCCTCGCCGGCGTGGGCGAGGAGCTTCAAGGCGGCCGCCGAGGGAGAGCCCGCGGCCGCCGTGGCGACCACCAGAGCGGGTCCGTCTCCTTGCGGGCTCTGGAGGGTCTGCTGCGTGACGGTCAGGGGTCCGACCGTGGGGTGGTGCATCGCGTAGTCGGCGACATCGCAGGCCAGGATCCGGTGATCCGCCCACATGGTGGCGAACTCCGGGCTGCGCATGGTCAGTTCGCCGACGAGTCCGGCCAGCAGGGGATCGTCCGGGTACCGGCCGGCGGTCAGGCGCAGGTTCCCGACCACGGCCCTGGCCTTGGCGGGCCAGTCGACGTAGAGGTCACGGGTGTGGGCGTCGAGGAACACCGACCTGGCCATGTTCGGCCGGCGGCCCGGTTGGTCGGGGCCGTCCCGGTCGAGATGACCCGCGAACAACGCGTGCCCCTGGGTGTTCCAGGCCAGTACGTCACTACGGCGGCCGACGACGATGGCGGGGGTGCCTTCGAGAGCTGCCAGCAACGCGCCGGTGGCCGGGGTGAGGTGCTCGGGGCGGGGACGGGGGGTGGCTCTGCCCCGCTTCGGTGCACGGGCGAGCTCGTGCAGATGGGCCCGCTCGGACTCGTCCAGACGCAGAGCGGTCGCGATGGCGTCGAGTACCTCGCGCGAGGCGTTGCGCGACTGGCCCTGCTCCAGCCGGGCGTAGTAGGGCGCGCTGATGCCCGCGAGCATCGCCAGCTCCTCCCGTCGCAGCCCCGGCACCCGGCGCCGCTCACCGTAGGTCCGCAACCCGATGTCCTCGGGACGCAGCAGGCCACGGCGTGCCTGGAGGAAGTCGGCGAGCTGCCCGTGCTTGGTCATGGGACCGAGTATGCGGAGCGCTGCCGGCTCGTGCCCCACCCTGCCGGGGTGCGGATCCACAGGGTGTGGCTGCTCCCCGTACCGGTCCCCAGGATGGGCCGCGTATCTCCTCGACAACGTACGGAGCACCCATGAGCGCCACCACGTCCGAGAGCACCGCCCCCGTCGCGCGGCAGCCGCCGGCCGGGCTCGATCCGACGCCCTTCGCCTTCTCCAGGCGGTGCTGGGTCGCCTTGGCGCCGGACTCCGTCTACCGCCTGATCAGTGATGTCTCACTGATCGAACTGTGGAGCCCGAGCGCCAGTGCGGTGAGCTGCGAGCCGGGGGACGGCCCCTGGGTCGGCGCGCGGTTCCATGGCCGCAACCGCCGGGACGGGCGTGAATGGGTCACCCGTTCCGAGGTGGTGCGAGCCGATCCGGGTTCCGCGTTCGCCTTCGTCGTCGGCGGCGCCGAGGACGGCATCGTGCGCTGGGAGTGGCGCCTCCATGAGCAGGGCACCGGCAGCGTCGTCGAGCAGACCTGGCGGCTGCTGCGTACCGACCCGGTCCTGGGCGACACACCCGGGGACCTCCATGCGCTGCGGGACCACATGGCGCGGAGCGCGGAGTCCACCCTGCTCGCCCTGGCGGAGTGGATCGCGGGCGGGGGCGCTCGCTGACGGCACGTTCGCGGTCACGTTCGCGGTACGGAGGACCGGCCGCGCCCCCGCCGTGGCGGAGGCTCCGGCCGGTTCCCCTCGGACAGGGCCGGTCGGCCCGTCCGGCGTCCCAGGACGGAGCCCGGGCCCCGGGGCCCGGGCCTACTTCTCGGCGTTCGCCCCGGGGGCCCCGCTCCGGGCCGCCTCGGGGGCGGCCGGGTCCGGGGCCTCCTCGAAGTCGACCCGCCCCATGTGCCGGTTCATCGACTTCATCAGCTGCCACACGCCGACGGCGAGGGCCGCGAAGACGAGGAAGCCGAGAACGCCGGGGGTGACCTTGTTCTTGTCGAGCTCGGCGGCGAGCGGGACGACGTGCGTCAGTGCCTGGGTCGCGTACATATCAGGCATTGTCGCGGATGCCCGCGAAGAGGTCGCTCTCGGGGAGGGAGGTATCGACGAGAGACTTCGCCAGCTCGTACTCCTCGGTCGGCCAGACCTCGCGCTGGACGTCCATCGGAACCCGGAACCAGCCGCCCTCCGGATCGATCTGCGTGGCGTGCGCGATCAGCGCCTTGTCACGGATCTCGAAGAACTCGTCGCAGGGAACGTGCGTGGTCAGCGTGCGTTCGACGCGCTCGAACTCCTTCCAGCGCTCCAGCCACTCCCCGTACGGCGACTCCAGGCCGCGGGCGAGCAGCGCCTCGTGCAGCGCGACGGTGCGCGGCCGGTTGAAGCCCTGGTTGTAGTAGAGCTTCCGCGGCTCCCACACCGGGCCGAACTCCGCCTCCGGGAACGCCTCCGCGTCCGCCGCACCGTCGAACGCGATCATCGAGATCGTGTGCGTCATGATGTGGTCGGGGTGCGGGTAGCCGCCGTTCTCGTCGTACGTGGTGATGACCTGGGGCCGGAAGGCGCGGATCTTCGCCACCAGGCGCCCGGCCGCGACCTGGGGGTCCTCCAGCGCGAAGCAGCCCTCGGGCAGTGGCGGCAGCGGGTCGCCCTCGGGGAGCCCGGAGTCGACGAAGCCGAGCCACTCCTGCTGGACGCCCAGGATCTCCCTGGCCTCGTCCATCTCCTTCTTGCGCACCTCGTGGATGTTCTTCTCGATGTACGCGTCGCCCTGGAGCTTCGGGTTGAGGATGGAGCCGCGCTCGCCTCCCGTGCAGGTCACGACCAGCACGTCCACCCCCTCGGACACGTACTTGGCCATGGTGGCCGCGCCCTTGCTCGACTCGTCGTCGGGGTGGGCGTGAACGGCCATCAGTCGCAGCTGCTCAGTCAAAGCTCGATCCTCAGTGATGTGGTCGCGATGTGGGGCGCGGTCGGATGACGCACGGGCGACTTCTATAGTGACCGAACGGGGAGGTGGAAAATTCCTCGTTGCCCGGACCGGAGGGAAAGATCATGACGGCGGTTCGTGAAGCCACGCCCGAGGGGCGGTACGGCAGGACCGATGATCAGCGCGCGGACCGCAAGCTGAAGATCGTCGGTTCGGTGCTGGGCGTCGCGCTGCTCGGCGTGGTCGGCTGGATCGGCTACGGCTACGTGACCGGCGAGGGCATCAGCGCCGAGCTGATCAAGTTCGACATCGTCTCCGACGTGCGGACCGAGGCCCACCTCGAAGTGCGCAAGGACTCCGAGGCCGACGGCTACTGCACCGTACGGGCCCTGAGCAAGGACGGCAGCGAGGTCGGCCGCAAGGAGACCCGCTTCGCGCCCGGCGCCGACCGGATCGACGAGCTCGTGGTGATGCGGACGCGGGCGCTGGCGACCGCGGTCGAGCTCACGGGCTGTACCGCGGACAGCTCTACGGCCCGCTGAACTGCCCGGGGTGCCGGATCTGATGCACCCCGCCTGACCTGCGCCTTCCGCCGGTGGAGCAGTCCACCCGGACGTGTGACGGTTTACCTTCTCCCCCTTTTCCTGCGGAATTGTTAGGCTCGTGGTTTCGCCCACCCGTGGAAGCACATGCTTCTGGGTAGGGCGATGCTTTGTATTCCCAGCACCGACGAGGAGCACCTGTGACCCAGACCAGCGAAAACGTCACCTGGCTCACGCAGGAGGCGTACAACCAGCTCAGGGCCGAGCTGGAGTACCTGTCTGGTCCCGCGCGCACGGAGATCGCCGTCAAGATCGCGGCGGCCCGTGAGGAGGGTGACCTCCGGGAGAACGGCGGGTACCACGCGGCCAAGGAGGAGCAGGGCAAGATGGAGCTGCGGGTGCGCCAGCTCACCCAGCTCCTGGAGCACGCGAAGGTCGGCGAGGCGCCGGCCGACGACGGCGTGGTCGAGCCCGGCATGGTCGTGACGATCGCCTTCGACGGCGACGAGGACGACACGACGACGTTCCTGCTCGCCTCCCGCGAGTACGCCAGCGCGGACATCGAGACGTACTCCCCGCAGTCCCCGCTCGGTATCGGCGTGCACGGCAAGCGCACCGGCGAGAACGCCGAGTACGAGCTGCCGAACGGCAAGACTGCCACGGTGAAGATCCTGGCGGCGAAGCCGTACACGGGCTGACACCCGGCCCACCACGACGGAACGACGCGGGAGCCCCGGCCTTGGCAGGCCGGGGCTCCCGCGTCGTTTGTCGGTCCCAGGTCTCAGACGGTCGCCGAGCGGTACTTGCGGACCGCCAGGCTCCGGAAGACCACGATGATCAGGATCGACCAGATGACCGAGGCGATGACCGGGTGCTCCATCGGCCACGCCCCGGTGACCGACTTCGGCACGCCCGGCATGGTGTTCCCGAAGAGTTCACGGGCGCCCGCCACCGTGGCGCTGAAGGGGTTCCACTCGGCGACGTGCTGCAGGAACGTCGGCATGCCGGTGACCGGCACGAAGGCGTTCGAGATGAACGTCAGCGGGAACAGCCAGATCAGCCCGCCGGAGGTCGCCGCCTCCGGGGTCCGCACGGACAGGCCGATCAGGGCGCCGATCCAGGAGAAGGCGTAGCCCAGCAGGAGCAGCAGCAGGAAGCCGCAGAGCACCTTGCCGATGTTCTCGTGGGTGCGCCAGCCGACGATCAGGGCGACCCCCGCGAGCACCACGAGGGTGAGGGTGGTCTGGACGAGGTCGGCGAGCGTCCGCCCGGTGAGGACGGCTCCCCGGGCCATGGGGAGCGACCGGAAGCGGTCGATGAGCCCCTTGTGCATGTCGTCGGCGATGCCCGCGCCGGCGCCCGCGGTGGCGAAGGTGACGGTCTGGGCGAAGATGCCCGCCATCAGGAACTCCTTGTACAGCTGCGGGTCGGTCGAGCCGCCGATGCTGATCGAGCCGCCGAAGACGTACGTGAAGAGCACCACGAACATGATCGGCTGGATCAGCCCGAAGATCACCATCTCGGGGATCCGGGTCATGCGGATCAGGTTCCGCTTGGCGACGACGAGTGAGTCCCTGACCGACTGCATGACGCCGCCGGACGGGCGGGGGGCCAGGACGGGGGCGTCCTTGGTGGTGACGCTCACGGGGTCTCCTCCTTCTCTTCGGGGTCCCCGTGCTCGTTCGCCTCGGCGGCGTGGCCGGTGAGCGAGAGGAAGACGTCGTCCAGGGTGGGGCGGCGCAGGGCGATGTCGTCGATCTCCACGCCGCTGCCGTCGAGCTCGCGGATGATCTCGGCGAGCAGCTTGGCCCCGCCGCTCACCGGGACGGTCAGCTTGCGGGAGAGCCGAGCGACGGTGACCTCGCCCTTCCCCAGGGTGGTCAGCACCGAGCGGGCGGGCTCGATCTCGTCGGGGCGGTGCACGACGACCTCGACGCGCTCGCCGCCGGTGCGGGCCTTGAGCTCGTCGGAGGTGCCGCGGGCGATGACCTTGCCGTGGTCGATGACGCAGATGTCGTGGGCGAGGCGGTCGGCCTCCTCCAGGTACTGCGTGGTCAGCAGCAGTGTCGTACCGCCCGCCACCAGGTCCTCGATGACGTCCCACAGCTGCTGCCGGTTGCGCGGGTCGAGACCGGTCGTCGGCTCGTCCATGAACATGACGGGCGGCGAGACGACCAGGGCGGCCGCGAGGTCGAGCCGGCGGCGCATGCCGCCGGAGTACGTCTTGGCGGTACGGTCGGCGGCGTCGGCGAGGTTGAACCGCTCCAGCAGGACGCCCGCCCGGGCCTTCGCGTCGCGGGAGCTCATCTGGTAGAGCTGCCCGACCATCTGGAGGTTCTCCCGGCCGGTCAGATACTCGTCGACCGCGGCGAACTGTCCGGAGAGCCCGATCGAGCGGCGTACCTCGTTGGGCTTCTTCAGCACGTCGATCCCGGCCACGAACGCGCTGCCGCTGTCGGGGCGCAGGAGGGTGGTCAGGACCCGTACGGCGGTCGTCTTGCCGGCGCCGTTGGGGCCGAGCAGCCCGAGGACGGTGCCCTCGGGCACATCGAGGTCGACTCCGTCCAGGGCTCGTACGTCACCGAAGGTCTTGACCAGACCTTCGGCATGGATGGCACCTGGCATGGACGAACTCCCCCGTCGCTCGCGGATGACGTACACGTACGTGGTTCGTCAGCGATCCTAGGATTCGCCGGGCCTCACCGCGCGGTGAATAACGGGATCCGGCCAACCGGCGGGAACCGGGCGCTCAGCCGATGACCCGGTAGCCGTCCCGGCGCAGTGCCGCTTCGACCTCTTCGCAGTGGCGGGGGCCCTTGGTCTCCAGATGGAGGTCGACCTCCACCTCGGTCAGCCCGAGGCGCGGGTCGGTGCGCACATGGCCGATATCGAGCACGTTGGCGTCGGCGACGGTCAGTGCCGCCAGCAGGGTGGCCAGCGCCCCCGGCCGGTCGGTGAGCCGCAGCCGCAGGCTGAGGTAGCGGCCCGCTGCGGACATCCCGTGGCGCAGGACGCGCTGCATGAGCAGCGGGTCCACGTTGCCGCCCGACAGCACCGCCACCACCGGTCCCCGGAACGCCTTCGGGTCGCTGAGCAGCGCGGCCACCGGGCTCGCCCCGGCCGGTTCCACCACCAGCTTGGCCCGCTCCAGGCAGAGCAGCAGCGCGCTGGAGAGCTCGTTCTCGGTGACGGTGCGGACCTCGTCGACCAGCTCCTCGATCACCGCGAACGGAACGTCCCCCGGGCGCCCCACCTTGATCCCGTCGGCCATGGTGACCGGGTCGTCGAGGGAGACCGGGTGGCCTGCGGCCAGGGAGGGCGGGTAGGCGGCGGCGCCCTCGGCCTGGACGCCGACGATCCGGATGTCGGGGCGCAGCGCCTTCACCGCGACGGCGATACCGGCCGCGAGACCGCCGCCGCCGATGCCGACGACGATCGTGCGGACCTCCGGGCACTGCTCCAGGATCTCCAGCCCGACGGTGCCCTGGCCCGCGATGATGTCGGGGTGGTCGAAGGGGTGGATGAAGACCGCGCCGGTCTCCTCCGCGTACCGCTGCGCGGCGGCCAGTGTCTCGTCGACGACCTGGCCGTGCAGCCGCACCTCGGCCCCGTACTCCTGGGTCGCGGCGACCTTGGGCAGGGGGGCGCCGACGGGCATGAAGACCGTGGACCGGACGCCGAGGAGCGTGGAGGCGAGCGCGACGCCCTGGGCGTGGTTCCCGGCGCTGGCGGCGACCACCCCGGCCGCCCGCTCCACCGGGGTGAGGCCGGAGATACGCACGTACGCGCCGCGCAGTTTGAAGGAGCCGGTGCGCTGGAGGTTCTCGCACTTGAGGTGGACGGGGGCGCCGACCAGCTCGGTCAGGTGCCGGCTGCCCTCCAGGGCGGTCACCCTGGCCACCCCGGACAGCATTTTCTGCGCGCCCCGGACATCGTCGAGGATCAGGGCCGGGTGTCGGGCGGTCGCGCGGAACGTCATACCCGCAAGTCTTGCAGCTCGGAGCGGTCGCGGCAGACTTGTCTCATGGCGGCCTGCGGTGGTGTCCGCAGGTTTGTGCGGCACTGGTACGCGTTGCCCCGGGGCCGCGTACTCTGTCCCCCACCCATCCGACACCGCACGAAGAGAGCCCCCGGCCATGCCCCCTCAGGACATGACGACTGCTGCGTCTCCTTCCGGGGGCGCCGCCCCCGAACACCCGGGTCCCGACCGCCTGCTGGACTCCCTCCAGCACCAGGTGGCGGTCTTCGCCCGCCGTGCCGAGCAGACCCGCCTCGGCGGTGTCGGCCAGGTCCGCAACTCGATGGACCGGGCGGCGTACCTGCTGCTGAACCGGCTGGACAAGGAAGGCCCGATGGGCGTCAAGGCGCTCGCCGCGGGCATGGGGATCGACTCCTCCACCGTGACCCGTCAGGTCGCCCCGCTCGTCGACACCGGGCTGGTCAAGCGGACCTCGCACCCGGAGGACGGCCGGGCCGTCGTGCTCCAGCTCTCCCCGCGCGGCCAGGCCCGCCTGGACGAGGTCCGCGCCTCGCGGCGCGAGCTGATGTCGCAGGTGACGGACGGCTGGACGCAGGAGGAGCGGGACACCTTCTGCGCGCTGCTCACCCGGTTCAACGGATCACTGGCCGCCCGGCAGGCCGCGCACCAGCCGCCGCAGAGCGACTGACACCCGCGTACGTCCCGGGGCACCGGCCGCGTCCGGCCTCTTGACCCCATGGCCGCACCGGGGCTCGGATGAACTCCATGCGAGAGCGGCAGACCCACCGGGACCGGCTCCGCGCCCAGGAGTTCGAGGCCTTCGTGGCGGGCGCGGGCGGACGCCTGCTGCACACGGCGACCCTGCTCACCGCCGAGCCGACCGCACCGGCGGGCGCCAACGTACGGGCCGAACGGCTGCTCTGCGCGGCCCTGGCACGTACGTACGCGGAGTGGGACCGGCTGCGCGGCGAGGACCCGTACGACCGCACCCGCCAGGAGCTCGCGGTCCGGTTCGCCCGGGAGGCGTGGCGTCACCGGCATCCGCTCGGCGGGGTGCTGGGGCGGCTCGCCCCGCTGGAGCGGCTGGTGCTGGTGCTGCGGCTGTACGAGGAGGTCGGCGAGGACCAGACGGCGGCGCTGCTGGGGCTTCCGGCGGACCGGATACGGGCGGTCTGCGACCGCTCGATAGCGGCGATGCGCTCCGCGGGGCCCCGGCGCCCCGCGGCCGGTTCGGCCCTTGCCTCGGGGGTGACGCCGTGATCGGGAGCCGGTGCAGGAACTACCTCCCCGGGGTGACGCCGTGATCAGGGGCCGGGACCGCAAGGCGGACGAGGTCCGGCGGATGCTGGAAGGGCCGCATCCGCCGGTGCCGGCCGGTCTGGCGGACCGGGCCGCGCGGCGCGGGGCCCGGCTGCTGCGGCTGCGCCGAGGGGTGCGGCGTACGGCCTGGTGGCTGGCGGGGACGGTGTTCGCCGCGTTCCTGGTGTGGGCGGGGGTCGAGCAGCCGTGGCTTCCGGAGCCTGCGGAGGTGACACCGCCGCTGGAGGGGTGGTGAGGCCGTTGGAGCGCCGGTGGAACCGGCCTACCCTGGAAGAGCGGGTCGTCGTACGAGCCTAGGAGGCCGTCATGACCAGGAAGATCGCCGACTGCCGCAAGTACCCGAGCGAGACGAACTGCTCGCTCGCCATCTCCGGTGAGGAGGACGAGGTCGTCCGCGCCGCGAGCGAGCACGCCGTGTCCGTCCACGGTCACGAGGACAGCCCCGAACTGCGGGGGCAGATCCGGACCATGCTGGAGGACGAGAAGGTGAGCGTCTGACCGTGCGGGCGCCCGCCGTTCACCGGCGGGCGCCCGGGTGTGTCGCCGTACTGCCGGCCGGTCAGCCCAGGGCCTGGGTGAGGTCGGCGAGCAGGTCGTCGCCGTTCTCGATGCCGACGGAGAGACGGACCAGGTCGGCGGGGACCTCCAGCAGGGAGCCCGCGACGGAGGCGTGCGTCATCCGGCCGGGGTGCTCGATCAGCGATTCGACGCCGCCGAGGGATTCACCGAGCGTGAAGAGCTTCGCCCGGTTGCAGACCTCGACCGCCGCCTCCTCGCCGCCCTTGACGCGGAAGGACACCATGCCGCCGAACGCCTTCATCTGCTTGGCGGCGACCTCGTGGCCGGGGTGCTCGGGCAGGCCCGGGTAGAGGACCTGGGAGACCTTGGGGTGCCGGGTCAGCAGCTCGGTGACCTTGGTGGCGTTCTCGGTGTGCCGGTCCATGCGGACGGCGAGGGTCTTGATGCCGCGCAGCACGAGCCAGGCGTCGAAGGGGCCGGAGACCGCGCCCATGGCGTTCTGGTGGAACGCCAGCTCCTCGGCCAGCTCCGGGTCGCTGACGACGAGGGCGCCGCCGACGACGTCGGAGTGGCCGCCCATGTACTTGGTGGTGGAGTGCACGATGACGTCCGCGCCGAGGGACAGCGGCTGCTGGAGGTAGGGCGAGGCGAAGGTGTTGTCGACGACGAGGCGGGCCCCGGCCTGCCGCGCGACCTGGGCGACGGCGGCGATGTCGGTGATGCCGAGCAGCGGGTTGGAGGGGGTCTCCACCCAGACCGCCTTGGTGCGCGGGGTGATCGCCGCCCGTACCGCCGCCACGTCCGAGGTGTCGGCGACCGAGAACTCCACGCCCCAGCGCGCGGCGACCTTCGCGAACAGCCGGAAGGTGCCGCCGTAGGCGTCGTTCGGGATGACCACGTGGTCACCGGGGGTCAGCAGCGTACGCAGGAGGCAGTCCTCGGCGGCGAGGCCGGAGGCGAAGGCGAGACCGCGGCGGCCGCCTTCCAGGGCAGCCAGGTTCTCCTCCAGGGCGGTACGGGTGGGGTTGGCGCTGCGGCTGTACTCGTAGCCGCCGCGCAGTCCGCCCACGCCGTCCTGCTTGTACGTGGACACCTGGTAGATGGGCGGAACCACCGCGCCGGTGAGGGGGTCGGCGGTGTTCCCCGCGTGGATCGCGAGAGTCTCGAAGCTGTGCTGGTCGCTCATGGTCCCGAGCGTAGTTCGTCGTAAGGGTGCTTACGGGCCACTCGCCGATCCGGGGACAATGGGTCCATGGAGATTCTGTTGTTCCTGCTCGCGATGTGCATGCTCGCCGCGATTGTCGGCCCGTTCGTGATGCGCCGCCGCGGTGGTATCCGCCAGGTCGCCCCGGGTTCGCCCGACGCCGCCGACCCCGATACGTACGGCTTCGCCCGCCAGGAGGAGCTGGACGTCCGGATGCCGGGCCCGGACCAGGACCTCCTGGACGTCCTCGGTGTCGTCCAGGCCACCCAGGACTGGCGGGCCGCCTCCCAGCTGCTCTCCGGCACGCCGAAGGAGGGCGAGGTGCGCTGGCAGCGGGTGCAGGCCTTCGCGGGTGCGGCCTCGCTGGAGCTGGCGCAGCAGCCGGGGAAGGGCGGGTCGTGGCTGCGCGCCTGGCGTGCGGAGGCCCCGAAGGACGCGGGCGGTGCGGCGGTGCACGCGGAGTTCCTGGTGCAGCAGGCGTGGCGGTCGTCGGCGGCGGGGACGGACGACTTCCGGATCATACTGGAGGAGGCCCGTACGGTCTGCGGCGAGGCGGCCCTGCTCGCCCCGGGCGACCCCGTCCCGTGCATCGCGGAGCTGGCGGTGGCCCGCGGCCTGGGCTACACCCCCGAGCAGTTCGACCAGCTCTGGGCGAAGATCATCGACCGGGCCCCGGCCCACATGGGCGCGCACATCGCGGCGCTGCACTTCCACTGCGAGAAGTGGCACGGCTCCCGCAAGGACGCCGACGCCTTCGCCACGGCGGCCGCCGCCCGCGCCCCGCAGGGGTCGCTGCTGGCCGCGCTGCCGCTGTTCGCGGTGTACGAGCACCTGCCGGAGGTCAATCTCGTGCAGGGCTTCTACCAGGGCCAGGTGGTGACGAAGGCGGTCGGGGGCGCTATGTTCGCGGTCCACGCGGCCCGCCCGGACGACCCGATGCTCGCCCACGTACGCCATCTGCTGGTGTTCTTCCTGGTCCACATGGAGCGCTGGTCGGAGGCGATGCACCAGCTGGTCCTCATCGACGGCCACGTGGGCGCGCTGCCCTGGACCGCCGAGCCGGACCCGGCCGCGCAGTACACGGTCTACCGGGCGCTGGCGGTCGCGGGGTACGAGGCGAACGGCGGCTCCCCGGCGACGCTGCCGCACTGAGGGGTGTGCTGCCGGCCGGAATCCCGGTGGCGGGTCCCTTGTTGTATGTACCGAACCCCCACCGACCCCGGAGGAGCCCCCGCATGTTCCTGAACCGCCGCACCCCCGAGCTCCCCACCCCGGAGCAGGCCCTGCGCGGCCGTCCCGTCCCCGAATTCACCGTCCCCTCCCGCCACACGGTCCTCGGCAACCCCCTGGTGGGCCCGTACCCGGAGGGCCTGGAGGTGGCGGACTTCGCGCTCGGCTGTTTCTGGGGCGCGGAGCGGAAGTTCTGGCAGACGGAAGGCGTCTGGACGACGCTCGTCGGCTACCAGGGCGGCTACACGGAGAACCCCACGTACGAGGAGGCCTGCTCGGGCCTGACCGGCCACACGGAGGCGGTCCGCGTCGTCTTCGACCCGGCGGTCGTCTCGTACGAGGAGCTGCTGAAGCTGTTCTGGGAGTCCCACAACCCGACCCAGGGCTTCCGCCAGGGCAACGACGTGGGCACCCAGTACCGCTCCGCGGTCTACACCCACTCCCCCGCCCAGGCAGCGGCGGCGGACGCCTCCCGCGAGGCGTACCAGAAGGTCCTGACGGCTTCGGGCCACAAGGAGATCACCACGGAGATCCTCCCGGCCGACGGCCGCCCGTTCTGGCCCGCGGAGGCGTACCACCAGCAGTACCTGGACAAGAACCCCGGCGGCTACTGCGGGATCGGCGGTACGGGGGTGTCCTGCCCGATCGGCGTGGCACCGGTCGAGGGCTGACGGCCGTCCCGGGACGGAAAATCCAGGTGCCGGCGGACGGCACGCGCCACTAGGGTGCCCGGATGGCAACACTCAGGAAGCTCCAGATCACCTTCGACTGCGCCCAGCCTGAGCGCCTCGCCCGTTTCTGGTGCGAGGTGCTGGGGTACGTCGTGCCGCCGGTGCCCGAAGGGTTCGACACCTGGGCCGATCACGATCGCTCGCTGCCGCCCGAGCAGCAGGGTGCCTGGTTCGCCTGCACCGATCCCTCAGGTGTGGGCCCGCGCCTCTTCTTCCAGCGCGTTCCGGAGGGCAAGACCGCCAAGAACCGGGTGCACATCGATGTGCGGGCCGGCACGGGGCTCGTGGGTGAGGAGCGCCTCGCCACGCTTGAGGCCGAACGCGACCGGCTGGTGGCGCTCGGCGCGGTGTGTGAGCGCGTGATGGTCGCCGACGAGGAGAACGAGTCGTGCATCGTGATGCAGGACATCGAGGGCAACGAGTTCTGCCTCGACTGAGGCGTGCGCCGTACGACGACTCGACTGAGGCGTGCGCCGTACGACGATGAGGGCAGGCCCTAGCCGAGCATCGCCGGAAGCAGCCGGCGCAGCAGCCGTTCGAACAACGCGTCCCGCTCGGCCGGGCCCGCCACAGGTGGCGGGCCCGCTGTCGTGAGGGCGGCCAGCAGGTGCGGGTGGCGGCCCTCCGCGGCGACCGCGGCGAGGTGGGCAGCCTGAGCGGGCCGGCGGCCGCCTTCTTCGGCCGTCGTGGTGGTCTCACGGCGGGCGAAGAGCGTGGCGAGGCCGCCCAGGAGCCCGATGGCCTCCAGCTTCTGCCCGCTCGTACCGGGTGCCGGGGCCAGGATCGCGAGGGCGTGGTCCAGGTAGTCGATCGCGTGCGGGCCCAGCACCTCGCCCCGGCGGTCGTTCAGCTCGGCGAGCCACGGGTGGCGGGCGTGGGCGGCCTTGGACTGGAGGGCCAGGCCGACGAGGTCGCCGAGCCAGTCGCCGCCGGGAGCGGCGGAGAGGTCCAGTTCGCCCGCGACCGCGTCGGCCATGAGGTCCAGCAGCTCGTCGCGGCTCCCCACATAGCGGTAGAGCGAGGCGGGCCCGGTGCCCAGCCGCTGCGCGAGCGCGCGCATCGACACGGCCGCCAGCCCTTCGTGGTCGGCCAGGGCGAGGGCGGCCTCGGTGATCTCGTACCGGGACCGCTCGGGCGCGGGTCCGCGCGCGCCCCGCTCGGGGCGTGACCACACGGTCCTCGGCGGGGTCTCGCGATCGGCCACTGCCCGCCGCCTCTCCTTCTGGGGTCCTGGACTGGCCTGTAGTCTAATACTGCGAACATCGATCGCAGTATCCAGCCACCGAGGAGCCCGCCATGACCTGGACCGAACGCCGCTTCGCCCGCAACGGCCCGGTCGAGCTCGCCCACGACCGGCTCCGGGAGGGCGGGGACGGCGAGGCGCTGCTGCTGGTGATGGGACTGGCGGTGTCCCGGTACTGGTGGCCGCAGGAGCTGTGCGCCGCCTTCGCCGGCGCCGGGTTCGCCGTCGCCCGCTACGACCAGCGGGACGCGGGCGAGTCGACCCGGCTGCCGAGGAGCCCGGGCGGCAACCCGTTCACCGCCCTCGCCGCCCGGCGCGGCGCCGCGTACACCGCCGAGGACATGGCCGACGACGCCGTCGCCGTCCTGGACGCGCTGGGCTGGGAGTCGGCGCACCTCTTCGGGCACTCGCTGGGCGGGGTCGTCGCCCAGCGCGTCGCGCTGCGCCACCCGGACCGGGTGCGCACACTCACCTCGTCCGCCGCCCTGCCGAGCGACATCGGCGGGCTCGGCGCCTTCCGCCATCTGCGTCTGGCCACCCTCGCGAAGTTCGCCCGCATCAAGCCGGCCCGGGACCGCGAGGGGCGGATCGCGGCGGGGCTCGCGGTGGCACGGCTCTGCGCTTCGCCGGGCTACCCGTTCGACGAGGCGGAGGCCCTGGAGCGGATCACCGCCGACGTGGACACCGGCATCGCCGACCCGGACGCCCAGTCCCGGCAGATCGGCGCACGGTGGACCGGACCGGCCCTGGCCGAACTCCGCGTCCCCGCACTGGTGTTGCACGGCACGGACGACCCGCTGCTCAAACCCTCCGCGGGCCGGGCCACCGCTGCGGCGATCCCCGGCGCCCGGCTCGTACTCCAGCCGGGCGTCGGCCACGACATCCCGCGCGAGCGTCATGCCGGGGTCGCCGCAGAGGTACGGGCGCTCGCGGACCGGGCGAGGTCCACGAGCGCCCGCGACGGATCGACGGGTCCGGCCGCTACCGCTTGACGAAGTCCAGCAGGTCCGCGTTGAACTCCTCCTCGAAGGCGCCGTTCAGCCCGTGCGGGGCGCCCGGGTAGACCTTGAGCGTGGCGTTCGGGAGGAGCTGGGCCGACCGGTGGGCAGCGGCGCCGATGGGGACGATCTGGTCGTCGTCGCCGTGGGCCACCAGGACGGGGATGTCCATGCGCCCCAGGTCCTCGGTGAAGTCGGTCTCCGAGAACTGCTCGATGCAGTCGTACGCGGCCTTGCTGCCCGCCGCCATGCTCATCAGCCAGAACGCGTCCCGCAGGCCCTGCGAGACCGTGGAGCCTTCGCGGTCGGCGCCGTAGAAGCTCCCGCTCAGGGTGCGGTAGAACTCCGAGCGGTCGGTGCGCACCCCTTCGCGGATCCCGTCGAAGACCTCACGCGGCAGACCGTCCGGGTTCGCCTCGGTCCTGAGCATCAACGGCGGTACGGCTCCGAGGAGTACGGCCTTGGCGACGCGCGCGGTGCCGTGCCGGCCGAGGTAGCGGGTCACCTCGCCGCCACCGGTGGAGTGGCCGACGAGCACCGCGTCCTCCAGGCCGAGGTGCTCGATGAGCTGGGCCAGGTCGTCGGCGTAGGTGTCCATGTCGTTGCCCTGCCAGGGCTGGCCGGAGCGGCCGTGGCCCCGGCGGTCGTGGGCGATGGCGCGGTAGCCGTTCTCGGCGAGGAGCCGCAGCTGGTTGTCCCAGGCGTCGGCGTTGAGCGGCCAGCCGTGGCTGAACACGACGGGGCGTCCGCTGCCCCAGTCCTTGTAGAAGATCGCGGTGCCGTCGGTGGTGGTGAAGGTGCTCATGGCTGCTGCTTCCTGTGGGTGGGGGTGTGGGCGAACGGGCGGACGGGGCGTCAGACGAAGCGGCTCACGAAGGTCAGCGCGGTGTCCGCGACCTCCTTCCAGCCGCTGTCGATGACCAGCGAGTGCCCCCGGCCCGGCAGTTCGGTGATCTCGGTGACACCGGGGTTGCGCTGCTGCTTCTTGTACGAGGCGTTGGCAATGGCCCAGGGGACGGTGTTGTCCTTCTCGCCGGAGATGACGAGCAGGGGACCGCGGCCGGGATGAGCCGTGTCGACCCTGGCCTCGGTGCGGGGGTTGATGTTGGCGGTGGCCGCCTGGAAGAGCGGGGCGCCGGGGGCGGGCACGGCGTACGTCGCGTACAGCTCGCGTGCCTCCTTCTCGCTCACCGCGTTGGCGAAGGCGTACCGGAACTGCTCGTAGGTGAGCGGCACCGCCTTCTTGCGGTTGGCCGGGTTGCCCAGGACCGGGCGCGCGGCGCGCAGGGCCGACAGCGGCAGGGGCAGCACACCGCGGAAGGGGGCCGGGTCGATGGCCACGGAGGCGGCGGAGAGGCCCCGTCCGGCGAGGATCTGGGTGAGCAGACCGCCGAAGGAGTGCCCGATCACGACGGGCTTGCGGTCCAGGCGCCGGACGAGCCCGTCCAGGTGGCCGGCGACCTGCCCGACGGTCTTGCCGGCGAAGACCTCGGGGTGGGCGTTGCCCTCGGCGACGGTGTCCGGGTCGTCGGGCCAGGAGAGCGCGACCGGGGCGAACCCTGCGGCCTCGGCCCGTACCGCCCAGCGGTCCCAGCTGCTCGCGAGGAGCCAGAGGCCGTGGACGAGGACGAGGGGCGTCCGGCCCGACGCGTTGGCCTGCTCGATCTGTCGGAGGTCGTGGGCCTTGGGGGCTCCGGGGGCTTCGGAGTCGTTGGGGGTGGCGTTGGCAGCCATGGCGGCCTTCCCGGTCAGGTGGTGCGCGGGGGTCCGAGGAGTGAAGCAGACAGACCGTTCTGTCTTGTTCCTTGCTCAGAGTGCACCCTTGCGCGCCCGCCGTCAAGCAAAATGGGAGACAGACCGTTCTGTTAGCGTAATGAGATGACTGTTCCGGCGCATTCCCCCTCCTCAGCGGCCCCCGCCAAGACCTCCGCCGCCCGCACACGGCTGGTCGCCACGGCGGCGGAGCTGTTCTACGCGGAAGGCATCCACACCGTCGGCATCGACCGCCTCATCGCCGCCGCCGGGGTCACCAAGGCGACGTTCTACCGGCACTTCCCCGCCAAGGACGACCTGGTCGTCGCCTACCTCCGGGGGCGGGACGCCGCCATCCGGGCCGGGGTCGAGCAGGCGGTGGCCGCACTGCCCGGCCCCGGCGACGCGCTGAAGGCCATGGTCGAGGGGCTGGGGGACGAGGTGTGCGGGGACGGCTTCCGGGGGTGCCCGTTCATCAACGCGGCGGCGGAGTACCCGGACCCGGACCACCCCGTACGCCAGGTGGTCACCGAACACCGGACGTGGTTCCGGGCGGCCGCCGCCGAGCTGCTGCGGGCGGCCGGGCACCCCGATCCCGTACCGGCCGCGGCCTCGCTCCTGCTGGTCAGGGACGGGGCGATGATCGGCGGCTATCTGGACGGGGCGGCGGCGAGGGAGACGCTCATCAGCACCGCAGCGGCCCTGTTGGGCGGCGGCGAGGAGTGAAGGGCCGGGGAGGGCACGGCCACCGGATCGGGGCCCGGGCCACCGACGTAACACCCCGGCCCCCGCTCAGGGCCCGGGCTGCCGGCGGAACTCCCCGGCCACCCGCTCAGGCGGCCAGCCGCACGGTGCCCATCAGGCCGGCCCCTGGACCCGCCGGGCGGCCGGCCTGCCCCGAACGTCCGGCGCCGAGGCTCCGGGACCGCGCCCCGGACAGCCTGATCAACTCCCCCTGGGCCAGCGCGAGGACATCGGCGAGGCTCAGGCCGAGCGCCTGGGCGGCGGCCGCCAGCACCTCGGACGAGGCCTCCTTGCGGCCGCGCTCCACCTCGGAGAGGTAGGCCATCGAGATCCGACCGGCATCGGCCACGTCCTTCAACGTCCGCTCCTGGGCGAGCCGTTCACCCCGGAGTACGTCCCCGACGAGGTCGCGCCAGAGCGGCTCCCGGGCCGGAGCGGGCCCGGGCGGAGCCGGGAACGGGCGCAGGGGAATGACGCGGGCCTGGTTCGTCGCTCGGATGGTCACCGCTCCAGCCTAGGGGCAGGGCGCCCGGCGGGCACGGGTCGGGCGTTGCGCTCCGGGCGGATCTGCTGACGGCGAAGGAGCGTGACAAACGGGAGCGGCACCGGCCCGGCAGGAACCCCGTACGGATTCCTGCCGGGCCTGTGACCGGATCCCGCCGGGCCGGTGTCCGGCCATGGGTGACCGGCCATATACGTCTGCTCAGATCAGCCCCTGCGCCAGCATCGCGTCCGCCACCAGCTCGAAGCCCGCGATGTTCGCGCCCACCACGTAGTTGCCGGGGCTCCCGTACCGCTCGGCGGTCGTGTAGCAGGAGTCGTGGATGTGGCGCATGATCTCGGCGAGGCGCTCCTCGGTGTGGGAGAAGGTCCAGGAGTCCCGGGACGCGTTCTGCTGCATCTCCAGGGCGCTCGTCGCGACCCCGCCCGCGTTGGCCGCCTTGCCGGGCGCGAAGGCGACGCCCGCCTCCTGGAGGACCCGGACCGCGTCGGGGGTGGTGGGCATGTTGGCGCCCTCCGCGACCGCCTTGACCCCGTTGCGTACGAGGTCGAGCGCGTCGGCCTCGTGCAGCTCGTTCTGGGTGGCGCAGGGCAGGGCCACGTCCACGGGGACCGACCACACTCCCGTGCCGGGCACGAACCGGGCGTGTGCGCCGCGCCGCTCGGCGTACTCGGAGACCCGGCCCCGGCCCGCCTCCTTGATCTCCTTGAGGAGGGCGAGGTCGATGCCCTTCTCGTCGACGACGTAACCGCCGGAGTCCGAGCAGGTGATGACGGTCGCGCCGAGCTGCTGGGCCTTCTCGACGGCGTAGATGGCCACGTTGCCGGAGCCGGAGACCGCGACGGTCTGGCCCTCCAGCGACTCGCCCCGGCTGCGCAGCATCTCGGCGGTGAACAGGACCGTGCCGTAGCCGGTGGCCTCCGTGCGGGCCTGGGCGCCGCCCCAGCCGAGGCCCTTGCCGGTGAGGACGCCGGACTCGTAACGGTTGGTGATCCGCTTGTACTGGCCGAAGAGGTAGCCGATCTCGCGGCCGCCCACGCCGATGTCACCGGCGGGGACGTCGGTGTACTCCCCCAGGTGGCGGTGGAGTTCGGTCATGAAGGACTGGCAGAACCGCATGATCTCGGCGTCGGAGCGGCCCTTGGGGTCGAAGTCCGCGCCGCCCTTGCCGCCGCCGATGGGCATGCCGGTGAGGGCGTTCTTGAAGATCTGCTCGAAGCCGAGGAACTTCACGATGCCGAGGTTGACGGAGGGGTGGAAGCGCAGGCCGCCCTTGTAGGGGCCGAGCGAGCTGGAGAACTCCACCCGGAAGCCGCGGTTGACGTGGATGTCGCCGGAGTCGTCGGCCCACGGCACCCGGAAGATCAGCTGGCGCTCGGGCTCGCATATCCGCTCGATGATGCGGGCGTCCACGAACTCGGGGCGCTGCGCCAGCACCGGACCGAGCGTCTCCAGGACCTCGCGGACCGCCTGGTGGAACTCCTTCTCGCCCTGGTTGCGCCGCAGGATCTCGGCGTAGAGCGGTTCGATGACCCGGTTCGCGGCCTCGTGCGTGCGGGCGGGATCGGTGGAGTCGGGAATGACCGGCATCTGATCAAGACCTTCCGTGGTGGGCTCGTGCGCGTCGGCGCCCCCGTCCCGGAGGGCGCCACCGTCGTACGCCCCGATTGTCCCGTGCCGCCCGATGATCTTCGGCACCCATCCACATAGTGGCCGGTCGGCATCGCGGCCGGTCGGCATCGCGGCCTTCCGCCCGGCCGCCCCGTCGGTCTGCCCTACAGTCCCTCCTCGGAGAACGGGGTGTCGCTCCACCGGAACCAGGCCCGGTCCCCCTGGATGTGCAGCAGGAACTCGGCGACCGCCCGCCCCTCCGGACCGGCCAGCGCGAGCGTGCGGTTCAACTCGGAGCAGACCGTCTCCCACGCCTCCGCACCCTCGTCGCTCTCGTCCTCCTCCAGCCGCTCCAGGAGGGCCAGTTCACGGTCGAAGAGCTCGCGTGTCGCGACGTCGTAGGCCGGGCCGGGGATGAACCGGCCGCGCAGCCAGGGGAAGTCGGGGTCGTCGACGGCGATCTCCCCGACGAGTTCCGTGCCGCGCCGCAGCCTCCATGTAGTGCCGTCGAATCCCATCGCCGCCCCCGTACCCGCTCGTGCATCTGTTCCCGTCACGGTAAGGGATTGGTGAAGGCCTATACGGGCACGGGAGTTACCCGTCAGGAACCGCGACACCTCGCCTGACGATCAGTCATGATGCTCCCCATGACGAAGCCTCGGGGGCGTCGGAGAGCGCAATCTCCTTATCAGCCAAGGTTGTTGTACGGATCCGGCCGGACCGCCGCCCGTCCTGCGGGGCGGCCGCAGCCACACCCGTACGGTGCTCCGGTGCGGCAGCCCCGTATCCCCAAGGGCACGGGCGAGACACGCCGCTATCTGGCGGTGGGCCTCGACTGCTACCTGTGCCTGCTGGTCGTCGGCCTGCTGGTGCACTCCTGCCTGGACTCCCAAGGCGCGGGGGCGGGACGGACGGCGGCGGTGCTCGTGGGTCAGCTGACCGTGCTGTCCTTCGCCAACCAGGTGCTGCTCACCATGGCCGTACGGGCGAGCGCCGGAAAGCTGATCATGGGCGTACGGGTGATCCGGCTGCCCGACGCGGGCCGGCCGGAGTTCCGCCGCCTGGTGCTGCGCTGGCTGTACGGACTGTTCTGGCTCCCGCTCCAGCCCTGGCACCACCTCCGCCGGGCGGCCACCGCCGAGCCGCCGCCCCCGGAACGTCTGGGCGGCGGCCCCCCGGCCGCCCCGTGCACGGACCTGGCGGGGGTGCGCCAGGTCCACCGCAGCGACCTGCGGTACTACAGGGAGGCGGTGGAGGGACGTACGGGCTGAGGCGGCCCAAGCCCGCGAGGGCCATCCCGCCGCCCACGCCCGCGAGGGCTACCCCACCACCCGCTCCACCGTCACCCGCGCCGACCGCATCGCCGCAGCCGTGGCCGACGCGTCGTACTCCGGACCGACGCCCGGGACGATGATCACGTCACCGTCGAGGTGCCGGGTGCGCAGCGGCAGGATCTCCTGGTAGGCGGGGGACGCGTACCAGGCGCGGATCTCCTCGGTACCGGGGAAGGCGATGACGACCAACGCGCCCGGCCAGGCCCCCTCCACCACCTCGACCTCGGCCCCGTGCACCAGGAAGCGGCCCCCGTAAGGCTCCATGGTGGCCTGGATGCGCTCGATGTAGCTGAGCACCTCGTCCTCGACGGGGCCGTCGGTGGGGCGCAGGTGGGCGATGGCGTACGCGGTCATGGTCCGGTCCTCCGGGGTGGGGTCGGGGTGGCTCTTCCTGACACCCACGATGCTGCCGGGCGGGGCGGAGGACGTCGATTACCTCGGAGGTCATGGCAGCGGACGTCCGGCCGCCTACGCCGAAGGCGGCGGCCCCCCGAACGTTCCGGGGTGCCGCCGCCTTCGGGCGGGGACGGGGGTGAAGCGTGAGGGGGGCGGGTGGATCAGGCCTCGGAGCCGGCCGTCCACTGGGCCCAGTCCATGTTCCAGCCGTTGAGGCCGTTGTCCGGCTTGATGGTCTTGTCCGGGGAGTTCTTGACGATGACCACGTCGCCGACCATGGAGTTGTCGTAGAACCAGGCACCGGGCGCGCTGGCGTCGTTCGCGCCCTTCACGTCGGCGAGGCCCACGCAGCCGTGGCTGGTGTTGGCGGTGCCGAAGATGCCCTTGCCCCAGTAGTTGCCGTGGATGAAGGTGCCCGAGGTCGACAGGCGCATCGCGTGCGGCACGTCCTTGATGTCGTACTCACCCTTGCCGTCGTCATCGGTGAAGCCGACGGTGGCGCCGTTCATCCGGGTCTCCTTGTGCTTCTCGGAGATCACCATCTGACCGTTGTACGTGGGGTTCTCGGGCGCGCCCGCGGAGATCGGGATGGTCTTGACGGTCTTGCCGTCGCGGGTGACCGTCATCATCTTGGTCTTCGCGTCGACGGTGGAGACCTGGTTGCGGCCGACCTTGAACGTCACGGTCTTCTGCTGCACACCGAAGACACCGTCGGCGCCCTCGACGCCGTCCAGGGCCAGCTTCAGGGTGACGGTGGAGCCGCCCTGCCAGTAGTCCTCAGGGCGCAGGTCCAGGCGCTGGGCGTTGAACCAGTGGCCGACGACCTCCTGGCCGCTGCTGGAGGTCACGGTGATGCCGGACTGGACGGCCTTCTTGTCCGTGATCGGCTTGTTGAAGTTGATCGAGACGGGCATCCCGACGCCGACGGTGGAGCCGTCCTCGGGGGTGAAGTTCCCGATGAAGCTGTTGTCGGGCGAGACGGTGGTGAAGGAGCTGTTCTCGTGGGCCTTGCGGCCCTTCGAGTCCTCCGCCGTCGCATCGATCTTGTACGTGGTGGAGCGTTCCAGCTGCCCCGCCGGCTTCCAGCTGGAGCCGTCGGCCGCCAGTGTGCCCTCGACCGTCTTGCCGTCCGCCGTGGTCATGACGACCTCGGTCAGCTTGCCCTTGGTGACGGAGACCTGGGCGGCGTTGTTGATGCTGGCGTTGGTGGCACCGTTCTTCGGCTTGATCGCTATCTGCGCCTCGGAAGCGTCCTCGGCCGCGGCCTTGTCCACCTCCTGCGCCTGCGAGGACTCCGAACTTCCGGCGCCCGCCTTCTTGTCGCCGTCGTCGCTACAGGCCGAAAGCACCAGCACGCCGCCGAGCAGTGCGGACACGGCCGCGAGGCCCCTGCGCCGCTTGCTGTCCGTCATCACACGCTTCTCCATCGTTGCCGATTCCCCAAAAATCCCCGAGCGGGGCTGCCAGGCGGCGATTCCCCGTCAATGTTCCAAGAACACCCGGAACGGGTGCTCCGTTCCGCATCCGTCAGGGATGTGGGGAACACCACTCATCGACGCGGCTGCGGCAGCGGTGGTTCCCACTGCCCAGCCCGCATACGAAAACCGCCGCACAGCACGGCCCCGGTCCGCGGTGAAGCGGGGCCGGGGCCGGTGTTCTCACACGTCAGACCCGCTGCGCGAGGTCACCGTCCTCGCCGTCGTTCTTCCCATTGTGCGCGACCTCGTCGCCGTACCCCTCCTCGTCGTCCCCGGCCTCGGCCGGGAACGGTCCGTCCTCGTCGTCCTCGTCGTCGTCCCAGCCCTCCGCATCGGGGTCGTAGTCGACGCTCTCGCTGCTCCAGGAAGCCTGCGCGAGCTCGACCCCGGGCACCTCGCTGACCAGGTCGAACGGGTCGATCAGCGAGGCGAGGGCCTCTGCTCCGTCTGCCCGGACTGTGGCCTCGGCATGCATCCGCTCCTCGGCGGTGTCGCTCTCGGTGATACCCGAGACCGGCTCCCCGTATTCGGCGGCGATGGATTCGAGGGCGGTACCGGTGAGGGCGTCGAGGTCGGTGACCTCCAGCACCATCTCCACGCGAACGCGAACAAACCTGGATGTCTCTTCTGTGCTCATACTCCGGAGCGTATGGCTCGGGGAGACCGCGACTTTCCACCGACCCGCTGCTTTGCTTAGCATCGGCCCACGGGGCTAACTCATGGTTGTCGCAAGGGGATAGAAACTGTGTCCGTCACTCGCCGCACGCTCCTGACCGCCACCGCCGCGGGAACGCTGCTGGCCGCTCTCTGGTTCGTCCCGTCGGCCAACGCGACCGTCGAGACCACCTACCGGAGCGGCGCGGCCACCACGTCCGCTCAGGGCGCACCGTCCACCGCCGACGGCGCCGCCTCCGGTCCGCAGCTCGCCGAGACCGGCCCGGGGGCGGACACCACCCCGTACCTGATCGCCGGCACGGCGCTGCTGGGCCTGGGCGCCGCTTCCGTCACGTACTCGGTGCGCCGCTCGGGGGCGCGCCCGGCTGTCTGAGGCAGTACGCGAAAGGGCTGTCGCACCCCCCGGTGCGACAGCCCTTTTTCGTTGCGTACGGGGCCGGCTCGGGCCGGCGGACCGGTGACCGGCTCAGGCCAGCGGACCGGTGACCGGCTCCACGGCCTCCACCAGACGCCCTTCCCGTACGAACGTGTCGGCGGCGGCCAGGTCCGGCGCGAGGAAGCGGTCCGGGCCCGGGCCCTGCGCCCCGGCGGCCCGCAGTGCGGCCACCGCGGCCTGCGAGGCGGGGGCGGGGGTGAGGCCCTGGGCGGCCCGGATCTCGACGGCGCGGGTCGCCGCGTACAGCTCGACGGCGACGATCCTGGCGAGGTTGTCCACGGCGGTACGGAGCTTGCGCGCGGCGGACCAGCCCATGGAGACGTGGTCCTCCTGCATCGCGGAGGACGGGATGGAGTCGGCGGAGGCGGGGACCGCCAGCCGCTTCATCTCGCTGACCAGGGCGGCCTGCGTGTACTGGGCGATCATCAGCCCCGAGTCGACCCCGGCGTCGTGCGCGAGGAACGGCGGCAGGCCGTGCGAGCGGTTCTTGTCGAGCAGCCGGTCGGTGCGGCGCTCGCAGATCGAGCCGAGGTCGGCGGCGACGATGGCGAGGAAGTCCAGGACGTACGCGACGGGCGCGCCGTGGAAGTTGCCGTTGGACTCGACCCGTCCGTCGGGCAGCACCACCGGGTTGTCCACGGAGGAGGCCAGTTCGCGGCCGGCGACGACCGCCGCGTAGTCCAGGGTGTCGCGGCCGGCGCCGTTGACCTGGGGGGCGCAGCGTACGGAGTAGGCGTCCTGGACCCGGGGGGCGTCGTCCTGGTGATGGCCCGTCAGTCCCGAACCGGCGAGCACCCGCAGCATGTTCTCCGCGCTGACGCCCTGGCCGGGGTGCGGGCGGATGGCGTGCAGCTCGGGGGCGAGGACCTTGTCCGTGCCGAGCAGCGCCTCCAGGGAGAGGGCGGCGGTGATGTCGGCGGAGGTGTAGAGGTTACGCAGGTCGGCGAGGGCCATGACCAGCATGCCGAGCATGCCGTCGGTGCCGTTGAGGAGGGCGAGGCCCTCCTTCTCGCGCAGCTCGACCGGGGCGATCCCGTGCGCGGCGAGCAGTTCGCCCGCCGGGCGGACCGTGCCGTCGGGGCCCTCCGCGTCGCCCTCCCCCATCAGGGTGAGCGCGCAGTGGGAGAGCGGGGCGAGGTCGCCGGAGCAGCCGAGCGAGCCGTACTCGTGGACGACGGGTGTGATCCCCGCGTTGAGCACGTCCGCCATGGTCTGCGCGACCTCGGGGCGTACGCCGGTGTGTCCGGAGGCGACCGTCTTCAGCCGCAGGAACATCAGGGCGCGCACGACCTCGCGCTCGACCCGGGGGCCCATGCCCGCCGCGTGCGAGCGGACGATGTTGCGCTGGAGCTGGGCGCGCAGCTCCGGGCCGATGTGGCGGCTGGCCAGGGCGCCGAAGCCGGTGGAGACGCCGTAGACCGGCTCGGGCTTGGCCGCGAGCGCGTCCACGATGAGCCGGGAGGCGGCCAGCGCTTCCACGGCGGCGGTGGAGAGCTCGATCCGGGCGCCGTGGCGGGCCACGGCGACGACGTCCTCGGCGGTGGTTCCGGACGTCCCCACCACGACAGTGTGCATATCCATATTCAGCAGCGTACGGATTGAAACCCTGTGTGTCACTAGGGGTTGGCGGCGGGATGGTCACGAGTGGTCACCCAGGGGACCCCTTACCGACAGGCCCGCCCCGGTGGCGGCCTCAGGGACGGTTGCCGCGCAGCCTGCGGCGGTCGTGCGCGGACTTCGGCGGGGAGTCGGCGAGCCGGATGACCTCGCCGTCCCGCCCGGCCACCACCGGCCGCAGCGAGCGGGCGGCCTTGGCCCGGTACTGCGCCGCGTCCGCCAGCCGGAACAGCCGGCGGGCCGAGCTCACCGGGCCGATCGGGTCGCCGGTCGAGGCGACCCCGCAGGCGACCCCGTTGCCCAGCTCGATCACCGCCGCCCGGTCGCACAGCTCGGTGGCCACCCCCACCACGTCGTCCGCCTCGGGCCCGTCGGCCACCAGGCAGAACTCGTCGCCGCCGAGCCGGGCGGCCAGGGCGTCCGGGAGCATCGCCCCGCAGAGGGAGAGCACCGAGCCGAAACGTTCCAGCAGCCGGTCACCGACCGCGTGCCCATGGGTGTCGTTCACCGTCTTGAGGCCGTTCAGATCGCAGACGACGAGGCTGACGACGACCCCGGCGGTGCGGTGCGCCTCGACCGCCTCGTCGAGGCGGATGTCGACGGCCCGGCGGTTGGCGAGGCCGGTCAACGGGTCGGTGAAGGCGAGCTTGCGGACCTCTTCGAGCCGCTCGGTCTGGGCGATCCCGGAGGCCACGACGGCGGCGAGCACGGTCGCGAAGTTCGCGTCGTCCCGGTCGAAGACCGGCATCCCGGCCGGGCGCGCCACATACAGCTCGCCCCAGGCCCGGCCGTGCAGCACGATCGGCGCGACCACGCAGCAGCCCCGGCCGCGCCGCCGCAGCGCCGCGACCCGCTGGTGGCAGTACGGGCGGGCGCCGCGCGCCGGGCCGCCCGCGCCGGGCAGGCCGTCGGCGGTCTCCACCCAGGCGTCGGGCTCACCGCCGCCGGCCCAGCGTTCGTGCAGGAACTCGGTGATCTCCGGGAACTCGTGGACCGGGTAGGCCTCCTCCTCGGGGAACTCCTCCTCCCCCTCGGCCCGCCGGCCCGCGTTGACCAGCACCCGCAGCCTGCCCCGGTCCCGCTCCCACACGGAGAGCGCGGCGAAGCTTCCCCCCAGCGCCTCGCAGGCCCCCAGTGCGGCCGCCCGCCACGATTCGCGCGGCGTGTAGGCCGCGGCCATCGTCTGCGCCAGCGAAACCACGGCCCGCAGCCGCGCATCGTCTCCACCCATTTATCCAGCTTATGTAGATTTGTTCCCTTTTGATCAGTTTGATGCGCAACTAATTTTCGGCGTCACCCGGCAGCGCTCCGGCGGGGTGCGTCACTCCCCCGGCCACTGCGGGCTCCGCTTCTCGTTGAAGGCGGCCACCCCCTCCGCCCGGTCCCCGGAGAAGGCCACCGACCGCCAGGCCGCGTCCTCCACCTCCAGGCCCGCCCGCAGATCGAGGCCGTGCCCCAGCCGGAGCGCCTTCTTGGCCGCGCGCAGCCCGACCGGCGAGTTGGCGGCCATCCGGGTGCCGAGCGCGAGGGCCTCCTCCCGGTCCCGGCCCGCCTCCACCAGCTCGTCCACCAGGCCCAGCTCCCGCGCCTCGGCCGCCTCCACCCGCCGCGCGGTGAAGACCAGCTCGGCGGCGCGCGCAGCACCCACCCGGCGCGGCAGCAGCTGCGTTCCGCCGCCGCCCGGGATGACGCCCACCGAGACCTCGGGCAGGCCGACCACGGCGGTGGCGTCGGCGACGATCACATCGCAGGCGAGGGCGAGTTCGAAGCCGCCTCCGAGGGCGAAGCCGTGGACGGCGGCGATCGTCGGCATCGGCAGCTCCAGGACGCCGGTGTAGGCGGCCCGGGCGGTGGGCCGCTGGCGTACCAGCTCGGCGTCGGTGAAGGAGTTCCGCTCCTTGAGGTCGGCGCCCACGCAGAAGGCCCGCTCGTGGCTGGAGGTGAGGACGGTGACCCTGACGCCCGGGTCGGCTCCGAGGGCCTCGCAGGCGGCGGCGATGGAGCGGGCCATGTCGGTGGAGACGGCGTTCATCGCCTTCGGCCGGTCGAGCACCAGCTCGGCCACGTGCTCCTGGCCCGCGTGACGCCGTACGGCGACGAACTCCCCGAACCGCTGCTCGGACGTGACGGTCATGACTGCACCCCTGTCGGTCGACTGCCGGTGGACGACACCGGCGCGTACCCGAACGCCGGTGAACGCCGGTTAACGAGCGTTACCGACAGGGATCCTAGACAGGGCACCCGGAGAACCGACAGGGCGAGCCGAGCCCGAACACGTGAAGGCGGGGCTCAGGACCCCGTCTTCCCCCGCCGGGCCAGCAGCCACGGCTCCACCACACCGAGCCCGCGCACCGGCCGCTGCCACATCGGCTGGAGCCCGAAGCGGTACGTGGGCAGCGGCGGCTCGTCGACCGCCTCGCGGCCCTCCTTCTCGGCCAGCCGCGCCCGCTCGGCGGCGGCCGCGACCTCCTCGGAGGCCTGGGCCTCGGACTCCGGGGCGTCCCCGTGCCGGACCAGCTCCTTGGCGAACGCCCCGTCGACCAGGACGGCGTCCTTCGGAGCTATCGAGGTGAGCCGGCTGGCGAGGTTCACCGTGGTGCCGAAGACGTCGCCCATGCGGGTGGTGACGGTGCCGAAGGCGATGCCGACGCGCAGCGCGGGCATCGTCTCGTCCTGGGACATCGCCTCGATCAGCCGGAGCGCTATCTCGGCGGCCGTGCCCGCGTCGTCGGCGGCGAAGAGCACCTCGTCGCCGAGGGTCTTGATGAGCCGTCCGCCGTGCGCGGCGACCAGGTCGGCGGCGGTCGTCTCGAAGGACTCGACCAGCTCGCCGAGCTCCTCCTCCTCCAGGCGCCGGGTCAGCCGGGTGAAGCCCACGAGGTCGGCGAAGCCGACGGCGAGCCGCCGGTCGACCATCTCGTCGTCGTCCGCCGCCTGCACGACCCGCCCGGTCGCGGCGGCCAGCTGGCGCCGCCACACGTAGACGAGGAACTCCTGGAGCTCCGGCAGCAACAGCTCGACCAGCGGGTACGTGACCTCGGTCCGTGTCATCCCCGGCTCGGGCGGCTCGGTGAGCCCCTCCAGGAACGAGTCGATCTGCCACTCCGCCAGCCGGGCGGTGGTCTGCCCGGTCGAACGGGCCACCTGGATCGCCATCGGCTCGCTGAGCAGCCCCGCCTCCACCAGACCGGCGAGCCGGCGCAGCGCCAGGACGTCTGCCTCGGTGAGCGCCTTGGCCTGGCCGATGTCGGCGAAGCCCATGGCCCGCCAGAAACGGGAGGCCAGGTCCATGGAGACCCCGGCGGTGCGGGCGGCCTGGAAGGGCGTGTAGCGGCGGTCCGCCCCGAGGATCAGCGCTTCGAGGCGGATCGCGAGGGGGTCGTCGGTCGGTTCGGCCGTGTGGTCGACCTCGTGATGCGGGGTGGCATGGACCGAGGAGTCCGACGGGTGCTCCTCGCCCGCGCCGGACGTCGTGTCGCCGACGGTCACCAGCCGCCTCCTGCCCGTTCCCTGCGCACTGCCTGCCGATCTGTCGCTGATCGCCTCGACATGATCTGTCGCTGGATCGCCTCAACAATACGGCAGGTGTGCCCTAGCTCACGTCCTTGGTTGCCCGATACGGGTGCGTCGCGCGTGACATCTACCGGTTGCGCGGCATCCACCCCTTACCCGGACCCCTCACGTACGGGCGTGCGGGTGCCTCACGTCAGGCCGCCCGCCGCCCCCCTCAGGTGCACGATGTCGCCCGCCGACACCGGCTGCTGGAGTCCCCCCTCGGTGGAGAGCACCAGACGCCCGTCGCCGTCGATCGCGACGGCCTGCCCGACCAGCGAGTTCCCGCCCGGCAGCTCGGCCCGCACGGTCCGGTCCAGGGTCGCGCAGCCCGCCGTGTACGCCGCCTGGAGCCCGCTGGCCGACGCGTCGCCGTCCGTCGCCTTCCACTCCCCGTACCAGTGCTCCAACGAGCGCAGGACGGCCCGCAGCAGGGTCTCCCGGTCGGTGGAGACCGCCCCGGCGAGGGCCAGGGACCCGGCGGTGGGGGCGGGGAGCTCGTCGGCGCGCAGCGAGACGTTGATGCCCAGGCCGACGACGATGCCGTCCCCGGCGAACTCCCCGAGGATGCCGCCGGCCTTGCGCTCCTCGCCCGGTGGGGTCTCCCCTGGACGGAGCTTGCCGGAGCCCTTGGGGATCGTGACCAGCAGGTCGTTGGGCCACTTGAGTGCCGTGTCGACCCCCGCCGACCGGGCGAGGCCGGTCGCGGCGGCCACCCCGGCGAGCAGCGGCACCCATCCCCACCGCTCCACGGGTACGTCGCCGGGCTCCAGGTACACCGAGAAGAACAGCCCGGAGCGGGGCGGCGCGGTCCAGCTCCGCTCCAGCCGGCCACGCCCGGCGGTCTGCTCCTCGGCGACCAGGACCGCGCCCTCGGCCAGGCCGCCGGAGCGGGCCCGCTCCGCGAGGTCGGAGTTGGTCGATCCGGTGGTCTCCACGACCTCCAGCTCGCTCCAGAGCGCGTCCGGCCGCAGCAGCCCGCGGCGCAGTGCGGTCACGTTCAGGGGCGGCCGGTCCAGGTCCGACCAGCGGTTGTGTGGCGCATCCGGTGGTGTCATGCAAGCCACCCTAGGTGTGGCAAAGGACGCACTGCCTTTCCGGAGGCGCGCCGATACCCTACGAGTCAGTAGCCACGAGTTACGCAACAGAGTTACGCAACAGAGCCGACGAACAGCGCTAGGCGTCGGAGTGACCCATCAGCAGCCGCAGAGCCGGACAGACGACCGGTCGTCCCCCCGAGACCCTCACCGTTCGTCGTCCCCGTGACCAGGCAGGGAGCCGCCCCCCGATGTCCGAGCCGCTAAGCGACATCCACACCACCGCGGGCAAGCTCGCGGACCTGAGCCGCCGCATCGACGAAGCGACGCACGCCGGTTCGGCCCGCGCGATCGAGAAGCAGCACGCCAAGGGCAAGCTGACGGCCCGTGAGCGGGTCGAGCTGCTGCTGGACGAGCACTCCTTCGTGGAGCTCGACGAGTTCGCCCGGCACCGATCCACCAATTTCGGCATCGAGAAGAACCGCCCGTACGGCGACGGTGTCGTCACCGGGTACGGCACGGTCGACGGCCGCCCGGTCTGCGTGTACTCGCAGGACTTCACCATCTTCGGCGGTTCGCTCGGCGAGGTCTACGGCGAGAAGATCGTCAAGGTCATGGACTTCGCGCTGAAGACCGGCTGTCCGGTCATCGGCATCAACGACGGCGGCGGCGCGCGCATCCAGGAGGGTGTCGCCGCGCTCGGCCTGTTCGCCGAGATCTTCCGCCGCAACGTGCACGCCTCCGGGGTGATCCCGCAGATCTCACTGATCGTCGGACCGTGCGCGGGCGGTGCGGTCTACTCCCCCGCGATCACCGACTTCACGGTGATGGTCGACCAGACCTCGCACATGTTCATCACCGGACCCGACGTCATCAAGACGGTCACCGGTGAGGACGTCGGCTTCGAGGAGCTGGGCGGAGCCCGTACGCACAACACCACCTCCGGGGTGGCGCACCACATGGCGGGCGACGAGAAGGACGCCATCGAGTACGTCAAGTCCCTGCTGTCCTACCTCCCTTCGAACAACCTCTCCGAGGCCCCGGCGTTCCCGGAGGAGGCGGACCTCGCGACCACCGACGAGGACCGCGAGCTGGACACGCTGATCCCGGACTCGGCGAACCAGCCGTACGACATGCACACCGCGATCGAGCATGTGCTGGACGACGCGGAGTTCCTGGAGACCCAGTCCCTGTTCGCGCCGAACATCCTCACCGGCTTCGGGCGGGTCGAGGGCCACCCGGTCGGGATCGTCGCCAACCAGCCGATGCAGTTCGCCGGCTGCCTGGACATCAACGCGAGCGAGAAGGCGGCCCGCTTCGTCCGGACCTGCGACGCGTTCAACGTGCCGGTCATCACCTTCGTCGACGTGCCGGGGTTCCTGCCGGGCGTCGACCAGGAATACGGCGGCATCATCCGGCGCGGCGCCAAGCTGATCTACGCCTACGCGGAGGCGACGGTCCCGCTGATCACCGTCATCACCCGCAAGGCGTTCGGCGGCGCGTACGACGTGATGGGCTCCAAGCACCTGGGCGCCGACCTGAACGTGGCCTGGCCGACCGCCCAGATCGCCGTCATGGGCGCCCAGGGCGCGGTGAACATCCTGCACCGCCGCACCATCGCGGCCGCCGAGGACCCGGAAGCCACCCGCGCCGAGCTGATGGCGGACTACGAGGACGCGCTGCTCAACCCGTACGTGGCGGCCGAGCGCGGCTACGTCGACGCGGTGATCATGCCGTCCGAGACCCGGGCCCACATCGTGAAGGGGCTGCGTCAGCTGCGTACGAAGCGGGAATCACTGCCTCCGAAGAAGCACGGCAACATCCCGCTGTAGCCGCCCGCCCTGTCACAGAGAGGTCTGCCCATGATCAGAGTCGTACGGGGCAACCCGACCCCGGAGGAGCTGGCCGCCGCCCTGGCGGTGGTACAGGCCCGCGCCGCGGCGAGCGCCGCCGTGTCGTCCGGCGCGCCCGTCCCGCCCGAGCAGTGGTCCGACCCGGGCCGCATCGCCCGCACGGGCCGCCCCCAGCCGGGCCCCCGGGCCTGGGCCCGGACGTACTGGCCGGCCTGAGCCGCGCGGGGTGTGTCCGCCGGGCGCCGACGCGCTTGAGTACCCGTACTCAGGCGCATCGGCGCCCGGCGCAGCAGGATCGGAAGCATGCTGTGGTCCGACCCCGAGAACAAGCCTCCGAAGGAACTGCGCGACGCCCAGGACATGATGCGCCGCGCGGGCTTCGTGCTCGCGCTGGCGATGGTGGTCGCGATGTTCGTGCTCGGCACCCGCTGACCCTGCTTCCGTACGGGCCGGGCTCCCGGCCCTTCTACGATGGCCGGTATGACTGATCAGCGCCGCCTCGTGCTCGCCTCCGCCTCCCCCGCCCGCCTCGGCCTGCTGCGCCAGGCGGGTTTCGCCCCCGAGGTGATCGTCAGCGGGGTGGACGAGGACGCCCTGACCGCCCCGACCCCCGGCGAGCTGGCCCTGGTGCTGGCCCGGGCCAAGGCGGCGGCGGTCGCGGAGCGCCCCGAGGCAGTGGGCGCCCTGGTCATCGGCTGCGACTCGGTGCTGGAGCTGGACGGCGAGGCGCTCGGCAAGCCGGCCGACGTCGAGGAGGCCACCGCCCGCTGGAAGGCGATGCGCGGCCGGTCCGGCATCCTGCAGACCGGCCACAGCGTGATCGACACCGCATCGGGCCGTCACGCCTCGGCGACGGCGTCCACCGTCGTCCGGTTCGGCGAGCCGAGCGACGCCGAGGTCGCCGCGTACGTCGCGTCGGGAGAGCCGCTGCACGTCGCGGGAGCCTTCACGCTGGACGGCCGCTCGGCGCCGTTCGTCGACTCCATCGAGGGCGACCACGGCAACGTGATCGGCCTCTCGCTGCCGCTGCTGCGCCGGCTGCTGGGCGAACTGGACATCTCCGTCACGGAGTTGTGGGTCTGAGCCGAGCTGTTGCGGGTCTGGGCCGAGCCTCCGGGCGGCGGCTCAGGCCGCCGCCGGGGCCGCCTCTTCGCCCACCCGGCCCTCGGTGCGGTACTCGGGGCCGTACGCCAGCTGGGTGAACACCAGCAGGGCCAGCACCACCATCATGAAGGCGAAGGCGGACCAGCCCACCAGTCCCACGGTCACCGCGCCGAGCACCCCGTGCACCACCGCGCAGCCGATCAGGGTGATCCGGCCGAACCGCCCCGGCGAGCGGTCCCGGACCCCGGCCAGCAGGGCGATCAGCCCGCACCCGATCAGCAGCACGGCGGAGACCCCGCCCATCACCCAGGTCCCGGTGGACATGGCCTTCGGGTCCATCCCCGCCAGCGACATGTTCTGATTCTCGGTGACCGTGGCGAGGACGGCGTTGATGGCGAAGATGCCGACCGCCTCCCCGAAGAGCACGAGCGCGGTCACGATCGCCACCGGTCTGCGCAGCAAAGCGCCACCCCCTTTTACCTGCAGTACGTCCGTAGCGCGGACCCTACTCACCGGTATTCCTTCGGACAAGGGGTCGGACCGCTCCGCACGCCACGCAAAGAATCACTCGGCCGTTCGTAGGGACTCCACAAAGAAACGCCGTGAGGCGTTGACCTTCAAGACAGAGACCTGCACCACACCGGCTGGTTACTGTGCGGTGGTAGAACCCGGCGTACCGTGGTGCCACAAGGGATTTCACTACTGGGGCAAGCCTCGGATCACACTCCGTGTGGGCAAGCTCACCATTGGGGACGGGTCGTAGCGCCGTGTCGGTAGTCCCTAAACTCAGCTTGTTTCAAGGAGGGAGTCATCGTGCGCAAGGTGCTCATCGCCAACCGTGGCGAAATCGCTGTCCGTGTCGCTCGGGCGTGCCGGGATGCGGGGATCGCGAGCGTGGCGGTCTACGCCGATCCGGACCGGGACGCGTTGCATGTCCGGGCGGCCGACGAGGCGTTCGCGCTGGGCGGTGACACCCCGGCCGCCAGTTATCTGGACATGGCCAAGGTGCTGCAGGCCGCCGTGGATTCCGGGGCGGACGCGATCCATCCGGGGTACGGGTTCCTGTCGGAGAACGCCGAGTTCGCGCAGGCCGTCCTGGATGCGGGGCTGACGTGGATCGGGCCGCCGCCGCAGGCGATCCGGGACCTGGGGGACAAGGTCGCGGCCCGTCATATCGCGCAGCGTGCGGGTGCTCCGCTGGTGGCCGGTACGCCGGACCCGGTGTCCGGCTCCGGTGAGGTGGTGGCGTTCGCCGAGGCCAACGGGCTGCCGATCGCGATCAAGGCCGCCTTCGGTGGTGGCGGGCGGGGGCTGAAGGTGGCCCGGACGCTGGAGGAGATCCCGGAGCTGTACGACTCCGCCGTCCGCGAGGCGGTTGCCGCGTTCGGGCGGGGCGAGTGCTTCGTGGAGCGCTATCTCGACCAGCCCCGGCACGTGGAGACCCAGTGCCTGGCCGACACCCACGGCAACGTGGTGGTCGTCTCGACCCGTGACTGCTCGCTCCAGCGCCGTCATCAGAAGCTGGTGGAGGAGGCCCCGGCCCCCTTCCTGTCCGCCGAGCAGAACGAGGAGCTGTACGCGGCGTCCAAAGCGATCCTGAAGGAAGCCGGCTACGTCGGTGCCGGCACGGTGGAGTTCCTCGTCGGGGCGGACGGGACGATCTCGTTCCTGGAGGTCAACACCCGCCTCCAGGTCGAGCACCCCGTCACCGAAGAGGTCACCGGTATCGACCTCGTGCGGGAGATGTTCCGTATCGCCGACGGTGAGGAGCTCGGCTACGGCGACCCGGCCGTGCGCGGGCACTCCTTCGAGTTCCGCATCAACGGCGAGGACCCCGGCCGCGGGTTCCTGCCCGCCCCGGGCACGGTGACCACGTTCGCCCCGCCGACCGGCCCGGGTGTCCGCCTCGACGCGGGTGTCGAGACCGGGTCCGTGATCGGGCCGGCCTGGGACTCCCTCCTCGCCAAACTCATCGTCACCGGCGCCACCCGGCAGCAGGCACTCCAGCGCGCCGCCCGCGCGCTCGCGGAGTTCCAGGTCGAGGGCATGGCCACCGCCATCCCCTTCCACCGCGCCGTCGTCACCGACCCCGCCTTCACCTCCGCCCCCTTCACCATCCACACCCGCTGGATCGAGACCGAGTTCGTCAACGAGATCAAGCCCTTCGCCGCCCCGGCGGACGCCGACACCGAGGACGAGGCCGGTCGCGAGACCGTCGTCGTCGAGGTCGGCGGCAAGCGCCTGGAGGTCTCGCTGCCCTCCTCGCTGGGCATGAGCCTGGCCCGTACGGGCCTCGCGGCCGGTGCGAAGCCGAAGCGGCGCGCGGCGAAGAAGGCCGGTTCCGCCGCCTCCGGTGACAGCCTCGCCTCCCCGATGCAGGGCACGATCGTCAAGGTCGCGGTGGAGGAGGGCCAGGAGGTCAAGGAGGGCGACCTCGTCGTCGTCCTGGAGGCCATGAAGATGGAGCAGCCGCTCAACGCGCACCGCTCCGGCACGGTCAAGGGGCTCACGGCGGAGGTCGGCGGTTCCGTCTCCTCCGGCGCCCTGATCTGCGAGATCAAGGACTGACGGCTCAGCTCGTACGGAGGGGCCCGGCCCGCGTCGTCAGGACGCGGGCCGGGCCCCTCCGCGTGCAGTGGCATCCTGGATCCCGACGGAAGAACGAATACCCGGGAACCGAGGGAGGGCGGGAGCCATGGCAGGGCCGATCTCGATGGGGACGGGCACGGCACGGCCGCCGGAGCGGCCGATGCGCGCGGATGCCCGCCGGAATCACGAACGCCTCGTCGGGGTGGCCCGTACGGCCTTCGCCGAGCACGGCACCGATGCCTCGCTGGAGGACATTGCACGGCAGGCGGGCGTGGGCATCGGCACCCTCTACCGGCACTTCCCCAACCGGGACGCCCTGATGAACGCCGTCTTCCAGGACGCACTGTGCTCACTCCTGGACCGCTCCAGGGAGCTGGCGGGGGCGGAGGCTCCGTGCCGGGCGCTGGTGGACTGGCTGGGCGCGATCATCACTCATGCGGGTGAGTACCGCGGGCTGGCCCGCGCGCTCATGTCGGCCTCGCAGGACCGGAATTCGGCGCTCGCCCAGTGCCATCTGCCGTTGCGTGAGGCGGGGGCGGGGCTGTTGCGGCGGGCGCAGGAGAGCGGGGCGGTGCGGGCGGATGTCTCGATCGACGATCTGCTGCAGCTGACGAACGCGATCGCGTTGGCTGCGGAGCAGTCGCCGGATGATTCTGAGTTGGCGGGGCGGTTGCTGCGGCTGACGTTGCGTGGGTTGAAGTAGGGGGTGCGGTGGGGTTGGCGGGTGCCGGGTGGGGGTCCCGCTGAGCGGAGCCTCTCCCCGCCCCGGACCCCGCTCCTCAAACGCCGGAGGGGCTGGCATCTACGCCGGACGGGCTGGCATCTGGAGGGGCGGAAATGGCGCCCGCGTCTCCGGCTCCGAGGGGCTGAACCATCCAGCCCCTCCGGCGTTTGAGGAGCGGGGGTTCGGGGGCAGCGCCCCCGACGTTGGCCTAGCGGCGGCGGAGGTCCGCCACCCGGGCCCGCTCGCCCGACGACGCCTGGTCGGACAGCGAGGACGCGCTGCGCAGCTGCGGCCCCAACCCCCCGTTCCGGGTCGTCGTCGTCCGCCGCTGCCCCGGCAACGGCATGTCGCGGCGGGGTCGGCGCTCCCCGGGGGGAGCCTCGCCCGCCGACGCGTCCGACTCGGGGCCCGCCACCGTGACCTCCACGCCCTGGTCCGCCAGCGCCTGGAGCTCCGCTGCCGCACGTTCGTCGTGGAGCGGGGGTTCGTCCGTCACGAGACGGGTGATCAGATCCGTGGGCACCGTCTGGAACATGGTGTCGGCGCCGAGCTTCGTGTGGTCCGCCAGCACGACCACCTCGGCGGCCGCCTCCACGAGGGCCCGGTCGACGCTGGCCGAGAGCATGTTGGAGGTGGACAGGCCACGCTCCGCCGTGAGACCGCTTCCGGAGAGGAAGGCCCGCGAGACCCGCAGCCCCTGGAGGGACTGCTCGGCCCCGCTGCCCACCAGCGCGTAGTTGCTCCCGCGCAGGGTGCCGCCGGTCATGACGACCTCCACCCGGTTGGCATGGGCCAACGCCTGGGCGACCAGCAGCGAGTTGGTGACCACAGTGAGACCGGGGACCCGCGCGAGCCGGCGGGCCAGCTCCTGCGTGGTCGTACCGGCGCCGACCACGATGGCATCGCCCTCACCTACGAGGCCTGCGGCCAGCTCGGCGATGGCCGTCTTCTCCGCGGTGGAGAGATGGGATTTCTGCGGAAAGCCGGACTCCCGCGTAAAACCGCCCGGCAAAACCGCACCGCCGTGCCGGCGGTCGAGGAGTCCTTCTGCCTCCAGCGCCCGCACGTCCCGCCGTACGGTCACTTCGGAGGTCTGGACGACGCGGGCGAGCTCACGGAGCGATACCGCCCCGTTGGCGCGCACCATTTCGAGGATCAACTGACGACGTTCTGCAGCGAACACGAAACTGACAGTAACCTGGCCGCCGGTGAGTTTTCAGCAGTTTGCGCCGAATAAAGGAAGTTGTACATCCGGCAGGACCCCAAGTGGTATAGGGGCTTTCGATGTTGTCCGGGTGTGATCGCCGAACGGTCGCAACCCCCGTCCGGAGTGACGGGGGTTGCAGGGGAATGTCTGGATTCCCCGGCGACCCAAGGGCTTCGCCCGGTCCCTGACCTGCTGTCAGCCCTCGTCCATGAGCTTGCGGGTGTGCAGCTGCCGGGCCACTTCTGCGATCGATCCGGACAGGGACGGGTACACGGTGAATGCGTTTGCGATCTGTTCCACGGTCAGGTTGTTGTCGACCGCGAGGGAGATCGGGTGGATCAGCTCGCTGGCGCGCGGTGCGACGACACAGCCGCCGACGACGATCCCCGTACCGGGACGGCAGAAGATCTTGACGAAGCCGTCGCGGATGCCCTGCATCTTGGCGCGCGGGTTGCGCAGCAGCGGCAGCTTCACCACCCGGGCCTCGATCTTGCCCGCGTCGACGTCGGCCTGGCTGTAGCCGACGGTGGCGATCTCCGGGTCGGTGAAGACGTTGGCCGAGACCGCCTTGAGGTTCAGCGGGGCCACCGCGTCGCCGAGGAAGTGGTACATCGCGATCCGGCCCTGCATCGCGGCGACCGAGGCCAGCGCGAAGATCCCGGTGACGTCACCGGCCGCGTAGACGCCGGGGGCGCTGGTGCGCGAGACCCGGTCGGTCAGGATGTGGCCGGAGTCCTTCAGCCGTACGCCGGCCTCCTCCAGGCCCATGCCCGCGGTGTTGGGGATCGCGCCGACCGCCATCAGGCAGTGCGAGCCGGTGATGACCCGGCCGTCGGCCAGCGTCACCTCGACCCGGTCGCCGACCCGCTTGGCGGACTCGGCACGGGAGCGGGCCATGACGTTCATACCGCGCCGCCGGAACACGTCCTCCAGCACGGCGGCGGCGTCCGGGTCCTCGCCCGGCAGCACCCGGTCGCGGGAGGAGACGAGGGTGACGCGGGAGCCGAGCGCCTGGTAGGCCCCGGCGAACTCGGCACCGGTGACGCCCGAGCCGACCACGATGAGCTCCTCGGGGAGCTCGTCGAGGTCGTAGACCTGGGTCCAGTTCAGGATGCGCTCGCCGTCGGGCTGCGCGTCCGGGATCTCGCGGGGGTGGCCGCCGGTCGCTATCAGCACCGCGTCGGCGCTGAGCCGCTCCTCGGTGCCGTCGGCGGCGGTGACGACGACCTGGCGGGAGCCGTCGGCCGCCTGGAGCCCGTCGAGCCGGCCGCGGCCGCGCATCACGCGGGCGCCGGCCCGGGTGACGGAGGCGGTGATGTCGTGGGACTGGGCGAGCGCCAGGCGCTTCACCCGTCGGTTGACCTTCCCGAGGTCGACGCCGACCACCCGGGCGGCGTGCTCCTTGTGCGGCGTGTCGTCGGCGACGATGATCCCCAGCTCCTCGTACGAGGAGTCGAAGGTCGTCATCACCTCGGCCGTCGCGATCAGGGTCTTCGATGGCACGCAGTCGGTGAGTACCGAGGCTCCGCCGAGGCCGTCGCAGTCGACGACGGTCACCTCCGCGCCGAGCTGGGCGCCCACAAGAGCCGCCTCGTAGCCGCCGGGGCCGCCGCCGATGATCACGATCCGGGTCACGAAAAGTCCGCCTCGCGTGGTGTCATCCCACGGCCGTCTGCCGCCCCGGCCGGGGGTCCGGGGGATCGCCCCGGGGGAATGCAGTACGTACTCCATTGTCCCGCACGCGCCAAGCACATTCGCCCCGGGGCCCTCCATACGGGAACGGGCCGCCCGCGCAGCCCGCCGGGGCCGCTCCCGGAACTCCCCCGACCGGGGCCTTCGTCACAGGAACCGGCACTCCCGCGACCACCTCCCGTACCCTCGGTCCCATGTCGCTCTACGCCGCGTACGCCGGCAACCTCGACGCGCGGCTCATGACCCGCCGCGCCCCACATTCCCCGATGCGCAGCACCGGCTGGCTCAACGGCTGGCGGCTGACCTTCGGCGGGGAGCAGATGGGCTGGGAGGGAGCGCTGGCCACCGTGGTGGAGGCGCCGCGCTCCCAGGTCTTCGTCGCGCTGTACGACCTGGCACCGATGGACGAGGACTCCATGGACCGCTGGGAGGGCGTCGGGCTCGACATCTACCGGCGCATGCGCGTCCGTGTGCACACCCTGGACGGCGAGGAGCCGGCCTGGATGTATGTGCTGAACGGGTACGAGGGCGGGCTGCCCTCGGCGCGCTACCTGGGCGAGATCGCGGACGCGGCCGAGTCCGCGGGCGCCCCGCACGACTATGTGATGGGCCTGCGCAAGCGCCCCTGCTGAGCGGGGCTCCCGGGGCCTCTTCGTGCGAAGCCACAAAGCCACCGGCCGACTCTTTGCGCAAGGTCATCTACGCGCGTAGGCATTCAGCGGTTACGCTCTTCCGCGTGAACGCATCAGTTATTCCGGACAACATCCAGGGCGACCCGTACGCAGCCGCTGCCGGGGCCGCCGCCCGCCTGCGCGAGCTGACCGGCGCCGAGACCCACGACGTCGCCCTGGTCATGGGCTCCGGCTGGGCACCCGCGGGCGAAGCACTCGGCGCCCCGGAGGCCGAGTTCCCCGTCACCGAGCTCCCCGGCTTCCCGGCGCCCGCGGTCGAGGGCCACGGCGGCACCATCCGCTCGTACAAGATCGGTGGCAAGCGCGCGCTGGTCTTCCTCGGCCGCACTCACTACTACGAGGGCCGCGGCGTCGCCGCCGTCGCCCACGGAGTCCGTACGGCGGTGGCCGCGGGCTGCAGGACGGTCGTCCTGACCAACGGCTGCGGCGGTCTGCGCGAGGGCATGCGCCCGGGGCAGCCGGTGCTGATCAGCGACCACATCAACCTCACGGCGACCTCCCCGATCGTCGGCGCCAACTTCGTCGACCTGACCGACCTGTACTCGCCGCGCCTGCGCGCGCTGTGCAAGGAGATCGACGACACGCTCGAAGAGGGCGTGTACGTCCAGTTCCCCGGTCCGCACTACGAGACCCCGGCCGAGATCAACATGGTCCGGGTCATGGGCGGCGACCTGGTGGGCATGTCCACGGTCCTGGAGGCCATCGCGGCCCGCGAGGCGGGCGCCGAGGTGCTCGGCCTCTCCCTGGTCACCAACCTGGCCGCGGGCCTCTCCGGCGAGCCCCTGAACCACGAGGAAGTCCTCCAGGCGGGCCGCGACTCGGCGACGCGGATGGGCGCACTGCTGGCCCAGGTGCTGGACCGCATCTAGGGCACCCGGGCCGCTCAGAGCCCGTCCGGCTTCCCTTCCGGCCCGTCCGGCGTTCGAGGACCGGGGTCCGGGGCGGAGCCCCGGTTTCGGGAAGGGGCGGGGCGGGGAACAGCCCGCGCAGCGCCCACCCCACCCCACCCCACCCCACCCCCCGCCCCGCCGGACGCCCCGCACCACCATCCCGCCCGAACACCCGCCCACCCCACCACCCGCACACCCCGAAAGGCGGACCCCGTGCAGCACGACCTCATCGCGCAGGCCAGGACCTGGCTGGCCGAGGACCCCGACCCCGAGACGCGCGACGAGCTGGCCGCACTCATCGAGGCGGGCGACACCCAGGAGCTCGCCGCCCGTTTCGCGGGCACGCTCCAGTTCGGCACCGCCGGACTGCGCGGCGAGCTGGGGGCCGGGCCCATGCGGATGAACCGGTCCGTGGTGATCCGGGCGGCGGCGGGCCTCGCCGCCTACCTCAAGGCGCAGGGCGAGGAGGGCGGGCTCGTCGTCATCGGCTACGACGCCCGCTACAAGTCCGCCGACTTCGCGCGCGACACAGCAGCGGTCATGCTCGGCGCCGGACTGCGCGCCGCCGTACTCCCGCGCCCGCTCCCCACCCCCGTACTGGCGTACGCCATAAGGCACCTGGGGGCCGTAGCCGGCGTCGAGGTCACCGCCAGCCACAACCCGCCGCGCGACAACGGCTACAAGGTCTATCTCGGCGACGGCTCGCAGATCGTGCCCCCGGCCGACGGCGAGATCGCGGCCGCCATCGCGGCGGTCGGCCCCCTGGACGGCGTGGCCCGCCCGGAGGACGGCTGGCAGACCCTCGGCGAGGAGGTCCTGGACGCCTACCTCGCCCGTACGGACGCGGTCCTGACCGCCGGGAGCCCCCGTACGGCACGCACCGTCTACACCGCGATGCACGGCGTAGGCACCTCCGTGCTGACCGCCGCGTTCGACCGGGCCGGGTTCCCCGCGCCGGTGCTCGTCACCGAGCAGGCCGAGCCGGACCCCGACTTCCCCACCGTGGCCTTCCCCAATCCGGAGGAGCCCGGCGCGATGGATCTCGCCTTCGCCACCGCGCGCCGGTCGGCACCGGACCTGATCATCGCCAACGACCCCGACGCGGACCGCTGCGCCGTCGCCGTGCCCGACACCGCCACCGAGGTCGGCTGGCGGATGCTGCGCGGCGACGAGGTCGGCGCACTGCTCGCCGCGCACCTGGTGGAGCGGGGCGCCTCCGGCGTGTTCGCCGAGTCGATCGTGTCGTCGTCGCTGCTCGGCCGGATCGCGGAGAAGGCGGGCCTCGGCTACGAGGAGACGCTGACGGGCTTCAAGTGGATCGCCCGGGTGGACGGACTGCGGTACGGCTACGAGGAGGCCCTCGGCTACTGCGTCGACCCCGAGGGCGTCCGCGACAAGGACGGCATCACCGCCGCCCTGCTCGTCGCCGAGCTCGCCTCCGTACTCAAGGAGCAGGGCCGTACGCTGCTGGACCTGTTGGACGACCTGGCGCTCACCCACGGCCTGCACGCCACCGACCAGCTCTCGGTGCGGGTGGAGGACCTGTCGGTCATCGCGGACGCCATGGCCCGGCTCCGCGAGCAGCCGCCGGCCGCGCTGGCCGGCCTCGCCGTCACCTCGGCCGAGGACCTGTCGCAGGGCACGGACAAGCTGCCGCCCACCGACGGGCTGCGCTACCACCTGGAGGGCGCCCGGGTGATCGTCCGCCCGAGCGGCACCGAGCCGAAGCTGAAGTGCTACCTGGAGGTCGTGGTCCCGGTCGCGGACGCAGCCGGGCTGCCCGCCGCGCGGGCACGTGGCGCGGAGCTGCTCGCCGGGATCAAGCGGGACCTGGCGGCAGCCGCCGGGATCTGAGGCGTACGCACACACACGAAGGACCGGCTCCCGTTCCTGGGGGGGGCCGGTCCTTCGTGTGTGTACGAGGCGTGCGAGCTCCAGCAGATCGCCGCACGCGCGATGTGCGGGCCGCTCTCAGCCGATCGCCGCCAGCACCACGAACAGGACGATCCCCGCGACGGCCGGGGCGATCACCTCGTACGCCCAGCGCACCGAGCCCGTGGTGGTCCCACCGGCCGGGTCGCCCGCCTTCTCGGCGAGCCCCCGCAGCTCCACGATCGTCTGGTCGGCGGCCGCGACGGGCGGGACGGTGTGCCGGTGGGCGTCGGCGGCCGCGCCGGGCGAGAACCGGCCGTAGGCGTCCTTGTGCGGCGCACGGCCCGCCGCGCGCGAGGCGCGCTTGCGGTCGCGCAGCGAGACGGGCACCGCCCAGAGCTGGTACCTGGTGCCGCCGGCGGCGATCAGCTCGGAGGAGTAGCCGGCCCGGACGTCGGCGACCTCGGTCCACGGCAGCAGGATCGTCCGGAACGGGTTACGGATGCGGATCCGCTCGTCGTTCACGAAGACTGCGGGCCGCAGGGTGAACGCCACGATCAGCGGCACCGCGGTGAGCAGGGCGGCCAGGGCCAGCCACGGCGCCTGTCCCTCGCCCTGGATCAGGGCGTCCCCGGCCATCACGGCGATCAGCGCCAGGAGCAGCACCCCGCAGACCAGCGCGGCTGTCGAGCGGTAGGTCCGGTCGGCGAACTGCGGCTCTGCGGGGGGTGTGGGGCTCGTCATGGGGCCGATTCTGCCTGACGGACCCGGAGGACGGGCCTCCGGCCATCGGGCCGGGCGGTCCCGCTCCGGAGAAGAAGTGGCGGAATGTGTGGCGGTGCGCACGGTTGGGCGCTCCCCCTGTACAGGTCGCTACGCGCGTAGATATGCTCCCCTGGTGACCATGCCCACCTCTGCTCCCGCATTTTCCGACGCGACGGCGTCCGACAGTGCGCTGCGCCGCTTCCTGTTCGGGCTGCCCGGCGTCGACGCCGTCGGCCTCGAAGCGCGCGCCGCCTCCCTCGGAACCCGTTCGATCAAGACGACGGCCAAGGCGTACGCCATCGATCTCGCCATCTCGATGATCGACCTGACGACGCTGGAAGGCGCGGACACCCCGGGCAAGGTCCGGGCTCTCGCCGCCAAGGCCGTCCACCCCGACCCGACCGACCGCGCGACCCCGCGTACCGCCGCGGTCTGCGTCTACCCCGACATGGCGGCCACCGCCGCCGCCGCGCTCGCCGGTTCCGGTGTGAAGGTGGCGTCCGTGGCGACCGCCTTCCCGGCCGGCCGCGCCGCGCTGGACATCAAGCTCGCGGACGTCCGCGACGCCGTGGCCGCGGGGGCCGACGAGATCGACATGGTGATCGACCGGGGGGCCTTCCTCTCCGGCCGGTTCATGAAGGTCTACGAGGAGATCCTCGCCGTGAAGGCCGAGTGCGGCACCGCCCGCCTCAAGGTGATCTTCGAGACCGGTGAGCTGTCCACGTACGACAACATCCGCCGGGCCTCCTGGCTCGGGATGCTGGCCGGCGCGGACTTCATCAAGACCTCGACCGGCAAGGTGGCCACCAACGCCACCCCCGCCAACACCCTGCTGATGCTGGAGGCCGTGCGCGACTTCCGGGCGCAGACCGGCGTACAGATCGGTGTGAAGCCGGCCGGCGGCATCCGCACCACCAAGGACGCGGTCAAGTTCCTGGTGCTGGTGAACGAGACGGCGGGCGAGGACTGGCTGGACAACCACTGGTTCCGGTTCGGCGCCTCCAGCCTCCTCAACGACCTGCTGATGCAGCGCCAGAAGCTCAGCACCGGCCGTTACTCCGGCCCCGATTACGTGACGGTGGACTGATACGCCATGGCATCTGCATTCGAGTACGCACCGGCGCCGGAGTCCCGCTCCGTCGTCGACATCGCCCCCTCGTACGGGCTGTTCATCGACGGCGAGTTCACCGAGGCCGCCGACGGCAAGGTCTTCAAGACCGTCTCGCCGAGCACCGAGGAGGTGCTCTCCGAGGTCGCACAGGCAGGCGCTGCGGACGTGGACCGGGCCGTGAAGGCGGCACGCAAGGCGTTCGAGAAGTGGTCGGCGCTGCCCGGCTCCGAGCGCGCCAAGTACCTGTTCCGGATCGCGCGGATCATCCAGGAGCGCAGCCGTGAGCTGGCCGTCCTGGAGACCCTCGACAACGGCAAGCCGATCAAGGAGACCCGCGACGCGGACCTCCCGCTGGTCGCGGCGCACTTCTTCTACTACGCGGGCTGGGCCGACAAGCTGGACCACGCGGGGTACGGGGCGAACCCCCGGCCGCTGGGTGTGGCGGGCCAGGTCATCCCGTGGAACTTCCCGCTGCTGATGCTCGCGTGGAAGATCGCCCCGGCGCTCGCCACGGGCAACACGGTGGTGCTGAAGCCCGCCGAGACGACCCCGCTCTCCGCGCTGTTCTTCGCGGACATCTGCCGCCAGGCGGGGCTGCCGAAGGGTGTCGTCAACATCCTGACGGGTTACGGGGACGCGGGCGAGGCCCTCGTCACGCACCCGGACGTCAACAAGGTCGCCTTCACCGGCTCGACCGCCGTCGGCAAGGCCATCGCGCGCTCCGTCGCGGGCACGGACAAGAAGGTCACGCTGGAGCTGGGCGGCAAGGGCGCCAACATCGTCTTCGACGACGCCCCCATCGACCAGGCCGTCGAGGGCATCGTCACCGGGATCTTCTTCAACCAGGGCCAGGTCTGCTGCGCGGGGTCCCGGCTGCTGGTCCAGGAGTCGGTCCAGGACGAGGTGCTGGACGCGCTGAAGCGCAGGCTCTCCACGCTGCGGCTGGGCGACCCGCTGGACAAGAACACCGACATCGGCGCGATCAACTCCGCCGAGCAGCTCTCCCGGATCACCGCCCTGGTGGAGACCGGCGAGGCGGAGGGCGCGGAGCGCTGGAGCGCCCCCTGCGAACTGCCGTCGTCGGGGTACTGGTTCGCCCCGACCCTCTTCACCAACGTCACCCAGGCCCACACGGTCGCCCGTGACGAGATCTTCGGCCCCGTGCTCTCCGTCCTCTCGTTCCGTACCCCGGACGAGGCGGTCGCCAAGGCCAACAACAGCCAGTACGGCCTCTCCGCCGGCATCTGGACGGAGAAGGGCTCCCGGATCCTCGCGGTGGCGAACAAGCTCCGCGCGGGCGTCGTCTGGGCCAACACGTTCAACAAGTTCGACCCGACGTCGCCCTTCGGCGGCTACAAGGAGTCGGGCTACGGCCGCGAGGGCGGCCGCCACGGCCTGGAGGCGTACCTCGATGTCTGAACAGAACCGTCTTGGCGTCTTCAAGACCTACAAGCTGTACGTCGGGGGCAAGTTCCCCCGCTCCGAGAGCGGCCGGGTGTACGAGGTGACGGACTCCAGGGGCCAGTGGCTCGCCAACGCGCCGCGGTCCTCCCGCAAGGACGCACGTGACGCGGTCGTGGCCGCGCGCAAGGCGTTCGGCGGCTGGTCGGGCGCGACCGCGTACAACCGCGGCCAGGTCCTCTACCGCGTCGCCGAGATGCTGGAGGGCCGCAAGGAGCAGTTCGTCCGCGAGGTCGCCGCGTCCGAGGGGCTGTCGAAGTCCAAGGCGGCGGCCGTGGTCGACGCGGCGATCGACCGCTGGGTCTGGTACGCGGGCTGGACCGACAAGATCGGGCAGATCTCCGGCGGGGCCAACCCGGTGGCGGGCCCGTTCTTCAACCTCTCCACCCCCGAGCCGACCGGTGTCGTCACCGTGCTCGCACCGCAGAAGTCGTCGTTCCTCGGGCTGGTCTCGGTGATCGCCCCGGTGATCGCGACCGGCAACACGGCGGTCGTCATCGCCTCCGCCGACGCCCCCCTGCCCGCGCTCTCGCTGGGCGAGGTGCTGGCCACCTCCGACGTTCCCGGCGGTGTGGTCAACATCCTGTCGGGCGCCACGGCTGAGCTGGCGGCCCCGCTCGCCGCCCACCAGGACGTCAACGCGATCGACCTCACCGGCGCCGACGCCGAGCTGGCCAAGGAGCTGGAGATCGCGGCGGCGGACAACCTGAAGCGGGTCCTGCGGCCGCTCGCCGCCGAGGCGGACGGCTCGGACGCCTCCACCGACTGGCTGGCCGCGCCGGGTACGCACCGGCTGACGGCCTTCCTGGAGACCAAGACGGTCTGGCACCCGACGGGTGCGCTGGGGGCCTCGGGCTCGTCGTACTGACGTTCCCGCCCTGGTACGCCGGAAGGGGCCGCCCCCGTGAACGGGGCGGCCCCTTCCGGCGTGCCGCAGGCGTCAGCCCGTGACCAGCCGGGTCACCTGCCCCACCACCGGCAGGTCGCTCAGCGCGCCGCCGCTGGTGAGGGGGTCGGTGAGCACCGCGGTGGTCACCGGCTGGAAGTCGGCGATCTGGGTGCCCACCGCGTTGTCCAGCGGGTCAACCCCCGTGTTGGCCAGCGGGTGCAGCTGGAGGTCGGTGATCGGGGCGACACTGCTGGCGAGTGAGGTCCCGAGCGCGCTGGTCACCGCGGGCCCGGCGCTCTCGGTGACCGCCTGGACGGCCGTGACGCCCTGCTCGGGGATCTCGGCGACCGGGGGCAGGGAGACGGCCTGCGCGGAGCCCGCACCGGCCCCCAGGGCCGCTCCCAGCGCGGTCACGGTCAGACCGGCGCGCAGCAGAGCGCGACGTTCGGGCTTGCGTGCATGACGTGCCATGTTTTCCACCTGATCGAGCCTGGTCGGGTAATGGTCTGTACACGCAGAGTAGTTGAGGTGTGATGCTGGATACCAACAAGAGGCCCGAGTGGTCCCCTGCGCGGGTCAATGCCTCACACTTCTGTTCTGTGAGTTCCAGTTCCCAACCGATCCCGACCCGCGTCGTGCTGCTCGCGGGCCCCTCCGGCTCCGGCAAGTCCGTCCTTGCCGCCCGCACCGGCCTCCCGGTGCTGCGCCTGGACGACTTCTACAAAGAGGCCGGTGACCCGACGCTGCCCCAGGTCCCCGGCTCCACGGACATCGACTGGGACTCCGCCGGGTCCTGGGACGCGGGCGCGGCGGTGGCGGCCATCGCCGAGCTGTGCCGGTCCGGCCGTACGGACGTTCCGGTGTACGACATCGCCACCAGCTCCCGTACGGACCACGAGACCTTCCACATCGGGCGCTCGCCGCTCTTCGTGGCCGAGGGCATCTTCGCGGCGGACATCGCGGGGCGCTGCCAGGAGCTGGGGCTGCTGGCGGACGCGCTGTGCCTGCGCGGCCGCCCCTCCACGACGTTCCGGCGGCGGCTGGTGCGGGATCTGCGCGAGGGCCGCAAGTCGGTGCCGTTCCTGCTGCGGCGCGGCTGGCGGCTGATGCGGGCCGAGCGGCGCATCGTGGCCCGCCAGACGGCGCTGGGGGCGTACCCGTGCGGCAAGGACGAGGCGTTGGGGCGGTTCGCCGCCGCGGCGGCGGGGCGGTGCCGCCGGGCGAGCGTGGGGGCGCCGGTCCCGGAGTAGGGACGGGCGCCCCGTTCGCGCTCAGCCGGTGGGGGCCGCGCAGTCGAAGGTCTTGGCTGCGGCCTTCATGAAGGGGGCGAAGTACGCGTCCCGCTTCGGAAGGTCCGGGTGGCTCTTTCTCGCCTCCAGGTACTGGAGACCCAACTCGGATGTCACGTAGAGGGGTCCGCCTTCGGCACAGGGCAGAATCATCGCCTGCGGGCTGACGAACTCGGCCTCCCGGCCGTCCGGCGCCTTGCCCTTGCTCGTGCCCGGTGCCTTCCGCACGGCAGCGGCGATCAGGGGGTCCTTGGACGCCGTGTAGGTGATGAATCCGTCCGCACGGACGGACTCACGTGAGCGGTCATCCAGGGTCAGCTTGCAGGACCACAGGTCGGCGGGGGCCTTCTGGCCTGCTTCGAGCACCTTGGTACCCGTCGGCACCTGGCCGCGTACGGCGAAGCCGTCCAATCGGCAGACCTGGCCCTCCGAGACCGGACGGGCCTCGTCGGAGACGGGCGACACGAGCGGTCCGGGCTTCTCGGGGAGGTCACCGCACTTCGCGGCGGCCGCGACGGCACGGGCGGTGTCGGTGACCAGCGCGGCGAAAGCGTCTCGGCCGGAAACCGGCTTGGTGGTACTGACCCTGACGATCACCGGCTGGGTGTCCCAGCACTTCTCGGGCAGCAGGGCCCACCCCGTGTACGTGTCGACCCCGCCGGTCACCTTGCCGGAGAAGAACGACGTCGTCGACAGTGCCGGTGACCGACCGGCCCCGACGAGGTCGTCGCCCTGCTCCTCCCAGACCCGTACCGTCAGCTCGCTCTCCCCGGAGCCGAGCGCGACGGACGACTTCTTGATCCGGCACACCGTGTCCGTCAGGTCGTCGTCGAGACCAGCTCCGTCGGCGTCCAGTCGGCCGGATCCCGGGAGGACCGCGTCCGTCTCCTCCGCCGAGACCAGCCCCCCGCAGAGCCGGTCCTCCGTCAGTACGTTGGTGTTGCGCCAGGCGTGCAGCAGCCCCGCGACCACCACGACCAGGACGGCCACGACAGCCCAGACCCTCCACGCCGGCCGCGTACGGCCCTCTGCTGTGCTCACGTGCTCACTTCCTGGTTCGCAGGGCCGAGTACGCTTCCTCACGGCCGGTGATGTAACTCTGCTTCGCCTCGCCCTTGGCGTTCTCGGCGGCGTCGCTGCCCTTGGCGTCCCGGGTCTCGGCCCAGGAGTCGATGAGGTTGTTGGTGCCGGCGATGCCGCCCGCGGTCTCCCTGCTGACGTCGGCGCGTGCGACGTTCTCCTTCTCGGTGATGACGTCCTTGGACCACTCGTACGTGGCGGCGTCCACGGCGCGTTGGGCGATGTCTCCGACCTGCGGGATCGTGTTGGCCAGGGCCCCGAAGCCGTGGTAGGCGTAACGGGCCTGGTCGTTGATCTTCCCGACCTCGGCGTCCCGGACGTCGAGCACCATGTCCGTGCCGATGGCGTTCATCCCGCCGAAGGCCTCACCGACGTGGCGGGACTTGACGTCCCAGCTGGTGACGTTCTCCGTCAGGGCGCTCTGGGGCACCTGGCGGCCGGTCTCCAGGTACTCCGCCGCGTAGAGCCGCTGGCCCTCGTACAGCGAGTCGAAGACCCGTACCGGCTCGCCCTTGTCGTTCTCGCCGATCACACCGTCGGAGACGCCACGCATCACCCGCAGCAGACTCTCCTTGCTGTTCGTGATGGAGGCGCCGTCGCCGGATCCGGTGGGGCCGTCCTGGCCGACCGGGCTGTTCGGCGCGTAGCCGCCCAGGATGGCGTGCGTGTCCGCCGTGTAGTCGTTCAGCGCGCGGCCGAGCGGTGCCTTGAGGGCCTCGGGGACGGTGTCGCCCTGGGCGCCCTTGTCCAGCGTCGCGATGACCCCCTGCATCATCCGGGCCTGGCCCTCGCTGTGCGGTCCCGGCTTGCCCAGCGGCGTACCGGGCTGCTCCCCCGTCGTCCCGGCCTCCAGCGCGAGCCCCAGGCCGTGGCGGCTGAGCGGGTCGTCGGTGGTCATGACCCTGGGGCCGGCCACGATGTGCTGCTGCGGCCACTCGCGTGCGTCGTCCCCCTGGCCCACCAGATAGTCGAGGTGGGCCTGGCCGTTCTCCAGCTTCGGGTCGAAGAAGGAGGTGGCCGCGTCGGGATTCTTGCTCATCACACCGAGCAGGCTGTCGAGCGCGTCGGCCCGGCCCTCCCGGTGGTTGCCGCCCCACTGCTCGAATATGGTGCGGTTGTCCTTCTCGGCGGCGATCATGTCGTGGCCGAGCTGGTTGAGGAACTGGTCGTCGAACGGCACGTCGGCGCGCGTCATCATCTCGACGAACGGGCGGTAGCCGTACATCGGGTTGGTCTTCGAGTCGAAGTTCTTGGCCCCGGCCTCCTTGAGGCCCTCGGTGAACTTCTTGTAGAACGCGCCGTCGGGGCTGTTCAGCCAGGCCTGGTACTTCGCGGAGCCGGGCCCCGCGTCCGCCATCGAACCGGGAACCTCGGTGGCTGTCGCCACCGTGTTGGCCAGTCCGCCCAGGAGCTTCGTGTACTGGTCGGCGGAGGACCCGCCGTCCCGCTCCCGGTCGGACATGACGTCGCTCAGCTTGACGAGGCCGTCGGGGCCCAGCTTGTTGAGCAACGACTGGGACCACGCCTTGTCGCCGGCCTGGTCCCGCATCGCCCGTTCCATCTCGGCGAGGTCGGCGTCGGAGACCTTCTTGCCGTCGCGCAGACGCTCCGCGATCTCCTCGGTGTTGCGCAGCTCGTACTGCTCGATGTCGCCGAGAGCCTTGCCGTTGAAGCCGTTGGTCGTGCCGTCCAAGGGGTCGGAGTCCTTCACGACCGCCTTCAGCGCGATCTCGACACCGGTGTCCGCGTCCGTCGTCTGCGCGACCAGGCGGTCGATCGCCCGCTGCCACGAACTGACCGCGTCGCGTACGGACTTCTGGTAGTCCGGGTCGTGGTGGTACGCGCTCTTCGAACCCGCGCTCAGGCTCGACATGTCGAAGGTGACCCGGCCGGAGTCCGAGACCAGCATGTCGGCCTTGAGGGCGTCGGTCCGCGTCGTCTGGAGCTTGGTCTTGAACCCCGTGAACTGGGTGTACGCGTCCCGGAGCAGCGAGGCGATCGCCTTGGCCTGGGTCTGGGCCGCCCGGTACTCGTTGAGCGTGACGCGGAACTGCGCGTTGGCGGCGTTCGCGCTCTGGCCGATCCAGGTCGGCTGCAGCGTGATGCCCTGGACCTCTTTCTCGTAGTCCTTCTCACGCTTGTTGAACTCGCCCGCCATGGCAGTCCACTTCTCCGCCGCGGTGGTCAGAGCGGCCAGGTCCGTGGTCATGATCTCGTGATATGTGGGCATGCCCCTACCCCCGTTGTCCGGTATGCCTGATGAACGCGCCGATTCGGCTCTTCCCGCTTCGCAACGGTCAGTAGCCGTCGATGGCGGAGGGCAGGCGGAACTGCTGCCCGCTCAGCACATCGGCCCCCTGGAGGTTCACCCGGGCGGCGCTCAGGCCGTTGATGTCCGCCTCGAGCCGGTTCAGCAGGCCCTGCACCTGGTCGCCCCACGTCTTGTGCGCGTTCTTCAGCGCGCGTGAGGTGATCCATCCGTCGCCGTCCTTGGCGCCGAGCGCCTTGACCGCGGCCGATGTCTCCTCGTCCGTGTGGTCGCCGGCCGTCTTGGTCTGCGGCTTGATGCGCGTGCGGATGGCGTCGGCCGCGGCCTTCTTCTGCGCGGGGGTGGAGGCCAGGGAGGGGCCGCCGCCGGGTGCGAAGGGCGACTTGTACCCGGGGGCGAAGGGGCCCTGGACGGGGCCGTTCGGGCCCTGCCCAGGCGCGTAGGGGCCGTACACGGGAGGCGGGAAAGGATCGGCCTGGACCTCGTTCAGCTGCATCGAGGCCGACGCCCCGCCCTCTGCGGACCCTGCTGCCTGATCGCCTGCCTGCCTGCTCACTTGACCCCCATGAGTTCCCTCGTACGCCCACGCTTGACGTGGTCCGCTCACACTAACAAGTACGTTTTCCGCCGCGCCCGCACGGCGAACGGGGCCGTACAGGACCCCCCCGGCCCGTACGACCCCGCTGCGTTTCCCCCGTGGCCAGCGCCTCCCCCGAAGCGATGGGCCCTTCCCCCGTGTTTCCCCCGGGCCCCCTCGGACCCCGTTTTCACTGCTCCCCCGTGGGTCCCCCACATGTCCCCCGTGGGTTCCCCGCTTCTCCCCCGTCGGCCCCTGCCTCCCCCGAAGCAGTGGCCCCCGTCGCCTCAGGCCACCAGCTCGCCGAAGGACTCCTGCTGGTCACGTCCGAAGCTGAGGACCTCGTCCTCGCGCAGCCGGCGGAGGGACCGCCAGATGCTCGACTTCACCGTGCCGACACTGATGTCGAGGATCGACGCGATCTCCGGGTCGGTGCGGCCCTCGTAGTACCGCAGGACCAGCATCGTGCGCTGGAGTTCGGGCAGCCGGGCGAGCGCCTGCCAGAGCACCGCCCGCAGCTCCGTGCCGCGCATCGCGTCCGTGTCGCCCACCGTCTCCGGGAGCTCCTCGGTCGGGTATTCGTTCAGCTTGCGCCGGCGCCAGGCGCTGATGTGCAGGTTGGTCATGGTGCGGCGCAGATAGCCGCCGACCGCCGCCTTGTCGCTGATCCTGTCCCACGCCCGGTACGTCGAGAAGAGGGCGCTCTGCAGCAGGTCCTCGGCCTCGAACCGGTCGCCGGTCAGGTGGTAGGCGGTCGCGTACAGGGAGGCCCGCCGCTCCTGGACGTAGGCCGTGAACGCCGCTTCGGCGCCCTCGGTCTCCGCCCGGTCGGTGCGGTCCCCCGTGACCTCCCCGTACACGCCTCGCCCGTTGTCCCCCGTGTTCTCCCCCGTGGTGGCGTCAACCACCGTCATGTACGGCTTGCGCATCTGCTCCGCAGCCGCCGACGGGTGCTGACGCCCGACGCCCCGAACACACCCCCGCATGTTCGTCACGTTCGCCGCGCCGGTCTTCTCCGCACTCCGGCCGACATCGTGGAGACGCGTCACAACTGCGCTTGAGCCGGTGCTGTGCAGTGCGTTCATCTCGCGCCCCCTTGTCGGTGGAGTTCGGTGGAGTCCGTTCGTTTCCTGCTGACCAAGAGCTTGCCGGGGCAGTTTCATGGCGCTGTCCTCCGACTGTCACAGGCCTGTCACAGGGGCAGTTGCGGCCGTGCCCGGACAGGTGGAGGAGGCCGCAGGTCGAACTGAAGCGCCACCATGGGCCAGAATGACGCTCGTGCCTTTCCTGTTGCTGATCGAGGACGACGACGCCATCCGCACGGCCCTCGAACTCTCGTTGTCACGCCAGGGCCACCGTGTGGCCACCGCGGCGACGGGAGAGGACGGCCTGGAGCTGCTGCGTGAGCAGCGCCCCGACCTGGTCGTGCTGGATGTGATGCTCCCCGGGATCGACGGTTTCGAGGTGTGCCGGCGTATCCGGCGCACCGACCAGCTGCCGATCATTCTGCTGACCGCGCGCAGCGACGACATCGACGTCGTGGTGGGACTGGAGTCCGGCGCGGACGACTATGTGGTCAAACCCGTCCAGGGCCGGGTGCTGGACGCCCGGATCCGGGCGGTGCTGCGCCGCGGCGAGCGCGAGTCGACCGACTCGGCGACCTTCGGCAACGTGGTCATCGACCGTTCCGCCATGACCGTGACCAAGGCCGGTGAGGATCTGCAGCTCACGCCGACCGAGCTGCGGCTCCTGCTGGAGCTGAGCCGCCGGCCCGGCCAGGCCCTCTCCCGCCAGCAGCTGCTGCGCCTGGTGTGGGAGCACGACTACCTGGGCGACTCACGTCTGGTGGACGCCTGTGTGCAGCGGCTGCGCGCCAAGGTGGAGGACGTGCCGTCCTCGCCGACCCTGATCCGTACGGTGCGGGGCGTGGGCTACCGGCTGGACACGCCTCAGTGACCGAGAGCGCCAAGCGGTCGATCCGGGCGGGGCTGCGCTGGACCAGTCTGCGGCTGCGGCTCGTCGTGGTGTTCGCGCTGGTGGCGCTGACCGCCGCGGTCTCCGCCTCGGGGATCGCGTACTGGCTCAACCGCGAGGCCGTGCTGACCCGTACGCAGGACACCGCTCTCGACGACTTCCGGCGGCAGATGCAGGACACGGCGGCGACGCTGCCGGTGCGGCCCACCAAGGACGACCTCCAGCGGGCCGCCGCGCAGATGGCGGCCGGCGGCCCCGGCTACAGCGTGCTGCTGGAGGACGAGCGCGAGCGCGGCAAGCCGATCGTCGGCTACTCCGACCTGGACACCTTCACCCGGGCCGACGTACCGGACTCGCTGCAGAAGCAGGTGGCCCGCAAGCAGCCGCTGACCTCGAACAACGAGCACGAGTACCACCTGTTCTGGCAGCGCACGAGCATCGCGGGCACCCCGTACCTGGTCGCCGGTACCCGGATCATCGGCGGCGGCCCGGCCGGGTACATGCTCAAGTCCCTCGACCAGGAGCGGCAGGACCTCAACTCGCTCGCCTGGTCGCTGGGGATCGCCACCACCCTGGCGCTGATCGGTTCGGCGCTGCTGGCCCAGGCCGCCGCGACGACGGTGCTGCGCCCGGTGCAGCGGCTCGGCGACGCCGCCCGCAAGCTCGGTGAGGGCAAGCTCGACACCCGGCTCACCGTCTCCGGTACGGACGAACTCGCCGACCTCTCCCGTACGTTCAACCGGACCGCGAGCTCGCTGGAGAAGAAGGTCGCGGACATGAGCGCCCGGGAGGAGTCGAGCCGGCGGTTCGTCGCCGACATGTCCCACGAGCTGCGCACCCCGCTGACCGCGATCACGGCGGTGGCCGAGGTGCTGGAGGACGAGGCGGACAGCCTCGACCCGATGATCGCGCCCGCCGTGCACCTCGTGGTCAGCGAGACCCGGCGGCTGAACGACCTGGTGGAGAACCTGATGGAGGTGACCCGCTTCGACGCGGGCACCGCACGTCTGGTCCTGGACGACGTCGACGTCGCCGACCAGGTCACCGCGTGCATCGACGCGCGGGCCTGGCTGGACGCGGTGGACCTGGACGCGGAGCGCGGCATGATGGTCCGGCTCGACCCGCGCCGGCTCGACGTGATCCTGGCCAACCTGATCGGCAACGCCCTCAAGCACGGCGGTTCGCCGGTGGGCGTCAGGGTGCGGACCGAGGGCGAGGAGCTGGTCATCGAGGTACGGGACCACGGTCCGGGCATCCCCGAGGAGGTGCTGCCGCACGTCTTCGACCGCTTCTACAAGGCCAGCGCCTCCCGGCCGCGTTCGGAGGGCAGCGGTCTCGGCCTCTCCATCGCCATGGAGAACGCGCACATCCACGGCGGTGACATCACGGCCGCCAACTCCCCCGACGGCGGGGCGGTCTTCGTCCTGCGGCTGCCGCGCGGCGCCTCGGAGCCGACCGAGGACGGGGCGGACGGACGGGACGGCGATGCCCGGTCCCGGGGTGTCGTGGACGACGGGGACGGTGGGGCGTCATGACGGGCACATCCCGGCGGCGGGGTGCCGTCGCCGCGCTCGGCGCCGTCGTGGCCGCCGCCGCGCTGGCGTCGGGGTGCGGGATCCGGACGACGTCCGTACCCGTGGACGCCGGGGCCGCACCGTCGCGGGTGCCGTGCAAGCTGCCGTCGGCGGACGTCACGACCCGGTCCCCGGACAGCGTCGCGGCACCCGTGTACCTGGTGTGCGCCTCACAGCTGGTGACCGTGGACCGGCCGGTGCCTGCGGGCCGGGCCGGTGCCGACCCGCTGGTGGCCGCCCGCGCCCTGCTGGACCAGGTGCAGCAGGCGCCGCCCGAGAACGAGCGCCGGGCCGGGTTCTCCACGGCGGTACCGGTGGGACTGCGGGTGGAGACCCCCCGCCCCGGTGACCCGGCGGGCACCCTGCGGCTGAGCAGCCAGCCCGAGGACCTGTCGGCGGAGGCGCTGGCGCAGCTGGTGTGCACGTACGCGGAGAACGACGCGCTCGTGACGGCGGGCTCGGTGGTCCTGGGCGGCCCCGGGGAGTACCCGCCGCGCGGCTATCTGTGCACCTCGCAGACGAAGTCCCGGCCGCAGGACGCGACGACCGCGGACGCGCTCGAACTGGACTGACCGGCCGGACGGCGGTGCTTTACGGGGACGTGGGCGCGGTGCCGTACGAAGACAGCGGGTGGCGTCCCCGTACGGCCTGCGGCGAAGTCACGGAACCGATCCTGCCGGTCGGGGCGTCTTGGTGGACGTGCGTCAAGGTTCGGACGGTCAGACCGTCATCCACTTCCGCGCGGCGGGGGTCACTCTCCTCCTGGCGCATCTGCTGCTCGTCGGGTGGCTGACGCTGCGCCCGCTGGACGTGCCCTGGATCACGGCCGCCAACTTCGAGCCGCTCGCCTCCATCAGAGCCGACCTCGCGCTGGGGCCGGTCGAGGCCACGCGCCGGATCGGCGGGGCGCTGCTCCTGCTGGCCCCGCTCGGGGTGCTGCTGCCGATGGCCGGGGGACGGATCTTCGTCTTCCCCTGGGTGTCGCTGCTGCGGACGGTGGCGGCCGGGGCGTTGATCTCGCTCGCCATCGAGCTGGGCCAGACCGGGGTGCCCGGTCAGGTGGTCGACATCGACTCGGTGCTGCTGAACACCACCGGCGTGGTCCTGGCCCATCTGCTGGTCGTCCCGGTCTGCCGGGCGCGGCTGCGCCGCCGGGGAGTGCCGGGCGTACGGGACCTGCCCCGGTACCGGCAGGAGACCCGTCTCAGGGACGAGGCCCCTGGGGGCCCGACCCCGACGATTACCAGGGTCGGCATCGCCCCGTAGAGCGATGCTTTGTACCCCTTCGCGGACGCACTATGGATACATCGGGAGCGGAACAGAGCCGCCCCCACCGCAACGGTTCGCGAAGGAGCTCACCATGGCCGCACTCGTCCGCCCCAGTGAAGGACGCATGATCGGCGGTGTGTGCGCGGGGCTGGCACGGCGCTTCGGCACCTCGGCCTCCACGATGCGCGTCATATTCGTCGTCTCCTGTCTGCTGCCCGGCCCGCAGTTCCTGCTCTACCTGGCGCTGTGGGCGCTGCTGCCCTCGGAGAAGTCCACCTCATCCGCGTCGGCCTGGTGACGCGACCGGCCTACGGGGAGCGGTCCGGCGTACGCACAGTGGGGCGCACACCCTGATCAGGATGTGCGCCCCACCGGCGTGTGCGGGTGCGCGCCGCGGGGCGGCGCGTCGGGGTGGTGCGGTCAGCCGCCGAGCGGGATGCCGTTGGCGGTGAGGCCCTGGGTGGGCAGTCCGCCGAGCAGGCCGGTGACCGGGGCGGCGGCGTCGGTGGCGTCGCCGCCGAGGATCTTGCCGACGGTCTCCTGGACCGGGGCGTTCTGGGCCGACTTGGCGACGGTGTCCAGCGCCATGGTGGAGACGGGGAGCGCGCCGGCCGCGGAGTCGAGCGGCAGCGCGGGGGCGGCGGAGGCGCTGCCGGCGGCGGCAGCGGCGAAAGCGGCACCGAGAACGGCGACACCGAGAGACTTGGCAGCAGACTTCTTCATGAAGAATTCATCCTTGGGGAAGGGGATGTGAGCGGCTCTGCAAGTTAGCCACCCCACTGCCCCGACCGCAAACATCCCGACACGCGAAAAATGGCCGGGATTTCGATTCCCGGCCATCTTCCGCACTTCGAACGTCAGCTCGCCGCGGCGGCAGAACCACTGGTCACAGCGGTCTGCCGGAAGAGCCACTCGGACTTCAGCTCGGCATATCCGGGCTTGACGACCTCGTTGATCATCGCGAGACGTTCATCGAAAGGAATGAAAGCTGATTTCATCGCATTGACGGTGAACCACTGCATGTCGTCGAGCGTGTATCCGAATGCCTCGGTCAGCAGCTCGAATTCACGGCTCATGCTCGTCCCGCTCATCAGCCGGTTGTCCGTGTTCACGGTGACGCGGAAATGCAGCTTCCGCAGCAGCCCGATCGGGTGCTCCGCGTACGAGGTGGCGGCACCGGTCTGGAGGTTGGACGTCGGGCACATCTCCAGCGGGATGCGCTTGTCGCGTACGTAGGAGGCGAGGCGGCCGAGGGTGACCGAGCCGTCCTCGGCGACCTCGATGTCGTCGATGATCCGCACCCCGTGGCCGAGCCGGTCGGCGCCGCACCACTGCAGGGCCTGCCAGATCGACGGCAGGCCGAAGGCCTCGCCCGCGTGGATCGTGAAGTGGTTGTTCTCCCGCTTGAGGTACTCGAACGCGTCGAGGTGGCGGGTGGGAGGGAAGCCTGCCTCGGCGCCCGCGATGTCGAAGCCGACGACACCGTGGTCGCGGTAGGTGTTGGCGAGTTCGGCGATCTCCAGCGCGCGGGCCGCGTGCCGCATCGCGGTGAGCAGGGCGCCGACGCGGATCCGGTGGCCGTTGGCGCGGGCGATGCGCTCGCCCTCGCGGAAGCCCTCGTTGACGGCCTCGACGACCTCTTCGAGGGTCAGGCCGCCCTCCAGGTGCTGCTCGGGGGCGTAACGGATCTCGGCGTAGACGACGCCGTCCTCGGCGAGGTCCTCGGCGCACTCCGCGGCCACCCGGAAGAGCGCGTCACGGGTCTGCATGACGGCGCAGGTGTGGGCGAAGGTCTCCAGATAGCGCTCCAGCGAACCGGAGTCGGCGGCCTCGCGGAACCAGATGCCGAGCTTGTCGGCCTCGGTCTCGGGGAGGGAGTCGTAACCCTGCGCGCGGGCCAGCTCGATGATCGTGCCCGGTCGCAGGCCGCCGTCGAGGTGGTCGTGGAGCAGCACCTTCGGGGCGCGCCGGATCTGGTCGGAATCAGGGACATTCTGGGTCTGGCTCGTCATCTGGGCACTCTAGCGCCTACGCGCGTAGAGCGCCTGTTGTCGATGCGCAACAGTGACCGGAAAGTCGGGTGGAGTACACCTGCTCTTCTGAGACTGTTCTGTCATGGCACAGCGCGCACTCCCCCTGCCTGCAGCCAGGCTGGGACGGGCCGTCACGACGGCCGGAGCACCATACGAGGTCAGCGGCGTGGTCCTGCTGCTCCCGGACGGCGAGGCCGACTCACGGCGCCGCCCCTCCCCCCTGTCGTACGCGGTCCAGCTGCCGTTCGCCCGTGCGCTGGCGCGCGCCGGGGAGGGGGACGGGCTGGCGGTGCACGTCCTGCGCTACCGCTGCCGCGGCTGGAACGCGGACGACGCGCACCCGGCCGAGGACGCCGCGTGGGCGGCCGACGAGGTCCAGCGGCGGTACGGGGATGTCCCCGTGTGCCTGGTCGGCCACGGGATGGGCGGGCGGGCGGCGCTGCGGGCGGCCGGGCACGGGGCGGTGACCTCGGTGCTGGCGATGGCCCCCTGGCTGCCGGAGCGGGCCGCCGCCGAACCGGAGCCGGTGAAGCAGCTCGTGGGGCGGCGGGTGCTGATCGTGCACGGCACCAACGACGAGCGCACCGACCCGGAGCTGTCGTACCGGCTGGCGGAGCGGGCGAAGAAGTCCAACCGGGACACCTGCCGCTTCGAGGTCCACTCCGACGGGCACGCGCTGCGCCAGCACCGCTCCGAAGTGGTGGCCCTGGCCGCCGACTTCGTCCGCGGCTCGCTCTTCGCCCGGTCCTACTCCCGGCCGGTCAAGGACGCGCTGGCCGCACCGCCGCCGCTCGGGCTGCGGATGCCTCTGGCCGCCGGGTTCGGGCGGTCGCTGCGGCACTGAACGCCGGGGCGGCCCCGGGCGCCCGTCCCCGCGCGCACCCCTCAGTCCGGCAGCAGGTTCCCCCGCCGCGAGAGCAGGAACCGCTTGAAGGCCGCGACCGGCGGGGTGTCGGGGTGCCCGTCCAGCCAGGCGACCCCGATCTCGCGGACCGCGCGCGGCGCCGTCACCGTCAGCTCGACGACGCCCGGGCGGGCGACCGCGGGCGGCGGGAGCAGCGCCACGCCGAGGCCGGCGGCGACCAGCCCGCGCAGGGTTTCGGCCTCCTCGCCCTCGAAGGCGACGCGCGGGGTGAAGCCCGCCTCCGTGCAGAGGTCGTCGGTGATCCGGCGGAGCCCGTAACCCGGCTCCAGGGTCACGAACGTCTCGTCGGCGGCCTCCGCGAGACGGATGCGGCGGCGGGAGGCGAGGCGGTGGTCGTCGGGGACCACCAGGCGCAGGCGCTGTTCGTCCAGCCGGCGGGTGACCAGGTCGGGGGCGTCGGGCACGGGTGAGGTGAGGCAGAGGTCGAGGCCGCCGGCGCGCAGCCGTTCGATCATCGCCTCGCCGTAGTTCTGGACGAGCTGGAAGCGGACCTTGGGGTGGTCGGCCCGGAAGCCGCGGATCAGGGCGGGCACGGTCTCCGAGCCCATGGTGTGCAGGAAGCCGAAGGAGACCCGGCCCGCCGTGGGGTCGGCGTCCGCCCGGACCGAGTCGGCGGCCTTCTCCACCTCGGCCAGGGCCCGTTCGGCCGAGGTGAGGAAGGTGCGGCCCGCCGGGGTGAGCGAGACGGTACGGCCCTTGCGGGCGAACAGGGCGACGCCCAGGTCCGCTTCGAGCCGGACCATGGCCCGCGAGAGCGTGGACTGCGGGACGCCGAGCTCGTGTGCGGCACGGGTCACATGCTCGTGGCGGGCGACCGCCTCGAAGTACGCGAGGCGTGGCGCGAGGACGGCCCGGATGTCTTCTTCGTAACTGCTCGGTGACAGCCGAGGCTGTGAGCTGGGTTGATGCACCATGGGATTGATTATGGCGGTTTCGTGCATTGGACGCATGAAACCGGGCGCTCTACGTTCGTCGTATGCCTCCCGCCGATACCGGGGCATCCACCGTCGTCGTGGATGCCTCTGCCCCGTCGTCCCCCGTCACCACCACTGCCGCTCCGGCGGGCGCCCATGAGCGCCTGGAGCCCGGCCGCCCCGGCTACCGCAGGATGAGCTTCGCGCTCTTCGCCGCCGGTGTCGCGGCCTTCGCCCTCCTCTACTCCACCCAGGCCCTGCTTCCCGCGATCTCCGCCTCGTACGGCGTGAGTGCCGGGCGGGCGAGCTGGACGGTCTCCGCGGCGACCGGCGCGCTGGCGCTGTGTGTGCTGCCGCTGAGCGCGCTGTCGGAGCGGTTCGGGCGGCGGCAGATGATGACGGCCTCGCTGACGGTCGCGGTCCTGGTCGGGATGCTGGTGCCGTTCGCGCCCTCGATCGGCTGGCTGATCGCACTGCGGGCGATCCAGGGCGCGGCGCTCGCCGGGCTTCCGGCTTCCGCGATGGCGTATCTCGCGGAGGAGGTCCGGCCCAAGGCGCTGATCGCCGCGATCGGGCTGTTCGTCGCGGGCAACAGCATCGGCGGCATGAGCGGCCGGATCCTCACCGGCTGGGTCGCCCAGCTGTGGGGCTGGCGCGCCGCGCTCGGGGCGGTCGGGCTGCTCGCGGTGGCGTGCGCCGTCGCCTTCCACTTCCTGATCCCCAGGGCCCGCAACTTCACCCCCGGTTCGCTGAACCCGAAGGCGCTGGCGAAGACCGTAGCCACCCATCTGGGCAACCCGCTGCTGGTGCGGCTGTACGCGATCGGCGCACTGTTCATGACGGTGTTCGGCGCGGTCTACACGGTGATCGGCTACCGCCTGGTCGAGGAGCCGTTCTCGCTGCCGCAGGGCATCGTCGGCTCGATCTTCCTCGTCTACCTGGTCGGTACGGTCTCCTCCGCCGCGGCCGGACGGCTGGTGGCCCGCCTCGGCCGCCGGGGCGCGCTCTATCTGGCGGTCTCCACCACGACGGCCGGGCTGCTGCTCTCGCTCGCCGACCAGCTGGCCGCCGTGCTGCTGGGCCTGGTGCTGATCACGGCCGGTTTCTTCGCCGGGCACGCGGTCGCCTCGTCCTCGGTGAGCCGGACCGCGACGACGGGCCGGGCGCAGGCCTCGGCGCTCTACCAGTCGGCGTACTACCTGGGCTCCAGCGCGGGCGGCACGCTGGGCGCCGTCGCCTTCCACGCGGGCGGCTGGGCGGCGACGGTGGCCCTGGGGCTGCTCGCGGTCCTCGGCGTCGTCTCCATCACGCTGTACGGGACCCGGGTGGCGCGGGCCGAGCGGCGGGCGCTGATCCCGGCGACACGGTGAGCCGGTAAGCGGGGATTACGGCCTCCGGTCAACCGGAGGCCGTAATTCCGGCTATGCCGTACCGCGACGCAACCGAGACCTGGCCCGTGCAACCACCGCCCCCCTTCGGGCGTCTACCAGGCGTAACCGCAAAACCACTGTGGGCGAAGGGGAGTTGGCGCATGGGAGTCACGGCGAAAATACCCGGAGGACGGCTGCGACGCGGGGCGGCGCTCACCGTGGCCGGGCTGGTGGCGGCACCCGCCCTGGTCCTGGGCACCGGGACCGCGGCCCAGGCCGCCTCCTGTTCGACCTCCGCCGGGCCGCACCAGAAGCAGGTCGAGAAGTTCCTGAAGCGGCCCGTCGACGGCAAGCAGTCGGCCGCCGACTGCAAGGCGATCCAGAAGTTCCAGAAGGCCCACGGGATCACCCCCACCATCGGGTACGCCGGGCCGCTGACCTGGCGCACGATGAACACGATGCTCGCCCAGAAGGCGGCCGGGAAGAACCCCAACAAGGCCGGGAAGTGCCCCACCAACAAGGGCCGCATCGCCTGCGTCGACCTGACCCGGCAGCTGAGCTGGATCCAGGACGGCAAGAAGCTGAAGTACGGCCCGGTGCCGGTGCGGACCGGGCGCGACGGCGCGGAGACCCGGACCGGCGCGAAGAAGATCTACTGGCGCAACATCAAGCACTGGTCGACGATCTACAAGGTGTGGATGCCGCACTCGCAGTTCTTCGACGGCGGCCAGGCGTTCCACTCGGTCACCAAGTCCATGTACAACCCGCCGGGCTCCGGCGGCTGCGTCAACATGCGCCCCGCAGACGCGAAGGCATACTGGAAACTGCTGAAGAACGGCGACGACGTGTACGTCTACGGGCGCAAGCCCGGTACCTGATCCGGAGCCCCGGGGGCTTGGCCCCTTTCCACCCCCGTTGTCAGTGGCCTGCGGTAGCTTCCGAGGTACCGGGTTACGGATACCGCCGCGCGGCTGCGCGACAGGGGTGGAGCGATGAGCGATCTGACCACGACGACGGCTGCGGGGGCGGGAGTCGGCACGGCCGGTGACGCCGGCATCGACGCCCGCCTCGAAGGCCACAGGACCGAGCTGACCGGGTACTGCTACCGGATGCTCGGCTCGGCGTTCGAGGCCGAGGACGCGGTGCAGGACACCCTGGTGCGGGCCTGGCGCAACTTCGACAAGTTCGAGGGCCGCTCCTCGCTGCGCTCCTGGCTCTACCGCATCGCGACCAACGTCTGCCTGGACATGCTGAAGGCGGGCAACAAGCGGGCCCGGCCGGTCGATCTGACGGGCCCGACCCCGCTCGCCCAGGCCGCGCTCAGCCCCCGTCCCGAGAACGTCTGGCTGGAGCCGATGCCGGACGGCCGGATCCTGCCCTCGGTCCAGGACCCGGCGGAGGCCGCCGTGGCGCGGGAGTCGGTGCGCCTGGCGTTCGTGGCCGCGCTCCAGCACCTGCCGCCCAAGCAGCGGGCCGTGCTGATCCTGCGCGAGGTGCTCGCCTGGAAGGCCGCCGAGGTCGCCGAGCTGCTGGAGACCTCCGTCGCCTCGGTCAACAGTGCCCTCCAGCGGGCCCGCGCCACCCTCACCGAGGCGTCGGACCGGGTCCCGGACGCGGCGGACCCGCTCGACGAGGAGCAGCAGAAGCTCCTGGAGCGCTATGTGAAGGCGTTCGAGGGGTACGACATGGCCGCCCTGACCGCGCTGCTCCACGAGGACGCGGTGATGACGATGCCGCCGTTCGACCTGTGGCTGCGGGGCACCCCGGACATCACGGGCTTCATGACCACCATCGGCGCGGCCTGCGCGGGCTCCCGGCTGGTGCCCGTGGCGGTCAACGGCTCCCCGGGCTTCGCGCACTACAAGCCCGACCCGGAGGGGCCCGGCTTCGTGCCGTGGGCGGTGCAGGTCATCGACGTCCAGGACGGGGCGATCTCGGGGATGCACTGCTTCCTGGACGTGGAGCGCTGGTTCCCGCTGTTCGGCCTGGCCGACCGGCTTCCGGCGGTGACGGCCGGGGAGTGAAAGGCCCTAGGGGCGGGGCACCCGCCCCTCCGGCTCCTCCAGGGCGATCACGTCCGCCAGCCCCACCAGGTCCAGCAGTCCCTGGAGTTCCGGCCCCACCCGGCGCAGCCGCAGCTGCCGCCCGGCCCGGCGGGCGACGAGCGCCAGCCGGGCCACCGCCTCGACCAGGGCCAGGTCCGCGCGCTCGACACCGCCCACGTCGCACTCCACCGGCGCGGCCGGACCGGGGGCGGACGCGCTCTGGTCCGGCGCGGCGCCCCGGGGGCGGTTCAGCAAGGTCTCCAGTTCCGTGCAGAGGGCCGGCACGACGTCACGGGTGACGTGTCCGGTGACGACGAGGACGATCGGGTTCATGGCAGCCACAACGGGGAGACCGGTCCCGTGACCGAAACTCATCGCCGCCCGGGGGCAGGATCCTCGCCGGAGAGAGTCAACTCACAACTCGTACACATCCCTTGCGAACCTCTTCACGATTTTCCCCCTCTAGATTGAGTGAACGGTTCAGAGGAACCGCCTCATTCTCCAGGGGGAGAGTTGCACAGACACGTGAACAGGGTGGGGGTCCCGGCTGTCGCCACGGCCGCGGCCGTGGCGCTCGCGGCGGGCATGACCACGCCCGCCGCCGCCCAGCCGGTCCGCAGCGCAGCCGCCGGACCGGCGGCCTCCGGCCCCTCGGCCGAGGTCGCGCACCAGCTGACGCTGATCACCGGTGACCGGGTGTCGGTGGACGCCAAGGGCCGGGTCGTGGGCTTCCGGCCCGCGAAGGGGCGCGCCGGGATACCGGTGCGCAAGGAGATACGGGACGGGCGCACGCTCGTCATACCCGCCGACGCCCAGCGGCTCATCGCCTCGGGCAAGCTCGACCGGCGGCTGTTCGACATCACCGAGCTGAACCGGCCGGAGAACCGCCGGGCCCAGCAGCACGACCTGCGGCTCATCGTCAGCTACCGGGGCGCGAAGAGCGCCCGGGCGAAGGCGGAGGTCCGGGACGCGGGCGCCACCCGGATCGGCCGGAGCCTGACGTCGCTGAACGCGCAGTCGGTGGCCACACCGAAGGCGGACGCCCCGGACCTGTGGCAGGCGCTCACCAGCGAGCAGGCCGGCAGTGAGCAGCGCACCACCGCGGCGGGCGTCGACCGGGTCTGGCTGGACGGGAAGCGCAAGGCGACCCTGGACCGCAGCGTCGCCCAGATCGGGACGCAGGCCGCCTGGAACGCCGGATACACCGGCAAGGGCGTCAAGATCGCGGTCCTGGACACCGGGGTGGACGGGACCCACCCGGACCTCGTGGGCAAGATCGCAGCGGCGAAGAACTTCACCTCCTCGCCCAACCTCAGGGACCGCATCGGTCACGGCACCCATGTCGCCTCGATCGCCGCGGGTTCGGGCGCCAAGTCGGGCGGGAAGTTCAAGGGCGTGGCCCCGGACGCCACGCTGCTGGCGGGCAAGGTCCTCGGCGACGACGGGTTCGGCGACGACTCCGGCATCCTGGCCGGGATGGAGTGGGCGGTCGCCCAGGGCGCCGACATCGTCAACCTGAGCCTCGGCGGCCTGGACACCCCCGAGGTGGACGCACTGGAGGCCGGGGTCAACAAGCTCTCGGCCACGAAGGGCGTCCTGTTCGCCATCGCGGCGGGCAACGAGGGCTCCGGGGCGGGCACCGTCGGCTCCCCGGGCAGCGCGGACGCCGCGCTGACCGTCGGAGCGGTCGACGTCAAGGACAAGCTGGCGGACTTCTCCAGCCGTGGCCCGCGCGTGGGCGACGGCGCCGTCAAGCCCGATGTCACCGCCCCCGGCGTGGCCATCACGGCGGCCTCCGCCCCGGGCTCGGAGATCGCCAGGGAGGTCGGCGAGAACCCGGCCGGCTACCTGACCATCGACGGTACGTCGATGGCCACCCCGCATGTCGCGGGCGCCGCGGCCCTGCTGAAGCAGCAGCACCCGGAGTGGACGTACACGCAGCTGAAGAGCGTGCTGGCGTCCTCCACCAAGCCGGGCACGTACACCCCGTTCCAGCAGGGCACGGGCCGTATCGCGGTGGACCGGGCGCTGACCCAGTCCGTCGTGAGCGAGCAGGTCTCGGTCGGCTTCGGCGTGCAGCAGTGGCCGCACACCGACGACACCCCGGTCACCGAGAAGATCACCTACCGCAACCTCGGCACCACGGACGTCACCCTCGACCTGACGGTCGCCGGCACCGGTCCGAAGGGCAAGCCTGCTCCGGCCGGCTTCTTCACCCTCGGCGCCCAGCAGGTCACCGTGCCCGCGGGCGCCACCGCCGATGTGGCGCTGACGGCCGACACCCGGCTCGGCGGCACGGAGACCGGCGCGTACTCCGCGTACGTCGTCGCCACCGGCGGCGGCCAGAGTGTCCGTACGGGGGCGGCGGTCGAGCGCGAGCGTGAGGCGTACGACGTCGTCGTGAAGGCCATCGGCCGTACGGGCAAGGCCGCGGCCGGCGCGGAGGTCTCGCTGGACGACCTCGGCACCGCCTCGGACGGTTCCGCGTTCACGTCGGCCTTCAAGAACGGTGTGGCGACGCTGCGGGTGCCCAGGGGCACCTTCGTGCTGAACGGCACCGTCGTGACGGATCCCAAGAAGATCCGGGAGATCGACTGGCTCGCCCAGCCGAAGCTGAGCGTCACGAAGAACACGACGGTCACGCTGGACGCCCGCAAGGCCAAGCCGGCCGCCATCACCCTGCCGGTGAAGGGGACCAAGCTCCGCGGCCTGCAGAGCGAGTTCTCGCTCTCGACCAAGCACGACGAGGTCACGTACGGCTGGATGGTCGACGGCAAGGGGACCCTCCGCACCGCCCACGTCGGCCCGAAGATCACCGACGGTTCGCTCAGCCAGCGCTGGGCCGGCAACTGGAACAAGGGGGCGTCGGGCGACTACAACATCGCGACCGGCGGCCGGGTCCAGCAGCTCGCCACGGGCTTCACCCGTAAGTACAAGGCCAACCAGTTCGCCACGGTGAAGCTGACCATGGGCGTCGGCGCGGTCAAGAAGAAGACCGGCATGCTCGCCCCGCTGGCGGAACTGCCGGGCGGATACCCGATGTACGGCGCACCCGTCTCGCAGGCGCTGCCCGCCGTCCGCACGATCCGGGTCGCCACCACCGACAAGACCCGCTGGGGCCTGGAGTTCGCCCAGATCGGCGGCAAGGACCACGAGGGCTACCCGATCTTCGAGTCGGGCTACTCGCTCGGACGGCCCGCCGCCTACAAGGGCGGCAAGTCCTACACCAAGGCGGTCAACACCGGGGTCTTCGGCCCGCGGCTGGCCGCGGGCGACGGCATCTACCGCGACGGCAGCACGATCGGTGCCATCCTTCCGCTGCTGGCGGACGGCAAGGGCAACGACGGCGCACCGGAGTTCTCCTCGGTCACCACCGTGCTCCACCGCAACGGGAAGAAGTTCGCCCAGAACACCGACCCGCTCCAGGGCTGGGACACCTTCCGGGTCCCGGCGGGCAACGCCGACTACAAGCTCACCTCGTCGGTGAAGCACAGCGCGAAGATCGGCGCCCTCTCCACCCGGGTGGACGTCAGCTTCTCGTTCCGCTCCAAGAAGGCGACCACGAAGCTCCCCGCCTCCACCGTCCGCTTCACCCCCGCCATCGGCTCCGACGGCCGGGCGAAGGCGGGCAAGACGATCTCCGTGCCGGTGACGGTGCAGGGCTCGGCCGCCGGGAAGAACCTCAAGTCGCTTACGACGTACGTCAGTTACAACGGCGGCAAGACCTGGAAGAAGGTCACCGTGAAGAAGGGCAGGATCACGGTGAAGAACCCGGCCAAGGGCAAGGGCATCTCCTTCTCCGCCAACGTCACCGACAAGAAGGGCAACAAGTCCTCGGTGAAGATCTACAACGCGTACCTGGGCAAGTGACCCGGTACGAGCGGTAGTTCACCCTCGCACGACGGCGGCCCGCCGCACGGATCATCTCCGTGCGGCGGGCCGCTCGCTTGTTCCCGCGGGGCGGGGCGGGGGCGTCAGCTGACCGGGAAGACGCCGGTGTCCAGGTCGAGCGCGAAGGGTTCGGGGAGGCTGATCTTCCCGCCGTACTCGACCGTTTCCAGCACCCGGTACGTACCGCCCTCCGGCTCCCCGTAGAGGGTCGCGGTCGGACGGCCGGAGTGCCAGGGGTCGAGGAGCAGGAACAGCTCCACCCCGGCCTTGGCGTAGCCGTTGACCTTGCTGACGCGGTCGTGGTTGGCGTTGGCGCGGGAGGTGATCTCCACGACGAGGCGGGCCTCGGCGGCGGGGACCTGGTGGCCCGGCGCGGAGAGCACCTCGCGGGGCACGACGACGAGGTCGGGGATGTAGAGCCCGCCCCGCCCCGGCAGCGAGACACCGAGGGTCTGGTAGATCCCCCAGTCCCCCGGAATGACGCTGTAGAGGCTGCGCTGAAGCAGCTCCGCAGTGACGTTGTGGTCCGTGGACGGCGGTGGCGACACGGTGACGATCTCCTCGATGATCTCCACCTTGCAGCCCTCGGGTGCGTCCGTCTCCTCCCAGATCCGGACGAGGTCGTCCCAGTCCTGGCCGGGGCCCGGCACGGGCTCGACGGTGAGTGCGCTCATGGCGGTCTCCTCTATCGGTACGTCACCGAGTCCAGCATGCCGAACGGGACCGGTGGCAGTCCACCAGTCCCGTTCACCCGTACGAGGAAAGCGCAGGTCAGGCGATACGTTCCCGCACCACCGGGAGCGCCGCGTACGACGTGCCGGCCGGGGCGATGTCGTACGCGTCCGGCAGGGCCTTCAGCGCGTAGTCGAACTTCTCGGGGGTGTCCGTGTGCAGCGTCATCAGGGGCTGGCCCTCGGTGACGGTGTCGCCGGGCTTGGCGTGGAGTTCGACGCCCGCGCCCGCCTGCACCGGGTCCTCCTTGCGGGCGCGGCCCGCGCCGAGGCGCCAGGCGGCGACGCCGACGTCGTAGGCGTCCAGGCGGGTCAGGACGCCGGAGGAGCGCGCGGTGACCACGTGCTGCTCGCGGGCGACCGGGAGCGTGGCGTCCGGGTCGCCGCCCTGGGCGGAGATCATCCGGCGCCAGACGTCCATGGCGGAGCCGTCGGCCAGGGCCTTCTCGGGGTCGGCGTCCTTCAGGCCGGCCGCGTCGAGCATCTCGCGGGCGAGGGCGAGGGTCAGGTCGATGACGTCCTGCGGGCCGCCGCCCGCGAGAACCTCGACCGACTCCCGTACCTCCAGGGCGTTGCCCGCGGCGAGGCCGAGCGGGGTCGACATGTCGGTGAGCAGGGCGACCGTGCGCACTCCGCTGTCGGTGCCGAGCGCGACCATGGTGGAGGCCAGTTCGCGGGCGTCCTCGATGGTCTTCATGAAGGCGCCGGAGCCGACCTTGACGTCCAGGACGAGCGCGCCGGTGCCCTCGGCGATCTTCTTGGACATGATCGAGCTGGCGATGAGCGGGATCGCCTCGACGGTGCCGGTGACATCGCGCAGCGCGTACAGCTTCTTGTCGGCGGGGGCGAGTCCGTCACCGGCGGCGCAGATGACCGCGCCCGTGGTGTCCAGGACGTTCAGCATCTCCTCGTTGGAGATGTGGGCCCGCCAGCCCGGGATGGACTCCAGCTTGTCCAGGGTCCCGCCGGTGTGGCCGAGGCCCCGGCCGCTGAGCTGCGGCACGGCCGCGCCGCAGGCGGCGACCAGCGGGGCGAGCGGCAGGGTGATCTTGTCGCCGACGCCGCCGGTGGAGTGCTTGTCCGTGGTGGGGCGGGAGAGCGCGGAGAAGTTCATCCGCTCGCCGGAGGCGATCATCGCGGCGGTCCAGCGGGCGATCTCGGTGCGGTTCATGCCGTTGAGCAGGATCGCCATGGCGAGGGCGGACATCTGCTCGTCGGCGACCTCGCCGCGGGTGTACGCGTCGATGACCCAGTCGATCTGCTCGGGGGTCAGCTCGCCTCGGTCCCGCTTGGTGCGGATGACGGAGATGGCGTCCATGGGAGTCCTTCCGGCCGGTGCGTACGCAAGAGTTCCAACGACTCTACGCGCATAGAGAGGGGGAATGGCGGGGGGGGGGGGGCGGGCCCCCCCCCCCCCCCCCCCCCCCCCCCGCCGGGGAGTCGCGGGTTCAGCCGAGGTGCTGCGGGCCGAACGACTGGGGCAGCATCTCGTCGAGCGTGCGCCGCCCGTCGGGCGTCTCCAGGAGGAGTTCGGGGCCGCCGAACTCGTACAGGAGCTGTCGGCACCTGCCGCACGGCACCAGGACCGACCCGGTGCCGTCCACACAGGTGAAGTGGGTCAGCCGGCCGCCGCCGGTCGCCTGGAGCGTGGAGACCAGACCGCACTCGGCGCAGAGCGAGAGGCCGTAACTGGCGTTCTCGACGTTGCAGCCGGTGATCGTGCGGCCGTCGTCCACCCGGGCGGCGACACCGACCGGGAAGCGCGAGTACGGGGCGTACGCCCGGGACATGGCGTCCCGGGCCGCGGCCCGCAGGGCCTCCCAGTCGGACTCGCCGAAGGGAACCGCCTGCTCCGGGGCGGGCGAGGTCACTTGCCCTCGCCCTTCCGGTAGGGCACGCCGTCCGCCTTCGGCATCCGCAGCCGCTGTGCGGAGAGCGAGAGGACCAGCAGCGTGGTGACGTACGGGGCCGCGTCGACGAACTGGCTCGGCACCTGGTCGGTCAGGAAGTACCAGGTGAACAGCAGCGCCGAGACGGCCGCCGAGATCACCGCGGTGACGTACTTCTTCTTGTACAGCTGCCAGAACACCGCGATGACCAGCAGGATCGCCAGCAGGAGCAGCATCGCGTGGACGTTCTCCGCACCGCCGCGCAGCTTCAGGCTGTCGGTGAAGCCGAAGAGTCCGGCGCCCAGGGCCATACCTCCCGGCATCCAGTTGCCGAAGATCATGGCGGCGAGGCCGATGTAGCCGCGGCCGCCGGTCTGGCCCTCCTGGTAGATGCCGGTGGCGACGATCGCGAGGAACGCGCCGCCGAGACCCGCGAGACCGCCCGAGATGGTGACGGCGATGTACTTGTACTTGTACACATTGACGCCCAGCGTCTCGGCGGCCACCGGGGACTCACCGCAGGAGCGCAGCCGCAGCCCGAACGGGGTGCGCCACAGGATCCACCAGGTGGCCGGGATCAGCAGCAGGGCCAGCAGGGTCAGCAGCGACAGGCCGGTGACCAGGCCGCCGACGATGCCCGCGATGTCGGAGACCAGGAACCAGTGGCGTTGCTGGAGGTCCTGCATCCAGTCCGAGAGCCCGGGAATGGTGATCTTGTCGATCGGATCGATGCGCGGGGACTGCTTGGAGGAGCCGCCCTGCACGCCGTCGAAGGCGAAGTTGGAGAGGTAGCGGGTGACGCCGACGGCGAGGATGTTGATCGCCACACCGGAGACGATGTGGTTCACGCCGAAGGTGACGGTGATGACCGCGTGGAGCAGGCCGCCGAGGCAGCCGCCGAGGATGCCGAAGAGGACACCCATCCACGGACCCCACTGGAATCCGGCCCAGGCACCGAACCAGGTGCCGAGGATCATCATGCCTTCGAGGCCGATGTTGACGACGCCCGCGCGCTCGGCCCACAGGCCGCCGAGTCCGGCGAGGCCGATCGGGACGGCGAGCTCCAGCGCGCCGGCGACCTGGCCGACCGAGGTGATGTCGTCGGCGCCGCTGATGAGGCGGACCAGCGAGACGAGGGCGAGACCGCCCGCGATGATGAGCAGGACGACGGGCAGAGTGAGCTTGCGGCGGCCGCCCTTCTTGGGGGCGTGGCGTGCGGCGGTGGCTTTGCTGGTGCTCACAGGGCCGCCTCCTTCTCGGTCGTGAGGGCATGGCCGGCGGCGAGCTCCTCGCCGACCTTCTGCTGCTGGCGGCGGACGCCGTAGCGGCGTACCAGCTCGTAGGAGACGACGACCGAGATCACGATCAGGCCCTGCATGATCGTGGCGATCTCCTTCTCGTACCCGTACTGGTCGAGCGAGGCCGACGACTTGTCCAGGAAGGCGATCAGCAGGGCGCTGAAGGCGATGCCGAGCGGGTTGTTGCGGCCCAGCAGCGCGATGGTGATACCGGTGAAGCCGATGCCGGTGGGGAAGTCGAGGCTGTAGGTGTGGGTGTCGCCGAGCAGCGTCGGCAGGCCCGCGAGGCCCGCCACCGCACCGGAGATCAGCATCGAGGTGAGGATCATCTTCTTGGCGTCCACACCGGAGGCCTGGGCGGCGCTCTCGCTGGCGCCGGTGGCGCGCAGGTCGAAGCCGAACCGGGTGCGGTTGAGGACGAACCAGTAGAGCAGGCCGCAGCCGGCGGCGACGAAGGTGAAGCCGTAGATCTCGCCGGCCCCGTCACCCATCGGCAGCCCCGGGAACCAGCCGGACTCGGCGATCTCACCGGTGGTCAGGTTGTTGGAGCCCGCGGGCTGCTCGCCGAAGTTCTTCGGCAGGATCAGCCAGGCGACCAGGGCGGTGGCGATCGAGTTGAGCATGATCGTGGAGACGACCTCGCTCACCCCGCGGGTGGTCTTGAGGAAGCCCGCGATACCGGCCCAGAAGGCACCGACGAGCATCGCGACGACCACGATGAGCGCGATGTGCAGCGGGCCCGGCAGGGTGACGCTGGCGCCGACCAGCGCGGCCATCATGGCGGCGAGGCGGTACTGCCCGTCGACGCCGATGTTGAAGAGGTTCATCCGGAAGCCGACGGCCACGGCGAGTGCGGCGAGGTAGTACGTACCGGCCTGGTTGATGATCAGGACCTGCACGTCGGCGTAACTGGCCGACTCGAACATGATCCGGTACGGCTCGAACGGGTTGCGGCCGGAGGCCAGCAGCACCACGGTCGTCAGCGCGAGGGCCACGACCAGGGCGAGCACCGGGCCGGCGAGGCCCAGGATCAGCCGGTCCTTGTCGAATTTCTTCATCGGGCCTCGTCCTCCGGGCTTTCGAGGTGACCGGTGGCGGCACCGGTCATGGCCGAGCCCAGCTCCTCGGGGGTGATGGTGGCCGGGTCGGCGTCGGCGACCAGTCGGCCGCGGTACATGACGCGCAGGGTGTCGGAGAGCCCGATGAGCTCGTCCAGGTCCGCCGAGATCAGCAGCACGGCGAGCCCTTCGCGGCGGGCCTCACGGATCTGGTCCCAGATCTGCGCCTGCGCGCCGACGTCCACCCCGCGGGTGGGGTGGGCGGCGATCAGCAGCTTGGGGGCGTGGCTCATCTCGCGGCCGACGATCAGCTTCTGCTGGTTGCCGCCGGAGAGGGAGGCCGCGGTGACCTCGATACCGGGGGTGCGCACGTCGTACTCGCGCACGATCCGCTCGGTGTCGACCCGGGCCGCCTTGTTGTCCAGCAGCCAGCCGCGGCTGTTGGGCTTCTCGGTGACGTGGCCGAGGATGCGGTTCTCCCAGAGGGGGGCGTCCAGCAGGACGCCGTGGCGGTGCCGGTCCTCGGGGATGTAGCCGATGCCGGCCTCGCGCCGCTTGCGGGTCGGGGAGTGCGAGATGTCGTCGGTGTCGAGGGTGATCACCCCGCCGTCCGGGTCGCGCATCCCGATCAGGGCCTCGATCAGCTCGGTCTGCCCGTTGCCCTCGACGCCGGCGATCCCGAGGACCTCGCCCTTGTGGATGGTGAAGCCGACGCCCGCGAGGACGTCGCGGACGGTGCCGTCGGGGTCGGTGACCGTGAGCGCGAGGTCCTGGACGCGCAGCATGGGCACGTCGGTGACGGTGGACTCGCGGGTCTCCGGCGAGGGCAGCTCGCTGCCGACCATCAGCTCGGCGAGCTGCTTGGTCGTGGTGGTGGCCGGGTCGGCGGTGCCCACCGTCGTACCACGGCGGATCACCGTGATGTCGTCGGCGACCGACAGCACCTCGCCCAGCTTGTGCGAGATGAAGATGACGGTCAGACCCTCGGCCTTGAGCTCGCGCAGGTTGGCGAAGAGGGCGTCGACCTCCTGCGGCACCAGGACCGCGGTCGGCTCGTCCAGGATCAGGATGCGGGCGCCCCGGTAGAGCACCTTGAGGATCTCCACGCGCTGCCGGTCGGCGACGCCGAGGTCCTCGACGAGCGCGTCGGGGCGGATGCCGAGACCGTACGCGTCGGAGATCTCCTTGATCTTCCTGCGGGCGCCGGCACCGATGCCGTACAGCTTCTCGCCGCCGAGGACCACGTTCTCCAGGACGGTGAAGTTGTCGGCGAGCATGAAGTGCTGGTGCACCATGCCGATGCCGAGCTCGATGGCGTCGCCCGGGTTGGAGAACGAGACCTGCTCACCGTTGATGGCGATGGTGCCCTCGTCCGGCTTCTGCATGCCGTAGAGGATCTTCATCAGGGTGGACTTGCCGGCACCGTTCTCGCCGACGAGGGCGTGGACCGTGCCCTTGCCGATCGTGATGTCGATGTCGTGGTTGGCGACGACGCCGGGGAAGCGCTTGGTGATGCCGTGAAGTTCCACGGCGGGGGGGCTGCTGGACGCGTTGATGACGCACTCTCCTTGGCCGGACAGGAGCGGGGGCGGAGGGGCTGGGGGGCGGGGTGAAGTTATCGCGCCGGAGGGCTGTCTACACGCGTAGAGCTGCCGAATCGTAAAACACAGGCGCACGTCACAGTCCGGACGCGGGGTCCGGGACCGGATGGGGGAGCACTGCGAAAGGCGGATCTTCTTCGTTGCTTGCTGTTCTTGCTGCGGGTATCGCTTCGGATGCTCGGCCGGCCCGGTCAGGATCCGGGCGCCGCCCGCGTACGGGTGAGGGCCCGGCGGCCCTGTCCGTCCGCCCCGCCGGTGTGCGGCGGGGCGGACGGACAGGGCCTGGGAAACCAGCCGGTGGGCCGGCCTCGACCGCCCTTGTCACAGGGCGGTCATGCCTTGTTACGGGGCGGTCTTGACGGTGATCTTGCCGTCGATGATCTCCTGCTTGGCCTTGTCGACCGCGGCGATGACGTCCTTCATCTCGGTGAAGGCCGGGTTGGACATCGACAGGCCGACGCCGTCCTTGTCCAGGCCGTAGCGGATCTCACCGGTCTGCGGCTTGCCGTCCTGGACCGACTTGATCAGGTTGAAGACCGAGTCCTCGACGTCCTTCGTGACCGAGGTCAGGATGGACTCCTTGTAGTTGGCGAGGCCCGCCTGGTTGTACTGGTCGGAGTCGACGCCGATGTTCCACTTGCCCGCCTTGGAGGCGGCCTCGATGGCACCGGAGCCGGCCAGACCGGCGGCCGAGTAGATCACGTCGGCCTTCTTGTCGAGCTGGCCCTGGGCGGCGGCCTTGCCGAGGTCGGGCTTGGAGAAGCCGTCGAAGTTCGGGGGCTGCGTCAGGTACTGCGGGAGCACGTTCACCGACGGGTCGGTGTCCTTGACGCCCTGGATGTAGCCGGCCTCGAACTTCTTGATCAGCGGGGTCTCGACGCCGCCGATGAAGCCGACCGTCTTCGTCTTGGTGACCTTGGCGGCGGCGACGCCGGCGAGGTAGGAGCCCTGCTCCTCGTTGAAGACGATGTTGGCGATGTTCTTGCCGGTCACCGAGGCGTCGTCGATGATCCCGAAGGTGGTCTTCGGGAACTTCGGCGCGACCTTCTTGATGGCGGGCGCGTAGGCGAAGCCGACGCCGATCACCGGGTTGTTGCCGGCGCGGGCCAGCTCGGTGAGGCGCTGGACCTTGTCGGCGTCGCTCTCACCGTCGGACGGCTCGGCCTCGTTGCCGTCGATGTCGAGGTCCTTCTCGGCCTTGGCGAGACCGGCGTAGGCGGCGTCGTTGAACGACTGGTCGCCGCGGCCGCCGATGTCGTACGCGATGGCGGCCTTGTCAGCGCCGTCGGAACCTGCGTCCGACGACGTTTTTCCGCCACACGCGGTGGCGGAGAGCGCGAGGGCCGCTGACGCGACGCCCACGGTGGCAATCCTGGTGATCCGGCGCAAGGGAAGGCTCCTTCAAACCTGACCGAAGCGCCTCTTCCGGCGCTGGTTTCGCGGCGATCGTAACGCGCGTAGATGTCAGATAAGAGCACGTACGGAAGCCGTTATCGGATCGTCGCGAACAGGAGGCGTCGCGTCCGTCCATGGATGGCCCGCGAACAGTTCGTTAAGGCGGGCCTAAGACCGTCCGGCCAGCAGGGCGGCGGCGGTGAACAGCTCGACCCCCGCGGTGATGGCTTCCTCGTCCACATCGAAGTTGCCGCGGTGCAGGTCCAGACCGCGCGTGTCGCCGGGCGGCCGGACCCCGAGGCGGGCCATGGCGCCCTGGACGTGCTCCAGGTACCAGGAGAAGTCCTCGCCGCCGAGGCTCTGCTCGGTGTCCTCGATCGCATACGACCCGCGGCGCTCGGTCATCGCCGCGTCCAGCAGGCCGATGGACTCGGCGTCGTTCACCACGGGCGGCACGCCCCGTACGTAATTGATCACGGACTTGGCCCGGTGCATTCCGGCCACCTCGTCCACGGCGGCGTGCACCAGGTCGGCCGCGTCCCGCCAGGCGTTCAGGTCGAGGCAGCGGACCGTGCCGGAGAGCTCGGCGTGCTGTGGGACGACGTTGGGGGCGTGTCCGGTGTGGAGGCGGCCCCAGGTGAGGATGAGCCCCGAGCGGGCGTCGACGCGGCGGGAGAGCAGCGCGGGGACGTCCACGGCGACCCGGGCGGCGGCGGTGACCAGGTCGGTGGTCAGGTGCGGGCGGGCGGTGTGGCCGCCGGGCCCGTCGAGGGAGATCTCCAGGCGGTCGCAGGCGGAGGTGATGGCCCCGACGCGCAGCCCGATCTTCCCGACGTCCACCTTCGGGTCGCAGTGGACCGCGATGATCCGCCCGACGCCCTCCAGCACCCCGGACTCGATCGCGCTGAGCGCACCGCCCGGCATGACCTCCTCGGCGGGCTGGAAGACGAGCCGCACCGCGTTGGGCAGGAGCCCCTGCCGGTCGAGCGTGGCGAGCACCAGGCCGGCGCCCAGCACGGTGGTGGTGTGGACGTCGTGCCCGCAGGCGTGGGCCCGGTCGGGGACGGTGGACCGGTAGGGGACGTCCACCTTGGTGTCCGGGATCGGCAGCGCGTCGATGTCGGCGCGCAGCGCCAGCATGGGCGTCACGCCGTCCCACTCCCCCACGTCACAGACGAGCCCGGTCCCCACGTCGAGCACCCGCGGCCGGAGCCCGGCCTTCTCCAGCCGGTCCTTGATGGCGGCGGTGGTGCGGAACTCCTGGTTGCCCAGCTCGGGGTGCATGTGCAGATCCCGGCGGAAGGCGATCAGCTCGGCCCTCAGCTCGTCACCGAGCCTGCCGGGCAGCCCACCTCCCCCCGGCTGGTCGACCATGTCTTCGGGGCGGGAGGCGCGGGACTTCAACTGGTTCACCTTGTGAAGGGTAGGCCCCTTCACCCCTCAACTGGCCACAGATCAACAAAACTTCAGCCGCACAGGGGAACAAAAGGCCGGGTGGGAGCGTGTGACGGGCCGTGACAGTGGGTATACCTTGCGGCTTCCTCGCCGCCTGCCTCCCCCTATGCGTGGGCCGTCGACGTCAGGCGCTGTACCCCCCGTGCCGTCTCCGTGACCCCGCTCAGAAACCCCTGCGCGCGCGGGGAGGCCGTCGTGCGGAGCCATTCCGGGGCGATGTCGCAGACCGCGACGTTCACGCCCGTGCCGGCCAGGGCCAGCGGGAGGGTGTGGACCACCGTCGAGGGGAAGCTCACCACCGTGTGGCCGATGGGGCCGCGGCGGGCGATGAGTTCCAGGGGGAGGTCCGGGCGGACGATCTCCAGGCCGGTGGCGGCTTCCAGGGCGTGGAGCTTCTCGGCGGACTCCCGGCGGTGGGCGAAGTAGCGGGTCGCGCCGTGGGCGCGGGCCAGGGCCGTGACCGCCTCCTGGTACGGGACCGGGTCGACGACCCCCGTCTCGACCAGGGACGTGCCGACCAGGTCCGCCCCCTTGCCGACGCTCGGCGGGCCGAAGCGGGCGCGGGTCCAGGCGAAGGTGTTGGCGGTGACGGTGATGCCCTCGGGGGGCTCGACCGGCATCGCGGTGAAGACCTCCACCGTGTGCCGGGCCGTCGGGGTGAAGCGGCGGCGGGCGGTGGCCGTGACCGGGGCGAGGAGCAGTTCGCGCGGGCCGCCGCGGCCCTTGCGGTGCCAGCGGGTCAGCCGCTCGCCCCGGGCCAGCTGGGTGACGAACTCCATGGTCGCCGTGCCGTCGTCGACCACCGTGAGGCGCTCGGCGCGCACCAGGGTGAGCAGGAGCTGCACATAGCGGGAGAACGGGTCACCGATCACTATGTGGTCGGCGCGCCTGACCAGTCCGGCCAGGGCGCGCAGGGCCTTGAGAGGCGCGCCGGAGTCCCCGCGCGCCTCCTGCCAGCGGACGGTGATGCCCTCGTCGCGGGCCAGCTCCGCCATCCGGCGCAGCTGGCCGCGCGACATCGGGTCGACCGGGGGCAGGACGACGACCGTGGTGGCGGCCGGGTCGTCTCCCCCCATGGCGTGGGTCCACTCCAGGACGTTCAGGAGCTGGACCGGGCTCTCGACGAAGGCGAGGTTCACCGGTCGGCGCTCAGACCGCGACCGGCTCGGGGGCCGGCGCGTTGTCGGCCTCGGCGACGACGCCCGCGACCCGGCGGAGCTTCTTCATCGGGCCGAGCTCGGACTCGTACACCTTCTTGACTCCGTCGCCGAGGGAGGCCTCGATGGTGCGGATGTCGCGGACCAGGCGGGTCAGGCCCTGCGGCTCGACGGAGGCGGCCTGGTCGGAGCCCCACATGGCGCGGTCCAGGGTGATGTGGCGCTCGACGAAGGTGGCGCCGAGGGCGACGGCCGCGAGGGTGGTCTGCAGGCCCGTCTCGTGGCCGCTGTAGCCGATCGGGACGTTGGGGTACTCCTGCTGGAGGGTGTTGATGACCCGCAGGTTGAGCTCCTCGGCCTTGGCCGGGTACGTGGAGGTGGCGTGGCAGAGCAGGATGTTGTCGCTGCCCAGGACCTCGACCGCGTGGCGGATCTGCTTCGGGGTCGACATGCCGGTGGAGAGGATCACCGTGCGGCCGGTGGCGCGCAGGGCGCGGAGCAGCTCGTCGTCGGTGAGGGAGGCGGAGGCCACCTTGTGGGCGGGGACGTCGAACTTCTCCAGGAAGGCGACGGCCTCGGTGTCCCACGGGGAGGCGAACCAGTCGATGCCGCGCTCGGCGCAGTGCTCGGAGATGGCCGTGTACTCGTCCTCGCCGAACTCGACGCGGTGGCGGTAGTCGATGTACGTCATCCGGCCCCAGGGGGTGTCGCGCTCGATGTCCCACTGGTCGCGCGGGGTGCAGATCTCCGGGGTGCGCTTCTGGAACTTGACCGCGTCGCAGCCGGCTTCGGCGGCCGCGTCGATCAGGGCGAGGGCGTTGCCGAGGTCGCCGTTGTGGTTGATGCCGATCTCACCCGTGATGTAGACGGGGTTGCCGGGTCCGGCGGTACGGGTGCCGAACGTGCGCAGGCGGGAGGTGCTCATGGTGGTGCTTCCTTACTTGGTGGGGACTGTGGGGACAGAGGGAGTGGTGGTGAGGGTGGGGCCGAGCAGCCAGGCCGCGATCTCGCGGATGGCGCCGTAGCCGCCGGGGGTGGTCGTGACGGCGCGCGCCGCGGCGCGTACCGAGTCGTGGGCGCTGCCGACCGCCACGGGCCAGCCCGCGAGGGCGAAGCAGCCCAGGTCGTTGACGTCGTTGCCGACGTAGAGAACGCGGTCGGGGGCGATGTTCTGCTCGTCGCACCACTGCTTGAGCGCCTCGTCCTTGCGGTCGATGCCGTGCAGGACGGGCACCTGGAGCTTGCGGGCGCGGGCGGCGACGACCGGGTTCTGTTCGGTGGAGAGGATCAGGAGGGGCACGCCGGCCTTGCGCAGGGCGGCGATGCCGAGTCCGTCGCCCCGGTGCACGGCCACCGTCTCGCGCCCGTCGGAGTCGACCATGACCCGGTCGTCGGTCTGGGTGCCGTCGAAGTCCAGGACGACCGCGTCCACGTCCGCGAGGGAGGGCAGCGGCGAGGGGTCCAGGAGCGGGGCGAGCGCGCGGGCGCGGGCCAGGTCGTGCGGGTCGTCGATCTCCAGCACCCGGGCCGGGTCCGTGGGGACCAGGGCGGTGTGGCCGAAGAAGCGGTGGCGGTGGGTACGGAAGCCCGCCGCGTCCATCGCGTAGGCGGCGCCGGTCTCCAGGTGGTCCTGGGGGCGGTCCTGGCGGCGCGGGCGTACGGACTTGTCGTGGTTGACGCCGTACGTGCCCTCCTCGACCGCGGCCCCGTCGCGCCAGACGAACCCGTGGAACGGGGCGACGGTGACGGCCGTGTCGGCGCCCTCGTGGGCCACCGCCCTGGCCACCCCGTCGATGTCCTCGCGGGAGACGAACGGGCTGGTGCACTGGACGAGGAGGACCACGTCGACGGTGCGGGCGCGCTCGGCCTCGTAGACGTCCAGGGCGTGCAGGACGGCCGCCTCGCTGGTGGCGGTGTCGCCCGCGATGGCGGCGGGGCGCTCCACACAGTGCAGCCGGTGGGCGGCGCCGAGGTGGGCGGCGGCGGTGCGGGCGGCCTCCGCGATGGTCGCGTCGTCGGTGGTGACGACGACGTCGGTGACCTCGGGGGCGCCGAGCGCGGCGCGGACGGCACGGGCCACCAGGGGGATGCCGCCGACCTCGGCGAGGTTCTTGGCGGGGACGCCCTTGGATCCGCCACGGGCGGGGATCACGGCGAGCACGGTCGGGGGCGGCTTCATCGCTGCTCCTGGGGTCGTCGAAGCTTCTGAGGTCGTGCCTGAGGTCGGGGAGGTCCCTGGGGTGGTGGTCACAGCTCCCCCATCCGGCGGATCACCGGGGCTACACGCTGGACGCCGTGGCGGTAGGCGCCGCGCGCCGCGTTGCGGACGGTCTCGCGCACCGCGCCCCGCACCCGGCCGGGCTCCTGCGGCGCGACGGCACCGGGCAGCGGCGTGCCGTCGGGGGCCAGATGGTGGCGGGCGAGGATGCCGGGGAGGTAGCCCGAGGCGGTGGCGGGCGTGTAGTAGGGGGCGAGCGGCGGGAGTTGAACGTTTTCCAGCAGGGTGGTGACCCTGGCGCGGGCGGTGTCGTAGGCGGTGCCGTACGAGCCGTCGGCGGCGACGCCCTGGCCGGCCAGCCACTCCCCGTCGGGGCGCGGGCGGAACCCGCCGTCGAGCCGGTCCCAGGAGGTGAGGAGCCCGGAGCCGACGAAGTGGTGGTTGCCGAGGGGCTCCCGTACGCCGAGGTCGGTGAGGACCGCGGTCGGGATGCGGCGGTGCAGGGACTCCAGGGCGGCGGTCGAGGAGACGGTGACCAGGAGGTCGGTGCGGTCCAGGACCTCGCCCATGTGCCCGTACACCAGGCGGAAGTTGGGCGGCAGTCCGCCGGGCAGCCGCTGCGCGAGCTTCTGGTAGGGCAGTTCCTCGATGTGCGTGGTGTGCTCGCCGGGCTTGGAGCGCAGCTTCAGCAGCACCTCGCGGCGCGGGTGCAGCCGGGCGTGCTCGACGAGCCGGCGGAGCAGGTACGTACGGTCGGCGCGGGAGGCCGGTACGGAGGGCTGGGCGGCGAACACCACGGTGTCGCGGCCCTCTTCGGCGCGGTACGGGGCTCCGCCGAGGAAGGGCAGCGCCGCTTCCGTGACGGCCGAGGCGTCGGCGCCCACTCCCTCGTACACCGCGCGGAAACGTCCTGCGTCGTGGGCCGAGTTGGCGAGGACGACGTCCGCGCCGTGGCGGAGCAGGAGGCCGTCGGCGAGCTTCTCGTAGACGACGCCGACGTATCCGGTGACGACGACCGGGCGGCGCTCCAGCTTCAGCGCGGCCAGCCCGTGCAGCATCGCCTGGACGCCGCCGCCGACGAGGGCGAGGACGACGAGGTCGTAGCCCTGCTCGCGCACGGTGTGCAGGAACTCGACCGCGGTGACCTCACGGACCCGCTCGGCGTCGATCCCGACCTCGCCGACCTCCGCGAGCTGGCGGGGCGTCGGGGTGGCCCGGCCGCGCAGCAGCAGCCCGCTGACCTCGACGGGGCGCGCGCCCCGCTCGTCCGCCCCGTCGGTCAGGCGGCGCGCGGTGAGCGCGCCCCATTTCCACCGGGTGTCGGAGTCGGCGAGGACGGCGACCCGCAGCGCCGGGCGGGGCTCGGCGGGGGTTCGGGCCGGTTCGGCCGTATTGCTGGTACGTGGGGGCACGTCCTAGAAGTTAGGAAGGCATTTCGATGAGCAGCCCAACGTGACGGCAACAAATGGTTAACAGGCGGCCGACGCTTGGGGATTCCGCAGATCGGCGGGGTCAACTGGCGGCCTATTCGGTCCGCTTCACCGTTCGGACATTCACCGTTCACCCGCAGTACTTTTCCGGGACAAGGAAAGTGCCGGGTCTCCAACTAGCGTGATGCGGGTGGTTAAGCTCTCCGTCATCGTGCCGTTCTTCAACGTGCAGACATACGCGCCCGACACCCTCAGAAGCCTTCGGGCCAACGCCCGGGAGGACTTCGAGTTCATCCTCGTCGACGACCGTTCGACCGACGGGACGGCCGACGTGCTCCAGCGCGCGAGGAAGGACATTCCCGGCGCGAAGGTGATCGTCCACGAGCGCAACGGCGGTCTGGCCACGGCCAGGAACACCGGCCTCGACGCGGCGAGCGGGGAGTATCTGACCTTCCTGGACGGTGACGACTGGCTGGCCCCCGGCTACTTCGCGGAGCTGGTCGCCGCGGCGGAGCGGCTGCAGTGCGACTTCGTACGCGCCGACCATGTGCAGGTCACCGGCCGCACGCGGACGGTGCACCGGGTGCCGCACGGCCTGCGGAACGTGGTGCTCAGCCCCCGCTCGGTGATCCTTCCGGCCGACCGCACCACCTCGGTGGACTATCCGTACGCCTGGGCCGGCATTTACCACCGCCGCCTTCTCGACCAGGGCCTTCTGCATTTCACCGACGGACTGCGGACCGCCGAGGACCGGCCGTGGATCTGGCGGCTGCACCGGGAGGCGGAGAGTTTCGCGGCGGTCGGACTGCTCGGTGTTTTCTACCGGCGGGGGGTCGCTTCCTCGCTCACCCAGATCGGGGATGTCCGCCAGCTCGATTTCATCCGGGCATTCGACCAGGTCATCGAGGAGACTTCGCGGGACCGCGACGCGGATATTCTGCTCCCGAAGGCAATGCGCACCTATTGCGCGGTCATGGCCCACCACCTCGGGTCCATCGAGCGGTTCGAACCGGGCGTGGCGCGGACGCTGCGCTCCATGAGCGCCGCCGCCCTGCGCAGGCTCCCCGGTGACCTGCTCGACGAGACCCTCACCTCCCTGGGCGACCGGCGCGCCGCCCTGCTGCGCCGGGTACGCCGCCGCCCCGCCGGCGCCGAGCCCACGCCCGCCGCCACACCTGCCGCCGCCACCGGAGCCCGTGCCTGATGTCTGCCATCCGTTCCACCCAGCTCTTCTTCGCGGCCTCCCAGTACGCCGCCGCCACGGTGACCGCGGCGATCCGGGCGGGGCAGTTCGGCCCGCGCGCCGAACACCGCCGGCTGCTGATCGTCAGCGACACCTCGCCCGCCCCCGAGGTCGGCACCCCGCTCGACCGGATGGCCGGATTCGCCTCGCTGCGGCCGGAGTTCGACGAGGTCCACTCGTGGAACGCGTTCATCAGGCCCTTCCACCCGGCCGGCTGGTTCCCGCGCGAACAGGACACCCTGCTCTGGGAGCGTTATCTGCGGCTGGCCTGGAAGCTGGGCGACGGGCCGGTGGAGATCGCCTGCGAGTCCATCCAGGCCAACCCGTCCAGCGCGGTGGCCAAGATCTTCGGCGAGAGCCCCATCCACCTCTACGCGGACGGGCTGATGAGTTACGGGCCCACCCGCAGCAAGATCGATCCGCTGATCGGCACCCGGGTGCAGCGGCTGCTCCACCTGGACCTGGTGCCGGGGCTGCGGCCGCTGCTGATGACAGAGTTCGACGTCGAGCCGGAGGTCGTGCCGACGATCGAGTTCCTGAAGGTGCTGGGTGAACTGGCCGCCTCGGCCGACGAGTTCGCCGCACCGGCCGGCTCCCCGGCGCTGCTTCTCGGCCAGTACCTGTCCGCCATCGACGTCCTCACCGCCGACGAGGAGCAGGAGCTCCATCTGCGGATGCTGCGCGGCACGGTGGCGCTCGGCCACACCCGCGTCGTCTTCAAACCGCACCCCGCCGCCCCCGTGAGCTGGTCGCGCGCCCTGGAGCAGGAAGCCGAACTGCTCGGCGCCGAACTCACCGTCCTGGACTCCCCGGTGATCGCCGAGGTGGTGTACGAGCGGACCCGCCCCGCGCTCGTCGTGGGGGCGTTCTCCACCGCGCTGCTCACCGCCGCCACGTTCTACGGCATCCCCGTCGCGAGGGTCGGCACCGAGGAGCTGCTCGCCGCGCTGACCCCGTACCAGAACAGCAACCGCGTCCCGGTCACCATCGTCGACGCCCTGCTGCCCGCCCTGGAGGACCGGGAGGCGGTCACCTCGTGGCGGCTGCCGGGCGAGGAGCGGGTGCGCGCGGAGCTCTCGGGTCTGGTCACGGCCGTCGGCTTCGCCATGCAGCCGCAGATCTACCCGGGGCTGCGTGCCGCCGCCGAGGAGTACCTCGCCGGGCATCCGGCCCCGGCCTCGTCCCCGTACTTCCGTCGCCGCCGCCTCACCTCGCTGGCGCTGCCGGGGGCCCTTCCGGGGCAGCTCGACTTCATCCCGCGCAACGCGACGGTCCGCAGGATCGCCCGGCAGGCCGTCGCCTGGAAGCGGGGCGCGGGCCGGCGGCTCCCCGGTGTCCGCAGCGCGCGCGGCTGACGGGGGCGGGGATGAGCGGGGGACGAACAGGGAGATGAGCGGGGGGATGGACGTGACGAGTACACGGACGGGTACACGGTCGGGTGCGCTGACGCTTCCGGTGCAGGAGAGCCCGGTCGCGGTTGCGGTGAGCCCCGCCGCGGCGCCCGGGAAACGGGACCGGATGCGGGCCCTGGACGGGCTGCGCATCGTGGCCGCCCTGATGGTCTGCCTCTACCACTACGCGGGCAAGGAAGGGACGGTCGCCGAGTCCTGGGGCCAGTCGCCCGCGCACCTCTTCCCGACGCTGTCGTCGTTCGCGACGTACGGCAGCCTGGGGGTGCAGCTCTTCTTCATCATCAGCGGCTTCGTCATCTGCATGAGCAGCTGGGGCCGCACGGTCGGTGACTTCTTCCGCTCCCGGGTCGCCCGGCTCTACCCGGCGTACTGGGCGGCGATCGTCGTCGTCACGGCTGCGGCGGTCGTGCTGCCCGTCGTCGTGCGGCCGCTGCGCCTGGACGAGCTGCTGGTCAACCTGACCATGCTCCAGCAGCCGATGGGCGTGGACCGGGTGCTCGGGGTGTGCTGGACGCTCTGGGTGGAGCTCCGCTTCTACGTCCTGTTCGCCGTCTTCGTCGTCTGGCGCGGGGTGACGTACCGCCGGGTGGTCATCTTCTGCTGCGGCTGGACCCTGGCGGGCGCCTTCGCCCGGATCGCCGACCATCCGCTGACCGACGCCCTGGTCATGCGGGACCACTCGCCGTACTTCATCGCGGGCCTCGCGCTGTACCTGGTGTACCGGCACGGCAGCGACCTGCTGCTCTGGGGCATCGTCCTGGTCAGCTGGCTGCTGGGACAGCGGTACTCCGTCACCGCGCTGTGGCACCCGGGCGGGGGCGGCGAGTTCGGCCGCTCCCCCTATGTCATCCAGCTGATCGTGACGGTCGCCTTCGTGGCGGTGGCCGCCGTGGCACTGGGCTGGCTGCGGTGGGCGAACTGGCGCTGGCTGACGTTCGCGGGGGCGTTGACGTACCCCTTCTACCTGCTCCACGAGCACCTGGGCTGGTTCGCGATCCGCGTCATGAGCCGCGGCCTGCACCTGCCGCCGCAGCTGACCCTCGTCGCCACGGTGGTCGCGATCCTGGTGCTGGCACATCTGCTGCACCGGTTCGTCGAGAAGCCGATCGGGCCCCGGCTGAAGCGGACGATGACGCAGCAGAGCCAGCGGGTGCGGTCACGGCGGTGAGTGCCGGAGCCCATCGACCACGAGCACGGATTCGAGGATCGACACCATGCGCTTCCCGGACGGCCGCCGCACCCGCGTCGCCGCAGAACCCGGCCGCTGACAGCAGCCCTCACCCTGATGCCGGCGGCCACGGCCCTCACCACCCCCGCTTCCCCCGCTGCCGCAGCCGTACCGGCGGCGGTGACCACCCCGTTCGAGGCCGGCACCGAGGGCTACCGCTGCTTCCGTATCCCCGCTCTCGTCACCACCCCCTCGGGCGCCCTGCCGGCCTTCGCCGAGGGGCGGGTCGCCACCTGCGGCGACATCGGGCACAACGACATCGTGATGCGTAAGTCCACCGACGGGGGCCGGAGTTGGGGCCCGCTGAAGGTGGTGGCCGGCGCGGCCGACGAGGACGCGCACGGCAATCCGGCACCGGTCGTGGACACCGCGACCGGGCGCGTATCACTGCTGTACGCGACCGGCGGCTGGAGCGGAACGCCGAGCGCCCCGGTCCGGGGCCCCCGCAGCCTGCGCGTCGTGCACAGCGTGGACGACGGCGCAGGCTGGACGGCGGGCGCCCCGCTCCCCCACCTCAAACCCGCCGACCGGGCCTGGGTCTCCACCGGACCCGGCCACGGCATCCAGCTCCCCCGCGGCCCGCACCGGGGCAGGCTCGTCGTCCCGGGCGACTACACGACCGCGGGCGGCAGGGCGGGCGGTCAGCTGTACGTCAGCGACGACGGCGGACTGACCTGGGACCTGGGCGCACACGCGGACGTCGACCGGGCCGCCTCCGCGTTCCCGGCCGAGCTGTCCGTCGCGGAGACGACCGGCGGGGGCGTGTACGTGAACGCGCACAGCTCGGCCCGGTGCGGCACGAACGACCACCGGACGTCGGCCCCAACCAGTACGGCAACCACGCCGTCATCCACGGCGGCGCCCAGCTCGGCGACCGTAACTCCGGCAGGGCCATGACCTTCGACGGCCAGGACGACTACCTCCGCCTGGTCTCCTGCTCGGACTCGCTGCGCCTGGGCGCGGGGGACTTCACGCTCACGGCGTGGTTCCGCCACACCGCCACGACGGGCGCGCTGCCGATCGTCCGGGGGTACGGGATGGGCTCGGGCGTCCGGCAGTTCTGGCTCCGGGCGGAGCCGGGCCAGGGCAGGATCCGGGCCGCGATCGACACGGGCACGGCGTACGCGGAGGTGAAGACCACGTCCGCGTACAACGACGGGCAATGGCACCACGCGCTCATGAAGAGGCAGTCGGGCCGGCTGACGCTGTCCGTGGACGGCGGGCCGGAGTTCGGTGCGGCGGCCCCGGCGGGCAGCATCACCCCGCCCGCCGAGTTCTCCGTCCACGTCGGCGCCCGCCCGGACTTCCCGAACCAGCCGGCCGGCGTCACGGAACTCTTCCGGGGCCTCAAACCACTTGACCTCAAGTTGGCTTGAGGTCCTACCTTCGGGGCATGAACTACTCACACGACGACGCAGGACTCGCCCGCCAGCCGATCGGCTACTGGAGCTGGGCCGCGCACGACGCCACGGTCACCCACATCCGGGCGGCGCTGGCCGAACACGGGCTCACGCAGCCGCCCTGGTGGGTGATGAACCAGGTCATCGGCGCGGAGGAGGACGGCCGCGGCCGCGCCGAGGTGGTCGCCCTGCTCAGCGGGTACCTCGACACCGGGGCGGACGGCATCGAGGAGGCCGTCGACGAACTCCTCCGACGTGAGCTGATCATCCAGGACGACGGGGACCGACTGCGGATCACCCCCGAGGGGCTCGCGCTGCGCGACCGGGCGTCCGTACGGGTCGCGCAGGCCCGCGCGGAGATCCACGAGGGCATTCCCGACGAGGAGTTCGTCGCCGCGTTGAAGGTGCTCCAGCGGATGATCCGGAACGTCGGGGGGAAGGCCTGGCACGAGTGAGGAGCCGGCCGAGCCCTATGGACGCCTAGACGCTGCTGAGCGAGAGCTTCGCAGCGAACCCCAGGAACAGCACGCCCGCCGCCGAAGTCGCCCCCGCCGAGAGCCTCTTGCGGCGGCGGAAGGCGGCGGCCAGGCGGGTGCCGCCGAAGATCAGCGTCGAGAGGTACAGGAAGCTGGCGAGCTGGAGCAGCGTCCCCAGCAGCAGGAACGACAGGGCCGGGTAGGCGTAGCCGGGGTCGACGAACTGGACGAAGAACGAGATCAGAAACAGGATCGCCTTCGGGTTGATCAGGCTGACCACCAGCGCCCGCCGGTAGGGGTTCTCCATCGTCGCCCCCGCCCCGGGCGTCTCGGCCGCCTCCGCCAGCTCGACCGTGCGCCGGTGCCGTTCGCGCCACAGTGAGGCCGCAGCGCGCAGCATGCCGATCGCCAGCCAGGTCAGATAGCCGGCGCCCGCGTACTTGACGACGGCGAACAGCAGGGGCGTGGTCTGGAGCAGCGAGGCCGCGCCGAGCGCGGACAGCGTCATCAGGACGGTGTCCCCGGTCCACACTCCGGCGGCGGCCGTATAGCCGGTGCGCACGCCGCGACGCGCCGCGACGGAGAGCACGTACAGCGAGTTCGGGCCCGGCAGAAGAACGATCAGCAGCAGGCCGGCGAGGTAGGTCGGAAGGTCGGTAACACCCAGCATGGACGGAGTTTCGCACATCTGTACGCCGCCTCGTCCAGCCGTCTCGCCGTGACCTTTCGGCCGTCCTGCCGTGACCTGGCGCCACTAGCGTCGTGCGCAGGATTCGATCACCGGGCAGGACGGGCATCCGTCAAGGGAAGCGCCGGTGAGGCGCCGGACCGATCGGGCGGTCGGACGGTCGGACCGGACGAAGGCTTGGGGGAAGCGGGGATGTCGGGGATGGCAGAGATGGCCGACAGGAACGTGGGCGCGGAGAGCGACGCGTACGCCGGCGGGGGCGACGGCCCGTACACGCGGGGGCTCCAGGGCAGCGACCCGTACACACGGAGGAACCGGCGCGGCAGGCGGGCGGCCGGGGTGACCGCCGGGGTGCTCGTGACAGCCGCCCTGGCGGCGGGGTGCGGGCCGCAGGACCCCGGGGCGGACGCACGGCGGCAGCCACCGGCCCGGGCCACCACCGCGCCCGCCTCTCCCACCCCCTCGCCCACCGACGACGGCAAGGGCGGGACCGGCACGGCCGAGCCGTCCCCCAGCACCCCGCCCGTGAGCCCGTCGGCCCCGCCCACCGCACCGCCCATCGCACCGCCCACGCCCTCCTCCCCCGCACCCCGGCCGAGCACCGCCCCGCCGCCCCAGGTCCTGATGCGGACCGGGTCCGAGGGCGCCCAGGTGCGGGAGTTGCAGGCCCGGCTGCGGCAGATCGGGCACTTCGGGCGCAACCCCACCGGCTACTACGGCACGGTCACCGCCGACTCCGTACGGTCCTTCCAGGCCAAGCGCGGCACGGAGGCCACCGGCTCCACCGACGCGGACACCTGGCGGAAGCTGCAGTCCATGACCCGTACGCCGACGGCCGACGAGCTCGACCCGCCGACCGAGCGGCCGGTGGCCGAGCCGGACAAGCGGTGTCTGACCGGCCGGGTGCTCTGCATCAGCAAGAAGAGCCGGACCCTGGCGTGGATGATCGACGGCCGGGTCGTCTCGGCGATGGATGTGCGCTTCGGCTCGGAGTACACGCCGACCCGTGAGGGCGAGTTCCCGGTGTACTGGAAGTCCCGGGACCATGTGTCGACGCTGTACGACACCCCGATGCCGTACGCCCTGTTCTTCAGCGGCGGCCAGGCCGTGCACTACTCCGCCGACTTCGCGGCCAACGGCTACGGCGGTGCCTCGCACGGCTGTGTGAACGTCCGGGACAGGAAGAAGGCCGCGGCCCTCTTCGACCACGTGAAGAACGGCGACAAGGTCGTCATCTACTGGTGAACGCGGTACGGGGAGAGAGGGCGCGGGCGGGACCGGGGGAACGTGTCCCGCCCGCGCCGATGCGCTGAGCCGAAGGTACGGGGGGAACCCCGGCTCGTCGCGCTGCCGATGACCAGTCGGCTCACTCTGTACTGCGCCCGGCCCCCGAAAAACGTCACACTTGACCGAAACCCACTCGGTGCCGGGTTGCCGTACGGGGAGGAAAGCGCAGGTCAGCGGGCAGGAAGGGCTGTCGGCGCGGAGGTCGCCGCCCTCAGCGGCGCCGCCGCCTCCGACTCCGCCCGTATGCCGGCATCGCCCCGGCGGTCGCTCTCGGCGAGGGGCGGAGCGGGTTCGAAGGAGACGGGCGGCAGCGAGCCGCCGTCGCCGTCACCCGGTCCGTCGTCGTCCCCGCCTCCGCCGGAGCCCCCGGAGCCGCCGCCGTTCAGCAGCCGGTCGCAGAAGCGCTCCAGGTTCTCCTCGCCCTTGGCGAGCTGGACCAGCTGGCGCCGGCTCCGCTCGTCGAGGGTGCCGGCGCGGAAGGCCTTGCAGGCCTTTACGGACTTCTCGTACCACTTGCCGCCCTGGTCCCGATCGTTGTCGGAGCCGTCGGGGTGCTCCTCCTGGCCGCCGGGGCCCTTGGAGGCGTCCTCGCGCCCCGAGTCTCCGGGGCGGTTGCTCTCCCCCGTACCGTCGTCGTCCGTCTCCGTGCCGCGTCCGCCCGGCTCCGGATCGGCGGGCTCCTCGGAGGCGCCGGGCCGGTGGCTCTCGGGCGGGGCGACCGGATCGGGGTCGGCGGGCGGGGACGGTTCGGCCGCGGCGGAGGGGTCCTCGGCGGGCAGCCCGGACACCAGCGGTTCGGGGGTCGCCGCCGATACGGAGGAGGCGGGCGCGGGTGAGTCGTTGCCGCCGAAGGGGCCCGGGAGGACCCCCGTACCGGCGGCGACCGCCACTCCGCCGAGCGCGCAGCCCGCGAGCGAGACGGCCAGGCCGAAACGGACCGGGCGGCTCCAGCGCGGGCGGCGGGGCGGGGCGGCGGGGGCGGCGCCGATGTGGACGGAGTGCAGCGTTCCGGGCTGCCCGGGGAGCGCGGCGCCCGCGCTCCGCCCGGCGAGCCGGTCGCCGCCGGCCCGGGTGGCCTGCCGGAACGCGGTGAGCACGGCGTCCTCGCCGGGGAGTTCACCGGCCGGGGCGCGGCGGACGGCACGGGCCGCGCCGAGTGCTTCGGTGAGCCGGAGGGCGTTGTCGCGCGCCCGGTCGCCGAGGGGTACGACCGGCTCGCCGCGGAGCAGTTTCTCCGCCGCGTCCTTGTCGAGCCACTCGTCCTGCTCGTCGGCCATCACATGTCCCTCTGCGTCCACGGTCGCGAATGCGTCACACCGGGAGTGACCCCCGCGGGCGCTGCCGGACCGGCCCTACCGGGGCGCTGAGAGGGTACGGCACCGAGCTCCGCACCGCCGCCCGCGCCCTGACCTGCGTCGCGCCCGGAACCCTGGGCCGGCGCCCGGTCCCCGTCCTCGGGACCGCCGCCCGGGGCGGGCGCACCGGCGGGGCGGGGCGAGTCCGGGTGCTCGGAACCGAGGAGTTCGGCGAGGCGCTTGAGGCCGCGATGGGCGGCGGTCCGTACGGCGCCGGGGCGCTTGCCGAGGGTCTGGGCGGCGCTCTTCGCGTCCAGGCCGACGACCACGCGCAGGACGACGGCCTCGGCCTGGTCCTGCGGGAGCTGGGCTATCAGGGACATCGTGCGGTCGGTGTCGAGCGCCTCCATGGCGTCGCCCGCGGTGTCGGACTCGGCGGGCCTGCCCGTGAGCTCCGTCTCGTCGCCCCCGATCGCGGGACGGCGGCTGCGCATCCGCAGATGGTCGAGCGAGCGGTTGCGGGCGATCCGGGCCGCCCAGCCGCGGAAGCGGTCGGCGTCCCCGCTGAAGCGGTCCAGGTCGCGCGCTATCTGGAGCCAGGCCTCGGACGCGACATCCTCGGCGTCCGGCTCGCCCACCAGCGTCCGTATGTAGCCCAACAGCCGTGGCTGTACAGCGCGGTACACAGCACGGAAGGCGTCCTCGTCCCCGTCCTGTGCCGCGAGCACCGCGGCGGTCAGCTCCGCGTCGTCCCCCAGCACTCCCTCAACCCGCCCTGCTGTCCTCAATCGCAGCTGGTCACCACTGCTGCGCCACTCTGCGCGACTCAGCACGCTACGTGCTCGGCAGGGGTCACGTCCATGACTTGTACAACTCGCAACAATTCGCGGCCCTCGGTGCGGTGTGACAGAAAACGCAGTCGCGGCGCTGAGATGAGTACGGGGTCGTGCTGCGACCCCGTGGAAGACGGCCGGGGCCTCTCCTGTGGGGGGTGGCGGCCCCGGTCGTCGCTCCTCTTCGCCTGAGCTCGGACCAGGCACGCCCCTGGCCGCTGAACCCCTGGTCAGCCGGGCCTGGACTGCCCCGGGTGAATACCGCGCCCCGATCACCCTCCGTCCTCCGCCTGATCGTGACGGGCGGTGGCACCGGCGGTCACACGTATCCCGCTCTCACCGCGATCCGCACCTTGCAGGCACGCCCGGCGGCTTCCGGCCGCACCCTCGACGTCCTGTGGATCGGAACGGCGGAGGGCCTGGAGGCCCGGGTCACCAGCGCGGAGGGCATCCCCTTCACGACCGTCGCCACGGGCAAGATCCGGCGTCACGCGAACCCGCTGAAGATGGTGTCGCCCGCCAACGTCCGGGACATGGCGCGCGTGCCGCTCGGGGTCGTCCAGGCGCGCAGCGCGGTCTCCGGTTTCCGGCCGGACGTCGTCCTCGCGACGGGCGGTTACGTCGCCGTGCCGGCCGGGCGCGCCGCCAGGATGTGCCGGGTGCCGCTGGTCCTGCACGAGCAGACCGCCCGCCTCGGCCTCCACAGCTTCGACCGGCGGCTTCCGACGGTGTACGTCACCGGAGGCGCACAGGGCTCGCAGCAGATCAATGACGTGGTCGGCGGCGAACTGCCGTGGCTGCTGGAGCGCGCCAACGTGGTGCACCAGTGCGGTCCGGTCCATGTCGCGGCACTGTCCGCCCGCGCCGCAGGAACGCCCGCCGACATCGCCGCCCGGTATCACCTCACCCCGTTCGTCGGACCGGAGCTGCCGGACGTCCTGGCCCTGGCAGATCTCGTGATCTCCCGTAGCGGCGCGGGCACCCTGGCCGAGCTGACCGCCCTGGGCAAGCCCGCCGTATTCATCCCGCTCGCGACGGCGGCCGGGAACGAACAGGCCCACAACGCCCGCCACCTGGAGGAGTCCGGGGCGGCGGTCGCCCTCCTCGGCGAGGTCACCGGCGGGCACCTGCGGGAGGCGGTCGGGCCGCTCCTCGACGATCCGGCGAGCCGGGAAGCGATGGCGGCGGCGGCCAGGGCGCGCGGTCGCCCGGATGCCGCGGAAAGGCTCGTGGACGTGATCCTGTCCGCAGCGGACGAAAGGGCCTAGGGATACCGCCCGCCGGGGCAGCGGCGTGACGTCCCCGGCGGTTCGGTCCGGCCGGGGGCGGCGGCTGGTTCGGCCCCGGCCAGCAGCTCGTCGAGCGCGAGCTCAGGCGCTACTCCATCGGCACCACCCTGGACGTCGCCCCGACCGTCGCCGTCATGCCGGACGGGAACGGCTACCGGAGCGCACCGCCCGAGGAGACCTTCGGCAGACTCGGAACCCTGTTCGACGAGTTCTACGCGGGCTCCGCCGAGTACTTCGAACGCCCCCTGGAGCCGCTCCACCGCAAGGACCTGCTGCGGACCGTGGACGGCCTGTCGCTGGCGGACCGCATCAAACAGCTCGACCTGTCCCCCGTGGACCACCAGTGGGTGGCGGGCTCCACCGCGCCCTTCGCGGGCAGCGACGACTGGGGCGGGCTGACCGGCCTGGCGCAGTGGTACCAGCTGGCCGGCGGGACGTACGACGGGTTCCACTCGACCATGAGCCTGCGGCCCGACGGGGGCATGACCTCGGTGCTGTCGGCGATGTTCGCCGAGTCCGGGGCGGTGGTACGGCTCAACTCGCGGGTCACGTCCGTCAGCAGGGCCGGCGCCTGGACGCAGGTGCGCCTCAGCGGCGGGCAGGCGTACCGCTCGCGGGTGGTGGTCGTCGCCACCCCCGTCAACACCTGGAACACCATCGCCTCCACCCCGGGCCTGCCGAAGGTGCACACCGACGCGACCCGCGAGGGCGTCGGCGTACCGCACGCCACCAAGGTGTGGCTCCATGTGCGCGGCAGCTCGGAGGCGGTGTACGCGCAGTCCGACGAGACCGGCCCGATCCAGCTGCTGCTCCCGCAGCAGGAACTCCCTGGCGGACGGCTGTACGTCGGCTTCACCGGCCCCTCGCTCGACGTGTCCGACCGGGCGGCGGTCCAGGCGGCCGTACGGCGCTTCATACCCAAGGCCACGCTCGTCGGCCACCGGGTGATGGAGTGGAGCAAGGACACATACGCGCGCGGCGGCTGGGGGCTGCGCCGGCCGGGCCAGCTGCTGCGCCAGCTGGCCGCCATCCAGGAGCCGCACGGACAGCTCGTCTTCGCCGGCTCCGACATAGCGAGCGGCTGGTACGGGGCGTTCGTCGAGGGCGCGATCGAGTCCGGCCTGCGCGCCGCCGACCAGGCTGTGACCCTGGCACGCTGACGGCCGCCACCGCCGTCACCGCTCCCCTCCCGTCGCATGTGCGCCGGGGGGGAACAGCCATGGCTCCCTCCCGGCGCTCGCGTACGGGAGGGAGCACGGCACTCGCGTACGGCAGCGCAACCGTCGAATCTGCCTCCCGGCGCCCCTGTACGGGAGGGGGCCCGCGCCTGTACGGGAGGGATCCCTCGCCGTCAGCCCCGGATGCGGGCTCGGCGGGACATCACCGCGCGCAGCACCCGGCGCCCCTCCGTGGACAGGTCCAGGGCCTTGCGCACCCCGGCTCCGCTGCCCGCCGTGCCGGCGGTCTCCGCGAGGATCTCCAGGATCCGGACCTGCCGCTCCAGCTCCCCCGCCACCAGCGGCCCGGCATCGGCCGCCGCCCCGCCGCGCGCCGCCTTCAGCAGGTCGGCGTCCTGCGGGGCGCCCCCGTCCGGGGCGTCGAACCGCCCATGGATCTCCAGCGCGACCAGCGAGCAGGCGTCCGCCCACTCCCGCAGCGGCGCGGGGGCGAAGTCGGACGGGGCGGCCCCCAGCATCGCGCGCACCCGTGCGGCCGGCCCGTCGGTGACGGACTCGTGGTCCATCGCCGTACGGACGGCCGTGAGGCGGATGGCCCATTCCCGCCCGTCCTCACAGCTCGCCCAGAGCGGTCGCAGCGGCTCGGCCCCCTCCGGCCCCGCCAGCAGTGGCAGGCAGCGGTCCAGGCAGGCCACGGCGCTGGCGGCGAGCGCTCGCTCGTCGGCGCGTTCGATCAGTTCCAGCAGACTCATCGACGTCTCCCTCGGTCTATCGCGTACTGCGCCGAATGGCCGAAAAGCGTCACTTCTGAGCGGCTGTCACCGGTGAGCGCCCGGGACCGCCGGGGCGGGAACCGGGGGCTGCGCCGCGCGCTCCACCTGCATCCGGGTCAGGGCGCGGACGAAGAGGAGGGCCACCACCGCGGCGACGATCTCCAGCGCGTCGGCGGCCGCCACCAGCCAGAGGCCGTCCGGACCCGCCACGCTGCCGGCCCTCCGATCGGTGATCTGGTCGGCGAGGACCGACGCCACCCACAGGCCCCACCAGAAGTTGAGCAGTGCCCGCGACACCGCGACCCGGCCCCCCTCGGGGCTCACGGGGGCGCTGCCCGTCCAGATCCCGTCGGCCACCCGGTAGGGAAACCAGAAGTTGGCCACGGGGACGAACCAGCTGCCCACGGCCCACCCGGGGCCCATCTTCTGCACGCTCGGGTCGAAGACCTCGGCGTTCCGGCGGGTCCGGTGGAACCAGAGGATGAAGAGGACCCCGGTGACCAGGAAGCCGGTCGCCTGGAAGTTCGTGGTGATGTCGTGGAGCTGGTCGGCCCACTGGACCCGGCTGTCCTGGGCGGCCGTGTCGTCGGCGTCGGCGCCCCCCTGCCACATGTTCCGCAGGTGCAGCCCGGTGCCGATGGCGGCCAGGTCGGTCGCGATGACCGTGCCCAGCAGGGCGGTGACCGCCCAGGACAGACCGACGGGCGAGCGCGGCCAGTCCCCGACACGCCAACCGCCGGGGCCGACGGCGGCGGGCGCGAGATGGTCCGGCAGCGGGGGCCGGGTGCCCGAGCAGAAGGTGCAGAGGCCGTCGTCGGTGACGGCCGTTCTGATGCGGCAGCGGGTACAGAGCATGAGGCGTTCCCCCCAGGGCGTGGTCGTGGTCGGTGACCCCTCACGTCCTCCCCGGGAAGCGCGCGGTCGGCGGACCGTAGCCCGTGGACAGCTCCGCTGTCCAAAGGCTTACGGCCCGCCGGACCCGCGGGCTCCCGGACCCCCGGACCCGCCGGACCCCCGGGCTTCCGGACCCCCGGCTCCCGATCCCTGCGGTCTCCCGGCCGCCCCGGGGGCCGTCAGCCCGCGCTGCCCGTCCGGGCCGCCAGCTCCTGGAACTGTGCCCAGGTCAGCGCCGGCTTCCGCGGGTCCCAGAGCTTCTGCGAGGTCGCGACGAGCGGCAGCCTGATGCCGTCGGCGACCTGCTGGGTGGTCTGGGCGTTCGGCAGGTCGCCCCAGACGGCGAACCGGCCGCCGAGGATCTGCGGCGAGTAGCGCTCCGCCACCGGCTCGGTGCCGCGCAGCACCATCGGGGTCCACTGCTCGTAGATCCGCTTGCCGGTCGGGTAGACGAAGTCGTTCGGCTCGCCGAGCACGTAGTACAGGAACTCGTCGTTGAGGTTGAGCATTTTGTAGCCCTCGGCGAGGTACTCCTGCGGGGGCCGGGCGCCGATCTCCTTGCCGGTCCAGTACTCGATCTCGATGTTCTTGGCGGCCTTGACCTTCGAGTCGCGGAAGAGGCCGTCGTTCCACGCCTTGGCGGTGCGGCCCTTGGGCTCGACCACTTCGGCCCGGTCGTTGAGCCAGCCGGTGGCGAGGTCCTCGATGGTGGCGCCGGAGCCGTGCTTCTGCTCGGCGGCCCGCTGGAGCTGCGGGTAGGAGGCGGCGGGGTCGCGGACCATCAGCGCCTGGTACTCGTCGGCTCCCAGGTGCCAGTACTTCCCGGGGAACAGGTCCGTGTACTCGTCGAGCAGCTCGTCGATCAGCGTGGCCGCGCCCGGCTTCGAGATGTCGATGGACCCCCGGGACTCCACGCCCTGGGTGTTGCGGAGCTGGAGGTCGGGGTGGGCGCGGAGCACGGCGCCGAGGTGTCCGGGCGAGTCGATCTCGGGGACGACCTCGATGTGCAGACTGTTGGCGAGCCCGACGATGCGGCGGACCTCGGCCTGTGTGAGGGCCTCGTCCGAGACCACCTCGGGGTGGGTCTTCGACTCGATCCGGAAGGCCTGGTCGTCGGAGAAGTGCAGGCCGAGCTGGTTGAGCTTGAGGTCGCCCATCTCGCGCAGGCGGTCCTCTATCCACTCAGCGCTGTAGTGCTTGCGCGCGATGTCGAGGTTGAGCCCGCGCTGCGGCCGGTCGGGCCGGTCGTTGACGACGCCCTCCGGCACGGCCTTGTCCGCCTTGAGCGACTGCTTGAGGGTGCGGGTGCCGTAGAAGACGCCCGACTCGTCGGGGCCGGTGATCCGCACCTTCCGGTCGCGGACGGTGAGCGTGTACGACTCGGCGGGCCCCTTGTCCTTCGCGCCGAGGGCCAGCTCGACGTCGCCCGCGCGGGGTGCCTCGGCGCCCCGGTAGCGGATCTTCAGCTCCTTGGCGAGCAGCTGGGCCTCGTCGGCGAGCACCTGGCTGCCCCCGGCTATGACGACCGTGCTGTCCTTGCCCGGCTGCCAGCCGGGCCCGCGCGCCGCGGTGTGCTCGCGGACCGCGGGGATCGTGCTCGGGGCGCTGGACAGCGGGTAGCTGCGGGAGGGCGACGGGGCGGCCGCCGTGGCGGAGGTCCCGGACGGTGACGCCGCGTCGCGGGAGGGGTGGCTGCCGGAGCCTTCCGGCCAGACGACGACGGTGAGGACGACGGCGGCTGCGGCCGTGACAGCCGCGCCGGTGACGAGGGCACCACGCGTGGGCGACATCGGTCAGATTCCTCCGGGATAGGGGCCAGGGGACAGGTAGGGGGCAGGGATGGGTGAATAGGCTGAAAGGTTGACATTTTTGCCGACGATCTGCCCACCGAGAACATGTGATGAGCAGGTGGAAGCCCGGACACCGCAGGTCAGGCGGCCGCCAAACGTTCCGTAACTCTCCCGTTCGGGTGATTTTTGGCCGATCCCCCGGACGGCCGCCGACCGATCTCGCTAGCGTTACGGCACATTCGTCTCTCCCTCCCCTTCCACCCCGTGCTCTCCTTCTCCTTCCACCCTGCGTGCGCCCCACTTTCACCCCGCGTACGCCCCCGTCGGGCAACCTTGTTGCCCTCCTGCCCCTCTTCAGGGTCACAGATGTCGTTGATTCGAGGAGTCCACGCTGTCCAGGTCCAGCGAGTCCCCCGCCGGCCTGCCGAAGCAGTCCACGCCTCCGGCCGGGGGCTCCGCCATACCCGTGCAGCACCGCCGTCCACCGCAGGTGGGCGGGGTCCCCGGCGTACTGCCGGCTGATCCCGCGGCCGGTCTCGCCCGGTTCAACGAGGCCCCCTTCGCCACCGCCGAGGCCGCGCTCCTGGAGTGCTGCGGCAGCCTCCGCTGGGCCCACCGGATGGCCGCGCACCGCCCCTTCCCGGATCTGGCGTCCCTGCTGGCCGCCTCCGACGAGGCGGGGTACGACCTGGCCCCCCGGGACATCGCGGAGGCGCTCGCCGCCGAGCCGGCCCCCTGTCTGCACCACGACGCGCCCCGCGCCGCCCACCTGGCGCTGCAGGCCGCGCACGCGGCGTACGAGAGCAGATTCGGCCATTCCTTCGTGATCTGCCTGGACGCGTGCCCGCCCTCGCAGGCCGTCGACCAGGTCCTGGCCGGTATCCGGGTCAGGCTGGCGCACGAGGTGGACGAGGAGCGGGCGGTGACCGCCGACGAGCTGCGGCGACTCGCCCGGAGCCGGCTGGTCGAGCTGGTGACCGAGGACTGGTGACCCGGGCGGCGGGCCGGTGGGCCCGGCCCCGGGGAGCGGCGGCCGGGAAAGGGCGGCTCTAGCCCGTACGTGCCTGTTTGATTGCCACTTTGATCACACCAGAGGCCCCGGCGCGAACGAACCGACAAAGCGTCGCTACGATGGCCGGGGCCGGTGGACCGTACCCGGCCGGGTCAGACCGACAGTCAAGCCGGCCGACCCTAATCCCCGCTCCCGGAGGGTTCTTCCGTGCCGGCTGGAACGCTGTACCGCGGCCGGGAAGGCATGTGGTCCTGGGTGGCTCATCGAGTCACCGGTGTCCTCATTTTCTTCTTCCTGTTCGTACATGTCCTGGACACCGCACTCGTCCGCGTCTCCCCGGAGGCCTACGACGAAGTCGTGGCCACCTACAAGACGTGGCCTGTCGCGTTCCTCGAATACGGCCTCGTGGCCGCGATTCTCTTCCACGCGCTCAACGGTCTCCGGATCATCGCCGTGGACTTCTGGGCCAAGGGCCCGCGCTTGCAGAAGCAGATGCTCTGGACCGTGGTGGGCATCTGGATCGTGCTGATGGTCGGGGCCCTGTACCCCGTCCTCGGTCACGCCGTACGCGACATGTTCGGGAGCTGAGGCCCATGTCCAGCGAGACCTCTTCCGCAGCCGCGATCGGCGATGTCGAGGGCGTGAGCCTGTACGACGTCGACCACCCGGCCCCGGTGATCGAGCCCCCGCGCAAGCGCACGGGCAAGACGCCCAAGGCTTCGCGCACCAACTTCGAGATGTACGCCTGGCTCTTCATGCGCCTATCGGGCGTGGTCCTGGTCGTCCTCGTCATCGGTCACCTGCTGATCCAGCTGGTGCTCGACGGCGGCGTCTCCAAGATCGGCTTCGCCTTCGTGGCGGGCCGCTGGGCCTCGCCGTTCTGGCAGGTCTGGGACCTGACGATGCTGTGGCTCGCCATGCTCCACGGCGGCAACGGGCTCCGTACGGTCATCAACGACTACGCCGAACGGGACAAGACCCGCTTCTGGCTCAAGATGCTGCTGTACACCGCCACGGTGTTCACCGTCCTGCTGGGCACGCTGGTGATCTTCACCTTCGACCCGAACATCCGCTAGGCGCCGGGACAGAGGGACCAGAGGAAACCATGCAGATCCACAAGTACGACACCGTCATCGTCGGCGCCGGCGGCGCCGGCATGCGCGCGGCCATCGAGTCGACCAAGCGCAGCCGTACCGCCGTGCTCACGAAGCTCTACCCCACCCGCTCCCACACCGGTGCGGCGCAGGGCGGCATGGCCGCCGCGCTCGCCAACGTGGAGGAGGACAACTGGGAGTGGCACACCTTCGACACGGTCAAGGGCGGCGACTACCTGGTCGACCAGGACGCGGCCGAGATCCTGGCGAAGGAGGCCATCGACGCCGTCCTCGACCTGGAGAAGATGGGCCTGCCGTTCAACCGGACGCCCGAGGGCCGCATCGACCAGCGCCGCTTCGGCGGTCACACCCGCAGCCACGGCGAGGCCCCGGTCCGCCGGTCCTGCTACGCCGCGGACCGCACCGGCCACATGATCCTCCAGACGCTGTACCAGAACTGCGTCAAGGAGGGCGTGGAGTTCTTCAACGAGTTCTACGTCCTGGACCAGCTGATCACCGAGGTCGACGGGGTCAAGAAGTCCGCCGGCGTCGTCGCGTTCGAGCTGGCGACCGGCGAGATCCACATCTTCCAGGCGAAGTCGGTCATCTACGCCTCCGGCGGCACCGGCAAGTTCTTCAAGGTGACGTCCAACGCGCACACCCTGACCGGTGACGGCCAGGCCGCCTGCTACCGGCGCGGCCTGCCGCTGGAGGACATGGAGTTCTTCCAGTTCCACCCGACGGGCATCTGGCGCATGGGCATCCTGCTGACGGAGGGCGCCCGCGGTGAGGGCGGCATCCTCCGCAACAAGGACGGCGAGCGCTTCATGGAGAAGTACGCGCCGGTCATGAAGGACCTGGCCTCCCGTGACGTCGTCTCGCGCTCCATCTACACGGAGATCCGCGAGGGCCGCGGCTGCGGTCCGGCCGGGGACCACGTCTACCTGGACCTGACCCACCTGCCGCCGGAGCAGCTGGACGCCAAGCTCCCGGACATCACGGAGTTCGCGCGGACCTACCTCGGCATCGAGCCCTACACGGACCCGATCCCGATCCAGCCGACCGCGCACTACGCCATGGGCGGCATCCCGACCAACGTCGAGGGCGAGGTGCTGGCCGACAACACCACCGTCGTCCCGGGCCTGTACGCCGCCGGCGAGGTCGCCTGTGTCTCCGTGCACGGCGCCAACCGCCTGGGCACCAACTCGCTGCTCGACATCAACGTCTTCGGCAAGCGCTCCGGCATCGCCGCCGCCGAGTACGCGGTGAAGAACGACTTCGTCGAGCTTCCCGAGAACCCGGCGCAGCTCGTCGCCGACCAGGTGGAGCGGCTGCGCAACTCCACGGGCACCGAGCGCGTCTCGACGCTGCGCCTGGAGCTCCAGGAGTGCATGGACGCCAACGTGATGGTGTTCCGCACCGAGCAGACGATCAAGACGGCGGTCGACAAGATCGCCGAGCTGCGCGAGCGGTACCTCAACGTGTCCATCCAGGACAAGGGCAAGCGGTTCAACACCGACCTGCTGGAGGCCGTCGAGCTGGGCAACCTGCTCGACCTGGCCGAGGTCATGGCGGTCTCCGCGCTCGCCCGCAAGGAGTCCCGCGGCGGTCACTACCGCGAGGACTACCCGAACCGCGACGACGTCAACTTCATGCGCCACACCATGGCGTACCGCGAGGTGGCCGCCGACGGCGCCGAGTCGATCAGGCTCGACTACAAGCCGGTCGTGACGACCCGCTACCAGCCGATGGAGCGTAAGTACTGATGGCTACCCCGACCCTGGACAAGACCGACAAGGCCGAGGCCGGCTTCGCCGACTCTCCGTTCATCACGGCCACGTTCCGGATCCGCCGCTTCAACCCGGAGGTCTCCGACGAGGTTCAGTGGCAGGACTTCCAGATCGAGATCGACCCGAAGGAGCGTGTCCTCGACGCCCTTCACAAGATCAAGTGGGAGATCGACGGAACGCTGACGTTCCGCCGTTCCTGCGCGCACGGCATCTGCGGCTCCGACGCGATGCGGATCAACGGCAAGAACAGGCTCGCCTGCAAGACGCTGATCAAGGACATCAACCCGGACAAGCCGATCATGGTCGAGGCCATCAAGGGCCTCACGGTCCTCAAGGACCTCGTGGTCGACATGGACCCGTTCTTCCAGGCGTACCGCGATGTCATGCCCTTCCTCATCACCAAGGGGAACGAGCCGACCCGCGAGCGTCTGCAGTCGGCCGAGGACCGCGAGCGGTTCGACGACACCACCAAGTGCATCCTGTGCGCCGCGTGCACGTCCTCGTGCCCGGTCTTCTGGAACGACGGCCAGTACTTCGGCCCGGCGGCGATCGTCAACGCGCACCGCTTCATCTTCGACTCGCGCGACGAGGCCGGTGAGCAGCGGCTGGAGATCCTCAACGACCGTGACGGCGTGTGGCGTTGCCGCACCACGTTCAACTGCACGGACGCCTGCCCGCGTGGCATCGAGGTCACCAAGGCGATCCAGGAGGTGAAGCGCGCGCTCATCACGCGTCGCTTCTGACCCCTCCCGGGTCCGCCCGGCACCTTCGCAGGCCCCGCCCGCCGCGGTCATCACGACCGAGGCGGGCGGGGCCTGTTGCTCCGCCCGGCCGGTGCGGGCGGTACGGTCGTGCGGAGCTGAAGACGCACAGAGAACGGGGATCCCCATGAGCGAGCCGAATCCGTCACCGGGCGACGCCTACAAGTGGGGTCCTCCCCAGCAGCCCGGCCACCCGCCGACGATGGCCGAGGGACAGGGCTACGGACAGGCTTACGGGTACCCGGCGCCGGGTGCCACGCCGGCGTACGGCTATCCGCAGCCGCTGCCCGAGTCGGCGACGCAGCCCGGCCCCGGCTACGGCTACCCGAACCCGGCGCAGCCGACGATGCCCGGCCAGTACCTCCCCGTACCGCAGGGCGTGCCCGGTCAGGGCGGGGTCCCGGTGCTGTCGATCGGTGACATCACCGTCATGAGCGACGCGATCGTCACCCCGTCCGGGACGATGCCGCTGCGGGGCGCGGTCTGGACGGCGACGGACATGTCGCGCACCGAGGAGAAGATCCCGGCGCACGCGATCGTGCTGGCGATCATCTTCGCCCTGTTCTGCCTGATCGGCCTGCTGTTCCTGCTGATGAAGGAGAAGCGGACCGTCGGGTTCGTCCAGGTCACGGTCACCAGCGGCGGCCGGCACCACGGCACCATGATCCCGGCGATGGGCCCGCACACCTTCCCCGCCGTCATGGGCCAGCTCAACCAGGCCCGCTCGATGAGCGCCTGAGCTCCGGGCCGCGGCCATGGCGCGTTTCGAGCACATTGTCACCGTCGCCGCCCTGGACCGCCACTGGTTCGAGGAGGCCGCCGGGCCGTGGTGGACCTCTTCGAGGGATCCCGGGAGCAGGGCGGCGCGATCCTGCTGTCCGACGGGCGCCCGATACACGGCCTCCGGCTGCTGAAGGGGCGTCACCTGAAGCCGGGGGTGCACTACGGGGACGCCCCCGAGGAGGGCGAGAAGCCCGGTCCGGCGGGCACCCCGGTGGCGTCCGGCCCGGCGGGCGCCCCGGTGGCGCAGGAGGCCACCGTCCTGCGCGAGTGGCGGCCCTCCCGCACCGCCCAGGTGGAGAGCCTCATGGCGGAGGAGTCCATGGTCGTACGGGTGGGGGTGCGGCTGCGCGAGCCCCGGACCCCCAGGGCGCTGGAGGTGTCCCTCGACGGGCACAACCCGAAGGGCGGTTCGCTGTACCGCTTCTCGGGCCGTGCCAGGGCCGACCCGCACGCCTGGTGGGCGGCGCTGGACCGGCCCTCGTCGGCGCCCCCGGCCGCCCGGGCCCCGGTCACCGGCAGGGTGGTGCACCGGCTGGCCAAGGCCCGTCTCACGGTGACCCCGCGCCCGGCCGAGGACGGCTCCTGGCAGGTCTCCGTCGTGCTGAGCGTGCGCGGGCGGTGGCTGCTGCGGCCGGTCGCGGCGCTGGCGCCGGCCTTCGCCCGGAAGCCGGTCGAGCGGGGCTTCCGGGAGGCGGTGGACTCCTCTGCCGAGGAGTGGGCCGAGATGCCGGCGGAGCTGCCGTCGCTGCACGGCGAGGCGCTGCGCGCGGAGATCGCGGACGCGCTGACCGCTCACTGACCACCTATCCGCGGACCCCTTCTTGAACATGTTCAAGAAGGGGTCTACAGTCATGCCCACAAGCATTTTTGAACGCGTTCAAAGGAGGGTGGGGCATGGACCTCACTGTTGTCGCGTACGTGGTCTACCTGCTGATCAGCGGGGCGCTCACCGTCTGGGTCGCCCGCACGCTCAGCCGTAACGGGCGGGTCTTCCTCGCCGATGTGCTGCAGGGGAACGAGAAGCTGGCCGAAGCCGTGAACCACCTGCTGGTGGTGGGCTTCTACCTGGTCAACCTCGGGTTCGTCACGCTCTACCTCAAGAACTCCGACGGGGTGGCCAACGCCCGCGAGCTCTTCGAGGCGCTCTCGGTGAAGGTGGGCGTGGTCCTGCTGGTGCTCGGCGTCATGCACCTGGTCAACGTCTATGTGCTCAGCCGCATCCGCCGCCGCAGCGCACTGGAGCGCGAGCAGACCCCGCCCGTACCGCCTCAGGGCTGGACGCCGCCGGGGGCCCAGGGCCCGTGGTCGGCCCCCGCGCCCGCGCCCGGGCAGTGAGTCCGGTGACCGCGAACGCCCCCGTCCGCCGGCTCACCGTGCTCTACGACGCGCAGTGCCCGCTCTGCACCCACCTGAGGCACTGGCTCCAGCGGCAGCGGCAGCTCGTCCCGCTGGACCTCGTACCGGCCGGATCGGCCGAGGCCCGGCGCCGGTTCCCGGAGCTGGACCCCGCCTCCACGTACGAGGAGATCACCGTGGTCGGCGACCTGGGGCAGGTCTACCGGGGGACGTCCGCGTGGATCGTCTGCCTGTGGGCACTGGCGAAGTACCGCTCGAAGGCCCACTGGCTGACCACTCCGGCGGGGGCGCCCTTCGCCCGGGGGACCGTGCTCGCGGCGGCGAAGTACCGCTCGGTGACGGCGGCGCGGTGCGGGCCGGGGCAGGCGTGCACCGTGCCGCCGGGTGGGCAGTGGGCTCCCCGCTAATCTGGGGCCGTGGTGAAGGAAGAGAAGAACGTGCAGGAGAACGGGGCCGCGAAGCCCGCCAAGGCCGGCAAGGCCGCTCAGTCCGGCAAGGCCGCGAAGAGCGAGCAGACCCGCACGCTGATTCTCGAAACGGCGCTCCGGCTCTTCGCCGAGCGGGGGTACGACCGGACGACGATGCGGGCGATCGCGCAGGAGGCGGGCGTCTCCGTAGGGAACGCCTACTACTACTTCTCCTCCAAGGAACACCTGGTCCAGGGGTTCTACGACCGTATCGCCGGCGAACACGCGGCGGCGGTGCGGCCCGTCCTGGCGGACCGGCCGGAGCTGGCCGACCGGATCCGGGGGGTGCTGCTGATCTGGCTGGACGTGGCGGAGCCGTACCACCGGTTCGCCGCCCAGTTCTTCAAGAACGCGGCCGACCCGGAGAGTCCGCTCTCCCCGTTCTCCGACGAGTCGGTGGCGGCCCGCGAAGCGGCGATCTCCATCCACCGGGAGACCCTCGCCGGTTCGAGCACCAAGAGCGATCCCGAACTGGCACCGCTGCTGCCCGAGTTGCTCTGGCTGATGCAGATGGGTCTGGTGCTGTTCTGGGTGTACGACCGCTCACCGGGCGCGGAGCGCAGCCGACGGCTCGTCGAGCGCACCGCGCCGATCGCCGCACGGGCGATCGCGCTCTCCCGGTTCCGGGTGCTGCGACCGCTCGTACGGCAGGTTCACGCGCTGCTGGTGGAGTTCATGCCGGGCCCGGCGGCCGGGAGCGAGCCCCGGCCGGCCGGCTGACCGGCCGATGTCCCGGCCCGGGAGGCCGGGACATCTACCCGTCAGATCCAGCTGAGTTCCCACAGGCGCCAGAAGCCGGTGCCGTCGGAGAGGTACTGGGACCCGGCGACCTCCGACTTGGCGACGACGTAGTCCTTCTTCTGCCAGAGCGGCAGCAGCGGTACGTCCTCGCCCACCAGCTTCTGCATCTCCTTGAAGTCGTTGGAGGTCCGGCCGCGGTCGCTGAACTGCTGCGTGGCGGTGATCAGCCGGTCCATCTGCTTGCTGGAGTAGCCGCTGTGCAGGACGTTGCCGGTGCCGACGAGCGGCTGGCTGAAGGTGTCGGGGTCCGGGAAGTCGGGGAACCAGCCGACGGTGTACATGTCGTACTCACCGGCCGCGTAACCCTTCTGGTAGCGCGTCCACTCCACGCCCTTGACCGAGACCTTGAACAGCCCGTCCTTCTCCAGCTGGCGCCGCAGCTCGGCGGTCTCCTTGGTGTACATGTCGCCCTCGCGGTAGGCGAAGTTGACGGCGACCGGCGTTTCCACGCCGGCCTGCTGGAGCAGCTGCTTGGCGCGCTTGGGGTCGGACGTGGGGTAGGCGTCGAAGAAGGGGGTGCTGTGCCCGATGTAGCCGGTGGGGATCAGCGAGTACAGCGGCTCGACCGTGCCCTGGTAGACCTTGCTGACCAGCGGGCCCCGGTCCAGGAGCGCGGCGACGGCCTGGCGGACCTTCTTCTTGCCGAACGGCGAGTTCTCGCGGGTGTTGAAGATGATGTTGCGGATCTCGGCGCTGGCCGCCTCGGTCACCCGCAGCTCCGGGTCGCCCTCGTCCAGCTCGGCGAGCTTGGAGGCGGGCAGCTGGCGGTGGGCGATGTCGACCTCGCCGCTGTTCCAGGCGGTCAGCAGGTCCTCGGACGCCTTGAAGTAGCGGATGTCGACCGCTTCGCCGATCTTCTTGAGCGCGCCCTTGTACTTGAGGTTCGGCACCAGCTCGGCGCGGGTGTCCGGCTCGTACGAATTGAGGACGTAGGGGCCGGAGCCGTCGACCTGGTTGCCCTTGCGGAGCTCGTCCTTGGGGTACTTGGTCGAGTCGACGATCGCCGCGGCGCCGGTGGCGAGCTTCTGCGGGAAGGTCGCGTCCTTGCCGGAGAGGTTGAACGTGATCGTGCGACCCTCGGTGGAGACCGTGTCGAGCGTGGGGAAGAGACCCGCGGGGCCGACGTCCGACTTGATCGCGAAGATCCGGTCGAAGGAGTGCTTGACGTCCTCGGCGGTGATCTTCCGGCCGTTGGAGAAGGTCAGGTCGTCACGGAGCTTGCACTGGTACGTCTGGAGCTTCTGCCCGACGAACGCGCAGCTCTCCGCGGCGTCCGGCTCCGGCACGATCGCCCCGGGCTTGAAGGTCATCAGCGACTGGTAGATGTTGCTGTAGATCGCCCAGGAGCCCGCGTCGTACGCACCGGCCGGGTCCAGGGAGGTGACGATGTCCGATGTCCCGACAGTGATCGCGTCGGTCTTCGCCTCCCCCGTCGGGAGCAGTTGCCAGGCGCCGACGCCTGCGATGACCAAAACCGCGAAAATCGCGAGAATCCGTACCCGGACCGACCGCATTGCCGTGCTCTCCCTTACCAGCCCCACTACGGCAGTTGCGCTCAGACACGCATACCGCCGCACGTTCGCGCTTACCCAATCACACGATTTTCACATCTGGAAGAGTAAATGGGGCGCTCACAGCCTTTTGTTGGACACGTTCGACACAGCGTGTCCGAAAAGGCCGTTTCCCGCCTCCGACCTGCGGTTTTCCGTAGCGGAGCGTGACGTTACGGTGCAGTTTTGTTGAAGATCGCATGATCGCAACCGCAACGCATCCGGAGGCGGGAGGGCTGGGTCTAGGCCTGGCGCGAGGCGAGTTCGACGACCGTGATGTCGGCCGGGGCGCCGACCCGTACCGGCGGTCCCCAGGCGCCCGCCCCGCGGGAGACGAACAGCTGCGTGTCGCCGTACCGTTCGAGCCCGGCGACGGTCGGGTTGGCCAGCTCGGCGAGGTAGTTCCCCGGCCAGAGCTGTCCGCCGTGGGTGTGGCCGGAGAGCTGGAGGTCGACGCCGTGCTCGACGGCGTCGTGGATGACGACCGGCTGGTGCGCGAGGAGGACGGCGGCCCGGGAGCGGTCCCGGTCGCCGAGCGCGCGGACGAAGTCGGGACCCTGGCCCTCGGTCTCCCCCGCGATGTCGTTGACCCCCGCGAGGTCGAAGCCGCCCAGCTCCGCCCGGGCGTTCTCCAGCGGGATCAGCCCCAGCTCCCTTACGTGGTCGACCCACTGGGCCGCGCCGGAGAAGTACTCGTGGTTGCCGGTGACGAAGAAGCTGCCGTGCCGTGACCGCAGCCCGGCCAGCGGTTCGGCGGCGGAGCCGAGATCGGCCACGGACCCGTCGACCAGGTCACCGACGACGGCGACCAGGTCGGGCGAGGTGGAGTTGATCGTGTCGACGATGCGCCGGGTGTGGGCGCGGCCGAGGATCGGGCCGATATGGATGTCGCTGACCACGGCGATCCGGAAGCCGTGGGCGGCGCGGGGCAGTTTGGCGAGCGGCACGGTGATGCGCTGGACGCTCGGCCCGCTCAGCACGTTGTGGGTCCCGTACCCGACGGTGGCGAGCCCGGCGGCGGCAGCGGCGCCGCCGACGACCCGGGAGACGAAGAGCCGCCGGGAGGGGTGCGTGATTCCCGGGGCGCCGGCCGCCGCTTTCGCTTCCGTTTCCGCCTGCGCGGCCGCTTCCGCATCCCGTACCGCTTCCGCTTCCGGTTCGGCGGGCGGTGCGGTCGCCGGAGTCCGGTCGGCCGGGGTGGCGGGGCGGGGCGGGCCCGCCGGGACGAGTTCTTCCGTACGGGGACGGGTTCCGCTCGCCGTCGCGGCCACGGTTCCGTCCGCCGCCGGGACGGAGGTTCCGGTTCCGGTCGTGGTCCGGGCGGCGGCCGCCGCATCGCGCCGGGCGAGCACCCGGCTCAGGAGCGGGCGGACGGCCTCGCCCACCAGCAGAGCCAGCGTCAGGTACAGCAGGGCGGCCAGCCACAGGAAGCCCGGCCAGGCGAGCACCTGCTGGAGCCAGAAGGGCGCGCCGATCCGGCCGGAGGTCATGGCTCCCAGGCTCAGCAGGGGCAGCACGAAGGCGGCGACGGTGCCCACCTTGCGCAGTGTGCTGCCCGGAGCCGTCGTGTCACCGACGAACCGGCGCCACACATAGCGGTGCACACTCGCGAGCAGCGCCAATACCACGAGCGCCACCAGGACGAAGACCACTGCTGCCATCCGCGCTTACCCACGTTCCTGTCGTCATGCGCGCTCGTCGCGCAAAGCTCTGACGCCACGCAACCCGATCGCGCCGACCACCGTCCCCAGAAGAAAGGACGTGATGGCGAGCAGCAGGTGTACCCAGAAGTACCCGGTCGGCTCTCCCGCGTCGTCGAACGCGAGCCCGCTGCCGTCCTGCCACAGGTTCTTGACGAAAGTGATCCAGATGAACCAGCTCCACACCCCGAAGACGAGCAGGAACCAGGAGACGGGGCGGCTGAGCTTCATGGATCCAGTATCGCCGCCACCCTCCGGGCCCCTCGCCCGGGGTGGCGTCCGAAAGGGGCAGTCCCGGCCGTCCCTCCGGCGGGTCAGCCGGTCGGGGTCCGCATCCACATCTTTGCCCTGTACTTTTTCGACCGTGCCTGCTCTGAAAAAGATCGCTTCGACGGTCATCTCCGCCGCCCTGCTGTCCGGTCTTGCCCTCACCCCCGCGTTCGCGGCCGACAAGGACAAGCAGGACGACAAGCAGCCCAAGCCACCGAGCACGATGTCGAGCCTCGGCGGGGAGCAGCTCGCCAAGACGGGCCCCCAGGTCAACCTGGGACCGGGAGCACCGGTGCTGCCCAAGAAGCTGTCCGGTCGCTCGTGGGTCGTCGCGGACGCGGAGAGCGGCGACATCCTGGCCGCGCACAACGCGCACTGGCGGCTGCCCCCCGCCTCCACCCTGAAGATGCTGTTCGCGGACACGGTCCTGCCCGCGCTCCAGCCCACCACCCTGACCCACACGGTGACGGACAGCGACCTGACGGGGGTCGGCGAGGGCAGCAGTCTGGTGGGCATCAAGGAGGACCACACGTACACGGTCCACGATCTGTGGCTCGGCGTCTTCCTGCGGTCGGGCAACGACGCGGTGCACGTGCTCTCGGAGATGTACGGGGGTGTCCCCAAGACGGTGACGGCGATGCAGAAGCACGCCGAGGAGCTCCAGGCGCTGGACACGACGGTGGTCTCGCCGGACGGCTACGACGCCCCGGGGCAGGTCTCCAGCGCCTACGACCTGACGCTGATCGCCCGCAGCGGTATGCAGAAGAAGGACTTCCGCGAGTACGCGGCGACCGCCTCCGCCGACTTCCCCGGTGAGGAGAAGAAGGGGAAGAAGCGCGAGAGCTTCGAGATCCAGAACACCAACCGGCTGATCACCGGGGACAACGGCGTGGACCCGTACAAGGGCATCGCGGGCGTCAAGAACGGCTACACCACCCACGCCGGCAACACCTTCACCGGCGTCGCCGAGCGCGACGGCCGGGTGCTGCTGGTCACCGTCATGAACCCGTCGGCGGAGGAGAGCCACGCCGTCTACAAGGAGGCCGCCCACCTCCTGGACTGGGGCTTCGCCGCGAGCGGCAAGGTGACCCCGGTCGGCCAGCTGGTGCCCCCGAAGTCCGTGGACACCGGGAGCGCGAACGGCGGGAAGGGCGCACAGTCGGCCGCCGGGGCGGACCAGGGCTCCGGGGGCCAGGCGAAGGCCGCGCACGCGGCGACGGCCGGGCGGGGCTCGGGCGGGGTCGGGATCGCGCTGGCGGTCGTCGGCGGCCTGCTGGTGGTCCTCGCAGCCGGGGTCTTCCTGGTCAACCGGCGCTGGCCGCTGCCGGGCCTGGCCCGCCGCACCCCGGCCACGGCCGATGCGGCCGAGCCCACCAAGCCTGCCGACCCGGCCGAGCAGGACGAGCAGGCCGAGCCGAAGACTTCGGTCGGTGCGACCGAAGCGGCCGAACCGACCGGCCCGACCGCCTCGACCTCAGCCGACCCGACCGGCCCGGCCGAGAAGTCCTAGGCGCGGGTGGAGCCGCCGGGCGCCACGGCGCCGGCGGCATCCCCCGTCCCCGTCTCCGGCGCGTCCTCCGCCCGGCCCACGCCTTCCTCCTCCTTGCTGCCGGTCGCGGTCCAGGCGGCGCAGAACAGCAGCAGTTTCGCGGTGAAGTTGATCCACAGCAGCAGCGCGATCGGCACGCCGAACGCGCCGTACATGCTCTTGCCCGCGACGTCCCTCATATAGCTCCCGAGCAGCAGCTTGAGCAGTTCGAAGCCGACCGCGCCGATCAGGGCGGCGACCACGAGACGGCGCCGGGGCGGCTCGACCCCCGGCAGCAGCGACAGCAGATAGAGCAGCAGCAGGAAGTCGGCGAGGACCGCCACCACCAGCGCGGCCACCCGGAGCAGGACGCCGCCCGCACCGCCCTCGGGGATGCCGATGAGGTCGGCGGTCCACCCGACGGCCGTCGAGCCGGCCGTGGAGACCGCCAGGGTGGCGAGCGCCGCTCCCCCGAGTCCCACCAGCAGCACGGCGTCCTTGAGCTTGGCGACGACCGGGTTGGCCTCCTGGACGTCGTCCAGCTCCCAGACCGCGCGCAGGCACTCCCGCATCGAGCCGACCCAGCCGATGCCGGTGAACAGCAGCAGCGCACCGGCCACCAGACCGACCGTGCCCGCGTTGGCCACCAGTCCGTCGATGCCGAGCTGGTCGGAGATGCCCGGCACCTGATCGGCGATCTTGTCCTTGATGGTGTCGAGCTGCTTGTCGCTCAGCAGCGCGGCCGCGACCGCCGCGCCGACCGCGATCAGCGGGAAGAGCGCCAGGAAACTGATGAAGGTGATCGCGGCGGCGAGCCTGGCCCAGTGGACCCGGTCCAGCCGCTCGTAGGAGCGCCAGGCGTGCGTCTCCATCAGCCGGGAGACGAGCGGCCCGACGACGGGGAGTTTCTTGAGCCAGTCCATGGACCTACGCGTACCCTCCCGGGCCCGGAAAACCGGCGGACCGCACCGAGGACTCTTCCGGACGCGTCCGGACGGAGTACGCGGCGCCCCGGTGCCCCACACTCCGTCACCCATTCCGGTGAGCGATGTAACAAAGGGGACGAATAGGTTTTCCTGGACGATACGCCCGGGGCTACGGTCACGGGCATGTCCGTCGACACGGTGTCCTTGACCGGCTGGGGCCGCACCGCCCCGACCACCGCCGTACGGTTTCGCCCCCGTACGTACGAGGAAGCGGCTGCCGTCGTCCGGGGCCGCGGGCCCCGGGGCGCCATCGCCCGGGGGCTCGGGCGGGCGCCCGGTGACGCGGCGCAGAACGCGGGCGGCTCGGTGCTCGACATGACGGGCCTGGACCGCGTCCGCGCCCTGGACGAGGGGGCGGGAACGGTCCGCTGCGACGCCGGGGTGAGCCTGGAGCGGCTGCTGCGGATCCTGCTGCCGCGCGGCTGGTTCCTGCCGGTCGTGCCCGGGACCGGCAGGATCACCGTGGGCGGTGCGATCGCCTCCGACGTGCACGGCCGCGACCACCCGGGCGCAGGTTCGCTCGCCCGGCACGTCGACGCGCTGGAGCTCCTCACCGCCGACGGCGAGGTGCGTACGGTGACGCCCGGCACCGCCCTCTTCGACGCGACCACCGGCGGCCTGGGGCTGACCGGGGTGATCCTCTCCGCCACCCTCCGGCTGAAGCGCGTGGCCACCCCGTTGATCTCCGTCTCCACCGAGCGGGCCACGGACCTGGACGACCTGCTGGCCCGCTTCACAGCCGGCTTCACGGACGGCGGCGACCGGCTGCCGTACGCCTCCGCCTGGATCGACCTGCTGGCGCGGGGCCGGGCGACCGGGCGCGGCGTCCTCACCCAGGGGGAGCACGCGCCCCTCTCCGTACTACCAGCGCACGCCCGGCGCACAATGCGCGCCCCGCGCACGGCGGCCTACGGCCGGAGCGGCCCGTGGCCCGCCCTGCCGGCCCTCCCCGGCGGCCTGCTGGGCCGGACCTCCGCCGCCCTCCTCAACGAGGTCCGCTACCGCGGCGCGCCCCGCTCCCGGACCGGTGAGCTCCGGACCGCCGCCGCCTTCTTCCACCCGCTGGACGCCCTTCCAGACGCGAACCGGCTGCACGGGCGCGCCGGGCTCGTGCGCTACCGGTTCGCGGTCGGATACGGGCAGGAGGAGGCCCTGCACCGCGTGGTGCGGCGGATCTCGGCGCGGCGGTGTCCCGCGTTCGGGGCCACGCTCCAGCGGTTCGGCGCCCCTTCGCCGGGGTGGCTGTCGTTCCCCGCGCCCGGCTGGACGCTGGCCCTCGACCTGCCCGCCGCCCTGCCCGGCCTGGCCCGCTTCCTGGACGGGCTCGACGCGGAGGTGGCTGCGGCCGGGGGCCGGGTCTGCCTGGCGCAGGACTCCCGGACCCGCCCGGAGACGGCGGCCGCGATGTACCCCCGGCTCGGTGCGTTCCGGGAGCTGCGGGCGGAGCTGGACCCGACGGACGCGTTCCGCTCGGACCTGGCCCGCCGGCTCGGCCTGTGACGTACCTGAGTTCCCGCTCCCCCACCCCTGGATCCGTGCCGCCCCCTGAAAAGGAGTGTTCCGTGAAGGACGCCTTCGGTGCCCCGCAGTCCCTGCTCGTCCTCGGCGGCACCTCCGAGATCGCCCTGGCCACCGCGCGCCGTCTGATCGCCCTGCGCACCCGCCGGGTCTGGCTGGCGGGCCGCCCCTCCCCCGCCCTGGAGGCGGCCGCCGTCGAGCTGCGCGACCGGGGCGCCGATGTGCGGACGGTCGCCTTCGACGCGCTGGACCCCGCCGCGCACGAGGAGGTGCTGGGCAAGGTCTTCGCGGAGGGCGACATCGATGTGGTGCTGATGGCGTTCGGGATCGCCGGGGACCAGGCGCGCGACGAGGAGGAGCCGGCGGCGGCGGTCCGGGTCGCCCAGACCAACTACACGGGGGCGGTCTCCGCGGGGCTGGTGTGCGCCGGCGCACTCCAGGCGCAGGGGCACGGTTCGCTGGTGGTGCTGTCCTCGGTGGCAGGGGAGCGCGCCCGGCGGGCCGACTTCATCTACGGCTCCAGCAAGGCCGGGCTCGACGCCTTCGCCCAGGGGCTCGGGGACGCCCTCCAGGGCACCGGCGTACAGGTGATGGTCGTGCGCCCCGGCGCCGTACGGGCCCGGGGTGTGGCCGGGCGGCCGGAGCAGCCGCTCACCACCACCCCGGAGGAGGTGGCCGGGGCGATCGTGACGGGGCTGCGACGGCGCTCGGAGACGGTGTGGGTGCCCGGTTCGCTGCGGGTGGTGATGTCGGCGCTGCGGCACGTCCCGCGCCCGCTGTACCGGCGGCTGCCGGTCTGAGGGGCGGCGGGGGTTTCAGGGCCGCAGTGAAGGCGCGTCGATCGAGTAGCCGCCCTGGGCCGGGACGGCGGGCGTGCCGCCCCCGGCGCCGAACGGGAAGTCCTTGATCTTGCGCCAGACGGCGTCCGCGCCCTGTTCGTACAGGGCGAAGGAGCCGCAGGTCCAGGCCGCCTCGTAGTCGGCGAGCTCCGCGTACGCCCGGTCCATCGCCTCTTCGGAGATGCCGTGCGCCACGGTGACGTGCGGGTGGTACGGGAACTGCAGCTCGCGCACCAGCGGCCCGGAGGCGTCCCTGACCCGCTTCTGCAGCCAGGAGCAGGCCGAGGCGCCCTCGACGACCTGGACGAAGACCACCGGGGAGAGCGGCCTGAACGTGCCGGTCCCGGAGAGCCGCATCGGGAAGGGGCGGCCGGCCGTGGCGATCCTGTCGAGGTGCGCCTCGATCGCCGACAGGTCGGCCGCATCCGCCTCGGTCGGCGGCATGAGGGTGACGTGGGTGGGAATGCCGTACGCGGCGGGATCCCCGAAGCTCGCGCGCCGCTCCTGGAGCAGGCTGCCGTAGGGCTCCGGGACCGCGATCGAAACGCCGAGCGTTACGGTCCCCACGTCGTTCTCCTCAATCGTCGATGGTCGGTTTCCGGCCTTGCGCCGCGACCTGCCGCCGCAAGTGTGGCCCCTTCGGCCGTGATCTCGCCAGAGTCCTTGGACTCAGTGCTTCGCGGGCAGGAGGCCCATCCGGTCGTACGTCTGCGCCAGGGTCTCGGCGGCGACGGCCCTGGCCTTCTCCGCTCCCTTGGCCAGGATGGAGTCCAGCGTCTCCGGGTCGTCCAGATATTCCTGGGTGCGGAGCTGGAAGGGGGTGACGAATTCCACCATGGCCTCGGCCAGGTCGGTCTTCAGCGCACCGTAGCCCTTGCCCTCGTACTTCCGTTCCAGGTCCTCGACGGAGCTGCCGGAGAGGGTGGAGAGGATCGTGAGCAGGTTGCTGACGCCCGGCTTCTTCTCCTCGTCGTAGCGGATCACCGTGTCGGTGTCGGTGACCGCGCTCTTCACCTTCTTCGCCGTGGCCTTCGGGTCGTCGAGGAGGTTGATGAGCCCCTTCGGCGTGGAGGCCGACTTGCTCATCTTGACCGCCGGGTCCTGGAGGTCGAGGATCTTCGCCGTCTCCTTGAGGATGTACGGCGCCGGGATGGTGAACGTCTGCCCGAACCGGCCGTTGAACCGCTCCGCGAGGTCGCGGGTCAGCTCGATGTGCTGGCGCTGGTCGCCGCCGACCGGGACCTGGTCGGCCTGGTAGAGCAGGATGTCGGCGACCTGGAGGACGGGGTAGGTGAAGAGGCCGACGGTGGCGCGGTCGGCGCCCTGCTTGGCGGACTTGTCCTTGAACTGCGTCATCCGGGAGGCCTCGCCGAAGCCGGTGAGGCAGTTCATCACCCAGCCGAGCTGGGCGTGCTCGGGCACATGGCTCTGGACGAAGAGCGTGCACCGCTCCGGGTCCAGGCCGGCCGCGAGCAGCTGCGCCACGGCGAGCCGGGTGTTGGCCCGCAGCTCGGCGGGGTCCTGCGGCACCGTGATCGCGTGCAGGTCCACGACCATGTAGAAGGCGTCGTGGGTCTCCTGCAGCGCCACCCACTGGCGCACCGCGCCCAGGTAGTTGCCGAGGTGGAACGAGCCTGCGGTGGGCTGGATCCCGGAGAGCACACGCGGACGGGCGGGCACGCCGGTGCGGCCCGTCTGCGGCTGGTCGGTGGAGAGCGCGGGGCGATCAGAGGCCATGGACCCATTGTCTCAGGTGCGGGGGCGATCTCCGGCAGCCGGTGCGGGGCGCAGCGGGGGCGCACCCACTCGGGTGCGGGGCCCGGGAACGCCCCGGGAGCGCGCGCCTGAGACGAAACACACATTCCGGCCGCCGGAGCACGCGCGGGCGGGCGCGCCGGAAAGTGAAGGTTTCCCCGCGCCGGATGCGACCGACGATACAAAGTGGGCACCACCCCCGCCCACGCCGCACGACGAACGGAGATCCCGTGTCCGCCACGGAAACCGCCATCGCCTCCGCCGAGGCGCACAGCGCGCACAACTACCACCCGTTGCCGGTCGTCGTGGCCTCGGCGGAGGGCGCCTGGATGACCGATGTCGAAGGGCGCCGCTACCTCGATCTGCTCGCCGGGTACTCGGCGCTCAACTTCGGCCACGGCAACCGCCGTCTGATCGACGCGGCCAAGGCCCAGCTGGAGCGGGTGACGCTGACCTCCCGGGCCTTCCACCACGACCGGTTCGCCGATTTCTGTACGCGGCTGGCCGAGCTCTGTTCCATGGAGATGGTGCTGCCCATGAACACCGGGGCGGAGGCCGTGGAGACGGCGGTGAAGACCGCCCGTAAGTGGGGCTACCGGGTCAAGGGCGTCCCGGACGGGATGGCGAAGATCATCGTGGCCTCGGACAACTTCCACGGCCGCACGACGACGATCATCAGCTTCTCCACGGACCCGGAGGCGCGGGCCGACTACGGCCCGTACACCCCGGGGTTCGAGATCGTGCCGTACGGGGATCTCACCGCGCTCCGGGAGGCGATGACGGAGAACACCGTGGCGGTGCTGATCGAGCCGATCCAGGGCGAGGCCGGGGTTCTGGTGCCGCCGGCCGGCTATCTGCCCGGGGTGCGGGAGCTGACCCGGGAGCGGAACGTGCTCTTCATCGCGGACGAGATCCAGTCGGGTCTTGGGCGTACCGGGAAGACGTTCGCGTGCGAGCACGAGGGCGTGGTTCCGGACATGTACGTGCTGGGCAAGGCGCTCGGCGGCGGGGTGGTGCCGGTGTCGGCCGTCGTCTCATCGGCGGACATCCTCGGCGTGTTCAGGCCGGGCGAGCACGGCTCCACCTTCGGCGGGAACCCGCTGGCGTGTGCGGTGGCGCTGGAGGTGATCGCGATGCTGCGGACCGGCGAGTACCAGGAGCGCGCCGCCGAGCTGGGCGACCACCTGCACCGGGAGCTGGGGCTGCTGACCGGGGGCGGCGCGGTGGAGGCGGTACGCGGCCGGGGGCTGTGGGCGGGCGTCGACATCGCGCCCGCCCTGGGCACCGGCCGGGAGATCTCCGAGCGGCTGATGGAGGAGCGGGTGCTGGTGAAGGACACCCACGGCTCGACGATCCGGATCGCGCCGCCGCTGGTGATCAGCAAGGAGGACCTGGACTGGGGGCTCGACCGGCTGCGGGCGGTGCTCAGCGCCTGAGCCCTTCAAAAAGAGGTCAGAGGATGACGTGGGGCAGGAAGCGGGCGTACTCGTCCGTGACCGGCCCCGCCGATTCCCGGATGCCGAGCCCGGCCGCCTCGTCCTCGACGACCCAGGCCCCGAGCACCACCCGGTTGCCGTCGAGGTCGGGCAGCGGTGCCAGCTCCTGGTAGCAGCACGGCTCGTCGCGCGGGACCGCCGGGGAGCCGGGCCCGTGCAGGTCGACCCCGGCGCCCTCGCGGCCGAGCAGCGGCTTGGAGACGTACCCCGCACCGCCGGGTCCGGCCAGCTCGCGGGGTCCGTCGAGATAGGAGGGGAGCAGGTTCGGGTGGCCCGGGTACAGCTCCCACAGGACCGCCAGGAGCGCCTTGTTGGAGAGCAGCATCTTCCAGGCGGGCTCGATCCAGCAGGTGGTGCCGGAGCCGCCGCCGTTGTCGAGGGTGTCCAGCACCTGCGGCCCGAAGCGGTCCGTGGTCAGCCACTCCCACGGGTAGAGCTTGAAGCAGCTGCGGATGAAGCGGAACCGGTCGTCGACGAACCGCCCGCTCAGCCGGTCCCAGCCGATCTCCTCCACCGATAGCGCCTCGGTCTCCAGCCCGGCCTGGGCGGCGGTCTCGCGCAGATACGCGACCGTCATCAGGTCCTCGCCGGCCTCGTCGCCCTCCGAATGGACGAAGTGCAGCGGACCCGGCGGCAGGAGGGACGCCTGCCGCTTCCAGGCGTCGACCAGCCGCTCGTGCAGGGAGTTCCACTGGTCGGCGCCGGGGAACCGCTCCTCCATCCAGAACCACTGCGGACTGGCGGCCTCCACCAGGGAGGTCGGGGTGTCGGCGTTGTACTCCAGCATCTTCGCCGGGCCGCTCCCGTCGTACCGCAGGTCGAACCGCCCGTACAAGGAAGGCAGTTCGTCACGGCGCCGCCAGGACTCGGCGACCAGGGAAACCAGGCGCGGATCGGTGATGGAGAGGTCGGCGAAGCGGTCGTGCTCGACGATGTGCGCGGCGGCGGCCAGGCACATCGTGTGCAGCTCCTCGACGGTCTCCTCCAGCGCCTCGACCTCGGGCAGCGAGAAGACGTAGTAGGCGCTCTCGTCCCAGTAGGGGCGCAGCGACCCGTCCGGGTAGCGGGTGAGCGGGTAGACGAGCCCCTGGGACTCGACGGTCTCCTGCCAGCCGGGGCGCGGCGCGATGGTGCGGCGCTCCACCGGGCTCAGCCTCCGCCGGACTTGGTGCAGCCGAAGCCGCCCCGGTCGACCGCCGACTTGTCGAAGCTGCCGCCCTGTACCTTGCCGTCGCCGCTCTTGCCGCCGCCGTAGTAGTACGAACCGCTGCCGCCGCTGCGGCACTCGGAGCTCGGCAGGGTCCTCTGGGTGGTCCGGTCGGCGCAACGCCGGTCGGGTTCCGATCCGCAGGATGTGATCGTCAGGGCGAGCAGCCCCATTCCGCCGAGCACGACCGTGCTCGACCTCAACCTCCGCTTGGCCATGTCCGGTTCTCCCCCGTGGTACGTGATCCGGCCCGGTACCCCGTTCATCACCGGACCTCTTGTCAGACTAGTTCGACGGTCGGCCGGACCGGAACCCGTGAGGTGAACCGCCGCCCGGTACATTCCTTTTGTGCTTCTCGGGATGATCTGTGCGCTCGGTGCCGCCCTCTGCTACGGGACGGCCTCCGTCCTCCAGGCGATCGCCGCGCGGGCCGCCACCAGGCCCGATTCGGGGGCGGGCGTGGACCCCGCGCTGCTGCTCCGGGGGGTGCGGCGCTCGCCGCGTCCCTCGCGGTCACGGCGGTGGTGGCCGCCCGGCTGCTGGCGGTCCGGCTGAGCTCCACGGAGTGGGCGGCGGTGGCGGTGGTCTGCGCGGGGCTCGGGATGCTGGGGCTCGCCTCGGGTGCGGAGGGCGACCGGCCGGGTCCGGAGTGGCTGCCGTGGGCGACGATCGCCGCCGCGCTGGGGGTGCTGGTGCTCGGCGCGGTGGGCGGGCGGCTGCCGACGCGGGGGCGGGCGCTGGGCCTGGGGGCCGGGTTCGGCTTCGGGGTGGTGGAGGTGGCGGTGCGGCTGGTCGACGGTGTGTCGCCGGGGGCGCTGGTGCGGAACCCGGCGGTGTACGGGCTGCTGCTGGGCGGGGCGGCGGCGTTCCTGCTGCTGACCTCGGCGCTGCAGAAGGGGTCGGTGACCACGGCGACGGCCGGGATGGTGCTCGGCGAGACGGTCGGCCCGGCGCTGGTGGGGGTGGTGTGGCTGGGCGACGGGACCCGGCCGGGGCTGGGGTGGCTGGCCGTGACCGGTTTCGCGGTGGCGGTGGCGGGGTCCCTGGCCCTGGTCCGCTTCGGCGAGGCGCCGGAGCCGGCTCACCCTTGACCCCTGTTACGGCAGCACCCGGCACAACGCGTCCAGCGCACCCGCCCACGCGCTCTCCGACGGGGAGCCGTAGCCGATCACCAGCGCGTCGCGGCCGACCGGGGCGTCGGGGTGCCGGTAGGTGGCGAGACCGTCCAGCCGCAGGCCCTGGAAGGCCGCCGCCTGGACCACCGAACGCTCGGTGCCCGGCGGGAGTTCGAGGACCGCGTGCAGCCCGGCCGCGATACCGCTGACCTCGATGCCCGGCGCGCGTTCGGCGAGCGCCGCCACCAGCTGGTCGCGGCGGCGCCGGTAGCGCAGCCGCATGGAGCGCACATGCCGGTCGTACGCCCCCGAGGCGATGAACTCCGCGAGCGTCAGCTGGTCGAAGGCGCCGGACATCCAGTCGGACGCGCCCTTCGCCGCCACGACCTCCCCCACCAGCCCCCGGGGCAGCACCATCCATCCCAGGCGCAGGCCTGGGGCGAGCGACTTGGAGGCGGTGCCGAGGTAGACCACCCGTTCGGGGTCCAGGCCCTGGAGGGCGCCCACGGGTTGGCGGTCGTAGCGGAACTCGCCGTCGTAGTCGTCCTCCAGGATCAGGCCCCCGGTGGAGCGGGCCCAGTCGACGGCGGCGGCCCGCCGGTCCGGATGGAGGGGTACGCCGGTGGGGAACTGGTGCGCCGGAGTCAGCAGGACCGCCCCCGTACCGCGCATCGCGGCCAGCTCCCCGGTCCGCGAGCCGAGGTGGTCCAGCTCAAGCCGGGGCGTGTTCAGCCCGGTGCCGATGAGGAGGTCGCGGTGCAGGTCGAGACCGTACGACTCGACGGCGAGGTCCCGCACCCGGCGGCGGCGCAGGACCGTGCCCAGCAGCATCAGCCCATGGACGAAGCCGGAACAGATCACAATGCGTTCCGGGTCGGCGTGGACCCCGCGCGACCGGGCCAGATACTCAGCCAGCACCGTGCGCAGCTCGACGCGCCCGCGCGGGTCGCCGTAGTCGAACGCCTCGTCGGGCGCCGCGGTGAGCGCCTTGCGGGCGGCCCGGAGCCAGGCGGTGCGCGGGAAGGACGACACGTCCGGGGAGCCCGGCTTCAGGCTGTGGCCGGTGCGCGGGCGGGCCGGCCGGGTGCGGGCCGCCACCGGGGCCGCCCGGCGCGGCGCGGACCGCTGCGCGACCCGGGTCCCCGAGCCCTGCCGGGCGGTGAGCCAGCCCTCGGCGACCAGTTCGGCGTAGGCGTCGGCGACCGTGTTGCGGGCGACGCCCAGGTCGGCGGCGAGCGCCCGGGAGGACGGCAGCCGGGTGCCGGGGGTCAGCCGCCCGCTGCGCACCGCCTCCCGCAGGGCCTCCATCAGCCCGCTGCGCACCCCCGTACCGACCGGCTCCAGATGCAGGTCGGCGCCGAAAGTGGCCCAGGAATCCGTCATGGGAATGGACCATACCGGGGTGCCACCGGGCCCGTACCGTCAATGCCATGACGACGACACCCGCACACCACACCCACGCCCACGCAGCCACCGGCACCGATGCCCCGTACGCCCCCGAGCACCCCGCCCGGATGCCCTGGGCCCAGCTGGCCCCCGAGGTCTACAAGGCGATGGTCCGGCTCGACGCCGCCTCCCGGAAGGGACTCGACCCGCTGCTGCTGGAGCTGGTGAAGGTCCGGGCCTCGCAGCTCAACCGGTGCGCGCTCTGCCTGGACATGCACTCCAAGGACGCCATCGCCGCGGGCGAGAGCGTCGAGCGGATCATCCAGCTGAGCGCCTGGGACGAGTCGCGGCACTTCTACACGGAGAAGGAGATCGCGGCGATCGAGCTGACCGAGGCCATCACCGTCCTGACCGACGGATTCGTCCCGGACGAGGTGTACGCGCGGGCCGCCGAGCACTTCGAGGGGGCCGAACTGGCCCAGCTGATCGCCGCGATCACGGTGATCAACGCCTGGAACCGCTTCGGGGTCGCCACCCGGCAGGTCCCCGGCCACTACACGCCCGGAGACCTCAAGCACTGACCGCTCCGCCGGAAGAGCTCCGGCCGCTCGGTCAGAAGGGGCTGTCGTACGGGTCGAAGTGCGTCACGGCGGTGGAGAGGATCTCCTCGTGGCGCGGCCACTGCTCGTCGGGGGCGGCCACCAGCACGGCGTAGAGGCGGCCGTCCGACGCGGTGAAGACCCGCTCGGCGACCTGGCGGCGGCCGCCGGAGTCCTCGCTGTCGTACGCGTACACCAGCTCGGCGGCCTCGCCTCCGAGCGGGTTGTCGACGGCGCCGATGCGGACCTCCTCGAAGCCGGGGCTCACGCTGCGGTCCTCCGAGGCCGCGCGCACCGCCTCCAGGGCGGTCATGCCGGGCTCGGACACCCGGAAGACCTGGAGCAGTTCGCCGGAGCCGAAAGGCGCGTAGAACACCCCGCCGGTCTTCTGCGTGCGTTCGCCCCACTCCTCGGGCACTGCGATCCGGAAACCCTCCTCGTCGTCCCGGGTGACGAATCCGGGCGGCGGATCCCCGGCGTCCGGGGACTCGGTGCCGGTGGCGCCGGAGGTCTCGGACGCGGCGTCCCCGGTGCCGTCGGGAATGCCGGTGCCCGGGTCGCCGTCCGGGACGGCCGGGTCGGTGGCCTCCTCGGCCGGGGCGCTCGCCGTCCGGCCCCGGGCGTCGTCCCGGCCGCCGTCACCACCGCCGCCGACCGTGAACCAGAGCGCCGCCGCACCGGCCGCGAGCACGGCCACGGCGAGCCCGGCGGTCAGCGGGGTGATCCGCTCCCGCACCGTCCGGGAAGCGGTCGCCGGCCCGTGGGTCCCGGTGATGTTGTTGTACGGGCCCGGCGGCCCCTGCACGACGTAGGGCCCGGTCTCCGCGTACGGGTCGGGGACCGTCGGCAGCACCGTGGGGACCACCGGCGACGCGGAGGTGTCCTCCGGCGACGCGACCGGGGACCCCGGCGGCACGGGCGGCACCACCGGGGCGGCCGAGGGCGGCGGGGGCGGCGGCGGGGTGTAGGCGCGCCGCGGCTCGGTCTCCCAGCTCTGGGTCTCGTCGTTCCAGCGCACCCCACCGCCCCCGGTCACCGGTCAGCCTCCCAGCAGGGCGCGCAGCGCCTCGGCCACCGCGACGCCGGACGCCAGGGTTCCGGTGAGCGCCCCGGCGGCGGTCAGGGCCTGCTGGAGGCGGGCCAGCCGGCCGGGCTCGGCCGCGCCCGCCGTCTCGATCTCGTCCGCCACCGAGACCAGTTCGGCGTCCAGCACCTCCGTGGTGTCGGAGGCGACGAACCGGGCGAGATCCGCGCGGAGTTCCTGCACGGCCCGCAGCAGTTCGGCCTGGGCCTCGTCGGCGGGTCCGGCGTGCTGGTGCTGGGTGACGGTGTTGTGGTCGCCGACGGCGAAGGCGCTTCCGGTCACCGAACCGATGTGCACGGTGCGCTGCGGCTGCGACTGTTGCGGCTGCTGGTCGCCAGGGGTCGGGCCGGAGGCCGGGCCGGGGGTCATTTCTCTCCTGCTTTCCGCTGGGGGCCGGGGGGCGCGGCGGGGCCGTTCCCGGTGCCGGGGCTCTTCGTGGCGCCGGGGGCCTTCCCGCTGCCGGGGCCCTTCTTCGCGCCGGGGGCGGCCGGGCCGGCCGGGGCCGTCGGGCCGGAGCGCCTGATGTCGTTGTGATCGCCGATGCCGATCGCGCTGTCCTTCGCGGACTCGATGAACACGCCGCCCGCACCGATGTTGACGATCTTCTGCTCGAACTCGTCGGTCTCCCAGCCGGCTTCGCGCAGGGCGAGCCGGACTCCGGCGTTCACCCGGTCCTCGATGCTCTTCAGATACCGGTTGATGTCCATGTCCTGGAAGAGCGAGGCCTCTTCGTCGGCGCCCAGCTCCCGGACGGAGAACGCGGGCCCCTCGGCCAGCGCACCGCTGTTCCCTGCGGTGAGGAGCTTCCAGCCGCTCGCCACGCCGCGGCCCAGGGTGACGAGGGAGCGCGCCAGCGAGGCCGGGGTGCGGGTCAGCGCCCAGACCGCCTTGCCGAACCAGTTGTTGTTGCGGTGCCGGTGGGCGGCCCGGTCGGCGTCGCGGAACAGCGGGTGCACCGGCATCAGGACGTGCGGGGCCACCTCCAGCATCAGCATCCCGCCCTGGGTGTGGACCCGGACGAAGACGGTGACGACGACCTCCTCGTTCCAGCCGCCGACCCGGATGCGCAGGAAGTGCCGCCGGCCCTCGCCGCCCTCCTCGACGGCGCGGCCGCGGTGTTCCTCGAACGCCCCGGGACCGTACGGGGCGCTCTCGCGCCGGGGCAGGCCGGCCACCGGCAGGAAGACGCACTCGTCGACCACCAGCTCGCGCAGCCGGTCCCGGACGGCGGCCGCGCCCTCGGCGGAACCGTGCGAGGAGGGCACCCGCAGGCCCTCCAGCAGCGGCACGATCCGGCGCAGGATCCGGGCGTTGTCGAGTGGCTCGGTGGGGCCCTCCTCGCTCGGCCGGAGCTCGACGGTGAGGTTCCACGTGCCGTAGGGCGTGCCCATTCCGCAGAACGGGTTCCGCTCGCCGTACAGGATGACGGGGGCGTGCTGCTCCAGCCGGATCCGCTGCTGGAGCCGCCGGAAGCGGTCGCCCGCCGCGTGCTCGGCCTGGTCGGCCGCGAGGTCGGGGAAGTTCTTCCGGGACAGCTCGTCGGTCATCACCCGGGCGAACTGGCCGTGCTGGAGGCCGACCAGGCCCCCGATGACGGCGAGGAAGAAGAGGACCGCCCAGGCGGCCCCGGTGGCGGACCCTTCGGAGAGGCTGCCGGTGATCAGGGCGAAGCCCAGGTCGGAGGCGTCCGGCGGGGTGTCGGAGAAGCTGTCGGACCCGGAGGCTCCCGGGCCGTACGAGCCGGAGAACTCGTCCGGGTCGGAGTCACCGTCGAACAGGCCGAGGGCCGAGGCCAGCACCCAGAGCCCGACGAGGAGCAGGAAGAGCCGCCCGTACCAGCGCATGAGGAACGCCGCGGCCCGCCGGTAGACCGGGGGGCTGGGGGCGGACCCCCGCACCCAGGGCGCGAGGGCCAGCAGGATGCACGGGAAGAACAGCGCGCCGATGACGCCCCCGGTGAGGACGGCGCCGAGCAGCCAGGCCGCCAGGATGCCCGCAGCCCAGGCCAGTTCGGTGCGGCGGGCGCGCAGGGCGTGGGCGAGGACGCGGGCTGCGTCGAAGCCCGTCGACGGGGCGACGACGCACTGCTCCTGGACGTACAGCTGGTCGATGACCGCGTTCCGGTAGCCGTCGTGCAGATGGACCCCGGCGCACAGCAGCCTGCTCGCCTCGCTCGTGGCGGGGTGCACGGGCGGCTTCCCGAGCAGATCGTCCTGGCCCCGCGACGGCCGCGGCACGGCACTCCCGGTCACCGGTTCCTCTTTCCCCTGATGCGTCGCGCCGGCCACGGTCTGTCGGGCCCTTCCCCGGCCTTACGGGCAGGCGGCGGGAACCGAAGATCGAAAGGGGCCAATGTAAGCGAGGCCGGGACCGCCCGGGGAGTCGATTGTCGGCCATATCGATCCGGGGCCACCGGGCGGGGAAAAGCCGAAGCGCCCCCGGCGGCAGAGGCTGCCGGGGGCGCTCGGTGTGGTGCGGGTGCGGATCAGATGAGACCGAGCTCGCGGACCGCGTCGCGCTCCTCGGTGAGCTCCTTGACCGACGCGTCGATGCGCGTACGGGAGAACTCGTTGATGTCCAGACCCTGGACGATCTCGTACTTTCCGTCCTTCGTGGTGACCGGGAAGGAGGAGATGATCCCCTCGGGGACGCCGTAGGAGCCGTCCGACGGGATGCCCATCGAGGTCCAGTCGCCCTCGGCGGTGCCGTTGACCCAGGTGTACACGTGGTCGATGGCGGCGTTGGCGGCCGAGGCGGCCGAGGACGCGCCACGGGCCTCGATGATCGCGGCGCCGCGCTTGGCGACGGTCGGGATGAAGGTGTCGCCCAGCCATACCTCGTCGTTGACGACCTCGGCGGCGTTCTTGCCGGCGATCTCCGCGTGGAAGATGTCCGGGTACTGGGTGGCCGAGTGGTTGCCCCAGATCGTCAGCTTCTTGATGTCGGAGACGGCGGCACCGGTCTTGGCGGCCAGCTGCGAGATCGCGCGGTTGTGGTCCAGGCGGGTCATCGCGGTGAAGCGCTCGGCCGGTACGTCGGGGGCGGCGGCCTGCGCGATGAGCGCGTTGGTGTTGGCCGGGTTGCCGACGACGAGGACCTTGATGTCGTCCGCGGCGTTGTCGTTGATGGCCTTGCCCTGCGGCTTGAAGATGCCGCCGTTGGCGGCGAGCAGGTCGCCGCGCTCCATGCCCTTGGTACGCGGGCGGGCGCCGACGAGCAGGGCCACGTTCGCCCCGGCGAAGCCGACGTTCGGGTCGTCGGTGATCTCGATGCCCCGCAGCAGCGGGAAGGCGCAGTCGTCGAGCTCCATCGCGGTGCCCTCGGCGGCCTTGAGGCCCTGCGGGATCTCCAGGAGGCGCAGGATGACCGGCACGTCCGGGCCGAGCAGGTGGCCGGAGGCGATGCGGAAGAGCAGCGCGTAGCCGATCTGGCCGGCAGCGCCGGTCACGGTGACATTCACGGGAGTGCGGGTCATGGCGGTCTCCGTAGACAGCTGGCGGTGGGGGTCCCGGCCCCTGGTGCCGGACCCTGGTGCGGGAGACCCCTTCGCGCCCGAGCAATCTTGACGTGAAGAGATATCCGGCGGCCAGGCTATCGGACCCGGAGAGGGCGGGCCGCCCGGCCCCCTGTGGCACCGCACACAGCCGGTCACACACCGCACGCGGGACACACCCTGCTTGGCGTCACGCGGGACACCCCCTACGTGGTGCACCCCTTCGTGCCCGAGGTGAGCGTCGCGCAGGCCTTCGCGTCGGCCGCCTTCTTCACCGCGACCATCGGCGTGTACGCCTCCGTGACCGCGACCTCGCCGTTCTGGTCGTCCGCCGCCGCGCCGCCGGTGATCGTCACGGTGTCGCCGAGGGCCGCCTCGGTGAGCCGGGCCCAGGCGGCGGAGCAGACCTCGCTGTACCGGACCTCGACCCGGGCACCGCCGACCTGGGCGGTGGAGACCGTACGGGCGTAGTCGCCGCCGCATCCCATCTTGTCGGGGTTCTGGCCGGCGCAGTCGGCACCCTGGCACTCGACGCCGACGGGCAGTTCGGGGGCGGGCGCCTCGGTCGAGGGGGCGGGGGTGGGGGTGGCCGCCGGGGGCGGGGTGGCCTTGGCGGGCTCGTCGCCGCTGGGCGCGAGCATCACCGCGCCGACGATGACGACCAGGGCTCCGGCCGCACCGACGGCGAGCATGATCGCCTTGCTGCGGCTGCCGGAGGGCCGCCCCTCGGCGCCGCCGCTCCGCTTCGCGTCCGCCCGCCGCCCGCCCTGCCGCTGCTGCGGGACCGGGGGGACGGTGCCGCGCTGTGCGGGGACGAAGGGGGCGCGTCCGTCGGAGCGGTGGGCATCGGTGCCGTACGCGTCGTGGGCGTCGGCCCCGTGGCCGCCGGGGCGGTCGCCGTCCGGGCCCGGCCGGTCGGCGCCGTAGCCGTCAGATCCGTAGCTGTCCGGCCCGTAGCCGTCGGGCCCGTAACCGTCCGGCCCGGCCGTGGTGGAACCGCGCGGGGCGGAGCCGGCCGCGCTGTGCCGGCCGCCGGCGGCCCGGCCGGGGCCGCCGCCCCTGCCGCCCGCCGCCGGGTCGCTCGCGCCGAGCGCCTCGCGCGCCTGGGTGATGCGGATGGCCTCGATCGTCATGTCGTGGCGCATCTCGGCCCGGCTCCAGGCCCGCTCGGCCAGCTCCCACATGGTCGTGAGGTGGTGCTGCGGGGTGCTCGTCACATCGGCGAGGGCCACGACGGCGCGGCGCGGGGGGAGCAGCCGGCCGTTGAGGTACCGCTCCCAGGACGTCTTGCTGAACCCCGTGCGGTCGGCCACCGCGTTGATGTTCAGCCCGCTGCGGTCCACGAGCCTGCGCAGCTGGCTCGCGAACTCCCTGATCTGCGGGTCGAGTTCTTCGGGCAGTGCCTTCCAACGAGGCATGGCGTCGTTCCCCCCTTGTATCCCCCGGTGCATCCCCGGACGTGCTTCCTGTGCCCCCGCTGCGGCCGGTCCCGCCGGCCGGTGCGTCCCCCGGACCGGTCAGCTGTTCGTCCGTTGCGCCGTGCCAGTCTGCCATCGTTGCGCGGCGATCACACCGTGCCGGAATGGTCACTTCCGTGCCACAGGCCCCAGGGGAACCTTGTGGCGGCCTTCCGTGTCCATGACGCTTGAGCCGGGACGGGGCAAGGCCGCTCACTCCGCCGCATACCGGGGCTGGCACCCCGGAAGCCCCGAACCGTGCCGTCCGTCCCTCCTCGGGGGTGGGGACGGGCGCCCCGGGCGGGCACCTCCTGACGGGTGCCCGCCCGGGCCCCACGGCCTGTCGTTCCCACGGACCGGCAGGGCCTGGCCGTTCTAACGGATCGTGAAGCGGACCGCGTTCTCCAGGATCGGGACGTCCAGCCACGGCTCCGGCTGCGCGACCAGCGCGAGCAGCACGATGAGGGTGCCCATCAGCCCGTACGTCACCAGGTCGGTGAAGCGGGACCGCACCGCGAGCATGCCCACCGACGGCACCACCCAGCGCAGCACCGCTCCGGCGATCAGCGCCGCGCCGATCAGGATGGTGCCGATGCGGAACGCCTCCGCGAACGGGTCCAGGGCCACGATCAGCAGGCCGGCGCCCGCCGTGCAGAGCACGGTGAGCAGAGGCCACTGCCGGGCCGGAGCGGGCGCGTCGCCCGGGGCGGCCCGGCCGCCGCCCTCGGGTCGGGCGGTGTCACGCGTGAAGAGCGGGAACCGCCGGGACCTGCGGGGCGCCGCCGCCTCACCGCCCGGCTCGGCGGAGGTGGAACCGCTGCCCGACTCTCCGGCCTCGGGCCCACTCCCCGACTGTCCGGCCTCGGGCCCGCCGCCCGGCCGTCCGGCCTCGGGCCCGCCGCCCGGCTCCGTGTTCCCGGTCGCCGTGGAGCCGCCCTCCGCGGCGGAATCCGGCCCGTCGGCCTCCCGGCCCGCCGAGGCGGGGTCGGCCGGACTCGTACCAGCGCCCATGGCGTTCCCTCCGGATCCGGCCGTCAGCCCGCGGCAGCCGCGTCGGCGGCCTCGGCCGCGGTCCGCTCGGCCGCCTCGACCACGTTGACCAGCAGCTGGGCGCGGGTCATCGGGCCCACACCGCCGGGGTTCGGGGCGACCCAGGCCGCCACCTCGCGGACCCCCGGGTGCACATCGCCGACGATCTTGCCGTTCTCGTCCCGGCTGACGCCGACGTCGAGCACGGCCGCGCCCGGCTTGACGTCCTCGGGCTTGATCAGGTGCTGCACCCCGGCGGCGGCGACGATGATGTCGGCCTGCCGCAGGTGCGAGGAGAGGTCCCGGGTGCCGGTGTGGCACTGGGTCACCGTGGCGTTCTCCGACTTCCGGGTCAGCAGCAGCGGGATCGACCGGCCGATGGTGACACCGCGTCCGACGACCACGACGTGCGCCCCGTCGATCTCCACGCCGTGCGCGCGGAGCAGCTGGACGACGCCCTGCGGGGTGCAGGGCAGCGGGCCGGTCTCGTTGAGGACGAGGCGGCCGAGGCTCATCGGGTGCAGCCCGTCCGCGTCCTTCTCCGGGTCCATCAGCTCCAGGATCCGGTTGGTGTCGATGCCCTTGGGCAGCGGCAGCTGCACGATGTACCCCGTGCACTCCGGGTCGGCGTTGAGCTCCCGTACGACCTCCTCGATCTCCTCCTGGGTGGCGGTGTCGGGGAGTTCGCGCTGGATGGAGCCGATGCCGACCTCGGCACAGTCGCGGTGCTTGCCGTTCACGTACCAGCGGCTGCCCGGGTCGTCCCCGACGAGCAGGGTTCCGAGGCCGGGAGTGATCCCCTGCGCCTTGAGGGCCGCCACACGGACGGTCAGATCGGATTTGATCGCGGCAGCGGTGGCCTTGCCATCGAGAATCTGGGCAGTCATGGACCCATCCTCGCGGATGACCCCGCCCGCATACCAATTGCCTCCGCCCCGCCCCTGGCCGAGATTGCACTTGCACAACGTCCTCCGCCCCGGACTGGACAAACGCGGGTCGCGCTTATAACGATGAAGGCCGCGGTTGTACGGGGGGCGGGCCGCTGAACGTCGTCCTTCCTCCGTGTGGCCATCCGTCCCCACACGTCTGTTGAAGGAACACCCCATATGAGCTTCGGCGACCCCAACAACCCGTACGGGCAGCAGCCCGGCCAGCCTCCCCAGGGCCCGCCGCAGGGACAGCCCGGTTACGGGTATCCGCAGCAGGCTCCGCAGGGCGTCCCGCAGCAGGGGTACGGCTATCCGCAGCAGCAGCCGGGGTACCCGCAGCAGCCGCCGGGCTATCCGCAGCAGCCCGGCCAGCCCTACGGCGGCGGCTACCCGCAGGGGCAGCCCGGCTACGGCGGCGGTATGCCGGAGCTGGCGCACTGGGGTCTGCGGGCGGGCGGGCTGATCATCGACGGCCTGATCATCGGCGCCCCGTACCTCCTCTTCGTCGGCATCGGCGGCGCCATGGGGGACGCGGCGGGCGGCTTCATCGCCCTGATCGGCGTCCTCCTGATGATCGGCCTCTCCCTCTGGCAGCTGTACCAGGAGGGCACCACCGGCCAGACGATCGGCAAGAAGGCCGTGGGCATCCGCGTGCTGCGCGAGGCCGACGGCCGCCCGCTGGGCTTCGGTATGGCCTTCGTGCGCCGCCTGGCCCACTTCCTGGACAGCATCGCCTGCTACATCGGGTGGCTGTGGCCGCTGTGGGACGAGAAGAAGCAGACGTTCGCGGACAAGGTCTGCTCGTCGGTGGTCATCCGCTCCAAGTGACCCTCGCCGCTCGGCGCTCGCTTCGAAGGCCGCACCCGTCCACCGGTTGCGGCCTTCGCGCGTACGGGCCCGGGGCCGGGCTCAGTCCCCCCGTACGCCCGGGATCTCGGCCGGCTCCGGAGTCGTACGCTCCATCACCACGAAGCTGCCGCCCCGGTGCCTGAGCTGGTAGCGCGCCTCGGGGTGGAGCTGCTCGGCGTACGCCACCGGGTCCTGGATCGGGCGTGACCAGCCGAAGTCCAGGTTGATGGCGACGATGTCCGGCGCGGTGCCCGGGGCGCCCCCGATCCAGTAGACGGTCCGGTCGGAGGTGAGGTGGGCCATGAGGGTGATGTCCGTCTCGACCCGCGCCCCGGCCGGGATGGCCTTCAGCGCCGCACGGGCCATTTCGGTGCGGGCGTCGGTGCTGTAGGTGTCCGGGCGCAGCAGGTCGCGCAGCGGCAGGTACTGGGCCATCGCCACGGCGATCGCGACGGAGACGGGGACGACGACCTTCGCGTACGAGGCGAGCCAGGGGCGGTGCGATCCGCGGCTGCGGCGGACGCCGTCGGCCATCGCCAGGAAGAGCACGGGCATCAGGATCGCGCTGTAGTGCCAGACCATGCCCCAGTGGTTGCTGTCCTGCGACAGCAAACGCCAGCCGAGCGTGGGAACGATCAGCAGGGTCAGCGGCGAACGCAGCGCCATGAACGCGGTGATGCCGACCAGGAAGACCAGCATCTCGATCTTGACGGAGGAGTTCAGGACGCCGAGGAGGGAGTCCGCCATCGAGACGTCCTGCTCGCCCTTCTTGTCGATCTTCTGCCAGTAGTCGTACGTGCCCGCGCTGCTGGCCGCCGGGATGAGGACCATGAGGGTGACCACGAAGGCGGCCACCCCGAACGCGGCGAGCAGCGCGCCCTGGAGGCGGCGCCCGTGGACGAAGAGCAGGAAGCCGACGACCGCGACGGTGGCGCCGAGGTCCTCCTTGACCAGGACCAGCGGCAGCGACCAGAGGAGCGCGGCCGTCCACCGCTTCAGGAGCAGCGCCCGGCAGACGAGGGCGAGCAGCGGGACGGCGAAGGCGATCTCGTGGAAGTCGGCCTTCACCGCCTCCTGGATGCCCCAGGAGAGCCCGTACGCGACGGTGACGCAGAGCCCGGAGCGGCCGCCGAGGAGCTGCTGGGTGGTGCGGCCGACGACGACCGCGCCGAGCGCGAAGAGCGCGGCCTGGGCGAAGAGCAGGGCCTCGGCCGAGGGCCAGAGCCAGTACAGCGGGGCCAGCAGCGCGACGATCGGGGAGAAGTGGTCGCCGAGGATCAGATAGCCGGGGCCCTTGATGTCGACGACCGGGGCCCTGAGGTCCGCGTACGCCCGTACCTCCTGCTCGAAGATCCCGAGGTCCCAGGAGGGCGAGCCGAACCGGCTGTACTGGAGGTAGGAGTAGAGGAAGTAGATCCCGCAGAGGATCGCGGCGACGATCACATACGGGCGCAGGGGCACGCGTTCGGCAGTGGCGGCGGCGTCCGGGGCCGGGGAGTCGCCCGCCGGGCGGGCGTCCGGCCCCGACCCCTGGGCGGGCAGCCGCCCCGGTCCCGGCCGGTCCGTTCCACTCTTGTTCAGCTCAAGCACGGTGACTGCCCCCGCTAGGGATTCCGGCTGTTCTTCGGATACGGCCGCTCATCGGATACGGCCGTTCATTAGAACAGAGCGGCGAGGCGATTCCGTACGACGGACACGGCCGTGGCCGCACCCCTTCACCGGGTGCGGCCACGGGTCGTACGGGTGCCGGTCAGTGGAAGAAGTGGCGCGTCCCGGTGAAGTACATGGTGACGCCCGCCTTCTTCGCGGCCTCGATCACCAGCTCGTCGCGGACGGAGCCGCCGGGCTGGGCGACCGCCTTGATGCCGGCGGCGGTGAGGATCTCCAGGCCGTCGGGGAAGGGGAAGAACGCGTCGGACGCGGCGTACGAACCGGCCGCGCGCTCCTCGCCCGCCCGCTCGACGGCGAGCTTCGCGGAGTCGACCCGGTTGACCTGGCCCATGCCGACGCCGACCGAGGCGCCGTCCTTGGCGAGCAGGATCGCGTTGGACTTGACCGCGCGGGACGCCTTCCAGGCGAAGGCCAGCTCCTTCAGCTCCGCCTCGGAGAGCGCGTCGCCGGTGGCGAGCGTCCAGTTGGCCGGGTCGTCGCCCTCGGCCTGGAGGCGGTCGGTGACCTGGAGCAGCGCCCCGCCGTCGATGGCCTTGACCTCGACCGTGGTGGCCGGGGCGCCGGGGGCGCGCAGCACGCGGATGTTCTTCTTGCGGGCGAGCACCTCGACCGCGCCGTCCTCGTACGCCGGGGCGACGATGACCTCGGTGAAGATCTCCGCGACCTGCTCGGCCAGCTCGACCGTCACCGGGCGGTTGACGGCGATGACCCCGCCGAAGGCCGAGAGCGGGTCGCAGGCGTGGGCCTTGCGGTGCGCCTCGGCGACGTCACCGGCGATCGCGATGCCGCACGGGTTGGCGTGCTTGATGATCGCGACGCACGGCTCGGCGTGGTCGTACGCGGCCCGGCGCGCGGCGTCGGTGTCCGTGTAGTTGTTGTACGACATCTCCTTGCCGTGCAGCTGCTCCGCCTCGGCCAGACCGCCGGTGCCCGAGGTGTAGAGGGCGGCGGGCTGGTGCGGGTTCTCGCCGTAGCGCAGGACGTTCTTACGGGTGAGGGCGTCGCCCACGAACTCCGGGAGGCCCGAGTCGTCGGCGGGCGCGTAGCCGTCCACGAACCAGGAGGCCACGGCCACGTCGTAGGCGGCGGTGTGCTGGAACGCCTCGGCGGCCAGCCGCTTGCGCGCGGTGAGGTCGAAGCCGCCCGCCTTCACTGCCGCGAGGACGTCCCCGTACCGCTCGGGGCTGGTCACCACGGCGACCGAGGGGTGGTTCTTGGCGGCGGCGCGGACCATGGAGGGGCCGCCGATGTCGATCTGCTCGACGCACTCGTCGTCGGAGGCGCCGGATGCGACGGTCTCCTTGAACGGGTAGAGGTTCACGACCACCAGGTCGAAGGGCTCGACGCCGAGCTCGGCGAGCTGCTCGCGGTGGGTGTCCAGGCGGAGGTCGGCGAGGATGCCGGCGTGGACGCGGGGGTGCAGCGTCTTGACGCGGCCGTCCAGGCACTCGGGGAAGCCGGTGAGCTCCTCGACCTTGGTGACCGGTACTCCGGCGGCGGCGATCCGCCCGGCGGTGGAGCCGGTGGAGACGAGCTCGACGCCCGCCTCGTGCAGACCGCGGGCGAGGTCTTCGAGCCCCGTCTTGTCGTAGACACTGACCAGGGCGCGGCGGATGGGCTTATTCACCGACATGACCGAGATGAACCTTTCGTCCCTCAATGCGATGACCGTCACGGGCGATCCGCCCCACGGCCTCGACGAGCAGTGTGCGCTCGACTTCCTTGATGCGTTCATGAAGGGCGGCTTCGCCCTCCGGGGTGTCCTCCTCGGTCACCTCGACCACGCCCTGCGCGATGATCGGACCGGTGTCGACGCCGTCGTCGACGAAGTGGACGGTGCAGCCCGTGACCTTGACGCCGTACGCGAGTGCGTCACGCACTCCGTGGGCGCCGGGGAAGCTGGGCAGCAGGGCGGGGTGGGTGTTGACGGTCCGGCCGCCGAAGGCGGCGAGGAACGCGGGGCCCACGATCTTCATGAAACCGGCGGAGACGACGAGGTCGGGACGGTGCTCGGCCACGGCCGCGGTGAGCGCCGCGTCCCACTCCGCACGCGTCGCGTGGTCCTTGAGTCTGCACACGAACGTGGGGATCGAGGCCCGCGCGGCGCGCTCCGCCCCGCCGGTCCCGTCGCGGTCCGCGCCGACGGCGACGATCTGCGCTCCGTACGCCGCCGGGTCGTCGCCGATGGCGTCGAGCAGGGCCTGGAGGTTCGTACCGGATCCGGAGACCAGCACGACCAGCCGGGCGGGAGGGGCGGAGGGGGGCGGGGAGGCCACGTCTGGGCCCTTTCTCGCGTGGTGACACAGGTGCGGGGAAGCTCTTTGTAGGGTCGTACGAAAGAATCGCTTCGCCCGATACGGGGAACCCTACGAACGGGCCGACCGTCAGCAACGATACCGGCACACCCGGCGGCCCCCACGGGACGGGGGCGGGACCGGGAGGTAGCGTCAGGGGACAGCGAACCGTCCACCGGGCGGACGAACCGTCCTTCGGACGGACATGACGAGATGGGGAAGACGTTCACCACATGCCGGACCGACGCCGTCGCACCGCCTTCCGCCTCCCGTTGCCCGCGCGGGCCGCTCTGCTGACGCGGGAACGCCAGTCCTCTTCGCCGGACTCCTCCTCGGGTTCCTCGCCCGCCACCGGCCCCTCCGGTTCCTCCGGTTCTTCGGGTGCCTCCGGTTCCCCCTCGTCACCGGAGGCTCCCGCGAAGCCGGCCGACGACAATCCGTTCGCCCCGCCACCCGCCGACCGGCCCGACCAGCCGTGGCAGCCGCGCCACCCCTCGGGCTCGTCCGCCTCCGGTTCCGGATCCGGTGAGAACGGGGACGGGGACGGGAATTCCGGTGGCCGCCCGTCCTGGGGCAGCCAGTGGAGCAACAAGCAGCCCGGCCGGGGTGGCGGCGGCTTCGGCGGCCGCTCCGGCCAGAACGGCCCGGGCGGCAAGGGCGGACCCGACGGCGGCCCCGGCGGGATGCGCTGGGACCCGGCCGACCCCGTCCAGCGGCGCGCCCGCTATGCGCTGCTCGGCGGTATCTGGTCCGTCTTCTTCGCGCTCTTCGACCTCACGGAGATCGCCCTGCTGCTGGGCGCGCTCTCCGTGTACTGGGCCGTCAGCTCGCTGCGCGCCCAGCCCAAGAGCCCGGCCGCGACGCACCGTACGACGGTCGGCGCCCTCACGGGGGCCGAAGCTCCGGCCCCGGGTGACGGGGGTGGACCGCCGGTGGCCACCACGCCCCAGTCCAGCGACCGCCGCCCCCAGACCACGGCGGCGATCAGCGGTCTGGTGACCGCCCTGCTGGCCCTGATCATCGTGATCACGACGTACACGGTGCAGCTCGTCTACCGCGACTACTACACCTGCGTGAACGACGCCCTGACCAAGACCGGCGCGGTGGCCTGCAACGACCAGCTGCCGAAGCCGCTGGAACCGCTCTTCGGCGTCAAGGAGTAGGACCCCGGTCCTCCCGGTCTGCGGCCTCCGCGGACGGCTCCTCGGTGCGCGGGGCGGCCGGGACACGGGCGGGGAAGTCGGCCATCAGTCCGCCCGAGCTCTGCTTGAGGGAGGCCCACCGGGCCTCCCTCACCTCTTTCTCGTGCCAGGGGTCGGTCGGCAGGAAGTCGTACGGCTCGAAGCCCGCGTCGTCCGGGGCCGCACCGCCCGCCGGGGCCGCACCGCCCGCCGGGGCCGCACCGCCCGCCGGGGCCGCACCGCCCGCCGGGGCCGTCGGAGCCGGGCTCTCCTGAGCGGCGGCCTCACCCGGCCCGCTCTTGCGCCACGGCGCCCACCAGCGACGCGGCGGCCGGTCGGTCGCTTCCTCCTCCGCCTCCTCCTTCGTCTTCGTCTTCGTCTTCGCCTCAGGCGCGGGGCCGGGCTTCCGTCCGGCGGGCTCCACCGCCTCCTCCCCGGCCTTCTCCTCCGGCAGGTCCCTGCGCCAGGCCCAGCCCGGTTCGCGCAGCCGCCACACGCGCAGGAGCAGGGCCGCCGGTACGCCGACGGCCGCCGTCCACACCAGCGCCGCCGGCCCCGTCAGCCACCACACGGGCCCGAACGCGCTGAGCGCCCCCGACCCCAGCGGGCCGCCCGCCACCGCCGTGAACAGCGCCGTACCGGCTCCGCACCCCAGCGCGGCCAGCCCGGTCACCAGCACGGTCTCGCGCGGGCTCCAGGCCTGCGCGCGCGGGGCGTCGGCGGGGGCCGCCCTGCGTACGGTGCACCAGGCGACCGCCAGCGCGGCCACGACCGGCACCGCGAGGGCCGCCCAGGTCAGCGGGGCGGCCGGGCCCTCGGCCGGTACCGCCGCCAGCAGCGGGAAGTCCGGCACGGCCGGGGTCCCGGTGAGGCCGAACGGGGTGGCCGTGGCCCCCGTACCGAGCGCGAAACCGGGGCCGAGCCCGTACGCGGCACCCCACAGCGCGGCGTTCGGCACCAGCGCCGCGCCGAGCAGGAGCACCGCGAACCGCCCCGACCAGTCACCGGAGAGCGCCAGGAAGGACTCCTGCGCCGCCGCCGCGTTCCGCCCCAGGGCCGCCGCCACCAGGAGCGCGCCCCCGCCGAACAGCACCGCCGCCCCCACCGCCGCCGCCCGGCACGCGGCCTCGGCCCGGTTGCGGAAGAGGGTCCGCGCGAGGGCCTCCTGGAGCACGAGGGGCGACCAGGACGGCAGCGGCCCGAGCGGCCGGCCGGCCGCCGTCCACACCCCGGCCGCCGCCGCACCGGCCACCACCAGCGCCACCGGAAACGCCAGCGTGTCCGGGACCACGCGCAGCGACCCGCCCCGCGCGTAGGCGGCCGCCCCCGCCGCGACCAGCAGGTATCCCGCGGTCACCGCACAGAAGGCGCCGGTCTGCGAGGGCCTCGGCCGCCCCTCCTCCGGCTCCGCCGCATCACGCGCCGCCCGGTGGACCAGCCAGACGGGACCCGCCACCAGGAGCAGCGGAACCACGCCGACGGGAGCCGGCACGCCGCTGAGGGTGTCGGGCCGCACGAGTTCGGCGCCGTGCGCGAGCAGCCAGACCGCGGCCGCCGTGCGCAGCGCGCCGCCGGGTCCGCTGTCCGGGTACGGGGAGCTGATCCAGAGCACGGTCACCAGCACGGCCAGCGAGCCGAGACCCAGCCCGGCGGCGACTCCACCCCGCAGGAAGGCGGAGGCCAGGGCGAGGGTCCTGGCCCGCTCGGCCGGCAACATCGGGCTGCGTTCGGTCATTTGGGTCACGCCGCCCATGCTCCCAACGACACGCGCTTATTTCGCGTAACGCGCGAACAGCCGCTGTGTCGCTCAATATACGTTTATGTACTTTTTCTCCCAGCGCAGCGCTGCCGGGGGTCACCCATGACCCGGAGCACCACCGATGAGGCCGCTCCGCCGCTGCCCTCCCCCAAGGAGCGCCGCAGACTGCGCGAGGCGAAGTCGCTGAGCGAGGAGCAGGTCGCGGAGGCCGTGGGCGTCACGCGCGCCACCGTGCGCTCCTGGGAGACGGGGCGCACGAGCCCGCGCGGACGTAAACGCGCGCTGTACGCCAAGCTCATCGCGCCCGATCCGGAGCCGGCCCCCGCCACGGGGCCCGAGGCCGTGCGGCGGAAGGAGCGCCCGGAGCCGTCGGCACCGGCGGCGGTGACGGTGGCGGCAGCGGTGTCAGTGGCGTCCACGCCCGCGCCGACGAGCTCGCCCGAGCCTCCGTCCACGCCGACGCCCGGGCCCGCACCCTTGCCCACGTTCACGTCTACTTCCACGTCCGCACCCGTGCCGACGGGTTCGCCCACGCCCGAGCCCGCACCGACGCGCTCGCCCGTGCCTGCGAGCGCGTCGGCACCCCCCGTACCGGCAAGCACTCCCCCGCCCCCCGAGCCGGAACACGCTGTCCCCCGGCTCTCCCCCGACGAGGCGTTCGACGCGCTGTACGCCCACTCCGCCCCCGGCCTCGTACGGCAGACGTATCTGCTGACCGGCCGTCGCAGTCTGGCCCGGGAGTCCGTCGAGCGGGCGTTCCAACTGGCCTGGCACCGCTGGCCCGAGGTGGCCGTGGACCGTGACCCGGTCGGCTGGGTGCGCGCGGCGGCGTACGAGTACGCGATGTCCCCCTGGCACCGGCTGCGCCGCGTCCACCGGCATCCCGACGCCCCGCCCACCGAACCGGCCCGGCGGGCCCTGTTCGAGGCGCTGCTCGATCTGCCCCCGGCCTACCGGCGCACCCTGCTCCTCTACGACGGGGTCGGCCTGGACCTGCCGGAGACCGCGGCCGAGACGGAGGCGTCCACTCCGGCGGCGGCGGGACGGCTGGAGGTGGCCCGGGCCGCCGTCGCCGAGCGGCTGCCCGAACTGGCGGCCGCCGCCTCGCCCGCCGAGCAGTCGGAGATGCTGCAGGACCGGCTCGGCGGCCTCGCCCGCGCCGAGCACGTCCCGGCCCCGTCACCCGCCCGCACCGTGCGCACCGGCAGCGAGGACAAGGCGAGGCTCTGGACCAGGGCCGCCATCGCCTTCGTCGCCCTGCTCATCGGCGCGACCGCCATCACCCTGCACACGGCGCCCACGCACTACGAGCAGCCCGTCTCGCCCCCCGAACGGGTCGGGGGCGTACCGCCGCGCGGGGGGCCGCAGAAGCTGACCCCGCAGGACCTGAAGCTCCAGGAGGTCCTGAAGGAGCAGTTGGCGCACGGCCCGGAACGGCTGGTGCCACGCATCCCCTGAGCCCGGTCGGCCCGGTCGGCCCGTCGGTCGGCCGGGAACGGGAAACGGTGCGGGCCCGCACCCCTTGTTCAGGGGTGCGGGCCCGCGCCGTTCAAGCGTGCTCGGGCTGCCCGAGTCAGGCGCCGAGGATCTCGCGCGCCAGCTTGGCGGTCTCGGTCGGCGTCTTGCCGACCTTCACGCCGGCGGCCTCAAGGGCCTCCTTCTTCGCCTGGGCGGTGCCGGAGGAGCCGGAGACGATGGCGCCCGCGTGGCCCATGGTCTTGCCCTCGGGGGCGGTGAAGCCCGCGACGTAACCGACGACCGGCTTCGTGACGTTCTTCGCGATGAAGTCGGCGGCACGCTCCTCGGCGTCGCCGCCGATCTCGCCGATCATCACGATGAGGTCGGTCTCCGGGTCCGCCTCGAACGCCGCGAGGGCGTCGATGTGCGTCGTACCGATGACCGGGTCGCCACCGATGCCGACGGCGGAGGAGAAGCCGATGTCACGGAGCTCGTACATCATCTGGTAGGTCAGCGTGCCGGACTTGGACACGAGACCGATGCGGCCGGGCTTGGTGATGTCGCCCGGGATGATGCCGGCGTTGGACTGGCCGGGGGTGATGAGACCCGGGCAGTTCGGGCCGATGATCCGGGTCTTGTTGCCCTTCGCGCCGGCGTACGCCCAGAAGGCGGCCGAGTCGTGAACGGCGATGCCCTCGGTGATCACGACGGCGAGCGGGATCTCGGCGTCGATCGCCTCGACGACGGCGGCCTTCGAGAAGGCCGGCGGCACGAAGAGGACGGACACGTTCGCGCCGGTCTTCTCCATCGCCTCCTTGACGGAGCCGAAGACCGGGACCTCGTTGCCGTCGAAGTCGACGGACGTGCCGGCCTTGCGCGGGTTCACGCCGCCGACGATGTTGGTGCCGTCGGCGAGCATGAGCTTGGTGTGCTTCATGCCCGTCGCGCCGGTCATCCCCTGGACGATGACCTTGCTGTCCTTGGTGAGGAAGATAGCCATGGTGGTCTGAGTCCCTCTTCCTTACTTCGCAGCCGCGGCGAGCTCGGCGGCCTTGTCGGCCGCGCCGTCCATGGTGTCCACACGCTGCACGAGCGGGTGGTTGGCGTCGGAGAGGATCTTGCGACCCAGCTCCGCGTTGTTGCCGTCGAGACGCACGACCAGCGGCTTCTCGACCTTCTCGCCCTTGGACTCCAGGAGCGCCAGCGCCTGCACGATGCCGTTGGCGACCTCGTCACACGCGGTGATGCCACCGAAGACGTTGACGAAGACGGACTTGACGTCCGGGTCGCCGAGAATGATCTCCAGGCCGTTCGCCATGACCTCTGCGGAGGCGCCGCCACCGATGTCGAGGAAGTTGGCGGGCTTCACGTTGCCGTGGTTCTCACCGGCGTACGCGACGACGTCCAGGGTCGACATGACCAGACCGGCACCGTTACCGATGATGCCGACCTCGCCGTCGAGCTTGACGTAGTTGAGGTTCTTGGCCTTGGCGGCAGCCTCGAGCGGGTTGGCTGCGGCCTTGTCCTCAAGGGCCTCGTGGCCCGGCTGGCGGAAGTCGGCGTTCTCGTCGAGCGAGACCTTGCCGTCCAGGGCCAGGATCCGGCCGTCCTTGGTCTTGACCAGCGGGTTGACCTCGACGAGGAGGGCGTCCTCGGCGACGAAGGTGTCCCACAGGGTCACCAGGGCCTCGGCGACACCCTCGGCCACGTCGGCCGGGAACTTCGCCTGGGCCACGATCTCGCGGGCCTTGACGATGTCGACGCCGTCCACGGCGTTGACCGGGACCTTCGCAAGGGCCTCGGGGGTCTTCTCCGCGACCTCCTCGATGTCCATGCCGCCCTGCACCGAGGCCATGGCCAGGAAGGTGCGGTTGGTGCGGTCGAGGAGGTACGAGACGTAGTACTCCGCCTCGATCTCCGGGGACAGCTCGGCGATCATCACCTTGTGGACCGTGTGGCCCTTGATGTCCATGCCGAGAATGTCGGTCGCCCGGGCGACCGCCTCGTCGGGGTCGGCGGCCAGCTTGACGCCGCCGGCCTTGCCGCGGCCGCCGACCTTCACCTGCGCCTTGACGACAGACTTGCCGCCCAGCTTCTCGGTCGCCTCGCGGGCTGCCTCAGGCGTGTCGATGACTTCACCGGCCAGCACCGGTACACCGTGCTTGGCGAAGAGGTCCCTCGCCTGGTACTCGAACAGGTCCACGCGCGTCCGTCCCTTTTAAGTGGTATCGCGGTTCGTTCTTCTGCGTGGGCGTGCCGCGATGGGCAACGTGACTGCGCTGTCACAAGGGAGGCGTACACGGTGTCCGAGTACGCGGCATGTCCATCCGGCAGGTTATCCCCGCACTCCGTGTGACCCTAAATCGCAGATCACACCTGAGCGGTGATAACGGTCACAGAGGGTGCCGGACGGGGGCCTGTGTGGCCTGTCCCGGGGCGCGTCCGCGACTGGGTCTCCTGTGTCAGGGCTGGGCCTCCTTGTCCGGTATGGGCAGGGGCCGCTTCTCGATCGCGGCGGCCATGATGTCCGGGAAGAGGTCCGGCGTACAGGCGAACGCGGGTGCGCCCAGCGCGCCGAGCGCCGCCGCGTGCTCGTGGTCGTAGGCGGGTGCCCCCTCGTCGGAGAGGGCGAGCAGGGTCACGAACTGCACGCCGGACGTCTTCATCGCCGCGACCCGCTTGAGCATCTCGTCGCGGATGCCGCCCTCGTAGAGATCGCTGATGAGGACGACGACGGTGTCCGCAGGACGGGTGATCTTCGACTGGCAGTAGGCGAGCGCCCGGTTGATGTCGGTGCCGCCGCCGAGCTGGGTGCCGAAGAGGACGTCGACCGGGTCGTCGAGCTGGTCGGTGAGGTCGACGACCGCCGTGTCGAAGACGACGAGGCGGGTCGCGAGGGTGCGCATGGAGGCGAGCACCGCGCCGAAGACCGAGGCGTAGACGACGGAGGCGGCCATCGAGCCCGACTGGTCGATGCAGAGGATGACGTCCTTCTTCACCGACTGCGACGCGCGGCCGTAGCCGATGAGACGCTCCGGCACGACCGTGCCCGTGGCCTCCTCGCCGTCCGCTCCGGGGATGGTCAGGTAGTTCTTCAGGTTGGCCCGGATGGTGCGGTCCCAGTCGATGTCCCGGTGGCGCGGCCGGCTGATCCGCGCCGACCGGTCCAGGGCCCCGGTGAGGGTGGCCCGGGTGCGGCTCTCCAGACGCTTCTCCAGGTCGTCCACGACCTTGCGGACGACGGCCCGCGCGGTCTCCTTCGTCGTCTCGGGCATGGCCTTGTTGAGGGAGAGCAGGGTGCCGACGAGATGGACGTCCGCCTCCACGGCCTCCAGCATCTCCGGTTCCAGGAGCAGCGCCGACAGGCCGAGCCGGTCGATCGCGTCGCGCTGCATGACCTGGACGACGGAGCTGGGGAAGTACGTACGGATGTCGCCGAGCCAGCGGGCGACCGAGGGGGCCGACGCGCCGAGTCCGGCCGAACGTCCACCGCCGCCCCTGCCGCCGGGCTTCTTCCCGCCGCCCCCGTAGAGCGCGTCGAGCGCGCCGTCCATCGCGGCGTCCTGACCGGTGAGGGTGCATCCGGTGCTCTCCGCGCTGTCCGCGCCGAGCACCATGCGCCAGCGCCGCATCCGTTCGCCGTCGGCGGGGCGCGCCCTCACTGTCTCCGTGTCCACCGTCTCCCCCGTCTCGTCGTCGTCCTGGGTGGCGTGCTGTGGGGCGTGTGCGGTCATGCGGTCACCTCCGCCGGCTCGGGCGCCCGGCCCAGGAGCAGGTGCAGCACCGGCTCCACGGCGTCGGCCCGGTCCGCGTCGAGGCCGGGTCCGAAGCCGGGGTACTCGTGGTCCGTGCCGTCGTTCCCGGCGCCCTCCGGGACGGGGCCGCGCCGGACCAGCTCGCCGAGGGTGCGGCGTACACCCGCCTCGTAGGCGGAGAACGTACGGCGCAGGAGCGGCAGCACGTCGGTGAACGTGTCGGCGGGGACGCCGGTCAGCCAGGTGTCGACCAGGGAGAGCAGCCGGTCGTCGTGGACCAGCAGCATGCCGCCGCCGGACGCCCCGCCGACGAACCCCTCGATCCAGGCCGCCGCGTCGGTGGGCGGGGTGCCGGGCGAGAGGGCCAGGCCCATGAGCCGGGCGGCCTCGTCCTCGGTGAGCCGCCCCTCGTCGAGCAGCAGCCGGGTGGCCCGGCCCCGGATGACCCCGGCGACCGTGTCCCGGCCGGCCAGCTTGAGCAGGACGGCTCCCCAGCGTTCCCGCAGCCCTTCGGCGGTCGCCGCACCGGCGACGAGCAGCCCGATCGCGCTGTGCACGCCGTCCACCTGGCGGCGGAGCGCCTCCGCCCCGTCCGTGTCGAGGCCGGTGCAGGCCGGTGGCAGGCCGACGCAGATCCGCTCGGCGAGTCCGGCGGCGACCTCGGCGAGCGCGGCCGTGTCCGTGGAGCGCACGTCCCCGTAGCGCAGGGAGCGGGCGAGGGCGGGGAGGGCGTCGGCGAGGTGGCCGACGTCCGCGTCGAGTGCGGCGCGGTCGGCGAGCGCCTTCATCACGACGGGCAGCGCGTCGGGCAGTCCGGCCAGGAGGCAGTGCTCGGCGAGTGCGGTGACCTCGGAGAGCGCGGTCGCCGCCAGGGCCCGGGACTCGGCCTTCGCCGTGGCGGCGGCCTGGACCGTGGTGCCCCACACCCCGGCCTCCGCGACCCGGACGTGCAGTTCCGGCTCCCAGCGCAGCCGCCAGCTCTCCCGGAAGGTACCGGTGCTGCCCCGGCCCTCGGCCGGTTCACCCCAGCCGATTCCGAGGAGGCGCAGCCGGTGCAGGAGCCGGCTCTTCGCGGCGTCGGTCCCCTTGCGCAGGTCGAGGTCGAGCTCCCGCTCCAGCGCTTCCGGTTTGAGCCGGAGGGTGCGCTGGCTGCGGGTCAGGTCGCGTTGGAGCGGGACGGCGGGGGCGCTGTCGGGGACCTCGCCGAGGATCTCGCCGACGACGAGCCGGTCCTGGATGAGGGCGAGCGGTACGTCGGAGCCCTCGCACATCACGGCGCGCACCGCGTCGGTGGTCTCGCTCAGTCCCGCCAGCGGGCGGCCCCGCATCGCCGCGAGCGTCTCGGCGAGCCGGACGGCCTCGATGACATGGGCGGTGGAGACGAACCGGTCCTCCTCGCGCAGCAGCCCGGCAACCTTGGTCATCCACCGCTCGATCGGCCGGTCGGCGGCGCCGAAGAGGTGCCCGTACCAGCCGGGTGAGTCGATCCCGGCGCCGTAACCGCTGTGCCGGGCGAGCCTGCGGTGGGTCCACGGCACCCAGGTCATCTCGGCCTTGACCTTCGGGAGCCCCTTGAGGAGGGCGCGGTCGGCGGCGAGGGTGGTCCGCGCGGCAAGCGCCGGGACGTGCCAGGCGCCGCAGACGACGGCGACGCCGTCCCCGAACTCCTTGCGCGCGGTGCGCAGCTGGATGCGCATGTACGCCTCGCGCACGGCGTCCCGGGGCTGCCCTCCGTCCCCGTATGCCTCCCGCAGCGCCGTCATGGCCTCCGCGAGGGCGGTGAACGGCGCGAGCGCGTCGGCGGCCGCCCCGGTGGTGGCGGACCCGTCGTGTGAGCGGTGCTCGACGACGTCCTCCCACCAGCGCTCGGGGTCGTCGTATCCGGCGGTCTCGGCGAGCACCCGGATCGGGTCGACGACGGGTGTGACCTCGTCCCTGTCCCCGTCCCCGTCCCCGTCTTCAGCGGAAACGGGGACGGGCCCGGTCTCGTCGGCGGGGGCCTCCCTCTGAGGTTCCTTGAGTGCCAGCGAGTGGGTGGCGGGGAGGTCGATGAAGTGCACGGGGACGTCGTGGGCGAGGGCCCAGCGGATCGCCACCCACTCCGGCGAGAACTCGGCCAGCGGCCAGAAGGCGGCCCGTCCCGGATCGTCCACGGCATGGGCGAGCAGGGCGACGGGCGGGCGCATCTGCGGGTCGGCGGCGAGCGGCAGCAGCGCGTCGCCCTCCGGTGGCCCCTCGATGAGCACGGCGGCCGGCCGGGCGGCGTCGAGCGCGGCCAGGACCGCACGGGCGGAACCGGGGCCGTGGTGCCGCACACCCAGCAACAGCGGCCCGGCGAAGGACACGGTGGTGGAGGGCCCGGTGGTGGACGAGCCGGCATCGGCAGGGGCGGTCGCGGCGGGACCGGCAGTCGCGAGGCCCGTGGTTGCGGGGCCCGTGGTTGCGGGGCCCGTGGTTGCGGGGCCCGTGGTTGCGGGGCCCGTGGTTGCCTGCCCAACAGTGGCGGGGCCGGCAGTGGCCCGGTCGCTCATACCGAGGCCTCGCGGCAGGCGCGGTAGAAGTCCTTCCAGCCGTCCCGCTCTCGGACCACGGTCTCCAGGTACTCCTGCCAGACCACGCGGTCCGCGGCCGGGTCCCGGACGACCGCGCCGAGGATGCCGGCCGCGACATCGGCCGGGCGCAGGATGCCGTCGCCGAAGTGGGCGGCGAGAGCGAGGCCGTTGGTGACGACGGAGATCGCCTCGGCCGTGGAGAGCGTGCCCGAGGGCGACTTGAGCTTGGTGCGCCCGTCGGTGGTGACGCCGTCGCGCAGTTCCCGGAAGACCGTCACCACGCGCCGGATCTCCAAGAGCCCCTCCGGTGCGGCGGGCAGGTCCAGCGAGCGGCCGATCTGGTCGACACGCCGGGAGACGATGTCGACCTCGGCGTCGGGGGTCGCGGGCAGCGGCAGGACGACGGTGTTGAACCGGCGGCGAAGCGCGCTGGAGAGCTCGTTGACGCCCCGGTCGCGGTCGTTGGCCGTGGCGATGACATTGAAGCCGCGGACGGCCTGGACCTCCTGTCCCAGCTCGGGAATGGGGAGGGTCTTCTCCGACAGGATCGTGATGAGCGAGTCCTGCACATCGGCGGGGATGCGGGTCAGCTCCTCGACCCGGGCGGTCATGCCCTCCGACATGGCCCGCATCAGCGGACTGGGCACCAGCGCCTCGCGACTGGGGCCCTGGGCGAGGAGCCGGGCGTAGTTCCACCCGTAGCGGACGGCTTCCTCCGGGGTGCCCGCGGTGCCCTGCACGAGCAGGGTCGAGTCGCCGCTGACGGCGGCGGCGAGGTGCTCGGACACCCACGTCTTGGCGGTCCCGGGGACGCCGAGCAGAAGCAGCGCGCGGTCGGTGGCCAGGGTGGTCACGGCCACTTCGATCAGGCGGCGCGGGCCCACGTACTTCGGTGTGATCACCGTTCCGTCGGGCAGTGTCCCGCCCTGCAGATAGGTGGCGACGGCCCAGGGCGAGAGGCGCCAGCGGGCGGGCCTGGGACGGTCGTCGGCGGCGGCCAGCGCCTTCAGCTCGTCGGCGAACGCGTCCTCGGCGTGCGGGCGCAGGGCCTCGGGTCCGGTCGCCCCGTCGACGGCGGCGGTGGTTTCGGGCACGGTCATGGATCCCCCTCCAGATCGTCGACAGATCGTCGACCTGATGTGGTTCCCACCGTGCACCATGCCACTGACAACGGGCCCTGAGCGCAGGTCCGCACTGGCCCCGCACGGGCCTTGTGCGCAGGTCACGGCGGATTGTCAGTGGTGCCGCCTACCGTCGTTCCCATGCTGCTATCTCACGGGGGAGAACCCTTGCCCGCCACGGAATCGGTGGCGCGCTGGACGGTGGAGCAGGTGCTGTCCCTGGCTCCTGACGACGCATCACGCAAGGCTGGGAACAAGCTGGCATCGGCCGGACTCTGGTCGGGCACCGGCTTCGACGGATCGGGGGCGGTGTGGGGGCTGTGCAAGGGCAGCGGGAGCAAGCCGTACCAGACGGTGGTCGACACCACGGGCCCCGCGTACCGGTGCAGTTGCCCGAGTCGCAAGTTCCCCTGCAAGCACGCGCTGGGGCTGCTGCTGCTCCGGGCCTCCGGCGATGGACCGGTCCAGGGGGGTGAGCCGGCCGACTGGGCCGCACAGTGGCTCGAAGCGCGCCGCGGACGGGCGGACGCCAAGCAGGCGAAGCAGGAGGCCGTCGCGAGCGGGGACGCGCCGGGCGCGGCCGACAGCACCGCCGCCAGGAAGCGGGCGGAGCGCCGCGCGGAGCGCGTCACCTCGGGCGCGCAGGAGCTGGAACAGCGCCTGACCGACCTGCTGCGGGGCGGGCTCGCCACCGCCGACCGGGCGGGCTACACGCTCTGGGAGGAGACCGCCGCCCGCATGGTCGACGCCCAGGCACCCGGACTGGCTTCCCGAGTGCGGGAGTTGGGGGCGATTCCCGGCTCCGGCCCGGGCTGGCCGGTGCGGCTGCTGGAGGAGTGCGGCCTGCTCCATCTGCTGGACACGGCCTGGCTGGGCCGGGAGGGTCTGCCGGACCAGCTGGCCGCGACGGTGCGTACGCGGGTGGGGCTGCCCATGTCCGCCGAAGGCCCGCCGGTCCGCGATCACTGGCTGGTCCTCGCGCAGTACGACACCCCGGACGGCCGCCTCGTCACCCGGCGGATCTGGCTTTACGGACGGGAGTCGGGCCGCACGGCCCTGCTGCTCTCCTTCGGCCCGATGGGCCGCGCCCCGGAGCTCGCGCTGCCCGTGGGCGTCACGATCGACGCCGAGCTCACGCCGTACCCGGGCGGTGGCCTCCGGGCCGATCCGGGCCGGCAGTTCGCCACACCCGGCCCGGTGCCGGGCACACCTCCGCCGGGGGGCTCCACCGCAACCGCGCTCGCCGCCTACGGGGATGCCCTGCGGGGCGATCCATGGCTGGACGCCTGGCCGGTCACCCTTCGCGACGTCATACCCGTGCCGTCCGGAGGCGGCTGGCAACTGGCCGACGCGGAGAGCGAAGCCGCGCTGCCTCTCGCCCCGACGGCGCTGTCCCGCCCGGGGCTGTGGAAGCTCGTCGCGCTCTCCGGCGGCGGCCCGGTCACCGTCTTCGGCGAGCTGGGCCACCGCGGCTTCGACCCGTTCGCCGCGTGGGACACGGGGGCCGGGCGCGGGGGCGGGTCCGGGGATGCCACGAACGGGACCGTACGGCTGATCTGACCCGCGCCGGCCGACCACCCTGGTCACCCCACCGCCCTCACCGACACTGAAGGGGACCCGATGCCTCGCACCACCACCGGCCCGACCGCCGACCGCCCCCTCGCCTCCCTCCCCTGGGAGGAGCTGGTCACCTCGGCACTGTTGGGCACCGACCGCCGCCCGCCCGTGGCGCCCGTGGGCCAGGCACCGGCCGACGGCCCGGCCGCCCTGCTGGACGCCGTGGCCCTGCACACCGTGCGGCGGCGGGCCGGGCTGCTGCCCGCCGCGCCGGGGGCCAGGCCGGAACCCACGCCCCACGACCCGCGCCCGCAGCTTCCCGAGGCCGCCCGGCACCGGCTCACCCAGCTGCTCGCCGACCGGGCCGCGCCGACCGCCTCCGGGCGGCGCGGGGCGGCCCCCGACCTCACCGAGCTCATCCCGCAGTGGCTGGCCACCGCCAACCGGCGGGGGTTCCGGGCCCCGGCCGCCCTGGTGCCGCCCCTGCTGGACGCCGCGCGGGCCCGCACCGACCTGCGCCCGCAGGCGCTCGCCTTCGCCGGGCCGCTCGGTCTGTGGCTGGCCGCGCTGAACCCCGAGTGGAAGTTCGCCCTGCGCGGTTCCGCGGGCGGCTCGCTCGTCCCCGACACCAGCGACCCGGAGGCGGTGCGCCGGCTTTGGGAGGAGGGGCTGTTCGCGGAGCGGGTCGCGCTGCTCGACGCCGTACGGGCGCGGGAGCCCGGTGCCGCGCTCGCCCTGCTCACCACCACCTGGTCCACCGAACGGGCCGAGGACAGGCTGATGTTCCTGGACTCCCTGCGGACCGGGCTCGGCGCCGGTGACGAGGAGTTCCTGGAGCAGGCGCTCTCCGACCGCAGCCGCAACGTCCGCGCCACGGCCGCCGAGCTGCTCTCCGCCCTGCCCTCGTCGGCCTTCGCCGACCGGATGGCGGCCCGTGCCACGTCCTGCGTCAATCCCGACCGTACGGGGGCCGGCTCCGGGGCCGGCGCCTCCATCGCCGTGGAGGCGCCGCACGAGTGCGACGCCGGGATGCAGCGCGACGGGGTGGCGGCCGTTCCGCCGACGGGCCGGGGCGAGCGGTCCTGGTGGCTGGGGCAGTTGGTGGAGGCCACACCGCTCGGGGTCTGGCAGGAGCAGTTCGGCGGGCGCCCGGCGGAGGAGATCGTGGCGCTGCCGGTCGCCGACGACTGGGCGGGCGAGCTGCACGCCGCATGGTGCCGGGCCGCGGTGCGCCAGCGCCACCCGGAGTGGGCACGGGCCCTGCTCGGTGCGGCGTCGGCGCCCCCGGCCGGCTCCCCCGGGCCCGCGTCGATCGCCGAGCGGTCGAAGCTCCTGGCGGTCCTGTCCGAGGCCGAACGCGCCGACTGGGTGGCCGCGTTCATAGCCGCGCACGGGCTGTCCGAGGCGTTCCAGCTGCTCGGGGTCTGCACGGTGCCGTGGGCGGGTCCGCTCGGGCGCGCTGTGGTCGACGCGCTCGACATAGCGCGGGACGGCGGGAGTTACCCATGGAGCTTCAGCGGGGTGATGGGGCTGGCCGAGCGCTGCCTGGACCCGGCCGAGGCCGACCGCCTGGAGGTCCTCACGGCCACTCCGGACGAGCAGGAGGACGCGTCGCCGGGCGCGGGTGGCTACTGGTCGGAGGCGTTCCAGCGCCTGGTCTCCACACTGCGCCTGCGCGCCGCGATGGAGGCGGAGCTGACCTGACACCCGCCCCCGGCCGCGCGGACCCCGGCGCCGGGCCGCTCACCCGACCGCGCGGGCCTCGGCCCCGGGCCGCTCACCCGGCCGCGCGCCCGTAGCCCGCGGCCAACACGTCAGCGGCCCGCACGTCACCGGCCCACGCGTCATCGGCCCACGCGCCCGCGGCCCGCATCAGGTCTGCGCGGGCTGACGGACGTTCGCGTTCACCCAGGTGACGATCTCGGTCGTCGTCGCCCCTGGGGTGAAGAGCTCCGCCACGCCCAGCTTCTTCAGCGGGGCGATGTCGTCCTCCGGGATGATCCCGCCGCCGAACACCTTGATGTCCTCCGCCTCCCGCTCCTTCAGCAGCTCGATCACCTTCGCGAACAGCGTGTTGTGCGCGCCGGAGAGGATCGAGAGACCGATCGCGTCGGCGTCCTCCTGGATCGCCGTGTCGACGATCTGCTCGGGTGTCTGGTGGAGCCCCGTATAGATGACTTCCATACCGGCGTCCCGCAGCGCCCGCGCGATCACCTTGGCCCCGCGGTCATGGCCGTCGAGTCCCGGCTTGGCCACCACCACACGGATCGGACCGGTCACACCCATCACTGCCTCCACATGGTCTCCCGTGCCTGAAGGGCCGGGGATGTGAACGAACGTTATCCACAGCATCCCGCAAGCCGCCGTTTCGCGGCAGGCGGGGAGGGGGAAATCACACGTGGGACATGTTCGCCAGGCGCCGTCCCCCGAGCCACGCGGCATTCCGGCCGCGCGGGGACCGGCGCAGGGGGAGCCGCTACGAGGTCGCCGTACCACCGCGCCGCCAGCCGCACGGCACGGTGGTACGGCCCCCTCGCCGCCTCCCCCGTGCGCCAGTGCAGGAGGTCGGCGTGAAGGCCCTCTCTTTCCTCTCCCTACTGCCGCGCCTCCCGGGCCCCCGGTTCCCGGCCGCACTGCTCGGTGCCACCGTGCTGGAGCTCGTCGTCCTCACCGGCCACCTGGTCGCCTACCCCTTCGGCCTCACCCAGGAGCGCCGCACCCCAGGCCCGCCGCCGGACCCACCGCCGGGCCCGTCGCCCGGCACACCGCCAGGGACCCGCCTCAGCCCCCTGCCCGGCTCCCCCGCCGCCGAACGCCCCGTCGTCCTCCTCCACGGGTTCATCGACAACCGCTCGGTCTTCGTCCTGCTGCGCCGCACCCTGGCCCGGCACGGCCGCCGCCACCTGGCATCCCTCAACTACTCGCCGCTCACCCGCGACCTGCGCACCGCCGCCGAGCTGCTCGGCCGGCACGTGGAGGAGATCTGCGCCCGCACCGGGCAGCGCGAGGTCGACATCGTCGGGCACAGCCTCGGTGGCCTGATCGCCCGCTACTACGTACAACGACTGGGCGGCGACCGGCGGGTGCGCACCCTCGTCACGCTCGGCACCCCGCACGGCGGCACCGCCGTCGCCCCCGGAGCCGGCATTCACCCCATCGTGCGCCAGATGCGCGGCGGCTCCGCGCTGATCGAGGAGCTGCGCCGCCCCGCCCCGGGCTGCCGAACCCGATTCGTCAGCTTCTGGAGCGAGCTGGACCAGGTGATGGTCCCGGTCGAGACGGCCTGCGTCGACCACCCCGACCTCGACGCCGTGAACGTACGCGTCACCGGAATCGGGCATCTCGCGCTGCCGGTGCACCCGGCGGTCGCCGCCGCGGTCCGTGAGGCTCTGGAGACACAGGAGACACGGGAGGGCACAGTGCCCTCAACCGGAACGACCTCTGTCGCTTAAAATAGAACGCTTCTCGAACATAGGGCCAAGCCTCTGTCTGTCGTCCGCCGAAAGACGGCCGATTGCCCGTTTCCTGAGGACGCAAAACCTGCCGAAGATTGTCGTCCTCACATACTGCCGGGTACAGTCGCGGCCACTGCTTCCCCCTGGGACTCCCTGACCGGGACCCAGAACAGTCCTGCTGCCGAGGCGAGAGAGAAGTTGGTGAACGACCAGCACCCCCACGCCGGGCCCGTCGGGTACGACACCCGATCGACCGGCAGCTTCGACACCGACCCGCTCTTCGGTTCGCTCCCCGGCGGTTCCGACGCCACGGATTACGCGGCTCCCGGTTACCAGGGCTCCTACGGTGACCAGAGCGGCCAGTACGACTCCTCCGCCTGGGACACGGGCGCGCAGCAGACCGTCACGTACGACGCGTACGCCGCCCAGACCCGGCCCGCCGCCGCCCACCAGCAACAGCAGCAGTGGGACACCGGCGCGACGCCGGCCTGGCAGCCGCCCGCCGACCAGGACCCGGCCGACCAGTGGGCCACCGCCGACACGGGCGCGTTCCCCACCGCCGGATTCACCGCGGCCGCGTACGGCACAGCCCCGTACGGCACCGACACCTACGAGACAGGCACGTACGAGACAGGCACGTACGACACGGGCGCCTACGGGACGGGCACGTACGGGACGGATGCGTACGACACCGGCGCGTACCCCACCGGCACCTACGGCACGGGCACCGCGTACGTGACCGACGGCTCGTACGGGACGGACGCCTACGGGACCGGTGCGCACGAGGCCGGCGCACACGACACGGGCACGTACGACACCGCCGCCTACGACACCGGCACGTACGGGACGGTCGGCGCCGACGGGACCGGCACGTACAACGCCACGGCCTTCACCACCGGGGTCCACGACACCGGCGCGTACGACACGGGGACGTACGACACCGGCGCCTACGACGCGACCGCCTGGAACTCCGGCGCCACGCCCGGGGACGCCGCGTACGAACCCGAACAGACATCGCATCAGCTGTACGAACAGCAGGCGCCCGAAGCGGCCGGACCCGAAACGGCCGAGCAGTCCCCCGCCGACCCGGCGGAACACGCGGACCGCCCGGACCACCCGGACCACGAGCCGGCGGTCGCCGCCTCCACCACCGCCGAGTTCGCCGTCCTCGAACCGGACGCCGCTCCCGCGCCGGACGACAGTGACGCTCCCGCCCCGCTCTCCCTGGACCGCACCGTGGTCCGGACCCCCGCCCCGCGCAGCCGGGCCCGCCGCCGCAGCCCCGCCAAGCGGTCCGCCCTCCTGACCGTCGCGGTCCCCTCCGCCTGCGTGATGAGCGTCGCGGGCATCGCGGCCGCCTCCGTCAGCGGGATCAGCGACGAGGACAAGCCGGAGAAGACCGCCTCCCTGGCCGTCGCCGACCCGAGCACGGTCAAGCCGGTCGCCGCGAACAACAAGCTCGACAGCCAGCTGGAGCAGCTCTCCGAGGGGAGCGACGACTTCCGCGAGCGCGCGAGCCGCACCCAGGAGCGCATCGACCTCAAGCAGCGGCAGGCCGAGGAGAAGAAGAAGCGCGAGGAGGAGGCCGCACGCCGCGAGGCGCTGCGCCCCAAGTTCGTCCTGCCGGTCAAGCAGCACGGGCTCAGCGCCTACTACGGCCAGGCGGGCGTCAACTGGATGTCCGTGCACACGGGCATCGACTTCCCCGTCGGGTACGGCGCTCCGGTGATGGCCGCGACCGACGGAACCGTGCGCACCCAGTACAACAGCGCCTACGGCAACATGGCGATCGTGACCATGGCCGACGGTACGGAGACCTGGTACTGCCACCTGAGCAGCACCAAGATCCGCTCCGGCCCGGTGAAGGCCGGTGACGTCATCGCGTACGCGGGAAGCTCCGGCAACTCCACCGGCCCGCACCTGCACTTCGAGGTCCGGCCCGGCGGCGGTGCATCGGTGGACCCGCTGGCGTGGCTGCGCAGCCACGGCGTCGACCCGACCTGACCTGGCCAGGCCAGGCCTGACAGCGAAACGACGAGAGGGGCGGAACGGCTTCGACAGCCGTCCCGCCCCTCTCGTACGTCCTGTTACAGCTTCTCGACCGGCGCGTACCGCAGGAGCAGCTTCTTCGGGCGCTCGTCGCCGAAGTCGACCGTCGCCTTGGCCTGGTCGCCGATCCCCTCGACGGCCACCACCGTGCCGAGCCCGAACTGGTCGTGCGTGACCCGGTCCCCGACCACCAGCGTGACCACGGGCTTCTCCGTGGAGCGCCGGGTCGCGAACCCCGAGGGTCCGGAGCGGGCGCGGGAGGAGGAGAGCGAGGACGTGATGCCCGAGGTGGGTCCGGCCGGGGCGGCCATCGGGCCCTTGCGCTTCCACTCCAGGTGCGCCTCCGGGATCTCCTCCAGGAACCGCGAGGGCGGGTTGTACGAGGGCTGGCCCCAGGCGCTGCGCATCGCGGCCCGGGTCAGGTAGAGCCGCTCGCGGGCGCGGGTGATGCCGACGTACGCGAGGCGCCGCTCCTCCTCCAGCTCCTTGGTCTGGCCGAGGGCCCGCATGTGCGGGAAGACGCCGTCCTCCATGCCGGTGAGGAAGACGACGGGGAACTCCAGGCCCTTGGCGGTGTGCAGGGTCATCAGGGTGATGACGCCGGAGCCGTCCTCGTCCTCGTCGGGGATCTGGTCCGAGTCGGCGACCAGCGCGACCTTCTCCAGGAACTCCGCGAGCGTGCCGGTGCCCTCCGCCTCGGCGCGCTCCTGCTCGAATTCGAGGGCGACGGCGGCGAGTTCCTGGAGGTTCTCGACGCGGGTCTCGTCCTGCGGGTCGGTGGAGGCCTGGAGCTCGGCGAGATACCCCGTCCGCTCCAGCACGGCTTCCAGCACGACGGCGGGCCCGGCGCCGGACTCGACGATGGTGCGCAGCTCCTCCATCAGCGTGTTGAAGCGCTTGACGGCGTTGGACGAGCGGGCCGCCATGCCGTACGCCTCGTCGACACGGCGCAGCGCCTGCGGGAAGGAGATCTTCTCGCGCATCGACAGGGCGTCGATCATGGCCTCGGCGCGGTCGCCGATACCGCGCTTGGGCACGTTGAGGATGCGGCGCAGCGGGACGGTGTCCTCGGGGTTGGCGAGGACGCGGAGGTAGGCCAGGACGTCCCGGACCTCCTTGCGCTCGTAGAAGCGCACGCCGCCGACGACCTTGTAGGGCAGGCCGACGCGGATGAAGATTTCTTCGAAGACACGGGACTGGGCGTTGGTCCGGTAGAAGACGGCGACATCGCCCGCCTTGGCGTCGCCCTTGTCGGTGAGCCGGTCGATCTCCTCGGCGACGAACTGCGCCTCGTCGTGCTCGGTGTCCGCGACGTAACCGATGATGCGGGCGCCGGAGCCGGCGTTGGTCCAGAGGTTCTTGGGGCGGCGGCTCTCGTTGCGCTCGATGACCGCGTTGGCGGCGGAGAGGATCGTCTGCGTGGAGCGGTAGTTCTGCTCCAGGAGGATCGTCTTCGCGTCCGAGTAGTCCTCCTCGAACTGGAGGATGTTGCGGATGGTCGCGCCCCGGAAGGCGTAGATGGACTGGTCCGCGTCGCCCACGACGCACAGCTCGGCGGGGGCGTCGGCCTCTCCGGCCGGGCCGACCAGCTCACGTACCAGGGTGTACTGGGCGTGGTTGGTGTCCTGGTACTCGTCGACCAGGACGTGGCGGAAGCGGCGGCGGTAGTGCTCGGCGACGTCCGGGAAGGCCTGGAGGAGGTGGACCGTCGTCATGATGATGTCGTCGAAGTCCAGCGCGTTGGCCTCGCGCAGGCGTGCCTGGTAGAGCGCGTACGCCTGGGCCAGCGCCTTCTCGAAGCCTCCCCCGTTCTCGGCTTCGCTCGAATGGGAGGTGCCCCCTCCCGCCTGACCGGCGAAGGTCTCCTCGTCGATGAGCTCGTTCTTGAGGTTGGAGACCTTAGCGGTGAAGGACTTCGGCGGGTAGCGCTTGGGGTCCAGGTCCAGATCGCGGCAGACCAGGGCCATGAGGCGCTTGGAGTCGGCGGCGTCGTAGATCGAGAACGACGAGGTGAAGCCGAGCTTCTTCGACTCGCGGCGCAGGATGCGGACGCACGCGCTGTGGAAGGTCATGACCCACATGGCGTTGGCGCGCGGGCCGACGAGCTCCTCGACACGCTCCTTCATCTCGCCCGCGGCCTTGTTGGTGAAGGTGATCGCGAGGATCTGCCCCGGGTGCACCCCGCGCTCGGCCAGCAGGTGGGCGATGCGGTGGGTCAGCACCCGGGTCTTGCCCGAGCCGGCCCCGGCGACGATGAGCAGCGGGGACCCGGCGTGCACGACGGCGGCGCGCTGCTCGGTGTTCAGCCCGTCGAGCAGCGCCGCGGCGTCGATGACCGGGCGCGGGTGGCCGTCCCGGTAATACCCGTCCCGGGGCGGCGGGGGCGCGTCGAAGACGCCCTCGAAGAGTCCCTCCGGCACCGCTTCGGGTGCGTGGTCCTCGGGGGGCGGCGGCGGGCCGTCCTCGGTGGACTGGAGGCCGGCCAGGAAACTGTCGTCAAAGAGGCTGCTCATCGCCATCCGAGTCTAGGGGGCCGCACTGACAACGTTCGGCCGAAGGTCATAAGCGGCCACCCGACCCCGTACGCACGGAGAGCGGACGCCCACGTTCCGTGAAAGAGCGCCCGGTCGGAGGGGGTACGGGGCCTCCGATCCCAAAAGGTCACGAAAATGTATCGGGCATATCGCTCATCCTCCTTCCCAGCGGCACCAAGGGTTGGCTAGCGTGCTCGGTCAGGTGATCCGTATCTCCCTGAGGCGAACCACGTCTCACGGTCACCTCTGCCGAATCCGTGCTGCCCTACCGGCAGTTCGGAACCGGGGACCCACACGCAGCACCGGGGTGAATCGGTCCGTACCCTCGCATCCGGACCGTAGGACAGCCTTCCGTTCCGTCCGAACCCGACAGCTAACCCGGTAGGCGGTCCACGGAAGGAGATGCCGGTCTTGGCATCGCATCGCAAGCCGCGCACGAAGGTGCGCACCACCACCCCCGCCGTCGGGTTCACGACGGCCGCGCTGGCCTCTGTGACCCTGCTCTCCACGCAGAGCGCGACGGCCGCCCCCGCGGAGCCGAAGCCGGCCATGGAGGAGGTCCAGAAGAAGGTGGACGAGCTCTACCGGCAGGCAGGCAGCGCGACCCAGCAGTACAACCGCGCGAAGTCCGCCTCCACGGCCCAGCGCACCAAGGTCGACACGCTGCTCTCCGATGTGGCGAAGCGGACCGAGAAGATCAACGAGGCTCGCCGGGAGCTGGGGGCCTACGCGGCCGAGCAGTACCGCACCGGCGGCATCGCGCCCACGGCGACCTTCTTCCTGGCGGACGACCCGCAGGCGTACTTCGACCAGAGCCGGATGATGAGCCGGTCGACCGAACGGCAGCAGAAGGCCGTCGACGACTTCCGTACGCAGCAGGCCGCGGCGTCGAAGAAGCGCGCGGAGGCCGTGCAGAGCCTGGAGAAGCTCACCGGGACGCAGACCGCGCTCCGCTCCAGCAAGCAGAACGTGCAGACCAAGCTCACCGAGGCCCGGTCCCTGCTCGCCAGGCTGACCGCCGAGGAGAAGGCACGTCTGGCGGAGCTGGAGCGCAAGAAGGAGGCCGAGGCCAAGGAGAAGGCGGAGAAGCTGGCCCGCCGCCAGGCCGCCGAGGCCAAGGAGCGCGAGGAGGCCGAGAAGAAGGCGCGCGAGGAGGCCGCGAAGGGACCGGGCGGCGACAGCGGTTCCGGTTCCGGCAGCGGTACGGGGACGAGCCCGGGAACCGGCACGGGTACGGGGACCGGGGCGGGCGGCAGCTACGCCGCCAAGGCCGAGAAGGTGCTGGCCTTCGCCCGCGCCCAGATCGGGAAGCCGTACGTGTGGGGGGCCTCGGGCCCGTCCTCGTACGACTGCTCCGGGCTGACGCAGGCGGCGTGGCGGGAGGCGGGCGTGCCCCTGCCCCGGACCACCTGGGACCAGGTCGAGGTCGGCACCCGGGTCGCCACCTCCGACCTTCAGCCGGGGGACCTGGTCTTCTTCTACGACGACATCAGCCACGTCGGCATCTACAAGGGCGACGGGATGATGATCCACGCCCCGAAGCCGGGGGCGAACGTCCGCGAGGAGTCGATCTACTACATGCCGATCTACGGCAGCGTGCGCCCGGCGTAGCAGGGCCGGAGGCCGGGGGCGGCCCGCCGGAGACCGCCCCCGAGAGGTCCCGCCGGAGGACCCTGCGGTGGCCCCCGAAGAGGTTCATGGCTCCGGAGCCCAGCCATGGCCAGAACATCGCCGAGCAGTGAGGCAAGTCTTTCTCGGGCCCTTCGCCGGAACTGGGCACCGCGCGCCCGAACCTGCCGGAATGATCAATTCCGGCTCCGCATCTCCGGTCATCCGGCGGCGGCGAAACGTCACATCCGGGCAATAGCTGTCATGGCGAACCTTTTCCGTGCGCCCGGATTAGCGTCCCTGGCGGGCCTGTCGGTATCCCCCGGCGGGCAGCCGACAGGAAGGATGCCGCCTCCGTGGCCGCGCACCGGAAATCCGCTCACCGGAAACCCAAGCAGCGCCCGTTCACCGGCCCTGCTGCCCGCACCGCCGCCACCCTGGCGCTCGCCGGGGCCGCCACCGCCACCTCGGCCACCGGGGCCGGCGCCGCACCCGCCGAGCCCGCTCCCACCGCCGCCCAGGTCCGCGCGAAGGTCGACCGGCTGTACCACGACGCCGAGGTCGCGACGGAGAAGTACAACGGGGCGAAGGAGAAGGAAGCCGCCGCCACCAAGGCCGTCGACACCCTGGCCGACGAGGCCGCCCGCCGCACCGACCGCCTCAACACCGCCCGCCACACGCTCGGCTCGATGGCCACCGCCCAGTACCGCACCGGCGCCCTCGACCCCGCCGTACAGCTGGCGCTCTCCTCGGACCCCGACACCTACCTGGAGCGCGCCGCCCAGCTCGACCGGGCGGGCGACCGGCAGGCAAGCCTGCTCACCGGCATCCGGCGCCAGCTCTCCGGCATCGCCCGGGTCAAGGCCCGCGCCGACCGGGAGACCGAGACGCTCGCCGCCCGCCGGGCCGAGCTGCAGGAGCACCGCACCGCGATCACCACCAAGCTGGCCGACGCCCGCAAGCTCCTGGCCACCCTCACCGCCGACGAACGCGCCGCCTACGAACGCTCGGCCGACGCCGCCCACGGCGGCGGCCCGGCAGCCCCCGCCGACCGCGCCGCCAACCACGCCGACCGCTCCACCGCCCGGGCCTCGGCCGCCGCCCCCAACGCCCGGGCGGGGCGGGCCGTCGCCTTCGCCCACGGGGCGATCGGCAAGCCGTACGTCTGGGGCGCCACCGGCCCCAACGCCTTCGACTGCTCCGGCCTGACCCAGGCGGCCTGGCAGGCGGCGGGCGTCAGCCTGCCCCGCACCACCTACACCCAGATCAACGCGGGCCAACGGGTCTCCCGCTCCGAACTGGCCCCCGGCGACCTGGTGTTCTTCTACTCCGGGATCAGCCACGTCGGCCTCTACATCGGCGGCGGCCAGATGATCCACGCCCCGCGCCCGGGGGCCCCGGTCCGCATCGCGCCCGTCGATCAAATGCCTTTCGCCGGGGCGACCCGGGTGGCATAGTCCCCGTCGCCGGATCCCCTCCCGTCGAAGGAACTCCCGTATGACGATGGCGAACGCCGTCCAGGACTACGCCCGCACGCTCACACTGCGGTCCCCCGCCCACTACCGGGTGGGCCCGTTCACCGTCCGGCACAACCCGGGCTGGGAGCTGAAGTACGCCAACTACGCCATCCCCGACCGGGATGCGGAACCGACGGCGGACAACGTGGCCGCCCTGGTCGAGGCGTTCCGGGCGCGGGAGCGGCTGCCGCGCCTGGAGTTCCTGCCCGCCTGGGCCCCGGCCGTCGAACCGGCCCTGCTGGCCGCCGGTTTCAGCGTGGAGAACCGGGCCCCGCTGCTCGCCTGCGGCCGCGACGACCTCCGTACGCCGAACCCGGTCAAGGGCCTGCACATCACCGTGCCCGCCACCGAAGCGGAATTCACCGACACCGCCCGCGTCCAGCACCAGGGCTTCGGCGGCGAGGGCGAACCCGAGCCGGGCATGACCGACTGGCTGCGCGCGGCGACCGCCGGTGACGGAGTGGCCGCACTGGCGGTCCTCGACGGCGCCCCGGCCGGAGCGGGCGGCTGCTCCGTCCCGGTCGACGGCCTCAGCGAACTGGCCGGCCTCGCCGTCGCCGCCCCCTTCCGCCGCCGGGGCGTCGGCGCCGCGCTCACCGCATGGCTGACGGAACGGGCCCTCGACCAGGGCTGCCGGACCGTCTGGCTGGAGCCCGGCGACCCCGATGTCGAGCGGATCTACGCGAGCGTCGGCTACCGCCGGATCGGCGAGAAGCTCAACATCTCGCTGGAGCCCGCGTAGCCCCATCCGGAGCCGGCCCAGCTCGTCCGGCTCTTCCCGCTCAGACCAGCCGCCGCGCCGTCGCCCACCGGGTCAGCTCGTGCCGGTTGGAGAGCTGGAGCTTGCGCAGCACCGCCGAGACGTGCGACTCGACCGTCTTCACCGAGATGAACAGCTGCTTGGCGATCTCCTTGTACGCGTACCCGCGGGCGATCAGCCGCAGCACCTCACGCTCGCGCTGGGTGAGGCGGTCCATGTCCTCATCCACCGGCGGGGCGTCCGTGGAGGCGAAGGCGTCCAGGACGAAGCCGGCCAGACGGGGGGAGAAGACCGCGTCGCCCTCCTGGACCCGGAAGACCGAGTCGACCAGGTCGGTGCCGGTGATCGTCTTGGTGACATAGCCGCGGGCACCGCCCCGGATCACGCCGATGACGTCCTCGGCGGCGTCCGAGACGGAGAGCGCGAGGAAGCGGACCGGGTTGTCCGCCGCGCCCATCAGCGGGGCGCAGCGGCGCAGCACCTCGACGCCGCCGCCGCCCGGGAGGTGGACGTCGAGGAGGACGACCTCGGGGCGGGTCGCCGTGATGACGGTGACCGCCTGGTCTACGTCGGCGGCCTCGCCGACCACTTCGACGCCGGTCTCCTCGGTGCGGCCGATCTCGGCCTGCACCCCGGTACGGAACATCCGGTGGTCGTCGACGAGCACGACCCGTACCCGCCGCTCCGGGCCCCCGGTGGCTTCGGTGTTCTCGGTCATTCGCTCGCCCTCTCCATCTCCAGCTCGACCTCGGTGCCCCCGCCGGGCACCGAACGCAACCGGGCGCTGCCGCCGTTGCGCTGCATCCGGCCGATGATTGATTCTCGTACGCCCATCCGGTCGGCGGGAACCCCGTCCAGGTCGAACCCCGGACCCCGGTCCCGTACGGAGACGAAGACCGTACGGCCCTCGACCTCCGCGAAGACCTGCACGGCACCGCCCTCGCCACCGTACTTGGCGGCGTTGACCATCGCCTCGCGCGCTGCCTGCATCTGTGCGCCCAGCTTGTCGTCGAGGGGGCAGTCGCCGACGACGACGACCTCCAGGGGGACTCCGTGCTTGTCCTCCACCTCGGCGGCGGCCCGCTTCACGGCCTCGGCCAGGGTCGCCGGCTCGTCGTCCTCGTCCTTGCCGGTGCCCTCGGGGTTGTAGAGCCAGTTCCGCAGCTCGCGCTCCTGGGCGCGGGCCAGGCGTCTGACCTCGCCGCCGTCGTCCGCGTTGCGCTGGATGAGGGTGAGGGTGTGCAGCACGGAGTCGTGGACGTGGGCGGCGACCTCGGCGCGCTCCTGGGCGCGGATGCGCATCAGGCGCTCCTCGGAGAGGTCCTGGGTCATCCGTACCAGGTAGGGGCCGGCGAGCAGGGCGATGCCGGTGAGGACGGCGATGGCGGCGGTCAGGACGTTGCCGAGCTGGGCGGCCGAGCCGCGCACCACCATGAAGACGGCGAGCCCGAGGCCCACCAGGGCGACCCCGGCGAGGGCGCGTGCCAGTTGCAGCAGCCGGCGGCGGCGGCCGACCTCCATCCAGCGGGCGCGCCGCGCGTTGTCCGCCTGACGCCAGACGAGGACGGAGCCCGCGCCGATGAGGAGCGTCGGCCAGATGTAGCGGTCGGCCTCACTGCCCATGTCGACGTTGGCGACGAAGACGCCGGCCCCGACGAGCAGGGCGACGAGGGCGAAGACCTGGCCCGGGTCCGGCTTGCGGAGCCTGCGCCGCCCGTCCGCCGCGGTCTCGAACACCGAGCGGGGGGCGTGCGCGCCGCCGACGCCGCCGACCCCGAGAGGGACGACGATCCAGAACACCGCGTACAGCAGGGCGCCCAGGCCGTCGCTGAGGAAGAGCCCGAGGAAGACGAACCGGACCCAGGCGACCGGCAGTCCGAGGTGTCCGGCGAGCCCGCGCGCGACGCCGCCCAGCATCCGCCCGTCGGCGCTGCGGTACAGCTTGCGCGGCTGCGGCTCCTCCGGGTCGGAGGCGAGAGAGCTGGCGGCTCGGGCGGTGGCGGCGGGCATACCCCGATCGTCACACGCGGCGAGGTCGGGAGGCATCAGGGTAGTCCCCCTGATCGACCCTGAGGGCTCCCGCCGCCCGACCCTGATGCCGGCCCCGCCCCCCGGGGCCCCCGCACCCCTGAGAGCCGCCCCCTGCGGGAAGCCCGGCGCAAAATCAGGGACCGGCCAGGGTCGGCGCGGGTCCCGCCGGGCGGTGCGGGCCGTCACCATGGAGGCATGACCGCTCCTTCGGACGCCGCTCCCGGCGTCGCGCCCCCCGACGCACCCAAACCGCAGCTGCGGCGCAGCCCGCGGCAGAAGGTGGTGGCCGGGGTCTGCGGCGGACTCGGCCGGTACTGCGACGTGGACCCGGTGATCTTCCGGATCGTGCTCGGGGTCCTCTCGGTGACAGGCGGGATCGGCCTGATCTTCTACGGCTTCGCCTGGCTCCTGCTGCCCCTGGAGGGCGAGGAGGAGAACGAGGCGCGCCGGCTGCTGTCGGGCCGGGTCGACGGGGCGTCGCTGGTGGCCCTGCTGCTGGCGCTGATCGGCTGCGGGCTCTTCCTTTCGATGCTGGGCAACCGGGGGATGCTGGCGTTCGCCGCGCTGCTGTCGGTGGCCGTCGTCGGCTGCTCGGTGTGGACGCAGTCCCGCAGGACGGCGGCGGAGGAGGACCCGGCGGCCCCAGGGGGCGCCCCCGCTGCCGCCCCCGCCCACCCGCACACCGGCGGCCTAGGTACGCCGCCGCCGGAGGTGAAGGCGCCTCCGACGCCGGGCGGCCCGTCGTGGTGGCGGGACCCGATCGTCAAGGACGGCACGACGGGGCCGGTCGGCTCCGGCTATCTGTGGGGACCCGCGGACACCGATGTGGACGCGGCGCAGGCGAAGGCGCGGGCCGGGCGGCCCAGCCCGGACGCCCCGTTCCGGCCGCCGGCTCCGGCGGCCGCCGCGCCGGGACCGCGCTCGATCGGCGGGCTCGTGTTCCTGACCGCGCTGGTGGCGGGCGGTCTGGGCACCGGCCTGAGCTGGGAGCAGCAGCCGCTGGGCACGGCGCTGCAGATCGGGCTGGTCGCCGCGCTCGCGGTGTTCGGGCTCGGCCTGCTGGTCTCCTCGGTGCTGGGGCGGACCGGTTTCGGCACGGTGCTGATGGCGATGGTCACGGCGGTGCTGCTGGCGGGCGCGACGATGCTGCCGAAGGAGATCGGCACGGAGTGGGCCCGTCAGGAGTGGCGCCCGGCCGAGGTCTCCGCCGTCCAGCAGCGGTACGAGCTGGGCACCGGCGACGCCCGGCTGGACCTGTCCGGGGTGACGGTTCCCCGGGGCGAGAGCGTGCGCACCCGGCTGGAGGTCGGGGCGGGGCGGGCGGCCGTCGTCGTCCCGAAGGGGGTGACGGTGAAGGTGCGGGCCGAGGCCGGTCTCGGGGAGATCCGGCTGGAGGAGGGGCAGCGGGCCCAGGTCAGGATCAACAGCGACCAGAGCTCGGAACGTACGCTTCCGCCGCCCAGGGGCAGCAAGCCGGCCGGGACGATCGAGCTGGAAGTGGGAGTCGGAGTCGGACAGGTGGAGGTCAGCCGTGCTGCGTCATGAGTTCCGGCCCGGACGGGCGGTGGCGGGTCTGGCGATGCTGGGCCTGGCCGGTGGGTACGCGGCCGATGCGGCGGGGGCGTGGGAGGTCCCGTGGACCTTCTTCCTCCCGGTGTTCCTCGGCGGCCTGTGGCTGGCCGCCACGGCGACCTGGGCCGCCTACATGCTCCGGCGTCGCCGTGACGCGAGGAAGGCGTCGGCGGAGAAGACGGCAGCGCCCGCGAGTACCAGTGGCAGCCACGCCATCAAGTAGGGCAGGTCGTTGCCGTAGTAGTACGGGGTCGCCTGCCAGCTCACGGTCAGCCAGAGGCTCAGGGAGATGAGCGCCCCGCCGAGCGCGGCGAGGCGTGCCCAGAGCCCCACGAGGGTGCCGAGGCCGACGAGGAGTTCGCCGATGGCGATGGCGTAACCGAACCCTTCGGGGTTCTTGAGGGCCAGGTCGACGAGGGCGGGGATCGCGGAGGAGTCGCGGACCCCGCGCATCATCTCGCCGATGGAGCCGGGGCCGGTGGCGGAGAGGAATCCGCTGTCCGTCAGCTTGTCGAGCCCCGCGTAGACGAAGGTGACGCCGAGGAAGATCCGCAGCGGCAGCAGAGCGTACTCCCGCGCCTGTTCGCGCAGCCCTCTCGGCTCGCTCAGACCGTACGAACCGCCGCCGTAACCGTTCATCACCACTGCCCCGCTTCCCGAAGACCCGTCACATGACCATACGTACGCCTCTCAGGCGGCGCTCACCAGGGCTGCGAACCAATCGGAGGAAGAAAGAAGCGAGAAGAACAGGGAGGCCGTCCGTCAGTCCGTCACATCGATGGAACAGCGGTCGGTCTCCACCCCGGCGGCGGTGACGACCTGGACGTCCACCGTGCCGGGCTCGACCTCGACCGGCACCGGCACGGTGAGCACGGTGTCGGTCGGGTTGGCGAAGCCTCCGGCGACCGGGATCAGCGGTACGTGGACATGGACCGTGCCGATCCGTACGACGAGCCGGGCCAGCCGGTCGGGGCTGCCCGCGCCGGGCGGTACGAAGCCCGCGCCCCGGATCTCGATGTCGTCGCCGGTCCGGATCGGGGCGTCCAGGTCCCCGGCCTCCCGGGCCCGCACCACGGACAGCACGACGGGACGGCCGCCCTCCGCGTACTTCCCGGCGAAGTAGGTCGCCGCCGAGACGGCCACCAGCAGGGCGAGGCCCCACGGCAGGTCGGGCAGCTGCTCGGGACGGCGGGCCAGACGGACCCCGGCGAACAGCACGGCGACGGCGCTGACCAGCACGTACTGCACATCGGTGAACGAGCCGCGCCCCGAGTCGTCGGTCAGCAGATCAGCGGCACGCGGCCGGTCCGCCCGCAGCTTCTGGAGCCGCCGGCCCAGCACCCGTACGGTCACCACGCGGCGCACGACGACGGCGACCGCGCACACCAGCGCCAGCACGGTCAGCACCCCGGCGGACCGCACGAGGTCGAGCCCCTCGATCAGCGCATCGCGCTTCCGGTGATCCGAGGCGCCCGCCAGCTGAAGGGCGAGAACAAGGACGGCGAAGACGGCGAGCAGGACCCAGGCGGCGGCGACGGTCCTGGAGGTGGAGAGCCGGTTGTCCTCACCGATCAGCGGGGCGAGGAGGCCGCCGCGGGCGCGGTGGAAGCGGGCGGCGACGGTCAGGAGGGCGGCGGTGACGAGCGCGGCGAGGAGACCGGCGGTGCGGGCGGTGGTCCAGCCGGCCCCGATCGCGGTGACGCTGGCGCCGACGAGCAGGGCGACGACCGCACCCCAGACGGCGAACAGGGTGCCCCGCCACACGTGGTGGAGCCAGACGTCCCCGGCGGCCCGGCCCCGTTCGGCGACGGTGCGGGCGGACTCGGTCAGCTCGTCGGAGACCCACTGCCGGGACGCGGACGCGGACTGGGCGACCCCGGCGGGCAGGCCGTTGCCGGCGGCCAGTTCGTCCCGCTTGGCCAGGAATGCGGCGACCGCGCGCCGGTGTCCCTCGCGTGCTCCGTGCGGGCAGTCGCCGCACGTACAGCCTCCGCCGTGCGTACCGCTCGCCCTTGCCTCGTCCAACGCCACGGAGATTTACACCCTTTCCCACCCCGGTACAGCCAACTCACCTGTGATACCAGCGAATTGTGCCGTACGGGACGGCCACCCCCCGCATCGGGGCGGACCACGGGCGGATACCGTCAGAACGTTCGACTGATCCGCTGCCACAGGGGCTGGTAGTTGATCCACGCCACCAGGTCGCTGCCGAGCTGGTCACGGGTGGTGACGGCGTCCCGGTGGTCGATCAGGACGGGCTTCCCCGCTCCCCGCGCCAGCAGCTGCACCTGGCAGGCGCGCTCCATCGTGAGGAACCACCAGGCCGCCGCGTCCACCGAATCCCCCACAGTCAGCAGCCCGTGGTTGCGCAGGATGACCGCCTTGCGCTCCCCGAGCGCCTCGGCGATCCGGCGCCCCTCCTCCTCGTCCACGACCACACCCGTGTACGCGTCGTACAGCGCATGTACGACATACTCCCTAAGTAGCACAAGCTCACAGGTACTTGGAGGGGAACATGGCTGGTCAGTCAAGTTGGGACCTGCACCCGGACTTGGTTGCAGCGTTGGATGCTGGGGCGACGTTCGAGAGCTGGCTAGGGGACCGCACGCCGGTAGCCGCCTACGCCCGGATCACGTCTGACCGCGCACGGAACGGTCAGGAAGCTGTGGGGGTGGGCAGGCAGCACCAGAACCACATTGATCCGGCTGCATCGGCGCTGGGCTGGGCCGTGGTCGCGCGGTACACGGACAATCACCTGACCGCAGCCGATCCCGACATTATCCGCCCTGCTTTTCAGAATTTGGTGCGGGATCTCAGAGCGAGACAAACCGCTAACGGGTATCGCATTGTGGGACTCATTGCGGTTGAAGATGAGCGGGTCTATCGACTGCCGGAGGATTACCTCCGGCTGTACCGCGCACTGACAGTTGATGATGCGGGCTGCCTGTACTACACGGACAAGAAGCACCTAGTAGACGTTCATGCAGAATCCGAGCAAACGCGTGGTCTGGTTATGTCCTCCGTGGGGGAGGGAGAAGTTCGACGTGTTAAGCGGAGAATTACCCGAAACTCTAAGGACAGGGCGCTAGAGGGGAAGGTTCACGGAAGCAGCCTTCGGCGCTTTGGCTGGAACGCCACGGTGAAAGACTCCCGTGGAAACGTGATCAAGTCCGCCAACGAAACCCTTGACCCAAAGGAATCGTCAATTCTGCGAAGGCTGATCGATATGCGCCTTAAGGGCAAGGGTTGGAACAACCTTGCCGTCTGGCTCATTGAAAACAGCGTGGCCACTGTACGCGGGGGCAAGTGGACCGGCCAGGGCGTAAAGGTCATGCTTGTCAATCCAGCCATGTTCGGCGGGAGAATGATCAATGGGGAACTACTTTGCGATGAGGAGGGCAACCCGGTTATTGGGCAGTGGGAGACTCTGGCGACATATGAAGAATGGCTAAAGCTCTACCTGTCCGCCTATCCGACCCGAGACCCCAGGAACGCCGAGACAAAGAAGAAGGGTGCCAAGAGGGCCCGTAAGCATCTTGCCAGCACAATTACCCGTTGCGGCTGGATCAAAGAGGGGGGTGACGAAATGTGTCTTCATGGGATGGTGGGGAGGCCTCCCCATGGGGCCCATAAGTGGGGCAACTACGTTTGCAATGCGGCCGACTGCCGCAAGGTCAGCCGCAGAATGGACAAGATTGATGCCGTTGTAGCAGGCGTAGTCACAAAGGTGCTAGAGCGCCAATTTGCCGCAATCGCTCCTGAGTCTCGCCCCTGGCATGGGGAGGAAACCCTTAAGAGTCTCCAGAAGCGCAAGGCTGATCTTATGGGTGCATATAAGTCCGGCGCCGTGGACATCGGTGAGTATATTGAAATGCGGGATGGGCTTGATGTTCAGATCACCGCGTGCCGAGTCGACAGGGACGAATATTACGAGCAGCAAGCAGCCAAGAACTTCCTTGCCGGATTCACCAGAGAGCGCTGGGGGGAATTCGACCTGCACCAGAGGGTAAAAGCAGTGGAGACCGTCCTACAGGCGGTGATTATTCACCCTATACCTGTAGGACGGTCTCGAAGGGCCCCATTCGACCCTGATCTAATTCAATTGGTCTTCAGGGAAACCAACTAGCCGAGAAGTTCCCGAATAGCCTGAATCTGCCTCTCACCCAATTGGGGGGCAGATTCTGCCTTTTCCTCTATCCATTTTTCCAGCTCTGCATCAGCATCTTGGCTCAGCGCTTTGCACCCCAATCCAGAACCTTGGCCTCTGTGCCGGTCTCAGTCCGCCACACCACCCGGAAGACGCGTGCCTCGCGGAGTCGTTGGAGACACCGGTAGCCGGGTGCGCGGGTTACATAGACCGTGCCGCCTTCCAGGTCCGCCCTGCGGGCCCGGATCACCAGGCGCTCGGCGGCCTGGAGGGCTGTGCAGTCTGCGTGATCCGGTCGGCCGTGGGTCACACTGCTGTCGAGTCGCCCACGGGGGCACCAGGCCTCTTCCAGGCACCCGGGCACGCCACGGGTCGGCCCGTTGTAGCCGCCCGCGCAGAGGTTCTTGTGGCGGTCCAGGAGGACGGCCCCGACTTGGGATCGGGAACAGTCGGCCATCTGGGAGACGGCGACGGCAACACCGAGGGCCCAGTCGTCTGTACGCGGCCGTCTCCCCTCTTGCACGGCCGGTACGGGCACTAGCTGCCGCACATGAGCCGAAGGGCCTCACGGAGACCCGTAATACGGGACTGGAGCTGACTCGCCGTTGCGTAGTGCCCCCGGTCGGCTCGTTCCTTGGCTCGGGCTTCCAGCTCCTCGACCCGTCCCTCAATCCGGGCTCGCAGGCCGGTGTCAGCTATGGACACTGCCACGGTGATGGCGTCCTGGGGGACGCCCATCAGGTCTATGGTCCTGACTCCGTCGTAGTCGCGGAGGATCTTCGGGAACAGGCTGGGATTCATGACGGCTCTCCTTCGGGTTCTCAGGGGTTCGGTGTAGCGCCAGGCGGTTGCTATTCGCAGCCCATAGCCGCAGCTTCCTTAGTCGGTGCTGTCTTCAGCGGCGGGGCTGGAACCGTCCTCGACAACGGCATACGGGATGTCCATGACGGATGCCCAGAAATCCGTTGCCATTTCCTGTGCAAGGCCAGCCGGCACACCGGACGCAACCGCGTCTGTGTAAACGAGACCGGTGACGCGGGCAGACGCCACCGCGTGCTTCCCCTTGCGTTCCAGCGCCTTCGCGTTCAGCTCCTCTTCGAAATCGCTGAACAGGTCTTCGAACGTTGTCTCTTCTGCTGCCAAAACGCTCTCCTAGTGTTTGCTGTCTTCCAGTTCCAGGACGCTTCCCCAGGACTGGAGGCCGATCTCCCCTTCGGCGGGGACGAGAAGGCCCATGAATATCATTTCCATGATTCGGGCCGCACGTTCCGTTAGCTCTGCGGCACGCTCCTCCGGGAAGGAAAATACAATCTCGTCGTGAATCGGCAAGCGCATCCATTGCGTGAATCCGGCTTTGTCGAGTTCCAGGATGGCCCTTGCCGTGATGTCCCTCGCACTGCTCTGGATGAAGTAGTTGAGGGCGGCATATGGCCGGGACCGGTCCACGGGAAGCCGTCGTCCGGTCGCGGTGTAGATGTAGCCGGTTCGCCGGGCTTCCTTTTGGAGCTTGTCAGCAAATTTGGCTACGCCGAGGTAGGTGTTCCAAAAGGCGGATACGGCCTTCTTCGCGTCGGCCTCGGGCACCCCGTATTGTTCGGAAACTGCCCTCCAACCGCCGCCGAAGCAGACGGTAAAGTTCGTTCCCTTTCCGGCTGGCCGCTTCGGGTGCTTCTCCATCCCTTCGGGCATTGGACCAAAGGCCGCAATAGCCGTCAGGTTGTGTAGATCCGCGCCTTCAAGGAAGGCCTGCAACATGATGGGGTCGCGGGAGGCCGCAGCCAGCACGCGGAGTTCCATATTTGCGTAGTCGATGCTTACGGTTACATGTCCCTCATCGGCAAGGAACATATTCCGCACATAGCCCGAGCCGGCCGGGTATGTCTGCGCCGCAATGGTGCCTGAAATCGACATCCGGGCTGTCCTCGCCCGGCAACTATTTATGCTTGCATGTACCCGGTTCTCCCAGTCCCTTCCTTCGAGGGCTTTGATGAACCAGGTCTTCCGCCATTTGCCCGCACGCTTCGCCTTAATTACTGCATCAGCGGCGGGATGATCGATGGACGACAGGACATCGTCGTCAACCGAGAGGTTTCCCTTCTTGGTCTTCTTGGTGAAGGAGAACCCGAGACCCTTGAACACTTCGATGAGTTGCGCCGTGGAATTGACGTTCTCAATTCCATGGACCTGCGCTACCTGTTCCCACTGCCTTTGCTCTGCCAGCAGCTCCGCACAGCACTGCTCGGCGTACCTGACGTCAAGCAAATAGCCGGTTCGCTCCATTTTGGCAACGACGTGGGCTAGGCGATTTTCCCATTGCATGAGCCCGGCTGCTTTTGTGCGTCCCGGGACAAGTGGGTACAGGATGAAGAACAGTCGGTAGGCAAGTACAGGGTCCATTCCGGCGTAGAGCAGGAACTCTTCATCGAACAGTTCAACCGTGGACCAAATATCCTCCTTCTTGACCTTGTATCGTTTGGCTATCTCGGTCATTGAGCCCTTGACCTCGTCGGCCGTGCGGGCATCAATGTACTTCTTTACGCACTCTTCTAGCTTCCCGCCTGCCCCGCCCTCTTTCGCTTCTCTCGGGTCAACGAGGTGGGCAAGCTTCTGGGTGCACCAGACTTTCGGCGCTAGTTCCTCCATCGGAATGCCTAGGCATTCTTCAGCAACGTGAAGGTCGAACGTTGCGTTATGCGCGATGAGGTATTCGGCATCCCGGAGGGCTTCCGCTACAGCATCAGCGAAAACGGGGCCGTGTTCTACAGGTACGATCCACGATTCTTTACTGTTGCCGAATTGTGCGAGTCTCAGGCGGAAGGGCCCGTTGTTGCGGGCCTCCCACCACGACAGTCCGGTGGTTTCTGTGTCGAACCCTAGGACCGGATTACTGTTGATGAAGTCGCGGAACTGATCGAGGTCGTCAGCGGTCTCCGCGACTCGGATATGGACTGGCTGTCCCCTGATCCGGTATCGGAGATTCTTCATGTACTCCTAGGCGCTAGCTATGCGGGATCAGCGCCACCGGGTCCAGATGTAGTCAGCAAGGGCGACGATTGTGTACCCGCAGGCTCCGCCGATCAGGGCGTGAGCCGCGTAGTTCAGTACGTCCATAAAGGGACCTCTTTCGGTGTGGCGACGAAAAGGGAATGGCGGAACGGGGGCGGGGCCGGCTGGGGCTCGGCCCCGCCCCTGGAATACCGGCTACTTGGCCTTGAACGTGCCGTCGTTCTGCCGCCAAAGGGGCTCGCACTGGCCCGACTTGTCGGGTGCCTGGCAGAACATGGCGGCCCACGCGCCCTTGTCGACGAGCTTTCGGCCGTGGGGGCAGTCGTCGCCAGAAGGGGCACCTGCGGACGCAGAGCCACCGCCGCCCTTGGTGACGACTCGGCCGTACTCGAACTTCTTCGGGGCCGCGTCCCCGGTCATGGGCTTGTGGGATTCGCGCATCTTGACTGATGCGCTGCTGACTACGTCGATGACCCCGTTGTCCGCTAGAGCCTTGACGAGTTCGAGAACCCGCTTCGCGACTTCCTCGCCGGTCGACCCATATACGCGAGGGGTGAGCCATGCGGCATCAAAGCCGGCTGCCGCCTTGAGGGTGATGCCAATCATGAACGGATTAGGTGCAGCAACATTGGTCGGGGTGTCAACGGGCATAGGCGTGCTCTCCTCTTTTGCGGTCTCGCCCCAGGGGGACGGGCCGTCGAACGGATTGGGGAAACTCAAACTGGCTCCCTTCGGTTGGGTGGAAATCAGGTCTTGCGGGTGTCCCGGTTCATCTGCCGGGCTAGCGCGTCCAGGGCCCTGTGTGCTGCGCGACGCTCGGTGTCGTTCTCGGGTGGTAGGCCTTCGATATACCGGCGGTGGATCAGCGCTCTCTGCCGCTGGGGAAGACGTGGAAGGGATACAGCTGCATCCAGTCGGGCGGAAATCAGGTTGTCCGTGACGCGGCACCCTAGAAGGTCGTCGCCGCGCCCCATCATCTGTCCTAGTTCGTCGTCACTGAGAAAGAAGCTCTCGATCGCGATACGAACTTCGTCCGGCGTGTAGTAATACCGTCCGTCTGTTACGTCCCGTGCATCGCGTTCACGGGACGCGTATTGCGTTCCCGCCTTCTTGAAGATGCTCCAGATCATCATCTCGTCGCCGTAGTGGCGCTCAATGACGGGGCGATTCTCGTAAGCATGCTTGAGAATTTCCTGCTTGACATCGTCCTTCTCTACGATCGCCCAGCTGGAGGAGATAGAGGCGGCTGCCCGGTCTGCGAGATTGCTGAGGTAACCCCAGTCAAGATCAACCATGGACCACCTTCTTAGTGAAACGTCCGCCCTTTCCTCGGGCAGACTTTCCGTAGGTGACGCCCTCCACGATGAAAGAGCCGTCCCGGGCGATATCGACGGGAACGGGAGCCACGTGGGACTTTCCGACGTAGAGGATTCCGAATCCGGATTGCCAATTGGCGACGCCCCCGGACCCCAGATAGCTTGCCTTGGCTGGGTGCATCAGGTTGCCGACTTCGAACCCCCAGCGAACCGTACGGTTTCCTCCCTCGTAGCCCATTCCGCCGCGCATGACTCCGAGCCGGTGTGTGTGGCCCATGACGACATTGACGGCTGCCTTCGTGGCGTGCTGGAAGGCGGTCCTTCCGGCCACCTGGGAAAGTCCCTTGATCTCGTGCCCGTGCATGAGGACGGTGTCCGGACCCACCTTGTGAAAGGGGGGCACAAGGTCAATACCGAAACCATCGAAATCCAGAAGCTTGGAAAAGTGGAAATCGTCGGCGTACTCACCGAGAGCCGGCGACTGGCCCGCAAGGTACGTTCGGGGCCGGAGGTCGTGGTTCCCTTCCAGAACTCCGAAGGGCCCGGAGTAGCGACTTCGTAGCGGTTCCCAGAAAACCCGCTTCGTCGTCTCCGAATCCTTCTTCACCGCCTGCCGGTATTCGTGCCGAGTACCGACCGACCAACGCGACGGAGTGTCGTAGTCGTTGAGGTCACCAATCTGGAATGCGGCATCGGGCTGATAGTCCCCGATGAAGTCGAGGACGTTTCTCAGGTACTTGGGGTGGTGGTAGGGAATCTGTGTGTCTGAGACGACAACGATCCGCTTCAAATGCCCTCCCCCACGCTGCGGGCGTAAGCCTCGCCCCAGGTCTGCCCGCTGTCCTGAACGTGCTGGACCTGGCCGAGAGCTTCAACGGTCCGGTCCGACAGGGGCAGGCCGAGGGCGGCCACGGCCTGATAGGCGTCGTGCCCCTCCAGCTCCGTGAGGCGGTCCAGGGACAGCCCGAGGCGGTTGAGCACCTGGCCGACGAGGCACCCCGGGGAGACGGGGTCACCCGTCAGGTCGTCGGTGTGCACGTAGAAACAGGAGCTGGGATCGTCGGCAAGCTGATGCTCAGGGGCTTCGTAGATCCGGTCCGGGTTCGCGGCCACCACGTCCTTGAGGGTCTTCATGACCTTCTCGTCCGTGATGGAGGCCGGGTCAACTTGCGTGGCGTTCGCCGGGGCGTCAGACACTCCTTGTCTCCTCCTTGAGTCGCTGGATTTCTCGGGTGACGTACCAGAGCGCTTTTTCGAGATCCTGGATCTCTGGAGCCGACTTCTTCCGGCCGGCTCGGTAGAGGTACTTGATCGCGTTGCCCCGGTTGAAGTTGAGGGTTTCGGTGATGTCGATGACCTCTACGCCATTGGGGAGCTTGTAGTGGCCCGGCTCGTTCACAGGGTCGGGAAGGGATTCCGCCGGTCGCATCTCCGAGGCCAGGAACCTGCGGAGAAGGCCGCTACTGAGACGCACTCCGTACGGGAAGGGCTCGGAAAAGTCGATGTCGGAGATCGTGCCGGTACTTCCGGCCATTGCGTGCTTCGGGAAACGGACTGGCGCGGTTATGACCACGCGAGTGCCCCTCTTGTACGTCAGAGCTTCAACCTCTCCTTGAGTCCTCGCGTGCCCTCCGCGAGGAAGATTTGATTGCTGTCCATGTCGTCCTTCATCCGCATGACTCGGCCGTTCGGCATTTTGGACGCCAGGTCATCCATAAAGTTCTCTCCGGGGTCGTCCTCTGCCAGGAGATAGACCGTGCCGTAACCACGGAAGGCGTGATGCCAGTAATTACGCCAGGACCCTGTTCCGGGAACGCCCGCAGCGGGTACCCCGATCAGGTCCCATGTCATCGTGTCGAATTCGCCCTCGACGAGGACAACGAAGGGACTCGGCCTAATGAGCGCGGTGGTATTGAACAGACGGGGCGGATCGCCGCCCAGCGTCATGTACTTCCCGCCCTTATGGTCGTGCCGCTCTTTCTCCCCCAGTTGGAAGTAATAGCGGCCCTCGGGTGACTTCACGCAAGCGTCTGCGATACAGCGGAATCGGACAGTGGCGACGCCGTGGGCGCCACCGGCCGGACGCATGTACGGGATGGCCAGGTAGCCCGCGTATTTATCATGACCAGGTAGAGCCGAACGGACGTATCCCAGTCCGAATCTTCCGGCTACTTCTCCGAGGCCCCGGGCCACTACGTAGGACTCCGCCGGGCTCCCCGGGTACATCTCGTGGTAGGCCCTCGCCGCCTCCACGGAACCGCTGATGTGCAAATTCTTTGGCTTCAAGGAAGCCACAGTTCAGCTCCCTCATGACAATCGCGTAGGAATCTTCTGACAGGTTGCAAACGAAGCAGGACCACCGGCCGAACTCGCAGTTAACCGATGCGCTCGGTGACGAGTCAGCGTGGAGGGGGCAACAGAATTTCTGCCACCCCCTCCGCTCCGCGTTTACCTGCACCCCGTAGAAGAACTTGAGGGCGTCTGCAACCGATGGCTTAGGCTCGCGCTCGCTCATCTGCCTGTCTCGGCTTTTCCGGCTCGGCCTGACGGATCTCTACTGGGAACTCGTACTTCCGGAATGCGTCGAGCCATGTCTTTCGGCTCCCCCGGTATTCGCGGCTGCTCGTCGAGTGACGAGCTTCCTCTCTCACTAGAAGGAGTAGAGATTCCGCGGGGCGGTCTTCGGCTTCCCCTTGTCACCGAAGCCGGCTCGGAAACTGATTCCGCCCTCCAGGCGCTCATAGGCGTGGTGGACGCCGCCCCCGAGGTTGCTGTAGCCCTTCACGCCCGCATTGACGAGGGCCGTGTACATCTCTTCCGTGTAGCGGCGGTAGGAGCCCTCACGGCTACCGGAGACCTTCACGAAGATGGCCGTCAGCACTTCTGCGGCTTCCTTGGAAATCGTCAGCGTGACGGTCTCCTCAACTCGGGTCTGCTTGGTCAGCTCGGCCTTAATCGTCATGGTGATCCTTCGCGTTGGTGTATCGAGGTCCGAGGACTTTCCAGGCCGGATAGTCCTCTAGGTAGTCAGCAGCCCGGCGCAGTACGTCAGGGCGGTCTCTAGACCCCCGTGCTAGAAGCTGCCCATTGCACCGGGCGCAGAGGAGGCCGCGCACGGCCTCCGTCTTGTGGCAGTGATCCACGGCCAGGTTGGTGCGCCGCTTTTCGCGGCAGATAGCACAACGGCCACCCTGGTAAGCGAGGAGCCGTTCGTAGTCCTCGACTGATAGCCCATAGGTGGCCTGTAGATGTGTGCTTCGGGATGCTGCTCGGCGTTTCGCCTTGCGGCAGGTCCCGCAGATTCTTCCCCGTGTGGACACAAAGAAGCGCTCGGCACGATTCTTACCACACCGAGCGCATTCCCTGTATCCGGTTCTAGGTTTGGGCATTTACCCCTCTCGGCGCTCCTTGGTCTCCTGGATGAGCAAGGACCGGAGTTCTGCCATCTCTTCGACGTTGAGCCAGAGAGTGAGCATGTCGAGCGAGGTTATGAGCTTTTCGCCTCGGCAGGTTACTACGGCCGTCTTGATGCCGCCCTTTGCCGCACCGAGGATGACCTTCGACAGAGAGGAGAGGCGGAGGCCTCGGGCGGCAGGAATCTCGATGATGATGGCGGCGCTTTCGAGCTGTGTCTCATTGAAGCTGACACTGGGGAACCGGTCGGGAAGTTCCCAGCCGAATACGCGCGTCGCGGTGAATCCGCCTCGGTGAATGCGCTCCTGCGTTGCCTGGATCATGATCCGCCCCTCACTCCTGCTGTCGTCTGTCTACGTCGTTCTCGCGCTAAGCCGCGTAAGCCATAAGGTCATCCCCGATCTCCTCCAATCTGAGATTGCTGCGGTTCAGCCGGTAGCTCACGAATGTCTCTCCTGACGAGTCCTCGAATCCCTCTCTGTTCTTCACAGGGGAGATATTCAAGATCCGGCTGTCCATTCCGTCAATCTCCTTGTGCAGGGTAACCACCAGGGCCGGAACTCTGGCGATCTTCCCTTTCACCCCACTCAACGGAATAGGCTTCAGCCCGTCGGAATGCTCACCGGTCGTGTGGTGAAGCCCTAGCACATGCGCCCCGGTTTCTCGGGCCATGTCCGAAAGGTATTCACACAGGCTTTCCAGCCCGAAGCTATAGCTTTCGGCGTCGCCCGCCCCACCGGTATCAACGTTGGTCACGTTGTCTACCACGAGAAGATGCGGAAAGCATCCGAAGATTTCCAGGTAGCACAGCAGCGTAGATTCGATCTCGTCCGGCGAGGGCCGCGCGGAAAAGTTGAACCGGACCCACCACCGGTCTCCCAACGCCTTTTCGTAGTCTCCGAAGGCGTCGTCCAGCAGTGCGTTCTTTACGGTCTTGACGTCGGTGCCCGTGATCATGGATGTACAGCGGGCTACCTGCGTGGCTGCCGTGGAGTCTGCGGAGAAATACAGGACAGGGATGTTGCCGTGCATCGCCAGGAAAGCCGCGAAGAGACTTTTCCCGGTGCCGGGGCCGGCTACCGCTAGGGACAGCTCCCCGCGCCTGAAATCAACTTCCATCCTTTGGAGTGCCGCGTACGGCGTGGGGATAGGCTCCCCTGCCGCCCCTCGAATGTGAGCCGACTGCGTTAGCGAGAACATCGCACACCCCCTTCCCAACTGACAAGTGCTTGCGGATAAAAAAAGCGGGCCAGGTTGCCCGGGTCTCGATTTCTACACCACCTCTTCCCTACTGACAAGTGGGAAGTCATGAAAAAGCGCAGGCATGCGAGACGTCACAGAATCGACAGCCCCACCCCGGTCGGGCAGGGAAGTTCCCGGCCTTCACCCCTGCATCCATGGCAGCGAACACTTCTCCCACCTCTTCCTCTCGCACCGTTGATACATCAAGCGCTCTCGATAGTCCACCGGTCTTGCCCATGTACCAGTCGGCTCTTTTGACCTCGACATTGAGCACCTTCCTGGTCAGGATGGTGTACGTCTTAAGCTGGAGTTTCGACCGGGTTGAACCGGTCTTCAGGTCCCGCACCCGTACCGAGTCGTCAGGCTCCTCCGTCAGCTGGTCGATGTACCCCTGGACCGGGACACCACCGATCTCCGCCTCTACGTGCAGCTCCAACCCGGGAGTCCCGTCAGGAGCCTTCCAGATCACGGGCCCGGTTTCCCGAGCCCATTCGACGTAGCGGGCTACCTGCGAGCGGCCCAGCGTATGCCGGTTGACCATGTCCGTCTCGCCGTCCACGTTCCCGGCGGTCATCCAGCGCGCGAGGTTGCTTTCCTTGTCCAGCGCCTCGTTCGTAAGGGCGGTGTACGTAGTCGAGTAAAGCTCGACGGCTTCCTCGGAAGACATCTTCCGGCCCGAGCGCTCGAATGCCTCACACGATTCGTGGAACGCCGTTCCTTGATTTGACCACGCAGCCGGCCGGGGCGTCACTCTCGCAACACGCCGCAGCCGGTACTGCTCACCGCACTTCCCATACTGTTCCGCTTGGCTTACCGACCGGGTCATGTTCGCTATTCGGTCAGGGACAGTCACAGATGTTCCTCTCAGGTTGCACCTCCTTGGGTCGGTCAGGGTGTATCACAAACATGGTGTACGCGGCACAGCCGGGAAGACGTGAGCTGGTGTGGAAATGAGGCTCTTCCTCAACTATGCGGTCGGTCCAGTCGCCCCCAAGGCTTGCGGACAACGAAGCCAGGGCCGGGCCGTCGTCGGGGTCCAGTTCCTTGTCTCCGGCCATCACCAGGTAGTACGAGCCGAACGCGCTCGACACGCAGTCGATCACCAGTGACTCCGAGACATAGATCCGGCGGTGGCTCCGTACCGGCGTTTCCCGGATGAGGGCGAGAAGGCCCGCAGCCGTCCAGCGCACTTCCGCCGCCGTGCATCCCATCGTGATCATGGCTACCGCCCCCCTGTCTCAGCAGCAGCCAAATCCAGCCGTGCGTCCTGTTTCCGACTTTAGCCTCCGGCTAGTGGAGTCCCGCACTCCGTTATTGGGTGACATAGGTCACCGACATCAGATGTCCGTATCGGTACAACCCAAGAGGGCCCGGACGTATCTACGTCCAGGCCCTCTCAATGGGTCGAACCCCTGGTCACGCCAGGAAGGCGTCCAGTTCCCTGCCCTCCGGGCACACCAGCAGTTGAAGCTGCTCGGGTGTGGGAGGGGCCGACTCCTCGGGCCACCGGACGACGAGGCCGCCGTCTGACGGCAGGCGGGGCAGATAGGTGAGGCGGTTGCCGTCCGGCTCCAGGTGGGCAACTTCGCCTTCCACCACGTGGCGTACGAACGCCTTCGCGTACCGGTCGGGCTCCTTTTCCCGAAGGCGCACCTGCACCAGCCTGCGCAGGCCACGGAAGATGGAGTCCCGAATCAGATCGGCCCGGTGCGGGTTCTCGCTGATGTCCCAGGGAAGGAGGGCCAGGGCCTCAGCCTTGGGCCCCCGGAGATACATGTTCATGTTCAGGGCCCGGTAGCTCACGGCCTGACGCGTGACGCCGAAGCGGGTAGCGATCTTGGTGTAGTCCGGCTCCTGGAGAAGGATCTTCCGAAGCTCCAGATCATCTTCTGGCAATCCACCCACGAGGCCCCCATTACTCCGCACTGCCCGGACGGTACGGGCAGATCCGTTCTGCGCACAACGAGCCTTCACACCTTCTGCACAGGGCTATCTGTGACCTGTGTCTCATATGTTACTCATCTGTCCGATCTTGGCGGATCGGACACCTACGTAATAAGTGAGAGTAAGAGAGGAGACATAAACATGAACTCCTTCTACCTGTAGGGGAGTTCAAGGAGAACTTACCAGCAGCCGTCAGCCGGCTCCCCTGCTGGGGGCCGAGGACTAACCCGGTCGGAGTACATCCCGGAAAACGGACCACCTGACGAGCTGTCATCAAATCTGATCCCTGGGGCCAGAACGTCACCCCCCAGGGACACACTCCTTCACGATTCCGGCCCGAGCCCTTACGGCTGGCCGGTGTCTCATCACGGAACGGCATCGGGGGTGCACTGTGCCTAGAGCCGCTTCGGTTTGCTACGTCCGGGGCTGTACCGCTCGTACCGTCCGTTCCGGCCGATGCGGACGGCACGCTCCACCAGCTCCGAAACCGTGGTCTACGAAGAGTGCTCGGAACTCGACACGTAGTAGTGACTGGGAACGACGAATCAGACCGCGCGCCCTGGTTTTGGCTCGCTTCGCCTGCCAGGCCTGTGGTGCCGGTGAGCGCCTGGAGGTCGATCACATCGTTCCCGTGTCGCGGGGCGGTACCTCGACGCTCGACAACGCTCAGGTGCTGTGTCAGCCGTGCCACAGGGCGAAGACAGTCCGGGACCGAACCCGGTGAGGATCGGACAGGTACCGCAGGTGCAGGACGGGGTACCCGCGTGGCTAAGAGGATGAGGCCACAGACCACGACAGGCCCGCTTCGGCTAATGGCAAGCCGCACATGTAGAAGCCCTGGCTTCGAGGTGTAATCCCGGTTCGACTCCGGACGGGGGCACAATCCGCGCCGTGGAGCGCGAAAGAGATTCCATAGCTCAGTTGGTAGAGCGAGGGACTTTTAATCCCACGGTCCTCGGTTCGAGTCCGAGTGGAATCACGTATATGGGTGTAGCTCAGTTCGGGCAGAGCGCCGGTCTCCAAAGCCGGATGTCGCAGGTTCGAATCCTGTCCCCCATGCCATCCAGGTAGCTCCTGGAGTGCTCTGAACCTCCTCCTGATCAGAGGACGGATGAGCGGTGCGCTTCGTCTAGCGGCCCAGGACTCCCCCGGAGAGGGGGTAACGCCGGTTCGAATCCGGCAGCGCACACATCAGCCAGCCTGCTTAGGCACGTGCATACGTCCGCCGCTCTCGGCGGACACATTCGGGTGTAGCTCAGTTGGTAGAGCACGCGCTTTGGGAGCGTGAGGCCACAGGTTCGAGACCTGTCACCCGGACTACCCAAGAGGCCCTGCGGGGCCACACATCAACGCGACGGAGACGTTCATCGGGGGACGAGTGCACGACGACGACCAGGAGGCAGGGCCGCGACTGCGGCACACCTCCCAGCCAGGCCGGGCCGCGCAGGTCCGGCACTGGCGGCAGGACGCCGCCACCGAGCTGGAGGAGCTGCGTGACCTCTACCCCCTCATCGAGGGCCTGGAGGTGCCACGTCTATGACTCGTGGGCCGCAGCCGAGCCCGAATGCAGCGCGCAGAAACGTTCACTCGCACGCCCGGGAACTGTCCCGGGAACCGAAAGCTCCACGGCAGGCGCCCACGGGCCTTTCTCTGAAAACCGCCGGGGCGAAAAGGTTTTGGCTCATGTGGAGCCAGGCACCGCAGACAGCGGAATGGACTGAGACCGACTGGCTTGAGCTGGAAATCACCGCACGTCTGGTTGATGCCCTGTATCAGGGTGACCTGAAACAAGCGAGCGAGATCCGGCAGAGAACCGCTAAATGGGGCTCGACGGTCGAGGACCGTAATCGCCTCCGCATGAAGTTCGAGGATACCGACGAGGCCGAGGAAGATCCTGCGGAGCCGTCAGGCATGGACATGGACGAGGAGCTTTACAAGCTGCTCGGAGGCAAATGAATAGGTAGGTGAAGCCCTTGCAGACAGGTAATCTGCCCGCAGGGGTACCGAGGCCTACCGAGACCCTGGGCTACTCAATCATCCGTTGGGCCCAGACGTACATTGTTCAGCCGGACGGCGATCGAGCCGGCGAACCCTGGACATTCACGCCGGAACAGCTCCGCTTTGTTTTGTGGTTCTACGCGATCCGCCCCGATGGGGGGTGGACCTACTCAGCCGCGACGCTCCGACGAGCGAAAGGCTGGGGCTTAGCAAGACTCCTTTGCTCGCGGCCCTGGCGATTGTCGAATTCCTGGGGCCCTGCCGGTTCAGCCATTTCAACGCCTTCGGGCTTCCTGTCGGAAAGTCCGTGCCGCTGCCGGTGGTGCAGGTCGGGGCAACGGCCCTCGATCAGACGGACCAGACCCTAGACATGATTCGCGGGATGCTTTCCGAGAGTCCGGCCGAGAAGGTCTACGGGTTGGATATCGGCAAATCCATCATCCAGTTCAAGAGCGGTAAGCCTGGAAGCATCAAGCCAAAGGCAACCGCGGGCAGAACCAACGAGGGCAACCGGCCATCGTTTTGCCTTATGGACGAATGCCATCACTGGGTTTCCAGCAATGGGGGCCCGGAGTTCTTCCAGACCTTGAAGCGGAATATCGAGAAGACCACCAAGGCGGGGTCCAGGTGGGTCAGTACCACCAATGCTTACAACCCCAACGAGGACTCCGTAGCGCAGATCATCCACGAATCCGAGATGATCACGCAAGGGTTCTGGCTTTACGACTGCCTTGAAGGCTCCATCGACGTTGACGATATGCGTGATGAGGCGGCTGTCCGGGCCGCATTGGTGGAGGCCTACGGCGATGCCTCATGGGCGGATATCGACGGGCTGACCCGAACGATTCTCCATGACCGGACCACTCCGGACAGCACGTATTGCCGCTTCTTCTTCAATCAGATTGCGGAGTCTAGCGACGGCTGGATGGTCAAGGCCGAATGGGATTCCTGCTTCTCCGACACCGATCCCATCAGGCCCGGCGATCAGATCGCCTGCGGTTTCGATGGGAGTATCCGCAACGACGCGACAGGCATTGTCGGCGTCAGATTGCGTGACGCCAAGCTATTCGTGATCGACGTGTGGGAGAAGCCGAAACATTCAGGCATCGACTGGGAAGTTGATGTTCTCGCCGTTGAGGCTGCTGTACATCGGATGTTCGCGACGTACCGCGTCGAGTGGATGTATTGCGACCCGCCGTATTTCCAAGAGGCTATCGGCCGGTGGGCTATCGAGCACGGCGACGATCGCGTATTCGAGTATTGGACCAACAAGCCCACCAGGATGACGCAGGCCGTTGAACGCTTCCGTACGGCCGTCATGGTCAAGGACCTTTCCCACGAGGGCGATGAACGTCTCAGCCGGCACGTGCTGAATGCCGTCACCCGTGAAGTTTCCCAAGGAATCCTCATCCAGAAGGACAGCCCGAGATCGAAAAGGCGCATTGACCTCGCGGTCTGTGCCGTTCTCGCTCTGGAGGCCCGAGCTGACGCAATTGCCGATGGCCGTCTCAAAATCCGAAGGAGCCGCGTAGTCGGTTTCTAACTGCGAGGTTCTATTTGATCGTACCCCCCAACGGCCATACCGCCTTCATAGGCGAACCGTCGAAACCCGCCGAGTGGCTTTCCTACCTGTACGGCAAAATGCCGGGACCAGGCTCCCCCACGCTGGTCTACGGCAACTACTACGAGGGCGAACAGCAAAAGCTAGCGTTCGCCCAGCCCCGCTACAAAACCGCGTTTCATGACGTTTTCGCGCAGTGGCGCGACAACTTTTGCGGCATGATCATTGACTCTGCTAACGAGCGAATGAATGTGGACTCCTTCCGCCTACCTGATCATGAGGGAAGCGACAAAGACGTTCGAGAGTTCTGGCAGCGCAATTCCATGGATGCCTTCTCCTCCTCGGTGCACCTCGACGCCATGGTGGCTGGTACGTCCTACGTACTGGTATGGGCAGACGCCGAGGGCCGCCCGACCATAACCCCGTACTCCGGGGAACAGATGGTCGTGCAGTACAAGACCGGTTCTCTGACAGAGATTCAGGCTGCGGCCCTTTTCATCCAGGATGCGTGGGGCCGTCAGATATCGACTCTGTGGACCGAGAAGTACGTCTACGAGGTCTCAGCCGGTACAACCGACTGGGAGAACGGCACGGTACAGAAGAACCCCCTGGGGGTCGTACCCGTGGTGCCTTTCCATAACCGGGCCCGGCTCGGCCGGCCTGCCGTCTCCGACCTGCATAACGTCATCCCCATTCAGGACGCGATCAATAAGACGGTCACTGACGCGCTCACTGCGTCTGAAACGGCGGCGTTCCCACAAAGGTGGGTAACTGGGTTGGAAATCGTCGAGGACGAGCACGGCAATCCGGTAGAACCCTTCTCCGTTGCCGCTGACAAACTCCTCCAGGCCGAGAGCGACCTAGTCAAGTTCGGCTCCTTCGAGGCGGCCGACCTCAAGAATTACGTGACTCTCGTGTCCATGCTGGTACAGCACATGGCCAGCCTTTCCCGGCTCCCGCTCCATTATTTTCTGGTCAATGGGGGCGCTTCGCCATCCGGGGAGTCCCTTATCTCTGCCGAGGCCGGATTGGTGGCCAAGGTGAAAGAGCGCATGTTGCACTTCGGTGAATCATGGGAACGCGTTGTCCGTTTGTGCTTCGCGGTCCTTGGTGACTCCAGGCGAAATGCCTACACCATGGAAACCATGTGGCGCGATCCGGAGTACCGCACCGAGGCACAACACGTTGACGCGCTTCTCAAGTTGGCACAGCTCGACGTCCCGCGAGAGTTCCTTTGGTCGTCGGCTGGCTTCTCCGCAGCACAAATCTCCTCCTTCCGGAAGATGCGGGTGGAGGACGCCAAGGCAGCGGCCGAGGTTCAGAAGCTGGGGCCGCAGCCGCAAACGGCTGGTCCCGCTGTCCCAGGTGACGTGAAACCGAAACCGCCACAGGGCAACTCGGGGAATGCGAATCGCAAGATTTACGAACCTAGTCACTGACGTGCCGGAATGGTGCGTCCTTCCGAAATGGAATCAATTTGACTGAATCTGTTCCCGCAGACCAGACCGAGACCAATCCATCAGGCTCCCAGCCGGCCCCGCCTCCCTCCGACTCCGGTGAGGAGAAGTGGAAGGCCCTTTCCCGCGAGAACGAGCGGAAGTGGCGGGCTGCTTCCAAGGAGCTGGAGGAGCTGCGCAAGGCGCAGATGACCGACCAGGAAAAGGCTCTCGACGACGCCCGAGCGGAGGCCCGTAAGGCGACCATGTCTGAAGTCGGTGCCCGACTCGCAAAGGCCGAGATCCGCGTCCAGGCGTCCAAGGCCGGTGTGGAGGCACCCACGGATTATCTGGACCTCTCCCAGTTCCTCGGTGACGACGGCGAAGCAAACGCCGAAAAAGTCGGCGCGTTCATTGCATCGCTGAAGCAGAACGCCCCGAAGGGCGAGGCATTCCCCCAGCTCAACGGAGTGGGACATCACCAGTCCGGTAACGACATTACCTCAATGGACCCGACTGAACTTGCCGACCTGATTGCGGGCAAGTCCTTCATCTAGCCCCCCTTCAACCCTCTACTTGTCTTGCCCTCTGTAGAGGGGTTTTTAGCAGCTCCATAGCGCGCGAAAGATCCCCCCACGGGGGGCTTTCTTATGCCCTGGAGCGCTTTTGCCACTAACCACCCACCACTTCAACCTCAACCCGCGACAGGTAACGATCGCGGCCCTCGGTCTCCTTGACCGGCAGCTCACACTGGGCGGCCTTCCCGCACGGTACTCGGAACTCAGCTTTACGGGCGGCCTCGGTGACGTAATCAACGTCAACCGGGAGAGCCGGGGCATTCCGGTGCAGGCTGCGGGTATTACCGCGCCCATCAAGAATCCGATCACCGGCGACAAGAACCGACTTGCTGCCGCTTCGGATCGCCCTCTGCCGGCTGACCCCCGGCTAGCTCCCCAGGGATTCATCAACGAGTCCCGTTTCGCGGTTCAGCTTTCGACGCTCGCTCAGAACTCGACCGTTCTGAGCATGGAGCAGATCGCCTTCGATCTGCGTCAGTTCGGTGCGCAGGTTCTGACTAAATTGACTCGGGGTTTTGCCGAGTATTTTGATGACACCACGGCCGCCTTCATCAAGGCCAACATCACCCGATCCGGCCTTACGGCCGCTCAGCAGAAGGCCGTTGGTGGCGACGTAGCAGTTTCCATTCCGGCTGCGGACGGTACGGCCGCGAACATGTCGGCGCGTGCTCTTGCCCTCCGGGCTGCTCTCGTTGACGCACGAATGGCTATGAACCTGGCGCAGGTTCCGACTTCGGAGCGGTATCTCATTGCCGGTCCCGAGGTTGAGGCCATCCTTCTGAAAGATCCCGAGTTCGTGGCGGTCGATTATAGCGGCGACACGAACGCGCTACGTCGGGCGATCATCGGCCGCATTTACGGTTTCGACATCGTCATTCATAACTCGTTTGGGCTGGAGGCCTACCTCTTCCACAAGAGCGCCATGCTTCTGGTCAGCGCTTGCCCGGCTATCCCGATGGGTGCAGTCCAGGGAAGCATTCAGAACATCAACGGTATCGCAACCCGAATGCTGATCGATTACGACTACGGCCGGAAAGCGGACACCATCGGTCTTGACACCATGTACGGCCTTTCCACTGTTGCGGAGGACCCTGACTATTCCGTCCGGGGTACGGCCATTGGTGAGAAATTCGTGAGGGGTCTCAAGATCAGCATCACGGAGACCGCCCCTGCGGGTGGCTGATAGGGGGTTTCATGGCTCTGGCTACCGCTCACGATGTGGTCCTCCGGTCGGCAGAGCCGATCCCCGATGAAGCCCTTCCCCGCATCGAGGCGTTCATCACGGACGCCACAGGGCTGATAGAGGACTACTGCGGACGGGACCTGTACCGGAGGACGGGAGAGACCTTGAGTCTCTACCCGTCTGACAGTGCGGTCCTGCCGATCCCCTCCCGGTACACGACGGCTCTCCTGGTCTCGGCCGTCTCGGTCGACGGCCAGGAGGTCATCGACTGGACGATGCAGCGGGGGCGGCTCCTGCGGGATTCGGGTTGGGGCCAGCAGCTCGTTGCCGTGTCGGGCTCCTGGGGGTACGAACGCGTTCCGGCCTCCCTCACCGGGATCGTCTGCGCGGAGGTGCTGCGCTGGCTCGGCCTCACCCCCGGGGCCGAGTCGGAGCGGGTGGGAGAGGTCGAGATCCATTTCGCTGACCCGGGCTCCGGTCTCTCCCTCTCCCCCGCCACTCGGCTCGCTTTGCGGCCGTACAAGCGCATGGCAGCGGGCACCCTGACCGTTCGGCGCGAGACGCCCGCCCTCGATCTAAGGGGGCCTCATGTACTCCGGCACTGAACCGGTGGAAGTCTGGCGGGCCCCCCGCGAGGAGAACGCCTACACGTCCCGCCCCGACTGGGGCCAGGCCGTCAAGGTCTGGTCCGGGTCGGGCTCGGTCCAGCCGGACAAGAGCTTTGAGTCCTTCACGCCTTCTCGGGACTCCGTGACAGAGCGCGTGACTGTGTTCCTGCCCCTGGCTGCGGTTGTGGGGCCCGCAGACCGCCTGACAGTCCGGGGCCATTCGTACGAGGTCGATGGGGAGCCGAAGCGGCTCCTCCAGACCTCACGGCGGCACACCCGCATTACGGCCTGGAGGGCGATCAAGTGACTGCCCCCAAGGCACGTATGACCTTCCGAGCCGGCTGGGAGAGGGAGGTGTTCGGCCTTCCCGGAACACAACGTCTCCTTCTCGGGGCGGTGGCACGCATCGAGGCGTACGCCAAGGGCGACGCCCCGCGCCGCGAGAACGCCGGACGCCGGACCGGCCGCCGAACGTCGTGGACCTCGATCCGGAACAACATCGTCTCCGCCATGCACATGGATGCAGGCGGCTGGTACGGCGCGGTTATTACCGAGGCCGACCCCCGCGTACGTCACGCCATGCTCACCCACCAGGGCTTTCGGGACCGTGCCGGTAGACGGCACCCCGGCAGGCGCTTCCTGAAGGGTGCCCTGTTGAAGGCGAGGGTGTGAGTGCGCATAGACCCGATTGACTTCCTCGTCGCCTTCCTCCGGGCTCAGCCCGGTATTCCTGGCACAGCTCCGAAGGGCGATCTCACCAACCACACGCACGGCGATACCACCGTGTACCTGGAACCATCCGGTGGTTTCCGGATGGTCCGGGACCGTATGGACCGTGTGGATATCGAATACGACGTGTACAGCCTCGACCGTAAAGCGTGCATCGATCTCGCTCTGACGGTTCGGGAAGCACTGCTAGAGGTCCTGCCGAACAAGACGGTAGACGGGGCCCTGGTGCTCGACGTTGAGGACATTCAGTTCCCCACGTACTACCCCGACAAGACCTCTCGCGAGCACGTTTACGGCGGAGAGCTATCCGTCTTCTTCGCGGCCGGCTAGCCGTCCCACCTACTTCTCCAGGCCCCCGCCGCGGGGCCTTTTTTTATGCCCTTTTGGAGGCTGCATGGCGAACGACGCCAAGAAAATCCGTTTCGCTCCTAACGGTGCGCTCTACATTGCGCCCGCTCCTGTCGAGGGGGCTTCCGGCGGCACCACCGTTCCGACAGGCCTAGGCGATCCCGATACCCCACCGACCGGCTACAAGGCCCTCGGTTATGCCGACGAGTCCGGGGTGACCCTGACCCCCGCTATCGAGACGCAGCCGGTAAACGCTTGGCAATCCGCAGTGCCAGTTCTTTACAGCGTCACCGGGGCTAGCTTCTCCATCAAAGCAGTTCTGCTTGAGACTAACGAGATCACCACTGAACTCTTTTTCGGCGCGCAGTGGGTTGAGGTGATGTCGGAGGACCCGACGCCGGTCGGTACCGGAGTTTTCAAGCTGGACCTTTCCAGTACCCCGGACCTCAAGGAACTGTCGCTCGTCGTGGACTGGAACCAGGCGGGCATTCGATACCGGTGTGTGATCACCCGGGCCATGATTTCCGACCGGGGAGCTATTCAGCTCAACCGCACGGAGCCGGGCAAGTTTGAGCTGACGCTTGAGGCCCTGGACTTCAAGGGCAATCTCGGAACCATCTTCACCAACGACGACATCGCAGCCGCTTAGCCCTTTCCTGCCACCTTTCCCCTTTCCCTTCTCTGCCCTGTAGGAGTCGCCTGTGTCCAATAAGAAGAAGCACAAGAAGAACGTTTCCCGTAAGCCTGCTCCGAACAAGGTTTCCGCCCAGAAGGCGGAGGCCCTGGCCGAGGGTCTGGTTTTCGAGCATCGGGATGTGACCTTCACGGTCCGCCCTGTCGGAAAGTACCCCGTGGCCGTTCTGGAGACAGACGACGAGGTCGAGGTTCTGAAGCTCATTCTCGGCAAGCAGCAGTGGGCCGCCTATCTCGATACCGAGCCGACCCTTGACGACCTTCCGGAGTTCCTGGAGAAGTTCTCTGTTACTGCGGGCGGAGACGACGAGGCGGGAAACTGATCGCAGCCGTCCGCGCCATGCAGGAGTACCCGGACGAGCTTGAGGCCGATCTCCTCGAATTCTTCCAGGTAGACATCCTTGATTTCTGGCGCGGCCGGCTGTCTCTCCGGCGTATCGGCGTGCTCATCAAAGCACTTCTCAGGAAGCCGGGTCGGAGTCTCCTCCTCCAGGCGCTCGACGAGAAAGCAGAGTGGGACGAGTCCACTTATCTCCTGGCCCGCTCGTCGGATGCCCTGGAGCTGACAAACCATCTGCTTCTCAAAGCGCATTTCGATCCGGCACAGACCAAGGATCTACCCCTTCCCCCGAAAATTCCCCGCCCCGGTGAAGACGAGCCGGCTCCTGAAGTTGAAATGTCCTCACCGCAAGAGGTCATGAGTCTCTTTCAGGCGATGAACAGCCTTTAGGAGGTGCCCTCATGGCTTCTGAAGGCCGTGGTTCCATCCGTGTGGGAACGGGACATGTAGAAGTCGTCCCCAAGATTCCCCAGGACAGCAAGACAGAGCTTCGTGCCGAACTGGTCCACGCCATGGAGCAGGCCGGTGCAGCATCGGGCAAGGCTTACAAGGCCGCTGCCACCAAGGCAGTGAAGGGGACTTCCGAAGCAGTCGAGAAGGAAGCGAAGAAGGCTTCCACCGCGACGAAGAAGGAGGCCCGGGAAACCCAGGCCGCCCTTAAGCGGGCTGAGCAGTACGTCACCCGGGAAGCGGGCAAGGAAGCCGCTAAGCGGCTGAAGACGTACGTCAAGGCGGAGAAGGACAAGCAGAAGGCCACTGAAGGCCTTTCGGCGGTCCTGAAGCGTATTTCTCAGCAGGCCATCAAGGACACTCGCGCCGAGGCGAAAGCAAAGATCAAAGCCGTTGAGGATGCCAAGAAGGCTACCGAGAAGGCAGAGAAGGCGAAGGCGACGGCCGCTGTGGCGGCCACTCGCGAGGCCGAGAAGGCAGAGAAGCACCGTACTACCGAGCACGGTAAGGAGAGCCGTCTTCGGATGGCTCAGGAGCGGCACGAGGCCGCGCAGGCTCTTACCTCGATCCGGGAAAGGCAGCTCCGCCAGAAAGAGGCGGACCGCGTACGCCTCCTAGCCGTGAAAGAGCAGAACGACGCGGCACGCGCCGCGCATCTTCGTCGGCTTGAGGAAATACGAGAGCAGAGCAGCCGACAGAAGCTAGCCAACGACGCGGCAACGGCCGCCATAAAGCAGCAGATTCTTCTTTCCCAGGCAGCAGCCCGGCAGATGCGTGACGCCATATCCAGTATTCAGCGGGATGCGCGTCTGCATGCTCAGGGCATCCGCAATGACATAGCCGCACAGCAGGCACAGCTTCGGGACCTGCGCACGCAGATGCGCGACGCACGCCGACAGATCAGCGGCACGTCCACGACTACCACTCAGGTAGTTCGAGGCATCAGCCGCGAACTTCGCGGGGTAGGGACCTGGTTCGACAATATCGGCCAGTCCATCAACGAGGCCGGGAACATCCTCACAACCAAGTTCCTGGCCCCGCTGGCTCTCGCCGGTACCACTCTGGCCACCATCGGTGTGAAGTCCGCTGATGCCCGACTGCTCGGGCAGCTCGGCCTTTCCGCTTCCGGTGTTTCCAAGGACCAGTCCGCAGACCAGATGAACCGTATTCAGAACTACGCGATCGACACTCCGTTCTCGATCGACGTCATGCACGAATATCAGATGAAGCTCATCAGGTCTGTCGCTGGTTCCGATAAGTCGTGGTTCTCGGAAGATCCGAAAGTCAAGGGCAAGGCCGCAGACAAGGCAGCCGACCAGGCAACTGACCTGATTATGGCTATCGGTGACTCGATGGCCCGTGCCGGTAACCTGAACCCGAACCAGTTCACTCGCGCTATGTACGCGATGGACATGATCATGGATATGGACCGGGCGCCCACGAAAAACGTGCGGCAGCTTATTGCGTCCACGGGTATCCCTGCGGCTGAACTTGCTCACCTCCTCGGGTTCCCCGACTCCGAAAAAATGTACAAAGTGATGGGGACTCCAGCCGCAAAGGGCGGTGGCATTACCGGTAAGAGCATCATGGACAGCATGCTCAATTACTGGGACCCCACCAAGTACAAGGGGGACCAGAAGTCAGGCGGTTCCGTCGGCTACGCGCAGGCGATGACGAATGAGACCATCACCGGCCGCATCCAGCAAATGAAGGAACGCGCGACTTACGAGTTGGGCAATCTCTTCATCGAGGAAGACGAAGACGGTTCACTCAAATACTCGGGCCTGGGCGAGAAGCTTATGGGCCGGGACGTTGTCGAGTACGACGAGCGCGGAAACGTTTCCCGCAGGGCCCACGAGGACGGGCTAGTCGACAAGGTACAAACTATGGCCCGGGATTACGCGCCGATGGTTCCGGTCTTCCTGGAAAAGTTCTTTGAAGCAGTCGACAACTTCGCAGACATGATCAACAGTGTCGTCGAATTTGCCCGCGAGCACGACGAATTCGTGCAGGTCGGGGAGTCCATAGCAGACTTCCTTGTCGAATGGGGCCCGCTCATCCTCGCCGTGGGGCTCCTGTCCAAGGTGCTCGGCAAGACGATCGGGGTTTTCGGGAGAATCCTCTCCCCCGCTGCCGCATTGGTCCAGGGCACGGCCCGGGGCCTCCGAGGCACAGGGCGACTCAGGTCCCAGGTCAACACCAGTGCCAACGCCTACCAGGAGGCACGCACAGGCGGGCAGGGCTACCGGGAAGCGCGACGGACGGCGAATACCGCCTACCGCGAGGAACGGGCCCGGCAGCGCGGCGACAACGACCGCCGAGGAGTCGGGCAACGAGTCGCGGACCGCTTGACCGGTGACCGTACGGACCTCACCCGAGGACGGCGGGAACTGGCCGACATGGAGCGCCAGGCCCGAGCCGTCGAGGAGCGTGTGGAGGAGCTGCGCGCGGAGCTGCGGGGCGTGAACGATCAGACGCTTCGCCAGGTCCAGGCCGCGCTAGCCGGTGGCTCCGCCTCGGTCCAGGGCTCTGCCAGTCAGGCCCAGGGGGCGGCGGGGAATCTCCAGACAGCCATAGCGGATATCAACCGGGCTTCCTTGGATGCGCTGCGCCAGGAGGCCGACAAGGTCGAGGCCGCCGTGAAGGAGGTGACCCGGGAGTTCGGCCAGGCCCACACGAAGGCCGCGTCCCTCAATGACGCGAAGCTCGACCTGGTGACCGGTGAGGCCCGGAAGCTGTCCGCTGCGGCGGAGACGACCGGCAAGAACGTCACGTCGGTCAATACCCGCGTCGGGAACCTCAACGGCAAGGACGTCAAGGGCGTTACCGGTTCGATGGACGGCCTCCGGGCCATGTCGGAGCGGGCAGCCGGCCAGATCGGTGACGGAGCCAATTCATCTTCCGTCTCCGGCCGAACAGCCAACCTGAACAAGCGCAGGTTGACCGATGTCATCGCGGAGTTCAGGAAGCTGTACGAGCGGGCTGACGACGCCTATAAGAAGGTGGGGCAGGGTACCGGTGCCGGTTCGCTGGCAGGCCGTATCGGGTTGCTCAACGGCCGGTCACTCAAGGCCGTAACCGAGCGCGTTGACGAGCTGGCCAAGTCGCTGCGCAAAGCAGCGGACGCCGGTGACGACCTGGACGGCGGTCTCGGCCGGATCGCCAACCGCTCCCCCGGTGGGGGCGGCAGCAGCGGAGGGAAGAAAGCCAAGGGCCACGCCCGTGGCGGTGTCGTCCCCGGCTATGCCCCGTGGGTGGACAGCGTTCCTACGATCCTCTCCCCCGGCGAGGGCGTGTTGCGGCCGGAGGTCACGGCAGCGATCGGTGAACCCACCATCAACGCATGGAACGAGCTGGCCATCCGTGGCCGTATCTCGCGCCGTGCCCGGGGTGGGGTTGTCGGCAGCTCCGGGGGCGGACGGTTCTCCCTCGATGAGCTGAAGCAGTACGTCGACCTGAATTACGGCCTTGTGCAGCACGGCCGGTCAGCGGTCGACACCATGCGCCTGGACTCCACGTCCGATCCTCTCGGGGGCTCGGTTCAGGGCGGCATCCTCGGAACCGGTGACCGCTCCTCCGCCTTCATCGGGCGAGGGGTGGCCTCCAACTTCCGGGGCGCTTACGACTGGATGACCCGGGACGTCTTCACTCTGATGAAGAAGGTCCCGACGATTGTGGGTCAGGCTGCTGGTGTTCTTGGCGGGGCCATAACTCCCACCCTCGGTGAGTATTTCTGGTCGGACGTGTGGAAGGGCCAAGGGAACATTGTCAAGCGAGGACAGGATTTCCTTTCCAACACATTCTCCATGAAGACCTTGGCGAGTGTCAGCACGGATCTCCTCGGAGGCCTCTGGGACTCCGGCAAGTCCATTGCGGGTGTGATTGCTGATCCCATGGGGGCAGTCACCGAGGGAATCAGCGGAATCTACGACACCGTGGCGACCTCGTACAACTCCATCATCGACATGGTGGGTGTCGTACGTGACATCCGGAATTCCCCTCTCGACTACGCGTCACGTGTCGCGGGTGGAATCGTCGACAATGCCCGGGAGTCCATGCCCAACCTTGAAGGTCTGTTCGACTTCAAGAAGGGCGAGAAGGTCAGCACTGATCAGTCAGTGGACTTGAGCAATCTGTTCAGCGCAACACCCTCTAAGCAAGGTGGTGCGGTGACCCGGTGGATTCCTGTGATCAAGCAGGCCCTAGCGGCTCTGAATCTGCCCGACAGTCACATTCCGCTGATCCTTCACCGGATCGGCGTGGAGTCCGGGGGCAACCCGAACGCGATCAACAATTGGGATATCAACGCTAAAAATGGCGTCCCGTCACAGGGGCTGATGCAGACAATCCCGCCCACGTTCAACGCGTATGCGGGTCCGTTCCGGAAGCTGGGGATCACGAATCCACTCGCCAACATCTATGCGGGCATCAACTATGCCATGCACCGATACGGCGTCGGATGGACTCGGGCCCTTTCCGGGACGATGGGATACGCCAAGGGCACCATGTCTGCTTCTCCTGGCCTCGCGGTTGTCGGCGAACAAGGCCGAGAGCTAATCGATTTCGGCGGCGGCGGTCAGCGGGTCTACAACAACGCTGAAACGGAATCCCTTCTGGGGAGGAAGTACGAAATTCACATCCATGAGGCCAAGAATGAACCTACGCCGCAGGCAGTAATGCGGGCCCTTCAACAGGCGGAGGCCCTTTACGCAAGCATCTAAGGGGGTCTTATGCCTGTACCCGCATTGTCGGCGCCGGTGGTAAACAGGCCAAACGTGTTTGCCCCGGCGCCGGTGAAATGGCAAACCACACGCGTAACACTTATCGGAAGGTCGGGCCGCGGTGAGGAAATAGACCTCACCGGGTTCGCCGGTAAGGCTTGGCCCGGCGTTTTCATTCAGCCAGGAGCCACGGGGCTCGACGCTCCACCCTTCGCTGTGTTCTCCGATGACAGTCCCAATCTCGACGGATCTATGTTCCGCTCGGCCCGTGCGACTGCCCGCGAGATCATGATTCCGGTGTATCTCCACGGCATTGACCGGCAGACGATCAACGGCCTGAAACGTAAGTTCTTCCAGGCCCTCAATCCGTCTCAGGGGTACTGCCTTCTCCGGTTCACCGAGGGCGGCATTACGAGGCAGCTCACGGCCTACTACAAGGGGGGAATGGAAGGGGCCGAAGGAGTCGATACATCGGGTTTCACGTGGACCCGATACGGACTGACATTCACCGCTATGGACCCCTGGTATTACGCCACCTCCCAGCATGTAGAGCGCTGGTCCTTCGGCACGGGTGATCCGTTCCTTCACCCTTCGGGCCTCTTCCCTCTCCGCATCGCTGAGGGCGTCATGGGCGGCATTGGGGACCTGTACGACCTGACGAACCCCGGCGATATCGAGGCATGGCCAGTGTGGACGCTGAAAGGCCCGATCAAGTCGTTCGCCCTTACTCATACGGATGGGCGGACCATCAAGGCTTCCGCCCTTCCCAGCGGGCTCGATCTCATCCCAGCCGGCCGAGTCGTCACCATCGACACACGCCCCGGAAAGAAAACCGTCAAGGACGACATTGGAACGAATTTCTGGCCGCTCCTCGATGTGAACCCGGGCTTCTGGCAGATAGACCCTGGTGTCTCTCAGGCCTCAATCAAAATCGTCACGGGTTCCGGCAACGCCTCCGTGGCCCTGGCCTTCTACCCGAGATTCGCAAGCTACATGTGAGGGAGGCCTATGGGATACCGAGTCGAAGTGATCGACAGGAACTTGAAGCGTGTGGGCGAGATCGACTCGTGGATTTCTCTGGACTTCTCGGTGCGGCTCTCTCAGGAAGGAATCTGGCAGCTCCTCATCAAGGATGGAACCGAACAGGCCGCCATGATCCAGAAGGGCGGCGGCATTGTCATCTGGCAGGACGGGGTAAGCAAGCCCATCCTCTCCGGGCAGGTGGATTCCTATCAGAAGTATTGGACGAAGCTCCAGCACACCGGCCCGGGGAGTCTTTACATCGCCGGGAAGTGCCACAACTCTCTTGCCTACCGGCGTCTTCTTTTTCCCGATCCGGCTAAGCCGGTTTCGCAGCAGTACCTAGCCCGTGGAGCTAGCCGACCCATTCGGGCCGCCGAAGGAGCCGGCCACCTCATCTATGAAGAGGTCAACAAGTCCATGGGCCCTGCGGCCCTTACCGACCGGCGTATACCCAATCTGCACCTGACCGATTCTGCGGTGGGTCTCGGGATTGGGGATACCGTACGGTTCGATGGTCTCGGTGAAAAGCTAGAAGAGTGGTGCAAGGAACGCAGCGTCGCCTACCGGTTCATTTACAACCCTGCGACGCAGAAGATCGACCTTGAGATTTTCACCCCGCAGGACCGCTCGAAGGGTGTCCGCTTCTCCCCGGATCTCGGGAACCTGACCGAATACATCTGGACGCTTTCAGCCCCAAGGATTACCCGTGCAATCGTGGGCTGTTCCGGTGAAGGCAAAGACCGGTACATGAAGCAGAAGATTGACACGGTTTCCGAAGCAGAGTGGGGCGTGCAGATCGAGCGGTTCATCGACCGCCGAGACATCCCCGTCAAGACGAACATGGCCACCGGCCAGCCGATGAAATCCGATCCTGAGCTGACCGCTGATGAGTACACAGCCGCGCTCACTTCTATCGATGACGCGTTGACCACCGCTCTCACCGAGGGCGAGAAGTCCGGGAATTTTCAGATTTACCCGATCGACACGGACGACTGCAAATTCGGCAGAGATTATTTCGTGGGCGACATCGTCACCGTTGCCGTGGATGGCACGGAATACAGCGATGTTGTCCGCGAGGTCGCCATTTCCGTGGACGACGGCGGAAACGCGACGGAGATCCGCCCGAAGATCGGTGAACAAGGCAGCGGCGAACCGCTCAACCTGTACAAGACGGTATTTGAAATGCAACGGAAGCTAGACCGGCTTCAAGCGAGGATGTGAAACACCTTTTGGCAGAGATCAGCTATCCGTTCAACGCAGCCAATACCACGACCGGCGCGACGAACCTTGTATCGGAAACACAGTGGCAGTCCATGGCCCGCATGTGGGGCGGGGACCGCATTGACCGGTCCCTTACCGGCCAGGCCAGCGCCGCAGTCCTCCCATTTTCGGGACGTGTGGTTAACGTCAGCACGGTTCAGATCAGCCCTGGGAAAGCAATCGTCGGCGGTTTCTACTACGAACTGACTTCCGCGCTCGACCTGACCGTCTCTGCAAATACAGCCAACACCCCCCGTAAAGACCTCGTTGTCATTCGGGTGGACATGTCCAAGCCTGCCGTGAACCTGGCAATCCGTAAGGGTGTTAACGCAGCCACTCCACTTGAGCCGGCCCCGGTCAGGCAGACGGGCGGCATCTGGGAAATGCCGCTCTATGAGATTACCCTTCCCGCCAATGGAGGCCTGCCAGTTATGGCGTCGCGCGGGCCTTACAATATCCCCGATCCTGTTGCCTTTCCGTGGAACGCCACTCCTTCCGCCGCCCTCATGCCGAAGAACACTTTCGCTTACGACATGGACAGCAACGGCCCTGAAGAGATCACCGAGTATTTCAATTACTCGGACAAGCCGCGAATCTCCCGCGAGTTGGGGCCGACTCGGAAATACACACCGAATCTCGTCAACGCAACCGCCCTTATGCAGGGTCTCGCTGTTCGTGAGGGGCGTTTCAGGTGGATCGGCCCCAGCACCGTTTGGTTCTCCCTGAGAATTTTCGCCCGAACGATCGATATCAAGCACAGTGAAGCCAGCTGGTATTTGGGTGCCAGTCTCCCTTTCCCCGCGTCTGCCGCCGTCGGGCAAACCTTTCATGGCATGGTCCAAAATACAGGCCCCCGCGGCCCCGTTTCCGGTCTGCCAAATTACTTTCAGGTCACCGGGTGGACACCTATCGGAAAAGCCACGACCACGCTGATTCTGCTGTACCCCAACGACAAAAATGCGGCTGCCGGACTCGATGGGCTACCCATGCTTCCTGGCGGTTCGAGCCTGGTTATTTCCGGCGTCTATGAGGCCGCCGACTTCCCGCAGTAAGGAGAACAAACTTGGCGCGAAACCCGTTCGGCGGCACATCAGCGGATACCGCAGAGGACGCAGCCGGCTCACGAATACCCGGTGCGGTCGGAACTGTTTGGGATGGCCCGTCAGAAGGGGCCACACAGGTAACCGATCTACTCAATGGCGAATACGCCCCCGTCTCCACAATCACAGCCGACGCTGACGGCATGATCCCCGCATTTTGGGGCCCCGAGGGTGGCGAGAAGCTATGGATCAGCTTTGGCCTTTCCCGCGTCGCCCTCGTCGCTACGAACGTCGGTGAGCGCCTGGCGAAGCATGTGGGGGCCGTGGACCCTCACGGGTCTCAAGCGGCCTCCACGGCGGAACTCAACGGATTGCGAGGCACCCCCGGGGGCCTGGCCACCCTCGATGTCTTCGGGCGCGTCCCTTCGGACCAGCTCCCGGTGCTCACCCCGAAGATGCTGGACTGGATCAACGTCACAGCGGCCCCCTACGGGGCTACCGGCGACGGGGTTACGGACGACACAGCAGCCATCCAGGCCGCCATCGGCGCGGCCGGTATCGGCGGAGTCGTGTACTTCCCCCGGGGCGTCTACCGGACGTCTGCGCCGCTCGATCTTCCCCGGGGAGTGACCCTCACCGGGTCGCACTCGAACCTCATGGTCGGTCCGGGCATGGGCAAGACGGACTACCCCTGTTACATCCAGGCCCTTCCCACGTTCACCACCGGGGCCATGATCACCATCATTGGTGACGCTGACGGAACCCATCCCGCCATCAACGGCGAACAGCGGCTCTACAACCTGATGCTGGACGGCTCTCAGGTGAAGTCGGGCAATCTGGACGGCATTTACGCCAAGGGCAATGTTCAGAACGTCGTGATGAGAGACGTGTGTATCCGGGACATGCCCAATAACGGCATCATCACGGGCAGGAACGCGGCGGGTGAACTCCCGTACTCCTGGCGTCTCCACTCGGTCATGGTGGACAACTCGCACAGCAATGGCTATGTGTTCGAGCGCAACACTGACTTGACCATGATTGATTGCCAGGCTATTGGCTGCTGGGCCGTTGGGTTCAAAATCACCAACTGTGCGAACTCGACCTTCGTCGCATGCAGGGCAGAGTGGACCGGCTCCCATGGAATGCACTTCACGGGCGCATGGGGTAACTGGCCAGGCAGCGGTTCCGCCACCCTCTCCGCGTGCTCTACCGACCGATGCGGGCAGGACGGCGTACGCATCGACGCGACCGGCAACGGGCCCTTCATCGTCAATGCCCTGATGACCCGCCGCGATGGCCGCAATGGCGGCCCCGGGGGCGGGGGCTTCGCCGGGCTTGCTCTGCTCAATCGGGCCCCTGTCGTAGTCACAGGGCTTACGTGCTACGTGGGAACGGACGACGCCGGGACAGCAGGAACATCTCCGGAATACGGCCTTCGGGTAGCCGGTGCTCGTGATGTGACGGTGGTGGGCGCGTACCTCCACGGCGCTACTGCCGGTGTCTTCCAGGAGGGCACAACCGAGCGTATCCGGCTGACGGCAATTACCACGGTCGCGGGAAACAACTACGCGGAAGATCGCGTCCAGTCGGCCGCATAGGAGTCCTATGACCTTTACTCAAGCCCTGCCCGTCCTGGGCACCCTCGCCTCTCTTGTCGCTGCCCTCGTGGTTGTCCTCGCCGCTTACCGGACGAGCGCCGCGCGGGTTTGGCGCGAGGAGGCCGAAGCGCAGAAAGAGCGCGCTGACCGCCTGGCGGGCGATCTCACGGAGATCAAGAACCGCCTCTCTCGGATCGAGTCTGAGAACGCCCGCCTGATCGCGCTGCTTACAGCGCTCGATCCATCGCGCCTGGCTGTAATCCGCCTGGCCACCAACCCTACGGAGGACTGAATTTGGCAACCCCTATGACGGGTGCGCAGATCGTTGCGCAGCTCAAGAAGTTCGGCATTCCATTCAAGGAGTTCAAGAACTGGAAGACCCACAACCGGAACCATAAGGGCCCGTGGGGGCCCGTTCACGGCTTCATGGTCCATCACACGGGCTCTGACTCGAAGGACCAGCGAGCGCTTCTCTACGACGGCTTCACGGCCCTCCCCGGGCCTCTCAGTCACTTCGGGCTCGCCCAGGACGGCACTGTCCACCTGATCGGCTGGGGCCGCGCGAATCACGCGGGCCTCGGTGACGACGATGTCCTCCAGGCCGTCATCAACGAGAAGGCTCTCCCCCCGGACGACGAGTCCAACACCGATGGCAACAGGCACTTCTACGGCGTTGAGATTTGGTACAGCGGCTCTCACCGGATGACTGACGCGCAGTACGCGACCCTTCGCCGGCTCGCGGCGGCTGTCTGTGACTTCCACGGCTGGAACGAGAAGTCCGTACTCGGTCATGGCGAATGGGGCTCCCCCGGGAAGTGGGACCCGGGCACGGCCCCGGGAAAGATGATGGACATGGCGAAGGTCCGGTCCGACATCAAGGCCACCCTTGCCGAGGGCAAGCCGACGACTCCCAGCAAGCCGAAGCCGGTCAAGCCCAAGCCCAAGCCACCGGCCTTCCCCGGTCGCGGGTACTTCCGGCCCGGTGCGAGCAACGGTTACGTCACCCAGCTCGGCAAGCAGCTCGTGAAGAAGGGCTACGGCCGCTTCTACTCGGTGGGTGCCGGTCCCACCTGGACCGGATCGGACCGAGCCGCCGTGAAGGCCTTCCAGAAGGCGCAGGGCTGGAAGGGCTCCGACGCGGACGGCTACCCCGGCCCCTCGACCTGGACCCGCTTGTTCTCCTGATCCGCCCTACCTGAAGGTGCTGAGAAAGAATTAATAACTTCCTGTCGCGCTACGGCGCTCGAATCTACGCGGCGCTCGCCGCACTCCTCCCTCTCTTCCTCCAGCTGTGGCCGTCGGTTCCGTGGGAGGCAGTCATCGCCGCGTCTGCGGCCCTCCTGGGTACCGGTGCCGTGGTTGCTCGGCACGAGGACACCAAGACAATCCGGGCTCTATACCAGGAGAGTCCTTTCGTCAAGGAGGTCAACCACTCGAACGAGTGATCAGAAGCTTGTTGATCTTGTAAACGGTTTTTCCTGGATAGCTTCCCGCCATGGGTTGGAAACGAATCTCTACCGGGACGGGCTTCTCAATGGCCTCCCGGGTTCAAGAGGATGCCGTCAATAGGGCGGAGGCTGCACGGCTCGCCGGAGATACGGAGGAGGTTGCGCGAATGGAGGCCAGGGCCGACAACGCAGCGGACGCCATGGACGAGTACAAGAATGACAAGTACGGCAGCTAGTCAGACGGTTATATCACCACTACTGAGAAACAAAAAAGGGCCCCCTCCAATCGGAGGGGGCCCTTTTTTTGTACCGCTGCTTAGATGAGCCCAAGGCGTGCGATTTCGGCATCGGCCCACAGGCCGGCTGCGGCCTCGTCGTCGGAGTCACGTATCTCGCGAATGAGCCCGTAGGATTCGATCGTTTCAACGGCCCACCGGGTTTTCCCGGACTCAGGATCACTGAACTCGGTGAGGCTAACACTCCTGCCCTCTCGCTCACTATGCCGGATGGGTTCAGCGACTGCTATCAGTCGCATCTTGTCCAGCTTCCGCATCTCAGGCGAGAGAGGTCTTGCCGTCCCGATCCCGTTCGGGTCGGTCATCTTGGAATTGCTCATAACGCACCCCGGGCCCCGCCGTAGAAACGGCGGGGCCCTTCTTTTCGCTCCACTGGCCCCCGGAAACTGACGCGGGCCCCCGTGAATGTCTGACTGGTCAGCGTCCACGATACGGCTCCGGGCCCCCACTTCCCAATCCTTTGCCGGCTCGGTAGAGCGGCAGGGCTAGACCCACTTTTGTTGATCTCCCGTGGGGTCCATTAAAGGGCTGTCAGAAACGCATCAGGTAGGGGCAGTTACGAGCACTGAAACGAATAGCGGGGCTCTCAGGCCCCGGGGGCGACGGGCACGACGCGAACGTTGCTGACGCCCTCCAGGGGCCCCAGCTCCTCCGCCCGACGCTCCGCGCTCCGCTCGTCGTACGCCACGACCGACACGCGCTCTCGGCCGTCCTCGACCCAACGGACCTTGAAGTTCTTCAACTCGCCTCCTTGATAAGAACCATGGTCGTGGGGTGCATTAGCGTCCAGTGGCCAGCACATCCCCCGCACATATTGTGAATGGTGACCCTTCCGCCACGCGTCTCTTCAACCTGACAGGTGGCTGTCCGGAGACAGAGCCCCGCGCCGTCTTCGGTCAGGCCGTTCCCGGAATCGCACTGCGCCATGTCTGCTACCTCTCACTGAAGGGGAAGCCGCTGCCAGGAATTCGTTTCCCTGGCGTACACCACCTTGCCGCGCTGGCCGGCTAGCTGCGGCATATCGCCGCCGGTGACGGTGATTGACTCACCTCGTGTCCCTATCTGATCCAGGACCAGGACGAGAATGTCATAGAGGGAGTCGGGGTCAGCGGCCCGTATGCCGGACCTTATCCCATTAGGGAGCGCACTCACGACGCGCTCTCTTCCGTTCCGGAAACCAGCACTTTCAGTGTGTCGGAGATATCACCGAGGCTCGTCGTCAGCTCGTCCCACATTGCGTCTTTCTCGTCGGCCTCGTACTTCTTCGGATTATCGAAAGCCCTCTCCATCTCGGTTTGCTTCTCCTCGAAGGCCTCCCACTGCGCCTTGAGTTGTTCGAAAGGGTTCTCCTCTCCGGCTACCTCGTCCACGGCCGCACGGAGGGTACGAACTTTCCCCGCGAATGCGTCGGAGATCATCCCTTCCTCGGCCAGAGAGTCAAGGGAGTCAAGGAACTTGAAGAGTTCGCTGCCTTCCTGGATTTCAGCCACGGTACCCGCTGCGGTTTCGTAACTGGACAGCGGGCCTTCCCGGAACTCGTTGGACCAATCCATGATCTCGTCAAAGGCCGGGCGACGCCGGGCCTTCTTGGTCAGCGCCTCGATGCGCGCGATCTCACTCACTGCGTATGTCTCATTCTGCTAGTTCCGGCTACCAGGAGCGGGTTTCGGGCACTCCGTGGCCCGAGTGGTGATGGTCAGAGAGACAGCTCCGACAGAACGGCTGCGAACAGATCCGGCAGAACGTCTCACCGGGGGCTGCTTCGCAGCGTCGGCAATCGGGAGGCGGGGGCGCCTGGCTCTCTGAACGGCTGCTCACGCCCTTCTCTCCATCCAGGCCTCGTCCTCGGCCAGGGCCTCCCTGTACTGCCGTTCGTGGCCCTGGAGGAGCTTGCGAGCCCCCTCTTCATCACCGGGCCCGACGATGGAATCCTGGATGATCTTGATCAAGATTTCCCGGCGTCCCTCCAGCCGGCCAAGGAGTCGAGACTTCGCCGCCGCTGTCGGCTTCTTCTCGGCCCTCTCAGCCTGCACGGCCAGGCCGACCGTGGTCGCCAGGCCGGACGCGTACGCCTTGCCGTAATCGGCCTCCAGGCCGCCGCATACGGCCTCTCTCGCTACCCGATACACACTGTCCCTCTCTCTTGCTCTCAGTGTCGCTGCGCGGGCCCCGCCCGGGGGGCGAGAACGAGCACCTGGCCCCTGGACGGGGCCGCGCTGCTTCACGTGCCCTGGACCGGACTCGAACCGGTTTGCTGCCGACACCCGCGTGTGGCTCACGCGGGACCAGGGCGACCCTCTACCTACTTGCTGTCTGCTGACGCGTCGGAGACCTTGGCAGGCTCCTCGACCCCAGGGGCCTTGCTCTCCGCCAGATGCGGGAGGGCCCGAGCAAGAGCCTCCTTCTCCTTGGCCTCGGTGTATGCCTCCCTCCAGGCCTTCGGGATGCGGCCCCGGTCCGGGATGGGCTCCCCGCCGATCAGGTGGCCGGACTCCTTCGCCCACCGGCGGACAGCAGTTGCGTCCGGTCCGTCATCCTTCTTGGCAACCTTGCCCGGCAGCATGGGCTGACCCGGGGTCGTGTCTTCGGCCTTCTCCACGTACACCTGAAGCGCCTCCCGGATTTCGAGCGCCTGCTTCAGGAGGCCTGACAGCTTCTCCTGTTCCCCCGGGGTGAGATCGATTCGGTACTTCCGGTCATCTACCTCGAATTCCTGGACCTCCACCCCTTCTTTCTCCCCGGTGATGTCACACACTCGAATCTGCTGAAGTGCCATTGTGGCCCCCTCCTTGGATGTCGCCCTGCGGTACCGAATACGTTCATGTCCGGCTCGAATCAGGCCAGTTGACGGAAAGGGCCCCGACCCGGGGCCCTTTCACCTTTGCAGCCTTTCCGGATCAGGCGTGCGCCTTGTTGTACGCCTCCATCATGTCGGCCGGAATGCGGCCTCGGTCCATCGGCTTGAACCCATTCTCGCGGGCCCACTTACGCACTTCGGAGGACTTCGGGCCACCCTTAGCCGAACCGCTGGCCTTCCGTATCGGAGCTGACCCGCCGTCCGCCTTCATCCGGCGGCTGGCCTTGCGGAAGGGCTCCAGCAGTTCGCGGAGCTTGGCGGCGTTCACTACCGAGAGGTCGATCTCGTACACCCTGCCGTCGAGACCGAACGTCAGGGTCTCATCCGCCTCCGTACCGTCGACGTCGTCAATCAGGAGAACTTCAACCTTCTGAGCCATGGTCATGCCTTTCATGTTCTGGCGACCGCCGCACGGTTCACCAAGTCAGGGGTAATTCAAGGGATAGTCGGGGGTGGAGGACTGGCTACCCCGGTGGGACTCCGGACCAATAGACCCGGTGGGAGTACATGGGTCGCACGTTTCGACTTTCGGGTACGACGAAGGGGAGGCCGCAGGTGCAGCCTCCCCTTCATGTCGGGCAGTCGGTTAGATCCACTCGTTCCGCAGTGGCTTACCGGTGGGAGAGTCGTACAGGGTCCACCCCAGGAGCACGTTCGCCGGGGTCAGGCAGGGGAGCCGGTGGAAACCGTCCTCCCCCAGGACCATCACGCCCCGCTGCGGGGTCACGGCCTCGGGCTCCAGGACCTTCTTCGCTGCCCTCTTCGCGGGTGCCCGCTTCGCCGGGGCCTTTTTCGCTGCCGCCTTCTTCGCTGCAACAGGCTTCTTCGCCTGCTGCGCTTCCTTCTCCGGCACTCTCTCTACTTCCCTAGCTTCTGCTCCCCCACCTATCGGGGGGAGGTTTTCTGACTCGCGAAACGAGTCCAACAGGTCTGTGTAAACGGCTGCGTTGATGATTCGCGTGGGTAGCCCCGACTTATCGGATACCCATCGCTTCGCTTGGGCCGTGAAACGTTCCGGGTCTGACAGGTCCAGCGAATGCCAGACCTCATCGAACGGCCCCTTCTCGGGACGCTGCTTGCACAGTTCTACCATTACGGCCCGGGTGGCTTCACCCGGGTCTACGGATACATCCGTTCGATAGTCGCTGAACTGTGGGGCGAGAGCCATCCCCCTTTCGTTGAGCACAGCCGCCCACTTGCGACGGCTACTGTGTACGTGAAGATCGATAAGCGCCCTCTCCTTCAGCGCCTCAACGGTTGGGAGCTTCACCCCGAATCCGTTGATCATGGTTCGGTCTCCCCGCCACATGAACCCGAGGGCCCGCTTCTCCTCCTCGCAGAGATCCACAACTCACCCCCCTTTCGTGCTAGTTAAAGAGATCGCCCTGACCGGTGGCACTTACGGCTGCCGCCTTCTTCGCCGGGGTGCGCTTCGCGGTCGTCTTCTTCGCGGTGGCCTTTTTGGCGGGAGCCTTCTTCGCCGGGACCTTCTTCGCGGGTGGCTCCGCTGCCGCCGTCTTCTTCGCGGGGGCCCGCTTCGCCGGGACCTTCTTCGCCGCTGTCTTCCGTGCCACCGTCGCCTTGACTGACGTCTGAGTGGTGGAAGTCACCGGGGCGGCAACCGGCATCCTCGCCGCCCGTTGCCGGACGACCTTCACAGCGGGTTCCAGCTCCTCCTTCTCCGGTTCCTCCGGAGCGAAGTCGAAATACACAGGGTTGGGCCCGGGGCGGCCGTTCGGCTCCTCCGTGCGTCGGATATCTGCCATCCGGGACGCCGTCTCTTCAATCTCGCCGTGAGTGTGCCGGTTGCCCACCGCACTAAAGAGCTGAGTTCGGGTTCGTCTGCCATCACGCCCAATCGCATCACGGATCTTCTGCTCAAGGGTCTTTGGCTGATTCGACCGGGCGACCAGGGAAGGCATCTTCGCCAACTCGATAACGGTTTCCCGAGAGTATTCAACGAAGGCTCGTGCAGCCCGGACGGCACCGACTGAGATCGTTGTTTTCCGTTCCGTGGCGGTCAGCAGGCAGGCGATCCGGGCAATATTCTCCGGGGCTCTGACGAAGTAGCTGGCAACGTGCTCGTCCTCTTCGGCGACGATGCGCTTATGCGCCTTGCGTGCAGCGATGAACTCCCGCCCCGCAGCGTCTGAATACTTCATCTCTTTGGCCGCGCCCTTGCGAACCCATTCGTAGGCGTTGGCGATTTCGGCGGACGGCTCTACCAAGGATTCCGGCTCGGCGTTCAATCCGGCAACATCGTCTAGCTCTTGCCACTCCTCGATAGCCACCGGAAGCATCCGGTTATAGTCGCCCCCGAGTGCATTGGTTCGGCTGATGGCAGTCGGCCAGATGCCCGGCTGGATGTGGGCATGGAACCCCAGGAGAGGCTTGTCAATCCACTCCTCTTCCGCCTCCCCTTTCGTCTTGCCCTTGATGGTGTTACTGATGGAGCTTCCATCCCACGCCTTGCGCAAGTGCTCCGAAAACTGTGCATCCCGGTTGAGCACCTTGAGGGTGCTCCCCCATTCGTCGCACAGCATGAAGATTCGGCTGTCTTCCCCGGCCTCGGTGCCGCTGGACTCCTGGATTGCCTGAGTAAAGACACGGACGAGGGTCGGCGCATTCTTGATTGACGTCTTGGTGCGAACCCCGAGATAGCTCCCGATGGCATCTTCCGTGATCTTTCCTGCAACCCGGTAGGCCGTTCCCTTTCCGCCTGTGGAGGACTTGCCGACAAGCACTGTCCAGACGAGAGCGGGGCGAGTTCCACCCGGCAATAGGACCTGACCCGCGAAAGCCGATGACAGCATGGCGTAAGTCGCTGCCAGTACCCCGATGGGGTCCCCCTCGGTATGCGGCTTGGCCTGCTGCACTGCTCGCCCGATAGGCCCATAGACCATTTCCTCAAACCGGTCGAGCCGACCGTTCAGAACCTTCATCCTCACCCTTCCCTAGCCTGAGCATCTATGGATTGGGGCACCGACGAATCGTTGCCCCTCACCAAAGCGGCTCACGCGATGAACTAGAACACCTGCGACGTGTTGCGCTGGATGGTCCACATGTAGAACTTCTTATGCCGCCATATTCGCTTGTGGTCAACGTCCCAAGTTGTCGGCAGGTTCCCCTTTTCGTTCGCCTTCACCCAATCGGATACCGCGCCGCACGAGCGGCACTCGAAATATCCGAAGGTAACTTCCGGGGCGTCTGGGGGAACTTGCTCCCCGGGGAACCCGACAGCCGGACCACGCGATGCCGGGCGATCGATTTCACTCATTCGCTGACCATCGCCGCAAGCCACTCCCACCACAGCATCCCGTTAACGGTGAGAGTCCCTGTCTCAGGACAGGGCAGTACATCCGATTCTGAGATTTCGAGGCCGGCGAACCTCACCTCGCGGAGCACTGCGCCCCTGTCCGCGTGATACCGGGGGTCAATCATCTGCGCTGTCTCCGTAGGTTCACCATGCTTCTCAGTGAAGCCGCGCAACAGTTCCCCGAACCGGGCTAGCGACTCCGGGTGCTCGTCGGCACCATACGGTTGGGGTTGCCGCCAAGCCGTGGGGAATTCGTCGCCCAAGTAGTGGTGCTGCACGGTCACGAACCTGACGCCCGTCCTTGTCTCCGTCAGTTCAAGCCGGAGGGTGGCGCCTTCCAACTTCCAAGAGGCACGCTCAATTATGAGGTCCCACATTCCGATTCGCTTCATTCGGTCTGTGCCCGTCCTCCCAGATATGCCGTCACGGCTTCACGCATCAATACTGTGAAGGCCGCAACGGGGTCATGGTAGCGGGCTGCTAGGGCCCGCAAGTCGTTTCGGGTATTTCGGTAGGCGTCTGCCCGCTGCCGCACGCCCGGAAGTCCGAAAGCATGTTCTCCGGCTAGTCGGGCTTCCCGTAGGTCCAGAGTGAAGTTCTTTACCGCTCCCACGGGCTAATCCCCGTTGATGCGGAGGCGTTCACGGTCCTTGCCGGGAACGGAGCTAGCAGGCCACCACTCCCACCGGTCGGTGATGGATTCCAGGACCATGGCGGCGAAGACCGAGCTGTCCGGCTGCGCCTGGAGGACCGCCTCAAGGGCCTCCGTCGGCAACGGTTCCTCACCCCGGTAGGGGTGGTGGGGCATCCACAGGTCAGGCAGCTCCAGTTCCTCCGCTCCCAGCAACCCGGGGCCGCACATGGTCACCAGGACGCCCGGTGTGTCCCGGGTCCACTGGACGGCCACCAGGGCATCGGGGAGGTTCGGCAGCGGGGCCACAGCAGCTTCCACATACTCCTTCTCAGGCATGCGTCTCCCCTTTCGTCGTGCTGTCCACCACGAGGTCCCATTCGTAGTCGCCCCAGAGGGCAACGAACTTTGCTAGCGCCCCGTGATCCCCGAGGAACATCGTTACGGGGCCGTCTATGTCAACGAGTTGGAGCATGGAGACCGTAAGCGTGTTAAGCCATGCGCAATCCGGTGTGGATTTCGGCAGCGCATCGCAGAAGGCCCGGTATGCCCGACGTTCTTTCAGGGTGTCAGCCTCGTACACGAGAAGCTGAACGTCAGATGCGCGGGTGTCCCATTCAAGATGGACCCGCACGTTGTACGTGGCGCATATTCCGATCGCCAAGTTGTTGGGCACGTTTCCGTCCACGTGACATCCTTTCGCTAGTAGGTTGCGCAAGAGGCACGGAGAGTTCCCCGTGCCTCAAACGCATCCGGCTAGATCAGGTTGTTGCGGGTGCGCCACTCCTTCAAAGCGGCCTCCTGCTGATCGGCAGGAATGCACCCGGGGTGCCGCGTCTTGTGACACGGAGTCCAGTTGCCTGCCTTGTCGGTGCGTCCTCGGATGTGGCTGTAGAACTTCTTCCCTCTCCACCCGCACCCGAGTTCGCAATCCCACTCGGAATGGGTATCGCTTCCCATGTATGGGCCGACGAGGGTCCAGGCATGGAACCGGCCGGTAGCTACTGCCTTTCGGGCCGCGTCAAGGTTCCGCTTGTTCGCCCCCTGTTTGAGCACCGGCGATATCTCCGGATTTGTGTCCGACATAGCGATCTCTCCTTTACGTTAGCTCGGCCTGCGAGAAAGCAGCTCCGCCGCAAGGCATCCGATGGAGTGCAGGAAGTAGTCCGGGAGTTCCGTCTCTTCCTTGCCGTGGTCCTCTCGGGTGTACACGGCGTACATGCCTACGGCGCGTTCCTGTGCCGTATCCCAGCCACTCCGCGCACCGTCGCGTGTCTGCGCGTTCAGGTCCAGGGGGTACTTCGCGTAATGGCCCTGCCAGTACATGAATTCGGCGAATGTGCGGGCCGCCCTGTGCATGGCGATCCACATGTTCCGCTCTGTCATCGTCTCGGCATTCGCGGCCGATTCCACGAAGTTGGTGAAGTAGGGGTTGGGAAGTATCCGCTTCCCGATGATCGCCGCATCAGGTGTCAGCCCGTGGGCCTGCCGGTACTCCTCAATGGGCTTGACTTCCCAGTCCTTGAAGAGTCCGGCATGCCCTCCGCAAAGAATCATCCGGAGCCGCTTTCCCTGGTATCCCGTGTGCCGAACGACGGAGCCGGGGAAGGGGCAGTGCCCCGGGCTCTCCTTTCGCATGAAGACCTCACACAGGAAGTCGCCTGTCTGCTGACTGGTCATAACGCATGTCCTCTCACTAGATGGAGCGCAAGAGGCACGGGGAGCCCGTGCCCCAAACTCCCCACCTAGCGATGACGTGCCCGGCAAGAACGGCAGTGCGCGCACGGGTCGACGAGTCGGATTCCGTCGCGCTCGTAGACCAGAGCCGCCCATCCCGCCCGGGGGGCCTCCGAACCGGCGGACAGCTCCGCCGAGGCCCTGCGCCACCCGTCGTGTCCCTCCGGGTCGGTCTCGGCCCACTCCGCGAGGACGGCGTCACGCTTGCGGGCGTTCTCCGCTCTCTGCTCCTCGGAGTACCGGGCCGGAACGGGGGGACTTCCGGCCCCGGACGGGTAGGTGTTGCACGTCGCCCCGGGCTCACTGGCGTACACGTGGAACCGGAGATCCATGGCAATGGCCTGCGACGGACGGCGAACGTGGGAGGTCGCACCCGTGGCATGCAGGATGCAGGCGGACATGCGGGCAGAGAGCCGCCCCGCCATTTCGGCCCGCGCCTGGTCGCGGCCGGCCAGGTGTTGCCTTGAGAGTCGTGCCTTGTGCGCCAGGGCCTCGCGGACGGCCTCCGCCATCCGTGACGACATGGTCACCGTGACGCCCTGGCCCATCTTGTAGGCCACCTCCCGGACTGCATCCCACCCGAACCCTGCACTCCCCTGGATCGGCAGGGCATAGGTCCGGGGGTCTATCCCCATCGCGGGCAGCGCTACCGTCCCGTACAGGTTCACGGAAAGGCGGAGAACATCCGCTTCGTCGGTGCTCTCACACCTGAACTTGACACTCACGTGCGTGCCCTTTCGCAGGGCCTCCGAGCTGATCTCTAGAGGCTCAACACCAGGGACAGGAGTGGCATCGGACGCCGCCGCGTCTGCACTTCTCCTGCCCTTGATATTGGTCCGCTACAGACAGCCCTAGCCCCACACGAGCAAGTGCTTGCACTCATCCCGGTAACAATCGCCGGGCAAGTGCCGGTAGACGACCGGCACCATGCGTTCGCCCACCATCACGTTCACGGGGGCGTATCCGTCGTATTCGGTGGCCAACCACTCGCCATCGGCGTAGACGTGCCACAGGAGGGACTTCTTCACGTTCGGGCTCCCTTGTTGTTGATGCAGAGCGGGCTGTTCCCGTTGTAGGGCCCGCATTCCTCGCAGTGCTCACCCCGGTTGACCAAGCAGCCGCACGGGGCCGCCCATGCGCCGAGGAGTCGCCGGTACGGCCCGGGGTCATGAGAGGTGAGGGGGATTCGGCCCACGCTCACCGTTCCGCCGTCCGTGAGGACGTACGTACCGACCCCGTACCGGTTCGCCTTTTCGTACGTCCACCAACCCTCATGGGTCGGGTGGGGGACCGGGGCCGACTCGATTACGGCTATGGGTTCCCGGTGGAATCCCGTAACGATGTCGCCACGCTTGATCTCTTCGGCAGGCAGCGACGTTCCCAAGTAGTAGGCAGCCATTCGCCCGGCCTCTTGCCACGCGTTCACGCTGTAACTCCTTTCTGGTTTCGGGCATGAGAAAGGCGCACGGCCCGTTTGGCTCGTGCGCCCTGTATGAGGAATGGCCCTAGTGGATAAGCAGGGCTCGTTCCCCGTCGCTCTCAGACTCAATGGACATGTCGGCAGCGACCATGTCCGGGTTGCGACGCTGACTTACTACGACCTCCATATCCCCGTCCTCCGCGAGGATGGTTTCCGCTCGTTCGATGAACTCAGAAAGCCTCATGGCTTCCTCTCACTAGTACCTGTAGGGGCAAGGGGAGACACGTACGGGACGTGTCTCCGATGAACCTACAGATCCCGTCAGGGAATCCAGCGCAGTTCCACACGCGGACCTATGTACCCGTCCGCACCATGCCGGGACACTTCCAGAGTGGCCAGACAGTACCGAGGAACCTTTCCGATGCTGCGTTCTCCTGTTCATTCCCTACGTCGTAATCGTATGACTCACCGGTGTCCGTGACGGTGATTTGCAACCTCATTCGTCCCCCTAGTGCAGCGACGCACAGTAGTTTTCGACGGGACCCATACGCGTGCCGATCCGCCGGAACTGCGTCTTCAACACTTCCCCGGATTCCAGCAAGGCCGGGAGGAGGGAGTCAACGTCATAGTGCCCCCAGAGAGACGGCCCCACCCGCTCCGCAGTCTCTGGAAACCATCCGGCCAGAGCCTCCCCCATGTGGCCCGGACACGCCATGTAATCGGCAGGCTCGTAGTAGAAGTAGCGTTCCCATTCAGCCACGACGGTCCCCCCGGTATACGTCGCCCTCAATGTAGGTAATGACCGACCCGTCCGGGGCACGCATCGCGTAGTAGTAGGACGCCACGGCCCATATCTGAACCCACCCTGCCGTTCTCAGGGAGTCCCAAACACTCGGATCACTGCCGGACAGTTCGTAAAATCCGTCACCGGCCGAGACGCCCGGGACCACAGGCAGGATGCGAAGCACATCATCTGCACTCTGTGCGCTTTCGAGCGCAACAAGTTGCGCCTTTGTCCTCTCACGCCAGTTGTCAGGCATTGTCGCTCTCCTTGTGATGCTCACAGTTACAACCAGGCATGTTGGTGCAGTACATCGCGGAATATCCGTGCTGCGGGAAAATGATGTTGGCCCGGTAGTTCACGTTTCCGCCGAGCCACCACTTGACCCGGGCGAGACCGGTTTCCCACTCTTCCCCCGGCTGTGCGGGGCACGGCCCCCCGTCAAAGACGTTGTCACCTATGAAGAAGGTGACTTCGCTCCGGCATACGAGGTTTTCTCGTCGGTCGAGGTGAACGTCTACCTTGACGTTGTCACTCAGCCACTCACTCAGGACGAGAGAGAAGCTATGGATCTCCAGTACGCGCATCAAAGCCACACCTCTCCGATTACTTGAAAGTCCAGGATGCGCCGGTAACTGATCAGCGTTCGCAGGTCCGTGTCCGTAAACGCAATGGGACGCCAGTCCCCCTCAAGGGCGGAAGGGAAGGACTCCCCCGCATGTTCCAGGCAGGCAGGATCGTCTACGAAATGCCGTCCTTCCAGGACGTACGTCCGGGCAACGGATGCTGTCTGCCAGCAGCCCAACTGATTACAGCGGTACTTAATGAGGCTCAGTCGCATACCTGTAGCCCTCTCAATAGGTCAACGTGGCCCCGCACGGGCCACGGAAGCGCCTTACCGGCTCTCCCCTAGACTCATGTGCTCTCAGCCGCTTAGAGACCCGCTCACGCGGTCGGGTGAGTATCAGTCACCATGACCGGCCGGAGCCTGGACACGCCATGTCGAGAACATGAGCCGTAGGCAAATCAGGTAAAGCACGGGGGGCGAATCCTGTTGAGCTTCACAAGTCCTAACGGGTCATCACGGGGTCACCTTTCGGGAGCCCGCGCCTATTCCCCTCTCACGACAACCATTGACAGGTTCAAGTGGTATCCGCCCACCCAAAACGTCATGCATGCGTGTCATACAGCGACTACTAGGCAGCGCCACTCAGCTACTACTAGACGCGTCTTACCGGCATCCTCGCGCCCTCTCATGCCGTCTGACTGCAACCGGCCCATCCGGGTCTCGGGAGTCCTTAGAACGGCGTCCAAGGGTGCTGCTGGCACGTCTTCTGTAGCAGTCGGTCTTGATTCGGTTCGCCGTCTGCTGTCACGCACATTGATCTATTCATTACCCGGATGATCACCTCCGGTTTCTCAGCACATCCGACGCTTTCGCGCTCTAGACCGGTCATCGCGTCGCCCTCGGGGCCGCTCGGGAATCTTGGAAGCACAGAGACCGTTCTCCGGTCCTGCGTGTGCCTATGTATTCAGTTCTCAAGGTGGCTACGCGGTCCGTCTGTGTCGACGCCGTACGCGGAGGAGTAGGAATCCGTGGGGAGAGGGCTGTTAAGCCGTCTACCGCGCTTTCAGGGCCGATTCCGGGCCCGGTGAGTGGTGGACACTCACCCGCGCTCTGTGTGGTGGGGACCGTGCGCTCATTCGCTTGCCTGCCTTTCGCTCTGCCGCCCCGGTGGGCGGCGGTTGGTGACGGGCTGAACATTGCCCCACCCTTTCCCAACTGACAAGTCGGCTCACACGGTCGAGATGGGAGCCAGTACGGGCACGCGTAAAGACATAAGGAGAGGTCAGAGCGTCACGGACCAGAAGAGTGCACCACTTGCCCTACTTTGCCCCTAGCTTCCCTACTGACAAGCCTTTACCTTCTCTTTGCAAAGCTGTCCACTATGCCCCGAATCACAAGCGCACAACCAAAGGAACTCTTTACCTAAAGCCTGATCCTCGGATTCCGGCATATAGCCCAAACCTGTATACGCAAGGTTCCTGCATATGCGGTTCTGACTGAGAGTCAGACATTTAAGGCGCGTCCTATGTCCTGAAATGAGAAAAGCCAGGCTCACAGACACACCCCGAAAGGAGGTCTGCATTCCTGGCTGTCATGCATGACGCGCACACAAAGTCAACAGGCAAAAGCCTGTGACTCACCTCACTTAATTACTTCTCACCCCACCCCGCCCTCTCCCCCACCCCCATGCCGAGAAACAAATAACCCGCTCACATGGGCGAGATATTAATTCTTTCTCACCATAAACACACCCCGGGGTAATGCATGTAATTCCTTCTCGGGTACCGCAGGGGGGCGCCTTCCTTCGACTGTGTACGGGTTTCAAATAATCACCGCGGCTTGCGCCGGCTCGTCGTACGCCACCATTTGGGAATCCGCTTGTCCTCGTTGAATCGCCAACTCAGCTCATCGCCTACCATCCTTCGGTGCAACTTCGGCGTGAGCCCAGGATTGAGCTACATGGCATGAGGGAGGCAGTGCTCCAGGTTAGTGCCGCGTACGTTCTCGCAGCGCGGCTTTCCCTCCCTATCCTCGTAAACCCAGGTGTAGCGGGCGTCATCAGGTAGCTGATCCACTTCAGACTCTTTCCTTCGTGAGGTTGACCACAGCCCTGTCACGAAACCAGGCAGCGGACACCTACGTATTTAGTGAGGGCAGGGGTATTACCCCCTGCCCTGGAGTGTCTTGAGAGGCCCCCGGCCGCCCTCAAGAGGCGGCCGAAGGTCACTTGAGTACATTGACTAGCTGATCTGGCATTCACCTAGGTGACGCTCAAACAGCAGGCATGAAGTACGCCCCTGCCGTTGAGGGACCTGGCAGAAGTAGCCGCACTTGACGAAATCTGTTCTCTCTTGATCACTCCAGACATGCCAAACTCCGATATCGGCACCCTGCCTGTCCTGCCTGATCGAGAGCAGCTTGACGTGATCCGAGTGAATCCCGGATCGCGTGCAGCGGTTCATAATTCCCACCTCCGCCAAGCGCTCCTGATTCCGCTGCATCTTGATTTCTCGTCGGCGCAACTCTGAGACCGGGTGGAGCGAAGGACAGGGGACCTTCATCGTCTTCAGGGGACTCATCTCCAGAGACCTCGGTGCAGCAGGGAAGCGCCAGAGCCGGCCGAGCTGGGTGACGAACTCGGCCCCGGCCTCGGTGGGCACCACCCTCTTGTCGGGTGGGTGAGGCCCCGGCTCTCGCGGTCGCTACCTGTGTTGCTGCCGAGAAAGAATTAATATCTCCGAGCACGGCGCCCCCGCCCACGGAGAGCGAGGCCTTGCAGGTCAGACGGGCCAGGAGTTCGCTGGGTCATCGAGCCAAACCTTCTGCCCTTCGGCATCGACAGTGAGGCCCAGGCGCTCATACCCGGGGCGGCCCTGGGCTGCCCACCAGAGGTAGGCAACCTTGACTTCCGCCCAGAGCTGCCGGTGGCCGTGCTGCCATACCTTGGCCGGGGCCCCCTCCTTGAAGGCGACGCAGGCCCACGAGCGGTCATTGAGTCCGTACAACCACAGAGCCGGTTCCCCATCCGGCTGCGTGGAGACAGCGTGTGTGCAGTTGCGGATCAGGAGGCCGAAGGTGAACCGCTGAAGACTCTGCTCCGACCCCAACAGCTCATCTGCTGTCAGGTCGGTGGATGTCGTGCTGGCAATAGCCGCCGGGATGCCAACGTTCCGCGCAGGCTCCGGATGTGTATACCGGTGAGACTGGAGGGTGGGGGCGTCGGTCGGACGCGTGAAACGCCCTGTAGCGCTCTCTCCGCCCTTCCCGACTGTCAGCCGGACCACGGCGCGGCCCGTGCCGAACGGGGTCCCCCAGGGGGCGACGATGAGCCCTCCGGGGTCGCTCTGCCGCAGCCACGCGGCCGGGATCTCATGAACGGCGCGTGTGGCCACGATCCGGTCGTATCTGTGGTCACCCAAGTAGTCCTTGAGCCCACCCCCGATCACCACCTTCACGGAAGTCCCGTAGTTCGTAAGCATCTTTCGAGCCTGCTGGGCTACCTCGTAGCTGAATTCCACTGAGACGATGTTTTCGGCTCTTGCGCGGTAGGCAAGAAGGGCAGTGGTCCAGCCGGTACCTGTCCCGACTTCCAGGATTCTGGACCCGGACGTGACGCCCAAGTCTCCGAGCATGGGAAACAATTGGGATGGCCTAGGGGAAAGGCAGTTCGCTACCTCCCCGCCTCCCGGGCCGGCTGCCCATTCCGTGACGAGTTGAATGTCTGTGTTGGCGTACCGGAACCAGGAAATGGGGTTCTCGGATCGGCTTACCCGGACAGCACGCCCATTCTCGATGTTGAAGGGCCAGAAGGTATCCGGCAAGAAGGATTCTCGTGGGACAGCGGCGAAGGCCGAAGCCCATTCCGCAGGAAGGGCTCTCTCCTCCTTAAGGACGCGGGCTAGGCCCTTACGGTCGGGAAGGGGGTCGGCCGATTCGTGGTTCACTGCTGCTCTCCTGTGCGCGCGTGCAGTATTTCAGGGCTGGTGTAGTGGCCTATAGAAAGGCGGCCAGTTGTCGGCATACGTCGTCGGCTGTTGGGCGGTCTCCTGGCCGCCGCGCCATCATGGCCGAGACCAATCGACCGAGTTGACCCGGAATCTTGACTGCTCGACCGGGCCCGTATGCGATGGATTTCCGCTGGTCTCGGCGGTCGGCGTCGTCGGGATAGTCGACGTGTCGTTGCCCTGTGGCACTGATCATCAGAGACGCGCCAAGGGCGTAAACGTCTGACGCGCGTGTGGGTATGGCGAAACCGGTTTGAAGCACGCTTCGGGCGATCTCCGGGGCCTCGTAGTGAACAAGACAGCCCCTGTATGCGAAATCCAGATCAGCGGGGATTGGTCCGCCTTGGGCTAGGGCAAGGTCGATGAGGAAGGTTCCCGTACCTCCCATGATCAGGTGTGCGGGCTGAATGTCGCCGTGGACCCAATGCTTTCGGTGCAACTCGGCCAGTGCTGCGGCGCAGGACACGGCCTCTTGCAAGTCCGGCTGCGGGGGTTCCTGATTTGTGCGGTGCGGTTCCCAGAGTTCATAGAGGCTGCTGCCGAGCCGCCACGGCTGTGCGCCCCATGTGCCGTGCTCCCACGTGCCGGAAGGGAATTTCTCCGACGTGAGCTGTCGGAGGATGGCGGCTTCTCGGCCCGGGGCGAGGGCCGTCCACGAGTGCGTCTTGGTGGGATAGCCGATCTTCACGGCGTAATACTGGTCAGGTGCCCGGACTTCCCAGAGGGTTGTTCCGCGCCTGTTCATGACTAAGCGCGCAGACAGCGGACGAAGGGCTTCGATAGCAGAAGGGGGGAGTTCGTAAGGGCCCGGGGAGGCCATGCACTTACCTTTCGACGGATGCAGCCGACCCCCAAGGAGCGGGAGCCGGCTGCACTCAATTCACGAGCCGGAGAGTACCGGCCGAGGGCGTGACTAGTAGTCGCGTCCGTCGTCGGAGTCGCACTGAGCGGCGTTCGCGCCGTTCACGGTCCACAGGTCGTCCAGGACCATGAATCCGGCCGCCTTCATGGCGTGCGCGGTCGCCTGCACCTCTCCCAGGACCCTTCCCCCCGTGCCGGGGCGCGGGTTGTGCTCCAGGAAGCGACCGGCGTACGTCTCGCAGAACTCGCGGTACGCGCGGGTGTGCAGGATGAACGCGTGAAGCGCACTGTCCACGTCGTCACTCGGCACCATCTTGACCGTGGCCGTGGCGACGGTGGCGACGAAGGCAAGCGCCTGGTCCGTCGCGTGCTCCGCCTTGCCCTGGTCGTGGCCGAAGTGCATCACGGTGAAGTCCACGATGCTGCTGAAGAGTTCCGGTTCGACCAGGGAACGGCCGGTCCGCAGCTCGGTTTCAGTTGCCGTCATTCTGTGTTCCTCCTTGGATGAGTGGAGCACTTTCTTCGGGCTACCCGCTCCGTCACAAGCGGGGGTCGAGCCCCGTCCCCGCCGAGATACCGCATCGAGTACGGGGGAGCCTCGAATACGGCCACGTCCGGCAGGGACGGGAGACTAGGGGTGCCGCTCACGGGCTCATGTCACGTGTGGCGGCCTCTGCTCGGCCGCCGCCTCTTCCGCTACGTTGGCGGCCCACTCTGCTCACCAGAAGGCCGTTGCTCCGGCTGCTTCAGGTGCGGCGCGCGCTTGTCCTCGGTGAGCCGGTCACGCATGCGTTGAAACTCGTCCGCGAAACCGTTGAGCTGCGTGGCGATCTTCTCGGCATCTTTGAAGTGCAGGCTTCCCAGCTCGACCCGGTATGCGTCGGGAACGGAAGTGCAGGTGTGGCAGACCGGCGAGACTCCGACGCCGTCAAAGTCCACGCCAAAGCGCCTGAGCGCGTTGACCAGTTCGACGCCAGCGTCGATAGCCTGTTCGCGGTCGGACTCTTCGAAATAGTCGGGTCCGACCGAGTCATTCCTGACGAGGCCGTCTATTGAGGCGTCGCGGAGCTTCACGCGGCGGCCGGCTTCCAGGTCTCGACGCGTTCACCGAATTCCAGGAGGGGAACTCCCAAGCCGAAGTCCACGCTAACCATGGCCTCGTAGATGCACTTGAGCTGCGGCGCTGACGTGTAGTTGGGCATCTCGCCCAGCTTGATCCAGCTAAGCCCCTCCAGTACAGGCTTGGCCGAATCGGGAAGGCGGGTCCCGTGGGCCTCATCGACGGTGACGACTCCGCCGTCACATACCCAGATGAACCGGTCCAGGGGTGCACGGGGAACACTGGGAACCTGATCCACGGACAGGACATGGGTAACGGTCCTCACCACGCCGGTGTCCTTCAGCAGCTCCCGTTCAGCGGCGTCGGAGACGCTTTCACCATCCCGAATTCCGCCGAGGGAGCCAGGCAGGAGCCAGATTTCTTGTGTCACGGGCTTGACCATGAGGATGCGGTTCCGGGGGTCACGGATCAGGACTTGCGCGCCGAAGCTGTGACTCAACAAGGGCGGGGTGGGCGCGGCCTCTTCTGCGGTGAGCAGCGCGCCGACAAGGTCGGTCTCGATGGTCTCGGGGTTGGTCATTTCAGAGCCTCCCTAGCAGGGTCAAGGTGATGAGAGCGGTACTCAGTGCCGCAGTCGGGGCTACGAGAAACTTCCAGAGCAGGCCGACCGAGGCGGGCCGTCGTGGCGGTGTGGTCACACGTAGTCCCGGTTAGTTGTGTACCGGGCGTTCAGGTCGCTTGCGTCTCGGCGGGCCAGTTGCTCGGACACCATCCGTTCGACCCGGGCAATGCAGTCGTCGCAAGCGAATATGTCGCCGTCGCCCGCTGCTGTCCGTACGGGACCGAACCACCGGCACCACGTGGATTCTTTGCCACATCCGAGCCAGCACGGGCCGACGACCGATTGCAGAATCATGGCGAGGTTGAGCCTTGGAACTTTTCGGCCCGTCGGAAGATGATCCGGGGGCCAGTCATGACGAAAGGTTGCCTGCCGTCGAGTTCCACGATTCGGCCGCTGACGCCTGCACCCCGGAGGTTGAGAATGCCGAAGCAGCCTTCGTCAAGAGGGAGGTAGTCACCCACCTGCACCTCGTTCGGCTGTGCTTCCAGCGGAAGTGTCCCGGGAGGCCTGACGCTCTCCAGGGTGAAGCTCGGGCGGTCCCCCAGGGCTTCCAGCTTCTCTGCGAGGCGGCTTGCAGCCAGGACGTTGATAAAGCCGTGAACCGCGACCACGGGAACGCCTTCCACCGAGTCGGGCCTCACCCGTTCCAGGAAGACACCACAGCTCCGTAATGCCCGGGTGAGTCGTGTCGCGGTCGCGGTCGCGTCTGCGACCGTGGGCACCGTCGGCAGCGGGAAGCTGGTCATGTGAGCGCTCCTGGTGGGGGGTATCCACTCAATCGGCTTCCAGCGTGCACTTACCTGACTACGCTGTGAAGCGTTCAGGTGACCAACCTCAGCCGTGAACGCCGGGGCATATGCCAAAGTCTCTGACCAGCGGGTTTGAAGGCATGTTCGGGGGCGTTCATCGCAATGAACGAAGGGGTGAGACATGTCGGAGGCAGAGAATTTACGGGCGGTCTTCGGGGCGGAGCTGAGAAGCGCTCGGGAACTTCACCCGGATGGACCAATGACTCAGGATGCGTTGGCGGAGGAGCTGCGGACATCGCGCAGCACCGTCAGCCGGCTGGAAGCCAAGTCGGGCTACATCCCGCCGGGGGTTCCTGCACTTCTTGATCAGATTTTCGGCACTGACGGCAGCTTCCAGAAGCTGTATGAACTCATCGACAGCAAGGGTTTCACCGCCTACTCGCTTCAACGCCTGGAGTTGGAGACCACCGCACTCGCGATCTCGGAGTGGTCTCCGACAGTGGTGCCGGGGCTCCTGCAAACCCTGTCGTACGCGTATGCCCTGATGCGCGAGGGCTTCCCCCGTGCGAGCGAGGCGGAGGTGAAGGCCAAAGCCGCTGCACGCGTAGCGCGGCAGCGGCTTTTCCGTAGTGCAGCGTCGCCGGACCTGTCCGTGGTCATCTGCGAGTCGGTCATTCGTCGCCGCGTCGGTACCCCCGAGGCGATGCGTGAGCAGTTGGAGGCACTGTTGGCCTTTGCCGCGCAGAAGACGTTCCTGCTCCAGGTGCTCCCCCTCGACTCGGGTACGCACAGTCTCATGGACGGCTCTCTCTCCATCGTGACCACGTCTGATCGGAGAGTGATCGCTTACACGGAAGGAATCCAGTCAGGCGCAATCATCGAGGAACCGGGGGAAGTTCGGACGCTGGAGAGGTTCTACGATGTGCTCACCGCATCAGCGCTGCCGAGAGACACGTCGGCCCGCTTGATCAAGAGCCAGTTGGAGGCATACCCGTGAGCGACCACAACGGTCTGTGGGTCAAAAGCTCGTACAGCAACCAGGACGGGGGGAACTGCATCGAGTGGGCCCCTTCGGTCGCCGTTACCGGCATCGTTCCCGTTCGCGACAGCAAGACGCCGGACGGCCCCTCACTGGCTCTCTCGCGTGCCGCGTGGAGCGGGCTGGTGAAGTACGCCAAGGCGGCGACGCTCTAGCCGCACAGCAACGCCAGAGGCCCCCGCCAACCGGCGGGGGCCTCTTGGTGTCTCAGGTCAGGCTGAACGCTGCTCTGCGTGTGGCTGCCAGGAGTGTGCCGCAGGGCCGCTGACCTGCGTCACACGGGTGTCACACGGGCCTGCGGGCGGTCGGTAGGTTGCCTTCATGTCCGGAATCACGCCCTGTGGCACAGCCCCTGTTGCCCATGCGTGCTCCAGGCAGTGCGCGGCCCACTCCAGGGCCCACGTCAGGGCCTCCGTGGTACTCCGGCCTGTGGCCTCCAGCGTCTCCATGCTGCGGCGGGTAGCGGCGTTGTGCCGGACACTCAGATGGGTCTTTTTGGCAGGCACTAGCGGCTCAGTTCAAGGTTCAGGGTCTCTGCCAGCTCACGCAGAGCCTCTTCCGACAACCGGGGGGCCTTACGGCTCTGTGCCTCTATCCAGGCCTCAAGCTGCTCATCCATGAGTGACTGCCTCTCGTCCGGCAGGTCGCTGACCTGCACTTCTCTGTGCTACTTGCACAACGAAAGGAGTGGTCCTCGTAGAAGGCGCAGGCCTCCTGGGTGATCGGCTCGATCAGCTCCCCCAGCGCGGCGAGCGCCCGCCCGTGCACGGAGTGGGTGTGCGCGACGGCGACAGCCCCCGGCCGGGCCCGGTGCACGGCCGCGTGCACGGCGAACGCGGCCTGGTTGACGTGGAAGCGCCCCTGGACCACCTGACCGTCGCCGTTGACGAGGATCAGGTCCTGCGGAGCGATGCCGGCGAAGGGCGCCCCGAACGGGTTGACCCAGTAGCAGTCGGCCAGCTCCGGATCGCGGACGGTGATGTGCCCGGAGACCCCGTCCTCGTACCCGAACTCCCCGAACAGCCGCAGCGCCCCGGCGAGCCGCTGCCTGCGGTACGCCCGCTCCTCGTCCGGCGACGCGTGCACGGGCGGCATCGAGAAGTGCAGCTGCTCCACGGGGACGGGCGCGGGGGCGGGCACGGCGGGCGGCTCGGACATGGCGGCTCCTCGGGTTCCCAGGGCGTACGGGACCGGAAGTTACCGCCGGGTGGGGGCGATGGAAAGGGCTAGGGGCGGCGTTGGCCGATCGCGGTGAGGTCGATGGAGAGGGGGAAGGGGACGTCGAGCTTCAGGGCGTTGTGGTGGATGCCCGTGGGCGTGTACGCCTTCAGTGCGGGGTCGAGTTCGTAGACGTACACGACGGGGAGGCCGTCGGGGCCTCGGAGTCGGGGGAGACGACTTCTACGGCGAGGATGACGTCCTCGGGCGCGTACCAGGTCTGGTCCGCGCCGGTGTCGGCATCCGCCCGGTACACCAGCATGTCGGGTTCGGGGCGATTGTTGCGGTCCAGCTTGACCGTCATCTCCCGGTCCACATCCAGATCCGCAGGCAGGTGAGCAAGCAGTCCACTCTCCAGCAACCACATGGCTCGCGTGTGGAACTTCCGCTACGGACTCATGAAAACGAGGCTCCCGTCGATCAGCTCGGTGTGGGGCGGGAGGCCCGGAATCCGGTCGAGGTCGTCCGCCGTCCAGCCGCCCTCCGACGGGACGGGCCACCGGTACGGCTGCTGCTCAAGCCTGGGCTCGGGTGCGGCGCTCATGATTGCTCCCCTACGCCGAAGTCTCGTCTCTTCACTCAGCGTACCCAGCGGACACGACAATGCCGCCGCCCAAACGAATGAGCGACGGCATCGGCGTTGACCAGGAGAGGCCCTACGGGCTCACCAGGAGCGGGAAGGTCACTCCCACTCGATGGTCCCCGGCGGCTTGCTCGTCACGTCGAGGACGACGCGGTTGACGTCGGCGACCTCGTTGGTGATTCGGGTGGAGATCTTCGCCAGCGTCTCGTACGGCAGGCGCGACCAGTCGGCCGTCATGGCGTCCTCGGAGGAGACCGGGCGCAGCACGATCGGGTGGCCGTAGGTGCGGCCGTCGCCCTGGACGCCGACCGAGCGGACGTCGGCGAGGAGGACCACCGGGCACTGCCAGATGTCGCGGTCCAGGCCGGCCGCCGTCAGCTCCTCGCGGGCGATGGCGTCGGCCTCGCGGAGCAGGTCCAGGCGGTCCTTGGTGACCTCGCCGACGATGCGGATGCCGAGCCCGGGGCCGGGGAACGGCTGGCGCTGGACGATCTCCTCCGGCAGGCCGAGCTCCTGGCCGACCATCCGGACCTCGTCCTTGAACAGCTGGCGCAGCGGCTCGACGAGCTGGAACTCGATGTCGTCGGGGAGGCCGCCGACGTTGTGGTGGGACTTGATGTTGGCGGTGCCGGTGCCGCCGCCGGACTCCACCACGTCCGGGTAGAGCGTGCCCTGGACGAGGAAGGCGACCTCGGGTCCGTCCTCCTGGAGGATCTCCAGCTGGGCCTGCTCGAAGACGCGGATGAACTCGCGGCCGATGATCTTCCGCTTCTGCTCCGGGTCGGAGACCCCGGCCAGGGCGTCGAGGAAGCGCTTCTCCGCGTCGACCACCTTCAGCTTCGCGCCGGTCGCGGCGACGAAGTCCTTCTCGACCTGCTCGGTCTCGCCCTTGCGCATCAGGCCGTGGTCGACATAGACGCAGGTCAGCTGCGAGCCGATGGCCTTCTGGACGAGTGCGGCCGCGACCGCGGAGTCCACGCCGCCGGAGAGGCCGCAGATGGCGCGCTTGTCGCCGACCTGCTCGCGGATCGCGGCGATCTGCTCCTCGACCACATTGGTGGTGGTCCAGTTCGGCTCGATGCCCGCGCCGCGGTAGAGGAAGTGCTCCAGGACCTGCTGGCCGTGGGTGGAGTGCAGAACCTCCGGGTGGTACTGGACGCCGTAGAGCTTCTTCTCGTCGTTCTCGAAGGCGGCGACCGGCACGACGTCGGTGGACGCGGTGACGGTGAAGCCCTCGGGCGCCGCCGAGCACGCGTCGCCGTGCGACATCCACACCGGCTGCTCGGTGGGCGTGCCCTCGAAGAGCGTCGAGCCCGCCTTGGACACGTGCAGCGAGGTGCGGCCGTACTCACGGGCCCCGTTGTCGTCGACCGTGCCGCCGAGGGTGGTCGCCATCAGCTGGAAGCCGTAGCACATGCCGAAGACGGGGACACCGGCCTCGAAGAGCGAACGGTCCAGGGAGGGGGCGCCCTCCGCGTAGACCGACGACGGACCGCCGGACAGGATGATCGCGCGGGGGTTCTTGGCCAGCATCTCGGCCACCGGCATGGTGGACGGGACGATCTCGCTGTAGACCCGGGCCTCACGGACACGGCGGGCGATGAGCTGGGCGTACTGCGCGCCGAAGTCGACAACGAGGACCACGTCGGCCGTGGTGTCGGGGGCGGCGGGGGGTGCTGCTGGCACGGGGCGGCCTTCCGGCGGTGGTGAAGGGGGTCGGTTCTCCCGATTCTACCGGCCGTGCGCGAACCCTCCGCCGGGCCGGTGATGCCAGGGGCCGACGCCCTCCGTCTCACGATCCGGGCCCCGTTTTGTCGAGGCCGCCGGGCCGGGGCCATACTGTCCCCCATGCGTCAGCACACGACCTTCGTCTTTACCTATGGCATCCGGCCCGCCGGCTGCCATGGTCGTGCTGCTTGAGCTACTGACAAGCAACGTTCCAGGCGCCCCGGGCCATCAGGCCCGGGGCGTTCTGCGTGTCCGGGCCCGTTGCTCCGGGGGGCCGTCACCCCACCGGGAGTCACCACCATGAGCAGCATCACCACCAGCCCCGCCGGAAACACCGTCACCACCCCCGCCGAGCGGACCGGCGCCCACACCGACGAGGCCGCCGCCCTGATCGGCGGCGCCCGCGAGCGCATCGACACCCTCGACGACCGGATCATCGGCCTCGTCCAGGAACGGATGGCCGTCTCGGCGGTCATCCAGGAGGCCCGGATCACCTCCGGCGGCCGCCGGGTCAACCTCTCCCGCGAGACGGCCGTGCTCAGCCACTACAGGGACGCGCTGGGCAAGCCGGGCACCGCGCTGGCGATGACCCTGCTGGAGCTGTGCCGCGGCCGGGTGTGACCCCCGGGCCGGCAGCCGCAGGACCGTATCTGCGTTCGGTGCCCGTCTCACCCGTACGGCGCGTGACCGGGACCGGCGTGACTTCGTTGGTCCCGGTGTCCGTGCCAACCAGGGGCGGCATCGGTAGAAAACCACGCGTGGCTCCGCCGGGACGTGTGACGTACTGCAGGTACGTCGTGGGACCACATCCTGGCGTCAGTGACCGGTCCGCAGGGGACAGCAGCCCGGTCACCCCATGTGCGGCCGTACCCGGGGACGCCCGGGTCGGTCGCATCGGGATGCAGGACGGGGCGGAGGATGTTCCCCCTCCCCCACTCACCACCTGGTCCGCTTCAGGACCTCCGCCGCCCGGCTGCCATGAACAGCGCCAGGCCCGCCGTCAGTGCCGCGATCGCCATGACCGAGGCGGTCAGGGCCGTCGACGATCCGGTCGAGGCAAGGCTGCCGCCGCCGTTCCCGGTGGCGCTGGGCGAGCCCATGCCGCTCGTTCCCGGGACAGCCGTGGCGGAAGGAGCCGTTCCGGAACCCGCACCCAGGCCTCCCTTCGCCGGAGGAGCGGGGGACGGCGACGGGCCGCCGCCGCTCTCCCCGTTCAGCACCACCCGCGCCGTGCTGTTCCCCGGCATCGGGTCGAACGGCAGCCCCGCCCCCTGGAGCCCCGGACCCCGCACCGTGACCCTCCCGGCCGCGCCGATCAGCACCTTGTCGATCCGCAGCCCGAAGGAGAGGTCCAGGCCGCCGCCGTCGCGGACGGCCGTCGGGGCCGGGCAGACGTAACGCGGGGCGGGGGTCTTCCGGTCCTCCCGGTACGCGCCTTCGGCGGTCACCCCCCGGCACCCCTTCGGCGCCGAGGTGACCGTCGCGCCCTGCGGGACGGTGAAGTCGACGGCGGCCACGCTCCCGCCGGACCGGATACGGCCGATCCAGGCCGGGCCGTCGTTGCGGAAGCCGAGGCGCGCCGTGACCGTGGCGCCCGCGGCCCCGGACGCCTCGTCCCCGTACGCCACGAAGTCGGCCGTGTTCGGCGTACGGAACCCGGCCTCCTGCTCGTTGTCGCCCGGTTCGAGGTCCACGCCCCGGGCGGCCAGGGCCTTCGTCACCGGTACGGCCCTGAGCACCGCGCCCGACCCGCGCTCGGAGCGGGCGGCGGAGGCCACACGCGAGACAGTCCCCGCCTCCTGGATGCCGTAGACGAAGAGGTCTCGGTAGGCCCGGGTCGTGGCCTCCAGAGTGAGCGGGGCGGCCAGGGTGTACGTCGCGCCCGCCTCGAAGGCGCCCTCGACGGAGCAGCGGGCCGTGGTCCAGGCCTCGTCCGTCGTGTACGCGCAGTTGGAGTAGCGCTGCGGGATGTCGAGGCCGCGCGAGTACCGCAGGGTGAGGACGACGCCGTCGGCGTCGCGGCTGCCCCGGTTGGCGAAGGTGATCGGCGCCTGCTGCTTCTGCCCGGGGGTGGGCTCGTGGTCGAAGGGGAGCTTCCGCATCACGAGGTCGGGGCCGCCGACGGTGACCCGGGTGGTGAACGGGGTGAAGGGGGCGTGGGGCGTGGAAGTCGCGCCCCCGGCCTCGCCCGTGACCCTGATCGTGCCGGACGCGCCCTGCTCGCTGCCCTCGGCGGCGCCGAGGAGGAGGCCGGTGACGGTGGAGAGGCCGGGTGCGATGGTGTCGCCCGTGCAGACGGCCGTCCGGGTCCCCTTCGTCTCGCACTCCACCCCGGCCCCGGGGTCGAAGGCCACGTCGGCGATGCCCGCCACCCCGGTCAGGTCGAAGGTGAGGGTGAACTCGCCCTCGTACCCCTCGTCGGCCGGGTTGGTGACCGTGATCCCGGCCGTGGACCGCTTCGGCGCGCCGCCGCCTTCCGCGTCCGGGTGCAGGGCGGTCCCGGCCGGGCCGCCCAGCGCGAACACCGGGTCGGCGGCGCGGGCCGGGGCAGCGGCGGCCACGGTGAGCGGACCGGCGGCGAGCAGCAGGGCGGTGGCGGCGAGGCCACCCGCACTGCGGAGCGGCGCGGTTCGCGGGGAGAAGCGTGTCATCGCGGACCTCTGGGGTTCGGCAGGAGCTGTGCGACCGCGGTCACATCGCTGTGCCGCGGTCAGGCTTTCGACCCCGCAGCGTACGGGGCCGGCCGCACAGCTCTCCGAAGAGCGGCCCAAGATCCGGTCACGGATTGGGTACGGGGGTGTTCCCGACGCCCTTCACATCCGCCCCGGCCTCCACGGTCCCCTTCGGCGGTACGACGGGGATCCCGAGGAACGGCAGCTTCAGCGCCGCGAACGCGTCCTCGGGCACGGTAGGGGCCAGCGGCTCGACGGGGGCGAGGCGTTGGTAGGCCGCGCCCTGCTCCGGTCGCGGGTCGCTCTCGCCCTTGTTGGGCCAGAACGACATCGCGCGCTCGGCCTGGGCGGTGATGGTCAGCGAGGGGTTGACGCCGAGGTTGGCGGAGACCGCGGAGCCGTCGACGACGCTGATGCCGGGGTGGCCGTAGAGGCGGTGGTAGGGGTCGATGACGCCCTCCTCCGTGCTCGCGCCGATCGGGCAGCCGCCGAGGAAGTGGGCGGTTAGCGGGGTGCCCATCAGCTCGCCGACGTTGGATCCGGCGAAGCCGTTGATCTCCTCGGCGAGGAGGGTGGCGCTGCGGGTGGCCTCGGGGATCTGGGTCGGGTTGGGCGCGCCGTGGCCCTGGCGGGCGGTGAGCAGGCCTTTGCCGATGCCGCCCGGTTTGCGGTACGTCGTCAGCGAGTTGTCCAGCGACTGCATGACGAGCCCGATGATCGTGCGCTCGGACCAGTGGTGGTTGGAGAGCGAACGGACGGCGAGGGTGGGGTGCTTGGCCATGTTGGCGAGCCAGCCGAGCACCCGGCGTCCGCCGTAGGGGACCTGGAGGATCGACATCGCGCCCATGGCGTTGGAGCCCTTGCCGTAGCGGACGGGCTCGATGTGGGTGTTGTCGTCCGGGTGGATCGAGGAGGTGATCGCGACGCCCTGGGAGAAGTCGGCCTTCGCGATGCCGTGCTTCCTGCGGTAGCGGCGGTCGCTGGTCTGGGAGCCCACCAGCGCCTCGGAGTTGGTCCGGGTCAGCTCCCCGAGCCTGGTGGAGAGCCGGGGCAGCAGGCCGCGGTCCTTCATGGCGTGCAGCAGGGTCTGGGTGCCGTACGTGCCCGCCGCGACGACGACCTTGCGGGCGCGCAGCTTCGTGGGCTTCGCCTTGCGGCGGCGGTCGGTGGGGACGGTGAGGACCCGGTAGCCGCCCTCCGGATCGTCGGTGACGGCGACGACGGAGGTCATCGGGTGGATGACCGCTCCGGCCTTCTCCGCGAGGTGGAGGTAGTTCTCGTTGAGGGTGTTCTTCGCGCCGTGGCGGCACCCCGTCATGCACTCGCCGCACTCGGTGCAGGCCTTGCGGGCGGGTCCGGCGCCGCCGAAGTACGGGTCGGGGACCGTGCCGCCGGGCTTGGCCTTCGCGGTGCCGTCGGCGTCCTTGCCGTCGCCGAAGAAGACGCCGACCGGGGCCAGGTGGAAGGTGTCGCCGACGCCCATCGCCTCGGCGGCGGCCTTGAGGTGGATGTCGGAGGGGGTCATGGTCGGGTTGAGGCGCACGCCGAGCATCCGGCGGGCCTGGTCGTAGTACGGCTTCAGCTCGTCCTGCCAGTCGGTGATCGAGGCCCACTGGCGGTCCTCGAAGAACGGGGCGGGCGGCACGTACAGCGTGTTGGCGTAGTTGAGCGAGCCGCCACCGACCCCGGCGCCCGCGAGCACCATGACGTTGCCGAGGAGGTGGACGCGCTGGATGCCGAAGAGACCGAGGGCGGGGGCCCAGAGGTAGTTCTTGAGGTCCCAGGAGGTCTTGGGGAGGGTGCCGGGGGTGAAGCGGCGGCCCGCCTCCAGGATGCCGACGCGGTACCCCTTCTCCGTCAGCCGCAGGGCGGACACCGCCCCGCCGAAGCCCGAGCCGACGACGAGGATGTCGTAGTCGTACGCGGCGTCGTCCTCGGCGGGAACGTGGCTCACGGCCTGTTTCTGGGCAGGGCTGTCCTGGGACATGGCGCTCCTCGGTACGGAATCGGAACGAAAAGGGCGTGCTACGGGCCCCGGAACGGCGCTCAGCGCAGCCGGAACGCCTTCATCGCCCTGAGGCTGCGGGTCATGAACGCGGCGTACTTCTCGTCGTCCATGCCGAAGGACGGGGCGAGCGGGATCAGCCGCTGCTGGGCGACGGTCTGGGCCTCGGTGTACTTGAGGATGCCCTCGGAGCCGTGCCGCCGGCCGAGACCGGAGTCCTTCATGCCGCCCATCGGGGACTGGACGCTGCCGTAGGCGGGGGCATACCCCTCGTTGATGTTGACGGTGCCGGTCCGCAGCCGGGCGGCGACCTGGTGACCGCGCCGGGAGTCGGTGGTCCAGACGCTGGAGTTGAGGCCGTACGGGGTGGCGTTGGCCAGCGCGATCACCTCGTCCTCGTCGCTGAAACGGTAGATCGAGACGACCGGGCCGAAGGTCTCCTCGGTGCAGACGGCCATCGGCGCCTCCACCCCGTCCAGGATGGTCGGCTCGTAGAACAGCGGCCCGATGTCGGGGCGTGCGACGCCGCCCGCGACGAGCGTCGCGCCCTTCTCGACGGCCTCGGCGACATGCCGGCTCACCGTCTCCAGCTGGCGCTCCCCGACGAGGGAGCCCATGTCGGCGCCGTACGCGAGGGAGTTGCCGAGCCGCATGGCCCTGGTCCGGGTGGCGAACCGTGCCACGAAGTCGTCGGCGACGGACTCGTGGACGTACAGCCGCTCGATGGAGATGCAGAGCTGTCCGGCGGAGGAGAAGCAGGCGCGGACGGCGCCCGCGGCGGCCTTCTCGACGTCGGCGTCCTTCAGGACGAGCATGGCGTTCTTGCCGCCGAGCTCCAGCGATACGCCGACCAGCCGGGCGGCGGCGCCGACCGCGACCTCGCGGCCGGTGCGGGTGGAGCCGGTGAAGGAGACGTAGTCGGCGCGGCTGACGACCTCGGGGCCGACGACGGGTCCCTCGCCGAGGACGATCTGGAAGACCTCGGCGGGCAGCCCGGCCTCGACGAGCAGGTCACGGGCCCACAGGGCGGTCAGCGCGGTCTCCGTGTCGGGCTTCATCACGACGGCGTTGCCGGAGACGAAGGCGGGCAGCGCGTCGCCCACCGACAGCTCGAAGGGGTAGTTCCACGGGGCGATCTGGCCGACGACCCCGCGCGGCTGGCGCAGTTCGGTGACCTTGGTGAGGGTCGGGACGACACCGGTGTGGCGCCGGGGCTTGAGGTAGGCGGCCGCCCTGCGCCCGTAGTGGCGGGCGGCGACGGCGACGGACTGCACCTCTTCGTGGGCGTGCAGCCGGGCCTTCCCGGTCTCCAGCTGGATGAGGTCGAGCACCTCGGACTGGCGGCTGAGGACCAGGTCGTGGAAGCGCAGCAGGATCGCGGCCCGCTGCCGTACGGGGGTGGCGGCCCAGGCGGGCTGGGCGGCGCGGGCCCGGTCGAAGGCGGTGGCGACGTCCTCGGGGGTCGACTCGGGCAGGTCGGCCAGCTTCTCCCCGGTGAACGGCGAGTGGTTGGCGGTACGGCCCGATCCGACGACACCGCGGATCAGCTGGGCGACCACCTCGGGGGTGACCACATCGGCGGCCGTGCGCACGCCGGCGGGGGCGACCGCGACGGGGTTCGTACCGAGGGGGGCGTCAGGGGCCTGCGAGTCCGTCATGAGGCCGAGAGTATGTCGAGCCGAACACTTTGGGTACCCGTGGGTAACAGTTTTTCACAGGACCCGCCGCCCTCCCGGCACCACCACCGTGACCGAGCCAGTGATCGCTGGCGACATAACCGCTGATCAGTGGCTATGGGCCCGGCCCGCTCAGTTCTGCGGGCCCGGTGCCCGCCAGCTGCGCAGCATGATGTCGAACTTCTCGCGGCTCGCCGCCCACCCCTCCTGCGGGGCCGTGAGATAGAGCGCGTACTCGGGGCCGCCCGGGCCGCCGTAGTACATCTGGTCGATCCCGTGCCGGGGCCCCGCGTGGTCCTTGGTCTCGTTCCAGGTGAACTCCCAGAGCGAGCCCGGCCGGTCGCGGAAGGTGTTCTTCTCCAGGCCGATCCGCTGATAGCCCGGCAGCCGCTCGGAGAGCTGCTGCTCCATGTTCTCCATGTGCAGATACGGATGGTCGAAGTCCGGGTCGGGGTCGACGCTGATCCGTATGCGGTGGGCCCCGCCGTCGGGGGTGTAGTCGATCTGCCCGGCGTTCACCTCGCGCGTCCAGCTCTTGGGGACGACCAGGCTGAAGCCCGCCGGGTCGTCGACCCGGTGCCAGCCGTCGGGTATCTCCGGGGTTCCTTGCGCGGGCGGGGTGCCGGAGGGGGCCGGGGTGGTCTGCGGGGCGGAGGGCGTGGTGGGGGTGGCCGTGCGGTCGTCGGCCGACGCGCCTTCCCCGTACTTCATCGCGGCCAGCCCGGCCGCGCCCCCGAGGACCGCCGCGGCGACGACCACGACGAGCGCCGTGCGCCACCGCCGGGAGCCGCCGCGCCGGGTGACGGGGGCGGAGGAGGGGCCGCCGACGGGGGCGGTCGGAGTCGTCGCGGAGGGCGCCGGTCCGGGGAGCCGGGCCGTGGAGCCGTCCGAGCCCGCGTACGCGAACCCGGTCTGCTCCTCCACCCGTTGGGTCGGCACATGCGCCTGGGCCGAGCGCGGCTCGCGGCCCTCCATGGCGTCCAGCAGCATCTGCTCGGTCTCGGCGGCCGTGGGGCGGTCGGCCGGATCCTTGCGGAGCAGCGCGGTGATGACGGGGCCGAGGGGACCGGCGTTGACGGGCGCGGGCGGTTCCTCGGTGACGACGGCCTGCATGGTGGAGATCGGGGACGTACGCCGGAAGGGCGAGCGTCCCTCCACCGCCGTGTACAGGGTCGCGCCCAGCGACCAGAGGTCGGAGGCGGGTCCGGGGTCGCCGCCGCGTACCCGTTCGGGCGCCAGATAGTCGATGGAGCCGACGAGTTCGCCGGTCCGGGTGATGGTGGAGTCGCCCTCGATCGCGGCGATCCCGAAGTCGGTGAGGAGCACCTGCCCGTCGCGGGCCAGCAGGACGTTGCCGGGTTTGACGTCGCGGTGCAGCACCCCGGCCCCGTGCGCGGCGCGCAGGGCGCTCAGGACGTGGAGGCCGATGCGGGCCGCCTCGCGCGGGGCGATCTCCCCGCTCTCCTTGGCCTGGTCGGCGAGCGAGGGCCCGTCGACGTACTGCATGACGATCCAGGGGCGCTTGTCGTACTCGATCACGTCGTGGACGGTGACGACGCCGGGGTGCGTGATCCGGGCCGCCGCGCGCGCCTCCTTCTGGGTGCGGGCGTGCAGCACCAGCCGGTCGGCCTCGGCGACGTACAGCCCGGCGGTCAACTCCTTGACGGCGACCGTGCGGTGCAGCACCTCGTCGTGGGCGCGCCAGACCTTGCCCATGCCGCCGCGGCCGAGCACCTCGCCCAGCCGGTAACGCCCCGCCAGCACCAGTCCCGCAGCCGTGCCCTGTGATCGATCCACGTGTGTCCCCGCCCCGTTCCTCGGCTTGCCAGATTACGGAGCGCGGGCGGTGGGACGGAACCGGGGATCGCCCACGAGACCGCACTGTGATGGTTGTCGCCACCCCACAAGGACCCTCTCGGTGAGCGGCCGATGACGTGCGGTCAGGCGTTCACCCGGTACGAGGCGATGGCCTGCTGGTAGATCTCGGTGACCTTGTCCCGCTCGTCCTCCGGGCCGATGACCTGGACGATGTGGTAGCGGCCGTCGACGACCATGGCCAGGTTGCGGACGTACACCTCGCGGCCCGAGCTGTCCTGCCAGGTGAACTGCCCCTCGGCCATGGCCTGCCGGCCGACGTCGACCCGGCGCAGCCCCGACGAGGTGGACCAGCTGGAGTCGCGGAACGGCTGGAGCTCGGGCTGTTTGTCGCGCTGGTAGTCCAGCGGGTCGCTGCCCGCCGCCTTGACGGTGTCCCGGCCGGGCACCACGAGGAGCGTGAAACCGTCGCTTCCGTAACGGATCTGACGGTCCGCGTTGGCGGGACTGCGCTGCCAGTCCTTCGGTACGCCGACCTCGAAGCCCTCCGCGTCCTTGCGGAGCACATAGCCGGGGGCGAGCGCGACGGCGGAGCGGCTGGTCTGCGGCTGCTGCGAGCCGGGATCGGTGCTCGCCCCCGCGGAGGGGGTGGGCGCCCCGGACTCGGTGCCCGGCGGGGTGGGGGCGGCGGAGCCCGTGGGCTGCCCGGGCCCGGGCGCACCGGCCCGGCCGCCCGGCTCCTGCTTCGGCATGAACATGAAGGCGTACGTGATGGCCGCGGCCATCAGCAGCAGGACCAGGATCAGCAGCAGCCGGCCGAGGTGGCGCGGCGAGCGCCCCTCGCGCGGCCGGGCGGGCTCGCGCAGCACCCTGGGCCCCTTGGGCTCGCGCGGTGCGCGGGACGGGCGGGGCTGTTCCCAGGCGTCGGCGGGGTGGCCGGAGCGCTCGGGAGGCAGCATCGACTCGTGCCGGGGCGGCGGACGGCGCAGGTCCGGGTGTTCGGCGGCGCGCTGCTTCTCCAACTGCTGCCGCCTGCCCTGCCGGTGGCGGCCGTGCGCGGATCCTCCGCCGAACCTGCCCCGGCGCCTGCGGACCAGCTCGCCCCGGCGGCGTACGACGGGGAGCCGGGTGGCGTCCGGCGCGGGCAGCGGGACGACGTCGGCGCCCGCCTCCGGCTCGGGGGCGGACCGCACCAGCGAGCGCAGCCAGCCGCGCAGCTCCTCGAAGTCCGGCCGCTCGGTGGGGTCCTGGCGCAGCAGCGACTCGACGACGGGCCGCAGCGCGCCGCACTCCTCGGCGAAGGCGGGCGGCTCGGCGCACACCATCTGGACGAGCTCGGCCGCGCTCTCCTCGGGGTAGGGGGCGTGGCCCTGGACAGCGCGGTAGAGCAGCGCGCCGAGCGCCCACAGGTCGGTGGAGGGGCCGATGGGGGGCGCGAGCTGCCAGTTGTCGTGGACGGGACCGGCCTGTTCCGGTGCCCAGCGCTCGGTGACGGGGCCGACGACGGCGATCCGCGCCTGCCGGGCGCGCTCGGCGGCGAGCGGGGTCGCGGGGCCCCGGTAGACGGCGGCCTTGCGGCTGCCCGCGACGGCCTCCTCCCAGGTGCTGGAGGGGGCACGTTCCGCCGGGAGACGGGTGGCGGGGGCGAGCGAAGCCTGTCCGGGGCGGCGGGAGTCGGCGCGCAGCGCGTCCTGGCCGGAGCCGCCCGCGGGGACGGACCGCCCGGCGCCGGGCCCGTCGTCCCAGGTGCCCGCGAGGTGGACGCGGCGGGGCGGGCGGGGGCCCTCCTCCTCGTCGTCCTCGTCGTCATCGTCTTCGTAGGGGTCCTCGGGCGGGCTGCCCCAGGGGGCGGTCAGCCGCGGGCCGGGGAGGCCGGCGGAGGCGGGGCCCGGCTCGGGGGTGTCTCCATCAGGGGTGCCGGGGAGGGCGCCGAAGCCGGTGCCGGTGCCTGTTCCCGTGCCGGTGTCCGGACCGGGGTCCGTGCCCGGGTCGGGGCGCTGCGCGGGGAGGGTGCCGGTCGTGTCTTCCTCCGTGCCCCCGGCCGCCGGGCCCTGGGGCTCCTTCGAGAGGTTCGCGGGGGTGCTCCCGGGCGCCTTGCGGCGGTCCTCGGTGTCCCGGGCGGCGGCGCGGGCGCCGGCGCGGTAGGCGGCGATCGCCCCGGCCCTGGCGGCCCGCAGCTGGGCGGCGCTCGCGGCTCCTGGCTCGGCGGGGGGCCTGGGGGCGGCCGTGTAGGGCACGGCGGGCGTGGCGGGGCGCGGAACGAGCTCCTGGCCACCGGGCTCGTCGTAGGCCGCCCGCGCCTCGGGCACCTGTTCCCCGACCCGCTCGGGGCGGAAGGCGTTCTGCCCGTCGCCCCGCTCCGGGCGGAACGCGTGGTCCTGCGGCAGCTGCGCCCGCACGAACGGCGGGACGAGCGGGAGTTCCTGGCTTTCGTGGCTCCCGGCCGGCGGCAGGGAGTAGGCACCGCGGCTGTCCGGCAGCTCACCGGGCTCATCGGCGCCGACCGCCTCGACGACCGGTATCCCCAGCGTGTCGTCGGCCTCGGGCACCTCGTAGGCCCCCTGCCCCTCGCCGTACGTCTCCGCCGGGCTCCCGTACGTCTCCGCCGGATCCCCGTACGTCTCCGACCGCTCTCCGTACGTCTCCGCCACCGGCTCGTCGTCGGGCAGCGGCTCGGGGGCGTACCCGCAGAGCGCCTCCTCGGCGGCGCCCGCCGCGAGGCCGGTGAGCATGACGCGGCCGTCGTCGCAGACCAGGACCGTGCGGACGGTGATGTTGCGGTGGGTCCAGCCGTGCGCGTGGAGCACCCGCAGGGCGGTGAGCACGTCGGAGCCGATCTCGGCGGCCCGGTAGGGGTTCAGGGGGCGTTCGGCGAGGAGGGCGGCGAGCGGGCGGGCCGCGACGAGCTCGCTGACTATCCAGAGCGAACCGGCCTCGGCGAACACGTCGAAGACCTGGTCGAGCCGGGGGTGGTCGGGCACCTGGGCGGCGGCCTGCGCGGCCTCGATCGCCCGCCGGACCGCGGGGTCCGTGCTGCGGCGCACCGCCCGCCCGGTGGTGCGCCCGCCCGCCGCCGACCGGCCGTCGGCGTCGAGCACCTCGGCGTCCACGATCTCCGGCAGCGGCACCTGGCGGACCAGGACCTCCTGGCCGCTGTAGGTGTCGAACGCCCGGGTCTCGACCAGTTCGTACCCGTCGGACGGGGGCAGCGGCAGGCGGTAGCGGTCGGCAAGCACCCGACCCGCGTAGTCGTCCACGACGCCTCCCCAGAGCGCGCTGTTCCCCCGGCCATCCGTGCCGTACGAATCAGTCAGTTGTGGTCATTCGGCGGGTAATTGACCCACTGTTCCGGCTGCGTACGGTCTCCGTCGTCTTACGATACGTGGCAACGCGGGCCAAGGGGCCGGGTCGTGGCAACCCGGCCCACCCAATACCTCTCGCCCGCGCCGCCCGACGGCTACTTCGTGGGCTCGAAAGTGGCGAACGCCGTCTCGCGCAGCGTCCGGCACTCGTCGCCGTCCCACTCGTCCGTCTTGCAGCTGATCATGATCGAGTAGCCGCGCCGGGCGTCGACCTTGAAGCCGCGGTTGAGCACCCGGACCCGGACGCCGTTGTGGCTGCGCTCGAACGTCCAGTCCGCGACGGTCGGATACCCGTTGTACTCGACCTTCTTTATGCTGCCGTGCTTGTAGCCGTCGCTGAGGCCCCTGGCGCTGGCGACGGCCCCGCGCCAGGCGGCGGCCGCGTCGTCCTTGGGCGAGCCGTTGAAGTCGACCTGGACCCTGGGGAAGCCGCCGCGCTCGGCGTTGTAGATGCCGCCGGAGTTGGCGCCCGCTATGGCCGTGCGCTTGAAGGTGCCCGGCATCGCCATGGCGAAGTGGAAGCGGTCGTCGCTGACCGTCTCGTACCCGGCGGGCAGTGCGTCGCCCGGGTCGTCGGTCTTCGGGTCGTCGGCCGGGTCGTCTGCGGGATCGCCGGTCTTCGGGTCGTCCGCGGGGTCGCCGGACGGGTCGCCGGACGCCTTGCCGTCCTCGGTGCCCTGCCCGTCCTTCTGGCCGCCCTCCGAGCCGCCCTCGCCCTCGCCCTCTGACCCGCCTGCCGCCGCTCCGGCGGAGGCCGCGGTGTCGCCCTTGCCGTTACCGGCGTCGGCCTTGTCGTCACCGTCGCCCAGGGTGAGCGCGAGGACGGTGCCGAGGATCGCCAGCGCGACGACGCCCGCGATGATCGCGAGCGTGCGGCGCGGCACGACATCGGTGATCGAGGCGCGGACGGTGGCCGGTGAGGTCGGGGGGCGCTGCGGGGGTACGGCGGCGGCCGCGGAACTCGTCGGCTTCGCGGCGGACTTCGTGCCGGTGGCCGTGGCGGTGGTGGCCGCGGAGGGCGAGGCCGTCGCGGCCTTGCCGCCCGGTGTGCCGGGGGGCGTGGCGGGCTTGGGCGGGGTGGCGGGCGTTCCGGCGGCCGCGGCGGCCGGGGAGGCGGAGGCTGCCACCGCCGCACCTGCGGCGACCCCGGAGGCCGCCTTCGCGCCGCGCACGGAACGCAGCGCTCCGCGCAGCCGGTCGCGCGCGCCCTCGCCGGACTCGCCCGACGCACCGGTCTGCTTCGGCGGCTTGGGAGCCTTCGTCAGCTTCGCGGCCCTGCCGGCGCCGGTCTCGGCGTCGGGGGCCGGCGGCAGGGCCATGACCTGGGTGGAGTCGGCGGGCGGGACCGCGGGGGCGTCGGGTGCGTTGATCACCTTGTCGAGCAGCGCCCGGGCCCCGGCGTCGTCGAGCCGCTGGTCGGGGTCCCGGGCGAGCAGCCCGTAGATGACCTCGGTCAGCGGGCCCGCGTTCTTCGGCGGGTCGAGCGGCTCGGTCATCACGGCCGTCAGGGTGGCGATGGCCGAGCCCTTGTCGTACGGCGGGCAGCCCTCGACGCTCGCGTACAGCAGTCCGCCGAGCGACCACAGGTCGGCGGGCGGTCCGGGCTTGTGGCCGCGGGCCCGCTCCGGCGAGATGTACGAGGGGGCGCCGACGAGCATGCCGGTGGAGGTGACCGAGGGGTCGCCCTCCACCTGTGCGATGCCGAAGTCGGTGAGCACGACGCGGCCGTCCTCGGCGATCAGCACGTTGGACGGCTTCACGTCGCGGTGCAGGATGCCCTCGCGGTGCGCCGAGCGCAGTACGTCGAGGATGGCGAGCCCGACCTCCGCGGCCCGCCGGGGCGTCAGCGTGCCGTCCTCACGGATCGCTTCGGCCAGCGACTTGCCCTCGATCAGCTCCATCACGATCCACGGGCGGTCGTCCTCGTCGACCACGTCGTAGACGGTCACCGCGCCGTTGTTGCGGATCCGCGCGATGGCCTTCGCCTCACGCAGGGTGCGCGTGATCAGCCGGCGCTTCTCGTCCTCGTCGATGGCCCCGGGGAACCGCAGTTCCTTGACCGCCACCGTACGGCCGAGCGTCTCGTCGGCAGCGCGCCAGACCGTGCCCATGCCGCCCCGGCCGAGCACCTCCCCGAGCCGGTACCGCCCCGCGAGGAGACGACCGTTCTTGTCCCGTTGGGGCTCCCGTGCCTGCTCCGCCTCCGACATGCGTCCCCTCTGCGATCAACCCGCCCTGGCAGAGCGTTCATTGTCCCTCACCCCGGGACCGGTCCTGGTGCCGGGTCCGGGGTCCGCCACGATGGGGCCCGAAGAGGGAATCCCCCACAGCCTCCTACCAACCCGGCCTCCCCGTCCAGCGCCGTCCGAACGGCCACCGCCGCGGGACCGGGCCTGTCCCGCCCAACTGGCCCGGACCTGATGGGCGGTGACCTCCGGGGCCTGCCCCAGCGGTGACCGCCGGGGTGGGCACCCCCGGGGCCTTTCCTAGATCGGCACGATGTCCGGAGCGCCGAGCCGGGCCGCGTCCGCCGTGAGGTCGTCGGGCTGCCGCTGCGACTCACGCTCGGCCTCCACCCGCTTCTCGTAGTGCTCGACCTCCCGGTCGGTCTGCCCCTCGTCCCAGCCCAGCACCGGTGCCATCAGCTCCGCGCAGAGGCGGGCGCTGCGGGTGCCCCGGTCGAAGGTCTCGATGGAGATCCGGGTGCGCCGGGTCAGCACGTCGTCCAGGTGCCGGGCGCCCTCGTGGGAGGCGGCGTAGACGATCTCGGCGCGGAGATAGTCGTCGGCGGCGGGCAGGGGTTCGCCCAGGGTGGGGTCGGCCAGGATCAGTTCCAGAATTTCTTCCGTCATTGAGCCGTACCGGTTGAGCAGGTGCTCCACCCGGACGACATGGAGCCCGGTCCGGGCCGCGATCCTGGCCCGCGCGTTCCACAGGGCCTTGTACCCCTCGGCGCCCAGCAGCGGGGTGTCCTCGGTGACGCAGGCGGCGACCCGCTGGTCGAGGCCGTGCACCGCCTCGTCCACCGCGTCCTTGGCCATGACCCGGTAGGTCGTGTACTTGCCGCCCGCCACGACGACCAGGCCGGGGGCGGGGTGGGCCACGGTGTGCTCGCGCGACAGCTTGCTGGTGGCGTCCGACTCACCGGCGAGCAGCGGGCGCAGCCCGGCGTACACCCCCTGGACGTCGTCCCTGGTCAGCGGGGTGTTGAGGACGGAGTTGACGTGTTCGAGCAGGTAGTCGATATCTGCGCTGGAGGCGGCCGGGTGGGCCTTGTCCAGATCCCAGTCGGTGTCCGTGGTGCCGATGATCCAGTGCCTGCCCCAGGGGATCACGAAGAGGACGGACTTCTCGGTGCGCAGGATGAGGCCGGTGGAGGAGTGGATGCGGTCCTTGGGGACGACCAGGTGGATGCCCTTGGAGGCCCGGACGTGGAACTGTCCGCGCTCGCCGATGAGCCCCTGGGTGTCGTCCGTCCACACCCCGGTCGCGTTGACGACCTGCTTGGCCCGGACCTCGTACTCCTTGCCGCCCTCGACGTCCTGCACCAGCGCGCCCACGACCCGCTCGCCCTCGCGGAGGAAGCCGATCACCCGGGCGCGGTTCGCCACCTGGGCCCCGTAGGAGGCGGCGGTGCGGACCAGCTCGGTGACGAAGCGGGCGTCGTCCATCTGGGCGTCGTAGTACTGCAGGGCGCCGACCAGGGCGTCCTTCTTGAGCGCCGGGGCGACCCGCAGGGCATGGCGGCGGGAGAGGTGGCGGTGCACGGGGAGGCCCCGGCCGTGGCCCGAGGAGACCGACATCGCGTCGTACAGCGCGACGCCGGAGCCCGCGTAGAGCCGCTCCCACCCCTTGTGCTGCAACGGGTAGAGGAAGGGCACCGGCTTCACGAGGTGCGGGGCGAGCCGCTCCAGGAGCAGCCCGCGCTCCTTCAGCGCCTCCCTGACCAGGGCGAAGTCGAGCATCTCCAGATAGCGCAGCCCCCCGTGGATCAGCTTGCTCGACCTGCTCGAAGTGCCCGACGCCCAGTCGCGCGCCTCGACCAGGCCGGTCGAGAGTCCTCTGGTGGCGGCGTCCAGCACCGTACCGGCGCCGACGACCCCCGCCCCCACGACCAGCACGTCCAGTTCGCGCTCGGCCATGGCGGCGAGCGCGGCGGTGCGCTCGGCGGGTCCCAGTGTCGCTGTCCTCACTGCTGCCTCCCGGTGGATCGGGGTGGTCGGACACGGGAGTGCCACCCGGCCGAGAGGCCGGCCGCCCGTGTCCACTCCTCGATTCTGTCCGCGCTCCCCGACTTCAGCCACCGCCTGTGGACAACACCCGGACGACAGGCGTCACGCAATGCGACATATAGGTCATATTTACGCCTAGTCTGACATTGCACTGTCCACAGCGGTTGCGCTTTTCGCACTCCGGTCTTAGGGAAGGCGGCCTTCGACATGCCCGCAGACCTCGCCGTCATCGGACTCGGCCATCTCGGCCTGCCCCTGGTCCAGGCCGCCGTGGCCGCCGGGATCGACACGGTCGGCTACGACACCGACCCACGTCCCTGCGCGGAACTGCGGGCGGGCCGCACCCCCGTCGAGGGCTCCCTCACCGCGTCCGAGATCCGCCGCATGCTCTCCGGCGGCTTCCGCCCCACCACCAGCGCCGCCGAGCTGGGCCGGGTCCGTACCGCCGTGATCTGCGCCCCCACCCCCCTCGGCCCCGACCGCACGGTCGACCTCACCGCCCTCGGCGACGCCGCCCGCGCCCTGGCCGCCCGGCTGCGCCCGCACACCACCGTGCTGCTGGAATCCGCCGTACCGCCCGGCACCACCGAGAACTTCCTGCGCCCGCTGCTCGAAGAGGGCTCCGGGCTCGTCGCCGGACGCGACTTCCACCTCGCCTGCTCCCCCAGCCGGCTCGATCACGGCAACCGCACCCACACCTACGCCTCCACCCCCAAGGTCATCGGTGGCCTCACCTCCGCCTGCACCGAGTCGGCCGCCGCCTTCTACGGACGCCTCACCGACAAGGTCGTACGGGCCCGGGGGCCGCGCGAGGCGGAGATGACGAAGGTGCTGGAGACCAACTTCCGGCACGTCAACATCGCGCTGGTCAACGAGATGGCGGTGGCCTGCCACGACCTCGGCATCGACCTGTGGGACGTCATCCGGTGCGCGGAGACCAAGCCCTTCGGCTTCCAGCCCTTCCGGCCGGGCCCCGGCGTCGGCGGCCACGGCGTCCCGGTGGACCCGGGCTGCCTCCCGTACAGCAGCCGCACCCCCGGCCACCCGCTGCGGATGGTCTCGCTGGCGCAGGAGATCAACGACCGGATGCCCAGCTACGTCATCCAGCGCTGCGCCACCCTGCTGAACGAGCACGGCAAGTCCGTCCGGGGCGCGCGGGTGCTGCTGCTCGGCGTCACCTACAAGCCGGACAGCGCTGACCAGGAGGCCGCGCCCGCCCGCGAGATCGCCACCCGCCTGATGGACATGGGCGCCCAGATCGGCTACCACGACCCGCACGTCCTGGACTGGCGGGTGCGCGAACTCCCCGTCCCGCGCGCCGACTCGCTGTACGAGGCGGCAGCGGCGGCCGACCTGACCGTACTGCTCCAGCAGCACCGCACCTACGACCTCCAGGGCCTCGCGGTGAAGGCGCAGCTCCTTCTGGACACCCGGGGCGCCACTCCGGCGGGGGCGGCACACCGGCTCTGATGCCGCGTACCGGCCACCGAGATTGCTAGTGACCGATTCCGGTGCGTACTGCTACCGTGCGGCGTCACAGAGCGCACACGTGTTCGCGTCAAGAACCGCACCTGCGCATTTCGCCCCAGGGGGAGACCCAGCGTGAGCCAGCCCGTACAGCCGCCGAACCAGCCCCAGCAGCCGTACGGCGGCCAGTCCGCCGACGGCAACCCGTACGCCGGCGCACCCGCCCCCGCCGCCCCGACGGGCAACCCCTACGGCGACCAGCCCCCCGCCCCGACCGGCAACCCCTACGGCCAGCAGCCCCCGGCGCCCACCGGCAACCCCTTCGGGGGCCAGCAGCCCGGCCCGTTCGGCGGAGCCCCGTTCGCCCCGGCTCCCCCGGCCCGCAACAACCTGGCCCTCGGTGTGCTGGTCGCCCTCGGCGCGGCGATCGTCGCGGCCGTCCTGTACGGCGTGATCCTCGGTTCGATCGAGCGCGAGATCGGTTACGCGGCGGTCGGCGTCGGCTTCCTCGTCGGCTTCGCGGCCGCCAAGCTCGGCGGCGCCAACCCGGTGACCATCGCGGCGGCCGCCGTCTTCTCGATCGGCGCCGTCTACCTCGGCCAGCTCATCGGCTACGCCATGGTGATGGCGGACGTCGCCAACGTCTCGTTCTCCGAGGTGTTCCTCGACCACTTCGACGCCGTGACGCGGGTCTGGAAGGAAGAGGCCGACTTCATGCGGTACCTCTTCCTCGCCCTCGGTGCCGTGGCCGCGATCGGTGGCGCCAAGAAGGCGGGCTGACACCCCGTCGGAGCATACGGAAGGGCCCGGACCGTTCGTCGGTCCGGGCCCTTCCGTCTGTACGGGACGCGTACGGGCGGGTCAGCGGCGGTGCTGCGAGTCCGCCACCGTCACCTCGACGCGCTGGAACTCCTTCAGGTCGCTGTAGCCGGTGGTGGCCATCGCGCGGCGCAGGGCGCCGAAGATGTTCATCGAGCCGTCAGGGGTGTGCGAGGGGCCGGTGAGGACCTCCTCCGTCGTCCCGACCGAACCGAGGTCGACCAGCTTGCCGCGCGGCACGTCCTCGTGGACGGCCTCCATGCCCCAGTGGCGGCCACGGCCCGGCGCGTCCGTCGCACGGGCCAGCGGGGAGCCCATCATCACGGCGTCCGCACCGCAGGCGATGGCCTTCGGCAGGTCGCCGGACCAGCCGACGCCGCCGTCCGCGATGACGTGCACGTACCGGCCGCCGGACTCGTCCATGTAGTCGCGGCGGGCGCCGGCCACGTCCGCGACGGCGGTGGCCATCGGGACCTGGATGCCGAACACGTTGCGCGTGGTGTGCGCGGCGCCGCCGCCGAAGCCGACGAGGACACCGGCCGCGCCGGTGCGCATCAGGTGCAGGGCGGCGGTGTACGTGGCGCAGCCGCCGACGATGACCGGGACGTCCAGCTCGTAGATGAACTGCTTCAGGTTGAGCGGCTCGGCCGCGCCCGAGACGTGCTCGGCGGAGACCGTCGTACCGCGGATGACGAAGATGTCCACCCCGGCGTCGACGACGGCCTTGGAGAACTGGGCGGTGCGCTGCGGGGAGAGCGCGGCGGCGGTGACGACACCGGAGTCGCGCACCTCCTTGATGCGCTGCCCGATCAGCTCCTCCTGGATGGGGGCGGAGTAGATCTCCTGGAGCCGGCGGGTCGCGGCCTCGACCGGCATCTCGGCGATCTCGTCCAGCAGCGGCTGCGGGTCGGCGTGCCGTGTCCACAGCCCTTCCAGGTTGAGGACGCCCAGTCCGCCGAGCTCACCGATGCGGATGGCGTGCTGCGGGGAGACCACGGAGTCCATGGGAGCGGCCAGGAACGGCAGCTCGAAGCGGTAGGCGTCGATCTGCCAGGCGATCGAGACCTCCTTCGGGTCCCGGGTACGGCGGCTCGGTACGACAGCGATGTCGTCGAATGCGTAAGCCCGGCGGCCGCGCTTGCCGCGCCCGATCTCGATCTCAGTCACGATGTGTGGCCTTTCCCTCTACGTCTGCGCTGACCAGTATCCCCGACACGCGCCTGAGGGGCGGTACCGGGAACTCCGGTCCGCCCCTCGCCTGCGGTGACGCGTTACTTCCTGCGTTACTTCCGGCTGTAGTTCGGTGCTTCCACTGTCATCTGGATGTCGTGCGGGTGGCTCTCCTTGAGACCCGCCGAGGTGATCCGGACGAAGCGGCCCTTGCTCTCCATCTGGTCCACGGACTCCGCGCCGACGTAGCCCATGGTCTGGCGGAGGCCGCCGACCAGCTGGTGCAGGACGTTGGCGAGCGGGCCGCGGTAGGGCACCTGGCCCTCGATGCCCTCGGGGACGAGCTTGTCGTCCGAGGAGACCTCGGCCTGGAAGTAGCGGTCCTTGGAGTACGAACGGCCCTGGCCGCGGGACTGCATGGCGCCCAGCGAACCCATGCCGCGGTACGACTTGAACTGCTTGCCGTTGATGAACATCAGCTCGCCCGGGGACTCCTCGCAGCCGGCGAGGAGGCTGCCCAGCATCACGCTGTCCGCGCCGGCGGCCAGCGCCTTGCCGATGTCGCCGGAGTACTGGAGGCCGCCGTCGCCGATGACCGGGACACCTGCGGCACGGGCGGCGAGCGCGGCCTCGTAGATCGCGGTGACCTGCGGGACGCCGATACCGGCGACCACGCGGGTGGTACAGATCGAGCCGGGTCCGACGCCGACCTTCACCCCGTCGACACCGGCGTCGATCAGCGCCTGGGCGCCGTCGCGGGTGGCGACGTTGCCGCCGATGACGTCGATGGCGACGCTCGACTTGATCTTCGCCATCCAGTCGAGGGCGTTGCTGTTGTGGCCGTGCGAGGTGTCGACGATCAGGAAGTCGACCCCGGCGGAGGCGAGCGCCTGGGCGCGGTCCAGCGCCTCGGGGCTGGCGCCGACGGCCGCGCCGACCAGCAGACGGCCTTCGGCGTCCTTGGCGGCGTTGGGGTACTGCTCGGCCTTCTTGAAGTCCTTGACCGTGATGAGGCCCTTGAGGATCCCGGCCTCGTCGACCAGCGGCAGCTTCTCGATCTTGTGGCGGCGCAGCAGCTCCATGGCCTCCACGCCGGAGATCCCGACCCGGCCGGTGACGAGCGGCATCGGCGTCATGACCTCGCGCACCTGGCGCGAGCGGTCCGACTCGAAGGCCATGTCACGGTTGGTCACGATGCCGAGGAGCTTGCCCGCGGGGTCGGTGACCGGCACGCCGCTGATGCGGAACTTCGCGCAGAGCGCGTCCGCCTCGCCGAGCGTGGCGTCGGGGTTCACGGTGATCGGGTCGGTGACCATCCCGGACTCGGACCGCTTGACCAGGTCGACCTGGTTCACCTGGTCCTCGATCGAGAGGTTGCGGTGCAGTACGCCGACGCCGCCCTGACGGGCCATCGCGATGGCCATCCGGGACTCGGTCACCTTGTCCATGGCGGCCGACAGCAGGGGGATGTTCACCCGTACGTTGCGCGAGATGAGGGACGAGGTGTCGACCGCGTTGGGCAGGACCTCGGACGCGCCCGGCAGCAGCAGCACGTCGTCGTATGTCAGCCCGAGCGTTGCGAATTTCTCAGGCACTCCGTCGACGTTTGCAGTCATGACACCTTCCCCAAATGGTCTTGATCGGTGCGGATGTCCATGCTAACGGGCTCCACGGGTGTCTCATTCCACGATCAAGATCAGTTGGGTGTTCTGTAGCTTTCTACGGGACACCCCACGGCTTTCCGCAGGGCGCCCCGGAGCTGCTCTCTACTGCTCGGCCAGCGCCCGCAGGCGGCTGAGCGCCCGGTGCTGGGCGACCCGGACCGCGCCCGGGGACATGCCGAGCATCCGCCCGGTCTCCTCGGCGGTCAGTCCGACCGCGACCCGCAGCACCAGCAGCTCGCGCTGGCTCTCCGGGAGGTTGGCGAGGAGCTTCTTGGCCCAGGCCGCGTCGCTGCTGAGCAGGGCGCGCTCCTCCGGGCCGAGGGAGTCGTCGGGCCGCTCCGGCATCTCGTCGGAGGGGACGGCGGTCGACCCCGGGTGGCGCATCGCGGCGCGCTGGAGGTCGGCGACCTTGTGGCCGGCGATGGCGAAGACGAAGGCTTCGAAGGGCCTGCCGGTGTCCTTGTAGCGCGGCAGCGCCATCAGCACGGCGACGCAGACCTCCTGTGCGAGGTCCTCCACGAAGTGGCGAGCATCACCGGGCAGCCGGTTGAGCCGGGAGCGGCAGTAGCGCAGGGCCAGGGGATGGACATGGGCCAGCAGATCGTGAGTGGCCTGCGCGTCACCGTCGACGGCGCGGTGCACCAGAGCACCGATCACCGTGGTTTCGTCGTCGCGCATCGGACCATGGTGCCCTGATGCCCCAGGGTCCGCTCCATCGCGTCCCGAGTTGTGCACCGAAGCGTTATGAGCGGGTGCGCCGGATGTCATGTCCTGCGCCCTCCCCTTCCGCTCGACCGAATCGTTCCTGAGGAACTCCACGACTCAAGGATGCGTCATCGGCCGGGAAGCGTCACATGGCGCCGTCGGCGGGCGCCCGGATCCGGGGTCGTACCGCTGATGACCCGTCCCGTCTCCCCGTCCGCCGGTCTGCGGACGGGGGCGGTCCGGGCCGGGCGTCAGCGGACCAGCCCCCAGCGGAATCCCAGGGCCACCGCATGGGCGCGGTCGGAGGCTCCGAGCTTCTTGAACAGGCGCCTGGCGTGGGTCTTGACCGTGTCCTCGGAGAGGAACAGCTCACGGCCGATCTCCGCGTTGGAGCGGCCGTGGCTCATCCCTTCGAGCACCTGGATCTCCCGCGCGGTGAGCGTCGGGGCCGCCCCCATCTCGGCGGACCGCAGCCGGCGCGGGGCGAGCCGCCACGTCGGGTCGGCCAGCGCCTGGGTGACGGTGGCCCGCAGCTCGGCGCGCGAGGCGTCCTTGTGCAGATAGCCGCGGGCACCGGCGGCGACCGCGAGCGCGACCCCGTCCAGGTCCTCGGCGACGGTCAGCATGATGATCCGGGCCCCGGGGTCGGCGGAGAGCAGCCGCCGGACCGTCTCCACACCCCCCAGACCGGGCATGCGTACGTCCATCAGAATCAGATCCGAACGGTCGGCCCCCCAGCGGCGGAGGACTTCCTCGCCGTTGGCCGCCGTGGTCACGCGCTCGACACCGGGCACGGTGGCCACCGCGCGACGGAGCGCTTCTCGGGCAAGCGGGGAGTCGTCGCAGACGAGGACGGATGTCATGACCGTCCTCCGCAGCTGATGCGCGTCACCTTGAGCCTCCAGGCTGATACAAGTCGTCACCTGTGCGGTCGACCCCTTCGGACATGTGCCCGAGCTCGTTCTCCGTCAACCGCATCCGCCCTCTTAACGATGGTCACTCGAAAGAGTTACGGGTCGGACCTTCGGGTTCGGCACTCTACGTGAGGGCCCGTGCACGGAGGAGAGCGACGCGGGTGATTCACCCGTCAACCGAATCTTCACTCCCCGGCTTGCCCTATTTGGCGAGATTTCTTCCCTTTTAAGGGTGTCTGTGGCTAGATTCGCAAACAGTCATATTTACATCTACTAGCACCGCAGATGTACGGTCGAGACTCAGGTCACCGAAGAGACGATCGCCGATCACGGACCGCCGGTTCACCGGCGGTCGAGGATGCCGCTTCCGACACGGCATGGCTTCGAGGGGACAAGCAATGGCAGATTTCTCCCGCCTTCCCGGACCCAACGCAGACCTGTGGGACTGGCAGCTGCTGGCCGCCTGCCGAGGCGTCGACAGCTCCCTGTTCTTCCATCCCGAAGGTGAGCGCGGCGCCGCCCGCAGCGCTCGTGAGATCTCCGCCAAGGAGGTGTGCATGCGGTGCCCGGTACGCGCCGAGTGCGCGGCCCACGCCCTGGCCGTACGGGAGCCCTACGGGGTGTGGGGCGGCCTGACCGAGGACGAGCGCGAAGAGCTCATGGGCCGGGCCAGGACCCGGCTGATCACCGCGGCGCCCTCGGGTGTCACCACGGCCACCACGGGCTCCCGCCCGACCTGACACCGAACGTTCCCCATCGAACGCAGAAACGTTTCCCCACACGGCCCCGACGCCGCCACCGCCGCCCTGGCCTCCGGCCGTGCGGGTCTCAGCGGGCGGCCGCCCGGGCCAGCTGGTCCAGGGTGGCCGCCACCGCCGGGACCCGGGCCAGGTCCGGCAGGGTGAGCGCCACGATCTCCCGCTCGATCGCGGGCTCCACCGAGACGGTCCTCGCCCCCTTGGGCCGCACCGACTCGACGGCGAGCTCCGGCAGGACCGCCACGCCGAGCCCGGCCCCCACCAGGCCCATCACCGCCGGGTAGTCGTCGGTGGCGAAGTCGATCCGAGGGGTGAAGCCGGCCTCCTCACAGACCTCCACCAGCTGACGGCGGCAGCGCGGGCAGCCCGCGATCCACGGCTCGTCCGCCAGCTCGTCGATACCCACGCTCGACGCGTCCGCCAGCCGGTGCCCCTCCGGGAGCAGGCCGATCAGCCGGTCGGTGAGCAGCGGCCGGACCACCAGGTCGTCCCATTCGCCGCCGGACGTTCCGTACCGGAAGGCCAGGGCGATGTCGCAGTCGCCGTCGCGCAGCAGGTCGACCGAGCGCGGCGGCTCCGCCTCGACCAGCGAGACCCGGGTCCCGGGGTGCTCGGCCCGCAGGGCCGCCAGGGCGCCGGGGACCAGGGTGGAGCTGCCGCTCGGGAAGGAGACGAGCCGGACCCGGCCGGCCCGCAGTCCGGCGATGGCGGCGACCTCCTCCTCCGCGGCGGTCAGCCCGGCGAGGATGCCGGAGGCGTGCCGCACCAGCGCCTCGCCCGCCTGGGTGAGGCGCATCTCGCGCCCGGTGCGGATCAGCAGGGTGGTGCCGGCGGAGGACTCCAGGGCCTTCATCTGCTGGCTCACCGCGGGCTGGGTGCAGCCGAGTTCGCGGGCGGCGGCGGAGAACGAGCCGGTGGCGGCGACGGCGCGCAGGACGCGGAGGTGGCGTGCTTCGATCACCCGTCCACCATAAGAGATTCTTGGATAGGAGGCGAACTAATGACGTACCCCTTTGAGGGCTGAGCCATTAGCGTGACCGTATGAGATTGCTGAGTGTGAATGTCGGCCGCCCCACTCCCGTCCCGTCCGCCGGTGGTCCCGGCGGTCTGTCCGGGATCGACAAGCGGCCGTTCGAGGGAGCCTTGCGGGTCTCCGATCCCGGCCCCAAGGGGACGGGCGGCAGCGGGCTCGCCGGGGACGCGGTCTGCGACCTGCGCAACCACGGCGGCAGCGACCAGGCCGTGTACGCCTTCGCCCGGGAGGAGCTGGACGCCTGGGAGCGGCAGCTGGGCGGCCGGGAGCTGGCGAACGGGTCCTTCGGCGAGAACCTCACCACCCTCGGGGTCGATGTGAGCGGCGCGCTGATCGGTGAGCGCTGGCGGGTGGGGGCGGAGCTGCTCCTGGAGGTGACCTCCGGACGCATCCCGTGCCGGACGTTCGCCGACCACATCGGGGAGGAGAAGTGGGTGCGGCGGTTCACCCAGGAGGCTGTCACCGGCGCGTATCTGCGGGTGATCGAGCCGGGCGCGATCCGGGCCGGGGACCCCGTCGAGATCGTGCACCGCCCGGACCACGGGATCACTGCGGCCCTGCAGTTCCGGGCCGTGACGACCGAGCGCACCCTGCTGCCCTCCCTCCTGGTCGCCGCGTCGGCACTGCACCCGGAGGCGCTGCGCAAGGCCCGGGAGTACGTGGCCCAAGGCGGTGGTTCCGGGGCGCGCGCGGGGCACTAACGTGCCGCGTATGACGACAGCACTGATTACGGGCGCGACGGCGGGCATCGGGGCGGCCTTCGCGCGGCGGCTCGCGAGCCAGGGGCACAACCTGGTGCTGGTGGCCCGGGACACCGCCCGGCTGCGCGAGCAGGCCACCGAACTCCACGACCGGCACGGCATCGAGGCCGAGGTGCTGCGTGCGGACCTGTCCACGGACGCCGGGATCGAGGCGGTCGGGAAGCGGCTCGCGGACCGCACCCACCCGGTCGACCTGCTGGTCAACAACGCGGGGTTCGGCAACAAGGGGCGCTACCTGGAAGTGCCCATGGCCGATGAGCTGACGATGCTGAAGGTGCACTGCGAGGCGGTGCTGCGACTGACCTCGGCCGCCACCACGGGCATGAAGGAGCGCGGCCGGGGCGGGGTGATCAACGTGGCGTCCGTGGCGGCGTTCGTACCGCGCGGCACGTACGGGGCGTCCAAGGCGTGGGTCGTGCAGTTCACCCAGGGAGCGGCGAAGGACCTGGCCGGGTCGGGGGTGCGGCTGATGGCGCTCTGCCCCGGCTTCGTCCGTACGGAGTTCCACGAGCGGGCCGGGATGGGCACCGGCAACATCCCGGGGTGGATGTGGCTGGACGCCGACAAGCTGGTGGCGACGGCCCTGGCGGATCTGGCCCGGGGCAAGTCGGTGTCGGTCCCCGACCCGCGCTACAAGGCCCTGATGGGGCTGGTGAAGGTGACGCCGCGCGCTCTGCTCGGCGGGGTCACCTCGCGTACGGGGCGCAAGTACGGGCCCCAGTAGGCGGATCGGGCCGTGCCGGTCGGCGCACCCCCTCCCCCGTACCGCCGCGTTGTGATCGAATGATCGGCCATCACTCATGGTTCGATCATTCTGCTCAAGGGGGGCTGTCACCGTGCGCGAAGGTGGAGCCGAACGACATGACCGGCTGCTGAACCTGGTCCGCGAGCGCGGGACCGTAAGGGTGTCGGACCTGGCGGGACGCCTCGGCGTCTCGGTGGTCACGGCCCGGCGCGATGTCGAGGCGCTGGCCTCCAGGGGGCTGCTGGAGCGGACGCACGGTTCGGTGTCCTGGCCCGCCGACCGGGGTCCGGCCGGTACGCCGGTGGGCGGCGGCCCGGTGATCGGGATGCTCGCCCCGGCGGCCGCGTACTACTTCGCCGAGGTCATCCGGGGCGCCCACGAGGCGGCCGCCCGGCTCGGCGCCCGGCTGATCCTGCGGGTCACCGACTACCGCCCCGAGGACGACGCCGCGCACGCCGCCGGGCTGCTGGCGGCCGGGGCCCAGGGGCTGCTGCTGGCGCCGAGCTGGACGGAGCCCGAGCACCCGGGGCGGTACAGCGACTGGATCGCGCGGCTGCCGGTCGAGAAGGTGCTGGTGGAGCGGGAAGGGGAGCCCGGCGGTCCGCTGGAGGGGCTGGACCGGGTCGGCTCCGACCACGCTCACGGGGTTCTCCTCGCCGTACGGCATCTGGTGCGGCTGGGGCACGGGACGCCGATGCTGGTCGCGCGGACGGACAGCCCCACCGCCCGGGCGGTACGCGCCGGTTACGGGCGGGCGTTGGAGACCCTGGGTCTGGCCGGGACCGAACCGCTGGTCGCCGCCACCTCCGCCGACCGGGACCCGGCCCTCTTCGAGCGGTCGGCGCTGGCCGTGCGGGACGCGGTGCGCGAGGAACGGGCGAGTTCGGTGCTGGTGCACAACGACGAGGACGCCATCCGTATGGTGCGCCGCCTGGCCGAACTGGGGGTGCGGGTCCCCGGCGACCTGGCGCTGGTCACGTACGACGACGAGGTGGCCGCGCTCGCCGACACCCCGCTCAGCGCGGTGGCCCCGCCCAAGCGGGAGGTCGGGCGGTGCGCGGCGGAGCTGCTGGTGGAGCGGCTGTCCGGGCACCGGTATCCGGGGGGCGAGGGGGCAGCGCCCCGGCGTCATGTGGCGCTGCTGCCGGCCTTGCGGGTGCGGGGGTCCTGCGGTCGGCCGGGGGCCGAGGAAGCCGACCGCATTGCAGCGGTATGACCCTCTTCGCACCTTCCTGAATCGATCATTATTCGATCATTCAATCTTTCGCTCTTGACTTCGCTCAGGAGGGATCGAAATATCGCGGCTACCCCGCTCGTACCGTCGTCACGTCCGTACAGGAGCCATGCCGTGAGCCGCAGTTGGTCCCGTTCCGTCCATGCGCTGGTCGGCGCCGCCACCGCCCTCGCCGTTGTCACGGCGTGCGGCGGCGCCGGGGACTCCCGCGCCCGAGGTACCGCCGACGACCCGGTGACCGTGTCCTTCTGGGCATGGACCAGGGGGTCGCAGGAGGTGGTGGACGCGTTCAACGCGACCCACGAGACAATGAAGGTGGAGTTCGAGGAGATACCGTCCGGCGGTCTCGGCGGCTATCCGAAGATCGCCAACGCGGTGAAGGCGGGCATCGCCCCCGACCTGCTCTCCATCGAGTATCCGCAGCTGTCCGCGTTCGTCAGCCAGGGCTCGCTGCAGGACATCAGCGGCTATCTGACCGAGGACATCAAGAAGAAGTTCCTGCCGCAGACCATCGAGATGACCACGCTCGGCGGCAGGAACTGGGCGGTCCCGTTCGACGCCGCGCCCCAGGTCTTCTACTACCGCAAGGACTTCTTCACCGAGCACGGCATCACCCCGCCCACCACCTGGGACGGGTTCCGCGACGCGGCCGAACAGGTGCGGAAGGCCGAGCCGAGGACCCGGATCGCCACCTTCTTCCCCGACGACCCGACGTTCTTCCAGGCCATGGCGTGGCAGGCGGGCGCGCAGTGGTTCCGGGCCGACACCGACGCCTGGCGGGTCCACACCACCGACCCCGCCTCCGCCCGCACCGCCGCGTACTGGCAGGGCATGATCGACGACAGGCTCGTCTCCACCGCCTCCTCGTTCAGCCCCGAGTGGACCGGCTCCCTGAAGCAGGGCACCACCGTCGGCTACCTCGGGGCCTCCTGGGGCGCCGGTGTGCTCGCGGGCATCGTGCCCGAGCAGAAGGGCAAGTGGGCGGCGGTGCGGCTGCCGAGCTGGGAGGCGGACCGGCCGGCCAGCGGGATGATCGGCGGCTCCACGTTCGCCGTCAGCAAGGGCAGCTCCAAGACCGAGGCCGCCGTCGAGTTCGCCCTGTGGATGTCGACGCACGAGGACGCGATCAACGCCCGGATCGGGGCGAGCACGTCGAGCGCCCTGCCCGCCTCCCCCGCCATGGTGCCGATCGCGAAGAAGGCCTTCGACACGAGCTTCTACGGGGGCCAGGACCTGTACGGCCTCTTCGAGGAGGCGGGCGCCTCCATCGGGCCCGGCTGGGTGTGGGGCCCGAGCCCCGGAGCCACCAACTCGGCGCTGGGCGACGCGCTCGGCGAGGTGGCCGGCGGCGGCTCGACGCTGCCGGACGCGATCAGGCGGGCCCATGACGCCACGGTCGCCGACCTGAGGAAGCGCGGCCTGAAGGTGGAGGACCCGTCATGAGCACCAACGGCGGAGGACGTCCACCGAAAGCGCCCAGCTCACGGGGGCGTCCCTCGAAGGTACTCAGCTCACGGGCACGGACCCGGCTGGCGGCGGGCACCCTCCTCGCCCCCTTCTTCGTCCTCTTCACCGTGGCGATGATCGTCCCGGTCGCCTACGCGCTCTGGCTCAGCCTCTTCACCGAGAAGCAGTCCGGCCTCGGCTTCGACGGTCCGCGTACCGTCTTCGACGGGCTCGGCAACTACGCGGCGGCCCTGGGCGACCAGGCGTTCCGCGAGGGCTTCTGGGTGCTGCTCGGCTACTGCGCCTTCTACATCCCGCTGATGGGCGGCGGCGCGATAGTCCTGGCCCTGCTCCTGGACACCGCCCTGGCCCGCGCCCGCCGCTTCTTCCAGCTGGCGCTGTTCCTGCCGCACGCCATCCCCGGCCTTATCGCCGCGCTGATCTGGATCTACCTCTACACACCGCAGCTCTCCCCCGTCGTCGCCGCGATGGAGGCGGGCGGGATCGGCTTCGACTTCTTCTCCTCCGAGGGCACGCTCCCCTCCGTCGTGAACATCGCGCTGTGGGAGTGGCTCGGCTACAACGTGGTGATCTTCTACGCCGCGCTCCGGGCCGTGGACCGCTCGCTGCTGGAGGCCGCGACCGTGGACGGCGCGGGCAACTGGCGGATCGCCTTCTTTATCAAGCTCCCCCTGATCCGCCCCTCCCTGGTGATGGTCCTGCTCTTCACGATCATCGGCTCGCTCCAGCTGTTCACCGAACCCCTGATCCTCAGCCGCGGCTCGGGCTCCGCGGTGACGAGCACCTGGACCCCGAACATGTACGCCTACAGCGCCGCGTTCGAGCGCAACGACTACGGCCTCGCGGCCGCCGCATCCGTCCTCATCGCCCTCGTCGCCGCCGTGCTCTCCTTCGCCGTCACCCGCTTCACCAACCGGAAGGAGGCACGGCCATGACCTCCGGCACCAAGAACCGGTGGCTGTCGAAGACCGCGGTCAACGGCGTGCTCCTGATCGCCGCCCTCTACACGCTCTTCCCGCTGATCTGGCTGCTCACGGCGGCCACCAAGGACGCCGGGAACCTGCTGGGCGGTGACGTCTTCTCCTTCGAGGGCTTCGACCTCGCGCACAACCTGTCGGAGCTGACGTCCTACCAGGACGGCATCTACTTCCGCTGGTACGGCAACTCCCTGCTGTACGCGGGCATCGGGGCGCTGGGCTGCTCGCTGATCAGCGTCGCCGCCGGGTACGCCTTCGACAAGTACCGCTTCCGGGGCAAGGAGAAGCTCTTCGCCCTGGTGCTGCTGGGCGTGCTGCTGCCCTCCACCGCCCTGTCCCTGCCGCTGTATCTGCTGGCCGTCGAGACCGGCACCGTCAACACCTACTGGGCGGTGCTGATCCCGGCGCTGGTCAACCCGTTCGGCGTGTACCTCTCACGGATCTTCAGCGCGGGCTACATCCCCGACGAGGTCCTGGAGGCCGCCCGGATCGACGGGGCCGGTGAGCTGCGGACCTTCTGGTCGGTCGGTCTGCGCATGGTCATGCCGGGCTTCGTGACGGTCTTCCTCTTCCAGTTCACCGCGATCTGGAACAACTTCTTCCTCCCGCTGGTGATGCTCTCGGACAAGGACCTCTACCCGCTGAGCCTGGGTCTCTACAACTGGCACAGCAACGCCAACGCCGACCCCGCCTTCTACCCGATGGTCGTCACCGGCTCCCTGCTCGCCGTCACCCCGCTGATCGTCGCCTTCGTCGTGCTCCAGCGGCACTGGAAGGCCGGTCTGACCGCGGGGAGCGTCAAATGACCGCCCCTACGGCCCTCCTTTCCATGGGCCCCGGCATCGCGGAACGCCTCTTCACCCCCGTACAGCGGGAACGGCTCACCGCGCTCGTGGACACCGACCCGGCGCTGGTCGCCCACCGGCTGACCGATCCGGCGCCCGGGGTCGCGGCCGCGCTCGCCGGGGCGGAGCTGCTCATCACCTGCTGGGGCGCGCCCCCGCTCACCGCCTGCGTCCTCGCCGCCGCCCCCCGGCTGCGCGCCGTCGTCCACGCGGCCGGGAGCGTCAAGCACCACATCACCCCGGCCTGTTGGGACCGGGGTATCCAGGTCACCTCGGCGGCCGGGGCGAACGCGCTGCCGGTCGCCGAGTACACGCTGGCCGCGATCCTGTTCGCCGGGAAGAACGTCCTGGGCACCGCCCACCGCTACCGGCAGCTGCGCGCCCCGCACGACTGGCGGGCGGAGCTGGCGGGGCACGGCAACTACCGGCGGTGCGTGGGGATCGTGGGCGCCTCGCGGATCGGCCGCCGGGTGATCGAGCTGCTGCGCCCGTTCGACCTGGACGTCCTGCTCTTCGATCCGTACGTGGACACGGGGGCGGCGGCGAGGCTCGGCGCGGTGAAGGTGGGGCTCGACGAGCTCTGCGCCCGCAGCCGGGTCGTCTCGGTCCACGCGCCGGAGCTGCCCGCGACCCGGCACATGATCGGCGCCGCGCAGCTCGCGGCGATGGCGGACGGCACCACGCTGATCAACACCTCGCGGGGTTCGCTGATCGACGGGGACGCGCTGCTGCCCGAGCTGGTGTCGGGGCGGCTGAACGCGTTCCTCGATGTGACGGAGCCGGAGGTCCCGCCGGCCGCATCCCCGCTGTACGACCTGGAGAACGTCCTGCTGACCCCGCATGTGGCGGGCTCCCTGGGGGACGAGATCCACCGCATGGGGGATTTCGCGCTGGACGAGGTGGCGCGTTACGTACAGGGGCTGCCGTTCGCGGACCCGGTCACGCCGGACGGGCTGGCCCGCATGGCGTAGGCGGCAGAGCGGCGGCCCGGAACGCACCGAGGCCCGGTGCCCCCGCGACGGGGGCTTGGGTTCCAGGGGTCATCGCAACACCACTTGGTTTTAGGTGGTGAGTAGATCACGTAGACGCTCGGCTGGGGTATCCCAGTCGAGCGTCTTGCGTGGGCGGCCGTTGAGTTCCTGGGCGACGTGTTCGAGGTCTTCGGGGCTGTGGAGGCTGAGGTCGGTGGCTTTGGGGAAGTACTGGCGGAGCAGGCCGTTGGTGTTCTCGTTGGAGCCGCGTTGCCAGGGTGAGGCGGGGTTGCAGAAGTAGACGGGCATGCCGGTGGCCAGGGTGAACTGCTGGTGGCGTGCCATCTCGCTTCCCTGGTCCCAGGTGAGCGATCCCCGCAGATGTGCGGGCAGGGTCTGGATGGTGCGGACGAGGCCGTCACGGACGGTTTCGGCGTCGTGGGCTCCGCCGGGCAGGTGGACCAGCATGGTGTAGCGGGTGCTCCGCTCGACCAGGGTGGCGATCGCGGAGCGGCTGCTGGCTCCGATGATCAGGTCGCCTTCCCAGTGCCCGGGAACGGCCCGGTCCTCGATAGCGGCGGGACGATCGCTGATCATGACCATTGGGTCGGTGAACCGTGGCGTGCGCCGCTCGGGGTCCCGGCGTGCTTTGCGGCGGGTGCGACCGGAGCGGATTGCTGCCTGCACTTCCCGCTTCAGGCCGCCACGGGCCTGGAAATACAGTGCCTGGTAGATCGTTTCCACGCTCACCCGCATGCTCTGGTCGTCGGGATGCTCCTTGCGCAGAGCGTGGCAGATCTGCTCCGGCGACCATCGTGTCCGCAAGCCGTCCTGGACGAAGCGGCGCAGCCGGCTCTCGCGTAGCAGCTTGCGGTCCTTGGGCCGGGGCCGGCGTGCTGCGGCTGCGCGGTGGGCCGCATAGGGCTGATAGCCCTCGACGCCCGAGTTCGCATCGATCTCCCGCTTGATCGTGCTGGCGGGCCGGCCCAGGGCGCGTCCGATCGCCCGCAGCGAGTGGCCCACCGCGAGCAGATCCCGGATCCGCTCGCGCTCGGAAAGAGCCAGGAACCTGGGGTGCAGCTGCTTGTCCAGGGTCGCCAGACCCATCGATGCTGTGGTCACACCGAACATCGTGGCGGTCCCCGCCGCGTAATCGACACGGCGGCCGTCGGCGTAGGTCCGCGTGGTGCGAGTTTTCTTGACGCCCTGGTCCCAGTCCCTGGCTGTGCGCCTGTTCACCCCGATGCGCCGGGCCGCCTCGGACTGCGAGGCGCCCGTGGCCCGCAATTGCTCGTACTCCTCCCGCCGCGGATGCCGCCGCGGCAGACGTACCGACCCGCGACCGGATCTCCGAGCCCAACCGAACGCCGTGTTCCGGTTCACACCCAGCTCACGCGCCACCACCGTCACGTTCCCCACGGCATCCAGCCGTGCAAGGAAACGCTCCTTCAACCCCGCAAGATCAACCCGCTCAACGGCCACGGTCCTCGCAACTCCCACAGATCGTGGGTGTTGCGAGGACCGTTAGAACCCAAGGGGTACCGGGCCTCGGGCGTACCGAAAGGTACTGCGCGTACTAGTGGGAGTGGCCGTGACCGCCGTGACCGGCGTCGCCCTCTTCCTCGGCCGGCTTCTCGACGACCAGGGTCTCGGTCGTGAGCAGCAGCGACGCGATGGACGCGGCGTTCTCCAGGGCGGAGCGGGTGACCTTGACCGGGTCGATGACGCCGGCCTTGACCAGGTCGCCGTACTCGCCGGTGGCGGCGTTGAAGCCCTGGCCCTTGTCGAGCTCGGAGACCTTGGAGGTGATGACGTAACCCTCGAGGCCGGCGTTCTCGGCGATCCAGCGCAGCGGCTCGACGGCGGCGCGGCGGACGACCGCAACACCGGTGGCCTCGTCGCCGGTCTTGCCGAGGTTGCCCTCCAGGACCTTCACCGCGTGGACGAGAGCGGAGCCACCGCCGGAGACGATGCCCTCCTCGACCGCGGCGCGGGTGGCGGAGATGGCGTCCTCGAGGCGGTGCTTCTTCTCCTTGAGCTCCACCTCGGTGGCGGCACCGACGCGGATGACGCACACGCCGCCGGCCAGCTTCGCGAGGCGCTCCTGGAGCTTCTCGCGGTCCCAGTCGGAGTCCGTGGACTCGATCTCGGCCTTGATCTGGTTGACGCGGCCCTTGACGTCGTCGGAGTTGCCCCCGCCGTCGACGATGGTCGTGTCGTCCTTGGAGACGGTGACGCGGCGGGCGGTGCCCAGCACGTCGAGACCGGCGCCGTCGAGCTTGAGGCCGACCTCTTCGGCGATGACGGTCGCACCGGTGAGGGTGGCGATGTCGCCGAGCATGGCCTTGCGGCGGTCACCGAAGCCCGGGGCCTTCACCGCGACGGCGTTGAAGGTGCCACGGATCTTGTTGACGACGAGGGTGGAGAGCGCCTCGCCCTCGACGTCCTCGGCGATGATCAGGAGCGGCTTGGAGCCACCGCCCTGGATGACCTTCTCCAGCAGCGGGAGCAGCTCCTGGATGGAGCCGATCTTGCCCTGGTGGATCAGGATGTACGGGTCGTCGAGGACGGCCTCCATACGCTCCTGGTCGGTCACCATGTACGGGGACAGGTAGCCCTTGTCGAAGGCCATGCCCTCGGTGAACTCCAGGTCCAGACCGAAGGTGTTGGACTCCTCGACGGTGATGACACCGTCCTTGCCGACCTTGTCCATGGCGTCCGCGATGAGCTCGCCGACCTGGGTGTCCTGCGCGGAGAGCGCGGCCACGGCGGCGATGTCGGACTTGTCGTCGATCGGCCGGGCGGTCGCGAGGAGCTCCTCGGACACGGCCTTGACCGCGGCGTCGATGCCCTTCTTCAGGGCGGCCGGGGAGGCGCCCGCGGCGACGTTGCGCAGGCCCTCGCGGACGAGCGCCTGGGCCAGGACGGTCGCGGTGGTGGTGCCGTCACCCGCTACGTCGTTGGTCTTGGTCGCCACCTCCTTGACGAGCTGGGCACCGAGGTTCTCGAACGGGTCGTCGAGCTCGACCTCGCGCGCGATGGTGACGCCGTCGTTGGTGATGGTGGGTGCGCCGAACTTCTTGTCGATGACGACGTTGCGGCCCTTGGGGCCGATCGTCACCTTGACCGTGTCGGCAAGCTTGTTGACGCCGCGCTCAAGGGCGCGACGGGCGTCCTCGTCGAACTTCAGAATCTTCGCCATGGGCTGTACTTCCCTCTCGGACGAACTGCGCCCCTCGCCACCCGGCTAGTTATTTCGCAGGGGGCCAGGGGCGCAGAACACAAGCAAACGTGGGTGAATTACTTCTCGACGATCGCGAGAACGTCGCGGGCCGAGAGGACGAGGTACTCCTCGCCGTTGTACTTCACCTCGGTGCCGCCGTACTTGCTGTACAGGACGACGTCGCCGGTCTTGACGTCGAGCGGAAGACGCTCGCCGTTCTCGAAGCGGCCCGGGCCCACGGCGAGGACGACGCCCTCCTGGGGCTTCTCCTTCGCGGTGTCCGGAATGACCAGGCCGGAAGCCGTGGTCTGCTCGGCGTCGAGCGGCTGGACCACAATGCGGTCCTCAAGCGGCTTGATCGCAACCTTGGAGCTGGTGGTCGACACGATCCGGTCTCCCCCTTCGGAGATCTCACGGGGTTTAGCAGTCATTGGGCGGCGACCAGACCGATCCGTCGTCGCGGGTGCCGGACCTGCCCTGTCGCACAGTGTGGTGCTGGCACTCTCCAGGGGGGAGTGCCAGACCCGAGACTATGACCGCGATTAGCACTCGGTCAAGCGGAGTGCCAATTCACCACCCTCGCGCCGTCTCGATCGGGGCTCCGTCGGATCACCGTCCGGACAACGCGGGGGCGGAGCCGGGTGTTCCGTACGACGGTACGGAGATGACGCATCCCGAGAGCGGCCTGCCCGGAAGACCGGCGGAGCGGGCCCTGGACGAGCGGCCCGGCGGCTGCGCCGATCCCGCCGCGGGCCTCCTGCTCACGGTCGCCGAGGCGGTCGTCCTCGCCGTGCTGCTGGTACTGCTGGGGCTGCGCGGCCTGGCGCGGTCCCATGCGCCCATCGACAGCGGCGCGCCCTCGCCCGCCGGTGCCGGAGCGGAGACCGACTGGGTCCCCACCGTCGCGTTCGGCGTCCTGGCCCTCACGGTCGCCGTCCTCGCCGCCATGCTGCTGCGTGACCGGTGGTACTGGGCGGGCGGCATCCAGGTGCTCGTGGCCGTGGCCCTGTGCGCGGTGACCCTGGCGTCCGTGTCCCGGGCCGACGGCCCCGCGCTTCCGGGCCCCGCCCCCACCTGGAACTCCCCGCCCTGCCGCAGCGGGGGCGACAGCGACGAATGCGCGCGCAGCGGGGGCTGAGCGCGCATTCGTCGGCCGTACGCCGGGCGGGCGGGGAGTCAGACGTAGTCCTCCAGCTTCGCCACCGCGTACCCCTTGTCCGTGATGGTCTTCATGACCAGGCGGATCATGTCGGGCATGGTGCCCTTCCAGTCGTCCTTGCCCCGGAAGTGGGTGAGGACGATGTCGCCGGGGTGCAGGTCCCGGTCCCACTCGCGCCACTCCATGTGGTCGGCGAACGCCTCGGCGGACCACAGGGGGACGGCGGTGATGCCGCAGGACTTGGCGACGACGAGGGTGTCGCGGTTGTAGTTGCCGTAGGGCGGGCGGAGGAGGGTGGGCCGCTTCCCGTAGTTCTTGAGGATCTTCTCCTGCTGGCCGCAGATCTCCCGCTTCTGCTCGGCGTAGGAGAGGCCCGGCAGATAGCGGTGGTTGAGCGTGTGGTTGCTGATGACCACCCCGCGCTTCTGCATCTGCTTGAAGTAGCCGTAGTCGTCGTTGATGACGTAGTCGCTCAGGAAGGCGCTGTAGGGGATGTCCAGTTCGGTCATCATCCGCAGCAGCGCGGGGTCCTTCTCCGCCCCGTCGTCCATGGTCAGGAAGACGATCTTCTCCTTGGTGGGGACGGTGGTGAAGACGGGCGGCAGCCCCTCGTCGTCCCGGACCTCGAACCCCTTGCGGGTGGTGATGCGCGGCTTCACCTCCGGCGGTTCGGGGGCCGCGAGCGGCACCTTGGCCAGGCCCCACCTCTTCGCGGCGACGGCCCGTGCGGCCTGCTTCTTCTTGAGCTCCTCGGCGTACGTGCCCAGGGCGCGGGCGGGGCCGGCCTGCTGGGCGGCCTCGCCCTGCTGTCCGGCGGCGGGCTTCGCCGGTCCGCCCGGGGCTCCCGTACCGCCGTCGGCCGTCTCCGACGCGCAGGCCGAGGTGACGGTGGCGGCCAGGAGGGCCGCCAGCACGACGGAGACCGGCCGGTGCCGCTTCATGGGTGATTTTCCTTTTTGTCGTACTAGCTGCATGGCGCCGCATCCTGCCAGCCACCCGCCCGCCTCCCGCCCCGACACCGCGAGGGGGCCGCACCCGTCCCCCGGCCGGCCCACAGGGACCCGCGCTGCCTACCAGGGACCCGCGTCGACGTATTAGGGCCCGCGTCGCCCCATAGGGGCCCCCGTCTGCGCACCGGCCACAATGGGCCGGGTGAACGCATCGACCCCCGCCACCCCGGCCGACGACCCCGCCCGCGCCGCCTTCGCCGCCCTGCGCACCCCCGAGGGCGAGCACCTGCTGGCCGAGCTGCGCGACCACGACCCCGCCGAGGAACTGGCCACCGCGACCCGGCTGCGCCGCACGCACCCGGCGGAGCTGGTGTCGGCCGCCCTGGGCCAGGCCCGGCTGCGGCAGCGGGCGGTGGCGAAGTTCGGGTCCGAGGACGCGTACCGCATGTACTTCACGCCCAACGGCGTCGAGCAGGCCACCCGCACCTCGGTCGCCACCCACCGCGCCGCCCGGTTCGCCGCGCTCGGCGTGCGGAGCGTCGCGGACCTGTGCTGCGGCATCGGCGGCGACGCCATCGCGCTGGCCCGCGCCGGGATCGCCGTCCTCGCCGTGGACCGCGACCCGCTCACCGCCGAGGTGGCCCGCGCCAACGCCGAGGCGCTCGGTCTTGCCGCGCTGATCGAGGTGCGGTGCGCCGACGTCACGGAGATCGACACCACTCCGTACGACGCCGTCTTCGTGGACCCGGCCCGGCGCGGCGGCCGGGGCAGGATCTTCGACCCGGAGGCGTACTCACCACCGCTGTCCTGGGCGACGGCCGCCGCGCTCAAGGCGCCCCGGGCCGCGCTGAAGATCGCCCCGGGCATCCCGCACGAGGCGATCGGGCCGGAGGCCGAGGCGGAGTGGATCTCCGACGGGGGCGATGTGAAGGAGGCGGTGCTCTGGTACGGCGACGGCTTCGCGCCCGGTTCGTTCCGGGCCACCCTGCTGCCGTCCGGGGCCACCCTCACCGCCCCGGCCCCGCTGCCCGCCCCGCCGGTGGGCCCGGTCGGGCGCTATCTGTACGAGCCGGACGGCGCGGTGATCCGGGCCCATCTGGTCGCCGACATCGTGGAGCGGTGCGGCGGGCGACTGGTGGACGAGACGATCGCGTACGTCACGAGCGATATGCCGTACTCCTCCCCGTACGTCGCCGGGTACGAGATCACCGACCGGCTGCCGTTCGGCCTGAAGAAGCTGAAGGCGCTGCTGCGGGAGCGCGGGGTGGGCGTGCTGACCGTCAAGAAGCGCGGCTCGGCGGTCGAACCGGAGGAGCTGCGCCGCCGGATGAAGCTCAGCGGCCCGAACTCGGCGACGGTGTTCCTGACCCGGGTCGCCGGGGCGCCGACGATGCTGATCGGCCACCCGCTGGGGTGAGCCGGTCCGCAGCGGGCGCGGTCAGGACGCGCAGCACCCAGCGGCGGTGCGCCAACGCCTTGACGGCGCCGATGAGTCCGGTGAGCCAGGCGGCCATGCCCAGGCCCATGACCAGGGCGACCGTGCCGTACGTGTCGTCGCCGGGCCGGGCGCTCGCCGGGCCGACAACGCAGAGCGCCAGCCCCGTCGCGCCCAGGACGAACGACAGCAGCAGCCACACCAGGCTCACCCCGGGCAGCCGCAGTTCCCGGTCGCGCTCCGGGTCGCGGTCCAGCGCACCCCACTACACGAGCAGCGCGCGGACCTTCCGGTCGCGGGCGACGTAGAGGCAGACGAAGGCGATGCCCGGCACCATCGCCCCCACCCCGAGGAGCAGGGACAGGAGTCCGGCCAGCCCGCCGAAGACGTCCTGCGCCTGCTCGAACACGACGAACGCCGACCCCGCCAGCAGCCAGCCGAACGCGGCCAGCCCGGCCCACATCACCAGCACGCCGAACCGCCCCGGCCCCACATGCATCCGCACCAGTACGCCCAGGATCAGCGCCCGGTCGGTGAGCATCGCCTCGCGGTCGGGCCAGGACCTGATCTCCACGGGCGGCGGGGGCGGCGGCAGCAAGGGGCGGCGTTGCATGTAACCGGACACTACCGACCGCCGGAACGCTCCGCCGGAGCAGCCCTGTTGCGGATACAGTACGGCTCGTTTCAGGACAACAGGCGCCGTCGGGGGAAGCAACACGATGACCAGTCAGCAGCAGGGCCGCGAAGGGGTTTTCCAGCCGCTGGAGGAGAGCGATCCGCGGACGGTGGCCGGTTACCGGCTGACCGCGAAGCTCGGCTCCGGCGGGATGGGCAAGGTCTACCTCTCGTACACCCCCGGCGGGCGGCCCGTCGCCATCAAGGTGATCCGGCCGGACTTCAGCGAGGACGCCGAGTTCCGCCGCCGCTTCCAGCAGGAGGTGCAGGCCGCCCAGCGGGTCCAGGGCCTGTACACGGCACCGGTCATCGACAGTGACACCGAGAGCGCGCAGCAGTGGCTCGCCACCGCCTATGTGCCGGGCCCGTCCCTCGCCGCGGCGGTCGCCGAGCACGGACCGCTGCCGGTCCCCGCGATCCTGCTGCTCATCGCGGGCATGGCCGAGGCGCTCCACGTGATCCACGGGGCGGGCATCGTCCACCGCGACCTCAAGCCGTCCAACGTGCTGCTGGCGGCCGACGGGCCGAGGGTGATCGACTTCGGCATCGCCCGGGCCGCCGACGCGACCTCGCTCACCGGCAGCGGGGTCACCGTCGGGACCCCGGCGTTCATGGCCCCGGAGCAGGCGGCGGGCAGGGCGGTGACGGCGGCGACCGACATCTTCGCCCTCGGGCAGGTCGCCTCCTACGCCTCGACCGGCGCGCCCGCCTTCGGCGAGGGCACCTCGCACGGGGTGCTGTACCGGATCGTGCACGAGGAGCCGGATCTGACGGGGGTTCCGGAGGAGCTGCGGGAGCTGGTCACCCGCTGCCTGGCCAAGTCCCCCGAGGACCGGCCCTCGGTGGCCGAGGTCATCGACATGTGCCGCAACGCCAACAGCGAGACGCAGTTGCGCCGCCCGGAGGACTGGCTGCCGGGCGCGGTGGCCGCCGACATCACCGTACGGGCGGCCGCGCCCGCCCCCGACCGCACCCCGCCGCCTCCGGCCGCCCCGCCCACGGCCCCGCTCACCGCGCCCGGGACGCCCCCGGCGACCGCGCCGGTGACGGTGGCCCAGCAGCCGCCTGCCGTGCCCGCACCGGCCGCGTCCGCCGCCCCGCCCGGGACCCACCAGCAGCCCACCGGGCCGGCGAACCCGGCGCCCGGTGCGTACGGGTACCCGACGCAGCCGCAGGGCGCGTACGGCTACCCGGCGCACGCGGGGCCCGCGCAGCAGCAGCCCGGCCCGTACGGCTACCCGCAGACGGGCTCGCCCGCCGGGGGTTACGCCACCGGCGGCTACCCGACGGCGTACCCGCCCACCGGCCAGCAGCCCCACCAGCCCCCGCAGCCGCACCAGACCCACCAGACGCCCGCGCCGGAGAAGCCGAAGAAGAAGCGCACCGGCCTCTTCGTCACGATCGCCGTCGTCACCGCCCTCCTCGTCGGCGCCGGCGGCGGGTACGCGCTGTTCGGCCCCAAGGGCGGCACGGACAGCGGCAACGACCGGAAGCAGGAGCAGAACCAGGCGGGCGACACCGCGAAGCCGCAGAAGAAGGAGCCCGCCGTGAGCACCCCGTCGGCCGGTGCCGAGGTGCCGGACGACGACGAGGGAAGCGGCGCCGCACCGCTGCCGGACCCCGAGCCGGTCCCGTACAAGTCCATCGATCTGACCGGCGGTTACCACCTGTCGTTCGCGGACAGCACGGACAGCCCGCTCAACGGCAGCGGCAGCGGTGACTTCTCGTACAGCTCGGTCAGCGATGTGGTGCGCACGGACGGGTCGATGGTGCTGCTGAACCCGGGGCAGCAGGGCGACCTCCGGACCTGCCGGTCCGAGACCCGGTTCTCCACGGAGCTGGAACTGGACCGGCTGGTGCGGGGCACCCAGATCTGTGTCCGTACGGAGAACGGGCACCTGGGCCTGATCGTCGTGCGCGCCCTGCCGACGGAGAACGCGGCGAGCAACTACATGACGCTGGACGTGACCGTGTGGCGCAACGCGATCGCGGTCGAGGAGTCGTAGCCCGGCACCGCAGAGGGGCCGAGGAGCAATGACCCGGTGACACCGGGAGGCACGGCTCAGGCGTCCCGGTGACACCGGGAGAGGGCTCAGGCGTCCCGGAGCGCCTGGATGTCCAGCTTGCCCATGGAGAGCATCGCCTTCATCGTCCGCTCCGCCTTCGCCGGGTCCGGGTCGGCCAGCAGCCGGGGCAGCTCGTTGGGGACGATCTGCCAGGAGACGCCGTACCTGTCCTTGAGCCAGCCGCACTGGCTCTCCTCGCCGCCCTCCGAGAGCGCGGTCCAGAGCCGGTCCACCTCGGCCTGGTCGGCGCAGTCCACGGCGAGGGAGATGGCCTCGGTGAACGGGAACTGGGGGCCGCCGTTGAGCCCCATGTACTCCTGGCCCGCCAGGCTGAAGGTGACGGTGAGGACCGAGCCCGTCTCACCGGGGGCGGCTTCGCCGTAGTAGCTGACGTCCAGGATGCGGGAGTCGCCGCCGAAGATCGCGACGTAGTGCTCGGCCGCCTCCTTCGCCGTGCCGTCGTACCAGAGACAGGGGGTGATCTTCTGCATGGTCGTCGTCTCCTCTTCGGGCCGCCCCGCGTCCGGACCGGCCGGTCCGGACGTCATGGGCCTCGTGGCCGTCGCGGGCCTCGCGGGCCCCGTGGAAGGTAGACCGGCCCGGGCGCCCGGACTCATCGGCCGGCGGCGTCCTCCTCATGCTCCGCCGCGTCCGGCCGGGAGGCCACCGGACCCGGACCGCCGGAGGCCCGGCGCTCCCCCGGCAGCAGGGCGTACGCCGCCAGTGCGGCGGCCGCCAGGAGCCCGGCCGCGACCCAGAACGCGGCCGCGTACCCCGAGGACAGGTCGGCGACCCCGGTGGCACCACCCGTGACCTGGGCGGCGACGGTGACCAGGACCGCGAGGCCGAGCGAACCGCCGACCTGGCGGGAGCTGTTGAGCAGCCCGGACGCCATGCCGGTCTCGCCGGGCACCACGTCGGTGGTGGCCGCCGTGCCGAGCGGGACGAAGCAGAGGCCGATGCCCAGGGAGCAGAGGAGCGACGGGCCGAGGATCGAGGTGAGGAAGGAGCCCTCGACCGTGGCGGTCGCCGCGAACCAGGCCATCCCGAGCGCCGCGAGCGTGCCGCCCACCGCCATCAGCCGCCGGATCCCGAGCACCGCGACCGCTCGGGTGGCGAGGATCGAGCCCGCGACGACGCCCACGCAGAACGGCAGGAACGCGAAACCGGCGGCGGTCGGCCCGTACCCCAGGACCAGCTGCATGTAGAGCGAGACGAAGTAGAACGCGCCGAACTGGGCCGAGGCCAGCAGCAGGCAGAACAGGTTGGCGGTGAGCACCGGCCGCTGCCTCAGCAGTCCGGGGCGCAGCAGGGGCGATGCCGTACGGAGTTCGACGGCGACGAAGGCGGCCAGCAGTATCACCGCCGCGCCCAGGGTGGCCGCCGTGGTGGCCGAGGACCAGCCGTCGCCCGAGGCCCGCACCAGTCCGAGGACCAGCAGTGTGGTCCCGCCCGTCGCGAGGAGCGCCCCGGCGATGTCCAGCCGCGCGCCGGCCCGGCGCTGCCCGCCGACGGGTCCGGTGCGCGCGGCGGCGGCCAGGGCGAAGGCCACGATCGGCACGTTGACCAGCATCACGGACCGCCAGCCCGCCGCGTCGGTGAGCACGCCGCCCGCCAGCACCCCGACCGCGCCGCCCGCCGCGCCCGCCATGCCCCACAGCCCGAGCGCGCGGGAGCGGGCGGGCCCGGCCGGGAAGGCCAGGGTGATCAGGGCGAACGCCACCGGGGCGAGGACGGCCGCGCCGACGCCCTGGACGGCCCGTGCCGCGACCAGCGAACCGGGTGACCAGGCGAGGCCGCCGGCCAGGCTGGCCAGGCCGAAGAGGACCAGGCCTGCCGTGAGGACGCGGCGGGGTCCGGCCAGGTCGGCGAGGCGGCCGCCGAGCATGAGGAGCCCGCCGAAGGCGAGGGCGTACGCGTTCACGACCCAGAGCAGCCCGTCCCGGCCGAAGCCGAGGTCGCTGCGGATGTCGGGCAGCGCGACGTTCACCACGGACATGTCCAGCGACACCAGGAACTGCACGGTGAGCGCCACCACCAGCAGCCACCGCGCATGCCGCGCCGTCCCGTCCGTCTCCGACCCGCCTGCCACCTTGCCGTCCATGACGCGCCCTCCCCTTCGCCACCCTCGATCAGAGAATTACCATACACGTATAGAAAATAAACCCGCCGTGCACGGAACAGGACCCGGAAGGGGAGAATGCCCAGGTGTCAGGCAGCGAGAAGACCGAGAAGACAGAGAAGACCGGGCGGAAGAAGAAACCGGTGGGCCGCCCCCGCAGGCTGGACCCGGACGTGATGGTCGCCACCGCGCGGCGCATCGTCGAGGAGGAGGGCGTGGCGGCCCTGTCCATGCGTCGGGTGGCGAAGGAGCTGGGCAGCACGCCGATGGCGCTCTACCACTACGTGCAGGACAAGGACGAGCTGCTGATGCTCACCCTCTCCGGCACCGCGGCCGCCTTCCCGCGCCCGGAGCTGCCCGAGGACCCGCGCGAGCGGCTGGTGGCGGTGGCCGTGCACATGCACGACATCATCGGCAAGATCCCCTGGGTGCTGGACATCCTGGCGCTGGGCGAGCTGACCGACCGGAACGCGCTGTGGATGGTGGAGGAGATCATCGACTGCTCCCTGGCCTGCGGCCTCTCCCCCGCGCGCTCGGTGCGCGCGTACCGGACGATCTGGAGTTACGTCTACGGCGACCTGGTCTTCCGCAGGGCGGCGGCCCGCCGGGCGGAGCAGCCCTCCCGCCGGGAGTTCTTCCCCGAGATGATCACGGAGAAGGACACGGCGGAGCTGCCCCGGCTCACCGAGGTGAAGGAGCACTGGCGGGAGTACGCCGCCGACTACGAGACCGCCGCCGAGCTGGACGCGATCGTGGAGGGGCTGATCAGCCGGGGGGCGAGAGGCTGATCAGCCGGGGGTACGCGAGGCTGACGGGCGCCGAGGAGTCGCTGCTCACCCCACAGCCTCGAACCGCCACCGGTGCACCGGCCGGGTGATCAGGGCGGCGTCGGGCTCGGGGAGTTCGGGGAGGTCGTCGGCGTACGCCGCCTCCTCCCACCACGTCATGACCAGCACCCGGTCCTGCGGGGCGCGCAGCAGTTCGCGGCGGACCGGTTCGCGCGACAGCTCGGCGGACCGCGCCCGGGCCCACTCCAGGAGTTCGGCGCCGCGGCCCTCCACCGCGCGGGCCTCCCACATCAGGACGATGGTCGCGGCGCTCATGAGTAGAGGTTGTCCTTGCTGATCTCGTGCACGTGGTCGTGGTCGTGGGAATGATCCGCCCCCGGCACGTGCGGTTCCGTCACCGGCAGCGACGAGTCCGCCGACAGCTCCAGGTCGGAGGGGCGCCGGTTGCGGGCGACCATCTCCGCGCCGAGCGCCGCGACCATCGCCCCGTTGTCCGTGCAGAGGCCGGGACGCGGCACCCGCAGCCGGATACCGGCCCGCTCGCAGCGCTCCTGGGCCAGGGCGCGCAGCCGGGAGTTGGCGGCCACCCCGCCGCCGATCATCAGGTGGTCGACACCCTCGTCCTTGCAGGCCCGGACCGCCTTCCGGGTGAGCACGTCCACCACTGCCTCCTGGAAGGACGCCGCCACATCCCGTACGGGCACCTCCTCGCCCGCCGCGCGCTTCGCCTCGATCCAGCGGGCGACCGAGGTCTTCAGGCCGGAGAAGGAGAAGTCGTACGGGGCGTCGCGCGGGCCGGTCAGGCCGCGGGGGAAGGCGATGGACTTCGGGTCGCCCTCCTTCGCGAGGCGGTCGATGACCGGGCCGCCGGGGAAGCCGAGGTTCAGCACCCGGGCGATCTTGTCGAACGCCTCGCCCGCCGCGTCGTCGATGGTCGCGCCGAGCGGCCGGACGTCGCTGGTGATGTCGGGGGCCAGCAGGAGGGAGGAGTGGCCGCCGCTGACCAGGAGCGCCATGGTCGGCTCGGGCAGCGGGCCGTGCTCCAGCTGGTCGACGCAGATGTGCGAGGCGAGGTGGTTGACCCCGTAGAGCGGCTTGTTCAGGGCGTACGCGTACGCCTTCGCGGCCGAGACGCCGACGAGCAGGGCGCCCGCGAGCCCGGGGCCCGAGGTGACCGCGATCCCGTCGAGGTCGCGGGCGCTGATCCCGGCCTCCTTCAGGGCGCGTTCGATGGTGGGGACCATCGCCTCCAGGTGGGCGCGGGAGGCGATCTCCGGGACGACGCCGCCGTAGCGGGCGTGGGTGTCGACGCTGGAGGCGACGGCGTCCGCGAGCAGGGTCGTCCCGCGCACGATGCCGACGCCGGTCTCGTCGCAGGAGGTCTCGATGCCGAGTACGAGGGGTTCGTCGGCAGCCATCATTCAGTCCCGGTCTCTGGTGCGTGCTCGTGCACTGCTTCTTCTTGCATGGTGAGGCGCATGACCAGGGCGTCGATGTTCCCCGGCTGGTAGTAGCCGCGCCGGAAGCCGATGGGCTCGAAGCCGAACCGCTCGTACAGCTTCTGCGCGCGGGCGTTGTCGACCCGGACCTCCAGGAGCACGGTGGCGCACTCGAAGGCGGTCGCGGCCTTCAGCAGGTCGGTGAGGAGTTCGGAGCCGAGTCCGGTGCCCCAGGCCTCGCGGCTGACCGCGATGGTCTGGACGTCGGAGAGGTCACCGAGGGCGGCCAGCCCGGCGTACCCGGTGATCCGGCCGGTGGCCGGGTCCTCGGCGACGACGTAGTGGCGGGTGGCGCCGGGGCCGCGGGCGTGGGCCAGCTCGGACCAGAACATGCCGGGCGACCAGGCGTCGTCCGGGAAGAGAGCGTGCTCCAGCTCCAGGACGGGTTCGATGTCCCACCAGCGCATCTCGCGCAGGACGGCCGTGCCGGCCGTGGTCGCGGTGGTCGCCGTGTTCGCAGCGCTCACTTCGGGGTGACCACCTTGTAGTTCTTCGGGACCTGCGCGTCGGGCCGGCGCAGATAGAGCGGCTGGGGCTCCAGCAGCTCCTGCCCGGCGGCGAGCCGTTCGGCGGCGAGTGCGGCGAGCGCCCCGGCGGCGACGTGCTCGGGACCGCGCGCGTCCGGGAAGGCCTCGGGGTAGAGCACCGCGCCCGCGCCGACCACGGGCAGCCCCGCCAGCTCGGCGGCGATGTCGGCGGGCCGGTCGACGGCGGGGTCGCCCGTACGGGTGCGGGCGTCCTCGTACCGCGCCCAGTAGACCTCCTTGCGGCGGGCGTCCGTCGCCACGGCGAAGGGCCCTTCCAGGCCGCCCTGCCCGGCGGCGTACGCGAGTCCGTCCAGGGTGCAGAGGCCGTGCACGGGTACGGAGAGGGCGGAGCCGAAGGTGGCGGCGGTGACCAGGCCGACCCGCAGCCCGGTGTAGGGGCCGGGGCCGACGCCCACGACCACGCCAGTCACGGCGTCGAGCTTCACCCCGGCCTCGGCGAGGACCCGGTCGACGGCCGGCAGCAGCAGTTCACCGTGCCTGCGGGCGTCGACCTGGCCGGAGGAGGCGATGACGGACGCACCGTCGTGCAGGGCGACGGTGACGGCGGGCGTGGCGGTATCCATGGCGAGCAAGAGCACGCAAACAGCCTACGGCTCCGCCGACGGCGGTACGGCGTCCGTACGGCGTCCCGGCCTGCCCGCCCCCTGCTGCTACCGTCACCGGATATCCGCGGGTACGACGTAAACGCTTGTACGACAACGCCCCTACGGCGCTTGTACGACAACGTTTGTACGACATGCGGCAGACGGCAGGCGAAAGGGGAGTTCACGGTGGCAAGGGGAAGCTCGGGAATGGTGGCCGGGCTCACTGCGGCGGCGGTCGTCGTGGTCGCCGTTCTCGCCTACCAGGCATCGGCGAGCGCGCCCGATTCGGTGGCGTCGTCCTCCTCCGCCACCCCGAAGGCCTCGGCCTCGGCCTCCGCCTCCGCCCAGCCCTCCGCGAAGCCGAAGCCCACGAAGGACCCCCTCGCGGTCCCGGCGGGCTCGGACACCGGTGAGCGCGTCGTCTACGCGCTGAAGGACCGGCGGGTGTGGCTGGTGGACGGGAACGACAAGGCGCTCCGCACGTTCACCGTGATGCCGAGCCCGGTGAACCCGCCGCCCGGCGTCTACCAGGTCACCTCGCGCTCGGGCACGGTCCAGGGCTCCGACGGTGTGCCCATCGAGCACGTGGTGCGCTTCGCCAACGTCGGCGAGGTCGCGGTGGGCTTCAGCGCGGCGCAGGACGGGTCGATGGAGGCCCCCGACCCGGGGTCGAAGACCGGCGGCGTACGGATGAAGCGGGCGGACGGCAACGCGATGTGGACCTTCGCGACGGTCGGCGCCAAGGTGGTCGTCGTCCCGTAGGGCTCCTGCCCTACGCCGCCCGGCGCCGCACAGCGCGCTCGTCACCGGTCTCTTCGTCCCCGTCGGCCGGCTCCGGCTCGCTCGGTGGGGTGGAGACCGCGGTGGCCGCCGCGCCCGCGGCCAGCAGGTCCTTCATGGACAGGGCGGACGGCGTCGGCTGCTGCCGCGGCTGCTCCGCACGCTCGGGCGTCGGCATGGATGCCTCCTGGGGGCTCCGGTGGAGGTCGTGGTTAGGTAGACCTAACCAGGTCTCGTACCCATGTGACCACGACCACGGTCCCGTGCGCAACAATTTACCGACAGTCCGTCGGGAAGGCGACCTCCGCGTCACGTCCCGGCTACACCAGGTCCTCGCGCAGCCCCTTCCAGCGCCCCCCGATGCCCACCAGGGTGACCTCGCGCCGCTCGTCGTCCGTGTCGCCGGTCGCCCGGTCGATGAGGACCCGCAGCCGGTCGTCGGAGAGCTCCTCCACCTTGCCGTCGCCCCACTCCACGACCACCACCGACTCCGGCAGCGACACATCGAGGTCCAGGTCCTCCATCTCGTCGAGGCCGCCGCCGAGGCGGTACGCGTCGACGTGGACCAGGGCCGGACCGCCGACCAGCGAGGGGTGGACGCGGGCGATGACGAAGGTGGGCGAGGTGACCGCGCCGCGCACTCCGAGACCCTCGCCGAGGCCCCGGGTCAGCGTCGTCTTCCCGGCGCCCAGCTCGCCCGTGAGCATGACCAGGTCGCCGGGGGCCAGGACCCGGGCGAGGCGGCGGCCCAGGTCCTGCATCTGTTCGGGGGACTCGACGGTGATCGTCACGGTGACGGCCTCGGGGAGGTCCGTGGGGGCTCCCGGAGCGGTCTCAGCGGCCGGGCTGCTGTGCGGTGCTTCCATGCTCGCCAACGTTAGCGGCAGCCACCGCTCCGCTGCGTACGAGCAGGTCGGCCAGCCGGTCGGTGACCGTCTCCGGGTGCTCCAGCATCACCAGGTGCCCGGCGTCCGGCACCAGGATCAGCTCGGCGTCCGGCAGTACGTCGGCGATGGCCTCGCTGTGCGAGCTGGGGGTGACCAGGTCCTTCTCCCCGGCCAGGATCAGCACGGGCACGTCCCGGAACGCGGGCAGCGCACCGCTCTTGTCGTGCTCGGTGAAGGCCGGGTAGAACTCGGCGACCACGTCGATCGGGGTCGATTCGATCAGCCGCTCCGCGAACCGGGCGACCGCCGGGTCCACGTCCCGCGAGCTGAACGAGTACCGCTTGATCAGCCCGGCGAAGAGGTCGGCCGTGGCCCGGCGCCCCTTCTCCACCAGCTCCGCCTGCGAACCCAGCGCCCGCAGCACCCCGGGCAGCACCCGGCGCACCGCGTTCACGCCGGCCACCGGCAGCCCGAAGTTCACCTCGCCGAGCTTGCCGCCGGAGGTGCCGACGAAGGCGACGGCGGCGACCCGGTCGCGGATCAGGGCCGGGTACTGGTCGGCCAGCGCCATCATCGTCATGCCGCCCATGGAGTGGCCGACGAGCACGATCCGCCCCTCGGGGGCCGCCGCGTCGATGACGGCCTTCAGGTCGCGGCCGAGCTGGTCGATGCCGACCGGCACCCCGTCCGCCTGGGCCCGGCCGCGCTCGGAGCGGCCGTGGCTGCGCTGGTCCCAGTAGACGGCGCGGACGAGGCCGCGCAGGGCGGCGCGCTGGAAGTGCCAGGAGTCCTGGCCGAGGCAGTAGCCGTGGCTGAAGACGACGGTGACGGGGGCCGGGGCCTTGCGCCCGAAGAGCCGGCGACGGCGCGGGCCGTCGGAACCGGCTCCGTCGGCCGCCTGCGCGGGCTCCACCTCGTCGACCTCGTAGTACAGCTCGGTCCCGTCGTCGGCGAGGGCCCGGCCCGGCGTCCCGCGCAGCGAGCCGTAGGGCCCGGTCGCGTCCAGCGCGAGGCGGGCCTTCTTGCGCATCCCGCGCCCGACGGTGAGCCGCTCGACGGCGACCCCGGCCGCCGCACCGGCGGCGAGCACTCCTATCGCGGCCCCGGCCACGCCCGCCCGGCGCCAGCCGGCCGCTGTCGTGGCGGCGGCCGCCACGATGTCCCCCGCCCCCGCACTGCTCTCGCTCACCGTGCCGCGCTCCCCGTCGGATCGGCTGTCCCGTTCACGTACACCCTCGGTACCCGGGCCCCGATCCGGGTGACGATCTCGTACCCGATCGTGTCGGCGGCCACCGCCCAGTCCTCGACGCCCGGCTCGCCCCGGTCGCCCGGTCCGAACAGCACCGCCTCCGCGCCCGGTTCGGGCCGGTCGCCGCCGAGGTCGACGACGAACTGGTCCATGGCGACGCGGCCCGCCGCCGTACGGACCTTGCCGCCGACCAGGACGGGGCCCCTGCCCGAGGCGTGGCGCGGGATGCCGTCCGCGTAGCCGACGGGGATCAGGCCGAGCGTGGTCTCGGCGGGCGTGGCGTAGTGGTGGCCGTAGCTGACTCCGTGTCCGGCCGGGACGTCCTTGACCAGGGCGACGGCGGCGGTGAGCGTCATCACCGGGCGCAGGCCCAGCTCGGCGGGGGTGCCCAGCTCGGGGGCGGGCGAGATGCCGTAGATCGCGATGCCGGTCCGTACGAGGTCGAAGTGGGCCTCGGGGAGGGTGAGCGTGGCCGGGGAGTTGGCCAGGTGGCGCACCTCCGGCTCGACGCCCTCCTTCTCGGCGTAGGCGACCATGTCCCGGAACACGGAGAGCTGGGCGGCGATCGAGGGGTGGCCGGGCTCGTCGGCGCAGGCGAAGTGGGACCAGAGGCCGGTGATCCGGATCGTGCCCGCCCGCTCGGCGGCGCGGGCCTCGGCGACGAGTTCCGGCCAGTCGGCGGGCTGGCAGCCGTTGCGGCCGAGGCCGGTGTCGGCCTTGAGCTGGACGCGGGCCGGGCGGTCGGCCCCGGCCGCGACGATCTCGCGCAGGGCCCACATGGCGCTGACCGACACATCGATGTCGGCCTCGATCGCCTCGCGCCAGGGGCCGCCCGGTGTCCAGAGCCAGCACATGATCCGGCCGTCGAGACCGGCGGCCCGCAGGGCGAGGGCCTCGTGCGGGGTCGCGGTGCCCAGCCAGGTCGCCCCGGCCTCGCGCGCGGCCAGGGCGCAGGGCACGGCCCCATGGCCGTACCCGTCGGACTTCACCACGGCCATGAGCTGTGCCCCGGCCGCGCGCTCGCGCAGGGCGCGCACATTGGCGCGCAGCGCGGCGAGGTCGATCTCGGCACGGGCTCTCAGGGACGCTGTCTCGTTCATCGCGTTCAGTGTCTCAGAGGCGTCTGCCGCCTCCCCGGCAGCGCACGCCGGCAGGCAGGCCTATGTACGTTTCATCACATGCCGCGACCAGGACGCGGGTGCCGTCGCCGTCCTCGGCCGGGTCGTAGACCCTTCGTACGCGTACGGGTTCGGTCACCGCCTGGACCGCCCTTCTGCCGGGGCTTCCACGATGGCCCTCGCTCACCCCGCCCGCACGTCGCGCCAGGCCGCCGGGATGCCGTCCGCGACGTCCTGTGCGGAGACCGGGGCCCCGCCGGAGCCGTGCCGGGCGGCGAGTCCGTGCAGGTACGCGCCGACGGACGCGGCGTCGCGCGGTGCGAGCCCGGCCGCCAGCAGGGACCCGGTCAGCCCGGACAGCACATCGCCGCTGCCCGCCGTGGCGAGCCAGGCGGTCCCGGTCGGGTTGACCCGTACGGGGGTGTCCCGGGCCTCCGCGACGAGAGTCGTGGACCCCTTCAGGAGCACGGTGGCGCGGTAGCGGGCGGCCAGCTCCCGTACGGCGGCGAGCCGCCCGGCCTCCACCTCCTCGCGCGCCACGCCGAGCAGGGCGGCGGCCTCCCCGGCGTGCGGGGTCAGGACGGTGGCGGCGGTCCGGGTCCGTACGGTCTCCGCGTCCAGCAGCCGCAGCCCGTCCGCGTCGACCAGTACGGGGACGTCGGCGCCGAGCACGTCGGCGACGGCCTCCTCCGCCCACCTGCCGTCCCCGAGACCGGGCCCGACCACCCAGGCCTGCACCCGCCCGGCCTTCGACGGCGGCCCGGCGTGCACCAGCGCCTCCGGGAAGCGGGCGATCACGGCGCCCGCGCCGGGGCCGACGTACCGCACCGCCCCCGCCCCGCCGCGCAGCGCGCCCGCGACCGCGAGGACCGCCGCGCCCGGGTAGCGCTCGGACCCGGCGACGAGGCCGACGACACCCCGGCTGTACTTGTCGCTCTCGCCGCCCGGCACCGGCAGCAGCGCCGCCACGTCCGCGTACTGGAGCGCCTCCAGGTCCGGCGGCTCCGGCAGCTCCGGGCCGAGCCCGATGTCCACCAGCCGCAGGGCGCCCGCGTGTTCGGCGGCCGGGTCGATCAGGTGGCCCGGCTTGTACGTGCCGAAGGTGACGGTCGCATCGGCCTTCACGGCTTCGCCGTGCACCTCCCCGCTGTCGGCCTCCACCCCGCTGGGCAGGTCGACGGCGATGACGGGCGTACGGTCCCGGTCCCGGGTCACCGCCCGCAGCAGCGCGACGGCGTCCTCGCGGAGCCCTCCGCGCCCGCCGATCCCGGTGATGCCGTCCACGACGAGATCGAGCGCGCCGAGCCCGTCCGCTCCTTCGGCCACCTGTCCCCCGGCGGCCAGGAACGCGGCGAGGCCACCCGCGTGCGCTCGGCCGGGCGAGAGGAGGAGGGCGCGCACCGCGGCGCCCCGGCGGGCGAGGCGCGCGCCGGCGTACAGGGCGTCGCCCCCGTTGTCGCCGCTGCCGACCAGGAGCAGGACCCGGGACCCGTACACCCGGCCGTTGCGCCGCAGCAGATCACCGCAGGCCACGGCGAGGCCGGCGGCGGCGCGCTGCATCAGGGCGCCTTCCGGCACCCGCTTCATGAGGGCGGCCTCGGCGGCCCGTACGGTCTCCACGCTGTAGGCACGTCGCATAGGACCAACCCTGGGCGATCACGGGACCGAACGCCACCCCCGCCGGGCCGCACGAGGCGCGGGCCTCACCCCTCCGCGATCACCACCGCCGACGCCACCCCCGCGTCATGGCTGAGCGAGACGTGCCAGCCGCGCACGCCCAGTTCGGCCGCGCGGGCGGCCACCGTGCCGCTCACCCGCAGGCGGGGCTGCCCGCTCTCCTCCACCCAGACCTCGGCGTCGCTCCACAGCAGCCCGCCCGGCGCCCCGAGCGCCTTGGCCAGGGCCTCCTTCGCGGCGAACCGGGCGGCGAGCGAGGCGATTCCGCGCCGCTCGCCGCTGGGCAGCGTCAGCTCACTCGCGACGAAGAGACGGTCGGCCAGCTGGGGCGTACGCTCCAGCGCGGCGCCGAACCGCTCGATCTCGGCCACGTCGATCCCGACTCCGATGATCACGAACCCACCCTCGCCATCCCCATCACCCGGGGCGCGCGCCCCGGCTCACTCCACGGTCACGGACTTCGCCAGGTTGCGCGGCTGGTCCACTTCGTTGCCACGGGCCGTCGCCAGCTCGCAGGCGAAGACCTGGAGCGGCACGGTGGCGACCAGCGGCTGAAGCAGCGTAGGCGTTGCGGGGACGGTGATGAGGTGGTCGGCGTACGGGACGACGGCCTCGTCGCCCTCCTCGGCGACGACGATGGTGCGGGCGCCCCGGGCCCGGATCTCCTGGATGTTGGAGACGATCTTGTCGTGGAGGACGGAACGCCCGCGCGGGGACGGCACGATGACGACGACCGGAAGGCCCTCCTCGATGAGGGCGATGGGCCCGTGCTTGAGCTCCCCGGCCGCGAACCCTTCGGCGTGCATGTAGGCGAGCTCCTTGAGCTTGAGCGCGCCTTCGAGGGCGACCGGGTAGCCGACGTGACGCCCGAGGAAGAGCACGGTGTCGTGGTGGGCGAGGGAGCGGGCAAGCTCGCGGACGGGCTCCATGGTCTCCAGTACGCGGTCGACCTCGCCGGAGATCGCGGAGAGCTGGCGCACCACCGTACGGATCTCGTCGCCCCACTTGGTGCCGCGCAACTGGCCCAGATACAGGGCGACGAGGTAGCAGGCGACGAGCTGGGTGAGGAAGGCCTTGGTGGAGGCGACGGCGACCTCGGGCCCGGCGTGCGTGTAGAGGACGGCGTCGGATTCTCGCGGGATCGTCGACCCGTTGGTGTTGCAGATGGCCAGCACCTTGGCGCCCTGTTCACGGGCGTGCCGCAGGGCCATCAGGGTGTCCATGGTCTCGCCGGACTGGGAGATGGCGATGACGAGGGTGCGCTGGTCGAGGATCGGGTCGCGGTAGCGGAACTCGCTGGCGAGCTCGGTCTCGCAGGGCAGCCGGGTCCAGTGCTCGATGGCGTACTTGGCGATCATCCCGGCGTGGAAGGCGGTCCCGCAGGCGACGATGACGACCTTGTCGACCTCGCGGAGTTCGGCGTCGGGGATACGCACCTCGTCCAGAGTCAGCGACCCCTCGGCGTCGATCCGGCCGAGGAGGGTGTCGGCGACGGCCTGGGGCTGGTCGGCGATCTCCTTGAGCATGAAGGAGGCGTAGCCGCCCTTCTCGGCGGCGGAGGCGTCCCAGTCGACGTGGTACTCGCGCACCTCGGCGAGGTCCCCGTCGAACCCGGTGACGGTGACGCCCTCGCGGCTCAGCTCGACGACCTGGTCCTGGCCCAGCTCGATGGCGGACCGGGTGTGCGCGATGAACGCGGCGACATCGGAGGCGAGGAACCACTCGTCCTGCCCCACCCCCACCACGAGCGGCGAGTTGCGCCGGGCGCCGACCACGACGTCCGGCTGGTCGGCGTGGACGGCGACGAGGGTGAACGCCCCTTCCAGCCGCCGGCACACCTGCCGCATGGCGTCCGCGAGGTCCCCGCCCGCCGAGAACGCCTCGGCCAGCAGATGCGCGACGACCTCGGTGTCCGTCTCGGACTCCAGGGCGTGCCCGCGCCCGGTCAGCTCGCGCCGCAGGGCCGCGAAGTTCTCGATGATCCCGTTGTGGACGACGGCGACCCGGCCCGCGTTGTCCAGGTGGGGGTGGGCGTTCACGTCGTTGGGCGCCCCGTGCGTCGCCCACCGAGTGTGCCCGATCCCGGTCCGTCCGGCCGGCAGCGGCCGGTCCCCCAGCTCCTTCTCCAGATTGACGAGCTTGCCCGCCTTCTTCGCGGCGGCCAGCCCGCCGTCCGCGAGAACGGCGACACCCGCCGAGTCGTAGCCCCGGTATTCGAGGCGCTTGAGTCCTGCGACGACGACGTCCTGCGCCGACTGCCCACCGACATAACCCACGATTCCGCACATAGCGGCACCCTAAGGCCGGAAGCGGCTCGTGCGCCGCCGCGCGGGTGGGGCCCGGCGGTGCGTCGCACCGCCGGGCCCCACCGAGTGGAGCGAGAACCGCCCACCGCTAGCAGTACTGCGCCTCCTTGCCGATCGACCGGTACATGCAGTCCGCGTTCTCGATCAGCTGGAGCACCGCGTCCCGGTTGCGGGAGGTCTCGCGTTCGATGACCTCGTCGGGCGGGTAGAAGCCGCCGCCCGAGGACGAGCGCGGGTACATCTCGAAGGTGTAGCCGAAGATCCTCTGCGAGCCCCACAGCCAGTCGTCGATCGACCCGTCCGTGATGTAGAGGTCACTGGACTGCTCGGCGGTGTACCCGTTGCTCGCCGCCATCTTCTGGCCCACAGCGGCGAACGCGTTGCGGTCGTCGGCGCTCATGCCGGGGGCCGTGTCGTTGTACGTGTAGCCGAACGGCCAGAGCACCAGCTCGCTGTAGGTGTGGAAGTCGATGGCAGCGGTGATCTGCTGCTTCCCGCCGACCACCCGGCTGCGCACGAAGTCCGCCACGACCTTCGTCTCGGGTGCGGACTCGGCGGCCCTGCCGCGGTACGTGTCCGAGGACGGGCTGGAGGAGGAGCCGCCGCAGCAGCCCCACTTGAAGGCCCAGTTGCGGTTGAGGTCGGTGCCCACCGCGCTGGAGCCGGAGTTGGGCTGCCGGTTCTTGCGCCAGCTGCGGTACGAGCCGGAGGCGATGTCGTACTCGCCGCCGTCGGGGTTGATGTCCGGCACGATCCACAGCTCGCGGCCGTTGACCGCCTGGGTGATCCGGGAGTCGCTCCCGTACCCCGCGGCGAACTCGCGGAGCAGGTAGAGCGCCATCTCGACGGTCAGGTGCTCGCGGGCGTGCTGGTGGGAGGTGAAGAGCACCTCGGGCTCGGCCTCGTCGGCGCCCACGTTGTCGCTGACCTTGATCGCGACGATGTCCCGGCCCTGGTAGGTCTTCCCGATGACGCGCTTGCTCATGATCGAGGGGTTCGCCGCGATGCGCGCGTCGATCGCCGCGGTCATCTCGGCGTAGTTGTGGTAGCGGGAGTCGGCCGGCGGGAAGTCGAGCGCGCTGACGCCGTCCGCCCCGTGCGCGTGGGCGTCGGGTGCGGGCAGCGCCTCCAGGACGTGTCCCTTGGCCCGCAGCTTCCTGGCCTGGGCGGCGTCCGCGGTGATGACGATGCCGTGGTCGTGCACCTCGTCGATCGAGACGCCCGCGCGGGCGATCTCGGTGCGGGCGGCAGGGGTGGTGCGCCCGGTGATCTCGTACTGGAGCACCCGCTCGTCCGCGGCGACGACCGCGTTCGGGGCGGAGGTCTCGGCGGTGGCGACGGCGCTCGCCGGGGCGGCGAGGCCGAGGGCGAGCAGGACGGCGATGGTGGCGTTCCGTCGGGCCTTCGCCGGCCGGGTTCTCGGCCGGGAATTCCGTGCGTTGGCTGGTCGCATGCTGGCAGTCTCCTGAGTCCGTCGGGGTGGGGGGTGGAGCTGTGCGACGGGCACAGGATGAAGCCATGTCATGACCGGGTCAAGAATCGGATTTCGGCCACACCCTGCCCGCCCCGGTCCGGACACACCGTCACATGAGTCATATGGACTGCTGAGTACGACGAATGAGCACTTGTACTCACGCCCCAGGCCCCTCTGCCGCACCACCATGGACCCAGCGCCACGAACCCGGCGCCTCTGTCCGCACCACCCCTGAGGAGCCCCCATGTCCAAGCGTGTCGTCGCCATCTCCGCGCTCGCCGGTGTCGCCCTGCTGGGAGGGGCGGGCGCCTACGCGTTCGCCGGGGAGTCCGGGAGCGACGGGCCCGAGGTCACGAAGGGCTCCGTCGCGTACGTCGCACCGAGCCAGGGCAAGGACGGCTCGCTCACCTTCACCGCCCGGGTCTCCGACGATTCAGGCGTCCGGAACCTGAAGGTGCTGGCCTGGCCCGAGAGCATGGCGCCCGCCCCGGACGCGAAGGCGATGGCCCACGTGGAGTCCGCCACCTGCGAGCCCTCCGGGCCCTCGGGGGACAGGGCCGCGCTCTGCACGTACACCATCAAGGTCACCGGCGCGGAGGCGGCCGAATCACCGAAGGGCCCGTGGCACGTGGCGGTCCTGGCCTCCGCGAAGGACGGCGGGAAGACGTTCGTGCCGAAGGCGGCGGGGTTCACGGTCAAGGGCTGAGGGGCGCGGTTACGGGACAGGTGACGCGACGACAGCCACCGCAGCCGCAGCCGGGGACGCAGACAGCCCAGCCTCAGCCGCAGACGTGGATACGGCGACGAGCGCGGGGGCGGCCGGCAGCTGCGCGTGGGGCACCCGGCATCAGCTGCGCGTGGGGCACCCGGCATCAGCTGCGCGCGGGCCCGCCGCCCCGCCCCACTCCCTCGCCACTCTCCGGCCCCTCCTCCAGCTTCCGCAGCAGCACAGCCCTCTCCGGCTCGGTGCCCGCCAGTGCCAGCGCCTCCCGGTACGCCGCAGCCGCCTCCCCGCCCCGCCCCAGGCGGCTCAGCAGATCCCCCCGCGCCACCGCGTACGGCTGGTACGCCCGCAGCCGGGGCTCCCCGCCCAGCGCGTCGAGCAGCGCCAGGCCCGCCCCCGGCCCGTCCCGCATCGCCACCGCCACGGCGCGGTTCACCGCGACCACGGGGGACGGCGTCAGGGTGAGCAGCACGTCGTACAGGGCCACGACCTGGGCCCAGTCCGTGGACTCCACGTCCGCCGCCTCGTCGTGCAGGGCGGCGATGGCGGCCTGCACCCCGTACGGCCCGGCCGGCCCCCCGGTCAGCGCCCGCACCACCAGCGCACGCCCCTCCTCGATCATCGCCCGGTCCCAGAGCCCCCGGTCCTGGTCCTCCAGGAGCACCGGCTCCCCCTCCGGACCGGTCCGCGCCGCGCGCCGGGCGTGGACGAGGAGCAGCAGCGCGAGGAGCCCGGCGCTCTCCCGTTCGGCGGGGAGCAGGCGGTGCAGTATCCGGGCCAGCCGGATCGCCTCCTCGGCCAGGGCAGGCCGCTGGAGACGGGGGCCGGAACTGGCCGCGTACCCCTCCGTGAAGACCGAGTAGACGACCTGGAGCACCCCGGGCAGCCGCTCGGGCAGCTCGTCGGCACCGGGCACCCGGAACGGGATCCGGGCCTCACGGATCTTCTTCTTCGCCCGCACGATCCGCTGGGCCATGGTCGCCGTCGGCACGAGGAAGGCCCGCGCCACCTCGGGCGTGGTGAGCCCGGCGAGGCAGCGCAGGGTCAGGGCGGTGCGGTCCTCCGCGGCGAGCGCGGGGTGGGCGCAGGTGAAGAACAGCTGGAGCCGCTCGTCAGGAAGTTCACCGCCGCCGGACACCTCGGCAACCGGTGCGGCCTCCGCCCGTTCCGCGTCGGCCTGGAGGACGGCGAGCCGCGCCGCGTACGCCTGGTCCCGCCGCAGCCGGTCCACGGCCTTGCGCCGCGCGGTCGTCAGCAGCCAGGCCCCGGGCCGGGCGGGGACGCCCTCGGCGGGCCAGTGGCGCAGGGCCGCCTCGATGGCCTCGGACGTCACCTCCTCGGCCAGGTCGAGATCCCCGAACCGGCGTACGAGGGAGGCGAGCAGCAGCCCGCGCTCCTCCCGGAACACGGCCTCGACGGCGACCTGGGCCTCCTCCGGCTCCGCACCCGCCACCGCTCTCAGCCCCCGAAGTCCGCGACCGGCCGGACGACGACCGAGCCGCCGTCCCGCGCGCCGGGACAGCGGGCGGCCCAGTCGAGGGCGGTGTCGAGATCCGGCACGTCGATGACGAGGAACCCGCCCAGCAGCTCCCGCGTCTCCGCGAACGGCCCGTCCGTCACGGTCCGCTCCCCGGCCGGCGAGACCCGCACGGTGGTCGCCGTCACCAGATCGGCCAGGGACTCCCCGGAGACGAGGATCCCCGCGTCGCGTACGTCCTTGTCGTAGGCCATCCAGTCCTCGACGGTGCACTGCGGCGCCCCGCCCTGCTCGTCGACGGCCCCGCTGTGGATCAGCAGCATGTACTTCATGGTCCGACTCCTGTCGTCCGTGTCCCGCGCCCGCTGTGCGGGTCGCCTTACACGATGACGACGAACGGACCGGGTCCCGATCGACACGCCCCGAAAAGAAACCGGCGATTTCCTACTGCTCCCCGAGGATGCGCAGCCGGTGGTGATCCCTGAAATACGCGTAGTCCTTCAGGTTCAACGTCGCGAGAGGCAGGTCGTAGGTGAGGCAGCAGGCAGCGATCCACATGTCGTTGACCGGCTGGGGCGACCCGGCCTTCCGCCCTGCGGCGGAGAGCCTCCCCCAGGTCGCGGCCACCGCCTCGTCAGCGGGCAGGACAGGAATCGCGGAGAGCCAGTCGGCGAGCTCCTGGCGGCGCGGGCCACCCCAGTCCCGGATTTCCGCCCACTGTGTCAGCTCACCGAGGGTGACGAAGGTGATGAGGGGCCTCCGGCCGATCAGCCGGGTGGCGGTGGGCCCGGTGAGCCGGCCCTTGTGGGTCAGGGAGCTGATGTCCGTGTCCAGGACAACAGGTTGCATACCGGCGGCTCAGGCGACGTCGCGGCGGCGCTCGGAGTAGGTGAAGGCCACGAACTCCTCTACCTCCTCGTCCGACGCGAAAGTGTCGGCTGTCAGGTCGTCCAGTGAAGCGATCGGCCGCGTACCTTTCGCAGCCAGCAACTCCTCGACCGTCTGTCGCGGGCGGGTCGGCGGGTGGATCGGCTGCTCGGAATCCGCAGAACTCATGGCATGCACCTCTCCGCTCGTGACGGTCACAGCCCGTCGGAGCCCATGATAGAGCTGGGGAGCATCAGCAGACCCTCGCCGAGCACCCACCCGGTTCGCATGTACGGACATCGCCGGCTTCCTCATCTCTTTCACGCGCTCATGGGGAACGGCTCGGCAGCGTCCGTACGGGCCTCGCCGCACCCCCGGCACACCCCGGGCACCGATGACCGGAACGCCCGGTCGCAGTCCCCACAGGTCTGGAGGGGGACAACCGACGCGGCGACGGGCAACGGCGGCGGGAGCAGCGCGGTCAGGCGGTGGCGCAGCAGCTTCGCCGGGTGCCGGAGCGGTACGGGCGGGTCGTCGGTGAGCGACTTGCGTACGGCATCGGGCCGCATCCCCCGCTCCAGCCAGGCGGCGACCCCCGGAACCAGCCGCCGCACATCCTCCTCGGAGAGGACGAACAGGGGCGCGGTCCGCCGCAGACCGGCGAGCAGGTCGGCCGCCGCCGCGTAGAGCGCCTCGGAGGGACGGCACGGCCCGGGCAGCGCCGCGCGCGGCGGCCTGGGCGCGGCGGGCGGCGGCCTGGGCGCGGCGGGCGGCGGCACGAGCCGGGGCGCCGGGGCGGGCGCGGGTTCTGCCCGCACGGGTTCGGGCTCAGCCAGCGGTACGGGCGGCGCTGCCTCAGGCTCCCGCACGGGCTCCGGTACGCGTGCGAGCGCGGCCGTCGACACCCGTACAGGCGCGGCCTTCGGCTCCCGTACGGGCACAAGCGCAGGTGCTGGTACCGGCGCGGGCGCCGCTCCCCCGCCGCTGCCGACGGCCACCGCGCGCCGGGCCGCCGCCTCCGGGTGGTTGTACGACTCCGTGCGCGTGGCCACCCGGCCGCCTCCCACGCGCTCCCGGGTGCGGCGCAGGAATCCGTGGTGCTCCAGCTCCCTCAGCCCGGCCGCGATGGCCGCCTCGCTCTCCGGGAAGGTCGCGGCCAGCACCTTGATGCCGATGCGCCTCCCGGCGGGCAGCGACTGGATGTGGGTGCCGAGGCCGATCGCCAGCAGGGACAGGCCCCGGTGCTGGGAGAGGCGGTTGGAGATGATCGTGTAGCCGTCGGTGAGGCGGATGTTGACGTGTACGACGCCGGAGGACGGGGCGCGCGAGGGCGCGCTAATCTGCTGGGTATCCATCGGGAAGGTTCCTGCTTCCTCGGTGGTCAGGCCTTCGGCCGGGATGCCAGTCCCGGCCGGGGGCCGTCTCATGTCTGTGGTTGTGGTCAGCGTGAGCATATGCCCGCCAACAGGGCCAAAATCCAGCCCGGTTGGCACACTTCACCCGTGTGAGTGACGACGCCCCCGGGTTGGGTTGGGTTGGGTTATTTCTCCAGTACTTAAAAGCACGTACTCAAAAGCTTTTACGTCGTGGCCGACCACGACGCGGTCCACCACGTCGCGGCCACCCACGTCCCGGCCCACCGGATCCCGGTCCACCGGGTCGCGGCAGTCACGATCCGGTGGGAGCCACCTCCGCCCGGACCGTCCTGGTGCTGCGTCCTGGAGCGACCGGGCCGACGACCGGATCGCCGCGCTGTCGCCCGGTGACCGGCACGTCCTGCTGCTCGTCGCCTGGGCCGACCTCGGCTACCAGGAGGTGGCCGACGCGCTGCGGATACCGCTCGGCACCGTCAGGTCCCGGCTGAACCGTGCCCGCCGCAAGGTCCGCGAGGCGCTGAACACCGATCCCGCCTTCACCTCGGCACTCGACCCGTCGCCCGCCCCGGCCGGACAGGAGCTGAACCCGTCATGGACGAAATGACCCGGCTGCGCGAGCTGCGCGCCGACGCGCCCGTACCCGACCGGGCCGGCCTCGCCCCCGGCCGTGAGCGCCTGACCGACGCCATCGCGGGCAAGGACCGGCGCCGCGCCTTCGCCCTGAGGCTGCGGGCGGACTGGCGGATCGCCTCGCTCGGCGCGGTGGTGGCGGTCACCGCGGCGGCCCTGGTCCTCACCCAGGTCATCGGCGCGTCCGCGCCCGCCCCCTCCGCCCCGGCGACCGTCGCGGGCGACCTCGACCTGTCCAGCCCGGCCGCCGCGCTGAACCGGGCCGCCGACTACCTGGAGTGGCAGGAGGTGCCTCCGGAGCCGCGCTCCGACCAGTGGATCTACACCCGCGAAGTGGACGGCGCCTCCGGGAACGCGGAGGCCGTGGAGCAGCTCCGTAAAGAGGGCATCGAGCTGCCCGTGGACTACAGCCCCGACCAGTGGATCCCGTACGACGACAAGGCCGCCGGGAACGACGAGTCCGACACGGACTACCGGACCGCCCGCGAGTCCTACCGGATCGCCGCCGCCCTGCCGGAGGACCCCGAGGCGCTCCTCGCGGAACTACGCGAGGTCTTCCCCACCGGCAGCGGCCCCGACGGAGCACCCGAGGCGAAGGACGAGCACAGCTTCCGCGCCCTGTCGGTCCTGCTGGAGTCCTACCCGATCCCGCCGGACGCGCTGGCCCGGATCTACCGGGCGATGGCCACGGTCGGGGGCGTCAAGGTGACCGACCACCTGATCCGGGACGCCTCCGGCCGCGAGGTCATCGCCGTGACCCGCAAGTACGACGGGAGCGACAGCCGACGCGAGATCCTCATCGACCCGGTGGACTACAGCTACGCGGGAGAACGCGACGTCGTCACCAGGACGCACGAGTTCAGTCAGGGCGATGTCGGCCCGAAGACGGTCTACAAGCGCGGAGAGATCCTCAGCGACATCGCCCGCACCCACGCCGCCGTCGTCGACCGCAAGGGCCAGAAGCCCTGACCGTACGGCCGTCCCGGCGGACGGCCCACGGGCCCGGCACCCACGTGACCGACCCCACCCCCCACTCCGTTGAAACTCCCGCGACAATGAAGGGTGATCACTTCGCCCGCACGGAGCCCGCAGCGCCGCACCGAGCATGCGCCGACCCCCTACGTCGACCTCTCGCGCGACGAGTGGAGCGCCCTGCGGGACAAGACCCCGCTCCCGTTGACCGCCGACGAGGTGGAGCGGCTGCGGGGTCTCGGCGATGTCATCGACCTGGACGAGGTGCGGGACGTCTATCTGCCGCTCTCCCGGCTCCTCAACCTGTACGTCCAGGCCACCTCCGGGCTGCGCGGGGCGCTGAACACCTTCCTCGGGGACGCCGGGAACGGGCACGGGGCGCAGCGCGGTACCCCGTTCGTCATAGGGGTCGCGGGCAGTGTCGCCGTCGGCAAGTCCACCAGCGCCCGTATCCTCCAGGCCCTGCTCGCCCGCTGGCCCGAGCACCCGCGCGTCGAGCTGGTGACCACGGACGGGTTCCTGCTGCCGATGAAGGAACTCCGCTCGCGCGGGCTGACCTCGCGCAAGGGGTTCCCGGAGTCCTACGACCGGCGGGCGCTGACCCGGTTCGTCGCGGACATCAAGGCGGGCAAGGACGAGGTGACCGCGCCCGTCTACTCGCACCTGATCTACGACATCGTCCCCGGCGAGCGGCTCACCGTCCGCCGCCCGGACATCCTCATCGTGGAGGGGCTCAACGTCCTCCAGCCCGCCCTGCCGGGCCGGGACGGCCGGACCAGGGTCGGGCTCGCCGACTACTTCGACTTCAGCGTGTACGTGGACGCGCGCGCCGACGACATCGAGACCTGGTACCTGAACCGTTTCCGGAAGTTGCGCGACACCGCGTTCCAGGACCCGTCCTCGTACTTCCGCAAGTACACCCAGGTCTCCGAGGAGGAGGCGCTGGACTACGCGCGCACGATGTGGCGGACCGTGAACAAACCGAATCTGCTGGAGAACGTCGCTCCGACGCGCGGCCGTGCCACCCTGGTGCTCCGCAAGGGCCCGGACCACAAGGTCCAGAGGCTGTCCCTGCGCAAGCTCTGAACACCCTGGAGTCTCAGCGTGCTGCATCTGCGTCTGCTCGTGCCGGCCGACCGGACCGAGGAGGTGGTGCGTCTGATGGAGACGACCGTCGGCACGGCCCACCTGGCGGTGCTGTCCGGCGCGGCCCGCGACCCGGTGGGCGATGTCGTGCTGTGCGACGTGGCCCGCGAGGCGGGGGACGAGCTGATCGGCGGACTGCGCCGGCTCGGGATCGACGAGTGCGGGTCGATCACCGTCGAGAACATGGACCTGACGCTCTCCAGGCGCGCGGACCGGGCCGAGAAGGACGCCCCGGGCGAAGGCATGGACGCGGTGCTGTGGGAGGAGCTGAGCGAGGTGACCCACGAGGAGTCGACGTTCAGCGTGACGTACGTGTCCTTCCTCGCCGTCGCCACGATGCTCGCGGCCTGCGGTGTGATGCTGGACAACGCCATCCTGATCGTGGGCGCGATGGCGGTCGGACCGGAGTTCGGTCCGCTGGCCGGAATCTCCACCGCCCTGGTCCAGCGTGCCCCGCGTCTGGTGGCGCGTTCCCTCTGGGCCCTGATCGGCGGTTTCGCCGTCGCCATGGTGCTGACAGCGGGCTTCGCCTGGCTGATGGATGTCTTCGGCCTCTTCACCCGGGACATGGTCGACGCGGACCGGCCCAACACGGCCTTCATCTGGAAGCCCGACTGGATGTCGTTCGTGGTGGCGTTCCTGGCCGGCGTCGCGGGGACCCTCTCTCTCACGTCCGCGAAGTCCGGGGCGCTGATCGGCGTGGCCATTTCCGTGACGACGGTCCCGGCCGCCGCCAACGCAGCCGTCGCGTTCAGCTACTCCGACTACCAGCAGACCGTCGGGTCGGTGCAGCAACTGCTGGCCAACCTCGGGGGCATCATTCTCGCCGGCACGCTGACGCTGCTGCTGCAGAAGGCCCTGTGGAACGTCCAGCGCACACGGAAGCCCCCGGCGGATACGCCGGGGGCTTCCGTACGAACGTGAGTGCGGAGGTCAGCCCAGCGCGGACTTCACCACATCGGCCAGCCGGCCCGCGACCGCGCGCGCCTGCCCGATGTCGGCGGCCTCGACCATGACCCGTACCAGCGGCTCCGTACCCGACTGGCGCAGCAGCACGCGGCCGGTCGAGCCGAGCTCGCGCTCCGCCTCGGTCACCGCGGTGGCCAGCTCGGGCGAGGTGGTGACCCGGGACTTGTCGACGTCGGGGACGTTGACGAGCACCTGCGGCAGGCGCTGCATGACCCCGGCCAGCTCGGCGAGGCTCCGGCCGGTGGCGGCGATCCGGGCCGCCAGCATCAGGCCGGTCAGCGTGCCGTCGCCGGTCGTGGCGTGGTCCAGGACGATGACGTGGCCGGACTGCTCGCCGCCGAGCGCGAAGCCCTCGGCCTTCATCGACTCCAGGACGTAACGGTCGCCGACCGCCGTCTGGACGAGCTGGATGCCCTCGCGCTCCATGGCGATCTTGAAGCCGAGGTTCGACATCACCGTGCCGACGACGGTGTCCTTGCGCAGCTGCCCGGCCTCCCGCATGGCGAGGGCCAGCACGGCGAGGATCTGGTCGCCGTCGACCTCCTCGCCCGCCGCGTCCACGGCGAGGCAGCGGTCGGCGTCGCCGTCGTGGGCGATGCCGAGGTCGGCGCCGTGCTCGACGACGGCGGCGCGCAGCAGCTCCAGGTGGGTGGAGCCGCAGCCGTCGTTGATGTTCAGGCCGTCCGGCTCGGCGCCGATGGTGACGACCTCGGCCCCGGCCCGTGCGAACGCCTCGGGCGAGACCCGGGCGGCGGCGCCGTGCGCCTCGTCCAGGACGACCTTCAGCCCGTCGAGCCGGTTGGGGAGGACGGCGATGAGGTGGGCGACGTAACGGTCGAAGCCCTCCGTGTAGTCGGTGACCCGGCCGACACCCGCGCCGGTCGGGCGGGTCCACGGCTCACCGGTGCGGTGCTGCTCGTAGACCGTCTCGATCCGGTCCTCCAGCTCGTCGGCGAGCTTGTGGCCGCCGCGGGCGAAGAACTTGACGCCGTTGTCGGGCATCGCGTTGTGGCTGGCGGAGAGCATCACGCCGATGTCCGCGCCGAGCGAGCCGGTGAGGTACGCGACGGCCGGCGTCGGCAGCACGCCGACGCGCAGGACGTCCACGCCCGCGCTGGCCAGACCGGCCACGACGGCGGCTTCCAGGAACTCTCCGGATGCCCGGGGGTCGCGGCCGACCACGGCGGTCGGGCGATGGCCCGCGAAGGTGCCCGCCTCGGCTAGTACGTGCGCCGCCGCGACCGAGAGCCCGAGCGCGAGCTCGGCCGTCAGATCCGCGTTGGCGACACCGCGCACTCCGTCCGTACCGAAGAGTCGTCCCACTGGTGTCCTCCGAGGTGCTCCGAAACCACAAAAACCAAAGCAAAGCAAAGCAAAGCGAAACTAAACAACCACAACTACGAAAACAGCAAAACGGCCCGACGGGCGGCATGGCGCGGCTCACGCGCGCGAGGTGTGCGCGGAGTACGAGAGTGCGGGCCGATGAACGTCTCATGCCGTTATACGCCTGCGAGGCCCGATAAACGAACGCCCCGGCAGCACGGAGTGTGCCGCCGGGGCGAACGTGTAACGCAGACGAGCAGGCGATTTAGCGCTTGCTGTACTGCGGGGCCTTACGGGCCTTCTTGAGACCGGCCTTCTTGCGCTCGACCGCACGGTCGTCGCGGGAGAGGAAGCCGGCCTTCTTCAGCGTGGCGCGGTTGTTGTCCACGTCCGCCTCGTTCAGCGAGCGGGCCACACCGAGGCGCAGGGCGCCGGCCTGACCGGAGACGCCACCACCCGAGATGCGGGCCACGACGTCGTAGCGACCGTCGAGCTCGAGAACCTTGAAGGGCTCGTTGACTTCCTGCTGGTGCACCTTGTTGGGGAAGTAGTCCTCAAGGGTGCGACCGTTGATCTTCCACTTGCCGGTGCCCGGGATGATCCGGACACGGGCGATGGCGTTCTTGCGACGGCCAAGGCCGGCGGCGGGCTGCGGGTCGCCGAAGCGGCCCGCGAGCGACTCGGAGGTGTACTCACCCTCGACGGGGACCTCGGACTCGAAGGTGGTCACCTCGGCGAAGGTCTCCTCGCCCTCGGTGCCCACCGTGTCGTCGGTGGTCGTCTCAACAGTGGTCTCGGCCACGATGCTCCTCAGATCTTTCTGTATGTCTTAGGGGGTGGCCGGAACTACTGCGCGACCTGGGTGATCTCGAACGGGACCGGCTGCTGCGCAGCGTGCGGGTGCTGGTCGCCCGCGTAGACCTTCAGCTTCGAGATCATCTGACGGCCCAGGGTGTTCTTGGGGATCATGCCCTTGATGGCCTTCTCGACGGCCTTCTCGGGGTTCTTCGCGAGGAGCTCGTCGTAGCGCACCGAACGGAGACCGCCCGGGAAGCCCGAGTGGCGGTACGCCATCTTCTGGGTCTTCTTGTTGCCGGACAGGTGAACCTTGTCGGCGTTGATGATGATGACGAAGTCGCCCATGTCCATGTGGGGGGCGTAGATCGCCTTGTGCTTGCCTCGGAGGAGGTTCGCAGCCGTGGTGGCGAGACGGCCCAGGACGATGTCCTGAGCGTCAATGATGTGCCACTGGCGAGTGACATCGCCGGGCTTGGGGCTGTACGTACGCACTTCGTAGCCTTCGCTTCGGTGGATGGGTCCAGACACACGTCACCTCTGAAGCGATCATGCAGCTGGGGCCCACAATGCCGGGACACCGCCCGTATGCGAGCCACTGGTAACTGCTCCAGAGAACTTACGTAAGGGCCCTTCGCGTGAAACGACGAAGCCAATACGTATAACAGGGTCCGACACTACCCGCCCCGCCCCGGACGGGTCAAAACGCGCCTGCCCTACCGCGCCCGCTGGACCCGCCGCTCGTCCCACACCGGCTCCGACGTCTCCCGTACGACCCCGTCGGAGCCGAAGACCAGGTACCGGTCGAAGGACTTCGCGAACCACCGGTCGTGCGTGACGGCCATCACCGTGCCGTCGTACACCTCCAGGCCGTCCTGCAGCGCCTCCGCCGACTCCAGGTCCAGGTTGTCCGTCGGCTCGTCCAGGAGCAGCGCGGTGGTGCCCGCCAGCTCCAGGAGCAGGATCTGGAACCGCGCCTGCTGCCCGCCGGAGAGCCGCTCGAACGCCTGGTCGCCCTGGCGCTCCAGCTCGTACCGCCGCAGCACCGACATCGCGCCGCCCCGGTCCTTGGCGTGCTGGGACCAGAGGATCTCCACCAGCGTCTTGCCGAGCAGCTCCGGATGCGCGTGCGTCTGGGCGAAGTGCCCCGGCACGACCCGCGCCCCGAGCTTCCACTCCCCCGCGTGCGCCACCGGCTCCCCCGCCAGCAGCCGCAGGAAGTGCGACTTGCCCGACCCGTTGGAGCCGAGGACGGCGACCCGTTCCCCGTAATAGATCTCCAGGTCGAACGGCTTCATCAGCCCGGTCAGCTCCAGGCCCTTGCAGGTGACCGCCCGCACCCCGGTCCGCCCGCCGCGCAGCCGCATCCTGATGTCCTGCTCGCGCGGCGGCTCCGGCGGCGGGCCCGCCTCCTCGAACTTCTTGAAGCGGGTCTGCATGGCGTGGTAGCGGTTGGCCATGTCGGGGCTGTTCGCCGCCTGCTGCCGCATCCGCAGGACGAGCGCCTTCAGCCGGGCGTGCTCCTCCTGCCAGCGCCGCAGCAGCTCCTCGAAGCGGGCGAACCGCTCCTTGCGCGCGTCGTGGTACGTGGCGAAGCCGCCACCGTGCACCCATACGTCGCTGCCCGCCGCGCTCGGCTCGACGCTGACGATCTTCTCGGCGGCCCTGGACAGCAGCTCCCGGTCGTGGGAGACGAAGAGGACCGTCTTACGGGTCTCCTTGAGCTTCTCCTCCAGCCAGCGCTTGCCCGGCACGTCGAGGTAGTTGTCCGGCTCGTCCAGGAGCAGCACCTCGTCGGGGCCGCGCAGCAGCGCCTCCAGGACCAGCCGCTTCTGCTCACCGCCGCTGAGGGTGCGCACCTCGCGCCACTGCGCCTTCTCGTACGGGACGCCCAGCGCGGCCATGGTGCACATGTCCCAGACCGTCTCGGCCTCGTAGCCGCGCGCCTCGGCCCAGTCGCTCAGCGCCTGCGCGTACGCCATCTGCGCGGCCTCGTCGTCGACGGTGAGGATCTTCTCCTCGGCCGCGTCGACCTCCTTGGCCGCGTCCCGGATGCGCGGCTGGGAGACGGAGACCAACAGGTCCCGTACGGTCCGCTCGTCCCGCACCGAGCCCACGAACTGCGGCATCACACCGAGCCCGCCGCTCACCGAGACCGTGCCGCCGTGCGGCTGGAGCTCCCCGGCGAGCAGCCGCAGCAGGGTCGTCTTGCCCGCTCCGTTCGCCCCGACGAGGGCGACGACAGCTCCGTCGGCCACCCGGAACGAGGCGTCGCCGAGCAGCACCCGCCCGTCCGGTAGGTAGTACTCCAGGTGGCCCGCTTCAAGATGTCCCATACAGAGCATTGTCACGGTCTGCGAAGCGATGGCCCAACCGGTTTACGAAGGCGGCGCTTCCGGTCGAACGGCAGGCCCTAGGATTCGCGCATGAGTTCATGGCAAGGGGGGCCCTCCTGGGGGCCAGGGGACAACGGGACTCCGGACTGGGCCGCGCTCGCCGAGGAGTCCGCCGCACGCGCCCGCCGCAAGCGGTGGCTGATGATCGGCGGCGGGGTGCTCGCCACCGCCGTGGTCGGGGCGATCGTGGCGACCGCCGTGGTCACCACGGGCGGCGGAAAGAGCGGTCCGACCGGCAGCGCGAGCAAACTGCCGGCGCCGGCCGAACTGCCCGAGGACACCTCGGCGCCCGCGCCGTCCTTCTCGTCGGTGGCCCCGCCGCCCCCGCCGGACCCGAAGGAGTACATAACGAGCGCCGACAAGGACAAGGCGCCGATCACCGTCGACGGCTTCTTCCCCGGCAAGAAGCTCGCCATGGGCGACCGCGTCCACATCAAGGGCGCCACCGGCCGCACCACCGACTGCGCGACCGGCACCCAGGGCGCCCTCGGCGCGGTCCTCGCGAAGAACGGCTGCAAGCAGCTCATCCGGGCGACGTACAGCAAGGACGGGGTGGCCGTCACCGTCGGCATCGCGGTCTTCGACACCGAGGCCCGCGCGCAGAAGACGGTCGACCAGGCGGCGGGCGGCCTCGCCTCCCTCAGCGGCGCGGGCGTGCCCACGTTCTGCCGCGGGGGCACGGTCTGCCGTCGTACCACCAACTCCTACGGCCGGTACGCCTACTTCACCGTCGGCGGCTTCACCGACGGCACCCGCGTCACCGCCAAGGACAAGAACGTCTTCGCGGTCGGCGACGACCTGACGAACTTCGTCTTCCGCCAGATCCACCAGCGCGGCCGGGTCCAGGCGTCACAGGCGGCGGCGGAACCCGCCCAGTAGCCGGACACCGCCACCCGGCACTTCTCGATCAGCATCCGACGATCGACGCCGTCGTCATGGGCTGTTAAGTTATAGGTCGACCACTAACCTAGGAGTCGCCATGACAGCCGAGCAGAACGACATCGACCGCCGCGCCGCCGCCCAGCACGCCGTGGCCGAACACCTGCGCCTCACCGCCGCGGGACGCGTCGACGAATGGGTGACCCTGTTCGCCCCGGACGCGGTGCTCGAGTTCCCGTTCGCGCCGGACGGCGTGGAGCGACGGGTGGCGGGGCGGGACGCGCTGGTCGCGCACATGAGGCACTTCCCCGAGACCTTCGACGTCGAGTTCGGCGACCTGGTGTTCCACGAGACGGTCGACCCGAGTCTCGTGATCGCCGAGTTCCGCTCCACGGGCACCGCACGGCCGACCGGCAAGCCGTACGAGCAGACCTGCATCTCCGTCGTCCGGACCGATGACGACGCACGCATCACCCACTACCTGGACTACTGGAACCCGCTGGTGGCGATCGAGGCGCTCACCCCCCACGACGCACCGTCCGAGCAGGGCCGCAGCGTTCCTTTCGGAGGCTGAGGGCCCTTTTGGAGGCTGAGGGAGGCCATGTTTAACTGACGCCCATGCCCGCCGCCGGTACCAGCACAAAGAGCGACGAACGCCGTCGGGCCCTGGTGGCCGCAGCGGTCGACTGCTTCGCGCAAAAGGGTTTCTACGGCACGACGACGCACGAGATGGCCCAATGGGTCGGCATCTCCCAGCCGTATCTCTACCGGCTGTACCCGAACAAGGAAGCCCTGTTCGCGGCGACCGTCGACCACGTGTCCGTCGTGATGACCGAGACCCTCCTCGCGCACGCGCCGACGGCGGGCGGGGCGGGCCCGGCACTGGACGCGGCGCGCGACGCCTACGCCGCGCTCGTCGAGGACCGGAACATCCTGCGCTTCCTCATGCACGCGAACTGCGCCACGGGCGAGCCGCTGGTGGCGGAGGCCGTGCGCCGGTGCTACGCCAAGCAGGTCGACACCGTGCGCCAACTGCTGGGCGACGACGAGGCCGTACGGCGCTGGTTCGGCGCCGGGATGCTCGACAACGTGGTCGCCGTGCTGGGCCTGGCCGACGTCGACGAGCCGTGGGCGCACGTCCTCACCGCTCGAAGGGCGACCCCATGAGCACCCCCGGCCCCCGCAGGGCCCGCCTCCTCGCCGCCTGCTACGTCGGCCTGGTAACGGCCGCCGCCCTGGTCCACGAGATCGCCGGACAGCCGGAGGGCGGCCGGATACCGCTGACCCTGGCCACCTTCCCGGGCGGGATCGTGCTGCTCGTCCTGATGTACCTGTCGGCGCCGCTGACCGGGGGCGGACCAGGCACCGAGGAGGCCGGGTTCAGCCTCCTCGCCCCCCTGTTCCACGGCGCCGGGGCGCTGCTCAACGTCCTGATCGCGTGGGGCGTCATCGCCTTCGCACGCCACTTCAGGAACGAGGCCCGCCGCAGCCGGAGCAGTTGAACACCCCCGGCCTCAGCAGCACCCGGCCCCCGGCAGCGTCCTGACGTTACGGGCCTCCGCAGCGCGCGCGGCGAGCAACTCGTCGGCCGGGTAAGCCACTTCCTCCAGCGTCAGCCCGTGCGGCCGCACCACGTGCACCCCGGGGTCGCGGACCTTCGCCGCGAGCACCTCGGCGGGCCAGGCGGCCGGGCGGCGGCCGTCGCCCACGAACAGGGCGGCACCGATCAGCGCGCGCACCATGTTGTGGCAGAACGCGTCCGCCTGCACGGTCGCGGTGAGGACGCCCGAAGCCGGATCCCGTACCCAACTCAGCTTCTGGAGCGTGCGGATGGTGGTCGCGCCCTCGCGCTTCTTGCAGTACGCGGCGAAGTCGTGCTCGCCCACCATCAGGGCGGCCGCCTCGTTCATCGCGTCCACGTCCAACGGCCGGTCGTGCCAGAGCACATGACCGCGCGTCAGCGGATCCACCCCGCCGGGCCGGTCACCGACCCGGTAGGCGTAACGCCTCCAGAGCGCGGAGAAGCGGGCGTTGAACCCGGCCGGGGCCGGGGCCGCCCGCCAGATCCGGACGTCCAGCGGCATCCTGCCCGCCAGCCGCCGCAGCAGCTTCTCCTCGTGCCCGGCCCACACCGCCTCCGGCAGGTCCACATGCGCCACCTGGCCCCGCGCGTGCACCCCCGCGTCCGTGCGGCCCGCCACCGTCAGGTCGTACGTCACCGGGGACCGGGTCACGGTCCGCAGCGCGTCCTCGATCTCGCCCTGCACCGTGCGCCGGCTGGTCTGCTTCGCCCAGCCGGAGAAGTCCTTGCCGTCGTAGGCCAGGTCCAGCCGCACCCGTACGAACCCGGGCTCCGCCTCGTCACTCACCGCGTCATCCTCTCACTGCCCCTGGTCAGCAGAACGGGCCCGCACCGCCCCGAAGGGTGATGCGGGCCCGTCCAGTGGTCTCAGAACGCTCAGGCGTCCTTGCCCTTGTCATCAGCCGCTTCCGCGGCGGGCTCGTCGGCCTTCTCGACCGGCTTGGCGTCCTCGGCGACCTCGGACTCGGCCGCGGGGGCCTCGTCCTTCTTGAGGGTGTCTTCCTTGACCGCGCGCTTCGTCGCTGCCTCGGCCTCACCGGTGGCCTGCTGGGCCACGGTCAGCGCCTCGACCAGCTCGATGACCGCCATCGGGGCGTTGTCGCCACGACGGTTGCCGATCTTGGTGATACGCGTGTAACCACCGGGGCGGTTCTCGTACCGGGGGGCGATCTCGGTGAAGAGCGTGTGCACGATGCTCTTGTCCGTGATCGTCTGCAGCACCAGGCGACGGTTGTGGATGTCGCCCTTCTTCGCCTTGGTGACGAGGCGCTCGGCGACCGGACGCAGGCGGCGGGCCTTGGCCTCGGTCGTCGTGATGCGGCCGTGCTCGAACAGCGACTTCGCCAGGTTGGCGAGGAGCAGACGCTCGTGCGCGGCGCTGCCGCCCAGACGGGCACCCTTTGCGGGACGCGGCATGGTGATTCTCCTTGTGTGCTGCACCGGCCGTATCAGGTACCGGTGTCAGTTCCCGTGAAGCGGACGCCTCACGGAAGTCGTGCGGGTGGTGCTCAGTACTGCTCGGTCTCCACGAAACCGGCGTCCGCGTCGTCGTCGGCGCCGAAGGCGTCGGCGGCGGCGGTCGGGTCGAAGCCGGGAGGCGAGTCCTTCAGCGCGAGGCCCATACCGGCCAGCTTCGCCTTGACCTCGTCGATCGACTTCGCACCGAAGTTGCGGATGTCGAGCAGGTCGGCCTCGGAACGCGCCACGAGCTCACCCACGGAGTGGATGCCCTCGCGCTTGAGGCAGTTGTACGAGCGGACCGTGAGCTCCAGCTCCTCGATCGGCAGCGCCAGATCGGCGGCGAGAGCGGCGTCCGTCGGGGACGGGCCCATGTCGATGCCCTCGGCGTCGATGTTGAGCTCGCGCGCCAGACCGAACAGCTCGACCAGGGTCTTACCGGCAGACGCCATGGCGTCACGGGGACGCATGGCCTGCTTGGTCTCGACGTCGACGATCAGCTTGTCGAAGTCGGTGCGCTGCTCGACACGGGTCGCCTCGACCTTGTACGTGACCTTGAGCACCGGCGAGTAGATGGAGTCGACCGGGATCCGGCCGATCTCCTGGCCGACCTGCTTGTTCTGGACGGCGGAGACGTAGCCGCGACCGCGCTCGACGGTCAGCTCCATCTCCAGCTTGCCCTTGCCGTTGAGCGTGGCGAGAACGAGGTCGGGGTTGTGCACCTCGACACCGGCCGGGGGCGCGATGTCGGCGGCGGTGACCAGACCCGGTCCCTGCTTGCGCAGGTACATCACGACGGGCTCGTCGTGCTCCGAGGAGACGACCAGCTGCTTGATGTTGAGGATGAGGTCGGTGACGTCCTCCTTGACGCCCGGCACGGTGGTGAACTCGTGCAGGACCCCGTCGATCCGGATGCTGGTGACAGCGGCACCGGGGATCGAGGAGAGGAGGGTACGGCGGAGGGAGTTGCCGAGGGTGTAACCGAAGCCCGGCTCCAGCGGCTCGATGACGAACCGGGAGCGGAACTCGTCGACGACCTCTTCGGTCAGCGACGGACGCTGAGCGATAAGCATGTGGTGATCCTTCAGTCGTGGGCACCCACTATTTGATGCCCGACAGATGTAACAAGGGTACGGGCGGTACGCCCCATATGAGGCGTACCGCCCGGACCCGGCGCTACTGACGCACGGCCGTCACCGGCCGATGCGGATCAGACGCGGCGACGCTTCGGCGGACGGCAGCCGTTGTGCGGCGTCGGGGTGACGTCCTGGATCGAACCGACCTCAAGGCCCGTGGCCTGGAGGGAGCGGATCGCGGTCTCACGGCCGGAGCCGGGACCCTTGACGAAGACGTCGACCTTGCGCATGCCGTGCTCCTGCGCGCGGCGGGCGGCCGACTCGGCGGCCATCTGCGCGGCGAAGGGGGTGGACTTGCGCGAGCCCTTGAAGCCGACGTGGCCGGCGGAGGCCCAGGAGATCACGTTGCCCGAGGGGTCCGTGATCGAGACGATGGTGTTGTTGAACGTGCTCTTGATGTGCGCGTGCCCGTGAGCGACGTTCTTCTTTTCCTTGCGACGCACCTTCTTGGCTGCGCCCTGACGACCCTTGGGGGGCATGTCTTGACTCCAGATGGAGAGGGGAGGTGATCGGTCCTACAGCGAAGACCGCTGGATGCTGCGGTGGTCCGGAAACCCGGATTGCGCAGTGCGTCCGCTGAGGACTACTTCTTGCCCGGCTTCTTCTTACCGGCGATGGCGCGACGCGGGCCCTTGCGGGTACGCGCGTTCGTGCTGGTGCGCTGGCCGTGCACCGGCAGACCACGGCGGTGACGAATGCCCTGGTAGCAGCCGATCTCGATCTTGCGGCGAATGTCGCCCTGAACCTCACGGCGGAGGTCACCCTCGGTGCGGAGGTTGGCGTCCACGTACTCGCGGATCTTGACCAGGTCCTCTTCGGCGAGGTCACGAACGCGGGCGTCCGGGTTCACACCGGTGCTGGCGAGGATCTCCTTGGACCGGGTGCGCCCGATACCGAAGACGTAGGTGAGGGCAACCTCCACGCGCTTTTCGCGCGGGATGTCAACACCTGAAACGCGTGCCATTCAATGGCTCCAGTTGTTATTTCGGGGGTCTTCCGCAGTGCCACTCCCGACCGCCGACCGCTCACTGGGAGAGGTGGTACGCCCGGGTCTCCGGCCCCCGCCGGAGGTGTCGTCAGCCGTGGCTTGGACGGGCACTGCGTATGTACGTACTACGTGCGTCGCGCGAAGAACTGCGAGATGCAGGCGGTCGTGCGTCAGCCCTGGCGCTGCTTGTGGCGCAGGTTGTCGCAGATGACCATGACCCGACCGTGACGGCGGATCACCTTGCACTTGTCGCAGATCTTCTTGACGCTCGGCTTGACCTTCATGGGATGTCAGGTTCTCCGGGTCAGTGCCATCACCCGCCGAAACGGAGTGCCGGCAAGATCTACTTGTATCGGTAGACGATCCGGCCACGCGTCAGGTCGTACGGAGAGAGCTCCACCACGACCCGGTCATCCGGGAGAATACGGATGTAGTGCATCCGCATCTTGCCGCTGATGTGCGCCAGGACCTTGTGACCGTTCTGGAGCTCCACCTTGAACATTGCGTTCGGGAGGGACTCGATCACGGTGCCCTCAATCTCGATGGCACCTTGCTTCTTGGCCACGCTTCGCCTTTCGAATCGGCTACCTTGATCGGCTCTCGCGATCTTGTGCCGTACATGTGATTGCATGCAGACACACGGATGCACCAGAGCCGACGAGTCAGTCTACGTCAGCGGACTCCAAAAGACGAATCCGTCAAGTTTGCCCACTACCGGTGATCCTTAGACCTACCGGAAGGGTTGCATCAGGCCAGCGGGTCGGGCGCGGCCTCGATGCCGTACTCCGCGAGCTTCGCCCTGCCGCAGTCCGGGGCGGTCAGGACCAGCGGGCCCTGTTCGGTGAGCGCGATGGAGTGCTCCCAGTGCGAGGACCAGGTGCCGTCAGTCGTGAGGACCGTCCAGTCGTCGCTCAGGACCTCCGTCTGCGCCGTACCCAGCGAGACCATGGGCTCGATCGCCAGGCAGACGCCCGGGACCAGCTTGATGCCCTTGCCGCGCTTGCGGGAGACGTAGTTCAGCAGGTGCGGGTCCATGTGCATCTCGGTGCCGATGCCGTGGCCGCCGTAGTCCTCGATGATCCCGTACTTGCCGGTGGCCGGGCGGGGCTGACGGCGGATGTACGACTCGATCGCCTTGGAGATGTCGACGAGGCGGTTGTTCACCTTCATCGCGGCGATCCCGGCCCACATCGACTCCTCGGTCACCCGGGAGAGCTCGACCAGCTCCGGAGCGTGACCGGTGCCCACGAAGGCGGTGTACGCGGCGTCGCCGTGCCAGCCGTCCACGATCGCGCCGGCATCGATCGAGATGATGTCGCCGTCCTTGAGGACCGTCTTGTCGTCCGGGATGCCGTGGACGACGACCTCGTTGACCGAGGTGCAGATGGTCGCGGGGAACCCGCCGTAACCGAGGAAGTTCGACCTCGCTCCGTGGTCGGCGATCACCTTGCGGGCGACCTGGTCCAGGTCCTTCGTGGTGGCGCCGGGCACGGCCGCCTCACGGGTGGCCGCGTGAATGGCAGCGACCACCAGCCCGGCCTCACGCATCTTCGCGATCTGCTCGGGGGTCTTGATCTGCACCATTGCTCGGCGCCTCTCTGCATCGACGGGTGACGGTGACGGGTTACGGGACCGCTGCGGGCCCACTCAACGATACGGGCGCAAGCAGTCGGCCGCGGCGCCCCGGGGCGCCGCGGCCGACTGCACAGCGGTGGTACGGGGTGGGGCTCAGCCCTCGTCGGACTTCAGCGCCTCCATGGCACGCGCGGTCACCTCGGTGACCTTGCCGAGCGCGGAGATGGTCACCACCAGGCCCTGGGCCCGGTAGTAGTCGATGATCGGCTCGGTCTGCGTGTGGTAGACCTCCAGCCGGGTCCGGACCGTCTCCTCGCTGTCGTCGTCCCGCTGGTACAGCTCGCCGCCGCAGGCGTCGCAGACGCCCTCGGTCTTCGGCGGGTTGTACGTCGCGTGGAAGACGTGCGCGCTGTCGTTGCGGCAGATGCGGCGACCCGCGATCCGCTTCACGACCTCTTCCTCGGGGACCTCGAGATCGAGGACCGCGTCCAGCTTCACGCCCTCGTCCTTGAGCATCACGTCAAGGGCCTCGGCCTGGCCCACGTTCCGCGGGAAGCCGTCCAGCAGGAAGCCGTTCACGGCGTCCGACTGGGCCATGCGGTCCTTGGCCATCCCGATGGTGACCTCGTCCGGCACCAGCTGGCCTGCGTCCATGTAGGCGCGGGCCTGCTTGCCAAGGTCGGTGCCCTGGCTGATGTTGGCGCGGAAGAGGTCGCCCGTGGAGATGTGCGGAATCGACAGGTTCTTGGCAAGGTACGCAGCCTGCGTTCCCTTGCCGGCACCCGGAGGCCCGACGAGGACGATTCGCATCAGCGGAGGAACCCTTCGTAATTGCGCTGCTGGAGCTGACTCTCGATCTGCTTCACGGTTTCCAGACCCACACCCACGATGATGAGGATGCTCGTCCCGCCGAACGGGAAGTTCTGGTTCGCACCGCCGAAGCCTGCCAACGCCATCGTCGGCACCAGAGCGATCAGGCCCAGGTACAGCGAGCCCGGCCAAGTGATCCTGTTGAGCACGTAGCTCAGGTACTCGGCAGTAGGTCGACCTGCCCGGATGCCCGGGATGAAGCCACCATACTTCTTCATGTTGTCGGCGACTTCGTCGGGGTTGAACGAAATGGCCACGTAGAAGAAGGCGAAGAACACGATGAGTACGAAGTACACCGCGATGTAATACGGGTGGTCACCCGTCACGAAGTGGTCCTGGATCCAGGTGGCCCAGCCCGAGGTGGAGCCGGAGAACTGGACGATCAGTGACGGGATGAAGAGCAGCGAGGAGGCGAAGATGACGGGAATCACACCCGCCTGGTTCACCTTGAGCGGGATGTACGTCGACGTACCGCCGTAGGACCGGCGTCCGATCATGCGCTTCGCGTACTGCACAGGGATGCGGCGCTGGGCCTGCTCGACGAAGACGACGAGGGCGACCATGACGAAGCCGATGAGGATGACCGTGCCGAACTCGATCCAGCCGTCGGCCAGCTTGCCGCTCTCCTTGATGGCCCACAGGGCACCGGGGAACGTGGCGGCGATCGAGATGAACATGAGGATCGACATGCCGTTGCCGATGCCGCGGTCGGTGATGAGCTCACCGAGCCACATGACGGCGGCGGTACCGGCGGTCATCGTGATGACCATGACCAGGGTCGTGAAGATGGACTTGTCGGCGACGATCTGGTCGGCGACGGAGCAGTTCTGGAACAGCGCCCCGCTCCGGGCGGTCGCGACGAGGCCGGTGCCCTGGAGGATCGCCAGCGCGACGGTCAGATAACGCGTGTACTGCGTGATCTTGGCCGTGCCGGACTGCCCCTCCTTCTTGAGGGCTTCCAGTCGGGGGATCACCACGGTCAGCAGCTGAAGAATGATGCTGGCCGTGATGTACGGCATGATGCCGAGCGCGAAGATGGTGATCTGCAACAGGGCGCCACCGCTGAACATCTGCATCAGACCGAGCAGGCCACCCGAATCGGCCTGGTCGATGCACTGCTGGACCTTCGCGTAGTCGACTCCGGGAGCCGGGATGTGAGCCCCGAGCCGGTAGAGCACGATGATGCCGAGCGTGAAGAGCAGCTTCTTGCGCAGGTCGGGCGTCTTGAACGCTCGGGCGAACGCGGTGAACACGGTGCCTCCTGCGACCCCCGCGCTATGCGTCAGAGGCGACGGGTCTGGATGGGACTGGATGGGATCGGATACAAGGCAGCCCTACATCGTAAGGAGGCCACAAAAGATTAACGGCGCCACCCTACCCGGCCCGGGACTGAGCAGGAAACACGCACTGCACACCGGTGCAACGCCCGCTCCCCGCCCCACGCCGTGAAAGACCGGCCAAGCCACACCATTTAGGACGTGAAAGCCCCTCGGCTCCCCCACCGCCGGTGCGGTGGACACCCGTTCAACCTTTCCCGAGCCTTTACGGTTCCCGTACAGCGCCACAAACACGAAAAAGCCTGGCCGGCCACCTCCGAAGAGGCAGCCGGCCAGGCCCAGTTCTGTCCCGTGGCTCAGACGAGCTCGGTGACCGTACCGCCGGCGGCGGTGATCTTCTCCTTGGCGGAGCCGGAGACGGCGTCAACCGAAACCTGCAGCGCTACGGAGATCTCGCCCTGTCCGAGGACCTTGACGAGGTGGTTGTTGCGCACAGCGCCCTTGGCGACCAGGTCGGCCACCGTGACCTCTCCACCCTCGGGGTAGAGCGTCGAGAGCTTGTCCAGGTTCACGACCTGGTACTCCGTGCGGAACGGGTTCTTGAAGCCCTTGAGCTTCGGGAGACGCATGTGGAGGGGCATCTGGCCACCCTCGAAGCGCTCCGGAACCTGGTAACGAGCCTTCGTACCCTTGGTACCACGGCCTGCGGTCTTACCCTTGGACGCCTCACCACGACCCACACGGGTCTTGGCGGTCTTGGCGCCCGGGGCAGGCCGGAGGTTGTGGGCCTTCAGCGGGCTGTTCTCCGCCATGTCAGTCAACCTCCTCAACCGTCACGAGGTGGCGGACGGTGTTGGCCATTCCGCGGAACTCGGGGCGGTCCTCCTTGACAACCGAGTCGTTCAGGCGCTTGAGCCCGAGCGAACGCAGGGTGTCGCGGTGGTTCTGCTTGCTGCCGATGTACGACTTCGTCTGCGTGATCTTGAGGCGAGCCATTACGCACCCGCTCCCGCACGTGCACGCAGCAGAGCCGCGGGGGCGACGTCCTCGAGGGGCAGACCGCGGCGGGCCGCGATCTCCTCGGGACGCTGCAGGCCCTGGAGGGCCGCCACGGTCGCGTGCACGATGTTGATCGCGTTGGACGAGCCAAGCGACTTCGACAGGATGTCGTGAACGCCGGCGCACTCCAGAACGGCGCGCACCGGGCCACCGGCGATAACGCCGGTACCGGGGGAAGCCGGCTTGAGCAGGACGACGCCCGCAGCCTTCTCGCCCGTGATCGGGTGAGGGATGGTGCCCTGGATGCGGGGGACCTTGAAGAAGTTCTTCTTGGCCTCTTCGACACCCTTGGCGATGGCCGCGGGAACTTCCTTGGCCTTGCCGTATCCGACACCGACGGTGCCGTCACCATCGCCCACCACGACCAGCGCGGTGAAGCTGAAGCGACGACCACCCTTCACAACCTTGGCGACGCGGTTGATCGCGACGACGCGCTCGACGTACGCGGTCTTCTCGGCGGCGCTGGCGCCACCGTCACGGCCCTTCCGGTCCCGCCGCTCGCCGCCACCGGCACCGCTTCCGCGGCGCTGGGGTCCAGCCATTGGATTTACCTCTCTCTGTTACGTCCGCTGTGCGTAGGAACCGGGGCTTAGAACTTCAGCCCGGCTTCACGGGCGGCGTCAGCCAGAGCGGCAATCCGCCCGGCGTACTGGTTACCACCGCGGTCAAACACGACGGCCTCGACGCCTGCGGCCTTGGCACGCTCGGCGACCAGGGCGCCGACCTGCTGGGCCTGAGCGCTCTTGTCACCCTCGCCACCACGGATCGAGGTGTCCAGGGTCGACGCCGACGCGAGCGTGTGGCCCGCGATGTCGTCGATGACCTGGGCCACGATGTGGCGGTTGGAACGCGTCACGACCAAGCGAGGACGCTCCGGCGAACCGGAGATGTGCTTGCGGACGCGGATGTGGCGGCGCTTGAGAGCGGCACGCTTGTACGCGTCGCCCTTGGCGATCTTCACACCGTATGCCATGGCTACTTACCAGCCTTTCCGACCTTGCGGCGGATGACCTCGCCCGCGTACTTGACGCCCTTGGCCTTGTACGGGTCGGGCTTCCGCAGCTTGCGGATGTTGGCGGCTACCTCGCCGACCTTCTGCTTGTCGATGCCCTCGACGCTGAGCTTCGTGGGCGACTCGACCTTGAAGGTGATGCCATCCGGAGCCTCGATGAGGATCGGGTGGCTGTAGCCCAGGGCGAACTCCAGGTTGGAGCCCTTCGCCTGGACGCGGTAACCGACACCGCTGATCTCGAGCGCCTTGCTGTAACCCGTGGTCACACCGGTGATCATGTTCGCCACCAGCGTGCGGGACAGGCCGTGGAGGGCCTTGTTCTGACGCTCGTCGTTCGGGCGGGAGACGTTGAGCACGCCGTCCTCACCCTTGGAGACCTCGATCGGCGCGGCAACGGTGTGCGTGAGGGAACCCTTGGGGCCCTTCACTGCGACCGTACGGCCATCGATGGTGACGTCCACACCGGCGGGAACCTGGATGGGGAGCTTGCCGATTCGCGACATGAGCTTTCCTTCCTTTCCCGACTACCAGACGTAGGCGAGGACTTCCCCACCTACGCCCTTCTTGCCTGCCTGCTGGCCGGTCAGGAGGCCGTGGGACGTGGAGATGATCGCCACGCCCAGACCGCCGAGGACCTTCGGCAGGTTGGTGGACTTTGCGTATACACGCAGACCCGGCTTCGAAATCCGCTTGATGCCGGCGATCGAGCGCTCGCGGTTCGGGCCGAACTTCAGCTCGAGGACGAGGTTCTTGCCGACCTCGGCGTCCTCGACCTTCCAGCCGGTGATGAAGCCCTCCTGCTGGAGGATCTCCGCGATGTGCGACTTGATCTTGCTGTGCGGCATCGAGACATCGTCGTGATATGCCGAGTTCGCGTTACGCAGACGCGTGAGCATGTCTGCGATGGGATCAGTCATGGTCATGAGTTGGCCTTCGGCCTCTCTCGCCGGGGTTTCCTGTATGCGCCATCCCTCTCCCCACTCAGTGGCGGGACGGGTGCGGTGCGGGGACCTACGGCGTAGTAAGTCGGTCTTGGGCGGCAGGCGCCCAACCCTTCAAGCCTACGGCATGAAAGGAGGGGCTCCTGCCGACCAGATACTTACCGAGAGTCTCCGGAACTTCCCTTTGCCCGAGGGCAGAGGGGAGTTACCAGGAGCTCTTGGTCACGCCCGGCAGCTCGCCACGGTGAGCCATCTCACGAAGGCACACGCGGCACAGGCCGAACTTGCGGTAGACGGAGTGGGGCCGGCCGCAGCGCTGGCAGCGGGTGTACCCGCGAACGCCGAACTTCGGCTTACGGGCGGCCTTAGCGATCAGAGCCTTCTTCGCCACGGTCAGTTCTCCTTGAACGGGAAGCCGAGGTGACGAAGGAGGGCACGACCCTCGTCGTCGTTGGTCGCCGTGGTGACCACGGTGATGTCCATGCCCCGGACCCGGTCGATCTTGTCCTGGTCGATCTCGTGGAACATGACCTGCTCCGTGAGACCGAAGGTGTAGTTGCCACGGCCGTCGAACTGCTTCGGCGACAGGCCACGGAAGTCACGGATACGCGGAAGCGCGAGCGACAGCGTACGGTCCAGGAACTCCCACATCCGGTCACCACGAAGGGTGACGTGGCAGCCGATCGGCTGGCCCTCACGCAGCTTGAACTGCGCGATGGACTTGCGGGCCTTGGTGACGGCCGGCTTCTGACCGGTGATCGTGGTGAGGTCCTTGACGGCCCCGTCGATCAGCTTGGAGTCGCGGGCGGCGTCGCCCACACCCATGTTGACCACGATCTTGACCAGACCGGGAACCTGCATGACGTTCTCGTACGAGAACTCCTCACGCAGCTTGCCGGCGATTTCCTCGCGGTAGCGCGTCTTGAGACGCGGCGCAGTGGTGGCAGTCATCAGATGTCCTCACCGGTCCGCTTGGCAACGCGGATCTTGTTGCCCTCGTCGTCAAAGCGGTAGCCGACGCGGGTGACAACCTTGTTGCCGTCCTTCTCCACGACCAGCTGAACGTTGCTGATGTGGATCGGGGCCTCGGTGGTGACAATGCCACCCGTCTGCGAACCGCGAGCCGTCTGACCGGCCTTGGTGTGCTTCTTGACCCGGTTGACACCCTCGACGAGGACGCGGTCCTGAGCGGGGTAGGCCACGATGACCTTGCCCTGCTTGCCCTTGTCCTTACCGGTGATGACCTGGACCAGGTCGCCCTTCTTGATCTTCATGCTTACAGCACCTCCGGCGCGAGCGAGATGATCTTCATGAACTTCTTCTCGCGCAGCTCCCGGCCCACCGGGCCGAAGATGCGGGTGCCGCGGGGGTCGCCGTCGTTCTTCAGAATGACGGCGGCGTTCTCGTCGAAGCGGATGTACGAGCCATCCTGACGACGACGCTCCTTGACGGTGCGAACGATGACGGCCTTGACGACGTCACCCTTCTTCACGTTGCCACCGGGGATCGCGTCCTTGACGGTGGCGACGATGACGTCACCGATACCCGCGTAGCGGCGACCCGAGCCACCGAGAACACGAATGGTGAGAATTTCCTTCGCACCCGTGTTGTCGGCGACGCGCAGTCGCGACTCCTGCTGGATCACGTCTATCTCCTGATCGTCTGCCGGTTCCCGGCGGGTGCCTCTCCGTTACCGGAGAGGCACCTCACCGAGCCTGGCGGAACTGACCTGATGGGGAATGCCCCTCAGGAATTACTTGGCCTTCTCGAGGATCTCGACGATGCGCCAGCGCTTCGAGGCCGACAGCGGACGCGTCTCCATGATGATGACGCGGTCGCCGACGCCCGCAGCGTTCTGCTCGTCGTGGGCCTTGAGCTTGTTCGTACGGCGGATGACCTTGCCGTACAGGGCGTGCTTCACGCGGTCCTCGACAGCGACGACGACGGTCTTGTCCATCTTGTCGCTGACGACGAGACCCTCACGGGTCTTGCGGAAGCCGCGCTCGATCTTGCTGGTCTCAGTCACAGTCTTCTCGCTCATCAGGCGCTCTCCACCGTCTCGATGCCCAGCTCGCGCTCGCGCATCAGGGTGTAGATCCGGGCGATGTCCTTACGGACGGACTTGAGCCGGCCGTGGTTCTCGAGCTGACCCGTCGCCGCCTGGAAGCGGAGATTGAACAGCTCTTCCTTGGCTTCGCGGAGCTTGTTGAGGAGCTCCTCGTCGCCCAGCTCGCGCAGCTCGGACGCCTTGGTACCGGCCGACATCACGACTCACCTGCCTCGCGCCGAACGATCCGGCACTTCATCGGAAGCTTGTGAGCAGCGCGGGTGAGCGCCTCACGAGCAATCTTCTCGTTCGGGTAGGACAGCTCGAACATCACCCGACCCGGCTTGACGTTCGCGATCCACCACTCGGGAGAACCCTTACCGGAACCCATGCGGGTCTCGGCAGGCTTCTTCGTCAGGGGACGGTCCGGGTAGATGTTGATCCAGACCTTGCCGCCACGCTTGATGTGACGGGTCATCGCGATACGAGCGGACTCGATCTGACGGTTCGTCACGTACGCCGGGGTCAGCGCCTGGATGCCGTACTCGCCGAACGCAACCTGCGTGCCACCCTTGGACATACCGCTGCGCTTCGGGTGGTGCTGCTTGCGGTGCTTGACCCTACGGGGGATCAGCATTTCGGTCAGGCCTCCGTTCCGGTGCTCTCGGCAGCCGGAGCAGCGGCGGCGGGAGCGTCGGCCTTGGGGGCCTCGGCTGCCGGCGACTGCTGCGGCTTACGGCCGCGGCCGCCACGCTCGCCACCACGGCCGCCACCACGGCCGGCCGGGCGGTCGGTGCCGCCACGAGCCGGACGGTTGCCGGCGCGGGCCGCTGCGTTCTCGGCGCGGACCTCGGCGATGTTCTTGACGTCGCCCTTGTAGATCCAGACCTTCACGCCGATGCGGCCGAAGGTCGTCTTGGCCTCGAAGAAGCCGTAGTCGACGTTCGCGCGGAGCGTGTGCAGGGGCACGCGGCCCTCGCGGTAGAACTCCGAGCGGGACATCTCGGCGCCGCCGAGGCGACCGCCGCACTGGATCTTGATGCCCTTGGCGCCGGCCTTCATCGAGCTCTGCATGCTCTTACGCATCGCACGACGGAAGGAGACGCGGGAGGAGAGCTGCTCGGCGACGGCCTGGGCCACCAGCTGAGCGTCCACCTCGGGGTTCTTGACCTCGAGGATGTTCAGCTGGACCTGCTTGCCGGTCAGCTTCTCCAGCTCGCCGCGGATGCGATCGGCCTCGGCGCCACGGCGACCGATGACGATGCCCGGACGGGCGGTGTGGATGTCGACCCGGACGCGGTCGCGGGTGCGCTCGATCTCAACCTTCGAGATGCCGGCGCGCTCCATGCCCTTCGTCATCATGCGACGAATGGCGACGTCTTCCTTGACGTAGTCCGAGTACAGCTTGTCGGCGTACCAACGGGACTTGAAGTCCGTGGTAATGCCGAGCCGGAACCCATGCGGGTTAACCTTCTGGCCCATTACCGGGTTCCTTCCTTGCTGCTGACGACCACGGTGATGTGGCTGGTCCGCTTACGGATCCGGTAGGCACGGCCCTGAGCACGCGGTCGGAACCGCTTCAGGGTCGGGCCCTCGTCCACGTACGCCTCGCTGATGACCAGCGAAGAGGCGTCAGGGTGGTCGTAGTTGTGTGCAGCGTTGGCAATGGCGCTGTCCAGCACCTTGCCAACCGGCACGCTCGCGGCCTGCGGGGCGAAACGCAGGACCGCCTGAGCCTCCGTGGCATCCATGCCACGGATGAGGTCCACCACTCGGCGGGCCTTCATGGGCGTGACGCGGATGTACCGCGCCTGGGCCCTGGCTTCCATGGTTGTCCCTTCGGTGTGAGTCATAGTCGTTTCCACCCCGCGCTAGCGGCGCTTCGACTTCCGGTCGTCCTTGACGTGGCCGCGGAAGGTGCGAGTCGGCGAGAACTCGCCGAGCTTGTGGCCGACCATCGACTCGGTGACGAACACCGGGACGTGGATCTTGCCGTTGTGCACCGCGATGGTGTGACCCAGCATGGCCGGGATGATCATCGAGCGACGGGACCAGGTCTTGATGACGTTCTTGGTGCCAGCTTCGTTCTGGACGTCCACCTTCTTGACGAGGTGGCCGTCGACGAAGGGCCCCTTCTTGAGACTGCGCGGCATCTAAACCCGCTCCTAGCGCTTCTTGTTCGTCTTGCGGCGGCGGACGATGTACTTGCTCGATGCCTTCTTCGGCGAGCGCGTACGACCTTCCTTCTGGCCCCACGGCGAGACCGGGTGACGTCCACCGGAGGTCTTGCCTTCACCACCACCGTGCGGGTGGTCAACCGGGTTCATCGCGACACCGCGGACGGAAGGACGAACGCCCTTCCAGCGCATACGGCCGGCCTTGCCCCAGTTGATGTTCGACTGCTCGGCGTTGCCGACCTCACCGATCGTGGCGCGGCAGCGGGCGTCGACCAGCCGGATCTCACCGGACGGCATACGAAGGTGGGCCATGGTGCCCTCCTTCGCCAGCAGCTGCACGGAGGCACCCGCGGAACGGGCGAACTTCGCGCCGCCGCCGGGCCGCAGCTCGATGGCGTGGATGGTCGTACCGACCGGGATGTTGCGCAGCGCCAGGTTGTTGCCCGGCTTGATGTCTGCGGCCGGACCGTTCTCGACGCGGTCACCCTGCGCCAGGCCACGCGGGGCGACGATGTAACGCTTCTCGCCGTCCGCGTAGTGGAGCAGCGCGATGCGCGCGGTGCGGTTCGGGTCGTACTCGATGTGCGCGACCTTGGCCGGCACGCCGTCCTTGTCGTGACGACGGAAGTCGATCACGCGGTAGGCGCGCTTGTGTCCGCCACCCTGGTGGCGAACGGTGATCCGGCCGGTGTTGTTACGGCCGCCCTTGCTGTGCAGGGGGCGGACCAGCGACTTCTCCGGCGTGGACCGCGTGATCTCGACAAAGTCGGCGACGCTGGAGCCACGACGGCCCGGGGTCGTCGGCTTGTACTTGCGGATACCCATTTCTCAGTCCTCGTCCGATTCCGGACGACTCGACCTCCGCTAGGAGGTCGGGCCGCCGAAGATGTCGATTCGGTCGCCCTCAGCGAGGGTCACGATGGCGCGCTTCGTGTCGGAGCGCTTGCCGAAACCGGTCTTGGTGCGCTTGCGCTTACCCTGCCGGTTGATCGTGTTGACCCCGGTGACCTTGACCGAGAAGACCGCTTCCACAGCCTGCTTGATCTGGGTCTTGTTGGAGCCGGGCGCGACGATGAACGTGTACTTGTTCTCGTCGAGCAACGCGTAGCTCTTCTCGGAGACCACGGGCTTGACGAGAACGTCACGCGGGTCCGAGTACGTCTTGCTGGTAACGGTCGCCTCGCTCATCAGGCGTCGCTCCCTTCGGTCTCAGCGGCCTGGGGGCCAGACACGAAGGACTCGAAAGCGGCCTGGGTGAAGACCACGTCGTCAGAGACGATCACGTCGTACGTGTTCAGCTGGCCCGGCTCCAGGATGTGCACCTGGGGCAGGTTGCGTGCGGACAGCCACGCGGCCTCGTCGGCGCGGTCGACGACCAGGAGCAGGTTCTGGCGCTCCGAGATCTTGCCGAGCAGCGTCTTGGCGGCCTTCGTGGAGATTCCACCCTCGACCACGCCGGTGACGACGTGGATACGGGAGTGACGCGCCCGGTCCGAGAGGGCACCGCGCAGAGCGGCGGCCTTCATCTTCTTCGGGGTCCGCTGCGAGTAGTCACGCGGCTGCGGGCCGTGGACGACGCCACCACCGGCGAACTGCGGGGCGCGGGTCGAACCCTGACGGGCGCGGCCGGTGCCCTTCTGGCGGTACGGCTTGCGGCCACCACCACGGACTTCACCGCGACGCTTGGTCTTGTGCGTGCCCTGACGGGCAGCTGCCAGCTGAGCGACAACGACCTGGTGGATCAGCGGAACGCTGGTCTTGGCGTCGAAGATCTCCGCAGGGAGGTCGACGGTACCGGCCTTGTCGCCTGCCGGCGAAAGGATGTCAATGGTGCTCATTACCTCAAGCCCCCTTGGCCGCGGTACGGACCAGGACGAGGCCGCCGTTCGGACCGGGGACCGCGCCCTTGATGAGGAGCAGACCCTTCTCCGCGTCAACCGCGTGGATGGTCAGGTTCTGGGTGGTGACGCGCTCGTTACCCATACGGCCCGCCATGCGCATGCCCTTGAAGACACGCCCAGGGGTGGCGCAGCCACCGATCGAACCGGGGGAACGGTGCTTGCGCTGGACGCCGTGGCCGGCGCCGAGGCCCTTGAAGTTGTGACGCTTCATGACACCGGCGAAGCCCTTGCCCTTGCTCTTGCCCGTGACGTCAACCTTGACGCCGGACTCGAACACCTCGGCAGTGACCTCCTGGCCCAGCGTGTACTCGCTGGCGTCAGGGGTGCGGAGCTCCACCAGGTGGCGGCGCGGGGTGACGTCGGCCTTGGCGAAGTGACCCTTGAGGGGCTTGTTCACCTTGCGCGGGTCGATCTCGCCGAAGGCGATCTGGACCGCTTCGTAGCCGTCGCTGTCGTTCGTACGAACCTGCGTCACGACGCACGGCCCGGCCTTGACGACGGTCACCGGGACAACCCGGTTGTTCTCGTCCCAGACCTGGGTCATGCCGAGCTTCTCGCCCAGGACGCCCTTGATGTTCTTGCTCATCTCGGCCCGTCCCCTCAGAGCTTGATCTCGATGTCGACGCCCGCCGGCAGGTCGAGACGCATGAGCGAGTCGACCGTCTTCGGCGTGGGGTCGAGAATGTCGATGAGGCGCTTGTGCGTGCGCATCTCGAAGTGCTCGCGAGAGTCCTTGTACTTGTGCGGCGACTTGATGACGCAGTACACGTTCTTCTCAGTGGGCAGCGGCACCGGGCCCGCGACCGACGCACCAGTGCGGGTCACCGTCTCGACGATCTTCTTCGCCGAGGAGTCGATGACCTCGTGGTCGTAGGCCTTGAGCCGGATGCGGATCTTCTGTCCCGCCATGGCTACTAGTAGTCCTGTCTCTCGTAACGCTCTGGAACCCGGAGGTTCTCTGGACTCCTCCTCCGACCCACGCGGTCGGGCGTGTCGCATCCCCTCTACGAAAATCTCCCGAAGGAAATCCCAACCAAGGGGGTGCGGACCCTGAGACCGCGGAACCGGGGGCGGAACACCCACCGGGTGCCTGGCCGGCATCCTGCATTGCTTCCCGGAAGATTCCCGTACGTCCGGCCCATACAGGGCCGACGAGTACTGTGGGACTCGCTTCCGGTCCTCCCGGCGGGAGGCGCGCAGCATTGACGCTCAACCGAGCAACCTGGTCAGTGTGCCATACGGGGCACGGGCCTGGCCAATCGGGCCAGGGATCCTACCCCGAGCGAGCGAGTGCTCAAACGCGGGCGCGCATCCGGCGGCACCGCACCGCACCGCCAGCCCCGGGATCGAGCCCTCCCCTTGATCATTCCGGCCGTCCGCGCCGATTACGCTCACCCCATCTTTCGTTCGAACGGGTGACTGACGGCACGTCATGACGCCCCCATGACGCCGAGGACACCTGCCGAATGCCCCGCACCCGAAGGCGCCGCATAGCGGTCAACACCGTCTGCGCCCTCCTCGCGGCGGCGGCCACCACGGTCGCGCTTCGGCCGGGCCTCCTCACCGACCACCTGCCGGACGGCCTCACCTTCTTCGGTACGGAGACCGTCGACACCCTCCCGCTCCCCGCCGAGCCGGAGCGAGGCCCGTCCCGGGCCGAGCCGTTCCGGGGCTCCCCGGCCCTGCGCTGGGCGGACGGCGCGGCGGGCATCGTGCTCCCCGAGGCCCGGGCGACGGGCGGGCTGAGAAAGGCCAGGGTGGAGGGGGCCCTGCGGGACACCCGGGACTTCCTGATCGTGGCCAACCTCGACCCGGCGACCCTGCGCGGGGAGCGCCCGCAGGCGGCCCTGGACCTGATCGACCCGGCCGACCGGACACTGCTCGACCGGCTGGACACCCCGCTGTCCAAGCCGTCGGAGAAGCACGACCCGCTGATGATGTTCAGCCGCTTCGACCCCGCCGAGGTGGTCCCGGCCGGGCCGGTGGTCAAGACGCGGGGCCGGACGACCTTCGAGGCGGGCGAGCGGCCCGGCTCGGTCGAGATCCACGCCGACTACAACTTCGTCCTCCCGGTGACCCGGGCCCGGGTCGACGCGGAGCAGGTGGTGCGGACCATCGCGCGGCGGGTCCTGACCGTCGAGGTGAGCGATCCGGCGACGTACGAGGTCACACCGGGGAAGATCTGGATCGCCGAGTACCGGGCGGGCATCTACAACTCCTCGTGCACGGTGTTCGACGGCTATCTGCACCCGTCGTTCCCCGGCGACGCCCCGGAGCCCGGCTCCTCCGGCCCGGGCCAGGACCCGTACGTCCGCTCCACGGCCGGGACCGAGCCCGAGCCGGGCGAGTGCGCTCCGGTCTCCCGTACCTGACGAGCGGTAAAGCCGAGGTGAGCACCGTGACCGACTGGGCCCTGCGCCCCGCTCTCCCAGAGGACGTCGGGGCCATCGCCGAGCTGCGGGCCGTCGTCATGCGCCCCGACCTGGAGCGGCTGGGCCGCTACGACGAGCGCCGGGTGCGGCAGCGGCTGCGGGAGGCCTACGCGCCCGAGCACACCTCGGTCGTGGAGGTCGGCGGCGCCTTCACGGGGTGCGTCACGCTGCGGCCGGCCGAGGACGGCTGGTGGCTGGAGAACTTCCTCCTCTCCCCCGCCCTCCAGGGGCGCGGCATCGGCTCGGCCGTCCTGCACGGGCTTCTGGCCCGTGCGGACGCCGAGCGGGTGCCCGTACGGCTGAACGTGCTACAGGGGAGCGCCGCCCGGCGGCTCTACGAGCGGCACGGGTTCGCGCTTGAGCGGGAGGACCCGATCGACGTGTTCCTGGTACGCAGCCCCGCTCCCTGACCGGTCACCCGGGGGGCTTGCCCCGTCGACCTATCGTATGGGTGGGGCTACCTAGCGTTAGCCGGGGCATAACGCGGCGTTATGGGAAAGCGTTAGTACCCGGCCGAATGGTTCTTCGACACTCTGGGGCCGTCAACCCCCACAACACGCCCCTCAGCGTGCTCCCCGAAATGAGGAACCATGCGAATAGCAAGGCTAGTTCCCGCTGCCCTCGCCGCGGCGGTCACCGTCCTCGCTCTTCTCACCCCCACCGCCACGGCCGCCCCGGCACCCCCGCTCCAGGACGCCCCGCCCCCGACCACGCAGATCATCGGCGGCGGCCAGGCGTCCAACGCCCCGTGGGCCGCGCGGCTCTTCTCCCAGGGCAGAGAGACCTGTTCGGCGACGATCATCGCGCCGACCTGGATCCTCACCGCCAAGCACTGCGTCACCGGCGGCGGCCTGTCGTTCCGCATCGGCAGCCTCGACCAGCACAGCGGCGGCGTGGTGGCCAACGGCGTCCAGACGTACAACCACAGCGCGGACATCTCCCTGGTCCGCCTGGACCGCTCCGTGCAGACGACCTACTCCCGCCTCGGATCGCCCGGTTCGGTGAGCGTCGGGCAGAGCGTCCAGGTCTGGGGCTGGGGCGCCACCTCGCAGTGCGGCTCGGAGGCCAACTGCCAGTCCCGCTACCTGAAGGTCGCCAACGTGACGGTGACCGGCGGCTGCGGTGACGCGTACGGCGGCTCGGCCATCTGCGCCCGCCGCGGCAACGGCATCACCGCCGGTGGCGACTCCGGCGGCCCCATGACGGCCAACGGCATCCAGGTCGGCGTCGCCTCCACCAGCGACCGGCAGACCACGACGGCGTACACGAACGTCACCGCGTACCGCTCCTGGATCCAGTCCATCGCGGGCGTCTGACCGAGCCGCCACCCCCCGGGGACGGCGGGCACCTGACCGACCCGCCGTCCCTCCAGAACGTAGGGCCCCCTTACCTCTCCGCCCTGAGGTACCGGGGCCCTACATCCATGTACGGGCGCACGTCATCTGCGCCGCTCCCGGATGCGGGTGCCGACGAAGGCACCGCCCCCGATACCGAAGAGGCCCAGCGCCGCCCGGCTCGGCCATCCGCCCCCGAGGAGCACGGCCAGCCCGCCGCCGACCGCCAGGAGCCCCACGAACAGCGTGATGCCGGACGGTTTGATCTTCACGCGCGGGCTCCGGCCTTCTCGGCGCCGGCTCTGATCGGTCGGTTCATGGGGTCACCTCGGGGTCGGAGGGGTACCTACGTTTCCTGCCGGTGCCATGGTCAACGGCGACAAGGCGCGTCGGCCGAGTGGCCCGGGCATGGCGAAGGGCCCCGCACCTCTTGCGAGGTGCGGGGCCCTTCGTATGGCTCAGTGAGCCACCAGGTCGAAGACGACCAAGCAGAGAACTACTTGATGATCTTGGTGACCTGGCCGGCGCCGACGGTCCGGCCACCCTCACGGATGGCGAACTTCAGGCCCTCTTCCATGGCGACCGGCTGGATCAGCGCGACGTCCATGAGGGTGTTGTCACCCGGCATGACCATCTCGGTGCCCTCGGGAAGGGTCACAACGCCCGTCACGTCCGTGGTACGGAAGTAGAACTGCGGGCGGTAGTTGTTGAAGAACGGGGTGTGACGGCCACCCTCGTCCTTCGACAGGATGTAGGACTGCGCCTGGAACTCGGTGTGCGGCGTGACCGAACCCGGCTTGATGATGACCTGGCCGCGCTCGACGTCCTCGCGCTTGATGCCACGGAGGAGCAGACCGACGTTCTCACCGGCCTGGCCCTCGTCGAGCAGCTTGCGGAACATCTCGATGCCGGTGACCGTGGTGGTGGTCTTCTCGGTCTTGATACCGACGATGTCGACGGTCTCGTTGACCTTCAGGACACCACGCTCGATGCGGCCGGTGACGACCGTACCGCGACCGGTGATCGTGAAGACGTCCTCGATCGGCATGAGGAACGGCTTCTCGACGTCACGCTCGGGCTGCGGGATGGACTCGTCGACGGCGGCCATCAGGTTCAGGACCGACTGGCCCCACTCCTTGTCGCCCTCAAGAGCCTTGAGCGCCGAGACGCGCACGACCGGGAGGTCGTCGCCCGGGAACTCGTACTCGGAGAGGAGCTCACGGACCTCGAGCTCGACGAGCTCCATGATCTCCTCGTCGTCCACCATGTCGGCCTTGTTCAGGGCGACGACGATGTACGGAACGCCGACCTGGCGGGCCAGGAGCACGTGCTCCTTGGTCTGCGGCATCGGGCCGTCGGTGGCGGCGACGACGAGGATGGCGCCGTCCATCTGCGCCGCACCCGTGATCATGTTCTTGATGTAGTCCGCGTGCCCCGGGCAGTCGACGTGCGCGTAGTGACGCGACTCCGTCTGGTACTCGACGTGCGCGATGGAGATGGTGATACCGCGCTGGCGCTCTTCGGGAGCCTTGTCGATCTGGTCGAAGGCCGAGGCCTCGTTCAGGTCGGGGAACGCGTCGTGCAGCACCTTGGTAATGGCGGCCGTGAGGGTCGTCTTACCGTGGTCGATGTGACCGATGGTGCCGATGTTGACGTGCGGCTTAGTCCGCTCGAACTTTGCCTTCGCCACTGGGGTCCTCCTGAGTGGTTCTGTACGCCTTGCTTCATCGGCGCCAGGTGATCTTTGCTGGGGTGCCGGCGCCGGGGGCATGCGGCACAGTGCTCGCGCGCTGTGCCGCATGCCCGCCCGGCTCCGGTGACAAGCCTAAAGCGTGAGCTCGGGAGAGTTACTCGCCCTTGGCCTTCGCGATGATCTCCTCGGCGACGTTCCGCGGAACCTCGGCGTAGGAGTCGAACTGCATCGAGTAGCTTGCGCGACCCGAGGTCTTGCTGCGGAGGTCTCCGACGTAGCCGAACATCTCCGAGAGGGGCACGAGGCCCTTCACGACGCGAGCGCCGCTGCGCTCCTCCATGGCCTGGATCTGGCCACGGCGGGAGTTGAGGTCGCCGATGACATCGCCCATGTAGTCCTCGGGCGTGGTGACCTCGACGGCCATCATCGGCTCGAGGAGCACGGGAGAGGCCTTGCGGGCACCCTCCTTGAACGCCTGCGAACCGGCGATCTTGAAGGCGAGCTCCGAGGAGTCGACCTCGTGGTAACCACCGTCGAGAAGGGTGACGCGGACGCCGACCATCTCGTAACCGGCCAGGATGCCGAACTGCATGGCTTCCTGGGCACCCGCGTCCACCGAGGGAATGTACTCACGGGGGATGCGGCCACCGGTGACCTTGTTGACGAACTCGTAGGAGGCGTCGCCACCCTCGATGGGCTCGAGGGCGATCTGCACCTTCGCGAACTGGCCGGTACCACCAGTCTGCTTCTTGTGCGTGTAGTCGATGCGCTCGACGGCCTTGCGGATCGTCTCGCGGTACGCGACCTGGGGCTTGCCGACGTTCGCCTCGACGCGGAACTCGCGCTTCATGCGGTCGACGAGCACCTCGAGGTGGAGCTCACCCATACCACCGATGATGGTCTGGCCGGTCTCCTCGTCGGAGTGCACCTGGAAGGAGGGGTCCTCCTCCGAGAGGCGCTGGATGGCGACACCCAGCTTCTCCTGGTCACCCTTGGACTTGGGCTCGATGGCGACCTGAATGACCGGCGCCGGGAAGTCCATGGACTCCAGGATGACCGGGTTCTTGTCGTCACACAGCGTCTCACCGGTGGTGGTCTGCTTCAGCCCCATGACGGCGATGATGTCACCGGCGCCCACCGACGCGATCTCCTCACGCTTGTTCGCGTGCATGCGGTAGATCTTGCCGATGCGCTCCTTCTTGCCCTTGACGGAGTTCAGCACCGCGGTGCCGGCCTCCAGGCGACCGGAGTAGATCCGGACGAAGGTGAGCTTGCCCAGGTGCGGGTCGCTCGCGATCTTGAACGCCAGGCCGGAGAACGGCTCGTCGTCCGAGGGGCGGCGCTTGATGACCTTCTCCGGGTCCTTCACGTCGTGGCCCTCGATGGCCTCGACGTCCAGGGGGGAAGGCAGGTAGCGGACGACCGCGTCGAGCAGGGGCTGGACGCCCTTGTTCTTGAACGCGGTGCCACAGAACACCGGGGTGACCGTGACGGAGTCCGCAGTGCCCTTCGACGCCAGGGTGATGCGGCGGATCGCCTCGTGCAGCTGGTCCTCGGTGGGCTCGACGCCCTCCAGGTACAGCTCCATCATCTGGTCGTCGTTCTCGGAGACGGCCTCAAGGAGCTTGCCGCGCCATTCCTCGGCGGCTTCCTTGTGGGTGTCCGGGATCTCGACGGTGTCGTACATCTCGCCCTTGGCGGCCTCTTCGGGCCACACGAAGGCCTTCATCGACACGAGGTCGACGACGCCCTTGAAGTCGGCCTCGGCGCCGATGGGGAGCTGCATGACGAGCGGTACCGCGCCCAGGCGTTCGACGATCATGTCGACACAGCGGTGGAACTCGGCACCCGTGCGGTCGAGCTTGTTGACGAAGCAGATACGCGGCACGCCGTACCGGTCCGCCTGACGCCAGACGGTCTCGGACTGCGGCTCGACGCCGGCCACACCGTCGAACACGGTGACAGCGCCGTCGAGGACGCGGAGCGAACGCTCCACCTCGACGGTGAAGTCGACGTGACCGGGGGTGTCGATGATGTTGATGGTGTGGTCAACATCATTGAGCGGCCAGTGACAGGTCGTCGCGGCGGACGTGATCGTGATGCCGCGCTCCTGCTCCTGCTCCATCCAGTCCATCGTGGCAGCGCCGTCGTGGACTTCACCGATCTTGTAGCTCACACCGGTGTAGAAGAGGATCCGCTCAGTGGTGGTCGTCTTCCCCGCGTCGATGTGGGCCATGATCCCAATGTTGCGGACCTTGGCCAGGTCAAGCGAAGTGGTGGCCATAAGGCTCAATCTTCTCTCGGTCTCGATGGGGGTAGCGACTACCAGCGGTAGTGCGCGAAGGCCTTGTTGGACTCGGCCATCTTGTGGGTGTCCTCACGCTTCTTGACCGCAGCGCCGAGGCCGTTGGAGGCGTCGAGCAGTTCGTTCATGAGGCGCTCGGTCATGGTCTTCTCGCGGCGGGCGCGGGAGTAACCGACGAGCCAGCGCAGAGCGAGGGTGGAGGCGCGACCGGGCTTGACCTCGATCGGCACCTGGTAGGTGGCGCCACCGACACGGCGGGACTTGACCTCGAGCGAGGGCTTGACGTTCTCAAGCGCGCGCTTCAGCGTGATGACCGGGTCGTTGCCGGTCTTCTCGCGGAGGCCTTCCATGGCGCCGTACACGATCCGCTCGGCGGTGGAACGCTTGCCGTCGAGGAGGATCTTGTTGATCAGCGAGGTGACAAGAGGAGAGCTGTAGACCGGGTCGATGATGACCGGGCGCTTCGGGGCGGGGCCCTTACGAGGCATTCTTACTTCTCCTTCTTGGCGCCGTAGCGGCTGCGGGCCTGCTTGCGGTTCTTGACACCCTGGGTGTCAAGGGAACCGCGGATGATCTTGTAACGAACACCCGGCAGGTCCTTCACACGGCCACCACGCACGAGCACGATGGAGTGCTCCTGCAGGTTGTGTCCCTCACCCGGGATGTAAGCCGTGACCTCGATGCCGGAGGTCAGACGCACACGCGCGACCTTACGGAGCGCCGAGTTCGGCTTCTTCGGGGTGGTCGTGAACACACGCGTGCAGACACCGCGACGCTGGGGCGAACCCTCGAGCGCGGGCGTCTTGTTCTTCTCGACCTTGTCCTGCCGGCCCTTCCGGACCAGCTGCTGGATCGTAGGCACTACTTCTCCGGTTTCTGTGTGCCGTTCGTGAAACTAACCTGGAACATCACCGACCCACGCGGTCGGGTGTGTCGAATACTGCAGGCTCCTGCCCTAGGGGCAGAAGGGGCGCAGATTGCGGTGGCTACTGACGGGCTCGCGATGCGGTTGAGGACACGCACCGGAGCCCAGGCACACCCCAGGCACAAGGCTTGAGCGTACCTACCTCACGGACCTGGGTCAAAACAAATGCCGTCCACCCCGACACGCCGGGGCCGGCGGCCATCGGCAGCGCGGTGGAAAGAGCGTGGATACCGGCTGCCGCCGCCCCCGCCCGCGCCCCTCAGCTGGTCCTGTCGTCCGGGGTGGCGGCCCTGCCGTCCTCCGCCGGCCGTCTGGGGGGCAGGCGCAGCCGGGGGGCCGGGAGGGTGGGGATGGTCGGGACCCGGGAGTTACGGCTCTTGGGTACGAGGGCGGGTTCGGGCCCGGTCCCGGTGCGCGCCGGACGGGGCGGCCCGGTGGGCGGCCCGGGGCGCCGGTCGGCGTGGGGGCGGTCGGCGTGGGGGCGGTCGCGGCGGGGCTCCCCCTTTTCGGGGCGGCTCTCGCCCCGGGACCCTTCGATGTGGCGGTCGGCGTCAGGCCGGCCGGCGCCATCGGGGAGGTCGTCCTCGTGGTCCGCGTCGCGGGGCTCGGCTCCCCGGTCCTCCTGCCGGAACGGGATCACCCCAGCCCGGCCCGGCGTACGCCCCACCAGCCGTAACGTGCGCAGGTTGGCGGTCCTCGCCGCCTCGACCGCGGGCTCGAAGTGGGCGGCGGCATCGCGCCAGCCGTGGGAGTACGCGCGCAGCTCCCGCCGGTCCAGCTCCGCGCGGAGGAGCACGACGACCTCATGGGGCTCGTGGGCATCAAGGAGGGCGCCCAGTTCGGCGAGGGGCGCCGCGTACGTCTCCGGCGCCGGAGCACCGGCCGGCGGGGTGCCGGAACCACCGGGTCCGGTGAGCGGGACGGCGTCGCCCGGCCCTGAGGGCGGGACGGGGTCGCCGGCCGTGGATCGGGGGCGTTCTTCCCGCTCGACCATGTGCCCCTCCCTGCCGCCCGCGCGAAACGCTCCGCACCGGGCGGACGCGCGTGCGTCCGCGACGACCGCGCGCTTCTCACTCCGCTCGGCACGCACCTGGCGGGGCGCGTCCGTGCACTGCTGCTCATGAACCTGCGCTGGGGCCGGGGGACAGGCCACGACAGCTTACGGGCCGGGTCCGGAAGCGGACTTCCCGGGCTGCCACAAGATCGACAACGTCTGCCACGCCCGACCGCCCCGAGCGGGACGGACGGCGGGCGTCAGTCGGAGGCGAGCGGCGCCCGGCGCTCCTCGGCGGCGACCGCCGGGCCGGGGAGGAACTGGCCCGCGACCCGGATGAACATCTCGCGCTGGTCCGCCGGTACGCCCAGCGCGACGGCGGCCTCTTCGAGGGTGAGCGGACGGCCGCCGGCCGAGGGCGCACCCGCCGGCGCGGACGGCAGCGGCAGGTCCTCCTCGGTGAGCCGGCCGGAACGGATGAGCATGTCGCGCACCGGGACCTGGAGCACCTGGGCGAGACGCCGGGTGGTCTCCAGGTCCGGCATGCTCTGGCGCTGGAGGAGGCGGGTGATGGCGGCCCGGTGAACCCCGGCCTCGTCGGCGAGGCGGGACTTGCCGCCGCCGCGTGGACTGTCGATGTCGAAGCCGCGCCGACGGATCAGTTCCTCGATCCAGGTCGCGAAGCTGTCGAGTTCGCCCGTGGTCATGGGGCACTCGCCTCCCTCCGAAGCGGTGACCAGACTATCGCGCTTGCGCGCAAGGAATTACCCCGCGCACGGATACCGTTTGGGCAAATTCTTTGGAGATAAAGGCCTCGGGGCGTCCGGAACTTCCTTGCGTGCGAGCGCGCAACATGCCAGTGTGCGGACTCGCAACACCTTGTGCGGGGAGAAGGGATCGCCATGACCACACCGAACGCATCCACACCGACCACGCGGGAGCCCGGCGCCGGGGCGCGCGCCACCGCCCCGAAGCCCGGCCGCGAGAGCGGCACACCGTCGGCCACAGCCCGCGCCGCAGCCACAGGCGCAGCCACAGGCGCAGCCGCCACGATCGCGGACGCCACGCTCTGGATCGAGCTCCTGCTGCGTCAGTTCCCTGAGCTGCTCGTCGAGCTCGCCCCCTCCTACCGCTCCCCCTCCGCCCCGCGGGCTACCCCGTCCGGCACCCCGTCGGCCCCGGCCGGCCCGACCCGCGCCGAGCGCGAGGAGGCCCTGCGCTCCGAGCAGGCGCACGGGCTCACCCCGTCCGGCTCCCGCACCTCCCCCGTACGGCTCCACATCTCCGACGCCGTACGCGACATCACCGATGGCGTGATCGAGCTGGACGAGGCCGTGCACGACCGGCTCCGGCTCCCCCGCCCCCGCCGCGAACAGGTCGCCGGGCGGCTGCTCCGCGTCGCGGGGCTGCTCGACCGGGCCGCCGCCGACGACGTACTCCTCGAACACGTCCGCGACAAGGCCCGCCGGATGACCCGCCGCTGCACCCGGGCCCTGGGCGGCGCCGAACCGGTGGTGCGGGTGAGCGGGCGCTGCCCCTGGTGCGGCTCGGTCTCGCTACGGGCCTTCCCCGCTCGCCGGGCGGTGCTCTGCGTCAACCCGGCCTGCCGCTGCACGGACCGCGCCTGCGACTGCCGTACGGATCCGGCGCGCCGGCACGCGTGGAGCGAGGGTGCGTGGGTGCGGCTCGCGGCGGAGTCCGGCGCAAATCTCGCCGAGCTGGCCGCCTCGACGGCGGACACCGCGCGGCAGGAGGGCGGCCGATGACGGGCGCGACCCTGGTGACGGGCGCGCTGGCCGCCCACGAGGCGGGCGTGACCCCGGCGACGATCCGCAAGTGGGTCCAGCTGGGCCACCTCAGCCCGGCCGGGAGGCAGGGCCGGGCGCACGTGTTCCGGCTGGAGGACGTGTTCGCGGCGGAACGGGCGGCCCGGCGGAAGGCTCCGGGGCCACGCCGAGGGACAGGAACGGAGAAGGAGGGGCGGCCCGTTGCGGGCCGCCCCTCCTTCTCCGTTCCCCGGGCTACTTCTCGGGCGCGGCCGCCATGCGGAACACCTGGGCCCCGCCCTCCGCACCCCCGGAAGCCAGCGCGATCGCCTCGCCCCAGCCGCTGCGGAACCCCCGCGTCTCCGCCTCGACGGCGATTCTCGCACCGACCTTGCCGACGACGGCGGTGAGTGTGCGGGCGACCTCCGCGGTGTACGTACCCGACTCCCCCGACTCCGCGGCCACCTCGACCGCGGCGGCCATGACATCGGCCAGCCGCTCCTGGGCACTGATCACCGGCTCACTCCCGCCCACCCGCTCCCCCGTTCCCTCGCTCCACACGCTCGTCAGGGCGCTTCCTTCCGCAGAACCGCCGCCTCTCGAATGCCTGTTCGATAACCGCAGACTAACGCACCGGGGGCGGGACTGCGGGAGGCGAGAACAGGCCCACCTGCGCGTCGGCGAGGCACGAACGGCCCGGGAAGCGCGATGACTTCACCTCCGAGCACCTTCCCCGACGTGGAGGCCATCGTCGTGGAGCTCCTCTCCGAGCGCGCCGATCTCGCGGACGCGGTCGTGGACGAGACTCCGCCGCCGGGCTTCGACGGCACGCAGAAGGCGGTGATCGTCTCCCGGCGCGGTGGTGCCTGGATCGACGACCTCCACCTCGACCAGCCGCTCATCGAGCTGGAGGCCTACGGGCCGGACAAGGCGACGGCGCACCGCCTGGCCAACTCCGCCCGGGCCGAACTGCTCGCCGCGGTCGGCCGGCGGTACGGGACGAACATCGTGATCAGCGATGTCGTCGAGGCGGACGGCCCGCGCTGGCTGCCCGAGTACCTCTACCCCGCGGCCAACCGCTACCTCTGCGTCCTGCGCGTCTCCCTGCGGATCGGCTGACGCCGGAACCCGACGCCGTACGCCTCCGGGGCCGTACGCCTCCGAAGCCCCGTGCATCCGAGGCCGTACGCATCCGAGGCCGTACGGGCCCGCCCCGTACGCCCCACAGACCAGGCCCTGCCGTCCGGCGGGGCCTTTGCCGTACCCGTGACGGCACGCACCACCCAGTCACCCACTCAGGGACCAACCACCCCAAGGAGCCATCCATGGCAGGCAACAACGCCTCCGAGATCCGCGTGGCCGGAACCGGCCGCATCCTCGTCGCCGAGATCGACGCCCCACTGCCGGACGCCTTCTCCGACAACCCGGCGGCCGACTGGGGGCCGGCCTGGACCGACCTCGGCTACACCTCCACCGAGGGCGTGACCTTCGCCAAGAAGGACAAGCTGGACCCGGTCGAGACGTGGCAGTCCATCAGCCCGGCCCGGTTCGTCTACGCGGACCGCGACCTGACGCTGAAGTTCGCGATGCTCCAGTTCAACGAGGACACGCTGCCGTTCTTCCTCGGCGGCAAGTCCACGGACATCCGCAAGGACGGGGACTCCTCGAACGTCTTCCAGTTCGACGTGCCGGACGGGCCGACCTTCGACGAGCGGGCCCTCGGCCTGGAGTTCACCGACGGCTCGGAGGTCACGTACCGCTTCGTCATCCCGCGTGGCCAGGTGACCGCCACCGACGACATCAAGCTCGCCCGGAAGGCGGCCGCGCAGCTCGGCGTCACCTTCACCGCCCTGTCGCCGGGCGACGGCCAGGCGCTGGCCACCTTCGTCATGAAGGACGCGGCCTACACGGTGCCGACGATCCCGGCCCCGTAACACCCGTAACACCCGCCGGGGCGGGGCCGGTTCAGCCCGGTCCCGCCCCGGCTCCTTCCCGCCCCCGAAACCTGAAACGGAGACACCCGCATGGCTTCCTTCGACGTGAACGCGGCGCGCGCCCAGCGCCTGGAGGCGCTCGGCCGCACCTGGTCCTTCGACCTGGACGACGACACCTTCGAACTGCCCACCGAGCTGACCCGCGCCACCGCCACCGCGCTGCGCTCGCTGGACGACAACGACGTGGACGGGCTGCTGCGACTCCTGCTCGGCGAGGAGCAGTTCGGCCGCTTCGCACAGCACGAGATCACCATGCAGGACATCGCCGCGCTCCTGGAGGCGTACGGCAAGGAGACCGGGCTCGGCCTGGGGGAAGGCTGAGCCTCGACGCGTTCGTCACCGAACACGCCGAGGCCCTCGAAGCCGACCTGCTGAGGCACTACGGCATCGACCTGCTGGACTGGCACCGCGGCCGGCTGACCTCACGCCGGCTCGCGGTGCTGGTCAAGCACATGCCGCGCGACAGCGCCGTCGCCCAGGAGCTCCACGGCGAGGCGTCGGAGTGGACCGTCTCCGACTATCTGCTCGCCGCGGCCGTGGACCATCTCGCCGCCGCCAACTGGATGTTCGCCTCGGTCAACACCGACGAGGACGCCGAGCCGCCGGAAGCGCCGGTTCCGGTGCCGCGGCCGGGGGGACGAGGCCGAGGAGTCGTCAGCAGTGGAGGCCGCGGCGGCGCCGAGCCGCGCCGACCTCCAGCGCTTCTTCACCTGATCCCGCCGAATCCGGTCGAACGGCCGGCTTCAGGACACGAAACCGATGAAGAGGACGGCGGCGGACAGCCCACCGGCCAGCGCCACCAGGGATTCCACCGTGAACAGGGCCCAGTGCACTTTCTCCTGACGCGTTTCGGGAACCAGCAGGCCGTTGCGCGAGCGGCGGCGCTCCGTTCCCCTGGTTCGCAGCAGCTTCCGACGTTCCCTCTTCGACTGCGGCAGGCGCTCCAGAATCTAGAAATGACCCTTGATCCATTTCTGCGGGCCGTCATCCAGGAATCCGGTGAAGAATCCCTTGACCAGTACCACGAAAACCCACAGGGGAAGAATCGCGATCAGACCGGAGAGAGCTGCCCAGATGACACTGTCCGAATCAAAGACATTCCACACGAAGGCGACACCGATGCCTCCGCTCGCGTAGATGTAGGAAAGGAAACTGAAAACCCCGACAGGCCCCGACCAGCCATCCCTCTGATCCAGGTGGCCAAGCACGAAAATGCCGGCCAGGAAGGCCGGAGCGCCGAGCCCAAGCAGCGCGGAACCTTCCGGGCAGGCAACGCCCGCCCGGGTTCCGCAAATCCCCAGGTCGCCCACCCTGCTGAATAGCTCTACGAGGAGCGTAACTCCCCAGAACTGGATAAATATCCCCAGAAAGGCCACCGCGTGACGGAACGCCAAGGGCCGAATCGGCGCGTCCCCCTGTCGCCCACGACTGATTCGCTCATTCGGCGGACTCTACCAGAAGGGCCGGGAAAGCAATGGCCAATCCCGAGGAACAGATAAAGCAACTGAAAGCGGATCTGGACGCAAGGGACACCCAACTCGCCGGTGAAATCCAGAAGAAGGTCGACAAGGAGCAGTTCTCCTTCCTGACTCAGCAGCAGAGTAAAAAGGATGCGGAATCCAAAGGAAATGACAAGGCTTTTGAGACTTCCCTCAAGAACCTGATCACCGCCGAGGTCGAGAAAGCGGGCGAGCCCCAGTGGAAGCCGGACCGCCGCTGGTACAAGACGCCTGAGTTCATGGGCCCCGGCGGCGTAGCCACCCTCGGCGCCGACGGCCTCGTCCCGGCCGCCCAACTCCCGGCCGGCGGCGGCGCCGTGGCCTCCGTCAACGGCAAGACCGGCAACGTGACCCTCGCCGCCACCGACGTCGGCGCCCTCTCCCCGGCCGCCGGAGACGCCCGCTACCTGGCCGTCGACGGCTCCCCCGTCACCTCGGTCAACGGCCGCACAGGCCCCGTCGTCCTGACCGCCGCCGATGTCTCGGCAGTGGCGAGCGGCGACGCTGTACTGCTCAGCGGCGACCAGACCGTCCAGGGCACGAAGCCCTTCGCCGCCCCGCCGCTCGCCACCGTCACCCCCACCACCCCCGACCAGCTGACCCGCCGCGGCTACGTGGACGCGGTCTCCTCGGCGGGCAGCTGGTCCCCGTCCGCCGTGGGGTTCTCCGGATGGGCCTTCGACCCGGCGTGCGGCTCCGCCACCACCCCGCAGTACTGCATCAACGGCTGGGTCTACCTGATCGGCGTCCCGCTGCACGCGCAGACGACCGTACGGAACATCGCCTTCTACGTCCCCGGCTACGTCGGCAACACCCTGGGCCCGGCCTCCTTCGCCGGCCTCTACACCAACGCCGGGGCCCGCGCCGGACTGACCGCCCCGCTGAACACCCTGCTCTCCGCCACCGAGGGCAAGACCCTGATCTGCCCGCTCACCACGGCCTACACCGCGGCCCCGGGCAACTACTGGGTGGCCCTGGTGGTCAACGGCCCCAACCCCAGCAACACCGGCCCCGCCTTCCTGCGCGGCTCCAGCGTCGGCCAGTCCCCGGGCGGCAGCGCCCGGATGCCGAACGCCTTCATCCGGCACGGCCGCCTCAACGCCACCGGCCAGACCTCCCTGCCCCTTTCCTTCAACACGGCCAACATCACCGCCGACTCCAACGCGATCTGGGCCGCTCTCGCCTCCTGACCCGCCGCACCCCGAGACCCCGAGCCCCGTACCGGACACGCCCCCTCCGGTACGGGGCTCCGCCGTGCCCGCCCCCGTACCCGTTCCCGTACACCGGAAGGACCGCCACCCGTGGCCACACCACTCACCGCCGACCGGCTGCTCGCCGCGCTGCACGCCGAAGGCGTCACCGTCGTCGAGCACCCGGGCTGGCGCACCCACCACCGCAACCACAAGGGCGCCTGGGGCCCCGTGAACGGGGTGATGATCCACCACACCGTCAGCAGCGGAAGCGCGGCCTCCGTCGCCCTCTGCCGCGACGGATACGCAGCCCTGCCCGGCCCGCTCTGCCACGGCGTGATCGACAAGGCCGGCACCGTCCACCTGATCTCGGCCGGGCGCGCCAACCACGCGGGCGGCGGCGACCCGGCCATCCTCCGCCGCGTCACCGCCAAGGACTACGGCGACCGGCCGCCCGCCCCGCGCGCCCACGACGGCAGCACCGGCGCCGTCGACGGCAACGCCCGCTTCTACGGCTTCGAGTGCGTCAACCTCGGCAACGGCCGCGATCCCTGGCCCACCGCCCAGCTCGACGCGATCGAACGCGCGTCGGCGGCGATCTGCCGGGCCCACGGCTGGAGCGCCCGCTCCGTCATCGGCCACTCCGAGTGGTCGGCCGCGAAGATCGACCCGCGCGGCTTCACCATGCCGTCGATGCGCACCCGCGTCACGACCCGCCTGGCCGCCCCGGCCAAGCCACCCACCAAGCCCACCAAGCCCACGAGGCCCACCCAGCCATCCAAACCGTCCAAGCCCGCCCAGCCCCCGAAGCCCAGCAACCCCACCGCCCCCACCAGCCCCACCACCTCCCGCTACCAGCCCTTCCCCGGCGCCTCCTTCTTCACCGCCCGCCCCAGCTCCCCCGTCATCACCGCGATGGGCCGCCGGCTGGCCGCCGAGGGCTGTGGGACGTACGCCGTCGGCCCCGGCCCCCGCTGGACCGAGGCCGACCGCCGCTCGTACGCCGCCTGGCAGCGCAAGCTCGGCTTCCGGGGCTCGGAGGCCGACGGCCGGCCGGGCCGCACGTCCTGGAACGCGCTGAAGGTCCCGTACACCGCGAAGGTGCCGTAAACCGAGTGAGGAGCCTGCCATGTCCGACGCCGCCCGGCGTACCGCCCGTACCGTCCTGCAGACGGCCCTCGCCCTTGTCGTGCTCCTGCCCGCACTCGTGGACGCGTCCGGCGTCCCCGCGACCCTGCCCCGGGTCGCCGGGGCCCTGGCCGTCGCGGGCGCGGTGACCCGGGTGATGGCCCTGCCGGGCGTCCAGGCCCTGCTGCCGCACTGGCTGCGCACCGAACCGCCGGAGGGCCGCCCATGACCGATACCGACCCGAACAACCCGGTGGCCGTCGCCCTGGAGCTGGAGCGGATGCGCGGCAGCCTGGAGGCCGGCTTCGCCCGCGCCGACGGGCAGCTGGCCCTACTGGTGCAGCGGAGCGACCAGACCGACAAACAGCTCGCCGACCACGAGGCCCGCCTGGACCTCCTGGAACGTTCCCGCTGGCCGCTGGCGAGCATCGCCGCGCTCACCGCGACGGCCGGGGTCGCCATCGCCGTATGGGAGACGCTCCGCTGAACCCGAACCGGCCCCGCACACGCCGAAGGGCGGCCACCCCCTGACGTAAATGGGGTGACCGCCCTCAGGCGTTCAAGCGACGAGCACTCGCTTACTGGTTGTACGGACCGTAGTCGTAGTCCTCCAGCGGGACGGCCTGGCCGGAGCCGGTGCCGAACGGCGAGTAGTCGATGTCGTCGTAGCCGACGGCCGAGTACATCGCGGCCTTGGCCTCCTCGGTCGGCTCGACCCGGATGTTGCGGTAGCGGGACAGACCCGTACCGGCCGGGATGAGCTTACCGATGATGACGTTCTCCTTGAGGCCGATCAGGGAGTCCGACTTGGCGTTGATCGCCGCGTCGGTCAGAACCCTGGTCGTCTCCTGGAAGGACGCCGCCGACAGCCACGACTCGGTGGCGAGCGAGGCCTTGGTGATACCCATCAGCTGCGGACGGCCGGAGGCGGGGTGACCGCCCTCGGTGACCACACGACGGTTCTCGGTCTCGAACTTCGACCGCTCGACCAGCTCGCCCGGAAGCAGCTCCGCGTCGCCGGACTCGATGATCGTCACACGGCGGAGCATCTGCCGGATGATGATCTCGATGTGCTTGTCGTGGATCGACACGCCCTGCGAGTTGTAGACCCTCTGGACTTCGCCGACCAGGTGGACCTGGACCGCACGCTGGCCGAGGATGCGCAGCACGTCGTGCGGGTTGGTGGCACCGACGGTGAGCTTCTGGCCCACCTCGACCGGGTCGCCCTCGCCCACGAGAAGACGGGCACGCTTCGAGATCGGGAACGCCGTCTCGTCGCTGCCGTCGTCCGGGGTGACGACGAGCTTCTTGGTCTTCTCGGTCTCCTCGATCCGCACGCGGCCCTTGGCCTCGGAGATCGGGGCGACACCCTTCGGCGTACGGGCTTCGAAGAGCTCGACGACTCGGGGCAGACCCTGGGTGATGTCGTCACCGGCCACACCACCGGTGTGGAAGGTACGCATCGTCAGCTGGGTACCGGGCTCACCGATGGACTGGGCGGCGATGATGCCGACCGCCTCACCGATGTCGACCAGCTTGCCGGTGGCGAGCGAGCGTCCGTAGCAGAAGGCACAGGTGCCGACCGCGGACTCACAGGTCAGGACCGAGCGGGTCTTGACCTCCTCGACGCCGGCGCCCACCAGGGCGTCGATCAGGACGTCACCGAGGTCGACGTTGGCAGGCGCGATGACCTTGCCGTCCACCACGACGTCCTCGGCGAGCATGCGGGCGTAGACCGAGGTCTCGACGTCCTCCGTCTTGCGGAGCACGCCGTCGGCGCCCTTGACCGCGATCTTCAGCTTGAGGCCGCGGTCGGTGCCGCAGTCCTCCTCGCGGATGATCACGTCCTGCGAGACGTCCACCAGACGACGGGTCAGGTAACCCGAGTCGGCGGTACGCAGGGCGGTGTCCGCCAGACCCTTACGGGCACCGTGCGTGGAGATGAAGTACTCCAGAACGGTGAGGCCCTCACGGAAGGACGCCTTGATCGGACGCGGGATGGTCTCGTTCTTCGCGTTCGACACCAGACCACGCATACCGGCGATCTGCCGCATCTGCATCATGTTTCCTCGGGCACCCGAGTCAACCATCATGAAGATGGGGTTGGTCTTGGGGAAGTTCGCGTTCATCGCCTCGGCAACCTCGTTGGTCGCCTTGGTCCAGATCGCGATGAGCTCCTGCGTGCGCTCGTCCTTGGTGATCAGACCGCGCTCGTACTGCTTCTGGACCTTCTCGTCCTGGTCCTCGTAGCCCTTGACGATGGCCTTCTTGGCCTCGGGCACGACGATGTCGGAGATGGCCACGGTGACGCCCGAACGGGTCGCCCAGTGGAAGCCCGCCGCCTTCAGGTTGTCGAGCGTCGCCGCCACGATGACCTTGGGGTAGCGCTCGGCCAGGTCGTTGACGATCTCGGAGAGCTGCTTCTTGCCCACCGAGTAGTCGACGAACGGGTAGTCCTCGGGCAGCAGCTCGTTGAAGAGCGCACGGCCCAGGCTGGTCCGCAGCCGGAAGGTGTCACCCGGCTGGTACTCGGGCTCGCCCTCCTCGGCGACCGGCGGCACCCAGCCACGCGGCGGGATGGTGCCCACCGGGAAGCGGATGTCGACGGTGGACTGGAGTGCCAGCTCGCCGGCGTCGAACGCCATGATCGCCTCGGCCGTGGAGCCGAACGCGCGGCCCTCGCCCTTGGTGTCACGGAGCTCGCCGTCGGTGGTGAGGAAGAACAGCCCCAGCACCATGTCCTGGGTCGGCATGGTGACGGGACGACCGTCGGCCGGCTTCAGGATGTTGTTCGAGGACAGCATCAGGATGCGGGCCTCGGCCTGCGCCTCCGCGGAGAGCGGCAGGTGCACGGCCATCTGGTCACCGTCGAAGTCCGCGTTGAACGCGGTGCAGACGAGCGGGTGGATCTGGATGGCCTTGCCCTCGACCAGCTGCGGCTCGAAGGCCTGGATGCCGAGGCGGTGCAGGGTGGGCGCACGGTTCAGCAGCACCGGGTGCTCGGCGATGACCTCTTCGAGGACGTCGTACACGACGGTGCGGCCACGCTCGACCATGCGCTTGGCCGACTTGATGTTCTGCGCGTGGTTCAGGTCCACCAGGCGCTTCATCACGAACGGCTTGAAGAGCTCCAGCGCCATGGCCTTCGGCAGACCGCACTGGTGCAGCTTGAGCTGCGGGCCGACGACGATGACGGAACGCGCGGAGTAGTCCACGCGCTTGCCGAGCAGGTTCTGACGGAAACGGCCCTGCTTGCCCTTGAGCATGTCGCTCAGGGACTTCAGCGGGCGGTTACCGGGACCGGTGACCGGGCGACCGCGGCGGCCGTTGTCGAACAGCGCGTCGACGGCCTCCTGCAGCATCCGCTTCTCGTTGTTCACGATGATCTCGGGGGCACCGAGGTCAAGGAGACGCTTGAGGCGGTTGTTGCGGTTGATCACACGGCGGTACAGGTCGTTCAGGTCGGAGGTCGCGAAGCGGCCACCGTCCAGCTGCACCATCGGACGCAGGTCCGGCGGGATGACCGGCACGCAGTCGAGCACCATGCCCTTGGGCTTGTTGCTGGTCTGCAGGAACGCGGAGACGACCTTGAGGCGCTTGAGCGCACGGGTCTTCTTCTGGCCCTTACCGGTACGGATGATCTCGCGGAGGCGCTCGGCCTCCTCGTTGAGGTCGAAGGACTCCAGCCGCTTCTGCAGCGCGGCGGCGCCCATGCAGCCGTCGAAGTACGTGCCGAAGCGGTCACGCAGCTCGCGGTAGAGCAGCTCGTCGCCCTCCAGGTCCTGGACCTTGAGGTTCTTGAAGCGGCTCCACACCTCGTCGAGACGGTCGATCTCGCGCTGCGCACGGTCACGCAGCTGCTTCATCTCACGCTCGGCACCTTCGCGCACCTTGCGGCGCACGTCGGCCTTGGCGCCCTCGGCCTCCAGCTCGGCCAGGTCGGTCTCGAGCTTCTTGGCGCGGGCCTCCAGGTCGGAGTCGCGGCGGTTCTCGGTCTGCTGACGCTCGACGGAGACGTGCGCCTCCAGGGACGGCAGGTCGCGGGTACGACGCTCCTCGTCCACGAACGTGATCATGTACGCGGCGAAGTAGATGACCTTTTCGAGGTCCTTCGGCGCGAGGTCCAGCAGGTATCCGAGGCGCGACGGGACGCCCTTGAAGTACCAGATGTGGGTGACGGGAGCGGCAAGCTCGATGTGGCCCATCCGCTCACGACGCACCTTGGCGCGAGTGACCTCGACGCCGCAGCGCTCACAGATGATGCCCTTGAAGCGGACACGCTTGTACTTGCCGCAGTAGCACTCCCAGTCCCGGGTCGGACCGAAGATCTTCTCGCAGAAGAGTCCGTCCTTCTCAGGCTTGAGCGTGCGGTAGTTGATGGTCTCCGGCTTCTTCACTTCGCCGTGGGACCAGGTCCGGATGTCGTCCGCGGTGGCAAGGCCGATCCGCAGCTCGTCGAAGAAGTTGACGTCGAGCACTTGTCGTCAATCCCTCTTTCGGGGGTTCGAGCCCCCTCGCTCGGAAGCGAGAAATCGGGGCACTTCAGCAATGGTCTGAACGGGTCCGGGGAGAGCCGGCCGGATCACAGGGATCCGGCCGGCGAACCCGTCAGACCTCTTCGACGCTGCTCGGCTCTCGCCGGGACAGGTCGATACCGAGCTCCTCCGCTGCGCGGAAGACGTCCTCGTCCGTGTCGCGCATCTCGATGGACATGCCGTCCGAGGAGAGCACCTCCACGTTGAGGCAGAGCGACTGCATTTCCTTGATGAGCACCTTGAAGGACTCAGGGATGCCCGGCTCGGGGATGTTCTCGCCCTTGACGATGGCCTCGTAGACCTTCACGCGGCCGGTCACGTCGTCGGACTTGATCGTCAGCAGCTCCTGAAGTGCGTACGCGGCGCCGTATGCCTCCAGCGCCCACACCTCCATCTCACCGAAGCGCTGTCCACCGAACTGAGCCTTACCACCCAGCGGCTGCTGGGTGATCATGGAGTACGGACCGGTCGAACGCGCGTGCAGCTTGTCGTCGACCAGGTGGTGGAGCTTGAGGATGTACATGAACCCGACCGAGACCGGCTCCGGGAACGGCTCGCCGGAGCGGCCGTCGTAGAGCTGGGCCTTGCCGGAGGGCTGCACCAGGCGGTCGCCGTCGCGGTTGGGGATCGTGGCCTGGAAGAGGCCGGAGATCTCGTCCTCGCGCGCACCGTCGAAGACGGGCGTGGCGACGTTGGTGCCCGGGGGGACCTGGTCGGCGCCGATGGACTGCAGGCGCTTGGCCCACTCGTCACCGAGGCCGGAGACGTCCCAGCCGCGGCTGGCGAGCCAGCCGAGGTGGATCTCCAGGACCTGTCCCGGGTTCATTCGGGACGGGACACCCAGCGGGTTGAGGATGATGTCGACCGGGGTGCCGTCCTCCAGGAACGGCATGTCCTCGATCGGCAGGATCTTCGAGATGACGCCCTTGTTGCCGTGACGGCCGGCGAGCTTGTCACCATCGGTGATCTTGCGCTTCTGCGCGACGTAGACGCGGACCAGCTGGTTCACGCCCGGCGGCAGCTCGTCGCCCTCTTCGCGGTCGAAGACGCGGACGCCGATGACCTTGCCGATCTCACCGTGCGGCACCTTCAGCGAGGTGTCGCGCACCTCGCGCGCCTTCTCACCGAAGATCGCGCGGAGCAGGCGCTCCTCGGGGGTCAGCTCGGTCTCACCCTTGGGAGTGACCTTGCCGACGAGGATGTCACCGGCGACGACCTCGGCACCGATGCGGATGATGCCGCGCTCGTCGAGGTCGGCGAGAACCTCTTCGGAGACGTTCGGGATGTCCCGGGTGATCTCCTCCGGGCCGAGCTTGGTGTCACGGGCGTCGACCTCGTGCTCCTCGATGTGGATCGAGGAGAGGACGTCGTCCTGCACGAGGCGCTGCGACAGGATGATCGCGTCCTCGTAGTTGTGACCCTCCCACGGCATGAACGCCACGAGGAGGTTCTTGCCGAGGGCCATCTCACCGTTCTCGGTGGCCGGACCGTCGGCGAGGACCTGCTCCGCGATGACCCGGTCGCCCTCGGAGACGACGACCTTCTGGTTCACCGAGGTGCCCTGGTTGGAGCGCATGAACTTGGCGATGCGGTACGTGGTGTACGTGCCGTCGTCGTTCGTGACGGTGATGTAGTCCGCGGAGACCTCCTGGACCACACCGTCCTTCTCGGCCTTGAGCACGTCACCGGCGTCGGTGGCGCAGCGGTACTCCATGCCGGTGCCCACGAGCGGGGCCTCGGACTTGATGAGCGGCACCGCCTGGCGCATCATGTTCGCGCCCATGAGGGCACGGTTGGCGTCGTCGTGCTCCAGGAACGGGATCATCGCGGTGGCGACGGACACCATCTGGCGCGGCGAGACGTCCATGTAGTCGACGTCCGTGCCGGGCACGTAGTCGACCTCTCCGCCACGACGGCGGACCAGGACGCGGGGCTCGGTGAAGCGCAGCTCGTCGGAGAGGATCGCGTTCGCCTGGGCGATGACGAAGCGGTCCTCCTCGTCGGCCGTGATGTAGTCGACGTCGTCGGTGACCTGGCCGTCGACGACCTTGCGGTACGGCGTCTCGATGAAGCCGAACGCGTTGACGCGGCCGTACGAGGCGAGCGAACCGATCAGGCCGATGTTCGGGCCTTCAGGGGTCTCGATCGGACACATGCGCCCGTAGTGGGACGGGTGCACGTCACGGACCTCGAAGCCGGCCCGCTCACGGGAGAGACCACCCGGGCCAAGCGCCGACAGACGGCGCTTGTGGGTGAGACCCGACAGCGGGTTGTTCTGGTCCATGAACTGCGACAGCTGGCTGGTGCCGAAGAACTCCTTGATGGAGGCGACGACCGGCCGGATGTTGATCAGGGTCTGCGGCGTGATCGCCTCGACGTCCTGGGTCGTCATGCGCTCACGCACGACGCGCTCCATCCGCGCCAGGCCCGTACGGACCTGGTTCTGGATGAGCTCGCCGACGTTACGCAGACGACGGTTGCCGAAGTGGTCGATGTCGTCGGTCTCGACGACGATCTCCCGGCCCGACTCACCGGTCGTCTCGGTCTCACCGGCGTGCAGCTTGACCAGGTACTTGATGGTCGCGATGACGTCGTCGCTGGTGAGGACTCCGGCGTCCAGCGGCTCATCGGCGCCGAGCTTCTTGTTCACCTTGTAGCGGCCGACCTTCGCGAGGTCGTAGCGCTTCGGGTTGAAGTAGAGGTTCTCGAGCAGCGTCTGAGCGGCTTCGCGGGTCGGCGGCTCGCCGGGGCGCAGCTTGCGGTAGATGTCGAGCAGCGCGTCGTCCTGGCCCTGGGTGTGGTCCTTCTCCAGGGTGGCGCGCATGGACTCGTACTCGCCGAACTCTTCGAGGATCTGCTCGGTCGTCCAGCCGAGAGCCTTGAGGAGGACGGTGACGGACTGCTTGCGCTTGCGGTCGATACGGACACCGACCATGTCGCGCTTGTCGATCTCCATCTCCAGCCAGGCACCCCGGGAAGGGATGATCTTGGCGGAGAAGATGTCCTTGTCGGACGTCTTGTCGATGGAGGAGTCGAAGTAGACACCCGGCGAGCGGACCAGCTGCGACACGACGACACGCTCGGTGCCGTTGATGACGAAGGTGCCCTTGTTGGTCATGAGCGGGAAATCGCCCATGAAGACCGTCTGGGACTTGATCTCGCCGGTCTCGTTGTTGGTGAACTCGGCCGTGACGAAGAGCGGCGCGGCGAACGTGAAGTCGCGCTCCTTGCACTCGTCGATCGAGTTCTTCGGGGGCTCGAAGCGGTGGTCGCGGAACGTAAGCGACATCGACCCGGAGAAGTCCTCGATCGGTGAGATCTCCTCGAAGATCTCCTCCAGGCCGGACTTGGTGGGGACGTCCTGTCCACTGTCCAGAGCAGCCTCGACGCGAGCCTTCCAGGCGGCGTTACCGAGGAGCCAGTCAAAGCTCTCGGTCTGCAGCGCGAGGAGGTTCGGAACCTCGAGGGGCTCCTTGATCTTTGCAAAGGAGATGCGCAGCGGGGCGGTGCTGGCACCGTTGTTCGTATTCGCGGTCGAGGCGTTGCGCGAGGCGGCCAAGAGGGGGTCCTTCCGAGGGCTCGGACTCACTACGCGCGTACCGGTCCCACATTGGACAAAGAGACACATCGTCCCGAGTCGACCCGAAAGGGTCGCCTCGGAGAGGATTCAGTCATCGATGCTCATAGCGTGGGTATGCCCCTGGTGACGGGCAGGAGGCAGCTAACAGGCAGCGCAAAGGGTCAGTGTAGCCAAGCGGCACACTGATGTCCAGTCGGGGTTCTCAGAGACCCACGTTGCTCTCAACAGCTGTTCTCAACTACCTATGTGTCTGGCCCTCGCGCGGGGTGCGCTCTTCTTTACTGCCCTCTTCACTCTCGATCCATGCCTCGGATACGGATCGAAGTGATGACGCGTCCTGAGAATTGCGCGCCGCGTGCCGTTCGTCAAGACCCACCGGGTCGGGACGGGCCCCAGGAGCTCTCCCCGGCCGCCCCCGCAAGGCCCGCAGGAGGCCCCTGGGCGCCCCGCGAGAGGCGCACGGCGAAGATCACCCTACTCGTCACCGGCGGAAGTTCAAGGCAGCCGCCACGGGTACGCCGAAGGGCGACCACCCGGATGGGTGATCGCCCTTCGGTGAGGTGACGTCACCGCCTTACGGCGGGGACAGCCTCGGGAGAGTCAGAGGACTCTCGAAGTCACTTGACCTCGACGGAAGCGCCGGCGGCCTTGAGGGACTCGGCAGCCTTGTCGGCGGCCTCCTTGGCGACCTTCTCGAGGACCGGCTTCGGGGTGCCGTCGACGAGGTCCTTGGCCTCCTTGAGACCCAGCGAGGTCAGCTCACGCACGACCTTGATGACCTGGATCTTCTTCTCGCCGGCACCGGTGAGGATGACGTCGAACTCGTCCTGCTCCTCCGGGGCGTCGGCAACGGCGCCCGGGCCGGCCGGACCGGCGACGGCGACGGCCGCGGCGGCGGTGACGTCGAACTTCTCCTCGAAGGCCTTGACGAACTCGGAGAGCTCGATGAGGGTCATGCCCTCGAACTGCGCGAGCAGGTCGTCCTGGGACAGCTTCGCCATGATAGGCGTCCTTCCACTATTCGGCAGGTGCCGGATGTATATGTCGGCGGGCGTACGTGGAGCCCGCTGGACCGCTGAGCGAAATTACTCGGCGGCCTCGGCGGGAGCCGGAGTACCGGCACCGCCCTGCTCTTCCTTCTTGGCGCGAAGCGCTTCCGCGGTGCGGACGAACTTCGACGGCAGTGCCTGGAAGAGCTGCGCAGCCTGAGTCTGCTTGCCCTTGAAAGCACCGGCCAGCTTGGAGAGCAGAACCTCGCGGGACTCGAGGTCCGCGAGCTTCTTGATCTCATCGGCGGACAGCGCCTTACCGTCAAGGACACCGCCCTTGATGATGAGGTTGGGGTTGTCCTTGGCGAAGTCACGAAGACCCTTCGCCGACTCCACCGGGTCACCGGTGACGAAGGCAACCGCCGTCGGACCCGAGAACAGGTCGTCCAGCGTGTCGATCCCGGCCTCGTTGGCCGCAATCTTGGTCAGCGTGTTCTTCACCACGGCGTACTGGGCGTTCTCACCGAGCGAACGGCGCAGCTCCTTGAGCTGTGCCACGGTGAGACCCCGGTACTCGGTCAGCACGGCGGCGTTCGAGCTGCGGAACTGGTCCGTCAGCTCGGCTACCGCGGCAGCCTTGTCGGGCCTTGCCATGAGCGTCGGCCTCCTTCCGGGTGATGAGGACCGCTCAGAAGGGGCCGGGAAAGACGAAACGCCCCAGCACAAGTGCCAGGGCGCGGCTCGACCGGACAGAGTCCGGGAGCAGTTCCACAGTCACCTGCGCAGGTCGTCCGATCTAGCGGAACCTTCGGTCACTGTCCCTCTTGCGAGAGCGCAGTGACGACCAGCGGTCTTTGGCTTCTTGTGGAGAGTACGCGACCGGGGGCGCGCCGGGCAAATCCGGCGCTGCCCGCCCCGGTGCGGGAGGTTTAGCCGGAGGTCAGGAGGGACCGGCGCCCTGCTGCTTCAGGATCTCCTTGAAGTCGACGGTGTCGGCGGCCGGCGGCTTCTCCACGGAGACCTCCGTGCCGTAGTCGCTGTAGAAGACCGTCGAGCTGAACGCGCCGCCCGCCGTCTCGCCGCGCTCGGTCTTCTTCACCAGCAGATCGTTCCTGTCGACCCAGATGTCGACGGTCTGGGTGGTGACACCGGCGGCGGAGAGCTGCTCCTTGAAGGCTGCGAGCTGCTCGGCGTCCAGAGCGCTGTTCCGCCCGGTCAGCTCCGCCACGTCGACCGTGCCGGAGTAGCGCGTCGCGGACACGCCCCGGACGTCCTCCCGGCCGGCCTTCTTGACGTCCCCTGCGGCCAGCAGAGCCTTCACGCCCTGCTCGGGGGTGCTGTTCTGCACCTGCTCCTCCAGGACGTCGCCCGCGGGCCCGCCGAGCTCCGCGAGGTCCTTGTAGGCGTACCGGACCCAGTGCTTGCCGCCGACGTTCGCCGCGAAGGCGTCGCCCATGTTGGCGTAGTACTCGTCCTTGAGATAGCGGGCCCGGACCGTTCCGTCGCCGCCGCCCTGCTTGAGGGCCTCGGCCATGGTGCCGCCGGTGTACGTGATGGTCAGCGAGCCCGAGAGACCGTCCGCCCAGCCGATGGTCCCCGTCTGCTTCATGGAGACGGTGTCGCCCATCTCGGTGGTGCCCTCGATCCGGGCCGAGCGCACGGTGCCGGTCTTCTCCCGGATCTGCTGCAGCGCCGCGACGGAACTCGCCTCGGCCGCTCCTCCGGTCCCGGCCGGCTTCCCCGCCGTACCGGAGCCACTGCCTCCGCCGCTGCAGGCCGCCACCGCCATCAGGGCCACCGCTGCGGCCCCCGTACCCACGCGCCGTAACGTGCTCGTCCTCATCCGACCGGTCCACCCCTCGTATCGTCCTGCCGTCCCGTCCCACACTGGCACAGGCCACCGGCAGTCACCGGTGCTCCCGGTTTCTTCCTCCGGATACGAGGACGGGCCCCGCACCTCGAAAGGTGCGGGGCCCGTTCACACAGTGCACGCGTACGACGCGGCTACCGGGTGAGCACGGTGGCTCAGACGGCGGCCGGGTCCTCCTCGACGAGGAGGTTGCGGGTGCGGTTGGCGTCCAGCGGGATGCCGGGGCCCATCGTGGTGGCCAGCGTGGCCTTCTTGATGTAGCGGCCCTTGGCGGCGGACGGCTTCAGACGGAGGATCTCGTCCAGCGCCGCTGCGTAGTTCTCCACCAGCTTGGTCTCGTCGAACGAGGTCTTGCCGATGATGAAGTGCAGGTTCGAGTGCTTGTCGACGCGGAACTCGATCTTGCCGCCCTTGATGTCGTTGACAGCCTTCACGACGTCGGGGGTGACGGTGCCGGTCTTCGGGTTCGGCATCAGACCACGCGGACCGAGCACGCGGCCCAGGCGGCCGACCTTGCCCATGAGGTCCGGGGTCGCGACGACGGCGTCGAAGTCCAGACGGCCCTTCGCCACCTCGTCGATGAGCTCGTCGGCGCCGACGATGTCGGCTCCAGCGGCTTCCGCGGCCGCAGCACGGTCACCGGTCGCGAAGACCAGGACCCGGGCGGTCTTACCGGTGCCGTGCGGGAGGTTCACGGTGCCACGGACCATCTGGTCGGCCTTGCGCGGGTCGACACCCAGGGCAAAGGCGACCTCGACGGTGCTGTCGAACTTCGTGGAGGCGGTGTCCTTGGCGATACGGACGGCCTCGAGCGGGGCGTAGTTACGCTCCCGGTCGATCTTGGCGTCCGCAGCGCGGAGGTTCTTGCTGCGCTTCACTTCTACTCCTGTGTTTTCAGAGTGTGGAGTCGTGGTACGGACCAGCGCTTGGTCCTACCACTGGGGGTTGCGGGGCTGAATCAGCCTTCGACCGTGATGCCCATGGAACGGGCGGTGCCGGCAATGATCTTCGACGCGGCGTCGAGGTCATTGGCGTTCAGGTCGGGGAGCTTCGTCGTGGCGATCTCGCGGACCTGGGCAGCCGTCAGCTTGGCGACCTTGGTCTTGTGCGGCTCGCCGGAGCCCTTGTCCACACCCGCGGCCTTGAGGATCAGCTTGGCGGCCGGCGGAGTCTTCGTGACGAAGGTGAAGGAGCGGTCGTCGTAGACCGTGATCTCCACCGGCACGACCATGCCACGCTGCGACTCGGTCGCGGCGTTGTAGGCCTTGCAGAACTCCATGATGTTGACGCCGTGCTGACCGAGCGCGGGGCCGACCGGCGGGGCCGGGTTCGCCGCACCGGCGTTGATCTGGAGCTTGATAAGCCCCGTGACCTTCTTCTTCTTGGGAGGCATTGCTCTCTCCGGGTCCTATGAGAGTGTTTCGCCGCCGATTCCGGTCATCCGGATGGAGGCATACCGCACAACGATAACGGGTATAGCTGTGCGACCAAAAACCAAGCAGGTCAGACGGGCTGCGAAGCCCCTCTGACCTGCTGGGTAGGCATGTGTCCAGAAACCGGCGGAAGCGCTAGTTCTTCTGGATCTGGTCGAAGCTGAGCTCGACCGGGGTCTCGCGGCCGAAGATCTCGACGAGGCCCTTGACCTTCTTCGAGTCGGCGTTGATCTCGTTGATCGTGGCCTGCAGCGTCGCGAACGGGCCGTCGGTGACGGTGACCGAGTCGCCCACCTCGAAGTCGAGCACCTGGACCTCGACCTTGCGGGACGGAGCCGGCTTGCCCTCGGCCTCGGCGGCCTCGCGGGCGGCCTTCTCCTCGGCCTCCGGGGCGAGCATCTTGACGATCTCGTCCAGGGTCAGCGGGTACGGGTCGTAAGCGTTGCCCACGAAGCCGGTGACGCCCGGAGTGTTCCGCACGACGCCCCAGGACTCGTTCGTCAGGTCCATGCGCACCAGCACGTAGCCGGGGAGCTTGTTCTGCCGGACGTTCTTGCGCTCGCCGTTCTTGATCTGGACGATTTCCTCTTCAGGCACCTCGGCCTGATAGACGAACTCCTCCACGTTGAGGGAGACGGCGCGCTGCTCCAGGTTGGCCTTCACGCGCTTCTCGTAACCGGCGTACGTGTGGATGACGTACCACTCGCCGGGCAGGGTGCGAAGCTCTTCGCGCAGGGCGGTGACGGGGTCGACGGGGGCGGCCGGCTCGGCCTCTTCCTCGTCCGCGCTCTCGTCGTCGTCCGTGCTCTCGTCGTCGGCCTCGGCCTCGGCCTCGTCGTCGGCCTCGACGGCTTCCGCGTCCTCGGCGACCGCGGCGTCCTCGTCCGCCTCGACCGTCTCGTCCGCGACGGCGTCAACAGCGGCCTCGGCCTGATCGGGCTTCTCGGAATCAGCAGCCTCAACGATGCCGAGCTCGTCCTTGGCGGACTCGAAGGCGCCAGCCTCGGGCTCGACGGCGTCGTTCAGGTTCGGGTCAGACACGATGGCTGCTTCTTCCTGGATACAAAGGGGTGGAACGTGCGGTGGGGGCGCCGGTCGGACGCCTTCCGCCGGCTCAGCCGAAGACGTACTTGATGACCCGCGCGAATCCCGTGTCAAGAACGGTAACAAGACCAATCATGACAACGACGAACACAATCACCACACTGGTGTATGTCGTCAGCTGGCTGCGAGTCGGCCAAACAACCTTACGGAGTTCGGCGACGATCTGGCGGTAGAACAGCGCGAGCCGGCCCAGAGGACCCTTCTTGCCGCGCTTGCCGCCCTTCCGAGTCTTCTTCTTCGACTCGGGGGATTCATCCTCAGCATCAGGCATGTCGATGGAGCCCACGGCGTCCGTCACGCTACTCACCTGATTCCGGGTCGTGGCCGTGCCGCGCCCGGTGGAGCCGCACGGCTGTGCAATGAAGTACGTACATGCGCACACATCCTGGCGAAGGAGTGTGTAGCAGGGCCGGAGGGACTTGAACCCCCAACCGCTGGTTTTGGAGACCAGTGCTCTACCAATTGAGCTACGACCCTTTGGTGGTTTCCACCAACCTACCGCATCTTTCCCGGTGCCCGGGTGCAGGAACGGTGCGGCTGGTGAAGGCCAACGACAGGTGAGTGTACGTGCTCGGCGGCTCTGCGTCGAACAGACAACTACCGACCGGTCCTGTCCGGTTCCCGTACGAGTCCTGTCCGGTCCCTGAAACCCGTGTGCCGACGGGTTTTCCGGTCTGGGAGCATGGGGCCCATGAGCGCTGCAACTTCTCCGTCCGAGCGCCGGGTTTCCGCCCGCATCGGTGCGATCTCCGAGTCCGCGACCCTCGCCGTCGACGCCAAGGCCAAGGCTCTCAAGGCCGCCGGGCGCCCGGTGATCGGCTTCGGTGCCGGCGAGCCCGACTTCCCCACCCCCGGCTACATCGTCGATGCCGCGGTCGAGGCCTGCCGCAACCCGAAGTACCACCGCTACACCCCGGCCGGCGGGCTCCCCGAGCTCAAGGCCGCCATCGCAGAGAAGACCCTGCGGGACTCCGGCTACGAGGTCGACGCAAGCCAGATCCTGGTGACCAACGGCGGCAAGCAGGCCATCTACGAGGCCTTCGCCGCGATCCTCGACCCGGGCGACGAGGTCATCGTCCCCGCCCCGTACTGGACCACCTACCCCGAGTCGATCCGTCTCGCCGGCGGTGTCCCCGTCGAGGTCGTCGCCGACGAGACCACCGGCTACCGGGTCTCCGTCGAGCAGCTGGAGGCCGCGCGCACCGAGCGGACCAAGGTCGTCCTCTTCGTCTCGCCGTCCAACCCGACCGGCGCGGTCTACAGCGAGGCCGACGCCGAGGCGATCGGCCGCTGGGCCGTCGAGCACGGCCTCTGGGTCATGACCGACGAGATCTACGAGCACCTCGTCTACGGCGACGCGAAGTTCACCTCGCTCCCGGCGATCGTGCCCGAGCTGCGCGACAAGTGCATCGTCGTCAACGGCGTCGCCAAGACGTACGCGATGACCGGCTGGCGGGTGGGGTGGATCATCGGCCCGAAGGACGTCGTCAAGGCCGCGACCAACCTCCAGTCGCACGCGACCTCCAACGTCTCCAACGTCGCCCAGGTCGCCGCGCTCGCCGCGGTCTCCGGCCCGCTGGACGCCGTCGCGGAGATGCGCACCGCCTTCGACCGCCGCCGCAACCTCATCGTGCGGATGCTCAACGAGATCGACGGCGTGCTCTGCCCGGAGCCCGAGGGCGCGTTCTACGCCTACCCGTCGGTGAAGGGCCTGCTCGGCAAGGAGATCCGCGGCAAGCGCCCGGCCGACTCGGTCGAGCTCGCCGCCCTGATCCTGGACGAGGCCGAGGTCGCCGTCGTACCGGGCGAGGCCTTCGGCACCCCCGGCTACCTCCGCCTCTCCTACGCACTGGGCGACGACGACCTCATCGAGGGCGTCTCCCGGCTCCAGAAGCTGCTGGGCGAGGCCAAGGCCTGACAGCCCGCGGAATTGTGCCCCCGGCCGAGGCGGCCGGGGGCTCTTTTCGTCCCAGCCCCACTCCAAAGAGGAAAGCGGCTTCCGCTGCGGCCCGCCCGTGCGGCAGGATCTTCCGATGGAGCGTGATGTACGTCTGTTGCCCAAGGCCCACCTGCACCTGCACTTCACCGGGTCGATGCGGCCCACCACCCTGCTCGAACTCGCCGACAAGTACGGGGTCCACCTCCCCGACGCGCTGACCGGCGGTGAGCCGCCGAAACTGCGGGCGACCGACGAGCGCGGCTGGTTCCGTTTCCAGCGGCTCTACGACATCGCCCGGTCCTGCCTGCGGTCCCCCGAGGACATCCACCGCCTGGTCCGCGAGAGCGCCCAGGAGGACGTCGCGGACGGCTCCGGGTGGCTGGAGATCCAGGTCGACCCCACCTCGTACGCCCCGCTGCTCGGCGGACTGATCCCGGCGATCGAGATCATCCTCGACGCGGTGGACAGCGCGGCCCGGGACACCGGCCTGGGGATGCGCGTGGTGATCGCCGCCAACCGGATGAAGCACCCGCTGGACGCCCGCACCCTGGCGCGGCTGGCCGTGCGGTACTCGGACCGGGGCGTCGTCGGCTTCGGGCTCTCCAACGACGAGCGGCGCGGCATGGCCCGCGACTTCGACCGGGCCTTCGCCATCGCCCGTGAGGGGGGTCTGCTGGCGGCCCCGCACGGTGGGGAGCTCGCGGGCCCCTCCAGCGTGCGCGACTGCCTCGACGACCTGGACGCCTCGCGCATCGGCCACGGGGTCCGGGCCGCCGAGGACCCCCGGCTGCTGGCACAACTGGCCGAGCGCCAGGTGACCTGTGAGGTCTGCCCGTCTTCCAATGTGGCGCTCGGCGTCTACGAGAAGGCCGCGGACGTACCCCTGCGCACCTTGTTCGACGCGGGCGTGCCGATGGCGCTGGGCGCGGACGATCCGCTGCTGTTCGGTTCACGTCTCGCCGCGCAGTACGAGCTCGTCCGCCGCCACCACGGCTTCACCGACGCGGAGCTGGCCGAGCTGGCCCGCCAGTCGGTGCGCGGATCGGCGGCGCCCGTCGACGTACGGGACAAGCTGCTGTCGGGGATCGACGACTGGCTGGCTAGCTGATCCCGCCCAGCAGGGTGCGGGCGATGGAGGCGGCGAAGTCGTCCAGGGGCTGCGGGGGCTCGCCACCCGGGAGCGCGGCGTAGGCGAAGGCCCGCTGGGCGCAGGCGCCCAGCAGCAGGGAGGCGGCGGCGTAGGTGTCCGCGCCGGCCCGGATCCGGCCCGCGCCCTGTTCGGCGCGCAGATAGGCGTCGAGTTGCCGGATCGGCAGGTGGGGCCCGGCTTCCAGTCCGCCCACGCCCTCCTCGTGGCGGCGCTTGAGCTGAGGTTCGGCGTACAGGGACGCGGCCATGGGGAAGGTCTGCTCGTAGAACAGGGCGGCCACTCGGGCGATGTCGGTGAGGTTGCCCTCGACGCTGCCCTCGCCTGCGCGCAGGTCTCCGAGGAGGTTCCCGAGCCGGGGCAGCCGCTCCGCGAGAACGGTGACGAACAGCTCCTCCTTGCCGGAGAAGTATTTGTAGAGCGCTGCCTCCGAGCAGCCGGCCGCCTTGGCGATCTCCTTGGTGGTGGTCCTGGCGAGGCCGATGGAGAGCATCAGCTCGTGCGCCGCGTCGACGATCCGGACGCGGGCGGGCTTCTGATCCATGTGTGCTCCAACAGGCCGTGACCCGGAAATCTTGACGCTCGGGTGGGAAGCCACCCATCCTAGAGGTTAGTGAACACTCACCCACCAGGGGGCGCGCTATGAGAATCACCGTGTTCGGAGCGACCGGCGGCATCGGTCAGGAGCTCGTGAGGCAGGCGCTGGCGGCGGGCCACGAGGTGTCGGCCGTGGTCCGCGACCCGGACCGGCTCCCGGAGTCGCTGGATCGCGCGGCGATGCACGCTGTCGTCCGGCTGGACGATCCGGCGGTGGCGCGGGCGGCGGTGGCGGGGCGGGACGCTGTTCTCTCGGGGCTGGGTTCGCGCGGCAGGAAGGCGAACGGCGTCGCCGAGCGGCTGACCGGGCGGATCATCGACGCGATGGAGGCCGAGGGGACGCGCCGGCTGCTGGTGGTGAGCGCGGTGCCGGTCGGTCCGGTACCGGCAGGTGAGCCCTTGGTGGACCGGTTGGCGCGCAAGGCGGTCGGGGCGGTTCTGGCGGAGCTGTACGCGGACCTGGCGCGGATGGAGGCCGCGCTGGAGCGCAGTGCCACGGACTGGACCTCCGTACGGCCTCCGAAGCTGACGGACGGGCCGCGCACGGGCACCTACCGCAAGGTGGTGGGCGGCGCGCCCGTCAGCAGCCGGGCCATCTCCCGGGCCGATGTGGCGCACGCGATGCTGGGGCTGATCGACGACCCGGCGGCCGTGAAGCAGGGCGTGGGCGTCGCCTACTGAGCCGCCTCATAGGGTCACGCGCACGCTTATAGGGAGACGCCGACCGTCACCGGCTCGTTGACCAGGGTGACGCCGAACGCCGTGTGGACCCCGGCGACGACCTCACGGGCCAGCGCGAGGAGGTCCTCCGTGGTGGCCTCGCCGCGGTTGGTGAGGGCGAGGGTGTGCTTGGTGGAGATCCTGGCCGGGCCGCTGCCGTACCCCTTGGTGAAGCCGGCCCGGTCGATCAGCCAGGCCGCCGAGGTCTTGGTGCGGCCGTCCTCGGCGGGGAACGCCGGGGGGGTCACGTCCGGGCCGAGGCGCTCGTGGACCCGGGCCACGAAGTCCTGGAACGCGGCCGCGTCGAGGATCGGGTTGGTGAAGAAGGACCCCGCGGACCAGGTGTCGTGGTCGTCCGGGTCCAGCACCATGCCCTTGCCTGCGCGCAGCCGCAGCACGGTTTCCCGGGCGGCAGAGGCGGGAACGCGCTCGCCCTGCTCGACGCCCATGGCCCTGGCGGTCTCCGGGTACCTGAGGGGCGCGGAGAGACCGGCTGCCTCTTCCAGCTCGAATCGGACACGGAGCACCACGAAGCGGTCGGGTTCGGCCTTGAAGCGACTGTGCCGGTACGAGAAGGAGCACTCCGCGTTCGGAAGGGTCACCGTCTCCCGGGTGTGCCGGTCGTAGGCGACGACCTCCGTGATGGTGGAGGACACCTCCTGGCCGTACGCCCCGACGTTCTGAATGGGTGTCGCGCCCGCGGAGCCCGGAATTCCGGCCAGGCACTCGATGCCCGCGAGACCCGCCTCCACGGTCCGGGCCACGGCGTCGGTCCAGGGCTCACCGGCCGCCAGCTCCAGCGACGTGCCGGAGAGCGTGAATCCCTTCGTGGCGATCCGCAGTGCAGTGCCGTCGAAGCCCTTGTCGCCGATGACCAGGTTGGACCCGCCGCCGATGACCAGCAGCGGGGTACCGCTCGCGTCGGCCTCGCGGACGGCTGCGACCACCTCGGCGTCGGTGGTGGCCGTCAGGAGGCGGGTGGCGGGGCCGCCGAGCCGGAAGGTGGTCAGGGGGGCGAGGGGGGCATCGTGGAGTTCCTGCACGGGGACAAGAGTACGGTCCGTGCCCCCGCCGCTCGGGCGGGGCCACGGACCGTACAGGTTGCGCGTGGGCTCCAGGCGGGGCCCGGAGGGCCGTACGGCTTCCTCGCGGGCCTCAGGCGAGCCGGACGACGGCGCGGGACATGCCCAGCACCTTCTTGCCGTCGCACACGGCCACCAGGTCCACCCGGACCAGGTTGTCGTCCAGCTTGGCCGCGACCTTGCCGCTGACCTCGATCAGCGCGCCCTTGTCGTCGTTGGGCACGACGACCGGCTTGGTGAACCGCACGCCGTAGTCGACGACCGCGCCCGGATCCCCGGCCCAGTCGGTGACCACGCGGATCGCCTCGGCCATCGTGAACATGCCGTGCGCGATCACGTCCGGCAGCCCGACCTCGAGCGCGAACTTCTCGTTCCAGTGGATCGGGTTGAAGTCGCCCGACGCGCCCGCGTACTGCACGAGCGTGGCCCGCGTCACCGGGAACGACTGTGCGGGCAGCTCCGTGCCGACCTCGACCGATCCGTAAGAGACCTTCGCCGTCATCACGCCTCCTCGGCGGCGCGTGCCACCAGCTTCGTGAGCGCCGTGACCACCAGTTCGCCGGCCTCGTCGTGCACATCCCCGCGGATGTCCACGATGTCGTTGCCCGCGAGGGACTTGATGGCCTCGATCGTGGATGTGACCGTCAGCCGGTCCCCCGCCCGCACGGGACGCACGTACGAGAACTTCTGGTCGCCGTGGACGACCCGGCTGTAGTCCAGGCCCAGCTGCGGGTCCTGCACCACCTCGCCGGCGGCCCGGTAGGTGATCGAGAAGACAAAAGTGGGCGGCGCGATCACATCGGGATGGCCGAGCGCGCGGGCCGCCTCCACATCGACGTACGCCGGATGGCTGTCACCCACCGCCTCGGCGAACTCGCGGATCTTCTCCCGGCCGACCTCGTACGCCGGGGTGGGCGGATACGTCCGCCCCACGAAGGACTGGTCGAGCGCCATGAGCTCGCTACCTCCTGATGGAAAGACGAATAAGAGGCACGCCCCTGCGGGGACGCGCCCCGTACAACGACACGAGGCCGCCCCCAGAGGGGACGGCCTCGTGTACGAGCCTGATTCAGCGCGTTTCGCGGTGCGCGGTGTGCGAGTTGCAGCGCGGGCAGTGCTTCTTCATCTCAAGACGGTCCGGGTTGTTACGCCGGTTCTTCTTGGTGATGTAGTTCCGCTCCTTGCACTCCACGCAGGCCAGCGTGATCTTCGGGCGGACGTCGGTGGCAGCCACGTGAGTGCTCCTTGGACGGACGATGGACGGATGAACGCATAAAAGAGTAGCCGATCGAAGGACCGACCCAACAATCGGCTACCGTTAGTAGCGGTGACCGGACTTGAACCGGTGACACAGCGATTATGAGCCGCTTGCTCTACCGACTGAGCTACACCGCTTTGATGATGAGTCCCCCCGCCGAAGCGGGGTTTCCCGATCACCAGAGCCCCAATGCGGAATCGAACCGCAGACCTTCTCCTTACCATGGAGACGCTCTACCGACTGAGCTATTGGGGCGAGCGAGGAAGACATTACACGGTCCCCGGCCGATCGCCCAAATCCGTTTCGGCACCCTGCTCGGGCCGTCGGTCCGGGTCCGTCCACACCCCCTGATCAGGCCTTGATCCACCCCGTGCCCTCTTCCGGACGGAGCCCCTCCCCGGGTCGGCACAGGCGCACCGGTACGACTATTGCGCTCCTCCCGGAAGCCGCCCGCGCACGCCCCTAGGCTCGACCCACTCCGTGTGATCTTGCACCCCTCCCAGGAGCGCGATGCCTGACAGCCAGCCGCGGCGGCCCGACGACAACGCGCCCGACAGCGCCGACGCGGCCACCACCGACCCCGCCCCCGCCCTCGTCCTGACAGGCGCCCGCCTCACCGACGGCCGTGCCGTCGACGTACGCCTCAGCGGCAGCCGTATCGAGGCCGTCGGCACCGCGGGCAGCCTCGCCACCCGGGGCCCCCGCATCGACCTGCGCGGCTACCTCCTGCTCCCCGCCCCGGCCGAACCCCACGCCCACAGCGACACCGCCCTGACGGCCGACAGCACCGGGCCGGACGGTCCGGGGCCCGCCTCCCACCGCGCCGAGGACATCCAGCGCCGCGCCACCGAGGCCGCCCTCCTCCAGCTCGGCCACGGGGCCACCTCCCTGCGCGCCCACGTCCGCATCGGCGACGTCCAGGGCCTCGCCGCGCTGGAGGCCGTCCTGCAGACCCGGCGGGCCCTGCGCGGCCTCGCCGACCTGACCGCCGTCGCCGTCCCCCGCCTCCTCACCGGCGTCGCCGGGGCCGACAACCTCGCCATGCTCCGCGACGCGGTGAAGATGGGCGCCGCGGTCGTCGGCGGCTGCCCCGACCTGGACCCCGACCCCACCGGCTACACCGCGGCCGTCCTGGAGGTCGCCGCCGAACACGGCTGCCCCGTCGACCTGCACACCGACGGCGACGACCCGACCCGCCTCGCCCGTCTCGCCGCCATGGCCGGCGGTCTGCGCCCCGGTGTCACCCTCGGCCCGTGCGCCGGCCTCGCCCACCTCCCCCTGGAGACCGCGACCCGCGCCGCCGACCAGCTGGCCGCCGCCGGCATCACCGTCGTCTGCCTCCCCCAGGGCGGCTGCGCCGGATCCGAGCGCCGCACGACCGCCCCCGTACGCCTCCTGCGCTCCGCGGGCGTACGCGTGGCGGCGGGAAGCGGCGCACTCCGCGACACGGCCAACCCCGTGGGCCGCGGCGACCCCCTCGAAGCCGCGTACCTCCTCGCCTCGCAGCACGGTCTGCGCGCCGAACACGCCTACGCCATGGTCTCCACCACCGCGCGCGCCGCCCTCGGCCTGCCCGACGTCCGCGTGGAGGCGGGCTTCCCCGCCGAACTCCTCGCCGTACGCGGTGATCGGCTCTCCGCCGTGCTCTCCCTCGCCTACAGCCGGATCGTCATCCACCGCGGCCGGGTCGTCGCGCGCACCAGCGCCGTACGCGAGTACTGCGACTCCGACACCGACGCCGGCCCCGATCTCCCCCGTCAGGGACGACCCGACTCCGGTGCCGGGCCCAAGAGCTGAGCACGGGGCGGCCTCCGGGCGTACGGTCGGAGGTATGCGCATTGTCATCGCAGGTGGACACGGACAGATCGCACTGCGGCTGGAGCGGCTGCTCGCCGCACGCGGGGATGAAGCCGTAGGGATCATCCGCAACCCCCAACAGAGCCAGGAACTCACCGATATCGGCGCCGAACCCGCCGTGCTGGACCTCGAATCGGCCTCCGTCGATGAGACCGCGGAGGTGCTGCGCGGTGCCGACGCGGCCGTCTTCGCGGCAGGCGCCGGACCGAACAGCGGCACCGCCCGCAAGGACTCCGTCGACCGGGGCGCCGCCGTCCTGTTCGCCGACGCGGCCCAAGCCGCGGGCGTACGCCGGTACATCGTCGTCTCCTCCATGGGCGCCGACCCCGACCACCCCGGCGACGAGGTGTTCGACGTCTACCTGAGGGCGAAGGGCGCGGCGGACGCCGACGTACGCTCCCGGTCCGCGCTCGACTGGACGATCCTGCGCCCCGGAATGCTCACCAACGACGCGGGCAACGGACAGGTCCTCCTCGCCGCCTCGACGGGCCGCGGGCCGATCCCGCGCGACGACGTGGCCGCCACGATCCTGGAGCTGCTGGACACTCCGGCGACGGCGGGCCTGACCCTCGAAGTCATCTCCGGCAATGTGCCGGTGACCGTGGCCGTGAAGGACGTCGCGGGCAACTGACGCAGTGGCTGACAACGACGAAGCCCCCGACCAGAAGGACTGGTCGGGGGCTTCGTTCGCGTGGCGGCGCCAGGGTTCGAACCTGGGTAGGCTGAGCCGGCAGATTTACAGTCTGCTCCCTTTGGCCACTCGGGCACACCGCCTCGAACGACGCGTCGGATCTCCACTGGTGAGCTCCTTGGCGACGACGTAAACAATACCTGATGGCCAGGGGTGCTCCGCCACCTCATTGATCAGCAGCCGGAGGGTGCGGCGGTGGCTAGGCTTTGCGCTGTATCCCACGCACATTCGACGCAAGGAGCCACACGTCATGGCCGACTCCAGTTTCGACATCGTCTCGAAGGTCGAGCGGCAGGAGGTCGACAACGCCCTCAACCAGGCCGCCAAGGAGATCTCCCAGCGTTACGACTTCAAGGGCACGGGTGCCTCGATCTCGTGGACCGGCGAGAAGATCCTGATGGAGGCGAACGGCGAGGAGCGGGTCAAGGCGATCCTCGACATCTTCCAGTCCAAGCTGGTCAAGCGGGGCATCTCGCTGAAGTCGCTGGACGCCGGTGAGCCGCAGCTCTCCGGCAAGGAGTACAAGATCTTCGCCACCATCGAGGAAGGCATCTCCCAGGAGAACGCCAAGAAGGTGGCGAAGATCATCCGCGATGAGGGCCCCAAGGGCGTCAAGGCGCAGGTCCAGGGTGACGAGCTGCGCGTCAGCTCGAAGAGCCGCGACGACCTGCAGACCGTGCAGGCGCTCCTGAAGGGCCAGGACTTCGACTTCGCCGTGCAGTTCGTGAACTACCGGTAGGACGATTCGTGAGCGAGAAGGGGCACGCCGTCGGGACCGATTTCGACGGGGTGCCTCTCCGCGTTCAGAGGGCGCGCCTGGCTCCATGTCCGAAATCCGCCGGTGATGGGGACGGGGTGCGGAGCAGACTGGCCGGTACCGGTCCGGATCCGCGGTGCGGTATCCGGGTCGATGTCCTCGGCGGTAAGGGAAGTGAGCGGTCGTGACGACGGTGTACACGCGGGTGGCGAGTCCGCTGGGCGAGTTGCTGCTGGTGGGCGAGTCGGACGGCACGGCCGGGGGGCTGCGGCTGGTGTCGTTGTCCGTGCCCGGGCAGAAGGGCGGCGCGGTCGTCCAGGACGGCTGGCTCCGGGCGCCCGAGCTGTTCGCGGGAGTCGTCGCGCAGGTGGAGGCGTACTTCGCGGGGCGGTCGACGCGGTTCGATGTGCCGTTCGCCGAGGGCGTGGGGACGGAGTTCCAGCGGCGCGTCTGGAAGGTGCTGGAGTCGATCCCGTACGGGCAGACGCTGTCGTACGGGGAGGTCGCCGCGCAGGTCGGGGCCTCGGGCGCGGGGGTACGGGCGGTGGGGACGGCGATCGGGCGCAACCCGTTGCTGGTCGTACGGCCGTGCCACCGGGTGATCGGCGCGGACGGGGCGTTGCGGGGGTACGCGGGTGGCCTGGAGCGCAAGCAGTTGCTGCTGGGGCTCGAAGGGGCCGCGTGTGTGGAGCGCGTTGCGAGGACCGGCGGCTGAGGGTGGTGTGACGGATGGCCTCGCGTGGGGTTCCGGCTGCTTCGGGTGGGCTGTTTCCGCGGCCCCGGCAGGTGGTCGCGCCAGGTGCCGTGCACGTCCCCGAGTGGCTCTCGGTGGAGCGGCGGCGGGAGTTGGTGACGGCGTGCCGGGAGTGGGCGCGGGGGCCGGTTCCGTTGCGGCACACAGTGCTGCCGGGCGGCGGTGTGATGTCCGTGCGGACGGTGTGCCTGGGGTGGCACTGGCAGCCGTACCGGTACACGCGTACCGCCGACGATGTGAACGGCGCCCCGGTGGCCGCCTTGCCGCAGTGGCTGGTCGCGCTGGGGCGTGCGGCGGTGGCGGAGGCGTACGAGGACGAGGGCGCGGCGGAGGCGTTCACTCCGGACACCGCGCTCATCAACTTCTATGACGACGCGGCGCGGATGGGGATGCACCAGGACAAGGAGGAGCGGTCGGGCGCTCCTGTGGTGTCTTTGAGCATCGGGGCGACGTGTGTGTTCCGCTTCGGGAACCCGGAAGGTCGCGGGCAGCCTTATAAGGACGTGGAGTTGGTGTCCGGGGATCTCTTCGTCTTCGGCGGCCCGTCGCGCTTCGCGTTCCACGGGGTGCCGAAGGTGTACGCGGGATCGGCCGACCCGGCCGCGGGTATGCGGGCGGGCCGGCTGAATGTGACGTTGCGGGAGACCGGGCTGAGTTGAGCCCCGGGAGCGGTCAGCGGCGTTCGCGGGAGTTACCGAAGAGCAGCCGGTAGAGGATCAGCAGGACCAGGGAGCCAGCGATGGCGGCGATCCAGGTCGCGGTGTCGTAGAAGTCGGTGCTGATGGGACGGTCGAGGAACTGACTGGAGAGCCAGCCTCCGACGAAGGCACCGGCGACGCCGATGATGGTGGTCCCGATGATGCCGCCCGGGTCGCGGCCCGGGAGCAGGATCTTGGCTATGACTCCGGCGAGCAGCCCAAGAATGATCCAACCGACAATGCTCATGTCGCTGCTCCTACCCTTTGCTCGGTCTTGGAACACAAGACGCAACGAGCGTGCGTTCGGTTGCGTGGGCTGCCGTCGGTGGACGAGGACGGAAAGGGCCGACGGGCAGGTCGGGGGGCAGGGCACGCACATGTCGCGGTGTGCCGCCAGGCTGCTACCGGTTCGGCCCACCACCGTCGCGTAGGGCCGTCTCCAGTACGCGGATGTCGTCGGCGTCCTTGGCCCGGCGCGGGCGGCCGGGGATCCAGACCGGCGTCATCCGCTTGATCTCGATCTGGGCGGCCGGGCTGATGACCGGACAGGTCGTCGGACCGATACGGCCGAGCGGGCCTTCGAGCATGCCGTCCGGCCACCGTTCGCCGGCCCAGGGGCCGCCCGCGACCACCGCATGGCCGCAGTCGTCCTCGCTCAGCAGGGCGAAGCTGCTCTCCTCGCCCTGTTTCCCGAAGTCGCGCTGCTGGTCGGCGGGTGGACCGGGGAGCGCCGCCCAACCCGACCGCAGCAGCTCATCGGTGAGCGGTTCGGCGTCCCGCATCCGGGCGAACCAGTCGATGTCCGTGTGGTCGCGGGTGGGTGAGCCGAGGAAGAAGTCCATGGCCCAGCCGCCGCGTAGCCAGAGGTCCACGCCGAGCGCGTCGGCGATCCGGGTCGTCTCGGCGATCACCCGGAGCTGTCGGTCCGTGCGTTGCCTGTCCACGGCGGGGAAGCGTACGCGGTCACTCCTGGCTCGTCAGCCGCGTTTCCCGGTCCTAGCGGGCGGTGAAGGGCTGGTCCGTGCGGACGATCTCCTTGCCGAAGGGCATGAGCGAGACGGGGATCAGCTTGAAGTTGGCGATGCCCAGGGGGATGCCGATGATCGTGATGCAGAGGGCGATGCCGGTGGTGATGTGGCCGAGGGCGAGCCACCATCCGGCGAGGATCAGCCAGAGGACGTTGCCGACGCAGGAGGGCGATCCGGCGTCCCTGCGGTCGACGACGGTGTAGCCGAAGGGCCAGAGCGCGTACACCCCGATCCTGAAGGCGGCCAGGCCGAAGGGGATACCGATGATGGTGATGCAGAGCAGGACACCTGCGAGGAGATAGCCGAGGAACATCCAGAAGCCGCACAGGACGAGCCAGATGATGTTCAGGATGGTTTTCATGGGCGGCGACCTGCCATCTGTTCCAGTCGGGCGATGCGCTCCGCCATCGGCGGATGGGTGGAGAACATCTTGGACATCCCCTGTCCCGGGCGGAAGGGATTCGCGATCATCATGTGGCTCGCGGTCTCGATCCGGGGCTCCGGGGGGAGCGGGAGCTGTTTCGTTCCTGCGTCGAGTTTGCGCAGGGCGCTGGCGAGGGCGAGCGGGTCCCCGGTGAGCTGCGCTCCGGAGGCGTCGGCCTCGTACTCGCGGGAGCGGCTGACGGCGAGCTGGATGACGGAGGCGGCGAGCGGGCCCAGAATCATGATCAGGAGCATGCCCAGGATGCCGGGGCCTTCGTCGTCGTTGGAGCGGCCGATGGGGATGAGCCAGGCGAAGTTGACCAGGAACATGACGACGGAGGCGAGGGCTCCGGCGACCGAGGAGATCAGGATGTCCCGGTTGTAGACGTGGCTGAGCTCATGGCCCAGGACCCCTCGCAGCTCCCGTTCGTCGAGGATCTTGAGGATGCCCTCGGTGCAGCAGACGGCCGCGTTGCGCGGATTGCGGCCGGTGGCGAAGGCGTTGGGCGCCTGGGTCGGCGAGATGTAGAGGCGGGGCATCGGCTGGCGGGCGGCGGTGGAGAGCTCGCGGACGATCCGGTAGAGCTGTGGCGCCTCGAATTCGCTGACGGGGCGGGCCCGCATGGCCCGCAGGGCCAGTTTGTCGCTGTTCCAGTAGGCGTAGGCGTTGGTGCCGACGGCCACGACGAGGGCGATGACGAGGCCTGTACGTCCGAAGAAGCTGCCGATGATGATGATGAGTGCGGACAGGCCCCCGAGGAGTACGGCGGTTTTCAGCCCGTTGTGCCGGCGGTGCACGGTACGCCCTCCAAATGGTGCAGCAGGGGAACCCTTTGCATGGTGGTGCTCCACTCCCCCAGTGGAGCCTCCCGTACTGGTCAACGCCAGGCGAGGGGAGCTAGTTCCCTTGTGCGTGTGCCCGGAGGGCGGGGCCGCTCCGGTGTGATCCGGCCGGATCGGGCCCCTGGCCCGTACGGCGCGGCACTGGGCCGTACGGGTGGCGTGGGCGTGCGTGCGTCAGCGCTGGACGGGGAGCTTGGCGAGGGAGAGCGCCTCGGGGTCGGGCTCGACCTCGCTGGTGCAGTGGCCGCAGCGGGAGGCGACGGCGGGAATCGCGCTGAAGCAGCGCGGGCAGTCGCGGAGGGCGGCCTTGATGTCGACTTCCTCCTCCTTGACGAAGCGGTTCTGCACCTTGGCCATGGGCACCACGACGCAGAAGTAGAGGACCGCGGCGGTGATGAGGAAGGCGATCGCGGCGCTGACGAAGAGGCCGTAGGGGAACTTCACTCCGTCGACCTCGTAGAAGGCCTTGCTGAAGTCTCCGGTGCCGCGGGTGGCGACGCCGATCAGCGGGGTGATGAAGGCGTTGCTGAAGCCGGTGACCACGGCGGTGAAGGCTGCTCCGACGGCGAGACCGATCGCCATCGAGATGACGTTTCCGCGCAGGATGAAGTCCTTGAACCCGTTCAGCACTGCTCTCTCCTCCATGGATTTCGTACGTCTTCGTCGTGTACGGGGACGTATGCAGCCATGACCTTGCCCTGTGGCGGCGACCACGGGCAAACCGATCTTTCGCGTCAGAAGAGGTTGACGGCGGCGAACCTCAGGACGAGCTGCGGGGCGCCGGAGAGGAGGATTCCGGCGAGGGCGGTGAGGGCGATTGCCGTGGTGAGCGGGGCGGGAGACCGGAATCGACGCGCCGATTCGGAGGCTGGTGTTCCGCTTGCCGTCTCCGGGTTTTCCGGGCTCCTGAAGAGGATCGCGGTCCACTGAAGGTAGTAGTAGAGGGCGATCACGACGTTGACGGCCATCACGACGGCGAGCCAGCCGAGACCCGCGTCGACGGCCGCCGAGAAGACGGTGACCTTCGCGAAGAGCCCGATGATGCCGGGCGGCAGTCCGGCCAGGCAGAGCAGGAAGAAGCCGAGCGTGAGGGCGGCGAGGGGCCGGGTGGCGTACAGCCCCTGGTAGTCGGCGATGCGGTTGCCGGGCTTCGTACGGGCCACCAGGGCCGCGACGGCGAAGGCGCCGAGGTTCACGACGGCGTACATGAGGGCGTACGCGACGGTGGAGCCGATCTGTTCGTCGCCGGCGTACGCGGCGGCGGCGACCGGGACGAGCAGATAGCCGGCCTGGGCCACCGAGGACCAGGCGAGGAGCCGCACGGCGCTTCGGGCGCGGCCGGTGTTCTGGCGGAGGGCCGCGACGTTGCCGACGGTCATGGTGAGGGCGGCCAGGACGGCGACGGCCGGCCCCCAGACGTCGGCATAAGAAGGGAACGCGACGACCGTGACGAGGATGAGGCCCGAGAATCCGACGGTCTTGCCGACCACGGAGAGGTAGGCGGCGATCGGGAGAGGTGCGCCCACGTAGGTGTCGGGGACCCAGAAGTGGAAGGGGGCCGCGGCGGTCTTGAAGGCGAAGCCGACGAGGGTGAGGACGACGCCGGTGGCGGCGAGGGTGTCGAGCACCGGAGGCACGTCGTCCAGGTGGGCGGCGATCTCGGTGAGGTGCAGGGTCCCCGTGGTCGCGTACACGAAGCTGACGCCGAGAAGCATGACGGCGGTGGCGACGACGGAGGAGAGGAAGAACTTGAGCGCGGCCTCGGAGGAGCGCCGGTCGCCGCGCTTGATGCCCACGAGGGCGAAGGCGGGCAGCGAGGCCACTTCCAGGGCGACGACGAGGGTGGCGAGGTCGCGGGCGGCGGGCAGGAGGGCAGCGCCCGCCGCGGAGGCGAGGAGCAGGAACCAGTACTCGCCCGCCGGGAGCTTGCGCGTGTCGTCGAGGGAGAGCAGTGCGGTGAGGAAGGCGCCGCCGAGGACGAGGGCCTGGATGACCAGGGCGAAGTGGTCGGCGGTGTAGCTGCATGCCTGGGCGCCGGTGGTGACGCAGAAGGTGGAGCGGTCTCCGGCGCGCAGCGGGATGAGGAGGGCGAGGGCCGCGGCGAGTGCGGTGAGGGTTCCGTAGCCGAGGAGCTTCTTCCGGTGCTCGGGGAGGAAGAGGTCGGCGACGAGGACGAGTAGGGCGGCCAGCGCGGTGAGGGTGGGGGGCGCTACGGCGAGCCAGTCGATGGTCTGGACGACGCTGGGGGCCGTGTCGGCCGCCGTGGTGGGGGCGCCCGGGGTGCTGAGGTCCGCGGTCACGACTTGCCTCCTGCGAGGAGCTTCTGCACGGCAGGGTCGGTGAGGCCGAGGAGGACCGCGGGCCAGAGTCCGGCGAGGACGGTGAGGGCGGCGAGCGGGGTCCAGGCGGCGGCTTCGTAGCTCTGGATGTCGGTGAGCTGCGGGGTGGTGGCCGTCGGGGACGCGTCGGCCGGCCGCTCGGGGCGGGCGCCGGGCGAGAGCTGGGAGTGGGGCGTGTGCTCGCCCATGCAGACGCGGCGGACCACGATGAGCATGTACGCGGCGGTGAGCAGGGTGCCGAACGCGCCGATGGCCATGAAGGTGCGGAACGCCGGGCGGCTGAGGCCTTCGGCGGGGCTGTAGGCGCCGAACAGGGTGAGCATCTCGCCCCAGAATCCGGCGAGTCCGGGCAGGCCGAGCGAGGCGACGGCGGCGAAGGCGAGCAGGGCGCCGAGGCGGGGGGCCCGGCCGTAGAGGGCCGCTCCGGTGGCGCCGGCGAGGGTGTCCAGGTCGGCGGTGCCGTAACGGTCCTTGATGGCGCCGACCAGGAAGAACAGCAGGCCGGTGATGAGTCCGTGGGCGATGTTGGCGAAGAGCGCGCCGTTGACTCCGGTGGGGGTCATGGTGGCGATGCCGAGGAGCACGAAGCCCATGTGGCCGACGGAGGAGTACGCGATGAGCCGCTTGAGGTCGCCCTTGGCGCCGTTACGGGCGAGAGCCAGGCAGGCGAGCGACCCGTAGACGATGCCGACGACGGCGAACGCGGCGAGGTAGGGCGCGAAGGTTCGCATGCCGTCCGGGGCGACGGGGAGCAGGATCCGGACGAATCCGTACGTTCCCATCTTCAGCAGGACTCCCGCCAGGAGCACGGAGCCGACGGTCGGGGCGGCGGTGTGGGCATCGGGGAGCCAGCTGTGCAGGGGCCACATCGGGGTCTTCACGGCGAGGCCGATGCCGATCGCGAGAACGGCGGTGACCTGCACGGATGTGGTGAGGCCGCGGCCGTTGTCAGTGGCGAGTGCCACCATGTCGAAGGTGCCGCTCGTCAGCCCGATGAGGAGCAGGCCCAGCAGCATGACGACCGAGCCGAGCAGCGTGTAGAGGATGAACTTCCAGGCGGCGGCGCGCCGTTGGTCACCGCCCCAGCGGGCGATGAGGAAGTACATCGGGATGAGGACCATCTCGAAGGCCAGGAAGAAGAGCAGCAGGTCGAGGACGGCGAAGGTGGCGAGAGTGCCGGATTCCAGGACGAGGACGAGGGCGACGAACGCCTTCGGTGAGGGGCCCGCGGGCAGCTTGAAGTAGCTGTACAGCGCGCAGAGGAAGGTCAGCAGCGCGGTCAGCAGGAGGAGGGGGAGCGAGATGCCGTCGATGCCGAGGTGGATGCGGACGTCGAGTGCCGGGATCCAGCTGATGTCGGTGATCGCCTGCATCGTGGCGGGGTGGTCGTGGTCGAAGCCGGCGGTCAGGACGATCGCGGCGATGAGGACGGCGCCGGTCACGGTCACGCCGTGGCGGAGCACGGCCTGGTCGGGGTTCTTCCCCTTGAGCCCGGGCGGGGCGGGGAGCAGGGCCGCGACGGCGCCGAGGAGCGGGACGACGACGACGAACGCGAGAAGGAACTGCATCACGGACGGGCTGATATCGATCACGGTCACGACCCCGCGTTGACGTTGGCGAAGACGACGGCGGCGATCGCCAGGACGAGGGAACCGGCGAGCAGGGCGCTGAGGTAGGTCTGCACGTTTCCGGTCTGGGCGCGGCGGACGGCGGTGCCGAGGAGGCGGGTGACGGCGCCCGATCCGTTGACGTAGGTGTCGACGACCGTGCGGTCCAGGAAGCGCACGAGGCGGGCGGCCCCTTGGACGGGCCGGACGAACAGCGCCGTGTACAGGGCGTCGAGGTGGAAGCCGGTGACCGCGTGGCGGTGGAGCGGCCCCAGCAGAAGGCGTCCGGGGTCGGCGGGGTCGGGGGCGTCCGCGATGGTGCCGTAGGCGGCGGTGTGGGACGTCATGGCCTCGGCTTCGACGAGGGCGGGTTCGGCGCCGGGGTGGGCGGCGACGGCACCGATGGGGGTGCGGGCGGCGAGCGCCGTGGTGTGGCGCCAGGCCCCGTAGGTGACGAGCCCGCCGACGAGACCGACGCCGGTGGAGAGGACGGCCGTGGTGAGGGACGGGGTGAGGGCGTGCCCGTCGAACCAGTCGCCGATCGCGCCGACGGTGAGCCCGAAGGCGATGGTGGGGACGGCCAGGATCCACAGGACGGAGGTCATGGCGAGGGGCTGCCTGCCGTGGTCGGGGAGTTCGGCGCCGCGGCCGCGGAAGGCGAGGAGCCAGAGGCGGGTGGCGTAGGCGGCGGTGAGGACGGCGGCGAGCAGCCCGGCGATCAGGATCGTCCAGCCCGCGGCGGCGGGGGCGACGGTCCGGTCCCCCAGCGCGGTGTGCTCGGCGGCGACGAGGACGGCTTCCTTGGAGAAGAAGCCGGCGAACGGCGGGATGGCGGCGAGCGCGAGGAGGGCGACGGTCATCGTCCAGTAGGCGTCGGGGATCCGGCGCGCGAGGCCGCCCATGCGGGACATGGCGGCGAGTGAGTTGGTCCCGGCTGCGTGGATGACGACGCCGGCCGCGAGGAAGAGGACGGCTTTGAACGCACCGTGCGAGATCAGGTGGAAGACGGCGGCGCCGCGGTCGGCGACGGCCAGGGCGCCGGACATGTAGCCGAGCTGGCCGATGGTCGAGTAGGCGAGGACGCGCTTGATGTCGTCCTGGGCGAGGGCGGCGAGTCCGGAGCCGATCATCGTGACGGCCGCCATCACGGCGAGGACGATGAGGGCCGCGCCGGAGGCGGCGAAGACGGGCAGCATCCGGGCCACGAAGTAGATCCCGGCGGCGACCATCGTCGCGGCGTGAATGAGCGCGGAGACGGGGGTGGGGCCGGCCATCGCGTCGGGCAGCCAGGTGTGCAGGGGGAACTGCGCGGACTTCCCGGCGACGCCCGCGAGGAGCAGCAGGGCGATGAGGGTGGGGTGGTCAAGGCCGCCGTTGGTGACGGCCGCCAGGATCTTGGTGATCCGGAAGCTGCCGGTGTCGGCGGCCAGGGCGAACAGGCCGATGAGGAAAGGGACATCGCCGAGCTTGGTGACGAGGAAGGCCTTGAGGGAGGCCGCGCGGGCCTCAGGGGTCTCCCAGTAGTGGCCGACGAGGAAGTACGAGCAGATGCCCATGATCTCCCAGCCGACCAGGAGCACCATGAGGTCGCCGGAGTAGACGACGAGCAGCATCGCGGAGGTGAAGAGGGAGACCAGGGCCGCGTAGGAGGGGTAGCGGGCGTCGCCGCGGAGGTAGGCCGTGGAGTAGAGCTGTACGCAGGTGGCGACGAGCCCGACGAGGACGGCGACCAGGACCGCGAAGCCGTCCAGGTGCAGGGCCAGGTCGATGGGGACGGACCCGGTGGGGGTGAGCTGGGTCGCGGCGTCGATGGCGCGGCCGCCGCCCTGGCGGACGGCGACGATCACGGCGAGGACGGCTGCGGTGAGCGTCGGCAGGATGGCCAGGGGGCGGACGAAGCCGGGGGCGGTGCGGCCGAGCGCGAGTCCGGCGACGGCACCGAGGAACGGGAGGAGCGGGACGAGGGCGGCGAGGGTCGTCGTGGTCACGAGGTGGCCTCTGCGTTCGTGGTGCTCCGTGCTGTTTCGGCGTCGTCGGTCTCGGCGGTGTCGCGGAGCCGGTCGATGTCGGAGGAGCCGTGGTTGCGGTAGACGGCGAGGACGATCGCGAGGCCGATGCCGATCTCGGCGGCGGCGATGGCGATGGTGAAGAGGGTGAGTGCCTGGCCGGAGTGGAGCGTGTCGCGGAGCCAGACGTCGAAGGCGACGAGGTTGAGGTTGACGGCGTTGAGCATCAGCTCGACGGACATCAGGACCAGGATCGCGTTGCGGCGGGCGAGGACGCCGTAGAGGCCGGTGCAGAAGAGGAGGGCGGCGAGTACGGCGGGATAGGCCAGGTGCATCAGCTCTGCTCCTCCTTGCCGCGTCGGACGGCCGGGTCCAGGGCGGGCCGGACCGCGGTGTCCGGCCGAGCTGCGGTGTCCCGTCGAACTGCGGTGTCCGTGTCGTGCTTGCGGGACAGGACGATGGCGCCGACGAGGGCGGCGAGCAGCAGGACGGAGAGCGCCTCGAAGGGGAGGACCCAGTTCCGGAACAGGAAGGCTCCGGTGACGGCGGTGGAGCCCTGGGCCGGTCCTTCGAGGTCGATCCAGGTGGTGCGGAAGGCGTCCATCACGACCCAGACCAGCGCGGCCGCCGAGGCGAGGGCCACCCCGAGGGCGATCCACCGGTTACCGGAGTCGGCGTCCGGGGAGCGGCCGATGGGGGCCCGGGTGAGCATCAGGCCGAAGAGGAGGAGGACGACGATGGAACCGACGTAGATCAGTACCTGCACCCAGGCGATGAACTCCGCGGTGAGCAGAAGGTATTCGACGGCCAGCCCACCGAGTGCCACGACGAGCCAGAGGGCGGCGTGCACCAGCTGCCGGGTCGTGACGGTGATGACGGCGGCGCCGAGGGTGGCGAGGCCGACGAGGACGAACGCGATCTCGACGCCGGTCGGGGAGAGGAAACCGGGGTGGTCGGCGACGGCTGCGGCCAAGGGCGATGCGATGGCGTGCGTCACGGGGTTCCTCCCTCCTCACTCTGCTGAGCTTGCTGGGCGGCGAGTTTGTCGGCCGTCTTGCGGGCGGCGGCGATCTCCTTCGGTTCCTCCGCTCCCGGGTCGAGCGCTGGCGGCTCCGGCACGGTCCACATCCACTCGCGGAGCTTGTCCCGCTCGTGGGTGAGCTCGTGGATGTCCGTCTCCGCGTACTCGAACTCGGGCGACCAGAAGAGGGCGTCGAAGGGGCAGACCTCGATGCAGATACCGCAGTACATGCAGAGGGAGAAGTCGATGGCGAAACGGTCGAGGACGTTGCGGCTGCGTTCGCGTCCGCCGGGGGCGGCGGGCGGCACCGTCTCCTTGTGGGAGTCGATGTAGATGCACCAGTCGGGGCACTCACGGGCGCAGAGCATGCAGACCGTGCAGTTCTCCTCGAACAGCCCGATGACACCGCGGGAGCGGGGCGGGAGTTCGGGCTGGGTGTCGGGGTACTGCGCGGTGACGGTCTTCTTCGTCATCGTGCGCAGGGTGACGGCCAGGCCTTTGGCCAGGCCGGATCCGGGGATCGGGGGCATCAGTTGATCGCCACCTTCACGATGCCGGTGAGCGCGATCTGCGCGAGGGCGAGGGGGACGAGGGTGGTCCAGGCGAGCTTCTGCAACTGGTCCTCACGCAGACGCGGGTAGCTGACGCGCAGCCAGATGACGACGAACGCGAGGAGGGCGGTCTTGAGGAGGGTCCAGAGCCAGCCGAGTCCGTCGGCGCCGAACGGGCCGTGCCAGCCACCGAGGAAGAGGACGGTGGTCAGGGCGCAGAGGATGACGATGCCCGCGTACTCGGCGAGGAGGAACAGGGCGAAGCGCAGCCCCGTGTACTCGGTGTACGCGCCGAAGATGATCTCGGAGTCGGCGACCGGCATGTCGAAGGGCGGGCGCTGGAGTTCGGCGAGACCGGCGACGAAGAAGACCAGGGCTCCGACGATCTGCCAGGGCAGCCACCACCATTCGAAGGCGTCGAGGATGCCCGTGAGCGAGACCGTGCCGGCCGCCATGGCCACAGAGGCGGCGGCGAGGAGCATGGGGAGTTCGTAGGAGAGGAGCTGGGCGGCGGTGCGGAGGCCGCCGAGGAGGGAGAACTTGTTGGCGGAGGCCCAGCCCGCCATGAGCGAGCCGAGGACGCCGATGCCCATCACGGCCAGTACGAAGAAGATGCCCGCGTCGATGACCTGGCCCACGGCGCCGTCGCCGGGGCCGACGGGGATGGCCACCAGGACGAGGAGGTACGGGAGGAGGGCGACGGCGGGGGCGAGCTGGAAGACGCGGCGGTCGGCGGCGGCCGGGACGACGTCCTCCTTCTGCGCGAACTTCACGCCGTCCGCGACGAGCTGGGCCCAGCCGTGGAAGCCACCTGCGTACATGGGGCCGAGGCGGCCCTGCATGTGGGCCATCACCTTGTGCTCGGTCTGGCCCACGAGCAGGGGGGCGACCAGGAACACGACGAAGACGATGGCCAGGCGGAGGGCGACGTCGAGAACGTCGTTCACTCGGTATCGCCTCCGGCGGGGTGGGGGTGGTCGGGGTCCGGCTCGGGCCGAGGCTCGCGCTTGGGCTCGGTGGGATCTGTCTTGTCCGTCGCCGCGTCGGGGTCGGGGGTGGGGCCGCTGCGCGGGGCTTCTCCCCTACCCGCCCCTTCCCGAACCGGGGGCTCTGCCCCCGGACCCCCGCTCCTCGAACGCCGGAGGGGCTGGGAGGAGGGGTCGTCGAACGCCGGTTGGGCGTCGTGCCAGGGGGCGTCCGTGGCGCGGGTGCGCCGGCTCGCCGAGCCGTCCGACGCGGAGCGGGAGCGGCGCGGGCGCGCGGCGGCCGGAGGTGCCTCGGGCGGTACGTCACCGGCCGACGCGTCCCCCGGAGGCGCGGTCGCGGGCGACGGCATCACGGCGTCGGGTGATGCCGCGTCCGGCGAGGCGGGCTCGGGAGCGCCAGGTACGGAAGCCTCAGGAGCAGCGGCCCCGGGCGGTCCCGTCTGTGGGCGTTGCGCTGCTGAGCCCTCGCTCGCCGAGCGGGTGCGGCGGGGCGGGCGGTCGGCGGTTGCCGCCGCCGGGCGGGCGGCGCGGCCCGGGCGGGCCACGGCTGCGGGGAGCTGGCCCTTGAGGGGACCCCATTCGTTCGGGTCCGGGACGCCGGGGGGAAGCATCGTGCGGCGCTTGGGGCCGCCGTGTTCGGACTCCCCGGGTTCCTTCGCCCCGGGCCAGGCCTTGGCGACCCGGGCGGCCAGGACGAAGTCCTTGCGGAGCGGGTGGCCCTCGAAGCCTTCCGGCAGCAGGAGCGGGGTGAGGTCGGGGTGGCCCTCGAAGGCGACGCCGAACATCTCGTGCGTCTCGCGCTCGTGCCAGGCCGCGCCCGCGTAGACGTCGATCGCGCTGGGCAGGACGGCCGCGTCGTGCGGGACGGTGGTGCGCAGCATGAGCCGACGGACCGTGCCGCCGCCGAGAGCCGCGACGTGGGCGCAGACTCGGAAGCCGGTGCCCGGCTCGTCCACGGCGCTGAGCCAGTCGAAATAGCTGCAGCCGAGTTCGTCGCGGGCGGCCCGCAGCGCGGTGATCCACTCCGTGGCGGGGACGTCGACGGTGAGCAGGTCGTAGGCCGACTCCGCCGTCGCCTCCTCGCCGAAGACCTCGGTGACGGCGTCCGGCAGCCGGTCGTACGTGTGGCGGGCCCGGTGTTGACGTTCGCTCACCGCTGCTCCTCCCCCGGTGCTGTGCCGGGTGTCGTCGGCGGTGCCGTCGGTGCGGTGACCAGGCCGCTGCGCAGCGCCGCCGTGGACGGGGCTCCGCCGGCGGGGCCGGTCGCGTACCGATCGGCCAGGGACTCGCGCGCGATCTTCTCCTGGAGCTTGAGAATGCCCTGGAGCAGCGCCTCGGGCCGGGGCGGGCAGCCGGGTACGTACACATCGACGGGGATGATCTGGTCGACGCCCTTGGTGACGGAGTACGAGTCCCAGTAGGGGCCGCCGCAGTTGGAGCAGGCGCCGAAGGAGATGACGTACTTCGGTTCGGGCATCTGCTCGTAGAGGCGCTTCACCGCCGGGGCCATCTTGTCCGTCACCGTGCCGGAGACGATCATCAGGTCCGCCTGGCGGGGGCCCGGGGCGAAGGGGATCACGCCGAGCCGGATGAAGTCGTGGCGCGCCATGGAGGCGGCGATGAACTCGATTGCGCAGCAGGCGAGTCCGAAGTTGAAGACCCAGAGGCTGTAGCGGCGGCCCCAGTTGAGGATCACCTTCATCGGCTCGGGTGCGAGCCGGGAGAGGATGCCGAGGCGCTGGGGGTCCGGGAGGAGCACCGGTTCAGCTGCGCCCACCGTCTGCGGATCGGCCGAGTGCTCGGGCTGCTGTCCTGCGGGGGTCGGCCGGCTCGTCAGGCCCATGCGAGGACGCCCTTCTTCCATGCGTAGAGCAGTCCGACGGCGAGGAAGCCGAGGAAGATGAACATTTCCACCAGCGTGGTCGCGCCGTATCCAGGTGCCGCGAAGACCGTGGCCCACGGGAACAGGAAGATGGAGTCGACGGCGAAGATGACGTAGAGGAAGGCGTAGACGTAATAACGGACCTGGGTGTGGGCCCAGCCCTCACCGACCGGGTCGACGCCGCACTCGTACGTCAGAAGCTTCTCCGGTGTCGGGACCACCGGCCGCAGGAGGCGTCCCGCCCCGAACGCGACGGCGACGAACAGGACGCCGACCAGCGCGAGCAGGCCGACCACCGAGTAGCTCTGGAAGTACTCCGATGCGAGGGTGGTCTGTTGGTGGACCGGCACGTACGTCACGTGCGGCACTTCCGGCACGTACGCCACGTCCCTCACGTCCACCCCTCGTTCCTCGTCATCCGGTTGTCGCCCCGTACGTATCCGAGGCCCCTCTGTACGCACGGGAGTCTAGGCCCTGATAAACGCACAGTAAGCAGCCGCGTCGCACACAGGTGGGGTTATCCCTACTTCACGCCACCCACGAGCCCCATGGCGTGCGGGGACACGGCCCGGCAGGCTGGTGCCATGACCATGAGCCCTTCCGTACCGGACCCCGACCGGCCGCCGCCCGCCCGCCTCGCCCTCGACCGGTGGACCTGGCGGGAGATCGCACACCTGCTCGTCAATCTGCCGATGGCGATCGCCGGGTTCGTCTACGCGCTTCTTGTGATCGCCGTCGGTGTCGGCCTCTCCGTCACGGTGATCGGCCTGCCGGTGCTCGTCGCCGGGCTGCGGGGCGCACGGGTGCTGGGCCGGGTGGAGCGGGGCCGGGCGCGGTCGCTGCTCGGGGTGCGGATCGAGGAGCCGAGTCCGTTGCCGCGCGGCCGCCAGGAGGGAGGGGTCTTCCCCTGGCTCTGGTCGGGGCTGAAGGATCCGGTGGGCTGGCGTTCTCTGCTGTACGCGTTCATACGGCTGCCGTGGGGGGTGCTGACCTTCGCGGTGACGCTGGTGAGCCTGATCGTCCTGTGGCCGGTGCTCCCGTTCATCGCCCGTGGGCTGACGGCGGCCGACCGGGCGATGGTGCGGGGGCTGTTGCCGCCATCGGACGAGCTGGAGCGGCGGATCGCGGAGCTGGAGTCGGACCGGGGCGTGGTCGTGGACACCGCCGCCGCCGACCTGCGCCGCATCGAGCGCGATCTCCACGACGGGGCGCAGGCCCGACTCGTCGCCCTCGCCATGGGGTTGGGGCTGGCGAAGGAGAAGCTGACGGACGATCCGGAAGCGGCCGCGCGGATGGTGGACGAGGCGCACGGCGAGATCAAGGTCGCCCTCCAGGAGTTGCGCGACCTCGCCCGGGGTATCCATCCCGCTGTCCTCACCGACCGCGGCCTCGACGCGGCTCTCTCCGCCATCGCCTCCCGCTGCACCGTGCCCGTCAGCGTGTCGGTGGATCTGCCGGGGCGTCCGGCGGAGGCGATCGAGGGGATTGCGTACTTCACCGTTTCGGAGCTCCTCCAGAACGTCAGCAAGCACAGCGGTGCCCGGTCGGCCTCCGTCGAGGTGTGGCGTGCGGCGGACCGGTTGCTGATCCAGGTCACGGACGACGGGTCGGGCGGGGCCCGGATGGACGGCGGTTCGGGGATGGCGGGGCTGGCCGAGCGGCTGGGTGCGGTGGACGGGCTGTTCGTCCTGGACTCTCCGGTGGGCGGGCCGACCGCCGTCACCGCCGAGCTGCCCTGGCGCGACCGCGCTCCGGCCGGCAGCCGGGCGTCATGAGCTTCCCGGGCGTACGGGGGTGGGGAAAACCCCCGTACGGATACGGAGACCGGCCGCATGGTGCCGGAGAGGGCGGCCCAGCACCCTTGAAGGAGCACGGTCCGCGGCGGACGAGCACGGGCGCGGAGCAGGGACGCGGAACACTTCGCAGATCGACAGAAGAGACGGAACGGACGGCACTCATGGCCACGGCATACGGAGCGGACGCCCGGGACCACAAGGGATCGGGCGCGCGGGGTCACACGGGCCAGGGCCTCGGGCCCCGGGAGCAGGCCCCGGTGAAGCACTTCCTCCCGGCGGTGCTGCGCGCGCCCCTGGAGGCGCGCAGTTGGCGCGAGCTCCTCCATGTCCTGCTGAGCCTGCCGCTGAGCACGGTGATGTTCGTCTTCGCGATCACCATGACATCGGTCAGCGCCGGCCTGCTCATCACCTTCATCGGGGTTCCGCTGCTGGCGGTCGGTCTGGCGGTCTGCCGGGGGTTCGGCGTGATGGAGCGGGCCCGGGCACGGGGGCTGCTGAAGCTGGACGTGGCGGAGCCCGTGCGGGTGCGGGGGAAGAGCGGCAGCCCGATGGCGTGGATAGGAGCTGTCCTCAAGAGCGGGGTCTCCTGGCGTCACCTTCTTTACGCGCTGCTGCACTTTCCCTGGGCCGTGTTCACGTTCTGCGTGTCGGTGACGTTCTGGACGTACGGGCTGATGGCGCTGACGTACCCGCTGTGGCAGTGGGTCTTCCCGGTGTTCGTGGGGGCCGACGGCATCCAGCTGTACGGGGACCGCACCCACGCGTACTACCTGGACTCCCCCGCCGAGCTGGCGGCGACCAGCGCGGTGGGCCTGGTGCTGGTGCTGGTGTCGCCGTGGATCGTGCGGGGGCTGGTCTCGGTGGACCGGCTGATGGTGTCCGGTCTGCTGGGCCCGTCCGCGCTGTCCGCCCGGGTGACCGAGCTGGAGTCGGACCGGGGCGTGGTCGTGGACACCGCAGCCGCCGACCTGCGCCGTATAGAAAGGGACCTCCACGACGGGGCGCAGGCCCGGCTCGTCGCCCTCGCCATGGACCTCGGTCTGGCGAAGGAGAAGCTGACGGACGACCCCGAGGCGGCCGCGCGGATGGTGGACGAGGCCCACGGCGAGGTGAAGGTCGCCCTTCAGGAGCTCCGTGACCTCGCCCGGGGCATCCATCCCGCCGTCCTCACCGACCGCGGCCTGGACGCCGCCCTCTCCGCCATCGCCTCCCGCTGCACCGTCCCCGTCACGGTCGAGGTGGACCTGGACGCGCGGCCCGCGCAGGCCATCGAGGGCATCGCCTACTTCACCGTGTCGGAGCTGCTGCAGAACGTCAGCAAGCACGCCCGGGCGACCCGTGCGTCGGTCGACGTGTGGCGGACGTCCGACCGGCTGATGCTCCAGGTCACGGACAACGGGCGGGGCGGGGCCGCCGTCTCGTCCGGCAGCGGTCTGGCCGGGCTGACGGAGCGGCTGGACGCGGTGGACGGGGTCCTGGTGGTGACGTCACCGGCCGGCGGCCCGACGACGGTCACCGCCGAGCTCCCCTGGCGCGGCTGACCGCCGCCGCCCGGCACCACCGGGCACTCCGGCGTTCCCCGCCTCTCGCGCCCCGCCCCCGCCCCCGCCCTCGCCCTCGCCCTCGCCGGACGCTCGCCTCTCGCCTCTCGCCTCTCGCCTCTCGCCTCTCGCCACACCCTCGCCCCTCGCCCCGCCCAGGAGCTCTCGCGGTCCCGTGGCCACGGCTCAGTACCGCCCCCGCGCAGCCCCGCCACCGGTCCCGTGCCGGTGACGGGGTTTCGGGCTGAGTGGCCGGATCGGGCACGTTATCCACAGGGCCCCCATCCGCGCCCCGGGCCTGGGATGCTGGGGGTGTCGGGCGCGGTGCGCAGTGGTCGGGATTGGTGCGCACCGCGAGCACAGCAATTCAGATACTCGGAACAGCGGGGGACGCAGCGTCGTGGAGCACGTGGAGAACAGAGTGCGGGTAGTCATCGCCGAGGATTCGGTCCTGCTGCGAGAAGGGCTCACCCGTCTGCTCACAGACCTCGGGCATGACGTGGTCGCGGGGGTGGGTGACGCCGAGGCCCTGCTGAAGACGGTGGCGGACCTCGGTGCTGAGCAGGCGTTGCCCGATGTGGTGGTGGCCGATGTGCGAATGCCGCCGACCCATACCGACGAGGGCGTACGGGCGGCGGTGCGGCTGCGGAAGGAGTACCCGGGGATAGGGGTGCTGGTCCTCTCGCAGTACGTGGAGGAGCAGTACGCCACCGAGCTGCTGGCGGGCAGCAGCCGGGGCGTGGGGTACCTGCTCAAGGACCGGGTCGCCGATGTCCGCGAGTTCGTCGATGCGGTTGTGCGGGTGGCGCAGGGAGGTACGGCGCTGGACCCGGAGGTGGTGGCGCAGTTGCTGGGCCGCAGCCGCAAGCAGGACGTGGTGGCGGGGCTGACACCGCGCGAGCGGGAGGTCCTGGGTCTGATGGCCGAGGGCCGGACGAACTCGGCGATCGCCCGGCAGCTCGTGGTGAGCGACGGGGCGGTCGAGAAGCACGTCAGCAACATCTTCCAGAAGCTGGGGCTCTCGCCCAGCGACGGGGACCACCGGCGCGTCCTCGCCGTACTCACCTACCTCAACTCCTAGCGATCTGACAACCTGTCAGATAGGTTCCCCGGCCATCCATGGGCGCCCGGCGAGCACCCGGCGTGCACTCGATGGATCACCGCCGGGGGTGTCCGGCGAGCTTCCGCCGGGCAGTCCTGGGCGGAAGGACCTAGCACCAAAGACCTACGAGCAGAGCACGTCCATCCGACGATCGGGGGGCTTGAGAAAGATGACAAAACGGGCTAAAAGGGTGTCTCAAAACAGCGTCCACCATATGATCGGCCCCTGGAGGGCGAACCGCACGGACGTAGGGTTGCCTCTGGGACCGCCGGCTGGCCGGACGGTTCCGAACCGCCGCCCCAAGGGAGGTCCAGTTCAGTGACGAGCCAGGTGAGTAGCGCGGCAGAGATGGCCGATGAGGCCAATGACGCCGTCCTCGGGGGTCAGCGTGCCCCCCTGTCAGGAACCACGGGAACCGACGGCGGCAACGGGAAAGAGGTCCGCCGCCTGGACCGGGTGATCATCCGTTTCGCGGGTGACTCGGGCGACGGGATGCAGCTCACGGGTGACCGGTTCACCTCGGAGACGGCATCGTTCGGGAACGATCTTTCGACCCTGCCGAACTTCCCTGCCGAGATCCGGGCCCCCGCAGGCACCCTGCCAGGGGTTTCTTCCTTCCAGCTCCACTTTGCCGATCATGACATTCTCACCCCCGGCGACGCACCCAACGTCCTGGTCGCGATGAACCCCGCCGCCCTGAAGGCGAACATCGACGACGTGCCGCGCGGCGCCGAGATCATTGTGAACACCGATGAGTTCACCAAGCGTCCGATGGCGAAGGTGGGATATGCGACCAATCCGCTGGAGGACGGGTCGCTGGAGGCGTACAACGTCCACCCGGTGCCGCTGACGACGCTGACGATCGAGGCGCTGAAGGAGTTCGGGCTCTCCCGCAAGGAGGCCGAGCGGTCCAAGAACATGTTCGCGCTCGGGCTGCTGTCCTGGATGTACCACCGGCCGACCGAGGGGACGGAGAAGTTCCTGCGGCAGAAGTTCGCGAAGAAGCCGCAGATCGCCGAGGCGAACGTGGCCGCCTTCCGGGCCGGGTGGAATTTCGGCGAGACGACCGAGGACTTCGCCGTCAGTTACGAGGTCGCCCCGGCCTCGCAGGCCTTCCCCACCGGCACCTACCGCAACATCTCCGGGAACCTCGCCCTCTCCTACGGTCTGATCGCCGCCGGCCGGCTGGCGGACCTGCCGCTCTACCTGGGCTCCTACCCGATCACCCCGGCCTCCGACATCCTGCACGAGCTGTCCCGCCACAAGAACTTCGGCGTGCGCACGTTCCAGGCCGAGGACGAGATCGCCGGAATCGGGGCGGCGCTGGGTGCGGCGTTCGGCGGGGCGCTGGGCGTGACCACGACGTCGGGTCCGGGGGTGGCGCTGAAGTCGGAGACGATCGGGCTCGCGGTCTCCCTGGAGCTGCCGCTGCTGATCATCGACATCCAGCGCGGCGGGCCCTCCACCGGCCTGCCGACCAAGACCGAGCAGGCCGACCTGCTCCAGGCGATGTACGGCAGGAACGGGGAGGCCCCGGTCCCGATCGTGGCCCCGCAGACCCCGGCCGACTGCTTCGACGCCGCGATCGACGCGGCCCGCATCGCCCTGACGTACCGCACCCCGGTGTTCCTGCTCTCCGACGGCTACCTCGCCAACGGCTCCGAGCCGTGGCGCATCCCGGAGACCGACAGCTTGCCCGACCTCACCACCCCCTTCGCCACCGGCCCGAACCACACCCTGGCCGACGGCACCGAGGTCTTCTGGCCCTACAAGCGCGACCCGCAGACCCTGGCCCGTCCCTGGGCCGTCCCCGGCACACCCGGCCTCGAACACCGCATCGGCGGCATCGAGAAGCAGGACGGCACCGGGAACATCTCCTACGACCCCGCCAACCACGACCTGATGGTCCGCACCCGCCAGGCGAAGATCGACAACATCGAGGTCCCCGACCTCGTCGTCGACGACCCCGCCGGGGCCCGCACGCTGGTGCTCGGCTGGGGTTCGACGTACGGGCCGATCACCGCCGCCGTACGCCGGCTCCGCGCCGCCGGGCAGCCCATCGCCCAGGCCCACCTCAGACACCTCAACCCCTTCCCGAGAAACCTCGGCGAGGTGCTGAAGAGTTACGACAAGGTCGTCGTCCCGGAGATGAACCTGGGCCAGCTCGCGATGCTGCTGCGGGCGAAGTATCTGGTGGACGCCCACAGCTTCAACCAGGTCAACGGAATGCCCTTCAAGGCCGAGCAGCTCGCCACAGCCCTCAAGGAGGCCATCGATGCCTGACACCGAGGAACTGCAGCACAACGAACTGCTGCAGCTGGTGCCCAAGGCCGAGGCGAAACAGTCCATGAAGGACTTCAAATCCGACCAGGAAGTGCGCTGGTGCCCCGGCTGCGGCGACTACGCCGTCCTCGCCGCAGTGCAGGGCTTCATGCCGGAGCTGGGTCTGGCGAAGGAGAACATCGCCTTCGTCTCCGGCATCGGCTGCTCCTCCCGCTTCCCGTACTACATGAACACGTACGGGATGCACTCCATCCACGGCCGCGCCCCCTCCATCGCCACCGGGCTCGCCACCTCCCGCCGTGACCTGTCGGTCTGGGTGGTCACGGGTGACGGCGACGCGCTCTCCATCGGCGGCAACCACCTCATCCACGCCCTGCGCCGCAACGTCAACCTGAAGATCCTGCTCTTCAACAACCGGATCTACGGGCTGACAAAGGGCCAGTACAGCCCCACCTCCGAGATCGGCAAGATCACCAAGTCGACGCCGATGGGTTCGCTCGACGCACCCTTCAACCCGGTGTCGCTGGCGATCGGCGCGGAGGCGTCGTTCGTGGCGCGGACGGTCGACTCCGACCGCAAGCACCTCACCAGCGTGCTGCGCGCGGCGGCCGAGCACCCGGGCACGGCACTGGTGGAGATCTACCAGAACTGCAACATCTTCAACGACGGCGCCTTCGAGGTCCTCAAGGACAAGGAGCAGGCCGCCGAGGCCGTCATCCGTCTCGAACACGGGCAGCCGATCCTCTTCGGCGCCGAGGGCACCAAGGGCGTCGTCCGCAACCAGGCCACCGGTGACCTGGAGGTTGTGGCCGTCACCGACGAGAACCGCTCGCAGGTCCTCGTCCACGACGCCCACGCCGACTCCCCCACCACAGCGTTCGCGCTGTCCCGGCTGGCCGACGCCGACACCCTGCACCACACCCCCATCGGGGTGCTGCGCAGCGTCGAGCGGCCCGTCTACGACACCCTGATGTCCGACCAGGTGGACGCAGCCGTGGAGCGCGACGGCAAGGGGGACCTCGGCGCGCTCCTCGCCGGGACCGACACCTGGACCGTCGTCGGCTGACAGGCCACGGAGTCACGGAGTCACGGAGTCACGGCAGCACCCCGGGGCCCGGGCCCGATCCCTCCACCAGGAGGATCAGGCCCGGGCCTCGTCGTACGCCTCGCGCGCCGACTGCACCGCGTCCACCTGGCGCTCGGTCCAGCGGGCGAGCGCCCACACCTGTTCGGCGGCCTCGGCGCCGAGCGGCGTCAACGAGTAGTCCACCCGCGGCGGGATCACCGGCTTGGCGTCCCGGTGGACGAAGCCGTCGCGCTCCAGTGTCTGGAGGGTCTGGGCCAGCATCTTCTCGCTGACCCCGCCGATCGTGCGGCGCAGTTCGCTGAAGCGGTAGGAGCGCTCCAGCAGGGCCGCCAGGACGAGGACACCCCAGCGGCTCGTCACATGCTCCAGCACCAGTCGTGACGGGCACATCGGCTGATTGACGTCCTGGACGGGCTTCGGCAGACCTTCCAGGCCGACCGGACCCACCACCGGACCCACGACCGGACCCGGTCCCGCACTCTTAGCACTAACTCCCATGCCAGTACCTTACTTCAAAGTGGGTACTTTCTTCTAGTTAGCGTTCGGCCTACGCTCGATGCGAAAGCACCCCATCGAAAACAGGAGCCCCCCCCATGAGCATCGTCGTCACCGGAGCCACCGGAGAACTCGGCCGCCTCGTCATCGACGAACTGCTGGCCACGGTCCCGGCCGGCGAGATCGCCGCGGTCGTCCGCAACATGGAGAAGGCCACCGCGCTCGCGGCACGGGGCGTCGAGCTCCGTATCGCCGACTACGACCGCCCCGAGACCCTCGCCGGGGCGTTCCGGGCCGGGGACCGGGTACTGCTGATCTCCGGCAGCGAGGTGGGCAAGCGGGTCGCGCAGCACACCGCGCTCATCGACGCGGCCAAGGCGGCGGGCGTGGCGCAGCTCGCGTACACGGGCGTTCTCGGCGGACCGGACGCGGACTTCCGGCTGGCCGACGAGCACAAGGTCACCGAGCAGCTGATCCTCGACTCCGGGCTGCCGTACACCTTCCTGCGCAACGGCTGGTACACGGAGAACTACACCGCCAACCTCGCCCCCGTCCTGGAGCACGGCGCGGTCGTCGCCAACGCGGGTGAGGGCAGGGTCGCCTCCGCGTCCCGGGCCGACTACGCGGCCGCGGCAGCCGTCGCGGTGACCGGCGAGGGCCACCTCGGCAAGGTCTACGAGCTGAGCGGCGACACCGCCTGGTCGTTCGCCGAGTACGCGGCCCTGCTGTCCGAGGTGACCGGCAAGGAGATCGCGTACAAGGACGTCCCGGCCGCCGTGCACCAGGAGATCCTGGTCGGCGCGGGTCTGCCCGAGGGATTCGCCGCGATCCTCACCGACGTGGACGAGGCCCTCAAGCGCGGGCTGCTCGCGGGGACGAGCGGTGACCTGGCCCGGCTGACCGGCCGCCCGACCACGCCGCTGGCCACGACGGTGCGCGCCACCCTCGAAGCGGCCGCCTGACCCCTGCCACGGTCCCTGCCACCCCTGTCATGAGTGTTTCCATGAGACGGCTATGACACGAGACCCTTCCGGCGTTACCGTCGTCCCGTCGGCAGACGCGCCGGCGCAGGTAGTCCGGGAGGGGCCCGTGAAGGGGAAGAACGAACAGCGGGCCGGCCTGCTGTACGGAGTAGGCGCGTACGGGATGTGGGGCATCGTCCCCCTCTTCTGGCCGCTGCTGAAGCCGTCCGGGGCGATCGAGATCCTCGCCCACCGGATGGTCTGGTCACTGGCCGTCGTCGGGGTCGCCCTGCTCGTGGTCCGGCGCTGGGCCTGGATCGGCGAGCTGGTCCGCGATCCGCGCAAGCTGGGCCTCATAGCGGTCGCGGCGGCGACCATCACCGTCAACTGGGGCCTCTACATCTGGTCCGTCAACAACGGCCAGGTCGTCGAGGCGTCGCTCGGCTACTTCATCAACCCGCTGGTCACCATCGCCATGGGCGTCCTCCTGCTGGGCGAGCGGCTGCGGCCGGTCCAGTGGGTCGCTGTCGCCACCGGCCTGGCCGCCGTACTCGTCCTGGCGATCGGGTACGGGCGGCCGCCGTGGATCTCGCTGATCCTGGCGTTCTCCTTCGCCACGTACGGGCTGGTGAAGAAGAAGGTCAACATGGGCGGCCTGGAGTCGCTGGCCGCCGAGACCGCCGTCCTGTTCCTGCCCGCGCTCGGCTTCCTGCTCTGGCTGGCGGCCACCGGCGCTTCGACGTTCACCGCCGGGGGCGGGGGCCACGGCGTGCTGCTCGCCGCGACGGGCATCGTCACGGCGGTGCCGCTGATCTGCTTCGGCGCGGCGGCGATCCGGGTACCGCTCTCCACGCTGGGGCTGCTCCAGTACCTGGCACCCGTCTTCCAGTTCGCGCTCGGCATCGTCTACTTCCACGAGGAGATGCCGCCCGAGCGGTGGGCCGGGTTCGCGCTTGTCTGGCTGGCCCTCTCCCTCCTGACCTGGGACGCACTGCGCAATGCGCGGCGCAACCGGACCCTGGCGGCGAAGCTGCTGGCGACAGCGGCGGCCGGAGCGGCGACGACCACCGCCAGCGCCGCCACCGCCGTGTCTTCCGCGCCCGCCGAGGCCGACGCCGACGCCGACGGGACCGAGATCAGTTCCGGCGCGACCCCGTAGCGCGGCCGGCGTTTCCTCCGGGACGACCTGCATGGTGGACGCCGTGCGGTAAGGCTGATTGAGTGCGCGGATGGGGACTGTCCTGGGCGAGATGAGAAACGTGCCGTGGCACGAGCTGCAGCATGCGTACGGCTCCGCCTCGCAGGTTCCCGGCATGCTGTCGCGGATCGCCTGGGGTGACGGCCCGACCGCCGAGGACGCCCTGAGCGACCTGGGCCAGTGGATCGCGGCCCCGGCCGTGTTCGACGCGACCGTGGCCGCGGTGCCGTTCCTGTGGGAGCTGGCGGCGACGGAGACGGTCAAGGACCGGGCGGGCGTGCTGGAGCTGCTCGCCACGATCCTCGCCTCCGGCCATGACCTGCACCCCGAGTGGACGCGCGCCGCGCACGACGCGGTGGTGGCAGGCCGCCCCACGGCAGCCCGGCTGGCCGCCGACGCCTCTTCGCCGCAGGCGCAGACACACGCCCACGTCCAGGCACAGGCACAGGCACAGAAGCAGGCCGTACGGGATGCCTCCGTGCGGTTGCTCGCCGCGATCGACGGGCACACCTGCCCGGCCTGCCCGCCGCGGACGGTTTAGGCGGCCGGTCGGCTCAGGTCAGCTCCGCCACCACCCGGTCCAGCACGCCCTTCCAGTGCGTACGCCGCTTCTCCCGCTCCTCCGCGCTCGCCAGCCGTTCCTCGTGGAAGCGGAGCACCGCCCGGTCCTCGGAGCTGCCGGACACCACGGCGACCTGGACCGTGGACGTGCCGTGGGTGAGGCGGACGCGGTCGCCGGGGCGGTAGCTGCGGATCTCGCCCTTGGTGCCGTCCGCCGTACGGTAAGGAGCGCCCTTCTCCGTCGGGAGCGGGCCCTCGGCGCCGAGCCAGAGCGCGACGCCCTCCGGTCCGGTGATGAACTCCCACACGGCCTGCGGAGGCCGGTGGATCGTCCGGGAGACACCGATCTCCCAGCCCGCGTCCTGGGTGAGTCCGGTAGGCATGGCGAAACCCCTTCGGTTTCAGCCGGCGTCGGCGTCGGCGTCGGCATGGGCAGTGGTCAGCCGGGCGCGGTGGGCCCGGACCTTGTGCCGGTTGCCGCACCGCCCCATCGAGCACCAGCGCCGCTTGCCGGGCCGTGAGGTGTCGACGAACAGCAGGCGGCAGTCGTCCGCGCCGCAGGTACGGATCCGGTGGGCGTACGCCCCGGTGAACAGCTCGACGGCGTCGCGGGCGACGGTGGAGAGCAGCCCTGTCCCGGACGCCCCGGCCCCCCACTCCCGCTCCCCCTCGGCGGTCAGCCGGGCGGTCAGGGACGGGTGCGCCGCCGCGTCGTTCACGGTGGTGAGGTCGTCCGGCCCGGGCGGCAGCGCGGCCACATGGGCCTCCGCCAGCCGCCAGAGCGCGTCCCGCAGCGCACGGGCGGCGTCCACCTCGGCCGGGCTGACGGCGAGTTCGAGCCCGCCGGGCAGCCTGCTCTCCCCGGCCCAGCGCACCAGGTCCTCGGGGCCGTGCAGCACCTCGAAGTACACGAGGGCCCCGGGCCCACCGGTCGGCAGGAGCTCCAGGCAGAGCGCGCCCGGGTCGAACCGGAACGAGCTGCCGTCCGGGTGGACCAGAAGCATCCCCGACGCCTCCGGCCGCACGGACGCCTCCCGCCGCACCGACGGCTCCGGCCGCAGCGGCCGTGCCCGCCGATCCCGCCCCGCTCCCGGCGTGTCCATTGCGCTCGCACTCATGTAACCACTATAAACGGTTTCCATGACACGCACCCTGTCCTGGAAGCTCGTCATCGACAGCGCCGACCCGCACGCCCAGGCCGGCTTCTGGGCCGAGACCCTCGGCTACCTGATCGAGGACAACAGCGCCCTGGTCGAGCAGTTGCTCGCCGCCGGAGCCGTCCCCGAGGCCATCACCACCCACGCCCACGGCCGCCGCGCCTGGCGCGACCTCGCGGCGGCACGGCACCCGGACGACCCGTACGACGGGACGAGCGGTACGGGGCTGGGGCGGCGGCTGCTGTTCCAGCGTGTGCCGGAGCCGAAGACGGTGAAGAACCGCCTCCACATCGACGTCCACACCGGTCCCGGGGAGCGCGACGCGGAGGCGGAACGGCTGGTGGCACTGGGCGCGCGCATTCTGCACGCGGTCGACGAACCGGGCGGGAGCTGGCTCGTACTCGCAGATCCTGAGGGCAACGAGTTCTGCGTCAACTAGTCAACGAGCCAACTAATAGGTTCCGCGTAAGCGTTAGAAGAGAGCCCCCATGAAGATCCATCTGACCAGCGTCTTCGTCGACGACCAGGAGAAGGCCCTGCGCTTCTACACAGACGTGCTGGGCTTCGTGATGAAGTACGACGTACCGATGGGCGGCCAGGACCGCTGGCTGACGGTGGTCTCGCCGGAGGACCCCGGCGGCACCGAACTCCTGCTGGAGCCCGACCGCCACCGCGCGGTCGGCCCGTACAAGACGGCCCTGGTCGAGGACGGCATCCCCGCCGCCGCCTTCGCCGTGGACGACGTACGGGCGGAGTTCGACCGGCTGCGCGGGCTCGGGGTGCGGTTCACGCAGGAGCCGGTGGAGATGGGCCCGGTGACGACGGCGGTCCTGGACGACACGTGCGGCAACCTGATCCAGATCGCGCAGAGCGGATAGCCGACAGTAGACGTCACCACCATCAGGGAGCGGACAGCGACTTCTGGAACCAGGCAACATCCCAGAAGCGGCCGAACTTCCGCCCCACCTCCCGGTACACCCCGACGGGCTGGAAGCCGAAGCGCAGGTGCAGACGCTCCGACGCCTCGTTGGGCAACGCCACCCCGGCCAGGGCCTGGTGCACGTCCTCCTGGGCCAGCGCCTCGAAAAGGGAGGCGTACAGGAGGCTGCCCACGCCTCGGCCGGCGTGCCTGGGCGACAGGTAGACACTGGTCTCGACGGAGGTCTCGTACGCCGGCTTGGGGCGGAAGGGGCTGCTGGTCGCGTACCCGAGGATCTCCCCGCCCGTCCCGCCCACGAGACCCGTCCCTGCCTCGGCCACAAGCAGCCGGTGCGGCCCGTGTCCGGGGTGGGCGGCCAGCCAGGGGCGGCGCTGCTCGACCGTCATGGGCTCGACGTCGAACGTGATCGGCGTCTCGGTGACGTAATGGTTGTAGATCCGCACCAGCTCCGCGAGGTCCTCCTCGCCGCCGGGCCGGACGCGTACCGCTGTGTTGCCCCCGGGGCCCTGAACGATCATCGGACGACGCTAACCCGAGCGCGTTACGCAGGTGTTTCTCCGTCCCGGTCCCGCTGCACCTCCTCCCTCATCCGTTCGGCCATCAGGTCCGCGAGGGGGTCGGTCACATCCCAGGAGTGCGCGGCGCAGTGCCGGTCGAAGAGGACGCACACCTCCCTCTCCCCGGTGGCCAGGGTGCGCATGACGGCGGGGCACGGGGGCAGTTCGGCGAACCGGAACTTGCGGCGCATACCGGTGTCGGTGGCGGCGTCGGCCCAGAACATCCACAGGTCCCGCGCGGCGTCCATCTCGCCCGCCCAGAGCTGTGCGGCGTGTTCGGTCCCGTCGTCGTGCTCGCCCAGTTCGCACAGCAGCATGTCGTCCAGTTCGGGCACCTCGGGAACGCCGGGCACGTCCGGCGTCCGGCCGGGTTCGGCGTTCATGGCGGTGAGCACGACGAGCGCGCCCATCTCGGGGACTGTCGCGAAGGCGGTGCACTGCAACACGTCGATCGATCCTCGGTGGTTGGGGGCAGCGGGCAGCCACCCTCGGGGTAAGGGTTCTCCGGCTGACGGCCCAGCGGGCGGACCACGAGCCCGTACCAGGCCAGGGCGTCACGGGCGACGAACTCGTACGGGAGACCGTCCGCGAGCCGCAGCAGCGCGTAGTCGTGCTCCCGGAAACTGTCTGCCCACGCCCGGAGTTCGGCCGGCGCGTCGGGCCGGGCGTCGACCAAGGGGTGCCGCGCGCCGGTCATGGGGTGCCGTGCACCGGCCATCAGGTCCGGACCGCCGGTGACCGAGTGCAGCGCGCGGGCCGGAACCCAAGGGGCGTACGGGTCGGGGTCGAGCGCGTCCGCGAACCGCCGGGCCTGCCGCCGCAGCCACCGGAGCGCGAGCCGCCGGGTCGGGGCGGTGATCCCACCGAGCCGGACGGACCTCGCCGCATCCCCCGCGCTGCTCTCGGCGACGTACCAACGGGCGGGCGCCTGGGCCGGGTTCACAGCACTTCTCCCCGGCTGCGGGCGTTGAGGCGGGCGGTACGGGCCCGGAGCTGCTCCATGAGGAGCGCCGGGCGTACGTAGCGGGGCTCCACCTCCCACTCGATGCCGCCGCCCACGGGGCGGAGCGACCAGTAGAAGCCGGCGATCCCTCGGAACTCCCCCACGCGGTCCCCACGGCTGGTGTCCACAAGGAGAGTTCCGGGATCAGGGACGCGCGGGCACCGCTCGTGATTCGGGCATACGTTCTCGCCGTACACCTATCGCTCCTCTCTGTAGCCATATGACTACCGGGGAGGCTCAGCGTGGCCTACCGTCGAATGGTCTTCAACATGGCCGTACGGGAGGGCACGTTCATGTATCGCAAGGAACTGAGTCCTGAGGCCAGCCCTCAGGCGGCGTACGGTGCGCGTCTGCGCAAGTTGCGGGACGCCCGGGGCTGGACCCAGGACGAGCTGGGCGATATGGCCGGCTGCAGCGGCAGACATATCTCGGCGATGGAAACCGGTCGTAAATCTGCAACCCTGCCCTTCTCGCGGAGAGCCGATCAGATCTTCGGCCTGGTCGGCGGCCCCGAGTCCTTCGAGCGCGAATGGCGGGAGATCAAGCACGGCAGCCTGCTGGCGGGCTTCCCGGAATTCCTCGGCCTGGAGCGCCGGGCGGCGGAGATCCGGCTGTATGAGGTCGGTGTCATGCCGGGCCTGCTCCAGACCCCGGAGTACGCGACGGTCCTCGCGGAAAGCGCGGTCCGGCGCGGGACCATCACCCCCGAACAGGCCCAGGAACGGGTCGCGGTCACCGCACAGCGGCAGGCGGAGGTCTTCGGCGGCCGGGAGACGATGGTCTTCGCCATGCTGGACGAGAGCTGCCTGCGCCGCCCCATCGGCGGGCCGGAGGTCATGAAGGCGCAGTTCGACCACCTCATCGACTTCGCCGAACTGCCCAACACGATCCTTCAGGTGGTCCCGTTCGAGCTGGGAGAGCGCCGTCCGTTCAGCCTGCCGGTCTACATCCTGACCATGGCTGACCGCTCGATCATGTCGTACGCCGAATCCGCCCAACAGGGCTACGTGGAACGGGAAACCACCGGTGTACTGCCCCTGCTCGCGGACTACCATCGGATGCAGGCGGTATCGCCCTCGCAGGCGGCCTCCGTTGACATCGTCAAGCAGTTGCGAAAGGGCACCCCGTGACAACCGAAACCCCCCGCTGGTTCACGTCCTCGTACAGCGAAAACGGCGGCGCGTGCGTCGAGGTCGCCACCAACCTGGCAGCCCCCCACGGAATCGTCCCCGTCCGCGACTCCAAGCACGACACCACCGGCCCGGTCCTCACCGTCCCCGCCACCGCGTTCACCACGTTCGTCGCGGGCGTCCGCGCCGGGGAGTTCGGCGCCGTCTGAACGACGGTGCGCGCGGAAGTCCCGCCGGGAAGCCTCACCGCACGTGTGCGGTGAGGCTTCCCCCAGGGCGACGACCACGTGCCGGACCGGAATCGACGGAGGCTCCGATGCAGGCCGACCCGCTGCCGTACCTGGACGAGCACAGCACGCTCATCGCCGCCTCGGCCGATGACGTCTGGCGTGGTCTCTGCGCCGAGCTGGAACGGTCCTTCTCGCGGGCCCCCGCGGCCGCCTACGCGCGGCTGGTCGGCGCGAGCGACGCCCGGGCGGCCGGGCCGCGTCCGCTCGCCGAGGGGTCGGCGTTCCCCGGCTTCCGGGTCCTCGTCGCCTCGCCGGGGGAGCAGCTGACCCTTCAGGGCAGCCATCGCTTCTCCTCGTACCTGCTGATCTTCCGGCTCGAACCCCAAGGTCCCGGCCGCACCCGCCTGCGCGCCGAGAGCCGCGCCGCCTTCCCCGGTACGGCCGGGGGCGCCTACCGGAGGTTCGTGTTCGGGTCGGGTGGTCACGCGGTCGGGATGCGGCGGCTGCTTGCGGCGATTCGCCGTACGAGCGAGTCGTCCTCTGGCTGAGTCACCAGGGGCCGCCCGCACCACCTACCGGATCCTCCCCTCGCGCGCAAGCGGCCGTCCGGGCCCTTCTAGGCTGTGGCCCATGCCCACGCCACCCGCATATGCCCTCGTCGCCACGGACCTGGACGGCACCCTGCTGCGCCCGGACGACACCGTGAGCGCCCGCTCGCGCGCCGCGCTCGCCCTCGCCGCCTCCGCAGGGGCCCGGCACCTCATCGTGACCGGGCGGCCGGTCCCCGGGATACGGGCGCTGCTCGCGGAGCTGGCGTACACCGGGCTCGTCGTGTGCGGCCAGGGCACGCAGCTGTACGACGCCGACAGCACGCGGCTGCTGCGCTCGGCCACCCTGGACCGGGAGGCCGCCGACACCGCGCTCGGGAAGATCGAGGCGGAGGTCGGGGCGGTGTTCGCGGCCGTGGACCAGGACGGGGTGGACGGCGTCACCCTGATCGAGAACGGCTACCGGATGCCGAACCCGACGCTCCCCGCGCTCCGCGTGGACTCCCGGGACGCCCTGTGGGAGCGGCCGGTCATCAAGGTGCTGGTCCGCCACCCGGAACTGGACGACGACGCGCTGGCCGCCGCCGCACGCGGGGCGGTGGGTGATCTGGCGAGCGTCACCATGGCGGGGCCCGGCACCGTCGAGCTGGCTCCGTACGGGGTCGACAAGGGCACCGGGATCGCTGCGGCCGCCGAGCTGCTGGGGATCGGACCCGAGCGGACGGTCGCCTTCGGGGACATGCCCAACGACCTGCCGATGTTCCGCCGCTCGGGCCACCGGGTGGCGATGGGCAACGCTCATCCGGAGCTGCGGGCGGCGGCGGACGAGGTGACGTCGACGAACGCGGAGGACGGGGTGGCGGCCGTCCTGGAGCGGCTGTTCGGCTGAGCCGACGGTCAGGGCGGCCGGGGCCCGGTCAGTGCGTGCCGCCCGCCGGAAGGTCCTGTTCCGTCCACAGCACCTTGCCGTCCGGGCCGTGGCGGGCTCCCCAGTGGGCGGCGAGGCGGGAGACGATGAACAGGCCTCGGCCGCCCTCGTCGACCGTGCGGGCGTGGCGCAGGTGCGGGGAGGCCGTGGAGCCGTCGTGGACCTCGCAGGTGAGGGTGGTGTCCAGGAGGAGGCGCAGCCGTAGCGGCGGAGTGCCGTAGCGGACGGCGTTGGTGACCAGTTCGCTGACGATCAGCTCGGTCGAGTCGACGGTGTCCTCGTCGAGCCCCCAGCCCTGGAGCCGGTCGCGTACGAGCAGGCGGGCGGTGGCGGGGGTCGTGCGGTCCTGGGCCAGGTCCCAGGTGGCGACCCGGTGCTCGGAGACCGTACCGGTACGGGCCAGGAGCAGGGCCGCCCCGGCGGAGCGGGTGTCGTCGGGAAGGGCGTAGACAATGTCGTCGCCCAGTTGCTGGAGGCTGCGGCCGGGGTGGGCCAGCGTCTGTGTGATGCGTTCCTCGGCGCGCTGGTCGCCGAGCAGCTCGGCCGAGCAGAACGCGAGGACGCTGCCCTCCTCCAGGGTGACGGTGGCGGGGGCGAAGAGGGCGCTGTCGGTGTCGAAGAGGCCCGGGCCCTCGGGGACGTCGAGGGGGACGGCCCGGCCGTCGGGGCCGACGATCAGGGGCGCGGGGTGCCCGGCCCGGGCGACCGTACAGGTCCGGGTGAACGGGTCGTAGACCCCGTACACGCATCCCGCCCGCAGCGGTTCGCCATGGAGGGAGTCGCTCGGGGGCAGGGCCGCGCGTTCGTGGGCGAGGCGGTCGGCGGTCTCCTTGAGGCGGGCCAGTACCTCCTCCGGCTCCAGGTCGAGACCGGCCAGCGCCTGGATGACCGTACGGAGCTGGCCCATCGCGATCGCCGACTGGAGCCCCTCCCCCGCGACGCCGCCGACGACGAGTGCCGTACGGGCCCCGGAGAGGGCGATCGTGTCGAACCAGCAGCCGCTGTCCCGGCCGGGCAGCAGCACGTGAGCGGTCTCCACGGCGGCCTGGTGGCGCTCGGCCTGCGGGAGGAGGCGGCGCTGGACGGTGGAGGCGATGACGTGCTCGCGCTCGTAGCGGCGGGCGTTGTCGATGGCCAGGGCCGCACGGGTGGCCGCCGTACCGGCGAGGGAGACGTCCTCCTCGTCGAAGGGCTCGGCCGCCCCGCAGCGGTAGAGGCTGACCAGCCCGAGGACGGCTCCTCGCAGGGTGAGGGGCACGACGATCAGGGAGTGCGCGCCGGCCTCCGCGATGGCGCGGACGCCGTCCGGGTCGGCGTCCAGCCACGGAGTTTCGGCGGTGAGCGGGACGAGCCGGGGCCGCAGATCGGCGGCGGCGAGCGCGTACGGCGTACGGGGCGGGAGGCGGCGGGTTCCGCCGACCGGGTGACCGCGGATCACCTCGTCCCTCTCGACGGCCTCGCTGCGGCCGCTCGCCGCACGGCACAGCGAGGTGTCGGGCGGCAGCGGCCCCACCGGCGGGTCTGCGCCGCGCAGGACCTCGTCCACCACCTCGATGACGGCGAGGTCGGCGAACCCCGGCACCAGCGCGTCGATGAAGGCCCGGCAGGTGGCGGCCACGTCCAGGGAACCGCCGACGGCGTCACGTACGGCGGCCAGCGCGGTCTCCCGGGCCCGCGCCCGCTCACGCTCGGTGACGTCGACCACCGCGCTCAGCAGCCCGAGGACGGTGTTCCCGGAGCCGCCTTCAGGGCTGCCTCCGGGGCCGTCCTCGGGGCCTTCGAGGCGGTAGGCGGAGACCAGGAAGATCCGGTCCCCGGGGATCCGGCGGAGCCGGCCGCGTACGAGATGGTCGCGTACGGGCCCCTCACCTGCGAGAACCCGCTTCAGGAGCTGCTCGGACCCGTCCGGGTCGTCGAGCCGGAAGGCCTCGGTGAAGCGGAGCCCGATGTACTCCTCGGTCCCGACGCCCTCGACCAGGGAGTTGGCGCGGACGAGCCTGAGCTGCGGGTCGAGCACGAGGAGGCCCACGGCGGACTGGGCGAACAGCGCCTTCAGCAGGGCCTCGTCCAGACCGCCCGGAGGGATTCCGGATCCGGCCGGGGTATCGGCGTACGACACGGCTCCACCCACCCTCAGGCTCCGGCGCACCGCTGGACCGGCACGTGCCGGTCCAGCATCACCCGCCGCGCCGGGGGCGGCCACCGGTGAGGAGCGGAGGTGTGGCGGGAACCGGCACCGGGCACGGGGTCACCCGGCGTCCGGTGGCGTTCACAGAGCCTCCGCGAAACGGGCGAGCGTACGGAAGTCGTCCTCGCGCAGACCGATCCGCGGGTTGACGCGGTGCAGCAGCCCGGGGCCGGGATGGTGGGCGGTCACGTGGGCCTGGTCCAGCCGGAACAAGGCGTCGCCGAAGTCCACGAAGGGCGGTTCGGGAAGCCCGATCACGGGGGCGATCCACCGGTTGGCGTCGCCCATCCAGGTGGAGGCCCCCCGAGCAGGGCCCGGCCGTGACCGGGGTTGAGCCAGACCCTCAGGGGGCGCCGCCGGTCGGTGAGTCCCCCGGATTCCTCCGGGGTCCCGTCGTTCCGGGGCACGCGGATCGTGGGGTAACCGGCGGGGCGCCGCTCCGGCTGGGCGGCGTACGGGTTGAGCGGGCCGTCCACGTCGAGGAGCAGCAGCGGTCGGTTCACGGCCTCCTTCCCTGTCCCTCCGGAGTCCGGCCGACCTCAGCGGTGACCACCATCGGCGTACGGTCGTCCGCCTCGGCGAGGAGTGCGCCGCCCGGGGCCCAGATCGCGGCCCGGCCGCAGCCGGTCCACGGGCCGGAGGGGCCCACGTGGTTGGCCAGGGCGACGAAGAGGTCCGTGTCGGCGGCGATGCGGGGATAGATGGCCGCCCGTTGGCCGATGCCGTCGCCCGTTCCGTACAGCGTGGAGGCGAGATAGACCTCGCAGCCGTCCGCCGCCGCCCTGGCGGGCAGGTCGGGGAAGTGACTGTCGTAGCAGGTGGCCAGGGCGAAGCGGAGACCGCCGAGTTCGAACCGCCCGTCCCGGTCGCCGGGTGCGAACACGGCGTTCTCCTGGTCGTGGAGGTGCTGCTTGAGGTAGGTGGCGAGCAGCGCGCCGTCGGGGCCGTGGACGAACGTGCCGATGGCGGGGCGTGTGCCCGGTCCGCCGGTGCTCACCGCACAGTTGAGCACCGTGGCGATGCCTGTTGACCGGAGGGCGTCGAGCCTGGGGTCGTCCGCGTCCCGTACCAGGAGGGTGGGGTCATGGGACAGCGGCTCCAGTTCGTAGCCGGTGAGGGCCAGTTCGGGGAGTACGAGCAGTTCGGCGCCCTGGTCACGGGCCTGTTCCGCGAGGGTGGCCAGTCTGCGGACGTTGGCGGGGATGTCCGCCGGGGCCGAGGTCAGCTGGGCTGCGGCTATCTTCATCGGGCGAGCTTGCCATGGGAGAGCCCGTACCCGTCTCCTGACCGGTCCGCCGCCTCCGTCTCCGCCTCCACTATGACCAGCGTGCCGCTGCTGCCCGGGCGTACCGCGTGGGCGGTGCCCGCCGCCACCACGTACATCTCGCCCGGGCCCACCGTCACCGCCCTGCCGTCCACGGCCAGTTCGAGCGTCCCGTCGAGCACCAGCAGCGCCTCGGGCTCCGCGTGCCGCTCCTCCTCGACCGGCAGTTCGTCCATGCGCAGGACCTTCACCGCAGCCGTCCCCACCCGGCCGAGCACCCGCGAACTCCACGACCGGGGCAGGGCCTTCGCCGCTTCCGACACCTTGACCACGCTCATCGCACACACCTCCCGGCGGACCTCCTCGCAGTCGGCGAAGGGGCCCGCTCATCAGGTTCAACGGATGTAGGGACGCTATCCGGGACGGGGCGGCGGGTGGTCGACCGTTCGGTAAAGGCTTGCGCCGGGCGTGGGCAGGCCGCTGCGCCATACTGAACCGCCGGAGCACAAGGGGGGCGTACAGCGCATGGAGATGGGGCGTGCCTGGCCAAGGAGCCGGACCAGCGGCCCACACCGGCGGAGCTGTTGGACCTGTTCGCACCGGACACCGTCCCGTACCCGCCCACCGTGGGGCGCGGAGGTGCAGTACACCTGGGCCGAGATCCGCACCGTCTGGTAGGCGGCCGAGGGCCCCAAGCACCTCAGGGTCGTCGTCCATCCGCACCACTGCGCGCCCTACCCCTGCCTGGAGGCGGGCCCGCCTCCAGGAGTGGCTGGAGGATCTGCCGCTGATCCTGGAGTGCTTCGCCTGGACCGAGCGCCACCTAGTACCCCGGCGCCCCCAGTGCGCGCAGCACATGGGCCACGAGGGCGGCGATCGTCTCCTCGTCCTGGACCGGTTTGCGCAGGACGTGGCGGTAGTAGACCGGGCCGTACAGCATCTCCACGGCCAGCGGGAGGTTCGCGCCCGGCGGGATCTGGCCCTGGTCCTGGGCGCTGCGCAGCCGGGCCACCGCCTCCTCCACACGCGGGTCCACCAGCTGGTCCTTCAGCGCCTGCGCGAGGACGTCGTCGTGGTGGAGCTCGGAGAGGATGCCCCCGTAAGCCGGGCCGAAGGGCGGCACGGAGAGCAGCCGCACCGCGCCGGCGACATGGGTGCGCAGGTCGGCGCCGATGTCACCGGTGTCCACGAACGGGGTGGCGTCCACCAGGGCGTCCGTGAACGCCTCCAGCAGGACCGCCCCTTTTGACGGCCACCAGCGGTAGATCGTCTTCTTGCTGACACCGGCGCGGGCCGCGATGGCCTCCACCGTGACGCGCCCGTACCCCTTCTCCGTACAGAGGTCGAGCGCGGCCTGCAGCGTCGCGCGGCGTGCTCTCTCGCTGCGGCGCAGGCCACTGGGCGGTGTGATCATCCGGTGAGCATAGGACGGTTTGAGCCATTCCTTATTGACAGGTAGTCGTCACAGGCCGAACAATACCCAAGCGGAAACGGAACGTACCGTGTCGTGTCGTTCCCACCCTCCGCACCGTTCGTGCCGTTCGTGCCGCGACGAGCCGATCGGGGGACGGCTCGCCCGGCCGACGGCATGGGCGACCGCTCGCCGATCCGATCCGGCCACGGGGCAACTCCACGGTATTGCGTCAGGCCGTGATGTCCTTCGTGGTGAACCGGGCCCAGGCCGCCGACCCGAACACCGCCACGTACAGGCCCTGGAGCTGGAAGTTCCTGACCAGCTCATCCCAGTGGACCGGCTCGCGCAGGACGTCCGCGAAGGACATCCAGTAGTGCGGGAACAGGTAGGGGTGCAGACCGCTCAACTGCGGAATGCTGTCCAGGATCTGCACCGTGATCAGCAGCCCGACCGTCGCCGCCATCGCCCCGATCCCGCTGTTGGTCAGCGTCGAGACGAAGAGCCCGAGCGCCGCGAACCCGGCCAGGGACACCGCGACGACCCCCGCCGTCAGCGCGGCCCGCACCAGGCCCTCGCCGAAGCTGATCCTGGTCCCGGAGATCGTCGTGACCTCGCCCACCGGGAAGAGCAGCGCCCCCACAGCCAGCGCCGAGGCCGCCACCACCACCGTCGCGACCAGGCAGAAGGTGAGGACCGAGGTGTATTTGGCCAGAAGCAGCCGGGTCCGGCCCGCCGGGGCGACCAGCAGATAGCGCAGGGTCCCGGCGCTCGCCTCGCCCGCGATCGTGTCGCCCGCGACCACACCGACGGCCATCGGCAGGAAGACCGGCATCGTGGCGGCGAGAGCGGCGAAGACGAGGAAGAGGCCGTTGTTGGTGACCTGCGTCAGGAACGCCGGTCCGGCTCCGCCGTCCGCCCCGCCCCCCGGTCCGCCGCCGCCCGTCTCGATGCGGACCGCGATCCCGATGAGCACGGGGACGGCGGCGAGCACCGCGAGGAGCGCGTAGGTCCGGTGGCGACGGAGGGTGGTGGTGATCTCGGAGCGGAGGATTCCGAGTGTCCAGAGCGGGTTTCGGGGGCCTCCCGGCACGGCCCCCGGGGACGGAACGGTCTCAGCCTGCGACATCGAATCCTCAGCCCGCGACATCGAATCCCTCTCCCGTCAGTGCCACGAACGCGTCCTCCAGCGACCCGCCCTCGATCCCGAACGACCGCACCCGCACCCCGCCGCCGACCAGCGCCGCGTTGAGGTCCGCGAGGTCCACGGCGGCGGGTGGGGCGTCGGCGGTCAGCCGGTCGCCGTCCACGCTCAAGCCTCCGAGGCCGTGCTCCTTGAGGACGCGGGCGGCGTCGCCGGCGTCGGGGGTGGTGACGGTGAGCCGGCCGCGGGCGCTCGCGGCGAGTTCGGCTACCGGGCCCTGGACCAGCAGCCGGCCCCGGGCCATCACCGCCGCGTGCGTACAGACCTGCTCGATCTCGTCCAGCAGGTGCGAGGAGAGGAACACCGTGGTGCCCTCGGCCGCCAGCTCCCGGACCAGGGAGCGGATCTCCCGCATGCCCTGCGGGTCGAGGCCGTTGGTCGGCTCGTCCAGGACGAGCAGGCGGCGCGGCCGGAGCAGAGCCGCGGCGAGCCCGAGGCGCTGCTTCATGCCGAGGGAGTACGCCTTCGTCCTCTTGGCCGAAGCGGCGGCGAGGCCGACCCGCTCCAGGGCTTGGGCGACGCGGGCCGCGCGGGTGCGCGGGTCGGCGGTGGGGTCGGCGCGGTCGAACCGTACGAGGTTGTCGCGGCCGCTCAGATAGCCGTACAGCGCGGGCCCCTCGATCAGCGCGCCGACCTCCGGGAGGACCGTACGGGAGGCCTGGGGCATGGGGCGGCCGAGGACCCTGGCCGTGCCGGAGGTGGGGGCGATGAGGCCCATGAGCATCCGGATGGTGGTGGTCTTGCCGGAGCCGTTGGGGCCGAGGAAGCCGAAGACGCTGCCGGCGGGGACGGTGAGGTCGAGGCCGTCGACGGCGAGCCGGCCGTCCCGGAAGCGCTTGGTGAGGCCGCGGGTCTCGATGACGGGGGCGGGGCGGCCCCCGGCCGCGTACGCCGGGGCTGTCGCCGTGTCCGCAGCCGCCGCTGTGTCCGTCATGCCGGTCGCACCTCTCAGCACGCGCTGGGGCCGGACCGCCCCGCCACGCCGCGCGGGTGCGTGGCGTGGCGGGGCGGTCCGGCCGGATGACCCGGGAGCCCTACTTGGCGCCGTCGGCCGCCCGTACCAGCGCGTCCTTCGTCACCGCTCCGACATATACCTTGCCGTCGTCCGTCAGCAGCGCGTTGACCAGGCGGGTCTTGAAGACCGTGCCCGAGCCGAACTTTCCGGTGACCTTGTCGCCGAGCGCGTCCAGGAAGCCCTGCGCCTCGGCCGGGACGTCGCCCGAGCCCGACGTGGGCAGGCCCTTGCCGCCGGGGATCTCGATGGCGGCGATCGACGTCCAGCCCTTACCGATGACGTTGACGCCCTCGGAGCCCTCCAGCCCCTCCAGGCCGGGGATCTGCCCGGAGAACTGCTCCGGAAGCGCCTTCTGCGCCTTGCCGTGCTCGTCCTTGCCGGTCGCCGGCTCGTCGGCCTCCGTCACCTTGGCGCCCTTGGGCGGGGTGAAGTCGAACGAGGAGGCGGCGGGCTTCGCGAAGTCCACCTTGGTGAAGCCGGCGTCGACCACGGCCTTGCCGCCGCTCGCCGCGGCCAGCGTGAACTTCAGCGGTACGCCGTTCTCCGCGTCCACCGCGATCCGCACCGAACCGATCGTCGAGCCGGACTGCTTGGGCTTGATGACCAGCTGGTACGCGTCCCGGCCCGCCACCTGCGCGGTGCCGTCCACGGTGACCGACGTGGTGTCGCCGACCGCCGCGAGCGCCTGCTCGGCGAAGTCCTTCGGGGTGGCCGGTACGCCCTTGGGCGTCTTCGGGGTCTCCTTCGCGCTGCCGTCCCGGCCCTCGGGCGCCTCGGCGTGGTAGACCTCGTCGGACTGGGAGTCGTACGCCCAGACCTCGCCCTTGTTGTGGACGACGCTGTACTCGGAGGCCTTGCCGAGGATGGAGAGCCGCTGCTTCTCCGGGCCGTCGACGGCCACCCGCAGCGTGTGCGTGCCGGACGTCAGCTCCATGAGCTTGTCCTGCGGTGCGGCGGCGCCCGCGCCCTTGCCCTCGTCGGAGCCCGGCAGGAACGATCCCGCGAGACCGTCGAGGGGCAGGCCCAGGTCGGTGCTGATCTTGAACGTGCCGGAGAGCTGCTCCTCGTCGGAAGCGGCGATCTTCTCGATGAGTTCCTGTGCGCTGATCTTCGGCAGGTCCGGGTCGCCGGAGTTCGCGAGTGCCGGGACGAGCCCGATGGTCGCGGCCGCCACCCCCGCGACCGCGACGGGGACGATGTAGCGCGCCGCCTTACGGCGGCCCACGACAGTGCCCGTGGCCTCGCCGGTGGTCTCTGCGCTGTCGTTCGGTGCCATGTGTGCCCTACCTCCGTGGTCGGCGGCTTCCGTGCGGTTGCTCGTCCACTCCCTGCCGCCATTCTCACCCGATGTGGTCAGGAGTGGTTGGTATCCATCTGACCAAATCGGGCGGCTCGAAGCGTCAGCCCCGGGGATCAACCTGCCTACTGCTCCGGTATGACAACCGGATGGGGTGGATCAGCCATCCCGTAGGGGTAGGGCCCCACGGAGTCCTATCGGGTGACGCGTCGTCAACCAGGGAACCCGCCGCGCGCTCTCAGCCCGCGCGGTGCACCACGGCTTCAGCCCGCGCGGTGCACCACGGCGTCGCACAGCTCTTCCAGCGCGGACTTCGCGTACCCCTCGGGCAGCGGCGCGAGCGTGGCGCGCGCCTCCTGGGCGTACCGGACGGTGTCCTGCCGGGCCTGCTCCAGGGCCGGGTGGGCGCGCAGCCGGCGCAGCGCCTCGGCGAGGGTGTCGTCGTCGCTGAGGTCGCCGTCGAGCAGCTCGACGAGCTCCAGGTCGTCGGGCTTGCCGTCCTCCGCGGCCTGGGCGCGCAGCCGCAGCACCGGGAGGGTGGGGATGCCTTCGCGCAGGTCGGTACCGGGGGTCTTGCCTGACTCGTGGGTGTCGGAGGCGATGTCGAGGACGTCGTCGGCGAGCTGGAAGGCGATGCCGAGCCGCTCCCCGTACTGCGTGAGGATGTCCACGGTCCGCTCGTCGGCCCCGGCCATCAGCGCGCCGAACCGGCCGGAGACGGCGACCAGAGAGCCGGTCTTGCCGCTGAGCACGTCCAGGTAGTGGTCGACCGGGTCGCGGCCGTCGCGCGGGCCCGCGGTCTCCAGGATCTGGCCGGTTACGAGCCGTTCGAACGCCTCGGCCTGGATGCGTACGGCGTCGGGGCCGAGGTCGGCCAGGATGTGGGAGGCGCGGGCGAACAGGAAGTCGCCGGTCAGCACGGCCACCGAGTTGCCCCAGCGGGTGTTGGCGCTCTCCACCCCGCGGCGGACGTCGGCCTCGTCCATCACGTCGTCGTGGTACAGCGTGGCCAGGTGGGTCAGCTCGACGACGACGGCCGAGGGGACGACACCCGGCGCGTCCGGATCACCGAACTGTGACGCGAGCATGACCAGCAACGGGCGGAACCGCTTGCCCCCCGCCCGCACCAGGTGCTGGGCGGCCTCCGTGATGAACGGCACGTCACTCTTGGTGGCTTCGAGCAGCCCCGCCTCGACAGCGGCCAGGCCCGTCTGGACATCGGCCTCAAGAGCCTGGTCCCGCACGTGCAGTCCGAACGGCCCGACGACGGTCACGAGGGCATCTCCTGTCTGCTGACGATCACACGCAATGTCGATGTGTCGTTGTCTCCATCCAACTCAGCGTATCCGGTCCTCTATGGATCACCGTGGGCGGCTTCCCATCACCGCCGGTATGTTCGGGATCAGCTCATACGATCAGGAGTCTCCGCTTTGTCCCACACCGCTGCCGACACCGAGCCGGACCGGCCACCGCCCGAGGACGACCGCGCCTTCTTCGGCCAGCCACGGGGTCTGATGACCCTGTCCGGCCTGGAGGTCTGGGAGCGGTTCTCGTTCCTCGGCATGCAGGCGATCCTGGTGCTGTTCTTCGCCGACAAGGTCGCCGACGGCGGCATGGGCATGGACCCGGGCACCGCCGCCTCCGTCTCGGCCGCGTACGGGACCCTCGTCTACCTGGTCTCCGTGGCCGGCGGCTGGCTGGCCGACCGGATCCTCGGCTCGTACCGGGCCGTGCTGTACGGCGGCATCCTCATCGCCTGCGGCCACTACTCCATGGCTGTGCCCACCGACGCGATGACCTGGGTGGGCCTCGGGCTGATCAGCGCCGGAACGGGCCTGCTCAAGCCCAACGTGGCCTCCATGGTCGGCAAGCTCTACCGCACCGACGACGAACGGCGCGACGCCGGCTTCGCCCTCTACTACATGGGCATCAACATCGGCGCCTTCGCCGGACCGCTGATCACCGGCTGGCTCGGGGACCACGCGAGCTGGCACTGGGGCTTCTCGGCCGCCGCGATCGGGATGACCTTCGGCCTGATCCAGTACGTGGCCGGCCGCCGTCACCTGGTCGGACGCAAGGAGGGCGCCGAGTTCGCGCTCGCCCCCGCCGCCATGCGCCGCGCGGTGCGGCTGATCATCGGCGGGGCCGTCGCGGTCGCCGTCCTCGCCACCGCCCTGGCGCTGGCGGGCTGGCTCACCATCGACCGGTTCGTGGACGTGCTGACGGTGATCTCGGTCATCGCCCCGATCACGTACTTCGTGGTGATGTTCCGGAGCCCGCGGGTCACCGCCGAGGAGCGCGGCAGGCTGCGGCCGTACGTCGTGCTCTTCCTGGGATCCGTCGTCTTCAACTTCATCCTCTTCCAGGCGTACTCCACGATGATCCTGCTGGCGTCGACCAACGCCCGCACCGAGATCCTCGGCTTCACCTTCCCGGCCAGCTGGTACGCCTCCGCGCTCGGCGCCTTCGAGGTCGCGCTCGCGCCCGTGGTGGCGGCCACCTGGGTCCGGATGGGCCGCCGCCAGCCGCACGCCTCCAACAAGATCGCCTTCGGTGTGATCCTGGGCGGCCTGTCGTTCCTGCTGATGGTCCTGCCCACCTCCGGGCACCCCGACGACACGTACCGGATGGCCGCCTGGTGGATCGTCGGCTCCTACCTGCTGCTCGGACTCGGTGACGTCCTGCTGGAGACCTCCGGCCTCTCCGCCAGCAGCAAGCTCGCCCCGAAGGCCTTCGCCAGCCAGACGATGGCCCTGTGGTTCCTGTCGCTGGCCGTCGCCAACGGCATCCAGGCGCAGGTCGTGAAGTTGTACGGCGAGGTCTCCACGCCCGCCTACTTCGGGGTCAACGGCACGATCGCCGTGGCGGCCGGCCTCGCGATGATCGCCGCCGCGCCCTGGCTGAAGCGCACGATGCACCCCGTCCACTAGCAGCCGCCGAAAGAAAGGCGTCGCGGCCCCATAAGAAGGCGTCCCCCGTCCCCCACCGAGGTGACCCATGAACATCACGACCGAGTTCCCGTACGAGACGACCCGCGAGGACGTGTACATCCCGCTGCCCGGCGGCACCCGGCTCTACGCCCGGATCTGGCGGCCCCTGACCGACGAACCGGTCCCCGCGCTGCTGGAGTACCTGCCCTACCGGCTCGGCGACTGGACCGCCCCCCGCGACTGGCAGCGCCACCCCTGGTACGCGGGCCACGGCTACGCCTCCGTACGGGTCGACGTCCGGGGCCACGGCAACAGCGAGGGGCTGCCGGGCGACGAGTACGACGCCCAGGAGCTCAGCGACGGGGTCGCCGTCATCCACTGGCTGGCCCAGCAGGAGTGGTGCTCGGGCCGGGTCGGAATGTTCGGCATCTCCTGGGGCGGCTTCAACTCGCTCCAGATCGCCGCGCTCGCCCCCGAGCCGCTGAAGGCGATCGTCACCGTCTGCTCGGCCGACGACCGCTACGACAACGACGTCCACTACATGGGCGGCTCCGTCCTCGCCGTCGACATGCACGCCTGGGCCGCCACCATGCTCGCCTTCGTCTCCCGCCCGCCGGACCCGTCGCAGGCCGGCGACGACTGGAAGGAGCTGTGGCTGAAGCGGCTGGAGGCGATCGAACCCTTCAGCCACACCTGGCTGGCCCACCAGAGCCGCGACGACTACTGGAAGCACGGCAGCGTCTGCGAGGACTACGGGGCGATCAAGGCGAACGTCCTCGCGGTGGGCGGCTGGCACGACCCGTACCGCGACACCGTCCTGCGCCTGGTCGAGCACCTCGATCCGGGGCAGGTGCGCGGGATCATCGGCCCGTGGTCGCACCAGTACCCGGACCGGGGGCTGCCGCCGGGGCCCGCGATCGGCTTCCTCCAGGAGACGCTGCGGTGGTGGGACCAGCACCTGAAGAACAAGGAGACGGGCGTGATGGGGGAGCCGCTGCTGCGGTCCTGGATCAGCGGCTCGCACCCGCCCGCCACGGTGTACGAGACGCTGCCCGGCCGCTGGGTCGGGGACGCCTCCTGGCCATCGGAGAACGTCTCCCCGGTGGCGTACGCCCTCCAGGGCGGTGAGCGGATCGTGGCCTCGCCGCAGCAGACCGGGCTGGACGCGGGCCGCTTCTTCCCGTTCGGCAACGACGCCGACCTGCCGCCGGACCAGCGGGACGAGGACGCCAAGTCGGTGTCGTTCGAGTTCCCCGTCGAGGAGGCGCCGATCGAGATCCTCGGCCGCCCCCGGGTCAAGCTCCGGATCCGGATGGACGTCCCGCGCGGCCAGGCCGTCGCCCGGCTCTGCGACGTGGCACCCGACGGCTCCTCCACCCTGGTCACCCGGGGCGTCCTCAACCTCGCCGCCCGGCACGGCCGCGACCGCACCGACGACTGGACGCCCGGCGACACCGAGGACGTCACCTTCGACCTGAACGGCATCGGGCACACCTTCCCGCCCGGCCACCGCATCCGGCTCGCGGTCTCCTCCGCGTACTGGCCCTGGATCTGGCCGCAGGCCGGATCGGCGGGCTTCACCCTCGACGCGGACGGCAGCTTCGTGGAGCTGCCGGTGCGCCGCCACACCGAGGACCCCTCGATCACCTTCGGCGAACCGGAACAGTCCGAACCGCTCGGCGTGGTCCACCCGGTCACCCTGGAGGAGCCGCGCCCCGAACGGCTCGTCGTCCGCGATGTCGCCAAGGGCGAATGGCGGCTGGAGGTCGACCCCCGCTACGGCGGTACCCGGGTCTACCCCGACGGCCTCGAATTCACCGAGGACGCCCTGGAGACGTACACGATCCAGCAGGACGACCCGCTCTCCGCGCGCACCCGCAGCGACTGGCGGATCCGGCTGCACCGGCCGGAGATGTCCTGGGACGTGGAGATCGAGACGCGCTCCGAGATCGCCGCCGACGACAACGACTTCATCACCTCCGACGAGGTGATCTGCAAGGACGGCGGCGAGGTCGTATTCCACCGCACCTGGGAGAAGCGCATCCCGCGGACGGCGGGCTGAGCGGACCGTGTTGCGTTCGCGGGTCCCCCGGATTTCCGGGGGACCCTTCGAACTTTCCGGGCAATACGTGCAGTTGGGGATAGGAGGGGCACTGCCGTGGGGTAGGACCTCCGACGTAACGTGTCCTCCACACGACCTGGAAAGCGAGGCAGCAACACATGCCCGAGCAGAGCAGCCCGCTCGACCTGGCCGAGGGCGATCCCTTCGGCCCGCACAACCTTCCCTACGGTGTGTTCTCCACCCCCGGCCACCCCGAGGACCGCCGGGTCGGCGTCCGCATCGGCAACCACGTCCTGGACGCCGGCGCCGCCGCCCACGCGCTCGGCTCCCCCTACGCCGGGCTGCTGGCACAGCCGAGCCTGACGCCGCTGCTCGCAGCGGGCCGCACCGCCTGGCGGGATGTGCGCCGCGCGCTCACCGCCTGGCTGACGGTCCCGGGCCACCGCGCGGACATCGAGCCGCTGCTGCACCCGGTGGACACGGTGACCCTGCACCTGCCGTACGAGGTCGCGGACTACGTCGACTTCTACGCCAGCGAGCACCACGCCACCAACGTCGGGCAGATCTTCCGGCCGGACGGCGACGCGCTCACCCCCAACTGGAAGCACCTCCCGATCGGCTACCACGGCCGCTCCGGCACCGTCGTGGTCTCCGGCACGGACGTGGTGCGCCCCAGCGGCCAGCGCAAGGCCCCCACCGACCCGGCGCCCGTCTTCGGGCCCTCGGTGAAGCTGGACATCGAGGCCGAGGTCGGCTTCGTCGTCGGCGTCCCCTCCGCCCACGGCACCCCGGTCCCGCTCGCCGACTTCCGCGAGCACGTCTTCGGGCTCTCGCTCCTCAACGACTGGTCGGCGCGCGACCTCCAGGCCTGGGAGTACGTGCCGCTGGGCCCGTTCCTCGGCAAGTCCTTCGCCACCTCCGTATCGGCGTGGGTCACCCCGCTGGAGGCCCTGGACGCGGCCCGCACCGCCCCGCCCACCCGGGACGTGCCGCTCCTCCCCTACCTCGACGACTCCCAGGAGGAGGAGCACGGCGGCTTCGACATCCGGATCACCGTCGAGATCAACGGCCAGGTCGTCGCCGAGCCGCCGTTCGCCTCGATGTACTGGACGGCCGCCCAGCAGCTCGCCCACATGACGGTCAACGGCGCGTCGCTGCGGACCGGGGACCTGTACGGCTCCGGCACGGTCAGCGGCCCCGGGACAACCCAGCGCGGCTCCCTCCTGGAGCTCACCTGGAACGGCCGCGACGCGCTGGAACTGCCCGAGGGCAAGCGGACGTTCCTGGAGGACGGCGACACGGTCACGCTGACCGCCTGGGCCCCCGGCCCGCACGGCACCCGCGTGGGCCTCGGCGATGTGACCGGCAGGATCGTCACGGCACCGTGAACACTCCCGCTCCCGCGCTGACACTGCCCGAGGAACTCATCCTGCTCGCCCTGGACCCGGACCGGGGCAAGCCGTTGTGCAGCGCCGCCTCCCTGGCGTTCGGGACGGCCGGGGCAGCCCTCGCGGAGCTGGAGATCCAGGGGCGGATACGGGAGGAGGGCGGCCGGATCCACGTGGTGAACCCGCTGGACCCGGCCGACCCGCGCCTCGCCGAACTGCTGCGGACCCTGCCCCAGGCCAAGGGCCGCCGCTCGGGTATGCGCGCCCGGCGCTGGGTGGACGACTTCGACCGGCACGTGCACGAGAAGTACCTGGACTCCCTGGTCGAGCGCTCCCTGCTCTCCAGGGAGACCCGCCGCTTCCTCGGCCTGTTCCCGTACCACCGCCACTTCCCGGTCGCACCGGACCTCGTACCGGGCGTCTTCGACCGGTTCTCGGCGGCCGAGGCGGCGGGCTACCCCGACCACCGGGACCGGGTGCTGGCCGCCCTGGTCTCCGCGATCGGCCTCGCCGGCGAACTGACCCGCCTCGGCCGCAACGGCCGCACGGCGATGAAGGTCATGCGCCGCTCCGAGTGGACGGCCTCAGCCGTCCACCACAACGTGAAGCAGAACGAGTCCGGCGGAGGCGGCGACGGCTGGAGCGGCGGCGACAGCGGGGGCGGGGGTGGGTGCGGCGGGGACTGAGGGGGCCGCAAGGGTGTTCCTGTCAGCGGTGCGTGATGCGGTCACACGTTCGGGGGAGCCCTATCCGGTTCCCGGCGGATACGCTGATCGGGCCCGCGAGACTCCTCCCCATGGGAGCAATGATGAGCATCGAACCCGAGGCCTCCGAGCCGCGGTGGGCGGTCCCGCCCGAGGGCGGCTGGACCGCCGATGACCTGGACACACTCCCGAATCTGCCTCCGCACACGGAGCTGATCGACGGGAGCCTCGTTTTCGTGAGTCCGCAGACCTTGTTCCACACACGGGCGGTCGACTTCTTCAACTGGCAGTTGCAGTCCCTCGCGCCGCCCGAGCTGGAGGTCGTGCGCGAGTTCACCATCGACATCGACCGCTACAACCGGCCCGAGCCCGATGTGATCGTCATCGACGGTGACATCATCCAGAACCCGAACCAGACCCGGTTCCCCGCCGAGTCCGTGCGCCTCGCCATCGAGGTCGTCTCCCCCGAGTCCCGGTCACGCGACCGGGAGACCAAGCCCGTGAAATACGCCCGCGCGACGATCCCCCACTACTGGCGGGTGGAGAACCACGACGGGCGGGCCGTGGTGTACGTCTTCGAGCGGGAGCCGGCCACCGGGGCGTACACCTCGACGGGGATCTTCCATGACCGGATGAAGGTGTCGGTGCCCTTCCCCGTGGACCTGGACCTCACCGCGATCACGCCCCGCCGCCGGGCGGCGGGCCTGGGCTAGGTCCCGCCACCCTGCTCCTCACCGCCCGGTACTCACTCGTACTCGGGCGGTTCCTCGTCCCAGGCGAACTCGGGGTCGCCGGCCGGCTGGGCGGCGGGGGCTACCGGGGCTGAGGGGGCCTTCGTACGGGCCGGGGTCGGTGCCGGGCGGGGTGCGGGAGCTTCGGCTGCCGGGGCCTCCGGAGCGGCAGCGCCCGGGGACGTCTCCGCCAGGACCTCCAGCACGCCCTCCCCGTACGTCGCCAGCTTCTTCTCGCCCAGGCCGCTGATGCCCCCCAGCTCCGCGAGCGAGGACGGGTGCAGGGCCGCGATCTCCCGCAGCGTCGCGTCGTGGAAGATCACGTACGCCGGGACGCCCTGCTCCTTGGCCGTCGCGCCGCGCCAGGCGCGCAGCGCCTCGAAGACCGGGACCGCGGAGGCGGGGAGGTCGGCCGCGGCCGCCTTGCCCTTGGCGCCCTTGCCACCGGCCGAGGACGACGAGCGGGACGTGGGCTTCTTCGGCTCCTTGCGGAGCAGGACCTCCCGCTCCCGGCCGAGGACCGTGGCGCTCTCCTCGGTGAGGACCAGCGTGCCGTACTCCCCCTCCACCGCGAGCAGGCCCTGTGCCAGCAGCTGGCGCACGACGCCGCGCCACTCCGCCTCGGCCAGCTCCTCGCCGATACCGAAGACGGAGAGCTGGTCGTGGTCGAACTGGATGACCTTGGCGGTCTTGCGGCCCAGCAGGATGTCGATGATCTGGCCCGCGCCGAACTTCTGGTTCCGCTCGCGCTTGAGGCGGACCACCGTGGAGAGCAGCTTCTGCGAGACGACCGTGCCGTCCCAGGTCTCCGGCGGGATCAGACAGGTGTCGCAGTTGCCGCAGTTCGCGGCGGTGGGCTCCTGGCCGAAGTAGGTGAGGAGCTGGGCCCGGCGGCACTGGACCGTCTCGCAGAGCGCCAGCATCGAGTCCAGGTGGGCGGCGGCCCGGCGGCGGTGGGCCTCGTCGCCCTCGCCGCCCTGGATGAGCTTGCGCTGCTGGACGACGTCCTGGAGCCCGTACGCCATCCAGGCCGTCGACGGCTCACCGTCACGGCCCGCGCGGCCGGTCTCCTGGTAGTACCCCTCGACGGACTTCGGGAGGTCCAGGTGGGCCACGAACCGGACGTCCGGCTTGTCGATGCCCATGCCGAAGGCGATGGTCGCGACGACGACGAGGCCCTCCTCACGGAGGAAGCGCGCCTGGTGGGTGGCGCGTGTGGAGGCGTCCAGGCCCGCGTGGTAAGGAACGGCGTTGATGCCGTTGCGGGTCAGATACTCCGCGATCTTCTCGGTGGAGGCGCGCGAGAGGCAGTAGACGATGCCCGCGTCCCCGGCGTGCTCCTCCTGGAGGAAGGTGAGGAGCTGCTTCTTCGGGTCGGACTTCGGGACGATCCGGTACTGGATGTTGGGCCGGTCGAAGCTGGCGACGAAGTGCTTCGCGTCCGGCATGCCGAGGCGGCGGGTGATCTCCTCGTGCGTGGCGCCCGTGGCGGTCGCCGTCAGGGCGATGCGCGGGACGTCGGGCCAGCGCTCGCCGAGCACGGACAGCGCCAGATAGTCGGGGCGGAAGTCGTGGCCCCACTGGGCGACGCAGTGCGCCTCGTCGATCGCGAAGACGGAGATCTCGCCCCGGGCCAGCAGCGAGAGCGTGGAGTCCAGCCGCAGCCGCTCCGGCGCCAGGTAGAGCAGGTCCAGCTCGCCCGCCAGGAACTGCGCCTCCATCGATCGGCGCTCGTCGAAGTCCTGCGTGGAGTTCATGAAGCCGGCCCGCACACCGAGCGCGCGCAGGGCGTCGACCTGGTCCTGCATCAGGGCGATCAGCGGCGAGACGACGACTCCGGTACCGCGCCTGACCAGGGACGGGATCTGGTAGCAGAGGGACTTTCCGCCGCCGGTCGGCATGAGCACGACGGCGTCGCCGCCGGAGACCACATGCTCGATGACCTCGCCCTGCTCGCCGCGGAACGCGTCGTATCCGAAGACCCGGCGCAGCGTCCGCTGCGCCTCGGTCTCGGAACCGTTGTCGGTGTCGGTCCCGTTGCCGGTCACCGTCCCGGTCACATCCATGGTCACGCTTCCCAATGCTCTGTCCCCCGAGGTCCGCGGTGTCCGGTCCGCAGTCGTTCCGACCGCACCGCCCGGCCCTGTCCGTCCTTGCTCTCGTCCCCGACCACGATAGGCGGCTCCTACGACAACGCCGGACGGTCCTGTGGATGAAGGACCGTCCGGCGCTCGTCCGGGGCTGTTCTACGGAGCCTCGCCTACCGCACGAAGACTCCCGCCTGGCCCGCGAGGTCCAGGAAGTACTGCGGGGCCAGACCCAGCACAAGCGTGACCGCCACGCCGACCGCGATCGTCGTCATGGTCAGCGGGGACGGGACGGCGACCGTGGGGCCGTCCGCCTTCGGCTCGCTGAAGAACATCAGGACGATCACTCGGATGTAGAAGAAGGCGGCGATGGCCGACGAGATCACACCGACGACGACCAGCGCGCCCGCCCCGCTCTCGGCAGCCGCCTTGAAGACGGCGAACTTGCCCGAGAAGCCCGAGGTGAGCGGGATCCCGGCGAAGGCCAGCAGGAACACCGCGAAGACCGCCGCGACCAGCGGCGAGCGGCGGCCGAGCCCGGCCCACTTCGACAGGTGCGTGGCCTCACCGCCCGCGTCCCGTACCAGCGTGACGACGGCGAACGCCCCGACCGTCACGAAGGAGTACGCGCCCAGGTAGAAGAGGACCGAGGAGACCCCCTCCGGGCTGGTCGCGATGACACCCGCGAGGATGAAGCCCGCGTGGGCGATCGAGGAGTAGGCCAGCAGCCGCTTGATGTCGGTCTGGGTGATCGCGACGACCGCGCCGCCCAGCATCGTGATGATGGCGACGGCCCACAGGACCGGCCGCAGGTCCCAGGTGAGCCCGGGGAGCACCACGTACAGCAGGCGCAGCAGCGCACCGAACGCGGCGACCTTGGTGGCGGCCGCCATGAAGCCGGTGACCGGGGTCGGGGCGCCCTGGTAGACGTCCGGGGTCCACATGTGGAACGGGACGGCACCGACCTTGAAGAGCAGGCCGGTCAGGATCATCGCGCCGCCGATGAGCAGCAGCGCGTCGTTGCCCATGGTGCCCGCGAGGGCGGGGTCGATCTCCAGGACCGAGCCGTCGACGACGTTGGCGATGGTGGCGTACGAGAGGGAGCCCGCGTAGCCGTAGAGGAGGGCGATCCCGAAGAGCAGGAACGCCGAGGAGAACGCGCCGAGCAGGAAGTACTTCACGGCCGCTTCCTGCGACATCAGCCGCTTGCGGCGGGCGACGGCACACAGGAGGTACAGCGGGAGCGAGAAGACTTCCAGCGCGATGAAGAGGGTCAGCAGGTCGTTGGCGGCGGGGAAGACGAGCATGCCCGCCACCGAGAAGAGGACCAGCGGGAAGACCTCGGTGGTGGTGAAGCCCGCGCGGACGGCGGCCTTCTCGCTGTCGCTGCCGGGGACCGTACCGGCCTGGGCGGCGAAGGAGTCGACCCGGTTGCCGTGGGCGGTGGGGTCGAGCCGCCGTTCGGCGAAGGTGAAGACGGACACCACCGAGACCAGGAGGATGGTCCCCTGGAGGAACAGGGTGGGGCCGTCGATCGCGATGGCGCCCATGGCCGCGATCTGGGCCTTCGTGGTGCCGTACCCGCCGGCCGCGAGGGCGACGACGGCGGCGAACGCGGCGGCCAGCGCCACCACGGTCAGCAGGAGCTGGGTGTGGTACCGGGCCTTGCGCGGTACGAAGGCCTCCGCCAGGACTCCCAGGACGGCGGCGCCCACGATGATCAGGACGGGTGCCAGCTGGGCGTACTCGATCGTGGGCGCCGTGAAGCGGTCCCCCGGAGCTGCCGATGTCACCCCGCTCGCCGTCGTCCACAGGCTGTGGACAGCTGTTGCGCTCACTTGGCGGCCTCCACCTCGGGCTGGGGGTCCTTCTTCTGTACGTCGGACATGGTGTGCTCCACCGCCGGGTTGACGACCTCGGTGAGCGGCTTCGGGAAGACGCCCAGGAAGAGCAGCAGCGCGATCAGCGGTACGGCGACCACCAGCTCACGTGCCTTGAGGTCGGGCATGGTCCGGACCGCCTCGTTGACGGGACCGGTCATCGTCCGCTGGTAGAGGACGAGGACGTAGATGGCGGCGAGCACGATGCCGGAGGTGGCGATGATCCCGGCCACCGGATAGGCGCTGAACGTGCCGACCAGCACCAGGAACTCACTGACGAACGGGGCGAGCCCCGGCAGCGACAGGGTCGCCAGACCGCCGATGAGGAAGGTGCCCGCCAGCACGGGGGCGACCTTCTGCACCCCGCCGTAGTCCGCGATGAGCCGCGAGCCGCGCCGGGTGATGAGGAACCCGGCGACCAGCAGCAGCGCGGCGGTCGAGATGCCGTGGTTGACCATGTAGAGCGTGGCGCCCGACTGGCCCTGGCTGGTCATCGCGAAGATGCCCAGGATGATGAAGCCGAAGTGCGAGATCGAGGCGTAGGCGATGAGCCGCTTGATGTCGCGCTGGCCGACCGCGAGCAGCGCTCCGTAGACGATGGAGACGAGCGCCAGGGCGATGACGACCGGGGTCGCCCACTTGCTGGCCTCCGGGAAGAGCCCGAGGCAGAAGCGGAGCATCGCGAAGGTGCCGACCTTGTCGACGATCGCGGTGATGAGCACGGCGACCGGTGCGGTCGCCTCGCCCATCGCGTTGGGCAGCCAGGTGTGGAGCGGCCAGAGCGGGGCCTTGATCGCGAAGGCGAAGAAGAACCCGAGGAAGAGCCACCGCTCGGTGGAGGTCGCCATCTCCAGGGTGCCGTTGGCCCGGGCCTCCACGATCTCCGAGAGCGAGAAGGTGCCCGCGACCACGTAGAGGCCGATGACGGCGGCCAGCATGATCAGACCGCCGGCCAGGTTGTAGAGGAGGAACTTGACCGCCGCGTACGAACGTTGCTTCGCGGCGTTCTCGTCGCTGCCCGCGTGGGCCCGGTCGCCGAAGCCGCCGATGAGGAAGTACATCGGGATGAGCATGGCTTCGAACAGGATGTAGAAGAGGAAGACGTCGGTCGCGAGGAACGACATGATCACCATGGCCTCGACCATGAGGATCAGGGCGAAGAAGCCCTGGGTGGGGCGCCAGCGCGAGGACTTCGTCTCCAGGGGGTCGGCGTCGTGCCAGCCGGCCGCGATGACGAAGGGGATCAGCAGCGCGGTGAGCCCGAGAAGGGCCACCCCGATGCCGTCCACGCCCAGTTCGTACCGGACGCCGAAGTCGGCGATCCAGGCCCGGGACTCGGTCAGTTGGTAGCGGTCGCCGCCCGGCTCGAAGCGGGCGAAGACGACGCCCGCCAGGACGAGTGTGGAGAGCGAGAAGAACAGCGCGACCCACTTGGCCACGGTGCGCTGTGCGGCCGGGACGGCGGCGGTGACGATGGCTCCGATGGCCGGGAGCGCCGCCGTCGCGGTCAGGAGGGGAAAGGACATGTGATCAGACCGCCCTCATCAGCAGGGTCGCGGCGATGACGATCGCCGCACCGCCGAACATCGAGACCGCGTAGGAGCGGGCGTAGCCGTTCTGCAGCTTGCGCAGTCGGCCGGAGAGCCCGCCGACCGATGCGGCCGTGCCGTTGACGACGCCGTCGACCAGGGAGTGGTCGACGTAGACGAGCGAGCGGGTGAGGTGCTCGCCGCCGCGGACCAGGACGACGTGGTTGAAGTCGTCCTGGAGCAGGTCGCGTCGGGCCGCCCGGGTGAGCAGCGAGCCGCGCGGGGCGAGGACGGGCACGGGCTTGCGCCCGTACATCACCCAGGCGATCGAGACCCCGATGACCAGGGCAACCACGGTGGCTCCGGTGACGGTGGCCACGCTCAGCGGGGAGTGCCCGTGCTCGTAACCGGTGACCGGCTCCAGCCAGTTGACGAAGCGGTCACCGATGGCGAAGAAGCCACCGGCGAAGACCGAACCGACGGCCAGCACGATCATCGGGATCGTCATGGACTTCGGGGACTCGTGCGGGTGCGGCTCGTGGCCCTCGGCGTCGGGCTGCCAGCGCTTCTCGCCGAAGAACGTCATCAGCATCACGCGCGTCATGTAGAACGCGGTGATCGCGGCGCCCAGCAGGGCGACGGAGCCGAGGATCCAGCCCTCGGTGCCGCCCTTGGCGAAGGCCGCCTCGATGATCTTGTCCTTGGAGAAGAAGCCGGACAGGCCGGGGAAGCCGATGATGGCGAGATAGCCGAGGCCGAAGGTGATGAAGGTGACCGGCATGTACTTCCGCAGGCCGCCGTACTTGCGCATGTCGACCTCGTCGTTCATGCCGTGCATCACCGAACCGGCCCCCAGGAAGAGCCCGGCCTTGAAGAAGCCGTGCGTCACCAGGTGCATGATCGCGAAGATGTAGCCGATCGGGCCGAGGCCCGCGGCGAGGATCATGTAGCCGATCTGCGACATCGTGGATCCGGCGAGCGCCTTCTTGATGTCGTCCTTGGCGCAACCGACGATCGCACCGAAGATCAGCGTGACCGCGCCGACGATGGCGACGACCAGCTGGGCGTCCGGGGCGCCGTTGAAGACGGCGCCGGAGCGGACGATCAGATAGACACCGGCGGTGACCATGGTCGCGGCGTGGATGAGGGCGGAGACCGGGGTCGGGCCCTCCATCGCGTCGCCGAGCCAGGACTGCAGCGGCACCTGGGCCGACTTGCCGCAGGCGGCCAGCAGCAGCATCAGGCCGATCGCCGTCAGCTTGCCCTCGCTGGTCTCGCCGGTCGCCTCCAGCACCGGCCCGAAGGCGAAGGTGCCGAAGGTGGTGAACATCAGCATGATGGCGATCGAGAGGCCCATGTCACCGACGCGATTGACCAGGAAGGCCTTCTTCGCGGCGGAGGCCGCACTCGGCTTGTGCTGCCAGAAGCCGATGAGCAGGTACGACGCCAGACCGACGCCCTCCCACCCGACGTACAGCAGCAGGTAGTTGTCGGCGATGACCAGGATCAGCATCGCCGCGAGGAACAGGTTGAGATAGCCGAAGAAGCGGCGCCTGCGCTCGTCGTGCTCCATATAGCCGATGGAGTAGATGTGGATCAGTGTGCCCACACCGGTGATGAGCAGGACGAAGGTCATCGACAGCTGGTCGAGCTGGAAGGCGATGTCGGCCTGGAAGCCCTCCACCGGAATCCAGCTGAACAGGTGCTGGTGCAGGGCCCGGTCCTCGGCGCCCTTCCCCAGCATGTCGGCGAAGAGGACGACGCCGACGACGAACGAGGCGGCGGCGAGCACGGTGCCGAGCCAGTGCCCGGCCCGGTCCAGCCGACGGCCGCCGCAGAGCAGGACCGCCGCTCCGAGCAGGGGCGCCGCGACGAGCAGCGCGATCAGGTTCTCCACGATTCCGGTCCCCTTACAGCTTCATCAGGCTGGCGTCGTCGACCGAGGCCGAGTGGCGGGAGCGGAACAACGACACGATGATCGCGAGCCCGACGACGACTTCCGCGGCGGCGACGACCATCGTGAAGAACGCGACGATCTGTCCGTCGAGGTTTCCGTGCATCCGGGAGAACGTGACGAGCGCCAGGTTGCACGCGTTGAGCATCAGCTCGATGCACATGAACAGCACGATCACGTTCCGCCGGATCAGCACCCCGGAGGCGCCGATCGCGAACAGCAGGGCCGCGAGGTAGAGATAGTTGACCGGGTTCACTTGGCGGCCTCCGAGTTCTCCGCCGCGGAAGCGGGGTTCGCCCCGCGTGCCACGGCGTCCGCGTCCTCGCGTCCGAGCCGCTCGCCGGAGCGCTGCTCCAGGGCCTTGAGATCGGCGAGGGCCTCCTGGGAGACATCGCGGATCTGGCCCCGGTCGCGCAGCGTCTTCATGACGGTGAGCTCGGACGGTGTGCCGTCGGGCAGCAGGCCGGCGATGTCCACCGCGTTGTGCCGGGCGTAGACACCGGGGGCGGGCAGCGGCGGGAGGTGCTTGCCGCGGACGCGCTCCTCGGACATCTCCCGCTGGGTCTTGGCCCGTTCGGTGCGCTCGCGGTGCGTGAGCACCATCGCCCCGACGGTCGCGGTGATCAGCAGGGCGCCGGTGATCTCGAAGGCGAAGACGTACTTGGTGAAGATGAGGTTGGCGATCCCCTCCACGTTTCCGCCGTGCAGGGCGTTGGCGGCGCCCAGCCCGTTGAAGGTGGAGAGCGACGCGTTGCCGATGCCCGCGATCAGCAGGACGCCGAAGCCGAGGCCGCAGCCGACGGCCAGCCAGCGCTGCCCCTTGAGGGTCTCCTTGAGGGAGTCCGCCGCGGTGACACCGACGAGCATGACGACGAAGAGGAAGAGCATCATGATCGCGCCGGTGTAGACGATGATCTGGACGATGCCGAGGAAATAGGCGCCGTTGGCGAGGTAGAAGACGGCCAGGACGACCATGGTCCCGGCGAGCGACAGGGCGCTGTGCACGGACTTCTTCAGCAGGACCGTGGAGAGCGCACCGATCACGGCGACGGTGCCCAGGATCCAGAACTGGACGGCCTCGCCGGTCGATGTGGTGGTGGCCGCGGCGATCGCGTTCATGCGCCGGACCCCCTGCCCTGCTGTGCGCCCGCGCTTCCCGCGGACTCGTCGGGCTTGGCCTCGCCCTTGGAGACCGCCGGCTGGGGCACCGTGCCGGGGGCGGCCTCGGTGACCAAGCCCCGGTAGTAGTCCTGGTCGTCCATGCCGGGGAAGATCGCGTGCGGGCTGTCGACCATGCCTTCCTCCAGGCCCGCGAGCAGCTCGTCCTTGGTGTAGATGAGGCTCTCGCGGGTGGTGTTGGCGAGCTCGAACTCGTTGGTCATGGTCAGCGCCCGGGTGGGGCAGGCCTCGATGCAGAGTCCGCAGAGGATGCAGCGCGCGTAGTTGATCTGGTAGACGCGGCCGTAGCGCTCGCCCGGGGAGTAGCGCTCCTCCTCCGTGTTGTCCGCGCCCTCCACGTAGATGGCGTCCGCCGGACACGCCCAGGCGCACAGCTCGCAGCCGATGCACTTCTCCAGGCCGTCCGGGTGACGGTTGAGCTGGTGGCGGCCGTGGAAGCGGGGCGCCGTCACCTTCGGCGTCTCGGGGTACTGCTCGGTCAGCCGCTTCTTGAACATGGCCTTGAAGGTCACGCCGAAGCCGGCCACGGGGTTCTGGAACTTCTCCCCCGCCGTTGCCGATTCCCCCGAGGAACCAGCGGATCCCGATGAGCCCGTGAGCTCTGGTTTCTCAGACACCGCCGGCCTCCTTTCCGTCACTCGCGTTTCCGTCACTCTGAGTATCCGGTGCGCCACTGACAACGAGCTCCCGCTCACGCCGCGGTACGCGCCTGGGCACCGGTGGCAGGCTCTGTCCGGGCAGTGGTGGCACCGGGAACCCGCCCGCCATCGGGTCGAAGGCGGGCTCCGGCCCGGCTTCCGCCTCCTGGGCCCTGACCCTGCGGTCGCGGTACATGTCGACGACCAGGGAGATCAGCAGGATGGCGAGCACGGCCCCACCGACGTACAGGACGATCCGGGAGAAGTCGTAGCCCTCGTTGCGCAGCGCGCGGACCGTGGCTACGAGCATCAGCCAGCCCACGGAGACCGGGATCAGGACCTTCCATCCCAGCTTCATCAGCTGGTCGTAGCGGACGCGTGGCAGGGTGCCGCGCAGCCAGATGAAGAAGAAGATCAGCGCCTGGAGCTTCAGGAAGAACCAGAGCATCGGCCACCAGCCGTGGTTCGCCCCCTCCCAGAACGCGGAGATCGGGTACGGGGCCCGCCAGCCGCCGAGGAACAGCGTCACCGCGATCATCGACACGGTCACCATGTGGATGTACTCGGCGAGCATGAACATCGCGAACTTGATGGAGCTGTACTCGGTGTTGAAGCCGCCGACCAGATCGCCCTCGGACTCCGGCATGTCGAACGGGGCCCGGCTGGCCTCCCCGACCATCGTCACCATGTAGATGAGGAAGGACATCGGCAGCAGGATGATGTACCACCGGTCCCCCTGCGCCTCCACGATGGTGGAGGTCGACATCGAGCCGGAGTAGAGGAAGACCGAGGCGAACGCGGCGCCCATGGCGATCTCGTAGCTGATCATCTGGGCACAGGAGCGGATTCCGCCCAGCAGCGGGTACGTCGAGCCCGACGACCAGCCGCCGAGGACGAATCCGTACACCCCGACCGCGCCGACGGCGAGGATGTAGAGCGCGGCGATCGGCAGGTCGGTGAGCTGCATCGTCGTACGGGTGCCGAAGATCGAGACCTCGTTGCCCGCCGGGCCGAAGGGGATGACCGCGACCGCCATGAAGGCGGGGATCGCCGCGAGGATCGGCGCGAGGACGTAGACCGCCTTGTCCGCGCGCTTGACGATGACGTCTTCCTTCAGCATCAGTTTGATGCCGTCGGCGAGCGACTGGAGCAACCCCCAGGGGCCGTGCCGGTTGGGGCCGATCCGCAGCTGCATCCAGGCGACGACCTTGCGCTCCCACACGATGGAGAAGAGCACGATGAGCATGAGGAACGCGAAGCAGAAGACCGCCTTGAGGAGCACCAGCCACCAGGGGTCGGTGCCGAACATCGAGAGATCCTCGGCGGCGATGACGGCACCCTGTGGTGCCGTGGTGAGTGCGGTGAGGCCCATCACGCTCGTACCTCCGATGGTTCGACGGGAGCACCCGGTGCGGCGGCGGGGCCGATCCGTACCAGGCCGCCGGGGTTCGCACCGGTGTCGGCGGGGATGCCGCGTCCCACCGAGTTCAGCGGCACCCAGACCACGCGGTCCGGCATGTCGGTGACCTGCAGGGGGAGTTCGACGGCGCCGGCGGGGCCGGTGACGGCGAGCAGGTCGCCGTCCTTGACACCGGTCTCGGCCGCGGTGGTGGCCGAGAGCCGGGCGACGGCCGCGTGCCGGGTTCCGGCGAGCGCGGTGTCGCCCTCCTGGAGCCGGCCGAGGTCGAGCAGCATCCGGTGGCCCGCGAGGACCGCCTCGCCGTCGCCGGGGCGGGGCAGCGGCTGCGCCGACGCGCGCGGGTCGTCCGCGTGGCCGCCCTCCCAGCCACCGAGCCGGTCCAGCTCGCGGCGGGCCGCGGTCAGGTCCGGCAGTGCGAAGTGCACGTCCATGGCGTCGGCCAGCATGTGCAGCACACGCGAGTCGACCGGCGAGAGCGTCCGGGGCATCTGCTCCGGCTTCAGCGCCGCCTGGAACATCCGGGCCCGGCCCTCCCAGTTGAGGAAGGTGCCGGACTTCTCCGCGACGGCGGCGACCGGGAAGACCACGTCGGCCCGGTCGGTGACCTCGCTCGGCCGCAGCTCCAGCGAGACCAGGAACCCGACCTCGTCCAGGGCCTCCAGCGCACGCGCCGGGTCTGGCAGGTCCTCCACCCCGACCCCGGCGACGAGCAGCGCGCCCAGTTCACCGGTGGCCGCGGCCTCGATGATCTGGCCGGTGTCGCGGCCGTGTCGGGAGGGCAGTTCGGCGACGCGCCACACGGCCGCCACCTCGTCCCGGGCCCGCGGGTCGGTGGCCGGGCGGCCGCCGGGCAGCAGGGTGGGGAGCGCGCCAGCCTCCACCGCGCCCCGGTCGCCCGCCCGGCGCGGAATCCACACCAGGCGTGCGCCGGTCGCGGCGGCGGTCCGGACTGCGGCGGAGAGTGCGCCGGGCACCCCGGCGAGCCGCTCACCGACGATGATCAGGGAGTTCTCACCGCGCAACGCCTCGGCGGCGGCTGCCCCTTCGGCCTCCAGGCCGACGCCGCCCGCGAGCGCGTCCAGCCACTCGGTCTCGGTGCCGGGGGCGGCGGGCAGCAGCGTGCCGCCCGCCTTCACCAGGCCGCGCGTGGCGTGCGAGGCGAGCGCGAAGGTCTTCTGGCCGCTCTTGCGGTGGGCCTTGCGGAGCCGCAGGAAGACGCCGGGGGCCTCCTCCTCGGACTCGAACCCGACGAGCAGGACCGCGGGAGCCTTCTCCAGCGCGGTGTACGTGACCCCCTCGCCGTCCAGGTCCCGGCCGTGTCCGGCGACCCGGGCGGCCAGGAAGTCGGCCTCCTCGGCGCTGTGGACCCGGGAGCGGAAGTCGATGTCGTTGGTGTCGAGGGCGACCCGCGCGAACTTGCTGTACGCGTAGGAGTCCTCGACGGTCAGCCGGCCACCTGTCAGCACACCGGCCCGGCCCCGGGCGGCGAGAAGACCGGCCGCTGCGGCTTCCAGCGCCTCGGGCCAGCTCGCCGGTTCCAGGACGCCGTCGGCGTTGCGGACCAGCGGGGTGGTGAGCCGGTCGCGCTGCTGGGCGTAACGGAAGCCGAACCTCCCCTTGTCGCAGATCCACTCCTCGTTGACCTCGGGCTCATTGGCCGCGAGGCGCCGCATGACCTTGCCGCGCCGGTGGTCGGTGCGCATCCCGCAGCCGCCGGAGCACTGCTCGCACACCGAGGGGGTGGAGACCAGGTCGAACGGGCGGGAGCGGAAGCGGTACGCCGCCGAGGTCAGCGCGCCGACCGGGCAGATCTGGATGGTGTTGCCGGAGAAGTACGACTCGAAGGGGTCGCCCTCGCCGGTGCCGACCTGCTGGAGGGCGCCGCGCTCGATCAGCTCGATCATCGGGTCACCCGCCACCTGGTTGGAGAACCGGGTGCAGCGCGCGCAGAGCACGCAGCGCTCACGGTCCAGCAGCACCTGGGTGGAGATCGGGACGGGCTTCTCGAAGGTCCGCTTCTTCCCGTCGAAGCGGGAGTCGGCGCCGCCGTGCGACATCGCCTGGTTCTGCAGCGGGCACTCGCCGCCCTTGTCGCAGACGGGGCAGTCCAGCGGGTGGTTGATCAGCAGCAGCTCCATCACGCCCTTCTGCGCCTTCTCGGCGACAGGAGAGGTGATCTGCGACTTGACGACCATGCCGTCGGTGCAGGTGATGGTGCAGGATGCCATCGGCTTGCGCTGGCCCTCCACCTCGACGATGCACTGACGGCAGGCGCCGGCGGGGTCGAGGAGCGGGTGGTCGCAGAAACGCGGGATCTCGATGCCGAGGAGCTCGGCGGCCCGGATGACCAGCGTCCCCTTGGGGACACTGATCTCGATGCCGTCGATGGTCAGCGTGACCAGGTCCTCGGGCGGGATGGCCGCCTCGCCGCCCCCGGAGGGCGCACTCGTGGTGACTGTCATGCGTTCACCCCCCGGTGAGCGTTCTTGCCGTCGGTGTTCTTGTCGTCGGCCCAGGCCGTGGATTTGGCGGGATCGAAGGGGCAGCCCTTGCCCGTGATGTGCTGTTCGTACTCCTCGCGGAAGTACTTGAGCGAGGAGAAGATCGGGGCGGCGGCGCCGTCGCCGAGCGCGCAGAACGACTTGCCGTTGATGTTGTCGGCGATGTCGTTGAGCTTGTCCAGGTCGGCCATCTCGCCCTTGCCGGCCTCGATGTCACGCATCAGTTGGACCAGCCAGTACGTCCCTTCGCGGCAGGGCGTGCACTTGCCGCAGGACTCGTGGGCGTAGAACTCGGTCCAGCGGGTGACGGCCCGCACGACACAGGTCGTCTCGTCGAAGCACTGGAGCGCCTTGGTGCCGAGCATCGACCCGGCGGCGCCGACGCCCTCGTAGTCGAGCGGGACGTCGAGGTGCTCCTCGGTGAGCATCGGGGTGGAGGAGCCGCCCGGGGTCCAGAACTTGAGGCGGTGGCCGGGCCGGATGCCGCCGCTCATGTCGAGGAGCTGGCGCAGCGTGATGCCGAGCGGGGCCTCGTACTGGCCGGGGCTGGCGACATGGCCGCTGAGCGAGTAGAGCGTGAAGCCCGGGGACTTCTCGCTGCCCATCGACTTGAACCAGTCCTTGCCCTTGTTCAGAATCGCGGGAACCGAGGCGATGGACTCGACGTTGTTCACCACAGTGGGGCAGGCGTACAGACCGGCGACCGCGGGGAAGGGGGGTCGCAGCCGGGGCTGTCCACGCCGTCCTTCGAGAGAGTCGAGCAGCGCGGTTTCCTCACCACAGATGTACGCGCCGGCACCTGCGTGCACCGTGAGTTCCAGATCGAGTCCTGAGCCCAGGACGTTCGTCCCCAGATAACCCGCCTCGTACGCCTCTCGTACGGCCTCGTGCAGTCGTCGCAGCACGGGGACGACCTCACCGCGCAAGTAGATGAACGCGTGCGACGAACGGATCGCGTAACAGGCGATCACGATGCCCTCGATGAGGCTGTGCGGGTTCGCGAAGAGGAGCGGGATGTCCTTGCAGGTCCCCGGCTCCGACTCGTCGGCGTTGACAACCAGATAGTGCGGCTTGCCGTCACCCTGCGGGATGAACTGCCACTTCATACCGGTGGGGAAGCCCGCGCCGCCGCGTCCGCGCAGACCGGAGTCCTTGACGTACGCGATGAGGTCGTCGGGGTCCATGGCCAGCGCCTTGCGCAGCCCTTCGTACCCCTCGTGGCGGCGGTAGGTCTCCAGGGTCCAGGAATCGGGCTGGTCCCAGAAGGTGGAGAGGACGGGGGCGAGCAGCTTCTCGGGGCTCGTCCCGTTGTGGTCGATCTCGGCGGCCAAGGTCATCACTCCCCCTCCTCGGCTGCGGGCCCGGCCGGGTGCTCCGGGTCGGAGGCCGAGGTCTGCTGCGGTGCGTCGTGCGAGCTGAGGTGCTCGGACGGCGAAGGGTCGTGCGGCTGCCCGTCCTTGGGCCGGCCGTCGCGCGGGGCGACGACCCGGGCCTTGGGCAGTGCCTCGCCCTTGGCGAGCCGGAGCCCGACGAGGGAGGCGGGGCCCGCTCCGCCGGACGCCTCGACGGCGCCGGGGCGCTCGTCGGGGAAGCCGGCCAGGATGCGGGCGGTCTCCTTGTAGGAGCAGATCGGGGCACCACGGGTGGGCTCGACGGTCCGCCCGGCGATCAGGTCGTCGACGAGCCGGGTCGCGCTCTCGGGCGTCTGGTTGTCGAAGAACTCCCAGTTCACCATCACGACGGGCGCGAAGTCGCAGGCCGCGTTGCACTCGATGTGTTCGAGGGTGACCTTGCCGTCGTCGGTCGTCTCGTCGTTGCCGACGCCGAGGTGTTCCTTGAGCGTGTCGAAGATGGCGTCGCCGCCCATGACCGCGCACAGGGTGTTGGTGCAGACCCCGACCTGGTAGTCCCCGCTCGGCCTGCGCCGGTACATGGAGTAGAAGGTCGCGACGGCCGTGACCTCGGCGGTGGTGAGGTCGAGGGTCTCGGCGCAGAAGGCCATCCCGGTACGGGAGACGTACCCCTCCTCGGACTGGACGAGGTGGAGCAGCGGCAGCAGCGCGGAGCGGCTGCCCGGGTAGCGGGCGATCACCTCCTTCGCGTCCGCGTCGAGCCGGGCGCGCACGTCGGCCGGGTAGGCGGGGGCGGGGAGCTGCGGCATCCCCAGACTGACCTCTTGATTTGCGGTCACCGGTCGACGCCTCCCATCACGGGGTCGATGGACGCTACGGCGACGATCACGTCGGCGACCTGGCCGCCCTCGCACATCGCCGCCATGGCTTGCAGATTGGTGAAGGACGGGTCGCGGAAGTGGACCCGGTAGGGGCGGGTGCCCCCGTCGGATACGACGTGGACGCCGAGTTCGCCCTTGGGGGACTCGACGGCGGTGTACGTCTGGCCGGGCGGGACCCGGAAGCCCTCGGTCACCAGCTTGAAGTGGTGGATCAGGGCCTCCATGGAGGTGCCCATGATGTTCCTGATGTGGTCGAGCGAGTTGCCGAGGCCGTCCGCGCCGAGGGCGAGCTGGGCGGGCCAGGCGATCTTCTTGTCCGCGACCATGACCGGGCCCGGCTCCAGGCGCTCCAGGCACTGCTCGATGATCCGGAGCGACTCGCGCATCTCGTCCATGCGGATCAGGAAGCGTCCGTAGGAGTCGCAGGTGTCGGTGTACGGCACCTCGAAGTCGTAGGTCTCGTAGCCGCAGTAGGGGTCGCTCTTGCGCAGGTCGTGCGGGAGCCCGGCGGAGCGCAGGACGGGACCGGTGGCGCCGAGCGCCATGCAGCCGGTGAGGTCGAGGTAGCCGACGTCCTTCATGCGGGCCTTGAAGATGGGGTTACCGGTGGCGAGCTTGTCGTACTCCGGCAGGTTCTTCTTCATGGTCTTGATGAACTCGCGCAGCTGGTCGACCGCGCCCGGGGGCAGGTCCTGGGCGAGGCCGCCGGGGCGGACGAACGCGTGGTTCATCCGGAGTCCGGTGATCAGCTCGAAGAGGTCGAGAACCAGTTCACGATCGCGGAAGCCGTAGATCATGATCGTGGTCGCGCCCAGCTCCATACCGCCGGTGGCGATACAGACCAGGTGCGAGGAGATCCGGTTCAGCTCCATCAGGAGCACGCGGATGACCGTGGCCCGGTCGGGGATCTGGTCCTCGATGCCGAGGAGCTTCTCGACGCCCAGGCAGTACGCCGTCTCGTTGAAGAACGGCGTCAGGTAGTCCATGCGCGTGACGAACGTGGTGCCCTGGGTCCAGTTGCGGAATTCGAGGTTCTTCTCGATGCCGGTGTGGAGGTAGCCGATGCCGCAGCGGGCCTCGGTGACGGTCTCGCCGTCGATCTCCAGGATCAGCCGCAGCACGCCGTGCGTGGACGGGTGCTGGGGGCCCATGTTGACGATGATGCGTTCGTCGTCGGACTTGGCCGCGGATTCGACGACCTCGTCCCAGTCGCCGCCGGTGACTGTATATACAGTCCCCTCGGTCGTGGCACGGGGTGTCGCGTGGGGAGTGGTCATCAGGAGTACGACCTCCGCTGGTCCGGAGCCGGGATCTGGGCGCCCTTGTACTCGACGGCGATGCCGCCGAGCGGGTAGTCCTTGCGCTGCGGGAAGCCCTGCCAGTCGTCCGGCATCATGATCCGGGTCAGGGCCGGGTGCCCGTCGAAGACGATGCCGAAGAAGTCGTACGCCTCGCGCTCGTGCCAGTCGTTGGTCGGATAGACCTCGACGAGGGACGGGATGTGCGGGTCACTGTCGGGGGCGGAGACCTCCAGCCGGATGATCCGGCCGTGGGTGAGGGACCGCAGGTGGTAGACGGCGTGCAGCTCGCGGCCCTTGTCCCCGAGGAAGTGGACCCCGCTGACGCCCGTGCAGAGCTCGAAGCGCAGGGCGGGGTCGTCGCGCAGGGTGCGGGCCACCTGGACCAGATGCTCGCGGGCGATGTGGAAGGTGAGCTCGTCGCGGTCGACGACCGTGCGCTCGATGGCGCTCTCGGGAAGCAGATCCTGCTCCTCCAGGGCCCCTTCGAGCTCGTCGGCCACCTCGTCGAACCATCCCCCGTACGGCCGGGAGGCGGCTCCCGGCAGGGTGATGGTGCGGATGAGGCCGCCGTAACCGGAGGTGTCGCCGCCGTTGTTGGCGCCGAACATGCCCTTGCGTACGCGGATGGCCTCGCCGCCGGTGTCGCGCGGGGCGGGTACGGCGTTGCCGTTCTGGTCCCCGGCGTTGTTGTTCCCGGTCACCGCAGGAGCCCCTTCATCTCGATCAGGGGCAGCGCGTTGAGGGCCGCTTCCTCCGCCTCGCGGGCGGCCTCCTCCGCGTTGACCCCGAGCTTGCCACCCTGGATCTTCTGGTGGAGCTTGAGGATGGCGTCCAGCAGCATCTCGGGACGCGGTGGGCATCCCGGCAAATAGATATCGACCGGGACAATGTGATCAACACCCTGCACAATGGCGTAATTGTTGAACATTCCGCCCGATGATGCGCAAACCCCCATGGAGATGACCCACTTGGGGTTCGGCATCTGGTCGTAGACCTGCCGCAGGACGGGCGCCATCTTCTGGCTGACCCGTCCGGCGACGATCATCAGATCCGCCTGGCGCGGCGATCCGCGGAAGACCTCCATCCCGAACCGGGCCAGGTCGTAGCGGCCCGCGCCGGTCGTCATCATTTCGATGGCGCAGCAGGCGAGGCCGAACGTGGCCGGGAAGACGGAGGACTTCCGCACCCAGCCGGCGGCCTGTTCGACCGTGGTCAGCACAAAGCCGCTAGGCAGCTTCTCTTCGAGTCCCATGTGTGCCCCTCAGCCCCTCAGTCCCATTCCAGGCCGCCGCGACGCCAGACATACGCATAGGCGACGAAGACGGTGAGCACGAAGAGCAGCATCTCCACGAGCCCGAAGATCCCCAGGGCGTCGAAGGAGACCGCCCAGGGATAGAGGAAGACGATCTCGATGTCGAAGACGATGAAAAGCATCGCCGTCAGGTAGTACTTGATGGGGAAGCGGCCGCCTCCGGCCGGTGTCGGCGTGGGTTCGATACCGCACTCGTACGCTTCGAGCTTTGCCCGGTTGTACCGCTTGGGGCCGATAAGCGTGGCCATGACCACGGAAAAGATCGCAAACCCTGCCCCGAGGGCGCCGAGCACGAGGATGGGCGCGTAGGCATTCACGCTCCTCGCTCCTTCCAGTCGTCCTTGACCGTTGGACCGCATCGGGCGACCGGCTCGCCACCTCACCAAGATCGTGCACATGTGAGGCAGTTCACAAGCCCGACTGCCCCGCATCCTATGCCCGTCGCCCTGTGATCTGCGACACGGGGTACGACAACGCCTTTGTGATCTCCACCACCTGACGAAGGATCATGAAGTCGTATGAGCGGTGACCTTCGCACGCGAAGCGGCCGAGTGATCACGAGACGTGACATTCACCGGTGTTACCGCTGGTCAAGGGCGTGCGGCGCTATCAATGGACAGCCACTACAAGCAAATTGGCGACGGACCGCGATGAGGTGATAAGGGCTCCGGCCATCCCCGTCACCATCCGGGCGAGGTGCGGCGAGGGCCGAACAGGACATGTGCGCGCATTCACGAACTTCCGGATCGCGCCTGCGCGGACTTCCGGACGGGGCGGCGGAACGTCCGACGCCGAAGCGGAGCGGACCTCGGTCGAGTGCGCGAGGGCCGCCTGTCACTCGACACCCACACTGTGACCTGCGTCACCCCACCCCCTCCGCAGGAAAACCGGGCTTGGCCATCGGTGTGAACGGATGGTAAGCGGCGGGCAATTCGGGCGTATTGCCGAAAGGCAGAGATCACGACCCTGATCGCGCATGCCCGTTTTGCCCGTTACGGCGTCAATAAAGGCGCACGGAAAGCGGATTCATAGATTCCGAACGTAACTGTGTCGCAACACACGTTTCTTGATGGGACCCCTACAGCCCTGATAGCGCTAGTACCCATGTCCCACACCGCTCACATACCCAGCCACCGGAAGCCCCGCCAGCGCGCCTCGAAGTCGGCGCTGCGAGCCGGAGTTGCCGGTGGCGTCCTCAGCACCATCGCGGTCGCGGGTGCCGCCGGTCCGGCCCAGGCCGAACCGGTGACCCAGACGATCGAGATGCCCACCATCACCACCGGGCTCTCCACCGCCGTCGCCGCCTCCGCACAGGCCACGCAGCAGGTCGCCCTCGACCTGGAGACGCGGGCCTACGAGGACGCCGCAGCCGAGAGCGCTGCGAAGAAGGCCAAGAAGGCCCAGGCCGAGGCCGTCCGCAAGGCCGAGGCCAAGAAGAAGGCCGAAGCCAAGGCCAAGGCCGAAGCAGAAGCCGCGGAGCGTGCCGAGCGCGCCTCCCGTACCGCCGAGCGCACGACGCTCAGCGCCCCCGCCGGCTCTTCCTCGGGCAACTCGTCCTCCGCGTCCGCCCCCTCGTCCTCCTCGTCGACCGCCACGGGCTCCGCCGGAGCCATCGTGGCGTTCGCGAAGGCCCAGGTCGGCGACGCGTACGTGTCCGGTGGCACCGGCCCCAACGCGTGGGACTGCTCGGGCCTGGTCCAGGCCGCGTACCGCACGGTGGGCATCGACCTCCCGCGCGTCTCGCAGTCCCAGTCGACCGCCGGCACCCCGGTCTCCCTGGACAACCTCCAGCCGGGCGACATCCTGTACTGGGGTGGCGCGGGCAGCGCGTACCACGTCGCGATCTACGTGGGCGGCGGCGAGTTCGTCGGCGCGCAGAACTCCAGCACCGGCACGGTGCAGCGCTCCATGGACTACGACCGGCCGACCGGCGCGGTCCGCGTTCTCTGATTCACAAGCGTCACCAGCGGTTCGGGGACACCCGTCGCCGCACGGCTGAGGGCCGCCGCTCCCCCGCTCGGGAGTGGCGGCCCTCGGCCGTGATCCGGTCATGGAGCCGCGGTGGTCAGTGCTGCGGCAGCCGGTCCAGCAGCCAGGTGCCCAGTTCCTCGGTGATGGCCGTGTGCGCGGTGGTCGTGGACGAGCAGAGGAACTCGTCCACCTCGCTGTCCTCCGGGGACAGGCCGTCGACGTTCGCGTACAGGTCCTCGGGCCGGTCGAGGTCGCGGATCGCGACCGCGCTCACCGTCGGGACGAAGCAGACGTCCGGGTGGCGCAGGTCCACCGTCGCGCCGAACTTCTCCAGCATGGTGGCGAGGATCCGGTACGAGCCGAGCGTGCCGCCCGGTGCGCCGTCAAGCGCCGGGAACCCGCTCGTCGTGATCGTCTTCTCGGCCTTCGGGAACAGCCGCTTCAGCTCGGCGACGACGACCTCGTGCCCCTCCGCCTGGGTCAGGAGCGTCGTGCCCGGGTAGACCCGGTCGCCGGTGGACGCCAGCGCCGTCTGACCGGGCGGCACCTCCAGGCCCACCCCGTCGCCCCGGCCGTTGGCCACGGCGATCCTGCGCGGCCGGGCGGGCCAGCCGCCGACCTCGTCCAGCGCCGCCAGGAACTTCTCGCGCTCCGGGTCGACCCCGACGGTGCCGTCCTCGCTGTTGTAGTGGCGCCACAGCATCTGCCGTGCGGCGGAACTGTTCATCTGCTTCGCGAAGTTGTTGGGAACCGGGATGAAGTGCGAGAAGGCCTGCAGCCCGATCGGGATCACGGCGCCCCGGTGCGGGCTGTCGTAGGAGAAGTAGAGCGCGGTCTGGTGGTCGATCCGATCGCTCTCCAGCTTCGCCAGCGCGTAGCGGGTGACGATCCCGCCCATGCTGAAGCCGCCGACCGTCAGGGGCGCGTTGCCCAGCCGGGAGGCGATGGTGCGCTGGATCGCGGCGATCGCGGTCTTCGCGTTGTCCAGGATCGAGGCGCCACGGTCGTCGTAACCGAGCAGGATCACATCGTGGCCCCGCTGCTTCAGGGAGCCGATGAGCGGGAAGTCCTCCTCCAGCCCCAGGTAGAGCGCGTCGAGATCGCTCCGGCCCAGGTTGAAGCCGTCCGCCATGATCACCGGCCGCTGGATGCCCTGGTGGCCGTCCGCGTAGTAGACCCGGGCGAAGCCGCCCGGCAGGTCCCACTCCTCGTCGGCGGCCGGGGCCGAGGCTCCGCCGGCCGCCGTGACCTGCGGTGAACCCGCAAGCGTGAAGGCGCCGATGCCGTGCTCCGCGCTCTCGTCCTGCTGTCCGGACACTGTGTCTCTCTTCCGTCCGCGCGCATGCCGCAGCGGCCCGACGGACACGGGCTCGGAGACTGCGGTGGGGTGCGAGGACCCGCACATCATGGCGGCGGTTCCGGCGGTCGCAGGCCCCCGCGACGCGTGGTGTCACCTCTTCGGGCAGAAAGCCGTGACGGCATGTTTGACCTGCGGAAAGGTGTTTTTGGCCGGTCTCTTGCGGTACGGGGACGGCGGCCCCGGGCCGGCAGGCCCGCCCCTCCTGGGGACGGGCCTGCCGGCCACCCTTCCAGCGCTTCGGGGACGGGGGAATCCCGCCATTCGTCACGTCACCCGTACGTCGGACACGGCGACGGCCGCCCGGCGGGCCCCCGCCACGGCCAGAGCCGACGCCATCAGCGCGGCGCTCACCCAGACCGGCGCCCGGTGGCCGAGCCCCGCGTCCAGGGCCAGACCGCCCGCCCACGGACCCACCGCAGCCCCCAGGTTGAACGCGCTCGTGGTGGCGGCCCCCGCGAGCGTCGGGGCGCCCGGGGCCAGCCCGAGGACCCGGGTGATCAGGGCCGTGCCCGTACCGAAGGCGAGCATGCCGAGCAGCGGGATCAGGGCGAGGACGACGAACGGGCGGGCCGCCGTCAGGGCCAGGGCGCTCCAGCCGAGCGCCAGGGCGGTCATGCCGTACGTGACGAAGGCCGTGGGCCACCGCTCCGCGTACCGGCCCGCCGCGGTGACGCCGAGGAACGCGCCCGCCCCGAAGAGCGCGAGGGCCGCGGGCACCCAGGCGGCGCCGAGGCCCGTCGCACGGGTGAGGAGCGGTTCCAGGTAGGAGAAGGCGCAGAAGGTGGCCCCCTGGACCAGGGCCATGGTGAGCAGGGTGGGGCGGAGGCGGGGGCCGGTGAGGACGCGCAGTTCGTCCCGTACGGATACGGGGGCGGGGGCCGCCTCCGGCCGGGGGCGGCCCGGGACGGACCGCAGGATCGCCAGGAACGCGGGCAGGGAGACCGCGGCGACCGCCCAGAACGCGGCCCGCCACCCCCACCGCTCCCCCAGCACCGCTCCGGCGGGTACTCCCACCACGCAGGCGATCGTCACCCCGCCGACCACCACGGCGGTGGCCCGCCCCTTCAGCCGGTCGGGGACCATCGAGACGGCCGCCGTCAGGGCCACCGCCCAGAAGCCCGCGTTGGCGACGGCCCCGACGAAGCGGGTGGCGAGGAGGACTCCGTAGCTCGGGGTCAGCGCACCCGCGATGTGGACGGCGACGAACACCGCGAGGAAGAACAGCAGGGCGCGGCGCCGGGGCCAGGTACGGCTGAACAGGGCCATCAGGGGTGCGCCGAGGACCATCCCGACGGCGAAGGCGGAGGTGAGGAGGCCGGCGGCGGAGAGGGGGACGCCGAGATCGGCGGCGATGGACGAGACGAGCCCGGACAGCATGAACTCGGAGGTGCCCTGGGCGAAGACCGCGAGCCCGAGGACGTAAACGGCGAATGGCATGGGTGCAGACCCCTTGGACGGAACCGTCGGTGGACAGACGAACCGAAGTGCGGGGATGCGGGCCGCGCGGGGCCGCCGGACTACCGGCGGGGCGACGCGGAGGAGTGCCCGGTCGTGTTCTTGCGTCGACCGGGGCACGAACCCGGCGTACGGCGGCGATTCAGCGCGTACGCGGGGTGGGAACGGCCCGTTCCCGCGGTGATCCGGCGGCGACGGAGCCGTGGTGAGGGAGGCCGGTGACCCGAGGGGGCCGACCGGCGACGCTCAGCGGCAGTCCGCCCACCGGCGCACCGGTGGGCGGAGTCTGTCGGACTCGGGGCTGCTCATGGGGTGAGGCCAGGGTCTTTCGTTTGGATCAGGGAGCGGGGTCCGGTGCGTGCAGCTGCAAGGCGGAGGAGGGAGTCACTGCGGAGCATTGGCGACCGACGACAACGCCGCAGATGGACATGCCGGGGCACGCGAGCCCGGCCTGATCCAAACGAGAGGCCCTAGCGGCCGGCGCGGCGGGGGCGGCGGGTCGTCCGCTCCGGCTCGCGTGCGGAGGTGGTGGGCGCGGGCGGCGCCTCGTACAGCGCGTCCAGGTCCTCGTCGTCGTCCGGGGAGGTCAGGCCCGCGGCGAAGCGGGGCTCCAGGAAGAGGCCGTGGTGCTGGGGCGGCGCGGTGTCCTCGGTGCCCGGTTCCGGGCGCGAGGACTTCCGGGGCAGGGATGCGGTGGTCATGGCTGTCTGTCCTTGGGGTCGAGCAGCGCTGTATCGGCTTGTTCCGTACCCCGCTGGCCTGCGTTCGATGTGAGCGTGCGTCATGAAGAGTCGTACGCGCCGCGGGTCGCCGCTGGGGCGAGGGCGGGCACCAGCCGGTCCGGGACTGCCGACGACCGGGGGTGGCGCGCAAATCATCGCACACGATCACGCGGGGGGTTGAGGATTATGCCCCGGCGCAGGCCGTGCCGGGCACCGGGGCGGTGCCCGGGCCGGGCTCCCGGGCCTGGGCGCCCGGCTCAGAGCACGACGCGGAAGTGTGTCGTCAGGCGCCGGTCCTCGCCCAGGACGTGGAACGCGAGGCCCGGGGGCTGGTCGCGGTCGGCAGGGTCGGCCCCCTCCCAGGGCATGCGCAGGGTCCAGGTGACGGCGGGCCCGACGACGAGGGGACGGCCGGCGAAGGTCGAGGCGGCCGCCGTGTGGGCGTGGCCGGTGAGGACGGCGACGACCCGCGGGTGGGCGTCGAGGAGGCCGGCGAGGCGTTCCGGCTCTTCGAGCCGCCCGGAGTCGGGCAGCGGGTGGTGGAGCTCGACGGGCGGCTGGTGGAAGGCGATCAGCGCGGGGACGCCGTCCGGGAGCGCGCCGAGCGTGGTGTCGATCCAGCTGAGCGTCTCCGCGTCGAGGCGCCCCTCGTCGCGGCCGGGGATGGTGGAGTCACACATCAGGACGGCGGTTCCGGCGATCCGGTGGACCCGGTTGACGGGGCCCTCCTCGGGCGCCTCGCCGAGGAAGGCCTTGCGGTAGGCGGGGCGCGCGTCGTGGTTGCCGGGGCAGGCCAGTACGGGGAACGGGGCGGCCAGGATGCGGGCCGCCTCCTCGTACTCGGCCTCCGCCGCGTGATCGGCGATGTCCCCGGTGACCAGCAGCGCGTCGACCGGGCGGGGCAGGGCCCGCAGATACTCCATGACGCGGGTCGCCCGGTGCGTCGCGCGTTCACTGCCGTCCAGGTGCAGATCGCTGATCTGGGCAAGCAACATGTCTGTCCGTCCCCCGCATAACGTTAATTTCTATTTTCCCGTTAGGACTCTAGAGTGGGGGGCGGACAGAGTTCAAGAGGCCGTCGACAACCGGCCGAGGGCGGCGAAGGGGGCGACCGGTGACACAGCGGCCCGTCATGGAACTGGCGAGCACCATCCGCCACGACGGAGAGGGCGGCGTCGTCGACGACCTCGCGACGGTCCGGGGGACGACCCGGTGGATCCAGCAGCAGGCCGGGAACCTCGCCCCCCAAGAGTTCCTCACCGGTGAACTCCTCGTGGACGAGGAGCTCAGGGACGGGATCGTCGGCGTACGGCGGGCCGTCCGGGCCCTGTTCGCGCGGGTGGTCAGCCCGGCCCCGCCCAGCCCGGCGGACGCGCACCTCCTGATGCCGCCCGCCGAGGCCTTGGCCCACCTCAACGCGGCGGCCGCCCGCGAGCTCGTCGCCCCGCAGCTGGACTGGCCCGCCGAAGGGGCCCCCGTGGCCCGGCTGTTGTCGGCCGAGGGCGACCCCCGTGTACGGCTGGTCGCTGCGCTGGCGCGCGATGCCGTCGACTTCCTGAGCGGACCGGAGCGCGAACAGCTGCGGGCCTGCCACGCGCCGCGCTGCGTGAGGTACTTCATCAAGAGCCACGGCCGCCAGGAGTGGTGCAGGCCGTCCTGCGGCAACCGGGCCCGGGTGGCCCGCCACTACGAGCGCACGCGGGGAGCGGCGGGAGGCGAGGGGACCGCCGGGCGGTGACTCCCGTACGCGGCGGCCCCCTGGCAGCCGGGCCTCAGGCCTTCGGAGCCACCTTCGACAGCCCGTTGATGATGCGGTCCATCGCGTCGCCGCCCGTCGGGTCGGTCAGGTTGGCCAGCATCTTGAGCGTGAACTTCATCAGGAGCGGGTGGGTCAGGCCGCGCTGGGTGGCGATCTTCATGACCTTCGGGTTGCCGATCAGCTTCACGAAGGCGCGGCCCATCGTGTAGTAGCCGCCGTAGGTCTCCTTGAGCACCTTCGGGTAGTTGTTCAGGGCCAGTTCGCGCTGGGCGGGGGTGGCGCGGGCGTGGGCCTGGACGATCACGTCGGCCGCGATCTGGCCCGACTCCATGGCGTACGCGATGCCTTCGCCGTTGAACGGGTTGACCATGCCGCCCGCGTCGCCGACGAGCAGGAGGCCCTTGGTGTAGTGCGGCTGGCGGTTGAAGGCCATCGGGAGAGCGGCGCCCCGGATGGGCATCGTCATGTTCTCCGGGGTGTAGCCCCACTCCTCGGGCATCGAGGCGCACCAGGCCTTGAGCACCTCGCGCCAGTCCAGTTCCTTGAAGGCGGAGGAGGAGTTGAGGATGCCGAGGCCCACGTTGGAGGTGCCGTCGCCCATGCCGAAGATCCAGCCGTAGCCGGGGAGCAGCCGGTCCTGGGCGCCGCGCTTGTCCCACAGCTCCAGCCAGGACTCCAGGTAGTCGTCGTCGTGGCGGGGCGAGGTGAAGTACGTACGGACGGCGACGCCCATCGGGCGGTCCTCGCGGCGGTGCAGGCCCATCGCGAGGGAGAGCCGGGTGGAGTTGCCGTCGGCGGCGACCACGAGCGGGGCGTGGAAGGTGACCGGGGTCTTCTCCTCGCCGATCTTCGCCTCGACGCCGGTGATGCGGCCGGTGCGCTCGTCCCGGATGGGGGCGCCGACGTTGCAGCGCTCGTACAGCCGGGCGCCGGCCTTCTGCGCCTGCCGGGCGAGCTGCTCGTCGAAGTCGTCGCGCTTGCGGACCAGTCCGTAGTCCGGGTAGGAGGCGAGATCCGGCCAGTCCAGCTGGAGCCGTACGCCGCCGCCGATGATGCGCAGGCCCTTGTTGCGCAGCCAGCCCGCCTCCTCGGAGATGTCGATCCCCATGGAGACGAGCTGTTTCGTGGCGCGCGGGGTGAGGCCGTCGCCGCAGACCTTCTCGCGGGGGAACGCCGTCTTTTCCAGGAGCAGGACGTCGAGTCCGGCCTTGGCGAGGTAGTACGCGGTCGTGGAGCCGGCTGGGCCCGCTCCGACGACGATCACGTCCGCGCTGTGCTCGGAGAGGGGCTCGGTCACGGTCGGATCTCCCGAAGACTCGAATTCGCGTGCCGCGCGGCACATGTCCCGTGCAGTCTATGGGGGCCTGCTGAACAACCCTCCGAAGGGCTCCCTCATGTCGATAGCACCTGTTCCGCCCACTGCTCCGGCCCCCGCGGTACGTCTGCGCGTCCCGACCGACGAGGACGCGCTGTTCTGGCACCGGGTCTTCGACGACCCCGAGGTGATGGAGTTCTTCGGCGGCCGGAGAGCGGACTTCTCCGTGTACGAGGAACTCACCGCCCGTCAGCGCCGCCATGACGCGGAGCTCGGCTACTGCCTGTGGACCGTCACCGACGAGGACGGCACCGTGCTCGGCTTCACCGGGGCGCAGCCGTGGCCGCACACCCACTACGGGCCGGTCGGCGCCATCGAGATCGGCTGGCGTCTGGGGCGCTCCGCCTGGGGGCACGGGTACGCCACCGCCGCCGCCCGCACCACGCTGGAGCGGCTGCGGGCGGCCGGGGTGCCGGACGTCGTCGCGATGATCGACTCCCGTAACGCCCGGTCCATCGCGGTGGCGGAACGGCTCGGGATGCGGCTCGCGGAGACCTTCACCACCCCGCGCCCCGGACAGGAGGCGCGCTGCTACCGGCTGGAGCTCTGAGGCGGCTCCTGTACGTGTGTGTCAGGCGCGGGTGGCCCGGTGCAGGGCCACCACTCCGCCGGTGAGGTTGCGCCACGCCACGTTCGACCAGCCCGCCTTCTGAAGGAGTGCGGCGAGGCCGGGCTGGTCGGGCCAGGCGCGGATGGACTCGGCGAGATAGACGTACGCGTCCGGGTTGGACGAGACGGCCCGGGCGGCCGGCGGGATCGCGCGCATCAGGTACTCCGTGTAGACCGTGCGGAACGGAGTCCACGTCGGCTGCGAGAACTCGCAGATCACGACCCGGCCGCCCGGCTTCGTCACCCGGTACAGCTCGCGCAGCGCGGTCTCGGTGTCCTGGATGTTGCGCAGCCCGAAGGAGATCGTGACGGTGTCGAACACCTCGTCCTTGAACGGCAGCTTCATGCCGTCGCCCGCCGTGAACGGCATCCACGGGTGGCGCCGCTTGCCCACCTTCAGCATGCCGAGCGAGAAGTCGCACGGCACCACATAGGCACCGGCCCGGGCGAAGGGCTGCGAGGAGGTCGCGGTGCCCGCCGCCAGGTCGAGGATCTTCTGCGCGGGGCGGGCGTCGACCGCCGCCGCGACCGCCTTGCGCCACAGCCGGGCCTGGCCCAGCGAGATCACGTCGTTGGTCAGGTCGTAGTTGGCCGCCACACCGTCGAACATCGAGGCGACTTCGTGCGGCTGCTTGTCCAGGGAGGCTCGGGTCACCCTTCCATTCAAGCAGCCTGCCCGTACGGATCAGTGGGGGCGGTCCCCCGCGACGGCGACGCGTTCGGCGACCCGGCGGTGCGGGGCGTAGTCGTTGACGGCGTAGTGCTGGGTGGCCCGGTTGTCCCAGAACGCGACATCGCCCGCCCGCCAGCTGTACCGCACCTGGAACTCCGGCGCGTGCGCCTGCTGGAACAGCAGCCGCAGCAGCCGGTCGCTCTCCTCCTGCGCGAACCCGACGATCCGGGTGGTGAACGAGGCGTTGACGAAGATCGTCCGGCGGCCGGTGGCCGGGTGGCGCCGCACCACCGGGTGCTCGACGGGCGGGAACCGCTCCTGGTGCGGGGCCAGCCGCTCCGGCGGGTAGAACCGGGAGAACCCGGGGATGAAGTCGTGCACCGCCCGCGCCCCCTCGATGCGCTCCTTCACCTCCTCGGAGAGGTTGTCGTACGCGGCCGCCATGTCGGCCCACAGCGTGTCCCCGCCCACCGGCGGGACCTCGCGCAGCTGGAGGACCGCGCCGAGGGCCGGGCGCTCGCGGAAGGTGACGTCCGCGTGCCAGACGTTCTCGAAGGTGGGGACGGCCGAGCGGTCGAGCCGGGCCACCTCCGGGTCGTCGCCGGTGGCGAGCAGCGGGTTGGTCTCCAGCTCGCCCCAGTGCCCGGCGAAGGCGCGCTGCTGGCGCGAGGTGAGGTGCTGTTCCCGGAAGAACAGCACCTTCCACTCCAGCAGCGCCCGGTCCAGCTCGGCACGGAGGGCCGGGGCGAGCGGCCGGGAGAGGTCGACGCCGTGGATCTCGGCGCCGATCACCCGGCTGCGCGGGACCAGCTCGAAGAGCTCGTAGGGCCGCTCGTCCCACCCCTGAGGGACCCGCTGCAGGACGCGCGGGCCCTCGTACAGCCCGTCGGCGGGGATGCGGTGGTCGCGCAGGGCGGGGGTGGTCGTGAGGGTCATGGTTCTCCTCGGTCGGTGGTCGTACGTATGTCAGCGGGCCGCGTCGCGTACCGCCGTACCGATCTCGGCGCGCAGCGCGGCGTACTCCGGCAGCCCGCGCAGCTCGTCGGGGCCGGTGCCGGTGCGCGGCAGGCCGATCGGGATGTCCAGGGCGACCCGGCCCGGCCGGGCGCTGAGCACGACCGTGCGGGTGCCGAGGAAGACCGCCTCGTCCACGCTGTGGGTGACGAAGACCGACGTGGTTCCGGTCTCGGCGGAGACCGTGCGCAGGTCCTCCTGGAGCCGCTCCCGGGTCAGCGCGTCGAGCGCGGCGAACGGTTCGTCGAGCAGCAGCAGCCGCTTGCCGCCCGCCAGGGCGCGGGCGATGGCCACCCGCTGCTGCTGGCCGCCCGAGATCTGCCAGATGCGGCGGCCCGAGGTGTCCGCGAGGCCCACCCGCTCCAGCAACTCGGCCTTGCGCTCAGCCCGTTCGGCCCGGGGCACGCCCGCGTACTTCAGCGCCAGGCCGACGTTGTCGCCGACCGTGCGCCACGGGAAGAGGCGGGGCTGCTGGAAGACGATGCCCGCCTGGCTGCCGGGCTCGGGCTGCCCGCCGAACACCTCCACCTCGCCCGAGGAGGCCCGCTCGAAGCCCGCGATGAGGCGGAGGAGGGTGCTCTTGCCGCAGCCGGACGGCCCGACGAGGACCAGGAACTCTCCGGCCGGGATCTCCAGGGAGACCGGGCCGAGAGCCGTCACGCTCTCGGTGCCCCGGCCGCCGCCGCAGGTGTGCTCGACGTCGCGTACGGAGACGACGGGATCGCCCTTGCGCTGTTCCGGGACGGGAGCCTTCTCGGCGTCCGGTGCCCTGTCCGTGTCAGGGAGAGACGGCATCGGTGAGCCCTTCCACGTAGATGGACTTCCGCAGCTTGTCCAGGTCGGGCGCGGAGTCGATCTGCTTCTGGTCGACCAGGAACTGCGCCGCGCTGTGCAGGTTGTCCGCGAGACCGCCGACCTTGCCGGGGGTCCCGAGCCACTTCGCGTCGGCCTGTTCGGCCGGCTTGAGGAAGATGCCCTGCTTGATCTGGGCCCCGGCCTCGGCCGGGCTGATCCCGAGCTGCTTGCCGACGGCGGCGGAGGCCGCGTCGGGGTCGTCGTGGATCAGGTCGAGCGCCTGGGCCTGCGCCTTGCGCCAGGCGGGCAGCACATCGGGGTGGGCCTCGATGAAGCTGGTGGAGGCGACCCCCAGGTCGAGGGTGGGCTTGCCCGATGCGGCGAGTTCCCGGCTGGAGACGAGGACCTTGCCGGTCTTCTTCAGCTCCTCCAGGGTCGGCAGCCAGACGTACGTGGCGTCGATGTCGCCGCGCGTCCAGGCGGCCAGGATGTCCTGCGGCTCCAGGTCGAGGAGCTGGACCTTCGAGGAGTCCACCCCGGCCCGGTCGAGGGCGGCGAGCAGGCTGTAGTGCGAGGTCGAGCTGAACGGGGTGGCGACCTTCTTGCCCTCCAGGTCCTTCACGGAGGAGACCTTGGAGCCGTTACGGGCGACCAGCGCCTCGTTCTCCCCGGCCACGTCGAGCACCCAGGTGACCTGGTACGGGATGTTCAGCGGCTCGGAGAGGCCCCGGGCTACCGGGCTGGAGCCGATGGCCGCGAGGTCCACGGAACCGGCCACGAAGGCGGTGTTGATGCTGGCGCCCGAGTCGAACTTGGTCCACTTGATCTCGTAGCCGGGGAGCGCCTTCTCCAGCCAGCCCTTGTCCTTGACGATCAGGTCGCCGCTGGGGAAGGCCTGGTAGGCGATGCGTATCGTCTTGCCGCCGTCATTGCCCCCGTCACCGGACCCGTCCTGCCCGCAGGCCGTCACCACCAGCAGGGCTCCGAGTGCGGCGGCGATCGAGGAGAGGCGGAGCCAACCGCGTGTTCCGGCCATGTGTGTTTCCTTCGTACGGAGGTGGATGAGAACAGGGGGTGGATGCGAACAGGGGACGGTGGAGGGGCGGTCTACGCGTGGCGTCGCCACGGGGCGAGCCGGTCCGACAGGACGCGCAGCCCGGCGTCGATGAGCAGCCCGGAGATGCCGATGGCGAAGAGGCCGAGGATGACGGTGTCCGACTGGTTGTAGCGCTGGGCGTCCCGGATCAGACCGCCGATGCCCGGCAGGCCGTTGACCGTCTCGGCGGCGACCACCGAGGAGTACGCGATGCCGAAGGCGAGACGGACGCCGACCAGGATCTCGGGCAGCGCGGACGGCAGCACGACCGACGCCACTACCTGCCCGCGCTTGGCCCCGATCGCCCGCGCCGCCTCGACCAGTGCGGTCGGCGCGGACGCCACGGCGGAGGCGGTGGCCGCGGCGACCGGCGGCATCGCGGCGATGGCGAGCAGCCACAGCTTGGGCGCCTCGTCGATGCCGAACCAGATGATCAGCAGGCTGAAGTAGGCGAGCGGCGGCAGGGTGCGCAGGAACGCCACGGCGGGCTCCAGCACCACTCGTACCCACGGCAGCGTCCCCATCAGGACACCGACGACCAGCCCCGCGACGACACCCGCACCGGCCCCGATGAAGATGCGTCGCAGGCTGATGCCGAGGTGCTCGATCAGGGTGTGGCCCTGGTAGCCGCGCACCCCGTCGTGCGTGCCGGAGGTCTCCAGCAGCGCCCGCCACACGGCGGCGGGCGAGGGGACCAGCACCGGTGACCAGAGCTGGAGCACGACCACCAGCTGCCAGAGCGCGAGGAGGACGGCGAGGGCGACGAGGCGGAGCCCGACGCGGCGCCGGCGGGCACCGCGCTCCGGCCGCCGTCCGGCGGGGGCGGGGACGGCCCGTTCCCGTACGGAAGTGGGCGTGGTCATGGAGGGCTCCGGGGACAGGGGCAGGACAGACCACCGGGCTTACGGACAAGCCGGGAGGGGACAACCGCCGGGAAGGGAGGAGAAGGAGGAGAAGGAGGAGAAGAAAGGGGGAAGCGGAGAACCGGGAGCCGGTGACGTACGGAACGTACGAAGGGATCAGATACCGGTCGCGCACACAGGCAGCACGCGAACTTCGACGCACCGAGGCGTCAGGTCCCGGGGGTCCAGGGCTTCAGGGCATCGCCGAGGATGCCGCGGCAGGGCTTCAACAACAGGAAGCGCTGGAAACGCGGCAGAGATCGATGTGGAGGCACTCCACCAGAAAACGATCGACTGTCACGGCAGTTGTTCTAGCACAGGCCTTCCGCGATCCACCAGATTCGTACCGCGGAGTGAGACATTCCGTCCCGCGGGCCGGTCTCTCGAACTGATCACCGTTCGCCTTCAACCTTTTCGGCACCCGCGAACTCTGTAACGGGTGGAGGCCGCCCCCGGGGCGGTCGACGGGGGGTGCACGGAGACGCGAGGAGAGGGAGGGCGGATGCCGGCAGGGGCGGATCCCGGCGGGGCGGACGGGGAGAGCACCGCGTTCGAGGCGTACGCGCGGGACGGGCAGCGGCGGCTGTACCGGACGGCCTACCTGCTCTGCGGGAACGTGGAAGGCGCCAAGGACCTGACGCAGACGACCCTCGCCAAGCTGTTCCAGCACTGGCGCCGGGCGAGCCGGGCGGACAACCTCGACGCCTACGCCAAGACCGTCCTCGTCCGCACCTATGTGGCCGAACGCCGACGTTCCGTACGGGACTTGGTCGCCCACCGGTCCAACGCTCCTCGCCCGCAGGCCGATCCGGCCACCCATGCCGACCTCCGCCTGACGCTGCTCGCCCTGCTCGGCGAACTCCCGCCCCGGGCACGGGCGATGGTCGTCCTGCGGTACTGGGACGATCTGAGCGTGGAGTCGGTCGCCTCGCTGCTGCGGTGCAGCGAGTCCACGGTGAAGAGCCAGTGCTCACGTTCACTCGTCCGGCTGCGCGCCCGCTTGGGCGATGTTCAGCTCTACTCCACCGGAAGTTGAGGGGCGGTCATGACTCCAGAACCCCGACCCGGTTCACCCGAGGAAGAGATCTTCCGGGACGCGCTCCAGCGGACCGCCGGCGCCCTGGCCCCGCCGCTCGACCTGGTCCCCGGGGCCGTACGGGAGGGACGGCTGCGACGGGCCCGGAGCCGGGGGCTCGCGGTGGCGGGCGCCTTCGTCGCGGTGACCGCCGTGACGCTGGGCCTCGCGCTGCTGGGACCCTTGCTGCGGCCGGCACCCGACACCGGCCCCGCCGCCCCCGCGCCCGGCCCCTCCCTCACCCGGCCAGTGCCGGACCCTTCCCTCACCCGGCCCTCGCCGGGACCCTCCCCCGATCCGACGGAGCCCGTAACCGGCATGCCGACCCCGACCCCCTCGCCCCCGCCCGCGACACCGCCCTCGACCACCTCCCCGACCGCACCCACGGACGGGCCCTCGGGTGCGCTCCCGGGCGGACCCTCGGGCGCCGTCCCGGCCACGCCCGACCCGGCCGGGTCCGGCGCCGCGCTGTTCGCCCCGTCGCCGGCCCCCGGGACGTCGAAATGACCGGCCGCCGCGGCCTGGGCACCCTGCCGCACGACGAACCGGCCCGCGACACCGAGACGTTCCGGCTGCGCGCCCTCCCCGGGCCCCGCACGGGGGACGGCGGCCAGGGGCGCGCGCCGGGGGGCCGGTCCGCGAGCCGGTCGCTCTCCCGCTCCGGCTCCCGGTCCCGCTCCCGCGAGCGGCGAAGACGCCGTAACCGGCGCCGGACGGCGGGGCTCGTCGTGCTCGCCCTGGCGGCCGTGGCCCTGGTGGCCGTCCTCTTCGACCGGCCCTGGCAGAACGGGGACCCGTCCGTCACGGCCGGCGCGGGACCCGGGACCGGGTCCGGCGACGACAACGCCGAGGCCCCGGTCGCCCCGGCCCCGCCACCCGCGGCCCCCTCCACCGCACCGGCCTCCCCCACCCCCTCGCCCCCGGCCGGAGACCGGCCGCCCAGCGCCTCCGACGTACCGGCCTCCGGCCCCGGCACGTTCACCGTCGCCCGCGCGGGCGTCACGAAGTCCGGGAAGGGCGAGCCCTACCGGGTCGAGGTGGAGGACGGCATCGGCGTCGACCCCGACCGGGCCGCCGAGGACATCGCCGCGATCCTCGCGGACCCGCGCGGCTGGAGCCACGGCGGGGAGCGCACGTTCCGCCAAGTCACGGACAAATCAGCCGGGTTGGTGGTCAAGATAGCCACCCCGGCGACCACGGACCGGCTCTGCGGTGCGTACGGGCTGAAGACCCGGAGCGAGGTCAACTGCCGGGGCGGGGAGCAGGTGATGGTCAACCTGAAGCGCTGGCAGCTGGGCTCACCGCAGTTCGACGGGCCGGTCGCCGAGTACCGGGCCCTGATCATCAACCACGAGGTCGGCCACTGGCTGGGGCGCGGCCATGAGACCTGCCCGGGGAAGGGACGCCCCGCGCCCGCGATGATGCAGCAGATAGACGGGCTGAAGGGGTGCGTCGCCAACGCCTGGCCGTACGACGCCAAGGGACGTTATCTGGGCGGGCCTTCGGTGCCGTAGCCCTCCCGCCGGAAGTCGGGCTTCAGCGGGCACGGTGCACGAGCCGCCCCGCGAGCACCGTCGCCACGCAGTGCCGGGCCCCGCCCGCGCGCAGCGCCGCCTCGTCGGGCACGTCGAAGGCGGCGAAGTCCGCGCGGCCGCCCACGGTCAGCGGGCCGTGGGCGGTGGCGGCCAGATCGCCGCCGGCCGCGAAGGGATCCAGGTCCGGCGGAGCGGCGGGGCCCCCGGTGGCGGCCGGGACCTGGACCAGCCCGGACCGGGAGAGGGCCGTCCGCAGCGCGGGCTCGTCCGCCCCGAACGGGCCCACCACATGCGTGGTCCCGTACCGCAGCATCCGCTGGAGCCCCCGGCGTACGCTGCCCGCCCGCCGGGCCGTGTCCATCGCCGCCGCCAGCCGTTCGAACTCGTCGCCCCACAGGGGCAGTTCGCCCAGCTCGTCGGCCTCGCGCGGGTCCGGGTGGTAGCAGCGGGTGAGGAGCTCCCGGGCCCGGTCCTGGCGGAGTCCGGGCGTGAGGAGGCCGGGCCAGCGGCGGACCCTGGCCGCCGGGTGGGCGGCGACGACCTCCTCGTACGGCCCGATGGCGGCGATCCGGTCGCCGTCCACGGCCACCGCACCCTCGGCCACAGGCGCCGCGCCGACCGGCAGGACCAGGGGCGCGGCGTGGACCGTCAGCACAGGCGCACTAGTTGGCGTTGAGGAGCTTGAGCTCCGGGTGGGCCGTGCCGCCCGCGATCGCGGTGGAGGAGATGTGCGAGACCACGCGCTCGTCGACCGGGTCGTTCGCCGGGTCGTCGTGCACGACGAGGTGCTCGTACGTCGTGGCGCGCTGGGCCGGGACCCGGTCCGCCTTGCGGATCAGGTCGATGATCTCCATCCGGTTGGAGCGGTGCTTGGCACCGGCCGAGGAGACGACGTTCTCCTCCAGCATGATCGATCCGAGGTCGTCGGCGCCGTAGTGCAGCGACAGCTGGCCGACCTCCTTGCCGGTGGTCAGCCAGGAACCCTGGATGTGGGCCACGTTGTCGAGGAAGAGCCGGGCGATGGAGATCATCCGCAGGTACTCGAAGAGCGTGGCCTGCGTCTGGCCCTTCAGCTTGTTGTTCTCCGGCTGGTAGGTGTACGGGATGAAGGCGCGGAAGCCGCCCGTACGGTCCTGGACGTCCCGGATCATCTTCAGGTGCTCGATGCGCTCGGCGTTGGTCTCGCCGGTTCCCATCAGCATGGTGGAGGTGGACTCGACACCGAGGCCATGGGCGATCTCCATGATCTCCAGCCACCGCTCGCCGGACTCCTTGAGCGGGGCGATGGCGGTGCGCGGCCGGGCGGGCAGCAGCTCGGCGCCCGCCCCCGCGAAGGAGTCGAGACCGGCGGCGTGGATGCGGCTGATGGCCTCCTCGGCGGAGACCTTCGAGATCCGGGCCATGTGCTCGATCTCGGAGGCGCCCAGCGAGTGGATGACCAGCTGCGGGTACGCCTTCTTGATCGCGGAGAAGTGCTCCTCGTAGTACTCGACGCCGAAGTCCGGGTGGTGGCCGCCCTGGAACATGATCTGGGTGCCGCCGAGCTCGACGGTCTCCGCGCAGCGGCGCAGGATGTCCTCGATGTCCCGGGTCCAGCCCTTGGCCTTGTCCTTGGGGGGCGCGTAGAAGGCGCAGAACTTGCAGGCCGTCACACACACGTTGGTGTAGTTGATGTTGCGCTCGATGATGTACGTCGCGATGTGCTCCGTACCGGCGTAGCGCCGGCGGCGTACGGCGTCGGCGGCTGCCCCCAGCGCGTGCAGCGGCGCCGAGCGGTAGAGGTCGAGCGCCTCCTCCGGGGTGATCCGACCGCCCTCGGCGGCTCGGTCGAGGACGGGCTGAAGGTCGGCCTTCTCGGTCACCGGGCTGTCACCTTTCGGCGGTTTTTTGAGGATCCTCGGACCGATCCAGCGTACGCCAGCCCCTTGCGCCGTCAGCCGCCGGACCGGGTGAGCTCCCCGTACGGGAGGCCCGCGGCGCGCTCCTGCGACCGGTAGCCGAGCGTTCCGTCGTCGGTGAGGCGGAAGACCAGGTCGGCCTCGGTGGTGGTGCAGAGGCCCGGGGTGCTGGGGCGGTCCGGGTCGGTGCGCTCGCGGATCCTCAGCTCCTGTCCGGTGCCGGCGGTGAGGGTGCCGACGCTGTTGCAGGTGACGGTGATCCCGAGCTGGGAGATGGTGTTGGACATCCGGACGACCTGCGCGCCCTTCCTCCCCTCGGTGAAGACCGCGGTGAGGGTGCCGTGCGGCTGTCCGTTCGTCTTCTCCGTGAGCGGGCCCTCCCAGGTTCCGACGAACGCCTTCGGCACCTCGCCGACCGGGGCCTCGCCCGCGTCGGAGGGATCGACTGAGGGGGTGCCGGAGGGGTCGTCGGATCCGGCGGGGGCGGGATCCTCGGGCGCGGTGGCCGTCGCGGACGGTGGGGTGGCCGCGGTGTCGTTCCCCTTGCGCTGGTCGGCGTCGCCGCCCGGCAGGAAGGCGTCGAGCAGACCCGAGCTGAAGGCGACGACCGCGAACGCGCCCGCCACGGCCAGCGCGACCGTGCAGCTCACCCGGCGGCTCCGGCGCGCCCCGGCGGCCGCGCCCGCGCCCCTGCTCGTGCTCGCCTGCGAGTCGGCGCTGACGGTGACGGAGAACCGGGGGTCGTGGGTCCGCTGCCCGGGGAGCCCGCCGCCGCGGCCGTCGCCCGTGGGCGCGGTGGGCGGGGGCGGGGTGCCGGGAGGGCCGTCCGGTACGTGGACGAGGGGCGGCCCGAAGACCCCGAGGAGGCCGGCCTCGGAACCCGTGGGGACGCCGGAGCCGGTACGGGAGCCGGGGCCGGTACGGGAGGAGCCGGTACGGGGATCGGGATCGGAGCCCGTACGCGCATCGGAGCCCGTACGGGAACCATCGCCGCTACGGGCATCGCGTCCGGGGCCGTCGTGCGGGTCCGCACCCGGCCCCGCCCCGAACCCCGCCCCCAGCGACGCGCTGCTGAACGGCACCGGGCCCGAGCCCACCGGCGCGTCCTGCGGTTCCAGGTCCAGCAGCGCCACCGCCGACCGGCTGACCTCGGCCACCAGCCGGCCCGGCAGCCACCCCGCCGCCACCATCGCCGCCGCCCCGTCCGGAGCGAGCGTGCGGGCCAGGTCGGCCGGGGCGGGCCGCGCGTCCGGGTCCTTGGCCAGGCACCCGGCGACCACCTCGCGCAGCTCGCCCTCCAGGTCGCCCAGTTCGGGCTCCTCGTGCACCACCTTGTAGAGGAGTACGGCGGAGGAGTCGCCGGAGAAGGGGGCGGCGCCGGTCGCCGCGTACGCGAGGACCGCGCCCAGCGAGAAGACGTCCGCCGCACCCGAGACGTCCCGGCCGCGGATCTGCTCGGGCGCCATGTAGCCGGGCGAGCCGACGGAGACGCCGGTGGAGGTGAGCGAGACGGTCGCGCCGAGGGCCCGGGCGATGCCGAAGTCGATGAGGCGGGGGCCGTCCAGGGCGAGCAGCACGTTGGAGGGCTTCACGTCGCGGTGCACGATGCCCTGGCCGTGGACGACGTGGAGGGCCTCGGCGAGCCCGGCGCCCAGGGTGCGTACCGCGTGCTCGGGCAGCGGGCCGTGCTCGGTGATCGCCTGGGAGAGCGGCGGCCCGGCGACGTAACCGGTGGCGACCCAGGGCACCGGGGCGTCCGGGTCGGCGTCCAGGACCGCGGCGGTCCACTGCGCGCCGATGCGCCGCGCGGACTCCACCTCGCGCCGGAACCGGGCGCGGAACTGCTCGTCGAGCGCGAAGTGCGGGTGGACGACCTTGACCGCGACCGTGCGGCCGCCGGCGCTGCGCCCCAGATAGACCCGGCCCATGCCGCCCGCACCGAGCCTGCCGAGCAGCCGGTAGGCACCGATGGTGTGCGGTTCGCCCGCTTCCAGCGGCTGCATATGGCCTCCCCCTGTGAACCTGCGGACGGTGCACCTTGTGAACCTGTGAACGATGCACCTTGTGGACGGTGAACCCTGTGGTCGGTCCGGACTCGGACCGAAGCCTAGGGGGCGCCACCGGCGCGGTCACCGGGAAACGGCCGGACCATTCCCCCTTCTCAGGGCAGGAGGGGATGATTTCGCCCCGGGGAAAGGCGCAAATGCGCTGTTCTGCCGACTCTCAATTCCCTGTCCGGGAACGGAAAAGCGAATTCTTCCCATTCCCCGGTTCAGCCGCCGAGCAGCTCCACGTGCACATCCGCCGGGTATCCGGTGTCCGGTCCGGTCCTGCGCGCGAACTCGCGGACGCCGGCCAGCTGGTCCGGGCCGAAGCGGAAGTCCAGGGTCGTGAAGTACTGCTCCAGCACCCCGGCGTCGAAGGCCTCCCAGCGGGCCGCCTGCTCCGCGACCTTGGTGACCTCCTCCAGGGAGAGGTCCCGGGAGGCGAGGAACGCCTCGTGCACCTTGGCCGCCGTCTCGGGGTGGGCGGCCAGGAAGTCCTTGCGGGCCGCCCAGACGGCGAAGACGAACGGCAGCCCCGTCCACTCCTTCCACATCTGGCCCAGGTCGTGGACCTGGAGCCCGAGGCGGGGGGCGTCGTGCAGGTTGGCGCGCAGGGCGGCGTCGCCGATCAGCACGGCCGCGTCCGCCTCCTGCATCATCAGCCCGAGGTCGGGCGGGCAGGTGTAGTAGTCGGGCCGGACCCCGTAGCGCTCGGCGAGCAGCAGCTGGGCCAGGCGTACGGAGGTGCGCGAGGTGGAGCCGAGCGCCACCCGGGCCCGGTCGAGCTGGTCCAGCGGAAGCTGGGAGACGATCACGCAGGACATCACGGGGCCGTCGCAGCCGACCGCGATGTCCGGGAAGGCCACCAGGTCGTCGGCGTTGCGGAGGTACTCCACGAGGGTGACCGGGCCGATGTCCAGGTCCCCCCTGATCAGCTGCTCGCTGAGCCTCTCCGGGGTGTCCTTCGAGAGCTCCAGGTCGAGCAGGGTCCCCGTACGCGCCAGGCCCCAGTAGAGCGGCAGGCAGTTCAGGAACTGGATGTGGCCGACGCGGGGCCGGCTGCGACGGTCGTCGCTGTCACCGGCGGAGGCTTCACTGGCTGAGACGGTTGAATTGTCCACATCGCGAGGCTAGACCCGCCTCCGGCGGCCGGCACCACCGGGGCGTCCCGGATGCTCTCCCGGAGGGGCAATCAAACGTTCGGGGGAAGTGATCTTGCCCTCTACCGCTCTCCGGAGACTGCGTGCTAGGCTCGCCCGCAAGTTGCAGTTTGGTTTCCCTTGCAGTACAGAGCCTGCGGAGCATGTAACCCGCAGGCTTTTGTAGTTTTCAGACTTGTTTGCAGGTTCTGGAGCAGGGCAACCCTTTGGCCCAAGGAGGGCTTATGGCTACCGGAACCGTCAAGTGGTTCAACGCTGAAAAGGGCTTCGGCTTCATCGCCCAGGACGGCGGCGGCCCGGATGTCTTCGTTCACTACTCCGCGATCAACGCCTCCGGGTTCCGCTCTCTTGAGGAGAACCAGCAGGTGACCTTCGACGTTACTCAGGGACCCAAGGGTCCGCAGGCTGAGAACGTCATCCCGGCCTAGTTGCCCGGGTCGGCCGATCGCGGCCGTACATAGCAGTACCCAAGGAGCCCCGCTCCCCCGCTTCGGCGGAGGAACGGGGCTCCTGCCTGTTCCCGGGCCGCCCTTACGACCGGTACCGCTTGACCTTCACACCGTGTGAAGCCGTGCAGTGGGAGCCATCATGTTCACCATCGGAGACTTCGCCAGGTACGGGCGGGTGTCGCCCCGGATGCTGCGTCACTACGACGCCATCGGGCTGCTGCGCCCGGACCGTACCGACCCCGCCACCGGCTACCGCTTCTACGGCGCCGCCCAGCTCGCCCGGCTCAACCGGATCATCGCGCTCAAGGACCTCGGCTTCACGCTTCAGCAGGTGCGGGCCGTCCTGGACGAGCAGGTGGGTCCGGAGGAGCTGCGCGGGATGCTGCGGCTGCGCCGGGCGGAGCTGGCGGAGGCGGTGGTGGCCGCTTCGGCGCGGCTGGCCCAGGTCGAGGCGAGGCTCCGGTCGATCGAGAGTGAGGGGCACATGCCTGCCGACGACGTCGTGATCAAGACCGTTCCCGCGGTCCGGGTGGCCGAGCTGACCGGGACGGCCGCAAGCTACGAGCCGCAGCACATCGGGCCGGTGATCGGTCCGCTGTACGAGGAGCTCTTCCCGCTCCTGGAGGGTGCCGGCCTCCGGCCCACCGGGCCGGGGATCGCCCGGTACGAGGACGCCCCCGGGGGCGGCGGCGCGATCGTCGTGCACGCGGGGGTGACGGTGGCGGCCCCGGTGGGCCCGGTCGGCGGGACCGGGGTGAGCGTGGTGGAGCTGCCCCCGTTCGAGGCGGCGACGGTCGTGCACCGGGGCGCGATGGACGACGTCATGCCGACCGTGCAGACCCTGGCCCGCTGGCTGGACGCCAACGGGTACCGGTCCACGGGGTACACCCGTGAGGTCAACCTGGAGTGCCCGCCGGACCGCGGTCAGTGGGTGACGGAGCTCCAGGAGCCGGTGACGAGGGTCTGACGGCCCCGCTGTACGGGGAGGGCCCGCGCCGCCCTCCCCGTACAGCCGCACCTAGCTCTGCCGGGCTCCCGCCCAGAGTCCGTCCTCCGTCAGCCCCAGCAGGTCGATCGCGTTGCCTCGGACGATGCGGTCCACGACGTCCGGGGCGAGGTGGCCCATCTGTGCCTCGCCGACCTCGCGGGACTTGGGCCAGGTGGAGTCGGAGTGCGGGTAGTCCGTCTCGTACAGGACGTTGCCGACGCCGATCGCGTCCAGGTTCTTCAGTCCGAAGGCGTCGTCGAAGAAGCAGCCGTGGACGTGGTCCGCGAAGAGCTCGGACGGCGGGCGATGGACCTTGTCGGCGACGCCGCCCCAGGCCCGGTTCTCCTCCCAGACGACGTCGGCGCGTTCCAGGATGTACGGGATCCAGCCGATCTGGCCCTCCGCGTACATGATCTTCAGGTTGGGGAAACGTTCGAACTTGCCGCTCATCAGCCAGTCGACCATCGAGAAGCAGCAGTTGGCGAAGGTGATGGTGGAGCCGACGGCGGGCGGGGCGTCGGCGGAGGTGGACGGCATCCTCGACGAGGAGCCGATGTGCATGGCGATGACGGTGCCGGTCTCGTCGCAGGCCGCGAGAAATGGATCCCATTCGTCCGTATGTATGGACGGCAGCCCGAGATGGGGAGGTATCTCGGAGAACGCGACCGCGCGCACGCCCCGGGCCGCGTTGCGCCGGACCTCTGCGGCGGCGAGCTCCGCGTCCCAGAGCGGGACGAGGGTGAGCGGGATGAGGCGGCCGTGCGCCTCGGGGCCGCACCACTCCTCCACCATCCAGTCGTTGTACGCGCGCACCCCGAGCAGCCCCAGTTCACGGTTCTTCGCCTCGGTGAACGTCTGGCCGCAGAAGCGCGGGAAGGTCGGGAAGCAGAGGGCGGACTGGACGTGGTTGACGTCCATGTCGGCGAGCCGGTCGGGGACCGAGAAGGAGCCCGGCCGCATCTGCTCGTAGGTGATGATCTCCAGCTTGATCTCGTCCCTGTCATAGCCGACGGCGGTGTCCAGGCGGGTCAGCGGCCGGTGCAGGTCCTCGTAGACCCACCAGTCACCCACCGGCCCGTCGTCCCCCTTGGCGCCCATCACGGGCGCGAACTTTCCGCCCATGAAGGTCATTTCCTTCAGCGGTGCGCGGACGATGCGCGGGCCGGAGTCGGCGTACTTGGACGGGAGCCGGTCCCGCCAGACATGAGCGGGCTCCACCGTGTGGTCGTCCACCGAGATGATCTTCGGGAAGGTCTCCATGCGTTCCACGGTAGCGCCGATCTGACGAACCGTCAGCTAGCGTGCGCACATCAGCACGGGGCACGCCTCCCCGCAGGGCTCCCCGCACGGTTCCCCAATCGTTGTCGAGGGCTTGTGCAGAGCGTCACCCACTGCTGACGAGCCCGCCCGCGACAAGGCAGACTGTTGAGCGCGATACCAGCGGTACCGAGCAATCCGGATGCACACCGCACTTCGACGCATCAGCGGACAACGGGCGGACATTCGGACACCGGCACCAACCGCAGAGCCCGCTGAAGAGCAGGGCCGGCAGGCGAGCAGGACAGGGGGCATCAATGGACCGTGACCACGGGCCACGCGTGCGCGTACCGGAGCAGCGCGCTCCGGAGGAACCGGGGGCCGCCGACTCCCTCAGGTTCACCGTCCTGGGTCCCGTACGTGCGTGGCGCGGCGCGGAGTCGCTGCCCTCCGGCTCCCCCCAGCAGCGCGCGCTGCTCGCCGCCCTGCTCCTGCGGGAGGGCCGGACGGCCACCGCGGGCGAACTCATCGACGCGTTCTGGGGCGAGGACCCGCCCTCGCAGGCGCTGGCCACGATCCGTACGTACGCCTCCCGGCTCCGCAAGATCCTGGGGCAGGACACCCTGGTGAGCGAGGCGGGCGGGTACGCGCTCCGGACCGGGCGCGGCGCGCTCGACCTCACCCTGGCGCAGGACCTGGCCGCCGCGGCGGAGAAGGCGCGGGCCGGGGGGAACCGCCTCCAGGCCCGCACCCTGATCAACAAGGTGCTGGGCCTGTGGGACGGCGAGGCGCTGGCCTCCGTCCCCGGGCCGTACGCGGAGAACCAGCGCACCCGGCTGGAGGAGTGGCGCCTCCAGCTCACCGAGGCCCGCCTCGACCTGGATCTGGAGGTCGGCAGCCACGCGGAGGCCGTCTCCGAACTCACCGCGCTCACCGCCGCCCACCCGCTGCGGGAGCGGCTGCGCGAGCTGCTGATGGTGGCGCTCTACCGCAGCGGCCGGCAGGCGGAGGCGCTGGCCGTGTACGCGGACACCCGGCGACTCCTCTCCGAGGAGCTGGGTGTCGACCCGCGCCCCGAACTGGCCCAGCTCCAGCAGCGCATCCTGCGGGCCGACGAGGAACTGGCCCGCCCGGCCGACGAACCGGCCCCGGCGGCCGCGCCTTTGAAGCCCGCGCAGCTTCCGGCGACCGTGCCCGACTTCACGGGACGCGACTCCTTCGTACGGGACCTGGGCGCCCAGCTCGCCAGCGCCGAGGGTTCGGTGATGGCGGTCTCCGCCCTGGCCGGGATCGGCGGCGTCGGCAAGACGACGCTGGCCGTCCACGTCGCCCACCAGGCCCGCCGGCACTTCCCCGACGGGCAGCTCTACGTCGACCTCCAGGGCGCGGGGGCGCGGGCGGCGGAGCCGGAGACGGTCCTCGGCTCGTTCCTGCGGGCGCTCGGCACGGCGGAGTCGGCGATCCCCGGCACCCTGGACGAGCGGGCCGCGCTGTACCGCTCGACGCTGGACGGCCGCCGCATCCTCGTCCTCCTCGACAACGCCCACGACGCGGCCCAGATCCGCCCGCTGCTGCCCGGGACGCCCGGCTGCGCGGCGCTGGTGACGAGCCGGGTGCGGATGGTCGACCTGGCCGGGGCGCATCTGGTGGACCTGGACGTGATGTCGCCGGACGAGGCGCTCCAGCTCTTCACCCGGATCGTGGGGGCGGAGCGGGTCGGCGCGGAGCGGGAGGCGGCCCTCGACGTGGTGGCCGCCTGCGGGTTCCTCCCCCTCGCCATCCGCATCGCCGCCTCCCGGCTGGCGGCCCGCCGCACCTGGACGGTCTCCGTCCTCGCCGCCAAGCTCGCCGACGAGCGCCGCCGCCTGGACGAGCTCCAGGCGGGCGACCTCGCGGTCAAGGCCACCTTCGAACTCGGCTACGGCCAGCTGGAACCGGCCCAGGCCCGCGCCTTCCGCCTGCTGGGCCTCGCGGACGGCCCGGACATCTCCCTCGCCGCCGCGGCGGCCCTGCTGAACCTGGAGCCGCACACTGCGGAGGACCTCCTGGAGGCCCTGGTCGACACGTCCCTCCTGGAGTCGGCCGCCCCGGGCCGCTACCGCTACCACGACCTCGTACGCCTCTACGCGCGTGCCTGCGCGGAACGGGACGAACAGCCGCCGGTGGAAAGGGAGCTGGCGCTGTCGCGGCTGCTCGACTTCTACCTGGCGACGGCGGCGGGGGTGTACGCGCTGGAGCGGCCGGCCGACCGGCTGGTGGACCACCTGGAGCCGACGGACCACCCCGGGCTCACGTTCGGCAGCCGGCAGGCGGCGCTGGACTGGCTGTACACGGAGGCGAGCCCCCTGCTCGCCTGCGTACGCCGGTCCTGCGAACCCTCCACCCTGCGCCGGGGCGTCGACCTGCTCTGGGCGGCCCTGGACCTGGGCGAGTCGGGGGCGAACGCGAAGCAGTACGAGACCGCCGCCATCGTCCTGCTGGAGGCGGCCAGGGCGAGTGGCGACCGGCGCTCCGAGGTCCGGGCCCTGGTGACCCTGGCCGATGTCCACCACACGTCGGGCCGGTTCGACCAGGCCGAGCAGGAGGCGGAGAGCGTGATGCGCCTGGTCGAGGCCGACCAGGACCCGCTGCCCGCCTGCTGGGCGTCGAACGCCCGGGGCATCATGGCGCTCTACCAGAGCCGCCACGACGACGGGGAGCGGTACTTCAACCAGGCCATAGACAACTTCCGCTCCATCCAGGACCGACCGGGCGAGGCCAGCGCGCTCTGCAACCTCTCGCGCATCCACCTGGCGACCGGCCGCACCGACAGCGCGGTGGCCCTGGCCGAGGAGGGCACGGCCGTCTACGACAGCATGGGCCACGCCCTGCGGAGCGCCAACGGCCGTTACGCGCTGGGGATGGCGCTCACCCAGAGCGGCAGGTTCGCCGAGGCGTCGGAGCGGCTGCTGGAGGCGCTGGACGTCTTCCGCGCCAGCCGGCAGCGGCTGTGGGAGGGGATGACCCTCTTCCGGCTCGCGGAGGTCGATCTGACGGCGGGGAACGCGACGGACGCGGCGGTCAAGGCGGAGCAGGCCCTCACCGCCCTGCGGGGCATCGGCGGCGAGTGGCGCCGGGGCAACGTCCTCACCGTGCTGGGCCGTTCCCTCGCCCAGATCGGCCAGTTCGGCCGGGCGGACGTCTGCTGGCGCGAGGCGCTGGGCATCTATGACGCGCTCGGCTCGCAGGAGGCGGCCGAGGTCCGCTCGCTGCTCTCGTCGGCCGCCACGACCTCGCCCTCGTAGCCCCTCCCGGGCCCTTCCGGCCCCTCCGGCGCGGGTGTTCATCATTCGTTTATCGCGACCGGCCAGTCTCATGCCTGTCGATCCGTCGCGTCGGGGGGCAGACGGGCTGACGGTGAGGCCGCGACGTAAGGTGAGCGGCCCTGAGGGGCCCGCCCGGCAGTCCACGGGGGAACAGCCGGGCGGGCCCTCTCATCAACCGGAAACGAAGTACTGCCAAGGGGAGAACAGCGATATGGCTGACGCGAAGAAGAACCCGGTCATCAAGCCGCAGGACATGCACGCCACCGGCGGCGAGACGACCAACGGCGACATGCACGCCACCGGCAGCCCGCTCGAGCCGAAGGACATGCACGCAACCGGCGGGGACACCACGAACGGCGACATGCACGCCACGAGCGAGCCCGCCAACTAGACCTTCACGACGGGGGACGGGGGATACGGGGGAGGTACGGGGGAGCAGCCGCGGCGGCGCGGAGGGGGAGCCGTCGCGGCTGCCGTACACCGAGGGGCCCGAGCCTGGGGATGGGCTCGGGCCCCTCGGGCGTGTGCGGGCGATGCGAAACCTCCGCCCTATGGCATTGAAAATGCCAAAGTGGGGCCATGGCTGAAGCTCTCGACTTCCCCCCGGAGACGGCCCCAGCAGCGGCATCTCCGTCTCCCTCACCGCTGGCACCCTGCACGCGATCCGCGAGCGGGTCGGCAAGCGGGGCGTCTCGGCGTATCTCGAAGCAGCCGCGCAGCGGCAGATCGAACGCGACAACCTGGACGAGCTCCTCGCCGACTTCGAGAAGGTAAACGGGCCGACCGACCCTGCCTCGGCGGCCGACAAGCGCGCCAAGCTGACGAGCAACCCGCCCGAGGCCGGAGCGGCCGCGTGAGCGGAGCCCTGGTACTCGACAGCGAAGGACTCGCTCAGGCCGTCCTGCGCAGCCGCGAGGTGCAGGAATGGCTGGAGGCGGACCGTGCCGCAGACCTCCCGGTCATCACCTCGGCAGTGATCCTGGCCGAGGTGATCCATCCGCGGACCAATACCGCCGCCCACTCCTGGACGCTGTCACATCTGCGCGTCGAACCGGTCAGCCAGGCCATCGCGCAGTCCGCCGCGGCCCTGCTCATGAACGCCGGGCTGCACGGCCACAAGTACGCCATCGATGCACTTCTCTGCGCCACCGCCCTGTCGCATCCGGGTCGGATCACGATCCTGACGTCCGACATCGAGGGCATCGAGCTCCTCACGGCCGACCACCCTCGCGTGACAGCGGAGAAAGCCTGACGGACCCCGTCCCTGCCTACGTACCTACCCCCGCCCCCGCAGCTCCCCCTTCACCACCTTGCCGCTCGCGTTGCGCGGGAGCTCCGGGACGAACTCCACCGTCCTCGGGACCTTGAAGTTCGCCATCTCGCGGCGGGACCAGGCGATCAGGTCGTCGGCCGTGAGCGTGGCGCCCCGGCGGCGGACCGCGTACGCCTTGCCGACCTCGCCGAGGCGCGGGTCGGGGACGCCGACGACCGCCACGTCGGCGATGTCCGGGTGGAGGCCGAGGAGCTGTTCGATCTCGGCCGGGTAGGCGTTGAAGCCGCCCACGATGAACATGTCCTTGATCCGGTCCGTGATCCGCAGGTTGCCCGCCTCGTCCAGGACGCCCACGTCGCCGGTGCGGAGCCAACCGTCCGGGGTGATCGTGGCGGCCGTGGTCTCCGGGTCCTCGAAGTAGCCGCTCATCACGTTGAAGCCCCGCACCTGGATCTCACCGGGCTCCCCGGGGCCGGCCAGGACGCGGAGCTCGGTGCCGGGGATCGCCCGGCCGGAGGTGGTGGCCACGGTCTGCGGCGCGTCGCCCCGGCGGCACATCGTGACGATGCCGCTCGCCTCGGAGAGGCCGTACGCCGTGAGGACCGTGGCGATGTGGAGTTCGCCGCGCAGGCGCTCCACCAGCCGCAGGGGGACCACCGCCGCGCCCGTGACCACCAGGCGCAGGGCGGACAGGTCGTGGGAGTCGCGGGCCGGGTGGTCCAGGAGCGACTGGTGGAGGGTGGGCGGGCCGGGCAGGACGGAGATGCGTTCCGCCGCGATGTTCGCCAGCACCGTGTCCACGCCGAACACCGGCTGCGGGACCATCGTGGCCCCCCGCATCAGGCAGGCGATGATCCCCGCCTTGTAGCCGAAGGTGTGGAAGAAGGGGTTGACGATCAGATAGCGGTCGCCCTCGCGCAGCCCCGCCATGTCGCTCCAGATCTCGTACGCGCGCAGCGTCTGCGCGTGCGTGATCACCGCACCCTTGGGGGCGCCCGTGGTGCCCGAGGTGTAGATGATGTCGGAGGGGTCCGAGGGGACGACGGCGGCCTCCCGTTCCCGTACGGCGGAGGACGGCACCCCCTCCCCCGCCGCCAGGAAGTCCGGCCAGCTCGTGTAGTCCTCCGGCGCGGTCTCCGCCAGCACCACCACCCGCTCCAGGTCGGGCAGCTTCACCTCCGCCCGGCGCAGGGACGCCACGTACGACGTGCCCAGGAACGTGCCGGTGACGAAGAGCAGCCTGGCCCGGCTGCGCCGCAGGATGTGCGCCGCCTCGGTCCCCTTGAAGCGCGTGTTGAGGGGGACCAGCACCGCACCGGCGGTCACCGCCCCGAGCGCGGAGACGATCCAGTCCAGCGTGTTCGGGGCCCAGATCGCGACCCGGTCCCCCCGCTCCACCCCGGCGGCCATGCACGCGGCGGCGGCGCGCTCCACCCGGTCGCCGAGTCCGGCGTACGTCAGGCGGGTGCGGCCCTCGACCACCGCCTCCGCCGGTCCGTACCGCCGCGCCGCCTCCCGCACCAGCCCCGGGATGCTGCCCCACTCCTCGTCGCCTCGCATCGTGTGCCCTTCCTGTCCCTGACGCCGACAGACACCGTGCTCCGAACGTCTCATACGGTCCATAGGAGCTGACTATCCGTCAGATTAGCGGTAGCCTCTGCCGCTGTCAGCAGGCGCGACGGTGCGGGAGGTTGGCGGATGGCGACGCTCAAGGACGCGACAGCGATAGCCGGGATCGGGCAGACGGCGTTCGCGAAACGGCTCCCGGAATCCGAGAAGACCCTCGCCTGCCGGGCGATCCTGGCCGCCCTCGACGACGCGGGCATCGCACCGTCGGAGGTCGACGGCTTCGCCTCGTACACCATGGAGGAGACCGACGAGGTGGAGGTCGCCAAGGCGATCGGCGCCGGGGACGTCACGTTCTTCTCCAAGGTGGGGTACGGGGGCGGCGGCTCCTGCGCCACCCTCGCCCACCTCGCCGCCGCCGTCGCCACCGGCCAGGCGAGCGTCGGGGTCGCCTGGCGGTCGCGCAAACGCGGGTCCGGGCCCCGCCCCTGGAAGAACACCGCCGTCCAGCTCCCCACCCCCGCCCAGTGGACCCGCCCCTACGGGCTGCTCCGGCCCGCCGACGAGATCGGGATGCTGGCCCGGCGGTACATGCACGAGTACGGGGCCACCCGCGACCACCTCTTCAACGTCGCCCTCGCCTGCCGCAACCGGGCCAACCAGAACCCGGCCGCGATCATGTACGACCGGCCGCTCACCCGCGAGATGTACATGACCTCCCGCTGGATCAGCGAACCCCTCTGCCTCTTCGACAACTGCCTGGAGACGGACGGGGCGTTGGCCTGTGTCATCGTCTCCGCCGAGCGCGCCCGCGACTGCCGGCGGAAGCCGGTCTACCTGCACTCCGTCGCCCAGGGCCTGCCCGCCCAGCACCACGGGATGGTCAACTACTGGAACGACGACCCGCTCACCGGGCCCGCCTGGACAGCCGCCCGACAGCTTTGGAAACAGGCCGACTTCGGGCCCGAGGACGTCGATGTGGCCCAGATCTACGACGCGTTCACCCCGCTCGTCCCGCTCTCCCTGGAGGGGTACGGCTTCTGCGCGCGCGGCGAGGGCGGGGCGTTCACCGAGGGCGGGGCGCTGGAGAGCGGCGGGCGGCTGCCCATCAACACCGGGGGCGGCGGGCTGAGCGAGGCGTACGTCCACGGGTTCAACCTCATCACCGAGGGCGTCAAGCAACTGCGCGGCACCTCCACCGCCCAGGTGCCGGACGCCGCCACCTGCCTGGTCACCGCCGGTGAGGGCGTACCGACATCGGCCGTTCTGCTGCGGAACTGAGGAGTTGAGGAGATGGGTGTGAACGATTCCCTGCTGCTTCCCGTCGTGGACGAGGACGGGGCGCCCTTCTGGGAGTACGCCGCCCGGGGCGAGCTCCGCGTCCAGGCGTGCGCCTCCCCCACCTGCGGCGAACTCCGCTTCCCGCCGCGGCCGTGCTGCCCGCACTGCGGCTCCTTCGACAGCGAGTGGCGGGCGATGAGCGGGCGCGGCCGGCTCTGGTCGTACGTGATCCCGCACCCGCCGCTGCTCCCCGCCTACGCCGAACAGGCCCCGTACAACGCGGCGTTGGTCGAGCTGGCGGAGGCCCCGCACATCCGGCTGGCCGGGAACGTGGTCGCCTCCGCCGACGCGGCGCTGAACTCGGTGGCCCCGGGGCGGCTGCGGATCGGGGCGCCGGTGCGGGCGGTGTTCTGCCCGGTGGGGCCCGACGGTTTCACGCTCGTACGCTGGCTGCTGGAGCGGTGAGCGATGGCCCTGCGGATCGAGCGGGACGGGGAGCGCGGGGTGGCGCTCGTCACCCTGGACCGGCCGGAGAAGCTGAACGCGATCGACCTGAGGACGGCCGAGGAACTCGCTTCGCTGTGGCGGGAGTTGCGGTACGACGAGTCGGTGCGGGCCGCCGTCCTCACCGGGGCCGGCACCCGCGCCTTCTGCACCGGGATCGACCGGGGCGTGAAGGTCCCGCAGCCCCCGTCCCCGTACGCGATCGACGACCCCCTCCTGCGGATCGGGCCCAAGGCGAACGACCTGTGGAAGCCGGTGGTCGCGGCCGTGGAGGGGATGGCGTGCGGCGGGGCGTTCTACCTGCTGGGCGAGGCGGAGTTCATCGTCGCCTCGCGGGAGGCCACCTTCTTCGACCCGCACACGACGTACGGGATGGTCTCGGCGTACGAGGCGATCGCGATGGCCCAGCGGATGCCGTTCGGGGAGGTGGCCCGGATGTCCCTGATGGGCACCGCCGAACGGGTGAGCGCGGCGCGGGCGTACGCGATCGGGATGGTCAGCGAGGTGACGGAGCCCGGGGGCGCGGTGGCGGCGGCGCTGCGGGCGGCGGCCGTGATCGCCGGGTACCCGACGGGGGCGGTGCAGGGCACGGTCCGGGCGGTCTGGTCGGCGAAGGAGGCCGCCCGTACGCAGGCGCTGGCCCAGGCGCCCGCGCTGATCGCGCTGGGCAACCTGACGCCGGAGCGACAGGCGGAGCTGTTCGAGGGGCGGGGCGGGGGCGGTGCGCCAGGGGTCCGGTGAGCCCGGCCCCTGGGCTCGGAGCAGCTGGGCTCAGAGCAGCTGGGCTCAGAGCAGCTGGGCCGTGACCTCGCACCGCTTGACCTCGGAGACCCTTCGGGGGCTCTCCATCCGCACGGTGAGGTTGCGTACGTCGCCGGCGTCGAGCGTCGTCGTGGTCTCGGCGGTGTCGACGGTGTTCCCGCGGGCGTCGTAGAACGTCACGTCGACCTCGTACGTGTGCGAGCCGGTGTCCTTCGACCGGAGCTCGACGACGGACGCGGTGACCGCCTTGCGCTTGCCCTTGCGGGGCTGGGCGCAGCGGATCACCCGGACGGCGGGGCCGTCGGAGGCGGTGGGCGTCGGGGTTCCGTAGGAGGAGCCGGACGAGCCGGACGAGGAGTTGTCGTCGTAGTCATCGTCGTCGTAGTCGGTGTGGCGGTAACCGCTGTTGCTCTTCTTGGAGTTGGAGCAGCCGCCGCCCGAACTGCTGCTGCCCTTGCTCTTGCCGCCCTTGCCGCCGCTGGTGGAGGTCGAGAATCCGGTGAGCGCGAGCACCACCACGACCAGGACCGCCGCGAGCTTCATCTGTCGCCGCATCATGGATGCAGCCCCCCTTGTGTCGTTCCTCGTGTGCTGTCGTTTCCCGTGCTGACGTCCCACAGCATGCCGGATGCCCTCGGCCTGTAGGTCATGGCCCTGTCACGGTCCGGTCATGGTCTGCGGGGCGGGGCATCCTTACGCGGGGCGGCGGCGTCCGCGTGGCGGGGGTGATCGTCCCGGCGTAGCGTCGGCGGTGCGGGGGTGTTCGCCGTACGCCGTTGGAGGCTGACGATGATCCGCAACATCCTCGGTTCACTCGTCGCCCTGGCCGGGGCGGCATCCGCGGTGCTGAGCCCGTTCCGCGACTGGTACGACGGGCGGGCGGGGCAGGACTACCGGGTGCGGGACCTCTTCGGGGGCATCACCGCCACGGAGTCGGGGGTACTGGTCTCGATCCTGCTGCCGTTCCTGTTCGCGGCGCTGCTGGTGATCGCCGGGGTGGTGCTCCGGTCGCGGCTCGCCGTCGCGATGGCGGGGCTGGTGGTGCTGGGCTTCACGATCCTGTGGATGGTCCGCCAGGGGCAGGCGGAGGGGGCGCTCACGGTGGGCGGGGACGGGGCGGGGCTGCAGGTGGGGGTGGCGAACGCGTTGGCGGGTGGGGTGCTGATGCTGATCGGGGCGTTGCTGATGAGTGGGCGGGGGGCTCGGTCCCGGTCCAAGGCCCGGGCTCGGCGGGAGCGGGAGCCTGTGGAGCCGTATGCCGCGCCGCCGGCCGACCAGGTGGACACGTGGCCGCCGACGCAGGAGCCGGGGATGTCGACGCATACGTCGCCGTGGCCGGAGCCGGAGGTGGACCCGTACACGGGGCCCGATCCGCATGACCCCCGTACGCGGTCGTATCCGCAGGCGGAGCGGGGGCCGGAGCCCGGGGATCCTCGGGACCCGGTGCATCCGCCGCACCGGCCTCCGGAAAGGTGACGGTCACCCCGTCAACGGTTCCGTCCTCAAACGCCGGACCGGCTTGGAGCGCTCAGGTGCGGGCCCTGTTCCCCGTGCCGGTGCCCTTCAGGGCGTCCAGGGCGTACACACAGCGGTCCTTGCTGCACGCGTACACCACCCCCGCCCGGGCCACGGGTGAGCCCGTGATCTCGCCGCCCGTCGCCAGCTTCCAGCGGAGCTGGCCGCCCGCCGCGTCCAGGGTGTAGAGCACGTGGTCCGCCGAGCCGAAGTGGACCCGGCCGTCCGCCACGACCGGGGAGCCGACCACGTCGCCCCCCGCCGCGAAGCGCCACTTCGGGGTGCCGGTCACCGCGTCCAGGGTGTAGAGCGCGCTACCGCTGCCCACGTGCACGTTGCCCACCGCGACGAGCACCGGTTCGACGGAGGCGCGGGCCTCCGTGGCGATGCGCCAGCGGTCCTTGCCGGTCGTCGCGTCGAGCGCGTACACCGTGCCGAGGTAGTCCGCGAGGTAGACCCCGCCCCCGGTCACCGCCGGGCCCGGCGCGAACGCGGGCGGGGACAGGAAGACCGCCGGGGACTCGAAGTGCCACCGCACCCGGCCGCTGACGTTCTCCACGGCGAGCACCCGGGTGCCCGCCGCCACGTAGACGTAGCCGTCGGGGGCCGGGGTCACCCGGACCGGGACGCCGCCGCAGGAGGCCGCGTCGCCGATCGGGTACGACCAGCGCTCCAGGCCCGTACGGGCGTCCAGCGCGCGCAGCCGGGCGTCCTGCCAGACGTAGACCGTGCCGTCGTGGATGACGGGCGCGGCCTCCACCGTCTCGAAGTCGCTCTGGACGCCGGTGATCTCCCACAGCTTGTCGCCGTTGGACGCCTCCCACCCCTGGACGCCGCCGCCCCGGGTCGCGGTCAGCACCGTGCCCCGGTCGGCCTTGAGCGCGTACACCCAGGCGTCGGTGCGGACCCGCCACTGCTCGGTCCCGGTCGCCGCGTCCAGGGCGTACAGGGACGGGCCGTCCGAGGCGTGGATGCGGCCGCCCTCGACGGCCATCGCCCAGGCCACGTCCCGGGTCTTGAACTGGCGCCGTCCGTTGCCGACGTCCAGCGCGTGGATCTCGAAGGACGTCACGTACAGCAGGTCACCGGAGACGACGGGCGTCCCCCACACGTCGTTGGACATGCGGAAGCGCCAGGGCCGCCAGCGGTCCGGGGCGGCGGGTGAGGCGTCCGGGGCGGGCCCGGGAGCCGGTACGGGCGCGGTGGACGCCGGGTCCGAGCCGTTCAGCCCGGCCGGCGGGCGGACCCAGCCCGTCGCGGCGGCCGGATGCGCGGCGGCGGCCCCCCGCCCCTCCCCCGCACGCGGCCCGGGCCCGATCGCCGCCTTCGCACCGGGCAGGTGGACGGGGCCGCCGTCCGGAGAGGGCGCCGGGGACGACACCGGCGCGGGCGAGGAGAGCGGGGAGGGCGAGCGCAGGTCGCCGCCGCTGCGCCAGTCGGGACCCCGGTCCGGCGCGCGCGGGGGCTGCGGAGGGCGCGGCGGGGGCGCGGAAGGGGCGGCGGGCGGGGCGGTCCGGCCGCCTCCCCTGCGCCGTTCGATCATGGCCGTGGCCGGGGACGGCAGCCAGGCCGACGCCGTACCGCTGTCGTCGCTGCCGGAGGCGAAGAGGTGCGGGGCGAGCTGGGCCTGGAGGTCGGCGGGGCTGGGCCGCTGGGTGGGGTCCATCTGCATGCAGGACTCGATCAGCGGCCGCAGGTCGTCCGGCAGCCCCTCGGTGTCGGGCCCCTCGCGCAGCAGCATGAACACCGTCTCGACCGGGTTGGCCCCGTGGAAGGGGGCGTGACCGGTGGCGGCGAAGACGAGGGTGGAGCCCAGCGAGAAGATGTCGCTGGCCCCGGTGACGCTGCGCGAGTCGCGGGCCTGCTCGGGCGACATGTAGGCGGGGGTGCCGACGGCGACGTTCGTCATGGTCAGGCGGGTGTTGGAGACGCCGGAGGCGATACCGAAGTCGATGACCCGGGGGCCGTCCTCCACCACGAGGACGTTGGAGGGCTTCATGTCGCGGTGGACGAGCCCGGCGCCGTGGATGGACTGGAGGGCCTCGGCGATGCCGGCGGCCAGCCAGCGCACGGCCTGGGTCGGCATGGGGCCGCACTCGTTCACTATTTCCTCGAGCGAGGGCGCGGGCACATAGGCGGTGGCCAGCCACGGCACGGCGGCGCGGGGGTCGGCGTCGACCACGGCGGCGGTGTAGAACCCGCTGACCGCGCGGGCGGCCTCCACCTCGCGCGTGAAGCGGACCCGGAAGAGCTGGTCCTCGGCGAGCTCGGTCCGTACCGTCTTGATCGCCACCCGCCGGCCCGACGCCGACCGGGCGAGATAGACCAGCCCCATGCCGCCGGCCCCGAGCCGTCCCAGCACCTCGAACGGGCCGATCCGTCTCGGGTCGTGCTGCGTCAGCTGCTCCATCACGTGCCTGCCACCTCCCCGTACGGACCTCAGGAACGAAGCCCGCGAATTACCACCCGTCACCGCCCGGTGCGATTCCCGGCCTGCGCAGCGTCTCACCACTGGGCACCACCTGGCGGTGCGCACCCTGATTCTTCCTGGCTCGGGCGCCGGTTGCGAACCCGGGGGCGGATGTGGGTGTCTCATGCCACTTCGGCTGATTCTCGCCCACACCGGTACGCGGTGGGGTCAGGGAAGCAGCTCGCTCGGCTGGAGCACGGCGAAGAGGGCGCCCTGGTCGTCGTGGAGGACCGCCATCCGCCCGTAGGGGATGTCGAAGGGCGGCGCGGAGACGCGGCCGCCGAGCTGCACGGCGAGTTCGGCCGCCGCGTCGCAGTCGGCGACGGCGAAGTAGGTGAGGAAGTAGCTGGGCATCTCGGCGGGGAAGGCGTCCGTGATGACGCTGCGCCCGCCGACGGCGCTGTCCGGGCCGGGCTCGGCGCCCTCGGGCGACCACATCCGGAAGTCGACCAGCGCCTCGGCGTCGTCGGAGACGTCGTTGCCCGCCTCGTCCAGGTCGGTGCCCCGGAAGCCGAAGACCTTCTCGTAGAAGGGGTCCACGCTCTCCGGCCGGCGGGTGTGGACCTCGGTCCAGCAGAAGGAGCCGGGCTCGTTCTGCTTCTCGAAGCCTTCCCGCTCCTCCGGCTGCCAGAGGCCGAAAACCGCGCCCCCGGGGTCGGCCGCCTGCGCCACGATCCCGGCCTGCCCCGCCCGTACGGGGTCGGTGATGATCTGGCCGCCGTGTTCGCGGATCGCGGCGACGGTGGCCCGGATGTCGTCGGTGGCGAAATAGACGCCCCAGGCGGTCGGCATCCGCCCGTCCTTCTTGGCCGCGAGCGCGGCGACGAGCCTGCCCCCGCTCAGGGCGTCCGCGAAGGGCATGCCGTCGCCCGCGCGGAAGGTCCAGCCGAAGAGGCCGCCGTAGAAGCGCTTGCCCGCTTCGAGGTCGGAGAGCTGCACGTCCGCCCAGCACGGCGCCGAGTGCGCGAATGCGGCCATGGGGCCCGATCCTTCCGTCGCGGTTCCGTTGCGGTTCGTCGCGTTCCGTCGCGTTCCGTCCCAGTGACGCCCGTCACAGTCAACGTAACGTCGCACCCGGTCCGGCGCGCCCCGGCGGGCGCCGAACGCACTCCGGACGGATGCCGAACACACCCATAGGGAACATTTGCTCGGACAGTGAAGACGTGGTCACCATGTGGACGAAAGTTGTCCACCGAAGTTGTCCACAGGCTGTTGATAACACTTTCACCCGTCGACCGTGAACCGGCCGAGCGGCCGGAAACAGGCCCCGGGCCCGGCCCCCGCACGCACCTCCACCACAGCGGCCGAAAACATTCGCCGCACACCCCTGCACCCCGCCGGTCCTGCGGCGTTCCCCATTTGCAGTCGGCCGAATCGCGCTCCCATCGCCCCTCGGTAAGCTGACGGCATGACAGGACAAGTACGTACCGTCGACGGCCGCGTGGCCGGTCGACGCGGTCAGGCGACGCGGCAGAAGCTGCTCGACTGCCTCAGCGAGATGCTCAGCTCCTCGCCGTACCGGGACGTCAAAGTCATCGACGTCGCCCGGAAGGCCGGGACTTCACCCGCGACTTTCTACCAGTACTTCCCCGACGTGGAGGGCGCCGTCCTCGAAATCGCCGAGGAAGTCGCCAAGGAGGGTGCCGGACTGACCGAACTGGTCGCCGGACGACCCTGGATCGGCAAGGCAGGCTGGCAGACGGCCGAGGAACTCGTCGAAGGGTTCCTCGACTTCTGGCGCCGCAACGACGCGATCCTCCGTGTGATCGACCTCGGCGCGGCCGAGGGGGACAAGCGGTTCTACAAGATCCGCATGAAGATCCTGAACTCGGTCACCAACTCCCTCACCGATTCGGTGAAGGAGCTCCAGGCAAAGGGCAAGGTCGACAAGGACATCAGCCCCGCGGCCATGGCGGGCTCCCTGGTCGCGATGCTGGCCGCGGTCGCCTCGCACCAGAAGGGGTTCACCACCTGGGGTGTGAAGCAGGCCGAACTGCGCCCGAACCTGGCGCTGTTGGTGCACCTCGGCATCACCGGCAAGAAGCCCACGAAGTAGCCCACCGGCACGCCCTACCGGCACGTCCTGTCTCACCGACGGCGGACCACCACGCACCCCTGCCAGTGGTCCGCCGTCGGTGTTCCCGGACCCGACGGAACCGGTGGGCGGCGAACTACCGCCGCTCCAGCCGGAAGAGCCGGATCTGCCGCTCCACCCGCGCCTGGTACGCGGCGTACGGCGGCCAGAACGTCAGCGCCACCCGCCACACCTCCTCGCGCTCCGCCCCCTCCAGCAGCCGCGCGCGCACCGGGATGTCCCGGCCCCGCCAGCTGATGACGGCCTCCTCCGGGCGGGCCAGCAGATTCGCGGTCCACGCCGGATGCGCCGTACGGCCGAAGTTGCTGCCGACGAGGATCCAGGTGCTCTCCGCCTCCCCCTCCGGCATGCAGGCCAGCGGGGTCACCCGGGGCTGCCCGCTGCGCGCCCCCGGCACCGTCAGGACGAGCCCCGGCAGCATCCGGGCGCTGGGCAGCACCTTGCCCCGGGTGAGCCGGTGGACGGTGCGGTCCATGACGGGGACGACGTGCGGGGCGATGCGGGCGAAGGCGCGGGTCGAGGAGACCTTCTGGATGAGCCGGGCGGCCCGGGCACCGGCCATCAGACGGCCACCCCGTGCACAGGACCGTCCGCCGTTACGGCCCCGAACAGCCCGGCCCGCCCCGCCGCGTGGTCGCGCAGCCGGTGTACGGGGCCGAAGAGCAGCTCGTCCGCCGCCGCCCGCTTCACGTACAGGTGCGCCTCGTGCTCCCAGGTGAAGCCGATACCGCCGTGCAGCTGTACGGCCTCACCGGCCACGATCCGGGCCGCCTCCAGCGCCTGGGCCAGGGCGAGCGGGCCCGCCGCGGGGTCCCAGGCGGCGTAGTACGCGGCGGAGCGGGCCGCCTCCACCCGTACGTACAGGTCGGCGAGGCGGTGTCTGACCGCCTGGAACGACCCGATGGCCCGGCCGAACTGCTCGCGCTCCTTCACGTACGCCACGGTCCGCTCCAGCGCGCCCGCCGCCGCCCCGACCGCCTCGGCCGCCAGGACGGCGGCGGCGCCGCACCCGGTGTCGGCGAGCGCGCCGCAGACGTCCGTGCCGTCGTCCGTCCCGAGGAGCCGGGCCGCGGCGTCGCGCAGCTCGATACGGGCGAGCGGCCGGGTCTCGTCCATCGAGGTCAGCCGGGTACGTGCCAGCCCTTCGGCCTCGGCGGACACGAGGAAGAGCAGCGTGCGGCTGCGCGGATAGCCCCCGGTGTGGGCGGCGACCAGGAGGAGCCCGGCGCTGTGTCCGTCGAGCACCCGGTCGGCCTCCCCGTAGAGCCGCCAGCCGCCGTCGCTGCCCCCGCCCCCACCGCCGTCCCCGTCCGGGCGGGCCTGGATGCCGCCCGCCCGCCCGCCGCCCGCCCAGGCGGCCGCGCGGTTGTCGGCGGTGAGACCGAGGGCGGCGGCCATCGACCCGCCGGGTACCGCGAGGGCGGCGGTCAGGGTCCCCCCGGCGATGCGGGGCAGCAGCTCGGCCCGCTGTTCCGGGGTCCCCAGGGCGGTGATGAGGGGCGCGGCGAGTACGGCGGTGGCGAGCAGCGGGGAGGGCAGCAGGGCGCGGCCGGTCTCCTCGCAGGCGAGGGCCAGCTCGGTGGCGGTGCAGCCGGCGCCGCCGTACTCCTCCGCGATGGCGAGCCCCGGCAGCCCGAGCTCCTGGGCGAGCCGGTGCCACAGGGCCGGGTCGTGGCCCTCGGCGGTCCGCACGGCGGCGCGGACCTCGCCGGGTCCGCCGTGCTTGGTGAGCAGGTCGCGCAGGGTACGGCGGATCTCGTCCTGTTCCGCGGTGAAGGCGGCGTCCATGGTCGGGCTCCTTCCCCTCAGGAACCGGCGGCCCCTGATCTGACGGACCGTCATATTAGGTGCGGGGGACGGCGATTCCCAGGGTCCCGCACAGAGACAGGGGTGCGGAAGTCACGCGCACGGCACGGTTGCGCCCTTTTCGATCTGATGTACCGTCAGATTCATGTCTGCCCAGCCTGCCCCGCCTGCCTCCCGCCCGCGCAAGGTCGCTGTCGTCGGCATCTCCCTCGCGGACTGCGGACGTGTCGACGACGCCACCCCGTACGCCCTGCACGCCCAGGCGGCCCGCCGCGCACTCGCCGACTCCGGCCTGGACCGCTCGGTGGTCGACGGCTTCGCCTCGGCCGGGCTCGGGACGCTGGCCCCGGTGGAGGTCGCGGAGTACCTGGGGCTGCGGCCCACCTGGGTCGACTCCACGGCGGTGGGCGGCGCCACCTGGGAGGTGATGGCCGCCCACGCGGCGGACGCGATCGCGGCGGGCCGGGCGCGGGCGGTGCTCCTGGTCTACGGGTCGACGGCACGGGCCGACATCAAGGCGGGCCGGCGCACGTCGAACCTGTCGTTCGGGGCGCGGGGGCCGTTGCAGTTCGAGGTTCCGTACGGGCACTCGCTGATCGCCAAGTACGCGATGGCCGCCCGCCGCCACATGCACGAGTACGGCACGACGCTGGAGCAGCTGGCCGAGGTGGCGGTGACGGCGCGGGCGAACGCGGCGGCGAACCCGGAGGCGATGTTCCGGGACCCGATCACGGTCGACGACGTCCTCTCCGGCCCGATGATCGCGGACCCGTTCACCAAGCTGCACTGCTGCATCCGCAGCGACGGGGGGTGCGCGGTGCTGCTGGCGGCAGAGGAGTACGTACCGGACACGGCGAAGGCGCCCGTCTGGATCCTGGGCACCGGGGAGCACGCCTCCCACTCCACGATGTCGGAGTGGGAGGACTTCACGGTCTCCCCCGCGGCCGTCTCGGGCCGCCTGGCCTTCGAACGGGCCGGGGTGCGCCCCGCCGACATCGACGTCGCCCAGATATATGACGCGTTCACCTATATGACGCTGGTGACGCTGGAGGACCTGGGCTTCTGCGCGAAGGGGGAGGGCGGTGCCTTCGTGGAGAAGGGCCGCACGGGCCTGCGCGGCGAGCTCCCGGTGAACACGGACGGCGGCGGCCTCTCCGCCTGCCACCCAGGGATGCGCGGACTGTTCCTGCTGGTGGAGGCGGTACGCCAACTACGCGGCGAGGCCGGCGCCCGCCAGGTCCACAAGCCCGGGGGCCGCCTCCCGGAGCTGGCGGTGGCCTCGGGGACGGGCGGCTGGTTCTGCTCGTCGGGGACGGTGGTGCTGGGGCGAGGGTGAGGGGGTGAGGGGGTGGGGGGACGGTGGTGCTGGGGCGGGGGGCCTCACGGGTCAGCGCCCGCTCGGCCCTCCGTCTCGCCTGTCTGCCTCACACTCCGACGACCCTGACCGCGCTCTCCAGCCCCTTGAAGTCGTCGGCGTTGCGCGTGTAGAGCGGCAGATCCCGGACCGATGCGATGGACGCGATCATCAGGTCCAGCCGTCGCGGCCGAGGGTCGCGCCGGGCCGCGAGGACGAGCGTGACGAGGGTCCCGTAGCGCGCGGCGGCGTCCGCGTCGAAGGGGAGCGGCTCGAAGTCGGCCACTGCCGCCCCCAGCTTCTCCATCCGCGCGGCCCGCACCAGCGGGTCCTTCGCCATGGCCACCCCTTGCTGGAGTTCGGCCAGCGAAACGGCCGTGAGGACGGGCAGCAGGGGCAGCCGCTCCGGCTCCAGCACATCGAGGTCGATGTACGTGCAGGTGTCGAGCACTCCCGCGCGGTGCCGTTCAGCCACCGTTGCGCTCCCATACGTCGTCGTCGCCCACCCGGTCCTCCGCACCGAAGAACTCGTCCGCCTCGCGGCGCAGCAGCGCACCGTCCACTCGGGGCAGCCGCCGGTGGCGCGCCACGAGCTCCTCGGCACCGAGCTGCCTCTTGCGACTGAGGGGACGCAGTTCGGCGACCTCTATGCCGTTCCGGGTGATGTGGAAGGTCTCACCGCCCTCCACCGCGTCCATGACCTCTGCGGACTTGTTACGGAACTCCCGCTGTGTGATGGTCCTCATGGACCCACCGTAGCGCGGCGTGTCTCATCGCGCTACAGGACGTGGAGGAGGCCGGTGCGGTCCAATGGCCACCATGAGCGAAGCCCCCGCCCCCACCCCGCGCCCCTTCCGCGACCTCCTGCACGCCCAGCGCGTCTGGGACACCGAGCTGCCGTCCTTCGACCCGGCGACCGCCCCGCCCTCCCCCCTCCCCCTCTTCCACGGCTGGTTCGCGGACGCCGTGGGCGCCGGGCAGCCCGAGCCGCACGCCATGACGCTGGCCACGGCCGACGCCGAGGGCCTCCCCGACGTACGCACCCTGCTCCTGCACGACGCGGACGAGCGGGGCTTCCACTTCGCCTCGCACGCCACCAGCGCCAAGGGCCACCAGCTCGCCGTCCGCCCGTACGCCGCGCTCGGCTTCTACTGGCCCGCGCTGGGACGGCAGGTACGGGTCCGGGGCCCCGTCGTCCGCTGCACCCCGGCCGAGAGCCACGCCGACCTGCACGCCCGGTCCACCGGGGCCCTCGCCGCCGCCCTGACCGGGACCCAGAGCGAGGTCGTGGAGTCGGTGGCCGACCTCCACCGGGCGGCGGACGCGGCCTGGGAGCGGGCCCGGTCGGAACCGGACGCCGAGGCTCCGACCTGGACCCGGTACGTGGTCGAGCCGGCCGAGGCCGAGTTCTTCCAGGGCGACGCCCGGCGCCGGCACATCCGGCTGCGCTACCGCCGCACGGACGACGGCACCTGGACCCGCGAGCTGCTCTGGCCCTGATCCACCCCCTACGGCCGCCTTAACCCGGTTTCAACAGGAAGAGGGCACTATGGGAGGCAGGAGAGCCGCTGGGAGGTACCGATGCCACGAGCCCGTTCCCGCTACGCCCCGGACCGGGGCCTGACCGGCCGCATGGTCACCACCATGTTCCTGATCGGTCTGCTCTACGTCGTCTTCGTGGGCGTGCTCCTCGCGGCCCTTCGCGGGTCCTGGCCGATCATCCTGATCATCACGGGCGGCCTGTTCATCGCCCAGTTCTGGTTCAGCGACCGCATCGCCGCGTACGGGATGGGCGCCCGTGAGGTCACCTCCGAACAGGCCCCCGAGCTGCACGGCACCATCGACCGCATCTGCGCGCTGGCCGACATGCCCAAGCCCAAGGTGGCCATCGCCGAGAGTGACGTGCCGAACGCGTTCGCCACCGGCCGCAGCGAGAAGACCGCCCTGGTCTGCGCGACGACGGGCCTGCTCCGCAGACTGGAGCCGGAGGAGCTGGAGGGGGTCCTCGCCCACGAGATGTCGCACGTCGCCCACCGGGACGTCGCCGTCATGACGATCGCCTCGTTCCTCGGCGTGCTGGCTGGCATCATCACCCGCATCGCCCTGTGGGGCGGCTTCGCCCGCAGCCGGCCGGGCAACGACCCGGCGGGCATCCTGCTCCTCCTCATCCCGCTGATCAGCGCCGTCGTGTACGCGATCAGCTTTCTGCTGACCCGGCTGCTCTCCCGCTACCGCGAGCTCTCCGCCGACCGCGCCGCCGCGCTCCTCACCGGGCGCCCCTCCGCCCTCGCCTCGGCCCTGACGAAGGTCAGCGGGCAGATGGCCCGCATCCCGACCGAGGACCTGCGCAAGGCGGAGCCGTACAACGCGTTCTACTTCATGCCCGCGTTCTCCGCGAAGGAGTCCCTCGGCCGGCTTTTCTCCTCGCACCCGACGCTGGAACAGCGCCTGGACCAGCTGTCGCGCATCTCCACCGACCTGTCCCGCTGAGCCATTCGAAGGAGTTACCTCCGTGGGCCTGCTCGACGCCATCCTCGGCCGCAGCAAACCCGTCCGCCCCGACCTCGACCAGCTCTTCGCCGTCCCCTCGGCCGCCCTCACCCTCCAGGCCGCCACCGGCTTCACCCCGACCGGCCTGGGCTCGGTCTGCTTCGCCGGGGTGGAGGGAGGCGGTTTCGCCCGCCTCCAGGAGGACGTACGGGAGCTGCTCGACGCGGACACGGAGCGCGGCGGCATCCCGGTGGAGTTCAGCCGCGACGCGTACGGCTACACCTGGCTGCTCGCCAGCCACCCGGCCGACGACACGGCGGGCCTGGTCAACGACCTGCACGCGGTGAACACCCTGCTCCAGGACGGCGGCTTCGGCCCGCACCTGCTGTGCTCGCTGATCGGCTTCCGGGACCTGGAGGGCGCCGACGGCCGGTCGCTGGCGCTGGTCTACCTCTACAGGCGCGGCACGTTCTACCCGTTCGCCCCGCTGCCCGGCGGCGCCGAGAAGCGGGACAACCAGCTCGAACTCCAGATCAGGGGCGCCCTCGGCGACGACCTCCGGGTGGAGAAGGACCTGTCCCGATGGTTCCCGGTGTGGGGGGCGCCCGGGCTGTGATCAGGGCGACGGCCGGAAGACCGCCACGGCCTCCCCGCCCTCACCCTCACCCCCGCCCCGGAACGTGACCGTCAGGCCCATCCCGATGCGGAGGTCGGTGTGCGCGCACTCCACGACCTCCGTCATCATCCGCGGCCCCTCCGCCAGGCCGACCACGGCGGCGACGTACGGGACGCGGCCCCCGAAGGGCGGCAGGTCGTTGCGGTGGACGACGGACCAGGTGTAGAGGGTGGCGTGCCCGCTCGCGTGCTCCCACTCCACGTCCTCGCTCCAGCAGTACGGGCAGAACTCGCGCGGGTAGTGATGCGCCCGGCCGCACCCGGCGCAGCGGCGGATCAGCAGCCGTCCCTCCCCCGCCGCGTCCCAGTACGGGCGGGTGAAGGCGTCCGGCTCGGGGAGGTCGAAGCGCGGGGGCGCCGCGCGTTCCGGGCTCACCGGAACAGCCCAGAAGGCGCCGCGCGCCCTTTCGGCGTTCCCGGGCTCACAGGAACAGCCCGAACGCCGCGTCCAGCGACCACGTCTGCCACGCCATCGCGGCCAGGGCCACCAGCGAGATCAGCGCCATCATCGCGTTCTGCCCCTGCTCGGCCCAGTCGTGGATCATCAGGACCAGGTAGAGGAGGTTGAGGAGGAGGCCGGCGACCAGGGCGACCGGGGTCAGGAATCCCGCCACCAGGCCCAGCCCCAGGGCCAGTTCGGCGTAGACGACGACGTACGCGATCAGCTTCGGGCGTGGTTCGACGACCCGCCGGAAGCCGGTGCGGACCACACCCCACCGGTGCTTGCCCGCCACGTCCGCCGCCCAGGCAATGCCCGTACCGCGCTCGAACCAGCCCTTCCTGTCCTTGTGCCGCCAGCTCTCCAGCCACCACAGGCCGAGGCCTATCCGCAGGACGGCGAGCCATTCCGTACCACTGAGCCAGATCGTCTGCATCGGGCGGCCTCCGGGTCCCTCAAGAACTGACGGTACGTCAGTTCAGCGGATGCGGGCCGCTCGCGCAAGGGGTGCGCACCGGTCACGCACCACTCGTACGTCCCGCCTCAGCGCCGCTGCCTGCGCCCCAGCAGCCATGCCAGGTAGACCCCGCCCAGCGCACCGGTCACCACACCGACCGGAAGCGGTCCCGCCGTCGGCAGCGTGACGGCCACCAGGTCGGAGGCCGAGAGCAGCAGGGCCCCCATCGCGGCGGCGGGCAGCAGCCCCGTTCCCGTACCGCGGCTGAGGCGGCGGGCCAGTTGGGGCGCGCAGAGGGCCACGAACACGATCGGTCCGGCGACCGAGACCGCCACCGCGCTCAGCCCGACCGCGACGAGGAGGACGAGCGCCCGGGTCCGGCCCGCGTCGACGCCCAGGCCGCCCGCCGCCTCGTCGCCCATCTCCAGCAGGTCCAGGCGGCGGACCGTGGGGAGCGCGAGCAGCAGGAGGGCCACCAGCGCCAAGGTGGCGGGGAGGATCTGGTGGCGTTCGGTGGAGCCGAGGCTGCCGATCAGCCAGAGCCGGGCCGACTGGGCGTGGTCCAGGGCGGCCCGGGTGAGCAGGTACGCGTTGACCGAGGCCAGCAGCGAGCCGACCGCGATCCCGGCGAGGATCAGCCGGTTGCCCCGGAACGAGCCCCGCCGGGCGAGGAGTTGGACGATGACAGCCGTGGCCAGGCCGCCGCCCGCCGCTCCGGCCGCCACGTACGCCGGGTCGCCGTGCAGCAGGACCAGCAACGCGCCCGTCGCCGCACCGGAGTTGAAGCCCACGATGTCCGGGCTGCCGAGCGGGTTGCGGGAGAGCTGCTGGAACAGCGCCCCGGCAGCGCCGAGCGCCGCGCCGACGACGAGCCCGAGGGCCACCCGGGGCCGCCGCAGCTCCAGGACCACGAACGCGGCCTGCTCCGAGCCCGCGCCGAACAGTGCGCCCAGCACCTCGGCGGGTGGTACGAGTCCGTCCCGGGTCAGCGCGAGCGCGCCGCTGGCCGCCGCTAGGAGGGTCAGGAGGAGGGTGATGGCGAGGGGGCGGGGGCGGATGCGGAGAGAGAGGCCGCCGAAGGCCAGGCCTCGTACCACCGCGGTCCGGGACAGCGCGCTCATGGCGTCACCACCGCGGTCCGGGAAAGCGCGCTCAAGGCATCACCACCTCCTTCCGGGAGGCGGGCCGCCTGCTGCGACCGCCCGGCTTCCGCGAGTCGGACCGCCGGTTGCGGCCGATCAGCCAGATCAGTACGGGCGCGCCCACGAACGCCGTCACGATGCCCACCTGGATCTCCGCCGGGCGCGCGATCACCCGGCCCACGATGTCCGCCACGAGCAGCAGGCCCGCGCCGATGAGGACCGCGTACGGCATCAGGCGGCGGTGGTCGGGGCCGGTGAGCAGGCGGGCCACGTGCGGGGCGACCAGGCCGATGAAGCCGACCGGGCCGATGGCGGCGGTGGCCGCGCCGCTGAGCAGCACCGTGGCGAGCGTCCCGAGCAGGCGTACGCGGCCGGGGGCGACGCCCAGCGCCCGGCCCGCCTCGTCGCCCAGGGCCAACGCGTCGAGGGCGGGCGCGACGGTGAGCGCGAGCACCGCGCCGAGGAGGAGGAAGGGCAGCACAGCCCACAGCACCGGGAGTTCGCGTCCGGCGAGGGTGCCCACCGACCAGATGCGCAGGGTTCCGTACGCGTCCGCGTCCAGCACCCCCAGCCCGCTGACCACCGCCCCCAGCACGGCGGTGACGGCCACCCCCGCGAGCACGAGCCCTTCGGGGGTGCCGCGACCCGCGCCCCGGCCGCCGAGCAGATACACCACCACCACCGCGACGGCCGCCCCGAGCAGCGCCCACCAGACGACGGCCTGGAGCGAGCGCGTACCGAGCAGGACGGTCGCGGCGACCACCGCGCAGGCGGCCCCCGTGTTGACGCCGAGGATGCCGGGGTCGGCCAGGGGGTTACGGGACATCCCCTGCATCACCGCCCCCGCCAGGCCCAGCGCCGCCCCGGCCGTGACGGCGAGGAGCGTGCGCGACACCCGGACCTCCCGGACGAGGGAGGCGTGCGGGGCGTCCGGGTCGAACAGCGCGGCCAGCACCTCGGCCGGGGGCACGGGCTGCGCGCCCACGGCGAGGGCCAGGAGGACCAGCCCCGCCGTGAGCCCGGCGGCGTATCGCGCGCGTGCGGCAGGCTTTTTGCGGACCACCGTCAGCCGAAGGCCTTCTCGATCTTGTCGATCAGGTTGCCCGCGCTGTAGTAGTCCAGCCGGAACGTGTCCAGGCCGAGGTCGTACACCCGCTTGTCCTTGACGGCGGCCAGGTCCTTCCAGACCGGGCGGGCGGTGGCCGCGGTGATCTCCTCGGGGGTGTGGCTGACGAAGAGGAGCGAGCTGTCCTTCGCGGTGTCGGCGACCTTCTCCTGGCTGAACTCCGCGAAGTCCGAACGGCCGCCCTGCGTCTGGCCCTTGCCGGCGGGCGGTTCGAGGACGGTGAAGCCGAGCGAGGTGAGCAGCCGGCCCTGGGCGGACTCGGGGGTGAGGACGGTCATCGCGGACTGGTTGTCCCGGACCAGGGCGGCGGACTGCTTCGGCACGGTGATGGCGGCCTTGACCTCGCCGACCCGCTTCTCGTGTGCGGCGACGACCTCGCTCGCGCGCTTCTCCAGGCCGAGGTCCTTGCCGAGGCGGGTGGTCAGGTCCTGCCAGGAGACGTCGTCGTGGCGGTAGAGGAGGGTGGGGGCGACGACGGAGAGCTTGTCGTAGAACTTCTCGGCGTTCTCCGCGCCGGAGGAGGCGCCGATGATGAGGTCCGGCTTCAGCGCGAGGACCTTCTCCACGTCGGGCTCGAAGCCCTGGTAGGCGACCTGACGCTGTTCTTGGCGGCGGCGTCGGACCACTGGGTGAAGAAGCCCTGCTTGTCGGTGATGACCGAGGGCGGGGTGGCCTGGGAGGCGATGACCGGGGCGTCGAGGGCCAGCAGGTGGCCGGTCATGGTGACGCTGACCGAGACGATGCGCTTCGGCTGTGCGGGCACCTTCTCGGCGGTTCCGGCGTCATGCTCGACGGAGCGGGTGGCGGCAGCCGCCTTGTCCCCGCCGGACTTGTCGCCCGTGGCGTTCGCGTCGCTCCCGCCGCCACCGCAGGCGGTGAGCGCGAGGAGCCGGCGGCGAGGACCGCCGCACTCCTGACTCCGGCCCGGAGCCCGGAGAATCCGCCGCGACCGGTCGCCGACCGGTCCGACTGTCTGCCGTTCATATCCGTCGTCCCACCCCTTCGACCGCCGGGCGGGCGCACAGCACTGCACCGCGCGAAGACCCCGCGATGGTCACCTCACATCAATTGAAGCAAGGTTAGCCTTACCTTAGATGGGGCGCGTGGGGTGCGAACGGTACGCAATCGCCCCATCACGCCCCCCGTGATCAATTCGCAATCGATTCCCACCTTGACCGAGACCCATCAACAGAGCGGGCGATTACGCTCCGAACCATGCCCAACAGCCCGTCCCCCACAGGCAGTACCGACGCCGTCGCCCTCACCGACCGCACGGACGACCGGCCCGTCTACGTCATCGGCGGCGGCCCCGGAGGCCTCGCCACCGCCGCCGCGCTCCGCGCCCGCGGCGTACGGGCGGTGGTCCTGGAGAGGTCGGACCGGGTCGGCTCCTCCTGGCGCGGCCACTACGACCGGCTGCACCTGCACACCACGCGCCGCTGGTCGGCGCTGCCGGGGCTGAAGATGCCGCGCAGGTTCGGGCGGTGGGTGGGCCGGGACGACGTGGTGCGGTACCTGGAGAAGTACACCGAGCACCACGAGCTGGAAGTGGTGACGGGCGTCGAGGTGAACCGGATCGACCCGGCCCCCGACGGCTCCGGCGACTGGCAGCTCACCGCCACCGGCGGCCGGGTCCTGCGGGGCCGCGCGGTCGTCGTCGCCACGGGCTTCAACCACACCCCCCGCATCCCGGACTGGCCGGGGCGCGACACGTTCTCCGGCGAGCTGCTGCACGCGGCGGAGTACCGCAACCCGGCCCCGTACGCCGGCAAGGACGTCCTGGTGGTCGGCATCGGCAACACGGGCGCGGAGATCGCGGCGGACCTGGCGGAGGGCGGGGCCTCCCGGGTACGGATCGCGGTGCGCACCGCCCCGCACATCGTGCGCCGCTCCACGGCGGGCTGGCCCGCCCAGGCGACCGGCATCCTGGTCCGCCGGCTGCCCGTGCGGCTCGTCGACCGGGCGGGGGCCGTCATGGCCCGGATCGCCGTACCGGACCTGGCCGCCCAGGGGCTGCCGCGCCCGGAGGCGGGCCTGTACTCCCGGGTCCGGGAGGGTGCGATCCCGGTCCAGGACGTCGGCCTGATCGACGCGGTCAAGGCCGGCCGGGTGACCCCCGTGGCGACCGTCGCCTCCTTCGACAAGGACGCGGTGGTCCTGGCCGACGGCACCCGCCTCACCCCGGACACCGTGATCGCGGCGACCGGCTACACCCGTGCCCTGGAGCCGCTGCTCGGCCACCTGGACGTGCTGGACGCGCGGGGCCGCCCGGTCACCCATGGCGGCCGCACCCCCGAGCAGACCCCGGGCCTCTACTTCACCGGCTTCACCAACCCGATCAGCGGAATGCTTCGCGAACTGGCCCTGGACGCCGGGAAGATCGCCAAGAGGGTGGCACGGGCCCACTGAGGCCGCGCCCGGAGGAGGCAGAGGTGCCGCAGACGCCACGGATGATCCGCCGGGACGACATCCGGCCGCGGGTGGACCACCGGACGGTCCAAGTGGGCACGATGTGGTTCGACGAGCCGCCGGCCGACGACGAGCGGATCCGGGTCCCCGGGGCCGGGCTGTACCTCTCCACCGTCTGGACCGACCACCACCCGCTCGTACGGCTGGAGTCGTGGTCCGGCGAGCCGCCGGAGCCGGAGGAGGGCCTCTGGACCTACCGGCGCGAGTTCCGTGCCGCGCTGGAGGAGCGCCTGGCCGTCCTGGACCTCTTCGGCTTCTTCAAGGAGTCCGCGCCCGTCACGCCCGGCCAGTACCGCTTCCGTCTCCTGCACCGGAGCCGGGAGCTCGCCCCCGAGGAGGACCAGAAGTTCCCCGAGCCGACTCCGCGTGAAGTCCCGCTGGAGGTCTGGCTGTTCCAGCTGTGGCCGGAGCGGTGAGCCCCGGCTGAACGGCCTGGCTTACGGGGAGGCCCTCCAGCCGCTCCATGTTCTCCTCGCCCCACTCACCGAGCGGGGTGAGAGCGGTGATCAGCGAGCGGCCGAACTCCGTCAGCGAGTACTCCACCTTCGGCGGCACCTGCTGGTGCACCTCGCGGTGGACCAGGCCGTTCGCCTCCAGCTCGCGCAGCTGCAGGATCAGCATGCGCTCACTGATCCCGGCCACGGTCCGGCGCAACTCCCCGAAGCGCAGGGGCCCTTCGTCGAGCCAGAACAGGATCAGGCCCTTCCATTTGCCTCCCATGACGTCGATGGCGGCGTCCAGTCCGCAGGTGTAACTCCGCTTCGGCATGAGCCCTCCACTGACAGAACTGTGGGTACCGAACAGAATTGTAGGTACTTGCAGAAGATTCAGTGCCCCCGCAGCATGGAACGGGCGGCGCGCAGGAACCACTCAACTCCTGCCCCGACGGCCGCACTTCGCGCCCCTTCATGCAACGAGTGAACGGGCTTCCCCTCAGGAGCGCCCCATGACCGAGCACCCCCGCACACCCGTGACCGTGATCGGCCTGGGCTCGATGGGCCGCGCGCTGGCCGAGGCGTACGTCAGGGCGGGGCACCCGACCACGGTCTGGAACAGGACCACGTCGAAGGGCGGACCGCTGGTCGCGCTCGGGGCCCGGCAGACGCGGACGGTCGAGAAGGCCGTCACGGCGAGCCCCCTGGTCATCGCCTGCCTGACCACGTTCGATGCCACCGTCGAGGCGCTGGGGCCGGCCGCCGCGGCGGTCGAGGGGCGCACACTGGTCACCCTGAACAGCGGGTCGCCGGCCGATGCCCGCGCGATGGCCGGCTGGGCGTCCGGGTACGGCGCCCGCTATCTCGGCGGGGCGGTCAAGAACGTTCCGTCCGCCGTGGGCGCCGAGGACACCCTGCTCTACTACGGCGGCGACCGGGGCGTCTTCGACGAGCACGCGGCCACCCTGCGGGTGCTGGGCGGCGACACCGTCCACCTCGGCGCCGACCCCGATCTCGCAGCGCTGTACGAGATGGCGGTGGGCGGCACGCTGCTCCCCGCACTCGTCGGCTTCTTCCAGGGCGCGGCGGCGCTCCGGGCCCGCGGGCTCGACGCCGCCTCGATGGTGCGGTTCGGCGTCAAGTGGTTCGAGATGATCAACGCGCTCCTCCCGGTCTTCGCCGGGGAGATCGACCGGGGCGACTACAGCGACGGCGCGTCCTCGGTTGACCTGTTCCTGGCCGGCGCCGCCCACGACAAGGCGTTCGCCGAGGAGGCGGGGCTCGACGTGCATTGGCACCGGCCGTTCCACGACCTGCTGCGGCGGGCCGTCGCCGCCGGTCATGGCGGCCACAGCATCTCGGCCCTGACCGAGGTGCTCGGCAGCCCGGTGCACCCCGCGTAGATCACACCTGCGTAGATCAAGGCCACGCAGGAGTGACTACGGCGACATGATGACAACTGTGTGATTAATGCACTGAGTTGTGGCACAGGTGTTCACAGGGAGGCACGTAGATCGCTAACTTCCCCTCATCTTGTCCGTACCGGGAAGGACTTCTGTGAGCGCCTCCGTTCGAAGATCCGTCGCCGCCCTGGCAGCCACCGCACTGGTGGCCCCTCTTCTGCTGGCCTCGGCATCGCCCGCCTCCGCCCACAAGGACAGGGCGGGCCAGGACGCCGCCGCCCTCTCGAAGGCGCTGGTGCGTGACGCGTCCGCCAAGGACGCCCGCAAGCACCTCGTGGCCTTACAGGCGATAGCCCGGGCGACGGGCGGTCACCGTGTCGCCGGATCACTGGGGCACGAGACCTCCGCCGCCTATGTGCAGACACTGCTGAAGGCGGCCGGGTACCGCGTCTCGTCCCAGAAGTTCGACTTCATCTACACCGAGACGCTGGCCGAGAAGCTCTCCGCCGTCTCCCCCACACCGTTCGACGCCGAGATCAAGGCGCTCACGTACACGAAGTCGACGCCGGTCGGCGGGATTACGGCCGAGCTGGCAGCGCCGCCGGTCGACGAGGACGGTACCACCGGCTGCGAACCGGGCGACTACGCGGCGGGCGCGTTCACCGGCAGGATCGCGCTGATCAAGCGCGGCGGCTGCACCTTCGGCGTCAAGCAGGAACAGGCCGCAGCGGCGGGCGCGGCCGGGGCCATCATCTACAACAACATCGACGCCGGGTACGGTCCGCTGTCCGGCACGCTCGGCGACCCGGCCACCGTGAAGATCCCCACCGCCGGGCTCTCCAAGCCGGACGGGGACAGGCTCGCCGCCGACCTCGCCAACGGCCCGGTGACCATCTCCTTCGAGGTCCGCCAGCTCCAGGAGACCCGCACCACGAGGAACGTCATCGCGGAGACGCGGGGCGGCGACGCCGCCAGCACCGTGGCGCTCGGGGCGCACCTGGACTCGGTGAAGGAGGGCCCGAGCATCAACGACAACGGTTCGGGCGCGGCCGGCCTGCTGGACGTCGCACTGAAACTGGCCAAGAAGGAGAAGCAGCCGCGCAACAAGGTGCGGTTCGCCTGGTGGTCGGCGGCGGAGAGCGGCCTGTTCGGCTCCGCGCACTACGTCGAGAGCCTGACGCCCGCCGAGCGGCAGAAGATCAAGCTCTATCTGAACTTCGAGAACATCGCCTCGCCCAACTACGGCCTGTTCGTCTTCGACGGCGACAACTCCGACGGCCTCAACTTCCCGGAAGGCCCTACGGGTTCGGCCCAGCTCGAACGTGACATCACCACGTTCCTGGGCAACCGGGGGCTCCCGACCGCCGGAACGCCCTTCATCGGCCGCTCGGACTACCACCCCTTCGTTCTGGCGGGGATCCCCTCCGGCGGCACGTTCTCCGGCATGGAGGCGCTGAAGACACCGGCCGAGGCGGCGAAGTGGGGCGGCGAGGCGGGGGTCGCGTTCGACGTGAACTACCACGCGGCCGGGGACACGCTCAGGAACATCAACACGAGGGCGTTCGGCATCAACATCGACGTCATCGCCAACGCGGTGGGCACGTACGCCCACGACCTGGGCTCCCTGAAGAACCCGCCGGCCGCCGCCGGGCGGCAGGCGCCGCAGTCGTACGTGACGGATGCGGACGCGACGACGGGTACGAGCACAAGGTGACCGAGTAGTACGGTCTCCGGGCCCCGACCGGGGGTCCGGAGACCGCCCCCCTTACGCCCACACTCCCCGCGCAGCAACGCCCCGCGCCCACGGTCCCAGGTCGGCCGGGGCCCGCCCCAGGATCTGGCGGACGTCGTCGGTGGCCTCGGTGGTGTGGCCCGCCCGGTGCAGGGCGAACATGGCGCCCAGCCCGTCGGCCGCCGCCTCCGGCCAGCCCTCGGAAAGGAGTTCGGCGCGGTACGCGGCCGGGGTGAGCTCCTCGTAGCGGATCGGGCGGCCCGCCGCCCCGGCGATGGTGCGGGTGGCCTCGGCGAAGGTGAGGGCGCGGGGGCCCGACAGCTCGTAGGTGCGGCCCGCGTGGCGGTCACCGTCCTCGGTGAGGACCGCCGCCGCGACCTCCGCCACATCACCGGCGTCGATGAACGGTTCCGGCATGTCCCCGATCGGCAGACCCAGCCGGCCGGCCCGGAGCGGGGCCAGCCACAGGTCCTCGTCGAAGTTCTGGAAGAAGTTGTTGGGGCGCAGGAGCGTCCACTCGGCCCCGGACTCCTGGACCGCGGCCTCACCGGCCGCCATGCCCTGGCCGAACCCCTCATCCCCCGCCTTCTCGATGCCGCGGCCGGAGAGCGCCACGAAGCGGCGTACGCCAAGCGCCGCGGCCCGCCGCACGAACTCCCGTACGGGGGAGGGGTCGTCGGGCGCCACGAGGTAGACCGCCCCGGCTCCCGCGAGGGCGGGCTCCCAGGTGTCGGGGAGCGTCCAGTCGAACCGGACCTCGCCGGAGCGGGAGGCCCCCCGGACCGTGGCCGTCCCGGAGGCGCGCAGGTGGTCCACGACCCGGCGGCCGGTCTTGCCGGTGGCGCCGAGGACGAGGACGGTGGACGGGGCGCGGTGCGTGCCGGTCTTCGCTGTCATGGGGCAAGTCCACCGCGCGGGGGCCACCCGAACCATGGGCGTCCGTCCGCAGTGCATAGGTGAGCGTCCGGGACGCCCGAAGTTTCTGCCTATCGTGGCGCCATGGACGTGTTCGACGAACTGTTGCGTGGCGTGCGGGGCAAGGGTGCGGTGTTCGGGCGGTCGGTGCTGTGGCCACCGTGGTCCCTGCGCTTCACGGACGGGGCCTACCTGACGCTGTGCCTGCCGATGCGGGGTGCCGGGTGGATCGTGCCGGAGGGCGGGGAGCCGCTGCGGCTGGCTTTCGGGGAGGCCGCGATCGTACGGGGGCCGGCGCCGTTCACCTTCACCGACGACCCGGCGAACAGCACGGGTGCGACGGTGCCGGTGACCGCCCCGGGCGTACGGGAGGTGCGCTGGGGCGACGACCTGGCACCCCCCGACGGCCACGGCTCCGAACTCGCCGGTCCCACCGTGCTGTTGGCCGCCGCCTACGACGTACAGGCGGAGGTACCCCTGCGGCTGCTCCGGGCCCTCCCGCCGGTCCTCGTCGTGCCCGACGAGGACGACTGCGGGCCGCTGCGCGACTACCTGGTCGCCCAGATCGGCGGCGCGCGGCCCGGGCACCAGATCGTGCTGGACCGGCTGCTGGACTGGATGCTCGTGTGCACCCTGCGGGACTGGTTCGACCGGCCGGAGGCCGAGCCGCCGGGGTGGTACGGCGCCCTCGGCGACGAGGTCGCGGGGGCCGCGCTGCGGGCGATGCACGAGGACCCGGCCCACCCCTGGACGACGGCGGAGCTGGCGGCCCGGGCGGGGGTGTCGCGGACCACCCTGGCGAAACGGTTCACGGAGCTGGTCGGGGACGGCCCGGTGGCGTACCTGACCGAGTGGCGCATGACCCTCGCCGCCGACCTCCTGACCCGCCCGGAGCTGACGGTGGCGGCGGTGGCCCGGCGGGTCGGCTACGCGGACGCGTTCGGCTTCAGCGCGGCGTTCAAACGGCTCCGGGGCGAGAGCCCGAGCGCGTACCGGCAGGGAGGCCTCCGCACCTCTTGACGTCAACTTAACTTGAGGTTCTACGTTGGGCTCATCAGCGGACAACCCCGAGGACGAGGCAGCACTCATGACGGATCATCAGTTCACCTACGCCGAACTCGCCGCCCAGCCCGCCGCCTACTGGACCGGCCTGGCCTACGAGGCGCTCATTGCGTTCACCCGGGACCAGCAGGCCGAACTCGGCTTCACCCAGCCCCAGTTCTGGCTGCTGCGCAATCTGTCGAGGAACGATCTCTCCCCCGACGGCGACGGCATGACCGTCCCCGCGCTTCAGCACGCCATGCGCAGCTACATCCGGCCCGAGGACGACCTGACCGCCGAGTCGAAGGCGCTGGTGGAGCGTGGATGGCTCACCCGGGACGGTGACGGGCGGCTGTGGATCACCGAGGCGGGCGAGGAGGCCCGGGTGGGACTCAAGCGGCACGCCCCGGCCATCCGTGAGCGCATCCACCGGGGGATCGACGACGCCGATTACGTCACCGCCCTCCGGGTGCTCCAGCAGATGATCCGCAACACCGGCGACGCCCCGGACTAGCCGCCCGCCCCCTCAGTCCCAGGCCCCTCAGCCCCAGGACCCCGCCGCCGTCGCGTCCCGGAAGACGTCGGCGATGTCGCGCGGGGAGCGGCCCAGGGCGCGGTGGACGCCGTCCTTCAGCGGGGCCTCCCGGCTTGTGCGGATCGGCTCCAGGGCGGCCATCCAGAGCGAGGCCTCCACCTCCGACATGCCGTGCGCGACGAGGCCCTCCCGGTACACGGCCTCCTCGACCGGGGCGTAGGAGGCGCGTACCCCGGTCACCTTCGCGATCTCGTCCAGGACGTCGGCGATGCCCAGCGCGCGGGGGCCCGACAGCTCGTACACCTCGCCGTCGTGGCCGTCCTGGGTGAGCGCCGCCACCGCCACCGCCGCGATGTCGTCCGTGTCGATGTACGCGGCTTCGCCGTCCCCGACGGGCAGGGTCAGCTCTCCGGCTCGTACGCCGTCGAGGAAGACGCCCTCGCTGAAGTTCTGGGCGAACCAGCCGGGCCGCAGGATCGTCCAGGCCAGGCCGGAGGAGCGCACGGCTTCCTCGCCGTGGAAGTGCGGGCCCCCGTCCTCGTAGACGCCGGGGCCGAAGTAGCCCGGTACGTCCACCCCCCGGGCCGAGAGCAGCACCAGCCGCCGCACCCCGGCCGCGACGGCCTGCTCGACGAAGGCGGGCGTCGGGGAGGGCACGGTGTCCAGCGGGACGATGTAGACGGCGGCGGCCCCCTCCAGGGCGGGCGCCCAGGTGGCCGGGTCCTCCCAGTCGAACCGGGTCCCCCCGGACCGGGAGGCCGCCCGGGTCTCCACCCCCAGCTCGCGGAGGCGGGCCACCACCCTGCGGCCGGTCTTGCCTGTGGAGCCGGTCACCAGGACGGGGGAAAGTACGGGCGTTGCGTCTGCTGTCTGTGTCATGGCTCAAGCGTCGCCCGGTCCCCCGCGCCCCGCCATGGCTCAGCGTCCGGGAGGGATGTCCGCCTGTCCGGCCCCCGGGAGGGCAGGGTCGGGGTCCCTGGAGGGGGGGCACACGGATGAGGCCCGGATCCAGGGGATCCGGGCCTCATCCTTCAGTAGCGGGGACAGGATTTGAACCTGCGACCTCTGGGTTATGAGCCCAGCGAGCTACCGAGCTGCTCCACCCCGCGTCGGTAGACCCGACTCTACGCCACTTCGCGCCGCCCCATGACCACCCCGGGCGGCCACCGCGCCCCCGCCGCCCCGCACCACCCGGAGCCTTTGCCTGCACGACCATTCCTGACGGGCCGTCAGTTCAGTAACCTGACAGGGCGTCAGCCAATTGCGCCTGCCCCCCACACGGACACCGGGCCGGCGGACCATCGAGCAGGAGTGGCGGAACGATGCTTGGATCGACTCACGGCACCCTCACCACCGACTTCCGCGCCCGGGTGGTGGCCTGCGGCGAGGAGCCGCACGCCTCCGTCGTCAGCCTGCCCACCGCCACGCGGCAGGGCGGGCTCGATGTCAGCGGGCGGCCGCTGCACCTGGCCGTGCCCGACCTGGACCGCTTCTTCCGGCCGCGCTCCGTGGCCGTCGTCGGCGCCTCCGACACCGAAGGACGCCCCAACACCGGCATCACCCGGCAGCTCATCGCCTGGGCCGAGCGCGTCGGGGCGCGGCTCCACCCCGTGCACCCGACCCGGAAGACCGTGTTCGGGCGGCCCTGCGTCCCCTCCGTGGCCGAGCTGCCCGAGCCCGTCGACCTCGCGGTCCTGCTGGTCGCCGACCCGCTCCCGGTGATCGAGGAGCTGGCGGAGGCCAAGGTCCCCTTCGCCGTGGCCTTCGCCTCCGGGTTCGCCGAGACAGGGGAGGCGGGGGCAGTGGCACAGGCCCGGCTGGCGGCCGCCGTGGAACGCTCCGGGCTGCGGCTGCTGGGGCCGAACACCAACCTGAACGCCTTCGAGGAGTTCCGCGACGACCTGGAGGGCCCCGCCATCGCCCTCATCACCCAGTCCGGGCACCAGGGGCGGCCGCTGCACTCCCTCCAGGAGCTGGGCATCCGGCTCTCGCACTGGGCGCCCACGGGCAACGAGGCCGATCTGGAGACCGCCGACTTCATCGCGTACTTCGCCCAGCGCCCCGAGGTGGGGGCGATCGCCTGTTACGTGGAAGGGCTCAAGGACGGCCGTTCCTTCCTGCTCGCCGCCGACCGGGCCGCCCGCGCCGGGGTGCCGGTGGTCGCGGTGAAGGTGGGGCGTACGGAGGCCGGGGCCGAGGCCGCCGCCTCGCACACCGGGAAGCTGACCGGGGCGGATCAGGTGGTGGACGCGGCGATGCGGCAGTTCGGGGTTGTCCGGGTGGACGGGCTCGACGAACTCCAGGACACCGCCGCCCTGTTGGCCCGCGCCCGGCCGCCCCGCGCGGAGGGCGTCGCCGTGTACTCCATCTCCGGCGGCACCGGCGCCCACTTCGCGGACCTGGCCACCGCCGCCGGGCTCACCCTGCCGCCGCTCCCCCAGGCCAAGCAGGACGAGCTGCACACCTGGATACCCGGCTACCTCAACGTCGCCAACCCCATCGACAACGGCGGCCACCCGGTCGGCGACCGGCGCGGCCGGAAGATCATCGACGCGATCCTCGCCGACCCGTCCGTCGGGGTCCTGATCTGTCCGATCACCGGCCCGTTCCCTCCCATGAGCGACCGGCTCGCCCAGGACCTGGTGGACGCGGCCGAGGCCACCGACAAGCTGGTCTGCGTGGTCTGGGGCTCCCCCGTGGGCACCGAGGACGCCTACCGCACCACGCTCCTCGGCTCGTCCCGCGTCGCCACCTTCCGTACGTTCTCCAACTGCATCACCGCCGTGAAGGCACACCTGGACCACCACCGCTTCGCCACCGGCTACCGCTCCCCCTTCGACGAGGCCCCGCGCACCCCCTCCCCCTCCTTCCGCAAGGCGCAGGGCCTGATGCGGCCGGGCCAGCAGCTCAGCGAGCACGCGGCGAAGCAGCTGCTGCGCGCGTACGGGATCCGGGTGCCGCGCGAGCAGCTGGTGACCAGCGCGGCGGGTGCCGTCCGGGCGGCCGGTCCGGTCGGCTACCCCGTCGTGATGAAGGCGTCCGGCCCCCGGCTCGCCCACAAGACGGAGCTGGGCCTGGTCAAGGCGGGCCTCACCTCCGCCAGCCAGGTCCGCGACGCCTACCGCGAGCTGACCGACATCGCCCGCTTCGAATCCGTCGACCTGGACGGCATCCTCGTCTGCCAGATGATCGACCGGGGCGTCGAGATGATGGTCGGCGTCACCCACGACGCCCTCTTCGGGCCGACCGTCACGGTCGGGCTGGGCGGGGTCCTGGTGGAGGTGCTGCACGACACGGCGGTACGGGTGCCGCCCTTCGGCGAGAAGGACGCCCGGGACATGCTCGGCGAGCTGCGCGGCCGGGCACTGCTCCAGGGCGTGCGCGGCGGGGCGCCCGTCGATGTGGACGCCCTCGTGGAGGTGGTGCTGCGGGTCCAGCGGATGGCCCTGGAGCTCGGCGACGACCTGACCGAGCTGGACATCAACCCGCTGGTGGTGCTGGGGCGCGGACAGGGCGCGGTGGCCCTGGACGCGCTGGCGGTGTGCCGGTGAGCCCGGAATCGGCACAGGCACAGGGAGCCCCCCAGTCCACCGTCCTCCACCGCACCACCACCGACGGCGTCTCCTGGATCACCCTCAACCGGCCCGAGGCCATGAACGCCGTCACCTGGGAGCAGCGCGAACGTGTCATCGCCCTGCTGGCCGACGCCTCCGCCGACCCCGCCGTACGGGCCGTCGTGCTCACCGCCACCGGCCGGGGCTTCTGCGCGGGTGCCGATCTGCGCGGCACCCCCGCGCAGACCCGCGAACGGATGCCCGGGGATGTCGCCCGGACCATCCGGCTCGGCGCGCAGCGGCTGGTCGCCGCCGTACTGGACTGCGAGAAACCGGTGATCGCCGCCGTCAACGGGACCGCCGCCGGGATCGGCGCGCATCTGGCGTTCGCCTGCGATCTGGTCCTGGCGGCCGACACGGCGAAGTTCATCGAGGTCTTCGTCCGCCGCGGGCTCGTCCCGGACGGCGGCGGCGCCTATCTGCTGCCCCGGCTCATCGGCCCGCAGCGCGCGAAGGAGCTGATGTTCTTCGGGGACGCCCTGACGGCGGCGGACGCGGAACGGATCGGGCTGGTCAACCGCACAGTTCCGGCAGATGAGTTGGGCGCCGCCGCCGCCGAGTGGGCCGGGCGGCTGGCCTGCGGGCCTACCCGGGCCATCGCCCTGACCAAGCAGCTCGTGAACGACGCGCTCACCAGCGACCGGGCGACGGCCTTCGCGGCGGAGGCGGCCGCCCAGGAGATCAACATGACCACCCGGGACGCCAACGAGGGGGTGGCGTCCTTCGTCGAGCGCCGCACGCCGGTGTACCGCGGGCATTAGGGCGTGGGTTCGGCCAACACCCTCCGGTAGGCGGCGAGTCGGGAGGTCCGGCCGATGGTCAGGGCGCCGACCAGCCGGCCGCCCAGGTGGTAGCTGACCTCCAGCCGCCGGGCGTCCCGGTCGCACTCGTGGACCTTCGCCGTGTCCGCCAGGCCCGGGAGGCCCACCGAGCGGAGCCGGACGCCGTGGAAGTCGGACCAGAAGGACGGCACCTCGTCGAAGACCGGGGCCGCCTCGCCCAGCAGCAGCGTACGGGCGGCCGCCGTGCCCTGCTCCACCGCGCCGGACCAGTGGCCCGGGGCAGGCGCGTCGCCGCCCGCCAGGGGCTGCGGGACCCGGGCCGCGTCGCCCGCCGCGACCACACCGGGCACGGCCGTACCGTCCGGGAACAGGGCCCGCAGCCGGTTGTCGCAGGGCACCCCGCCGGCCGCCTCGATCCCCGATCCGGCCAGCCATCCGGTGGCCGGGACCGCACCCAGGGCCAGTACGGCGACATCGGCCGCGACGGTCCGCCCGTCGGCCAGCCGGGCGCCCGTGAGCGCTCCGTCCTGGCCGGTGCGGAACGCGGTGACCGTGGTGCCGGTGCGCAGGTCGATGCCCGCCTCCCGGTGGAGCATCCCCACGAACGCGCCCGCCTCCGCGCCCACCGCCCGCTCCAGCGGTACGGCCCCGGCCTCCACGAGCGTGACATCGAGCCCGAGCGCCCGGCCCGCGGCGGCGACCTCGCCGCCGAGGAACCCGGCGCCGACCACGAGCAGCTTCCGCCCGGCGGCCAGCGCGGCCCGCAGAGCCACCGCGTCGTCGCGGTCGCGCAGGGTGAACACGCCCTGCTCCGGGCCGGGCTCGCCGGGCACCGCGCCGGACCGGGCGGCGGCTCCGGTGGCGATCAGCAGCCCGTCGTAGGGCAGCCGGGTGCCGTCGGCGAGGGTGACGATCCGGCTGTAGGGGTCGAGCCGGACCGCGGCCCGTCCCAGCAGCCAGCGGGCCCGGAGGTCGTCGGGGACCGGCAGCCTGGTCTCGGCCGGGTCGGCGGCCGTCAGGAACTTCTTCGAGAGCGGCGGACGGTCGTAAGGGGTGTACTGCTCCGCCCCGACGAGGGTCAGGTGTCCGCCGAACCCCTCGGCCCGCAGGGTCGCGGCGGCCCGGAGCCCCGCCAGCGAGGCCCCGACGATCACCACCTCGCGCGGATGGCCGGCGGCGCTCACGGGGCGGCGGCCACGGTGATGGCGCGGACCGGGCAGGAGGCGGCGGCCTTCTCGGCCGCACCGCGCAGTCCGTCGTCCGGCGCGGGTTCGTACAGGAGGTAGTCGTCGTCGTCGAACGAGAAGATCCCGGGGGCGGCGAAGACGCAACTTCCGTGGCTCTCGCAGAGATCCAGGTCCACGGTGATCTGCATGGTGACTCCGTATCGGGTGCGGGTGCGGGTGCGGGTGCGGTGTCAGTGGCACGGTGGGGCTTCAGCCGGCCGTCGGCGGGTTGAAGCGGGAGAAGGCGGGCGCGGACCAGCGCAGCGGGGAGGCCGCCGCGACCTCCCGTACGGCGGCGATCTCGAACTCCACCAGCCGCTGCGCCCCGGGGTGGCGGGCCACCTCCTCCCCGTCCCACACCGTGCGGGCCGAACCCGTCAGGTGCAGGGAGGTGCCGGTCTCCCAGCCGGGAACGAGGAGACCGGCGGCCGGGTTGAGTTCGAGGTTGCCCAGGGTCAGGAACATGGCGTTGCCCGCGTAGTCGGGCCAGCGCAGCAGCCGGGGCGAGACCACCTGGACGAAGCCGGGGTTGCCGCCCCGGTGCGAGGCGTCGGCGTCGCCCCGGTCGTCGGTGGTGGCGATGAAGAAGGTGTCGGCGGCCCGTAGCGTCCGCTGCTGCTCAGGGCTCAGCTCCGTGCTGTCGACGGCCTTGCGGGGCGTCGGCGCGTCCGGGTCCGCGGCCGGGTGGTGGTCGCGTTTCTGGATGTACTTGGGGCAGTTGGAGAGGACCTGGTCGAGCTCGACGCGCAGCCCGTGGCCGTCGCGGACCGCCCGGCCGTTCATCCGCATCCGGCGCCGGGTGGCCGGTTCGATGCCGATCATGCCGATCCGGGCGGGCTCCGTGCCGAAGCCGATTCCGGCCCCGGCTCCGGCTCCGGCTCCGGTCAGGACCGCCGCGAGCGGGTCCTCCGGCGGGGGCAGCGCCCCGATGTGCAGGGTCTGCGGCCGGGGAACGGTCAGGAAGCCCGGCCCCCCGGTGAGCTGGGTCGCCCAGACCCGGCCCCGCTCGTCCGTGCCGCCCACCACCACGTGGGGCTGTTCGGCGAGGAACGCCACCGCCACGTCGGGAACGGTGTTGCCGATGGCGCCCTGCGCGTGTCCGGCCTGACGGGCGAAGCCCGCCCGCTCCTGCACGGCGATCTCGCCGTGGTGGTAGCCGCCCATGGTTCCGCCTTTCTGGTTCTGCCCCCGCCGAGAAGTGACCCGTGCTGCGCCTGTCGCCTAGAAGAAGCCGCAGGTGGGGGCCCCGGAGGTCGGGGCTTCGGCGGGGTCCGCGCCGGTGGGCGCGTAGATCTCCAGGCGGATGCCGTCGGGGTCGGTGAAGAAGATGCCGCCCGAGGTGCCGGTCTCCCCGTGCGGTACGACCCCGTCGTAGGCGAAGTCGGCGCCCAGGGAGCGCAGGACCTCCTCGGTGGCCCGAATCTCCTCGACGGTGTCGACCTGGAAGGAGAGGTGGTGCAGGCCCGGCAGCGCGGGGGCGAAGGTGCCCTCGCTCTGCTGCCACAGGGTCACCACGAGCCGGGAGTCCCGCCCGAGGAAGGCCCAGCGGCGGTCGCCGTCCTTGCCCTCGCCCTGCACCTCGAAGTCGAAGACCTCGCGGTAGAAGGCGATCGAACGGTCCAGGTCGGTGACGTTGAGGCCGATGTGGCCGGTCCTCAGGTTCTTCGCCTTGCTCATGGTCGGTCCCCATGCTTTCGGTCAGGGCCGCGAGGCCGCCTCGCAACCAGTGAAACCGACTTTAAGGGTTAGATCACGTACGGTCAACCAGCGAAATCCTCCTGTCCGGTTAGAATCGAGGGATGCGCCTCGCGACGGAAGGACCCTCTGCCGTGCCACACCCCACCGGGACCGACCCCCGGCCGCTGACCGGCGAACCGCTCGCGCTGGACCTGCTGAACACCCGCTGGATCGACGCGGCAGGCCCTCGCGACCTGCTGGAATCCGAGAACGGCCTGGCGATCTGGCTGAGCGACGAGCCGGTGCGCGAGGCCATGGGGCCCGCCGCCCCGGCCCTCGGCCACGCCACCCTGGAGCGCCTGCTGACCGCCCGTACCGCGCTCGAAGCCCTGGCGGCCTCGGCCGCCCGCCACGAGCCCGCCACCCCCGGCGCCACGGCCGCGCTCAACGAGGTGCTGTCCCACGGGCGCATCCGCCGCACGCTCGGGCCCGACGGGCTGCCGGAGTCGGCGGTGGAGGTGGACGACCCGTCCTGGGCCCCCGCCTGGCACGCGGCCGACAACTGGCTCCACCTGGTGGCCGACCGGCCCGACCGCATCCGCCCCTGCGCCAACGACACCTGCGTCCTGCACTTCTACGACATCTCCAAGAACGGCACCCGCCGCTGGTGCTCGATGGCCGGCTGCGGCAACCGCGCGAAGGCCCAGCGCCACTACGCCCGCCGCACCGGGGCATGAACAGGGCGGGCGGGCCGCCCGCGCGGGTTCACATCTGACGATGCGTCAGTTCTAATGGGCGGTGTGATGGGACACGCAGGCATGGCCGCCACCGCCGTCCGGTACCTCAGGTCCGTCGGCGCCGCCACGACAGCAGACCAGCCGCCTCTGGAGGCGCTGCCCCGGCCCGATCTGAGGGCCGTCCGGGACGACGAGCGGCTCCCGGTCGACCCGGCCGAATTCCGGCGCGTACTGGGCAACTTCGCCAGCGGCGTCACCGTCGTCACCGCGCGTGACGCGGACGGGCCGACCGGCTTCGCCTGCCAGTCCTTCGCCTCGCTCTCGCTGGACCCGCCGCTGGTCGCCTTCATGGTCGCCCGTACGTCGACGACCTGGCCGCGCATCGCCCGTGCCGGGGCCTTCTGCGTGAACATCCTGGGTGCCGGACAGGGCACGCTGTGCCGGGGGTTCGCGGTGAGCGGGGCGGACAAGTTCGCGGGGGTGGCGTACGGGGACGCCCCGGCGACCGGGTCACCGCTGCTCGACTCCGTACCGGCCTGGGTCGACTGCCGCGTCCACGCCGTCCACACCGGCGGGGACCACCTCATCGTGGTCGGCCGGGTGGAGGCGCTGGGGGCGGTGGAGGAGGGGGCAGAGGGGGAGCCGCTGCTGTTCCACCGGGGGCTCTTCGGCCGGTTCAGCCGCTAGGAGCCACCGGTCCGGCTCCGAGGACCGCCGGTTCAGCCGCCAGGGACGACCGCCGGGGCGGCCCGGACCCGCCGGATCACCAGCGACATCAGCGCCGCCACCGCGCACAGCGCTCCCGACGCGTACCAGACCACGTCGTATCTGCCGAAGACGTCCCGCGCGACCCCGCCGAGGAACGCCACGACCGCCGCGCCCACCTGGTGCGAGGCGAGCACCCAGCCGAAGACGATGGCGCTGTCCTCGCCGTACTGCTCCCGGCACAGCGCCAGCGTCGGCGGGACCGTGGCCACCCAGTCCAGCCCGTAGAACACGATGAAGAAGATCATCGGCGGCTGCACCTCGGGTCCCATCAGCAGCGGCAGGAACAGCAGCGAGATCCCGCGCAGCGCGTAGTAGACGGCGAGCAGCCTGCGGGCGTCGAAGCGGTCCGTGAGCCAGCCGGAGAAGATCGTGCCGATGATGTCGAAGACCCCGATCACCGCGAGCAGCGAGGCCGCCACGGTGATGGGCATGTGGTTGTCATGGGCGAAGGGGATGAAGTGGGTGCGGATCAGGCCGTTGGTGGAGGCCCCGCAGATCGCGAAGGTGCCCGCCAGCAGCCAGAAGGGTCCGGTGCGCGCCGCGTCGAACAGCACCTTCACCGTCCGGCGCGCGGCGCCCCGGGCGGGGGCGGGCTTCGCCACGAACGTACCGCCGTACGGGGCGATCCCCACGTCGGCCGGGTGGTCGCGCATCAGGAGCCAGACGAACGGGACGACAACCAGGGCGGCCAGGGCGACGGTGATCGAGGCGGGTTCCCAGCCGTGCCGGTCGACGATCCAGGCGCAGAGCGGGAGGAAGACGAGCTGCCCGGAGGCGCCGGCCGCGGTGAGGATGCCGGTGACCAGGCCCCGGCGGGCGACGAACCACCGGTTGGTGACGGTCGCGGCGAACGCCATCGCCATGGACCCGGTGCCGAGGCCGACGAGCAGCCCCCAGTAGATCATCAGCTGCCAGGAGGCCGTCATCCAGACGCTGGCGAGCGCCCCGGCCGCCACCATGGTCAGCGCGGCCGCCACGACCCGCCGGATGCCGAAGCGGTCCATGAGCGCGGCGGCGAACGGCGCGGTCAGGCCGTACAGCGCCATGTCGATGGAGACCGCGAGCCCGATCTCCCCGCGCGACCAGCCGAACTCGGTGTGGAGCGGGTCGATGAGCAGCCCGGGCAGGGAGTTGAAGGCAGCGCCGCCGATGATCGTCACGAAGGTGACGGCGGCGACGATCCACGCCCGGTGCACACGGGGGCGGCGCGCCTCCAGGGGCGGCCGCCGGTCGTCGTCCTGGGCGGCGCTTTCGATGGTCTCGGTCACGTGGACCAGCTTCTTGGCCTGCGCCTTTCCCCACGAGTGGCCGGGAGGACACGGTTCGCAGGAATCAGGCCACCCGGGCCGCCCACGTCCTGGAGATCAGCGAGATGCAGCGGGCCGAGAAGCGCGCTCGGCAGAAGAGCGCTCAGCGCGTCTCCGGATCCCCGTGTGGACGCCCCAGGCCGCCGCCGCGCCCACCGCGTACCAGAAGAGGTCCGGGGCGTTGAACGTCGAACCGAGCACCAGCCGGGCCACCGTGCTGCGCGCCGCCAACTCCGCCGGTAAGCCGGTGAGCTGGAGGAGTTCGACCGCCCAGCTCAGGGCGAGCGCGGTCCCGGCCACGGCGACCGGCCGCGCGCGGGGCGCGCAGAAGGCGACGAGGGCGCAGAGCAGCACCGTGTAGAGCGCGCTCCCCGCGTACTTGGCGAAGGCGCCGTCCGCCCCGGCGCGCACGGCGAGACCCGCGGCGACGGTGACGACCGCGGCGGCCGCCGCCACCACGCGGGGAGAGACCCTCACGCCAGCCCCATCCTCTTCAGCTGACGGATCGGCCGGGCCACCAGCAGCACCGCCACCACCCCCATGTTGATCACGGCCGCCGCCACCAGAAGCTCCGGTGCGCCCACCGCCTCGGCCACCGGGCCGGCCAGGGCGCGGCCCGCCGCGACCATCAGGAGCGAACCGGCCACATCGTAGGCGTGCAGCCGGTTCAGGGCCTCCGGCGGTACGTGCGTCTGGACCGTGGTGGACCACATCACCAGCCAGAACGCGGCGGCGGCACCGGCCAGCAACTGCCCCGCCGCCAGCACCGGCAGCGGCATCCCGAGGGCCAGGACGACCAGGCTCACCGCCACCAGGGGGAGCGCCACCGCGCCTGCCGCGAGGGGGTGGGGCGGCCGCAGCCGCAGGGCCATGAGGCCGCCGACGACGCTGCCCGCCCCGTTGACCGCCATCAGCATCCCGTACGCCCCCGATCCGTGCTCCTGGGTGACGAGGACGGCGGTGAGCGGGAGCATCGGGCCGAGGACCGCGAAGCCGTAGACGGTCCAGACGGCGATCACGCCCCAGAGCCAGGAGCGGGCCCGGAACTCCCGCCACCCGTCCGCGAGTTCGGCGGTGAAGGTGCCGCGTACCGCGTCGTCGTGCGGGGCGGGGGCCAGGCGCATCAGGAAGAGGCAGGCGCCGGAGACCGCGAAGGTCGCCGCGTTCGCCGCGTAGACGGCCCCGGCGCTCGCGAGACCCACGAGGACGCCCGCGAAGGCGGGGCCGGCCATGGTCATCAGCGCCTCGGCGACCCGCAGGACGGCGTTGGCGCGCTGGACGTCGGTGGAGACCCGGGGAACGGTCGAGGCGACGCCCGGCTGGAAGAGCGCGGCGCCGACCCCGGCGACGGAGCTGAGGATGTACACCGACCAGAGCGGCGGGTTGCCCAGGGCGAGCGTGACGGCGAGCACCGAGGCGCCGACCAGCCTCAGGGCGTCGGCGATGATCATCATGCGGCGCGGGGTGAACCGGTCCGCGAGCACCCCGCCGAACAGCACGAACACCGCCAGCGGCCCCATCCAGGCGGCCAGCGCGAACCCGACCGAGGAGGCGGGGCGGCCCGCGCCCAGCAGCCCGGCGGTCAGGGCGACGGGGATCATGCCGTCGCCGAAGAGGGCGACCGTGCGGGCCACGAAGAAGTAGCGGAAGTTACGGTTCCAGAGCCCGCCGGAGCCGCCGGGACCACCCGGACCACCGGAAAGGGCGAGGTCGAGCGGGGGCAGGGGCGGCAGCGGCGGGGTTCGGGTGTCACGCGGGGCGTCGGGAATGGACGCGGTCTCTGTCGGCTTCTCCATCACGTCGCCAACCTGTATCAGCCCGTGGTCTATACCAGCCAGTGAGTTTCAGCCAGTGAGCGTTCCGGCGCACTCCCTCACGAGCCCGCCGACGCCTTTCGAGGAGGCCCGCCATGCCGCACCGCGTCGCCGTCCTGGCCCTGGACGGCCTGCTCCCCTTCGAACTGGGCATCCCGCACCGGATCTTCGGCCGCTCCCTGGACCCCGTACCGGGCAACAAGGGCGCGAAGCTGTACGAGGTCGTGACCTGCTCGGTCCGCCCGCCCGGGGCCGTCCGGACCGACTCCGACTACGCGATCCTCGTCGAGCACGGCCCCGAGGCGCTCGCCACGGCCGACACCGTGGTCATCCCCGCCTCCTACGAACTGGGCCCGGTCTTCGAGGAGGGCAGGCTCACCGAGGAGCTGGCGGCCGCCCTCGCCCTGATCCGGCCCGGCACCCGGATGGTCTCCATCTGCACCGGCAGCTACGTCCTGGCCGCCGCCGGATATCTGGACGGCCGCCCCGCCACCACGCACTGGTCCTCCGCCGACCACTTCCAGCGGCTCTTCCCGCAGGTCCGGGTCGACCCGGACGTCCTGTTCATCGACGACGGCGACGTCCTCACCTCCGCCGGGGTCGCCGCCGGGATCGACCTCTGCCTCCACCTCGTGCGCCGCGACCACGGAGCGGCCGTCGCCAACGAGATCGCCCGGCGCACGGTCGTCCCCCCGTACCGGGACGGCGGGCAGGCCCAGTACATCCACCGACCCGTCCCCGAACCGCAGTTCGCGACCACCACCGCCGCCCGGGCGTGGGCGCTGGGGCGGCTGGACCGGCCGATCCAGCTGCGGGACATGGCCCGGCAGGAGTCGATGAGCGTACGGACCTTCACCCGCCGCTTCCGCGAGGAGGTGGGTGCCAGCCCCGGCCAGTGGCTGACCCAGCAGCGGGTGGAGCGGGCCCGGCACCTGCTGGAGTCCTCCGACCTGTCCATCGACCAGGTGGCCCGGGACGCCGGCTTCGGCACGGCGACCTCCCTGCGCCAGCACCTCCAGGCGGCGCTGGGCGTGCCGCCGACGGTGTACCGGCGCACGTTCCGGGCCTCGGCGGACACCCCCTAGACCTGGACGGGGTACGGGGTTACGCCGTCGGGTCCGGCAGCAGGGCGTCCAGTTCGGCCGCGAAGAGCTGGGCGGGGTCGAAGCGCATCCCGGTGAAGTGCCCGGCGAGCTCCAGGGACAGGACGCCGTGCATCCGGGTCCAGAAGCTCATCGCCAGGTGCAGGGCGGCGGGCGGGGCGGGGTGGTCGCCGGCCCACGCCCGGTGCTTCTCCAGGTGGGCGGCGAACGGGGCCTCGGTGGCGGCGTCCGGGGTGAGCGCCGCGCAGGCGGCCAGGAGGGTCGCCATGATCTCGGAGGAGATGGCGGTGGTGTCGTCGGGCGCGTGGTAGCCGGGCACCGGGGTGCCGTAGAGCAGGAAGTACCGGTGCGGGTCCGCCAGCGCCCAGCCGCGCAGGACGTGTGCCAGCCCTGACAGGTCGGCACCTTCGGCGGCGGCCGCGCCCAGGGTGTCGGCGAGGCTGCGGTAGGCGTCCCGGATGAGCTCGGTGATCAGCTCGTCGCGGCCGGCGAAGTAGCGGTAGAGCGCGGGGCCGCTCACGCCCATCTGTTTGGCGATCGCGTTGAGGGAGAGCGCGGAGGCACCGGCCGTGGCGATCTGCTGCCAGGCGTGTTCCTTGATCTCCGTACGGACCTGGGCGCGGTAGCGCTCGCGCGGGGTCGCGGTGTCGGACTTCCCCATGGTGTGCCACCTTCCCCAGGGGTGATGCTACGTACTCAAAGTTTCGTTAGAAGGTATCACGAAACCTATTGACCCCTCAGCTCGCGATGGGTTACAACTTCTAACGAACACACGAGGCTCTAGCCGAGGGAGAGACCCATGACCCGCACCCCCCGACGTGTCCCGCCGTCGGTGACCGTCTCCGCCTGGGCGGTCCCCGTCATGGTCGTCGGCCGATTCGCCCTGGTCGCGGGGGTCCCGGTCCTGATCACGCTGGTCGGCGCCCTCCGCCGGGTCCCCGACCGGGCGGTGCGCCGGGCGGCCACGCTGGTCGCCGTCACGTTCGCGGTCCCGCTCACGGTGTGGCTGGCGCGGCCCGACGGGGCGCCGAGCCTCTCCAAGGACATGCACCCCGGGTTCCTGGCGCTGATCGTCGCCGCGTCCGCCGTACTCCTGGTGACCCTGCACCGGGCCCGCGGCACCGCCGTCTGACCAACCCATCCCCCGTACAAGGAACTTGAGAAGGAGACCACCATGTCCCGTGCCCGCACCGCCGCCCTGTTCACCGTCCCGCTCGCCCTCGCCGGGGTCCTCGCCACCACCGCCGCCGCGCCTGCCGGAGCCTCCACCCCTCGCCCCGGCCCGTCCCTCACCTGCCAGGGCAAGGGGGTCGACTCCAAGGCCGTGGTCCGGGCCCGCGCCGAGACCGTCATCGACGCGCCGCTCAGCACCGTCTGGAAGCTCCAGACCGACGTGGAGCGCTGGCCGGGCTGGCAGGCCCACGTCACGAGCGCCGACCGCCTCGACCACGGCCCCTTCCGCCCGGGTTCGGCGTTCCGGTGGACGACCCCGGTCCCGCCCAACCCGGTGACCCCCGCCACCAGCCTGGACATCACGTCCACCGTCAAGCAGCTGAAGGCCGACTCCTGCATCCGTTGGGCCGGGCCCGCGACCGGCGAGGGGCTGCACATCGACGGCGTACACGTCTGGAGCTTCACGAAGGTCCGGGGTGGCGTCCTCGTCCGTACCGAGGAGACCCACACCGGCGAACAGGTCGAGGCGAACGTCCCCTTCGCGACCGGGATCCTCCAACAGGGCCTCGACGCGTGGCTGGTGGAGCTGAAGACCGCCGCCGAGGCCCGGTCCGGCGGCCACCGCCCCTGCTGAACCGGCTGAACCGGTGGGTCACCCGTGGGTCAGAAGACCAGGACCCCCCGCGCCACCCGCCCGTGGTGGGCGTCGTCGGCGGCCTTGGCGAAGTCCTCCACCGGGTAGGTCTCGGTGACCAGTTCGTCCAGCAGCAGCCGGCCCTCCCGGTACAGGTCCGCGTACAGGGCGATGTCGCGCTGCGGCCGCGAGGAGCCGTAACGGCAGCCGAGGATCGACTTGTCCAGGTACATCGAGGAGACGACGAACGACGCCTCGGCGGTCGCCGCCGGGACGCCGAGCAGGATCGCCTGGCCGTGCCGGTCCAGCAGGTCGATCGCCTGCCGGATCAGCTCGGTGCGGCCGACGCACTCGAAGGCGTGGTCGGCCCCGTCCGGGAGGATGTCGCGCACTCCCTCCGCGCTCGTCAGGAAGTGCGTGGCGCCGAACTGCCGGGCCACCGCCTCCTTCGCCGGGTTGCTGTCGACGGCGACGACCGAGAGCGCACCGGCGAGCCGGGCCCCCTGGAGCACGTTGAGGCCGATGCCGCCGGTGCCGATGACCACGACGCTGTCGCCCCGGTCGACCTTCGCCCGGTTCAGTACGGCCCCGACGCCGGTGAGCACCCCGCAGCCGATCAGGGCGGCGGAGGTGAGGGGCAGGTCCGCCGGGATCTTCACGGCCTGCACGGCACGCACCAACGTACGTTCGGCGAAAGCGGAGTTGGAGGCGAACTGGAACAGCGGCTTCCCGCCCCGCGAGAACGGCCGCCCGGGCCGCCCGATCGCCCTCCGGCACATCGTGGGCCTGCCCCGGTCGCACTGGGCGCAGGCCCCGCAGCTGGCGAGGGTGGAGAGCGCGACGTGATCACCGGTCCGTACGTGGCTGACGCCGGGGCCGACGGCCTCCACCACGCCCGCGCCCTCGTGGCCGAGCACGACGGGGACGGGGAAGGGAATCGTGCCGTCTATCACCGACAGGTCGCTGTGGCAGAGACCGGCGGCGGCCACCGCGACGAGCACCTCGCCGGGGCCCGGGTCGCGTATCTCCAGGTCGTCGACGACCTCGGTCCGTGTGCCGTCGAAGACGACGCCTCTCATCTCGGCTCCCTCGGTAGGCCGAGCACCCGCTCGGCGATGATGTTCCGCTGGATCTCGTCGGAGCCGCCGTAGATGGTGTCGGCCCGGCTGAAGAGGAAAAGGTGCTGTGCGGCGTTGAGTTCGTACGGGTGCACCTGCGACCAGGGCTGTGGGCCGACGGCCCCCGGCGCGCCCCGCACCTGCACCGCCAGCTCGCCGAGCCGCTGGTGCCAGCCGCCCCACAGGAGCTTCGCCACGCTGGGGGCACCCGGGTCGCCGGTGGTGCCGAGGGTGCGCAGGGCGTGCCGGCGCATGGTGACCAGCTCGGCCCACTGGCGTACGAGCCGGGCCCTGACGACCGGGTCCTCGGCGGCCCCGCTCTCCTTGGCGGCGGCGACCACCTGGTCCAGCTCCTGAGCGAAGCCGATCTGCTGGGCGAGGGTGGAGACTCCGCGCTCCAGGGCGAGCAGCCCCATCGCCACGGCCCACCCGTTGCCCTCCCCGCCGACCACCTCGGCGGCCCGGGCCCCGTCGAAGAAGACCTCGTTGAACTCGCTGGTCCCCGTCATCTGGCGGATCGGCCGCACCTCGATCCGTCCCGGCTGGTCCATCTCCACCAGGAGGAAGGAGAGTCCGTGGTGGCGGGTGGAGCCGGGTTCGGTGCGGGCGAGCACGAAGCACCGGTCGGCGTCCTGGGCGAGCGAGGTCCAGACCTTCTGCCCGGTCACGGCGTACGCGCCGGTCCCGTCCGGGGTGGCGGTGGTCCGTATACCGGCGAGGTCGGACCCGGCGCCGGGTTCGCTGTACCCCTGGCACCAGAGCGTCTCGCCCCGGGCGATGGGGGGCAGATGGCGGCGCTTCTGCTCCTCGGTGCCGTAGGTGATGAGGGTCGGGGCGAGGAGGTTCTCGCCGATGTGGCCCATGCGGGTGGGGGCGGTGGAGCGTGCGTACTCCTCGGCCCAGACGACCTGCTGGGTGAGGGTGGCGGTGCGGTTGCCGTAACCCTCACCCTCGCCGCCGGGCCAGCCGAGCCCGATCCACCCGGCGCGTCCGAGCTCGCGTTCCCACGCGCGGGGGGCGGGGGTGGGGGTTTCGGCGAGGTGGGTGTCGAGCCAGGTGCGGGCGTGGGTGCGGAAGGTGTGGTCGTCCTCGGTGAACCGGAAGTCCATGCGTGCCTCCTCATCCAGCCCGTCCGGCGTTTGAGGAGCGGGGTCCGGGGCCGCGCGGGGCCCCCCGCCCCCCCCCCCCCCCCGCCCCCCCCCGCCGCCCCCCCCCCCCCCCCCCCCCCCCCCCCGGGCTCCGCCCCCAGACCCCCGCTCCTCAGTCGCCGGAGAGGCTTGGTTTGTTCGGGCCCCCGCTCCTCAATCGCCGGAGGGCTGAAATGGCGACTCAATCGCCGGAGGGGCTTGAGGGTTGGTTCGGGCGGGCGCCCTTCCGGGCCGCTGCCGCCATCTCCTCCACCCTTGCCAGCATCGGCATCGGATCCACCCCCACCGTCCCCGGCAGGAACTCCGCGATCCGTTCCGGGGTCCAGGCAGCCCCCTCCGCGTACCCCGCCCGCAGCTCCCTCGGCTGGGCCCAGACCGCGATCTTGGGGCCGGCGATCGTGTACACCTGCCCGGTGATCCTCTCCGCCCGCGCCCGCTCGCTCAGCAGGTAGACGACCAGCGCCGCCACGTCCTCCGGCTCCCCGATCTCCGCGAGCTCCATCGGCACCCCGGCCGACATCCGGGTCCGGGCGACGGGCGCGACCGCGTTGGCCGTCACCCCGTACCGGTGCAGGCCGAGCGCCGCGCTGCGGACCAGCGAGATGATCCCGCCCTTCGCCGCGCTGTAGTTGGCCTGGGACACGCTCCCCTGGTGGTTGCCGCTGGTGAAGCCGATCAGCGTGCCCCCGCCCTCCTGCTTCCGCATCACCGCCGACGCGGCGCGGAAGACCGTGAAGGTGCCTTTCAGGTGCGTGGCGAGGACCGGGTCCCACTCCTCCTCGGACATGTTGAACAGCATCCGCTCGCGCAGGATCCCGGCCACGCAGACGACCCCGTCGAGCCGGCCGTACTCCGCGAGCGCGGTGTCCACGATCCGCTGTCCGCCCGCCATCGTGGAGATGTCGTCGGCCACCGCGACCGCCGAGCCGCCCGCCGCCTCGATCTCCTTGACGACGGACCGGGCGATCTCACTGGTCGGCTCCGAGCCCTCGACGGAGACCCCGTAGTCGTTGACGACGACCCGCGCCCCCTCCCCCGCCGCGGCGAGCGCGACCGCCCGCCCGATGCCCCGGCCGGCCCCCGTGACGGCGACCACCTTGCCTGCCAAGAAGTTCCCCATGCCCGGCCCCTTCCCGCGGTTTCTGACGGACCGTTAGATTTTACGGGCAGTCGGATGCCCCGGCACAAGACCCAGGAGGTCCCCATGTCCCTGCCGGCCGAATTCCACGAGATCGCGAAGCGAGTGAACAACTGGGGGCGCTGGGGCGGGGCCGACGAGCGCGGGACGCTCAACCTGATCACCGACGCCGTCGTCCGGGAGGCCGCCGCCACCGTCCGCACCGGCCGCCGGATACCGCTCGCGCTCCCCCTCAAGCAGGGCGGGGTGCAGAGCGGGTTCATCCCGGGCCGGATCGACCCGCTGCACACGATGGTCCAGATCAACCAGGAGATGTTCGGCCCCGGCACGGTCGCCACCAGCGACGACACCGTCACCATGGGGCTCCAGGCCGCGACCCACTGGGATGCCCTCACCCATGTCTCGCACAGCGGGAGGATCTACAACGGCCGCCCGGCGGACACCATCACCGCGCACGCCGGCGCGGAGTTCTCGTCCATCGCCGCCGTGGGGCACCTCGTGTCGCGGGGCGTGCTGCTGGATGTCGCGCGCGCCCGGGGCGTGGACCGGCTGGCCGGTGATCACGCCGTCACGCCGGAGGACCTGTCCGCGGCGGAGGAGTTCGGGGGCGTACGCGTACGGGCCGGGGACATCGTCCTCGTACGGACGGGGCAGGTGCAGTTCGTCCTCGCCGGGGACCGGCACGCGTACGGCTATCCGTCACCCGGGCTGTCCGTGCGCACGCCCGAGTGGTTCCATGCCCGGGATGTGGCGGCGGTCGCCAACGACACCCTGACCTTCGAGATCTTCCCGCCCGAGATCGAAGACCTGTGGCTGCCCGTGCACGCGCTCCACCTCGTCGAGATGGGGATGCTCCAGGGCCAGAACTGGGACCTGGAGTCGCTGTCCACAGCCTGTGCGGAGGAGGGGAGCTACGCCTTCCTGCTCACCGCCGCACCCGAGCCGTTCACCGGGGCGACCGGCTCTCCGGTCGCCCCGGTCGCGGTGCTGTGATCCCAAGAGGCCCGGGAGGCACGGGAGCGAGGAAGGGGCTCAGGCCAGGTTCGTGAAGAGGCAGGGCGGCGGCTCGCACACCTCGCCGCCCTGGACCACGACCTTCGGCGCCTCCTGGACGGCCGTCGGCGCCCCCATCGGGCCGCCCACCGGAACGCTCCGGTCGACCTCGCACCAGATCTGCTTCCCGGCGCCCTCCGGCTGCCAGCCCCAGCGGTCCGCGAGGCCGTCCACCAGCTCCAGGCCCCGGCCGTTGGTGTCGTCGCCCTCCGCGTGGCGCGGGCGCGGCGGGCAGTCGCTGGCGTCGGCGACCTCGACCCGGACGGTCCCGCCCGCGCCGGACGCCCCGGCCCCGCCGAACAGCATCCGCAGCACGGCCGGGCAGCCCGTGTGGACGACCGCGTTGGTGACCAGCTCCGAGATCAGCAGGATGAGCGTCTCGGCGAGCGGCTCGTCATCCCCTATCCCGGATCCGACCAGCCGCGACCGCGCCCATCTACGGGCCCGCCCCACCTCTGCGGGATCCGGACCGACCTCCAGCTGAACCTGAAGCACCTGCACCGCTCACACCATCCGAACCGGCGGACACATCGCCTCGCGCCTCCTCAGGGTCACGGAACGTGATTCCCTTACGCGACAGCATGGTTGACGTACAGTCACCGCAACAAGCGCTTCGGGCATATTCCAGCGCGAAGGAGTACGCGTGGTGCATACTGTGCGACGCACGCTGCGGGGAGTCGAACAGGAGCGCGCAGAGACCGCGAGAATCGCTTCCCGGGCAGGCCCGGCACATCTCCGGCAAGAGCCCTCGGTCCGGACCGGAGCCGCCGCACAGGCCGCCCCCGGATCGTCCGGTTCCAGAACCACTCGCATCCCACGGAGCGTACCCGAGCCCGGCGCCGACTCCACCCGGTGACGAATTACGCAAAGGACACAACCCGGTCTCGACACCGACCGGCTGCACTGAGTCACCCTCCACCCCCTGCTTCACCCGCCCGTCACCCGAGGGATGCTGAACCGCCGTACAGCGGCCGTACGGGGCCGAGCCCGGCGGCCAGGATCTCCTCCGCCTCGGCCGCCGTGAGCCATCGGGCCGCCCGGAGCCAGGCCCGTTTCAGGTGGAGGTGAACATCTGCCTCCCAGGTGAAACCCATACCGCCGTGGATCTGGAGGCAGTCCCGCGCATTGCGGACGGCCGCATCGTCGGCGAGCAGCTTGGCCGCCGCGATCTCCACCGGGTCACCGGTCACCGCTGCCGCGTACACGGCGCTGCGGGCCGGTTCGGTGCGGGCGAGCATGTCGGCGCAGAGGTGTTTGACCGCCTGGAACGAACCGATGAGCGAACCGAACTGTTCGCGCGCACGGGCGTGTTGAACGGCCAGTTCGGTGGTGCGCGTGGCGCTTCCGAGCTGTTCGGCAGCAGTGAGAAGCGCCCCTTCGCCGCGTTGTGCGCCGGGGTACGCCTCAGCGGCGGCCACGAGCCCCTTCACGCCGGCCGCAAGCCCCTCCCCGCTGTGCAGCGGGGTCAGCGGGTCCATCGACCGTACGGGCCGGGCCCCGGCCACGAAGGCCGCCAGCTCCTCCCCCGTGAGCACCCCGCCCGCCACCAGCACCGCATCCGCGCCCCCCAGGTCCGCCACCGGCAGGCCGCCGCCCTCCACGACCGTCACCACGGCCTCCCCCTCGGCGGCCCCCTTCACCAGCCCCGCCGCCAGGTGTGTGGCGACCAGCGGCCCCGGCAGCAGCGCCCGGCCCGCCTCCTCGAAGAGCAGCACCGCCTCGGGCAGCCCGAGCCCCACCCCGCCCGCCTCCTCCGGCAGCCGCAGCGCGAAGAACCCGGCCGCGCCCAGCTCCCGCCAGAGCCCCCGGTCCACACCGCCGCCCCGCTCCACCGCCGCCCGCAGCCGGTCCCGGTCGAACACCGCCCCGAGCAGGTCGCGCATGCCGGACCGCAGGGCCCGCTGGTCGTCCGAGAGCTGGAAGTCCACGGTGGTCAGCGCCCCTTCGGCAGGCCGAGGATGCGCTCGGCGACGATGTTCCGCTGGATCTGCGAGGTGCCCGCGGCGATCGTGTACGAGAGGGAGGAGAGCCGGTCCAGGGCCCATTCCCGGTCCAGGTCGAAGGCGTCGGCGCCCAGCACCTCGGCCGCCGCCTCGTACAGCTCCTGGCGCGTCTGCGAGTACCGCAGCTTGAAGACCGAGCCGCCGATGCCCGGGACCCCGCCCGAACGCTCCGACTCCGCCACGTTCCACTGGGTCAGCCGCCACAGGGCCCGGAACTCGGCGTTGAGGCGGCCGAGACGCCGGCGCAGCACCGCGTCGTCCCACTTCCCGTTGCGCCGGGCCTCGGCGGCGAGCGCGTCCAGGGTGCGGCGGCAGGCGACGACCTCGCCGACGAAGGCCGTACCGCGTTCGAAGGAGAGGGTGACCATGGTGACCCGCCAGCCGTCGTTCTCGGCCCCGACCCGGTTCCGTACCGGCACCCGGACGTCATCGAGAAAGACCTCCGCGAACTCCGTGGACCCGGCGAGCGTCCGCAGCGGCCGGACCGTGATCCCGGGGGCGTCCATCGGCATCGCGAGCCAGCTGATCCCCCGGTGCTTCGGCGCGTCCGGGTCCGTCCGCACGAGCAGCTCGCACCAGTCGGCGACCTCCGCGTGCGAGGTCCAGATCTTGCTGCCGCTGACCACGTAGTCGTCGCCGTCGCGCACCGCCCGCGTCCGCAGCGCGGCCAGGTCGGAGCCCGCGTCCGGCTCGCTGAACCCCTGGCACCAGACCTCGTCGCCGCGCAGCACCGGCGGCAGCCAGCGGGCCCGCTGCTCGGCCGTGCCCTCGGCGGCGACGGTCGGCCCGGCGTGCAGCAGCCCGACGAAGTTCGCCCCGACGTAGGGGGCTCCGGCTTTCTCCGCCTCCTCCAGGAAGATCAGGTGCTGGGTCGGGGTGGCGCCCCGCCCGCCCGCGTCCTCCGGCCAGTGCAGGCCCGCGTACCCGGCGTCGTACAGCATCCGCTGCCAGGTGGTGTCGTACGCCCGGCGCGCGGGCCAGTCGTCGGGCGAGGGCTTCGGGGGGAGGCCGGGGAGCACGCCGGCCAGCCACTCCCGCAGCCGCCGCCGAAACTCCTCCTCGGCCTCCGTGTACGCGAGATCCACTGCTCCGCCGCCTACTTGTCCAGGTCCAGGCCGAGCATCCGGATCGCGTTTCCGCGCATCAGTTTGTAGACGGTGCTCTCGTCGAGTCCCTTGACGTGGTCGAGCGCGACCTCCTTGGTGTGCGGGAAGGTCGAGTCCACGTGCGGGTAGTCGGTCTCGAAGGTGGCGTTGTCGCGGCCGACGACGTCCAGCGAGGCGATGCCGTGCTTGTCGCGGAAGAAGCAGCAGAACATCTGCCGGTAGTAGTACGTGGACGGCGGCTCGGGGATCAGATCGCGCACCCCGCCCCAGGCCCGGTGCTCCTCCCACACGTCGTCGGCGCGCTCCAGGGCGTACGGGATCCACCCCATCTGGCCCTCGCTGTACGCCAGTTTCAGCGTCGGGAACTTGACCAGCACCCCGCTGAAGAGGAAGTCCATCATCGAGGCCATCGCGTTGTTGAAGGAGAGCGAGGCCTGCACGGCGGGCGGCGCGTCCGGGGAGGCGGCGGGCATCTGGGAGCTGGACCCGATGTGCATGTTGACGACCGTGCCGGTCTCCTGGCAGACGGCGAAGAACGGGTCCCAGTAGCCGGTGTGGATGGAGGGGAGTCCCAGGTAGGTGGGGATCTCGGAGAAGGTGACCGCTCGGACCCCGCGCGCCGCGTTCCGCTCGATCTCCGCGACGGCGAGGTCGATGTCCCAGAGCGGGATGATGCAGAGCGGGATGAGCCGGCCTCCGCTGTCGCCGCACCACTCCTCGACCATCCAGTCGTTGTAGGCGCGGACGCAGGCGAGGGCGACCTCCTTGTCGTGCGCCTCGGCGAAGGTCTGGCCGCAGAAGCGCGGGAAGGTCGGGAAGCAGAGGGATGCCTCGACATGGTTGAGGTCCATGTCCTTGAGCCGCTCGGCCGGGTCCCAGCAGCCGGGCCGCATCTCGGCCCGGGTGATCCCCTCCAGCGTCATGTCGTCGCGGTCGAAGCCGACGGCGGCGATGTTCCGCTTGTACGGGAACTTCAGGTCCTCGTAGATCCACCAGTCGGTGGGCGGCCCGTCCGGGTCCATCGTGATGACGTACTTCCCGCCCGTGTACGCCAGCTCCCCGATGCCCGCCGTCAGCGGCCGCGGTCCGCGCTCGCGGTACTTCGCGGGCAGCCAGGTGGAGAAGAGGTGCGCGGGCTCGATCACATGGTCGTCGACGCTGACGATCCGAGGCAGTTCCGTATCCGTCATGGTGTCGTCCCCTCCGGCGCACCCGGCGGTATCCGGGGCGGTGGCAGTTTCTGATGACCCGTCAGATTGCAGTGCGGCACTCAGGCTAGCTCCGCACCCCTGGACCGACAAGGCGCGGAGCCCTACGCTCTCCGCATTATCTGACTGGCCGTCAGTTCGGAGGGACCGCTGTGACCGCCGTGAACGACGTGATCGCGACCGCCCACGCCCTGGGCGACTCCCGCACCTTCTGGGAACTCATCGAACGCCGCGCCGCCCTCACCCCCGGCCGCCCGGTCCTGCTCCAGGGAGACCGGACCCTGACCTTCGGCGAGCTGCGGGACCGCGCCGAACGGGTCGCCGCCGGGATGTACGGGATGGGCGTGCGGGCGGGCAGCGTGGTGGCCTGGCAGCTGCCGACCCGGCCGGAGACGGCCCTGCTCTCCTTCGCCCTGTCCCGGCTCGGGGCCGTACAGACACCGGTCATCCCCTTCTACCGGGACCGCGAGGTGCGCTTCGCGCTGCGGGAGTCGGGGGCCGCGTTCTTCGCCGTGCCCGGCGTGTGGCGCGGCTTCGACCACACCGCCATGGCCGAGCGGATCGCCGGTGAACTCACCGACCCGCCGCAGGTCTTCGAAGCGTACGACGCCCTCCCCGACGGCGACCCCGCGATCCTGCCTCCCCCGCCGGACCCGGCCTCGGGCGAGGAGGTCCGCTGGATCTACTGGACCTCGGGCACCACCTCCGACCCCAAGGGCGTCCTGCACACCGACCGCTCCCTGATCGCGGGCGGCTCGTGCCTCGCCCACGCGCTGAAGCTCTCGGGCGACGACGTGGGCTCGATGGCCTTCCCGTACGCCCATGTCGCCGGGCCCGACTACACGGTGATGCTGCTGCTGTACGGGTTCCCGGCGGTGATGTTCGAGCAGTTCGCGCTGCCGGACGCGCTGGCGGAGTACCGGCGTCACGGGGTGACCGTGGCGGGCGGCTCGACGGCGTTCTACGCGATGTTCCTGGCCGAGCAGCGCAAGGAGCCGGATCGCCCGCTGATCCCGTCCCTCCGCCTCCTCGCGGGCGGCGGGGCGCCGAAGCCGCCGGAGGTGTACCACGCGGTGGTGCGGGAGATGGGGGTCCAGCTCACCCACGGGTACGGGATGACCGAGGTCCCGATGATCACGATGGGGGCGCCCGACGACACGACGGAGAACCTGGCCATGACGGAGGGCCGGCCGCCTGCGGGCATGGAGATCCGGATCGCCGACGAGCAGGGCAAGCCGCTCCCGTACGGCGTGGAGGGCGAGGTGCGGCTGCGCGGGGAGGCGGTCTGCCGGGGCTATCTGGACCCCGGGGCCTCCGCCGGCGCCTTCGACGCCGAGGGGTTCCTGATCACCGGGGACCTGGGGCGGCTCCAGGAGAGCGGTCACCTCACGCTCACCGGCCGGCTGAAGGACATCATCATCCGCAAGGGCGAGAACATCTCCGCCAAGGAGATCGAGGACCTGCTGCACACGCACCCGGCCGTCGCCGACGCGGCGGTCATCGGACTCCCCGACGCCGAGCGCGGCGAACGCGTCTGCGCGGTGATCGAACAGCCGCCCGGCGCCCCGCCGCTGACCCTGGCCGGGGTGTCCGCCCATCTGCGGGGCGCGGGGCTCTCGGTCCACAAGGTGCCGGAACAGCTGGAGGTGCTGGACTCCCTGCCCCGCAACGAGACGCTGCGCAAGGTGCTCAAGTACAAGCTGCGGGAGCGTTTCGGCCGAGGCGGCTGAGCAGGGGGCTCATGGGTCTTACGGGGGTGGCGCGCCACCCCCGTACGGCTGGGAACGGTTACGTGGCGTCGGGCTCGATCACCGTGAAGTACACCGCGAGCGCGGCCACCACATCACTCTCGGCGATCAGCCCGTCCCGGTCGGTGTCCAGGCTCTGGGCCGCGATGCCCGCGATCTCGGAGCTGGCCCCGAGAACCTTCAACGCCCGCTCCACGGAGGCCACCGAAGCCCGGCCGCCGCCGTTCTCGCTGTCCGCCACCGCGATCGCCGCTCGCAGGAAGGGGCGGGCGATCTCCGCGAACCGCTCGGGATTGTCCCGGAGCCGCTTCACCGCCCCGCCGACGAACTCCTCACGGGTGACCCGCTGGTCCCCGTCCACATCGGCGATCCCCGCCATGCCCTGCCAGAAGGCCTCGGCCCCGGTGTAGAGAGCCTGGCCCTTGTCGCAGCGGGCCGTCGTACCGAACTCCGTGAGCAGACGGGCGGCTGCGGCGTTGAAATCGGCGCGATCGATTGTGCCGTTGCCGTCCTGGTCGAAGGCGGCGAAGCGGTGCGCGATCTTACGCTCGTACTCTGCGCTGTCCATGCGGGGAGCGTACGTCGCCCGGGGCCGTCACGTGTCACCGAGCGCCCCCTCCTGTGTGACAACCTCGCTTCAGCACCGAACGCTTTCGGCCGGTCACGCTCGCGTCACCCCCGGGCCGCTCCCGGGCCGCTCCCGCTCAGGCGGTCAGCGGCTCGCACGTCCCGTCGACGGCCGACCCGGTGTCCGGGTAGACGTCGAAGAGCCGGCGCACACCCAGCGCCCCCAGCACCTTGTTGACGTGGGAGCCGTCCTCGGCGCCCCGGGCCGGGAGGATCAGCCGCAGCCGGCCGCCGCAGGACTTCATCAGACGGCGCGAGGCGATCAGCACACCGACCCCGCTGGAGTCGCAGAAGAACACCTCGGACAGGTCGAGCACCACATCGTGCTGCCCCTCGGCCACCGCGTCGTGGACGGACTGACGCACGACGGGTGAGCTCACGAGATCGAGTTCACCGCGTATCCGCAGCACGGTCCAGTCGCCCTGCTCGGTCTCGTCCACCTTCAGCGTCACGCGACTGGACCTCTCGTTCCGGGGCTCCCGGCAATCCGGAAGTTTCCGTTCCTCCTCGCGGCTGCCCAACCGCTCATCCATGAAACACCGCCCCGGCCGCCGAGGCCCAGGGAGTTTCCGGTGGAAATGATCGCTTCGGCCGGTTTCCCCTGCTCAAGCGAGCCGGGGCGCTGAGAACGGCCGAAATCAATTGGTGGGATCCGAGGCGTCCTCCCAGCGGACAGTTGCGTCAAAGGCAGGTGCGGGGGCCGTTCGGCGGACTACATTCGGACAACAAGGGCAGAGGCCGGATCACGGAGCATCACGGAGCTGGGCACAGGGCCGGGGGCTGGGGGTTTCATGGCGAAGGACACACCGCCCCGCTGGGACCGCAGGATGCAGCAGAGGCTGGCCCGCGGTGAGGCGGCGGCGCTCGGCGAGCTCTACGACCGGTTCGCCTCCCTCGTCCACAGCCAGGCGCACCGGATGCTCGACGACGAGGACGCCGCCGACCTGGTGACCCGCGAGGTATTCGCCCAGGTCTGGGAGGACCCCGAGGCCTACGACCCGAAGCAGGGGTCGATGCGCTCCTGGGTGGCCCGGCTCACCCACCGCCAGTCCGTGCGGCGGCTGCGGCGGGAGGCCGCCCTGTCGTACGCGCGGGAGCACGGCGAGGGTGCCGTGCCGGACCCGGAGGAGCTGGAGCGCCGGGTGCGCAGCGCCACCGCGGCGGCCCGCGCCGACTACATCGTCTCCTCGATGCCCGCCTCCCTGCGGCAGGCGCTGGAGCTGGCGTACATCCAGCGCCGGGACTACCGGCAGACCGCCGCCGACCTCGGGGTCACCGAGGACGAGGCCCGCCGCCGGCTCCGGCTGGGACTCCAGCTGCTGTCCACCGCCAACACCCGGCCGCGCGAAGGGTGCTCACCACACGGTTACGGACGCGCCAAGTGAACGGCGACGGACGCGAGGGCGGCAGGCGCGACGACGAGGTGCGGGGCGCGCGCCGCATACCGGGCCCGCGCGGCGCGGTGGACGACCTCGACCTGGAGGCGGTGCCGCGTCCGGTGCTGCCGCCGGGCGGGAACGCGCCGGACGAGGCGGTGCCGGAGCAGGGGGCGCCGGACGAGGACCGGGACGTCGTGCCGGAAGCGGGGGCGGCGGATGAGCCGGACGCGGTGGATCCGGTGGATGAGCCGTGCGTGGTGGATATGACGGAGACGGCGGATGCGGTGGACGGACCCGAGCCCGCCATGACCGCCGCCGCCACGCCCGTCCTCTCCCACCAGGTCCTCAAGGCCCTCCTCGGCGCCTGGGCTCTCTCCGCCTGCTCCGCCGAGGAGACCGCTGCCGTCGAGGACCACCTCACCGTGTGCGCGCCCTGTGCGGACGAGGCGCTGCGGCTGCGGGACGCGGTGGGGCTGCTGCACACCGACGGCTCACTGGACCTCGACCCGACCCTGCGGACCCGGGTGATGGACGGCTGCCTCGGGCGCCGCCCGGCCCGGATCCCGGTGCCGGAGTGGGCCACGCCGTACGACGCCGAGACCGCCCGGCTGGACGCGCTGCTGCGGGACATCGGCGACTCCGAGTGGCACGCGCCGGTGCGGCTGCAGTGGTTCGAGGACGAGCGCGCCGTCACCCGCAGGACCACGGTCGCCGGGGTGATCGGCCACCTGATGGCCGTCGACGGGCTGGTCTCGGCCGCGCTCGGCCTGGACGACCCGCTCGGCAGGGTCGAGGTGCCGCTCTCACCGACCCGGCGCACCGAGACGTACTGGGCGGCCACGCACCCGCCCGCCACCCGGGCCGTCCGCGAGCCCTGGCGGGACCTCACCCACGAGCTGATCCGCACGGCCTCGCTGGCCGGGCGGAACGTGGCCGAGCGCTCCGTCTCGTACGGGGACTTCGCCCTGCCGCTCCAGGACGCGCTGCTGGACCGGGCCTTCGAGTGCTGGGTGCACGGCACGGACATCGCAGAGGCGGTGGACTACCCGTACAAGCCGCCGTCCGCCGCCCATCTGCACCGGATGATCGACCTGGCAGCGCGGCTGCTCCCGGCCGCCCTCGCGGGGCGTCGCAGCGCCGGACTCGCCGGACCGGCCAAGGAGCTGGTGGCGCCCGGGGAGCCGGGCCGCTCGGTCCATCTGGAGGTCGAGGGGCACGGCGGCGGTGACTGGTACATCCCGCTCGACTCACCGGCCGCCGTCGGCTCACCAGGCCGCGCGGTGGCGCAGGTGGCCCTGGACGGGGTGGAGTTCTGCCAGCTCGTCGCGGGCCACATCTCGCCGGTGGAAGCGGCGGCGGGCCAGGAGGGCGACCGCGAGGCCATCCGCGACGTGCTGTTCGCGTCGGCCTCGCTCAGCCGGCTCTGACCACTCGTACGGGAGCTAGTTGAAGATCACCGTCCGGCGGCCGTTGAGCAGGATGCGCCGCTCCGCGTGCCACTTCACCGCGCGCGCCAGCGCCTGGCACTCCACGTCCCGGCCGATCGCGACGAGCTGGTCCGGGGTCACGTCGTGGCCGACGCGCTCCACCTCCTGCTCGATGATCGGGCCCTCGTCGAGGTCGGCGGTGACGTAGTGCGCGGTGGCGCCGATCAGCTTCACCCCGCGCGCGTGCGCCTGGTGGTAGGGCTTGGCGCCCTTGAAGCTCGGCAGGAACGAGTGGTGGATGTTGATGATCCGGCCGCTCAGCTGCTTGCACAGGTCGTCCGAGAGGACCTGCATGTAGCGGGCGAGGACGACCAGTTCCACGTCCTCCTCACGGACCAGCTCCAGCAGCTGCGCCTCGGCCTCCGCCTTGTTGTCCTTCGTCACCGGCAGGTGCCGGAAGGGGACGCCGTACGAGGCGACGAGCTCGGCGAAGTCCGTGTGGTTGGAGACGACGGCCGCGATCTCGACGGGCAGCGCCCCCGTACGGGAGCGGAACAGCAGGTCGTTGAGGCAATGGCCGAACTTGCTGACCATCAGCACGATCCGCATCCGCTCCGCGGGCCGGTGGATCTGCCACTCCATCCGGAAGGCCTCCCCGATGGCGGCGAAGCTGGCGCGCAGCTTGTCGACCGTGACGGTGGCCTCCGCCGAGAAGTGGACGCGCATGAAGAACAGACCCGTGTCGTGGTCCCCGAACTGCTGGCTGTCCTCGATGTTGCAGCCCGTCATGAAGAGATAGCTGGAGACGGCGTGCACGATGCCCTGTTTGTCGGGGCAGGAGAGCGTGAGGACGTACTGCTCGGGCAGCGCGGTGTCCGAGGCGGCCTGGGGGGCGGTGGGCTGCGGTGCGGTCATCCTCGTAGGGTGCCACAGCCGCCCGGTGTCAGGCGGCCCTGGTCATGATGCGGATGACGTCCAGCGAGCGCGGCGGAATGTCCGGGTCCTCCGCGTCGTTGGTGGCGAGCATCACATGGGCCTCGCGCGCCGCGCGGACCGCCTCCGGCCAGCCGTGGTGCTCCAGATAGGCGGAGACGGGGGCGTCCGCGCCGACCTGGTGCATGATCCGCAGCACCCGCAGCGCGGCGGTGTCCACGGCGATGGCCTCGGCGGAGTCCCTGAATATGGTGCCGACGTACTTCTCGGCGGACCAGTTGTCGAGCCAGGTGTCCTCGACCAGGCGGTACACGGCGTCGGTGACGTCCCCGTACCCCTCCCGGCCGGCGAGCCAGCACTCGTGGTGGAAGACGGGGTCGGAGAGCATGTGCAGCGCCGAGCGCACGTTGGTGCGCCAGCGCCACCACGGCATGTCAGTGAGCGGCATGACGCCCATGGTGGAGGAGCGACGGCCGCGACGGGAAGAGTTCTCCGAACCTTGCTGCACGGTCGTCGATCGTACGTTCCTTCCCGGCGGGCCCGCGCGGGCCCCCGTAATTCACCTGGATGTCACCGAGCGTTGAACACGCCACACCGTGGCGTTACCCCTTGGGCGGAAGCGTTGCTGCCCATGACCGGTCGGAGACGCACCGCCTTCCCCCGCCCCTTCCAGTTCGTCATCGTCACGGCGGCGGCCGGGGCGCTGCTGCTGTCCGGCTGCGGCGTGCTCCCCGGGGGCCCGGGGGGCTCCGGGGAGCCCGTCACCGTGATGACCTGGGCACCCGACCAGGTGGACGACGCCGACGCGCTGAGCATGCCGGGCGTCCCCGCGATGGCCCGGACGTACGCCCGCTGGATCAACGAGCAGGGCGGCATCGACGGCCGCGAGCTCCGGGTGATCACCTGCGACGAGCGCGACACCGCGGCGGGCGCCGAGCGGTGCGCCCGGCAGGCCGTCGACCGGAAGGTCGCCGCGGTCGTCGGCTCGTACAGCCGGCACGGGCAGAGCTCCATCCCGGTGCTGGAGTCCGGCGGCATCCCGTACATCGGCGGCTACGGCGCCTCCGACGAGGAGTTCCGCAGCTACCTCTCGTACCCGGTCAACGGCGGCCAGTCGGCGCTCCTGGCGGGCCACGGGCGGCAGCTGGCGGGCGGCTGCGAGCGGGTCGCGCTGGTGCGGCCCGACTCGCTCGGCGGAGCCCGGATGCCGCAGCTCCTCAACACCGGGCTGCTCGCCGCCCAGCGGCCCGAGTCCACCGACATCACGGCCCCGGAGAACGCCACCTCCTACGACGAGCAGGCCACGAAGGCGCTGAAGCGGCGCGCGGGCGGCAGTTGTGTGACGGCCGTGCTCGGCGCCGGCACGGAGACCTTCTTCGACTCCTTCCGCCGACTTGAGCCGGAGGGCGAGCGGGTCAGGATCTCCTCCGTCCTCGGCAGCGTCAGCCAGCAGCTCATCGACCGCACCGGCGGCCGCGAGAGCCCCTTCGAGGGTGCCTACATCACCGGCTGGTACCCGGACGCGGGCGACGCGCGCTGGAACGGGATGCGCGAGGTGATCCGGAAGTACGCCTTCGGGGACAACCGCATCGACCCGGACGACACGGGCGTGCAGACGACGTGGATCGCGTACACCGCGCTGCGGGCGGTCGTCGAGGCGATCGGCGACGACACGGTCACCGCGAACAAGGTCACGTCCTCGCTCAACCGGGGCACCGAGGTCGACACCGGTGGTCTGACGCCGGTGCTCCGCTGGCGCTTCAAGGACCTGCTGGGCACCTCGCCCTATCCGCGGATCGTCAACGCGGACGTGACGTTCCAGGTGGTCCGTGAGGGGCGTCTCATCGCCCAGAAGAAGGGCTTCGTGGATGTCACGGAAGCCCTGTCGGACGCCCGGCGCACGGCCGGCTGATCCCCGCCCCGCCCGCCCCGGTGTTCGCGGGTGGGGCGGGCGGGCGTGGGACGCGTCTCAGAGCTCCACGGGGCTGTGCTTGGTCAGGCCGTACTTCTCGGCGATCGTGTTCCACAGCCCGGAGGCTTCCTGCTTTGCCTTGGTCGCCACGCCGCTCTGCTGGTTGGCGCGGGCCGTCTCGTCGGTCGACCGGGCCTGTCCGCCCTTGCAGACGCTCTTGCCCTTCTTCGCCTGCCGGGCCCAGCTGGCGTAGTGCTCGTCGGCCGCGGCGGAGGCCTTCCACGCCCGCGCCAGTGAGGAGTTCAGCGCCGCGTGCTGCGGCAGCTCGTCGAGGGTGAGGCCCTCCAGGCGGGTCACCAGGTCACGGCGCTGCTGGGCGGCGCCCTTGAGGTCGGTGTTCGCCTGGTCCAGGTCCTTGCAGGACTTGATCTTCTCGACCGCGCTGATCACCGCCGCGCGGCTGTTGTTGCTGTCGGCGAGCAGCTTGTCCAACGCCTCCGCCTGCGGCTTCGCGGGGTCGGCCGCCGCCTCCGTGGTGGGGTCGGTGGCCGGTGAACTCTGCGACGCGACCGGCTGCTTGTCGTCCTTGCCCGGGTCGTCGCCGCCGCTCAGCAGGGCGCCCGCGCCGAGCCCGACGACCGCGCAGCCGACGACGACCGCGGCGATGAGCGGGATGTGGGCCGAGCGTCTGCGCGGGGCGTCGCCGCCACCGTCGTGCAGGGGCGGCTCGGCAGCCCCGTCGCCGCCGCGCAGGCCCTGGAGCCCCGACTGGTAGCCCTGCGGCGCCTGGGGCGGCAACTGGCCGCCCGGGTAGGGCTGCTGGGTCTGGCCCGGGTAGCCCTGCTGGGGCGGCGGCTGCTGGTTGTACTGCTGCTGCGGCATCTGGGTCGTGGCGTCCGCGGGCCCCTCCGCGCGGAACAGGTTGTCGAACTCCGCGGGCGGCTGCCGGTCCTCCGGCGCACCCGGCCTGATCCCGTACGGGGCTCCGCCGGGCACCGGGGGTATGTACTGCGTGGCGTCCGCGTCCCCGCCCGGCTGCGGCGGCAGACCGCCGGGCCCGGCCCCGCCCGGGACCGGCGCGATGTACTGCGTGGCGTCGGCGTCCCCGCCCGGAGCGCCGGTGCCCGACCCGGGTCCGGCTTCGGGCGGCAGGGGCTGCGCGTAGGGCTGCTGCGGCTGCTGAGGCTGGTACTGCTGGGCCTGCTGCTGCGGGGGGTACTGCTGGTGCTGCTGATTCTGCTGGTACGGATCGGAGTACTGCGGCTGCTGGTACCCGCCCGCGCCCCCCTGCCCGTAAGCCTGCTGCCCCTGGCCGTAATGCTGATCCTGCCCCTGCCCCTGCGCGGGCGGCAACGGCTGAGCGTGCGGCGGCTGAGCCTGCTGCGGGTATCCGTACGCCCCCGGCGCCTGGGCGCCCGGCTGCGGCGGGGCGTCGGACTGCGGCCCCCAGGGCTCGCCCCACGCCTGCCCGCCCGCGGGCACGGCCTGGCCCTGGTCGGCCTGGCCTCCGGTGGGCGCCCCCGGGATCCAGGGGCCACCGCCGTCGGAGGGCAGCACGACACCTTCGTGCGCGGGTCGTCCAGCGGGGAGCTGCTGCTCGCCGCCCTGTCCGCTCTGCGTCACCGGGACTCCTACGTGTGAACCAACGGAATCGTCGGCTCACGCTATCGGGTGGCCGCCCGCCTCCGCCAAGCGCGTGGTCCCCCTCACCACCCCTTCACAGGCCGGGTAACACCCAGCACTCGCAGGACGCTGTTATATGGGCCGCCCCGCTACGGAGCCCCTCCGGACGGCCCCCGGGACGGCTCCCGGGGCAGTCCCTCCGCACGGGCCCTCACGCCGCCTGGAGCTCCAGCCGCTCGCCGAACTCCCGGACCGCCGGCTCCTGCCCGTACGGCGCGAGGCGCTGGTGCAGGTCGTCGAGATACTCGGCGCCCCGGCTGGAGCGCACCGTCCCGAGCAGCTCCATCGCCCGCGTCCCCGTGTGGCAGGCGCGCTCCACCTCGCGCTGCTGCACCTGCGCCGAGGCGAGCAGCACGAGCCCGATGCCCCGGCGCCTGGCCCGGGTCTCCGGGAGCGCGGCCAGCGCCTCCTTGGCCCGCCGCGCGGCGTCCGCCGCCTGGTTGAGGTCGCGGTGGCAGTGGGCCAGCTCGTCCGCGAGGTAGCCGTGGTCGAAGTGGGCGATCCAGTCCGGGTCGTCGCCGGTCTCCGGATCGGCCTGCTCCAGCGCGACGACCGCCCGCCCCATCACCACCTGGCAGGTCCGGGCGTCCCCGAGCAGCGCGTGGCCCCGGGCCTCCGCCGCGTAGAACATCGCCTGGGCGCGGGGGGTGACCTGGCCGCGGGCCCCTTCCTGGGCGGCGCGGGCGAGTTGGGCGATCTCGCGCGGGTTGCCGAGCTGGGCGGCGAGGTGGCTCATGGAGGCGGCCAGCACATAGCCGCCGTACGCCCGGTCCCCGGCGGCCTGGGCGAGCCGCAGGGCCTGGATGTAGTAGCGCTGGGCGAGGCCGGGCTGACCGGTGTCGACGGCCATGTACCCGCCGAGTTCGGTGAGGCTGGCGACCGCGGCGAACAGCTCGCGGCCGACCTGTTCGCGGTACGCCCCCGAAAGCAGGCCGGAGACCACGCTGTTGAGGTAGTGCACGAGCACCGGGCGGACATGGCCGCTGCCGAAACGGTGATCGAGGTCGGTGAGGGCGGTGGTCATCGCCTTCACCGCCGCCACGTCCGCCATCCCGACCCGGGCCCCGGCCACCCGCTCGACCTGGGGGTCCCGGCCGGAGATCAGCCAGTCGCGGCTGGGTTCGACCAGCGCGGAGGCGGCGACGGCGGACCCGGTGAGCAGATCGCGGCGGCCGACGTCGCTGCGCCACAGCTCGCAGACCTGCTCGACGGCCCCGGCGACGGTCGGCGCGTACTGGAGGCCCACGCCGGAGGCCAGGTTCTTGCCGTTGGCCATGCCGATCTCGTCGATCGTGACCGTACGGCCCAGCTTGCGGCCGAGCGCCTCGGCGATGATGCCCGGGGCGCGGCCCCGGGGCTGTTGTCCGCGCAGCCAGCGGGCCACGGACGTCTTGTCGTAACGCAGATCGAGGCCGCGCTCGGCCCCGACCATGTTGACGCGGCGCGCGAGGCCCGCGTTGGAACAGGCGGCTTCCTGGATGAGCGTCTGGAGCCGTTCGTTGGGCTGGCGGGCTACGAGAGGCCTTGCTGCCATATTTCCCCCTGGAACAGTCTGAATACGCGGATACGTGGTGATCGGTGGAAGGGATCACTGCCCGTCACATACACAAGAAATGCGCATATTCCATCGGCATTCGGTACGGGCACGGCGAGTTGCCCGGCCCCGCAAGGTGCTACCCGCCCGTCGGTGCACCGCCTCACGCGCGCCCCCGCCCGTGCTCCGATGCGCCCCGCGTGCAGGATCGATGCACCGTGACCGGAGTCGCGCGCGCCCGTAACCCCCGGTGGTGCCGGGAGTTGTGCTGGACGTGGAAGAGCCCATCGGAGTCACGGAAGCCGCACAGGTCCCTCAGCAGCGGGGCGAGCATCTGCTCGACGCCGCGGTGCGGTACGCGGAAGAGCGCCACTGGGACGTGTTCCCCGGCACCTGGCTGGAGGCGGTGGAGGGCAGGGAACTCTGTTCCTGCGGCGAGGCGGCCTGCCCGCTGCCCGGCGCCCACGCGGACCGGCCAGACTGGGCGGGCCAGGCGACCGGCAGCGGGGCGGCGGCCCGGCGCATGTGGTCCAAGCAGCCGCGCGCCTCGGTGCTCCTGCCGACGGGCCGCACCTTCGACGCGCTGGACGTCCCGGAGTCCGCCGGTTTCCTGGCGCTGGCCCGGATGGAGCGGATGGACCTCACACTCGGCCCGGTCACCTGCACCCCCGACCGCCGGATGCTCTTCTTCGTACTGCCGGGCGCCGCCGCCAAGACCTCCGAGCTGGTGCGCACGCTCGGCTGGAACGCCGAGGCGATCGACCTCGTCGGCCGCGGCGAGGGCCACTACATCGCCGCCCCGCCCACCCGGGTCGGCGGCCGAGGGGCCGTGCAGTGGGCCCGCAAGCCCACCCACGCCAACCGGTGGCTGCCCGATGTGGACGAGCTGATCAGCCCGCTGGCGTACGCCTGCGCACGCGAGGCGGCGGACGCCCGCGCACGCGTCTCGTAGCGCCGGGAAGGGCCTTTCGTAGGGTGGTCCCCACCTAGTGGGGATATCGAAAGGCTGTGCCATGCCGGACCGGGCAGATGCACGTGACGAAACAGACGCGACAGCGGGCGGTGCGCGGACCACGCCCCCCGCTGTGCGCGTACAGGGGCTGTGGAAGCGGTTCGGGGAACAGGTCGCCGTCTCGGGGATCGATCTGGAGCTACCCGCCGGCAAGTTCATCGGTCTTGTGGGGCCCAACGGGGCGGGCAAGACGACGACGCTCTCCATGGTCACCGGGCTGCTGCGGCCCGACATGGGGAAGATCGAGGTCGCGGGCCACGACGTGTGGACGGACCCGGTCGCGGTGAAGTCCCGGATCGGGGTGCTGCCCGAGGGGCTGCGGCTCTTCGAGCGGCTGTCGGGGCGTGAACTGCTGGCGTACAACGGGCGGTTGCGCGGGCTGCCGGGCGACGAGGTCGACAAGCGGGCCGCCCAGCTCCTGGACGTCCTGGATCTCGCGGGCTCGCAGCACAAGCTGGTGGTCGACTACTCGACCGGTATGCGGAAGAAGATCGGGCTCGCCGCCGCCCTTCTCCACAACCCCGAAGTGCTCTTCCTGGACGAGCCGTTCGAGGGCGTGGACCCGGTCTCTGCCCAGACCATCCGGGGTGTGCTGGAGCGCTACACCCGGTCCGGGGCGACCGTGGTCTTCTCCAGCCATGTGATGGAGCTCGTCGAGTCGCTCTGCGACTGGGTGGCCGTGATGGCGGCGGGCCGGATCAAGGCGCAGGGCACCCTGGCCGAGGTGCGCGGCGACGCCCCCTCACTGCAGAACGCCTTCCTCGAACTGGTCGGCGCGGGCGGCCGGGACACCACCGGCGACTCCCTCGACTGGCTGGGCGGCGCCCGATGAGCGTGCTGGACGCCCCCGTCACCGCCGCCGCCCCGGCCGTGCCGACGACGGACCTGACCCCGATCTTCGTACGGCTCAAGCTGACGCTCCTGCGCAACGGGCTGCGGCAGTCCACCGGGCGCAGGGCCGCGTTCATCGTCTCCCTCGTCTTCACGCTGCTGCTCGCGGCGGGCCAGGTCCTCGGGCTGGTCCTGCTGCGCGGCAACGCGCAGGCGGGCACGGTCGTCGTGCTGCTGACGGCCGTCGTGGCGCTCGGCTGGGCGGTGCTGCCGCTCTTCTTCCCCAGCGGCGACGACACCCTCGACCCGACCCGTCTGGTGATGCTGCCGCTGCGGCCCGAGCCGCTGGTCCGGGCGCTGCTGGTCTCCTCGATGATCGGCATCGGGCCGCTGTTCACCCTCTGCCTGGTGGTCGGCTCGGTCCTCGCGCTGGCGCACGGGCCGGCGGGGGTCGTGTTCGCGGTGCTCGCGGTCCCCCTGACGATGCTGCTCTGCGTGGCGCTGTCGCGGGCCGTCGCCACCGCCAACGTACGGCTGCTCAACTCCCGCAAGGGCCGTGACCTCGCGGTGCTCAGCGGGCTGGTGATCGCGGTGGGCATCCAGTTCGTCAACTTCGGCGCGCAGCGGCTCGGCGAGGCCGGCGGGCTCTCCTCGCTGGAACCGGCCGGGAACGTGGCCCGCTGGCTGCCCGGCGCCTCCGCCATAGCGGCGGTGGACGCCGCTTCGGACGGTTCGTACGGGGTGGCGGTCGCCCAGCTGCTGATCACGGGGGCGGCCCTGGCGGCCCTGGTGTGGCTGTGGCAGCGGGGGCTGGTGAAGCTGATGACCACCCCGGACGGCTCCACGCTGGCCGCCGCGGCGCCGGACCGCAAGGAGTCCGGCCGCACGGGCGGTCTCTCCGGCCTGCTGCCGGAGGGCCGTACGGGGACGGTCGTGCAGCGCAGCCTGCGGTACGTGGCACGGGACCCGAAGACCAAGGCGGCCTGGGTGACGTCGCTGGCGCTCGGGGCGATCGTGCCCCTGATCAACGCGGTCCAGGGCACCGGCTCGGTCTACCTGGCGTGCTTCGCCGCCGGGATGCTCGGCATGCTGATGTACAACCAGTTCGGCCAGGACACCTCCGCCTTCTGGATGGTGGCCCTGACGATCTCCTCGACCCGCGACGCGTACGTCGAACTGCGGGCGCGGGCGTATGCGCTGCTGCTGATCACGCTGCCGTACACGCTGCTGGTCTGCGCCGTGACGGCGGCGGTACTGGGCCGGTGGCAGTCCCTGCCGGGCGCGCTGGGCCTCTCCTTCGCGCTGCTGGGCGCGATGATGGCGACGGGGGCCGTCGCCTCGGCGCTGTTCCCGTACTCGATCCCGCAGGACGGGGCGTTCAAGAACGCGGCGCCGGGACAGGGCGGGCTGGCGTGGATCTCCATCCTCCTCGGCATGCTGGCCGCGCTGCTCCTGGCCGCCCCCGTGATCGTGCTGACCGTCTGGCTGCACCTGACGGACCGGCAGGACGCGCTGTGGGTCGTGATCCCGGTAGGGGTGGCGTACGGGACGTTCATCGGGTGGGCGGGCCTGCGCGTCGCCGCCCCGCGCACGGCCAACCGGCTGCCGGAGATCCTGACGGCGGTCAGCAAGGGATGAAGCCTCTCCTCCACCGCCGGATCGCCCCGGCCCTGGTCGTCGCCCAGCTGCTCTACCTGGCGCTGATGGAGCTCGCCTTCACCTTCCTGTCCCCCGGGAACCCGGAGCCGGACCGCACGGAGTCCGCGCGCACCGCGCTGCTGGGCCACGGGGCCGTCGTGGTGGCGGTGGCGGCCGTCATGGCGGGCGGCGCGCTGGTGCTGGCGTCGTCCCGGGCGGCCGCGCCGGTGCCGCGCCCGGCGCGATCGGCCCTGCTGGTCCTGCTGGGGCTGCTGGAACTGGGGATCGCCGCGGCCTTCCCGCACTCGGCCGCCAGCGGCTCCTTCGGGCCGGGCACCGTGATCGCGGGTGTGGCCGTGGTGGTCAGCGGCTGTGTCGCGGCCGGGTGCGTGCTGGGGCCGGCCGCCGCGCCCGCGCAGCGCGCGTCGCACGACCGGCCGACGGCCCGCACGACGGGCTAGCGGCATCCGCCCCGGCGGTCTCGCGTCCGTGCGAGGAGGTCTCAGCTCCTGGAGCTGTGGCCCCGGCCCAGCTACGGGGCGACCGGCTCCCGGTCGCCCCGGGTGTCCTCGGCGAGCTGTTCCAGGAACGGCTCCACCGCCGCCCGCCAGCCCTCCGGCTGGTCGTAGTGGACGAGGTGGCCCGCGTCCGCCACCTCCGCGTACTGGCCTCGGGGCAGGACCCGGACCATCTCCTGCGCCTCGGCCCGGCCCAGCTCCCCGTCGAGCCCGCGCAGCACCAGGGTGGGGCAGCGCACCTGGGTCAGCTCCTCCCAGTGGGCGTCGAAGACCCAGGTGGCGCGGGAGCGGAGCATCTGGCTGCGGGAGAAGACCGGGCGCCAGCCGTCCTCGCACTCCGCCATCACCTCGGCGTAGAACTCCCCGCGCGAGGGGTTCGGCCGCTCCACCCACGGGTCGTCCTCGCCGAACCACTTCCGTACGTCGGCGAGGGTGGCGAAAGGCAGCGGCCAGGAGTCGAACCAGTCGCTCCACTCGCGCTGCGAGGCCGCCCCGAGGGCGGAGGCCCGCATGTCGCAGATGACGACGGCCCGGACCAGGTCGGGGCGCTTGGCGGCGAGCTGCCAGCCGGTGAGCGCCCCCATCGCGTGGCCGACGACGGTGACGGGGCCGAGCCCGAGCTGTTCGATCGCGGCCTCGGCGTCGGCGACGTAGGCGTCACGGGTGTACGGGCCTTCGGCCGGCTTGTCGCTGCGGCCGTGGCCCCGCTGGTCGAGGCCGACCGCGCGGTACCGCTCGGCGAGCCAGCGGGCGGTGGGGGCCCAGTGGGAGGCCCGGCCCATGAGCCCGTGCAGCAGTAAGACACCGGGGGCGCGGTCCGCTCCCGCACTGTCCGTCCCCGCACGCTCCTTGGGCGGATCCGCGAACTCCCACGCCGCGAGGCGTACGCCGTCGGCTCCGGTCACATCGATGCGCCGCACCATAGTCCTGGCACCCCCTTCTGGTCCTCGATCACCATGGGCCGTCGATCGCCGCACGGCCGCGCATCACCGCGTGGTCGCGCCACGCCAGACTATCGAACTCCTATTCGAAAACAGGGATCCGCCGTTCAACACCCCACGTTCGAGTGACACCCGGCGAGGATTGCCGTCGGCCGCCCTGGGGAGATCTTCAACGGGAGGCGGACCGCTCGGGGACAGGGGTCCGTGGGGAGTGACCTTGAGAGCTCGGGGCTCCAGGTCAGCACAGGGGAGGACCGGCCCCGGCGCCTCAGGGCGCCGGGGCCGACCCTTGTCCACGACAACGATGGCAGAGGACGGCTGAGCCGCCACCGGACCGCCCCTGACCAGGGCATCCGTGACCGTGGCAGCCACCGGGCGGCAGGCGTGCCGGTACGACGGGCGCATCCCCTGCTCCCTCCCCGACCGTGCCGACCGCATCCGGTCCGGCACCCTCAGGTCATATGCCTGGCCTCAGCCTGGCACGCGATCCGCCCGCCCGCTGCGATTCGGCCCTATCCAGCCCGTCCGGCGTTTGAGGACGGAACCCTCGCCCCGGGGAGCGGCGCCCCGACCCTCCGAGCCGGCCCGGGGAGCACCCAGGACCCCGACGCCAAAGGCGTCAGCGCTTGGCGACGAACACGTGCGAGGCCACCTCGGCGTCCAGCTCGGCCGCCTCCCCGCTGGAACCGACCAGCACCCCGCCGGGCGACTCCGTCACGCTGACCACCGAACCGGGCTGGACCCCCGCCCGCCGCAGCGTGTACATCAGCTGGGCGTCCGTCTGGATCGGCTCCCCGATCCGGCGCACGACTACGGTCTTGCCCTCCGAGCCCGGGTCGAGCTCGGCCAGGCTCACCATGGAGTCGTCCAGGAACGGGTCGGCCTCGGCCTTCTCGCCCAGCTCCTCCAGGCCCGGGATGGGATTCCCGTACGGAGACTCCGTCGGGTGGCGCAGCAGCTCCAGCACCCGCCGCTCCACGGCCTCGCTCATCACGTGCTCCCAGCGGCAGGCCTCGGCGTGGACCTGCTCCCACTCCAGGCCGATCACGTCGACCAGCAGGCACTCGGCGAGCCGGTGCTTGCGCATCACACGCGTCGCGAGGCGGCGCCCCTCCTCGGTCAGCTCCAGATGGCGGTCGCCCGCCACCTGGACCAGCCCGTCGCGCTCCATGCGGGCCACCGTCTGGCTGACCGTCGGACCGCTCTGGTCCAGCCGTTCGGCGATCCGGGCGCGCATGGGGACCACGCCTTCCTCTTCGAGTTCGAGGATGGTGCGGAGATACATCTCCGTGGTGTCGATCAGTCCGGACATACGTGCCCCTCGATGCTGTGACAGAAAATCGTCGTGCGATGGCCCTGCACCAATTCTGACGCATAGCGCCGACAACCGTGCCGCCCCGGCCGAAGGCCGTGCGACGGAGGCCGCCGGGCGCTATTGACAGGCCACTGGTCCAGACCGCAACGTGATCCGCGGCACCGCCATTCCCACCCCGCAGAAACCCCGCGAAAACCCGCAGAATCCCCGCCGAAAGGGCTCTCCCGATGAGCGACAGCAAGCTGGCCGGTCAGTTCTTCGATGCGGCGATCGGCCTGCTCCAGCGGGTACGGGACGAGGAGGCGGGCTCCATCGCGGCCGCCGGGGCGGCCATCGCCGACACGGTCGAAGCGGGGGGCCGGCTCTTCGCGTACGGCGCCGGGCACTCCTCCCTCGCAGCCCAGGACGTCGTCTACCGGGCGGGCGGACTGGCCCTGATGAACCTGCTCACGGTGCCCGGCACCACGGGCGTGGACGTCATGCCCGCCACGCTCGGCTCCGCGCTGGAGCGGGTGGACGGGCTGGCCTCGGCGGTCCTGGACTCCAGCCCCGCGGCCGCCGGCGACGTGCTCGTGATCATCTCGCTCTCCGGCCGCAACGCGCTCCCGGTCGAGATGGCCCAGAACGCCCGGGCCCTCGGGCTGAAGGTCATCGGCGTCACCTCGGTGGCGTACGCGGAGAACACCCGCTCCCGGCACACCTCGGGCGGCTTCCTGCGCGACCACTGCGACATCGTCCTGGACAGCAAGATCGCGATCGGGGACGCGGAGCTGACCGCCCCCGGCATCGAGGCCCCCTTCGCCCCGGCCTCCACGGTGGTGACCAGCGCGATCATGCAGTCGATGATGGCGGCGGCGGCCGAACAGCTGGTGGCCCGCGGCATCGAGCCGCCGCTCCTGAGGTCGGGGAACGTCGACGGCGGCCACGACTGGAACGGCCGGGTCATGACGGAGTACCGGGAGCGGATCTTCTACCGCCACTGAGCCGCCGCGCCGGACAGCGGTCAGGGGCACGTCGGGAGCGTCACCCGGGCCGTCAGCCCGCCGCCCGGGTTCGCCGTGGCGCCGACGTCCCCGCCGTGCGCCCGGGTCACCGACGCCACGATCGAGAGCCCCAGCCCCGCGCCCTCGCCCGGCGCGTGGCGGCGGGCCTGCGCGCGGCGGAACGGCTCGAACAGCAGTGGTACGGCCGCCGGGTCCACCACGGGCCCGGTGTTGGCGACCTCCAGACCGCCCGGGCCGACCCGGACCCGTACCGTCCCGCCCGGGTGGTTGTGGCGCAGCGCGTTGGCGACCAGGTTGTGCACGAGGTGGTCCAGCAGGACCGGGTCCCCCTGGACGCTCACCGGCCGGGCCTCCACGTCGACGGTGACGGCCCGCTCCTTCGCCTCGGCCGCCAGCGCCTCGGTGACCGTGGCGGCGGTCACGTCCAGGTCGACCCGTTCGCGCCGCCGCAGCCCCTCGTCGGAGACGGCGAGGAGCAGCAGTCCCTCGATGAGCTGCTCGCTGTTGTCGGCGGTGTCGATGAGCTTGTCCCGGATCCAGGCGACCTTCTCGGGCGTCGGGTCGTCGGCCAGCCCGATCTCGGCGGCGGCCCGCTGCACGGCGAGCGGGGTGCGCAGTTCGTGGGCGGCGTTGGCGGCGAACCGCTGACGGGCGGCGACCAGCTGCTCGATCCGGTCGAGCATCCCGTCGAAGGTGTCGGCCAGCTCCTTGAGCTCGCCGGGCGGGGCCTGGAGCGCGATCCGCTCGTGGAGGTTGGAGCCGGAGAGCCGGCGCGCCCGGGCGGTGATCACGCCGACCGGCCGCAGCACCCGGCCCGCCATCCACCAGGCGAGGGCGACGGAGAGCGCCGAGTAGACGGCGAGGGAGATCCCGGAGACGGTGAGGAGCTGGTTGAGAGCGGCGTCCCCGGCGGCGGTGGAGACCTTCCGCGCGACGGCGTACTGGCCGGGCTGGACGACGGTGGTCTGCGCCCAGTCGGAGGAGGGCAGCGCGGGCGAGGAGGACGCGCCCAGCTCGGAAGCGGGGACCGTGGGGACCACCGCGGTCATGACGCTGCTGTAGAGGCCCTCGCTGACCAGCACGTAGACGAGCCCCATGAGCAGGACCCCGGCCAGCACCAGGAGTCCGCCGTACAGCGCGGTGAGGCGGGTGCGCTCGCTGTTCACAGGACGCCGCTCCCCGTACTCGTCACGGGGCCGTCCCCGATGCGGTACCCGGCCCCCTGCACGGTCTCGATCACGGTCGGCGCCCCCAGTTTCGTACGGAGCTTGGAGAGGGTCACCCGGACCGCGTTGGTGCGGTAGCTGGTGTCCTCCTCCCACACCTCCTCGATCAGGTCGTCGCCGCTGACGACCGCGCCCTCGGCCCGCAGGAGGGTCTCCAGCACGGCGAACTCCTTGCGGGAGAGAGACAGGAAGCGCCCGTCGCGGCAGACCTGGCGGCGGGCGGTGTCGAGCGTCAGCCCGGCCCGCTCCAGCACCGGCGGGAGCGCGGGGCGGGAGCGGCGGCCGAGCGCGAGGACCCGGGCGAGGAGTTCGTCGTACGCGAACGGCTTGGTCAGGTAGTCGTCGGCGCCGAGCCCGAGGCCGGCCACCCGGTCCCGTACGGTCCCCGAGGCGGTGAGCATCAGGATCCGGGTCAGCAGGCGGGCGCCGACGACCCGCCGGCACACCTCGTCGCCGTGCAGCCCGGGCAGGTCGCGGTCGAGGATCATCACGTCGTACGCGCCGAACCGGAGCTTTTCGAGCGCGGTCGGCCCGTCCGGGGCGATGTCCACCGCGACGGCGTCACGGCGCAGCCCCTCGGCGATCATCCCCGCCAGGAATTCCTCGTCCTCCACCACCAGCACGCGCATGGGCCCTGTGTACCCGAAAGCGATGTTTCGTCGGTGTAAGCATCGGCGCTGAGAGAAACGAAACCGCCTCCTCGCGCACGCTCGGGCCGTCCGTTCCGGACCCGCCCTGTCAGCAACGTACGAGGAGCCCTTCATGATCTTTCTCCCTGCACGGCGGCGCACCATCGCCGCCTGTCTGCTCGCCGCGACCGTCGTCCTGTCCGCCACGGCCTGTTCGGGCGACGGCGGCGGGACGAAGAGCGGCGGATCGGCCTCGGACACGAAGAAGACGAAGGAGGACCAGGCGCTGGAGCACCGCAAGTGCCTGCGTGAGCAGGGCCTGAAGATCCCCGAGCCGAAGCCGGGTGAGGCGGGCGTGGGCATCACCCTGGACGGCGGCGGCATGAGCCAGAAGGAGATGGAGAAGGCGTTCAAGGCCTGTCAGGACAAGGCGGTCGGCGGCGGGCCCAAGGAGCTGACGCAGGCCGAGAAGGACAAGATGGTCGCCTTCGCCCGGTGCATGCGCAAGAACGGCTTCGACATGCCCGACCCGAAGTTCGAGGGCGGGGCGATGCAGGCGGCACCCGCGCTGAAGGCCGAGGACATGAAGAAGTTCGAGAAGGCCAGCAAGGCGTGCGAGAGCGTGGGCCGATGAGGCGCGGACGGGTCGTCGCCGCGGTGGCGGCCGTGCTCGCCGTGACGGCCGGGACCATCGCGGTCACCCAGCTCGGCGGGGCCGAGGAGCCGGCCGGCTCCAGGAACACCGGGCTGCCGCCGGCCACCGCCCCGGTCGAGCGCGGCGACCTGCGCGACAGCGCCCAGGCCGACGGGACCCTCGGCTACGACAAGCAGCGCAAGATCAACTCCGGCGCGGCGGGCACCCTGACCTGGACCCCGCGCACCGGCTCGACCGTCAAGCGGAACGAGCGGCTGTACGAGGTCGACGGCCGGGCGGTCCGGCTGCTGTACGGCTCGGGCCCGATGTACCGGACGCTGAAGGCGGGCGACAAGGGGCGGGACGTCGAGCAGCTGGAACGCAACCTCGCCGCCCTCGGCTACACCGGTTTCACCCCGGACACCGAGTACACCGAGCTGACCGAGGCGGCCGTGAAGCGCTGGCAGAAGGCGCAGGGCAGCAAGCGGACGGGCAGGGTGGGCCCGCAGGACATCGCGTTCGCCCCGGGGAAGGTCCGGATCAAGAGCGTCGAGGCGGCCGTCGGTGACCTGGCCCAGCCGGGCGCCCCGGTCCTCACCACGACCGGCAGCGAGCGCATCGTCACCTTCGAACTGGATGTGGCGGAGAGCCAGTTGGCCAAGGCGGGCACAGAGGTCAGCGTCGATCTGCCGGACGGCACGAGTGCGCCCGGCACGGTCTCCTCGGTCGGCCGGACGGCGAAGCCCGGCGACGACCCGCAGGACAACAGCCCCAAGGTCACGCTGACCATCTCCTTCGACAAGCCGGACGAGGTCGGCGGCTTCGACCAGTCACCGGTCACGGTGAACCTCACCGGCGAGACCCGCAGGGACGTCCTGACCGTCCCCGTGAACGCGCTCCTGGCCCTGCCCGGCGGCGGTTTCGGCGTGGAGGTCGTACGCGGCGGCGCGGTCCGCGAGGTGAAGGTGGAGCTCGGCATGTTCGCCGAGGGCCGGGTCGAGGTGTCCGGCGGCGGGCTGAGCGAGGGCATGAAGGTCGGGGTGCCGAAGATATGAGCGGCGCCGAAGATACGGCTGCGGTCGTCGGCCTCCCGGGCGTCACGAACGAGGACGGCACACGTACGGTCGTCGGGCTCCCGGGCGTCACGAACGAGGACGGCACACGTACGGTCGTCGGCCTCCGGGGCGTCACCAAGGAGTACGCGGGCGGGGTCACCGCCCTGCGCGGGGTGGACCTCACCGTGGCGGAGGGCGAACTCCTCGCCATCGTCGGCCCGTCCGGCTCCGGCAAGTCCACGCTGCTGCACATCGTCGGCACCCTGGACCGCCCCACCGCCGGTTCCGTCCACATCGCGGGCCACGACGTGGCGGCCCTCTCCGACCGCCGCCTCTCCGCCCTGCGCGCCCAGCACGTGGGCTTCGTCTTCCAGGCGTTCCACCTGGTCCCGGGCGTCAGCGCCCGCGACAACGTGGCGGAGGGCCTGCTCTACTCCGGCCTCCCCCGCTCCGTACGCCGCCGCAAGGCCGCCGAGGCGCTGGACCGGGTCGGGCTCGCGGACCGCCTGCACCACAAGCCGCACCAGCTCTCGGGCGGCCAGAAGCAGCGGGTCGCCATCGCGCGGGCCGTCGTCGGTGAACCGGCCCTGCTGCTGGCCGACGAACCGACCGGGGCGCTCGACTCGGCGTCGGGGGCGGCGGTGATGGAGCTGCTGCGGGACCTGAACCGGGAGGGGGCGACGATCGCGGTGATCACGCACGACACGGAGATCGCGGGGAGCCTGCCGCGCGAGGTGCGGATCAGGGACGGCGAGGTGGTGGCGGACGTACGGAACCCGCCTTCCGTCCCGTCCATGGCGGCGGGGGCGGAGCTGTGAGCCGCACAGGCCGGGGCCGGGGCCGGCTCAAGGCGGCCCGGCTGGGCCCCCGGGACGTCCTCCACGTCGGCTCCTCCGGCCTGCGCAGCCGCCCGATGCGGGTCGTGCTCTCCGCCCTGGGCATCGCCATCGGTATCGCGACGATGATCTCGGTGGTCGGCATCTCCGCCTCCAGCCAGGCACAACTCCTCCGCGAACTGGACAAGTTGGGCACCAACCTCCTCGTGGCCTCCCCCGGCGACTCGATGTTCGCCGGGCAGGACGTGACGCTGCCCGAGGGCTCGGTCGGGATGGTGGGCCGGATCAAGGGGGTCCAGGAGGTGGGGGCCACCGCCGACCTGGACGCGACCGTACGCCGCAACGAGAAGATCGACGAGGGCGATACGGGCGGGATCGCGGTCAGGGCGACGACGGCCGACCTGCTCCGCGTGCTGCGCGGCGAGGTCAGCAGCGGCAGCTGGCTCAACGCGGCGACCGGCCGCTACCCCTCCGTCGTGCTCGGCCATGTCTCCGCCGAACGCCTGGGCATCACGAAGCCGGGGCAGCAGGTATGGATAGGTGACCGGTACTTCACGGTCACCGGCATCCTCGCCCCGCTCCCGCTCGCCCCGGAGATCGAACGCTCCGCCCTGGTCGGCTGGGAGGGCGCGAAGCGCCTGCTGGGCTTCGAGGGCCACCCGACCTCGGTGTACGAGCGGTCGGACGACGCGGCGGTGCAGGACGTACGCAAGGTGATGGCGGCGACGGTCGACCCGCAGAACCCCCAGAACGTCAAGGTCACCGACCCGTCGTCGGCGCTCCGCGCGAAAGCGGCGACCGAGGGGGCGTTCAGCAGTCTGCTGCTGGGCCTGGGCGGCATCGCGCTGCTGGTCGGCGGGGTCGGGGTGGCCAACACCATGATCATCTCGGTCCTGGAGCGCCGGTACGAGATCGGCCTGCGCCGCTCGCTGGGCGCGACCCGTGGCCAGATCCGCATCCAGTTCGTCACGGAGTCCCTGATGCTGTCGGGCCTCGGCGGCCTTGCGGGGGTGGCGCTGGGCGCGGCGGCCACGGGGGTGTACGCGCACTCCGGCGGGCTGCCATGGGTGGTCCCGCTGTGGGCGGTCGGCGGAGGCTTCGGCGCGACGCTGGTGATCGGCACGGTGGCGGGCCTCTACCCGGCGGTCCGGGCGTCCCGCCTCTCCCCGACGCTGGCGCTGCACGCGGCGTGAGGCGGGCGGCAAGGGGTGTCGGGGGGCTACTCCCCCGCCCCCACCGCCCGCGCCAGGTCGGCGGCCGCCGCGACCCGGGCCGCCACCGTCTCCGCGTACGCCGTGTCCGGGCGTTCGAAGGCGGACCGGTTCGCCGCGCGCAGGAACGTCAGCACGCCCAGCGTCCGCCCCCGGCTCCGGAGCACCGTGCACAGGGCGTGGGCCGCGTCCCGGGGCCAGCGGCGCTCCGCCGCCCAGGCCGCCCCTCCGGTCTCGCCGGTGCCCGCGCTCGTACGGACCGAGCCGATGCGCTCGACCGCCTGGAGGGCCGGGTGCCCGGGGCCGTAACGGACCGGGATGGAGCCGCCCGCGACCAGCAGGCACGGACCGGGTGCGTCCGAGGGCGTGGCGGCGGTACGCACCAGGCGCTCGCCCGCGGTCAGCTCCCCCGCCGTCAGGCCGCCCGGAGTCAGGTCGAGCAGGACGTGGTCGGCGAACCCGGCCAGCGCGAAGTCGAGCAGGGAGGTCGCCGCCTCCATCGGGTCCTCGCACTCGGCGGCCGCCCGGGCCGCCCGGTGCAGCTGGCTCGTCCGGAACCGCAGCCGGTCCGCCTCCTGCTGCGCGAGCTTGGCGGCGGTGACATCGCGGAAGAGCCACCCCACCCCGAGCGGAACCGGCTCCTCCGCCAGCGGGGAGGCCAGTCGCAGGAACCCGCTGCGCCAGCACCGCCGCCGCTCGCCCTCCGCCGTACGCAGCGTCACCCAGAACTCGGCCGGGGCGCCCGGCGCGCCTTCGGCGAGCACATGCTGCAGGGCCGCCTCCAGCTCCTCGACCCCCTGGACCACCAGCTCGCCGAGCGGCCGGCCGAGGAGGGTGGTGCGGCCGCCGCCGAGCGCCCGGGAGGCGTACGCGTTGACCACCGTCGGGCGGAGGTCGACGTCGACGAGCACCACGCCCCAGGACGCGTCCTCAAGGAGTGCCTCGCTCAGCGCGATGGCCCGCTCCAGGTCGATCTGGGCGTGCACCTCGCTGAACGCGCAGTACACCCCGGCCGGCTTGCCGTCGGCGCCCAGCACCCGGGCGGACTGGGTCCGCACCAGCACCCGGCTGCCGTCCTTGCGCAGCAGCGCGAACTCGTGGACCTGGCGACCCGGCGAGTCCATGGCGGACATGAGCCGCCCCTGCACCTCGTGCGCGTCGGCCCGGCGCACCGCCCACCCCGCGAACCCCGTACGCCCCACGGCCTCCTGCGCGGACCAGCCGAGGATGCGCTCGGCCTCGCGGTTCCAGTGGGTGACGGCGCCGCCCGCGTCGAAGGCGCAGAGGGCCGCGTCCATGCCGTCGAGCAGGGCGGCGAGCAGCTCGGCCCCGGAGTCGGCGGCGGGAGCACCGGCACCGGAGGCGGGCGGTTCGGGGCACATGGGCTCCCCCGTGTCACCGGCATCCACGGGCCCGCCCGAACCGCCACCGGAGCCGCCACCGGAGCCTCCCGGGGGCCCGCTGCCGGGGCCCTCGTCCGGTCCGAGCGCGTCGGTGGTCCCGCTGCTCCTGGAAGCACCCACTCCGTACCCCCCGCAGAACGTGTCGGCCGTTTCCCCGCGCGTCACCGCGCGTATTGCTGCACGTCAGACCATTCAACTCGAACGTGACCCAGCGCACATCCCACTTCGCCAAATAAATGGGTTGAACCGGCTCGGGGGTCGCTCCTAGGCTGATGCCAGCGAAGAAAGGAGGTGTTCCGGAAGTGATTTCTTCTCGGACTCGTGAGGTGACTGCGGGCTGACGCCCGTCGTCGCGCTCTTTGCAGTGCATGGCCGTACGTCGGCCAATCCCAAGCAGTCACCGACCCGCAGGCTCGCCGGTAAGTCCGGCCGGCTCCTCTGTGCACGGAGGAACCAGAGCCTGCGGGTTTCTGCGTTTCCCAGGTGAGGACCGATCTGGCAGCCCTACGGACAGAGCCGCTCCACCTTCCAGGAACCGTCCTCCCTCACGTACCGCAGCCGGTCGTGCAGCCGGTTCCCGTGCCCCTGCCAGAACTCGATGGTCTCCGGGACCACCCGGAAGCCGCCCCAGTTCGGCGGGGCGGGCACCTTCTCGCCCTCCGGGTAGCGCGCGGCCAGCTCCTCGTACCGGCTGATGAGCTCCTCGCGGGAGCCGATCGCGGTGGACTGGTCACTGGCCCAGGCGCCGAGCTGGGAGCCGTGCGGGCGGGTTCGGAAGTAGCCGACGGTCTCCTCGCGGGAGACGCGGGAGGCGGTGCCGGTGACGATCACCTGGCGGGCCATCGGGTGCCAGGGGAAGAGCAGGGAGACGTGGTGGTTGGCGGCCAGCTCGCGGCCCTTGCGGGAGCCGTAGTTCGTGAAGAAGACGAAGCCCCGGTGGTCGTACTGCTTCAGCAGGACCGTACGCGAGGAGGGGCGGCCGTCCGGGGTGGCGGTGGAGACGACCATCGCGTTGGGCTCGTGGAGGACGCCGCCCGCGGCGACCTGGCGGAACCAGCGGGCGAACTGGTCCATCGGGTCGGGGCTGAGGTCGGACTCGGTGAAGTCCTCGGAGCGGTACTGCTCGCGCATGGCAGCGGGATCGATGGTGAAATCGTCGGGGAGGGGTCCCGAAGAACCTTCTGGTGTGGGCACGGGGCCATCCTGCCGCAGCGACCGAGTGTGCCCGGCGAGGAGGTCCCGTAACCACGCACCGCCGAAATGGGGCCCTGTGCCGGATGTCACGCTTCCCCGCTCCGTGGGAACCCGCCAATATCTTGGGGCGGGCCCCTGTGGCTTTCGCACAGCCGCGGCCTTCGTACACACACGGGCATCGGTCCGGTGTCCGTACGGAAGTGGCCGCAGAGGCCCGTAGGAGCCGGCCCGCAGGAGCCGTCGCCCATCCGCCGCCGAACTGAGGGAGCCGCCTGATGTCCGACTTCGTACCCGGTCTTGAGGGAGTCGTCGCGTTCGAAACGGAGATCGCCGAACCGGACAAGGAAGGTGGTTCGCTCCGCTACCGCGGGGTCGACATCGAGGATCTGGTCGGTCACGTCTCCTTCGGCAATGTCTGGGGCCTGCTGGTGGACGGGGCGTTCAACCCCGGGCTGCCGCCGGCCGAGCCGTTCCCGATCCCGGTGCACTCGGGTGACATCCGGGTCGACGTACAGTCCGCGCTCGCGATGCTGGCTCCCGTCTGGGGCCTGAAGCCGCTGCTGGACATCGACGAGGCGACGGCACGGGACGACCTGGCGCGGGCCGCGGTGATGGCACTGTCGTACGTCGCCCAGTCGGCACGTGGCCAGGGACGGCCGATGGTGCCCCAGAGCGAGATCGACAAGGCGCAGTCCGTGGTGGAACGGTTCATGATCCGCTGGCGCGGCGAGCCGGACCCCAAGCACGTGCAGGCGGTCGACGCGTACTGGACGTCGGCGGCCGAGCACGGCATGAACGCCTCGACGTTCACGGCCCGGGTCATCGCCTCGACGGGCGCGGACGTCGCGGCCGCGCTCTCCGGCGCGGTGGGCGCGATGTCGGGCCCACTGCACGGCGGCGCCCCGTCCCGGGTCCTCGGCATGATCGAGGAGATCGAGCGTACGGGGGACGCGACGGCGTATGTGAAGGGTGCCCTGGACCGGGGCGAGCGCCTGATGGGCTTCGGCCACCGCGTCTACCGCGCGGAGGACCCGCGCGCCCGCGTCCTGCGCCGCACGGCCCGTGAGCTGGCGGCGCCGCGCTTCGAGGTGGCGGAGGCGCTGGAGAAGGCCGCGCTGGAGGAGCTGCACGCGCGGCGCCCCGACCGCGTACTGGCGACGAACGTCGAGTTCTGGGCGGCGATCGTGCTGGACTTCGCGGAGGTCCCGGCGCACATGTTCACGTCGATGTTCACGTGTGCCCGGACGGCGGGCTGGTCGGCGCACATCCTGGAGCAGAAGCGCACGGGCCGCCTGGTGCGCCCGTCGGCGACGTACGTCGGTCCCGGCACGCGGAACCCGCGCGAGATCGAGGGGTTCGCGGACATCGCGGGGTGAGGGGCCCCGTAGGTGTACGGGATGTTGGATGTGCCGGTACGGGGTACTCGTACCGGCACATCTGCGACCCGAGGAGGCCCACGGTGACCGCTCCCCGACCGTCCCTGACCCTGTCCAGCACGGTGCTCGAAGCCCCGGACGCGGCGGAGCTGGCGGACTTCTACCGCCGCCTGCTGGGGTGGGAGCCGGTGCAGGAGGAGCCGGACTGGGTGAAGCTCCTCCCACCGGGCGGTGGCTCGGGCCTGAGTTTCCAGACGTCGAAGCCGTACGTCCCCCCGGTCTGGCCCGCCTCCTCCGGGGACCAGCTGATGATGCTGCACCTGGACTTCGAGGTGACGGACCTGGAGGCGGGCGTGGCCCACGCGGTTGTGGAGGGCGCGACACCGGCGGAGTTCCAGCCGCAGCACGACGTACGGGTGCTCTTCGACCCGGTGGGCCACCCGTTCTGCCTGTTCGTGAGCGACCGGGTGCCGGGCGCGACTCCGGCGATCAGCCCCGAGTGGGTGGCGGAGCAGACCCGGGACATCGAGGCGCAGGACCGGGTGACGGCGGCGGACGCGGTGGAGCCGGGCCGGCGGGAGGCGGCGGGTACGGCGGAGCCGGAGGCCGGGGACGGGGTTCCGGCCTAGTTGACCTAGTTGACCTAGTTGACCTAGTTGAAGGGAACGGCGTCCTTCGGCGCGGTGTGCCAGTTGGTGACGACCGGCTTGTCGACGGTGATGGTGCCGACCTTCAGGGAGACCGGGTTGGCGTCGTCGTTGCCGATGGCGACGATGATGCTGTCGAGCTCCTTGCCCCAGTCGGTGTTGGTGGTCTTGGGGTTGACCCCCGCGTAGGCGGTGGTGCCCCCGCTCAGCGTGATCGCCTTGCCGACGGACTGCTCGGCGGGCCCGGCCTCGGTGCCGTCGGACCCGAAGGCGACGGTGGGCAGCGCGGCCGGCAGGACGCAGGTGATCCCGGACTTGGCCTTCGCCATGACGAGGATGTAGCCACCGGCCTGGCTCTCGGACCGGGTGCTCCAGGAGAGGTCGTTGGCGCCACAGACCTGCCCGACCTGCTCCCGCTCCCCGGACCCGGTGTCGGCGCCGGAGCCTTCCCTGCCGCCGGAGGCCGAGGCGGACGGATCGGCGTCCGGGGCGCCCGCACTGGCGGACGGGGTGACCGCGGGGCCATCGGCACCGGCGGACGGCTCCGAACCGGCGGAGGGCGAACTGCTCTGCGCGGCCCCGGCGTCCCCTCCACCGCTCCCGTCGGTGTCCTGGCACGCCGTCATCAGCAGGGCGCCGCCGACGAGGGCTGCGGAGACGAGGAGGGCCTTGCGACGGTTGCGGTTGCCGGACATGAGATCCCCTTGTGTGGTCCGAGGCGTCGGGGCCGAAGTGGTTCCGGCTTCCCGTTCCCGGTGCTGCCTCGATCACCGACTAGGAGCTGCGCGGGAGCCGAGGGGATCCCGGCGTCTTCGTTCCCGGACAACGCTGTCACCGGCCGGTGACCTGACCACAAGGCGCCCGACCCCGGCGTGCCGGGGTTGCTGGGCACGTAACTCCTCACGTACACGGTGACGTTCGCCGACCGCCCCCCGACGACACCACGGCGAACGCTCACCTTCGCTCCACCGCTCCCCCTCACCCTCCGCCTCCTCAGGCCATGTCCGCGTACCCGTCGTGGAACAGCGCGGAGAAGCTGGAAAACTCCTGCAGATCGCCGTACTTCGGTGCGAACAGATAGGCGGTCCACTCACCATCGGGCCCGACGGCGGTCGGATCGAGCAGCCAGAGATCCTCCCCCGCGGCAACTTCGATGCACTGGCGGAACAGCTGCACGTAGTCGTCGTTGGCGGGATTCTCCCCGTAGATCCGTATCAAGTCGGAACCGGCATCGCTGTCCCGCATCCAGGCGACCTCGCCGCACGGATGAACAAGGTCCGCCCACCCCTTCACCCGCTTCCACCCATTGCTGGCCAGGAAGAACCCCCTGAGGCTCGGAGGGAGCCTCACCCCGAGCCGCTCCTCGACCGCCGCCAGCTCCTCCTCCGAAGAGGGCGCTTCACCCAACCATTGCTCAAGCCGTCCCTCCTCCAGCAGGTCCCACTGGTCGTCGTCCAGCAGGTCGGCCAACTCCTGGTCGGAAGCCTCGTTCTTCATGTACCGCTCGTCCCACCGCTCCAGAAAGCCACGCCATTCCTCCGGCGTGGTCGGGACGTCGTTAACTCCACTGCCTTCAGCCTTGGCTGTCTCCTCCATGCGGCTCGTGCTCGCAGGCCCCTATGACATCGCCACCGGGCTCAGGACCGGCCGGCGAGACGTGGTACGGCCCCAGGCCGGTGGCCCCCGCGCGTGCGGGGACGGTCCGCCAGGCGTCGGCGGACCGCTCGTCATGCCCCACGGCCAGGCCCCCGGACACCGGGCACACGTAACGCCGCCCTCGTCCGACTCGTTGTCGCGAGAGGCGAGAGACATGGGTGGTCGACGCCCGTGAAAGCCCAGGAGGCTTGGGAAACATGATCGAAGAGGACGGCGGCGCCGGGGGATGCCCGGCATCGCGGGAGGAGCCGCGCGTCGCGCACTCCCGCACGCTGCGATTCTGGCTCGATCCGGCGAATATCGCGGTGTGCCTCGGTCAGGCAGGTGCCGTCGCCAGGACGAAGGCCGGACCAGCGGTCGCCTTCCAGGTCAACGACCCGTCGCTGATCCGTAAAGTCGGCTGTGGGGAGGACATCTTCCAGGCCTGGAGCGCGGACCCCTGCCTTCGGGACTTCACCGGAGACGGCTTCTCCGGGTCCGAGGGCCAGGCCCACCGGGACCGGCGCGCTCTGATGAAACCGGCGCTCGCGGCACCCCGTCTGACGGCTCTGGGACCGTCCGTACGGGACAGCACCGAGGACCTGCTCGCCGGGCTTCCCGCCGACCGCCCCGTCGACATCCCCGTCGAGATGAGCCGCCTCGTGGCGGGACTCGTCATCGAGACCGTGCTGAACAGCGGCATCTCCCCGGACACGCTGGCCGAGCTCGCACGAGCACGTTCCGTGCTGTCCGCGGGGGTGTTCTGGAAGTACGCGCTGTCGCCGTGGCCCTGGGTGCCCACGCCGCGGGGCCGCGCCTTCCGCCGTGCCTTGGGGACGCTGAACGAGGCCACCCGGGAGGTGTACGAACGCCACCAGCCGGACGCGGACGGAAACGACGTCGTCTCCCTGCTCAAGCGCTCGTCCGACAACCGGCCGGACGCGGCGCTGCACGACCTGCGGGCGCTGCTGTTCGCCGGCATCGAGGCCACGGCCTCGACACTCGCCTGGGCCTGCTACGAGTTGGGCCGCCACCCCGACCACCAGGCGGCCATCCGGGCCGAGGCCGACGCCGTCCTGGGCGCCGACGCCCCGGCCGATGCGGTCCGACCCGACCTGATGCCCCGTACCGCCGGCTTCGTCAGGGAGGTCACGCGACTCCACGGCATCCCGTTCCTGGTACGCCGGCCCCGCCACGCGACGTACGTGGGCGAGCAGCCGGTACCCGCCGGAGCCCTGGTGACCCTGCCCCTGGGCGCACTGCGTCGCGACCCTGCCCGGTACGCGCGGCCTGAGGAGTTCGACCCGCTGCGCTGGTCGCCCGAGGCCCACCCCCAGCTCTCCCCCGCCGCCCTGCTCCCCTACGGGCTCGGCCCCCGGTATTGCCCCGGCGCCGCAGCCTCCGAGATCCTGACGCCCGTCGCGCTGGCGAGCCTGGTCCGCTCGCGAACCCTCCGTACGACGACGCCCGGCGGAACCGTCCGCGTCAGCCTGGAACTCACCCCCATGCCCAAGGGGCTGACCATGCTGGCCGCACCCCGTGAGCCGCACCCGCCTGTTCCTGGGCCGACACCCGGTGAGCAAGCTGCCCCCGTCCGACGGCCCTGAGCGAAGGGGCCCGCGTGGACGACGGCGGCTTAGGTCCCGCAGGTTGGCTCACGGATACGAACGTGAGTACGGCAACTCATGTGGCGGGGGTCAGCAGACGGCAGAGTTCCGGTCGTTGACAGATCGGTGCCATGGTGCAGGCCTTCGCACTCGGCGCCATGTACCGCTCCGTCACCGAGCGGCGGGCCCACGGCACCGCGAACGGCGTCAGCAGGGCCTGAACTCGATGACCGAGGACCCGCTGTCGAACGAGGAAATCGCCGCGAAACCCGTACGCGGGCCAGGCCTCGACCTTCATCCGGGTGTCCCCGCGCGTGCGGGGACGACCCCCCGGAATGCGCCGCGTGCACGGCGGCTTGTCCGTGGTCCAGCTCCGACCACGCATCGCGACCGCGGCCGCGCCTTCTCCCGCCGAGCCGGCACGCGAACAGGGCCCCGGCCGTACGCACGGCCAGGACCCATGTACCGCCTACGCCCGGACAGGCCGGATGACCGCCGACGGGTCGCGCAGCCACACCTGCTGGCCCCGGCTGGTCACGGTCAGCCCGAACTGGTCGGCGTCGGGCCGTCCCACAGTCTCGTACTCCACCAAGCCTGTTCGATCTCCTCCCACAGCGACCCGGGTCCGTACTGCCACACCTCATCCCCCGTGGCAGCCGTCGCGGCGGCACCATCCTCGCGGGTGACCCAGACCTGGACACCAACGGCGGTGTTCTGGTGGATGAGGCGTACACCGGGGAGCCGGGCCCCGGCGTACAGGGCGAACCCGAGATCGAGGAGCCGGGCGGGGTCCAGGCCGGCGGCGCGGGCCCGCCCCTTGCCCCGTACGTCGTGGAGGTCGGGGGTGCGGTGGGAGCGCATCGGCATGTACGTGGCCCCGCCGCAGAACGGGCCGGTCGCCGTGCCGTCGTCCTGGACGTGGAGCTGGACCAGGGCACCGGACCAGAACTCCCGGGACAGCGGGGCGCAGGGAGGATCCAGTTCTTCGACCTGCGGGAGCCTGATCAAGCCGACGAGACGTGGCTGCGGGGCCTCCAGGCGGCGCGCGAAGCTGAGGACCACCTTCTCGGCGCGGCGGCGCTGGCGCACATGGCCTTCGTTCCGGGGTGGGAGGGGCTCCGCGAGGCGGCAGCCCAGCGGATCGTCGCGGCGCGGACGTACGCCCGCCGGGGAGACGCACCTGGGCTACTGGTGGCCTGGATCGACGCTGTCGAGGCCGAGTGCGAGACGCGGTCCGGCCACACCCGTATGGCTCTCCACCTGATCGGCCACGGCGAGGACGTACTCGCTGCCGGCTGTGATCACGACGTGCCGGAGTGGTTCTCATTGGGACCCAAGCCGTTTGCCCAGACCTGGGCCCCGTCAACGGTGTCCTGATCGGTGCGATGTGGGTACCTGGAAAGACGTCGATAGCCGCGCCGGGCGAAGTTCGCCCACACGGCGGTCAGATTGCTCTCGACGATCTCCGCTCGGTGAGGGTCTCCCTCCGGAGCCGGATGAACCTGCCCCATGAAGTCACCGTCGATGATCGCGTGAGCGACGGCCTCGGCGCGCAGTAGCACCGAAATCTCCTATCCCACCGTCGTCTTGCCGACGCCGGCTCGTCCCCCGATGAGCAGTACTTCTGCGTGATCCATGGGGGTAGCGTGTCAGCGGGGACCGCCTCATGCGAGTCAATTCCGTGGAAGGCGAAACCAGTTGACGGGATTGGCAGAATGTCCGGCATGGGGACGGACATGAGCGGCTTTCTCGAGTACCGGGCGTCGCAGGACGGTAGGGATGCGGTCTGGTACGGCGCGCACGACCTCGACTCCCTCAATGACGTCCGTAACTACGATGCGTTCGGGTGCCTCTTCGGGGTCCGCAACTACGCCAACTTCCGCCCCCTGGCTGCGGGCCGGGGCCTTCCCCCCGACGTCTCAGCTGCGCTGAGTGCGCAATTCACGCAGCTGACCGAGTGGTACTCCGAGGATGGCGTTCACGGCGCCACGTGGATCACGTGGGCCGAGGTGAAGGCGGTCGACTGGGACGAGGCCGCGGAGAAGCCCGACAGCAGGCTGCACGAGTACCGCCGGACTCACGCCGGGCTCAGGATGACGGGCAAGGCGGCCTGGAGCGCCGCATTCGCCGAGGCTGTCGGTCTCGAAAGAGGTGAAGAGCGGGAATGGGCCGAAGGAAGTGAGTGGCTCATCCGGGACACGGTCTACAGATCGGTCATCCTTCGCCGCAGAGACGCCGTCACCGACACCGGGGAGTGGCAACCCGTATGGAGAGCCATGGAGGCTCTCGCTGCACAGCACGGTGACGACAACGTGCGCCTGGTCGTGTGGTTCGACGACTGAGCAAGTCGCTGCGACCGCGCCCGGTCGGTGAAAGCAGGCCGCGAGCCCCTTAGGGCCCCGTAGGCAGCGGCACCGCCGCAGTCCGCAGGCCCAGCCTGTCGTGCCGGTCCGTGATCTCCGTCGGGTGGGCGGCCAGCAGGCGGCCCGCCACCGGGAGGGGCATGCGGATCACGACCGGGCGCGGGAGCGTCAGGTCGCGTTCCGCCACCTCCGTACGGGAGGTGCGTACCCGGTTCGTCACCCGGGCCACCACCCGTACGTCCAGCGTGAACTGCACCAGCACCGACGTGAACTTCGGCTTGTGCAGGGGCATCGAGCCCGCTCCGTGCGCCGCCGCGCCACTCGCCGAGCCCGCTCCGTCCACGTTGCCCATCAGCTGGTTGAGGCGGAACTGGTCGGCGTTCAGCACTCCGGCGCCGAACAGACCGCGTGCCTGTCTGCTCTGCTCGGCCTGGCTCTGACCCTCCGTCTGGGTGGGGCGGGGCGCTCCCAGGCTGCTCTGGGCCGCGGTTTCGAACGTCATCTTGTCCCCGGCCCCCAGGATCCGGCCCGCCCGCAGCCGCGCGTGCACCGATGCTTGCAGGTCCTGGCCCGCCGCCCCGCTCGCGTGGACCGGCGGCAGCTCGGCCCCGGCGTTCGTGAGCAGGGGCAGGGCCGCGATCAGCCACTCGGTGGAGACCGCCTCGCCCAGCGTGTAGGCCGCGGCCTGGCCCTTCTGGCGGAAGCGGTCGCCGCCGCCTGCCGCACGCACCGCCGTGTTCACCAACTCCCGTACCTGCGCCGCCCCCTGGAAGCCGTTCACCTGCGCCTCCATCGGCAGCGGGATGCCGTCGGCCCGCCAGGCGCCGAGGCCGGCAGCTCCGCTCGTCGGGGCGCCGGGGGCGGGGCGCGGGGCCCGGCGCGGGGCGCTCACCCGGCGCAGTGCCGTGAGGTCGCTCTCCAGGATCCGGTGGACCAGTGACGTACGGCCCGAGCCGGCCATCGCCAACCGGCGGTCGCCCTTGTGGAGTTCGAGGCCGGCCACGATCGGCACCCGCATCTTCGCCGACTTCGCCGTCTTCGCCTCCGCCACCGTCTTCATGCCCAGCTGGCCGCGTGCCGCTTCGCCCCCGCGGCGTCCGGAGCCCGACGCGACACCCAGGCCGGCCGCCGCGCCCGCGCTCTTGACCTGCCCCGCTCCGGCGTCCGGCTTCCCCGATCCCGCGAGGATGCCCTCCACCCCGGTGGTCTCGCCCTCGCCGTGGGAGGTGGCCTGCTGGGCGGCGGCCGAGGTGATGTACTCCATGTCCCGGCCGTCGTCCGCCTCGCCCTCCCGGACCCCGTCGCCGCTGCGGACGATCTTGAACACCGCCCAGTACGGCGTGTTACGGCCGTCGAGCAGCTCCACCGTGACCCCGCCGTCCATCGCGCTCGCCAGCAGGCCGGTGGAGCCGTCTCGGTCCAGGACCCGCAGCAGGCGCTGCACGTTGTCGTTGCGGTCCCGCAGCTGCTGGCGGGGCAGCAGGTCGTCCGCCAGGTCCTGCTGCCCGGTGATGGCGAGATTGCCGCGCAGCCGGTCCAGCAGGGGGACGAAGTCCGGCAGGTCCTCGATCATTCCGAAGCCCAGCGGCAGATCGCGGGCGAGCGCCGGCCCCGGGCGGGCCGGGCGGGCTGCCGGGCTGCCGGTCGACGTCGATGCCGAAGTCGAGGCCTCCGCCGTCGATGCCTCCGCGCGCTCCCCGCCGCCGGAGCCCTCGGCCGTCCGCTCGGCATCCGGTCGCCGTTCCTCCATCTTCAGCGCCTTCCGCGCCGACTCCGGCAGGTCCACCCCCGCCGCCCGCAGTTGCTCCGCCGTCAGCCACACCGCCGCCGCGCCCGGCAGCGTCCGCGCCGCGCTCGCCACGTACGGGCCGCCGCCCGTCACCTTGACCTCCGCCACCATCGTGACGAGCAGATCGCACCGGACCAGATACAGCGGGGCCTTCTTCGGTGTGTGGGCGTTGCGCTCCACGGTCCCCGACACGGTCGAGGTCTCCGCGTCGCTCCTGCTCGTCGACCGGTACCCCGACAGGCCCTCGCCGACCCGCCACTCGGTGCCGTTCTGTACGCCGGTGACCCCGACCTGCACCGTGCTGGACGTGCCCTCCCCCTGCTGGCCGCCTGCCTGGTGGCCGCCCATCACGAACGTCTCAGTCCCGGGACCTGCGGCCTCGTGCACCAACTGCGGTGCCGCCAGCGCCAGCCGGGTGCCCACCGCGCCGTTCAGCGCGGCGAGCCGGCGCGGGTACCGCAGGTTCTTCACCACCCACCCCGAGGACGCGGCCTGCCGCAGCGCGGCCGTGATCGCCCGCGGGCTGAAGCGTTCCTCGACCGCCAGCCGGGGCGCCAGCCCCTCCGTGGCGAGGGCCGTGTCCTGGCGGCCCGCCTCGCCGCGCGCAGCGGCCCGGGACAGCAGGGCCAGGGCGAGGTCGCGCACCGGCTGCCCGTCGCCGAGCGTCTCCACCAGCTGCCAGTCCCGTACGCCCTGCCCGGCCGTCGGCGTCGGGGCCAGGCCCGCCAGGTCGCCGATGCCCGCCGCCCCGCCCACGGGCCGCTCCGGGCCGAGGGCCTGGTCGGCGCCCGCGTCCAGCCGCGCCTTCTCGTCCGTGCCGACGGTGAACTCGGACGGCGTCAGCAGGCGTACGTCCTGCTCCTCCATGTGCAGCCCGGACAGCAGCTTGGCCTCCGGCACGTCCCGGCCGGGGCCGCCCGGGGTCATGGCGCGGGCCAGCTTGCGCTGCCGCGAGGTCATGGTGACGTCCACGTTCAGCCGCAGCGCCGCCCCGAACGCGCTCGCTCTCTCCGAACCGTTGGTGAGGACGTCGGTACGGGTGGTGGGGCCGCCCTGGTTACGGCGGGTGCCCGAGCTCTGCCGCTCGTAGCGGGCGGAGCCGGTGAGCACGCCCGGTATCAGCCGCGCCTGTGCCAGCACCATGCCGCCGATGGACCGCGAACTGCTGCGGCCGCTCTGTGCGCTGGCGGCGACTCCGGAGTGGGCGCGGACCAACCAGTCGTCGATCTCGCCCAGATGGCGCGTCGCGCCCATGGTCCCGTGCACCCGCAGCTGTACGTCATGGGAGTACATCGTGGTCTTGCGGCGCAGCCGGACCCGGATGCCGGTGGACAGCAACTGTTCTTTGTTCACACGCAGGTTGGCCTCGGAGAGGGCGGCCATCAGCTCGCGGTAGTTGGTGCGTTGCGCCTCGTCCTCCTCCCGGCTGAGGTCGGCCGGGGGTGGCGTGGCGCCGAAGGCGGGCAGGTATCCGGCCAGCCGGGGATCGGTGGCGAACAGCTCCCGTACGGCCTTCACCATGGGGGCGGTGTCGAGCCGGCCGATCGTGACGCTCGATCCCATCGCGCCGAAAGGAAGCCGGCGTTCGTCCCCTCCGCCCTCGGACTCGGAGTCGGTGTCCGTATCCGAGTCCGTGTCCGCCGCCGGCTGCTGCGGGTCCGGCTTCTTGATGAACTCGCCCGCTGTCACCCCGGGCGGCAGCGGCAGCCCCAACTCCTGTGCCTCGTCGGCCCGCAGGCCGATCCAGACCCGCATCGAGTGCGTGGCCACCCGCGCCTCCGGGTTCAGGATCGCCCGGACCGACCGGGGGCCGGTTCCCTCCACGGTGAACTGGGCGGTCCCGAGGTAGAGGACCTTCTCGCCCCGCACCTCCGCACCCTGCCTGCTGGAGACGGTCTGCTCGTTCACGCTGAAGCGGGCCTTGCGGGCGGCGGCGACGGGCATCGCGGTGGCCCGTACGACCGCCGCGTTGGCCGCGGCCCCGACCCCGATCGCCGGGCCGATCCCGCCCGCCACGGAGCGGCCCTTGCCCGCCGACTCGGTCGCGGTGTGCTGAGCCTGCTGATGCGTACGCAGCTGGGTCTTCCCGGTGCCCCAGGCGGGGGTCAGTCCGGTGACGACCGCGCGCATACGGTAACTGCCCGCGCTGCTGCCGTCCTTGGAGTACAGGTCGTCCCCGGTGACGCCGTCGCCGCCCAGCAGCCGGGGCAGGTCCTCCAGCACGGTCGGGGTGGCCGTCGCCTCGTACAGCCGGGAGCGGCCGGGGGCTCCGGGCGCGGTCAGCGAGGGGTGCAGTACGGAGGCGACCGCGTCGAAGAGGCCGCCGCCGCCCTGGTGCGGCCCTGCGGTGTCGGAGACGCCGACCGGGGCCAGCGAGTCGGCCAGCGCGACCCGCCGCGCGAGGTCCGGGTCCACCTGCTGCGACCGCCCCGACGCCCCGGTGGCGGAGGCGGCGAGGGTCGGAGGCTCGGTGCCGGCCGGGATCAGGTGCTCGGTGGGCACCCGCTGGGTGAGCCCTCCCGAGCCCCGGAAGACCTGCTCGTCCCCGCCCGCCTGCGGCCGGACCCGTACGACGTACAACACCCGGCGCGGTACCTCCACCGAGCCCTTGTCGCTGCGCAGCACCCGCGGTTCGGCCACGCCACGCTGCGAGCGGGAGTCCCGCGAGGACTGCCAGGGCTGCACGTTCCCCGTCGCCGCGGCGCCCAGCCACAGCCCCGGCAGCACCGGGGCGAGCCCGAACGCCGTACCGCCCGCGCCCTTGCCGGCGGAGTTGCCGACCGTGCTGCTCGCGGTGGCCCCGCTGTTGTGCTGGACGTCGACCTTGGTCTCCTTGCCCTCGGCGTCGTCCACGGCCGCGAGCGGCGCCCCGCCCGGGTCCGGCGGGGCGCTCGCCAGGTCGGCGGCCGGGTGGAACGTGGGCGGCAGGTCGTCGGGGGCGGGCGCGATGCTCACGGTGACGTCGAACCCGTCACCGCCCTCCGCGCCCTCCACCGCGAACGCCCGGCCCCGGCCGAAGAACGACTCGGGCCGCCCGGCCAGCTCGGCGGAGATCCCGGCCACCGTTCCGCCGCCGTGCCCCACGACGGCCGCGACCGCGGTGCTCACGAACTCCTGCCCGGTCAGCCCGTACGCCGTGGAGAGCCCGCCCGCCTCCAGTTCCATCAGGTACGGCGGCAGCACGAGCCCCTGTTCGGCGCGCTCGTCGATGGCGGGGGGCCGCGGGGCCATGGGCCGCTTCCCGCGCCGCAGCGCACGCGTGGTGGCCTCGTTGCCCAGTGTCTGCTGCATGCCCTGGAGGGAGCCGGGGCCGCCGCTGAGGACCCCTGGCCCGGCCGGGCGCATGAGGCGGGGCGCCCGCCCGGTGTCCTCGGACACGCCCCTCATGCTCGCGGTGGGATTCGTCCTCGCGGCCGGATTCGTCCGCGCGGCCGGATCTATCCTCGCGCTCGCGCTCGAACTTCCGCTCGCGCCGTCGCCACCTGACCCCTGCGACCACTGCTGCTGCTTGCGCACGGCGTCAACGTAGCCAGCGGTACGGCGGCCTACGGCCGATCCTGTGGCCGTGCGGACGTTCGACGGCGACTCCTCATCCGCGCGTCAGCTCCCGTACACCGAAGGGTCCGCACCGGAGCCGACCCGGCACCGCGGAGGGCCTACCCCAGCCCCTCCTCCACCAGCGCCGCCCACTGCGCCACGACCCGCGCGCGGCGGGCGGTGTCGTCGGTGAGGAGGTTGGCGAGGCCCAGGCCGCGGGCCATGTCCAGGAGGCCCTGGACCGTCTCGCGGACGCCGGGGCGGGACTCGTCGGCGCCCAGTAGTTCGACGGCGATGCGGTGGGTCTCCCGGCCCACCCGCGCCTCCAGCTCCGTGACGCGCGGGCGCAGCTGGTCCTCGTTGGAGGCGGCGACCCAGAGCTGGAGGGCGGCTCTGAAGAGGGGGCCCGTGTAGAGGTCGACCAGGGCCGCGACCACCGCCGCGCGGCCCTGCACGGGGAGCGCGCGCAGGGCGGCCGAACGTTCCTCGGCCACGTACTCCACCGCCCCCGTGAACAGGTCCTCGCGGGTCGGGAAGTGGTGCTGGGCCGCGCCGCGCGAGACCCCGGCCCGCTCGGCGACCACCGAGACGGTGGAGCCCGCCCAGCCGTGTTCGGCCAGGCAGGCCACCGCCGCCTCCAGGAGCCGCTGCCGGGTCGCCCGGCTGCGGTCCTGCTTCGGCGTGTGAGCCGATCTCGCAACACTGGAGGATGTCACCGCACCCATGCCGGGTCCCGTCGTTCAAGGAAGGCCGTCATCCCCTCCCTGGCCTCCTCGGAGGCGAACAGCGTGGCAGCTCGGGCGATGAGGTCTTCGGCGTACTGGTCGAAACTCTCCAGCACCGTAGCCGTGACCAGCCCCTTCGATGCGGCCAGCCCCTGCGGTGACGCCCTGCGCAGGCCGTCCAGGACCGGGACGAGCGCCTTGTCCACGTCCTCGGCGGCCAGCGTGACCAGGTTGATCCTGGCGGCCTCCGCCGCGTCGAACCGCTCCCCGGTGAGGAAGTAGCGGTTCGCCGCCGTACGGTCCATGCGCGGCAGCAGGGTCAGGGAGATGACCGCGGGCGCCAGGCCCAGGCGCGATTCCGTGAGCGCGAAGGTCGAGGACGGCCCCGCCACCGCGATGTCGCAGGCCGCCAGCAGGCCCAGGCCGCCCGCCCGGACGTGGCCCTCGACCCGGGCCACGACCGGCTTCGGCAGCGCCACGATCTCCCGCATCAGGCCCACGAACACCTCCGGGTCCGGCGGCGCCTTGAGGTCCGCCCCGGCGCAGAACGTCGTACCGGTGTGGGTCAGCACCACCGCCCGTACGGTGTCGTCCGAGGCGCACCGCGCCAGCGACTCCCGCAGCTCGCCCACCAGAGCGGCAGACAGCGCGTTGCGGTTGGCCGGCGAGTCCAGGGCCAGCGTCGCCACTCCCCGGTCGCGGAGCTCGGCAATAAGGGTCACTTCTCCTCCGTCTTCTCCCGGTCGCGCAGCTCGCGCCGGAGTATCTTGCCGGACGCCGCCCGGGGCACCGCCGCGATGAACTCGGCCTGCCGCACCTTCTTGTACGGGGAGACCCGCTCGGCGACGTACGCCATCACGTCCTCGGTGGTGAGGCCCTCCGCGGCCGGGCCCCGGACCAGGAAGGCCTTCGGGACCTCGTTGCCCTCGGCGTCGTACACGCCGATCACCGCCGCGTCCGCCAGGTGCTCGTGGGTCAGCAGCAACGCCTCCAGCTCGGCGGGCGCGACCTGGTACCCCTTGTACTTGATCAGTTCCTTGACCCGGTCGACCACGAACAGCCAGCCGTCCTCGTCGGCCCGGCCGACGTCCCCCGTGTGCACCCAGCCCTCCGCGTCGATCATGTCGGCGGTGGCGTCGGGGCGGCCCAGGTAGCCCTTCATCACCTGGGGGCCGCGGATGAGGATCTCGCCGTCCGCTCCCGGCTCCGCGTCCTGCGTCGGGTCCTCCAGGGACACGATCCGCATCTCGGTGTTCGGCAGCAGCTTGCCCACCGTGCCCGGCGGCGGCTCCTCCACAGAGAGCGGCACCACGTGCGTACCGGGCGACAGCTCCGTCATCCCGTACGCCTGCCGTACCGGCGGGAGCCCCAGCCGGGCCGAACACGCGGCCGCGAGCTCGGCGTCGAGCGGGGCCGCCGCGCTGACGATGTACTGGAGCGAGGACAGGTCGTACTCCCCCACCAGTGGGTGCTTCGCCAGCGCCAGCACGATCGGCGGAGCCACGTACAGACCGGTGATGCGGTGCGTCTGGATGGCCTCCAGGAACTGCGCCAGGTCGAAGCGGGGGAGGACGACGACCGTGGAGCCGCAGCGCAGGGGGGCGTTCATGAGGGCGGTGAGCCCGTATATGTGGAAAAAGGGGAGTACCGCCAGAATACGGTCGCCCTCCCCCATCGGGATGAACGGTCTCAGCTGCTCCAGGTTGGTCGCGATCGACCGGTGCGTCAGCATCACACCCTTGGGCGTGCCCGTCGTGCCGGAGCTGTACGGGAGCGCCGCCACGTCCTCGCCGGGGTCGATGGCGATGGCCGGTTCCGGGGCGGGTGAGGCCAGCATGTCCAGGATGGAGGTGTGGCCCTCCGCCTGGTCGCAGACGTAGATCTCCTGTACGCCGCCGGTCAGTTCGGCCGCGCGGCGGGCCGTCTCCAGGAGCGGGGAGACCGTGACGATCCAGCGGGCGCGGCTGTCGGCGAGCTGTTTGGCGAACTCCTCGGCCGTCGCCAGCGGGTGGACCGTCGTGACGGAGGCTCCGGCGCGGGTGGCCCCGTAGAAGACCGCCGGGTACGCGATGGTGTTCGGGCTGTGCAGGGCCAGGACATCGCCCTTCCTGAGCCCCGCGTCGGCGAGTGCGGCGGCGATGCGGCGGTGGAAGCCGTCGAGCTGGGCGTACGTGAGGGAGGTGCCGTTCGTCCCGTCGATCAGGGCGACCGTGTCACCGAACCCCGCGGCCCCTCCGAGGACCGCTTCGTGGATGGGCGTGTCGAGGGCCGGTACGTCTGCGTACTCACTGCGGAACACCATGGCAGTACCCCTGTCGTCGCGGAGCCCGCGCCGCCGGGGAGGAGGCGCGGGGCGCCGTGCGGGTGTGGAGAGTCAGAATCGCCCCTGGGGGTGGGGAAGGGGGAGGGGTCGGACGGCTTGGGTTCTCCGCGGGTCGCGGGTTCTAGTACGACTTCGGCAGGCCCAGCGACTGGTGCGAGACGTAGTTCAGGATCATCTCCCGGCTGACCGGCGCGATCCGGGCCACCCGGGACGCGGTGATCAGGGACGCGAGCCCGTATTCGCGGGTCAGGCCGTTGCCGCCGAGGGTGTGGACCGCCTGGTCGACCGCCTTCACACAGGCCTCGCCGGCCGCGTACTTGGCCATGTTCGCCGCCTCGCCCGCCCCGATGTCGTCGCCGTCGTCGTAGAGCCGGGCGGCCTTCTGCATCATCAGGCGCGACAGCTCCAGGTCGATGTGCGCGGTGGCGAGCGGGTGCGCGATGGCCTGGTGGGAGCCGATCGGGGCCTTCCAGACCTGTCGTGTACGGGCGTACTCGACGGCCCTGCCGAGCGCGAAGCGACCCATCCCGATGCCGAACGCGGCCGTCATGATCCGCTCCGGGTTCAGCCCGGCGAAGAGCTGGAGCAGCCCCGCGTCCTCGTCGCCCACCAGGGCGTCGGCCGGCAGCCGTACGTCGTCCAGGACCAGCTCGAACTGTTTCTCGGGGGCGTGGAGTTCCATGTCGATCTGGTTCCGCCCGAACCCTTCGGCGTCGCGCGGCACGATGAAGAGGCAGGGCTTCAGCTTCCCGGAGCGGGCGTCCTCGGTGCGGCCCACGATCAGGGTCGCGTCGGCGATGTCGACGCCGGAGACGAAGACCTTGCGGCCGGTGAGCAGCCAGTCCGTGCCGTCGCGGCGGGCGGTGGTGGTTATCCGGTGGGAGTTGGAACCGGCGTCGGGCTCGGTGATCCCGAAGGCCATGGTGAGGGTGCCGTCGGCGAGACCCGGCAGCCACTTCTGTTTCTGTTCGTCCGTGCCGAAGCGGGCGATGACCGTGCCACAGATCGCGGGGGACACGATCATCATGAGGAGGGGCGAGCCGGCCGCCCCCAACTCCTCCAGCACTATGGAGAGTTCGGCCATGCCGCCGCCTCCGCCGCCGTACTCCTCGGGGAGGTTCACCCCGAGGTAGCCGAGCTTGGCGGCCTCCGCCCACAGCTCGTGGGTGTGGGAGCCCTCGCGGATGACGGTGGTCATGTAGTCGCGCCCGTAACGCTTTCCGAGGGCGGCGACGGCGGCGCGGAGCGCCTGGTGCTCTGCGGTTTCGAGGACGGTGCTCATGCGTTCTCCTCCGGTACGGATGCGGGTGCGGATGCGGCTACGGGGGTGGCGTCCGGGTCCTCCTGGACCACGGCGAGCAGCGCGCCGACCTCGACCTGGTGGCCGGGGGTGGCGTGCAGGGCGGTGAGGGTGCCGGAGGCGGGGGCGAGGATGCGGTGCTCCATCTTCATCGCCTCCAGCCAGATCAGCGGCTGCCCGGCCTCGACCAGGGCTCCCGGCGCCAGGCCCTCCGCGAGGCGGACGACGGTGCCGGGCATCGGGGCGAGGAGGGAGCCGGGGTCGGTCTGCGTGGCGGGGTCGGTGAAGCGGGGCAGAGCGGTGAAGGTGTACGAGGCTCCGGCGGTGTCCACGTGGAGCCGGTCGCGGTCCCGGGCGAGGTCGAAGTGGCGCGTCACGCCGCCCAGTTCGAGGGTGACCCGGTCGGGGGCCGCGGCGAGGACCCGGACGCCGGGGGCGTCGTACGGCTCCGGGGTGCCGGTGCGCGGGGTGCGGTAGGCGATCTCGTGCTCGGTGCCGTCCGGTTCGCTGCGGTAGCGCTTGACCTGGGGCTGGGAGGGGAGGTTGCGCCAGGCGCCGAAGCGGGTGGGGGTGGGGGCGGGGCCCGGGGAGGCCGTGGCGTGTACGGCTTCCGCCAGGGCGGCGGCGAGGGCGGCGGTGGCGGGGTCACCGGCACCCGGGGCGGTCAGGTCCGCCAGGTGCCGGTCGTAGAACCCGGTGTCCAGGCGTGCCGCCGTGAAGTCCGGGTGGCGCAGGGACCGGACGAGCAGCGCGCGGTTGGTGACCGGGCCGTGGATACGGGCCCGCTCCAGGGCTCCGGCCAGCAGCCGGATCGCCTCGGTGCGGGTCGGGGCGTGGGCGATGACCTTGGCCAGCATCGGGTCGTAGTGCACGCCGATGGTGTCGCCGCCGGTGTACCCGGTGTCCAGGCGCAGGCCGGGTGCGTCCGGCACCTCCAGTGTGAGCAGCGCTCCGGTCTGTGGCTGCCAGTCACGCGCGGGGTCCTCGGCGTAGAGCCGCGCCTCCAGCGCGTGGCCCGAAGGCGAAGGAACCACCGGGTCCAGTGGCCCCCCCTCCGCGACCCGCAGTTGCAGCGCGACCAGGTCCACCCCGAACACGGCCTCCGTCACCGGGTGTTCGACCTGGAGGCGGGTGTTCATCTCCAGGAAGTACGGCCGCCCCTCGGCGGAGACGAGGAACTCCACGGTCCCTGCCCCCCGGTAGCCGACCGCCCGCGCCGCCGCCACCGCCGCATCGTGCAGCCGGGCGCGCAGGCCCTCGTCCAGACCGGGCGCCGGGGCCTCCTCGATGACCTTCTGGTGGCGGCGCTGGAGCGAGCAGTCCCGGGTACCGAGCGCCCACACGGTGTCGTACGCGTCGGCCATGATCTGCACCTCGACGTGCCGACCCCGCTCCACGTACGGCTCCGCGAACACCTCCCCGTCCCCGAAGGCCGACGCGGCCTCGGCAGCGGCCGCCAGCAACTCCCGAGGCAGTGCGCCGAGTTCGCGGACGATCCGCATACCGCGCCCGCCCCCGCCCGACGCCGCCTTCAGCAGCAACGGCAGATCGTCCTCGCTCGCCGTGGCCGGGTCCACGGGGGCCAGCAGCGGCACCCCCGCCCCGCCCATGAGCTCCTTGGCCCGGGTCTTGGAGGCCATCAGCTCGATCGCCTTGACCGGCGGTCCGACCCACGTCAGCCCCGCGTCCTGGACGGCGGCGGCGAAGGCGGCGTTCTCGGAGAGGAAGCCGTAGCCGGGGTGGACGGCGTCCGCCCCGGCGGCCAGGGCGGCGGCCACGACTAGGTCGCCGCGCAGGTAGGTGTCGGAGGGGGCCGCGCCCGGCAGCCGCACGGCGAGGTCCGCCTCCCGTACGTGCAGGGCTCCGGCGTCCGCGTCGGAGTACACGGCGACCGTGGTGATGCCCAGGTCACGGCAGGTACGGAAGATCCGGCAGGCGATCTCGCCCCGGTTGGCGACGAGCAGGGAGTGGATCACGTCTCTCCTCATGAGCGGGTCACATCCGGAAGACGCCGAAGCCGCCGCGGGCGCCCTCGACCGGTGCGGTGTGGATCGCGGACAGGCACATCCCGAGGACGGTCCGGGTGTCGCGCGGGTCGATGACCCCGTCGTCGTACAGCCGCCCGGACAGGAACATCGGCAGCGACTCCGCCTCGATCTGCTGCTCCACCATGGCGCGCAGCCCGGCGTCCGCCTCGTCGTCGTACGGCAGCCCCTTCGCGGCGGCGGAGGCGCGGGCGACGATGGAGAGGACCCCGGCGAGCTGCTGCGGCCCCATGACGGCGGACTTGCTGCTCGGCCAGGCGAAGAGGAAGCGCGGGTCGTAGGCCCGGCCGCACATCCCGTAGTGCCCGGCCCCGTACGAGGCGCCCATGAGGACCGACAGATGCGGGACCTTCGAGTTGGCGACCGCGTTGATCATCATCGCGCCGTGCTTGATGATGCCGCCCTGCTCGTACTCCTTGCCGACCATGTAGCCGGTGGTGTTGTGGAGGAAGAGAAGCGGAATGTCCCGCTGGTTCGCCAGCTGGATGAACTGGGCGGCCTTCTGCGACTCCTCGCTGAACAGCACCCCCTGCGCGTTGGCGAGGATCCCGACGGGATACCCGTGCAGCCGCGCCCACCCCGTGACCAGGCTCGTCCCGTACAGCGGCTTGAACGCGTCGAAGTCCGAGCCGTCGACCAGCCGGGCGATGACCTCGCGCGGGTCGAAGGGCACCTTGAGGTCGCCCGGCACGATCCCGAGCAGCTCGTCCTCGTCGTACTTCGGGGGCTCGGCGGGGCTCGGATCGGCGTGCGCCTTACGCCAGTTGAAGCGGGCGACGATACGCCGGGCCTGCCGGACCGCGTCCTGCTCGTCGACGGCGAAGTGGTCGGCGAGACCCGACGTACGGGCGTGCATCTCGGCCCCGCCGAGGGACTCGTCGTCGCTCTCCTCGCCGGTCGCCATCTTCACCAGCGGCGGTCCTCCCAGGAAGACCTTCGACCGCTCCCGGATCATCACGGCGTGGTCGGACATACCGGGGACGTACGCGCCTCCGGCGGTCGAGTTGCCGAACACCACGGCCACGGTGGGGATTCCGGCCGCCGAGAGCCGTGTGATGTCGCGGAAGAGCGCCCCGCCCGGGATGAATATCTCCTTCTGCGACGGCAGATCGGCACCGCCCGACTCCACCAGGCTGATGCAGGGCAGCCGGTTGGCGAAGGCGACCTCGTTGGCGCGCAGGGCCTTCTTCAGCGTCCACGGGTTCGATGCCCCGCCGCGTACGGTCGGGTCGTTGGCGGTGATCAGACACTCGACGCCCTCCACCACCCCGATGCCGGTGATGAGCGAGGCGCCGACCGCGTAGTCGCTGCCCCAGGCGGCCAGCGGCGACAGCTCCAGGAACGGGGTGTCGGGGTCGACCAGCAGCTCGATCCGCTCCCGCGCCGGAAGCTTGCCGCGCCCCCGGTGCCGGGCCACGTACTTCTCGCCGCCGCCCGCGAGCGCCTTGGCGTGCTCGGCCTCCAGCTCTGTGAGCCTCTCCAGCAGGGCGGTCCGATTCGCCGCGTACTCCGGGCTGTTGGTATCGAGCCCGGTGGGCAGGACGGTCATGCGGATACCTCCGGTGACGGGCCGTGGCCGTGGTCGCGCTCCAGCAGGGGTACGGGGACGGGCAGCCACCGCGACCGCAGCCACTCCCCCACCGCCTTGGCCTGGGGGTCGAACCGGGCCTGTGCGGCCACGCCCTCCCCCAGAAGCCCGTGCACGGTGAAGTTCAGGGCGCGCAGGTTGGGCAGGACATGGCGTACGACGGTGAGTCCGGCGGTCTCCGGGAGGAGCTCCCGGAACCGCGCCACGGTCAGCTCGTGCGCCAGCCACCGCCACGCGTCGTCGTCCCGCACCCAGACACCCACGTTGGCGTCGCCGCCCTTGTCGCCGCTGCGGGCGCCCGCGACGAGTCCGAGGGGGGCGCGGCGGACGGGGCCCGAGGGATATGGATCAGGGAGCGGCGGCTCCTCGACTTCCACCAACAGCCTTGTGCCGGAAGGCGGTTCAAGAACCTCGCGGCCCCCGTCCGGTAGCACGGCGGTGTGCTCGACCTCCCCCGCCGGTACGTGGACGGCCTCGAACACCCCGTAGGGGGCGCCCTTTCCGGGCGGGGCGGTGACATGGAAGCCCGGGTAGCTGCCGAGGGCCAGTTCGACGGCGGCGCCGGAGACGGCCCGGCCCACCGCCTCGGCGTCCCGGTCGCGGACGACGAGCCGGAGCAGGGCGCTGGCCCGCTCCTCGGTGTCGGCGTCGTCCCGGTCGGTGCGGACCAGTTCCCAGCGCACTTCCTCGGGCCGCCGCACACCGCCCCGCTCCAGGGCATCGCCGAACTGCGCTTCCACCAGACGGGCCTTGGCCTCCACATCGAGCCCGGTGAGGACGAAGACGACCTCGTTGCGCCAGCCGCCGAGCCGGGTGAGCCCGGCCTTGAGGGTCGGGGGCGGGGCCTCGCCGCGCACCCCGTCGATGCGGACCCGGTCGGGGCCGTCGGCCGTGAGCCGTACGGTGTCGAGGCGGGCGGTGACGTCGGGTCCGGCGTAGCGGGCTCCCCCGGTCTCGTACAGGAGTTGGGCGGTGACGGTGGAGAGGTCGACGACGCCCCCCGTACCGTCGTGCTTGGTGATCACGGACGAGCCGTCGGCGTGGATCTCGGCGAGCGGGAAGCCGGGGCGGCGCAGGCGGCCGGGGTCGTGCTCCCCGAAGAAGGCGTAGTTGCCGCCGGTCGCCTGCGTACCGCACTCCAGTACGTGTCCGGCGACCACGGCTCCCGCGAGGGCGTCCAGGTCGTCGGGCCCCCAGCCGAAGTGGGCGGCGGCCGGGCCGGTGACGAGGGCCGCGTCGGTGACCCGGCCGGTGACGACGATGTCGGCCCCGGCCCGCAGACAGGCGGCGATCCCGGAGCCGCCGAGGTAGGCGTTGGCGGTGAGGAACCCGTCCGGCACGGGCAGGCTGTCGCCCTCGACATGGGCGACGGCGACCGGCACCCCGACCCTGGCGGCCAACTTCCTTACGGCGTCGGCCAGTCCGGCCGGGTTGAGCCCGCCCGCATTGGTGACGATCTTCACCCCGCGCTCGTGGGCGAGGCCGAGCCCCTCTTCGAGCTGGCGCAGGAAGGTGGTGGCGTACCCCTTCTCCGGGTCCTTGAGGCGGCTGCGGCCGAGGATCAGCATGGTCAGCTCGGCGAGGTAGTCGCCGGTGAGGACGTCGAGGGGGCCGCCGGTGAGCATCTCGTGCACGGCGTCGAAGCGGTCGCCGTAGAAGCCGGAGGCGTTGCCGATCCGGAGGGGCGCGGGGCCGGTCACCGGTGGCCGTCCCGCTCCGCGCGGGGCAGGCGGCCCGGCCCGGGGGGTCCGGCGAAGGCCTGGGCGATGGAGAGCCACTGGTCCGCCTCGTGCCCCTCGGCGGTGACGGCGAGGTCGGCGCGGTGGGCGCGCTGGGTGACCAGGAGGCAGAAGTCGAGGAGCGGTCCGGTGACGCGCTGGGCGGCACCCTCCGGGCCGTACGCAATCAACTCGCCTGCCGGTGCGTGGAGTTCGACGCGGAACTCGGTCTCGGGCGCGGTGATGCCCCGCACCGCGTAGGCGTAGTTCCGGGCCCGCACCCCGATCCGCGCGACGTGCCGCAGCCGGGCGGTGGGGGCCCGGGTGGCTCCGAGGGCGTCGGCGATGTCCTGGCCGTGGGCCCAGGTCTCCATCAGCCGGGCGGTCGCCATGGACGCGACGCTCATCGGCGGCCCGTACCAGGGGATCCTGGTCCCCGCCGGGGCGTCCCGCAGCACCTTCCCGAGCCGCTGCCGCCCGTCCCGCCACCGGGCGAGCAGGGCGTCCGGGGCATGGGCGTCGACCAGGGCCCGGGCCGCCTCGTCGACGAAGGACTCGGGGGCGGCGAGGGCCTTGGCCACCTCGTCGCCGAACCGGTCCGGCTCGGTGGCCGCCAGCAGCGCGACCTCGTCGGTCCAGGCGAGATGGGCGATCTGATGGGCGACGGTCCACCCCTCGGCGGGGGTCAGGTCGGCCCACCGGCCGGGCTCCAGCACCCCCACCAGGACGTCGAGTTCGTCGCTCTCCTCGCGCAGATCGTCGACCACCGCTGCGACATCGGACACGTGCGCTCCCCTCGGGACCGGGTGTGGTGCCCAGGAGCATGGCAGTGGTCCGAGAAACAATCAAGCACGCTTGCATGATTTTCTGCCCGGCCCCCGCCGGCACGGACGGTAAAACCCGTCAGCGCCCCTCCGGCTCAGGGAAGGCCGCCATCGCCACGTCGGCCACCCGCTCCAGCGCCTCCCGCCCCACCCCGTCGCATGCCTGCTGGTTCATGCCCTGGACGACGGCCGCGTAGAAGGTGGCGAGGCCCTCGGCGTCGGTGCCGCCGGGCAGCAGCCCCGCGTCGATGTCGGCCTGGATGCGGGCGGCGAACAGCGCCTTGGTGGCTTCCCGCATCGCCCGCAACTCGCTCTTCACCCCTTCGGAGCCGGGCCCCCCGTTGGCCGCGGCGGTGATGACGAAGCAGCCCGGCGGGTGGCTCGGGTCGGTGTAGTCGGCGGCGAGGTGCTTGAGCGCCCGGGCGAGGGCGGTCCTGGCATCCGGGCCCTCCAGCGACGAGGACCCGTAGGTCCGGGAGTACAACTGAACGGCTTCGGAGAACAGTTGGCGCTTGTCCCCGAACGCGGCATAGAGGCTGGGCGGGTTGATCCCCATCGCCTTGGTCAGCGAGGCGACCGACGTGGGCTCGTACCCGTACGTCCAGAACTCGCGGAGCGCGACGGCAAGGGCGGCGTCCCGGTCGAAGGCACGGCGGGGGCGCCGGGCCCGGGGCGCGGGCTCGGCGCCGGGCGCGGGCTCGGGCTGGGGCCCGGCGGGGGTCGATTCGCTGCTCACGACAGCATTCTACGCCAGTTGTAGCGATCGCTAAAGAATCAGTGCTACGGTCCGGGGCATGGCTTGCTTTAGCGATCGCTAAAGTTGGGAGGCGTCGCCATCCAAGCCACCCACTCGCTCACTCACTCACCAGGGGATTCCGCCATGACGAGCACCCACGAAGCCACCCCGGCCACCCCAGCCGCCCCCCTCGCCCGCACAGTGCGCGGCTCCGGCCCCGGGCTCCTGCTCGCGCACGGCGCCGGAGGAGGCGTCGAGGCCAACTACGGCCCGATTTTGGGCGGGCTCGCCGCCCGGCACACCGTCGTCGGGGTGGACTATCCGGGGTCCGGCGCCTCACCCCGCTCCTTCACGCCGCTGGACCTCGACACCCTGGCGGACGAGCTGGTGGCGGCGGCCGACGCGGAGGGGATCGACAGGTTCGCGGTCAGCGGGTACTCCCTGGGCGGCCCGGTCGCGATCCGGGTCGCCGCCCGCCACCCCGAGCGGGTCGACGCGCTGGTGCTGAGCGCGACGTTCGCGTACGCCGACACGCGGACGGACCTGGCCGCCTCGGTCTGGCGGCAGCTCCTCGCGGTGGACGACCCCCACCTGCTCGGCGAGTTCGTCCAGCTGATGGCCCTGGGCGAACCGGCCCTGGCCACGTTCACGCCCGATCAGGTGCGGGCCGCCGCCGAGCAGATCACGGCGACCGTGCCGCCCGGGACCGGTGATCAGGTGGAGCTGGTCCGGCGGGTCGACGTACGGGAGGATCTCGCCGGAATCGCCACCCCCACCCTGGTGATCGTAACGGCGGCCGACCCACTCGTCTCCCCCACCCTGCAACGCGCACTCGCCGCCGCGCTGCCCGGTTCCGAGACGGCCGAACTGCCCACCGGACACCTGCCGTTCGCCGAGCGGCCACAGGAGTGGCTGGCGCTCATCACCGGGTTTCTGGCCCGGCACGGGGCGAGCGGGAGGCCTTGAGCGGCCGATACCGCCTTACGAACCTGACGGCCCGACCGCGTCCAGCACCGGGGCGAGGACCGCGAACGCCCGGTCGGTCAGCGCGGCGGGGTCCTCGGCGCCGTCGCTGTCGCTCCAGCGCCGGAGCACGGTGTCGAAGGCGGCGAGGGCGGCCCCGGCGGCGAGGCGGGGATAGAGGTCGGCCGCCGGATCGAGCGTCAGGCGGCGGGCGGCCTCGACCGCGAGGTCGTCGCGCCACTGCCCCTGGTGTTCCAGGAAGCGGCGCGCAGGGCGGGGGTGCGCAGGATCAGCTGGACGACCCGCAGGGCCCGGCCGGAGTGGTCGTCGCCGTCGGCGCAGGCCTCCATGGCGACCCAGACAGCGTGCCTCAAGGCCACGGCGGGGGGCTCGTCGGCGGGGCGGGCGGCGAGCTCGGCACACATGCCGGTGCCCATGTCGGCCAGGAACTGGACGACCACGTCCTCCTTGGACGCGAAGTAACGGAAGAAGGTCCGCTCGGAGACACCGGCGGTGGCCGCGATCTCGTCGACCGTGACCGCGTCGAAGCCCTCCAGCGCCATCAACTGGATTGCGGCTTCGGTCAGTTCGTCCGAGACGAGCTGGCGTTTGCGCTGGGCCATGGTCACTTCGGGGCGGGCGCTCACATCCGCCGTCGTAGCGCGATGCCGTATTTGGCACCCGGTAACTTCTTGGCACTTGGTGTCACGGACGACACCGCATGCCGCATGACACAGAACGCGACACCGAAGCAGCGCCGGACCGTCGAGCAGATCCCCGACCGGTCCGGCCTCGTCTCCGTCGTCACCGGAGCCAGCAGCGGCCTCGGCCTGGCGACCGCACGCGCTCTCGCCCGCCGTGGCGGCCGCGTGATCCTCGCCGTGCGCGACGAGGAGAGGGGGCGCAGGGCCGTCGCGGAGATCACGGCCGCCGAGCCGGGGGCGGACCTGGAGGTGCGCCGGCTGGACCTGGCCGACCTCGACTCCGTACGGGCCTTCTCTGACGCGCTGCACGCCGACCGCTCCCGGCTGGACCTGCTGGTCGACAACGCCGGGGTGATGGCACCGCCGCGTTCGGCCGGCGCGCAGGGCCATGAGCTGCAGTTCGCCTCCAACCACCTCGGCCACTTCGCGCTTACCGGGTTACTGCTCGACCTGCCGGCCGAGGGGCGGGACCCGCGAGTCGTGACGGTGACCTCGGTCAACCACCGCAAGGCGCACCTCGACTTCGACGGGCTGAACGGCGAACGCGCCTACAAGCCGATGGTCTTCCACGACCGGTCCAAGCTCGCCAACACCGTCTTCGGGCACGAGCTGCACCGGCGGCTGGCCGCGTCCGGCAGCCCGGTCCACAGCGTGCTCGCGCACCCCGGCCACACCGCCACCAATCTGCAGACGATTGCGCCGACCGGCCTGGTGAAGCTGCTGTTCGGCCGAGTCCTGCTCCCCCTGGCCCAGCGCCCCGACGCCGGTGCGCTCCCGCAGCTCTACGCGGCGACCGGGCCGGATGTCCGGGGCGGCGAGCTCATCGGCCCGGACGGCCGCGGAAAACTGCGCGGAGGACCCGCGCGGGTGGCGCTCGCCCCGGCGGCGACCGACGCGGAGACCGGGCGGCGGCTGTGGGAGGTGTCGGAGCGGCTGACCGGTGTCCGGTTCTCGTTCCCGGCGCCGGTGTGACGTTCCGCCCCGCTGCTAACCTCCGCCGATGACTGCCGAACCCCACCTGGTTGAACCGCGCTTCGACGGCGACCGGCTCGTCCTGGAGGAGCACCGCGACGCGGGGCCCGTCCGCTACGCGTTCCCCGGTACGGCCACACCCTCGGGCCCGCCGCACGCGCTCTCCCTGGACGAGGCCCTGCACGCCCGCATCTGGCCGGTCGGCACGGCGGAGACCGTCCTGCGGGCCTGGGCGGAGGGTGCCGGGCCCACCGGGGCGGTGGAGGTGGACGATCCGTCCGCCGTTCCTCCCGTACGGGTCCGGGCCGGGGCGATCCTGATCCGGGACGGGCATCTGCTGCTGATCCGCTTCAAGGACCCGGACGAGGACGGCCCGTACTACGAGATCCCCGGCGGCGGGGTCGAGACGGGCGAGACGGCCGGGGAAGCCGCCGTACGGGAACTCCGCGAGGAGACCGGGCTCCTCGGGAGCGTCGGGCGGGAGGTGGCGCGGGTCTGGAAGGGCGGCCGGTACGAGCACTACTTCCTCATGACGGCCGAGGGGCGCATCGGCCCTCACGAGACGCTGGACACCCACGGCGGCACCCCCGTCTGGATCCCCGTGGCGGAGCTGCCCGCCACCCCGCTGTGGCCGCGCCGGCTCTCCTGGCGGATCGAGCACTGGCACCGGACGGGGTGGCCCGCCCACCCGGCCGAACTCGCCGACTCCATCACCGACCTCCGGGCGCCGTGCACGTGGTGACCGGCGCGACCGAAGTTCTCACCCTGCCCTACGTAGGGCAGGGTGGTAAGGTGGCACAATGATAAAGACGACCGTGTACCTTCCGGAAGAACTGGAAGTGCGACTGGACGCCGAATCGGCCGCGACCGGCGTCAGCAAGGCGGAGCTCATCCGGCGCGGCATCGCCCTGCTGCTGGACCACGCGGAACGGCCGAAGCGCAGTCGGGAGCTGCCGGTCTTCGACAGCGGGCGCCCCCTCACACCTGACGAGATGGACGAGTCGGTCTACGAACACATCAAGGAACGGGCCGCACGCCGTTGATCATCGTCGCCGACACCTCCGCCCTCTACGCCGCTTTCGACGCCGCGCAGGCGGAGCATTCCGACGCAGCCCGGATCCTGGAGAACGAGAGACTGGCCATCTCGCCCTTGGTTGTCACCGAGCTGGATCAGCTGGTCCATCGCGACCTGGGGTTCCCGGCGGCGATGCAGGTGATGGAGGCGCTGAACTCCCGCATGGACGACGGCCAGTACCGCCTCGCCGAGCTCAAGCTCACGGACCTGCGTACCGCCCAGGAAGTCCGGCGGAAGTACGAGGGCCTGCGGCTGGACCTGGCCGACGCGGTCGGGGTGGTCCTCGCCGACCGCTATCGGACCGACCGCATCTTCACCCTGGACCAGCGCGACTTCCGGGCCATGGCCCCCCTCACCCGGGGACTGGACGCCTTCCGGATTCTGCCCGCCGACGGCTGAGGCCCCGGCGCCCCTCCCTCAGCCCTTCCGCCGCGCCCCCGTCCGGCTGCGTACCGCGCCCATGCTCGCCCCGATGACCAGGGCTATGGCGAGGGCGTCCGTCGTGGACAGGGCCTGGTTCAGGATGAGGAAGCCCGCCGTGGCCGCGATCGCCGGTTCCAGGCTCATCATGACCGCGAACGTGGAGGCGGGCAGGCGGCGCAGGGCCATGAGTTCCAGGGTGTACGGGAGGGCCGAGCTCAGGACCGCCACCGCCGCGCCGAGCGCGAGGGTCGAGGGGACCGTGAGCTTCGCCCCGGACTCCCAGATGCCCAGGGGCAGCGAGAGGACCGCGGCCACCACCATCGCCAGGGCCAGGCCGTCCGCCTGCGGGAAGCGGCGGCCGGTGCGGGCGCTGAACACGATGTACGCGGCCCACATCCCGCCGGCCGCCAGCGCGTACGCCGCACCCACCGGGTCCAGACGGTCGAAGCCCCCGCCGCCCAGCAGGACGACGCCGACCAGGGCGAGCCCGGCCCACAGGACGTTGATCAGGCGGCGCGAGGCGAACACGGAGAGCGCGAGCGGGCCGAGCACCTCCAGGGTGACGGCGATACCGAGCGGGATGCGGTCCAGCGCCTGGTAGAACAGCGTGTTCATACCGCCCATCGCGACGCCGAAGGCGACCACCGTGCCCCAGTCGGCGCGCGAGTGGCCGCGCAGCTTCGGCCGGCACACCACCAGCAGGATCAGCGCGGCCGCCACCAGCCGGAGCGTGACGACACCCAGCGCCCCCGCCTTCGGCATCAGGAGCGCCGCGACGGCCGAGCCGAACTGGACGGAGAGGCCGCCCCCGACCACCAGCACGATGGGCACCAGCGCAGCCCGGCGCCCGCTCCCCTGCCCGGAACCCGTCCCGTGCCCGGCCTCCTGCCCGGCACCGTCCAGGGCGGACACCGCCTCGGGTACGGCGACGGCTGCGGCCGCCGGCTCTGCGGCACTGCGCTGGACGTTCACGGGCGGCCTTCCGGAGGTACGAAGGAGGTACGAAACGGTGTGCCGCGCCGGCGGCGGTCCAGGCTCCACGTTAGGGACCCGCGCGCGTCCCGTGAAATGAGTTCTGGGCTCCCGTTATGCTCCGGACGCATGAGCCCAGCGGAACGCCCTGCATGAGCCGCCCCGAAGACCCGGCGGGCCCGGCCCGCCCAGGACGCCCGGCGACCCCCTCCAAGGCCGTCGAACTCCGCCATCTGCGAGCCTTCCTCGCCGTCGCCGAGGAGGGCAACGTCACCCGGGCCGCCGCACACCTCGGCCTCACCCAGCCCGCCGTCTCCCGCACCCTCGCCGCCCTGGAACGCCACCTGGGCCTCCGGCTCGTCGACCGCTCCACCCACCACCTCGCCCTCACCCCCGAGGGCGTCGCCTTCCGCGACAAGGCCGCCGCCGCGGTCGCCGCCTTCGACGAGGCGCTCGACACCGGGCGGCTGCGCCACTGGCCCCTGCGGCTCGGGCACGCCTGGTCGGCCTTCGGCCCGTACACCACACCGCTCCTGCGGACCTGGCAGGAACGCCACCCGGCCACCCCGCTGGAGCTGCTCCGGATCGACGACCGCACTGCCGGGCTCACCCGGGGCGAGGTCGACGCGGCGCTGCTGCGCGGACCGGTCCAGGCGCCGGGGCTCGTCACCGAGGTGCTGTTCACCGAGGCCCGGGTGGCGGCGGTGACCGCGGACGGCCCGCTCGCCTCCCGTACGTCGCTGCGCCTCGCCGACCTCGCGGACGGGCCCGTCGTCGTGAACACCGTCTCCGGCACCACGACCCCCGAGCTGTGGCCGCCGCACACCCGGCCCGCCGCCACCCTCACCGTCGCCAACACCGACGACTGGCTGACCGCCATCGCCGCCGGGCGGGGCAGCGGGGTCTCGGGCGCCTCCACCGCCGCCATGCACCCGCACCCGGGGGTCGCCTATGTGCCGCTCGACGACGCCCCGGGCGTCCCGGTCCTCCTGGCCCGCCGCGACGGACCGGGCCACCCAGCCCTGCCGAAGCTGGCGGCGCTGGCCCGGGAGATCGTCGCGCGGGGGTGAGCCCCGGGCCCCCGGCCCCGTACGGCTGCCCCACGGCCTCCGGCGGCTCCGGCCGGACCGGGCCGCCTCACCTCACGTGCCCGGCGATCGTCCGCGCGCAGGCCATCGCCTCGGTACGGGTGGTGTCGACCTCCAGGTCGTAGACCAGGCCCCGGTGGACGAGCTCCGCCTGCGACACGGCCATTCCCGCGGTCCGGTCGCCCCGGGCGGTCTCCCGTCCCGCCGCGACCTCCGGCTCGCACCGGACGCCGACCCACAACACTCCCAGTCCGACCAGCCGTTCACGCCAGCGCCGCTGGCCCGCCGCCCCGCTGAGGAACACCTCGTCGACGATGATCCGGGCGCCCGCGCGGGCCATCGCGGCGACCCCTTCGGTCCAGGCGTCCTCCAGCTCCCGGAACCGAGGCCCGACGCTCACCCCGCCGTCCGGCCCGAACGCGATCCCCGACTCCGAGGCCTGGAGGGAGGCGGGCATCGCGTCGACCATCGTGTCGGTGCCCAGGGCGAGCCACGGGTCCGGCAGAACGGCCTGGAGACACCGGGCGATGCCGGACTTGCCGGAGCTGGAACCGCCGTTGAGAACGATCACTCGAGTCTTCACGCGCGTCACCGTACAAGCACCCCGAAGCGCGCGAAACGCATTTCAGCGGCCGTCGTGCTCCTCCCTGACCAGCTCCTCCGCGATCACCTCCGCCAGGTGCCGTGCCCGGCGCCCGGCCAGCTGGTCCAGCTGCGTACGGCAGGAGAATCCGTCCGCGAGCAGCTCCGCCCCCGGCTCCGATGCCCGTACCGCAGGCAGAAGTTGCTCCTCCGCACACGCGACGGACACCTCCCAGTGCCCCTTCTCGAAGCCGAAGTTCCCGGCGAGGCCGCAGCACCCGCCGCTCAGTTCACCGGTCAGCCCCATCCGCTCGCGCAGCCGCCGCTCCGCCGCGTCCCCGATGACCGCGTGCTGGTGGCAGTGGGTCTGTCCGACGACCGGGCGGTCCAGCCGAGGCGGGGTCCAGTCGGGGGCGTACTCCTCCAGGTACTGCGCCAATGTGCTTACGGAAAAAGCGAGTTGAGCCGCGCGGGGGTCGTCGGGGAGGAGTTCGGGCAGGTCGGTACGGAGGGTGGCGGCGCAGCTCGGTTCGAGGACGACGACCGGGTGGCCGGGGAGCGGGTCGAGCCGGTCCAGGGTGCGGCGCATCACCCGGCGGGCCGCGTCCAGTTGGCCGGTGGAGACATAGGTGAGGCCGCAGCACACCCCGGACGGCGGCGGCAGCACCGTACGCCCGGTCGCCTCCTCCAGCACCCGGACCGCCGCCCGGCCCACCTGCGGGGACAGGTACTCGGAGAAGGTGTCCGCCCAGAGGTGGACCACCCGGTCGGAGGAGAGGATGTGCGTCCCCCTGCTCTGTTGCCTGCGCAGCCACCGGCTGTACGTCTCCGGCGCCAGCACCGGGATCGTCCGCTCGGGCGCGATGCCCGCCAGCCGTTTCGCGAGCGCGGCGAGGGGGCGCAGCCGGGCCAGGGCGTTGAGGGGCCGGGCGAAGGGGGCGGCCAGGCGCAGCCACCGCGGGAGGCGGCCCATCGCGTAGTGGGCGGCGGGGCGGAGCCGGCCCCGGTAGTGGTGGTGCAGGAACTCCGCCTTGTACGTGGCCATGTCGACGCCGACCGGGCAGTCGCTGCGGCACCCCTTGCAGGAGAGGCAGAGGTCGAGCGCGTCCCGTACCTCCGTGCTCCGCCAGCCGTCCGTGATCACCTCGCCCGCGAGCATCTCGTGCAGCAGCCGGGCCCTCCCCCGCGTCGAGTGGGCCTCCTCGCCGGTCGCGCGGAAGGAGGGGCACATCACGCCCGCGTCCGGCGCCGCCTCCGTACGGCACTTGGCGACGCCGACGCACCGCCGCACCGCGCCCGCGAAGTCCCCGCCGTCCTGCGGGTAGCCGAAGGCCACGTCGACCGGGCGCTTCGGCAGCACCTCGAAGCGGAGGTTCTCGTCGAGGCGGGCCGGGCGGGCGAGGATGCCGGGGTTGAGGCCGCCGTCCGGGTCCCACAGGTACTTGAACCGGCCGAAGAGGCCGACGAGTTCGCGCCCGTACATCCGGGGCAGCAGCTCGGCGCGCGCCTGTCCGTCGCCGTGTTCGCCGCTGAGGGAGCCGCCGTGCGCGACGACGAGATCGGCCAGCTCCTCGGAGAAGCGGCGGAAGCGGGCGATGCCCGGCGGGGTGAGCAGGTCGAAGTCGATGCGTACGTGGATGCAGCCGTCGCCGAAGTGGCCGTACGGGGTTCCGCGCAGGCCGTGCCGGCCGAGCAGGGCCCGGAAGTCGCGGAGGTAGGCGCCGAGCCGGGCGGGCGGCACCGCGCAGTCCTCCCAGCCGGGCCAGGCCTCGGTGCCGTCGGGCATCCGGGTCGCGGTCCCGGAGGCGTCCTCGCGGATGCGCCACAGGGCCCGCTGCCCGGCCGGGTCGGTGACGACGGTCCCGTCCACCGCGTCGGCTCCCCGCAGGATGCGCTCGGCGTGGGCCTTCGCCTCGGCCGGGGTGTCGCCGCCCGTCTCCACGAAGAGCCAGGCCGCCCCGCGCGGCAGCCCGGCAGGCTCTCGTACGAGGTCGGCGGCCATGCCCTCGACGGTGAGCGGGCGGTACGGGAGGAGGCCCGGGGCTGCTTCGGCGGCGGCCGACTCGTCGGCGTACCCGAGGACGGCCAGGGCGCGGGTGCGCGGGGCCTCGACCAGGCGGACGGTCGCCTCGGTGACCACGGCGAGGGTGCCTTCGCTGCCGCAGAACGCCCGTACGGGGTCGGGGCCGCCGGGGTGTTCGGGGAGCAGGGCGTCCAGCGCGTAGCCGGAGATGCGGCGCGGGAGGTCGGGGTAGCCGGTACGGAGGAGGGCGAGGTGGGCGCCGACCAGTTCGCGTACGCCTTCGGGGCCGTGGGCCGCCTTTCCGCGTACGCCGGGAAGTTCGAAGCCTCTGCCCTGCTCCAGCCGCAGCGCCTCGCCCCCGTACCGCACCACCGACAGTCCCCGCACGTTGTCCGCCGTCGTGCCCCAGGCCACGGAGTGCGCGCCGCAGGAGTTGTTGCCGATCATGCCGCCGATGGTGCAGCGGCTGTGCGTGGACGGGTCGGGGCCGAAGGTCAGGCCGTGCGGGGCGGCGGCGGCCCGCAGGTCGTCCAGGATGACGCCGGGCTGGACGACGGCGGTGCGGGCGGCCGGGTCCAGGTCGAGGATGGCGCGCAGATGACGGGTCATGTCGAGGACGAGGCCGGTGCCGGTGGCCTGCCCGGCGATGGACGTGCCGCCGCCGCGCGGAACGACGGGGACTCCGTACTCCCGGCAGACCGTCAGCGCGGCCACGATGTCGTCGGCGTCGCGCGGGGCGAGTACCCCGAGGGGCACGCGGCGGTAGTTGGAGGCGTCCATGGTCATCAGGGACCGGGCGGCGGCCCCGAAGTCGCTCTCACCGCGCACGGCGGAGCGGAGCGCGGCGGCGAACCCTTCAGGAGCCTCGACGGTCGGGCGATGCTGTTCGGCCATGGCTTCAGGATGCCGCCGGTACAGGTGAACTCTTGGGATGCGGACGGACAAAATCTATCAAGCCGCACAAAGAAGCCCACAAGAACTTCCCAAACAGACCGTCAAGTCTCCTATAGTGACCAAGACTTGAGCAGGAACTATCAGCTCCAGTTGTGCATGATCGCCCGCACCCGTGACGAACTGTCCTGTTTCGGCCGGTACAGCTTCGCCACGAACGTACCCGTCCCGCACGTCCGCCACCGAGGACTCCGATTGCGCCCCTCACTCCGGTCCACCGCACTCGCCCTGCTGATCTCGGCAGCCGTCACCGGCACGCTGACACTGTGGGCCGTGGCCGCGGCCCCCGATGCGGTACGGACCCCGCTGGCCTGGGGCGCGGGCGCAGCCGCCGTGCTGCTGAGCGTCTGCGTGGCCGTCACCGTCCACACCCTGGGGACCGCGCGGACACTGCGCACCCTGCGTGCCGCCGACTCCCAGCGGTTCACCTCCGAGACCTCGCGCCTGGTCTCCGCCTCCGCCGTCGAGGCCCAGCGCTTCACCGCGGAGACGGCCAGGATCAAGGCCGCCGCCTCCGCCGAGACCGCCCGGGTCACCGCCGGGGCCCGCGCCGAGACCGAGCGGATCGCCGCGGCCTCCGCCACCGAGCAGTCCCGTCTGACCATCTCCGTCGAGCGGCTCACCGCCCGCGCGTCCCGCGCCGAGACCGAGCGGTCCGCCGCCGTCGCGGCCTGCGCCAACGCGGCCGGGCGGATGCAGGCCCTCGCCACCAGCATGCTGGCCGACCTGCGGGAGATGGAGCACCGGCACACGGACGAGTCCGTGCTCGGGGACCTGCTGTACCTCGACCACCGCACCGCCCAGGCGGGCCGGCTCGCGGACTCCATCGCCGTACTGACCGGGGCCCGTTCCGGGCGGCGCTGGGCCAAGCCGATCGTCATGGAGTCGATCCTGCGCGGCGCGATGGGCCGCATCGGCAGCTACCAGCGCGTCCGCCTCCACTCCACCAGCGATGTCGCGATCGCCGGGCACGCGGCCGAGGGCGTCATGCACGCGCTCGCCGAACTCCTCGACAACGCGGCCAACTTCTCGCCGCCCACCGCCGAGGTCCACGTCTACGTGGAGGAGGTCCCGGCGGGCATCGTCATCACCGTCGAGGACAGCGGCCTGGTCATGAGCGAGGTGCAGCTGCGCCGCGCGGAGCGGGCCGTCTCCGCGGAGAACCAGGACCTCACCAACCTGTCCGGCACCCGGCTGGGGCTCGCCGTCGTCGGCCGGCTGGCCCGTAAGCACGGCCTGACCGTCTCCTTCCGGCCCTCGGCCCGCGGCGGCACCGGCGCGCTGATGATGCTGCCGCAGGACCTCATATCCCGGGCGACCACGCCTGCGCCGGGCCCGGCCGCCGCGCTCCCGGCCGCGGTCGCCGCTCCCGCCGAGCCGGAGCCCTCGCACTCCTCGGCCGCCGGCCCGGACACCGCCGACGCCGTGCCCACGGCCCGGACCACGTCCGGTGCCGAAGCCTCCGAGGACACCTCCGCGCCCCTGACCCCGGCGACGGAGTCGGAGTCCGAATCCACCGGCGCCGTGCCCGCGTTCGGCGAGAGCGGGCTGCCCAAGCGCCGCCGCGGCCGCACGCTGGCCGCCGCCGAGTCCCGTACCGGCAACGCCACCCCCGGCGGAGCCGAAAGCCCCCCGGCCCGTACCACCGACCCGAAGGTCCAGGCAGCGCGCTTCAGCACCTTCAGCCGGGCGGTACGTGCCAACTCCCCGCACCCGGAAGGCAACACCCGATGACCGCGACCACCGACGAGAAGCTCAACTGGCTGCTGGAGGGGCTGCTCGACCGCACCCCGGGTACCCGCCACGCCCTCGTCCTGTCCCGCGACGGCCTCAAGCTGTGCCGCACCCCCGAGCTCTCGATCGACCAGGCCGACCAGCTGGCAGCGATCTCCGCCGGGATCCAGAGCCTCTCGCACGGCGCGTCCATCGAGTTCGGTGACGGCACCGGCGGCGTACGCTCCGCGATGGCCGAGTTCTACGGCGGCGTGCTGTTCATCGTCGAGGCGGGCGCGGGCGCGCACCTGGCCGTCGTCGCCGACGAGGACTCCGACGTGGGCCTGGTGGGCCACAACATGAGCGAGCTCGTCGAGCAGCTCGGCGAGCACCTCGTGGCGCCGCCGCGCACCTCCGCCGTCGAGAACACCGCCGTATGACGACGGCACCCCGCCCCCGCCCGGGCCGCGACGAGGATCCGGACCGGCTGTACACCCTCACCGGGGGACGCAGCCGCTCCGACTCGGCCGCGTTCGACCTGGTGACCCTCGTCGTCGCCGAGTGCGACCCGGCCCCCGGCATGCAGTCGGAGCACGTCGCGATCCTGCGGATGTGCCAGGGCCCCACCGCCGTCGTCGAGATCTCCGCGACCCTGAACCTGCCGGTCAGCATCGTCCGCATCATGCTGTGCGACCTGCTGGACACCGGCCGGATCAGCGCCCGCCACCCCCGTACCGCCCGTGTCGCGGACCGGCTCCCCGACCCCGACATCCTGGAACAGGTGCTCGTTGGACTCCGCAACCTCTGACCGCGCCACCCTGAGCGCGACGACCGACAACGGACTGAAGATCGTTGTCGTCGGCGGCTTCGGGGTCGGCAAGACCACCATGGTCCGATCCGTGAGCGAGATCCGTCCGCTCAACACGGAGGAGACGATGACCCGCGCGGGCGAGGCCGTCGACCACCTCGACGGCGTACAGGCCAAGACGTCCACCACCGTGGCGTTCGACTTCGGCCGCATCACGCTCGACGAACGCTCGGTGCTGTACCTCTTCGGCGCGCCCGGACAGGAGCGGTTCTGGTTCCTGTGGGACCGGCTCTTCTCCGGCACGCTCGGCGCGGTCGTCCTGGTCGACACCCGCCGGCTCGCCGACTCCTGGTACGCCATCGACCGCCTGGAGCACCACGGCACGCCGTTCATCGTGGCGTGCAACGACTTCGGCGGGCCGCTCCACAGCGAGCAGCAGATCCGCGAGGCCCTGGACCTCGCGGACGACGTGCCGCTGGTGGAGTGCGACGCCCGCGACCGGTCCTCCAGCAAGTACGTGCTCATCACGCTCGTCGAGCACCTCGCCGCGCTCTCCGCCGCCCGCCTGCTCGCCCCCGGGGCGGCGCTGGCGGCGGCTGCCCCGACCCCGGAGCCCGCCCCGTGACCACCACCTCCGGCTGCCCCGTCACCCACGGGTCCGTACCCCTGTCCGGGCCCCGCTTCCAGAGCGACCCCGTCCAGCTCTACCGGGACATACGGCGCGACCACGGCGCCGTCGCCCCGGTCGTGCTGGACGGCGACGTGCCCGCCTGGCTCGTCCTCGGCTACCGCGAGCTGCACCAGGTCACCGGCGACCCGGTCCTCTTCAGCCGGGACTCCGACCTGTGGAACCAGTGGGACCGCATCCCGGACGACTGGCCGCTGCTGCCGATGATCGGGCGCAAGCAGCCCTCGATCCTCTACACGGTCGGCGAGCGCCACAGCGTCCGCGCGATGATGATCAGCAACGCGCTGGAGGGCGTCGACCCGTTCTCCCTGAAGCGGTACGCGGAGGAGTTCGCGGACGAGCTGATCGACCGGTTCTGCACCAAGGGCTCGGTCGACATCATCGCGGAGTACGCCAAGCTGCTGCCCGCCCTGGTCCTGGCCAGGATCTACGGCTTCTCCGACGAGGAGGCGTACCCCCTGGTCGGTGCGATCAACGACATGATCGACGGCCGGGAGCGGGCGCTCGCCGGACAGCAGCACCTGGGCTCCTCGATGTTCCAGCTGCTGGCCGACAAGCACGCCGAGCCCGGCGACGACGTGGCCACCCGGATGCTCGCCGACCCCGGCGGCTTCACCGACGAGGAGGTCGCCCAGGACCTCATGGTGATGATGGCGGCCGGGCACCAGCCGACCGCCGACTGGATGGGCAACTCGCTGCGCCTGATGCTCACCGACGACCGGTTCGCCGCCTCGCTCTCCGGCGGCCGGCACAGTGTCGCGGAAGCCATGAACGAGGTCCTCTGGGAGGACACCCCGACGCAGAACGTGGCGGGCCGCTGGGCCGCCCGCGACACCCACCTCGGCGGCCGCCACGTCCGCGCCGGGGACCTGTTGCTCCTGGGGATCGCCGCCGCCAACGGGGACCCGCAGGTGAGGACCCACGCCTCGGCGCTGACCGGCGGCAACAACGCCTTCCTCTCCTTCGGCCACGGCGAGCACCGCTGCCCCTTCCCGGCCCAGGAGACCGCCGAGGTCATCTCCCGTACCGGCATCGAGGTCCTGCTGGACCGGCTGCCGGACGTGGACCTCGCCGTCCCCGCCGAGCAGCTCACCCGACGCCCGTCGCCGTGGCTGCGCGGTCTGACGGACCTGCCGGTGCTCTTCACGCCCACTCCCGCCCTCGGCAGACCCGGAAGCTTCGGAGGCCCCGCATGACCCGCATCGCGCTCGACCCGTTCGTCACCGACCTCGACGGCGAGAGCGCCGCGCTGCGGGCCGCCGGGCCGCTGGCCGAGGTGGAGCTGCCGGGCGGGGTGCACGTCTACGCGGTCACCCGCCACGCGGAGGCCCGCGCGCTGCTCACCGACAGCCGGGTGGTCAAGGACATCAACGTGTGGGGTGCCTGGCAGCGCGGCGAGATACCGATGGACTGGCCGCTGATCGGCCTGGCCAACCCGGGCCGCTCGATGCTGACGGTCGACGGGGCCGACCACCGCCGTCTCCGTACGCTGGTGGCGCAGGCGCTCACGGTGAAGCGGGTGGAGCGGCTGCGGGCGGGCATCGAGGCCCTCACCGGCGCGAGCCTGGCGAGGCTGGCGGCCCTCCCGGCCGGGCAGCCGGTGGATCTGAAGGCGGAGTTCGCCTACCCCCTCCCCATGAACGTCATCAGTGAGCTGATGGGTGTGGACGCGGCGGACCACCCGCGGCTGAAGGAGCTGTTCGAGAAGTTCTTCTCGACGCAGACGCCGCCGGAGGAGGTCCCGCAGATGATGGCGGACCTCGGGGCCCTCTTCACGAAGATCGTCGACGCCAAGCGGGCGAACCCGGGCGACGACCTCACCAGCGCCCTGATCGCGGCCTCCGATAACGGTGACCACCTCACCGACGAGGAGATCGTCAACACGCTGCAGCTGATCATCGCCGCCGGACATGAGACCACGATCAGCCTGATCGTCAACGTCGTGGAGGCGCTCCAGACCCACCCCGAACAGCGCAAGCAGGTGCTGAACGGGGAGATCGGGTGGGACGGCGTGATCGAGGAGACGCTGCGCTGGAACACCCCGACCTCGCACGTCCTGATCCGCTTCGCGACGGAGGACATCGAGGTCGGCGACCGGATCCTGCCGAAGGGCGAGGGCCTGATCATCTCGTTCGGCGCGCTGGGCCGGGACGAGGAGCAGTACGGCCCGACGGCGGGCGAGTTCGACGCCACCCGCACCCCGAACCGCCACATCGCCTTCGGCCACGGCCCGCACGTCTGCCCGGGTGCGGCCCTGTCCCGCCTGGAGGCGGGCATCGCACTGCCTGCCCTCTACGAGCGTTTCCCGGAGCTGGAACTGGCGGTACCGGCCTCCGAGCTGCGCAACAAGCCGATCGTGACCCAGAACGACCTGTACGAGCTGCCGGTGGAGCTGGGCTGCCCGTTCGGCCACGACGCGTAGATCCACGCCGCGCGGGGTCGGGCCACGAGGCCCGACCGCCCCTCGTGGACGGCGTCCACGGGTCGGAGCACACGTCTCATCGAACGGACACGGTTACGAAGCCGCGCCACCGAGGGACTACGCTCCGGCTCGTGGCCGACATCCAGATTCCCGCTGACATCAAGCCCGCCGACGGACGCTTCGGCGCCGGTCCTTCCAAGGTGCGGACGGAGGCGCTCGACGCGCTGGCCGCCACCGGCACCTCTCTCCTCGGTACGTCCCACCGCCAGGCCCCGGTCAAGAACCTGGTCGGCGAGGTACGCGACGGTGTGCGCAGCCTCTTCTCCCTCCCCGAGGGATACGAGGTCGTCCTCGGCAACGGCGGCTCCACCGCCTTCTGGGACATCGCGACGCACGGTCTGATCGAGTCGAAGTCCCAGCACCTGAACTTCGGTGAGTTCTCCTCCAAGTTCGCCAAGGCCGCGAAGCTCGCGCCCTGGCTGTCCGACCCCACCGTCATCGCCTCCGACCCGGGCACCCACCCGGACCCGCAGGCCGAGGCGGGCGTCGACGTCTACGCCTTCACCCACAACGAGACCTCCACGGGTGTCGCGGCGCCCGTCAAGCGCGTCGCGGGCGCCGACGAGGGTTCCCTCGTCCTGGTGGACGCGACCTCCGGTGCGGGCGGCCTGCCGGTCGACATCACCGAGTCCGACGTCTACTACTTCGCCCCGCAGAAGTCCTTCGCCTCCGACGGCGGCCTGTGGATCGGCGTGTTCTCCCCGGCCGCCCTGGAGCGCGCCGCCAGGATCCACGCCTCGGGCCGGCACATCCCGGAGTTCTTCTCGCTCCCGACGGCGATCGACAACTCCCTCAAGAACCAGACGTACAACACCCCGGCGCTGTCCACCCTCTTCCTGCTGAACGAGCAGCTGAAGTGGATGAACACCCAGGGCGGCCTGGACTTCACGACGGGCCGCACGGCCGCCTCGTCCGGCCACCTCTACGGCTGGGCCGACGAGTCCAAGTACGCGACCCCGTTCGTCACGGACCCGGCGAAGCGCTCGCAGGTCATCGGCACGATCGACTTCGCGGACGAGATCGACGCGGCGGCGGTGGCCAAGGTGCTGCGCGCCAACGGCATCGTGGACACCGAGCCGTACCGCAAGCTGGGCCGCAACCAGCTGCGCGTGGCGATGTTCCCGGCGATCGACCCGGCGGACGTGCAGGCGCTGACGGCATGCGTCGACTACGTGATCGAGAAGCTGTAGCCCCTACCGGCTTCACCGCTGTACGGAGACGGCCCGGCACCCACGCGGTGTGCCGGGCCGTTTCGGCTTCACCCGACCGGGTGGCATATGCCAGAAGCGCGATCTTGGGCAGTCCCGCCCTACGATGACGGTCTCGACACCAGCCCATTCCAGGAGGCCAGCAATGCCTGCAGCAGCAGTCGAGCACCCCTGTGACGATGAGCCGGAAACGCTGCTGGAAACGGCCAACCGTCTCGTGGAACAGCTTCCGGGGCATCGCGTCGAGATCATCGGAGGCGTCATCACCGTGGCACCACCCCCGGACGGCCCGCACGCCCGCGCGCTCACCAAGCTCATGCGGCCCTTCATCGCCGCCGGACTCGACGACGGGGAGACGGAGGTCCTCCAGGGCATCGGCCTCTGGCTCCCCAGTGGCCCCGAGGACTACGTGATCCCCGACCTGGCGATCGTGGATGCCGGCCTCGACGAGCACCTGATCGAGAACAACTGCTACGACCCCGTCTGCTTCCGCCTGGTCCTGGAAGTCACCTCCGGGAACTACCAGAACGACCTCCGCAACAAGGTCATCGCCTACGCCCAGGCCAAGATCCCGGTCTACGTGATCGTCGACCGCAAGCACGGCCGGGTCCATGTCCTGACCGAGCCGCTGCCCGGCGGCTACGACCGCCACGAGGTCTACGCCCCCGGCCAGGAGGCCCCGCTGCCCGCCTCCATCGGCGCCGAGGTCACCCTCGATGTCGCCGAGCTGGTGCGGGCGGGCCGCCCGAAACGCTGAGGACGAGGCCCGGGGCACCCCACTAGGGTGCGGCCCATGAGTTCACCCGAGCCTCCCGTGCCTCCCGTGTCTTCTGCCGCCCCCGCCCCCCATGTCCCGTACACCGGAGGCGAGAAGGAAAGCCTCCACGTCAGTCTGGACCGGCACCGTGATGTGGTGCTGTGGAAGCTGGAGGGGCTGGACGACGAGCAACTGCGCCGTCCGCTGACCCCGACCGGGACGAATCTGCTCGGCCTGGTCAAGCATCTCGCGGCCGTCGAATACGGCTGGTTCTGCTCGCCGTTCGGCCGGGAGACCGAGCCGTTCCGGTTCGACCCGGCCACCGAGGACATGGCGGCCGGCCCGCACGAGACGACCGCCGACATCCTGGCCTTCTACGCACGCGCCCGCGCGGCCGCCGACGCCTCGATCCGGGAGACGGACCTGGAGACGACGGGCACCTCCTGGGACGGCCGGGTGGTGTCGATGCGGTGGGTGCTCATCCACATGCTGGAGGACACGGTGCGGCACGCCGGGCACATGGACATCGTGCGGGAGCTGATCGACGGCGCCGTGGGCAGCTATCCGGGCGCCAACTGACCGGCCCCCGGTCCTCACTCCCCCGGGGCCGCCGCCAGCACCGCGCGCAGAGCGGCTATCCCCGCGAGCCACTCCGCCCCGGCCCCGGCCTCTTCCCACAGGTCGAGCGGCTCCGCGTTCGCGCCGGTGAGGCGGTCCAGGGCGCGGACCGCCAGCGGGCGCAGGTCGGCCGGGAGCGGGGGCAGCGGGTCCTTGGGGCCGTACGCGGTGGTGACGGGCTCCCCGCCGGGGCACTGGGCGGCGACCAGCGCGGCGGCCGCCACCGCCTCCTCCCCGCTGTCCAGATAGTCCTGCTCGGCGGTGCCGGCGGCGGCCGTCAGGACGGCCCGGAGCACGTCCGCCTTCTTCTCCGGCTCCGCGTCGTCGACCCGCCCGCCGAAGTCGGCGGCGGTGTCGTTGTCGAAGTGGCCGATGTCCCAGGCGCCCATGGCGTCCCCCTCAGTCCGTGTGCCGGTCAACCCGCGTGCCGGTCAGTCCGTTGCGCTGATGTCCCCATCCTCACAGCCACCACTGACAACCGGCCTCCGCGCCAGCACGAACCCCTGCGGCGCCCGCTCCGGGAACGACCCTTCCGCCTCCCGCTCCTTCCACAGCACGGCCCGCACCTCCAGGCCCGCCGCCCGCAGCAGCCCGGCCATCCGCTCCGGCTGCCGCCGGTGGAAGACGAGCGAGACCTCATGGCCCAGCCCCTCGGTCAGCCGCAACGGCTCCTGCCCGACCTGGAAACCGAGCTGTACGGGAGCGCCCGGGGCCAGGACGCGGCGGAACTCGGCGAAGGCGCACGGCAGTTCCTCGTCCGGGACGTGGATGGTCGAGTACCAGGCGAGCAGCCCGCCCAGGGACCCGTCCGGCAGGTCCAGGTCGAGCATGGAGCCCTCCTCGAAGCGCAGTCCGGGGTGTTCCTCCCGCGCCACGGCCAGCATGCCCGGGGAGAGGTCGATCCCGAACACCTCCAGCCCCAGGCCGAGTCCGTGCAGATGCCCCGTCACCCGGCCGGTCCCGCACCCCACATCGGCGACGGGCAGCCCGTGCCCGTCCGCGGCGGCCAGCTCGGCGAAGGCGGCGAGCACGGACCGCTCCACCGGCTTCGCCGCCAACTCCTCGCGGGAGAAGGCGGCGTAGTCGGGGGCCATGGCGTCGTAGGAGGTGCGGGTGGCACGGAGGAAGGCGGGTTCGGTCATGAGGAGGAACCTTAGGGCCTCCCGGCCCGCCGCGCCGGCCCAGCGGCTCACCGGCCCGCCGGCTCACGCCCTCACCGCCCCAGCAGCTCACCCGCCCACCACCACCTCACCGCCCCCAGCAGCTCACCTCCCCAGCAGCCGGAACCGCCGGACCGCCAGCGGCAGGAAGACCAGCGTGATCACCACCGGCCACACCACGGCCATCAGCAGGGCGTGCTCCTCCACCCAGGTCCCGCCGCCGGCCACCGGGTTGCCGAACAGTTCGCGGGTGGCGGTCGCGGTCGAGGAGATCGGGTTCCAGGCGGCGACCGTGCCCAGCCAGCCCGGCATCAGGGACGGGGCGACGAAGGTGCTGGAGATCATCGTGAGCGGGAAGGCGACCGCGTACAGCCCGCCCGCCGCCTCCGGGGTGGGGACCAGCAGACCCAGCCAGACACCCACCCAGATCAGGCTGAACCGCAGCAGCAGGAGCAGTCCGAACGCCCCGAGGGCGGCCATCACCCCACCGCCCGCGCGCCAGCCGATCAGCAGCGCGGTGACGGCCAGGATGGTCAGTTCGGCGGCGGCGACCACCAGGTCGGCGGCCCCGCGTCCGGAGGCGAAGGCGGAGGGGGCCATCGGCATGGACCGGAAGCGGTCGACGACCCCCTTGCCGGCGTCGGTGACGACGGCCACGGCGGTGTTCATGAAGCCCATGGCCATGGTCATGGCGAACATGCCGGGCATCAGGAACTCCCGGTAGTCGCCGCCTCCGGGCACCTTCATGGCGCTGCCGAAGACGTACCCGTACAGCAGGACGGAGAGGATCGGGAAGCCGAGCTGCCAGACGATGGCGGAGGGGTGGCGCTGGTAGTGGGTGAGGACGCGGCGGGTGATGTTCCAGCAGTCGGAGACCGCCCAGTAGGCGAGGCCGTGGTCGCGGCCCGCGCCGGTCGTCGCGGGGTTCTGTTCGAGCGTGGTCACGCTGCCGCCACCTCTCGTGCGTCGTGGTGCTGCTCGGGGTCGTAGGCGTCCGCGCCATGTCCGGTCAGGCGCAGGAACACGTCGTCCAGGCTCGGCCTGCGCAGCCCGATGTCCTCCACGGCGATCCCGTCGTCCTGGAGGCTCCGGGCCACCTCGGTCAGCGCGGCGACCCGGTCGGCGACCTGGGCGTGCACCCGGCGGGTGGTGTCGTCGGTGAGGACGAGCCCGCCCCCGGCCACCCGGCCGACGACCTTCGCCACCGCCGCGAGGTCGCCCCCGTCCGCGGCGACGACCTCGATCCGGTCGCCGCCGACGCGGTTCTTCAGGGCGTCCGGGGTGTCGTCGGCGATGGCCCGCCCCCGGTCGATGACGGTGATGTGCGAGGCGAGCCGGTCCGCCTCGTCGAGGTACTGCGTGGTAAGCAGCACCGTCGTGCCGCCCGCCACCAGCGCCCGGACCGCGTCCCAGACCTCTCCCCGGCCGCGCGGGTCGAGCCCGGTCGTCGGCTCGTCCAGGAAGAGCACTTCGGGCGAGAGGATCATCGAGGAGGCGAGGTCGAGCCGGCGCCGCATCCCGCCGCTGTACTCCTTGGCGCTCCGGTCGGCCGCCTCCACCAGGTCGAACCGGTCGAGCAGCTCCCCCGCGCGGAGCCGGGCCCCGCGGTTGCCCAGGTGGAAGAGGCGCCCGAACATCTCCAGGTTCTGCCGTCCGGTGAGGCCCTCGTCGACGGCGGCGTACTGACCGGTGAGCCCGATCCTGCTCCGTACGCGGCGGGGTTCGTGCCCCACGTCGAGCCCGGCCACCTCGGCCCGGCCGCCGTCGAACCGCAGGAGGGTCGCGAGGACCCGTACGGCGGTGGTCTTCCCGGCCCCGTTCGGGCCGAGCAGACCGTGGACGGTGCCGGGGCGGACGGCGAGGTCGAATCCGTCGAGCGCCCGCTTCTCCACCCCGCCCTTCACCCGGTACCGCTTCACCACTCCCTCGGCGAGCACCGCGTACCCGGACGCGGACCTGGACCTGATTTCAGGCATGGACTTGGACATGGACATGGAGCAACCCCCTGCTTTCTCCGACCGACCGGAAGCCAACTGAGTACACCGTCCCCCAAACTGGGTACGCCGTACTTCGATACGGGTACGGCGTACCCAAATCCTCTTCGGCGCATTACGCTGACCCCATGGCGAAAGACGGATCGACAGCGGCGGCGGACGGCACGGCGACCGGAAGCGGCGACATCGCGCGCAGCCTGGAGCTCCTCTGGGGCGCCGGGGAGCGCCCCAGCCGCGGCCCCAAACCGGGCCTCACACTGGACCGGATCGTCACCGCAGCCGTCGCCGTCGCGGACGCGGAAGGGCTGCCCGCCGTCTCCATGCGCCGGCTCTCCACCGAGCTCGGCACGGGCACGATGTCGCTCTACCGGTACGTCCCCGGCAAGGCCGAACTCCTGGACCTGATGCTCGACCGGGTGCTGGGCGAACCGCTGTCCGCCGAACCCGACCGTCCCACCGGCGCCCAGGAGGCCCCCGGCGACTGGCGGGTGGCGATCGACGCCATGGCACACACCTACCTGGACAACCTGCGCCGCCACCCCTGGCTGCTGAAGATCAACCAGGCCCGTACGGTGCTCGGTCCCAGCGCCCTGCGCGGCCTGGAACTCGCCCTGTCCGCCCTGCGGTCCATGGGGCTGCGCGACCCCGAGCTGATCGGCGTGATCATCACGGTCAACAGCTTCGTGGAGGGCCTCGCCCGCACCCAGGGCGACGCGGCGGAGGCGGTGGCGCAGACGGGGCTGAGCGACGAGCAGTTCTGGGACAGCCAGCGCCCCTACCTGGAGCGGGCCATGCTCAGCGGCGCGTACCCGATGATGGCGGGAATGTCCGAGGACACCTTCAGCGCCGACTTCGACCACTTCGAGTTCGGGCTCCAGCGGCTGATCGCCGGCTTCGAGGCCCTGGTCCAGGAACGGACGGCGGAGCGAACGGCGGACCGGACGACGGAGCCGGCAGCAGATCGGACAGCGGACCGGACATGACAGCGAGCCCGGCCCGTGCCCCAATGGATATATGGACGCCAGCCGGGAGCTAGCCCCCTTCGTGAAGCAGTACGCCGTCCTGCTGAGCACCCACCGGCAGGACGGCACCCCCGTCGGCACTCCCGTCAACATCGCCGTCGAGGGCGATCACGCGTTCATCCGCACGTTCTCCTCAGCCTGGAAGGTCGAGCGGATGCGCAACCACCCGAAGGTGGAGCTCGCCCCGTGCACGGTCCGGGGCAGACCCACGGGGCCGCAGATCACCGCGCACGCACGGCTGCTGCGACCGGGCACGAAGGAGAACACGCACGCGGCGCGGACGCTGTCGCGGAAGTACCCGGTCGTGCAGGGCGTGCTGGTCCCGCTGATGCACCGGCTCAAGCGGGACAGGACGCTGCACTACGAGGTGTGGCCGGTGACGAACGGCGACTGACGGCAGGCCGCGCGTCTCCTTGTAACTACGCCTGCCCGCGCTTCCGCTTCAACGCGAACCAGAGGGCAGCCACGCCGACGATGATCACCGCACCGAGCCCCATGCTGCCCTTGCCGTTCTCCTCCCCCTGATCACGGCTCGCCCCCGCCCCCTCCTCGGCCGCGCTCCCGCTCCCACTCCCACTCCCACTCCCGGAAGGCTTCCCCTGCTCCCGGCCGCTTCCCTGCTTGCCGCCCCCCTCCACCTCCACACGCACCACACCACTACGCGCCCCCTCCGAGCCGAACATCAGGGCCGAGCCGTCCGCCGTGTACGTCACCGACTCGGACTGCCGCTGGAACGGCGCGGCGACCGCCCGGCTGTCCCCGGGCCGGCCGTCCTCGAAGCCGTACACGCGGGCGCTGAAGTACGAGCGCAGCACCAGCGAACCCCCGTCGGGCGAGAAGGCCCCGTCCGTCACCCACGGCACTTCACCGACCCGCCGGAAGGTGTTGGTGGACCCGGCGGTGAGCTTGGCGGGGCCTTCGTAGAGCCCGCCGCCGTCCTCGTTCTTGGAGGCGATGTAGACGCGCCCGGTCTTGGGGTGGACCATCAGTGCTTCGGCGTTGCGGGCCCCGTCGGCGTACTTCACGTCGTACTGGGTGGCGGTGACGGTGGCGTCGCGAAGGTTCTTGGGCTCGGGAAAACGATAGATCCAGACATGACTCCAGGAACCGTCCAAATTGTCCCCGACGTCACCGACGTAGATGTCCCCGTCCGGCCCGATGGAGATGCCCTCCACATCACGCGGCTCCCCCACCCCCCGCATCGTGATGGTCGCGACCGTCTTCCCGGTGCGGGAGTCGACGGCGAAGACGTAGGGGCCGTCGTCGCTGTCGTTGTGCGTCCAGTAGATGCCGGGGTGCAGGCGGCTGGCGGCGAGGCCGCTGGACTCGGTGATACGGGGGTCCTCGATCGTGAAGTCACGGTCGGGCTTCCCGTCGGCGGCGACGGCGGGGCAGGCGGCGCCGAGGAGCAGCAGGAGGGCTGCGGCGGGAACGGCGAGACCTGCCGGACGGCTCGGATACGAACGCATGGCCCAAGTGTCCACGGTCGCGACCGCGTCCACCGCAGGGTCCACTCCCAGCCACCCCACCGTGTCCATCGTCACGTCGCAGGCCACAGCCGTGATCGGCCATGATGACGCCATGCGTTTTCTCCCGGTCGGCGACTCCATGACCATCGGCGCCACCGGCGACTTCACCTGGCGCTACCGGCTGTGGCAGCACCTGGGGGCGGTCTGCCCGGCCCCGTACGAGATCGTCGGCCCACGCACGACGCTGTACGACCCCGAGGCGAACGCACCGCTCTCGCACGCGTACGCCGACCCGTCCTTCCCGCCCGAGGCCCGCAGGCACCTGGCGGGCTGGGGCGAGGGGTGGCTGCACATGGCCCCGGCGATCGCGGACGCGGTGCGCGAGGCGGAGGCGGATGTGCTGCTGGTCTCGCTGGGCCTGATAGACCTGGGGTTCTACACGGACGCCGAACAGACGGCGGCCAACGCCCGCACGTTCATCACGGCGGCCCGAACGGCGAACCCGCACATACGGATGGTGCTGCTCCCGGTGATACCCAACGTCCGGGCCGAGTCGGACGCACCCTTCGCCGCCTCCTGCACCCGCTTCAACGAACTCCTCGCCAAGGCCGTCGCCGACCTCGACACCCCGTCCTCCCCGCTCCTGCTGGCCTCGCGCCCACCGGGCTACGACATCCACACGGACACGTACGACGGCACCCACCCCGGCCCGACCGGCGAACACCTCCTCGCCGCCGCCTTCGCCGACGCGATGCACCAGGCGTGGGGGCTGGGCGGGCCGTACGCCCGGCAGCAGGCGCTGGCGCAGTCGGCCTGAGAAGGGGCGGGCGATGGACGGGCACCGCACAGGACCAGAACCGGCCCGGATGCAGATCTACGGGACCGAGCGCGCCGGTGACCTGGGCGCCCCGTCGGCCGCCGCGCTGGTCCGCGGATCGGTCATCGTGGAGGCGGGCTGACCTGCCCCGACGGCGGCTCCCACACCGAGCAGTCGCGGGAGCGCGGCCCCCGTCCACAAAGCTCATCGAGTTCTCCTGGGTAGGAGACTCCGGGCAAACGCTCACCCTGAAATCGAACGGGATCCCTTTTCGCCTCGCCAACGCGTTTCCGTCGACGGCGACAGCTCATGGGCACTCGAAGAGCGTTTACCTCGACGGTTCCCCGCGAAACCCATGCCGTTACGGCACAGTTCCGAGAAAGGGACTCGATGTATCGAGCGGAAAACCCCCTCACCCCACCCGCTGCGACCCCAGCATCGTCAGCGCCAGCTGCGTCAGCTCGCCGGAGACCTCCTCCGGGCGGGCCCGGCGGCAGCGGCGGGTGTGGTGGGCCATCAGTTCGTGGACCGTGCCCACCATCACCATGACGTCGACGCGGTGGTCGCGGTCCTCCGCCTCCCCCCGCTCCACCGCCCGCTCGGCCTCCCCCGTGAGGAACTCCGTCCACAGCGCCCGCCAGAGCTTGCAGTGCTCGTCCACCACCGCGCTGACGCCCAGCACCTCGACGAAGGTCACCCGTGCCTCGCGCGGGTCCCGGGTGACGGAACCCACGTACGCGTCGAAGAGGCGCCGGACCCGATCCGCGATCGAGCACTCCTCGATCCCCTCGGAGAGCAGGGCGGCCTCCATGGCCCGCAGGCCGATGGTGGTGACCCGGTTGTGCAGGGCGATGAGCAGCCCCTCCCGTGTCCCGTACTCCTGGCGGAGCACCTCGGGGGTGACCCCGGCCGCCTCGCACAGGTCCGTCTCGGAGGTCTCCCGGTAGCCGACGACGCCGTACAGCTCCCTTGCGGCGTCGAGCAGTTGTTCCCTCGCCTGTGTACGGGCCTGGTCACCGGGCCCCGTCCGCTGAACCGCCCAGCCGTCCGCCACCGGTCCTCCTTCAGCGCAAGGTGCGGGAGAGGGCCTCGGCACCTCTGCACGAACCGCCGCCCCATTGTGCTCGCCCCGGAGGCCGCCGGAGTGCCGCGCCACACCCGTTCGGCGGAACACCGTCAAGCCGAAACGCTTCTTCTTCCCCGCACGATTCACCTTCGGCTTGCCCCTGACGCACGGGTCAGGGGCTAGCGTCACCGCACCCGCCGCCCGGACGCCTCCCGCGAGCCGCCGCGCCGTGCCGCCCCGTCGATCCTGAGCCGAGGAGCCCCCATGTCCGTCACCCCGCCGCTGCCCCGTACCGCGCGCGAGATCCGTCTGGTCTCCGTCCCCGACGGGCTGCCCACCACGGAGAACTTCGCCGTCGTCGAAGCGCCCCTGCCGACGCCCGCGGCGGGCCAGGTCCTCGTCCGGAACCACTTCTTCCTGGTCTTCCCCGGTCTGCGCACCCTGATCGGGGGCGAGGTCGACGGGGTGCCGCGCCCCGCCCTGAGCCCTGGCGACGCCCTGTTCGGGCCGGCGGTCGGCGAGGTCGTCGCGGTGGCGGACGGCAGCCCGTTGCGGCCCGGCGACACCGTCACCCACCTCCAGGGCTGGCGGGACCACGCCGTGGTTGACGCCGCCGCCTGCACGCCCGTGGGGGGACGTGCTGCCCGACCCGGTCGCGCACCTCGCCCAGGGGTCGTCCTACGGGGCCCTGACCCGCCTGGCCGGGGTCCGGGCCGGTGACACCGTCCTGGTCACCGGAGCGGCCGGAGCGGTCGGCACCCTCGCCGGCCGGATCGCCGGGCTGCTGGGCGCCGGGCGGGTGATCGGCACCACCCGGTCCCCCGGCAAGGCGGAGCGCCTGGCCTCCGAACTCGGTTACGACGCCGTCCTCCTGAGCGGCTCCGAGACCCCCTTCGCCACCCAGCTCGCCGCAGCCGCACCCGAGGGCATCGACGTCCTGCTGGACACGGTCGGCGGCGAACAGCTGGCGGCGGCCGTCGACGCGGCCCGGCCGGGTGCCCGCTTCGCCCTGGTCGGGCGTTGTCCGGCCAGCTGTCTGCGCGGCGGGCGGGCGGCAGTGCGCCCGCCGAGATCGACACGTTCCGCGTCGTCGTCAAAGGGCTCTCGCTGCGCGGCTACAGCGGCAGCGACCACCCCGACGTCGAGCAGGAGTGGACCGGGCGGTTCGGGGAGTGGCTGCGCTCCGGCGAGATCACCTTCCCCCACACCCGTGTCCCGGGCATCGATCGCGCCCCGCAGGCGTTGCAGAGTTGATCGAAGGACGGCACTTCGGGGCCGTCGTCGTGGAGTTGTAGCGGCAGCACGGTGCCAGGAGCGGACGGGGTGGGCGTCATGCGGATCGGTGAGGCGGCAGCGGCGGCGGGGTGCCCCCCCAGGGCGCTGCGGCTGTACGAACAGCGCGGGCTGCTCCCTCCGCCCGGCCGCACCGCGTCGGGCCGGCGCGACTACCGGCCCGCCGAGGTCGCCCGGCTCCGCGTCATCCGGGAGCTGCTGGGCTCCGGCTTCACCATCGAGGACCTGCGCTCCTGCGCCGACCGCCTCCACCTCCTCACCCAGGACCCGCCGCCCCGCTGCGGGGCCGCCGATGCCCCGGAAGGCTCCGGCTCGGGTGTCGTCGGCCGTCGGCTCGCCGTCCTCGACGCCGAGATCGACCGCCTCACCCGGCTCCGTGAGGACCTCGCCCGCCGGGCCTTCGGGGACAGGACGGGTGCCGACCCGCCGCCCCGCTAGCCCCTTTCGGTCACGCACCGCCCCCCGGCGGCTCCACCCGCGCCAGCCACCCCGTAAGCAGCCTCTCCAGCTCCGCCGCCTCCCGTGGCTCCAGTACGTCCAGCAGGTTCCGCTCGTTGCGCATGTGCTCGGCGAACGCCCGGTCGATCAGGGACCGGCCCGCCGGGGTCAGCGCCACCACCCGGCCCCGGCCGTCGGCCGCCGAGCGGCGCCGGGTCACCAGGCCGGCGCGCTGAAGGCGGTCGATCCGCTTGGTCATCGCCCCCGTGGTGACCATCGTGTGCGCGGCCAGCTCACCCGGCGCCCGCTCGAAGGGCTCGCCGGCCCGGCGCAGCGCGGCCAGGACGTCGAACTCACCCTCGGACAGGCCGTGGGCGCTGTAGACGACGCCGAGGCGGGCGGTCAGGAGGTGGCCCAGACGGTGCAGACGCCCGATGACGGCCTGCGGGGAGACGTCCACGTCCGGGCGCTCCCGCGCCCACTCGGCCTGGATGCGCGCCACATGGTCCGGAGCGGGGCCCTCAGCGGCTTCGGCCGGGGCGTCCGGGACCTCTGCCGGGGCTTTCGCAGCTTCGGCCGGGCCGTCCGGAGCCTCGGCCGGAAAATTACCTTCCATGGAAGGCATAATAGCTTCCATGGAAGGTAACCTGAAATGGTCGCTGGTCACTGCCGTGGCCCCAGTGGCCTGGGGCACGACCTACTTCGTCACGCGGGAGTATCTGCCCGAGAGCCACCCCCTGTACGGCGCCGCCTTCAGGGCCGCCCCCGCCGGGCTCCTCCTGCTGGCACTCTGCCGGAAGCTGCCGCGCGGGAGCTGGTGGTGGAAGTCCCTGGTGCTCGGCGCCCTGAACATGAGCGGCTTCTTCGCGCTCGTCTACGTGGCGGCGCAGCGCCTCCCCACCAGCCTGGCGTCGATCATCATGGCCCTCGCGCCCCTCTTCATGATGATGCTCGCCTGGCCGCTGGTCGGTGAGAGGCCCGGCTGGAAGCACCTCGCCGGGGCCATGACCGGAGTCGGCGGCGTCTGCCTGATGGTGTTCACGGCGAGCGGGTCGGTGGACGCGATCGGCATCCTCGCCTCCGTCGGCGCCATGGCGATGTCCTCGTGCGGGTACGTACTGGCCAAGCGGTGGAGCGGCGAGGTGGACGTACTCGCCGCCACCAGCTGGCAGTTGCTCGGCGGCGGGCTGCTGCTCCTGCCGTGCGCGGCCCTCGTGGAGGGTGGGCCGCCCGCGCTCGACGGTCCCGCGCTCCTCGGATTCGGCTACCTCGCCGTGGTGGCGACGGCCATCGCCTTCGCCGCCTGGTTCCTGGGGCTGAAGCACCTGCCGGCGGGTACGGTCGGCCTGCTGGGGCTGCTCAACCCCGTGACGGGCGTGCTGCTGGGGCTCCTGCTCGCCGGCGAGAGCCTTTCCGGGCGGCAGGTCTGCGGCCTCGTGCTCACCCTCTGCGGAGTGGTGCTCGGCCAGCGCGCCGCACGCCCGGCCCGCCCGCCGCGTGGCACTCCAGGGGTGGTCGAGGAGCCTGCCCGCACCACCCGGTCACCGTGACCGAAGGCCGGGCAGCCGACCGGTGCCGCCGGCCACCGCGACCGGCCCTCCCCCACCCCCTTCACCCCTTCACTGTGAACTCCGCCCGCAGCAGCGCCTCATCCCGCGACGAAGGCCCGACCAGCAGCTCGAAGCGGCCCGGCTCCACCACCCGGTGCCCCTGCGCGTCCACCAACGTGCAGGCGGCGACCGGGAGTTCGATCGCCACCTGGCGCGACTCCCCCGGAGCCAGCGCCACCTGCTCGTACGCCTTCAGCTCCTTCTCCGCCCAGGTCACCGAGGTCACCGTGTCGCTCACGTACACCTGGACCGTCTCCAGCGCGGGCCGGGCGCCGGTGTTGCTGAGCGTCACCCGCGCCCGTACGGTCTCCGCCGGTTCGACGACCGCCGTCAGCAGCTCCAGGTCGGTGTACTCCACCGTGGTGTAGCTCAGGCCCTCCCCGAACGCGAACGCCGGGCTCTGCGTGAGGTCCGCGTACCGCGTGCCGTGCTGGCCGCGCACCTGGTTGTAGTACGTCGGCTGCTGCCCCGCGTGCCGGGCGAAGGAGAGCGGGAGCCTGCCGGTCGGCTCGATCAGGCCGAGGAGCAGCTCCGCCACCGCCGTACCGCCGAGCATCCCCGGGTTGGCCGCGTACACGATCGCCGCCGCACCGAGCGCGGACGGCGGCAGCACCAGCGGCTTGGAGCTGATGACCACGACGACCAGCGGCTTGCCCGTCGCCGCCAGCGCGTCGAGCAACGCGACCTGGTCGCCGACGAGTTCGAGGGTGGCCGTCGACTTGCCCTCGCCGATCAGCTCGATCCGGTCACCGACGACGGCGACCACGTAGTCGGCGGACTCGGCGGCGGCGACCGCCTCGCCGATCAGCGCCGGGTCGGGCGCGGCCGGGACGACGACCTCGGGGCGGGGCTGTCCGTCGGGGAAGAACTCCCCCTCGGGGTCGGGCCCGACGTCCAGGATGCGGGCGCCGGGCGCGTACGCCACGGTCCAGTCGGCGGGCACGCGGTCGCGGAAGCCGTCGAGGACGGTACGGATCATGGCGCGCGGCTGCCCGTCGGGGAGCCAGTCCGCCTGGCCGGATGAGCCCGCCCAGTCGCCCAACTGGGTCTGCGCGTCGTCGGCGTTGGGGCCGACGAGCGCGATCGTACGGGGGCCGGAGGCCGTGGCCCGGCCGTCTCCGCCCTCTGCCGGCCCGCCCGCCAGCGGCAGCGTGCCGTCGTTGGTCAGCAGCACCAGGGAGCGCCGGGCCGCCTCCAGGTTGAGCTCGGCGTGCGCGGCGCTCCCGATGAACTCGGCCTGAAGGGCGGCGTCGGGGTGGCGGGGGTTCTCGAAGAGCCCCAGCTCGAACTTGAGCGTCAGGATGCGGCGTACGGCGGCGTCGATCTCCGCCTCCGTGAGCGTGCCCTCCGACACCGCCTCCTGAGCCCCGTCGAAGAACTTCGACGTCGTCATCACCATGTCGTTGCCCGCGCGGACCGCCGCCGCCGACGCCTGCGCGTAGTCGGCGTAGATCTTCTGCTCCCACACCATGCGGCCGACGTTGTCCCAGTCGGTGACCAGCGTGCCGGTGTAGCCCCACTCGCCGCGCAGTACCTCGCCCAGCAGCCAGTCGTTGACGGTGATCGGCACGCCGTCCATGGACTGGTAGCCGAGCATGAACGTCCGGCAGCCCTCCTTGGCGACCCGCTCGAAGGGGGGCAGGAACCACGAGCGCAGTTTGCGCCGGGAGATGTCCGCCTCGCTGGCGTCCCGGCCGCCCTGGGTCTCGGAGTACCCCGCGAAGTGCTTGGCGCAGGCCAGGATCGCGGTCGGGTCGGCGAGCCCCTCGCCCTGGTAGCCGCGCACCATCGCGGAGGCCAACTCCCCGATGAGGTGCGGGTCTTCGCCGAAGGTCTCGCTCACCCGGCCCCAGCGCAGGTCCCGGGTGATGCAGAGGACCGGCGAGAAGGTCCAGTGCACCCCGGTCGCCGCGACCTCCACCGCCGTGGCCCGCGCGATCCGCTCCACCAGGCCGGTGTCCCAGGTGGCCGCCATGCCGAGTTGCGTCGGGTAGATCGTGGCGCCCTCCCAGAAGGAGTGGCCGTGGATGCAGTCCTCCGCGACGAGCAGCGGGATGCGCAGCCGGGTCTTCGCGGTGAGGGCGGCGGCCTCCAGCACCCGCTCGGGCGAGGCGTGCAGGATCGACCCCGCGTGCAGCTCCTCCACAAGGTGCCGCACGCCCTCCTTGGCGTTGAGCTGGAGCATCTGGCCGACCTTCTCGGGCAGCGTCATGCGGCCCAGGAGATCGGCGACCCGGTCCGCGACGGGGAGCGCGGGGTCGAGGTACGGCGGCAGGAGGCCCACAGGAGTTCCTTTCACGACGGCACTCCGCAGTACCGTACGCTCAATACCGACCGCTTGGTAAGTATTGGAATGGTAAGTATTCGACCCTGTGAGAATCTGGGCCGGAGCGCCGGGGCCCGCGAGCAGCGGACCCGGCCGGCTCGGCAACGGCAGCAGCAGCGCGGGGGCGGAACGAGAAGGGCGTCCGATGACAGCGGGTGAATGCGCGTGACCCCGGGAACCCGGCGCGGCTACGCCAAGGGCCGGGCCAAGCGGATCGAGATCCTCGACCAGGCGATGGCCCTGTTCGGAGAGGCGGGCTACCGGGGTGCCTCACTCCGGGTCATCGCCACCCGCTGCGGCATCTCCCACCCGGGCCTCCTGCACCACTTCCCGACGAAGGAGGCGCTGCTCCTCGCGGTGCTCCAGCGCCGCGACGACGTGGACGACGAGTGGCTGGCCCTCGGCGTCACCCGGGGCGTCGACCATCTGCGCCGACTGGTCGACCTCGCGGAGCTGAACGCCAAGCGGCGCGGGATCGTCGAGCTGTTCTCGGTGGTCGCGGCGGAGGCCACCTCCCCCGACCACCCGGCCCACGCCTACTTCGAGACCCGCTACCGCACGTCCGTCGCCAACACCGAACGCGCCTACCTCCAGGCCCGCGACGACGGCTCACTACGGACCGGCACCGACCCGGCGACCGCCGCCCAGCAGCTCATCGCCCTGATGGACGGCCTCCAGATCCAGTGGCTGATCAGCGACTGCACGACGGACATGGCGGGCGTCCTGCGCGCCCACATCCGGGCGCAGCTGACCGTGGAGTTCTGAGACCGGCTTCCTCGGCGCCTCGGCCTGGAGGCGGGCGGCGGGCGGCGGGCACGACGTACGGCTTCGCCCGGGTGCAGGGGTGGACGGCGGTGGCGCTCAACGCAACGCGACCGGACGGGACTTCAGGGGCTGACCCGCTCAACCCCCCGCCGCTTCGCCATCCACGCCACCACCAGGCAGTACAGCGGCGCGAAGACGAACTCGACGACCATCGCCTGCCACGGCGCGTCCGCCGCCGTCTCGGTGGAGGCCAGTTCACCGAAGCCCGCCGCGAGGCCGAAGGCGAGCAGGTTGTTGGCGGCGTGCAGGGTGATGACCGCCTCCAGGCCCCCGGTGCGGATCACCAGCCAGCCCCACCACAGCGCCGAGTAGAGCAGCAGGACGAACCCGGAGAGTTCGCCGAACCCGTGGGCCAGGGCGAACAGGAGGGACGCGAGTACGACGGCGGGCCACGGCGACCGGACGGCCCGCCCGATCACCTGGACCAGCCACCCCCGGAACACGTACTCCTCGGCCGCCGCCTGGAACGGCACCAGCGCCCCGAGCACGGCCAGGCTGACGAGAAAGGAGGTCCAGCCGGGCCAGCCGTCCCCTGCCGGGCCGGCGGACTCCTCCCCCCAGGTCCAGGCGAACATCACGCCGAACTGGACGATGATCAGCGGAAAGGCGACGGCCGCGCACAGCCCGAGCCACTTCCACCGCAGCCGGCCGACGACCGAGGAGACCGTGCCCGCCGGGCGCCTGCCCAGGTAGCGGGCGCCCCACAGGACGATCGGTATCCCGATCGCGATGCCGACGAGCTGGAGGGCCATGTCGGCGACCGGGTCCTCGAAGAACACCTCGCTGTCCGCAGACGCGGGCCCCGCGTCCAGCACCTCCGCGAGGACGGCCCCGATTCCGGAGACGACCAGGATGCCCACGACGACCAGGAGCAGAACGAGCGACAGCTCCCCGAGCCACCCGAACCTGCCGCCCTGCCCGTTGCGCCCCTGCTGGTCGTAACGGGCCCCGGCCTCGGCCCGCACGGGGCCGGGCGGCGGAACGGGCCCGTACGGCGGCGGCATGGGCCCGTGCGGGGGCACCGGCCAGCCCTGCTGCTGCCAACCGGGTCCGGGCCCCTGCTGCTGCCAGCCAGGTCCGGGCCCCTGCTGCCAGGCGGGTCCGGTGGCCTCCTGCCAGGCGGATCCGGTGGAAGCGGGCGGGGGCGACGGCGGGTCCCAGGGCGACGGGGGTATGTCAGGTTTCACACCAGGATCTTGCTGGCGCCCGGCGCCGGAGGTCAATGCGGTTCCGTGCGCCGTGGACCAGGCGGTGGCCGAAAACCTGCCGATAGAGGCGAAGAACGGCGCCCGCCAGAACCGGGCCTTCATGAACCGGGCGACGGCCTGGCTGGCCGGTGAGGGCCTGACACAGTTCCTGGACGTCGTGGAGCCCGGTCTGGTGACGGCCCCCGAGTGGTTCCACGGCCCGAAGGCACCCGCGCCGGAGGAGAGCGGGCTGTACGTCGCGGTCGCGCCCGTCCCGTAACGGACAGGACAGGGCGGGAGGGGGCAGGGCAGGGCAGGGCGGCCGAGGACAGCGCGCCCCCGCCTCCGCCTCACTTCCTCCAGAACAAGTGGTGCGTCACCCCGCTCGGGCTGGGCACGGCCTCCAGGTGGAACCGGTCGAGCAGCTCGTCGGGCGACTCCCAGAGCCGTAGCCCGGTCCCGAGCTTCACCGGCGAGACGACCACATGCATCGCGTCGACGAGGTCGGCGTCGAGGAACTCCCGGATGGTGGTGACCCCGCCGCCGAGCCGCACGTCCTTGCCCTGAGCCGCCTCCCGCGCCTGCGCGAGCACCTCGGCCGGTTCACCGCCGACGAAGTGGAACGTGGTGTCGGAGAGCGTGAACGAGGGGCGCTCGTGGTGGGTCATGACGAACACCGGCGTACGGAACGGAGGCTCATCGCCCCACCAGCCGCGCCAAGCGTCGTCGGGCCAGGGCCCGCGCTGGGGGCCGAACTTGTTCCGGCCCATGATCTCGGCGCCGATGTTGCGGTCGAAGTCCCGCGTGAAGTAGTCGTCCAGCCCCCGGCTCCCCCCTGAGTCCGTACGCATCGGCCAGCTCGCCGTGGCACCGGCCCAGGAGAAGAGGCGCTCCGGCTCGACGTGGCCGAAGGGCCTCTCCAGGGTCTGATCCTCACCGGCCGCGATGCCGTCACTGGAGACGGTGAAATTCTGGACTCGCAGTAGCTGAGCCATGTGTTCCTCCTGCGTTGTCGACGACGACACCCGAAGTGAACGCGGCATCGCGGAGCAGGCCGGCGGTGACACGCACACGAGTGAGTTCTCCTGGTGCGGTCAGCCGCAGGAACACTCACCACATCGATGCTGCCACGGCTTGAACGCCCCGAGCGCCGACCTCCACGGCAAGCTCACCGGTGAACTCACCAGCCACTGACTCCCGCCCGCAGCCTCACGGCCGAGGCTCTGTGCCGTTCTTCGGCCGCATGGGGCTTCGGCCGCGTCGGGATCGTGCCGTTCACGAAGAGGAACCATCGTGCCCGCGCACCACGACATCGCCGCCGAGACCGACCTGTGGGACACCTACGCCGCCTCCGCCTTCAAAGAGGACGCCGAACCGGCCTTCTGCTGGACCCAGTACGCCGGTCACGGGCCCGGCCCGGAGGTGCTCGGCGGTCCGCGCTCCGTGCTGGAGATCGGCTGCGGCACCGGCCGAGCGCTCGCGCACCTGGCTCAGCGGGGCGTCGTGGCCCGGGGTGTCGACCTGTCGCCCGTCATGGTCAAGAAGACCACCGCGAAGTGGGCAGCGACCGGCTCGGAGTTCGTCTGCGCCGAGGTCCTTGAGCACCTGCGTGAGCACGACGTGACGTACGACGCGGTCTACTCGATCTTCGGGGCCGCCTGGTTCACCGACCCCGGCCGACTCTTCCCCCTCGTACGTCAACGGCTGCCCCCCGGCGGGGTGTTCGCCTTCTCCCAGCCTCCGGCCATCCCAGGCGCGTACGGTCCGCAAGGCATGTACAAGGGCGGCTTCGCGGGCAAGGCGATGTTCACCTACCGCTACAGCTACCGGCCGGCCGTCTGGGAGCGCCTGCTGACCCGGGCCGGGTTCGCCACCGCCGAAGCGCAGGTGCTCGACGCACCGTTCCCCGGGCACATCAGTACGCTCTTGGTCCGCGCGGTCGCTCCGTAACGAGGAAGCCTGACCATCCTTGTTACCCGGTCATGAGCAGGGGAAGAGCCTGGGCAGCACAAAGGAAGAGACCGGCCTCACCGTCACCGGCGTCACCGGGCACGCCGGAAGCTTCGACTACGTCTCCCGAAGCGGCCTCAGGACACGGCAGTTCACCTTCGCGGTCACCGTCGGGGCCACCGGGCCGGTCACCCTCACCGAGCACGACGAATCCGCCTGGGCCGACCGGGGCGAGCTGCCGGCCGTCAGCGACGAGACGCGCGCCCTCCTGGCCGGGTAGCTAGGCTCGATGGCGGTGGGGCTCTCCGCTCCCGCCGCCGCGTCCCGCAGGAGGGTTCCCCGATGATCACCTGGCGTCGGCTCACCGAGGACGACTTCCCGTTGCTGATCTCCTGGCTGGAGCAGCCGCACGTGGCCCGGTGGTGGAACCATGAGACCTCAATCGAGGCCGTACGCCGGGACTTCGGGCCCGCCCTCCGGGGCGAGGAGCCTTCGGAGGAGCTGATCGCCCACCTCGACGGCACTCCGTTCGGGCTGTTGCAGCGGTGCCGCCCGGCCGACTACCCCGAGTATCTGGCGGAGGTCGCCGCCCTCGTCGAGGTCCCTTCCGGGGCCATGACCATCGACTACCTGATCGGTGAGCCGCAGCTCGTCGGCCGTGGGCTCGGGCCGCGGATGATCCGGTCGGCCGTCCAGGCGATCTGGGACGAGCACCCCGACGCCCCTTGTGTTCTGGTGCCCGTGTCCGCGGCCAACCGGGCGTCCTGGCGGGCTCTGGAGAAGGCCGGGCTGCTGCGGGTCGCCGAAGGCGAAATGGAGCCGGACAACCCCGTCGACGACCGGGCCCACTACCTCTACCGGGTCGACCGGCCCTGATGTGCCGGACGGGCCTGCCGCGCCAGCGCCAGCACGCTCAGTCCGAACATCAGTACGCCCAGGGGGAGATGGACCGACGGTATGTGCGCGATGCCGACCGCGACCTGGGCGGAGGCCAGGGCCAGGAAGCCGGTCGCGTACCCGATCGGCCGGGGCGAACCCCCTCCCGGCTTCCAGGCCAGCACCGCCGCGAGGACGTACAGCATCGACGCCCCGTACATCACGCGCGCCCCGACATCGTGCAGCACTTCCCCGTACGTCGTGGTGAACAGCAGTCCGGCGGAGACCGCCTGGATGAAGATGGTCAGGGTCTGCAGTGCGATCGCGATCTGCAGGAACGAGAAGCGGTGCTGTGCCGTCGTCGCCTGGGTGGCCATGCCTCGGTCCCCTTTTCCGCCCCCGCCCGGGGAGCAGTAGCTCGATAAGGTCTCACCCGTCCGACGACGCGGGCCGGCGAAAGGTAAGGCGGGGCATGGGGGCAGCGGGGGCGGGCGCCGCGGCGATAGCCGGTGAGCGGCGGCAACTGATCAATGTCGCCTATCGGTTGCTCGGTTCACTCGCCGAGGCCGAGGACGCCGTGCAGGAGGCCTACGCGCGCTGGTACGCGCTTCCGCGCAGGCGGCGGGACGAGATCCTCTCCCCCGGTGGCTGGCTGACGACGGTGACCGGCCGCATCTGTCTGGACGTACTCGGCTCGGCGCGGGCCCGGCGTGAGCGCTATGTCGGCGCGTGGCTGCCCGATCCGCTGCCCGACCGCGCCGAGTGGAGCCGCGTCGGTCAGGGCGACGACCCCGCCGACCAGATGGTCCTGGACGAATCGGTGGCCATGGCCCTTCTCGTCGTACTGGAGTCGATGACGCCCGCCGAGCGCGTGGCGTTCGTCCTGCACGACGTCTTCCGCTACCCCTTCGCCGAGATCGCCGGCATCCTCGGCCGGACCCCCGCGGCCTGCAAGCAGCTCGCGGCCTCCGCCCGGCGGCGGGTGCGCGGCGCACCGGGGCCGGCCTCGGCGGCGGGCGGCGGGCGCGCCGAAGCCGTGCGTCGGGTCAAGGAGGCCTGGGAGAGCAAAGACATCGCGGCCCTCGTCGACCTCCTCGACCCCGCCGCCGTGATGACCGCCGACGGCGGCGGCCTGGTCGGTACGGTCCTGCGTCCGATCGAGGGCGGTGCGCGCATCGCTCAGTACATGGTCGCCATCGCCGTCCGGGCTCCGGGCCTTGAGCTCCTGGAGCGGTCGGTCAACGGTGCGCCGGGCCTGGTGGCCCGGCGGGGCGGGACCGTCATGACCGTGGCGTCGTTCGATGTCGACGGTGACGGCCTGATCACCCGGATCTGGGCGGTCCGCAATCCGGAGAAGCTGCGGCCGTGGCTGCGGGACGGCTGAGGCGGGCCGTGCGAGTCGCGCAAGAAGGGCTCTGCGCGCTCAGGCCGGTGCCTGGCCCGTCTCGAAGCGGCTGATGCGGTCGCCGGTGACCGTGAAGACCCAGCGCGTCCGCATCGTGCCCCAGGTGTCGTTGGTGTAGTCGACGACGAGGGTGCGGCCGTCGTCCGAGGCGTCCACGATCTTCATGCGGCCGTTCGCCTTCGGGGAGAAGATCTCCTTCTCCGTCCAGGCGGCCAGATCCCGTTCGCTGCCGTCGTCGGACATCGTGGCGTCCTCGGTGAGGACGGCGGTGAAGGCGGTCTCGTCAACCGAGTTGACGGCGGCGACGAACCTCTCCACCACCGGGTCGCTGATCGATGTGGTCACGGTGTTCCTCCTCAGGTGCGTCCGGGAACGGGGATTCCCGGGGATCCTCACCGAGTCTCTGACGGCGGGTGCTCCGCCGCACGTCGGACGACGGCCACCTCGCGTATCGCCCTCCGCCGGCTACTCCGTTCGGGGAGGATGGGACCGGCGGGCGGGAGCCTTCGGCGCGACACGGGGTGGCAGGCACGAATGAAGCAATGGCTGGTCGAACGCGGCATCCACTACCTGTTCCTTCTCTTCTCCGCCGTACTCGGTGTGTCGGTCGCCGTGGTCTCGGTATGGGCGGACGGCTCCACGGGGCGCACCAAGCAGGGGTGGGCCCTCATCGCCGGGCTCTCCGCGTTCGGGGTCGTCCTGATCACACACGTCGAACGACGGCTGGTCGAGAAGGGCAAGAAGCGCGCGGAGGAACGGGCGATCCGCGCCGAGGCGGACATGGCACAGCTCTACTCGATGTCACTGCTGCCACTGAGCAGCGCGGTGAAGGAGCTCACCGGCCGGTACGTCACAGCGGCGCCGCTGCCGGCTGCCACCGCGCCGCAGACGGTGACCGCCCTCGACCAGCAACGCGCGGACGTCCTCGATCGCGTGCTGCGCGGGGCTGTCGATCTCACCGCTCCACCGATCGGCCCGACCTACACCCCCCGCGCCCGGTGCAGCTTCTATCGGTACGACGCGGCCACGGGGAACTTCACGCTGGAGAGCAGCCATCCCTACCCCAACGGCCCCCGGACGGTCATCGATCCGGTCGGTGCGGCCCATATGAAGACCGAGATCCTCGGCGGTGGCGGAAAGACCTTCAGGATCGACGGCACGTCCGTCACCCACTCCTATCTGATCCCTCCGGGGACGGGGTACAAGGCGGTCATCGCCGTACCCGTCATCCACGGGACCGAGAAGATCGGTGTCCTCGCGGTGGACGCCCCCGCCTTCTCGGACTTCATCGACGCACATGAATCCCTCATGGAGTCCTTGGCCAACGTCCTCGCCGCGTCCTACGCGCTCAGGTAAGGAGGTCTCCCGTGGCGTGGTGGAACAGGCGGCGCAGGCGGACCGGTGATCCGGAGGACCCGCCGATGCCGAGCCGCATGGAGGGCGTCCCCGACGACGTCTGGGGAATGATGATGGAGGAACAGGGCGTGCGGCGCCACGAACGCGACCTTGCCCGCATCCGCATCCTCACGGAGCTGGCCCGCCCGCACGAACGGGCCCTGTCGCATCTGAGCATCGCCGTCATGTCGTCGGCCGTCTTCGGTGGCATCGCTCTCGCCCTTCTTCTCATGGGGCTCGGCTGGTGGAGCCTGGCTCCGGTGGCCCTGCTGCTCCCGGCCCTGTTCTCAGGGGTGTACTTCGCGCTCGAAGCGCGCCGGCAGTCCCCGGAGAGGGCTCCGAACGGTTGAGGAAGGCGGGCGCCACAGGCGCGGGCGCGCCCCCCTGCGGACCGGGGGCCCGTGTCACCCGGCAGTCCCCCCGGGGAAATCCCCCGCCCGGCTGAGGAAGACGTCCCGGTCCCGGCAGGTCGTGTGTGCGGGCCACAGCGCGTGGACCGGTACGTGGACCGGCGGGTCCAGGTCGATGACCTGGGCCGCACCGCCCGCCGCCGGGCCCGGGGGCGCGGTGACGAAGGCGATGCGGCCGGTCGCACTGACGGCGGTGATGGGCGGCGTGCCCTGCACCGGGTTGCGCTGGGTGTCGGGTTCCACGCCCGCCTGGCGGCACAGGCCGATCAGGAGGTCCGTATATCCGGCTACATCTGTCGATATGCGGCGTTGGTCTGCTTTCGCTGCAGTTTCCGCCTTCCACGCTAGGAGCACCCCCGGGGCCGGAGGAAACACAAAGATCGCGTCGGTCCACCAGGAAGATGGATCGTCGCAGCTCAGCGAGGGCGTGAAGGCGTCGGAGCCATGGCCGGGAAAGTCGTTGACGTAGGCGTACGGGTCACGAAGGATCGGCCCCGTGACGATCAACGAACAGCCTTCGGCCGCCCCGGAGCCGATTTCGGAACCGGTACCGGCACCGGAGCAGGCAGCCCCGGAGCCGGCCCGCCCCGTCGCCCTGATCACCGGTGTCGGACGCAGCATCGGGATCGGCGCGGGCATCGCCCGCCGGCTCGCGGACTCCGGCTGGGACATCGCGTTCACCTACTGGACACCGTACGACCGGCGTATGGAGTGGGGCGCCGAGGACGGGGCCGCCGCCTCCATCGCGAAGGAGCTGGAGGACGCCGGAGCCCGTACGGCGGCGATCGAGGCGGACCTGACCGACCCCGACGCCCCCACCCGCCTCTTCGACGAGGCGGAACAGCGCCTCGGCCCGGTCACCGCGCTCGTCCTCTCGCACGCGGAGTCGGTGGACTCGGGGATCCTGGACACCACCGTGGAGGCGTTCGACCGGCACTTCGCCGTGAACACGCGGGCCAGTTGGCTGCTGATCCGCGAGTACGGGCTGCGCTTCCGCGGCGAGCCCAGCGCGGGCACGGGCCGCATCGTCGCGCTCACCAGCGACCACACCGTGGGCAACCTGCCCTACGGCGCGAGCAAGGGCGCCCTGGACCGCATCACCCTGGCCGCCGCGCACGAGCTGGCCCACCTCGGGGTGACCGCCAACGTCGTCAACCCCGGCCCGGTGGACACGGGCTGGATGAACGACGAACTGCGGGAGGCGCTGGCCCGGGGCACCCCGCTCGGCCGCCTCGGCACCCCGCGCGACACCGCACACCTGGTGGACTTCCTGTGCTCCCCACAAGGACAGTGGGTCAACGGGCAGTTGCTGAAGAGCAACGGCGGCGCGGCTTCCTGAGCCCGCCCGACAACGCCATGCCTCGCAACCCTGTGGAGTCCTGAGAGAACGTCTACTGTTTGCCTGGTCCATGTAGTGCACAGGGGGTCGCATGCAAGGCGAAGACAGGGCCGGGGCCGGCCGGGCGGACGACGGGGCCACCGGTGGCCCCGAGGACCGCTGGGCGGGCGACGGCCTCCGGCGTGCGGACTCCGGGGCGGCGCAGGAATGGCCCCGGACACCGCCGCACGAGGCGTCCCCGGGCCGCCGTCACCCGCAGGTGGTGATCGAGGGGCGCTACGAGCTGCTGGAACCGATCGGCAGCGGCGGCATGGGCGAGGTGTGGAAGGCCCATGACCTGCGGCTGCGCAGGTTCGTCGCCATAAAGGGGCTGCTCGACCGGAACGCGATGACCGCCGGCACCCAGGCGGCGGCGATGCAGCGGGCGCGCCGCGAGGCGGAGGCGATCGCCAAGATCGAGCACCCGAACGTGGTGACCGTCCACGACCAGGTCGAGACCGACAACCAGGTCTGGATCGTGATGAAGCTGCTCGAAGCCAGGTCCCTCGCGGATCTGCTGCGCGGCGAGAAGGTGCTCGCCGTGCCGAGGGCGGCGGACATCGGCCTCCAGATCCTCCAGGGCCTGCGGGCGGTGCACGCGGCCTCGGTCGTCCACCGCGATGTGAAGCCGGGCAACGTGCTGGTCCGGGACGACGGGCTGGCGATCCTGGTGGACTTCGGGATCGCGACGTTCGAGGGCGCCGCCCAGGTGACCCGGTCCGGCAGCGTGATCGGCACACCCCCGTACCTGGCGCCCGAACTCTTCGCGCCCGGCTCCCCCGGCCCCACCCCCGCCTCCGACCTGTGGGCGCTGGGGATCACGCTGTACGAGATGGTCGAGGGCCGGGTCCCCTTCGCGGGCGGCGAGGTGTGGGAGGTCCAGGAGAACATCCGGCACTCCCCCGACCCCGTGCTGCGGTACGCCGGTCCGCTCGCCCCGGTGATCCAGGGCCTCCTCTTCCAGGACCCGCACGAGCGCCTGGACGCGGCCACGGCGGAGGCGATGCTGCGGGAGGTGCTGGGCGCCCCCCTCGCGCGGAGCGCGACCGCGGGCGGGGCGGCGGGCGGGGCGGCGGGCGGGGCGGCGGGCGGGGCGGCGACGCACCCGCCGACGGCCGTGTCCGAGCCCCCGCCCGGTCACGTTCCGGAGCCCCTCGGGCCTCCCGTCCCGCCCCCTCGGGTGCCGGACGGGCAGCGGGCGCAGCGCGGCCGCCGGAAGGGACCGTGGCTGAAGGCGGCGACGGTGACGCTGTGCGTGGCCCTGCTGGGCACGGCGGGCTGGCTGGTGGCGCAGGGCGTCGGCGGCGACAAGGGCGGTACGGGCGGCAGCACCACCACGGGGACGAGCGGCCGCGGTGGCAGCGCCGTACCGGAGAAGTGGAGGAAGAAGAACCCCACCCTGAAGATCGGCGTCAAGGACGATCAGCCGGGCCTGAGCAAGTACGACAGGAAGACGAAGACGTACACGGGTTACGACATCGACCTGGCCTACGCGATCGCCGAGGACATGGGGTACAGCCGGGACGAGGTCGCCTTCACCACGGTCCCGACCGACTACCGGAGCACCGCCCTCAAGACGAAGGGGGTGGACCTCGTCATCGCCTCGTACAGCATCACGCCCGAACGGAAGAGCGCGTCGCCCGGCGGGTACAGCGTCGACTTCGCGGGCCCGTACTACGAGGCGAGCCGGGGGTTCCTGGTCCGCGAGAAGTCGAGCAAGTACACGATCAACGACTCCAGCGACCTGCGCCGCCTGCGCGTCGAGGTGTGCACGGCACGGGATTCGACGTACGAGACGGAGCTGCCCAAGCGGGGCTTCACCATGACGGAGTCCCAGCCCAACACGTACCAGGACTGCCTGGACCAGCTGCTCGACGTGAAGTCGGACGTCTACGCGGTGGCCTCGGACGACATCATCCTCGCGGGATACGTGAAGGCGAACCCGGGCAAGGTGCGGCGGCTGGAGAACATCCAGGGCGCGGAGGGTTACGGGGTGGCGATGCGCCCCAACTCCCCGGGCCTGAAGGCCGAGGTGTGCTCGGCGCTGCGGAAGATCCTGACCGGGAAGGTCTGGGAGGACATGTACGCGAAGAACCTGTCCGCCCTGATGGACAGCAAGTCCCCCCCGGGCCGCCCGGATCTGACGGAGTGCGAGGAGCACTGAGGGGGGGTCCGGGGCCCGGGGGTACGTGGCCGGGGGTACGTGGCCTGCGCAACGGCACTGGCGTTACGGGCCCGGCCTCACCGCTCCGGAAACCGCTCCCCGCACCGGCTGCAGAAGACCGGCGCGGGGTCCTCGGAGAGCCGCCCGCACTCCGGGCAGACCCGGTCCAGCATGCAGGGCCCTTCGCCGCCCTCGTACGCCCCGCTGGGCGGCTTGACCGCGAGGCCGGGGCGGCGGCGGTGGACGGTGAGGTACGTGAGCCCGTCCGGGCCGGCCGAGAGGGCGCGGCGGGAGGTGCGGGGCAGCCAGACGACGGTGCTCGGGCTCAGCACGATGCCTCCGCCCCCCGCACGGACACGTCCCGCGCCCTCCAGCACGACCAGGAGCACATCGAGCACGTCCTCCTGATGCTCCCCTACCTCCGCACCGGCCGGCAGCCGCACAAGGTTGGCGTCCAACTCCCGCCCCGCCTCGGCCAGATGCCACAGCGCCCCGCGCTCGTCGGGGGAGGCGGAGGCGAGGATGTCATCCAGTACGGCGAGGACCCGGGGAGTCGCGTTCACGGCGCCCAGGTTACGCCTGGCAATTCGGCCTGCGAGGGGTGAAGGCCGACGGGGCACACCTGGCCGAACTGGCGGCCCTGGTGGACCGGGGCGTGCTGACGACCCGGGTGGCCGAGACGTACCCGCTGGAGCGGGCGGCACAGGCGCACGCCCGGCTCGCGAAGGGCGGCGTACGGGGGCGGCTCGTGCTCACCCCGTGAGGCGACGACTCCCGTAGGGTGTCCGGTCCACGGAGTCCCGAGGGGGAGGCACCACGGTGGACCGGACCCGGCCCGACGACCTGTACCCGCCGATCGACCCGTACGACAGCGGCATGCTGGACGTCGGCGACGGCAACCTCGTGTACTGGGAGGTGTGCGGCAACCCCGACGGCAAGCCGGCCCTCGTGGTCCACGGCGGCCCCGGCTCGGGCTGCACCCCGCGCGCCCGCCAGTACTTCGACCCGGACCGCTACCGCGTGGTCCTCTTCGACCAACGGGGCTGCGGCCGCTCGACGCCCCACGCGAGCGACCCGGCGACGGACATGCGGCACAACACCACGCACCACCTGATCGCCGACATGGAACGCCTGCGGGAACACCTGAACATCACCGACTGGCTGCTGTACGGGGGTTCCTGGGGCTCCACGCTGATCCTGGCGTACGCGCAGACCCACCCGGAACGGGTCACGGAAGCCGTCATCTCCTCCGTCACCACGACCCGCCGCAGCGAGACCGACTGGCTCTACCGCGGCGCCGGCCAGATCTTCCCCGAGGCCTGGCACACCTTCCGCGAGTCCGTCCCCGAGGCAACCGGCCCCACCGGCCTGGTCACGGCCTACGCCCACCGCATGGAGAGCCCCGACCCCGCCGTACGGGAACGGGCGACGGCCGCCTGGTGCGCCTGGGAGGACGCGGTCCTGTCCATGGAGGCCAACCCGGGCCCGCCCCCGTACAGCAGCCGCCCGGGCCCGGCCCAGCAGGCGCTCGTCCGGATCTGCGCCCACTACTTCTCCCACGGCGCCTGGCTGCGGGAGAACCAGCTCATCGACGACGCCCACCGCCTGACCGGCATCCCCGCCGCCCTGATCCACGGCCGCTTCGACCTGGGCAGCCCCCTGATCACGGCCTGGGAACTCGACCGGGCCTGGCCGGAGGCCGAGTTGACGGTCATCGCCGACGCGGGGCACCTGGGCGGCCCGGCGACGAAGCGGGCGGTGCTCGCGGCGCTGGACGGGTTCGCGGGGGCGTGAGGTCAGCCGCCTCGGCAACTCCACCGGGGCGGGAGCACGCATACGGCCGCCGCCCCCACCTGGGAGCAGCGGCCGCGGAGCGCGCGGGCTCAGGTCACCAGGCGAAGGCCTCGGGCGAAGGGCCCGGGCCCGGGAAGATCTCGTCCAGGCCGGTGAGTACGGCCTCGGGGAGTTCCAGTTCCAGGGCGCGCAGGGCGCTGTCCAGCTGCTCGGCGGTGCGCGGGCCGACGATCGGGCCCGTGATGCCGGGGCGGGTCAGCAGCCAGGCCAGGGCCGCTTCGCCGGGCTCCAGGCCGTGCTTCTCCAGCAGGTCCTCGTACGCCTGGAGCTGGGCGCGGGTCGCAGCGTCCGCGAGGGCGTCGGCCGCGCGGCCCGAGGCACGGCGGCCGCCCTCGGCCGTCTTCCTGATGACGCCGCCCAGCAGACCGCCGTGCAGCGGCGACCAGGGGATGACCCCGAGGCCGTACTCCTGCGCGGCCGGGATGACCTCCATCTCGGCGCGGCGCTCGGCGAGGTTGTAGATGCACTGCTCGCTGACCAGACCGAGCGAACCGCGGCGGGCCGCCTGCTCGTTGGCCTGGGCGATCTTGTAGCCGGGGAAGTTCGAGGAGCCCGCGTACAGGATCTTGCCCTGCTGGACCAGGACGTCGATCGCCTGCCAGATCTCCTCGAACGGGGTGTCCCGGTCGACGTGGTGGAACTGGTACAGGTCGATGTGGTCCGTCTGGAGCCGCTTGAGCGAGGCGTCGACCGCCCGTCGGATGTTCACGGCGGAGAGCTTGTCGTGGTTGGGCCAGGCATCGCCCTCGGCGGCCATGTTCCCGTACATCTTGGTGGCCAGGACCACCTTGTCGCGCCGGCCGCCGCCCTGGGCGAACCAGGTGCCGAGGATCTCCTCCGTGCGTCCCTTGTTCTCGCCCCAGCCGTAGACGTTGGCGGTGTCGAAGAAGTTCAGGCCCGCGCCGAGCGCGGAGTCCATGATCGCGTGACTGTCCGACTCGTTGGTCTGCGGGCCGAAATTCATCGTCCCGAGAACGAGTCGGCTGACCTTGAGTCCGGTGCGTCCGAGCTGTGTGTACTTCATGACGCCCCAGCCAACTCCTTCGAGTCCACTCCAGGCAAGCGCGCGTCCCGGACACGCCGAGAAGTGCGCCGGACGGTCAGCGGCCGCCCTCCAACGTGACCAGCAGCGTCCGCAGCAGCCGGTTCAGCTCCTCGCAGTCCTCCGCGTCCAGTCCGGCGAGCATTCTGCGCTCGTTGCGCAGGTGCCCCTCCAGCGTGGAGTCGACGGCCTCGCGCCCGGCCTCGGTGAGGGTGATGTGCAGGCTGCGGCGGTCGCCGGGCACCGCTTCCCTGGCGACCAGGCCGCGGGCGTCGAGGCGGTCGATCCGGTTCGTCAGCGCGGCGGCGCTGATCATGACGCTGGTGGCGAGCTCCTTGGGCGTGAGCGGGCGGCCGTTGCGGCGGAGGGTGGCCAGTACGTCGAACTCCCAGGTCTCCAAGGAGTGTTCGGAGAAGTACTCACCGACCTCCTTCCCCACCAGCCGGGTCAGCCGCAGCAGCCTGCCCACCGCCCCCATCGCCTCCAGGTCCAGATCGGACCGCAGGGCGGCCCACTGGTCCACGAAGTCGTCGACCGAATCCCGCATGAGTGCCTCGCCTCGTTCCGCTGTCATCCCGCACCGCTCTCGATCTTCGACCGTCTCGCGATGCTTTTACTTCGACGTCGAACTGTTTGACGTCAGCCTAGATCCTGCCGTACGTTCCCGGCATGACCGACCAGCGCCTGGTGAGAATCTCCCTCCTCACCGCCCTCGCCCCCGCCGTCTGGGGCTCCACCTATCTGGTCACCACCGAGTTCCTGCCGCCCGACCGGCCCCTGCTCGCCTCCACCGTGCGCGCCCTGCCCGCCGGGCTCATCCTGCTCCTGATGACCCGCGTACTGCCCCGGGGCATCTGGTGGGTGCGCGCGACCGTGCTCGGCGTCCTGAACATCGGCGCCTTCTTCTACTTCCTCTTCCTCGCCGCCTATCACCTGCCGGGCGGTGTGGCGGCCATCGTCATGACCGTCCAGCCGATGATCGTGCTGCTCCTCGGCCCGCTCCTGCTCGGCACCCGCATACGCGCCCTGCACATCGGCGCCTGCGTCCTCGCCGCCGCGGGGGTCTCGCTGCTGGTCCTCAAGCCGCAGGCCGAACTGGACGGCATCGGCGTCCTCGCCGGGCTCCTGGGGGCCGTGTGCATGGCGTCGGGCATCGTGCTGACGAAGCGCTGGGGGCGTCCCGAAGGGGTCTCGCTGCTGGCGTTCACCGGGTGGCAGCTCACCGTCGGCGGCCTGGCCCTGCTCCCCGTCACCCTGCTCGGCGAACCACTGCCATCTAGCCTGACCTGGGAAAACGTCGGCGGCTTCGCCTACCTGAGCATCATCGGCGCCCTGATCGCGTACGTCGTGTGGTTCAACGGCCTGGCGCGGCTGCCGGCCCTCGCGGCCTCGTTCCTGTCGTTCTGCTCGCCCCTGTGCGCCACGGTCCTCGGCTACCTCTTCATGGGGCAGACACTGGGGCCGCTCCAGCTCCTGGGCGCGGCTGGGGTCGTCGGCGCGGTGGTACTGGCTCAGCGCGGCGCGGGAGCCCCGCCCGGCACGCCCCCGCCGGCCGCGTCACCCGCCGAAGGCGGCCGCCACGGCGACGACGAGGAACATGAGTACGAGCACGGCCGCCATGATGCGGTTTCTGGTCTTCGGGTCCACCCTTCGAGCCTAACCGCACCACCCACCGGCCCCGCGCCCAGCCCCGTATCACCTTCCGGGCCCGGGGAGTCGTAAGGCAGGTCCGGGCGTGTCCGGGGGGCCGGGCCTATCGGTGTACTACGCGGCTTCCCGCACGCCCGTGCGGCAGCGGGGAGGAGCGGCACGATGACCGTCGTAGACACCGACGGGATCGACATGGCCGACACCAGCGACGAGCGCACCCTGGACATGACGTTCGAGTGGCTTGAGCCCACCCCCGAGGGATTCAAGGTCGAGATCGTCGAGGGGAACGTCTACATGTCGCCGCAGCGGGACACGCACTGGCGGATCATTCTGGCCATCGTCAGGCAGCTGCTGGCCCACTACCAGGAAGACCGGTTGCTGTCCGACGTACGCATCGACTTCCCCGGCCTCCTCAACGGCTTCGCCTCCGATGTCGTCGCCCTCGCCTCCGACGCCTTCCCCCGCGACTGACCTCCGGCACACTCGGACGGCCAGGCACTCGGACGACCAGACGACGGACAACGAAAAGGCGCCCTCCCCCGGTCTCTCCGGGCGGAGGGCGCCTCTCTCTGGCGTGCCTCACGCCGCCGTGGCCAGCTGTTCGCGCTGGACGAAGCGGACGTGCGGGCGGCCCGGGCGGAGGTCGACCTTCAGGCGGAGGCCACCGACGCGGGCGAGGGCGAAGCCGACGGCCAGGGCGGCGATCACCGAGATCGCGCCGCCGGCCGCGAAGCCGATGCGGGCGCCGTACGTGTCGCTGATCCAGCCGACGATCGGGGCACCCACCGGCGTACCCCCGGCGAAGACCATCATGTACAGGCTCATCACCCGGCCCCGCATCTCGGGGTCGGCGGCCATCTGGACGCTCGTGTTCGCGGTGATGTTCGTCGTCAGGCCGAGCATGCCGATCGGGACCAGCAGGATCGAGAAGAGCCAGACGTTCGGGGAGAGAGAGGCGGCGATCTCCAGCAGTCCGAACGCCGTGCCCGCCGCCACCAGCATCCGCAGCCGCGTGGAGCGGCGGCGGGCCGAGAGCAGCGCACCGGCCAGCGAACCCGCGGCCATCAGGATGTTGAAGAACGAGTACATCCCGGCGCCGCCGTCGAAGACCCCGTCGGCGAAGGCGGTGAGCCAGATCGGGAAGTTGAAGCCGAACGTGCCGACGAAGCCGACCAGGACGATCGGCCAGACCAGCTCGGGGCGGCCACGGACGTACGTCAGTCCTTCCCGCAACTGTCCCTTGGCGCGCGGCACCCGGACGGAGGCGTGGAGCTCGCTCGTCCGCATCATCAGCAGGCCGATGAGCGGGGCCAGGAAGGAGAGGCCGTTGAGCAGGAACGCCCAGCCGCTGCCGACCGTGGTGATCAGGACACCCGCGACGGCGGGGCCGATGAGCCGGGCGGACTGGAAGTTCGCCGAGTTCAGGCTGACCGCGTTGCGGAGCTGCGCGGGGCCGACCATCTCGGAGACGAACGACTGGCGGGCCGGGTTGTCGACGACGGTCACCATGCCGAGGAGGAAGGCGACCAGATAGACGTGCCAGACCTCGACGACGCCGGAGAGGGTCAGGACGGCCAGCGCGATACCGCACAGGCCGAGCAGGGCCTGGCTGACGAGCAGGATCTGCCGCTTCGGGAGGCGGTCGGCGATGACACCGCCGTACAGGCCGAAAAGCAGCATGGGAAGGAACTGGAGGGCCGTGGTGATGCCTACGGCCGTCGCGGACCCCGTCAGGCTCAGGACGAGCCAGTCCTGCGTGATGCGGGACATCCAGGTTCCGGTGTTGGAGATCACGGCGCCCGTCGCGAACAGGCGGTAGTTACGGATCTTCAGCGACGAGAAGGTCCCGCCGGTCTTGCTCTCGTGGGTGGAAGTCGGTGCGGGGGCGGAGTCTGCTCCGGATCCCGTACTCAAAAGGGTTCATCTCCTCAGGCGTCTGCGGCGTGCGGTCCGACGAGGACGTGACGACGGGCGCTCCGGCGGTGATCGTCCGGGGCCGGCGGTGTGCCGGTCCCGGCTGCGATCGTCTTCCCCGTACCGGTGGTCCCATCCGGTACGGGGAAGGCGTGACGCCGGTGCGCCCGCGGGGTCACAGGTGGGCGAGCTTCTCCAGCACGGGCGCGGCGGCCCGCAGCGTCTCCCACTCGTCCTCGTCCAGGCCCTCGGCGAGGTGGGACAGCCAGGCGTTCCGCTTGGTGCGGCTCTCCGCGAGCATGGCCTCGGCCTGCTCGGTCTGGCTGACCATCTTCTGCCGACGGTCGTCGGGGTGCGGTTCCAGCCTGACGAGTCCCTTCGCTTCCAGCAGCGCGACGATGCGGGTCATCGACGGGGGCTGCACGTGCTCCTTGCGGGCCAGCTCGCCGGGGGTGGCCGAGCCGCAGCGGGCAAGGGTGCCGAGCACCGACATCTCGGTCGGGCTCAGCGATTCGTCGACGCGCTGGTGCTTCAGGCGCCGGCCCAGCAGCATCACGGCTGAGCGGAGGGAGCTCACGGCGGCGGCACTGGCACCGTCGTGGATCAGGTCAGGCATGTTTGTTAGCGTAACTCATTACCCAAACTAAATACCACCCGAATGGTACGCGCGCGAGAGACCGATCACCCGAACGAGTGAGACGGGAGCGGAAAGTGACGCGAAAATCGCCCCCGGGCGGCGACCCTGCTTGGCATGGGATCGACAGTGCTCAGCCTGCGGATGGACGGTGAGCTGCTCGACCGGCTCCGGCAGCACGCCGCGAAACGCGGAATGAGCGTCCAGGACTATGTGGTCCGGACGCTCATTCGCGACGACTTCGACGAACGCTTCAAGGCGGCCGTCGACGAGACGGAGAAGTTCTATGGCCCTCCCGTCACCTGAGACACGCCGATGACGGGAGACCCGCCGGTCAGGTGAGGCCGAGCGCCGGCATCGCGTAGTAGAAGACGAAGACCGCCGACACCACGTACATCGCGATCGGGACCTCGCGTCCCCGGCCCGCCGCCAGGCGCAGCACGGAGAAGGCGATGAAACCGATGCCGATGCCGTTGGTGATCGAGTACGTGAACGGCATCATCACCATCGCCAGGAACGCCGGGACCGCGAGCGTGTAGTCGCTCCAGTCGATGTCCCGTACCGAGCCCGCGATGATCAGGAAGCCGACCGCCAGCAGGGCGGGGGTGGCCGCCTGCGACGGGACCATGGTCGCCAGCGGTGTGAGGAACAGCGCCACCGAGAAGAGCAGACCGGTCACCACGCTCGCCAGTCCGGTGCGGGCGCCTTCTCCGACGCCCGCCGTGGACTCCACGAAGCAGGTGGTGGCGGAGGAGGAGCTCGCACCGCCCGCGGCGACCGCGACACCGTCCACGAACAGCACCTTGTTGATGCCGGGGAAGTTGCCGTCCCGGTCCATCAGCTTCGCCTCGTCGCCGACGCCCAGGATCGTGCCCATCGCGTCGAAGAAGCAGGACAGCAGCACGGTGAAGACGAAGAGGATACCGGTCAGCACCCCGACCTTGCCGAAGCCGCCGAAGAGGCTGACCTGGCCGAGCAGCCCGAAGTCCGGCGCGGAGACCGGGTTCCCCGGCCACGCGGGCGTCGTCAGGCCCCAGGCGCCCTCGGGCAGACCGGCCACCGCGTCGATGACCACGGCGACGACCGTCATGGCGATGATCGAGATCAGGATCGCGCCGGGCACCTTGCGCACGATCAGCGCGAGCGTGAGCAGAGCGCCCAGGACGAAGACGAGAACCGGCCATCCGGTGAGGTGACCGTCACCGCCGAGCTGGAGCGGCACGGTGGTCATGGCGGCGTCCGGGATGCGCGAGACGAAGCCGGAGTCGACCAGGCCGATCAGCAGGATGAAGAGGCCGATACCGATCGCGATGCCCTTGCGGAGCGACCTCGGTACGGCGTTCATCACGCGTTCCCGCAGCCCGGTCGCGACCAGCAGCATGACCACGATGCCCGCGAGGACGACCATGCCCATCGCGTCCGGCCAGCTCATCCGGGGGGCGAGCTGCAGGGCGACGACGGTGTTGACGCCGAGCCCGGCGGCGAGCGCGATCGGCACGTTGCCGATGACGCCCATCAGCAGCGTGGAGAAGGCGGCGGAGAGCACGGTGGCCGTGACCAGCTGGCCGTTGTCGAGCTGGTTGCCGTACATGTCCTTCGCGCTGCCCAGGATGATCGGGTTGAGCACGATGATGTAGGCCATCGCGAAGAACGTGGCGAACCCGCCGCGGAGTTCGCGCGCGACGGTCGACCCCCGCTCGGAGATCTTGAAGTACCGGTCCACGCTGCCCTGGGGCTGCGGAGCCGGGGGCTGCGGGGAGTCGACCGGAGCGGTGGCCGAGGGGGGCATGGGTGACCTCAGTCGTACGTAGGGGGCAAGGCGAGGGCGCTCCCCAGGGTGGGAGCAAAGGGGCGAAAGGTGATCGAAATTGGATGTTCAGACGAACAATTCGAGCCAGCCCAAAGCAGATTCAGTATGAATACATCAGGCGAAGATCGCTATCTCCGCGCGTAGACCCTTGGGCCGACCGGCGCCGCACCCCGCCACGCAGGGGCCCCATACACTGAACTCATGGAGAAGTGGACACCGAAGCACGAGGCGCCCGAGCCCCTGGAGGGTCCCGTCGTCTCCACCGTCGTCGGCGGCACGCTCCTCTGGTTCGTCCTCTTCCTCGCCCAGCTCCCGTTCTACGGCTGGTTCGCCGACCGCGGGCACACCTGGTGGGTGTGGACGCCGCTGGCCGGAGCCGGACTCGGACTGATCGGTATCTGGTACGTCCGCGGGCGTGACGCCGCCCTCAAGCGGCACGCGGACCGGGCGGAGGCCAAGGACGCCGTCGGGGCCGAGGCGGCGGACGGCGCGCTCGGCAGCACGAGCACCGAGGCGGACCCGCCCGCCTGAGGGCCCTCCATAACGGAGGCCTCGCCGGCCCCGTACGGGAGCCGCCCCGACCCCCGTACAACCACGGGACCGACTTGCTCCTCCCCTGGTCGGATCTTCGGCCCCCCGGCGGGTGATTCGCATCGCACGCCCGTACCGTCTAGTCCATGACGCAGCGGGCACTCGATTCCTCCGGGGAGCAGACCCCCGGATCCCCCCGGCCGGCCATGATCGACGCAGGGGCGGAGCTCGATCCCGTGCACCCGGTGGAGCTGCCACCATCCGGTCACCCCGACGCCACCGGTCTCACCACCGCCGAGGTCGCCGAGCGGGTGGCGCGGGGCGAGGTCAACGACGTACCCGTGCGGTCCTCGCGCTCGGTCACCGAGATCGTCCGCGCCAACGTCTTCACCCGGTTCAACCTGATCATCGGTGTGCTCTGGGTGATCATGCTGTTCGTCGCGCCGATCCAGGACAGCCTCTTCGGCTTCGTGATCGTCGCCAACACCGGCATCGGCATCATCCAGGAGTGGCGGGCCAAGAAGACCCTGGACAGCCTCGCGGTGATCGGAGAGGCGAAGCCGACCGTGCGGCGCGACGGGGTCGCCGCCGAGATCTCCACCCACGAGATCGTCCTGGGTGACGTGGTCGAGCTGGGCCCCGGCGACAAGGTGGTCGTGGACGGCACGGTCGCCGAGGCCGACAGCCTGGAGATCGACGAGTCGCTGCTGACCGGTGAGGCCGACCCGGTGCTCAAGCGGCCCGGCGACCCCGTGATGTCCGGCAGCTTCGTCGTCGCGGGCGGCGGGGCGTTCACCGCGACCAAGGTGGGGCGTGAGGCGTACGCCGCCCAGCTCGCCGAGGAGGCGTCCCGCTTCACGCTCGTCCACTCGGAGCTGCGCAGCGGCATCAGCACGATCCTCAAGTACGTCACCTGGATGATGGTGCCGACGGCGATCGGGCTGATCATCAGCCAGCTCGTCGTGAAGGACAACAACTTCAAGGACTCCGTCGCCCGGACCGTCGGCGGCATCGTCCCGATGATCCCCGAGGGGTTGGTCCTGCTGACCTCGGTGGCCTTCGCCATCGGCGTCGTACGCCTGGGCCGCAAGCAGTGCCTGGTGCAGGAGCTGCCCGCCATCGAGGGGCTCGCCCGGGTCGACGTGGTCTGCCTGGACAAGACCGGCACCCTCACCGAGGGCGGCATGGACATCACGGAGGTCCGGCCGCTCAACGGGAGCGACGAGGCGTACGTGCACCAGGTGCTGCGCTCCCTCGGCTCCTCCGACCCCCGCCCCAACGCCAGCCTCCAAGCCATCATCGACGCGTACCCGGCGAGCGGCGAGGGCGGCTGGGCGGTCACCGGCGCGATGCCGTTCTCCTCCGCCCGCAAGTACAGCGGCGCGGCCTTCACCGAGACCGACGGGACCCCCTCCGCCTGGCTGCTCGGCGCCCCCGACGTCCTGCTCCCCGACGGCGACCCCGCCCTCACCGAGATCGAGCACCTCAACGAGCAGGGCCTGCGGGTGCTGCTGCTCGCCCGGGTACGGGGCGAGCTCGACGCCCCGGACGCGGCCGAGGGGGCCGTACCCACCGCCCTGGTCGTCCTGGAGCAGCGGCTGCGCCCGGACGCCGGTGAGACGCTCGCCTACTTCGCCCAGCAGAACGTGGCGACGAAGGTCATCTCCGGCGACAACGCGGTCTCGGTCGGCGCGGTCGCCGGAAAGCTGGGCCTCGCGGGCGCCGAGAACACCCTGGACGCCCGCAAGATGCCCACCGACCCGGACGCCATGGCCACGGCCATGGAGGAGAACGCGGTCTTCGGCCGGGTCACCCCGCAGCAGAAGCGGGACATGGTGGCCGCCCTCCAGTCGCGCGGCCACACGGTCGCGATGACGGGCGACGGCGTCAACGACGTCCTGGCGCTCAAGGACGCCGACATCGGGGTCTCGATGGGCTCGGGCTCGGAGGCGACGCGGGCCGTGGCCCAGATCGTGCTGCTGAACAACAGCTTCGCGACGCTGCCGTCGGTCGTCGCCGAGGGCCGCCGGGTGATCGGCAACATCACCCGCGTCGCGACCCTCTTCCTCACCAAGACGGTCTACTCCGTGCTGCTGGCGATCCTGGTGGTCTGCTTCCAGGTGGAGTACCCGTTCCTGCCGAGGCACCTGACGCTGCTGTCCACGCTGACCATCGGCGTCCCCGCGTTCTTCCTGGCCCTCGCCCCGAACAAGGAGCGCGCCCAGCCCCATTTCGTACGCCGCGTCATGCGGTACGCGATCCCCTCGGGCGTCATCGCGGCGGCGGCCACCTTCACCACCTACCTGGTCGCGCGGCACCACTACTCCGGGCCGGGCGCCCTGGAGGCCGAGACGAGCGCGGCGACGCTGACGCTGTTCCTGGTCTCCATGTGGGTCCTGGCGATCATCGCCCGCCCGTACACCTGGTGGCGCATCGGCCTGGTGGCGGCGATGGGGCTCGGCTTCCTCATCGTGCTCGTGGTGCCGTGGCTCCAGGACTTCTTCGCCCTGAAGCTGGTCGGGACGACGATGCCGTGGGCGGCGGTCGGCATCGCGGTGGCGGCGGCCGCCCTGCTGGAGTTCAGCTGGCGGCTGGTGGGCCGGCGCTTCGGAGCGTAGGCGCGGCGCAGGCATACGGAAGCCCCCGGGAGGCCGGCCCCCGGGGGCTTCCGCGTTGTGCTTGGCCTGCTGCTACTTCACGTCGACGAAGTCGCCGGCGGCCGAGACGGCCGGGGTGGTCGACGTACCGGCGAAGCTGTAACGCCAGTAACCGTCGGCGGCGGCCTTCACGGTGGTCTTCAGGGTGCCGGTGGAGCTCGTCTTGACGGTCTTGACCGTCGTGTAGCTCTTGGCGCCCTTCTTCTTGAACTGGAGCTTCACGGGCTGCGCGGTGTAGCCCGCGTACTTCTTGGTCTCCCAGTTGGCGCGCGTCAGCTTTCCGGTGACGGTGAGGGTCTTGCCCTTCTTCACCGGCTCCGGGGAGGCGTTGACGGTCAGCTTGGAGAAGCGCTGGACGCGGGCCCTGGCGGCGGAGTCGTTCACGGTGTAGTCGCCGTCGTTGGCGAAGACGGCCGCGCCGATGCGCCAGTTGGCGGCGTCGGTGTTGATCATCTCGGTGGGGTCGAAGGTGACCGTGAGCGTGCAGGTCGACGTGTTCGTCTTCACGACCTTGCAGGAAGCCCTGCTCTCGTTCTGCTCGAAGTAGAAGGCGTCCTTGTCCTCAAGGCTCTTGCCGATCCAGATGATCGTGGACGCGTCCGCGATGCCCGAGTCGTCGGTCGCGGTGATCGCGATCGAGTACTTCTGCTTCGACTTGGTGCCCACGGACAGCGGCTTCCCGCCGTTCGCGACCACGGAGAGAACCTTGGTGTCGCCCTGCTGCTCGACCGCGGCGGCCGACCGGGCCTTCGCGCCCTTCGACGCCTCGGTGGGCGCGGAGAAGGCGTAGCCGCCGTCGGAGGTACGGCGGTCATCGGCCTGCGCGGCCGGTACAGCGAGAGCGGAGAGGGCCAGGGCGCCGGTGACGGCGGCCACGGTGGCACGAATACGCATGTGTCCCCAAGTGGAGAAGGGGCCCCGGGGCGCGTCGTCAGCCCGGCAGGACCCGTCTGGTCCAGAGCCTGTTGGCTCGCAGGATCAGACAGCCGACACATGTGAATGGTTGTGCGACTTTATGACTTTTCCGTGAACGGCGGGCCATGAACAGCGTGGCCGGAGCCGCCCCACCGCCGTGCGGCCGACCCACCCGGGGCAGGCCGGCCGCACAGCGTCAACGCATGGGCTACTTCACATCGAGGAAGTCGGCACCGGACGTCACTGCGGGGGTGCTCGCCGTACCGGCGAAGCTGTAACGCCAGTGGCCGTCCACGGACGCCTTAACCGTGGTCTTCAGGGCGCCGGTGGAGCTCGTCTTGACGGTCTTGACCGTCGTGTAGCTCTTGGCGCCCTTCTTCTTGAACTGGAGCTTCACGGGCTGCGCGGTGTAGCCCGCGTACTTCTTGGTCTCCCAGTTGGCGCGCGTCAGCTTTCCGGTGACCGTGATGGTCTTGCCCTTCTTGACGGGCTCCGGGGAGGCGTTGGCGGTCAGCTTGGAGAGGCGCTGGACCTTGACCCGGGAGACGGAGTCCTTCTGGATCTCCTCGCCGCTCTCGGGCACCGCCACCACGCCGACGTGCCAGTTGGCCGCCTGCGCGTTCTTCAGCTTGGCCGGGTTGAGCGTGATGGTCCCCTTGCAGGTCGTGGTGGCCGCGTTGACCTCCTTGCAGGTGAACCCCTTCTCGTTGGGCCCGAAGCCGAAGCCGCTGTTGACACTCTTGCCGACCCAGATGAACGGCGCGGAGCCGACGAGGCCGGAGCCGGTGGCCGTGGTGGAGAAGGAGACCGTCTTCTTCGTGTTGGCGGCGAGCACGATGGACTTACCGCCGTTGACGACCGCCGAGGTGATCTTGACCTTCGCGGCCTTCGCGCTCACACCCGCGGTGCGCTTCGCCTGGCTGCCCTGCGCGGGCTGCGGTGCGGTGAAGGAGGGGCCGCCCGACGTCGGACGGCTGTCATCGGCCTGCGCGGCCGGTACTGCAAGGGCGGACAGGGCCAGGGCGCCGGAAACGGCAGCCACAGTGGCACGGATACGCATGTGATTTCCCCAAGTGGAGAAGGGGGCCCCGGGGCACATCGTCAGCCCGGCGGGGCCCATCTGGTCCAGAGCCTGTTGGCTCGCAGGATCAGACAGCCGACACATGTGAATGGTTGTGCGACTTTATGACTTTCCTGTGAGCTTCACATCGACGAAGTCACCGGCGGCCGAGACGGCCGGGGTGGTCGACGTACCGGCGAAGCTGTAACGCCAGTAGCCGTCCGCCGCCGCCTTCACCGTCGCCTTCAAGGTCCCGGTCGAACTCGACGTCACCGTCCTGACCGTCGTGTAGTTCTTGGCACCCTTCTTGCGGAACTGAAGCCTCACGGGCTGCTTGCTGTAGCCCCGGTAGGTGGACGTCTCCCAATTGGCCCGGGTCAGCTTGCCGGTGACCGTGAGGGACTTGCCCTTCCTCACCGGCTCAGGGGAGGCGTTCACCGTCAGCTCGGAGAAGCGCTGGAGCCGGACCGAGGCGGCCGTCTCGTCCACGCTCTCGTCGTTCTCGTCGCCGGTGGCGGCGACCGCGCCCCCGGCCGCCTGCCAGGTCCCGGCCAGGCTGTTGCGGCCGAGGTCGGAGCGCGGGTCGATCGTGATCGTGGCCCTGCAGGTCGATGTGGTCGGGTCGCCGGGCGCCACGATGCATGCGCCGCGCGCCCGGTCCTGCCCCAGCACGGCGTCGACCTCGTCGATGTGGCCGTGCCACAGGAACACGTACGCGTCCGCTATCCCGGACGGGGAGGAGGCCGTGACCGAGACGGCGATCTTCTGCCGGGACTTGGTGCCGACCACGATGGGCTTGCCGCCGTTGACGACGACCTTCTTGATGACGGGCCGCTCAGCCGGGCCGGCGGTCTGGGCGGCTTGTGACGCCGGTACGGCGAGGGCGGACAGGGCCAGCGCGCCGGTGACGGCGGCCGCGGTGACGGAAACACGCATGTGCTCTCCCAGCGCCTCTGCCCTCCGGCCCGGTGGCCCGAAGTGTGTCGGCTCGGCAGAACAGACGGGCGAGGCCCGGGAATGGTTGTAGCCGCTGCCCCTGCCCCGCCCGGGGCTCCCCCGGGCGAACCCGGCTCCCCCTCGGCCGAACCGGACGCCCTCAGTCGAACCAGCGGTCCCGCGCCAGCTCCTCCGTGCGCGACGGGTCCTCCAGCAGGGCCGCGACCTCGAAGCGGCGGGGCCACTGGCCTGCCGCCCACGCCAGGCCGGCCGCCACGCCCTCCAGGGTGGACGCGTGGACGACCCCGTCCTGGGTGCGGCGCCAGTCCAGTTCCACGCCGCCCGCGCGGAGTTCGGGGTGCTCGATGTACGTGTCCGGGGTGGCGGGGCCGAGCAGTACGCGGACGGAGTCCGGCACGCGGTGCTCCTCGCCCTCACTCGTCACCCCGGCCTCGATCGTCTCGCCGAGCCGCCGCACCTGGAGCAGGTCGGCCAACTCGGCGGCCCGGGAGGGCGCTACGGGCAGCAGGGGCAGGCCCTCCGTCAGCGGCAGCACGTCCGGGGCATCCGCGATCACGGCGTCCGCCGCGTCGACCACCGCCACCTCCCCGTCCACCACCGCCCGCAGCTCGTCCGGCAACGTCACCTGGTCCGGGTCCAGTTCGGCGAGGGCCGTGTAGAGCGCGTGCAGCTGTTCGGGGGTGACGGGCCGGTCCTCGTCGGCGAGCCGGCCCAGCAGCTCGGCCGCACCGCCCGGCTCGTCCAGGAGGGCGGCGACCGAGGTGCGCACCCCGAGGGCCCGCAGCACCTGGGCGTCGTCGAAGCCGGTGGCGTCCACCGCTTCGTACAGCCCGGCCAGGAGCGGGTCACCGGCGGCCGAGCGCAGTCCGGCGGGGCGGCGGCCGTCCAGTACGGGGTGGTCGCGCAGCCACCACGCGGTGTACGGGCGCACGGACTGCGTCGTCCCGTCCGGCAGCAGCACCCGCACCGGCTGCGTCAGCGCGTCGCGCAGCGGGGGCCGGGCCAGCATGGCGAGCGCCTGCGGCCAGGCGTCGTCGTCCACCAGGTCAAGATCCCGTACGGCGACGATCTCGGTGGCGACCGGCGGCACCGGGGTCTCGGGCAGCTGGTCGAGGAGGTCCTCGCACCACACGTCGACGGCGTCCAGCAGCCCGGCGTCGTCGAGTTCGGCGAAGTCGCTGTCGCGGGGCTCCAGTTCGTCCGGGTCGAGGACGACATCGGTGGCCCGGACGAGAGCGAAGGTGGCGAGCACTCCGCAGGCGGTGAGGGGCCCCTCGCCCCAGCGCTCGGCCAACTCCTCGTCGGCTAGCGCCAGTTCACCCTCGCGCATGATCTGAGCGAACGGGCTTCCGGGCAGGACGAGTTCGCCTGCCGGGGCCGGTTCGCCGTCCTCGTCGGGGAGGGCGAGCGCACCGAGCCAGGGTTCGTCGCCGGGGGCAAGTTCGGCGTCGCGTACGAGGGTGAGTACGGTCTCCGCCAGCTCGTCGCCGTCGAGCGCGTCCTCGTCCCAGACCTCCCCCGCGTCCAGCGATCCGGCGACCGCCGCCCGCACTTGAGGGGTCGTCAGCACGGCGCGCGGGGTGGCGGGCAGGGCGCCGAGCTTCTCCAGCAGCGGGTGGGCGGCGTCCGGGTGGGCGACCTTGAGGCCGAGCCGCGAGAGGCGGGCGAGCACGGGCCCGGTGAGGGCGTCCGGGAGAGGCAGCAGCACCTGGCGGGGGCCGATGGTGGTGCGCGGCGGGCGGCCCGCCTGCTCGTCCTCCGGGTCACCGGCGAGCGGGACCGGGAGGCCGGAGAGCCGGTCGGGGTCGATGCCCGCGAGGCTGTCGTAGAGCCGGTGCCACCAGGCGGGGTCGCGCTCCAGACCGGCGAGGCGGTCGATGGCCTCGGTGAGAGGGACGCGGGCGACGCCGAGGGTGCGCAGCTCGGGGCGGCGCTCCAGGCCTGCGGGCAGCAGACAGGGCAGCACCTCGGCGAGGACCCGTACGGTCTCGGCCCCGACGCCCTCGACCACCTCGGCCTCGACGGGCCGCAGGGCGGTGGTGCCGGAGGCGGGGGCGTTCTCCGTACCGTCCCGGTCCCAGTCGTCCGCCCAGCTCTGCTCGGCGTCGGGGTCCCGGGGCGCGGCGGGCTCCAGGAACGCGACCCGGGGCAGTCGGGCCAGGATCGCGCCGCGCAGGGCCCCGTCCAGGCCGCCCTTGCCGAGCGGCCCGGGCACCAGGTCGATGGTGCCGGTCGACACCGGCTGCCAGGCGCCCAGCAGCTCCGCGTACGCGTCGGCCGCCCGCTCCACCAGGAAGTCGGTGAGCGGCCCGGGTGCGGGGTGCCTGCGGGCGGTGTCCAGGGGGAGGGAGGCGATGAGCAGGGCGGGGATGCCGAGGGGTTCGTCGGTGGGGGTCGGGGCGTGGACGACCGGGGCGGTACGGGGGCGGAGCGGCGCCCCGGACTCGTCCACCGGGACCGCCCAGGTCACCGACCAGTGGGGGCGCAGCCGCTCCTCGACCGGTCGGTCGGCGAGCAGGGCCGGCTCGACCGGGCCGTGGTGGAAGACGGTGCGCCAGCGGCGTGGGCCGTGCGCGGAGTCGTCGATGTGCGTGTACGGGCCATGGGCCGAGCGGCTCAGGGTCCGTACCCCGTCCGGGGTCTCGATGACGACCTCGGCCAGGCCCGGCAGGGTCAGCAGCAGCGCGTCGTCCACGGCGGCCAGCAGGCGGGCGGCCAGGTCCTCGGCGGTGCCGTCGCGCAGGGGCAGCACGACGACGGTGTCGTATCCGTCGGGTGCGGTGCCCTCGGCGGGCAGCGGGAGGCGCAGCAGGGGTACGTGGCCGTCGCGGCGGCGCAGCTCGTCGCCGAGGCCGGGTGAGCCGACGGCCGCGTTCCGGGCCATCTCGCGTGCCTCGGCCAGGGACCAGCGGACGCCTCCGTGGCGGCCGAGCACGGCGGGCTCGTCGCTGACCGCGAGGACGGCGGCGAACCCGACGCCGAACCGGCCCACGGCGGACTCGTGGCCCTCGCGCTTGGCGGAGGCCCGCAGGGTGGAGAGGGACTCGACGCCGGTGGCGTCCAGGGGGGCGCCGGTGTTGGCGGCGGCCAGGACGCAGCGGGCCTCGGCGTCGCCGGGGGCGGCGGGGTGCAGGGTGAGGCGGAGCTTGCCGGGGACGCCGGCGCGGGCGGCGGCGTCGGCGGCGTTCTGGGCCAGCTCGACGACGAGGCGGTCGCGGTAGCCGCCGAGGGCGAGGTCCTCCTCGGCGTTGGCGTCCTCCCGGAAGCGGGCGGGGCCCGCGCCCCAGGCGTCGAGCACGCCGCGCCGCAGCCGTGCCGTCCCGAACGGATCGGCCCCCTCGGTCGCATTCATGCTCACGCTGTCGACTCCGTCCGCCGTGTTGTGGGTGGCGTGCCTGTGCCGCCCAGTGTGCGCCCGAAGGTACCGTGCGCGCGGACCCGGCCCCAGCCAACCCAAGCCCGTCCGGCGTTTGAGGACGGAACCCTTGCCGGGGTGGGCGTGCAGGAAATCAAGGGCCCTCAGGCACAGCACCCCCGCAGAGGCACCCGACACCACATCGACGGTTCCGTCCTCGAACGCCGGACGGGCTGGGGTGGGCCGCCCCACGGACTGGGTGCGGCGCCCCACGGGGCTGGGTGGTCGTCGCCCTACGAGTGGCCCAGGTCCTCCGAGTCGCCGTCCGGTTCCGACGGGACGGAGCCGCCGTCGCGCTCGGGGCGGAGCGCGTACTCGTCCACCCGCATCGTGTCCAGCGCATGCGCCGCCGGCTTGACCGGCTTCGGCATCACCGCCGCCTCCGAGTGCCCCCCGCACCCGTACGCCAGCGACACCACATGCCCGTCGGCCGGGCCGAACTCGTTGGCGCACACCCCGAAGGCCTGCTTCAGCGAGCCCGCCATCGGGATCAGGAACGCGCAGCTCACACAGGTGGCCGGCGCCGCCTGCGCCATCGGGGTCTTCGGGCCGAACGCCTCGTCCCAGCGGTCGGCCGCCTCGTACAGCCCGTACCGCGACAGCACCCGCGCCCGCCGCGTACCCAGTTCCTCGGCCACGGAGGCGATGGAGCCACGGGTGGTCACGGCCACCGGCCGGTCCGTCAGCTCCGCGTCCTCCGAGTCGACCAGCTCGGCCAGCTCCTCGGAGACGACCGAGTTCGGCGGCGGCTCGTCCTCCCCGGTCCAGCCGGGTTCCAGGCGCAGGTCCTCCGACTCGGTCGGCAGCAGGTCGCCGGGGCCCATGTCACCCGGGCGGAGCCGCTCGCTCCACGGCACCCACTCCGGCGCCAGGATCGCGTCGGCCCCGGGCAGCAGCACCGTTTCGTCCAGGGTGACGTTCTTCGCGCGGGAGGCCCGCGCGACGGTCACGGCCCAGCGCCAGCCCCGGTAGCCGGGATCCTTGGACTCGAAGTAGTGCGTGACGACGCGGTCCCCTTCGGAGACCACACCGACATGCTCACCGACCACGCCGGGCGCGGCGGCTTCCTCCGCCGCCGCGCGTGCGAGGTCTACCGCCTCGGCACACAGGCGGTCGGGAACGGGGGTACGGGCCGTACGGCTTCGCGTCGTCGCAGCACTCACAGGTCTCGCTTCTCTCCATACGCCAGTCTCACGAGCGCGCCAGCTGCTGCACGATTGCCGTTTTCGGCCAGACAGTTGCGGGCGGAGCGGACCTGGGGGCCGCGTCGACGTCCACACCCGTTGTGCCTGCCTCGGGCGCGCCTTCTGCCACCCATTCTGCGGGATCGCGGAGAGGCGCGCGGCCAAGAACAACCGCCGGTGGCGCGTTACGCACGCTACCCTCTCCGCCGCTCCGCGCCCACCTGCCCGTCCCAAACGTGCCGTATCCGTCCCTCCGGCGTCCGTCCCGAGGCGTGTCCCGGGCCCTCCGATATCCGGCCGCACCCGCCCCGGGGGGCTTGCGCCGCTCCGTCCGGGCCCGCTGGTCCGACAGGGCGTCACTCGCGAGTCCCCGGCCGATCACCGTTCATACCGGCCAGGGTTGGGGCACTATGACGGGGTGACTGCCGCCAGGTCGCACGACGGTCCCGGCCCGCTCCGCAGGGCGGGACGGGCGACGGGTCGTGCCCTGCGCTCCCCGTTCACCGGTACGGCGCGGGGGATCCGCAAGGCGACGCACGCCCACGGAGCCGGGGAATCCGGCCTCGGAAAACTCATCGAGCTGCACGCGGTGAACGGCGCCGGTGACGTCATGATCACCGTCGCCCTCGCCTCCACGGTCTTCTTCTCCGTGCCGACGGACGAGGCGCGCGGGCGGGTCGCCCTCTACCTGGCCATCACCATGGCCCCCTTCACCCTGCTCGCCCCGGTGATCGGCCCGCTGCTGGACCGGCTGCCGCACGGCCGCCGGGCCGCGATGGCGGGCGCGATGCTGGCCCGCGCCCTGCTGGCGATCACCATGTCGGGGGCGGTCGCCACCGGCGGCCTGGAGCTGTACCCGGCCGCGCTGGGCGTCCTGGTCTCGTCGAAGGCGTACGGCGTGGTGCGCAGCGCGGTCGTGCCACGGCTGCTGCCACCCAAGTTCTCCCTGGTCAAAGCCAACTCGCGGGTCACCCTTGCGGGGCTGCTCGCCACCGGGGTGGCGGCCCCGATCGGGGCGGGGCTCCAGGCCATCGGCTCCGCCTGGCCGCTCTACGGCGCCTGCGCGATCTTCATCGCGGGCACCTTCCTCGCCTTCACGCTGCCGCACAAGGTCGACTCCGCCAAGGGCGAGCGCCGGGCCCGCCTGATCGACCCGCACGGCGAGGAACCCGTACCGCCCCCCGCCCCGAAGCCGAGGGGCCTTCGGAAGGACGGCCTCCGGAAGGACGGCCTCCGCAGGAACGGGGAGAAACCGGCCAAGGAGCGCCCGCCCGGTCTCCGGTCCGTCGGCGGGTCGGTGTTCCACGGCCTCCAGGCCAACGCGGCGCACCGGGCCCTCTCCGGCTTCCTGATCTTCTTTCTGGCGTTCCTGCTGCGCGAGCACCCGATCGCCGGCCAGAGCGCGGCCGTCTCGCTCGCCATCGTCGGCGTGTCGGCGGGGGTCGGCAACGCCTGCGGTACGGCGGTGGGCGCCTGGCTCCGGGCGCGCGGCCCCGAGGTGATCATCGCGACGGTGCTGGGGCTCGCCCTGGGCACGGCGGTCCTCGCCGCCGTCTTCTTCTCCACCGCGGCGGTCGCCGCGCTCGGGGCGGTCGCCGGGTTCACCCAGGCCCTCTCCAAACTGTCGCTGGACGCGATGATCCAGCGGGACGTCCCCGAGGAGGTCCGCACCTCCGCGTTCGCCAGGTCCGAGACATTGCTCCAGATGGCGTGGGTGGTCGGCGGCGGGATCGGGATCGCGCTGCCGCTCAACGCGGTGCTCGGAATGTCGGTCGCCGCGGGCATTCTCGCCCTCGGCGCGGCCACGTCCGTACGGGGTCTCCTGGGGGCCGCACGGCGCGGCACGCCGCACCCCCGCGTGGCGTGAGCGGAGGCGACCGATAGCCTTCGGCCCATGACCGTTGCGTTCTTCTCCGGTAAGGGCCGTCGAATCGGCGTCGCTCTTGGTGCCGTGTCCGCGGGACTCCTTGTCCTCTCCGCCTGCGACAAGCCGACGCCGCTCGCCACCGTGACGGTCGGCAGCGACTCGGTGAACTCCGAGGCGGCCTGCTACAACGACGGTGAGGCGATCAAGGAATCGCTGATCCAGGGCTGCCTCAACCAGAAGCCCGAGAAGACCCTCGAGGTCGCGATGGACGACAAGGTCCGCTTCGGCGTCGACCCGGAGATCGCCGAGAACGGCTGGACGCTCTTCATCAACGGCCAGCAGGCCGAGCAGGAGCCGTTCAAGAAGACGTACCGGACGATCCCGGGCAGCGCGTTCTTCGCCAGCCAGACGGGCGAGCCCGCCAGCAAGACGAACGTCTCCATCGTGGAGACCAAGGGCAAGAAGCTCACCGGCATCTGGCAGTTCGAGCTCAAGAAGACGTCCTGACCTTCTCCGCCCCTGCCCCTGCCCCTGCCCCCGCCCCCGCCCCTTCTCCTCCGAGGCCCTGAGGCTCTCCCTGTGCGTGTGCTCGTCGTGACCGCTGTCCCGGTGGAACGGGACGCGGTCACGCGTGCGTTCGGGGGTACCCCGCAGATCCTTGCCCTGCCGGGGGCCGAGCTGCACCGCAGCGGTGTGTTCGACGTCCTGGCGGGCGGTGCGGGCCCGGCGGCGGCAGCCGCGGCGACCGCCTTCGCCCTCGCGTCGGCCCCGGAGCCGTACGGGCTCGTCGTCTCCGCCGGTATCGGCGGCGGATTCGCCCCCGCCGCCCCGCTCGGCTCGCTGGTGGTGGCGAGCGACATCGTCGCCGCGGACCTGGGCGCCGAGACACCGGACGGCTTCCTGCCCGTCACCGCGCTCGGCTTCGGCCGGGACCGCTTCGCGCCGCCGCCCGCGCTCGTACGGGAGGTGGCGGCGGCCACCGGCGCCGCGCCCGGCCCCGTCCTCACCGTCTCCACCGTGACCGGCACCGCAGCCCGTACCGCCGCCCTGCTCACCGCGTACCCGGGTGCGCTCGCCGAGGCGATGGAGGGCTTCGGGGTCGCGGAGGCCGCCGAGCGGGCCGGGGTGCCCGTACTGGAACTGCGGGCCGTCTCGAACACCGTCGGCCCCCGCGACCGGGCCGCCTGGCGCATCGGGGACGCGCTGGCCGCGCTCACGGAGGCGTTCGGGAAGACGGGACCCGTACTGGAAGGTTGGAACCGGCATGACCACTGACGCACACCCGGGCCCGGGCACGGCCGACGAAGCGATCGAGATCGCCTTCTCGCCCTGCCCCAACGACACGTTCGTCTTCGACGCCTGGGTCCACGACAGGGTCCCCGGCGCGCCCGCGCTGAAGGTGACCTTCGCGGACATCGACATCACCAACGGCATGGCCGAGCGCGGCGAGCTGGACGTCCTGAAGGTGTCGTACGCGGTCCTGCCCTGGGTCCTGGACGAGTACGCGCTCCTGCCGTGCGGCGGGGCGCTGGGCCGGGGCTGCGGCCCGCTGGTCCTCGCCAAGGAGATGGGCCTCGACCTGACCGGCCGGACGGTCGCGGTGCCGAGCGAGCGCTCGACGGCGTACCTGCTGTTCCGGCTCTGGGCGGCGGAGATGGTCCCGGACGGGGTCGGCGAGGTCGTCGTCATGCCGTTCGACGAGATCATGCCGGCCGTGCGGGACGGCAAGGTGGACGCCGGTCTCGTCATCCACGAGGCCCGTTTCACGTACCGGAACTTCGGGCTCCACAACCTGGCCGACATGGGACGCCACTGGGAGGACACCACCGGCCTGCCGATCCCCCTGGGCGCGATCATCGCCAGGCGCTCCCTCGGCGAGGAGACCCTGGGTCGCCTGGCCGAATCGATCCGCAGCTCGGTCCGGCTGGCCTGGGACCACCCGGAGGTCTCGCGGCCGTACGTCCAGGAGCACGCCCAGGAGATGGACCCGGCCGTCGCGGACCAGCACATCGGGCTGTACGTGAACGAGTTCACCGCCGACCTCGGCGAGGACGGCTACGCGGCGGTCCGGGGCCTGCTCACCCGCGCCGCGGCCGAGGGGCTCGTACCGCCCATCGGCCCCGACGCGCTGGCGTTCCCCTGAGCGGCCGGCATCCTGGCTCCGCCCCACCGGACCTCTCTGGCCCGTCACCCCGACCGAACATAGACTCGGACGTCCGACGCATGATGCGCAGCGACGAACCAGGGGCACGGGCATGGGGTTGAAGCAAGCCGGGGCGGAGCCGGCCGACCGGTACGGCGATGGAGCATCGGCGGCCATGCGGCTCAACGGGATCCCTGAAGAGGACCGGGCCCCACGGGCTCAGGGCGGCCGCCCTGACCTGGCATCGGCACCGGCCCAGAAGCGCGCGGCGGCGAACACCATCGCGACGGAACTCCAGCCGAACACCAAGAAGGCCGGCAACCGGCCCGACGAATCGATGACCGCCGCGATGAGCGTCTTCTCCGGCTGGGCGACGGGCACGGGCCTCAAGACGGTACACACGACCTGGGAAAGCCAGGTCAAGACGCTCCTGGGCAGGCTCGACACGGAGAAGGGCGCGCTGAGTTCGGCAGCGAACATCTTCGTCACCACGGACATCGAGCGGGGCAACAGCTTGCGCAGCATCCCGTCGAGCCTCAACTCGTACTGACGCCCGGGACGCCGAAGCGCCCCAGGGCCATTCGGCTCACCGAGCTCCTCACCACGTGACGCGCCCATGCTTTCCGGGGGACATTCATAATGCTGACGTACTACGACATCATGACCGTCGACCTCGGCGGGCTGAACACCGCCGCCGGTAAATGGGATGAGGCGGCCGAGGAGTTCGGCAAGGTCGAGAAGCGCTACCGCGACAGCGTCGAGAAGATCACGCTGAACGACACCTGGCTCGGAGACAGCTCCGTCCGGGCGCAGATCAAGTTCGCCGCGACACGCTTTGAGTACCAGGCCGCGCAGAAACAGGCGAAGGCCACCGCCACTCTCCTGCGCAACGCCCACGAGCAGTTCGCCGAACTCGTCAAGCAACTGAAGACCGCCCGCGCCGACGCCGTCCGGGCCGGCATGAAGGTCTCGGAACAGGGCAACGTGGCCTTCGACTACACCACGCTCACCGAAAGTGAGCGGGCCGCGACCCGCAACGATCCGGACTACGCTCGGAGCGTCCGGGAGAGCGAGCAGTCCTGGGCCGACCACATCAAGGCGTGCGTCAAGGCCGTCGACGACGCCGACACCGACCTCAAGAAGGACCTGGAGGCGGTGGTCAAGGACGGCAAGGGCGGCGGGAACGACGCCACGCCGGGCACCGGCTTCAACGCCAACGCCGATCTGGTGACGAAGGCCGACGAACAGCAGAAGCAGGACCGCCTCGACCTCGCCTGGCTCCAGAAGCGGGACAACGAGACGCTCGACGACTATCTCAAGCGCCTGCAACGCGATGGCATGACGCGGCTGACCGGCAACCCCGAGCTGGCGAAGCTGGTGTCGCAGGTGTCCAACGGTGCCATCACCGTTGGCGCGTTCACCGGTGCCCTCACCGCGTCCGGGCTGTACTCCTACAAGCTCGTCACAGCGCTGAAGGGCGCGGAGACCCACGCACCCGGCACGCTGATCAGCCGGACCATCAACACCCGTCTCGCGGGCGCGGTTCCCGGAAGCATGCTCAGCCGTGTCCCGCCCGGCATGGTCACGGCGCTGACGGGATCGGACGAGGCCGCGATGATGGGCGGCTTCATGCGCAACGGCTCCTTCTTCATGCCGACGGCCTCCGAGGCCAACCTGGCCCGGGTCGCGTCGCAGGGAGGTATCGCGAACGCCGCGAAGGCGGCCGGCTGGATACGCGGCGCCGGGGTGGTCGGAGGTGTCGCGTCCACCGCGTACGGCATCGCCAACCTCGCGACGTACGACACCGACATGATCAAGGAAGATCCCGCGAAGTTCGCGACCGACCTGACCGGCACGGCGTTCAGCGCGTCGATGACCGCCCTGACCGTGGCTCCCAACCCGGTGACGCTCGGTCTGGCCGTCGGCACCGGGCTGGCGTACGGGGGTGCGCTGATCTGGGACAACCACGAAGCCATCGGCAAGGGCCTCTCCGAGGCCGGGGACTGGGTCGGTGACAAGGCGTCGGACGTCAAGGACAGCGTCACCGACGGCGCGAAGAAGCTGGGCAGCGCCCTCAATCCGTTCGACTGAAGGAGACCGATGCACACCACCACGGCCCCGTTCACCCTGGAATTCTGGAAGGAGGGACGCACCCACGAGCGGCGGGCGGGCTACCGCGGCACGGCGCCGGAGTTCGGTGACATCGTCCTCACCGCCCCGCTGCCCAGGAAGAGCACCCCGGGCAGTGTGGTCTCCGAAGTACGCGGCCCCTCGATCCCCACCGCGACGTTCGAGACCCGCGGCATCCATACCGAGGCCGCGGATCTGCCGACGCTGAACCGTTCGACGCTCCGGGTCGGCGACGCCATGGTGCACCTGGAGCGCAACCGCTTCGGCCTGACGCACCGAGCCCGTGCGCTGCACTTCAGGTACGGCGGCGACCACTACCGGCTGTGGGCGGTGAACCGGAAGCAGTTCGTGCTGGTCCGGCGGGCGGATGACGAGGACCCGGGAGTCTCGATCACGGCGAAGCAGTCCGGTCTCGGCGGCAGCAAGAAGCTGTTCGTTCGGACGACCGGACGGGCCGTCGCCGCCGATATCTCGCTCGTCACGCTCTTCGCCGGCGTCGACCGGGCGCCTCTGACCCGCTCGGGCGCTGTGCGGGCGGCCCTGGGGAGGTCCACCCGGCTCTTCGCGGAGAGCCAGTACTGACCGTGCTCCGGGCGGTACACCGAACCCGACGACCATCCGACAGTTAAGCGAGTGTCCAGTCCCATGCCTTCGTACGACATCACCCGGCCCCGCTTTCGGCTCTCCGACGAGCACGTCATCGTTCTCACCGAACTGGCGACCGGGCAGCTTGCCCCCGAGGGGTACATTTCTGCCCGCGATGAACTCCGTCGCTGCGGCCTGCTCAGCGGCGCCGACACCTTGTCCGTGCTGCTGCTGCCCGTGATGCAGACACTCATCAACCCGGTGGTGGTCCTCTCCCTGGAGGCCACGGGGCGCCAGGGCACCCTGAACCACGGGCTGATCATCGGGCAGGACCACGTCGTGGTTCACCAGTCCTGGCCAGGGGAGCGGGAGGCTGAGTACGCGCTGGCCGAGCCGAGGATGATGGTCTGGGCCCTCGCGAACATGGTCGGCCTCCAGCAGTCGGCGACCGTGGTCGAAGGTGGTCCGGCCCTCGTCGAGACGACGATGGGAACGCTGGAGAAGGGGATGGAGAGCGTGGCGGACGTCCCCGCCGCAGCCTCCAGGGAACAGGAGCGGGAGCACATCCGCGCCGCCCTGGCGTCCACCCGCAGCCTGGACGAACCGGCCCTCGCGCGCTGTGCGGAGCTGATCGGGGAACTGCGGTCGAGCTGGCGGTTGACGGCGGCCTGGCGGGGCCGCGACGGCGACGAGAACGGCGTCACGGCCCGCGGCTTCGGCATCTGGGACTGCGGCCCACTGGGCTACTGGCAGCGTGAACTGCCCGCCGAGCCGATAGCGCCGGGGCAGGTCGGCCCCGAGAGCCAGGTGCGCCTCGCGCGGACCGACGCGAAGCGGATCTGGGCGATGATCACGGATCTGCTGCCGGCCGAGAACGAGATCCGGCACGTCGGACGGTAGGGCGTACCGGGGGTATCCGCCCGGACGCAACCGCGCCGAAGTGCCGTCACTCCTGGAACAGGTCTGCGAGGTGCTGACGACCGCGTCCCGGCACGCGAGGAACTCCCCAGGGGACCCCGCTACACGTCCAGCTGGTCCGCCACCGCCCGCAGCAGGCCCGCGATCTGGGCGCCCGCGGCCTTGTCCGGGTAGCGGCCGCGCTCCAGCTGGGGCGTGATGTTCTCCAGGACCGTCGTCAGGTCCTGGACGATCGACGCCAGCTCGTCCGGCTTGCGCCGCTGCGCGGCGGCGACGGACGGGGTGGGGTCGAGTACCACCACGGACAGGGCCTGGTCACCGCGCTGGCCCGCGACCACGCCGAACTCCACGCGCTGGCCGGGCTTGAGTGCGTCGACCCCGGCAGGGAGTACCGACGAGTGCACGAAGACGTCGCCGCCGTCGTCGCGGGAGAGAAAGCCGAAGCCCTTCTCGCTGTTGAACCACTTCACCTTGCCGGTGGGCACGTCTGTCCCCGTCCTCGTACTCGTCAATGTGCGGAAGAGCCGGTCCTCGAAAGGGAACGGACGAGAACAACGGCTCCGGATAGCAGTACAGCGGGTCACCGTGACCCGCCTGGTCCAAGGCTAATCGCCCTGCGGCCGGTGACAAGACGTCGCCGGAGTGTTCCTCCGGGCTGGGAACTACCCTGGTGGGGTGAGTACTACTCCTTCAGGCGCCGGGGACCGGCTGGTTCAGGTCGGCGCGATCGTCTTCTTCGTCGGCGCACTGGCCACTCTCGTCACGGTGGCCCCGCTCTTCCTCGGTACGGAGCCCTTCCCTCCGGTCGCGTACGGCGTCTGCATGTTCATGGGGGCCGGCTTCCTGATCGCCGGGGCGGGCGTCGTGCGCTCCGCCTGGCTCAACTCGCCGAAGCGGGCTGCGGAACGCGGCTAGGGCCTAGGGTCGTCGTGTGAACCACGGACTCCGCATGCAGCGGTCCCGGCCCGTCGGCGACGCCGGCTCCCCGGCGGCCTGCACCGTTCCGGGCCGGGCGACGGCGCACGTCGACGACCTCCTCGTACAGATCGCGCACGGCAGCCGGGACGCGCTCGGTGAGCTCTACGACCTGCTCGCCCCGCTCCTGCTGGAGCTGCTGCGGTCCCGGCTCCCCGTCGGCGCGGACGCCCGCTCGGCGCTCGTCGACGGCTTCAGCAGGGTCTGGCGGCAGGCACCCTCGTACGAGCCGGGACCGCACGGCCTGGACTGGGTGATCGACCGGGTGACCGATGAGGTGACCGAGCCGGAGCGCTAGCGGGCCGCCCCGCCTCGCGCTCCCTCGGGCCGCCGCGCACTGCCTCAGGCAGCCGCGCGGTCCGCCTCGAACGCCCGGAGCCAGGCCGGGAACTCCGTCAGGTCGTCCAGCACCACGTCCGCGCCCGCCGCCCTCAGCTCCTGCGCGTCGCACGGGCCCGTCGTCACGGCGACCGACAGCGCTCCGGCGGCACGTGCCCCGCGTACGTCCCCGGTGTGGTCGCCGACGTACACCTGCGCTCCGTGTTCGCGCAGCGCCTCGCCCTTGGCCTCCGCCCACAGCCAGCCGACGACCGCGTCCGGTTCGATGCCGAGGTGGGCCAGGTGCAGCTTCGCGTTCGGCTCGTACTTCGCCGTCACGACGATGGCCCGGCCGCCGAGCGCCCGCACCGCGGCCACCGAGTCCCGCGCCCCGGCGAGGGCCGTGGTCGGGGCTATCGCGTGGTCGGGGTAGAGCTCCCGGTAGCGGTCGCCGGCCGCGGCCACCTCGGCGGCCGGGAACCAGTGGGCCAGCTCCTCCTCCAGCGGCGGGCCGATCCGGCTCACCACCAGGGCGTCGTCGATGTGCACCCCCGTCTCGGCGGACAGGGCCCGGTAGGCGGCGGCGATACCCGGCCGGGAGTCGATGAGGGTCATGTCGAGGTCGAAGCCGACCGTGAGGGGGGCGGTGCGGGGGGCCGGGTGGGGGCGTGGAGCCGTGGAAGCCATGCGGACCATTGTGCCGACGGACCCGGCGGGCCGAATCACCGCCGCCGCCCCCACGGGCCGTACCGGCCGCCGCCGTCTCCTGGCCTGTGCCGCCTCAGCCGTCTCCTGGCTGTGGCCACCCGCCGCCGTCCCCGGCGAAATCCCGCCGCCTAGACTGAGCCCGCACTTAGCCAAGCCTTAGTTACCCGCGTCGACCGTCGACGCGCGCCCCCGTGTCCCACCCGATTGGTTCAGATGTCAGCGTCAGCGCCAGCGCCCGTGCCGGCACCGGCCGTCGCGCCCCGCGCCCCCCGTCTCTCCCGGCGTGCGACCGCGACGGCCGCGGCCGTCGTCGCGCTGCTGCTGGCCGTCCTGCTGAGCCTCGCGGTGGGCGCGCGTTCCATCCCGCCGGGCGAGGTGCTCGACGCCCTGCTGCACGGCGGGAACTCCGACGCCGCCGAGGTGATCCGCACGCTGCGGGTGCCGCGCACGCTCATCGGCCTGATGGTCGGCGCGGCGCTCGCACTCGCGGGGACGGTGCTCCAGGGGATCACCCGTAACCCCATCGCCGACCCCGGCATCCTCGGCATCAGCCAGGGCGCGTCGGTGGCGGTGGTGATGGCCATCGCGTTCGCGGGGGTCCACACGCTGACCGGCTACGTCTGGTTCGCCTTCGCGGGCGCCGCCGTCGCCTCGGTCGCCGTGTACGCCATCGCCTCAAGCGGGCGGGGCGGCGCGACCCCGGTGAAGCTCGCGCTCGGCGGGGCGGCGATCAACGCGCTGCTGGTGTCCGTGACGATGGGCGTGCTCACGACGAAGGCGTCCGCGCTGGACGAGTTCCGGTTCTGGCAGGTCGGTTCGATCGCCGGGCGGGAGGCCGACGTCGTCCACCAGATCTGGCCCTTCCTCCTCGTCGGGGCCGTCCTCGTGCTCTCCGTCGCCCGCGGGCTGGACGCGCTCGCGCTCGGCGAGGACGTGGCGAAGGGGCTCGGGCAGAACGTCGCGGCGGTCCGGATCACCGGTGGGATCGGGGCGACCGTGCTGACCGGGGTCGGGGTCGCCGCCGCCGGGCCGATCGCGTTCATCGGGCTCGCCGTGCCGCACATCGCCCGCGCGGTCGTCGGCAACGACCACCGCTGGGTGCTGCCCATGGCCGCGCTGATCGGGCCGGTGATGCTGCTCGTCTCGGACGTCATCGGCCGGATCGTGTTCCCGCCGAGCGAGGTCCCGGCGGGTGTGATGACGGCGCTGATCGGGGTGCCGTTCCTGGTCACCCTCGTACGCCGGAAGGCGGTGCCGGCATGAGCGAGACGTCCACGGCCGTACGGGTGCGGCCCGCCGGGTACTCCGTCGTGAAGGCCGGGCCGCGCGGCCGGTTCCTGCTGCACCGGCGGGCGTCCGTCGTCGCGGCCGCCCTCGTCGTGCTGCTGGCCGTGGTCTGCGTCGCCTACCTCTGTGTCGGCGAGAGCTTCGTCGCGCCCGGCGAGGTCGTGAAGGTGATCCTCGGGCAGCCGTCCTCCGCCGAGCTGGTCGTGGGCACGCTGCGGCTGCCGCGCATGGTCGTCGGGCTGCTCGTGGGCGTGGCCTTCGGGATCGCCGGGGCGCTGATCCAGACGGTGGCCCGCAACCCGCTCGCCAGCCCCGACATCATCGGCATCAGCCAGGGCGCGAGCGCGCTCACGGTCGGCGCGATGACCTTCGGGATCACCTCGTACACGTTCCTGCCCTACCTCTCCGTCATCGGAGGCGTCGCGGCCGCCGCGCTCGTGTACGTCTTCGCGTGGCGCGGCGGGCTGCACGCCACCCGCTTCGTCCTCATCGGCATCGGCTTCGCCATCGCGCTGCGGTCGGTCACCACGCTGTTCCTGACCAAGGGCGACTACCTGGTCGCGCAGCAGGCGCAGATCTGGATGACCGGTTCGCTCAACGGGCGCGGCTGGTCGGAGGCCGCCCCGCTCGGCTGGACGCTGCTGGTCCTGCTGCCCGCCGTCGCCTGGGCGGCCCGCGCGCAGCGGACCGTCACCATGGACGACGACACCGCCACCGCACTGGGCGTGCGTCTGGGGCGCGTACGGCTCGGACTCGTCGCGCTCGGCGTGGTCCTGGCCTCCGTGGCGACCGGCACGGCGGGCCCGGTGGACTTCGTGGCGCTGCTCGCCCCGCAGATCGCCCGCCGGATGACCCGTACCGCGCAGATCCCGCTGCTGTCCTCGGCCCTGCTGGGCGCGGTGATCGTCGTTTTCGGCGACCTGCTCGCCCGCAGGCTGTTCTCGCCCACCGAACTGCCGGTGGGCGTCCTCACGGCGGCGGTCGGCGCCCCGTACCTGATCTGGCTGATCATCCGCGGTCACCGCGGCCGCAGTGGAGGCACCGCATGAGCCCGAGCCCGACGACCGACGCGGCACAGGGGAGCAGCCGTCTGGCCGCCCGCGCCCTGACCCTCGCGTACGAGGACCGCACCGTCGTCCACGAGCTGGACCTGGCCGTGCCCGACGGGCAGGTCACCGTCATCGTCGGCCCGAACGCCTGCGGCAAGTCCACCACCCTGCGGGCGCTCGGCCGACTGCTGAGGCCGCGCGGCGGGGCGGTCCTGCTGGACGGTACGGAACTGGCCCGGATACCGACCAAGCGCATCGCGCAGTCCATCGGGCTGCTCCCGCAGACCCCGGCGGCCCCCGAGGCGATCACCGTCTCCGACCTGGTCGCCCGGGGCCGCCAGCCGCACCAGAGCTGGTGGCAGCAGTGGTCGGACGCGGACGAGCGGGCGGTGACCGACGCCATGGCCCGTACGGATGTGACGGCGCTGGCCGAGCGGTCGGTGGACGAGTTGTCGGGCGGGCAGCGCCAGCGGGTGTGGATCGCGATGGCGCTCGCGCAGGAGACGGACCTGCTGCTGCTCGACGAGCCGACGACGTACCTGGACATCGCACACCAGGTGGAGGTCCTCGACCTGGTACGCCAGTTGGCGTCCCCCGCCGCGGACGGCACCCGCGGCCGTACCGTCGTCACCGTGCTGCACGACCTCAACCAGGCGGCCCGGTACGCGGATCACCTGGTCGCCATGAAGGAGGGCCGGATCGTCTCCGAGGGCCGGCCGGGGGACGTCGTCACCGCCGAGCTCGTCCGTGAGGTCTTCGGCCTGGAGGCGGTGATCGTCCCGGACCCGGTGACGGGTTCGCCGCTCGTCGTCCCGGGCGCCCCCTGGACTCCTGCCCCCGTTCCCGCCTCCGCCCCGACTCCCGGAAAGGCCCTCTGAACCATGACCCTCCAGCACCGCTCCCGCCTGCTCGCAGCCGCGTCCCTCACCGTGGCCGCCGCCCTGTCCCTGTCCGCCTGCGGCTTCTCGTCCGAGTCCTCCAGCGCGTCCGGCTCCAGCTCGGACGGGTCCTCCGAAGGCCCCCGTACGGTGAAGACGGCGATGGGCGACGTGAAGGTCCCGGCCGCCCCGCAGCGGGTCGTCGTCCTGGACACCGCCGAACTCGACTCGGTCCTCACCCTCGGTGTGAAGCCGGTCGGCGCGACCCACGCGGACGTGGCGTCGGGGTTCCTGAACTACCTGCCGAAGGACCAGGTCGCGGGCATCACGGACGTCGGCCGGATGATGACCCCGAACCTGGAGGCCATCGCCGGTCTGAAGCCCGACCTCATCCTCAGCAGCAAGATCCGGCACGGCGACAAGTACGCCGAGCTCTCCAAGATCGCGCCGACCGTGATGACGGAGAACACCGGCTACCCCTGGAAGGAGAACTTCCAGGTCCACGCGGAGGCCCTGAACAAGAAGGCCGAGGCGAAGATGGTCACCGACGACTACGCCGAGCACGTGGCCGACGTGACGAAGGCTCTCGGCGGCAAGGACAAGGCGGCCGCGACCGAGGTCAACATGGTCCGGTTCGTCGAGGGCGCCGACATCCGCATCTACGGCAAGAAGAACTACATCGCCACGATCCTCGCCGACGTGGGCCTCGGCCGCCCGGCCGTCACGGACCAGGCGAAGGACGGCTTCAGCTACGACGTCAGCCCCGAGAAGATCGACCTCGCGGACGCGGACGCGGTCTTCCACTCGACGTACGGCGACCCGAAGAAGTCCAAGGAGACGCAGACCACCGGCAGCGGTCTGTGGAAGAACATGGACGCGGTGAAGAACGGCAAGGTATTCGCGGTCGACGACCAGCTGTGGATCCAGGGCATCGGCTACACGGCGGCCGACAAGATCCTCGAAGAGCTCAAGGCCGACCTGACGAAGTAGCCGCGGTTTCTCACCCCGTACGCCTCCGCGCCCGCCACACCAGATAGAGCGCGGAGGCGACGGCGGCGACGCGGACGACCACCGGCCAGGCTCCGGCCAGCACGTCGCGGAGCGCCCCCTCAGCGATCGGCTCGCCCCAGCGCCCGTCCATCCGCCCCCACACCCAGACGAGCGCCCCGGCGACGACGACGCCCGGCAGCCCCAGGGCCGCCCACTTCGCCTCCGTACGGGAGAGGGTCCGGGAGCCGTACGCGATGAGCCAGCCGCCCGCCAGCGGGATCCAGGACCCGGTGACCGCCCCGGCGAGCAGCAGCAGGGCGGCCAGGAGCAGCAGGGGGTGGGCGAAGCCGCCGCGGGGGGCCGGGGCGGCGGCCACCACGGGTTCGGCCACGACGACGGGCTTGCGGCGGCGCGGCCTCGGGATGCGGAGGGCGCGGCGGCGGGGGGCCGGTGCGGTGTCGCCGTCCTCGTCGGTGGCGGACTCGTCGCCCTCTTCCGCTCCCTTGTCGGCTTCCTCGTCCGCCTCCGGGGCGTCGGGCCTCGGCCGCCTGCCGAGGAGCTCCGGGGCCTCGATGCCGCCGAAGAACCCGGGGATGGCGGTCCCGGCGTCGAAGGGCCCCGGCTCCAGGCGCCACCACTCGCCGTCGCCGGTGCTCTGCTGGTCGGGGCCGAGGACGTGGGGGGCGGAGGGGTGGGGCCAGTTGGGGACGGGGGTGTCCTCGGGGGCCGGGGTGTCGTCGGGGCGGGTGGTCTTGGTGAGTTTCGTACGGGGGCGGTCGGCGGCGGGCTCGGCGGGCCGCGACGCGCCCCGCCAGGAACGGGTTTTCGGGACGGAACCGGAGCCGGGACCGGAGTCCGCCCGCCCCGGCTTCTCCGGCCCCTCCGGCTCCTCCGGGGCTTTCGGGCTCTTGCGGAGGAGTCCGTTCCGGGGCCGGGGCAGCGGCCGCCGCTGCTCGCCCGTCAGTGCCGTAGGCCCGCTCCGCGCCAACGGCAGCGACACCGTCCCGTCGCCCGACTCCGAGGCCGCGCCGACCAGTTCGTCGGGGGTGCCGAGCCTGCCGATGACGCGCCGCACCGCCGCCGGGGAGTCCGCTCCCTCGGTGGCGCGCTGCCGGTCGATCTCGCTCCGCAGCGTCGAGACGAGCCTCATCCGGGCGCCCGACGACAGCTGTTGCCGCTGGGCCAGGTCCCCGACCCGGCTCAGGTAGTCGTAGACGAGCTGGTCGCTCTCGATCCCCACGCGGTGCATCCCCTCTACCGGCCCTGCCCCGACGGTAGCGTTTCAGCGGCTAACGTGGGACGGATGGGGACGACCACACCACCGCGCACGCTCGCCGAAGCCCTGCGCGCCCGGGGCGACGAATCGCTGGCCGGGCTGCTGCGTGCCCGCCCCGACCTCCTCAACCCGGTGCCGAACGACATCACCCAGCTCGCCACCAGGGCCGGCACCCGGGCCTCGGTGGTCCGCGCGCTGGAACACCTGGACCGGTTCGCGCTGCAGACCGCCGAGGCGCTGGCGGTGGCCCCGGACCCGGCCCCGTACGGCATCCTGCTCTCCCTGCTCACCGGCGACGGGCTGGACGACGGCGAGCAGCGCGACGACGTGGGGGCGGCGGTCACGGCCGCGTTGCCGGGCGCGCTGGCGACGCTGCGCGAACAGGCCCTGGTCTGGGGCGAGGACGAACGGCTGCGGCTGGTGCGCACGGCCCGCGAGCTGCTCGCCCCGTCCCCGCAGCACCCCTCCCCCACCGGTCTCGGCCCCACGGTCGCGGAGGCGACGGCCGGGATGTCACCGGGCCGGCTCCAGGAGATCCTGACCACGGCGGGGCTGCACGCCACGCACGACCCGGTCTCGGCGGTGGCCGCGCTGTCCGCCCTGTTCACGGACCGGACGCGGATGGCGGAGCTGCTGGACACGGCCCCGGTGGAGGCGCTGTCGGTCCTGGACCGGCTGGTGTGGGGCCCGCCGTACGGCGAGGTCACGCCGAACCCCACCCCGCCCGTGAAGTGGCTGCGCGACCGGGGCCTGCTGCTGCCGGTCTCGACGCGCACGGTGGTCCTGCCGCGCGAGGCGGCCCTCCATCTGCGCGCCGGGCGCGCACACCGCGTACCGGAACCGGTGCCTCCGGTCGTCACGGCGGCGGCAGAACGTGATCCACAGGCTGTGGACAGAGCGGCGGCCGGTCAGGCGTTCACCGCGCTGTCGACCGTCGAGGAGCTGCTGAAACTCTGGAACGGCGGCGGCCCGGCCATCCTGCGCGCGGGCGGCCTGAGCGTACGAGAGCTGAAACGCACGGCGACAGCGCTGGACGTGACGGAGCCGGTCGCCGCCTTCTGGGTCGAACTCGCCTACGCGGCCGGGCTGCTGGCCACCGACGGCGAGAGCGACGAGCGGTACGCGCCGACACCCGCGTCCGACGAGTGGCTCGACCTCTCCGCCCAGCACCGCTGGACCCACCTCGCCACCGCCTGGCTCCCGGCCACCCGGGTCCCCGGCCTGGTCGGCGGCCAGGACGCGAAGGGCCGGGCCCTCTCCGCGCTCGGCCCCGAGCTGGACCGCTCGGCCGCCCCCGACGTACGCCGCCGGGTCCTCGCCCTCTTCGCCGAACTGCCCCCGGGCACCGCGCCCGACCCGGAGACGCTGCTGCGACGGCTGCGCTGGGAGCGCCCGTTGCGGGGCGGGGCGGCCCCTTCCGCCGGCCCGGGCGACGGCTCCGACCTCCGCTCCCGGCTCGCCCTGTGGACGCTCAACGAGGCGGAGCTGCTGGGGATCACGGGCCGGGGCGCGCTCTCCTCCCAGTCCCGGGCACTGCTGGACGAGGGCGAGGACGCGGCGGCCGCCCGCCTCGCCCCCCTCCTCCCCGAGCCCCTGGACCACGTCCTGCTCCAGGCGGACCTGACGGCGGTGGCGCCGGGCCCCCTGGAACGCCCGCTGGCGGAAACCCTCTCCGTCCTGGCCGACGTCGAGTCGAAGGGCGGGGCGACGGTCTACCGCTTCACGCCCGGCTCGGTGCGCCGCGCCCTGGACGCCGGGCAGGCGGCGGCCGACCTGCACGCGTTCCTGGCCACGCACAGCCGTACGCCGGTGCCGCAGCCGCTGAGCTACCTGATCGACGACGTGGCCCGCCGCCACGGCCACCTGCGGATCGGGGCGGCCTCCGCGTACGTGCGCTGCGACGACGAGGCGGTCCTCAACGAGATCCTGGCCGACCGCCGCTCGACGGGCCTGCGCCTCCGCCGCCTGGCCCCCACGGTCCTGGCCTCCCAGGCCGACCCCGGCTCCCTCCTCGAAGCGCTGCGCGAGATGGGCTACGCCCCCGCCGCCGAATCCGCCGAGGGCGACGTCCTGATCACCCGCGCCGGCGCCCGCCGCACCCCGCCCCGCACCCCTCCGACCCCGGTCCCCGAAGGCCCCCCGACCCCGGACGACACCCTCCTGGGCGCGGCGGTACGAGCCATCCGTGCGGGCGACACAGCCGCCACGGTGGTCCGCAAGGAGCCCTCCGAGGGCGCATCGTCCACCACAACCTCCGGCTCCCTGCCCCGCACCACCTCGGCGGAGACCCTGGCCACGGTCCAGGCGGCCGCGATGACGGGCACCGCGGTCTGGATCGGCTACGTCAACGCGGAGGGCGCGGCCAGCCAGCGCGTGATCGCCCCGGTCCGCGTGGAGGGCGGCTTCGTCACGGCGTACGACCACACGGCCGACGAGGTCCGCACGTTCGCCCTGCACCGGATCACGGGGGTGGCGGAGCTGGCGGAGGACGGGAAGGGGTAGGGCGAGGCGCGCGGCGCTCGGACCCCCCGGCCCCCCCCGGACGCTCAAGGGAAGCTCTGAAGATCACGTCGAGGCTTGTCGCGGGTCACCCCGCATGACATGTTCACCGTGCACCCCCACAGCCGATCTGCCGAGGAGATGAAGATGATCGGAACCCTGACCGCCGGCGAGCAGATCATGATGGCGATCGTGACGGTGGCCGTCCTCGGTCTCGCCGTACTCGGCGTCAAGCGGGCCAAGCGCACCGGGCAGCCGGGCGAGACCGAGTAGCAGCCGCCGCCGTACTGCTCTCGCCGGTTCTACCGACAGGCGGTGCGTGAAGCCCGTGGTCTGCGATGCTGCGGAGATGCCCTTCGCCGACCACGCCCCCGAGCCGAAGCATGTGCCGCCCGAGCCGGTTTCGCCCCGCCCGCCCGCCGCGCCGATGCGGCCGCTGCTCACGCAGTCCTGGCTGGACCTGGCGTTCCTGCACTGGGCGGTCGATCCGGCGGACGTGGCACCGCTGTTGCCGCCGGGGACGGTGCCGGACACCTTCGACGGGGCGACCTACGTGGGGCTGGTCGCGTTCCGGATGTACCGGGTGGGGTGGCTCGGGCTGCCGGGCATCCCCTACCTGGGGACATTTCCCGAGACCAACGTCCGGCTGTACTCCGTGGATGCCCAGGGGCGGCGCGGCGTCGTCTTCCGGTCCCTCGACGCCTCGCGGCTGATTCCGGTCGCCGTGGCCCGGGCCGCGGTCCGGCTGCCGTACGTGTGGTCCCGGATGGACATCGACCGCACCGGCGACACCCTCACGTACACGAGCATCCGGCGCTGGCCCGGCCCCCGGGGTGCGCGGAGCCGGATCGTGCTGCGGGCGGGGGGCGTGATCGAGGAGCCGACGCCCCTGGAGCACTTCCTGACCGCCCGCTGGGCGCTGCACAGTTCGTTCTTCGGGCGGACCGCGTATCTGCCGAACGCCCATCCGCAGTGGCCGCTGCACCGGGCGGAGCTGCTGGAGTGCGACGAGGACCTGGTGGCGGCCGGGGGGCTGCCCGCGCCGGTCGGTGATCCGGTGAGCGTGCTGTACTCCCCCGGCGTCCCCGTGCGCTTCGGGCCGCAGCGGCGCGGGGCCTGAGGGCGGGGCCGCTGCCCCGGGCTCCGCACGCACTCACCCCGCCCCGCCCCGCGATGCGGCACACTGGACGTTTGGCCGCATCCGTGGCCGCACCCCGCAGAAAGGGCCGAAGCGCGTGACCGGACCCCTCATCGTCCAGAGCGACAAGACGCTGCTCCTCGAAGTCGACCACGAGCTGGCGGACGCCTGCCGCCGGGTCATCGCACCCTTCGCGGAGCTGGAGCGTGCGCCCGAGCACATTCATACGTACCGGGTCACCCCGCTCGGACTGTGGAACGCCCGGGCCGCCGGGCACGACGCCGAGCAGGTCGTCGATGCCCTGGTGGAGTACTCCCGCTACCCCGTGCCGCACGCGCTCCTGGTCGACATCGCCGAGACGATGGCGCGGTACGGGCGGCTCACCCTCTCCAAGCACCCGGTGCACGGGCTGGTGCTCACCAGTACCGACCGGCCCGTGCTGGAGGAGATCCTGCGGTCGAAGAAGGTGCAGCCGCTGGTCGGCGCCCGGCTCGACCCGGACACCGTGGCCGTGCACCCCTCCGAGCGCGGGCAGATCAAACAGACCCTGCTGAAGCTGGGCTGGCCGGCCGAGGACCTCGCCGGGTACGTGGACGGCGAGGCCCATCCCATCGAGCTGGCCGAGGACGGCTGGGCGCTGCGGCCGTACCAGAGGCAGGCCGTGGAGGGCTTCTGGCACGGTGGGTCGGGCGTTGTGGTGCTGCCTTGTGGGGCCGGAAAGACCCTTGTGGGCGCCGGTGCCATGGCCGAGGCCAAGGCCACCACCCTGATCCTCGTCACCAACACCGTCTCCGCCCGGCAGTGGAAGCACGAGCTGGTGAAGCGGACCTCGCTGACCGAGGACGAGATCGGCGAGTACAGCGGTACGAAGAAGGAGATCCGGCCGGTCACCATCGCCACCTACCAGGTGCTGACCACCCGGCGGAAGGGCATCTACCCGCACCTGGAGCTCTTCGACTCCCGTGACTGGGGTCTCGTCGTCTACGACGAGGTGCACCTGCTGCCCGCCCCGGTCTTCAAGTTCACCGCCGACCTGCAGGCCCGGCGGCGGCTGGGGCTGACCGCGACGCTCGTGCGGGAGGACGGGCGGGAGTCCGACGTCTTCTCGCTCATCGGGCCCAAGCGGTTCGACGCCCCGTGGAAGGAGATCGAGGCGCAGGGCTACATCGCGCCCGCCGACTGCGTCGAGGTACGGGTCAACCTCACCGACTCCGAGCGGCTCGCGTACGCGACGGCCGAGCCGGAGGAGAAGTACCGGTTCTGCGCCACCACCGCGACGAAGCGGAAGGTGACCGAGGCGCTCGTACGCAAGCACCAGGGTGAGCAGACCCTCGTCATCGGGCAGTACATCGATCAGCTCGACGAGCTGGGGGAACACCTGGACGCGCCCGTCATCAAGGGCGAGACCAGCAACGCCCAGCGCGAGAAGCTCTTCGGGGCGTTCCGGAACGGGGAGATCAGCGTCCTCGTCGTCTCCAAGGTCGCCAACTTCTCCATCGACCTGCCGGAGGCCACCGTCGCCATCCAGGTCTCCGGGACCTTCGGGTCGCGGCAGGAGGAGGCCCAGCGGCTGGGGCGCGTCCTGCGGCCGAAGGCCGACGGGCACGAGGCGCGGTTCTACTCGGTCGTCGCCCGCGACACCATCGACCAGGACTTCGCGGCGCACCGCCAGCGGTTCCTGGCCGAGCAGGGGTACGCCTACCGCATCGTCGACGCGGACGAGCTGCTCGCCGGGAACTGAGAGGGAGGGGCGGGGGGGGTACGGACGGGTGCGTCAGCGGGACCGCCGTACCCCCGCCTCCTCCGCGTACTCCCCCAGGACCACGACCCCGAAGGCCGTCGTCACAAAGACCTTGATCGCGCGTACGGTGTCTGCGACGCGGTGGGTGCGGTGGTGACCGGTGACCGCGGTCGCGCCGTGCGCGGAGCCGGTCCTGCGTGGGTTCAGGGTCGCTGTGCTCATGTATCCATGGTGCTCCCGTCACCCGAACGGCCGCATCGGCCCGCAGAGGGAACCCGTACGCCGGGCCCGTAGCTCTCCAGTACCGATCGGGCCGCACGCATCCCCTACGGGTACCCCGGTGCCGTAAACCGTTCCCTACGCGTACCCCCGGTGCCCGTAAACCGTTTCGACCGGGCCCCTGCCCGCGGCTACAATCGCCGGTCTGCCCGCCTCCCGCACCGTGGTACCGGCCTTTCGCCGCCGGCAGCCGGGGGAGCGCCGCCGACCGGACGGAAACCGGCCGACACCTACAGAGACGAACCTTCCCAGCGGACCCGACGGCTCCGGATGTCACCGGAGCGCGGCGCGGTCCGCCGTCCTGCGTTGAAGAGCCGGAGGCATCACCGTGCCCGCGCACGTAGCAGAAAGCGATTCCACCACCGACCCCCTGGCGCACGAGCGCGCCCATCTCGCCGCGTCCCGTGCCGCCCTGCGCGCGATGCGCGAGGACGTCCAGGCCCTCGACATCCGCGATGTCACCGCGAACTGGGTCAACGCCGCCGTGCTCCAGTCCCAGATCGACGACCGCATCAAGGCGCTCGCCGATCTCGCCCACACGCCCCTGTTCTTCGGCCGCCTCGACTACCTCCACGCCGTCGGCGGCGACCTGGCCGAAGGTGCGGAGGGCGAGCGGTTCTACATCGGGCGCCGGCACGTCCACGACCCCGCCGGGGACCCGATGGTCATCGACTGGCGGGCCCCGGTCTCCCAGCCGTACTACCAGGCATCCCCGAAGAACCCCCAGGACGTCGGGCTCCGCCGCCGCTTCGGGTACACCGCCGGCGAGCTCACCGCGTACGAGGACGAGCACCTCACCGACCCCGCCGAGGTCGCCCACACCAGCCGCCTCCTCCAGGCCGAGATCGAGCGGCCCCGCGTCGGTCCGATGCGCGACATCGTCGCCACCATCCAGCCCGAGCAGGACGAGATCGTACGGAGTGGCCTCGGCGGGACCGTCTGCGTGCAGGGGGGTCCCGGCACCGGGAAGACCGCCGTCGGCCTCCACCGCGTCGCGTTCCTGCTGTACGCGCACCGGGACCGGCTCGCCCGGACCGGGACCCTCGTCATCGGGCCGAACCGGTCCTTCCTCCACTACATCGAGCAGGTCCTGCCCGCCCTCGGTGAGCTGGAGGTCAAGCAGGCCACCGTCGACGACCTGGTGACGGCGGACGTGGAGGTCCTGGGCACGGACGACGCGGCCGCCGCCGTCATCAAGGGCGACGCCCGCATGGCCGAGGTGCTGCGCCGGGCCATCCGCTCGCATGTCACCACCCCCACCGAGCCCGTCGTCGTGGTGCGCGGCTCCCGGCGCTGGCGTGTGCCCGCGTACGAGATCGAGGAGATGGTCGACGAGCTGCTCGCCCGGGACATGCGGTACGGCTCCGCCCACGAGGCCCTGCCGCAGCGGATCGCGCACGCCGTCCTCGTACGGATGGAGGAGGCGGGCGAGGCCCCGGACGACCGGGTGCAGAACACCGTGGCCCGCAACCCCGCGGTGAAGGCGGCCGTGAAGGCCATCTGGCCCGCCGTCGACCCGGCGAAGCTCGTGCTGCGGCTGCTCGCCGAGCCGGAGTTCCTCGCCGCCCACGCGGAGGGGCTCCTCGGCGCGGACGAGCAGAAGCTGATCCTGTGGGCGAAGCCCGCCCGGAGCGTGAAGACGGCCAAGTGGTCGGCGGCCGACGCGGTGCTCATCGACGAGGCCCGTGACCTGGTGGCCCGTACGCACTCCCTCGGCCATGTCGTGCTCGACGAGGCGCAGGACCTCTCGCCCATGCAGTACCGGGCGGTGGGGCGGCGGTGTTCGACGGGTTCGGCGACGGTGCTCGGAGACCTCGCTCAGGGGACGACGCCGTGGTCCACGGAGAGCTGGAGCGAGGCCCTGTTCCATCTGGGCAAGGCGGACGCGGTCGTGGAGGAGCTGACCGCCGGGTTCCGCGTGCCGCGCGAGGTCATCGCCTACGCCTCCCGGCTGCTGCCCGCGATCTCGCCGGGGCTTGCGGCGGTGGAGTCGGTGCGTGAGTCGCCCGGTTCGCTGGTCGTACGGGAGGTTCCCGGAGCGGAGGCGCTGGACGCGGCCGTCGTCTCGGCCTGCGAGGAGTCCCTGCGTCACGAGGGGTCCATCGGGCTGATCGCCGCCGACGCCCGGATTCCGGCGCTGGCCGCGGCGCTGGCCGCCGCGGGTCATGCCTATCTGTCCCCCGGTGAGGAGACCACCGCCGCGTCCCGGCTGACGCTGGTGCCCGCGTCGCTCGCCAAGGGCCTGGAGTACGACTACGTGGTGCTGGACGAGCCGGCGGCCGTGGTGGACGGCGAGCCGGACGAGCGGACCGGGCTGCGGCGGCTGTACGTCGCGCTGACCCGTGCGGTGTCGGGGCTGACGGTGGTGCACTCGGCGGAACTGCCGGTGGCGTTGACGTAGGCCCGGGGGCGGGGAGGGGCCGGCCTCTGCGGCGCCCCTCCCCACGCCTCCCGGCGCCTCAGGCGTCGAGCGCCTCGCGCCACTCCCGTACCGCCGTCGCGTTCACCGGCGCCGACCAGCCGGCCGGGCGGGCCGCGCCGCCGATGTGGAAGGCGTCGATGCCCGCCGCCCGCAGCCGCGGCAGGTGGTGGAGCTGGAGCCCGCCGCCCACCAGGATCTGCGCCTCGTACCCCGGCTCCCCGGTGCGGGCGGCCTCGGCGAGGAGCGTCGGGATGCCGTCGTCGACCCCGGCCGGCGAACCCGCCGTGAGGTAGGTGTCCAGGCCGGGCAGGTCCGCGAGCTGCTTGCGCAGGGCGTCGCGGTCGGTGGCCCGGTCGATCGCGCGGTGGAACGTCCACGCGCTGCCGTCCAGCTGGGCGACGACCCGCTCGACGGCCACCAGGTCGGCGTGGCCGTCCTGGTCGAGGAAGCCGAGGACGAACTCGTCGGCCCCCTCCGCCCGCAGTTCACGGGCCGTGCGGGCCAGCACCTCGATGTCACCGGCGGCGAACCCGTCCGCCAGCCTGAGCATGACGCGCAGCGGGATGTCCACGGCGGACCGGATCGCCGCGAAGGTCTCCCGTGACGGCGTCAGGCCGTCCGCGGCCATGTCGGTGACCAGTTCGAGGCGGTCTGCACCACCTGCCTGGGCGGCGACCGCGTCCTCCGCGTCGAGAGCGATCACCTCCAGGACTGCACGGTTGCTCATGGGTCCCCATTCCTCCGATACGCGCCTATAGGTCTAGTCCAATGACCAGCCTACGGGGCGGCCGAGCGGCCGCGCAGCCCTCCATCTGAACGCATGATCGCGGAGATGCGCGACCCCGCACCGCAGACGAGTGACGAGACTCGCGCCCATAGCGGGGCGAAGGCGGACGCCGACGCCCCGGACGCCCCTTGCGTTTCATAGGGGTGGGGGGTATACATGGGGAGAGGAAGTGATACCCCCTAGGGGTATCTGAACCGCCCGAGGAGGACCCCGTGCCCGCGACCACCAGCGACATCACCACCGCCACCGGTACCGGCATCGTCGAGCTCGCCATCGGTGGCATGACCTGCGCCTCCTGCGCGGCCCGTATCGAGAAGAAGCTCAACCGGATGGACGGCGTGGAGGCCACCGTCAACTACGCCACCGAGAAGGCGAAGGTGACGTACCGGGGCGAGGACGTCTCCGTACAGGATCTGATCTCCACCGTCGAAGCCACCGGATACACCGCCGAGGAACCACCGCCGCCGGATACGGAGAGGAGCGGGACTGCGGAGTCCGAACCCGACGACGGGCTCAGCGCCCTCCGCCAGCGCCTGATCACCTCGCTCGTCCTCGCCGTCCCGGTCATCGCGATGGCGATGATCCCCGCCCTCCAGTTCGACAACTGGCAGTGGCTGTCCCTGACCCTCGCCGCCCCCGTCGTCACCTACGCCGGCTGGCCCTTCCACCGGGCCGCCTGGACAAACCTCCGGCACGGCGCGGCGACGATGGACACGCTGATCTCGGTCGGTACGTCGGCCGCGTTCCTGTGGTCGGTTTGGGCGCTGTTCTTCGGCACGGCGGGCATGACCGGGATGACGCACCCGTTCGAGCTGACCATCGCGCGCAGCGACGGCGCCGGGAACATCTACCTCGAAGCCGCCGCCGGGGTGACCGCCTTCATCCTCGCCGGGCGCTACTTCGAGGCCCGCTCCAAGCGGAAGGCCGGAGCCGCGCTCCGGGCCCTGATGGAGCTGGGCGCGAAGGAGGTCACCGTCCTGCGCGACGGCCGCGAGGTGACCGTGCCGACCGCCGAACTCCAGGTCGGGGACCACTTCCTGGTCCGGCCCGGGGAGAAGATCGCCACCGACGGCACGGTCGTCGAGGGCAGCTCGGCCGTGGACGCGTCCATGCTGACCGGTGAGTCCGTGCCCGTGGAGGTCACCACCGGCGACTCCGTCACGGGCGCCACGATCAACGCCGGCGGGCGCCTCGTCGTCCGGGCCACCCGCATCGGCTCCGACACCCAGCTCGCCCGCATGGCCCGCCTGGTCGAGGACGCCCAGAACGGCAAGGCAGCAGCCCAGCGCCTCGCCGACCGCATCTCCGCCGTCTTCGTCCCCATCGTCATCGCCCTCGCACTCGGCACCCTGGGCTTCTGGCTCGGCAGCGGCGCCGGACTCACCGCCGCCTTCACCGCCGCCGTCGCCGTCCTGATCATCGCCTGCCCCTGCGCCCTCGGCCTCGCCACCCCCACCGCCCTCATGGTCGGCACCGGCCGCGGCGCCCAGCTCGGCATCCTCATCAAGGGCCCCGAAGTCCTCGAAACCACCCGCCGCGTCGACACCATCGTCCTCGACAAGACCGGCACCGTCACCACCGGCAAGATGACCCTCCTCACCGTCCACACAGCCCAGGGCTCGGAGGAGAACGACGTCCTGCGCCTGGCCGGAGCCCTGGAGCACTCCTCCGAACACCCCATCGCCCAGGCCGTCGCCGCAGGGGCGGCCGACCGCCTCGGAGCCGCCCTCCCCACCCCGGAGGACTTCGCCAACATCCCCGGACTCGGCGTCCAGGGCGTGATCGAAGGACACGCCGTCCTCGTCGGCCGGGAGCAGTTGCTGGCCGAGTGGGAGATCCACCTGCCGGACGGGCTGGCACGTGCCAAGGCCGAGGCGGAGAACGCCGGGCGCACCGCGATCGCGGTCGCGTGGGACGGGGAGGCGCGGGCGGTCCTGGAGGTCGCGGACGCGGTGAAGGACACCAGCGCCGAGGCCATCGAGCGGCTGCGCGCCCTCGGGCTCACCCCGATCCTCCTCACCGGTGACAACCGGGCCGTCGCGGAGGCGGTGGCGGCCGAGGTCGGCATCGCCCCCGACCAGGTGTATGCGGAGGTCATGCCCGAGGACAAGGTCGACGTCGTCAAGCGCCTCCAGGCGGAGGGCCGGAGCGTGGCCATGGTCGGCGACGGGGTCAACGACGCCGCCGCCCTAGCCCAGGCGGACCTGGGCCTGGCCATGGGCACGGGGACGGATGCGGCGATCGAGGCCGGTGACCTCACCCTCGTACGGGGAGACCTGCGGGCCGCCGCCGACGCCATCCGGCTCTCGCGCCGCACGCTCTCCACGATCCGGACGAACCTGTTCTGGGCCTTCGCCTACAACGTCGGCGCGCTTCCGCTGGCCGCCGCCGGGCTGCTCAACCCGATGATCGCGGGGGCCGCGATGGCGTTCTCGTCGGTGTTCGTGGTCGGCAACTCGCTGCGGCTGCGCGGCTTCAAGGGTGCGTGAGGGGCCGCCGGGAGTCGCTTCTCACGCCCGTACGAACCTGATCCGCGTTCCCGGAACCGCCTGCGCCGCCACGGCGAGGGCGGTTTCCGGTACGACGCCGACGACCGGGTAGCCCCCGGTCGTCGGGTGGTCGTTGAGGAAGACGACGGGGAGCCCGTCCGGGGGCACCTGGATCGCCCCCAGCACCATGCCCTCGCTGGGCAGTTCGCCGTCCCGGGCCCGCTCCAGGGCGGGTCCCTCGGTACGGAGGCCGATGCGGTTGCTGTGCGGGGAGACCCGGTAGGCGGCGGTGGTGAGCGTACGCAGCGCGGCGGCCGTGAACCACGCGTGGCGCGGGCCGAGGTGGAGGGGCAGCACCAGCTCGGTGGGGGCGCCTGGCCAGGGGGTGGGGCCTTCGCTCTGCGGTGACTCCCCGGCCGGTTCGCCCAGCGGCAGCGTGTCGCCCTCCCGCAGGGGGGCCGGGCCCAGGCCCGAGAGGAGGTCGGCCGAGCGGCTGCCCAGCACCGGTTCCGGCTCCAGGCCGCCCGCGAACGCCAGGTAGCCGCGCACCCCGCTCACCGCGGGGCCCACGTCCAGCACCGCGCCCGCCGGAACCCGCACGGGCGCGCCCCACGCCACGGGCCGCCCGTCGACGCTCACCCGGCACCCCGCACCGCCGACGACGGCCACCACGGTCCGGTCCGGGCGGACCGCGCATCCGGTGACGGTGGTCTCCAGGACGGCGGCGCCCGGGCGGTTGCCCGCCAGCCGGTTGGCCAGCCGGGCGGCGGGGGCGTCCAGCACCCCCGCCCGCCCGACGCCGAGGTGCGCCCAGCCGGGGCGACCGGCGTCCTGGACGGTGGTCAGGGCGCCGGGGCGGACGATATGGAGGAGACCCTTCCCCTCCCGTACGGAGGTCATCCGCGCGCCTCCGTACGGGGTACGGGTACGGCTGCCGGGACGAACCTCACCCGGGTTCCCGGCCCCAGCAGCGCCGCCGGGTCCCTGGCCGGGTCCCACAGGGCCGCCGGGTCCACCATCCGCCCGATGAGCTGCCAGCCGCCGGGCGAAGGGCGCGGGTAGACCCCGGTGTACGGCCCGGCGAGGGCCAGCGCCCCGGCCGGAACCTTCGTACGCGGGGTCGTGCGCCGGGGCACGTGCAGCCGCTCGGGCAGTCCGGTCAGATAGCCGAACCCTGGGGCGAACCCGCAGAAGGCCACCCGGAACGCGGTACGGGAGTGCAGGCCGGACACCTCGTCGGCGCCGACGCCCCAGAGCGCGGCGACCTCGTCCAGGTCGGGGCCGTCGTACACGACGGGGATATCGACCGCGTCGCGCATCTCGCGGTGCAGAGGCGGGAGTTGCCAGGAGAGGAGGTCCCGGGCCAGCCGGTCCCGGGGCGTGGGCACCCGGCCACCACCGCGCTGATGGTCCTCGATGCCGTCGAGCAGGACGGTCCGGGCTCCGGGGACGATCTCGCGTACGCCGGGGAGTGCGCCCCGCTCGCGGCGGCGGAGGAGCTCCGCGTGGAAGGCCTCGGCGTGTTGACCGTCGGCCAGTTCGACGAGGAGGGCGTGCGGCCCGGCGGGCAGCACGCGCACCTTCGTACCGTCGTCCCCCTGGCTCACGCGAACGCCTCCACCCGCACGCCCGCTTCCTCCAGTCCCGCCCGCACCCGGCGCGCGAGGGCCGCGGCCCCCGGGGTGTCGCCGTGGACGCAGAGCGAGCGCGCCTCGACGGGTATCCGGCTGCCGTCCGCCGCGGTGACCTCCCGGTCGAGCGCCATGCCGACACTGCGGCGTACGACGTCGTCGGCGTCGTGCACCACCGCCCCCGGTTCACCGCGCGGGACCAGCGTGCCCCGCGCGGTGTACGCGCGGTCGGCGAAGGCCTCCTCCACGGCGGGCAGCCCGGCGGCGGAGGCGTGGGCGAGCAGCCGGGAGCCGGGCAGTCCGAGGACGGCGAGGCCACCGCCCGCGAGCCGGACGCCCGCGACGACGGCGGCGGCCTGCTCCTCGTCGTGGACGGTCCGGTTGTAGAGGGCGCCGTGCGGCTTGACGTACGAGACGGTGGAGCCGGCTGCTTCGGCGAACACCCGCAGGGCGCCTATCTGGTAGGCGATCTCGGCGGTCAGCTCGCCGGCCGGCACATCCATCGACCGGCGCCCGAACCCGGCCAGGTCCCGGTAGGAGACCTGGGCCCCGATCCGCACGCCGTTCACCGCGGCCGCATCGCAGACCCGCCGCATCACGGAGGCGTCGCCCGCGTGGAAGCCGCACGCCACGTTGGCGCTGGTGACGCAGGCGAGAAGCGCTTCGTCGTCGGTCAGGGTCCAGCGGCCGAAGCCCTCGCCGAGATCCGCGTTCAGGTCCATCTTCACGGGCGCACGCTAATGACTGCGCCCCCGGGCGACAAGGGCCGGTCCGAGGGGCGGAAGGCCTGCCCCCTCGGCTTCACCCCCGTCCCTCAGCCGTCCAGCTTCGGCGGCCGGTCGAAGAGGTGCAGGTCCCCCTCCCGTACGCCGTGGAGCTCGTACCGCGTGCCGACCAGCGGCCGGTTCGCGTACAGCCGGATCAGGGTGGGCCCGTCGCCGTGGTACCGGCCCGCCGGGCGGCCGTTCTCCGGCGGGACGCCGAGGGAGCGCGGCACGCTCCAGCCATCCAGCTTCTCCCCGTCCACTCCCTCGGCTCCCTTCACTTCGGCGATGATCTGCGGCATCTCCTTCCGGTACGCCACGCCCTCCAGCAGGCCCAGGGCATACCCCAGCCCGCGCCCCGCGTACGCCCCGTCGAGGCCCCACGCCTCGCGCACATCACCGGCGTGCACCCACTCGCCGAGCGCGACCCCGTCCAGCTTCCCGCCCGCGGCGGCGATCACGGGACCGGCTCCGGTCATCCCGCGCTCCAGCTCGTCGAGGAGTGCGGCCAGGGGCAGACCGGCCCGCTCCGCGATGTCCCGCTCGTTGGACTCGGGCGAGAACACCCCTTCCTCCAGCCGGTCCTCGACCACCCTGGTCAGTGCGGCGGCGCAGTGCGCGAGGACATCGCGGACGGTCCAGCCGGGGCACGCGGTGCGGAAGCCGAAGGCGGACTCGGGGGTGGCGCGCAGCAGCGGGAGGAGGACGTCACGCTCGGTCCGCAGGAGCAGGCCGGGCAGTTCGGGATCGCGTACGGGAGCGGTGGCGGCGGATGTGGTGGTCATGCGGCTCAGCCAACCGCAGGGAGACCTGTGGCCGGGGCCGGATGCCGGAATCCGTGCGGGGCTCAGCCTCTAAGGTCGTCCCATGACGGACAGCCCGCGCCCCCGCGACACCCGTGCCCTGCCCGACCGCTGGCGGGACACGCTCCTCGCCGCCCGTTCCGGAGCGCCCGGCCCCGACCCCCTGCCGTACGCCGAGAACCTCCTGGCCCGCTGGGCGGAGCCGCAGCGGCGCTACCACACCACCGCCCACCTGACGGCGGTCCTGGACCGTATCGACACCCTCGCCGGGTACGCCGCCGATGTGCACGCGGTGCGCCTGGCCGCCTGGTTCCACGACGCGGTGTACCGGCCCGACCGCACGGAGAACGAGGAGCGCAGCGCCGCCCTCGCCGAACGCGCGCTGCCCGAGGCGGGGGTGGCGGAGGCGGTGACGGCGGAGGTCGCGCGGCTGGTCCGGCTCACCGTGACGCACGACCCGGCGGAGGGGGACGGCAACGGCGAGGTGCTGTGCGACGCGGACCTGGCGGTCCTGGCGGGCGGCCCGGACACGTACGCGGCCTATGCGGCGCAGGTACGTGAGGAGTACGGGTTCGTCCCCGACGAGGCGTTCCGGGCGGGGCGGGCAGCGGTGCTGCGGCAGCTCCTCGCGCTGCCGAGGCTGTTCCGTACGCCGTACGGGGCGGCCGAGTGGGAGGCGCGGGCCCGGCACAACCTGGCGACGGAGCTTGAGCTGCTGGGGTCGTCCGGTCCGCAGTGATCGGCAAATGTTCCGGTTCCTTCACGGAGTTGTTCCGGTCACGCCCTGGCCCGGCCTGGGGAACCTACCGACGGCTAACGTCTGGCATCGCAGGTGCACACACTCTGACGACTCCACGGGGGTACGGAAAAATGTCCAAGGGATTCCCGGGACACAGCACCACGGCCGGCAGAACTTCACGGCGGCGAATACTGCGACTGGCCGGCGGCACGCTCACGATGGCGGCGCTCGGCGCCGGACTGACCGGCTGCGAGGACGAGCTCGCGACCGGCGGCGCAGGCAGCACGCCACCGCCGCGCACCGCTTCCCCCGAGGACGGGAGGGCTCCCGAGGACGGCCAGGCCCCCGCACCTCTGTGGACGAAGTCGACCTCGGCACAGACCTACGGGGACAACGACGAACTCGTGGCCGTGGACGGCGTGGTGATCGCGAGCGGTGACCCGCTGGCCGCCCTCGACGGGGCGACCGGCGCCGAGCGGTGGTCCCTGCCGGGCGGCGCGGTCCCCGGGGCCCCGCTGCTGCTCGGCGCCGGCGGCAGCACCCTGTACCTGGCGAGCGGCAAGTACGACGGCAATGTCATCGGGTACGCCCCGGCCTCCGGCAAGGAGACCTGGCGCAGCCACCTGGGCAAGGAGTACCGGCAGCCGAGGCCGGTCGCGGTGGACGGGACGCAGGTGTACGTCATCGCCGAGATCCTGGAGGCCGACGGCTCGTCCCGTACGAACGTGATCGCCGCGCTGAACAGCAGCACGGGCAAGCTCGCCTGGAAGGAACAGCGCGACCTCGGCACCGAGCAGAACGGCGTCCACGCCGCCGTGCGGGGCCGCTACCTCGTCTACACCGACTTCAAGAAGAACCTCACGGTGCGCGACACCGCCACCGGCAAGCAGGTGTGGACGCAGAGGACGACGAAGACGAGCTACGGCCCCTTCGTCGTCCACCAGGATCTGGTGATCGTCCCGCAGGGGCAGCGGCTCCAGGCCTTCGCCCTGTCGGACGGGTCCGAGAAGTGGTCCGTGGAGGCCGAACAGTTCACCACCTTCCGGGAGCCGACCGTCCTGGACGACGTGCTCTACATCGCCGACAGCGGCCGGACGCTCCGGGCCGTCGAGCCGGGGACCGGCAAGAAGGTCTGGCAGTCCACGGCCCTCAAGGACGCGAGCGCGCAGGTGCCCGGGCAGTTCGTCCGGGTCGGCTCCACCCTCTACGGGGCCACCGACCTCGACGAGCAGGGCGGCATCCACGCCATCGACGCGAAGACCGGCGCCCTGCGCTGGACCTTCAACGACAAGTCCGGCGACTTCCACTCCTGGCTGGTGGCCACCGACGGCAAGCACGTCTTCGCTCTGCACGGGAAGAAGCTGCACGCCCTGCCCGGGTGACGGCTGTCCACCCACCGGGAGCCGGGAATGCGGACACGTTCTGCGGTGTTGGGACGAGTCATGCCCGACTCCACCTCACGCCGCCGCACGCCCATGCCCCCGGCCGTATACATCCTCGGCCTCTCGGTCTTCGCTCTCGGCACCAGTGAGTTCATGCTGTCGGGCCTGCTGCCGCCCATCGCGGACGATATGAACGTCTCGATCCCGCAGGCCGGACTCCTCATATCCGCCTTCGCGATCGGCATGGTGATCGGCGCCCCGCTGCTCGCCGTGGCCACACTGCGGCTGCCGCGCCGCACCACCCTGATCGCGCTGATCTCGGCCTTCGGCCTCGGGCAGGTCGCGGGCGCGCTCGCCCCGACGTACGAGGTGCTCTTCGCCTCCCGTGTGGTGAGCGCGCTCGCCTGCGCGGGTTTCTGGGCGGTCGGGGCGGCGGTGGCCATCGCGATGGTCCCGGTGAACCAGCGGGCGCGGGCGATGGCCGTGATGATCGGCGGGCTGTCGATCGCCAACGTGCTGGGCGTGCCGTTGGGCGCCTTCCTGGGCGAGCACTTCGGCTGGCGGTCGGCGTTCTGGGCGGTGGGCGCGGCGTCGGCGGTGGCGCTGATCGGGGTCGTCACCCGTATCCCGCACATCCCGCTGCCGGAGAAGAAGCCGGAGCTTCGGCGGGAGCTGGCGATCTACCGGGACCGGCAGGTCTGGCTGGCGATCGTGATCACCGCACTCGCGGCGGGCGGGGTGTTCTGCGCGTTCAGCTATCTGGCGCCGCTGCTGACGGACGTGGCGGGGCTGGACTCCGGCTGGGTGCCGTGGATCCTGGGCCTCTTCGGCGTCGGCGCGCTGATCGGTACGACGATCGGCGGCCGGGTCGCGGACGCGCACCTCTTCGGGGTGCTGCTCAGCGGCATCACGGCGTCCACGGTGTTCCTGGCGGCGCTGGCCCTGCTCGCCTCCAGCCAGGTCGCGGTCGTCGCGCTGGCGTTCCTGCTGGGCCTGTCGGCGTTCTTCACGGCCCCCGCGCTCAACGCCCGGATGTTCAACGTGGCCGGGGCGGCCCCGACGCTGGCCGGTGCCACGACGACGGCCGCGTTCAACCTGGGCAACACGAGCGGCCCGTGGCTGGGCGGCACGGTGATCGACGCGGACTTCGGCTTCGCGGCGACGGCGTGGGCGGGCGCGGCGATGACGGTCCTGGCCCTGGCGGCGGTGGCGGTGTCGCTGCGGCTCCAGCGCGGCGGGGGCGGCCGGAGCCGGTCGCGGCTGATCGCGAAGAGCGCTTCCGTCGGTACGGGGAGTACGGGCGCTGCCGCCGGCACGGGAAGTGCGGGCGCTGCGGTCGGTACGGGGAGTGCGGCGGGCGCGGAGCGTGCGGTGCCGGCACCGAGGGCGACCGGGCCGGTGACGCCGGCGGACTGCGTGCCGTCGCCGGGCGCGTAACTCCGTGACCGCCCCCACGGGCCGAGGCCTCCGAGGGCGGCCCAGGGCTCTTCCGGCCACGTGCCGGCCGATTCCCGTCGGCAGGCGAACGGCAGCCGGAAAAGACGCTACCGACCAGTAGTCAGACGGCCACCCGCACTTCACTATTGAGCGCGAGCATGACAACCCGTCGTCCGATCACGGCGTACGGGCCATTGGCAGGTTCCCACCCAGGAGTCCCCATGCATGCAGGCGCCACCATCCAGCGCACGGCTGCGGCGCTGGCCGCGGCCTTCGCCCTCGTCGCGGTCCCCGTCACCTCGGCCGACGCGACGGAGACGGCCACCGCCCGCACCAGCGCCCAGGCCGCCGCCCCGGTCACCGCCGCAGCCGCCACCCCGGCCGCCCTCGCCGCGAGCGTCGACTACAACGTCTGGCGGCAGGAGGTCGCGGCCGTCGTAGCCGAGGCGCGCCCCTGGATCGAGTCCCGCACGGGCAGCGCGGGCGGCGAGAAGCAGGCGATCGTCCTCGACATCGACAACACCGCGCTGGAGACGCACTTCCACCCGTTCTGGGAGCTGCCCACCCCCGCCGTCCGTGACGTCCGCGATCTGGCCCGCTACGCCGATACCCGCGGTGTGGCCGTCTTCTTCGTCACCGCCCGGCCGGGCATCATCCACTCCCTCACGGACTGGAACCTGAAGAAGGCCGGCTACCCGGTCGACGGGCTGTACGTGCGCAGCCTGCCGGACCTCTTCGAGGAGGTCAGCGCCTACAAGACCGAGCAGCGGGCAGCGATCGAGGCGAAGGGGTACAAGATCATCGCCAACATCGGGAACAACACCACCGACATCGTGGGCGGCCACGCCGAGCGCACCTTCAAGCTCCCGGACTACGACGGCGAGCTCTCCTAGTCCGCGCGGGGCGGGCGGCCCGCGCCACCCCGGCACCCACCGGGGGGCCGCCCACCCCGACACCCACCGGGTCGGGCGGCCCGCGCTACCCCGGCGCCGCCCGCCCCTTGGGACGCCGGAGCCCGGCGGCGGTGAGGCGGCGCACCAGCTCCTTCGAGCCGATCTCCCGCGCCCCCGCCCGTACGGCGTCCGCGTAATACGCCTCCGGTACGTCGTAGTGGTCGCGCTCGAAGGCGCGCGGCGGGCAGCCGATCGCGGCGGCGAACGTGTGCAGCTCCTCGAACGACACGTCGCTTACCAGGTGCGACCAGAGGCGGCCGTGTCCGGGCCAGGTGGGCGGGTCGATGTAGAGGGTCACCGCCGCAGTACCTCGCCCAGCGCTCCCACCGGCGCGACGGCCACGGCCGCCTTCGTGCACACCCAGTGCGGGTCGGGCCCCAGCTCCGGCTCGACGTCCAGCGCGTGCGGCCCGTCCTCGGCGCAGGCGGGGCAGAGCGGCCACCGCCCGTACTTCTCCAGCAGGGCGTCCTGCACGTCCTGGGCGATCAGCCCGGCGACGAACTCCGCACCCTCGGGCCACTGCTCGACCCACCACCGGCGGTGCGTCACGGCGTCCTCGACGAACGAGACGACGTCGGCCTCGGCGACATCGCCCGCGACGAGATCGGCCATGACCAGCGCGCGGGCGGTGTGCAGTGCCTGCTCCAGGGGGTTCAGCTCCATGCCCCCCATTGTGCGCCCGCGCGCGGAAGCCTCACCGCCAGAGGCAGAGACCACAGGACCACCCGGGGGGTTGACGGACCCCCGGGTTGAAAATATCTTTCAGATGTGACCCAAGACGTGAAGGAAATTTTCAGCGGCGACTCCCCGCCCGCCCCCGCGGCCCTCGCCGCGAAGGTCCGGACGCTCGCGCCCTCCATGACCCGCTCCATGCAGCTGGTCGCCGAAGCCGTCGCGGGCGATCCGGCCGGATGCGCCGCCCTCACCGTCACCGGTCTCGCCGAGCTCACCGGCACCAGTGAGGCGACCGTCGTCCGGACCGCCCGCCTCCTCGGCTACCCCGGCTACCGGGACCTGCGCCTCGCCCTGGCCGGGCTCGCCGCGCACCAGGAGTCCGGCCGGTCGCCGGCCGTCACGGCGGACATCGCCGTGGACGACCCGATCGCCGAGGTCGTCGCCAAGCTCGCCTTCGACGAGCAGCAGACCCTGGCGGACACCGCCGCCGGGCTGGACACCGTACAGCTGGGCGCCGCCGTGGCCGCCGCGTCGACCGCCCGCCGCATCGACATCTACGGCGTGGGGGCCTCCTCCCTCGTCGGCCAGGACCTGGCGCAGAAGCTGCTCCGCATCGGCCTGATAGCCCACGCCCACGCCGACCCTCACCTCGCGGTGACCAACGCCGTGCAGCTGCGCGCCGGCGATGTGGCCATCGCGATCACGCACTCGGGCTCGACGGGTGACGTCATCGAGCCGCTGCGGGTCGCGTTCGACCGGGGGGCGACCACGGTCGCGATCACCGGGCGGCCCGACGGACCCGTCTCGCAGTACGCCGACCACGTCCTCACCACGTCCACCGCCCGCGAGAGCGAGCTGCGCCCCGCCGCCATGTCGAGCCGGACGAGCCAGCTCCTGGTCGTGGACTGCCTGTTCATAGGCGTGGCCCAGCGCACGTACGAAACGGCCGCGCCCGCCCTCGCCGCCTCCTACGAGGCGCTCGCCCACCGCCACAACCCGCGCACCCGCTGACCCCGCACGACCCGTACGAGAACCAGCACGAGCACGAGAAAGCAGAGCCGCCCTCCATGACCTCCACCACCGACGCCTCCGGCACCACCGACAGCTACGGCGAGCTCCGCGCCCAGCTGGCCACGCTCACCACCGAGGCGTTCCGCCCCGAGTTCGCCGAGATCGACCGGCTGCCCACGGCGGAGATCGCCCGGATCATGAACGGCGAGGACGCCACCGTCCCCACCGCCGTCGCCGAGCGGCTGCCGCAGATCGCCGCCGCGATCGACGCCGCCGCCGAGCGCATGGCCCGCGGCGGCCGGCTGATCTACGCGGGCGCGGGCACCGCGGGCCGGCTCGGGGTGCTGGACGCCAGCGAGTGCCCGCCCACCTTCAACACCGACCCCTCCGAGGTCGTCGGGCTGATCGCGGGCGGCCCGTCCGCCATGGTGAAGGCCGTCGAGGGGGCCGAGGACAGCAAGGAGCTGGCCGCCGCCGACCTGGACGAGCTGAAGCTGAGCGCGGACGACACGGTGGTCGGCATCTCCGCCTCCGGCCGTACGCCGTACGCGATCGGCGCGGTCGAGCACGCCCGCGCGCAGGGCGCCCTGACCATCGGCCTCTCCTGCAACGCGGACTCCGCGCTCGCCGCCGCCGCCGAGCACGGCCTGGAGATCGTCACCGGCCCCGAGCTGCTCACCGGCTCGACCCGGCTGAAGGCGGGCACGGCGCAGAAGCTCGTCCTCAACATGATCTCGACGATCACGATGATCCGGCTCGGCAAGACGTACGGGAATCTCATGGTCGACGTCCGCGCTTCCAACGAGAAGCTCCGGGCCCGCTCCCGGCACATCGTCTCCCTCGCCACCGGCGCGTCCGACGCCGAGATCGAGGCCGCGCTCGCCGCCACCGACGGCGAGGTCAAGCACGCGATCCTCGCCATCCTCGGCGGGGTCGACGGCCCCACCGCCGCCCGGCTCCTGACCGAGTCGGACGGCCACCTCCGCGCCGCCCTCGCGGCCGTACGCACCACCTGACCCACCCGGGTACCCCAACCCCACCCCCCGCACAGCAAGGCACCGAGCACCATGGCCACAGAAGACAAGAACCGCGCCACCGCCGCCGCGATCCTTCCGCTCGTCGGCGGGGCCGCGAACGTCGCCTCCATCGCCCACTGCATGACCCGGCTCCGCCTCGGTCTGCACGACCGTTCCCTCGTCGACGACGAGGCGCTGAAGGCCCTGCCCGCCGTGATGGGCGTGGTCGAGGACGACACGTACCAGATCGTGCTGGGTCCGGGCACGGTCGCCCGGGTCACCCCGGAGTTCGAGCAACTGGTGGAGGAGGGCCGCGAGGCCGCCCCCGCTCCCGAACCGGGAACGGCCTCCGTCTCGGCCGATGAACTGGCAGCGCAGGGCGCGGCGATCAAGGCGCAGCAGAAGGCGAAGAACGCCACCCCGTTCAAGCTGTTCCTGCGCAGGATCGCCAACATCTTCGTGCCGCTGATCCCGGCGCTCATCGGCTGCGGCATCATCGCGGGCCTCAACGGGCTGCTGGTGAACCTGGAGTGGCTGCCCGCCGTCACGCCCGCGCTGGCGGCGATGGCGTCCGGTTTCATGGCGCTGATCGCGGTGTTCGTGGGCTACAACACGGCGAAGGAGTTCGGCGGTACGCCGATCCTGGGCGGTGCGGTCGCGGCGATCATCGTTTTCCCGGGCGTCGCCGACATCGACGCCTTCGGCCAGACGCTCTCCCCCGGCCAGGGCGGTGTGCTCGGCGCGCTGGGCGCGGCGGTGCTGGCGGTGTACGTGGAGAAGTGGTGCCGCCGGTGGGTGCCGGAGGCGCTGGACGTCCTGGTCACCCCGACCCTGACGGTGCTGATCTCCGGCCTGGTGACGATCTTCGGCCTGATGTACGTGGCGGGCGAGGTGTCCTCGGCCATCGGTACGTTCGCGGACTGGCTGCTCGCCAACGGCGGCGCGGGCGCGGGCTTCGTGCTCGGCGGCCTGTTCCTCCCCCTGGTGATGCTGGGCCTGCACCAGGCGCTGATCCCGATCCACACCACCCTCATCGAGCAGCAGGGCTACACGGTCCTGCTCCCGATCCTCGCGATGGCCGGAGCGGGCCAGGTGGGCGCGGCGATGGCCGTCTACTTCCGCCTCCCCCGCAACGAGTCGATCCGCCGCACGATCAAGTCCGCGCTCCCGGCGGGCCTGCTGGGTGTCGGCGAGCCCCTGATCTACGGCGTCTCGCTCCCGCTGGGCCGCCCGTTCATCACGGCGTGCGTGGGCGGCGCGTTCGGCGGCGGCTTCGTGGGCCTGTTCAACCAGCTCGGCGACAAGGTCGGCTCGACGGCCATCGGCCCGTCCGGCTGGGCCCTGTTCCCGCTCGTGGACGGCAACCACGGCCTGGGCACGACGATCGCGATCTACGCGGGCGGCCTGCTCGTCGGGTACGTCGCCGGGTTCGCCGCGACGTACTTCTTCGGGTTCGGCAAGGACCTGCTGACCGAGTTCAACGTCTCCCAGGAACCGACCCCGTCGACGGTCGCCGCCACGGGCAACACGCACCCCGGCTCCCCGGCGAAGGCCCCCGCAGGGGTCTGAGCGGCCGGGGCTGGGTGGGGCGGGGCAGGGCAGGGCCTGAGGACTGGAGGACTACGCCTCAGGCCCCACCCCGCCCCCTCCTGCCGCCCGATGCGTCCCGCAGCCCCCGCTGGCTAGCGTCGCCCCATGCGTATAGGACTGCTCGGCACCGGAAATGTCGCCCGCGCCCTGGCCCACGGCTGGCGCGCCGCAGGACACGACGTCCTTCTCGGATCACGCCGGCCGAAGGAACGGACCGGCCTCGATCTCCCCGTCGCGGGCCTGGACGAGACGGCCGCACACGCGGAGGTGCTCGTCAACGCCACGCCGGGAGGCGTCTCCGTGGCATTGCTGCACTCCATCGGGGCCCCCGCGCTGGCCGGGACCTTACTGATCGACGTCGGGGTCGGCCTCTCGGACGACTTCACCGAGCTGACCCACCCCAACAGCAGCCTGGGCGAACTGATCCAGGAGGCCTTCCCCCTGACCCCCGTCGTCAAGACGCTCTGCACGATGGACTCCACCGCCATGACCGCCCCCGGCGAACTCACCGAACCGGGCACGGTCTTCCTCTCCGGCGACGACATCGAGGCCAAGCGGACCACCGGCCACCTCCTCACGGACCTCGGCTGGCCGCCCTCCTCCCAGCTGGACATCGGGGGCATCACCACCGCACGCGGCCAGGAGCACTTCGCGTTCCTCTTCATGGGCATCGCGGGCGGGGTGGGGTCGCACACCTTCAACATCAAGGTGGTGACCCGCCCGCAGACGGACTAGGGCCTGTCATCGGCGCAGTGCCGCTTCCGCTTCCCCTTCCGCTTCCGCTTCGGCTTCCGGTTCCGGCGACGGGCCGGAACCGCCCGCCTCCCCTGCCGGAGCGGAAGGGATGAGGAACGACGCGATCAGCCCCAGCAGGACGAACCCGGCGGCCACGCAACCCCCGAGGACGACCCCGTCCGTCATCGCCGCGCGGGCCGCGTCCGCGACGGAGGCCGGCACCCCCCTGTCCCCGGCCCGCCTCAGCGAGCGGATCCCGCTCTCCCCGAGCGCGACGACCGCCCTGCTCAACCCTCGAACAGGCCGGGCACATCATCCGCAGCCGGGAACACACCGACAGGCGCGTCATCACCCTGCGCAGCAGCGCGTACGACCAGGAGCGCGCGGACGAGTTCTTCCGCCCCCTGGGCGTCCGCCTGGACGCCGTCATGGCGGGGCATCCACCTCAGCTCCTGGCCGCCTTCGAGGGGCTGCTGGCCGAGCTGGGCACGAGCATGGACGCCTACATCACGGAGCGGAGCGAGGGACGCCGGGAGGGTGACCAGGGGAGCCCGTCGGCGAGCTGACCTGCGCGTGCGCTTCTCCCGGCGCCCCACGGACGAGTGGCAGCACGCCCGCCCCCGTGATCCCTGCCACGGCATGAAATCCGGCCCGCCGGTCATACTGGCCGAGTACCGGAGACATGGCCGCGTACGGGAAACGAGACGGAACCGGAAGGCGGGGACATGGTCGACGACACCTGGTCCAGTGCGCTGCACCGGCTCTGGCAGGCCGCCTCGCGGGCCGAGGAGGTCGCGGCGCTGGCGGACGACGTCTACGCACCGCTCCTCACCACGCCGGGGGTCCACCTCGTCGTGGGCACTCGGTGGGAGGACCCGCAGATCCTGCGGTACATGCGCGCCCTGAGGGCCGGGAGCGACAGCCCGGTGATCACCGCGACGGCCCGGTCCGTTCCGGAGGCGGCGGTACGGGAGCCGGGGGACGAACCCGTGGTGACCCGGATCCCCGTGGCCGGGCTCGACGACGCTGGGTGGCCGGAGGCGGAGCTCCTGCGGCGGACGCCGGGAGCCACCTTCGTGGTCTGCACGTTCCGGCTGGACCACCGGGGCTGGGCCTCGCTCGGTGTCAGCGTCGACGCCTCGGCGGACGTGGCGGCCGTCGAGGGCCGGCTGGCCCAGGCCGTCGACGTCATCGTCGCCTGCCACACCGGCATCATCCAGCGCGGCCGCGAGGCCCGGCGGGGCGCGGACGACGCGCTGCTGGCCGAGGCCTCGCTCCAGATGGACTCGTCCCTGGACGTGGAGGAGACCCTGCGGCGGGTGGCCCGGATCGCCGTTCCGGCCGTCGCCGACGGGGCGCTCGTCCACCTGCTGCGCAGCGAGGGTCCGGAGTTCGTCTCCGCCACGCACGTCGCCGTCCAGCAGCAGCGTGCGCTGGAGGAGATCGGCCGCGAGAACCTGTGGCTGGCGACGCTGCTAGCCCGCCGGAGCGAGGACGAGGACACGGTGTTCCTGAGCGGCCCCGCACTCGACGGCTCGCCCTTCGCCGACACGGGCGACGCAGTTCAAGCCTCCGACGCAGCCGAAGCCGCCGACGGCGCGAGACCGGTGGCGGCCGGGGCCGGCCGCCACTCCACCGTCATCAGCATCAGCACGCTCCGCGCCCGGGGCCGCGTGGTCGGCAGCATCACCTTCGTCTACCAGCGGCCCGAGGCCCGGCTGCCGGGCAGCGCCTTCCTCCGCAGCCTGGCCACCCGGGCCGCCCTCTCCATCGACAACGCCCTGCTCTACGAGCTCCGCCGGCACGCCGTCCTCTCGCTCCAGGAGCACCTGCTCCCCTCCCAGCTCCCCGTCACCGACCAGTGGGACCTGTCCGCCAGCTACGAGGTCGGCGACCCCATGCTCGACGTGGGCGGCGACTTCTACGACGCCGTGCCCCGGCCCGACGGGTCCATCGCCCTGCTGATCGGCGATGTCTGCGGGCGCGGCGCGGAGGCGGCGGCCCTCACCGGCCTGGCCCGCCACACCCTGCGCACCCTGCTGGAGCAGGGCACCGACCCGGGCACCGCCCTCAGCCGGCTCAACCGGGCCCTGCGCCAGGAGCGGGCGAGCCGCTTCCTCACCGCGGTCGTCGCGACCCTGGCCCCCCAGGCCGACGGCACGGCGCTGCTCACCACGTGCAGCGCGGGGCACCCCTCGCCCCTGGTGCTCCGCAGCGACGGCACGGTCTCCGAAGTGCTCACCGGCGGGCTCCTCCTCGGCGTCCTGGACGACGTCTCGTACGAGAGCCACGAGGAACGCATCGGCCCCGACGACACCGTGGTGCTCTTCACCGACGGGCTCACCGAATCACGGGAGGCGGGCGGCGCCTTCTTCGAGAGCATCCTGCCGGTGCGGCTCGCCGCCCTGCGCGGCTTCGACGCCGCCCACATCGCGGAGAGCCTGACCCAGCAGGCCAAGGCGTACCGCGCCTCCGGGCAGGACGACATCGCCCTGCTCGTCGCCCGCTGGACCGGCGTTCCGCCCGGCGCGGACCTGCTCCCCCACCCCCTGCAGCTGGTAAGGACGGCCCGGTGATGAACAGCGACGGACTGATCCTCGTCGTGGAGGACTCGGAGGAGGACACCGAGGCGATCCAGCGCGCCCTGTCCCGGTCCCACCCCTCCCTGCACGTGGAGTTCGCCCCGCGCAGCGACACCGTGCTGGACCGCCTCCTCGACCCCGCCGCCCCCACACCGGACCTGGTGCTGCTCGACCTCAACATGCCGGGCGTGAACGGCCTGACCCTGCTGACGAACCTGCGCGCGAACTCCGCGTGTGCGTCCCTGACCGTGGTGGTCTTCACCTCGTCCACCTCCTCGGCCGAGGAGCAGGCGTGCTACGCGGCGGGCGCGGACAGCTACATCTACAAGCCCGTCAACTTCGAGCTGTTCCAGACGGTGCTGCGGGGCGCGGTCGACTTCTGGATGACGCACCGGGCGGACGGGCGGCGGGCCGCCGGGTAGCCCGCGCCCTACCGTTCCGCCACCGCCCCGCCCAGCGTGAACCACACCGCCGTCCCCGGTCCCCCGCCCTGCGGCCGGCTGCCGTCCGGTCCGGTGGCGGGGCTCTCCAGCCACAGCCGGCCCCCGTGGCGTTCCACGATCCGCTTGACCACGGCCAGGCCGACGCCCGAGCCGCCGCCCCGTTCCTCGCGGCGGTGCAGCCGGCGGAAGAGCTGGAGGACGTCCTCGTGCTGGTCGGGCGGGATGCCGATGCCGTTGTCCCGTACGACGACGGCCGTCACCTCCCGCCCGGCCGCGCCGCCCGGCTCCACCACCGAGGCCGCCTCCACCCACACCCGCCGCTCCCCGTCACCCTCGTCCGCCGCGTACTTGGCCGCGTTGACGAACAGGTTCTCCAGCACCTCGCGCAGCCGCGCCCGGTCGGCGCGCAGGCGGGGCAGAGGGGCGGGGCGCACCAGCGTCACGCCCTGCTCCGCCAGCCGGTCACCGGCGACGAGCAGCGCGTCGTCCACCACCTCGTCCAGCGACAACAGCTCCTGCTCCAGGCCCACCTGGCCGAGGAGTGAGAAGTGCAGCAGGGAGTCGAGCAGCCCGTCCATGCGCTCCGCGAGCCGCCGCACCGTGGTCAGACGGCGCAGCGAGGTGGCGTCGAGCACGGCACCGGCGTCCTCGACGATGAAGGCGGCCGCGTTGGAGATGCCCCGCAGCGGCTCCTTCAGGTCGTGGGCCGCCGCGTGCGCGAAGGAGTCCAGGTCCTCGTTGGTCCGGGCGAGCTCCGCGTTCCGCGCCGCCAGCCGGCCGCTCAGCAGGCCCGACATCTCCCGCCACAGCTCCCCGGCCACCACCCGCTGCGCGGGGGTCCACGGCGCGCTCCGCCCTCGTACGGTCGCCCGGTGGACGGCGGACGAACCGCGCGGGGTCAGCCGCTCGCCGCCCGGGCCCGTCCGCACCGGGCGGGCCGGATCGGCCGCCCACTCCCGGGGCGCGGGCAGCTCATGGCGCCACCAGGCCAGCAGGTCGCCGTCCCGGTTGAAGGGGAGGAAGAGGAGGCCCGCGGGCACCCCCTGGGCCTGGGCGTCCGCCGGTTCGAGGCCCAGCAGCTCCGGGACCCGGTCGCTGCTCCACACCTCGCCCACCGGACCGGAGTCCGCCAGCCGTTCCAGCAGGCCGCGCAGACCGGCGGGGAGCGGGCCCCCTGCCGTCGGCGTCTCCGCGCCCCGCAGCAGCACCGCCCCGTCGGCGTGGAGGAGTTCGGCCAGCCCCTGGACGGGCCTCATCAGGGCGTCCGGCGCCTGGGAGGAGAGCCGGGCCAGCAGCGTGGCGAGCGCACTCCGGTACCCGGAGAGCTCGTCGGCCTGCTCGCGCTCGGCGACGGCCGCCAGTTGCAGGGACAGCGCGATCCCGAAGAACTCGCAGGCCGACCGCACTTCGGGGGTCAGCCGCTTCGGCTCGTCGCCGTGGCAGGCGATCAGCCCCCACAGTTCACCGTCGTGCAGGAGCGAGACCGACATGGACGAGGCCACACCGATGTTGCGCAGATACTCCAGGTGGTAGCCGGAGACGGTACGGAGTATCGAGCCCGACAGGTCGAGCGGTTCGCCCGTCCCCTCCCGGAGCTCCGGCTGCAGCCCCACCGTCGCGTCGTCCACGTCACCGATGACCCGGATCCAGTTGCGGGCGTAGAGGCGGCGGGCCTGCGGCGGGATGTCGCTGGCGGGGAACCACAGCCCGAGCCACGGCTCCCGCCCTTCGTTACGCGCCTCCGCGATGACCTGGCCGGGTCCGTCGGCGCCGTCGAACCGGTAGGCGACCACCCGGTCGTAACCGGTGAGTGCCTGGACCTCACGGACGGCGGCCGCGCAGCACTCGGTGACGTCGGCCGCCCCTTGGAGCCGGTGCAGGGCGCGGCGGACCCGGGGGTAGAAGTTCTGGAAGACGAACGGCCCGTCCGCGGCCCGCGGTTCGAACTCCAGCACCAGCAGCTCCGCGACCCGGTGGACGGTCACGTCGAAGGGGCGCACCCGCCCGTCGTCCGACTCCAGCGAGAGGGCCAGCACCCCGGAGACGGCGGGCCCGCCCGGGGAGGCGACGGCGGAGTCTCCCGAGGCCGGGGAGGCAGCGGCGGCGGAGTCTCCCGAGGCCGGGGCGGAGACCACGGCCGGGCCCTCCGGGCCCCCCGCCGCCTCCATGGCCTCCCGCGCCAGCGCCCACTGCTCCTCCCCTATCAGCTCCGTGACCGGCCGCCCCACCAGCTCCGCGGCCGCCCGGCCGAGCAGTTCGTCCGTGTTGCGGCTCACCGTGTCCACCACGGCATCGTGCAGCCGGGCGGCGAGCAGGGCCCCGTACGACTGGACACCGCCGAGCAGGTGGATCGGCTCCCGGACGCACTGGGAGAGGTCGAACTCCTGGCTCACTCCGGCCTCGGCCGCCACCGCTTTCGGGGAGAGCCATCCCCGTACCTCGTCGGACACTGCCGTTTCTCCGTTCCGCCGCCCGTCGCCCCGCTCGCGTCTTCCTACCACCGGGCCGTGCTCTCAGGGCGCGGCGTCCCCGCAGTGGGCGAGCACCGCGCGCGGCATGGTCCGGGTGATCTCGTCGCCGAGCCGCTCGAACTCCCGGCGCAGGAAGGGGTCGGCGAGCCGGGCGATGCCCTTGAAGCGGATGTGCGCGTGGTACGTGATCCTGGTCGCGCCCTCGCCCTCGGCCCGGAAGGTGAGGTCGTCGGTGGAGACGGCCGTCTTGTTGGTGCCGACGAAGACCAGCCGGTCGGGCTCCTTCACATCCAGCCGGTACGTGAGCTCCGTGCGCCGCCCCCGGAACTCGGAGACGTTGTGCCACCTGGCACCCCGGGTGACGGTGGCGCCGGCCGGTCCGTCGGCCGGGGTGCACTCCCGCGTCCCAGGGTCCCACTCCTCCGCCCGGGAGAAATCGGCGAGATACTCCACGACCCGGTCCAGCGGGCACGGGACGGTGAACGAGCGCCTGACGTCGACCACGATGACTCCTCAATTCCTCGTACGGAAGAAGACATGACCTCAAGGGTCCATACCAGGACGAAAACCACCTGCCCGCCCCGGCCTCCCGTACACCCGCCCCGTGGACGCACTTACGCCCCCGAACGGCGGCGGGCCCGGCCCCGAGGAGGGGCCGGGCCCGCCGCCTCACGCGTACACCCCGGTTCAGCGCGGCAGCTGACCCTCCCGGTTGATCTCCGTCACCCGGGCCCGCAGGACCACGCCCGGCGGGGCCGGCTGCAGGGCATCCGGCGGGCAGGACCACTCCGGTCCGCCGCCCGGCGGCCGCAACTGCACGTCCTCCCCGGTCCGGCCCATCACCCGGCCCACGCGCCCGTCCCGGCCGTCCACCGCGAACGTCCCCGGCTCGGGCGTACACCGGTCGAGTCCCTCAGCCGCCATGACCGTTCTCCTTCTCCGCCAGCACCTCGCACAGCCGCAACGCGGTGTCGATGTTGCAGCGGCCCAGGTCGACCAGTGGCGTCGGCTCGTTGCCCGCGCACGAGACGGGGTCGACCCGCAGCGAAGGCAGCGTCACGCCCAGCCCGGCGAGCCCTTCCTTCAGCTGTGCCACCGCGTCCTCCGCCGTCCGCACTCTGTCCGCCGCCACCCTGCGCCGCTCCGTCGCTTCCATGCTGCACACCTTCCACTCTGAGTAATGGCAATGCCTACCCAGCGTGTCCAACGCGCAACGGGCCAGGAAGAGGCGCTGTTCCGGCAACCGGCTGCTGCGGAACGGCCGGGCGCGCCCCGCCGGCCCGCGCAGCCCGGACTCCGACGGGAAGCGCTCTCAGTCATGCGCCGCCCCGGCGCTAGGCTGTAGCCGATCCGGCGACGGCACAGGCAAGCACCACCCCGCGTGCCGTCGCCCCCGTCGACGAGGAGCGACCGCCTTGCCCGAGCAGTCCCCCGGGTCCCGGCCCACCCTGGAAGCCGTCGCGGCGCGTGCGGGGGTCTCCCGGGCCACCGCCTCGCGGGTCGTCAACGGGGGCGACGGAGTCCGCAAACCGCTGGTCGACAAGGTGCTCAAGGCGGTCGACGAGCTCGGCTACATCCCCAACCACGCGGCCCGGACCCTGGTCACCCGGCGGACGGGCGCGGTGGCCGTCGTCATCGCCGAGCCGGAGATACGGATCTTCTCCGACCCTTTCTTCTCGCAGCAGATCCGGGGCATCAGCAAGGAGCTGACCGCCCACGACACCCAGCTCGTCCTGCTGCTGGTGGAGGGCCCCGGCGACTTCGACCGGATCGCGCGCTATCTCTCCGGCGGGCACGTGGACGGGGCGCTCGCCTTCTCCCTCCACACCGACGACCCGCTGCCCGCGATCACCCGGCGGGCGGGGATTCCGACGGTGTACGGGGGCCGGCCCAGCTGGACCGCCGACCCCGGTGACCAGGCCGTTCCGTATGTCGACGCCGACAACCGGGGCGGGGCGCGGGTCGCCGTGCAGTATCTGCGGGACCTCGGGCGGGAGCGGATCGCGCACATCGGCGGGCCGCCCGACCAGACCTCGGCGATGGACCGCCTCGACGGCTACCGGGACGTGCTCATCGACGTGGACCCGACGCTCGTCGCCGAGGGCGGGTTCACCGTGGAGAGCGGGGCGCGGGCGATGGCCGAGCTGCTGGAGCGGCGGCCCGACCTGGACGCGGTGTTCGTCGCCAACGACCTGATGGCCTCGGGTGCGCTGCGGGTCCTGCGGGAGCGCGGGGTGGCCGTGCCGGAGCAGGTGGCGATCGTCGGGTTCGACGACATGGACTCGGTGGCCGCGACGACCGACCCGCCGCTGACCACCGTCAACCAGGACATCGAGGGCCAGGGGCGGCTGATGGCCCGGCTGCTGCTGCGCGGCCTGGACCGGGACCGTACGGGGAACGGCCCGGCGCCGGACTCGGTGATCACCCCGACGACGCTGGTACGGCGGGCCTCGGCCTGAACCCTGACATGTACGAGTACGGCGGGCCTCGGCCCGACCCTCACGGTGAACGCGTACGGCGGGCCTCCGCCCTGAGGAGCCGGAGACCCGCCGCACCGATCGTGCCCGTACATCAACCTGCTTACACGTACGGGGTGTTCACCAGCACGTCTACACGTACGGGATCCTGAGCACCGCCGCGTCCGTGCCCGTCTGCACCTGGGACGTGCCGTTGCCGAGCGCGTTCCAGATCTCCAGGCGGACCGTGCCGTTCTTGAGCTCGCCCAGGCTGCCGGTGGCCGCCTGTGCGCCGACGGCCTGCGTGTACTCCTCCCAGCCCGCGACCGGGTCGGTCGCGAAGTAGCGGAAGGTCTCGGTGCGGTCGAACGTGCCGTCGCCGGTCAGGTCGTAGCTGACCCTGACCTGCGGGGCGAGCCCGACCTTGGTGCCCGCGTCCACCCGGAGGCGGAACGCGGTGGCGGCCCCCGCGGAGACCTTGCCGTTGACCTGCTTCACCTCGTAGACGGTCGGGCGGTACGGGGTGCCGTCCCGGTTCAGGCCGTCGGCCGAGGCGATGGTGTCGGCGCCCGCCGGGTCGGTGGTGGCGGTGGTGAGGACACCACCGGTCTTGAGCCGGAAGGTGTTGCCGGTGGAGGGGTTGCCCGGCTCCTCCGGGTCGGGGTCCGGGTTTCCGCCGGGGCCCGTGCTGGTGGCCGTCGAACGGGCCGGTACGGACAGGGTCTTGCCGTCCGAGAAGGTCACCGTGCGCGTGGTGGAGCTGTGGTTGTGGGCGGTGTAGGTGCGGGTGCCGTTCTTGGAGAAGACGGCGGAGGTGGGCAGGTCGCCGCTGACCGTCATGTCCGGGGCGCCGAGGGTGTTGAGGGTGTTGATCCAGTGGTAGGTGTGGGCCTTGGACTCACCCTGCTCGGGTTCGTAATTCCCGTTCACACTGTCGTACTTGGCCTTCGCCGACGTCGGGTCGGAGAGTGCCTCGAACTCCCAGAGGAGGTCGCGCCACTCCTGGGCCGGGCCGCCGTTCTCGCGCTCCATCTCAGCGATGTTCCGCTTGATGGCGGCCTTCTCGCGGGCCAGGTGGAGTGAACCGCCCGTCACCGGGAGGACGTTGATGCCGTGGATCTCCTCCGGGTTCGCCGTCCACCAGGTGGAGTACGAGGCGCCGCTGCCCCAGACCATGCCGACCGTGCCGTACTTGTACGAGGCGGGGAAGACCTGCTCGCTCGCGTCGAACCAGTACTGGGTGATGGCCTCGGACTCGGTCGTCAGCAGGTAACTGCCGAGGTCCCGGAGGTTGTTGTCACCGGTCGCCGCACCCCACAGGACCAGTCCGGCGCTGAGGTTGATGGACTCCGACGAGGACTCCTGGTTGTTGCCCGCCGCGAAGCCCTGGTGGCCGGAGGCCCAGCTGTGGCCCGCGTACACGTCGAAGCCGCGCAGGAAGGGGTACGCCGAGTCGGTGCGGCTCGGGTTGGCGGTGTCGCGGATGAGGTGCTTGATCATCGTGCCCCAGGCCGAGTCGGCCACCCAGGCCTGGTCGTACTGGGCGATGATCGCCGCCGCGTAGACGTAGTAGCTGTAGTGGAAGTGGTGGTCGTTGAGCTCGGTGTCGCTGCCGTACGAGGCCGGGTAGCCGGTGAGGGTCTTCCAGTCCTTGTCGTAGCTGAACTCACTGGCCCCGCCCGCGGTGAACCACTCCTGGAGCCTCCCCTTCATCAGGCCGAGGAGCTTGTCGCGGGTGGCGGTCTGGCCGATCTGGTCGGCCACGGGCACCAGTTGGGCGAGCTTGCCGAGCGCCTTGCCGGTCCAGTAGGTGTCCGAGGCCCCGGAGAAGGGGTCGGAGGCGTTGGCGACCTCGTTGAGGTAGCCGGTCAGCCGGGCCCGGTCGACGCCGCCGGCGACGGGCAGCGCGGGCACCACGCCCTGGTTCTTCTGGCTGGTGGTGAAGGAGGCGGCCTCGCGCACCTTCATCGTGCCGCGCGGTGAGACGTACGTGTACGGGGTCAGCGCGTCGGTCGTATGCAGCCACTGGTGGCGGTAGAGGGCCTGGAGCGTCCCGCGCTCCGTGCCCTCCCTGGCCTCCGTGGTCAGGGTGTAGGTCGCCCGCACGTTGCCGCCGGTGGTCTGCCAGGCCACCTGGGAGCCGGTGACGAAGCTGAAGGCGTACTTGCGGTAGGTCGCGAGCGCGTCCGTGGAGGGCAGCACGGCGAGCGAGAAGTAGTCCTTGGAACCGAGCCCAGCGGTGATCGTGGTGCCGGAGATGTTCCAGTCGGAGCCGGTCGGGGCGAAGAGGGCGTAGTGGTGGCCGGCGACCGTGATGCCGACGACGTTCCCGTTGTCGGCGAAGACGGTGGGCGTGGAGGCGGTCGTGATGCGGGCGTCACCGCCGGACCCCTTGGCGTACACGAACGGCATGCCGTGGCCGATGGTGGCCCGGAAGGTGCGGGAGCCGTCCGCCCAGTACGGGGTGACCGTCCAGTCGGACCAGGCGTCGGCCTTGGTGTCCGGGGAGTTCAGGCCGGTCAGGCCGACGGTGAGGTCGGCCTTGTGGGCGTACTCGTACTGCCGGCCGTCACCGACGATCGCGGGCGTGGTCGGGTAGCCGACCTCCAGGCCGGAGGCCTTGGCCTGGTAGGTGAGGGGGTGGCCGTACATGGGGGTGGAGTGCGGGTTGTCGCCGTAGCGCTGGAAGGCGAGCGAGGACCACCAGTCGTTGGTCGGGACCGGCTTGTCCCGGGCGGCGGTGGTGAGCTTGGGGGTGACGGGCGCGCCGGTGTTCGTGGTGGGTCCGGACGTACCGGCGGGACGGGCGTCGGTGTAGCTGCCGGCACCGGCGGGGATGGTGGCGGCGGCCGCGGGGGAGGCGGCGGGGCCCAGGGTGACGGCGGCCAGGGCGATGGCCAGGAGCGTCGCCGCCGCTGGTCTGGAGGCGAGTCTGGAGAGGGAGGCTTGCACGGGCAGCACCTCGATCATGGGGGGCGAAGAGCGCATTCGAGAGCGCTCTCAAGTGCCAAGGAACGTAAAACTCCTGAAACCTAAGTGTCAAGAGAACGCACAGAGAAGGCAGTTGGGCGGTCGCCGGGTGTAACGCCAAGCTGTTATGCGTTCGAGTCTTGACGGGGAGGGGGTGGTGGGGGACGCTCCAGACGCAGGTTTTGAGAGCGCTCTCAAGGCGCTCGGTTCATCCCGAAGCCAAGGGAGGCTTCCCATGCCCATCGCCCGAGCCGCCAAGAGAGCCACCGCCCGCCTCGGCGCGGTCGTCCTCGCCGGGGCCCTCCTCGCCGCCTGTGGATCCAGCGACTCGTCGGACACCTCCGACAGCGCGGGCGGAAAGGTCACGCTCTCGGTCGACCTCTTCGGGTCCTTCGGCTTCAAGGAAGCCGGGCTGTACGAGGAGTACCAGAAGCTCAACCCGAACGTGACGATCAAGCAGAGCGACACCCAGGACGAGGCGGACTACTGGAAGTCGCTCCAGACCCGCCTGGCCGGCGGCGGCGGTCTCGCGGACGTGCAAGGCGTCGAGGTGGGCCGGATCGCCTCGGTCACCCAGCAGCAGTCCGACAAGTTCCAGGACCTGAAGGAGTTCGGGGCCGACAAGCTCAAGGGCGAGTTCGCCGAGGCCAAGTGGTCGGCGGCGACCACCAAGGACGGGAAGGTCCTCGGCCTCGGCACGGACGTCGGCCCCGAGGCGATGTGCTACCGCACCGACCTCTTCAAGCAGGCCGGGCTCCCCACCGACCGCGAGGAGCTCGCCCAGAAGTGGTCCACGTGGGACGGCTACCTGGAGCTGGGCAAGGAGTACAAGAAGAAGGCCCCCGCCAAGAGCGCCTGGCTCGACAGCGTCGGCTCGCTCTACGGGATCATGATCGGCCAGGAGAAGGAGCGGTACTACGACGCCTCCGGCGAGCTGATCTACGAGAAGAACCCGGCGGTGAAGACGGCCTGGGACACCTCCGTGAAGGCGGCCGAGGCGGACCTGAGCGCCAAGCTCGACCAGTGGTCCCCGCAGTGGAACCAGGCGTTCGCCGCCGGTTCGTTCGCCACGATCCCGTGCCCGGCCTGGATGCTCGGCTACATCAAGGGCCAGGCCGGTGACGGCGGCCAGGGCAAGTGGGACATCGCCAAGCTGCCCGGCGGGGCCGGCAACTGGGGCGGCTCGTACCTCTCCATCCCGCGTGCGGCCAAGAACAAGGCGGAGGCGTACAAGCTGATCGAGTGGCTGACCGCCCCCGAGCAGCAGGCGAAGGTCTTCCAGAAGCAGGGCAACTTCCCCTCCTCGACGGGCGCCATCGCGAAGATCGCGGACGCCAAGGACGACTACTTCTCGGGCGCCCCGATCGGCCAGATCTTCGGTGACGCGGCCAAGGAGTCCCCGGTGCAGGTGCTGGGTGTGCACGACCAGAACGTGATGCAGCAGCTGACGAACGCGCTGAGCGAGGTCGAGCGCAAGGGCGTCTCGTCGGACAAGGCGTGGGAGACGGCGAAGAAGGGCGTGGCGAACGTGATCGGCTGACGCCGGCCCGCCGCTCCTCCCCTCCTTCCCGGGGCCGGTCCACCCGCGCACCACGGTGGCCCGGCCCCACCCCCGTAACGCTCTCCCGCCCCCGATCCCGAAGGGCCGCATCGTGTCCCTCACCACCACCGCGAAGGCCGGGCCCCGCAGCCCCGCCAAAAGCGGACCCGGGCCCGACGACGGTCGGGCAGCCACCCTCCGGCGTACCTGGCGCAAGGCGTCCCCGTACGCCTACATCGCCCCTTTCTTCACGCTCTTCCTCGCCTTCGGCCTCTTCCCGCTCCTCTATACGGCGTTCGTCTCCCTCTACCGGGTCGAACTCCAGACGAGCGGCGAGATGGAGTGGCGGGGCATCGCCAACTACACGGCGCTCTTCACCGACGAGTACTTCTGGATCTCGCTGCGCAACACGTTCACGATCGGCGTGCTGTCCACGGTCCCGCAGCTCGCGATGGCACTGGGCCTCGCCCACCTGCTCAACTACAAACTCCGCGGCCGCACCTTCATCCGGACCGCGATCCTGCTCCCGTACGCGACGTCCGTCGCCGCCGCCACCCTCGTCTTCGCGCAGCTCTTCGGCCGCGACTTCGGGCTGATCAACTATGTGATCGGGCTGGTCGGCTTCGACCCGGTGGACTGGCAGACGGGGACGGTCGCCTCGCAGATCGCCGTATCGACCATCGTGATCTGGCGCTGGACGGGGTACAACGCGCTGATCTACCTGGCGGGCATGCAGTCGATCCCGCACGAGCTGTACGAGGCGGCGGAGATGGACGGGGCCTCGCGCTGGAGCCAGTTCATCCACGTGACGCTTCCCGGCCTGCGCCCCACGATCATCTTCACCGTCATCATCTCGACGATCGGGGCGACCCAGCTCTTCGGTGAACCGCTGTTGTTCGAGGGGTCGATCTCCGGCGGTATCTCGCACCAGTACCAGACCCTCGGCCTGTACATGTACGAGCAGGGCTGGGGCTTCTTCCACCTGGGCCGGGCCGCGGCCATCGCCTGGGTGATGTTCGTCCTGATCGTGGTGCTCGTCGGGGTCAACGCCCTGATCGCGCGCCGCCGCGCACGCAAGGAGGCCGGCCGATGACCGCGCTCGCCGCACCGCCGACTGCCCCCGAGACGGGCCGCCCGCCGCAGGACCCGCCGGGCAGTCGGGTACGTAAGGGGGGCGCGGGCCGGACGATGAAGGGCGGCTGGCTCTCGTACGTCATCCTCGGCTTCGCCCTGCTCATCTCGGCGTTCCCCTTCTACTGGACGATCGTCGCGGCCAGCCGGTCCAACGCGGACCTGGCGCAGGTGCCGCCGAGCCTGCTGCCGGGCCCGAACCTGATCAAGAACTTCGAGGCGGTCCTCGAAGAGGCGGACATCGGCAAGGCGCTGCTGAACTCGCTGATCGTGTCGGGATCGATCACGGTCGGCACGGTCCTGTGCTGCACGCTCGCCGGATTCGCCTTCGCCAAGCTGAAGTTCCGGGGCCGGGGCGCGCTGCTGACGCTGACGATCGGGACGATGATGATCCCGCCGCAGCTCGGCGTGATCCCGCTCTTCATGCTGATCGCCGAACTCCAGTGGGTGAACCAGCTCCAGGCGGTCATCCTGCCCGGCCTGGTGTCGGCATTCGGTGTCTTCTTCATGCGCCAGTACCTGGTGCAGTCGCTGCCGGACGAGCTGATCGAGGCGGCCCGCGTCGACGGCGCCTCCACGGCCCGCATCTTCTGGTCGATCGTGATCCCGATCGCGCGGCCGGGGATGGCGGTGCTCGGGATGCTGACGTTCATGACGGCGTGGAACGACTTCTTCTGGCCGATCATCGCGCTCTCCTCGCAGGAGCCGACCGTGCAGGTCGCGCTGCGGCAGCTCGGCGGCGGCTATGTCAACGACCAGTCGGTGATCATGGCCGGCACGCTGCTCGGCACGCTGCCGGTGCTGCTGGTCTTCGGCCTGCTGGGCCGGCAGATCGTCGGCGGCATCATGCAGGGCGCGGTGAAGGGCTGACCCACGCGCCCTCACGCGGGACGCGCGAAGGGCCCATCCACACCCTCACCCAGGCCGCGCGAAGGGGGCGGCCCACGCGCCCTCCCCTCCCCTCTGCTCACCCCTCCTCCCCTCACCCCTGGAGTGTCCGTCTCATGACAGCTGTCGATGCCCGCCCGGCGACCTCCACAGGCGCCCGCCCCGAGACCGGGACGGGACTCCGCTTCCCCGCCGGATTCCGGTGGGGCACGGCCACCGCCGCCTACCAGATCGAGGGAGCGGCCACCGAGGACGGCCGTACGCCCTCCATCTGGGACACCTTCAGCCGCACCCCCGGCAAGGTCCGCAACGGCGACACCGGTGACATCGCCGCCGACCACCTGCACCGGATGCCGGACGACGTGAAGCTGATGCGGGAACTCGGCGTCACGGACTACCGGTTCTCCGTCTCCTGGCCCCGGGTCCAGCCGACGGGCCGGGGCCCGGCGGTGGAACGCGGCCTGGACTTCTACCGCCGTCTGGTGGACGAGCTGCTGGGCGCCGGCATCAGACCGGTCGCGACGCTGTACCACTGGGACCTGCCGCAGGAGCTGGAGGACGCGGGCGGCTGGCCGGAGCGGGACACGGCACACCGGTTCGCGGAGTACGCGGGCCTGGTGGCCGGGGCGCTGGGCGACCGGGTGCCGACGTGGACGACGCTCAACGAGCCCTGGTGCGGGGCGTTCCTCGGGTACGGGAACGGGGTCCACGCCCCCGGCCGCACCAGCGACCTCGCCGCACTGCGCGCCGCCCACCACTTCAACCTGGCGCACGGAGCCGCGACCCGGGTCCTGCGCGACCGCCTCCCCTCCACGGCCGAGGTCTCCCTCACCCTGAACCTCCACGCCCTGCGCCCCCTGACGGACACCGACGCGGACCGGGACGCGGTGCGCCGGATCGACGCGGTGGCGAACCGGATCTTCCTGGACCCGGTCTTCCACGGGCGGCTGCCGCAGGACCTGGTGGAGGACACGGCGGCGGTGACGGACTGGTCGTTCGTGAAGGACGGCGACCTGGAGGTCACCTCCACCCCCATCGACTCGCTGGGCATCAACTACTACTCCCCCAGCGTGGTGTCGGCGGGCCGGTCCGAGTCCCCCTCCCCCTGGGCGGGCGCCGAGCAGCACACGGCGTTCACCCCGGCGGAGGGCCCCCGCACGGCGATGGACTGGCCGGTGGACGCGAACGGCCTGTACGAACTCCTGACCCGCCTGCGCGACGAACTCCCCGGCCTGCCCCTTCTGGTGACGGAGAACGGGGCGGCGTACGACGACTACGCGGACCCGGAGGGCCAGGTCCACGACCCGGAGAGGGTGGCGTACCTGGACGCGCACCTCGGCGCCGTACACCGGGCGATCGAGGAGGGCGTGGACGTCCGCGGGTACTTCCTGTGGTCGCTGCTGGACAACTTCGAGTGGGCGTACGGCTACAGCAAGCGCTTCGGCATCGTCCACGTGGACTTCGCGTCCCAGCGCCGGACGGTGAAGGACAGTGCACGGTGGTACGCGGGCGTGATCGCGCGGGGCGGGCTGGAGAGGGACTGAGGGGGCTGGACTTGCTCGCGCCTGCGGCCCCGGGGCTTACCCCGGGGCCGCAGGCGACAGGTCAGATGCCCCGGGACGTCACGCACAGCGGCTGGGTGCCCTTGATGTAGCCGCTGCCGCCGCCCATGTCCTTCCAGAAGACTGCGCACCAGCGGTCACCGTGCGCACCGTCCTGCCATCCGGACCAATAGTGCGTGCGGTTCCTCCACTCGCCGTCGGTGCTGTTCGCGATGGTGCCGCGTGGACCGAACAGCTCCCAGTGGCCCATGCCCGTGCTGGTGGAGGCACGCACCTCCATCTTCACGACGTCGGCGTTGTACAGGTCACCCTGGAAGTCCACACACAACGTGTGGGAGACGAAGAGGGTGGCCGACCGGCAGACCTGCCGGTCACGCGGCGCGGCCTCGGCGGCAGAGGCGGAGACAGGGGCGGAGGCGATTCCCGCCAGGGCGAGACCGCGCCTGGTGAGCCGGACGCTCCGGTTCCGCCGCGCCTTCCGACTTTCGCTTCTCTGCACGAACATGCTGTGCCTTTCGGTGTTCCGGTCAGGACAAGGCCTGTCGGGAATCTCGCGGTCAGGGCTCGGTTGCGACCACGCCCTGGTTCCCCGCCGGCCCGACCCGTCGCGGGGACACAGAGAAGGCTCACAGCAGTCCATGACCGTTCCGTCCGACGCGCGTGACCGGACTATGACGGTTCCTCACCAACGGCTGCCACACGGAACGCACAGCGACTGACCTGGGGATCTCGGGCTCCGTTGTTACCGCTTCAAACGTGGCAGTGCACGTTGACGAGCAGAGTCTCGGCGGGCAACGCGTTCAGATAGGACTGAACCCCCACGTGCTCCCTGCCGAAGTCAGGCTCGTGGGCGCATTCGAGGGGGCCGTGGCATGCGCCGTGCAGGGGTGGGTCGCCGACTTCGTACCACCATCCGCTGAGCGTCAGCACGTTGCGCAGGGGCAGAATGCTGAACTCGTGGATTGCGACGTACTCCTCGCGGCTGCGCTGCCCAATGCCGACCGGATTCCAACCGAAGGAGAAGTGGTCCGCGATATCGGGCCGGGCCAGTGCCGGCGCAATGTCCACCCAGGCGCGGACCGCCGACTGCGCCCGGTAGTCAGTGGCCTCCCGTGATGTCTCGTACGAGTCCCTGGTCCCCCCGGCGGCCAGGTGACGGTGGAAGAACACCGACTCGTCGTCCGGGACCAGGTGGTGGGAGACCACCTCCTGCCAGCGGTCCCACACCCGGCCCGCGTGGTCGGCGGCCTCCGCCCGGAGGGCGTCGCGGAAGTCGATGAGCCCCCGCGGCCCGCCCGCGCACTCCCCGGGCACCGCGGGGTCCAACGAACCGTCCCAGCGAGGGCGATCCGCGATCAACCGCGGATCGCCCTCATGGCCCGCCAGCACCGGCAGGGCCACGGAACCCCGGATCCGGTAGCTGTCCCACACCTCCCACCCCATGCCGCCCGCGCCGTCCATCTCGAAGGGCGCCATCGCTTCCGCGACCGCCTCGTCCACCCTCTTCGCAGCCGAACCGGGCAGGCATACGGTGATCGACATTCCAGCCATCCCGGGATCGTAAGCACCCGGTTCACCACACGCCACCTCATTCTCCGACGACGGGCTCAGCGCCACGGGGCACGCTCAAGGGCGTGCTTCCGGTCACCAGGCCCCGGGGGCCGGGGGCGGGACCACCGGCGGGCGGTCGTCGCAGGTGATGGTGTTGGGCAGCAGCCACGGGGCGAGCCAGTCTCCGGTGGTGCCTCCGCCGTCGTTGCCGCCCAGGTCGGTGAGGCTGAACTCCGAACCGGTGGCGGGGAAGTTGAACGCCCCGCAGTTGTTGACGCCCACCGCCCCGACGTTCCGGGCGTCGACGTTCTCGAAGGTCGCCGAGCCCTTCGCCCGGGCACTGACCACCGACGTCCCCGTGCCGTCGACCCGGATGTCCTTGAAGTGCACGCCCTTGATGACGTGCTTGTCCTTCACCGGCCAGTCGGTGACGAGCATGATCGCGTTGTAGGTGTTGTCGAGGAAGTCGTTGCGGGTCACCCGGATGTCGGCGTCGATGTCCTGGTCCAGCGCGAAGAACCAGATGGCCCCGAGGCCGATGTTCCAGTTCAGTTCGTACGTCCCCGAGCGCACGGTCGTGTTGTCGGTGATGTCGAGCCGGCCGCGGAACGCCTCGGCGCCGAACCGCGCTCCGACATGCAGGGCGCTGCCCTCGCGGACCGGGTCGGCGATCAGGTTGCCGGAGACGGTGTTGTCGGTGCCGCCGTAGATCGCGATGCCGTTGGCGAGGACCGGGGACTGCACGGTGTTGCGGGCGAAGGTGTTGCCGGTGTTGGCGTTCCTCTCCGCCCACATGGCGAGCCCGTCGTCCCCGGTGTTGCGTACGAAGGTGTCGGTGACCGAGGAATCCCGCACGCCACCGTGGAAGTTGATGGCGTCGGCGATCTGGTCGACGATGATCGTGTCGCTGATCCGCAGGTTCTTCATCGGGCCGTCGAACCACATGCCGACCTTGGTGTGCTGGATGTGCAGGCCCGTGATGGTGGAGTCGCTCAGCGCCCCGCCGATGCCGTTGACCTGGTCGGTGTCGATGCGCTCGCGTACGTCGCCCTCGATGGCGAAGCCGGAGAGGTGGACGTTGCGGCTGCCGCCGTCCGCCGCGTCCTTCCCGTAGAAGCCGACACCCGTGTGGACCGAACCGTCGGGGGCGGGGGCGGGTAGGCCGACCTGGCGGCCCTTGATCTTCGTGTACCAGTGGCCCGCGCCCTTGATGGTGACGTCGTCGACGAGGATGTGCCGGTCCACGCGGAAGGTGCCCGGCGGGATGTAGACCTTCAGGCGGGTGCGTTCGGCGAAGGCGATGGCCTTGTCGATCGCGTCGGCGGAGTCGCGGCGGCCGGTCGGATCGGCCCCGAACGCCAGGACGTTGGCCGCCAGGAGGTCGACCTTCGGCAGGGGTACGAGTTCGGAGTCGAGTACGTCGATGACGGTCCACGCGGCCCGGCTGCCGGCCGGTGCGGTGAGCCGGACCGTGTCGCCCGCGCGGTACGTCCTGCCGAGCAGGAGCCGCTCCTCGTCGTAGAAGTGGTTCGGCCGGAACGGCTTGGCGATGACCGGCGCCGGGGTCGTCTCGGCGGGCACGCAGGCGCACTCGGTGATCCACCAACCGGGCTGCAGCAGACCGGCGTCGGGGTCGTTGGTGAACGGGTACTGGTTGTAGAGCCAGGAGTACTGCGAGGTCAGCGTCATCGTGGAGCGCTTCGCGCCGTTCACGGCGACGTCCAGCGGGGCGGTGATCCCGCCGCCGCCCGGCGCGTCCGGGATGCTGTAGCGCACGGTGATCGCGTTGGCGGAGCGCGGCAGCGTGAACTCGACGTGCTCGCCGGGTCTCAGCTTCACCGCCTTCCGCCCGGACGCCTCGGCGGGCAGCGTGTACGGGGTGCGGTCCGGCCCGATGACCGTGCCGTTCGTCGCCGCGCTCTCCGCCTCCTGCTCGACGAAGGGGACGTCGGCGCCCCGCCCCTCGACCAGTGCGGGATCGAGCGCCGCGCGCGTCACCGGCGTTGCGGGCGGGGTCCGTTGACCCTCGGCGCCGGAGGCCGTGGGGGCGCCGGTGAGGACGCCCAGCCCCAGGGCGGCGGCCGTCAGCGCGGCGATCGTGATGTTCCGTGGCATCGCAGGCCCGTTTCTCTCGGAAGGTGAGGCGACAGTAGGGCGGGCCGCGAAGCCACCACAAGACCTTTGCGAGAAGGTTTCGGATTGATGACGCATCTGTGCGTGGTGAAGTTGAGTTCTTGCGTAAACGACGAACACCGTCGTTGAGCAGTTGGCTGCCCTCAGCCCGCCCACCGCCCGGTGAGGAAGGCGAGGGCCACCAGCGCGGTCACCGGTACCGCCACGCAGAGGTACGCCGTCCTGAACCACGGGTGGCGCAGGCTCAGCGCCGCCAGGCCGATCCACAGCGGCCACCACAGCAGCGTGGCGCGGGGGATGGACGTGTACCAGTACGAGGTTCCCAGCGCCCACAGGCTCAGTGCGACGTACACCGCTTCGGGCCGGCGCCGGTGGCGTACCAGCAGCACGACCAGCGCCACACCCACCACCATCGCCGCCAACTCCGCCTGGAACATGGCGGCATAGCCGGTCGTGTGTACACCGTCGAACGCCGCGTTCCACGTGTTGGCCCACGCCTCCCACGGGGCGTGGAACTCCCGGTACCAGCCGCGTTCCTGCGCGTGCTTCCAGGCCATCCAGTCGCCCGTGCGGTCGTGCAGGTACCAGCTGTACGCGGCGGGCGGCAGCGCGGGCAGCGCCAGCCAGCCCACCGAGCGCCAAGCCCGTTGGCTCCCGGCCCTCCCGCCCCGGCCCCTCCCGCTCCGGGCCGAGAGCGCGAACAGCACCGCGATGGCGGCCGCCAGGAACAGACCGCTGACCCGTACCGTCGTCGCCAGGGCGGTCAGCGTGCACGCCAAGGCCCAGTGGTGGCGCTGGGCCGCCAGCCACGCGGGGAGCGCGAACGCCAGGAACAGCGCCTCCGTGTAGCCGGCCGTCAGGAAGACCACGCACGGGGAGAGCAGGAAGAACAGGACCGTGCGCCGCCCGTCGGTGTCCTCGGGGACGTAGGTGCGGGCTATGCGGGCCAGTGCGAGTACGGCTACGGCGCCCGCGACGAACGAGATCAGCAGGCCCGCGCCCGTCCAGCTCGGGACGATGGTGTGCACGGCCCTCAGGAGGAGCGGGAAGCCGGGGAAGAAGGCCTCCCGGTTGTCCCAACCGCTCACCCACGGGCCCGCGTCGGCCGGGAAGTAGCCGTCGCGCGCTATGTGGAGGTAATGGTTCGCGTCCCACTGCTGGAACGGCGCGAGGACCGGCCCCACATCCCGCGTGTCGGAGCCCCGGGGAAAGAGCCACCGGGCGCCGTGGGCGGTGATCCAGAGGGATATGCGGGTCAGGAGATAGAGCCCGAGCACCTGCCGGTCGGCGGGGCTCAGCCAGGAGAGCGACCGGCCGAACCGGACCGCCCACCGCTCACGCGATCCGGACGGGACGACCGCCCGGCGCTCGCTCGGTACGGACCGGGGCTCGGGGCTCTCAAGCCGTGGCGGGGCAGGCCGCAGTCCCGGGGGCAGGATGGACACTCAGGCACCTTTCGGGCGCGTCAGGGCATGGGGGACCGCCCGGTGAAGACGCCGGGGCACGGGGGTGGTGGGCAAGGGTCAGACGTAAAGGCCTGCCATCAGGGCATCGATGTCGCCCCTGCTGTCGATGTGGACGATGCCGGAGCCGTCGGCGCCTCCGTCGTGGGCGGGCCCCCCGGAGCGCTGGTCCTGGTGAACGAACCCGGCGCCCCCGGAGACGTATTGCCCGGCGTGGGCGGCTCCGTAGGCGTCCCGGCGGGCGGCGGTGGCGCGGGGGACGGGTAGCTGGGCGAAGGGCTCGTGGCCGGAGGGGCGGGCGACGGCGTGACCGGCAGCAAACCGACCGCGGCCGCACCGCCACCACCGACGACCAGGCACACCCCGACCGCGAGCGCGGCCATCCGGCGCCGCTGGGCCCGCATGCCGCGTTCGGTGATGTTCACGGCGGGGTCCGCCACGGAGCGGCCCTGCCCGAACTCCCCGGCCTGCCGGAACAGGGACCGCAACGGATCCTCCGACGCCGACCGGTCACGTGGTTCAGACATCAGGAGCCTCCTCCATGCGGGGGTCCTGCAGACGGTGGGCGAGCGCCGCCCGTCCGCGAACCAGATGCGTCTTGATCGTGCTCGCGGAAAGCGCGGTCTCACCGGCGATCTGCTCGACCGTGAGGTCGCACAGGTAGTGCAGGGTCAGGGTCCGCCGCTGCTGGGCGGGCAGTTCCCGGAGCGCGTCGACCAGCACCACGTGGTCCGGATCCGGCGGCGCGACATGCTCCGCCGCATCGCTCCCCCGGTGCCAGGCGTCCGCCGACCGCCGCCGGAAGCGCCACCGGCTCACCGCCAGACGCCACGCGACCGTACGGATCCACGCCTCGGGCTGCCCGTCCCGCTCCAGCCGCCCCCGCCGGACCCACGCCTTGACGAACGCTTCCTGCACGACGTCCTGCGCCTCCTGGAGGTCCCCCGTCATCACGTACAACTGTCCTGTGAGACGCGCGACCGCCTGGGCGTAGAACTCTTCGAACTCCTCGACGGTCAAAAGTGGCTCCCGGATCTTTCGCTTCACCGGGTATACGCCCACCGCCGGCCATCCGGTCTACAGCTCCGGCGAAGCATCGGAGTGATCGTCGTCACGGAACTCAGGAGGCCGAGACCCCGTCCAGCCGCCCCCGGGACCGGTCACCCCCCGTCACACCCCCAACCGCTTCTCCAGCAGCGTGACCCCGTAAGTCCGCCCGCCGTCCCCGGCCTTCCCCGACTGCTCGCCGACCACCGTGTATCCCGCGTCCTCGTAGTAGCGGCGGAGCCGGGTGTTCGACGTCAGGCAGTCGAGCCGGCACAGCTCCCGGCCGTACGCGGCGATCCGGCGCTCGGCCTCCGCCAGCAGTGCGCGCCCGGCACCCGGCGGGGCGGTCCGCCGGTCGGTCATCAGGCGGTGGACGTAGCCCGCGACCGGCGGCTGGGCGCCCCACGCGGGCCCGTCGTCCCACCACAGCTCCCACGCCCCGGCGCTCGGCCCGCCGGGATCGAGCGTGGCGAGCCACACCTCACCCTCGCGCAGCCTCCCCCGGAAGTGCTCCGGACCCAGCTCGCCGGGCTGCCACTGATCGATGCCGCGCTCGATCTGCCAGCGCGCGGCAGCGTCACGGAGGCGTACGAGCTCGTCCAGATCGGCCTCGCCCGCCTGGCGGAACGACAACTGGGCGGCGGCGCCGATAGGGCTGGTGTTCGTCATGCGGCGATCCTGCCGCACTGCTGTTCCACCAGCCTCTGCCCACTCACCCTCCCGGAGCTCAAGGGACGAGATCCGAGCGCTCTTAACAGTGATTGGGTGGATGGGTCAGCTTTCCCACCCACCCTCCCCGTCTGCGGAGTTGTGCGCAAAGTTGACTTTTCGTGACCGACTTGCCACGTACGGTCGCCAGGCTCTGGCGTTCGGGACGACAAGAGAAGAGAAAAGGCAACCCCGCCGGTGGTGGAACACCGACAGGGGTCTGACCAACGGAGATCGGACACAACGATCCCCATGGCTGAGAGCCACCTTAGTGCTGCCCCCTGCTCCCCGCACGAGGCCCCGCCCGCGAGCCCGCTCGCAACCCCGCACCCCATGTCCAAGCCCGGGTACGGCAAGCGCTCCGCACCTGACGAACGACCGCGCGGTGAGCGCGACTTCGCCCATCTCCTCCCCCGTGACGCCGCCGTCGCCGCGTACATCGACCGGCTGCCCGACGGCTCCGACATCTCCGTGAAGACCCTGGCCAAGCACCTCCCGTACGGCCAGTGCGCGCTGAGCACCACCCTCAACCGGCTCCAGGCCGCCGGGCATCTGCGGCCCGGCAGCGAGTGCGTGATCACCGACGAGGTGATGCTCTGGGTGACCCGGACCTTCTTCTCCCGCACGGCACGCGAGGACGAGTGGCGGAACGCCTACATCCGGGGTGACGCCCCACCGGACCGGCCCCAACGGCCCACCCGCTCGCGGGCGTTCATCCTGCTCGCCGCCCTGGGGCGCAAGAACCCGGCGCTGTCCCTGTCCCACACCGCCTGCGTGAACCTGGAACCGCAGGTCGGCGAGTGGTTCGCGCGGGGCGCGACGGAGGCGGAGCTGCTGCACGCGCTCACCGCCGGCCTGCCGCCCGTCGTCCACAGCGCCGCGAGCTTCGTCGAACGGCGCCTGCTCGACAAACTGCCGCCGGAGCGGGTCCTGCCCGCGCCCCGGACCGCCCTGCGCACCCTGGAGTGCGGCGAGTGCGGAGTCTTCGCCGGACAAGGGGAATGGGCGCCCGCCGACGGCGTCCTGATGACCGTGGAAGTGGCCTCCTACGACCGTGGTACCGACCTTCGTGACCGTAACGAGAAGCTTCACGGGTACGCGGCGGCGGGCATCCCCGTATACCTCCTGATCGACCGCGAGTCCGGAACACTTGTGGTCCACAGCGAGCCCGACAAGGGGCGCTACCGGCAGCAGCACTCGTACGACTACGGCGACACGGTGGCTCTCCCCCACCCCGTCAACATCACCCTGGACACCGAGGAGCTCAAGGACTACGCCCGCTGACCCGACGCCGTCCGTCCCCTCACCGCACCTCCGCCGCCAGCTGCGTCGTCGCAAGCTCGCGGTACAGGTCGTCCGACGCGATCAGCTCCTCGTGCGTGCCCGCCGTGCGGACCCGGCCCTCCTCCAGGACCACGATGCGGTCGGCGTGGCGGACCGTGGACAGGCGGTGGGCGATGACCAGCACCGTTGTCTGCTCAGCCAGTTCGAGGATGACATCGCGCAGCGCCTGCTCGTTGACCGCGTCCAGTTGCGAGGTCACCTCGTCGAGGAGGAGCAGGCGGGGGCGGCGCAGCAGGGCGCGGGCGATGGCGATGCGCTGGCGTTCGCCGCCGGAGAGGGTGACGCCCCGGTGGCCGACCGCCGTGTCGAGGCCGTCGGGCAGCCGGGCGACCAGGGTGTCCAGGCGGGTACGGGCGACCGCCTCCGTCAGCCTCTCCTCCGGCGCGTCGGGGGCGGCGAAGAGAAGGTTCTCCCTCAGCGTGCCGGCCAGGACCGGTGCGTCCTGTTCCACGTACGCGATCGAGCCGCGCAGCTCCGTCAGCGGCCAGTCCCGGATGTCCCGGCCGTCGACGGTGATCGTGCCGCCGTCGTGGTCGTAGAACCGTTCCAGCAGGCTGAACACCGTCGACTTCCCCGCCCCGGACGGGCCCACCAGCGCCACCAGCCCGCCCGTCGCCACATCGAACGTGACGCCCTTGTGGGCCGGGGCGCGCTCGTCCCCGTACCCGAAGGTCACGTCCTGGAAGGCGACCCCGAGCGGGGTGCCGTCCCCCGGCACGCCCCCACCCCCGCGCCCGGGTCCGCCGGAAGGTTCACCCGGCAGCGACTCCACCTCGTCGATCCTGCGTACGGCGGCGAGCCCGCTCTGCAGGCCCGTCCAGCCCTCGACCAGGCCGCCGATCGGGCCCATCAGGTAGAAGAGGTAGAGCAGGAACGCGATCAGTGAGGAGACCTCCAGGGAGCCCGACGCGACCCTCGCTCCGCCTACGCCCAGCACGGCCAGGAAGGCCAGTTGGATCGACATCATCATCGTCACGTCGGAGACCGAGGACCACTTCGCCACCGACACCCCCCGGTCGTGCGCATGCCGTGCCGCCTCGGCCACGGCCGCCGCCTCCCGCTCCTCGGCGCCGCTCGCCTTGACCGTACGGAACGCCTGCAGCACCCGGTCCAGGGCCGCGCCCATCGCACCGACGGACTCCTGCGCACGGAGCTGCGCGCGCTGGATCCGGGGCATGAGCAGAGCGGTTACGGCTCCGATACCGACGATCACCACCAGCGTCACGCCCAGCAGCGTCAGGTCCATGTACGCCATGAACGCGACCGTTCCCAGCAGCATCAGCACGCTGTTGAACGACTCGACCAGGCCGCTGGAGAGGACGGTTCGCAGGAGGGTCGTGTCGCTGGTCACGCGGGCCTGGAGGTCGCCGGGGGTGAGCCGGTCCACCGCCGGGACCTTCAACCGCATGATGCGGCCAACGAGTTGGTCGCGGGCGCGGAGTACGACGCCTTCTCCCGTACGGGCCATGAGGTAGCGGCCGTACGCGGAGAGGCAGGCGCCTGCGAGTACGAGCGCGGTGAGTGCGACGAGGGGCGCCACGGGCGAGCGGTCCGCGGCGAACGCGTCGACCGCGTACTTCGCCATCAGCGGCATCGCCAGCCCGGCCGCGGATCCGGCGAGCGAGAGCAGGCCCGCGCGGATGAGTACGCCCCGGTGGGGGCGGACCCGGGCGAGGAGGAGGCGGAGGGGAGTGGGGCCGGACTTCTCGGGGGCCTTTGCGTGAGGCGCGTGGGGTACGTCTGCCTCAGGCGACCGCCCGCCCGCACCCGCGCTCTCCGGCCCCCCAGGCGACCCGCCCACGCCCGGCTCCCCCGGCCTCCCCAGTGCCTCCAGTGCCTCCAGCGCCTCCAGCCCTTCAGGCGACCCGTCCTGCCCCGCCCCCGTCGTCCCCGTCCCTGCCACCGTGCTCACCCGGAACCCCCTCGCGTACCGTCACCACCATCAAAGGACGCAGATCGGCCGCTTCCGCCTGCTCGCCGACCGTACGGCCCCCCGCCTGTACCCAAGCATGCGGCGAGAACGGCGGTGCCGTCCGGACCCCCGCGCACCAGTCCGGCCAGGTCCCCGACATCCGGCACGTCAGGGCGATGGCGACCGAACGGGGCAGGCAGCCGTAACGGCCCGCGCAGCGGCGGCTGGTGGCGATGACGGCCTCGTACACCTCCAGCGTCGCGTCGTACGAGGCCGGGCGCGCGCCCCTGCTGCAGCGGGCCAGCACCCGGCGCAGGCGGCCCGGCTTGAAGCGGGCCAGGACGAACGCCGCGGCGATCGCGGCGCGCAGCCGCAGTCCGCCCGGGCCCGCGCCCCGGCGGGGCATCGTCATCTCGGTGGTCATGGGCGCAGGATCTTCGCCTCGACGAGTTGCTGCGTCAGCTGGGCGACGTCCGCCTCCGCCTCCGCGCGCTCGACATCGAACTCGGCGACGATCCGCTCGACGGCGGCCTCGGGGGCCCGGCCCGCCGCGAGGGTCTCGACCACGATGACGCTGGTGTCGTTCAACTGCCAGTAGCTGCCGTCCTTCTCGTCGAGGAGCACGCCTCCGTACTCGGTCGTCGTGACGGCGATGCCTTTTCTGAGCTTCACAGTCGTGCCTCGCTGGTCGTGGGGGTCAACTGGGAGATGGACCAGGCGTTCTCGGCCGTGCGGAGCCAGGTCTCCCCGGCCACGGTGGAGCTGATGGAGTGCTCGACCAGGACCGGCGAGAAGGGTTCGGCGGCGAGCCGGAGCAGGTGGCGGGCGTCGACCAGGCCGTGTTCGGCGAGCCGGGAGCCGGTCCACAACTCCGCCAGTTCCGGAGCGTGTTCGCGCAGGCCCTGGTGTTCGTCGGAGGACATGTGGTCCTTCGTCGTCCGGGCCAGCAGCGCGTCCGGCACCACCCCGCGCATCGCCTCGGCCAGCAGCGGCTTGTAGCGCCAGGGGCTGATCCGCTCCTCCAGGCGTACGGCGAGGGTCGCCTCCAGGACCCGGTCGTCGTAGAAGGGTGCGGCGACCGGAAGCCCGACCGTCATGCCGATGTCCTCCATCGCCTGGAAGTGCCGGGCCCCCATGCGTACGGCGTCGATGTCCACATGCCGGCCCCGCCACGGGTGGATCGGCTCGGCGTGCTCGGCTGCGGCCCGGAACTCCTCGGTGATCAGGGCGTTCGCGTGGCCGGTGAACCACGGGCGCAGGGACTGCCGTACGCCCCAGGAGAGCAGCGGGGTGCGGCTGAGGGGCTGGAGTTCGGCGGTGACCGCCCCGGCGATCCAGCGGGGGAAGGTGGAGCGGTCCAGCAGGGCCTTCACCGTCGGCAGGAGCGGCCAGCCGAGCTGGTGGCGCAGGCCGCTGAGGTGGTTCCAGGCGGTGAAGGGGTTGCCGTGGAAGAGGTCCTGGTAGGCGTGGGGCAGGCCGAGGAAGAGTTCGTCGCCGCCGTATCCGGTGAGGTGGTAGCGGGAGCCGGTGGCGTGGGCGGCGCTCAGGAGGAGGTGCGCGCGGGCCCGGCCGGGGGCGACGGGGAGCGGTTCGTCGTTGAGCTCGGCGGCGGTGGAGGCCAGGTCGGCGTAGAAGTAGGGGGCTCGGTCGGCGGGGATGACGTGGTGGTCCAGGGCTGGGTCGGCGCCCGGGGCGCTCCGGTGCGCCGCCTCCACCGCCCTGCGGGCCCACGTCTCGTCCTCGCTGTAGCGGTCCCGGGCGGCCACGGTCAGCAGGGACAGGGTCTCCGGGCCGGTCGCGCGGGCGGCGAAGGTGAGGGACGTGGAGTCCATGCCGCCGGAGAGCTCGCAGCTGATCCGGTCCAGGCCGCCGACATGGGCCCGTACGGAGGCGGCGACGGCGTCCCCGACTCTTCGGGCGCCCTCCGCCAGGGAGAGTTCCGCCGACGGGGGCTCCCACCAGCGGTACTCACGAGGGCCGGGAGCGGTGGCCGTGCCCGGTGCTGCGGCGGGCAGGGCCAGTCCGTACCCGGCCCCGGTCTCGTGCACGCCGCGCCACAGGGCGCGCCGGCTCAGGGGGTGCGGCAGGAAGTCGAGCATGCGCAGGGCGAGCGCGCCGTCGTCCAGGGGTGCGCCGGTCAGGCGGGCGAGGACGGCGGGGCGGTCGGAGGCGATGGTGCCGGCCTCCGCGTGCCGGGCGTGGTGGATCCGGCGGAGGCCGGAGGCGGTGCCACGGATCCAGGTCTCGCCGGAGAGGCGGGCGACCACGTGGTACAGGCCGGGCAGCCGGGTCAGGCGGCGCTCCAGGGCGGACCGGTCGCGGGCGCCCTCCAGGAGGCCGGAGAGCATGTCCTCGGGGACGCGGTCCGGGCCGATGAGCACGAGGGCGTCGTCGCCCCGGCGGAGGTGGCTGACCTTGCGGAACAGCGGGCGGGCGACGACCCAGGGGCGGCCCGAGGGATGGGTGACGGTCGCGGCCGGTGCGGGAAGGTGCCCGGCCACCGCGTGGCCCGCCACGCTGTCCGGCAGGACGACGAAGTAGTCACGCAGGAGGCCGGGCATCTTCACCTTTCGGAAGTTCTCAAGCGGCTGGCGAGGAACGGGACGGCCTAGTAGACGATGCGCCGAACCCAGTACTCCTTGTACGAGCCGACGAAGTAACCGGCGGTCTTCTTCGAGAAGTCGCCCTGCTTGAACAGCGACGGCTTCACGTAGGCCTTCTTCTGCAGCTTCATGACACCTTCCCTTCTGTGCGGTTGACGACCGTTATGACCAACTGGTGCGTGCATAACAGGAGTTATTCCTGCGACTGGTGTTCACCAGGTGAACACCAGGGGCATCATGTCCCGCTGCTGAACCGGTACGCATGATTCCGACTTACCGCGCAAAGTTGGCTGGATAGCGCGAGCGGGGAGGACGGGCACCGGGCCGCCCGGCCGTACGGCGGTCCGCCGACCCTGTCGGCATGTGCAGTCGCACACCGGCGAGGCCAGGCAGGGCAGTGGAATGGACCAATGGCTGTACGTGGCGGCCGGACCCGGCGGTGAGCTGCCCGTAGATCGAACGTCCTTCTGCGGAACGGGAGAACCGGTCGGCCGCACTCCCCGGGCCGCCGCCGCTGTCCACGAATGGCCACAGCGCCACCGGCATCGGCATCGGCATACGCGCGAGAGTTCGCCCTGCCGAAGAGCCCGCAGAGGGAAGAGCGGAAGAGTGCTGCAAGTAAACATTCGGCCAAGCCGACCACCGTCGACGAGTGCGCGAACCACCGTCCGCCGTCGAAGACCTGGGTCGCGGTGATCGTCCCGGCGTCGTTCCTGCCGTCGTGGTCCGCGAAGAGGATCCGCGTACGCCCGATCTCCGCCGGCGCGGGCACACCGTCCACATGGGCGCGGAGCGCTTCCCGCGCGATCAGCTCGCGCTCCTTCTCGTTGGCGCGCTGCTGGGCGGGGCTCTCGCCGAAGCAGTGCCAGACGGTCTGCCCCTTCTCGGCGCGCGTGTCACGGCAGTCCATCCGCGCAGCCGTCATGGCCGTCCGCCCCCGTTCGCATGCCGCCCGCGTCCCCCGCGCGCGTGACAACCGTGCCCGCATTGTCCCGGGGGCGCCGGGCCCTGGGATGCCACGCACGTCACAGAGGTGTCGCACGCACGCCACAGGGGCGGCACCCCCCGTGAAGGAGGTACCGCCCCTGTGGGACGTACGCAGAACTTCGATCAGCCGGAGACCGGGGTCCCCGCGGCGGATCAGAAGTCCATGTCACCGCCCGGCATGCCGCCCTGAGCGGCCGCGCCGGCCTTCTCGGGCTTGTCGGCGATGACGGCCTCGGTGGTGAGGAAGAGCGCGGCGATGGACGCGGCGTTCTGCAGAGCGGAGCGCGTGACCTTCGCCGGGTCGATGATGCCCTCGGCGATCATGTCGACGTACTCGCCGGTCGCGGCGTTGAGACCGTGACCGATCGGCAGGTTGCGGACCTTCTCCACGACGACGCCACCCTCGAGACCACCGTTGACGGCGATCTGCTTGAGCGGGGCCTCCAGCGCAAGCTTCACGGCGTTGGCGCCGGTCGCCTCGTCACCCGTGAGGTCGAGCTTGTCGAAGACTGCCGAGGCCTGGAGCAGAGCCACGCCACCACCGGCGACGATGCCCTCCTCGACGGCGGCCTTGGCGTTGCGCACCGCGTCCTCGATGCGGTGCTTGCGCTCCTTGAGCTCCACCTCGGTGGCGGCGCCGGCCTTGATGACGGCCACGCCGCCGGCCAGCTTCGCGAGGCGCTCCTGGAGCTTCTCGCGGTCGTAGTCCGAGTCGGAGTTCTCGATCTCGACACGGATCTGGTTGACGCGACCCTGAACCTGGTCGCTGTCACCCGCGCCGTCGACGATCGTGGTCTCGTCCTTGGTGATGACGACCTTGCGGGCCCGGCCGAGCAGGTCCAGGCCGGCGTTCTCCAGCTTGAGACCGACCTCCTCGGAGATCACGGTGCCACCGGTGAGGATGGCGATGTCCGCGAGCATGGCCTTGCGGCGGTCGCCGAAGCCCGGAGCCTTGACGGCGACGGACTTGAACGTGCCCTTGATCTTGTTGACGACCAGGGTGGAGAGCGCCTCGCCCTCGACGTCCTCGGCGATGATCAGCAGGGGCTTGCCCGACTGCATGACCTTCTCCAGCAGCGGGATCAGGTCCTTGACGCTGGCGATCTTCGAGTTGACGATCAGGAGGTACGGGTCGTCGAGCGACGCCTCCATACGCTCCATGTCGGTGGCGAAGTAGGCCGAGATGTAGCCCTTGTCGAAGCGCATACCCTCGGTGAGCTCGAGCTCCAGACCGAAGGTCTGGGACTCCTCGACGGTGATGACGCCTTCCTTGCCGACCTTGTCCATCGCCTCGGCGATCTTGGCGCCGATCTCGGTGTCGGCGGCGGAGATGGAGGCCGTCGAAGCGATCTGCTCCTTGGTCTCCACGTCCTTGGCCTGCTCCAGCAGAGCGGCGGAGACGGCCTCGACGGCCTTCTCGATGCCCCGCTTGAGGGCCATCGGGTTGGCGCCTGCGGCGACGTTGCGCAGACCCTCGCGAACGAGAGCCTGAGCCAGAACGGTGGCGGTGGTCGTACCGTCGCCGGCGACGTCGTCCGTCTTCTTGGCGACCTCCTTGACCAGCTCCGCACCGATCTTCTCGTACGGGTCCTCGAGCTCGATCTCCTTGGCGATGGAAACACCATCGTTGGTGATCGTGGGCGCGCCCCACTTCTTCTCGAGGACGACGTTACGGCCCTTGGGGCCGAGGGTGACCTTGACGGCGTCGGCGAGCTGGTTCATCCCGCGCTCGAGACCGCGCCGTGCCTCCTCGTCGAACGCGATGATCTTGGCCATGTGAAGTGGTCCTCCCGGACAGGGGTGGATTCTCCGGACCGAGAGGCGCCCGCGACGGACGGCCTGCCTGCGTGGTGGTTCCTTGCCCCACCGCGCCTGCGGGCCTCACCGGCCCGGTCCAAGTTTCTGTCACTCTCACCTGGAGAGTGCTAACGCCAATGATTAGCACTCGACCCCTGCGAGTGCAAGCGTCCCCCTCGGATGCGGCCCGGATGGGGCCCGGATGGGGACAGCGCGGTCACACCGCGCCGGGCCACGCGCCGGGGCGCACGTAGGGCCCGACCCCCTGATCCGGGGGTCGGGCCCTACGTGCGTGAGTAGTGACGTCGGACGGCCGCGCCGAGCTCAGCCGACGGCGAGCTTGACCATGTCGGCCTGGGGCCCCTTCTGGCCCTGCGAGATCTCGAATTCAACTCGCTGACCCTCTTCGAGGGTGCGGTACCCGTCCATCTGGATCGCGCTGTAGTGGACGAAAACATCCGCACCACCGTCGACCGCGATGAAGCCGTACCCCTTCTCCGCGTTGAACCACTTGACGGTGCCCTGAGCCATGCCTAACTCCCCTATAACTGGCCCTTGCACGGGACCGCACTTCGCGGGCCCGGGTCGGAACTCACCCTCCGACAGGAGAGGGTGTGCGGCGCCGCAGCGCGTCGACCGCGGCCGAATGTATCCGCCCAACTGCCCTCTGCAACAGGTCAATCGGACGAGAATTCTGGGCACAGGCGAACGCCCGAATATGTGGGATTGCTGAGATTTACGGGCAAGTCGGGCCAGGCAAAGGCCACTTATGCCACAAGGGGTTCACGTACTTTGGCTGCTTCTTATCGGGGCCGGGCGCATTCTCATATGCGGGCGGCACACGCAGCGAAGGGGGCTTCCCCAACTCTACCGTGCTCAACCATGCAGAATTGCCCCCTCCGCTCTGTGTGGCGGAGGGGGCAACTGCGTTCAGGAGAGGGCGCGGCGGCCCCCGGAGAAGTTCAGCAACCGCCGGCCACGGCCGGGATGATCGAGATACCGGCGCCGTCGGGCGTGACCGTCTCCAGGCCGCCCTCGAAGCGCACGTCGTCGTCGTTGACGTACACGTTGACGAAGCGGCGCAGCTTGCCCTGGTCGTCCAGGACGCGGGCCGCGATGCCCGGGTGGTCCTTCTCCAGGGACTCGATGACCTCGGAGAGCTTCGTGCCCTCCGCCGGGACCTCGGCCTGGCCGCCCGTGTACGTGCGGAGGATGGTGGGGATACGGACCTTGACGCTCATGGTGGGTGCCCTTCTTGCTTCGGAAGCGGACTCGGACCCGGTGGGTCAGGCGGAGGCGAGGCCCGCGGCGCGGAACGCGTCCAGGCTCGGCTTGATGGTGGCCGTCGCCTGCGAGGTCGCGGAGACCGCGTCGAGCGTCTTGAGCCCGTCACCGGTGTTCAGGACGACGGTGGTGAGCGTCGGGTCGATCACACCGGCCTCGATCAGCTTCTTCGTCACGCCGAGCGTCACCCCGCCCGCGGTCTCGCCGAAGATGCCCTCGGTGCGCGCCAGCAGCTTGATCGCGTCGACGACCTGCTCGTCGTTCACGTCGTCCACCGCGCCGCCGGTGCGGCGGGCGATGTCGAGGACGTACGGGCCGTCCGCCGGGTTGCCGATGGCCAGGGACTTGGCGATGGTGTTCGGCTTCTGGGGGCGGACCACGTCGTGGCCGGCCTTGAAGGCGGCGGAGACCGGGGAGCAGCCCTCGGCCTGGGCGCCGAAGATCTTGTACGGCCGGTCCTCGACGAGGCCCAGCTTGATGAGCTCCTGGAATCCCTTGTCGATCTTCGTCAGCTGGGAGCCGGACGCGATCGGGATGACGATCTGGTCGGGCAGCCGCCAGCCGAGCTGCTCGCAGATCTCGTACGCCAGGGTCTTGGAGCCCTCGCCGTAGTACGGGCGCAGGTTGACGTTGACGAAGCCCCAGCCCTCGCCGAGCGGGTCGCCGATGAGCTCGGAGCAGAAGCGGTTGACGTCGTCGTAGTTGCCCTCGATGCCGACCAGCTCACCGCCGTACACCGCGGCCATGACGACCTTGCCCTGCTCCAGGTCGTGCGGGATGAAGACGCAGGAGCGCAGTCCGGCGCGGGCGGCGGCGGCGCCGACGGCACCGGCCAGGTTGCCCGTGGAGGAGCAGGAGAGGGTGGTGAAACCGAAGGCGCGGGCGGCCTCGACGGCGATCGCGACGACACGGTCCTTGAAGGAGTGCGTCGGGTTGCCGGAGTCGTCCTTGACGTACAGACCGCCGGTGACGCCCAGCTCACGGGCGAGGTTGTCGGCCTTGACCAGCTTGGTGAAGCCGGGGTTGATATTGGGCTTCTCGGCGACATCGGCGGGGACCGGAAGCAGCGGGGCGTAGCGCCAGATGTTGTTCGGGCCGGCCTCGATGCGCTTGCGCAGCTCTTCCGGGTCGCCGGCGGGCAGGTCGTACGCCACTTCCAGTGGCCCGAAACAGGACGCACAGGCGAAAAGGGGGCCGAGCTCGAAACGCTCGCCGCACTCGCGGCAGGAAAGCGCCGCGGCGGGACCGAGGTCGACAGAAGAAGTCGTGTTCTCTGCAATGGTCTGAACAGCCATGATGGCGGAGGCCCTTTCTCCTCATCTTCCTTGCGACGCATTTCGCCACAAGACGGAATTGGCACCTTCCCCACCGTGACCTCGCGGTCGGTAGGAGGGTTGCCGGGACTTCAACGGGCCGTTCCCTCAGTCCCTCTGGATGAGCTCTGTGGCACTGAATCTTCGATCCAGGCGTTTGTGTACCGACGGACCCCGACATGCGACGGTCATCCGCGTTGTTCAAGACTGTAACCGAAGGACCGGACGGTTGAGATAGTCGTCCGACCGGCGAGATGGATCACACACAGCTCACACGCAGGGAGTTCAGACCGTGCTCGAAGAGGTGGAACGCTGGCTGACCAGGCGTTCCTGGTCGTCCGCCGACCGCCCGCTGGACCGGCTCACCGACGCCCGGGACGCCGAACCGCACCGCACCTCGGTGAGCGTGGTGCTGCCCGCGCTGAACGAGGAGGCCACGGTCGGCGCGATCGTGGCGACGATCCGGCGGGAGCTGATGGAGAAGGTCCGGCTGGTCGACGAGCTGGTCGTGATCGACTCCGGTTCCACCGACGCCACCGCCGCCGTCGCGCGGGCCGCGGGCGCCCGGGTGGTCCACCGGGACGCGATCCTCCCCCGGATCCCGGCCCTGCCCGGCAAGGGCGAGGTGCTCTGGCGGTCGCTCCTGGTGACCAGCGGCGAGATCGTCTGCTTCATCGACGCCGACCTCAAGGACTTCTCCGCGGACTTCGTCTCGGGGACGGTCGGCCCGCTCCTCACCGACCCGACCGTGCAGTTCGTCAAGGCGATGTACGACCGTCCCTTCGGTGACAGCGCCGGTCAGGGCGGTCGCGTCACCGAACTGGTGGCACGCCCCCTGCTCAATCTGCACTGGCCGCAGCTGGCCGGCTTCGTGCAGCCGCTGGGCGGCGAGTACGCGGTGCGGCGCTCGCTGCTGGAGCGGCTGCCGTTCCCGGTCGGTTACGGAGTGGAGCTGGGGCTCCTGGTGGACGCCCTGCACACCGTGGGTCTGGACGCGCTGGGCCAGGTGGACGTCGGGGTGCGGCGCCACCGCCACCAGGACGGGCAGGCGCTGGGCCGGATGGCGGCGGCGATCTACCGCACGGCGCAGCTGCGGCTCTCCCGGGGCCATCTGGTGCGGCCCGCGCTGACGCAGTTCGAGCGGGGCGAGGAGGGGTTCGTGCCGCGCACCCACGCGGTGGACACGGAGGAGCGGCCGCCGATGCGGGAGATCGCGGAGTACGCGGAGCGGTGGGCGGCGTGAGGCGCGCGGTGCTCCGGCGGCCCTGAGGCTTACGCGGGTGCGGTGGGCCGCATGAGGCTCTGAGGCGTTTGGCGGCTTCCCTTACGGGCTAGGTTCCGCTACATGGTCTCCGAGCACGCACCCTCCTCCACTGCCCAGGTTCTCGTCGCGTCCAACCGCGGCCCGATCACGTACACGCTCGGTGAGGACGGGACGCTCGACGCCAAGCGCGGCGGGGGCGGTCTGGTCTCCGGGCTGAGCGCCGTCGACGACAAGCTGTGGGTCTGCGCGGCCCTCGGCGACGGCGACCGCGAGGCGGTGCGGCGCGGGGTCGGTGAACCGGGCGTACGAATGCTCGACATCGACGCCGAGGTGCACGCCGACGCGTACAACGGCATCGCGAACTCGGTGCTGTGGTTCGTCCACCACCTGCTGTACCAGACGCCCGTCGAGCCGGTCTTCGACGCGGAGTTCCGGCGCCAGTGGGCCTCCTACGAGACGTACAACCGGGCCTTCGCCCGGGCGCTCGCCGATGAGGCGGGCCCCGGTGCGGCGGTCCTCGTGCAGGACTACCACCTGGCGCTGGTCCCCGGGATGCTCCGCGAGCTGCGCCCGGACCTGCGGATCGGCCACTTCTCGCACACCCCCTGGGCACCGGTGGACTACTTCCGGCTGCTCCCCGACGACATCGGTGAGCAGCTGCTGCGCGGCATTCTCGGCGCGGACCGGGCCGCGTTCCTGACCCGGCGGTGGGCCGACGCGTTCATCAGCTGCTGTACGGAGATCCTCGGCGGGACGGGGAGGACCAGGATCGGGGTGCACGGGCTCGGGGCGGACGCGGACTTCCTGCGGCGGCGCTCGCACGAGGCGGACGTCGACGAGCGCATGGAGGCGCTGCGGGAGCAGGTGGGCGAGGGCCGGAAGACCATCGTCCGGGTGGACCGCACCGAGCTGTCCAAGAACATCGTGCGCGGCCTGCACGCGTACCGGGCGCTGCTGGAGAGCCACCCGGAGTGGCGCGAGCGCGTGGTCCATGTGGCCTTCGCCTATCCCTCGCGCCAGGACCTCGCGGTCTACCGGGACTACACGGCGGCGGTGCAGACCCTGGCCACGGAGATCAACGGGGCGTACGGCACGGAGAGCTGGACGCCGGTCGTCCTCCACGTCAAGGACGACTTCGCCCGCTCGCTCGCCGCGTACCGGCTGGCGGATGTGGCCCTGGTCAACCCGATCCGGGACGGCATGAACCTGGTCGCCAAGGAGGTCCCCGTCGTCTCCGACCACGGCTGCGCGCTGGTGCTGTCGCGGGAGGCGGGGGCGTACGAGGAGCTGGGCGAGGACGCGATCGTGGTGAACCCGTACGACGTGGTGGGCACGGCCCAGGCGCTGCACGAGGCCCTGTCGATGAGCGCCGAGGAGCGGACGGGCCGCACGAAGCGGCTGGCCGAGGCGGCGACGGCGCTGCCGCCGCAGCAGTGGTTCCTGGACCAGCTGGAGGCGCTGCGGCAGGAGTGAGGGGCTTCTCTTCCGGTACGGCTCGGAGCTGATCGGCCAGGGCCGCCAGGAAGCTCAGAGCTGCTCGGCCAGGGCCGCCAGGAAATCGACCACGGCGGCCGGGCCCGGCACCAACAGGTCAGCGCGCTCGGCCAGTTCGGGCACCTCGGCGCTGCCGCTGCACACCAGCAGCCCCGGGATGCCGTCCGCGCCCTCGCCGCGCAGCTTCTCCACCGCGGCGAAGGCGGCGAGGTCCCCGAGGTCGTCGCCCGCGTACAGCACGGACTCGGCGTCGACCTCGGCGACGTACGTGGCCAGGGCGACGCCCTTGTCCATGCCCGGCGGGCGCAACTCCAGCACCTGCCGGCCCGGTTCGAGGATCAGCCCGTGCAGCGCGGCCAGCTCGCCGAGAGGGCCGCGCAGGGTCTCGAAGGCGGCCTGCGGGTCCTCGGCGCGGCGGGTGTGGACGGCGACGGCCTGCCCCTTCTCCTCGACCCAGGTGCCGTGCCAGGAGTCGAACTCGTGCAGTACGCCGGGGAGTTCGGCGCGTGCGGCGGCGACGCCGGGGTGCGGGGCGGGGGCGTTCACGGTGCCGGTGGCGGCGTCCCAGCGCTCGGCGCCGTAGTGGCCGAGGACCACGAGGCGGTCGAGGCCGGGGACGCCCGCGAAGCCGCCGTAGCGCACGGCGACGCCTGCGGGGCGGCCGGTGATCACGGCGACGGAGGCGACCTTCGGGGCGAGCGCGGCGAGCGCCTCCACGGCGCCGGGGTGGGCGCGGGCCCGCTCGGGGTCGGGGACGATGTCGGCGAGCGTGCCGTCGAAGTCGAGGGCGATGACCGCGCGGTCGGGCCGGGCGAGAATGGCCTCCAGGCCCTCGCGGCCGGCCGGGGTGGTCGGGGTCGGGATCGGCGGCTGTGCGGAGTGGCTGCCCATGGGGTGAGCCTAGCGGGGTACGGCCGAACCCGGGGCGCGAGCCCACCCGGGGGTTCGGTGGCAGGGCCCCCGACGTGGGCGGTCAGCGGCGGTCGCGCCTGGCCTCGCGCAGCCGGCGCAGACGGTTCACCGTGACCGGATCCTCCCGCAGCGCCCGCTCGTCCTCGATCAGCGCGTTGAGGAGCTGGAAGTAGCGGACCGGGGAGATCCCGAGCTCCTCCCGGATCGCCCGCTCCTTCGCCCCGGGCCCCGCCCAGGACCTCCGCTCCAGCGCGAGCACGGCCCGCTCCCGCGCGGACAGCTCACGGGCGGCAGGCGCGGGCCCGGCAGGCTCGGACGGCTCAGGCCCGGCGGGCGCGGGCTCGGCGTCAGGGGCGGTCATAGAACCAACCTAACCGCGCCCGCCTACTCCGCGCTCTCCGCCTTCGTCGCCTCGGCCGCTATCGCCCCGAGCACCCGCTCCGGGCTCCCGCCGGGCGCGACCGCGTCGCCGATGTTCGTCTTGATCGCCTCGCTCACCGTCGCCCAGGACGTCTTGCCGAACGGGGGCAGCTGGGAGTTGGGCAGCGCCGCCAGGAACTCGCGGAGCTCCGCGTGCTTGGCGTCGGTCTCCATCTCGGCGGACGCGCTGCCGGTCACCGGGAGCAGGTCGTACTCGTCGGCGAAGGCGAGCACGTTCTCGTCCGAGTAGGCGTAGTCGAAGAACTCTCCGATCGCCTTGCGGTTGCCGTTCTGCTTGAAGCCCATCATCCAGTCGGCGACGCCCATCGACCCGTTGGTCGGCCCCTCGGCGCCGGGCAGCGGCACCATGCCGACCTTGACGCCCTTGGCCTCGGCCTCCTCCATCAGCGTGGGGTGGCCGTTGAGCATGCCGACATCGCCGTTGGTGAACGCCTCGAACGCCTTGGCGCGGTCCAGCTTGCCCGGCTCGACGGGACCGGTGAGGCCCTTGCCGACGAGGTTGTCCCGCAGCCAGCTGAACGTGGCGATGTTCTGGGCCGAGTCGATGTCGTACAGGCCGACGTCGTCGACGTAACCACCGCTGTTGCTGAGCAGCCACATCAGGGTCTCGGCCTGGGACTCCTCCTGGCCGAGCGGCAGGGCGAAGGGGTACTCGACGCCCTTCGCCTTGAGCGCGGTGGCGTCCTTCTGGATGTCGTCCCAGGTCTCGGGGGCGTCGAGACCCGCCTGGCCGAAGAGCTTCTCGTTGTAGAAGAGCAGCCGGGTGCTGGCGACGAACGGGAGCCCGTACAGCGTGCCGTCGACCTTGCCCGCGTCCGTGAGGGTGGGCAGGAAGTTCGCCTGGGTGCGGATGGAGAGCATCTGGTCGGCGCTGTAGAGCTTGCCGTCCTTGGCGTAGTCGGCGTAGGCGCCGATCTGGGCGATGTCGGGGGCCTTGCCCGCCTTAACCATCTCGGCGACCTTGCGGTCGACGTCCTTCCAGGAGTAGACGCTGACATCGATCTTGATGCCGGGGTGCTCCTTCTCGAAGCCCGCCGCGACACCGCTCCAGTACTTCTCGGAGCTGTTGGCCGCACTGTTGCCGTAGTCGGCGGCTACCAGTTTCAGGGTGACGTCGCCCGTGCCGCTGTCACCACCGCAGCCCGACAACGTTGCCGTCATACCCAGCGCGGCCACCACCGCGGTCAGAACCGTAAAGCGCCGCTGCACAGCCTCGCCCATCCTCGTCTATCACCTGGCTCACGGACGATGGCGTCGCGTCGCCGTGCGGACCTCTCGCCGGTCGGCCACGGTGCCGCCACCCGTCCTGCCACCATCCGGATGAACTGCGATTTTCCCCCACCGCCGAGGGGAGGTCTACACCACCGGCGTATCGCTTCGGCAACATATACGGACCTCGGGGGCCACAACTGGCTTACGTGCTCTGGCAGTCGGGACCCCGAACCCGTATCTTGGTCCAGACCATTGACCCGGCAGACCCTTGGCCCAGGTGCCCATTTCGTGGCTTTACGACAGGAAACAGTCACCCTTCACTCGTTCATCGTTTTGTATGGGTGCGCAACAAACCGCGCTAGTGGACTAGACCTTTTAGGGGTCGGCGGGCGAAACTGTCTCTCGTGAGACATGTCATCGCCCTCGATGTGGGCGGCACCGGAATGAAGGCCGCGCTGGTCGGGACCGACGGCACGCTGCTCCATGAGGCGCGGCGGGCCACCGGCCGGAAGCGCGGCGCCGACGCGGTCGTCGAGACCATCCTCGCGTTCGCCGCGGATCTGCGCGCCTACGGCGAGGAGCACTTCGGCGAGGGCGCGGTCGCCGCCGGCGTCGCCGTGCCCGGCATCGTCGACGCCGAGAAGGGGATCGCGGTCTACGCCGCCAACCTGGGCTGGCGCGACGTACCGCTGCGCGCCCTGCTGGGCGAACGGCTCGGCGGGATCCCGGTCGCCCTCGGCCACGACGTCCGCACCGGTGGGCTCGCCGAGGGCCGGATCGGGGCGGGCCGGGGCGCCGACCGCTTCCTGTTCGTGCCGCTGGGCACCGGGATCGCCGGGGCCATCGGCATCGGCGGCACCATCGAGGCGGGCGCCCACGGGTACGCGGGCGAGATCGGCCACATCGTGGTCCGCCCCGACGGCCCGGACTGCGGCTGCGGCCAGCGCGGCTGCCTGGAGACCCTGGCCTCCGCCGCCGCGGTGACCCGGGCCTGGGCCGCCGCCTCCGGCGACCCCGAGGCGGACGCCGCGGACTGCGCCAAGGCCGTCGAATCGGGCGACCCGGCGGCGATCGCCGTCTGGCGGGACGCGGTCGACGCGCTCGCCGCGGGACTCGTCACCGCGCTCACCCTGCTGGATCCCCGCACGCTCATCATCGGTGGCGGTCTCGCCGAGGCCGGGGAAACCTTGTTCACACCACTGCGTGCGGCCGTCGAGGAACGCGTCACGTTCCAGAAGCTGCCCCACATCGTCCCGGCGGCCCTCGGGGACACCGCCGGATGCCTGGGCGCGGGGCTGCTCGCCTGGGATCTACTCTCCACGGAGGTTTCCGCCTGATGGCCGGACGCGCAGCAGACAGCACGGTCCTCGCGGGCGCCCGGGTGGTCCTTCCCACCGGCACCGTGGATAGCGGCCGGGTGACCGTCGAGTCCACCCGGATCTCCGGTTCCGCACCGGAGGACGCCCGGATCGTCGACCTCACCGGCCACTGGGTGGTCCCCGGCTTCGTGGACATGCACAACCACGGCGGCGGCGGGGCCTCCTTCACCTCCGGCACCGTGGACGAGGTCCTCCACGGCATCCGTACGCACCGTGAGCACGGCACCACCACCCTGGTCGCCTCCACGGTCACCGGCGAGATGGACTTCCTCGCCCGGCGCGCCGGCATCCTCTCCGAGCTGGTCGAACAGGGCGACCTGGCCGGGATCCACTTCGAGGGCCCCTTCATCTCGCCGTGCCGCAAGGGCGCCCACAGCGAGGCGCTGCTGCGCGACCCGGACCCGGCGGAGGTCCGCAAGCTGATGGACGCCGCCCGAGGCACGGCCCGGATGTTCACCCTCGCCACCGAGCTGCCCGGCGGCATCGACTCCGTACGGCTGCTCGCCGAGCACGGGGTCATCGCCGCGATCGGCCACACGGACGCGACGTACGAGCAGACCGTCGAGGCGATCGACGCGGGCGCCACCGTCGCCACGCACCTGTTCAACGCGATGCCCCCGCTCGCCCACCGCGAGCCCGGTCCGATCGCCGCCCTCCTGGAGGACGACCGGATCACCGTCGAGCTGATCAACGACGGTACGCATCTGCATCCGGCGATCCTGGAGCTGGCCTACCACCACAAGGGTGCCGGCCGGGTCGCGCTGATCACCGACGCGATGGACGCGGCCGGCTTCGGCGACGGGCAGTACCAGCTCGGCCCGCTCGCCGTCTCGGTCACCGACGGGGTGGCCCGGCTGGTGGAGGGCGGCTCCATCGCGGGTTCCACCCTCACCCTGGACACCGCGTTCCGCCGGGCCGTCACCATCGACAGGATCCCCGTCGAGGACGTCGTCCGCTCCATCTCGGCCAACCCCGCACGCCTCCTGGGCGTGGACGACCGGGTCGGTTCGCTGGAGCCGGGCAAGGACGCGGACCTGGTGGTGCTGGACGAGGACTTCGTCCTGGCGGGCGTCATGCGCAAGGGCGAGTGGATCATCGAGCCCAAGACGGCCTGAGGCCGCGGCGTTCCTGAGGCCCCCGCATTCCTGGGCCCCGGCATTGTTGAGCACGTAACGAAGAGATGGCGGTCGGGACCCGGGACTGGGCCCGACCCCCCTCCCTTTGACATGATCACCAGCATTACGCGTCACCACAGGAAGGTCGCGCGGGCCGCTGGGTCCCAGAGGTCCGAGGGAATCGAGGAAGGGACGGACCAGGTGATCCTGACCGTCACCCTGAACACCGCGCTCGACGTGACGTACACCGTCGACGCGCTCGTCCCGCACAGCAGCCACCGGGTCGGCGAGGTCTCCGAACGCCCCGGCGGCAAGGGGCTCAACGTCGCCCGGGTGCTGGGGGCGCTCGGCCACGAGAGCGTGGTCACCGGCTTCGTCGGCGGCGCCACCGGAGACGTCCTGCGCGACCTCCTCGCCCCGCTCCCGCCGCGCGACGCCCTCGTCCCCGTCGCCGGGAACACCCGCCGCACGCTCGCGGTCACCGACCGCTCGACCGGCGACACCACCCAGCTCAACGAGCCCGGACCGCAGGTGAGCAGCGCCGAATGGGCCGCCTTCCTGCGGACGTACGAGGAGCTCGTCGGCGCGGCCGACGCGGTCGCGCTCTGCGGCTCCCTGCCGCCCGGCATCCACGTCGGCGCCTACGCGGAGCTGGTCCGGATCGCCCGCGCCGTCTCCGTACCCGTGCTCCTGGACACCAGCGGCGAACCCCTGCGCCGGGGCATCGCCGCCCGCCCCGACCTGGTCAAGCCGAACGCGGACGAGCTGGCCCAGCTGACCGGCTTCCGCGAACCGCTGCGCGCCGCCGGGGACGCCCGCCGCCGCGGCGCCCACGCGGTGATCGCCTCGCTCGGGCCGGAGGGACTGCTCGCGGTCACCCCGCAGGGCACCTGGCGCGCCGCACCGCCCGCCGCCGTCCGCGGCAACCCGACCGGAGCGGGCGACTCCGCGGTGGCCGGGCTGCTCTCCGCCCTGGCCGAGGGGCTCGACTGGCCCGGCCGGCTGGCCCGCGCGGTGGCCCTGTCGACGGCGACGGTCCTGGCCCCGGCGGCCGGCGAGTTCGACGCGGAGGCCTATGCGGAGCTGCTGCCGCGCGTGGGCGTGGAGCCGGACACGCCGACGCCCTGACCACCTCGCGGGCGGTCAGGGCGTACGTGCGGCGGCTCGCGGTCAGCCGTTCGACTTGATGTGACCCGACTTCAGCTCCAGCTGGTCGAGATTGGCGTCGCACTCGTCGCCCGTCTCGCAGGACAGCTTGAGGGTGTTGGAGCCCTTGTCCAGCTGGACGTACGCGTACGTGTTCGTCCAACCCTTCTCCAGGTCGCCCTCGGCGGCCTTCGCGAAGTTCTTCATGTTGATGGAGCGAGGCTCCTGCGCGTTGACCGTCAGGGTCGTCTTCGCGTCCTTGCCGGGCACGCCGTAGGTCACATACAGCGTGTACGGGCCGGCCTCCGGCACATCGACCGTCCAGGTGGCCGACCGGCCGACCTCGTTCAGGTTGATGTAGTTGCCGTTGGCCCCCTTGGCACCCTTGACCGTGCTGTCCAGGGAGGCGGAGCCGCCCAGCGTCAGCGTCGCCGCGTCCTGCTTCGGGAGCTCGACCGGCTTCGGCGTCTCCTCGGGCTCCTTGTCCGGCTTGCCGGACTCCTCGGCCTTGTCGGCGGGGCCCTCCGAGGACACGGCCTCGTTGTTCTTCTTGTCCTTGTCGCCGTTGTCGCCCGAGAGCAGCGCGGCGCCGATGCCGATGAGGACGACCGCGACCACGGCGACCGCCGCGATCAGCAGCGCCTTGGTGTTCGGGCCGCCCCGGCCGCCGGAACCGCCGCCCGGCACGGAGCCGTGCTGCGCGGCGGGCGCGCCACCGGGGTAGGTCTCGGGGGCCGCGTACTGCGGGTTCGGCGCGTTGTACTGCTGCGGGGGCTGGCCGTAGTTCTGCTGGGGCGGGTAGCCGTACCCCTGCTGCGGCGGTACCTGCTGCTGCCCGTACTGGCGCTCGCCGACCGTCCGCACCTGGTTGTACGACGTTCTGGGCACGCCCGGCTGCGCGGCCGGACCCGGGTAGCCGTAACCGCCCTGACCGGGCGGCTGGGCGCCTGCCGCTTGTCCGTCCGCGTACAGATAGCCGAACGGATCGTCGTCCTCGGGCTTGCTCGCGCCGTTGTTTCCGGCCGTCATCCCTGGGTCACTCCTCACCATGTCGCCAGCCGTCGCCGACCGGCCGAGCCTACCTCGAACGGAGCACAGTCCGAATTGCGATCACCGGCCGGGGCGACCGGCGGGAACGGGTACGGGGTAGGGGAGGAAAGTGTTCATGAACGTCAGCCGGCCCTGCGGTGAACCTTCGACCGGGACCGCTTCTCGACGTACATCCGCTGGTCGGCGGAGCGCAGAACCTCTTCCACGCTCATCCCGCACTCGGCCCAGCCGATGCCGAAACTCGCCCCGACCCGGACGGCCCGCCCGTCGACCCTTATGGGCGGAATGATGGCATTTCGCAGACGTACGGCCAGGTCAGCGGCGTCCGCCGCCCCGAGGCCGTCCGCGAGAACGACGAATTCGTCACCTCCGAGCCGGGCGACCGTGTCGCCGTCCCGGACGCAGGTGGACAGCCGCCGCGCCACCTCGATGAGAACGGCGTCACCCGTGTGGTGGCCGAACCGGTCGTTGATGGACTTGAAGCCGTCGAGGTCGCAGAAGAGGACCGCGAGCCCCTTCGTCCCGTCGTCGTTCTCCGCGTCGGGGGCGACCGCGTGCACATGGTGGTCGTAGAGCCCGCCGGCCGCCGCCGCCTCCCCCTCGTACCCGTCGGCCTGGTAGCCGTGGGTGAGGGAGGACTCGACGTCCCCGTACGCCGCGTCCAGCGCCTCGATCGCGGTCGCGGCCGGTGAGTTCGGCCGCTCGCAGATCCGGGCGCTGAGCCGGGACTTCAGCTCGGCGCTGTTGGGCAGCCCGGTGAGCGCGTCGTGCGAGGCGCGGTGGGCCAGGTTCAGCTCGTGGCGCTTGCGCTCCTCTATGTCCTCGACGTGGGTGAGCAGGAAGCGCGGCCCGTCGGCGGTGTCGGCGACCACCGAGTTGCGCAGGGAGACCCAGAGGTACGTCCCGTCCCGCCGCCCGAGCCGCAGCTCCGCCCGGCCGCCCTCGGCGGAGGTGCGCAGCAGGGTGCCGATGTCCTCGGGGTGGACCAGGTCGGCGAAGGAGTACCGGCGCAGTACGGAGGCGGGGCGGCCGAGCAGCCGGCACAGGGCGTCGTTGGTGCGCAGCAGCCGGCCGTGCTGGTCACCGCCCATCTCGGCGATGGCCATGCCGCTGGGCGCGTACTCGAAGGCCTGGCGGAAGGACTCCTCGCTGGCCCGCAGCGCCTGCTGTTCCCGTTCGAGTCTGACCAGGGCGCGCTGCATGTTTGCTCGCAAGCGAGCGTTACTGATCGCAATGGCGGCCTGGGAGGCGTACATCTGGAGCGCCTCGCGCCCCCACGCGCCGGGGCGGCGCCCGTTGCGCGGCCGGTCGACGGATATGACCCCGAGGAGGTCCCGCCCGCCCCCGGAGGCGTACATCGGGGCGTAGAGCCGGTCCAGCGGGTGCCACTCGTCCTCGAACCGGGGCTCGGGGCCCTCGGTGTGCCACTGCGGCACGTCGTCGTCGAGCAGGACCCAGCCCTCGGTGTGGGGTATGAACCGCAGCTGGTCCCAGGCCTCGCCCATGGAGAGCCGGCGCTCCCAGGAGTCGCGGGAGCCGACGCGGCCGGTGATCAGGGCCTCGGCGGCGGCGTTGCCCGCGAAGGCGGCGATGACGAGGTCGCCGTCGGGCCGGACCAGATTGACGCAGCCCAGCTCGTAGCCGAGACCGGTGACGATGCCGTCGGCCACGGTCTGCAGCGTGTCCGCCAGACTCCGCGCCGTGTTGAGATCAGCGACGGCCTGGTGCAGCTGCCGCATGGTCGCAAGGCGGACGTAGGGTTCCGACTCGGCCTCCATCGCTCGCACTCCCCGAGACCTCGACAGCAACTCCAGGTTTCATATCGACGTACTTGTTGCAGTGTCACGGCCACTGAATCACAGTGAGCTGTGCACCCGGTACACAGGGTCAGCAGAAAATGGACTCTGTGACTCAAGTCACAACAGATGGTCCAGTGGTGAGGGTGACTCTTCGGACGCTCCGTCGTTTCCCTGGCGCAAATTCGGCCGTGCGTATCCGGCCATGGTCCGGGGTCCGGACGCCCCCGGACCCGTGGGGCCGAAGTCCTAGGACCGGCCTGGTCCCCGGGCCCGATGCGGCGGCCAGGCCCGCGCGGCTAGCGTTCCGGTGTGCTGCAGACGACTCCCGCCACCCCGCGCCCCGAACCCGTCCCCCATGCTGAGGGGGTGAGCAACGACGAGTTCCGCGCAGCACTCGCGCGGCTGGCCGCAGGAGTGGTGCTGGTCACCGCCCAGGAGCCGCCGCTCGACGAGGAGGGCCGCGGTGAGGACGTCGGGATGACGGCCACCGCCTTCATGTCCGTGTCCCTGGATCCGCCCCTGGTGATGGTGAGCCTGCGCAACGACTCCCGGATGGACGACCTGCTCGACGAGCAGCCCCTGTGGGCCGTCTCCGTCCTGGCGGCGAGCCAGCGCCAAATCGCGGGGCGGTTCGCCATGAAGGGCCGGATCAGCGACCGGCTGCTCTTCGAGGACCTGGCGTACGTACGGGGCGAGGTGACGCACGCGCCCCTGATCGGCGGGGCACTGGCGACGCTGGAGTGCCGTACGGAACAGCGCGTGGTGGCCGGTGACCACACCCTGGTGATCGGCCGGGTGCTGACGGCCGAACTGCCGAGCCCGGACGGGGAGCCGCTGACGTACTTCAAGGGGCGCTACCGGCAGCTGGGGTGACGCCGACGTACTTGAAGCGGCACTGTCGGCAGCTGGGGTGACGGGGCGTGGGCCCCGCCGTCACCAGTCCCGGCCCGAGCGGCCGCGCTTGGTGTCGCCGCGCTGCTTCTTCTCGCGCAGCCGGCGCTCGTTGATCCCGCGCGGGATCTTGCGCTTGACCCGCGGCTTGGGCGGCGGCGCCGTGGCCTCGGCCAGGAGCGCGGCGAGCCGGACGGCGGCCGTCTCACGGTTGCGCCACTGGGAACGGTGCTCGGAGGCGCGTACGGCGATCACCCCGCCCACCAGCCTGCCCGCCAGCCGCTCCAGCGCCCGCGCCTTCCAGACACCGGGGAGCGCGTCGGTCGCCGCCAGGTCGAAGCGCAGCTCCACCTGGGAGTCGCTGGTGTTGACGTGCTGGCCGCCGGGCCCGGAGGAGCGGGAGAAACGCCACATGAGCTCGGCCTCCGGAAGGGAGACCGAGCCGCGGATGACATAGGGCCCGGACATGACACCCATGTTCCCCGCCCCACACCCCCTTCGTCACCTTCTTTTGCACCCGGACGCCTCTTCCCGGAGTCTCATCAGGAGGAAGTTCGGCAAAGAAAGTAAAGCGAACAGGAACCTCATGGTCTGCTGACTGCGTTAGGACGGGTGACGGTAGCTTTCGTGATGGCACGAAGCCCGCACACGACGAGGAAAGGGACATCCCATGGCTGTAAGCCTGTCCAAGGGCGGCAACGTCTCGCTCACCAAGGAGGCCCCGGGCCTGACCGCCGTCACGGTCGGCCTCGGCTGGGACGTCCGCACCACCACCGGCACCGACTTCGACCTCGACGCCTCGGCGATCGCGGTCACCCCGGCGGGGAAGGTCGTCTCCGACGGCCACTTCGTCTTCTTCAACAACAAGTCGACGCCGGACCAGACCATCGTCCACACCGGTGACAACGTCACGGGTGAGGGCGAGGGCGACGACGAGCAGATCAACGTCAACCTGGCGGGTCTCCCGGCCGACGTGGACAAGATCGTCTTCCCGGTCTCCATCTACGACGCCGAGAACCGCAGCCAGAACTTCGGCCAGGTCCGGAACGCGTTCATCCGCATCCTCAACCAGGCCGGCGGCGCCGAGATCGCCCGCTACGACCTGAGCGAGGACGCCGCCACCGAGACCGCCATGGTCTTCGGCGAGCTCTACCGCAACGGTGCCGAGTGGAAGTTCCGCGCGGTCGGCCAGGGTTACGCCTCCGGCCTGAGCGGCATCGCCCGCGACTTCGGCGTCAACCTCTGACCCGAACGCACCACATCTCCACATCTCCACATCTCCACATCTGCACATCACGCACGGGAGCCCCCGGCCACGCAGACGGCCGGGGGCTCCCGTGCGTGATGTGCCGTCAACTCGCGTGTACGGCACACCAAAATCACGCCACTCCGCCGAATACCGGACGCCACAGCACCCCAGTCGGACAAGAAGTGGTCAAAAACCTGTGAGGCAATTGTCGGCACACCGTCAATTTCACTCATTCGGTGGCACGCTCTCCGCTCGTAGTCCCCCCACAGGACGACCAACGGAGAACACACGTGAACCTCCACACCACCCCCCACAACTCCCGCGCCAACCGCACCACCCGCACCACCCGTCGGCTCGCAGCACTCGCGGCGGTCGCCGCGATGGTGGTCGCCGGAGTGCAGACCGGTTCCGCGGTCGCCACCCCCGGTGAGAGCGACGGCCCCTCGGCCGCACCCTCCACGGCGGCCGCGCTCGGCGTGAACCCCTCGGCCCAGCGCGCCACCGCCATCAGGTCGGCGCAGGCGGAGACCGCTCCGGTGGCGAAGGCCCTGAAGCTCGGCGCCCAGGAGAAGCTGATCGTCCGTGACGTCATCACGGACGCCCGGGGCACGGTGCACACCCGCTACGAACGCACCTACGCCGGCCTGCCGGTCCTCGGCGGCGACCTGGTCACGCACACCGCCGCCGACTCCACGCTGAAGAGCGTGGACAGGGCGACGACGGCGAAGATAGCCGTGGCCTCGACCACGCCGAAGCTGAAGAGCACGGCGGCCGGGGCCCGCAAGGTGATCTGGGCAGGCAGCGGAAAGCCCGCGCTCGCCTTCGAGACCGTGAAGACCGGCGTGCAGAAGGACGGCACGCCGAGCCGGGTCCACACCATCACCGACGCCACGACCGGCAAGAAGCTGCACAGCTACGAGGCGGTCGAGACCGGTACCGGCAACAGCCAGTACAGCGGCGAGGTCGAGATCACCACCACGAAGACCGACGCGGGCTTCGAGCTGACCGACGGCGACCGCGGCGGCCACAAGACGTACGACCTGAACCAGGGCTCGTCCGGCACCGGCGCACTCGTCACGGACGACGACGACACCTGGGGCGACGGCACCGGCGACGACCGGCAGACCGCCGCCGTCGACGCCCACTACGGCGCCGCGAAGACCTGGGACTTCTACAGGAGCGCGCTCGGCCGCGACGGCATCGCTGGCGACGGCAAGGCCGCCTACTCCCGGGTCCACTACGGCAACGCGTACGTCAACGCCTTCTGGGACGACAGCTGCTTCTGCATGACCTACGGCGACGGCGAGGGCGACAAGAGCGCGCTCACCGCCATCGACGTCGCGGGCCACGAGATGACCCACGGCCTCACCTCCGCCACCGCGAACCTGGACTACGCGGGCGAGTCCGGCGGCCTCAACGAGGCGACCAGCGACATCCTCGGCACCTCGGTGGAGTTCTTCGCCGACAACGCGTCCGACGCCGGGGACTACCTCATCGGCGAGAAGATCGACATCAACGGCGACGGCACCCCGCTGCGCTACATGGACCAGCCCAGCAAGGACGGCAGCTCGGCCGACTACTGGGACGAGAACCTCGGCAACCTGGACGTCCACCACTCCTCCGGCGTCGCCAACCACTTCTTCTACCTCCTGTCCGAGGGCAGCGGAAAGAAGACGGTCAACGGCGTCGACTACGACTCCCCGACCTCCGACGGCTCGACGCTGACGGGCATCGGCCGGGAGAAGGCGTACCAGATCTGGTACAAGGCCCTCTCCGTGTACATGACCTCCACCACCGACTACGCGGGCGCGCGCGTCGCGACCGAGAAGGCGGCGACCGACCTGTTCGGCGCGGACAGCGAGGAGCTGAAGGCGGTCTCGGCCACCTGGACCGGGGTCGACGTCAAGTAACACCTGCGGTTGTGTACGGGGAAGCCGGTCAGCCCTCCTCGGGTGGCCGGCTTTCGCCGTACAGCCAGGCGCCCCACAGCCCCGTCAGGTCCTGGCCCGTCTCCTCCTCCACGTACGCGGTGAAGTCGTCGGTCGAGGCGTTCCCGTGCCGGTGCGCCTTGGTCCACCCCCTGACCAGGGCGAAGAACGCCTTGTCGTCGTCGATCGCGAGCCGGAGCCGGTGGACGGCCATGGCCCCGCGCCCGTACACCGGCGCGTCGGACAGATCGACGGCGGCGGGCGGTTCGGCGGGCGGGAAGGCCCAGTTGGCGTCGTCCTCGTACGCCTCGTCAAAGCTGTCCCCGACCGGTACGCCCTCGTGGTCGGCGGCCCAGAGCCACTCCGCGTACGTGGCGAAGCCCTCGTTGAGCCACATGTCCCGCCAGGTCGCGGGGGTGACGGAGTTGCCGAACCACTGGTGGGCCAGCTCGTGGACGAGGAGCGCGGTATCGGGCGGGCCGGGGAAGACGGGCCGGTTCTGGGTCTCCAGGGCGTACGTCGAGTCGCCCGTGCGCTCCACGATCGCCCCGGCGGAGGTGAAGGGGTACGGGCCGAACTTCTCGGCCGACCATGCGAGTACGTCCGGGATCCGCGCCAGCACTTCCTTGCTCGCGGCCGCCGACTCCGGGTCCACGGCGGTGAACAGCCGGATGCCGTCGGGCGTGCGCGACTGCTGCGTGGTGAACCGCCCCACGGCGACGGTCGCCAGATAGCTCGCCATCGGTTCGACGGTCCGCCAGCGGAAGGCGGTACGGCCGTCGGCTGTGCTCCGGGACACCAGCTCCCCGTTGGAGACGGCCGTCAGCGGGTCGGGGACGGTGACCTCGATGTCGTACGCGGCCTTGTCGCTCGGGTGGTGGTTGCCGGGGAACCAGGCCATCGAACCGGTCGGCTCACCGAGGGCGACCGCGCCGTCCGCCGTCCGCAGCCAGCCCTCCTTCCCGCCGTCCGCGTCCGTGATGGCCTGCGGGGCGCCGGAATAGCGCACGACGGTGGTGAACGTGCGCCCCTTGCGCAGCCGGTCCTCCACCACCCCGCCCGGACGGATCGTCAGCTCCTTGCCCGCCCGGTTCACGGCCGCCGACTTCCCCTCCACGGTGGCGCTCTCCACGTCGAGCCCGGCCAGGTCGAGGTGGAAGGCGCTCAGGTCCTGGGTGGCGCGGGCGGTGATCGTGGCCGTGCCGCGAAGCCGGTCGGCGGCCGGGTCGACGTCGAGCTCCAGGCCGTAGTGCGTGACGTCGTAGCCGCCGTTGCCGAGCCCCGGGAAGTACGGGTCGCGCACCCCGACCGCGCCCGGGGTCCCTTCGACCCCGCCGGAGCAGCCCGCGCCGAGGAGGACGAGGGCGAGCAGGAGGGGAGCGACGGCGGCCGGGGGTCGGTGGTTCACCGGTCGATCCTAGGCGCCGGGGGCCCGGGGCCCGTGGACGGGAGGAAGCCGCCCGCCCCGGGGGCGGGCGGCTGGGACGGGCTGGCGGCTGGGGCGGGCGGGCGGCTCCGGCTCGGGGACGGCTCGGGCTCAGTGCCCGGCGCGGTGCCCGGCTCAGTGCCCGGCGCGGAGGACGGCTCAGAGGACGGCGATACCGAGGGGCCGGTTGCCTGCCTCCAGCCGCACCGGCTCGCTCTTCCCTCCGTGTGCCACGTCGTCGAGGTCGACGACGGTGATCCCGTTCCAGTACCCGTCACGGGTGAACCCGCCGGTGACGTACGCCGTACGGCCGTCATCGGACACCGCCACGTCCTCGTGCGGCCCGTCCAGCGGGACGACCCGCTCCTTGCCGTCCGGGGTGCGGACGGTGAGCGAGGGGTCCTCGTCGTCCGAGCCGATCGGGCCGGTGCCGACGACGAGGAGGGTGCCGTCGGGGGCGAGGGCCGCGCCGTGCTGGTGCGTGTTCGCGGTCATGCGCTCGATCGCCACCTCGCCGGTGCGCGGGTCGAGGACCGCGAGCCGCTCCCCCTCGAACGGCAGCAGCAGCTTCCCGTCCTGGGGGCGTACGACGGCGTAGTGCGGCTTCAGCCAGGAGCCGAGCCCGCCCTCCGTTCCGTACGGGGCGACTTCCATACGCCGGGTCTTCAGTGTCCGCGCGTCCACGGCCGTCACGTCGAAGGAGTCGTGGCCGGTGGCGTACACCTCGCGGCCGTCCGGCGAGACGTCCACGTCGAAGGGGCGGCGGCCGACCGGAGCGGTCCCGGTGACCTCGCGGGTCGCGGTGTCGATGACTTCCACCGTGCCGTTGCCGTCGGGCAGGTTGACGCCGACGTAGACGTGCCGGCCGTCGGGGGCGAGGGCGATGCCCATGCCGCCGCCCCGGTACTCGCCGGTGGTGACCGGCCCGGTCTCCGTCTCGTACGGGACGAGCGCGAGCCGGGTCCGCCGCTGCGTGTCCACGACGGCGACGCCTTCGGCGGTGGCGACCCAGGCGCGGCCGTCCTCACCGACGACGAGGCCGTAGGGGGCGGTACCGACCTCGACCGAGCCGATGGCCTTGCCGCCCCGGCCCGAGCCGTCGCGCCCGGGGTCGACAAAGGTCACGGTGTCGCTGCCGAAGTCGGCTACGAGGAGGGTGCCGCGGGGGGTGCGGGCGGTGCCCTGGGAGGGGGCCGGCGAGGTCTTCGGGGCGGCGGAGGCAGTCGTTCCCGGCGCGTCCGGGGCGGCTTCCGTCGTGCCGGACGCGCCGGTGGTGCCGGTGGTGCCGGTGGTGCCGGTGGTGCCGGTCGCGCAGCCGGCGAGTACGGCGGCCGCGGCGAGCACCACCGTGAGCCGGCGCGCGCGGGAGGTGCGAGGTGTACGCGGAGGAACGGCGAGGGCGGCGCGGGGGCCGCGCACGCCGGTCACGCGGCGGCCCGCAGCAGCGCGGCGAGCTCCGCGAACCCGCGCCGCTCGGCGTGGGCCAGGGCCGTGACCCCGTCCCCGTCGGGCAGCCCCGGCGTGGCACCGGCCGCCAGCAGCGCCTCCACCACCTCCAGGTGCGCCCGGCCGCCGTCGCCGAGGATCACCGCCTCCAGCAGGGCGGTCCAGCCGAGCCGGTTGACGTGGTCCACGTCGATGTCGGTGAGGCGCAGCACCTCCCGTACGTACGCGACATGGCCGCGCTCGCTCGCGGGGATGAGCGCGATGCCGCCGAACCGGTTGCGCAGGGTCAGGTCGGGCCCGGCGGGCAGCAGGACGTGCAGCATCGCGACGCTGCCGGTGACACCGGTGGCCAGCCACGGGCTCTCCTCACGCCGGTCCTGGGCGTCCGGATCGGCCCCGGCCGCCACGAGCAGCCGGGCCGCCTCCACCCGGTCGCCGTGGACGGCGAGGAGCAGCGGGGTACGGAGCTCCTCGTCACGGGCGTCGACCCGGGCACCACCCTCGATCGCGGTGCGCACACCGTCGGTGTCGCCGGTGCGGGCGGCGGTGAGCAGGTCGTGATCGAGGGCGTTCATGGGTACTCCGTTCCGTGCGTACGAGCGGGCGTGCGTGCGTGCGTGACTACCGGGCGAGGGCCGCGACGCCCGCCTGGGCGAACTTCTCGTCGAGGTCGCCGCTGGGCGCGCCGGCCACCCCGATGCCCGCCACCGGGGCGCCCTTGACCTGCACCGGAGCGCCACCCGCGAGGAACAGGGTGCCAGGGATGTCCTTCAGGTTCGGGGTCTGCTCCAGGCGCTTGGCCAGCTCGGAGGTGGGGGCGTTCCAGGAGACGGCGGTGTACGCCTTCTTCACGGCCGACTCGGGGGACTGCGGGCCCGCTCCGTCGCCGCGCAGCGTCACGATGGTGTTGCCGTTGCGGTCGACGACGGCGACCGAGACGCGCTGGTTCTCCTTCTTCGCGGCGTCCAGCGTGGCCTGCGCGGCCTTGGTGGCGGCGGCCACGGTGAGGTGGGTGCTCTGCTGGAGGTTGCGGTTGTTCGTGTCGGCCTTGACAGCGGCGGCGGGGGCGGCGGCCGGGGCGGAAGCGCTCGCGGAGACGGCGCCGAAGGTCCCGGCCCCGAGGGCGGCGACGGCGACGGTACCGGTCAGGACACGGGCACGCAGCGACAGCTTCTTCATGGTGGCTCCTTGGTGGTTTCCGGGGCGGCCCGGTGGTTCGTCCGGGCGGTCCCGGCGTTTCGCTCTGGTATCGATCCTCCCGGCGGATCCGGGTCCGTACGGTCGACGTACCGGCTGGAAGGAACGGGCGGTACGGCCGACGCCCCCGTCAGCCGATCGGTTGATGCGGGGGTGACCGGATCGGGCCACCATGGAGGGATCAACGCAGGTCAAAACAGGTCTACGGGGCCCGGCGACAGGGAAGGTGAGGTACGTAAGAGGTGGACCACGGAAGTGATCCCCGGGACAGCGCCCCGCAGGACAGCGCTCCCCAAACCGGCGCTCCCCAGGACGCGGACGGAGACGGGCCCACCGGTCCCGACCCCGGCCCCGACCCTGGCTCGGCCCCCGGCTCGGACCCCGACGCCCGCTGGCTCGCGCTCCTCATGCACGCCGCGTTCTTCCTGCTGCTCGGCGCCTCGCTGACCCGGTTCCTGATGCGGCACCCGGGCGAGGCCCGTACGCCGTGGGTCATCGCCCTGTCGATCACCCTGGCCGTGCTCTACCTCCTGGGGCCCGTCCTCGGCTCGCGCCCCACCCCGCGCCGGCTCACCTGGCTCGGGGCCCTCGTCCTCGTCTGGATGGTGCTGGTCGTCCTCGCGCCGAGCTTCGCGTGGTGCGCGGTGCCGCTCTTCTACACCGGGCTGCGCATCCTGCCGCCGCGCGCGGCACTCGCCCTGGTGGCGCTGCTGACCGCGTTCGTGGTGGCCGCGCAACTGCGCCTGGCCACCGGGTTCGACCCGAACCTGGTGCTCGCCCCGCCCGCCGTGGCGGCCGTCGCGACCGCCGTGTTCGTCCATATGCAGCGCCAGGCCGTACGCCAACGGGAACTGGCGGCACGTCAGCGCGAGCTGATCGACGACCTGCTGCGGACCCGCCGCGAACTGGCCGCCACCGAGCGGCGTGAGGGGACCCTCGCCGAGCGCCAGCGGCTCTCCATGGAGATCCACGACACCCTCGCGCAGGGCCTGTCCAGCCAGCAGATGCTGCTCCAGGCAGCCGACCGCACCTGGAGCGCCGACCCGGACGCGGCCCGCCGCCACGTCCGTACGGCCACCGGCATCGCGGAACGCAACCTCGCCGAGGCCCGCCGCTTCGTCCACGACCTGGCCCCGGCCGATCTGGCGGAGGGCGGCGGCCTGGAGGCGGCCCTGCACGCGCTGGCGGCCCGCGAAACGGCCCAGGCGCAGGGGGCACTCACCGTCCGCTGCCATGTGGAGGGCACCCCGCACGCCCCGCTGCCTGACCGGGTGCAGTCCGCCCTGCTGCGCATCGGGCAAGGGGCCCTCGCCAACGTACGGGAGCACTCCGGCGCCACCGCCGCCGGGCTGACCCTGACCCACCTGGACGACCGGGTGGTCCTGGACATCGGCGACAACGGCCGCGGTTTCACCGCGGAGTCCGGAGCCGTCCGCAGCCCCCACACCGTCCGCGGCCACGGGCTCCCCGCGATCCGCGCCCGGGTGCACCAGCTCGGCGGAACACTGACGATCGAGTCGGCGCCGGGCGAGGGCACGGTGCTCTCGGCCGAGATTCCGCTCGCACACCCCGCCCTCACCGCCCCGGAGGCCCCCGCATGACCGGCCAAAGCCAGCAGACGCGCCCCGTACGCATCCTCCTCTGCGACGACCACGTGGTCGTCCGCGCCGGCCTGCTGGCCCTCCTCGGCAGCGAAGCGGACATCGAGGTCGTCGGCGAGGCGGGCAGCGGCGAGGAGGCGGTGGTGCTCGCCGCCCGCCTCACCCCGGACGTCGTCCTCATGGACCTCCAGCTCGGCGAGGGCATCGACGGCGTCGAGGCGACCCGCCGCATCGCGGCCGACGGCACGGTCCACGTCCTGGTGCTGACCACGTACGACACCGACGCCGACATCACCCGCGCCATCGAGGCCGGCGCCACCGGCTACCTGCTGAAGGCGGAACGCCCGGAGGAGCTCTTCGCCGCCATCCGCTCGGCCGCCCAGGGCCGCACCACGCTCTCGGCCCCCGTCGCCAGCCGGGTCATGGCCCGGATGCGCAGCCCCCGCCCCACCCTCACCGACCGCGAACGCGACATCCTGGCCCAGCTCTCCCAGGGCCTCGGCAACCGCGACATCGCCCGCGCCCTCTTCATCAGCGAGGCCACGGTCAAGACCCACCTGGGCCGGATCTACGACAAGCTCGGCGTCGACACCCGCGCGGGCGCGGTCTCGGTGGCGAAGGAGCAGCGGCTGCTGCCGTGAACCGGGCGGGGCCGGGCCCCGCCCGGACCTGCCGTCAGCTCTCGTCGAACACCGCATCGGCGGTAGGCGCGGTGATGGCACGCTCGAACCACACGCCGAGTACGGCGAGGTCGGTGCAGGTGGTGATGCGCTGCCGCGCTGCGTCCGGGACGGCGACACCGCGCACCGCGAGAATCCGCAGGATGTCCTCGCCGCGGACTTCCACGCGCCCCGCGTCACGGAAGGATTCGGCGACGAAGCCACGGAAGTGACTGAGACCAGTGCCCACCCGGCGAAATGATCCCGGATTCTTCTGGAAGATCCGATGATGAGCCGCATGAGGCGAACTGACCATATGCCGGAGACCAGGGAAGTGGTGGCATATGCTTGAGGCATACCCGATCTCGTTCACCCGATCGTGTGGGCCCACCCCGACCGGGCATGACACCATCGATCCGTGCTCGACATCGGCTACTCCCTCTCCCGCCGCTTCCCCGACCCCCCGCAGACCGACTACCGCCGCGCGGACGTCCGCGCGCTGCGGCACGATCTGTTCTCCGGTGACGTCTACCTCGCGGACACCAAGGCGGACCGTGAGGTGTCCACAGCCTGGGGATGGGTTCCGGTGCTCGACTTCGCGTGGGCGCTGTGCGACATCATCGAGCAGATCGACCAGGACCCGCGCGGCAACCGCTCGCACCGGCGGCAGTACGCGGAGCTGGACTTCACCGAGTCCTCGGACGTCATGATCTTCGAACGGCGCTTCGGCTGGGTCGACGTCGAGGCGGACTGGATGCCCGGCGACGAGCCCCCGCTCACCTTCGGCCACTCCCTGCTGCGCCGCGAGGCCCGCGACTTCCTGCACGACCTGATCGCCGACCTGGCCGACATGCACGACGGCCTCGCCGACAACCCCGTGATCTGGGACCTCCAGGCCCGCTTCCCCCGCATCTGACCGCCCGCCCCCACGGACGCGTCACCCTCTCCGCCAGTGCCCTCGCGGACGCGTCACCCCATGCATCCGCGCCTCCACCGACGTATCACCCCTCCACCCGCACCCCGATCTGCGCCGCGAACGCCGGGGCCAGCTCCATCAGCTGTGCCGGGCTGATCACCGCGCCCGCCAGCCGCTCCACGCCGCGCGCGATGTCCAGCTCGGCCACCGTCCGCAGGTCCACGGACTCCATCCGCACCGCGCTGAAGTCGGCCCGCTTCAGCACGCAGTCCCGGAACTCCACCCGCACCAGGTGCGCGTCACCGAAATCGGGCTCGGAGAGCACGCAGCCCTCGAAGACCACGTCCTTCAGCCGGGCCTTGCGCAGGTTCAGGTAGTCGATCTTCCCGCCGCGCACCACCACCCGCTCCAGCACCGCCCCGTGCAGCTGCACCCCGCCCAGGCGCGCGTCCACCACCTCCACGTCCCGCAGCGACGCCCCCGCGAGGTCGGTGCCCACGCCCCGTACGCCCGTCAGCACCGAGTCGATGAAGCGGGCCCGCACCAGCTCCGTACGGTCGAGGGCGCAGTTCTCCAGCGCGCAGTCCATGAACCGCGCGCCCGGCCCCACCGCGTCCGCCAGGTCCACCCCGTCGAACCGCACCCCGTCGTAGTCGCCGTCCGGCTCCAGGCCCTCGCCCCCGTACGGAACGAGCGGCGGCAGCCGCACCTCCGGGCGCCGCGCCGGCGCGATGGTGTCCTTCTTGGCCCTGGTCCTGCCCGTTCCCCTGCTCGCACTCGCTGCCATGCCCCCATCGTGACGCACCCCACTGACAACGCCCCGACGCCCGCACACCCCCACGCCCCATGTCACATACCGCCGCCCCCGATCCGTCGCATCATCAAAGAAGCGAAGGAGTCCCAGCCATGGAGCACATCCACGTCGTCGGCGGCGGCCTCGCCGGGCTCACCGCCGCGATCACCGCGGCCGAATCCGGCGCCCGGGTCACCCTGCACGAGAGCCACCGGACGCTCGGCGGCCGGGCCAGGACCGCGGAGGGCCCGTACCGCACCAACGAGGGCCCCCACGCCCTCTACCGAGGCGGGCCCCACCACACCTGGCTGGCCCGCCGCGAGCTCCTCGGCCCCGTCGTCCCCGTACCGCCCCTCGAAGGCCTCCGCTTCCGCTTCCGGCGCTCGGGGGCCGCCCGCCGGACCCCGCCCGTGGCCCTGCTGCGGCTCGCCCGCCGCAGTGCCCGCACGGCTTCGGTGGACGCCGGCTTCCTGGACTGGGCCACCGGCCAGGTCGGCGAGGAGGGCGCCCGGGCCGCCGCGAACTTCGCCGCCGCCGCGCTCTTCCACCACGACCCCGGTGCGCTCTCCGCCCGGTTCGTCCAGGAGCGCCTGGTCCGGCTCGCCTCGCTCCCGCCAGAGGCCCGCTACCCGGCCGGCGGCTGGGGCCGGCTCGTCGAGCGGCTGGCCGGCCACGCCCGCGCCCTCGGGATCGCCGTCGAGACGGCCGCCCGCGTCGACACCCGTACGCTCGGCGAACTGTCCCGCACCGGACCGGTCGTCGTCGCCACCTCCCTCGACGCCGCCCGCACCCTCCTCGACGACGCGTCCCTCACCTGGGAGAGCGGCCGCACCGTCCTCGTGGACCTGGCCGTGCGCACCCGGCGCGGCGACGCGTTCGTCGTGTCCGACCTGGACGCGCCCGGCTGGCTGGAGCGGTTCACCGCCCAGGACCCCGGCCTCGCCCCGCCCGGGGAGCAGCTGCTCCAGGGCCAGTTCCCGATCGGCCCCGACGCACGCAGGGCGGAGGGGACCGCCCGCGCCGAGGAACTCCTCGACCTCGGCTTCCCCGGCTGGCGGGAGCGCACCACCTGGCGCAGCGAAGCCCTCGCCGACGGCCGCACCGGGGCCGTCGACCGCCCCGGCACCACCTGGCGGGACCGGCCCTCCGTCGTCCGGGGCGACGGCATCTTCCTGGCGGGCGACCAGGTCGCCGCCCCCGGGCTCCTCAGCGAGGTCTCCTTCACCAGCGGCATCGAAGCCGCGCTGCTCGCGGTGAAGGCCGCCGGCCGGCGCCCCGGATCCGGGGTTGACCTCAACCGAACCTGAGGTACGAGGGTGAGGCACAGCCCGCCCCCAGGGTGGGAGCACCGTCCGCCCCCGAGACAGGGGGCACAGCCCGCCCCCGAGAGAGGGGGCGCCGCCCGAGGGAGCCCCTTCATGCACGCCATCCGCCTCCACACCTTCGGCCCCGCCGAGAACCTCACGTACGAACGGGCCGAGGACCCCGTCCCCGGCCCCGGCCAGGTCCGCATCGCCGTCGAGGCGGCCGGCGTGCACCTCCTGGACACCGCCCTGCGGGAAGGGGAGAGCGGCCCCTACCCGGCGCCCGTCGCACTTCCCACCGTTCCCGGCCGCGAGGTCGCCGGAACCGTCGAGTCGCTCGGCGAGGGCACGGACACCGGCTGGCTCGGCAAGCGCGTCGTCGCCCACATCGGCACGGCACCGGGCGGCTACGCCGAACTCACCGTCACCGAGGCCGACCGGCTCCACGAGATCCCCGGGGAACTCGGTGCCGCCGAGGCCGTCGCCATGATCGGAACCGGCCGCACCACCCTCGGCATTCTCGGCTTCACCGACCTCGGCCCCGGCTCCGTGGCCGTCGTCACCGCGGCGGCGGGCGGGATCGGGACCCTCCTCGTCCAGTACGCGAAGAACGCCGGGGCCACCGTGATCGCCCTGGCCGGGGGCCCGGCCAAGGTGGGCAGGGCGGAGGCGAACGGCGCCGACCTCGCCCTCGACTACACCCTCCCGAACTGGCCAGACCACGCCCGCGCCTTCCTCGACGCGACCGGCCGGTGGGCCACCGTCGTCTACGACTCCGTCGGCGGGACCACCGCCCGCAGCGCCGTCGGCCTGCTCGGCAAGGGCGGGCAGCACATCGTCTACGGCTGGTCCGGCGAGGGCCTCCACGACGGGCAGCCGCTCACCTTCACCCCTCAGGAGCTGGCGGAGCGCGCCATCACCTCCGGCTCCGTCCTCGGGCCCCAGCTGGTCGAGCGGGGCGGCGGCCTGCGCGCCCTGGAGACCCGCGCCCTCGCCGAGGCCGCCGCCGGCCGGCTGCGCCCCGCCGTCCAGCGCTACCCGCTCGCCGAAGCGGGCGCCGCCCACCGCGCGCTGGAGACGCGCGGCACGATCGGCAAGGTGGTGCTGGAGCCGTGACCGGCTCGCCCCGGTGACCGGGGCCGGTACCGGCTCCAGAACCCGAACCGGAACAGGGAGCACGACCGAGAGCGGCCGCCCCAGCCGTCACCGCCCTCCAACCGTCACCGCCCCGCCAGCAACCGCCGCACGATCTCCGCATGGTCCGGGGCCAGTTCCCGCTCCCCGTCCCCGATGGCCCACACCGCGTTCTGGAGCACCCGCCCCAGCGTCCAGGCCCGCGCCCGCCCCCGGTCCCGCTCCATGCCCAGTGCCTCGGTCAACGCGTCGAACCGCCACACCACCTCCCCGGCGTCGAACAGGTTGTCCAGCGCCGGGAACACCTCGAACCCCGGGTCCCCCGCCAGGGGCTTGGGGTCGAGCGCCACCCACTCCCCCGCACGCCCCGCGTCGGCCCGCCCCGCCAGGATGCTGTCGTAGTGCAGGTCCCAGTGGAGCAACCGGTCCCCCGGCTCACCCGCCACCTCCCGCACCGCCGCCGCGCAGTCCGCGAGCAGCCGCCGCTCCGAGGCGTCCGCCAGCCGCCCCACCGCCTCCGGAGCCGCCGCCAGCATCCGCTCCACCGCATCGTCCAGCGTGCGCAGCCCCTCCGGCGCGGGCACAGCCGCCAGCCGGGCCAGCACCGCACCGAGCACGCCGACCGCCTCTCGCGCCCCAGCCACATCAACCGCACCATTGGCCCCACCGACACCACCACCACCAACCCCGGCAGCCCCACCAACACCACCCCCAGCGCCCCGGCCTCCCCCGGCCACCCCCGACAACGGCCGCCCCTCATCGAGCCGTTCCAGCAGCAGCGCCCCGGTCCCCGGGTCATGGCCGAGCACCCCCACCGCCCCGGCCCCCGCCGCACCCCACGCCCGCAGGGCGACCGGCTCGCCCACCGTCTCCTCGTCCACCAACTGGAGCTTCAGCGCGGCCGGCACCCCGTCCGCCTCCCGCACCACTGGCAGGACCAGCGCGCACATGCCGTACATCGCGGCCCCGTCCCGCCGCAGCCCCCACTCCTCCAGGAACCGCCCGGCGAGGCCCGGCAGCGCGGCGACGAAGGCCCGCCCGGCCGCCCCGTTGTATGCGTACTGAGTGGCGATCAGTTCGTCCGGGATGTCAATCACGCCTCGGATCCTAGGGGCGTGCGTCAATCGGACCATGCCCCGAGAACAGCCGGGCCCCACCGCCGACGGCAACGGGAACTCCGCCGACTGCCGCACCCCCACCGGCCGCCACCGCGAGAAGACCCGCACCCCCACCGGCCGCCCCCGCGAGAACGCCCGGGTCACCGCCGTACGCCACTGGATCGCCACCGCCCCCGGCACGTACATCTGGCTGGCGTTCCTCTTCGTCACCACCGTCGTCCTGCACCGGATGTCCCCCGCCTTCGAGGAGGAGTTCCTGCGGGACCGCTCCACCAACCTCCACGAGCTGTCGCAGAACCCCGTCCGCGTCCTGATCACCAGCGCCCTGTGGATCGACGGCGGCCGCTGGCTCCCGTACGCCGTCCTGTTCACCCTCTTCCACGCCACCGCCGAACACTGGCTCGGCACGCTGCGCTGGCTCGCGGTCGCCGCCGCCGCGCACGTCGTGGCCACCCTGGTCAGCGAGGGGGTCCTCGCCTGGGCCATCCGGCAGGACCACGCCCCGCAGTCGGCCGCCGACACGCTGGACGTCGGGGTGAGTTACGCGCTCGCCGGGGTGATCGCCGTCCTCACCTACCGCGTCCCGCACCCCTGGCGGTACGTCTACGTCTTCGCCGTCCTCGTCTTCTACGGCATCCCCCTGGTCGCCGACGGCCGCACCTTCACCGACGTGGGCCACTTCACCGCCGTACTGACCGGCCTGGCCTGCCACCCGCTCGCCCGCGGCCGACGGAAGGCACAGGAGACGGAACACCCCGCCGCGCAGTAACGTCCCGCCACACATACGCTCGGCATCACACCAGGCACCGAAACACCGGCGGACTGCCACAGCGGCGGACTGCCACACCGGCACACCGGACAGGGACACCAGGGGCATCATGGGCACCGTCAGTACCGTCAACGGCGGCATATCGTTCTGGTACGCGCAGGAGGGCACCCCCGCCCCACGCGAACCCCTGCCCGGCGACGCGAGCGCCGACGTCTGCATCGTCGGCGGCGGCTACACCGGACTCTGGACGGCGTACTACCTGAAGAAGGCCGTCCCCTTCCTCAACATCACCGTGCTGGAAGCCAAGTTCTGCGGTTACGGGGCCTCCGGCCGTAACGGCGGCTGGCTGTACAACGGCATCGCGGGCCGCGAGCGGTACGCCAAGCTGCACGGCCACGACGCCGCCGTACGGCTCCAGAAGGCGATGAACGAGACGGTCGGCGAGGTCGTCCGGGCCGCCGCCGAGGAGAAGATCGAGGCCGACATCCACCAGGGCGGCGTCCTGGAGGTCGCCCACACCCCGGCGCAACTGGCCAGACTCCGGGACTTCCACAGCGTCGAGATCGCGTTCGGCGAGACCGACCGGGTCCTGCGCGGCGCCCGCGAGACCGCCGAGCGCGTCCATGTCACGGGCGCCGTCGGCTCCACCTGGACCCCGCACGGCGCCCGGCTGCACCCGGCCAAGCTGGTCAAGGGCCTCGCGGACGCCGTGGAGGCGCTCGGCGTCACCATCCACGAGTCGACCCCGGTCACCGAGATCAAGCCCAAGCACGCCGTCACCCCGTACGGCACGGTCCGCGCCCCCTACATCCTGCGCTGCACCGAGGGCTTCACGGCCGGCCTCAAGGGGCTCAAGCGGACCTGGCTCCCGATGAACTCCTCCATGATCGCCACCGAACCGCTGCCCGCCCGTATCTGGGACACCATCGGCTGGGAGGGCCGCGAGACCCTCGGCGACATGGCCCACGCCTACCTCTACGCCCAGCGCACCGCCGACGACCGCATCGCGCTCGGCGGCCGCGGCTACCCCTACCGCTACGGTTCCGCCACCGACAACGACGGCCGCACCCAGCCCGCCACCATCGAGGCCCTGCGCGACCTGCTGGTCCGCCTCTTCCCCACCACGGCGGGCGTCCGCATCGACCACGCCTGGTCCGGCGTCCTCGGCGTCCCCCGCGACTGGTGCGCCACCGTCACCCTGGACCGCTCCACGGGGCTCGGCTGGGCGGGCGGGTACGTCGGCTCCGGCGTAGCCACCGCCAACCTCGCCGCCCGCACCCTGCGCGACCTGATCCAGCAGGACTCCGGCCAGGCGGGCCCGACGGACCTGACCACCCTGCCCTGGGTCAACCACAAGGTCCGCCGCTGGGAACCGGAACCCTTCCGCTGGCTCGGCGTCCACGGCCTGTACGCCGCCTACCGCGCCGCCGACCGCCGCGAGACGACCTCACCCCGCCCCGGCACCGACCCCATCGCGAAGGCGGCGGACCGCATAGCGGGCCGCCACTGACCCGGGGCTAGGGCGCGTCCGTCTCCGTCACCAGCACGCCCACCTTGTCGATCCGGTGCTCGGGATTGCCGAGGGAGTCCCGCCAGAAGTTCCCGGCCGCGTCGTCCTCGGGCGTCGCGCAGGTGGAGATCGTGATCACCGCCCGGGCCGGCTCCGCCCCGGGCCGCCCCGGCACCTCGGCCCGCTGCTCGGCGAGGGAGCGCTCGCTGCGGAAGGAGGTCTGCCGGGTTTCGGTGATCTCGTACGTGTAGCGGGTGCCGCCCTCCGTCACGTGCACGGAATCGCCCTTGCCGAGATCCGGCAGATCACGCAGTACGCCTCCGGCGCTCAACCGGTGTGCGGTGACGAGGTAGTTGCCGACTTCTCCCGGCCCGACCCCGCCCTCCTCACCGTACGGACTGGAGGCGACGCCCCGGTCCTGGATCCGGCTGCCGGGCGGGTCGTCCGTCGTCCCCTCGTACGGCACGACGTCCAGGTCCGCGACCCCGATGGCGGGGATGGCAATGACAGCGGTCTCGGTACGGGGATCGGTGCGGTCGGCGGGAACGAGGGCCGCGGGGGTGTCGGTGCGGGGAGCAGCGGCGGTGGCCGTAGCCGGGGCCGTACGCGGGAGGGAAGAGGCCGGGGCCTTGTCATCGACCGCCCCCGGGGAGGCGCACCCGACGGCCGCCATCAGGACGACGGCACCGGCACAGGCCAGAGCCTTCGGAGCGGTACGAAGGCGGAGGCGGCGGAGGCGCATGGGCATCCCCATCGGTAACCGGCCCGGCCGGAAGGGGACGGGCCGCACGTTCGATCGGCCATCCCTCCCAGTACACCACCGCCCTCGCGATCCGCATGCGGGAGAGCGTGCGGGCGGGCGCGAACGCGGGGGGCCTCAGTCGCGGGGCCAGGGCCGCCCGTCGAGACGCTCGATGGAGAGGTTGAGACGGCTGAGCGAGGTCGCGAGCTGCTCCGCCTCCTCGGGCGTCCAGTCGGCCATGACCTTCGCCAGGCCCGCCAGGTTCCGGCTCCGGTCGCTGTCGAGCCTCCGCGCGCCCTCGTCGGTGATGGCGAACTTGCGGGCGATGCCCCCGTCGGGGTCCGGGATGCGCTCGACGACCCCGGCGCGGAGCATCGCGGCGGTCTGCCGGTTGAGGGTGGAGGCGTCCAGACCGAAGGCCTCGCCGAGCTGGCCGATGGACATGGGGCCCTCGACCTCGATCCGGCTGAGCAGGATGTAGGCGCTGCGGTCGAGCCGCCACTCCACGCGCGGGGTGAGCAGGTGCATGTACCGGCCGAGCAGCATGGTCTCGCGTTCGATCCGGTCGAGGGGCATGTCCACGCGTCCGCTTCCTTCGGCTCCGGCTCGCACCGCCACGGGGAGGGCGAGCTCACGACCAGGTATATCACGATAGATATGCACGATGCACATGATATGCATCATGCATATCCCATGTATCTTGCATAAGAGAACACGAACAAGAACCACGTACAAGAGCACACCCGCAGCCCCACAGCCCCAGACACACCAACAGGCCCGGAAGGGCGAGAGGGATTACCACCGTGGAGAGTTCACCACCCGCAGCCCGCCCGGGAGGCGTGGTCGGCATCCTCGCCTTCGCCGGCATCGTGGCGGCACTCACGCAGACGCTGGTGGTGCCGCTGATCGCCCAGCTGCCGACGCTGTTCGACACCTCCGCCTCCAACGCCTCCTGGGTCATCACGGCCACCCTGCTGGCGGCGGCGGTGTCCACGCCCGTGGCCGGACGGCTCGGCGACATGTACGGCAAGCGGCGCATGCTGCTCGTCTCGCTCGTACCGCTGGTCCTCGGCTCGGTGGTCTGCGCCCTGTCGTCCTCGGTCGTCCCGATGATCGCCGGACGCGGCCTCCAGGGCCTGGGCATGGGCGTGGTGCCCCTCGGCATCAGCCTGCTGCGCGACGTCGTCCCGGCCGAGAAGCTCGGCCCCTCCATCGCGATCATGAGCGCGTCGATGGGCGTGGGCGGCGCACTGGGCCTGCCCTTCGCCGCTGCCATCGCGGAGAACACCAGCTGGCGGGTGCTGTTCTGGGTCGTCGCCGCACTGGCCCTCGCGGTCGGCGCACTGATCCGCACCCTGGTCCCCGCGGACCGCCCCGCCGGGGAGAGCGGCGGCTTCGACCTGCCCGGCGCCATCGGCCTCGGCAGCGCCCTGATCGCCCTGCTGCTCGCCGTCTCCAAGGGCGCCGACTGGGGCTGGGGCAGCCCCACGACGCTCGCCCTGTTCGCCGCCGCGCTCGTTCTCCTGCCCGCCTGGGGCTGGTGGGAACTGCGCCTGCGCGACCCCCTGGTCGACCTGCGCGTGACGGCCCGTCCGCAGGTGCTGATGACGAACACGGCCTCGGTCCTGGTCGGCTTCGCGATGTACGCCCAGTCCCTCGTCGTCCCCCAGCTGCTGCAGATCCCCGAGGCCACCGGTTACGGCCTGGGCCAGTCGATGCTCGCGATGGGCCTGTGGATGGCCCCGGCCGGGCTGATGATGATGGCGATGTCCCCGGTCGGCGCCAAGCTCTCCGCCGCCAAGGGCCCCAAGGTCACCCTGGCCGTCGGCAGCCTCCTCATCGCCGCCGGCTACGGCCTCTCCGTACCCCTGATCGGCTCCGGCTCCCCGTGGAGCCTGCTGATCGTCACCCTCGTCTGCAACTCGGGCGTCGGCTTCGCCTACGGCGCCATGCCGGCCCTCATCATGAGCGCGGTGCCCCAGTCGGAGACCGCGTCGGCGAACAGCTTCAACGCCCTGATGCGCTCGATCGGCACGTCGTTCGCGGCGGCCGTGATCGGCGTGGTCCTGGCCCGGATGACGACCGACTTCGGCGGCTTCCCCCTCGCATCCGAGAACGGCTTCCGCGTCGCGATGCTGATCGGCTGCGGGGTGGGCCTGGCAGCGGCGGTGGTTGCCGCGCTCATCCCCGTACGGACGACGAAGGCACCTCTTCAGCCGCCCGCGGCTTCCTCGTCGACACCGGAAGCAGCACCGGAGGCAGCACCGGCGGCCAAGGCCTGACCCTCACCCGCGTACCCACACCCACCCCCACCGCCCGCCTCACGCACCGCCACCGCGCGGAAGTCGCGAGGCGGGCGGCCGGTGATCCGCTCGACGGTATCGGTGGCCCGGTCCTCCACACCCCCCGCGATGGCCAGGTCCATATCGGCCAGCATCGCGGCGAACGCGGCGGGCATCTCGGCGGCCAGCCGCTGGACCATCTCCTCGCGGGTGAGCCGCTGATGGACGACCGTACGCCCGGTGACCTCGGTCAGTACGGCGGCGATGTCCCCGTAACTCAGCGCCTGCGGACCGGTGATGACCAGATCGGTGTTCGGGGCGCGGTCGTCGAGGAGGGCGCGTACGGCGACGGCGGCGATGTCCTCCGCGTCGATGAACCCGACCCGACCCTCACCGGCGGCCGTGCGGATGACCCCCTCGGCGCGGACGGTCCGGGCGTGGAGGTGGTCACCGGTGAAGTTCTGCATGAACCAGGAGGGCCGCAGGACCGCCCACTCGTCGAAGATCCCCGGCAGCGCGGCATGCACCTGCCCCACGGCGGGCCCCCCGGCCGGAATCGCGGACGAGCTGAGCAGCACCGCACGCCGCACCCCCGAGGCGTGGGCGCGCCGCAGGAACGGCAGCATGACGGCCGCCGGGTCGGAAGTGCCGGGCGGCGGAACGAGATAGACCCGGTCCACCCCACCCCCCAGGACAGCGTCGTACGAGGCGGGGTCGCCCCAGTCGAACCGCACCGCTTCGGCCCCTGCGACCGCTGTCGCCCGCCGACTCGCGGCCCGAACCCGCACCCCGGCGCGGACAAGCCCGGCGACAACACGACTGCCGGTGGTACCGGTACCCCCGATGACAAGGACGGCAACCGGCAGACCACTCATCGACCGCTCGCGGCTCATCGGTCACTCCCGGCGAAACCCTCGGAGAGTCCCCGCACGGCAAGGGGATTCCAGTAGTCGCGATACCGGACGATGAGCCCGCCCTCGAAGGTGACGACGGCAATATAGGACATATCGAATGGAGCACCGGTCTCCACGATCCGGCCCACGCCACGCATCTCGACGACGATGGTCCCCGACTCGTCGGTGCGGTGGATCTCGACGTAGGGGAAGTCGTGCAGGTCGATGTGGTCGGGGTAGCCCCGCATGTACGCGGCCACGGCGCCCTTGCCCTCCAGCCGCTGCGGCCGGCCGTCCGGCGCGAAGGGGAACTCGAAGACCCCGTTCTCGTCCCAGAGGTCGACCCAGCCGGGGATGTCCTTGTCCAGCAGCAGCCGCAGGCCCTGGCGGTACAGGTCCTCCGGTGCGGTGCGTGCGGTCATGGGGGCGCTCCGTCCCGTACGATACGGACCAGCGGTCCGCTTAACTCGACCGACGATACGGACCAGCGGTCCGCTTTGCAACCGGAGGCCCCGCCGATGCCCGACCCCACACCTCCAACTCCCCCCGCGCCCGCCACTCCCCCCGCCCCGAAGCCCCGCGCGGACGCGGCCCGCAACCGGGAGGCGGTACTCGCGGCAGCCGACCGGCTCTTCGCCGAGTGCGAGAGCCCCGGGGCCATCACGATGGCGGACATCGCAGCGGCCGCAGGCGTCGGCAAGGCCACCCTCTTCCGCGGCTTCGGCGACCGCACCGGCCTGATCCGCGCCCTGCACGAGACCCGACTGGCCCCGATCCGCCAGGCGGCCGAGGAAGGCCCACCACCACTGGGCCCCACCACACCTCCGCACGAACGCGTACCCGCCCTCCTGGACGCCCTCCTGTGCTTCAAGCTCGACAACCGCCACCTCTCCCTGGCCCTGGAAGGCACCGGCAACGGCAGCCCGTACGCCGCAGGCCACTACGCGCACTGGCACACCACCCTGCGCACCGCCCTGGCCCGGATCCCGAACCTCCCCACCCCCGACTTCACCGCCCACGCCCTCCTGGCCGCGACCCGCGCGGACCTGGTGGAACACCTGGCCGGCACAGAAGGCGTGCCCCGCGATCAACTACGTTCGCAACTGGCGGAGTTCACAGCCCGAGTACTGGGCCCGGCAGTACGGCGGGACTGAACACCACGACTGCCCCACCTCCACCTCCTAACCGCCGACGCTCCAGGCGGCCAGAGTGGCCAGGACCAAGCCCCACCACGTCCCCCACCCCCCAGGAGCCCCTCGTGCCCCAGCCCCCCACGGAACCGGACAACGCCCCCACGTTCCTCGCGCTCTGCAGCCACACCCACCTGTTCCCCGGCGCCCGCTGCCGCCTCCAGGGCCTGCCCGAACCCACCGCCTTCGCAGGCTCCCCGCAGCCGATCGACATCTACCTGCGCTTCTCCGACGGGGCAGCCACAGACGCCGAACTCCGCACGGACGACCCGACGGGCCCGGCACTCACGGTCCCGGCGTACACGACCGGCGCGGGCACGGCCATCGACGCCCGCACCTGGACCGTCCGCGCATGCACCGCCACAGGCGAAGAGGTCGAGCTGACGATCGGCACCCTCGGCACGCCCTGAGCCCCCCCTCAGGCCGAACACAACAAGAAAGCCCAGGCCAGAAGAGCTCTGACCTGGGCTTCCCGCTGAGCCCCCTGTCGGATTCGAACCGACGACCTACGCATTACAAGTGCGTTGCTCTGGCCAGCTGAGCTAAGGAGGCGTGCCGGAGCAGTGTAACCAACCGCGCACCCGGACCGTTCCCGATTTCCCTGTGCCCCGGACTACTGACAGATCGGAAAACGCCAGGTAGCGTCACGGCAGGTTCACGTCTGTGGACCAGACCACTCCCTACTCGGATCGTCCGGCACGTTCCTGCCGGTGGAGGAGAAGATTCATCATGGCCAGTGTCACGTTCGACAAGGCGTCCCGCGTCTACCCCGGCTCCACGAAGCCGGCTGTGGACCAGCTCGAGATCGACATCGCGGACGGTGAGTTCCTCGTCCTCGTCGGTCCTTCCGGTTGTGGCAAGTCGACCTCCCTGCGCATGCTCGCGGGTCTTGAGGACGTCAACGGCGGCGCGATCCGCATCGGTGACCGCGATGTCACGCACCTGCCGCCGAAGGACCGGGACATCGCCATGGTGTTCCAGAACTACGCGCTGTACCCGCACATGTCCGTCGCGGACAACATGGGCTTCGCGCTGAAGATCGCCGGTATCAACAAGACCGAGATCCGGGCGAAGGTCGAAGAGGCCGCCAAGATGCTGGACCTCACCGACTACCTGGACCGGAAGCCGAAGGCGCTCTCCGGTGGTCAGCGTCAGCGTGTGGCGATGGGCCGGGCCATCGTGCGGGAGCCGCAGGTCTTCCTCATGGACGAGCCGCTGTCGAACCTCGACGCCAAGCTCCGTGTCTCCACCCGTACGCAGATCGCCTCGCTGCAGCGCCGCCTCGGCATCACCACCGTCTACGTCACCCACGACCAGGTCGAGGCCCTCACCATGGGCGACCGGGTCGCGGTGCTGAAGGACGGGCTGCTCCAGCAGGTCGACTCGCCGCGCAACATGTACGACCGCCCGGCGAACCTCTTCGTCGCCGGCTTCATCGGCTCCCCCGCGATGAACCTCGTCGAGGTCCCGATCACCGACGGTGGCGTGAAGTTCGGCAACAGCGTCGTCCCGGTCTCCCGCGAGGCGCTCGCCGCCGCCGCGGACCGCGGTGACACCACCGTCACGGTCGGCATCCGCCCCGAGCACTTCGACATCCTCGAGCACGGCGGTGCCGCCGCGAAGTCCCTGTCCAAGGACTCCTCGGACGAGCCGGCCGGTCTCGCCGTCTCCGTGAACGTCGTGGAGGAGCTCGGCGCCGACGGCTTCGTCTACGGCGCCGCGCAGGTCGCCGGCAAGCACCAGGACCTCGTCGTCCGCGTCGGCGGCCGTGCCGTGCCGGAGAAGGGCACGGAGCTGCACGTCGTCCCGCGCCCGGACGAGCTGCACGTCTTCGCGACCTCGACCGGCGAGCGTCTCACCAACTGACGCCGTCACGAACTGACGCCGTCACATAGGCACGCACGGCCCCGTGTCCCCTTTCGAGGGGGGCACGGGGCCGTTTGCGTGGTCGGTGGCGGGTTTGGGTTTCGGTGCGGGGCGGCGTCAAATACCCCGGCACACAGGGCATTTCCCCCTGGCGCGTCAACCCGGCATTCGAAAGGACGCGTCGAACCATCCCTCGCGAGAGTGACGAAATGTCGTCAAGTCATCACCGACCGCTACGCTCGCTGCGTGACCCACACCGCTCGGCGCATCGGCCGATCCTTCGCCCTCGTCCTGCCCGTCGTCATGGTGCTCTCCGGGACCCTCGCGGTCACCAGCGTTCCGTGGGCGGCAACGGACAAAGACTCCACGCTGCTGGCCGCCTCCTCGGAGACCGTGTCCAAGCCCGCGAAGCCCCGCGCCGCGCAGGACGTCCTGCGCGACAAGCTGCTCGTCGAACTGCAGGAGAAGGACCCGGGCACCGCGCTCACGGGCCTCCAGCGTGCCGTCGAGCAGCGCCCCTCGCTGGCCCGGCACTGCATGTCGATCGCCAAGGCGCTCGGCAAGGCCGCCGTCGAGCAGTACGGCCCGACGCGCGCGCAGCGCTTCTCCCGTCCCGTCTGCGACACGTCGTTCGCCTCGGGGGTCGCTCAGTTCAGCTGAGCCCAACCGTACGGATTCCGCTGGGCGGCCGCAGGCACCGCATATCGTGCCTGCCATGCATACGTATCCGACGCAGGCCGTGATCCTCGCCGGTGGCCAGGGGTCACGGCTGCGGCCGTACACCGATGACCGCCCGAAGCCGATGGTCGAGATCCCGGGTACCGGGACCCCGATCATCGGCCATCAGCTTTCCTGGCTGGCCGCCGAGGGCGTCACCGACGCCGTGGTCTCCTGCGGGCATCTCGCCGAGGTGCTCCAGGAGTGGCTGGAGTCCGCCGTGCTGCCGCTGCGGGTCACGACCGTGGTGGAGACGGAGCCGCTGGGCCGCGGTGGCGGGCTGAAGTACGCGGCGCAGCGGCTGCCCGATCCGGAGCAGCCCTGGTACGCCACCAACGGCGACATCTGGACGCGTTTCTCGTTGCGCGAGATGGCCGCGTTCCACGCCGAGCGCGATGCCACCGCCACTCTGGCCCTCGCCCGGCCCCGGATTCCGTGGGGCGCGGTGGAGACGGACGCGTTCGGGCACATCACGGACTTCATCGAGTCGCCGCCCTCGCCGTATCTGATCAATGCGGGGGTGTACGTGTTCTCCCCCGCCTTCACGGGGATGCTGCCGGATCAGGGCGACCATGAGCGGACCACGTTCCCGCGGCTGGCCCGGGAGCGCCGGCTGGCCGGGTATCCGCTGCCTCACGGGGCGTACTGGCGGGCGATCGACACCGCGAAGGACCTGACCGAGGCGGCGCGTGAGCTGGGCGCCCAGGCGGGCAGCTGACCCGTACGGCAAGCCGCGAGAGGGCGGCCCCCACCCGAAGCCGGGTGGGGGCCGCCCCTTCGTGTGTCCGTCCGCGGGTCAGCCGAGGAGGCCGCCGATCGGGTTGCGGCCGCCGCCGGCGGAGCCGCCCGATGTGGAGCCTTCGCCGCCGCCCGAGGCGGGCGGGGCTTCCGGCTCCGAGCCGCCGCCGGTGGAGCCGTCCCCGCCGGTGGAGCCGGAGGAGGTGGGGCCGGCGCTGGTGGCGGCGGGGGGCTGCTGGGGGGTGGTCTGCTGCGGGGGTTCCTGGCCGGTGCCCTGGGTCTGGCTGGGCTGGGCACCGGTGCCGGTGCTCTGGCCGCCGCCGGAGTCGCGGGTCGCGCCGGGGGTGGCCTGGCCGCCGTCTGCGGGGGTGGTGGCGGCGCCGGAGCGGGTGGGCTCGGGGCGGCGCTCCTGCTCCTGGGGGGTGCGGGAGGCCTGGCGTTCGCCGGTGGACTCCTGGGGGAGCGGCTGGCCGGGGAGGCGGTTGGTCGGGTAGTCGTTGCGGCCGGGGACGGTGACGACCTCGGCCGAACGGACCGCGCCGCCGAGGATGGAGCCGATGAGCAGGGTGAGGCCGATGACGACGCTGGCGACGACGGAGCCGCGGCGCAGGACGCGGCGGCGCAGGTCCCAGATCTCGGAGCGGGGTCCGAGCCTGCGCCAGGCCTCTCCGGCGAGCCGTCCGTCGACGGAGTAGACGGGGGCGCCCGCGATGATCAGGGGGCTCCAGGCGGCCAGCAGGATGATGTCGGGGGCGTCGTACACGGCGACCGTGCGCCAGCTGACGGTGACCAGGAGGGCGGCGGAGAGCAGGGCGCCGACGGAGGCGGCGACGCGCTGCCAGAGGCCGAGGACGGTGAGGACGCCGACGACGACCTGGAGGAAGGCGACGGAGAGTCCGGCGCCGACCGGGTGGGAGAGGGCGAAGTCGCGGAGGGGTTCGGCGAGCGCCCAGGGGTGCAGCGAGGTCAGCCACTTGACCATGGAGCCGCGTTCGCCGCCGTCGAAGTAGACGGGGTCGCAGAGCTTGCCCATGCCGGCGTAGATGGAGATGAAGCCGAGGAGGACCCGCATGGGGAGCAGGACGACGCCCAGGTTCATCCGGTGGCCGGGGTAATAGGCGTGCCGTACGGGGTCGTTGCCGTGGCGCCTGGCGCGGGCCTCGGAACTCTCCTCGTCGCCGTCGCCGTCGCCGGGGGTGTCCGGTTCGTCGTCGACGGAGTCGTACGCGCCGACGGCCTGGCGCATGGGCGGCAGGAGGGGTCCGGTGCGTCCGGTCTGCTGCGGGGCGGTCAGTACGGGGTTGGGCTGCGTCTCCTCCAGGAGCGGGATGACCTGCGTCGCGCCCGCCGCGTGGCCGTCCGCGGCCCCGGCGGTGAGCGCGGTGTCGAGGTGGCCGGCGGTGGAGTTGCGTACGGCCTGGAGGAGGCCGGTGGCGCCGGGGTCGCCCGGGGCCGATCTGCCGCTCCAGACGACCGGTGCCCGCCTGCGACCGCCGCCGGCACCGCTCATGGCGGGGATGCGGGCCGTGTCCGCGGGGGCACCGCGCAGCCGTGCGCGCTGGCCCGGGGCGAGCTGCACCCGGAAGCTGGCGTGGTTGACGATGACCTGCGCGGGGTCGCTGTCCACCTTGGTCATGCTCAGGGCGGGTTGCTCGTCGAACCGAGGCGTTCTGGTGTCCACACTCATCTAACCGAGTGATGGGTGCTTAGGACACTGCCTTGACAGGCCCGATGTGTCCGAGACCCGTCAAGATCCGGCCAAACTCGGGCATCCTGGAACCCTGTTCGGCGTTCGCGCGTCAACTCGGTGGGCGGGCGAGCCCGTTGCCGAGGCCGTCACCGCGCGAACGCCGTAGCGGTCCGGTGCGGCTATCCGCGGCGGCGCGCCACCTCGTAGAGCACGATGCCTGCCGCGACACCTGCGTTGAGCGACTCGGCGCCGCCCGGCATGGAGATCCGGACCCGGTAGTCGCAGGTCTCGCCGACGAGGCGGCCGAGGCCCTTGCCCTCGCTGCCGATGACGATGACGACGGGACCGGCCAGCTCCTGGAGGTCCTCCACCGTGTGCTCGCCGTCGGCGGCGAGGCCGACGACCGTGAGGCCCGCCTTCTGGTAGCCCTCCAGCGCGCGGGTGAGGTTGGTGACCCGGGAGACCGGCGTACGGGCCGCCGTGCCGGCCGAGGACTTCCACGCACCGGCGGTCATGCCGGCCGCGCGGCGCTCGGGCACGACCACGCCGTGGCCGCCGAACGCGGAGACCGAGCGGACGATCGCACCGAGGTTGCGCGGGTCCGTCACCCCGTCGAGCGCGACGATCAGCGGGTCCTCGTTGTTGTCGTACGCGGCGGCGGTGAGGTCCTCCGGGTGCGCGTACTCGTACGGCGGGACCTGGAGGACGAGGCCCTGGTGGTTCAGGCCGTTCGTCATCCGGTCCAGCTCGGGGCGCGGGGCCTCCATCAGGTTGATGTTGCCGCGCTCGCCCGCGAGCTTGAGCGCGTCACGGACGCGCTCGTCGTTGTCGATGTACTGCTGGACGTACAGGGTGACGGCGGGCACACCGTCCCTCAGGGCCTCGTAGACCGGGTTGCGGCCCACGACCATCTCGGAGGTGCCCTTCACACCGCCGCGCCGGGGCGCGGGACGGCGGGCGGCGGCCTGCTTGGCCTGGGCGCCGGCGATCCGGTTCTTCTTGTGTCCCTTGCGGGCGGAGGCGGGCGGCGTGGGTCCCTTGCCTTCGAGACCACGGCGTCGCTGACCACCGCTGCCGACCTGCATGCCCTTCTTGTTGGACGTGCGGCGGTTCCTGCGCTGGCTGTTCCCGGCCATGACCTACCTGTTTCGTTGCTTTCAGACGTGCGTACGTATAAGGCAAGTGTGCCGCCCGGAGCGCCGGGCGGCACAACTGCGCCGTTCAGAGGGTGCGGCTCAGCGCGGGCCGAGCGTCCACCGGGGACCGCTGGCGCTGTCCTCGATGACGAGTCCGGACTGGTTGAGCTGGTCGCGGATGGCGTCGGCGGCGGCCCAGTCCTTGCGGGCGCGGGCCGACTGCCGCTGGTCGAGGACGAGGCGTACGAGGGTGTCGACGACACCGTGGAGGTCCTCGCCGCGGTCCCCCTCGCCCGCCCAGTGCTCGTCGAGCGGGTCGAGTCCGAGGACGCCGAGCATGGCCCGGACCTCGGCGAGGCGGGCGACGGCGGCTTCCTTGTCGTCGGCGGCGAGCGCGCTGTTGCCCTGGCGGACGGTGGTGTGGACGATCGCGAGGGCCTGCGGCACGCCGAGGTCCTCGTCCATCGCCTCGGCGAAGGCGGGCGGCACCTCGGCGGCGGGGGCGACGGTCTCCCCGGCCTTCTCGGTGACGCGCTGGACGAAGCCCTCGATCCGCGCGAACGCGGACTCGGCCTCGCGCAGGGACTCCTCGCTGTACTCGATCATCGACCGGTAGTGCGGGGTGCCCAGGTAGTAGCGCAGGACGATGGGGCGCCACTGCTTGACCATCTCGCTGACGAGGACGGAGTTGCCGAGCGACTTGGACATCTTCTCGCCGGCCATGGTGACCCAGCCGTTGTGCACCCAGTAGTTCGCGAACGAGTCGCCGAACGCCTTGGCCTGGGCGATCTCGTTCTCGTGGTGCGGGAAGATCAGGTCGATGCCGCCGCCGTGGATGTCGAAGGCGGAGCCCAGGTACTTGTGGGCCATGGCGGAGCACTCCAGGTGCCAGCCGGGCCGACCGCGGCCCCACGGGGTCTCCCAGCTGGGCTCACCGGGCTTGGCCGTCTTCCACATGGCGAAGTCCCGCTGGTCGCGCTTGCCGGTCTCGCCGTCGCCGGAGGGCTGGCGCAGGTCGTCCAGCTCCTGGTTGGAGAGCTCCAGGTAGCTGGGGAGGGACCGGACGTCGAAGTAGACGTTGCCGTCGGCCTCATAGGCGTGGCCGCGCTCGATGAGGCCGCGCATCATCTCGATCATCTCGGTGATGTGGCCGGTGGCACGGGGCTCGTAGGTGGGGGGCAGGCAGCCCAGCGCGTCGTAGCCGTCGTTGAACGCACGCTCGTTCTCGTAACCGATCGACCACCAGGGGCGGCCCTGCTCGGCGGACTTCTTGATGATCTTGTCGTCGATGTCGGTGACGTTCCGGATGAACGTCACGTCGTAGCCGCGGTAGGTGAACCAGCGGCGCATGATGTCGAAGTTCAGTCCGGAACGGATGTGCCCAATGTGCGGTGCGGCCTGGACGGTAGCGCCACAGAGATAGATCGAGACACAGCCCGCTGTGAGCGGGACGAAGTCACGGATCTGCCGGACGCTGGTGTCGTGCAGGCGAATAGTCACGCCTCAAGGGTAGTAGGCCGACACCAGTGCCCCGCGACCCTTGGGCGATCGCGGGGGCAACTTTCTGATACCGGCCTGGTCCGGGCGGCCCCGGCGGGGGCCAGGTCCGGGGTTTTCGGGGCTCCCTGGGGCTCTCAGATGCGTCCGACGACCTTGCGCGGGGTGATCCGGACCACGACCCGGGGGTCGTCCTGGCCGGAGTTCGGGTTGAACTCCGCGTACGGCTTGCCGGTGTACTTCAGCGACAGCTCGTCGATGAGCTCCTGGCCGCCCTCGGTGGTCAGCTCCGCCTGGCCGCGGATCTCGGCGTAGGCGTACGGGTTGTCGGCGGGCTGCACGACGACCGTCACGCGCGGGTCGCGGCGGAGGTTCGTCTCCTTGCGGCGGCCGACGGTGGTGGAGATCAGCACGTCGTCGCCGTCGCGCTTCACCCACACCGGGGAAACCTGCGGGCTGCCGTCCGGCTGGATGGTGGCGATGTTGACGAAGACCGGGGTGTCGAGCAGGTTCTTGAGCTCGGTGGAGAGTGCGGCGGTCATGACGTACGTCCTCCTGGTGGCCGGGGTGGTCCAGTTGTCCTACCCCCAACCCCGCGCTCCCTCAGTTGCTTCCCGCGTCACCCGTACTTCTCGCCGCGTCCCGCCGGAAGGGTGAACGTGGAGGCGGCACCGGCCGGCGGTACGGGGCCGGTGCCGTCGGTCGCTCGGTCGGTGGAGACCGTCCGCCGGAGGATGTCGGGGCGCGTTGAGCCGTACGGGTGACGGGGCCGTCCCCGTCCGGCGGCGGAGAGCAGGAGAGCGCCCAGGCACGCGGGGTGACCGCGTCGTCAGCGGGCGCGGTAGACCAGCGCCGTCGCGATCCCCGCGATCCCCTCGCCGCGCCCGGTGAAGCCGAGCCCGTCGGAGGTGGCCGCGGAGAGCGAGACCGGGGCGCCCACGGCGGCGGAGAGCACCTTCTGCGCCTCGTCGCGCCGCTTGCCGATCTTCGGGCGTACGCCGACGACCTGGACGGCGACGTTCCCGATCTCGTACCCCTCGGCGCGGACGATCCGGGCGGCCTCGGTGAGCAGGGTCACGCCGGCGGCGCCGGACCACTCGGGGCGGCCGGTGCCGAAGTGCTGGCCGAGGTCGCCGAGGCCGGCGGCGGAGAAGAGGGCGTTGCAGGCGGCGTGCGCGACGACGTCGGCGTCGGAGTGGCCGGCCAGGCCGGGGCCCTCGCCCTCCCACTTCAGGCCCGCGCACCACAGCTCGCGGCCCTCCTCGAAGGCGTGGATGTCGGTGCCGATCCCGACGAGCGGGATGACGGGGGCGCCGGGCGCTCCCGTGGGGTTCTCAGAAGCCATCGTTGGCCCTCCTGCGGGCGAGTACCGCTTCGGCCAGCACCAGGTCGAGCGGCCGGGTGACCTTGAACGCCTCTTCGTGTCCGGGGACGACGACGACCGGCTTCCCGAGGCGTTCGACCATGCCCGCGTCGTCCGTGGCGCCCTCGCCGTCGAGCGCGACCTCGGCGTGGGCCCGCACCAGCGTGTCCCGGTCGAAGCCCTGCGGGGTCTGCACCGCGCGCAGCCTGGCCCGTACGGGGGTGGAGAGCACCGGCTCCGGCTCCCCGGCCACCACGGCGGGCTCGACCTCCTTGACGGTGTCGGCGAGCGGCAGGGCGGGGACGACGGCGGGCGCCCCGTTCCGTACGGCCTCGACGACCGCGTCCACCGTGTCGACCGGCACCAGGGGCCTGGCCGCGTCGTGGACCAGGACGACGGAGATGTCCTCGGGCAGCGCGTCGAGGCCGAGGCCCACGGACTCCTGCCGGGTCTCTCCGCCGGGCACGACCAGGTAGTCGGTGCGCTCGGGCAGGGCGTGCTCGTCGAGAAGGTGCTTCACCTCGGGCGCGCCGTCCGGCGGGGCGACGACCACGACGAGGGAGACGGCGCGGGAAGCCGCCATGGCGCGGACCGCGTGGATGAGCATGGGCGTGCCGCCGAGCACCCGGAGGGCCTTGGGCGCGCCCGGTCCGAGTCGTATGCCCCGCCCGGCCGCGGGGATCACCGCGGCGGTACGGAGGGGGCGTGGCCGATCGGGCGGGGGTGGCGTCGATGACATCGATTGCACTCCGAAGGTCCGAGGGGTCCGAGGATCCGAGAGGGAAGGTCCGAAGGTTCGGCAGGTCGATCCGGCAGGTTTGTTTCCACGGGCGACATGGGTAGGGGCCCAGCAAGCCGGGCGTGACGCCCTGACTTGAACCGGGCCCCTTCCGTGACACCCGGTTCGAGCGGATGTCACGGCGGCGATCAACGGTACGGCGGACGCACCACCGTCACCGGGTACGGGGATCACCGGAAGTCGGGCACTCGATCGACGAGCCGGGATCGATCGACGGAAGACCGACCGACGGAAGTCGGGCGATCGTTCCGAGTCCGGACATGCCGCAGCGCCCGACGACACACCGTGAAAACGGATGGTCAGCGGGCACCGCGGCACATTCTTGCAACCGGTGCGATCCGGTTCAGGACGCGAGGACCTCGTCAAGCAGGGCCTCGGCCTTGTCTTCGTTCGTGTTCTCCGCGAGAGCGAGCTCACTCACCAGGATCTGGCGGGCCTTGGCGAGCATGCGCTTCTCTCCGGCGGAGAGACCGCGCTCGCGCTCACGACGCCACAGGTCACGCACCACTTCAGCGACCTTGATGACATCGCCCGAGGCGAGCTTCTCCAGATTTGCCTTGTACCGCCGGGACCAGTTCGTCGGCTCTTCGGCATACGGTGCACGAAGCACCTCGAAGACCCGGTCCAGTCCCTCCTGCCCGACCACGTCGCGCACGCCCACGAACTCCGCATTGTCCGCCGGCACACGAACAGTCAAGTCGCCCTGGGCGACCTTGAGCACCAAGTAGGTCTTGTCCACGCCTTTGATCTGGCGAGTTTCGATAGCCTCGATCAGCGCGGCCCCGTGATGGGGATAGACCACGGTGTCGCCAACCTTGAACGTCATGTGACAGGTACCCCTTCCGTGGCTATCCAGAGTAACACGAGAATCGCCTCTCCTGAATGGCGTTTTCGCAGGTCAGGGCATATCTCAGGGCTTGACAACAGCAACACGAACGTGCTGCGGAAGGCTTCCGGAAGGCGGTATTCGCAGGTCGGAGCGGCTGTGCGACCGGAGGGAAACACTCACGACGCACAGCCCGGAAGCCCCACAGAAGAGGGCGAAAGTCCCGTTTTGTCGGGTTCCAGATGGTGAACTTCACGTACTCCGTTCGACCATCGATCACCCGTACGGATGTAAGCGCGGGCGCCCAATGAAATTGATCAAGGCCCGCCCCTCACGACACCCTCCGCCGCTCTCGCGACGCCTTTCGCGGGGAATGCGCCGCGGGCCGGAGGAATTGATCACCGCGTTTATGTGAACGGCACGTGACGCGCCGCCCGGACCGGCGGAAGCGCGGCTACCGGTTCGGCCCCGCTTCCGCCGACCGTGGCCGGTTCGCGCTCGCCGGGGGCCCTCCCGCCCGGACCCCGGGAAGAGCCGGAGCGCCTAGGGGCGGGTCGGGTGCGGGGCAGGAGGGGCGGCTCGGTAGCCTAAGGCCGCTGACACACCCTTAGGACGGCTTTACGTCACCCCTTCCCGGCCGTCCGCGGGGCGCTCAGCCCAACGCCCGACGTCCGAAAGTCCGCAGTCCGATCGTTTAGGAGTTGCCGCCGCCGTGAGCCGCAGCCTTCGACACGGCGCTCTCGCCGCCACTGCCATCGCGTTCTCGATCGTCTCCCTGTCCGCCTGCGCGGCGGGCAACAACGCCGAGACGCTCAAGGTCAGGCCGGACAACGCGGCTACCTCGGTGGGCAGCATCAAGGTCCAGAACGCGAACGTGATCACGCAGGCCGAGGCCGAGGCCGAGGGCCCCGCCGCTGTCACGGCGACGCTGTTCAACGACGGCACCGAGGCCGAGGTCCTGGAGAGCATCACGCTGCCCGGCACCGACGTCCGGGTGACGCTCCGGTCGGCGAAGGGCAAGGGCCCCGTCGAGATCCCGGCCGGCGGCCGGGTCATTCTCGGCGGCAAGGGCAACGCCTCCGCCGTGATCGACGAGGGCCGCGAGGCCACGCAGGACGGCAACGTCCAGCAGGTCGTCTTCAAGCTGAGCCGCACGGGCGATGTCGCCCTCGGCGCGAACGTCGTCCCGGCGATCGGCTACTACGAGGACTTCGGCCCCAGCGCGCGGCCCGAGGCCCCGGAACCGAAGCCGAGCGGGGCCCCCTCCGCGAGCGGCTCCGAGACCCCGTCCACCGGCGGCTCCGAGACGCCGGGCACGCCGTCCGGCGAGACCCCGGGCGCCCCGGAGTCCCCGGCGGCCGGTACGGAGCAGCAGGGCGGCACCGCGGGCTCCCAGGAGACCCCGGTCGGCTGACGCCACCCGCGTACGTACGGCGGAACAGAACACGCAGACATGCGAGGGGGCGCTTCCCGGCCGGGAAGCGCCCCCTCGCGTGTCGGTGCCCCGCGGTTTACGGCTCGAACTTGTACCCGAGGCCCCGCACCGTGACGAGGTAGCGCGGCGCGCCGGGGTCGGGCTCGATCTTGGCGCGCAGCCGCTTGACGTGGACGTCGAGGGTCTTGGTGTCGCCGACGTAGTCCGCGCCCCAGACCCGGTCGATGAGCTGCATACGGGTCAGCACCCGGCCCGCGTTGCGCAGGAGCATCTCCAGGAGGTCGAACTCCTTGAGCGGGAGGTCGACCTTTCCGCCGGAGACCGTGACGACGTGCCGGTCCACGTCCATGCGGACCGGGCCCGCCTCCAGGGCGGCCGGGGTGACCTCCTCCGGCTCGCCGCGGCGGCGCAGGACGGCGCGGATGCGGGCGACGAGCTCGCGCGAGGAGAAGGGCTTGGTGACGTAGTCGTCGGCTCCTATTTCGAGCCCGACGACCTTGTCGATCTCGCTGTCCTTGGCGGTGACCATGATCACCGGAACGTTGGAGCGGCTGCGGAGCTGGCGGCACACCTCGGTGCCGGGCAGGCCGGGCAGCATCAGGTCGAGCAGGACCAGGTCGGCGCCGTTGCGCTCGAACTCGTCCAGGCCGTCGGGGCCGGTCGCCGCGATCGCGACCTCGAAACCTTCCTTGCGCAGCATGTAGGACAGGGCGTCGCTGAAGGATTCCTCATCCTCGACGACAAGCACTCGGGTCACGGAAGAGCCTCCGGGGCAGGGAAGGGGTCATAGGAGTCGGTCTCGAACGGTCCCTTGTCGTCGCCATTGACGATAAGGGGTCCGCCGGTGGTGCGTCCCCTCGCGACGCCCGATTCGGGCAGCCGGAGGGTGAAGGTGGAGCCCTGTCCCTCGGAGCTCCAGACGGTGACCTCCCCGCCGTGCGAGGCGGCCACGTGTTTGACGATGGCGAGGCCGAGACCGGTGCCACCGGTGGCCCGTGAGCGGGCCGGGTCGACGCGGTAGAACCGCTCGAAGACCCGCTCGCGGTCCTTCTCCGAGATGCCGATGCCCTGGTCGGTCACGGCGATCTCGATCAGATCCCCGCCCGGTCCGGCGGTGCGGCGCGCCGCGATACCGACCCGGGTGCGGGCGGGACTGTAGTTGACGGCGTTCTCGACGAGGTTGCCGAGCGCTCCAACGAGCTGGCCCCGGTTGCCCCAGACCGTGAGGCCCTCGGTGCCGCCGGAGGCCATCGTGATCTGCTTGGAGCCGGCCTGCTGGCGGCAGCGGTCGATCGCCTCGGCGACGAGCACCTCCACCTTGACCGGCTCGGCGTCCTCCAGGGGGTCGTCGTTCTGCACCCGGGAGAGGTCGATGAGCTCCTGGACCAGGTTGGTCAGCCGGGTCGCCTCGATCTGCATCCGCCCGGCGAACCGCTCGACCGCCTCCGGGTCGTCGGAGGCGTCCATGACCGCCTCGGAGAGCAGCGAGAGCGCTCCCGTGGGGGTCTTGAGCTCATGGCTCACGTTGGCGACGAAGTCGCGCCGTACCGCCTCTATCCGGCGGGCCTCGGTGAGGTCCTCGACCAGCAGCAGCACCAGCCGCGAGCCCAGCGGGGCGACCCGGGCGGAGACGGCGAGGGCGTCCCCCCGGCCGGTGCCGCGCCGGGGGAGGTCCAGCTCCCCCTGCCGTATCTCACCGTCGCGCCGGGTGTCGCGGGCCATGTTGAGCATCGGCTCGACGGCCAGGCGACCGCCCCTGACCAGGCCCAGCGCATACGCGGCGGAGCTGGCCTTGACCACGCTGTCGCTCTCGTCGAGCACGACGGCGGAGGAGCTGAGCACGGAGAGGACCGTGTCCACCCCCGGCGGCAGTGCCGCGTTGCTGTCCGGCCGCAGGGACGTACGCGTGGGCCGTTTCAGGTCGCGCTCGCTCCAGCGGAACGCCAGCATGGCGATCACACCGGTACAGAGCCCGGCGATCGCTGCAGCTGCGGCGACCGCCGCGTTCACGTCCATGCTTCAAGGTTATGCGGGTGCGACGACACTCTCCCAGCCGTCCGAGTGCCATCTCGAACACTCGTCGCCCAGAGTTCACCGAGGGGATGGGGCCGGTTCACTTAGGGGGCCGGATACGGACGCGTTGCGGCCCCACCGTGTAACCGTGGGGGTCGGTCCGAGACCCCGGCCTCAGTTCTGGAACTGGAGAGGGACTTCCATGCGCGACGCTTACCACGAGGAACTCGACTCGATCGGAGAAGGCCTGGTCGAGATGGCCCGGCTGGTCGGGTCGGCGATCGGACGGGCGACCACGTCCATGCTCGACGCCGACCTGAAGCTCGCGGAGAGCGTGATCGCCGGCGACCAGAAGGTCGACGACCTCCAGCACGACCTGGAGGCGCGTGCGATCGCCCTCCTCGCCCGTCAGCAGCCGGTGGCGACCGATCTGCGGATCGTGGTGACCTCGCTGCGGATGAGCGCCGACCTGGAGCGCTCGGGCGACCTCGCCCAGCACGTGGCGAAGCTGGCCCGGCTGCGCTTCCCGCAGTCGGCGGTCCCGCACGACCTGCACGCCACGATCCTGGAGATGGGGCAGCTCGCCCAGCGGCTGATGGCCAAGGCGGCCGAGGTCATCATCACCAAGGACGTCGATCTGGCGCTCCAGCTGGAGCAGGACGACGACGAGATGGACCTGCTGCACCGCACGCTCTTCCAGCACCTGATGGACGACCGCTGGAAGCACGGCATCGAGACGGCCGTCGACGTGACGCTGCTGGGCCGCTACTACGAGCGTTTCGCCGACCACGCGGTCTCGGTGGCCAAGCGCGTCGTCTACCTGGTGACGGGTGAGCACGCGGACGAGATCCAGGCAGCGACGGCGACGCAGGCGGAGGGCTCGTAGCGGTCTGTACGGATCACGCGACGCCCTATAGGGGATCGCGTGATCCTCAGGGGCCCCGGCGCCGCGTGATGGCCTCACGCGCTCCCGGCGCACGCGAGTCGCACATGTGTTCCTGCCCATGTGCGCCGTTGATGCGCCCGCCGGGATGGGCATGCAATGGGGCGGGGACGGCGCCATGGCCGTACGCCGTACGTGCGCGGCCTGCGAGACGTGCAGCAGGTGCCGCACGTGCAGTACGTGCGGTACGTGCCATGTCCGTACGTCCCCGGCGGCGGCGCACCGGCGCCGGCCGCCCAGCCGTACGCCCCTGAGGAGGGACCATGGCCGATTCCCCCATGACCGAACCCCAGCTGGAGACCCCGACCGAAGTGGTGCACCTGCCCGTGCTCGGCGCCTGCGGCTGCGGCTCGGGCTGCGGGTGCGGCTGCCAGTCCGGTGCTCCGTGCCAGTGCGGCGGCTGCTCTGGCTGACCCGCGCGGCTCATCCCGTACGCATGCGGACGGCGCCCGCCCGGTCGGTTCTCCGGGCGGGCGCCGTCGCCGCGTTCCTGCGTGTACGGGTCTTCCCTGTACGGGTGTACGGGTGGTGTGCGGGGTCAGACCGCGCGTTCCACCGCCACTGCCGCCGCCGGGTCGGGCTCGGCCTGGTCCGGGCGGGCCTGGGCGGGTACGGGGGCGGGCTCGGGGACGTTCTCCTCGCCGGGCATCTCCTCGCGGGGCAGGTTGCGCATCAGCAGCCAGTAGCCGAGGGCGGCGACCGTACCGATCACCGCGCAGGCGCCCCAGAGCCAGGCGGCGCCGTAGTGGTCGATCACGAAGCCGGACATCAGGGGCGCGACGAGCGCGGCCACCGACCAGGACATCGTGTACACGCCCTGGTAGCGGCCCCGGCCCTGAGCCGGCGACAGCTGTACGACCAGGCCCGTCTGGGTGGGCGCGTTGACGATCTCGGCGAGGGTCCAGACGCACACCGTCAGGGCGTACACCGCGATGGAACCGGCGAAGGCCGTGAGACCGAAGCCGTACCCGGCGAGCAGCGAGGAGATGATCAGCAGCCGCCGTGGATCGCGGTGCTGGATGAAGCGGGTGACGGGGATCTGGAGGGCCACGATCAGCACCCCGTTGACGGCGATGGCGGTGCCGAAGTCGGAGCTGGAGAGCCCGTCCGCCCCCATCGCCACCGGCAGCCCCACGTACCCCTGCTGGAAGATCAGCGACACCAGGAACGACAGCCCCACGACCCCCATGAAACGCCCGTCGCGCAGGACCGTGATGAGCCGCACCTCGTCCTTGGCCCGCTTCCCGTCGACGGTCTTCACGGGCGCCTGCGCGGGCCGCGACTCGGGCACCTTCACGAAGACGAGGACGGCGCAGACCAGGGTCATCAGGGCCTCGCCGATGAAGCCGGCGAGGTAGCTGTACTCAGCGATGAACCCGGCCGCGGCGGACGAGACGGCGAACCCGAGGTTGATGGCCCAGTAGTTGAGCGAGAAGGCCCGCACGCGGTCCTTGGGGGGCACGATGTCCGCCATCATCGCCTGGACGGCGGGGCGTGAGGCGTTGCTCGCCATGCCGACGAGGAAGGCCACACCCGCGATGGCGAAGGGGTGCACCATGAACCCGAGCACCGCCACGGACACGGCCGTCGAGAGCTGCGCGATCAGCATGGTGGGCCGCCGCCCCAGCCGGTCGGTCATCACCCCGGCGCCGAGCGAGGAGATGACCCCGCCGAGCCCGTGGAGGGCGGCGACGAGACCGGCGTACGAGGCCGAGTAGCCCCGGTCCAGGGTCAGGTAGAGCGCCATGAAGGTGGCGACGAAGGCCCCGAGGCGGTTGACCAGGGTGCTGAGCCAGAGCCACCAGAACTCCCGGGGCAGCCCGGAGACGGTCTCGCGGGCGGCTGTTCTGAGACCGGCGACGGACATGCGGTTCCCCCCACGGGACGTACGGACCAAGGCGCACCGGGTAAGAGCCCCGATGGCAGTCCGAACATTACGAAGCCTCGCTTCCCACCCGCCACCCGATTGACGCCGACCGTCAATCGTCAGCGCGACCGGCGCCCCGGCGGACCGTCAGCCGTCAGCGCGCCCGGCACCTCTGCGGGTGCCCTGTCCGCTACGCGGGCGGGCGCGCGAAGGCCGCAGAGGTTCGATTACGCTCGGACTCATGGCCGACGCACCGTACAAGCTGATCCTCCTCCGCCACGGCGAGAGCGAATGGAACGCGAAGAACCTGTTCACCGGTTGGGTGGACGTCAACCTCACCGAAAAGGGCGAGAAGGAAGCAGTCCGCGGCGGTGAGCTGCTCAAGGACGCCGGTCTGCTCCCCGACGTCCTGCACACCTCCCTCCAGCGCCGCGCGATCCGCACCGCGCAGCTGGCCCTGGAGTCCGCCGACCGCCTCTGGATCCCGGTCCGCCGCTCCTGGCGCCTGAACGAGCGCCACTACGGCGCCCTCCAGGGCAAGGACAAGGCGCAGACGCTGGCCGAGTTCGGCGAGGAGCAGTTCATGCTCTGGCGCCGCTCGTACGACACCCCGCCGCCGCCGCTGGCCCGCGACGACGAGTACAGCCAGTTCGACGACCCGCGCTACGCGACCCTCCCGCCGGAGGTGCGCCCGGACACGGAGTGCCTGAAGGACGTCGTCGTCCGGATGCTCCCGTACTGGTTCGACAGCATCGTCCCCGACCTCCTCACCGGCCGCACGGTCCTGGTCGCCGCCCACGGCAACAGCCTCCGCGGTCTGGTGAAGCACCTGGACGGCATCTCGGACGAGGACATCTCGGGCCTCAACATCCCGACCGGCATCCCGCTCTCCTACGAGCTCGACGCCGACTTCAAGCCGCTGAAGCCGGGCGGCACGTACCTCGACCCGGACGCGGCGAAGGCGGCCATCGAGGCCGTGAAGAACCAGGGCAAGAAGAAGTAACCGCCCACGAAGAAGCCCCCTACCTGCGGTTTAGCAACCAGGAGGGGGCTCTTCTGTGCGCTTGGGCCGTGTGGGGGCCGCCGCGCTAGATGCGGTGGATCCTCACACGAACCGCCACGAGGAAGGCGAACGGGAGGACGGCGAGGGGCTCAACGCCAACCCACACGGCCAATGCCGCGCCTCCGATGCCGACGATGGCGAGGGGCAGCTCACGAGGGGTGAGGTCGATACGCAGGCCGCGGCGTGCCAGGATGGGTTCCTCCGCAGGGCGCATTGCTTCTCCTATAGCTCAGGGAATAGGTGCACCGACGGGGTAAGGGGCCGCTCATGTCCGTGAGTGGCCCCTTGTGTTCCCTTGACGGCAAGGGAGAATTTAGCGGCTTATCCGTGAGTCACGCAAACCCGCAGCTAGAACCCGCAATATGTGCTCTTCGGTTCGCAGGGTGACGCTTTCGAAGAGGTGGCGGGGTGCACGTCACCTGCAGCATCTCTCGAAACTGCAAGAAGGCAGAAGTGAGAATTCGCAGAAACGAGGATTCGCAGAGCGGGGGGGTCGGCTGGGCGGCCGGGCAACCGGCCGGCAGGGTGGGAGGCCGGGCGGGTGGGAGGCCGGGCGGGTGGGAGGCCGGGCGGGTGGGCACTCTCGATGATTCACGACCCGTGAATCCCCTCACCAAATTCCCCGACCAACATTCGCCACACGCACCCCGAATCACGATCCGTGAATTCCCTCACCAAATTCCCCGACCAACATTCGCCACACGCACCCCGAATCACGATCCGTGAATTCCCCGCTCAACTTTCCTGTTGAACATTCAGGAACTCAATAAGCTCTACCCCTCGCGTTCGACATGAAGACCGCAGCAACGGCCTTCCTCGTGCGTGCTTGGCTGGAGGGCATCAGATGTGCGTACACCCTCAGTGTCAGGCCCGGGTCCGAGTGGCCGAGGTACTCAGCCAGCGCCTTGACGTTCTCCCCGGCGTCCAGCAGCACCGACGCGTAGAAGTGCCGCATCGCGTGCATACCGTTCTCGCGTGACTCGGCGTGCGGAGCGCCGACCGCCGGGGTCGGGATGACTCCAGCCGAGGCCAGGGCCGGTTTCCACGCTTCCTCGTTCAGCGAGGTGCGCCAGACATGACCACCGCGCGGTCCCATAAAGATGAGCCGCTTGGTCACCAGCGGTCCGCCCGCCACCTTCCACGGCAACGTGATCTCGACCGGCGGGAATTGCTCCATGTGTGCCCGCAGCGCGTCGGCGACAGGGCCGGGGAGCGGCACGTCCCGCAACTTGCCGCCCTTGGGTGGCGCGAAGACGGGCTTGCTGCGGCTCAGTTTGAGCTGCTGGACGACGTGCAGCGTGTCCGAGCGGAAGTCGATCGCGTCCACCGCGATGCCCAGGATCTCGCCCTGCCGTAGGCCGCAGCCGCCGCCCAGGTCGACCATCGCCTGATACCGCTCCGGCATGCCCGCGCGCACAGCGAAGAGCCGTTCCGTCGTCCAAGGCGTGACGCGCTTCGTGTCCACGGTCGGCGGCCGTACCGAACGCGCGGCGCAAGGGTTCCGTGGAAGGTGCCCGTCATCCACGGCCGCGCTGAGAGCCGCGCGCACGTTGGAGTAGATCGTCCGGGCGTACGAGCCGCGGACACCGTTCGCCTGAAGCTGCTGAACCCAGTCGCGGATGTGCGCCGGCTGGAACGAACCAAGCGGACGCGTGCCGAGGTACGGGAACGCGTGCAGCCGGAGCTGCGACTCCATCGAGGCTTGCGTGTTGGGGTCCGCCCCTTGGGTGGACACCCAGCCCTCCGCGTACTGCTGGAAGGTGGTCCGGGCCGCGCGGGGATCGATGTACTGCCCCCGCGCCATGTCCGCTTCGGTATGGGCCAGCCACTGATCGGCGAGCCGCTTCTGTCGGTCCGGGAAGCTCTTCGACTTCTCTGTGCCGTCCGGCCCGACGTAGCGAGCGCGGTATCGGGACCCCACCCCGTAGCGATCCGACTTCACCTTGCGTGGCTTACCGTCAGAGCCGCTCACGGTCACGAACCAGCGGTCCTGAATGTGTCCGGCCATCAGGCAGCCGCCTCACTCCGGCGGGAGTCGACCCAGGCCCGTACGTCGTCGGGGTCGAAGCGGAGGTGCCGGCCGACACGGAAGCCGCGGGGTCCGGTCCGCTTCCGACGCCACTGGTAGACCGTCTCGACGCTGGGCAGCTCGAACATCTCGACCAGGTCGTCAGGCGTTAGATAGCGACTCGGCAGAGGGAGCGCCATGGTCACCACTCCCCCTCGTCGACCAGATCCGCCATGGCTTCACGGGCGGTTTCGCGGTTGAGCTGGAGACCACGGGCGATGGTCGCGGCAAGGACGGACTCGCCGGGCGAGTGACCGTGGCCGGCGTACTGCCAGTCGGCCAGGACGAGCACAGTGTCCGGGACGCGGTCCTCCAGGCCGAGGGACTGCCGTTCCTGCGCGGCACGGAAGTCGGCGCGGGCTTGGCGGAGCTCGCCGAGGGTGGTCGAGTAGCGGCGGGACTTCGAGGAGAAGTGCCCGCGGAACCCGAGCATGTGTGCCCAGGCACGTAGCCGACGTTCGGGGTAGAGCGGATCGAGGAGGTGGCATGCGGCGATGAGACGGCGGGCGTGGTCGGGAACGCCGTGGCGATCGAGCTCGGAGAGCTCACCGATGCGGCGGTCCAGAGTGCCGGTGTTCTCCGCCGCTTTGGTGGCGTACTTCGCGACGTAGGACGCCACAGCCTGCTCGGTGACATCGGAGCCGTCGCCAAAGGCAACAACCGGGCGGACGTCGAGTTGTGTGCCCCAGCGGAAGGTACGAGCGGGCTGATCGTCGGCAGCGGCAGCGGACACCGAGGTGTAGTTGTGTCGAGCGGCTGCACGGATTGCGTCCGTGAGCAGGTCGACGGTGGCCCAGGACGGAGGAGGGGTGCCGGGCCCGTCCGGCCCGTCGATCCGCATCACGGAGTGGAAGTGAATCGCGCCGCGCTTCTGGAACTCGGCGACCTTGCCGTACGAGAGCCGAGCCGATTCCTTCAGTTCCACCTGCGTGAGTCCGGCGCGGGCCGCGATCTCCCGCCGAAGGCGAGTGGTGAAACGCATCCACAGGTCGCCGGCGTGGTTGTTGAACAGGACCGATCCGGCGTAGTCGTACGTCTCGGGGTCCAGGGCGGTACCGAGCTCGGATGCATCTGCCGAGTGCCGACTACCGCAACGACAAGTGCCACGTTCGGGACGGTTGTGAACCGGGCCGAAGGAAGGGGCGGTAAGGGTGGCGAAGACCCGGGGGTGATACCGCACGGTGGCGGGGACATCGCGGCGGTCGTCACCGGCCAAGCCCGCGCGGATCAGGTGGTAGGTATCTCCGGCGTACGTCCAGGCGCAAGAGGGGCAGCGGGAAGCGCGGCGATTTCCGCAGGCGAGGCGGAGACGTCCGCCGGGCTCGGTCTCGGTCGAGTAGTGGTGAAGGGTCTCGCCGGTGGTCTTGTCCTTGGTGAGGGTCCACCCGGTCAGGTGGATCGGGTTGGAGCAGCCACCGGTGCGGCGGATCTGGTCCTCCCAGCGATGGAACTCGGGGGCCGAGGCCACCCTCAGCAGGTCGCCGAGGGTGAGCCGATCGAGCTGCGATTCAGGCATGTGCACTCCCCCGGCGGCAGGCGGTGCGGTCGGTCATGATGGTGCTTCCTTCCGGATCTGTGGTTCGGGCAGGAGCACGGCTTCCGGACGGCGGATGCTTGGCGGTATCGAGGCCGCCCGGAAGCCGGTCAGCGGTGGTTCTGCGACGCCACGAGCGACCGAACGACCAGGGCGCTGATGGCGAGCGACGCGGCGGTGACGGCGACCGCGAGGAGCATGGAGACCAGGACCGCGCCGACGACCAGCACCACGGCCGTGCCGCCACCGATGACGGCAACGACGGCACCAGGCGTGAGCTGAACCGTGGGACGTGCGGGAGCCGTAGGGGCTGGGGCCGGGGTCTGGTGGGGCACGGCGGGGACGTCGCTCCGGGCGGTTCCAGTGACGATTCCGGTCGGCAACGGGTTGGTGGGGATCTTCGGGCGGAGCATGGCGGTTCTCCCTTCGGTGGGGGTTACTTGACGGCGGTGTCGATCACGGGGGTCAGAAGGCTGTCGGCGAGGAGATAGCCGCCGAGCAGCAGCACGAGCACGAGCCACCAGGGCGGGCGGATCAGCTTCACGCCGAGCCAGCCGACGACGATCAGGGCGAGCCAGAGCGGTACGTCCATGGCGGGTCTCCCTCAGCGGACCTTGCAGCGGTGGGTGCGGGCGGCGAGCTGGGCGGCGGACCGGCTGCTGAAGTCGGACGACCAACCGCAGCGATCGGCGGTGCACACGGCGGCGTGCTGGGTGCGGCCGTGCCGGTCGCGGTGGGTACCGATCTGCACCGGTCCGATCCGCATCACGGAGTGGAAGTGGTCGCGGGCGGGCATGGTGGGTCTCCTCTTGAGTCAGGCGAGCTGAGCGGCAATCGCGGCGGCGAGTTGGGGCGGAACTCCGAGGCGCGCGCGGAGCGTGTCGGTGTCGATCGGTGAACCGGTACGGGCGCGGTGGTCGTCGGCGACCTTCCGGGCGTGATCGACAAGCGCGGCCGGCACGGGCGGAGACGCGTCGGCGGGAGGCAGGACCGGAGACTCCTCAGCGGCAGGAATCGGCGCTGGTTCCAGCTCCGGGGCTTGTTCCTCGGTGACGAGCTCCGGCGCCGAGGGATCAGCCGTAGGCACCGCCGGAACGGGCGTGCGCTCCTCGACCGGGGTCTCCGTGTGGGCGAGGAGCGTCCCGCCGAGGAAGGCAAGCGCGGGCCATCCAGCGATGCCGAAGCGCAACCAGGCCGGAGGGTGCGCGAGATCGAGAAATCCGGCGGTGGCGACGTTGGCACCGAGCGAAGCGACGAGCGCGATCAGGAACCAGCTCCAGGCGAGCCGGGACGGGCCGTCCTTTCGTAGCCGCCGCCAGGCAGCGACCAGGAGCAGATCAACGCTGATCGGGTAGGCCCATGCCTTCCAGCCGTCCTGGCCCGCGGCGGCGGCGAGGTCGTGGAGGTGGGCGAAGGAGAGCGCGCCAGCGATCACGGCTTGGATCAGTACGGCGTCCACGCGCATGGAGGGACGGGCCATCGGACTTCTCCTTTTCGGCATGGGACGGGTAGGGACTTGGCGCGGGAATGGTCACGCCGACCGGTGAGCGGAAGGTCAGGCGGTGGTGGGCGCGGCTTTGGTGAGCGGCGCGGTGGCCGAGGCCAGGGGTGCGACGGCGGGCCGGAAGGCCGCGAGGGCGGGCACATCCGGAGTGCGGTCGGCGTGCCGGTTGCAGATGTTCACGGCTTGGCGCAGTGAGGTGTGTGGTGCCCGGATGCGGGTCCATCCACCAGTCGAGTCACCCGAGACCGCGATGCCGGGGACGTCGGTGGGAATCTGGATCGCGGCAAGGACGGCGTCCGGAGCAATGTCTCCGAAGGCCATGTTGGCGCTGGACTCGTCGTTGACGCGGTGGGCGGTCCGACCGGTGAGTTGGGCGCGGAGCATCGTGATGCCCTTGCCGAGTTCGGATCCGAAGCGCTGGCCACAGATCTCCAGGTAGATCCCCGCGGCACGGCCGAGCTGGGCGAGGCGGACCAGAGCAGTGACGATCCTGTCGCGGCGCTTCTCCTCGTCCTTGGTGGCGAACAGCGCCAGCTCGGCAACCTCGTCGACCAGGACCACGACCGGAGTCGGGCGTATGTCGGCTGGCAGGTCCCAGATGTCGGCAGCTATGTCGGCGTCCGGAACGTCGACTGTGATGCGCTGAGCGGAACGGATGAGCTGGTAGACGTCCTCCATGTGCTGCACGAGTGCTTCGAGGAGTTCGAGGGCGGTGTCCGGGTTGTCGGCGAGGGCGGAGAAGCGCCGGGCGAGCGGGAAGAGCTCGACGCCCTGTTTGCAGTCGATCCCGACGAGCGCGACGTCGTGCGCCGCGAGGCCGGCGACCAGGTTGCGCTGGTAGACGGACTTCCCCGACTCGGTCGCGCCGAGCGTCAGCCCGTGGGGCACAGCCCGGTAGTCGCGGTAGTGGACGGATCCGTCCTCGCGCAGTGCGACGGGGATACGCATAGGCGCGGGGCCGGTTTCGGCGGGCATCTGCACCCGCCGAAGGACGTCGTATCCCGTCATTCGTAACTCCACGATTCCCGAGCGAAGTTCGCGGGAGGTGACTCCGTACATCCCGAAGGAGTGCCGGAGGCGGTCGGTGGCCGAGGCAACGTCGAAGGCATCCTGACCGGGACGGAGCTTGATCCGCAGGACCAGCCCGGTACGAGTAGGCCGAAGCCGGAGAATGCGCGGGGCCCTCGACTCGGGAACAGGGCCGTTCGTCATCCGGGCGAGGGAGAGTCGCCAACGCGCGGGCGGAACGGTCAGCCCGCAGGCCTCCATGACCGATGCGTATCGGACCGCTACCCGCAGCGCGGCAAGGGTGACCCCGAAAGTCATCCAGTACCAGGCGGGACGCCGCCACCGCAGGATCAGTGCGGTGACGACGACCAGCAGCAGCGTGACCAGGCACCCGGTCATGATCAGGCCGCCTTGGGCTTCTCGGCAGCGGCGACGAGCGAGGTGACCGCCACCGCACGGAAGGCGATGCCGTGGCGCTTCTGCCCGTTGAACTCGTTCTCCCACGGCCGAGCAATCAGTCCGGTGACGGCGACAGGCGTGCCCATCATCAGCTCACCGGAGATGCCCGGCTCAGGGACGGTGACCGAAAGGATCTCCACCTCCTCGTTCGCCGCGAACATCACGTCTACGGTCATGAGCTTCGCGCCGCTCTCGATGTCCACGGCGATCTCGCCGGTCCGGCGGTCCTTGACCTTGATCTGCGGGGGCTTGGCGACCAACACGGACGCGGCGGAGGTGTCGACGGGGATCGTACGCACAGAAGATCACTCCTATAGAGGTGCTCGACTCAGCCACTCATGTACATGAGTGACATAAAGAAGAGTGCATCACTCCTGTACATGAGTCAACCCGCCGAGACGAGGAAGTCACGGCGGGCTGCGGTGAGTTGAGCGTGCGTCAGTCGGAGGCGGGGATCCGGTAGCTGAAAACGAACTGGTCAGCGGCCATGAGCGTGTCGCACACCTCTACGACACGATCCTCCGTCGTCCTTGCCTCACGGATCAGATGAACCACTGAAGCACCGGGGCTTAGGGCCAGTTCGGAGGCTTCAGCCTTGGTGGCCAGCCGGGCTTGCAGCGTCTCGACGAACTCCGCGAACTCGTGCCCGTGGTCTTCGAGGCGGGCATAGATGCCACCACCGCCGGGGTTCTTCGCGAACAGCTCGGGGATGTCCTTCGCGACGTCCCACGGGAGGTACGACGTGGCCGTCTCGACGGGGGTCTCGTTGCGGAAGTAGAGGCGACGCCGGGCGAGCACCTGAGTGCCGGCGGGGACACCGAGCCGCTCCGCGATGTCGTTCGGAGCGTCCGTCGGACCGATGTACAGAACGCTGACGCCAGCCTTGGCGCCGGACTGCTCCGACTCAGCGAGGTACGCGGCCTTGCCGCCCTGTCGGTGGGAGCGCTTGAAGCGGTCCGAGGAACGGTGCCGTACCGGGGGCCGGGCCTTCACCATGGAGCCCTTGCCCTGGCGGGTCTCCACGAGGTCACTGGCGCGGACCTCCACCATGGCCTTGCGGATGGTGCCGCCGGAGACGCCGTAGCGCTCCACGAGCTCCGATTCGCTGGGCACCATGTCGCCAGGCTTGAGGATTCCGGCGCGGATCTGCTGAACGATCTCCTCGGCGATCTGCACGTACCGAGGTACGGACTTCCCACCTCCTACTGCTGTTTCCATAGTCCTTCGCTTCCTCCTATGCTCCTGTACATGAGTAACAGTGCGCACGAAGGCACGTCAACGCCGCTCCACTCCGTGTCCGTAGCCGGAGTGGTCGTGCGCGAGGACGGGCGACTCCTGGCGATTCGCCGCGCCGACAACGGAACTTGGGAGCTCCCCGGCGGCGTACTAGAACTCGACGAGACCCCGGAGGCGGGCGTTCAGCGCGAGGTCCTGGAGGAGACAGGTATCCACGTCGAGGTGGACGAGCTCACGGGGGTCTACAAGAACACCACTCGGGGCATCGTGGCCCTGGTCTTCCGGTGCAAGCCCGCCGGCGGAAGCGAGCGGACGTCCAGCGAATCGACCGCGGTCGGCTGGCTCACGCCGGACGAGGTCACCGAGTGGATGTCCGAGGTCTACGCGGTCCGGCTACTGGATGCCCTCGACGGGAACGGGCCCCACGTGCGAAGCCACGACGGCAAGCGCCTGACACCGGTGCGATAGAACTTTCCCTACTTCATCAAGGCCCGCGCACGGCGCGGGCGCGCGCCGCCTCTGCGGCGCGGCCTGCCTCCTGTCTCCGCCCCGGCTGGCCGCGCCCGGCGGCGCGCTGCGTGCTCGGGCGGAGCAAGAAGGGCATTCACAGGTCAAAGACATGCCTCCGGCGGGGGCGCTCAGACTCCGGGATGGACGCCGGTCCGTTGGCGAGTGCCGGCGGTTTCGTGGTGAGCGTGGTGGGCTCCCATCCCGTCCGCCTTCGACCCAGGCAGAGCCGAGCAGTCGCGGCCCAGGGCGTCAAGGTCGTTCGTACAGTGGCGCGCTCCACCTTGACGCCCTGAACCACGACCGCTCCACGATGTGTGGGTCGAAGGCAGACGGGATGGGAGCTGGGGTGAGTAGCGGATTCCATCCCAAGCCGCACAAACGACTCAGGAATGCGCAGCGGCTAGGCAAGGGCCTTCCTCCTGGAGGAGGTCTTCCAGCGGAAGTTATCCTCCCCGATGATTCCCGCGTACCGCGGCACAGTAAGTCCGTTCCCGAAAATCGCATACTCCACGCCTGTGCGCTGTATCTGAGCGGTATGCAATATGTCGAACTCAGCACACCTGAAGCCCTTATAGAGATCATCAGTGATGCGCTTATCTGCGTCATAAGTCAAGAACCAGTGAAGATTGGTTTCCCGGAGAACTCTGGCTAGCTCTTCATGATCTTCCCGCGCCAGGGAATCAAGGTAGAGCCGATCTCCCTGCACTAGGTAGGGCGGGTCGACATAAAGAAGAACGTCGGAGCCATTAGGTTCAATATCTTTGATGAAGTTACGAGCATCTTGTTGCGAAAGCGTTACTCTCTCGCCGAACTCCCCGAGGTAACGAATTCGACTGGCCAGCGACTGCTTGTTGAATCGAGCATCAATCTTCCAGTCGCCTGCCTGATCAAGACCGCCGATTGGCCTAGCGCGCAAGATACCCGATCGGTTGCACCTGTTCAAAAAGAAAGTGGAGAACCCGAGTTGCAGATCATCAAATCCATCCGGATTTCGATACACCTCCGAATGTTTGTGCCAGGCCGAAATACTCACCTCCGCCTTCTCGACCATCCGCGAGAACATCTCTGAATGCCGAAAGACGCAGCGCCAAAAGGCGGAAATGCCTTGATCCAAATCATTAATGTAAATTCGTTCAACTTCAGCGTCTACCAGCAGACGCAAAGCAGCACCCGCGCCCCCCGCAAATGGCTCAGCGTATGAACGGGGGCGCGGGCGCTGTCGCGCCATCAGTTGTGAAATATATGGCGCCAATCGCGCCTTTCCGCCTGGATAGCGAAGCGGGCTAATGTACCTCATCGCCCCTTCTTCTCCAGCAGTTCATCCGCGAGAAGCAAGAGAGGCCCGTACGCCATGCTCAACTTCCTTACATCAGATGTGAGTGGGGTACTCGCCCAGGTATGAACAAAGGAGTGCAGTGTCCTCAAAACTAGAGCCCCATCTTCCTGCTGCGAAAACCGCCAGGCATTTGCGAGCTCAGGGTTGTCCTTGCTGGGGTCGACCTGGCTAAGCACAGCCCCGATCCTACCCTTGAGCGTGTCCTGGTTCCGCCGCCAACTCAGCTTCTGAGCAACCTCAGTGACCACGATGTCGACTACAGCTCTGACCATGATCGCCGCAACGTTGGGCATCTCGTCTATCCTCAGCCGCTTCGCCTCGTCCAAGACCTCGGACGTCCTGAGACTAACGTGCCGGAGCACAACACCCTGGAATAGCCTCTTTTCAAAGTCAGCCCGCCGCCGCTTCGCTGGCTTCCCGTCCGAGCCGCCGTTTTCTACAGCCTCCTCGGAAGAAGCAGGAGGGCCGGCCTCTGCTCCCGATTTGGAGTAGGCCTGAGGGATTTCGAGCCTGTCAGCGAGCCGAGGGAGATCATCTTCGACCTGCTGAAGATAGTCCTTCCTTTGCTCCTTGCTCTTGATTTGATCCACAGTCACGGATCCGGCAAGGTCAGAGAATAGCCGCCTAATGAGGGGCTTCATTTTTTCCCGACTGTAGCCACTAAAAACTACATCACCTTCAAACGAGAGACCGAGCCTATTCCTGACGTACGGGTCGGCGAGCATCCGACCCAGGTTGGTGATCCGACCATTCCGCACCGCGTGCGCATCCTTCACCAGATGCACGTCGTCAGCAAACCACTCAGATGCGGCATCGATGAAGAGCAGCGCTTTTCCCGTAGGGGTGGACCTACCGCTAAAGCGAATCTTTTCCGCAGCACTCCAGGGGACGATTCCCACGCCTTTATTGTCACCATCATGCCGGAGCATGATCCAATGCTCGGCCTGCAATCTACTCTCTGCAAGAACGCACGCCACCCTCCGAGGGATGACGTTATCCTTCGAGATCGCCGCAAATTGCTTCTTCAGCTTTTCGGTTGGCGCAAGGCCGGGATTTCCAAGCAGCTTAAGCGCAGCGACTCTTCTATTTCCTTCCACCACAACATTCCGATCGCCTTCGACAACGACGATAGGGAGTTCGGTCGGATTGATGCCGTGCTGGGCGATGTCTTTCGCCAACCGGAGCAACTTCTCGGGGTTCTGACCCAAGAGAGCTGCTAGCGATTCTTCCAGGCTCGATGTCTTTTTCTCATACCGAGGATTTGTTTCATCCAGGACGAGAGAAGTTACGTGCATACTTGTCTGCTTCATGGCGCCCATGGTCCCCGCCAGCCCCCCTGGCCCGCACCCAATTTTTCAGGAACTAGATCATACGTAGTCTCGACATGGTTTGCCTAGATAGGCGAAAACTAGCCAGTGGCTGAATTTCGAGACGGGCTCGCGTGACTGTGGCGAGAGGATGACAGCAGCAGCGACCTTCCGAGTCGCGGCAGGAATACCCAGGTCGGGGTCTCAAGAAGTGCGGATCTACTCGGCGCATAGGCAGCCTCACGACGGGCGGTTGGCACGGCCCCCTGCTCCCGCACCTCTTCGGCTGGAGTGCTTGGCCGGCACAGCATCGATCGGGCTGACTGGCGACGCTGCAGCCATCCTGTTCGCGGACGCGGCCCGGGAGCTGCTGTGCCCCATGCGAGGGACCAGCTCCCGTGTGCTGGCCCCGGCCGTCGAGGCAAGCATATTGCCTGTGCCGGAGGTCGTGGGATGCAGCTCGGCCGTGGCGCCCGCGGCGTTCCGGGCCTTGACCCAGTCGTCCCGAAAGTTGCTCCGCCACGGCTGCCCTCCCTGCGGCACGACGAAGACGTGCCCGTCGCGACCGGGAGCGGCGAAGCGCTCCAGATGATGACCGAATCGCTGAAGGATGATGACACGGGGTTTCGAAGTGTGTCAGATTTGACCCCTTGGGCCTACCCAGTAAGGGGGAGGAATGTTTTCTCAGTCGGTCAGCGAACGAGTGAGTGCGTCTGCTGTAATGCTAATTCTAGGCACGATCGCAGACGTAACTGCCGCCGTGCTTTTTTTGATTTCTTCGGATACAAGGAGCTGGCTGCGTGAACATTACATGGGCCTTACTATTTTTAGCCTGCTACTAGTGGCCGTGGTGCTGGCACTTTCAAATGTTCTAGTATCCCAGCGAGCTAGGATATCCGATCTTGAAGCCCGTTTGGCAGATCCATCCGCCCACGACTCCGACATGTTCCAGGCCTTCAATCAGTACGCATCCCCTCAAAGTAATCTGCTCACCTGGCTACGAAGTGGATTTCTGGTGACTTCCTATGAAGATACTCAGCTCAATCTGCTAGGCCAGTTCATCGATTTTTACGACAGGGATCCCAGGGGATTCGATGATGCCGAACTGAATGCGATGCATACGGAATTGATCCAGAGATTTCGCACTCTTCGCGATCGAATCGGCCCAAACATTTTTCCGGTCCCTCATAGCAACCGATATACGATTCCGCCGGAATGGCGGGATGAGCGCCCTGAACTGCATTGCGAGGCAGTTGAGCAGATCAGCACCGCACATGACGAACTTCTGGAGGCATACGACGCCTTCATTATTTCGGCTCAACGCAAGCGGTTCAAGAGTCACCTGGAGGCACGCAACTAGCGTGGTAGCGGGTCCGGGTGCGCACCCGCAGGGTTGACTACGTACAAACTTCGATATCGCAGGGGAAGCAGCGAAGCGACGGTGAAAAACGCAGTCAGGCCGTCCGAGACCGGCCCTCTCCAAGCTCAGAGGCGGTGCCCGCCGCGTCGTCGCACCTGCCCAACCCCCAAAGCAGAGTTGAGGAACACCAGGGCTGCTACGGGACGGCGGCCCCTTGCGTGCGGTCCCCCGCGGGAGGAAAGTCCTCCTGCCGATCAAGGGGGATGTAATGCTCAGGCTCATGGACTGGTCCGTAGCCGCGATGGGGTGCGCGCTGGTCCTCGCCAATCTCGGCGGCCAAGGTGGGAGCGGACCAAGGCTCAAGAGGGTGCAAGTCGCGATCAGGGCACGCGTTGCTTCTGGGCCTGGCTCCGCCTGTTTATGCAGTGGGAATGATCGGCGCAAAGGTACCCAGCCTATTGCACGCCCCACCCCGAGGTCATGGTCGTGAACACTCTCGACGTCGTGCTGGCGGTCACGGTGGTGGTCTTGGTTCTCCGGACGGTTCGGACACGCGGTCTTCGCACCCTCGGATGATGGCCTTGACCGAGCCGCTGCGGGCAGCCCGGCGTGAGTGTCTAACTGCGTGATAACACCGGCGGACGAGCGCGGACGCCTGCGGAACATCAGTGCAGGTGGCGGGCACTTCAACCCAAGGCGCGACTACCGCCCAAGTTGCTTCGGGACGAAGCAGTCTTCAGGCCGTCCAAGGTTGACGGAAGTCAGCCGGCAAAGCCAGAGGCCCATAGCACCTGATCTGGTCAGAGCCATGGGCCTCTCTTGCCGTGCAGGTCGGCGGGCCGTAGATCAATAGGCGGACTCACGCGGATCGCTCGTTGCCAGGAGGCGACCGCGGCTCGTTGCGATGCGGACGACGTCTCGCAGAGCCCCGGTCAGCTCTGTGATCAGGCACTGCATCTCGTCGAGCGACGTGCCCCGGTCATCGAGAGCTTCTGCGGCCTCTTCCAACAGTTCCCCTGCCGTCCCGAGTTGGATCGCTTCGATGCTGTCCGCGAGGCGGGACATGTAGCCGTCCGGGTCGTCAGTGCTCAGGTAGCAGGGCTTGTCCCCGGGGCCCGACCACGGGAGGAGCCGAAGCTCGTTCGGTGTTGTCATCCTTGGGTTGGCCTCTCGTTGACCACGTGGTGGGCGGTGAAGACGGCGTCGACTCGGTCTCCCGGGAAGGCCAGGAGCGCGGCTTCAACGACGCGACCGGTGGCGTCGGTGGCGATGCGCGTGATCGAGAGAACGGCCATGTTGTTGCCGATGCGGAGGGCCGACGCTTCGTCTGGGGTGGGAGATCGGGCGCAGACCGTCTCTCGGATGGTGGCCGACAACGGGCCGAGGACGGCGAATCTCGTGGCTGCCTTCCGGCACACGGAGTCGTTGTCGAGGACTCCGGCCGGGGCCAGGTCGCGCGGGATGTAGATGCGGGCCAGGCCGTGAGGCGAACCCTGTTCGAGGCTGAGGCAGGTGTACTCCGCAAGAGGGCTGCCCGTTGGCACCTTCAGCAACGTCGTCAGCTGCACGGAGGCCGGAACCGTGCTGCTACGAACCGTGATGCGCAACCTCGGCTCAGCGGCGGTCCAGGGGTCCAGCGTGCCCCAGCCGCTGACGTACATGATCTTGCGGCGGGGGCGACGAACATAGTTCCCCTTGCCGTGGATCTTCTCGACGAGTCCTTCGCCCTGGAGCACGGCGAGAGCACGTCGCAGGGTCACCGTGCTGACCCTGTACTGAGCGGCTAGGCCGGCTTCGGACGGGAGGCGTTCGCCAGGCTTGATGCTGCCCGTTGTGATCTGGTGGCGTAGGTCGTCGGCGATGTCGTGATGGCGTCGGTGCACGGAGCGGGTCACCGCCTTCTCAGCAGTCGCAGGGCGGTGAGTCGGGTGCGGGCGTGTATGGCCAGCAGTTCGCCCGACTCGAAGACCAGTTGCTTGGCCCCCTGGGGAAGCTGGAAGAGGTCTCTCACTCGGCAGGCCTGACCGCCGAGTTGGATGATGTCGCCGCGCTGCACGGTGGCCGCAGTGACCTCGACGGTGGAGACCAGCGCGCCGCCGGGGGCTGGGGTCCTCACGCCATCGCCTCCACGGGCACGAACGGGTCGGGGGCCGAGTGGCACGGGCAGACGCACACCTCGTAGATCACAGGCACGTCCTCCGTCGCCTCAGGCGGGGACGGCTCGGTGCAGGAGTGGTGCGTCCCGATCCAGCAGGCGATCGAGCGGTAGGGGGCGGAAGTCCTGCCCGCCGGGTGCAGTTCTCGGCGAGGAGGCATCAGTGGGCCCCCGCGAGTGCCGACCAGGCATCGGTCGGCAGGTGCGGGGCGACGAGCACCGTGCGCGTCCGTGCACGCTCTTCCCACGCCAGCAGGTACGGCCGGACAAGCGCGACGTCCTCTCCCCTCAGCGGGTAACGGTGGACCGTGCCGACCGGAGCCCGACCCAGGGTGACGGTCGAAGCGTCCGCGGGCGCGGGGTAGGTGGGAGGGGCCAGCGGCCGGGAGGGCGTTAAGGGGCGGCGGTGCCGACCATTGGGGAAGCACCGCGCTCTGGTGCGCGAGATGGCTCGGCGGATACGGTTGAGCATGCTGTTCAGCTCCTATCGCTGATAGCCCGGTCCCCCGACGTCGCGTGTCGTGGGGACCGTTTTACGTACGACCGCCCATAAGGTGCGGCCGTTCAAGCTGGTGGCCACGAGCCCGAATCGATCGGCATCAGCCACCGCGTCCAGGACCTCCCGCCATGAATCGTCGGGGAGCGTGTCCGGTACTTCTGCCTCGACCGTCGTGAACCGGGTGTGCTCCTCAACGCGCGGGCGGAGGCCAGCGGCAGACAAGCGGGCGGCGAGAGCCGCCGCGGTCACTCCCGAAGCGGACACAGCACACCCTCCGTTGCCAGCAATCACTTTCAGTAAAGCTAGTTAACTAGATTAGAGCTAGTGGACTAGATTTTCCATATGTCTGAGCAACCGCCGTACCTCCGCATCGCCGACGAACTCCGGCAGCGCATCGCGGAGCACGTCTGGGAACCGGGCGACCGCCTCCCATCCCGCGCCCAGATCGGCCAGGAGTGCGGCGTGGGCGAGAACGTGGTGCGCAGGGCACAGGAGTTGCTGATCTCCCAAGGCGTCCTGGAAGGCCGGGCCGGATCGGGGACCTACGTCGCCGAGCCCCGGCAGCGCGTGAGAGTCGTCCGGTCGTCGGCACGTGAGCAGCCCAGTGGATCCCCGTTCCGCCAGGACATGAAGGCCCTTCGCCGACAGGGCGACTGGGAGAGCCGGACCGACGCGAAGGTGCCGGCCCCGGCGGAGATCGCGACGCGGCTCGGGATCGCCGAGGGCGAGCTGTGCGTGCGGACGACGTACGAGTTCCTTGCGGACGGGAAGCCGGTTCAGCTGTCGACGAGTTGGGAGCCGTACGCCGTCACTGGCGGCACCCTCGTCGTTCTCCCCGAGGGAGGACCCCACGCCGGGGCCGGGGTCGTGAACCGCATGGCCGCGATCGGAGTCATCATCAGCCACGCGGTGGAGCAGCCCGAACCCCGGCACGCGACCGCCAAGGAAGCATCACTACTCGGCATCCAGAAAGCCGCACTCGTGACGCACATCCGGCGGACGTACTACAGCGACGACGGCCGACCCGTGGAGACAGCGGACATCGTGGTACCCACAGCGCACTGCGAGATCGTCTACGAGATCCCGATCAACCGCTGACGAGCAGCCCCGGCAGCTCAAAAGCCGTGGTCCAGCCGTGCCCCAGCCGTGCCCCTTCCGTGCCCGACAGAGCGGTAAACCAGGGGGAACAGCGGTACCTGACAGGGAACGGGCATGGCAGAGGCCCCCGACCATACGTACTGGTCAGGGGCCTCTCGCCTGCGGTGGGTGTGGGATTTGAACCCACGGTCACATCGCTGCGACGACGGTTTTCAAGACCGCGCAGCGGGAGCAAACCGAGCGGCGCTGACCTGCACTGGTATTGGCAGGCCATCTTATGTCCCACGGGCACAGCAGCAGTCCAGCCGAATCGCATACTGCGCCCGTACCACAGAGCAACCGGCAGGTCGCCCATACTCTGAGCTTGGGAATCGCCTATCAATATGGGAGGTATGGATGCTGAGCGGTGACCATGGCATTCCGGGATGCCGTTGCGATACAGGCCCTCGGAATCGTATTGACCGTAGTCTCCCGGGCGTATGATGCGTATGGCGCGGAGGACGGAACTCCCCTTACGCAGTCAGCTGCCTTCGGCCCTCGGCGGCGAACTGGTCGACCAGGAGGAAGGCTCGGCCTAGCCTATTTAGTGTCAGTTCTAGCCGGTAGAAGTCCACCTCGTTCGCGGAATTCATGTATGGATGCAACTCGCCCCAATCATGACGATCGAAAGGATAGTCGTCATAGTCTGCGTCGTCGTAGGTCTCTGCATGCAGACTCACATCCGCCCATGCGAACATTTTTGGTACTACGTCCACGTAACTCGACAGTCCTAGGAGAACGGTCCAGCTGGCAAGTTGCTCCGGACCTCCACCGTCTTCGTGGTCCACGCCCAGGGAGATCGTACCTCGACCTGAGGACTTATTGACCCACTCCTCGATATCGATTACTAGTCGCGTGCCCTCGGCCAGTCTTTCCATCCACGGTCTAGCAAGCTGTAGTTCGCGAATTCGGAGTGTGTAGGGATCGCCTCCGGCGGCCTGGCTCAACGTAGTCCTGGCCCTCTCGTCGAGCACTTGGGTCTCAGGAACTAGCAACTTCCACCCCCCGCGCGAAGTTTCGGTGAGTGTCTTGCGGTTGACCAACTGCCAATAGCAGCGCTCTCTTTCTGGATGATAGAGAACTACCGCGACTGGCAATGAGTGATTTATCCAGTACTGCACATGCTCGACATCTGGCCTGAACCACCACCCGTCTGGGCTCTGCTCTCTGAACCAACTGGATCCGCTCTTGATCTGGAGGGCCAGCAGCCTGCCTCTGACCTGCTCTGCGTCGACAACCTCAGCGTGCGCGTCGATGCCGTAGTCCTCGGTTGGTTGCTCACGAAAAAGCCAACCAAGCTCGGCCTCGACTGCGAGCTGTGTCCGCGTTACCCCAATGCTGCCGATCTTGGCGGCCGGCTTACGGTGCATCATGCGTCAATCCTGGCCGACGACTACGGTGGGTGTCTGCCGGATGGGAGTGATCGGCTTGCGCCGTCGAGAGTCTGTACAGCAGCCGAGTACCGCAACCACAGCAACCGCCCCCGCCCGCCACCGTCTCTTCGAAGCCTCGTAGCGGCCGGTAAGACAGCCGCTGACCGATCCGGCTAGAGCTACGGATCAGAAGGCAGCGGCGCAAAAGCCAGGCCAATACGCGCGGCGAACAGCGGTCAACCGGGCCGCCTTCCGGGCAATCCCCTGGGGTCTCGCCCTTGTCCTGCCGACCTCGCGCGCGTTCGAGGCACGCGAGAGAGCCAGGGCATTTTGTCAGCGGCTACCAGTACCCTTCGACGGTCAGGCCAGCCATGCTTGGAGGCTTCGTGGAAGCTACCACCCTCATCAGTCCCAACCGGTTGTGGTCGGCACAAGAGCTCTTGGTGCGCCCGAGCCCTCTCCCGACGGTGGCAGGGGTCTACGGGTGGCAGTTCAAGCAGCCACCACGCCCGGACTTGGACGCCGGGCGCCTGCTCTACGTCGGGATAGCCCCGCGGTACATGGCGAACCGGACCAGCGCCCAGAACCTACGCAAGCGGGTGCGCTACCACTACCGGGGCAACGCCGCCGGCTCGACACTGCGACTCACTCTGGGTTGCCTGCTCGGACTTGAGCTGCGACGCGTAGGCAGCGGTAAGCGGATGACCTTCGGCAAGGCAGGCGAAGCCACCCTGAGCCAGTGGATGGCGGACAACGCCCGAGTGTGCTGGATCGAGCAGGACAAACCGTGGGAGCTGGAGTCACAACTCATCTCCCAACTCGACCTCCCACTGAACCTCGACCAAAACCGCCACAACGCGTATCACAGCCGCCTGAAGGAACTACGGGCCCAAGCACGGCAGCGAGCTCGAGAGTTGCCCATCAGCTCCTGAGGTGTGGGGGCTGTCTGGGCCGTCCCTGGGCCGTCCGAGGTTGCTCAAGGGCACCCGATGACGACCAATGGCGACCGCTCACCCCAAGTCGATCAATGCCCCCACCTGCGAAAGCCCTGGTAGGCGAGATCTCTCACAAGACCCAGGGCAAGAAGAAGTAGCTTTCGCGATCATGCCCCCGACCTGCGCATACGGCGCGGGGCGGGGGCATTTTCACGGGCTGGGCGTGCTGGGGACTGCCAAGTTCCGGCGAGGAGCGACCTCACCTGTTTGCGAGCACAGGTATTGACGATCACTCACCGAACCCGGTCTACGTGTAGGAGCGGATGGCCACCGTGACATCCATGGTGAAGGCGTTCGCCCCCGCCGCGGACGGCAGACCCAGGGCCCGGTCGAGCACGCGCCCCAGGGGGCCGCAGCCACTGGTGCGCGGGGCGGTGAACTCCGTGTCCTGGGCGCCGAAGGCGACGATCAGGGGGTCCCTGGATATCACCCGGGTGGGATCGGTGTCCTTGAGCACCAGGTGCACCGCTTCCTCATCACTGCCCACCGAGCAGCCCGACGACGGCCGGGCCGGCAGCCCGTGCGCCCGGCCCAGGGCGAACTTGATGTCGAACTCGCCGCGCCGGGTGTCGTCGGACAGGAAGTCCGAGTAGCCGCCGTACTGCGGGGTGAGCGTCAGCGGGGTGCCTCCCACCCGGATCGGCGCAGCGGTCATCTTGCCGAAGACCTGGCGGAATTCACCGTCCACACGGCCTTCCGCAAAGGTGATCTTCATCGGTTCGGTGAGCGGCTCGTCGATGGCGCCCATGCGCAGGTGCCCCGTGGCGTGCATGACCTCGCAGCGCCAGGTCCCGGGGTCCGCCCCCGCGGGCAGCTCGTCGACGGTCGGGCAGGCGGAGAAGTCGAACTCGGGCAGAGCCGGATCCCGTTCAGCTCCATGTGCGGGTGCGGCAGCGAGGGCAAGTCCGGCAAGCAGGGCTCCCGCGGCAGCACTTGCGAAGCGGCGGACTGTGCGATTCGAGGTCACTCGGTTCGGTGTCATGCATCTCAGCATTGCAGAGATTTCTCTGCAGAGGAAGCTCTGCAGAGAAATTGCTGCTGTCCGGATAGGCTGGCCCCATGACGAAAGAGCGGAGAGCGGAAGCCGCAGAGCGGCGCACGGTCGACAGCCCCGAGGTGCTCAAGGCGCTCTCGCACCCCCTGCGCCTGCGCATCCTGCGCCACCTCGGCGCGGCGGGCCCGGCCACCTCGACCACGCTGGCCGCCGCCCTCGGCGAGAACACCGGGACGCTCAGCTACCACCTGCGCATGCTGGAGCGCAGTGGCCTCATCGAGGACATCCCCGAGCGCTCCACCGGGCGGGAGCGCTGGTGGCGCGGGGTGCGCGGGCTCGACATCCGCAGACCGCCGCAGGGTGAGCTGACGGAGGCCGAGCGCGCCATGGCGGCCGAGCTGGACCGGATGAGGATGGACGAGGACGTAGAGCTCGCCCGGCAGTTCACCGCCGGACAGGCGGAGTCCGAAGGCTGGATGCGGGGTTCACGCAGCCTCACCCACCTCACGAAGGGTGAGCTGGACGCCTTCCATGACGACTATCTGGCCCTGCTCGCGCGCTATGCCCGAGGGCCCGAGGACGCCCCCGCCGACGCGCGACCCGTGCTCCTCCGCTGGTTCGGCCTGCCCGCCGACTGACCGGCCGCCGGGCGGCATGTTCGTCGGCCGGGGGGCTCGTTCGCGCCGCGGGCCGGCGGCTTCGTCAGTAGATGACGACCCTCCAACGCTCCACCCACACCAGCCACATCCCGCCCGACCCCCGCACCTGGACCCTGTCGTCCTCCACCTCCCAGGCGGTGCCGTAGAGCGTGGCCTCGGGGAGGTTCACCCTGACCACGTCGTGGACCACCAGGCCGTCCGGAACCGGGTAGCTCCAGGTATGCGCACATCGGTCGCAGGTGTAGCCCACCGCGTCGGTCCTGTCCGATCCCGGCGCGGACAACGGGGTGCCCTCGCGGACCGCCCGGACGTAGCAACGCGGGCACGGGTCGGCGGTGTGTGCTCCTGCCGATCGGGACATTGTTCGATTCTGTCCCATCGCAGCCCATAACGTTCCGGCACAGAGGGTCGATCTCACGCCCTCGGTTCGGCATCATGCGGAGGGCGGGCGAGCCCGGGGTGGGTCTCGTGGGGCGGGTTGCCCGGTCGGGCGGCCGGTGGACCGGATGATCTGCCACCTTCGAGGAGCTCTCATGGCCCTGGAAAAGTACTCGTACGACCCGTCGTTGCACCGCGCGGGCACCGTAGGACATAGCCGCCGCTGTTCATGGCACGGCCTGAAGGCATGCGCGGAAGAGCCGACCAGCAGCTACCTGACGCCGATCGGGAGGATGGCCGCGTGCCCCCGCGCAGAGCGTCAGATCGAGGACCTGTACGGCAGTCCGTCCTGAGACCGGAGCCCGGACAACTACCGGCCGGCAGGGGGAACGTGGCAGCGGGGCTTCCCCGCCGTCCGGCAGTGGCCGAGGCGCGCACCCCGAGGCCGAACTCCGGCCCCCACGCACTACGGTGACCCTCAAGCGCAAGGGCAAGGGAGATCGGGGAGAGCGATCATGGGCGAGTCTCTGAAGACCTTCGTCGGCGGTGCCGAGGTCGAGGTGCCCAACAGCATCCCGGGCATCCGGGCCGCGCTGCCCGAGGAGAGACGCGAGGAGTTCGATCTCGCCATCAACGGGGCCGGGGTCCATGAGATCCAGGCCGTCATGCGGCACTGGATGCTGGAGGCCGTTCCCGATCCCGAGGCCGAGCAGATCCTGGACCGGCTGGCACAGGACGAGGCCGAGAGGCGGAGCGTCGCTTGAGCTTCCGCATCTCCTACGCGCCGCCCGCCGACGACACCCTGGCCAAGATGCGCGACGGCCTGTCCTTCCGGGACGAGATGGCCCGGACCCTGGGCAGGGAGCCGTACGGGCACGCCTCCTCCGCCGTCAAGAGCGAGCGGGACCGGCGTGAGGCCACCGTCTCCGGGGCCATCGTCCTCTACTACGTATCCCGGTCCGTGCTGACCGTCACCGTCGTACGGCTCGTCCCCCTGCCCTGACCCCGAAGCGCCCGGACAGGGGTGCGCACAGCGGCGGATCGGCGAAGCGGATCAGCCGAGCTTCTCCGCCTGCGCCGCCACGACCTCCGTCGGCACGGTGAACTTCACGCTGCGGCCCCCCATCGCCGCCAGGTTGACCGAGTAGAACGTCGCCACGGTGCCCTCCTTGCGGAGCGCCACCAGCTTGGTCGGGACCTGGTCGTCGCCGTCGCCCATGGCGGTGACCGTCCACGCCGCGGACTCGTCGCCGCCGGTGACCTTCTCCTCGGTGACCGAGACGACCTTCTGCGGTTCACCGGCGATCGTGGCGGTGAAGCCGCTCGCGCAGTCCGCCGCGGCCTTCTTCAGCGCGGCGAACGTGTCCGGACCCGCCGTCCCCTCGTACGAGTGCAGCGCGATGAACGTGGAGGTCAGGTCGAAGGCGGCCTTCAGCACGTCCTCGGCGTCGCCGTCCGTCAGGTCCTCCACCGACTTCTTGGCGTCGGTCTTCTTCGGCTCGCTGACGACCTTGCGCTTGGCCGTGGCGGCCGAGCCCTTCTGCGCGACGCCGTACATCGCGTGGGCGACCGGGAGGCAGGCCTCCTTGTCGACCGTGACGCCACCTTCCGGCATCTCGTCGTCCGGGCCGGTCTTGGCGATCTTGTGGCCCTCGACGTCGCCCTGCTTCAGCGACGCGGTCTCCAGCTCGGCGGCGCTGAGCGCCTTGGCCGAGGTCTTCGGGGCCGAGCCGGCGCCGTTCGCGGCACCGCCCTTGTCGTTCTTCCCGTCCTCCGCGTCGGACGAGCCGCCGCAGGCCGTGACCAGCAGGGTCAGCGAGACCGCACAGGCGGCGAGGGCGGTACGGCGTACGGCAGTGGCGCGCATGGTTCTTCTCTCCGGTTCGGGGAGCAACCGCCCCTCCCCCCGTGCGGCACTTCGACGCCGTCTGGGACGGACCGTCGCAGTGATCCACACTTTATGGTCGAACCTGTGAGCGATGATCGGTCCGGCGGCCCCCTTCCAAGATCGTGATTCCGCTGTGATCATCCTGTGAACGCACTGTGCGGTGCCGCCGCACCCCTCCCCCTCATCCTGCGCACCCTCGGGGTCCGCGACCGCGACCGCGCCTCCTGCACGCCCCTCACCGGCGGCACGTACAACACCGCCACCCGCGTCACGCTCACCGACGGCCGCGACTGGGTGGTGAAGACGCCTCCGCCGCACTCCGCCGGCCTGCGCTACGAGCGCGGCCTCCTCGTCAACGAGGTCACCTTCTACACCGCCGCCGCGCAAGCAGGTGGTCCTGCCGTCCCCCGCGTCGTCCGCAGCGAGCCGGATCCCGCGGCCCCGACCGGCGCATACCTGGTCATGCCCGCCTGCCCCGGCCGCCCCTGGAACGAGTTCGACGGTACGGAGATGAAGGGCGACGAACCCCGGCTGCGCACCGAACTCGGGCGTATCGTCCGCCGATTGCACACCCTGACCGGGCCCGGAGGCTTCGGCTATCCCGCCGAGCCGTTCGGGCCGCTCGCCCCCACCTGGCGTACCGCGTTCACGGCGATGACCGACGCCGTGCTCGCCGACGCCGAGACGTACCGGGCCACACTCCCGTACCCCGTCGACCGCATCCGTACGGTGCTGGCGCACGCCGCCCACGTCCTGGACGACGTCACCCGGCCCGCGCTCGTCCACTTCGACCTGTGGCCGGGGAACCTGCTGGTGACCGGGGAGCCCGGCGCGCGCACCATCGGCGGGGTCGTCGACGGGGAGCGGATGTTCTGGGGCGACCCGGTGGCCGGCTTCGTCTCGCTCGCGCTCTTCGGGGAGCTGGAGCGGGACCGGGACTTCCTCGATGGGTATGCGGAAGTCGGCGGTCGGGGAGTGGAGTTCACCGATTCCTTGCGTCTTCGGCTTGCCCTGTACCGGAGTTACCTCTACCTCATCATGCTCGTCGAGACCGCACCCCGGGGCCTCGGCGCTGAAGCCGCCTGCGAGACACGGGAGTTGGTGGTGCCTCATCTCCTCGAAGCACTGGACGGCGTTCGCGTCGGCAGTGGAGGAGGGGTCTCCCTAGCGTGCGCGTACACCCCGCTGTGCCTCGTACAGGTTGGCCGGCCTGACCACCTCCGGAGTGCCGTACGCCGCCAGCCTCGTGTGCAGGTCGCCGGTGAAGTCGGGGACGTCGATCTGGCCGAACTCCCGCACCTCACTGATCCCGACCGTCGCGCTGTACGGGGCGAGACCGTCGATCCTCATCAGCCCGGCCCGGCCGTTGGTGACCCGGATGTTCCAGTGCGTGAAGCGCGCCCCGAACAGCGGGCCGGCGCTCGCGTCTCCGCCGTGGACCCCGTTGTTGTTCACCGTGATGTCGGTGCGGACGTTGGCGAACGGCATGCCCCGGTGCGAGTCGAACGTGCCCATCTCCATCCGCCCCCGCGACCAGACGTTGCAGCTGGACAGGCCCTCGACGTTGATGCCGTGGAGCTGGGTGCCGGAGGGCGCGGGGGTGGTGCGCTCCGCGATGGTGAAGTCCTCGATCAGGTTGTCGTGCGAGCCCTCACGGCAGTAGTACGGGTGGTGGGCGCCCCGGCCCTCCACCTTCGTACGGCGCAGGGTGCAGGCCGACGCGCCGATCAGGCCGAAGCCGTTGTCGACGTGCCGGACCGTCACGTCGTCCGCCCAGCAGTCGTACGCGCACTGGAACGCGAGGCCGTTGTACCCCTGGTCCAGCAGGTGCGGGGCCTGCGGCTTCTCGACCGCCTCCAGCGTCAGGCCCGCCACGCCCGAACCGGTGAGCGGGGTGACGAGGGTGGTGAGGCGGGGGTCCCACGCGGCGCGGATGTCGAGCGGGAGCGGGCGTTCCAGGGTGATGCGGCGGCCCTGTACGGCGGTGATGCGGACGGGCCACTCGTAGGGGACGTACGAGGTCAGCTTGGTCTTGTCCGCCCAGGTGTACGCCCGCGCCCCCTCGCTCCCGCCCGCCATGTGCTGGAGCAGCGTGTGCCCGGAGTCGTCGGCGAGGCGGAGGAGCACGAGGGCGCCGGGCGTGAGCCCGCGGGCGTCGTCGACCGTGACCGTACGGTCGCCCCGGCGCGCGGGGGCCGGGACGGCGAGGGTGCGCCATGCGTCGCGGCGGTTGCCGGTCCAGCCCTCGAAGGGCCATTCCTTCGCCCGGATCGCGCCGGTCAGCGAGGCCCAGCGCCTCTTCGGGCAGAGCCAGATGAGCCCGCCCGCCCAGGACCAGCTGGACTTGTCGCCGCCGTACCGGCTGCCGTAGACGCCGATCAGCTCGGTGAGGCTGCGGGTCGCGAGCAGCTTCGTGGCGCCGCTGCCCGCGCCGCGCACCACGACGTCGCTGTGGCCGATGCGGATGATGTCGTCGACGCGGTACGTCCCCGCCGGGATGGTCACCGTGCCGCCGCCGCGCTCCCCGGCTGCGGCGATGGCGCGGTTGATGGCGGGGGCGGCGTCGGCCGAGCCGTCGGGGCGGGCGCCGTGGTCCCGTACGACGTCGGTGACGAAGCCGCGGGATCCGGTCGTGCGGGAGCGGCTCGGGAGGGCGGATCCGGCGCGGTAGCCGGCCCGGCCGACGAAGGGGATCTGGGGGTGGGCGAAGGGGGCCGCGGTGAACTCCCGCCAGAGAGCGGCGGAGTCGGCGGGGGCCGGCGCCCCGTGGGTCGCGGCCGCCGTGCCGCTCATTGCGTGCGTCGCGGCCGCCGCCACGACCGCCGCCGCGCTGCCGAGCAGTCCGCGCCTGCTGATGTTCCCGTGGGTCGCCATGATCCGAACCACCTTCTGTTCGCATATCTGAACATGGTTCACGTCTGCGTTGGCGGTGAGCATGACATGGCCCTGCGGCACAGGGAAGGCCCTGTGCCGCAGTGCTGTCCGGTACAGCTTGTGGAGCGGACCCGGTCTCAGCCGTCGGAGGAGCGCTCGATCAGATGGCTGAACGCGTCGAGGTTGCGCGTGGACTCGCCGCGCGAGACCCGCCACGCGTACTCCTTGCGGATCGAGCTCGCGAAGCCCAGTTCGAGGAGGGTGTTGAACGACTCGTCGGCCGCCTCCAGGACCGTGCCGAGCAGCCGGTCCAGCTCCTCCGGGGTGACCACGGAGAGCGGCAGCTTGCCGGCCAGGTAGACGTCACCGAGCGAGTCGATCGCGTAACTCAGGCCGAAGAGGCGGAGGTTGCGCTCCAGGAGCCAGCGGTGCACCTCGGCCTCGTTCTCGTCCGGGTGGCGGACGACGAAGGCGTTGAGGGAGAGGGAGTGCTTGCCGACGATCAGCGAACAGGTCGTCGACAGCTTGCGGGTCCCCGGCAGCGTCACCACGAAATTGCCGGGTGCGGGGCTCTCCCAGGCGAGCCCGGCCTCGTTCAGCGTCGCCTCGATGACCTGGGCCGCTGCTGTTCCATCGGGTACGTCAGCCATGCAGCGAGCGTACGTCAGCCCCCTCCGCGGGGCAGGCGCGGGCAGCTCCTCAGCCGTGGTGGGTACGCGCCCGGCGGCGGTGGTCGGCAAGTGCGGCCGTGTACACGTCGGCCGTCGCCGAGGCCGCCGTGTCCCAGCCGAAGCACTGCGCGTGCGCCGCGGCCGCCGCCCCCATCCGCTCGACGAGCTCCGGCGCGTCCGCGAACCGCCTCAGTGCGAGGGCGTACGCCTCCGGGTCATGGCCGGGTATCAGGAAACCGCTCACCTCGTCGCGCACCGCCACCGGCAGCCCGCCCACCGCCGCCGCGACCACCGGCGTACCGGCCGCCTGGGCCTCGATGGCGACCAGGCCGAAGGACTCGCTGTACGACGGCATGACCAGCACGGACGCGGCGCGGAACCAGTCCGCCAGCCGGTCCTGGCCCACCGGCGGGTGGAAGCGTACGACGTCGGCGATGCCCAGCCGGGCAGCCAGCTTCTGCAGCCCCTCGGGCTTGGCGAGACCGCTGCCGCTCGGCCCGCCGACGACAGGTACGACGATCCGGGATCGGAGGGACGGGTCCCGGTCCAGGAGGACGGCGACCGCGCGCAGCAGCACGTCCGGGGCCTTCAGCGGCTGGATGCGCCCCGCGAAGAGGGGGATCAGCGCGTCCTGCGGCAGCCCCAGGCGGGCCCGGGCGGCGGCGCGGCCGTCGGCCGGGCGGAAGCGTTCCAGGTTGACGCCGGGGTGCACGACGGCGACGGCCGAGGGGTCGGCGTCGTAGAAGCGGACCAGCTCGTCGGCCTCCTCGGCGGTGTTGGCGATCAGCCGGTCGGAGGCGTGGACGATCTGGGTCTCGCCGATGACGCGCGCGGCCGGCTCGGGGGTGTCGCCCTCGGCGAGCGCGGCGTTCTTCACCTTGGCCATGGTGTGCATGGCGTGCACGAGCGGGACGCCCCAGCGCTGGGCGGCGAGCCAGCCGACCTGGCCGGAGAGCCAGTAGTGGGAGTGCACCAGGTCGTAGTAGCCGGGGCGCTGACCGGCCCAGGCCTGCATCACACCGTGCGTGAAGGCGCAGAGCTGCGCGGGCAGGTCCTCCTTGGCGAGCCCCTCGTACGGCCCGGCGTCGACGTGCCGGACCAGGACACCGGGGGCGAGCTCGACCTCGGGGGGCAGCGAGCCGGTGGTCGCCCGGGTGAAGATCTCGACCTCGATGTTGATCGCGGCGAGGCGCTTGGCCAGTTCGACGATGTAGACGTTCATCCCGCCCGCGTCGCCCGTGCCGGGCTGGTGGAGCGGGGAGGTGTGCACGGAGAGCATCGCGATGCGCCGCGGCTTGCGGGAGGACCCGGGGAAGCCGCCGGGGAACCTGATGCGGGGGCCGGTCCGGGTGGAACCGAGCCGGGAGACGTACTGGCTCACGTCGTCGGTCCTCCTCACTCAGGGCATGCCTCGACGGGGCGCGGGGCCCTCCGAAGGGCGAGAACAGCGGAATTCCGCCTTTCATTTCCTCTTTGCCAAATCATTACGGACGCGCGGGGGGAGGCGGCATCCTGCGGACGCCCGCCCTTCCCGGTCGCATACGCTCACCGCATGCGCCAGCGCCCCATCGGCACCGCCACCCGCGGGACCACCAACCCGAACCGGCTGCGCCGCATGGACCGCTGGATCGCCGCCGTGCACGGCCCCGCCCTGCGCCGCGCCGACGCCCCCGTGGCCGTCGACCTCGGGTACGGGGCCGCCCCCTGGACCGCCGTCGAACTCCTGGCCCGGCTGCGTACCGCCGAACCCCGCACCGCCGTGGCGGGCATCGAGATCGACCCGGAGCGGGTCGCCGCGGCGAAGCCGTACGAGCGCGAGGGGCTCACCTTCGTCCACGGCGGCTTCGAGATCCCGCTGGAGGAGCGGCCCACGCTCATCCGGGCCGCGAACGTGCTCCGGCAGTACGACGAGGACCAGGTCGCCGAGGTCTGGGCGCGGCTGTGCTCCCGGCTCGCCCCCGGCGGGCTCCTGGTCGAGGGGACCTGCGACGAGATCGGGCGCCGGCACGTCTGGGTGGCGCTGGGGCCCGAGGGGCCGCGCACGGTCAGCTTCGCGACCCGGCTCGGCTCGCTGGAACGCCCCTCCGATCTCGCGGAGCGGCTGCCGAAGGCGCTGATCCACCGGAACGTTCCGGGCGAGCCGGTCCACGCGTTCCTGCGCGACTTCGACCGGGCCTGGGCGGCGGCCTCCCCCTATGCGTCGCTCGGCGCCCGGCAGCGCTGGATCGCCGCGGTGCGGGCGCTGTCGGCCGACTGGCCGGTGACGGACGGCGTACGGCGGTGGCGCCAGGGCGAGGTCACCGTCGCGTGGGACGCCCTGCGGCCCGACGGCCGCTGAACGATCACCCGACAGGGCGAAAGTATGCTCTTCCGGGGAACGACGGGAACGCCGACTGCGTGCCGTTCGTCCTGGGGGTGGGGATCGCGAGGCGCCGGACACCGACTGCCTCTGTTGCTTTACGGGACGACATGGCACGATCGCGACGTCGCCTGAACGTTACTGATGGTAAGTCAGATGCACGCTATCCGGCTTCTGTTGCTTTTGTCTTGATTTCGTTCTTGCTGGGGGAGCTCGTGAACCGACGCCACTGCGCCGCCGCGGCCATCACGCTGGTCTGTGCGCTGAGCCTGCTGACCGTTCCGGTCCAGGCGATGGCCGCCCCGACGCCGGACTCGACACCGTCCCCCTCCGCCTCCGCCCCCTCTTCGCCGGGGCCGTCGTCCGAGAAGGACCTCGAAAAGGTCCGCGAGCAGATCGAGACGCTCTACCGGCAGGCCGCGGCGGCGACGGACGCGTACAACCTCGCCGAGGAGCAGACGAAGAAGCAGTCCGGCGAGATCGTGAAGCTGGCCAAGGCGATCGTCGACGGCCAGGCCCGCATAGCCGAGCTGAAGGACCGCGCCGGCGCCCAGGCGCGCGAGCAGTACCGCAACGGCGGCCTGCCCCCCGGCGCCCAACTGGTCCTCAGCGACGACCCCCAGCTCTTCCTCGACGGCGTCAACAAGGTCCGCACCAGCCAGCAGGCGAACAAGACGGTCCTGGCCGAGCTGAACCGGACCCAGGAGGACCTGGAGACGTATACCCAGGACGCGAGCAGCAACTGGCACAAGCTTGAGACGAACCGGGTCAAGCAGGCCAAGGCCAAGAAGAAGATCAACGCCCGGATAGCCGCGGCGGAGAAGCTCGAATCGGAGCTGGAGACGGAGGAGCGCGCCCGGCTCCGCCAGCTGGAGCAGGAGGCCGCGAACAGGGCCCAGTCCGCCTGGCTCGCCACCCGCCCGGTCCAGGACGTCGAGGCCATCAGCGGCGAGGCGAGCGCGGCCGGCAAGGCGGCCATAGCCTTCGCGACCGCGCAGATCGGCAAGCCGTACGTATGGGGGGCCACGGGCCCGGGCTCGTACGACTGCTCGGGGCTCACCATGAAGGCCTGGGCGGCGGCGGGCCGGCCGATCCCGCGCACCTCGCAGGAGCAGTGGCGGCTGCTCCCGCGCATCGACATCAAGGACATGCGCCCCGGCGACCTGATCATCTACCACGCCGACGCCAGCCATGTCGCGATGTACGTCGGCGACGGCACGATCGTGCACTCCCCGCGCCCAGGCCGCCATGTCACGCCGGCGGGCGCCGGGTCGATGAAGATCCTCGGTGTGGTCCGGCCGGACAAGTAGGGGCTCGGCCTCCCTGCTCCCCTCGGCCGAGGGACCCTCTCCCCCGGCCCGAGGGATCTTCTCCTTCCTCTCCTTCCCTCACGCACTCCCTCCTGAGGAACGTGAGCGGCGCCACGCGGCAGGGGTGGGCGCGGGCGTGCGCGGGTGATGTTTGTCATGGCCTCTCCCCCGCCCCCGCCGTGCCCCATCCCGCCGGATCCGTGCCAGGACGCGGCTTATGACGGCGCATATGACAGGGGCCGATCCCTGTGCGCCATTCCGTTCCCCCGCCGTCGACCGCTATCGTCCCCGTCTGGCGGATCGTCGATCGTCGTCCCGCCGCGCCCTCGGGGGGAGGGAAGGAAACCCGAACCGATGCCCGTACCCGTGCCCGTACCGCAGCAGCGCGACGTTCCCGCTGCGGAGACCAACCATGGCGGCGACCTCACCGTCCTGGTGATCGAGGACGACCCGGCGGGCAGCATCACGGGACCCGAACTCTCGGCAGCGGCCGGAACCCGGGTCCGTATCCGTACGGCCCGCAACCTCACCGAGGCGGGGCGGCTGCTCACCGACGACGTCGACTGCATCCTGCTGGACCTCGCACTGCCCGTGCCGGCCAGCTCCACCACGGCCACGCCCACCGCCGCTTCCACCACCGCCGCGCCCGGCGCCGAGCACCGCCCGGTGCCCGCCCCCGGCCGGGCCGACGAGCTGGCCGTCCTCACCCACGTACTGCGGATCGCCCCGCTCCACGCGGTCCTCGTGCTCACCGCGCAGGACGACACGGAGCTGGCGGCCGAGGCGGTACGGGTCGGGGCGCAGGACTACCTCTTCCGGGGCGAGCTGGACGCGCGGGTGCTGAGCCGCGCGATCCGGTACGCCGTCGAGCGCAAGCGGGCCGACATCGCCCAGCACCAGCTGACGGAGTCCGGGCTGCGCGCCCAGGAGAACGCCCGGCTGGAACGCGGCCTGCTGCCCACCCCGCTCCTGGAGGGCTCCGACCTGAGCTTCGCCGCCCGCTACCGGCCGGGCCGCAGCCGTGCCCTCCTGGGCGGCGACTTCTACGACACCGTGCGCACCCCGGACGGCACGGTCCACGCGATGATCGGCGACGTCTGCGGGCACGGCCCGGACGAGGCGGCGCTCGGCGTCGAGCTGCGGATCGCCTGGCGGGCCCTGACGCTGGCCGGGCTCTGCGGCGATCAGCTGCTCTCCACGCTCCAGCAGGTGCTGGAGCACGAACGGCAGAGCGAGGAGATCTTCGCGACGCTCTGCACCGTCGACATCGCCCCCGACGGGCGCCGCGCCGGACTCTGCCTGGCCGGCCACCCCGCGCCGCTGCTGGCCCGCCACGGCCGGCCGGCACGGCTGCTCCCGTACGAGGACGGCGGCCCGGCGCTCGGGCTGCTGCCGCGCGCCCGGTGGCCGCGCCGCCAGGTCGAGCTGGGCGGGGAGTGGAGCCTGATGATGTACACGGACGGGCTGATCGAGGGCCGCGTCGGCGCGGGCAGCAGTCAGCGGCTCGGCCAGGACGGCATGGTCGCGATGGTCAACAGCCGGCTGGAGCAGGGGCTGACGGGCGAGGACCTGCTGGAGGCCGCGGTCGCCGAGGTGCGGGAGCTGAACGGCGGCGAGCTGACGGACGACGTGGCGGTGCTGCTGCTGGGCCGCGACCCGGAGCGGATACGGCGACGGGGCCGGAGCGCCTCGCGCCCCGGCCCCGTATCGACCGCTCCCGCTACCGCTCCTGCCGCGAGCGCTCAGCGCCCGCCGTTGTACGGCCCGTAGGGCCCGTCACTGCTGGAACCGTCCCGGCGGCCTCCGCCGCCACCGCCCGAGACCTCCTTGAGCGCGGGCCGCACGTCGACCATGAACACGATCGACGCGACCACACCCGCGAGCTGGAGGAAGAGCATGGGGATGAGCAGGTTCACGGCGACGGCGACGCCGAGGATGACCAGCCAGAAGGACTTCTTCTTCTTGTCGGCGGCACGGTACGCGTCCTCCCGGGCGGTCGCCGCGAAGACGAAGGCGACCACGGCCAGCACCAGCATGCCCAGGTAGAGCAGCTGGAGGAGTGTGCCGAATCCTGAGAGCAACATGGTGTGTACCGCCTAGTGAGTGGATGAGCGCCCTGCGGCCAAGGTACCGGGACAACGAACCGGCCACCGGTAAAGGTGCCCGCCCCGCGCCCCGGTCACTCGTACGTACCGAACAGACCCGTCGGGTTCACTTCCCGGCGGGCGGCGTGGTCTTCCTGGCGGCGGGCTTGCGCGGGGCGGGAGCCTTCTTGGCGGGCGCGGCCTTGGCCTCGGCGGGCGCGGGCTTCGTCCCGGCGGGAGCAACCTTGGCCGGCGTGGCGGGCTTCGCGGCGGGCGCGGGCTTGACCGCCGTCGGCTTCACGGCAGCAGCCGGGTTGGGCTCGCTCTTCGTCGCGGGCTTCGGGGCGGGCGCGGCCTTCGGCTCGGCCTCCACGACGGCGGCGATCTCGACGATCTCGTCGGCCGTCTCGCCGCGCCAGGTCCGCACGGCCTGCTCGCCGTGCTCGGCGACCTTCTCGTACGTCTCCCGGGCCCGGACCGCGTACTCGGCGGCGATGCCCACGCTGCGCAGCGCCAGGTCCTGAGCACTTTCGCCCAGCTTCTTGAGGTCGGCGGCGTCGAGCGAACCGAACACCTCGGTGACCTTCGCCTGCACGGTGGCCTGGGCCTCCTTGGCCTGCGTGGTCACCTTCTCCTGCACGACCTTGGGGTCGGTGTTGCGTACGGCCTCGAACCGCTCGGGCGCCTCGGCCCGCAGCTGCTCGATCAGCGCCGGGACCTTACGCGCCTGCTGCACGGCCAGGTCGGCGGTGCCGGCGGCGAAGTAGAGGGGGGTGCGGTCGGCGAGGGTCTTACGCAGGTCATCGGTGATGGCCATGACTGTGGTCCTCCCGGATCATCAGAACCAGCTGCTAGCTGTGAGGGTTGTCGTCTTTCCTGGCATCTGCCTTGAGCGTCTCGTCCACCCCGGGCGTCTCGTCCGTCCCGTCCGGCTCGGGCACGAACCCGTTCTCGCGACGGAAGGAGTCGTAGATCTGCAGCAGGACGTTCTTCTGCCGCTCGTTGATCGACGGATCGGCCAGAATGACCGCCCGCGTCTCCAGCTCCTCCCGCTCCCGCTCGTCGAGGATTCCCGCCCGTACGTAGAGGGTCTCGGCCGAGATCCGCAGCGCCTTGGCGACCTGCTGCAGCACTTCCGCACTGGGCTTGCGCAGGCCCCGCTCGATCTGGCTGAGATACGGGTTCGACACCCCGGCGGCCTCGGCGAGCTGCCGCAGCGAGAGCTGCGCGGCACGGCGCTGCTCCCGGAGGTACTCACCGAGATTGCCGACGTTGAGTGATGCCATGACTCGATACTGCACACCCATGCTAACTATTGCAAGCACATGCTTGCAAAAGTGTCGCGTGCCACGCAGGATGCGGCTGCATGACTCTCTCCTCCCGCGTCGCCATGCCGGGCCAGGTCCGGTCCGTGGCCGCACAGGATGCGTCCGGCCGCTGTATGTGACCAGCTACGGGGTGAGCCCGCTGGAGACGGTCGTGACGATGGTGGACCTGGGGGCGCGGCGGCCTGGCAGCGCGCGTACGCCGGGACGGGGCGGCCTCAGTCCCGGCTTTCGGCGGACGGCACGCTCTGGGTCGCGTACCCACATCAGGGCGGCCGGACTCTGGAGGGCTTCCTCCCCGACGGATCCACCCACCGGAGTGTCGTCCCGGCGCGCAAGGCCGGGGAGGAGGTCAGCGCGTTCGTCCTGCTCGACGACGGGTTCTGCATCACCTGGGCCGGCGCGTCCCGCATGCTGCGGATGTCGGAGGACGGACAACCCGCTTCCCCCTCACCCCGCGTCGCCCGGTACACGTGGGAGGGCGACTGCCTGTGGTCGACGCCGATCGCACTCGGCGCCGTATCTCATCCAGGCGTGCTGGGGGTGGGGGTGGAGACCGGCTGGGAGGTACGTCCTCTGCGGCCCTGGGTGCCGGATGAAGTGGGTGTCGATCACTGGGAGCCGCTGCTGGTCTCGGGCGACAGGGTCGCGGTCAGTTTCGCCGATGCCCGGGGAGGACTCGGGAGAACCTTCTTCCTGGACCTGGCCGGTGGCGCGATCGTCTCGGCCACCTCACCCGCTCCCACGGGCCGGAAGGCGATAGCCGGTCCGGGCGAGTTCTTGATCGGGTCCCAGGGATATGGAGAGTTCACCACAGGTCGCTACGACCGTGATGGCGGCACGACAGCCCGGTGGGCCAGTCATGGCGCGATGCTCGCGGACGGCCGGGGCACCATCTGTGGCCCTGAGCTGGCGAACCACCTGCCGTCCACGTCCCGGTTCCGGCGGCTGGCGCCGGACAGCACACTCGTGGACGGGCCTCCGCTGACGGGGTACTGCACGTCCTTTCCGGCGATGGACCGCGAGGGCACCGTGGTGTTCTGGCGTGACGGCAAACTCCTCGCCGTCGACGCGGGCCTGAAGGCACACGAGTTGTTCGCGATGGATGACAGCCGGGACGCCATGGGCCGCACCCTGCTGTTGAGGGAGGGGCGCGTGGTCGTGTCACTGGGCAGCGAGGTTCTCACCTTCCACAGCCCGCTGGGACCCCTGGCAGAGGGGCCCTGGCCTTGCGGGGACGCGAATCTCCTGGGCAACCCCGTGCTGGGCTGACGCTCTCGGCCATCCATGCCGTCGCCCCCACCAACTCGCAGCCCAACGGGGCCAGTCGTGGTCCGTGGGCGGTAGCCACCTTTTTGTGGGTACTGGGCAACGGCCGGCGGCGGGCCGATCCTGGTGGAGGGCGGTCGGAGGGCTGCCGGGGCGGGGTGAGGTGAAGGAAGGGGGCTTGGTGCGTCAGGACGCCGACTGGGGTTCGGTGAGCCTCTCCAGGCGGCGGTGGCCCCAGTCCGAGAGGGCGTCCAGGAGTTCGGAGAGCTCTTGGCCGTGCGCCGTCAGGGAGTACGTCGTCCTCAGCGGCAGGACGTCGTGCACCTCCCGGTGCACCAGCCCGTCGGCCGCCATCAGCACATCACTGTCCACCTGCGGTTCCGGCCGGATCGCCGGGCGGTCGACTGCGGTGACCCGGAGGGTGTCGACGCGGTGGCGCAGCCGGGTGGGCAGGACCTGGCGGACCGTGTTCAGCGCGCGGGCCGCCGCCTCCTCGATGCCCGCGCCGGTGGTGGTCGCGATCTGGAGCGCCACCGCCAGGGCCACGGCCTGCTCGTCGTCGAAGAGGAGCGGCGGCAGCTCCGTACCCGCGTCGAGGCGGTAGCCGCCGTCCGGGCCCTTCATGGCCACGACCGGGTAGCCCAGCTCACGCAGCCGGTCCACATCGCGGCGTACGGTACGCGGGCTGACGTCCAGCCGTTCGGCCAGCAGCGCACCCGGCCAGTCCCGGCGCGCCTGGAGCAGGGAGAGCAGCGACAGCAGCCGCGCTGAAGTCTTCGGCATGACATCCATGGTGCACGGAGTAGCGGACACAACCTGTCCGCTTCTCTTGGGATGGTGGATCCGTGCCCGAGAAACGCGTACGAGCCGAGAACGCGTACGAAGCGAAAGGTCCGATCCCGATGACTTCCCCCGAGCCCACCTCACCCGCCCTCGCCCACGACGACGAGCGCGCCGACCTCCTCGCCGAGCTGGCCGACGCGCGCGGCGCCCTGATCGGTACCGTGCGGGGGCTCAGCGACGAGCAGATCGCCGAGCGGCCGACCGCCAGCGCGCTCTGCCTGGGCGGGCTGGTCAAGCACGTCGCCTCCACCGAGGAGAGCTGGCTGCGCTTCGTCGTCGAGGGCCCCTCCGCGATGTCCTTCGATCTGCCCGAGGGTGTGACCTGGGAGGACTTCGGGGCCGGTACCGCGCGCGCGTACCCGCAGTGGGCCATCGACCGGCAGAACGACTTCCAGGTGCTGCCCGGTGAGACCCTGGCCGGCATTCTCGCGCGGTACGAGGAGGTCGCCACCCGAACCGAGAAGGCCGTCGCCTCCCTCACCGACCTGTCCGTCACGCATCCGCTGCCCGAGGCGCCCTGGAACGAACCCGGAGCCGTACGCAGCGTCCGCCGCGTGCTGATCCACGTCATCGCCGAGACGACCCAGCACGCCGGGCACGCGGACATCCTCCGCGAGGCGATCGACGGGCAGACCTCGACGTGAGCCGTTCGCCCGCCGGCCGCAAGACTGCCGGCCGAGAGCCTGTCAGTCGAAAGCCCGCCGCCCGTACGCCTGTTCTCGACGGCCGCGCGCTCAACCGGGCCACGCTGGCAAGGCAGTTGCTGCTCGACCGGGCCGACCTGCCGGCTCTCGACGCCGTCTCGCACCTCTGCGGGTTGCAGGCGCAGGAGCCGCAGGAGCCTTTCACCGGGCTCTGGTCACGGCTGCGCGGGTTCCAACCGGGCACGCTCAACGGCCTGTTGACCGGACGGCACGTCGTACGGACCCACCTCATGCGCCGGACCGTGCACCTCGTCACCGCGGAGGACGTCCTCGCCTGGCGGGCCCGCCACAACGCCATGCTGCGACAGCGGGTGCTCGGGGTCTACAGCCACGAGCTCGCCGGGGTCGACCTCGACGAACTCGCGGCGGCGGGGCGGGCGGTACTGGCCGACGGCGAGCCCCGCTCCATGGCCGAGCTCGCCCGCGCGGTCGCCGACCGCTGGCCGGAGCCGGGGACGCGGCCGCTCGGCGAGATGCTCGTCGCCGGTGTCCTGCCGATGGTGCAGCTGCCGCCGCGCGGGATGTGGCGGACGAAGGCGGGGGTGCGCAACGCCCTGGTCTCCTCCTGGCTGGGGCGCGAGGTCGACCCGCTGCCCCCGGACGACGGTTCGGACCCGGTGGGGCAGGAGATCGTACGGCGCTACCTCGCGGCGTACGGGCCCGCCGCCACCGCCGACGTACGCGCCTGGTCCGGTCTCGCCGGGCTGCCGGGCGCGGTCGCCGCGCTCCGCGGGGAGCTGGTCACCTTCCGCGACGAGCGCGGCCGGGAACTGCTGGACCTCCCCGACGCGCCGCGCCCGGACGGCGACACTCCCGCGCCGGTACGGTTCCTGCCGGCGTTCGACAACGCGATCCTCGGCTACGACGACCGCACCCGGATCATCGACGACGCCGACCGGGGCCTGTCGGTCGCCGGTATCCGGGTCGTCCTGGTCGACGGCCGGGTCTCCGCGACCTGGGACGTGGAGGCGGAGACGGGCGCGGGCCCTCGCCGGGACACCGTGGCGGTCACTCCGCTGCGGCCGCTGTCCCGCGCCGAACGGACCGCTGTCGGCGAGGAGGCGCGGGAGCTGGCGGGCTTCCTCTCCGACGGCGAGAGCCATCGCGCACGGGTGGACTCGTCGGCGTAGCTCAGTCGGTCCCCCGGAATATGTGCTGGTCAGGGGCGTCCAGATCCTCCCCGGCCAGCAGGGCGGGCCGCACGGTCCCCGACGGACGCGCCGGGCGCGGGGGGCCCGCGGCCGCCCGCGGCGGATACGCCGGCGGGTCCGGTGCCAGGGGTTGCAGCGGCGGCAGCGGTTGCCGTGGTGGCCGCAGCGGGGTGGGGTCGTGGTCGAGCATGAGGTACTGCATGGCGCCTCCCGTGTTCATACGGCCGCCCCCGCAGGCCGACGCTGCGGGAGAGCCGCGTCGCGTGCGAGGAGGCACTCCTCCAGGAATCCGCAGACCCGCAGGTGGTACGTGCGGGCCGCCCAGCCGAGGCTGATGTTGTGGCCCGCGTCGGGCTGGCGGTCGACGCGCACCGGGGCCGACGCGAAGGGCCGGGTCAGGTCCGCCACCGCCTCCTCGTCGTGCCGCCACCACTGCTCCTGCTCGGCGAACGTGAACCGGACGGGGACCCGTACCCGTGCGGCGAGCTCCGGATACCGCTCCGGCCACGACGGCCCCTGCGCCGCCTCGGTCTCCGGGACCGGGGAGAGGAGCGCCTGCCCCAGCCGGAAGGCGTCCGGCGGGTAGAGACGCAGGGCGCCCCAGTGCTTGCGCCACTCGCCCTGACCGCCGGGGCCGGGGAGTTGGTGCGGGGCGACGGCGAGGCGGTTGCCGAGCCCGGAGATGTCCAGGCCGATCAGCGCGTCACCGAATGCGTCGCCGGGCGGGCCACCGGTCGGGCCACCGGACGCGTCGGCGGCCGCCAGCGCGAGCTTGCCCCCGTAGCTGTGGGCGACGAGGAACAGCCCGGCCCCGGTGGCGTACCGCGTCGAGAAGTCCGCCAGCGCGGCCCGCAGTACCGGTGCCGCGTCCTCCAGGGCCATGCCGCGGGGCAGCCGTGCGGCGGAGAGTCCGTAACCGGGGCGGTCGACGGCGAGCACGGTGTAGCCGAGCTGGGCCCCCAGGGCGAGGAGCGAGAGACCGGGGCGGGCCCGGCTGTCGAAGTAGCCGGCGCGCATGCCTCCCCCGTGCAGGGCGACGAGGACGGCACGCGGCGCCACGTCCACCGGCTCGGCGAGCAGGGCGGACAGGGTGAGGCCGGCGGCGTGCAGGGTGGTCGCGCGGATCTGCGGTACGGGGGTGGTGGGGGCGGAGACGATGGCAGGGTCGGGGCCAGTGGCTGGGGCGGGGGCCGTGGCAGTGGCTGGGGCTGGGGCGGGGGCGGTCGGCGACAGCTGGGGCATCGGAACTCCTTTCGCACGGAAGGGCGTTGGGGGAGGCGGAGGGGCGGCCCGTGGTCGGGGTCCGGCTCAGCCCGTACCGCTCCCCGACGCCCGCCAGCCGCGCGGGTCCCGGTGCGGGGCCGCCCGCTCCGGGCGCCGCCAGCCGGCCGTGCGCGAGGGGCCCGCGCAGTCGTCCCCGTACGGATGCGCTGCCGCCATCCGGCTCAGCAGGACCGCGGTCAGGGCGGCGAGGTCGGCCGCGGTGGGCTGCCCCCGCACGATCCGGAAGGTGGTGGCGGTCTCCCCGCCGGGCACGGTCAATGCGGCGGTCCCTACGCCGGGCGCGGTGACCGTGGTGGTCTCCTCGCAGTGGGCACTCACTGCGGTGGACTGTCCGCCGGGCACGGTGACTGCGGTGGCCTGGCCGCCCGACGCCCTCACTGTGGCGGTCTCCCCGCCGTACGCGCTCACTGCGGCGGGTTGCCGTGCTTGCGCGACGGCAGGTCGGCGTGTTTGTGGCGCAGCATCGCCAGCGACCGGATGATGATCCGCCGGGTCTGGCGCGGGTCGATCACGTCGTCCACCAGCCCGCGTTCGGCCGCGTAATAGGGGTGCATCAGCTCGACCTGGTACTCCTTGATCTTCTGCTGCCGCACCGCCTCCGGGTCGTCGGCGGCGTTGATCTCGCGGCGGAAGATGACGTTGGCCGCGCCCTCCGCGCCCATGACGGCGATCTCGTTCGAGGGCCAGGCGAGCGCGAGGTCGGTGCCGATGGAGCGGGAGTCCATGACGATGTACGCGCCGCCGTAGGCCTTGCGCAGGACCAGGGAGATCCGGGGGACCGTGGCGTTGCAGTACGCGTAGAGCAGCTTCGCGCCCCGCCGGATGATCCCGTTGTGCTCCTGGTCCACGCCCGGCAGGAAGCCCGGCACGTCGACCAGCGTGACCAGGGGGATGTTGAACGCGTCGCAGAACTGCACGAACCGCGCCGCCTTCTCGGAGGCGTTGATGTCGAGCACCCCCGCCGAGGAGATGGGCTGGTTCGCGACGATCCCCACGACCTCGCCGCCCATCCGGGACAGGGCGCAGACGATGTTGGTGGCCCAGGCCGGGTGCACCTCGAAGTAGTCGCCGTCGTCGACGAGTTCCTCGATCACGGTCCGGATGTCGTAGACCCGCTGCGGATCGTCGGGCACCAGCTCCAGCAGCCGGTCGGTGAGCCGGTCCGCCGGGTCGGTCGTCGGTCCGCCCGGGGGCAGGTCCCGGTTGTTGGCCGGCAGCAGCGACAGCAGGTGGCGGACGTCCTCCATGCAGGCGCGGACGTCGTCGTACGCGAAGTGCGCCACGCCGGAGGCCGACGCGTGGACATCGGCTCCGCCCAGCCCGTTCTGGGTGATCTCCTCGCCCGTCACGGACCGCACGACGTCCGGACCCGTGATGAACATCTGCGAGATCCCGCGGACCATGAAGACGAAGTCGGTCAGCGCCGGCGAGTAGGCGGCGCCGCCCGCGCACGGGCCGAGCATGACCGATATCTGCGGGATCACGCCGGACGCCTTGGTGTTGCGGAGGAAGATGCCGCCGTACCCGGCGAGCGCGGAGACGCCCTCCTGGATCCGGGCGCCCGCACCGTCGTTGAGCGAGACCAGCGGGGCCCCGGCGGCCAGGGCCATGTCCATGATCTTGTGGATCTTGGCCGCGTGCGCCTCGCCCAGCGCCCCTCCGAAGATCCGGAAGTCGTGCGCGTACAGGAAGACGGTCCGCCCGTGGACCGTGCCCCAGCCGGTGATGACCCCGTCCGTGTAGGGGCGCTTGTCCTCCAGGCCGAAGCCGGTGGCCCGGTGTCTGCGCAACGGCTCGACCTCGTTGAACGTGCCCTCGTCGAGGAGCAGGTCGATCCGTTCTCGGGCGGTCAGTTTGCCCTTGGCGTGCTGGCGCTCGGTGGCCAGCGGATCGGGGCCCTTCCTGACCTCCTCCTTGATCAGGCCGAGCTCCTCCAGGCGCTCCATGGCCGTCCAGTGGCCACGTGCGGGCGGACGGGGGGCGGTGGCCTGGGAGGTGGCGGCCTGGGGGGCAGTGGTCTCGGGGGTGGTCTTCTCGTCGGTCGACATGGGTGCACGCTCCTCAACGTGAGCTTCGGGTGATCGTGCTGCCGGAACGTGGGCTTCGGGTGACCGTGCTGCCGGGGTTCGCGCCCGGGGCGCCTTCGCCGTACGGGAGTTCGGCGGGCAGCCACCGGACGGTGACGTGGTCCGGGCGGTCGCCGGGCACCGCGATCGCCGCCGCGTGCTCCGGCCCGGCGGGCAGGTCCAGGACCGCCCAGCGGGCGGGCCTGCGACGGAGGTCGGAGCCCAGGTAGTCGGTGCGCGGGTGGCGGGACAGGCCGGTGCCCAGGGCCTTGAGGTACGCCTCCTTCCGGGTCCACAGCCGGCCGAAGTGCGCCCGGCGCTCGCCCGGCGGCGCGGCTGCCAGCTCCGCCTGCTCCCCGGGGTGCAGTGCGCGGGCGCACGCCTCGACGGTCTCCAGGGACGGCAGCCGTTCGACGTCGACCCCGATCACGCGCGGGGCGACCGCGACGGCGATCAGACCCCGGCTGTGCGCCAGGGAGAAGTGCAGGGGCGGTCCGCCGCCGGCCTGGACCACGGCGGGGCGGCCGTGCGGCCCCGCGCAGCCGGGACAGGGCTCCCGTACGAACGTGAGGGCGGAAGGCGGCCGGTCGAGGTAGCCGCCCAGCAGCTGCCGCAGCGCCGTGTGCGCGGTCGCGTAGGCGGCCCGGTCGGCAGGACGCGCGAAGGAGGCCGCGCGCCGGAGTTCGGCGGCGCTGAGTCCGGGGGGCCGGAGAGCGGTGCTGAGTCCGGGGGGCCGGGGAGCGTGGTGGTCTGCGGGCGGACGGCCGGGCAGCGGCGGGCGTACGAGCCAGACGTCCACGTGACCGGGGGCGGGACGGGTGGGGACAGGATCGGGGGCGGGGGCGTGCGCGGTGTCCATGGGTGTCCCTGGGGTCCGAGGGCCGGGGCGGGGGCGTACGTGCGGTGGGCCCGCGCTCCCCGCGGCCGGTCAGGGCGGTCCCGTACTCCGGGAGCGCAGGCCGGTGAGGGCGGTGAGCAGGCCGAGGCCGCCGACCGCGGCGACCAGGGTCAGCGCCGGGCGGCAGGCCTCGGCGAACTCGGCCGGGGCCGCCCCCGCCGGTGGCGCGGACCCGGTGATCAGCGCGGCCACGAGGGCCACCGAGAGCGCGGCGCCCACCTGCACGGCGGTCTGGTAGAGGCCGCTGCCCGCGCCCCTTTCGGCGGGCGGGAGCTGGGAGGTCGCCTGGCTGTTCAGCGCGGCGAAGGAGAGCACGAACCCGGCTCCCACCAGCAGCATCGTGGGCAGGATTCCGGTGGCGTACGCCGGTGGCCAGGGCGTGCGCAGGAGCAGCAGGTACCCGGCGAACGGGAGGAGCGCCCCGGCGGCGATCAGACGCGGTGCGCCGAAGCGGGCGACGATCCGCCCGGAGAACAGCGCGGTCACCACGAGGGGAGCGGCGGCCGGCAGGAAGGCGGCCGCGGTCCGCAGCGGGGACCAGCCCGCCAGGCTCTGGAGCTGGTGGGTCAGGACGAACAGCAGCCCCAGGTAGGAGCCGTTGAGGCAGGCCGCGCCGAGCGCCGAGCGGATCATCGCGCGGCTGCGGAGGGCTTCGAAGCGGATGAGTGGGTGGGCAGAGGCACGTTCGAGGGCGACGAAGAGGGCGAGCAGTCCTGCGGCCGGGGCCAGCAGCCCGGTCGAGCGGAGGTCGGCCCAGCCGTGCGCGGGTACGGAGGTGATGCCCTGGACCAGGGCGAGCAGGCCGGCCAGGAACGCGGCCGCGCTCGCGAAGCCGTAACGCCGGAGAGGTGGGCGGGGCGGGCGGCCCGACTGGTTGCCGGCCGTGGTGCCGGGTGGCCGGCCCGCCCCGTCGCCGGGAGTGATGCCGGGTGGCCGGCCCGCCCCGCCGCCGGGAGTGATGCCGGGTGGCCGGCCCGCCCCGCCGCCGCCCGTGCCCGGTGGCGGCCCCCCTCCGTCCTCCTCCCCCGCCCCCGGGATCAGCCGCAGCCCCAGGACGAACAGCACCAGGACCGCCGGGGCCGGGAAGGCGAATGTCAGCCGCCAGCTGAAGCCGGTCAGCCAGCCGGAGAGCAGAAGTCCTGCCGTGAATCCTCCGGCGCCGAAGAGGGTGTACACGGAGAGGGCCCGGTTTCGCTGCGGGCCCTCGGGGAAGGCGGTCGCGATGATCGCGAGCCCGGTCGGAGCGGTCAGCGCCGCGCAGAAGCCCTTCACCACCCGGGTGGCGGTGAGGAGCGAGGGGTCCTCGGCGAGGGCGCCGACCAGTGAGGCGGCGGCGAAGCCGACGAGGGCGGCAAGGTAGACCCGGCGCCGCCCCAGCAGCGCCACGGCACGGGCGCCGAACAGCATCAGGCCGCCGAAACCGACGGCGAATCCGGTGATGGTCCACTGCATCGTGGTGAGGGGCGCACCGAGGTCCGTGCCGATCGCGGGCAGCGCCACGAGCGCCACGGACACTTCGAGCGCGTCGATGAGCATGTTGCCGGCGAGCACGACCAGCAGCCCCCACATCCGGGGGCTCCAACGGGCGTGCGCCGGAGCGGGTGCGGTGTGCGAAGGGAGGAGGGGAGAGCTGGTCATGATCCGGCGGCTCCTGCGGGTCGGCAGAGGCGGAGACGGGAAAGGCGGGCAAAAGGGGGGACGGTGGGGGTCAGCCCAGCAGGGTGCCACCGCTCGCGTCGACGAACGAACCGGTGACCCAGCGGGCGTCGTCGGAGACCAGGAAGGCGATGACGTCGGCGACGTCCTCGGGTTCGCCCACCCGGTTGAAGGTGGAGAGCCCCGCCATGGCCGTGACGGCTTCCGGGATGTCGAAGACCGGGTTGCTGTTGCGGGTGATGCCGGGCGCGACGGAGTTGATGGTGATGTTGCGCGGGCCGAGGAGCTTGGCGAAGTGCAGGGCGAGCATCTCGACGGCGCCCTTGCTCATCGCGTAGGCGATCTCGTCCGGGTTGGCGAACCGGGTGAGGCCGGAGGAGATGTTCACGATCCGGCCGCCGTCGGGGATGTTGGTCAGCGCCCGCTGGATGATGAAGAAGGGCGCCTTCGCGTTCACCGCGAAGATGCGGTCGAACTGCTCGGGGGTCGTGTCCTCGGCCGCGACCCCGCCCATCACCCCGGCGTTGTTGACCAGGATGTTCAGCTCCGTGGAGCCGGTGCGCTCCTTGAGGCCCTCTTCGAGCCCGAGGAAGAGTTCGTGGACGCCGCCGGGCGCCCCCAGCTCGGCCTGGACCGCGAAGGCGCGTCCGCCGTCCTTCTCGACGCGCTCCACGGTCTCGGCCGCCGCGTCCGCGCCGGTCGCGTAGTGGACGGCGACGAGCGCCCCTTCCCGTGCCAGCCGTTCGGCGGTGGCCCGGCCCATGCCCCGGCTCGCGCCGGTGACCAGCGCCGTCTTTCCGGTGAGCTTGCCCATGTTCTCTCTCCTGACGATGTGTGACCTGGTGTGTGGGGTGGTGCGTGGGGCGTTGTGTTGTTGGGTGGGCGCGGTCTTCGAGGTGACCGGCGGGGGTGGGGAGGCCGGGGACTCCGGGGAGGGCTGCGCGCGCTGGGCGTCCCGTACGAACCAGGTGGCGAGCGCCGCTTCGAGGCCCGCTGCCGATGTACCGGCCCAGGCGACGTATCCGTCCGGCCGGACCAGGACCGCGTCCACGCCGTCGAACACCTCAGCCGGATCGCCCGGTTCCCCCGGCCCGCTCGGATCTCCCGGCCCGCCCGCCGGCCGGAACACCGTCACGGCGTCCACGCTCCGGCCGAACGGCCCGGCCACCCCCGTGAGCAGCTCCCGCCGCTCCTCCTCGTCCGCCGTCACCAGCAGCACCCCGCGGGCGCCCCGCAGCAGGGCCGCCGTATGCACGGGCGAACCCTCGGATTCGGGGCCGTACACCGAAAGGCCCCCGGACGGGCGTAGGTTGAGGGATATCGGCGGCAGCCTCCACCCCGCCGACCCGTGCGGGCCGCCGCCCGGCCGCCCCGCGTCCGTCAGCGACCCGCCGTACCGGATGTCCAGGCCGCTGACCATCCCGGCCAGCCTGGCCCGTACCGCCTCGTACGGGAGCAGCTCGCCGATCACCGAGCGCAGGCCCGTGACCTCCGGTCCGCCGAGCAGCAGCCGGGCCTGGGCGCGGATGTTGGAGAGGACCTGGCGGCCCACCTCGTACCGCTCCTCGTGGTACGAGTCCAGCAGGCGGGCCGGGGCCCGGCCGCGGGCCGCCGCCGCCAGTTTCCAGCCCAGGTTGACCGCGTCCTGGAGGCCCAGGTTGAGGGCCTGGCCACCGATCGGCATCTGGGCGTGGGCGGCGTCCCCGGCGAGGAGGACCCGGCCGTGGCGGTAGCGCCCGGCCTGCCGGGAGACATCGCCGAACGCGTTGACCCACAAGGAGGTTCCGGCCGACAGGTCCTCGCCGGTGACGTTGTGCCAGGCGTCCACGATGTCGGCGAAGCAGGCCTCGGCGGCGCGGGGCGTACGGCCGAACTCGTGGACCATCACCCGGGTGACGCCGTCGGGCCTGCGGGCCGCGATGGCCAGCCCGCGCGGCAGCCGTTCGAAGCGGCGGCCGCGGATGTCGATTCCGGCGATGTCGGCGCGGATCAGCTCCCGTTCGGCGTCGTTCCCGGGGAACGCGATGGCGGCGAGCCGGCGCACGGTGGACTCCTCGCCGTCGCACCCGACGACGTACGGGGCCGTGATCCGTACCGGCACACCGCCCGGCCCCGCCGCCTCGACCACGGCCCGGTCCGGGTGCTGTTCCAGGCCGGTGACCCGGTGGCCGCGCCGCACCTCGGCGCCGAGCCGGACGGCCCAGGCTCCGAGGACAGCTTCGGTACGGGTCTGCGGGACCTTCCACTGCCCCGGGTACGGTCCCGGCAGCCGCAGGTCCAGCGGGAGGCCGCCGAAGTGGCCCATGGGCTCGTCCGGCGGGGTTCCGATCTCGTCCAGCAGCCCGCGCTGGTCGAGGATCTCCATGGTGCGGGCGTGCAGGGTGGAGGCGCGGGACTCGGTCGTCGGGGCGCCGAGCCGGTCCAGCACGATCACGTCGGCGCCGCCGAGCCGCAGCTCCCCGGCGAGCATCAGCCCGACGGGGCCCGCGCCCACGACGACGACATCGGTGTCCATGACCGCTTCCATGTCGGCGTCCGCGGTGATGACCGCGTCCGCTTCCGTGGTGACGGGGGCCCGCACGGCGTCAGCGCCGCGCTTCGGCGTAGTCCTTGGCGTGGCCGAGAGTGGCGCGGCTGTTGGTGCTGAGCGCCGCCTTCACGTACTCCCGCGCCTGCGCGACGTCCGCCTCCGGCCCGAGGATCTTCTCGATGTTCTCGGCCCGGATGACCACGGTGTGCTGCGAGGTGGCGGCGACCCCGGTACCGGTCTCCCGGAAGGTCCAGACACCGGTGTGCAGGTTCATCAGGGCGGGCAGGGTGGTCTGCTTGTACGCGATCTTCTCGCCGTTCAGGCAGACCCGGTACGACTTCGTCGTGTGCACGGAGCCGTCCTTGGCGCGGGTGTCCATCTCCAGGGTCTGGAGGCCGGGGCTGTCCTCGGTGAGCCGGACGACCGCCACGTGCGGCAGCCGCTCCGACCAGAGCCCGGCCTCGTTGATGAAGTCGTAGGCGTCCTTGGCGGAGCCGGCGATCTCGACGGTGTCCTCGAAGGCGAAGGTCAACTCCTCCGAAGCGGTGGCCAGTTCGACGTTGGTCTTCAGGGCGGCCAGCTCGGAGAGCGAGTTGCGGTCGACGGCCTCCTCGATCCAGGCGAGCCCGGCCGGGTCGTCGTCCACGGCGGTGTAGTCGTGCTGGAGCCGGATCCGCGACTCGGTGGCGGAGAGCGGCTCGATGATCCAGGTGCCGCCCATCGTGGCGACGGGCGGGGTCGAGACCTGCTGGCGGAAGGTGATGCGCATCGCCTCGCGGTCCAGGAAGCGGCGCGAAGTCCAGTTCTTGGCCTCTCCGTTGGCCGTGGCCCAGATCCGGATGAGCTCCTCGCCCTCGGAGCGCTCGATGTGGTCGACGTAGATGGTCGGCGGGAAGATCCGCGGCCAGTTCTCGACCTCGGCGATCAGCCGGTACACCTCCGCGGCCGGGGCGGAGACCGTGATCTCGTGCTCCACCTCGCGCGGTCGGGAGTCGGTCATGCTCTTCATCTCCTCGGGGGTCGTGGAACTCAGGTCGTCTTCCGGGTGGGGGCGCGGCTCAGAAGTTGCCGAGGCCGCCGCAGACGTTGAGCGCCTGCGCGGTGATGGAGGCCGCCGTGTCGGAGGCGAGGTAGCCCACCAGGCCCGCCACCTCCTCGGGCGTGGAGTAGCGGCCGAGCGGGATCTTCGCGGTGAACTTCTGCATGATCGCGTCCTCGGACGTGTCGTACGCGGCCGCGTAGCCGGCCCGTACACGCTGCGCCATCGGCGTCTCGACGTACCCGGGGCAGACCGCGTTCACGGTGATGCCGGTGGGCGCGAGCTCGTTGCCGAGCGCCTTGGTGAAGCCGACGACGCCGTGCTTGGAGGCGGAGTAGGGGGCGCCGAGCACCACGCCCTGCTTGCCCGCCGTGGAGGCGATGTTGATGATCCGGCCGCGGTCCTTGTGGCGCATGCCGCCGGTGTTCAGGGCGGCCCGGGTCAGCCGGAAGACGCTGGTGAGGTTGGTCTCCATGACGTCGTTCCACAGCTCGTCGTCCAGGTCGGCGGTGACCCCGCCGCCGCTGCGGCCCGCGTTGTTGACGAGGACGTCGACCGTGCCGAACCGTTCCACCGCCGTCCGCACGAAGGTGTCCACGGAGTCCGGCGAGCGCACGTCGAGCACCGTGCCGTCGGCCTCCAGGCCCTCCTCGCGCAGGTACTTGACGGTGGCGGCGACGTTCTCGGCGTCACGGGCGCCGATGAAGACGCGGTGCCCCTGGGTGGCCAGCAGCCGGGCCACCGCCAGGCCGATGCCGCTTGTGGCGCCGGAGATGAGGGCGACGGGTCGGTCGTTTCCGGGCATGACTGCTCCTTCGGAGATGCGAGGGGTACGGGATGGGTTCAGGAAGTGCGGGTGCGGGCGCCGTGGAAGGTTCCGGGGGCCGGTCAGGCGGGTGCCGTCTGCCCCAGGTGCTCGTTCACGACCTCGACCATGCGGCGCGGCGTCCGCACGTCACTGACCACCGAGTCGTCCAGCGTGATGCCGTACTCGCGCTCGATCCGCCCGCACGTCTCCAGGATCGCCAGGGACTCGTACCCCAGCTCCTCGAAGTCCGCGTCGAGGATGTCGCCGTCGAAGTCGACGCTCTCGTCGGCGCCGGCCCCCTCGCGCAGGATGCGCTTGAGGCTCTCCAGGGTGAAGGTCTGGTTGTTGTCCATGTCTGCTTCCGCTTTCTCTCTCAACTGCTGGGACGGGAATTCAGAGCGCGCTCGCCACGACCGCCGAGTTGAACCCGCCGTGCCCCCGGGCGAGCACCAGGGCGTTGCGGACCGGGAGCACCCGGGGCTGCCCGGTGATCAGGTCGAGCTCGTGGGCGGGGTCCGGTTCGACGTTGACGGTGGCCGGGACGAGCCCCTCCCGCATGGCGAGGAAGGCGGTCGCCACATCGAGGGGCGCGGCCCCCGAGTAGAGGCGCCCGGTCATCGTCTTCGGCGCGGTGACCGGCACCCCGCGCGGCCCGAAGACGGCGTTCAGAGCCTCGGCCTCCGCCCGGTCGAGCTCCGGGACCGCCGCCGCGTCGGCGAACACCACGTCGATGTCGCCCGGCACCAATCCCGCGTCGTTCAGGGCCAGTTCGATGGCCTTGCGGAGCCCCGGCGGGCGGCCGGAGCCGGGGGCCGGGTCGAAGGTGGAGCCGTACCCGGCGATGTGTCCGTAGACCGTGGCACCGCGCTCCCGGGCCGCCGCCTCGTCCTCCATGATCAGGATGGCGCCGCCCTCGCCGGGGACGTGCCCGGCGGCGGCCGCGTCGAAGGGGACGTACGCGGAGTCCGGGTCGTCCCCGGTGGCGAGTCGGCCGCCCGCGAGCTGGGCGACCCAGCCCCAGGGGCAGATCGAGGCGTCCACCGAACCGGAGACGACCAGGCTGGTCCCCTTACGGATCTGGCGCCGGGCCTGGGCGAGCGCGTCCAGGCCGCCCGCCTGGTCCGAGACGACGACCCCGCTGGGGCCCTTCATGCCGTTGCGGATCGAGATCTGGCCGCTGTTGACCGCGTAGAACCAGGCGAAGGACTGGTACGCGGAGACGTACTGGCTGCCTTCGGCCCACAGCTTCTGCAGCTCGCCCTGGCCGAACTCGAAGCCGCCGGAGGAGCTGGCGGTGACCACGCCCATGGAGTACGCGGGCAGGTCGGCCGGGACCACCCCGGCGTCCGCGAGCGCCCAGTCGGTGGCGACGAGGGCCAGGCGCGTCATGTGGTCGGTCTGGGCCATCAGCCGGCTCGGCAGATGCTCGGACGCGGTGAACCCCGGCACCTCCCCGGCCAGCCGCGCCGGATACTGCGAGGGGTCGAAGCGGGTGATGCGGCCGATGCCGCTCTTGCCGACCCGGACCGCGTCCCAATAGGCCTCGGTGCCGAGCCCGTTGGGGGCGGTGATGCCGAGCCCCGTCACCACCGCACGCGGGGCGCCCGTACGCGTGCCCGTACTCATGACTCTCTCCTCTCCGGCCGGGCCAGCACCATGGCGCTCTGGAAGCCGCCGAAGCCGCTGCCGACGGTCAGGACCGTGTCCGTACGGTGCTCACGCGCCGTCAACGGCACGTAGTCCAGGTCGCATTCGGGGTCCGGGGTGTGCAGGTTCGCCGTGGGAGGCACCACGTGGTGCTCCATGGCGAGGACGGACGCGGCGATCTCGATCGACCCGATCGCACCCAGCGAGTGCCCGACCATCGACTTGATCGACGAGACCGGGGTGCGGTACGCGTGGTCGCCGAGGCTCTTCTTCAGCGCGGCCGTCTCGTGGCGGTCGTTCTGCTTGGTGCCGGAGCCGTGCGCGTTGACGTAGTCGACGGCCTCGGCGTTCAGCCGGGCCTCGGACAGCGCCACGGTGATCGCCTCGGCCATCTCCGCCCCGTCCGCGCGCAGGCCCGTCATGTGGAAGGCGTTGCAGCGCGAGGCGTACCCGGCGATCTCGGCGTAGATGTGCGCCCCGCGCCGGCGCGCGCTCTCCAGCTCCTCCAGGACGAAGACCGCCGACCCCTCCCCCAGCACGAACCCGTTACGGGTCCCGTCGAACGGCCGGGACGCGTGCTCGGCGTCGTCGTTGCGGGGGGTCGTCGCCTTGATGGCGTCGAAGCAGGCCAGGGTGATCGGGGAGATCGGCGCGTCCGTCGCCCCGGCCACCATCACATCGGCGGAGCCCTCACGGATCAGCTCCACCGCCTGCCCCACCGCGTCGATGCCCGAGGTGCAGCCGGTCGAGACGACGGTCGCGGCGCCCTCGGCCCCGACCGCCCAGGCGACCTCGGCGGCGAAGGAGCTGGGCACCAGGTAGTTGTAGAGGTGCGGGACCGCGTAGGTGTGGTCCACGTGCGAGAGCCGGCCGCCGTCGCTGACCACCCGGTACTCCTCGTCCAGGCCCATCGTCGCGCCGACCGCGCTGCCGATGGTGACGCCCGTGCGGTACGGGTCCAGCGCGGTCAGGTCCAGGCCGCTGTCGGCGACCGCCTCCCGCGTCGTGACGACCGCCAGCTGCGCGGCCCGGTCCATCCGGCGGATCTCCTGCGGGCTCAGCCCGTGCGCCTCCGGGTCGAAGTCGATCTCGGCGGCGACCCGGGAGCGGAACGCGGAGGGGTCGAAGAAGGTGATGCCGCGGGTCGCGGTGCGCCCCTCGCTCAGCAGGCTCCAGAAGCTCTTGGCCCCGATGCCGTCGGGGGCGGTGACGCCGACCCCCGTGATGACCACCCGCCGGGCCCCGGTGATGACCTCGCGCCGGGCGTTCACCCTCGTCCCTCCCAGTCGTAGAAGCGGGTGGCGAGGGCGTCGGCCGGGGACCGCCAGGTCGCCGGGTCGTACGCCTCGATGAACGGCTTGAGGTCGTCGCTGATCCGCTGGAAGCGCGGGTCGGTCTTCGCCGCCTCGATCAGCTCGCCGCCGTTGTCGGTGTCGAAGTCCTGGAGGTGGAAGTAGAGGTCGCGGTAGGAGAAGAGCTGGCGGCGGCGGGTGCCCATCAGGTGCGGCATGTCGCTGCCGTCGAAGTCGCGGAAGAGCCGGGCTACCTCCTGGCTGGAGCCGGGGTTCATCCGGGCCACGATCAACGTGCTGTGCATGGGGTCTCCGTAAGGTGTCGGGCGGCCCCGGGGGGCCGTGGAGGGTTCAGCGCGCGGGGCCGAACCAGCGGTCCAGCGCCATCGGCAGATCGGCGAAGCTGCCCGGCGCCGCCCACGCCACATGGCCGTCGGGGCGCAGCAGCAGGGCGCTGGTGTCCCCGAGGCAGCCGGCGGTGGGGCCGGGCACGGTGGCGGTGACGAGGTCGACGCGGTCCACCCAGGGGGCGGCCCGGCGGCGCAGCTCGGCGTTGTCGGCCAGGTCCAGCAGCACGCCCCGGCCGCGGCGCAGGGCCTCGGTGCTCGACGCCGGCTGACCGGGCCCTTCGAGGGGGACGTGCGGCAGCCGCAGGCCGAGCAACGGGTGCGCGCCGCCGTCGAGTTCGTAGTGGATGTCGAGGCCGCCGACCATGGCCGCGAAGTGCTTGCTGACCTCGGGGTAGCGGATGAGTTCGTGCAGGACGTCGCGCAGGGGCTGTACTTCCGCGCCGCTGAGGAACAGCAGCCCCTGGGCCTGGGTGTTCATCAGCAGCCGCTTGCCGACGGGGTGCCGCTCGGCGTGGTAGGTGTCGAGCAGCGCCTCCGGGGCGCGGCCCCGGACGACCGCCGCCAGCTTCCAGCCGAGGTTCACGGAGTCCTGGATGCTGGTGTTCATGCCCTGCCCGCCCGCGGGCAGGTGGATGTGGGCGGAGTCGCCGGAGAGGAAGATCCGGCCGCGCCGGTACTCGGTGGCGTGCCGGGTCGCGTCCCCGAAGGAGGAGACCCAGACCGGCTCGGCGTGCGAGATGTCGTCGCCGGTGAGCCGCTGCCAGGCGTCCGCGACCTCCTGCCAGCTCGGCGGCGTCTCGCGGCGCTGCGGCGGGGTGCCGCGCTCGCAGACGATCAGCCGGGTCGTGCCGCCGGGCAGCGGGCCGACCATCACCATGCCGCCGGCCAGGGTCTCGCCGATCATGCGCGGGGCGAGGGTGATGCCCTTGACGTCGGCGAGGAACATCTCCATGGTCGCGGCGGTGCCGGGGAAGTCGAACCCGGCGGCCTTGCGTACGGTGGATCGGCCGCCGTCGCAGCCGACCAGGTAGTCGGCGCGCAGGGTGTGGACGCCTTCCGGCCCCCGCACCTCGACCTCGACGCAGTCCTCCTTGTCGGTGACGGAGAGGAGTTCGTGGCTGCGGCGGATGTCCGCGCCGAGCTGGGTCGCCCACTCCTCCAGCACGGTCTCGGTGGCGGACTGCGGGATGGTCTTGGCCGCCTGGTGGGCGCCCCTGAGGACCCCGAAGTCGACGGGCAGGCCACCGAAGTGGCCCACGTTGCTGATCTCGATGTCCCCGAAGCGGGAGAGCAGGCCGCGCTGGTCGAAGATCTCCATGGTCCGGGCGGTGAAGCCCAGGCCACGGGATTCCCCGGTGCGTGCCGCCAGCTTCTCCAGCACGATGACATCGGCGCCCGCGAGGCGCAGTTCACCGGCCAGCATCATGCCGGCCGGGCCCGCGCCCGCGACGATCACTTGTGCGTCCATCGGTCCTCCTCGTGACATCCCGCCGAGGGGCGGGGGGACGGGTCCTGCGGTGCGCGTGAAGAGAGGTGTCCGCATCACCCGCGGAAACGGGTCAGGGGGTGCCCGCCCGGTTCACCTGCGGAAGCGGGCCAGCCCCTGGTTCGCCGCGTGGGCGGCCGCCGCGAGGCGGGGGTCGGGGGCGAGTGCCTGGTGGCGTACGGCGACCTCGGCGAGCTTGATGGCGTGCTCGTCGCCGATGGCGACGGCGGTGGCGAATACCTCGCCGAGGTCCGGGACGCCGCCGAACCCGACCGGGCGCGGTGTCAACGGAGTTGTGGAGAACCAGTCGAGCATCGAGGCGCTGACGTCCCGGGCGACCAGGTACGAGGGGCGGCGCTGGGCGGCCGGCAGATGCTCGACGACCAGGCGGACGGCCGCCGGGGCGGTGATGGAGTGGATCAGCGGCACGGGGTGGCGCTGGGGTGCGGAGGCGTAGATACCGGCGTACTCGGCCACCAGCCCGTCGAGCGCGGCGGCCGCCCTGTCGGTGTCGCCCGTAAGCGGATCCCCGCCACCGTCGCCCGTACGCGGATCCTGCTCGCCGTCTCCCGTACGCGAATCCCGGTCGTCGTCGCCCGTACGCGGGTACTCATCGCCCTCGCCCGTGCTCGGGTACTCGTCGCCCGGCCGGATGCCGTGCGTATGGCTCGCGTACCGCGCGGCCCAGTAGCCGAGTCCTTGCGCCAACTCCTGCCGGTACGCCAGGTTCTCCTCCCCAGACCTGGAGATGGCCCGGACCGCGTGGGCGGTCCTGATGACCCCGTGGGTGAGGACGCCCGACATCCCGGGCAGCAGCCGCGGCCACCACCGGGCGAGCACCTCCGGCCAAGGGGCCAGGGCCAGTTCGCGCTCGAAGAGGGCGGTCCAGTCGGCCACCCGGCTGAAGTCGCCGAGCGCTGACCGCCAGTCGTCCGCGTCCGCCGGGTCGATCGCCCACCGGGCGTCGGGGACATCGTGGTACGTGTGGGTGCGGAGGTTCCGGTCGACCCAGCGGGGTACGTCGTCGGCGTACCCCATGTAAGCCAACGCCTCGGCCGCCATCGGCGCGTGGTTGACGAACCGGGGCCCGTGCTCGAACCCGACTCCGCGCAGCCGCTCCAGGGCTCCGCCCACGGCATCGGTGTAGGTCAGTGGGGACATGGGGTGTGCCCTCAGTCCTTGATGTCGCAGATGGCGGCGCCCGTCGACACGGTGGACCCGGTGGCGGGCAGCCCGCTGACGGTGCCGGAGCGGTGGGCGGTGAGGGGCTGTTCCATCTTCATGGCCTCCAGGACGACGATCAGCTCGCCCTCCTCGACCTTCTGGCCCTCCTCCACGGCCACCTTGACGACGGTGCCCTGCATCGGGGAGGCGAGGGTGTCGCCGGAGGCCGCTGCCGTACGCGTTCCGCCGCCGCGCGGCCGGGACCTGACGGGTCCGGCCGGTGCGGGGGCGGTCCGGGCGAGGGCGAGGAAGGACGGCAGGACCACTTCGAGGCGCTGGCCGCCGACTTCGACGACGATCCGTTCACGGGCGGATTCCGTGTCGGTCGCTTCGGCCGGTGTGCCGAACGGCTCGATGGTGTTGGTGAACTCGGTCTCGATCCAGCGGGTGTGGATGGTGAAGGGGGCGGAGGTGAAGGCGGGGTCGGTGACGACGGCGCGGTGGAAGGGGATGGCGGTGGCCATGCCCTCGACCTGGAACTCTGCGAGCGCGCGGGCGGCGCGTTGGAGTGCCTGCTGCCGGGTGGCGCCGGTGACGATGAGTTTGGCGAGGAGGGAGTCCCAGGCCGGCCCGATCACGGACCCGGTCTCGACGCCCGCGTCGAGGCGGACACCCGGGCCGGTCGGCGGGGCGAACGTGGTCACCGTGCCCGGGGCGGGCAGGAACCCGCGGCCGGGGTCCTCGCCGTTGATACGGAACTCGAAGGAGTGCCCGCGCACGGCCGGGTCGCCGTAGCCGAGCTCCTCACCGTCGGCGATACGGAACATCTCCCGCACGAGGTCGATACCGGTGACCTCTTCGGTGACGGGGTGCTCGACCTGGAGGCGGGTGTTGACCTCCAGGAACGAGATCGTCCCGTCCGCCCCGACGAGGAACTCCACCGTGCCGGCGCCGACGTAGCCGGCTTCCTTCAGGATCGCCTTGGACGCCGCGTACAGCTCCTCGTTCTGCTCGGCGGACAGGAAGGGGGCCGGGGCCTCCTCCACCAGCTTCTGATGACGGCGCTGGAGCGAGCAGTCACGGGTCGAGACGACCACCACGTTGCCGTGGGTGTCGGCCAGGCACTGGGTCTCCACGTGCCGGGGCTGGTCGAGATAGCGCTCCACGAAGCACTCGCCCCGCCCGAACGCGGCAACCGCCTCGCGGACGGCGGAGTCGTACAGCTCCGGGATCTCCTCCAGCGTCCGGGCCACCTTCAGCCCCCGCCCGCCACCACCGAAGGCGGCCTTGATCGCGATCGGCAGCCCGTTGGCCTCGGCGAACGCCACCACCTCACCGGAGCCGGACACCGGGTCCGGCGTACCGGCCACCAGCGGGGCACCCGCACGCTGCGCGATATGACGGGCCGCGACCTTGTCCCCCAGGTCCCGGATCGCCTGCGGCGGCGGCCCGATCCACGTCAGCCCCGCATCCAGGACGGCCTGCGCGAACTCGGCGTTCTCCGACAGGAACCCGTACCCCGGATGGATCGCGTCCGCCCCGGAATCCTCGGCGGCCTGCAGCACCTTGGCCATGTCCAGATAACTGGCGGCCGGGGTGTCACCGCCCAGCGCGAACGCCTCGTCGGCCGCCCGGACATGCAACGCGTCCCGGTCCGGATCGGCGTAGACCGCCACGCTCGCGATCCCCGCATCCCGGCACGCCCGAGCAACGCGGACAGCGATTTCGCCACGGTTGGCGATGAGCACCTTACGCATGTCAGCCGGCCCGGGCCGGGCTCGCTGCCGGGTCCTGGGGTCCGGCCTGGCCGAAGCGGCCGCCCATGGACTCCAGGGGCCCCAGGGTCCCGTCGAAGAAGATCAGCGGTTCCTGCTCGCTGCCCGGCGCGGCCAGCTCCAGCACCTCGCCGACCACGATGTCGTGGTCCCCGCCGGAGTGCACGGCCACGGTGGAGCAGGTCAGATACGCCAGGGCCTCGCTGAGGACCGGCGGGCCGTCGGGGGCGAAGTGGTGCGGGACGCCGTGGAACCCCTCCGGACGGCGGGCGGCGAAGGCCCGGGCCAGCTCCTGCTGGCCGCCCGCGAGGAAGTTGACGGCGAACGTCCCGTGCCGGCCGATCACGGCGTGCATCCGCGATTCCTTGTGCAGGCAGAAAAGGACCAGGGACGGGTCGAGGGAGACCGAGGTGAAGGAATTCACCGTCGTTCCTTCGGCTTCGCCTTCGGTTCCGGCGGTGATGACCGTCACCCCGGTTGCGAAAAGGCCGCAGATCCGGCGGAATTCCTTCGGTGCTATCGGCTGTTTCACCTGGCTGTGGGTCAGTGAGCGCGCTGCGGACATGGGCAATCCCTTTCCTGATCGGCTGCTGGTCTCGGAGCGTGCGTGCGCGCGTGCCTAGAGAAGCTTTCGCACCTTGGACCCGGCCTTGACGATGCCGAGGAGGAATTCCCGTCCGACGCTGTTCATCTCCGGGGGAGCCTGGACCGACGCCCAGTAGAGGAAACGGGCCATGGTCGCGACCGACGGATGGATGAACCGCTTGTTCTCGTCCTTCCAGCCGAAGACGGGATTGACGATGGGCGATTCGTCGAGGAGCTTGAAGATGATGTCCGCGGCCTCGTCCCCGGTCAGGGCGCCCGCCTCGTACTTCTCGCAGGCCTCCGCCGTCGTTTCGAGGAGGATCTTGAACTTGTCGCTCTGCGGCCACCACAGTCCGGGGTAGTCGTTCTGCTCCAGCTCCCGGAAGTGGCGCTGGTCCTTGTCCTTGAAGTGCTTCAGCCGGGCCCGGGTCAGGCGCATGGTGCCCGGGGTGATGAAGGAGCCCCACACCCGGAAGACGGCGTTCCAGAGGCGGAAGTGGGAGAAGGCGATGAACGAGCTGTTGACGATCTCGTCGTTGTACTGGAGCAGGCCCTGCTCCAGGCGCTCGACGTACTCGAAGCGCTCTGCCGAGTAGTCGCCGTCCTTGAAGGCCTCCAGCAGCCGGGAGGTGAGGGCGTCGACCACTTCGAGGGTGTTGGACAGGCCCCGGGAGAACAGCGGGTCCAGGAAGCCGGCCGCGTGCGACATCAGGCACCAGCGGTCGCCGATGGTCTGCTTCGAGGAGTACTGGAGCCGGTCCGTCGACACCCACTCCCGGACCTTGCTCGCACCGACGAACTGCCGCTTGACCGCCGGGTACTTGTCGAGGAAGAGCTCGAACTCCTGCTCAGGGGTGAGGTCCTTGGGCTTGGGGTAGGTGCGCTCGTCCATGGTCAGGCCGACGCTGCACAGCGGGTTGCGCGAGTCCTTGTGGTTGTCGAACGGGATGATCCAGAACCAGCCGCGCTCGATGAGGTGGTGCATCGTGCCGGTGTGCCAGTCGGCCGGCGGCCGCAGCTCCTTGGGGTGGCCGCTGACGTCGTCGAACCGCTTCACGCCCACGTAGTGCGTGAACATGGAGCGGGAGTGGTGCTTGAAGCGGGCCGGCTGGTCACGCAGGTCGAACTTCTGGGCCAGCGGCGAGCGGAACCCGGAGGCGTCCACCACGTACTGCGCGCGGAACGACTCGGGCTCCGCGCCGGGGGCTCCGCTGCGGCCGGTGACCGTGACGCCGTCGTCGTCGAGGTCGACGTCGCTCGCCCGCCAGCTCTGCTTCGCCACACAGCCGTACTTCACGGCGACGTGGAACATGAAGGAGTCGCTGTCCTGCCGGAACATGTGGCTGTTCTGATGGAAGATCTTGGGAAGCGCCAGCTGGGTGGCCTCGCGCGGGTCGGGCTCCTGGCCCACCTCGTGCTTCATGAAGCCGAAGTGGGCCTTGGTCCCGAAGGTCGGCGCGATGTCCAGGGTGGTCTGCTTCACGCTGGCCAGGCTCTTGAGTTCGGGGAGGTCGTGGCGTTCGGCGAGAATGTGGATCCATTCGACGAGCTGGGGGGTCATCGACTCACCGACCGCGAAACGCGGATGGGTGGTGGCGTCGACGAGAAGAACCCTGGCTCCGTGCTTCGCGAGAATGGCTCCGGTCACCGATCCGGCGATACCGGAACCCAGGATGATGACGTCGTACGTCGCTTCCTGGGGTATGCCGTCCGCTCCTTTGGGCCTTTCGTTCGTCTGGGTGACCACGGGCCGTCTCCTTCGTCAGGTGGGGTGCGATCCGGTGCGAAAAGAGGGCACAAAAAACGGGCCCTTCCGGTGGCCTTGAATGGCCTTGGGGAGGAGCCCGTAAAACGGCACGACTGAACCGCTGAAGAAAGCGTGACAGGAATTGTGCGGGCGGTCAACCCCCGCTGGGAAAAGGCAGGTTAAGGGCGAGCCGGACGGGGCTCAGCCACGCCTTCCGGCCGCTTCGGAGACACCGGGGTGGGCGGGTTCGAGGAGCTGGACGAGCAGGGCCCTCAGCTCGTCCTCGCCACCGGGGCCGAGCAGTACGGCGGTGTCCGCGGCCAGCAGGTCGACGGCCTCGGCGACCGCCTTCAGCTGGGTGTGCCCGAGCTCGGTGAGCTCCAGGGCGTGCCGGCGCCGGTCGTGCGGGTCGCGCCCGCGGTGGACCATCCCGCCGTCGACGAGCTCGTCGACGAGCTGGGAGGTCGCGGGCCCGGTGATGGCCAGCTCCTGGGCCAGCCGCTGCTGCGGACAGGGCCCGTGGGTGGCGAGGATGGACAGCGGCCCGTAGTGGCGGACCCGCAGGCCGGTCCCGGCCAGTTTCTCGTCGCCGAGCCTGCGCAGCCGGTGGTGGGCCTGCTCGACGAGGTGCTCGGTGCCCTGCACGAGGTCCTGGGTGCCCTGGGGGAGCAGCCGGGCCAGGAGGGTGTTGAGGCGGGTGACCTGTTCCGGGGTGAGGGCGGCGGTGAGCCGCGCGTCCCGCTCGGCGACCGCGCGGCGGCCCGCCTCCACGGCGGAGCGGCCCTCGTCGGTGAGGGAGAGGATGTACTGGCGGCGGTTGTCCGGGTTACGGGTGCGGAGCACCTGGCCGCGGCCCTCCAGGCGGTCGATGACGCCGACCATGATGGTGCGGTTGATGCCGAGGCGCTCGGCGAGGTCGAGCTGGGAGACCCAGTCGCCGCCGGTCAGCGCGTCCAGGACGAGGAAGTCCCGGGAGCCGTCCTCGGGGCCGTCCGCGAAGGTCGTGAACTGGGCGAACACGCGGCGCAGCAGGTAGCCGATGAATCCGGTGAGCCCTTCCGGGAGTACGCCGGGCACCTCGGCCGTGGCCTCGGTCTCCGAGATGGGGCCTCGCGTCGCGTCGGGCTCGCCTCGCACGATCGTCATCTCCCCTTCGGAACCGGGTAACCGAGTATACGGCGGCCGGCCCCGGCCGGACCGGGCCCGGACGCCCGGGCCCCTCCCTCCCTCCGGACGCGCCTGACCCCGCCCGGAGGGAGGGAGGGGCCCGGGCGGGGCGGAGGAGAACCGGCGGCGGCCCGCTCGGGCGGGCCGCGGCCGGTCCGCTAGTGAGGCTGCGACTGCGGAGCCGTGGCCTTGATGGTGCCCAGGGTCACGATCAGGGCGGCCAGGTAGATGCCGCCGCCGATGAGGAGCCCGTAGGAGTAGCCGGTGGTGAGCGCTTCGGACCGGTCGCCGGGCAGCCTGCCCTCGGTGATGACGGAGGCGGTCGCGGCGAGGATGGCGAGGCCGACCGCGCCACCGATCTGCTGGCTGGTGTTGATCAGGCCCGCCGCGATCCCGGTGTCCTCCGGGGAGACCCCGCGGACGCTGATGATGGTGACGGTGACGAAGACCAGGCCGAGGCCGAACCCGCAGACCAGCTGGGCGGGGAGCAGGACGGCGAAGGCGTTCTGGCCGGGCTCCAGGAGGCTGAGCCAGACCATGCCGGCGATACCGATGACGAGCCCGACGGCGATGACCGAGCGCTCGGGGACCTTGGCCAGCAGCTGGGGCCCGACGCCGCCGGCCGCGATGCCGATCCCGATGGCGAAGGGGAGGTAGGCGAGGCCGGTGATCATCGGCTCGTACCCCTTGACGATCTGCATGTAGAGCGTCAGGAAGTAGAAGGTGGCGAACATGCCCGCACCGACCAGGAACATCACCGCGTTGGCTCCGGCGCGGCTCTTGTCGGCCAGGACGGCGCCCGGCACCATCGGGGCCCGGCTGGAGCGCTGGATGGCGATGAAGGCGACGATCAGCACGATCGCGACGGCCAGGGCGATCAGGGTGGTGGAGTCGCCGAGGCCCTTCTCCCCCGCCCGGTTGATGCCGTAGACGAGCGAGCCGAAGCCGAAGGTGGCGGTGAGCGCGCCGGGCACGTCGACCTTGCCGCGGTCGCGCTCGCCCTCCTTGAGGACGCTGGTCCCGATGAGTACCGCGATGGCGATCGGGATGTTGATGTACATGACCCAGCGCCAGCTGAGGAACTCGGTCAGCGCCCCGCCGAGGAGCAGGCCGACGACCGAGCCGAGCCCGCCCATCGCCCCGTACACACCGAGCGCCTTGTTGCGCGCCGGGCCCGCCGGGAAGGTGGAGGCCAGCAGGGAGAGGGCGGTGGGTGCCGCGATCGCGGCTCCGACGCCCTGGAGGACACGGGCGATGAGCAGCACCTCGCCGCTGCCGGCGAGGCCGCCGAGGAGCGAGGCGAGGGTGAAGACCACGAGTCCGGTACGGAAGACCCGGCGGCGGCCGAAGAGGTCGCCGGCCCGGCCACCGGCCAGCAGCAGTCCGCCGAAGGCCAGGGCGTAGGCGGTGATGACCCAGCCGAGGTTGGCGTCGGAGAGGCCCAGCGCGTTCTGCATGCTCGGCAGGGCGACGGCCACGATGGTGTTGTCGAGGACGAGCATGAGCTGGGCGGCCGCGATGACCGCCAGCGCGAGTCCGAGCTTGTCACCGGACGGGGCCGGTGCGGCGGAGCCCGGGGGCGTGCCGGTTCCCGGTGGAGCGGCTTCGGTTCTGTCCTGCATAGACATGAACGTCTCCAGAGGTGATTCGGGGAGGTGGGTCCGGCCCCTCCCGGCCCCAGGAGCGGGACGGGCCGGCCCGGGGGACGGGGTTCAGCGTCCGGCGGCGTCCTTGACGGCCCAGATGTCCAGGTCCTCGTAGGCGGCCCGCCACTCGGTCTCGTATGCGGCGCGCAGAGGCGGCGGGAGCTTGCCGAGGATGGTGGCGACCCGGGCGGCGTCGATGTCGTCCAGGAGCCAGGGGAGGTAGCGGTTGGCATCGCTGCCGATCCGGTTCTTCTGCTCGACGCTGAAGGCCGTCCACTCCTCCGGGCTCATGGTCAGGTCCATGAGCGCGAGCGCCTCCCGCTCCTCGTGGTCGAGGTGGGCGCGGAGGTCGGTATGGAGCGTGTCGACCAGGCCGCCGAGGCGTTCGGCACCCGCGTCGCGGTCGGCCAGGGCCGCGTCGATGTCCGTCAGCAGCGGGTCGATGACGGCGTGTTCGGCCTCCATCGCGTCGAGGAGCGCGATCTCGGCCTGCGCGTCCCGGCCGCCCAGCGCCTTGTACATCGCCGGCCACACGGTGAGGTCCTCGGACGTGTGGTGGGCGGTGAGGAACTTCTTGAACAGCTCCCAGCCGACCGCGGTGCTCAGCACGTGCCGCGGGTCCTCGTCCACCCGGGAGGTGATCCGTGCGATGCGCTCCAGTTCGCGGCGGAGCGCGTCGTGGATGGCGAACATCATCGTCATGTCGAGGTTCTTGAAGTCGCCCATCGTCTCTTCCCTCTCCCTGCATGGGTCCGGCGTGAGAAAAGGCTATCGTCAACCTGCCTAACTATCAAGCTGGGAACCATCAGAGATCCAAGCACTCTAGGAGGTGGGGCCCGCTCCCCCGGCCCGGGCGCCCACGGCGTCCGGCGTTCCGTCCGGCTGCCGGGAGTCGTCCGCCGGCTCGTCGGCGGGCCTCCCTTCCACCTCCAGCTCCTCCTCCGGCATCCCCTTGCGGATCCGGTTGAGCGCGGGCGAGGTCGCGGCGGTGGTGATCAGCGCCATCAGCACGAGGATCGTGAACAGGTCCTGGCCGATCACCCCGAGGCCGAGCCCGACGTTCAGGACGATCAGCTCGGTCAGCCCGCGGCAGTTCATCAGCGCCCCGATCGACATCGCGTCCCGCCACGACTGGCCGGAGAGCCGTGCGGCCCCGGTCCCGCCGCCCCACTTCGCCAGCACCGCCACCGCCAGGACCGCCCCGGCCCAGAGCCACTGCACCGGGTCCGCCGCCAGCAGCGACACATCCGCCCGCAGCCCCGTGGTGACGAAGAACAGTGGAAGCAGTACGGGAACGGAGAAGGCCCTCAGCCGCGCCGCCTGGAACTCGATGACCCGGCTGCCGCGCGGCGTGACCGCACCGAAGATGAAGGCGCCGAACAGGGCGTGCACCCCGATCAGGTCCGTGGCCAGGGCGCTCAGGCACAGGCCGCTGAAGAGCAGGACCAGCACCAGGCTGTCGGTGGACGTCCGCTCGGCGCGGGCGGTCAGCCGCGCCAGCACCGGCCGCAGCACACCGAACATGAAGAGGGCGAAGCCGACCGCGAACAGCGCGGTGGTGACCGCCTCCATCGGGGAGCCGGCCGCCGACACGGCGACCACCGCCGCCAGCAGGCACCAGGCGGTGACGTCGTCGAACGCGGCACAGGCCAGCGCCAGCACACCCACCCGCGTCCGGTACATCCCCCGGTCCGCCAGGATCCGGGCCATCACCGGGAAGGCCGTGATGCTCATGGCCACCGCGATGAACAGGACGAACGGCAGCCGGTCCACGCCCTCGGGCGCGAAGGAGTCGTACATACCGAGAGCCAGGAGCGTGCCGAGCCCCAGCGGCAGGGCGACGCTCACCATGGAGACCAGCGCGGCGGTACCGCTCTGGGCGCGGAGCGAGCCCAGCTGGATCTCATGCCCGACGAGGAACATGAAGATGAGCAGTCCCAGGTTGCCGAGCAGCCCCAGATAGGGGAGGGAGGACGGCGGGAAGAGCCACGCCTGCGCGCCGGGCCACAGCCACCCCAGGAACGAGGGGCCGAGCAGCAGGCCGACGGCTATCTCGCCGACCACCGGCGGCTGGCCCGCCCCGCGGACGAGGCGCGCGCCGATTTTGCAGAGCAGGATCACCGCCGGGATGGCGATGAGGAGATCGGGCAGAGGATCAGTTGCAGCGGCCATGACAATCTCTTCTCCGGACGGGGTGGGGATCTATCAGGAGCCGTACGGGCGTACGGACTTGGCATCACGCAGGGCCCGCGCCCACCAGAGCAGCTGGTCGAGCAGGAGCTTGGCGGCGGCCTCGGCGCCCTCGGGCTCGGCGGGGAACCGCCCCTGGGCGTCGTAGTGTTCGAGGATCCGCGGGAAGAGCACCGCGTCCTTCATCCCGACCGCGTGGAACTCGGCGAAGATCTGCCGCAGGTGCTCCACCGCGCGCACCCCGCCCGCCAGGGACAGTCCGTAGCTCACGAAGCCGACGGGCTTGGCCTCCCACTCGGCCTGGAAGCTGTCGATGAGCGTCTTGAGGGGGCCGGGAACACTGCGGTTGTACTCCGGGGCGATCAGGACGAACGCCTCGGCGGCCGACAGCCGGGGCCGCAGGGCCGCCGCCACCGGATCCGACGCGTCGAGGCTGCCGGGCAGTTCGTGGTCCGCCACATCGACGACGTCCAGGACCAGATCGTCCCGGAGCCCGGCCACCGAGGTGAACCAGCCGGCCACGTCCGGCGCCAGCCTCCCGGTGCGCACCGATGCGACCACGACCACGACCTTGACGGGCGGCGCCGGGGAATTCACCGGAGAGTTCACGGGAGCCCCTCAGCCCGCCGCCGCGGACCGCGCGGCGACAGGGGTCAGGGAGAGGAACTGGGTGGCGTCGACCCGGGACAGGATCCGGCGGGTCAGCGCGGGCATCTTCGTCGAACCGTCGTCCGTGAAGACCACCGGGGCGGTCACCTTGATCCGCCGGCCCCGCGTGGTGATCTCGCAGCCGCCCGCCGCCAGGACGTTCTTGACCCAGTCGGACCCGGGCCCGTACGGCAGGGTGATGACGATGTCCTCGCCCCGGCGGAACAGCTTGACCGGGGTGGTGAAAGCGCGGCCGGACCTGCGGCCGTGGTGGTGCACCTTGCCGAAGCCGGGCATCCGGCTCAGGACGGGGCCCACGAAGTGGTTGGCGACCGCCTTGTTGAAGCGGGCCACGCGTCTGTTGATGGGCACGACTGCCTCCTCTTCTCTGCCGATACGGGGTTGTGTGCGGGGTTCTGTACGGGTACCTGTGCCGCTACCGGGGCCGCTCAGCCGGTACGGGGCCGGTTCACGGCCGGACAGAGGGGAGGGCGGCTCCGCCCGGAGCCGCCCTCCCCTCACTGACGCCGGCTCAGGCCTGCTGCGGCGCGGCGGCCTTCGGGGTCAGCGGCCCCGTCGGCTTGCCGCCGGACTTCAGGAAGCGCTCCAGGGTGAAGTTGTCCACGAGTCCCCAGCGCTCGGCGATCTTGTCGCCCTCGAAGCGGAACCAGATCATGGCCTGGTGCTGGACCTGGAGCCCGGTCGGCTGGATGCCGATGAAGGGGCCCGTGTGCTTGCCGTGCATCACCCAGCGGATCGCGGCCCGGTCGCCCTGCGAGATGAAGTCGAGGATCTCGTACTTGATCTCGCTGAACGCGGACTGCTGGATCCGGATCGTGTGCTTGAAGGCCTCCGGACCCCGCATGGAGTCGTCGTGGCTCCCGTGGTTGCGGAAGTCCGAGGTCAGATAGCGGTCGGCGGCCGTGAGGTCCCCGAGGTCCAGCCCCTCGTGGAAGACCTTCTCGACGACTTCGCGCTGCTGTTCGGGCGTGAGTGTGGTGGGCATGGCGGTTCCTCCTCGGAACTCATGTGTCGGGTAGAGGGTGTTGATGGACGGCGAGGCCTCAGGAACGGGAATCCGCGGCATCGAGGGTCCGGGCGTCGACCTCGGTCACTCCGCCGGGCGGCGAGCCGGTGCTCCACACGATCCGGAGCTGCAGCCGCGCGAAGCGCCAGCCGTCCGGAGTGCGCCGCGCGACGCCGGTGAAGCGCCCGCCGATCTGGAAGTACGCGGAGGGCTGCGGCGGCAGGGGAGAGCCGAAGTGGACGTGTGAGGCGATCAGGCTCCAGCTGACCGCGGCCCGGTCGCCGTCCGGCTCGACGGAGGCGAGGGAGCCGTGGTGATGCGTACGGCCCCAGCGCTCCATGATCTCCCGCAGGAACCCGTCCGCCCCGGTCAGACCCTGGTGGGAGCCCACCGGGAAGAGGAGTTCCACGTCCTCGGTGAACAGGGACGCGGCCCACACCGCATCGAAACCGGAACCCGGACCGGAGCCGAGGCCCGAACCGGAACCGGACGTGGAGGTGGATGCGGAACTCGCGAGCCCTTCGTCCAGCCCCGCCAGATAGCGGTCGATCAGATGGTTCAGGGCCGCGATGTCGGACAACCGCGCCACCTCGGCGGCGAGTTCACCGAGGCCGGGCCCCGGGGACCCGGTCACGGCACCCGGTGCGCGTCGGTCTCGGCGTCCGTCGAGTAGATCACCGTGTCGTCCGTGCCGTGCACGACCGCCTTGCCCTTGCCGGTGAACTTGCCGTCCCCCTCCAGCCGGGCCTCGATGTCGATCTTGATGTAGGCGGCGCGGAACCCGGTGGGGCTGATCTGAGTGACGTCGGTGTTGAAGTCCTCCCGGAGGAAGAACGCGAACGTGTCGTCATCGGTCAGCGACCACGAACCCGCGCCCGTGCTCTTCTGCGTGACGACGACGAGCGAACCGTCCTCCTGGAAGGTGACGGTGTAGTCGTCCACCTCACCGTCGTGCGTGACCGTGCCCGCCCACTGTCCGGCGGGCGTACGGGGAGAAACTGACATCGACACACTTCCTCTCTCGGCTGCGGACAAAAAAGAATCCGCGTCCGGCACAGGGCCGGACACGGATTCTGGTGAGAGCTGGGGCCGCCGCAACGCCCGATCCGGCCGATCGCGGGGCGATCATGGAATCAGCGCGTGGAGCCGCCGGAAGAAGTGTGACACTCAATCTTCTGAACCGTCAACCCACTTATGTTGTACGGATCCCGCCCCTCCCACTCGCCCGGAAAGGCGTCATCGCCGCAGGTCAGCAGCGTGCGCGCGGTCGGTCAGCCGCGCTCGACCCCCGTAACGTCATAAGCCCGGTGCCTGTTGTCCACCGGCGGACAGCGGTGCGCCGCGCTCCCTCAGCGTGAGCAGTTCATCGAGGTCGTACTCGGCCCGCTGCTTCCTGCCGTAGCGGGTGATCTTGCCCCGGGAGGCCCATTTACGGATGGTGGCCTCGCTGACGCCCATGGCCAGCGCGGCCAGCTCGGTCGACACGGTTCTGCGTCTGCGGATCGTCACTCCGACCACCCCGCCAGCTGACCGGCCACCATCAGCCACTGACGCGGCGGCAGCGTGTGCCCGGCGTCGCACGAGACCTGGCCGGGGGCGGCGGCCGACCCGCCGCCTCCGCGCACCACGGCCAGCAGCGTGCCCGTGCACTCGGGCTCCACGCACGCCCCGAGCGGCAGCCCGCGCACCGGGGCGGGCCCGAACAGGGCGCCGAGCCGCTGGAGCAGCCGGCGCACCTCCTCGTCGAACGAGACGGCGGCGGGGTGCCCGGCGATCCACTCCACCTCGTCGCGGAGGAACGCCACCAGCGACTCGACGTCGCAGCCCGGCAGCCCCTTCGCCCCGCGCTCCTCGACGACCAGCCGCGCCCAGGACGCCAGCACGTCGGCGGTCTCGGTGCGCATCTCGACGGTCCGTTCGTCGAGCACCATGCCGACGGTTCTGCTCCCGCTCACCCGTTCTCGCATCCGGGCCGGCCCCGGCGTGAGGGCGTGGTCGCTCTCGCGGTACAGACCGAGCAGGGTGAGCAGTTCACCCCGCAGCCTCTCGACGCACGTCCGGCAGATACGCCCGCAGAGCGCCGCGCAGTCCCGGCCGGTATGGCCGGCGGAAAGTTCTGGGTGCTTGTGCATCTGACTCCTCGAATCCTTCCTTCGGTGTCCGTACGTGACGGCCCCGGGCGCCCGGGGCGCCGGGCGGAAAGAGGGGGCCGAGGAACGGGACTCGGAGCGGGCCGAGAACGCGGGTCCGTGGTGTATCGCTCCGGTCCGATGCGCTGATCCGTGACAGTGATGGCTGCAAACCGCCCGGTGAGCGGGAAATCCGGAATCCGAACACAGAACACGCCGTCGAGACGGCAGACGAGCGCGTGTTCACCCCCCAACGGCACCGCGGCAGGCGGATTCGATCGTGCGCCTCCCGGGACGGAGGCCCACGTCTGCTCCAGGACCGAGGACAGATGAGACACCCACCGGGGGACGACTGGCAACCGGACCGTAGTGTCCGAAAGAGAACAGACGACTACAGGAGTATTTCTGTTCGCGTCGGAGCGCTCCGCAGGCCGGCGGCGCAGACTCCGCAGCACAGCGCCGGGACCGGAAGCGGAATCTGACATGTCGTCAGCTCAGCGGGCGAAATTCCGGGGGTCACGGGCAAGCGTGGCAGGTGGCTGGTACACGCCACTCGGTGCGGACGTCCGGGCCGGGCTTCCGCGCTCGGAAGTGGGGTGGATTCGGCGTGACGGAGATCGACTCCGCCGACGTGACCCGCTCGAGGACTACTGTATTCCCACCTCGGCATGCAATGAGACGAGGATCACAAAACGAACGGAACGTTACTGGGCCGTCACGTGATCCCGTGGCGACGGAAGCGGCGGGTCCGCGCGCGGAACCGGAAGCCGGGGCGGAATCCGGGCGCCGGGGGGCCTGACCAGGGCCCGCGGGCCCGCGCCCGGTACCGTACGAGGGGCATCCTGAACCCCGGCGGAGACCCGAACGGAGCCCGGTCATGAGCGCGCAGTACGCCCCCGAGCACGTCGGCGCCGCCCCGGCCGAGAACCGCCCCTACGACGCCGTGCTCTGCGATCTCGACAACGTGATCCGCTTCTACGACACCGCGCCCCTCGCCGCACTGGAGCGGGAAGCCGGACTGGCGGAGGGCACGACCATGGAGATCGCCTACGCCCCCGAGACCGACCTCCCGCTCCTCCTCGGCCGGATCACCCCGGACGCCTGGGTGGAGGCCATCGCCGCGGGACTCGCCGAGCGGCTGGGCGGGGACACGGACCTGGCCCGCACTCTGGGGCGGGCGCTCGCCGGGGCGCAGTTCCGGGCCGACGCGGAGGTGGTCGGGCTCCTGCGGCGGGCGCGCACCCACGTCCCGCTGGTGCTCGTCACCAACGCGACCCTGCAACTGGACGACGACCTGGCCCTGTTGGGACTGACGGACCTGGCCGACGCCGTGGTGAGCAGCGCGGTGGAGCGGGTGGCCAAGCCGGACCCGGCCCTGTGCCGCATCGCCGCCGAGCGGGCGGGAGTGCCGGCCGAGCGGTGCCTCTTCGTGGACGACCGGCAGGAGAACGTCGACGCGGCGGCCACCCTCGGCATGAGGGGCGTGCTGTACCGGGGGCCGGAGGATCTGCGGCGGGCGCTGGGCCCGTACGCGTAGACGGTCCCGCGAGGTCAGCAGTCGTCCACTTCGGGACGATCCGTCACAGATCGAACGGTTACGCTGGCTGCCATGACCGCCATGACACCTTCCCGCCCCGCACCCGATCTCTCCTTCCTCCTGGACCACACCAGCCACGTCCTGCGGACCCGGATGGCGGCGGCGCTCGGCGAGATCGGCCTGACCGCCCGCATGCACTGCGTACTGGTCCACGCCCTGGAGGAGGAGCGCACCCAGATCCAGCTGGCCGAGATCGGGGACATGGACAAGACCACGATGGTGGTGACGGTGGACGCCCTGGAGAGCGCGGGGCTCGCCGAGCGCCGCCCCTCCAGCCGGGACCGGCGGGCCCGGATCATCGCGGTCACCGAGAAGGGTGCGGCGCTCGCCGGGCAGAGCCAGGAGATCGTCGACCGGGTCCACGAGGAGGCCCTGGGATCGCTGGCCGCGCGCGACCGCGAGGTCCTGCTCCGGGCGCTGAACGCCCTGGCCGGGGGCCATCTGGCGACGCCCGTGGAGAACCCCCGGCCGGTCCGCCGGGCACGTCAGGCCAAGAGGTGAGCTGAGCCGGGCCGGGCCCGGAACCCCTGCGGCCACGGGTCCGCACCATGCCAGGAAAGAAGAACCGAAAAAAATAGTCCGCAACAAAACCATCTGCTACGGTCACTTGTATCGCCTCGACCGACAGGAGATGGCCCATGTCATCCGCCGCCCCGGACGCCCCGACCACCCCTGAATCACCTGTCCCACCGACACGCCAACTCACCTTCCGGGCCCGGCTGTCGGCTCTCGGGGTGATCGCCACGAGCATGCTGATGATCGTGCTCGACGGCTCGATCGTGACCGTCGCGATGCCCGCGATCCAGGACGACCTGGGCTTCACGCCCGCAGGGCTCAGCTGGGTGGTCAACGCCTACCTCATCGCCTTCGGCAGCCTCCTCCTGCTCACCGGGCGGCTCGGCGACCTGATCGGCCGCAAGCCGATGTTCCTGTCCGGGATCCTCCTGTTCACCGCCGCCTCGCTGGTGGCGGGAGCAGCCGGCTCGCCCGCCGTGCTGACAGCCGCCCGGTTCGTCCAGGGCGTCGGTAGCGCGATGAGCGCCGCGGTGGCTCTCGGCATCCTGGTCACCCTGTTCACCGAACCGGCCGAACGCGCCCGCGCCATCGCCGTGTTCTCCTTCACCGGAGCCGCCGGAGCCTCGATCGGGCAGGTCCTCGGCGGCGTCCTCACCGACGCCCTGACCTGGCACTGGATCTTCTTCATCAACCTGCCGATCGGCCTCGCCGTCCTGCTGGTCGCCGTACGCGTCCTGCCCACCGACCGGGGCCGGGGCCTCGCCGCCGGAGCCGACGTGACGGGTGCCCTCCTCGTCACCGCCGGCCTGATGCTCGGGATCTACACGGTCGTCGGGGTGGAGACGTACGGCTGGGTCTCGGCGCACACACTGGGCCTCGGCGCGCTCGCCCTGGCCCTGCTGGCCGGGTTCGTCCTCCGCCAGGCCACCGCCCGGACCCCGCTGATGCCGCTGCGGATCCTGCGCTCGCGCAACGTGTCCGGGGCCAACCTGGTCCAGATGCTGATGGTGGCCGCGCTGTTCTCCTTCCAGATCATCGTGGCTCTCTACCTGCAGAAGGTCCTCGGTTACGGGGCTGCCGCCACCGGTCTCGCGATGCTTCCGGCCGCCGTCGTCATCGGGGCCGTATCGCTCGGCCTCTCGGCCCGGCTCGTGGCCCGCTTCGGTGAGCGGGGCGTCCTGCTGACCGGGATCGGGCTGTTGATCGCGGCCCTCGGCCTCCTCGCCCGGCTGCCCGTGCGGGCGGACTACGTGACCGACCTGCTCCCGGTGATGCTGCTGGCCGCCGGATTCGGGCTCGCGCTCCCGGCGCTGACCTCGCTGGGCATGTCGGGCGCGGGTGAGGACGATGCCGGACTGGCCTCGGGGCTCTTCAACACCACCCAGCAGATCGGCATGGCACTCGGCGTCGCCGTCCTGTCCACCCTGGCCGCCGGGCGCACCGAGGCCCTCGCCGCCGCCGGCCACCCGTCCGCCGAGGCGCTGACCGGCGGCTACCGGCTGGCGTTCACCATCGGTGCGGCACTACTGGTGACGGCCTTCGCCGTGGCGTTCCTTACGCTGCGCCGGGAGCGGGCAGCCGCCCCGGGCCCGGCCGAGGCGACAGCCCCGTAACGCAGGCGCGGCCACCGCCCCAGGGCCGGGGGTGACAGCCCCCGACGCCCCCGTGGCCCAGGCCGCCCTCCCTCAGCCGCGCCCCTCCGGCTCCAGGCCGCTCCGCAGCTGTACGAACGCCTCCTCGGCCGCCTGGACGGCCCCCGCGTACACCCGGTCCGCGCTCTCCCCCGCGTCGATCCGGCGCCAGTTCTCCTCGGCCAGGATGCGCAGGACGGCGATGACCTGCCCGGCCGCCAGCCGCGCGGTCACCCCGCCGCCGAGGGCGCGGGCGAGCGCGGCCTCGGAGCGGCCCTGGTACGCGTACAGGCGGGCCACCAGCGACGGGGTCCCGTACAACAGGCGGTGGAACGCCAGCACTTGAGGGGCGTCGCAGAGACCGGTGGCCGGGTCGCGGCGGTCCAGGCCTGCCAGGAAGTGGCGGCGCAGCGCTTCCAGCGGGCTCGCGCCGGGGGCCCGGCCTCCGACGACCCGGGCCGCCTCGTCCTCGCGGTCGGCGAACCGGTGCAGCGCCAGGTCCTCCTTGGCGGGGAAGTACCGGAACAGCGTCGGCTTGGAGATGTCGGCCGCGGCGGCCACCTCCGCCACGGAGACCTTGTCGAAGCCCCGCTCCAGGAACATCGCGACAGCCGCGTCGGAGATCGCCCGGTACGTCAGCTGCTTCTTGCGCTCCCGCAGACTGACCCGGGCCTGAGCCGGGGCCTGGGCCTGGGCCTGAACCGTGGCCTGAGCCGAGGCCGATACCCCCGCCCGCTCCTCTTCCACCGCCCCCGCGACGCTTCCGCTTCCGTTCCCGCCGTCGGCCTTCTCTCCGCTCATGACCATGAAGCGTACGCCCTTGACCTCGGCCGGAGTTGATGTCGCGAGCACGACAGCGCGGCCCGGTCAGCCGCCCGCGGCCGTACTCCGGATCAGCGCCTCGACCCCGTCCAGCAGGGTCGCGAGGCCGAAGGTGAACTCGTAGTCGGGGTCGTCCGGCTCGCTCATCACGCCGGAGTCCAGCAGCCGGTGGATCGCGGGGTGGCGCACCGGGTCGACCAGCCGCCGCAGGGTGCGCTCATGGCCCGCGACCACCTCGTCGGGGGAGACGCCGCGCGCGGCGACGGCTGCGGAGAGGTCGCTCATCAACAGGGCTTCGCTGCGTACGAAGTTGGAGACCAGCAGGATCACCGAGATCTTGTCGCCCTCACCGAGCCCGCTGCCCTCCAGCGCCTGGAGCCCCTGCTCCCACCAGGCGAGCGAGTTCGGGGTGGCGGGCGGGCCGCCGATCGGGATGCGGAGCACCCAGAGGTTGGCGAGGAACTGCTCGCGCTGCCCGGTGGCCCACTCGGTGAGCGCCTCGCGCCAGCCCGCCCCGGCCTCCAGGGCGGCCAGCGGGACCGGCGGGCGGATGGCCGCCTCCTGCATCAGGACGTACAGCTCGTCCTTGGCGGAGACGTACCGGTAGAGCGACATCGTGGAGGCGCCGACCTCCTGCGCGACCCGGCCCATGGACACGGCGGCGAGCCCCTCGGACGCCGCCACGGCCACCGCCGCCGCCACGATCCGCTCCAGGCTCAGTCCGGGCCTCGGCCCCTTGACCGGGCGCTCCCGCAGCCCCCAGGCGGCCTCGATGGAGGCCGGCAGGTCACCGCCGCCGGTGCCGCTCTTACCGGTCACCGCATCCCCCTTGCCCACGTCCGCCCGCCTTCCGCTCACCCCCGTGCGCCTTGACCCCATCCTAAGGATGCGTAATGCTTACGCAATAACGCGTATGCCATACGCAGAAGGGGGGCAGGTCATGACCAGCCCGACCGCAACCACCTCTCAGGCGCACCGGACGCCGTACGCCATCGAGGCGTACGGCCTCACCAAGTCCTACGGAAAGCCCGCCGTGCGCGTCCTGGACGGCATCGACCTCCGCGTCGGGCACGGCAGCGTCTTCGCCCTGCTCGGCCCGAACGGGGCGGGCAAGACCACCGCCGTACGGATCCTCGCCACGCTCACCGCCGCCGACTCGGGCACTGCCCGGGTCGCGGGGCACGACGTCGTCGCCGGGCGGAGCGCGGTGCGCCGGGCGATCAGCCTCACCGGCCAGTTCGCCGCCGTCGACGAGACGCAGACCGGCGAGGAGAACCTGCGGATGATGGCCCGGCTCACCGGGCTCTCCCGCACCGACGCCCGCCGCCGGGCCGGGGAGCTGCTGGAGCGCTTCGGCCTGACCGACGCGGCCCGCCGCCCGGCCCGTACGTACTCCGGGGGCATGCGCCGCCGGTTGGACCTGGCCGCCGGGCTCGTCGGCTCACCGGAGCCCGGCGTCTTCTTCCTGGACGAGCCGACGACCGGCCTCGACCCGCGCAGCCGCAAGGAGCTCTGGCAGGTGGTCCGGGGGCTGGCCGAGCGCGGGGCGAGCGTCCTGCTCACCACGCAGTACCTGGAGGAGGCCGACCGCCTCGCCGACCGGATCGCCCTGCTGAACAAGGGCCGTATCGCCGCCGAGGGCACGGCCGCCGGCCTCAAGGGGCGGATCGCCGGGCACCGCCTCGACGCCGTCCTCACCAGCAGCGAGGCCTACCTCCGGCTGGCCGGGCGCGCGGTCCACCACTCCCCCGAGACGCTGACCCTCGGGCTCCCCACGGACGGCAGCGCCGCCCACGTACGCGCCCTGCTCGACGAGATCGACCCGGCGGGCACCGAGATCGACCGCTTCACCCTGCACAGCGCGACCCTCGACGACGTCTTCCTGGCCCTCACCTCGGAGGTACCCGCCCATGTCTGAGACCGCCGTCCTCCCGGGGAGAGCAGCGGGGCCCCTCACCCATGCGGCCGTCATGGCCGGCCGCAGCCTGCGCATCAGCCGCCGCAACACCGATGCCCTGATCATGTCGCTGGCCCTGCCGATCATGCTGATGCTGATCTTCGTCTACTTCTTCGGCGGCGCGATCGACACCGGGGCACTCCACTCCTCGTACGTCATGTACGTCGTCCCGGGCGTCATGCTCCTGTGCGCCGGGTTCGGCGCCGCGACCACCGCCACCGCCGTCAGCGAGGACATGAAGGGCGGCATCATCGACCGCTTCCGCTCCCTGGACGTGGGCGGTACGCCGGTCCTCGCCGGCCATGTGGCGGCCAGCACCGTCCGCAATCTGGTCGCCACCGCCGTGGTCTTCGGCGTCGCCCTGCTGATCGGCTTCCGCCCGGCGGCCTCCTGGGACGGCTGGCTCCTCGCGGCCGGGATCCTGGTCGCCTACATCGTGGCGCTGTCGTGGATCTCGGCGGCGATCGGCCTGCTGGCCCGCTCCCCGGAAGCCGCGAGCGGGTTCACGTTCTTCATGTCGTTCCTGCCCTACCCGAGCAGCGCGTTCGTCCGGATCCAGTCGATGCCGAGCTGGCTGCACGGCTTCGCCGAGAACCAGCCGATCACCCCGGCGATCGAGTCCCTGCGCGGGCTCCTGCTGGGCCAGCAGGTGGGCAACACGCCCTGGATCGCGCTCGCCTGGGCCGGCGGGATCCTGGCGGTGGCGATCGCCGCGTCAGGAGTGCTGTTCCGGATCAGGACGCGCTGAACACCGACCGACGGTTCAGGACGCGCTGAACACCGCCGACGGATCAGAAGACATCCGGGCACCAGGGCCGCCGCCCCGTACGGAAGACGGCGTCCGCCGTCGTCGCCGCACCGGCCCGCACCTCCTCGGCCCGCCCCAGGTCCACCAGCCGCCGGGCCGACTCGTCGCCGAGATACAGGGTCGCCAACTCATCGGCGCCCAGGGCGAGATCGGCGCTCCGGGTGGTCGGGGTGCAGCGTGCTCCGGCGGGTGAGACATCCAGCAGGAAGCGCCCCTCGGCCACTCCCCCGTCGTCCCGGACGTCGAGGACGAGCGACGCCTCGCGCTCGTAGGAGCGGGCCTCCAGCGCCCGCCGCACGTCCAGGAGCCGCACCCAGAGCCAGTCCGTGTGCGAGACCGTCCTGGCCGCCCGGGGGTCCGGGAGCAGCAGGGGGAGCAGGTCGTCGGGGGCGCGGTTGCCCGAGCGGACAGTGGTGATCCAGTCGACCGAGCAGACGAAGTGCCACAGCGCCCGCTCGGCGGCCGGGGTGAGGGCGATCAGGTCCCGTACGGTCGCGGTGTTCATGGGCTGCCGGGCGTCACCCCACGTGGCGTCGGCGCTGTAGACCATCAGGCCGTCGACGCCGCCGTCCGGAGCACGGTGGACGACGGAGAACGTCTCGGCCCGCTTCTCCCGGCCCCCCGGGCCGCCCACGCCGGTGCGCCCCTTCCACCACCGTTCGTCGCGGTCGACGACCCCGGCGCGGAGCTTCGCCAGCCGGGCGTGGATCTCGGGGCCGTACTTACGGACGGCGGCACCGTCCACCGCCTCGATCCGGCCGCCGCCCTCCGGCTGCCCCGACCGGCGCGGGTCGAGCCCGGCGCGGTGGACGGAGACCTCCCACTCGGTGTTCCAGGTGGCGGGGCCGAAGCCGAACCGCCCGTAGATCGGGTACTCGGCGGCGATCAGCGTGGCGACCACCTCGCCGCGCTCCCTGGCCGCCGCCAGGTCCGTGGCCATCATCCGGCTGAGCAGTCCCCGGCGGCGGTGAGTGGGCGCCACCGTCACCGCGCTGACCGCGTCGGCCGGCACGGTGGCCCCGCCCACCACGGTCAGCTGCTGGGTGAACGAGCGGAACGTCGCCACGCACCGCCCGCCGTCGAACACGCCCAGGAGACGCGAGAGGTCGGTGCCGACGAGCCGCTCGGCGGCCTCCTCGTCGGTCGGCGCGCCGGGCGTCAGGAAACCGTTCTCCATCGCCCGCAGCCAGTCGGGGTAATCGGACGCGGTGACCGTACGGACATCGAGACTCATGCCCCCACGCTAGGGCCTGCACGCCCGGCTCTCAGAATTTCGCGCGGATCTCCCCGACCTCCGCCGCCCCGCCGAGCAGCGGCGCGCGCCCGATCCGGGAGACCACCGGGGCGTCCACGCCGAGCAGTTCCAGGGCGCGGGCCAGGACCGGGCCGAGCGCCCGGACCGACCCGTCGTCGATCTTGAAGGCGAGGGCCCGCCCGTCGGCCAGCGCCACCGCCTGGACCGCCTCGGCGCCCATCTTGGAGAGCGTGCCGGGGACCTCGGTCATCAGCCAGGTGTCGGGGCGCCGGGTGCCCGCCACATACTCCGGGTGGGCGCGCATCGCGTCCGCCACCCGGCGCTCGGCGCTCCCCGGCTCCGCCAGCACGAACGACCGGAACGCGCGGGCCAGACCGGTCAGCCCGATCGCCATCAGCGGGGCCCCGCAGCCGTCCGTGCCGACCGCCGCGACCGGCTCGCCCGCCGCCTCGGCCACGACCTGGCCCACCAGGAGCTGGAGCGGGTGGGCGGGGTCGAGGTAGGTCGTGGTGTCCCAGCCGTTGCGGACGCAGACGGCGAGCATGGCCGCGTGCTTGCCGGAGCAGTTCATGGTGATCCGCTCGCGTACGTTCCCGGCGGCGAGGTAGGCCTCCGCGGCGACCGGGTCGAGCGGCAGATCGGGCGGAGTCTGCAGGTCGGCGGCGCTCAGCCCGTGCTCGGCGAGCATCTTCGCCACGAGTTCGAGGTGGAAGGGCTCCCCCGAGTGGCTGGCCGCAGCCAGCGCCAGCCGCTCCCCGGAGAGCTCCAGGCCCGCCCGGAGGATCGCGGCGGCCTGCATCGGCTTGTTGGAGGACCGGGGGAAGACCGGGGCGTCGGGGTCGCCGAGCGTCCGCTCCACGCTCCCGTCGGCGGCGAGCAGGACCAGCGAACCGCGGTGGTGGCCCTCGGTGAACCCGGACCGTACGACCTCGGCCAGTACGGGCGGGGCGGGTGCTATCGCGGCAGGGGCGTCGGTCGACGTCATGGTGGCCTTCCGGAGTCGGTCGGTCGGGTACGGGGACCCGCCGCCCGGAAGGATCGGCCGGACGGGCGGGGTGCGGGACCCGCCGCCCGGAAGGGTCGCTTCAGGCGAGCAGGTCGTCCACTTGGGCTTCCCCGTCACGGTACCTGCGGGCGATCTCCGCGCTGCAATCGTCGGTGGTGCGCTGGAGCTCGTGACGGCGCCGGGAGACCTGCTGCTCGTAGCGGACCAGGCGGCCCATCGCGTCGTGCAGCTCCTCGTCCGTCCGGGCGGCGAGGTCCGAGAGCTCGACCTCGGCGAGGTTCTCGGCGGCGAGCTGCCGGAACTCGTCACCGCGCGGCGTCGTCAGCGTGACGTGCCGGGCGGAGGTGCGGTGCCGGGACGGGGCGTCGGCCAGGATCTCCGAGAGCCGGTCCACCACCGGGGTCTCCGGCACGGGGGCCTGCGGGTCCCGCCGGCGGGCCAGCTCGGCGCGGAGGATGTCGATCCGGCCCTGGACCAGCCGGCGTACGTAACTGAGGTCGGCCTCGTCCCGCTGCGCGTCCCGCCGCAGCGTCCGCAGCTCCGGCAGCCGCAGCGCGCCGAATCCGGCCTCGCCGCCGCCCTGCTCCGGCACGGACGCGAGCCCGGGAACCATGGACCGTACGGGTGAGTGCAGGGTGCTGGTACTGGTGCTGATACGTCCACCAGGTACGGCCCCGGGAGATTGTCCGGCTCCATAGGTACTCATGTTGTTCCGTCCCCTCGACCGGTGCGTCGGCACACCGCCATCGTGCATCGTGCCACCCTGCGAGGTGCCCCCGCAGACACTCTGTACCCGTTCAGCCCAAGATAGGTTGGTCTGTATGCGTGCAGTGGTACAGAGAGTGGACGGCGCGACCGTCTCGGTGGCCGGGACGGGCGAGGACCCTTCGGCGACCGGCGTCGTCGGCGAGATCATCGGCGAAGGCCTGTGTGTGCTGGTCGGAGTCACCCATGGGGACACCCCGGAGAAGGCGGCGCAGCTGGCCCGCAAGCTCTGGTCCGTCCGCATCCTGGAGGGCGAGAAGTCCTGTTCGGATGCGAATGCCCCTCTCCTGGTGATTTCGCAGTTCACCCTCTACGGGGACGCCCGCAAGGGCCGCCGCCCCACCTGGAACGCCGCAGCTCCCGGCGAGGTCGCCGAGCCGCTGGTGGACGAGGTGGTCGCCCAGCTGCGGGCGCTGGGCGCACAGGTGGCGACGGGCCGGTTCGGAGCGGACATGCGGGTCTCGCTCACGAACAACGGCCCGTTCACGGTGATCATCGAGGTGTGACGGGCCCTGGCCCCTACGGCTCGACGACCGTCTCCTGCGCCGCCGCCGTGTCCCCTGCGATCAGCTCCGCGTCCACGGCCACGTTCCGCTTGACCAGCGCCAGGGCGATCGGCCCCAGCTCGTGGTGGCGGGCCGAGGTGGTGATGAAGCCGAGCTGGCGGCCCTCCTCGCCGTCGGCGGCCAGCCGTACCGGCGTCCCGTGGCCGGGCAGGTGCACCTCGCTGCCGTCCAGGTGCAGGAAGACGAGCCTGCGCGGCGGCTTCCCCAGGTTGTGGACGCGGGCGACGGTCTCCTGCCCCCGGTAGCACCCCTTCTGGAGGTGGACGGCGGAGCCGATCCAGCCCAGCTCGTGCGGGATGGTGCGGTGGTCGGTCTCGAAGCCGACGCGCGGCAGGTGCGCCTCGATGCGCAGCGCCTCGTACGCCAGGATCCCGACGACCGGGCCGTTGGCGGCGGCGTACGCCTCCAGGTCGGCGCGGGCCAGGAACAGGTCCCGGCCCTGGGCGGTCTCCCGCACGGCGACCCCGTCCGGCACCTCCGCGATGGAACCGGCGGGGAGGTGCACGACCGCGATGTCCTCGGTGCGGTCGGCGACCTCGACCCGGTAGAAGAACTTCATCGACTCCAGGTAGGCGATGAGCTCGCCCTGGGTGTCGGGTTCGACGTGCATCCACACCGTCGTCCCGTCGTCGACGAGATACATGGCGTGTTCGATGTGCCCGTTGGCGGAGAGGATCAGGGCCTCGGTGGCCTGGTGCGGGGCGAGGTCGCTGACGTGCTGGGTGAGCAGCAGGTGCAGCCAGCTCAGCCGGTCGTCACCGGTGACGGTGACGACACCGCGGTGGGAGAGGTCGACGAGGCCGTTGCCGTCGGCGAGGGCGCGTTGCTCGCGGAACAGGTCACCGTAATGTCCGGCAACACCTTCGTCGCGGCCCTCGGCGGCGACGGCGCCGGGCAGGGACAGCAGGGGGCTCTTCATGCGCCCAGCCTACGACTTGGCGGAGGCATCCTCCGCTGCCGCGTCTTCCTTGTTCCTGGCGGCCGTGCACGAGGCACAGCGGCCGAAGATCGCGAAGTGCTTCATATCGGTCTCGAAGCCGAAGTCGGCGCGCAGTTTCTCGGTGAACTCGGCGACGACGGAGAGGTCCGCCTCGATGACGTCCTTGCAGTCCCGGCAGACCAGGTGGATGTGATGGTGGCGGTCGGCCAGGTGGTACGTCGGGGCGCCGTGCCCCAGATGGGCATGGCTCACCAGACCGAGCTCCTCCAGGAGCTCCAGGGTCCGGTACACCGTGGAGATGTTCACCCCGGACGCGGTCTTGCGGACCTCGCACAGCAGATCGTCCGGAGTCGCGTGCTCCAGGGCGTCGACGGCCTCCAGGACGAGCTGGCGCTGAGGCGTCAGCCGGTAGCCGCGCTGCCGAAGATCGGTCTTCCAGTCGGTGCTCACCACAGGCCCAGTGTAGGCGGGGTGAGCACCGGCCGGCAGAGCTCGTTCCCGGGGCTCCCTACTTGAAGAACGCGATGCCGTCGTCCGGCATGTCCTCGAGGTTCCGCGCCATCTCGGCGACCTCTTCCGGGGTGACGACCTTCTTCAGGTGCGCCGACATGTAGGGGCGCAGTTCGACCTCGGGGGTCGCCTTCTCGCCGACCCACATGAGGTCGCTCTTCACGTACCCGTAGAGGCGCTTGCCCCCGGTGTACGGGCCGGAGGCCGCGGTGCGGGCCACGGCGTCGGTGACCAGGTCGATCTGCGGCTTCTGCTTGGCGAGCTCGCCGTACCAGATCTCGACGACGCCCTGGTCGCGGACCATGACGACCTCGACCTTGCGGTCCTTGTCGATGCGCCAGTAGCCGGACTCCGACTCCAGCGGGCGGACCTGGTTGCCGTCGGCGTCCAGGACCCAGGTGTGGGAGACGTACTCCAGGAAGTCACGGCCGTCGTGGCTGAACGTGACCTCCTGGCCGAAGTTGCACTTCTCGGCGCCGGGGAAGTCGGAAACGCCCGCACCCGCCCACTTGCCGATGAGGAAGGCCAGCGGGACGAGGTCCGGGTGGAGGTCGGACGGAATCTCGATCATGAGCGGCTCAGACGATCTGTGAGGGTGCGAAGGGTGGGCGGGCCGGATACGGCGAGGTTCAGCGCTGGCCCTGGTACAGCTTCTTCACGGCGACCACCGTGAAGGCGAGTACGCCGACGCAGACCAGGATCAGCAGGGCGGAGAAGAATGCCTCAAGCACGGGGGCTCCTCGGAACGAGCGGTATGGCGGCAGTACAGGGCCGGGGCCCAGCCTAATGGGTGGGGCCCCGGCCCTCTCGTCCAGGTATGGGCCGAACGGCGTCACCACCGCCCGGCCGGCACCTCCAGGCCCCGGTCTCAGCCGAGCAGCTGGTTCTGCAGGATCACGGTCTGCTGGAACGGGATCCGCGCCGCTTCCTTCTTGCCCGGCCGCTCGTGCACGATCAGGGCGAGGGTGTCACCGGCGCCGCTGTACGCCAGCCGGGTGTGCGCGGCGCCGTGCGGGGCCTTCTCGGTGAGGACGTACGACGCGACCCCCTTGACCGCACGCGAGAACGTCCAGGTCGTGTCGAACGCCGTCTCCTCCGCCCCGGCCGGCGTCCGCTGCATCGTGGTGCCGAGGTTCAGCTCGTCCCTTATGTGGGTGGCGAAGGCGGTCGAGTTGAACCGCAGCAGGTAGATCCGGGCCCGGGTGCCGTCCGGCATGGTCCAGCCGCGGGCCGCGATGTGCCGGGGCGGTGCGTCCACGAGGAGCTGGGCCAGCTCCTCCCGGTCCTCGGCCGCGTACTCGGCGAGGAACCGTTCCTGCTTCACCCAGCCGCCGTCGAGCGCCCTGTCCGGGGTGGATCCCGCCGGAGCGGGCAGCAGCAGCTTCCGCAGGTCCGCGTGGTGGATCTCCGCGGTGTTGGCGTCGGTGAACGGGCGGGGCGCGCCGGCCGGCAGCGCGGGGAGGGAGAGCTTCGGGTAGTCCCAGCGCCCGTCGCTCTCGGTGGCGAGCCAGGGGACGTCGGTCCGCTCGGCCGAGGTGATCGCCAGCGCCGTACCCGTACCGAGCCCGCCGAACACCAGCAGGGCCACCGTCCACCGCGCCACGGCCCGCAGGGCGCGGCGGGGCGGGCGGGGGGCCTCCGGCACGGCCGGGGCGGTGGTGGGCGCGGGGGCCTCCGCAGGCTCGGCGGGCGCGGGTACCGCCGCGGTCTGCTGCTCGCTCATATGGACTCCCCCGGGGACGTGATGTGGTCGAGCTGCTCCTTGACCAGGCCGGCGACCGTGGACGCGCTGAACGGCTTCGGCCCGTCCGCCTCGACGGTCACCGAGATCCCGCCCTCGTAGGCGGAGCAGGCGATGCTGTCGAGCGGGTCCTCGCCGTCCTTGGGCATCCGGTAGCAGGTGGCGTTCTTGTGGCCTTCGATCTTCGGCCCCTTGCGCAGCACACCGAACGAGTTCAGCAGGGCGACCTGCCGCTCGTGCATGGTGCGGACCGCCCGCTCGTCCTCCATCTTGACCACCCGGACGGAGAGCACCAGATCGTCGAAGCCGCTGCGGGGGTACGGGACGGAGACGCCACGGGTGTACGAGCGGTGGGCGACGCCCTTGACCCGGAGCTTGTCGAAGAACGCGTCGAGCTCACGGCGCTGCTTGCCCGCCAGCCCGCGCCCGGTCTCCTTCAGGGCGGCGGTGGCCTCCGCACCGCTCGTCTCGCCGTCGTTGCCGAGCTCGCCGATGTCCGGGCCGAGCCGGTAGCCCTCGGGCACGGGCATCAGCAGCCTGCTCAGCTCGGTGTCCGTCCGGCCGCGGTCCGCCTTCGCGGCGGGGTCGAGGCCCGGCTTGAGACCGCTGCCGTCCCAGACGACCGTGGTGACGGTCCGGTCGGCACCGTCCACGGTCTGCACGGTGTAGGCGGCGGCACCGCCCACCGCGGCGAGCACCAGCACGAAGGGCAGCACGGTGAGCAGCACCCGGCGCCGCTTCCGGGCGGGAGCCTGCGGAGCGGCTGGCGCCTCGGGCGCTGCGGGCGCGTCGGAGGCTGCGGGCGCCTCGGGGGCTGCGGGCGCCTCGGGGGTCGCGGGGGTCGTCGTCTCGACGTCGTCGCTCACAGGCGCTCCAGCTGTCGTTCGGCGAGGACGCGGATGTCCTTCTTGCTGATCGGCTTCGAGTCGGTGATGTTGATGTCGATCATGATGTCGCCGCGCACGGCCAGCGCCCTGGCGCGGTAGAAGGGCAGGTAGCCGGCCTCCCGCTCGACGGCGTACAGGAAGTAGCGGCCGGAGTCGGTGCCTTCGAGCGGGTCACCGGCGTTCCCGGCCCCTTCCGCCGCTTCCGGCATGTACGAGAGCTGTCCCCCGAAGTGATCGGCGGCGCCCATGACCGCGTTCGACCGGAACTGGACCAGGGTGACGGCGGACTGCCGGTACTTCCCCTGCATCCATCCGGTCACCGCGATCCGGCGCAGGTCGTTCTCGGCGAGGTACAGGAACGTGGCCCGCTCGTCCTTGAACTGCCGGACGTACTCCGGGAACGGCAGCCACTCACCGCCCTTCCGGGGATGCGACGGAGAGGCCTTCGCCCCCTTGGGCCGCTCCACGAGCAGCTTGCGCAGATCGCCGTCCGTCCTGACCTGCCGGTCCTCGGAGACCGGCAGCGGGGCCGGGGCCTTGCCCGCGGGGAGCGGCTTCGCCGGGTGGCCGAGGCCGGGCTGGGCGAGGGCGGGCAGGGGTGTCGGTGGCCGCTGCGCCTGGATGCCGTAGCCGACGGCGGCGCCGCCGGAGATCCCGAGCAGGGCCGCGGCGGCGATGATCAGCGCCGTACGGCCACGGGGCCGGGGTCTGGGTCCGCCGGCAGGCGAAACGGTGTCGTTCGGTTCCAAAAGGGGTCCCCCACAGAGAGTTCGAGGCGCAGTTCGCATACGTGCGCCCACAAGTGACTCGCAGGTCAGGGGGGAGGTTGCCTGCCGGAGGATTACAGTTCGGACTATGCCGAAGAAGCTTGTGATCAAGGTGACCGCCGGGCCCGAATCCGCCGAGCGCTGCTCGCAGGCCTTCACCGTCGCGGCGGTGGCCGTGGCCAGTGGCGTGGAGGTCTCGCTCTGGCTGACCGGGGAGTCCTCGTGGTTCGCGCTGCCGGGCCGGGCCGCCGAGTTCGAGCTGCCGCACGCCGCCCCGCTGCCCGATCTGCTCGACTCGATCCTGGCGGGCGGCCGGGTCACCCTCTGCACGCAGTGCGCGGCGCGGCGCGAGATCACGGAGAAGGACGTGCTGGAGGGCGTACGGATCGCGGGGGCGCAGGTCTTCGTCCAGGAGGCCATGACGGACGGCACGCAGGCTCTCGTCTACTGAGCCCCGCCCCTGCCCCACTGGGCCCCCTCAGTACCGCTTCTTCCCGTCCAGCTCGTCCCACCACGCGTCGGACTTCGGGTCGCCGGAGGGGTCGTCCCACCACCGGTCCTCCGGACCGCGCCGGTTGGCGAGGACCGCGGCGACGGGCGGAATCACCATGGCGACCAGGCACATCGCGACGGCGGCCGGCATCGACCACAGGCGCACGACGGCCCAGGCGGAGACGAAGAGGGCGACGCAGCCGCCCATCATCCAGAAGTAGCCGCGCCGGCGTCGGGCGTACATGTCCCCAGGGTAGAACCGTTCCCGTGCCGGTGGAACAGAGCCGGGGAACAGGGCCGGTGGAACAGAGCCGGGGGAACAGGACGGCACGAAGGGCCGCACCCCGCGTCAGGTGGCGTCCAACCCCCTGGGGTGCGGCCCTCCGGCCGTTCTTCTGTGCCGTGGACCGGCCATGCCGTGGATCAGACGGCGATCGCGACCTCGGAGAGCCCACCGGTCTGCGCGACGACCGTGCGGTCGGCGCTGCCGCCCGGGACCAGGGCGCGGAGCGTCCAGGTGCCCTCGGCCGCGTAGAAGCGGAACTGTCCGGTCGCCGAGGTCGGGACCTCGGCGGTGAACTCTCCGGTCGAGTCCAGCAGACGCACGTACCCGGTGACGGGCTCGCCGTCGCGGGTCACGCTGCCCTGGATGGTGGTCTCACCGGGCTTGATCGTCGAAGCGTCGGGGCCGCCGGCCTGTGCTCCACACATGGTTCTGTCCTTCTGGTCGGGTCGTGCGGGTCGGTCGGGGTTACTTGGCGGGGCCGAGCTCGATCGGCACGCCGACGAGGGAGCCGTACTCGGTCCACGAGCCGTCGTAGTTCTTGACGTTCTCCTGGCCGAGCAGCTCGTGCAGGACGAACCAGGTGAGCGCGGAGCGCTCACCGATGCGGCAGTAGGCGATGGTGTCCTTCGCCAGGTCGACCTGCTCGTCCTCGTAGAGGGCCTTGAGCTCGTCGTCCGACTTGAAGGTGCCGTCGTCGTTGGCGTTCTTCGACCACGGGATGTTGCGGGCGCTCGGCACGTGGCCGGGGCGCTGCGACTGCTCCTGCGGGAGGTGCGCCGGGGCGAGCAGCTTGCCGCTGAACTCGTCGGGCGAGCGCACGTCGACCAGGTTCTGGCTGCCGATGGCCTTCACGACGTCGTCGCGGTAGGCGCGGATCGACTCGTCCTGCGGCTTGGCCTTGTACTGGGTGGCCGGGCGCGCCGGGACGGCGTCGGTCAGGTCGCGGGAGTCGAGCTCCCACTTCTTGCGGCCGCCGTCGAGCAGCTTGACGTTCTCGTGGCCGTACAGCTTGAAGTACCAGTAGGCGTAGGACGCGAACCAGTTGTTGTTACCGCCGTAGAGGACGACCAGCGTGTCGTTGCCGATGCCCTTCTCGCTGAGCAGCTTCTCGAAGCCGGCCTGGTCCACGAAGTCACGGCGGACCGGGTCCTGGAGGTCCTTCGTCCAGTCGATCCGGATCGCGTTCCTGATGTGGTTCTTCTCGTACGCGGAGGTGTCCTCGTCGACCTCGACGATGGCGACCTGCGGGTCGTCGATGTGGGCCTCGACCCAGTCGGCGTCTACCAGGACGTCGCTGCGGCTCATGTTGTTCTCCTCCGGGGCAGTCTGCGGCGGGTGGTGCGAGATGCGGAGTGATCCTGCGGGGGTGCGGGTATACACGCGGACGGACGGAGCGCGGCGCGTACGGGGCACGGGGGCCGGCCCTGACGGTGGTCGAAGGGCCGGGGAGAGACGGGACGGAACGAACGCCCCGCTCAGGAGGTGCGACAGAGCATGGCGGCGACGCGGCACAGGTCTACTGCCCGCCGCTTCGTGAGATCCGCCTGTCGCTTCATGGGTCCGATCGTAGGGAGGTACGGGCGGAGATGTCACCGTCGTGTCGCATGGTGAGACGCGATCATCCATGATGTGAGACGCGATGCGGGGAGGCGCGCCCCGGAGCCGGTTTCCCGTCCCCGTTCGCCCGCCGCGCATCTACTGACCGGACACCGGCGTCTCACTATCCGGATCGCAGGCCGTGGCGCGGGGATCGGTACGGGGATTCAGCCCGTCAGCGACACGTCCGAGCCGTCCAGCGCGATCTCCAGGCCTTTCTCCGTCACCTGGATCTTCTGAAGTTCGAGCCCCTCCGGCAGACCGTCGATGTCGCCCTCGAAGTCCGTCCTCGTACGGACCAGTTGCTCGAGCCCCGGGATGCCCTCGCCCGGCACCTCGTCCGCGCGCACCTTGATCGTGTGGCTGTCGGCCCGGGTCACCGTGGAGAGCACGCTGCGGGAGATCGGGCGGCCGAGGATCTCGACCGTGCCGGTGACCTTCACCTTGCCGTCGCCGCCGTACGCGACGGTGACTCCGTCCTCCGCAGCCGCCGTGAGGTCCGCGTACGAGACGACGGCGGTGCCGGTGGCGCGGGCCGCCGTGGCGGTGGAGTAGCCCGAGCCGAGCTTCACGTCCTGGAGCCGCGCCCGGACCTCGTCGACCCGGATCGCGCGGCCGGCGGCCTCGGTCTTCATGCCGGTGAGGGTGACGTCGACCCGGTCGAACTCGGACGCGGCGAGCTGGGTGAGGAAGGGGAAGCCCTTGATCGATATCTCGGTCTTCCCGGCGCTGCCCCCGCTGATGCTGACCCGGTCCTCGGCCTCCGACTCGGCGAAGTGGAGCGCCACCCGGTCGAGGGCGACGAACAGGCCGCCGACCACCACCAGCAGGACCAGCAGTATTCGCAGTGCGCGCATGTGTGTCGTTTCCCCCACCTCGGCCGTACGGTCCCCCCGGCATCCGTGAGCCTACTGCGACAGCAGGGGACGCCCCGGGTGATCGACGAGCGGCACCACCCGATCGGTTCCCGGAGCGTGTACCCCCTTTGAGGGCGCGTCAGGCCCCTCACCCGCACGTCAGACGAGCGCGCGGCCGATCAGGTAGACCGCCGGGGCCGCCACCGTGAGCGGCAGCGCCACGCCCGCCGTCATGTGGACGAAGCGGGACGGGTAGTCGTAGCTCGCCACCCGCAGCCCGATCAGGGCGCTGACGCCCGCCGCGAGGCCGAGGAGCGCCCCCTGGCTGCCGTAGTCCGTGAACCCGCCCGCCGCGATGCCGGCGCCCGCGCTCGCGAGGAGCGCCACCACGACGGACGCGATGCCCGGCAGCGGCAGCGCACGGGTGAGTACGGCGGCCGCGACCGCCACCCCGCCGACCGTCACCGCGTCCGGGACCGCCGCGAGGTGTCCGGCGGCGAGCACCGCGAGGGCCGCCGAGACGACCGTGGCCATCAGCCCGGACATCCGCTCCTCGCCGGTCGCGGGGGAGCGGAGCTGGAGGACCACGGTGAGCAGCACCCAGACCCCCAGGGTGCCCAGGAGCGCGGCGGGCCCGTTCTCGCGGCCCGCCGCGAGGAGCGCGACATCGGCGACGAGGCCGCCGGCGAAGGCGAGCGCGATGCCCTGGCGGGCCGGCCACATGCCGTTGAGCCGGAACCATCCGGCGGCGGTCACCGCCTGGAGGAGGACGAGCGGGACGAGCAGGGCGTACGGGCCGATGGCCGCGCCGCCCGCGAGGAGCAGGCCGAGCCCGGCGGTGATCGCGGCGGGCTGCATCCCGGGCGCGATGACCGGCGAACGTCCCTCGGCCCGGGCCCGCTGGGCGTCGGTGAGCCGGGCGTTGCCGAGGGTGGTGGGCGCGCTGTAGCCGGAGGCGTCGGGGCCCGGCTGCGAAGGCTGGGGCGCGGCCGGGGTCACTGGCCCGGGGGCCGCCTGCGCCTCGGGCGGCAGCGGGAGGGAGCCGGAGGCGCCCTGCGGAGGCAGGTAGGCGGTGTCGGCGGCGGGCCGGAACGGCTGCTGCTGGTGCTGCCCGGAGTGGGACTGCTGGTACGGCCGGTGGTGCTGAGGCTGAGGTTCCTGGTACTGCGGCTGCGGTGTCCCGTACGGGTCGGACTGCTGCGACCCCGTCGCGTACGGGTCCGGCTGCTGCGACCCCGTCCCGTACGGGTCCTGCTGCCCGGCCCCGTACGCATCCGGCTGCTGCTGCCCGGCCCCGTACGCATCCGGCTGCTGCTGCCCGGCCCCGTACGCATCCGGCTGCTGCTGCCCGGCCCCGTACGCGTCCGGCTGCTGCGGCTGCCCGTAGGCCTGCGCATGCCCCGCGTGCTGGTCCCGCTGGATCGTCGGCTGGTACTGCGTGTCCCAGGTCGGCGCCTGCCACGTCTGCGTCGCGCCCTGGTCGTGGCCGCCCGGCTCCTGGGGCGGCGCGGGCTGCCCGGCCGTCCCGTCGGGCCAGTACTGCGATGCCTGGGGCTGCTGCGGCTGCTGCTGGGGGTCGTACGGATACGGGTACTGCTGATCGCTGCTGCTCATGGCCTGCGGTTCACCCTCCTGCGAACGGCGGGAGCACCTCGACCGTGCCGCCCTCGGCAAGGCGTACGGTCTCATGCCCGCGGGTACCGACGGGGTTGCCGTCGATGAGGAACGAGCACCGCCGGAGCACCTGGCCCAGCTCTCCGGGGTGCCGGTCGCGCACCGCGTCGAGCGCCTCGGCGAGGGTCTCCGCCGCGTACGGCTCCTCCGCGGTGCCCGCGGCGGCCTTGGCCGCAGCCCAGTAGCGGATCGTCCCCGCTGCCATGGCGCCACTCCTTAGGTTCGGTGGGTCCGGTCGACTCACAGCTCGTGCGTCAGCTCTCCATGATGGGTCACGCGGACGGCGGGGCCGTCGCCCAGTCGGCGATCCGGGCGAGGAGGGCGTCGTCCGCCGCGTTCTCCGCGTGCCCCATCCCCCGCTCCAGCCACAGCTCAGCCCCGCCCTCGCCCGCCGCCCGGGCCAGCATCCGCGGGTGGTCCAGCGGGAAGTACGGGTCCCGGTCGCCGTGCACGAGCAGCAGCGGGGCCGGGGCGATGAGCGGAACCGCCTCGACCGGGGAGAGCGGGACCGGGTCCCATTCGTCGGTGGCGATCCGGGTACGGAATCCGTACCGCCCGACGAACCGGCCAGAGGGGCGGGTGACCACCCAGTGCAGGCGGCGCATCGGGGCCGTACCCCGGTAGTACCAGCGGGCGGGAGAGCTCACCGCCACCACCGCGTCCGAGTGCGCCCCCAAGTGCTCCCCCATGCGCCGTTCGCGCACCGGTACACGAACGGCCGCACCCCGTGCCTCGGATTCTTCCGTATACAGAGCGCCGTGCCGCAGCACCACGGAACCGCCCATGGAGAACCCGACCGTAACGACCCGGACGTGCCCCAGGGTCCGCGCCCAGGCCACCGCGGCGGCCAGATCCAGCACCTCGCGGTCGCCCACCGTGGAGCGCCCGCCGGACCGTCCGTGCCCCCGGAAGGAGAACGTGATGACGGCCGCACGCTGGGAGAACACCCGCGCGGCACGTCGTACGGCGGGCCGGTCGACCGAGCCGGTGAACCCGTGCGCCACCACGATCACGGGGGTGTCCGCCACCGCGTCCCCCGGACCGCTCCCCCGGGCCCCGAAACCTGCCGTACACGGCTCGTACACCGCCTCGACCGGAACCCCGTCATCGGTCAGCAATGTGGCGTACCGGCGGTAAGGCGTGAGCAAGGGAACAGAAGAACTCAGGAATGGACCCTCGGACACAGAACTCATGTGGGCTATTCTGCTGTGAAGAGGATCCGGGCAATGCAGCCCCCGGGTCCTTTTGTGCTTCCCGGGCGTTGTTACGGAGACGTTTCAACAAGCTCAGCGGTCCCAGGGCGCGGGACCGCACCGTAAAACCTGTATGACGAACGCCGCAGCGTGATCGCGGGGAATCGCCGTACAGCCGTACGAAGCAGTGCCGCATACTCCCCCGGGTCCGACCCGGGAGTGCCCCTCTCGCAGGGAACGAGGAGGACCGACGTAATGGGCGAGCGAACCGTGCAAAACGATCGACCGAACCAGGCAGGTGGGCGGCGATGAGTTCACTGCTGCTGTTGACGAACGCACTCCAGCCGTCGACGGAGGTGCTTCCCGCCCTCGGCCTCCTGCTGCACAGCGTGCGGGTGGCCCCCGCCGAGGGCCCGGCCCTGGTGGACACCCCGGGCGCCGATGTGATCCTCATCGACGGGCGCCGCGACCTGCCTCAGGTCCGGTCGCTCTGTCAGCTGCTGCGGTCCACCGGACCGGGCTGTCCGCTGATCCTCGTCGTCACCGAGGGCGGCCTCGCGGCCGTCACCGCCGACTGGGGCATCGACGACGTCCTGCTGGACACCGCGGGGCCCGCCGAGGTCGAGGCCCGGCTGCGGCTGGCCACCGGCCGGCAGCAGATCACCTCCGACGACTCCCCGATGGAGATCCGCAACGGCGATCTCTCCGTCGACGAGGCCACGTACAGCGCGAAACTCAAGGGCCGGGTCCTGGACCTGACCTTCAAGGAATTCGAACTGCTGAAATACCTGGCCCAGCACCCGGGCCGGGTGTTCACCCGCGCCCAGCTCCTCCAGGAGGTCTGGGGCTACGACTACTTCGGCGGTACGCGGACGGTCGACGTCCACGTCCGGCGGCTGCGCGCCAAGCTCGGCCCCGAGCACGAGTCACTGATCGGGACCGTCCGTAACGTCGGCTACCGCTTCGTCACCCCCGAGAAGGTGGAGCGCGCCGCCGAGGAGGCGAAGGAGCGGCAGGCCGCCCAGCAGAAGGCCGCCGAGCCCGTCGCCCGTTCGGAGCAGTCGTCTTCGGCCACGGCGGCGGAAGAAGCCCCGGTAGAGGCTGCCAAGAGGTAGTTCCATCCGCGTAGACTGCCGCGCGTGGCCAAGGTGACGCGGGACGATGTGGCGAGACTGGCGGGGACGTCGACCGCGGTCGTCAGTTACGTCATCAACAACGGACCCAGGCCGGTCGCCCCGGCCACGCGCGAGCGGGTGCTCGCCGCGATCAAGCAGCTGGGCTACCGGCCCGACCGGGTCGCCCAGGCCATGGCCTCGCGGCGGACCGACCTCATAGGAATGATCGTCCCGGACGCCCGGCAGCCCTTCTTCGCGGAGATGGCGCACGCGGTCGAACAGGCCGCGGCCGAGCGCGGGAAAATGGTGCTCGTCGGCAACTCCGACTACCGCGACGAGCGTGAGGTCCACTATCTGCGCGCCTTCCTCGGCATGCGCGTCTCCGGGCTGATCCTGGTCAGCCAGGGCCCCAGCGAGCGGGCGGCGGCGGAGATAGAGGCGTGGGACGCCCGGGTGGTGCTGCTGCACGAGCGCCCCGAGGCGATCGACGACGTCGCGGTCGTCACGGACGACGTCGGCGGCGCCCAGCTCGCCACCCGCCACCTGCTGGAGCACGGCAACGCGTACGTGGCCTGCCTCGGCGGTACGGAGGAGACCCCGGCCGTCGGTGACCCGGTCGCCGACCACGTCGAGGGCTGGCGCCGGGCGATGCACGAGTCCGGCCGCTCGACGGAGGGCCGGCTCTTCCAGGCCCCGTACAACCGGTACGACGCCTATCAGGTGGCGCTCGGGCTGCTCGCCGGCCCGGACCGCCCGCCGGCGATCTTCTGCGCCACCGACGACCAGGCCATCGGGGTGCTGCGGGCGGCGCGCGAGCTGCGCATCGACGTGCCCGGTGAGCTGGCGGTCGCGGGCTTCGACGACGTGAAGGAGGCCGGGCTCACGGATCCGCCGCTGACCACGGTCTTCTCCGACCGTCCGGCGATGGCGCGGGCCGCCGTGGACCTGGTGCTCGACGACTCGCTCCGGGTCGTCGGCTCGCGGCGGGAGCGGCTGAAGCAGTTCCCCTCGGCGCTGGTGATCCGGCGCTCGTGCGGCTGCGGGGAGCCGAACGCGTCGGCGTGACCGCCTGTTCGCCTGCCGCCGCAGGGGGTGTCGGAGGCCCGTCCTAGACTCCCGCGCATGGCACAGACCCTGATGATCTACGACGGCACGACGGGCGAGACCGCCACCGGGCTGCGCACCGGCGGGATACCGCTCGTCCCCGTCGGCTTCACCTGGCCCCGGTGCGCCACCTGTGACGGCGCGCTGCAGTTCCTGGCCCAGCTGCCGGTGGAGCACGGGACCGTCGCCGTCTTCATCTGTGCGAACGATCCCGGCCAGTGCGAGGAGTGGGACCCCTTCGACGGCGGGAACCGGGCCTACCTCTTCCCGTCCGGGATATCCGGCGGGCTCGTCCCTGCGACGGTCCCCGCCGAGGGGGAGACCCGGCTGGGTGCGGTGTCGGCGGTCAAGACCGTGACCGTCGAGGAGGACACCTACGACGACGCCCGTTCCGCGTACGCGGAGCTCTGCGGCCGGGGGCGCGCGGTGCTGGGCTCCCTGGGCGGCGAGCCCGACTGGTACTACGCGGACCGGGCGCCGGACTGCCCGGAGTGCGAGAAGCCGATGGCGTTCGTGGCGCACCTGGAGGAGGGCAACGACACGGCCACGGCCGCGAACTACGGGGGCGGTCTCGGGTACGTCCTGACGTGCGCGCCCTGCACGTGGGCCGTGTTCCTCACCCAGAGCTGACCCGGGCGCCGTGAGCTGATCCGGGCGCCTGAACCGAGAGCCGATCCGGGCGCCGGCAGCCGTCCTTACAGCGGGCATACGCGGTTCTTCCGGGCTTCTCAGGACGTACTCAGGCTGCTCTCATCTTGGCTCGCGAGGCTGATGCACATGACGGAGAGCCCCCGCCCGAGCGGCGCGTACACGACGGATCAGGACCAGAACCCCACCCCGTACCCGTACGACACGGCGTACAGCACCGCGTACGACGGCTACCCGCCGCCCCCTCCGTACGCCCCCGACCCCTCCTCGTACTCCTCCGAGCCCCCCGCCCCCGGGCACCGCGACCGCCGGGCGAAGCGGCCGGTGGCGCTGCTGGCGGCGGTCGCCCTCGCCGCGGCCGTGATCGGCGGCGGTACGGCCACGCTGGTCGGGCAGCTCACCGACGGCGGGGCGAGCGCCACCGGCTCCACCGGCGTGGTCCAGGGCACCACCGTCTCGCAGAGCAGCAAGGGCACCGTCTCCGGCGTCGCCGAGGCGGTCTCCCCCGCCATCGTCGAGATCGGCGCGGCCTCCTCGGCGGGCAAGTCCACCGGGTCCGGGGTGGTGATCACCGAGGACGGCGAGATCGTCACCAACAACCACGTGATCTCGGGCGCCCAGCAGATCGAGGTCACGCTCTCCACCGGCAAGACCTACACCGCCGACGTCGTGGGCACCGACCCCGACAAGGACCTCGCGCTCATCAAGCTGCGTGGCGCGAGCGGCCTGAAGACGGCCGCGCTCGGCGACTCCTCGCAGGTCAAGGTGGGCGACCAGGTCGTGGCGATCGGCTCGCCCGAGGGCCTGACCGGCACCGTCACCAGCGGCATCATCTCGGCGCTCGACCGGGACGTCACGGTCGCCAAGGACGACTCCGGCAGCTCCGGCCAGGACCAGGGACAAGGTCAGGGACAGGGGCAGGGCGGCGGTCAGCAGTGGCCGTTCGAGTTCGGGGGGCAGCAGTTCAACGGCGACACGGGCGAGAAGACGACCACGTACAAGGCGCTCCAGACCGACGCCTCGCTCAACCCCGGCAACTCCGGCGGCGCGCTGATCAACATGGACGGGGAGATCGTCGGCATCAACTCCGCGATGTACGCGCCCAGTTCCTCGGCGGCGGGCAGCGGCTCGTCGGCGGGCAGCGTGGGTCTCGGCTTCGCGATCCCGGTGAACACGCTCAAGGCCGACCTGGACACCCTGCGCGCGGGCGACGGGTCCTGACCGTGCGAGGCTGAGACACTCCCGCAGAGCGGGCGGACCGGGTCGACACGAGAAGAGGACCAGCAGCGATGAGCCCCGCCGAAGACGATCCCCAGCGCATCCTGATCGTCGACGACGAACCGGCCGTACGGGAGGCGCTGCAGCGCAGCCTCGCCTTCGAGGGGTACGGCACCCGGGTCGCGGTCGACGGGTACGACGCCCTGGCGATGGCCGAGGCGTACGCCCCCGACCTCATCGTCCTGGACATCCAGATGCCCCGCATGGACGGCCTCACCGCCGCCCGCCGCATCCGGGCCACCGGCTCCACCACGCCCATCCTCATGCTCACCGCCCGCGACACCGTCGGGGACCGGGTCACCGGCCTCGACGCGGGCGCGGACGACTACCTGGTCAAGCCGTTCGAGCTGGACGAGCTGTTCGCCCGCATCCGGGCCCTGCTGCGCCGCAGCTCGTACGCGGCGTCGGCGGCGGGCGCGGAGGCCCCCGACGACGACGTCCTCTCCTTCGCCGATCTGCGGATGGACCTGGCCACCCGCGAGGTCACCCGGGGCGATCGCCGGGTCGAGCTGACCCGTACCGAGTTCACGCTCCTGGAGATGTTCCTGGCCCACCCGCGCCAGGTGCTGACCCGGGAACAGATCCTCAAGGCGGTCTGGGGCTTTGACTTCGAGCCGAGCTCCAACTCCCTGGACGTGTACGTGATGTACCTGCGCCGCAAGACGGAGGCGGGCGGCGAGCCGCGCCTGGTCCACACCATGCGCGGGGTCGGCTACGCGCTCCGCACGGGCGGGAGCGGCGAGGCGTGAGCAGGCTGGAACCCACCGGCGCGGACGGCACGGAACCGTCCGCGGACGAGGCGACTCCCGCCAGGAAAGGGCTGGTACGCCGCTTCCGGGCGCTGCCGCTGCGGTCCCGGCTCGCGATCCTCGTGGCCACGGCGGTCGCGGTGGCGGTCGCGGCGGTGGCGGTGGCGTGCTGGTTCGTGACCCGGGCCCAGCTGGAGGACCAGCTCGACGACTCGCTGCGCAACGCGAAGATGGACAACGAGCCGATGCGCGATCTGCTGACCTCGTGCCTGAGCGGCGGGCAGCTGCCGGCCCAGGAGTTCCCCGGCCAGTACACCGTGCAGATCGTCGCGGCCAACGGCAGCTACTGCACGGCCCCGAACACCACCCCCGTACCCGCCCAGCCGAAGGACGTCGCCGTGGCGGCCGGCCGGGAGACCGACGCCCTGCACACGACGGAGAACGACGACGGCCAGGACATGCGGGTCTACACCCGCAAGCTGCCGCCGGTGGTCGGCTCCGGCCAGGCCAACAACCAGCTCGCCGTCTCGGTGGCCCGCCCGCTCAGCGAGATCGACGCACCGCTCTCCACCCTCGCCTGGGTGCTCGCCCTCGTCGGCGGCATCGGCGTGGTCGGCGCGGGCGCGGCCGGGCTCTGGGTGGCGAGGGCGGGCCTGCGCCCGGTGGACGAGCTGACCGAGGCCGTCGAACACGTGGCGCGCACGGAGGACCTGACCGTACGGATCCCGGTCGACGGCGAGGACGAGATCGCCCGCCTGTCCCACTCCTTCAACTCCATGGCGGCCCAGCTCGCCTCCTCCCGCGACCGCCAGGCCCAGCTGATCGCGGACGCGGGCCATGAGCTGCGCACCCCGCTCACCTCGCTCCGGACGAACGTGGAGCTGCTGGCCCGCAGCGACGAGACCGGCCGGGTGATCCCGCCGGACGACCGCAAGGCGCTGATGGCCTCGGTCAAGGCCCAGATGACGGAGCTGGCCGCCCTCATCGGCGACCTCCAGGAACTGGCCCGCCCCGACGCCGCCCAGCCCGGTCCGCTCCAGGTGGTGGGCATGCACGACATCACCCGTACCGCCCTGCAACGCGCCCGCCTCCGCGGCCCCGAGCTGACGATCACGGCCGACCTGGCCCCCTGGTACGTACGGGCCGAACCGGCCGCCCTGGAGCGGGCGATCGTCAACATCCTGGACAACGCGGTGAAGTTCAGCCCGCCCCGCGCCACGATCGACGTCCACCTGTACCGGGGCGAACTCTCGGTCCGGGACCGGGGCCCCGGCATCCCCGCCGAGGAACTCCCGCACGTCTTCGAACGCTTCTGGCGCTCCCCCTCGGCCCGCCAGCTCCCCGGCTCGGGCCTGGGCCTGTCCATCGTGGCCCGCACGATCCAGCAGGCGGGCGGCGAGATCACCCTCCGCCCGGCCCCGGACACCGGCCCCGGCACGGTCGCGACGATCAGGCTGCCGGGGGCGCCTACGCCGCCGCCGGGGATGTGAACACCCCCGGCGGCCGCGCAGCGACTCCGGTGCCTCAGCCGACGGCCACGCTCTCGATCATCACGTGGTGGTCCGAGTAGACCGTGTCGGCGACGGCACACCAGCGCCGGGTCTCGCTGCTGAAGACGTAGTCGATCTTCACCCCGGAACCGTGCGTCGGGCGGCCGGTGCGGGACGTCCCCGTCCGGTCGCACTCCTGGTACCCGTCGGTGCCCGGGCCCTGCGAGTAGAGGCCCTGCGGCCAAACCCAGGCGTGGTCGTTGTTCGGCACGTCCGGCGACCGGGCGTTGAAGTCACCGCCGAAGACCGTACGGGGGAACTGGTCCACGACCGCCTTGATCTCCGCGAACTGGTCGTCCCGGTAGTCCCAGGTGGGATGTTCCGGGTTGATGCCCAGCCAGGAGGCGTGGACGTTGCAGAGCCGGACGTTGTCCCGGTAGGGGGCCGTCGCGCAGTGGAACGGCGCCTGGAGCCCCGTCCACGGCTGGGTGGTCGGGTAGGTGCGGGCGTCCTGGATCCCGCCCTTGACGATGATCGCGGTTCCCGCCCGCTCGGGCTTCCCCTCCACACACGGGCTGTCGTGCTTCGCACCGGCCTGCGACCAGCGGTACGGGTGGAACGCATTGCCCCACCCGGGGCCCAGCTCGGTCATCAGGGTGGCGAGGGTGTTCTCGCAGACCTCCTGGAGGAGGACGGCGTGCACCCAGGTGTTGTCGACGTGCATCTTGGCCACGCCCGCCTTCTGGGCGCTCGTGCCGGTGTCCGTACAGCCCCAGCGCGGAACGTCGCACATGTTCCACGACATGACCTGGAGGTTCTTCGGCTCCGCCACGACCGGCGCGACCGCCTGCGCCGCCTGGGCCACTTGGCCCGCTCGGCCCGACGCGGCCGCCTGGGCCGACGGCACGGCGGCCGCGCCGACGAGGAGCAGCACCAGCACGCCCAGCGCGACGGCGGGTCTCCTCAGTGTTCCGAACAGGCTCATGGCATCCCCACCCCTTAGGAAATGATCATGGAAGGGGTGAGCCTACGTTCCGGCCGCCGTCACCCCACCGGGTTGTGCCGGATCAGCGACTCCACCAGCCCGCCCCGCTGGTTCGGGTAGTCCAGCGGGACGATGCCGAGCCCCGTCCACCCGGCGGTCTCGGACCGCTCCAGGAACGAGTGCACCTGCGGGTTGAGCCGGTCGGCGTTCCAGCGGGGCGGCATCAGGGCGGCGGTGGAGACGTAGTTCATGAAGAACTTGCCCGGCTGCTGGGCGGCCTTACGGAACTGGGCCTCGATCTTCGGGTACTTGGCGAACGGCTCCGCCATGTAGTCGTCCTGGATGTCGAAGACGGCCGGATCGCCGTACCGCACCCCGGGCAGCCCGCCGTTGTCGGCCAGCAGCACCACCTTGCCCCGCGCCCCGCCGAGCGTGGGCAGCGTGGAGTCGAGCCGGAAGAGCGACCGCCACCCCCGCGCGTCGAGGTAGTCGTCGAAGACCGCCCGGAACGAGGCGTCGCTCTCGGACGAGTACTCCTGCTTCACCCGCATCAGCACGGTCTCGCTCGGCCGCGCGGCCAGGAAGTTCCAGCAGGCCACGAGGACATCGCCGAACATCATGTTCTGGAACGCGGCCCCGTGATGGATCGCGAACGACCCCCCGGTGATCCGGCACCGCACGTCGAGGAAGCGGATCCCGCTCTCCAGCTGCTGCGCGATCGTGGTGTTCTGGCACTCCGACCACGGCCCGCCGAACCGCGCGCCCGAGTCGTGCGTACCCGGGATCGTCAGCCGCTGGAGCGCGGTGGCGTCGGGCAGGCCGCCCATCCAGTCCTGCGTCCCCCGGACCGCCCGCTCCCGGGTGGCCGCGACGGCGGGCGCGGCCCCGACGACGGCGGTGGCGGAGACGGCGAGGGCGCCGGCCAGGAAGGCTCTGCGCGAACTCAAGTGGCGAGACCGCGCAGGTGACTTGGGGACAGGGGTGCTGGACATGGAAGCGCCTCCGAGGGCCGTGGGGGGGCAGGCCCTTGGATTCTGACGGGTGCACGTCACAGCGGGAAGAGGGCCGGGCCCCTCAGTCCGGCAGCGCCGCCGTGAGGTCCACCTCCACGAGCTGCCCGGGATAGCCCAGCTGCGCGACACCCAGCAGCGTGCTCGCGGTGGTGAACGCCGGCCCGAGAGCCGAGGAGTTGAGCCGGGCCCACACCGACGCGAGAGTCGGCCCGTCGTCGCTCTTCACGTAGATCACCGACCGCACCACGTGGTGCGGCCCGGCGTTCACCGCCGCCAGAGCGACGAGCGCGTTGGCGGCGACCTGGTCCGCCTGTTCCAGGTGGGAGCCGGGCCCGACGATGTCACCGTCCGGGCCGATCGGGCACTGCCCCGCCAGATGGGCCGTGCGGCCGGCCTCCACCACGGTGATGTGGTGGTATCCGGGCGTATCGTGCAGCTGATCGGGGTTGATGCGAGTGATCTTCTCCGTCATGCCCACGAGTCTGGCAAGCGCGCTCCCGGGACGCACCGCCTTTTCCCCCGTCTCTCCGGCCGGGCTCAGCCCGCGTGCTGGTACGCCGGATACGTGACGTACCCCGTGTCACCCCCCTGGAAGTACGTCGCGGCGTCCTCCGCGGCGAGCGGCAGCCCGGCGCGCAGCCGTTCGACCAGGTCGGGGTTGGCGATGAAGGCCCGGCCGAAGCTGATGAGGTCCGCACCCAGCCCGAGCCAGCGGTCCGCGTCCGGACGCTCGGCGCGCCGGTCCCCCATCGGCAGCACCGGGTTCATGACCAGGGTCCCGGGCCACGCACGGCGCAGAGCCACCAGCGTGTCGTCTTCGACGGTCGCCTCCAGGTGCACGTACGCGGGCTCCAGCCGCGCCAGCTCCCCCAGCAGTACGGCGTAGAGCTCGGGTACGTCCTTCTCCTCGACGCCCCAGAACGTCCCGCCCGGCGAGAGCCGGATGCCGGTCCGCGCCGCGCCCACGGCGTCGATGGTCGCCTCCACCGCCTCGACCGCGAACCGTACGCGGTTGGCGACGGTCCCGCCGTAACGGTCCGTCCGCAGGTTGGCGTTGGAGGAGAGGAACTGGGAGATCAAGTAGCCGTTTGCGCCGTGCAGTTCGACCCCGTCGAACCCGGCATCGACGGCCCGGCGGGCAGCCGACGCGTACGACCGCGCGTGCTCGGGGACCTCGGCGGTGTCCAGGGCGCGGGGCATCGGCGCGGTCTGGGGCCCGGTCGGGGTGAACACCTCACCGACGGCCGGTAGGGCGGACGGCCCGACCGGCACCATCCCGGTCGTGTCGGGGTGCGAGACCCGCCCCCCGTGCATGATCTGCGCGAAGATCCGGCCCCCGTTCGCGTGCACGGCTGCGGTGACCGGCCGCCACGAGGCGACCTGCTCATCGGTGTACAGCCCCGGCGTGCCCGGGTTCGACTGCCCGATCAGGCTCGGCTGCACCCCCTCGGACACGATGAGCCCGGCGGTCGCCCGCTGGGCGTAGTACGTCGCCATCGACGGCGTCGCCAGGCCCTCGGCGGCCGCCCGGACGCGGGTCATGGGGGCCATCACGACCCGGTTGGGGAGGGTGAGGTCACCGAGCCGGTAGCCGGTGAACAGGGTGTCGGCGTGGGCCTCGGCGTGGGCCTCGGAGTGGGTGCCGGGGTTGGTGTCGATCAGGGTCATGCCGTCCGTCCTCCTCGTGACGCGGTACCCGCGAGCCGGGCACTGCGGCTACGCTAAAACCTGACATCAATGTCAGAGGCAAGCCCGAAGAGGACCAAGACGAGAAGGACGGACGGACGGCATGCGCATCGGGGAACTCGCGAAGGCGGCCGGCGTCAGCGTCCGGTCCCTGCGCTACTACGAGGAGCAGGGCCTGCTCACCAGTACGCGCAGCCCCAGCGGACAGCGGCATTTCCGGGACGCCGACATCGACCGTGTCGGCTTCGTCCAGCGGCTCTACGCGGCAGGTCTGTCCAGCCGCACCATCACGGAACTGCTGCCCTGCGTGGACGCTCCGAGCGAGACGACGTCCGACGCCGCCATGGAACGGATGGAGCAGGAGCGGGAACGGCTCTCCGCCCACATCGAGGAGCTGGTCCGCACCCGTGACGCCCTGGACGTGCTGATGGCGACGAACCGGGCACACCGCAAGACGCTGCGGCGGGCCACGGCGGCCTGACCGGCCCCCTCGCCTGGGGCTCAGCCCAGCCTGGAGGTGGCGTAGGCCACTATGGCGTCACGCTGGTACGCGGCCAGGCCCGGCGCGATGGCCCCGTACGCACCGCGCCACTGCTCGTTGTCCACGCAGGAGCGCCCGATCGCGCGGAACTCGTCGGCGGAGACGGGGCTCAGTTCCGTCAGGGCCCGGTACTGTCCGTCGATCTCCGCGAGTACGGCACCGGCTCCCGCGTCCGTCCCGGCGGCCATCAGCTCGGCCGGCCGGATCATGAGCGCGGTACGTTCGCGCTGCCCGGCCTCCGCCTCGGCGAGCGCGGGGAAGTCCCGCAGGTTCTCCTCGTACTGGGAGGGCTGGACGCCCTCGAACAGGTTCTCCGGTCGGTTGACCGCGGTCATTTCTCTGCCGTCCTTCCTGGACTGCTCCAGTTCGGCGATCGTGCGGGAGACGGTTCCGGCCAGGGCATCGAGCCGGTCCCGCTCGGCGACCAGTCGCCGGTGGTGCCCGCGCAGGGCCTCCACCTCGTCGACCCGCTCGGACAGGATCCGGCCGATCTCGGGAAGCCCGACGCCCAACGCCCGGAGGACCAGAATCTGTTGCAGCAACAGAAGCTGGCGCTCCTCGTAACGGCGGTGACCGTTGGCCCCGATCCGGGCGGGCGGCAACAGACCGGTCTCGTCGTAGTGCCGCAGGGTCCGGGCGGTCACACCCGACATCCGGGCGACTTCCGCGATCGGCCGGTCCATGACCGCTCCCCTCTCCCTCACGAACGCTTGACCAGGACCGGCCCGTCCCGGCCCTGGTCACGACGGTAGGAGCTGCCGCAGCGGCAACCGCAAGCCCGACGGCTCAGGCGTTCATCATCGAGATGCCGAGCATCCGGGCCCCGGTCTCCGTGCGCGGCCGGTGCTCGCTCCCCGGCGCGAACACCACGTACGACCCCGGGCCGTGCCGCTCACCGCCGTCGATCACCTCACCGCTGATGACGAAGTACCGCTCCTCGGTGGGGTGTTCGTCGACCTCGGGCCACTCCGTACCGGCGGCGAAGTCGATCAGCCAGCCTCGGGCGTAGTCGGTGGCGGGCAGCTTGCGGCGCAGGATGCCGGGGGCCACCTCGTGCGGTTCCACGTCCTCGACATGGATGACGGTCTTGAGGGTGTTCTCCGTGCCGGTCGGTGTCTCGTTGCTCATGGCCCCACCCTGTCGCGGAAGGGGTGTCCGGGCGAGCCTCACACGCGGCACGGGCCCGGGATGTCCACGGTCAACGGCCGTGCCGGCAGAGCGCGCACACGCCGCACGGCATGTCCTCCGCCGACAGCTCCGCCGCCAAGGCCTCCGGATCGGCGGGCAGCACGAGGTGCGGGCGGACGGCCCACTCGCTCCACCCGTCCCCGTGCCGCAACGAGAACCCGCAGGTACGCCCTCCGTACAGGGCCCCGAGAGCACGAACCCGGCCCGCCCCTTCGGCCCATCCCAACGCCGGGCGCTGCCCCTCCGGTAACTCGGCGAGCAGGCCCCGCGCCTCGTCCCGGATCCGCTGGATCGCCAGTTCGGGGCGTGGGGTGCGGTCCCGCATGAAGGCCGGGTAGCCGGTGAACCTCCCCTCCGCACGGCCGTCCCTGACGTCGAGGACCGCGAAGGAGTAGGGGAAGAAGGACCCGCCCCAGGGGGCGACGATCCGGCCTTGCGGGGCCGCCACCTGCTCCACCCAGGCGTAGGGGATCGCCGTGACCGCGTAGGTGGCGATGACGCGCTGGTAGGGGGCACCGGCCGGCCGGCCGTGTTCCCCGTCGCCCTGGACGATGCACGGGGAAAGGCCCGCTGCCGGGGTGTTCTTGACCGCCTGCTCGGCGAGCACCGGGTCGATCTCGACGGAGACGACACGGTGGGAACCTACGCGGTGGGCGAGCCACGCCGCGTTGAGGCCGGTGCCGGAACCCAGTTCGAGGAGCCGGTCGGTGGCCTGCACGCCGAGCAGCGACAGCATCTCCAGCATGACGGACGGCTGCGAGCTGGACGACGTCGGCAAACGGTACTCTTCCGGTCCCGTCGGGCGGCCGTCGTGGACCTGGGTGGTCACCGATACGTCGGTGTGGGCCACCTCCAGCCACCGCGTCGGGGAGGTGGCGCGAGAGACGAACTCGTCCCCGACCTCGACCTCGTCGGGCAGGAACAGCTCCCGTGGCACGGAAGCCACAGCGTCTCCCCACGGGCCGAGGGGAATTCCCTTCTCCCGGAGGATCTCCAGCAGGCCTGCGGGCGAGCTCACAGCCCGGTCACTTCTTCCTCGGCGGATTACTCACCGGTCCGCTGCACTGACCGTCCGACTCCTTCGGTGACTACTTCGTGTCACCCTCGGAGCCGCCCTTGCCGTCGCCGTGCTGCCCCATCGCATCTCTCCTCGCGCCTCACACCAGCGGGAAGGTCACGCTGAGCATTCTCATCGCGCCGGAAAGTGACTGACAGGTGGAGCTGAGCCATCCTTACGTAGAGCGCCCTGTCAGCCCGCGTACGACGTCCTGAACCGGCGCCGGTACTCCGTCGGCGTCGTGTCCAGCCGCCGCCGGAACGCCCGTACCAGCGTGTCCGTCGTACCGAACCCGCAGGCGGACGCAATGCGTTCCAGCGTGGCATCGGTGGACTCCAGCTCGTTACGGGCCTTCTCGACCCGGACGGACTCGATGTAGGCGTACGGGGTCATGCCGAGCTCGCTCTTGAAGATTCGCGTGAGGTGGCGGTCGCTGACGTGGGCGAACTCCGCCAGGTCCATCACCGTCAGCGGCTCGCCGAGGTGGCGCATGATGTGGTGCCGCAGGTCCTCGATGCGGCGGGTCGTCGCGACCTGCTCCAGGGGAACACTGAACTGGCTCTGCCCGCTCGGCCTCTTCACGTACATCACCAACTGCCGTGCGACGCGCAGCGCGACGGCCTCGCCGAGGTCGTCGGCGATCAGGGCGAGTGACAGGTCCAGGCAGGCGCTGATGCCCGCCCCCGTCCACACATCGCCCTCGCGGATGAAGATCGGGTCGGCGTCGACCTCCACCGCCGGGTGCTCGGCGGCCAGTTGGCGGGCGGTGGACCAGTGGGTGGTGGCACGCTTGCCGTCCAGGAGGCCTGCGGCGGCCAGGAGATGCGCCCCGACGCATACGGAGGTGACCCGCCGGGCCCGCGCGGCGAGGGTCTTCACCCAGCGGACCAGCTCCGGGTCGACCACGGCCCGAACCCGGCGTTCGCTGTCGACCTCGACCGAGCCGGGCACGATCAGGGTGTCGATGCTCCGCCCGGCCGCTTCGCGGAACGTGATGTCCGGGAGGATGCGGACCCCGGCTCCGGTGGTGACGGGCTCCAGGCTCTCGGCGGCGAGAGCGACCTCGTAATCCGCCGCGTCGTCCGTCTCGCGCCGGGCGAGCGAGAAGACCTCGGGCGGGCCGGTGACGTCGAGCAGATCGACGCCGTCGAAGAGGACGATGACGACGAGTCGTCGGACCTTGCCCACTGCCGGCTCCTCCGGTCGCCACACCCATGTCGGTATCTGCAGGTTATCCGTCATTGCCGACATGCGGGCGAGGCCATAGCGTCGAATGCACGGCTCACAGGGACGGGAACCCCCTCCCGAGACTCCTGCGCCTCCTCCACGCGACTCGAATCGGCGGTACACCCATGTCCCGAACCACCCTGCGCGAGCTCAACGGCTTCGACGCGACCCCGGCCACCCTGTCCGGCTCGACGCTGGTCCTGATCGACTTCCAGAACACCTACACGCGGGGCGTGATGGAGCTCGACGGCTGGCAGGCCTCACTCGAAGCCGCCGCCGAGCTGCTGGCCCGGGCCCGCGAGGCGGGGACCCAGGTCGTCCACGTCATCAACGACGGCGGCGAGGGAACTCCGTACGACATCCGGGCCGAGATCGGCCGGATCCACCCGGCCGTCGCACCGGTCGACGGCGAGCCGGTCGTCGTCAAGCAGGCGCCGAACGCCTTCCACGGCACCGACCTGGGCGCATACGTCCCCGAGGGCCAGGACGTCATCGTCGTCGGCTGGATGACGCACATGTGCGTGACGTTCACCGCGCAGGGCGCGTTCCTGCGCGGCAACCGCCCCACCGTCGCCGCGGACGCCTGCGCGACCCGGTCGCTGCCGCTCCTGGGCACCGACCTCGACGCCCGCCAGGTGCACGACAGCGCCCTGGCCACGATCGGGGACCTGTACGGGGTCGTCGTCGCCTCCCAGAAGTCGCTGAAGTGACGCCCGGCTCTGTTCGGAGGAGCGTCAGTGGTTCGGGGAGGGCTGCGGCCGGAGATCCGGTCCGGGGCCCGTGACGGCGGAACCCGCAACGTCAGGGCCCGGCTCCGCAGGCCCAGGCCACGTACCGTCCAAGGCCCCCGCCCCACCCGTACCCGCCCGGCCACCCGCCACCCGCCACCCGCCACCCGCCACCCGCAGCGTCACGGCGGCGGCCGCCCCCGCCACCAGGCCGAACGTCAGCGCGGCCGGGACACCGCCGCCGATGCCTGCGGACAGCTGCACCAGCCCCCAGCGCATGCCGGAATCGCTCACGGTCAGGGCCATCCGCACCAACTGGCCCACCAGCAGCCCGAGTACGGTCGCGCAGACCGCGGCGAGCATCAGCGCGTCGGCCGCGCGGTACAGGAACCAGTCGCCGACCGGCGTACCGGCCGGGCCCGCCCAGGGGCCCAGCAGCGGCCACTGGCGAAGAAGATCGCCCGGCCCGGCGAACAGGCCAGTGCCCGTGAAGGCCGTCTGGAGGGTGGCGGCCACGGGCTGGCACGAGAGGACGACCAGCAGCCCGCCGGCCAGTGCCGGTATCGCCGCGCGCCGGTACGGTGGGCCCGCCGAAGGCCAGGAAGAGGGCGCGCCGACTGATCAGCCACAGGCCGCCGACCTTGCGGAACGTGTCCTCGTAGTGGCCCACCTGAGTCGGGGGCCTCGGCGACAGCATCCCCGCCGGAGTGGCCGTCGACGCGGTACGTCGTGAAGTACGTGGTCGCCGTCGCCGTCGACCCGGAGGTGAGGGTCACCAGGATGTTCGTACAGATGCGGCGCGAGAGCCGGTCGGCGGACCGCGCGCCGAAGTAGGCGCGCAGCCCGTCCCGCCCCTCGATCCTGCGGTCGCCCTCGGCCCACTCCCAGACCCCGTCGGCCGTGAACAGCGCGGCCACCCGGCCGGGTTCACCGAGGTCCAGCTCGTGGACGAACTCCACGATCAGGCGCTCACAGGCGCGTTCGGCGGTCAGACGGTCCAGGGGATCGAGCGATGCGTCGGCCATCGCCCCTTCCTACCCGGCCAACACCGCCTGCTGCGGCGGGTTTTCGGCGGCGGCCGCGCTCCGGGCGGCCGCCGCTCCACGGGTGTTCAGCGTGCGGGCGGCGGGGGCGGCAGTTCGGCGTGCCTGACCGTGTACCCGCCCTTGGTCACCGGGGCGTACGGGGCGGGAGCCATGCAGGTCCCGACCGGGGCGTCCTCGGGCGGGCTGTCGTCGGCCGTCGGCAGCAGATTCACGCCGTTCCAGGAGAAGCCCACACGGTCCTTGGAACGGCCCTTGTCCTTGCCCCCGTCGTAGACGCTGAATCCGAGCCGCTTCCCAAGGGTGGGAGGACCGCCGGGGCTCACCTCGGTGATGACCGCCGTCAGGGTCGCGGTGCGCACCCCGGTGACCAGGCAGTCCACCCGTCCCTCGGCCGTGTACGTGATGTCCTTCTCGGCCGAGTAGTGGGAGACCGTGACCGACCCGCGCGCGTCGGTCGGCAGACCGGTGGGAATCCCGGGCAGCGGACGGGTGTACGGGGCCGCATGGGCGTCGAAGGTGAAGGACCGCACGTCGTCGTCCTGGTGGTAGGTCAGGACGAACTCGGCCTTCCCGGTGACGCTCGCACCGGCCGGCCGCGCCTCCTCCCGATGGCCGGAAGCAGAAGCAGAAGCGGAAGCGGCGACGGGGGCGCTCGACAGTGTGAGGCCTGCGGCAAGTGCAGCAAGTGCGGAGAGAGTTCGGCGTCCGGTCCGGAGCGACATGGTGTTTTCCTTCTCTCCTGAGGGGCTGGTGCTCGGTGAAATTCATCCTGTTCGTTCGCACCGCCCACGCCATCAGCTCCCGGGCTGGACACAAGGAGTTCGCTCCCGCCGCGCGGTGGAGGAGCCGTCAGCCTCAGGACTCACGAACGGCTTCGACCCAGGGCCCCTACTGCGGTGCCCGGAACCCGCCGATCCTCTGCTCAAGCAGTTCGGCCAGCCGCAACGGAGTCCGGTCCTCGAACATCAGGCCGACGATCTGCACCCCCACCGGCAGACCTTCCGGGGACCGGCCCGCAGGTACGGCGGTGGCGGGCAGACCGGGCATGGTGGGCAGACCGGCCCAGACGAGCTGGTCGAAGTACGGGTGCTCGACGCCGTCGATGGCGATCAGCCGCTCCAGCGGATCGGGGTGGTGGTCGTGCGGGAACGCGGGAGTGGGCGTGATGGGACACACCACGGCGTCGAACTCGGTGAACAGCCGCCGCCAGCCGTGGCGGTGGAGCTCGCGACGGTTGTTCGCCTCGATCCAGTCGCGGTGACTGAGCACCATGCCGCGCAGCCGTGCCGCTTCGAGACTCAGGTCGTCCGCGCGCAACTCGGCAACTTCGGAACGGAGTTGCTCGTACGCGTCGGTGGGGAATCGCGCGACGGATCCCGAGACCAGCAACTGCATGTAGAGCACGCCCGCTTCGGCCAGATCGGGCAGCAGGGGACTGCACCGCTCGACCCGGGCACCGCCGTCGACCAGCGCGTCGGCCGCCCGTTCCACGCCCGCCAGCACGGCGGACCCGGTCGGAATGAGCGGATGCTCGTCGAGGACCAGGACCCGGAAGTCGCGGAGCCGCTCGTGGCGCGCGGGCGGCAGCGTCAGGCCGTACGCCGTACCGAACGTCAGCGGGTCCGGTCCGGCCATGACGTCGAGCAGGAGCGTGAGGTCGCGGGCCGTGCGCGCCATCGGACCGACGACGGCGAGGTCGTGCTCGGCGGGAAGTGCCAGGGCGTCCGGCGGGACCATTCCGCGGCTCGCCACCAGCCCGAGCGTCGGCTTGTGGGCGTAGACGCCACAGAAATGTGCGGGGGTGCGCAGCGAACCGGCGAGGTCGGAGCCGATGGACAGCGCGCCGAATCCGGACGCGAGGGCCGCCGCCGATCCGCCGGAGGATCCGCCCGGAGTACGACGGTGATCCCACGGGTTGTTGGTGGTGCCGTAGATGTCGTTGAAGGTCTGCACGTCCTGCAGCCCCAGGGGCACATTGGTCTTGCCGAGCACGACCGCGCCCGCCGCCCTGAGCCGCGACACCTGCACGGCGTCCTCGGCCGGCTGGTGGTCGCGATACGGCGGCATGCCCCAGGTCGTGGGCAGCCCGGCGATGTTGTAGGACTCCTTGACCGTCACGGGGATGCCGAGCAACGGCCGGTCCTCACCGCGGGCACGCGCCCGGTCGGCACCGCGCGCGGCGGCCCGTGCACGGTCGAAGTCCGGCACGCATATCGCATTGATGGCCTTGTCGTCCCGCTCGATGCGGGTGATCGCCTCGTCGGTCAGTTCCACCGAGGTCACTTCACCGGCACGCAGGGCGGCGGCGAGGTTCTCGGCCGTCTCAAAATTCCAGTCCATGATTCCGACGGTAGGGACACCTGATCGAGGTCATGAAATCCCTCGCCGCACAACGAGGTTGACGCACCCGAGCAGCGAACTCCGCAACCGGCTCAATCTCCCCTGAGAGGCGCGCCCCTACCTGATGGCGAGGTAGCCGTGGGAAGCGTTCCGCACGTCCCCGTCCGGCCGAATCTCCAGGAGCCTAAAGGAAAGGGGCGGCAGGCCCACAGGCCCACCGCCCCTCACCCTCATGGGGTTACTGGATGACCGTGATCCGGTCCGTCGCCGGCGGGGCCAGCGGGGCCGCGGCCGTGGAGTGGGCCGCCAGGTAGGCGTTGAACAGGTCCAGGTCGGACGCGCCGACCAGCTTGTTCGTGCCCTGGCCGAGGGCCGCGAAGCCGTCGCCGCCGCCCGCGAGGAACTCGTTCATCGCGACGCGGTACGTCTTGGCCGGGTCGATCGCCGCACCGTTGAGCTTGATGGTGCCGGTGACCACGCGGGCCGCGCCGGTCTTCGTCAGGTCGAGGGTGTAGGTGAGGCCCCTGGAGACCTGGAGGATCTTCGGGCTGGCCGCGTTGGAGCCGCTGACCTGCTGCTGGAGCGCGGTGACCAGCTGGGCGCCGGTCAGGTCGACGACGTTCATCATGTTGGTGAACGGCTGGACGGTGAACGCCTCGCCGTACGTGACGACCCCGTCGCCCTCACTGCCGGACGCCTTGTGGACCAGGTCCGCGCGGATACCGCCCGGGTTCATGAACGCGACTTCCGCGCCGCCCTTGTCGGCCGGGGCGAGGCCTTCGAGCTGGGCGTCGGCGATGACGTTGCCGAGCGGCTTCTCGGGGGCCGTGGAGCCGCGGCCGTTGATGTCGGTGCTGATCCAGCCCTGCGGCCGGTTGGCGATCGGAGCGGCCAGCTTGTTCCAGCGCTCGATCAGGCGGGTCATGTCCGTGGCCTTGGGCTGGTCCCGGGTCACGACGTGGTTGGCGGACTTCACCGACGTACGGACGATGTCGTTGGTACGGCGGTCGTAGGTGAGCGTGGTGTCCGTGTACAGCTTGCCGAACGACGAGGCCGAGGTGACCATGCGCGGCTTGCCCGCCGGGTCCGGGACGGTACACACGTACGCCTGGTGGGTGTGGCCCGTGACCAGGGCGTCCACCTTCGGCGTGATGCCCTTGGCGATGTCGACGATCGGGCCGGAGATGCCGTCGCCCGCGCCGGGGCTGTCGCAGTCGTAGTTGTACGAGGTGGAGGCCGGGGCCCCGCCCTCGTGGATCAGCGCGACGATGGACTTGACGCCCTTGCGGTCGAGCTCCTTGGCGTACTTGTTGATCGTCTTGACCTCGTCGTGGAACTTGAGGCCCTTGACCCCGTTCGCGGTGACGATGTCCGGGGTGCCCTCCAGGGTCACGCCGATGAAGCCGATCTTGACGCCGTTCTTCTTCCAGACCGTGTACGGCTTGAGCAGCGGCTTGCCGGTCTTCTCCTTGGTGACGTTGGCCGCCAGGTAGGGGAAGTCCGCGCCCTTGAACTTCTTGCCCTTCTCGTAACAGCCCTCGACCGGGTGACAGCCGCCGTTCTGGAGGCGGGCCAGCTCGGTCGCGCCCTCGTCGAACTCGTGGTTGCCGACCGCCGAGACGTCCAGGTCGAGGCCGTTGAGCGCCTCGATCGTCGGCTCGTCGTGGAAGAGGCCCGACAGCAGCGGGCTCGCGCCGACCATGTCCCCGCCGGCCGCCGTGACGGAGTACGGGTTGCCCTTGCGCGCGGTGCGCAGCGAGGTCGCCAGGTACTCGACGCCACCGGCGGGGATCGCCTTCACCGTGCCGTCGGGCTGCGTCTCGGAGACGTTGCCCGCAGAGCCGGCCGGGGGCTCCAGGTTGCCGTGCAGGTCGTTGAAGGACAGCAACTGCACGTCTACGGTACGGGGATTGTGGCCGTGCCCGTTGCCATGACCGTGCCCGTTGCCCCGGTCATGGGCACCGGCCGGCATCGCGGCGACGAGGGCGCCCACGGTGGCCAGACCGGCGGCGGCGGCGAGCATCCGCCGGGCCGAACGGTTCTTCTGCGGAGTCGCTGACATCGGTCCCCTTGTGGTGTCAGTGGTGTCAGTAGTGACACAGGTCGGTGTCACACCTCGGTGTCACACGTCTGGAATCCTGCGTGCCGCAGCCTAGAGTCAACGCGCGTAGCGCAACAGGTGTTCGGGGTTACGGACTGGTTGCCATCCGGCCAAATGGCGTGTCAGAAACGGTTCGGAAGGGGCTTCTGTCACCCGTTTGAAGCACATATCGGGGCAGAAACGGCAGGGCGCCGTGGGGGACCGGAAGTGGCCCGGACCTGGCCCGGCTGCATTGCGCAACGCGCTGTCGCGTCATTGCCCCGGGTCCAGATCGCGCTCCTCCTGGGCGAGCTCGCAGGACACCCCCCACTCCCCGCCCCGCAGCCACCCCAGCTCACCCCCTCCCCGCACTCCCTCGCCGTACGCTCGTCCCCATGACGACTGACGCACCCCTCCCCTCCCCCGGACGCGAGATTCAGGCCCTCGACGCGCTCGACCCCGCCCAGGCCGACGCCGTTCTCGAACTCCTCGGCGAGGCGGCCCGGTTCGACGGCAGGCAGGCGGTCTCCGAGCAGGGGAGGCTCCGGATCCGGGGCGGACACCGCGTCGGTGTACGCCACTTCCTGCTCACCAGCGACGGGACCCTCGCCGGTTACGCGCAGTTGGAGGACACCGACCCGGTCGAGGCCCCGGCCGCCGAGCTCGTCGTCCCCCCCGAGCGGCGCGGCACCGGCCACGGGCGGGCGCTGGGCGCCGCGCTCCTCGCCGCGACCGGCAAGCGGCTGCGGGTCTGGGCGCACGGCGGCAGCTCGGCGGCCCGGCACCTGGCCCAGGTCCTCGGCCTCTCCCTCTTCCGCGAGCTGCGCCAGCTCCGGCGGAGCCTGATCCCGCTCGACCTCGCGGAGCCCGTCCTGCCCGAGGGCGTCACCGTACGGACCTTCGAGCCGGGCCGTGACGACGCCGCCTGGCTCGCCGTGAACCGCGCCGCCTTCGCTCACCACCCCGAGCAGGGGTCGCTGACCCAGCAGGATCTGGACGACCGCAAGGCGGAGCCCTGGTTCGACCCGAAGGGGTTCTTCCTGGCCGAGCGGGACGGCGAACTCATCGGCTTCCACTGGACGAAGGTCCACGCCGAGGAGCAGCTGGGCGAGGTGTACGTCGTCGGCGTGCTGCCCGACGCCCAGGGCGGCGGCCTCGGCAAGGCGCTGACCTCGATCGGCCTGCACCACCTGGCCGCCGAGGGGCTGCCCACCGTCATGCTCTACGTCGACGCGGACAACACGCCGGCGGTGACGGTGTACGAGCGGATGGGCTTCACCACCCACGAGGTGGACCTGATGTACCGGACCGAGTCCTGAACCGCATGTACCGCACCGAGTCCTGAACCTCGCATCTTCACCCGGGAGAAAATCTATCGTGGCGGGAGTAGACATCTCCCGTACCACGGGTCTAGTGTTTTTCTCGTAGCCGGACAGCGAAGAGGGCACGGCAGTGGAGTGGTGGAGCCGGAAACGGTGGGTTCCTCCGCTGGCTGCCGGGCCGGGCGGCCCCCGGGGTCGCGCAGCCGTACTCCTCCTGTCCGTCCAGCTAACCGAACCGAACGAGGTAAGGAGCAGACGCCATCAGGATCGCCCGGGCGAGGCACACACCGCCCGGGTACCGCAGGCCCCAGATCGGAAGGTGGTCCCCGGTCACGCATCCGCGATCCCCGCTCTCCCGCCCTCACCGGCGGACCGGCGGAAAAAGAACGCCGACGTAAGTCAGTCGGCAGATGGTGTTGAAGCTCGGGGCCCGAGTGCCGTACGGCACTCGGGCCCCCCGACGTGTCTCCGTGTGTCCCCGAAAGAGAAGGTGTTATGCCCCCTAGCAGTACCCGCCCCACCGACAACCTGGACGACGACGACTATCCCGCCTACACCATGGGCCGGGCCGCCGAGATGCTCTCCACCTCGCCCGCCTTCCTCCGCGCACTCGGCGAGAACCGCCTGATCACTCCGCTGCGCTCCGAAGGCGGCCACCGCCGCTACTCCCGCTACCAGCTGCGCATCGCCTCCCGCGCCCGCGAACTCGTGGACCAGGGCACCAAGATCGAGGATGCCTGCCGCATCGTCATCCTCCAGGACCAGCTCGAAGAGGCCCAGCGCATCAACGAGGAGCTGCGCTCCGCACGGACGCGGTAGCCCTCCCCCGCACGTACAGGGGCGGCGTCGCTTGACGCCGCCCCTCCCTTAGGCCACCCTTTCACTACTCAATTAGTGAAAGGGTGGTGGTCATGGCAGAGTCGGCAGCGGTCGAGTTCCGCATCGACCGGCGCAGCGGCGTCGCCACCTACCTCCAGATCGTCCAGCAGACGAAGCAGGCCCTGCGCCTGGGCGTTCTGCAGCCGGGTGACCGGCTGCCCACGGCCCGCGAGGTCGTCGAGGCCACCGCCATCAACCCGAACACCGTCCTCAAGGCGTACCGGGAGCTGGAGCGCGAGGGCCTCGTCGAGGCGCGGCGCGGGCTCGGCACCTTCGTCCGCAAAACGCTCGGCACCGCGGCCGGGGCCTCCGCCACCGACTCGCCACTGCGCACCGAACTCGCCGACTGGGCCCGCCGGGCACGGTCGGCCGGGCTGGAGAAGGACGACGTCAGCGCGCTCTTCACCGCCGTACTGGACAGCACGTACAAGGGGGACCAGGACTGATGACAGGTGCTGCGATGGAGGCCCGGGGCCTCACGATGACCTACGGGCGAAGAGGGGGCGCGCACACGGCCCTGGACGGCTGCTCCTTCCGCCTCCCCGCCGGACGGGTCTGTGCCCTGGTCGGGCCCAGCGGGGCGGGCAAGTCGGCCCTGTTGAAACTGGCGGCGGGACTCGCCCGGCCGAGCGCCGGGTCCCTCACCGTCCTCGGCTCCGCCGACCTCTCCGCCGTACACGGCCGCATCGCCTACGTGCCCCAGGACAGGCCCCTGTACCCGCAGCTCACCGTGGCCGACACGCTGTGGTCCGGGGGCGAGCTCAACCCGGGGCGCTGGGACGCCGGGACCGCCGACCGGATCGCCGGGAAGCTGCCGCGCAAGGCCCGCGTCCGTACGCTCTCCGGCGGGCAGCGGACCCGGCTCGCCCTGGCCCTCGCGCTGGGCAAGCGGCCCGAACTGATGCTGCTGGACGAGCCGATGGCCGACCTCGACCCTCCCCCAAGGCCTTAAGGGCCAGGGGGACCCCCTTCCCGGCACGAGCTGATGGGCGTGCTGATGGCGGAGACCGCCGAGCACGGCACCACCATCGTGATGTCCTCGCACATCCTCACCGAGCTGGAGGGCGCCTGCGACTTCCTCCTGCTCGTCGACGGCGGCCGCGTCCGGCTCGGCGGCGAGGCCGAGGACATCGTCTCCGCCCACGCCCTGGTCACCGGCCAGGCCGGCCGGGACCTCGCCCCGCACACCGTCGTCGAATCCCGTACGACGGGACGTCAGCTCACCGCCCTCGTACGGAAGGAGGGCCCCGTGGACGAGTCCCTCCGGGCCACCACGGAACCCTCCCTGGAGGAGCTCCTCCTCGCCCACCTCCGCTCCCCGGACGCCCCGCCGCTGCTGACGCCGAGCGCGTCGGCCGGGACCGCCGGAGCCCACGAGACGCGTGCGGCGGTGGCGTCCGCATGAGTACGAGCACCCCGACGACGAAGGTCCGGACGCTGCGGGGTCCCTCCCGGGTCCTGTTGCGCCTGCATCGACGGATCCTGTGGGCCGCCGGTGCAGGCGCCGTCACCGCGATCGCGTGCATGATCGCCGTGGCGATCCTGGCGGACCGCGCGGCTCGCCATCTTGGCCGTACCTGTGGTCGGCGTGATCGTGGTGCTGTCCGCCGTCCTCGCCTGGTCCCGAAGCCGGCTCGCAGACCCGTTCCCGGCCCTCCGGGAGGACGCGTCGACCTTCGGGGCCACGGGAACGGTCCCGGTCGCCAGTGCGCTGCTGGCGCTCGCGCTGGGCTCCCTCGCCGGTCTGCTGCTGCGCCGCACGGTTCCCGCGCCGGCGGTGGCCCTGCTCGCCTCCGGGCTGGTGACGGTCGTGCTCGGCCAGGTGCGTGATCACTTGTGGCCGGTGGTGAAGGCGGCCTACCCCCTGAAGGGCGACTCCCCCCTCCCCAAGTGGGCCTACGCCGTCGAGGAGGGCTTCTTGACGACCGGCGGCGACCGGCTGCCCGCCGACATCTGCACGAACCCCTCCCTCGAATTCGAGGACTGCCTGGCCGGGCATGACGTGACGCTCAACTACCTCGACTACCACCCCGCCTCCCACTTCTGGCCCCTCCAGCTCGTCGAGACCGGCATCCTGCTGGCCCTCGCCGCGCTCGCCGTGTTCGCCGCCTTCCGGGTCCTGCGCCGCCTGCACGGCTGAGCCCGGCCGCACATACCTCGCCGTCCGGGCCCTACGAGGGGTGGGCCCGGGCGGCGATCACACACCGGAGGACAGTCACACACAGTCACCGTGCGACCGACCCGCAGGCACACCGCTTCCTGTACGTCATGTCGCCGTTACCGGCCATTCAGACGCCCTTGCGACCCTCACGGGATGCAGCCAGCTCTGCCAGCCCCCCGCCGCAACGGGAGCGCCCGGGGTAACGCCTCCGCCGCCTCCCCCGGCCGTGACCCCGGGTTTCCCGGGCCTTCCGCGATCTTTCCCGGCTCCGACGCGCCTACCGGGGCCCCCACGCGGAACAATGGGTCCATGAGCCAGCAGCCCAGCTCCGAGGTCCCGGTCCAGCCCGCCCAGCCGTCCGTCGGCTCGCTCGCCGCGCACCGGCCGCACGCCGTCGCCCATTCCTCCTCCGGCAACGTCGGCTTCTCCACCGCCGCCGACCTGGACCCCGACCTCGACGCCGACGCCGACGCGTACGAGCCCGACCGGGACGGCGACGAGCTGCCCCAGGGCCGTTTCCTGGACCGCGAGCGCTCCTGGCTCGCCTTCAACGAACGGGTGCTGGAGCTGGCCGAGGACCCGGCGACGCCGATCCTGGAGCGGGCCAACTTCCTCGCGATCTTCGCCTCGAACCTGGACGAGTTCTTCATGGTCCGGGTGGCCGGCCTCAAGCGCCGCATCGCCACCGGCGTCGCCACCCGCTCCGCCTCCGGCCTCCAGCCCCGCGAGGTGCTGGACCTGATCTGGACCCGTTCGCGCGAGCTCATGGCCCGGCATGCCGCCTGCTTCCAGCAGGACATCGCCCCGGCCCTCTCCGACGAGTCCATCCAGCTGATCCGGTGGCCGGATCTGACCGAGAAGGAGCAGGCCCGCCTGTTCACCTTCTTCCGGCAGCGCGTCTTCCCGGTCCTGACCCCGCTGGCCGTCGACCCCGCGCACCCCTTCCCGTACATCTCCGGGCTCTCCCTCAACCTCGCCGTCGTCGTCCGCAACCCGGTCAGCGGCCACCGGCACTTCGCCCGGGTCAAGGTCCCGCCGCTGCTGACCCGCTTCCTGGAGGCGTCCCCGCAGCGGTACGTGCCCATCGAGGACGTCATCGCGGCCCACCTGGAGGAGCTGTTCCCGGGGATGGAGGTGCTGGCGCACCACATGTTCCGGGTCACCAGGAACGAGGACCTGGAGGTCGAGGAGGACGACACGGAGAACCTCCTCCAAGCGCTGGAGAAGGAGCTCATGCGGCGCCGCTTCGGCCCGCCGGTCCGCCTGGAGGTCGAGGAGTCCATCGACCCGTACGTCCTCGACCTGCTGGTCCGCGAGCTCAAGGTGTCCGACGCGGAGGTCTACCCGCTGCCCGGCCCCCTGGACCTCACCGGCCTCTTCGCGATCGCCTCGCTGGACCGGCCGGAGCTGAAGTTCCCCAAGTTCATCGCGGGCACCCACCGGGACCTGGCCGAGGTGGAGTCAGCCTCCGCGCCCGACATCTTCGCCGCCCTGCGCGAGCGGGACGTCCTGCTCCACCACCCGTACGACTCGTTCTCCACCTCCGTCCAGGCCTTCCTGGAGCAGGCGGCGGGCGACCCGGACGTGCTGGCCATCAAGCAGACGCTGTACCGCACCTCCGGCGACTCCCCGATAGTGGACGCCCTCATCGACGCCGCCGAGTCCGGCAAGCAGGTCCTCGTCCTGGTCGAGATCAAGGCCCGCTTCGACGAGCAGGCCAACATCAAGTGGGCCCGCAAGCTGGAGGAGGCGGGCTGCCATGTCGTGTACGGGCTCGTCGGGCTGAAGACCCACTGCAAGCTCTCGCTCGTCGTCCGCGAGGAGGGCGACACCCTGCGCCGCTACTCCCACGTCGGCACCGGCAACTACCACCCCAAGACCGCCAGGCTGTACGAGGACCTCGGCCTGCTCACGGCGGACCCGCAGGTCGGCGCGGACCTCTCCGACCTGTTCAACCGGCTCTCCGGCTACTCCCGCCGCGAGACCTACCGCCGCCTCCTCGTCGCCCCGAAGTCGCTGCGGGACGGGCTGATCGCCCGGATCAACAAGGAGATCGCCCACCACCGTGCCGGGCGCCCCGCCTACGTACGCATCAAGGTCAACTCGATGGTCGACGAAGCGATCATCGACGCCTGCTACCGGGCGGCCCAGGCCGGCGTGCCCGTCGACATCTGGGTGCGCGGGATCTGCGCGATCCGCCCCGGGGTCGCCGGGCTGTCGGAGAACATCCGGGTCCGCTCCATACTGGGCCGCTTCCTCGAACACTCCCGGGTCTTCTCCTTCGGCAACGGCGGCGAACCCGAGGTGTGGTTCGGCAGCGCCGACATGATGCACCGCAACCTCGACCGCCGGATCGAAGCCCTCGTCCGGGTCACCGACCCCGCCCACCGCGCCGCACTCAGCCGACTCCTGGAGACCGGTATGGCCGACACCACCGCTTCCTGGCACCTGGGCCCCGACGGCAACTGGACCCGGCACGCCACGGACGCGGAGGGGCAGCCGCTGCGGCACGTCCAGGAGATGCTCATCGATGCCCGGAGGCGCAGGCGTGCGACGCCCTGACCACCAGACGACGACCCGGCCCGCCGCAGAGGGGACCCCGGCTTCGGACGGGGTCCCTGAAAGCGGGGGCACGCCCCCGGACGGTTCCGGGGGCCTCCCCGGCAGGGGCGCGGGCACCGGCGCAGGCGCGGCCACCCCGCCCCGCCCCACCGACGGCGTGACCGCCGAGGCCGTCCTCGCGCCCTACCTCCGGGGTCAGGCCGCGGACTTCCTGCGCAGCCTGCGCCTGCACCGCGAGCACAGCGCACCCTCGGACGCGGGCGGCCAGGGCGCCGAGGCCGCGTCCCGCGCGCTGCGCCGCTCGGCCCGGCGCATCAGCGGCTCCCTCCACACCTTCCGGAGCACGCTCGACCCGGTTTGGGCCGACCACCTCCGTACGGAACTGGCCTGGCTCTCCGGCACCCTCGCCCGCGAACACGCGTACGCCGACCGGCTCACCCGCCTCCTCGACGCCCTGCACCAGCTCTCGGGCGCCTCCCTCCCCGCAGCCCGAGGCGCCGGACCCACCGGAAAAGCCCCCAGTGCCTCATCCGACGCCCAGGGCCGGGCCGTGCTGGGCGTCGGGGCCGCGCGGGCCGGGGCGCTGCTGGAGCGCCAGCTCACCCTCGCCCGGACCCGGGCCCACTCCGCCGCGCTCCAGGCCCTCGGCTCCTCCCGCTTCCACGCGGTCGCCGACGCCGTGGCGCTGCTCGCCTCCGAGGTCCCCCTGGCCGCCGGCACGACTTGCGGGGGCACCGAGGCGCTCCTGGAGCCCGCCGAACGCGCCGAGCAGCGGCTGATCGGGGCGGTGGCGGCCCTCCCGCCCGACGAGTCGGCGGAGCCGTACAACGAGGCGCAGGACGCGCCGTGGCACCAGGCCCGCCTGCTGCTGCGGCTGCACCGGTACGCCCACGAGGTCGTCCTCGGCACCGCCGACCCGGTCCTCACCGGCGCCGGACACGCCCTGGACCTGCACCGGGACGCGGCGGAGGCGGCCGGGGCGGCGGCAGCGGCGGCCCGCACCCCACGGATCGCGCCGGCCACGGCGTACGCCCTGGGAGTCCTCCACGCGGACCAGCGCCACGAGGTGGAGGCCGCGCGGGCGGTGTTCCGGGAGACCTGGCCGTACGCGGCGGCCATGACGGCCCCGTGAGCGGGGCCGGGGAGCACCACCAGGACAGCGCCACGCGCCGTGGAGCCGGGGAGCACCGCGTGCCGGGCAGCACCGTCCTGGCCGCCGGGTGCGTCCTGTGGCGCCGCGCCCCGGAGGGCGGCGGGGTGGAAGTGTGCCTGGTACATCGACCTCGCTATGACGACTGGAGCTTCCCAAAAGGCAAGCTCAAGCGCCACGAAGAGCCGCTCGCCGCCGCCGTACGGGAGGTCCTGGAGGAGACCGGCCACCACTGCACCCCGGGTGCCCGGCTCCCGACCGCCCGGTATCTCGTCGACGGCCGCCCCAAGGAGGTCGCCTACTGGGCCGCCGAGGCGACCGGCGGCACCTTCGAGGCCAACGACGAGGTGGACCGCCTCCTGTGGCTCGCCCCAGGGGCGGCCCGCATACGCCTCACCCAGCCGCGCGACCGCGAGCAGCTCACGGCCCTGCTCGACACGCTTCCCGGGGTCTGAGCCGATCAGGGCTCGGTCAGGGGCCGGCCAGGGGCGGCACACACCCGCCTGCCCGACACGGTTCACCTGCCGTTCACCCTCTCCCGTAGGCGGCTTCACCTGTTCTGCCTAATTTCGGACGTACACGGTGCGCGGCGCCAAGCCACAGCACCCTCCTCATCGCACGCCGTCGTAGAACGAACAGACCACGGCGGCTCCTGGAAGGAAACACCCGAAAGTGAAGCTTCAGCGCAAGAACCGGCTTCGTGCCACCGCGCTCGGTGCCCTCGCCGTCTCCGGCGCCCTGGTCCTCACGGCGTGCGGTTCGGACGACAACAGCGGCGACGCGACCACCGGCGGCACCGGTGAGAAGACCGCCGCCGCGTCGAGCATCGACTGCGGCAAGGCCAAGGGCCAGCTCCGCGCCTCCGGCTCCAGCGCGCAGAAGAACGCCATGGACCTCTGGGTCAAGAACTACATGGCCGCCTGCACCGGTGTGGAGGTCAACTACAACTCCTCCTCCTCCGGTGAGGGCATCGTCGCCTTCAACCAGGGCACCGTGGGCTTCGCCGGCTCCGACTCGGCGCTGAAGCCGGAAGAGGTCGCCGAGTCCAAGAAGGTCTGCAAGACCGGCCAGGGCATCAACCTCCCGATGGTCGGCGGCCCGATCGCCATCGGCTTCACCCTGGAGGGTGTCGACAAGCTCACGCTGGACGCCCCGACGCTCGCCAAGATCTTCGACACGAAGATCAAGAAGTGGAACGACCCGGCGATCGCCAAGCTCAACGAGGGCGTCAAGCTGCCGGACAAGGCCATCCAGGCCTTCCACCGCTCCGAGGACTCCGGCACCACGCAGAACCTCGGCAAGTACCTCAGCGCCGCCGCTCCGAGCGACTGGAAGTACGAGGCCGAGAAGAAGTGGCCGGCCCCCGGTGGCCAGGCCGCGTCCGGCTCCTCCGGCGTCGCCTCCCAGGTGAAGCAGGTCGACGGCGCGATCGGTTACTTCGAGCTCTCCTACGCCAAGTCCCAGAGCATCCCCACGGTCGCCATCAACACCGGCGGCTCCGCCCCGGCCGAGGCCACCTCGGAGAACGCCTCCAAGGCGATCGCCGCCGCCAAGGTCAAGGGCACCGGCAAGGACCTGGCTCTGGACCTCGACTACACCACCAAGGCCGACGGCGCCTACCCGCTGGTCCTGGTCACCTACGAGGTCGTCTGCGACAGCGGCAACAAGCCCGAGACGCTCGACACGGTCAAGTCCTTCCTCTCCTACGCCGCCTCCGACGACGGCCAGAAGATCCTGACGGACGCGGGCTACGCCCCGATCCCGGCCGAGATCAACGCGAAGGTCCGCGAGACCGTCAACGGTCTCTCGTAACACCCCGCCGCGCGGGGCATCCCCCCGCGCGGCACGCGACACCGGCAGGCCGGCCCGGCGCACCCCTCCGGACCGGCCCGCCGCCCCGACCATCCGGTGCACCGCCGCCAGGGGAGCCTCGGCTCCCCCACACAGACCGGAAAGACCATGGCTTCCACCACACCGATAGACACACCACCGGCCCCGCCGGCACCCCCGGACCGCAAGGAGCGCCCCAAGTCCACCGGGCGCGCCGGCGACAAGGTCTTCGTCGGCCTCTCGCGCGGTTCGGGCATCCTGCTGCTCGTGCTCATGGCGTCGATCGCCGTGTTCCTCAGCTACCGGGCCGCCATCGCCATCTCGAAGGACGAGGGCAACTTCCTCACCACCTTCGACTGGAACCCGGCCGGTGACCCGCCGGTCTTCGGCATCGCCGTCCTGCTCTTCGGCACCGTCGTCAGCTCGATCATCGCGATGGTCATCGCGGTTCCGATCGCTGTCGGCATCGCCCTGTTCATCTCGCACTACGCGCCGCGCAGGCTGGCCGCCCCCATCGCGTACGTCGTCGACCTGCTCGCCGCCGTACCGAGCATCGTCTACGGCATCTGGGGCGCCCTCGTCCTGGTGCCGTACCTGGAGGGCCTGAACCTCTGGCTCGACCAGTTCTTCGGCTGGACGTACATCTTCGAGAAGACCGAGGTCGGCGTCGCCCGCTCGCTCTTCACCGTCGGCGTCCTGCTCGCGATCATGATCCTGCCGATCGTGACCAGCGTCAGCCGCGAGGTCTTCCTCCAGGTCCCGAAGATGAACGAGGAGGCCGCCCTCGCGCTGGGCGCCACCCGCTGGGAGGTCATCCGCCTCTCGGTGCTGCCCTTCGGCCGCTCCGGCATCATCTCCGCCTCGATGCTCGGCCTCGGCCGGGCGCTCGGCGAGACGATGGCCGTCGCCACGGTCCTCTCCCCGAGCTTCCTCATCTCGCTGCACGTGCTCAATCCGGGCGGCGGGACGTTCGCGCAGAACATCGCGGCGAAGTTCGGCGAGGCCGACGAGTTCGGGCGCGACGCCCTGATCGCCTCGGGCCTCGTCCTCTTCGTCCTCACCCTGCTGGTCAACGGCGCGGCCCGGCTCATCATCGCCCGCCGCAAGGAGTACTCGGGGGCCAACGCATGAGCCACGCAACCGCCGTCCAGGACCGCCCGACGCCGCCCACCGGGCCCGCGCCGAGGTCCGGTCTGAGCAGCCGCTCGCTGCCCCGCCTGGCCCCCGTCGGCTTCGCCGCCGTGTCGGTCGCGCTCGCCGTCGGCATCAGCCTCGCCGCCGGCTGGCACAGCAAGGTGCAGTGGGGCATGATCGCCGCGCTGCTCTTCCTGGCGATCTCGTACGTCGCCACCACCGTCGTGGAGAACAAGCGCCAGGCCAAGGACCGCCTGGCCACCAGCATCGTCTGGGTCTGCTTCCTGATCGCGATCGTCCCGCTGGCCTCCCTGCTGTGGACGACCGTCAGCCGGGGCTCCGAACGCCTCGACGGCTACTTCCTGACCCACTCCATGGCCGGTGTGCTCGGCTCCGAGGCCAGCGGCGGCGTCTACCACGCGCTGATCGGCACCCTGGAGCAGGTCGGCATCGCCACGGTGATCTCCGCCCCGCTCGGCCTGCTGACCGCCGTCTACCTGGTCGAGTACGGCAAGGGCGCGCTCGCCAAGGCCGTCACGTTCTTCGTCGACGTGATGACCGGCATCCCGTCCATCGTGGCCGGTCTCTTCATCCTGTCGATCATGCTGATCTTCGAGATCCAGCCGTCCGGCCTGATGGGCGCGCTCGCCCTGACGATCCTGATGGTCCCGGTCGTGGTGCGCTCCACCGAGGAGATGCTCAAGCTCGTCCCCAACGAGCTCCGCGAGGCCTCGCTCGCCCTGGGCATCCCGAAGTGGCGCACTATCCTGAAGGTGGTCCTGCCGACCGCGATCGGCGGGATCACGACCGGTGTCATGCTGGCCATCGCCCGCATCGCCGGTGAGACCGCCCCGATCATCCTGCTGGTCTTCGGCAGCCAGCTGATCAACGCGAACCCCTTCGAAGGCGCCCAGTCCTCGCTGCCGTTCTACATCTACGAGCAGTACAAGATCGGCGAGGCCGCCTCGTACGACCGCGCCTGGGCAGCGGCCCTGGTACTGATCGCCTTCGTCATGATCCTCAACCTCGTGGCCCGCGGAATCGCCCGCTGGAAGGCCCCGAAGACCGGTCGCTGACGCGGCCATCAGCGACCTCCCGAAAGAAGCAGTGATTTCCATGGCCAAGCGCATCGACATCAGCGGCCTCAGCGCCTTCTACGGCAGCCACAAGGCCATCGAGGACATCTCGATGACCGTGGAGCCCCGCTCCGTGACCGCCTTCATCGGCCCGTCCGGCTGCGGCAAGTCCACCTTCCTGCGCACCCTGAACCGGATGCACGAGGTCACCCCCGGCGGCCGCGTCGAGGGCAAGGTGCTGCTGGACGACGAGAACCTCTACGCCTCCAACGTCGACCCGGTCACCGTGCGCCGCACGGTCGGCATGGTCTTCCAGCGCCCCAACCCCTTCCCCACCATGTCGATCTTCGACAACGTGGCGGCGGGCCTGCGGCTCAACGGCAGCTACCGCAAGAGCGAGCTGAACGACGTCGTGGAGAAGTCCCTGCGCGGCGCGAACCTCTGGAACGAGGTCAAGGACCGGCTCAACAAGCCCGGCTCCGGCCTCTCCGGCGGCCAGCAGCAGCGTCTGTGCATCGCCCGCGCCATCGCGGTCGAGCCCCAGGTCCTGCTGATGGACGAGCCGTGCTCGGCGCTCGACCCGATCTCGACCCTCGCCATCGAGGACCTGATCGGCGAGCTGAAGGAGCGCTTCACGATCGTCATCGTGACGCACAACATGCAGCAGGCGGCCCGCGTCTCGGACCGCACCGCGTTCTTCAACCTCGCGGCGGTCGGCAAGCCCGGCCGGCTCATCGAGATAGACGAGACGGAGCGGATCTTCTCCAACCCGTCGGTCCAGGCCACGGAGGACTACATCTCGGGCCGCTTCGGCTGAGCCGTACGTCTCCTCCCCCGATACGGCCTTGCGGTGCTGCATGGCGGTGCCACCACAAGGCGAAAGGGTCCGCCCCCGCTCTCCTCGGAGAGCGGGGGCGGACCCATGTGACGCCTGAGATACCCGAGATGCCTTACGGCGTCGGCTCAGCCGAAGAGCAGCAGCACCGCGCCGTAGCTCAGCGCGGCGACCAGCGCCGCGGCCGGCATGGTGATGAACCAGCCGAGGATGATGTTCTTCGCGACGCCCCAGCGCACGGCGTTCACCCGCTTCGTGGCGCCGACGCCCATGATCGCGGAGGTGATGACGTGCGTCGTGGAGATCGGGGCGTGGAACAGGAACGCCGAACCGAACATGATCGACGCGCCGGTCGTCTCGGCCGCGAAACCCTGCGGCGGGTCCAGCTCGATGATCTTCCGGCCGAGGGTCCGCATGATGCGCCAGCCGCCCGCGTACGTACCGAGCGAGAGCATCAGCGCACAGGCGATCTTGACCCAGACCGGGATCTCGTCGTTGGGGCCCTCGACATCGGCGATGACCAGGGCCATCACCACGATGCCCATCGTCTTCTGCGCGTCCTGGAGGCCGTGGCCGAGCGCCATGCCCGCCGCCGAGACCGTCTGCGCGATCCGGAAGCCGCGCTTGGCCTTGTGCGGGTTGGCGTTCCGGAATATCCACATGATGCCGACCATCACCAGATAGCCGGCGATCAGGCCGACGAACGGGGAGATGAACATCGGGATGACGACCTTCTCCAGCACCCCGGACCAGATGACGTCCGTCCCGCCGGCCAGCGCCGCCCCGACCATGCCGCCGAACAGGGCGTGCGAGGACGAGGAGGGAAGGCCGAAGTACCAGGTGACGAGGTTCCAGATGATCGCGCCGACCAGCGCCGCGAACAGGATGCCCATCCCCTTCTGTCCGACGGGCGTGGCGATCAGGCCTTCGCTGACGGTCTTGGCGACCCCCTGGCCCAGGAAGGCGCCGGCGAGGTTCATCACCGCCGCCATCGCCAGGGCCGCACGCGGGGTCAGCGCCCGGGTGGAGACCGAGGTGGCGATGGCGTTCGCCGAGTCGTGGAAGCCGTTCGTATACGTGAAGCCGAGCGCGACACCGATGGTCACGATCAGCGCAAAGGTGTCCACGAGGTTCAGGACTCCTTGACCGCGATGGTCTCCACGGTGTTGGCGACGTGCTCGAACGCGTCAGCCGCCTCTTCCAGCACGTCCACGATCTGCTTGAGCTTCAGCACCTCCATGGCGTCGTACTTGCCGTTGAAGAGCTGGGCCAGCAGCTTGCGGTGGACCTGATCGGCCTGGTTCTCCAGGCGGTTGATCTCGATCCAGTACTCGGTGAGGTTGGCCATGGTCCGCAGCCCCGGCATGGCCTCGGCGGTGAGCTCCGCCGCCCGGGCCAGTACCTCGATCTGCTGCTCGACGCCCTTGGGGAGCTCCTGGACCTGGTAGAGGACGACCAGGTCGACGGCCTCCTCCATGAAGTCCATGATGTCGTCGAGCGAGGACGCCAGCTTGTAGATGTCCTCGCGGTCGAACGGCGTGATGAAGGAGGAGTTCAGCTGGTGGAAGATCGCGTGGGTGGCATCGTCCCCCGCGTGCTCCGCTGCCCGCATACGCTCCGCGATCTCGACTCGGGAGGCAGAATCCGCCCCGAGCAGTTCCATCAGGAGTTTCGAGCCCGTGACAATGTTGTCCGCAGACGCGGAGAACATGTCGTAGAAGCTCGTCTCCCTGGGGGTCAGACGAAAGCGCACGTGGGGTCCTCGGGATGCTTTGGATTCGGTCAGGCTGATGCTAGGCGCATCATCCGGCCACGGCTAACCGGCGTTCTTCAGTGTCGCCCATCAGGAACGGGGATCAGCACGGGCCCCCGGTCACGTTTCCGCCGGATTCGTTACGATATACCCGGCAGGGGTATATCGGGGTCAGGTGCGCGGGCCCCAATCGCGGACCGCCGACGGAACGGCACCACCGGCCACATCCGGCCAGAGCACGCCGTAAGCAGGCTGTAACAGGTTGCACGAGGACAACGGGAGGACGCAGATGACCACCACCGAGACGACGGGCACGGGAGCGGCAGCGGAACCGGCGGGGACCCCGGAGGCGACCGCGGCGGCTCCCGTCGGCGCCGAGGAGATCGTCACCGACCACGACCGCGGCATCCACGGCTACCACTACCAGAAGGACGAGCACCTCAAACGGCTGCGCCGGATCGAGGGCCAGATCCGCGGCCTCCAGCGCATGGTCGACGAGGACGTCTACTGCATCGACATACTCACCCAGGTCTCGGCCTCCACCAAGGCCCTGCAGTCCTTCGCCCTCCAGCTGCTGGAGGAGCACCTGCGCCACTGCGTCGCCGACGCGGCGGTCAAGGGCGGCGAGGAGGTCGACGCGAAGGTCGCGGAGGCCACGAAGGCGATCGCCCGGCTGCTCCGGACGTGAGGCAGGGGGCGGGAACGGAAGCGGAGAGCGTCACGGAGGACGTCACCCCCGGTGAGCGGCCTGCCGGGGGACGGTCACCCGCGCCCCCACACCTCGGACGCCGAGCATCCCGCCTGTGACATCGCGTACATGATCGGCGTCGCGCACACCGCCCACGTCAGGCACACCGTCCGCGTCACGCACACCGTCGGCACCGCGCACACCGTCCGCGTCACGCACACCGTCGGCACCGCACCCGTCGTCGGCATCGTGCCCGTCGTCCCTGACGTTGAGCACTTCGTCGATACGGTCGGGACTGAGGCGCTCCTCACGCGCCGCCGAGGCCGCGATCATCAGCTCGCCGCACAACTCGATCTCGGCGAGGGCCACACAGTCCTGAGCGTTCGGAGCGCTGAGCGTCACCACCTGCGTCACCTCTCTCTGCCGTCGCCGACCCTGTTGGCGACCCTTGGGCGCACCGGCTTCCTAGCGTAGGGAGCGCGATACGCGCCGCGCATGGCACGGACGGACCATTTACCCCCCTCCCAACCGGCCCCTCCCGCCCCCGCTCTTCCCGTACTCGTCCCGTGTTCGCCGTGCTCGTCCCGTGGGCGCAGCGCCAGGAGGGCCGCTCAGCCCTGCCGGATCTCCCCCGTGTAGATGTCGTCGTCGTCCGGCAGCGTCACCGTGACCGGCACCCCGAACCCGTACAGCAGCAGCGTCGAGACCACCGTGACCTCCGCCGCCTCCGGCCCCTCGGAGGCGAAGCTGAAGCGGTGCCGGACCTTCCGCAGCCGCCCCTCCTCGTCGAGGTACGCGTCGAACGGGACGGCGTCCCTGCCGAACCCTTTCGCCGCCGCACCCAGCGCCCCGCGCGACTGCGGCGACGCGGCCCGCGCCGCCCGGTTCAGGTCGGCGACGCCCCGGTAGTGATGCACCGTCACCCCTGCCAGCTCCGACTTCCCCACATACGTCACATCACCGGCGCCGCGCAGCAGTTCGGCGGCCGCCATCGGATCGGTGACCCCGCCGGTGACGAGGTTGCCGTCCTTGAGGGCGGTCGTGTCGATCCTGACCCACTTGTCGTCGGGGACCCCGGCACCGCGGTTCTTCATGTAGAGCGCGCCCGGCGCCAGCAGCTCGGTGATCGGCCGGTGGTCGTCCGCGCCCGCCGCGTCCGTGGGCAGCACGACCTTGAGCCGCCCCACCTGGTTGCGGAAGTCGTACGTGCCCTGCCCCCGGATCGTCACCCGCGTCCCGCCGGCCGCCGTCTCCATCGACGTACGGGCTTCCGCGCCACCCGCCCGGGCCAGTACGTCGGCGGCCTGGCCGAGCACGTCGAACGGACGCCCCGCGGCCACGGCGCGTTGCCCGGAGCCGTCGCCGCCACCGCTGCCGCCGTCCCCGCCGACGCATCCGGCGGTGACCGCGATCACCCCGGCCACTGCGAGGGCGCAGGCAGCGCGGGCCCCGTCTCCATACCTGTACTGCTGCACCGCCATCGCCTGCCAACCCCCAACGACTGCCGCTCGACCGAGCCCTCACCCGCCGGGCATAACGACCACCGGCGCCCCCCGTCACGCCGCCCCGGCGCGTCCGCCGCGCATCGACGGGGTCGCCGGGCGCACACACCCCCCGTCGGGAGGCCGCTCCCAGTACCGTGGTCGGGTGCACGAGGAACCCTCCGCCCCAGCCCGCACCACGGCCCCGCACCCCCCTTCGTGCCCCGCACCGCCCCCGGCGGGGCACAGCGCCACGACGACCGAGCGCGGCTCGTTCTGCCTGGCCCGCTGCACCTGCGGCTGGGCGGGCCCGGCACGCAGATCGCGGGACCGGGCACGCACGGACGCCGCCGAACACCTGGCGGCACCCCCGCCCTGACCCTTCAGGAAACGCGAAGGATCAGGGCACCGGGCATGGCTGAAAACAGCACGATCCCCCAGGTGCTCGAAGCACCTGGGGGATCGTTGGAAGCGTCCGGCCGGCTCCGGGGTCAGGCGGCGAGATCCTTCTCCCCCGGGTTGCCACGCCCGGTGCCCGGCCGCGGCTCGGGGATTCCCAGCGAGTCCCCGCGCTCCTCGGCGTACGCCGCGTCCGCCTTCTTCGACCGGACGATCCAGCCGACCCGGTCGGAGCGGGAGATCGCCGCCATCAGCGGGGTCAGCATGGCCATGGCGAGCGGGGCCAGCAGCAGGGCGGTGGCCGTGCCGAGAGCGAATCCGCCGATCACGTCGGTCGGGTAGTGGACGCCCATGTAGACCCGGCTGACGCCTGCGAAGAGCGCGAGGCCGAGCGCGACGAAGCCGAACTTCCGGTTGGCCACGAAGATGCCGACGGCGAGGGCCATGGCGAGGGTGGCGTGGTCGCTGACGAAGGAGTAGTCCGTCTTGCCGTGGATCAGGACCTCGAGCCCCTCATGGTCGTTGAACGGGCGCGGCCGTTCGACGAAGCCACGGATCGGGATGTTGATCACGACCGCGAGCGCGGCGGCGAGCGGCGCCCAGACGAGCCCGGCGACCGTGGTCACCGAGTCCTCGGCGCTCCCGCGCTTGCGCATGCTCCACCAGCACCAGAGGCCCACCAGGACGAGGCCGAACATGGTCCCGTACTCACCGACGAACTCCATGACCCGGTCGAACCAGGTCGGAGCGGCCTTCGCCAGCCCGTTGATGTCGTAGAGCAGACTGACGTCCGGGTTCGACCCTTCGAGTTCGAGTCCAGCCATCTGCTGCGGCCCCTTGCCTTGTCTGCTTCTTCTGTGGCGACGCGCGTCCATGCGCGCCACCGTGGTCGAACCCCCGTGGTCGGTGTGGTCCCGTTCCTGCGCACGCATGGTCAGTGCGCATGCCGTCCCTGTCCAGGGAACGGCCCGGCGCCCGCCCGCGTTCCACTCTCCACCGAATGATCACCATGACGTTATCGAAGAGTGACTGGTCGTCGCAGCTCAGGGCCCAGGCTTCACGGAGAGTTCCGGCCACGGCCGACTCCCCGTCAGACCGGCCGATGACCGCCCGTGCGGGAGAGACCCTTCCGTGCGGGAGGGATCCTTCCGTGGGGAAGGGATCCTTCCGTGCGTCGGGAGAGATCCGTCACCCGGCGAACGTCACCCCGGTGGCAGGTTGGTCGGCAGGGCTGCGGCACCGTCCTTGGTGACCCGCGTCGCACCGAAGTAGTCCGGCGTATCGATCTTGTCGAACCGGATGACCGCCCCCGTGAAGGGCGCGTTGATCATGTATCCGCCCCCGACGTACAGCCCGACGTGCCGGATGGCCCGCGAGTTGGTGAGGTCGTCGGAGAAGAAGACGAGATCCCCCGGAAGCAGCTCGTCCCGCGAGGGGTGCGGCCCGGCGTTGTACTGGTCGTTGGCGACGCGCGGCAGCTCGATCCCGACCGTCCGGTACGCGGCCTGGGTCAGCCCCGAACAGTCGAACCGCCCCTGCTGCTCCGGCGTCCCGTTACCGCCCCACAGATACGGCGTACCGAGCTTCTTCTGCGCGAAGTAGATGGCCCCGGCCGCCTGCCGGGAGGGCGCGACACGGCCGACGGGCCGGGCGAAGCTCTTCTCCAGGGACCGGATGATCTTTACGTAGTTCTGCGTCTCCTTGTAGGGCGGCACGCCGCCGTACTTGATCACCGCGTAGGCGCCGGCGTTGTACGCGGCCAGCATGTTGCTCGTCGGGTCGCCCGGCACCTTCTTCACGTAACCGGCGAGCTCGCAGTCGTACGAGGCGGCCGAGGGGATCGCGTCGGCGGGGTCCCACACATCCCGCTTGCCGTCGCCGTTGCCGTCGATCCCGTGCGTGGCCCAGGTGCCGGGGATGAACTGGGCGATGCCCTGCGCGGCGGCGTGGCTCTGCGCGCTGGGGTTCCAGCCGCTCTCCTGGTACAACTGCGCGGCGAGGAGGGCCGGGTTGATGGCGGGACAGAGGTTGCCCCACTTCTGCACGAGCGGCTGGAACCGCGCCGGCACCGCCCCCTTGGCGAGCGCGACGGCACCACCGCCGCCCGCCCCGGCGAGACCGGCGGCGGCCGAGTACGTACCGACGAGGAGCAACGCCATGAAGGCCGCCGCCATGCCCACGCCGATGCCACCGAAGACCCAGAATTTCCGCACCCCTCAACCATCCCCCATCGGGGAACGGTTCAGGAGTGTTTTCGACGGTGTGTACGAGTCATCCGCGGCACACCACCGGCGCACCCGGAGCACACGGGGGCGGTGGCGGCTCATCAGCACCAGGACTGACGGCACCTCAGCACCCTGGCAGCTCTCTGACACCTCCTTGGCGGCTCTTCGGTGGCTCTTCGGTGACCCTCTGGCCAACGCCTCCTCAGCTCCCCTCCCCCGACTCCCCGGACCAGAAGTCGGAACGGACGGCGGGCCGGGGCAACGGATAGACGCCTTCGTGGGCGGGCCCGTTCGGTTCGGTGGCGGGAGGGGCCACTTTCGACTCCTTCACGCAGGGGCTGTCCGCTTCGAGAAAGGCCTGCCCCTTCCCGCGGAAAGAGACGCTCACACCGAACCCTGCCTTCGTGACCGCGTAGACGGCCGGGAACGCGTCGTCCTTGTTGACGGCCTTGATCCGGTAGTCGCTCTTCCGCCAGAAGGCCTCCGCCCGGTCCAGGAAGGTCTGGCGCCGGTAGGCGGAGATGACTGTCATGACGGCCCGCCGCCGGGTCACGCCGCAGGCCCGGGTGGTGGTGGGCCCGTGGGCCCACTGCACGTCCGGATCGATGGCTCCGAGGACGGCGTCCAGCATGGCGTCGGACCGCTCGGCGGCTTCCTGCATGTCCATGCGGCCGTTCTCCCCGCTCGCCGCGCCTTGCACGCTCCCACCTCCGCTCGTTCCTTCCTCGCTCCCACAGGCGGAGAGGGCGAGCGCGAGGGCCAGGGTCGTCGTGACGACCGGGAACAACCGCCTCACTTCGGTTCCTCTCACTTCGGTTCCTCCATCTTGAGCCGGTCCGAGTGCCCCGACACGATCAGGGCGATGCTGTCCGCGGAGACGGCGTCCCGTTCCGGGCTGAAGTAGTTCGAGTGTGAGTCCAGGCTCACGCCGCCCCCACTGACCAGGGGCGGCCCGTCGGCCACGGGGAAGCGCCGCGCCCCGAACGCCTTGCTCGCCGGATCCTTCCCGAACCAGAGGTCGTCGTCGCCCGGATCGGCGAGGTCTCCCGCGAGATAGGCCCCACCGGGCCCGCCCACGACCAGCCCGACCCCGCCCACCACGACCTGGGTCTTCGACGGCAGCTTGGTGACCGGGTCGTTGGCGGCGGCCCCGACGAAGACGTGCTCGCTGCCGACGCCGAGGTCCACTGCGTGGTCGACGCCGACCCCCGGGCTGCCGACGAGGATGATGTCGTCGACGCCGGGTATCCCGCCCGGCACGGCGGCCGCGGCACCGACGGTCCGGGAGCCGTAGGAGTGCCCGATGGCGGTCAGATGAGGATCCTTGTTCCCGTTGGTCGCGGCGATCCCGCCCATGAAGTCGCGGTAGGCGAGGCCGCCCTTCTCGGCCCGGGCCGTACCCATGACGGCGAAGTACCCGGCCACACCATCGCTGTCCGGCAGCTGCGGGGCGTCGTAGCCGAGCCAGACGATGGAGGCGGTGGACTCGTCGTACCCCTGCGCCCCGATGGCGGTGTCACGGGCCCGCCCGAGGTCGTTCTTGGCGAACTCCTCGTCGAGGGAGGTGTTGAGCCCCGGGACGTACGCCGACACATGCTGGGAGGCATCGGGATTCCCGAACGACACGATGGCGCGCCCGTTCCCCTCGTCACCGATCCCGATGAGATACATGGGCGGCTGCCCGTTCTCCTTGAGCTGCCGGTCGATCTCCCGGAGCCCGGCGAGCTGCTTGCGGGCCTTGTCGGTGTCGACGCCCTCCAGCTTCTCGATGAGCGCCGGGAGGTTCTTCCGGTTGGCGGCGTCGCGAGCGGCGACGGGGATGCCGTCGAGGTTCCCGATCCGCTCCGGGGTGAGCTCGATGTACCGCTCGCGCTGCTCGGGCGTGAGCCCGTCCCACCAGGCCTTGCGCTGCTGCGGGGTGGCGTTCTGCGGGATCCGCGCGTCGAGATACCGCCGCTCGTCCTCCCGCACCCGCTGGTCGACCCGCCCCCCGGACCCGGGAAGCCCGAGCCCGGTACCCCCGCCACCGACGGCCTTGTTCCACTCCCAGGCGGCCCCCGCGTAGTCCCCGCGCGCCCACTGGTCACGCGCCCCCTGGGAATCCCGCTCCCACTGATCCGCGATGCGCCGCCCGCTCTCGACGGGGCGTAGGACGACGTCGGCGACGCCCTGGAAATCTCCGCCGAGCCCGTCCCCCAGGAAGCCGTCGAGGAAGCCGGGGCGGTGGGGGGTGGTGGGGGTGTCAGGGCCGGTGAGGCCGTCAGGCCCGTTGGAACCGCTGGAGCCATCGGAGCCGTTGGGGCTGTTGGGGCTGTTGGGGCCGTTGGATCCAGCAGGACCACTGGAGCCACTGGAGCGGCTGGGCCCATTGGAGCCGTCGGAGCCGCTGGATCTACCCGCGTCGACTCGACTGGAAGAGTCACTTCCGGCGGATGCGGTGGACGACCCGGGAGTGCCGGAGTCGCCACCGGTCGGTCCACCGGAGGTGGTGGAGGAGCCGGCCCCACCAGAGGCTCCACCCCCGGACGTACCAGAAGCTCCACCCCCGGACGTACCAGAAGCTCCACCCCCGGACGTACCGGAGGCTCCTCCGGAATCGCCACCGGAGCCGTCGGCACCGGCCCCCTCACTTGCCCCGGGGCCGGCGACGACGTCACTGCCGGGGGCGGGGCACGAGCTGCCGGTCAGAGAGCAGATGGCGGCCCGCATCTCCGCGGTGAGCTGCCGCCCGATCCCGGTGGCCATCATCGCGCCGACAAGGGCGACGACAACCAGTACGAGCCCGAGGTACTCCAGCGCGCTCTGCCCACCGTCGCGGCGCAGCTTCACCATCCGGGCGAGGCTGAACGGCCGCTGCCCCGCCCGCTCCTCGGGCCCGAGCCTGAACCACCGCCGGCTCTCCGGCCGCGCCAACAACACAGCGACGGCCACCGGTATCGCCAGCCGCGCGACGCCTTGCGCCCCGGCCCCGCCGCTCAGTTCAGCGAGCGCACCGAGGACGAACCACACCTGTACGACGACGAGCCCGCGCCAGACGCCGATGCCGCCGGTACGCACGTACAGGGAGAGCACGAAGGCGCTGACGCCGGGTAAGGACGCGTAGAGCAGTAAGCCGAGCAGATGCCCGTCCACGGCGTCCACCGAGGACGCCGTGGAGAGAGCACCGATCGCGCCCACCAATGTGGCCACGAAAAGCAGCTGAACGAGGATCAGGACCGCCTGCAGCGACCGAGGCATCGACCGCCCGCCCGAACTCGCGGTGGCAGCGCTTACATCGACACCAGCAGAAACCGCACTTCCTCGTATGCCGGACAAGGGCAGTCCCCTACCTCGTGAGCGGGCGGCACAGCGACAGGTCAGTCACTCCGCGTATGCGACCACACGAGCAGGGGACGCGACATGGGCCCCAGGGCCCAATGCAGGGCTCAAAGCCCTTGAGCAGAAGGCGAGTTGGCCCAACTTGCCCTAATCACCGCCCGGACGTCACGCCGACCTCCGGCGTCTCTGCGGACCAGAAGTCGGAGTGGATGTTGGGGCGAGGGATGAGCTCCGCCTCCGGGTCGAGCGGCGCGGTGGCCTGGCGGGGGGAATCGGCCACCTCGGATCGGCGGACACAGGGGCTGTCCACATCGAAATGCACCTGCCCCTCGTCAGCAACAGTCAGGCTCACCTGAAATCCATCCGGAGTCTTCACATAGATCGCGGGGGCGTCGACATGGCTATTGATCGCCGTCACGCGATAGCCGCTCTTCCGCCAGAACCGGTCCACCACACCGAGAAGGCTTCCCCTCCGCTGCGCGGAGACGACAGTCATGACTGTCCGCCTCCGAGTAACCGTGCAGCTACCTGTCGTCGTCGGGCCGTGCACCCACCGCAGACTCGGCTCGATCTCTGCGAGAACGCTGTCGAGCATCTCATCAGCACGTTCAGCGGCATTCTGCATGTCCATCTTTCCACCCCGTCCGCCGTCGCATCCTGTCAACAAGGCCCCTACGAGAAGGGCCACAAGAACCGAACGAACCCAGACCATCAACTCGGCTCTTCTCTTTGGATTCTGTTCGCGTGCCCTGCGGCGATCAACGCCATATTCTCGACCGAGGTCCTATCTAGTTCGGGATCGAAGTACTCCGAATGGGCATCGGCGGTAATCTTGCCCCTCCCGATCAGGGGCGGCCCGTCTCCCACTTCGAACCGCCTCGCCCCGAACGACTCGCTGGCCGGGTCCTTACCGAACCAGACGTCGTCATCTCCTCGATCGGCCAGATCGCCGAAGACGTAGGCGGCCGCCGGTCCTCCGAACAGCATCTCGGCCGCACCCACAGCCGACTGGCCCTTCGACGGCAGCTTGGTCACGACATCGTTGGCAGCCGCTCCGACGAACACATGGCCCCGACCCACCCCCAAGTCGTCGGCGCTGTCGACACCCACCCCTGGGCTTCCGACGAACACGATGTCGTCGACTCCGGGAATTCCACCTGGATGCTGCGTAGCGGCTCCTACCGTCCGTGAGCCGTAGGAGTGACCAATGGCCGTCATGTGGGGATCCTCGTTGTCGTTGGCGGCCTCGATTCCATTCATGAATTCACGGAAGGCTCGGCCCCCGTTCTCCGCCCTGCCATCGGCCGCAACTGAAAGGGTCCCAAGCCCATCCGGTGATTGTGGTGCGTCATATCCGAGCCATGTGATAACTGCAGCAGGCGCTCCGTGGCGGTTTGAGACGATGGAAAGATCCCGCGCACGCTTGAGATCGTTCGTGGCAAACTCCTCATCCAGCGACGTATTCAGCCCCGGCACATACGCCGCCACATTCTTCGACGTATCCGGGTTCCCATAAGAAACAATGGCCCGCCCGTTCCCCTGATCCCCGATACCGAGCAGGTACATCGGCGGATCCCCCGGCTTCGGCACCGCCCCCAGCTGCCGGTCGATCTCCCGCAGCGCCGCGAGCTTCGTCACCGCGTCCTCGTCATCCCGCCCCGCCAGCTTCCCCATCAACAGCTGGAGGTTGTCCCGGTTCGCCGCATCCCGGACCAGGGCCGGGATCCCGTCCAGGTTGCCGATCTGGTCCGGGTACACCGCGAGGTACTCCTCGCGCTGTTCGTCCGTCAGCCCCGCCCACCACGCCTTGCGCTCGGCCGGAGACGCGTCATGCGGGATCCCCTGCCTGAGGTACCCGCCCGCCGCCTGCCGCACCGCTGCCGCATCGCCCGCGGCATCCGTCCATGTCGCCGCCGGTACGCCCAGGCCCTCCTCCGCCTTCAGGCCCCGCAGGATCTTCGCGTACCGCCAGTCCGCGTCGGCCGCCGTCCGCACCGCCCTGGCGACCCGGTCCGCGATGTCCTGGGCCTTCGCGGCGTTCGGGTTGGGCGCGACGAGCCCGGAAGGGACGGCCAGGCCCGGATTGGGGACCCCGGACGCCCGGCCGCCCGCCAACGGCTTCCCGTCGACCAGCCCTTCGCCCGCCGCCGGGTACGACACCGAGCCGTCCGCGTGCACCGTGAACTTCAAGGCCGCCGCATCGTCGAGTGCCCCCCGGAGAACACGCTGCTGGGCCTTCATCTCATGGGCCAGGCTGTTCAGCGCGGTCCGCAGCAGCCCGCACTCCGTATAGATGTACTGGAAGTTCATCGACAGCCGGCGCAACCTCCTCACCGCCGCCCGTGCCGCCTCGCCCTTCTGCGTCCGGCGCAGGTCGTTGACGAGCTGGGTGTCGATGCGGTCCCGGGCGGCGTCGGCGCGGTTACTGACCCGGCCCCACCCGTCGGCCGCCTCTTCCAGCTCGGCGCACTTCACCTCACGTAACTCCGCCCACGTCAGGGTCGCCCCCAGCCCGCCCAGACCGCTCTGCCCGGCCGGACCACTCAGACCACCAGGCCCGCTCACCGCCCCTCCCCCGGCCCCGCCACCCGCACCCGGCCGAAGGAGCCCCTGACGGCTTCGTTCACCTCGGACTGGGTGGCGGCCACCGCCCGCAGCTTCCCGGTGAGGCTCCGGCACTCGTCGCGGGCATCCTCGATCCGTCGCTCCCACGAGGCCCGTACGGCACCCAGCTCCGCGAGCGCCGACAACTCTCCGGCCCCGGCCGTCAGGCCCTGGTGGGCCCGTCCCAAGTCCGCCTTCACCGGACCGAGGTGCGCGACCAGACCCTCCGCTCCCCCGGCAGCCCGCAACCACGGCCCGTCGCTGTGTTTCAGGTCACCACCACCGGCATCCGCCTCGCCGCGCGGCTCACCCCACCACCACGGCCGGTCACCGCCCGGCTGCCCCGGCACGGTCACTCCGCCCACGCCGCTCACCCCGTTCCTCGATGTTCCTCGATCGTGGAGCGGCACTGTGCCAAACGCGGCATGGACGACATGCCGCCCATCTGCGCGGCCGGGCGGCAGCGGCGGGGGCAGGCAGCCGTGATCACAGGGGCTTCCCACCGCACCGGGCGAACACCGGATTCACCCGGACGATGGACGCAGGATCTCCGCCTTCCCCTGCGGCACGTCCTCCTGACGGCGCATCGACCCGGCTCACCGGCGCACCGGCAGCCCTCGAACGGCGCATACGAACACGTCGTGCCCCACGAACGCTGCAACCGCACCGGGAACCCATGGCCACCGTCGTTGCTCGGGGTCACAACGCGTGATACACAGAGTGACCAGGCATATGCGTGTGGATACCGGGACGAGCCGCAGGTCAGGGCGGCCATGTCGGTCGAACGTGCGAGATCCGGGTAAAGAGACCGGCGAAGGCGTCGTGCGAGCGCGGTTTCATCAGCGAAGATAGAAGGCAACCCGTGCCACACGGGCACGCGAAGCTAACTACCCAACAGGGGCGGTGACTTACATGATCCTGGCAGCGGAGAAGGGCGACATCACCACCATCATCGGCGGAATCGCTCCCAACTGGGGGCCGTTCGGCACGCTGGGCAACGAGGCACGCATCATGATCGAGGTGGTGATGGCGATCGCCATCCTGCTCTGCCTCGGCATCGCGATCTGGGGCGCTGCGAAGCAGCGCATCGGAGCGACGGCGCTGCGCGACACGTTCAGCGCGGAACAGGGTAAGGGCCTGATCGTGGCTGGCCTGACCGGGGTCTTCATCATCGGCTCCCTGGGCACTCTCTTCACCATCGTGTACGGAATGGCTGTCTGACCCACCGTCGGCCAGCCCGCACCGGGCCGTCCCCGCCCGCTCCCCACCATCCGTCCGTCGTGCCCACCGGCTGAGGTTGCGTCTCCCTGATGTCGAGTCACTCCACCGCGCTCACGCGGCAACCAGCACAGCTACCGTCGTCATGCGCGTTTCCGCACACGACCGAGGGAGCGAACGCGGCATGAGTCCCGGCGACGAGCACGACTACCGCGGCAAGGACCAGGGCGGGCGCGCGGACGACCCGTACAGCACCCTCGGCGGTACCCGACAGACCCGTACCCGCCTCCCGGACGGCGACGCGGGCCACCCCCACGCCCGCCGACCCGTCCGGAACTCCCGCTCCCTCGTCACGATCACCGGGGTCGTGGTCCTCCTCATCGCCGCCATCGCCTTCGCCAACCGGGGCGGCACGAGCGACGACAACAACGCCTCCCCCGGCACGAAGAACCCGGGGACCGCCGGCTCGGCCCCCACCTCCGCCACCGGCACCAAGCCGGTCCAGGGCAAGAACGGAACGATCGCCTCCGGCTTCGCCCACGACGAGCAGGGGGCGCAGAGCGCGGCGGCGAACTACTCGGTGGCTCTGGGGTCGGCGGAGATGTTCATCACGGAATCCCGCCGCAGCATCATTCAGGCGACGCATGATCCAGCGGTCACCCCGGACCTCCAGAGCAGCCTGGACAGCGCCTATTCGCCCGCGTTCTACAAGAACGTCGGCCTCAACGACGACGGCACGACGCCCACCGGGCTCACCTTCGTCTCACGGACCGTTCCGGTCGGTACGAAGGTCGTCAAGATGGAGACCGATGCCGCCACGGTGGAGGTCTGGTGCACCGGCCTTGTCGGGCTGGCCGGGCAAGGCTCCACCAAGCCTGTCACCGAGACCTGGTTCACCATCTCGCAGGAGCTCAAGTGGATCGACGGCGACTGGAAGATCTCGTCGTCGAGCCAGGCGGAGGGGCCGACACCGGTCAACGGTGACAATCGTGCCTCCACCGCCGACGAGATGGCCGCAGCGGTTGATGCATACGGAGGCTTCACCTATGCCCGATAGCCGCCGCTTCCGCCTCTCCTCACTGGCCGGCGCCGCAGGCCTCGTGCCTGCCGCGCTGGTCGTCACGGCGTCACATGCCGCCGCAGCCCCCGCGCCGACGCCGACCCCGTCACCCAGTGCGAGCGACAACCCCTGCGACCTCATCGTCGGACTCGCCCGGGACTACTGCGAGGACGGCGAGAACGCCCGCAGCGGGTCACGTGCTCCGAGCGACCTCGACAACCCCGCCGACCCCCTCACCTCCCTGGCCCAAGGCTGCGCCGACGCCGCAGCCTGGATCGTCGGCAAGCTCAGCGAGGCAGTCGACTCCACCGCCAACGTCGACTTCACCAACCCCAAGTTCCTCCAGCAGTACGCCGTCATCTTCGCCGCCTCCACCATCCTCACCCTCGTCCTCTGGCTCCTCGCCGTGACCAAGCGCGCCATCCGCGGCGTCCCGCTCACCACCGCGATCTCCGAGGCCGTCGGCTTCCTCTGGCTCACCGTTCTCGCCTCGGCCTTCACGCCGCTGATCCTCTACACGATCGTCTCCGCCACCGACGGCGTCACCGAGGTCATCGCCTCCTCCACCGGCGGCCAGACCGACGTCTTCTTCGGCTCGTTCGCCGAGGCCCTCAAGAAGGGCACCGACATCGGCGGCGGACCGATCATGCTGATCGTCGTCTCGCTCGTCTCGATCGTCGCGGCCGGCGTCCTGTGGCTGGAGCTCGTCATCCGAGCCGCCCTGCTCTACGTCGGAGCCCTGCTCGGCATCGTCGTCTACGCCGGCCTCGTCGACAAGAACATGTGGGGCCACGTCCGCCGCTGGGCCGGCATCATGATCGCGGTGATCATGGTCAAGCCGGTCATCGTCATCGTCCTCGGCCTCGCCGGAGCGCTCTCCGCGGGCGACGGCCCCGACGCCTTCTCGGCCGTCGTCTCCGGCCTCGCCATCATCCTGCTGGCCATCTTCGCCTCCGCCATGATCTACCGCTTCGTCCCCGGCTTCGGCGACGAGATCCAGGGCGCCCGCACCAACCGCAAGCAGGCCACCGACGGCGCCCAGGCGGCCGCCCTCATCAGCTCCCCGGCCGCCCTCGTCTCCCAGGGCATCAAGACCCACAGCGGCCGCAACGACCAGAACAGCGGAGGGGGAGGCGGCGGTGCCCGCCCCTCCAACCCGGCCAGCGGCGGCGTCGCCGCACACAGCTCCCGCACCTCCGGCGGAGGCGGGGGCGGGGTCGGCGGCGGATCTGTCCCCTCCGCCGCACCCTCGCCCCGCAGCGGCGGCTCCGGCCCCACCTCCGGCACCCCCCACAGCAGCCGCTCCTCCCGAGGCGGAGGCGGCGGCTTCGGCAACACGGGCAACACAGGTAACTCGAGCACAGGAGGTGGAGGGCGTTGACGACTCAGTCCCACACGATGACGCCCCGCCGTACGTATCTCATCGGCCGCGCCCGGCCGAACGCGATCGTCGGCAAGAATCGCGAGACCGGCGAGATCGCCCTGATCATCGTCGGCGCGTTCCTCGGCATGATGAGCGGACTCCTCGTCCCCGTCCTCTCCCTGCGCATCGTCTGCCTGGTGGGCTTCCCCCTGCTGGCCCTCGCCATCGTGTACGTCCCGTACAAGCACCGGACGTTCTACAAGTGGTTCGAGATCAACCGCAGCTTCAAGCGCTCCCTGCGCCGCGGCACCGCCTACCGCTCCAGCGCCATGGAGGCAGGCGTCAGCTCCGACGGCCGCGAGGTCGAGATCGGCCCGCCCCCCGGCATCGGCCGGATCAGCTGGCTCGCCGCCCCCTTCGGCCCCGACGAGATCGCCGTACTCCTCCACGCCGACCGCCGCACCGTCACCGCCGCCATCGAGATCGAGGGCCCCGGCGTCGGCCTCCGCGACAGCGAGGACCAGGAAGCCCTCGTCGACCGCTTCGGCACCCTTCTCAAGCACGTGGCCAACGGCGACGGCTTCGTCACCCGCCTCCAGATGCTCGCCCGCACCCTCCCCGCCGACCCCGACGCCCACGCCAAGGACGTCGCCCAGCGCGGCGACAAGGCGTCCCCCGGCTGGCTCCAGGAGTCCTACGAGCAGCTCCAGTCGATGGTCTCCACCTCCAGCGAGCAGCACCGCGCCTACCTCGTCGCCTGCATGCACTACAGCCGCGAACTGGCCGCCGAGGCCAACGCCATGGCCCGCGCCGCCCGCCCCCACGGCGGCCGCAAGCTCGACCGCGACGCCGGGCTCGCCGTCGTCATGGCCCGCGAGCTCACCGACATCTGCGCCCGCCTCGCCGAGGCCGACATCCGGGTACGCCAGCCGCTCGGCCAGAGCCGCCTGGCCTCCCTCGTGCACTCCATGTACGACCCCGACCACCCCATCGACCACATCCAGGCGATGACCAAGCGCAACGCCTGGCCCGCCGAACTGGACGCCGTCGAGCCGACGTTCCTCCAGGCCAAGACCCGCGAGTCCACCACCCGCGCCCCCTGGTGCCACGCCACGGCCTGGGTGAAGGAGTGGCCGATGACCCCCGTCGGCGTCAACTTCCTCGCCCCGCTCCTCGTCCACACCCCCGACGTCATCCGTACCGTCGCCGTCTGCATGGACCTCGAACCCACCGAGGTCGCCATCGAACGCATGCTGACCGAGAAGACCAACGACGACGCCGAGGCCAGCCGCCAGGCCAAGATGAACCGCACCGTCGACCCCCGCGACATCGCCGCCCACGGCCGGCTCGACCAGCGGGGTGAAGATCTGGCCAGCGGCGCGGCCGGAGTCAACCTGGTGGGGTACATCACGGTGTCGTCCCGTTCTCCCGAGGCCCTCGCCCGCGACAAGCGGACGATCCGCGCCTCGGCCGGCAAGTCGTATCTCAAGCTGGAGTGGTGCGACCGCGAACACCACCGCGCCTTCGTGAACACGCTCCCGTTCGCCACCGGCATCCGCCGCTGACGCCGACACCCGCTGACGCCGACACCCGCTGACAACGACGCCGACACGCCGACACCCGTAAAGCACACCGAACCCCACCCACAGGAAGAGAGGGCACCCACACCATGCGAGACCCCCTGTCCGCATTGTCGGATGCCTTCACCGCCTTCCTCTTCGGCAAGGTGGAGACGACCCGCCTCCCCGTCCGTACGTCGACGGGCCAGGCCCAGGCCGTCTACCTGCCCACCGCCGCCCCCGGCCTCGGCGACTCCGGCGTGATCATCGGCCGCGAGGTCTACAGCGGCAAGGGCTACATCTACGACCCGTTCCAGCTGTACGGGCAGCAGCTCCCCGCCCCCCACTGGCTCGTGCTCGGCGAGTCCGGCAACGGCAAGTCCGCCCTGGAGAAGACCTACGTCCTGCGCCAGCTCCGCTTCCGCGACCGCCAGGTCGTCGTCCTGGACGCCCAGGGCGAGGACGGCGTCGGCGAATGGAACCTCATCGCCCAGGAGCTGGGCATAACCCCCATCCGCCTGGACCCGACCGCAGCCCTCAACGGCGGCATCCGCCTCAACCCCCTCGACCCCTCCATCACCACCACCGGCCAGCTCGCCCTGCTCCGTACGATCATCGAAGTCGCGATGGGCCACGGGCTCGACGAACGTTCCGGCTTCGCGCTGAAGGTCGCCCACGCCTACGTGACCGCGACCAACACCGACCGCCAGCCGGTCCTGATGGACATCGTCGAGCAGCTGCGCCACCCCAAGCCCGAGTCCGCCGAGGCGATGAACGTCGACATAGACGATGTACGGGCCTGGGGCCTGGACGTCGCCCTCGTCCTGGACCGGCTCGTCGACGGTGACCTGCGCGGCATGTTCGACGGCCCCACGTCCGTCGGCATCGACCTGGACGCGCCCCTCATCGTCTTCGACCTCTCGCACATCGACCGCAACTCGATCGCGATGCCGATCCTGATGGCGATCGTCGGCGTCTGGCTGGAACACACCTGGATCAGGCCCGACCGCAAGAAGCGCATCTTCCTGGTCGAAGAGGCGTGGCACATCATCAACTCCCCCTTCGTCGCCCAGCTCTTCCAGCGCCTGCTGAAGTTCGGACGCCGACTCGGCCTCTCCTTCGTCGCCGTCGTCCACCACCTCAGCGACGTGGTGGACGGGGCCGCGGCGAAGGAAGCGGCGGCCATCCTCAAGATGGCCTCCACCCGCACGATCTACGCCCAGAAGTCCGACGAGGCACGCGCGACCGGACGGGTCATCGGGCTGCCCCGGTGGGCGGTCGAGATCATCCCGACCCTCACCCCCGGCATCGCGGTCTGGGACGTCAACGGCAACGTACAGGTCGTCAAACACCTGATCACCGAGGCCGAACGCCCCCTCGTCTTCACCGACCGCGCCATGACCGAGGGCTCGTCGGACGACCTGCTCCCCGAGGACATCCGCGCCGCCGAGCTGGAGGCGGAACAACGGGCGGCCCGGATGGAGAACCAGCAGCGGATGAACGAGTCGTCCCGGTCGACGGTGGCCTGACATGGCACGCCGGGCAGCCCACGGACCCGTACCGGAGCGGGGCGACCGGTACCGCCCCCGGAACGAGGACTCACGCAGCGGTGGCGTCCCCGACGGCCTGCTGGTCGGGCTGCTCGGCTTTCTGTTCGCGGCGACCCTGCTCGCCTGGACGGCCACCGGTGTGGCCGGCCTCTTCGCGCACGGGGCCTGGCCGGACGGCGTCACGTTCACCCAGACCCCGCTCGCCCTGCGCGAACTGGCCACCGCCCCGCAGGACCTCCCCGGCGCCTGGCCGCACACGCCCCCGGCCCAGCTCTCCGGCTACGGGCTGTTCTGGGGCCTGTTCATCGGCGAGCTGATGGTGCTGGTGGTCCTGACAATGTTCGTCCTCGGAGTCCTGGCCCGCTGGCGGCTGGTACGGGAACAGCGCCGCGCGAACCGTCTGTACGGGACGCCCCACGAGACCCACGAACCGCACGGCCCGCGCGAACCCCAGGAGATGGCTGCCCCCACACAGCCCTCGACGTCCCCCCTCACCAAAGCCCCCGAGACATCCCGCCAAGCAACTCCGCAGACACCCCCCACCCCAGAAACCCACACCACGGGGCACACAGCGGGGCACACCACGCAGCACACCACCACCCTCCCCCTCTCCCTCCCCTCCCCCCGCACCCCCCTCCTCGTCTACGCCCCCGCCCCCGTCCGGCGCCCCACCGTCGTCCAGGCCATCCAGGACGCCGAGGGCCCCGCCCTGGTCGTCACATCGGACCCCACGGTCTGGGCCGAGACGAAGGATGCCCGCGCCAAGCTCGGCCCGGTCCTCGTCTACGACCCCGGCCACCTCTGCGACACCCCCGCCCGCCTCCACTGGGCGCCCACCGCGGGCTGCGAGCACCCCGACACGGCCGCCGTGCGCGCCGCCGCCCTGCTCGCCCCGGTCCGCCCGCAGGCCCGGATCGACGCGGCGGTGGCCGACACCGCCCAGACGCTCCTCCAGTGCTGGCTGCACGCCGCAGCGGTGGACGGCCGCCCCTTCCGCCAGGTTGCCCGCTGGGCCTCCGGGGCCGGCGCCCACGAACCCGTACGCCTCCTCCGTACGCACCCCAAGGCCGCCTCCGGACTCGCCGGGCTCCTGGAGTCCGCGCTCACGGCCTACCCGGAACGGCGCGAGGTGGCACAGGAGTTGAACGTACGGGCCTTCTCGGCCCTCTCCTCGGTGCACATCCGCGACGCCTGCACGCCCAACCGATCGGATTCGGCCGCACTGGAATCTTTTGCCCGTGAGGGGGGAACGCTCTATCTGGTCGGTGAACCCATCGAGGATCCCCGCACCCGCCCCGGCGCGATGCCCCTCCTCACCGCGCTCGCCTCACACGTGGTCGAGCACGGCCGCCGCATGGCCGCACGGTCATCCGACGGTCGGCTCGACCCACCAATGACGCTGGTCCTGGACGACGTGGCCGCCGTGGCCCCGCTCCCCCAGCTCCCCGAACTGCTGGCGAAGGGCCAGGACCTGGGCCTGCCCGCGATCGTCCTGCTCCGCTCCCGCGAACAGGGCCGGGCCCGCTGGCAGCAACACCTGCACGCCCCGACCCCGGGCGCGGTCTGAGCGCACAGGGGCATCCGCCTACCCCCGCTCCCGCTCAATCACGTACTCCAGTTCCCACTCCCCCCGGTCGCCCGGCATCGGCGTCCGCTGCCCCGACGGTACGAACCCGAACCGTCGGTAGAACGCCGCAGCCCGCGGGTTGTTCTCGTGCACGTAGAGGCGCACCCGCTCCAGCCGGGGCGCGGACAGCGACCAGGCCCAGTCGACGGCCACCCGGAACAACGCGTCCGTCACCCCGGCCCCCCGCACCTCAGGCCGGACGAAGACACCGACCAGGTGCGCCTGGTCCACCTCGGCGGCCTCCCCGAAGCGCACGTCGTCGTCCGGGCGTTCGATCAGCACGGTGACCGTGCCCACCCACTCCCCCTCGGGCGACTCCGCGACGAACTGCCGCACGTACCTGCCCTCGGCAGCCGAGGCCGTACGGTCCTGCCAGAAGGAATCCGGCCGGGCCTCCGCCTCCTCGTACGACTCGAGGAACGCCACGGGAGCCGCCGGATCCTGCAGGGCCTCCAGCCGCAGCTGCCTGGCCAGCGGCCACTCCTCGGCCCGCACGGAACGCATCACATAGTCCATGCCCCGATCCTCGCCCCCACCCGCACTCCGCTCAACCGACTAAAACCTCCGGAACCTCCAGAACCTCCAAAACCTCCGACCGCTCCCCGCCCCCCATCTCCCCGGCCTCACCTCCTCGTACCCCGGTACTACGCCCCCGCCCACGTCCCACCCCCGGGCGGACGACCACCCCCGGGGCCGCTCCGTAGCGTCGACCGCATGATCAAGGCATACGGACTCACCAAGCGGTACGGCGACAGAACCGTCGTCCAGGACCTCGACTTCACGGTCCACCCCGGTACGGTCACCGGCTTCCTCGGCCCCAACGGCGCCGGGAAGTCCACCACGATGCGCATGCTGCTCGGCCTCGATACGCCGACGCGCGGCCGGTCCACGATCGGCGGGCGCTCCTACGCCACCCATGGCGCACCCCTCACCCAGGTCGGCGCCCTGCTGGAGGCCCGTTCCGTCCACCCGGGCCGGTCCGCCCGCAACCACCTCCTCGCGCTGGCGCACACGCACGGCATCCCGCGCAGCCGCGTCGAGGAGGTCATCGCCCTCGCCGGTCTGACCGGGGCCGCCGGCCGCCGGGTCAAGGGGTTCTCGCTCGGCATGGGCCAGCGCCTGGGCATCGCCGCCGCGCTCCTCGGCGACCCGGCCACCGTCATCCTGGACGAACCGGTCAACGGCCTCGACCCGGAGGGCGTGCTCTGGATCCGCACCCTGCTCAGGTCCCTCGCCGCCGAAGGCCGTACGGTCCTCGTCTCCTCCCACCTGATGACCGAAATGGCCCTCACCGCAGACCACTTGATCGTCATCGGCCGGGGCCGCCTCCTCGCGGACACGACGGTCGGCGAACTGGTCCGCCAGGCGGGCGGCGCGTCCGTGAAGGTCGTCACCCCACAACCCGAGGACCTGCGGACACACTTGGCGCATCCGGGCGTGGAGATCGCCACCGTCACTGCGGTCGACGCCCCTCTCCACGAGCTTCGCATCCGTGGCGCGGAGGCAGCCCACATCGGCGCCGTCGCCGCCGCCCACGGCATCACGCTCCACGAACTAACGCCACAGACGGTCTCGTTGGAACAGGCCTTCATGGACCTCACCCAGGACGCTGCCGACCACAGGTCCAAGCCCCCGGCGACCAGGACCCCCACCCACCTCACCGGAGCCGCAGCATGACCTCCACATCGCACACCCCGGCCCCCACCCCCGCCCCCACGCGCCAGGCACCCCCGTACCGCATCACCACGGCCCGGGTCCTGCGCTCCGAGTGGCACAAGCTCCTCTCCCTGCGCTCCACCTGGATCACGCTGGCAACGGCGGCCGCGCTCGTCCTGGGAGTCGGCCTGATCATGAGCGGGACCTACACCTCGGGCGGCGGGGACGCCGACGTCGACACCGTCGTCCTGACGCTGTACGGCAGCCTGCTCGGCCAGCTCTGCGTCATCGTCCTGGGCATCCTGGTCACCGCGGGCGAGTACGCGACCGGCATGATCCGCTCCTCGCTCACCGCGGTACCCGCACGGCTCCCCGTGCTGTGGGCGAAGGCAGCGGTCTTCACCGCCACGGTCTTCACGGTCATGTTCGCCACCGCCCTGACCACCTTCGCCGCAGCTCAGCTCTTCCTCCACGACACCGACCAGGCAGCCTCGTTCACCGACCCCGGCATACTGCGGGCCGTGGCCGGGAACGCCGTCGGCATCACCCTGCTCAGCCTGGTCGCCCTCGGTCTGGGCTCGTTGCTGCGCTCCGTCCCCGGCGCGATCGGAGCGTTCATCGGCGGGGTGATGATCCTCCCCGAGGTGCTGGGGATGCTCCCGTACGAGGCCGTCGAGCGCGCCCTCACGTACTTCCCCACCCAGGCCGCCGGCGCCCTCGGCTCCGCCACCCCGATCCCGGGCACAGCAGCCCCCGGCCCTGCCCTGCTGGCCCTGTGCCTGTGGGCGGCGGCGACACTGGCGGCGGCCGCTCCGGCCCTACGCCACCGAGATGCCTGACCGACCCCTTTCCCCCGGATGCCCGCAGGAGAATGCCCAGGTGACGGACCACCCCACCGATGCCAATATCGATGCCGATGCCGATGTCGATGCCGACACGGCACCACCCGCCCGAGCGGCTCCCTCCGGCCCGGCCCCGGACACCGCCCCGTTCACCCGGGCCATCCGCAGCGGTCTGGACCGCCTCCGCGCCTTCGACCGCCGTCGGCCACTGGCCTGGGACGCGGCAGTGACGGCGTTCTGGGCCGTGGTGGCCCTCCTCGACTACACCTCCGGCGGCTGGCGGAACGTCGCCCACGATGTGACGGCACCCGAACCGCTGGTGCTGCTGATGAGCCTGTGCTTCTCCCTGCCGCTGCTGCCGCGCCGCAGGTACCCCATGGCCGTGCTGCTGCTGATGGCCCCGGTGTCCCTGGTCAACGTCTGGACCGGGGCCGTGGTGCAGGCAGCCCTCCTCCAGCTGATCCCGGCCTTCCAGATCGCGTTGCGCTTCCCCCTCCGGAGGCTCGGGGTAGCCGGGCTCGTCCTCTGCGCCCCGGTGGTGGCCGGTGCGACCCGCATCCCGGACATCTGGGACCGGCAACTGGTCTCGTACCTCTGGGGGTTCGTCTTCGTGGCGCTCCTGGGCATCGCGGTACGTACTCGCCGCGACTACACCGAGGCCCTGGTCGAACGGGCCCACCGGCTGGAGCACGAACGCGACCAGCAGGCCCGCCTGGCCGCCGCCGCCGAACGGACCCGCATCGCGCGGGAGATGCACGACATCATCGGCCACAACCTGTCCGTCATCACGGGCCTGGCGGACGGCGGGGCCTATGCGGCAGCCAAGAGCCCGGAGCGCGCGGCCCAGGCCCTGGAGGCGATCGGCACCACCAGCAGACAAGCCCTGTCCGAACTCCGCCGCCTCCTGGGCGTCCTGCGCGACGACCACCCCGACGCGGACCGCGCCCCCCAGCCGACCCTGGACGACCTGGCCCCTCTCATCGAACAGGTCCGCCGTGCGGGCCTCCCCGTACACCTGGAGCTCCGCGGCGAACCCGGGCCGCCCGAACCGCTCACCGCGGGCCGCCAACTGACCGTTTACCGGGTGGTCCAGGAGTCCCTGACCAACACCCTCAAGCACGCATCCGCCCCCGCCGATGCGCCCCTGTCCGCGGCGGTGACCCTCACCTACACCCGCACACACGTAGACGCCCACGTCACAGACACAGGCACGAGCACAGCCACGAACACAGCCACCGGCACCGGCACCGCCACCAGCTCCGCAGCAGGTGAACCGGAACCGCCCATGCCCATACCCTCCCTCCCCCAGGGCATCATGGGCATGCGCGAACGCGCGGCGCTCTACAACGGCACGATCGAAGCCGGCCCCCTGCCGGAACACGGCGGATGGCACGTACGCCTCCGCCTTCCCCTGGAGGACACCCCCCAGTGACGACCGTACTCATCGCGGACGACCAGCCGATGCAGCGCTTCGGCTTCCGCATGCTGCTGGAGAGCCAGGACGACATGACGGTCGTCGGCGAGGCGGGCAACGGCACCGAGGCCATCAATCTGATCGCCCGGCACCAGCCGGACGTCACCCTGATGGACATCCGCATGCCCGGCCTGGACGGGATCGAGGCGACCCGCCGCATCATCAAGTCGGGCGCCCGCACCCGCATCCTGATCGTCACGACCTTCGACCTCGACGAGTACGCGTACGACGGCCTCCGCGCCGGAGCCAGCGGCTTCCTGGTCAAGGACGCCCTGCCGGAGGAGCTGCTCTCGGGCATCCGTGCGGTCGCCGCCGGCGACGCCGTGGTCGCCCCCTCCCTGACCCGCCGCCTCCTGGACACCTACGCCCACCACCTGCCGGTCACACCCGGCCACGGAGGTGCACCCACCACCTCGGACCCCCGCATCACCGCTCTGACGGACCGGGAACGGGAAATCCTGACGGTGATCGGCCAGGGCTGGTCCAACACGGAGATCGCCGCCCGCTTCCACCTCGCCGAGTCCACCGTGAAGACGCACGTCACCCGCATCCTCGCCAAAACGGGCTCCCGGGACCGTGTGCAGGCGGTCATTCTGGCCTATGACAGCCGGCTGGTGACCCCCGCATGAAGAGGCTGCGGTCGGGGGAAAATCCTGTGAACGCAGAAAAGCCCCGTGCCACAAGGCACGGGGCTTTCCCGGAAAAATTGTTCGGCGGCGTCCTACTCTCCCACAGGGTCCCCCCTGCAGTACCATCGGCGCTGAAAGGCTTAGCTTCCGGGTTCGGAATGTAACCGGGCGTTTCCCTAACGCAATGACCACCGAAACACTATGAAATTAACCAACACCGGACAACAACACGGCAGTTCGTTATTTCAGAACCAACACAGTGGACGCGAGCAACTGAGGACAAGCCCTCGGCCTATTAGTACCAGTCAGCTCCACCCGTTACCGGGCTTCCACATCTGGCCTATCAACCCAGTCGTCTACTGGGAGCCTTAACCCCTCAAAGGGGGTGGGAATACTCATCTCGAAGCAGGCTTCCCGCTTAGATGCTTTCAGCGGTTATCCTTTCCGAACGTAGCCAACCAGCCATGCCCTTGGCAGGACAACTGGCACACCAGAGGTTCGTCCGTCCCGGTCCTCTCGTACTAGGGACAGCCCTTCTCAATATTCCTGCGCGCGCAGCGGATAGGGACCGAACTGTCTCACGACGTTCTAAACCCAGCTCGCGTACCGCTTTAATGGGCGAACAGCCCAACCCTTGGGACCGACTCCAGCCCCAGGATGCGACGAGCCGACATCGAGGTGCCAAACCATCCCGTCGATATGGACTCTTGGGGAAGATCAGCCTGTTATCCCCGGGGTACCTTTTATCCGTTGAGCGACAGCGCTTCCACAAGCCACTGCCGGATCACTAGTCCCGACTTTCGTCCCTGCTCGACCCGTCGGTCTCACAGTCAAGCTCCCTTGTGCACTTACACTCAACACCTGATTGCCAACCAGGCTGAGGGAACCTTTGGGCGCCTCCGTTACTCTTTAGGAGGCAACCGCCCCAGTTAAACTACCCATCAGACACTGTCCCTGATCCGGATCACGGACCCAGGTTAGACATCCAGCACGACCAGAGTGGTATTTCAACGACGACTCCACAACCACTGGCGTGGCCGCTTCAAAGTCTCCCACCTATCCTACACAAGCCGAACCGAACACCAATATCAAACTATAGTAAAGGTCCCGGGGTCTTTCCGTCCTGCTGCGCGAAACGAGCATCTTTACTCGTAGTGCAATTTCACCGGGCCTATGGTTGAGACAGTCGAGAAGTCGTTACGCCATTCGTGCAGGTCGGAACTTACCCGACAAGGAATTTCGCTACCTTAGGATGGTTATAGTTACCACCGCCGTTTACTGGCGCTTAAGTTCTCAGCTTCGCACACCCGAAAGTGCACTAACCGGTCCCCTTAACGTTCCAGCACCGGGCAGGCGTCAGTCCGTATACATCGCCTTACGGCTTCGCACGGACCTGTGTTTTTAGTAAACAGTCGCTTCTCGCTGGTCTCTGCGGCCACCCCCAGCTCATGGAGTAAATCCAATCACCAGTGATGGCCCCCCTTCTCCCGAAGTTACGGGGGCATTTTGCCGAGTTCCTTAACCATAGTTCACCCGAACGCCTCGGTATTCTCTACCTGACCACCTGAGTCGGTTTAGGGTACGGGCCGCCATGAAACTCGCTAGAGGCTTTTCTCGACAGCATAGGATCATCCACTTCACCACAATCGGCTCGGCATCAGGTCTCACCCTTAACGTGTGACGGATTTACCTACCACACGGGCTACACCCTTACCCCGGGACAACCACCGCCCGGGCTGGACTACCTTCCTGCGTCACCCCATCGCTTACCTACTACAAGTCTGGTTCATCGGCTCCACCACTACCCTCAACTCCGAAGAGATCGGGCCGGCTTCACGGACTTAGCATCGCCTGATTCAGTACTGGGCGTTTCAAAGCGGGTACCGGAATATCAACCGGTTGTCCATCGACTACGCCTGTCGGCCTCGCCTTAGGTCCCGACTTACCCTGGGCAGATCAGCTTGACCCAGGAACCCTTAGTCAATCGGCGCACACGTTTCTCACGTGTGTATCGCTACTCATGCCTGCATTCTCACTCGTGAACCGTCCACAACTCGCTTCCGCGGCTGCTTCACCCGGCACACGACGCTCCCCTACCCATCCATACGGGCGTTGGCCCTATGTGTATGAATGACACGACTTCGGCGGTACGCTTGAGCCCCGCTACATTGTCGGCGCGGAATCACTTGACCAGTGAGCTATTACGCACTCTTTCAAGGGTGGCTGCTTCTAAGCCAACCTCCTGGTTGTCTCTGCGACTCCACATCCTTTCCCACTTAGCGTACGCTTAGGGGCCTTAGTCGATGCTCTGGGCTGTTTCCCTCTCGACCATGGAGCTTATCCCCCACAGTCTCACTGCCGTGCTCTCACTTACCGGCATTCGGAGTTTGGCTAAGGTCAGTAACCCGGTAGGGCCCATCGCCTATCCAGTGCTCTACCTCCGGCAAGAAACACACGACGCTGCACCTAAATGCATTTCGGGGAGAACCAGCTATCACGGAGTTTGATTGGCCTTTCACCCCTAACCACAGGTCATCCCCCAGGTTTTCAACCCTGGTGGGTTCGGTCCTCCACGAAGTCTTACCTCCGCTTCAACCTGCCCATGGCTAGATCACTCCGCTTCGGGTCTAGAGCGTGCAACTCAATCGCCCTATTCGGACTCGCTTTCGCTACGGCTTCCCCACACGGGTTAACCTCGCTACACACCGCTAACTCGCAGGCTCATTCTTCAAAAGGCACGCAGTCACGACTGCATGTGCAAGCACATACAGCGACGCTCCCACGGCTTGTAGGCACACGGTTTCAGGTACTATTTCACTCCGCTCCCGCGGTACTTTTCACCATTCCCTCACGGTACTATCCGCTATCGGTCACCAGGGAATATTTAGGCTTAGCGGGTGGTCCCGCCAGATTCACACGGGATTTCTCGGGCCCCGTGCTACTTGGGTGTCTCTTAAACGAGCCGTTGATGTTTCAGCTACGGGGGTCTTACCCTCTACGCCGGACCTTTCGCATGTCCTTCGCCTACATCAACGGTTTCTGACTCGTCTCACAGTCGGCAGACTATGAAAAAGAGATCCCACAACCCCGCATGCGCAACCCCTGCCGGGTATCACACACATACGGTTTGGCCTCATCCAGTTTCGCTCGCCACTACTCCCGGAATCACGGTTGTTTTCTCTTCCTGAGGGTACTGAGATGTTTCACTTCCCCTCGTTCCCTCCACACTGCCTATGTGTTCAGCAGCGGGTGACAGCCCATGACGACTGCCGGGTTTCCCCATTCGGAAACCCCCGGATCAAAGCTTGGTTGACAGCTCCCCGGGGACTATCGTGGCCTCCCACGTCCTTCATCGGTTCCTGGTGCCAAGGCATCCACCGTGCGCCCTTAAAAACTTGGCCACAGATGCTCGCGTCCACTGTGCAGTTCTCAAACAACGACCAGCCACCCATCACCCCGTCCTAGGACGAGTTCACTGGGGCCGGCAACCGAAGGACAGACTCAAACGAGCCCGTACCCTCAGATACCCAACAGCGTGCCCGGCCCGACCGATCCACCACCACATTCCACGCTCCGAGGAGCAGTACTAGCAGTGATCAACCTGTCGCGCCGAATAGTCAACGTTCCACCCATGAGCAACCAGCACCGAACATTCGCCGGTGTACTGGCCTCTGACCAAACCGAAGCCTGGTAAGAAGTGCTCCTTAGAAAGGAGGTGATCCAGCCGCACCTTCCGGTACGGCTACCTTGTTACGACTTCGTCCCAATCGCCAGTCCCACCTTCGACAGCTCCCTCCCACAAGGGGTTGGGCCACCGGCTTCGGGTGTTACCGACTTTCGTGACGTGACGGGCGGTGTGTACAAGGCCCGGGAACGTATTCACCGCAGCAATGCTGATCTGCGATTACTAGCAACTCCGACTTCATGGGGTCGAGTTGCAGACCCCAATCCGAACTGAGACCGGCTTTTTGAGATTCGCTCCGCCTCGCGGCATCGCAGCTCATTGTACCGGCCATTGTAGCACGTGTGCAGCCCAAGACATAAGGGGCATGATGACTTGACGTCGTCCCCACCTTCCTCCGAGTTGACCCCGGCAGTCTCCTGTGAGTCCCCATCACCCCGAAGGGCATGCTGGCAACACAGAACAAGGGTTGCGCTCGTTGCGGGACTTAACCCAACATCTCACGACACGAGCTGACGACAGCCATGCACCACCTGTATACCGACCACAAGGGGGGCACCATCTCTGATGCTTTCCGGTATATGTCAAGCCTTGGTAAGGTTCTTCGCGTTGCGTCGAATTAAGCCACATGCTCCGCTGCTTGTGCGGGCCCCCGTCAATTCCTTTGAGTTTTAGCCTTGCGGCCGTACTCCCCAGGCGGGGAACTTAATGCGTTAGCTGCGGCACCGACGACGTGGAATGTCGCCAACACCTAGTTCCCAACGTTTACGGCGTGGACTACCAGGGTATCTAATCCTGTTCGCTCCCCACGCTTTCGCTCCTCAGCGTCAGTAATGGCCCAGAGATCCGCCTTCGCCACCGGTGTTCCTCCTGATATCTGCGCATTTCACCGCTACACCAGGAATTCCGATCTCCCCTACCACACTCTAGCTAGCCCGTATCGAATGCAGACCCGGGGTTAAGCCCCGGGCTTTCACATCCGACGTGACAAGCCGCCTACGAGCTCTTTACGCCCAATAATTCCGGACAACGCTTGCGCCCTACGTATTACCGCGGCTGCTGGCACGTAGTTAGCCGGCGCTTCTTCTGCAGGTACCGTCACTTTCGCTTCTTCCCTGCTGAAAGAGGTTTACAACCCGAAGGCCGTCATCCCTCACGCGGCGTCGCTGCATCAGGCTTTCGCCCATTGTGCAATATTCCCCACTGCTGCCTCCCGTAGGAGTCTGGGCCGTGTCTCAGTCCCAGTGTGGCCGGTCGCCCTCTCAGGCCGGCTACCCGTCGTCGCCTTGGTAGGCCATTACCCCACCAACAAGCTGATAGGCCGCGGGCTCATCCTTCACCGCCGGAGCTTTTAACCCCGTCCCATGCAGGACAGAGTGTTATCCGGTATTAGACCCCGTTTCCAGGGCTTGTCCCAGAGTGAAGGGCAGATTGCCCACGTGTTACTCACCCGTTCGCCACTAATCCACCCCGAAAGGCTTCATCGTTCGACTTGCATGTGTTAAGCACGCCGCCAGCGTTCGTCCTGAGCCAGGATCAAACTCTCCGTGAATGTTTACCCGTAATCGGGTGCACACATCACGAGAGCGGAACAACCGGTCGGAATAAGACCCGTTGCTCTCAGCGTCCTCGCTGTGTAATTGCCTGCCCGGCGTCACCGAAGTGATCCGTGCAGGACTTTTCAAAGGAACCACCAACCTGCCGAAGCAGGCCGGGGTATCAACATATCTGGCGTTGACTTTTGGCACGCTGTTGAGTTCTCAAGGAACGGACGCTTCCTTCGGTCCCGTTTCACCGGGGCCCTCCGGGCGCTTCCCTTCGTTCTTGCGTTTCCGACTCTATCAGACTCTTTCGTGTCCGATTCCCGGTCGAAGCGGGTCAAGCAGTTTTCGCTTTCCAGGTCCTTCGCTTTCGCGTTTTCCCTTTCCGGCGAGTCCGACTCTATCAGATCCTTTCGGGCCTGACTCCCAGTCAGTGGGGCTTGCCTTCCCGGCCCGTTGGGCCGTTCCGACGCTCAAACTCTAGCGGATTCTCCCGGCGGCTCATAATCGGGCCTTCGAAATGAATTTCGGCATGTCGAAATTCTCCCGGCTGGGAGATCGTGCTGAAGTTTGGTTGCCGCGTGTGCGGCGGGATCGGTTGTCGAAGAACCGTTCCGGCCCCGTGACAACTCGAAGAACCTTACGGATCGGGTGGGGCGGTGTCAACCCCACCTCAGGCCCCTTCCAAGTCCCCCGCCTTGTCCCTCTCCGCCCCCGTCAGTCCAGGTCGGTGAGGCGGCCGCCGGCGTCCGGCTGGGCGTGCTCCACGCGGCGCAGGAGTCGGACCAGCAGCTCGCCGAGGACCCCGCGTTCGTCGCCGGAGAGGTCCTGGAGGAGGTCCTCCTCGAAGTCGGAGGCCATGCGCATCGCCTCCAGCCACTTCGTACGGCCCTCGTCGGTCAGCTCGACGATGACGCGGACCCGGTTGTTCTCGTCACGGTCCCGGGTGACCAGGCCCTCGCCGGCCATCCGGTCGATGCGGTGGGTCATGGCGGCCGGGGTGAGGCCGAGGCGCTTCGCGAGTTCGCCGGGGCCGAGGCGGTAAGGGGCGCCCGAGAGGACCAGGGTCTTGAGGACCTCCCACTCGGCGTTGCTGATGCCGAGGGCGGCGACCTGTCTCCCGTACGCGACGTTCATCCGGCGGTTCAGGCGGCCCAGCGCGGAGACGACCTGTTCGACCTGGGGGTCGAGGTCGCGGAACTCGCGCTGGTAGGCGGCGATCTGTTCGTCGAGGCTCGGCTCGTGGGGGCCGGGCTCCTCGGTGCTCTCAGACATGGCGGGCAGTATGGCACGCCCCCACCACCCTTGAAGTCCTTCGACCTGTAGTTTTCACCTTCTAAGTTTAGTGCTAAAGTCTTCGAGTCTGAGTTCGTCGCGGGGCGTCTCAGGCCTTCGGAACTTCTGACCTTTCTAGACCTTGAGGTAGGTGAGTGTGACCAGGGAGATGGGCGCAGCGCTGCGGCGGATCCAGCTGGGCAGCGCGCTGAGCGCGTTCGGGCTCGGGTTCACCGTTCCGTATCTGTACGTCTACGTGGCGCAGGTACGGGATCTCGGCGCCGGTACGGCGGGAGTCGTGCTGGCGGTCTTCGCGATGGCGGCGCTGGCCGTTCTGCCGTTCACCGGGCGGGCCATCGACCGGCGGGGGCCGCTGCCCGTGCTGGTGGTGGCCGCCGGGCTCGCCGCCGTGGGTGCCGCTGCCCTGGGGTACGCGAGCAGCGTGCCGGCCGCCGTGCTGTCGGCCGCGCTCCTCGGTGCGGGCACCGCCGTGATGCAGCCCGCCCTGGCCACGATGCTCGTCTGGTGCTCCAGCACCGCCACCCGTACGCGCGCCTTCGCCACGCAGTTCTTCCTCCAGAACCTGGGCCTCGGGCTCGGCGGGCTGGTGGGCGGGCAGCTCGTGGACGTGAACCGTCCGGCGAGCTTCACCATGCTGTTCCTGATCGAGGCCGTGATGTTCGTGGTCCTCGGTGTCGTCGCTGTGACCGTGCGGATGCCCCGTACGGCTTCCATCGGCGCGGCCCGTCCGACCGACGGGTCCGCCAAGGGCGGGATGCGGGCGCTGCTCTCGCACCGGGCCATGGTCCAACTGTGCGTGCTGGGGTTCGTGCTCTTCTTCGCCTGTTACGGGCAGTTCGAGTCCGGTCTTGCCGCGTACGGCACCGAGGCCGCCGGGATCCAGCCCTCGACGCTCGGCCTGGCGCTGGCCGCCAACACCGCGGTCATCGTCATCGCCCAGTTCGTCGTGCTGCGGCTGGTGGAGCATCGGCGGCGCAGCCGGGTCATCGCAGCCGTAGGGCTCATCTGGGCCTTCGCCTGGATCGTCGCCGGTTACGCCGGGCTCGGGCACGGCAGTCAGACCATGGCGACGGCCGCGTTCATCTCGACGTACGCGCTGTTCGGGCTGGGTGAGGCGATGCTGTCGCCGACTGTGGCCCCGCTGGTCGCCGATCTGGCGCCGGAGTCGATGGTCGGGCAGTACAACTCGGCGTTCGCCCTGTGCAAGCAGCTCGCGCTCGCGGTCGGGCCCGCTGTCGGCGGTCCGATGGGGGCGTCGCTGCACGGCCCGTACATCGTGACGTTCGTGCTGTTCTCGCTGGGCATCACGGTGCTCGCGCTGCGGCTCGGGCGCCGGCTCACCCCCGTACAGGATCAGCCGTCGCTGGCCCCCGCCCCCTCGCGGGTGGTCGCCGGGTCGCTGCCCGAGGGCGGGGAGAGCGGTGCGGAGGCGGCCGACCGGGCCGTGTCGGTCACCGCGCCGGCGGCCGCGGCCGCGGCCGCCGGCGCGGGCCGCTGAGCCCGATTGCCGACCGCTGAGCCGGGCCGGCAGTCGCTGAGCCCGGCCGGCAGCTGGCCGCACCCCGGCCGGCGGTCACAGCATCATCGAGTCACCGAGCCCTGTTCCGCGTCAGCGGGGCAGGGCGAACTCGCACCAGACCGCCTTGCCGCCGCCGGGGGTGCGGCGGCTGCCCCATGAGGTGGCGATCGACGCGATGATCTCGATGCCGCGTCCCGCCTCGTCCGCCGGTTCGGCCTGGCGGCGGCGCGGCAGGTGGTCGTCGCCGTCGGTCACTTCGATGATCAGCCGCCGGTCCGTGCGGCGCAGCCCCAGGCGCATCGGCGGGGTGCCGTGCTGGAGCGAGTTGGCGACCAGTTCGCTGGCGGCGAGGACGCCGAGGTCGCGGAGCTCGACCGGGAAGCGCCAGGAGGTCAGGACCCCGGTGGCGAAGGCGCGGGCGCGCGGGGCGGCCTCGATGCCGCCGAGCAGTTCGAGCGCGGCGTTGTGGAACAGCTCCGCGTTCGTCCCCGTACGGGCGGGGTGCTGGACCACCAGGACCGCCACGTCGTCGTCGTGCTCGGCGGTCACCCCCAGCGAGCGGATCAGCCGGTCGCAGACCACCTGCGGTGATCCCTTGGCGCCGGAGAGGGCACCGGCGAGGGAGGCCACGCCCTCGTCGATGTCCTCGCTGCGGCGCTCGACCAGGCCGTCGGTGTAGAGCACCGCGGTGGAGCCGGGCGGCAGACCGATCGTGCCCGAGGTGTGGACCCAGCCGCCGGTGCCGAGCGGGGGTCCCGTGGGGTCGGCGGCGCGCTGGACCGTGCCGTCCTCGTCGCGGACGAGGATCGGCAGGTGCCCGGCGGAGGCGTAGACGAGCTGTCCCTCGTTCGGGTCGTGGACCGCGTAGACGCAGGTGGCGATCTGGCTGGCGTCGATCTCGGAGGCGACGCCGTCCAACAGCTGGATCACCTCGTGCGGCGGGAGGTCGAGCCGGGCGTAGGCGCGGACCGCGGTGCGGAGCTGGCCCATCACGGCGGCCGCCCGGACCCCGCGGCCCATCACGTCACCGATCACCAGGGCGGTGCGGCCGGCGCCGAGGGTGATGACGTCATACCAGTCGCCGCCGACGGCCGCGTCGGTGCCGCCGGGCTGGTAGGTGGCGGCGATACGGAGGTCGTCGGGCTGCTCCAGCTCCTGCGGGAGCAGGGAGCGCTGGAGGGTGACGGCCGTTTCGCGGTGGCGGCGCTCGCTGGCGCGCAGGCGTTCGGCGGCCTCTGCGTGGTCGGTGACGTCGGCCGCGTAGACGAGGACGCCGCCCTCCCTGCTGCCGTCTCCCTTGTCGCTGTCGCTCCCGTCCTCCGTAACGTTCCAGGCGGCGACCGGGGTGCAGGTCACCGTGTACGAACCGCCCCCGGCGGTCCTGCGGGACTTGACCGTACGGGCGGTGCCGCTGCGCAGGACCTGGTCGAGCAGGGGCAGCACGCTCAGCTCGGCGAGCTCGGGCAGGGCCTCGGCGGCGGGCACCCCGGCGGGGCGTGGGCCGAACGCGGTCTCGTACGCCTCGTTGACGTACGCGACGCGGTGGTCCGGGCCGTGCAGCAGGGCGACGGCGGCGGGGAGCCGGCCGAGGATCTCGCGGGCCGAGAGGTCGTCGGGGGCGGGGCCGGTGGCTGCCTGCACGGGGGCGGTACCGGGTGGTTCCGGAAGTGCGCCGTCCGGCAGGGTGGCCGCGGCCTGCGCCTGGGCGGACTCGGCCCGGGCCGCGGGGACGGGACTACGGTCGTCCCGCGCGGCGGCTCGACGCTGCGTTCCGGGAAGGCGGGCGCTCCAACGCGTGAAGTTCACGGAATTTCTGGCCTCGTGTGTCGGTCTGGTCCGCTCGGGCGGGCTGCTTCTTCTGCCGGTGCTTCTGCCGGGTTCGAAGGCACCGGGGGCCATGCCCCCGGGAAGGCGCAGCCGGGCCTCGTCGTGCTGTCGGTGCGTCGCTGCTGGTCACTGTTGGTCACTGCCGGCCGGGTCACTCTGTGCAGGTGCGGGCCCACCTATGGTCACACGTCCAGTGTGACCGACCGTACTGACAGTCGCCGTCGGGTCGCTGTCCGGACGGCGTACTCGCGGTGCTCCGGACGTGTTCGGGCCGCCCGTCTGGCACTTGTCAGCGGGAGGGCTGGGGCGGCAGTCCGCCCGGCGGGTCCTCGGGCCTCTCGTCGGTTTCGGGGCGTGGCAGGGTGCCGGGGCGGGGCGGGGTGGCCGAGCCGCCACCGGCCGCGAGTTCGAACTCGGCCCGGGGGTGTTCGAGTGAGCCGAGGGAGACGATCTCCCGTTTGAAGAGTCCGGCCAGGGTCCATTCGGCAAGGACGCGCGCCTTCCGGTTGAACGTCGGCACCCGGCTGAGGTGGTACGTGCGGTGCATCAGCCAGGCGGGGTAACCCTTGAGCTTGCGACCGTAGACGTGGGCGACGCCTTTGTGGAGGCCCAGAGAGGCGACGGATCCCGCGTACTTGTGGCGGTACTCCTTCACCGGGCGGCCGTCGAGCGTCGCCAGGACGTTGTCGGCGAGCACCTTCGCCTGGCGGACCGCGTGCTGGGCGTTGGGGGCGGTCTCCTTGCCCGGCTCGGCGGCGGTGAGGTCGGGGACGGCGGCGGCGTCGCCCGCGGCCCAGGCGTGCGGCATTCCCTCGACGCCGAGGGTGGCGGTACAGCGGAGCCGGCCGCGTTCGGTGAGGGGGAGGTCGGTGGCGGCCAGGAGCGGCGCCGGTTTGACGCCCGCGGTCCACACGAGCGTGCGGGTGGGGAAGCGGGAACCGTCGCTCAGGACGGCGACCCGCTCCTCGCAGGTCTCCAGGCGGGTTTCCAGGCGTACGTCGACGCTGCGGCCGCGCAGCTCGCCGACGGCGTACCTCCCCATGGCCTCGCCGACCTCGGGGAGGATGCGGTCGGAGGCCTCGACGAGGATCCATCTCAGGTCCGTGGGCTTGATGTTGTGGTAGTACCGCGCGGTGTAGCGGGCCATGTCCTCCAGCTCGGCGAGCGCCTCCACGCCCGCGTAACCGCCGCCGACGAAGACGAAGGTGAGCGCGGCGTCGCGGATGGCGGGGTCGCGGGTGGCGGACGCGATGTCCATCTGTTCGATGACGTGGTTGCGCAGCCCGATGGCTTCCTCGACGGTCTTGAACCCGATGCCGAAGTCGGCGAGGCCGGGCACGGGGAGGGTGCGCGAGACGGATCCGGGGGCGATGACGATCTCGTCGTACCCGATCTCCAGGGCGCCGGTGCCGTCCTCCGCCGTGGCCAGGGTGGTGACGGTGGCCGTCCGTTTGGCGTGGTCGACGCGTTCGGCCTCACCGATGACGATCGTGCAGCGGTTCAGGACGCGGCGCAGCGGTACGACCACATGGCGGGGCGAGATCGAGCCGGCGGCCGCTTCGGGGAGGAAGGGCTGGTACGTCATGTACGGCTCGGGCGTGACGACCACGATCTCGGCGTCCCCGCTCTTGAGTCTCTGCTTCAACTTCCGTTGGAGACGCAGCGCCGTGTACATCCCGACGTAGCCTCCGCCGACGACGAGAATGCGCACACCTGGCCGGGTGCCGGGGGTCGTCCCCCGGGAATCTGGAGCCATCACCACCCCATGACGCAACGGAGTCAGTGGTTTGTCCACAGGCCCGGCAAATTGTGTGACCGGAGGGTCCGGCGGGGCGGTCCCGGCCGGTCGGCCGGGCCGTACGGAAGCGGCGCAGGTCAGGCCCGGTGCGAGGGACGTGTGGGCGGGGGCGGGCGGGGGGTTGGGGTGCTTCTGCTCCGATCGGGGGGCGCACCATGCGGAACTACCCCCTTCTGAATTGACGCGGGCTCAACTATGTTCGTAACCCGTCGGGAGTCGGGTGCGGATTTCGTTGTGCTCACTCCCCGACCGACAAGGCGGGGAAGTCTCCGGGGGGAGACGTCATAACCGGGGGAAGTTATGCATATTCAGGATTCGCACGGGCAGTCCACGCGCTCGCTCGCGTCCAAGGACCACGGACGTCTGGGCTCCGTGGGCGCGCTCGGTGTCATGAGCTCGGCCGACGCGGTGCGTTCCGCGGCGGCGGTGAGCGCGGCGGCGATCGGATCGGCCTCGGCCGCTCCCGCTGCCAACGGATCGTCCGCACCCACCTCACCGGTGGGCACTCCGCGTTCGGCTCCGCTGCGCGTCGACGCGCAGCGCAATCTGGAGCACGTGCTGCGGGCAGCGCGTGAGGTGTTCGGGGAGCTGGGGTACGGCGCGCCGATGGAGGACGTGGCACGCCGCGCCCGCGTCGGGGTCGGCACGGTCTACCGGCGCTTTCCCAGCAAGGACGTGCTGGTGCGGCGGATAGCCGAGGAGGAGACCTCCCGGCTGACCGAGCAGGCGCGTACGGCTCTGGGGCAGGAGGAGGAGCCCTGGTCGGCGCTCTCCCGCTTCCTGCGGACCTCGGTGGCATCGGGCGCGGGCAGGCTGCTGCCGCCGCAGGTGCTGCGGGTCGGGGTCGACGCGGAGGAGCCGGGAGCGCCGGTGACGGGTGACGCGGGCGACGAGACCCGTGTTCCGCAGCAGCGGCAGGGTGTGGCCCAGGCCGACCTCCGCGTCGTGGGCCGGCGCGCCGGCGGCGGGGACGGGCTCGACGGCCTCGGCGAGGATTCGGGCGCGGCCGAACTGCTGGAGGTCGTGGGCCGGCTGGTGGACCGGGCGCGGGAGTCGGGCGAGCTGCGCGGGGATGTGACGGTGGCCGACGTGCTGCTGGTCATCGCCACGGCCGCTCCGTCCCTGCCGGACGCCGTCCAGCAGGCGGCGGCCTCGGCCCGGCTGCTGGACATCCTGCTGGAGGGGCTGCGGTCCCGGCCTGCTGTCTGACGTCGGGTGCCCGCTCGACCGCTCGTTCACGTTGCGTGCGGTCGGGTGGGTGGCCCGGTCCGTCGGAGGGCCAGTCGGTGCGTCGGTCGGGGCGATGCTCGCGTCGGCGAACAGGCGAACGGGTTCCGGCAGGCGAAACAGCGGGGATTCATTCCCCGAAAGGGGGGTCTCCAGTACTCACATTCGAGAGAACGCCCCGGATGAGTGGTTGCCTGGACTGAGGGTCCATCGCGATTGAGCCATGTGGCAGTCTTGGCCGGTATTCGGGTCCGAGGGTGTATACGGGGGCTTCCGCGATGAGCGGTAACGAGCAGCAGGAAGAGCCGCTCGACGAGATCGCTGCGGCGGGCGGGGGCACGAAGGCCGACGGGATGTCCTCCGGGCTTGTGCCGGCCCAGCCAGGACGTGGACCGGCGGACGGGGAGGCCGAGGGCGGCACCGTGCTGCCAGGCCCGTGGCCGGCCGTCTCCGAGGCCGACGCCGGGGACAACGCCGGGGACGACGTCTCCGGTGGCATCGGCGCGTACGCGGTGCCGCCGCAGCGCGAGGGCCGCGGTGGGTCCCCCGATGCCGGGCTGTCCGACGCCCAGTTGATCGAGGGCATGCGCGACGGGGACAACCTCGCCTACGAGGAGCTGTTCCGGCGCCACTCGGGCGCGGTCCGCCGGTACGCCCGCAGTTGCTGCCGGGACGGGCACACCGCCGACGACCTGACCGCCGAGGTGTTCGCCCGCACCCTCCAGGCCGTACGGGGCGGCAAGGGGCCGCAGGAGGCCGTCCGGGCCTATCTGATGACCGCCGTCCGCCATGTCGCCGCCGCCTGGACGAAGAGCGCCAAGCGGGAGCACCTGGTCGACGACTTCGCGGTGTTCGCCGCGCAGGCCTCGCGCACCTCGGAGCTCTCCGACGACGACACCCTCGACCTCGGCGCCGATGTACTGGCGATGCACGAGGCCGAGCAGTCGATGGCCATGGAGGCGTTCCGGAGCCTGCCGGAGCGCTGGCAGGCGGTGCTCTGGCACACCACGGTGGAGGAGGAGTCGCCCAGCGAGATCGCCCCGCTCTTCGGCCTGACCGCCAACGCCACCGCCGTCCTGGCCAGTCGGGCCCGCGAAGGGCTCAAGCAGGCGTACCTCCAGGCCCATGTGAGCCAGGCGCTCACGACCGGGGGCGACTGCGCGCAGTACGCGGACCGGCTCGGCGCCTACGCCCGGGGCGGGCTGCGGATGCGGGCCGAGCGCGGTCTGCGCAAGCATCTCGACGAGTGCGCGAAGTGCCGTGTGGCCGCGGGCGAGCTGGAGCATGTGAACGCCGGGATCCCGGCGCTGCTGCCGATCGCGGTCATCGGCTGGTTCGCCGCCGGGTACTCGCTCAAGGCCGCCGGAGTGGTGGCGGGCGGTGCCGCGGGCGCCGCCGGGGCGGGAGCCGCCGCCGCGGCCACCGGGGCGGGCTCCTCCGCGAGCTCCTCCGGGGGCGCCGCGGCCTCCGAAGGCCTCGGCGCGCCAGCCAAGGCCGGGATCGCGGCGGCCGTCGCCGTGGCCGCCGCCGGTCTGGTGTGGGCGCTCGTCGGCGACGACCAGCCGAAGCCGGAGCCCAAGCCCGTGGCGAAACCCCCGGCGGTGGCGCCCGCGGTGCCGGCACCACAACCGCCCGCGCCGGAACCGGAACCTCCGCCCGCGCCCGCCCCCGTACCGCCCGCGCCGACGGAACCGGAGCCCGAGCCGACGCCCCCCGACCCGGCACCGACGCCGAGCGCCGAGCCCACGCCCTCCCCCGAGCCGCCGGAGCCCACGCCGCCCGCGCCCGCCCCGCAGCCGCCCGCCCCGGAGCCCCCTCCTGCTCCGAAGCCGCCCCCGCCGGCCCCCGCCCCGACCGTCTACCAGGTCAGCGAGCTCTCGTACTCCCTGCTCGGCGACCACACCGAGCCGGAGGTGGTGATGGGGCAGAGCAGCTGGATCTGGCAGCGTTCGAACGTGGCGATCGCCGGGACGCGGTACGCGCACGGGGTGACCGTGCACGCCCGGTCCTCCGTCACCATCCAGCTGAACCGCCCGTGCACCCGCTACCAGGCGATGGTCGGCGTGGACGACCTGACGATGGGGCTCGGCGCGGCCCGCTTCTCCGTCTTCGACGGGAACGGGGCGCGGCTGTGGCGCTCCCCCGTCATGAAGGGCGGCGACCCCGCGGTCCCGGTCAGCGTCGCGATCGGCGGCCAGTCGTCGATCCGGCTCGTGGTGGAGCCCCAGGGGCCGTTGGGCGGGGTGGCCCTGGCCGACTGGGCGGAGTCCCGGATCAGCTGCGCCTGAGCCCGGCCCGGCAGGGTCCTGGGCCCGGCCCGGTGGGTCGGCTTCCCGTCACGGCTGGAGCGTGCGCCGGGACGGGAGCACGCCGCCCGCCACCGCACGCTGGCGCGGGGCCGCCGTACCCGTCCAGCACGTCCCCCGACGGGTCACCAGGCGGCGCAGCCACAGCTCGGTGGAGGCCAGCTCCGCCAAGCCGTCCAACGGGAGCGGCTCGCCCTCGGAGGCGGCGCGCAGGGCCTTGCGGACGACCCGCGCCTCGACCAGGCCCGCGTCGGCGAGGAGCGGGGCGTCGAACAGGGCCATCAGTTCGGGCAGCGCGGTGCGCAGGCCGGTCCGGGTGACGGCGGTGGAGGTGGCCTGGGACGGGGCGCCCCAGCCGGGCGGCAGGTCGTGGATGCCGGCCCCGCCCAGCACCCGGCGCAGGATCGCGGCCCGGGCGCCCGGCTGGACGCGCAGCGACTCGGGCAACGCGCGGGCCGCCCGGACCACCTGGTTGTCCAGGAACGGCGCGTGCAGGCGCTGGCTGCGGATCTCCGCCGCCTGCTCCAGGATCCGGTGGTCGGCGGCGCTGCGGGCCAGGGCGGCCCGGGCCCGGGCCTCGCCGGGCCGCTGTACGGAGGTGGGCCGGATCGCCGCCGCCTGAAGGCGAACCGATACTTCGGCGAGCGCCTCGCCCGTCAGCCAGCGGGCCGCCGGTCCCGGGCGCGACCAGGCGAGAGCGGCCAGCGAGGCATCGGCGGGGGTCGCGAGGTCGGGGGCGTACCGGTTGGCGTCGGGGAGCAGTCCGGCGGCGGTCTCCAGGCCGGTGCGGTACGACGTACGGGCCAGCCGGCGGGCCGCGCGGTAGAGCGTCAGCGGGACGAACAGGGAGTGCGCCGAGGGGCCTTCGGCCTTGGTGAGGGCGGCGACGGGGCGCAGGAGGTGGCGTCTCTGCCGGTCCATCAGGAGGTCGGCGAGGCGGGCCGGGTGGGCGTCCAGGACCTGCCGGGCGCCGTGCCCCACCAGATGGTCGGCGCTGCCCGCGGCGAGGCGGCGGCGATGGCGTTCGGCGACGACGAGCGAGGGGCCCGGTTCGTCGGTGAGGGCGCCGGTCCCCAACGAGGCGTACGGCAGGGCCTCTTCGCCCGCCGCGACGACCACGTGGTGCAGGCGCGGGTTGGCGGCGATGGCGCGGGCGCGCTCCAGCTCGTCCTCGTGGCCGCGGGTGGTGAGGTCGTTGAAGGTGACGGCGAGCAGCCGCTCCCCGGCGCCGCTGCCGTGGCCGAGGAGGGTGCCGGGCAGTCCGGGCAGCCCGGAGGCGAGCAGGGCGAGGGTGGCGGACGCGCTGCCGCCGGAGAGGTCGGCGCCGATACCGGCCACCGGGCCGCCCCGGGCCGCGCGGCGGTCGGCGGGTCCCATGCCGGGGACGGGCCCCGGGTCCTGCGGCGCGGTCTCCGGAGCGTGGCGGGGGGCTGTGAGCCGGGCGCGTACCGCTTCGACGAGCGCGTCGCGTACGCCCTCCACCGCGTGCACCGGGTCGACCTGGGGCGCGGCGACGGCGAGGGAGGCGACCGCCTCGTACCCGGTGATCTCCCGCGAGCCCTCCCGCAGGATGAGGGCGTGGCCCGGCGGGACCCGCTTGACCCCGGCGTACGGGGTGCCGTCGCCGAGCGCCTCCGGCGTCTCCGGGCAGGCGAGCAGGGCGGCGAGGTGGCCGATGTCGAGCTGGGCCTCGATGAGGTCGGCCAGCGGCAGGGCGGCGGTGGCGTAGGCGGTGCCGTTGGCCCAGGGGGTGTGGAAGACGGGCCGGGCGCCGGCCAGGTCGCCCGCGACGGTGATGCGGCGGCCGATCTGGACGACGGCGGTGTAGCTGCCCGGCCAGGCGGTGAGGTGGCGCATGGCCCCGCCCCGCGCGGCGAGCAGCCCGACGCGCAGCTGCTCGTCGGTGGCCCCGCAGCAGCCGAGTACGGCGAGGCGGGCGGTGGGGGCGCCTTCGGGGGTCGCCACGCCGATGACGCGGATCTCGTCGGGGCGCCAGTCGCCCACCGCCCAGAGCGGATCCGGGTCGCCCCACAGGAGTTGGGAGCCCACGGGGTGGACCGTGCGCCCCTCACCGCCGTTGCCGACCGCACCGACGGTGCCGAAGCTCGCGGCGATACTGCTCCATCCCACCAACCAACGCATCGCCGCCTCCACAGGCTGTGGACAAGCGGCGCACTGTACCGAGTCGAATCGCCGCTGCGGGACATGCTGCCACGACAGGGCCGCAGGAGAGGGGGTACGGGCAGCGCACGCCGGAAGAGCATGCGCCCCTGGCAAAGGCCGGGAACCGTCCCGGCCGCAGTCTTCACCGCATCGCCGACAACGGAAGTACCGATTCCGCGAGTTAGGGCGGCACCGTGGGCTTCCCGGCCCCACGCCGAGGCGCGCCGGCCGGGGAAGCGGAGGAGGCGCCACCGCCCTTAAAGAGCGCATGAAATCCGGCCATAGTCGGACCGTTGGCCAGACCGTCACCGGACAGTCGTTATTCAGCCATTCTCATGAGGCTCCGCCGCCCGCGCATACCCGTCCGCGCCCCCGCGGCGGACCCTTCCACGCACAGTCCGGGAGGTGGGCCTCACCTCCCGGACCGGTCCGCCGCCCGCGGGGAATGGAGCGGCGTTATCCCCCAGCCCACTGAGTCCAGTGCAGTGAGCCGACCCACGCGGTACCCAGCCAAGCCCCTCCCCTACGGGCCCGGCCAGAGCGCACGGCCGGGCGCACGGCCACACACCAGGAGCACGCCCCACCCCGGTCCGCGCACCCCCGGAGCGCGGACCCGGCCGCCCGCACGGACAACAATCCCGCCATACGGACGTCCGCCCCTTAACGGTAGGGATGGGGAGAACTACGCTGTGTTTACTGGTGTTCTCAACAGGGGGGCATATTCCTCGGGGCTCGGCCACATGCGTGTGCAGGCGGAGTACGAGGGTTCGAACCTGGGGAGCATCGGTACGAATGCCGCGCGCCGTCCTCGGTGTCGCGGCGGCTGTCTGTGTGTCGAGGGGTGGCGCATGTCCAGGGAGCAACGCGGGCCGAACGAGAAGCTCGGCACGGTTCTCGCCCTCGCGGGAATCAGTAACGCCGGGCTCGCCCGGCGGGTCAACGACCTCGGAGCACAGCGCGGTCTGACACTTCGCTACGACAAGACCTCGGTGGCCCGGTGGGTCGCCAAGGGGATGGTGCCGCAGGGTGCGGCACCCCATCTGATCGCGGCGGCGATCGGGGCCAAGCTCGGCCGGCCGGTCCCGCTGCACGAGATCGGTCTCGCCGACGCGGACCCCGCGCCGGAGGTCGGCCTCGCCTTCCCCCGCGATGTGGGCGAGGCGGTCAGGTCGGCGACCGAGCTGTACCGGCTGGATCTGGCCGGGCGCAGGGGCGGCGGCGGGATCTGGCAATCGCTGGCCGGTTCGTTCGCGGTGAGCGCCTATGCGACCCCCGCGTCCCGCTGGCTGATAACCCCCGCCGATCCGTCGGTCGCCCGCGACCCGACGGCGGCACAGGCGGCGATCCTCGGTGCCCGGGGCGGCGGCCAGGACGGCCCTGGCGCGCCCGGTCCGCGGGGACCGCAGGGCGCGGCGGACGGCCGCGGTGCACACATCCTGCACACACCTCACGGCACGGCGGGCGGCTCCGTTCCCGTACAGCCCGGTCCGGAGTCCGCCGCGGACGCCTCTCCGCTGCGGGTGGGGCACAGCGATGTGATGAAGCTGCGCGAGGCGGCCCAGGACGCCCGGCGCTGGGACTCCAAGTACGGCGGCGGCGACTGGCGTTCCTCCATGGTCCCCGAGTGCTTACGTGTCGACGCGGCACCCCTGCTCCTCGGCTCGTACACCGACGAGGTGGGCCGGGCGCTGTTCGGCGCCTCGGCCGAGCTGACCCGTCTCGCGGGGTGGATGGCGTTCGACACCGGCCAGCAGGAGGCCGCCCAGCGCTACTACATCCAGGCCCTGCGCCTGGCCCGCGCCGCCGCCGACGTACCGCTCGGCGGCTATGTCCTCGCCTCGATGTCCCTCCAGGCGACCTACCGGGGCTTCGCCGACGAGGGCGTCGACCTGGCCCAGGCCGCCGTCGAGCGCAACCGGGGCCTGGCCACCGCCCGCACCATGAGCTTCTTCCGGCTGGTGGAGGCCCGCGCCCACGCCAAGGCCGGCGACGCACCGGCCGCGGGGGCCGCGCTCAAGGGCGCGGAGAGCTGGCTGGAGCGGTCCCGGGCGGGCGACGCCGACCCGTCCTGGCTCGGCTTCTACTCCTACGACCGGTTCGCCGCGGACGCCGCCGAGTGCTACCGCGACCTCAAGGCGCCCCGGCAGGTGAGGCGCTTCACCGAACAGGCGCTCTCCCGGCCGACCGACGAGTTCGTCCGCAGCCACGGACTGCGGCTCGTCGTCTCCGCCGTCGCCGAGCTGGAGTCGGGGAACCTCGACGCGGCCTGCGCGGCGGGCACCCGGGCGGTGGAGGTGGCCGGCCGGATCTCCTCGGCCCGCACCACGGAGTACGTGCGCGACCTGCTCCACCGGCTCGAACCGTACGGGGACGAGCCCCGCGTCGCAGAGCTGCGGGAGCGGGCCCGCCCGCTGCTGGTGACCCAGGTCTGAGCCGCCCCGGCGGGTGCTTTCGGCGCCCGCCGGCCACCGTGTGCGCCACGCCCTGCCCGGATCGGGTTTGAGCCCGTTGTCAGTGGGTCAGTGCACTATCGGGGTGGGAGGTGGCGTGATGATGACGCACGCGGCGTACGACTGCGATGTGCTGGTGATCGGCGGCGGGATCGTCGGTCTGTCGACCGCGTATGCGTTGCAGCGGGCCGCTCCGGGCACCCGGGTGACGGTCCTGGAGAAGGAGCACGGCCCCGCCCGCCACCAGACGGGGCGCAACAGCGGAGTGATCCACAGCGGTATCTACTACCGCCCCGGTTCGCTCAAGGCGCGGTACGCGCTCCGCGGCTCCGCCGAGCTGGCCGACTTCTGCGCCGAGCACGGTATCGCCCACGCCACCACCGGCAAGCTGATCGTCGCCACCGAGCGCTCCGAGCTGCCCCGGCTGCACAGCCTGGTCCAGCGCGGCCGGGAGCACGGACTGCCCGTGCGGGAGCTGGGCCCGGCGCAGATCGCGGAGTACGAGCCCGAGGTCCGGGGTCTCGCGGCGATCCGGGTCGCCACCACGGGCGTCTGCGACTTCACCGCCGTCGCCACCCGCTTCGCGACGGAGGTCGCCGCGGCCGGCGGCGTCGTGCGGTACGGGGCGGAGGTCACCGCGATAGACCGGCGCCCCTGGGGCGTGGCGGTGCGCACGGCGGACGGCCTGGTCGTCCGCGCCCGGACCCTGGTCAACTGCGCGGGGCTGCACTGCGACCGGGTGGCCCGGCTCGCGGGCGACGACCCCGGGGTGCGGATCCTGCCCTTCCGCGGCGAGTACTACGAGCTGGCCCGCCCCGAGCTGGTGCGCGGACTGGTCTACCCGGTGCCGGACCCGGCCTTCCCCTTCCTCGGCGTCCACCTGACCCGGGGGTTCGACGGCTCCGTCCACGTCGGGCCGAACGCGGTCCCCGCCCTGGCCCGCGAGGGGTACGGCTGGCCGGTGGTGCGCCCCGCCGAACTGCTGTCCACACTGAGTTGGCCGGGCACCTGGACGATCGCCCGCAGACACTGGCGGTACGGGGCCGGCGAGGTGCACCGCTCGCTCTCCAGGACCGCCTTCACCCGGGCCGTACAGCGGCTGCTGCCCGCGGTCACCGAGCACGACCTGCGCCCGTCGCCCGCCGGGGTCCGGGCCCAGGCGGTGCTGAAGGACGGCACGCTCGTCGACGACTTCCTGATCCGCGAGGCCCCGCACACCGTGCATGTGCTCAACGCTCCCTCGCCCGCCGCGACGGCGTGCCTGCCGATCGGGCGGGAGGTGGCGCGGCGTGCGCTGCGCCGGGCTCAGGAGACGGGATGGAGGCCGCCCGCCGTAGAATTGGGTCATTGTGTCTGAGCAGCCCTTGAACCCCACCACCGCCGCGGCCTCCGAACCCGGGACGGCCGACGCCACGACGGTCCACGCCTCCGCGACCGGCTCCACCGCCGCCGACGCCACGGCCCCGGCCGGGTCGACCGCCGACGAAGCCGCCGCGCTGCGGGCCGCCTCCTTCGAGCGCGCGCGCCGGCTGCGCCAGGAGCCCCGTTTCCCCGGCGGCCCCGCCGCCGACCCGGCCGGCTCTCACCACGAGCGCCGGATCCGCAGCTTCCAGCCGCGCCGCAGCCGGGTCACCACCGGGCAGCAGGACGCCCTGGAGCGGCTGTGGCCGCAGTGGGGCCTGGACATCGACGGCAGGCGCGTCCTGGACCTGGCCGACCTGTTCGACGGCCTGCCGGTCGTCCTGGAGATCGGTTTCGGCATGGGCGAGGCCACCGCGCAGATGGCGGCCGACGACCCGGGCACCGGCATCCTCGCCGTCGACGTCCACACCCCCGGCCAGGGCAACCTGCTGGGCCTCGCGGACAGGGCGGGCTCGACCAATGTGCGGGTGGCCAACGGCGACGCGGTGATCCTGCTCCGCGAGATGCTGGTCCCCGCCTCGCTCGACGGCCTGCGCGTCTACTTCCCCGACCCGTGGCCCAAGGCCCGGCACCACAAGCGGCGGCTGATCCAGCCCGAGTTCCTGGACCTGGTGGCCCCGGTGCTCAAGCCCGGCGCGATCATCCACTGCGCGACGGACTGGGAGCCGTACGCGGAGCAGATGCTGGAGGTACTGACCGCGCACCCCCGCTTCGAGAACACGGCGGCGGACGGCGGATACGCGCCGCGTCCGGCGTTCCGGCCGCTCACCCGCTTCGAGGGCCAGGGCCTGGACAAGGGCCACGTCGTCCACGACCTGCTGTTCGCCCGCATCTGACGCACAGCCCGTATCTGACGAACCGCCTGTCGCTGCCCGGAAGCGCCGCATCCTGGCCGGATGCACCGTCGCCGGGTGTCAGTGCTCCTCGTTAGGGTCAAGGGGTGTCCGACGGTTCCGTGCAGTACCAGCAGCGGCAGCCGGCGGTCCCGGTCCTCCACGAGCAGCGGCTCGACGAGGTGCTGGGCGCCGTGCCGGAGCGCGGCCGGTGGAGGTACCGGCCGCGCCGCGTCGGCATGGTGTGGCGCAGCAAGGCGTTCCGCGTCGGGGCCGTGACCGTGGCGCTCGCGCTGTGCGGGCTGGTGATCCTCGCCCTCGTCCGCGAACAGACGGGCCCGGAGGGGTTCCTGGTCGGCCTGGGCCTGGCGGTGCTTCCGGTGCCGCTCCTGATGGCCGCCTTCCGCTGGCTCGACCGGGTCGAGCCCGGCCCCTGGCGGAACCTGATCTTCTCCTTCGCCTGGGGCGCGTGCGCCGCCGCGCTCGTCGCGATCATCGCCAACTCGTTCGCGATGCGCTGGATAGCCACCGCCACCGCCGACCCGTCGAGCGCCGACACCCTGGGCGCCACGGTGATCGCCCCGGTCGTGGAGGAGAGCGCCAAGGCCGTCTCCGTACTGCTGATCTTCGTCTTCCGGCGACGGGAGTTCCGGGGCGTGGTCGACGGCATCGTGGTCGCCGGGTTCACCGCCACGGGCTTCGCCTTCACCGAGAACATCCTCTATCTGGGCAACGCCTTCGGTGAGGACCAGATGATGGGCAGTTCCGGGTTCGCCTCGGTGACCGCCGGGACGTTCTTCGTACGGATCGTGATGTCACCGTTCGCGCATCCGCTGTTCACGGTCCTCACCGGCCTCGGCTTCGGCTTCGCGGCCATCAGCGGCCGCCACCACCGGGTCCGCCGGATCGCCCTGCCGCTGCTCGGCCTGCTCCTCTCGATGGGCCTGCACGCCCTGTGGAACGGCTCGTCGGCCTTCGGCCCGTACGGCTTCTACGCGGTGTACGGGATGGTGATGGTCCCGGCGTTCGCGCTGCTGACCTGGCTGGCGGTCTGGTGGCGCCGACGTGAGCTGCGGACGCTCGCCGCCGAACTGCCCGCGTACGCCACGGCAGGCTGGCTGGGCCCGGCCGAGCCACTGGCGCTCGCCTCGATGCGGACCCGGGGCACGGCCCGCGACCTGGCCCGCCACTGGCACGGGCGGCAGGACAGGTCCCGGGGCCGGGCGGCGGCCCGCGCGGTCGCCGAGTACGAGTCGTTCGCGACCTCCCTGGCCGGCCTGCGCCGCCTCGCCCGCCACGACGCGGCGGGCCCGGACTTCGCCGAGCGGGAACGGGAGCTGCTGCACCATCTCTGGCAGCGCCGCCCCATCGCGGGCCCGGCCCTCACCCACGCGGCCCGCATCACCGGCAGCGGCCCGCGCCCACATGCGTACCCCCGCCCCCCGATGCCGTACGGAAACGGACAGGGCCAGGGGCACGGGCACGGGTACGGGTACGGGTACGGCCAGGGATACGGATACGGGCAGAGCCAGGGTTACGGGCAGAGCCAGGGTTACGGGCAGAGCCAGGGCCAAGGAACCGGGTACGGCTACCCGGCCCCGCAGCCCCATGCGTACGGCCAGCAGGGCCAGCACAGTCAGTACGGCCGGCACGGCCAACCCGGCGGCAGCCCCTACAACCCCACCCCGCCTCCCCCGTAAGGCGGTTCAGGCGGGCCGGGTCAGGCCGAGGCCTCCGTGAGCACCGCCAGCTCCGCCTCCGTCAGCTCCAGGTCCGCCACGGCCAGGAGCGCGGGGAGCTGTTCGACCGTGCGGGCGGAGGCGATCGGGGCCGCGACCGTCAGGCGGGCAGCGAGCCAGGCGAGGGCGACCGTGGCGATCTCGGCGTCCCGTTCCGTGGCGACCTTGTCGAGGGCGGCGAGCACCTTGCGGCCCCGCTCCGACTCCAGGTGCTCGCCCGCCTTCGCGGAGCGGGCGCTCTCCACGTTCGTGCCTGGGCGGTACTTGCCGGTGAGGAAGCCGGAGGCCAGCGCGAAGTACGGGACGGCGGCGAGGCCGGCGCGGGCGGCGGTCTCCTGGAGCGGGCCCTCGTAGGTGGCGCGGGAGACCAGGTTGTAGTGCGGCTGGAGCGCGATGTACCGGGCCAGGCCCTCGCGTTCGGAGAAGTCCAGGGAGGCCTGGAGGCGCTCGGGGCTGATGTTGGAGGCGGCGATGTGGCGCACCTTGCCGTCCTTCACCAGCTGGTCGAGGGCGGTGATGATCTCCTCGACCGGGACGGTCTCGTCGTCGAAGTGCGTGTAGTAGAGGTCGATGTGGTCGGTGCCGAGCCGGCGCAGCGACTGCTCGGCCGCACCCTTGATGGTGGCGGCGGAGAGCCCCTTGTAGCCGGGGTGGGCACCGACCTTGGTGGCCACCACGATGTCGGAGCGGTTACCGCGCGAGGCGAGCCACTTGCCGATGACGGTCTCCGACTCGCCGCCCTGGTTGCCCTCGATCCAGGCGGTGTAGGCGTCGGCGGTGTCGATGAAGTTGCCGCCGGCCGCGGCGTACGCGTCCAGGACGGCGAACGACTGCTCCTCGTCGGCCGTCCAACCGAAGACGTTGCCGCCGAGGGAGAGGGGGAAGACCTGGAGGTCGGAGTTGCCGAGGGTGCGCAGAGAAGTCATGTGGGTGTTCAACGGCGCCGGCGGCGCCGGGTATTCCACCGCCTCCACGTACGCCGGGCCCTGCCACCCCCCGCCCCCGGACAGACCGGCAGCCCTGACGTCGGGGGGTGAGCGTCAGGGCTGCCGGGGTTTCGGGGGTGGTGCGTGCGCCCGCGGGGACGCGGGGGGCTCAGACGTTCAGGCCCTTGCTGTTCAGCCAGGCCATCGGGTTCAGGGCCGAGCCGCCCGCGGTGTGGACCTCCAGGTGGAGGTGGACACCGGTGACGTTGCCGGTCGCGCCCATGCGGCCGATGGTCTCGCCGGTGCTGACCTTCTGGCCGACCGAGACGTCGATCGAGGACTGGTGGGCGTACCAGACCTCCGTGCCGTCGTCGAGCTGGAGGACCGTACGGTAGCCGTAGGAACCGGACCAGCCGGCCGACGTGATCGTGCCGCTGTGCACGGCCTTGAGCGGCGAACCGGCCGCCCCGGCGAAGTCCAGGCCGGTGTGCTGGCCGGAGGACCACATGGCGCCGGACTGACCGTAGGTCGAGGTGATCGTGTACGAGGAGGCGGGCAGGGTGTAGCTGGCGCGGAGCTTGGCGAGGCGCTCCTCCTCGGCCTTCTTCTCCGCCGCTTCCTTCGCCGCCTTCTTCTCGGCGGCGATCTTGGCCTTGGCCTTCGCCTCGGCGTCGTCCTGCTGCTTCTTCGCCTCGTCGGCGGCCTTCTCGGCCGCGGCCTTCTCCTCGGCGGCCTTGGCCTCGGCGTCGGCGCTGGCCTGCTGCTGCTCGGCCTGCTGGAGGATCCGGGCGCGCAGGGCCTCGCCCGCGTCGGTGGTGCCCTGCTCGGCCTCGGCGGACGTGATGCCCGCGGAGGTGATCGGTGCGGCGGCGAGCGGCGCGGCCTCGGCGTCCTCGGACATGAAAGCGCCGACGCCGGGGAGGGACTTGGCGTCGGGGAGGTTGTCCGCGATGGAATCGGGAAGAGAGATGGAGACCGGCGGCTTGCTCTGGGCGGTGGCCATGCCACCCGCACCGACGGCCGCTATGACGCCGACCCCGAGGACGGTGGAGCTGCGGGCGAGGCCTCGCTGCTTGGCCACGCGGTGCTTGCCGCGGACGGGACGGATGGACTCCGCGGTGGGGTTCCACTCCTCCCAGGTCCGCTCCGGGCCACCGATACCGTCGGCAGTGAAGGGTGACGGGGCCTCAGGGGCAGGCTTGTTGGACGCCACGTGGGCGCACTCCTTTCCTTCCTTCTCGCCTACCGGGTTAGCTGACGGGTTCGGAGCAGGAAGGTCTCCTACGGGCCCCTCCGCCTCTCACGAGACGCAGGCGTCCGATTCACCCCATGTAGGTGGTTCCCCGGTTCCCTTGCGGGATTCGGCGCTCGCGCACGGCGCCGTCTCTGACGACGGCTGGGACGACCGCGCTGCGTTATCGAACGTTAATAGACAGACGGGCCCGATTCCAAGCTGTTCTTGTTGATCATTAACGGCTCCGACGGGGACTTACCGTCCACAAGCGGCCCGAATCGGACGACTTGACGACCACTCACCCACACCTCTTTTTCTGATGGTGTGTCAAATGTTATGCGGAGTGGTGCTCTTCAGTTACGCACCGTGTCATCGCCCCGGCCCACGATCTTCACCGTCGTCCGCCGCGGCGGCTGTCCCTCCGCCGGCCGGCTCACCGCGAGCAGCGCCATGTCGTCCGTCGACCGGCCCCCGGTGTGCAGCCGTACGTCGTCGGTGAGCGCCGAGAGCAGCTCCTCGGGGCCGGGGAAGATCCGGCCGCGCAGCCGGGCCGCCGGGTCGTAGAAGGCCCCGTTCGCGTCCCGCGCCTCGGAGAGGCCGTCCGTGAAGGCGAGCAGCGTCGAACCGGCGGGCAGCTCCCACTCGTCGGAGCGATCGGGCCACACCCCGAGGTCCATCCCCAGCGGCATCGCGGGCACGCTGGGCGCGAGGACCTCCAGGGCCCCGTCCGCGTGCAGCAGGATGGGCTCCGGGTGACCGCGGTTGACCAGCCGCAGCGAGGCCGAACCGGGCGGGATCTCGGCCAGTACGGCGGTGATGAACCCCTCCATGGCGTCCAGCCCGTACCGCCGCGTCCCCTCCCGTGCGAGCGCCCGCTCCAGCCGCTGGGCCACGCCCTCCAGGGACCGCTCCTGCTCGGCGGCCTCCCGGAACGCCCCGATGATCACGGCCACCGCCTCCACGGCGTCCAGCCCCTTGCCGCGCACGTCACCGACGACCAGGCGTACGCCGTACGGGGTGTCCGCCACCGCGAACAGGTCCCCGCCGACGAACTCGTCCGCCTGCGCCGCCTCGTACCGCGCGGCCACTTGCAGCCCGCCGATCCGCTCCGCCGGGGTCGGCAGCACGGCCCGCATGGCGGTCTCCGCGATGACCCGCGCCGAGGCCAGCTGCTCGTTGCTGCGGCGCACGACCCCGTTGATGACGAGGGCCAGGGCCGCGGCGGTGAGCACGGTGATCATCTCGATGACCGGGACGACCTGGGTGGACGTGCCGTCGGAGAGCCGCATCGCGATGACCGAGAGGACGGCGGCCACGCCCGTACGGACCGTACTGGCCAGCGAGAAGAAGGGCGCGGCGATCAGCGGCGCGGCCACGAACAGGGGCACGGCGGTGAAGTTGGGCGGGGCGAGCGAGTCGAAGAGGAGCCCGCCGCCGATCAGCAGCACCGGAAGCAGCCGGACGAACCGCCGGGTACCGGCGCTCCGGGCCACCACCGGCTTCCCCCGGCCCGTGGAGCCGGACATGCCGCGCCCCGGGACGCCGAAGCTCCCCGTCACGCGTCCGCGCCCCTTCTCCGCCATCCCCACCTTGTGTACTCCTGCCCGGTCCGGCCACGGCTGCGGACGGTACCGCGCCCCGTCCAGGCTTCCCGGAGCCGCGCCGTGCGGCGACTCGTCATCGGCCAAATAGGGGGAAGCGGCCGGGAACGCCGCTCCCCGCGGTCAGTCGGTGAGCCGTTGTTCCGCGTAGATCGTCAGTGCATCCCGTACGAAGGCGGCGGTGCCGTCCCCGTAGCGATCGTAGTTCTTTCCGAAGCGCGGATCGGCGACATACATCTCACCGAGCCCGATCACGTACGACCGGCTCGGCGCCTTGGACGACGACAGCCACGCGCAGTGCCGCCGAGCGATGTCCTGCGCCTGCTCACTGTCCGCACCGAGCCCGGCCTCCCTGGCCCGCCCCCAGTCACGCGCGATGGCTTCGTGCTCGTCCAGGAACGCCTTCTTCCCGGCCTCCCCCAGCGAACGCCACCACCGGTCGCCCTCCTCGTACGTTTCGCGGCCCCAGCGCTCGGTCACCTCCCGCTCGTGGGCGGTGTGGTCGAAACCGTCGAACACTTCGTCGGCCATGAGTTCCATCCCCTCCTCGGTCTTGTGGAGAGTGGTCCGCACCGAGGCGATCTGCCGCCCGATGCGCGCCTGTTCCTGTTCGAGCAGCCGCAGATGCGCCCGCAACGCCACCGCCGTGTCCCGCTGCCCCTCCAGTACGCCCTTGATGGCGGGCAGCGACAGCCCCAGCTCCCGCAGCAGCAGGATGCGCTGCAGCCGGACGAGGGCGTCCTGGTCGTAGTAGCGGTAGCCGTTGCTCCCGACCCGGCTCGGCGCCAGGAGACCGAGGTCCCCGTAGTGCCGGAGCGTGCGGCTCGTGGTGCCGGCCTTTCTGGCGATTTCCTGGATGGACCACTCCATGCCGGAAACGCTAGATCTTTACGTTGCGTCAAGGTCAAGCCCGAACATCCGTGCCGGCCCCAGGAAACGACTCGGGCCCGGCACGCTGTGCGTGCCGGGCCCGGGCCTTCAGTAGCGGGGACAGGATTTGAACCTGCGACCTCTGGGTTATGAGCCCAGCGAGCTACCGAGCTGCTCCACCCCGCGTCGGTAAACACAACTCTACGCCATCGGAGCGGCAGGTCCGACCACTTTTCCCACGGCCCGCGCCGGGCCTGGACCGGACTCGGGGTGAGCGGCGCCTGAGCCCAGGAACGTCGAAGCGCCTTCGTCCGGCCTGGGCCGGACGAAGGCGCTCGTTCACGGGTCACGGGCTTGCACCCGGCCCCGCTCCGGGTAGGCCGTGTGGGACTCGAACCCACAACCAACGGATTAAAAGTCCGCTGCTCTGACCAATTGAGCTAACGGCCCCGGTCACATCACCCACGAGCATAGCCCGCCCGGTCCCGGCAGCCGATCCGGTATCGGTGTCGGGCCCTGTCGCGCCCCCCATAGCGTCCCTTTCGCGGCGAGATGCGGCCTTGGTGGGGGTCGCGGCACCCCGGGAGGCGGGGCCTCCCGGGAACAGCAACAGGGCCCGTACGTCACCGAGTCGGTTCGGTGGCGTACGGGCCCTGCCGGTCTGTCAGGCGGACGTGCTCAGCTGCTTGTCAGCGGCTGGGCGGTGGTCAGCCGTTGCGCTTCCAGCGCGGCTTGTCGTCGCGGCGGCCGAAGGAACCGGTGTTGGTGCCGGTGTTGGCGCCGGTGTTGGCGCCGCGGTGCTCGTCACGACGGCCGGTCGGGCGGTCGGTGCCACCCGAGCGGAAGCCGCCCGCGGGGCGGTCGTCACGACGGTCACGGTTGAACGGGCGGTCGCTGCCGCCGGAGCGGAAGCCACCGGAGCCACCCGAGGGGCGCTCGTCACGGCGGTCACGGTTGAACGCCGGACGGTCGTTGTCACGACGCTCGAACGGACGGCCACCACGGTCGTCCCGACGGTCGCTGCTGCCACCGGAGCGGAAACCACCCGAGGGGCGGTCGCTGCCGCCGGAGCGGAAGCCACCCGAGCCACCCGAGGGGCGCTCGTCACGGCGGTCACGGTTGAACGCCGGACGGTCGTTGTCACGACGCTCGAACGGACGGCCACCACGGTCGTCCCGACGGTCGCTGCTGCCGCCGGAGCGGAAGCCACCGGAGCCACCCGAGGGGCGCTCGTCACGGCGGTCACGGTTGAACGCCGGACGGTCGTTGTCACGACGCTCGAACGGACGGCCACCACGGTCGTCCCGACGGTCGCTGCTGCCACCGGAGCGGAAACCACCGGACGGGCGGTCGTCACGGCGGTCGTTGCCGCCGCGGTAGCCGCCACGGTCGCCACCGCGGTTGTCGCGGCGCTCGTAGTTGCCCCGCTCGTCGCGGCGCTGCTCGTCACGGGCGGCCGGCTGCTCCGGCACGGACACGGCTGCCACGAGGGCGGCCTCGGCCTCGGCGGCCACCTCGGCCACCGCCGCCTCCGGGTCGTCGCCCCGCTCGCGCGCGGCACGGGCGACCAGGCGGTCGGCCTCCTCGCGGAGCTCGACGGCGCGGCGCTGGACGCGCTCCAGCTGCTTCGTCAGGTCGGCGGCCTCGCGCTCGGCCTGCTTGGCGGCGTTGTTCGCGGAGTCGGCCTGGACCTCGGTGAGCGAACGGGCGCCGGTGATCTCGGCGACCTCCGGCTCGAAGACGCCCGCGCCCTGGACGATGTGGCGCGAGGCGTCGACGCCCGCGTCCTCCATCAGGCGGAAGATCTGGCGGCGCTGGTGCGGGAGCGCCAGCGAGACGACCACACCGGACTTGCCGGCGCGGGCGGTACGGCCCGAGCGGTGCAGGTAGTCCTTGTGGTCACCGGCCGGGTCCACGTTCAGGACCAGGTCGATGCCGTCCACGTGGATACCGCGGGCGGCCACGTCGGTCGCGACGAGCGCGTTGACGTAACCCTTCTTGAAGTCCTCCAGGACCCGCGTACGGGCGCCCTGGGTCATGCCGCCGTGCAGCGCGTCGGCCTTCACGCCGGACTCGATGAGCTGCTCGGCGATGCGGTCGGCGCCCAGCTGGGTGCGGACGAAGATGATCGTGCGGCCCTTGCGGGCGGCGATCGCGGCCGTGACCGGCGCCTTGTCCTTCGGCTTCACGACGAGGACGTGGTGCGACATGGTCGTGACGTTGCCCTGGGCGCTGTCGACCTCGTGCGTCACCGGGTTGGAGAGGTAACGCTTGACCAGCGTGCCGATCTCGTTCTCCATGGTGGCGGAGAAGAGCATCCGCTGACCGCCACCGGGGATCTGGTCGAGCAGCTCGGTGACCTCGGGCAGGAAGCCCAGGTCGGACATCTGGTCGGCCTCGTCGAGGACGGCGACCTGGACGTTCGCCAGGGAGCAGGCGCCCCGGTTGATGATGTCGCGCAGCCGGCCCGGGGTGGCGACGAGGACGTCGACACCGCGCTCCAGCGCGTAGATCTGGTTGCCCATCGACGTACCGCCGCAGACGACCTTCATCTTGAGGCCGAGCACGTCGCCGTAAGGCTGCAGCGCGTCCGCGACCTGCATCGCGAGCTCACGGGTCGGGGTGAGGATGATGCCGCGCGGCTTCTTCTTCTCGGTGGAGCCACCGGAGAGCGTGGCCAGCAGCGGCAGGCCGAAGGAGAGCGTCTTGCCGGAGCCCGTACGGCCTCGGCCGAGGATGTCCTTGCCGGCCAGGGCGTCCGGGATGGTCGCCGCCTGGATCGGGAAGGGGGCGGTCACACCGTTCTGCGCGAGCTTGCGGACGATGCCGTCGGGCAGGCCCAGCGAGCCGAAGGTGACGGTGGGCTCGGCGTCGATCTCGGCGTCGATCTCGGCGTCGGCCTCGGGGGCCGTGTCGGTCTCGTCGGCCGCGTCGGTCTCAAGAACCTCGACGGTCTCGGTCTTGGTGGAGACCTCGGCCGGCTGGTCCGCGATGAAGTCGGCGACGGACTTCTCGGCGGCCTTCTCGGCCACCGGAGCCTGGTCGGCCACCGGAGCCTGCTCGGCTGCGGCGGTGGCGCCGGCCGGGGCCTCGGTCACAGCGGCCTCGATGAGCTCGGTGAGCTCGGCGTTGTCGATGTTCTCGGGCATGACGGTGTGGTCAGAACTGGAAATTGACATGCGAAATGCGAAACCTTCCGGAGTCTCGGCACGCGCCCGTAACTCCGTGATTCGCAATTTCGACCGCCTCAATGCGGTCCAGCCACGGCAAGGGAGAGTACGCGCCACACGGCGCTCTTCTGTGTCGGCGCCGGGCAATGGGATCAAGCGATCTACCACCATACGCACTCTCACCCACATTGCGCAACCCGGCCTCTCCGAGCGCCCCGCTACACCGGCCCCACCTGCGGTGATGCCTCCGGAGTCCGCAACGGCCGGCTCTCCTCCGCACCGCCCATCGCCTGTGTCCGCAGCTGCGCGGCGGGCGACGCGGAGGGGGGTGGTTCGGAGGGTTCGGTGGGCTCCGGCTCGGGGTCCGGACCCGGGTCGGGGGTGGGCGGCGGAGTCGGCGGTTCCGGCACGACCGGCGGCGGCTCCCCCGGGCCCGGCGTGGACGGCGTCGGGGCCGGCGGATGACCGGGGCGCGAGGGCTGCGGGGCGCCGGGTTCGGGGCGCGGGCCCTTCGGTGTGGCCGACGGCACAGCGCCGGACGCCTCCGGGCTCGGCCGGCCCCCGGGGTTCTTCCGGTCGGAGTCCGAGTGAGGGTGGGCGTCGCCGCCCCGGTGCCCGGCCCCGCCGGATCCGGAGACCGTCTCACCGTTCGGCTCGACGGCCTGGCCCTTCGGGTCGGAGGAGCGCGAGGGCCCCGGCCTGGCGCCGTCGTCGCCGACGCTCATACAGCCGGTGGACGCGGCGATCGTCAGCGCGGTGACGGCTGCCCAACGGACAGGGACGGACGAGTGGCGCACGGGTGGCACCTCCGGGGCGAGGGGGCGGGGCGGAGAGCGGAACGAGCCGTACGGCGCCTTCCTCACGGAGCACGCCGTACGCGGTGGTGTCGTGCCGTGCCCAACTCCCCGGACCCCGCCGGAGACACGCCCGAAACGCCGCCCGCCCCGGCGGGAACCCCCTACCCCCCGAACCCGCCCGCCAGTTCCGCCCCCAGGAACACCGCCCCCAGCCCCGTCAGCAGCGACGCCACCACGTTGGCCGCGGCGAGGAAGGCCCGGCCCGTCTCGGCCAGGCGCAGGGTCTCGTAGGAGAACGTCGAATACGTCGTCAGCGCCCCGCACAGCCCCGTCGCCAGCAGGGCGTGCACCGGGGAGGAGACCGCGGCCCCGGTCAGGATCCCGAGCAGCAGGCTGCCCGCCGCGTTGGCCGTGAAGGTGCCCCAGGGGAAGACGTACGCGACGCCGGGCCCCTGACGCGTCTGCACCGCCCGGTCCGTCAGATAGCGCAGGGGCGCGCCGACCGCCCCGCCGATCACCACCAGCAGCCAGTTCACGCCGCACGCTCCCCGTCACGTACGTCAGGCACGCCCCGGTCCAGCAGCCGCCGCGTCACCACCGCCCCGGCCCAGACGGCCGCCAGCGCCGCCACGACCGTCGCCGCCATGTACGCGAGGGCCACCGCGAGCTCCTGACGCACCAGCAGGCCCGAGACATCGGCCGCGTACGTCGAGAAGGTCGTGAACCCGCCGAGGACGCCGACCCCCAGGAAGGGGCGGACCATCGGGTGGGTCACGCGGCCCCGCTCGACGGTCAGCACCATCAGGACGCCGATGAGGGCGCAGCCGCTCACGTTGACCGCGAACACCGTCCACGGGAAGCCGCCCCCGGCGGCCGGCCACAGCACCAGGGCCCCGTACCGCGCGAGTGCGCCGAGCGCGCCGCCCGCCGCGACCGCGCCCAGCACCCGCGCCTGCGGGGCGGCGGGCGGTCCGGGCGGCGGGAGGACCGGCGACGCGTCGCTCACCCGTAACCCAGGGCGTGCAGCCGCTCGTCGTCGATGCCGAAGTGGTGGGCGATCTCGTGCACCACGGTGATCTCGGTCTCGGCCACGACGTCCTCGTGGGTCTCGCACATCCGCAGGGTCGGGCCCCGGTAGATGGTGATCCGGTCCGGCAGCACCCCGGCGTACCACTCACCGCGGTCGGTGAGCGGAGTGCCCTCGTAGAGCCCGAGCAGGTCGGGGTCGCCGGGCTCCGGTTCGTCCTCGACGAAGACCGCCACGTTGTCCATCAGCCGCATCAGCTCCGGCGGAATCCGGTCCAGAGCCTGGCTCACCAGCTCCTCGAACTGCTCCCGCGTCATCTCCAGCACCCCGCCATTGTCACGTACGGGGGCCCGCCGCGGGCAGGTGGCGGCCGCTCCTGATCCACTCCGCGGGCCGGACCTGATCCCCCGCGCGGGCGGGACCTGATCCACTCCGCGCCCGCCGCCCCGCATGGGCGGGGCCGTACCGGGGCATACGGGCCCAATGGTCCGCGTCCCGTTCCGTGCCGCAGCCGACCGCGTCCGGCACCGCCTCACCCGGTTCACCCGCCCGAAGTCCGCCGCCCGCACCACCGCTCTTACCCCCGGCGACCTGACGGGCTCCGCCCCGAAGCCGTACGTCCGGGCCCTCTCCATGCTCGCCGTCGTCGTGATCGGGGCCTGGCTCGGACTGCTCGCCGTGGGGTCCATCCGTACGCCGGTCGGCCCCATGGACACCAACATGACCCTGCGCCCGTCCCTCACCGGCGGCAGCAAGATCAACGTGTCCCCGCTCGGCGCCCTGGAGCTGGACTCGCACATCGCCCCGCTCCGCCTCGACGTGGACGTGGACCGCCTCGACCCGGTGCGCTCCCAGGCCCTGGTGGACCAGCCGGAACGGTTCTCCGGCCTCCAGGACGAGGTCACCCGGGATGTCGCCGCCGGCACCCGGGAGCTGGCCGTGCGCTCCTGCGTCGCCGTGATCTCCGGGGCGACCGCGCTCGGCCTCGTCGTCTACCGCCGCCCGCGCCGCGCCCTGGCCGCCGGCGGGCTCGCCCTGACCCTGCTGGCCGCATCGGGCGTCAGCGCGTACGCCACCTGGAACCCGAAGTCCGTCCTGGAGCCCAAGTTCTCCGGGCTGCTATCCAGCGCCCCGTCCCTCGTCGGCGACGCCCGCTCGATCGTCACCGAGTTCGACATCTACCAGCAGGAACTGGCCCGCCTGGTCACCAACGTCACCCGGCTGTACGACGCCACCTCCACGCTCCCCGTCTACCAGCCGGACCCCGGGACCATCCGCGCCCTGCACGTCTCCGACATCCACCTGAACCCGGCGGCCTGGCACATCATCGCCTCGCTCGTCGAGCAGTACGAGATCGACGTGATCATCGACTCCGGCGACACGATGGACCACGGCTCAGCCGCCGAGAACGGCTTCCTCGACCCGATCCGCGACCTCGGGGCGCCGTACGTCTGGGTGCGCGGCAACCACGACTCGATGGTCACGCAGGCCTACCTGGAGAAGTTCCGGAACGTACGCGTCCTGGACGACGGCCGGACCGTGGACGTGGCCGGGCTGCGGATCGCCGGCACCGGAGACGCCCAGTTCACCCCCGACCGCACCAAACCCGTCGGAGGCAGGGCGGCCGCCGAGCTGGAGGGGATGCGCCTCGCGACCTCCCTCCGTGACCAGGAGCAGGCCGGCACCCCGGTCGACATCGCGGTCGCCCACGACCCGAACACCGCCCGGCAGACCGACGGCACGGTTCCGCTGGTCCTCGCGGGCCACCTCCACAACCGGATCAACGAAAAGCTGAAGGGCGGTACGCGGCTGAAGGTGGAGGGCTCCACGGGCGGCGGCGGACTGCGCGCGGTGCAGAACGACAAGCCCGAGAAGGTGCGCGCCTCGGTGCTCTACCTGGACCGCTCGACCCGCCGCCTCCAGGCCTGGGACGAGATCACGCTCGGCGGCCTCGGGCTGACGACCGCCGAGGTCAGCCGCCATCTTCCGGAGGAGAACCTGAAGAAGGACGCCCCCTCCTCCCCGGCCCCCACGCCCTCCCCGACACGCTCTCCGGCCCGGCCGACGCCCTCGCCGTAAACCGTTTTGGCGATAGCTCCACCCATCCCATATGCTTCTCACGTCCCCGACGCGCTGCAAAGCGAACAGGCGGGCCAATAGCCCTCATCGTCTAGTGGCCCAGGACGCCGCCCTTTCAAGGCGGTAGCACGGGTTCGAATCCCGTTGGGGGCACGTTTCACCGTGTGCGAGACTTGTTTCGCACATTGCTTGGTCCTGTGGAGCAGTTTGGAGTGCTCGCCACCCTGTCAAGGTGGAGGCCGCGGGTTCAAATCCCGTCAGGACCGCTGCAGCCCCAGCGGCTGCGTGGCTGGGTAGCTCAGTTGGTACGAGCGATCGCCTGAAAAGCGATAGGTCGCCGGTTCGATCCCGGCCCCAGCCACCTCTCGAAGGCCCCGTCCTCTGGACGGGGCCTTCGCCGTTCTCACACCTTCTCGGTCTCCTTCTCCGCCGGCTCCTCCTGCGGCCGGCCCGCGCGTCGCCGCCAGGCCCGTACGCCGAGAACCCCCAGCACCACAAGCACCACGGCCCCCAGCAGCACCGCGTCCGGCACCCGTTCGCCCACCTTCTGCGCCCACTGCTCGACCGCGAACGAGGCGTCGACCCCCAGCAGTCCCGGCAGCGCGGTCGTCCCGTCGTAGACGAGGAAGAGCGCGCCGAGCCCGACGAAGAACAGGCCCGAGAGCAGTGACGTGGTGTGCAGCTCGAACCGGCCGAGCCGGACGGTCCTGCCCCGCAGCCAGGTGCGGCGGCCGAGGTCGAACCGCTCCCAGAGCAGGGCGAGCACGAAGAGCGGTACGGCCATCCCGAGCGCGTAGACCGCCAGCAGCAGCCCCCCGTAGACCGGGCTGCCGCTGACCGCCGCCACGGTCAGGACGCTGCCGAGGATCGGGCCCGCGCAGAAGCCCGCGAGTCCGTAGACCGCGCCCAGGGCGTAGACGGAGAACGCGGTGGTGGGGCGGATGCGGCCGCTGAGGGCGGCGATGCGCCGGGAGGCGAAGCCGAGGCCGACGATCTGGGCGACGCCGAGCACGATGATCAGCCAGCCCGCGCCCGTCACCAGGGCGTCGCGGTGGCCGTAGAAGAGCCTGCCCGCGTACGAACCGGCGGCGCCGAGCGGGACGAGGGTGGTGGCGAGCCCGGCGTAGAAGATGCCGGTCCGGGCCAGCAGGCGCGAGGTGGAGTCGATGGAGTACGCGAAGAAGGCCGGGAGCAGCAGCGCGCTGCACGGGCTGACCAGGGCGAGCAGCCCGCCGAGGAAGGCCGCGAAGTAGCCGATGTCCGGCGTCACTTGGCGGAGTCCCCGGCGCCTTCGGACGCGTCGCTGCCTGCCTTGCCGGTGGTCTTCGCCTGCTCCGCCGCCGTCTCGATGGCCTGCGTGAACGTCTCCTTCGGCTGCGCCCCCGCGATCGGGCGGCCGTTGATCAGGAACGACGGGGTGGACGTGGCGCCGATCCCGTACCCCTGCTCCTGGTCCTTCGCGACGGCGGCGCGGGCGTCGGGGCCGTCCAGGTCCTTCATGAACCGGGCCAGGTCCTTGACCCCGGCCTCCTGTGCGAGGGCCTTGATCCGGTCCTTGCCGAACCCCTTCTCCTTCACCCCTTCGGCGTAGGCGGCCGCGTGGAACTCCCAGAAGCGGTCCTGCTGCCCGGCGGCCCAGGCCGCTCGGGCGGCGTTCTCGGACTCCTCGCCGAAGATCGGGAAGTTGCGCCACTCGATGCGCAGCGTCCCGTCCTCGACGTACTCCTCGATCAGTTCGGGCTCGGTGTCCCGGGCGAACTTCCCGCAGTAGCCGCACTTGAAGTCGGCGTACTCGATCAGGACGACGGGGGCGTCGGCCCGGCCGACCGCCAGCTTGTCGCCCGCGTCGCGGCGGGCCAGCTTCGTGAGCTCGGGGTAGACGCCCGCCTGCGGATCGGCGGAGACCTCGGCGGCCGGGGTGGTGGAGGTGTTGGCGGTGGAGCCGCCGGGGGCGGTGGCTTTGTAGGAGGCGAAGCCGAGGAGAGCGGCGGCGGCGACGATCACCGCGCCGTAGACGAGGGGCTTACGGGAGGAGGACTTCGTGCTCCCGGACGCGGACGGGGACTTCTTGGGCAGGGGCTTCTTGGGCAGGGGCTTCTTGGGCGTGGGCATGCGGCACTCCGTGCTGGTGGTGCGGAAGGAAAGGGAAAGGTGCGGGTCGGGCGGTTTGCCCGGCCTACACCCGCAGCACGGAGAGCTCTACGGGGGTCGGTGTGGCGGGGACCGGGGCCCGGACCCGTATCCCCGGCGGCGGCTCGGCCGGCAGGGCGCCCGTCGCGGCGGGCAGCCCCCACGGGGCGAGGCCGGGGGCCTGGTCGTGCGCGGCGCGGGCCCGGGTCGGGACGGCGGGCTCGCTGTCGTGGTCGCCGGGCTCCCGGCAGCCGGGGACCGGGGTGCCGGCGTCGAGGGCCTCCATGACGGGGGCCTGGGCGGCCTCCGCGGCCGTCGCCGCTCCCCTGACAGTGACCGCGGCAGCCTCAGGGGGCGACGCGTCGGCATAGGAAGAAGCCGCGCCCAGCGGCCCGCACAGCAGCCCCATCACGATCGCGAGCAGCGCCGTCAGGCAGCACCACTGCGTACGGGACACGGGACGGGCCTTTCTCGCGCTGGGGCCGGGCTGAGCGTTCGACTGCCCGAAATGGTACGCGCCGTGACCACGCCCGCCGCATCGGTCACCGGCTCGTACGCGCGCCGCCGCATCGGTCACCTGCCACGCGCGCTGCCCGCGTGACGCAGTCCGCGCGAAATGAGGTCGCCACTCCTCGGGCCCGGGTGAGATCCTGGGATCCGTATGTCTACTTCCTTTGCCGATCTCCAGTCCCAGCTCGGACAGCTCTCGCTCCGTGACGCGAACCGGCTCGGCCGGCGCCTCGAAGGAGCGCGCCGCATCCGCAAGCCCGAGGCCCGCCAGTCCGTGCTGGACGAGATCGCGGCCGAGGCGGGCAAGGCGGCCGAACGGCTCGCGGTGCGCGCGGCCCGGCTGCCGGCCCTGTCGTACCCGGAAGAGCTGCCGGTCAGCCAGAAGAAGGACGAGATCCTGGAGGCGATACGCGACCACCAGGTCGTGATCGTCGCCGGTGAGACCGGGTCCGGGAAGACCACGCAGATCCCCAAGATCTGTATGGAGCTGGGGCGCGGGGTCCGGGGCATGATCGGGCACACCCAGCCCCGCCGGATCGCCGCGCGCACGGTCGCGGAGCGCGTCGCGGACGAGCTGAAGACGCCGCTGGGCGAGACCGTCGGCTGGAAGGTCCGCTTCACCGACCAGGTGAACCCGGAGTCGACGTATCTGAAGCTGATGACGGACGGCATCCTGCTCGCCGAGATCCAGACGGACCGCGAGCTGCTGGCGTACGACACGATCATCATCGACGAGGCCCACGAGCGGTCCCTCAACATCGACTTCCTGCTCGGCTATCTGGCCCGGCTGCTGCCCAAGCGCCCGGACCTGAAGGTCGTCATCACCTCGGCGACCATCGACCCGGAGCGGTTCGCGCGCCACTTCGGCAAGGCGCCGATCGTGGAGGTCAGCGGGCGTACGTATCCGGTGGAGGTCCGCTACCGCCCGCTGCTCGAAGACGACAGCGAGGACTCCGACCGCGACCAGATCACCGCGATCTGCGACGCCGTCGACGAGCTGAGCCACGAGGCGCCGGGTGACGTCCTGGTCTTCCTCTCCGGCGAGCGCGAGATCCGGGACACGGCGGACGCGCTGAACAAGCGCAACCTCAGACATACCGAGGTGCTCCCCCTCTACGCGCGCCTCTCGCACGCCGAGCAGCACCGCGTGTTCCAGCGCCACACGGGACGCCGCATCGTGCTGGCGACGAACGTCGCCGAGACCTCGCTGACCGTCCCCGGCATCAAGTACGTGATCGACCCGGGCAACGCCCGTATCTCCCGCTACAGCCACCGCACCAAGGTCCAGCGGCTGCCCATCGAGCGGATCTCGCAGGCCAGCGCCAACCAGCGCAAGGGCCGCTGCGGCCGTACGTCGGACGGCATCTGCATCCGGCTGTTCTCCGAGGACGACTTCCTCACCCGGCCGGAGTTCACCGATCCGGAGATCCTGCGGACCAACCTGGCCTCCGTCATCCTCCAGATGACCGCCGCCGGACTCGGCGAGATCGAGAAGTTCCCGTTCATCGACCCGCCGGACCACCGCAACATCCGTGACGGCGTGCAGCTCCTCCAGGAGCTGGGGGCGCTGGAGCAGGGCGAGAAGTCCGCCGGGGAGGGGAAGAAGGGGCAGCGGCTCACCCCGCTCGGCCGCAAGCTCTCCCAGCTGCCCGTCGACCCGCGCCTGGCCCGCATGGTCATCGAGGCCGACAAGAACGGCTGCGCCCGCGAGGTCATGGTCATCGCCGCCGCGCTCTCCATCCAGGACCCGCGCGAGCGGCCCGCGGAGAAACAGACGCAGGCCGACCAGCAGCACGCCCGGTTCAAGGACGAGACGTCCGACTTCCTGGCATACCTCAACCTCTGGCGCTATGTCCGGGAGCAGCAGAAGGAGCGTGGCTCGTCCTCGTTCCGCCGGATGTGCAAGCAGGAGTATCTGAACTTCCTGCGCATCCGCGAATGGCAGGACATCTACGCGCAGCTGCGTACGGTCGCGAAGCAGATGGGCATCGCCGTCGAGGAGCCCAAGGGCGAGGAGTCCATCCCGGAGCAGGCGGTGCACACCTCGCTGCTGTCCGGGCTGCTGTCGCACATCGGTCTGAAGGACACCGAGAAGAACGAGTACGTGGGCGCGCGCAACGCCAAGTTCGCGGTCTTCCCCGGGTCGGCGCTCTTCAAGAAGCAGCCGCGGTTCGTGATGTCGGCGGAGCTGGTGGAGACCTCCCGGCTCTGGGCGCGGGTCAACGCCAGGGTCGAGCCCGAGTGGATCGAGCCGCTGGCGCAGCACCTGCTGAAGCACACCTACAGCGAGCCGCACTGGGAGAAGGACCAGGCCGCGGTGATGGCGTACGAGCGGGTCACGCTCTATGGCGTGCCGATCATCGCCCAGCGCAAGGTCAATTTCGGCCGTATCGACCAGGAGGCCTCGCGGGACCTGTTCATCCGCAACGCCCTGGTCGAGGGCGACTGGCGCACCCACCACCAGTTCTTCCACGACAACCGCAAACTCCTCGGCGAGGTCGAGGAGTTGGAGCACCGCGCCCGGCGGCGCGACATCCTCGTGGACGACGAGACGCTCTTCGACTTCTACGACCAGCGGATTCCGGAGCACATCGTCTCCGGGGCGCACTTCGACTCGTGGTGGAAGGACAAGAAGCGCGAGGAGCCGGACGCGCTCGACTTCGAGCGCTCCATGCTGATCAACGAGAAGGCCGGGGCCGTCACCAAGGACGACTACCCGGACTCCTGGCGGCAGGGGAAGCTCAAGTTCAAGGTGACGTACCAGTTCGAGCCCGGTGCGGACGCGGACGGTGTGACCGTCCACATCCCGCTCCAGGTGCTCAACCAGGTCACCTCGGAGGGCTTCGACTGGCAGATCCCGGGGCTGCGCGAGGAGGTCGTCACCGAGCTGATCCGCTCGCTGCCGAAGCCGATCCGCCGGCACTACGTCCCCGCGCCGAACTACGCGGACAAGTTCCTCGACCGGGCGGTCCCGCTGCAGGAGCCGCTGCCGTTCACCCTGGCGCGGGAGCTCCAGCGGATGGTCGGCGTGCCGGTCACGGCGGACGACTTCGACCTCTCCCGGGTCCCGGACCACCTGAAGATCACGTTCCGGATCGTCGACGAGCGGCGGCGCAAGGTCGCCGAGGACAAGGACCTGGAGGCGCTCAAGCTCCAGCTGCGCCCGAAGGCACGCCAGGCGCTCTCCAAGGCCGCTGCGGCGACCGCGGGGCCCTCCGGCGAGTCCATCGAGCGCTCGGGCCTCACGGACTGGACGATCGGCTCGCTGAACAAGGTCTTCGAGACCCGGCGGGCCGGGCAGCCGGTCAAGGCGTATCCGGCCCTCGTGGACATGGGCGAGACGGTGGCCGTAAGGCTCTTCGACACCGAGGCCGAGCAGCAGCAGGCCATGTGGCGCGGGACCCGGCGGCTGATCATGCTGAACATCCCGGTCAACCCCGCGAAGTTCGCCTCCGACCGGCTCTCCAACCAGCAGAAGCTGGCCCTCTCCCGCAATCCGCACGGCTCGGTCCAGGTCCTCTTCGAGGACTGCGCCACCGCCGCCGCCGACCGGCTGATCGCCGCGCACGGCGGCCCGGCGTGGGACGAGAAGGCGTTCCGGACGCTGTACGACAAGGTGCGCGCCGATCTGGTGGACCTGACCGTCCGCACGATCGACCAGGTGCAGCAGATCCTGGCCGCCTGGCAGGCCTGCGAGCGGCGGCTGAAGTCGACCAACAGCCTGACGCTGGTGGCCAACGTCACCGACGTACGAGAGCAGCTGGCCAGACTCGTACCGTCCGGTTTCGTTACGGCCACCGGACTGCGCCGGCTGCCCGACCTGATGCGGTACCTCGTCGCGGCCGACCGGCGGCTCCAGCAGATGCCGACGGCCGTCCAGCGGGACACCACGCGGATGGCGAAGGTCCACGAGATGCAGGACGAGTACGCGTGGCTGCTCGAACAGCTCCCGCAGGGACGGCCGGTGGGACAGGAGGTGCTCGACGTCCGCTGGATGATCGAGGAGCTGCGGGTCAGCTACTTCGCACACGCGCTGGGCACCGCCTTCCCGGTCTCCGACAAGCGGATCGTGAAGGCGATCGACGCCCTCGCGCCCTGACCCGGGGGCCTGCGGGAGGCCTGTGCGGCGGTGACGGTGTCACCACCAGGAGTGAAGTCGACCTGGGCCTCCCACCTCCTGTACAGTCTGGTTTCGCAGCCAGCCGCAAGGCAGCAGCGAAAACCTGGTCCTGTGGAGCAGTTTGGAGTGCTCGCCACCCTGTCAAGGTGGAGGCCGCGGGTTCAAATCCCGTCAGGACCGCAGTAGAAGAAAGCCCGGATCGAAATGATCCGGGCTTTCTCGCGTCTTGACGGCTCCTCGCACTCTTGACGGCTCCTCCCGCCACGGGTACCCCGTAGAGCAGAGGCTGTCCCTGTTTCCCTCGGCGCTTCCTAAGGCGGGGGACGGCCGGGCTCACCGGGAGGTGGCTCGTATGTCCGCGTCCACAGCACGACATGAGACCCGCGCACTGCTCCGCGCCCATCTGGCGGCCGCCTACGGCTACGGGCACCTCACCCGCCACTGCCCCGTCTGCCACCGGCTGCTGCGCCTCGCCATGGAGCCCGGGGACGGCGACCGGGAGGCGCGGGCGTCCGGAGCGGCTCCAGGGGCCCCGTACGAGCCGCAGGAGCCCCGGAATCGCACCGGAAGCCCCGCGGCCGCGGAAGGCGCCGCCGCGGAGCCGGACGGGGGCGAGGACGAAAGGCCCGCCGCTTCATGACCATCGGCCGGATGATTCCGCGTCCGGACAGTGGCAGGCTCGTAGTTGGCAAGCATCCGGCAGTGTGACGGGTGTCACCGAAAGAGTTTTCAGACCGGGGCACTTTACGCCTGTCCTACAACTGGCGAATTTAATATGTGCAATTGCACCGGCCCGAGCGTTCGGCCGGACCGTTCCGTCCGGGGCTGTCCCACCGAGTCCGGGACGCTCACCCACACTCCCGCACAGACCCGCTCACAGACCCACGAAGGGCGCCGGGACGGGCGGCGGGGCGATCCACCGACGGGCCCTGGAAGGCCTGGAAGCCGACCGACCACCCGGTTATCGGTCACCCGTCCGCGGACCCCTCCGAGGGTGTACGAGCGGCTTACGGGGGCACGAGAGGCCCGGCGGGACGCTGCCGGCCCAGGGTGCCGGGACATAAAAAGATCGCGCTGGACCCGGCGGAGTCCAGCGCGATCGAAACGACGCACCCGTACACAGGTATGACGCCCGTTGGGGCAGGCGTCCGTCGAATGGAGCTATGTATGGGCGGCCGGAGGTTGGGGGACCTGACGACTGCCCGGTTGTGATGCTGTTACTGCTGCTGCGCTGCGCGACAGGGGTGTGTCAGGCCTCGCTGCGCTGCTGCGGAATACCCGCAAGCAGTGCGCGGACCTCTGCCTCGCGGTACCGGCGATGTCCACCGAGCGTGCGGATGGACGTGAGCTTGCCAGCCTTGGCCCAACGGGTGACCGTCTTCGGGTCCACGCGGAACATCGTGGCAACCTCAGCCGGGGTCAGCAGCGGCTCGGCATCAGGGGTGCGAGCGGTCATGAGCGGCCTCCTCGGGAGAACCGAACCTTCTCGGTTCTTTCCTCTAAATTCTGCACCTTGACCCGCGTTGCCCGAAATGGCGGACGCGGGCCGAGTCGGTTATAGGACGAACGGCTTGTCCTCGGCACTACAACTACACCATCCGTCCAGCCGCGTCGGCCAAACCGATGGAATTGCCCTCCCAGGTGTTCATCAGCGACGGAAGCCGATGGACCATGCCATAGCGGACAGTCACACCACCGTGACGATCAGTCACAGAGCGATCAGGAGTCATCAGACCCCCCATAGCGTGCAATGCTGAGCATTCCGCCCTTACTTGGACAGAAGGAGCCCTCCCCGGACTCCTTGTCCTATTTTGGCACGAGGAGTAGGGATGAGCGCAAGGGCCCCGTTAGTGCTATCCATCACGCTTGAGGCAAAGGCCCGGTTCGGGACGTAGGTCCCGGCTCATGAGGCGTACTCTTCCGCCTCACCCACCCCACGTGCCACACGGGACGCAGGTTCACGGCCCGTCAGCCGCCCTTCGCGGCCTCCGCCCTGGCGATCCGGCCGGCTCCTCCGCCGGACTCCCGCACCCCTCCTTCCCGCCCGGTCCGACTTCCGGTCCGTCCTGGATGAAGGATGCCCCGGTTCCATCACGTTGATGCCGCTGTGGGCCTTTTCACGTCAATTGGTGAACGGGCCGACCGACGGGCCGGTCAGTTGGTGAACTGGCGGTCCCGGACCGCCCGCCACCGCTCCGCGAGCCGCGCGTACGCCTCTCCGGCGCCCTCGCTGTCGCCGGTGCCCAGCGCGGCGAGCCCCTCCGCCACATCCGCCGCCGACCGGTCCCCGGCGAGCTGCTCCGCGGAGAGCGCGTGCACCAGACCGCCGTAGTCGAGCTCCACGAGCGAGCGCGGATGGAACTCCTCCAGCCAGCGCCCCACATCCACGAGCCCCTCGGTGAGCGGGCCCTGGGCGACGCTCTCGCGCAGCGTCCGCAGCCCCCGGGCCAGCCGGCGCCGGGCCTCCACCATCGGCGTGCGGTAGCGCAGCACCGGCTCCCCGCCCTCGCCGTCCGCCGCCGCGTACTCCCGCTCCTCGTCGCGGAAGAGGACGAACCAGCGCACCGGGACCTGCCACACCGTGGTGCGGATCCACGGCCGCGCGTCCGGGTTGTGCCGCTGCCAGCGCTCGTGGTCCGCCCGCGCCTGGTCCCGCACCACGGCGGGCAGCAGGACGTCCAGCACGTTGGCCGGAAACATTCCCCCCACTTCCCCCGGCCCCTCCAGCTCCTCCAGTGCGAGCCACCCCCGCAGCCGGGTCCGCCACGGGCAGACGCACAGCACCCCGTCCAGCTCCGCCACGAACGCGTCACCGCTCTCGTGGACGGGCACCCCGACCGGCGGGGTCGGCACCAGGTCGGCCAGTGAGCGGCGCAGTTCGTCCTGGGCGGTGGGCAGCACCGGGCGCTGGGCGTAACGGGCCCAGTGACTGCGCTCGGGCTCCGCGAAGGCGGCGAGCGGCTCGTACACCCGGAGGTAGGACGTGTAAGGGACGACCACTGAAGACACCACCGACATGCAGCGCATCGTGCCACGCGCGTACACCCCCAGGGGGTGATCCTCCGCACGGGGGCAGATCCGCGCCGCCGGAGGACTTACGCTCTTGCCCATCGGACCGGCCGTGCCGGTCGGTCCGGGGCTCTCCCCACCCCTAGGAAAGCCTCCGCCGCTTCGTTATTTGGGAGTCACCACAGTGACCGATGTGACCAACGGCGTCCTGCACACCCTGTTCCACTCGGATCAGGGGGGTCACGAGCAAGTCGTGATCTGCCAGGACCGTGCCACCGGCCTCAAGGCCGTCATCGCCCTCCACTCCACCGCCCTGGGCCCCGGCCTCGGCGGCACCCGCTTCTACCCGTACGCCACCGAGGCCGAGGCCGTCGCCGACGCGCTGAACCTGTCGCGCGGGATGTCGTACAAGAACGCCCTGGCCGGGCTCGACCACGGTGGTGGCAAGGCCGTCATCATCGGCGACCCGGAGAAGATCAAGACGGAGGAACTCCTCCTGGCCTACGGCCGGTTCGTCGCCTCGCTCGGCGGCCGCTACGTCACCGCCTGCGATGTCGGCACCTACGTCGCCGACATGGACGTCGTCGCCCGGGAGTGCCGCTGGACCACCGGCCGCTCCCCCGAGAACGGCGGCGCCGGCGACTCCTCCGTCCTCACGGCGTTCGGTGTCTTCCAGGGCATGCGGGCCTCGGCCCAGCACCTGTGGGGCGACCCGACGCTGCGCGGCCGCAAGGTCGGCGTCGCCGGGGTCGGCAAGGTGGGCCACCACCTCGTCGAGCACCTGCTCTCCGACGGGGCCGAGGTCGTGATCACCGACGTCCGCGAGGAGTCGGTGCGCCGGATCACCGATCTGCACCCCGAGGTCACCGTGGTGGCCGACACCGAGACGCTGATCCGCATCGAGGGCCTCGACATCTACGCGCCCTGCGCGCTCGGCGGCGCGCTCAACGACGCGACCGTTCCGGTGCTCACGGCGAAGGTGGTGTGCGGCGCGGCCAACAACCAGCTGGCCCACCCGGGTGTCGAGAAGGACCTGGCCGACCGGTCGGTCCTCTACGCCCCCGACTACGTGGTCAACGCCGGCGGCGTGATCCAGGTCGCCGACGAGCTGCACGGGTTCGACTTCGACCGGTGCAAGGCGAAGGCGACGAAGATCTTCGACACCACGCTGGAAATATTCGCACGTGCGAAGGCGGACGGGATTCCGCCCGCCGCGGCGGCCGACCGGATCGCCGAGCAGCGGATGGCCGAGGCGCGCGGTCGCTGACGCGTACGCGGACGGCCCGCCGACCGGCAGGAGACAAGTCTCACGCCGGTCGGCGGGTCGTCCGCCCAGAAGAGGTTAAAATCGCAGTTGACCAGCGGGGACGGGGCTCCCCACTGGCCCTGCACCGGGGCGCAAGACGCGGGCGGCGTACCGTATGGCCACGGAAGCAGGTACCGTTAAAGCCCTACGGGCGCGGTCTCTCTGTCGAGAGTCCGTCCTGAAACATGAACGCGTGTCAAGACTCTGGGGCCGTCGAGCCCCGTCACCGAGGGGGTCGAGCCATGGGGCGCGGCCGGGCAAAGGCCAAGCAGACCAAGGTCGCCCGCCAGCTGAAGTACAGCAGCGGCGGAACGGACCTGTCGCGTCTGGCCAATGAGCTGGGCGCATCTCCTTCGAGTCAGCCACCGAACGCTGAGCCGTTCGAGGACGACGACGAGGAAGATGACCCGTACGCACAGTACGCGGATCGCTACAACGAGGACGATGGCGAGGATCAGGACGATCAGTCCGGCCCCTCGTCGCAGCGCCGCGGCGCTTGACCTCGCGCTGACACATCAACCCGGTCCGGGCCTGCCCCGGGCCGGGTTCTGTGTGTCCCGATCCGGATCGGATCCGTACGTCCCGGTCCGGAGCTTTTCTGCGTCCTGATCCGGGGTGCGCGAGCTGTCCCGGACCAGGGTGGGCACCCCGCCCCCGATCGGCTCCGCCGTGCGTGGTGTGCCGGGCCGGGCGGCCCGGCACACCACGGCGTACGGCCTAGCGTGCGTAGCTGCCGGTCAGCTCGGCGCCCGTGGCGTGGTCACCGCGGTCGGTGATCTCACCGGCGACCCAGGAGTCGACGCCGCGGTCGGACAGGGTCGTGAGCGCCGCGTCCACCGAGTCGGCCGGGACGATCGCGATCATGCCGACGCCCATGTTCAGCGTCTTCTCCAGCTCCAGCTGCTCCACGTTCCCGGCCTTGCCGACCAGGTCGAAGACCGCGCCCGGCGTCCAGGTGGACCGGTCCACGGTGGCGTGCAGCCCGTCCGGGATGACCCGGGCCAGGTTGTTCGCCAGGCCGCCGCCGGTGACGTGGCTGAAGCCGTGCACCTCGGTCGTGCGGGTGAGCGCCAGGCAGTCCAGCGAGTAGATCCGGGTGGGCTCCAGGAGCTCCTCGCCGAGCGTCCGGCCGAACTCCTCGACCTCGCGGTCCAGCGTCCAGCCGGCCCGGTCGAAGACCACGTGGCGGACGAGCGAGTACCCGTTCGAGTGAAGTCCGGAGGACGCCATCGCGATGACGGCGTCACCCTTGCGGATACGGTCCGGGCCGAGCAGGCGGTCGGCCTCGACCACGCCCGTACCGGCTCCCGCGACGTCGAAGTCGTCCGGGCCGAGGAGACCCGGGTGCTCGGCCGTCTCGCCGCCGACCAGGGCGCAGCCCGCGAGGACACAGCCTTCGGCGATGCCCTTCACGATGGCCGCGACACGCTCGGGGTGCACCTTGCCGACGCAGATGTAGTCGGTCATGAAGAGCGGCTCGGCCCCGCAGACGACGAGGTCGTCCACGACCATGCCGACGAGGTCGTGGCCGATGGTGTCGTACACGCCCATCTGACGCGCCAGGTCCACCTTGGTGCCGACACCGTCGGTGGCGGAGGCCAGGAGCGGGCGCTCGTAGCGCTTGAGCGCCGAGGCGTCGAAGAGGCCGGCGAAGCCGCCGAGACCGCCGAGGCCCGCGACCTCGGGGCGCTGCGTCTTCTTCACCCACTCCTTCATCAGCTCGACGGCGCGGTCACCGGCTTCGATGTCGACTCCGGCCGCCGCGTAGGAAGCACCTGTTGTCTCAGACATGGCCTGGGATCTTTCGTGTGGAGATACGGGGCTGGTGGGGGAGGCGGCCGCGCGTCCGGGTCACGGACGGCGCAGCGCGTCGGCCGCGGCGGTGGCCGCGGGCCCTGCCGCCAGCTCGGTCTCCAGCAGCTGCTTGCCGAGCAGCTCCGGGTCCGGGAGCTCCATCGGGTACTCACCGTCGAAGCAGGCGCGGCACAGGTTGGGCTTGTCGATCGTGGTCGCCTCGATCATCGCGTCGATCGAGATGTACGACAGGGAGTCGGCCCCCATCGAGGTGCAGATCTCGTCGACGGTCATGCCGTTGGCGATCAGCTCGGCGCGGGTCGCGAAGTCGATGCCGAAGAAGCAGGGCCACTTGACCGGCGGCGAGGAGATCCGGATGTGGATCTCGGCGGCCCCGGCCTCGCGGAGCATCCGGACCAGTGCGCGCTGGGTGTTGCCGCGGACGATCGAGTCGTCGACGACCACCAGGCGCTTGCCCTTGATGACTTCCTTGAGCGGGTTCAGCTTGAGCCGGATACCGAGCTGGCGGATGGTCTGCGAGGGCTGGATGAAGGTCCGGCCGACGTAGGCGTTCTTCACCAGTCCGGCGCCGAACGGGATACCGCTGGCCTCCGCGTACCCGATCGCGGCGGGGGTGCCGGATTCCGGGGTCGCTATGACCAGATCCGCCTCGGCGGGGGCTTCGGCGGCCAGTCGGCGGCCCATCTCCACCCGGGAGAGGTAGACGTTCCGGCCGGCGATGTCGGTGTCGGGACGGGCCAGGTAGACGTACTCGAAGACACAGCCCTTGGGCTTCGCTTCTGCGAATCGGGAGGTGCGCAGGCCGTTCTCGTCGATGGCGACGAGCTCACCCGGCTCGATCTCGCGTACGTAGCTGGCGCCGCAGATGTCGAGCGCGGCGGACTCGGAGGCGACCACCCAGCCGCGCTCCAGCCGGCCGAGCACCAGCGGGCGGATGCCCTGCGGGTCACGGGCGGCATAGAGGGTGTGCTCGTCCATGAAGACGAGCGAGAACGCGCCCTTGACGTCGGGAAGCACCTTGGCGGCGGCTTCCTCGATGGTGAGGGGCTTGTCGTTCTCGTCGCGCTGCCCGGCGAGCAGTGCGGTCACCAGGTCGGTGTCGTTGGTCGCGGCGACCTGGGTGGCGCGGCCGTCCTTGCGGGGGAGGTCGGCGACCATCTCCGCGAGCTGGGCCGTGTTGACCAGGTTCCCGTTGTGGCCGAGGGCGATCGAGCCGTGCGCGGTGGCACGGAACGTCGGCTGCGCGTTCTCCCACACCGAGGCACCGGTGGTGGAGTAGCGGGCATGACCGACCGCGATATGGCCCTGGAGGGAACCCAGAGACGTTTCGTCGAAGACCTGCGAGACCAGTCCCATGTCCTTGAAGACGAGGATCTGGGACCCGTTGCTCACTGCGATGCCCGCGGATTCCTGTCCGCGGTGCTGCAGGGCATACAGTCCGAAATAGGTGAGCTTGGCGACCTCTTCACCCGGAGCCCAGACACCGAAGACGCCACAAGCGTCCTGGGGGCCTTTCTCTCCGGGGAGCAGGTCGTGGTTGAGTCGTCCATCACCACGGGGCACGGCACCGAGTGTAGGCGAGATCGACCACTGGTCCGAATTGGGGACCGGTCGGCAGAGCCGGTGCGGAGCACGGGGAACGGGTCCGCCCGCCGCGCCGGGCGGGCGATTCGCGGGACTTCGGCCGGTGACCCTGTGTGACCGCTGCGCGGGTGCCGGATTCCCCGGGGAGCGGGTGCGGCGCTCGCTCCCGGGCCGGAGAACGGTTACCGACCGGTAGCGACTCTCTGCGGCGACCGGGCGGCGGCCGTCCGGCCGTGGCGCTCGGTGAACCTGCCCCGGACCCGCCCCGGCCGCTGGCCGAACGCTCGTTTCGTGGTGAGCCTCACACCCGGGAGCCGGGTTCAGCCCTGTTCCTGGGTGCCCTCGCTCTTCGCCGGGGTGGCCGTGGCGCCGATGCCCTTGCCGTCCTTCGACGTGACGGTGAGCGTGCTGCCCTTGATCGTGTACGTCGCCGGGCCGTCCAGGGCCGCGAGGACCGCGCGCTCCACCTCCATCTCGGCCTCCGGGCACATCTTCCGGGTGCCGGCCGGCGGGCCGAAGCCGATCGTGGAGCCCTTGACCGCCGCCTTGCCGTGGAAGGAGTTGCAGCCGGAGTTGCCGTGCACCGTGCCGTCCTCGCCGAAGGTCAGGTGGGGCACCCGCTCCTTCGGCAGGTCGGCGGGCACGGATGTCGCCGTCTCTCCGCTGAGCAGCGTGTTCACCGCCCACCGCGTGCCCACCAGGCCGGCCGGCTTCTCCTCGCTGAGCGCGATGGTGTCGCCGCCCTCGGTGGTGAGGGTCAGCTTCTCGCCGGAGAGCTTCGCGGTGAGTTCGCCGTCCATCGCGGCGAGGGCGGCCTTCTCGGCCTTCTCGGTGGTCTCGTCGCACGCCATCTGCGTGGAGACGGGCTTGCCGAAGGTGATCCGGTCGCCCTCCACGCGGGCGTCCGCGCTGATGTGGTTGCAGCCGAAGCCGGCCTTGGCCCGGCCCTTCGGGTCGATCTCCAGCCGGGAGCCCTCCGGGGCCTCGGTCTTCTTCCCGTCGACGGTCAGGGAGTCGACGCTCCACGCCACCCCCGTGACGGGCACATCGCTCTGCACGGTGTCACCGCCGTCACCGGAGCCGGAGCCGGAACCCGACTCCGTACCGCAGGCGGCGAGGGTGAGGAGGGCCAGGACGCTGACGCTGACTGCCATACGTTGTGTGTGCATGGCGATGTGACGGAACGGGGCCCCGATCCGGTTCCGTCGCCTTGTGTCCGTCAGCCCATCAGGGGCAGCAGCTCCGCCAGATCGGCGCGCTCGCCACTCGCGCTGACCTCGGCGTTCTCCAGGGCCCGCGCCCACTCCGTACGCCCGGTGGCGAGGCGGATCCAGGTCAGCGGGCCGGTCTCGACGACGTTGGGCGGGGTGCCCCGGGTGTGCTTGGGGCCGCCGATGCACTGGACCACCGCGAACGGCGGGACGCGCACCTCGACCGAACCGCCGGGCGCCCGGTCCGCGAGGGTGTCCGCCAGCAGCCGGGTGCAGGCGGCCAGGGCCTGCCGGTCGTACGGGATCTCCGCCCCGAGCGCCTCGTTGAGGTCGTCGGTGTGGACGATCAGCTCGACGGTCCGGGTGACCAGGAAGTCGGCCAGGCGCATGGTGCCGACCCGGGTGGGCAGCAGCCGCTCCCCCGTCCCGGAGGCCGGGACGTCCGCGAGGAATGCCGCCTCGACCTCCCCGTACAGCGTGGTGAGGTCGGGGCGGTCGGTCGCCAGGTCCTCGACGTCCTCCGCGATCCGGGCGGCGTACGCCGAGGTGGCGGGCGGCCATTCCAGGAGCGTGAGTCCGGGCTTGGGTCCCGGTGGCTCGGGCAGGGCCAGGGAGCGGCTCACGCTGCCCAGGACCATCGCGACATGCGCGGCGAGCTCGCGCACCGTCCAGTCGCCGAGCCGGGTAGGCCGGGCTAGCTGCTCGGGCGTCAACTCGGCGACGGCGTCACGGACATGGGCGAACTGGGCGAGGACCGCCGTCCGGGTCCTGAGGTGGTCGTAGGCGCGCGGGCGCTTCTTGGCCGGGGGCATGGGGCCGAGACTAACGGGCCCCACCGACATCCCCCGGCCGGGTCTGCTCGGCCCGCTCTCCGACGGTGAACGTCTCGCCGTTCGCCGGGACCCCGATGCCCCGCCAGGTGAAGGGGACGCCCCGGGCGTCGTCGGGATCGGGGCCGTCCATGAGGTGGAAGTGGAGGTGAGGTTCGGTGGTGTTGCCGGAGTTCCCGACACGGGCGATCGGCTGCCCGGCCCGGACGGTGTCCCCGGCCCTCACCTGGAGCGAGCCGCGCTGTACGTGGGCGTAGACGGCGTACGTACCCTCGCCGAGGTCCAGGATCACGTGGTTGCCGATGATCCGCCGGGCGCCGAGCATGTCCCGTACGGCGCCCTCGATCAGCATCAGATAGGCGAGCGCGGGCAGCGAGTTGCGGCTCAGGTGGTCGCGCCGGCCGGCGCTCGCCCGGACGACCGTGGCGTCCGCCACCGCGAGCAGTGGGGCGCCGAAAGCCGGGAAGTCGCGGTTGCGCCGGACGACCGGCCAGAACAAGCGGAACGGGGGGCGGGCCGGGGACTCGCCGTCACCGGTCTCGGGCTCGGCCACGATGTCGATCGCGTACGTCTGCCCGTACACGTGTGTCCCGTGGCTCGGCACCTTGTCCGCCGGGCTGTTCAGGGCGGACCAACGGCCGGTCACCGGCGGATCGACCTCCACGGCGGGGCGGTCCTTCAACGCCTCCCTCGGGCCGCTGCGGCTCAGCGTGAACCCGATGACCACGGCCACGACCGCGGGCACGAAGGTTAGGCCGAAGGGCAGCAGCGGCTCGGCGAAGACCCCGATGAGCACCAGCGCCACGAAGACGAGCCAGCACACGCGGTAGAGCACCATCATGGCTTTGCGGACGGACATGATCACTTCCCCCCTGTTTCCGGACGGTTCTACGGCCTCGCCGCCGCCAGCACCACCAGCAGCGGCACCACCCGGGCGGCCGGCACCTCGTACCGGCCGCGGCCGGCCGTGCGGAGCCAGCCCGCGCCGGTCAGCTGGCGCAGGTGGTGGTAGATCTGGCCGGTGGTGCCGACCGCGTCGAGCGCGGCCAGTTCGGCGGCGGTGCGGCGGCCGCCGAGGATCTCGCGGAGCAGGCGCAGCCGTACGGGGTGGCCGAGCGCGGCGAGCGAATCCGCCGTCGCCGACGCGTCGTCGGGCCGCTCCTCACCCGCCTCGCCGTCCCCTTCGAGGAGCGCGCCGGTGAGGGCCCCGTACTGCCACTCGTACTGCTCGCCGGTGGGCAGCCGGACCGCTCCGGTGAAGAGCACTCCCCCGTCGGCCGCGGCCTCCCCGACGTCGGCGAGCTGCTGTTTCAGCCCGCTCAAAGCCCAGAAATCACCGTCGCCCAGGCGGGGGGACTCACGGTCCTGCCGCTCCAGCGCCGTGAGCCGCCTCTCCAGCTCGGCGACCCGCTGCTCCAGCTCCATGACACCAACCTTACGTAATTACGTAATTTCCATCAAGAAGGTTCGAGGGAAAGCCGAAGCCCCCGTCCGGAGGACCCGGGCGGGGGCTTCGGTAAACGCCGGTCGGCGCGCGGCTCAGGCGAGCAGCGCGGGGATCGTCGCCTCGTGCGCCGTACGGAGCTCGCTCAGCGGAATGGAGAACTCGCCCTGGATCTCGATCTCTTCGCCGTCCACGACACCGATGCGGGCGACGGGCAGACCCCGTGCGCCGCACATGTCGTTGAAGCGGAGCTCCTCGCTGCGCGGGATCGAGACGACCGCGCGCCCCGCCGACTCGGAGAAGAGGAACGTGAACGTGTCCAGGCCGTCCGGCACGACCAGCCGTGCACCCTTCCCGCCGCGCAGGCAGGACTCGGTGACCGCCTGGATCAGGCCGCCGTCGCTCAGGTCGTGCGCCGCGTCGATCATGCCGTCGCGGGAGGCCGAGATGAGGATCTCGGCGAGCAGCTTCTCCCGGCCGAGGTCCACCTTGGGCGGCAGGCCGCCGAGGTGCTGGTGGACGACCTCGGACCAGGCCGAGCCGCCGAACTCCTCGTGGGTGTCGCCCAGCAGGTAGAGGAGCTGGCCCTCTTCGGCGAACGCGACCGGCGTACGCCGGGTGACGTCGTCGATCACACCGAGCACGGCCACGACCGGCGTCGGGTGGATCGCCGTCTCACCGGTCTGGTTGTAGAGCGAGACGTTGCCACCGGTGACCGGGGTGCCCAGCTCCAGGCAGCCGTCCGCGAGACCGCGGGTGGCCTCGGCGAACTGCCACATGACGTCCGGGTCCTCGGGCGAACCGAAGTTGAGGCAGTCCGAGATGGCGAGCGGCTTGGCGCCGGAGGCGGCGACGTTGCGGTACGACTCCGCCAGCGCGAGCTGCGCGCCGGTGTACGGGTCGAGCTTGGCGTACCGGCCGTTGCCGTCGGTCGCCATCGCCACGCCCAGGTTCGTCTCGGCGTCGATGCGGACCATGCCCGCGTCCTCGGGCATCGCCAGCACGGTGTTGCCCTGCACGAAGCGGTCGTACTGGTCGGTGATCCACGCCTTGGAAGCCTGGTTCGGGGAGGCGACCAGCTTGAGGACCTGCTCGCGCAGCTCGGCCGCGTTCGCCGGGCGGGGGAGCTTGCCGGCGTCGTCCGCCTGGAGCGCGTCCTGCCAGGACGGGCGGGCGTACGGGCGGTGGTAGACCGGGCCGTCGTGGGCGACCGAGCGCGGCGGGACGTCCACGATCTGCTCGCCGTGCCAGAAGATCTCCAGCTGGGAGCCCTCGGTCACCTCACCGATGACGGTGGCGATGACATCCCACTTCTCGCAGATCTCGAGGAAGCGGTCGACGTGCTGGGGCTCGACGATCGCGCACATGCGCTCCTGCGACTCGCTCATGAGGATTTCCTCGGGCGAGAGGGAGGAGTCGCGCAGCGGCACGGTGTCCAGCTCGACGCGCATGCCACCGGAACCGGCGGAGGCCAGCTCGCTGGTGGCGCAGGAGAGCCCGGCGCCGCCGAGGTCCTGGATGCCCGCGACGAGCTTCTCCTTGAAGATCTCCAGGGTGCACTCGATGAGGAGCTTCTCCTGGAACGGGTCGCCGACCTGGACGGCGGGGCGCTTGGCGGGGCCGGTGGACTCGAAGGTCTCCGAGGCCAGCACGGAGACGCCGCCGATGCCGTCGCCGCCGGTGCGGGCGCCGTACAGGATGACCTTGTTGCCGGGGCCCGAGGCCTGCGCGAGGTGGATGTCCTCGTGCTTCATCACGCCGATGCAGCCGGCGTTGACCAGCGGGTTGCCCTGGTAGCAGGAGTCGAAGACGACCTCGCCGCCGATGTTGGGCAGGCCCAGGCAGTTGCCGTAGCCGCCGATGCCCGCGACGACGCCCGGCAGGACGCGCTTGGTGTCGGGGTGGTCGGCGGCGCCGAAGCGCAGCGGGTCCACGACCGCGATCGGGCGGGCACCCATGGCGAGGATGTCGCGCACGATGCCGCCGATACCGGTGGCCGCGCCCTGGTAGGGCTCGATGTACGACGGGTGGTTGTGCGACTCGACCTTGAAGGTGACCGCGTACCCCTGGCCGACGTCCACGACGCCCGCGTTCTCACCGATGCCGACGAGCATCGCGTCGTTGGCGGGGACCTTCTCGCCGAACTGCTTGAGGTGGACCTTGCTGCTCTTGTACGAACAGTGCTCCGACCACATCACCGAGTACATGGCGAGCTCGGCGCCGGTGGGACGGCGGCCCAGGATCTCGCGGATCCGGGCGTACTCGTCCTCCTTGAGGCCGAGCTCCTTCCAGGGCTGCTCGGCGTCCGGGGTCTCGGCCGCGTGCTTGACCGTATCCAGGCTCATGCGTTGACCAGCTTCTTGATGATCGAGGTGAAGAAACCGAGGCCGTCGGTGCGGCCGGTGCCGATGAGCGGCTCCACGGCGTGCTCCGGGTGCGGCATCAGGCCGACGATGTTGCCCGCCGCGTTGGTGATGCCCGCGATGTCGCGGAGCGAGCCGTTGGGGTTGCCGTCCAGGTAGCGGAAGGCGACGCGGCCCTCGGCCTCCAGCTCGTCGAGCGTGTGCTCGTCGGCGGTGTACCGGCCGTCCATGTTCTTGAGCGGGACCTGGATCTCCTGGCCGGCGCTGTAGTCCGAGGTCCAGGCGGTCTCCGCGTTCTCCACCCGCAGCTTCTGGTCGCGGCAGATGAAGTGCAGGTGGTTGTTGCGCAGCATCGCGCCGGGCAGCAGGTGCGCCTCGGTCAGGATCTGGAAGCCGTTGCAGATGCCGAGGACCGGCATACCGGCCTTCGCCTGCTCGATGAGCGGCTCCATCACCGGCGAGAAGCGCGAGATCGCACCGGCCCGCAGGTAGTCCCCGTAGGAGAAACCGCCGGCCAGGACGACCGCGTCGACCTGGTGCAGGTCCCTGTCACGGTGCCAGAGCGATACGGGCTCGGCGCCCGCGATCCGGACGGCCCTCAGCGCGTCCTGATCGTCGAGGGTGCCGGGAAAAGTGACGACGCCGATACGGGTGGTCACTTCTCCTCCTCCACCTTCACGGTGAAGTCCTCGATGACGGTGTTGGCGAGGAAGGTCTCGGCCATCTCGTTAATACGGGCGAGGGCGGCGTCGTCCACCGGCCCCTCGACCTCCAGCTCGAAACGCTTTCCCTGACGAACGTCCGCGATTCCCTCAAAGCCGAGACGGGGCAGCGCGCGCTGCACCGCCTGTCCCTGCGGGTCGAGGATCTCCGGCTTGAGCATGACGTCGACTACGACGCGTGCCACTGGCACTCCCGGTGTGGTGGTGTGGTGCGGCTGTCTCTCCGGGGGGTTCCCCAGACCCCCGCGGGTCCACTCAGCGTACCTGGCCGAAAATTCTACGCGGGTAGATATAGGACGGAACGGACGTGGGGCACAGCCACCGGGGGCTCGGCGCAGATCACGCCGGGATATCGGCCGCGACAAGGTGCGAGAAAAGTCCTGGGAAAAAATCACCCGCCGGATTGCGCACGGACACGCGGATGTAATTGGCTGGGCTTCACAATGCGGTGCCAACCGCTGTACAAATGATTACCGGGGAAAGCAGCATTGCCCCGGGAACACCGGAACTGTCGACATCAGTCGATCCGTATCCGCCTAACAGCCGGAAGGCCGGCCCACCGGCGCACGCCCGACGCGCCGACGCCGTAGGAAAGGACCGATATCCGTGGCCCAGCGCGTAGTGGTTACGCTCTCCGACGACATCGACGGGGGAACAGCGGCGGAAACGGTCACCTTCGCCCTGGACGGGAAGACGTACGAGATCGACCTCAATCCCGCCAACGCGAAGAAACTGCGGAAGGCCCTGGCCCCTTACATGGCGGCCGGTCGAAAGCAGACAAATGCCAGTAAGCACGGCAGGACTCCCGCGTCGTACCACCACACCTCCCTCGCCCCGGACCCCGCGGCCGTCCGCGCCTGGGCCCGCTCGCACCGGATGGAGGTGCCGGCCCGCGGCCGGATCCCGAAGAAGGTCTACGAGGCGTTCAACGCGGCCGACTGAGGTGAGCGCCGGACGGGCCGGGGCTTTCCCGGGGGCACGGCACCCCGAGGGCTCCGGCCCCGGCGGCGGACGCTCCGTCAGGCGGGCTGCGCAGGAGCGGGACCGGGGTCCGGGGAGCCGCCCCGCCACCCGCTCCGGGGGACCCGCCGGGAGCCGACTTGCGCGACACCCCTGCAGGTCGGCTAGAGTCTGGAGCACGCCGAGGGGCGAGGCCGAAAGGCCGGATCCCGAGCCGCGTGCGGGTGTAGTTCAGTAGTAGAACATCCCCCTTCCAGGGGGAAGGCGCAGTGTGCAATTCCTGTCACCCGCTCTGCACGACTCTTCGGACCACTCAGTTGGATCAGGTAGAGTAGTGCTCGCTCCACCGGTGAAAGCCGAGTGGCTGCACTGCGGACGTAGCTCAGTTGGTAGAGCGCAACCTTGCCAAGGTTGAGGTCGCCAGTTCGAACCTGGTCGTCCGCTCCACAGAGACAAAGGCCCTGACCGATTTCGGTCAGGGCCTTTGTCGTTCTCCGGACTTCCCCCCTGACGTCCCCCGGCGCTTCCCATGACGTTTGTCATGAGCAGTGGTGACAGCGCGCACTGCTCGCGGGCCCGGTCCGGCGGAAAGCTTGAAGCATGACCAGCCAAGACTTTCTCAGCGACCGAACGACAGGTGGCCCGGCAGACGCGGAGACGGTGATCGCGGCGGACGGGGTCCGCCGCAGCTACAAGGACGGCTTCGAGGCCGTCTCCGGGGTCTCCTTCTCCGTGGCCCGCGGTGAACTGTTCGCCCTGCTCGGGACGAACGGTGCCGGCAAGACCTCCACCGTGGAGCTCCTGGAAGGGCTGGCGCTCCCGACCTCCGGGACCATCAAGGTCCTCGGCCACGACCCGTACCGCGAACGCGCCGCCGTCCGGCCCCGGACCGGGGTGATGCTCCAGGAGGGCGGCTTCCCCTCCGACCTCACCGTCATGGAGACCGCGCGGATGTGGTCGGCGTGCACCACCGGCGCCCGCCCCGCCGCCGAGGCCCTGGAGATGGTCGGCCTCACCAGCCGGACCGGGGTGCGGGTCAAGCAGCTCTCCGGCGGCGAGAAGCGGCGCCTGGACCTGGCGCTCGCCCTGACCTCGCGGCCCGAGGTCCTCTTCCTGGACGAGCCGACGACAGGGCTGGACGCCGAGGGCCGCCGCGACACCTGGGACCTGATCCGGGCGCTCCGGGACGGCGGCACGACCGTACTGCTGACCACGCACTACCTGGAAGAGGCCGAGGCGCTCGCGGACCGGCTGGCGATCATGCACCAGGGGCAGATCGTGACGGCCGGGACGACCGCCGAGGTCACCGCGTCGCAGCCCGCCAGGATCCGGTTCACGCTGCCCGACGGCGTACCGGCCGGGCACCTTCCGCTCACGCTGCGGGCGGCCGCCGAGGGGCAGCGGATCGAGATCCGCACCTCCGCGCTCCAGGAGTCGCTGCACGAACTCCTCGGCTGGGCACGGGAGTCGGGCGTCCACCTGCTCGGGCTCGACGCCCGTTCCGCCTCCCTGGAGGAGGCGTTCCTCCAGATCGCGAACACGCAGCTCCGCTCCCGGGCCGACGACCCGCGCCGGGCAGGGGCCAAGCCCATGGACGAGACGAAGAAGAAGGTGACGGCATGACGACGCCCACCGTCCTCGCGGACGACCGCACGGCCCCCGGCCGCTCCCCCTCATCCCCCTCGAAGGCCTCCGCCTCCGCCCGGCGGCTCACCGCCCTCGCCCGCGCCGAGCTGATCCTGCTGGTCCGCAACCGCTCCGCGATCTTCGTGGCCCTGGTGCTGCCGATCGTGATGATCTTCTCGATCCGGGCCTCGCTCCAGCAGATCGACCTCGCCGGCACCGGCCTCTCCATCGCGGGCGCCGCCCTCACCGGCGGCATCGGCATCGTGCTGGTCCAGGTCGTCTACATGACCCTCGTCACCGGGTACGTCACCCGGCGCGAGGAACTCGTTCTCAAGCGGCTGCGCACCGGTGAGGTCACCGACCGCGAGATCCTGGCCGCCAACGCGCTGCCCGCCGTCGCGCTGGCTCTCCTCCAGGTCGTGCTGCTGGTCGCGGCCGGCGCGGTCGCCTTCGACCTGAGCGCGCCGAAGCAGCCCGAGCTGTTCCTGGCGGGTCTGCTGGTGGGTCTCGTGATGATGTCCGGCCTGGCGGCCGCGACCTCCGCGGTGACCCGGACGGTCCAGACCTCGCAGCTCACCACGTTGCCGCTGTTCTTCGTCTCGCTCTTCGCCTCCGGGATCTTCGTCCCGCTGGACATCTTCCCGGACGGCCTGGCCTCGGTGTTCGAACTGCTGCCGCTGACCGGCGTGATGACCCTCATCCGGCACGGCTGGCTCGGCGGTGTGGAGGGCGGCGACCTGCTCACCGCGGCCGTGGCGGCGCTGGCCTGGACCGCGTTCGCGGTGTTTGCTGTGCAGCGGTGGTTCCGCTGGGACCCGCGCGGCTGAGCACCGGAATCGGTCACGGCCACGGCCACGGGGACGACATGAAGGAGCTGACCGAGGTGATCGGGCGAGTACGGGGCTGGCGGCGCGGCTGGACGGAGCGCACCAAGCTCCAGCGCATCGACCTCTACACCCGGGTCACGCTCTGCGCGCTCCCCTGGATCTTCCTCGTGACCTGGGGTCTGCTGCCGCTCGGCGCGACCCTGGACCGCGGCCCGGCGGCGATGGCCCTGGGCGGAGCGTTCTTCGTCGTGAACGCCGTCCAGTGCCTGCTGAGCAACCGCAACGTGAGCCTCTCCTTCGCCCACTACCGGGGGGCGGAGCCCTTCCCGATGCGGCGGCTGCGCCTGCCGGCCGCGCTGCTGGCAGTGCTGACCGGCCTGCTGGTGGCCCTCGCGGCGGTGGGCGGCATCAAGGACGAGGGGCTGGCCCTGCTGGTGCTGGACCTGCCCGTGGCGTTCACGATCCCGTACGTGCTCCTCGTCCCCGTCCGGACGTACCTGCTGCGCTGCGCGGCCTTCGCGGTGGTCGTCGTCGCGCTGCTGGCGGCCGTCGGAGTGCCCGGCGGCCTGCTGTTCGGGGCGGCCCTCTCGCTGGTCGTCGTCTTCCTGCTGGTGCTCACCTCCACCCGGCCGAGCGCCTGGAGCATGAGCGTGATGTGGCAGGCCGAGGACGCACGGGACATGCAGGCCCGGCTCGCGGTGGCGGAGGAGCGGCTGCGGTTCGGCCGGGACATGCACGACGTGCTGGGCCGGAACCTGGCGGTGATCGCGCTGAAGAGCGAGCTGGCCGTGGAGCTGGCCCAGCGCGGCAACGCGGCGGCCGTGGATCAGATGGTCGAGGTGCAGCGGATCGCCCGCGCCTCCCAGCAGGAGGTACGCGATGTCGTACGGGGCTACCGCGAGGCCGACCTGCCCACCGAACTCCTGGGCGCCAAGGGTGTGCTGGAGGCAGCCGGGATCTCCTGCACCGTCGAGGGCGCCGACGGCCCGGCGGGGATCGGGGCGCCCCCGGCGATCCAGGCTGCCCTGGGCTGGGTGGTCCGCGAGGCGGCGACCAACGTCCTGCGCCACGGCGACCCCCGGCACTGCGTGATCCGGCTCACCAGGGCGGCGGGCGCGGTCGTCCTGGAGGTCGAGAACGACGGGGCCACCGACTCCGCGGAGGCCGCCGGGACGAGCGGCGGCGGCTCCGGTCTGGCCGGGCTGCGCGAACGGCTCGCGGCCCTGGGCGGGTCGCTGGAGGCCGGAGCGGCCGGGGACGGCCTGTTCCGCGTCACGGCGACGGTCCCGCTCACGGTTCCGCCCGGCCTCCCCTCCCCCGCCCCCCGATCCATCTCTCCGGAGGAACGATGACCACTCCCGGCCCCACCGCCCTCCCGGAGAAGCGATGACCACCGGCCGTACGGCCATCCCGGAGGAACGATGACCCCCACCGGCCTTGCCGCCCTCCCGGAGGAACGATGACCACCGAAGGTCCGGACCGACCCCTGCGGGTCCTGCTCGCCGACGACGAGCACCTGATCCGGGGCGCCCTGGCCGCGCTGCTCGCCCTGGAGGACGACCTCATCGTGGTCGCGGAGGCGGCGAGCGGCCCCGAGGCGCTCGCGATGGCCCTGGCGCACCGCCCCGATGTCGCCGTCCTCGACCTCCAGATGCCGGGCGCGGACGGTGTGAAGGTCGCCACATCGCTCCGTACGGAACTGCCCGGCTGCCGCACCATGATCGTGACCAGCCACGGCCGCCCCGGGCACCTCAAGCGGGCGCTGGCCGCCGGCGTACGCGGGTTCGTCCCGAAGACCGTCAGCGCCCGGCGGCTCGCCGAGATCATCCGTACCGTCCACGCCGGAAACCGTTATGTCGATCCGGAGTTGGCGGCCGACGCGATCTCCGCCGGGGACTCCCCACTGACCGCCCGGGAGGCCGAGGTGCTCGAACTGGCGGCGGACGGGGCGCCGGTCGCGGAGATCGCGGAGCGGGCCTCGCTCTCGCAGGGGACGGTGCGCAACTACCTGTCCTCCGCCGCCTCCAAGATCGGTGCGGAGAACCGGCACACGGCGGTGCGTCTCGCACGCGAGCGGGGTTGGGTATAGTAAGCATCGCGCTTCGGCGCAGTGCGGACGTAGCTCAGTTGGTAGAGCGCAACCTTGCCAAGGTTGAGGTCGCCAGTTCGAACCTGGTCGTCCGCTCCACACGAAGAAGGCCCCGGTCCTTGAGGACCGGGGCCTTCTTCACGTCTCCGTCGGCTACGACCAGCCGGTGCCGGTGAGGACCTCGTACGCCTCGATGTACTTGGCGCGGGTCGCGTCCACGATCTCCTGCGGCAGCGCCGGCGGCGGCTGCTCGCTCGCGCGGTCCCAGCCGGAGGCCGGCGAGGTCAGCCAGTCACGGACGAACTGCTTGTCGTACGACGGCTGCGCGCGGCCCGGCTTCCAGGTGGCGGCGGGCCAGAAGCGCGAGGAGTCCGGGGTCAGCACCTCGTCGGCGATGATCAGCCGCTCGCCGCCGTCCGCGGTCTTCTCGAAGCCGAACTCGAACTTGGTGTCGGCCAGGACGATCCCCCGGTTGTGGGCGATGTCCCGGGCCCGGCGGTAGACGTCGAGCGTCGTGCGCCGCAGCTCGGCGGCGGTCTCCACGCCGACCTCGCGGGCGATCTCCTCGTAGCTCACGTTCTCGTCGTGGTCGCCGACGGCCGCCTTGGTGGCCGGGGTGAAGATCGGGCCGGGCAGCTCGGAGCCGTCGACCAGGCCCTCGGGGAGGCCGATGCCGCAGACCGTACGGGTGGCGTTGTACTCCACGAGCCCGGAGCCGGTCAGATAGCCGCGAGCCACGCACTCGACCTGGACCATGCGCAGCGACTTGCAGATGAGGGTGCGGCCCGCCCAGTCCGCCGGGGCGCCCGGGGGCAGCTCGGTGGAGATGACGTGGTTGGGCACGAGGTCGGCGAGCTGGTCGAACCACCAGAGCGAGAGCCGGGTGAGGACGCGGCCCTTGTCGGGGATCTCGGTGGGCAGGACCCAGTCGTACGCGGAGATACGGTCGCTGGCGACCATGACGAGGTCGCCCGCCTCGTTCCGGTACAGGTCACGCACCTTGCCGGTGTGCAGGTGGGTGAGGCCCGGAACCTGTACGGGCTCGGGCTTTTCTACAAAACCGGACACGGTGCCTCCGCGTAGATTGATCCAGGAGCGGTTCCGATTGTCCCGTACGGAGGGGGCGGAGCGCGCACGGGGCCCGGTCGCGGCCAGTCGCCCTTGCGGATCCGGTCAGTCCCGCCTGCAGATCGGTCAGTCCCGCTTGCAGATCCGGTCGAGGAGGTTGGCCGTCGCCCGCTGGATCCGGGGGTCGGTGTGGCCGGGCCGGTCCAGGGCCGGGGACCAGGCGAAGGTGCCTGAGGCGAAGACGAGCGCGCCGGAGGGGGCCTGGTAGAGCGAGGTCTCCTGGTGGCGGGTGGCGCCCTCGGAGTCCCGGTACGGGGAGTGGGCGAGCAGGATCCGCTTGTCGTGCTCGGGCAGGCTCGTACGGGGGAAGTAGCGGTCGGCCTCACCGGCGACCAGGCCCGCGATCTCGTCGCCGTCGGCCGCGCCCGTGGAGTCCCAGAGCCAGTGCTCGGCGTTGCGCACGACCAGCGGGCTGGGCTCGGGCACCCGGCCCGCGTACTGGATGCCCAGGAGCTGCTGCTCGGGCCTGTCCACCTCGCGCCACAGCGCGGACTTCCCCGGCCCCCGGCGTTTGCGGCAGGTCATCAGCCGGTCGGGGACACCGGAGGCGGAGAGGGCGAGGCCCACCTGCCAGTACATGGTGTTGGCGGAGAGGAAGACGAGCGAGGTGCCGGAGTCGCGGGCGCGCTCGGCGGCCCGGCGCATGGGCGTCGACCAGTACTCGTCGTGGCCGGGGAAGACCAGGCCCCGGTAGCGGCTGGGGTCGATGCGGCCCGCGTGCAGATCGCGGGCGTCGGCGTAGGCGAGGTCGTAGCCGTACCGCTCGGCCCAGCGGATGAAGTCGTAGGCGTGCCCCACGTGCAGCGGCAGCCCAGCCCCGGCGTACGGGCGGTCGAAGGAGATCGTGACGGCGGCGTCCTCCTCACCGAGCAGCCGCCCCCGCTCGTCCCACGCGTGGTAGAGGCTGGCGCCGGTGCGGCCGTCCTCCGGATAGAGGTTGTACGCCTGCCAGGTGATGTCCGGGAGCAGGAGCAGCAGGTCGGCGGGGTGGTCGTGGCGGACAGTGAACGGGATGTGCGAGCGGTACCCGTCGGCGGTCGTCAGGACGGCCACATACGCGCCGACCGACCAGTAGCTGGGGATCTGGAGCCGCCAGGACATCCACCAGTGGTGGCAGGAGACGGTCCGGTCGGCGGCGAGGGGCGGCGGCTGGACGATGCCGGAGAGGCGCGGGCTCGTGGTGATCTTGGCCGCGCCGTCACCGCCGTAATGACCGATCCGGTAGACGTCGACGGAGAACTGCTGGGGCGGGTCCACGGTGATGTGGAAGTCGATGGCCTCACCGGGGGCCGCCGCTCCGGGGGAGACGAAGCCCTTGATCTGCCGGCGGACGTCGTCGGCGGTACGGGTGCCGCCGCCGGTGCCCCGGCCGAGGTCGGCGTACCAGGGGACGACCTGGCCGGTGTCGTCGAAGTAGTTCTCGCTGCCGCGCAGCCAGGGCAGCGGGCCCTGTCCGAAGGGGTCGCTCACCGCGTGCGCGAGGGCGCCCGACTCCCACCGGCGAATCTGCTCCGCCCCCATGCCGCGCCCCTCCCTCAGGTCCCCCGGACAACTCCGGCGCGCACGATGTCAGCGCCGATCCCCAGCACATCACATAACGCACGCACTCCGTCACCCTTCGTCGCGAATTGACGTGAACGGAACCTTCTCTTCCGGCCTCTTCCCGTCTCTGCTGGCCCCTGCCGCCTTTCAGACCAGGCGTACGGGCTTGTCGGAGCGGACCCCCACCTCGGCCAGCCAGGACCGCAGCGGATCCGGATCGCCGTCCTCGACCAGGCTGAGGACGGGCGTCGCCAGGTCCGCCCGGCGCTCGCCGTCGACGAGCAGTGCGGGGCCGTCCAGCCAGTCGAGGCCGGGGGCCGCGCCCGCCGTGTCCACGGCCGCGCAGCACACCATGGCCGCGACGTGGTCGGCGAGCAGCTCCGTACCCGTACGCGGCGGCTGGAGCGGGAAGAGGGGGAGCGGGTCGGGGCCCCAGAGGTCCAGGGGGTCGGGGCCGGCGCCGGCCTGCGCCTGCTGGACCGGTCCGGGGGCGGGGGCCCGGGCGTCGTCGCGGGCGACCGCCGCGCCGATGCCCGCCGCGAGCTCCTCCCCGGGCCCGCCGGGACCGGCCAGGTGCTCCATGACACGGGCCAGGGTGGGGACCGCCGGATCGGCCGCGGACGCCGGGGGTACGCCCATGGCGTCGAGCACCCGGTGCAGCCGGGCCGCCTCCGTACGCCACTTCCGGTCCACGACCTCTTCCGGATACTGCTGCCAGTCCACCGGCGCCCAGCCCGGACCGCTCTCCGCCGGGCCGCCGTGGAAGAGGCGGGCGGCGAGCAGGGAGGTGGCCTCGTCGGCGACGCCGGGCTCTTCGAGCAGGTCGCACGCGGGGCGCTCGCCCAGGCGCGAGGTGAAGCCGTCGGCCAGCCGGTCGCGGCGGGAGAGCTCGGTGAGGGCGGAGACCACCCCGGCGTCCAGCCGGGAGGGCCAGCGGCCCATCCGCCAAGCGGGCAGCGCGACCCGGGTCAGCAACCGGTCCCAGCCCGCGTAGGCAAGGCCGACCTGCTCCTGGGCGGCGATGCGGAGCGCGTAGTCGACGCCCTGGGCGCGCATGGAGGCCGTGGCCGCCACGCACCGCTCCATCTCGGCGGCATGCTCCCGGCAGGCGCGCAGCAGCAGCCGGGCGACCCAGCCGGCGAAGGTGACCGGCGCCCCGCGCAGCGCCCCCCGGCCGGGGGCGGCGCCGTCGGCCACCGCGGCGTCCAGACCGCGGACGAAGCGCCGGGCGGCGGCTATGTCGGGGTGCGCGGACGAGTCGGTGCCCGCCACGACGGGGGCGAGGACCGCGCGGAGCTCGGCGACCCGCATCCACCACAGGAAGGGGGAGCCGATCACCAGGACGGGGGCCGTCTCCTTGGCCTCCCGCCCGGCTCCTCCTCGGTGGGCAGGGGGGGCACGGTGGAATCGGTGCGTGCGGTCCTCCAGCCAGCTGTCGCAGTCCGGGGTCAGCGCTATGGCCGAGGGCGCGGGGACACCGAGCCGGTCGGCCAGATCCCGGACCAGCCGGTAGAGATCGGGGGCCCCCTCCTCCGCCACGGGGACGGTCGGGCTCACGGCGGGCCGCGCCCGTGCGACGGACACCGCGACCGCGGCGGCCACCAGCAGCACCACGACGGCGACAGCGGCCAGGGCCCAGCGCACGCCGTCCCAGAAGGGTCCGCCGAGATGCCCTTGGGCGCCCGCGGCGAACAGCACGACGGCCACGGCCGCGGGCGTGATCACCACGGCCAGTGCCCTGCTGCGGATCCGCAGCAGGGCGAGCGCTCGGGCCTGTGCGGCCCGCGCACCCAGCTCCTCACCCACGTCGATACCGGACACGGCCGGATGTCACCCCCTCTGCCCCGCGACGGTGTTGCTCACTCCCCCACTGTGGCACCAGCCACCGACATCGCAATGCCGGTGGGCCAAGTGCCGGAACGCTTGCGCCGCACCCTAGTTGGGGCCCCGGCGGGCGTCATCCGTCTGGCCCAGTCGTCACCCGATGGAATGGCTTTGGGTAAAGCTGCTGACGTGTCCGCGTCCGTATGGGCGGTGGGCCGCCACCGGCGTACGCGGGCTGCTCCCCCCTGCACGCCCCATGCCGGCCCTGCCGGCTCCATGCTGTCTGTATGGAACAGCCCCTCGCGCCTGCCCGCGTACGCCGGTGGCGTGCGGGGGAGGCGGGAGGGGCCGGGGTGGGAAGCGGTCGTCGGCGGGATCAGCCCCCGGCGGCCTTCAGGGCGATGTCCGTCCGGTGCTGGGAGCCGTCGAGGCGGATGCGGCCGAGCGCGGTGTAGGCGCGCTCACGGGCCGCTGCGAGGTCCTTGCCGGTCGCGGTCACCGAGAGGACCCGGCCGCCCGCGCTGAGGACCGCGCCGCCCTCGGCACGGGTCCCGGCGTGCAGGACGTACGCGTCCGGCGCATCCTGCGCCGCGACATCCGCGAGCCCGTCGATCGGGTCGCCGGTGCGCGGGGTGTCCGGGTAGTTGTGCGAGGCGATCACGACGGTGACCGCCGCGTCGTCGCGCCAGGTCAGCGGCGGGAGCACATCCAGGGTGCCGTTGGCGGAGGCCAGCAGGACACCGGCCAGCGGGGTCCGGAGCCGGGCCAGCACGACCTGGGTCTCGGGGTCGCCGAAGCGGGCGTTGAACTCGATGACCCGCACCCCGCGCGAGGTGATCGCGAGGCCCGCGTAGAGCAGCCCGGAGAAGGGCGTACCCCGGCGGCGGAGCTCGTCGACGGTCGGCTGGAGGACGCTTTCGAGGACCTCGTCGACCAGCTTGGGGTCGGCCCACGGGAGCGGGGAGTAGGCGCCCATGCCGCCGGTGTTCGGGCCCTCGTCGCCGTCCAGTGCGCGCTTGAAGTCCTGGGCGGGCTGGAGCGGCAGCACGGTGGTGCCGTCGGTGATGGCGAAGAGGCTGACCTCGGGGCCGTCGAGGAACTCCTCGATGACCACACGGTCGCAGGAGAGCGCGTGGTCGCGGGCGGCGGCGAGGTCGTCGGTGACGACGACGCCCTTGCCCGCCGCGAGGCCGTCGTCCTTGACGACGTACGGGGCGCCGAAGGCGTCGAGGGCCTCGTCGATCTCCGCGGGGGTGGTGCAGACGTAGCTGCGGGCGGTGGGGACACCGGCCCCGGCCATGACGTCCTTGGCGAACGCCTTGGAGCCTTCGAGCTGGGCGGCTTCGCCGGAGGGGCCGAAGCAGGGGATGCCGGCCGCGCGCACGGCGTCGGCGACCCCGGCGACGAGCGGCGCCTCCGGGCCGACGACCACCAGCTCGGCGCCCAGACCGGTCGCGAGGCGCGCGACGGCGTCACCGTCGAGCGCGTCGACCGGGTGCAGTTCGGCCACCTCTGCGATGCCGGCGTTGCCGGGGGCGCAGTACAGAGCGGTGACATCGGGGTCGAGGGACAGAGAGCGGCACAGGGCGTGTTCGCGGGCGCCGCCGCCGATGACGAGGACCTTCACGGGGTGCAGCCTAGCCGCCGGGGGCGGTGGGCCCGGACGGCCGCCGGTCCGTGGGCGGCCGCTCGGCCCTTGGAAGGCGGCTCCGCCCGTGGAAGGCCGCTCGGCCGGTGGACGGTCGCTCCGCCCGCCCGGGGGCTACTGCTCGTTGTTGAACTCCTCCACCACGGTGGCGCCCAGCTCGCGGACGATCAGCTCGTGGCCGGAGAGGGCGGAGTCGACGAGATCCGGGTCGTCGGCCTCCGCGGTGTCGTCCTCGGGGGCCACGGAGCGCGGCGGCTCCGACGCGTAACCGCCGTGTGAGGGCTCGGGGGCGGGCGGGGCCGCGCTCCGGCCCTGCTGCGGCGCGGAGGAGGACGGGGACTGCTGGGACTGGTGGGGCTGCTGTTGCGTGTGCTGCTGGGGGGCGTGCGCCGGGTTGCCCTCGTACGCCGTCGGGGTCGGGGTGCTGGGTGAGGGCGTCGGGGCGGGCTGGTACTGCGGGGCCGGGGGGCGTCCGCCGCCGGGGGGCGGGGGCGCCGCACCACCGCCGGAGGCGTCGACGACCGCTTCGACCCTCCACTGGGCGTTGAACCGCTCGGCGAGTGCCTGCTTGAGGACTTCCTCGCTGCCGCTGCTGGCGAAGTTGTCGCGGGCGCCCGCGTTGATGAAGCCGATCTGGAGGGTGGTCCCGTCGAACCCGGTCACCTGGGCGTTCTGGCTTAGCAGGATCCAGGTGAAGCGGCGCTTGTTCTTCACCGCCTCCAGGATGTCGGGCCACATGCTCCGGACCTGGCCGGCGCCCTGGGCCATGCCCTGGCCGCCCGCCGCCGGGGCGGCCGGTGCGGAGGGGGCCGCCGGGGCGGAATAGCTCGGTGCGGGTGTGGGCGCGGGCGGGGCGGCGGGGCCGCTGCCGGGGGCGGACGCGGTGGGCCAGCCTCCTGGGCGCCGGGCCTGCTCACCGCCGGCCGCGGTGGGCCAGGACCCGGGCCGCTGCCCGGGACCGGGGTCCTCGGCGGGGGGCTGGGGGGCCGCTGCGGGCTCGGCCGGGGCCTGGGTGGCCGGGGCGGCGCTGGGCGGTGCATAGGCGGAGGGCGCGGGGGCCGGCGCCTCGCCCCGCACGGTGGCACGGGCGGCGTCCGGACCTGCGGGGGCCGCGGGAACGGCCTGCGGGGCGTGGGCCTGGACGTGAGGGTCCTGGGGCACGTGGGCCTGCGGGGCGTGGGCCTCGGGCCCGGGAACGTACCCCATCGGAACAGCGGCGGCGGGCGGCGCCGCGAACGAGGCGGCAGCGGCGGCGGACGCACCGCGCTCCAGCCGGTCGAGCCGGGCCTGCATCGACCGCTCGTCGTCGAAGGCGGCGGGGAGCAGGACCCGGGCGCAGATCAGCTCCACCTGGAGGCGCGGCGAGGTGGCGCCGCGCATCTCGGTGAGCCCGTCGTTGACCAGGTCGGCGGCGCGGCTGAGCTCGGCGGCACCGAAGACGGAGGCCTGGGCCTGCATCCGCTCGACGACATCGGCGGGGGCGTCGATGAGCCCCTTCTCCCCCGCGTCGGGCACGGCGGCCAGGATCACCAGGTCGCGCAGCCGCTCCAGGAGATCCGCCACGAACCGACGGGGATCGTTGCCGCCCTCGATGACCCGGTCCACGACCTCGAAGGCGGCGGCCCCGTCACCGGCGGCGAAGGCGTCGATGACCGAGTCGAGCAGCGAGGAGTCCGTGTACCCGAGGAGCGAGGTCGCCATGGCATACGTCACACCGTCGTCGGCCGCACCGGCCAGCAGCTGGTCCATGACGGACATGGAGTCGCGCACGGACCCGGCCCCGGCCCGCACGACGAGCGGCAGGACACCGTCCTCGACGGCGCTGTTCTCCCGCCCGCAGACGTCGGCGAGATAGCTGCGCAGGGTCCCAGGAGGAACGAGCCGGAACGGATAGTGGTGCGTACGCGACCGGATCGTCCCGATGACCTTCTCGGGCTCGGTGGTCGCGAAGATGAACTTGAGGTGCTCCGGCGGCTCCTCGACCACCTTCAGCAGGGCGTTGAACCCTGCCGGGGTGACCATGTGGGCCTCGTCGATGATGTAGATCTTGTAGCGGCTGGAGGCGGGTCCGAAGAACGCCTTCTCGCGCAGGTCACGGGCGTCGTCCACACCACCGTGCGAAGCCGCGTCGATCTCGATGACATCGATGGAACCCGGCCCGTTGCGCGCGAGGTCCTGGCACGACTGGCACTCCCCGCACGGGGTCGGCGTGGGCCCCTGCTCGCAGTTCAGACAGCGGGCGAGGATGCGCGCACTGGTCGTCTTTCCACAGCCGCGCGGCCCGCTGAACAGGTACGCGTGATTGACCCGGTTGTTCCGCAGGGCCTGCTGGAGCGGGTCAGTGACATGCTCCTGACCGATGACCTCGGCGAACGACTCGGGGCGGTAGCGGCGGTACAGCGCAAGGGACGACACATCTACGAGGTTATCGGGGCGGACTGACAACCGGCCCCACACGCCCCTCGCGGGGGCCCCCGCCCCAGCTGGGGCGCCAGAACACAGCCCCGTAAGCCCGTAAGTCACCGGTCCCGGAACACACCGCCCCGGAACGCAAAGGGCCCCCCACGCACCCGCCAGAGCCAACCTACCCTTGCTGCCTTCCGGCCCTGGGGGAGTTCAGTCAGATAGCGCCACGTGAGGGGCTGACGCCCACCTTAGCGGATCCCCACCCCCTCAGGTCCACCCACCCGTCCACCCACCCGCCCCGCCGAACGACCTGCGGGGCCTCTCCGGACGATCTTCCGGGAACATGTTCGCGAGCACCCTCCAACGTCTTGTATTGTTTGCGGCGGAGGATTCGCCTAGTGGCCTAGGGCGCACGCTTGGAAAGCGTGTTGGGGGCAACCCCTCACGAGTTCGAATCTCGTATCCTCCGCCATTGCTCTCACCGGGCAATACGTCGAAGGCCCCGACCGGGAAACCGGTCGGGGCCTTCTGCGTTCCCCGGTCGCCCCGCGGACACGGAGCTCCTTCGGCGGGGTTCAGCTGCACAAGGCGGTGTCCACCGCGCGTTCCAGACTTCTCCGGGGCGCCTCGCCGGTGAGCTGCAGGGTGACCGCGATGTTGGCGGCGCGGCCGTCGGCGGTGACGCCGCCGCGGGTCTCGTACCCCGGGAAGCTGCCGCCGTGGCCCCAGGAGAGGCCGCCGCACGGTAGTGGCCGGCTGACGAGTCCCAGGCCGTAGCGGGCGCCCGGGCCGAAGGTCGCTTCGGCCGGGACGGTGGTGCGCATCCGGGCGAGCTGGGCCGGCGGGAGGAGGCGGCCGGCCAGGAGCGCGGTGAAGAATCGGTTGAGGTCGGAGTTGGTGGAGATCATCTGGCCTGCCGCCCAGCCCCAGGAAGGGTCCATCTCCGTGATGTCGCGCAGCGGCGTCTGCGCCGATTCCTCGTAGTAGCCGTGCGGGTGAGGCTCTCGGATGCTCGCGTCGCCGGGAGCGGGGAAGTAGGTGTGGCCCAGCCCGATGCGCTTGATGACGCGCCGGTCGATCTCGTCGGCGAGGGGGCGGCCGGTGACCTTCTGGACGATCAGGCCGGCGAGCACGTAGTTGGTGTTGCTGTACTTCCAGCTCTTCCCGGGGTCGAAGTCGGCCGGGTGCCGGAGTGCTGTGGCGAGCAGTTCACGGGGGGCGTAGTACCGCGCGTCGTCCCCGAGATGGCTGGTGTACTCGGGGAGTCCGCTGGTGTGCTGGAGGAGTTGGCGGATGGTGATGCGACGACCGTCGATGCCCTTTCCTCGGACGAGGCCGGGCAGGTAGGTGTCCACGAAGGCGTCGAGGCCCACCCTCCGCTCCGCGACGAGTTGGAGTACGACGACGGCGACGAAGGTCTTGGTGTTGCTGCCGATCCGCACCTGGCCGTCCCTGGGCACCTTCGCGCCGGTGGTCAGGTCACCGACCCCTGCGGTGTAGGTGCGGGCGCGGCCGTCACGGCCCTTTACGCTCGCCAGTGCGGCGGGCGTCCCGATGTCGCGCACCAGCGCGTTCAGGCTCTGCTGGACGGCGTCCGGCCCGGCGGCCGAGGCGTCGGGTGGTACCAGGGCCAGCGGCGTCATGAGCCCGACGGTCATCGCGACCGCGGCGGGCAGGATCTGTCGCCAGGTGCCGTGCTGCCGGCCCGTCGAGCGGTATGCCCGCCGTTTCTGTCCACGCATGGGTCAACTCCTGAGGAATCGTCGGAACGTTGTTCGGGTTGCCGGTTGCGTGGTTCAGCCGCACAGGGCCCTGTCCACGGCGTCGTTCACGTGCCGTGCGGCCGCCTCGTCCGTCGGGATGCTGGTGACCGCGACGTTGGCGGCGCGGCCGTCCTCGGTGACACCGCCCCGGGTCTCGTAACCCGCGATGTCGCCGCCGTGGCCCCAGTAGACGCCGCCGCACGACAGTGGCCTGCTGGTGAGCCCCAGTCCGTAGCGGAGGCCGGAGGTTCCGGCGGGAATGGTCGTGCGCATCTCGGCGAGCTGGGCCGCCGGGAGGAGGCGGCCGGCGAGGAGCGCGGTGAAGAAGCGGTTGAGGTCGGAGTTGGTGGAGATCAGCTGTCCTGCCGCCCAGCCCGCGGAGGGGTCCATCTCCGTGAAGTCGCGCAGCGGTCCGTCCGCCGGGCTGCGGTGGTATCCCCGGGGGTGCGGCTCACGGATGGTCATCTCGCCGGGGGCGGGGAAGTACGTGTGGCGCAGCCCGATGCGCTTGATGATGCGCCGGTCCATCTCTTCGGCGAGGGGGCGGCCGGTGACCTTCTGGACGATCAGGCCGGCCAGGACGTAGTTGGTGTTGCTGTACCCCCACCTCTCCCCCGGAGCCGCGGTGGCCGGGTGCTCGAGGGCTAGGTCGAGCAGCTCGCGGGGCTCGAAGTACCGGTTCCTGATCTCGTCGTCGTCGAGGTGCATGCCGTAATCGGGGAGTCCGCTGGTGTGCTGGAGGAGCTGGCGGACGGTGATGCGACCACCGTCGATACCCTTCCCTCGGACGAGGCCGGGCAGGTACGTATCCACGAAGGCGTCGAGGCTCACCCTCCGTTCCGCGACGAGTTGCAGCACCACAACCGCCGTGAAGGACTTGGTGTTGCTGCCGATCCGCACCTGACCGTCCCTGGGCACCTTCGCACCAGTGGTCAGGTCGCCGACCCCCGCCGTGTAGGTGCGGGCGCGGCCGTTGCGGTCCTGGACACTCGCCAGCGCGGCGGGCATCCCGTCATCGCGCACCAGCGTGTTCAGCGCCCGCTGTACGGCGTCCTGCCTGGCGGCGGCAGCGGCCGGGGCTGCGGAATCGGAGGCGGCGGGCGGGGCGAGGACTCCCAGCGTCATGACGCCGATGGCCACCGCGGCGACGGCCGGCCAGGCCCGTCGCCGCCGGCCGCCCTGCCGGGTCGGGAAACGAAGGCTCTGCCGTGTCCGAGCACGCATATGTCGACTCCTCAGAAATCGTTCGGTCGGGGCACGATCCTTGTTTCCGGGGCCCTTTGACCGCATCGCGGGAAAGCAGGAGAAATCGCTCCCCCGATCGGGGGAGGCCGCCGGTGGGCCGTCCCGCGATACTGGCGTCATGAACAGGGGAATTCGGCTGCTGCTGCGCGGCTCCACGTACTCAGGTGTGCTGTTCGCCTATTGCGGCGCGCTGGCGAGCCTTCCGCTGCTGCCTTTCGCCCTGTTGCCGGCGCTGTCGTGGCCATCCGCCCCCGAGAGCGTGCAGACCGTCGTGGTGCTGCTGGTCTGGGCGGCACTGGTCGGGGCGGTCGGTCTGGCGCGCCCCGTACGGCGAGCGCTGGTCGTGTCGGCCCGCCGGCTGCTGCGGGTGTCGCTGCCGAACCCGGCGGCCGGTCGCCGGGCCTCCGGTCCGCTCGGCCTCGACCGCTGGCGGACCCCGCTCTGGCTGGTGCTGCACGCGGCCGTCGGGTGGACGGGGGCACTGGCGAGCGGGGTGCTGTTCATCATGGGCCTCTCCCTGCCCATGAACTGGCTCGGCGGCGAGGTGCGGGCGAGCCTCTTCGGCACGTCGGTCCGGGTGTCGGGCTGGTGGAGCTGGGCGGCGGCTGCCGTGTGCATCCTGCTGGCGGTCGCCGTCTGCGTCCTGGTCACGAAAATCCTGCGGTGGTCCGCGCCGCGATTGCTGGGGCCGTCGGCGGCCGAACGGCTCGCGCTGGCCGCCGAGCGGGAGCTGCTGCTGGCCGAACGCAACCGGATCGCCCACGAGTTGCACGACTCGATCGGGCACACGCTGACGGCGGCCACCATCCAGGCAGCGGTGGCCGGCGAGGTGCTCTCCACCGACCCGGCCGCGGCGCGGGCCGCCATGCGCAGCATCGAGGACTCGACGAGGGCCGCGCTGGAGGACCTGGACTACGCGCTCGGAGTGCTGCGGGAGGAACAGTCGGGAACGGCACCCACCCGGACCCTGGCCGACCTCCCCGAGCTGCTGGAACGCCTCCGGCACACGGGGGCGGTGGTGGAACCGGAGCTGTCCGGTGAATTGACCCGGGTCCAGGGGACGCTCTCCCGGGCGGCCTACCGGATCATCCAGGAGGGGCTGACGAACGCGCTGCGGCATGGCGCGGGCGGCCCCATCGAGGTCCGGGTGACGGCCGGACCGGACGGCCTGGACCTCGCGGTGGTCAACCGGACCGGAGCACGTACGGGGCCGGGCCCGGGATCCTTCTCGACGTCCGGCCACGGTCTGCCCGGACTGGCCGAGCGCGTCCGGCTGTTGCAGGGGGAGTTCGATTCGGGCCCGGACGGTACGGGGCACTGGCGGCTGGCCGTCCGGCTGCCGGTACGGGCGTCGGTGTGAGCGGATCCGATACGGACGGGAGCACGGCCCTCCCCTCGGAAACCGGCCCTGCCGTCACCGTCCTGGTGGCCGACGACGACGAGGTGACCCGCAGCGGTCTGAGCATGCTGCTTGCCGCACAGCCGGGGATCTCGGTGCTCGGCGAGGCCTCCGACGGCGTCGAGGCGGTCGACCGGGCGCTGAGCCTGCGGCCGGACGTGGTCCTGATGGACGTCCGGATGCCGCGTCGCAACGGGATCGAGGCCACACGCCGACTGCTGGCCGAGGCGGCCGAACCGCCGAAGGTCGTGGTGATCACCACCTTCGAGAACGACGGCTATGTCACCGGCGCCCTCAGCGCGGGCGCCAGCGGCTTCGTCCTCAAGCGGCTCCCGGTCCGCCGGATCGCCGAGGCGGTCCGGGTGGTGGCGGCAGGCGAAGCGGTTCTCTTCCCGGCCGCGCTGGGCCGCATGGTCGCCGCCCGGCCGCTGGGCTCCGCACAGGCCCTGCCGCGAGCGGCCCTGACCGTCCGGGAGGAGGAGGTGCTGCGGCTGATGGCCACCGGGCTCTCCAATCCGGAGATCGCGGAGTCCCTCACGGTGAGCATGGAGACGATCAAGACCCACGTCGGGAACGTGCTGACCAAGCTCGGCGCGCAGAACCGTACCCATGCGGTGGTCATCGCCTACGAGTCCGGCCTGGTGGTCCCGCGCTTCGCCGGCTGACCGGCTCCGTCACGGGTCGGCACGTCCGCGACCGTCCCCGACGCGTCACGCCGTCCGGGTGCGTCCCAGGCGGAGCGCGGAGACGAGGAAGAAGACGCCGCCGACGAAGGCGTACCCGGCCAGGTCGGTGAGTGAAGCGCCGTCCTTGCCGGCCTGGGCGAGGAACGTGGCGCCGGCGAGTGTGGAGATGCCCCCGCTGGCGATCATCGCCCACTGGCCGCCGAGTTGGCGGCGGGCAGCGCCGACGACGAGTTGGACGACGCCCGCGGTGATGGCCCAGACGCCCCAGACACGCAGGACGGCGGGGATGCCGGCCGTGGCGGCGATGGCGAGGCCGATGCCGCTGAGGGTGCTGAGCGCGATGTTCACGTACAGGCCGCGCACCGGTTGGGCGTTCGCCCGGGCGGACCGGAGGTCGACGACCGCGCACGCCACATCGAACAAGGGGTAGATCACCAGCAGCGTGACCGTGAGCGCGCCCAGCGTGTCGGCGGTCGCGAACAGCAGGGCGGCCCACACCGCGGCGAACGCGAAGCGCAGGAAGTACAGCTTGCGCAGGGCACTTCACCGGCAAGGAGGACCTCGTCCTCGCCTACCTCGACCGGGCCGACCGGGGAATCCGGGCCGGCATCGAGGGCGTACGGGCGGGTGAGCCGTCGGCGGCCGACGCGGTCCGGGCGATCGGCCGGTTCATCACCGGAGGCATCGAGAGCACCGGCTTCCGCGGCTGCGCCTTCCTCAACGCGGTGGCCGAATACCCCGACCCGCCCACCCCATCCACCAAGCCGTCCTGGCCCACCGCCAGTGGTTCCTGGATACGGTCACCGAGTTCCTGGCGCAGGTCGGCGACCGGCCCGCCGAGGAAGCCGGCCGGCACTTCGTCATGCTCCGCGACGGCGCCATGGCCTCCGGCTGCCTCTCCGACCCGAAGCCGATCGCTGCGACCTTCCTCCTGGGCGTCGAAGGGATTCTGCGGGCGCGCGGGGCCTGAGCTTTTTGCCGGCCGCCGCCTACAGAAGATCCCGCGCGGCGTAGTGGGCGTGCAGCGCAGCCTCGCTGCCGGAGCCCAAGGCCGTCATGATGCGCTGGTAGCGGGCTGAGCGGAGATCGCCGGCCACGATGATGCGCGGGTGCTGGACGGCCGGCGGGCAGTAGTCGTCGGCGTCCCGGACCAGGTCGCCTGCGGGAGCGGTGGGCGCGCTCCCGGAGCTGAGGTACGTCATGTCCGCCATGACCGAGCGCCGTCGGCCGTTCCGGCTCTCCACGTCGGCCGTCAGCGCGGCCCATCGGAGGGGTGCGGTGTCAGATGCGTGACGGGCAGAAGCCTGACGCGGGCGTCGTCACGGATCTCCTCGATCTTGTACGTAACGGCCCCCGGTTACGCCACGAGCAGGCGGGTGCCGGTGGCCGAGTGGGCGCGGAGGAAGGTGCCGATCGGGCGGTCGCCGCCGGGGACGAGGAGCGTACGGCCCTCGGCGTCGTCCGGGCCTGCCAGAACGGGTCAAGGTGAGGCCGCTGGGGGGGGTGACCCAGGGCCCGTCGCCGGGCAGGTTGACGAAACTGCCCGGAGTACACAAACAGGCATGGATTGAGCCCAGTTGATCGTCAGGGGCGGGCGCGACAGGGCGAGATCTTCAGACACCGTTCAGCCCGAACGATCGGAGTATCTCTGCGAGCGCGGCTTTCACAGACCGGCAGGCACCGTGGGGGACCGAGACCGCTCGCCCCGCAAGGGGCATACGCACGCACGTGGACATTGAGGCCTTCGATCTGCAAATCCCAGCCAGAACCTTTCCCGTCTCCTTGGTGTGGAAGGCATCCGGAAGTCCATACTCTCCCGCAAGATCTAGGCATCGCTCACCCACGTCGAATACCGCCCCGCGCAATCCGAATCTCCGTCGCGCCTTATGAGGCGCTCCTGTCCCGTCCGTATCCACCTCTCACGCGCCTTGGAGACTCACCATCCGTCTGGCTCTCGCCAAAATCGGCTCATGTCGGTGCCCACAAATACGCCGAGAGTGACACCCGCACCGGGACCTCACATAATGTGCGGGCTCGGATCCCCATAGCCAAAAGGACTCGTTTACGAGGCAGGATCGGGCCGCTCAGACGTGGGACGTCGGCAGTGTATCCGCCCTCTGTTCCCGGCCCAAGCCCTTGCCCAGTGCGAGCATGAAAGAGCGGAACCCGCTGGAGCGTCGAAGCTGAGCTACACACCGATCCCCGATAGACGGAGATACTCGCGCCAACTGCTCGGCCATATAAATAGAGTCCTGCCGAACATTACGGTAATCAAATCGAAGCTACTGCAGGAAAGCCAAGCTCACCAATGACTCCGGGAGATCATCCTGACGTAAACGATCAGCCCCGGACAGCAACACGGGGACGACTATCCGGTTGAGCCTGAACGCTTCTTCGATCTCCTTCTGAACCCAGTCAAAGGCATCTGGGGAACTACCCTTGAGAGTGTTGAATTTATCTGACCAACCAGGATCCACTACGACGAGCATCACCTGGCATTCGCTCACGGCTTTCAGTATGGACTCTGCGAAATCAGAACCAGCGACTACTGACTTCGCTGCCCGAAATGCCTGATCTTCGCCGAAGCGTTCCGACAGCAACGCGTCCAGGAGAGCCGCAGCGTAGGCCCCTCCACCTTTGCGATAGTTGATAAATATATGGACCACTTGGCATCCCTTCGCCCGAATCTTCAGCGATGCCGTCCCTTGCGGAACGCAATCAGAACCCCCGATACAGCGTGATGTCGGGGTCCGATACAGCATGGCGTCCATCTTTCCGAGGGACGGCGTCGGCTTCCTAGCGCTCCGCTCTCCGTGGCCGAAAAGTGTGGAGCCCCCGCCCCGGCAGAGCCAATGCTCAGCAGCCACTTCGGCGTCCACGGAGCCACGCGATGAGGATGACTTTTCGGACAACCCTGGTCCATCCGGGGGGCCCGGGACAACCTCGAGCGCCGAACACCGCCTCTCACAGGCCGGACACAGCGTCGCCACAGGTGCGTTGGGGCCGTGCTGTTCGTCCGCGTCCCGTCACGCACTCGGAAGCCGGAAGTACGAGGAATGATGACCAGATCCCAGCAGGGCCGCACCAACCGCCTCACCCGCCCCTCGATCGCCATCGCCGCGGCCGTCGCCGTGACGGCGGGTGTCGTTGCCGCCGCGCCCGACGCGAAGACGGCGCAGCCGGGGCCGAAGCTCAGCCTGATCGCGGCCTCCGCGTCGGTGACGCTCGACTCGTGGAAGGAGGATCCCGGGGTCTATCTCGATCTCGGGACCTATCTCACCTCCGAGAACGGGGCCTTCGAGCTCAAGGTGACCCGTAAGTCCTACAAGGACCCGGTCGTCGCCGCGCAGATCATCCGGGACGGGAAGAAGACGCAGACCAAGGCGCTCCCCGCGGGGCTGGTGAAGGACTTCTCCGGGCTGCCGGACTTCGCGCAGATCAGCGTCATCGACGCGGCGGGGAAGTCGGTGCTGGAGAAGACCGAGGCCTTCTGTCCCAACAACGCGTCCGGACGTGTGCGGCCCGATGCTCCCGCCAACTCGAAGTATCCGCAGAGCTGTCCGGTCAACCCCTTCACCCTCGGCTCCGTGTGGGGCGTGGAGAACGGGTGGGCGGCCAACACCTACGCCGGGTACTACTCCGATGCGGTCCAGCTGCCCGTCGGGACGTACACCGCCAAGGTCTCCGTGACCAAGAAGTACCGCGACCTCTTCGGCATCGAGGACAAGCCGCAGAGCGTCAAGGTGACCGTTCGTGAGCGGAGTTGGGAGGGTGAGGGGGGCGGTGAAGGCGTGTCCGCGTCCTCTGCCGGGGCCTCCTCCAAGTCCGCGGCCAAGTCCGGGCACGACGCCCACGCCGGCCATGGCACCGCCGCCTCCGAGCACGGTGCCGCCGCCGCTCCGGCCGCCGCTCCGGCCGCCGCCTCCGGCCACGCCGGGCACGGCGCCCCCGCCCGTACCGACGCCCCCGCCGCCGCGACGAGCGGCGCCGGGTCCACGTACAACGTCGGTCACGGGCCCTACCCCCCGGCGCCGCCCGCCCTCCCCTGGGCGCTCAAGAAGCAGGCCGCGGAGAAGGGCGCCCTCGGGCGGCAGGGGTTCTCCGCCGCCGCGGTCGGTGACCGGACCGGGCAGACCGACGGGTCGCGGCAGGCGCCCGGTGTGCAGCCCAACGCGAAGCGGCCCGCCGGCAAGGCGACCGTGCCCGACGTGCCCAAGCCCGACCTGCGCTCGCTGCCCGCGTACGGCATCACCGTCAGCGACGGTTACGAGGACGTGCCCGGCAAGGACTACCTCGCCTTCAGCGCCAACGTGTGGAACGCGGGCCCGGCCAAGCTCGTCGTGGACGGCTTCCGCTCCCCGGGCAAGGAGCTGATGGACGCGTACCAATACTTCTACGACGCCGACGGCAAGCAGGTCGGCTACACCCCGACCGGCACCATGGAGTGGGACCCGCGCCCCGGTCACGAGCACTGGCACTTCACGGACTTCGCCAGCTACCGGCTGCTGAAGGCCGACCAGAAGGAGACCGTCCGCAGCGGCAAGGAAGCCTTCTGCCTGGCCAACACCGACGCCGTCGACTACACGGTGAAGAACGCCAACTGGCACCCGGGCAACACCGACCTGTCCACCGCGTGCGGCCAGGAGAACTCGATCTCCGTCCGCGAGGTGCTCGACATCGGCTCCGGTGACACCTACACCCAGGACCTGCCCGGCCAGTCCTTCGACATCACCGACCTGCCGAACGGCACGTACTACATCCAGGTCCTCGCCAACCCGGAGAACCGGCTCAAGGAGACCAACCACGACAACAACAGCGCCCTGCGCAAGGTCGTCCTCGGAGGGAAGAAGGGCGCCCGTACGGTGAAGGTTCCCGCCCATCACCTGGTGGACGCCAACTGATCCACGGTTCATCGCCTCCCTTACGCCCCCTGTGATGCCGGCCCCGGGTTCCGCCCCGGGGCCGGCATCACCCGCTCTCCCCCACCGCCCGCCGGTCCGTGATCCGGGCCGTCGCGTCCGCGTCCAGGTGGGCAGTGCCCTCCTTGCCGGTCACGGTGACCCGGACCCTCGGCCCCGCCCCTGCGCCGGTGCCCGGGATGACGTCGATGCGCCAGCTCTCGGGGTCCCGTACGCCGAGGGTCGTGCGGGCCTCGCGGACCAGGCCGGGGAAGAGTTCGTACGGGAGGGACTGGAGGCGCACGGTCTCGGAGACCGGGCGGGTGGAGTCGCCGCGCACCGCCATGCGGTGGTCCTCGATGGTGATCGCGGTGACGTACGCGGTGCCCACCCGGGTCTCCAGCTCCATCGCCGTCACCCGCATGCGCCCGAAGGTGAGCAGGGAGGCCGAGGGCCCGGAGACGGTGGTGGAGGTCGAGAACGTACGGGAGGCGGAGGAGGACGAGGAGGAGGACGGCGGCTTCGCCCCGGCCTCACCGTCACCGCCGGAGGTGAACAGCTCGCCCCGGAACAGCAGCACCACCAGCGCCGCCCCCGCCAGGAACGCGAACAGGGTCAGCATGCACCACGAGCCCTCGCTCACGCCCGGGTCCGCCACCAGGGTCGACTCGGGTGCGGAGTCGATCTCCGCCTCCTCCGCCCGGCGGCTCCACTCCGGGGTCGGGCGGGTGACGATCCGCACGTTCCAGGGCTCGTCCGGGCGGTACTCCACGACCGCGATCCCGCGCGGCCGGTAGGCGGGGATGTCGACCAGGTTGATGGGCTGGTCGATCTTCACGCGGTACGCCGGCCGGTCCTCCGGCGCCACGGTCAGCCGGAACTTCACCGGTACGTCGGCCGATTCGCCGCTCGTCGCCCGCAGGTCCTCGATCCGGGCGAGGGCGATCCGGCCGGCCGGTGGCCCCTCGCGCGCCGGAGAGCGCCTCCCGGCGAGGACTCCGACGAGGATAAGGACGACCAGGACCCCGCCCCCGGTGAGGAAGACGGGCACATCCTTCATGATCACGGCGACGACGAGGGCGGCGAGCGCCGCTCCGGTCACCGCGGAGACGACCGTCAGGCGCAGGGCGACAAGAAACTCGCTCAGAGCCGAACGCTTGGGCACAGTCTGCCCGTTGGCCTCATCGACGTCCTGCCAGGCCTGCCCCTGCCCCGTTGTCCCCATGACCGTGATTGTGCCGGTCGGAGACGGATCGGGGCAGAGGCGGGGGAAGGCCGGAAGAAGAAGGTGAGGTCAGTCCTCACCCTCCAGATTGCCTTCGGTCTCCAGGTAGACCTGGCGGAGCGCTTCGAGGACCGCCGGATCCGGCTTGGCCCACATGCCGCGCGACTCGGCCTCCAGCAGACGTTCCGCGATCCCGTGCAGGGCCCAGGGGTTGGCCTCCTGGAGGAACTGCCGGTTCTCCGGGTCGAGGACGTACGTCTCGGTGAGCTTGTCGTACATCCAGTCGGCGACGACGCCGGTCGTGGCGTCGTACCCGAAGAGGTAGTCGACGGTGGCCGCGAGCTCGAACGCGCCCTTGTAGCCGTGGCGGCGCATCGCCTCGATCCACTTGGGGTTGACGACCCGGGCACGGAAGACGCGGGAGGTCTCCTCGACCAGGGTGCGCGTGCGGACGGTCTCGGGGCGGGTGGAGTCCCCGATGTACGCCTCCGGGGCCTTGCCCTTCAGCGCACGCACGGTAGCCACCATGCCGCCGTGGTACTGGAAGTAGTCGTCCGAGTCCGCGATGTCGTGCTCGCGGGTGTCGGTGTTCTTCGCGGCGACCTCGATCCGCTTGTACGCGGTCTCCATCTCCTCGCGGGCCGGGCGGCCGTCGAGCTCGCGGCCGTAGGCGTAACCGCCCCAGACCGTGTAGACCTCGGCGAGGTCGGCGTCGGTGCGCCAGTCGCGGGAGTCGATGAGCTGGAGGAGCCCGGCGCCGTACGTGCCGGGGCGCGAGCCGAAGATGCGGGTGGTGGCCCGGCGTTCGTCGCCGTGCTCGGCCAGGTCGGCCTGGGTGTGCGCCCGTACGTAGTTCTGCTCGGCGGGCTCGTCCAGCGAGGCGGCCAGGCGTACGGCGTCGTCGAGCAGCCCGATCGTGTGCGGGAACGCGTCCCGGAAGAAGCCCGAGATGCGGAGCGTGACATCGATACGGGGGCGGCCCAACTCCTCGTACGCGATGGGCTCCAGGCCCGTCACGCGGCGCGAGGCGTCGTCCCAGACGGGCCGGATGCCGAGGAGCGCGAAGGCTTCGGCGATGTCGTCGCCCGCCGTGCGCATGGCGCTGGTGCCCCAGAGGGAGAGACCGACGGAGGTGGGCCAGTCGCCGTTGTCGGTGCGGTAGCGGGTGAGGAGCGACTCGGCCAGCGCCTGCCCGGTCTCCCAGGCGAGCTTGGAGGGGACGGCCTTCGGGTCGACCGAGTAGAAGTTACGTCCGGTCGGCAGCACGTTCACCAGCCCGCGCAGCGGCGACCCGGACGGACCGGCCGGCACGAACCCACCGTTCAACGCGTGTACGGCGTGCGTGAGTTCGTCGGTGGTGGCCGCCATGCGCGGGACGACCTCGGTGGCCGCGAAGGTGAGGATGGCGGCCACCGCGTCCGGCAGCCCGGCGGCGACACCGGCGACGGCGGCCGGGTCCCAGTCGGCGTCGTCCATAGCCTGGACGAGCGCGCGGGCCTGCTCCTCGATCGTGTCGGCGGCCGTGCGGGTGGCGGCCGACTCATCGAGCCCGAGCGCCTCGCGGAGCCCCGGCAGCGACGCCGTACCGCCCCAGATCTGGCGGGCGCGCAGCACGGCGAGCACCAGGTTGACCCGGTCGTTCCCGGCGGGCGGGTTGCCCAGCACATGCAGCCCGTCGCGGATCTGGACGTCCTTGATCTCGCAGAGCCAGCCGTCGAGATGCATGATGAAGTCGTCGAAGCCCTCGTCCTCCGGCCGGTCCTCCAGGCCGAGGTCGTGGTCGAGCTTCGCGGCCTGGATCAGCGTCCAGATCTGCGCGCGGATCGCGGGCAGCTTCGCCGGGTCCATCGCGGCGATCTGGGCGTGCTCGTCCAGGAGTTGCTCCAGGCGCGCGATGTCGCCGTAGCTGTCGGCGCGGGCCATCGGCGGCACCAGGTGGTCGATCAGCGTGGCGTGGACGCGCCGCTTGGCCTGCGTACCCTCGCCCGGGTCGTTCACCAGGAACGGGTAGACGAGCGGGAGATCACCGAGGGCGGCATCCGGTCCGCAGGCGGCCGAGAGACCGGCGTTCTTGCCCGGCAGCCACTCCAGGTTCCCGTGCTTGCCGAGGTGGATCATGGCGTCGGCGCCGAAGCCGTTGTCGTCGGCGGAGGCGGCGATCCAGCGGTAGGCGGCCAAGTAATGGTGGGACGGCGGGAGATCGGGGTCGTGGTAGATCGCGATCGGGTTCTCGCCGAAGCCGCGCGGCGGCTGGATGAGGATGAGGAGGTTCCCGCGCAGCAGGGCCGCGAGAACGATGTCCCCGTCCGGGTTGGCGGACCGGTCCACGAACATCTCGCCGGGCGCCGGGCCCCAGTGCTCCTCCACGGCGGTGCGCAGCTCCTCCGGGAGCGTGGCGAACCAGCGGCGGTAGTCGGCGGCCGGGATACGGACCGGGTTCTTGGCCAACTGCTCGTCGGTCAGCCACTCCTGGTCGTGGCCGCCCGCCTCGATCAGCGCGTAGATCAGCTCGTCGCCGTCGCCGGAGACCAGCCCCGGGATGTCGGCCTCGGGCCCGAAGTCGTACCCCTCGGCGCGCAGCCGCCGCAGCAGGGCCACGGCACTGGCGGGCGTGTCGAGACCGACGGCGTTCCCGATCCTGGAGTGCTTGGTCGGATACGCGGACAGCACGAGCGCGATCTTCTTCTCCGCGTTCGGGATGTGCCGCAGCTTCGCGTGCCGTACGGCGATCCCGGCGACCCGGGCGGCCCGCTCGGCGTCGGCGACGTACGCGGGCAGCCCGTCCTCGTCGATCTCCTTGAACGAGAACGGGACCGTGATCAGCCGCCCGTCGAACTCCGGCACCGCGATCTGGGTGGCCGCGTCCAGCGGGGAGACGCCCTCGTCGTTCTCCTCCCACGCGGCGCGCGGGCTGGTGAGGCAGAGCGCCTGGAGGATCGGCACATCGAGCCCGGTGAGCGCCCCCGCGTCCCACGACTCGTCGTCGCCACCGGCCGAGGCCTCGGCGGGCCGGGTGCCGCCCGCCGCGAGGACGGTGGTCACGATGGCGTCGGCGGCGCGGAGCTCGTCGATCAGCTCGGTCTCCGGCGTACGGAGAGACGCGACGTACAGCGGGAGGGGCCGGGCTCCCGCGTCCTCCACCGCCGTGCACAGCGCGTCGATGAACGCGGTGTTCCCGCTCATGTGGTGGGCGCGGTAGTAGAGGACGGCGACGGTCGGCGCGCCCTCGGGCACCGCACGGGCCTCCCGCTCCAGCGGGCCCCACGCGGGGGCCGGGGCGGGCGGCTCGAAGCCGTGGCCGGTCAGCAGCACGGTGTCGGAGAGGAACCGGGCCAGCTGCTCCAGGTTGGCGGGCCCGCCGTGCGCGAGGTAGGCGTGCGCCTCGGCCGCGATACCGATCGGCACGGTGGAGGCGGCCATCAACTGGGCGTCCGGGGCCTGCTCACCGGTCAGCACGACGACGGGGCGGCCGGTGGCCAGCACGGCGTCGAGGCCCTCCTGCCACGCGCGTACGCCGCCGAGGAGCCGGACGACGACGAGGTCGGTGCCGTCCAGCAGCTCCGGGAGGCCGTCGAGGTCGACGCGGGAGGGGTTGGCGTACCGGTAGCTGACCGGTCCCTCGGAGGCTCGGGCGCTCAGGAGGTCGGTGTCGGACGTCGACAGGAGCAGGATCATGCTGCGTCAGGCCTTCCTCGGGGTGTCCACGCCCCGGGCGGTGTCGGAGGGGTCTCCCCTCGTCCGGTCCGGAGACCGGGCGCTGCGCTCGGCTCGGAAACCGGGCGCTCGGGGAAGGGAGTTCCTGACTCGCCCGGCCGGTGGTGGCGGCCGTGCTCACAGTGGCGGGACCGCGCCGGAATCACACCGGGCTTCCTCCCCTGTCGCCGTCTGGCGATGGCGGCCTGAACGGACCACCGCCTGCATCCTAAGCGGCGGGGGTGGGGGCGGGGCAGGGGGCGGGGGTGCGGTGGTGATCACTGTTTGCGGGGCGGTGAGGTGAGTCGCCGCGATTCCCTGTCCCGCAGGTCGGAGCGCGGGAGCCGGAGCCCTGTCCCGCAGGTCGGAGCATGGAAGCCGGGCCCCTGTCCCGCAGGTCACAGACGCGGGCCCGCCGCCGGGACCGGCCCGGTCGGTATGCTCGCCGCCATGCCCGATTCCGCCCCCTCGCCCCTTTCCGCGGGCGGCGTCTCCCCCCGTGCCGGTGGCGACGCCTGCCCGGGAACACTGCGGCTGCACCGGGCCGACGACGGGGCGCTGGCCCGCGTACGCATCCCCGGCGGCGTGCTGAGCGCGGACCGGGCGGAGGCGCTGCTGACGGCGGCGGGCCGGTTCGGGGACGGTGAGCTGCATCTCACCTCGCGCGGCAACGTACAGCTGCGCGGCCTCGGTACGGAGTGCGGCGGCGAGCTCGCGGCCCTGCTCACGGCCGCCGGCCTCCTGCCCTCCGCCGCACACGAGCGGGCCCGCAACATCGTGGCCTCGCCGCTGGCAGGCCTGGACGGTTCGCCGTCGCTCGGGCCATGGCTGGCCGAGCTGGACCGCCTGGTGTGCGGTTCGGCGGCCGCCGCCACCCTCTCCGGCCGCTTCCTCTTCGCCCTGGACGACGGCCGGGGCGACGTGGACGCCCTCGGCGCGGACGTGACGCTGATCGCGGAGGGCCACTCGGAGACCGCCCTGCTGCGGATCGGGGCGGCCGACGAGGTGTTCCGGGTCCCGGCCGCCGAGGCCCCGCGCGCAGCGCTGCTGGCCGCCGAGGAGTTCCTCCGCGCGGCCCGGGACTCCGGCGCCTGGCGCGTGAAGGACCTGCCCGACGACGTACGGGCAGAGCTGGCCCGCACCATCGGCTCGGCGGCAGGCCCGGCGGTCCACCGCCCCCGCCCGCGTACGGCAACGCCCCCCGCCCCAGGACCCCACGGCTCCGCGATCACCGCCAGTGTCCCCCTGGGCAGGCTCACCCCCACCCAGTGGCGCCTGCTCACGGAAACAGCCAGGCGGTACGGCGGCGAGCTGCGGCTCACCCCCTGGCGCGGGATCGTCATCCCCTTCGGAGCCGGCCGGGACGAGGCGGCGGAGGCACTCCGCGCCCTGGACGCGGCAGGCCTGATCACCGCCCCCGACTCCCCCTGGACCGGCGTCGGCGCCTGCATCGGCCACCCGGGCTGCGCGAAGTCGCTGTCCGACGTACGGGCCGAAGCGGGGGCCGCCGTCGGACCCCCCGGGCGGCTACCTGTGTACTGGTCCGGGTGCGAACGCCGCTGCGGCCACCCCCACGGGGAGTGGATCGACGTGGTCGTCACGCCGGACGGACACCGGATCTCGCACGTACGGGGAGAGCGCCGGGACCCTCCGACGACCGTGAGGAACGACCCGGCGGCACTGGCGGCAGCGGTAGCCACGGCCCGCGCCTGAACACCCTTACACCCTTCCTTGATGAGCTCCCGGCAGAAGAAAGCGACAGCACTGTGCACCAGTACGAGAAGGACGGACCGGCGATCTACCGCCAGTCCTTCGCCACCATCCGCGCGGAGGCGGATCTGGCCGGGCTGCCCGCCGACGTCAGCCAGGTCGCCGTGCGGATGATCCACGCCTGCGGCATGGTCGACCTCGTGACGGACCTCGCCTTCTCGCCGAACGCCGTGGCCGACGCCCGCGCGGCCCTGCGCTCCGGCGCCCCGATCCTCTGCGATGTGGCGATGGTGGCCAGCGGAGTCACGCGCAAGCGGCTGCCCGCGAACAACGACGTGGTGTGCACGCTGTCCGACCCGTCCGTGCCCGAGCTGGCCGCGAAGATGGGCACGACCCGCAGCGCGGCGGCCCTGGAGCTGTGGCGGGACCGGATGGAGGGGGCGGTGGTCGCGGTGGGCAACGCCCCGACGGCCCTGTTCCGCCTGCTGGAGATGATCGAGGAGGGCGCCCCGCGCCCCGCCGCCGTCATCGGCGTCCCGGTCGGCTTCATCGGTGCGGCCGAGTCGAAGGAGGCGCTGGCCGGGCACGCGTCGGGTCTGGAGCACCTGATCGTGCGGGGCAGGCGCGGCGGCAGCGCGATAGCGGCGGCGGCCATCAACGCCATAGCCAGCGAGGAAGAGTAGTGAGCTCCCCAGTGACGGACATCAACAGTGGTGGCGGCAGGCTGTACGGCGTCGGGCTGGGCCCCGGCGACCCGAACCTGATGACGCTCCGGGCCGTCCAGGTCATCGGCGAGGCCGATGTCATCGCGTACCACAGCGCCCGCCACGGCCGTTCGATCGCCCGGTCCATCGCGGCGGCGCACCTGCGCCCGGACCACATCGAGGAGCCCCTGGTCTACCCCGTCACGACGGAGACCACGGACCACCCGGGCGGCTACCGGGGCGCGCTGGAGGAGTTCTACGAGAAGGCCGCGGCCCGCCTCGCGGCGCATCTTGACGCGGGCCGGACGGTCGCGGTCCTCGCCGAGGGCGACCCGATGTTCTACGGCTCGTACATGCACATGCACAAGCGCCTGGCGGACCGGTACGCCACCGAGGTCATCCCGGGCGTCACCTCGGTCAGCGCGGCGGCAGCCCGCCTGGGCACCCCCCTGGTCGAGGGCGAGGAGATCCTCACGATCCTCCCCGGCACCCTCCCGGAGGAGGAGCTGACGGCCCGTCTCGCCGCCACCGACACCGCGGTGGTGATGAAGCTGGGGCGTACGTTCCCGGCGGTGCGCGGGGCGTTCGAGGCGTCGGGGCGGCTGGCGGAGGCGCGGTACGTGGAGCGCGCGACGATGGCCGGGGAGCGCACGGGCGACCTGGCGGACATCGACCCGGCGTCGGTGCCGTACTTCTCGGTGGCGGTGCTGCCGAGCCGGGTGGACGCGGTCAGGCCTTCTGGACAGGCCGGCTCGGGCGAGGTCGTCGTCGTGGGCACCGGCCCGGCAGGCCCGCTGTGGCTGACGCCGGAAACGCGGGGCGCCCTGGCGGCGGCCGACGCCCTGGTCGGCTACACGACCTACCTGGACCGGGTCCCGGTCCGTCCCGGCCAGGCGCGGCACGGCTCGGACAACAAGGTGGAGTCGGAACGCGCCGAGTTCGCGCTGGACCTGGCCCGGCGGGGCCACCGCGTCGCGGTGGTCTCGGGCGGCGACCCCGGGGTCTTCGCGATGGCGACGGCGGTGCTGGAGGTGGCCACGCAGGAGGAGTACGCGGACATTCCGGTACGGGTCCTGCCCGGCGTCACCGCGGCCAACGCGGCGGCGGCGCGCGCCGGCGCACCCCTGGGCCACGACTACGCCACGATCTCCCTCTCGGACCGCCTCAAGCCGTGGGAGGTCATCGCGGAACGGCTGCGCGCGGCGGCCTCGGCGGACCTGGTGCTCGCGCTGTACAACCCCGGCTCGAAGTCCCGTACGTGGCAGGTCGCCAAGGCCCGCGACCTGCTCCTGGAACACCGCTCCCCGGACACCCCGGTCGTTCTGGCACGGGACGTCGGCGGACCGACGGAGGACGTACGTACGGTACGGCTGGCGGATGTCGACCCGGCGGAGGTGGACATGCGGACGCTGCTGATCGTGGGCTCGTCGCAGACGCGCTGGGTGGAGCGGGGCGGGACGGGCAGGTCCATCGTGTGGACCCCGCGCCGCTACCCGGAGGCTGCCGGGCCCTCCGCGTAGAGCTTCCGTGCGACCCACTCCACGGCCTCGTCGGCCGTAGCGGCCACCGGCACCCCTTCGGGAACCGGTGGCCGCCGCACCACGACGACGGGAATCCCGGCCTCACGGGCGGCGGTGAGCTTGGGGGCGGTTGCATCGCCCCCGCTGTCCTTGGTGACGAGCACATCGATCCGATGCCGCCGAATGATCTCCCGCTCACCTTCAAGGCTGAACGGCCCCCGATCAAGCAGAACTTCCATCCTCCAAGGGCAGGGCGGCTCCGGCGCATCGACGGACCGCACAAGAAACCACAACGCATCAAGCTCGGCGAAGGCGGCGAGCCCCATCCGCCCGGTGGTGAGGAAGACCCGCTCACCGAGTGCGGGCAGCAGCTCGGCGGCCTCGGCGAGCGAGGCGACGGAGTGCCAGCGGTCACCGTCCTGGGCGACCCAGCCCGGCCGGCGGAGGGCGAGAAGAGGAACATGGGCCTGCGCGGCGGCCAGGGCCGCGTTCCGGCTCATGGTGGCGGCGAAGGGGTGGGTGGCATCGACAAGCGCATCGACGTGGTGCTCACGTACCCACTCCGCAAGCCCGTCGGCCCCGCCGAACCCACCGACGCGCACGTCACCGGACGGAAGCCGGGGAGCGGCCACGCGCCCGGCGAGGGAACTCGTGACCCGCACGCGCGGATCACCGACAAGGCTCTCGGCCAGCTGCCGGCCCTCGGTAGTCCCCCCCAGAACAAGCACATGCACAGGCACAGTCATCGAAACGGACTCTTCTCATGAACGGCTTCTCGTGAACGCTGAGGCGCGGGGAACGGCCGGCGGGGCACCGGCGGCGGGCACCGGGGCCCAGGGTGGCCGCAGTGCCCAACTCAAACACACGGGTCTGCGCCCCGGCTGGACGACCGGTGCCTGCGCGACGGCGGCGACGACGGCCGCGTACACGGCACTGCTGACCGGCGACTTCCCGGACCCGGTGAGCATCACGCTGCCGAGGGGCCAGACACCGGCGTTCGCGCTGGCGGTGGAGGAACTGGGGCCCGGGCGGGCGAGCGCCGGGGTGGTGAAGGACGCGGGGGACGACCCGGACGTGACGCACGGGGCGCTGGTGAGGGCGACGGTACGGCGGCTGCCGCCGGGCTCCGGGGTGGTGTTCCGGGCGGGCCCGGGCGTGGGCACGGTGACACTGCCCGGCCTGCCCCTGGACGTGGGCCAGCCGGCGGTGAACCCGGTGCCGCGCCAGTTGATGCGCGAGCACGTGGAGCGGGTGGCGGCGGAGCACGGGGAGCCGGGGGACGTCGAGGTGACGGTCTCGGTGGACCACGGCGAGGAGATCGCCCGCTCCACGTGGAACGGCCGGCTGGGCATCCTGGGCGGCCTGTCGATCCTGGGCACGACGGGTGTGGTCGTCCCGTACTCCTGCTCGGCGTGGATCGACTCGATCCGCCGGGGCGTGGACGTGGCGAGGGCGGCGGGCCTGACACACGTGGCGGGCTGCACGGGTTCGACCTCGGAGAAGACGGTGGTCGCGGAGTACGGCCTGCCGGACATAGCCCTCCTGGACATGGGGGACTTCGCGGGCGCGGTCCTGAAGTACGTACGCCGCCACCCGGTCGCCCGCCTGACGATCTGCGGAGGCTTCGCGAAGCTCTCCAAACTGGCCGCAGGCCACCTGGACCTCCACTCGGCCCGCTCCCAGGTGGACAAACCCTTCCTGGCGGACCTGGCCAGGCAGGGCGGCGCGACCGAGGAGCTGGCGTCCCGGATCGCCACGGCCAACACAGGCCTGGAGGCGCTGCGCCTCTGCGAGGCGGCGGGGGTGCGCTTGGGCGACCTGGTGGCGTCCCGCGCCCGCGACGAGGCGTTGTCCGTGCTGCGCGGGGCCCCGGTGGAGGTGGACGTGATCTGCATCGACCGGGCGGGGGTGGTGGTGGGACGGGGGTGACTCACCACCACCCCCGCCACCCCGTCCGCGGGGGGGCGCCCGGATATCAAGCGCGGCCGAGTGAGCGAACGGTCCAGCCAGCCGCACGCCAGGCCTCGACATCGAGGGTGCCGCGACCGTCGATGACCTTGGCGTCTGCGATCCGCCGGGCGAGCTGCTCGGGGTCGACATGGCTGAACTCCGGCCACTCGGTCAGATGCAGCAGCAGATCGGCGCGGCGATGTCACCGTGGGTTCAAATTCCACACCCACCGCAGATGAATGGCCCCTGACCAGGTGGATCGGCCAGGGCCGTTCATCTTCGCGCTGGCCGGCGATCTCCGTGGTTCCCCGTCAGTTCCCGGCCGAACGGACATGACAAGGGCACGGGTACCACATGGACAGTAGCGGGAGTCCTTAGGATGCCGGGCGGGGCGGAGCTGTAGCGCAGAGGTTGTCGCGCGCGGTCTCCAAAATCGCGAGGACGCCGGTTCGAATCCGGCCGGTTCTGCCTTCTCGCCGTACCCGGCGTGGCTCTACAGCGCTTCGTCTCGGGCCAGGATCAGGCTGACCGAGCCCTCTTCGAGATTGATGCCGCCCTCAAGATGCTCGTGGTACCCGTCCCTGAGTCCGGGATCTGCGAGCCCCATGAGCCGCTCAGCCAAATCGCGCAATCCTGCGGCATTCGCCGCGACGGTGATCTCGGTCGCTGAGCCGTAAACCTTGATCCTGGGTTCATCCATTCGGTCACGTTACAGCGGGCCTTCACCAGCCATCCCAACCCACCCACTCACCCCGGCTCCCATCCCGGAGTCTGAGCGCTCCCGCCGGAGGCAGGAGCGCGGGCGCAGCCAGAGCCGGGAAGCGCGCCCAGCGGAGCGGAGCACAAGCAGGACAGCGCTGGAAGGCAGTCCGTGACCACCGACCCGAGTCAGGGCCGGAAACGTCAGCGCGGAGCGGGTGGAGAGGGCCAGGACTCGCGCCTCTTCCTCGTGCGGGAAGAGCGCTGCACCAAGAGCTCTCTCATTTACCCTACTTTCCTTGCCTGCGGGCGCGATTTACCTGCACAAACCTTGCCTCGACTGGCCTGGAGCGAGGCCGTGCAGGCACTTTCGAGTGCAAAAGTTGCCTACCACGTTGGCCGCTGGAGTTCGGCACCAGCGGCTCGCGCAGTCGGCAGGTCAAAGCCGGTCGAGCTGTCAGGCTCGCGCCAGGTATCTACGCAGTAGGGGCAACGCTTCCCCCAGAGGCCGTCGCCCGCAAGCACCTCAACGCGATCATTGCGCAACTTTGGCCCGGTGCCGTGATCTCCGACCGCTCCGCCTTCGCAGGTGGGCAGCCCGAGGAAGGCTGGCTGTTCATCCGCCACCCCGACCCGCAGCGTCGCGCAGATCTCGTGCTGCCGGGAGTGACCGTCACCGTCCAGGACGGTCCGGGTCCCCTCCCGGGGGACATGCCCATGCCCGAAGGCTTGCATCTGTCGGGTGTCGCCCGTGGACTCGTGGAGAACGTCACAGGCCGTGGCCGGCCACCTGTTGGACGGCCGTCACGCGCCGCCGGCACTCAGGCAGTCGAGGACCACATCGATGCGCTGGCCCGGACAGGCGGATCCGGAAAGATCAAGAACGTCCTTGCTGAAGTGGATCTCCTGAAAGGCAGCCTGGACGCCGGAGCTGTCGAGATCGTCCGTAGCCGCCTTGCGGAGCTGCTGGGTACCTTCGCCTCCACCGCTCCTGCCTCGTCACGGTTGCAGGCCCGCCTGGAAGGCGAGCCCTTCGATGCGCACAGGGTGGGGATGTTCGAGCGGCTCGCCGAAGGCTTGACCGCCATGCCCCCGCAACCAGCACCAGCCCTGGGCGGCTCCTCCCGGTGGGAGTGGCTGGCGTTCTTCGAGGCCTACTTCTCCAACTTCATCGAAGGCACCGAATTCGGAGTCGAGGAAGCCCGCAGCATCGCGGTCGATGGCAACATTCCCGCCGCACGGCCTCAAGACGCTCACGATGTCGCAGCGACATTCCGCATCCTGTCCGACCCCGCCCTCGCCGGCCGCAAGCCGATCTCCGGCAGCGACATGCTGGACCTGCTGAGAGAGCACCACCGCATCCTCATGGCCGCTCGGCCGGACAAACGTCCGGGGGAGTTCAAGGAGAAACAGAACTACGCCGGCGGGTACCAGTTCGTCGAACCAGCCCTGCTGATCGGCACCCTCAGGCGTGGCTTCGATGCCTTCGCTTCCGTGACCGATCCACTTCAACGGGCCGCAGCCATGATGTTCTTGATCACCGAATGCCACCCCTTCGACGACGGCAACGGTCGTGTGGCCCGCATCATTGCCAACGCCGAGCTCACGGCCACCGGACAGATTCGGCTCATCATCCCCACGGTGTACCGCAACAACTACCTCGCAGGACTGTCGTCCGTCAGCAACGAAGCCGGCCGCGGCGAGGCCTTCCTCTCCGTTCTCCGCTATGCCCAACGCTGGGTCACTGCGGTTGATTGGAGGAGCTTCGACCGGGCCCACGCCGATATCACCGAGTCGTACGGGTACAACGACCCAGCGTTGGCCGAATCCTCCGGCCTCCGTCTACGCCTGCCCGGCTCATAGACACAAGCCGGCAGCACCCGCCCCACTCCCGCCCCGCCGAATACAGATGGCGGTCCCGGAACTGGGCATCGCCGCCTGAGCCCCGCTGGCCCAGCAGCCCCCGCTACTGACCGCCAGTAGCCCCGGTAGCCCCGGAGGCGGCAGCGGCGAGCCGCCCCCGCCACCCGTCGGGATCCCGCCCGGCCTCGACGGCCTTCGCGGCCTCCTCGGCAAGGTCGACGCCAAGATCAGCGGCACGGCGCTCGGCCCACCGGGCCCAGGCGGCAGCCTGCTGACAGTCGGGACACTCGGTCTCCCCCGCCATGGCTCGGAAGACATGCTCGGTCCCGGGCCCCTGGCAGGTCACGAGGGGCGCCGGAACGTACGGAGGAAGAACAACGGGCGCGGCGGCCAACGGAGCCTCATCCCTCTCCTCCACACCATCCCGTACGGACAACGGCTGCTCCTCCACGGGCGCTTCGGGCATCTTCTTCACGAGCCGATGCCCCAGGAACCCCACAGCGGACCGAACTCCATCGGGTGGCAGGCCACTGCTCAGCACACGCCGAAGCTCCACACCCGACACCCCACGCCGCAACCACTCAACAGCCAGCCCAACAAGCTCACGCGCTTCAGCAACCCCCAGGCGCAGCTGCCGGTCGCAGTGCCGAAGAGACAACAACACCCGCTCAGCCTCAGCCTCTTCAGCCGACAACTCCACCAAAGCCACGCCCACGTGCGGGGGTTCGGTGGGTGGGCGGGATGAGTTCTTCTCCCGTTCTTCCTCTACCGGTAGTTGACCACCGACGGACCGAGGACCCGGCTGACCGACGGTCGGAAAGTGCGCACTCGGAGACGAGACCGCCCCCACACCGGCCTCACGCCACACACCAAGAGCATCAGCATCACTCAACGGCACACTGGAGAAGAGCTGATGGGTGACCCACAACCCCCGCTCCCCAGAAACCCGCCGCTCATGAACGAACCCATTCACGACCAACTGCCCCTTGGCCCGCTGAAAAGCACGCCCCTTGATACCCAGCTTCCGCCCATGCTCGGACAGCGCCAGATGGGTCTGCTCATCGGGCAACCCCTGCACGTACAACAGCAGGATCTTCGCGTCACTGCACAGACGCGGATGACGCACGACATCGTGCGAGGCCTTCGTGTAACGCCGAACAGGCGCGATAGCATGCCAAAGCATCCCGGTGGACCTCTATCTCCACTAGTTGGGTGAAGGCCCTCGGTTCGGTGCTGTGAACACCTCCGGGGGCCGCCCCATGCACACAAGGGTGCACACAGAGCGTGATGACACGATGACGGTACCGCAGCGCTGAAGTGCCTTGAGGACAATCCGCCGAACGGGCGGGCAGACCAACGCAGATCAACCCGTAAGGGTGTCAGGCCATGGCATGTTGACGGACCAATAGGCGAGTGAGGCTCCCCCCAGCTGGCGGGAGCACCGGCGAGAACCTCCGGGCCGCCCCCTCCCGGTCAGCTCAAGGCCTTCTCGATGGCGTCGAAGATGTCGGCGTCGGTTTCCTGCTGCCAGGCGGGCAGGTCGGCCCAGTCCGCCACGTAACCCGGCTTCGGGTCGTCGAAGTGCTTGAACATCTGGGCGGTCCAACAGATCGCGACGAAGCGCCCACGCTGCTCACGTGACAACCGGGACGCGCGCCCTCCACTGACCTCAACGAACTGACGCACCTGCTCGTAGACGGCCCCCGCCGCTTCGCGCTCCCACTGCGGGGTGTCGTCCCACGGAGTGACGTAACCGGCTTTCGGCTCACCGGGGAAGTGCTGGTGGACCCCCGCGATCCAGGCTTCCCGGAACAGTCGTGCACCCTCGGTATGCGACATGCCATCCCCTTCTCGTCACGGCGTGCTCAGCGTGGCGATCTCCGCCCCCAGTTCCGCCAGGCGGTGGTCACGGCGCAAGGGACCGAACTCGTCGCACAAGCCTTGGAGTCTACGGGCGACGTACCCCGATCCTGAGGCGCGAGCCAGGCTGATCGCCTCTTTGCCGTACGCGACAACCTGGTCAGCATCACGCCGCTTCGCCCCGATCGCCGCCATGTCCGTCAGCACCGCACCCCGCCGGCGGTAGGACTGCCCCGGCGCCAGGGCCGTCTGCGCCAGCGCACGCTCCAGGGCCTCCTCCGCCAGGTCGAGACGGCCGAGCTGTACATAACGCGACCCCCGTTCCTCCGCCAGCCGCGCGCCGTCGAACCGGAGCCATCCGCCGTCGACGCTGTCCGCACTCAGGTCGCGGACAGCCTCCGCGCGCTCCATCGCGTGCTCGCACGCGTCCAGGTCACCGAGCGCCGCGTATGCCTCAGCCTGCACCGACGCGACCCATTGACGGGTCGAGAGGTTCCTGTCGCCCCGGCCCGCCAGGCGCTCGGCCGCACCGAGCATCTGCGCCGCATAGCGATAGCGGCGCTCGGACATGTCGACGTACGCATGCCGGACCAACGCGCACGCCCACAGGTCGTACGCCTGCGCGTCCTTGCTGACCGAGGCCGCGAGAGCGTACGAAGCGGAGGCATCGGCGTATCGGTTCGCATCGAACGCCACCTCCCCGGCCAACTGAAACAGGTCCGCCGCCGCATTCAACAGGGGGCGGGGGCTGCCACGATGACCGGCCAAGGCCTCATTCAGCGTGGCCAGCTGGTCGCGTACGACCGGATAGACGGCCCGCTTGGAACGGGACAGTTGGTAGACCTTCCCGCTGGGCCGCGTCCTGGCCGGCGCCAACCGTCACGACTCGCCGCTGCTCGCCCCGACCCTGGACTTGCTGGACGGCCTCGGCCCGCTCCCCGACGAGGTCACCGTGCACCTGGATGCCGGCTACGACTCCAACAAGACCCGCGCCCTCCTCGACGAACGCGGCCTGCACGGCCGCATCGCGCACAAGGGTGAGAAAGCGCCGGTCCAGGCAAGTCGGAGGTGGCACGTGGAGAGAACCCACGCCTGGCAGAACGCCTTCCACCGTCTCGCCCGCTGCTACGAGCGCCGGGCCACCGTCATCGACGCCTTCTTCGACCTGGCCGACACCGTCATCACCGTACGAAGCCTGATCCGTCGGGCATGGACGACCCACCGCTGGGACGAACGCCCCAACCGCCGCCCATGACCACACGCCTACCTGCGCGACCTCTTACTTCGCCTGATTGTCTGCCAGGAAGCCGGTGATCCGGTGGTTCGTCCGCGCGGGCAAAGCGGTGGGCATGGCGAAGTGGGTGAGTTCGGCGAGGATCTCGATCTGGGAGTCCGGTACGGCCTTGCGGGCCCGGGCTGCGACGTTCGCGGCGTCGTGGGTGCCACTGCGGCCTGCGAGAAGGACCAGGAGCGGGACGCTCAGCGCCGTGGGGTCCGGGCGGCGACCGACGACCAGCTTCCGGTGCGTGAAGCCCGAGACCGCCAAGGCATAGAGCCACTTCCAGCCCAGGTCGGTGTCGGTCCCCGCGGTCTCACGGTCCAGATAGGCGCGCGCACGGGATTCCGTCGGGCGCAACAGTATCGGCAGCGAGCGCAGCAGGAAACTCGGGCGGAAGCCGGCGAAGCACTGGGTCGGGTCGAGCAGTACCAGGCGGTCGACCCGCCGTGCGGCGTGCAGGGCGTAGGTCAGAGCGATCCAGCCGCCGTAGGAGTGGCCCAGCAGGTGCGTGCGGGACACGGTGAGGCCGTCGAGCAGCGCGTCCAACCAGACCATCAGGTCGGTGGTGGTGCGCAGCGGGCGCCCGCTGGGGATGCTGCGTCCGGCATCGCCGAGGATGTCGACGGCCAGCACCCGGTGGTGCGTGCCGAGTATCGGGGCATTGGCGAACCAGACCGCGCCGGTGGAGCCGCCGCCGTGCAGAAGGAGGACCGGGGTGGCGTCAGCAGGGCCGTAGGCGTGGACACGGGTGGTGCCGTACGGGGTGGGAACGTCGATCTCGGTGGTACCGGTGGGCCAGCGGGCGAGGAGTGCGTCGTAGGCGGCGAAGAACTCTTGGGATGAGGACACGGTGAACCTCCCGGGGAATCGTCTCGTTGACCTAGTATCTCGCTGGGCGAGATACTAGCCCGGTGAGTGATGACATCAACCCCGCGATGCGGCTGGTCCACCTGCTGCGCGCGGTGACCGTGGAATTCGACCTGCGCGGCGCCGAGTTCGCCGCGCGAAACGGCCTGCACCCGACCGATCTGCGAGCCCTCATCCACCTGCTTGACGCTGACCGGGCGGGCACCGACGTCACCCCGGGACGACTCGGTACGGCGCTGCGGCTCAACTCGGCCGGCACCACTGCCCTGCTCGACCGGCTGGAGCGCCTGGGACTCGTCCGCCGTAGGCGCGATGAAAACGACCGACGACGCGTCGTGCTGACGGTGGAACAGGAAGCCGCGGAGCTGGGTCAGTCCTTCTTCGGCCCGCTCATCGCCAATCTGGTCGAGGCAGCCAAGGACTTCACCCCGGGCGAACTGGACATCGTTCAAAGCTACTTGACCGCTGCCCTTCAAGCAGCCGCTCCCGGCCGCGACGCGTCGACATCGCTGAACTGGTGAGGGGATCCGGACCCGCGCCTCTTCCTCACTCGGAAAAGGGTCGTGCTGACCGGTGCCTCGCCGTCTCGCCCCGGGTCGTGGACGGTATCGCCGTACACGACGTCGAACCCGTGCTCGTCCAACAACTTCTTCCATACCGACACTCCCAGGACCCACCGCTGCACCGTGCCGGGGCGGCCGTCAGGCATGCGGGCCGGGATGTCGGCGGGCCGGCACTCCGTCTCGGGTGGCGCGCCCGTTCGGTAGTGGGCAAGTGTCGAGAACACCAGGGTGCCGCCAGGGCGGAGGGCCACCGCGGCGGACGGGAGCAAGGTCTGTGGGTCGCTGAAGTCGAGTGCGCCGAAGGTGCTGTAGACGACGTCGAGGCTGGACGGGTGGTCCCGGAGGTATGCGGCAGCGTCATCGTGGACGAAGTCCAGGCCGGGCACATCTTCGTAGAGGTCACGGCCACTGCTGTGCTGCGCGGTGGAGCTGTCGATCGCGATGACGCGCGCCGCTTTCAACTCAGTTGCTACATAAGCAGCCTGGTGGCCTGCTCCGGCGCCCAGCTCCGCGACGGTACGACCGGCGAGGTCCCCCAGCAGTTCGGCCCCAGGGCCGATCCGCTGGTACCAGTCCCAGCGGAGGCGGCTGAGGGAGCGACGTCCGCGCGAGGAAGCTCCGTAGTGCTGCCAGCGATCGGGCCCAGCAGTCGGGGAAGCTGAGGTCACAGCGACATCCTGGCCCACCCATGGTGATCGGCACGAAGGTCTCGCCGTATTCACCCCCTACGCGGCCAGACCTGCCTCACGGGCGGCGAAAGAGCCCAGGGGTTCCCATCGGGCACAACCGGGTGAGGAGATCGCCATGTGACCGTAAGACTTCCCGCGTAATGTTCAATCGCGTTCTGTACCTATTACGGAAGGGTCCGCATGGACGCCGAAGTCGTACGTTCATGGGTGGAAGGCTGGGTCGTCTCACGCGGAGCCGCGCCGCCGGTGTCCGAGCCCTGGGGCTTCACCATCGACGTCGGGCTGAGTGGCCACGTCACCCGGCACGTGGTGACGGATGCTGACGAGTCGCTGGTCCGCAAACTGACGGAGACGGTCACCGTCCCGGGCACCTGGCTCAAGATCTTCTTGCCGCCGCAGACTGTTGCCTCGTGGGCAGCGCCCGGCTGGCGCCTCGCTGACGACGGTTTCCTGATGTCGACACCGCTGCGCACGAACGCCGCAGTGGCCCCCGACGGCTACCAGGTGCGCACTTGGGCGCGGGGCGGGGTCACGCGGGTGCTCGTGGTGACGGAGGACGGTGCGTTCGCTGCCCGTGGTCAGATCGCTCTGCCCGGTCCTGGGCGCACCGCCGTCTTCGACCAGATCGAGACTTCGTCGGCCCACCGTCGCAGGGGGCTTGGCAGCCTCGTCATGCGGACGCTGGAGAACGCCGCTGTTGCCTCGGGCTCCTCGTCTGCTGTGCTGGCCGGGACGGTTGATGGCCGGGCACTGTACGAGTTCCTGGGGTGGCGCACCCTCGGCCCGATGACCAGCGTGGTCCGCGAAGCTCCGCCGCAGGGGCAGGGGCAGGGGATCTGAGCGGGCGTTCGTAGGCCGGTGTCTCCTTCCGAGTGAGCTGGAGCGTCACCAACCACCCCCTCTCAGGCCTTCAGCACCCGCCCCGCTCCCGCCCCACCGCATACAGGTGGCTGTCCCGGAACTGCTCTGCCCCCAGCGTCCGCCCCACCATGATGACCGCCGTCCTGATCACCCCCGCCGCCTTCACCTGCTCCGCGATCGAGTCCAACGTCCCCCGCAACACGATCTCGTCCGGGCGCGACGCCATCGCCACCACCGCCGCCGGGCAGTCCGCCCCGTAGTGCGGGAGCAGCTCCTCCACCACCCGGTCCACGTACCGGGCCGCCAGGTGCAGCACGATCAGGGCGCCGCTGCGGCCCAGCGTGGCCAGGTCCTCGCCGTCCGGCATCGCCGTGGCGCGCTGCGCGATGCGGGTCAGGATCACCGTCTGGCCGACCGTCGGGACCGTCAGCTCGCGCTTCAGGGCCGCGGCCGCCGCCGCGAACGCGGGGACGCCGGGGACGACTTCGTACGGGATCCCCGCCTCGTCCAGGCGCTTCATCTGCTCGTTCACCGCGCTGAACACCGACGGGTCGCCCGAGTGCAGCCGCGCCACGTCGTGGCCGTCCGCGTGGGCCCGTACGAGCTCCTCGGTGATCTGCTCGATGTCCAGGTTCGCCGTGTCGATCAGGCGGGCGCCCTCCGGGCACTCCGCCAGCAGCTCCACCGGGACCAGGCTGCCCGCGTACAGGCAGACCGGGCTGGCTGCGAGCAGGCGCGCGCCGCGCACCGTGATCAGGTCGGCCGCGCCCGGGCCCGCGCCGATGAAGTACACCGTCATGTTCGATCTCCTGAGACTGGGACTGGGGATTTGCCTACCGACCACTGCGTCACCGGCATTGCCTGGCGCCAGCCCGTGAACCCGCCCACCGGGACCGCGTGCGCGACCGCGAGCCGGGTCAGCTCGCCGCCGTACGCCCGGTACCACTCGCCCAGCAGCGCCTCCGACTCCAGCGTCACCGTGTTCGCGACCAGCCGGCCCCCCGGCCGCAGCGCCTCCCAGCACGCGTCGAGCAGGCCCGGTGCCGTCAGGCCGCCGCCGATGAACACCGCGTCGGGAGAAGGCAGTTCTGAGAGAGAAGAAGGGGCCGGGCCCGTGACGACCTTCAGGGCGGGGACCCCCAGGCGTTCCGCGTTACGGGTGATCCGCTCGGCCCGCACCGGGTCCCTCTCCACGCTCACCGCCCGGCACGTCGGGTGCGTCCGCATCCACTCGATCGCGATCGAGCCCGATCCGCCGCCCACGTCCCACAGCAGCTCTCCGGGCGCGGGCGCCAAGGCCCCGAGCGTGGCCGCCCTGATGTGGCGCTTGGTGAGCTGGCCGTCGTGCTCGTACGCCTCGTCCGGCAGGCCCGGTACGGCGCCGAGGCGTAGTGCGTCCTGCGACGCCCGGCAGTCGATCGCGATGACGTTCAGGCGGTCACCGGGCGCGTGCGCCCAGCTCTCCGCGACGCCGTCCACGTACGCCTCCGCCTCACTGCCCAGCTGTTCGAGGACGCGCATGCGGCTCGGGCCGAAGCCGTGGGCCGTGAGCAGGGCCGCCACCGTCGCGGGCGTCGACGCGTCCGCGCTCAGGACCAGCAGCCTCCGGCCCTCGTGGAGGGAGACGGCCAGCCGTGCCGCCGGGCGGCCCACCAGCGTCACGACCTCCGTGTCCTCCAGGGGCCAGCCGAGCCGCGCGCAGGCGTACGAGACCGAGGACGGGTGCGGGAGGACGTGCAGGGACTCCGGGCCCAGCTCCTCCGCGAGCGCGCGCCCGATCCCGTAGAACATCGGGTCTCCGCTCGCCAGCACCGCGATCCGGCGCGCCCGGTGCTCGGCCAGCAGCCGGGGTACGCCGGGGCGCAGCGGCGATGGCCAGCTCACCCGTAGTCCGGCGCACTCCGGCGGGAGCAGGTCCAGCTGGCGCGCCCCTCCGATCAGCACCTCCGCCTCCCGCAGCGCCTCCCGCGCCCCGCCGGACAGCCCGGACCAGCCGTCCGCGCCGATCCCCACGACGGAGACGGGGTGCGCGGGAGGAGCGGGAGGGGTGGCAGACACGGTCGGGACCTCGTTCAGCTGCGGAGGAGGCGGGTGGACGCAACGTTGCCGAACTTTACTGAACGTCCCGTTCCGACCCCTCCAGAGGGTGAATCCCGACGCCGGCGGGTGAATCCCGAAAAGAAGCCGCGCGTCATGTCGAGAACTCCGCCCCGGCCCCGACGTCCCCTGTGTAAGCGGAAGAGAAGAACGAAGAGCGAGCTATCAGGAGGCGACGGTCATGAAGTATCTGGTGATGGTCCAGGGCAGCCAGACGGACTACGAGGCTCAGTCCGGCAAGGGATCCCCCCACAGTCCGGCCTGGGACGAGAAGGCCATGCAGGAGATGTTCGCCTACATGGGCAGCATCAACGACGACCTCGCCGAATCGGGTGAGCTGGTGACCGGGTACGGGCTGCGGGCACCCGCTGAGGGGCGGGCCGTCAGCCTCGACGCCGAGGGGCGTCCGGTGATCTCGGACGGGCCGTACAGCGAGACGAAGGAACTCCTCGCCGGGTTCTGGGTGCTCGACTGCGAGAGCCTGGAAAGGGTGACCGAGATCGCCGCCCGGGTGGCACGCTGTCCGCAGCCCGCCGGGGCGCCCGACTACCCGGTGCTCATCCGGCCCGTCGACGGCGGGCTCGACGACTAGCAGGAGCCGAGAGGGCCTGAGTGGACCGTACGAACAACGACGACATCGAGGACCTGCTGCGCCTCCACGCGCCGCAGGTCCTCGGCGCGCTCGTCCGCCGCTACGGGCACTTCGACCCGGCCGAGGACGCCGTCCAGGAGGCCCTGATCGCGGCCGCCGGGCAGTGGCCGGAGGACGGAGTTCCGGAGAACCCGCGCGGCTGGCTGATCCGGGTCGCGTCCCGCCGTCTCACCGACCGGCTGCGCAGCGACACCGCGCGCCGGCGGCGGGAGGAGACCGCGGCGGCCCTCACCCCGGCGGACGCGTTCGTCGCCCCGCCGCCCGGGGAAGGCCCCTCCGGGCCGGGCCGGGCGCCCTCCGAGGACGACACGCTCACCCTGCTCTTCCTCTGCTGCCACCCCGTGCTCTCCCCCGCCGCCCAGATCGCGCTCACCCTGCGGGCGGTCGGCGGGCTCACCACGGCGGAGATCGCCCGCGCCCATCTGGTGCCGGAGGCGACGATGGCGCAGCGGATCAGCCGGGCCAAGCGGGCGGTGAGCGGTACGGAGTTCCGGCGGCCGGAGCCGGAGGACCGCGACCGGCGGCTGGCGGCCGTCCTCCAGGTCCTCTACCTGATCTTCAACGAGGGGTACACCGCCACCGCGGGCCCCGAACTGCACCGCACCGGCCTGGCCCGCGAGGCGATCCGGCTGACCCGTTCCGTACGCCGGCTCCTGCCCCACGAAGGGCGCGTGACCGGGCTGCTGGCGCTCATGGTCCTCACCGAGGCGCGCACTCCGGCGCGCACCGGGCGGGACGGTGAGTTGATCCCGCTCGACGAACAGGACCGCGCGCTCTGGGACCGTACGGCCATCGCGGAGGGCAGCGCGCTCGCCGAGGAGGCGCTCAGCCAGGGGCCGGCCGGGGACTACCAGCTCCAGGCCGCCATCGCCGCCCTGCACGACGAGGCCGGGCGCGCCGAGGACACCGACTGGCCGCAGATCCTGGCCCTGTACGAGCTCCTCGTGCACCGCACCCCCGACCCCGCCGCCGCCCTGGGCCGCGCGGTCGCGGTGGCCATGGCGCACGGGCCGCGGGCGGGGCTCACGGCGGTCGACGCACTGGCCGGGCCGGCGGCGGGGCGCCCCGGCGCGGGCGCCCGCGCGGAACCCTCGGCGGGTCACTACCGCCTCGACGCCGTACGCGCCCATCTCCTGGAACGCGCCGGGGAGCGGGACGCCGCCCGGGCTGCCTACCGTGCGGCCGCAGACGGCACGCTCAGCGAACCCGAGGCCCGGTACCTGCGGGCGCGGGCGGAGCGGTTGGACCCGTAGCCGGTACGGGAAACTGCGGGCGTGGGCGGCCCGGTCGGTCCCGTAAGCAGGCCGTACCTGCGCAGGAACACCCACGGCGATGACCCGGGCACGCTGCGCTACCTCCTTCAGCCGAAGCCGGAGGGCCCATCTGCGCGGCTCCGGAGGGGCCATCGGCGCGGCTGGAGTCGCCGTCGGCGCCCGGCCTCGGGATCATCGAAAGTATGACCAAGAGTGACAACGGCAGTAACGGCACCGGCAAGAACGACCTCACTCTGCGGATCGCGCAGCGGCCGGAGGCGGACGAACTCCTCGCCCGCAGCCCGCTGGCCGCACTCGTCGGCATGCTGCTGGACCAACAGGTCCCGATGGAGTGGGCGTTCACGGGCCCGTACACGCTGGCGGAGCGGATGGGTTCGGACGACCTGGACGCGGGGAAGATCGCCGCCTACGACCCCGATGCCTTCACCTCCCTCTTCACCACCAAACCGGCCCTCCACCGCTACCCCGGCTCCATGGCCCAGCGGGTCCAGCAGCTGTGCCAGTACCTGGTCGCGGAGTACGAGGGGGACGCGAGCGCGGTGTGGCGGGACGCCGGCACCGGGGAGGAGCTGCTGCTACGGCTGAACGCCCTGCCGGGTTTCGGTACCCAGAAGGCCCAGATCTTCCTGGCGCTGCTCGGCAAGCAGTTCGGCGTACGTCCCACGGGGTGGCGGTCGGCGGCGGGGGCGTACGGCGAGGACGGGTCGCGGCGGTCGGTCGCCGACATCACCGGGCCGGAGTCGCTCACGGAGGTGCGCGCGTACAAGCAGGAGGCAAAGGCGGCGGCGAAAGCAGCGAAGGCGGCCAAGACGGCGAAAGCGGCCAAGGGCTCCTCCAAGGGGTGACCGGAATGCACAGCTCAGCGCAGAGCCGGACAGAACAGTCGGCGGAAACGATCAAAAGCAGCCACTGCTGTTCCCAGGGGCCACCCCACTCGCTAGCTTTCGCAGCACATTCGTTCACACGTCCAGAACGTCTTGACCGGAAGGACTCTTGTGCACGCAACACGTCGCAGAGCCATGGCAGTTGTGGCCGCCACCGCTCTGGCCACGCCGCTCCTCCTGGGCGCCGCCCCGCAGCACGGGCACTCGCACGGGTCCGGCCCCTCGAAAGAGGCGGCCAAGCTGTCCCGGGAGCTGGTGAAGAACGCGTCCGCGCGTGACGCCTACCGTCATCTCCAGCAGTTCCAGGCGATAGCCGACTCGGCCGGTGGTCACCGCGCGGCGGGATCGCTCGGCCACGACGCCTCGGCGGCGTACGTCTACCGGCAGCTCCAGCGGGCCGGATACCAGGTCTCCTACGAGAGCTTCCGCTTCTCCTACACGGAGACCCTGGCCGAAAAGCTCGCCGTGGTGTCGCCGACGTCCCGCGATGTGACGATCAAGGCGATGACCTTCACTCCGTCGACCAGGGTGGGCGGCCTGACGGCGGGACTCGTCGCCGTCCCCGTCGACGACACGTCCGGCTGCGAGGCGTCCGACTACACCTCCGCCAACTTCACCGGCAAGATCGCGCTGATCAAGCGCGGCGGCTGCCCCTTCGCCGACAAGCAGGCGGCGGCAGCGACGGCCGGAGCGGCCGGAGCGGTCATCTACAACAACACCGAGGGCCTCCTGTCCGGCACGCTCGGCGACGCCACGGCCGGCAGGATCCCCACCGGCGGCATCACCCAGGAGGAGGGCGCGGAACTCGTCGCCGACCTGGCCGCCGGCGAGGTCACGGTCTCCTTCGAGATCCGCCAGCTCCAGGAGGAGCGCACCACCCGCAACGTCATAGCCGAGACGCGCGGCGGCAACGCGGCGAAGACCGTGGTACTCGGCGCCCACCTCGACTCCGTCACCGAGGGCCCCGGCATCAACGACAACGGCTCGGGCACCGCCGGACTGCTCGAAGTGGCCCTGGAACTCGCCAAGTCGAAGAGCAAGCCCGCCAACAAGGTCCGGTTCGCCTGGTGGTCGGCCGAGGAGAACGGCCTGCTCGGCTCGGAGGCGTACGTCGCCGGGCTCTCCGAGAAGCAGCGCCAGCAGATCAAGCTCTACCTGAACTTCGACATGATCGCCTCGCCCAACGGCGTCCAGTTCGTCTACGACGGCGACGACTCCGACGGGGTCGGCGCGGGCCCGGGCCCTGAGGGATCGGCCCAGCTGGAGCGCGACATCAACACGTTCCTCGACGGCAAGCGCAAGAAGCACGAGGGCACGGACTTCACCGGCCGCTCGGACTACGGCCCGTTCATCGAGGTCGGCATCCCCTCCGGCGGTACGTTCACTGGCGCCGAAGGCTTCAAGACGGCGGCGCAGGCCAAGACCTACGGCGGGCAGGCGGGCATGGCCTACGACCCGTGCTACCACGCGGCCTGCGACGACCTGGACAACATCGACATGCGGCACTTCGACGTCAACATCGACGTGATCGCCAACGCCGTCGGCACGTACGCCCACGACCTGCGCTCACTGACCCGTCCGGTCACCCCGGCTCCCAGCACCGGCACGCCGGGCAGCGGCGGCGGTCTGCATGACGGTCACGGCCACGAGGTCACGGAGTAGGGCCTACGTCATGGATTAGGGCCCATCTCCTGGAGTAGGACACAGCGCGGCCCCGCAGGAGCAATCTCCTGCGGGGCCGTCGTGGTCCAGGACCGGACCTTGCCCGGTGCTTGCCGAACGGCGGACATCGCTTCACAGGTCACAGACCGGTGATGTCCCGCGCCCTCTTCAGCACGGAGCCGAGCGTGTCCACAGCGGCACCGTGCCGCTTCGCGCGCTCCGCGACGTCCGCCGGCACCAGACGCTCGGCGGTCCGCACGGCATGGGCGTCCGGGTCTCCGTAGGCGGTCTGCGGGCTCTCTCCCGTATCCGCGCAGTGCGTCGTGACTTCCTTGACCGCCTGGAGCACCACGGCCCGGTCCACGCCCGGCTGCATGGCCAGCCGTACCTGGAAGCGCGCCATCCACTTCTCGCGGGCCTTCTCCCCCGCCGCGTCCGCCGTCCGGTCCTTCCTTGCCACGCGCCCTCCCGGGGTGGTCGACACTGCCGTCCGTCAGGAGGTCAGACGCCTGAGTAAGGGAAAAGGTTCACGGGCAGGAAGCCGATGCCGGGGAACCGCGATCCGCACACCGCAGGCGAAGATCAGGCACCACCCCGCCTGCGGCGTGCCCCACTCGCACGAGCGAACCCCTGTCCCGGTATCCAGCGCTATGCGGCGCTCTACGTCCTTTGCCGGGGCACCGCGATGGGGTTCCCTGGCTGCGCCCGGAGCCCCTTGCCCGGTAGGCTTTCCGTGTGATCTTCAAGCGCATCGGAAATGGGAAGCCATACCCCGACCACGGCCGGGAAAGCACCCGACAGTGGGCGGATGTCGCGCCGCGTCCGGTTCGCCTGGACCAGCTCGTGACCACCAAGGGCCAGCTGGACCTGGAGACCCTCCTCGCCGAGGACTCCACGTTCTACGGCGACCTGTTCGCCCACGTCGTGAAGTGGCAGGGCGATCTGTACCTGGAGGACGGGCTGCACCGGGCGGTCCGGGCCGCGCTCCAGCAGCGTCAGGTGCTGCACGCGCGCGTCCTCGACCTGGGCTGACGCCGCCACACCCCGGCACGCCCCCGGCGCGCGCACCACCCCCACGACGCCTTACCACCCCCATGACGGCCGCACGCGAATTCGGGCCTTTCGGGTGCTTTCGCGCTCATCCGGGTGCCATACGTTGATCATTTAGTACGCATCATCACCGGGTCGCACTACGCTGCCTCCATGAGCATGCTCACTCCCCCCGGCATGGGCGGAAAGTACCGCATCACGGGCGACACCTACCCCCGCATGCGCCGCCCCCGGCACCGCCGCAGAATCGTCCTCGCGGGCGTCTCGGCCGTGGTGGCCCTCGGCCTGGCCGGCTGGGGAACACTGCAGCTCATCGACGTCTTCACGGGCGGCGACAAGAGCGCCAGCGCGGCCGGCCACACCCGCGACTGCCCCACGCCGAAGCCGGTGGTCCCCACCAAGGCGCTGCCCAAGCCGGCCGGCATCAAGGTCAACGTCTACAACGCGACGACGCGCAGCGGGCTCGCCAAGACCGCCGCGGAGGAGCTGAAGAAGCGCGGGTTCACCATCGGGGAGGTCGGCAACGCCCCGAAGGAGTACGACAAGAAGGTCCCCGGCCCCGCTGTGCTGCTCGGCGCCCCGACCGCGGCGGACGGCAGCTTCACCGTGCTGGGCACGCAGCTGCCGGGCACGGTGCGGAAGACCGACACCCGCAAGACGGCGGAGGTCGATCTGATCCTCGGCGCGAAGTTCAAGGCGTTCAGCACCCCGGCGGAGGCGACCGCCGCCATGACGGCCCTCACCAAGCCCTCCCCGGCCCCGTCCGCCTCCTGCTCGACGACGAAGAGCGGCTGAGCGGCCCGCACCACGGACGCAGACGCAGACGCACCGGTGCCCCTCCCGCAACGTACAAGCGGGAGGGGCACCGTCCTGTTCCTGAACCGTTCCTGCGACCGTCCGGCAGGCTGCGACCATCCAGCCGACCGCGACCGTCCGGCTGCTAGTCCGCCGTGCCGTACATCCGGTCACCGGCGTCGCCGAGGCCCGGCACAATGTAGCCGTTCTCGTTGAGCCGCTCGTCGACGGAGGCGGTGACGACGGTGACGGGGGCGCCCGCCAGCTCGCGCTCCATCACCTCGACGCCCTCGGGCGCCGCGAGGAGCACGACGGCGGTTACATCGTCGGCGCCGCGCTTGATCAGCTCGCGGATGGCCGCGACGAGGGTGCCGCCGGTGGCCAGCATCGGGTCGAGAACGTAGACCTGGCGGCCGGAGAGGTCCTCGGGCATCCGGGTCGCGTACGTCTCCGCCTGAAGCGTCTCCTCGTTGCGGATCATGCCGAGGAAGCCCACTTCGGCGGTGGGCAGCAGGCGCACCATGCCGTCCAGCATGCCGAGACCTGCGCGCAGGATCGGGACGACGAGGGGGCGGGGGTACGACAGCTTGACCCCCGTCGTGGGCGTCACCGGGGTCTCGATGTCGACCTGCTCGGTGCGCACATCCCGGGTGGCCTCGTAGGCGAGAAGGGTGACCAGCTCGTCGGCGAGGCGCCGGAAGGTCGGGGAGTCGGTGCGCTTGTCGCGCAGCGTGGTCAGTTTGTGCGCCACCAGCGGGTGGTCGACGACGTGGATCCGCATGCGTCAACAGTAACCGCGCCTTCCGGCACTCTGCGCTGGCATCAACCACCTGTTCGGGGGGAAGGTGGGGGCATACGGACCCAGCGTTGGGGTGGTGTGTCGATGGCGGACGGGGAACAGCGGCGGAACCCGGTCTCACGCGGAGTGAGCGACGCGCGCGAACCGCGCGACACGACGGGTGAGGCCGCGGACGCGCAGGAGAGTGACGCGGCCCGCCGCCGGAGGCGCGCCCAGTTCCTCCGTGAGCTCCACGAGGCCAAGCAGCTGCGCGACCGGGTCCAGCCGCGCAGGGCCCGTGCCGCCCGTATGCGGCAACAGATGCGGATGCGCACGTTCCGTTGGTGAAGCCGTCCCGTACCACCGGCGCGCTCCCCCTCTGATCGGGTCCGTCAGGGAGACGTCCGACCAGGCACTCCTGGAACTGATGGCCGACGCAACGGTCGAAGAGGTCTCGCCCGGCGCTTGTTTCTGCCACGATGCCGATTGGGCGGGGCTCAGGACAGACGGATCGCCGTCTGCCCTCCCGTCGGACCGATTCGCCTATGACCAGTGGGAGAGTCACGGTGTACTTCGCCGCACTGCTCGCGCGCACCGAAGACGGGTGGGAAGCGAGCGATACAGAGCTCGACGATGTGGAGACCCTGTCCGACCTGACGGATCTGGCCCAGGAGGCCTCGGTGGACGAGGACACGGTCCTGGTCTACATCGAGCAGGAGGACGCCTGGTTCGGCATCCTCCGGGTGGACGGTGAGGAGGACCCCCGTATCTACGTCTCGGACGCGTCCGCCGCCGCCCGCTCCTCGTACGGGGAGATCCTGCTCACCGACGAACTGCTCGGCCGGGAACCAGGGGCCGAGGACGAGATCGCCGCGCTGGAAGAGCTCGTCGACCTCGACGGCACGGAGGACGGCGACCCGGACGAGGCGGCCCGGCCGGCCTCCCCGGCCGGAACCACCGCCGACCGGCAAGCCCATCCCCCTTCTCATCCCGACTCCGATTCCGACCCCGATGCCGACTCCGATCCGGACGCCGTGCCGGCGGGCCCGATCGGCGAGCTGGGCATCCTCGCCGACTTCGGGGTCTCCGAGAAGGACCTGCTGACGCTGCGAACCGACGCGCTGACGGAGATCGCCGACGCGCTGGGAGCGGCCGAGGTGCTGGAGGCCGTCCGCTAGGAGGTCTCCGGCCCCGACCGGGTCCATTTCCGTCCCCTCCTCGTCCGTTTCCTTCCCCTCCCCGTCCGTTAAGGTCCGCGGGTGACCGCACGACCGCCCGACCCCTCACCCCGGCCCGTCCCGGATCCCGTACGCGTACCCGAGCCCGACCCCGTACGCGATCCGTGGCAGGCCCCGATGCGCCGCGCCCTGGCCGAGGCCGAGCGGGCGGCGTCGGCCGGCGACGTCCCGGTCGGCGCCGTCGTGCTCGGCCCCGACGGCACCGAGCTCGCCGCCGCCCACAACGAGCGCGAAGCCACCGGCGACCCGACCGCCCACGCCGAGATCCTGGCCCTGCGCCGGGCGGCCGAGGCCCACGGCGAGTGGCGCCTGACCGGCTGCACGCTGGTGGTCACCCTGGAGCCCTGCACGATGTGCGCGGGCGCCCTGGTCCAGTCCCGGGTGGCCCGGGTCGTCTACGGAGCCCGCGACGAGAAGGCGGGCGCGGCCGGCTCCCTCTGGGACGTCATCCGCGACCGCCGCCTGAACCACCGCCCGGAGGTGGTCGCCGGCGTCCTGGAGGACGACTGCGCGACCCAGCTGACGGCGTTCTTCCGCACGCTCTGACCTGGCACGGCGCCGCCTCCGAGAACCGATTTCTGTGCACGCCCCGGGATGGTCTAAGCTCTCTCTCGGTAGCGTGTCCGAGCGGCCGAAGGAGCTCGCCTCGAAAGCGAGTGTGGCGTAACCCGTCACCGTGGGTTCAAATCCCACCGCTACCGCTTCTGACACCCCCTTGATCTGCGGAGACGCGGTTAAGGGGGTGTTCTGCGTTCGGGACAGCTCGCCGCGGGCCTTCGTGCACCCGCGAGAAGTCGGCGCGAGAAGTCAGGTCGGGGGAAGCGGCGTCGGGGGGACAAGCCGCTTCCCCCGATGAGAACAGGCTCCTGGTCGGCCGCCGCGGTCAGGGGGGAAGTCGCGCGGCGGTGACCCCACGGAGAGGCCTGTTCCGGCCCTCCGGTTCCTGCCGGGTCCGGGGGCTCGGGATCCATCCTGCCGTGGGGCAGAAGCCGCATCGGCGGGCAAAGGGCCTTGATGGGCGGGCCCTAGGTCCTTAAAGGGCGTATCAGTGATCGGGAGCAGCCACTGGATACGGCCATACGTGCGGATACAATCTGCCGATCGCACGCGAGGTCCGGGCGGGGTCTACGGGGAGGCAAGGGCAGTGGCGCAAGCGAGGAAGATCGCGCTCTACATAGTGGTGGTCTTCGTGCTGTACACGATCATCACCTCGCCCGAACGGGCCGCCGACCTCGTAGGGGTAGGGTTCGAAGGCGTTTCCAGCGCCGCTCAGGGCGTCGGCGACTTCATGACCGAACTGGTGAAGTAGCGAAGCAGTAGGGGTACCGATGATCCGCCACCTGGTCCTGTTCAAGCTGAACGAAGGCGTCGAGCGGGACGATCCGCGGGTCGTCGCCGGGGACCGCGCCTTCCGGGAGCTGGCGGGGCAGGTTCCGGAGCTGGAGTTCTGGGAGTGCGCCTGGAACATCACCGACCGGCCGATCGCGTACGACTACGCCATCAACTCCGCCGTCGCGGACGAGGACGCCCTCAAGCGCTACATCGAGCACCCGGCCCACCAGGCCGCCGCGGGCCAGTGGCGCGAATTCGCCACTTGGGTGATCGCGGACTACCCCTTCTGAATCCTTCCCGCATGCCAATGCGGGACCGGCTCCACCCGACCCCTCGCCTTCCGGCGGGGGGTTTCTTCGTACCTTTTAAACCCTTATGACCTCAACACGGCACTTTGCGGTGCTTGCACACAGTGGACATGTCTTGTGATGCTATGACCGCTTTTGACGGATGAGTTGACCGTAGTTGACCGCGAAGGGGTGGCGTCACCGTGCCGGCCAGTACAGCGCCTCAAGTGCCTCCCCAGTCCGTCCAGCCGTCCCCGGCCGCCTCCGCGGCGCCCCCGGCCGCGCTCCAGACCGTCCGGGCGGCCCCCTCCGAGGAGATCCAGACCGAGACCCCGGACCCCACCACCCCGCCCGCCAGAACCCGCGGGGCGGACACCAGGGCCCTCACCCAGGTGCTCTTCGGTCAGCTCAAGGACCTGGAGCCCGGCACCCCGGAACACGGCCGCGTCCGGGCCGCACTCATCGAGGCGAACCTCCCCCTCGTCCGGTACGCCGCCGCCCGCTTCCGCAGCCGCAACGAGCCGATGGAGGACGTCGTCCAGGTCGGCACCATCGGCCTGATCAACGCCATCGACCGCTTCGACCCGGAACGCGGCGTCCAGTTCCCCACGTTCGCGATGCCCACCGTCGTCGGCGAGATCAAGCGCTACTTCCGCGACAACGTGCGCACCGTCCACGTCCCCCGCCGGCTGCACGAGCTCTGGGTCCAGGTCACCGGCGCCACCGAGGACCTGACGACCGCTCACGGGCGCTCCCCCACCACCGCCGAGATCGCCGAGCGGCTGAAGATCTCCGAGGACGAGGTGCTCGCCTGCATCGAGGCGGGGCGCTCGTACCACGCCACCTCCCTGGAGGCGGCGCAGGAGGGCGACGGGCTGCCCGGGCTGCTCGACCGGCTCGGCTACGAGGACCCCGCGCTCGCCGGAGTCGAGCACCGCGACCTCGTACGCCACCTCCTCGTCCAGCTCCCCGAGCGCGAGCAGCGCATCCTTCTCCTGCGCTACTACAGCAACTTGACCCAGTCTCAGATCAGCGCCGAACTAGGTGTCTCCCAGATGCATGTGTCAAGGCTTCTGGCCAGAAGTTTCGCCCGACTGAGGTCCGCAAACAGGATCGAGGCGTAACCGGAACGGGTAGACCCTCCAGAGACCGGTTCTGACGGCATAAAAGCCCTACACCCCCTGTTTCCAGGGCGGATTCAGCGCTGACTTGTCGACATGTCACTACAGCGTGTTGCCGACATGTGACATTCTGCTCGAAGCGCGTTTGCCGCAGCCCCGCCTCCGGTATTCAGGTGGAGGCTGCGTTCCTCCGATGGTCGCGGCCACCGCGACCGTCCGCGACCTCAAGGGGGTGGCATGTCCGCAGAACAGGGCAGCTCGAAGGTGCTCACGCTCACGAAGAGCGTGCCGGCACCCGCCGTGCTCACCAGCTCGCCGGAAGCCATCGACACCCGCACTCTGTCCCGCTCCCTGTTCCTGCGGCTCGCCGCGCTCGGCCCCGCTTCGGGTCCCGAGGGAACGGACAGTCCGGAGCGGACCTATGTGCGGGACACGCTCATCGAGCTCAACCTCCCGCTGGTGCGTTACGCAGCGGCGCGGTTCCGCAGCCGTAACGAACCGATGGAGGACATCGTCCAGGTCGGCACGATCGGCCTGATCAAGGCGATCGACCGGTTCGACTGCGAACGGGGCGTGGAGTTCCCGACGTTCGCGATGCCGACCGTCGTCGGGGAGATCAAACGCTTCTTCCGCGACACCTCCTGGTCCGTACGGGTGCCCCGGCGCCTCCAGGAGCTGCGGCTCGCGCTGACGAAGACCAGCGACGAGCTGGCCCAGAAGCTCGACCGCTCCCCGACCGTGCCGGAGCTCGCGAAGGCCCTCGGGGTCTCCGAGGAGGACGTGGTCGACGGTCTCGCCGTCGGCAACGCGTACACCGCCTCCTCGCTCGACTCCCCCTCGCCCGAGGACGACGGCGGCGAGGGCTCCCTCGCCGACCGCCTCGGGTACGAGGACGCGGCCCTGGAGGGCGTCGAGTACCGCGAGTCGCTGAAGCCCCTGCTGGCCAAACTCGCCCCGCGCGAGCGCCAGATCATCATGCTGCGGTTCTTCGCCAACATGACCCAGTCGCAGATCGGCGAGGAGGTCGGCATCTCCCAGATGCACGTCTCCCGGCTGCTCACCCGCACCCTCGCCCAGCTCAGGGAAGGGCTCATCTCCGACTGAGGCCCGGCCGGAAGCCCCGTCACGTCGTGAGCCCGTGCACGCGGGTTCAGATTTGACGGGGCGTCAGACACACTGACGCGATGCGACGTCAGATGCGTCAGACCCGTCGGATACGTCAGGCACGCCGGACACTCGGTCCCAACGGCCGCCGGGGCACCGTGATCGCCGCCTCGGCGGTCGCGCTGTGTCTGGGAGGCGGGCTCCTGGTCGGCTGCGGGGGCGGCCCGGGGGACGGTTACGTGGCGGTGGGCGCGGCCGGCAGTGGGCCCGAGCGGTCCGCGGACGGGGCCGAGGGGCCTTCGGGGAAGGTGACGCTGATCCCGTTGGACGGCGGCGCGGAGGAGGGTGGGAGCGGGGGCGGAGCCGGGGGCCGTGATGGCAGCCGGAGCCCCGGAGCCCCACCCGAAGGCGCCGGAGGCGCTGACGCGGCCGACGGGCGTACGGGAGGACCCGGGGCGCAGCCCGCCGGTTCCGGCCCGGGAGACGGCCCAGCAGGTGGCGCGAGCGGGGAGCGTACGGGGGCACCCGGCGGGTCCGGGTCGGGGCCGGGGGCCACCACCGGCACCGGAGCGAAGCCGGACCGGCCCGCGAAGCCCCCGGGGAGCGGGTCCACGCCCTCGGCCCCCGGCAGCCCCAAGCCCGGCGGCGGAGGCGGCACGACCAGCCCTCCCCCCGCCAGACCCACTCCTCCCCCCACACCCGCCGCGCTGAAGCTGAGCGCCCCGCAACGTGCGCCGGCGGACAAGCGGTGGTGCGAGAAGGTCACCGTGGACTTCCGCAACACCGGCGGCACCCCGGCCCGCTCGGGAACCATCACCTTCGCCACGCACATCATCGGGGCCCTGGGAGTCGACTGGGCGACCATCAGGTCCAGCCAGCCGCTGCCCGCCCCCATCGCGGCAGGCGCGACGCGGTCACAGACGTACACGGTCTGCCTGGAGTCCTGGCGGGTGCCCCTGGGGATGCGCGTCGAGACCCAGGACGTCTCCGCCGTGTGGGAGTGAGCCCACGGCATCACAAGAAGGAGACGCGAAGGCATGCAGAAACGCCCGTGGGGCGGGCGGTGGGCGCGCGGGCGCGGTTCCACCGTCCGCCCCACGGGCGTTCAGGCCGTCATACGTCTTCGAGTGGGTCGGTGCGTCAGCCCAGTGCGAGCCACGCCACCGCGCCGAGGACGACGACGACCGCGACGACGATCGCGATCACCCCGGCCTTCGGCCCGGAAGAGGTCGCCGCGGGCTGCTGCCGGCGCTGCGGCTCGCCCTCGTCGACGAAGGCGCGGAACATCTGGGTGCTGCCCGCCGGATCAGGGGTGCCCTCGGGGCCCGGCTGAGGGGCGTGGGGGTTGTGTGCCATGGGGCAGGACCCTAGCGAACTCGGGGCCTGCCGCCCAACCCCCGGGCCACCCCGCACCCCTCCCGACCAGCGGCGGAGCGCACGGAAACCGGGCTTGACCCGGATCCTACGGAGGCTTTTGCGTTCCTTTACTTCTGCAAGCCCGTTTTCGTTTGCCTGTAGCAACCAACGGCTTCTATGGTTGCCCTAAGCAACAACATAGGCATCAGTGCGTTGGGGGGTCCCGTGGCCGCACGGAGTCGGTACGAGGAACTGGCCCGGCAGCTCAGCGCCGTCGGGGCCGTCAAGCGGGGACTCGCCCGCGTACTGCCCCCCGAGTGTCCCGGTGGCTCCGCCGCCGTGCTGACGCTCCTGGACCGGCACGGCGAGATGCGGATCAGCAGACTCGCCGAGCTGATGGCCGTGGACCTGTCGGTGACCAGTCGCCACGTGGCCCATGTGGCCGAGCGCGGCTGGATCGAGCGGTCTTCCGACCCGGCGGACAAGCGGTCCCGCATCCTGCGGCTGACCCCCGGCGGTCACGCGCAGCTCGACGAGCTGACGCGGCGGACCACCGAGATGTTCGCCCGCAATCTTGTCGACTGGTCCGACGAGGACGTCGGCCGGCTCAACACGCTGCTGTCCCGGCTGCGCGACAGCTTCGCCTGTCGCGGACCCGGTGGCTGCGCCCCGGGAAGCCACTCCGGCGAGTGCCGGAACGGGCTCGGCGACGACGCGTACACCCGTACATCTGTTTAACAGAAGCAAACACGCACGGATAAGGAACTCAATGGCTACGACCACACCGACCGGTGTGCGGGGCGGCCACGCCAAGCACGGAGGGCACGGAGGCCACAGCGGCTCCGGGGCCCCCGACGGCACGCCGATGACCCACCGGCAGATCATGGAAGCGCTGACCGGGCTGCTGCTCGGCATGTTCGTCGCGATCCTGTCGTCGACGGTCGTTTCCAACGCCCTCCCCGAGATCATCTCCGACCTCGGCGGCGGGCAGAGCGCCTACACCTGGGTCGTCACGGCCTCGCTGCTGGCCATGACCGCCACCACGCCCCTGTGGGGCAAGCTCTCGGACCTGTTCAGCAAGAAGCTGCTGGTCCAGATAGCCCTGCTTATCTACGTCCTGGGATCGGTCGTCGCCGGTCTGTCGACCAGCAGCGGGATGCTCATCGCCTGCCGGGTCGTCCAGGGCATCGGCGTCGGCGGCCTCTCGGCCCTCGCGCAGATCGTGATGGCCGCGATGATCGCCCCGCGCGAGCGCGGCCGCTACAGCGGCTACCTGGGCGCGGTCTTCGCCGTCGCCACCGTCGGCGGCCCGCTGCTCGGCGGTGTCATCACCGACACCAGCTGGATGGGCTGGCGCTGGTGCTTCTACGTGGGTGTGCCGTTCGCGATCATCGCCCTCATCGTGCTCCAGAAGACCCTGAAGCTCCCGGTCGTCAAGCGCGAGGGCGTCAAGGTCGACTGGACCGGCGCGTTCTTCATCAGCGCCGCCGTCTCGCTCCTGCTGGTCTGGGTGACCTTCGCAGGTGACAAGTACGACTGGCTGTCGTGGCAGACGTACGTCATGGTCGCGGGCTCGGTCCTGCTCGGCCTGATCTTCGTCTTCATCGAGTCGCGGGCCAAGGAACCGATCATCCCGCTGCGCCTCTTCCGCAACCGCACCATCACGCTGGCGTCCATCGCCTCGCTCTTCGTCGGTATCGCGATGTTCGCGGGCACGGTCTTCTTCAGCCAGTACTTCCAGCTCGCGCGCGGCAAGTCGCCGACGATGTCCGGCGTCATGACCATCCCGATGATCACGGGCCTCTTCCTCTCCTCGACCATCTCCGGCCAGGTCATCACCAAGACGGGCCGCTGGAAGGCGTGGCTGGTCAGCGGTGGCTTCCTGGTCACCGCGGGGCTCGGGCTGCTCGGCACGATCCGGTACGACACCGAGTACTGGCACGTCGCGGTCTACATGTTCGTCATGGGTCTCGGCATCGGCATGATGATGCAGAACCTGGTCCTCGCGACGCAGAACCAGGTCGCTCCCGAGGACCTCGGTTCCGCGAGCTCCGTCGTCACCTTCTTCCGGTCCCTCGGCGGCGCGATCGGCGTCTCGGCGCTCGGCGCCGTCCTCGGCAACCGCGTCACGCAGTACGTCAAGGACGGCCTCGCCGACCTCGGCCCCGAGGGCGCCAAGCTCGGCCACGGCGGTACCGGCGGCGGGGGCATCCCCGACCTGGACAAGCTGCCCGAGCCGTTCCGCTTGGTCATGGAGGCCGCGTACGGGCACGGCGTCGGCGACGTCTTCCTCTACGCCGCTCCGTGCGCGCTGGTCGCCTTCATCGTGACGCTCTTCATCAAGGAGGTCGCTCTGAAGACCAGTGCCGGCAACGACAGCCCGCAGACGGAGGACGCTCCCCACGAGGCCGCCCCCGTGGAGGCGCAGGCCCCCGTTGCCGTGGGTGCCGCTGGTGCCGTGGGTACCGTCGGGTCCGTCTCCGGGGGCACGGCCGGGGTCACCTCCGTCGACACGGCCACCGTGGCCGACGAAGCCCCGTACAACACCGTCCACGGCACTCCCGTACGCGGTGTGGTGCGCGGCGCCGAAGGGGCTCCGGTCTCCCGTGCGGCCGTCACCCTGATCTCGCTGGGCGGCCGGCAGCTGGGGCGTTCCGTCGCCCGGACCGACGGCGGGTACACCCTGGACGCGCCGGGCTCCGGCAGCTACGTCCTGATCGCCTCCGCCGACGGTTTCCAGCCGCAGGCGTCCACGGTGGTCGTCGGCGAGGAGCCGCTGGCCTTCGACATCCTGCTCTCCGGTACGAGCGGACTGGCCGGAAGCGTCAGGGCCGCGGAAGCCGGTACGCCGGTCGAGGGCGCGATGGTCATCGTGACCGACGTACGCGGCGATGTGCTGGCCACCGGGACGTCCGGTCAGGCCGGGGAGTTCGCGTTCGGCGAGCTGGTCCCGGGCTCCGTGACCGTCGCGGTCAACGCGGCCGGGTTCCGCCCGCTGGCGCTGCCGGTGGAGATCGGCGGCCAGGGCGTCACCCGCGTCGAGGCCGCACTGCGGTCCGGTGCGCTGGTGCGGGGTGTCGTACGGGCCGGGTCCGCCCGGGCCCCGCTGGCCGACGCCCGGGTCACGCTGATCGACGCGGCGGGCAACGTGGTCGCCACCGCGACGACCGGCGAGGACGGCGCGTACGCCTTCACCGACCTGGACGCGGGCGAGTACTCGGTCATCGCGACCGGCTACCCGCCGGTGGCCGGATCCCTCACCGTCAGCGGTCCGGGAGTCGACGGGCACGACATCGAACTCGCCCACCCGGGCGAGTGATCGACCCCGACGGATAGACCCCGACGGATAGACCCCGTCGGATCGATCCCTTCAGTACGGGCGCGCGTGCACCTATAGGGATGCGCGTGAACACGTGAAGGGATCGCGAAGACCCCTGGTCGGACGGCACTTCTTGCGGAGAGGCTGTCGCGACCGGGTGGAAATGGGCCCCGGTGGTGGGTACGGCAGGCAGGGGACGGCCTGCCGTGTTCGCCCCGGGGCCCGACTCATGTGCCCCGGGGCGGCGGACCAGGCCGCCCGCGGGTCATCGAGCTAGGAGAAGAGATACGGATGGGACTTCGCGCACAGGTACGGACGCGGGACGGCTGGGCGGTCCAGCACGCCGTCGTGACGGTCACCGACATGACCGGCACCCAGGTGCTGCGGGCCGCGGCCGACGAGGACGGGGCCGTCCGCACGGACGGGTCCCTGCCGGCCGGCGCGTACACGGTGATCGTGACGGCGGTCGGGTACGCCCCCACCGCCTCCACCGCCCTCGTCACGGCGAGCGGCCGGATCGAGGGCGGGCAGATCGTGCTGGCCCGCCAGGGCGGGGTGGAGCTCCCGCCGCCGGGCGCCTGGTCCCTGGACCCGGCCCACTCCTCGGTCGGCGCGGTCGCCCAGCACCTGGGGATCTCCAGCGTGCACGGCCGGTTCACCGACTTCGGCGGCCGGATCACGATCGCCGAGGACGTCTCCCGCTCCCGGGTCGACGCGGTGATCGGCGCGGCGAGCATCGACACCGGCAACGGCATGCGCGACAAACACCTGCGCTCGCCCGACTTCCTGGACGTGGACCGGTACCCGGAGATCACCTACCGCTCCACCGGCCTCACCCCGGCCGGCCCCGACCGCTGGAGCGTCCACGGCGAGCTGACCATGCACGGCGTCTCCCGCCCGGTCGGCCTGGACCTCAGCTACCTCGGCACCGGGCCCGACCCGTGGGGCGGGGTGCGCGCCGCCTTCCACGCCACCGCCGAGCTGCGCCGGGACGACTTCGCGATGAACTACAACCAGGTCGTCCAGGCGGGCATCTCCGCGATCGGCACGACCCTGCGCGTGGAGCTGGACATCCAGGCGGTCCAGGGCGAGGCGCTGCCCCAGCAGTGACCGGGGGCGGTCGTAGGGTGGTGGGCATGGCTCCCAATATCGCGACCAACAGCGCCGTGGAACTCGATGAGTTGCTGGCGTTCGTACGGCCCCGGCACCGGGCGATCCTGCTCACCACCCGGGCCGACGGCCGCCCCCAGGGCTCCCCGCTGACCTGCGGGGTCGACGACTCGGGCCGGATCGTCATGTCGACGTACCCGGAACGCGCCAAGACCCGCAACGCCAAGCGCGACGAGCGGGTCAGCGTGATCGTCCTCTCCGACGCGTGGGACGGGCCGTGGGTGCAGATCGACGGCTCGGCGGAGGTGCTCGACGTCCCCGAATCGGTCGAGCCGCTCGTCGAGTACTTCAGGAACATCTCCGGTGAGCACCCGGACTGGGACGAGTACCGGGCCGCCATGGTGAAGCAGGGCAAGTCGATCATCCGGGTCACCCCGGAGCGCTGGGGCCCCGTAGCGACCGGCGGCTTCCCGGCCCACCTGGCACCGGGCGCGTGACAGGCGCGGTGCCGGGGGTGCCGGGGGTGGTGCCCGCTAGTGACCTCCTCGCGCGGGCCCGGCTGCTGGTCGCTCCCGAGCTGAGCGCCCCTCTCGTACGGGAGTTGGAGCGGATCACCGGCCGGGGTGCCGAGCCCCTGGGGGACGGGGAGCCGGCCGCCGGGCCGCTCCTCTGCGTGGGGGCCGCGCTGCCCGGTGCGCTGCGTACCGACCGGCTGCTCTGGTTCCACAGCGTCAACGCCGGTACGGACCCGCTGCTCGCCGCAGCACCCTGGCCCGCCGGGGCGCTGCTGACCCGGACCGTCGGGCGGATGGGCGAGCGGATCGCCCAGTACGTCCTGGGCTGGGTGCTCGCCGAGTGCCAGTCCGTCCCCGAGTTCACCGCCCAGCACGCCCGGGCCGAGTGGCGCCGCCTCCCCTCCGAGCTGGTCGCCGGGCAGACCGCCCTGGTCTACGGCACCGGGCGGATCGGCGGGGCCGTCGCCGGGCTGCTGCGCGGCTGTGGTGTGCGCACGGTGGGCGTGGCCCGCACCGCGCGGACCGGGCCGCCCCCGCCGGGCTTCGACCGGGTGATCGGGGCGGACGAGGACGCCGGGGAGCTGGCGGGCGCCCGGTGGGTGATCTCCGCCCTGCCGTTGACCGGGGCGACGGAGGGCTTCTTCGGGGCGGGTCGGTTCGCGGCGGTGCGGCGGGCGACGTTCGTCAACGTGGGCCGGGGCGCGACGGTGGACATGGGGGCGCTGGAGACCGCGCTGCGGGGCGGCGGGGTGCGGAGCGCGGTGCTGGACGTGCTGCCCGAGGAGCCCGCCGCGCCCGCGGACCCGGTCTGGCGGCTGCCCCGCACGGTGATCACCTCGCACTCCGCGGGGATCACCGCCGACGCGGACGTGACCCGGGACTTCACCGCGTGCTGGGAGGCCGTGGCGGCGGGACGGCGACCGGAGCTGGCGGTGGACACGGGGCGCGGTTACTGAGCCGTCGTAGGGGAGCCCGCCCGCGCGCGCATCGCCTCGATGCCCGCGATCAGCAGGTCCAGCGCGAAGACGAAGTCCCGTTCGCGCATCTCCTCGACCGTGTCGCCGCCGCGCGCCGCCATCAGGTCGTCGGAGGACTCGACGATCTTCCTCAGGTGCGGCTGGGCCCGGATCGTGCCCATCGCGTGCCGGTGGTACTCGTCCTGGGTGAGCCCGGTCGCGTCGCACCGCGCTTTGAAGTGGCCCTCGACGGTGCCGAATCCGTACACGAACTGGAAGCACGCCGAGAGCGCGCCCGTCTGCCGTTCCAGGGGCAGGCCGGTGGCCCGGATGACGTCCATGACGGCGGACGAGAACAGCACCGAGTTCGGGCCGATGTTGAGGAAGGTCCCGGCGAGCGGGGAGATCCAGATGTGGCGGACGATCAGTTCGCGGTAGCTGCGGGCGAGCTCGCGCAGCCGGTCCCGCCAGTCGGCGTCCTCGCGCGGCGGGGCGATCTCCGCGTAGACCGAGTCGAGCGCCAGCTCCAGGAGGTCGTCCTTGGTCTCCACGTACCAGTAGAGGGACATCGCGGTGACGTCCAGTTCGGCGGCGAGCCGGCGCATGGAGAACTTGGCGAGGCCCTCGGCGTCCAGCAGCCGCACCGACGCCTCGGTGATCCGGTTCCGGTCCAGGCCCGCCGGGGACTCGGTCCTGCGGGTGCGCGAAGGGGCCCGCCGGTCGAGCCACACGCTGGTCCGCGCGGGGTTCTTCGCGGGGTCCGTCACACGGTCGGACGCGGACACCATGGCGCACTCTCCTCCTCTTGCGGGGACCGCCCCCGCCGGTACGGTCCTGCCCTGCCGGTACGGTCGGCCTGTGCGGGCGTACGGCCCTGACTGCCCTGCCAGTACGGCCTGCCCCGACTTGCCCTGCCGGTAGGGCGGCGTACCGGACGTCCACGGTCCGGTACGCGCGTCCCCTCCGATGCTATGCCGCCGGTCCCGTCGAGTCTGCCCGGCCTCCGGCAGCCGCAGCCGCCTCCTTCGGGGCCGGGTGCCCTGCCGCATCCACCCGTTCGGCCCGGCGCAGCAGCAGCGCCGCGAGCAGGCCGCCCGCCAGCACCGCGACCGCGCCGACCAGCTGGCTGGCCTCCAGGCCCGAGGCGAAGGCGCCCTTGATCGTCTCGCGCTCCCCCGGCCCGTCGGCGGCGGCCAGCGCGGCGGGCAGCGACGCCGCGCCGACGGCGGCCGGTACGAGGGTGGCGAAGCGGATGTTCAGGACCGCGCCGAGCACCGCGACCCCGAGCCCGTTGCCGAACTCCGCGAGCGTGCCGTTGACCCCCGCGCCCACCCCGGCCTTCTCCGGCGGGATGGCGCTCATGATGGCGTTGGCCATGGCGGGCATCGCGAGGGCGATCCCCACGCCCATCACGACCAGGCCGAACAGCATCCCGGTGTACCCGTCGCGGCCGAGCACGGCGATGGCCGCGAGACCGGCCGCCAGAGCGCTCATCCCCGCCGCGATGGTGGCGGGCGTCCCCATCCTCGGGACGAGCCGGGCGCCCAGACCGGTCAGGTTGAGGGCGACCACGGTGAGCGCCATCGGCGCCGTACGCAGACCCGCCTCCAACGGCCCGTACCCGAGGACGAACTGAAGGTGCTGCGTGAGCAGGAAGAGCGAACCGCCCATCCCGAAGGCGACCAGGATCGCGCCCGCCACCGCGCCGATGAACTTCTGGTTCCGGAAGAAGTGCATGTCGAGCATGGGGTGCGGGATGTTCAGCTCCCACAGGACGAACCCTGCGAGCACGGCGACCCCGGTGAACGCCGTGAGCAGCACCCGGGCCGACGTCCAGCCGTGTTCGGGCCCGGAGATGATCGCGAACACGACCGCGGTCATCCCGATCGTGGAGAGCAGTGCGCCGAGCAGGTCGGGCCGCTCCCCGCGCGGATTCTTGAACTCCGGTACGAGTCGGACGACGGCGACCAGGCCGATCAGGGCGACCGGGATGTTGATGAGGAAGATCGCGCCCCACCAGAAGTGGTCGAGCACGACCCCGCCGACGAGCGGCCCCGCTGCGAACCCGAGGGAGTTGACGGTCGACCAGAGGCCGATCGCCTTGACCCGCTCGGAGTCGTCGAAGATCTGGACGACGACGGCGAGGGTGGTGGTGATCAGCAGCGCGCCCCCGATCCCCATGCCGGCGCGGGCCGCGATGAGCTGGCCGGAGGACTGGGCGAGCCCGGCCGCCAGCGAACCGATGCCGAACAGGGCGAGGCCCACGACCAGCATCTTCTTGCGTCCGTAGCGGTCGGCGGAGCTGCCGGCGGTGAGCAGCAGGCCGGACTGGACGAGCGAGTAGGCGTTGATCATCCACTGCACGTCGGCGGTGGAGGCGTCGAGCTCCGTGGTGAGGGAGGGGATCGCGACGTTGAGGACGGTGTTGTCGAGCAGCACGGTGAGCTGGGCGAGGCAGATGACGCCGAGGATCAGCCAGCGCTGCGGGTGCCCCTGGGGGGCGAGGTCGGGTCGCTGTGCGGCGGGCGCCGTCATGCGGGCTCCTGGGTCTCCGGCGCGGCTCGATGCCTTGACGGCCGGTGGGTTCTACGGTGTATAGGACGTGAGCGTTGTACACCGTAGGGCACTCCCTGTACGGCGTACAACTCGAATTCGGCCTGTGTGCCGTCCCCGTCGTCGTCTGGAGAGCCATGTCACTGCGTCGCCGTATCCGTCTCCCGCAACTTCTCCTCGCCACCGCCCTGTTGGGCGCATTACTCGGATCGCCCGCTGCTGCGGCCTCCCGGCCGCACGTCCCGCTGCGGGTCGTCACGTACAACGTGCACGCCGGGGCGGGCGCGGACAACGTCTTCGACCTCGACCGCCAGACGGCGGAACTGCGCTCGCTGAAGGCGGATGTGATCGGCCTCCAGGAGGTCGACCGGCACTGGGGTGCCCGCAGTGAGTGGCGGGATCTCGCGGGCGAGCTGGCCGAGCGGCTGGGCATGTACGTGTTCTTCGCCCCGATCTACAGCCTGGATCCCGCCGAACCGGGCGGGCCACGGGCGGAGTACGGGGTGGCGGTGCTGTCCCGGTACCGGATCCTGAGCGCCGAGAACCACGAGATCACCCGGCTCTCGACCCAGGCCCCGAACCCGGTCCCCGCCCCCGCCCCGGGGTTCGGCGAGGTCGTCGTACGGGTGAAGGGGCACCCCGTACACGTCTACGTGACCCACCTCGACTACCGCCCGGACCCCGCCGTACGCGTCGCCCAGGTCGCCGACACCCGGCGGATCATGGCCGAGGACCGGGGCCCGAAGATCCTGCTCGGCGACTTCAACGCGGAGCCCGGCGCCCCCGAGCTGGCCCCGCTGTGGGCGGAGCTGACGGACGCCGGTCCGGGGGCGCCGACCTTCCCGGCGCAGGACCCGGTCAAGCGCATCGACTACGTGGCGGTGTCGAAGGCGGCCCAGGTGCGGCGCGCGTGGGTGCCGGAGAGCGTCGCCTCGGACCACCGGGCGGTCGTGGCGGACCTGGTGCTGCGGGGGCGATGAGGCAGGGGAGGTTCCGGAGTCTCTCTTTTACGGTCGTGGCGCTTTCTTTCGGCGCCCGATGACGTCCTACAGTCCGAGCACCGCTCACGGACCGCTGCCCACGGGGGGACGCACCAAAGAGGGCGGACTCATGACAGAGCACGCGGTACCGGAGAGAGGCCGACCATGAGCACCCCGCACGGACTGCAGGAACTGCTGGACTCCCACATCTCCGGGGGACCGGCGCCGGGCGCTGTGGCGCTGGTCGCCCGGGGCGATCGGGTGGAGGTGGCTGCGGCCGGCTCGGCCACGCTCGCCGGGACGGCGCCCATGCGGCGGGACTCGGTCTTCCGGATCGCCTCGATCACCAAGCCGGTCGTCGCGGCGGCCGCCATGACCCTGGTCGAGGACGGCCTGATCGCCCCCGCCGACCCGGTCGCCGCGTGGCTCCCCGAGCTGTCCTCGCCGCTGGTCGTCCGGACCCCGCGGAGCCCGGTCGACGACGTGGTGTCGGCGGTCCGCCCGGTCACCCTCCTGGACCTGCTGACCTTCCGGGCCGGATACGGCTTCCCGTCCGACTTCTCGCTCCCGGCCGTCGCCCCGCTGTTCGCCGAGCTGAAACAGGGCCCGCCGCAGCCGCAGGCCGTGCCCGCCCCCGACGCCTGGATGGCCGCGCTCTCCCGGATCCCGCTGCTGCACCAGCCGGGCGACGGCTGGCTCTACAACACGTGCTCCGACATCCTCGGGGTCCTGATCGCCCGGGTCGCCGACCGCCCGCTGCCCGCGTACCTGGCGGAGCGGCTGTTCGAGCCCCTCGGGATGACGGACACCGGGTTCTCCGTGGAGCCCGGCGCCCTGGACCGGTTCACCGGCTACTACCGGGCCGGGGAGGGCGGCGGCCTGGAGCTGGTCGACGCCCCGGACGGGCAGTGGAGCAGTCCGCCCGCCTTCCCGTCCGGCGCCGGCGGCCTGGTCTCGACCGTCGACGACTGGTACGCCTTCGGCCGGATGCTGCTGGCCGAAGGCCTGGCGGACGACGGCCGGCGCGTACTGGCCGGCGAGTCGGTGCGGCAGATGGTCACCGACCAGCTGACCCCGGACCAGCGCGCGGCGAGCGGCCTGTTCACGGAGGGCCAGGGCTGGGGGTTCGGCGGCTCGGTGGACGTCGAGATCACCGCCCCGTGGAACGTGCTCGGCCGCTACGGCTGGATCGGCGGCACCGGCACCACGGCCCACGTCATCCCGGCCACTGGCACGGTCGCCGTCCTGCTCACCCAGATGGAACTGGGCGGGCCGGTGGCGCCCAGCATGATGCGGGACTTCTGGACGTACGCGGCCGGGTTCTGAGCCCGGCCGCGTACGCCCCCCGCCTTCAGCCGACCGGCTTCGTCAGGTCGTAGAAGGTGGAGCTGCCGACGGTGACCTCGGTGAAGTTCTCCGTCACCCAGGAGGAGATCTGGGACGAGGTCCCGTTGCCGCCGCCTCCGACGCCTCCGCCCATGCCTTCGCCGCCCATGCCTGCGCCCGTTCCGCCCGAGACGAAGTAGTGGACCTTCCCCTCCGCCACGTACTTCTTGAACTGGGCGAGCGTCGGTGACGGGTCGCTGCCGTTGAACCCGCCGATGGCCATCACCGGTTCGCCGGTGGCGAGCTGGTAGCCGGCCGCGTTCTGCGCGCCGACGGCTGCGGCGGCCCAGGTGTAGGCGGCCGCGTCCTTCTCCAGGAGCGCCTTCGCCTCGGTGGAGACGGACGCGCCGTTGAGCAGCCCGCCCATACCGCCGCCTCCGCCACCGCCGAACGCCCCGCCCTCGCCGGCAGTGCCGGGAGCGGTTCCGCCGGGGGTGGTTCCGCCCGGCATGGTGGGCATGCCACCGGGCGCGTTGCCTTGCTGACCGCCCTGGCTCTGCCCTTGACCCTGGCCCTGACCAGGGGACTGCCCCTGCCCGCCAGGCGGCTGCATCCCCGCTCGCTGCCCACGCCCGTCATCGCCACCGCCGCCGCCGAGGCCACCGGGACCGCCGCCCCGGCCGCCACCCCCCGGTCCGCCCATACCGCCCCCGCCCGACGGACCGGCGGTCACGATCGACCCCTGGTGCCCGGAGTTCAGGGTGCTCAGCGTGTACGCCGTCGGCGCCGCGAGCGAGGCGGCGAAGCTGAGCCCCACCACCGCGAGGGCCAGGCTCCGGCCCCCCCACCGGCCTACGGCCAGCAGCCCGAGCGCCCCCACAACCCCGCCCACCAGAACCGCCCACCGCAGCCACGGCAGGTACTCCGGGGTACGGCCCAGCAGGACATACGCCCAGACCACCGTCACGACGACCGTGCCCGCGAGCACCGCCCTCGGCCACCAGGCGTTCCGCTCCTCCCACAGCACCGCCACCCCCATGGCGACGAGCGCCGCGATGTACGGGGCGAGGGCCACCGTGTAGTACTGGTGGAAGATCCCGGCCATGAAGCTGAACACCGCGGCCGTCATGACCAGCGCCCCGCCCCAGGCGAGGAACGCGGCCCGCGCGGAGTCGGTCCGCCCGGCCTTCCGGGTCAGCCAGAGACCGGCCACCAGCAGGATCAACGCGGCGGGCAGCAGCCAGGCGATCTGGCCGCCGACCTCGGAGTTGAACATCCGCCCGATCCCGGTCTCGCCCCAGCCGCCGCCACCTCCGCCCCCACGGCCACCGCCCCCGACGCTCCCGGTCTCCTCACCGTTGAGCCGGCCGAGCCCGTTGTAGCCGAAGGTGAGCTCCAGGAACGAGTTGTTCTGCGAGCCACCGACGTACGGCCGCGAGGAAGCGGGCATCAGCTCCACGATCGCCACCCACCAGCCACCGGCGACGACCATCGTCAGCGTGGAGAGGGCGAGTTGGCCGAGCCGCTTCCGTACGGGAACGGGGGCGCACACCGCGTACAGCACGGCCAACGGCGGCAGGATCAGGAACGCCTGGAGGGTCTTCGTCAGGAACGCGAACCCGACCGCGGCCCCCGCCCACAGCAGCCACTTCGTCCGCCCCTGCTCCAGCGCCCGCAGCACGCACCACACGGTGACGGTCATCAGCAGGGCGAGCAGCGCGTCCGGGTTGTTGAAGCGGAACATCAGCGCGGCGACGGGCGTCAGCGCGAACACGCCCACCGCGATCAGCCCGGCGACCGGCCCGAAGCGACGGCGTACGGCGGTGTTCAGCACGGCGGCCGTAGCGACGCCCATCAGTACCTGAGGGGCAAGGACCGCCCAGGAGTTGAGCCCGAAGAGCCGCACCGACAGGGCCATCGGCCAGAGGGCGGCGGGGGGCTTGTCGACGGTGATGGCGTTCGCGGAGTCCAGCGAGCCGAAGAAGAAGGCCTTCCAGCTCTGGCTGCCCGCCTGGACGGCGGCGGAGTAGAAGGAGTTGGCGTAACCGGAGGCGCTGAGGTTGAAGAAGTAGGCGAGCGCGACGGCCAGCAGGAGCCCGTACAGCGCGGGGCGCGCCCAGCGGGGGCCGCCGACGCGTTCGGGCGGCGCGGGCACCGGGATCGGAGGTACGACGGTCGTCGTGGTCATCGGACGTCCTCGGGTTCGGGGCAGGCGCGGGCCGGGAAGACCCAGGCGCGCAGGAGCAGGAAGCGCAGCACGGTGGCGGCGAGGTTGGCGGTGATCAGGACGGCCAGCTCGGTGGAGTGCGACGGCGAGCCGGTGGCCGCGCCGAGCGCCGCGAGGGAGCCGCTGGTCAGGGCGAGGCCGATGGCGAAGACGACGAGGCCCTGGGCCTGATGGCGGACAGCTCCGTCCCGGCCGCGGACGCCGAAGGTGAGCCTCCGGTTGGCTGCGGTGTTGGCGACGGCGGAGACGAGGAGCGCGCCGCCGTTGGCGAGCTGCGGGCCGACGCCGAGCCGGAAGAGGGAGTAGAGGGCCAGGTAGAAGAGGGTGGAGAGCACGCCCACGACACAGAACCCGACGAGCTGGCGGGCCAGTCCTCGCTCCACGCCGGTCAGCGCCCGGTCACGCGGGTCGTCGCCGAAGGGCCGGGCCAGCCGGTCCAGCGGCAGCGCGCCCACGGCGAGCGCCCGCCCCACCCGCCACACGCCTTTCAGGTCCTCGGTCGCCGTCCGCACGATGTGGACGGTCGAGTCGGGGTCGTCGATCCAGTCGACGGGCACCTCGTGGATGCGCAGCCCGGCCCGCTCGGCGAGGACCAGCAGCTCGGTGTCGAAGAACCAGCCGCTGTCCTCCACCATCGGCAGCAGCCGTTCGGCCACCTCGCTGCGGACCGCCTTGAACCCGCACTGGGCGTCGCTGAATCCGGCGGCGAGGGAGGAGCGCAGGATGAGGTTGTAGGCGCGCGAGATGAACTCCCGCTTCGACCCGCGCACCACCCGCGCACTCCGTGCGAGCCGCGAGCCGATGGCCAGGTCGGAGTGGCCTGAGATCAGCGGGGCGACCAGCGGGAGCAGGGCGTTGAGGTCGGTGGAGAGGTCGACGTCCATATAGGCGAGGACCGGGGCGTCGGAGTCCGACCAGACGGTACGCAGCGCCCGCCCGCGCCCCTTCTCCTCCAGCCGCACGTACCGCACCCCGCGCAGCTCCGCCGCGAGCGCGGCCGCGACGGCGGGGGTGGCGTCGGTGCTGGCGTTGTCCGCGACGGTGATGCGGAAGGCGTACGGGAAGGTGCGGGAGAGGTGGTCGTGGAGGCGCAGGACGCAGGGGCGGAGGTCCTTCTCCTCGTTGTACACGGGGACGACGACATCGAGCACGGGGACGCCGGAGGCGGCGGCCGGACCGCAGGCCGGGAGGTGTTCCCGGACCGGCAGACGGGCGCGGTCTCCGCTGGTGCGGCCGTTGGCGCCGGGGCCGCTCCGGAGGCTGTCGGTGGTCATGCACCGACGTTCACCGACCGCGCTGTCACACCGGTGTGGTGAGCCTGTCCCTGCCCTGTGAGTGCTCGTACGGGCCGGCTTCCGCAGGCAGCTCGACCGCGAACACCGTCCGGCCCGGCGCGGAGTCCACCCGTACGCGCCCGCCGTGCGCAGAGACGACGGCCTGCACGATGGCGAGACCGAGGCCGGTCGAGCCGGTGGCCTTTCCGGCTGCGGCTGCGGCATCGGCGCCGGCATCGGCAACGCGTGATCGGGAGGCGTCACCGCGGGCGAACCGCTCGAAGACGTGCGGCAGCAGTTCGGCCGGGATGCCCGGCCCGTCGTCCCGCACCTCCAGGGTGACCGGTCCCCCGGCACGCGCGGGCGCCCGCCGTACGGAGACGGTGACGGTGGTCCCCGGCGGGGTGTGGGTGCGGGCGTTGGCCAGCAGGTTGACCAGCACCTGCTGGAGCCGGGCGGGATCGGCGCGTACGGTCACGGGCCCGGCGGGCTCGTCGGGCAGATCGAGCCGCCAGTGGTGGAGGGCGTCAGCCTCGGTGGCGGCGTCCGCCACCCGGGCATCGCTGACCGCGTCCACGACCAACGGCAGCAGATCGGTGCTCTCGTACGAGAGCGGGCGTCCGGCGTCGAGCCGGGCCAGCAGCAGCAGATCCTCCACCAGACCCGTCATCCGGTCCGCCTCCGACTCGATCCGCCCCAGCGCGTGCCGGGTGACGGAGCCGGAGTCCGACGGCTCCCGGCCGGTCACGCGCCGGGTCAGCTCGGCGTACCCGCGGATCGAGGCCAGCGGGGTGCGCAGCTCATGGCTGGCGTCGGCGACGAACTGCCGCACCCGTGTCTCGCTCTCCTGGCGCACCGCCAGCGCCGAACCGACGTGCCCCAGCATCCGGTTGAGCGCGGCGCCGACCTGCCCGACCTCGGTACGGGGATCGGCCTCGGCGTCCGGAACGCGCTCCAGGAGCGCCACCTCACCGCTGTGCAGTGGGAGTTCGGCGACCCGGGTGGCGGTGGCGGCGACCCGGCGCAGCGGGCGCATGGCGACGCCGACGAGGACGGTGCCCGCGAGGGAGGCGGCGATGAGCCCGGCGGCGGTGACGCAGACCTCGACGAGGATCAGGGTGTTCAGCGCCCCGCTCACCTCGGCGGTGGGAATCCCGACGAGGACGGTCCGGCCCTCGGCGGTGGTGGCGGCCTCCACCCGGTAGCCGCCGAGGCCGGGCAGCTCGACGCTCCGGGTCCCCTCGCCGGTCTCCGGGGCCTCGGCCTCCAGTGCGCGCTGCTGCTGCCCGGTCAGGGGCTTCGCGCTCTCCTGGGAGCGCAGCCCGCTGTCCTCGACGACCTTCGAAGCGGTGACGTCCCCGTCGTCCCCGACGAGCGCCCCGAACGTGCCGAGCGGCTGCCCGCCCCCGCCGACGAACCCGAGCCGACCCGCCTCGCGCAGGGCGTCGGGCACCGGCTGGGGGCCGGGCGGCCGCTCCGCGCGTACGGCGATGGAGTGCAGCTGGTCGTCCAGCTTGTCGTACATGTAGCTGTGGAAGGCGATGGCGGTGACGGACCCGATGGCGGCCGCGACGACGGCGATGAGGGAGACGGCGGCCACGACGAGCCGGGTCCGCAGGGTCCAGGGCCGTCGCAGCACGCCCCTGCCGCCCTTGGCGCCCGGGCGGCTACTCACCGGGCTTGATCAGATACCCCGCCCCGCGCCGGGTGTGGATCATCGGCGTCCGTCCGGCGTCGATCTTCTTGCGGAGGTAGGAGATGTAGAGCTCGACGACGTTGGCCTGGCCGCCGAAGTCGTAGTTCCAGACCCGGTCCAGGATCTGCGCCTTGCTGAGCACCCGGCGCGGGTTGCGCATCAGGAACCGCAGCAGCTCGAACTCCGTGGCGGTCAGGTGGATCGCGTCCCCGCCCCGGCTCACCTCGTGGCTGTCCTCGTCCAGCACCAGGTCCCCGACGGTGAGCGTCGACTGGCTGCGCTCGGCCGCGAGTGCCGTACCGGAGCGGCGGATCAGCCCGCGCAGCCGGGCCACGACCTCCTCCAGGCTGAACGGCTTGGTCACGTAGTCGTCGCCGCCCGCCGTGAGCCCGGCGATCCGGTCCTCCACGGCGTCCCGGGCGGTCAGGAAGAGGACGGGCACGTCGGAGTACTCGCGGCGGATCCGGCCCAGCACGGCGAGCCCGTCCATGTCCGGGAGCATCACGTCGAGGACCACCGCGTCCGGGCGGAAGTCCCGGGCGGCGCGTACGGCCCCGGCCCCGTCACCGGCGCTGCGCACCTCCCAGCCCTCGTACCGCAGGGCCATCGAGAGCAGTTCGGCGAGCGGAGCCTCGTCGTCCACGACCAGGACGCGCACGGGCGTGCGGTCCGGCCTGAGCAGTTCGGTACGCCCCTGGGGCGCGGTCGTCGTCGTCATGGGACCACCCTGTGAGGCGCCCGTGAGAGAAGCCTGACCCGTTCCTGTGAATTGGCTGAGAAACCGGCGCGACTCCTAGGAAGGCCCCTCGGCGAACAACGCCTCCGCGTTCCCGTGACAGACCGCCCGCAGCCAGTCGTCCCCCAGCCCCAGCCGCTCCAGCGCCTCCAACTGGTGGAGGTACGGATACGGGATGTTCGGGAAGTCCGTCCCCAGCAGGATCCGGTCCCCGAGATCGGCGAGCCGACCGCGCTGGTCGGCGGGGAACGGCGTGAACCCCTCGCTGAAGTCGGTGAACGCCATCGTCGTGTCCAGCCGCACCTCCGGGTAGGCCTGCGCCAGCGCCAGGAACTCCCCGTACTCCGGCATCCCCATGTGCGCCACGATCAGCCGCAGCCGGGGGTGGCGCGCGAGGAGCCGCCCGATGGGTTCGGGCCCGGTGAACCTCCCCGGGGCCGGCCCGGACCCGCAGTGCGTAACCACCGGGACCCCGGCCTCCGCGAGCAGCCCCCAAGCCCCTTCCAGCAAGGGGTCGTTGGCGTCGTACGCACCGACCTGGAGGTGCGACTTGAAGACCCGCGCCCCGTTCTCGACGGCCTCCTTCACGTACAACTCCACACCCTCCTCCGGGAAGAGGGTCGCGGTGTGCAGGCAGTCGGGCGTCCGGGCGGCGAAAGAGGCGGCCCAGTCGTTGAGCCAGCGGGCCATGCCGGGCTTGTGCGGGTAGAGCATGGAGGTGAAGCGGAGGACCCCGAACGACCGCAGCACGGACAGCCGTTGCTCCTCCTCGTACCGGTAGGTGATCGGCCACTCCAGACCGGTGAGCGGCCCGGCGGAGTCGAAGTAGGCCCACACCTTGCGCAGGACCTGCTCGGGCATGAAGTGGGTGTGCACGTCGATGATGCCGGGCAGCCCGAGCCGCTCCCAGAACCGCACGACGTCATGGCTCTCGGCTTCCACGCACAGACTCCTTCGACGGCTGATCCGACCCCGGCAAGGTCAGAACAACCCACCCTGCACGCCGCCGCCCCCGATGTCGATGAGGGGGACACGTACATCGTTCGCCGCTGCCGGGTCCACGGCGGCGAGCTCCCACCCGGTGATCAGCCGCGTATCCAGCACGACCACGCCACCACTACCGCCACCGCCCCCTTCCACGGCAAGGTGAAGATCGGGCCCGGCGGCGGCCACCAACCGCCCGGCGACCACGCCCCCGTCGACCAGCTCACTCACGGACCGCGCGGCGGCGGCCGAGCGCTCCAGCCCGAAGATTTCCGCATGATCGACGACTTCAAGAGGCAGGGGCTCCAACGACTCGGGCCACCCACGCCCTTCAAGCGCGGCGGCCCGCCCGTACAACTCCACCACCTCGGCCGACCGCTCCTGCTCACCCGGAAGTTGCCCGCGTACGGCCCGCTTCCTGGCGTACGGGATCCGGTCCGGCACCCCGAGGGCGGCCCGCAGCACCTCCTCGGTCCGCCGGGCCGCCATGAGGGGCCCGCGCCCGAGCCAGGTGAACGCCACGGCCCCCTGCTCCCGCAGCCGGGCGGCGCCCCGCTCCTCCCGGGTGATCCCGACCTTGACCATGCCGGGCCCGAACCAGGCGAGATACACGCGGTACGTACGCGGGTCGTCCAGCAGCGTGTCGGCGGCCACCGAATGCGCTCGGTCCAGCCGCGCACACTCCGGGCACCGGGCCCCGGTACTGCGCACGGACACCACGGCCCCCAGGGGGCACACGTTCCCCCGGGCCCCCACACAGTGCCGCTCCCCCACCGCCCGGAACCCGAACCCGCCCCCGTACGCGAGAACGCTCACCCGCCGCTCGGCGCCCTTGCTCCACCCCAACCGCGGCTCGTCCCCCGGCCACGCGACCCCGGTACACCGCCACCCGAAGGCCACCCGAACCCCGTTCTCTCCACCGGGAGCCGATGAACCGGCCCCGCCGTCACGTCTCCGCGAAGGCTAACGGGCGCCGTGCGGGAACCCCTCCGCACCACCGGCCGGGCGACCGGTCGAGCCGATGGCCGGGCCGGCGATCGGGCGACCGCCGACCGGGCCGCCGCCGACGCCCTCGATCCGCCGCCGCATCCCGGCCATGCGGCGGACGAAGCGCCGGTTGAACCAGGCCATCCACCCCAGGAACGCCGCCCCGAACGCCAGCCCCCACACGCCCGCCGCCACGTTCCCGGCGGCGAACCAGAGCAGCGGGGTCCCGAAGAGGATCAGCCCCAGCAGCGGGAAGGCCCACCACTGATTGCGGCGCAGCTTCTCCTCCCGGCGGCGGATCAGCCGGACCATGACCGCCTGTTCGGCCGGGTCCTCGGGCAGCTCGCCGTTCCTGGCGATGCGCCGCTCCAGCTCCGGCACACGCGCGGCCTCGGTCCCCACCGCCCGGGCGTCCCGACGTCGGCGCCGCATCACGTACCACGTCATGAACCCGGCGTAGACGAGCCCGCCGGCCAGGATCCCGGGCCACCCCGACCACCCGTCGAAGGCCAGCCGGATCCCGGCCCACACCACCAGCACCAGCAGCGCCACCGCCCACCACCGGTCCTGCCACCGCTGCACCTGGCCGTGCCTCTGCGACGCCATCGGTAACCTCCGCGCGGGGAGCGCCCATCACGCCCCGTACATTTCCGGCTACCCCGGCACACGGCGCCGATGCACGGGTCGGGGCAGCAGCGGACAGGATCGTCGCCGTCCCCGTGCTCCGGGGTGCCGTTAGGATCCGGACCATGGCTCTGACGAGGACCCACGTGGACCGGTTCGAGGCCTCCATGCCCCGTCTGGAGGCCATCGCCTACCGCCTGCTCGGCTCGGCGAGCGATGCCGAGGACGCCGTACAGGACACGTTCCTGCGGTGGCAGGCCGCCGACGTCGACCGCATCGAGGTCCCCGAGGCCTGGCTGACGAAGGTCCTCACCAACCTCTGCCTCAACCAGCTCACCTCGGCCCGCGCCCGGCGCGAGTCGTACGTCGGCCAGTGGCTGCCCGAGCCGCTTCTCGCCGGGGACCCGATGCTCGGCCCCGCCGACACCGCGGAGCAGCGCGAGTCGGTCTCGTACGCGGTGCTCGCCCTCATGGAGCGCCTCTCGCCCAACGAGCGGGTGGTGTACGTGCTGCGGGAGGCGTTCGACTACCCGCACCGGAAGATCGCGGAGATCCTCGACATCACCGAGGCCTCCTGCCAGCAGATCTTCCACCGCGCGAAGAAGCACATCGCGGAGGGCAAGGCCCGTACGGAGATCGGCGAGGCCGCCGCCCGGCGGATCGTCGAGGAGTTCCTCGCCGCCGCCACCAGCGGGCGGACCGAGCCGCTCGTGCGGCTCCTCACCTCGGACGCGATCGCGATCGGTGACGGCGGCGGGAAGGTGCCGGCCCGCACGAAGGCGTTCGAGGGGGCCCTGGCGGTCGCGAAGTTCATGCGGGGCCTGTTCAAGCCCAGCAAGGCCAAGCGCGATCTCGTGGGCGGCTCGGCCGGGATCTACTCCACGACCGCCAACGGCGCCCCCGCCGTCGTGGCGGTCGTCGACGGCCGGGTCATCGGCGTCATGTGCGTCGAGGTCACCGACGACGGCATCGCCGCGTTCCGCAACCAGGCCAACCCCGACAAGCTCGAACGCGCGACCCGGCGGTGGGCCGCCACCGACCACGGAGAACCCCTGTTCCACGCCTTCTGACCATCTTGTGGCACAGGTCACATCGCACACCTGTCAGGAAACGGCGGGCTGCCCGGTTCAAGGGGCGAAACCGCGCGAGACAGGAGCCAGGTCATGCAGGTCACGCAGCACCGCATCATCGTCATCGGAGCCGGATACGCCGGAGCGATCGCCGCCGGTCGCCTCGCCAGGCGGTTGCGCCGCGAGGACGTCGCCATCACCCTCGTCAACCCCGAGCCCGACTTCGTCGAGCGGGTCAGGATGCACCAGCTGGCGGTCGGCCAGGAGCTCACGCCCCGCCCCTTCAGCGAGATGTTCGCCGGCACCGGTGTCGAAGTGAGGCTCGCGCGGGTCACCGCCGTCGACGTCGACCGCAGGACCGTCGCCGTCACGGACGCGCACGGCGCCGAGGAGCTGGCGTACGACACCCTCGTGTACGCCCTCGGCAGCGCCTGGAACACCCAGGGCGTCCCCGGGACCGCCGAGCACGCCCACGACATCGCCGGCCGCTCCGGCGCGCTCCGGCTCCGCGAACGCCTGGCCGGCCTGGCCGCCGGGCAGCCCGTGGTCGTCGTGGGCGGCGGACTCACCGGCCTGGAGGCCGCGACCGAGATCGCCGAGGCCCGCCCGGACCTCGACGTGGCCCTCGCCGCCCGCGGCGGGCTCGGCGACTGGCTCTCCCCCAAGGGCGCCCGGCACCTGCGGAAGGTCGTCGACCGGCTCGGCATCACCGTGCACGAACACACCGCCGTCACCGCCGTCGAGGCCGACCGCGTCACCACCGCCGACTCCACCATCCCGGCCGCGGTGACCGTGTGGACCACCGGCTTCGCCGTGCACCCGATCGCTCGGGCGACCACCCTGGTAGCCGACGGCAACGGCCTGATCGTCGTCGACGCCACCATGCGCTCGGTCTCGCACCCGGACGTGTACGCCATAGGCGACGCGGCCCGGGTGATGGGCCCGGGCGACAAGCCGCTGCGCATGTCGTGCGCCTCGGGCGTCCCCACCGCCTGGCAGGCCGCCGACTCCATCGCCTCCCGTCTGACCGGCACGAAGCCCACGACCGTCCCGCTGCGCTACTTCAACCAGTGCATCTCCCTGGGCCGCAGGGAGGGCCTCATCCAGTACGTCACCGCCGACGACCGCGCCCGCCCCGCAGCCCTCACCGGACGAACGGCCGCCCTCTACAAGGAGCTGGTCTGCAAGGGCGCAGCCTGGGGCGTCGCCAACCCGACCCTGGGGCTGCCGACCCGGCGGCGCGGCGTCATCACACAGAAGCCGGCAGAGGCGGTCGCCCGAGCGGCGTGAGGTTCCGCCCGAACGTCCGCTCCGTCCGGGCAACGCGAGAGGCCCCCGGGATTTCTCCTGGGGGCCTCTGGCCTGATGTGCACTCGGCAGGATTCGAACCTGCAACCTTCTGATCCGTAGCTCTAGCCGGATCGGTCAGTGACGGCCATACCGGCCGTTAGGAGGGTCCGGAGAGACGGTGGCGGGCGGGGGCAGTTGCTGTGGTTGCGGTACTCCGCTGCTGTACAGCAGCCCCAGCTACAGGTCGCCCATGCGGATGCACGTCACCCTGGGCATCGCTCGATCGTGGCCAGCGGATCAGACGGCGCAAGAATTTCCCCACCTCGTCAAGGCGGCTCGCTCCGGTCTCCGCCCCGCTCCAGCCCGGCCGCCGCCCACGCTGCCTCCGTAGCCGTCAGCCGCCGACGCGTTGCGACTGGGGCAGCCAACGCTACGGGCCTGCGAGAACAAAAGGCGCAACGGCTCGTCTTCGCAGTCACAGGCTTGACAACTTCTCCTTCCCTTGTGTCGCTCCGAGAAGAACGGCCAACCCTCGCGCGTCAGAGTCCCTGAGTGCCAAAACATCAGGGTGCTTGTATAGCTCCTTCATCGACCTGAAGGCATACTCGATCGCCTTATCAGCGTGGGCTTGAATGCGGGATTCCGTAAGGGCGCGCTTGGACTTTCCATGCACAATCTGACTGCGCGCGTTGTAAATTTGCTTAATTTCACTGTAAAGCGCGGACCGTTCTTCGTACTGTCCGGGCGCAAGCAGGCATGCCATAGCTCCGCACACTCTTAGTACGGTTTCGGGAGTACCACTGAACATGTTCTCCCAAGCCAATACTGCATCCAGAAGCGAGTCCGAGGGTGTATATCGACTATTACAAGCAGACACCATCCGCCGGATAGCGGTGTTTAGATTCGCGGGATGCGAGTCACGGAATCGAACATACCAGGCCGATGCTTCGATGGCAGTTGTCTGACTAAGGCTGATTCCCGCAACATTGGGTTGAGGGCGAGACCTCCAAGGCTCAATTGGATAATGCGTGAACGGTTCCAGCACTGCCGTGAAGGCTGGCACGATACCAGAAGGTCTAGCAACATCGGACGCCATATAAAGAGAAAGACAACATCTATCGGTCACCACCTCAATATCACTATGCCACTCCCGCACTTGGTCGGCGTAAGGCTGCGCGTCGAGGTAGTTGAATTCCCCGTCAGAGTAAATGACGCTTTTCACTTCATGAATCCTGTAACTCCTCGCCAGAGTGAGCACGATCGGATTCCATGGTGCACCAGATCCTGTGTTCGAATATGAAAATCTGCGCCTCAAGGCGCGCTCATCCCCCAGCACGATTTCATCGCAATCGATACCCAGCTGCGCCAAGCCCACCACCACTGTGATGTCGATCGATTCGCCACGCCCTAGCCTGCGAATATCACTAAGGACACTTGAGGCTTCTCGCAGAAATTGCGCTTGCGATACATCGCTATTTGCCGTCACCAGACGATGAAAGGCACTATTCAGGATATGCTCACCAATGGAATGCAGCCTCAGAATCTGCACTCCTCCACTGGAAGTCACTAGAAAAGATTGAACGTCGGTGATTTCTCGGCCTTGCTCAGCAGGCGCCTTATCGGCGAGAGGCTCTTGATTTGGGAAAAGTGCCGAGGTGTCAGGGTCGCCCAACAAGCCCACCGTGAAAGATAGGCCATCAGGGTGGCTTAGAAACTCTCCACCACACGCAAGGGTCGCACTGAGCGGTTCAGCCTCTGGGCGCTTGACGAGGAAGGCGGGATAAATATCGCTAGCGACACGTAGCAACTTATCCAACAGCTCATCATTCGATCCTTCGACATGGAAGAGCTTCCCGCCGTTGCTTTGGCGCAAGTGATTGGCTAGGGACATCCCCTGCCGATTCGTGAGACGCATGACATTAGCGGCAACGTTCGCCCACCTCAGATACGGTTCCTGATAGGCGGTAGACATGCAGATGTGATCAAGCGTGGCAAGCACTGCAGTCGAAAAGTCGCCGAGATCTTTCGAATCTGCCACACTATCGTGGTTGGCGATATAGGAAACGAACGCGTCGCCGAAAAAGTCTGCCAGTTTCGCATTGTCAGGCATGGCTACTCCACTACCTCCACCCAAAGGTTATTTTGCCGTACTGCTTCGGCGGTAAAATTCTGCAATAGTTTGCTCGATCGCGTGCCAACTGTAGGCCACTCCCAAGTTGAGTTCCTGAGCAAGCCTCACGTGCGGACCGCGACCTACAACAAGCGGAAGAAGCGTAGACCGCTGAACGGTGGCAGCGATAATTCCGACCAACACCAAGCGATTACCAGCTGCCACTGCGGTCGGCCCTGACCGATAAAAGCCCTCGCTCAAAAGGAATACTGGGCTGCCACTACTTCCACCGAATACCGACCCATCTACCAGAAATGAAGGTTTGCCGCCGAATGGAAGTTCAAGAGGTGTAGCTGTAATTCCACGCCTCACAATTGGCGTCAAGTGCGCGGGATCCTGATGGCCGTTTGGGTATCCAATAAAGGTAATCTCCTCGATGGCATCAATGAAGACACCATCGCCATCTGAAGGCATCTGGGTCGATGGAAGTGTGCGATAGAAGATCTTTTCACCTAGCTGATTTATGATGCCAGCGATGGGAAGTACAGCGACATCTACCTCAGGGTCTGGATGTCCAACCCAGGCGTTTTCAGGGTTTCCGATGGCCACGTCTTCGCGGTGACCGAGCTTAGGTAGCCCTTGATCATCTCGCGCAATGAAGCCCAGAGTAAGGAGCTCGGCACCGGCCAAAACATGCTTATTAGTAACCAGGAAAGGAATGGAACTGGACTCGTCAAAAGACTTGTGCAGCAGGAAACCGGTACCAACGCTTTGCACGCCAGCGGCACCTTCATTCACAATTCGCACAGTAACAAAAAGGAGTTCTTTAGTGGGCGTGTCCAGGTTCATGAGCATAGGCTCCCACATCAAGCCGGATGATCGTAGCTCTTTGCAAAATGGAGTCTCGGTTAGGATCGAATTGGAAGGCGGCCCTGGGCACCGCCGCGTCTGGCGGCCCGCCACCGTCTGAGTTGACGGCCATGAACCGGTGGCGTTGCTGTGGGCTACAGCGGGGTCACCAGAGGCTGGTGACAGCGTTTGTGCAGGTCAGAGGGTTAGATGTTCGTGGATGCAGACGGTCTTGAGAACCGTCGTCGCAGCGATGTGACCGTGGGTTCAAATCCCACACCCACCGCAGGCGAGAGGCCCCCGACCAGTACGTATGGTCGGGGGCCTCTGCCATGCCCGTTCCCTGTCAGGTACCGCTGTTCCCCCTGGTTTACCGCTCTGTCGGGCACGGAAGGGGCACGGCTGGGGCACGGCTTTGGAGCTGCCGGGGCAGCTCGTCAGCGGTTGATCGGGATCTCGTAGACGATCTCGCAGTGCGCTGTGGGTACCACGATGTCCGCTGTCTCCACGGGTCGGCCGTCGTCGCTGTAGTACGTCCGCCGGATGTGCGTCACGAGTGCGGCTTTCTGGATGCCGAGTAGTGATGCTTCCTTGGCGGTCGCGTGCCGGGGTTCGGGCTGCTCCACCGCGTGGCTGATGATGACTCCGATCGCGGCCATGCGGTTCACGACCCCGGCCCCGGCGTGGGGTCCTCCCTCGGGGAGAACGACGAGGGTGCCGCCAGTGACGGCGTACGGCTCCCAACTCGTCGACAGCTGAACCGGCTTCCCGTCCGCAAGGAACTCGTACGTCGTCCGCACGCACAGCTCGCCCTCGGCGATCCCGAGCCGCGTCGCGATCTCCGCCGGGGCCGGCACCTTCGCGTCGGTCCGGCTCTCCCAGTCGCCCTGTCGGCGAAGGGCCTTCATGTCCTGGCGGAACGGGGATCCACTGGGCTGCTCACGTGCCGACGACCGGACGACTCTCACGCGCTGCCGGGGCTCGGCGACGTAGGTCCCCGATCCGGCCCGGCCTTCCAGGACGCCTTGGGAGATCAGCAACTCCTGTGCCCTGCGCACCACGTTCTCGCCCACGCCGCACTCCTGGCCGATCTGGGCGCGGGATGGGAGGCGGTCGCCCGGTTCCCAGACGTGCTCCGCGATGCGCTGCCGGAGTTCGTCGGCGATGCGGAGGTACGGCGGTTGCTCAGACATATGGAAAATCTAGTCCACTAGCTCTAATCTAGTTAACTAGCTTTACTGAAAGTGATTGCTGGCAACGGAGGGTGTGCTGTGTCCGCTTCGGGAGTGACCGCGGCGGCTCTCGCCGCCCGCTTGTCTGCCGCTGGCCTCCGCCCGCGCGTTGAGGAGCACACCCGGTTCACGACGGTCGAGGCAGAAGTACCGGACACGCTCCCCGACGATTCATGGCGGGAGGTCCTGGACGCGGTGGCTGATGCCGATCGATTCGGGCTCGTGGCCACCAGCTTGAACGGCCGCACCTTATGGGCGGTCGTACGTAAAACGGTCCCCACGACACGCGACGTCGGGGGACCGGGCTATCAGCGATAGGAGCTGAACAGCATGCTCAACCGTATCCGCCGAGCCATCTCGCGCACCAGAGCGCGGTGCTTCCCCAATGGTCGGCACCGCCGCCCCTTAACGCCCTCCCGGCCGCTGGCCCCTCCCACCTACCCCGCGCCCGCGGACGCTTCGACCGTCACCCTGGGTCGGGCTCCGGTCGGCACGGTCCACCGTTACCCGCTGAGGGGAGAGGACGTCGCGCTTGTCCGGCCGTACCTGCTGGCGTGGGAAGAGCGTGCACGGACGCGCACGGTGCTCGTCGCCCCGCACCTGCCGACCGATGCCTGGTCGGCACTCGCGGGGGCCCACTGATGCCTCCTCGCCGAGAACTGCACCCGGCGGGCAGGACTTCCGCCCCCTACCGCTCGATCGCCTGCTGGATCGGGACGCACCACTCCTGCACCGAGCCGTCCCCGCCTGAGGCGACGGAGGACGTGCCTGTGATCTACGAGGTGTGCGTCTGCCCGTGCCACTCGGCCCCCGACCCGTTCGTGCCCGTGGAGGCGATGGCGTGAGGACCCCAGCCCCCGGCGGCGCGCTGGTCTCCACCGTCGAGGTCACTGCGGCCACCGTGCAGCGCGGCGACATCATCCAACTCGGCGGTCAGGCCTGCCGAGTGAGAGACCTCTTCCAGCTTCCCCAGGGGGCCAAGCAACTGGTCTTCGAGTCGGGCGAACTGCTGGCCATACACGCCCGCACCCGACTCACCGCCCTGCGACTGCTGAGAAGGCGGTGACCCGCTCCGTGCACCGACGCCATCACGACATCGCCGACGACCTACGCCACCAGATCACAACGGGCAGCATCAAGCCTGGCGAACGCCTCCCGTCCGAAGCCGGCCTAGCCGCCCGGTACAGGGTCAGCACGGTGACCCTGCGACGCGCTCTCGCCGTGCTCCAGGGCGAAGGACTCGTCGAGAAGATCCACGGCAAGGGCAACTACGTCCGTCACCCGCGCCGCAAGATCATGTACGTCAGCGGCTGGGGCACGCTGGACCCCTGGACCGCCGCTGAGCCAACGCTGCGCATCACGGTTCGCAGCACCACGGTTCCGGCCTCCGTGCACCTGACGACGCTGCTGAAGGTGCCAACGGGCAGCCCACTCGCGGAGTACACCTGCCTCAGCCTCGAACAGGGTTCGCCTCACGGCCTGGCCCGCATCTACATCCCGCGCGACCTGGCCCCGGCCGGAGTCCTCGACAACGACTCCGTGTGCCGGAAGGCAGCCACGAGATTCGCCGTCCTCGGCCCGTCGCCGGCCACCATCCGAGAGACGGTCTCCGCCCGCTCCCCTACCCCAGACGAAGCGTCGGCCCTCCGCATCGGCAACAACATGGCCGTTCTCTCGATCACGCGCATCGCCACCGACGCCACCGGTCGCGTCGTTGAAGCCGCGCTCCTGGCCTTCCCGGGAGACCGAGTCGACGCCGTCTTCACCGCCCACCACGTGGTCAACGAGAGGCCAACCCAAGGATGACAACACCGAACGAACTTCGGCTCCTCCCGTGGTCGGGCCCGGGAGACAAGCCCTGCTACCTGAGCACCGACGACCCGGACGGCTACATGTCCCGCCTCGCGGACAGCATCGAAGCGATCCAACTCGACACGGCAAGCAAACTGTTGGAGGAAGCCTCAGAGGCTCTCGACAACCAGGGGACGTCACTCGACGACATGCGGTGCCTGGTCAAAGAGCTGACCGGGGCTCTGCGGGACATCCTCCGCGTCGCAACTAGCCGCGGCCACATCCCGGCGTGAGCGAACACGTGAGCCCGCCTACTGATCCCCGCTCCCGCTGATCTGCACAGGAAGAGAAGCCCGCGGCTCTGACCAGCTCAGACGTCGTGGGCTTCTGGCGTTGTCTGACTTCGGCCGGCCGCGGATAGCCCGAGGACCGTTTCGTCTCGGAGCAAATTAGACGGGCGCTCGATCAGGGGCAGGTGCACCTCTTACCTGTTGCGGTGGTCCGCAGATGTGTGCAGGTGTCCGCCGCTGTCTGTCGGCGTTGTCACGCAGTTAAGATAAAAGGCTATCCTCGTCGACAACTCACTGTCGAAGGAACAGGAACTGAAGATACCTAAAGTACGAGACTTTTCGTGCGCCTGCCCGCAGCCGAGTTCTCGCCTCATTCAATCTGTGCATCTCCGCCGCGTCTGCTCGAATATCTGCCAGGCGTAGGCTGAGTTTCGCGATTTGGGTTCGCAGGATATCCAGCTCTTCCTGGTGAAGGTCAGCGAGCAGGGTGCGGGCAGTCCCGAGATCTCGCCTAGCAGTGCTTCGCTTTTGCTCCGCCACCTGTTCGACCGATTTCCTTCGATCTTGAATCTCGTCAAGCCTCCGTTTGAACATGCGCTCGATCTCCGAGTCCTGTTCTGCAGAGAGAATCACAGGACACGATTCTCTTGCCTCTTCTTCACATCGCTGACGCCACGCATACAGAGTATTTGCCTTCGCCGGTCCGACCCCAGCAACCTTTACAGTTTTCCCGTCAGGGGTTACGAGCAACGCGCCCGTGCCACCCTTGACGAGCTTAACTCCAATGATGTCCGCCGCCGAATGAAGGTTCAATTTGGCGAGCGCACTTACGTGCTTCGACGTTATTCCGGATAGGCGAACCTTCCTAAACAGATACGACGACAACCTTTCCGTCACCCAGGGCTCCTGAAGGGGATGCAGAATCTCAGCGACAGAGCCGTCCTTCTCAGCTCTCACCAATCGCAACTCTCCATCTAGCTCCGACACCGCAAGTTTTCTCTCAGATTCTATGCGTGCGAAATCTCGATGCAACTGGACCGTAAGTTCGTGATTTTTTTCTGCATTCACCTCCACCCTAGCTTCTTCGTCGGCAATTAGCTGATCAAGCTCTTCGCGGACCACCGCATAATCGACCGATGCATCTCGCGTCAGGTAGACAAGTTGATTCAAACTTCTCTGACTATTACGCAGCGCCTCCAATTCAGGGCGTCTAGCGCGAACCAAAGCCGACAGAAAAGCAAAGAACAGCAGAAGGACCGCCACACCTGAAACCACACTGCCCACATCGAGAAGTCCAGCCCCACCTATCGCGATAGGCGCAATGGTGACAAAGGCGCCAAGCAAGCACAGGAAGAACTCTTTCCGCCGCCATCCCTGGAAACCCTCCACAGAAAAATCTTGCCGCCCGGAGTTTTCTGCAAGATGCGTTTCGAGCCAAGCCGGCCTACCCGGCTTAGCGTCGGCATTGGGTCTTAACGGAGAATCGGTGAGACCATGCATGCCTGCATCTATTTCAACGGAGAGCGATTTTAAGTCAAATTCTGGGATTTCGTCAAACTGTTCTCCACAAAGACGCGCGAGCCGCTCCATGGAGTTTTTCACAACAGGGTTTGGGTGACGCAGCAGTCCTGGAAAGTGTGCCGACCCGGCTGGATCCAAGAAGTCATCCTCAGAGAGAAGTAAGGATTCGCCATCTGACTCATGAATTTGTGGCCAAAGCGCGGGGTCCGCAGCTACGGCGGTAAGTGTCGTATAGATCACCCAAGATGAGAAGTTGTCTATATTAGGACCGAAGTCATCGAGAGTCCGGTATGGGGACTGATAATTTCGATGTCCAATTTCAGTGCCCCGTTGACCCGCCAGCGATGGCACGAACAGACCGTCATAATCCACCAACCGCAACGTGCGATCCGGAGCCACCAACAAATTTCCGTGCTGAAGGTCTCCATGGGCCATATTATTCTGATGCAGATCGTTTACGATCTCGGCAAAGTTGCGAGCTACTTCGGCGACGGCTTCCTGGTCCTGGTAGTGACTATTTAGCCAATTTGAAAGCTGTATGCCATCGACCCATCTCATTCTAAGGATGGGGTATCGAGCGCCCTCCACGAGGATCCCCTCAGGGATGTACTCAAAGTCCATTTTCCAGGGTTGCGAAAGGGAATCAATGTCGACTCGCGCGAGGTGTTCGCTGATCTTTTCATACCTACGCTCCTGGCCCCGCACTTCTCTGGTGAAGCATTTGATCGCTGTGTGTTGCAGCCCATCATCACCAATAAGCGAGAACACAGTTGCCGAACTCCCGGAGATAGGTTTCGGTACGCCAATTGCATTCATTACAGGCTTGGTGTTCTTGAGCTCCGCTAGGTCGAAGCAAAGTCGCGTATTTTGCAAAGCTGTGGAGTATTGAGACCCGGTGGGCATCCTTCGAGCTTCGGGCTCATTCGCCGGATCGGCATGGGAGCCGGTCATCGATCACTCCGAAATGTAAATGCGTATGAGGGTGATGTCGTCGTTCCGGAGTCTCCCACTGATTATCATTGACGATAGCCAGGACTCGAATACCGACCTATTTTCGGCATGGCTGAATATTCTTACCTTATCTAGCACTTCTTCTATTTGGCTAGGAGTAGCGTTTTCGACGGCATACGTGAACCAGGCAGCAAGCGCATCCGTCATGAGGAAGAACTCGTCGCCACACGTAAACGATCCGCGACCAAAATAGGTGCGCTCGCATACAGTATCCAAGTCGGCCTTGCTCCCCAAGAGATCCGGGTTAACCCCGAAATCTGCAGAGGACTGTACGGGAAATTGGCTGATAACCCTCTGACCTCTGATTTGAAATAGGCAAGAGTCTCCTAGAGCTGCCGCATGCCAGCGGCCCTCTGGTGCTTCTTCGAAATGCACAGCTAACAGCGTGGCGAATGCCCCCGATGCCAATTTTGCCTCTTCATACCAACGCAATGGGCGACCAGAGGCAACACGCTGTTTTACGTAGCTGGAAACCCAACTCTCCCAGCGGTCCATAATCTGCCTAACGAAATGGCGGAAATTATCCCCTGAACCCGTGAAGCCGTCCGGAATGCAACGAGAACTGTCGGCGGCATGCCGGGTGATCATTCTTGCCCATTTCTTCGCAAACATGCTTTCAGTTGCGCCATCGGAAATGGCCACCGCGACGGGGCCGAGCCGCTGATTGCCGAAAGAGAGGTCACGGTCTATGCAAAAGGAGTCCTCGCACTCGTCCTCGCTGCTCCCCTTCTTGGGGATTAACGAAGCCTGTACAGCAACAGGATGGGGATTCACCGCAAATCCGTTGCGCGCGTACCGATATCGAGGAATTGAACCACGGCGGTAATATCTGCATTGTACACAAACCCGCGAGTTTCATCGCTGACTCGATGCCCTAGGGACGCCGCATAAGAGCGCATGTGTCCAGGAAGTGAACTAGACATGGCAAAAAGGAGACGTGAGTACGAGTCTGGTAGTGCCTTGTCAGATTGGGGGAATGTTAGAGGCTGACCGCCGGCAGCTGACACGTGAAGGTTAAACAGAAGGGGTGAGCCGTCTGCAGTCGTGTGGATGCAGATTGCTTTACCGGCCTCGGTGGGATCGCCATCTGTGGACTGACCATCTGTGAGGTTCAGTACAATCGGAGGAAAGCCTCCTGGGTGTTCTTCAACCCACCTTGATACCAAATTATCGGCGTACTGCAACGCGCGATTCATAGGTGTTCCCCCGCGTGCCACCGGCTCCATCCAAACCGGAAAGCTTGCAGCTGTTTCCACGAGACCGCCAGCCCCGTCAGGAACCTTCCTGATGCGCTGATCCACTCTTGCCGGATTGTCCGCAATGAGCGACAGGGGAATTAGGTCACGTTCAGCGAGTTTGCCGTCGAAAGCGGAACCTACGGATTCACCGTACCCAATGACCGCAACATGGAAGTAATCGCGGACGCCTGACTCCTTGGCACACTTGATGGTCAGCTCATAAAGAAGGCGATTAATCGCGTCAGCAACCACTTCTGCCTTAGGCTGCGGGATGTCGCCGCCGATCGCACTCGCCATAGACCCGGACCGGTCTACTAGGAAGACGATGCAAGCAGGGTTACTGCGGCTGATCTCTGCTGTGTATGCCATCTCGGCCTCCTGGACATTGTGATTCGGGTTGAGCCCAGGCTGCACCTGCCGACTGGCCCCCGTCAGGACTTCCTAGCCTAGTCTCACAGTGTGTGTATGGCAGGCTGTTGAGCTGAACTTGAGGGCAAGAGGCTAAGGCGGAGTGTCGTGGGCGCAGGTCAAGAGTCGGCACCTCCACATTGCGCCAGCAGCCGTGACCAGGGGCTTAGCACCAGTCCGTTCGCAACTGGGCCGATCGACAGCACGTACTTCATAAGTGGAATTCAGCATTCCGGAGCAGTAAGGCACTCTAAGCTACCCAGGTCGGAGCGAGGAGGAGCATGTCCGCGGAAGAGAGCAGTACTGAGAGTGGCGCCAGCCGGCGCCTGGCTAGGTCCCTCAAGCGGCAAGTAGCGGAGGCGGAGGCGGTACTGCTTGCGCGCCGTCGAACGAACCGCTGGTTTCGAGTTTGCTTGGCCGTGGTGGCAACCGCTGTCCTCGTCGGTGGGCTAGCTTCGGCGGTCGCCTGGGGTAACGCAATCGTCGAAAAGCTGATCCTAGTTTGCAGTGTCCTCGTAGCAGCTTTCGGTGGAGTATCGGTATTTATCAAGGCATGGGTTCGCAGGAAAGGTCTACCCTCCCTAGAGGAGGCAGAAGCCACGCTTGAGAGAATTCGAGATGATCTGCGCTGGACAGAGGCAAGCAATAGCGTTGCGAGCCAGATTAGCCAGAGCCTTTATAAAGCAGATGTGGCTGCACATATTGCACAGTATCAAGAAGAAAGCGATAAGTATCGAAAGATTCACAACAGGCTTCAGTCCGTAATTATTGTCGGATCGCTTTGCACAACTACCGTAGCTGCGCTGCAATCGGGTGAGATGACGCTTGCGCAATGGGCTACAGTTGGTTTGAGTTTTACTGTCGGACTTGCTGCAGGTTTTATGGGGTACTTCAAATTCCGTGAGCGCAGTTTCTACCTCCAGCAGACCGCAGACCTTATTGAACAAGAGGTCAACGCGATGACGCTGGGTATTGCAGACTACTCGGGGATGAATCGTCAAGAATCTCTCGCACGCTTCGTTGAGCGGGTGGAGGTGTTCCGGAATGAACAGCGGCGTCGGCAACAACAATTGGATCAGCCTGTGGAAGAACACGTTGCCGGATCTGCTGAATGGAGTCGCTCTTCAACAGGGCTAGCTTGATTCGACCCGAGTACCTCAGGCTCTCACTTGTCCTACGACATGGCCGAGGCGCAGCTTTCTCCCTGCCTGCACACCTGCGCCCATCCCGTCCGCCGTCGACCCACACACCGTGGAGCGGGCGTGGTTCATGGCGTCCAGGTGGAGCGCGCCACTGTACGAACGACCTGGACGCCATGGGCCGCGTCTGCTCGGCTCTGCCTGGGTCGACGGCGGGCGGGATGGGATTCCCTTCAACGCACGCCACGACGGGCTCGCGGTCGGCAATCGCGCCACTCCACCCCGGTGTCGGCCGATCCCCCGCCGGAGGCATCATCTTGTGCCCGCGGATAACGTCCGGCCCTTGCCCGCATGCACGCAGCGCGCCGCCGGGCGCGGCCAGCCGGGGCGAAGACAGAGGCAGGCCGCGCCGTCGAGGCGGCGCGCGCCCGCGCCGTGCGCGGGCCTTGATGAAGTAGAGAAAGTCTTATCCCGCTGTGATGAGCTGCTTGCCGTCGTGGCTCCGCACGTGAGGGCCGTTGCCGTCCAGGGCGTCCAGAAGACGGACCGCGTAGACCTCGGCCATGCGCTCGCTGACCTCGTCGGGGGTGAGCCAGGAGACGGCTGTCGACTCGCTTGATGTGCGCTCAGTGCCACCAGAGGGCTTGCAGCGGAAGACCAGGGCGACGATGCCTCGGGTCGTGTTCTTGTATACGCCGGTGAGCTGGTCCACCTCGACGTGGATGCCTGTCTCTTCCCAGACCTCGCGGGTAACGCCGGCCTCTGGTGTCTCGTTGAGTTCGAGGATGCCGCCGGGGAGCTCCCAGGTGCCGTTGTCGGCTCGGCGGATTGCCAGGAGGCGGCCGTCCTCGCGCACCACTACTCCGGCGACGGACACGGAGTGCAGGGGAGTGGGTGTCGCTTCCTGTGGTTGACTCATGTAGAGGAGCATAGGAGGCAGGGAAGGACTATGGGAACTGCGGCGGGAGGGGCCGGTTCCGGTCCTCGGTATGTACAGATCGCTGATGACCTCGTGCAGCAGATCCGGGCAGGGGTCCTCAAGGCTGGCGACATGGTGCCGAGCGAATCCGAGCTGGTGGACCGCTACGGCGTCTCCGGTGGGACGATCCGTAAGGCCATGGTCGAGGTACGGGCGAGTGGGCTCGTCGAGACCAGGCATGGCAAGGGCTCGATTGTGAAGAACCGGCCCCCCGTACGGCACCGCTCCTCCGATCGGTTCCGGCGCTCGCTCCGGCAGGGTGGCCAGGCCGCCTACCTCGCGGAGTCCGCACAGTCCGGCGCCACCGCGAAAGTCAGCGTCCTCTACATCGGTCCCATGGACGCGCCCGAGGATGCCGCCGAGCGCCTGGGCGTCCCCGCTGGTACGCAGGTGTTGGCCCGCCGGCGCCTCTACTTCCGTAACGGCACCCCGGTGGAGACCGCCTCGTCGTACCTGCCCTGGGACGTGGTGAAGGAGATCCCTGAGCTGTTCGCCGAGAACCCTGGGGGCGGAGGCATCTACGCCCGACTCGAAGACCACGGCCATGAGTTCGCGGAGTTCGTCGAGACGCTGCAAGCGCGCCCGGCCTCGAAGTCGGAAGCGTCGGAACTGGCTCTCAGCCCGGGTGCGCCCGTGGTTCACCTGATCCGGGAGGCCCGTACGACCGTGGGTCGGGTGGTCGAGGTGTGCGACACGCTCATGGCCGCTGACCAGTTCGTTTTCGAGTATCGGATCCCTGCCGACGACTGACGTCCGCTCAACTACCCGCAACCCGTCGCGAGTTCTTCTTCGCGGCGGGTTGACTCATGTACAGGAGTCCGGCACTCTTCTTCATGTCACTCATGTACATGAGTGACGGAGTTCAGCATCTATAGAGGAGTGATCTGCTGTGCGTCAGATTCCCGTCGACACCTCCGGCGCTGTCGTGATGGTCGCCAAGACTCCGCAGGTCAAGGTCCGTGACCGCCGCACCGGTGAGATCGCCACCGACATGGAGACCGGTGCTCAGCTCATGACCGTGGACGTGATGTTCGCGGCGAACGAGGAGGTGGAGATCCTGTCCGTCACCGTTCCGGAGCCCGGGATCACCGGTGAGCTGGCCATGGGTACGCCGGTCGCGCTCACCGGCCTGGTCGCCCGTCCGTGGGAGAACGACTTCAACGGCCAGCGGCGGCACGGCATCGCGTTCCGCGCGGTCGCGGTCACCTCGCTCGCCGACGTCGCCGCCACAGGGTCGAAGGCGGCCTGATCATGACCGCCTTCACGGTCGCTCTGGTGCTGGTCGTCGCTGCTGCGGGTCTCCTGCGGTGGCGGCGGCCCGCCTGGTACTGGCTGGCCTTCGGGGTCACTCTGGCCGCGCTGAGGGTCTTGGTTCGGTACCGCTCGGTCATGGACGCGTGCGGGTTGACCGTTCCGCCGGCGCGTTGGCGGTTATCTCTGGCTCGGGCCACCAACCGTCCGATTCCTGAGCCCCGCCCACCGCGTATCCGGCGACTGCGGCCGACTCGCACCGGCCTGGTCCTCCGACTCAAGCTTCGCCCCGGCCAGGACGTCTTCGACATCGCCGCGGCCTCGGACCGGCTTCGGCACTCGTTCTCGATGTTCGGCGTGACCTCGCGTGAGGTGCGGTCCGGTGTCGTCGAGGTGCGGATGACCGGATACGACGTGCTCAAGCGGGTGCAGATGCCTGCTGAGACGGAGACCCGGGCGATGCGAGTACCGGTCGCCCTTCGGGAGGACGGGTCGGTGCACTACCGCGACTACCGCGCGATACCTCACGCCCTCACCCTCGGCGCCACGGAGTCCGGCAAGTCGGTCTACCAACGCAACCTGGTCGCCGGCCTTGCTCCTCTGGACGTCGCCCTCGTCGGCATCGACTGCAAGCAGGGGGTCGAACTCTTCCCACTGGCGCGCCGGTTCTCAGCGCTGGCCGACAGCCCGGACACCGCTGCCGAACTCCTCGATGCACTCGTGGCGCGGATGGCGGACGTCTACCGCCTCATCCGTACCCAGCAGCGCATCACCGTCAATGTGCCGGACGCGGAGATCGCCGCCGACATCTGGGACCTACCTGATGAGCTCCGCCCGACCCCGGTCGTCGTCCTGGTCGACGAGGTGGCCGAACTCGCCCTGTACGCAACGAAGGAGGAGGAGAGGCGGCGGGACCGCATCATCACCGCCCTGGTCCGTCTCGCGCAGCTCGGCCGCGCCGCCGGTATCTACCTCGAAATCTGCGGACAGCGCTTCGGCTCCGAACTCGGCAAGGGCATCACCATGCTCCGCGCCCAACTCACCGGCCGCACCGCCCACCGTCTCAACGACGAGACCTCCGCCAACATGGCCTTCGGCGACATCGCCCCGGACGCGGTCCTCGCCGCCATCCAGATTCCCGCCGAACTGCGAGGCCTAGCCATCGCGGGAGACGCGTCCGGCGGTTGGCATCGCATCCGCGCTCCGCACACCTCGCTCCGCCAGGCCGTGAACCTCTGCAACCGGTACGCCGACAGGACCCCGGACCTGCCCGAGCTGGCCCCCTTCCGGCCCACCACCGGCACCGCCCCCGAGCTTGTGCCATCGGCGAAGGCCTCTCCGGCCACCGCCTGATCTCTCCCCCCACCCGGTAGGCGTGACCGTCTTCGCGCCGAGTCCCTACCACTGCCATGCCCAGAGAAGGGAGAACCGCCATGTGCCCCGACTGCGAGGACTTCGCCCTGACCGTGCTTCTGCTCGGCCAACTCGCCCTGTACGCCGACATGGCTGGCGCCGACCTCGACTTCGTGGACGTCGTCAGCCCGTCCCTCGCCGTGTCGCTGCCGGAGCCGCCGCCGGACACGTTCCCGGACGACTCCGACCCCGCTGAGGACTCCTGATGGGCGCCCGGCACGGTCTCCGGATCGACGCGGTGTTGATCCAGGCGGTCATCGCCGGGGCTCTGTCCTTCGCGCACCTGCACGACCTCGCCGCCGCGGCCGGACAGGACGGCTGGAAGGCATGGGCCTACCCGGTCAGCGTCGACCTGCTCCTTGTCGCCGCCTGGCGTCGGCTGCGTAGCGAGGGTCCGACTCGGTTGGCCTGGTGCTGGTTCCTGATCGCCCTGTTCGCGTCGCTCGGCGCCAACGTCGCCACCGCCGGGTTCCTCGACCTGGCCGACCCGCCGGCCCCGCTCCGGCTCGGCATCGCCGGATGGCCCGCACTCGCCTTCCTCGGCGGCACTCTCCTCGCCCACTCATCGGGGAAGCCGGAGCCAGCTCCGCCAGCCTCCGTCGTGGAGACGAAAGACGTCGGGCCGACGCGTGTGCCTGACGCCGCCCCGATCCCATCCCCGGCCGATGAACTCCCTGCGCCAACCGCCCTGCCCTCGCCACCGGCCCCGTCCCCGGATACGCCCGTCCCCGCCGTGCTGATCGACCACGCCCGCAAGGTCGCCGACGAGTACCGCACCCGCACCGGATCACCGATCGACACCGAAACCCTCCGCTCCCGCCTCGGCGTTCCGCCCCACCTCGCCGACGCCATCGCCGCCCGCCTCAGCTGACCGCAAAGGAGAACTGAGATGACCCACGATCCCGCCGACCTGACCGTGGCCGACTACCTCGACGGAGCGCGTGAGATGGCCGCAGCCGGACGTCCCTTCCTCGCTCACCTACTCGCCGAGGAAGCCGCACGGCGCGTCGACGACCCGGCCACCGCCCGCAGTATCCGCGCCCAGTACACCGACCCGACGACCGACAGGGGCTGACCGGCATGCCCGCCCGCGACAGCTTCCACTCCGTGATGCGTATCGGCCCCGTGCAGATCGGCACCCACCGGGACCGCACCGGCCGCACTGCCCACGCCGCCGTCTGCACTGCCGACCGCTGCGGCTGGTCCGCCGACTACTCCAGTCGGACCGCCGCCCAACTCGCCGCCCGTACCCACCGCTGCACCGTCCGTTAGGAGACAGCGTCCATGGACGTCCCCCTCTGGATTGCCCTGCTGGTCGTCGGCTACCTCGGCATCAAGCTCTTCCGTCCGCCGGTGTGGCTGATCTGCGTGCTCCTCCTCGGCGGCTACCTCCTCGCCGACAGCCTCTTCGCGTCCGTCATCGACACCGCCGTCAAGTAACCCGCGCCCGGGAGAGGAGAACCACTCATGTTCCAGCCCAAGATCCCGACCATGCCGCAGCCCTCGGGCCTGGTCACCCCGCCCGCCGTCGTCCAGCCGACCACCATCACGCCGGGCACGCCTGCCCCGGCACCCGCCGCCACCCCTGAGCCGTCCCGTCCGGTTGTACAGCTCACCCCCCGCAGTGCGGTCGCGCTCGTCGGTGCCGGTACTGCCGTCGTCCTGGTCGTCGGCACAGTCCTGGTCTCGCTGTTCCTGGCGGTCGCCGTCACCAGCGCCTCGGTCGCCGTCTGCGCGGTCGTCCTGCGCTCCCTGATCGCGTCCGACGCCAAACGCCGCTGACCGGCCCCCGGGCGGCCTCGATACCGCCAAGCATCCGCCGCCCGGGAGCCGTGCCCACCGATCGATCTCGCAACCGGAAGGAACCCCCAGCATGGCCCACCGGCCCTCACCCTCGAAGCAGAAGCGGTCCATGCCCGCCCCACAGCTCGACCCGACCGTCCTCGGGGACGTCCTCCGGGTGGCCTCGGCCTCCGACTACACCCGCTGGGAGGACCAGATCCGCCGCACCGGCGGCTGTGCCGACCCCGTTCATCTGAGCGGCTGGGTAACCCACAAGGACAAGACCACCGGCGAGACCCTGCACCGCTACTCGACCGCGCACGAGCCGGGCGGACGCCTCCGCATCGCCTGCGGCAACCGCCGCGCCTCCCGTTGCCCTTCCTGCGCCTGGACCTACGCGGGCGACACCTACCACCTGATCCGCGCCGGCCTCGCCGGAGACGACCGCCGCGACATCACCGCCGCCGTCCGCGACCACCCGCGCGTATTCGCCACCCTCACCGCACCCTCGTTCGGCCCTGTCCACAACCGCCCCGACCGGGGCACCTGCCGGTGCGGCACGGCGCACGCCTCGGACTCCGGGGACCTGGGCTCCGCCCTTGACCCGGAGACCTACGACTACGCGGGCGCAGTGCTCTTCAACAACCACGCCGGGGAGCTCTGGCAGCGTTTCACCACCCGACTCCGCCGCGAACTCGCCATCCACGCAGGAATCCCACGCCGTGAGCTGGGCGACCATCTCCGCCTCTCCTTCGGCAAGGTCGCCGAATTCCAGAAGCGCGGAGCCCTCCACTTCCACGCCGTCGTACGTCTCGACGGCCCCGAGGGACCTCGTACGCCGCCGCCCTCTTGGGCCACCGTCGATCTCCTCACCGACGCGATCCGCGCCGCAGCCGCGCACTCGTACACGTCGATCTCTGTCCCGGCTGCCGGTGAACAGCCGGCCCGGACCTTTCGATGGGGCCGACAGCTCGACGTCCGCCCGGTCAAGGCCTTCGGCGACGGTTCAGATGTCACCGAACAGGCAGTCGCCTCGTACGTGGCCAAGTACGCCACCAAAGCCGCCGAGAACACCGGCACCCTGGACCGCCGTATCGGTGAACTCGCCGAACTCGACCGCCACCGCGTTCCCGATCACACCCGTCGGCTCATCACCGCATGCCGTGAGCTCGACAGCCTCTATCCGGACCGACGTCTCTGGGCCTGGGCCCACATGCTCGGCTTCCGCGGCCACTTCTCGTCCAAGTCCCGCACCTACTCCACCACCCTCGGCGCCCTCCGTCAGGAACGCGCCGACTACCGCGCCGCCCAGGAAGCGTCTGCTCTCGGCCTCGCCGACCGCGAACCGGACACCGTCCTCGTCCTGACCGACTGGCAGTACGTCGGCCACGGGCACACCCCCGGCGAAGGGGCCCTTGCCGCCACCATCGCCCGTGATCTCCAGACCAACCGCGAGACCGCCCGCGAAGCCCGGTATGACGCTCTGGAAGGGACAGCTGCATGACCACCACCGTGATCGAGCGCAAGTGGCACTCCACCACCGAGGTCGCCGAGATGCTCGGCTTCGGGCTCTCCAAGACGAAAATGCTCGTGCTCACCGGGGAGATCCGCTCCGTGAAAGTCGGCCGCAACCGCCGCATCCTCCCGGCCTGGGTGGACGAGTACATCCAGCGCGTCTCCGCCGACGCCGAAGGGTGGGCGGCATGACCGGCAAGCGCGGCAACGGAGAGGGCTCCATCTACCCGTACAAGACCGGCTTCGCCGCCTACGTCTGGGTGACCAAGCCGGACGGGAAGCGCGCAAGGAAGTACGCGTACGGCAAGGCCCGCGAAGAGGTCCACGACAAGTGGCTGGCCCTCCACGCGGAAGCGAAGAAGGGGCCAGTGGCCACCCGGCACCGCACCCTCGACGCCTTCCTGGCGTACTGGCTCGACTCGATCGTGAAGCCCAACCTCGCCCCGCTGTCCTACGTCTCGTACGAGGGGTACGTCAGGCTCTACATCACCCCTCACCTCGGCTCCAAGCGGCTCGACAAGCTCACCGTCCGGGATGTGCGCGAGTGGCTGACCAAGCTGGGCACCGTCTGTCAGTGCTGCGCCCAGGGGAAGGACGAGAAAAGGGCGGCTGCTCGACGGAAGTGCTGCGCGGTCGGAGACTGCTGCGAGTCGTACCCGTCCCGCCGGGTGATCCAGGCATCCCGCGACGCTCTGCGGGCTGCCCTGACGCATGCGGTCACAGAGGAGGAGATCGGTAAGAACGTCGCCTCGCTCGTGAAGGTGCCGAAGCCTCGTCGACGCCGGATCAAGCCGTGGTCTGTTGCTGAGGCCGGCCAGTTCCTCGCGGACGCTGCTGCTCGCGATGACCACCTCTTCGCAGCCTGGGTTCTTGTGCTGACGCTCGGCCTGAGGCGCGGGGAGGTTCTGGGGCTTACGTGGAAGTCCATCGACTTCGAGGCTGGCGAACTGTACGTGGACCACCAGATCCAGCGGGCTGGCAGGCAGATCCTCCACCGCGAGACCAAGACCGAGGACTCTGACGACTTCCTGCCCCTGCCGTCCCTCTGCCTGAAAGCCCTACGGATGCGCCGGGCTCAGCAGGTCGGCGACCGGACGGCCGCGGGCGAACTCTGGCAGGACGCGCACGGCCTGGTGTTCACCACCAAGTACGGCACTCCGATCGAGCCGGGGAACCTCACCCGGATGTTCGCACTTCGGGCCCGCCGCGCCGGCCTCCGGGTCATCCCTCTGCGGAACACGCGGCACACATGCAGTTCGCTCCTGGTCGCGCTCAAAGTGCACCCGAAGATCGCTCAGCGAATCCTTCGGCACTCACAGATCGCCATGACGATGGAAGTCTACGCCGAGGCCAGCGAGGAAGAGGTGCGCGAGGCGATCGGCAAGCTGTCCGACGCGATGGGCGGTACCGGCTGACACGGTTGCTGTACTTCGCTGCTGTACGGGCAACGAGAGAGGCCCCCAGGATTTCTCCTGAGGGCCTCTGGCCTGCTGTGCACTCGGCAGGATTCGAACCTGCAACCTTCTGATCCGTAGTCAGATGCTCTATCCGTTAAGCTACGAGTGCTTGGCGTTCCGGGCTTTTCTGCCTGGTCGGCGTTGCGGGAACAACATTACATGACCTGCGCCGTGACGCGAAATCCATTGCTCACACCGCATCTGACCTGCGGAAACACCCTTCTGGGGCAATTCTCGACCGCCCCCTTGACCACCCTCCGCTCCGCAGCCCGCGCCGGGACGTGCCGGGAACGTGCACGGGAACGGCCGAAGCCCCGTGCCAGGGGCACGAGGCTTCGGGGTGGAGCGGAGGCGGAGGGATTTGAACCCTCGATGGGCTTTAAGACCCAAACCGCATTAGCAGTGCGGCGCCATAGACCGGACTAGGCGACGCCTCCTCCACACACCTCGCGCGGACGCGAGTGGTGCGTGCAGATGATGACACAGTCGAACGTCGTGCCACCAATCGCCGCTCACGTTACTAGCCATGCGGGGGCCAGGGCAAAGCACTTCGGCGTGGTGGCGCAACGTCCGGGCGGACGGCGCGTTAGAGAGGCGTGGGGGCTTCCGCCTCCGTCGGTCGGGAGCGGCCGGGAGCGGTCGGCCCGCCGCCCGCCACCCCACCGTCCGTCATCCGTCGCATCCGCCGCATCCGCGGTCGCCCGTGATGGCCCGCGATGGCCCGAGATGGCCCGCGGTCGTCTGCGATCGTCCGTGATGCAGAGATACAGGAGCCCGCATGCTGCGCCGTCTCGCCCTCACCGCCGTCGTATCGCTCGCCGCACTGTCCACCACCGCGCCCGCCGCGACCGCCACCGGTCCGGTGCCCTCCGCCCTGCCCACCGCCGGGCCCCTCTCCGCCGTCCAGCCCGCCCTCGGGCCGCTGCCCGTGCCGCTCCCGCCCCTGCCCTCCTTCCTGGAAGGCGGCGGCGGTGTGGGCCAGGAGAAGCCCGCCGAGCGGACCCGGCTCACCGTGACCGTCGAGCGTTCCGGGGTCGCCGGGGCCGACGGGACGTTCGAGCTGACCTGCGGGCCGACCGGGGGCACCCACCCGGAGCGGCAGGCCGCCTGCGACCGGCTCGCGGAGGCCGGCGCCACCCGGGCGGGGCAGGAGCTGTTCCGGGCGACGCCCGAGGGCACGATGTGCACCATGATCTACGGCGGCGACGCCTCCGCCCGCATCGTCGGATCGTGGGAGGGCCGGGCCGTGGACACCACCGTGACCCGGGGCGACGGGTGCGAGATCGCCCGCTGGAACAACCTCGTGCCGGTCCTCCCCGACCTCCGCTAGGCCTTCTCCGCCTCGCGTCCGGGCCTGTCCCGCTTCGCGTCCGCGCACGTCACAGGGTGCGCGGACGCTCACGTCATAGGCCGGTGGCGTACACCGCTTGCACAGAACCTTGGTGAGAGCTCCCCCTCATCCGCCGCCCCTGGGCCCTCCCCTGGCCTTAGACTCCTCCAGTGACAGTCTGCGGCCCGAGGGGCGAGACGGGGCCCACTGTCGGCAAGGTGCGGTAATCAGGGAGGAAGCGTCGTCGTGAGCAGCAGGCCATCCCGAGGCACTGCTCGCCTCGCAGCCATACTCGATGCCCTTCCGGACGGGCTTCTGCTCGTCAATTGCAACGGCACGGTCGTCAACGCCAACGCCATCGCCCTCGAAATGTTCGAGACCCCGGGCACCGCGCTCGTCGGTCGCGGACTGCTCGATCTGCTGCCGGAGTTCGACTCCAAGCTGATCCCGGGATCGATGCGCCGGCCCGAGGCTGCGGACGAGCAGGGCAGGACCAAGCCGACGCGCATGATCGCGCGGCGCACCGACCGGCACGAGTACCCCGTCGAGGTCACCAGCGCCAGCCTGGACAGCGGCCAGGCCGCCTACAACGACATCCACTCCAGCTACACCGGCGACGAGCTCCTGATGATCGTCGTACGGGACCTCTCCGGCACCGTCGACACCGAGGCCGAGCTGGCCCGTTCGCAGCGCCAGACCGAGATGATCCTGCGCGCCGCCTCCGAGGGCGTCGTGGGCACCGACACCGACGGGCGCGTCGTCCTCGTCAACCCCGCCGCAGCGCAGATCCTCGGCTTCCGGGCCAGCGACCTCGGCGGCCAGGAGCTGCATCCGCTGATCCTGCACTCGCGGGCGGAGGGCGAGCCGTTCCCGTACGAGGAGTCGCCGCTCGCCGACACCCTCAAGTCCGGGCGCAAGCACCGCGTACGCGGCCAGGTGCTCTGGTCCAAGAGCGGCGCCCAGGTGCCGGTGGACCTGACGACCGCGCCGGTACGCGACGGGGACCAGCTCGTCGGCGCCGTGATGACCTTCACCGACCGCAGGCCGTACGAGGAGCTCTCCGCCCAGCACTCGTCCGTCGTCGCCGAGCTGACCACGAGCCACTCCGACGAGGTCACCGCGCTGAAGGAAGCGCACGCCACCGAGCTGGAGGCGCTGAAGGAGGCCCACGCCGCCGAGGTCGCCGAACGGACCGAGCGGTACGAGGCCGAGCTGGCCGACCGCACCGAGCGGTACGCCGCCGAGCTGGCGGAGCAGGCCGAGCGCATCGCCGCCCTGAGCGCCCAGCACACCCAGCTCACCGCCGTCCTCGGCGGTTCGCTGCGCGGGCCCCTGGAGGAGCTGCGCGGTGAGCTGTCCATGCTCGCCGCCGACCCGGCCGGGCAGTTGTGGCCCGAGGCCAACCAGATCCTGCACCACCTCGCCGCCGGGTACGCCCGGATGACCACCCTCGTCGACAACGTGCTGGGGTACCAGCGTCTCGACGCGGGCGTGGAGGGGCTGCACAAGGCTCCCGCGCTGGTCGACGGGATCGTCACGGGCGGTATCGACGGGGCAGTCGAGCTGATCGGGCCCGGACGCGCCCAGTTCGCCGTGCACGCCCCGCCGATCGAGGCCGAGGTCGACGCGCGTCAGCTCGCCACCGCCCTCGCCCACCTGGTCGCGGATGTGGCCGGTGTCGACTCGACCGGCAAGACCCGGGCCGTCCCCGGGGGTGGATACGTCGACTCGACGGTCGTCGTGGCCGCCGCCCAGCGCGGTGACGTCGTCCGGATCGAGGTACGCGGGCCGTTCGCCGGGGGAGACCCGGTGCACGAGCCGATCGTGCGCGGCATCGTCCAGGCGCACGGCGGGGTGCTCCAGACCCACGAGATGCCGGGGATGAGCGGCAGCGCGTACGTCCTCGACATCCCGATCGGCGCCGGCTCGGGCGCCATCGCGCCTCCGGAGGTCCCGGTGGAGCCGTCCCCGGCCCCGGCCCCCTCCCCCGAGGGTGTCGGCGCGCCGGGCGTGACCAGTGGCGGGCGGCGCCGGGCGCGCCGGTCGTCGACCGACGCGTTCCTGGGCAGCCCCGGCGGTGCGCCCGAGGCCGAAGGTGCGACCGCAGCCGATGCGGGGGGCCAGGGCGACGGTCCCGCCGCCGCCGAGCCGACCGGGCGTCGCCGGGCGCGCCGCGGGCCCGCGGCCACCGAGGAGCAGGCGGCTCCCGAGCTGATCCCGGCCCAGCAGGGCGAGGGCTCCGGCCGCAGGCGCGGACGGCCCAGCCCGGCGGAGACCGGGGCGGGCGGGAACGGACCGGCGGAGATCGGTCCGCCGCAGATCGGGCCTCCTCAGATCGGCCCTCCCCAGGTCGGTACGCCTCGGACCGGTGCGCCGCAGGTCGGTCCGCCGCAGATGAGTCCGCCGCAGGCCGGTGTGCCTCAGACCGGTGTGCCGCAGATCGGTCCGGCGGGGCCCGGAACGTCGGGTACCGGGCAAGGTGCCGTCCAGCAGCAAGCCCAGCAGCAGCCGCAGCGGCAGGCCCTCGCGCTGACTTCTGCCGCTCCCTCCGCTCCCTCCGAGGGTTCCGTCGTCACCGCGGCCGAGGGTGCCCAGGGCGCCGGCGGCCGTCCCCAGCGCGGGCAGACCGTGCCGCCGCAAGGTGTCCCGGCGGACCCGCAGCAGCCGGTGCCGCCCACCGGGCGGCGGGCGCGGCGCGAGGGGGAGCACCGCCCGGCGCTCCCCGCCCTCGCGGCCGGCAACGGCAGCACGGGTCCGGAGCAGGGCCAGGGCGGCCAGGGCCGGCCTCAGGAGGAGGCGCACGCCCTCGGCCCGGCCCAGCAGTCCGGTGGGCGTCGGGCCCGCCGAGCGCTGGCCGCGGCCCAGGAGCGCACGGCCGCCGACGCCGGTCCGCGTACCGCCTTCGCCCTGCCCCCCGCCGACGCGGACCGGGCCCCCGACGCATCCCTTCAGGCTCCCGGCACCGCACCCCTGCCCGTACAGGCGCCCGGGTCCGCTCCGGTGCCCCCGACCGGCGACGAAGGCCACCACGAGCGCACCGCTCCGGAGGCCGGTCACACGCCACCGCAGGCCCATCCCGTGGCCGCGCACGCCCCGAACGCCCCGCACGCCGACTGGCCCGTCCCGGCCTCCGGCGACCGGGACGGCGTACCGCACTCCGGCCCCGACGCGGTGCCGGACGAGCAGCCCTGGGGTGCCGTACCGCAGGGCCCGGACGCCCCGCCGCCCGGCGCGCGGCCCGCGCCGGACGACCGTTCCTGGGGCGGCAACGGGCAGACCGCCCACACCACCGGCACCGCGGCCGTCCCCTCGGCGCACCAGCCGCTGCCCGCCGAGGAGCCGATGCCCGGTGGCAACCCGGACTCGACCCAGGGTCGGGCGTTCAGCGTGCGGACGCTGGGCCAGGGCGTGCCGTTCGCGCAGCACCTGACCCAGCAGCAGAACCCGCAGCCCGGCCAGGCCAACCAGGCCGGTCAGCCCAACCAGCAGCACCAGAGCCTCGGCGGTGCCGGCCGGCGCCGTAAGCTCGCCGCCCCGCCGGAGGGCGAGCGCGCCACCGCACAGCCGCCCGCCGGGGGCACCGACTCCGACGCTCCGGACCGGCAGCAGGGGCAGCACGGCGCCCCGGCGCCCCAGTCCGCCCCCGTCCCCGCCCCCCAGCAGCCCACCACCGCGGGCCCCGGCTCCGGCCAGCTGATGGCACCGCCGGTGGCCGAGGGGCGCGCCTACGCCATAGGGGCGCCCGACGAGGGTGCCGAGGGCCCGGAGCCGCTGGACGGCCCCGGTGGCGCGGTCGAGGTCGCCAACCGTCCGCAGCCCCGCCCCCTCGACGACGAACTGCCGCCCGAGCCGCTGGACAACCCGCGCCGGCTGCTCGTCTGGCCCGCCCCCGACGTACCGACCCAGCAGGCGCTCAGCGACCGGGGCTACCGGCCGGTGATCGTCAACTCCCGTGAGGAGGTCGACGCACAGATCGCCGCGTTCCCCGCCGCGCTCTTCGTCGACCCGCTGACCGGGCCCATCACCCGTACCGCGCTGCAGTCGCTGCGCCAGGCGGCCGTCGCCGCCGAGGTCCCTGTGCTGGTCACGGCCGGTCTGGGGCAGGCGACCCGGGAGGCCGCGTACGGCGCCGACCCGGCCGTCCTCCTCAAGGCCTTGGCCCCCCGGGACAGCGAGCAGCACCCGCCCCGGGTTCTCCTGATCGAGGAGCACGAGGAGATCGCGGCGGCGCTGGCGCAGACGCTGGAGCGGCGCGGGATGCAGGTCGCCCGGGCGGCGACCGACAGCGAGGCCGTCGATCTGGCGGGCCGGATGCGGCCGAACCTGGTGGTCATGGACCTCATGCAGGTACGCCGCCGTCGCGCCGGGATCATCGACTGGCTGCGGGCCAACGGGCAGCTCAACCGCACCCCGCTGGTCGTCTACACCTCGGCCGGGATGGACCCCTCGGAGCTGCCCCGGCTCGCCTCCGGGGAAACCGTTCTCTTCCTGGCGGAGCGGTCCACCAGCGACGAGGTGCAGTCCCGGATCGTCGACCTACTGGCGAAGATAGGGACCAACTAGGACGCCAGGACGCACGCACAACAGGGCGGGGGCGGTACGGATTTCCCGTACCGCCCCCGCCCTGTCCGCGCCCGCCCTTGTTTCACGTGAAACAAGGGAAGAACCGACGCCTCAGAGCTGCGTGACGTCCAGCTCCCCGGCCGCGTACTGCTTCCGGATCACCTTCTTGTCGAACTTGCCGACGCTCGTCTTCGGCACGGCGGCGATCACCGACCAGCGCTCCGGCAGCTGCCACTTGGCGATGCCCGACTCGGCGAGGAACGCCTTCAGCGCCTCGTAGTCGGTCCCGGTGGTGCCCTCCTTGAGGACCACCGTCGCGAGCGGGCGCTCGCCCCACTTCTCGTCCGGTACGGCGACGACGGCCGCCTCCGCGACATCCGGGTGGGCCATCAGCGCGTTCTCCAGCTCGACGCTGGAGATCCACTCGCCGCCGGACTTGATGACGTCCTTGGCCCGGTCGGTGAGGGTGAGGTAGCCGTCGGTGCTGATCACACCGACGTCACCGGTCTTCAGCCAGCCGTCCTCGCTGAACTTGTCCTCGGGACGCAGGTGCTCGCCGTCGGCCCCGCCGTAGTACGCGGCGGCGATCCAGGCGCCCCGGACCTCCAGCTCACCGGCCGACTCGCCGTCCCACGGCAGGTGCTCGCCCGCCGGGCCGACCAGCCGCGCCTCCACACCGGCCGGGAAGCGGCCCTGGGTGATGCGGTACGGCCACTCCTCCTCGGCGCTCAGCCCGGCGGGCGGGTGGGCCATGGTGCCGAGCGGCGAGGTCTCCGTCATGCCCCAGGCGTGGCAGAGCCGGACGCCGAGCTTGTCGTACGCCTCCATCAGCGAGGGCGGACAGGCCGCGCCGCCGATGGTCACGTTGGCCATGGAGGTGAGGTCGCGCGGGTTGGCGGTGACCTCGGCGAGGAGGCCCTGCCAGATGGTGGGGACCGCGGCCGCGTGGGTCGGGCGCTCGCGCTCGATCATCTCCGCGAGCGGGGCGGGCTGGAGGAAGCGGTCCGGCATCAGCATGTTGACGCCGCTCATGAACGTGGCGTGCGGCAGCCCCCACGCGTTCACATGAAATTGAGGGACTACGACGAGCGTGGTGTCCTTGTCCGTCAGCCCCATCGACTCCGACATGTTGACCTGCATGGAGTGCAGGTAGATGGAGCGGTGGGAGTAGACGACGCCCTTGGGGTCCCCGGTGGTGCCGGAGGTGTAACACATGGCGGCGGCCTGGCGTTCGTCCAGCTCGGGCCAGTCGTACGTCGTCGGGCGGCCCGCGATCAGCTCCTCGTACTCGTGCACGCGCGGCGCGACCCCGGCGAGCGCCGAGCGGTCGCCCGGCCCGGAGACGACCACGTGCTCGATGCCCGGCAGATGGGGCAGGAGCGGCACGAGGAGCGGCAGCAGCGTGCCGTCGGCGATGACCACCTTGTCGTCCGCGTGGTTGACGATCCAGGCGAGCTGCTCCGGTGGCAGCCGGAGGTTGAGGGTGTGGAGCACGGCCCCCATGGAGGGGATCGCGAGGTAGGCCTCGACGTGGACGGCGTGATTCCACATGAGGGTGGCGACCCGCTGGTCGCCGTCGATGCCCAGCTCGTCGCGGAGCGCGTTGGCAAGCTGGGTCGCGCGGGTGCCGATCTCAGCGAAGGTGCGTCGGTGCGGCTCGGGTTCGCCGGTCCAGGTCGTGACCTGCGACTTCCCATGGATCGTCATCCCGTGGTGCAGGATGCGGGTGACAGTCAGCGGTACGTCCTGCATGGTGCTCAGCACGGCGTCCTCCCGGTGGGCGCTACGCGGCAGTAAGGTTGCGCTGATTCTGCGCACATACCACGCGGTATGTCACTACTCGCGGGAGAGAATTCCTGTCCGGGGCACGTGGGTGGGCCTGTCCGGGGCACGTGGGTGGGCCTGGCGCGGTGGCCGTGTGGGGGAGCGTACGGAGTGGTCCCGGTCAGCGGACCGGTGTCAGCTCCGGGTCCTCACGGAGCTTGCCGAGGGCGCGGGAGACGGCGCTCTTGACCGTACCGACCGACACTCCCAGCACCTCGGCCGTCTGGGCCTCGCTGAGGTCCTCGTAGTACCGCAGGACGACCATCGCGCGCTGGCGGTCCGGGAGCTTGAGCACCGCGCGCCACATCGCGTCGTGCAGCGACTGCTGCTCGGCCGGGTCGGGCGCCGGGGCGCCGCCCTGCTCGGGCAGCTCCTCGCAGGCGAACTCGTCGACCTTGCGCTTGCGCCACTGCGAGGTCCGGGTGTTCAGCAGCGCCCGGCGGACGTATCCGTCCAGCGCCCGGTGGTCCTCGATCCGCTCCCACGCGACGTACGTCTTGACGAGCGCGGTCTGCAGCAGGTCCTCCGCGTCGCACGGATTCGCGGTGAGCGAGCGCGCGGTGCGCAGCAGGACCGGGCCCCGGGCCCGGACGTACGAGGAGAACGACGCGTACGGCGTGTACGCGTGGTGGCCGGCGGCGGTGGCGGTGGCCGCCCTGGAGGCGCCCGTGCAGACTGGCGTGGTCATGTACTCAACGCTAGGAGCGGAGCCCGCCCGGGGGATCGCCCCCAGGTCCCGAAGCGCCGTCCGCCTCAGGTTGTAGGGGCGGCTCACCCTCCACCTCCTGAAGGTGGACGGGCCGTCGTCCGGCCTTAAGGGTCCCGCCGCCCCTCCGTAAGGGTCCGCGCCCGACTGCGTCCGGGATGGTCACCCGTCCGCCCCGAGGATCAGTCCGGACGTCGGCACCCCCGTACCGGCCGTGACCAGGGACCTCGCCGCCCCCGCCACCTGGTTCACCGAGGTACCGCGGATCTGCCGGACGGCCTCGGCGATGCCGTTCATACCGTGGAGGTAGGCCTCCCCCAGCTGACCCCCATGGGTGTTCAGGGGCAGCGCGTCCGCCGCGACGAACGCCCCGCCCTCCCCCGGACCGCAGAAACCGAACTCCTCCAGCTGCATCAGGACGAACGGGGTGAAGTGGTCGTAGAGGATGCCCACATCGATGTCGGCCGGGGCGAGACCCGAGCTCCGCCAGAGCTGCCGGGCGACCACACCCGTCTCCGGCAGGCCGGTCAGCCCGTCCCGGTAGAAGCTCGTCATCTGCTCCTGCGACCGGCCCGCCCCTTGCGCGGCCGCCACGACGACGGCGGGCGGCCGGGGCAGGTCGCGGGCGCGCTCCACGCTGGTGACGACGAGGGCCTGGCCGCCGTCGGTCTCCTGGCAGCAGTCCAGCAGCCGCAGCGGTTCGACGATCCAGCGGGAGGCGGCGTGGTCGGCGAGCGTGATCGGCTTCCCGTGGAAGTACGCCGCCGGGTTCCGCGCCGCGTGTTGCCGGTCGACCACCGCCACGTGTCCGAAGACCTCCGGTCCGAGGCCGTACGTGTGCAGATAGCGCTGGGCCGCCATCGCCACCCAGGAGGCGGGGGTGAGCAGCCCGGACGGCAGGTTCCAGCCGAGCGCCGCGCCCTCGGCGGTAGGCTCGCGCCGCTGGACACCGGAGCCGAAGCGGCGGCCGGAGCGCTCGTTGAACGCCCGGTAGCAGACGACGACGTCGGCCACCCCGCTCGCCACCGCGAGGGCGGCCTGCTGGACGGTGGCGCAGGCCGCGCCGCCCCCGTAATGGATGCGGGAGAAGAACGACAGCTCCCCGATGCCCGCCGCCTGGGCGACGGTGATCTCGGGGCTGGTGTCCATGGTGAAGGTGACGAGGCCGTCGACGTCGGCGGGGGTGAGACCCGCGTCGTCGAGGGCGGCGCCGACCGCTTCGACGGCGAGCTTCAGTTCGCTGCGGCCGGAGTTCTTGGAGAACTCGGTGGCCCCGATGCCGACGACGGCCGCCTTTCCGCCGAGGGTGTCGGGCCTGCGGATGCTCATGCGCCGCCTCCCTCGGTGATGGCCACGGTGACCTTTCCGGTGACGTGACGCCCTATACGGTTGTCGCCGGTGACCGCGACCTCTACAAGGGCCTGGTTTTCGCCTTCCAGGGCCACGATGCGACCGGTCAACCGGAGCACATCCCCGGGGTGGTTGGGGGCGCCGAGCCGGATGGCGACCTTGCGGAGGGCGGCGGCGGCCCCGAAGTGGTCGGTGATGTAGCGGCCGACCAGCCCGTTGGTGGTGAGGATGTTCATGAAGATGTCCGGTGAGCCCTTCTCCCGGGCCAGTTCGGCGTCGTGGTGCACGTCCTGGTAGTCGCGGGAGGCGATGGCACCCGCCACGATCAGGGTGCGGGTGACGGGGATCTCCAGAGGCGGCAGCTCGTCGCCGACGCGGTAGGCATCCGTCATGACGTCCCCTCCATCCGGTCGCTGCCGATCAACAGGCCCAGCTCCTGCAGGAGTTCGGCACCGCACCCCAGGTAGGCGTCGAGCTGACGCCCCCAGAGGAAGTGCCGGTGGACCGGATGGTCGAGGTCGGCCCCGGTGCCGCCGTGCAGATGCTGCCCCGCGTGCACGACCCGCCGACCCGCCTCCGATCCCCACCACGCGGCCGTCAACGCCTGAGCCGCGTGATCAAGTTGCTGATCGCGGCGCCAGGCCGCCTCGTACGCCGTGACCCGGATGGCCTCGGTGTCCATGTGGGCGTCGGCGGCGCGGAGCAGGACGCCCTGGTTGGTGGAGAGCGGGCGGCCGAACTGCTCCCGGGTGGTGGTGTGCTGGACCGCACGGGCGAGGGAGCCCGCGCAGACGCCCGCCTGGAGCCCGGCGAAGGCGGTGCGACTCGCGGCGAGGACCGCGGCGCAGGCCCCCGGGCCCGTACCGAGGGACTCTCCCCGTACGCCGTCGAGGACGAGCCGCCCCGCCGACCAGGGCGCGGTCGTCTCCACGGGCACCACGGTCACCCCCGGCGCCCCCGCCTCGACGATCCACAACTCCCGCTCGGCATCCGAGACCAGCACATGGGTGGCGTCCCGCAGCCACGGCACCCAGGGCGCGACCCCGTACAGCGCCCCGCCCACCGCTGTCACGCCGCCTCGCGCCGGGAAGGCCCCGGTCGCCACCGCCGTACCGTCGCGCAGTCCGGGCAGCAGGCGCTCCCGCTGCTCCTCCGTACCGTGCTCGGCGACCGCGAGGAGCCCGTACACGCAGGTCACGGCCAGCGGGACCTGGGCGGTGGTGCGGCCCTGTTCCTCCAGGAGCAGGACCAGACCGAGGAGCCCGATGTCCTCGACCGCGCCGGGCAGCCCGGCCGTGCACAGCTCCTTCCACAGCCCGGCGTCCGTCCCCGTGCCCGCTGCCACCAGCCGCTCGTGCGTCGACAGGTCACCGAAGATCCGCGCGGCCAGACCCTGCGCCGCGGCCTGCTCCTCGCTCGGGGTGAAGTCCATCTCAACCGCCTTCGCTCGCCCGGAAGACCGGAAGTTCCAGATCGGGGTCCGTACGGAGGAACTCCAGCCGTACGGGCAGGCCGACGCGGACCTTGTCGTACGGCACACCGGTCACGTTGCCGACGATGCGGACGCCCTCGGTGAGCTCGATGAGCGCGACGGCGTACGGTCCGCCCTCGCCCGACGGGTCGAAGGCGGGGAACGACGGGTGGTGCATCACGACATGGCTGAAGACCGTGCCCTCGCCGCTCGCCTCGACCGTGTCCCACTCCTGGCCGGCACAGGCGTTGCAGCCGGGGAGCCAGGGGAAGCGGAGGGTGGCGCAGCCCGTGCAGCGCTGGATGAGAAGGCGGTGCTCGGCGACCCCGGCCCAGAATCCGGCGTTGTCGCGGTTGATGACGGGCCGGGGGCGGAGGGACGGTTCCTTCTCCGGCTCGGCGGTTTTCCGTTGCGCGGTTTTCCGTTGCGCGGGGTTCCGTTGTGCGGGCCGGTACTTGAGGATGCGGAAGCGGTGCGTTCCGGCGAGTTCGCCGTCGGCGTGGACGTCCATGCGGGTGGTGACGAAGTACCCGGTGCCGAGCTTGGTCGTCTTGCGCCGGGAGACGGACTCGATGACGGCGTCGAAGGTGATCAGGTCGCCGGGGCGGAGCGGCCGCAGATACTCCTGCTCGCAGTCGGTGGCGACGACGGAGGTGTACCCGGCGCCGTCGAGCAGTCTGAGTATCTCGTCGTACGCCGCCGAGCGGCCGGTGCCGTCGTCGGGCTCCGGGTCTGCGGAGAGGCCGCGCATCGTCCAGACCTGGAGCATGGTCGGCGGGGCGATGGCGTCGGGCCCCCGGTAGGCGGGCGAGGTGTCGCCCATGGCCTCGCACCAGTGACGGATCATGGGCGCGTTGACGGGGTCCCGGCCCGTGCCGGCGGTGGCGGCGGGGCGGCCGGCGTAGGCGCTGAGCCGTTCGTACAGCTGATCCGAGGCCTCGGCCCCGTGCGACGGGGAAGCTTCCGGCGCACCGGCCTGCCCCGCCCGGGTGCCCGGCTTCACCGCTTGCCCCGCGTCATCCCGAGCCGCATGGTCGCGACGATCTCGCGCTGCACTTCGCTGACGCCGCCCCCGAAGGTGTTGATCTGCGCGGCCCGGTTCATCCGCTCCAGCTCCCCACCACCCCCGCCATTCCCTCCAGCGCCGTCCGCTCCGAAACAGCCGGGCGACCCGCCCCGGAGGAGGGCGGCCTCCCCCACCACCTCCTGGCACATCCGGTAGACCTCCACGGCGCTCTCGGTCCCCGCGAACTTCACGCCGCTCGCCTCGCCGGGGGCCAGCGCGCCCGCCCCCACGGCACCGACCAGCCGCCAGTTGAGCAGCCGGGTCGCCGCGAGCCGGGCGTACGCCTCCGCGAGCCGGGCGCGTACCCACGGCTCGTCGATCCGGCGGCGCCCTGTCGCGGGGTCGGGGGTACGGGCGTGGGCGAGGGCCTCCTCGTAGAAGTCCTCGGCCTGCATGCCGATGGCGGCCAGGGCGACGCGTTCATGGTTGAGCTGGTTGGTGATGAGCCCCCACCCCTCGTTCTCCGCACCGACGAGGTTCGAGGCGGGAACGCGTACGCCGTCGTAGTACGTGGCGGTCGTCGTCAGCCCGCCCACCGTCTCGATGGGCGTCCAGGAGAAGCCGGGATCGTCGGTGGGCACGAGGATGATCGAGATACCGCGGTGCTTGGGGGCGTCGGGGTCCGTACGGCAGGCGAGCCAGATCCAGTCGGCCTGCTGGGCGTTGCTGGTGAAGATCTTCTGCCCGTCGATCACCCAGTCCTCGACGTCGTCGCCGTCGCGCACGGCGCGGGTGCGCAGCGCCGCCAGGTCCGTACCGGCTTCCGGCTCGCTGTAACCGATCGCGAAGACGAGGTCACCGCTGAGGATGCGGGGCAGGAAGTACGCCTTCTGCTCCTCGGTGCCGTACCTCATCAGGGTCGGGCCGACGGTGTTGAGGGTGACCATGGAGACGGGGGCGCCGGCCCGGTACGCCTCGTCGAGGAAGACGAACTGCTCGTCGGGGCCCCGGCCCTGTCCGCCGTACGCGACGGGCCAGCCGAGACCGAGCATGCCATCGGCGCCGATCCGCCGGAGCAGCCGCCGCTGCTCCCCCGGATCGTCACGCCACTGCCCTCCGCCTCCTCCGGGCAGCACGGCCGCGAAGTACGCGCGCAGTTCGGTACGGAGCTGCTGCTGGCGCTCCGTCGGGGCGAGGTGCACGGCGGACCTCCAGGGGCACGGATCACGGCGACCGAACAGTTTCTGACTGTCCGTCAGATCCACTCCCCCTGTCAAGGGCCGAGGACAACGCCGACAGCCCGCACGGAGCACCGAAGTGCCGCCGCACGGGCTGCTGTTCGACGACCGGAACCCACCCCCCGGAAGGTCCCGGACGTCTGATCACCGAGGAGGCGTGGCCGCCGGGATCATCACCAGAAGAACGGGGTGAAGTTCACGTCGACGCTGTGGTCCGACTGGTCGATGGCGGTGAAGGCCGAGCCGCTCACCTGGGCCGAGGTGTTCTGGTTCGACGCACCGGAGCCGACGGCCTGCTGCTGCGTCGTCGAGGAGTTGCCTGTGTTGTTGCCGCCGACGCCACTGCCGCCGATCGTCGCCACGGCCGCGTTCGATCCGTCGTTCGCGAAGGAGCCGTTGTCCGCCAGGGCCACTCCGCCGCAGAGGGCGATGGTGAGGGGCAGCGCGGCGACTGCGGCGAGAACACGAGCGGTACGGATGCTTGCCATGTCAATTCCTCCAGGAACCGGAAGTCCGGCTTCAGTTGGTTCATGTGCGGCTGGTTCCGGGGAAGTTGGCCGACCGCCCCGGTGCTGGTCACGACGTCGCGAGACCAGAGTTGCCCAGCGCATCCGCGTCGAACCATGCCGTGCCACCTGATTCCCCCGCAAGCATGAAGAAGAGGCGATAAACCTTCTATGGGCCGGAAATGCCCAGTCGGGCGATATGGCCACACCACCCGCTGCCCCGCAAGGGAAGAAGCGCCACCGGGGCCCTCCCGGCAGCCGGACCAGGACGATGCCGTGTTGATCGAATCGTTGCCCCGTCGCGTACAACCGCGCACCGCCCTCCCCTGTCCCACAGTCAGCCGTGAGGACCAGCCTCTGGCCGGTGCGCCGACGCGCTCCCGGTCCTGGCTACAGGGGAGAGGGCGGGGTTCAAGGGGATGGGGAAGACGATGTGGAGAGCGGCGGTGGCCGGTGGAGCGGCGGCCGTGCTCACAGCGATGGCGGCGGTGCCGGCCGGTGCGGCGGAGGGCGGGGTCGCCTTCTCCCGGGTCACGGTGAACGGCGGGAAGCCGATCGTGATCGGGGTCAAGGAGGAGGTCAAGGTGTACGTGACCTTCCGGATGACGACCAAGCTGAAGTACGACTCCGGACCGACGGTGTTCCCCTACCGGGGCAGGACCGACTCCGGGGACGAGCTGTGGAACACCATCTACAGCAGTGACTGCAAGGTGGTGAACAAGGCGAAGGGCATCTGCGACTTCGACGAATGGCTGCACATCGAGCCCCGGCACACCGACTTCGGGAACGAGGACGCCGGAACCTGGAAGACCGCCGCACGGGTCTACCTGCCCGGCGACGCTCACGACACCGATGACAAGAACCTGCCGTTGCAGGTCAAGCGGGCCACCCGCGTCACTGTCAACGCCTCGCCGGAGCCGGTCAGGAAGGGCAAGACCATCACCGTGACCGGGCGCGTCACCCGGGCGAACTGGGACACCCACGCGTACCAGGGCTACGCGGGCCGGTCGGTGAGCCTCCAGTTCAAGGCGGCTGGCTCCTCCTCGTACAAGACGATCAAGAAGGTGAAGTCGAGCGGCTCGGGCGCGCTCAGGACCACGGTGAAGGCGACCGTGCCCGGAACGTGGCGGTGGACGTACCACGGGAACACCACCTCCGGAGCGAAGTCGTCGACCGGGGACCACGTCGCCGTGCGCTAGCCACCACGAGACGGGCGCCCGCAGAACCCAGAGCGCGCTGCTCGGCCGGACCGGCCGAGCCGCGCGCGCAGTCGCGCCCCCCCCCCACCACCCCCCCCCCCCCCCCCCCCCCCCTCAGTCGCGCCCCCCCCCCCCCCCCCCCCCCCCCCCCCCCACCCACCCCCACTTCCCATATTCGAACTCATGTACGAAACTAGAACCATGGCCACCATCGACCGGCAGACCGCCACCCTGGCCCTCGCCCACGCCCTCGCCGCCGCCGGGCGCGGGCTCCCCGTCTTCCCCCTGTCCGCCACCAAGCTCCCCGCGCTGCGCTCCCCCCACCACGGCGAGCAGCCGCCGGTCCACTGCCGGGGCGAGTGCGGTCTGCCCGGCCACGGGGTGCACGACGCGACCACCGACCCCGCGGCCGTGCGCGCCCTCTTCGCCGCCGCACCCCGGGCCACCGGCTACGGCATCGCCTGCGGACGCGCCCCGCACCGGCTCGTCGGCATCGACCTGGACATCGACACCGCGCACGGCAACGACTCGGTGGGCGCACTCCAGCAGCTGGCGCTCCAGCACCTGTTCACGATCCCGCCGACGGTCACCGTGCTCACCCCGAGCGGCGGCCGCCACCTCTGGCTCACCGGCCCCGCCGACACCACGGTCCCCAACTCGGCCGGCCGCCTGGCCCCCGGCATCGACGTCCGCGGCAGCGGCGGCTACCTGGTGGGCCCCGGCTCGGTCACCGCCCACGGCCGCTACCGCCTGGCTCCCGGCACCGCCCACCTGCCCCCGGCCCCCTGCCCCCGCGCCCTCCTCCGCCTCCTCACCCCACCACCGCGACGCCCGGCCGGGGCTCCCGGCGGCACGGCCCCGACGGAGACTCCGGGCCGCCGGGGCGAGGGCCTGATCCAGTTCGTCCTGGCGGCCCACGAGGGCCAGCGCAACACCCGCCTGTTCTGGGCAGCCTGCCGCGCCTACGAACACGGCTTCGGCGACACCCTGGCCGACGCCCTCACCGCGGCGGCGGTCCGCACGGGCCTCACGGAGCAGGAGGCGCGTGCGGCGATCGCGTCGGCGGAGCGGCTGACGCGGGGGCGGGGCCACGAGAGGGACGGCCTGGCCTGACGGTCCGGACACCCGGCCGGGGGGCCTGCCCTGCCCGGCTCCCCCGGCCGGGCATTTTGCATGAAATGAGGTGACACCGGCGTGCCGGTGTCTGCCGTCACCTGGCAGGAGAACGTGCCAACAAGGCGGCACGCAGTGTAAGGGCGATCAACCCTCATGTACGGCGAACCCTGGCGAATGGATCGATCCGCCGGATACTTACCCGACCCGCGACAGCCTCCGCTACAGAGGCTCGGCCCTGCCCCTCCACGCCCCTTCTGCTTCATCGTGAAGCAGGGGGGACTGCGAGAGGCAGGAGGTGAGTTGATGGACCAGTCCGAGACGCCGAGTTGGTTTCGGCAGCACCGGTGGTGGATCCAGTTGACCCTGGACACCCTGGCCGTGGCTGGGACGATCGCGGGCTGCGTTGTGCCGTTCGCGCTCTGACCGTGCGCAAGTGGGCGACCCGGTCGGACGGGCTCAAGAAGTGGGCCCGGCCGATGAGTGCTCGACCGGGCCCACTGCCCGCACGGCCGGCCTGGTCCCGGGTGCATCCGGGACCAGGCCCCTGCCGCAACGGGAGCTCATTCCACTCTCGCGCCGACCCTAAGGGCCAAGCAGCGTACTGCAGAGGACTACGACCTACTACGGTCCACCGCAGTACGCCAGTTCAATGTAGCGGGGCCCCGACGGAAGCCCCCCGGCGTGCCGCGAATTCTCCCCCTTGTTAACCACCGCTAACACTAAAGGATCAAGAAAAACCCAAGGTCGCGGCAGGTATGGGGTGGCGAATCCTGGCGAATTCGTGATCTTGGTCTGCCCTGCTGGTCAACGCGTGGCCCCCAGCTCAGAGCACACCCTTGCCCACCGCCAGGTCCAACCGAGCCGCTTGGTGAAGCTCGTTCAAGGCACTGACGATCGACGAGCCCAGACCCATTCGCTCGATGCCGGAAACGCCGAAGGGGTTCCGAGCACACCTCAGCAGCGCCCAGAGCCGCTCATTGACCGCGTACGTCCAACGACGCCAGATGTGAGAAGCGTGAGGATTAAAGGGCCGATCCTGGCCCGCACATGGCGCACACGGCTTGGTCGGCACCGGGAATCAGGGCCGTGAGGTGAGACAAGGTGAGCGCAGAGGGCGGGCCTCCGGTTCGGAGACCTGCCCTCTGACCTGCTGCTTCTCTTCCTGGCGGTGGGTGTGGGATTTGAACCCACGGTGACATCGCTGCCACGACGGTTTTCAAGACCGTTCCCTTAGGCCGCTCGGGCAACCCACCCCGCGTCGGCGGCCCCGGGCCGTGATGGCCGATGGGCCGTCACGGGCCCGTGGGGCCGGTTCGACGCTTGGGACAGCCTAGCCGGTCAGCTGTCGCCCTCGCGCTGGCCCAGGGTGACTTCGGCGGTTGCCGTCTTGCCGTCGCGCTCGTACGTCAGGGTCACCTTCTCGCCGGGCTTGCGGGTCCAGATCTCGCCGATCAGGGTGGGGCCGCTGTCGATCACGGTGTCGTTGAACTTGGTGATCACGTCGCCCGCCTTGAGGCCCGCCTTGGCCGCCGGGCCGTTCGGGGTGACGGCGGGGGTGCCGGCCGCGCCCTCGGAGGAGATCGCGGCGCCGCCGGTCTTCTCCTCCATCGTCACCGTCGCGCCGATCACCGGGTAGACCGGCTTGCCCGTCTTGATCAGCTGCTCGGCCACGTTCTTCGCCTGGTTGATCGGGATGGCGAAGCCGAGGCCGATCGAGCCTGCCTGGGACTGGCCGAGGCCGCCGCCCGTCGACTGGATCGCGGAGTTGATGCCGATGACCGCGCCCGTCGCGTCCAGCAGCGGGCCGCCGGAGTTGCCCGGGTTGATCGAGGCGTCGGTCTGGAGGGCGCTCATGTACGAGTTCTTGCTGCTGGAGCCGTCCCCGGAGGCGACCGGGCGGTTCTTCGCGCTGATGATGCCGGTGGTGACCGTGTTGGACAGGCCGAAGGGGGCGCCGATCGCGATCGTCGAGTCGCCGACCGCCACGCTCTCCGAGTTGCCGAGAGGGAGGGGCGTCAGGCCCGCCGGCGGCTTCTTCAGCTTCAGCACGGCCACGTCGTAGCCCTGCGCCCGGCCGACCACCTCGGCCGCGTACTTCTTGCCGTCGGAGAACGTCGCCGACAGCTCGCCGGACTCCGCCGCGGAGGCCACCACGTGGTTGTTCGTGAGGATGTGGCCCTCCTTGTCGTACACGAAGCCCGTCCCCGTGCCGCCCTCGCCGTCGCCGCCCTGCGCGTCGATCGTGACCACGCTGGGGAGCGCCTTCGCCGCGACCCCGGCCACGGTGCCCGCCGGACGCTTGAGGTCCCTCGGGGTGTCCGATGCCGAGACGGTGGTCGAACTGCCGGAGGAGCCGTTGTCGTTGCGGTCGGCCGCCCAGTAGCCGAGTGCGCCGCCGACGCCGCCCGCGACGAGTGCCGCCACCGCGACCGCCGCGACCAGGCCGCCGGCGCCCCGACGCTTCCCGTTGCCGTGGGAGGGGTCGTGGCCGGGCTGCGGGGCGCCCCAGACCGGGCCGTTGCCGCCTCCGTTGCCGATGCCGCCGCCGTGCGTGTGGGCGGGGCCCCCTGCGTACGAGGGGACAGCGGGCGGGGGCGGGGGCCAGGATGCGGCGCCCGCGGGGGCCTCGGGCGCCGCCCCGTACGGGGAGTGCGGAGGTTGGTGGGGCTGCTGGGGGGTGTGGGGCTGGTGGGCGGCGGGGTGCGCCGGAGGGTCCTGGTGGGTGCCCGCGTGCGCCGGGGAGCCCTGGTGCGTGGGGGTGTGGCGCGGTGCGTCCGCGTGCGCCGGAGTGGGGGGCGCGATCGGGGCGGCCGGGGACGGTGTCCCCGTACCGGCGCCGTCCGTGGACCCGTCCCGTACGCCGTCCGCCGCCGGAGAGGCCGGGCGTGCCGGATCCGGCGCAGTCGCAGCCCCGTCCGCGGCCGGGTCAGGAGTGGTGGCCGGCACGGGAGGTGCGGGCGGAACGGACGGCACGGCCGGTACCGCGTTGCCCTCGGTGCCCTCGTTCTCGGTGCTCACAGCTCTTTACTCCTCGGTTCCACTCGGCATCCAGTCGGCATTCGGCAAGAAATCCGCTGTGCACGTGTCTGCGGTCAGCTTTTCCCACAGCACGTCGGGCCACTGTAAGCAGGACCTGTGCATCCGCACACCAATCTTTACATCAGACAAAACGGACCTCCAGGGTGACATGTGGTCTCCCACCCCCGTGGCGGTGACACCATGACGAGGGTGACCCACGCACGGCAGCGAAGCCCTCACACCTCGATCCAGGTCGTCGCCCATCGCGGGGCCTCCGACGACGCCCCCGAACACACCCTGGCTGCCTATCGCAAGGCGATCGAGGACGGTGCCGACGCCCTGGAGTGCGACGTCCGGCTGACCGCCGACGGGCACCTCGTCTGCGTGCACGACCGCCGGGTGAACCGTACGTCGAACGGGCGCGGCGCCGTCTCCGCCCTGGAGCTCGCCGATCTCGCCGCCCTCGACTTCGGCTCCTGGAAGGACCGCGAGGAGTCGCCGGACTGGGATCCCGTGCCGGGCGAGCTCACCTCCGTACTCACCCTGGAACGGCTCCTGGAGCTCTTCACCGAGGTACGGGCCACCGGGCGGCCGCTGCAGCTGGCAATCGAGACGAAGCACCCCACCCGCTGGGCCGGGCAGGTGGAGGAGCGGCTCCTGCACCTGCTGAACCGCTTCGGCCTGGCCGCACCACCGGCCGACGAGCCCTCGCCCATCCGCATCATGAGCTTCTCCGGCCGCTCCCTGCACCGCGTCCGGGCCGCCGCGCCCGCACTGCCCACGGTCTACCTGATGCAGTTCGTCTCACCCCGGCTGCGCGACGGACGGCTGCCCGCCGGTTCCCGGATCGCCGGACCCGGCATGCGGATCGTGCGCAGCCACCCCGGGTACATCGAGCGGCTCCACCGGGCGGGCCACCGGGTCCATGTGTGGACCGTGAACGAACCGGCCGACGTGGAGCTCTGCGCCGAACTCGGCGTCGAAGCGATCATCACCAACCGCCCGAAGCAGGTTCTGTCCCAACTGGGCCGCATTTAGCACACAACAGGCACGCGACCCACCCCGCGCACCCACCATGACGGGGAGTACACCGGCGCATTCGCTGCGCGTTCAGTCGTGACGAGTGCGTCACCGGCAGCCCCTTGGCCGGTTTCCGGTGCAGCTCAGTGGGGCATCCAACCCGTGGCGTGGGGCAAAGGAGGTCTCGGGGGTGGCGTTGGTGGTGGCACAAGAGGTGCCTGCGTCGTCGAGCATGGCCGTTCCCCATGGCCCTGCGGGCGTGGGGCAGGCACGGCACCGGATGCGTGAGCAGTTGCGCAGCAACGGGGTGTCGGACGCGGTCGTGGACGACGCTGTTCTCATTCTTTCCGAACTGCTCAGCAACGCCTGCCGGCACGGCAGGCCGCTGGGACACCACACGGATGTCGGTGACGGCGACATCCGTGCCGCCTGGCGCGTGGATACGGGCGGCGGGCTGACCGTGGAGGTCACGGACGGCGGAGGGCCCACCCGCCCGGTTCCGGCCACCCCCTCGGTGACGGCGCGCGGCGGCCGGGGGCTCAACATCATCAGTGCCCTGGCACAGGAGTGGGGTGTACGGGACGACTCCTCGGGCGAAGTCACCGTCTGGGCCCACGTCCCTTCCCCGAAGCCACCCGAGCTCGGCGCGGTCGGCGGGCTCACCGGGTTCGAAGGGCTCGACTTCTCCGACGTCCTCGACGACGCGAGCTGACGGGCCGACGAGCCGGCCGGCTGATCGACGGCTGATGGACGGCCGAAGCGGCGGTCCTGACGACGCCGGTCGGCGAGGGCGGCGGCGGACAGGGTGTGCGGCGGCGGTGTCGCGGGCGGCTAGGCTCGCGCCGAGACCGCACTGTCGCAATCGGGAGAATGCCCACCATGGCCAAGAAGCGCCCTCAGACCAAGGCCGGGAAGCAGCAGCTCAAGGACGGTGAGATCCCGGTCGTCGGGGCCCGTGAGCCCTGCCCGTGCGGTTCGGGCCGTCGCTACAAGGCGTGTCACGGACGCGCCGCCGCCCAGGCCGTGACCGAGCTCGTCCACCGCCCGTTCGAGGGACTGGCCGGCGAGTGCGACTGGGTCGCCCTGCGCGAGCTGGTGCCCGCCGCCACCGTCGGGCTGACGCTGAAGGGCGGGCTGCCCGAGGGCGTTCCGTCGGTGACACTCGCGACCGTTCTGCCGATGGCCTGGCCGGCCCTGCGCCGCGACGACGGTTCCGTCCTCCTCGCCCTCCAGAACGACACCTCCTCCGGCGACCTCAGCCGCGACCTCGCCGACACCCTCCAGCGCGCGCTGGAGGTGGAGCCCGGTACCCCGGTCGCCGCCCGCCGCGTGCCGGCCGACGGGCCGCGCCTGCAGGATCTGCTCGACGCGGACGCCGCGTTCGAGCCGGTCGTCCACACCGGGTTCGAGTTCTGGGTGCCCGACGCGGAGAACGCCACCCCCGAGGTGTCCGCCTCCCTGGAGCGCGCGAACGCCGCCGCGATCCCGACGGTGCTGCTCTCCGGCGTCGACTCCGCATACTGGTGCGAGACCCCGGAGAAGAACCACCTGCGCTGGGTCATGCCGCACCCCGAGGAGCAGCTCCTCGACGCGCTCGCCCGGCTGCACGCCGCCGGCACCTCCTCGCTCGGCGAGGACACCCGGCTGGTCGGCTCGTTCCGGGCGCACGGTCTGGTCGTCCCCGTCTGGGACCTGCCGAGCTCGATGGGGGCCGAGGCATGCGAGAAGCCGGCCGTCGCGTTCGCCGAGCGGCTGGCGACGGCGCTCGCCTCCGACGCCCCGCTCACCGCCGAGGAGCGCCGTGCCCGCGGCGGCCTCACCAACCGCCAGGTGACGCTCAGCTGACCCCGTCGGGAGCCGCTCCGAGTCGGTGACTCGCGTCACAACTCACCGTACTCACAAGTAAATCGCCGTCCCCATAGGCGAGATCGAATTTGCGAACGGCAGATCTCTTGTTACCGTTCTAGAAGCCCGGTCGCTGGTGCATCCCCCGTCGCCAGCGACCGGGCGTCTTCGTTTCCGGCTGCGGCCCGTACCGTCCGGCCCCCGGAGCCCCGCGCCCCCGCCGCCCGGAACCCCGCTTCCCCGGATTCAGTCCGCTGCGCCCGGCGCCCGGTCGGATCCGGCGCGCAGCAGCAACGGCGCCTCCTCCACCGGCCCCGCGCCCGCGTACTCCGCCACCGCCGCATAGGCACCGGGACCGCCCGCCGAGGTCCCTCGCGGGGTCTCGCAGCTGCCCGGCTCGTCGTGGGCCGCCAGGACGCAGTGCAGCTCCACGGTCCGCCCGCCCGGCCCCATCAGCGTGAGTACGGAACGGAGTTCGGCGCCGGAGGTGTTGCGGTAGTAGGCACGCGCCCAGGTCTCGCCGCCGCCGGTCATGACACAGGTCTGGGCCTCGATGCCCGCCGGCGAGGCCAGCTCGGGACCGCACCGGGCCGTACCGCCGGATCCGCTCGCACCGTCCACACTCATTCCCGACGGCGATGTCGACGATGTCGACGCAGATTTCGGCTGCGCCGGAGAAGAAGAATCGGCCTCATTCACGGACGGTTCATCAGAAAGCTTTTTTTCATGGCTTTCTGATGACCTGTCCGCAGATTCTTCGTCGGCCGGTACGGCATCCGGGGAACGCCCGGGATCCGCTGAAGCAACGATCGGAATCAGGCACGCGAACGCGACGACAGCCGTGAGACCGATCATGCGGAGATTCATGGTGGCGCCCCTTGCCGACCACGCGGGCAAGCCGACCGCGCGCGTATGTGGGGCGACGATATCGACGCGGGACACACGGCCGGGCCGTCCCGCACCCGTTCAACGCGAATACGGCCCGGCTCACACCCGAACGAGTGAGCCGGGCCGTCCGCCCCCGCCATAACACGAGAGACGTCCGTGCGCGGGTTCGCAGGACGTCAGTACGCGAGCCGGCTCCCGCCGTCCGGCGCGCTGGTGCTCGCCTCGACCAGGGCGTCCAGGACCGCCTCGACATCCGGCAGCCAAGGAGTCGCCGCCACCGGAGCGCCGCCGCCCCTGGCGGCCCGGCGGAAGACCGGGCCCGCCGGAGGCGAAGGGGCCCGCTCCCAGCGCACCTGGCCCGCGCCGATCTCGGACGGCGGCAGGACGAGATAGCCGCCCTCCCCGTGGAACCGGAGCGAGCTGGGCACCCAGTCCTTGCTGTACAGCAGCTCACCGAGCCGTTCCAGCGTGTACGGGGCCACCAGCAGCGACCACCGGGTCGGCGTCGCCACGACGGGGCCCAGCCGCATGCCCATGCGGTCGAGGGCGACCAGGGCCTTCGCCCCGGCCAGGGCGGGCAGGCTCACCGCGCAGGGGGCGCGGCCGCCGGTCGCCAGCATCACCGGGGCCGTGGGGCGGTTGCTCCACCACCAGCGCACCATGCGCTCGTCCGTGGTGGCCGCCAGCAGTGCGGGATCGAAGGGGTGTGCGCCGGGAACGGCGCAGTCGGGGTCGGGGCAGGCGCAGCCGAGGCCACGCCCGTCGCGCAGGGCGGCCGGCGCGGTTCCGGCTCCGGGGAGCACGGGCCACTGCCACGCGGTGGCGAAGGTCAGGGCCGCTTCGAGCCGGGCGGCACCCTCCTTGCGCCGGAGCCGGAGCCTGCGTCGCCTTCCGAGGATCTCGCGCATGAGCGCTCGTTCCTTTCCGTTGAACGCCGAGTCCACATGACGCCACGCGTGTGGGACACCGCGTGTACGTCTCTTCGCTGTGCGTACGTGCTCATAAGGTTCTGCGGTACGGGCGTGCCTTCGGTACCGAGCGTGAGCCGAGCCGAGCCGAGTGGAACCGATCCGAGTGGAACCGATCTGGGGTGGTGCCGAGCTGCGGGGAGCCGGGGGCGCCCGTCGGGCGCCTCGTGCCTGCCGGCCCGGGCCCGAACCCCGCCGCGTGGGGCGGGGGCGTGACCGTCACTGATCGCGACCGTCACGGGTAAGGACGTCCGGACCCGCTGTCAGGTTCCTGGGCGATCACATCCGCCCCTGAGCACCAGCCCTGGGCGTCCGCCCCGAGCATCCGCTCCGAGCGTCTGCCCTGAGCATCGTCGATTACGTACCCAGCCTGCCCGGAATGACGCCGCTCCTGGGCTTTCGCCCGGAGGAACCCTTGTAGAGCTGCCCCAGTCGACCGCAAATAGCTCCCGGAGGGTGCATTTTTCGGCCAAGTTGACTAACACTGGAGAGGCGCGAATCCGGCGAGCCTGCAGGGGACAATGCTGGACATCGGGTTACTTGTGCGTGTACATGTGGATGCATTGATAGTGGCGCAGAATCACATGGGGGTTTGCGATGCTATTCGACGAATCGCACCGGCCGGAAAGCTGGCTGCCATGAGCGCCCCACACCTGCCGAAAGTGGCTGGAATCGATCCGGAAGTTCCGGTTTCAACGCACACTCCCGCTCCTCTGAGAGAGGTTCCGGCAGCCCCCGGAGCCTTCATCCAGGACCGGCTCGCGGGCTGGGTCTCCGATCTCACGACGCTGCACGAACTCACCGAGCGGCTGGTCGGCACCGCCACCCTCGGCACCGCCCTGAACGAGCTGCTGTCCGCCGGAGCCGCCCTCGTCGGCGCCCGCCGCGGGCTCCTCGTCCTGGAACCGGCGGACGCCGGGACCCCGTCCACCACCCTCGGCCTCGGGCTCAGCCACGCCGATCTCGGGCACATCGAGACCTTGGAGCGCGGCACCACCGCCCTGGGCCGGGTCCTCGACGGACTCCCGGACACCGCGGAGGGCATCAGCAGCCCCGACCTGCTCACCGACAAGGATCTGGACCCCCGCCACCGCGAGGTCGCCACCCGGCTCGGCTACGCCGCCAGTTACGCCCTGCCCCTCGCCTCCGAGGCGGCCGGACGGCTCGGCGGTGCGGTCTGGCTCTACGACGAGCCCGGGGAGCCCTCGGAGAAGCAGCGCCACCTCGTCGGCCTGTACGCCCGTTACGCCACCGAGCACCTGGCCCGGCTGACCGAGCTGGAGCGGGCCCGCGCCGACATCGCCACCGTCACGGAGGAGCTGCTGCCCAGCCTGCTGCCCCGCATCCCCGGCGTACAGCTGGCCGCCAGGCACCGGACCGGCTCCAGGGGCGGCGGCGACTGGTACGACGCACTGCCGCTGCCCGAACACACGCTCGGGCTCGCCGTCGGCTCCGTGGGGGGATCGGGGGCGAGCGCGATGGCCGCGATGGGACGGCTGCGCGCCAGCCTGCGGGCGTACGCCGTGATGGAGGGCGAGGACCCCGTCGCCGTACTCTCCGATCTCGAACTCCTGCTGCGGCTGACCGAGCCCGCGCGGACCGCCACCGCCCTCTTCGCCTACTGCGAACCCGCCGCCCGCAAGATCGTGCTCGCCGGGGCCGGGCACACCCCGCCGCTGGTTCTCGGCGAGCGGCGCTGCGAGTTCGTCGAGACCACGCTCTCCGCACCGCTGGGGATGCTCGCCTGCTGGGAGGCGCCGAGCGTGGAGTTCTCCCCCGCGCCGGGAGAAACGGTGCTCCTCTACACGGACGGCCTGCTGCGACGCACCGGCGACCCGATGGACCGCGCCTTCGCCCGGCTGCACTCGGCCGCCGCTTCGGTACCGAAGGCGGGCCGGCACGATCCGGCCGCCGTCGCCGACCACGTACTGCACACGATGCTGCCCGACGGGCTCGACCGGACCGACTCCGCCGAGGACGTGGTCATCCTCGCCGCGCACTTCGACTGAGCGCGGACGCCTCTCCTGTAACAGGTCCTTCGACCCTGGGCCCCCTTCCGTACGCCCGTACGATGGGTGCTGGTCCAGTGTCGTATCAAGGAGAGACAAATCGTGTCTGAGGAGCTCATCCCGGAGACCCCGGAGCAGGAGACCGAAGAGAACGAAGCGGCGGAGCCGATCAAGCAGCGGAAGAACGGCCTGTACCCGGGCGTCTCCGACGAGCTTGCCGCGAACATGAAGTCGGGCTGGGCCGACACCGAGCTGCACGGGCTCGAACCGATCGCCCAGGCCGAGCACACCGCCGCCCGCCGCGCCGCGCTCTCCGCGCGCTTCCCCGGCGAGCGCCTGGTCATCCCCGCGGGCAACCTGCGGACCCGCTCCAACGACACCGAGTACGCCTTCCGCGCCTCCACCGAGTACGCGTACCTCACCGGCGACCAGACCCAGGACGGCGTCCTCGTCCTGGAGCCGACCGGCGAGGGCCACGAGGCCACCATCTATCTGCTGCCCCGCTCCGACCGGGAGAACGGCGAGTTCTGGCTGGACGGCCAAGGCGAGCTGTGGGTCGGCCGCCGGCACTCCCTCGCCGAGGCCGAGCAGCTGCTGGGCATCCCCGCGAAGGACGTCCGCGAGGTCGCCGCCGCGCTGACCGAGGCCACCGGCCCGGTCCGTAACGTGCGCGGTCACGACGCGTCCATCGAGGCCGCCCTCACCGACAAGGTGACCGCCGAGCGCGACGAGGAGCTGCGCGTCCACCTCTCCGAGGCCCGCCTCGTGAAGGACGCCTTCGAGATCGCCGAGCTGCAGAAGGCGTGCGACGCCACCGCGCGCGGTTTCGAGGACGTCGTGAAGAGCCTGGACAAGGCCGAGGCGACCAGCGAGCGCTTCATCGAGGGCACGTTCTTCCTGCGCGCCCGCATCGAGGGCAACGACATCGGCTACGGCTCGATCTGCGCCGCCGGACCGCACGCCACCACCCTGCACTGGGTCCGCAACGACGGCACCGTCCGCGCCGGCGAGCTGCTGCTCCTGGACGCGGGCGTGGAGACGAACGAGCTCTACACCGCCGATGTGACGCGGACCCTGCCGATCAACGGCACGTTCTCGCCGCTCCAGCGCAAGATCTACGACGCGGTGTACGAGGCCCAGGAGGCGGGCATCGCCGCCGTGAAGCCCGGTGCCACCTTCCGCGACTTCCACGACGCCTCGCAGCGCGTGCTCGCCGAGAAGCTCGTGGCGTGGGGTCTGCTCGGCGACCTGTCCGTGGACAAGGTCCTGGAGCTCGGCCTCCAGCGCCGCTGGACCCTGCACGGCACCGGTCACATGCTCGGCATGGACGTCCACGACTGCGCCGCCGCGCGCACCGAGGCGTACGTCGACGGCATCCTGGAGCCGGGTGTCTGCCTGACCGTGGAGCCGGGCCTGTACTTCCAGACCGACGACCTGACCGTGCCCGAGGAGTACCGGGGCATCGGCGTCCGGATCGAGGACGACATCCTCGTCACCGAGGACGGCAACCGGAACCTCTCCGACAAGCTGCCCCGGCAGGCCGACGAGGTCGAGGCCTGGATGGCTCAGCTGAAGGGCTGACCCGCTTCCGCCTGATGACAGGGCGCGCTGCTCACACCATGAGCAGCGCGCCCTCCCGCCATTTCAGGACCTTGTCGAAGCTGACCACCGCGCCCCGGCCGGGCCGGTTGCCGAACTGGACGTGGTCGGCGAGCTGCTCGATGAGATCCAGCCCGCGGCCGCTCTCGGCGACGCAGGGGATGTACGCGGCGAACGTGGGCTGCGCGCCGACGGGCTCCGGGTGCTGAGCCCGCTCGATGTGCTCGGCGCGCTCGATGTGCTCGGCGCGGTCGACGTGCTCGGCGCGGTCGACGTGCTCCGCGTGTTCGGTGTGCGCGGCAGGGCGAAGCGCGCGCCGGGCGGGAAAGCCCGGCCCCGAGTCGGCCACCTCGATACGGCATTTCTCGCCGTCCAGATAGGCCGTGACCCGGTACTGCCCGGAGTCCGCCGGGGGCCTTTCGGGTCCGGAATCCCCGTGCTCCCCGAGGCCCGACCGGTCGCCGCCGTGTTCCACGGCGTTGGCACAGGCTTCGCTGAGCGCGACCGACAGGTCGAAGGAGATATCCGGATCCACCCCCGCGGTTTCCATGGTGCCGAGCAGAAAACGACGGGCGAGCGGAACGCTCGCAGCTTCGCGCCGCAAATGGAGTGACCACCAGATGCTCATGCTCCAGCCTCCTGGCTGCGGCTCGACGTATCGATACGTATTGCCGCACAAGGCACTTCGTAAGCACGGATCGGCTGTGAGAGCCCTCATTCGGCGGATGTGGATATTCCGCGCACCGGTGTATGGCCACCCCGGGGACCACCCCGGCGGAGGCCGGGGCGGGTTCCGGAAGCGGCGCGTCCACAGTCCGTACATCCCCCGCGAACAGCCGCAACAAGCACGCTTGCGGACGGAGGCTGATGTTCCGGACCTGCCGTACCGCGGAGGGGGGCGCAGTGCGATGATGTCCCGGCCATGTCCACGCCTGTCGCACACGCCGGAGCCGGTCTGCGGCTCATGAGGGCCGCGGTGTTCACCGCGGTCTGCGTCGTGCTGTCCGCGGCGGGGCACGCCTTCGCGGCAGGTACGCCGGTCCCCGCGTGGACCCTGGTCGCCGGTTTCCTCGGCGTCCTCGCCGTCGCCGCCGCCCTCGCCGGACGGGAACGTTCCCTGCCGTCGATCGCGGGCGCGCTGGCGGGCGGGCAGGTCGCCCTGCACGTCCTCTTCGCGTACGGCAGCCACGGCAGCGCGCAGGCCGTCGCCGCCGCAGCGCCACGGGGCAGCGACGAGAACCCTCTGATCCGCTTCGCCGCCGGGCTCGTGTGCGGTGGAGGGGCGGGGCAGCTCGACGCCGCCGACGCCCACCGCATCGTCACCACGGCGGGCATAGACCCCTCGACGCTCTCGCAGGGCCACGGACATCTCGCGTCGGCGGGAGCGGCCGGCGCGGCGGCTCCGGACGGCGGACCGGGCCTGGCCTCGGCGGTCGCGGACGGGGGATCGGGCCTGGCGTCGGCGGTCGCGGACGGAGGATCGGGCCTGGCCTCGGCGTACGCCTCGGTGACCGCGCTGCTGCCGGCACTGCCGATGTTCCTGGCGCACCTGCTGGCCGCGCTCGCCGCCGGCTGGCTGCTGCGGCGCGGCGAAGCCGCTCTCTTCCGGCTGGCCCGGCTCTCGGCGTACGGCGCCCAGGAGTTGGCGGCCGGCGCCCGGCTGCGCTCCCTGCGCGCAGCGCTCGCACTCGTACGCGCCCTGCGCGCCGGAGCGCGCGAGCAGCTCGTGTGCGGCCCGCGCGCCCTGCGTACGGCCGACGACGAACCGGCCCCGGCCACCGGGGACCCGCTGCAGCACCTGGTGGTCAGGCGCGGGCCTCCGGCCCCGTACGCCCTCGCAGCCTGACGCGACACCTGCGCCCACCGCCCGTGACGGACCACCGTCCCGGATGGGCCGCCCCTGCATGTTCCTGAGCGGCTCTCCTGCGGGCAGGGCCGGATTCCTCCCGGACCGGACGAGGTGTCGTGCTGCCGTCGCGCACCCGCGCGCCGAACGACCATGTCTTCCTCTTCCTGCGTGTTCCTCTTCCTCCGTGGAGTGATTCCTGCCATGAACGCCATCCGCGTCTCCCGTATCGCCATCGCCACCGGCGTCGCCGCGTCCACCGTCCTGCTGCTCGCCGGGCCCGCCGCCGCGCACGTCAGCGTCCAGCCGCAGGGCGAGGCCGCCAAGGGCGGTTACGCCACCCTCAACTTCAAGGTCCCCAACGAGCGCGACCAGGCCTCCACGGTCAAGGTCGAAGTGAACTTCCCGGCCGACCACCCGCTCTCCTCCGTCACCCCCGAGGCCGTGCCGGGCTGGAAGATCGACATCACCAAGGGCAAGCTCGACAAGCCTCTTGAGGTCCACGGCAAGAAGATCACCGAGGCGGTCTCCAAGGTGACCTGGACCGCCGACGGCTCCAAAATCGCGCCCGGCTACTTCCAGCAGTTCCCGGTCTCCGTCGGCCAGCTTCCCGAAGACGCCGACCAGCTGGTCTTCAAGGCCATCCAGACGTACGACAACAAGGAAGTCGTGCGCTGGATCGAGGAGCCCACGGCGGGCGGCGACGAGCCCGACAGCCCCGCCCCGGTCCTGAAGCTCTCCGCCGCCTCCGACGACCACCACGGTGGCGGCGCGGCCGCCAAGCCCGGCGAGGACGACCACAAGGCCGACGACAAGGCGGCGTCGGCCGATGGCGACAAGAAGGAGACGCACGCCGCGTCCTCCTCCTCCAGCGACACCACGGCCCGCACCCTGGGCATCATCGGCATCCTCATCGGCGTCGCGGGCGTCGCGTTCGGCGTGCTCGCCGGCCGCCGCCGTACCGTCTGACCTGCCGGTTCCACCACCCGCACCACGTTCAGGACACCCTTCATGCGCAACAGAAAAGCAGTGACGGCCGTGGCGTTCGCCGCCGCGGCCGCACTGGCCCTCTCGGCCTGCGGCAGCGGCGACGACAAGGCGGGCTCCTCGTCGATCGCCGATGTCGAGGCCTCTCCGAAGACCAAGGCCGCGACCGTTCTCGACCGCCCGTTCACCAAGCCGAACCTCGTCCTCACCGACACGAACGGCAAGGAGTACGACTTCCGTGCGGCGACCAAGGGCAAGCCGACGCTCATCTACTTCGGCTACACCAACTGCCCCGACGTCTGCCCGCTGACCATGAGCAACATCTCCATCGCCAAGCGGGGGCTGCCCAAGGCCGACCAGGACAAGCTCCAGGTCGTCTTCGTCACGACCGACCCCGAGCGCGACACGCCTGCCTCGCTCGGCACCTGGCTCAAGGGCCAGGACCCCACCTTCACCGGCCTCACCGGCGACTTCCCCACCATCCAGGCGGGGGCGCGCCAGATCGGCATCGGTATCGAGCCGGCGACGAAGGACAAGGACGGCAAGCCGGTCTCGATGCACGGGGCGCAGGTGGTCGCCTTCTCCCCGAAGACGGACGGCGGATACGTGCTGTACGGCGAGGACACCTCCGCCGAGGAGTACGCGAAGGACCTCCCCAAGCTGATCAAGGGGGAGAACCCGTGAACCGCCGCACGGTCCTCGCCGGCGTCCTCGCCCTCACCACGGGGCTGGCGCTGGCGGGGTGCTCCGCGGGCAGCGACGAGCCCGAGCTGAAGGTCACCGGCGCGTATCTGCCGCAGCCCGTCAGCGACATGGCCGCCGGCTTCCTCGTCGTCCAGAACAGCGGGTCGTCCGCCGACCGGCTCACGTCGGTGACCAGTCCGCTCTCCGACGACGTCACGATCCACGAGACGAAGAACCAGCAGATGCGCGAGGTCTCGTCGTTCGAGGTGCCTGCGAAGGGTGAGCTCGACCTCGAACGCGGCGGCAGCCACATCATGTTCATGAAGCTCAAGCAGAAGCCCAAGCAGGGCGAGAAGGTCTCCGTCGAGCTGCACTTCGAGAAGGCCGACCCCATCACGGTCGACCTGCCGGTGAAGGAAACCACCCACAACCCGAAGAAGCAGTGAGGGACCGACTGTCATGACTGCCACCGCCCCGCGCCTCGGAGCGTCCCCGATACGGCGGCCGTTCGCCGCCGCCGCGCTCGTCGCCGCCCTCGTCAGCCTGCTGTTCGGGCTGATGCTGGCCGGCGCCGGCCCGGCGTCCGCGCACGCCGCCCTCACCGGGAGCGACCCGCAGGACGGGGCGGTGGTCGCCACCGCGCCCAAGGAGGTGACCCTCACCTTCTCCGAGGCGATCGCCGTCGGCGACGGGTCGATCCGGGTCCTGGACCCCAGCAGCAAGCGCGCCGACACCGGCGCCGAGCCGAAGGACCTGTCCGAGGGCTCCACCGTCCGGTACGGCGTCGAGCTCCATCCCGGCCTGCCGGACGGCACCTACACGGTGGCCTGGCAGGCGGTCTCCGCCGACAGCCATCCCATCTCCGGCGCCTTCACGTTCTCCATCGGCGCCCCCTCCGAGACCACCGTGGCCCTGCCCTCCGAGGAGGTGGGCGGCGGCCCGGTCGGCGTCGTCTACGGCATCGCGCGGTACGTCGCGTACACCGGGTTCATCCTGCTCGTGGGCGGCGCGGCCTTCGTGCTGGGCTGCTGGCCCCGGGGCGCGTCCGCCCGGCCGATGCAACGGCTCGTGGTGCGCGGCTGGATCACGCTGACCGCGGCGACCCTGGTCATGCTGCTGCTGCGCAGCCCGTACACCGGCAGCGGGAAGTTCGCCGACGCCTTCGACCTGGACGGGCTCCAGGCCGTCCTCGACACCAAGCCGGGCGCCGCCCTCGTCTCGCGGCTGCTGCTGCTCGGCGCGGCCGCCCTGTTCATCGCCGTCCTGTTCGGTACGTACGCCCGGCGCGAGGACGCGGTCGAGAAGAAGGACCTCACCTTCGGCCTCGCCGTCGGCGGCGGAGTCGTCGCGGCGGGCATCGCCGCCACCTGGGCCATGTCCGAGCACGCGTCCACCGGCCTCCAGGCGGGGATCGCCATGCCGGTGGACGTCCTGCACCTGCTGGCCGTCGCCGCCTGGCTCGGCGGCCTCGTCTCGCTCCTGGTGGCGCTGTACCGGACGCCGGACATCGGGAGCCGTGCCGTACGGCGGTTCTCCCGGGTCGCGTTCGGCAGCGTGCTCGTCCTCGCGGCGACCGGGATCTACCAGTCGTGGCGCCAGGTCGGCTCCTGGTCGGCCCTGACCGGGACGCGGTACGGGCAGTTGCTGATCATCAAGGTCGTGCTGATCGCGGTCCTGCTCGCCGTCGCCTGGTTCTCCCGGCGGTGGACGGCACGGCTGACGGATACGGCTGCCGCGTCCGGGGGTGCGGAGGCGACTGATACGGCTGCTGCCGCTTCCGGAGGCGCGGAGGAGGAATCCGGGACCGAGGAGGCACCGGACGACGTCGATCCCTCGCGGGCCGCGCAACTGGCCCGTCAGCAGGCCGTCCTGACCGCCACGAAGAAGAAGCGGATACGGGACGCCGACCCGGAGCGCTCCGGGCTGCGCCGCTCGGTGCTGGCCGAGGCGGCCGTCGCCGTCGTCCTGCTGGCCGTCACCACCGTGCTGACGTCGACCGAACCGGGCCGTACGGAGGAGGAGGCCGGGGCCGGGGCCGGGGCGACCGCTCCCGCCGCGACGGGACCCGTCAACCTGAGCATGCCCTTCGACACCGGCGGCCGGAACGGCAAGGGAACCGTCCGCATCGACATCGACCCCGGGCGCACCGGCTCCAACGAGCTGCATGTGTGGGTCGACGGCAGCGACGGCAAGCCGATGGACGTCCCCGAGCTGAAGGTCGCCCTCACCCTGGAGGCTCAGGAGATCGGTCCACTGCCGGTCGCGCCCGACCGGCTCGCCGAGGGGCACTGGTCGGCGAGCGGCGTCCGGATCCCGATGGCGGGGGAGTGGAAGGTCGATGTGACGGTCCGGACCTCCGACATCGACCAGGTCACCATCGACGAGAACGTAAAGATCGGCTGAGTACGGTGAGCAAGACCAGGAAGCAGGACCCGGCCCCCACCGGTACGACCGTCCACCCCGACACCGGCCCCCCGGGTGCCGGCCCCGCCGGTGTCTCGCGGCGGCGGCTGCTGGGCGGCGTGGGCGCGGCGGGCGCCACCGGGCTGGTGCTGGGCGCCGGGGGCGGGGCGGCCGGGTATGCCGCGACCCGCTCCGACGCACCGACCGCCCTGACGGCCGTCGGCTCCACCGAGGCGATGTTTCACGGGAAACATCAACCGGGGATCACCACTCCGCTTCAGGCCCGGGGCCACCTCGTCGCCTTCGACCTGGTGGCGGGCGTGGGCCGCAAGGAGGCCGTGGCCCTGATGCGGCGCTGGTCGGCGGTGGCGCGGGAGCTGATGGCGGGCCGCCCGGCGGGAGGCTCGGCGGACGGGCCCGGCCACGACACCGGGATCGCCCTGGACGCGGGCCCCTCCTCCCTCACCGTCACCTTCGGCTTCGGCCGTACGTTCTTCGCGCGTACGGGCCTCGCCTCCCGGCTGCCCGCCGCCCTCGACCCGCTGCCCCCGTTCTCCTCCGACCAGCTCGACGCCAAGCGCTCCGACGGCGACCTGTGGGTGCAGATCGGCGCCGACGACGCGCTCGTCGCCTTCCACGCCCTGCGGGCCGTACAGAAGGAGAGCGCGGGAACAGTAAAGGTGCGGTGGCAGATGAACGGCTTCAACCGCACCCCTGGGGCCACGGCCCGGCCGATGACCGCCCGCAATCTGATGGGGCAGATCGACGGGACCGGCAACCCGAAGCCGGCCGACGAGGACTTCGACCGGCGGATCTTCGTGCCCGCCTCCCCCGGCACCCCGCAGGAGTGGCTGGAGGGCGGTTCGTACGCCGTCGTCCGCCGGATCAGGATGCTGCTGGACGACTGGGAGAAGCTTCCGGTGGACCGGCAGGAGCGGGTCATCGGGCGGCGCAAGGCGGACGGGGCCCCGCTGAGCGGCGGGAGCGAGACCACCGCGTTGGACCTCGACAAGGCGGGCCCGGACGGACGGCTCGTGATCCCCGACAACGCCCACGCCCGGATCTCCTCCCCCGAGAAGAACGGCGGGGCCGCGATGCTCCGGCGCCCGTTCTCGTACCACGACGGGATCTCCGAGGACGGCACTCCGGATGCCGGGCTGCTCTTCGTCTGCTGGCAGGCGGACCCGTTCCAGGGCTTCGTCCCGGTGCAGCGCAAGCTCGACCGGGGCGATGCTCTGTCGCCGTTCATCCGGCACGAGGCGAGCGGCCTGTTCGCGGTGCCGGGCGGGGCGGCGGAGGGCGAGTACGTGGGGCAGCGGCTGCTGGAGTCCTGAGGCAGGGGCGCCTCATGGGGCCCGGGGGCGCGTGACCGGCGTGTCCGAAGCCCTGCGCGCCGGGCCCCGACCGGATTCTGAGACGGCGAGGCCCCCGTCGTACGGCGCAATAGGGTGAGCGTATGTCAGCCACGCGCTACGCCTATCTCGGTCCCGAAGGCACCTTCACCGAGGTCGCCCTCCGCACGCTCCCGGAAGCCGCCACCCGCGAGCTCGTCCCCATGGTCTCCGTACCGGCGGCCCTGGACGCCGTACGCAACGGGGCGGCGGCGGCGGCCCTCGTGCCGATCGAGAACTCCGTCGAGGGCGGCATCACGGCCACGCTCGACGAGCTGACCAGCGGAGAGCCGCTGATGATCTACCGCGAGGTGCTGCTCTCCATCACCTTCGCGCTGCTCGTGCGGCCGGGCACCAAGCTCTCGGACATCAAGACGGTGACCGCGCACCCGGCCGCCCAGCCTCAGGTCCGCAACTGGATGGCGGCCCACCTCCCGCAGGCCGCGTGGGAGTCGGCGGCCTCCAACGCGGACGGCGCCCGGCTGGTCCAGGAGGGGCGCTACGACGCCGCGTTCGCCGGTGAGTTCGCCGCCGCCACCTACGGTCTCGAACCGCTGGTCACGGAGATCCATGACGCGGAGAACGCCCAGACCCGCTTCGTCCTGGTGGGCCGCCCGGCCCGGCCGTCCGCGCCGACCGGGGCCGACAAGACGTCCGTCGTGATCTGGCTGGGCGACGACCGCCCCGGTGCGCTGCTTGAGCTGCTCCAGGAGTTCGCGGTGCGCGGCGTCAACCTGATGCTGATCCAGTCGCGGCCGACCGGCGAGGGCATCGGCAACTACTGCTTCGCCGTGGACGCCGAGGGGCACATCGCGGACCGGCGGGTGGGGGAGGCCCTGATGGGGCTGAAGCGGATCTGCCCGAAGGTGCGGTTCCTCGGTTCGTACCCGCGGGCGGGGGTCTCCGCCGACGAGGTCCGGCCGTTGCGTGCGGGCACCTCGGACAGCGCCTTCACCGAAGCCTCCGACTGGCTGGCGCGCAGCCAGGACGGGCGGATCTGAGAGCGGTCGGCTACGACCCGTCCCGGAGCGGAGCGCTCCGCTCCGGTGTGACCCGCGCACTCCACTCCGGGGTGCTCTGTGCGCTCCGCTGTGGTCCTACCTACAGATAGTCATCCACCCACAGAGTTATCCACAGGCTGGCTTCTCGACCTGGGGACAAGTCGACACCCTCATGCGACATCATCGACAAATCAATGCAGTGGCCCTGGATGCACCCACAGACGGCCGACTCGACACGCCCCCTCCCGAGTCGCGCGAATTCCCTTGATCAACTCACCAGAGCGACGAATTGCCACCCGAATGAGCGTGCGGGGCGGGTTTCGACTGCGAAGACAGGGGATCGGCGCACCTTCGTCCACCCCCCGGAACATTCCGTTCCGACATCCACAGAACTTCTTCACAGCCTGTGGATAACTATTGCGGCACACCCCCTCCTGTGGACAACGCAAGAGAAGAGCGACCCCAACTCCCCCTCCCCCAAGGCTCGTACGTCAAGAGAGCCTGCACCTTCTGCCCTGTTCAGGGGAGTTAACCGCCGTTATTGACGCAGACGCCGGTTCGCACCTCGCGATTCATACCAGAAATATCAATTCCGGCAATTCGGTCAAAGTGACACGCTCGGCAATATCGGTTCGAGTACGAGATCCGCGCACCGGTAGCCTGGAGGGGTGATTGACCTTCGCCTGCTCCGTGAGGACCCCGACCGTGTTCGCGCCTCCCAGCGCGCCCGTGGAGAGGACGTCGCGCTCGTCGACGCCCTGCTCTCCGCCGACGAGCTGCGCAGGTCGTCCGGCGTCCGCTTCGATGAACTCCGCTCCGAGCAGAAGCAGCTCGGCAAGCTGATCCCCAAGGCCACCCCCGAGGAGCGCGCCGAGCTCCTGAAGAAGGCCGATCAGCTCAAGGCCGAAGTCAAGGCGGCCGACGCCGCCCAGGACGAGGCCGACGCCGAGGCCAAGCGGCTGCTCCTCCTGCTCGGCAACATCGTCCACGAGGACGTGCCGGTCGGCGGCGAGGAGGACTTCGTCGTCCTGGAGACGCACGGCACCATCCGCGACTTCGGCGCCGAGGGCTTCGAGCCCAAGGACCACCTGGAGCTCGGCGAGGCGCTCGGCGCCATCGACATGGAGCGCGGGGCCAAGGTCTCCGGTTCGCGGTTCTACTACCTGACGGGCATCGGCGCCCTCCTGGAGCTCGCCCTCGTCAACGCGGCGATCGCCCAGGCCACCGAGGCCGGCTTCATCCCGATGCTGACCCCCGCGCTGGTCCGCCCGCGCGCCATGGAGGGCACCGGCTTCCTCGGCCAGGCCGCGGAGAACGTGTACCACCTGGAGAAGGACGACTACTACCTGGTCGGCACCTCGGAGGTGCCGCTCGCCGCTTACCACATGGACGAGATCGTGGAGGCGGACAAGCTGCCCCTGCGGTACGCCGGGTTCTCCCCCTGCTTCCGCCGCGAGGCCGGGACGTACGGCAAGGACACCCGCGGCATCTTCCGCGTCCACCAGTTCGACAAGGTCGAGATGTTCTCGTACGTCGACCCGGCGGACGCCGAGGCCGAGCACCGCAGGCTCCTGGAGTGGGAGAAGCAGTGGCTCACCGGCCTCGAACTGCCTTTCCAGGTCATCGACGTCGCCACCGGTGACCTCGGCGCGTCGGCCTCGCGCAAGTTCGACTGCGAGGCGTGGATCCCGACCCAGGGCAAGTACCGCGAGCTGACCTCCGCGTCGAACTGCGACAGCTTCCAGGCCCGCCGCCTCTCCGTCCGGATGCGCGAGGACAAGAAGGTCCGGCCGCTGGCCACGCTGAACGGCACCCTCTGCGCCGTACCGCGCACGATCGTGGCGCTCCTGGAGAACCACCAGCTGCCCGACGGTTCGGTCCGGGTGCCCGAGATGCTCCGTCCGTACCTGGGCGGGCGCGAGACCCTGGAACCGGTCTCCAAGTGACCTTCCCCTACAAGCTCGTCGCCACCGACCTCGACGGCACACTCCTGCGCGGGGACGACACGGTCTCCGAGCGCACCCGCGAGGCACTGGGCGCCGCCACGGCGGCCGGTGCCGCGCACATCATCGTCACCGGGCGGTCGGTCCCCTGGACCCGGCACATCCTGGACGACCTCGGTTACGACGGCCTCGCCGTCTGCGGCCAGGGCGCGCAGGTCTACCACGCGGGTGAGCACAAGCTGCTGACCTCGCTGACCCTGGACCGGCAGCTCGCCGGGCTCGCCCTCTCCAAGGTCGAGGCGGAGGTCGGCCCGCTGGCGCTGGCCGCCAGCCGCGACGGCCTGGAGGGCGAGGTGCTGGTCGGCCCGGGCTACCGGGTGCAGGAGGGGCCGCTCCCGTACGTCTTCGTGGACGACGCCGCCGAGATGTGGGCCGCCCCGCTGAACAAGGTCTACCTCCAGCACCCGGAGCTCGACGACGACGCACTGGCCACTGCCGCGCGGGCGGCCGTCGGCAACCTGGTCGACGTGGTCATGGCGGGCCCCGGAGTGGTGGAGATCCTCCCGCTCGGGCTGAGCAAGGCGACCGGCCTCTCGCTGGCCGCCCGCCGGCTCGGTGTGAAGGCCGCCGACACCATCGCCTTCGGTGACATGCCGAACGACATTCCGATGTTCGGCTGGGCGCAGCACGGTGTGGCCATGGCCAACGCCCACGACACCCTGAAGGCCGTGGCGCACGAGATCACCGCGTCCAACGAGCACGACGGCATCGCGGTGGTCCTGGAGGAGCTGCTCCGCACGGGGGCCGTGCCCGCGCCCCACTGACGCGATCCTGCCGAGCCTCGGCCCTGCCCGCTGCCGCTGCATTCCAGCGGCCGCGGGCAGGGCCTTTTCACGGCTCAGCGGCGCCCGGTGCGGCGCCGCAGGTCCTTCATCTGGTGCGCGAAGGCTTCCAGGCGCGCGTCGAACCGCGCGTCCATCCGTACGACGTCCTGCGACAGGTCGGACAGCCGCACGCTCATCGCTCCGACCACCTGCTGCGTCGCCTCCACCTTCCGGTCCAGGCTGTCCAGCCGCTCCGACATCCGGCAGAGCACCGGCCCGAGCTCCTGGAGCGCACTGCCGACGTCGGCGAGGCAGCTCTCGATCCGGGTGACCCGCACATCGAGGGCGTCGTACTGGGCCCGCAGCGATTCCTCGGCGTCGAGAAGGTACGTACGGACGCAGCGGGCGATGTCGCTGTCGCGAAGAAGCATGGCGACGTTGAGGACGGTGCGGCGGGTGTAGAGGCGCAGCTGCGTGGCTGCCTGTGGATAACTTTCCACCCCCTCCTCCTTCCATAGCGACTTCATGTCGCTTTGAAAGGACCGCAGCTCAGAGCCGCGCAGTACGCGCAGCCCGTTCTCACTCAACTCCTCCTGATGGCGATCGGTGAGCCTTCTGACCGAGGCTGTGGATACTTCGAAGTAACGTGCAACGTCCTCCGTGCGAACGTGAATTCCGTCGGGGAGCATGACAAGGCTCTTCACCTTGTCGAGGATGTCGACGCGCCCCATCTGCTCGACGCGCAGCGCGCGCGATTCGAGTAGGGCGACTTCCGTGGGCATGGGCATGCCTTCCGTCCGAGGGAATGACAAGGGAGGGCCCCTACCCCGGGCTGCGGGGGTGGAGGACGCTCACGGTTGCCACTCACTCGATGACCGGACCGGTGGGCTGAGCCTCACCCGGGTCAGGCACTCCCCGATTTCACGAACGCTACGACGCCACGGATTCCAGTTGCCTCCACGCACCCTGCCCAACGACCCGATAAAAGTACGGTTACGCGGACATCTGTACCGGTCATACGACAACCCCCGCCCCGGAATTCCGGAGGGCGGGGGCTGCGTGGAAGGCGTACCGGATCAGGCCGGGCTCACTCCTCCCCGGCCAGCTTGAGCGCGCGCAGCTTCTGGCCCGCGTACCAGGTGGCGGCCACGGTGACGGCGGCCAGCAGGACCGTCGCGAGCGGCAGTCCGACCTCCGAGGTGACCATGCCCTGGCCGGCCACCTTCTCGGCGACGGCGAGGGACCACTGCTGGACGCTGAGGGTCCGCGCGCCCGGCACCAGGCTGCCGAAGAGGGCCTCCCAGACCAGCGCGTACACCAGGCCGATGACCACCGCGTGGCGGCTGATGGTGCCCAGGAGCAGGAACAGCGCGCTGTACGCGATCGAGGCGACCAGCGCCGCGATCGTGTAGGCGATCGCGATCTGCTGCCCGTTGCCGTTCAGGATCAGGCCCGCGAGCAGGGTCGGCAGGGCGGAGAAGACCATGGTCACGGCGATGGCGACGATCAGCTTGGTGAAGATGATCGTGGGCCGCTTCACCGGCTTGGCCAGCAGGTAGACGATCGAGCCGTCGTCGATCTCGGGGCCGATCGCCCCGGTTCCGGCGATCACCCCGATCAGCGGCACCATCGTGGCGATGGCGAAGCCGCCGAGGACGTTGGCGGCGACCTGGTCGTCGGCTCCGGCGAACATGCGGACCGCCGCCGCGATGACCAGCAGCAGCGCGGGAAGGACGAACAGGATGGCGGCCCGGCGCCGGCCGAGCAGGGCCCGGTAGGTGAGCCGGGCGACTGTGGGGTCGTACATGACGGTGCACAGCTCCTTTCAGGCCACTACTCAGGCCGCTACGAGGTACGAAAAGACCGATTCGAGGGATTCGTCGGACGGGGAGACGGTCAGCAGCCGGATGCCCTGTTCACGGGCCACCTTCGGCAGCAGTTCGGTGAACCGTCCGAAGTCGACGGCCTGGATGCGCAGAGCCTTCTCGGTCAGGTCGACCTCGATGCCCGCCGTCGACGGGTCGGCGATGAGCGCGGCCGCCAGCGCCCGGTCGTCGCTGGAGCGGACCAGGTAGCGGTGCGGACGGTCCGTCATCAGGCGGCGGATCTTCCGGAAGTCGCCGGAGGCGGCGTGCCGTCCCGCCACGATCACCTCGATGTGCGAGGCCAGCTGCTCGACCTCTTCGAGGATGTGGGAGGAGAACAGGACCGTACGGCCCTCGGCCCCCATCCGTCGCAGCAGATCCATCAGCTGCATCCGCTGACGCGGGTCCATCCCGTTGAACGGCTCGTCCAGCAGCAGCACCGAGGGCTCGTGGACCAGCGCGGACGCCATCTTCACGCGCTGCCGCATGCCCTTGCTGTACGTGGAGATCTTGCGGTCCTGCGCGTACTCCATCTGGACCGTGGCCAGCGCCTTCTGCGCCTCCGCGCCTCCCAGGCCCTGGAGTTCGGCGTTGGCGACGACGAACTCCTTGCCGGTCAGGAAGTCGTACATCCCTTCCCGCTCCGGGACGATGCCGATCTCCTTGTAGACGCTCTCGTTGCGCCAGATCGGCCGTCCGCCGAGCGTGACCTTCCCCGTCGAAGGGGCGAGGAATCCGCCCATCATGTTGATGAGCGTGGACTTTCCGGCGCCGTTCGGGCCGAGCAGCCCGGTGACACCGGGGCCCACCGTCATGGAGACGTCGTTGACGGCGACCACATTGCCGAACCAGCGCGAGGTGTGGTCGATCTCGATGGTGGTCACAGCCCGACCCTCCGGTAGCGGCGCATCAGGACGGCGTACGAGCCGGCGACGAGCGCGAGAACAACGAACAGGTAGACCACTCCCGTACCGGCCCCCGGGCCTTCCCCTCCGGGGAAGGCGGAGGTGGCACCGAGGAACGCGGTCTGTACGCCGTCGATCAGCGTGATCGGCGAGAAGAGGCCGAGCCACTCCACGGCACCGGGCGAACCGGTCTCCCAGGCGATGGCCTGGACCGTGGAGACGGCACCGTAGGAGATGGTCAGCACCGCGATCACCGCGGCGACACCGAAGCCCCGGCGCGGCGTCAGGGCGGCCATCACCAGGCCGAGCCCGGCGAACAGCACGGACAGCAGTGCCACCGAAACCAGCCCCTGGCCGAACCACTTGGTCTGGTCGACGAAGTCGAACTTCGCGAGCAGAGAGCCCACATAGAGGACGAGCAGCGGCGCTCCGGTGAGGATGAAGAGGGCGGACGCCGTGGCGGCGAGCTTGGCGACGACGTAGTCGGCGCGTTCGATCGGCCGCGAGAAGTACAGGGGGACGCTCTTGAAGCGGAGGTCCCTGGAGACCGCCTGCGGGGCCTGTGCGGCGATGAAGAGGCCGATGACCGCCTGCAGGTAGATCGCGTACGAGGTGTACTTGACCACGAGCTTGGTGGCGTCCGGTGCGGCCATGGAGACGGCCACCAGGATCGCCGCCACCAGGGTCATCACGCCGAACAGCAGCATGGGCAGCACCTTGGACTTGGCGGAACGGCCGAGTCCGAAGGAGCCGCGCAGGGTCTGCGAGTAGAGGGAGCGGCGGGCGTAGGCCCGGCCGAGCCGCTTGCCGTCGTAGGAGCGGTAGCCGATGTTGTGGATCCGGGAGGTGTCGCGCCCGGTCGCGGTCCCGGTCTCAGTGCTCATCGCGACCGCTCCCCTTCTGCTGTGCGGCCCCGGCGGTGGCGGCCTGGGCCGGGACGGCGGCGGTGCGCGCCGCGTCCTGTTCGGTACGGAAGACCTCGGCGATGTGGTGGCGGCGCTGCTCCATGCGGACCAGGCCGAGACCGAGCCCGGCGACGCTGTCGCGGACCAGGTCGTAGGTCTCCTCGCCGGTGGCTTCGACCAGCAGGATGTGGCCCGCGCCCGGCAGCCCTTCCGCGTCGAGCCCGTCGTGGCCGACCAGGGCGACTCCGGCCTTCGTGAGGATCCGGCGCAGGGCGTCGGTGCCGTCGGGGTGGGTGTCGCTGTCGGTCACCTCGACCGCGAGGGTGGTGGTGATCTGGGTGAAGTCGCTGGTGGAGCTGGAGCGCAGGAGGGCTCCGCCGTCGATGACGACGACGTGGTCGCAGGTGCGTTCCAGCTCGCCGAGGAGGTGCGAGGTCACCAGGACGGAGATGCCGAAGTCGGTGTGGATCCGGCGGATCAGGCCGAGCATCTCGTCGCGGCCGACCGGGTCCAGGCCGTTGGTCGGCTCGTCGAGGAGGACCAGCTGGGGGTCGTGGACCAGGGCCTGGGCCAGCTTCACCCGCTGCTTCATACCGGTCGAGTAGCCGCCGATGGGGCGGTAGCGCTCCTCGTAGAGGCCTACGTGGCGCAGGGTGTCGGCGGTGCGCTCGCGGGCCGCGGTCGGCGGCAGCCCTGACATGCGAGCCATGTGCACGACAAACTCGGTGGCTGACACATCGGGCGGGAGGCAGTCGTGTTCCGGCATGTACCCCACCCGCTCCCGGATGGCGGCACCGCTCGTCGCCACGTCGAGCCCGAGCACTGCGGCCCGGCCTTCGGTGGCGGGGGAGAGACCCAGAAGGATCTTGATCAGTGTGGACTTGCCGGCTCCGTTGGAACCCACCAGACCGGTCACACCTGGTCCGATGTCCAACGTGAGCCGGTCGAGCGCGGTCACCCGGGGGAACCGCTTGCTCAGGGCTTCGGTAGCGATAACGGCAGTCACAAGTACGACGGTAGTGGCGCGGGCCACAGGGATCGTCAGCCTTGACGGCTGGATCGGCATCAGACTCCAGTCGTACGGCCCCGTAGGGGGACCCCGCGAAGGAGGAGTTCCGGCCTCCGGGTGCGTGGCCCGGCGGCGGCGATCTCGTCGGCGCCGGGAGTTGTCCACAGGCCGCACACACCCCTTGACGTAGCCGCTGGACATTGTCACATTCATCAGTGGCACGTTACGGGCACGTACCGCACACGGCAGGGAACGGACGGTGGCATGGTCTCGGCAGTGCAGGACGAAAGCGCCCCGGAGCTGCGGGGGTTCAGAGAGGTGCAGCGCCTCGCCTACGCCTGCGCCGAGGCCGTCGCCGGTCAGCTCAGGTCGGGGGTGACCGAGCGCGAGGCGGCCCGGATGCAGCGGGTGTGGCTGCGGGAGCGGGGCGTGCGGGACTGGTTCCACCTCCCCTTCGCCTGGTTCGGGGACCGCACGGCGTTCGCCGGGTTCAAGGTGCCGCTCCAGTTCTTCCCCACCAACCGGAAGCTGGAGCCGGGCATGCCGTTCATCCTCGACATGGCCCCGGTGTACAAGGGTTATACGGCCGACATCGGCTATTCGGGCTGCCTCGGCCTCAACCCGCTGCACGACAGGCTGCTGGCGGATCTGGAGGCGCACCGCGAGCTGATCCTGCGGGAGGTGCGCGAGCGCCGTTCGCTCCGCGAGATCTACGAGGACGTCGAACGCCTCATGAGCGCACAGGGGTACGCGAACAGGCACCGGGCCTACCCCTTCGGCGTCATCGCCCACAAGGTGGACCGCGTCGCCGAACGGCGCTGGTCCCCGCAGGTGTTCGGGTTCGGCACCCAGTCCCTCAAGGGTCTGGTGAGCGACGCGGTGCACGGCCACCGGGACGGCTGGTCGCCGCTGTGGAGCCCGTACCGCTTCTCCGACCATCCCCCGCGGCCCGGACTGTGGGCGGTCGAACCCCACCTCGGATTCCGGGGTACGGGCGCGAAGTTCGAGGAGATCCTGGTCGTCACCGACTCCAAGGACCCCGAACAGAGCGCCTTCTGGCTGGACGACGATCTGCCGCATGTGCGGCGCTGGGCCGAGGAGAAGGTGGCGGCGTGAATCTGCAAGGAGCGCGTGAGCGCCGGGTACGTACGGGTGGCGTCGAGCTCTGCGTCGCCGAACTGGGGGACGCGGACCGGCCGACGGTGGTGCTGGTGCACGGATACCCGGACAGCAAGGAGGTCTGGTCCGAGGTCGCCGTGCGGCTCGCCGGGCAGTGGCACGTCGTGCTGTACGACGTCCGGGGCCACGGCAGGTCGACGGCGCCCGCGCCGCTGCGCGGCGGCTTCACCCTGGAGAAGCTGACCGACGACTTCCTCGCGGTGATCGACGCCGTCAGCCCGGACCGGCCGGTCCACGTGGTCGGGCACGACTGGGGGTCCGTGCAGTCCTGGGAGTTCGTCACGGTCGGGCGGACCGAGGGCAGGATCGCCTCCTTCACCTCGATGTCGGGCCCCTCCCTGGACCACTTCGGGCACTGGATCAAACAGCGGGTGGCCCGGCCCACCCCCCGCCGGGTCGGTCAACTGCTCGGCCAGGGAGCCAAGTCCTGGTACGTGTACATGCTCCATACGCCGGTGCTGCCGGAGCTGGCCTGGCGCGGGCCCCTCGGCAAGCGGTGGCCCGGGATCCTCCAGCGGCTGGAGAAGGTGCCCGCGGGCGACTACCCGACCGCCTCCCTGCCCGACGACGCGGCGCACGGGGCCTGGCTCTACCGGGACAACGTCCGCGCCCGGCTGGGCAGGCCGCGCGCCGACGCCTACGCCCACGCGCCGGTCCAGCTCATCACGCCGACCGGCGACTCCTTCCTCTCCGAGCGGCTCTACGACGACCTGGAGCAGTGGGTCCCCCGCCTGGTGCGCCGGTCGCTGCCGGCCAAGCACTGGGTGCCGCGCACCCGGCCCGACCAGCTGGCCGCGTGGATCGGTGAGTTCGCCGCCGCCAACGAGGCGGACGGCCAGGAGGGTCCGCCGGCCCAGCAGCAGACGGCTGAGGGGCCGTACGCGGAGCGGTTCGGCGGTCAGCTGGTGCTGGTGACCGGGGCGGCCTCCGGGATCGGGCGGGCCACGGCCTTCGCGTTCGCCGAGGCGGGCGCCCGGGTGGTGGCCGTGGACCGCGATGCGGACGGGGCCGCCAGGACTGCGGAGCTGGCCCGGCTGGTCGGGGCTCCCGCGGCCTGGGGCGAGGCGGTCGACGTCGGTGACGAGGAGGCGATGGAGAAGCTCGCCGACAAGGTCGCCGCCGAGTACGGCATCGTCGACGTCCTGGTGAACAACGCCGGGATCGGGCTCTCCGGCTCCTTCCTGGAGACCACCAGCGAGGAGTGGAAGAAGGTCCTCGACGTCAATCTCTGGGGCGTCATCCACGGCTGCCGGATCTTCGGCAAGCAGATGGCCGACCGGGGCCAGGGGGGCCATATCGTCAACACCGCCTCGGCGGCGGCCTTTCAGCCCTCCCGGGCCCTGCCCGCGTACAGCACGTCGAAGGCGGCCGTGCTGATGCTGAGCGAATGCCTGCGGGCAGAGCTGGCGGAGAAGTCGATCGGGGTGAGCGCCATATGCCCCGGCATCGTCAACACCAACATCACCGCCACCACCCGCTTCGCCGGGACCGACGAGGCGGAGGAGCAGCGGCTGCGGAAGCGGACCACCCGGCTCTACGGCCGGCGCAACTACCCGCCGGAGAAGGTCGCCGACGCGATCCTGCGGGCGGTCGTCCGCAACCAGGCGGTGGTGCCGGTGACTCCGGAGGCGCGCGGTGCCCGGCTGCTCTCCCGGGTCAGCCCGGGGGTGCTGCGGGGGATCGCCCGGCTGAAGCCGCCGCTGTGAGCGGGCGGGAGGCGGGTGCCGAGTACCGGATCGAGGACCTGGCCCACGCCAGCGGGGCGACGGTGCGCACGATCAGGGCGTACCAGGACCGCGGGCTGCTGCCGACACCCGAGCGGCGCGGACGGGCCAATGTGTACGGGGAGACGCATCTGGCCCGGCTGCTCCAGATCGCGGACCTGCTGGACCGCGGCTACACCCTGGCCAGTATCAAGGAGCTGCTGGAGGCGTGGGACGCGGGGCGGGGGCTGGGCGGGGTTCTGGGCCTGGCCGCCGAGGTGCACGGCCCCTGGACCGACGAGGAGGCCGACCGGATCACCCGCGAGGAGCTCGACGCGAGGTTCGGCGGCTCGCAGGACGACGAGGCGATCGCCGAGGCGGTGGAGCTCGGGGTGCTGGAGCGCGTCCCCGGCCGGGCCGACGAGTTCCTCGTACCGAGCCCGCAAGAGCTGGCGGTGGCGGTCGAGTTGCATGCGGCGGGCGTTCCGCTGCTCGCGATCTCCGGTCACCTCAAGGAGCTTCGCGGCCAGGTCGAGCACATAGCCTCCCGTTTCCTGGAGTTCACCACCGAGCACGTCTTCGCCCGCTATCTCGGTCACCACCCGCCCACCGACTCCGACGCGGCCGAGGCGGCGTCGATGGTGCGCCGCCTGCGGCCGCTCGCCCAGCAGACCGTGGACGCCGAACTGGCGCGCGCGATGCGGACGTTCGCCACCCGGCACCTGCACCACCACCTCGGGTCGCGCGAGAGCGCCATCGAGGGGAGCGAGACCCGTCCGGTGCTGCTGCCGGCCCGGACAACGCAGGCCGTGCAGGATCTGGTTGGGGCGGAGCAGGTGGCGGCCTTCGTCGCGGCGGCCACAGAACGCGAGGTGCAGGCACGGACCTTGGATGCCCTCGCCTCATCTCACCCACTAGCCAACAAATTTGATGAAATGGGGTAAATCGCACGCCACTTGTCCACAGAACCGCCAAATAGCCTGTGGATAACCCGAGTTAGCTGTGGATCAAACATCGCTTCGGAGAAAGCGGAAAAGAATCCTGTAAGAAATCCGGATGCACCGGTGAACTGCCCACAGGCACTCTGGCGGGATGGACGAACGTCGCACCGTCAAGGTGTCCAAGTACCTCTCGGCCCATCTGCGGCACCAGCCGGAGCGCATCGGCCTCACCCTCGACGCCAACGGCTGGGTCGCCGTCGAGACGCTGCTGGAGGCGGCGGCCCTCCACGGCCTCCCCGTCACCCGGGCCGAGCTCGACCACGTCGTGGCCGTCAACGACAAGCGCCGCTTCACGGTGGACGGCGACCGCATCCGCGCCAACCAGGGCCACACCGTCACCGTCGACCTGGACCTGCCGCCCGCGCAGCCGCCGGCGTACCTCTACCACGGCACGGTCGCCCGGGTGATGGACGCGATCCGGACCGAGGGCCTGCGCCCCATGGCCCGCCACCACGTCCACCTGTCCCCCGACCGCGAGACGGCCACCCGGGTCGGCGCCCGGCGCGGCCGCCCGCTGGTACTGACCGTGGACGCGGGCGCCATGCACCGCGCCGGCCATGTCTTCCGGGTCAGCGCCAACGGGGTCTGGCTCGCCGACGCCGTACCTCCGGAATTTCTGCGCCTGCGTGAGTGAACTCCCCCGGTCGTCAGGCCAGCTGGGCGAGCGCCTCGGTCGCGATGCGCTCGTAGACGGCCAGGTCCGTGTCGAAGTCGGAGTCCGGGATCGGGGCGTGGATGGCGATCTCGGTGAACCCGAGCTCCGCATGGCGGCCCGCGAAGTCGACGAAGGCGTCCACCGACTCAAGCGGGGTGTTGCGGTCGGGGGTGAAGCCGGTGAGCAGGATCCGGTCCAGTTCGGACGCGTCCCGGCCGTCCTCCGCGCAGGCGGCGGCGAGCTTCTTGCTCTGTTCGCGGAGGGCCTGGACCGACTGCTCCGGGGTGCCCTCCTCGTACAGCTTCGGGTCGCCGGTGGTCACCCACGCCTGCCCGTGCCGGGCGGCGAGCCGCAGACCGCGCGGGCCGGTCGCGGCGACCGCGAAGGGCAGCCGGGGGCGCTGCACGCAGCCCGGGATGTTGCGGGCCTCCACGGCGGAGTAGTGCGTTCCGTGCTCCGTCACCGCGTCCTCGGTGAGCAGGCGGTCCAGGAGCGGGAGGAACTCGCCGAAACGGTCGGCACGCTCCCTCGGGGTCCAGGCCTCCTGGCCCAGCGCGGTGGCGTCGAACCCGCTGCCTCCGGCGCCGATACCGAGGGTGATCCGGCCGCCGGAGATGTCGTCCAGGGAGATCAGCTCCTTGGCCAGGGTCACCGGGTGGCGGAAGTTCGGTGAGGTGACCAGCGTGCCGAGGCGCAGCCGCTGCGTGGCCGTAGCGGCGGCGGTGAGCGTCGGGAGCGCACCGAACCACGTCCGCTCGCGGAAGCTCCGCCAGGACAGATGGTCGTAGGTGTAAGCGGTGTGGAAGCCCAGCTCCTCGGCCCGCTGCCAGCGCTCACGGCCCCCTTCGTGCCAGCGGTGGACGGGCAGGATCACAGTGCTCAGGCGCAAGGTCATGCCTCTGAGCCTACGGCCGCCCCCGAGTGCCGTGACCTCCCCGCGACCGCTTGGCATATGCCTGAGGAATGTTCCGCAGATCAGGGGCGCGCCCACTCACATGTGCGCCCCTCCGCACGCACGTGCACTCCGGTGGGCGAGAATAACGGCGTGACCTCAGCTACCGATACGCCTCTGCCTGCCGTGACCCGGCTGATCGCGACCGACCTCGACGGCACCCTGCTGCGCGACGACAAGACGCTCTCCGCACGCACCGTCGCAGCGCTCGCCGCGGCCGAGGAGGCCGGGATCGAGGTCTTCTTCGTCACCGGCAGGCCGGCCCGCTGGATGGGCGTCGTCAGCGACCACGTGCAGGGCCACGGGCTGGCGATCTGCGCCAACGGGGCCGTCGTCACCGACCTGCGGGCGGACCGCGAGCTGCTCACCGTGCGGGCGCTGGAGCGCGAGGCCGCCCTGCACGTCGTGCACACCCTGCGCGAAGCCGCCCCCGGCACCTCCTTCGCCGTCGAGCTGACCACCGGCATCAACTACGAACCGTCCTACCCGCCCTTCCACCTGGACCCGGGCGCCACGGTCGCCGTCGCCGAGAAGCTGCTGCACGAGGACGCCCCGGGCGAGGGCGCCCCCGTGCTCAAACTCCTCGCCCACCACACCGAGATGCCCCCCGACGCCTTCCTCGCCCTGGCCCGTACGGCGGCCGGGGAGCGGGCCTCCATCACCCGGTCCAGCCCCTCCGCGCTCCTGGAGGTCAGCGGGCTCGGGGTCTCCAAGGCCAGTACGCTCGCCGCCTGTTGCGCTCAGCGCGGTATCTCCGCCGCCGAGGTGGTCGCCTTCGGCGACATGCCCAACGACGTCGAGATGCTCGCCTGGGCCGGTGCCTCGTACGCGATGGGCAACGCCCACCCCGCCGCACTCGCCGCCGCCTCGGGGCAGACCCTCACCAACGAGGAGGACGGTGTGGCCGTGGTCATCGAGCGGATCCTCGCCGCCCGCTGACCACCCGCCCCCGACCTCACAAAGGGGCCTCCCACACCACCGTCGTACCTCCCCCGTCCTCCCCGATCCCCGGGCCGAACCAGCTCGCCCCGCCCAGCGACTCGGCCCGGCGGGCCAGATTGCGCAGTCCGCTGCGGCGACCGCCCTCCGGGATGCCCACCCCGTCGTCCGCGACCGAGAGGCGCACGGCGGCCCGGCCGTCCGGCAGGGTCGCCGTGGCGTCGACGACCACGTCGATCACGGAGGCCCGGGCGTGCCGGAAGGCGTTGGACAGGGCCTCGCGCAGCGCGGCGACGAGATTCTTGCCGGTCAGCTCACCGACAAGCGAGTCGACGGCGCCCAGGAAGCGGTGCGAGGGCTTGAACCCGAGCGGGACCGCTGCCATGTTGATCTCCCGCAGGACGCGGGTGCGGAGCCCCGAAGGGGCCTCGGCCGGTTCCTGTTGGAGCGCGAAGATGGCCGTACGGATCTCCTGGATGGTCACGTCCAGCTCGTCGACCGCCCGGCCGACCCCCGTCCGCACCTCGGGGACCACCGACCGGCGCTGGGCGCTCTCCAGCATCATCCCGGTGGCGAACAGCCGCTGGATCACGAGGTCGTGGAGGTCGCGGGCGATCCGGTCGCGGTCCTCGTAGACCGCGAGCCGCTCCCGGTCCCGCTGCGCCTCGGCCATCATCAGCGCGAGGGCGGCCTGCGAGGCGAACTGGGTGGCGAGCGTGCGCTCGGTCCGGCTGAACGGGCGCGCGCCCCGGGCCCGGGGCGTCGCCAGGGCGCCGAGCACCCGGCCGCCGCTCTGCAGCGGCAGCAGCATGCTGGGCCCGAAGAGGCCGGCCAGCCTGGTGACCATCCGGCTGTCGGTGGCCGAGTCGTCGATGAAGACCGCCTCGCCCGCCAGCAGCTTCGCCACCACCGCGGAGCGGGCCGGGATGATCACCCCGAGCGAGGACGAGGGGTCGTCGGCGGAGACGGCGACGATTTCGAGACCGCCCTCCTGCGTGGGCAGCAGCACAATTCCGGCGGCCGAATCGGCGAGGTGGCGGGCCTGTTCGGCGACCACGGAGAGCGCGTCGTCGGCATCCCCGCCCGAGAGGAGGGCGGTGGTCACCGCCACCGAACCGTCGATCCAGCGCTCCCGCTGCCGTGCCGCCTCGTACAGCCGGGCGTTGCCGATGGCGATACCGGCCTCGGTGGCGAGCACCCGCACCATGTGCAGGTCGTAGTCGCTGAACTCGGCGCCCTCCCGCTTCTCGGTCAGGTAGAGGTTGCCGAAGATCTCCCCCTGGACCCGGATCGGCACCCCGAGGAAGGTCCGCATCCGGGGGTGGCCCGGCGGGAATCCGGCGTACCGCGGATCACCGGTCAGATCGGCCAGCCGTACGGGTTCGGGGTCGTGGATCAGCGCGCCCAGGAGGCCGTGGTGTCCGTCGGGCCTGCGGCCGATCGCCCGGGCGACCTCCTCGGGCACCCCGTACGTGACGAAGTCGGAGAGCCCCTCGCCCGCCTCGTCGACGACGCCGATGGCGGCGTACCGGGCGTGGGCGAGTTCGGCCGCGGTCGCGCAGATGCGGTCCAGGGTGGAGTGCAGCTCCAGTCCCGTGCCGATCGAACGCATCGCTTCCAGAAGCTGCGGAACCCGGGCGGTGAGTTCGGTGGAGAGGCCCTGCAGGCTGCGGGTGGCCTGTGTGGCGGCATCGAGTGAGTCCTGCGGGTCCGGCTCTGCCATGACCTGAGCCTAGTTAGTGGCGATTAGGGAGGAAAGTCGGGTTTTCGCTCCACGGTGCGCACCCGAGGGTCACAAGGCACACCCGGGACCACACGGCACCGCCCGGGAAAGGCCGCACGGCACACTCGGCCTCAGGCCCCCGCCGCCACCGTCTCGTTCTCCCGCTCCAGCATGCGGCGCAGCGGCCCGTCCTCGGCGGCGAGTTCCGCGTAAGGCCCGCGCTGCGCCACCCGGCCCGCGTCCAGCACCAGCACCTCGTCGACCGCCTCGACCCCGGCCAGCCGATGGGTGATCAGGACGGTCGTGCGCCCTTCGGTCGCGGCCAGCAGGTCGGCGGTGAGCGCGTCGGCGGTCGCCAGGTCCAGGTGCTCGGCCGGCTCGTCCAGGACGAGGACCGGGAAGTCGGCCAGCAGCGCCCGGGCCAGGGCGAGGCGCTGACGCTGGCCGCCGGAGAGCCGGGCGCCGTGCTCACCCACCGGAGTGTCGAGCCCCTCCGGCAGGGAGCGGACCCACTCCAGCAGCCGGGCCCGGGAGAGCGCGTCGTACAGCTCGGTGTCGGTCGCCCCGGTACGGGCGAGCCGCAGGTTCTCACGGATCGAGCTGTCGAAGACGTGGGCGTCCTGGGCGCACAGGCCGACGGAGCGCCGAACCGTGTCGCCGTCCAGGGCATCCGCCTCCACACCACCGATGCTGTACGTCCCCGACGAGGCGTCCAGGAAGCGGAGGAGCACCTGCGCCAGCGTCGTCTTGCCCGAGCCGGAGGGGCCGACGACCGCGATATGGCGGCCGGGCACCAGCGTCAGGTCGAGCGACCGCAGGGCGTCGTGGTGGGCCCCCGGGTAGCGGGCCGACAGCCCCCGCACCTCCAGCGGGAACGGGGAGGAGGGCGCATCGGCCGGCGCCGCCGGCTCCCGTACGGGGACGGGGGCGTCGAGCACCTCGTACACCCGCTCCGCACTCCGCAGGACCCGCTGGCGGTACTGGACCGCGAGCGGCAGTCCGGCGACGGCCTCGAAGGCGGCGAGCGGGGTGAGCACCACCACCGCGAGCGCGACACCGGCCAGCCGGCCGTCGTTCACGGCGGGTACGGCGACGAGTGCGGCGGCCACCACCGTGAGCCCGCAGACCAGAGCGGAGAGCCCGCCGCCGAGGGCCGTCGCGGTGGCCGCACGGGAGGCGATCCGGGTCAGCAGCCCGTCGGCGGCCCGCATGTGGGTCTGCCGGGCCGGGAGCGCTCCGGCGACGGTCAGCTCGGCCGTTCCGCCGAGGAGGTCGGTGACCCGGGTGGCCAGGGCGGCCCGTGCGGGCGCCAGCTGACGCTCCGTACGGCGGGCGAAGGCACCGCTGACCAGCGGCACTCCGACCCCGGCGACCAGCAGCCCGACCGCGAGGACCACACCCGCCTCGGGCAGCAGCCAGCCGGTGAACCCGGCGGCGGCCACGGAGACCGTGAGCGCGGTCCCGGCGGGCAGCAGCCAGCGCAGCCAGTAGTCCTGGAGCGCGTCCACATCGGCGACGAGCCGGGAGAGCAGGTCACCCCGGCGCACCGTGCGCAGACCGGCGGGCGCGACGCGTTCGAGGCCCCGGTACACCGCCACCCGGAGTTCGGCGAGCAGCTTGAGCACGGCGTCGTGGGAGACGAGGCGCTCCGCGTACCGGAAGACCGCCCGGCCGATGCCGAAGGCGCGCGTCGCGGTGACGGCCATCATCAGGTAGAGCACCGGCGGCTGTTCGGAGGCGCGGGAGATCAGCCAGCCGGAGACGGCCATGAGCCCCACGGCCGACCCCACCGCGAGGCTGCCCAGCAGCAGCGCCAGGGCCAGCTGCCCACGCTGTGCGCCCGCCGCTTCACGGACCCGGGCGAGGACCCGCCCGGGGCGGGAGTCGGTCTCCCGCAGCAGTGCGGTGTCGGCCTCCCGTACGTCCCCGGACTCCAGCAGGTCCGCCGCCTCCAGCACATCCCCGGGGCGGCGCGCGTCCAGCGGCTCACCGCCCGCGAGGGGCTGCGGGACGGGCGGTCCGGGCACAGCGGTCGTGGTGGGCCCGGAAGCGTCCCCCTCCCGCGGCTCCAGCGTCACCACGCGGTCCGCCACCGCCAGCAGCGCCGGGCGGTGGACGACCAGCAGCACGGTCCGGCCCGCCGCCAGCCTCCGTACGGCGTCGACGATCCCCGCCTCCGTCTCCCCGTCCAGGCTCGCGGTCGGCTCGTCCAGGAGCAGCAGCGGCCGGTCGGCGAGGAACGCGCGCGCGATCGCGAGGCGCTGGCGCTGGCCCGCGGAGAGCCCGGCGCCGTCCTCACCCAGCAGGGTCCGCTCACCGTCGGGCAGCTCCGCGACGAAGCCGTACGCCCCCGCGTCCCGCAGCGCCGCCACCACCGCCTCGTCGCCGGCGTCGGGCCGGGCGAGGCGTACGTTCTCCGCGATCGTGCCCGCGAAGAGGTGCGGGCGCTGGGGGACCCACGCGATCCGGCTCCGCCAGCGCTCCGGGTCCAGATCCGCGAGATCCCGGCCGCCGACCCGGACGTGCCCCTCGTCGGGTACGGCGAATCCCAGGACGACGTTCAGCAGGGTGGACTTGCCGACGCCGCTCGGGCCGACCAGCGCGACAGTCTCCCCGGGCTCGACGGTGAGCGATACGGCGTCCAGCGACGGGTCGGTGCGGCCCTCGTGGCGTACGGTCACGCCCTCCAGCTCCAGGCGCGTCGAGTCCGGGACGTCCTCGGTGCCCGCTCCCCGGGGCTCGGTCTCCAGGACCGCGAAGATCTCCTCGGCGGCCGAGAGCCCCTCCGCCGCCGCGTGGTACTGCGCCCCGACCTGCCGGATCGGCAGATACGCCTCCGGGGCGAGGATCAGGACCACGAGGCCGGTGTAGAGGTCGAGCTCCCCGTGCACGAGCCGCATCCCGATGGTGACGGCGACCAGGGCGACGGACAGGGTCGCGAGCAGTTCCAGGGCGAACGAGGAGAGGAAGGCGATCCGCAGGGTGCGCACGGTGGCCCGGCGGTACTGAGAGGTGATGGTGCGGATCGACTCGGCCTGGGCCTTGGCGCGACCGAAGACCTTGAGCGTCGGCAACCCCGCGACGACGTCCAGGAAGTGGCCGGAGAGGCGGGACAGCAGCTGCCACTGCCGGTCCATCCGGGACTGGGTGGCCCAGCCGATCAGGATCATGAAGAGGGGGATGAGGGGCAGCGTGACCACGACGATCGCGGCCGAGACCCAGTCCTCGGTGACGATGCGGGCCAGCACCGCCACCGGCACGACGACCGCGAGCCCGAGCTGCGGCAGATAGCGCGCGAAGTAGTCGTCGAGCGCGTCGACCCCACGGGTCGCCAGCGCCACCAGGGAGCCGGTGCGCTGCCCGCTCAGCCAGCCGGGGCCGAGCCGCGCGGCCCGCTCCAGGAGCCGGCCGCGCAGTTCGGACTTGACCGCCGCGCTCGCCCGGTGGGCCGCCAGCTCGGTGAGCCAGGCGACCAGGGCTCGGCCCACGGCCACCGTCGCGAGCAGGAGCAGCGGGGTACGGAGCTCGGTGACCGTGAGCCCCTCCTCGAACCCGCCCACCACGATCTCGGCGATGAGCATCGCCTGGGCGATCACCAGCGCGGCGCCGACCAGACCGAGGGCCACCACGGCCGCCAGGAAGAGGCGGGTGGCATGGGCGTATCGCAGCAGACGCGGGTCGATCGGTTTCACGTGAAACATCCCCCAGCGGGATCAGCGAGGTGGGCGCGGGCCGTGTTTCACGTGAAACACGGCCCGGTGGGACCGGTGCGGATCAGTGCGCGTCCGCGATGTGCTGGGTGCCGATCCGCTTACGGAACACCCAGTACGTCCAGCTCTGGTACAGCAGCACCATGGGTGTGGCGATGCCGGCGCACCAGGTCATGATCTTCAGCGTGTACGGCGTGGACGAGGCGTTGGTGACCGTGAGGTTCCACGCCTCGTTCAGCGAGGACGGCATGACGTTGGGGAAGAGCGTCAGGAACAGCATCGCCACCGCCGCCACGATCGTCAGCCCCGAGAACGCGAACGACCAGCCCTCACGCCCCTTGGCGATGGCGCCGACCGCCGCCACCAGGGCCACCACCGCCACGATCAGCGCCACCAGGCTCCAGCGGTCACCTCTGGCGGCCTGGGTCCAGAGCAGGAAGCCCAGCGCCAGAACAGCCGTGGCCAGACCCAGCTTCAGCGCCAGCGAGCGCGCCCGGACCCGGATGTCCCCGGCTGTCTTGAGCGCGGCGAACACCGCGCCGTGGAAGGTGAAGAGGAAGAGCGTGACGAGCCCGCCGAGGATCGCGTACGGGTTCAGCAGGTCGAAGAAGGTGCCGACGTACTCCATGTCGGCGTCGATCTTCACGCCGCGCACGATGTTCCCGAACGCCACGCCCCACAGAACCGCGGGGATCAGCGAGGTCCAGAAGATCGCGTTCTCCCAGTTCGTCTGCCACCGCTCCTCGGTGCGCTTGGCCCGGTACTCGAAGGCGACCCCGCGCACGATCAGGCAGAGCAGGATGATCAGTAGCGGCAGGTAGAAGCCGGAGAACAGCGTGGCGTACCACTCGGGGAAGGCCGCGAAGGTCGCGCCGCCCGCGCTGAGCAGCCAGACCTCGTTGCCGTCCCAGACGGGCCCGATGGTGTTGATGAGGACCCGCCGCTCCTTGCGGTCGCGGGCGAGCAGCTTGGTGAGGACGCCGATGCCGAAGTCGAAGCCCTCCAGGAAGAAGTAGCCGATCCAGAGGACGGCGATGAGCACGAACCAGACGTCGTGGAGTTCCATCTCTCAGCTCCTGTGCTCTCAGTACGAGAAGGCCATGGGCCGGTCAGCGTCTTCGTCGTCGTGGCCGTTGATCCGGGTGGGCGGGTTGAGGTCGGATTCGGTGAGCTCCGGTGGCCCGGCCTTGATGTACTTCACGAGCAGCTTGACCTCGATGACCGCGAGCACGGCGTAGAGGAGGGTGAAGAGGATCATCGAGGTGAGGATCTCGCCCTGCGAGACACCGGGGGAGACCCCGTCGCGGGTCTGGAGCACTCCGTAGACCACCCACGGCTGGCGGCCCATCTCGGTGAAGATCCAGCCCCAGGAGTTGGCGATGAGCGGGAAGAGCAACGTCCACAGCGCGGTGAGCCAGTAGAGCTTGGTGAACTTCGGGCTCAGCGCCTTGTTCCGGAAGAGGACCAGGTTCGGCACTTCGTCCTCACCGGTCCGCATCGCCGGTGGCAGGAGGAACTTCCTCCGGGTCAGCCAGAGCCCCAGGATGCCGAGGCCGAAGGAGGCCATCCCGAAGCCGATCATCCAGCGGAAGCTCCAGAACGCGACCGGGATGTTGGGCCGGTAGTCGCCGGGGCCGTACTTCTCCTCCTGGGCCTTGTTGATGTCGTTGATGCCCGGGACGTAGGAGTTCGGGTCGTTGTCGGCGAGGAAGGAGAGCACCCCGGGGATCGAGATCTCGACGGAGTTGTGACCCTCGCTGACGTCCCCGTACGCGAAGATCGAGAACGGCGCGCCCTTCTGGCCGTCCCACAGGGCTTCAGCGGCGGCCATCTTCATCGGCTGCTGGCGGAACATCACCTTGGCCAGTGTGTCGCCGCTGACGGCGGTGAGCAGTCCGGCGATGACGACCGTGACCAGCCCCAGCCGCAGCGAGGTCCGCATCACCGGGATGTGCTTCTTGCGCGCGATGTGGAAGGCGGCGATGCCGACCATGAAGGCCCCGCCGACCAGGAAGGCCGCCGTGATGGTGTGGAAGAACTGGGTCACCGCGGTGTCCTGGGTGAGCACCTTCCAGAAGTCGGTGAGCTCGGCACGGCCGCGCTCCTCGTTGATGCGGTAGCCGACCGGGTGCTGCATCCAGGAGTTGGCCGCCAGGATGAAGTAGGCGGAGAGGATCGTGCCGAGCGAGACCATCCACATGCAGGCGAGGTGGATCTTCTTCGGCAGCCGGTCCCAGCCGAAGATCCACAGTCCGATGAAGGTGGACTCGAAGAAGAAGGCGATCAGCGCCTCGAAGGCGAGCGGGGCGCCGAAGACATCACCGACGAAGCGCGAGTAGTCGGACCAGTTCATACCGAACTGGAACTCCTGGACGATGCCCGTCACGACACCCATGGCGATGTTGATCAGGAACAGCTTGCCCCAGAACTTGGTGGCCCTGAGGTACTTCTCGTTGTTCGTCCGCACCCAGGCGGTCTGCAGGCCGGCGGTGAGCGCGGCGAGCGAGATCGTCAGCGGAACGAAGAGGAAGTGGTAGACGGTGGTGATGCCGAACTGCCATCGCGCCAGGGTCTCCGGCGCCAGAGCGAGGTCCACGTCGTCTTTCTCCTTACGTCGCCGTGGTGACACCACGTCGCCGTGGCCACACCGGGCACTCCGCCCCTTTAATCCCACCGATCATGGGACCAAACGGGGCACGCTTGTGAACGCGTTCACATTCACAAGCAATTATGGCGCACACACTTTCGGGCCGTTCGCCGGGGGTACCCCTTTCGGCCACAGGCGCCCCCGGACGTACACAAAAGGCCCCTGACCTCGTCGAACGAGATCAGGGGCCACCGGCCGTACGGCGCTCCGGCGCGCCAGGCAGCTATTGCTCCGCGCGGAACGCCCCCGCCGCCTTCAGGAAGAGGTCGTTGCCCTCGCTCTCCCCGATCGAGACCCGTACGCCCTCGCCCTTGAACGGGCGCACCACCACGCCGGCCCGCTCACAGGCGGCGGCGAAGTCGAGGGTCCGCTCGCCGAGGCGCAGCCAGACGAAGTTGGCGTGCGACTCCGGAACGGTCCAGCCCTGCCGCACCAGCTCCTCGCTCACCCGGCTCCGCTCGGAGACCAGCGAGCCGACCCGGCCCAGCAGCTCGTCCTCGGCACGCAGCGAGGCGACGGCCGCGTCCTGGGCGAGCTGGCTGACGCCGAAGGGGACGGCCGTCTTGCGCAGCGCCGCGGCCACCGGCTCATGGGCGACGGCGAACCCGACCCGCAGCCCCGCGAGGCCGTACGCCTTCGAGAAGGTCCGCAGCACCGCCACATTGGGCCGGTCCCGGTAGATCTCGATGCCGTCGGGCACGTCGGCGTCCCGGATGAACTCCTTGTACGCCTCGTCGAGCACCACCAGCACATCGCCCGGCACCCGGTCCAGGAACCGCTCCAGCTCGGCCCGGCGCACCACGGTCCCGGTGGGGTTGTTCGGGTTGCAGACGAAGATCAGCCGGGTCCGGTCGGTGATCGCCTCGGCCATGGCGTCGAGGTCGTGCACCTCACCGCTGGTCAGCGGGACCTTCACCGAGGTCGCGCCGCTCACCTGCGTGATGATCGGGTAGGCCTCGAAGGACCGCCAGGCGTAGATGACCTCGTCGCCCGGGCCCGAGGTGGCCTGGAGCAGCTGCTGGGCCACGCCGACCGAACCTGTGCCGGTCGCCAGGTGCGAGAGCGGCACACCGAAACGGTCGGACAGCTCGTTCATCAGCCCGGTGCACGCCATGTCCGGGTAGCGGTTGAAGCTGCCCGCCGCGCTGATCGCCGACTCCAGGACCCCCGGCAGCGGCGGGTAGGGGTTCTCGTTGGAGGACAGCTTGTACGCGACCGGCCCGCCGGCCGCCGCAGGCTTGCCCGGCACATAGGCAGGAACGCCGTCCAGCTCGGCGCGCAGCTTGGGGCTCGTCTCGCTCACCGCAGGTCCTCCTCGACCGTCGTACACATCAATACTGCTCACCTTATGAGGATTGGGCTCCGCTGCGAATGGCCCAGGCGCGGAATCTCCCGCAGTGCCGGGAATGGCCCGTCCGGGCGGGGCGGCCCGGACGGTTATCCGGGGGGAGCGTTTCCGGTTCCGGCGCGCGCCCGTGTCTCACGCCGTGGCGCGCATCCCCCGAAGTGGTGAGTTGAGACCTCTTCGAGACATCGACCATTCAGCAGGCCGTCAGCCGTCAATGCCTGACACCCCAATGCCCAGGCCGTCAACAGCCTTGCTTTGCACGGGATTTGACGGCAAACGACCATGCAGAAACGTGCCTGTCAATGCGTGCATATGCGACCGGACCGACCGCCCCTCGGAGCCCTACTATCGGCTCGCCATGACAGCAGCAGGGAAGCACCAGGTGAGCCGGACGGAGACCCCCCGGCGCAACGGCCGGCCAGGACGGGCGGGGATCCGTGACGTGGCCGCCGCGGCCGGAGTCTCGATCACGACCGTCTCCGACGCGCTCAACGGCAAGGGCAGGCTCCCGGACGCCACCCGCAGCCATGTCCGCGAGGTCGCAGAGCGCTTGGGCTACCGCCCCTCCGCCGCGGCCCGAACCCTCCGTACGGGCAAGTCGGGGCTCATCGGCCTGACCGTGACCACGTACGGGGATGAACCTTTCACCTTCACCGAATTCGCGTACTTCGCGGAGATGGCGAGAGCCGCGACCTCGGCGGCGCTCGCCCGGGGCTACGCCCTCGTCATCCTCCCCGCCACCTCCCGGCACGACGTCTGGTCGAACGTCGCGCTCGACGGGACCGTCGTCATCGACCCCTCCGACCAGGACCCGGTCGTCACCGAACTCGTCCGCCAGGGGCTGCCCGTCGTCTCGGACGGCCGCCCGGCCGGAACGCTCCCCGTCACCGCCTGGGTCGACAACGACCACCGGGCCGCCGTACTCGACCTCCTCGACCACCTCGCCGCCGCCGGAGCCCGCCGGATCGGCCTGCTGACCGGCACCACCACCGACACGTACACCCGGCTCTCCACCACGGCCTATCTCCACTGGTGCGAGCGGGTCGGCCAGGACCCCGTCTACGAGTCCTACCCGGCGCACGACCCCTGCGCGGGCGCGGTCGCCGCCGACCGGCTGCTCGCCCGCCCGGACCGCCCTGACGCGGTCTACGGGCTCTTCGACCCCAACGGGACCGATCTCCTCGCGGCCGCCCGCCGCTACGGGCTGCGGGTCCCTGAGGACCTGCTGCTGGTCTGCTGCAGCGAGTCCACCGTGTACGCGGCCACCGAACCGCCCATCACGACGCTCTCGCTGAAGCCCCGCCGCATCGGCACGGCCGTCGTCCAGCTCCTCATCGACGCCATCGAAGGGGTGGAGCACGACGGACCGGTGGAGCAGGTGATACCGACGGAGCTCATCGTCCGGACCTCCTCGCAACGCCGTCCGCCGCGCACCACGGTCAGCCCGCCTCGCTCCCCCAGCAGGGACTGATCGGCTCTTTTCGGACCAATCGGCCGGTGAACCGTACGTGCGCGCGGATTCACCACCCCTGGTGCGTCACACAGATCGATCCGCATTCCTATGATGGGCGCACGACACCGCGGACCACCTCTACCAGGCAGGGCCCGTCAGGTGTACGGCGGCGCGACGGTGGTGGAGGGGTCGATGACTCAGGGGGCCGGTCAGGAACCCGTGGTGCGGACGGCGACGTTGCGTGACTTCCGGGTTCCGCCGTATGCGCAGACGCCCGTTCCACCGCAGACGGCCGGCGCGGTGCCGCACCCGTCACTGCCACCGCGTGCGCCGGAGCCGCACGCGCCGACGCCGTACGCCTCCGTGCCGCCGCACGCGGCCGCAGCGCCCCACCTGCCGCATCCCGGCAACGTGGCCGTCGGCGACGAGCCCCCGGAGGGGTACACCCCCACCGAGCGCGACCTCCCCGTCATCAACCGCGGCGACACCGTCCAGGTGCAGGCCGTCCCCGAACCCCGCCCCGTCACCGGGGAGGGACTCGGCCCGCTCTTCGTCGTCGGCGACGTCCACGGCTATCTGGACGAGCTGCTGGCCGCCCTCGCCGAACAGGGCCTCATCGACGCCGACGCCAACTGGGCGGCGGGCAACGCCCGGCTCTGGTTCCTGGGCGACTTCACCGACCGCGGCCCCGACGGCATCGGGGTCATCGACCTCGTCATGCGGCTCTCCGCGGAAGCGGCCGCGGCCGGCGGCTACTGCAAGGCCCTGATGGGCAATCACGAGCTGCTGCTCATCGGCGCGAAGCGGTTCTCCGACACCCCCGTCAACTCCGGTGCGGGCACCGCCACCTTCCAGGCCGCCTGGCTGCTCAACGGTGGCCAGAAGAGCGACATGGACCGCCTCCAGGACGTGCACCTCCAGTGGATGTCCCGGCTCGACGCGGTCGTCGAGGAGGACGGGCATCTGCTGATGCACTCCGACACGACGGCCTACCTCGACTACGGCTCCACCATCGAGGACGTCAACGACACGGTCCACGCCATCCTCACGCGTAGCGACGCCGATGAGTGCTGGGACCTCTTCCGCAAGCTCACCAAGCGGTTCGCCTTCCGGGACGAGGGCGGCGCCGAGGCGGTGCGCGAGCTGATGACGACGTACGGCGGACAGCGCGTCGTCCATGGTCACAGCCCCATTCCGTATCTCCTCGGCGAGGTCGGCACGGAGGACGGCGAGAACGGTTCGGGGCCGGTGGTGAACGGCCCGCACGTGTACGCAGACGGGCTCGCCATCGCCATGGACGGCGGAGTGACCATGGCCGGAAAGCTACTGGTCGTCCAACTTCCCCTGCATGAATGACCTTCGGCGGGGAAGACGCTCCTGGATCGGACCGCGCCGATCATCGGGCCTATTTCCGGAAACACCCTGTCACCCCGCGCCGTGAGCGCTCTACCATCGGCTCATCAGTAGCAGGCTCTCCTCCGTTTCCGCCCGATCGCCCGGTCAACGCGGGCTGCCGGGCCCGACGGAGCATCGGGGGATGCAGATGACAAGCGCTCCGCACCTGCTGGCCGAGGACGGTCCCGAGTACGCGCGGATCCTGGGCGACGCACTGCGTCACGCCCACGACCACCCGGACCTGGAGGGCGTCGGTGACCGGCTCAACACCGAACAGCTGCGCACGATGGCGCTCAACGCCACGGCGCTGATCACCGCGGCCGCGGCCACCGAGTACGAGCACTACGTGAAGGCCCGTGCAGAGCTGCGCGCCGCCGGAGCCACCGTCCAGGAGGGCGAGAGTTACGCGGACGGCCCCGGGGCGGCCGGTCCGGGCGCCGGCATAGGAGCGGTCCTCACGGTCCTGACGCCGCTGCTCGCGGGCACCGCCGCCGTGATCTTCCTGCTCGTCGGCTATCTGCTGGAGGCGGTCAGCCCGTCGGTCGCCTTCGGCACCACCATGGTCGCGGCCGGGTGGTTCTTCGCGGCCGTCGCCGCCGCCGCCATCCTGGTCGCCGCCGTGGGACTGCTCGTCACCGCCCTGCGCAACGGCTCGACCTCACTGGCCGCCGAGGACGAGGAGCAGGGACTGCCGGAGGAGGTCGCCCGGGCCAGGGAGGCCTGGCGGCACGCCCTGCTGGAGCGCGGCATCCTGCCGTTCCTCCGGGACGCCCTGGCCGACCCGACCGCGGGCCCCGCCGCACGGACCCCGCACCCCTCACCCAACCGCATCCCGAAGATCGGCTACAGCAGGCCGGACTTCTCCGGCCCGGAGGACGGCCCGTCGGCGGGCCCCCGGCCGACCTTCACGAGCCCCGACTTCACCAGCCCGGACTTCGGCGGACCCGAGCACCGCCCGGAGTAGGGCCTGAGGGTTCCGCAAACGCCACAGGCCGGGGCGGCAAGTGCCGCGCCCGGCCTGTGCGATGCTCCGGCCATGCCGGAGCGGGTGGTTCAGCCCACCTGCGGAGCCAGCTTCGGGTTGGTGCCGTACTGGTTCGGCTCCTGCTTGCCCTCCGAGGCGAGGAAGACGATCAGGACGATGAAGCCGACCAGCGGGATGATCGCGATGAGGAGCCACCAGCCGGTGCGGCTCGTGTCGTGCAGACGGCGCACGCTGACCGCGAGCGTCGGGACGAGGACCGCGACGGCGTAGATGTAGGACAGGAAGTCCGCACCGATCAGGCCACCGACGATCGACAGGACCAGGCTGATCACGAAGCTGATGAGCGTGAACATCCAGTACTCCTTGCGGCGCGCGCGCCCGCTGAAGCCTGCGTAGTTCTTGAGTACTGCCAGGTACCAGTCCATGGTGTTTCCCTCCCCGGGCCCCCCGTGCGAGGGCCGCCAAAATTCAGCCAAGCAAGCCGGAAAGTAAGCCACAGATAAGGAACGGGTCAAGCCCAGTTGACGTTGCTGCGAAACGTACATCCAGCTGCCACACGACTGTGTCCATACTGTCGCTCAACAACGTCCCCAACCAGGCCAGATGACCACCAAGGACGCAAGGAGCCCATAAGGGACGGACCCTGGCGGCGCGTCACCGCCACCGGGTCCGTACACAGGCCGTCCCCGACACCGGCGCGAGGTGTCGGGGACGGGTACGAAGACGCGGGCGGAGAGGCGGACTAGTCGGCGATCGGCAGGTAGACCCGGTTGCCGGCGGCCGCGAACTCCTTCGACTTCTCGGCCATGCCCTCCTCGATCTCCTCCTGCGAACCACCGTGCTGACGGCGGATGTCCTGGGAGATCTTCATCGAGCAGAACTTCGGCCCGCACATCGAGCAGAAGTGCGCCGTCTTCGCCGGTTCGGCGGGCAGCGTCTCGTCGTGGAACTCCCGTGCCGTGTCCGGGTCGAGGGCCAGGTTGAACTGGTCCTCCCACCGGAACTCGAACCGCGCGTCGGAGAGCGCGTCGTCCCACTCCTGCGCGCCCGGGTGCCCCTTGGCCAGGTCGGCTGCGTGGGCAGCGATCTTGTAGGTGATGACCCCGGTCTTCACGTCGTCCCGGTTGGGCAGCCCCAGGTGCTCCTTGGGCGTGACGTAGCAGAGCATCGCCGTACCCCACCAGGCGATCATCGCGGCACCGATGCCCGAGGTGATGTGGTCGTAGGCGGGCGCGACGTCCGTGGTCAGCGGGCCGAGCGTGTAGAACGGCGCCTCCTCGCAGATCTCCTGCTGAAGGTCGATGTTCTCCTTGATCTTGTGCATCGGGACGTGCCCGGGGCCCTCGATCATCGTCTGGACGCCGAACCGCTTGGCGATCGTGTTCAGTTCGCCCAGCGTGCGCAGCTCGGCGAACTGCGCCTCGTCGTTGGCATCGGCGATCGAACCGGGGCGCAGCCCGTCACCGAGCGAGTAAGTGACGTCGTACGTCGCGAGAATCTCGCAGAGCTCCTCGAAATGCTCGTAGAGGAACGACTCCTTGTGGTGCGCCAGGCACCAGGCGGCCATGATCGAGCCGCCGCGCGAGACGATCCCGGTCTTACGACGGGCCGTCAGCGGAACGTACGGCAGGCGCACTCCGGCGTGCACCGTCATGTAGTCCACGCCCTGCTCGGCCTGCTCGATGACGGTGTCCTTGTAGATCTCCCAGGTCAGCTCCTCGGCCCGGCCGTCCACCTTCTCCAGGGCCTGGTAGAGCGGGACGGTGCCGATCGGCACGGGGGAGTTGCGCAGCACCCATTCACGGGTGGTGTGGATGTTGCGGCCGGTGGACAGGTCCATGACCGTGTCGGCGCCCCACTTGGTCGCCCAGGTCATCTTGTCCACCTCCTCCTCGATGGAGGAGGTGACCGCCGAGTTGCCGATGTTGGCGTTGACCTTCACCAGGAACCGCTTGCCGATGATCATCGGCTCGATCTCGGGGTGGTTGACGTTGACCGGCAGCACGGCCCGGCCCGCCGCGATCTCCTCGCGGACGACCTCGGCCTCGACGTTCTCCCGGATCGCGACGTACTCCATCTCCGGGGTGATCTCCCCCCGCCGGGCGTACGCGAGCTGGGTGACGGGACGTCCGTCACGGCTGCGGCGCGGCTGGCGCGGGCGGCCGGGGAAGACGGCGTCGAGGTTGCGCAGTCCGCCGCGCGGCGAGGTGTGCTTGAGCCCGTCGTCCTCGGGGCGGACCGGGCGGCCCGCGTACTCCTCGGTGTCGCCGCGGGCGATGACCCAGTTCTCCCGCAGGGGCGCGAGGCCCCGGCGGACATCGGTGTCGATTCCGGGATCGGTGTACGGCCCCGACGTGTCGTACAGCGTCACGTCCTTGCCGTTGGTGAGGTGCACCTGTCGGACCGGCACCCGGAGGTCCGGGCGCGAGCCCTGGACGTACCCCTTGTGCCAGCCGATGGACTTCCCGGCCTCGTCGTTCGGAGTGCCGTCCGGCGTTCCGTCGTTCTGTTTCGAGGCAGGCGTGCGTGCGTCCGCTGTGGTCATGAGACCTACTCCCTACGCCGGCATTACCCGGTAACAGGTTCGGCGGTCGGCGCAGCGTGTCCCGTACGGATGTACGGCGGTCAGCGCCCTCTCAGCCCGGTGCTCCGAGCTCCCGCGTGTGCAAAGGTGCCTCCACGCTAGCGTCCTTTCCGGCGAGCTGACCAGAGGGCCCTCTCCTTCTTGCGATGATCGCCCCGTGACCTCCCCCCAAAGCGACCCCGCACCCCAGCCGCCGCCCCAGGGCCACAGCCACGGCCACACGCACAGCCACGGGCCCGCCGCCCCGGTCTCCAAGCACCTGCGCAAGGTCATCGCCGCCGTGGTGATCCCGTTCGCCACGGCGGTGGTCGTCGGCCTGATCGCGTTCTGGCCCGGCGGCGTCCCCGACCACGAGCGCACCGGCGTCGGGTTCGACCGGCAGACCCAGGACGGCAAGGTCGTCCAGGTCGTCAAGGTCGACTGCGCCGACGTCAACGCCGCGCAGGTCCCCCCCACCGGTGACACCTCCACACCCTCGGGCCGGGAGGCCGTGAACGAGCAGGAGGGGGAGTGCAAGAAGGCGACCATCGAGGTGACCAGCGGCGACGACAAGGGCCGTGAGTTCGTCGAGGTGGTCCAGCCGGACGCGCCCCGCCAACTGAGCGAGGGCCAGGGCGTGGTCGTGGCGTACGCCCCCGACGCGCCCCGCGACCTCCAGTACTCCGTCACCGATGTGAACCGCAAGGTCCCGATGACGCTGCTGGCCGCGATCTTCGCGCTGGCGGTGGTCGCGGTGGGCCGGCTGCGTGGAGTGATGGCGCTGGTGGCGCTGGCCGTCTCGTTCGCCGTACTGACCCTGTTCATCCTGCCGGCGATCCTGCAGGGCTCGAACCCACTGGTGGTGGCGGTGATCGGGGCCAGCGCCATCATGCTCGCGGCGCTCTACCTGTGCCACGGGGTGACGGCCCGTACCTCCGTCGCGGTCGTCGGCACGCTGATCTCACTGCTGCTGATCGGGCTGCTCGGCTCCCTGTTCATCGGCTGGGCGAGCCTCAGCGGCAACACCGACGACAACACCGGCCTCATCCACGGTCTCTACCCGGACATCGACATGAGTGGTCTGCTGCTGGCCGGCATCATCATCGGATCGCTCGGTGTGCTCGACGATGTGACGGTCACCCAGACCTCCGCAGTCTGGGAACTGCACCAGGCGGACCCGCAGATGGGCTGGCGCGGGCTGTACCGGGCAGGTATCCGCATCGGACGGGACCACATCGCCTCGGTCGTGAACACCCTGGTGCTGGCGTACGCGGGCGCGGCGCTGCCACTGCTGCTGCTCTTCTCCATCGCGCAGAGCAGCGTGGGGACGGTGGCCAACAGCGAGTTGGTCGCCGAGGAGATCGTCCGGACGCTGGTCGGTTCGATCGGCCTGGTCGCCTCGGTGCCGGTGACGACGGTGCTCGCCGCGCTGGTGGTCTCCGCGGACCGCCCGGGCGCCGGCACCTCCTCGTCCACGGCCGCCGCCCCCGCACGGACCGGCAGGGGCCGCCGCCGTAAGGCGTGAGAGAGGCGCGATGCGGGGATGCGGGTGCCGCTCAGCCCGCGTTCTGCTCCTCGGCGAGGATGCGGCCGAGCGCCTCCTCCAGGTTCCCGTCGAAGTCACCCAGCGTGTGCTCCTGGCCGAGGGGCACCAGTTTGTCGGTCCGGTCGAGAAACGCCACCAGCGGCGCCGTACCGGCCCGGAACAGCGCGCGGTCCGCGCCGACCTGAAGGCGGATGTGCACATCGCCGAGGCCCTCGGGTTCGGTCGGCCCGATGTGCACATCGCCGTCACCACTGGGGCTGTTGAGCCCATCCAGCAGCAGCTCGCGACCGAATGCCCAGGTCACAGGGGCATCGCCGGGCAGATGGAACGTCATCCGGATGGCGTAGGGATCAGCCACCTCGTAACGGAGCTCCACCGGAATACGGAACGAGAGCTCCTCGGAGACGAGGAAGCTCATCATGACCTCTGCTTGAACCGACTCGCGCATCGTTCAACCCCGCAGTAGATGAAACTGGCCAGGAATGATCCCCCATGGCCCTATTGACGCCATCGTGGTGCACGCGATAGCAGATCACAAGGAGTGATTTTTCAGATACTGATAGAGAACACGAACGAACGCAAGAGGCTCGCCACTTCGCCGCGTAGCTGTTCGACTGCGGGCAGCAACCGTTCTTCCCGGTCCAGGGGTACGGAAATGGCCATCGCCGCAATGGTGGCACCGGCTGTGACGGGAATGGCGGCGCAGACGGTCCCCAGTGCGTACTCCTGGCGTTCGATGACCGGTTCACCCCGGCGCAACGTCCGCAGCCGCTCCAGAAGAGCCGCGCGATCTCGCACTGAGTAACGAGTGAGGGGCCGTACGGGGTGCCGGTCGAGGTGATCCTCGCGGTCCTTCTCGTCGAGCTGGCCGAGAAGGCACTGCCCGATCGCATGCGCGTGCCCGGTCTCCCGGAAGGACGCCCACTCGTCCACCGCGGGGGCGTCGGGGGCGTCCGCGACCGCGATGAGCTCGATCTCGCCCTCGCGGTAGACGGCGCAGTACACCGGGACCCCGATGGCGTCCCGCCAGTGCGCGAGCGAATCGGTGACGGTGGAGGGACGGCTCCTCGACCCCCGGGCGGCGGTCAGGTTCTCGGCGGCCGCACCGAAGAGGAAGACACCGTTCTCCCGGCGGAGATAGCCCTCATGGGTGAGGGTGCGCAGCAGGTGGTACGCGGTGGGCAGCGGTAGGCCCGCTTCACGTGCGAGTTGCTTGGCGGGCGCCCCGTCCCGATGGGTGCCCACAGCCTCCAGCAGCCTCAACGCCCGCTGAACCGAACCGATCAACGTCGGGACAGCGGTGTTCGATGCCGTGGTCAAAGGTCACCCCCAGGCATGGTGACGGGCCGTCAGCCCACCCGTGGAGGCCGCCCCCACGGGACTGCCGCACCAACGACCGGGCTGTCGTACAAACCACTGGTCACTCAGTCGGTTCGGTGACAGAAGGTCACATTCCAGAGGGCGGCAGCGTTATGTCACTGTATCGGCCGCCCCCGGCAGGAGGGGGTTTTCCTTCTGGACTTAGCTCAGCTGGGCTAATCCGCAGGCCTGTGCGCACCCTCGCACCGCACCGGCCCGCGGGACCTCTGCTACCAGTCGCCGCGCGAGGACGACGAGGAGGTGAACTTGCGTACGACGAAGATCAGACCGCCGACCAGCACGACGAAGACCAGCGCCTTGAAGAGGAGGCTGATCACGAACCCGACCACGCTGGCGATCAGCCCGCCGAACACGAAGATCGCGATGACGGGCACCGCGATCCACTTCACCCACCAGGGCATCCCCGCGTATATCTCCCGCACGGCCATCGCCATCTACCTCGTCTCTCTGGGTTGCTGCCTCGATGCTAAAGGCGCGGGGGACCCCGGCGGGGGCCTCGCAGCCCTTGAAGACCCCTGATCGAACCCTTAGGGAACCCGGGGTTCAGCCCTCCGGCGGCGAGAAGACGACCATCACGCGCAGGTCCTCGGTGATGTGGTGGAACTTGTGGGCCACTCCGGCCGGCACATAGACGACGCTCCCCCGGCCGACCTGCGTGGTCTCCATCCCGACCGTGATCGAGGCCCGGCCGCTGACGACGAAGTACACCTCGTCCTGCTGGTGCGGCTGCTGCGGGTCGAGCGCGCCCGCGTCCAGGGCGTACAGGCCGACCGACATGTTCCGCTCCCGCACGAACTGCAGGTAGGCGCCGTCGTTGGCGGCCCGTTCCGCCTCCAGCTCGTCCAGTCTGAATGCTTTCATGGCCCGTCCGCCCCTTGTGACCCGTACTACCGGTTCCGCGTGCGCTGTCGGTGTCCACCACCGATCATGTCTGCCACGATCAGACACATGAAGAATTTCGTAGTCAAGACGATCGCCAACGCGGGTGCGCTGGCCGTGGCCATCTGGCTGATCGGGAACATCACGCTGGAGGGCGGCTCCACCGGCCGCAAAGTCCTCACCCTGATACTGGTCGCGCTGATCTTCGGTCTGGTGAACTTCCTGGTCAAGCCGGTGGTCCAGCTCCTGACGTTCCCCTTGTTCATCCTGACGCTGGGGCTGATCACCCTGGTGGTCAACGCCCTGATGCTGATGCTGACCTCCTGGCTGGCCGGCGTCTTCGATCTCAGCTTCCACGTCGAGGGCTTCTGGACCGCCGTGCTCGGCGCCCTGATCATCTCGGTCGTCTCCTGGGCCCTCAACATGGTCCTGCCGGACGAGGACTGACCCCCGGCCCTCCCGGACCACCTGACTACTTACGGAGCAGCATGAGCACCATGGGCGACGGAACGCGCGCGGTACGCGCCGGACTTCCCGAACCGGAGCAGTACGAGCCGACCCTGCCCGGTCCGGTCTTCGCCGCGCACTTCCACCTCTCCGGCGAACCGGTGGGTCCCTACACCTACGGCCGGGACACCAACCCGACCTGGACCCATCTGGAACGGGCCATCGGCGAGCTGGAGGCGCCCGGCGAGGACGTGAGCACGACGGTGTTCGCCTCCGGTATGGCCGCAATCACCGCCGTACTGCTCTCCCAGGTCCGCACGGGCGACACCGTGGTGCTGCCGGACGACGGCTACCAGGCGCTGCCGCTCGTACGGGAGCAGCTGAGGGCTTTCGGCGTCGAGGTCAAGGCCGCGCCGACCGGCGGTGATGCCCAGCTGGCGCTGCTTGAGGGGGCGAAGCTGCTGTGGATCGAGAGCCCGTCCAACCCGGGGCTGGACGTCTGCGACATCCGCCGGCTGGCGGCGGCGGCGCACGAGGCGGGTGCGCTGGTCGCCGTCGACAACACCCTGGCCACCCCGATCGGCCAGCGCCCGCTGGAGCTCGGCGCGGACTTCTCGGTCGCCAGCGACACCAAGGGCATGACCGGGCACGGCGACATCCTGCTGGGCCATGTCACCTGCCGTGATCCCCTGCTGACCGCCGACGTTCGGCGCTGGCGCAAGGTGGTCGGGGCGATCCCGGGCCCGATGGAGGCCTGGCTCGCCCACCGTTCGCTCGCCACGCTCCAGCTGCGCATCGACCGGCAGTGCACCACGGCTCTGGCCCTCGCCGAGGCGCTGGCCGAGCGGGCAGAGGTCACCGGGCTGCGGTATCCCGGACTGCCCGCCGACCCGTCGTACGCGATCGCCGTGCGCCAGATGCGGCGCTTCGGTTCGGTGGTGTCGTTCGAGCTGGCCGACCGGGAGACGGCGGAGCGCTTCCTCGCCGCGCTGCGGCTGGTAGACGACGCGACGAGTTTCGGCGGCGTACGTTCCACCGCCGAGCGCCGGGGCCGTTGGGGCGGCGACGCCGTGCCGGAGGGGTTCATCCGCTTCTCGGTCGGCGCGGAGGACCCGGAGGACCTGCTGGCGGACGTCGAGCGGGCGCTGGACGAAGCGGTCGGGCGGGCCGGGGGAGTTTCAGACGGGTCTGCGCGGGCCACTCTCTTGCCATGACCGAACGTCCTGTGGTCAAGCGCACCGCACGCGCCATCCTGCTCGACGGCGACGACCTCGTCCTCATCAAGCGCACCAAACCGGGGGTCGATCCGTACTGGCTCACGCCCGGCGGCGGGGTCGAGCCGGAGGACGCCACGGTCGTCGAGGCCCTGCACCGCGAGGTCGATGAGGAGCTCGGCGCCAAGGTCACCGATGTGGTGCCCTGTTTCGTCGACACCGTCGAGCACATCGCGGACGGCGGTGTCACGGGGGTGAAGGTCCAGCACTTCTTCGTCTGCCGGCTCGCGTCGATGGACGTCACCCAGCGGCACGGCCCGGAGATCGACGAGCCCTGCGGGGAGTACGAGATCGTCCGGGTGCCGTTCAGCCGGGTCGGGATCGCCGCCGTGCACCTCGTACCGCTCTCCCTCCGCCACTATCTGGACGGCAACATCGAGGGCGTACGGGCGATGCACGCCCCCGACCTGAGCTGACAACCCCCGGGCGGGCGGCGCTCCCGCGCGCGACCGTGCTCCATGTTTCACGTGAAACCGAGCGGCAGGGCAGCTTCGGTTCTCGGCCAGTTCCGGGAAACCGGTGGACGGGCGATCATCGCGTCGGACAGCCTGGCCCCATGTACAGCCGATCACCCCTGCCCCTCGTCGACCTGCCCGTACGGCGCCTCACGCGGGGAGACCTGGTCTCCTGCGCCGACCTCAGCGAGGACCGGGGCTGGCCACGCGACGAGCACCGATGGGGGCTGCTCCTCTCCGCCGGTACGGGGTACGGCATCACGGAACCCGAGGGGAAGGGCCTGGTGGCGGCCTGTGTGGTGACGTCGTACGGGCCCCGCCTGGCAGCCGTCGGCGTGCTCCTCGTCGCCGAACGCCACGCCCGGCAGGGGATCGCCCGGCGGCTCATGCGCCATGTGATGGAGGAAGCCGGGTCCACCCCGCTCGCGCTGTACGCCACACCCCAGGGACAGCGCCTCTACGAGGAGCTCGGCTTCGCCCACGTGGGCCGGACCGAGCGGGTCCGCGGCAGATTCCGTGCGGAGGCCCGGGGCTCGGCGGTGACCACACGTCCGGCCGCCGCGGACGATCTGCAGGCGATGGTCCGGCTCGACCTGCCGGTCTTCGGTATCGACCGCACGCACATCATCGCCCGGCTCCCGGCCTTCTCCGACCGGCTCCAGGTCGCCGAGGAGAACGGTGAGCTGACCGGTTACGCTGCCCTCTGGCCGAGCGGCGACGCCCACGTCGTCGGTCCGCTGGTCGCACGGGACACCACCACCGCGAAGGCCCTCGTCACCTCGCTGGCCGCCACGACGGACCGGCCGCTGCGGGCCGATGTCGACGCACGCCATGAGGAGCTGCTCGGCTGGCTGGTGGAGCGCGGCCTCGAGCCGGGCTCCCGGACCGCGGTGATGACGTACGGCATTGCGGATCTGCCGGGCGACGCGACCCGCAGGTTCGCCCCGCTCACCGTCGCGACGGGCTGACGCACGGCAGCCGCACCGCCGGGTGGGCGGTGCGGCTGCGCTGTGGTCCGGTCCGGGCCCGGGGCCCGGCTCCTCCGCCTCAGACGAGGGAGGCCGCCGCGGCAGCCGCGAACCCGTGGTCCTGCTCGGGCGCCCCGCCGCCGACCCCGATGGCGCCGATCAGGCGGCCGTCGCGGTGCAGGGGGATGCCGCCGGCGATGAAGAGCAGCGGGCGGTCCAGCGCGGTCGGCAGGGTGTGGAAGAGCCCGCCGGGCTGCACGGCGTCGACCAGGTCCGCGGTGGGGGCGTCGAGCTGCAGCGCGGTGAACGCCTTACGGGTGCTGGTCTCTCCGGCGATGAGGACCGCCAGGTCGTCGCGCCGGAAGGCCAGCAGGTGGCCGCCCGCGTCCACGACGCTCACGGCGACGGCGACACCCGCCTCCTCGGCGGCGCTGCGGGCCGCCCCGACGAGGGACTCGGCGTCCTGGATGGTCAGCGGGGCGACAGCGATGGTGGTGGTGCTCATGGAACTGCTCCTGTTCGGTGCGTGGTGGGGTGTGGGGGTGGTCGGTGCCGGGCCTTGAGGGGCCCGGTGAGGCTCAGTGCCGGGCCGTGGCGGCGACCGGCTCGGGGCTGCTCCCGGCGACGCTCCCGCCTTCGGCACGGGACGTACGGCGCTCCAGCAGGCTGGAGACCACGGCCAGGGCCAGGGCGGACGCGGCGAGGACCGCGCCGACCCAGTTGGGCGCGGTGTAGCCGAGACCGGCGGCGATCACGAGGCCGCCGAGCCAGGCGGAGAGGGCGTTGCCGAGGTTGAAGGCCCCGATGTTGACGGCGGAGGCCAGGGTGGGAGCTCCTGCCGCCTGGTCGAGAACCCGCTTCTGCAGCGGGGGCACGGTCGCGAAGCCCAGGGCGCCGATCAGGACGATCGTGACGGCCGCGGCGACCTTGTTGTGGGCGGTCACGGTGAACAGGCCGAGGACAACGGCGAGCGAGCCCAGCGAGATGTACAGCATCGGCATCAGATGGCGGTCGGCGAACCTTCCGCCGACCAGGTTGCCGCCCACCATGCCGAGGCCGAAGAGGACGAGCAGCCAGGTGACGGACGAGGCCGAGTAGCCGGCGATCTCGGTCATCATCGGAGTGATGTAGGTGATCGCGGCGAAGACTCCGCCGAAGCCCAGGACGGTCATGGCCATCGCGAGCAGGACCTGCACGTTGCGGAACGCGGCCAGCTCGTGACGGATGCGTACGCCTTCGGGCTTGGGCTGCTCGGGGATGAGCTTCGCGACTCCGAGGAGCCCGATCACGCCGAGGAGGGCCACGATGACGAACGTGGTGCGCCAGCCGGCGGACTGTCCGATGTAGGTGCCGAGCGGGACGCCGACGACATTGGCGACCGTGAGACCGGTGAACATCATGGCGATGGCCCCGGCCTTCTTCTGCGGGGCGACCAGATCGGCCGCGACCACCGAGCCGATGCCGAAGAAGGCGCCGTGCGCGAGGGAGGCGATCACCCGCCCGGCGAGCATGACGCCGAAGACGGGGGCGAGGGCAGACACCAGGTTGCCGACGATGAACAGCCCCATCAGGAGCATCAGCATCCGCTTGCGGGTGACCCGGGTGCCCAGCAGGGTCATCAGCGGGGCGCCGAGGACGACCCCGAGCGCGTAGCCGGTCACCAGGAAACCTGCGGTCGGGATCGAGACCTGGAAGTCCGCGGCAACCTCGGGGAGCAACCCCATGATCACGAACTCGGTCGTCCCGATCCCGAATGCCCCGATGGCCAGGGCGAGGAGCGCGAGCGGCATGGGTTTCACCTTCCCTGGAGATTGCGTCTGCGCCTTACGAGCGTTCACAATAATTGCAGACGCGGGCTAAATGCAAGCGCGGACTATTGCAGGCGTCCCCTATCCTGGAACCACGCAGCTCCCGCACGGAGGAGAGACCATGACCGCGACCGACCCCGCCCTGACCGCCCTGGCCCAGGGCTGGTGCGCCCTCTCCCTGCTCCACGGGAAGATCGAGTCCCGCATCGAGCGATCCCTCCAGGCGGGCCACGGGCTCAGCGCACGTGAGTACTCACTGCTCGACGTGTTGAGCCGGCAGCACAGCGGCCCCGGCGGCCATCTCCAGATGAAGCAGGTCGCCGACGCGGTGGTGCTCAGCCAGAGCGCCACCACCCGGCTGGTCACGAGGCTGGAGGACCGCGGGCTGCTGACCCGGTATCTGTGCGACACCGATCGGCGGGGCATCTACACCGACGTCACCGAGGCCGGCCTCACCCTGCTCGCGGAGGCCCGGCCGACCAACGACAGCGCCCTGCGGGCGGCCCTGGACGAGGCGTCGGACAACCCCGAGCTCGCCCCCCTGGTCCGGGCGGTCGAAGAGCTGAAGGTCGCGGTCTGACAGTGGCGGGCCGGTACTCTGCCGCTCATGAGCGATCTTGAGATACGTCCCGTCGCCGAGACCGACCTGGACGCCGTGGTGGCCATGCTGGCCGACGACCCTCTCGGCGCGCAGCGCGAGTCGCCGGACGACCTCACCCCGTACCGCGCGGCGCTCCGGCGGCTGGCCGACGACCCGAATCAGCACGTCGTCGTGGCCGTCCGCGAGGACCGCGTGGTCGGGACCCTCCAGCTGACCGTGGTCCCCGGGCTGTCCCGGCAGGGTGCCACGCGCTCGATCATCGAGGCCGTGCGCATCCACGCCGACGAGCGGGGCAGCGGGCTCGGTACACAGCTGATCCAGTGGGCGGTGGACGAATCCCGCCGCCAGGACTGCCAGTTGGTGCAGCTGACCTCGGATGTCACCCGCGAGGACGCGCACCGGTTCTACGAGCGGCTCGGATTCACGGCAAGCCACGTGGGCTTCAAGCTCGCTCTCTGACCGACAACGGCCGGTGGGGTGGGTGTTTCACGTGAAACACCCACCCCACCGGCCGTCACAGCTCAGGCATCAGCCGCCGAGCCCCCTCCACCCGGCCGGGTCCAGCCCACCGGGAACATCCGCTCCCGCCTCATAGGGCTCACGGGTGAAGGTGAACGAGCCGAGGTCGAGGTGGTCGACCGAGCCGTCGTCCCTGCGTACGACCCGGAGGGTCTCCCCCGTGTAGTAGTCGTGCAGGCCCGTCCAGGTGCCGTCCGGCCTGGGGATGAAAGACGCTCCGCGACCGGTGCCGCCCAGCGGCCTGAGTTCCAGCCCCCGGCCACCGGTCAGCCTCAGCGTGAACGTGTGGGTCCCCCAGTGCCAGATCCCGGTCAGGGCCAGCAGCTCCTCGTCGGCCTCGGGCAACGGGCGCCAAGGCTCGGGGATCCGCGGTTCCGCGTCCGCGACGATGCTCAGGAGTTCGGCGGCCACCGTGGCGGCGGGCAGCCCTGAGGTGGCGTTGGCGAGGGCGACAGCCGCGACGTCGTCGTCCTCGCTGAACCACAGGCCGGCGACGAATCCGGGCAGCGAGCCCGCGTGCCCGAAGAGGATGCGGCTGTCGGTCTTCACGACCTGGAGGCCGAGGCCGTAGGCGTTGCCTCCGCCCTCGGCGGCGGGTGAGGCGGGTGCCCGCATCTCCCGTACGGACGCGGCCGACAGGACCCGGTCGTCGCCCTCGGCAAGGAATCCGGCGAACCGCAACAGGTCGGCGGCGGTCGACCAGAGCTGACCGGCCGGCGCCATCAGTCCGAGGTCCTCGGCCGGTTCGCTCGCCACCACATCGGCCCAGGGGTGCACGGCCCAGCCCTCCGCGTACGGAGTGACCGGCCCGGCCGTCGTACGGTGCATGCCCAGCGGCTCCAGGATCTCGCGGCGCAGGGCCTCCTCCCAGGAGACCCCGCGTACCGCTTCGATCAGCGAACCGAGCAGGGTGTAGCCCGGGTTGGAGTAGTGGAAGCGGTGGCCGGCCGGGTGCATCTGCGGCTGCTCGCCGAGCACATCGGCGAGCTCCGGCCGCAGGGACCCCGGGGTCCGCTCCCACCAGGGGGCGGGCGCCTCGGCGCCGAGACCCGAACTGTGGCCGAGCAGTTGGAAGACGGTCGCACCGCCCGCTCCGGTGCCGGAGAGGTGCTTCTCCAGCTGGTCGTCCAGGTCGATCAGCCCCTCGTCCCGCAGCCGTAGAACCAGAACCGCGGTGAACGTCTTGGTGATCGAGCCGATCCGGTACTGCGTATCGGCGTCCGGGGCCGGCCCCTCCAGACCCGTACGGCCCCCGCTCCAGACGATCCGGCCCTCCCGCCGCACGGCAGCCGCGAGGGAGGGTGCCCGGCCCTCCCGTTGTGCGGTGGCGACGCGATGGAGGAGGGATCGCCGGGTGCCGGGGAGCAGTTCTTCACTGGGAGAAGTCATGGTCAACCCATACCCGACGGGCTGCCGCCTGACGAGGGGATTACCGGGCACGAAGCCCGCTCCTGGAGCAGCTCCCGCCGGGGTTCAGCGCTTCCGGCTGTACGTCCGCACCAGAACCCCGTTCTCGAAGGAACGCACCTTCTCCAGCGTGAACTCGTCGGCGGCGAACCCGGATCCGAACATCGGCATCCCGGAGCCGTACACCAGCGGATAGGTCTTGATCACGAGCTCGTCGATCTCGTCGATCAGCTCCCCCGCCAGCTGGGATCCGCCGCAGAGCCAGATGCCCAGTCCGCTCTCCTCCGCCTTGAGCTCCCTGACCCTGCCGACCAGGTCCTCCGAGATCAGCTCCACGTTCGGGTCCGGCGCTTCGGTGAGCGTCCGGGAGGCGACGAACTCGCGCATATGGCCGTACGGGCTAGGCAGCCCCATGTCCAGGGCCAGCTGATAGCTGGCCCGCCCCTGGACCACGGTGTCGAACCGCTGGTTCACCAGGTCGTGGAGCCCGAGGATCCTGCGGCCCTCGGCCGAGATGGTCTCCGGGTACTCCTCCTTGAGGAAGGCGAGGAACTCCTCGTTCACGAAGGCCATCATGGTCCCGGCATCACCCTGCGGGTCACCGATGAAACCGTCGATCGAACAGGCGATGAAGTACGTGAACTTGCGCATGTGTTCCCCGTTCCACGTGGCGACGCGGGCCCGACGGCCCAGGACGAGGCGGCGGCCGCATCACGATGGTGACGCACCGCAACCACGTCACTTATAGTGCTTCAGGTGTAGTGGTTGTGCAAGCCTCTTTTCGGAGAACGACGGGCAGGGAGAAGAGCTCATGGCGAAGAACCCCGAGCGCAGGGTGGCACTCACGGACGCGGCCATCGACGTCCTGGCACAGGAGGGGGCCCGCGGCCTCACCTTCCGCGCCGTCGACGCCCGGGCCGGCGTGCCGGTGGGCACCGCCTCGAACTACTTCAGCAGCCGCGACGACCTGTTCATGCAGACGGGAACCCGCATCCACAGCCGGATGACCCCGGACCCGGTCCAGGTCGAACAGGCCCTGCGCCCCGCCCCCTCCCGCGAACTGGTCGCCGAGCTGATGCACTGGCTGGTCCGGCGCATGACCGACGACCGGACGGGCTATCTGGCCATGCTGGAACTCCGCCTGGAGGCGACCCGCCGCCCGGAACTGCGCACCCGGCTGACCGGGACGATCCGCACGTCGTTCGAGGAGAGCGCCGCCTTCCACCGCGACACGGGCCTCCCCGGCGACCACTCCGCGTTCCTCGTCCTCTACCTGGCGATGACCGGCGTGCTCCTGGAGCACTTCACCCTGCCGGACGTGCTCGGCGACATCGCCCTCGACGCCCTGGTGGACACGGTCGTGGAACGGATCATCCCCGGCGGGTGACCGTCACCGCGCCGGGCTCACAGCGAGCGCCGTACGCCCCGCTCAGGTCTGCGCCATGTCCACGAAGCGGGAGTAGTGGCCCTGGAAGGCCACGGTGATGGTGGCCGTCGGGCCGTTACGGTGCTTGCCGACGATGATGTCGGCCTCGCCCGCGCGCGGTGACTCCTTCTCGTACGCGTCCTCGCGGTGGAGCAGGATGACCATGTCGGCGTCCTGCTCGATGGAGCCGGACTCACGCAGGTCGGACACCATCGGCTTCTTGTCCGTGCGCTGTTCGGGACCACGGTTCAGCTGCGAGAGCGCGATCACCGGGACCTCCAGCTCCTTGGCCAGCAGCTTCAGGTTCCGGGACATGTCCGAGACCTCCTGCTGGCGGCTCTCGGAACGCTTCGACCCTCCGGCCTGCATCAGCTGCAGATAGTCGATGATCACGAGCTTGATGTCGTTGCGCTGCTTGAGCCGGCGGCACTTCGCGCGGATCTCCATCATCGACAGGTTGGGGGAGTCGTCGATGTAGAGGGGGGCGGCCGAGACCTCCGGCATCCGGCGCGCGAGCCGCGTCCAGTCCTCGTCCGTCATCGTGCCGGACCGCATGTGGTGCAGGGCCACCCTCGCCTCGGCCGACAGCAGACGCATCGCGATCTCGTTGCGCCCCATTTCGAGGGAGAAGATGACGCTGGGCAGGTTGTTCTTGATCGACGCGGCGCGCGCGAAGTCCAGCGCGAGCGTGGACTTGCCCATGGCGGGACGGGCCGCGATGACGATCATCTGGCCGGGGTGCATGCCGTTCGTCAGGGCGTCCAGGTCCGTGAATCCCGTCGGGACGCCGGTCATCTCGCCGCTGCGCGATCCGATGGCCTCGATCTCGTCGAGCGCGCCCTCCATGATGTCCCCGAGGGGGAGGTAGTCCTCGCTGGTGCGCTGCTCGGTGACCGCGTAGATCTCGGCCTGCGCGGAGTTGACGATCTCGTCGACGTCCCCGTCGGCCGCGTATCCCATCTGCGTGATCTTCGTGCCGGCCTCGACGAGCCGGCGGAGGACCGCCCGCTCGTGGACGATCTCCGCGTAGTACGAGGCGTTGGCCGCGGTCGGGACGGACTGCACCAGGGTGTGCAGGTACGGCGCACCGCCGACCTTGGTGATCTCCCCGCGCTTGACCAGCTCGGCGGCGACCGTGATCGGGTCGGCCGGCTCGCCCTTGGCGTAGAGGTCGAGGATCGCCGTGTAGACGGTCTCGTGCGCCGGGCGGTAGAAGTCGTGGCCCTTGATGATCTCCACGACGTCGGCGATGGCGTCCTTGGACAGCAGCATGCCGCCGAGCACCGACTGCTCCGCGTCCAGGTCCTGGGGCGGAACCCGCTCGAACCCGGGGGAGCCGCCGTCCCAGCCCTCGTCCGAGCCCCGGTCGTGGCGGTCCTCGCGGTTCCCCTTGCGCTCCCCGCGGCGCGGGCGGGAGACAGGCAGACGGTCGCCGGGACCAGCCTCGGTCCAGGGGTCGTCCAAAGGCTCGGGAATGCTCACCGGGCCACCTCCTCCCGTCCGCTTCGCGGACCTAGCCGTGCCACTCTTTCTTACGGCACGGCACCGACAAACAAGTCGCCCGACTCCGCTTCCGGCGCGTCTGGTTCTGCTGATTCCGGTGCCGGAACGGAGTGCGGGCGCCGGTCCACGGTAGGCCTGTCTCCACCGTCAGCCAATCTGGTTATCCACAGGGCATGTGGATGACGGATCAGATGCTGTGGAGAAGTGCTCAGAACCTGTGCACGGACCGGGGGACAGCACTGTGGACAAACTCATAGCAGGACGACGACCACCAGCTTGACCTGCACATTCTCCGTCCACCGACTGTGGGGGAGAAAAACTTTCGCCCTGATTTCAAGATCACTGCGAACGGCGCCCGGATGAGCGCCGCACGGGAGCAGAAGTAAGGGACACTAGGACATTGCATCTCTTACCTGTGGAAGATTAGATTGACCCCCATGACCCCGGCCCCCACCACCCCTCGAACAGGCCGCCGACGGCACGACCGCGAGATCGTCGCCCTCGCCGTTCCGGCGTTCGGCGCACTGGTCGCCGAGCCCCTGTTCGTCATGGTCGACAGCGCAATCGTCGGCCACCTCGGCACCCCGCAACTGGCCGGCCTCGGGATCGCCGCGGCCCTGCTGATGACCGCCGTGAGCATCTTCGTCTTCCTCGCCTACGCGACCACGGCCGCCGTTGCCCGACGCGTCGGGGCGGGCGATCTGCCGGCCGCGATCCGCCAGGGCATGGACGGTATCTGGCTCGCCCTGCTGCTCGGCGCCGTCGTCGTCGCGCTCGCCATCCCCTCGGCCCCCTGGCTCGTCGACGTCTTCGGAGCCTCCGACACCGCCGCCCCGTACGCCGTCACGTATCTGAGGATCTCCAGCTTCGGCATCCCGGCGATGCTCGTCGTCCTCGCCGCCACCGGCGTGCTGCGCGGACTCCAGGACACCCGTACCCCGCTGTACGTCGCCATCGGCGGTTTCGCGGCCAACGGCATCCTCAACGTGGTCCTCGTCTACGGGGCCGGGCTCGGCATCGCCGGATCCGCCTGGGGCACGGTGATGGCCCAGGCGGGCATGGCCGTCGCCTACCTGATCGTGGTCGTCCGCGGAGCCCGTAGGCACGGCGCGTCCCTCCGCCCCGACGCCGCAGGTATCAGGGCCAGCGCCCGGGCGGGTGTCCCCCTCCTGGTCCGGACGCTGTCGCTCAGGGCCGTACTCATGATCGCCACTGCGGTGGCCGCCCGGCTCGGTGACAGCGACATCGCCGCGCACCAGATCGTCCTCTCCCTGTGGAGCCTGACCGCCTTCGCACTCGACGCCATCGCCATCGCGGGCCAGGCCATCATCGGCCGCTACCTGGGAGCCGGCGACGAGAAGGGAGCACGGGAGGCCTGCCGCCGCATGGTCGAGTGGGGCATCGGCTGCGGTATCGCGCTCGGGTTGTTGATCATCCTCGCCCGGCCTCTCTTCATCCCGCTCTTCACCAGCGATCCGGCGGTGAAGGAGACTCTGCTCCCCGCGCTCCTGGTCGTGGCCGTCTCCCAGCCGATCGCCGGGATGGTCTTCGTCCTGGACGGCGTCCTGATGGGAGCGGGCGACGGACGCTATCTCGCGTGGGCCATGTTGGTGACGCTCGCCGTCTTCGCTCCCGTCGCGCTCCTGGTGCCGTCCCTCGGCGGCGGCCTCACCGCAGTCTGGTGGGCGATGACGCTGATGATGGCCGTCCGGCTGATCACTCTGTGGGCGCGCACCCGCTCGGGCCGGTGGATCGTCACCGGAGCGACCCGCTGATACGCGGGCTCTGCGGACTGTTTCACGTGAAACGGTCCGCCCGGGTCCCGTCCGGCTCGCGCCCAAGTCCCGCCCGGGTCCCGTCCAGGCGCGTGAAACGCTCGCGCTGTTTCACGTGGAACAGCCCTGTTTCACGTGAAACAGCCCGCCCCGGCACAGAGCGAAGGGCCGCACCCCCAACGGGATGCGGCCCTTCACCTGCTCTGCTGAGCTCTGCCCTTAGGCAGCAACGACCTCGACGCCGAGCTTCGCTGCGACCTCGGGGTGCAGACGGACGGACACCTGGTGTCCGCCGAGCGTCTTGATCGGCGAGCCGAGCTCGACGCGACGCTTGTCGACGTCGGGACCACCGGCGGCCTTGATCGCCGAAGCGACGTCGGCCGGGGTGACCGAGCCGAAGAGACGGCCGGCGTCGCCGGAGCGAACAGCCAGACGGACCTTCACGCTCTCGAGCTTGGCCTTGATCTCGTTGGCCTGCTCGATCGTCGCGATCTCGTGGATCTTGCGGGCGCGGCGGATCTGCGCCACGTCCTTCTCGCCACCCTTGGTCCAGCGGATGGCGAAGCCACGCGGAACCAGGTAGTTGCGGGCGTACCCGTCCTTGACGTCGACGACATCGCCGGCGGTGCCGAGGCCGGAGACCTCGTGGGTGAGGATGATCTTCATGCTGTTGTCACCCTTCCCTTATCGCGCGGTGGACGTGTAGGGCAGCAGCGCCATCTCACGGCTGTTCTTGACAGCCGTGGCGACGTCACGCTGGTGCTGCGTGCAGTTGCCGGTGACGCGGCGGGCACGGATCTTGCCACGGTCGGAAATGAACTTCCGCAGCATGTTCGTGTCCTTGTAGTCCACGTACTGGGTCTTGTCCTTGCAGAATGCGCAGACCTTCTTCTTAGGCTTGCGCACAGGCGGCTTCGCCATGGTGTTTCTCCTGTGTGATCAAGAAGTGGGGGTACGAGCCGCCCTAGAAGGGAGGCTCGTCCGAGTAGCCGCCGCCAGAGCCGCCGGAACCACCGGAGCCGCCGGAACCACCGGGGCTTCCGCCCCAGCCGCTCCCGCCGCCCTGCTGGCCACCGCTCTGCGGGCCGCCTGCCGGCGCGCCGGTCGCCCACGGGTCGTCGGCGGGAGCACCGCCGCCGCCCTGCTGGCCACCGCCACCGGGACCGCCGCCCCAGTTGCCGCCACCCTGCTGGCCACCGCCGCCGTATCCGCCCTGGCCGCCCTGACCGCCGCGACCGGTGGTCTTGGTGACCTTGGCCGTGGCGCTCTTGAGGCTGGGGCCGACTTCCTCGACGTCCAGCTCGTAGACCGTGCGCTTGACGCCCTCACGGTCCTCGTAGGACCGCTGCTTCAGCCGGCCCTGCACGACGACGCGCATGCCTCGCTGGAGCGACTCCGCGACGTTCTCCGCCGCCTGACGCCAGACCGAGCAGGTGAGGAACAGGCCTTCGCCGTCCTTCCACTCATTGGTCTGCCGGTCGAAGATGCGGGGAGTGGACGCGACACGGAACTTCGCGACCGCCGCACCGGACGGGGTGAAGCGCAGCTCGGGGTCGTCGACGAGATTGCCGACGACCGTGATGACGGTCTCGCCTGCCATGGGTGAACCTCTCGGCGGGGATTGCTTCTGGCTGCTTGCTGCTACTCGGACCCGAAAACCGCTGAGCTAGATGCTCAGTGGATCTCGGGACGGAGGACCTTGGTCCGGAGGACCGACTCGTTCAGGTTCATCTGGCGGTCGAGCTCCTTGACGACCGCAGGCTCGGCCTGCAGGTCGATGACCGAGTAGATGCCCTCGGGCTTCTTCTTGATCTCGTAAGCGAGCCGACGACGGCCCCAGGTGTCGACCTTCTCCACCTTTCCGTTGCCCTCACGGACAACGGAGAGGAAGTTCTCGATCAGCGGGGAGACTGCTCGCTCCTCGAGATCGGGGTCGAGGATGACCATCACCTCGTAGTGACGCATGTGGAACCCACCTCCTTTGGACTCAGCGGCCACGGTCGTTCCGTGGCAGGAGGGTCGTGATGCGTGTTGCAACGGCGTCTCCGAGGAGAACACCCAGCACTGACAATCCGCTCCCGGGATGTTCCTGGGGGAGGGGCTCGCCGTGCCGGCCTGGGCAGACACCGGTGCAGACCGTACAGACTACCTGCAGACCGGCTTCCGGTTGAAATCCGGAGCTCAGGGGGCACATCCGGACCACATCCCGGAGGGCAGATCCGGGGTCCGCGGGGCACAATCGAGACAGATGCGGTGTGAGAGGCGCTACATTCCACCGCCCGTCTCGCCAGGAGGTCATCCATGGCACAGACCATTCGTCCCGCCGGCTCCCGGTCCACGACCGGCCGCCCCGCCACCGGCTCGCTCTTCGCGACGGACGGCAGGCCGCACCCCGTCCAGGACGTCCTGATGGTGGTGACCGGGGTGCTCGGCATCCTCGCCTTCGCGACGGCGATGTTCCACCATCTGCACCTCATCAGCTCCTGGGCAGGGCTGATCGGGATTCTGACCGGTCTCTACGGCCAGTACATCTCGAAGACCACCTGGGAGAGGTTCGGCCTGATCATGGGGATCGGCGCCTCCGCGGTCGGCTTCTACCTCGGCATGGCGCACGGCGGCCTCTTCGGCGGCGTGATCACCTGACCGGCCCCAAGGCCGACGCGGCCACCGGCACGGCCGCGCCGGTCTGCTGCGGGCGGTCCGGCCGTACGCGGCCAGGCCGGGTACCCCTCGGTCACAGTAGGCTTCGGCGCGAGAGCCGGAGCCCCTGACCGATGGGGACACACCTGCCGAGGAGCGCCCCGCATGAGCCTGACCCTGAGGACCATCAGCCGAGAGCAGCATCTGGCGTACATCCAGAACCTGCCCTCGGCCAGTCACTGCCAGGTCCCGGCGTGGGCTGATGTGAAGACCGAATGGCGCTCGGAGAACCTGGGCTGGTTCGACAAGAACGGCGAGATGGTCGGTGCGGGCCTCGTCCTGTACCGCCAGCTGCCCAAGATCAAGCGCTACCTGGCCTACCTGCCCGAGGGCCCGGTCATCAACTGGTACGCGCCCAACCTGGACGACTGGCTCCAGCCGATGCTCGCCCACCTCAAGCAGCAGGGCGCCTTCTCCGTGAAGATGGGCCCGCCGGTGGTCATCCGGCGCTGGGACTCGACGGCCATCAAGTCCGGCATCCAGGACACGGACGTGAAGCGCCTGCGCGATGTCGAGGCCACCCACATCGAGCCGCGCGCCTTCGAGGTGGCGGACCGGCTGCGGAAGATGGGCTGGCAGCAGGGCGAGGACGGCGGCGCCGGATTCGGTGACGTACAGCCCCGTTACGTCTTCCAGGTGCCGCTGGCCAACCGCTCCCTTGAGGACGTCCTCAAGGGCTTCAACCAGCTGTGGCGCCGCAACATCAAGAAGGCCGACAAGGCCGGTGTCGAGGTCGTCCAGGGCGGCTACGAGGACCTGGCCGAGTGGCAGCGGCTCTACGAGATCACGGCCGTGCGCGACCACTTCCGCCCGCGCCCGCTCTCGTACTTCCAGCGCATGTGGACGGTCCTCAACTCCGAGGACCCCAACCGGATGCGGCTCTACTTCGCCCGCCACAACGGGGTGAACCTCTCCGCCGCCACGATGCTCGTCGTCGGCGGGCACGTCTGGTACTCGTACGGTGCCTCCGACAACATCGGGCGCGAGGTCCGGCCGTCGAACGCCATGCAGTGGCGGATGCTCCGCGACAGCTACGCGATGGGCGCCACCGTCTACGACCTGCGCGGCATCAGCGACTCGCTGGACGAGAACGACCACCTCTTCGGCCTGATCCAGTTCAAGGTCGGCACCGGCGGCGAGGCGGTCGAGTACGTCGGCGAGTGGGACTTCCCGCTCAACAAGCTGCTCCACAAGGCGCTCGACATCTACATGTCGCGCCGCTGACCCGCTTCGACCCCCCTCTCGGCACACCCCGTTCGCTCCCTGATTCACCGCAGCCACCAGAAAGGTTCCGGGCCGGCCATGGCGCTCTCCCTCTACGTCGACACCGCGCGCTGGCGGGCGCACCAGAAGTCCGTGATCGACCAGTTCCCCGGGCTCGTACCGGTCTGCAAGGGCAACGGTTACGGCTTCGGCCACGAGCGGCTCGCCGACGAGACGATCCGCTTCGGCTCCGACACCCTCGCCGTCGGCACCACCTACGAGGCCGCCACGATCAAGGACTGGTTCAGCGGTGACCTGCTCGTCCTGACCCCGTTCCGGCGGGGCGAGGAGCCCGTTCCGCTGCCGGACCGTGTCATCCGGTCGGTCTCCTCCGTCGACGGGGTGCACGCCCTGGTGGGCGCCCGGGTCGTCATCGAGTGCATGAGCTCGATGAAGCGGCACGGGGTCAAGGAGGAGGAGCTCGGGCTGCTGCACGCGGCGATCGAGGACGTACGCCTCGAAGGCTTCGCGCTGCACCTGCCGCTGGACCGCACCGACGGCTCGGACGCCGTCGAGGAGGTCATAGGGTGGATGGACCGGCTGCGCGCCGCCCGCCTGCCGCTGCACACCATGTTCGTCAGCCACCTGCGCGCCGAGGAACTGGCCCGGCTCCAGCAGCAGTTCCCGCAGACCCGCTTCCGCGCCCGCATCGGGACCCGGCTCTGGCTGGGTGACCACGAGGCCACGGAGTACCGGGGCGCCGTCCTGGACGTCACGCCCGTCGTCAAGGGCGACCGGTTCGGCTACCGCCAGCAGAAGGCCGCGTCCGACGGCTGGCTGGTCGTCGTCGCGGGCGGTACGTCCCACGGGGTCGGCCTGGAGGCGCCCAAGGCGCTGCACGGAGTGATGCCGCGGGCCAAGGGCGTCGCGCGTGCGGGTCTGGCCACGGTCAACCGGAACCTGTCGCCGTTCGTCTGGGCGGGCAAGCAGCGGTGGTTCGCCGAGCCGCCGCACATGCAGGTGTCGATCCTGTTCGTGCCCTCGGACGCGCAGGAGCCGCGGGTCGGTGACGAGCTGGTCGCCCATCTGCGCCACACGACCACCCAGTACGACCGGCTCGTCGACCGCTGAGCGAGCCGCCCCGGGTCAGCGCTCCCGCGCCGCGCCCCACTCCACCTGAGGTCCCGTGACCGCCGACGCCGTGTGCCCGGGCGGACGGGCCTCGGGCCCCAGCACGAACGCGTCCGGCGCCCCGTCGAGCACCCCGCCCGACGGGTCGTCCGACCCGTCCTTGCGCACCGGGTCCTTCTCCGGCAGCAGGACGTCCCGGACGACCAGGGCGCACAGGTAGAGCGTGCCCAGCAGGTGCAGGGCGATCGCGAGCTGGTACCCCTCCTGCGGCAGCCCCTGGTGCTTGTCGCCGCCGCTCGTGTACGCGAGGTAGAACCAGATCCCCAGGAAGTACATGACCTCGCAGGCCTGCCAGATGAGGAAGTCGCGCCAGCGCGGCCGGGCCAGGACGGCGAGCGGGATCAGCCAGAGCACGTACTGCGGTGAGTAGACCTTGTTCGTCAGGATGAACGCGGCCACCACCAGGAACGCCAGCTGGGCGAAGCGCGGCCGGCGCGCGGCGGTGAGCGCCAGGCCCGCGATGCCCGCGCAGAACACGACCATCAGGACCACGGAGGCGGTGTTCACCGTCTCCACGTCGATGGGCTTCCCGGTGCGCTGGGTGATGATCAGCCAGAACGAGCCGAAGTCGATGGGCCGTTCCTGGCTGAAGGTGTAGAACTTCCGCCACCCCTCGGGGGCGTAGAGCATCACCGGCAGGTTCACCACCAGCCAGGCCGCCCCCGCACCGAGCAGGGCCGTGGAGAACTCGCGCCACCTGCCCGCCCGCCAGCAGAGCACCAGGAGCGGGCCGAGCAGCAGGACGGGGTAGAGCTTGGCGGCCGTCGCGAGGCCGATGAGGATGCCGAAGGCGAGCACCCGGCCCCTCGACCACATGAGCATCGCCGCGGCTGTCAGGGCGACGGCCAGCAGGTCCCAGTTGATCGTGGCGGTGAGGGCGAACGCGGGGGCCAGCGCGACCAGCAGGCCGTCCCAGGGGCGCCGCCGGTGCGTCCGTACGGTGCACACGGCGATGACCACGGCGCAGATCATCAGCATGCCCGCGTTGACCATCCAGTACATCTGCTCCCGCTGCTGGATGGGGTCGCTGTCGGGCGTCAGCGTCAGCCAGGCGGCCACCTGCATGAACACCCCCGTCAGTACGGGGTACTCCAGGTACTGCATGTCGCCGCTCAGCCGGTCGAAGTAGGGCACCAGACCGTCGGCGAAGCCGCGTCCCAGGAAGAGGTGCGGGATGTCGGAGTAGCAGGCGTGCGTGTACTGCGAGGTCGCTCCGCGGAACCAGGCCCACTCGTAGCAGGGGATCTTCTGCACCATGCCGAGGGCGAACATCCCGATCGCGACCAGGGCGACGACCCGTACGGGCGTCAGCGGACCGTCGCCGAGCCGCGCCCAGCGCCCCACCCGTCCGCCGAACAGCTCACTGCCGGCCGCCGCGACCTCGTCCTGATCCGTGGGCCGCACGACGGGCCGCTCCTGCTGCTGCACGCTCGTGTCCTCTGCGCTGGGGCTTGGCATGCCGCACATCCTGCCGTACGGGGCTGTGGCCCGGGCATGGACCGCCCCGGGACACGGAAGGGGAAGCGGAGGAACACCTACGGGGTACGCGGTGGCTCCCGCAGCCCGCGAAAGCGACGAGGGCCGCCGCACCCCGTCCGGTGCGGCGGCCCTCGTCCTGCGGGCGTCCAGGGCCTGTCACGGGCCCGCTGCGGTGCGGCTGTCAGCCGTTGGCACCGCTCCATAGGCCGCCGCCACCGTTGTTGTTGCCACCGTTCCCGCCGTTGGCACCTTCGGTGGCGCCTTCCGTGGTGCCGGTATTCGCACCACCGTCGGCTCCGGCGTTCGCACCACCTTCGGTGGTGCCGGTATTCGCACCACCGTCCGCCCCTGCGTTCGCACCACCGTCGGCTCCGGCGTTCGCACCACCGCCGTTGGGGTTGTTGCAGTCCCAGTCAAAGGGCTCACAGGTCTTGCTCGGCGTGGGCGACGGGGTGGTGGGCGACGGGGACGGCGTCGGCGGCTCCGGCTCCTCGCTGGAGGGTGTCGGGGAAGGCGTCGGGCTGGGCGTCGGGCTCGGGCTGGCCGCGCCACCGCCCCAGACGGTCTCGCCGATGGGCTGCGGCTCCGGGAACGAGAGAACCTTCTTCCCTTTCATGGCCGCGGTCATGTAGTCGTGCCAGATGGACGCCGGGAACGAGTTTCCGTGGATCTTCTTCTCGCCGCCGGTGCCGAACATCTCTTCGAACTTGCGCTTGGTGTTGGTCTCGTCGTCGTCCAGCCGGAACATGCTGATCGCCGTCGAGAGCTGCGGGGTGTAGCCGACGAACCAGGCGGACTTGTTGCCGTCCGTCGTACCCGTCTTGCCCGCCGCCTCACGTCCGGGAAGCCGCGCCGGCTTGCCCGTTCCGTTCTCCACCACGTTCTTCAGCACGTCCGTGACGTTGTCCGCGATGAGCGGGGAGAAGGCGCGCCTGGGCTGCTTCTTGTGCTTGAAGACGACCTCGCCCTCCTTCTTCACCTCGGTGACCGAGTACGTCGGGTTCTGCTGACCGCTCGTGGCGAAGGTCGCGTAGGCGCCCGCCATCCGGATGGCGCTCGGCGAGGACGTACCGATGGAGAACGACGGAACGGTGGAGTCCGCCATCATGTCGTCGTCCTTCAGACCGGCGTTGACGGCGGCTTCCTTGACCTTGTCCGTCCCGACGTCCATGCCTAGCTGCACGAAGGGGGAGTTGGCCGACTGCTCCATGGCGTGCCGCAGGTCGATCTCGCCGTGGTCGTAGTCACCGTCGTTCGTCTGGAGCCACTCGTTGTCGTCCTTGTCCCTCCAGACCTCGCCGTTGTAGTTCTTGATCCGCAGCTTGTTGTCGCCGTTGTAGATGCTCTCCGGCGAGACGACGGTCCGCTGGGAGGCGTCCTGGTCGGGCTCCAGCTTCGGGTCGCGTACGCCGTACTGCATGGCGGCGGCCAGGACGAACGGCTTCCAGGTCGAGCCGACCTGGGCGCCGGTCGCGTCGGCGTTGTTGGTGAAGTGCTTCGTGGCGTCCTGCCCGCCGTACGTGGCCAGGATGGCGCCCGTCTTGGTGTCCACCGAGGCACCGCCGAACTCCACATGGGTGTCCGTCTTGGGACGCTCATCGGGCCGGATCTTGGCCTTGTAGACCTTGTCCACCGCCGCGCTGAGCTGCTTCACCTTCTTCTCGTCGAAGGTGGTGCGGATCTCGAACCCGCCGAGCTCCATGTCCTTGGCGGTGTAGTCCTTGGTGTTGGCGAGGAAGTACTTCCTCGCGAGCTCCACCAGGTAGCCGGTCTGGCCGCCCAGTTTCGCGTCCTTCCTCGGCGGCTTGGGCATCGGGAACTCGGTGATCTTGTCCCGCTCCGCCTTCTCCATCGTGCCGTCCTTGACCTGCTCGTCAAGGATCCACTTCCAGCGGTCCGTGGCACGCTCGGTGTTGGCCTCGCGAGTCGCGCTTTTGTCGATCTCGGTGGCACCGGCCGGGTCGAAGTAGCTCGCGCCCTTGAGCAGCGTCGCCAGGAAGGCGCACTCGCTCGGGGTCAGGTCCGTGGCGTCCTTGTCGTAGTAGGTACGGGCCGCGGCCTGGATGCCGGAGGCGCCGCGTCCGTAGTACGAGACGTTCAGGTAGCCGGCCATGACATCGCGCTTGTCCACGTTGCCGGCCACCTTGAGCGTGATGAAGAGTTCTTTGAACTTCCGGGAGAGCGTCTGGTCCTGGGTGAGGTGCGAGTTCTTCACGTACTGCTGGGTGATGGTCGACCCGCCCTGGGTCTGACCGCCCGTGGCCATGTTGAACACGGCGCGGCCGATGCCCTTGGGGTCGATGCCCCGGTCCGTCCAGAAGCTCTTGTTCTCGGCCGCGACCACGGCGTTGCGCATCGCCACGGGGATCTGCTCGTAACTGATCTCCTGGCGGTTGACCACGCCACCGGTCGCCACCATCTGATCGCCGTTGGCCCAGTAGTAGACGTTGTTCTGCGCCTTGGCCGCGTTCTGGATCTTCGGCGTGTCGACCAGGGCGTACGAAACGCCGCCCACGCCCATCAGCATGCCGAGGAAGCCCACGCAGAGGCCCGAGACGAGCTTCCACGAGGGCAGCCAGCGGCGGAATCCGTACTTGCCGTGACGCGGGTAGTCGATCATCCGCTTCTTGCCGGGAGGCCCGGCGGCGCCCCGGCCGCGCGGTTCCTCCGCACCGCCCCGCCGTCGGCCCCCGCCGCGCTGGGCCGCGCGACGGGCCTCGGCACGGCTGCCGTACCGGCGGTCCTCGCCGTGCGACTCGGACGGCGATTCGGAAGGTGATACGGACGTTGCTCTACGTGACGGGACGGCTCGTCGTCCCGTCGACTGCTGGGCGGCTCGTCTGGCCGCGGCCCGCCCGCCACCTTGCGGCTGAGGCGATTTGCGACGGTGCTCGCTCATGGAACGACTACTCCTCGGGCAGGCGAGAGCGCCTGGAAGCGGCAGTTGAGATCCGGTCCCCCCGAATTACGGACCAGCCCTGCGGAAGGCTCATCCGCAGTACATCCGGCAGTCCGCGATGACTGACGCACAACGGCGCCTCACGGTTCCCGGTGGTCTGCATGCCGCACAGACTACGCACGGTCAAAACCCTCCTAGGGCCGAAGTTCACCCCAAACGACGCAAGTCGCTTCCTACGAATTGACGATGTGACGCCGCTCACGAAGGTCACCCTTGTCGAACCGGACGGACCGATCTATCGTGCTGATGTATCGAGTCGATACATCAGTGCGGCATAAGTACGTCAGTGGGTCCGGCAGACGGCCCCCGCGGAACCAGCGGCAGAAGGAGGAGACGCCCGTGAGCCGACGCTCCGGCATTCTCGAGTTCGCCGTTCTCGGGCTGCTCCGCGAGTCACCGATGCACGGCTACGAGCTGCGCAAACGCCTCAACACCTCGCTGGGGATCTTCCGCGCGTTCAGCTACGGAACCCTCTACCCCTGCCTCAAGACGCTGGTGGCCAGCGGCTGGTTGATCGAGGAGCCCGTCGGCGACCCGGCGGACACCACACCCGCCTCCTCCCTCACGGGACGCCGGGCGAAGATCGTCTACCGGCTGACGGCGGAAGGTAAGGAGCACTTCGAGGAGCTGCTCTCGCACACCGGTCCGGACGCCTGGGAGGACGAGCACTTCGCCGCACGCTTCGCCTTCTTCGGGCAGACCGAACGTGAGGTGCGGATGCGGGTGCTCGAAGGCAGGCGCAGCAGGCTGGAAGAACGCCTGGAGAAGATGCGCGCCTCCCTCGCTCGCACACGCGAACGACTCGACGACTACACACTTGAGCTGCAGCGACACGGCATGGAGTCCGTGGAGCGCGAAGTGCGCTGGCTGAACGAGCTCATCGAGAGCGAGCGGTCGGGACGGGATCAGAGACGATCCTCGCCCGAAGGCTCTGCTCAGCAGGACACATCAGGAGAGACGGGCGGCCTGCCCCGGCACCGGGGTGACACCCCGCCGGATCCGTCCGACGACACCGCCAAGTGAAGTCACCGCATTCCGCGGGGACTTCATCGGAAACACCGATTACACAGGGAGCAACCGGAATGGGTTCGGTTCGCGTAGCCATCGTAGGCGTAGGCAACTGCGCCGCCTCGCTGGTGCAGGGCGTCGAGTACTACAAGGACGCAGATCCGGCCGGCAAGGTGCCCGGCCTGATGCACGTCCAGTTCGGCGAATACCACGTCAGCGACGTCGAGTTCGTCGCCGCCTTCGACGTCGACGCGAAGAAGGTCGGCCTCGACCTCGCGGACGCCATCGGCGCCAGCGAGAACAACACCATCAAGATCGCGGACGTGCCGAACACGGGCATCACCGTCCAGCGCGGCCACACCCACGACGGTCTGGGCAAGTACTACCGCGAGACGATCGAGGAGTCCGCGGACGCCCCGGTCGACATCGTCCAGGTCCTCAAGGACAAGCAGGTCGACGTTCTCGTCTGCTACCTGCCCGTCGGTTCCGAGGTCGCCGCGAAGTTCTACGCGCAGTGCGCCATCGACGCCAAGGTCGCCTTCGTCAACGCTCTCCCGGTCTTCATCGCCGGCACCAAGGAGTGGGCGGACAAGTTCACCGAGGCCGGTGTCCCGATCGTCGGCGACGACATCAAGTCCCAGGTGGGCGCCACCATCACGCACCGCGTGATGGCGAAGCTCTTCGAGGACCGGGGCGTCGTCCTGGACCGCACGATGCAGCTGAACGTCGGCGGCAACATGGACTTCAAGAACATGCTCGAGCGTGAGCGCCTGGAGTCCAAGAAGATCTCGAAGACGCAGGCCGTCACCTCGCAGATCCGTGACCGCGAGCTCGGTGCGGACAACGTCCACATCGGCCCCTCGGACTACGTGGCCTGGCTGGACGACCGCAAGTGGGCGTACGTGCGCCTCGAGGGCCGCGCCTTCGGTGACGTTCCGCTGAACCTGGAGTACAAGCTCGAGGTGTGGGACTCCCCCAACTCGGCCGGTGTCATCATCGACGCCGTCCGTGCGGCGAAGATCGCCAAGGACCGCGGCATCGGTGGCCCCATCCTCTCTGCGAGCAGCTACTTCATGAAGAGCCCGCCGGTGCAGTACTTCGACGACGAGGCCCGCGAGAACGTCGAGCGGTTCATCAACGGCGACACCGAGAGCTGAACCGGCCTTCACGGCTGACAGCCTCACCGGAGCGCTGAGCGGCGACGCTCACCTCTTCCTGCCGCACGTCGGGGGTCCCCGGGCAATCCGCCCGCGGACCCCCGACGTGTGTGACGCTTGCTCACATGTCTGTCGCGCGTGATCTGCGCACCCTCCTGCGCCTGCGGAACTTCCGCCTTCTGCTCACCGTGCGGCTGCTCTCCCAGTCCGCCGACGGCGTCTATCAGGTCGCCCTCGCCGCGTACGTCGTCTTCTCCCCGGAGAAGCAGACCTCGGCCGCCGCCATCGCCTCGGCCATGGCGGTGCTCCTGCTCCCGTACTCCCTGATCGGCCCCTTCGCGGGCGTTCTGCTGGACCGCTGGCCCCGCCGCCAGGTCTTCCTGTACGGGAACCTCCTGCGCGCCGCCCTGGCCTGCTGCACGGCCCTGCTGATCCTCGCCTCGGTGCCGGACTGGCTCTTCTACGCCTCGGCCCTCTGTGTCACCGCCGTCAACCGCTTCGTGCTGGCCGGGCTCTCCGCCGCGCTGCCACGGGTGGTGGACACCGAACAGCTCGTCGTCGCCAACTCCCTGTCCCCGACGGCCGGCACCCTCGCGGCCACCGCGGGCGGCGGCATCGCCTTCGTCGTTCGGCTGGTGGCCGACGAGTCCGATGCTGCGGTCGTCCTGCTGGGGGCCATGCTCTATCTGCTCTCCGCGCTGGCTTCGCTGAGCCTGCCGCGAGCACTGCTGGGGCCCGATCCCGACGGAACGCCTCTCCGGCTGCGGGCGGCCCTGACCGTCACGGCCCACGGGCTGGTCGCCGGAGTGCGCCACCTGGGAGAGCGGACCCACGCGGCCCGCGCGCTGGCCGCTATGACGGTGCTCCGCTTCTGCTACGGCGCGCTCACCGTGATGGTGCTCATGCTCTGCCGCTACGCCTGGGCGGACGACGAGTCCGACGGGCTGGCGCTCCTCGGCCTGGCGGTCGGGGCCTCCGGTGCGGGTTTCTTCGTCGCCGCCGTGGTGACCCCCTGGGCCGTGGGACGGCTCGGACGGTACGGGTGGATCGTGGTCTGCGCCGGATCCGCGGCTGTCCTGGTGCCGGCCCTGGGGCTCTCCTTCACACCTGTACCGATGCTGATCGCCGCCTTCGTACTCGGTGTCGTGACCCAGGGGTCGAAGATCGCGACGGACACCGTCGTCCAGACCTCGGTGGACGACTCCTTCCGCGGCCGGGTCTTCTCGCTCTACGACGTGCTCTTCAATGTCGCGTTCGTGAGTGCGGCAGGGGTGGCGGCGGTGATGCTTCCGCCGGACGGCAGGTCCGTCGCCGTGGTGACGGGAGTGGCCGCGCTGTACGCGGCCGTCGCGGTGGCAATGTTCCGCCGGCGGTACACCAGCAGCGCCGGGTAGCCGGTCCTGGACATGCCGAGGGGCGTTGTTTCACGTGAAACAACGCCCCTCGGCGCATGCGGAGCGGGTGATGTTTCACGTGAAACATCACCCGCTCCGGCTCAGCTCTGTTCCGCCCACCATTCCTTGAGCGCCGCCACCGCCGCGTCGTGCCCCATCGGGCCGTGCTCCAGCCGCAGCTCCAGCAGGAACGCGTACGCCTTGCCGATCACCGGACCGGGACCCACCCCGAGGGCCTGCATGATCTCGTTGCCGTCCAGATCGGGGCGGATGGAGTCGAGCTCCTCCTGCTCCTGGAGCAGGGTGATCCGCTCCTCCAGACCGTCGTAGATCCGGGAGAGCGCGTTCGCCTTGCGCTTGTTCCGGGTCGTGCAGTCCGACCGGGTCAGCTTGTGGAGGCGTTCGAGGAGCGGTCCGGCGTCGCGCACGTAGCGGCGGACAGCGGAGTCGGTCCACTCGCCGTCGCCGTACCCGTGGAAGCGCAGGTGGAGCTCGACCAGCCTCGACACGTCCTTGACCAGGTCGTTGGAGTACTTCAGCTCGGTCATGCGCTTCTTGGTCATCTTGGCGCCCACCACCTCGTGGTGGTGGAAGGAGACCCGGCCGTCCTTCTCGAAGCGCCGCGTCCTCGGCTTCCCGATGTCGTGGAGCAGCGCGGCCAGACGCAGAACGAGATCGGGGCCGTCCTCCTCCAGGTCGATGGCCTGCTCCAGAACGGTCAGCGAGTGCTCGTAGACGTCCTTGTGACGGTGATGCTCGTCACTCTCCAGCCGGAGAGCGGGGAGCTCCGGCAGCACATGATCGGCCAGGCCGGTGTCGACGAGGAGTCCCAGGCCCTTGCGCGGGTGGCTGGAGAGCAGGAGCTTGTTGAGCTCCTCACGGACCCGCTCTGCGGAGACGATCTCGATCCGGCCGGCCATCTCCGTCATCGCGGTGACGACGTCGGGGGCGACCTCGAAGTCCAGCTGTGCGGCGAAACGGGCGGCGCGCAGCATGCGCAGCGGGTCGTCCGAGAAGGACGACTCGGGCGTGCCCGGGGTGCGCAGCACGCGCTCGGCCAGATCCTTCAGGCCACCGTGCGGGTCGATGAACTCCTTCTCCGGCAGCGCGACAGCCATCGCGTTGACCGTGAAATCGCGGCGCACGAGGTCTTCCTCGATCGAGTCGCCGTAGGAGACCTCCGGCTTGCGGGAGGTTCTGTCGTACGCCTCCGACCGGTAGGTGGTGACCTCGATCTGATAGCCGTCCTTCTGCGAGCCGACGGTGCCGAAGGCGATCCCGACCTCCCACACCGCGTCGGCCCACGGTCGGACGATGGTCAGTACGTCCTCGGGGCGGGCGTCGGTGGTGAAGTCCAGGTCGTTCCCGAGCCGGCCGAGCAGCGCGTCACGGACCGAGCCGCCGACCAGCGCGAGGCCGAATCCGGCCTCCTGGAAGCGGCGGGCGAGGTCGTCGGCGACCGGGGACACTCGCAGCAGCTCACTCACCGCGCGATGCTGCACCTGGTTCAGTGCACTGGCGTTCTCTTCGTTGGCGTTCGGCACAACAGAAAAGGGTACGTGCCCGGACCGGCCGCGGCGTCATCGTTTATCCGGACCCTGCGGGCGTACCGCGATCATGTGAACCGGACCCCAGCACTTCGGCCCTGCGCACCTCGTTACCATGCGGGGACGCAGGACCGACAACGATCGACAGACTCTGATGACGACGAGGGACGGGTAGGCGCGTGGCCCAGGCGGCAGACATCCAGGGGATGCGTCCCTCTCCTGCCCGCCGATGGCTGCGGCGCACAGCCTCCGTGGCCCTCGGAGCACCACTGCTGGCCGGTCTGCTGGCCGTTCCGGCGGCCGGAAATGCGGGGGCGTCCGCACCGTTCAAAGCCCCCACGGGCTCCAGCACGGTCGATGTGTCCCTGGACACGCTCTCCCCCGCCGCCCCGGTGAAGGGGGACACCCTGACCGTCTCCGGAACGCTCACCAACAAGGGCAGGCAGACGATCGACGGCGCCGAGATCGACCTGCGGGTGGGCCCCCGGCTCTCCGGCCGGGGAGAGGTCGACGACGCCGCCAAGCGCAAGGGGTACACGCCCGGCGCCGACCCGGACGCGATCGACGACAAGTACACGGTGAAGATCTCGAAGCTCCCCAAGGGGATCAGCCAGAACTTCACGCTCGCCGTTCCCGTCGACAAGCTGGACCTCGACGCGTCGGGCGTCTACCAGCTGGGGGTCTCGGTCTCCGGCCGTACGGCAGCCGCCCCCTTCGAGCAGGTGCTGGGCATCGAGCGCTCGTTCCTCCCCTGGCAGCCCGAGGAGAGCGACAAGAGGACCAAGCTCACCTTCCTGTGGCCGCTGATCGCCTCCCCGCACGTCACCGCGGAGACGCGCTCGGACGAACAGCAGACCCCGGTGTTCACCGACGACGCCCTGGCCGAGGAGCTGGCGCCGGGCGGGCGGCTGCAGCAGATGGTCGCCCTGGGCAGCCGCCTCCCCGTCACCTGGGTCGTCGACCCGGACCTGCTGGCGAGCGTCGCCGCGATGGCCGGGGGGTACGAGGTCAAGTCCGATGGCACGACCGTCCCGGGCAAGAACCGGGCCGTCGCCGGACAGTGGATCACCGCCCTGCAGAAGGTGGTGGAGGACGGCAAGGTGATCGCGCTGCCGTTCGGCGATCCCGACCTGGCCTCCATCGCCCACCGGGGCAAGGGCGTCTCCGGCACCCTCAGCCATCTGCAGAACGCCTCCACGGTGGGCGCCTCCACGGTGGAGACCATCCTCCACGTGAAGCCCTCCACCGACTTCGCCTGGCCCGTGAACGGCGCCGTCGACCCGGGCATCGTGGATGTGGCGACCTCCGCGGGCGCCCACCACGTGATCGCCCGCAGCGACAGCTTCAAGGAGACCGGCAGCCTGCCCTACACCCCGACGGCGGCCCGGCCGATCGGCGGGGGCACCACCGCGGTCGTCGCCGACCACCGGCTGTCGACCGCGTTCGACGGCAGCTTGCTCCGGGCCGACGCCTCGACCCTCGCGGTCCAGAGGTTCCTCGCCCAGACGCTCACGCTGAACGAGCAGGCGCCGGACAACGAGCGCAGCATCGTCGTGGCACCGCAGCGGATGCCCACGACGGCCCAGGCACAGACGATGGCCCGCGCCCTGGAAGCCCTGTCGGGCAACCGCTGGACGCAGCCGCAGGACCTGGTCGCCTCATCCGAGGTCAAGCCGGACCCGCTGGCGACCACCAAGGTGCCGCGGGCCTCCGCGTACCCGAAAAAGCTCCGCAACCAGGAATTGCCCACCCAGGCGTTCCAGGACATCCGGACCACCCAGGGCTCCATCGACAGCTTCGAGACCATCCTCACGCAGCCCGAGCGCGTGGTGACGCCCTTCGGCAACGCGGTCAACCGCTCGATGTCGACGTCCTGGCGGGGCCGCTCCCTGGAGGCACAGGCCTACCGGGACGCCGTGCTCACGTACCTCAAGGACCTCACAGGAGAGGTCCAGCTGATCGACAAGTCGGACGTCACTCTCTCCGGCCGCAGCGCGACGATCCCGGTGACGGTGCAGAACAAGCTGGTGCAGGGCGTCGACCGGCTCGTCCTGAGGCTGAAGTCGGACAACATCCGGCTGAAGTTCAACGACGACGGGACGATGGCCGAACTGCCGGTCCGTATCGGGGGCGGGCACAGCCAGTCGGTGAAGTTCGACACGGCGACCAGCGCCAACGGACGCGCCCAGGTGACGGCCCGGCTCTTCACCGAGGACGGCACGCCGTACGGCGAGGAGATGACCTTCACGGTGAAGGTCTCCGAGGTCACCCCCACCGTCCTGCTCGTCATCGCCGGCGGACTGCTGCTCCTGGTGCTGGCCGGGGTCAGGATGTACAGCCACCGCAAACGCGCCGTGGCAAGCGACACGGCGAACGGCGACGGCGGCGAACCCGAGCAGCCGAGTGACCCGACCCCGGACACCGGACCGGAAAGCGGGGCCCCGTCGGGAACGGGTGAGAAAGTGGACCGTTGAGCGATGTCTGTCGTGGCCGGTCGGCCGGGGACGATGAGGTAGGGGTTTCGATGAACGCGCCGTACTACGGTGACCGCGGCCAGGGCGCCGGCGGAGCGGGGTCCCCGTCCGGGCCCCCGGTTCCTCCGGGCGCGGACCAGGACGGCCGGCAGGTGCCGCCCGACCCGTACCTCCAGCACGCCTATGAGGACGACCCCTACCGGGCGCAGGACCTCGCGGCCCAGGACCCGGTGGGCGAGGCGCTCTACGACCGGGCGTCCCATCCCCCGCCGCCCCCCGGCACCTATCAGGAGCCGCAGGCGCTCTACCAGCAGCCACCCGCGGCCCCGTACGCCCCCGACCCGCGTATCTGGGCCCAGACGCCGCCTCCCGAGCCCTCGGGGCCCTCCCGCCACCTCCCGTACGGCGACCATCCGGCGACCACGCAGTTCGTCGGCGTCGACGACCTGGTCACGCAGGCGTCGGACGACCGGCAGGAGCCGGACGCCTTCGCCCACCTCTTCCGGGACCAGGAGGGGTCGGGGAAGCCCCCGGGCCCGCCCGAGCCGGAACCGGCCCCCGCTCCCGTCCCGCCCAAGTCCGGCGGCGGCCGGGTCTCCGGGGTGCTGAAGTCCAGCGCGCTGATGGCGGCCGGCACCCTCGTCTCCCGGCTCACCGGCTTCATCCGCTCCCTGGTGATCACCGCGGCTCTCGGCGCCGCGCTGCTCGGTGACAGCTTCACCATCGCCTACACCCTGCCGACGATGATCTACATCCTCACCGTCGGCGGCGGTCTCAACTCGGTCTTCGTCCCGCAGCTCGTCCGCGCCATGAAGGACGACGAGGACGGCGGCGAGGCCTTCGCCAACCGGCTGCTGACCCTGGTGATGGTCGCGCTCGGCCTGATCGTGGCCGTCGCGGTCCTCATCGCGCCGGTGCTGATCCAGCTGATGTCGAACACCATCGCCGACGACGTGGCCGCCAACAGCGTCGCCGTCACCTTCGCCCGGTACTGCCTGCCCACCATCTTCTTCATGGGTGTGCACGTGGTGATGGGTCAGATCCTCAACGCCCGGGGCAAGTTCGGCGCGATGATGTGGACCCCGGTCCTCAACAACATCGTCATGATCATCACGTTCGGCCTCTTCATCTGGGTCTACGGCACCTCCGCCGAATCCCGGATGGGCGTGGACACCATCCCGCCGGAGGGCATCCGGCTGCTGGGTATCGGCACCCTGCTCGGACTGGTCGTCCAGGCGCTGGCGATGATCCCCTACCTGCGCGAGGCGGGCTTCCGCTTCCGCCCCCGCTTCGACTGGAAGGGCCACGGGCTCGGCAAGACGGTCAAGCTGGCCAAGTGGACCGTGCTGTTCGTCCTGGCCAACCAGGCGGGCGTTCTGGTCGTCACCCAGCTCGCCACCTCGGCGGGCAAGCTGGCCGGCCGGGACGGCACCGGGTTCCTGGCCTACTCCAACGCCCAGCTGATCTGGGGCATGCCGCAGGCCATCATCACCGTCTCCGTCATGGCCGCGCTGCTGCCCCGCATCTCCCGCGCCGCCCACGACAACGACCCGGGCGCGGTCCGCGACGACATCTCGCAGGGGCTGCGCAACTCCGCCGTCGCCATCGTCCCGGTCGCCTTCACCTTCCTCGCGCTCGGCCTGCCGATGTGCACCCTGCTGTACGCCTCCAGCGGCGCCGAGGCGGCCCGGTCCATGGGCTTCATCCTGATGGCGTTCGCCCTCGGCCTGATCCCGTACTCCGTGCAGTACGTCGTGCTCCGCGGCTTCTACGCGTACGAGGACACCCGCACCCCCTTCTACAACACGGTCATCGTGGCCGCCGTCAACGCAGCGGCCTCCGCCCTCTGCTACGTCGTGCTGCCAGCCCGCTGGGCCGTCGTCGGCATGGCCTTCTCCTACGGTCTGGCCTACGCGGTCGGCGTCGGCGTCGCCTGGCGCCGGCTGCGCAACCGTCTCGGCGGCGACCTGGACGGGGCGCACATCGTGCGGACATACGCCCGGCTCTGCATGGCGGCCGTGCCGGCGGCCCTCATCGGCGGCGCCATCGGATTCGCGATCCTCGAACTTCTCGGCACCGGCGCTCTCGGATCGCTGGCCGCGCTGATCTGTGGCGGCATCCTTCTCCTGGGCATCTTCTTCGTCGCGGCGAAGAAGATGCGCATCGAAGAGGTCAACGGCCTGGTCGGCATGGTCCGTGGACGGCTCGGTCGCTGAATGAGCGCACGGTCGCACAACCATCGCCGGACTCCGCGTGTCGTGGATAGCGCCGGAGTGTGGGCACAATTGGCGTGACTGTGGCGAGCTGGCTGGCATCGCGCAACGGATGGGGAGGCAGGAACGACGGTGGCGGAACGTAGCACGGCTGCCGTCGACGTGGCCGACAACGGCGGCAACGAGCCGCTGGCCGCCAAGGCGGACGAGGCCACGAACGACGGAACGGCGCAAGCCGAGGACACCGAGGGTGCGAGCCCCGAGAACCCCAAGGGTCAAGACGGCGGGCGGGCACGTTCCGAGGCCGTTCCGGCGACCCCCGATGTGCACAGCGGACACAAACTGGCCGGGCGCTACCGGCTGGAGGAGTGCGTCACCCGTCTGGACGGCTTCAGCAGCTGGCGGGCGGTCGACGAGAAACTGCGTCGGGCGGTCGGCGTTCACCTGCTGCCCGCGAACCACCCCCGGGCCCGCTCCGTGCTGGCCGCGGCCCGGTCGTCCGCCCTGCTCGGCGACCCCCGTTTCGTCCAGGTGCTGGACGCCGTCGAGGAGGACGATCTCGTCTACGTCGTCCACGAATGGCTCCCGGACGCCACCGAGCTCACCGCTCTGCTGGCCGCCGGACCGATGGACGCCCACGACGCCTACCAGCTCGTCAGCCAGCTCTCCCACGCGATGGCAGCGGCCCACCGCGAGGGCCTGACGCACCTTCGCCTCACCCCCGGCGCCGTACTGCGCAGTTCCACCGGCCAGTACCGGATCCGCGGCCTCGCGGTGAACGCCGCCCTGCGCGGCATCGCCTCCGAACGCCCCCTGCGTCAGGACACCGAGGCGATCGGCGCACTCCTGTACGCGGCGCTGACCAAGCGCTGGCCGTACGAGAGCGACGCGTACGGCCTCTCCGGGCTGCCCAAGGGCATGGGGCTCATCGCCCCGGACCAGGTCCGCGCCGGCGTCCACCGCGGCCTCTCCGAGCTCGCCATGCGCGCGCTCGCCAACGACGGGGCCACCGCCTCCCGGCAGGAACCGCCGTGCACGACCCCGGACGAGCTGGCGAAGGCCGTCGCCGCCATGCCGCGCGTCCTGCCGCCGGAGCCGACGTTCGCCGCCCAGCCCGTCTACCAGCAGCCCGGCTACCAGCGGACGACGTATCAGCAGGGCACCTACGGACGGCCGTCCACCCACCCGTCGTCCGTGCCCCAGCCGGTGCTGGCCGCCCCTCCGGCGCCCCTCCAGAGCCGTACCGGGCGGGTGCTCAAGTGGAGCGTCTCGGCGCTCCTCATCGCCGCCCTCGGTCTCGGCAGCTGGCAGCTCGCGGAGACCTTGCTCGACCAGCGCAAGGGCTCCGACGACACCGACGTCACCCGGACGACCGACGACGAGAAGGAACCGGCACCCGCCCCGCCCAAGCCGCTGACCATCGCGGGGGCCACCGAGTTCATGCCCGACGGTTCGGGGATCCAGCCGGGTGACGTGCCGAACGCCGTCGACGACAACTCCGCTACGGCGTGGGTCACCCATCGCTACCGGGGCTTCCCCAACTTCGGCAACCTCCCCCAGCGCAGGCAGGGCAGCGGGATCATCGTCGACCTGGGGAAGGTCCAGGACGTCCGCGCCATCGATGTGGACATGTACCGCAGCGGTCAGACGACCGCGGTCTTCGCCGCAGGGCCGGACGCCTCGTCACCGTCCTCGTCGGCGGACTTCCCCCAGCGGATCGTCGAGAAGAAGGTCGCGGGGAAGACGCTCAAGGAAGAGCTGGAGAAGCCCGTCCGGACGCGCTACGTCCTGATCCACATCACGGAGCTGCCCGCGGACGGCACCGGCGGCTATCGCGGCGGGATCGCCGACATCTCCGTACTCGGCTGACCGGGGGCGGTGCGGAGATCCCGCACCGGCCCCTGATCACCGGGCGCGCGGCCCGTTAATGTGGCACCTGACATCGGATCCGGTTCGGAGGGGGAGCACGGTGGATTCCGTTCCACCCGAGGCACCGAGCGACTCGGACCTGCTCGCCCTCCATGTGGCGGGCGCCCCCGACGCCTTCGGTGAGCTCGTACGCCGCCACCGCGACCGGCTGTGGGCCGTGGCGCTGCGCACCCTCGGGGACAGGGAAGAGGCTGCGGACGCCGTCCAGGACGCCCTCGTCTCCGCCTTCCGGGCAGCCCACACCTTCCGCGGCCAGTCCGCCGTCACGACCTGGCTGCACCGCATCACCGTCAACGCCTGCCTCGACCGGGTCCGCAAGGCCGCCTCCCGCAAGACGTCACCGGTGGACGACGCGGACCGGCTCGACCAGCTCCTGGAACCCCACGAGTCGGCCGAGGCCCCCGCCGAACGGCAGGACCTGCACCGCCAGCTCTTCGCCGCCCTGGCCACCCTCCCCGCCGAACAGCGCGCGGCCCTCGTCCTGGTCGACATGCAGGGCTACCCCGTGGCGGAGGCCGCCAGCATCCTGGACGTACCGACCGGCACCGTGAAGAGCCGGTGCGCCCGGGGACGGGCAAGACTGGCACCCCTGGTCCGGCACCTGCGCGCCGGGGACGGGAACGAGGACCCCGACGGGGAGAACCGCGCCACCGGAAGGAACCGGACGCGCGGGACATCCGTCCCACCGGCGTCAGGACCGAAGGACGCAGGAGCGAGCGACCCTGCCGCTGCGAAGGGAGGAGGTGGACGCCCGTGACATCCACGACCGACACGGATCAGCACCCGGAGGTCTCCGAGATCTCCGAGCTCGCCGAGGGGCTGCTCACCGCTTCCCGGGCGGCAGAGGTCCGCCACCATCTCGCGGAGTGCGAGCTGTGCGCAGAGGTACGGGACTCTCTGGAGGAGATCCGCGGGCTGCTCGGCACCCTGCCGGACCCCGAGCCGATGCCCGAGGACATCGCCGCCCGCATCGACGCGGCCCTCGCCGCCGAGGCCTCTACCGATACCGGCGCCGATGAACCTGCCGACGCCTCCCGGGCCTCCGCTGTTTCACGCGATGCCGATGTTTCACGTGAAACAGAGAACGTGGAGACCGGCGACACGTCCTCCGTGACGCCCCGCACCGGCTCCTCCCCGGACCGCCCGGCCGGCCGCCCCCAGGGCGCCACCGGGCCCGGCCGCCGCACCGCCCGGCGCCGCCGCCGTGCGGTGATCCTGGGCACCGCGTGCGGCGCCGCACTCATCGGCATGAGCGTCCTCTTCCTCCAGAACCTTTCGTCGTCCCGGAACGCGTCGGACGGGTCGGCCGACCGGGCAGTCAGCACCTCCGAGAGCGGGGCGCACAGCTACTCCCAGGACACGCTCGAAACCGAGGTCCAGGGCCTCCTGGCCGGCGGAGCGAGCACGGAGAAGTACGACGGGCAGAAGCAGTCACCGAGCACGGACGAGCGAGCCGTCCCCGAAGCGGAGACTCCCGACGCCACCGCCTCCAGGAACCCGCTGAGCGCGCCAGCCGTCGACGTACCCCCGTGCGTGCAGCAGGCGACCGGCCGCACCACACCGGCTCTCGCCCTCGACGAGGGGACCTATCAGGGGACGGATGCCTTCCTCGCCGTCCTCCCGCATCCGAGCGATCCCACCCGCGTACAGGCCTATGTGGTCGCCGCCTCGTGCGTGGACACCGCTCCCGGGTCAACCGGTCGGCTGCTGCTCACAGAGGCGTACGACCGCCCTTGAGAACCGCTACGGCACGGCGGGAATGCATCACCCGTAGGATCCGTTGGGTGGGGTGAGAGTCGTTGAACCGACCCCGTAGGCAGTAGGCAGTCTGCAGAGACGAGGAAGAAACCCGTGAGCGACGTCCGTAATGTGATCATCATCGGCTCCGGACCGGCCGGGTACACCGCCGCGCTCTACACCGCCCGCGCTTCACTGAGCCCGCTGGTCTTCGAGGGCGCGGTCACGGCCGGCGGTGCGCTGATGAACACCACCGACGTGGAGAACTTCCCCGGCTTCCAGGACGGCATCATGGGCCCCGAGCTCATGGACAACATGCGGGCCCAGGCCGAGCGCTTCGGCGCCGAGCTGGTCCCCGACGATGTCGTCGCCGTCGACCTCACCGGTGACATCAAGACCGTCACCGACACGGCAGGCACCGTGCACCGCGCCAAGGCCGTCATCGTGACGACCGGATCCCAGCACCGCAAGCTCGGCCTGCCCAACGAGGACGCCCTCTCCGGACGCGGCGTCTCCTGGTGCGCCACCTGTGACGGCTTCTTCTTCAAGGACCACGACATCGCCGTGATCGGCGGCGGCGACACCGCGATGGAGGAGGCGACCTTCCTCTCCCGCTTCGCCAAGTCGGTCACGATCGTCCACCGCCGCGACACCCTGCGCGCCTCCAAGGCCATGCAGGACCGCGCCTTCGCCGACCCGAAGATCAAGTTCGCCTGGGACAGCGAGGTCGCCGAGGTCAAGGGCGAGCAGAAGCTCTCGGGCCTGACCCTGCGGAACACGAAGACCGGTGAGACCTCCGAGCTCCCCGTGACCGGCCTCTTCATCGCCGTCGGACACGACCCGCGCACCGAGCTCTTCAAGGGCCAGCTGGAGCTCGACGACGAGGGGTACCTGAAGGTCGAGGCGCCCTCCACCCGGACCAACCTGACCGGTGTCTTCGGCGCCGGAGACGTGGTCGACCACACCTACCGACAGGCCATCACCGCTGCGGGCACCGGCTGCTCCGCGGCTCTGGATGCCGAGCGCTTCCTCGCCGCACTGGCCGACGTGGAGCCGGCCGAGCCGGAGAAGACCCCGGCAGTCTGAACTTCTCCACCGCACTCCCAACCCGAGAGACTAAGGAGGCCGCCGTGGCCGGCGACCTGAAGCACGTTACGGACGACACCTTCGACGAGGTCGTCCTCAAGAGCGAGAAGCCTGTTCTGGTCGACTTCTGGGCTGCCTGGTGCGGCCCGTGCCGCCAGATCGCCCCCTCCCTGGAGGCCATCGCGGCTGAGCACGGCGACCAGATCGAGATCGTCAAGCTCAACATCGACGAGAACCCGGCCACCGCCGCCAAGTACGGCGTGATGTCCATCCCGACCCTGAACGTCTACCAGGGCGGCGAGGTCGCCAAGACCATCGTCGGTGCCAAGCCGAAGGCCGCGATCCTCCGCGACCTCGAAGGCTTCATCACCAAGTAGCAGCGCCCCGGCGCGATGTTTCACGTGAAACGGGCCCACCCCCGCACCAGGGGTGGGCCCGTTCTCGTATCGGCCGGCTCCGGTCAGAGCGGGCGCAGCACCGGTTCCTTCTGCACTGCCCCCAGGAGCCGGTCGAGAGCCATCTCGACGTCCTCCTTCCAGGAGAGCGCCGTCCGCAGTTCCAGCCTCAGCCGCGGGTACCGGGGATGGGGCCGCACGGTCTTGAAGCCGACCGCCAGCAGGTGGTCCGCCGGGAGCACACAGCCGAACTCCTCCGCACGGGCGTCCCCGAATGCCTCGATCGCCTTGAAGCCCCGGCGCAGTACGTCCTTGGCCACCGTCTGCACCATCACGCGGCCGAGTCCCTGGCCCTGATACCCCGGAACGATCAACCCGGTGATGAGCTGAACGGCGTCGGGGGAGACCGGACTCGTAGGGAATGCCGTCGACCGCGGGACGTAGGCCGGCGGTGCGTAGAGAACGAACCCCACGGCGACGTCGTCCACGTAGACCACCCGGCCGCAGGAGCCCCACTCAAGGAGCACCGCGGAGATCCAGGCTTCCTTCTCCAGCTCCGGCTTGCCCGCCTTTACCGCGGCTTCCCCGCTGACCGGGTCAAGCTCCCAGAAGACGCACGCATGGCAGCGCTCGGGGAGATCCTCAAGGTTGTCCAAGGTGAGCGGTACAAGCCGACGCCCCATGGCGGCGATTCCTCACTTCCCTCACCCGCCGCATCGCGTGCGGCCGCCAGCGCGTTCCGTTCGTGGAACAGACTGCCGACGAATCCCCCGACGGCTCCCAGGCCCAGCCCGACCGTCACCAGCCGGCTGCGGCTCACTGTTCGCAAGGTCCCCGCCCTCCTCCGAGGTCGATCACCGTGGATGCGCCATCCCAGATCGCATCGTATCCACCCAGAGGTGATGCGGATACCGAGAGCGGGCAAAGGGCGGGCCGTGTTCCGGTAACCACCGGACACGGCCCGCCCTTTGCGGGGTCCCCACAAGCTGGGGACCCCGGGGAACTCAGCTCCCGTCGTCCTCGTCGGCCGTCTCGGAGAGCCGGCGCTCCAGCACCTTTCCCTCGCCCGGGGCGAGGGAGCCGAGAATCCGCTCCAGATCCTCCATCGAGGCGAACTCGACGGTGATCTTTCCCTTCTTCTGGCCCAGGTCGACCTTCACACGGGTCTCGAAGCGGTCGGAGAGCCGGGTCGCCAGGTCGGTCAGCGCGGGGGAGAGCCGCCCGCCGGCCCGGGGGCCCTTCGGCTTCGGCGAGCTCGTGGGGCGCGAACCCATGAGCGTCACGATCTCCTCGACCGCGCGCACGGAGAGCCCCTCCGCCACGATGCGGTGCGCGAGCCGGTCCTGCTCCTCGGAGTCGTCCACCGACAGCAGGGCCCGGGCGTGACCGGCCGAGAGAACACCCGCGGCCACCCGGCGCTGCACCGGCGGCGAGAGCCGCAGGAGCCGCAGCGTGTTGGACACCTGGGGCCGGGACCGCCCGATCCGGTCGGCCAGCTGGTCATGGGTGCACTTGAAGTCCTTGAGAAGCTGGTCGTACGCGGCAGCCTCTTCCAGCGGGTTCAGCTGAGCCCGGTGAAGGTTCTCCAGCAGCGCGTCCAGGAGAAGCTTCTCGTCGTCCGTGGCCCGGACGATCGTCGGAATCCGCTCCAGGCCCGCTTCGCGGCAGGCCCGCAGACGGCGCTCACCCATGATGAGCTCGTAGCGGTCCGCTCCCACCTTGCGTACGACGACCGGCTGGAGAAGGCCTACCTCCTTGATGGAGGTGACCAGCTCGGCCAGGGCGTCCTCGTCGAACACCTCACGCGGCTGGCGCGGGTTCGGCGTGATCGAACCGATGGGCAGCTCGGCGAAGTACGCACCGGACGCCCCCGCCTCCTGGTCCGGCGCGGACGCCGGCTCCGGCACCACCGGGGACGACGGGAGTGCGGTCACCTTCGCGGCCGCCACGCCCCGCTCCGCCGTCAGAACCGGACCCCCGCCGGGCGCCGAGATACCTCCGGGCGCCGACACCTGCTTCTCCTGGGGAGCGGCGGGGATCAGCGCACCGAGCCCACGCCCCAGCCCTCTACGTCGCTCACTCACTACATGCCCTCCGAAACGTTCTGCTGGCTGTTCTGCATGCTCGTGTGGGCGTGCTGGGCCTCGTAGTGCACCCCGACACCCCGCAGGGCGATCTCCCGGGCGGCTTCGAGGTAGGAGAGCGAGCCGCTGGATCCGGGATCATAGGTCAGCACCGTCTGCCCGTAGCTCGGCGCCTCGGAGATACGCACGGACCGCGGGATGCTCGTCCGCAGCACTTCCTTGCCGAAGTGGGTACGTACCTCCTCGGCGACCTGGGAGGCGAGCCTGGTCCTCCCGTCGTACATCGTCAACAGGATCGTCGAGACGTGCAGATCGGGGTTCAAGTGGCCCCGCACCAGGTCGACGTTCCGCAGCAGCTGTCCCAGACCCTCCAGCGCGTAGTACTCGCACTGGATGGGGATCAGCACCTCGGCCCCGGCCACCATCGCGTTCACCGTGAGCAGGCCGAGGGAGGGCGGGCAGTCGATGAGGATGTAGTCCAGCGGCTGCTCGTACGCCTGGATGGCCCGCTGAAGCCGGCTCTCCCGCGCCACCAGCGACACGAGCTCGATCTCCGCACCGGCGAGATCGATGGTGGCGGGGGCGCAGAAGAGACCTTCGACGTCCGGGACGGGCTGAACCACTTCGGAGAGCGGACGGCTCTCCACCAGGACGTCGTAGATCGAGGGGACATCGGAGTGGTGATCGATGCCCAGGGCCGTGGAGGCATTGCCCTGGGGGTCGAGGTCAACCACCAGGACACGCGCGCCGTGCAGGGCCAGCGAAGCAGCGAGGTTGACCGTCGTGGTCGTCTTACCGACCCCGCCCTTCTGGTTGGCCACCACCATGACGCGGGTCCGGTCAGGGCGAGGCAGCCCCTCACCGGCGCGACCGAGGGCCTCGACCGCCAGCTGGGCAGCACGACCGATGGGTGTGTCGTCCATCGGCGGCGGTGTTTCACGTGAAACACCCTCCCCCACGGACTCGGTTCGGGGACCGGGGACCGGATCGGTCATCGGTCCCGCGATGTTGGCGTCGGACCGCAACGATTCACTCTCCTCGACTACAGGCTCGCAATGAGCAGAGCCTGCCATGCTTTCGGGGTCGTGAACCAGCGAGGCCCGCTGTTCTGTGGATGAATCCGCGCGTGTGGACAACCCGGTAACCCGTACGGGCTTCCGATCGCGCGGTGTGGCAGCCGCACGACCGCGGCCGATGATTCCCTGCAGCAGAGAGCGACGTTTCACGTGAAACACGATGCCCCCGCAGGGCAACTACCAGGCCACGACACTCCGCAGGGGGCACAGATGGCTACTTTTCCGGCATTTCCCTGCTAGACGGCAGAGATCACCTGGAAGCAGCTATACGGGACCACGCCCCGCCGGGCCGTCGCCACACCACAGGTCGCCTCTCAGCGGCGCCGACGGGTGCGCCCCGTGCGCGCGGCCTTGGCCTTCTTTGCGGCGAACCTCACACCGCCCGGGCTCTCACCCACCACCACACGCACCACCGTGGCCAGCGGATCGACCACGCCCTCACCGACGTGGAGCACCTCGGCCTCCAGCACACCCAGCTTGCTGAGTGCTGCCTTGGCGCCGTTGATCTCCTCTTCGGCGGTGTCACCCTTCAGCGCGAGCATCTCCCCGTAAGGACGCAGCAGGGGCACACCCCAGCCCGCCAGCCGGTCCAGCGGCGCCACGGCCCGAGCGGTCACCACATGGACGGGCTGGAGCGTCCCGAGGACCTCCTCGGCCCTCCCGCGCACCACCGTCACATGGTCCAGCCCCAGCAGTTCGACGACTTCCTGGAGGAAGTTCGTCCGGCGCAGGAGCGGCTCCAGCAGAGTGATCTTGAGGTCGGGGCGCACCAGGGCCAGCGGGATGCCGGGCAGGCCGGCGCCCGAGCCCACATCGCAGACCGTGACGCCTTCCGGCACCACCTCGGAGAGCACCGCGCAGTTCAGCAGGTGCCGCTCCCACAGCCGCGGCACCTCGCGCGGTCCGATCAGGCCACGCTTCACCCCGGCATCGGCGAGCAGCTCCGCGTACCGGACAGCCTCCGGGAAGAGCTCTCCGAATACCGCCCGCGCCTCTTCAGGTGCCTGGGGGAGCTCTGCAGCGTCCGTCACGGGGACCGTCCTTCCGTACCGCACTAGCGCACTGTGGGTGGCTGACTATCAGGCTGACAAAGATCGGCCCCGCCTGCGAACAGACGGGGCCGACAGTACAAGGATCCGGTCAGGCCGGGAGAACGACGACGAAGCGCTGCGGCTCCTCGCCCTCCGACTCGCTCCGGAGACCGGCTGCGGCGATCGCGTCATGCACGACCTTGCGCTCGAACGGCGTCATCGGGTCCAGCTTGACCGGCTGGCCCGAGGTCTTGACGTCGTTGGCGGCCTTGGCACCCAGCTCGGCGAGGATCTCGCGCTTCTTGGCCCGGAAGCCGCTGATGTCCAGCATCAGACGGCTGCGGTCGCCGGTCTCCCGGTGAACCGCCAGCCGGGTCAGCTCCTGGAGCGCCTCCAGCACCTCACCGTCGCGGCCCACGAGCTTCTGGAGTTCACGCGGAGAGTCGCTGATGATCGAGACCGCGGCCCGGTCCGCCTCGACGTCCATGTCGATGTCGCCGTCGAGATCGGCGATGTCGAGCAGGCCTTCGAGGTAGTCGGCTGCGATCTCCCCCTCCTGCTCCAGGCGGGTCAGGGTGTCGCTGCCCTCAGCGGCGGCCGTGGAGGTGGTGCCTTCCGTCACGGGTGGACTCCTTCTTACTTCTTGGACGGGTGCTTGGGCCGCTGCGGGCCCTTGCGCTGTCCGGACTTGGCTTGGCGTGAGGAGCCGGAGGCGGGCTTGCCCGCCGACGTCGGCTTGTCGTCCTGCGGTGCGTCCCGCTTCTCCAGCGAGGTCTTGGAGCCGGCCTCGGGCTCGTCCTTGGGCGCACCGGAGGCGGTGGCAGCCGTCTGGCGCTTCGCCTTGGTCTGGCGCTTGGGCTGCTGGCGCTTGGGAGCCGCACCGCCCTCGGCCTCGATGACGGCCGTCTCGCTCTTCTGGACGGTGCCGTCCTCCTGAGCCGCGAGCCCCTTCTTGCTCAGCCCGGTGATGAACTTGCGCTCGATGTCGTTGCGGTCGGGACCCTTGGCCACGATCGCCTTGACGGTCCTGCGCTGCGTCCGGCCACGGACCTGCCCGCGGGAGTCCACGGTCTTGAGCACCCGCTGGAGGTAGGCGTCCTGCGCCTTGCTGCCCGGCGTCGGGTTCTGGTTGATCACGTACATCTGCTGACCCATGGTCCAGACGTTGGTGGTCAGCCAGTAGACGAGGACACCGACGGGGAAGTTGACGCCCATCACGGCGAAGATGACGGGGAAGATGTACATCAGCATCTTCTGCTGCTGCATGTACGGGGTCTTCACCGTCAGGTCGACGTTCTTCGTCATCAGCTGGCGCTGGGTGAAGAACTGCGAGGCCGACATCAGCACGATCATGACGGCGGTGACGACCCGGACGTCCAGCAGCGTGGCGTCGAGCGAGGTGAGCTTGTCGACGTTGTCGGTGAACTTCGCGGCCAGCGGCGCGCCGAAGATGTGGGCCTGACGGGCGCTGTCGAGCAGTTCCTGGTTGATCGCGCCGATCTTCTTGCCCGAGGCGATGGACGACAGCACGTGGTACAGGGCGAAGAAGAACGGGGACTGCGCCAGGATGGGAAGGCACGAGGAGAGCGGGTTGGTGCCCGTCTCCTTGTACAGCTTCATCATCTCTTCGGACTGACGCTGCTTGTCGTTCTTGTAGCGCTCCTGGATCGCCTTCATCTTCGGCTGGAGCACCTGCATGTTGCGGGTCGACTTGATCTGCTTCACGAAGAGCGGGATCAGGCAGATCCGGATCAGCACCACCAGGGACACGATGGACAGGCCCCAGGCCCACCCGGAGTCATCGCCGAACAGCGCTCCGTAGACCTTGTGGAACTGGACGATGACCCACGAGACAGGCGTGGTGATAAAGCTGAACAGACTGGCAATCGTGTCCACTAATCAGGCTCCTTGAGCATTGGGCGAGGTCTCTGTGGCCGGGCTCGGAGGTTCGGAGACCGACCCCCCGGACGGCACATCAGCGGCGGGCTCCCCGCCCTTGCCACCGCGCAGGCCGTTGCGCAGCAGCTCGTGCCACCGCGGACGCTTGCGTGGTGGGACATGGTCCACACCGCCGGGTGACCACGGATTGCATCGCAGGATGCGCCAGGCGGTCAGCGCTGTTCCCTTGATCGCACCGTGCCGGTCGATAGCCGTATATCCATAGTGGGAACACGACGGGTAGTAACGGCAGACAGGCCCGAGGAGTGGGCTGATCGTCCACTGGTAAAGCTTGATGAGGGCAAGCAGCGGGTACTTCATCTCGCGCCCCCTCCCAGCAGCCGCTGAAGGGCGGCATCCAGGTCTCGGGCCAGCTGTGCATGGTCGGCGTCGCCCGCACCGGGCAGCGCTCGTACGACAACAAGGCTACCGGGGGGCAGCTGCGCCAGCCGGTCGCGGACCAGATGGCGAAGCCTCCGCTTCACCGCGGTGCGGACGACCGCGCCTCCCACTGCTTTGCTGACAACGAAACCCGCACGCGGCGGGGGAACAGTCTCCCCAGTCACGTGCGGGTCCGTGTCACCGCTGCGTAGATGGACGACGAGCAGTGGACGTCCGGCTCGACGTCCTCGTCGTACCGCGGTCGCGAAGTCCTCGCGCCGCCTCAGCCGATTCTCGGTAGGCAGCACGTCATGGACCTGTTAGCGATCAGGCGGACAGGCTGCTGCGGCCCTTGCCGCGACGGTTCGCGAGAATCGCACGGCCGGCACGGGTACGCATGCGCAGACGGAAGCCGTGGGTCTTGGCACGACGGCGGTTGTTCGGCTGGAAGGTGCGCTTGCTCACTCGGGGGCTCCAGAAATGATTCGTGTCTTGGCGGGACATCGCCTGGCTGTCACCGTGCGCCCACGAGGAACTCGCGTAAACGCCTTAGTGCACCGCTTCACAATCACAGATCGTGATCTTTGCCCATCGGAGGCAGGCGGCAGCAGCCATCGACAACTCGACCTGGTCACGGTACGCGCGGCTACGCCATCCGGTCAAACCGGCTCCGCGCGACCCCCCATTGTGCACAGCCTGTGGACAACAACTTGAACCGCGCGGCCCGGCCTGACTACCGTGGCTGAACTCCGGTTCTTTTCCTTCCCGACTGCCGGGCCTCACCCATCCCGACCCATCCCGTCCCGAGAACCACACATTCGTGGGACATGCGAGAGAGCGTGCCTTGTGGCTGACGTACCTGCCGATCTTGCCGCAGTGTGGCCACGCGTGCTGGAACAACTCCTCGGGGAGGGCCAGCAGGGCATCGAGCCGAAGGACAAGCAGTGGATCGAGCGCTGCCAGCCCTTGGCACTCGTCGCCGACACCGCACTCCTGGCCGTCCCCAATGAATGGGGCAAACACGTCCTGGAGGGCCGCCTCGCGCCGCTCCTCAGCGAGACGCTGACCCGCGAGTGCGGCCGCCCCATCCGGATCGCGATCACCGTCGACGACTCCGCGGGCGAACCGCCCTCCCCGCCGGCGCCCCCGATGCACCAGAGCCAGCAGGGCCACCGCTACCAGGGCCAGCCGCGCGAGGACGCGCACAACGACGGGTACGACGGATACGGTCACCGGCACTCCGACGACGGCATGCCGACGGCCCGCCCCGCCTACCCCGACTACCAGCAGCAGCGCCCCGAGCCGGGCGCCTGGCCGCGCACCCAGGAGGACCTCTCCTGGCAGCAGCCGCGGCACGGGGGCTACCAGGACCGGGAGCAGCCGTCCTCCGAGACCTACCGCGAGACCGAGCCGTACCGCGGCGAGCAGTCGGCCGAGCAGTGGCGCGAGCCGTACGGCACCGGACGGCCCCAGCAGCCGCAGCACGATTACCGCTCGCAGCCGCCCGAGCGCCAGGGGTACGAGCAGCAGCGCGACCGGCACGACCAGCAGCACCGCCAGGGCGGCCCCGGGCGCACCGGCGGCTCGGTCCCCGGTCCGATGGGCGCCCAGCCGGCGCCCGCGCCGGGTCCCGGTGAACCGCACGCCCGGCTGAACCCCAAGTACCTCTTCGACACCTTCGTCATCGGCGCCTCCAACCGGTTCGCGCACGCCGCGGCCGTCGCCGTCGCCGAGGCCCCCGCGAAGGCCTACAACCCCCTCTTCATCTACGGGGAGTCGGGGCTCGGCAAGACCCACCTGCTGCACGCCATCGGGCACTACGCGCGCAGCCTCTACCCGGGGACCCGGGTGCGGTACGTGAGCTCGGAGGAGTTCACCAACGAGTTCATCAACTCGATCCGCGACGGCAAGGGCGACACCTTCCGCAAGCGGTACCGCGATGTCGACATCCTCCTGGTCGACGACATCCAGTTCCTGGCGAGCAAGGAGTCGACGCAGGAGGAGTTCTTCCACACCTTCAATACGCTGCACAACGCGAACAAACAGATCGTGCTCTCCTCGGACCGGCCGCCCAAGCAGCTGGTGACGCTGGAGGACCGGCTGCGCAACCGCTTCGAGTGGGGTCTGACCACCGACGTCCAGCCGCCCGAGCTGGAGACCCGGATCGCCATCCTCCGTAAGAAGGCGGTGCAGGAGCAGCTGAACGCGCCCCCGGAGGTCCTGGAGTTCATCGCCTCACGGATCTCGCGCAACATCCGTGAGCTGGAGGGCGCCCTGATCCGGGTGACGGCCTTCGCCTCCCTCAACCGGCAGCCGGTGGACCTCGGGCTGACGGAGATCGTGCTCAAGGACCTGATCCCGGGCGGTGAGGAGTCGGCACCGGAGATCACCGCGCCGGCCATCATGGCGGCCACCGCGGACTACTTCGGCCTCACGGTGGAGGACCTCTGCGGATCCTCCCGCAGCCGGGTCCTGGTGACGGCTCGCCAGATCGCCATGTATCTGTGCCGGGAGCTCACCGACCTCTCGTTGCCGAAGATCGGCGCGCAGTTCGGCGGCCGCGACCATACGACGGTGATGCACGCGGACCGGAAGATCCGGGCGCTGATGGCGGAGCGCCGCTCCATCTACAACCAGGTCACCGAGCTCACCAACCGCATCAAGAACGGCTGACGCCCACCCCTGGAGCCGTCACAGGGCTCCACAGCGCGCTCGCAAGGCGCCTCGCAACGACCTCCCACGGTCCGCGTGAGGCGCCTTTCGTCGTTCCTGCGGTCGTTCCCTGGGCCCTTGCAGCGGCCTCCGGCACCCGGCACTGTTCGAATACCGGCTGCTCAGAGGCCCTTCTCCACAGATGTGCGGGAAAGCTTCCGTCCACAGCCTGGGGACCGGAAAGTTGTCCATATTGCGTCCACAGGGCGAGCTGCCGATACTCCATCAGGCCAGGTCACGTGGTTGGGGATTTGTGGTCAACCGTGATCCACAGCCTGTGGACAGTTTTCTCGTCCACAGGGGGAGCTCCAGGTTGTCCACCGTCGGCCCACAAGCTGGACGCTGTTGTCCCCAGCTCGGCCCGGCTTCTCCACACCTCTGTCCACTGTTCGGCAACAGAACACGCCCTCTCACCGCCCGGAGTGAAAGGCGTCACACCAAGCTGCCCGAGTGGGCTGTGGGGAACGTGGGTAAAGCTGGGGACAGGCCTGGGGAGAAGTGACCCCCTCCTGTGCATCGGGTGTGCAGAACTTCCGCCCGTCCACAGAAAGCCCCGGTTGTCCACGGGTGCCACCCACAGGGTCGGTGGACAAAAAACCTGCGCTGACCTGCGCAAACGACGTTATCCACGGTTTCCACAGGGCCTACTACTACTACCACTCAGAGTTAGCTAGGAATCCGCTTCGAAGTGGGGCCTGTGTACAACTCGACCGGCGACCGCCTCGCAGCGTTTTGCTCGACTTGACCCCGAGCAGCAACGACTGTCGGTGCGGTGCGTCAGACTGGACCCCGGAGCCACCCCGGCCGTCGGCAGGGAGCTCCGGTCCAGACGACGAAGGCCAGCAGGGCGAGCGAGCAACAGCAGGAGGCGGTTCCGGTGAAGATCCGGGTGGAGCGCGATGTACTCGCGGAGGCGGTGGCCTGGGTGGCCCGCAGCCTCCCGGCCCGTCCGCCGGCGCCCGTTCTCGCGGGCCTTCTGCTGAAGGCCGAGGACGGAGCCCTCTCCTTCTCCAGCTTCGACTACGAGGTCTCGGCCAAGGTCTCCGTGGACGCGGAGGTCGACGAGGACGGCACGGTGCTCGTCTCCGGCCGGCTGCTCGCCGACATCTGCCGCGCCCTCCCCAACCGCCCGGTGGAGATCTCCACAGACGGTGTACGGGCCACGGTGGTCTGCGGCTCCTCGCGCTTCACCCTCCACACACTGCCTGTGGAGGAGTACCCGGCGCTGCCGCAGATGCCGACCGCCACGGGCACGGTCCCCGGTGAGGTCTTCGCATCGGCCGCCGCCCAGGTCGCCATCGCCGCGGGCCGCGACGACACGCTGCCCGTGCTGACCGGTGTGCGCATCGAGATCGAGGGCGACACCGTCACCCTCGCCTCCACCGACCGCTACCGCTTCGCGGTCCGCGAGTTCCTCTGGAAGCCGGAGGACCCGGAGGCCTCCGCGGTCGCCCTGGTGCCCGCCAAGACGCTCCTGGACACCGCCAAGGCGCTCACCAGCGGTGACACGGTCACCCTGGCGCTCTCCGGCTCCGGTGCCGGTGAGGGGCTGATCGGTTTCGAGGGCGCGGGACGCACCACGACCACGCGGCTGCTCGAAGGCGACCTGCCGAAGTACCGCACGCTCTTCCCCACCGAGTTCAACTCGGTCGCGGTCATCGAGACCGCCCCCTTTGTCGAGGCTGTCAAGCGTGTGGCCCTCGTCGCCGAGCGCAACACCCCCGTCCGGCTCAGCTTCGAGCAGGGTGTGCTCATCCTGGAGGCCGGTTCCAGCGACGACGCACAGGCTGTGGAGCGCGTCGACGCGGTGCTGGAGGGCGACGACATCTCGATCGCCTTCAACCCGACGTTCCTGCTGGACGGGCTGAGCGCGATCGACTCCCCGGTCGCACAGCTCTCCTTCACCACGTCCACCAAGCCCGCCCTGCTCAGCGGGCGCCCGGCCGTGGACGCCGAGGCGGACGACGCGTACAAGTACCTGATCATGCCGGTGCGCCTCTCCGGCTGATCCGGCCGACCGCCCGCCGCCCGCAGGGGCCGGGGCGGCACCTTCACAGCGGTTTCGGTGGGCCCGTTCGGCGCGGAGCGGGCCCACCGTCCTGTCGCCGGCCGGGCGTAGGCTCGGTCCCGGGCGGAAAACGCCCCGACGCTATCGCCACGACGCTTAAGGAATCTCTGATGGAGCTCGGTCTCGTCGGCCTCGGCAAGATGGGCGGCAACATGCGCGAGCGCATCCGCCGCGCAGGCCACACCGTCATCGGTTACGACCGCAACCCGGATGTCGCCGATGTCCACAGTCTCGAAGAGCTTGTGGGCAAGCTGAAGGGCCCCCGGGTCGTCTGGGTCATGGTCCCGGCCGGTGCCGCGACCCAGTCCACGATCGACGAGCTCGCCGCCCTGCTCTCGCCCGGCGACGTCGTCGTCGACGGCGGGAACTCGCGCTGGACCGACGACGAGAAGCACGCCGTCGAGCTGGGCATCAAGGACATCGGCTTCGTCGACTGCGGAGTCTCCGGCGGCGTCTGGGGCCTGGAGAACGGCTACGCCCTGATGTACGGCGGCACCGAGGAGAACGTGGCGAAGGTCCAGCCGATCTTCGACGCGCTCAAGCCCGAGGGCGACTTCGGCTCCGTCCACGCGGGCAAGGTCGGCGCCGGCCACTTCGCGAAGATGGTCCACAACGGCATCGAGTACGCCATGATGCAGGCCTACGCCGAGGGCTGGGAGCTGCTGGAGAAGGTCGACTCCGTCACCGACGTGCGTGAGGTCTTCCGCTCCTGGCAGGAGGGCACGGTCATCCGTTCCTGGCTGCTCGACCTCGCGGTCAACGCGCTCGACGACGACGAGCACCTGGAGAAGCTCCGGGGCTTCGCCGCCGACTCGGGCGAGGGCCGCTGGACGGTGGAGGCCGCGATCGACAACGCGGTGCCGCTGCCCGCGATCACCGCTTCCCTGTTCGCGCGGTTCGCCTCGCGCCAGGACGACTCGCCGCAGATGAAGATGATCGCCGCGCTGCGCAACCAGTTCGGCGGCCACGCGGTCGAGTCCAAGACCGAGAACTGATCGGAACGCCGGCCGCGCGCCGGCGTCACACACCTGCGAAGCACTGTCGCGAGAGGTCGGCCACCATGCACGTCACCCATCTCTCGCTGGCCGACTTCCGCTCGTACGCCCGGGTCGAGGTTCCTCTCGGCCCGGGCGTCACCGCGTTCGTGGGGCCCAACGGGCAGGGCAAGACCAATCTCGTCGAGGCGGTCGGCTACCTCGCCACCCTCGGCAGCCACCGGGTCTCCTCGGACGCCCCCCTGGTGCGGATGGGCGCCGAGCGGGCCGTGATCCGGGCGGCGGTGACCCAGGGCGAGCGCTCGCAGCTGATCGAGCTGGAGCTCAACCCCGGCCGCGCCAACCGGGCCCGTATCAACCGGTCCTCGCAGGTCAGACCGCGTGACGTGCTCGGGATCGTACGCACCGTGCTGTTCGCGCCGGAGGACCTGGCGCTGGTCAAGGGCGACCCCGGTGAGCGGCGGCGGTTCCTGGACGAGCTGATCACCGCGCGTTCGCCCCGGATGGCCGGGGTCCGCTCCGACTACGAGCGGGTGCTCAAGCAGCGCAACACCCTGCTGAAGTCCGCCGCCATGGCCCGCCGGCACGGCGGCCGGTCCCTGGACCTGTCCACCCTCGACGTCTGGGACGAGCACCTGGGCCGGGTCGGTGCCGAGCTGCTCGCGCAGCGCCTGGACCTGATCGCCACGCTCCAGCCGCTGGCCGACAAGGCGTACGGGGACGTGGCGCCGGGCGGCGGCCCCGTGACGCTGGAGTACCGCAGCTCGGTCGGCGAGGACATCGATCCCGGGCGGACCCGCGAGGAGCTGTACGAGCAGTTGACCGCGGCGCTCGTCGGGGTCCGAAAGCAGGAGATCGAGCGCGGGGTGACGCTGGTGGGCCCGCACCGGGACGACCTGGTGCTCGGCCTGCGGTCCATGCCCGCGAAGGGGTACGCGAGCCACGGGGAGTCCTGGAGTTACGCGCTGGCGATGCGGCTGGCCAGTTACGAGCTGCTGCGCGCCGAGGGCAACGAGCCGGTGCTGGTCCTGGACGACGTCTTCGCCGAGCTGGACGCCCGTCGCCGGGAGCGGCTGGCGGAGCTGGTGGCCCCGGGCGAGCAGGTGCTGGTGACGGCCGCGGTGGCGGAGGACGTCCCGGGCGTGCTGGCGGGGGCGCGGTACACGGTCTCGGCGGGCGAGGTGGAGCGGGTATGACCGGCCGGAGCAGGAAGCCGGGGGGCGCCTCCCCCGCGGAGGGAACGTCCGGCGGTACGGGGCCTGCGGCCGGTGCCGGGGGCGCCGAGGCGGGCGTTACACCGGCGGCTGCCGGGACCTCGAAGCCGCCCGAGGTGGCCGGGGTCGATCTCGCCCGGGTCGCGCTGCGGGCCGCGAAGGAGCAGGCGCGGGCGCGGGGTGCGGCGGCCCAGCAGAAGAAGCAGGCGAGGCGGGGCGGCGGGCTGCGCTCCGGGGCCCGTTCGGACGGCCGTGATCCGCAGCCGCTGGGCTCCGCGATCAACCGGCTGATCACCGAGCGCGGCTGGGAGACCCCGGCCGCGGTGGGCGGTGTGATGGGGCGGTGGCCGCAGATCGTGGGGGACGATCTGGCCAACCACTGTGTGCCGCTGCGCTACGACGAGGACCCGGCCGCGCGGGTGCTCACTGTGAGCTGCGACTCCACGGCGTGGGCGACGCAGCTGCGGCTGCTGGCCCCCCAGCTGGTGGCCCGGCTCAACGCGGATCTGGGTCAGGGCACCGTACGGATGATCAAGGTGGTCGGTCCGGGGGGCCCGGAGCGCCGGTTCGGACCGCTGCGGGCACCCGGCAGCAAGGGGCCCGGCGACACCTACGGCTGAGGCCCTGCTGTTTCCCGGCCGGTGATCGGTCAGCCGCTTCTCGTCCCTGAGCTGCGCTTTTGGCTGAAAATTGTCGTGTCCCTGATGCCCGTGGGGGCTGCGCCGGGGGGTTCGGAGCTCCCGGTTCGCCGGGGTTCGTACCGGCGGAAACCGGGGGGTGCGGCCGGAGCGTCCCTCACCGTAGCGGGAGGTTGACAGGCCGAAGCGCTCAATGCCCGTCAGGGCCCCTTGGGGCCCCTCCCTGAATATGGGGAGTCGTCAACCGCCGATTCAGGGCGGCACATGCGTACTCAGGTACCGGCAAACCCCCATTCATGTCAGTGCTACCGGTAGACTGGTGAGTAATCCCGCTACTGAGGCGGGAGTCGTCGATACAAGCCGAACGACGCAGCCGCTCCCGCCTTTCCGGAAGACGGCCTGTGCTGTGCCAGAAAGGGCGCTTCGTGGCCGATTCCGGCAACCCCAACGAGAACATCCCGTCCACAGCCGGTGGGCACGGCGAGGTCACCGCCTCGTACGACGCCAGCGCGATCACCGTGCTGGAAGGGCTGGACGCGGTCCGCAAGCGACCCGGTATGTACATCGGCTCGACCGGTGAGCGCGGTCTGCACCACCTCGTGCAGGAGGTCGTCGACAACTCGGTCGACGAGGCGATGGCGGGCCACGCGGACAGCATCGACGTCACGATCCTCGCCGACGGCGGGGTGCGCGTGATCGACAACGGCCGTGGCATCCCGGTCGGCATCGTGCCGTCCGAGGGCAAGCCGGCCGTCGAGGTCGTGCTGACCGTCCTGCACGCGGGCGGAAAGTTCGGCGGCGGCGGTTACGCCGTCTCCGGCGGTCTGCACGGCGTCGGCGTCTCCGTCGTCAACGCCCTGTCCACCCGGGTCGCCGTCGAGGTCAGGACGGACGGCTACCGCTGGACCCAGGACTACAAGCTCGGTGTCCCGACCGCCCCGCTGGCCCAGCACGAGGCCACCGAGGAGACCGGCACGTCGGTCACCTTCTGGGCCGACGGGGACATCTTCGAGACCACCGAGTACAGCTTCGAGACCCTCTCGCGCCGCTTCCAGGAGATGGCGTTCCTCAACAAGGGCCTCACCCTCAAGCTGACCGACGAGCGCGAGTCGGCGAAGGCCACGGCGGGCGCGGACAGCGCGGAGGCAGTCGAGGTTCCCGAGGAGGAGACGACCCGGTCGGTCACGTACCACTACGAGAACGGCATCGTCGACTTCGTCAAGTACCTCAACTCCCGCAAGGGCGACGTCATCCACCAGTCGGTGATCGACATCGAGGCCGAGGACAAGGACCGTCTCCTCTCGGCCGAGATCGCCATGCAGTGGAACACGCAGTACACCGAAGGGGTCTACTCCTTCGCCAACGCGATCCACACGCATGAGGGCGGCACGCACGAGGAGGGCTTCCGTGCGGCGCTGACCTCCCTGGTCAACCGGTACGCGCGCGACAAGAAGCTGCTGCGCGAGAAGGACGACAACCTCACCGGCGAGGACGTACGCGAGGGCCTCACCGCGATCATCTCGGTGAAGCTGGGCGAGCCGCAGTTCGAGGGCCAGACGAAGACCAAGCTGGGCAACACGGAGGCCAAGACCTTCGTGCAGAAGGTAGTCCACGAGCAGCTGACGGACTGGTTCGACCGGAACCCGAACGAGGCCGCCGACATCATCCGCAAGGGCATCGCCGCCTCGACCGCCCGTGTGGCGGCCCGCAAGGCGCGCGACCTGACGCGGCGCAAGGGGCTCCTGGAGAGCGCCTCGCTGCCCGGCAAGCTCAGCGACTGCCAGTCGAACGACCCCACCAAGTGCGAGATCTTCATCGTCGAGGGTGACTCCGCCGGTGGTTCGGCCAAGTCCGGCCGCAACCCGATGTACCAGGCGATCCTGCCCATCCGCGGCAAGATCCTGAACGTCGAGAAGGCCCGGATCGACAAGATCCTGCAGAACACCGAGGTCCAGGCGCTGATCTCGGCCTTCGGCACCGGGGTCCACGAGGACTTCGACATCGAGAAGCTCCGCTATCACAAGATCATTCTGATGGCGGACGCCGACGTCGACGGCCAGCACATCAACACCCTGCTGCTCACCTTCCTCTTCCGCTTCATGCGGCCGCTGGTGGAGCAGGGCAACGTCTACCTCTCGCGCCCGCCGCTCTACAAGATCAAGTGGGGCCGGGACGACTTCGAGTACGCGTACTCGGACCGGGAGCGCGACGCGCTCGTGGCGCTCGGCAAGCAGAACGGCAAGCGGATCAGGGAAGACTCGATCCAGCGCTTCAAGGGCCTCGGCGAGATGAACGCCGAGGAGCTCCGGATCACCACGATGGACATCGACCACCGGGTCCTCGGCCAGGTCACGCTGGACGACGCGGCGCAGGCCGACGACCTGTTCTCGGTGCTCATGGGTGAGGACGTCGAGGCGCGGCGCTCGTTCATCCAGCGCAATGCCAAGGACGTCCGCTTCCTCGACATCTGAGTCGGCCCTACCAGCGACGCCGCAGCTCGAAAGGACTTTGACCAGCAATGGCCGACGAGAACACCCCTGTGACACCCGAACCCGCGACGCCCGAGGAAGTCACCGTCCCCGGTGTGGGCATGCGTGTCGAGCCCGTCGGGCTCGAGACGGAGATGCAGCGCTCCTACCTCGACTACGCGATGTCCGTCATCGTCTCGCGTGCGCTGCCCGACGTACGGGACGGTCTCAAGCCCGTCCACCGCCGGGTGCTGTACGCGATGTACGACGGCGGCTACCGCCCCGAGAAGGGGTTCTACAAGTGCGCCCGCGTCGTCGGTGACGTCATGGGTACGTACCACCCGCACGGCGACTCCTCCATCTACGACGCCCTGGTGCGCCTCGCGCAGCACTGGTCGATGCGCATGCCGCTGGTGGACTCCAACGGCAACTTCGGTTCCCCGGGCAACGACCCGGCCGCCGCCATGCGGTACACCGAGTGCAAGATGATCCCGCTGTCCATGGAGATGGTCCGGGACATCGACGAGGAGACCGTCAACTTCCAGGACAACTACGACGGCCGCAACCAGGAGCCGACGGTCCTGCCGGCGCGCTTCCCGAACCTGCTGGTCAACGGCTCCGCGGGGATCGCGGTCGGCATGGCGACCAACATCCCGCCGCACAACCTGCGCGAGGTCGCCGCCGGTGCCCAGTGGTATCTGGAGCACCCCGAGGCCTCGCACGAGGAGCTGCTGGACGCGCTGATCGAGCGCATCAAGGGCCCCGACTTCCCGACCGGCGCGCTGGTCGTGGGCCGCAAGGGCATCGAGGAGGCGTACCGCACCGGCCGTGGCTCCATCACGATGCGCGCGGTCGTCGCGGTCGAGGAGATCCAGGGCCGCCAGTGCCTGGTCGTCACGGAGCTTCCGTACCAGACCAACCCCGACAACCTCGCGCAGAAGATCGCCGACCTGGTCAAGGACGGCAAGGTCGGCGGGATCGCGGACGTCCGGGACGAGACCTCCTCGCGTACGGGTCAGCGCCTGGTCGTCGTGCTCAAGCGCGACGCGGTCGCCAAGGTCGTCCTGAACAACCTGTACAAGCACACCGACCTCCAGTCGAACTTCGGCGCCAACATGCTGGCGCTCGTCGACGGGGTGCCGCGCACGCTGTCGATCGACGCGTTCATCCGCCACTGGGTGACGCACCAGATCGAGGTCATCGTCCGGCGCACGAGGTTCCGGCTGCGCAAGGCCGAGGAGCGGGCGCACATCCTGCGCGGCCTCCTGAAGGCCCTGGACGCCATCGACGAGGTCATCGCCCTCATCCGGCGCTCCAACACCGTGGAGATCGCGCGTGAGGGCCTGATGGGCCTGCTGGAGATCGACGAGATCCAGGCGAACGCGATCCTGGAGATGCAGCTGCGCCGGCTGGCCGCGCTGGAGCACCAGAAGATCACCGCCGAGCACGACGAGCTCCAGGCGAAGATCAACGAGTACAAGGCGATCCTGGCCTCGCCCGAGCGGCAGCGCCAGATCGTCAGCGAGGAGCTGGCGGCGATCGTCGAGAAGTTCGGCGACGACCGGCGCTCCAAGCTGGTGCCCTTCGACGGTGACATGTCCATCGAGGACCTGATCGCCGAGGAGGACATCGTCGTCACGATCTCCCGCAGCGGCTATGTGAAGCGCACGAAGACGGACGACTACCGCTCGCAGAAGCGCGGCGGCAAGGGCGTACGCGGGACGAAGCTCAGGGAAGACGACATCGTCGACCACTTCTTCGTATCGACGACGCACCACTGGCTGCTGTTCTTCACGAACAAGGGCCGCGTCTACCGGGCGAAGGCGTACGAGCTCCCGGACGCCGGCCGGGACGCGCGCGGTCAGCACGTCGCCAACCTGCTGGCCTTCCAGCCGGACGAGAAGATCGCCCAGATCCTGGCGATCCGCGACTACGAGGCCGTGCCGTACCTGATCCTGGCCACGAAGGGCGGTCTCGTGAAGAAGACCGCGCTCAAGGACTACGACTCGCCCCGCTCGGGTGGTGTCATCGCGATCAACCTGCGCGAGATGCCGGACGGCGGCGACGACGAGCTGATCGGTGCCGAGCTGGTGTCGGCCGAGGACGACCTGCTGCTCATCAGCAGGAAGGCGCAGTCGATCAGGTTCACCGCGACGGACGACGCGCTGCGCCCGATGGGCCGTGCCACGTCGGGTGTGAAGGGCATGAGTTTCCGTGAGGGAGACGAACTGCTCTCGATGAATGTCGTCCGGCCCGGTACGTTCGTGTTCACCGCAACCGACGGCGGGTACGCCAAGCGCACCCCCGTCGACGAGTACCGCGTCCAGGGTCGTGGCGGCCTCGGCATCAAGGCTGCCAAGATCGTGGAGGACCGGGGCTCGCTCGTCGGTGCGCTGGTGGTCGAGGAGACGGACGAGATCCTCGCCATCACGCTCGGCGGTGGTGTGATTCGTACGCGAGTCAATGAAGTCAGGGAGACGGGCCGTGACACCATGGGCGTCCAACTGATCAATCTGGGCAAGCGGGATGCCGTCGTCGGCATCGCGCGCAATGCCGAGGCCGGTCGTGAGGCGGAAGAGGTCGATGGGGCCGATGATGCTGATGGCGAGACGGCCGAGGTCCACGCCGAGAGCGTGGTAGAGGGCACTGTCGAGGGCACGGAGCCTTCGACCGGGGAGCACGAGGAGTAGAGCGTGAGTGGAGCCACGGGCGCCGGTTCGGCCGCTTCCGGAGCAGGGGCGAACGGTGCCCGTGGCCCTGCCACGGACTCCCAAGGGGGCACTGTGACGGACACACGAGGGCCTCAGCCCCAGTACGAGGGTTACGCGACCGGGCCGCTGCCCGGCGAGCGTGAGCCCGCACCGGGGCCGTCGGGGCCGTACCACCCGCCTCAGGCGTACCCGTCGCCGGCGGGTGGCACCCAGGGCGGCGGCACGCTCGGCGGCGCGCAGGGCGTGGGCGGCGCCCAGGCGACGCGCAAGCCGCGTACGGGGGCGCGGACCACTCCGCGTACCCGCAAGGCCCGTCTGCGGGTGGCCAAGGCCGACCCGTGGTCGGTGATGAAGGTCAGCTTCCTGCTGTCGATCGCCCTGGGCATCTGCACGGTGGTGGCGGCGGCGGTCCTGTGGATGGTGATGGACGCGATGGGCGTCTTCTCCACCGTGGGCGGCACGATCAGCGAGGCCACCGGCTCGAACGAGAGCAACGGCTTCGATCTGCAGTCGTTCCTCTCGCTGCCGCGCGTGCTCATCTTCACCTCGGTCATCGCCGTGATCGACGTGGTGCTGGCGACCGCGCTGGCGACGCTGGGCGCCTTCATCTACAACCTGTCGGCGGGCTTCGTGGGCGGCGTCGAGCTCACGCTGGCCGAGGACGAGTAGCGCGCCGAGTATCGATTTTGGGACTGGCCCCGACGTGCGCTAATCTTCAGAAGTCAGCGCGAGAGCGCGGCGGGGCTATAGCTCAGTTGGTTAGAGCGCATCCCTGATAAGGATGAGGCCACAGGTTCAAATCCTGTTAGCCCCACAGCGGCGTAACGCCAGGTCAGAAGGCCGGTAGATCCCAGGATCTACCGGCCTTCTGCATGTACTGCTCGTGCCCGTCCAGCCGTGCAACCTTCCCGCCGCTTCACGAGTCTTCGCGCTGTACCCCTTCGCACAGCGTGAAAGGTCCCCGTGCACCCGAAGAGTCTCGCCGTCACCCGGGCCGGTGGCGTCATGTCCGCCGTCGTCCTGGGCAGCCTGCTGGTCGCGGTCCCGGAGGCGACAGCCGCCGGCCCCGCTTGCTCGGCCAACGTCTACAAGCGGACGTTCTACAAGAGCACCTCGTTCTCCGGCAAACCGGTGAGGACCGACTGCGACAGCGCGATCAGCCAGAGCTGGTCCGGCCGCCCGGCCGCCGGCCTGCCGTCGGACAAGTTCGGTGTCCGCTGGTCGGTGACCCGTGACTTCGGCTCCGGCGGGCCCTTCACCTTCTCCGCCTCGGCCACCGACGGCGTCCGCGTCTACCTGGACGGGGTCCGCAAGATCGACCTGTGGAAGAACACCGGCAACTCCGCCCGTACCAAGAGCGTCCACGTCACCATCCCGTCCGGCAAGCACACCCTCCGCGTCGATCACGTGAACTGGTCCGGCGCCGCGAAGGTCGCGTACACCTATAAGCCCCGGACCTCCGCCACGTACGACAAGAGGAAGCCGCTCGCCCCCACCGGGGTGAAGACCGCCTACAACGTCAAGAACCGCAAGACGACCGTCTCCTGGGCCGCCAACAAGGAGATGGACCTGCGCAACTACTCCCTCTACCGGCGGCCCGTCGACTCCGGTGGCTGGACGAAGGTCGCCACGACCACCGCCCGCAGCCACACCGATCCCCTGGTGAACTCCGACGACCGCACGGCGTACCTCTACGAGGTCCGCGCCGCGGACCGGGCGGGCAACGTGTCGACGGGCAGTGCGGACGCCATCGTCCGTCCCCTGCCGGTCGTCGCCTCCCTGACCGGCGCCTACGACAGCAGGACCGGCAAGGTCACGCTGAAGTGGCCGCTCAACACCGAGCCGCACTTCGACCACTACACGGTCCTGAGCAACGACATGGTCAACGGCTCCTACGTCTGGGTGCCGCTCGGCACCACCAAGGGCAACACCTGGACCACCGGCCCCGTCACCTCCGACGGGGAGTGGCGCCACTATCGGGTCCTCGTCACCAACGACGGCGGCACGACCACCTACAGCTGGCACGGGCTCTTGGCCGGTGCCGACAACGAGGTCTGGCTCGAAGTGCCCGACGGCATCGCCCCCGCTTACGCCCCCGACCTGGCGCTGGGATCGTGCGCGACCGGCGTCCAGGCGACCGCCACCGACTACACGCCGGGACAGCTCCGCGACTTCAACGGCTTCGCGATCGAGCGGCGTGAGGTGGGCACTGAAGCCTGGTCGGTCATCCTGCGCAAGGGGTACGACCCGCGCGGCACCTACGCCACTGCCACGGTCTGCGACCCGTTGCCGGCCGACGGGCGCACCTTCGAGTACCGGGCCCGTACGTACGACACGGCCGGGAACCACTCCCCGTACAGCGATGTGGTCGCCATGACCCTGCCGGAGGGCTGACGGCCGGACCTCCATGGCGGTCTCCCGCGCCGTACGGAAGGGCCCCGGACGCACGGGAAGGGCCCCCGGTCGGTGTGTACCGACCAGGGGCCCCGGAGTGCGGTGGCGCCGGGGTCAGGGGGGCGGTGCCGGGGAGTCGCCTTCCGGGGCCGTGTGGTGGGGGCCGGAGGTGCGGGCGGTCGTCGGGTCGGCCGACAGGTGGCGGGTGGCCGGGGAGGAGCCGTGGGCCTCGGCCCGGATGCGCTGCTTCATCGTGGGCGGCAGGGCCCGGTCACGCGGGAGGGTCCATCGGACCGAGGGGGCGAGTGGAGTTGCCGCGGTGGCACCCGTGTGCTCCTGGGTCGTGGCGCTCGGCTGCGTGGCGTTCGTGGCGTTCGTGGCGCTCGCCGTGGCGGTGGCGAGGCCCAGCGACGCCAGCAGGGCGAAGAAGGCGGTGATGAAGGCGGTCCAGATGCTCTTGGGCTTGAAGGTTCTCATGGCCCCTCGCTTTCGGGTGGTCCGGTTGCTGGCTTCTCCGATCATGTGGATCCGGGCCGCGTTTTCGGGGAGCGACGCCCGCGCTGCGCCGATCTTCGGATTAACACCACTCGTATGGTGCAACCGGGCCTGACGGGCCGTCCGGAACGCGTCGCGGGGGTCGGCGCGGGCCCGTCGGGGTGCCGGTGGCGGGCCGCTTTTGTGTTCCAGGCAGGTCACCGATCGGTATCGGCCGGTGTGTATAGTCGGCGGCTGAAGGCCCCTATTCCAAGGAAAGACGAGGTCGCGCGGTGAAGAAGCTTCTCCTGGTCGCACTGGCTGCCATCGGCGGGCTCCTCGTGTACCGCCAGATCCAGGCGGATCGCGCCGAGCAGGACCTGTGGACGGAGGCGACCGACTCCGTGCCCGCAGGTTCGGGTGTGTGAGACGGCACAGTCTGTTACGAAGCCCCGGCCGCCGAGCGGCCGGGGCTTCGTGCTGTCCGGGGCCCCGGATCCGTCGTGCTGTTGCGGGACCGTGACGTCTCGCCCTTGAGTTCACCTCAGCAAATTAGTAGCTTGCTGAAGCAAATGGGCTTGGGTCGGGGGCGGCAGCGAGGGCAGGAACGCGGACAAGAAGGGTAATCCGGCTGCGGCCGGAGACAGCAGCGGCAGGGGCGGGGCAGGATGGACCGGCATTGCGGTCGCTGCCGGAGCGGGCGGCCCCGGTCATCGTGGCCGGGGGCTCCCCTTCGTACGCAGCCGTCGCGGGGCGGTCATGCGGACGACGAGGGGAAGCGCGTGAAGAGGCAGCGCAACAGGGGCCGGGCGATGGCGGCGGCACTCGCCGCGATGTGCGCGGTGGTGGCGCCGGCGGTGCCGGCGCACGCGGCCGGCCCGCCGGCGTACGCCTTCGCCCCCGACGCGAAGAAGGTGCAGGGCGCGGAGCGCAACGCCGAGGCGTCCGTCCTGGCGGCGGGGGCGGTGTACCGCAGCTCCATCAAGGCGGGCGAGAAGCTCTACTACCGGGTGGACCTCGACAGCGCCACCGACGCCTATGTCTCGGCGGTCGCGGTGCCCAAGAGCGAGGGCTCGGTGGCGTACGGGGACGGCATCACCGTCAGCATCCGGGACCTCAACGACTCCCAGTGCAGCTCGAACCGGACCACCTTCGGCTCGGGCGAGACCCCCCGGCCGATCGCGGCGTACGCCCACCGGACCATCGGCAGGGGCGCGAGCACCACCTGCCAGGGGGCCGGGAAGTACGACGTCCTGGTCGAGCGCGAGAGCAAGGACACCTCGAGTCCCGAGGCCTGGGACCTGGAGCTCCGCTTCGAGCAGGAGCCCGGGCTCAAGGCCGGCGGGCCCACGGAGACCACCGCGCCGAAGGACTGGCCCTCCAGCACGCCCGCCCCGCCCACGGCCGAGCCGGAGAAGCGTACGGGCGGCAGCAGTTACTACGACGCCACCAGCCTGGAGACCGGCGAGTGGATCGACGCCATCGCCCCGGGGCAGACCCGCTTCTACCGGGTTCCGGTCGACTGGGGCCAGCAGATCTACGCCTCCGCCGTGCTCAGCAACACCATCGGCGACACCACCGAGTTCATCGGCAACGCGCTCACCCTGTCGCTGGACAACCCCGCCCAGGGGCACATCGCGGACACGTCCCTCTCGTACTCCGGAAAGTCCGCGAGTACGGCGCTGAAGCCGCTGCCGCCGGTGGCGTACCGCAACCGGTACGACTACAGCTCCCAGGTCAACACCCTGCGCTTCGCCGGGTGGTACTACCTGTCGGTGACGCTCAGCCCGAAGGTCGCCGAGAGCTACGGCAAGGACCCGATCGTGCTGACGATGTCGGTCCAGGTGAAGAACAAGGCCGGTGCGTCGCCGTACGAGGGCGACCCCGGGATCTTCGCCGTCACCGACAAGGACAAGGAGCTGGCCGAGAGCGGCGACAGCGCTCCGAAGGCCGCGAAGAGCGCGACCATGCAGGTGGTCGCGGCGGGCGCGTTCGGGGCGGGCGCCGTGCTGGTGCTCGGCCTCGGCGCCTGGACGCTGCTGGCCCGCCGCCGCGCGGCCGCCGCGGGCGGTCCCGGTCAGGCCCACCACCAGCCGCCGCTCGGGGGGCCGCCGCAGCAGGGCTGGTGACGGCCCCGCCGCCCGTCACATCTGGGTCAGCGCCCAGATACCGACCGCGAAGCAGATCAGCGCCACCACCAGCACCGGGACCGCCACCTTCGGGGGCGGTCCCGGCCGCGTCTGCCGTACGGGGGTGGGCACGGTGGCGTTGCCATGCGCCGGCATGTGGGCGGCGTGGGCTGCGACGGGCTGGAGTTGCTGGTGCTGTTGGTGAGGCGGCTGGTGCTGCTGCTGGGCGGTGTAGGGGCGGGTGGCCGAAGCGTCGTGCGGTACGCCGGAAGTCGGTGCCTGGGAGGGGTCGGGGGCGCCGACGGCGTACGGGGAGGGGGCTGCGGGCTGGGCGGGCAGCGGGGCCGGGGGTGGCGTGGGCTGGTGGAACTGGGCCTGCGGGTGGGGCTGATGTTGCTGCTGGGGCGGGGGTGCCAGGTGGAAACTGCCGGTCTCCGACATGGAGACGGGGGGCGGTGGCGGTACGGACGACTCCTGGGCGGGCGGCTGGGCCGCCTGGGGTGTCTGAGGGGTCGTTACGGGGCCGTCCGGGCCGAACCCCGGGGGCAGCGGCCCGATTTGGTCGAACACCTCCACCGGCTCCTCGTCCGGTCCGGGCTCGGGCAGCATCTCGACCGCCGCGGTCAGCGCCTTGCGCGCCCCCGTCGCCGTACGGAACCGGGCCTGCGGGTCGGGCTGCAGCAGCCCGGCGAGAACCTGCCAGAGCGGCTCCGGGATGCCCTCGGGGGCGCCCGGGGTGCCATGGGCGGCGAAGTGCTGCACCAGCGCCTGGGAGTCGGGCTTCTGGCCCTGGAGGAGGTAGAGGGCGACCAGGCCGACCGCGAAGAGGTCCGCGGGGAAGTCGGGCTCGGCGCCCATCATCTGCTCGGGGGCGAAGTAACCCGGCGTGCCCACCACGTAGTTGGTCTCGGTCAGCCGGGGCTCGCCCTTGCGCATCGAGATGCCGAAGTCGGAGAGGCGCAGATGGGGGCGGCCCGTTCCGGTCGCCTGCATCAGGATGTTGGCCGGCTTGATGTCGCGGTGGACCACCCCTTCGGCGTGCACCGTGGATAGGCCGGAGAGCAGCTGGTCGAGCAGGAGGCAGACGAAGCGCGGCGGCAACGGGCCGTAGTCGCCTATGACATGGGCGAGCGAACCGCCGCTCACCAGCTCCATGGTGAACAGGACCTTGTCGTCGTCGGCGGCCCAGCTGGCCGGGGCCAGGACATGCGGGTGCTCGATGCGCAGCGCCTGCTCGCGGACGAAACGCAGCAGCGTGTGCGCGTCGCTCTGCTGGAGCACCTTGGCCGCCACGTACCTGCGGCGCCGGTGGTCCCAGGCCCGCCAGACGGCGCCGACCCCACCCCGTCCGATCGGATCGATCAGCTCGTACCGACCAGCGAAAACCTCACCCATTGCGCTGCGCCCGCTCCCCGTTCCCGTTGTTGCCGCGGCTCCTGCGGGGACCAGGGGCCCCGGCTGTGTGCGAGGCCCTGGTTCCGTCGTCGTAAGGCCGTACCGTCGTGATCCCGATCCGCTAGCTCTGGTGTCCCTCGTAGTGCGCGACCGCGTCCGCGGTGCGGCCAGCTCCGTACACCCGGAGGAACTCTGCCAGCTCCGGGTGGGTCGGGGCGAGGGCGTCGGCGGCATCGATGATGTCGCCGGCCGCCGCGACCGACCTCAGCAGGGACTGGATCTCGCGCACCACGCGGCGGACAGTGGGGGCGCCGCCGGTCGAGGTGGTCTGGCCGGTGCCGGTCAGCACGGACCCGCCCTGCGACTTCTTGATCTCTTCCATCCGGTCGGTGGCCTCGCCCGCGCTGACGCTGCCGTCCGCGACCTGGCTCGACAGCTCCTGAAGCGCCTGTACGCGCTGGACGACCGCGGGGTTCCCGATCTTGGCCCGCTGGCCGCTCATCAGCTGGGAGAGCATGGGGGCGGACAGCCCGAGAACCGCGGCGAGCCGGGCCTGATTCAGGCCGAGATCATCGATCAGCCGGCGGAAGAGCGCTCCCAACGGCTCCCCGTACCAACTGCGCTGAAGCTCTCTGGCTCTTGCCGTCGCCTCTTGCTGCGCTGCGTCCATGGCGTCTCCCCTTCGCTGCGGCTTCGCTGCTGCGAACCTCGTCGAGCATCTTACGGAGAGTGGTCGCCCACCGGGAGTCCCTATCCTTTTGCAGGATTGGGGGGAGCACCCGGTACTCTGGTCTGCGACGGTGGCTGTGGCACGGATGTGTTCGGCGCTGTCCTTGTTTGCTGTGGTTTCGGGGCCTTAGCTCAGTTGGTAGAGCGCTGCCTTTGCAAGGCAGATGTCAGGAGTTCGAATCTCCTAGGCTCCACTCGCTTCGCACCCCTCTGACCTGCGGAAACGCGGCCAGAGGGGTGTTTTTTGTCTCTGCCGGGCCCGCACGATCTACAACGCCATGACCGACCGCCGCCCGGCGGCTGTCGCGCAGTGCTCCGACGCGGCCGATGTCATGGCCGCGGTCGATTTCGTGCGGGAGCACGGTCTCGAAGCGGCTGTCCGCGGCGGCGGGCACAGCGGTGCGGGACTGTGCCTGGTGGACGACGGGGTCACCATCGACCTGTCGCCGATGCGCGGCGTACGCGTCGACCCGGCCGCGAGGACGGCACAGCTCGGCGACCTCGACCACGCCGCCCACGCCTTCGGCCTCGCCACCCCGGCGGGCATCATGTCGACGACCGGCGTCGGCGGCTCACGCTCGGCGGCGGGCACGGTCACCTCACCCGCGCGTACGGCCTGACCGTGGACAATCTGCTGTCCGCCGACGTGGTGCTCGCCGACGGGAGCTTCGTCACCACGAGCGAGACCGAGAACGCCGACCTGTTCTGGGCGCTGCGCGGCGGCGGGGGAAACTTCGGCATCGTCACCTCGTTCGGCTTCCGGCTGCACCCGGTGGACACCGTCGGGGTCGCGATCACCGTGTGGCCGCTGGACCTCATGCGCGAAGGTGCTCCAGTGGTACCGAGAGTTCCTGCCCCAGGCGCCGGACGAGCTGAACGGCTTCTTCGCCTCGCTGACCGTCCCGCCCGGACCGCCGCTCCCCGAGGCGATCCACGGGCAGCCGATGTGCGGTGTCGTCTGGTGCTCGACCGGCGACCTCGGCGGTCTCGACGAGGCCCTGGCCGCCGTGAACGAACCCGGGCCGCCCGCCTTCCACTTCACGACGCCGATGCCCTACCCCATGCTCCAGACCATGTTCGACGAGCTGATCCCGAAGGGCCTCCAGTGGTACTGGCGCGGGGATTTCTTCGACCGGATCACGGACGACTCGATCGACGTGCACATCAAGTACGCCGGGAGCCTTTCCACCGATCTGACGACCATGCACCTCTACCCGGTCGGCGCGGCGGCGGGCCGCGTCGACCCGGACGACACCGCGTGGGCCTACCGGGACGCCGTCTGGTCCGGGGTCATCGGCGGCATCGACCCCGACCCGGCCAACGCCGCGGCGATCCGGCAGTGGGCGGTGGACTACTGGGAGGAGCTGCACCCGCACTCCATGGGCGGTTCGTACGTGAACTTCATCGGCGTGGGCGAGGGCCAGGAACGTGTCCGGGCCACCTACCGCGGCCACTACGACCGGCTGGCCGCCGTCAAGCAGACGCACGACCCGGACAACTTCTTCCACGCCAACCAGAACATCGGCCCGGCCGGTCCCAGCTGAGACGGGCCGGGCCGAGTTCAGCCGATCCGAGCTGAGCTGCGGGACAGCCCTCCGGCCGTGTCCGGTTCGGCAACCCGGCCCATGAGTTCGGCCGCCCGGGCTCGGTACTCCGTGACCGACGCCATCTTGATGTCCTCGTACCCGCGCACCGCGTCGGGCAGCGACGCGACGTCCAGGGCCAGCGGGAGAGTTGCCGGGCTCAGCGTGGAACAGAGTTCCGTGATCATGGCCTCGTACTCGGTGATCAGCGCCCGCTCCGTACGGCGTACGGAAGCCGTGCCGAACAGGTCGAGCCGGGTGCCCCTGAGATGGCGCATCGCTGCGAGGAGCCGGAAGGCCGGTTTGAACCACGGGCCGAGCACGATCTTCCGGTCCATCCCGAGCGCCCGGAGCGCGGGCGGGTGGAGCCGGTAGGACATCCGCGCGCCCGCCCCGAACCGGGCCTTCACGTCCTGCTCCACGGCGGGGTCCAACGAGAGCCGCGCCACCTCGTACTCGTCCTTGTACGCCATCAGTTTGTACAGGTGCCGGGCCACGGCCTCGGTCAGCGCCGTCGAGCCGGGGACCCGTTCGTCCTCGGCCCGCCGCACGAGCTCGACGAAGCGGACGTAGCGCGTGGCGTAGGCGGTGTTCTGGTACGCGATGAGGTCGGGCACCCGGACACCGAGGAGCCGGGCGAGCTCCGAGCCCGGTGTCGCGCCGACCTGTGCGATCAGCCCGGGTGCGGCGGCGGGAACGGTACTCCGGGGGGCCTTCGGTCCTTCCGCCCCGGCCAGGACCGCGGCGAAGCCGTCGGGGTCCGCGACGGCGAGGCGGCCGTAGCGGAAGGCCTTGAGGTTGTCCTCGACCTTCACCCCGTTGAGGGTGATCGCCTCCTCGACGGCTTCCGCGGGCAGGGGCAGGGCGCCGGTCTGGTGGGCAGCGCCGGTGAGCAGCAGGTTGGCGTACTGGTCCGCCCCCAGCAGGGTGTTGGCCAGGTGCCGGGCGTCGAGGAACACGGCCGTGCGGGCGGCTGCGCGGATGCGGTCCCTGATCGGTCCGGCGTCGGGGAACGACGCCGCCGGGTCGATCACCATCTGCCCGGTCGGGACCTCCGCCGTCGAGACGACCGCCACCGTACGGGCGGGTGTCGCCGCCGCGAGGTGTCCGGTGTCCGCGGCGACGAGCAGGTCACAGCCGAGGTAGAGGTCGCACTCCGCCTCGGCAGCCTTGCCGGCCTGCTGGGTGGGCTCGTCGGTGATCTTGATGTCGGAGACGACCGCGCCGCCCTTCTGCGCGAGCCCGGTCTGGTCCAGGGCCCGGACGTGGCGCCCGGCGAGCGCGGCCGCCGTGCTCAGGATCTGCGCGAGGGTGACGACACCGGAACCGCCCACTCCGGTGATCCGCGTGGTGTGCGAGGCGGCGGGCCGGTACGGCGGCTCGGGCAGAGCGGTGGTGTCCGGCACCGGGGCGGTCCGGAAGGCCGGGGCCGCACCGGCCTTCCCCTTCGCCGGGACGACCGTGAGGAAGGAGGGGCAGTCACCGGCCAGGCACGAGTAGTCCTTGTTGCACGAGGACTGGTCGATCCGCGTCTTGCGGCCGAACTCCGTCTCCACGGGCTGGACCGAGAGGCAGTTGGACTTCTGGCCGCAGTCGCCGCACCCCTCGCACACCCGCTCGTTGATCACGACCCGCTCCGTGGGGTCGGGGGCGAGCCCGCGCTTGCGTCGGCGGCGTAGTTCGGTGGCGCACTCCTGGTCGTGGATGAGCAGGGTGACACCGGGAATCGCCGCGAGAGTCTCCTGGGCCTCGGGCAGCCGGTCACGGTGCCAGACCCGTACGCCCTTGGGGAGCTTCACCTTCCGGTAACGCTTCACGTCCTCGGTGGTGATGATGATCCGGGCGACCCCCTCGGCGAGGAGCCCCTCGGCGATGGCCGGCACCGGCATCACGCCGGCCGGGCGCTGCCCACCGGTCATCGCGACCGCCGAGTTGTACAGCAGCTTGTACGTGACGTTCACCCCGGCCGCGACCGCCGCCCGGACGGCGAGGCTCCCGGAGTGGTGGAAGGTGCCGTCGCCCAGGTTCTGGATCAGGTGGTTCCGCTCCAGGAACGGCTCCATGCCGATCCACTGGGCACCTTCGCCGCCCATCTGCGTCATACCGATCACGTCTCCGGCCTGCGCCGGGTCCATGAGCGTGACCATGGCGTGGCAGCCGATACCGGCACCGACGGTCGACCCCTGCGGAGCCTTGGTCGACAGGTTGTGGGGGCAGCCGGAACAGAAGTACGGGGTACGGGTCAGCAGTGGCAGGAGCGTGCGCGGCCCCTTGCCCCCGTCGCCCATTCCTCTGGAGTCCAGCCACCCCCGCACCGTGGGGAATTCACCGAGGGCCACCAGCCTGGGGGCGAGGCGTGCGGCGATCGTGTCGGGGTCGAGCTCTCCGTCCTGCGGGAACAGCGCGCTGCCGTCCGGGGCGCGCTTGCCGGAGACCGTCGGCATGGCCTCGGAGCCGTAGAGCAGATCCTTGAGCGCCGTCTCGATCAGCGGGCGTTTCTCCTCCACCACGACGATGTGACGCAGCCCGGCCGCGAACCGTTCGACCACCGACGGTTCGAGGGGATGGATCATGCCGAGGTGCAGCAGGCGGACACCGCGATCCGCCAGTTCGGCGTCGTCGAGTCCGATGCCGCGCAGCGCCTGACGGAGGTCGAGGTAGGTCTTGCCGGGGGCGATGATCCCGACGCGGTCGTCCGGTCCCGTGCGGGTGATCCGGTTGAGGCCGTTGGCCGCGGCGTAGCGCCGGGCGATCTCCAGCCGGGCGCCGTCCCTGCTCCGTTCCAGTTCGCCGAGTGCCGGCTGCACCATCCGGGCAGCCACCTTGTGGCGTACCGGTGTGCCGTCGACGTCGGGATCCGGCATGACCGGCGAGACGCGTCCCGCTGTCACGTCGACCGTGCCGGAACCGTCGGCGACGGCGGTCACGATCTTCAGTGCGACCCAGAGTCCGCTGGCCCGCGACATGGCGACGCCGTGGAGTCCGAAGTCGAGCGCCTCCTGCGGGTCGGACGGGTAGAGCGTGGGGATACCGAGGTCGGCCAGGAGCAGTTCGGAGGCGCCGGGGACCGTCGAGGACTTCGCGGCGGGGTCGTCGCCGACCAGGGCGAGCGCACCGCCGTCGGGATGCGTACCCATCAGGTTGTTGTGCCGCAGGGCGTCCGACGCACGGTCCAGACCCGGTGACTTGCCGTACCAGATGCCGGTGATGCCGTCGACGCGCTTGTCGGGCTGCATGGCCGCGAGCTGTGTCCCCTGGACCGCCGTGGCCGCCAGTTCCTCATTGACGCCGGGGCGGAAGACGATGTCGTACTCGTCGAGCAGGTCGCGGCAGCGCTCCAGTTCCATGTCGTAGCCGGCCAGGGGCGAGCCCTCGTAACCGGACACGAAACCGGCGGTACGGCGCCCGGCCCGGCGGTCCGCCCGGCGCAGGTCCAGGGTCAGCCGGGCGAGTGCCTGGATGCCCGTGAGATGGAGGGTGCCCTCCTCACGCACGTACCGGTCCTGAAGCGTTGGGCGCGCTGGTTTCCGCGCGCCCGCGTGATCCGTGCGACCCGCATGGTCTGTGCGACCCGCATGGTCTGTGCGGTCGTCGTGATCCGCGTGGTCCTTGTGGTCCGTGTGATCCTTGTGGTCCATGTGCTTTCCTCCCGCGATGACATCGGCGGTCAACGGCGTACGGGCCGTGCGGGAGGGGGCCCGGCGGACGGCGGAACTCGCCGCCCGCCGGGCCCCTGTGCACGTTTCGTACCGGAATACAGCTGTGCTGCTGAACGGGCGGGCCCAGGCAGTGCCCGGCCCGGACCATGTCCGGCCTAGGCCGCCCGGCCCGCGGTCAGCAACCCGTACAGCGCCGCGCTCAGGGAGTCCTCGCCGGTCCCCTCGGCGCTGCTCCACGCGATGTGGCCGTCGGGCCGGACGAGGACGGCCCCGTCCGCCGGGATACCGAGCTGATCCAGGCCGGTGCCATCGGTGCTGACGACGTCCCGGCCGACCACGACGGTGTGCGACGGCACGCCTTCGGCCACCGCCGCGAAGGCGTCGGCCCAGACCCCGCCGGCGGGTCCCACGATCAGCGTGAAGCCGGGGATCAGGAGGTCCAGCGTCGACACCCGGGCGTCGGCCCGTTCGACCCAGGCGTGCGGGAGCCGGGCGCCGCGCACCGCGGACGGGCAAAAGTCGGTCGCGGAGAGCGGGACATCCGTCGCTCCGTCCGCGGGCCGGCCGGGCCCGTAGGCGTAGCCGATCTCCTGGTTGAGCGCGTCGAAGTGCGGCCGCTGGACCGGGATGGCCGCCGCGAGCCGCCTGCGCGCTTCGGCCGCCACCTCCGGGTCGGGGCTTTCGAGGCACGCGGCGATGCTGCCGGTGTCCGGTCCGATGCCCGCGTCCGCCATCTGGAGCGCGTTGCTCACGCTGTGGCGGGCGTTGTCCATGGCGACCGGGCGGCGTTCGCTCTCGTAGCTGTCGAGCAGGTCCTCGGGCGCCCACCCGTTGATCACCGCGGCGAGCTTCCACGCGAGGTTGTCCGCGTCGGCGAGACCGGTGTTCATGCCCAGTCCGCCCGTCGGGGGGAACTGGTGCGCGGCATCGCCCGCCAGGAAGACGCGGCCGCTGCGGTAGCGCTCCGCGGTCCGCGCCGCCATGGTCCACGGCCCCACGGCCCGGATCTCCACGTCGAGTTCGTCCACGCCGACCGCGTCACGGATGATCTGCGCGCACCGCTCGGGCGGATAGTCGGCCGGTGACTCGGTCGCCGGGTCGAAGCTCCGCTGGAAGGTCCACCGGCGGTCGCCGTCCATCCCGATGAAGACACCGGGGGAGACCGAGTTGATCGCCCATACGAGCAGCGCGGGATCGCGGCTCGTCCAGGGGGACAGATCCGCGTGGAAGTAGATGTTGAGCTGGTGGCCCAGTACCGGCGGCCCTTCGAGCCCGATCCCGAACGCGTCGCGGATCACGCCGGTCGCCCCGTCGGCCGCGACCGCGTAACGAGCCCGGATCGTCTCCCGCCGCTGCCCGCTCTCCACCGACACCTCCACGTCCCCGCCCCGGTCGGTCACGTCGAGGACGGTGGTGTCGTAGCGGAGCGTGGCCATCCCCTGGGCGAGTACCGCGTCCAGGAGATGCTGCTGCACGCGGTCCTGGGCGCAGGAGGTGAGCACCTCGGGGGACGCGTCGATGCGGCGCAGAATGTCCTCGGCGGGGCCTTCGGCCAGGTTGATCCGGCCGAGGTCACGCCCGGAGAGGGTCTGTTTCCACCGGATGTTGTGCGTCCACTCCGGGCCGACCGCGTCCTTGAGCACGGCGTCCGTGACGCCCCATGCCCGCAGCAGCTCCATGGACCGGGTGTTGACGATGTGGGCCCGCGGGTGCGGGTTGACGCCGGAGTAACGCTCGCAGACGACGCTGCGTACGCCGTGCCGCCCCAGCACCAGAGCGGTGGCCAGCCCCACGGGGCCGGCGCCGACCACGACGACGGGGGTGTCGGTCACGGTCATGACTGCTTGACCAGTTCTGCGAAGGGCTCACCCGATTCGAACCGGCGGACCAGTTCGTCCGGGTCGAATTCGACCCCGATCGGATTGTCGGCGAAGGCCCCGGAACGGAACCACCGGTCGAGTTCCGCCTCCGTGGCGAAGTTGTCGATCTGCAGCTCGATGTGGTTGCCGTCGGGGTCTGCGAAGTACATCGACGTGGTCGGTCCGTGGTTGATGCACCAGAACGGATGGACCCCGTCCGCCTTCAGCCGCCGGTAGGTGCCCAGTAGGTCACCCAGCGTGTCGTAGGTGAAGGCCGCGTGGTGCAGACCGGTGTGCGACTCACCCGGGCGTTCCGAAGCCCCGGTGCCCACGAGCGCGATCCGATGGTGCTCGTCGTCGTAGGTGAGGAAGGCGATGAAGCCGTTGGAGAACGTGACGCGGCCTTCGAGGACCCGTACGTACCACTCCGTCATCACTGGAACCTGACCGGTCCGGAAAACGATGTGGGCGAGTTTGGCTGGAGAAGCCATGACAGCAACCTCCTCATCGAGGGCAGGAACAGCCTTCTTGGCTGCCATACAAGAGGAGCATAGGGACGCTCTTGTGTGACAGTCAAGAGAAGTGGCGGGGGACCCCTGTCGCGGGCACGCGAAAGCCGCCGGTCACCGGCCGCCGGGGGTGGTCGCGGCAATCACGGCGTATAAGGCATGGGCGACGACGTACGGAAAGCGACTGATGCCCGGCACCGCACATCGGGCATCAGGCATCAGGCATCAGGCATCGGCATCGGGCATCGGCGCTCAGGTCCGGCGCTCGGCGCACCGGGCGGTTCTCAGCGTCCGACGCGCACCACCGTTCAGCGCGCGGCGGCGGCCGCCACCAGCGCCTCGGTCAGCAGCTCGACGAGATCACCGGTCGCGCGGTCGCTTCTGCGCACGCTGACCAGCAGGCCTTCGAACAGCACATGCGCGGTGTCCGCGACGAGTCCGACGTCGGCGCCCTCGGGCAGCCGGGTCGCGATGGCCGAGAGAAGGCGCTCCTCCAGCCACTCCTGCATCCGGGCATAGGTGTCGCCGAGCGCCTTCGACTCGACGATCCGCTCGTACGCCTCCCTGTGCAGCCCCCGGTAGGGCTCCATGCCCACCAGGAGAGCCACCAGCTCGCGCTGCGGATCACCGCCGGCTTCGGGGTCCGCCTCCACCCGCGCCCGCACCTGCGCGAAGAAGCGGCCGATCGCCGCCGCGAACAGGTCGTCCTTGGTCGGGAAGTACCAGCGCACGGCATTGGCGGCGACCCCTGCGGCACGGCCGACCTCGGCCACGCTGGTCGCCTTGTACCCCTTGGCCGCGAAGAGCTCCCATGCGTGCTCGACCATGGCGGCCTCACGCTCGGCCTTGGGGATCTGCTGTCGGTTACGTGGCATGCCAATGAGCCTATGCCGAACGCGACGGCCTCCCGGTCACGGCCGGTGAACACCTCTTGACGAGCGGGCGCCCATCATCTTGACTCTGAAACAAGAAGACTCTTGCTTTTGAAACAAGAGTATCGGCCGGCCGGACAAAGGGGTTCGTGATGCGTCTGTACAGCACCGATCTGGGCATCGCCAGGGAGGACAGTCCCGGAGAGCTGTCCCTGCTCGATCTGCCCTTCGTGGACCTGGACGCGCTCCTGCGGGGCCCCGGCACCGAAGCGGCCGGGTCGGCGCCGGTCACCGGCCGCACCCCGCTCGACCGGGTACGGCTACACGCACCGGTACGCCGGCCGGGCAAGGTGCTCATCGTCGGCCTCAACTACCGCAGCCACGCGACGGAGGCGCTGGAGATGATCGCCTCCATGGGCCGGGGTCCCATCGCCCTCCCCGAGGAGCCGAACTTCCAGGTCGTGGCGGGCTCTGCCGTGGTCGCGCACGGTGCGGACATCGTGCTCCCGGAGGTCGCGGCCACCCAGGCCGATTACGAGGGCGAGGTGGCCGCGGTCATCGGACGCACCGCGACAGCCGTGTCCCCCGCCGACGCCGGGCAGTACCTCGCCGGTCTGACCATCACCAACGACGTGACTGCCCGCGATATCCAGCGCCGCGCGATGTCCGGGGACCCGACCGCCTCCATCGGCGTCGCCAAGAGCTTCGACACGTTCAAGCCACTCGGCCCCTGCCTGGTGACCGGGGAGGAGTTCGAGGAGCCGCTCGACCTGCGGCTGCGCACCCGGGTCAACGGCGAGCCGCGCCAGGACGACCGGACGAGCAGCTTCATCCACCGCCTGCCCGAGCTGATCTCGTACCTCTCCCGCTATCAGACCCTCGAACCGGGCGACGTGATCTGCACGGGATCGCCGAGCGGCGCAGGGGTGTTCTCCGACCGCTTCCTGCGCCCCGGCGACGTGGTGGAGGTGGAGGTCGACGGCATCGGGACGCTCCGCAACCGAGTGGTCCCGGCCTGACGGAACCGCCGTATCCGCCCACACCCGGCATCGGCCTTCGGCCCCGCGCTCAGACAGAACCGAAGGCCGCGCCCCCGCCCCCTGCCCCTACTCCGCAGCCGGAGTCACCGGGGCCGGAGTCACGGGGCCGGACGGCCGTGACGCTGGGCCGAGTTCGCGGCGAACGTCTTCGGAGCGGCCTGCTGGAGCTTCGGGTCGGCGGGGCGGAAGGCTCCGGCCTCCTCGTCCCGGACGGTTTCGACGGCATAGAGGGCTTCACCGTCCGGGCAGGCCGCCGTGGTCCAGTACACCCCGTCCGTACCGCCGGCGCCGGTGAGATACCGCTTGCCGCGGACGGTCTCCAGCCGGGCTGCCTTCACGTACGGGCCGTAGTAGGCGGACAGCTGGAACAGCCGGTTGCCCGCGTCGTCCGTCAGCACGCAGTCCTCGACCGGGGCGGGGCCGTCCGCTGCGGCCTCTAAGTTGAGCGGACCGTCCGCTGCCGACAGCACTTTGCTTGCGCAAGTGATGAGTATCGGGGCACCCATCGCCTTTCTGGCAAGGCATGCAAGGGCTTGGTCGGAATCATGGATTCCCTTCAGCAACGTGTCCCCATCCCGTGTTGACACGTCAACACGGGAGCCGGATCGAGGAGGATCGAGCAGGATGCGGGAGGATAGAAACAGGGTCTACTATCCGTTTCTCCTGCGTTTCCGCAGGTCAGCGAGGTAACGGTTTTGGGTTCGAATCTCCTAGGCTCCACATCAAAAGACCCCCTCCGACCTGTGGAAACTCAGGCTGGAGGGGGTCTCTGCGTGTTCCCGGGGTGGACCGGAGATCACGGTTTCGTTGCGGATCGGCGCTCCCTTGGCTCCGGGCCCCGGTCGGTTCGCCGGCGGAGTGGATGTCAGGGGCGGGTCAGCTCCGTGTCGGCACCCGTTCCGCCGGGTCCTCCGTCTGTGCGGGGCCGGCCTGGGCCGTCGTGTCCGTGGCAGGGGACGGGCGTTCATGGTGGAAGCCGTACTTCTGGTGGAACCGGCGCAGCGGCCCCGGTGCCCACCAGTTCGCGTTGCCGGCCAGCCGCATGAAGGCGGGCACCAGCAGACCACGGATGATGGCCGCGTCCATGGCGATCGCCAGCGCCGTTCCCAGGCCGAGGATCTTGACCGGGGTGAAGCTGGTGAAGACGAGCGCGAGGAAGAAGATCGCCATGAGCCCGGCCGCCGCGGTGATCAGCCGGCCGGTGCTCTGGATTCCGTGGGCGACGGCCGCGGTGTTGTCGCCGGTGCGGTCGTACTCCTCCTTGATCCGGGAGAGCAGGAAGACCTCGTAGTCCATGGAGAGACCGAAGATCACGCAGAACATCAGGATCGGCATCGTGACGTCGATCTGGCCCGTGACCGTGAAGTCGCCTGCCAGGAAGGTGAGGTTGCCCTCCTGGAAGATGAACACCATCGCCCCGAAGGTGGCGGTGAGGCTCAGCAGGTTCATGATGATCGCCTTGAGCGGGACCAACAGGCTGCCGGTGAAGAGGAAGAGCAGGACGAAGGTCAGTACGGCGATGATCGCCGCGGCGTAGGGGAGGGCGGCCCAGAGGCTGTCCAGGGTGTCGCTGTACGCGGCGGCCATGCCGCTCACCTTGGATTCGGTGCCCTCCGGCGGGGAGAGGCCGCGTACGTCGGCGACCATGTCCTGGCCGTCGTCGGAGTAGGCCTCGGTGACGCTCTGGAGGGACAGCCAGGTGGAGTCGTCGGTGTCGAAGACCTCCGCGGCACCGGACGGCGCGGGGGCGGCGAGTTCGCCGTCCTGGAAGATGCCGGCCGACGAGTCGACCCGTTCGATGCCGTCGATCTCGGACAACGAGGCTGCGTAGGAGGAGAGTTCACCGGCGGGCGGCTTGGCCCCGTCCAGGACGACCTGCAGGCCCTGTCCGGCCAGAGCCGGGAAGTTGTCGCGCAGGGCATCGCCGACCTGGGCGGCCTCGGAGCTCTTCGAGAGCGCGCGGTCGTCGGGCAGCCCGTAGGAGGCGTTGCCGAACGGCGCGACGAGGACGGCCAGGGCGATGAGTACGAGGGTGAGCACCGGGACGGGGCGGCGCATCACGAAGGTGGCGAGCCGGTACCAGAAACCCTGTCCGTCCGTGCGCTCGGTCTGCGGCTGCTTGCGCCGGAACCTGGCCAGCGGGTCGAACTTGTCGATCCGGTGGCCGAGCAGCGAGATCAGTGCCGGCAGGAGCACCAGCGATCCCAGCATCGCGAAGAGGACCACTCCGATGCCCGCGTATGCGAAGGACGTCAGGTAGTAGAGCGGGAAGACCAGCAACGCGCCCAGGGAGAGCAGCACGGTGAGCGACGAGAAGAGGACGGTGCGGCCCGCCGTGTCCAGCGTTCGGCGCAGCGCCTCCTCCTGGTCGCGTCCCGCGGCCCGTTCCTCGCGGTAGCGGCTGACGATGAAGAGCGAGTAGTCGATGGCCAGGCCGAGGCCGAGCGCGGTGGTGAGGTTGGTGGCGAAGATGGACACCGAGGTGAACTGCGCCACGACCACCAGGATGGCCAGCGATCCCACGACCGAGACACCCGCGACAGCCAGGGGCAGCAGCGCCGCGGCACCGGAGCGGAAGACCAGGATGAGCAGAAGCAAAGTGATCGGGACGGCGATCGACTCGGCCAGCAGGAGGTCCTTCTCGACGCTCTCGTTGGCCTGCCTGTTGAACTCGGCGTAGCCGCCGGACTTCACCTCGAGGCTGCCCTGCTCGCCCGTGACCTCGGGGGCGATCTCCTCGGCGGTCTTCGTGATCTCGTCGTCGTCGCCACCGAGCCGGGCCAGGATCAGGACCTGGTCGCGTTCCTTGGAGACGAGCTCTGAGGCGGCCGGATCACCCTGGGCGGCGAAGTAGGACGTGACCGACTCCACGCCGTCCTGATCGGCCAGTTTCTCGGTGAGCCGCTGCCCGTCGCGCTGTGTCCGCGGGTCGTCGAGCGCCTGGTCGGGCGTGACGAGCAGGATGAAGTTGGCGTCGCCCGCGTCGAAGCGGTTCTCCAGGATCTCGGCGGCGGCGGACGACTCGGAATCCGGGTCGTCGAAGCCGCCTGCGGAGAGCGTGGTCATCACGGGTCCGGAGACGACGGCGATCAGCACGAATCCCAGTGCGGACAATATGAGCACAAGACGGCGTCGGTGGACGGCCAGCGACGCCAGTCGCGAAAGCATAGAGAAACTCCATTGGTGTGGGCGGGAGCGGAGGCGGATGGCGAAGTGGCGTCGATTCGGCGTGGAATGCCGTCGACAGACGCTGCAGGAGATGGCTCGCCCGGGAGCTGCATGAAATAGCCGGTCGAATACGGGTGTCAAGGCGCTTTGGCGGCTCTGGCGGTGAATTGGCCGGTCAGAGCGGGGGAGAAAGATTTTGCGGCGGGTTCGGATGCGGACCGCCGGCCGTACGCGAGCGGCGGGGGTTGGGCCGGCCGGCTGTCGACGGGGGATCAACTGGTGGCCGATACCGGTGAAACGACTCTGACCAGGCGCGATGGTGATGTGTGACAAAGCGCCGGGGGAACGCTAGAGTTGGTCACATGACTAACTCGGTCGATCGGCCCACCTCGTCACGCGGCCAGCGGCGGCGCGAGCAGCTGGTCGACGCCGGCATGGAGCTGCTGGCGGAGGTCGGCTGGCCCGGCGTGACCACGCGGTCCGTCGCCGAGCGCGCCAACGCCAACCTCGGCCTGATCCACTACTACTGGGGCGGGCTGCCGGCGCTGAAGACGGCCATCGCCCGCCGGGCCGGTGAGCATGTCTTCGACCCCGTGACCGAGGAGCTCAGCAGGACCACGACGGTGGAAGAGGCGCACGCCAAGCTGATCGAGCTGCTGTCCACCCCGCACGACGGCAGGACCGCCCGTCTGACGGTCGAGCTGATCGCCGGAGCGGCCCGTGAGCCGCTCCTGGGCGAGGTGCTGCGGGAGGCGCTCGCCGAGACCAGGGACCAGCTGCGTCTGTGGATCAAGAAGGTCCATCCGGAGGCGCCGGACGGCAGCGAGACCGTCCTGATCGCCCTCCTCGACGGCATGCTGCTGCACCGGATGCTCGACCCCGACCTGGACAACGGTGAAGCGATCTCCGCCCTGTCGCAGTTCCTGCCGGGCCGTCCCCCCGGGGGCGGCTAGGCCCCGGGGGCACAGCCCCGGCGGTCCGGTACATCCCCCGGCCGGGCCGCCGCCCCTCCCCTTGTCGCACTTTCCCCTGCTGCCCGGAGGATCCACAGTGGAAGCGGCCAAGCCGAGCTGGGCCTTTGGCGCCGGTGCCACCCGCGCCGAGAAGGGACTCGCCTACGCGGTCTCGCTCTTCGGGATCTGCGCGCTCGTGGTCGGTGGGCACGGTCTCGGCTGGACCTGGTGGCAGTGGCTGATCGGGGCTCTGCTCGTGCACGATCTGGCCGGCGGCGTCGTCGCCAACGGACTGGACACCGCCAAGCTCTTCTACCACTCCCCCCTCACCTTCACCGACTCCGTGTTCGCCCGCTTCGTCCACCACCCCGTGGGCTTCACGGCGATCCACCTCCAGCCGGTTCTGATCGCCTTGGTGATACCGGGCGGCACCTGGTGGTGGGGGCTGCTCTGGTACGGCTGGGCCCTGGTCGGCGCGGTCGTCGTGGACCGGGCGGAGGAGCGGCTGAAACGGCCGGTCGCCCTGGCGTGTGTCGTCACCGGGATCATGGTGGCGACCTATGTCGACTCCCCTCCGGGGCTCGAGTGGCTGCCGGCCGTACTGCTGCTGAAGCTCGTCCTCGCCCATGGGGTGCCGGAGCGTCTCGGCCGGCCCGCCGCGGTCGGTCCGGAAGGCGAATCACGGGACGACGTAAGCGGAGGAAGTGGCTCCCATTTGTGAGAACGGGGAATTGGTTGAAGGTTCGGCCTCAGGATACTTTTGTTGAAGTTTTGAATGTCGATATCTTGCCGAGTTCCCGTAAGGGATGGACATCCGCCGGAAGAGTATGCGTAAATATTACTTCCAGTCATTTCTTGCGTGAAAGCGGATGAGCGTACGCCGTTCGGGTGTCAGATGACGGGCGCCCTGCGGACAACTTGCGTGCATTCGCTCTTGGCTGGGGCGGCATTCTGGCATGGGGGAGCAAAGCGAATGCGTCGTCATCTGTTTTCTTCGCTCGGCAGCCGACCGGATGGCCGTCCCCGCTCATCGCTCAACCAGAGCACGGCACCAATTTCGAGCAGACGGGGAAAGCATGCTGATCGAAGTTCTAGGCCCGATGCACGTATTCCATGACGGTACCGAAATCGAGATACCAGGAGCCAAGCCCAGAACCATCATCGCGAGCCTCGCCCTGCATCCGGGCGAGGTGATCTCCGCGGCCGACCTGCTGGACGAGCTGTGGGGGGCCAATCCGCCGCGCTCGGCGGGCAACTCGCTCCAGGGGCACGTGGCCAGGCTGCGCCGCTCGCTGGCGCAGCAGACGAACCGGGCCCGGGCCCGTGACGTGCTGCGGACCTTCGGGTCCGGCTATCTGCTCGACATCGACGCGGACAGTGTGGACGCCCTCAGGTTCACCCGGATCGTGCAGGAGGTCGGCAGCCGCACCATCCACCAGGACCCGAAGCACGCGATCGACCGGCTCACCGAGGCGCTCCGGATGTGGCGCGGGCCGGCCCTGGCGGACACCGGTCAGGGAATCAGCTGCCAGACGGCGTGCGCTCACCTCAACGAGACCAGGCTGATGGCCAGGGACCTGCAGATCGAGGCGCAGCTCGCTCTCGGTCTGCACCGCGAAGTCGTGCCGCAGCTGGAGCAGTTGCTCACGCGCCATCCGTTGCGGGAGCGGTTCTGCGAACAGCTCATGCTCGCTCTCTACCGCTCGGGCCGGCAGGCGGACGCCATCAACGTCTACTACCGGGTACGGGAACGCCTCAGCCAGGAGCTCGGGCTGGAGCCCGGGCCCGGGATGCGTAACCGGCTCACGGAGATCCTTCAGCAGGAGCCGAGCCTGATCCTCGCCGGGCACTGACGCCGGCTTCGCGGGGGCCGGCGGGCTCATCGCTCACCTCGCCGCACCGGACGCCGGACACGACGGTGCGGTGACGTCGGCTTCCTCATGCCGGCACCACCCGACCCGCCATGGGGCGGACCTCCGTTCTCGCAGGCTTAGTCACCCGACTAACTATAGTGCGGGCGTGCTTCTGTGTCACCCCCGCGAAGCCCGCAGTGACAGAAGGTGCGGCGGTATCCGGACAGCCCGGGTACCGCCGTCTCCCATGCCCACATCGGGACAAAAGGGCCTCAGTCAGGTTTCAGTGCATTCTCAGGAACCCCTGGAAAAGTCATGTGCGCACCCTTCTACAACCTCGACTCGCGCGATATTCGCAGACGGAATGGAGTCAGTGTGGGCACCGGTCAGCCGTCCCGTTCGAACCCTCAGGACCTGCGCACCTATTACTCCTACGTGAACGGCGAGCGGAGGGAGAGCGGCGAGTGGGTCTACGTGGTGGACTCCAACGCCCTGCTCGACGACGTGTTCGCCAGCCTCCGCCTCAAGCGCCGCCTGGAGCAGGGAAGGCTGGAAGACGTCGCTCCGGAAGGCCTGCCGGACACCGTGGTCGGCAGGGTCGCCAAGGCGGACCGCGCCACCGTCGAGCTCGCGGTGAAGGCTGCCGCGTCAGCGGTCCAGGAGTGGGCCGCGGTGCCTCTGGAGATCCGGGTCGACCGGTTCGCCGAACTGCTCCACCAGCGCATATCCGACCACGCGGAACAGATCGCCGCCGTCCTGGTCGAGGAGGGCCACCCCCTCGCGCTGGCCCGCTGGCAGGTGTCCGGGATGCTGGAGATCTTCGGCCCCCACTCCACCGCCTTCTACCGCTCGCAGATGCTGCAGGAGTTCAGCCACGGCGGGCGCCGGCTCCAGGTCCGCCGCCGGCCGGACGGCGTGGTGTGCCTCAACCCGCCGCAGAACGCCCCGCTCTCCAGCGCGATGCTGGGCGCCACCGCCATCATGGCCGGGAACGCACTGGTCGTCCGGGCGCCGCGGAGCGGGCCGCTGGGTGTGATGTACGTACTCCAGGAGATCGTCGCGCCCGTCCTGGAGGAGCTCGGAGCCCCCAGCGGCGTTCTCAACGCGGTCTGCGGCGACCCGGCGCCGATGCTCTCCGTCTGGCTGGACAGCCCGGAGGTCGACGACATCATCTACTTCGGCAGCAGCGAGAACGGCATCCGTTTCGAGCAGCGCTGCATCGCCGCCGGGAAGAAGCCGATCCTGGAACTGGCCGGCAACGACGTGGTCACCGTCTGGAAGGACGCCGACGTCGAACTTGCCGCCGAGGCCCTCACCGAGAGTTTCTACGGCTCCGGCCAGCTCTGCATGATCCCCAACCAGGTGGTCGTCCATCCGGACGCGGCCGACGGGCTGCTCGACGCGCTGGTCCGGCGGGTGCGCGAGATCCGGCCGGGCCGGCCGCAGGACCCGGACGTGCTGCTGACACCCGTGCTGCGCAACGAGAAGTTCTTCTCCTGCCTGGAGCAGGCACTGGACAAGGGTGCCGAGCTCGTCCACGGCGGACACGCGATGCAGCTGGACGGCACCCGCGACCCGCACGGCATCTTCCTGGAGCCGACCGTGCTGGTCGTCCGCGGCCTGGCGCACGCCCGGGAGCTGGACGCCGTACGGCATGAGACGTTCTTCCCGCTGCTGCCGGTGATCGTGGCCGAACCGGCCGACGACACCACGCTGCTGGACCGGTTCGTCGCCTTCGTGGAGTCCAACGAGTACGGGCTGCGCAATTCCCTGTGGGCGAGCGACGAACAGGTGGTGGAGTACTTCACCGACCGCATCACCGGGGGCGGTCTGCTCAAGGTCAACGACTCGCACATCGGCTTCCTGCCCTGCCTGCCCACCCATGGCGGCACCGGCCGGACCGGCGGAGTCTTCGGCGAGGCCAACTACCCGATCCTGCGGACCTCGCACATCCAGGGAGTGAGCTTCAGCACCGGCTCCCGTCCTCGCGAGGCCGTCTTCGGTGCGTGGCGTGAGCTCTTCGGCTGACGCGTTCGCGGGGCACCTGCCCCAGGCGTTCGCCATGACGCTCCAGGACGCCCTGCGGAACATCCGAGACGACCTGCCCTTCCGGGCGACCACGAGGGGAACCATGACCACCGTCGAATCTCCAGGCACCGCCGCCGGGGCCACCGATGCCGACACCCTGATCGGCCTCTACCGGACACGTATGAACAAAGGACGGGCCACGCTCGGCGAACTGTTCGGCCGACACGTTGAGTTGGCGTCCGACGGGGTGTGGGTCACCGGCGAGGAGGGGCGCAGGTTCCTCAACTGCGGTGGGTACGGGGTGTTCATCACCGGCGCCCGGCACCCGGCGGTCGTCTCCCGGGTCGCCGAGCAGCTGGCCCGCCACCCCGTCGGTACCCGGCTCTTCCTCGAACCCCAGGCGGCGTACGCCGCGGACGCGCTCGTGGCCCACACCCCGGAGGGCCTTGAGCGGGTGCACTTCGCCTGCGGTGGCGCCGAGGCGGTGGAGGCGGCGATCAAGCTCGCCCGCACCCAGGGCCGTACCCGTCTCGTGGCCACCGAGGGCGGCTACCACGGCAAGACCATGGGGGCGCTCAGTCTCACCGGCAAGGACGTCTTCCAGGACCCGTTCCGGCCGCTGCTGCCGGGCGTCGACCACGTCCCGTACGGCGACGCCGCCGCGTTGGAGCGGCTCGTCGCGACGATGCCGGGCGAGGCCTGCGTCGTACTGGAGCCGGTCCAGGGCGAAGCCGGGGTGATCATCCCGCCTGCGGGCTACCTGCGCGAGGTACGCCGGATCTGCGACACCCACGGAGCGCTGCTGGTACTGGACGAGATCCAGACCGGCCTCGGGCGGCTGGGCGCCTGGTGGGGCGCCGACCTGGCGGGCGTCGTCCCCGACATCCTGCTCACCGGAAAGGCACTGGGCGGCGGCGTCATGCCCGTCTCCGCCCTGGTGGCCACGCCGGAGGTGTTCTCGGTCTTCGACAAGGACCCGTATCTCCACACCTCCACGTTCTCCGGCTCGCCTCTGGCGATGGCGGCGGTACGCGGTGCGCTCGCCGCCATCGAGGACGACGGGCTGGTGGACCGGGCCCAGGTGCTCGGTGCCCAGCTGCTCACCGAGCTCCGTACGATCGCGGTCCGTCACTTCGGCGCCGCCGTCGCCGAAGTACGCGGCCAAGGCCTGCTGATCGGCGTCGAGTTCACCGAACCCGGCCTCGCCGGGGAGCTGCTGATCGAGCTGCTCGAACAGGGCGTCATCGCCAACCACTCGCTCAACTCGCACATGGTGCTGCGTTTCACTCCTCCGGCCGTGCTCGCCCCCTCGGACGTGACGTTCCTCTACGAGGCGTTCGACCGGGCCTGCCGCGCTCAGGCGGCGCAGTACTTCCCGTCCGTACCGACCCATTAGGCGGCAAAACCCATGCGTAGCGTGCAGCTTGTGATCGATCTGCCCTCCACCGAACCCGACACCGTGTTCGCCGCGGTCCGTGAGTTCGGCCGGTTCCCCGGCCTGGCACCGGCGGTGCGCTCGGTCGAACCGCACGAGGGCGGCAGCGACTGGGAGGTCTTCTTCCGCAACGGGATCCTGCGCTGGACGGAGACCGACCGCACGGACGGCGCCGCCCGCACCATCGACTTCGCGCAGACGGACGGGGACTTCGCGTCCTTCGCCGGGCGCTGGCACGTGACCGGGACGGACGGCGGGTCCAGGGTCGACTTCACCACGGACTTCGACTTCGGCATCCCCAGCCTGGTCGGCATCCTCGATCCGGTCGCCGAGCGCGTCATCAAGGAGACGATCAGCCTGATCGTCATCGGCCTCTTCCCGGGCGGCACGGTCGTCGGCGACGCGAAGCTCGCCGACCGGCTGGCCCGTCTGTCGCCGCCCGCGGGCGCGGTCTGATCAGGGGATGACCGTGAAGACTAGGGCTTCGATCCTGGCCGGACTCGGTACCTGGTTACCGGACCGCATCGTCACCAACGACGAACTCGGCCGGGAACTGGACACCTCCGACGAATGGATACGCAGCAGGACCGGCATCGGGCGACGGCATGTCGCCGACCCCGGGACCGCCACCTCCGACATGGCCGTCGAAGCCGGTGCCCGGGCCCTGAAGTCCGCCGGCCAGGACCGCGCGGACGCGGTCGTGCTCGCCACCACCACCCCTGACCGGATCTGCCCGGCCACCGCGCCGCTGGTCGCCGCACGGCTGGGGCTGGGTCCGGTGCCCGCCTTCGACGTGTCCGCCGTGTGCACCGGATTCCTCTACGCCCTGGTCACCGCCCGCGGCCTGATCGCGACGGCCATCGCCGACAGCGTCCTGGTGATCGGGTCGGACACCTACTCCCGGATCCTCGATCCGCGGGACCGCTCCACCCGGGCCATCTTCGGCGACGGTGCGGGCGCGGTCCTGCTGCGGGCGGGCGGACCGGAGGAGCCGGGTGCGCTCGGTCCCGCCGTGCTCGCCAGCGACGGCAGCGGCGAGGAGCTGATCTCGGTCCGTACGGGCGGCTCCAGGGAACCGTTCCGCGCGGAGCGCGCCGCCGACGCGGACCCGTACTTCCGGATGAACGGCAAGGCCGTCTTCCGTAACGCGGTGGAGCGGATGACCCAGAGCTCGCGGCAGGTGGCCGAGGAAGCCGGCTGGACGGTCGATTCCATCGACCGGCTGATCGCGCACCAGGCCAACCTCCGCATCCTGTACGGCGTCGCCGATCAGCTCAAGCTGGGGCGCGACCGCTGCCCGGTCCACCTGGACCGGGTCGGCAACACGGCGGCGGCCTCCCTTCCGCTCGCCCTCGCCGACGCGGTGACCGGGCGGCGGCTCCTCCCGGGCCACCGCACCGTGCTCACCGCCTTCGGGGGCGGCCTCACCTGGGGAGCCGCCGCTCTCATCTGGCCGGATGTGCAGCCCGTCTGACCGCTCCGTTCCAGCACGCGCAACACCCGTAATGCCTGTAACACCCGTACCACCGCACCATCCACTTCCCTGAGCGGACACCGCGTCCGCACCACCCTTACGGAGATACCCATGAGTGACGTGTACGTGCGCTTCGTCGACCTCCTGGTGCAGGGCTTCGGCGCCGAGGCGGGCGAAGTCTCCGACAGCACCACCTTCATGGACCTGGAGCTGGACTCCCTCGCGCTGGTCGAGCTGACGATCGCCGCCCAGCAGGAGTTCGGTGTCCCCATCGGCGACGACGAACTCCACGCCGAGGACACGATGGCGCATGTCGCCAAGGTGATCGAGGCCAAGCTGGTGGAGGTCTGATGGCGGCCGGTGACGGCCGCTTCGACGCCGCCATCACCGGCCTGGGGATGGTGACGCCCGCAGGTTCGGGGGTGTCACCCACCTGGGAGCGGCTGTGTGCCGCCGAGTCCACCTGCGCCGGACCGATCGCCGGACTCAGCGGTGAGCCGGTCGCGTTCGGGGCCCAGGTGCCGGACTTCGACCCGGTGAGGACCATCGGCCGGCGCAAGGCGTGGCGGCTCGACCGCCACAACCAGCTGGCGCTCGCCGCCGCCGCCGAGGCACTCGCGGACTCGGGGCTCGACCCGGCCACCTGGGACGGGGCCCGCGTCGGGGTGGTCCTGGGCGTCGGTCTGGGCGGAGCGGCGAGCTGGGAGGCGCAGCACCGCAAGATGCTGGAGCAGGGCGCGGCGAGCATGTCGCCGATGCTGATCCCCCTGCTCATCTGCAACATGTCGGCCGGTCATCTGGCCATGGAGTACGGCGCCAAGGGGCCGAACTTCGTCACGGTGACGGCTTGTGCCTCCGGCACCACGGCCATCGGAACGGCCAGGGAGCTGCTGCGCGGCGGTGTCTGTGACGTGGTCCTGACCGGTGGCGCGGAGGCCTGCATGGTGCCTTCGATCGCGGGCGGCTTCGCCCGGATGGGCGCGCTGTCCCGGCACGAGGACCCCACGGCGGCCTCCCGGCCCTTCGACGTGAACCGGGACGGCTTCGTGCTCGCCGAGGGCGCGGCCGTCCTGGTGCTGGAGCGGCTGGAGGACGCGCGGGCGCGTGGCGCGCGGGTGCGGGCGCGGGTGAGCGGTTACGGCGCTTCCGCCGACGCGTACAACCCCACGGCCCCCGACCCGCAGGGCCTGGGCGCCGAGCTGGCGGTACGGGCCGCGCTGCGGGACGCCGGGGCCGGTCCGGAGTCCGTCGACCACGTCAACGCCCACGGCACGTCGACCCCGCTCAACGACGCCGCCGAGGCCCGGCTGATCCGCCGGGTCTTCCCGCACCAGCCGCCGGTCACCTCCGTCAAGGGGGTGCTGGGGCACTCGCTCGGCGCCGCCGGGGCGATCGAGGCGGCGGCGGCCGCACTGACGCTGGAGCACTCCTTCATCCCGCCGACGGCGAACCTGGAGAGCCAGGACCCGGAGATCGATCTGGACGTCGTCGCCAAGCAGGGCCGGGAGGGCCGGCTCTCCACCGTGGTCAGCAACTCCTTCGGATTCGGCGGCCAGAACGCGGTCCTGCTGCTGAGCCGGGCCTGAGGTCCGGTCTCCCGGCCGGCCGTACGAACAGCGGGCCCCGGTCGCTTCCCGCGACCGGGGCCCGCTGCGCTGGTCCCACCGGCCCGGCTACCAGGCCGGTGCCGTGGAGTAGCCTGCGCCGACCCGTTCGCCGGCCGTCTCGTCGACGACGACAGCCATGGTGTCGAAGGCCTGTTCCAGCTCGTGGAACGCGTCCAGCTTCATGTCCCGGTCGAAGGCCGCCCGGTCGGTCACGCCGATGATCTCGAAGTAGTGGAAGGGGTCGTCGGGCTGGTGCGAGACGCGCTGGACGCTGAAGGAGAGGACGCTGGGCAGCAGCGGGCACGTCGCGTAGTCGACGTCGCGCACCCAGTGCTCGAAGTGCTGCGGGTCGACGGCGGGCAGGAGCTTGATGCGGTGGACGATGTACTCCACTGTTCCTCCGGGAAGTGGGATGCGGGAAGTCCGGGCGGTGGGGGTTCAGCGAGCCGTACGGCGCCGGTGCGGAGCGCGGCCCAGACCGAGCGCCCGGGCGATGTTGTTCTTCTGGATCTCGTTGGTGCCGGAGAAGATGCGGGACGGCAGCGCATCCCGCAGGAACGTCTCGGCCTCCCCGTCCACGATGCCGAGGCCGCCCCGCAACTGGACGGCGTCGAGGCCGAGTTGCACGGCGGCCTCGCTGACCGCGAGTTTGGCGAGCGCGGGCCCGACCTCGTCCTGGCTGCCCTCGTCGAGGCCCACGGCGGCCCGGAAGAGCATCAGCCGCGCCGACTCGTACCGCATCAGCATGTCGACGATGCGATGGCTGACCGCCTGGAAGGACCCGATGGGGGCGCCGAACTGCTCGCGCTCCCTGACGTGGTCGACGGTGGAGTCCAGCAGCCGCCGCATGGATCCGAGGTACGCGGCGAAGAGGCAGGTGCGCTCCCAGCGCATCGACGACGTGAACACGGCCGCGCCGCCGCCCTCGGCGCCCAGCACCTGGTCGGCGGGTACGGCGACGTCCTGCAGATGGACATCGGCCATCGGTGAACCGCGCAGGCCCACCTTGTCGTACGGGCGGCCGACCGTGAGGCCGGGCGTGCCCGCCTCGATCAGGAAGGAGGTCACCCCGAAGTAGCCCGCCTCGGGGTCGGTCACCGCCTGGATGAGGAAGACGTCGGCGACCGGGGCGTTGGTGGTGAAGCACTTCTCGCCGTTCAGGACATAGCGGTCGCCGTCCCGTACGGCACGGGTGCGCAGGCTGAACGCGTCCGAGCCCGCACCCGGCTCGGTGATGCCATGGGCGGCGATCAGCTCGCCGGAGGCGAGCGCCGGCAGCCACCGCTTCTTCTGTTCGGTGGTGCCGAACTCCACCACCGGCATCAGGCAGGCGTACAGGTGAGCGGCGACGGAGAAGGCGAAGCCCATGTCCCGGCAGCCGCGGCCGAGCGCCTCCATCAGCGCGGCGGCGCTGACCGCGTCCATCCCGGAGCCGCCGAACTCGTCGGGGACGCAGGTGCCGGTGACGCCCTGCCGCCCGGCGAGCAGCCAGCGGCGGCGGAAGTCCTCGGCGTCGAACGTCTCGGGTGGTGCCCCCAGCCTGCTCTCGGCGAAGGCCGTGAGCGTCGAGCACATCTCTTCGGTGTCCTGGTCGAGGGTGAAGCTGATCAGTGGTCTCATCGGGGGAGGTCCGTCCCGTCCTTCGGTTCGTCGTCACTGAGTGCGTCCCGCCGGCCGGGTCCGCCCGTGACCGGGCCCGGTTCCTCGACCAGCAGGTGGTAGTTGATGCCGCCGGTGCCGAAGGAGCTCACCGCCGCCCGGCGCGGACGGCCCGGTGCGGTGGGCCACTTCTTGGCCCGGGTGCCGAGCACGGCCGGCAGGGCGTCCAGCTCCAGCGCCGGGTTGGGGTGTTGGAGGTTGGTGTTCGGGGGCAGGGTCGCGGTGCGCAGGGCGAGCAGGGTGCGCAGCAGACCGGCCCCGCCCGCGGCCGCGAAGGTGTGGCCCACGAAGCCCTTCGCGGAGCCGATCTCCAGCGGCCGGGGCCGGTCGGGGCCGCCGTAGACCCGGCCGGTCGCGGTGATCTCCACCCGGTCGCCGACCTTGGTACCGGTGCCGTGCGCCTCCAGGTAGTCCACCTCCGAAGGGGCGTGGGCGACCTGCGCGAACGCCTGCCGCATGGCCCTGACCTGGCCTTCCACATCGGGGGCGATCAACGACTTGGCGTCGTTGGCGGCGCCCATGCCGGTGAGCAGGGCGACGATCTCGTCCCCGTCCCGCTCGGCGTCCGCCTGCCGTTTGAGCAGGAACAGCGCGCAGCCGTCGCCCGGGGTGAAGCCGTCGGCGTCGGTGTCGAACGGGGTGATCCTGGTGTGCGAGAGCAGGCCGAGCGCCGAGCAGAGCGCCATGTCCCTTGCCGAGCAGGGCAGTTCGACCCCGCCGGCCAGGGCGTAGTCGACCGTGCCGTTGCGCAGGGCGGTCATCGCGGTGTCCAAGGCGGCGAGCGAGGAGGCGCAGGCCGCCTCCACGGCCAGCGGTACGGCGTCCAGCCCGTACACCCCGGCGAGGAGAGCCGCCGAACCGCTGGCCAGGGCTCCGTCCAGGGTGTCGGGCGTCGGCGCGGCCGGTCTGCCGTACGCCTGCCGAGCCGTGTCCAGGAGCCGCTCGACCTCCGGCGCGGAGAGGGCCTTGAAGGCGGTCAGCTCCCTCACCCGGTCCTCCAGTTCCCCGAGGGAACCGTCCACGTGGGCCTGGCGGTCGGCGGCGAGGCCGAGGTTGCTGGCCAGGGCGATCAGCCCGCGCCCGGTCAGCGGTCGTCCGGCCCGGCGGCCGAAGAGCTCGGCCGCGACCGCCAGCGTCATGCGCTGGGCGGCGTCCATCGCCGCGTACCGCTCCGCGCCGATCCCGGTACCCGGCGGCGGGGACTGCGGAACCGCGGCGTGCCCGCCCAGCTCGGTGTAGCTGCGGTTGAGGCTCAACACGCCAGGTGTGTAGTGGAGTTCGCGGTCCAGCCGGTCGGCCGGAACGGGGCGCAGCCGGTCTTGGCCGTCCAGCATGAGCTGCCAGTAGGCGTCGGCGTCCTCGGCGTCCGCGAAGCGCCCTCCGTAGGCGATGACGGCGATCGGCTCCGGAAATCCGGCGCCGCGCGGCACGGCCCGCGCCACTTCCGGTCTCCCGCGGTCGGCGGGGTGGCGCGGCGTGTGCGGCTGCGGTACGTGCTCCTCCAGGATGAGGTGGCACAGCGTTCCGGTGAACGACGCTCCGGTGACGGCGGCCCGGCGGGGCGCGGAGTCCTCGGGTGGAGCCCAGGCGGCCGCCGCGACCGGGCCGCTGCGGGTGCGGTGTGCGGGCAGCGTGCGGTGGTGCAGCGCGAGCGCCGCCGTCGTCACCGCGGCCAGCCCGGCATGGGCGAACGTGCGCCCGATCCGGTCGCGTACGGTGCCGAAAGCCGGGCCGGTTGCCCCGAACTCGGCTTCCAGCGCGGCCAGTTCGCTGCCGTCGGCCTCATCGGCCGCGGTTCCGGCCCGCTCGACGTAACTCACGGTGCCGGTCCCGGCTCCGGCGGACCGGTGGGCGGCGCGGATGGTGTCACGGTGCCGCTCGGCCGAGGTCTCGTGGCGGAACGCGCCGGGGCGGCCCCGGTGCCGGACGTGGCAGTCCGCGATGGTGGCGTAGATCCGGTCGCCGTCGCGTTCGGCCGCGGCCAGGGGTTTGAGCAGCAGGGCGCCCACACCTTCGGAGAGGTCGTCCGCGTGGGCGGACGGCCCGAGCAGCCCCTTGGTCCGCAGCAGCGAGGACAGCACTCCGCTCTCCCGTAACTGCCCGGTGACGACCAGGGCCCGGTCGGTGAGGCCGGCGCGCAGCGAGCCGATGCCCTGGGCCAGCGCCACGAAGGAGGTGGCGTCGGCGGACTCCACCGCGAGCGTGCGGCCGCGCAGTCCGAACGCCGAGGCGATCCGGGCCGGGATGGTGCTGGCCATCTCGCCGACCCGGTCGTGCGGGGCCGCGCCGAGGGTTCGCTGGAGCAGCCCGCGCAGCTCCTCGGCGGCCTGGCTCGCGTTCTCGGCCGCCTCCGGGCTGCCCAGGGTGAGGGCGGCGCGCTCCACCTCCCGCGCGTAGCCGCTGCCGGCGATGCGCAGGGCGTTGGCGTACTGCCGGTCGAGGCCGAAGCAGGTGCCCACCACGACATCGGTGCGGTCGTCCCGGCCGGCCGGGCCGGTCCCGGCATCCGTCAGACACTGGTCGGCCGCCTCCAGCATCAGGAGTTGCAGCCGCGCCATGGAGCGCGCCTGCACCGGCGGGATGCCGAAGCGGGCCACGTCGACCGCGGGCTCGTCCGGCGCCCAGCGAGCGGGCTCCCGCATTCCGTCGGATTTATCCCGTACCCATGTCCAGTAGGCCTCAGCCCCCACTGCCCGAGGAGTGAGCGCGGCGATTCCGATGATCGCCGTTCGCTCTGTTCCGGTGTTTTCCTGCTGAATGCAGGCTGCGTCCACGGAGTGCATGACAGGCAACTCCAGATTTTATCGTTCGACCGGTTGGCGGAAATCCGTGGAAACGTACCATAGGAATTCGGCACTCCGGGCGGTGGGCTGCGATCCGCCGTACTTTTCCGGCGACGTCACCTCCGTACCCCCGGCGGTGCGCCCAGACACCGCCTGCCACCTGTGCCGATGTGCGCAACAGCCGATTGACACCGGGATCTCAGCGGGATCCAAGCTGCGTCTGCAACGGTTGTCCCGGCTCGGCGTTCTGCCGAATACACGTATAAGGCGGCCATGATTACTGAGCAATCGATCATCGAGTACATAGCCACGGCCTGGCTCGACGGTGACACCGAAGGCCTGGATAAGGAAACGCGTCTCGCCGAATTGGGAATAGTCGATTCCGCCGGAATTTTCGACCTGGTCCATTTCCTGCAGAGCGAATTCCGTATCACGGTGCCGCTGCACGAGGTCGCGCCGGCGAACTTCCAGTCGGTCAGCGCCATCACCGCGCTCGTGGACCGCATCCGGAACGAGAGAGAGGGTGCCCGATGAAGGAGTCGGCGGACGTCGCCGTGGACCCCCCGCCCATCCACCGCCAGGTCGTCGAGATCGTCGCGTCCCGCACGCTGTACGACGTCGCGCGTCTGACGCCGGAGAGCGAGCTGGAGGGTGAGCTCGGCATCGACTCGGTGGTGCTGGAGTCGATCCTGGAGGCCCTGAGCGAACACTTCGGCCTGCGGAGCGGGTGGGACCCGTCCCCGACGACGCTGCGGGAGCTGGTGGCGGACGTCACGAGCGCGCTCGGCGACTCCTCCCCGGCCGACGAGGGTGCGGACGCGCTGCTGCGTACCCTGGTCGACACGGCCATGCGGCACACCCACTACCAGCGCCACCAGCTGGGTCTGGACGCCGACTTCGAGAGCGAACTGGGCATCGACTCGGTCGTCCTGACGTCGATCGTCGCCGACGTCGCCGACGCCGCCGGAATCCCGCAGGAGGCCACCGACGGCGTCCTGGCCACCACCTTGCGCAAGCTGCACGCCGAACTCGCCTCGCTGCGGCCGCCGGACGGCCAGGACGCACGGGCGGAGGTCACGGCCGGGGAGGACGCGTGGGACAGCCGCTCCATGAAGGACTTCATGGAGGAGCGGGACCCCGATCTCTTCGCCAAGGCCCGCTCGTTCCGCCGCTACCGCACCCGGCGCGAGCAGGAGAAGCTCTACTGGTACGGGATGCCGCACCGGGGCATGAGCGGTAGCCGCGCGCTGATCCACGACGATCTGGAGGGCCGGGAACGGGAGTTCCTGATGTTCGCCTCCAACAACTACCTGGGCCTGGCCAACCACCCCAAGGTCATCGAAGCGATCTGTGACGCCACCGGCTCCTTCGGCGCCACGCACACCGGCTCCCGGATCATCGGCGGTACCAACGAGCTGCACCGCGAGCTGGAGCGCCGGCTCGCCCGCCTCAAGGGCCGCGAGGCCTGTGCGGTCTTCCCCGGCGGGTACTCGGCCAACCTCGGCGTCATCTCCGGCCTGGTGAAGAGCTACGACGCGGCCATCGTCGACCGGCTCAACCACATGAGCATCGTCGACGGCTGCAAGCTCTCCGGCGCGGTGCGCAAGATCTACCGCCACAACGACATGGCCGATCTCGAACGGGTGCTGCGGCGCAGCCAGGGCGAGGCCATGGGCAGGCTCATCGTCGCGGACGGCGTGTTCAGCATGCACGGCGACATCTGTGACCTGCCCGGGATCGTCCGGCTGGCCCGGGAGTACGGCGCCCGCGTCCTGATCGACGACGCGCACGCCACCGGTGTCCTGGGCGAGCGCGGCACCGGCACCGCCGAGCACTTCGGCCTCAAGGGCCAGGTCGACCTGGAGCTCGGCACGATGAGCAAGGCCCTGGCCGGCATGGGCGGGTTCGTCGTCGGTGACGAGGAGGTCATCGACTATCTGCGCTTCTACGCCAACTCCTACGTCTTCGCGGCGAACATCCCGCCCGGCACCGCCGCCGGCCTGATCGCCTCCATCGACGTCATGGAGTCCGAGCCGGAGCGGGTCACCCGGCTCTGGGACAACATCCGGACCCTGCGCTCCGCGCTCCTGGACGCCGGATTCGACCTGGAGAAGTCCGAGAGCGCCATCCTGCCGATCGTCATCGGCGACGAACGCACCGCGATGGAGATGGGCCGGGCCGTGCGGGCGCGCGGGCTGTTCTGCCAGACCGTGGTCTTCCCCGGCGTGCCCCTCGGTGACGCCCGGCTGCGGATCAGCGTCACCAGCGAACACACCCGCGCCGACCTGGAGGAAGCCGCGGGAATCTTTGCCGAGGCCGGACGCGAGGCCGGGGTGCTGCCCCCGTCCGAGCGGTGAGGGGTACACCGTGACCAAGGGGAACATCTCCGTGATCCGGCTGCCGCGCGGACTCGGCGTGGACGGACTCGCCCGGCCCGCGCTGGTCGGCGAGGACCCAGTCTCGTACGGCGAGCTGACCCGGCGGGTGGACGAGCTCGCCCGGTGGCTGTGCGCGGTCACCACCGGGCCCGGCGAGCGGGTGGCCATCTGGCTGGAGAAGCAGCCGCGCTACGCGGAGGCGATCCTCGCGACCCTGGAAGCCGGGTGCGTGTACGTACCGCTGGACGGGGCCCAGCCCGCCGGCCGGGTGGGGACGATCCTCGGCGACTCCTCGCCCACCGTGCTGTTCACCGACCGGGCGCGGTTCCGGCAGCTCACCGCTTCGGAACTGCCGCGGTCGCTCCGCACCGTCGTCCTGGCCGACGGGGCCGACGGGACGGCGGACAACGAAACGGCCGGGGACGCCCCCACCGTCCACGCCTGGCCGCAGCCCTCCGGCGGAGCCTCCACCGACGCGGCGGTGCCCGTGGGGCGCCCCGGCACCCCCGACGACCTGGCAGCGCTGCTCTACACCTCGGGCTCCACCGGCACGCCCAAGGGCGTGAAGATCTCCCACCGGAACCTGGCCAACTTCGTCGGCTGGGCGCTGGAGGAGCTGGACGTAGGTCCCACGGACGTCTTCGCCAACCACGCCTCGTTCAACTTCGACCTCAGCACCTTCGACCTCTTCACCGCACTGGCCGCCGGGGCCTCCCTGTGGGTGATCCCGGACGCCCGGGCCAAGGACGTGTCCGCGCTCGCCTCGGGCATCCGGCTCCACGGTGTCACCGTCTGGTACTCGGTGCCCTCGATCCTCAACCTGCTCACCACCTCGGGGGCGCTGACGCCCCGGGACACGAGCACGCTGCGGTACGTCCTGTTCGCCGGCGAAGTCTTCCCCATCGGCCAGCTCGCCCGGCTGGCAGAGGTGCTGCCGTCCGGCACGGCGCTCTACAACCTCTACGGGCCGACCGAGACCAACGTCTGCACCTACCACCGGGCCACCCCGGCCGATCTTGGGCGGGAACACCCGCTGCCGATCGGCACCCCGATCAAAGGCGCTCATCTCCGCGTCGAGGACGAGGACGGCAACACCGTGACGGCCCCGGGGGAGCCCGGCGAACTCGTCGTCTCCGGCGAGTGCGTCACCCCGGGGTACTGGGGCCGCGAGCACGAGCCGGCCGCCGAGGACCACCGGGGGGGCCGCCACCGCACCGGAGACCTGGTGGTCCACGAGGACGGTCTGCTCGTCTACCGGGGTCGCAAGGACCGGCTGGTCAAGCTCTCCGGCTACCGGGTGGAGCTCGGTGAGGTCGAGTCGGCGGTGCTGCGCCACCCGGCCGTCGCGGACGCGGCGGTGATCGTCACCGGTGAGCGCGGCCGGGACGGGATCGCCGTGTACTACGTCCTGCGCGAGGGCGCGAGGCAGCCGAACCTGCTCCAGCTCAAACAGCACTGCGCGCGGTATCTGCCGCCCTACATGCTGCCGCACTCGGCAACCCGGCTGACCGGCCTGCCGCGCAACGCCAACGGCAAGACCGACTACCGCACCCTGGCCGCGGCCCCCCGGCCCTGACGGACCACGTCCCGGCCGGCCGGGCACACCACCGGCCCCCGCCTGCCCCACCCGACCCCACCGAGGACACCGTGCCCCCAGTCGAACCGCCCGCCCGCGGGCTGCCGGACGCCCGCCCCGGCGCACCGTGGTTCCCGGCGGGAGCCCCCGGCCCCGCCGCACCGGACGCACTGCCGCTGGTGTGCTTCCCGTACGCGGGCGGCACCCCTTCGGTCTTCCACCGCTGGGCCCGTCCGCTCGGCACCGGCGTACGGGTCGCACCCCTGCTGCTGCCGGGCCGCGGGCTGCGGCTGGCGGAGGAGCCGTTCACCTCGATGGGCCCACTGGTCGACGCGGTCACCGACGCGCTGACGGACCAGGGCCTCGACGCGGACTGCGCGTTCTTCGGCCACAGCATGGGTGCCGTACTGGCGTACGAGGTGGCCTGCGCACTGCGTGAGCGTGGCCGGCCCGGCCCGCGAGGTCTCTTCCTCTCCGGCAGCCGGGCCCCGCACAGCTACGGCGACCGCCGTGACAGCACCCTGCCGGAGGAGGAACTGGTCGCGCTCCTCGGCGGACTGGGCGGACTGGGCGCCGGGCCCAGCGCCGTACGCCGGGCCTTCCTGCGCCGCAGGCTGCCCGCGCTCCGGGCCGATCTGCGGGTCTGCGACCACTACCGGTGGCGCCGGCGGGCCCCGCTGGACCTGCCCCTGACGGTGATGACCGGGGCCGACGACCCGCTGGCCCGGCCCGAACAGGCCGATTCCTGGCGTACGTACACCACCGCCGCGTTCCACCGGCACGAGGTACCCGGCGCCCACTTCTACCTGCTGGAGGAACCGACGCAGGACCTCCTCCTGCATGAGCTGCGCAGCTGGTGCGCAGGCCTCGCCTCCGCCGGCCCGGGGCTCCAGGGCCTCACCGGATCCGCCCGCACACCCCAGAGGTACTCATGACGCCGACCGGACACCGCCCCCGCAACGCCTCGCCGCTGACGACCGCGGTGACGGTCGCCAGGCTGCTCCGCTCCCCGCAGATCAGGCTGCTCCTGTCCCTCTCGGGCAAGCTGGTCACCCCGGTGTACCGGGCGGCCTTCCTGACGGCCGCGGCGAGCAGCGGCGTACTGCGCCGGCTCGCCGAGGGCCCGGCCGATCTGCGCACCCTCGCCCTGGAGCTGGGCATCGAGGGCGATACGCACCGGCTCGGCCGCTGGCTCGACGCCGGGGTGAAGCTCGGGCAGCTGTCGTCGCGCCACGGCCGGTACGCGCTGAGGAGCCGACTGGCCAAGCAGCTCGCCCGGGTCGAGAACGACGCGGCCGCCGGCGCCCTGGAGGAGGTCGTCCGCTTCCACCACCCGGTGCTCCTGGACGCCCCGCGCATGGTGCGCGAGGGCCGCTCCTTCAGCCTGGGGGACCAGGACGGCACGGTCATCGCCCGCTCCTCGCTGGTGGTGCAGCCGTTCATCGAGGAGGCCGTCTCCCGGCTGCTGGACCGGCACCACCCCGTCCGGCTGCTGGAGATCGGCTGCGGCAGCGGTGTGTACGTGCGCCATGCCGCCGCCCTCAACCCCCGGCTCACCGCCCTCGCCGTCGACCTGCAGTCCGAGGTGGCCGAGCAGGCCGCCCGGAACATGGACCGCTGGGGTATCGGCGACCGCGTCACCACCCGGCAGGGCGACCTGCGCGACCTGGCCGTCGACGAGCGCTACGACCTGGTCACCCTGCACAACAACATCTACTACTTCCCCGAGTCCGACCGGGTCGAGGTGCTCGCGCGCGCCCGCGAAACCCTGGCTCCCGGCGGCCGGCTGCTGCTCACCACCTCGTGCCAGGGCGGCAGCCCGAGCCTCGAAGTCCTCAACCTCTGGTTCGAGTTCGCCGACTTCGGAGGGCCGTTGCCGGTGGAGGACGAGCTCGTCGCGCAGCTGCGGAAGGCGGGATTCAGCGATGTGGAGGCCCACCGGATCGTCCCCGGCGAACAGTTCCGTGCCTTCGTCGGCACCAACTCCTGACATCCGCCATCCGTTCCAGCCCATTCTGGAGGCTCGTATGACCGCTACCGACGGCACACCGAACACCGAGAACCCCGGGGACGACACCGAGTTCGTCGTCGTCCTCGGCTCCAACACCCCTGTCACCACCGAGCATCTGGGCGGCAAGGCCGCCAGGCTCGGCGAGATGATCGAGGCGGGGGTGCCCGTCCCACCCGCGTTCTGCCTCACGACCCGGCTCTTCAGGCGCTTTCTCGAAGAGACCGGCCTCGCCGACGAGCTGCGGGCCGGTGCCACCCCGGCCCGCAAGGAGATCGTCGCCCGTGAACTGCCGGAGCCGATCACCCGGCTGATCCTGGACGCGTACGCGGCGATGGGCCGGCCCCGGGTCGCCGTGCGGTCCTCGGCGAGCCAGGAGGACTCGGCCGCCCAGTCCTTCGCGGGCCAGCACGACACGATCCTCGACGTCGGCGGCGACGAGGCGGTGCTGACCGCGGTCAAGGAGTGCTGGGCCTCCCTGTGGTCGGACCGTGCGTCGGTCTACCGGGACGACCCGGCATCGGTCGGCTCGATGGCCGTGGTGGTCCAGGAGATGGTCCACGCGGACGTCAGCGGGGTGCTCTTCACCATCGACCCGATGGGCGGCCGACCGCACCGCATGGTCGTGGAGTCCTGCTGGGGACTGGGCGAGGGGCTGGTGTCGGGCAAGGTGACCAGCGACCTGTTCGTGGTGGACGACCGTACCCTGGAGGTCGTCGAGAGGCGGGTGCGGTACAAGGTCACCCGGTGCGCGGCCGTGGAACCCGGCCGCGTCGCGATGGTGAAGGTGGACACCGCCCTCCGGAACCGGGCCACCCTCACGACCGGACAGCTCGGCGAACTCGCCCGGCTCGCCGTGCAGGTGCGCGACAGCTACGGCACCGAGCAGGACATCGAGTGGGTGCTCAAGGACGGCCGGATCTCGCTGCTCCAGACCCGGCCCATCACCACCAGGCCGCAGCCGCCGAGCCGGCACACCCCGTACATCAAGGAGGTGCCCGAACTGGTCCGGCAGAACACCATGTGGTCCCGGATGGACATCGGGGAGATCTTCGTCGGCGCGATGACGCCCCTCGGGCTGAGCTTCGCCCGCTACTACCAGCAGAACATCCACGGCGACTGCGTGCGGTCCATCGGCACCCGCCGGACCGGGGACATGGACCTGCACATGGGCTACCTGCAGGGTCATGTGTACCTGAACGTCTCCTACACCTCGCACGTCCTCACCCAGAGCCCGCCCACCAAGGACGCGTCCGTCTTCACCGAGCGCTTCGCCAGTGAGGAGGTGGACATGCCGTCCTATCGCTCCCCCTTCGGCCAGTTCACCAGCGGTACGCGCAGCGTGGTCGCCGCCGGGCACTGGGCGAAGAGCTTCGCCCAGGAACTGGCCCGGATGCGGAAGCGGTCCGAGCGGATGGCCGCCTCCCGCCACCGCGAGTACGACCGGGCCCGCGCCCTGGACCTCACCAAGCTGAGCCGCTCCGAGCTGGGGTCCGAGTTCCGTCGCTACCTGGCGTACTGCGGGGCGATGAACGTGGGCTACATGCCCTACTACATCAACGCGTTCGCCTTCTACAGCGCCTTCTCCGACCTGTGCGCCCAGTGGCTCGGCGACAAGGGAACCAACCTGCAGAACCGCATCAAGACGGACATGTCCAACCTGCGGACCGTCGAGTCGGCCCGCGAGCTGTGGGATCTGGCCCAGGCGGCCCGGCGGCGCCCCGAGGTCCTGAAGACCATCGTCGACTCACCGCTGACGGACATCGAGTCCGAGCTGCGCGCCACCGATGAGGGCCGGGCCTTCTGGGACTCGTACGTCACCCCGTTCATGCGCACCAACGGCACACGGGGCCGCCAGGAGATGGAACTCACCCATCCGCGCTGGGTCGACGACCCCACGTACGTCTTCCAGATGGTCCGCCGCTACGCGCAGGAGGAGCAGTTCTCCATCGACGGCCTGCTCCGCGGCGACGGCGGCGTCGCGCAGGACGCCGAGGCCGTGCTGGGCGAACTCCCCCTGGTGAAGCGGGTCGTGCTGCGCCGCATCATGTCGCTCTTCGCCACCTGCAGTGAGCTGCGCGAGATCACCCGCATGGCGATGGTCACCTCGGTCTGGCTGGTGCGCACCGTCGTCTACGAGGTCGGGCGCCGGCTGGTGGCCGAGGGCGTCCTGCACTCCGAGGACGACATCGCCTTCCTCGACTTCGAGGACATACGCACCTACCTCGCGGGCAACCGCGACGCGGCCGACGTCTTCTCCCAGGCGAAACTGACCGAGCGCAAGCGCACGCACGAGTACCACAACAGGCTGCCCGAGCCGCCGCTCACCTTCATCGGCGAGTACGACGTCGCCCAGGCCCTGCGCGCCCCGGAGAACAGCACGCGCCTGGAAGGACTCGGCTCCAGCCCCGGCAAGATCGTCGGACGGGCGCGGATCATCGAGGACCTTGCCTGGCAGGCGGACGAGTTCCAGCCGGGCGAGATCCTCATAGCCCGGTTCACCGACGCCTCCTGGACACCGCTGTTCGCCATCGCGGGGGGAGTGGTCACCGACATCGGCTCGATGCTGTCGCACAGCTCGATCGTCTCCCGGGAGTTCGGGCTGCCGTCGGTGGTGAACTGCAAGCACGCCACCCAGCAGATCTCCACCGGCGACATGATCAGGGTGGACGGTGACGCCGGCCTGGTCGAGGTCCTGGACCCCGCCGACGGCGCCCCCGTGCCGGACGCGGCGGGCACGGAAGCCGGGGCCTGACCGTGCCACCCCTCCCGACGGCCCGGGTGGGCCCGCCCGCCGGGCCGCCGGACCGGACCCGGCCGCCCGGCAGGCCCCCCGGGCGCCATGCGCTCCTGGCGGGCCTGGACGACCGGCTGCGACTCGATCCCGAACGCCCCCTGCTGGTCCACCGGGCGCCGGGCCCGCTCACCTTCGCCGTGGTCTCCATCGCCTGGCTGCGGGCTCTGGACCCCGGGGCGCTGGAACACCTGGCGGACACCCGGCTGCATCCGTCCGAACGCACTGTCCACCGCGGACTGGCCCTGCCCAAGCGGCGGTCCGAGTGGCTCGCGGGCCGGCTCGCCGTCAAGTACGCGGTCGCCGACCACCTCCGCAGGGGTGGCCGGGGCATCCGCCACGACGCGTCCGGTCCGCACGAGATCGTCGTGCACGCTGTCCCCGACGGGCCACGGGCCGGAAAGCCCTTCGTCCGGGAGCCCGTGCACATCGGACTCTCCCACTCGCTCGACTACGCCATCGCCGTCGGCGGCGCCCACCCGCTCGGCATCGACCTGGAGGGGCGGCCGATGGGGCCCCACGTGGCCCGGATGCTCGCTGTACCCGGCGGCAGGCAGGCCCCGGCGGGACTGCGGCGGGTGGCCGGTATGCCGCTGCGGCTGCGCTGGGCCTGCCGGGAGGCGGTCGTCAAGTACACCGGGGTCGCCGGACGTGAAGCGCTCCACCAGACCCGCGTCACCGACTGGCAGCCCGACGGCACCTTCCACTGGTCCCCCGGGGCCTCGCTGCTCCGGCACTCCCGCGGAGCCGATTCCCTGCCGGCCCACGGCTGGGCGCGGCAACTCGGCATCTACGCACTGGCTGTCACATGGAGATAGGACCCCTCTTGGCCACGGCAGAATCCACCTCGCCCCGCACGCTGGTGACCTGTAGCGACTTCGGCCACGCGCTGCGGACCGCCGCCGACACCGCCCGGCTCGCGCCGTCCTCGCACAACTGCCAGCCCTGGGCACTGGCCCGCCTGAGCAGCCCGGACGCCCGTGCGAGCGCTGTCCGGCTGCTGGCGGCGTCCGGTGATTCCCGCCCGTGCGAGGACAGCGAGTTCGTCGCCGTCGTGCTCGACCGGACCCGGCAGCTGGACTCGCTCGCCTCCCACGAGCTCGAAATGCAGCTGAGCTGCGGCGCGTTCACCCAGCTGCTGATCCGGTCACTGGCCTGCCAGGGCTGGTGGCTGGAGCGCAGCGTGCTCACCGACGAGCCCGACAGCTGGGCGTACCGCAGCGTTCCGGCCCCGGTGCGGGCGCTGGGCCCGGCAGGGTGGCGCCCCGGCTGGTCGCTGCTGGCCGTCCTGGAGGTGCGCTACGCCGGAATGCCGGAGGGAAGTCTCACGGAGTGGCAGGACCTCGCGGCCGCCCGCCGGACGAATCGGGGCCCGTACACGGACCGGGCCGTCAGCGGCGAGGCCCTGCGCCGGCTTCTCGACGCCGCACCGGGGCTGTCCGCCCAGGCGCCCGTCGGCATCCGGCACCTCACCTCCCGCGCGGACCGCGACCGCTTCGTCGACTTCGTCTCCCGGCACGCCGGCCGGGACTTCAGCGACCGGGCCGCCTGGCGGGAGACGTACAGCTATGTCCGCCCCACCCGCGCCGAGGCCGAGCGCCGCGGCGACGGTTTCAGCCTGAGCCAGCTCTTCGGCCGTCTCCACCCGCTGCGCGCCCTGATGCTGCGTACCGCGCTGCGCCCCGGCACCATGCGGCTGCTCCGGCACATCGGCTACCCGCGGCTTCTCGCCGACCGGATGGCTGCCGCGATCCGGCCCACACCAACCTTCGTCGCCATGGGCTTCACCGGGACCTCGCCCAGTGCGGCCGACGCGTTGCGCGGCGGCGCGCGGCTGGCGGACTACTGGCTGACCGCCACCCGCGAGGGACTGTCGCTGCACCCCATCAGCATCGTCCTCCAGCACGAGGACCTGCGCCGGCGGCTCCAGGCCGAGCTGGCCCTGCCGGGCCGCACGTTCTTCATCAGCCGTCTCGGCCACGCCGGTTCCGGCTTCCCACCGGCTCCCCGGCGCACGGCAAGCGCCTTCACCTTCACCCTGTAGGGGCGGAGCGCGACGGCGGTCCGGCGGTCACGGAGGCGGCGGGACGTCATCCATGCCGACGCACTTCGTGTACGTCTTCACGGGCTCGACCAGCGCGGACAGGTCGACCAGGACGTCGTCCACGGCGACGATCCCGTCGGAGACCACGGCCTCCACGGCCGGATCGCGGCCGTAGGTGACGACGACCTTCCCGCCGTCCTTCGAGCGGTCCGCGCGGGAGACCCAGTCCACGCCGTCGACGGTCGCGCACGGGTCGAGGGTCGGGACGGGCAGCTCGACGCCGCAGCGCAGCACGATCGCGTTGTCGCCCCAGACCGCGACCCCGGGGAGGTCGGTGAACTTCAGCTCCTGCCCGCCGAGGCGGTCCGGGTAGCGGTCGGCGAGCTTCCCGCAGGCCGCGTCCCCGGCGTGCGGGGCGGCCTTGACGCCCTCCCCCGGCGAGTCCGCGCACGACACCAGGACGCCGGCGGTCAGGACGACGGCCACCGCGAGGGCGGCCGTCCGTGCCCGGGAGACTCGCACCACAGCAGGACCTTTCGGGGAGACAGGGGACGGACAGGGGACTACCGGAGCCTAACCAACGCCCGTCCTGCCGAGGCGCGGGGGACCGGCGGCGGGTGAGCGGCGGCGAGCTCGGGCAACGAGAACGCCGGTCCGCCACAGACCCGTGAAGGTCTGTGGCGGACCGGCGTTCTCTTCTGCTGTCAGCGGTTACGGGCTCCGGCGCCGACTGCCCTCAGGGGCGGTCGTCGAGGCCCGGGGTGTCTCCGTCCGCCTCGGCCTCGGCCTGCTTGGCCTTGACCTCCGGGTCGAGCACGGCCTGGCCGCTGCCGTCGACCGAGCTCAGCGGCGACCGCTCGTCGCCGACCTCGGTGGCGACGGGCGGCTCGACCAGCCAGTCCGGGTTGGCCTGCTTGTCCCACCAGCGCCAGGCGGCGTAGGCGCCACCGGCGAGGACACCCAGCACCAGGAGCCCCTTGGTCGCCCGGCCGGCCTTGGCCCGCCGCTCGTGCTTCCTGGCCAGCTTCTGGATCTCCTTGGCCGTGACGTTGCTCCGCAGCGCGGCCAGCGCGGCGGCGCTCCGGGCGGTCGCCTGCTCGGCGACCGGCACGGCCACCGCCCTGGCGTGCTCGACGCGCGGCGCGGTGTAGTCGGCGGCGGACCGGGCGGCCTTCCGGGTCGAGTGCGCCGCACGCTGCGCGGCCTCGTCGACCTTCGGCGGTACATGGGTCAGGGCCTGTTCGAGACGCGGTGCGAGATGGGACTCGTACTGGACACGGGCCTGCTTGGCGGCCTTCGTCACCTTGGGCGCGAGCTGGACACGGGCCTCGTGCGCATAGTGTGCAGCCTGCTTCTTGGCCGTGTCGGCGTACGGCGCCACCACTTCCGCGGCGTGCTGCGCGCTGTCCCTGGCCGAGTCGGTTGCGGCGCGCACGCTGTCGATGCGGGTCACGGGATCCTCCTCCTTGGTGGCGGGTAGGTACTCCGCCTTTCCGCCCAATTCGAAATCATGCCTGTCACGGCCATGACCGGCACTCGGGACGTGCATCCGGGTCATGATCGTTATTTCCATCAAAACGGTACAAGACGGTAAAACCGTGCAAGTGAAGTGTGCCGACGACAATGCCATGGTTCGGCGGTGAACGCGCCGTTCCGCCAGGCATCCGGCCGTACATTTCCCGGTACGTGGGAGGATTCGGCCGACGTCAGCGAAGGATTGACGTCAGCGAAGGATGAGGGAAGGCAGATCGTGGCCGAGCAGCTTTACGCCACCTTGAAGACCAGCCAGGGCGACATCGAGATCCGGCTTCTGCCGAACCACGCCCCCAAGACGGTCAGGAACTTCGTCGAGCTGGCCACCGGACAGCGCGAGTGGACCAACCCCCGGAACGGCGAGAAGTCCACGGCCCGGCTGTACGACGGCACCGTCTTCCACCGTGTGATCAGCGGCTTCATGATCCAGGGCGGCGACCCGCTGGGCAACGGCACCGGTGGTCCGGGCTACAAGTTCGCCGACGAGTTCCACCCCGATCTCGCCTTCACCCAGCCGTATCTGCTGGCCATGGCCAACGCGGGCCCGGGGACCAACGGCTCGCAGTTCTTCCTGACGGTCTCGCCCACCGCCTGGCTGACCGGCAAGCACACCATCTTCGGCGAGGTCGCCGACGAGGCGGGCCGCAAGGTCGTCGACGCCATCGCGGCCACCCCGACCAACCCGCGTACCGACCGCCCCGTGCAGGACGTGGTCATCGAGTCGGTCGTCGTCGAGACCCGCTGACCGGCCGCCCCGGCCGCTCCCGCCCGGAGCGCCGGGAACCAACCGCCCTGCCCGTCCGTACTGTTACATAGCGGACCAGCGGGGCGGCCGTGTGTGCGGCGCCCGGAGGCGAGACGCGAGAGGCAGGCCGGGCCGATGGACCAGCAGCCGCCGACCGACCGGGGCGGACCGGAGAGCGGTGAGGCCGTGCCGACCTGCTACCGGCACCCCGGCCGGGAGACCGGGATCAGCTGTACGCGCTGCGAGCGGCCGATCTGCACCGAGTGCATGGTCAGCGCCTCCGTCGGCTTCCAGTGCCCCGACTGCGTACGCCAGGGTTCGGGCACCGGCCACCACCCCTCCGCGAGCACGCCCCGCACGCTGGCCGGCGGCACCCTGGCCGCCGATCCGCGCCTGGTCACCAAGATCCTGCTCGGCCTCAATCTCGCGGTCTTCATCCTGGTCGCGGCCGCGCCCGAATCCCTCCTCGACGACCTGGTGCTGCTCGGCCGGGCCTGGGACCCGACACCGCCGCCCGGCTCGGTCGAAGGCGTCGCCGAGGGCCAGTGGTACCGCCTGGTGACCTCGATGTTCCTGCACCGGGAGGTGTGGCACATCGGGTTCAACATGCTGGGTCTGTGGTGGCTCGGCGGACCGCTGGAGGCCGCGCTCGGCCGCGTCCGCTACCTCTCGCTCTATCTGCTGTCGGGCCTCGCGGGCAGCGCCCTGATGTATCTGATCGCCGCGCCGAACCAGCCCTCGCTCGGCGCGTCCGGTGCGGTCTTCGGCCTGTTCGGCGCCACCGCCGTCCTGATGCGCCGGATGAACTACGACATGCGTCCGGTGCTGGTGCTGCTGGCGATCAACCTGGTCTTCACCTTCACCATGGGCGGGATCGCGTGGGAGGCCCATGTGGGCGGCCTCGTCGCGGGCGCCCTGATCGCGGTCGGGATGGTGCACGCACCGCGTGAGCGGCGTACGGCGGTGCAGGCCGGGACCTGTGCGCTGGTGCTGCTGGCGTGCGTCGCGATCATCGTCGCGCGCACGATGTCCCTGAGCTGAGCGGCCCGGGAAGAGCTCTCTGCCCCCAGGGCAGACCCCAGTTGTCCACAGTGGGCGCACGACCTTGTGCATGGCAAGGGGAACATCTGTGCCCACCGTCGCTGAGCTGGGTTTTTCCGTGGTGGCACACAGTGCAGCCCCCCTCTGGCGAGGGAGGCTGCAGTCACACCGGCGTCAACTTGCGGGGAAGTTATCCACAGATCGTCTGACCTTTTCCCCCGACTGTGGATAACTCTGTGGGTAACTCAGGGCAAGGCTTGCGCGAAGGCAGGCCGAGCGGGAGGAGCCACTTCCACCGCGTGCGGAGCGGGAGGAGCTACTTCCACTGGGTGGAGACGGCGAAGCCACCGGCGATGAAGCCGAAGCCCACGACGATGTTCCAGTTGCCCAGGGCGTCGATCGGCAGATCGCCCTCGGTCACGTAGAACACGACGATCCAGGCCAGCCCGATGAGGAACAGGGCCAGCATCACCGGAGCGACCCAGCTGCGGTTGGTCAGCTTTATCGTCGTTGCCTGCTTCGCCGAGGGCGGCGTGAAATCGGCCTTCTTGCGGATACGTGACTTCGGCACGAGGGACTCTCCTGTCGATGCGCTGCGTGACCGCGCAGGGATCTGTGGCGGGCGCCGGGGCGGGGGGTGCCAGGGGGAATGCTGCCTCCCCCGGGCGTCCGTTAGCGTAGTGCTTCCATGGCGCCCGATGAGATAAGGGTACGTTGAGCAATTCTGCCGACTCTCCCGAAGGCCCGGTCCGGCACACCTCCGCGTGGGCGGTCCGGGGGCTCACCGCTGCTGTTTTCGCCCTGGCCGGGCTGATCTTCGTCACCAGCGCCAACACGGCCAAGGGCACCAATCTGCGCAGTGACTCCTCCCTGCTCAAGCTCTCCGACCTGATCAAGGAGCGCAGCGAGAACAACGCGGAGCTCAACGACGCGGTCGCCACCGCCCGCGCGGACGTCGACGCGCTCGCCCAGCGCGACGACGGCTCCACCGAGGCCGAGGACGCCAAGCTGAAGGCGCTGGAGAAGGCGGCCGGCACCACGAAGATCACCGGCGACGCCGTCAGCGTCACTCTCGATGACGCGCCCCCGGACGCCACCGCCAACCCCGGCTACCCCGAGCCCCAGCCCAACGACCTGGTCATCCACCAGCAGGACCTCCAGGCCGTGGTGAACGCCCTCTGGCAGGGCGGGGCGCGCGGGATCCAGGTGATGGACCAGCGGCTGATCTCCACCAGCGCGGTCCGGTGCGTCGGCAACACCCTGATCCTCCAGGGCCGGGTCTACTCCCCGCCGTACAAGGTCACCGCCGTCGGCGACCCCGGCAAGCTCAAGCAGGCGCTCGACAACTCCACGGCGATCCAGAACTACCAGCTGTACGTGAAGGCGTACGGGCTGGGCTGGAAAGTCGACGAGGACGACGCGGTGACTCTTCCCGGCTACTCGGGCACAGTGGATCTCCACTACGCGAAGCCTGTGGAGTGAGCCCGAGCTGATCCCCCGGGGAGGCCTTCCGGTGTCGTCGCCACTGTCGGTGCGATCGTTACGACTCGTCGTCAGAACGTTCAGCGAACTGTGCATCACCGTGGGCACCCTGATCGTCCTGTTCGTCGCCTACGTCCTGCTGTGGACGGGCGTCAAGGCCGCCGACGCGGCCGACGACGGGATCGCGACGCTCAACAGCCGGTGGGCCCGGCAGCCCGTGGCGTCCTCCCCCGGAGCTCCGTCGGCCCCCTCCGTCTCCCCGTCCCCGTCCCCGTACCGCGACGGAAAGCCGTTCGCGACGATGCGCATCCCCCGCTTCGGCTCCGGCTGGGAGTGGCCCGTCCTGGAGAACACCGAGGCCAGGACCTTGCAGAAGGGCCTCGGCCACTACAGCGGGACCGCCCGGCCGGGGGAGAGCGGCAACTTCGCGGTGGCCGGTCACCGCCGCACGTACGGAGACCCCTTCAAGGACTTCCCGAAACTGCGCCCCGGGGACGCGGTGATCGTCAACGACGGCACGACCTGGTTCACGTACCGCATCGCCAAGGAGCCCCACCGGACCGTGCCCACCGACACGGCCGTCGTCGACCCCGTCCCCCGCCGCTCCGGCTTCGAGGGGCCCGGCCGCTATCTGACCCTCACCACCTGCGAGCCCGAGTGGGGCAGCAGCCACCGGCTGATCGCATGGGCGCACCTGGACGCGACCCGGCCGGTGAGCGAGGGGAAGCCGCCGGACCTTACCGGCTGACCCGGACCCGGCCGGGGTTTTCCACAGGCTGACCCACTCTCCGGCCGCGGCACTCTAGTCTGGGCCGGGTACCGAATGGAGGGGTCAGCATGTACGGCTGGATCTGGCGGCATCTGCCGGGCAACGCATGGGTGCGGAGCGTCATCGCACTCCTGCTGGTTCTCGCGGTCGTCTACGCGCTGTTCCAGTACGTCTTCCCCTGGGCGGAGCCGCTGCTCCCGTTCGGTGATGTGACCGTCGACGGCGCGAGCGCCGGTGGGGCAGGAGCCGGCCAGTGAGCGCACGCATCCTCGTCGTGGACAACTACGACAGCTTCGTCTTCAACCTCGTCCAGTACCTCTACCAGCTCGGCGCCGAGTGCGAGGTGCTGCGCAACGACGAGGTGACCACCGCCCACGCCCAGGACGGCTTCGACGGCGTCCTGCTCTCCCCCGGCCCCGGCACGCCCGAGCAGGCCGGGGTCTGCGTCGAGATGGTGCGCCACTGCGCGGACACCGGCGTCCCGGTCTTCGGCGTCTGCCTGGGCATGCAGTCCATGGCCGTCGCGTACGGCGGTGTCGTCGACCGGGCCCCCGAGCTGCTGCACGGCAAGACCTCGCTCGTGGACCACGAGGGCAAGGGCGTCTTCGCCGGGCTGCCCTCCCCCTTCACCGCGACCCGCTACCACTCGCTCGCCGCCGAACCGGCCGCGCTGCCACCGGAGCTGGAGGTCACGGCCCGCACGGCGGACGGCATCATCATGGGGCTGCGCCACCGGGACCGGGCCGTGGAGGGCGTGCAGTTCCACCCCGAATCGGTGCTCACCGAGCACGGCCACCTGATGCTCGCCAACTGGCTGGAGCAGTGCGGCGACCAGGGGGCCGTCGCGCGGTCGGCGGGTCTCGCGCCGGTGGTGGGCAAGGCCGCCGCGTGACCGCACCCCGCCCCGAGGACGACACCGGACTTCAGGGCCCGTACGAGCAAGGGGCGTACGGGGCCGACGGGGCGTTCGCGGCGGCGGTGGAGGGTCTCGCGGATCCGCTCAACGACCCGCTGCCGGGGCAGCACACCTCCCCGTGGTTCCGGAGCGACACCGCCCAGGACGACCCGGGCACCGGGGTGAGCCAGGACGCGGCGCCGGTGGAAGGGGCCCGCCCCCAGGCGTACGGGGGCCCTGAGCAGCCGCAGGGGGCCCCGAACGAGTGGTACGACCCCGAGGGGTACCAAAGGGACTGGTACGGCGCCCAGCAGGCCCCTGCGCCTGTTCCCGCGCCTGTTCCCGCGCCCGCCCCGGACCCCGGACCCCGTCGCGTAACGGTGACGCCGCCCGTTCCCGACGAGACCCTGGGGCTGCGGACCGCGGACACCAGGCGAATAGTGGCGGAGCCGCCCGGCCGAACCGGGCCGCCCGAAGGACCCGCACCGGCCGAACGATCCGAGCCGGCTGAACCATTCGAGCCCTCCCGACGATCCGAGCCTGCGGCCGAACCGGTCACCGGAGGCCGTGCCGAGCGGCGCCGGGCGGCCAAGGGGCGCGGCCGCCGTCCCGCCCCGGCGTCCGGTGCGGCCGCCGCACCCGCCGCACCGCTGTCCCGGATGGAGGCGCGGCGCGCGGCGAAGGCGGCCAAGGACAGTCCGGCCGTGGTCGCCAGCCGGGTCGTCGGCGAGGTCTTCATCTCGCTGGGCGTCCTGATGCTGCTCTTCGTCACCTACCAGCTCTGGTGGACCAACGTCCGGGCCGAGCAGATCGCCGGCCGGGAGACGGACAAGATCCAGGAGGAGTGGGCCAAGGGGGCGGGCAAGCCCGGGGTGTTCGCGCCCGGCCAGGGCTTCGCGATCATGCACATCCCCAAGCTGGACGTCGTCGTCCCGATCGCCGAGGGCATCAACAAGGAGAAGGTCCTCGACCGGGGCATGCTCGGCCACTACGGCGAGGGCAAGCTGAAGACGGCGATGCCCGAGGACAAGCAGGGCAACTTCGCGGTGGCGGGCCACCGCAACACCCACGGGGAGCCGTTCCGCTACGTCAACACGCTCACCCCCGGCGACCCGATCGTCGTCGAGACGAGGGACGCGTACTACACGTACGAGATGACCAGCGTCCTGCCGCAGACCTCGCCGTCCAACATCTCGGTGATCGAACCCGTCCCGGTCGGATCCGGGTTCGACAAGCCGGGCCGGTACCTCACGCTGACGACCTGCACCCCGGAGTTCACGAGTACCTACCGGCTGATCGTCTGGGGCAAGATGGTCGACGAACGGCCGCGCAGCGAGGGAAAGCCCAGAGCGCTCGTGGGCTGAACATCATCACGACAGGGGCGGTGCGGTGGCAGCGAGGACCGAGCACGACGAGCGGACCGACGCGTCCACGCCCCCGGCACCCCGCCCCAGCAGCAGGCACCCCATCGCCACCGCCGTCAGCGTCTTCGGCGAGCTGCTGATCACCGCGGGCCTGGTGCTCGCGCTCTTCGTCGCGTACTCCCTGTGGTGGACCAACGTGCTCGCCGACCGGGAGGCCGACAAGCAGGGCGACACGGTCCGCAGCAAGTGGGCGGACGGTCCGGGTGCACTGGACACCAAGGACGGCATCGGCTTCCTGCACGTCCCCGCCATGAAGAACGGCGAGGTGCTGGTCAAGAAGGGCACCGACCCCAGGACCCTGAACAACGGCATCGCGGGCTACTACACGGACCCGGTCCCCTCCGCCCTCCCCTGGGACGACGAGGGCAACTTCACGCTGGCCGCGCACCGGGACGGGCACGGCGCCAAGTTCCACAACATCGACAAGCTCAAGAACGGTGACGCGGTCGTCTTCGAGACCAAGGACACCTGGTACGTCTACAAGGTCTACAAGTCGCTCCCCGAGACCTCGAAGTTCAACGTCGATGTGATCCAGCCGGTCCCGGAGGAGTCGGGCGTGGAGAAGCCCGGCCGCTACATCACGCTGACGACCTGCACCCCGGTCTACACGTCGAAGTACCGGTACATCGTCTGGGGCGAGCTGGAGCGTACGGAGAAGGTCGACAAGGACCGTACGAAGCCGGTGGAGCTGCTCTAGCCGCGCCCGTCCTCCCGCAAGCACAGCAAGTACGGCGAAGGCCCCGGTCACCGTGGATGGTGACCGGGGCCTTCGCCGTACGTCGTACCTGCTGCGGGCGCTACCTGCCCGACGGGCCTCCGAAGAGGCCGCCGCCGCCCTGGTCCCCGCCGCCGCCCTGGTTCCCGCCGCCGCCCGGGGTGGCGAAGATGTTGACCGCCGAGTTCTTGTCCACGGTCTCACCGACCCCCGGCTGCACGACGGCCACGACGGCGTTGTCGTCCTGCGACCCCTGGATGTTGCCGACCTTCAGGCCCGCCTCCTGGAGCTTCGCCTTGGCCTCGCCGAGCGTCAGGCCCTGGATCTGCGGGACCTGGGTCTTCTCCGGCTCCGGCGGCTCCGCCGGGCCCTTGGAGACCTTGAGGACGATCTGCGCGTCCTTGGCGTGCTTGCCGGGCTGCGGGGTCTGCTCGACGACCGTGTCCTTCGGCTGCTCGCTGTCGATGTCGGTCCGCGAGATGTTCGTGAAGCCGATGCCCCGCAGCTGCTGTTCCGCGGCCGCGAAGGTGCGGGTGCGCATGTCGGGCAGGTCCAGCGCCTCCTTCTTGGCGACCGTGATGGTCACCTCGGAGTTTTCCTCCGCCTCGGTGCCGCCGTCCGGCTTCTGCTTGATCACCGTGCCCTCGGCCTTCTCGGACTCGACCGCGGTCACGTTGACCGTGAAGCCCTTGTCCTCCAGGGCCTTGCGGGCACCGTCCTCGGACTTCTCCAGGACATCGGGCACCTCGATCTTCGGCGCACCGGAGGAGACCATGACCGTGACGGTCCCGTTCTCGTCCATGCTGCCGTCCTTCGGGGTCTGCGAGCAGATGTCGCCCTTCTCCTGCTGCTCGCACGGCTCCTCGCCGCCGACCTTGACGACGACCCCAGCGCGTTCCGCGAGCTGTTCCGCCTCCTGGACGGTGGAGCCGACCAGGTTCGGCACCGGGACCTGGCCGTCGTCGCCGGTGTCGCTGAACACGACCCGGCCGATCAGGATCGCGCCGATGAGCACCAGGATGCCCGCGACGACCAGCAGGATCGTCGAGGTGTTGCTCTTCTTCTGCGGCTGGCGCCGCCTGCTCGCGCGGTCGTCGTAGCCGTAGCCGCCGTCGTCCGGGTTGACCGGCGGCAGCATCGACGTCTGCGCGTTGTTCGGGTCGGTCGGGCGCAGGGCGGTGGTGGGCTGGTCGGCGTTGTAGCCGTCGTAGCCCCCGTACCCCACGGCGCCCATCGCCGCCGCGGCGGCGACCGGCCGGCCGTCGAGGCAGGCCTCGATGTCGGCCCGCATCTCGTCGGCGGACTGGTAGCGGTAGTCCGGGTCCTTGGTGAGCGCCTTCAACACGATCGCGTCCATCTCGGGCGTGATCTCGGGGTCGAAGTTGCTCGGCGGCTGCGGCTCCTCGCGGACGTGCTGGTAGGCCACGGCGACGGGCGAGTCCCCGACGAACGGGGGCCGGACGGCGAGCAGCTCGTAGAGCAGACAGCCGGTGGAGTACAGGTCGGAGCGCGCGTCGACCTGCTCGCCCTTGGCCTGCTCCGGGGAGAGGTACTGGGCGGTGCCGATGACCGCCGCGGTCTGCGTCATGGTCATGCCGGAGTCGCCCATGGCGCGGGCGATGCCGAAGTCCATGACCTTGACCTGGCCGTTGCGCGTCAGCATGACGTTGGCCGGCTTGATGTCGCGGTGGACGATCTGGGCGCGGTGCGAGTACTCCAGCGCCTGCAGGATGCCGACCGTCATCTCCAGCGTGCGCTCGGGCAACAGCCGGCGGCCCGAGTGCAGGAGCTCCCGCAGGGTCGACCCGTCGACGTACTCCATCACGATGTACGGGATGGAGACCCCGTCGACGTAGTCCTCGCCGGTGTCGTAGACGGCGACGATCGCGGGGTGGTTGAGCGAGGCGGCCGACTGGGCCTCACGGCGGAACCGGGCCTGGAAGGACGGGTCGCGGGCCAGGTCGGCCCGGAGCGTCTTCACAGCTACGGTGCGGCCGAGCCGGGTGTCGTGGGCGAGGTAGACCTCGGCCATGCCACCACGGCCGAGCACCGAGCCCAGCTCGTACCGGCCGCCGAGGCGACGCGGCTCTTCCATAACTGTTCCAGCCCTCTCCGTCAGTCCTGACCGCACCCGTGTGTGTGGTCCGGCGGTGCGCTGTTCGCGCATACGCTACCGGGCACGCGGTAGGTGATCAGCCCGCACCCGTCAGCCGATATCCGACCGGTATCCGATGTCCGGTATGGACGGACGGCCGCCGTGACGGGTCTCACCGCTTGCTGGCGATGACCGCCTTCATCACATCGCGCGCGATCGGAGCGGCCAGCCCGCCACCGGAGATGTCGTCCCGGTTGGCGTTGCCGTCCTCGACCACGACGGCGACGGCGACCGGGGAGCCGTTGTCGGTCTTCGCGTACGAGATGAACCAGGCGTACGGCTTCTCGCTGTTGTTCAGACCGTGCTGGGCGGTACCGGTCTTGCCGCCCACTGTGACGCCGGGGATCTGTGCCCTGGTTCCCGTACCGTCCTTGACGACGGTCTCCATCATCTGCTGGACCTTCTGGGCGTTCTCGCCGGACAGCGCCCGGCTGAGCTCCTCGGGCTCGGCGGTGTAGACGTCGTCCAGGTTGGGGGCCTGGCGCTTGGCGACCATGTACGGCTGCATCAGCTTGCCGTCGTTGGCGATGGCGGAGGCCACCATGGCCATCTGGAGCGGGGTGGTCCGGTTGGACGCCTGGCCGATGCCGGCCATCGCGTTCTGCGGCTTGTTGTCCTCGGGGTAGATGCTCGCGTCGGCGCGGACGGGGGTGAAGACTTCCTTGTTGAAACCGAACTTGTCCGTCTGCTCGATCATCTTCTTGTTGCCGAGGTCGTCGCTCATCTTCCCGAAGACGGAGTTGCACGACACCCGCAGGGCCTCGCGCAGCGACGCGTTCTCGCAGGGGATGTTGCCCTCGTTCTGCAGCGGGACGGTCGTCTGCGGCAGCGTCCAGGGCAGCGGCGACTCCGTCTTGGCGTCGATGTCGTCGTAGAGCCCGTTCTCCAGGGCGGCGGCGGCGGTGACGACCTTGAAGGTGGAACCCGGCGGGTAGGTCTCGCGCAATGCCCGGTTGAGCATCGGCTTGTCCTTGTCCTTCAGGAGCTTCTCCCGGGCCGCGGAGTCCTTGTCGGAGTTGCCCGCGAAGACCGAGGGGTCGTACGAGGGGGTGCTCGCCAGCGCGAGGATGGCACCGGTCTGCGGGTCGAGGGCGACGACGGCGCCCTTCTTGTCCCCGAGCCCCTTGAAGGCGGCCTTCTGGGCGGCCCCGTCGAGGGTGGTGACGACGTTGCCGCCCTGCTTCTTCTCCCCGGTGAACATCGACAGGGTGCGGTTGAAGAAGAGCTGGTCGTCGTTGCCGGTGAGGATGCCGTCCTCGAGGTTCTCCAGCTGCGAGGAGTCGAAGGCCTGCGAGGAGTAGCCGGTCACGGGGGCCCACAGGGGGCCGTCCTTCCAGACCCGCTTGTACCGGAAGTCGCTGCCGTTGGCCTCGACGGACCCGGTGACGGCCTTGCCGTCCACGATGATGTTGCCGCGCTCGTGGGCGTACCGCTCGATGCGGATACGGCGGTTCTCGGCGCGGTTGGTCAGCTCGTCGGCGCGGACGTACTGGATCCAGTTGTCCCGGAGGAGCAGGGCGAGCATCAGCAGGCCGCAGAAGATCGCGACGCGGCGCAGGGGCTTGTTCACGGACGGACCACCTGCGTCATTTCGGCGTCGGTCGAGGGTGCGGGCGCCGGTGCGGGACGGCGGGCGGTGTCGCTGATCCGGATCAGGATGCCGATCAGGGCCCAGTTGGCGATGACCGACGAACCACCGGCCGCCAGGAACGGCATCGTCATACCGGTGAGCGGGATGAGGCCCATCACACCGCCGGCGACGACGAAGACCTGGATGGCGAAGGCGCCGGAGAGCCCGATGGCCAGCAGCTTGCCGAACGGGTCGCGGGCGGCCAGTGCGGTGCGCACACCGCGCTCGACGATCAGCCCGTACAGCAGGAGGAACGCCATCACCCCGGCGAGCCCGAGCTCCTCGCCGACGGTGGCGAGGATGAAGTCGGTGTTGGCCGCGAAGAGGATCAGGTCGGAGTGGCCCTGGCCGAGGCCGGTCCCGAGCGTGCCGCCGGAGCCGAAGGACATCAGCACCTGGGCCATCTGCTCACTGGCCGGGTGCGTTCCCCAGCCGGCGAACGGGTCGAGCCAGGCGGTGACACGGTCCTGCACGTGCGGCTCGAACGAGGCCACACCGACGGCGCCCACGGCCGACATGACCAGACCGAAGACGATCCAGCTGGTGCGTTCGGTGGCCACGTAGAGCATGACGACGAACATGCCGAAGAAGAGCAGCGAGGTACCGAGGTCGGTCTCGAAGACGAGGATCAGGATCGACATGGCCCAGATGGCCAGGATCGGTCCGAGGTCGCGTCCGCGGGGCAGGTACATGCCCATGAAGCGGCGGCTGGCCAGGGCCAGGGCGTCCCGCTTCACCATCAGGTAGCCGGAGAAGAACACCGCGATGACGATCTTCGCGAACTCACCGGGCTGGATGGATCCGATCCCCGGGATGGTGATCCAGATCTTCGCGCCGAACTGGGCCGGGAAGAACATCGGCAGGATCAGCAGGACCAGCGCCACCACCATGGAGATGTAGGTGTAGCGCTGGAGGATGCGGTGGTCCTTCAGCAGGAGCAGCACTCCCACGAAGAGCGCGACCCCCATCGCCGAGAAGATCAGCTGCTTGGAGGCGGCGGGCGCGAAACTGGGGTGGGCGAGCAGCCGCTCCGACTGGTCGAGGCGCCAGATGAGCGCCAGGCCCAGGCCGTTGAGCAGTGTGGCCAGGGGCAGCAGCAGCGGGTCGGCGTACTTGGCGAACCTGCGCACCACGAGGTGGGCGACGCCGCCGAGCAGGGCGAGCCCCGCTCCGTATCCGAGCATGCCGGAGGGCAGTTCGCCGTTGAGGGCGAGGCCCACGTTGGCGTAGGCGAACACCGAGATGGCGACGGCGAAGATGACCAGCGCCAGCTCGGTGTTGCGGCGGCTCGGTGCGTCGATCGCGCCGATGGTGGTCGTGTTGGTGACAACGCTCATGGTGCTGAAGGCCCCCTACGGCTTACTGCTTACCGCACTGCGGGACCAGCTTCTTCTCTTCCTCCGAGAGGCTGGGGCCGGGAGTGGGAGTCGCTTTGGTCGGCTTGGTCCCCGCGGTGGGCGGAGTGGCGGAAGTCTCGGCCTCGGCCTCGGCCGCGCGGCGCTGCGCGTCCTTCTTGCAGGCCGAAGCCTGGGCGGCGAGTTCGTCGACCTTCTTGCGGGCGTCGGTGATGCTGCCCTCGGCGATCGTGGCCTCGACCTGCTTGCGCTGGTACGGCGGCAGGTACTTGAGCTCGATCTCGGGGTGGTTCTTCTCGACCTCGGAGAGCGAGATCCAGGCGAGGTCCTGGCTGATGCCGCGGAACAGCGCCACGTTCTCGTTCTGCGCGCCGACGTAGAACTGGGTCTGCGTCCAGCGGTAGCCGCCGTAGAGGCCACCGCCGATCACGGCCAGCGCCAGCACGGTGAAGACGGAACGCTTGAGCCATTTACGGCCGCCGCGCGGCTTGGCCAGGTCGTCGTCGGTGTAGGAGTCGTACGAGCCGTCCGGCATGGAGCCGTAGCCGGCGTCGCCGCTGCCGGGCGGGCCGAAGCCGCCCGGCGGGGCCGGGGCGGGGCGGCCGAGACCGGCCGCGCGCCCGGCGGGGGTCTGCATGGCCCCGCCGTCGCTCAGCTGGGCCGCCTGGTTCTCCGCGACCGCGCCGACGACGACCGGGGTGTCGTTGAGCCGGCCGGCCAGGGTGTCGTTGTTGTCGACGTCCAGGACGTCGGCCACGATGCAGGTGATGTTGTCGGGGCCACCGCCGCGCAGAGCCAGCTGGATGAGCTCCTGGATGGTCTCCTGCGGGCCCTGGTAGCTGGCCAGGGTCTCTTCCATCGTCTGGTGGGAGACCACGCCGGAGAGGCCGTCGGAGCAGATCAGGTAGCGGTCACCGGCGCGGACCTCGCGGATGGAGAGGTCCGGCTCGACATGGTCGCCGCTGCCCAGCGCCCGCATCAGCAGGGAGCGCTGCGGGTGGGTGGTGGCCTCTTCCTCGGTGATGCGGCCCTCGTCGACGAGGCGCTGCACCCAGGTGTGGTCCTGGGTGATCTGCGTCAGGACGCCGTCGCGCAGCAGATACGCGCGGGAGTCGCCGACGTGCACCAGGCCGAGCCGCTGGCCGGTCCAGAGCAGGGCGGTGAGCGTGGTGCCCATGCCCTCCAGCTGGGGGTCCTCCTCGACCATGACGCGCAGCTGGTCGTTGGCCTGCTGCACCGCCGTGGCGAGCGAGGTGAGGATGTCCGATCCCGGTACGTCGTCGTCGAGCTGGACGAGCGTCGAGATCACCTCGGAGCTGGCGACCTCACCGGCCGCCTGGCCGCCCATGCCGTCGGCGATGGCGAGAAGGCGCGGGCCGGCATAGCCGGAGTCCTCGTTCCCCTCCCGGATCATGCCCTTGTGCGATCCGGCGGCGAAGCGCAGGGACAGACTCATGCGCACCTGCCCGGTCGACGCCGCGTCGGGGTACAGCCTGTCTGGAGCCACACTGCCCACCCTCCGGTCGGGAACCGGGCAGCGTCCGTCGTCCAGGCCGCCGCGGCTCGCTCGCTCCGCTCGCTCATTGTCGTACTACTTCCGCAGCTCGATGACGGTCTTGCCGATACGGATCGGCGCGCCCAGCGGAACAGGCGTCGGGGTGGTGAGCCGGGTCCGTTCCAGATACGTGCCGTTGGTGGACCCGAGATCCTCAACGATCCACTGTCCGTCCCGGTCCGGATAGATCCTGGCATGCCTGCTGGACGCGTAGTCGTCGTCCAGCACGATCGTTGAATCGTGGGCCCGGCCCAGCGTGATGGTCTGGCCCTGGAGCGCGACCGTGGTGCCCGTGAGGGTGCCTTCGGAGACGACCAGCTTCGTGGGTGCCCCGCGGCGCTGGCGCCCGGGCTGCTGGCGCTGCTGGGGCGGCGCCGCTTGTTGTTGTTGGCGGCCCTGCTGCGGGCGCGCTTCGGCGGCAGTGCGGCGTGAGCCGCGCTGCGTGACGCGCGTTCCGAACAGGTCGCTGCGGATGACCTGGACGGCCACGATGACGAACAGCCACAGAACAGCCAGGAAACCTAGCCGCATGACCGTCAGGGTCAGCTCTGACATTGCCCCCGCTTCACCCTTCGGCTTGCCGGTAAACGATGGTGGTGCTGCCCACGACGATCCGCGAGCCGTCGCGGAGCGTAGCGCGGGTGGTGTGCTGCCCGTCCACCACGATGCCGTTGGTGGACCCGAGATCCTGGATCGTCGAGGGCGTTCCGGTCCGGATCTCACAGTGCCGGCGCGATACGCCGGGGTCGTCGATCCGCACGTCGGCGTCGGTGGATCGTCCCATCACCAGCGTCGGGCGGGAAATCTGATGGCGGGTGCCGTTGATCTCGATCCAGCGCCGCACCTGGGCGTCAGGCAGTGCGCCGGGCCCGGCCGGCGGGCGCCGGTCGCTCGTGGGGGCCGCCGGCCGTCCGCCGCCCGGCGGCGGGGCCGCGGGCATCGGCGGAGGGGCCGCCGGGGGGTAGCCGTAGCCGCCGGGCGCCTGCGGAGCGGCGGGCCGCCCGGGGGCTGGCCGCTGGGGCTGGCCGTGCTGTCCCGGCTGGTCGGACTGTGACGAACTCGACGCCAGGGTGCGGCTGCGCACCCGGTAGAGACCGGTGTCGAGGTCGTCGGCCTTCTCCAGGTGGACCTTGATCGGTCCCATGAAGGTGTAGCGCTGCTGCTTGGCGTAGTCGCGCACCAGGCCGGACAGCTCGTCGCCCAGCTGGCCCGAGTACGGGCTGAGCCGCTCGTAGTCGGGAGTGCTGAGCTCGACGATGAAGTCGTTGGGGACGACGGTCCGCTCGCGGTTCCAGATCGTCGCGTTGTTGTCGCACTCCCGCTGGAGTGCTCCCGCGATCTCCACCGGCTGCACCTCGGACTTGAAGACCTTGGCGAAGGTGCCGTTGACCAGCCCCTCGAGGCGCTGCTCGAAACGCTTCATGACCCCCATGGGGCACCTCCTCCGGTGTCATCGTCCCTGTACTGCTTACTGATCGTATCCACGCGTCGGGAAATCGGCTGGTTCCCCTTCTCTGCCCTGTGGATGAGTGTCACCCCTCACACGGATCGTAGAGGTGGCCTCCTCACAGTGTCCCGCACACGCGATGCTCTCTGGAGGAGTGGGGGCGATGGCTCCGCGTTCCCGTTTCCCCTCCAGGGATCGGCAGAACAACGGATGTGAATCCACCCTGCTCACCGTGCTAATCTTCCGGATGTCGCCAGGCGCTCGCACCACACACACGGTGAGAGGGACTGGAAACACCACTCTTGCGCGAGTGGCGGAACGGCAGACGCGCTGGCTTCAGGTGCCAGTGTCCTTAGGGACGTGGGGGTTCAAATCCCCCCTCGCGCACAACGAGCGGTTGCTTGCAACTGTTCATGTTGATTCGATAGAACCCCCGCTTCGGAGAGATCCGGAGCGGGGGTTCTTCGTTGTTCCGTCGGCTGTGTCGGCGAGGCGGCGGAAGGGTAAACAGGCAGCGCGGTCGGTATGGCCCGTCGGAGGACGAGGCGGGCGTCGGGGTCTCTCCGGTGCGGTTGCTGGAGCGGTTTCCGGACAGACCGATGGTCTGTGGGGCGGCATGCATGCATACGCTGACCGCAGAGGCTGGATCGACGGCTGCTCGGCAGTGAAGGGCTGAGCGCACAGAACGTCCCGGAGGCAGGAAATGGCGAAGCAGGCTCGCGCGGTGCAGACGTGGCGGTCGATCGTGGATGCCGCGGCGAGTGTCTTCGACGACTACGGCTACGAGCGCGCCGCCATCTCGGAGATCCTCCGCCGCGCCAAGGTGACCAAGGGGGCGCTCTACTTCCACTTCGCGTCCAAGGAGGCCATCGCCCAGGCGATCATGGACGAGCAGACCTCCACGGTCGAGTTCGCCCAGGAGGGATCGCCGCTCCAGTCGCTGGTGGACGGCGGCCAGCAGTTCGCCTTCGCCCTGCGCCACAACGCGATGGCGCGTGCCGGTACCCGCCTCTCCATCGAAGGTGTCTTCCTCGGCGGGCCGCACCCCTGGGGCGACTGGATCGATGCGACGGCCCGGATGCTGGAGCTGGGCAAGGAGCGGGGCGAGGTGCTGCCCCATGTCGATCCGATGGTGTCCGCCAAGGTCATCGTGGCTTCGTTCACGGGTATCCAGCTGATATCGGAAGCCGACTCCGGGCGCGCCGATCTGCGGGAGCAGGTGGCCGAGATGTGGCGCCACCTCCTGCCGTCGATCGCCCACCCCGGTGTCATCGCCCACATCAAGCCCGAGGGCCGGGTGGATCTCGCGGCCCAGGCGCGTGAGAAGGCGGAGCAGGCGGAGCGGGAGGCCCGGGAGATCGCCGCTGCGGCGGAGGCGGCCCGTGGGTCCGCGGCAGCCGGTCCGCGGAACGGCGGGAGCGGCCAGCGCGGCGGGGCCGGTCGCGGTACGCGGGACCAGCCCGAGGAGGAAGGCGCCGATGAACCTGCCGGGGCCGGTGCGACGGCCGGCGGACGGATCTGACCGGAGGCTGTGTTTCGTTTCACGTGAAACGTCCGGTTGCTGACAGCGCAAGGCCGCGGAACTCGATCGAGTTCCGCGGCCCTGTTTTCTGTCTTCCGACGTGGTGCTGCCCGTCGGGTCAGGCGGCGAGGCGGGAGGCGAGAGCCTTCGCCTTCTCCCGGGCCTCGTCGAACGCCCTGGCGCGGGAGGCCTCGGCGAGCGGGATCAACTCGGCCATCGCCGGCTGCGAGTGGGCGAGGGTCAGCTCCGGAACGATGAAGTCCACCTCGGCGGAGAACATGCTCGTGAGCAGCTTCTCCAAGTAATTCTGGACAAATTCGAAGCCCTCGCGCGGGGTGCCGGGAGCGTACGAGCCGCCGCGGCTGGCGACGACGGTCACCGGGGTCCCGGCCACGGGGGAGTCCGGTCCCGCGTTGTGCCCGACGATGATCACCTGGTCCAGCCAGGCCTTGAGGGTCGAGGGGATCGTGAAGTTGTACATCGGTGCGCCGATCAGGACGGCGTCCGCCGCTGCCAGCTCCTCCGCGAGCTCCCGGCGCAGCGGGTCGTCCGCGCCCGCCACCACTGCCGCCGCGTCCAGGTGGGGCAGCGGGTCGGCGGCGAGGTCGCGACGGACGACGGTGCCGTCCGGGTTCTGGTCGAGCCAGGCCTGGACGAACGCGGCGGTGACGTCGCGGGACGCGGAGCCCTGGGGAAGGACGGCGGAGTCGAGGTGCAGAAGCGTGGCCATGGGGATCTCCACAGAGAGCGAAGGGGACGGGGAGTCGCCGGATGCCCGAGCGCTGCCCCTTTCCGTACGTAACTACTAATAGCATAGTCACTTACTTTTCGTAAGTGCCCTACTGTGGCGCAGTACTCTAGGGGTATGGCAGATCACAGCGAGCAGACCTGTCGGCGGGTCGATGTGGGCATCAGCCGTGTCTTCGAACTGTTCGGCAAGCGCTGGACCGGGCCGATCGTCTCGGTGCTGCTGCAGAGGCCGGTGCACTTCGCGGAGTTGCGCCGCGCGATTCCCGGGATCAGCGAGCGCATGCTCTCGGACCGGCTGGCCGAGCTCGGGGCGGCCGGTCTGGTGATCCGTGAGGTCGACGAGGGGCCGCCGCTGCGCGTCGCGTACCGCCTCACCGAGGCCGGTGCCGCGATGGAGCCGGCGCTCAAGGAGCTCGGGCAGTGGGCGGACACGTATCTCGCGGAACCGGAGCCGGGTACCGGCTGCTGATCTGCTGGGAGTGGCGGGGGCCGCCGAGGGGCGCTCCGGGGTTGTCCACAGGGGCGGACGGCCGCAGGGCAACGGCGGTACGGTCGTGCTCGGTCCGAGAGCTGACGAGGTGGGGGAGGCGACGCTCCATGGGCGTCAACGAAGGCATGAGCGTTGTCGGAGGCGCGAGCCTCGGCGGAGGCGTGAGTCCCGGCGAGGGAGCGGCGCCGGAGCGGCCGGCGTCTGGGGCGGATCCCCGTATACCCGTCGTGCCCGGGTTCGCCGGGCGCGGGGAGGCGGGTTCCGCCAAGGCCGTGGGCAAGGCGCTCCGCGACCGGGTTCCGCGTTCCGCGCACGGTTCGCTGGTCCTGCCGTCGGGCCGTCCCGACGCGGTGCGGGCCGTCGAGGAGTCCAACCGGGGCCGGGTGCCGGGGCTGGCGCCGATCCGGGTGGGACGGATGGCCGCGTCGCCCTTCGCCTTCCTGCGTGGCTCGGCCGGGCTGATGGCCCACGACCTGACGGGGACCCCGGTCACCGGTGTGGGGGCTCAGCTCTGCGGTGACGCCCATGCCGCCAACTTCGGTCTCTACGGCGACGCCCGGGGCAACCTGGTCATCGACCTCAACGACTTCGACGAGACCGTCTTCGGCCCCTGGGAGTGGGACCTCAAGCGGCTCGCGACCTCGCTCGTCCTGGCGGGCCGGGCCGCCGGGGCGGACGAGGACACCTGCCGCAAGGGCGCCTTCGACACCGTCGGCGCCTACCGGCGCACGATGCGGCTGCTGGCGCGGCTGCCCGCGCTCGACGCCTGGAACGCCATCGCGGACGAGGAGCTCGTCTCGCACACGGACGCCCGCGATCTGGTCGGCACCCTGGAGAGGGTCTCGGAGAAGGCCCGCAGGAACACCAGCGCCCGGTTCGCCGCCCGGTCCACGGAGGACTGCCTCGACGGCGGCCGGCGCTTCGTCGACGCCCTGCCGGTGCTGCGCCGGGTGCCGGACGCGGAGGCCGCGGCGGTCGCGGCCGGGCTCGCCGGCTATCTCTCCACGGTCTCCGAGGACCGGATGCCGCTGCTGGCGCGGTACGCGATCCATGACGTGGCGTTCCGGGTGGTCGGCACCGGCAGCGTCGGGACCCGGTCGTACGTGGTGCTGCTGCTCGACCACCGCGGGGAGCCGCTGGTCCTCCAGGTGAAGGAGGCGCGTCCCTCGGCGCTGGCTCCCCATCTGCCGGACGTCGGCTTCGAGGCGCCCCAGGAGGGGCACGAGGGCCGCCGCGTGGTGCTCGGCCAGAAGCGGATGCAGGTCGTCAGCGACATCCTGCTCGGCTGGACGGACGTGGACGGCAGGCCCTACCAGGTGCGGCAGTTCAGGAACCGTAAGGGCAGCGTGGATCCCGCCGCGCTCACCGTCGAACAGGTCGACGACTACGGCCGGATGACCGGCGCCCTGCTGGCCCGCGCGCACTCCCACAGCGCCGACCCCCGTCTGCTCGCCGGCTACTGCGGCAAGAACGACGAGCTCGACGCGGCGGTGGCCGACTTCGCGGTGACGTACGCCGACCGTACGGAGGCGGACCACGCGGAGCTGGAGCGGGCGATCAAGACGGGCAGGGTGGCCGCCGAGCGCGGTATATGAGGGGGCCGGGGCCCGGGAGTCCGCTCCGCCGGGCCCGGGCGGTACAGGGCGTGCGGCCGTGGCCATACGCTGGACGGGTGACCCACGAAGCCGCCGGGGTGCCTCCCACCCGGAACGATGAAGACCGGCAGGACAACGACCGGCCCGCCGAGCCGCAGACCGTGCCGGAGACGCAGGACGCCGCGGCCTCTCCGGCAGGGGATGCCGGGGAGGCCGGAGTCCCGCACGACGCCGCGCCGCGCCCCGAGGCGCGGCTGGCCAGGGCCGTGCAGGTCGCCGAGCAGGCGCTGATCGAGTTCGAGATCGCGGTGGAGACCTTCCGGGTGGAGGTCGAGAACTTCTCCCGGCTGCACCACCAGAAGCTCGGCCCGATGTACGCGCGCCTCGACGAACTGGACGCGCGGATCGCCGAGGCGCGGGCCGCGAAGACCGGTGACCCCGAGGACCTGCGCAAGGCCAAGGAGGCGCGGGACATCGTCATGCCGATGCCCGGTGTCGACGAGCTCTTCCACGACTGGATGGACTCCGACGGGCTCTCCCCCGAGGCGTCCGCCATGCTCACCGAGCAGCCGGTGCGGCCGCCGAAGCGGGTCAGGCCGAGCGAGGAGGCCCGCAAGCTCTACCGGGAGCTGGCCCGCAAGGCCCACCCGGACCTGGCCCAGGACGAGCCGGAGCGGGAGCGCCGGGACGAGTTCATCACCCGCGTGAACGCCGCCTATGGGCGCGGCGACATCGAGCTGCTCAAGGAGCTGGCGGCGGAGTGGGCGGCGGGCCCGGCCCAGCCGCTCTCCCCGTTGAGCGAGAGCGAGGAGCTCTACGCCCGCCTGGAGTGGCTCAGCAGGCGCAAGGAGCTGCTCACGGTGCTCGCGGGCGAGCTGGAGGAGAGCGCGATCGGCTCGATGCTCCGGATGGCCCCGGACGACCCGGACCAACTGCTGGAGGACATCGGGGACCAGTTGCTGGGCGAGGTGGCCAAGCGTGAGGCCGAGCTCGCGGAGATGGTGCAGTAGCGTTCCCGGTGACTCTGCCGCGTCACTACGAGAGAAGGCATGACCCATGAATTTCGCCCCGCTGCCCTCGATGGACGTCGCGGAGGTGCCGTCGGACGGCCTGATCCTGGACGTCCGCGAGAACGACGAGTGGGCGGCCGGTCATGTCGAGGGTGCGCTGCACATTCCGATGAGCGACTTCGTGGGCCGTTTCGGTGAGCTCACCGAGGCCGCCGGGGACGGCCGGCGCGTCCACGTGATGTGCCGGGTCGGCGGCCGGTCCGCCCAGGTCACGCAGTACCTGGTCCAGCAGGGGATCGACGCCGTGAACATCGACGGCGGCATGCTCTCCTGGGACGGGGCCGGGCGCCCGATGGTCACGGAGAACGGGGCCTCGGCCTTCGTGCTCTGACGTCTGCGCCGGCAGGCTCCTGGCCCGTCAGCTCAGCGGGTGGGCGGCCAGCAGGTCGCCCAGCGCCTCCTCGTGGGCCGCCGCCGGGCCGAGGGAGAGCTCGATCTGCTTCGCCCAGGCGTGGAAGCGGTGCAGCGGGTAGTCGGTGTCCGCGCCGAAGCCGCCGTGCAGGTGCTGGGCGGTCTGCACGATGCGGCGCACCCCGCCGGAGGCCCAGATCTTCGCCACGGCGATGTCACCCGCGGCGGGCAGCGGGCCCCCGGCGCCGGAGGAGATCCGCCAGGCGGCCTGCCAGAGCGTCACCTCCATCGCCCGCAGGTCGATGTACCGGTCGGCGGCCTGCACCGCCACCGCCTGGAAAGTGGCGACGGGGAACCCGAACTGCTCGCGCTTGCCGGTGTATTCGGCGGTCATCGCGAGCACCCGCTCGCCCAGCCCGAGGGCCAGCGCGCAGGTCCCCGTGGTGAGCAGGGCCCGCAGCCGGTCCCAGGCACCGGGTGCGTCGATCAGTTCACGCGCTTCTACGCGTACGGAGTCGAGCCGGACCTCCGCCAGCCGTTCGCCGCTGGTGGAGACCTGGTCCGCGAGGGTGACGCCCTCGCGGGTCGGGTCCACGAGGGCCAGGACGGCCCGGCCCTCGCCGGTGTGGGCGGGCACCGCGATCAGGTCGGCCGCCTGGGCCCAGGGGACCGCCGACTGCACGCCGTCCAGCACCCAGCCCGAAGGAGCTGCCCCGGGGCCCTCCGGCCGTGCGGTGACGGCGAGTTCGGCCGGGTCGTGGCCGGTGCGCCCGTTTGCCCCGGCGGTCAGGATCAGCTCGCCCCTGGCGGCCCGGGGCAGCAGCTCCGCCGCGAGGGCGCTCTCCCCGTACCGCTCGACGGCCATCGCCACCGCGCAGCTCTCCAGCAGCGGGACCCTGGCCAGGACCTTGGCCGACTCGCGCAGGACCAGGCAGAGCGCGACCGGGTCGAGCCCGGCGCCCCCGTACTCCTCGGAGAGCGTGAGGCCCAGCAGGTCCGAACTCGCGAGCTCGCCCCACAGCCGGCGGTCGATGTCCTCGGCCACGGCGCCCGGGGTCAGGGCGGGGCTGGGCACGGCGTCGGGCGTGACGCCGGAGAAGACCGCCCGGGCCGCCTCCACGGCTGCCTGCTGTTCCTCGGTGAAGGTGAAGTCCACTGTTCCGGCCTCCCGTTGGCGGTCCCTGGCGGGCCGTCAAGATAGAACAGGTTCTAGGAGAAGGGAACAGGTTCTACGGGAGGGAACAGCCTCAGCGGTCGAAGTCCAGCTCCACCTCCGGGGTGAGCGGATGCGACTGGCAGGCCAGCACGAAGCCCGCGTCCGTCTCCTCCGGTTCCAGCGCGAAGTTCCGTTCCATCCGGACCTCCCCCGAGACGAGGAACGCCCGGCAGGTCCCGCAGACCCCGCCCTTGCAGGCGTACGGAGCGTCCGAACGGCTCCGCAACACCGTCTCCAGCAGCGATTCCGTCTCCTTCACGGGCCAGCTGCCCGAGCGGCCGTGCAAGGTGGCCGTCAGGGTGGAGTCGGAGGGGGCGGCGACCTTGACCACTGTGACGTCGGACGGGCCGTCGTCGACGTGGAAGATCTCCTGGTGGACCCGGGTCCGGTCGACGCCGAGCGCGCGCAGGGCGCTCTCCGTCCCCCGTACGAGGCCCAGCGGCCCGCACAGGAACCAGCCGGCCACGTCCGCCACCGGAAGCACCGCCGGCAGCAGCGAGGTGAGCCGCTCGGTGTCCAGGCGGCCGGAGGGGAGCCCGGCCGACTGCTCCTCCCGGGAGAGCGCGGTGACCAGCTGGAAGCGGTCCGGGTAGCGGTCCTTGAGGTCGGCCACCTCGTCCAGGAACATCGTGGAGGCCGCCGTGCGGTCGCTGCGGATCAGGCAGAACCGCGCCTTCTCCTCCTTGGCCAGGAGCGTGGCCGCCATCGACAGCACCGGCGTGATCCCGCTGCCGCCGACCACCGCCGCGAAGAGACCCGGACGCGGCTTCAGGACGAAGCGGCCCATCGGAGGCATGGCCTCCACCCGGTCCCCGACGGACAGCTCCTTCAGGGCGTAGGTGGAGAACGCCCCGCCCTCGACCCCGCGGATGCCGACCCGCACCACCGGTGCGGCGGGCTGCTCGGCGGCCGGTGCGCAGATCGAGTAGGAGCGGCGGATCTCCTTGCCGTCCACGCTGTAGCGCACGTTCAGATGCTGGCCGGGGGTGTGGCGGAAGGTCTCGCGCAGCTCGGCCGGCACGGCGAAGGTGACGGCCACCGCATCGTCCGTGATCCGTTCGATCGCGCTGACCCGGAGCGGATGGAACATCTACAACTCCTTGAAGTGGTCGAACGGCTCACGGCAGGCGACGCAGCGGCGGAGGGCCTTGCACGCCGTGGAGGAGAACCGGCTGAGCAGCTCGGTGTCCGTGGAGCCGCAGTGCGGGCAGCGCACCGAGAGCGTCAGGGGCACCGGGCCGCCGTCAGCGCTGTGGGCGCGCGGGGGCGCTATGCCGAACTCGGCGAGCTTGCGGCGCCCTTCGGCGCTGATGTCGTCGGTCGACCAGGCCGGTGCGAGCACCGTGACCACGGAGACCTCCGGCACACCGTGGTCGTGCAGCACCCGCTCGATGTCGGCGGACATGGCCTCGATCGCCGGGCAGCCTGTGTACGTCGGGGTGAGCCGCACGGTCACCCGGCCCGGGCCCTCCACGTCCACGCCCCGCAGGATGCCGAGCTCGGCCAGGGTCAGCACCGGGAGCTCCGGGTCCGGGACGGAACCGGCGAGGGAGCGCAGCTCCGCCTCCAGCGGGGTGTCGGTCACCATGACGCCCCCGGGTGGCTGCGGTGCAGGTGCTGCATCTCGGCGAGCATCCGGCCGAACGGCTCGGTGTGCAGGCCCTGTCGCCCCGCGCCCGCCGCCCAGGCCCCGGCCCGCGGCCCGGTCGGCAGCGTCAGCGTGGCCCGCTCCACGGTGCCGGTGACGGCGGCGAGCCAGGTGCGCTCCAGCTCCTGGTGGTCGAGGCCGGAGCCGGTGTCGTCCAGCCCTTCCACCGGCTGGAACATCTCGTCGGTGAAGCGCCAGAGCGCCTCCAGGCCGGCCTGCATCCGCTCATGGCTCTCGGCGGTGCCGTCCCCGAGCCGCAGCACCCACTGCTCGGCGTGGTCGCGGTGGTAGGCGACCTCCTTGACGGCCTTCGCCGCGAGGTCCGCGAACTCGCCGCCCCCGGCCGCCAGCCGCTCGTACAGCAGGTGCTGGTAGACCGAGAAGTAGAGCTGCCGGGCGATGGTGTGGGCGAAGTCCCCGTTCGGCTGCTCGACCAGTTGGAGGTTGCGGAAGGCCCGCTCCTCGCGGAGATAGGCCAGCTCGTCCTCGTCACCGACGAGGGAGAGCAGCACCCGCGCCTGCCCCAGCAGGTCCAGTGCGATGTTGGCGAGGGCCACGTCCTCCTCCAGGACGGGGGCGTGGCCGGCCCACTCCCCCAGCCGGTGCGAGAGCACCAGCGCGTCGTCGCCGAGGGCGAGGGCCGCGCTCACAGGTGCTTCACCCCGTCCGGGATCTCGTAGAAGGTCGGGTGGCGGTAGGGCTTGTCCCCGGCCGGCTCGAAGAACGAGTCCTTCTCGTCGGGGGAGGAGGCGGTGATCTGTGTGGAGGGGACCACCCAGATCGAGACGCCTTCGGAGCGGCGGGTGTAGAGGTCGCGCGCGTTGCGCAGGGCCATCTCGGCGTCGGGCGCGTGGAGGCTGCCCGCGTGGGTGTGGGACAGCCCGCGCCGGGAGCGCACGAACACCTCCCACAGCGGCCAGTCGGTCGAGCTGCTCATGCCGTCTCCTCCACGTGCGGTGCCTGATGTGCCTGCGGTGCCTGGTGTGCGTGCTGTGCGGACGGGGTGTGCTTGGCGGCGTACGCGGCGGCCGCGTCCCGGACCCAGGCGCCCTCTTCGTGGGCCTTGCGCCGCTGGGTGATCCGCTGTTCGTTGCACGGGCCGTTGCCCTTGAGGACCTCCTGGAACTCCGTCCAGTCGATCGCGCCGAAGTCGTGCTGTCCGCGCTCCTCGTTCCACCGGATGTCGGGGTCCGGCAGGGTGAGGTCCAGCGCCTCGGCCTGGGGCACGCAGATGTCCACGAAGCGCTGCCGCAGCTCGTCGTTGGAGTGCCGCTTGATCTTCCAGGCCATCGACTGCTCGGAATGGGACGACGCGTCGTCGGGCGGGCCGAACATCATCAGGGACGGCCACCACCAGCGGTCCACCGCGTCCTGGGCCATCGCGTGCTGGGCCTCGGTGCCGCGGCTGAGGGCGAGCAGCAGCTCGTAACCCTGGCGCTGGTGGAAGGACTCCTCCTTGCAGATGCGGACCATCGCGCGGGCGTAGGGTCCGTAGGAGCAGCGGCAGAGCGGCACCTGGTTGGTGATGGCCGCGCCGTCCACCAGCCAGCCGATCGCGCCGACATCGGCCCAGGTCAGGGTGGGGTAGTTGAAGATCGACGAATAGCGCTGGCGACCGGCGTGAAGCTTGTCGAGCAGCTCCTCGCGGCTGGTGCCCAGCGTCTCGGCCGCGCTGTAGAGATACAGACCGTGTCCGGCCTCGTCCTGCACCTTGGCCATCAGGATCGCCTTGCGGCGCAGCGAGGGCGCGCGGGTGATCCAGTTGGCCTCGGGCTGCATGCCGATGATTTCCGAGTGGGCGTGCTGGGCCATCTGGCGGACCAGCGTGGCGCGATAGGCCTCGGGCATCCAGTCGCGCGGCTCGATGCGGTCGTCGGCCGCCACGGCCGCGTCGAAGGCCGCGAGGCGTGCCGCGTCCGCCGGGTCCCCGGCCGTGCCCGCCACCGTCCCTGCCGCTTTCGCCGTGCCTGAGGTGCTCTGCGTCTTCTGGTCCGCAGTCACTGCCGCCATCCCGGGCTCCCTACCGACCGATCGTTCGGTTCATTGACTTCAATGGTCGGTCGGAGGCCCGTAGGGTGTCAACCCTGTGGATAACCGAGTGGTGATCGATCGTGAACGGGGCGGGATGGATGCGAACCACGACGGGAGCTCCGGGCGCGGGGATTCCGGCAGCGGGCACGAGGACGTCCGGCCGCAGGCCGTGAGCCCCGGGCAGGCCGGACCGGACACTCCGGCGCCCGAAGCGGAGGCTCCGGCACCGGTTCCCGGCCCCCCCGTGACCGGCGCGGGCATAGCCGGGCTCTCGTTCGGCTACCAGGTCGTCGCCGCCCTGGCGCTCTCCCTCATCGGGCTCCTGGCCTGCGCACAGGTGGCGATGGTCTTCCTGCACGTCGCCCCGTCCAACACGCTGACCAAGCAGCACGGGAAGACGGTCGACGACTGGATCTACCCGGAGTTCGAGCAGAACTGGAAGCTCTTCGCTCCCAACCCGCTCCAGCAGAACATCGCCGTCCACGTCCGGGCCGAGGTGTCCGGGGCGGACGGGCGCCGCACCACCGACTGGATCAGCCTCACCGAAGCGGACGCCGACGCGATACGCGGCAGTCTCCTCCCCAGCCATGTGAACCAGAACGAGCTCCGCCGGGGCTGGGACTTCTACGTGAACTCGCACGACAACCAGGACAAGCCCAACGGCCTGCGCGGCGAACTCTCCGAGCGGTACGTCCGGCGCATCGCGATGCTGCAGCTGAGCGAACGCGACCTGGGCGGCACGGTCGAACGCATCCAGATGAGGTCGGCCACCAGCCTGATCGCCCCGCCCTCGTGGGCCCCCGAGAAGGCCGACACCCGGCCCGGCTACCGCGTACTCCCCTGGTGGAACGTGACCCCCGACGATCTGCCCGCCCCGCGTGACGCGGCGCGCGCCGAGGAGGGGGACAAGTGACCACCCCGCCCACCGCACCACCGGCCGCCCGGCCCGCCCACGCTCCGGACCCCGGCGCCCCGGACCGCATCGCCGCCGCCGGAGCGGCTCTGGCCCGCGCCCTCCAGCGGATCACCGTCTGTGCCCTCGGCCCGTACCAGAGCGCCGTCATCCGGATCGGCTTCGCCGCCACCTACCTGTTCTTCCTGCTGCGCGAGCTGCCGCACCGCCATGAGCTGTACGGCCCCGACAGCCCGTGGCACTGGGACCTGGCCCGCCGGCTCACCGCCGGGAACGACGCCTTCTCCGTCCTCCTCTGGTCGGACAGCACCCTCTGGTTCGAGGCGGTGTACGCGCTCACCGTGCTCTCCGCCGCCGCCCTGCTCCTGGGGTGGCGCACCCGGACCATGTCGGTCCTCTTCATGGTCGGCGTGCTCTCCGTACAGAACCGCAGCGTCTTCATGGGCGACGGCGGCGACAACGTCATCCACCTGATGGCGATCTACCTCGTGCTGACGCGCTGCGCCCAGGTCTGGTCGCTGGACGCCCGGCGCGCCGCCCGCGACGCGGAGCGCGGCGCGGCGGGCCTGCCGACCCGGCGGGACGTCGTGGGCCCGGTGCTCTGGGCGGTCCTCGGCCCGGTCCTGCTGGGGGCCACGCTGATGGATGGCCTCGGCGGGACCTGGTGGTTCCCGGTCCTGCTGTGGACCCTCTGGCTCTCCGCCGCCGCCTGGTGGGCCGCCGAGCGCTACGCGCCGCAAGGGCAGCAGCGCGCCCTGCTCGATGTGCTGGCCAACCTCACCCACAACGCCACGCTCGTCGTGATCATGGTCGAGGTCTGCCTGATCTACGCGACCGCCGGCTGGTACAAGATCCAGGGCTCGCGCTGGCAGGACGGCACCGCGCTCTACTACCCGCTCAAGCTCGACTACTTCACCCCGTGGCCCGCCCTCTCCGACGTGCTCGCCTCCAGCGGGCTGATGGTGATGGTGCTGACGTACGCGACGGTCGTCGTCCAGGTCGCGTTCCCGTTCACCCTGTTCAACCGGCGGATCAAGAACGTCCTGCTGGTCATGATGATCGGCGAGCACGCCGGGATCGCCCTGCTGCTCGGGCTGCCGTTCTTCTCGATGGCGATGATCGCGGCGGACGCGGTGTTCCTGCCGACGGTCTTCCTCGTGTGGCTGGGCGGCCGGGCCTCGGTGCTCGCGCGGCTGCCCCTGGCCTCCCGGTTCCGGCGGGGGCGGAAGGAGCCGGGCGGTCCGGGCGTTCCCGGCGCACGGCCGGCGCCCGACGCGGCCGGGCCGGGCGGCGAAGGCCGCAGCGGTACGGGGGAGGCCCCGCCGCACGGCACCGGCGGGGGCCATACGCTCGTCGGGTGAGCAGCGAGACCGGCAGAACCGGCAGTACCCCAGACCTCTCGGCACCGGAGCCCCCGCCCGTGGACCCCGTCCCGGCGGAGCCCGTCCAGTACGACGACGGCTACGGCCAGGAGATCGGCGTCGGGCCGCACCCGCTGCCCTGGCCCGAGGGCGAGCGTTACGACCCCGAGCTGCTCGCCCTCGGCGACCGGCGCAACGTCGGTGACGCGTACCGCTACTGGACGCGGGAGGCGATCGTCGCCGATCTCGACCTGCGGCGGCACGACTTCCATGTGGCCGTGGAGAACTGGGGCCACGACTTCAACATCGGCTCGGTGGTGCGGACCGCCAACGCCTTCCTCGCCAAGGAGATCCACATCGTGGGCCGGCGGCGGTGGAACCGGCGCGGCGCCATGGTCACCGACCGCTACCAGCATGTGCGCCACCACCCGGACACGGCGGACCTGACCACGTGGGCGGCGGCCGAGGGGCTGCCGATCATCGGGATCGACAACCTCCCCGGCGCCGTACCGCTGGAGCGGACCGAGCTGCCGCGCCGGTGTGTGCTGCTGTTCGGGCAGGAGGGGCCGGGCCTGACCGAGGAGGCGCGCGAGCACGCCTCGATGGTGTGCTCGATCGCCCAGTTCGGCTCGACCCGGTCCATCAACGCGGGGGCCGCGGCCGCGATCGCGATGCACGCCTGGGTGCAGCGCTACGCCGATGTCCCCGACCCCCGGGACGCCCGCTAGCTACGCCTGGCGGCGCACCTCGACCACCCGGAAGCGGTTGGCGACGAAGGCCGCGTCGCACAGGGCCGCGTTGGCCGCCGGGTTGCCGCCCGAACCGTGGAAGTCGGAGAACGCGGCCGTCTGGTTGACGTAGACCCCGCCGGTCAGGTTCAGCGAGAGCTGGGCCGACTCGTCCAGGCAGACGTCCTCGATCGCCCGCTCCACCTCGGCGGAGGTGGTGTAGGCGCCGACCGTCATCGCGCCCTTCTCGCGGATCGTGCGGCGGAGCAGGTCCAGGGCGGCGGACGTCGACTCGACCGCCACGGCGAAGGAGACCGGGCCGAAGCACTCCGAGAGGTAGGCCGCGTCCTCGTCGGTCTTGGTGGAGTCCAGCTTGACGACGACCGGCGTACGGACGACGGCGTCGGGGAATTCGGCGTTGGCGACCGTACGCGAGTCCAGGGCCACCTCGCCCAGCTCACCGGCCGCCTCCACCCGGGCCTTGACGTCCGGGTTGACCAGCGCGCCGAGCAGGGCCGCCGCGCGGGCGTCGTCGCCGAGGAGTCCGGTGACGGCCGCCGCGATGTCGTTGACCACGTCGTCGTACGACTTGGCGCCGTCGTCCGTGGTGATGCCGTCCCGGGGGATCAGCAGGTTCTGCGGGGTGGTGCACATCTGGCCGCTGTAGAGCGAGAGGGAGAACGCCAGGTTGGCGAGCATGCCCCGGTAGTCGTCGGTGGAGTCGACGACGATCGTGTTGACCCCGGCCTTCTCCGTGTAGACCTGCGCCTGGCGGGCGTTGGCCTCCAGCCAGTCGCCGAAGGCGGTGGAGCCGGTGTAGTCGATGATCCGGATCTCGGGGCGGACCGCGAGGGTCTTGGCGATGCCCTCGCCCGGCCGCTCGGCGGCGAGCGCGACCAGGTTGGGGTCGAAGCCCGCCTCGGCCAGCACCTCACGGGCGATCCGCACGGTGAGCGCCAGCGGCAGCACGGCCCTGGGGTGCGGCTTCACCAGCACCGGGTTGCCCGTGGCGAGCGAGGCGAAGAGGCCCGGGTAGCCGTTCCAGGTGGGGAAGGTGTTGCAGCCGATGAGCAGCGAGATCCCGCGGCCGGTCGTGGTGAACGACTTCGTCAGCTTCAGCGGGTCGCGTTTGCCCTGCGGCTTCGACCAGTCCGCGGTCTCCGGCGTGCGGACCTGCTCCTGATAGGCGTACGCGACGGCTTCCAGGCCACGGTCCTGCGCGTGCGGGCCGCCTGCCTGGAACGCCATCATGAAGGCCTGGCCGCTCGTGTGCATCACGGCGTGGGCCAGCTCATGGGTGCGGGCGCCGATCCGCGACAGGATCTCCAGACAGACCAGGGCCCGGGTCTCGGGACCCGCCGCCCGCCAGGCGCCCGTGCCGGCCCGCATCGCCGGGAGCAGGACGTCCACGTCGGCGTGCGGATACTCGACGCCGAGCTCCGGCCCGTACGGCGAGGTCTCCCCGCCCGTCCAGCCGTCGGTGCCCGGCTGCCCGAGGTCGAGCCGGGTGTTCAGCACCGCGTCGAAAGCGGCCTTGCCCTCGGCCGCTCCCAGACTGCCCGGGGCGCCGCCCTCCCCGTACGCCTTCGGGTGCTCGGGGTGCGGCGACCAGTACGCGCGGGTACCGATCGTGTCGAGGGCCTGGTCGAGCGTGGGCCGGTGGGTCTCGGACAGCTGCTGGGGGGTGAGCGCGGCGGCCATGGCGGACCAACTCCTCATCGAGCCGGGCGGGGACGTACGGACGGAGTTAGAGTAACCGAACGATCGGTCGGGACAAGGGGGCCCGGGGAACCTGTGGACAATTCAGTGGTCCCCGCCTGCGCGGGGACGATCCCTCATGGGGGAGGATCGCGGACATGACCACGGCCAAGCGGGACACGTACACCCCGGAGACTCTGCTCACCGTCGCCGTTCGTGTCTTCAACGAGCGCGGCTACGACGGCACCTCCATGGAGCATCTCTCCAGGGCGGCGGGCATTTCCAAGTCCTCCATCTACCACCATGTGGCGGGCAAGGAGGAGCTGCTGCGCCGGGCCGTGAGCCGGGCGCTCGACGGGCTCTTCGCCATCCTCGACGAGCCGGGGGCGGTGCGCGGGCGCGCGGTCGAGCGGGTCGAGTACGTCACGCGCCGGACCGTCGACGTGCTGATGGCGGAGGTCCCCTACGTCACGCTGCTGCTGCGGGTGCGCGGCAACACGAAGACCGAGCGCTGGGCGCTGGAGCGGCGGCGCGAGTTCGACCAGCGGGTGGCCGAGCTGCTGAAGGCCGCGGTCGCCGACGGCGATCTCCGGGCCGATGTGGACATACGGCTGGCCACCCGGCTGCTGTTCGGCATGGTCAACTCGCTGGTCGAGTGGTACCGGCCGCAGCCGGGCGGCTTCCCGGGGGAGGAGCAGCTCGCCGACACCGTCGTCCAGCTCGCCTTCGAGGGCATGCGGGCGAACGGCGACCGCGACAGCTGAGCCCGCACCGGCCCGGTCGGCCCGGTCAGGCCAGCTCTGCGGGGCGGTCCGGGCGCGGGCCCAGGTCCGTCTCCTCGAAGACCAGCAGGGTGCGCGTCGAGAGCACCTCGGGGATCGACTGGATCCGGGTGAGGACCAGCTCGCGCAGCGCCCGGTTGTCCGGCGTGTGCACCAGCAGCAGGACGTCGAAGTCGCCGCTGACCAGCGCGATGTGCGTGGCACCGGGCAGCGCCTGGAGCTGCTCGCGCACGGTGCGCCAGGAGTTCTGCACGATCTTGAGCGTGATGTAGGCCGATGCGCCCTGGCCGGCCCGCTCGTGGTCGACCCGCGCACCGAAGCCGCGGATCACCCCGTCCTCCACCAGCCGGTTGATCCGGGAGTAGGCGTTGGCGCGCGAGACATGGACCCGCTCGGCCACCGACCGTATCGAGGCGCGGCCGTCCGTCTGGAGGATGCGCAGGATGTCGCTGTCGATGGCGTCCAGGGGGCGCGCGGGCGGGGGCGCGGGGGGCGGCGGGCCCGGTGACGGGGGCGGCGCCGACGGCGTGGCCGCGGGCGTGACCTGGCCGGGATCCTCGCCCCTGTCGGCCATTTGTTCAGCTGCCATCAGCCCGCGCCTCCCTGTTATGGACGACCTGCCTCTATCTCAGGCTGTGGAGAACCGTTTGTCCACAGGCTGAAGGTGCCTGTAGCCAAAATGCGCTCGCGACCGAACAATCGGTAGGTGAGGCACACCACACCGGTGCCTCACCCGATCCGCGACACCCTCGCGACATCTCTTGCCATCACCACACATATCGACACCCTCGATCTTTCGATCTCCATCGATGCCTGGAGGTGCTTTCCATGACGGTCCAAGAGCTGCCCGGCGCGGCCGCCTACCGGCCCACGCCGCCCCCGGCCTGGAAGCCGATCACCGACCCCGCCCCGCTGCTCCCGGACCCGGAGCCCTACCGGGTGCTCGGTACGGACGCGGTCGCCGACGCGGACCCCGAGCTGCTGCTCCGGCTCCACGCCGAGCTGGTCCGCGGCCGCCGGTACAACACGCAGGCCACCGCGCTGACCAAGCAGGGCCGTCTGGCCGTCTACCCGTCGAGCACCGGCCAGGAGGCGTGCGAGATCGCCGCCGCCCTGGTGCTGGAGGAGCGGGACTGGCTCTTCCCCAGCTACCGGGACACCCTGGCCGCCGTGGCGCGCGGGCTCGACCCGGTCGAGGCGCTGACCCTGCTGCGCGGCGACCGGCACACCGGCTACGACCCGCGTGAGCACCGCATCGCCCCGCTCTGCACCCCGCTCGCCACCCAGCTGCCGCACGCGGTGGGTCTGGCGCACGCGGCCCGGCTCAAGGGCGACGACGTCGTCGCCCTCGCCATGGTCGGCGACGGCGGCACCAGCGAGGGCGACTTCCACGAAGCGCTGAACTTCGCGGCCGTCTGGAAGGCCCCGGTCGTCTTCCTCGTGCAGAACAACGGCTTCGCCATCTCCGTACCCCTGGCCAAGCAGACCGCCGCCCCCTCCCTCGCCCACAAGGCCGTGGGGTACGGGATGCCGGGCCGGCTGGTCGACGGCAACGACGCGGCCGCCGTGCACCAGGTGCTGAGCGAGGCCGTGGCACGGGCCAGGCGGGGCGAGGGCCCGACGCTGGTCGAGGCCGTCACCTACCGCATGGAAGCCCACACCAACGCCGACGACGCCACCCGCTACCGGGTCGACAGCGAGGTCGAGGCCTGGCGGGCGCACGATCCGGTCCAGCTGCTGGAGCGCGAGCTGACCGGCCGCGGGCTGCTCGACGACGAGGGCATCGAGCGGGCCCGGGAGGCCGCCGAGCGCATGGCCGCCGCACTCCGCGACCGGATGAACGCCGATCCGGAGCTGGCGCCGATGGACCTGTTCACCCATGTCTACGCCGAGCAGACCAGCCAGCTCCGGGAGCAGGCAGCCGCCCTCCGCGCCGAGCTGGACGCCGAACAGGACCACGAGCACAGCGCGGAGGGAAGCCGATGACCACCGCGGCGACGAAAGCCGGCGGACGTACGGCGAAGACCAAACCGGCCACCATGGCGCAGGCCCTCGGGCGCGCCCTGCGCGACTCGATGGCCGAGGACCCCACCGTGCACGTGCTCGGCGAGGACGTCGGCACCCTGGGCGGGGTCTTCCGGATCACCGACGGGCTGGCCAAGGAGTTCGGCGACGACCGGTGCACCGACACCCCGCTGGCCGAGGCGGGCATCCTCGGGGCGGCCGTCGGCATGGCGATGTACGGGCTGCGGCCCGTGGTGGAGATGCAGTTCGACGCCTTCGCCTACCCGGCGTTCGAGCAGCTGATCAGCCATGTCGCCAAGATGCGCAACCGCACCGGGGGAGCCATGCCGCTCCCCATCACCGTGCGGGTGCCCTACGGCGGCGGGATCGGCGGGGTCGAGCACCACAGCGACTCCTCGGAGGCGTACTACATGGCCACGCCGGGCCTGCACGTCGTCACGCCGGCCACGGTGGACGACGCGTACGGCCTGCTGCGGGCCTCCATCGCCTCCGACGACCCGGTGGTCTTCCTGGAGCCCAAGCGGCTCTACTGGTCCAAGGCCGACTGGTCGCCCGAGGCCCCGGCCGCGGTCGAGCCGATCGGCAGGGCCGTGGTCCGCCGCCCCGGGCGCAGCGCCACGCTGATCACGTACGGTCCCTCCCTGCCGGTCTGCATGGAGGCCGCCGAGGCGGCCGTCGCGGAGGGCTGGGACCTCGAAGTCGTGGACCTCCGTTCGCTGGTGCCGTTCGACGACGAGACGGTCGCCGCCTCGGTGCGGCGCACCGGCCGCGCGGTCGTCGTCCACGAGTCCCCCGGTTTCGGGGGCCCCGGCGGCGAGATCGCGGCCCGGATCACCGAGCGGTGCTTCCACCACCTGGAGGCCCCGGTGCTGCGCGTGGCCGGGTTCGACATCCCTTACCCGCCGCCCATGCTGGAGCGGCACCATCTGCCGGGAGTCGACCGGGTGCTCGACGCGGTGGCGCGGTTGCAGTGGGAGGCGGACAGCTGATGGCCCAGGTGCTGGAATTCAAGCTGCCGGACCTCGGTGAGGGCCTGACCGAGGCGGAGATCGTGCGCTGGCTGGTGGAGGTCGGCGATGTCGTCGCCATCGACCAGCCCGTCGTCGAGGTCGAGACGGCCAAGGCGATGGTGGAGGTCCCCTGCCCCTACGGGGGCGTGGTGACCGCGCGCTTCGGCGAGGAGGGTTCCGAACTCCCGGTCGGTGCGCCGCTGCTGACGGTCGCCGTGGGGGCGCTGGACGCCTCTTCCCACGGAGGTGACGGGGCCGCCGCCGAGGAGCCTTCCGGTGGGTCCGGGAACGTGCTCGTGGGGTACGGGACCGGCGCGCCGGCCGCCCGGCGCCGGCGCATCCGGCCGGAGCGGGTCAGCGCCACGGCTGCGCCCGCGACCGCGCCTGGGCCCAAGCCCGTGCCGGTGCCTGCTGCGGCTCCTGCCCTCGCTCCTGCCCTCGCTCCCGCTCCCGCTCCCGCGCCGGTTCCGGTCGGTGGCGTGAACGGCCAAGTGAACGGTCGGCAGGGGCCCGTGGCCGTGGTCTCCCCGCTCGTACGCCGCCTGGCCCGGCAGCACGACATCGATCTGCGGCGGCTGACGGGGTCGGGCCCCGACGGGCTGATCCTGCGGGCCGACGTCGATTCCGCGATCCGGCACGCGGGGGAGGCGACGGAGGCGGCGACGCGTCCGGCCGCCGAGCCCGTCTCGGCGGAGGCGCCCACGGTCCACGGGGGCGCGGCGGCACCGGCTGCCGAGCGGATTCCGCTGCGCGGGGTGCGCGGGGCGGTCGCCGACAAGCTGTCGCGCAGCCGGAGCGAGATCCCGGAAGCCACCTGCTGGGTGGACGCGGACGCCACCGAGCTGATGGCCGCCCGCGCCGCGATGAACGCCGCGTCGGGTCCCTCCGGCGGGCTCAAGGTGTCGGTCCTGGCGCTCCTGGCGAGGATCTGCACGGCGGCGCTGAACCGGTACCCCGAGCTCAACTCCACCGTGGACACGGCCGCGCGGGAGATCGTGCGCCTGCCCGGCGTGCACCTCGGGTTCGCCGCCCAGACGGAGCGGGGCCTCGTCGTCCCGGTCGTCCGGGACGCGCACACCCGCAACTCCGAGTCGATCGGGGCCGAGATCGCCCGGCTGACCGAGCTGGCGCGGACCGGGAAGCTCAGCCCGGCCCAGCTGACCGGCGGCACGTTCACGCTCAACAACTACGGGGTGTTCGGGGTCGACGGTTCGACGCCGATCATCAACCACCCCGAAGCGGCGATGCTCGGCGTCGGCCGGATCATGCCCAAGCCCTGGGTGCACGACGGTGAGCTGGCTGTACGTCAGGTCGTCCAGCTCTCGCTCACCTTCGACCACCGGGTGTGCGACGGCGGAACGGCCGGGGGATTCCTCCGGTACGTGGCCGACTGCGTGGAGCAGCCGGCGGTGCTGCTGCGCACCCTGTAGGGCCTGTCGTCGGGCAGAGCCTGTCGTCACGCGTGTTCGCCCCCTCCGGACCGGCCTCTTCGGCCACCCCGGAGGGGGCGTCGGCCCCAGGCGCCGCCCATACTCGACGTATGACCGCCTACGACGTGATCGTCCTTGCCGGCGGGGCCGCCAAGCGGCTCGGCGGCGCCGACAAGCCGGCTGTGCGGGTCGGCGGCCGCGCGCTGCTCGACCGGGTGCTGGCAGCCTGCTCCGGTGCGGGCGTGACCGTCGTGGTGGGCGGCCGCAGGCCCACCTCGCGACCGGTCACCTGGACACGCGAAGTCCCTCAGGGCGGCGGCCCGTTGGCCGCGCTCGGAGCGGGGGTGCGGCTGACGGATGCGGAGCGGGTGCTCGTCCTCTCCGCCGATCTTCCGTTCCTCGGGCCGGCCACGGTCGACGCGCTGCTCGCCGCCGCCGGTGCGGACGGCCGGGAGGGCGCGCTCTGCACCGACCCCGACGGCCGCGACCAGCCGCTCGTCGCCGTCTACCGCTCGGAGCCGCTCCGCCGTGAGCTGGCCCTTCTCGCCACCGAGCACGGCGGCCTCGCCGGGCTGCCGCTCCGGCTGCTGACCGGGGAACTGGACCTGGCCCGGGTCGATGCGGGGCCCCACGCCGCGTTCGACTGCGACACCTGGGACGACATCGCCGCCGCCCGGGCCCGGATCAGGGAGCATGGGGCCGTGCTGGACGAATGGATCACCTCGGTCAAGAACGAACTGGGAATCGAACTCGACGTCGACACCGATGTCCTGCTCGACCTCGCCCGCGACGCCGCGCACGGGGTCGCGCGGCCCGCCGCACCGCTCACGACCTTCCTGGTCGGGTACGCGGCGGCCAGGGCGAGCGCCGACGCCGGGCCGGAGGAAGCCGCGGCGGCGGTCGCCGAGGCCGCCCGCAAGGCCACCGCGCTCGCCCTGCGCTGGGAGGCCGAAGGGGCGGCGAAGGGGACCGGGCCGGAGGCGGGCGGCGGAGAGGCCGGGACGCGATGACCGGCGGCGACCTGCCCGGCGGCGACCTGCCCGGCCGGAACGGCACTCCCGGCAGCATCCCGGCTGCCGGGAACGGCACGACCGGCCCCGACAGTGCCCTGGCGCGCGCCGCGGCGGAGGAGCTGGCCGTCGAGCAGGCCCTGGCGCTGGTCGGCGGCCGTAGCCACGCGCGTACCCCGGTGAACGGCCAGGTGGGCGACCAGGCGCCGCGCAACCAGGCCCCCGGTGAGCCCACCGGCGCTGCGGGCGACCCGCACCCTTCCCCCTCCCCGCAACCTCCCCCGTACTCGACGTCGGCCACCCCCTCCTTCTCCCCCTCCCCCACCCCGGACCTCCCCTGGGACCGCGCGCGGGCCGTAGCCGCGCGGGCCGGGCGGGGCGGGCCGCGCGCGGTGGTCCGGCTGCCGCTCGACCGCGCCCTGGGCCACGTACTCGCCGAACCGCTCGCCGCCCTCACCGACCTGCCGTCCTTCGACACCTCGGCCATGGACGGCTGGGCCGTCGCCGGGCCGGGCCCCTGGACGTACGAGGAGGGCGTGAGCCTGCTCGCAGGGGTCGGGGAAAGCCCCGCCCCCGCCCTGCCCGACGGCACCGCCGTACGGATCGCCACCGGAGCCCGTACCCCCGCCGACACCACCGCGGTCATCCGCAGCGAGCACGCCCAGGTCGACGAGGCCAGGAGGCTGGTCTCCACCCGGCGGCCCGTCGTCACCGGCCAGGACATCCGCCCCCGGGGCCAGGAGTGCCGCTCGGGCGACCAGCTGGTCCCGGCCGGCACGGTCGTCACCCCGGCGGTGCTCGGGCTCGCCGCGGCCGCCGGGTACGACGCCCTGCCCGCCGTCCCCCGCCCCCGCGTCGACGTCCTCGTACTCGGTGACGAACTCCTCGCCGCGGGCCTCCCGCACGACGGCCTGATCCGTGACGCCCTCGGCCCCATGCTCGGCCCCTGGCTGCGGGCCCTGGGCGCCGAGGTCTCGGTCCCCCGCCGCCTCGGGGACGACGCCCGGGCGCTGCGCGAGGCCCTCACCGCCTCCGACGCCGACCTGATCGTCACCACCGGCGGGACCGCCTCGGGCCCGGTCGACCATGTGCACCCGGTCCTGGCCGCCCTCGGCGCCGAGCTGCTGGTGGACGGTGTCGCCGTACGCCCCGGCCACCCCATGCTGCTGGCGCGGCTCTCCCCGGACGGGCCCCACCTGGTCGGGCTGCCCGGCAACCCGCTCGCCGCCGTATCGGGGCTGCTGACGCTCGCCGAACCGCTCCTCGCGGGGCTCGCGGGCCGACCGGCCCAGGACGCGTACCGGGCGCTCGTCCACGCCGATGTGCCCGGACATCCGCACGACACCCGCCTCGTCCCCGTGGTCCACTGCGTGGGCCGTGCGGGCGGCCGGGACCATGTGGCGCCCCTGCGGTACAACGGCCCCGCCATGCTGCGCGGGATCGCCGCGGCGGACGGACTGGCCGTCGTACCGGCCGGCGGGGTACGGTCCGGCACCGAGGTGGAGATTCTGGATCTCCCATGGGCCCCGGCGACGCCGTGGACGGAAGGGTGTTTCACGTGAAACTTCCCGGCCAGGACGCGATGGCCAGGCGGGCCGACGAACATGTCGTACCGACGCGGGTGATGCTCCCCCGCCGGGTCGTCGACGGTCCGGCCCGGCAGGTCGGCAAGCGGCTGCTGATGGCGCTGCTCGTGCTGGCCGCGACGGTGCTGATCGTCTGGCTCGACCGCGCGGGGTACAACGACAACGCCGATGGCGAGGTCGACCTGCTGGACGCGGTCTACTACGCGACGGTCACGCTCTCCACCACCGGGTACGGCGACATCACCCCGTACAGCGACGGAGCGCGGCTGATCAATGTGGTGCTCGTGACACCGCTGCGCGTGATGTTCCTGATCATCCTGGTCGGCACCACTCTCGAAGTCCTCACGGAACGGACCCGCGAGGACTTCCGGCTGAAGCGTTGGAGATCCAACTTGCGTGACCACACCGTCGTCGTCGGCTTCGGGACCAAGGGCCGTTCGGCGATCCAGACCCTCTGTGCCACCGGCCTGCGGAAGGAGCAGATCATCGTCGTCGATCCGGCTTCCAAGGTGATCGAGGCGGCCAATGCCGAGGGCTTCACCGGCGTGCTCGGTGATGCCACCCGCAGCGATGTTCTGCTGCGGGCCGAGCTCCAGAAGGCGCGTCAGATCATCATCGCCACCCAGCGCGACGACACCGCCGTGCTGGTCGCGCTGACCGCGCGTCAGCTGAACCGCAGGGCGAAGATCGTGGCGGCGGTCCGCGAGGAGGAGAACGCTCCGCTGCTGCGGCAGTCCGGTGCCGACGCGGTGATCACCAGTGCAAGTGCCGCCGGACGGCTGCTCGGTCTCTCCGTCCTCAGCCCGAGCGCGGGCACGGTGATGGAGGACCTGATCCAGCAGGGCAGCGGCCTCGATCTCGTCGAACGGCCGGTGATAAAGGCCGAGGTGGGCAAGAGCGTCCGGGAGACCGACGACCTGGTCGTCAGTGTGCTGCGCGGGCACCGGCTGCTCGGTTACGACGATCCGGCGGCCAGCCCGTTGCAGCTGACGGACCGGGTCATCACCATCGTGCGGGCCACCCCGCCCTCCGGCTCCGGCCCGTCCGGCCCCTCCCTGCCCCACCTGCCGCATCACCGCCCCTGAAGCCACGCGGGCGGGCAGCGACGGGAGTAGCCTCGCGGCCATGCATGCGATCACGATCCCCGAACCCGGTGGCCCCGAGGCGCTCGTCTGGGCCGAGGTGCCCGATCCCGTACCCGGCGACGGCGAGGTCCTCGTCGAGGTCGTCTCCAGCGCCGTCAACCGTGCCGATGTCCTCCAGCGGCAGGGCTTCTACGACCCGCCGCCCGGTGCGTCCCCCTACCCAGGTCTGGAGTGCGCGGGCCGTATCGCGGCGATCGGTCCCGGAGTGACCGGCTGGGCGGTCGGCGACGCCGTGTGCGCGCTGCTGTCGGGCGGCGGATACGCGGAGAAGGTCGCCGTACCGGTGGGCCAGCTCCTCCCCGTACCGGACGGCGTGGATCTGGCGGCGGCGGCCGCGCTGCCCGAGGTGACCGCGACCGTCTGGTCGAACGTCTTCATGGTCGCCCACCTGCGCCCCGGTGAGACCCTCCTCGTCCACGGCGGTTCCAGCGGCATCGGCACGATGGCGATCCAGCTGGCGAAGGCGGTCGGCGCCCGGGTGGCGGTGACGGCGGGCAGCCCGCAGAAGCTCGCCGAGTGTGCGGCGCTCGGCGCCGACATCCTTATCGACTACCGCGAGCAGGACTTCGTGGCGGAGCTGGAGAAGGCGACCGACGGGGCGGGGGCCGATGTCATCCTGGACATCGTCGGCGCCAAGTACCTGGACCGGAACGTGAAGGCGCTCGCCGTCAACGGCCGCCTGGCGATCATCGGGCTCCAGGGCGGTGCGAAGGGCGAGCTGAACCTCGGTGCCCTGCTGACCAAGCGGGCCGCCGTCACCGCGACCTCCCTGCGGGGCCGCCCGCTCGGCGAGAAGGCCGCCATCATCGCCGCCGTACGCGAGCATGTGTGGCCGCTGATCGCCGACGGGGTGGTCCGGCCCGTCGTGGACCGCGCGGTGCCCATGGAGGACGCCGCCGAGGCGCACCGCGTGCTTGAGTCCAGCACCCACATCGGCAAGGTGCTGCTGGTCGCGCCGGGCACGTGAGCAGGCAGAACGTACACAGCGGGGCCCGGCACACACCGTGATGTGTGCCGGGCCCCGCTGGTTCGCTGCGGTCGGATACGGCTACAGGTACGGGCCCGAACGGATCGGACCGTGCGGGTCCCCGCCGCCTTCCTCGTCCTCGTGGGTCATCCCGGGCGGCAGCGCGCGGCGCATCTGCTCCAGCTGTGCGCGGGCCGCCATCTGCTGGGCGAACAGCGCTGTCTGGATGCCGTGGAAGAGGCCCTCCAGCCAGCCCACCAGCTGAGCCTGCGCGATCCGCAGCTCGGCCTCGGAGGGCACCGACTCCTCGGTGAACGGCAGCGAGAGCCGCTCCAGCTCCTCCACCAGCTCCGGCGCGAGGCCGTCCTCCAGCTCCTTGACGGAGCTGGCGTGGATCTCCTTGAGCCGCACCCGGCTCGCCTCGTCGAGAGGAGCCGCCCTGACCTCCTCCAGAAGCTGCTTGATCATGCTGCCGATGCGCATGACTTTCGCGGGCTGTTCGACCATTTCCGTCACCGGGACCTCGCGCGACTCGTCGTCACTGGCACCGCCGCCGATAGCCATTCCGTCCTGGCCCACTACAAGGACCTGCGGGTGCTCCTGCGACCGGTCATTCCTCGGCATTTCCATGCCGCCATTGTCTCGCACACGTGCCGTACACCACGTTGGTGCCCCCGGAAACGGATGATCCACCGTCTCCGGGGGCACCGGAAGCCTCCTCGGGGGCACCGGAAGCCTCCTCGGAGGCACCGGAAGCGCCCCGGGGGCACCCGGAGCCGCCCCTCACCCCGCGCGTCGGGCCAGCTTCAGCCGGGAGCTGGTGAGCGCGGCGGCGAGCAGCCCGGCCAGCACCGGGACGACCACGGCCAGCAGGGCGATCGTCTCCCAGGGCAGCACGATCGGGGTGTACGCCGACTCCATCGGATCCGCCCGCATGTCCGCCAGGGCTTCGCGCAGGTCGGTCAGGCGCAGTGCGACCGCGGGCACGATCCCCGCCGCCGTCCCCAGCAGTACCCCGGTCAGGGCGACGACCAGGCACTGGAAGCCGGTGAGCGAGCGCCGTACGCCCGGGGGCGCGCCCACCGCGCTGAGCGTGGTGAGGTCGGCCTCCGCGTCGGCCTTGGAGAGACCGGTCGTGATGGCCGCGGCGCCCAGGGTCACGACACCGGCGAAGAGGGCGAGGATCAGCAGGACCGCCTCGTCGTCCCCCTGCCGCTCGGGGTTCGCGGTCATCACGTAGGCGCGGTTGCCGGCCTGCTCGATCGCCGCGTCGGCCCCCTGCCGCTCGGCGTCCGTCGGCTCGCGGTTGAGGGTGTAGATGCTGCCGTACTCCTCGGAGTGCAGGCCGAGCCGGTCCGCGGTCCGCTGCGGCATGACCATCCGGATGCCCGGGGTCGACGCGTAGCGGTCCGGGGCGACGTACACCTTCAGCCGGTCCGTGGTGGTGCGGGCCTTGCCGGGGTGCAGGGCGCGCATCTCCTTGTCGCGCTCGTTGTAGGTGTGGACGGCCTTGAGGGTGACCTCGCCGTCCTTCGCGTACGCCGAGTTGAGCAGGACGGGTGTGCCCTCCGCCAGGGCCTTCGCCGCCGCCGGATCGTCGAGCTTCACGTACGAGGTGAGCAGGGCCGCGTCCCCGATGACGATCTTGTTCTCGTCGGTGCCGAACGTCACCATGGTGGAGCTCTCGTCCACGCAGGCGGGGGAGTTCATCAGCCGCTTGTGCTCGTCGGCCGAGATCCGCAGGGCGAGTTCCTTGGCGCCCTTGCCCTTCAGGGGGCAGGAGTGGGCCTTTCCGGTGGGCTTGACGATTTCGAGGGTTCCGCAGCCGTTCTCCTCCTCGTAGTACACCGAGCAGTCGCTGCCCGCCCAGAGCCGCCCGAGGTCGGTGCGCCCGCCGCTGACGGGGTAGTTCTGTTCGACGGCGGCCCGTGCGCGGGGCAGGTTGGCCTTCTCGGCGGTGTCGAAGGTCATCAGCGCGGCGGTGCCCGCGGTGAGGTTGGGCTGGTGGTCGTAGTCGTTCTCGGCGGCGCTGCTGCTGGTGTACGTGGCGATGGCGACGCTGCCCGCGACGGCCGCCATGACGGCGGCGACGGCGGGGGCGGTACGGCCCCGGTTGCGGGCCGCGTCACGCAGGGCGATGCGGGGCGTCAGCGGCAGCCTGCGGCCGAGCCGTCCGAGGAAGCCGACGATCACCGGGATGCAGCCGAGAAGGCCCAGTTCGGCGAGGACGGAACCGCCCGCGACCAGGGTGGTGTTGCCGCTGACACCTCCGTACACCGCGACGGCGATGCCGCCCGCGAGCACGACGGAGCCGACGATCGGCAGCACCCGGGAGCTGCGGCGGGTGCCGCGGTGCCCGGTGAGCGACTCCAGGATCGACTGGCGGCCCGCCACGATCGCCGGGGCGAGTGCGGCGAGGACACCGGTGACCAGGCCGAGTACGGCGATGGCGAGGATCTCCCAGGGCCGGACGGTCAGTTCGCCGAAGCGGTTGCCGGTGAAGTCCTCGATCATCGGGCGGAACAGAACGGTGAGACCGAACCCGGCCCCGACGCCGGCGACGGCGCCGACCCCGCCGAGCACCGCACCGCCCGCGAGCACCACGGCCCGGACCTGGCCGCGGGTGCCGCCGCACGAACCGACCAGGCCCAGCTGCCGGCGCGAGCGTCGGGCGCCCACGGCGAACGCCGGACCGGCCAGCAGCACGATCTCCAGTACGGCCATGGCGGCCACGGTGAGGGCGGCCGCGGTCAGCTCCGCGTTGTCGGTCTCCCAGCCCTGCGTGTGCGCGGCCATGGGGACCTCGGAGTCCGGCGGCGGGTCCAGGGCGACCTGACGGGCCCGGACCACCACGCCCTTCTCATTGGCGGCGAGCACGTCCGGCCAGGTCACGCCCGCTCCGGGCGGGCCCTGGACCAGCCACTGCACGCTGCTCGCCTGGGGCGGCAGGATCTCCTTGTCGCCGTCCGCGGTCTTCTGCCACGGGGCGATGACCGCGCCGGGTACGGCGAACAGGGACCTCGCTTCCAGCTCGGCGGGCAGTTCCACCGCACCGGTGAGGGTGTAGACCTGCTGGGGGCCGCGCACGGTGATGCGGTCACCGACGGAGAGACCGGACGCCTCGATGAAGGCCTCGGTCGCCGCCATCTCGTTCCTGGCCCGTGGGAAGGCGCCGTCGGTCAGCTCGACCCGGCCGCGCAGCAGTGGGTCCGCGACGCTCAGTTCGGTGATCTGGGTGTCGGTGATGCCGTGGCGGGTCGTCACGGAGGCGGGCACGGACTGCTCGGTGAGGTGGCGCGAGCCCATAGGGAAGGTCGCCGGTACGTCGACGGGCTTCCGCTCGTCATCGGGGAGCGTCTCCGGGGCGTCCTCGGGCGTCTGCCACATGATGCCGTTGGGCATCTGTTCCAGCCGGACCGGGCCCATCCCCTGATCAGTGAAGAGGGCGTCGGCCGCCCCCAGGTCCGCCGTCAGCTCCTCCGCCAGGGTGGGCAGGGCGCTGCGGTACGTCAGGTCGGCGGCGGTCACACCGAGGACCGGCAGGGCGATCATCGCGACGACGAGGGCGCTGCGGCCCTTGGCCCGCATCGCGTCGCGTCTGGCTATGCGGAGGGCGGCGCGCCATCCGGAGAAGAGGCTCACTTGGCGGCCTCGGCGGATCCGGAGGTCCCGGACGCCCCGGGGGCACCCGCTGTGAGCAGCGAGTCGGCCCCGGTGGTCAGCGTCTGGTCGACGATCGAACCGTCGCGGAGGAAGACGACCCGGTCGGCCCAGGCCGCGTACCGGGGCTCATGGGTCACCATGACCCCGGCCGCGCCCTGGTCGCAGCGGGTGCGCAGCAGGGCGAGGACGGCCTCGCCGGTCTCGGAGTCGAGCGCTCCGGTCGGCTCGTCGGCGAGGACGAGGCGCCGGTCGCCGACGAGGGCGCGGGCGATGGCGACGCGCTGCTGCTGGCCGCCGGACATCTCGTCGGGGAAGCGGTCGGCTATCTCGGTCAGCTTCATCTCGGCCAGTGCGGCGAGGGCTTCCTTGCGGGCCTTGCGCACGGAGGCGCCGTCGAGTTCGCGGGGGAGCGCGATGTTCTCGGCGGCGGTCAGGGCGGGGATGAGGTTGTAGTCCTGGAAGACGTACCCGACGCTGCGGCGGCGCAGGGCGGCGACGCCCTTGCGGCCGAGGGAGGCGATGTCCTGGCCCTCGATGACGACCTGGCCGCTGGTGGCGTCGTCGAGCCCGCCGGCCAGGGTCAGCAGGGTGGACTTGCCGGAGCCGGAGGGGCCCATCACGGCGACCAGCTCACCCGGGTACACCGAGAGGCTGATCCCGCGCAGGGCGTGCACCTCGGCGATGCCGGAACCGTGGGTACGGGTCAGCGCCCGCAGTTCGAGTACGGGGTCGCCTACGGGCGTCCCGGGGGACGGCGGCGGCGGTGTGGCGGCGGGCAGGGACATGGTGGGTGGTTCCCCCTAGACAGAGACGCGCTGGTCATGGAGTGCGGAACAGGAAACGCGCGGGCTCGGTGGCGGGCTCTCGTGCGTGCGGTCGGGGACCTGACGCGGGCTCGGTGGCGGGCCTTCGTGCGGCCGAGCCCGCGCGGACGGGACGTGGGCTCAGCGGCGGGCCTTCGTGCGGCCGGTCAGGGACCGGGCCGGGCCCCGGGTGGCCGCCGGGCCGGGCTCGGCCGAGGGGTCGGTGGCGGCGGCTTGGGCGAGGCGGACGAGCCGTGACTCGCAGTGGTCGAGCCAGCGGGCCTCGGCCTCCGCCTGGAAGATCAGCTGCTCCACCACGAGGAGCCAGGCGACCTCGTCCCGGTTGGCCGGGACGTCGGTCAGGGCCTGGGCCTTGAGCCGGGTGTAGTCCTGCATGGCCTTGAGGGTGTGGTGGCGCTGGGACTGGATGACATCACGGATGTCGACACCCGGGGCCCCCACGGCCATGGCGAGCTTGATGGCCAGTTCGTCGCGGGGCGGGCTGGTGCGGTCCACCGGGGTCCCGAACCAGCTGCGCAGCTCGGCCCGGCCGTCGTCGGTGATGGCGTAGAGGTCGTGCCCGGCCTCGTCGGCCCCCTCCTGCACGACCATGCCGTCACGCTCCAGGCGGCCGAGCGTCGTATAGACCTGGCCGACGTTCAGGGGCCAGGTGGAGCCGGTGCGCGACTCGAACTCGGTGCGGAGCCGGGAGCCGTAACGGGGGCCCCGCTCCAGGAGGGCCAGTAGCCCGTGGCGGATCGACATACTGAGTATGTATACCGAGTATGTTGCTTCTGGCAAGTCGCTGCGGCGTTACGGCTACGGGGAATCCGTCAGTTCACGCGGCGCAAACGGAACGCGAGGAAGGCGAGTCCGAGACCCACCAGGGCGATGCCCGTACCGAGCGAGACCTGCCGCACCTGCCGTACGGCGGCGGCGTCCAGGGCACGTGCGGCCCCAGCCCCGGGCTCGCTGAACTCCGCGGGCGGCACGGTGGATTCCGGCAGGCCTGCGGCGCTCTGCTCCGGCTCGACCGGCGGTTCCGGCTCGTCCGGTGTCTCGGCCCGCGCCAGCTCCAGCGGGGTCAGCGACCGCCCGGGACGCACCTTCCCGGCCCCGGCCTCGCGCCCGGCCATCGGTGCGGTCGACCCCGACACCTCGACGGAAGCGGAACGGCTGGGAGAGGGCGAGGCGGAGGACGCGGGGGCCTCGGCGCCGTCCCCGTACACGAAGTCCGCGGATGGGCCGCCGCCCGGCTCCACGGCCCCGGAGCTGAGGGCGCCGGAGGGGAGGGGCAGGGCCGAGGGGCTCACGGAGGAGACGGAGGAAGGGGCGGCACCCGACGGCAGGGGCGGCGTGGCGGCGGGGCTCGACGTTCCGGAGGGTGTGGCGCTCACGGAGGGCCCGGCGGACACCGACGACCCGTGGGCGGTCCCGTCCAGCGGCCCCGACGGCCCCAGCGCCGCGCCGGCTGCCACCAGCAGACAGACCGCGCACCTCGACGACCACACGGCCGGAAGTCCTGGAGCCATGAGATCAGCGTCACATGGGCTCCTGCATCCGGCATCCCGGACGGGTCAGGAGGAGATATCCGGTCATCCGGGGTCGACTGCCGACCCGGAACGGAGATCAACGGCCCCACAAATGATCAGGGAAACGGCACCCCGATCAGAAACGATCACCGCGACGAGGCAGGCGAACCAGGCAGGTGCCGCGCACCCCGGCCGGCCCGCCCCGGCCTGTTCAGGAAGGCCGGCCCGTGGAGACCTTCAGCTCGAAGTGGGCGCCCTGCTCGGCGACGGCCGCACCCGAGGACGGGAACTGCCCGACGACCTGGCCCTCCGCGTACGTGTTGCCGGGCTCCTCGATCTCCTTGATCGTCCAGCCGGCGGCCGCCGCGCAGGCCTTGGCCGAGAGGATGTCCTTGTAGACGAAGTTGGGCGCCTGGACCTTCTGCGGGTCGTCGGAGTCCTCGATGGCGTCCGTGCACTTCGTGGTGTTCATCGTCCGGTTCCGCTCCGGCGGCCGGTAGCCCTCGTCCGTCGAGGTCTCGCTGGTCCCCGGGTCGCCGCCCTTGCCCGCCTCGTCGTCCTTGCCGCCCCCCTGGAGGGCGAGCGCGGTGATGAGGCCGCCGACGGCGAGCAGCGCGACGACGATCGAGCCGACGATGACCGGCATGTTCCGCTGGGAGGAGGAGCCGCCCGTGGTGCCGACGGCCGTCTGGTGCTGCGGGTTGATCGTGTAGGGCGGCGGGGTCTGGTGGGCGAGCGGGCCCGGCGTCGGGTAGCTCTGGGCCGCCTGTGGGTACCCGTAGCTCGGCGCGGGCGTCGGGGCCGGCTGGTTGTACGGGCCCGGGTGCTGCGGCTGCTGGTGCGGGTGGGGCTGGTACGGGGTCTGCACGCTCTGCGGCGCGGGGGTGGCCTGGTCGACGGGCGGGAACACCGCCGAGCCGACGCCCGAACCGCTGTTGGCGGGACCGCCCCCGGCGACGATCGCCGGGGCGCCGGTCCGGCCCCCGGAGGCGTTCAGCACCCGCGCGATCTCGTCCCGCATCGCGGCGGCGCTCGGGAAGCGCTCGTTCGGGTTCTTCTTCAGGGCGCGGGCGACGAGCGCGTCCATCGCCGGGGTGACCGACCGGTTGATGCTGGACGGCGCGACCGGCTCCTCCTGCACATGCGCGTACGCGATGGCGAGCGGCGAGTCCGCGTCGAACGGGATCCGGCCGGTGAGCAGCTGGAAGAGCATGATGCCGACCGAGTACAGGTCGGAGCGGGCGTCGACACCGCGGCCGAGGGCCTGTTCGGGGGAGAGGTACTGCGGGGTGCCGACGACCATGCCGGTCTGCGTCATCGAGGTGACACCGGACTGCATGGCGCGGGCGATGCCGAAGTCCATGACCTTCACGATGCCGCGCTTGGTCATCATGACGTTGCCGGGCTTGATGTCGCGGTGGACCAGGCCCATCTCGTGGCTGGTCTCCAGCGCGGCCAGCACGTCCGCCGTCACCTTGAGCGCCTTGTCGGCGGGCATCGCGCCGTACTGCCGGATGTCGGCGGCCAGCACCGAGCCGAGCGGCTGCCCCTCGACGTACTCCATGACGATGTACGGCATCAGCGCGCCGCCGAGCTCGTCCTCGCCGGTGTCGAAGACCGAGACGATGTTGGTGTGCTGGAGCTTGGCGACGGCCTGCGCCTCGCGCCGGAACCGCTCGCGGAAGGACTGCTCGCGCCCGAGCTCGGTGTGCAGGGTCTTGATCGCGACCTGGCGGTCGAGTGCGGAGTCGTAGGCCAGGTATACGGACGCCATCCCGCCTTCGCCGAGCAGGTCACGCAACTGGTAGCGGCCGCCTGCCACTGCCCCGCCCGCGTAGCGGCCCTGTGCGCCGTCCTGGCTCATGACTTGCATCCCCCTCGGCGGCGCACCGTGCACACGCGATGTTTCTGTATGACGTGGTCGCGTGCGACGCGGTTCCGTTCGACGCGATTACGCGCCAAGTCTGCCCGAGGGGTCCGACACGTCAAGCCGGGTGCCCGTTCCGTGACCCTACGCACAAGAAGCGTCTCGGAAGCGTTACAGGAAACGCGGTGAATCGGCGGGGAGGGCGCGCCGGCCGGTCGGATGATCCGTCCGGTGCGGAACCTGGGTGTCCGGTGGAGGCTGTAGCGTGACGTGGCAATGCAGCAAGGCACCGTGAGAACCCGCGGACGCGCGGACAGATACGACGGCGAGGACTGATGGCACCCGATTCCGAAGCAAACGGCGGCGGAGTTTCGGATGGCTCCGACGCCTGGGGTGTCGGCGGCGTCGTCGGTGACGGACGCTACCGGATGACCTACCGGCTCGGCCGGGGCGGCATGGCAGAGGTGTACGCGGCGGAGGACGTCCGGCTCGGACGTACGGTCGCGATCAAGCTGCTCCGCTCCGACCTGGCCGAGGACCCGGTCTCCAAGGCCCGCTTCACGCGTGAGGCGCAGTCCGTCGCCGGCCTCAACCACCATGCGATCGTCGCCGTGTACGACTCCGGCGAGGACGTCGTGGGCGGCCAGACCGTCCCGTACATCGTGATGGAGCTGGTCGAGGGCCGCACCATCCGCGACCTCCTCCTGACCGCCGAGGCGCCCCCGCCCGAGCAGGCGCTGATCATCGTCTCGGGGGTGCTGGAGGCGCTGGCCTACTCGCACCAGCACGGCATCGTGCACCGTGACATCAAGCCCGCCAACGTGATCATCACGGACTCCGGCGCGGTCAAGGTGATGGACTTCGGCATCGCGCGGGCGCTGCACGGCGCCCAGTCGACGATGACCCAGACCGGCATGGTCATGGGCACGCCGCAGTACCTCTCCCCCGAGCAGGCGCTCGGCAAGGCCGTCGACCACCGCTCCGACCTGTACGCCACGGGCTGCCTGCTCTACGAACTGCTCGCGCTGCGGCCACCGTTCACCGGTGAGACCCCGCTCTCGGTGGTCTACCAGCACGTCCAGGACATCCCGGTGCAGCCGTCCGAGGTCTCGGACGTGGTGCCTCCGGAGCTGGACGGGATGGTGATGCGCTCGCTGGCGAAGGACCCGGACGACCGGTTCCAGAGCGCCGAGGAGATGCGCGGCCTGGTCCAGTACAGCCTGCAGATGCTCCAGGTCCAGGGCGGTCACACCGGTACGTGGAACACCGGCCCGGTCGCGCACCACGAGGGCGGCCGGACCCCGCCGCACGGGATGACGGGCTCCACGCGTGCGATGGGTCACCCGATGCACGGGGACACCTCGCAGGGCCCGATCCTGCCCCCGCTCAACCCGGACGACGGCGGCTACGACGGCGGCCGGAGTGCCGGTGGCCGGCGCGGCAAGATGTGGCTCTTCGTGGTGCTCGCCCTGGTGGCGATCGGCGCCGGAGTGGCCTTCGCCCTCAACGCGGCGCAGGACAACGGCAAGGAGAAGAAGCCGGTCACGCCGTCCACCTCGGTGAGCTCCTCCGAGGAGGAGCCCTCGGAGGAGCCGTCCGAGGAGGAGTCCGAGGAGCCGGAGCAGCCGAGCGACCCGACGGGCGGTCAGACGCAGCCGAACCCGCCGCCGTACACCCCGCCCCCGACGGCCACCCAGCCCTCGCTCACCCCGTCCCCGACCCCGTCGGACAACACGGACGCCGGGACGACGGACGGCAACACCAACGAGGGCAGCAGCGGTGAACCGAGCGGCGACCCCACCGACCCGACCACCGACCCGGGCACGCCGGGCGGGCCCGGCGGCGGGGAGCCCGCCGGAGGAGCCGGTGGCGGCGACGACGGAGGCACGGGGACGACCCCCGGCGCCTCCGCGGGCCTGACCCCGTAGGGGCCGCGTCGCCATAGAGCGCACGCGTCACCTTCTTGGGGCACGCGCTCGGGGCACGCGTCACTCCGTGAAGGCCGCGCACACCGCCTCGTACTCACGGGTCCACCACACCGCCAGGGCCGACACCGCAGGGAACTGCGGGTCGGCCCTTCGGTCGTCCAGGCGGTAGCGCCAGCGGAGTATCCAGAAGTCGTTGAGCCGCTCCCACCACACCCGGTGCACGGCGGCGGCCAGTTCGGCCCCTGCCGCCCCCGCCGCACGCCGGTACGCGCGGGCGTACGCCCGTACCTTCGCCAGGTCCAGCTCCCCGCCCGGCTGCACGAAGAAGATGGCCGCCGCCCGGACCGCCTCCTCGGCGCGCGGCTGCACCCCCAGCCGGTCCCAGTCCACGATGGCGACCGGATCGGCGCCCCGGTAGAGCAGGTTGAGCGGGTGGAAGTCCCCGTGCACCCACCCGGTGGCGGGCCCGTCCGGCGTCGGCGGCCGGCGGTGAGCGTGCCGTTCCAGCAGCGCCCGGCGCTCCACGAGGCGGTGCACGGCGAGTTCGTCGAACGCGTCGCGGGGGCTGTCCCGGGGGAGCTGCCCGCGCGCCACGGCCAGCAGCTCGTCGATCAGCGCGAAGGTGTCGGCGGCGTGCGGACTGCCGTACCCGGCCGGTAAGGGCCCGGCGGACGGCTCGGGTTCACCGTCCGCCGGCATGACCTGCTCAAGAGCGGTGTGTACGGCTCCGAGGAGCGTCCCGAGACGCCGCGACTGGTGGGGGGTGAGCTGGGATCCGACCCGGTGGAGGCCGTCGACCCAGGGGTGCAGGGCGTAGCAGCGGTCACCGATCACGGTGACCGTGGTGCCCTCCGCGTCCGTGAGGGGCGGGACGACGGGCACGCCGAGGGAGGCCAGGCGCTGGGTGGCGCGGTGCTGGCGCACGATCGTGGCGCGCTCACCGGTGGCGTCGTCGATGTGCTTCTTGTCGAGATGGTGCTTGAGGAAGTAGGAGCCGCGGGTGGTGGACACGCGGTATCCGTGGTTCAGCAGGCCCTTGGTGATCGGCTCGCAGGCGAGCGGTTCTCCCACGTCCGGGTAGCGGCGCAGCACCTCGCCGACCGGAGGAACTGGTGGGCGGGTTACATATGAGCGCGGCACTTACCAAATGGTAGATCACGCTGCGTGGCGGACAAGCTGACTTGCGCCGAAGTCCAGAGTGTGCTCTGTGACGAAGTGCGGATCGACCCGGAGATAGGCCGGAGCGAAGGGTTCCCCGTTGGCGCGGACGGGGGCGGCTCCGAAGAGTTCTGCCTGCTCAGGGCAGGGATGGACGATCTCGGCGGGCCCGGTGAACTGCACCGACCACAGGTCCCCGCCGTCGCCGGAGGAGGCCGCGTTGTAGTTGTCCGCGCCGTAGGCGACGACGCTCCCGTCGCACGCCTCGTGGTAGCCGAAGCCGCTGTGCATCCGCAGCAGGATCCGGCCGTCGCTCACGATGTGCCGGGCCACCGCCAGGAACGGCAGGGCCCGCATGCTGGTGGCGAGACGGCCGTACGGGACGCGGCCGAGCAGCTCGATCGGCGAGACCGGCGCGGGCGCGGGGGATTCGTCGGAGGGCATACGGTCCACTGTCCGGCACGCGTAGGGGCCGGGTAAGAGTCCCAGGCCCCGGGTGGCGCGGGACCAAAGTCCCTGCGAGCCGTCGTCAGCGGCGCTCGGCCTGGAGCCGTGCGACGTACGCGGCCGCCTGCGAGCGCCGCTCCATGCCCAGCTTGGACAGCAGGCTGGAGACGTAGTTCTTGATGGTCTTCTCGGCGAGGTGCAGCCGCTCCCCGATGACCCGGTTGGTCAGCCCCTCCCCGATCAGGTCCAGGATCTTGCGCTCCTGTTCGGTGAGGTTCGAGAGCCGGTCGTCGCCCTTGGCGGTGCCGCCGTCACGCAGCCGTTCCAGCACCCGGGCGGTCGCCACCGGATCCAGCAGGGATTTCCCGGCGGCGACGTCCCGTACGGCATTGAGCAGTTCATTGCCCCGGATCGCCTTCAGCACATATCCCGACGCGCCGGCCATGATCGCGTCGAAAAGGGCCTCGTCATCGGCGTACGAGGTGAGCATCAGGCATTTGATGTTCTCGTCCAGCGAACGGACCTCCCGGCACACCTCCACGCCGCTGCCGTCGGGCAGCCGGACGTCGAGCACCGCCACATCGGGACGCGTCGCCGGGATCCTGACCAGCGCGTCGGCGGCCGTCCCCGCCTCGCCGACCACCTCGATGTCGGGCTCGGAGGCCAGCAGCTCATGGACGCCACGCCGGACGACCTCGTGATCGTCGAGCAGAAATACCGTGATTTTTCCATCTTCGCGCACGATCGCAGTCTCACATACTCGCCTCCGCTCCGCTCTTCCCTGCCGCTGATCCACGGGATAACGTGCCGTTGTTCCGGCGGCCTGCAAGGCTGTTACCAGTGCTGTGACCAGCAGAGCTTCGCGATTTTTTCGATTTACTTGGAAATCCAAGCAAAATCGCAGGTCAGATAGGGTTTCGCAGTTATGCGATGCACTGGGTAACGTGCCTATGACAGGGCGCTCGCCGGGGCACCTGTCACGCCTGTATCCCGGCCGAGAAGCACCCACCCCGTGCACGGGTCCGGACACAGGCGAGCCGCACTGGTTCCCGGCAGACCCCGGGGGCCGGACCGACGGAGGAGCACGCACGTGACCGTGGAGAGCACTGCCGCCGCGCGTAAACCGCGACGCGCCAGTAAGCGGACCAGCGCCGCGAAGACGCCACAGAGTTCCGAGCCCCAGCTCGTGCAGCTGCTGACGCCCGAGGGCGAGCGTGTCGAGCACCCGGACTACAGCATCGACCTGAGCGCGGACGAGCTGCGCGGTCTGTACCGGGACATGGTTCTGACCCGCCGCTTCGACGCCGAGGCGACCGCACTGCAGCGCCAGGGGGAGCTGGGCCTGTGGGCCTCGCTGCTCGGCCAGGAGGCCGCGCAGATCGGCAGCGGCCGGGCGCTGCGCGACGACGACTACGTCTTCCCGACCTACCGCGAGCACGGCGTGGCCTGGTGCCGCGGGGTCGACCCCACCAACCTGCTGGGCATGTTCCGCGGGGTGAACCACGGTGGCTGGGACCCGACGACCAACAACTTCCACCTGTACACGATCGTCATCGGCTCGCAGACCCTGCACGCCACCGGCTACGCCATGGGCGTCGCCAAGGACGGCGCGGACTCGGCCGTGGTCGCGTACTTCGGTGACGGCGCCTCCAGCCAGGGCGATGTGGCCGAGGCGTTCACCTTCTCCGCGGTCTACAACGCCCCGGTCGTGTTCTTCTGCCAGAACAACCAGTGGGCCATCTCCGAGCCCACCGAGCGCCAGACCCGCGTGCCGCTCTACCAGCGCGCGCAGGGGTACGGCTTCCCCGGCGTCCGGGTCGACGGCAACGACGTACTCGCCTGTCTGGCGGTCACCCGCTCCGCGCTGGAGCGCGCCCGCCGCGGCGAGGGCCCGACCCTGGTCGAGGCGTTCACGTACCGCATGGGCGCCCACACCACCTCCGACGACCCGACGAAGTACCGGGCCGACGACGAGCGGGCCGCGTGGGAGGCCAAGGACCCGATCCTGCGGCTGCGCACGTACCTGGAGAAGGAGAAGCTCGCCGACGAGGCGTTCTTCACCGAGCTGGAGACGGAGAGCGAGACCCTCGGCAAGCGCGTACGCGAGGTGGTGCGGGCGATGCCCGACCCGGAGCCGATGTCCCTGTTCGAGCACGGCTACGCCGACGGCAACTCCCTCGTCGACGAGGAGCGTGCCCAGTTCGCCGCCTACCAGGCATCGTTCGCAGACTCCGCCGAGGAGGGCAAGTAGCCATGGCCGTGGAAAAGATGTCCATCGCGAAAGCGCTCAACGAGTCGCTGCGGCTGGCCCTCGACACCGACCCCAAGGTCCTCATCATGGGTGAGGACGTCGGAAAGCTCGGCGGTGTCTTCCGTATCACCGACGGCCTCCAGAAGGACTTCGGAGAGGACCGGGTGATCGACACCCCGCTCGCCGAGTCCGGAATCGTCGGCACCGCGATCGGCCTGGCCCTGCGCGGCTACCGCCCGATCGTCGAGATCCAGTTCGACGGCTTCGTCTTCCCCGCGTACGACCAGATCGTCACGCAGCTCGCGAAGATGCACGCCCGCGCGCTCGGCAAGATCAAGCTGCCGGTCGTCGTCCGTATCCCGTACGGCGGTGGCATCGGCGCGGTCGAGCACCACAGCGAGTCCCCCGAGGCGCTCTTCGCCCACGTGGCGGGGCTCAAGGTGGTCTCGCCGTCCAACGCGAGCGACGCCTACTGGATGATGCAGCAGGCCGTCCAGAGCGACGACCCGATCATCTTCTTCGAGCCCAAGCGGCGTTACTGGGACAAGGGCGAGGTCGACACCGAGTCCATCCCCGGCCCGCTGCACAAGGCGGTACGCGTCCGCGAGGGCAGCGACCTCACGCTCGTCGCGTACGGCCCGATGGTGAAGGTCTGCCTGGAAGCGGCCGCGGCCGCCCAGGAGGAGGGCAAGTCGGTCGAGGTCCTGGACCTGCGCTCGATGTCCCCCATCGACTTCGACGCCATCCAGACGTCGGTCGAGAAGACCGGCCGGCTCGTGGTCGTCCACGAGGCGCCCGTCTTCTACGGCTCCGGCGCGGAGATCGCCGCCCGCATCACCGAGCGCAGCTTCTACCACCTCGAAGCGCCGGTGCTCAGGGTCGGCGGCTACCACGTGCCCTACCCGCCGGCCCGGCTGGAGGACGAGTACCTGCCGGGTCTGGACCGGGTGCTCGACGCCGTCGACCGCTCGCTTGCGTACTGAGAAGAGAGGGGTCGTGACGACGATGACGCAAACGTCCGCTCGCTTCCGCGAGTTCAAGATGCCCGACGTGGGCGAGGGGCTCACCGAGGCCGAGATCCTCAAGTGGTTCGTCCAGCCCGGTGACACCGTCACCGACGGCCAGGTCGTGTGCGAGGTCGAGACGGCGAAGGCGGCGGTGGAGCTGCCGATCCCGTTCGACGGTGTGGTGCACGAGCTGCGGTTCGCCGAAGGTACGACGGTCGACGTCGGCGAGGTGATCATCACGGTGGATGTGGCGCCGGGGAGCGAGGATGCCCCCGCTCCGGCCGCCGCTCCCGCCCAGGAGCCGGTCGAGGCCGCCCCCGCCGAGGAGCCTAAGGGCCGGACGCCGGTCCTGGTCGGCTACGGGGTCGCCGAGTCCTCCACCAAGCGCCGCCCGCGCAAGGGGGCCGCGCCGGAGGCCGCCGCGGTCGCGGCCGCGGTCCAGGCCGAGCTGAACGGGCACGGTTCTGCGGCTCCCGTGGTCGATGCTCCTCCGGTCGGCCGCCCGCTGGCCAAGCCGCCGGTACGGAAGCTCGCCAAGGACCTGGGGATCGATCTGGCGACGGTGGTGCCGACCGGCAAGGACGGCATCATCACCCGCGAGGACGTGCACGCCGCGGCGACTCCGGTGGCTGCTGAGGCTCCTTCGGCCCCGGCTCCCTCGGCGTCCGAGCCTGTGGTCACCGAGGCACCGGCCGCCACGGCCTCGGCTCGCGAGACCCGCATCCCGGTCAAGGGAGTCCGCAAGGCGATCGCGCAGGCGATGGTGGGCAGCGCGTTCACCGCGCCGCATGTCACCGAGTTCGTCACGGTCGACGTGACGCGCACGATGAAGCTCGTGGCGGAGCTCAAGGAGGACAAGGAGATGGCGGGGGTGCGGGTCAACCCGCTCCTGATCATCGCCAAGGCCCTCCTGGTCGCGATCAAGCGGAACCCCGAGGTCAACGCCGCCTGGGACGAGGCCAACCAGGAGATCGTGCAGAAGCACTACGTGAACCTGGGGATCGCGGCGGCGACCCCGCGCGGTCTGATCGTGCCGAACATCAAGGACGCGCACGACAAGACGCTGCCGCAGCTCGCGGCGGCCCTGGGCGAGCTGGTCGCCACGGCGAGGGACGGCAAGACGTCCCCGGCGGCGATGGCGGGCGGCACGGTGACCATCACCAACGTCGGCGTCTTCGGCGTCGACACGGGCACCCCGATCCTGAACCCCGGCGAGTCCGCGATCCTGGCGGTCGGCGCGATCAAGCTCCAGCCGTGGGTCCACAAGGGCAAGGTGAAGCCGCGTCAGGTCACCACGCTGGCGCTCTCCTTCGACCACCGCCTGGTCGACGGCGAGCTGGGCTCCAAGGTGCTGGCCGATGTGGCGGCGATCCTGGAGCAGCCGAAGCGACTGATCACCTGGGCGTGACCGCGTCTCCCGGCCGGCCCGGCGTCGGCCGGGAGAGAGCGGAATCGCCGGAAAGCGAAGGGGCCCGGCCCGCACGATGTGTGCGGGCCGGGCCCCTTGCTCGTACGCGCGGGTGGGCTACTTCTTGAACCCGTAGTCCATGAGCTTCTTCGCGTCCGCCGTGCGGTTCGCCTCGGAGGACGAGGTGAGCACCGTACCGATGACGGTCTTGCCCTTACGCGTCGCCGCGAAGACCAGGCAGTACTTGGCGGTCGGGCCGGAGCCCGTCTTCACGCCGATCGCGCCGCTGTAGCTGCTGAGCATCTTGTTGGTGTTGGTCCACGCCATGTTGCGGTAGCCACCGCTCTTGGTCGTGACCTTCTGCTTCGTCGACTTCGTCTTGACGATCGAGCGGAAGGTGGAGTTCTTCATGGCCTTGTTGGCGATGATCGTCAGGTCACGGGGGGTCGAGTAGTTGTTCCCTCCCCCTATGCCGTCGAACGAGTCGAAGCGGGTGTTCTTCAGCTTGAGGCTCTTCGCCGTGGAGTTCATCTTGCCGATGAACGACTTCACGCGGGCCGCACGGGTCTTGCCTGCGCCGAACTTGTCGGCCAGGGCGTACGCCGCGTCGCAGCCGGACGGAAGCATCAGGCCGTAGAGGAGCTGGCCCACGGTGACCTTGTCGCCGACGATGAGCCGGGCGGACGAGGCGTTCTTCGAGACGATGTAGTCGCTGTACGCCTTCTGGATGGTGACCTTGCTCTTGAGGTTCACGTTCTTCTGCGACAGCACCACGAGTGCGGTCATGATCTTCGTGGTGGAGCCGGTGGAGCGGCGGGTGTCCGCAGCCTTGCTGTAAAGGGCCTTGCCGGTGCCGCTGTTCATCACGAAGCCGCCCTTGGCGACGATCTTCGGAACCGGCGGCGCGGCGGCCTGTGCCGTCGAGGCGAAGGCGCCGCTCGCGAGCACCGCACCCGCGGTGAGTGCCACGGTGCTCATGATGGTGACGCGATTGATGCGCTTGATCCCGATTTTCAACTGAACGCTCCAAATGCCCCTGATATGCGGCCACATAAGGGTGCCGCTCGGTGGGTGAGACTCCTGAGGCGGGTGAATGGATGTGTTCCCGAACGGGTGAATTTGCGCAGACTTGACCTTGACCGCGATCTTGAACCTGACCGTGGTCGCAGTTGTCCTGCGCCGGCCCGGCCCCGCCGTCAGTGTCCGCAGGTCTGCGCCGGTGCGCAGCAGCCCTTGCCCTGCCAGGCTTCGCGGCCCTCCTTGACCGCGATGACGGCGATGACGAGGGCGGCGACCGGGTCGGCCCAGGACCAGCCGAGCGTGGCGTTGAGGAGGAGGCCGACGAGGAGGACGGCGGAGAGGTACGTGCACAGGAGGGTCTGCTTCGAGTCCGCGACGGCCGAGGCGGAGCCGAGTTCGCGGCCCGCCCGGCGCTGCGCGGCCGACAGGAACGGCATGACCGCAAGGGAAAGGGCCGCGATCACGATGCCGGTGACGGAGCGTTCGGCCTCGCCGTCGCCCGCCAGTGCCCGGACCGCGTCGACGGAGACGTACGCGGCGAGGGCGAAGAACGAGAGGGCGATGACCCGCAGGGCGGCCCTCTCCCGGGCCTCGCGCACCGCGTGGTCGCGGGCGGAGAACTGCCAGGCGACGGCGGTGGCCGAGGAGACCTCGATGACGGAGTCCAGGCCGAAGCCGACCAGGGCGCTGGAGGAGGCGATCGTTCCGGCGGTGAGGGCGACGGCCGCCTCGATGACGTTGTACGCGATCGTCGCCACGACCAGCAGCCGTATCCGGCGGGCGAGCGCGTCACGGCGGGCCGGGGAGGGGCCGAGGGATATCGCGGTCATCGCTCAGCAGCACCCTTCCGACTCGGCGTCCGCGCAGGTGCGGTCGGTCTCGACGGCGACCACGGCGGCGCGCAGGTTGTCCAGGGCGTCGCCGAGGCGTTCGTCGGCCAGTTCGTAACGCGCTCGGCGTCCGTCCGGCACGGTGACGACCAGGCCGCAGTCGCGCAGGCAGGCCAGGTGGTTGGAGAGCCGGGGGCGGGAGATGCCCAGGGCGTCGGCGAGGTCGGAGGGGTACGCGGGGGCCTCGCGGAGCGCGAGCAGCAGGCGGCAGCGGATCGGGTCGGCGAGCGCGCGGCCGAACCGTGCGAGCACCTCGATGTCGGAAGCGACGGTCAGCATGCGCACGACAGTACAGCTGATCCTGAATTCAGGAAAGCCTGAACTATTGATCCTCGCGGCCCGCCGGGGCCGGTCCGGAATCCGGACGCGGCCGCTCCATGCGTGCATGTTGTATCTATGCTGTGGGCATGCCTGCCGCACCCTCCGCCCCCGCCCGGTCGCCCCACACCTCGCTCAAGCAGCCGCCCGCCGCCGAACGCGTCTACACGCACATCAAGGAGGCGGTCCTGGACCGTCGTTACGAGGGCGGGACGCTGCTCACCGAAGGGGGCCTCGCGGACGCGGTAGGGGTGTCGCGTACGCCCGTACGGGAGGCGCTGCTGCGGCTGGAGGTCGAGGGGCTGATCAAGCTCTACCCGAAGAAGGGCGCCCTCGTCCTCGCCGTCTCCGCGCAGGAGATCAAGGACGTGGTGGAGACCCGGCTGCTGGTGGAGGAGTTCGCGGCGCGCAAGGCCGTGCCCGCCTCCGCGCAGCTGATCGCGCGGCTCGAACAGTTCCTGGAGGAGCAGCGGCAGCTGGCGGAGGTCGGGGATCTGGCGGCGGTGGCCGTGAAGGACCGCTGTTTCCATGCCGAGATCGTGAAGCACGCGGGCAACGAGATCCTCTCGCGCCTCTACGACCAGCTGCGGGACCGTCAGTTGCGGATGGGCGTCGCGGTGATGGAGGCGCACCCGGGCAGGATCGAGGCCAACATCACCGAGCACGGTGAACTGCTGGAGGCGATCCGGGCCGGGGACGCGGAGGGGGCCGCGCAGGTCGTGCGGCGCCATGTCGGCCGGGTGCGGGTACTGGTCCGGGGTGAGGACCGGTGAGTTCGGCCGCCGCCCCCACGCTCTCGCTGCCCGGTGACCCACCCGGGGGCCGGCGTGCCGCCCGGGTCTGGGGGATCGGCGTCGCGGTCTACTTCGTCGCGATCATCTTCCGTACGAGCCTGGGTGTGGCCGGTCTCGACGCCGCCGACCGGTTCGACGTCAACGCGTCGGCCCTGTCGACGTTCTCCATCCTCCAGCTCCTCGTCTACGCGGGCATGCAGATACCCGTGGGGCTGATGGTCGACCGGCTCGGCACCAAGCGGGTCCTCACCATCGGGGCCGTCCTGTTCACGGTCGGGCAGCTCGGCTTCGCGCTCTCCCCCTCGTACGGCATGGCGCTGGCCGCCCGCGCCCTGCTCGGCTGCGGCGACGCGATGACGTTCATCAGCGTGCTGCGGCTCGGCAGCCGCTGGTTCCCCGCCCGGCGCGGCCCGCTGATCGGCCAGGTCGCCGCGCTGTTCGGGATGGCGGGCAACCTCGTCTCGACGCTCTTCATCGCGCGGGCGCTGCACAGCTTCGGCTGGACCACGACCTTCGCCGGCAGTGCGGGGGCGGGTGTGGTCGTGCTCGTTCTGCTGCTGCTCTTCCTCAAGGACCACCCCGAGGGGCACGAGCCGCCGCCCGCCGAGCACGCGGGCGGCGCGTACGTCCGCAAGCAGATCGCCGCCGCCTGGCGGGAGCCGGGGACCCGGCTCGGGATGTGGGTGCACTTCACCACCCAGTTCCCGGCGATGGTGTTCCTGCTGCTCTGGGGGATGCCGTTCCTCGTGGAGGCTCAGGGGCTCAGCCGGGGTACGGCGGGCACGCTGCTCACCCTGGTGGTGCTCTCCAACATGGTGGTGGGGCTCGTCTACGGGCAGATCATCGCCCGCCACCACGAGGCACGGACCCCCATCGCCCTGGGCACGGTCGCGACGACCGCCCTTCTCTGGGCCTGCGCGATCTTCTATCCCGCCGATCACACGCCGATGTGGCTGCTGAGCGTCCTGTGCGTGGTGCTGGGCGCCTGCGGGCCCGCCTCGATGGTCGGCTTCGACTTCGCCCGGCCCGCCAATCCACCGGAGCGTCAGGGCACCGCGTCGGGGATCGTCAACATGGGCGGGTTCATCGCCTCCATGACGACACTGTTCGCCGTCGGGGTGCTGCTGGACGCGACGGGCGGCAACTACCGGGCCGCCTTCGCCTCGGTCTTCGTCCTGGAGGCGCTCGGCGTCACCCAGATCCTGCGGCTGCGCCGCCGCGCGGCGCTCAGGGAACGCGATCACCATGTGGTGAGCCGGGTGGAGGCCGTGCACGTACCCGCGTAACCCGTGCACCGATGTGCCCGGCGGCGCGCCCGCCCATCCGTGAAGTACGGGGCGGGCGCCGCCGAGAGCTACGGGGTGACGGCGAAGTGGTCCAGGATCGCGGTGGCCAGCTCCTGGTCGCCCTCGGCCTTGATCCGGTCGGCGACCGCCGTGTGGCGGACCCGGCCGCAGGCGAGGCGTACGTACGTCTCCCAGTCCATCGACAGGGTCACGGCCGGGCCCAGCGAGGGGGAGCCGTCGATCGAACCGCGGCCGTCGGCGTCGACCCGTACCGTCCGCAGGAACTCCACCGGACCGTGCACGTCCAGCACCACCGCCGAGTTGGCCGGGGCGCCCGCGTCCTTCGCGACCACCTTCGGCAGCGCGGTGAGCAGGACGTCCCGGGTGATGTGCGCGCCGGGGGAGTCCAGGTTGCCCGGCTGACCGAGCGTCGCCCGCAGGTCCTGCTCGTGCACCCAGACGTCGAAGGCCCGCATGTTGTGCGCCACTTCGAGGGTCTGCTCGGCGCCCAGGGGCGCGCGGACCATCGTCTCCGGGGCGCGGGACTCGTTGCGGAGCTGCCGGGCACGGCGGATGAGCACGTACTCCAGCTCGGACGTCATCTCGGGCGCGGTGTGGTGGCGCCGGACGTCGACCTGCATCTCCATGTACCGGGTGAAGTCGTTCTGTACGTGGTAGAGGTCGCGCGGCAGCGTGTGGATCGGGCGCGGGTCGCCGAGCATCTCGCACTCCATGCCGATGACGTGCGACACGATGTCCCGCACCGACCATCCGGGGCACGGCGTACGGCGGTTCCACTCCCCCTCCGCGAGTGGCTTGACCAGGTCGGCTATCGCTTCGATGGAGTGAGTCGCGGAGTCGGCGTAGGTCTGGAGGATGGGATGGACGGTCACGGGACCCCTCGGCGGTTCTTCGGTGCATGGGCTGGAGAGCAGGGAGTGCCGGCGGGCGGGCCGGCACGGACGACGCTGTCGTGGGCTGCGGGCTGCGGGCTACGTGGAGGTTCAGTCGCCTAAGTTACGCTGCGAGCAGGCACCCCGGCAGTGCTTTCGTGTGACGATCGTAGGCCCGTGTTGACGGCTCGAATGCCAGGACGGTGGTAGTGTGCGCGCCTCCCTCATCCAGATCGCAGTAGACCCGGACGAATCCGTCGAGGCCCGGCGGCAGCGAGCGGCCTCCCTGGTGGTCGCCCAGCGCGGCTCCGACCTGGTCGTCCTTCCCGAGCTCTGGCCGGTCGGGGCGTTCGCCTACACCGTGTTCGATGAGGAGGCCGAGCCGCTCCAGGGCCCCACCCACGAGGTGATGGCCAAGGCGGCCGCCGAGGCCGGGGTCTGGCTGCACGCGGGCTCCTTCGTCGAGCGCGCGCCGGACGGCACCCTCTACAACACCACGCTCGTCTTCTCACCGGACGGCGAGCGCTCGGCGGTCTACCGCAAGATCCACCGCTTCGGCTTCGACAAGGGCGAGGCGGTGATGATGGGCGCGGGCGAGGAGCTGGTGACCGTCGCCCTGCCGCAGACCACCCTGGGCCTGGCCACCTGTTACGACCTGCGCTTCCCGGAGCAGTTCCGCGGGCTCGTCGACGCGGGCGCCGAGACGCTCGTCGTGGCGGCCGGCTGGCCCGAGCGCCGCCGCGCGCACTGGACGCTCCTCGCGCAGGCCCGAGCCGTCGAGAACCAGGCGTACGTGCTCGCCGTCGGCACGGCCGGCACCCACGCCGACATCCCGCAGGCCGGGCACAGCATCGTCGTCGACCCGTGGGGCGAGGTCCTCGCCGAGGCCGGGTCGGACGAGGAGATCCTGACCGTGGAGTTCGACCCGGCGAAGGTGGGCGCGACCCGGGAGCAGTTCCCGGCGCTGAAGGACCGCCGCCTGGGACTCGCGCCGCCGAGCTGAGGACTGCCCTGCACGGGGCCGGGGCGCTTGTCTACAGTGAGCGCCATGGCCGAACCGGGCAGTGCCGAATCGACGTTGCTCCGTGGCACGGCGATCTTCGCCGCCGCTGTCACGGTCGTCCTCTACCTCTTCGGCCTCGTCCTCGTCGGCGTCGCGCTCAGCGAGGCCGGGTCGGGGGCGGACTCGACGCCCATGCACCAGTGCCGCGACGCGGGCGATCGGCCTCAGAACGTACAGGTGGGCGCGCGACAGGTGCAGTTTCTGCCGCTGCGCGTCCTGTGCCGCACCCCCGACGGCAGGGAGTTCACCAGCGGGGTCGTACCGTCCTGGCTCAACCCCGCCCTCGCGGTCTCCTTCGCGGCCACCGTCGCCCTTGCGGCAGCCGCCTTCGTACAGGCGGACCGACGGGCGGCAGCGCGCCATGCGTCGGCACGTTCCTGAGCCCCCGCGCTGTTTCACGTGAAACAGCGAACTCCCGCGCGAGGGCGCGCTCAGTCCTCGTGCTCCTTGTCCGCCAGCACGATCACACACATCGACACGGCGATCAGCAGCGCGATGTCCGCGTCCTCCCGCACCACGTCGATGCCGTACGTGTCCCGGACCGTCAGCCAGCGCCGCGAGACCTGGGCCAGCAGCTCACCGTCGTACTCGATGGCGAACTCGCGGTCCAGGATCTTGCCGCTGACGTCGATCTCCGTCCCGTCCACCAGGGTCACCCGGTAGTGGTTGCGGAGCAGCGAGAGCCGCTTGCGCTTGACCTTGGCCAGCTCCTCGCCGCCGCGCTCGATGAGCATGGTGTCGCGCAGGCTGATCAGCTTCTGGCGCAGCTCGACCAGCACCCGGCCGTCGGCGTCCTTGAGCTCGAAGGTGTCGCGCAGCCGCATGGCCTTGCCGTCGACCAGGAAGACCTTGCGGCCCTCGGTGTCCTCGATCCAGTAGTCGTCACCGATGGCGAACAGGCGCTCACGCACGAGAAGTCTCATGCGACACAGATTCCCCCGGGCCCCGGCGGAATGCGTGCAGGTGGGGGCGGTGTTGACTTGTGGCATGGCAACACGTGCACGCGTCCGCGCCCCCGAACTCATCGGCAAGGGCGGCTGGCTCAATACAGGCGACCGGCAGTACACCCTCTCCGAACTGCGAGGACGCATCGTCATCCTCGATTTCTGGACGTTCTGCTGTGTGAACTGCCTGCATGTCCTGGATGAGCTGCGGGAGCTGGAGGAGAAGCACCGCGACACCGTGGTGATCATCGGCGTCCACTCGCCGAAGTTCGTCCACGAGGCCGAGCACCAGGCCGTCGTCGACGCCGTCGAGCGGTACGAGGTCCACCACCCGGTGCTCGACGACCCCGAGCTGGCCACCTGGAAGCAGTACGCCGTCCGGGCCTGGCCGACGCTCGTCGTCATCGACCCCGAGGGCTATGTCGTCGCCCAGCACGCGGGCGAGGGCCACGCGCACGCCATCGAGAAGCTGGTCGAGGAGCTGGAGGCTGAGCACGGGGCCAAGGGCACGCTCCGCCGGGGCGACGGCCCGTACGTGGCGCCCGAGCCCGTCGCCACGCATCTGCGCTTCCCGGGCAAGGCGCTGCTCCTGCCCGACGGCGGTTTCCTCGTCTCCGACACCACCCGGCACCGCCTGGTCGAGCTGGACGAGGACGGCGAGACCGTACGGCGGCACTTCGGCACGGGCGAGCGGGGGCTGAGCGACGGCGGGCCGGACGAGGCCCGGTTCAGCGAGCCGCAGGGGCTCGCCGTGCTCCCCGACGGCCGCATCGCCGTCGCGGACACCGTCAACCACGCGATCCGCGCCCTGGACCTCACGACCGGCGTGACCGGCACCCTCGCCGGGACCGGCCGCCAGTGGTGGCAGGGGACCCCGACCAGCGGTCCGGCGCGCGAGGTGGACCTCTCCTCGCCGTGGGACCTGGCCTGGTTCGGCGACCGGCTCTGGATCGCCATGGCGGGCGTGCACCAGCTGTGGACGTACGACCCCGAGGACCAGGCCGTACGCGTCGCCGCCGGGACCACCAACGAGGGCCTGGTCGACGGACCGGCCGCCGAGGCCTGGTTCGCCCAGCCGTCCGGGCTCGCGGTCTCCGCCGACGGCGAGCGGCTCTGGATCGCCGACTCCGAGACCTCCGCCCTGCGCTGGGTCGACCGGGACGAGCACGTGCACACCGCCGTCGGCACCGGCCTCTTCGACTTCGGCCACCGCGACGGGGCGGCCTCCCAGGCGCTGCTCCAGCACCCGATCGGCGTGACCGCGCTGCCCGACGGGTCCGTGGCGATCTCGGACACGTACAACCACGCCCTGCGCCGCTACGACCCCGCGACCGACGAGGTCACCACGCTGGCCACCGACGTCCGCGAGCCCAGCGACGCGGTGCTGGTCGACGGCGACCTGGTCGTCGTCGAGTCCGCCCGCCACCGCCTCACCCGTCTCCGCCTGCCCGAGGAGGCCGTGCGCGTCGCCGAGCAGGCGCACCGCACCCGGCGGGCCGCGACCGAGATCGCCCCGGGCACCCTCCGCCTCGATGTGGTCTTCCAGGCGCCGGCGGGCCAGAAGCTGGACACCCGGTACGGGCCGTCCACCCGGCTGCTGGTCTCCGCCACCCCGCCCGAGCTGCTCGCCGAGGGCTCCGGCGCGGGCACGGACCTCGGGCGCGACCTGGTCCTCGCGGACGGGGTCACCGAGGGCGTGCTGCACGTCTCCGCGATGGCGGCGTCCTGCGACGACGACCCGGCCAACGAGTACCCGGCCTGCCATGTCCACCAGCAGGACTGGGGCGTCCCCGTCCGCGTGACCGCTGAGGGAACGCCCCGGCTGCCGCTGGTGCTGGCAGGGATGGACAGCCCTTGCTGAGGGCTGGTGGCCGGTGGCGCCGACGGCTCAGAACTCGTCGGCGCCGTTGCGCAGCTCGGCGGTCCAGTAGCCGGTGGCCCACTTCTGCGGGTTGACGGCGAGGCCCTCGGGGGCGGGGGACTTCACGACCGCCGCCCCGCCCCCGTTGGCCTTCAGCGTCACCGTGAACTCCTTCACCGTCTCGGTGCTCTCCTTCCGGCCACCCTCGGACATGCGCACCGCTGCATAGGCGGACTGACCGGGCTCCAGGATCACCGGGACCGCCGGCTTGCTCTTGGCGACGGGCGGGACGATGCCCCGCGCGTTGTCCAGGAAGTGGATGTGCGGGTATTCCTTCATCTCGCAGCCGGCGCCGGAGGTGTTCTTCGCGGTCAGCGTGAGGTGGGTGTAGGGCGGGCCGTCCTGGCGCTCGGCGGTGATCTGGAGGCCCTGCGCGGTGCAGAGGGGGGCGGAGGCACCCGAAGTGCCGCCGGAGGAAGAGGCGGACCCGGTGGTGCCGGAGCCCTTGGCCGTGCCGACGGCCTGCTCGGTGCCGCCGGACCCGGTGGTCCCGGTTTCCTGCGCGTCGTCGGTGGCCTTCTCCGACCCGGGCTGCGCTGCGACCGTCGCGCCGGCGCTCACCGCCGGACCGGCGGACTTGGTGCCGGTGTCGTTGTCACCGCAGGCGGTGAGGGTGAGGGCCAGGACCGCGGTGGTCGTGGCGGCCAGGACGGTGCTGCGGTTGCGGAACGTACGCACGGAGGCTCCCCCGGGAGTGGTGGTGGGACGGACGCCCGGTCGAGACGACCGCCCCGGGTTGCTGACAGGGATGACTCTGCCCGCCGCCGCTCACGTATCGCTGACGTCCGGCTGACGTCCGGGTGGCTCGCGTACCGGGTGGTGTCCCGGCCCGCCGCGCTCGGCGCTCAGCCCTCGCCGGAAAGCCGTCGCAGAGCCTCTTCGTGCCGTCGCCGGTGGTCGGCCCGTGCCGTCACGCGCAGCAGCGGTCCCAGCGCCCGTACGGCCCCCTCGTCGTACCCGGCGCGCTCCGCCTCCGTCGCCGCCCGGTCCAGCAGCCGTATGCCCTCGTCCTCCTCGCCGAGCGCGACGCGGGCCTCGCCGCTGACGGCCAGCAGCAGGGTCCGGCGGGCCACCTCCTCGTGCTCGGGTCCCAGGTCGAGCGCCGTCCGGGCGGACGCCAGGGCATCCTCGGGGCGTCCCGCGGTGAGCTGCATCCGGGCGAGGTGCTGGAGGGCGAGCATCTCGGTGTGCCGGTCCCCCTCCGTACGGGCCAGCTCGACGGCCTGTACGCACCCTTCCTGTGCCGTGTCCAGCTCACCCAGTTCGGCCTGGACGACCGCCAGATTGATCAGCGCGGTCGCCTCCCCCAGCGGGTCGCCGGCCTGGCGGGCGAGCAGGGGCGAGCGCTCCAGGAGGGCGGCGGCCTCGCCAGTCCGGCCCTCCTCCGTCAGCACCCAGCCCAGCAGGGTGAGCACCCGCGATTCGGCGTACGCGTCCTTACCCGCGCGCGCCGAGTCGAGCGCCAGCTCCAGCAGCGGGGACCAGCTGTCCCGGGCCCGCCACACCACCTGCGGCCACTGGAGCAGGATGATCCGCCACGCCCGGTCGTCGAGCCCCGCGGCCCGGGCGGCGACGGCGGCCAGCGCCAGGTCGTCCCGCTCGGCGGCCAGCCAGCGCATCGCGGCCGTACGGTCGGCGAAGTCCCGTACGGCGGAGGGGCGACGGTAGTCGTCCGGCAGGACGAAGCAGGGCTCGCCGCCGGGCTCCGCGGTGTCGGCGACGACCAGGGCGGTGGCGATGTAATGGTCGAGTACGCGGGCCAGCGCCTCGGACGCGGCGGCCGGGTCGAGCCCGCGGGCGTACAGGCGCACCAGGTCGTGCAGCACCCAGTGCCCGGGCGCGGTCTCGGTGACGAGGTGGGCCGCGGCCAGCCGTTCCAGCGCGGCGGTGGCGGTGACCGGGTCCGTCCCGGCCAGCGCGGCGGCCGTGTACGGGTCGAAGTGGCCGCCGGGATGGTGGCCGAGCCGGGCGAACTGGTGGACCGCTTCGGGCGGCAGGTGCTGGACGGTCAGCCGCAGGGCGGCTGCGACCCCGGTGTCGTCCACGTCGAGGTAGGCCAGCCGGGAGCGCTCGTCGGCCAGTTCGTCGGCCAGCGCGGCGAGCGTCCAGCGCGGGCGTCCGGCCAGCCGGGCGGCGGTGACGCGCAGGGCGAGCGGCAGTCCGCCGCAGAGCTCGGCGAGCCGGCGGGCCGCCACGGGTTCGGCGTGGACCCGCTCCTCGCCGAGCACCCCGGCGAACAGGGCCGTCCCGTCGTGGGGTTCGAGGGTGTCGAGCGGGACGGGCCGGGCGGCGTCCGAGGCGATCAGCCCTTCCAGCCGGTGGCGGCTGGTGACCAGCGTGACGCAGTCGCTGCCGCCCGGGAGCAGCGGCCGGACGGTGGCGGAGTCGCGGGCGTTGTCGAGGATCACCAGCAGCCGGCGCCGATCCGTCAGCGACCGGAAGAGCGCGGCCGCGGCCTGGACGGACTCCGGGACCCGGCGCGGTGCGACACCGAGCGCGAGCAGGAACTCCCGCAGTACGTCGATGAGCGCGGCCTCCCCGGCCTCGCTGAACCCGCGCAGGTCGGCGAAGAGCCGCCCCTCCGGGAAGAGCGCGGGGCTTCGGTGCGCCCACTGGAGGGCCAGCGCGGTCTTGCCCACCCCGGCAGGGCCGGTGACCAGACAGACGGGTGCCTCGCCCGCCGCCGCCCGGGTGAGCGCGGCCAGTTCGGGCCCGCGCCCGTGGAAGCCGCGAGGGGCGCGGGGGAGGAGGTCGGCGGCCGCGTCGTCGACCGCGGTGAGGGCTGCTGCGTTGCCGGACCTGGCGGCGGGAGCGGGGCCGGGGCCGGGATGGGGATCGGTATTGCGTACGGGGGCGGCCTGGTCGGGTACGGCCGTGGGCGCCGTCCCGGGCCGGGGCCCGGTGGCGCTCACGGGCTCCGGGACGCCTCCGTCCCCGGGCTCGGCAGGTCCCGGTTCCCCCCGCAGGATCAGCGCGTACGCGTCGGCGAGTCCGGGGCCCGGGTCGACGCCCAGCTCGTCCGCGAGCAGCCGCCGGGTGCGGTGGAAGCGGTCCAGGGCCTCCGACTGGCGTCCCACCCGGTACAGGGCCAGCATCAGCGCCGCCGCGAGCGACTCCCGCAGCGGGTGCGCCGCCGTCTCCGCCGCCAGCAGGGCCGCCGCGCGGTGGTGTTCGCCCAGCGCCCCGTACGTGCGGGCCAGGTGCTCGACCGTCGCCAGCCGCGACTCCTCCAGCGAGTGCGCGGCCGCCCTGAGCGGCGGACCGGTGAGGGCGCCGCTGAGCGCGGGGCCCTGCCACAGGGACAGGGCCTCCTTGAGCATCAGGACCGTGTCAGCGGGGGAGCGTTGCTCCCGCGCCAGCATCAGCAGTTCCTCGAACCGCTGCGAGTCCAGCAGGGTCTCCGGCAACCGCAGGACGTACGCGTCGCCGACGGTGGCCAGTTCCACTCCGTACGCCTCCGCGTCCGCGCCCACCAGGAGGGCACGGAGACGGGAGACGTGCCCTTGGATTACGCTGCGGGCGTGCAGCGGGGGTTCGTCGTCCCACAGGGAGTCCGTCAGCCTGCCGACGGTGACCGGGGTGTTGGGGGACAGCAGGAGCGCGGCCAGTAGGCTGCGCCGTTTCGCGGGTCCGAGCGGCAGGGGACCGGTGAGCGTTTCGACAGAGACCGTGCCGAGCAGCCGGAACTCCACGAGCGGCTCCCCTTCCGGGCGGGACGCGCCCGCGGTGGGGGCGCGGGATCCGTTCCAGAATATCGGGGCCGCCAGGCGCCGGACGCCGGGGTCACGCCTGGTAGGCGCCGGTTTTCGGCCGTCGGACGGGCCGGGTCCTCGCCTCTGTCGCCCGGCCGCGGCCGCCGGTCAGTGGTAGCGCTGCTGGTCGTCCTGGACGACCGTGGTGGTGGGCGGCACGACCATGCGCCGACGGCGCGCGATGCTCATGTAGACGAAGACCCCGATGAGGCCGACGAGCATCATGATCCAGCCGACCAGGTCGACATTGACGGTGTCCACCTTCCAGTCGGTCGCGAACGCCAGAATCGCGCCACCACCGATCAGGAGAATGCATCCTCCGAGTCCCATGAATCCCGCCTCCTTGACGATCCGGTGAATCCGGACCGGTGTACGGGTCGGGTACCCGGCCGGACAACAACCATGTCCGGGGCGCTCGTTGAGTGTGGGTGTCAGTCCGTCAGGAACGCCGTGAGCGCGTTCGCCAGCAGATACGGGTCGTCCGCCCCGCAGAGTTCACGGGCGCTGTGCATGGAGAGGATCGCGACCCCGATGTCCACGGTCTGGATGCCGTGCCGGGCGGCGGTGATCGGGCCGATCGTCGTGCCGCAGGGCATCGAGTTGTTGGAGACGAACGTCTGCCACGGCACGCCCGCCTTCTCGCAGGCGGCGGCGAACACCGCCCGGCCGCTGCCGTCGGTGGCGTACCGCATGTTGACGTTGACCTTGAGGATCGGCCCGCCGTTGGCGACCGGGTGGTGCGTCGGGTCGTGCCGCTCGGCGTAGTTGGGGTGCACGGCGTGGCCGGTGTCGGAGGAGAGGCAGACCGTTCCTGCGAAGGCGCGGGCGCGGTCCTCGTACGTACCGCCCCGGGCGAAGACCGAGCGCTCCAGGACCGTGCCCAGGAGCGGCCCGTCGGCCCCGGTGTCGGACTGCGAGCCGTTCTCCTCGTGGTCGAAGGCAGCAAGCACGGGGATGTACGGGAGCTCCTCGTCCGGCTGTCCGGCGACGGCGGCCAGGGCGGCGGTCGCGGCGTGCACGGACAGGAGGTTGTCCATGCGGGGCCCGGCGACCAGCTCCCGGTCGCGGCCCAGGTAGGACGGCGGCTCGATGGCGTGCGGCATGAGGTCCCAGCCGGTGACGTCCTCGGGGTCGACGCCGGCCTCCTCGGCGACGAAGCGGATCAGGTCGCCCTCCTCCACGTTCCCGAGCCCCCAGATCGGCTGCATGTGGCGCTGCCGGTCGAGCTTGAGGCCGTCGGTGTTGGCCGACCGGTCCAGGTGCACGGCCAGTTGCGGCACCCGCAGCAGCGCCCGGTCGATGTTGACCAGCCGGTGGGTGCCGTCCCGCAGCGAGATCCGCCCCGCGAGGCCCAGGTCCCGATCGAGCCAGGTGTTCAGCAGCGTGCCGCCGTAGATCTCGACGGCGATCTGGCGCCAGCCGTGGGATCCGGTGTCGGGCAGCGGCTTCACCCGCAGGTTCGGGGAGTCGGTGTGCGCGCCGACGATCCGGAACGGGGTGTGCGCGGTCGCTCCCTCCGGGACGTACCAGGCGATGATCGCTCCGCCGCGGAGCACGTACTTCCCGCCGGCGGTCGCGTCCCAGGCGGCGGTCTCCTCGACCTGGCGGAATCCGGCCACCTCAAGCCGGGCGGCCGCGTTGGCCACGGCGTGGTACGGGGACGGGCTCGCCGCCAGGAAGGACATCAGATCATCGGTGTGCGCACGGTCGAACCGGTGGCGAGAACTCATGGTCTTCACTGTATCGAGGGACCCGCGTCCGGTATCCGGTGACCGTCGCGGTGCTCCCCGGGGGCTACAGCTCGTCGATCGCGGTCAGGTCGATGTCGATGTCGTACGGGGCGGAGAGCTTGAGGCGGTCGTGGTGGACGCCGGTGGAGACGTACGTCTTGTTGACCGGGTCGAGCTCGTAGGTGATGACCATGGGGCGGTCGTTCTCGCCGGTCATCTCGACGAGCCAGAAGTGCTTGATTCCGGCCGCCGCGTACTTGTGCGGCTTGGTGTCCCGGTCGCGGTCCTCGGAGTCGGGGGAGACGACTTCCACGGCGAGGAGGACGTCGGCGGCCTGGTAGCGGTTCTGGCGTCGGCTCTTGACTGCTTCTGCCTCGACCACGACGACATCCGGCTCCGGGACATTTCTCTTGCCCAGCACCACTGCCATTTCCCGACGCAGGCGGAGACCGTTCGGGACGTGCTGCCGCAGTCCCTGCTCCAGCAGGTACATCGTCAGCGTGTGGAATGCCCGCTGCGGACCGACGAAGACCAGGCTCCCGTCGATCAGCTCGGTGTGCGGCGGGAGGTCGAGCGTGAAGAAGTCGTCCACTGTGTAGCCGGCCGGTGGTGGGACCGGCCACCTCGAGCCGTCCGGCTGGCGGTACAGCGAGTGATCGGGCAGTTCCTCGGCGGCCATGGTCTCTCCCATGGATGGGATTGTGGGCTCAGCGGCCCCGCCTACCCAGCTGATACGACAGCGCCGCCACCCGAACGAATTCCGGATGGCGGCGCATGTTGACGAAACAGGCGAGCGATTCCCTAGAACGCGGCCTCGTCCAGCTCCATCAGGGAGTTGTCGACGTTCTCGGCGAGCGCGCGCTCGGCCGAGACGCCCGGGAGGATGTTCGCGGCGAAGAACTTCGCGGCGGCGATCTTGCCCTGGTAGAAGGCGACGTCCTTGGCGGAGGCGGTCGGCAGCTTCTCGGCCGCCACGGTCGCGCCCTTGAGGAGCAGGTAGCCGACGACGACATCGCCGGAGGCCATCAGCAGGCGGGTGGTGTTGAGGCCCACCTTGTAGATGTTCTTGACGTCCTCGCCGGTCGCGGTGAGGTCGGTGATCATCGTGCCGACGATCGCCTCCAGGTCCACGGCCGCCTTGGCGAGCGAGTCCAGCGCGGGCGCCAGCTCCTCGTTGCCCTGGGCGCCCGCGAGGAACTTCTTGATCTCCTCGGAGAGCGTGTTGAGCGAGACGCCCTGGTCGCGGACGATCTTCCGGAAGAAGAAGTCCTGGCCCTGGATGGCCGTCGTGCCCTCGTAGAGGGTGTCGATCTTGGCGTCCCGGATGTACTGCTCGACCGGGTACTCCTGGAGGTACCCGGAGCCGCCGAACGTCTGGAGCGACTGCGCCAGCTGCTCGTAGGACTTCTCGGAGCCGTACCCCTTCACGATCGGCAGCAGGAGGTCGTTGAGGCCGTTGAGCGCCTTGGCGTCCTCGCCCGCGGCCTCCTTCTCCTGGATCGCGTCCTGGACGGTGGCCGTGTACAGCACGAGGGAGCGCATGCCCTCGGCGTACGCCTTCTGCGTCATGAGCGAGCGGCGCACGTCGGGGTGGTGCGTGATGGTGACCTTGGGCGCCGTCTTGTCCATGAACTGCGAGAGGTCCGTGCCCTGGACGCGCTCCTTGGCGTACTCCAGCGCGTTCAGGTAGCCCGTGGAGAGGGTGGCGATGGCCTTCGTGCCGACCATCATGCGGGCGAACTCGATGATGCGGAACATCTGGCGGATGCCGTCGTGCTTGTCGCCGATCAGCCAGCCCTTGGCGGGGTGGCGGTCGCCGAAGGTCATCTCGCAGGTGTTGGAGGCCTTGAGGCCCATCTTGTGCTCGACGTTCGTCGCGTACACACCGTTGCGCTCGCCCAGCTCACCGGTGGTCCAGTCGAAGTGGTACTTCGGGACCAGGAAGAGCGAGAGGCCCTTGGTGCCGGGGCCCGCGCCCTCGGGGCGCGCCAGCACGTAGTGGAGGATGTTCTCGGACATGTCGTGCTCGCCCGAGGTGATGAAGCGCTTCACACCCTCGATGTGCCAGGAGCCGTCCTCCTGCTGCACGGCCTTCGTCCGCCCGGCGCCTACGTCGGAGCCGGCGTCCGGCTCGGTCAGCACCATCGTCGAGCCCCACTGCTTCTCGACGGCGATCTCCGCGACCTTCTTCTGCTCCTCGGTGCCCTCCTCGAAGAGGATGCCCGCGAACGCGGGACCGGAGGAGTACATCCACACGGCCGGGTTCGCACCCAGCAGCAGCTCCGCGTAGCCCCAGATCAGGGAGCGGGGCGCGGTGGTGCCACCGATCTCCTCGGGCAGGCCCAGGCGCCAGTACTCCGAGTCCATGAAGGACTGGTACGACTTCCTGAAGCTCTCCGGGACCGGCGCGGTGTTGGTCTCCGGGTCGAAGACCGGCGGGTTGCGGTCGGCGTCGGCGAAGGAGTCGGCGAGCTCGTTCTCCGCGAGGCGGACGACCTCGCCGAGGATGCTCTTCGCGGTGTCGACGTCCATCTCCGCGAACGGACCGGTGCCGTACAGCTTGTCGCGCCCGAGGACCTCGAAGAGGTTGAACTCGATGTCGCGGAGATTCGACTTGTAGTGCCCCATGGGAAGGCTCCGTAATCAATAGCAGTGGCGCGCAGCGCCCCGGGGAGTGATGCGGGTCGGGCGACAGGCAGGCGTGGGGACAGGCAGACGCGGGTGTATCAGCTGACCTCTACGATGATGCTACCCGTCAGTAATAAGGCGCAACCCCTCAAGCCGTAGATGTGTCCGATTACTCTTTGCAGCATGTACGGCTACGACCAGAACCCTGGTGCTCAGCAGCAGATGGGTCAGATGGGCCAGATGGGGCAGATGGGTGGCGGCTACGGTGAGCAGCCGCTGTATCCCGAGCCCTCCCCGCCCTCCCTGGCCGACGCGGTACGGGCCTTCACCACCGGCTCCCTCTCCGCCGAGGACTTCCAGCAGATCTTCGCCACGTCGAAGGTCTACTGCCCGCGCGGTGACAACCCCGGCTTCCTGGCGCTGCACAACACGCAGCAGCCCGTGATCCCGATGTTCACCACGCTCAAGGAGCTGCGGCTCTACGCGGGCAAGGAGTCCAAGTACTTCGTGATCACCGGCGCCGAGGTGATCGACCTGCTGCCCACGGGGTACGGCTTCGTCCTGGACATGGAGGGCGATCACCGGATGGTCTTCGACGCCAAGGCGGTCGAGCAGATGGTCGACTTCGCGATGCGCCGCATGTACGGATAGTCGAGAGTCGGCGCATCGCTGACCTGCGGTTTCATCTTTTTCGGGCTAGGGCCTGCGCCGGGATCGGCGCAGGCCCTTTCCGCTGTCGGGAGCACCTCGGAGCGCACCGGGAATGCCGCACGCCTTGCAGGATGTTCACCATTCAACTAAATTAATTCCAGAAGACTCGCCCGGAGGTGGCTCCCATGCCCGCAGTGACCGTCGAAAACCCGTTGACCCTGCCCAAGGTGGCCGCTTCGGGTGACGCCGTGGCCCGCCCCGTGCTCGCCGTCACCACGGCGCCGAGCGGATTCGAGGGCGAGGGCTTCCCGGTCCGCCGCGCGTTCGCGGGGATCAACTACCAGCACCTCGACCCGTTCATCATGATGGACCAGATGGGTGAGGTGGAGTACGCCGCCGGCGAGCCGAAGGGCACGCCCTGGCACCCGCACCGCGGCTTCGAGACCGTCACGTACCTGATCGACGGCACCTTCATCCACCAGGACTCCAACGGTGGCGGCGGCACCATCGAGAACGGCGACACCCAGTGGATGACCGCCGGGTCGGGGCTGCTGCACATCGAGGCGCCGCCGGAGTCGCTCGTCCTGTCCGGCGGGCTCTTCCACGGCCTCCAGCTCTGGGTGAACCTGCCCAAGGCCGACAAGATGATGAACCCGCGCTACCAGGACATCCGCGGCGGCGAGGTCCAGCTCCTCGCCTCCCCGGACGGCGGCGCGCTGCTCCGGGTCATCGCCGGTGAGCTCGACGGACACCAGGGGCCCGGCATCACCCACACCCCGATCACGATGATCCACGCCACCGTCCGGCCCGGCGCCGAGGTGACCCTGCCCTGGCGCGAGGACTTCAACGGCCTCGCGTACGTCCTGGCCGGGCGCGGCACGGTCGGCGAGGAGCGCCGTCCGATCCGCCTCGGGCAGACCGCGGTGTTCGGCAGCGGCGGTTCGCTGACCGTCCGCGCGGACGAGAAGCAGGACGGGAACACCCCGGACCTGGAGATCGTCCTCCTCGGCGGCCGTCCGATCCGGGAGCCGATGGCCCACTACGGACCGTTCGTGATGAACAGTCAGGCCGAGCTGAAGCAGGCCTTCGAGGACTTCCAGGCCGGCCGCCTCGGCACGGTCCCGGCGGTCCACGGCATGTGACGCCTGGGGCGGTCCCGGCCGTTCACGGCATGTGAAGGTGAGGGCGGTCGTGCCTGACGGCCCGTCACCCGTACGGTGGCGGCGGGCGGGCCCACCGGCGTACACCGTGATCGGGTGGGAGGGTGCCTGCTTCCAAGCCCCTCCTGCCCGACGGCGCCCGCCGCGCGGCCGCATGGTGCGGTGTCGTCCTGCTGGTGGCGGGGGTCGCCGCCGTCGCGATCTGGCTGGTCGTCGCCCTCAAGACCGCGGTCACGCCGGTGCTGCTCGCCCTCCTCGGCACCGCGCTGCTGGGCCCCGTGCACCGCTGGCTCGTCGCCCGCCGGCTCAACCGGTCGCTGGCCGCCGGGCTGACCTGTGCGGCGCTCGTCGCGGTGGTGGGCGGAGCCGGGTACATCGTGGTCACCGCCCTCGTCGACTCCGGCGACCAGATCGTCCGCTCTTTGAAGGACGCCGGGCAGTGGGTCGTCGACCACCTCGACATCGGCGGCAACACCGACGTCGACAGCCTCGCCGACAACGCCAGGAACCTGGTCGAGAAGTTCGGCGCGAGCGCCGCGGGGGGCCTGCTCAGCGGTATCAGCCTGGTCGGCACACTGGTGGCGACCAGTGTGCTGGCTCTCCTGCTGACCTTCTTCTTCCTGCGGGACTCCGACCGGGCGGTGGACCTCGCGCACGCGGTGGCCCCGCGCGGCACCGGTGACCTGGTGGAGGCGATGGGGCGCCGGGCGTTCGAGGCCGTCGAGGGCTTCATGCGCGGCACCACGTTCATCGCCCTGATCGACGCCGTGTGCATCACGGTGGGCCTGCTGATCCTGGGTGTGCCGGGGGCGGTGGGGCTGGGCGCGCTGGTCTTCGTCGGCGCCTACATCCCGTACCTCGGGGCCTTCCTCTCCGGCGCCGTCGCCGTCCTGGTCGCGCTGGCCGACCGGGGGCTTGTGATCGCGCTGTGGGCGCTGGGGGTGGTCCTCGCGGTCCAGGTGCTTGAGGGGCATGTGCTCCAGCCGGTGATCCAGAGCCGTACGGTGCAGATGCACCCCGCGATGATCATGATCGCGCTGACGGCGGGAGCGAGCGTCGCCGGGCTGATGGGCATGCTGCTCGCCGTCCCGATGTGCGCGGCGGCTTTCGGCGTACTGGGCGAGCTACGCAGGCGCTCCGGCGGCAATCCCAGCCCGTCCGGCGTTTGAGGACGGAACCGTTACGGGGGTGGCCCCGCAGCAATCAGGGCCCCGGGCCCCTCAGAGCGCCCCCAACTCCCCCGGCTCAGCCGACTCGTACAGCTCGAACCAGATCGACTTCCCCTCCCCCCGCGGATCCACCCCCCACGCATCCGCCAGCATCTCCATCAGCACCAGCCCCCGCCCGCTGGAAGCCATCTCCCCCGGCCTCCGCTTGTGCGGCAGCTCGTCGCTCGCGTCGGCCACCTCCACCCGCAGCCGCCGCTCCCCCCGCTCCCCGGAGACCTCCGCCGCCATCAGCGCGTCGCCGTCCGTGTGGACCAGCACGTTGGTGGCCATCTCCGAGACCATCAGGACCGCCGAGTCGACCTGCTCAGGGTCCTTCCAGTCGTGCAGCAGCTCCCGTACGAGCTGCCGGCCCACCGAGATCCGCTCGGGCTCGGCCTGCGCGATCGTCATGACGCTGCGGCGCATCGGCGTCTGAGGCGCCCGCGCTCTCTCCCGCCGCAGCACCAGCACCGCGATGTCGTCCTCGCGGCGGTCCGCGAGCGGCCCGGTCGTGTAGTGCGAGGTCGGCCCGTGCACGGCCTGGACCAGGGCGTCGGCCATCTGCTCCAGGTCCTCGGCGGGCTCCTCCAGGACCGGTTGCAGCCGGGCCCAGCCGGTGGCCATGTCGTGGCCGCCGGTCTCGATGAGGCCGTCCGTGCAGAACATGATCGTCTCGGCGGGTTCCAGGACCACCCGGGTGGTGGGGTAGTCGGAGTCCGTCTCGATCCCGAGCGGCAGCCCGCCCGCCGTCTGCCGGATCACCGCGGTGCCGTCGGCGCTCACCACCACCGGGTCGGGATGGCCCGCGCGGGCGATGTCCAGCGTCCCGTTCTCCGGGTCCACCTCCGCGTACAGGCAGGTCGCGAAGCGCGGCGCCGAGGGTTCGTCGTCGCCCGCCACGCCCTCGTACGCGTCCGTCAGCCCGGAGAGGAAGCGCGAGGCCCGGGAGAGCACCGCGTCCGGGCGGTGCCCCTCGGAGGCGTACGCGCGCAGGGCGATGCGCAGCTGGCCCATCAGCCCGGCGGCCCGCACGTCATGGCCCTGGACGTCACCGATGACCAGGGCGATCCGGCCGTTCGGCAGCGGGATCATGTCGTACCAGTCGCCGCCCACCTGGAGCCCGCCGCCGGTCGGTACGTACCGCGCCGCGACCGTCATACCGGGGATGTCCGGTCCCAGCGTCGGCATCATCGAGCGCTGGAGGCCGAGCGAGAGCTCCCGTTCGGTCTCCGCGACCCCGGCCCGGGCCAGCGCCTGGGCGAGCATCCGGGCGACCGTGGAGAGCACCGCGCGTTCGTCGGGCGAGAACCCCACCGGGTGCTGGAACCCGGCCATCCAGGCGCCCATCGTGCGGCCGGAGGAGACCAGCGGCAGATACGCCCAGGACCGCCGCCCGAAGCGCCGGGCGAGCGGCCAGGTGGCGGGGTAGCGGCGGCGGTACTCCTCGGGGGAGGGGAGGTAGATGGCGCGGCCGGTGCGGACGACCTCGGCGGCCGGGTAGTCGGTGTCCAGGGGCATGTCGGTGAAGGGGTCCTCGTCGGCCGCGCTCTGCCCGTGGTGCCCGATGATCGTCAGCCGCTCCCCGACCGAGCCGAAGACCGCGAGCCCGTCCGGGGAGAAGCCGGGCATGGAGAGGGACGCGGCGACCCGCAGCACCTCCTCCGTGGACCGGGCCTCCGCCAGCGCCCGCCCGGCGTCCAGCAGGAACGCCTCCCGGGACCTGCGCCAGTCCCCGGTGATCGGCGTGTGGGGGCCGGACGACCCCAGCTGCGGCTCGGCGACCTCCTGGAGCGTGCCGATGAGCACGTAGTTCTCCCGGTCCCCGTCCGTCGCGACGACCGGCTTGGAGCGGCTGCGTACGGTACGCAGCACCTTCCCCCGCTCGTCCACGATCCGCAGCCGGGCCTCGGCCAGGGTGCCCTCGGCGACGGCCAGGTTCACGACGCCGTAGATCTCGTTCCAGTCGACCGGGTGGAAACGGGAGCGCACCGCCGCCTCCCGGTAGCTGCCGGGCTCGGCGGGCAGGCCGAGCAGCCGGGCCGCCTCCGCGTCGAGCGTGACCGTGCCGGCTGCGTTGTCCCAGCGCCACAGGCCGGTCGCGATCGCGGCCAGGACTTCCTCGGTGCGCATTGCCCCACTTTAGGAAGATGTGCTCTCCGTACGCCACCGAGGGGGCGCCGACTGCGGGCCCGGGTCGGGAGCGGGCGGTAAAGGGAAATGAAGGGGCCCGGCCCCGGGCGGTAGCCTGGGGTGGCTCATTCCACCCCCAACCGCGAAGACTGGATGAACGACGATGCATCGGTACAGGTCCCACACCTGCGGCGAGCTCCGCGCCTCTGACGTCGGCACCGACGTCCGGCTGAGCGGCTGGCTGCACAATCGCCGAGACCTGGGTGGCATCCTCTTCATCGATCTGCGCGACCACTACGGTCTGGTGCAGCTCGTCGCCCGCCCCGGCACCCCCGGCAACGACGCCCTGGCGAAGCTGACCAAGGAGACCGTCGTCCGGATCGACGGCAAGGTCTCCGCGCGCGGCGCCGACAACGTCAACCCGGAGCTGCCGACCGGTGAGATCGAGATCGAGGTCACCGAGGTCGAGGTGCTCGGCGAGGCCGGCCCGCTGCCCTTCACGATCAACACCGAGGACGGCGTCAACGAGGAGCGGCGCCTGGAGTACCGCTTCCTCGACCTGCGCCGTGAGCGCATGCACCGCAACATCCTGCTGCGCTCGGCCGTGATCGCCTCCATCCGCTCCAAGATGGTGGCCCTCGGCTTCAACGAGATGGCGACCCCGATCCTCACCGCGACCTCCCCCGAGGGCGCCCGTGACTTCGTCGTCCCGTCCCGGCTGAACCCCGGCAAGTTCTACGCGCTGCCGCAGGCCCCGCAGCAGTTCAAGCAGCTGCTGATGATCTCGGGCTTCGACCGCTACTTCCAGATCGCGCCCTGCTTCCGCGACGAGGACGCCCGTGCGGACCGTTCGCCGGGCGAGTTCTACCAGCTCGACGTCGAGATGTCGTTCGTCGAGCAGGAGGACGTCTTCCAGCCGATCGAGAAGCTGATGACCGAGCTCTTCACCGAGTTCGGCAACGGCCGCGAGGTCACCTCGCCGTTCCCGCGCATCCCGTTCCGCGAGTCGATGCTGAAGTACGGCAACGACAAGCCGGACCTGCGCGCCAAGCTGGAGCTCGTCGACATCTCGGACGTCTTCGCCGACTCCGGGTTCAAGGCGTTCGCCGGCAAGCACGTCCGTGCGCTGCCCGTCCCGGACACCGCGGGCCAGTCCCGCAAGTTCTTCGACGGCCTCGGTGAGTACGCCGTCGAGCACGGCGCCAAGGGCCTGGCCTGGGTGCGTGTGGGCGAGGACGGCACGCTGGCGGGACCGATCGCCAAGTTCCTCACCGAGACCGACATCAAGACGCTCACCGAGCGCCTTTCGCTGGTCCCGGGCCACGCGGTCTTCTTCGGCGCGGGCGAGTTCGACGAGGTCTCCAAGATCATGTCGGTCGTCCGGGTCGAGGCCGCCAAGCGCGCCGGCCACTTCGAGGAGGGCGTCTTCCGGTTCTGCTGGATCGTCGACTTCCCGATGTACGAGAAGGACGAGGAGACCGGGAAGATCGACTTCTCGCACAACCCCTTCTCGATGCCCCAGGGCGGCCTGGCCGACCTGGAGGAGAAGGACCCGCTGGACATCCTGGCCTGGCAGTACGACATCGTCTGCAACGGCATCGAGCTGTCCTCGGGCGCCATTCGTAACCACGAGCCCGAGCTGATGCTCAAGGCCTTCGAGATCGCCGGTTACGACCGCGAGACCGTCGAGCACGAGTTCGCGGGCATGCTCCGCGCGTTCCGCCTCGGCGCCCCGCCGCACGGTGGCATCGCCCCGGGTGTCGACCGCATCGTGATGCTGCTGGCCGACGAGCCCAACATCCGCGAGACGATCGCCTTCCCGCTCAACGGCAACGCCCAGGACCTGATGATGGGTGCGCCGACCGAGCTGGACGAGTCCCGGCTGCGCGAGCTGAACATCCAGCTGCGGAAGCCGGTCGCCGCGAAGGGTGCGGGCGCGTCGGAGAAGCCCGCCGACAAGTAGTCCGTACGGTCCCGCTCTGCGGATGTTTCACGTGAAACAGCCCCCGATCACCCGATCGGGGGCTGTTTCGTTGCGCGGGCAGGAGAGCCCCCGACGGCCGGGCGACGCGGTACAGCCGGATGGCCCCGGTTCGGGTTCGGCCGCGCCGGGTCCGGCAAAGACTGGCACCGAGACACCCCTCTCGCATCGCGTGCCGCCCCGCCACGCCGTCCGCCGTCACCCGAGGAGCCCGCCACCGTGTCCGTCCCGTGCCGCCCGCATGCCCTGCTCACCGCACCGCTCCTCGTCCTGGCCCTGCTGCTCACCGGCTGCGCGTCCGGCACCGCGCCTGCGAAGGCTCCCGTCGCCGCCCCGGGGCAGGGCGCCGCGGGCCCGGAGTCCGACGCCGCCTCCGTACTCCGGGAGCCGGCCGAAGCGGAGCCGGCGCCGAGCCCCGCGGAGATCCCGGGCCTGGGGCCGCTGACCCGGGCGCAGATCCCCGAGGAGGCCCGCCAGGCGTTCGTCGTCACCGGGGAGGACGAGGACGCCAACCGGTCCAGCGCGGTCCTGTACAGCCGCGAGGACCCGGCGGAGGGGTGGGCACCGGCTGCCGGTCCGTGGGACACCCACAACGGCATGGAGGGCTGGACCGACCACCACGTGGCGGGCGACCTGAGGTCCCCCAGGGGCGTCTACACACTCACCGACGCGGGCGGCCGACTCCCCGACCCGGGCGCCATGCTCCCGTACGACGAACACCCCCGGTTCGCGGTGGACGGCGAGGGGTTCTTCGGGGAGCCCCTGGAAGGCTCCTTCGACTACGTCGTCGCGATCAACTACAACCGCACGGAAGGCGTGACCCCGCTGGACCGCACCCGCCCCCTCGGCCTCGAACGCGGCGGCGGCATCTGGATCCACGTCGACCACGGCGGCCCCACCCAGGGCTGCGTCTCCATCCCGGAGGAGCGCATGGAGGAACTCCTGCGCACCCTGGACCCGGCGATGAACCCGGTGATCGTGATGGGGGATGCGGAGACGCTGGGGCGGTGACCCGACGCCGTACGCCAGGAGCCCGGGACCATGAACGGTGGTCCCGGGCTCCTGGCGTACGTACGGCGGTGGCTACGCCGGCTTCTCCTCCAGGCGCGGGAACAGCACCGCGCCCTTCGTCACCGTCGCGCCGGCGGGCAGGATGCCCCAGGTGCCCGCGTCCTGGACCCTCTGGTCGGCCAGGGCGCCCAGGGACTCCTCGGCGCCCAGGGACTCCCACAGGCTCTGCGAGGTCTCCGGCATCACGGAGTTGAGCAGGACCGCGACCCCGCGCAGTGCCTCGGCGGCCGTGTAGAGGATGGTCGCCAGGCGGGCCTGGCCCTCGGGGGTGGTGTCCTTGGCCACCTTCCACGGCTCCTGCTCCGTGATGTAGCCGTTGACCTGCTTCACGAAGTCGAAGACCGCCAGGATGCCGGCCTGGAAGTCCAGCTCCTCGCCGATCTTCAGGTCGGCCGTGGCGACGGCCTTCGCCAGGCCCTCCTGCACGGCCCGCTCGGCGTCACCGGCGGCCGTGGCCTCCGGCAGCGCCCCGCCGAAGTACTTGCCGACCATGGCCGCCACGCGCGAGGCGAGGTTGCCGTAGTCGTTGGCCAGCTCGGAGGTGTAGCGGGCGGTGAAGTCCTCCCAGGAGAACGAGCCGTCGCTGCCGTACGCGATGGCCCGCAGGAAGTACCAGCGGTACGCGTCCACGCCGAAGTGCGAGGTCAGGTCCTGCGGCTTGATGCCGGTCAGGTTCGACTTGGACATCTTCTCGCCGCCGACCATCAGCCAGCCGTTGGCGACGACCTTGCCGGGGAGCGGCAGGCCCTGCGCCATCAGCATCGCGGGCCAGATCACCGAGTGGAAGCGGAGGATGTCCTTGCCGATCAGGTGCACGTCCGCCGGGAACGTACCGTCGAACTTCTCCTGGTTGGCGCCGTAGCCCACGGCCGTCGCGTAGTTGAGGAGCGCGTCGATCCAGACGTAGATGACGTGCTTGTCGTCCCACGGGACCGGGACGCCCCAGTCGAAGGTCGAGCGCGAGATCGACAGGTCCTGCAGGCCCTGCTCGACGAAGTTCACGACCTCGTTGCGCGCCGACTCGGGCTGGATGAAGCCCGGGTTCGCCGCGTAGAACTCCAGCAGCCTCGGGCCGTACTCGCTGAGCTTGAAGAAGTAGTTCTCCTCCTTGAGGAGCTCCACCGGCTTCTTGTGGATCGGGCAGAGCTTCTGACCGGCGAACTCGCCCTCGCCGTCGATCAGATCGCCGGGGAGCTTGTACTCCTCGCAGCCCACGCAGTACGGGCCTTCGTACCCGCCCTTGTAGATCTCGCCCTTGTCGTACAGGTCCTGCACGAACTCCTGCACACGGTCGGTGTGCCGCTTCTCCGTCGTCCGGATGAAGTCGTCGTTGGCGATGTTCAGATGCTCCCAGAGGGGCTTCCACGCCTCCTCGACGAGCTTGTCGCACCAAGCCTGCGGAGTGACGTTGTTCGCCTCGGCCGTGCGCATGATCTTCTGACCGTGCTCGTCCGTGCCGGTGAGGTACCACACCTTCTCGCCGCGCTGGCGGTGCCAGCGCGTGAGCACGTCGCCTGCGACGGTCGTGTAGGCGTGGCCCAGGTGAGGAGCGTCGTTGACGTAGTAAATGGGGGTCGAGACGTAGTACGCCGTCGCCCCCTGCTTCTCGGATCCAGTGGCCGCCATGGTCGAAATCCTAACGGTCGGTTGAAGATCCACTCACATCGATAAGGCGGGCCCCGTGGGTGGAGAGCTTTGCGAAACATCCCTTCCCGTAATGGTTCCCCCAGGAAAGTCGCATCCTGGGAGGGAGCGGACAAGCGTGCACGAGGCAAGGGACATCACCATGCGGGTACTGGTCGCCGAGGACGAGGAGATCCTCGCGGAACTGGTCGCGACCGGGCTGCGCCGGGCCGGCTTCGCGGTCGACACCGTCTACAGCGGGGACGCCGCCCTCGCCTACCTGGGGCTGCACGACTACGACGTCGTCGTGCTCGACCGCGATCTCCCCCGCGTCCACGGCGACGACGTGGCCCGCCGGCTGGTCGCCTCCGGCTCCCGCACCCGGATCCTGATGCTGACCGCCTCCGGCGCCATGGAGGACCGGGTCGCCGGGCTCGACCTCGGAGCCGACGATTACGTCAGCAAACCGTTCGAGTTCCCCGAGCTGGTCTCCCGGGTCCGTGCCCTGCGCCGGCGCAGCGCCAGACCCGTACCGCCCCAGCTGGAGCGGTACGGCGTCCGGCTCGACACCGTACGGCGCTCCGCGCTCCGCGACGGCCGGGAGCTGGATCTCTCCCCCAAGGAGTTCACCGTGCTGCAGCTGCTCCTGGAGGCCGACGGCGGGACGGTCAGCGCCGAGGAGCTGCTGGAGCGGGCCTGGGACGCCAACGCCGACCCGTTCACCGGTGCTGTACGGGTCTGCATGAGCAAACTCCGCGCCAAGCTCGGTGAGCCCGCACTGATCCGTACCGTCCAGGGCGTCGGGTACGCCCTGTGAAGCCGTCGACCGGTTCGTGGGCGGGCTCCCGGCTGCGGCGGCTGATGGACGCCTCGAAGCTGCCGCACTCCACGATCCGCACCCGCATAGCCCTCGTGTACGGCGGTGTCTTCCTGGTCCTCGGCACCGCCCTGCTCGCCACCGTCAACGTGGCCTCCCGCGCCGGTACGGACTCCGAGGCGCGCGCCATCGCCTCCTCCGCCGTCGTCGTTCCGCCCGGGTATCCCGTCAACGGACCGTTCATCGCCCGCAGCTCGGTCGGCGCCCCCACCCTCTACGAACTGACCGACAACGTCAGTGACGCGGCGAGCAAGCAGCACATGTACTGGTCGATCGCCGCGCTCCTCGTCATGACGGCGGGCGCGGTCGGCGTGGGCTGGTGGATCGCGGGCCGGGTGCTGCGGCCCGTGCACGCGATGACGGCGAAGGCCCGCAGGCTCTCGGAGCGCACGCTGCACGAGCGGATCGCCTCCAGCGGCCCCGACGACGAGCTGAAGGAGCTGGGCGAGACGCTGGACGCGCTGCTGGCCCGGCTGGAGAAGGCCTTCGACAGCCAGCGCAGGTTCATCGCGAACGCCTCGCACGAGCTGCGGACCCCGCTCGCCACCCAGCGCGCGGCGATCCAGGTGGGCCTGGACGACCCGACGCCAGAGGATCTCGTCCGCACCCGGCAGACGCTGCTGGACACCAACCGGCGCAGCGAGCGGCTCATAGAGGGGCTGCTCGTGCTGGCCCGCAGCGAACGGGGGCTGGCCGCCGACGAGCGCGAGGACGTCCGGTTCGACCGGGTGGTGCGCGAGGAGACGGGCCGGTGTCCGGGGGCGCGGCGGGAGAGCGGGCGGCATCCGGCCGTGACCGTCGAGGTGTCGCCCTGTCCCGTGCGCGGCAACCGGCTGCTGCTGTCCCAGCTGGTGTCGAACCTGCTGGCCAACGCGGTGACGTACAACGTGCCGGGCGGGTCGGTGGACATCTCGCTGACCGGCGACGGCGCCCTGGTGGTGCGCAACACCGGCCCGGTGGTTTCCGAGGCCGACATCGCGGGGTTCTTCGAGCCGTTCCGGCGGGGCGAGGGCCGCGACCGGATGGGGCCGGGGTCCGGCCTCGGGCTGTCGATCGTGCGGTCCATCGCGGTGGCCCACGGCGGTACGGTCACGGCGGTACCGGGCCCGGAGGGCGGCGGTCTCGCCGTGACCGTACGGCTGCCGGTCGATCAGCCTGCGGTCGCTCAGCCCTCGGTAAGGGCCTCGCGCGCCGCGGTCCAGGCAGGCAGCCCGGCGAGGATCTCCCGGTAGAGCTCGGCGTCCGCGATCTCGCGCGGGGCCGGGCCCGCGTGGAAGAAGGCGGCGTTGGGGGCGTCCAGCTTCCGCAGGAAGTCGAAGCCCTTCGAGTCCTGCTCGCCGAAGGCGACGAACTGGAAGAACAGCGGCAGCCGTGCCGCGTCCGCCAGTGCCTGGCGGGCGAGCTGCTTGGCGTCCGGCGGGCCGTCCGTCTGGAAGATCACCAGAGCCGGTCCGGTCTCCTGCGACTTCTCGTGGTGCACCACGATCTCCTCGACCGCGCGGTGGTAGTTCGTCCGGCCCAGGCGCCCCAGACCCGCGTTCAGCTTGTCGACTCGGCCCTCGTGGGCGGCCAGCTCGATCGTGCCGGTGCCGTCGATGTCGGTCGAGAAGAAGACGACGGACACGGTGGCGTCGGCGTCCAGGTGCGCGGCGAGCGCCACGGCGCGGTCGCCCAGGTGCTGGGCGCTGCCGTCCTTGTAGAACGGCCGCATGGAGCCCGAGCGGTCGAGCACCAGGTAGACCCGGGCGCGGAGCCCGGCCAGCCCGTGCGCCTTGAGCGCCGCTTGCGCCGCCTTGTACGGGGCGACGAGCTGGGGGGCGCGCGAGGTGACACGGGCGAGGGGGGTGGCGGGCTTGGCGGCGGAGGCTGCCGCCTCGGGGGCTGCGGTGGTGGGTGCGGTGGTTCCGGCCGCTTCGGTGACCTCGATGGGCTTGGTGACCTCGGTGGGGGCTGAGGTCTGCGGGGCGGCCTCGGGGGCGGGCGCTGCTTCCGCTTCCGGCTCCGGCCGGGCTTCCGGCTCGGCGGTCGCCGCTGCGGGGGCGGCGGGGGCGGTCTCGGGCTCGGACGCAGGGTCCGGCTCGGCCTCCGGCGCGGGCTCGGCCTTGGCCGCCGCGACCGGCTCCGCTTCCGGTTCGGGAGCCGGGGCCGGCTCCGGCGCGGGCTCCGGGGCGAGATCCAGGTCGAAGTCGATCGTGATCGGGGCCGGCTCTGCGGTCGGCTCGGGGGCCGTTTCCACGGCCGGGGCCGACGCGGGCTCCTCGGCCTTCACGGGCTCGGCGACGGGCTCCTCCGCCTTGACCAGCTCGGCGACCGGCTCAGCCACGGTCTCTGCGACCGGCTCAGCGACGGGTTCGGCAACGGTCTCCACGACCGGCTCGGCGACGGTCTCCACGACCGGTTCCACGACCGGCTCCGCCACGGCCTCCGCGACGGGCTCTGCCACGGCCTCCGCCTTCGGCTCCGCGTCCGGGCCCGAGCCCTGTGCGGGGACGGTCGGCGAGGAAGTCGCCGGGGCGGTGGCCGCCTTGTCGAACGCCGCGGCCACCAGGTCCGCCGCGCCTGCGTCACGCTCGGTGGCGTCCGCGGACTCGGAAGCGGTCGAAGAAGGCGAGGTGGGCGAGGAAGAAGAGGAAAGGGGGGAAGACGATGAGGGCGAAGCCGGGGCCGGGATCGACGCCTTGGCCTCCGTCGCGGACGCGGCCGCCGAAGTGGTCTCCGGCTCCGGCTCCGTGGACGGGGTGCGCTCGGCCTGGGGCGGGACGGTGGCCGTGGTCGGCTCGTCCTGCTCCGTGCGGCCGAACACCTTACGCAGCAAGCTCCGAATGCCCATGGGCGAGGCCTTTCGCATGAGTTGGGTGCGGGGAATGTCCGACCTGGGTGATTTCATCCCTGGCCAGGACGGATACGTAAGGTTAGCGGCCGGATCCGGCCGTTCGCCGGTCCGGCCCACCCCCGCGCCAACCGAGCCGAAACCGATCCCGGACCGAGTCCGGGCCGGTGTCCGGGGCGGTGTTCACGTACGGCTCCAAGAGAACAGCGGTGGCCCGGACTTCACCCGCCGTTCACCGGGAGTCCCTCGGACCGCGTGGGGGTGCACCTAGCGTCACGCACGACACACCGACGGAGGGAATCCACGTGCGTAATCTGCTGCCGCTCATCAGCTCCCACCCGGGCGGGCGTTCCGCGCTGACCTGCCGCTTCCGCTGCGGGGACGCCTGCTTCAAGGAGACCCCGAACACCAGCGACAACGAGTACGCGGGTGACATCATCGCCCGTGCCGTCTCGCGCCGCTCGATGATGCGTGCAGCCGCCGTCGTGACGGTCGCCGCCGCAGCCGGAACGGCCGCGCTGACCGGCCCCAACGCCCCGCAGGCGGAGGCCGTCGCGCTTGCCGGGCACGGCCACGAACCGCCCCACAAACCGGCCCCGTCCGGCGCTCGGGGCCTGCGGTTCTCGCCGGTCGCGCCCAACAAGAACGACAAGGTCACCATCCCCGACGGGTACAGCCAGAACGTGGTGATCCGCTGGGGCGAACCCATCCTGCGCGGGGCGCCCGCCTTCAACCCGGACAAGCAGTCCGCCAAGGCGCAGGCGGGCCAGTTCGGCTACAACAACGACTTCCTCTCGCTCCTCCCGCTCCGCGGTGAGCGCGGCCGTCAGGTCCTGGTCGCCAACCACGAGTACACGGACGAGATCCTCATGTTCCGCGGCTACGATCCGGCCAACCCCACGCGCGAGCAGGTGGAGATCGCCTGGGCCGCGCACGGACTCTCCGTGGTCGTCGTCCAGGAGGAGCACCGCACCGGAAAGCTGGGCCCGGTCAGCCGTCACCCTCTTAACCGTCGGCTCACCGCCACGAGTGAATTCCGGGTCACCGGACCGGCCGCGGGAAGCCCTCTGCTGCGTACGTCCGCCGACCGCACCGGCCGCAAGGTGCTCGGCACCCTCAACAACTGTGCGGGCGGCACGACTCCGTGGGGCACCACGCTGCACGGCGAGGAGAACTTCAACCAGTACTTCGCCAACGGCAACACCGACATGCACAAGCGGTACGGCATCGGCACCGGCGCCACCGAGCGCAAGTGGGAGCGGTTCGACCGGCGGTTCGACCTGGCGAAGGAGCCGAACGAGGCCAACCGCTTCGGCTGGGTCGTCGAACTCGACCCGTACGACCCGGACTCCACCCCGCGCAAGCGGACCGCGCTGGGCCGGTTCAAGCACGAGGCGGCCGAGCCCCGGCTGACCTCGGACGGGCGCCCGGTCGTCTACATGGGTGACGACGAGAAGTTCGACTACCTCTACAAGTTCGTCTCCAGCAAGCGGATGAAGAAGGGCACATCGCGTGCTGCCCGCGAGCACAACCTGACGCTGCTGGACGAGGGCACGCTGTACGTCGCGAAGCTGACCGGCGACTCACCGGCCGCCGAGATCGACGGCACCGGCAAGCTGCCCACCGACGGCGAGTTCGACGGCAGCGGCGTCTGGATCCCGCTGGCCACCGGTACCACCTCGCACGTGCCCGGCATGACCGCCGACGAGGTGTACGTCTACACGCGGCTGGCCGGTGACAAGGTCGGCGCCACCAAGATGGACCGGCCCGAGGACGTCGAGCCCTCGCCGCGCACCGGCCGGGTCTACGTGGCGCTCACCAACAACTCCGACCGTGGCAAGGAGGGCAAGGCCGGGGCGGACGAGGCCAACCCGCGCAACGCCAACAAGCACGGGCAGATCCTGGAGCTCGCGGAGAACTGGGACGACCCGGCGGGCGACGGGTTCGCCTGGCGGCTCTTCCTCGTCGCGGGCGACCCGAACGACCCGGCGACGTACTTCGCCGGCTTCCCCAAGGAGAGCGTCAGCCCCATCTCCTGCCCGGACAACGTGGCGTTCGACGACCACGGCAACCTGTGGATCTCCACGGACGGCAACCGGCTCGGTTCGCACGACGGTCTCTTCGGCGTCGCGACCCACGGTGACCGGCGCGGTGAGCTCAAGCAGTTCCTGACCGTCCCGACAGGTGCGGAGACCTGCGGTCCCGTCATCCAGGACCGCCGCGTCCTGGTCGCCGTCCAGCACCCGGGCGAGGTCGACGGCGCCTCGGTGGAGAAGCCGGCGAGCACCTGGCCCGACGGACCCGGGAAGATCGTCCGCCCGTCCGTGGTCGCGGTCTGGCGCAAGGACGGACGCGACATCGGGGTGTGACCCCGGCGGCCCTTCCCGTGGGCCCCGCCGGCCATGAGGCCTGTGCCCTGCACGGTGGTCGCGGGGCGCCGTCCCGACAGGTGCGGCCTGTAAAGGACGGCGCCCCGCGCGGCCACCGGACTAGAGTCGGACCCATGGTTTCCGGTGACGCGCCGCAGGCGGAAGGAAGCGTCCGGGTCGACGTGTGGATCTGGTCGGTCCGGCTGACGAAGACCCGTGCCCAGGCGGCTGCCGCCTGCCGGGCCGGGCATGTGAAGGTCGGCGGTGAGCGGGCCAAGCCCGCCCAGGCCGTCCGCGTCGGCGACGAGGTGCGGCTCAGGCACGCGGGGCGGGACCGGGTGGTGGTCGTCTCGAAGATCGTGAAGAAGCGGGTCGGGCCGCCGGTGGCCGTCGAGTGCTTCGTCGACAACAGTCCGCCCCCGCCGCCGCGCGAGCTCGCGATCCAGGTCCCGGTACGGGACCGGGGTACGGGCCGTCCGACCAAGCGCGACCGTCGCGAGATGGAGCGCCTCCAGGGGCGCCCGCCGGAGCTCTGAGCCGACCGGCGGTCCCTGGTGCGGGTTCTGTCCCGTTGTTTCACGTGAAACATCCGTACGGGTGTTTCACGTGAAAGGTCGGCTCGGTCACCCCCGCCCGGGCCTCCGGCGCCGCAGCAGCACCCTGGCCACCACCGCCCCCACCAGCAGGACCGCGCCGACCGCCAGCACCGCCCACACCGTGGTCCGCAGTGAGGCGGTGAGCGCGTCGACCACCGCGGCCGCCGCGTCCCGGTCGCTGCCCGGCACCTCGTCCAGCACCCGGCTCCGGCCGACCGCCACCAGGATCAGCAGCACGATCGCGCCTAGGACGAACCCGGCGCCGACGGCCGCTGTGGCGGTCAGGGCGGCCCGGAGCCCGCCCCGTACCGTCGCGATGCCCACCACCAGGACGAGCAGGACCAGCGTGGCGACGGCCGGCCAGATGCTGCAGTAGCGCAGCCAGTGGAACGAGTCCCTGAGGGAGTCCGCACGGTCGGCGCCGATCACCGTGATCTCCGTCGGCTGAACGGGAATCTGATCCGCGAACGGCACCCCCTGGCTCACCAGATCCTGCTTGACCTGCTCGATCACCGGTGCCAGATCGATGGTGACCGCCTCGCCGCTGTCGCCGCCAAGTGCGGCGGTCACGGCCTCGTGGGCGGTCCGGTTCGCGGTGTCCCAGGCGGTGCGGAAGGCCTCGGTGGAGGTGAAGGACCGTACGGCCTCGTGCAGGAAGTCCCGGACCGTCTCCTGGAGCGGGCCGAGGTCGATCTGCCGCATCGCCTCGTCGGTGATCAGGTCCGTGACGGTGCTCTGCACCGCCGGGTCGGAGGAGAGCGGGGAGACTGCGGCGACATACCGGTCGGTGTCGTCGATCTCCAGGTCGACCCAGGCGGAGAGCGCGCTGAACGGCACCAGGACGGCGAGCAGGACGAGCAGGACGGCCGAGAGGGCCACCGAGGTCGCCGAGATCGCCGAGGCCTTCGAGGGCTTCGAGGTCGCCGGGGGAGAGGTCCGCACCCCTCCAGGGAATCCCCTGCGGAGCCGGACCGCTCCAGGCCGTACGCCGTTCGAGTTGCCGGGCCGCGTGGGCGGGTGTGCTCTGGATGAACGGGGGCGCGCGACGGGGCGACGGAAGGAGCTGTCCGCGATGGTCACACACGCAGCCATGCCCGGCCGGAAGGGGGCCCGTGCGCACGCACGGCCCCGCAGTCTCACTCCGCTCGCCGTGGCGCTGCCTCTGGCGCTCGGCATCATCTACGGGTTCTACGCCGCGTTCATCCGCCGGGACGGCGGCCCCAGCACCGGCGGGCAGGTCGTCCTGGGCCTCGTGTCCGGTGCGGCGCTGGCGGCTCTCTGCTTCGCGCTGGGCCGGATCCAGCGGTCACTGCCGCACGGGCTGCGGGCGGTGTCGTACGGCGCTCTGACCGCCTGCGCGATCGGATTCCTGGTGAGCCTGACGGATACCGGCGTGCTGCGGTCGACCTTGCTGGGGCTGGTGGTCGGCGTGGGTGTCTTCCTGACCACTTTCTATTTCTTCTACTCGCGGGAGCGCTGAGCGAGGCTTCTTCTGCTCGCGGCCGCCAGATTGCATCTGGCGGCCGCGCCCCGGCGTCTGGCGCCCTATGGGTGAGGAGGCCGGAGAGGGAGCGGGAGGAGGAGCGAGCGATGACGGACGACGCGGAGGCCGGCCAGATCGGCGAGATCGGAGAGGCCGACGAAACCGGCGAGGCCGGAGAAGCCAGGGAGACCGGGCAGGCCGGTGACGGCGGGGACCCGTTGCGGGTCGCGGTGATCATCGGCAGTACGCGCGAAGGGCGGATCGGCGACGCGGTCGGCCGCTGGTTCGTGGAGCGGGCTCGGGTACGGGGCGAGCTCGACCTCGTGGTGCTGGACCTCGCGGAGTTCGACTTCCCCGTGCACTATCCGGAGCGGGCGACGGAGCAGATGACGGAGTTCGCCGGGGCGATCGGGAAGGCCGAGGCCTTCGTCGTGGTCACCCCGGAGTACAACCGCTCCTTCCCGGCCTCCCTCAAGCAGGCCATCGACTTCGCGTACGACGAATGGCAGACCAAACCGGTCGGTTTCGTGAGCTACGGCCACGGCTCCTCCGGGCTGTACGCGGTGGAACACCTGCGCTCGGTCTTCACGGAGCTGCACACGGTGACCCTGCGCAACGGGGTCGCCCTCGACTTCCTGCACACGCCGCTGGAGGACCGCGCCGGGGCCTGCGCGCGGGACCGGGCGGTGCGGCTGATGCTCGACCAGCTCGGATGGTGGGGCTGGGCCCTGCGCGAGGCGCGGGCGGTCCGCCCCTACGTCTCCTGACACCGGAGCTCCCGCGCCCCGCACCTTGCCTTGCACCCCGCACCCGCCCCCCGAACATCGACGACGACGTACAAGGAATGGATTCATGAGTACTGAACTGGCCATCGAGACCACGGGGCTGGTGAAGGTCTTCGGTGAGAACCGCGCGGTGGACGGCGTCGACCTCGCTGTCCCGACCGGCACCGTCTACGGGGTCCTCGGACCCAACGGCGCCGGCAAGACCACCACCGTACGGATGCTCGCGACGCTGCTGCGCCCGGACGCCGGTTCCGCCCGGGTGTTCGGCAAGGACGTGGTGAAGGAAGCCGACGCGGTCCGCAGCCGGGTCAGTCTCACCGGGCAGTACGCCTCGGTCGACGAGGACCTGACCGGCAGCGAGAACCTCATCCTGCTCGCCCGGCTCCTCGGGCACTCCAAGCCGGCGGCCCGCGACCGGGCGGCCCAGCTGCTCGAGGGGTTCGGGCTGACCGAGGCGGCGGGCAAGCAGGTGAAGAACTACTCGGGAGGCATGCGGCGCCGCATCGACATCGCCGCCTCCATCCTCAACACCCCCGACCTGCTCTTCCTGGACGAGCCGACCACCGGACTCGACCCGCGCAGCCGTAACCAGGTCTGGGACATCGTGCGCGCGGTCGTCGAGCACGGCACCACGGTCCTGCTGACCACGCAGTATCTGGACGAGGCCGACCAGCTGGCCTCCCGGATCGCTGTGATCGACCACGGCCGGGTGATCGCCGAGGGCACCAAGGGCGAGCTCAAGGCCTCCGTCGGCTCCGGCACCGTTCACCTGCGGCTGCGCGATGCCGCCCAGCGGCCCGAGGCCGAGCGGGTGCTCTCCCTCGCGCTGGACGCCACGGTCCAGCTGGACGCGGACCCGGTGGCGCTGACCGCCCGGATCGACGCGCACGGATCCGACCGGGGCGCGGCGGAACAGGCGGCACGGGCCCTGGCCGAGCTGGCCCGGTCCGGCATCACGGTCGACAACTTCTCGCTGGGACAGCCCAGCCTCGACGAGGTCTTCCTCGCCCTCACGGACAAGAAGGGAGTGGCGGCATGAGCACCGCGACCACCAAGACGGAGCTCGAGGACGTCGAGCTCGCCGCGCCGGACGCGGAGCGCCTCTCGGCCCTCCTGGTCGGCCTGGACCGGCCGCCGAGGCCCAGTGCGCTGTCGGCCTCCCTCACCTTCGGCTGGCGCGCCATGCTGAAGATCAAGCATGTGCCGGAACAGCTCTTCGATGTGACGGCTTTCCCGATCATGCTGGTCCTGATGTACACGTACCTCTTCGGAGGGGCGCTGGCCGGCTCCACGCAGGAGTACATCCAGTTCCTGCTGCCCGGCATCCTGGTCATGAGCGTCGTGATGATCACGATGTACACGGGCGTCTCGGTCAACACCGACATCACCAAGGGCGTCTTCGACCGGTTCCGTACGCTGCCGATCTGGCGGCCCGCACCGATGGTCGGCTATCTCCTCGGCGACGTCCTGCGCTATGTCCTGGCCTCGGCGGTGATGCTCACCGTCGGCATGATCATCGGCTTCCGGCCGGACGGCGGAGTGCTCGGGATGCTGGCGGGGGTGGCCCTGCTGCTGGTCTTCGCGTTCGCGTTCTCGTGGATCTGGACCATGTTCGGGCTGCTGCTGCGCTCGGAGAAGTCCGTGATGGGCGTCAGCATGATGGTGATCTTCCCGCTCACCTTCCTCAGCAACGTCTTCGTCGACCCGAAGACGATGCCGGGCTGGCTGCAGGCCTTTGTGAACAACAGCCCGATCACCCACCTGGCCACGGCGGTACGCGAGCTGATGGCGGGCAACTGGCCCGCGTCCGACCTCGCCTGGTCGCTGGGGTGGGCCGGATTGATCATGGTGGTCTTCGGCGCCGTGACGATGCGGCTCTACAACCGGAAGTGACCGGTCGGAAGTGATGAAACGGAAGTGACACACCGGCTGTGAGCCCCCGGCCACGACCCGGCGCCGCATCGGCCCCGGGTCACAGCTGCCAGTCGGGGGCGTGGCCGGGGCGGTAGGCGCAGGTGGTGCCTGTGGTCACGGCCGCCCGCAGGTGCGCTGCCAGTTCGGGGTGCAGGGAGTCCAGCTTGCGCAGGGTGTCGCGGATGCGGGCGGTGACCGTCTTGCGGGCCCGCTCGGTCCGGTCGTCCAGGCGGCGGCTTCGGCCGCCGAGGCCCGCCGCGGTGCGCAACTGGTCGAGGAGGGCCTGCCGCTCCCGGTCGTACGCCTCGACCTGCCGGGTGTCGCCCCGTGCCGCCGCGCGGTCTATCTCGGCGTCCAGCCGGCCCAGATGGTCCTTGTACCGGCGCTTGGCCTCCTCGTCGAGCACCGGATCGCCACCCAGCTGCCCGGCGGCGACCACGACGCTCCCGCCCTCGGGGGCGAGCAGCTGCACGGCCGGTACGTCGGCACCGGGGAGCCCCAGGAGGCTGTGCAGGTCCCGAAGCCCCTTGGTGTCCGGGACATGCACGGTCCGCCCGTCCCAGCGCAACTGCCATACGGCCCCGTCGCGGCGGAACTCGGCGGCGGCCGGGGCGGGGACCGGAACAGGGGCGGGAGCAGGGACGTGGGCGGGGGAGCCGGCGGGGGTCCCGTGGTCGGTGGCTGACGGGGGCGTGCGGAGGGCGGTCGCTGCGGAGGCCAGGTGGTGCAGGCCCAACTCGGCCGTCTCCCGCTCCACTTCGGCGAGGAGACCGCGGGCCCGGCCGGTGTCGCCCGGCTCCGCGCGGGCGAGGAGCGAGCGGGCCAGGTGCAGCCGTGCGCGTACGGCCCAGGGGCGGGCGCCGAGGCGGTCCGCGGAGGCGGCGGCCTCGGTGAGTGCTGCCACCGCCGCGTCCCGGTCGTCCCGGGCGGCGGCGAGCATCCCGAGCCAGAGGTCCACGGGGCCGCCGATGTCGCACCCGTACAGCGAGACGACCCACTGGCCCGTGTAGGGGGTGAGCTCGTCCTCCGCGAGAGTGATCAGGCGCCGGTCGCCGGTGGTCGCGGCCGTCTGGGCCAGCAGCCGGAGCCAGAGCGGCATGAACGCCCGCGGATAGGGGGCCGGGCGGTCCGACTGCTCGGCGATCAGACGGAGGGCCGGGGCCGCGTCGCCCTGCTCCACCGCGGTGAGCGCCTCCAGCAGCCCGGGATACGGATACCGGGCCCCCGGCAGCGCGGCCAGGACCTTCTCGGCCTCCGCGAAGCGCCCCCGGAGCAGGTGCAGGGACCAGTGCAGATGGCACCCCATGAAGCCGAAGGCCTCGTGGTCCTCGCCCTCCATGCCGAGGGCCTCACCGTTGAGCGCATCGGCCGCCTCGGTGAACCGGCCCTGGAGGGAGGCGATCAGGCTGCCGTCGACGGCGACGGCCAGGGCGAACCGGGGCAGTTCCGAGCGCTCGGCGGCCCGGATGAACGTGCGGTACTGGTCGATGAAGGCCGGGTCGCCGAGCTCCAGCAGGGCCACCCACCGCATGGAGGTGGCGTGCAGCTCCATGTCCAGGTTCTGGGTGCGCCGGCCGACGACAGCCATCTCGTCGGTCAGCCCGAGCCGCTCCACCGCCGAGCCGAGACCCCACACGGAGTCGTGGCGCGCCCAGAGGGAGAAGGCGAGGGCCTCGTCGTCCGAGCCGCTGCGGGCGAGGGCCATGATGTGGATGGCCAGCTCCTGCGCGAGCCGGTCGGCGGAGAGGCTGTCCTGCCCGTCCTTGCCGGTGACCTTGCGGTGGGCCTCGCCCAGGAACGTCACCGTGAACGCCCCGCCGCCGCCCAGAGTGCCCCGGCGGTACAGGGTGATCGCCACCCGGGCCAGCAGCTCGGGATCGTCCAGCTCCCGTGCCAGGTCGACCGCCCGGTCCAGCAGGCGGTCCCCCTCGGCGGTCTCCCCGGCGTGCCGCAGCTGTTCGCCGAGGTCGAGGCAGATGAGCGCGGTCCGGCGGCGGTCGGGCACCGGCACCCGCCCAGGCGACGCCCCGTCCGGCCCGCCCGGCATACCGGCAGCCGCCTCGCCCGGCCCGCCCGGCATCCCGGCAGCCTCCGAGCCCGCCTCCCCCGACGCCAGCGTGAGGGCCCGGCGGTAGTGGCCGATGGCCTCCTCGTCGGCCAGGCGCCCCGAGGCGTCCCGGGCGGCGGCGAGCAGCAGGTCGATCCGGCGGTCGCGCTCCAGCTCCTCCCCGGCGAGGTGGGCGTGGCGGGCGAGGTCCCCGGGCCGCACCGTGTCGCCGAGGCCGCCGTGCGCGTCCAGCGCCCGTACGGCGGCGGCGTGGCGGCGGCGGGTGTCGGCGTCACCGAGGGAGGCGTACAGCGTCTCGCGCAGCAGGTCGTGGGCGAAGGCGTAACTCCCGGAGGGGCGCGGGACGACGACCCGGGCGACGATCGCCGACTCCAGCAGCCGCTCCACCTGAGGGACCGGGGAACCGTGCACCACGGCCAGGACCTGCCGGCGGAACTCCCGGCCGAGCACGGCGGCGGCGGTCAGCAGCGAGACGACCGCGTCCGGCAGCAGGCTCAGCCGCTGCCGGACCGCCTCCCGCACCCCGGGCGGAATGGTGGAGACGGGGCTGCCGCTGTGCCAGAGCCGGGCCGTCTGCTCGACGAAGAACGGGTTGCCGCCGGTGCGCCGGTGGACCTCGTCCACCAGCTGTGGCGCGGGCTCGCGGCCCGTCGTCACGGCCATCAGCGCCCCCACCTCGTCGCGGCCCAGACCGGTCAGCGTGAGGGTCGCCGAGGCGCGTGAGACGAGGGGCAGGATCAGCTGCTGGAGGGGGTGGCCGGGGGCCTCCACCTCGACGTCCCGGTAGGTGCCGATGAGCAGCAGCCGCTCGAACCAGGCGTGCTGGGCGGCGAATTCGAGCAGGCGGAGCGAGGCCGGGTCGGCGCTGTGGAGGTCGTCCAGGACCACCACCAGCGGGCGGCTCTGGGAGACGGTGACGAGGGCCGTGGTCACCGCGTCGTACAGCCCGAAGGCCTCGGCGCCGTCCGCCGAGGCCCCCGACGCACTGTCCCCGTCCGCATCTCCCGTACTCGGTCCGGTGGCCGTGCCGTCGTGCGCCGGGTCGCCGAGGAGGATGCCGAGCCGCCCGTCCGCCGCCTCCTGGGCCGCCGCCCACTCGGCGGCGGTGGCGGAGCGGCGCAGGCCGCGCAGCACCTGCACCCAGGGCCAGTAACCGGGGGTGCTGTCGGAGTCCCAGCAGGAACCGCCGACCACCAGCGCCCCGCGCCGCCGCGCCTCGTGCGCGGCGTCGGTGACGAGGGTGGTCTTGCCGATCCCGGCCTCGCCCGTGACCAGCACGAGACCGCCGTGGCTGTCCGTGGCCCGGACGATCTCCGAGCGGAGGACGCCTGCGGGATGGTCACGCCCGAACAGAGCAGGGGTCATGACCACACGATAGGAGGCACCACTGACAACGGCCCCCTCCGGCGGAGAAACCCCCGGTGCGGGCGCGGGCCTCGGCGCGGGGGCGGGCCTGGCGCGGGCGAGGGAAACCCCTCAGTCGCGCACCACCGTCACCGGGCACGGCGCGTGCTGCGTGACGTGGAGGCTGACCGAGCCGAGCAGCGTCGCCTTGAGACCGCTGCGGCCGCGGGCGCCCACGACGAGCAGGCCGGCGCCCCGGGCCCGGTCCAGCAGGGTCTGGGCGGGGTTGCCGATGACCACGACCTTGGTGACCGCGGCGGCTCCTTCGGCGCCGAGGGCCTCCTCCAGCGCCTCGTTGAGGGAGACGGTGGCCAGCGCCTGCGGGTCGAAGTCCTCCGGCAGGCCCGGCATCATCGACGCCCAGCTGGTCGCGGGGTACTCCCAGCTGTTCACGGCCTCCACCGAGTCACCGGTCAGCTCGGCCTGGCGTACGGCCCAGTGCAGTGCCTTGATCGAGGGATCGGACCCGTCCACACCCACGACGATCCTGCCCATATCTGCCTCCAGCTCGGTGCGGCTCGGAACAGGATGCGTTGCCGCATCCAGCCCCACTGTAATCAAATCGGACAACCCAAACCGGGCAATACGGCCGGACCGGTCCGTTCAGGTCCGGTCCGGCCGTATTGCCCGTTCTCCGTCCCGCCGGCTCAGTCCAGCCGCAGGTCCGCGAGCTGCTGCTCGAAGGGGACGACCGCGTCCTCCCCGTCGTCCAGGCCCGGTGCCCGCGAGGCGCCGGAGACCGTGCGGCCCAGGACCGCGGAGGCCAGCTCGCCGCCCGCGCGCCGGATCCGGGACGGCAGGCCCTCGGTGTACTCGTCGCCCGAGGAGCCCCAGTCCTCCGACGCCGCGTAGACGGAGGTGGGCACGGTGACGGCCCGCAGGTAGGCGAAGAGCGGCCGCAGCGCGTGCTCCAGGACGAGGGAGTGCCGGGCCGTGCCGCCCGTCGCGGCGATCACGACGGGCTTGCCGGTCAGCGCGGTGTTGTCGATCAGGTCGAAGAACGACTTGAACAGACCGCTGTACGAGGCGGTGAACACGGGTGTCACGGCGATCAGCCCGTCCGCCTCCGTCACCGCGTCGATCGCCTCCCGCAGGGTGGCCGAGGGGAAGCCGCTGAGCAGGTGGTGGGCGATGTCCACGGCGAGGTCACGGAGTTCGACGACCTGGACCTCGACGTTCCGGTCCTGCTCGGCCGCGAGGCGCTCGCGGGTGGCGGCGGCCAGCCTGTCGGCCAGCAGCCGGGTGGAGGACGGCTGGCTCAGCCCGGCCGAGACGGCGACGATGCGCAGCGGTGTGGTGGCGAACATCGCGGTCAGACCTCCTTCTTGTCCGTCGTACGGGCGGTGCGTGCGGCGGCGACCGCCGGGTGGACGGGCGCGGACTCCGGCACACCGGCCGGCCGCAGGTTGGCGAACTCCTTGCGCAGGACGGGCACGACCTCCTCGCCGAGGATGTCGAGCTGCTCCAGGACCGTCTTCAGCGGGAGCCCCGCGTGGTCCATCAGGAACAGCTGCCGCTGGTAGTCGCCCACCGCGTCCCGGAACGTCAGCGTCCGCTCGATGACCTCCTGCGGGGAGCCGACGGTCAGCGGGGTCTCGCGGGTGAACTCCTCCAGGGACGGCCCGTGGCCGTAGACCGGCGCGTTGTCGAAGTACGGGCGGAACTCCCGTACCGCGTCCTGCGAGTTCTTGCGCATGAACACCTGGCCGCCGAGCCCCACGATGGCCTGTTCGGCGGTGCCGTGACCGTAGTGGGCGTAGCGGCGCCGGTAGAGGGAGACCATTTTCTCGGTGTGCTCCATCGGCCAGAAGATGTTGTTGTGGAAGAACCCGTCACCGTAATAGGCGGCCTGTTCGGCGATCTCCGGCGAGCGGATGGAGCCGTGCCAGACGAACGGCGGGACACCGTCCAGCGGGCGCGGGGTCGCGGTGAAGGACTGCAGCGGGGTACGGAACTTGCCCTCCCAGTCCACGACGTCCTCGCGCCACAGCTTGTGCAGCAGGGCGTAGTTCTCGATGGCCATCGGGATGCCCTGGCGGATGTCCTTGCCGAACCAGGGGTAGACCGGTCCGGTGTTGCCCCGGCCCATCATCAGGTCGACGCGGCCGTCCGCGAGGTGCTGGAGGGTGGCGTAGTCCTCGGCGATCTTCACCGGGTCGTTGGTGGTGATCAGGGTGGTGGACGTGGACAGGATCAGGTTCTCGGTGCGGGCGGCGATGTAGCCGAGCGTCGTCGTCGGGGAGGACGGGACGAACGGCGGGTTGTGGTGCTCGCCGGTCGCGAAGACGTCCAGGCCGACCTCTTCGGCCTTCTGCGCGATGGCCAGGGTCGCCTTGATCCGCTCGTTCTCGGTCGGCGTCCGGCCGGTGGTCGGGTCGGTGGTGACGTCTCCGACGGTGAAGATCCCGAACTGCATGGCGCCCGCCTCCTGTGATGGTCCGCGTGGTCGGTGTAGCCCTGGCGAGGCGGCCTTTGGGGACCGGCCTTGCGAGGAATTGGTTGAACATTGAACTACACCCTACAACGGGACGCTCCCGCGACCTATTCCCCCGCTTCAGCTACCCCCCTGACTAGGGGATTCACCGTTACGGCGTCACGATCGGGAACGATTTGTCCGGCTCCGAGCATCGCGAAGAGGTCGCCGAGCAGGGACGCGTCACCGCTCTGCTCGATCCCGTCGAGTCCGCCGCCCGCCAGGACGGAGAGCAGCTGCGGTTTGGTGAGGGTGAGGGTCAGCCCCGCCGGTGCCCGGGAGCCGGACCGGTCCACCCCGTCCGCCCGGTCGGCGCTGCGATGGGTGAGGGCCCCGTTGTGCAGCGTGAGCCGGTGCCGGGACTCGGCCGGGCCGGTCACGACGAGGTCGATCACCAGCTCCGTGCCCCAGGCGCGCGGCCCCTCGACCCGTACGGCGAGCGAGTCGATCAGCTGCTCCACGGTCAGCGCCATCGCCATCTCGGGGTTCGCGGCGTCCAGCACGATGGTGCCCGCGCCCTCGTCGAGCTCCTTGGCGCCCATCAGGTAGAAGTTGCGCCAGGTCCCGTTCTCCGCGCCGCGACCCAGCCTGCGGTAGACCCCGGCCAGCTCGCTCCGGGCCGCCGCGTGCGAAGCGCCGACGAAGACGACATGGTTCAGCAGGGTCGCGGCGAACCGCAGATCGCCTGCCTCGGCGTAGTCACGCGCCTTCGCGACCACGGTGTCGGCACCGCCCATGCACTCCACGTACCGCTCGGCCGACTCCACCGGCGGGTGCTCCCACAGATGGGCCGGGTTGCCGTCGAACCAGCCCAGATAGCGCTGGTAGACCGCCTTCACGTTGTGGCTGAGCGAGCCCTAGTAGCCACGGATGTGCCAGCACTTCTCCAGTGCGGGCGGCAGCTCGATCGCCTCGGCGATCTCGGGCCCGGTCAGCCCGGCGTTGAGCAGCCGCAGGGTCTGGTCGTGGAGGTACGCGTACAGGTCGCGCTGGGTGGTGAGGAAGTCCCGCACGTTCTCCCGGCCCCAGGTGGGCCAGTGGTGTGACGCGAAGGCGACGTCCGCCGCGTCCCCGAACAGGTCGGCGGCCTCGTCCAGGTAACGCGACCAGACGCGCGCGTCGCGGACGACGGCTCCGCGCAGGGTCAGGATGTTGTGCATGTTGTGCGTGGCGTTCTCGGCCAGACAGAGCGCGCGGTGGTCCGGGAACAGGAAGTTCATCTCGGCCGGCGCCTCGGTGCCCGGGGTGAGCTGGAAGACGATCCGTACGCCGTCGAACACCTTCTCCTGGCCCGTGTGCGTGATGTCCATGGTCGGCGGGATCAGCGTCATCGTGCCGGTGGAGGTGGTCATGCCGAGTCCGGCGCCGATCTGGCCGTCGGGGGCCTTCGCGAGACGGTCGCCGTACATGTACATCGCCCGCCGGGTCATGGCGTTGCCCGCGTAGACGTTCTCGCTGACGGCGTGCTCAAGAAAGCCGGCGGGGGCCAGGATCGGAACGCCGTCCTCCGTGCCCCGGGGCAGCACCCCGCGCGCGCCGCCGAAGTGGTCGGCGTGCGAGTGGGTGTAGATGAGCGCCGTGACGGGCCGGTCGCCGCGGTGGCTGCGGTAGAGCGCCAGCGCGGCGGCGGCGGTCTCGGCGGAGAGCAGCGGGTCGATGACGACGATCCCGCGCTCGCCCTCGACCACGGTCATGTTCGACAGGTCGAGCCCGCGCACCTGGTAGATGCCCTCGGTGACCTCGTACAGCCCCTGCCGCGCACAGAGCCGGGCCTGCCGCCAGAGGCTCGGGTGGGCGGTTTCGGGGCATGGCGCGTCGAGGAAGGCGTAACCGTCGTTGTCCCAGATCACCCGGCCGTCGTCCGCGGTGATCACGGCCGGTTCGAGTGCGGTGACGAACCCGCGGTCGGCGTTCGCGAAGTCGGTCGTGTCGTCGAACGGCAGGTTGCTCATGAAAGCTCAGTAGAGCCGAAGGTGCTTAACGGTGTATTTCGCACATTCCCTCTGGGGCGGTCCAGGCTCGGCGTGCGCTGTGGGGGCTGCCCGGCCACGGTTTCACGTGAAACACGTTGCTCCGCGGTTCCGGTGTGACGGGTGCGGAAGCAGCGGCAGAGAGAAGCGGATCGTGAGCGGGAGTGGCAGCGACAGCGACAGCGAGAGCTGGAAGGCGCGGGGCGTCGCCCTGCGCGTCTTCGTCTACATCTTCGCGACGCACCTCTTCGCGGGCTTCATCTGGATCCTCTTCTACGTAGGCGATCACGCGAGCAAGTAGCGGCCGCCAAGTAGCGGCCGCGCCCGCCCACCCCTCCCCGGTTGTTCACCCGGCCCCAAGCTCATGGTCGGTACACTGACCGCATGACCTCCGTACCGTGCCGAAACTGGTGGCGCTCCTCTTAAGGAGCGGCCGCAGCACCTGTCTGCACGGAACCCAGGGCCGTTCACCATGGACGGCCCTTTTCGCTGCCTTCTTATAGGCGCGATGTACGGGAACGGGCACCGGACCCCCACCGCTCGGGCCGTCCTCCACGCACGCATCACCCGCGAGGAGACCCCACCCATGACCACCACCACCGCAGCCGCCACCACCACCGCACCCGCCCCCGCCGAGCTCCGCAGCGCCGAGCTGGAGCGCCACCTCGTCCAGGACCCCGGCCGCTTCCGGGTCCTCACCGGCGACCGCCCCACCGGCCCTCTCCACCTCGGCCACTACTTCGGCACCCTGAAGAACCGGGTCCGCCTCCAGGACCTCGGCGTGGACGTCTTCGTCCTGATCGCCGACTACCAGGTCCTCACCGACCGGGACACCGCCGAGCGGCTGGGGGAGTACACCGACGGGCTGCTCCTGGACTACCTGGCCCTCGGTATCGACCCGGCCCGGTCCACCGTCTTCAACCACAGTGCCGTCCCCGCGCTCAACCAGCTCCTGCTGCCCTTCCTCAGCCTCGTCTCCGTCGCGGAGCTGGGCCGCAACCCCACGGTCAAGGACGAGATCGCGCACTCCCGGCAGTCGGCGGTCAGCGGGCTGATGTACACCTACCCGGTCCACCAGGCCGCCGACATCCTCTTCTGCAAGGGCAACGTGGTCCCGGTCGGCCAGGACCAGCTGCCCCACCTCGAACTCACCCGGACGGTCGCCCGCCGCTTCAACGAGCGGTACGGGAACGTCTTCCCGGAACCGGACGCCCTGCTCTCCGCCGTGCCCCTGCTGCTCGGCACGGACGGCACCAAGATGAGCAAGAGCCGCGCCAACTCCGTCCCGCTCGGCACCACCGCCGACGAGACCGCCCGCCTCATCAAGGGCGCGACCACGGACGCCGACCGGCACATCACCTACGACCCCGACGCCCGCCCCGGCGTCTCCTCCCTCGTCCTCCTGGCCGCCCTCTGCCTGGAGCGGGACCCGCACGAGGTCGCGGCGGAGATCGGCGCCGGCGGAGCCGCCGCCCTCAAGCGGACGGTGACCGACGCGGTCAACAGCCACCTGGCCCCCGTCCGGGCGCGCCGGGCGGAGTACGCGGCTGACCTCACGTACGTACGGTCCGTCCTGCGCGCGGGCAACGAGCGGGCGAACGCGGTCGCGGAGGCCACCCTGGAGGAGGTGCGGGAGGCGATGGGCACGATCCGGTAGGCCGCGCGAGGGCACGATCCGGGAGTCGTACAAGCCCGCACGCCCCATGCGTCACTGCCTCGGCAGCACCGACCGTTGCCGCCGCAGCAGTTCCGCGAGGCCCCGCCGGGTGGCCGCGATCACCACCCGGTCCTGGGCACGCAGCACGTATCCGGGGTCCAGGTCCCAGACCAGGCCGGAGGGCGGCTGCGCGCTGACGTCCGGGGGGTACGGGGGGAGCGCGGCGAGGTCGGGGTTGCGGTAGGCGGGCGGGGTCGCGTCGATGGCCAGGATCCGCCACGCGCTCGCCTGGAACGCCTGCTGCACCGTGCGGCCCTCCAGCTGCGGGTGGCCCGCCACCTCCAGGGCGGCGAAGAGCATGACCTTCCGCTCGACCGGGACCGCGCCCAGGATCTGGCGGCCCATCATGGCGACCGCGAAGGAGGGGGCGGCCAGGTGGGAGACCGAGCGGGAGCGGGTCAGGGCCTGGGGGTGCGCGGCGCGCAGGGTGCGGTAGACGGCGGTGGCGAACTCGTCGTCGTACAGCCGCAGCGCCACCCTCAGGTCCGGCTTCACCGACCGGGCGTACAGCGTCGCTTCCAGGTTCGTCGTGTCGATGCTGGTGAGCGCGAGGAGGGCGCGGGCGCGGCGGATCTTGGCCGCTTCGAGGACGCCTTCCTGCGTGACGTCACCCAGGACGGTCGGCACGTGCATGGAGCGGGCCAGTGGGATGCCCCGCGCGTCGGGGTCCTCCTCCACGACGACCACGGGGATGTCGAGCTCGCGGAGGCGTACGAGGACGCGCGTACCGATCTTGCCGAGTCCGAGCAGCACCACGTGCCCCGACAGGCCGCGCGGCGGGCGGCGCAGCGAGGAGGCGGTGCGCAGGGTGCCGAACGCCTCCAGGACGGCGGCGATCAGCAGCGGGAGCAGGAGCAGCCCGGCGATGCCGGAGAGGAGCTGGATGATCTGCCGGGCCGCCGGTGCTTCCTCCGCCGGGTCGTTCATGCCCAGCAGGTCGAGCAGGGTGAGGTAGGTGGAGTGGACCGCCGTGTCCTCGGTGGTCAGGAGCGAGGCGACCACCAGGGAGAGCGCGGCGACCGCGACGCCGAGGGCTGACCAGCGCAGCCTGCGCGAGAAGACCTGGGAGAGCGGCGCGCCCCGGCCTCCCATCCGGGTCGCGGGGCGGTCCGGGTCGGCCCGGCTGATCGCCTCCAGGACGACGGTCCCGCGTCCTTCGGCGGCGGACACGGTCTGCTCGTCGGGCAGGAGCTGGGGTCCTTCGTCGCCGCTGCTGTCCGAACCCTCGGCCCCCGCCGGGTCGTTGGTGGTGGAGGAGAGCAGCGCGAGGGTGCAAAGCCCCGGGTCGAGCGTCTCGCCGGGGCGCGGCGGCGGGCGTTCGGCCGCGCGCAGGAGCAGCCCCTCCGCCTGGATGATCTTGCTGCTGCCGGTGAGCGCGGTGGCGGCGAGGGCGGGGGCGGCGGTGTCGGCGTCGGAGAGGACGGTGGTGGAGGCGTCGAGCAGCGCCGGGTCGATGCCGGGCATGGCGACGGCGGCGGCCTGGTCGAGCAGCTCCTCCAGGTGGAGGCCGAGCTTGCGGTTGTAGAGCCGGATCACCAGCCGCAGACGGGGGTTGAGGCGGCGGGCGGTCAGGGCGGCGCGGATGTTGCGCTCGTCGTCGTCGTAGACGAGGGCGAGGGCGGCCGCCCGGTCGACGCCCGCCTCCTCCAGTACGTCGTCGGAGGGCTCGGGCGCCTCCATGATCCGGACGGCCTCGACCCCGGCGTTGGTGTCGTTGCCGCCGCCGTTCCCCGTGGCGGCGGTGCGGTTCATCGCCGCCGACATCCGGCCGAACAGAGCGGCCGCGCGCCCCCGTTGGGTCAGCGGCGTCTCGGGGCTGTTGGCGTCGCGGCCGGGCGGCAGGAGCAGGGTGACCCGTTCCCCGTACACGAAGCGCAGCTCCACGGCGAGCCTGCGCGCCAGCGCGTCGTCGCCGCAGACGATCATGTGGCCGGTGGCCGGCGGACGCCCTGGCTGCGGTCGTCCCGGCTGCTGAGGAAGTGGGGGCACGAAACCCAGCATGCCGTGATCCTTCCGGCTCGGTCTTCCCGGGTCAGTGTGGAATGTTTGTGATCTTCGCACGGTGGTTCGGGAACCCTGGCCGGTTCTGGTCCCCCGGCGGCCGGTTCACCGCGCTCGCCGGTCCCGCCAGCAGGTGACGGGGATCCGTGGCCCGCTGGATCGCCGTCTCGACCGCCGCGATCCGGTCCGCGAGCAGCCCCAGGGCGGCCACGGCCCGGGTCATCGGGTCGCCGTCCGGGCCGCCGAGTGCCTGCGTACGGACGTAGGAGGCGGTGATCGCCGCCCACCGCTCGGCCTGATCGGCGGTCAGCGTGCCACGCAGGGCAGCCAGCTTGAGCAGGTTGGCCTCGGCGCCCGTGGTGCTGGGCCTCGCCCGCGTAGTGGTCGTCGACGACGGCGGAGAGCTCGGCGTCGTTCATGACGGGCACGATCCGCTCCGCGATCTTGTTCATGTTGCGGTACGAACCCTGGAGCCGGATCGGCGGCTCCGTGCGCGTCGCGTCCGTCTGCGCGGCCGAGGCGATGTACGCCGCGTTCACCGCGAGGACGGTGTCCCGGCCGCTGAGCACCTCGCCGAGGTTCCGGACGTCGGCCCGGTTGGCCAGCATGTCCGGGATCCGGAACTGCTCGCCGGACTCCGTTACGGGTTGCCCGCCTCCAGCGCGAAGTTGCTCTTCTCGATCTCCTGCCGGACGGTCGCGCTCGGCGCCTGGGCGGGGTCGAGCGAGGTGACGCCGTGCCCCAGGTTCGGCCCGCTGATCTTGACGAGCACCATCCCGAGCCGGTCCGCGACGTACTCCATGAGCGTCGTCTTGCCGTACCCGGGCGGGGAGACGAGCAGCAGCAGGCCCTGCGAGTCGGTACGCCGGTCGGTGTCGGCGGTGCCGAGCTGCTTGGCGAGGCTGTCACCGATCAGCGGCAGGTACACCTCGTCGAGCAGCCGGTTGCGGACGAACGCCGACATCACGCGCGGCCGGTGGTCGTCCAGCCGCAGCCGCCCGCGCTCGGCGGCCACCAGGGAGGTCCGCAGCCGCTGCTGGGCGCGGAAGGCGTGTACGGCGTGCCTCCGGAACTCCCCGGTACGGGCCAGGAGTTCATTGATCCGTACGGTGATGGTTCCGCCGCTCCCGATGCGCGGGTGGTCGCCGAGGAGGCCCTCCACCCGCTCCGTGAGCGGCGCGTCGCACCCGTACCGCTCCAGCTCCGGGCAGACCTCCACCGCGACGGCCTCCGCCAGGTCCCCGGGGTCCGTCCCGGCGCCGGTGGCCTCCGCGTACGGGATGAGCCAGCCCTCCACGAGCTGCTTGCGGGCGGCCAGGTCACCGCCGAGAGCGGCGAGGTCGTCCCCGTACGCGTCGGGGCCGGCCGCCCGGCGGAAGGCATCCAGGAACGAGCGGATCGTGGCGTCCACGACGAACCCGGCGGGCTCGTGGCGCAGCAGCCCCGCCTCCGCGTACAGGCGCAGCAGGGCGCGCAGGATGGCGGTGGCGTCCTCGTGTGGACGCCCCGGGTGTACCCCTCGTCGTACGCCTCGGCCGCCGACTCCCGTACGAGCAGGGCAATTTCGTTGTCGGCCAGCGCGGCGAGGCGCTCGGCGCCGCGCTCGGCCAGGAGGCGGGCGGCCAGGTGCTCGCCCCGGTAGACGGCCGCCGACTCCGAGGGGAGCAGCTGCTCCCAGTACGGGCGGGTCGCCTCGAACGCCGGGTCGGCGACCGGCGCCCGGTAGTCCGTCCCGGTCAGCGCGAACGCGAGGCGCTCCCCGTTCTTGTCCTCGGCCCCGGCCGGCACCAGGGTCAGGTCGAACAGCCGGGTGTTCACCGCGAACCGGTGGCGCCCCAGCTTGATGACCGACCCGCCGTCCGCGTACAGCTCGCTGCGGTCCCGCAGCGGCCGCCCGGCCTCCTGGCGGGCCGCCTCAAGCCGCCCGTCCAGCTTCTCCGCCCTTACGGGATAGCCCAGTTCGCGCAGGCCCGCCGCGCCCGCTCGTCCTGGAGCCGCTGCTTACGGGCCGAGAACGCCTCGTACACCTCGCTCCGGCGTCCGGCCAGCTCGGCGAGGAAGTCGCGAACTCCGCGAACCGCGACTGCAGGTTCTCCAACTGCAGCATCAGCCGGCCAAGTTGGTCGTCACAGGCCTCCGGTGAGTCGGCGGCGGCCAGCGCCCCCGTGACCGCCCCCCGAGCAGCGAGAACTCGGCGGCGAACTCGGCCCGCCCCTCCTTCGACAGCAGCTCCCGCCGCCGCGCGTCGAGCGTGGCGCGGTTGGCCCCGCCCAGCACCTCCGCGATCCGCTCCAGGATCGACGCACGCACGGTGGCGTCGCCGATCTCCAGACCGGCCACCACGTCCGTGACGGTGGCCAGCCCGTCCGTCATCGCGGCCAGCCGGTCGGTCACGGCGGACGCGTCCCGTACGGTCGCCAGCGCATCCGCTTCGGCGACCGGACCTGATCCTGTCATCCGGACCTCACCCACCGCATTGCCGGACTCCGGCAATCTTTACGCTTTGCTGATGCTGGGCACCGGCACCGCCCGGCGTGCGTTGGGGAAATGACAGGACTGTTGCAAGGCTGAAGGAGTGTGCATGGCCGAGCCCACGATTCCGCAGGAAATGCTGGGTAACTATGCCCATATTCTGGGCGAAGTCGCCATCACCGGCCGTAGTTTGACACGTAACGAGCTGGAGATGCGCCGGGCGCTGGGCCGGGAGGCGGCCGACGCGGGGCATCAGCTGCGTGCGCTGGTGACGATGCATCTGGCACAGACACGGGAGGCCTGGCCACGGGCGGCTGCCGGAAACAGCCCTGCCGTGGCCGACGCGGTGCTGACCGCGGTGGAGCAGGCGGTCGACGCGTTCGCCGAGGGGTTCGAGCGGGCGCAGCGCCTGACCGTACGGCGGGAGGAGGCGGCACGCCGCGAGTTCATCGACGATCTCCTGTACGGGCGCAGCGACTTGGTCCGCCTCGCGGAGCGCGCCACCCGCTTCGGCCTGCGGCTCTCCCGGGCGCACGCGGTCGCGGTGGCGTCGGGCCCGGAGGCGTACACGGAGACGGACGCGGTGCCGCGGAGTGTGGAGGCGGCGCTGCTGGCCCGGTTCAGCGGCCGCAAGATCCTGCTGACGACGAAGGACGGGCGGATCGTCTGCATCGCCCCCGGCAGCCAGCCCGACGTCCTGCGCTACTTCGCCAAGCAGTCGCACGCGGCGACGGAGGGCGGCCGGGTCGCGGTCGGCCGCCCGCACAAGGGGCCGGGCGGGGTGGTCCACTCGTACGACGAGGCTCTCGAAGCCCTGGACCTGGCGGAGCGGATGGGGATGGAGGATCCCGTGCTGTACGCCTCGGACCTCCTGGTCTACCCGGTGCTGACCCGGGACCGGCAGGCGATGGCGGATCTGGTGCGCAGCGAGCTGGGCCCGCTCCAGAAGGCGCGGGGCGGCGCGGAGCCGCTGCTGAAGACGCTGGCGGTCTACTTCGACGCGGGCTGCGTGGCAGCGGAGACGGCCCGCCGCCTGGCGCTGAGCGTACGGGCGCTGACGTACCGCCTGGAACGCATCCACCAGCTCACCGGCTCCGACCCGGCGGACCCGACGCACCGGTACAGCCTGCAGACGGCGGTGATCGGCGCACGCCTGCTGGACTGGCCGGCCAAGGAGCTGTGAGGCGCCCCGGCCGGCCCGTGATACGTACGCTTACGGGCCCTTACGGGCCCTTACCGGCCCTTACCGGCCCTTACCGGCCCTTACCGGCCCTTACAGGTCGAACTCGTGCGGCGGCAGGTCCAGGGCGAAACACACCTCGCGCACGACGGCCTGCTCGGCCTTGTCGAAGTCACCGTCGGCGCCGCCGATGATGATGCCGATCTGGACGACGGCACGCGCCTCGGCGGGCTTCTTCTTCGCCTTGGCGATCTCCTGGAGCACGCTGACCTTGCCGAAGGCGAAGTCGGCGGTGAGCTTGTTGACGTAGTCGTTGAACCGCCGCTGCAGGTCGTCCGCGGGGAAGTTCTTCAGAACGTCGTTGCTCGCGATGAGCGCCGCGACGCGCTGGCGCTCGGACGGGTCGATGGTGCCGTCGGCGGCGGAGACCAGAGCACACATGGCCATGCTCGCGTCCCGGAACGCTCCGGACTTGAGGTCGTTCTTCTTCGCTTCCAGCTGCGTCTGCATAGACGTAGCGGATTCCTTGATCCGATCCCACAGGGCCATGACATCTCCATACGTTGCGGTGCAATGCCGGAACAAAAGAAAACTCTACAGACGTGTAGAAGTTAGCAGGGACGGTGGCCCCCCGCCCCGGGGTCGGCAGGGCCGGCCCAGCCCACGAGGGCGAGTTCCGGACAGCGCCAAGCCCGGTCCGCACAGCACAACGGCCGGTCCGGGCAGCCGTGGTGACGGCGGCCCGGACCGGCCGGAGGAAGGCGTACGTCAGGTTGTCAGTCGTCGCGCGCCTCGCCCGCGGGCTCCGGGGTGAGGTCGTCGTGGTCGCCGAGGCGGCGCTCGGGCGCGGACTTCGACACCTCCTGCACCGCGGCACCGCCCTGGTCCGTCTTGTTGCCGTCGCGCATCGCCAGGATCTTCTGGGCGATGGGCTGCGTCCACCGGGCGGTGAGCGGGCCGACGATGACGAGGATCAGGACGTACGCGGTGGCCAGCGGCCCGATGCGCGGCTCGGTGGCCACGGCCAGACCGGCGATGACGATGGAGAACTCACCGCGCGCCACGAGCGTGCCGCCCGCCCGCCAGCGCCCGCGCGAACCGATGCCGGCGCGGCGGGCCGCGTACCAGCCGGTGAAGATCTTCGTGAGTACCGTGACGACGGCCAGCAGGGCGGCGGGCAGCAGCACCGGCGGGATGTCGGCCGGGTTGGTGGAGAGCCCGAAGAAGACGAAGAACACGGCGGCGAACAGGTCGCGCAGCGGTGTGAGCAGCTTGCGGGCACCCTCGGCGACCTCACCGGAGAGGGCGATGCCGACGAGGAACGCGCCGACGGCCGCGGACACCTGGAGCTGCTGGGCGAGACCGGCGACGAGCACGGTGAGGCCGAGGACGACCAGGAGCAGCATCTCGGGGTTGTCGGAGGAGACCGCGCGGCTGATGAGCCGGCCGTGGCGCAGGGCCAGGTACAGCACGAAGCCGACGGTGCCGAGCGCGATGAGCAGGGCGAGGCTGCCGCCCGCGAGGCTGACACCGGCGAGCATGGCGGTGAGCAGCGGCAGGTACACCGCCATCGCCAGGTCCTCCATGACGAGGACGCCGAGGACGACCGGGGTTTCGCGGTTGCCGAGCCGCCCGAGGTCGGTCATCACCTTCGCGATCACGCCGGACGACGAGATCCAGGTGACTCCGGCGAGCGCGACGGCGCCGACGGGACCCCAGCCGAGGATGAGCGCGGCCACGGCACCGGGCGTCGCGTTCAGCACGAAGTCGACGGCCCCGGACGGATACTGCGTCTTGAGGCTGGTCACCAGCTCGGACGCGCTGTACTCAAGACCCAGCAGAAGCAGCAGCAGGATGACGCCGATCTCGGCGCCGACCATGGTGAACTCTTCGCTGGCGTCGAGGGTGATGAGGCCGCCGTGGCCGAAAGCGAGCCCTGCGAGCAGGTAGAGGGGGATCGGCGAGAGTCCTATCCGCCCGGCGACCCGCCCGATGAGCCCGAGCCCGAGAATGACGGCGCCCAGTTCCACCAGCAATGCAGTCGTGTCATGCACGGTCAGCCCTCCGCAATGATCTCGGAGAGCGCGTCGACGCCCTCACGCGTACCCACTGCGACGAGCGTGTCCCCGATGGCGAGTCGAAAGTCCGGCTCCGGCGACGGGTGGGCGCTGTGCGTACGCAGCACCGCCACGATCGAGGCCCCGGTCCGGGTCCGTGCCCGCGTCTCCCCCAACAGCCGCCCGCCGTAAGGGGAACGGGACCCGAGCGGGATGTGCTCGGTGACGAGGTCGATGCCCTCGGTCCGTACGGCGTCGATCGGGGCGGGGTCGATGAGGTGGGCCAGCGCGGTGGCCTCGGTCGTCGTCAGGGGCACGGACAACTGGCACGAATCAGGGTCGTCCTGTTCGTAGAACCCGATGAACCGCCGACCGTCGTTGTGGACGACGACGGAGATGTGCTGCCCCGTCTCGGTGGTGAAGTCGTACTGAGCACCCACTCCGGGCAATGACGTGCGACGGGTTCCCATGACTTCCTCCCGAGACGTGCGTCGGCGCGACGGCGCACTTGGTCTTTATCCGGCCATTACCTTATCGGTCGGCCTGAAGTGGTCCGGAGTGAGCCGATCGGCAGGTGGACGTTCGTGCGACAGCGGCCCGTTGCACGCTGCCATCGGCTGTTCAGGACTCGATGCCGGCAGCGCGCAGGGCATCGACGACGAGCGCGTACCTCTCCGAGGGCTCCGAGGACTCCGATGACTCCTCAGACTTCGAGGACCGCTCGGCGCCCGCGCGGGCCTCACTCAGCGCCTTCGCTGTCGGTGTCGCGCCCCGGGCGAGCAGGTGGTGCACCATCGGCACGTACCCGAAGGCGGCAGCCCATTCAAGGGATGTCCGGCCCTTCATCGACCCGTCGATGTCCGCTCCGTACCGGAGGAGCAGATCCACGGTCTGCGGATGGCCCCCAGCACCAGGGGCGGGTAGTTCGGCCGGCCCTGGGCGCCGGTGGTGGCACGGGCCACCGCGGCCGAGTCTTCGGCCACTGCGGCTCGCGCGAGTCGATCCGCCATGTCCGTCCCTCGATCCTGCCCGGTTGCCCTACTTCGCGGACAGAAGGGTTCAGGTGGCGGACGGAGCCGGCGGGGGAGGGCGTACGCAGGTCCCGGCCGGCCCCGAGGGGCGGATCAGTACTTCCCGTCGACCGGAATCCAGCCGGACCACGTCTCGGGCTGGTAGAACTTCCCGGTGTCGCCGTCGTAGCGGAGGACCCGCAGGCGTACGTTGCCGGTCTCGCGGTAGTCCTTGTTGCAGGTGGCCCAGGTGTTCACACCGAGCTTGTTGATGCAGACCTCGGCGGCCCGCCCGTAGTCGGTGTAGACGCCGACGGCCGCGGACATGCCGTCCTTCTGGGTGTCGCCCGCCCAGACGATGTCCCCGTTGTGCTGGAAGCACCCCTTGGAGCCGTAGGCAGCGGTGGAACCGAGGCAGGTGTTCGCCGCCGGAGCAGCCTTGGCCGCTGCTGCTGCCGAGAAGGGGGCATCCGCCTCGGGCTCCAGGGAGGGGGCGTCCGCCCCGGCCACCGGAGCGACACCTTCGACGATCTTCACGCCCGCAGGCATCTGCACTTCCTGGAGGCTGTCCGCCGCTTCGTCGGCCACTGCAGGAGCCGACATGAGAGCCGAGAACGCAAGTGCTGACACACCAGCGACAAGGCTCACCTTTATGCGCCAGTTTTCACGCATATTTCACTACCCCCGCACCTGACTCCTGTTTAGGAGTCACCCATTGTTGAATGTGAACAGGGTGTGAGGCTATGGGATCTCCGCGCGCGGGGGAAGTTTCCGGGGTCCCGAACACACAGCAGGAGGGGCGGGCACCCTAGGGCGCCCGCCCCTCCTGCTGCTGGGATGTTGCGTAAGACCTACTGCGGACCTACTGCGCGTCGGGCGCCTCGGCGGCCGGCTCCCCGACACTGCTCTCGGCGAACGAGAGGTCGAGAGCGCACTCTGCCGGGATCTGCTCGGCAGAGGTCGCACACACCGAGGAGTCCCTCGCGCTCTGCCCGTCCATCTGGGGCGGCCCCGCCTGGCGCTTCCCCGTCTCGATCTTCCCCGCCATGCCTTCCAGGGGGACGGCCTCGGTCGACGAGGCGGGCCGGGCGGGCCCGGTGCTCTCGGAAGCATCCGGCGAGGAGGAGCAGGCGGTGGCGCCTGCGGCGGCGCACAGGACGAGTGCGGCAGAGGCCGCGACGGTGCGAAAACGCATGAAGATCCCCCTACGCGGACGCTCGGACACCCGAGACACCAATTGATCCACCGTGCCACAGAGCACGGCACAGAAGGCGCGGAAATTGTGAAGAAGCCGAGCCATTGTGCGGCTGCTGGTCAGGCCAACGCACTTTATACAGAAGGCTGGTGAGCAATACGAACTACGGCAAAGCATTCCGGTGGCCCGGCGCCTTCCGGCCGAAATCCCACCCCTACTTCAGGGGCGTGAGCAGCTCCAGCGCTTCCTCCCAGCGGAACTGCCGCGCCCCGTCACCGGCCTTGGGGTGATGGGGCTCGTAGGAGCCGACCAGGATCCCCATCTCCCGCAGCCGCTGCAGGCTTTCGGCGTACGCGGGATGGGCCGCCTGGGCGGAGTTGACGTACGGCAGGACGGCCGTGGGGATGCCGAACCCGTACGACTCGCACAGAATGCCCAGGGCCAGGGTGTCCGAAATACCCGCCGCCCACTTGCTGACCGTGTTGAACGTGGCCGGTACGACGGCGATGGCGTCCGGATCCGGCAGCGGCCGAGGCTCCCCGGGAACCCGCCAGGCGGACCGGATCGGGTACCCGGTCTGTGCTTCGACGGCCGCCGCATCGATGAAGCCCAGCCCTTGCGGGGTGGCGACGACACCCACTTCCCACCCGCGCTCCTGGGCCGCGGCGATGAGCCGCCCGACATCACGTGCAATGCCGGCCGCGCAGACGACGACGTACAGAAAGGGCTTCGCGGCCTGCTGTGCGGGCTGTTCGCTCACGCGGGGCTCCCGGATGACGACGACTGAAGGGTGCGGTTCCGGCAGCGTACGACCGATCCTCCGATCCGCCGCCCGCCTGCCGGAGTTCACGTTTCGCACCTCAGGACATGGCAACGCCCGAGAGGGTTCCGTCACCGAGGGCATCCGATACGACGCCTTCGCGGCGAACCTCTGACCCGACTGAACAGTTAGCGTGTGACCGGTGAGCACAGATTTTCAGAGGGCGCGGGACGCCCTCGGGGCGCGGCTTCGGGAGCTTCGTACGACGGGTCCCGCAGGTCGGCTCACCGGTCCACAACTGGGCGAACGGCTCGGCTGGCCCCACTCCAAGATCTACAAACTGGAGAACGGCCGGCAGACCGCGACCGCCACCGACCTCCAGGCTTGGGCGGAAGCGACGGGTCAACCCGATGCCGTACCCGAACTGCACTCGCGACTCAGCGGACTCGAATCCCACGTGCGGTCCTGGCGACGACAACTCGCCACGGGACACCGCCCGGTACAGGACGCGATCACTGTGGAGCACGCTCGGACCGCCACTTTGTACATCTGGGAGAACAGCCTCATACCGGGGATGGTGCAGACTCCGGACTACGCCCGCGCGGTCTTCACCCGGCACGCTCAGCTGATGCGCTCCCCGAAGGACACCGAGGAGGCTGTACGGGCGCGGGTGCAGCGTCAGGAAGCCCTGTACGACTCCCGCAAGCGGCACCGGATCCTCATGTGGGAGGGGGCTCTGCGGGCCCTCGTGTGTTCGCCCGCCGTGCTAGCCGCTCAACTCGACCGGCTCGCGAGCCTGACCGGCCTTGACACCGTGGAACTGGGAATCGTCCCTTTTGCCGCACCGCTGAAGATCCATCCGGCGAACGGATTCTGGATCTACGACGACCGGCTGGTCATCGCTGAGGACTGGCACGCGGAACTCTGGATCGATGACACCGATAGCGTCGCCGTCTACCAGCGCACCTGGAATCTCCTACGTGAATCCGCTGTCTTCGGTACTGAGGCCCAACGAGTCATTGCTCAGGTGCAGCGCGCCGGTTGGGCCACTTCTGCACGAGGTGAGCTACCCCTCGGCGAGGCGTCCTCTACCTGACCGAGCCAGCCGCTCCGCCAGTGCAGCGAAGCCTTGTCCAGGCGAATTAGCTCGTCGTAAGAGACGTTTTGGCGCGAGCACGGATCTCGGTGGTCAGTTGGTGGGCGATCATGCGGATGCGGATGGCCACCTGGTCCAGGTCTAGTGCTCCAGCCGTAGACCGTGATCTCGATGGTGAGTGGCGCCTCACCGCCTACCCGAGTTCACCGAGACGGAGGGCGTCCTCAATCTCGCTGAGCTTCGCGGAGGTCAGGACGCCCGCCCGCTCGATCAGGTCGTCCTGGGACACGGTGGTCAGCCACGTGCAGGGGGTAAAGCCCGGGCGCGGGAACGCGAACCGCAGCACGCCTTCAAAGGGCAGTCCTTCCATGGCATCTACTTGCACTTCGACGCCCAGACCGCTGATGTCGACGCCCGCAGGAGTGACTACCTGCATCGCCCGGATCCTGGACGCGTCGTCTGCCGCCAGCAGTACGACCAGCCGCCGCTCGTCGAACTCCACCCACCAGACTTCGCCACGTTGCACGTGTCCTCCTGACTCAGGACTGCAGGCGGAACTGCGCGACCCTGACGCGTTGTGGAGACGGGTGCGGTCACCGTCGATCATCGTGAGTTGTGTGGACTGACGAAGAGACGGTGGCCGCAGGGCACAGCGTAGAACCCACCCGTTGGCGGGACGCGTTCGAGGGTCTGATGGGCCGGATCGCGGGGCGCTTCGCCCGGGTCGAACCCCGGCGCAGGGCGGCGCGGTTGGTGCTCGGTCTCTTGGCCGATCTGCCGCGCAAGAACTGCTGGACCATCGCGGAGTGGGGTGGCGAGCCCACTCCGGACGGCATGCAGCACTTGTTGGGCAGGGCCAAGTGGGATGCCGATCAGGTCCGCGACGACGTGTGCGGCTACGTGGTGGAGCACCTGCACGACGACCGGGCGGTGCTGGTCGTCGACGAGACCGGCGATGTGAAGAAGGGCACTGGCACGGTCGGCGTCCAGCGCCAATACACCGGTACTGCCGGCCGGATCGAGAACTCCCAAGTCGCCGTCTACCTGGTTTACGCAGGTCAGCGCGGCCACGCCGCAGTGGACCGTGAACTCTACGTTCCGCGCTCCTGGACCTCCGACCCCGACCGCTGCCGCGCCGCGGGCCTTGCCGGGGAAACCACCTTCGCCACCGAGCCGGAGCTGGCCACTCGTATGGTCGCCCGGTTCCCGGATGCCGGTCACCAGGCCGCCTGGGTTGCCGGCGACGAGGTCTACGGCGGCAACCCGAAGCTGCGGGCCGCACTGGAGGAACGCGGCACCGGCTACGTCGTCGCGGTGGCCTGCTCGCACGAAGTCACCACCGGTGCACGGAAGTTCCGCGCGGACATCTTGGCCAAGAAGGTGCCCAAGTGGGCCTGGCAGAAGCTCTCCGCAGGGGCCGGGGCCAAGGGTCACCGCTTCTGCAACCGGGCAGTCATCGACCTCCCCGACCCCCGCCCCGGGAGTCGTCAGCTACTGCTCCGCCGTAACGCAGCACCGGCGAACTCGCCTACTACCGCTGCTACTCGCCCGCGGCCGTGCCGCTGACCGTGCTGGTCAGAGTCGCCGGATCAAGATGGCGGGTGAATGCGAGCTGGTACCGCAAGCCTGTGGACTACGGGTTGTTCAGTAGGGAACGCGAGTTTCTCCTCGCTGTCGACTTCTCCGTCCCTGATGACGACGATGTCAACGGAGAGCATCGAGGTTGGGCTCGCGTCCGCCTCCTCGACGAATGGGACGTCGTGAGGAGTGAGGTGGACCACTTCCGGAGTCCGATGGGTGGACTGCTGACAGAGAGGTTCATCCCAGAGTTCACGGTCGTCTCACTCGACAGCCGCATGCTGATGAATACCACGGTCTGGGGGAACGGCACCGTGAGCACGATTGCCATCCGACTGTGAGGTCGGGCCGCGGCCTCATCGAGCCGACCAGATGAAGTTGCCGGCGTCGAAGAGCCCCGCCCTGAAGACAGTGGCGGTCTTCTCTGGGGCATGGGGAGTTGGGCGGGCGTCAGGAATACTCGCTCCGTGTAGGCACCGGCGGCCAGCCGATGACCTCGTCTGCTTGGACGTCGCGCAGTGACGTTCCCTCGAAGCGGGCGCCCGTGATGTCCGTCGGGCCCAGGCGGGGGATGCCCGTGTTGACGCTGCTGAGTCGTGCGCCCGTCAGGTCGGTGTCGCGGAGGTCGGCGTCGCGGAGGTCGCAGCCGGCCAGGACCGCGCCGCGCAGGGAGGCTCCGCGCAGGTCTGCACCGCTGAAGTCGCAGAACTTGAACCAGCAGCCTTCCAGCGTCGCGTAGCGAAGGTCCGCCCCCGCGAACGAGCAGCGCGCGAAGCGCAGTTGGTTGGTGCGGGCCGAAGCAAGGTTCTGGTGGGTGAAGTCCTCGCCGCTTACGGCCGCGTAGCGGTGGAGCTCGGAAAGGCGTTGGCGCACGGTCAGTGGCGTGGTCATGGGGATCAGCGTCTCAGCCGTGCTGGTGGTCGGCGTCGAGATTACGACAACTTGACAGTTCAACAGACGGCCGTGCGTGAGGCGATCACGTGCCCCTGGAGGGGGAATTGAGGCTGTCTCGGGCCGATTTGGGCATCGACGCCCTCTTGCCTGCTGTACGGTGATCGTGTCATCACGCTCTGTGTGCGTGTCTTGCGTGCGCATGGGGCGGCCCCCGGTGGTGTTACAGCACCTAGCCGAGGGCCTTCACCCAACTAGTGGAGATAGAGGTCCACCGGGATGCTTTGGCATGCTATCGCGCCTGTTCGGCGTTACACGAAGGCCTCGCACGATGTCGTGCGTCATCCGCGTCTGTGCAGTGACGCGAAGATCCTGCTGTTGTACGTGCAGGGGTTGCCCGATGAGCAGACCCATCTGGCGCTGTCCGAGCATGGGCGGAAGCTGGGTATCAAGGGGCGTGCTTTTCAGCGGGCCAAGGGGCAGTTGGTCGTGAATGGGTTCGTTCATGAGCGGCGGGTTTCTGGGGAGCGGGGGTTGTGGGTCACCCATCAGCTCTTCTCCAGTGTGCCGTTGAGTGATGCTGATGCTCTTGGTGTGTGGCGTGAGGCCGGTGTGGGGGCGGTCTCGTCTCCGAGTGCGCACTTTCCGACCGTCGGTCAGCCGGGTCCTCGGTCCGTCGGTGGTCAACTACCGGTAGAGGAAGAACGGGAGAAGAACTCATCCCGCCCACCCACCGAACCCCCGGACGTGGGCGTGGCTTTGGTGGAGTTGTCGGCTGAAGAGGCTGAGGCTGAGCGGGTGTTGTTGTCTCTTCGGCACTGCGACCGGCAGTTGCGCCTGGGGGTTGCTGAAGCGCGTGAGCTTGTTGGGCTGGCTGTTGAGTGGTTGCGGCGTGGGGTGTCGGGTGTGGAGCTTCGGCGTGTGCTGAGCAGTGGCCTGCCGCCCGATGGAGTTCGGTCCGCTGTGGGGTTCCTGGGGCATCGGCTCGTGAAGAAGATGCCCGAAGCGCCCGTGGAGGTTCAGCCGTTGTCCGTACGGGATGGTGTGGAGGAGAGGGATGAGGCTCCGTTGGCCGCCGCGCCCGTTGTTCTTCCTCCGTACGTTCCGGCGCCCCTCGTGACCTGCCAGGGGCCCGGGGCCGAGCATGTCTTCCGGGCCATGGCGGGGGAGACCGAGTGTCCCGACTGTCAGCAGGCTGCTGCCTGGGCCCGGTGGGCCGAGCGCCGGGTCGCCGACCTCGGCGTTGATCTTGCCGAGGAGGCCGCGAAGGCCGTCGAGGCCGGGCGGGATCCCGACGGGTGGCGGGGGCGGCTCGCCGCTGCCGCCTCCGGGGCTACCGGGGCGGCCGGGGTGCCCGGCGGTCAGTAGGCCGGGCCGCGACCTGCCTCCCGGCGTCCCGGCTCGTCATCCTCGGGCGGCCGCTCGCTGCAGGCGGAGTTGGCCGATTTCCGCAACGTTCTTCATCAGTTCGGCGTTCACCCACGCGGTCATGTGGGCGACCGTGTGCTGCGGGTCCTTCGGCCAGGGGAACGGAGCCGGGGCGTCGAGGTCGGTGGTGGTGAGGCCGGCCAGTGCCGTCAGCCAGTCCTTCCTCAGAGCGCGCAGCCACTCGACGGTCGGCGTGCCCGCACCGGGCCAGGTGATGTCGCTCCGCTCCCGGGGCGTTCTCCCCCGGGCGTGGTCCACGGCCACGCTCCACCACCAGCCCATGTGCCAGCTCAGCCAGCCGATGGTGGGCACGGGTACGGGGTCGGGCTCCGTGTCCGCCCAGTCCGGTGTCCATGTCCCGTCGGCGGACCGGCGTACCGTCCAGCAGTTCGCGGCGGGCTCCCACAGGAAGTCGTCGGGCTCGATCCGCTCCAAGTGGTACTCGAACAGCGACCACGTCAGGTCGAACTGCCAGCGGAGGAGGTCGAGCGGGGGGACGGAGGGAGCGGGCGGGGAGGTCGTCACCGTACGAACCTCGCACAGGGGCGCGGGCGCTGAGAAGTGGTTTTGTGCTGCGGACGCGCCTGTGCCCGGCGACGGGAGAGATGTACGTCGCCGGGCACAGGCACAGGCACAGGCACAGGCACAGGCACAGGCACAGGCACAGGCACAGGCACGAGCTCAGGCTGGGGCGTTTACGCGGAAGGCGTCAGCCCGTGATCTCGATCTTGCCGTTGTCCTTGTCGTGCTTCTCGGGCGAGGAGGCCATGTCGGACGTCGGCGCGGCCGGGCCGCCCGTGCGGTCCTTCAGGTTCTGGAGCAGGGAGGCGACGTCGACGCCGGTCGTGGAGCTGAGCAGCTCCATGCCCTGGGCGACGTTGTCGGTGACCGTGCGGGCCAGCTGGCTGGCGCCGTCCGTCGAGATGACCGTCAGCTTGTCGATGGCGCTCAGCGGCTCGGAGGCCTTCGCGACGACGTCCGGGAGGACCTCGACCAGCATCTGGAGGACGGCCGCGTCGCCGTACCGCGCGAACGCGTCGGCCTTCTTCTGCATGGCCTCGGCCTCGGCCGCACCCTTGGCGGCGATCGCCGCGGCGTCCGCCTCACCCTCGATGCGCACCGCTTCTGCCAGGGCCGAACGGTGGAGCTTCTCACCCTGACCGGTCAGGCGCGAGCGCTCCGCGTCCGCCTCGGCCTCCTTGACCTGGGCGATCCGGCGGGCCTCCGCCTCCTGCTCCGCCTGGTAGCGGGCGGCGTCGGCGGGCTTACGGACCTTGGTGTCCAGCTCGCGGTCGGTCAGCGCCGCCTGGCGCTCGGCGACCTTCTCCTGCTCCATGAGGACTTCCTGCTGACGCGCGGCCTCGGCGAGCGGACCGGCGGCGTTGGCCTTGGCGGCCGCGGCTTCGGTCTCGGCCTTGATCTCGGCCTGCTTCAGGTAGTACGTCCGCTCGGCGATGGCGATCTCCTCGGCCGCCTTCAGCCGGGCCTGCTCCGATGCGCGCCTGGCGATCGCCTCGGCGATGTCCGCCTCCTGCTTGGCGCGGGCGGCCTCCGGACGGCCGAGGTCCTCCAGGTAGGAGCCCTCGGTGGTGATGTCCTGGATCTGGAAGGCGTCCAGGATCAGGCCCTGGCCGGAGAGGCTGGCCTCGGCCTCCTCGGCGACCTGACCGGCGAACGCGGCGCGGTCGCGGATGATGTCCTCGACCGACATGCGGCCGACGATCGCGCGGAGCGCTCCGGAGAGCACTTCCTGGGTGAAGCCGACGATGCCGTTCTGCTGCTGGAGGAAGCGCTGGGCGGCGGCGCGGATGGCGTCCTCGCTGCCCCCGACCTTGACGATCGCGACGCCTTCGAGGTTCGACTTCACGCCGCGCAGGGTGACCGCGCCGCGGACGGCGATCGGGATGTGCCGGCTGGAGAGGTCCAGGGTGAACTTCTGCTGGACGAACGGCACGACGAAGACACCGCCACCGACGACGACCTTCTGGCCGCTGTTGTCGATGCTGGTGAGGCCGGTGACCGGATCGGTCGACTTCTTGCCGCGGCGGCCGGTGATGATGAAGGCCTCGCTGGGCCCGGCGACCTTGTACCGCGTGATGACGACCAGGCCGAGCAGGACGAGGAGTACGACGATGCCGATGACGGCGATGACAACTGGACTCATGAGAGGTGTCCCCCCTGCCTCCCGGGTGGGGGACGGCAGATTGTTGTGGTGCGAGGTGCTGGTGGGGTGGGTGGGCGGATGCGGATGCGGTGTGGTGCTGCAAAAAGGTGGTGGGGAGCGGCGCCGGTCCTGCGTGGTCAGCGCTCGACCGGGCGTACGGCGACCGAGGTGGTCGACAGCTCCGCTTCCACCCAGATCTCGGAGCCGCGGGCGACGGGCGTCTGCGACTTGGCCGCGTACTTGACGGGCGTACCCGCCAGCCGCAGCATCACCTCGCCGTAGCCCTCGGCCGGGATGGCCGTCACGACCGTGCCGGACGTGCCGACGAGGTCGCCGCCGCGCGGTGTGGCGGAGGTCTGGTCCCGCATCAGGGCCTGGCTGAACTTCCAGGTCAGCCAGGCCGCGACGACTCCGGCCGCGATGCCGACGACGGTGGCCACGAAGGTCCCGGCACCCGTGGTGCCGAGCGTGATCGCCCCGCCGAAGCCGAGCATCGAGACGAAACCGGCGATCACCGGGAGCGAGAGCAGTCCGTCGAAGAGCCCGTCGAGCACACCGTCGAGCATCCCTTCGAGGACGCCGCCGAAGATGAGGGAAAGGGCCAGCAGGACGATTCCCGCAATGCCGAGACCGAGAAAGAAGGTCACGTGATCACTCCCCTGTTTTTCGACTTCCCCCGGGTGTTTCCGTCGAACTGGCTGGATGGTCCCATAGATGACCGGTTCGTGGCACTGCCGGAACCCGGCAATCTTTACGCGGTTTTGATGCCGGACAACTGATCGGCAAGGGTGGAAAGTGACTGGAAGGTGGCGCCCAGCAGTGCGACGTGCTTCCAGCGCAGGACGCCGTCGGGGCCGATGAGGAAGACCGCCCGCCGTACGCCGATGCCGGGGGCGGCGACCCCGTACGCCTTGGCGATCTCCCGGCCCTCGTCGGCCAGCAGCGGCATCCGGAGGCCGTAGGTGCGGGCGAACGACTCATGGCTGTCCACACCCTGTGGACTGATTCCCCAGACCTCCGCGTCGAGCCCCTCGAAGGTCTCCATGCCGGAGGAGTACGAGCACAGCTGCTTCGTGCAGACGCTGGTGTTGTCCCCGGGGTAGAACGCCAGCACCAGGGCCCGGCCGCGGGCGGCGGAGAGCGCGTAGTCGCCGCGGTCGAAGGTGTCCCCCGACAGGACACCGCCGGGGAGGGTGAAGTCCGGTGCCGGGCTGCCGAGGGGAGGTCCTGCCGCCATGAGGTCTCCTTCTTGTGCGTTCGTGGCGTGTACTTGTGTGTTCGTGGCGCATACACGGATGCGCCCGTGCCCGTACAGTGAACGGCACTTTCCGCCTGATGACACGTTCGGCCCATCCGGAACGGGTTCCGCACCGAATACAACGGAGGGAGCGGGCTCACCCGTCCCGCACCCGGCTCTGGAGGTACGCGTGGCCCAACGACCGCCGTCGGCAGCGGTTCTCGTCCTGCACGGGGGCCACGAGAACGGTACGGAACCGCCGCCCCCCGGCCTCCTGAACCTCCCCGGCGTCCGCATGCGCCCCTTCGTCCGCGCCCTGCGCCGGGCCACCCGTGCGCCCGGGGGCGCTGAGGACGGTACGGAGGTACTCGTACGGCAGGTGCGTTACGTCCACCGGGGGTGGAACGGGTCCCGTGCCGACGCCCTCCACGACGCCCTGGCCGCGCTCGACGCCCTCGGCGAGGAGGCCGGGGACGTACCGGTGGTCCTCCTCGGCCACTCCATGGGCGCCCGCGCCGCCCTGCGCGCCGCCGGTCACCCCCTCGTACGCGGGGTCGTCGGCCTCGCCCCCTGGTGCCCGCCGGGCGACCCGGTGACCCAGCTCGCGGGCCGTGACGTCGTCCTGGTGCACAGCAACCGGGACCGGATGACCAGCCCCCAGGCCACCCAGTCCCTCACCGCACGGGCCCGCCGGGCCGGCGCCCGTACCTGCATGATCACCGTCCGGGGCGGCGACCACGCGATGATCCGCCGCGCCCCGGCCTGGCACCACCTCACGACCAGCCTGGTCACCGGGTTGCTGGGAACCGGCAGTCTGCCGGGACCTGTCACCGCCGCCCTCGGCCTGCCGCCGACCGCCGAGCCCACCGAGGGCACCCTCGACCTCGACCGGCTGCGCGCCGAGCGGGGCGCGGCCGGGCTGCAGCCGAGTTCCTGACCCCTCCGGTCCGGCCGCATCCGCCGTCCTGGGGATGCGGTGCCGGAAGCGGACGCCCAGGATGGAGATCCGGAGGCCGATCTACGGCGGAGGAGAACCCCTTTGCAGGCCGAAGCGTGCGGCGACGGTATGCCGTCGTCCTTCGACCCCCCGACCGTGGCCGCCCTGCTCGACGGCAACCCCGCCGGAGTGGCCGTACTCGACGCGCACCTCCGCTACACCTACGTCAACCCGGCCCTCGAACGGCTCAACGGCCTCCCCGCCGGGTCCCACCTGGGCCACACCTTCTCCGAGGTGCTGCCCGAACTCCGCGGCCAGGCAGCCGTCCTGCGTGGCGTCCTGCGCGACGGGAAGCCCCGCGAGCAGACGATCAGCGGCCGGACCTGGGCCGCGGCCTCCGACGCCCCGCGGTTCTGGCGCGCCACCTACCACCGGCTGGAGACCGGCGGGGACGTGTGCGGGCTGATGGTGATCGTCGTCGAGGTCAGCGACATCACCCGCCAGCGGGCGGAGCTCGAAGAGGCCCGCGGCCATGTGGCGCTGCTCTCCACGGCCGCCGTCCGGATCGGCACCACGCTCGACATGGACACCACCTGCCGGGAGCTGGCCGACTTCGTCGTGCCCGCCTTCGCCGAGGTGGCGGCCGTCGACGTCTTCCCGCCCCAGGTGGGACACCCCGTACGCCGTGCCGGGCCCGGTGTCCTGCGGCTGCGGCGGGCCGCGCTGCGGGGCGACGGCCCGCTCGACGAGCAGGTGCAGCGGTTCGGACACCCGGGGGAGTACGTCGACTTCGCGGCGGACTCCGCGGTGACCCGGTGCCTGGCCGCGAACGAACCGGTCCTCGACGACTGGGGCGACCACCGCCGCGGCCGCTCCGCCTTCACCTCGGACCGGATCACCGCCTCCCAGGCCCTCGGTCTGCGCGAGGCGCTCGTCGTCCCGCTCACCGCTTGGGGCCGGCCGCTCGGCACGCTCAGCCTCGTCCGGGCCGACGGCTCGCCCGCCTTCACCGACCAGGACGTGGTCGTCGCCCGGGAACTCGCGGGCCGGGCCGCCGTCGACCTCGACCATGCCCGCCGCTACGACCACGAGCACAGCATCGCCCGCGAGCTCCAGGCCTCCCTCCTCTCCGAGCCCCGCGGCCCCCACCCGCACGTGGAGATCGCCACCCGGTACCTGCCGGCGGACCGGGGCGTCCTGGTGGGCGGCGACTGGTTCGACGTCGTACCGCTCCGGGACGGCCGCCACCTCAAGGCCATGGGCGACGTGATGGGCCACGGTGTGGAGGCGGCGGTCGCGATGAGCCACTACCGCTCGCTGCTGCGGCTGCTGGCGGGCGACGACCTGCCGCCGCACCGGATCCTTGAGCAGCTCGACGAGATGGTCGAGCGGTCGGGCCTGGACCGGGCGGCGACCTGCCTGCTGGCCGTCGTGGACCGGTTCGGCGGGGTGTGCGAGGTGGCCAGCGCGGGCCATCTGCCCCCGGTGTTCATCGACCCGGGGGAGGCCGGGGCCCGCATCGTCCCGGTGGATACCGGGCCGCCGCTGGGCAGCGGCTTCGGCGGCTACCGGACCACCTCCGTGCCCTGCGGTCCGGGGACGGTGCTGTTCATGTACACCGACGGCCTGGTGGAGCGCCGGGGCGAGGACATCGACGTGTCGGTGGGGCGGCTGGCCTCGCTGACCCTGCCGCGCACCGGGACGCTCGAGGACCTCCTCGACCAGGTGCTGGACCGGTTCGGCGGGGACGCGGAGGACGACATCGCGGTGCTGGCGTCCCGGATCAGGGAGGGGCCGCCGGTGCTGCGGAGGCCCGGCGGCGGGACGTAGGGAACCTCAGCCCAGCTCCAGGCTGGTGATGCCGTAGTACCCGTCCCGGTCGATCACCGGCTCGGGGCCCGTGTACATCCGGGCCGTGTCGAACGACGGTGTCAGGCCCAGCTCACCGGCGAGCCGGACGGCCGCCGGATTGATGTCGGGGACGTCGACGGCCACCGGCCGGTCCGGCGCGGTCGCCGCGAGCGCGCTCACCAGCGCCGCCGCCACCTGCGGGGACGTGGCATAGAGGGGTCCGATACGGGAGGCCGCCCGGCAGGCGCGCAGCACCGCGAGGCCCTGGAGCTCCCCGTTGCGCACCGCAGCCAGGGCGGTGCGGCCGGGGGCCGTGATCCAGGCCGCGAGGAAGCCGTTCCTGGCCGTCGGGAAGAACCGCCGGTCGTACGCGGCGAGCCGGGCGAAGGGCACGGCCCGGGCGTCGACGAGGGCGGTGCCCGGGGGCGGTGCGATGTCCGTCGGCGGGGTGCCCTCGAACCGCGCGTTGCTCCAGCACGTGACGAAGCCGGAGCGGCGGTAGTTGTCCTGCTGCGCGGGCACCCCGTCCAGCCCGATGGTGCGGCCGGAGAGCCGGGCCGTCCCCGCCTGCCAGGTGCGCAGCCCGTAGCCCTGGCCGCGCAGGTGGGGGCGGGTCAGGTAGAAGCCCAGGAAGCCGTGGTCGGGGCCGTACCGCACGACGGAGACGGAGGTGACCGGTACGCCGTCGAGGCGGCCGATCAGGAAGCCGCCGGGGTCGGTCGGGAAGAAGACCCCGCCGTCGGCGAGGCCGGGGTTCCAGCCCTCCTCGTGGGCCCATTCGCCCAGCGTCACGATGTCCTCGGCGCTGGCCGCGGTGATCTCGAAATCTTTGACAGGGTTCGGCACGGCACAGTCGTACCCAGGGCGGGGGCGGTTCAGTGATCAGGGGTTACGCCATTGGGGTGGCGCCCCGGTGCTCCTTTGCGCTCACGCCGTCTCCGGGCCGTTCTCCCGGCGCCGGCCGCGCAGCTGCCGCAGGACCAGGGCGGCCGAGGTGATCAGCGGCAGCATCCCCGCCACCGCGTCGGCGGTGTTCAGCTTGTCGTGCGAGCCCTTGGCCCGGCGCACCTGCTTGGACGCCCTGATGACGGCGAGCGCGCTGCTGCCCAGGCTCAGCGCGAGCCCCACCTTGCTGCCGCGCAGGCCCTTGGCGGGTGCGGAGCGGTTCTTCTTCGCCATCGGAGGTACCTCCACGTGGTGCGGTGCGGGGTGTTCCGGACTCGCCCGTTCCACGTAACCGGGTCCGCCCCGCCCCCGCAAACGGACCGTTCACCACCCCGTCCAGAGCAGGTGGTTGATCAGCAGCGCCGGAACCACCGACGCGACCAGCCAGTACCGCGCGGTCCGGGCGGGCAGCAGGGCGGCGGCGGGCAGCAGCCACAGGAGGAACGGCTGCCAGATGCGCTCGGTCTCCGCCTTGCTCATCCCGGAGAGATCGGCGGCGAGCAGCGCCACCAGCGCCGCCAGGACGAGCAGCGCCAGCCGCTGGATGGGGGCGTGCGGTGCGGTGTCCCCCGTACGTGGTGCGGTGTCGCCTGTACGGAGCGCCCGTACGGCCCCGGGGGCGTAAGACGTGCTCCGGCGCACTCCGGCGACGGCGGCCAGGCCCGACGCGAGGACGGCACAGGCGAGGTTGGCCCAGACCCAGTACGCGTACGGGCGGATGCCGCCCGCGCCCTGGTAGTAGCGCTCGACCAGCAGGTGGTACGCGGTCCACCAGTGGAAGCCGGCGAGGGTGAAGGCGGCCGGGACCACCAGCGCGCCGAGCAGGAACGGGACCACCGGGCGGGCCGTCCGGGCGAGCACCAGGACCATGATCAGGACGGCCGCCATCAGCCCCAGCCCGTAACTGAGGTAGCAGGTCCACCCGAACAGCAGGCCCCCGCCCACCGCCGCGGCGGCCGGGAAGCGGACCCGGCGCGTCGCAGCCAGCGCGAGCAGCGCCACCGACCAGGCGGCGACGGCGGCGAAGTACCCGTCGGCGGAGACCCCCGCCCAGACGGCCGCCGGGGCGAGGACGAGGAAGGGGGCCGCGCGCCGGGCGAGGTGCTCACCGGCCAGGACGCGCACCGTGATCAGGGCGGCCAGCACCGCCGAACTGCCCACGACGACACACCAGACGGCGGCCCACGCGCCCCCGCCGAGCCCGATGCGGTCCAGCCAGACGAAGGTCAGGGTCGCGCCCGGCGGGTGCCCGGCGACATGGGCGGGCCAGTTGCCGGGCTCCCCGATCACGATGTGGTTGGTGAAGTCGCGCAGGGTGGCGGGGATGTCCTCGAAGCGGTCGATGACCCGCAGGTACTCGTGCTTGGTGGTGAGGCGCCGTTCGACGCCCCGGTACCAGCCGTCGATCAGCGCCATCGAGAAGACCCAGGCGGTGGACCCGGCCCAGGCCGTCGCGAGGAACCCGCGCCAGGGCAGCCGGCCGGCGAGCGGCGGCCCGTACGCGACGACGAGGACTGCCGTCGTCAGCGCGGCCGGGGTGCCGGGACCAAGGTGGGGGTCCCAGGAGGCCAGGAGGGGCGGCCACTGGGCGCGCAGGGTGCCGTTCCGGTTCTGGACGGCGTGGCCGATGAGGATCGCGGCGGTGACGAGGAGGACCCCCGCTGCGGCAGCGATCAGGTCGAGCCGGCGTGCGCGCCCGCGGTCGGCGCCCTCGGGGTCGGTACGCGGGTCCGGGGCGTCCGGGCGGCCGGGTCCCGTTCCCTCGGCGGTTTCCGTGCGGGGGGTGTGTTCGGTCTTCACGCTGGCACGCTATGCACGCAGGGCCGCGTTCCGGCGGTACGGCGGGGCCGCGTCACCGAACCGTCAGATCCGGCGCGCCGGGTGCGCGTCAGGGGCGCGTCCGCAACGCGGACACAGCAGGCCCGGGCCCGACGTCAGAATTTCGTCAGGAGTCGCAGCCGCCTCCGCAGGGTGTCACCGGCTTAGCGTCGGGCCCATGCCCGAACGCCGCCGGATCCCCTCCCTTCCAGATCGCCTCACCGGCCGTCTCCCCGACCGCCTCACCGCCCTCCGCACGCCCGCCGACCCCGGCTTCTGGCGCAGCCCGGTGCGCGGAGTGCGCTTCACCGCCGTGCTCGGTGTCGTGCTGCTCGCCGGGCTCACCCTGCTGTTCGTCACCGGCCTGCTCTCGTACGCCGCGTACAACCCGGACCTGGACCCGGTCAACGACAAGACCCCGGACAAGGGGTTGCTGGGCTTCTACCTGTTCGCCTGGCCGACCGGACCGCACTGGCTCTACCGGCTGACGCAGGGGCTGCACGTCACGGTCGGCATCGTGCTCGTACCCGTGCTGCTGGCGAAGCTCTGGTCGGTGATCCCGCGCCTCTTCGCGCTGCCGCCCGCCCGGTCGGTGGGCCACGCCCTGGAGCGGCTCTCGCTGCTGCTCCTCGTGGGCGGGGCGCTGTTCGAGTTCCTCACCGGGCTGCTCAACATCCAGCTGGACTACCTCTTCCCGGGGTCCTTCTACACCCTGCACTTCTACGGGGCGTGGGTCTTCCTCGCCGGATTCGTCGCCCATGTGGCGCTGAAGATGCCGCAGGCCGTACGGGTGTTGCGGGCCGGCATCCCGCGCGGCGAGCCGGACCCCCTCGCCGCCCCCGACCCGCTGCCCGCCACCCTCTCCCGGCGCGGCGCCCTCGCCCTGGTGGGGGCCGGGTCCCTGCTCCTGCTGGTCACCTCCGCCGGGCGCAGCTTCGACGGGCCGCTGCGCCGCCTCGCGCTCCTCACCCCGCGCGGCGGTACGGAACAGGGTCCTGGCCCGAACGCCTTCCAGGTCAACAAGACCGCCGCCGCCGTCCGGATCACCCCCGCCGACACCGGCGAGCGCTGGCGGCTGACGGTACGGGGGCCGGCCGGCGAACTCCGCTTCTCCCGGGCCGAGCTGCTGGCGATGGAGCAGCACAGCGCGGCGCTCCCGATCGCCTGCGTGGAGGGCTGGTCGACCTCGGACCAGCTCTGGCGCGGGGTGCGGCTGTCGGACCTGGCGGCGCTCGCCGGGTACCCGGACCGGCCCCCGGCCGTGTTCGTGGAGTCGTTGCAGCGCAGCGGCTCGTTCCGCAAGGCCGCGCTCCGCGACAACCAGGTGCGCGACGGCCGCTCGCTGCTCGCGCTGGAGGTCAACGGCGCCCCGCTGTCGCCCGACCACGGCTACCCGGCCCGGATCATCGTGCCTGCCGCGCCCGGGGTGCTGAACACCAAATGGGTCGAGACCCTGACGTTCGGAGAACTCTGATGTCCACGAGAGCGGTGCCGCCCCTGCCCGCCGACACACCCAGCCCGTCCCGCTTCTCCCTGCGCCGGTGGTACGGCGAGGGCCCCCTCCACCTCCTCCTGCTGACGGCCACCTTCTGCCTGGCCGGATACGCGGGCGTACGCCTTCTGGACGGCGACACCCTCGGCGTACTGCTCTGGTTCGCCGGATCGGCGCTGCTGCACGATCTGGTGCTGCTCCCGGTGTACGCGGGGGCCGACCGGGCTCTGCGCGCGGCGCTGGGGCCGCGCCGAGCCCTGGTCAACTTCGTCCGCGTACCGGTGTTCCTCTCCGGGCTGCTCCTGCTGGTCTGGTTCCCGCTGATCACGCGGCGGACCGAGCGGCGGTACGTGGCCGCCTCCGGCACATCCCCGGACCTCTACCTCTCCCACTGGCTGTTGATCACCGGTGTGCTGTTCGCGCTCTCCGCGCTCTGGCTGCTGGTCCGCGCGCTCCGTTCCCGTACGGGAGGACGGGGTCGGCGCAGGGAGACGAAGGCCCGGCCCTCCGCGCTCCACTGATCGGCCGGACGCCAGCCGCACGCGCCGGCGTACCGCAGGAGCGCCGGGGTACCGATCCGGGCCCAGGGGAACGGCCGGTCCGCCGGGCCCGGGGCGGTCTTCTCCGCCGGTGTGCGCAGGCCGTCGTCCAGGCGGACCTGGACGCGTTCGTCGATGTCGAGCGGCGAGGTCTCCGCGATCAGCAGCCCGCCGGTGGAGAGGAGATCGGCGGCCCGGTCCAGCAGGGCGGCCGGGTCGCCGCCGATGCCGATGTTGCCGTCGACGAGCAGTACGGTGCCCCAACAGCCCTCCCCCGGCAGCGGATCGAAGACGCTGCGGAGCAGGGCGGAGCCGCCGATGCGCCGGGTGCGGGCCACCGCCGCCTCGCTGACGTCGATGCCGAGCGCGCGGTGGCCCAGCGCGCTCAGCTCCGCGACGAGCCGCCCCGGCCCGCAGCCGATGTCCAGCACCGGGCCCTCGCACCGGTGCAGGGCCGAGAGGTCGGCGGAGCCCGCGTCGGAGCACCAGCGTTCGACCTCCAGGGGCAGCAGCCAGCCGTCGCTGCGGCGGAGGAAGAGCGGGCCGTGGCCGTTGCGCAGGGCGTTGGCGTACGGGTCGGTGCCCCAGGGGGCGGTACGGGCTTCCGCGCCGAGGCCGGTCCCGGTCTCGGCTCTCGTGTGCGCTCCCGCGCGGGCTTCGGCTCCGGTGTGCGCTTCGGTGCGGGTCTCGGCGGTGGTGGCCTCGGGGCGGGCGTCCGGGGTGCCGGGGGTCTCCCGGGAAGCGGGTGCGTCCGGAGCGGCGGCGGCCTCCCGGGACTCCTGCGTGGCCGTCCCGGAGGACGACGGGGGCAGCGTCGTACTCATCGCACCCCCACCCCGGTCAGCCGGCCGAGCACCGCGGCGAACCGGCCGTCGGGCGCGTCGGCCGCGACCCGGTGGGCGTCGGCCGCCGTGTCCACGTCGAGCAGGACCGGCAGGTCCCGTACCCGGAGACCGGCCTCCACCAGCCGGCGCCGCTGCACCGCACCGGTCTCCGGGACGGACATGGGCACCCCGCGCAGCAGAGCGGGATCGGGTTGCGCGAGGCCCAGGGCCCAGAAACCGCCGTCCTCGGCGGGGCCGAACCAGGCGTCGCAGCGCTCCCAGGCGTCGGGGGCGAGGGCGGGGGCGAGCAGGGCCGGGGTGATCTGCGGGGTGTCCATGCCGACCAGGAGGGCCGGCCCGGTACACCCGCCGAAGGCCGCCGCGAGCCGCTCGTCCAGTCCGCCCGCGCTCTGCGGGACCACCTCGACGCCCGGCGGCACCCAGGGGCCCGGCCGCCCTTCGAGGACGAGGACGCGCCGCCGGGCGGGGAGGGCGAGCACGGTCCGCAGGGTGTCCGCCAGGGCGGCGGCGGCGAGCTCGGCGGCCTCGGCGGGGGAGAAGGGCGGACAGAGCCGGGTCTTGACCCGGCCGGGCACCGGTTCCTTCGCGATGACCAGCAACTCCGTGGGTCCGCCGGGCCCGTGCGCGGTGCGCCCGCCAGGTCCGTACGCGATGGGCCCGCCGGGTCCACTGTTTCCGTGCGCGCTCATCGGGCGGCCCCCGTCCCGGTAGGCACGGCCCCGGCGGACGCGCGGTCCGCCGGTGGTTCGCGCAGGACCCCGCGCATGTCGCGTACCGCGTGCCAGGTGCCCCGCCAGGTGCCGGTCACCTTGGACTTCCCGGTGCGCGGCCGGTAGGGGACATCGCTCTCGGCGACCCGCAGCCCGGCGTCCGAGGCCCGCACCACCATCTGGAGCGGGTAGCCGCTGCGCCGGTCGGTGAGGTCCAGGGCCAGCAGGTCGCTGCGGCGGGCCGCCCGCAGCGGGCCGAGGTCGTGCAGGCGCAGGCCCGTACGGCGGCGGAGCATCCGGGCGAGCGCCAGGTTTCCCGCGCGCGCGTGCGGGGGCCAGGCGCCCCGGCCCTCGGGGCGGCGGCGGCCGAGCAGCAGATCGCACTCACCGTCCGCGATCCGCCGGACGAACCCGGCCAGCAGCGCGGGGTCCAGTGAGCCGTCGCAGTCGCAGAAGCAGACGAACTCGGCCTCGGCGGCGAGCAGTCCTGCGTGGCAGGCCGCACCGAACCCGCGCCGCTCCTCGGTGACGACGCTCGCGCCGAGGGAGCGGGCGAGCTCGGCCGAACCGTCGGTCGAGCCGTTGTCGACGACGATCGCGCGCCAGCCGTCGGGAATCCGGTCGAGCACCCAGGGCAGGGCGCCCGCCTCGTCGAGGCAGGGCAGGACGATGTCGGCCTTCGGAATGGCTGATTGCGGAGGGACGGCTTCCGGGTGAAGGGCTGAGGAATCGGTCACCCGCCTCACCCTACGGAGACAACTCCGACATTCCGGTCTTCAGGTTCTTACGAAACATGGACGTCGGCCGGATGGCGGCGGGCTCCTCCCCGGCGCGCCGGAAAGCGGTGCGAAGGTGGACGCCATGGAGAACTCCCCGTCCGCCCCGCCCCACGCACCCGCCCCCGAAGGCAGGCGCGGCCGGGTCCTCGTCGTGGACGACGACCCCACCGTGGCCGAGGTCGTCGTCGGCTATCTGCAGCGTGCAGGGTACGCCGTCGAGCGGGCCGGGGACGGGCCCGCCGCCCTGGAACGGTTCTCGGCGGCCCGGCCCGACCTCGTCGTCCTGGACCTGATGCTGCCCGCCATGGACGGGTTCGAGGTCTGCCGCCGGATGCGCGCGCACGGGCCGGTCCCGGTCATCATGCTCACCGCACGCGGTGACGAGGAGGACCGCGTCCTCGGCCTGGAGACCGGGGCCGACGACTACGTCACCAAGCCGTTCAGCCCGCGTGAACTGGTGCTGCGGGTCGAATCCGTGCTGCGCCGCGCCGGGGCCGGGTCCCCGGCCGCCGAGGAGGCGCGGCCGCTGTCGGGCGCCGGGCTGCGCCTGGACCCGGTGGCCCGCAGCGCGTCCCGCGACGGTGCCGGACTCGCCCTGACCCTGCGGGAGTTCGACCTGCTCGCCTTCCTTCTCCGGCATCCCGGGCGGGCGTTCGGCCGGGAGGAGCTGATGCGGGAGGTCTGGGGCTGGGACTTCGGCGACCTGTCCACGGTCACCGTCCACATCCGCAGGCTGCGGGGCAAGGTCGAACAGGACCCGGCACGGCCCCGGTTGATCCGTACGGTGTGGGGGGTCGGGTACCGCCTGGACCTCCCGGGCGACGGGGAGGCCACGGAGGTCGCGGCGACCGCGGAGGTCAGGAGGGCCACGGAGGGCACGGTGGTCGCGGAGGCCACCGGCCGTACGGAGGGAGCAGGCCGTGCGTGACCTCCTCCTCATCGCCCTGTTCGCCTTCCTCGGCGCGGCCGCCGCCGGACTGCTCGGCGCGGTCGTCCTGCGGCTCCTGCGGCACCGGTCGCTCGTGGTCTCGATGAGCGTCGTCGCCGGCGTGGCCGTCACCGCGATGCTCGCCGGGACGCTGACGGTGGCGTGGGCGATGTTCCTGTCGTCGCACGACCTGTACGTCGTCACGACCGTCGTAGCCATGGCCGCCGTGGTCTCCCTCGTCACCGCCGTACTGCTGGGCCGCTGGGTCGCCGCCCGCAGCCACGAACTGACTCTGGCCGCGCGGTCGTTCGGCGACGGCGGCACCTTCGCGCCGCCCGCCGGGCAGCCCACCGCCGAACTGGCCGCGCTCACCCACGAGCTGGCCGCCACCAGCGCCAAGCTGGACAGCTCACGGGAGCGCGAGCGGGCCCTGGAGACCTCGCGGCGCGAACTCGTCGCCTGGATCTCGCACGATCTGCGCACACCGCTGGCGGGGCTGCGGGCGATGGCCGAGGCGCTGGAGGACGGCATGGCCCCCGACTCCGGGCGCTATCTGCGACAGATACGGACGGAGGTGGAGCGGATGAACGGGATGGTCGGCGACCTCTTCGAACTCTCCCGCATCCACGCCGGTTCCCTCACCCTCGCCCCGGCCCGCATCTCCCTCTACGACCTGGTCGACGACGCGCTGGCCGGGGCCGGCCCGCTGGCGCGCGAGCGCGGGGTGCGGCTGGTGGGCGACCGGATCGAGGAGGTGCCGGTGGAGGTGGACGGCAAGGAGATGAGCCGGGTGCTGGGCAATCTCCTGATCAACGCCATCCGCCGCACCCCGGCGGACGGCACGGTGGCCCTGTCCGCGCACCGCTCGGACGGCGGGGTCGTGCTGTCGGTGACCGACGGCTGCGGAGGCATCCCGGAGGAGGACCTGCCCCGGGTCTTCGACACCGGCTGGCGCGGCAGCCATGCCCGTACGCCCCCGGCCGGCGCGGGGCTCGGCCTGGCCATCGTGCGCGGCATCGTGGAGGCCCACGCCGGGCGCGCCGAGGTCCGCAACGTCCAGGGCGGCTGCTGCTTCTCGGTCACGCTCCCGGCGGTGTGAGGGCCTGGGCCGGCCGGTCCCCCCACTGCGGCATGACAGCGTCATCGCCCGTTCACACCACGTCCGTACGGGCGTCGCCGCGCCTTGCGATCGTCCCCACGGAAGAACGCGTGTGCGAAGTTCGCGTGTACGGAGAGGACGTCCATGAACAGATCGAGTACCGGCCTGCCCCGGCGCGGGGCCCGGCTGCTGGCCGCAGTGCTGGCCGCGGGCACGGTCGTCGTCGGCGCGTCCACCGGGGCGGTAGCGGCGGGCCCCGGCAGCGCGGGCGGTGCGGGGGCGTGCGCCGGGAGCGGGCCGCTGCCGCGCAGCTGTGCGCAGCCGGGCGATCTGATCGGCGTCACCCTGGGCGAACTCCACCCGACCCAGGCCGTGCTCGGCTTCGACCAGGTCTTCTACAAGCTGGGCCGCTACGGCAGCGACCGGGACGAGGCGGCGGGCGGCTTCAACAAGCGCTTCGACGACTGGTGCGAGACCAACGGGCAGGGCGAGGCGGCCTCGGTGAGCCCCGGCGCCCGGCTGGACGACCCGGCGAGCTTCTCCTGCACGGTGCCGCTCGGCCAGGAGACCGCGAAGTCGATCGCCCCGATGAAGACGGCCGTGATCGGGCCGGGCGGGAAGCTGTACCTCACCGACGGACACCACACGCTGACGTCCTTCCTGGAGGGCCCCGACGGCTCCACCCGGCTGCCGATCCGCCTCCGCGTCACCGACAACTTCAGCTCCCTCTCCACCACCGCCTTCTGGCAGCGGATGACCGCCGAGAAGAAGGTCTGGCTGCGCGACGAGAAAAACAAGCCCCTCACCGTGGACCGGCTGCCGGACCGCCTGGGGATCACGAACTTCCGCGACGACCCGTACCGCAGCCTCGTCTACTTCACGCGGGACATCGGTTACGAAGTCCCGGACGGGGCGACGGAGTTCCTGGAGTTCTCCTGGGGCTCCTGGCTGCGCGGGGAGCACGACGCGGCCGCGTACGACCTCACCTCCCCCGGTCCGTACCTCGACCTGGTCAAGAGCGCGTCGAAGTCGATGGCCGCGCTCGCCCCGGACGCGGTCGTCGACGACGGGAAGACCGCCGCCCAGCTGGGCCGGATCGCGGAGTGGAACGGCGGAAAGAAGGAGACGGGCGGGGAGTTCGCCAAGCTGGGCAAGCCCCTGACGGACCCCAAGCCGGGCAAGCTCGCCGAGGCGCTCGACTACAAGGCCCGGGTGCTGCCCGCCCCCGCCTGCACCACGAAGATCACCGGTACGCGCAACGGACCGCTGACCGTCACCGGCGGCGTGACCTGCGTCGACCGCGCCGCCCTGCGCGGTCCGGTCACCGTCCGCGCCGGCGCCGCCCTCGTGCTGACCGGCTCCACGCTGGAGGGCCCGCTCCAGGCCGACCGCGCCGCCGCGATCCACGTGTGCGGTTCGAGCGTCACCGGGCCCCTGGCCATCAGCCGGACCACCGGACCCGTCCGGCTGGGCGGCCCCGGCTGCACCGCCAACTCCGTCACCGGGGCCGTCGTCCTGACCGGCAACACCGGAGGCGTTCTGCTCGCCGCCAACAAGGTCACGGGCCCCGTGGCGTGCTCCGGCAACCTGCCGGCCCCGGACACCACGGGCCGGAACAACGAGGTCCGCGGCCCGCGCACGGGGCAGTGCGCCGGAGTGTGAGCCCCGGGGCCACGGGCTACGCGCGCCTCAGCCCGTAGCCCGTGCCCTACGCGTGCCTCAGCCCGTAGCCCCGCAGCGCGAGCTTCACGGCGCCTCAGCCCGCAACGCCGAAGCCCTGTAGCCCCGCAGTCCGAGCTCTACGGCGCCTCAGCCCCCACGGGCTGGGGCGCCGCCCCTTCAGCCCGAGCTGCCCCCGTCCCCCGCAGCCCGGCCCGTGCGAACTCAGCCATCCCCTCCGCGAAGCCGACCCCCGGCCGCCACCCCAGTTCCTCGCGCAGCCGCCGCGAGTCCGCCGTGACATGGCGTACGTCGCCGAGGCGGTACTCCCCGGTCACCACCGGCTCCGGCCCGCCGTGCGCGGCGGCCAGCGCGGTGGCCATCTCGCCGATGGTGTGCGGCTCGCCGCTGCCCGTGTTGTACGCGGTGAAGGAGGCGGGCCGACGCTCCCGGACCGCCTCCAGGGCCACCGCGTTGGCCGCCGCGACATCGTGGACGTGGACGAAGTCGCGGCGCTGGCGCCCGTCCTCGTAGACCCGGGGCGGCTCCCCGCGCGCCAGGGCCGAGCGGAAGAACGAGGCGACCCCGGCGTACGGGGTGTCGCGCGGCATCCCCGGCCCGTACACGTTGTGGTAGCGCAGCGACACCGCCCGGCCCCCCGTGGCCCGCGCCCACGCGGCGGCCAGGTGCTCCTGGGCGAGCTTGGTGGCCGCGTACACGTTGCGCGGGTCGGCGGGCGCGTCCTCGGAGACCAGGCCCGGCTCCAACTCCGCGCCGCAGTGCGGGCAGTGGGGCTCGAAGCTCCCCGCCCGCAGCCCGGCCTCCGGGCGCGGGCCGGGGCGGACCGTGCCGTGGCGCGGGCAGTCGTAGCGGCCCTCTCCGTAGACGACCATCGACCCGGCCAGTACGAGATCCCGCACCCCGGCGGCGGCCATCTCCGCCAGCAGCACCGCCGTACCGAGGTCGTTGCACCCCACGTACAGCGGCGCGTCCGCGAAGTCCTTGCCCAGCCCCACCATCGCCGCCTGGTGGCAGACCGCGTCCACCCCGGCGAGCGCCCCCGCCACCGCCTCCCGGTCCCGGACATCCCCGACGACCAGCTGGGCCCCGACGACCAGCTGGGCCCCGGGGACCTCGGGGGCCGAGGAGCCGGGGTGCGCCGAGGGCAGCAGGGCATCCAGCACCACGCTCTCGTGCCCGGCCGCGGTGAGGGCGGCGACGACATGTGACCCGATGAACCCGGCTCCGCCGGTGACCAGTACGCGCATGGCGGCCACGCTAGGGGCCGGGCGGCCGCCGGGCGGTGCGCGGCGCACGCGTGTCACGGGACCGTAAGGTCCGCACGCCCGGCCACGCCCGGCCACGCCCGGCCACGCCCGCCCGGCGCCGGGCGCACGGGAGGCCGTACGAGAGGGCGCACAGCACGGGAACGCTCAGCCGAACGCGTACGCCACCGTCGTCGCCGCCCCCAGCGCCGCACCCGCCACGGTCTGGGCGACCGTGTGGTAGCCGAGGGCCACCCGCGACCAGCAGACGGCCAGGGTCAGCGCGTACGCGGCCAGCCACCACGGGGAGTGCACGACGGCGAGCAGGGCCACGACCGCCGAGGCCACCGCCGAGTCGACCGAGATCTTCCACACCGTGTTGACGGCCAGCAGCCCGATCGTCATCACCCAGAGCGCGAGCATCGCGACGAGGATGCCGTGCGGCGCGTTGCCGAGGACCATCACCACCGAACCGGCCCCGATCGAGCCGAGGATGACGAAGAAGATAGGGGCCCGCTTCGTACGGTCGACGACATGGCGGTCGCCCCAGGTGCCGCGCCCGCGCTCCCACTCGATGTACCCGGCCGGGACCAGCCCGGCGCAGAGCGCTCCGAGGAACCCCCAGAGCAGCCCGGTCCAGTCGCCCGAGGCGGCGAGCCCGATACCGAGCATCCCGGTCAGCAGGGCGTTGCGGGGCTGGAGTACGTCGGTGACCGTGCGCGCGACGGAGGTGCGGGTGGTGTCTTCGGTGGTGGCGGCCGTGGTGGTGCTGCTCACGAGGTCTGCTCCGTCCGCTCTGCGGTGGCCGTAACTGCGGTCGTACCCGTGGCTGCCGCGAGCACCTCACGGGCGCGCTCCACCGTGACCGTCCGGTACGCGGCGGCGACCAGCTCCAGCCGGGCCACCTCGCCGTCCTGGTCGGCGGCCTGCTGGGCCGTCACCTCGGCGGCGGGCCCGGCGGGGGCGCCGGAGTCCTTGGCCAGCAGGGCGGCCTTGATCCAGTACGCGTCACCGAGCGCCGCCACCCGGCGGGCATCGGCGGCGTCCCGGCCTGCGGCCTCCGCCGAGGCGGCGGCCAGCCCGTCGGGGACGTAGTGGCGCAGCTTCTCGGCCGCGTCCGCGATGTCGGCGGCCCAGCGGTCGATCCGCAGGTCGGCCGGGGCGTTGAACCGGGTCAGCTCCCGGGTGAGGGAGGCGGGCGGGTCGAAGGGCTGGTCGGGGAAGGACGCCATCAGCTCGTACCAGAGGGCGTGCAGCCGGACCTGGGCCCGCCACAGCCGCACCCGGCGCGCGCCGGTGCTGAAGGCGGGGACCGAGGCCCCGATGGCGAAGAACGCGAAGAGGACCAGCTGCGCCGCCTCGGTCACCTGGTCGAAGCGGAGGGCGAACGCCTCGCTCGGCTCGTCCACCACGCTGACCCAGAGGAACAGGGTCCGGCTGACGGTGTAGCCGACGCCGATGAACATCGCGAACGTCATCATCCCGAGCCCGATGCGCAGATGGCGCCGCCGGGCGTCGGCGGTGGCCAGCGCCCACTGGAACGCGCAGACGGCGGAGGCGGCGCCGAGGTAGAGGTAGAAGACGCTCATGTAGAGCGTGGCGCCCCACTCGCCCGCGTGGTCGGAGACGAAGCGGTCCGAGGGGACGGAGCGGTCGACCACGGTGAAGAACAGGGCGGTCAGCAGGATCAGCGTCGCCACCGAGGCCTTCGCCGCGACCTGCTGGACGAGCCGGGCGAACCGTACGTGGCGGGGAACGGTGCCCGCTTCGGGGTAGCTGCCGTAGATGGCGACGATGTAGCTGAGGATGGCCAGAATCGCCACTGTCGCGGTGTAGTGCTTGATGAGGACGGCGAGGTCGGTGACGGCACTGTTGTTGAGCCCGGTGCGCACCGCCTCGGTCTTCGTCCACAGGGCGACGGCGAATCCGGCGTAGCAGCCCCACAGGGCCCGCCGTCTGCGGTCCTCCTCATCTCCCCACAGGGCAGCGGGCATACGCCACAGGGCAACGGCTGTCATCAGGCCGGCTATCAGGTATCCGGCGAGATCGAGGGGGGTCACAGCGGTCTCGTCCTCGGGTGTCGGGTGGTCGGGCGCGGGGGGTGCTTGCGGTGATGGTGGTGGCGGCGGGGCGATGGCACGTGTCAGCCGTCGTTCCACCGGTGCCGTCTCACGCGTCGTCCGGCCGTCTCCGGGGGAACAGCCCGCGCCGGCGGTGGGCCACCGGGCGGGAGAGGGAGTCGGTCAGCCGCCCCACCATGTCATCGGTGGTGAGGTCCCGCGCCATCCGGGGGATGAGGGAGGCACCGAATTCGGCCATGCGTTCGTCGTGGGTGGCGTACTGCGCGCGGGCCTGCACGGTGGAGCCGCCGGAGGCGAAGGACTCGGCGGCCTCGGGGGAGATCATCCGGGCGATCAGCGAGGTGTCGAAGACCGGGAGCAGCGTGCGCAGTTGCTCCGCGTCGAGGGTCGTCCCGTGGTCGAACCACTCGTGGCAGAGCTCGTGCAGGATGACGTGCTCGGTCTGGTAAGCGGTCGGCCTGCGGCGGTAGAGGACGAGGCTGGTGGTGTCCGCCTTCAGGCGGAGCCCGCAGGCGGCGTTGACGCGGGCGAGCCGGTCCGGCATCTCGTGCAGCCGGATGGTGCGGCCGCGCGCCGCCTCCATGTTGGCGACCAGACCGGTCAGCGAGAACGGAGCCGGGATGGGCAGGTCGGCGAGCTGTGCCTCGCACTCTTTGCGCAGCTTCCGCAGGGACATGACAGCGACGCTACGCTTCCGGACCGTCCGGGCGGCGGTTCACGCCACCATCGGCCCCACGCTCCCTGCGCCGTGAGCTGTCCTGTGAGCTGTCCCGCGAGGCTTCCCGAGAGGTCTCCCGGGTCTCCCGCGACGTCTCCTCCGGGGTCTCCCGCGCGGCGTCCTCCAGGAGGGAGAGCGCGAACCGGAGCAGCTCCGGCGGGAGCCCGTCGTCGTCCAGCCCGCGGCCCGCCACCCCGCTGATCTCCCCGGTCCGCCGCTTGGCCAGGAACTGGAGCCCCGCGACGACGTCGTCGACGACCTCGGACTCCTCCTTGAAGAACCGCCAGTCCACACCGAACCCGAGCCCGAGGGCCTTGAGGATCTCCTCCGAGGGCTGGGTGACCTTGCCGGCGAGGATGTTGGAGAAGTAGCTGTGCGAGAGGGATCCGCCGCGCTCCCGCACCAGCTCCGCGAAGAACCGGCCCGAGATCTTCTGGCCGGGGAAGGTCTTCTCGACCATGTACTCGACTTTTTCCCGCAGCGAGTTCAGCTGGGGAGGACCGGCCGTCTCTGGTGGTTCGCTCCGTTCCGCACCGGGTTCGTCACCGTCGTCCATGGCCATCCGGGCCTCCACGCTCACCTCGGAGTCGGAACTGAGCTTGCGCAAACACTCTACGTCACTGTTAACTCGAAAAAACACGGGCAGGGGACCACGAGGGGAGTCCCTTGCCCGTGATGATCGAGGCGCCCGAATCGGTCCGGAACCGGGGCTGGGCAGGCCCGGAACCGGCGCCGGACAGGGGTGTAGCCCTTCACGACGGGGGATGCGTGAAGGGCTACGCGTGCATTATGGCCCCGCGGTCCGTCCGACGACAACTGACCAGTCGGTCAGTTCCAGTGGCGCGTCGGCCACCGCCCACCCGCCGGTGGCCGAAACCTGTTCCGGCCGCGATAGACATGACCTTCCCGGCCGATTAGGATTTCTTGTGCAGTCAGGTGAAGCAGCGGTACGCAGCAGAGGGGCACCCCGCAGGTGTACGGCGCCCCGGGCCCTCGGTCATGCGTGACAGAAGAGGTGCAGATGCCCCCGGAGACCCCCTCGCACGCCATCGATCGGCTCGACGACGACGACTACCCCGCCTACACGATGGGGCGCGCCGCCGAGATGATCGGGGCGACGCCGGGGTTCCTGCGGGCGATCGGTGAGGCCCGGCTGATCACGCCGCTGCGGTCCGAGGGCGGTCACCGCCGCTACTCCCGCTACCAGTTGCGCATCGCCGCCCGCGCCCGCGAGCTCGTCGACGCCGGCACGCCCGTCGAGGCCGCCTGCCGCATCGTCATCCTGGAGGACCAGCTCGAAGAGGCGCTCCGCCTCAACGAGGAGCTGCGGGGCCGCCCGGCCCGCTGACCACGGCCGGGAACATATCTGCATTCGCCAGCACAGAATTTCACGCAATGTGCGATGAGGCTTTTTCTACCGCCGTTTTGTTCCGCCATGCCGAGTGATATTTGGTTCATCCTCTCCCGGTGCTGCCGTGCTACTGTTGATCTCAGTTGCAGTTGTGGTTCCCAAAAACTTCAAGTGCATCAGCCGACTCGATGTCGGTAGATGCACTTTTGTATTTCCGGTTTTCCGGACGGGGTAATCATCGCGGCGACGTGGGGTCCGCACAGTGTGGGCCCGCGGGCACTGCCCCTCCCCTAAGGAGATATGACATGGCTACTGGCACCGTGAAGTGGTTCAACGCGGAAAAGGGCTTCGGCTTCATCGAGCAGGACGGCGGCGGCGCTGACGTCTTCGCCCACTACTCCAACATCGCCGCCTCCGGCTTCCGCGAGCTGCAGGAGGGCCAGAAGGTGAACTTCGACGTCACGCAGGGCCAGAAGGGCCCGCAGGCCGAGAACATCACCCCCGCCTGATCGCTCAGGTAGTACTGCGCAGCTGGGGCCCGCACCTTGGGGTGCGGGCCCCGGCTCGTTGTCGTTTCCGGGATCCGCCGAGCGCGCGTCCCCAGCCGAAGCCGCGTCCGGTGCACTGATTCCCGGCGGCCGGGTTTCGCTATTTTTTTGTCATTTCATCGGCTCGTTCTTGCGATTCTGGGTGCCGTTCACGGCCGCTTCCCGAAAAGGAATCCCTCGATACGTGCCCCATCGAGGAAAGGTTCTGCATGAACCGCGAACGCACGCCCCGCTCGAACGACCGATTCGCCCGCACCCGCTCCGGCGGCCCCTCCGGTGCCCGCTCCGGCGGCGCCCCCCGCTACTCCGGTGGCGGCGAGCGCCGTGCCGCCGGGTTCGGCGGCGGACCCAAGCGCTCCGGCGGCGGTGGCCGCCGCAGCTCCGCGCTGAAGGGCGAGTTCGCCCTGCCGGTGACCATCACCCCGGCCCTGCCCGCCGCCGAGACCTTCGGCGAGCTGGAGATGCCCGCCACGCTCAAGGCGGCGCTCGTCGCCGAGGGCATGACCGTCCCGTTCCCGATCCAGGCGGCCACCCTGCCGAACTCGCTGGCCGGCCGTGACGTCCTCGGCCGCGGCCGCACCGGCTCGGGCAAGACCCTCGCCTTCGGCCTGGCGCTGCTGGCCCGTACCGAGGGCCGCCGCGCCGACGCCAAGCGCCCGCTCGCCCTGGTGCTCGTCCCCACCCGGGAGCTGGCGCAGCAGGTCACCGACGCGCTCACCCCGTACGCCCGCTCGCTCAAGCTCCGTATCGCCACCGTCGTGGGCGGCATGTCCATCGGCCGGCAGGCCAGTGCGCTGCGCGGCGGCGCCGAAGTCGTCGTCGCCACCCCGGGCCGGCTCAAGGACCTCATCGAGCGCGGCGACTGCCGGCTGGACCGGGTCACCATCACCGTCCTCGACGAGGCCGACCAGATGGCCGACATGGGCTTCATGCCGCAGGTCACCGAGCTGCTCGACCAGGTGAACCCGGAGGGGCAGCGGATGCTCTTCTCGGCGACGCTCGACCGCAACGTCGACCTGCTCGTCAAGCGCTACCTGCACGACCCGGTCGTCCACTCCGTCGACCCGGCCGCCGGTGCCGTCACGACGATGGAGCACCACGTGCTCTACGTCCAGGGCGCCGACAAGTACGCCACCACCACGGAGATCGCCGCCCGCGACGGGCGCGTGATCATGTTCCTGGACACCAAGCACGCGGTGGACAAGCTCACCGACCACCTGCTGCACAGCGGGGTCCGGGCGGCCGCGCTGCACGGCGGCAAGTCCCAGCCCCAGCGCACCCGCACCCTGGAGCGGTTCAAGACCGGGCACGTCACGGTCCTCGTCGCCACGAACGTCGCGGCCCGCGGCATCCACGTGGACAACCTGGACCTCGTCGTCAACGTCGACCCGCCCAGCGACCACAAGGACTACCTGCACCGCGGCGGCCGTACCGCCCGTGCCGGGGAGTCCGGCAGCGTCGTCACCCTGGTGCTGCCCAACCAGCGCCGCGAGATGACCCGGCTGATGGCCGACGCCGGGATCACCCCGCAGATCGCCCAGGTCCGCTCCGGCGAGGCCGAGCTGAGCCGGATCACCGGAGCACAGACGCCCTCGGGCGTCCCGGTGGTCATCACCTCCCCGCCCAAGGAGCGTTCCGGCCGCAGCGCCGGCGGCGCGTTCATGGGCCGCGGCACCAAGCGCGGCGGCGGGGCCCCGGCCCGTGGCCGCCGTCCGGGTGTCCCGACGCCGGAGGCGCGTGCGGCCGCCGCGCTGCGCCGGTCCAACCGCGCCGCGTAGGGCGCGCGGGGCGGCGGTCCGCCGCCGCCCTCCCCGTACGGCTCCGCCGTGCGGCCTCCCGAGCCACTCGACCCCTGTTGAGGACCCATGCGCTGTGTCATCGCCCGCTTCCCCTTCGATCTGTTCAAGAACGAGGTGGAGGACTCGATGAAGGGCATCAAGCCCGAACCCGTCACCGGTGACGCCGTGGTCATCAGCCGCCGCGTCTACCCGGTCAAGCAGGTCGGCGAGGTGATCACCCGGCAGGACCGGCGTGACTTCTCCTCCGCCGAGGTCGTCCGGGCGCTCTCCAAGCTCGGCTTCACCTGCCGTACCGCGGAGACGGCCGTGGCCCCGGCCGCCGCTGCCGCGCGCACCCCGCTGGAGACCGCCTCCGCGCTGCTGGGTACCCCGGCAGCCGCAGAGGAGCGCTCAGGCGACTCTCTGTAACAAGTGGCCGGACGCCCGGCGTCGGTGCCCGTCGCGGCGCCCGGCCCGGGCGAAGATCCACAGCATGAAGAGGAAGCTCACCGCGTTAGGTGTGACGGTGGTGGCGGCTGTGCTGCCCGCCGCCGCCGCTCACGCCGACGAGACGCACACGGATGCCCACAACGGCCCGCAGGTGGCCCTGGTCGCGACGGGCCAGATCGACGATCCGCTGGAGGACGTCCTGGAGCACGTCACGGTCATCGGCCGGACCGTCATCCTGGATCACTGACCCGCTCCGCTGCCCGGCTCTTCGCCGCCCGCCCCTCGACCCGTCAAGGTGTCCGAGCGGCCGGCGGCTTCTGCTTTGCCCACTCCAGGCGGGGCTCCAGCAGCGGGCGCAGCAGGCTCCGTACGTACGGGGTGCACAGCAGGGTCACCACGACCGCCGCGCCCACGGTGACGGTGACCGTGCCCAGCGTGGTGTCGAAGAACGGCCGCTCGTAGAAGCCCCCGTAGCGCAGGCCCCGGATGACGAAGCCGTGCAGCAGGTACCCGTACAGCGTGCACTTGCCGAGCGCCGTCATCCAGCTGTGGCCCTTGGGCACCCAGGCCAGGAAGCACGCGCCGAGCACGACGGCCGCCACGAACAGCAGGAGCGTCGCCGTCGGGCCGGTCCACTCGGCGCTCTCCATCTCCAGGGTGCTGTTCTTCCGGAAGAACCAGGAGGTCGAGGTCCGGGGCACCAGCCAGTACGCCACCAACAGCCCGAGCGCCAAGACCGGTACGGAGACGACGCGTACCCACGTACGCCGTACGAAGGCGAAGTGCTGCGGGCCCATCCGCAGGCCCAGCACGTAGAACGGCAGGAACTGCAGGGTGCGCTGGACCGGCAGGGCCCCGTCGGCGGCCGGTGAGACGGTCGCCACGGCGGCGATGGCGAGGGCGACCAGCACCGGGGCGCGGACCGTCTGCCAGACCGGGGTGGAGAGCCGCCAGAAGAAGAGGGCGGGTAGGAACCACAGCAGCCAGTAGGGGGAGAGCAGGGACAGGTGGTAGTCCGGGTCCTCCACGAGCCGCTGGAAGACCGTGTAGAGGACCTCGAAGATGAGGTACGGCACCAGCAGGCTGGTGATCAGCTTCCACACCCGGTCCGGCCGCAGCTCGAAGCCGCGGGAGAAGTAGCCCGCGATCAGGATGAACACCGGCATGTGGAAGGTGTAGATCAGGGTGTACGCGGCTTCCACCAGCCGACCGCTGGGCAGCGGCTCCCACGCGTGTCCGATCGCCACCAGCACGATCGCCAGGTACTTCGCGTTGTCGAAGAAGTGGTCCCGGCCGGCGGCAGTCGGCTTGCCGGTCTCCGGGACGGCGGCAGCCGCTGTGGGATGCGGCTGCTCGGAGGTGAGGGGGGAGGGCATCCTGACACCCTAGGGGGCGGAGGCGTTCCTTCCACCAGTTGTGTCCTCCGTCACTTCCGCCGGAGGCTTTCCGGACTGCTGCGCGCCTCCCTCGGCGTCCAGGTGCGGCAGGATCCGGTCCAGCGGGCGCGGGATCCACCAGGCGGCCCGGCCCAGCAGGGTCATCACCGCCGGGACCAGCAGCAGACGTACGACGGTGGCGTCGATGAGCACGCTGGCGGCCAGCCCGAGGCCCAGCATCTTCACCACGATGTTGTCGCTGATCACGAAGGCGGCGAAGACGCTCACCATGATCAGTGCCGCGCAGGTGATGACCCGGGCGGTGATCTCCAGTGCGTGCGCCACGCTCGCCCGCGCGTCGCCGGTGCGCAGCCAGGCCTCGTGGATGCGGGAGAGCAGGAAGATCTCGTAGTCCATGCTCAGCCCGAAGACGATGGCGAACATCATCATCGGGACGTAGCTCTCGATCGGGACCTTCCCCGACACGCCCAGTGCCGGGCCGCCCCAGCCCCACTGGAAGACCGCCACCACGACCCCGTACGAGGCGGCGATCGACAGGACGTTGAGCACGGCGGCCTTCACCGCGACGAGCAGCCCCCGGAAGACGGCCAGGATCACCAGGAAGGCCAGGGCCACGACGACCGCGATGATCAGCGGCAGCCGGCTGGAGACGATGTCCAGGAAGTCGACCTGGGCGGCGGTCGTGCCGGTGACGTACGTGCTGGCGTCGGTGCCGGAGACGGCCTGCGGCAGGACGTCGTCGGTGAGGTGGTTCGTCAGGGAGGTGGTCCGCTCGTTCTGCGGGGCGGCCACCGAGTAGGCGGTGGCGGTCAGCACGTCGCCGTCCGATGTGGCGGTCAGCGGGGTGATCACGGCCGCGTCCGGGATGTTCGTCAGTGCCTTCTGCGCCTGGTCGGCGAGGGCGGAACGGTCGGACGAAGGCACCTCGCTCTGGTCGATGACCAGGGTCAGGGGGCCGTTGGAGCCGGGGCCGAAGGCGCTGGACATCAGGTCGAAGGCGCGCCGGTCGGTGAACGACTTCGGGTCGGCGCCGTCGCCGATGTGACCCAGCTGGATGAAGAAGACCGGGAAGGACAGGACGGCCAGCAGCACCACTCCGCCGGCCAGGAACCACCACGGCCGCCGCTCCACCCGCTGCGCGTACCGGTGCCAGCCGCCGGCCTCCGCGCTCTCCGTCGCCGGTACGGTCTCGGCCACCGGTTTCCGCACGTGCATCCGGTCGATGCGGCGGCCGATGAGACCGAGGACCGCCGGTACGAGCGTGAGGGCGCCGATCACCGCGGTGACGACGGTGACCGCCGCGGCCAGGCCCAGCTTGCCGATGAACCCGATCCCGGAGACCCACAGCCCCGACAGCGCGATGATCACCGTGCAGCCGGAGAGCAGCACCGCGTGGCCGCTGGTGGCGGCGGCGTTCCCGGCGGCGGTCACCGGGTCCTGGCCGTCGACCAGGTTCTGCCGGTGCCGGGTGACCAGGAAGAGGGCGTAGTCGATGCCGACGCCGATACCGATCATCGTGGCGAGCGTCGGGGAGACGGTCGCGAAGGTCGCGGCGGCGGCCAGCAGCCCGAGGAGCGCGAGCCCGCACAGCGCGCAGACCAGGGCCGTGACCAGCGGCAGCACGGCGGCGAGGAGACTGCCGAAGCCGATGAGCAGGACCACGATCGCCACCCCGAAGCCGATCGCCTCGCTGGTGCGGTCGCTCGGTTCGGGCCGGGCCAGTTCGCCGAGCGGACCGCCGTACTCCACCGCCACCCCGGCCGAGCGCAGCGGCTGCACCGCCGCGTCGACCCCGTCGAGGTAGGACGGGTCCAGGGTGGAGGGCTGCACGCTGAAGCGGACGGTGATGTAGGCGGTCTTCTGGTCGGTGGAGAGCGGCCCGGTGTTCGGGTCGGGCGGCGGGGGCGGGGTGGAACCGGACGGCGGCAGCGGGTTCTGCGCGGAGAGCACGTCGGGCAGCTTCTGGAGGTCGGCGACGGCCGTGGCGACCTGGTCGGAGACCGAGGTGAGCGGCTTGTCGGCGTCGTGCAGCACCACTTGGGCGCTGTAGCCGCCCGCCTGTGGTGCGTGCGCCTTCAGGACGTCGAGGCCGTCCTGCGACTGGGTGCCGGGGAGCGAGAAGTCGTCGGAGTAGTCGCCGCCGTAGGCGTGCTGGAGGACCTGGAGCCCGGCGAGCGCGGCCACCCACAGCACGAGGACGGTCACGAAGTGCCGGGCGCACCATTCGCCGGTGCGGCGCAGCGCTCCCGGGCGGCGGCGCGGGGCGGCCTCCCGGCCGGCGCGGGCCTGTGACGACTGCATGCGGCTCCTGTCCTGTCCTGCCCCGCTTCCGGGAGGGCGCTCCTCTTTCGGGAGACGCCCCGTTTTCGGGAGGTGCCTCGGCTCCGGGAGGCGCCCTGCTTCCGGGAGGCGCCCTGCTTCCGGGAGGCGCCCTGCCTCCGGGAAGGTGCCCGGCTCCTGTCGGACGCCTCGGACTTCGCATTCAACGGCTCCCGTCGCCACCCGGCACCCCGGCGCGGGAGAACGGGTGACGGGTGCGTCCCGCAGGGCGGGTCCGGGGGGTGGCCCCACCTTTCGTTCACCGGCCTTCCGGATGGGCAGCCGTGGCCGGGTCAACCAGGCTTGTCACATGAAGAATTGGACCCGCAAGGCGCTCCTGCGCACCCTTTCCGCGACCGCCGTGGCCGGCACGCTGGCCGCCGCCGTGACGCCTGCCGCCGTGTCGTCCGTCGCGCACGGCCGCCCGGCGGGGCCCGCCGCGGCCTCGCTCGCCTGGCACCCCTGCGAGCCGCCCGGCGGGGTGCCGGTCCCGGTCGGGCAGGAGTGCGCCGAGCTGCGGGTTCCGCTGGACTACGGCGACCCCGGCGGCCGGACGGTCGCGGTGGGCGTCACCCGGCTGCGTACCGACCGGCCGGACGCCCGGCGCGGCACGCTGTTCGTGATCCCCGGCGGGCCCGGCTCCTCCGGGGTGCAGCGCCTGGCGCAGAAGGGCGAGGCGCTGCGGGCGGCAACCGCGGGGGCATACGACCTGGTCAGCCTGGACCCGCGCGGGGTCGGCTCCTCCACCCGGGCGAGCTGCCGGATCCCCGAGGCCGACCGGCACCTGATGACGCTGCGGTCCTGGCCCGCACCGGACGGCTCGATCGCCGCCAACACCGAGCGCTCCCGCCGCACCGCCGAGCTCTGCGCCCGCAACGGCGGCCCGGTGCTGCGCTCCTTCACCACGGGGAACGAGGTCCGTGACCTCGACCGGCTGCGCGGCGCGCTGGGCGAGCGGAAGGTGTCCATCTGGGGCTCTTCGTACGGGAGTTATGTCGGCGCCGTCTATGCGCAGGAGCACCCCGGACGCGTCGACCGCCTGGTCCTGGACAGCACCGGCGACCCGGACCCGGGCCGGGTCGCGTACGGCTGGCTGGCGAACATGGCGCCCGGTGCCGCCGAGCGCTTCCCCGACTTCGCGGCGTGGGCGGCGGACCCGGCCCGGGAGGCGGAGGGGCTGCGGCTGGCCCGCCGCCCCGGCGACGTACAGCCGCTGTTCCTCTCCCTGGCGCGGGAGTTGGACCGGAACCCGAAGGCGTCGGACGTGCCGGGTACCCCGCTCACCGGGAACATGCTGCGGCAGGCGCTCCAGAGCGCGCTGTACAGCGACGCCGCGTTCGCCCCGATGGCCCGGCTGGTGAAGGCCGCTCAGGAGCCGCAGGGCCGCCCGTCGCTGACCCCGGACCTCGCGCGGCCGATTCCGGACGAGGACGCGTCGCTGATGGTCGCTGCGATCTGCAACGACGTGCGCTGGCCGGGGCCGGCCACCGGGTACGCCCGCCGGGTCGCCGCCGACCGGGCGCGCCACCCGCTGACGGCCGGGATGCCCGCCAACATCACGCCGTGCGCCTTCTGGACCCACGGCCAGGAGCCGCGGCCCACCCGGATAACCGACGAGGGCCCGTCGAATGTCCTGATGATCCAGAGCCTGCGCGACCCCTCCACCCCGTACGCCGGGGCCCTCAAGATGCGGTCGGCGCTCGGTGAGCGGGCCAGGATGGTCACCGTCGGGCAGGGCGGGCACGGGATGTATCTGGGCAACGGCAACGCCTGCGGGGACCGGATGGTCAGCGACTTCCTGGTGACCGGGAAGCGGCCCGCCCGGGACACCCACTGCCCGAACTGACCGGGTACCACCGGCGGGGTGTCATAGCGGCTGATTCCGGGGCGTTCCTTGCTATACGCGAGCGATGGAGCACCCCGGGACCCTCGTCCTGATCATGGCCCTGGCGGTTCTCGCCCCGCTGCTCGGTTACGCGACCGGGCGGTGGCTCTCCGTCCCCGTCGTCATCTTCGAGATCGTGCTCGGCATCCTGGTGGGGCCCGATGTGCTCGGCTGGGCCCACCACGACCAGGTCATCGACACCCTGTCCGACCTCGGCCTCTCGATGCTGATCTTCCTGGCGGGGTACGAGATCCGGTTCGCCGAGGTCCGTGGCTCCACCCTGCGCCGGGCCGGCGGCGCCTGGATCCTCTCGTTCGCCGCCGGGCTCGGTGTCGCCCTGCTGCTCAGCGGCGCGGACGTGGCGAAGAGCCTGGTGATCGGCACCGCGCTCACCAGTACGGCGCTGGGCGCGGTGCTGCCGATCCTGCGGGACTCGGGGCGGCTGGAGGGGCGGTTCGGGTCGGTGGTGCCGGCGTTCGGGGCGGTCGGCGAGTTCGGGCCGATCATCGCGATGGCCCTGCTGTTCAGCGGCCGCAGCCCCGGGGCGGCGAGCGCGGTGCTGGCGGTGTTCGCCGTCGTCACGGCGGGCGCGGTGTTCTGGGCGATGCGGCCGAGGCCCCCGTGGTTCGCCCGGATCATCGCCATGACCCTGCACAGCAGCGGGGCTCCTGCCCGTCTTCCTGCTGCTGTTCCTGCTGGTGCGGGGCGTACCGGCGTACCTCCTGGCCCCGCGTGACCTGACCGGGCGCGCTCCACGGACCGCGCTCGCGCTGTTCGCGTCGACCTGTCTGCCCCTGGTGGTCGCGATCACGGCGATCGGCCTGGACGAGAAGGTGATCGGTGCGGGCGAGGCCGCCGCGCTGGTCGCCGCCGCGATGGTGTCGGTGCTGACGTTCCCCCTGCTGGCCTTCCGGCTGCTGGGGAGGGAGGCGGGCGGTAAGGGGGCGGGCGCCCCGGACCGTGCGGCGGAGAGCGGGGAGGCGTGGTGAGGTCCCGCGCCTTCTGGGGCCCGGCCGTCTAAGGCGTGCCGTCCTCCGTCGGTACACACAGGACCGGGATCGGGGACATGTGCAGCAGCTTGTGCGGGGTCGAGCCGAGCAGGGCCCCGCGCATCGGGCTCTCGCCCCAGGTGCCGACCACGATGACCCGGGCGCCATGCCGCCCGGCGGCCTCCAGGAGGGCCTGTGCGGGGCTCTCGTCCAGCACCTCCACACTCGCCGGTACGCCTGCCTCCTCGGCGGCCGTGAGCGCGTGCTCCAGGCCGGTGCGGCCGGCCTGCCGGATCGCGTCGTAGTGGCTGCGGTACTCGGCCCCGTCGCGCAGGCCCGGGGCGGCGGCGCCGTAGACGAGGACCAGCTCCTCGCCGTACGCCGCCGCCACCTCGATCGCGATGCGCAGGGCGCGGGCGGCGCCGGGGGACTCGTCGTAACCGAGGACGACCGACATCTCAGCGCTCCTTCCGGGCGGGGGCGTGCACCAGCTCCGGGTCGGCGACCGAGGGCCGCTCCTGCCAGAACACCGCGTCGCGCAGCCGCCACAGCACCATCAGGACCACGCCGACCAGGGAGATCACGATGCCGATGACGAGCGGTGGGCCGAGCCCGAACCACGAGGTGCCGCTGTAGGAGTTGGCCGGGTCGGACATGTCGATGACCGACCGCACCAGCAGCCAGGCCAGCAGCCCGGCGCCGACCACCGGGCCGAGGCCGATGAGGAGGAAGTTGCGCACGCTCTCGGTCAGATGGCGCCGGTAGTAGACCGCGCAGGCCACCCCGGTGAGCGCGTAGTAGAAGGCGATCAGCAGGGAGAGCGCGGTGAGTGAGTCGAAGAGGGCGTTGGTGGAGATCTGGTTGACGACCAGGTACCAGGCGATGGCGATCCCGGCGACCCACCACGTGCTGACGTCGGGGGTGCGGAACCGGGGGCTGATGTGCCCGAAGTGCTTGGGCAGCGCCTGGCGGCGGGCCATCGACAGGGCGGTCCGGGACGCCGGGATGATCGTGGTCTGGGTGGAGGCGATCGCGGAGGTGGCGACGGCGAGCAGCAGGATCCAGTCCCAGCCGCCCAGCACGTCCCCGGCGAGCTGGGCGAAGATGAACTCCTCCTCGCCCGCGTTCTCGGCCAGGAACGCCGTCCCCGCGAAGGCGACGACCGCGATGGCGACCGACAGGTAGGTCACCAGGAGCACCACCGTGGACCACAGGCCCGCCCGGCCCGGGGCGCTCGCCGAGTCCTCGGTCTCCTCGGTGAGGTTGACCGCCGACTCCCAGCCCCAGTAGATGAACACCCCGAGCAGCAGCCCGCCGGTCAGTGCGGCGTCACCGGCGCCGAACGGGTCCAGCCAGCTGAAGGAGGGTTCGATCGAGTCGAAGCCGGTCGTGCCCGCGTACACCCGGTAGAGCGCCACCACGACGAAGACCAGCAGGAACGCGATCTGGAGGAGGATCAGCACGTTCTGCACCTTGGCGGACAGCTCGGTGCCGATCACGCAGAGCGCGGTCATCACGATGATCAGGAGGACGGTGAGCGGCTGGCGTACGAAGTCGTTCTCGACCCAGCCGTCCAGACCCACCGCCAGCAGCGTGAAGCTCACCGCCACATCGGCCAGCGAGCCGATCACCAGGACGCCGGTCATGGTGATCGCCCAGCCGCCGAGCCACCCCGCCCATGGGCCCATCGCCCGGGTCACCCAGGAGAACGTCGTGCCGCAGTCCTGGTCGACCTTGTTGAGGTAGTAGAACGCCGAGGCGATCAGCAGCATCGGGACGAAGGAGGCGAACATGACGCCCGGGGAGTAGATCCCCACCAGGGCGACGATCGGGCCGATCACGGCGGCCAGCGAGTAGGCCGGGGAGGTCGCGTTGAGGCCGATGACGAGGGCGTCGACGAACCCGATGGCGTTCGGCTTGAGGCTGACCGCCGGTTCGTCCTGCTCACGGTCGTGGGCCATGGTTCCTCGATCCGGGCGGGCTCCCCCGCAGGGCGCGGCGGATGATCCGGATCTCATCGTATGAACACGCGTCCCGGTGCGCATTCCGGACGAAAAGCCCCCACCGGGCAGGGGTCACCCGAACGGCCCGCCCCCCTGCGAAGGACGAGGTCAGGGCGCAGGGTGGACTCCATGTGGTCCCGCCGAATCGTCCTGGGCACCCTGCTGCTGCTCCTGGTCCTCCTGGTGTTCCAGGACGGCCCGGCGCCCGACGGGCAGCGGCGTGAACTGGCCACAGGGCCGAGGCCGCCGCGCGGGCTGCCGCAGCCCGCCGTCGTGGGCCGCCAGGAGTGGCGGGCCGACGAGGGCCTGGTCCGGGAGCGCCCGCAGTACACGGGTGCGGCGAAGGCGGTCTTCATCCACCACACCGGCAACCCCAACGGCTACGACTGCGCGGACGCCCCCGAGCTGATCCGGGCGGTCCAGGCCGACCATGTGGAGAAGGACGGCTGGGACGACATCGGCTACAACTTCCTCGTCGACCGCTGCGGCACCATCTACGAGGGCCGGGCGGGCGGCGTCGGACGGTCGGTGCTCGGCGCCCACACCAAGGGGTTCAACGCGGACACGGTCGGCATCGCGGCGATCGGCACCTTCGGCGAGGGGACCGAGGTGCCGAAGCCGATGATGGACGCGCTGGTGGAGCTCGCCGCCTGGAAGCTGCGGCCCGGCGTCGACCCGCTCGCCACCGTCGAGCTGGTCTCGTCGAACGCCGAGAGCCGCTTCGACGAGGGCCAGGTGGCCCGGCTGAACGTCATCTCGGGCCACCGCGACAGCTATGAGACCCGCTGCCCGGGCGATGTGCTGTACGGGCTGCTGCCCGAGCTGCGGGAGCGCGTGGCCCGGCTGCGCGCCTCCGCCCCGGGGCACGCGGCGAACTCGCGGCTGCGCCCGTATTTCTGAACCACCGTTGCCGGGCTACCGCGCCACGAACTGCGTCAGTATCGCCTGCACCTCGTAGATGTCGACGCCCTTCGTGAACGTCTTCTGGAGCGGGGTGGGGCTGCCCGAGATCCAGATCTTCAGCTCCGCGTCCAGGTCGAACGTGCCGGCCGTCTCCACCGAGAAGTGCGTGATGCTGCGGTACGGCACGGAGTGGTACTCGGTCTTCTTGCCGGTGATGCCCTGCTTGTCGACGAGGATCAGCCGGCGGTCCGTGAACAGGATCGTGTCGCGGATCAGCAGGAACGCGGCGTGCACCTGCTCGCCCTGGCCGAGGAGCCGTTCGTAGTCCTGCTGGGCGGTGGCCGGGTTGATCGTGTGCGCGTTGCCGAACAGTGCCATGGATGCCCCGTCTCTCGGATCTGTCGTACATGAGTACGCGTACGGCAGTTGTCTGGTTCCCGCCTTCAGGTTCCCGCCGGGGCCTGTGCCATGCGCCGGGTCAGAGCGGGACGACCGTCACCTCGGTCGCCTTCACGCCCGTCCAGACCTCCGTGCCGTCCGCGATGTGCAGCTCGGCCGCCGCCTGCGGGGTGATCTCCGCGACCAGGTCGGGGGCCCGGTCGGAGGTGATCAGCAGCCGTAGCCGGCTGCCGCCCGAGGTGATCTCGCGGACCGTGCCGGGCCAGACGTTGCGGGGGGATCCGGTGGGCTTCTCGCGGTGTACGGAGACGGCTTCGGGGGCGATGACCGCGAGGGCCTCGGTGCCCGGCGCGAGGGGTTCGGCGACCACGAGGTGGCCGCCGCCCGCCAGGGCCAGGCCGTCGGCGGTGGCGGTGCCGGGCCAGGCGTTGCGGCCGAGCATCCGGGCCACCCAGGGGGAGCGGGGGTGGCGGGTCACCTCGGCGGGCGGCTCGTCCTGGAGGACCCGGCCGTCGTCCAGGACGAGGACTCGGTCGGCCAGGGAGACCGCCTCGACCGGGTCGTGCGTGACGATCAGGCAGACCCCGCCGAACTCCGCGAGGTGGCGGCGCAGGGTGTGCCGCACGTGGGCCCGGGTCGTCTGGTCGAGGGCGGCGAGCGGTTCGTCCAGCAGCAGGAGGCGCGGGCGGGCCGCCAGCGCGCGGGCCAGGGCGACGCGCTGGGCCTGGCCGCCGGAGAGCTGGCCGGGCTTGCGGTGGGCCAGGTGGCCGACGCCGAGCCGGTCCAGCCAGGACTGCGCCTCGCGCCGGGCCTCAGCGCGGGGGACGCCATGGGTGCGGAGCCCGTACGCCGTGTTGGACAGGGCGCTCAGGTGCGGGAAGAGCGCCCCGTCCTGGGGGACCCAGGCGACGCCCCGGCGGTGCGGGGGGAGGGCCGTCACGTCGGTGTCGCCCAGGCACAGTCGGGCGTGGGCGCGGGGGGTGAGGCCGAGGAGGGCGCGCAGGAGCGTGGTCTTGCCCGCGCCGTTGGGGCCGACGACCGCGATGGTGGTGCCGGGGTCCGCGTCCAGGGCGAGGCGGGTGAAGCCGGTGACCTCGGCGTGCAGGGGCCAGCGCTCCTGGGGGGCCTTCTCCCGTACGTACGCGGGTGGCTCGGGCAGGACGTCCGGGCTCGTCGGCTCCTCCGGGCGCGGGGCGGACCGGTCGCGGTGGTCGCCCGGCGTGCCGGTCCAGCGGCCGCGCAGCGCGATGAGCACGATCATGGCGATGGCCAGGAGCAGCAGCGACACCGAGGTGGCGGCTTCCGGGGACTCCTGGAGCAGCAGATAGACCTGGAGCGGCAGGGTCTGCGTGGTGCCGGGGAGGTTTCCGGCGAAGGTGATGGTGGCGCCGAACTCACCGAGCGCCCGCGCCCAGGTGAGGGCTGCTCCGGCGATCAGCCCGGGGGCGACCATCGGCAGTGTCACGGTGAGGAACACCCGTACCGGAGAGGCTCCGAGGGATGCGGCGGTCTCCTCGTACCGGGGGCGCAGTCCGCCGAGCGCGCCCTCCAGCGAGATGACCAGGAACGGCATCGCGACGAACGTGGCCGCCAGCACCGCCCCGGAGGTGTGGAAGGGGAGCGTGATCCCGAAGGTGTCCTCCAGCCACGGGCCGAGCAGCCCGCGCCGCCCGAAGGCCAGCAGCAGCGCGACCCCGCCGACCGTGGGCGGCAGCACCATCGGCAGCAGCACCAGCGAGCGGACGAACGCCTTGCCGGGGAAGGGCACCCGGGCCAGCAGCCAGGCCAGCGGCACCCCGAACAGCAGGGAGAGGCCGAGTGCCCAGAGGGAGACCAGCAGGGAGAGCCGGAGCGCCCGGGTGGTGGGCTCGGCGGTGAGGTGCGTGGAGAGCTCGCCCCAGGAGGTACGGGCCAGGATGCCGACGAGCGGCAGCATCAGGAACGCCACGGCCAGCAGCGCGGGCACCGTCAGCAGGAGCGGGGCACGGGTCCCGGGCGTACGGCGGAGTGCTGGACGTTTCATGGACGACCTCGTCGGGCGGCTCGAAGTGCGGTACCCGGCAGGTCCGTCGGACGGTACGGGCCTGCCGGGAGCGGTGCGGCTACGGCTGCTGGAAGCCGGCGCCCTGGAGGATCTTCTGCGCGGCGGGCGTGGAGAGCCAGGCCACGAACGCGGCGGCGGCCTCGCTGTGCTCGGACGCCTTCAGGGTGGCGGCCGGGTAGGAGGCGACGGCGTTCTCCGCGTCCGGGATGTCGATCGCGTCGACCTTGTCGGTGGCGGTCTCGGCGTCCGTCTTGTAGACGAGCCCCGCGTCCGCCTCGCCGAGCTCGACCTTGCTGAGGACCGCGCGGACGTTGGGCTCCTGGGAGACCGGCTTCACCTCGATCTTCTGCGCGTCGAGGATCTGCTTGCTGTAGCGGCCCACCGGCACCTCGGGGGCGGCCAGGACGACCTTCAGCTTGGTGTCGGAGAGGTCCTTGAGGTTCTCGACCTTCTCCGGGTTGCCCTCGCCGACGGCGATGACGAGGCGGTTCTTGGCGATGACGGTCGGGGTGCCGGTCTCGCCGGTGAGGCCGTCCATCGTCTTGGTGTCGGCGGTGACCAGGGCGTCGGCGGGAGCGCCCTGCTTGACCTGGGCGGCCAGCTCCTGGGAGCCCGCGAAGGAGAACGTGACCTTCGTGCCCGGGTTCTCCTTCTCGTACGCCGCCCCCGCCTTCTTGAAGACATCGGTCAGCGAGGCGGCGGCCAGCACGGTCAGGTCCGCCTTCGGGGCGCCCGACGCGGAGTCGGACGGCTTCGCGCCGGCGCCGCTGTCCTTGTCCGCGCCGGAGTCGTCGTTGCCGCAGGCGGTGAGCGGGACGAGGAGGGCGGTCGTCAGGACGGCGGCCGCGGCACGCCGGCGGGTGATCAGGAGAGACATGAGGGCGGGACTCCTTGGCTGCGAGCCCGGTCGGCGGGGTGCCGTCCGGGCGGGGACGAGTTCGCGCGGGGGGCATGAACGGGGTGGTGCGGGCAGCACTCGGCCCCCGGCCGTCGGTGGCTCCGGCCGGGTTCAGGTGCGGTCGATGTGCACGCTGGTCGACTTCACGCGGGCGGTCGCCTGCATGCCGACCTCCAGGCCCAGCTCCTCGACCGCCTCCCGGGTCAGGAGCGAGACGAGCCGGTGCGGGCCTGCCTGGATCTCGACCTGGGCGGCGACATCGCCGAGCTTCACCGCGGTGACGATGCCCGGGAAGGCGTTGCGCGCCGAGGTGTAGGGGGTCTCCTCCTCGCCCGCGGCGCCCTGGCCGACCTCGATCGAGAAGGCGGCCAGCGCACGGCCGTCGATCAGCCGGCGGCCGGTCCCGTCGCGATGGGTCGCGACCCGGCCGGCGTCCGCCCAGCGTCGGGCGGTGTCGGGGCTGACCCCGAGGAGTCGTGCTGCCTGACCGATTGTGTAGGACTGCATGCGCAACACGCTAGGCCAATTCATCTCGCATTTGCCATTCTCCGGACGATTGCCCATCGCAGATGCGAGGTTCTCGGAGAATCGTACGGAGGGGCTCTCCGGCCAACCCGGTGCGCCGGGCCGGTCGCTCGGCCCGGCGCACCGCGCTCGTCGCTCAGGCCGGGCTCGTCGCCGGCATCTCGCCCTCCGTCTTCGTCACGTCGATCAGGGTGAACGACGCGCCCTGCGGGTCGGAGAGTGCCGCGAACCGGCCGAAGGGGCTGTCCACCGGGCCGTAGCGCAGCACCCCGCCCCGCTCGGTCGCCTTCGCCACCGCCGCGTCGCAGTCCGGGACGGCGAAGTACACGTTCAGGTACGCGGGCACCTCGGGCGGGAAGTCGTCGCCCATCGCCATCCGGCCGAGCACCGTCTCCCCCTGGACGTCGTACATCCCGAAGTCCATCGACTCGTCGTCGAACTTCCGTACCGTGTACGGGAAGACGGCGGGGAAGAACGTGTCCGCGGCCTTCGGGTCCCGGGTGAAGACCTCGCCCCAGCAGTAGCCGCCGGGCATGCCCATCTCCGTCTCGAACCCGTCGTGGGTGTCGGCCTGCCACACGCCGAAGACCGCGCCGCCGGGGTCGCGGGCCAGCAGCATCGTGCCGAACTCGCCGACCTGCATCGGCTCCATCAGCACCTCGCCGCCGCCTGCGCGGACCTTCCCGGCGGTGGCGGCGGCGTCCGGCGAGGCCAGATACAGGCACCACGCGGACGGGGCGTCCGTGCCCGGCATCGGCGGGCACACGGCAGCCGCCCGCTTCCCGTTCGCGTACGCCGTCGTGTAGCCGCCGTACTCCGGCGAACTCTCGCCGAACGTCCAGCCGAGCACATCACCGTAGAAGCTCTTGGCGCCCTCCAGGTCGGCGAACGTGGCGTCCGCCCAGCACGGGGTGCCTTCGGGTTGTACAGCCATGACAGAGACCCTCTTCCGGTCCTGGTCCTCGCCGCCCGGGCCCGGTCTTCACCCCGGCGGCACCGCACCCCCTCCGGCCACGCTAGTCAGCCGTACGGCGGTCCGCGCGCCGGGAGGGCCGCTCCTCGGCGGCGTGATCCGCGCAGTCGGGGTTCTCGCAGGGGCCGGGGCGCCAGACCGGGACGAAGATCCCGAGGGTCTTGCGGCGCTGGATCTCGGAGGCGACGGGATGTTTGCAGGTCGGGCACATGAAAGCGGCCCGCTGCTGGGTCTCACGCTTTTTGCTTGCCATTTACCTACGATAGGCCGGGCATCGCGAGAGGGAAACTTTTTCCCTTCGCTTTGCCCGGCCATTACCCGGCGGGTTACTCCGACGGCTTATCTTCGGATGACTCCACCGCGTTCTCCCCGGAGTCCTTGTCCGGCGGTGGGCGTCGCACGCTGAGAACGACCGAAGCCGTCAGGATGACCACGATCACCGCAAGGCTGACCGGCGAGGGAATCTCCGGAATGGAGGTGCTGATCATCTTGTGCGATGCCTGAAGAACGAGCTTGACCGCGATGAAGGCCAGAATGACCGCGAGGCCCGTGCTCAGGTAGTGGAAACGGTCCAGCAGCCCCGCCAGCAGGAAGTACAGGGCCCGGAGCCCCAGAATGGCGAACGCGTTGCTTGTGTAGACGATGAAGGCGTCGTCGCTGACCGCCAGCACGGCGGGCACGCTGTCGACGGCGAAGAGCAGGTCGGCCGCCTCGATCGCGGCGACCACCGCGAGCAGCGGTGTGGCGACCCGCTTCCCCTCCTCCTTGATGACGAAGTGCGTCCCCGCGTACTCGTCCCGGACCGGCATGACCTTCCGCAGCATGCGCACCGCGAAACTCTTGCCCGGGTCGAAGTTGTCCTCGTCGTCCTTGAGGATTTTGTACGCGCTCCAGAAAAGGATCGCGGCGAAGAGGAACAGCACGAAGGTGAAGCGGTTCACCACCGCGACGCCGGCCGTCAGGAAGATCGCGCGGAACACCAGAGCGCCGATGACGCCGAAGAACAGCACCCGGTGCTGATATTCCCGGGGCACCTTGAAATAGGCGAAGATCAGCGCGAAGACGAAGAGGTTGTCGACCGACAGGCTCTTCTCCAGCAGCCAGGCCGTCGTGTATTCCGTCCCCGCGGTCGTCCCGAGGACGAAGAAGACCACACCGCCGAAGATGAGCGCGAGGCTCACCCACAGCACGCTCCACCAGGCCGCCTCCTTGAAGCCGATGACATGCGCGTTTCGGTGGGCAAGCAAGTCGACTGTGAGGGAGACGACCACCGTTACGGCGAACGCCACCCAGAGCCATACCGGTACATCCACGCCCGAGACCTCCCCAGTTGATTGTTACGAGTGTGACGTGTCGGGCGCAGGAGTGCGAGGGGGTGTGCGCCGACCGGTGCCGCGACCGCGGCCATCAGCTCCGCGTCCAGGAACGACGGATCCGCCATCCGGGTGGCGGCCGCCTAGGAGCTGAGCAGGGCTTTCGTCACCCGCAGGGCGGCTTCGGGGCGGCGCACGACGGGCTTCGCCCAGGCTTCCACGGCCTGGTCCAATTCCGTTGCGGGAACCACCCGCTGGAGCGCGGAGAGCGCGTGGGCCTCGGCGGCGGCGAAGGACCGGCCGGTGAGGATCAGCTCGCGGACCCGGGCCGCGCCGACCTCGTGGATCAGCCGGGGCAGCAGCCCGCCCGAGGCCGTCGGCAGCCCGAGCGCCGGCTCCGGCAGCCGGAAGGAGGCGGTGTCCGCACCCACCCGCAGATCGCAGGCGAGGGCCGCGCCCAGGCAGTGGTGCACCCGATGCTCACGCAGAGTTCCTTGACCTAGGCCCATGGACACCGACCGGAACATAGCGGGGAAGGGCGTGGATCAGACGCGGAAGACGTCGAGGAACGAACTCCACCAGCCCTTGGGCTTCTTGGCCGGCTCCGCAGCGTGACGAGGTGCCGCGCCCGGCTGGGGTGCCGCGTTCCGGTACGGGTCGGGCAGCTGCGCCGAGGTCTGCGCCGGCGGCTGGGTCCCGGTCGTGGTACGGCGGGCGGCGGTGGGGGTGAACCGTACGGGCAGCGCGATCATGGCCCGGTGGAAGGGGCCGGGGCGCCAGCCGATGCCCGAGGCCGGAACGGCCAGGGAGAGGTCGGGCACGGTGTTGAGGATCTTCTCGATCGCGGTCAGCGCGATGAGCGTCGCCGGCGACTTGGCCGGGCAGACGTGCGGACCCGCGCCCCAGGCGAGGTGGGCCCCCTTGCTCAGGGTCTGGCGGGCGTCGGTGAGGGACGGGTCGGTGTTCGCGGCGGCGAAGCTGATCAGCACCGGGGTCTCCGCCTTCAGCGTCACCCCGTCCAGTTCGATGTCCCGCACCGGGTAGTGCGTCGCGTAGTTGGCGATCGGCGGGTTGTTCCACAGGACGTCGTCCAGCGCGTCCTCGACGAGCATCCCCGAGCCGCGCCGTTCGGGCGCGCCCGGCTGGTCACCGGCGAGCATCAGCAGCAGCGCGTTGGCGATGAGGTTGCGCTCCGGCTCCACGCCGGCTCCCATCAGCATCACCAGCTGGTCCTTCAGCTCCTCGTCCCGCAGCCCCGCCGGGTGCTGGATCAGCCAGGAGGTGATGTCCTCACCGGGCTGACGGCGCTTGAGCGCGACCAGCTCCATGAGGCACTCCGTCAGCTCCGCGTTGGCGCGCAGTACGTCCTCGCCGTCGAAGATGGCCGACATCGAGCGGGTCAGCCGGTCGCCGATGTCGCCGGGGCAGCCGAAGAGCTGGTTGAACAGCAGCAGCGGCAGGAGTTTGGCGTACTCGTTGAGCAGGTCGGCGGTGCCGCGCTCGATGAACTGGTCGATCAGGTAGTCGGCGATCCGCTCGACATCCCGGCTGAGCCGGCTGCTGTTGAGCCGCGCCAGCGACTCGGTGACCGCCTTGCGCAGCCGCAGGTGCTCCGCGCCGTCGGTGAACAGGCAGTTGGGCCGGTACGCCATCATCGGCAGCACCGGACTGTCCATCGGTACGGCGCCCTCGCGCAGCGCCGCCCAGCGCCGCGAGTCCCGGGCGAACAGCGCCGGGTTCTGGAGCACCCGCAGCGCCGCCTCGTGCTGCACGATCAGCGTGGCGTCCACCCCGGGCGCCAGCTCGATCGGCGCGGCGGGCCCGTGCGCCCGGAACGCGTCGTACACGCGGTGCGGATCGGCGGCGAACTCCGGTCCGTACAGCGAGGTCTGCTGCTGGTGCATGGGGCACCCGGCGGGGGCGCTGTACGGGGTGGCTCCCGGCGACGGGTCCATGGCGGCTTCCTCGGTGTGGTTGCGGTCGGTGGGATCGCGGTCGGTGGGATCGCGGGGCCCGGTCGGCCCCGGATTCGGGGTACGTGGGGGGTGCGTCCGGCTCGGCGGGCCGGGCCGTGCTCAGGCCGCGTGCGTCAGGAGGTGCCGGACAAGGGTTATCAGGGCCTGCGCGGAGGACTTCTGGTCCCGCGCGTCGCAGTAGACGACCGGGGTGTCCGGCAACAGGTCGAGCGCCTCGCGCAGTTCGTCCTCGGCGTGCTGGGAGTACGGGTCGAAGCTGTTGACGGCGACCGCGTACTCCAGCCCGTACGTCTCGACCAGGTCGATCACCGGGAAGGTGTCGGCCAGCCGCGCCGGGTCGACCAGGAGCAGCGCGCCGAGCGAACCGCGCGCCATGTCCTCCCACAGCTCCACGAACCGCTGCTGCCCCGGCGTACCGAACAGGTACAGCACCAGCTCGTCGCTGAGGGTGAGGCGCCCGAAGTCCAGGGCGACCGTGGTCGTCTTCTTGTCGGGCGCCCCGCGCAGGTCGTCGACCTGGGCGGCGGCCTGGGTCATCCGCTCCTCGGTCCGCAGCGGGGTGATCTCGGAGAGCGTGCCGATCAGGGTCGTCTTGCCCACGGCGAAGTGCCCGACGACGAGGATCTTCGCCGCGCGCTGGACCGCGTCCGGCACATAGATGCTCTCAGCCGAACCGGACTTGGAGTCCATGCAACACCTCTTCGAGGATCTTTCTGTCGACGAGCTGGGCGGGCGGCGGCGCCTTGCGGCGCAGCAGATGTCCCTGCTGGTTTAAGTCCTGGAGCAGCAGCCGGGCCACCCCGACCGGCAGCCCGAGGTGGCCGGCGACCTCGGCCACCGACAGATAGCCGCCGGAACACAGCTCCCAGATCGCCTTGACCTCGGGGCTGGGGCTGGGCGGCGGCTGCCGGTCGGGGGCGAGGGTGACCAGCGTGACGAGGGAGAGGTCCTCCGCGTCGGGCAGCCCCCGTCCCCCGGTGATGACATAGGACCGGACGAACCCGCTGCTGACGCTGGACTCCTCGCCCGGTGCCGTCATATCTCGCTGCCCGCGTTCTCGCGGGGCGGCGTGGTCATCGCCTTCCCCAGCGCGGTGACCTGCTGCTGCATACGGAAGGACATCGCCTCCATGTCCACGTCCGCGGCGGCGGTGGCGGCGAGGTAGGCGCCGGTGCCCGCGGCGATGAGGAAGATCCAGCCGTCCTCGTACTCCAGGAGCGTCTGCCGCCAGCGGCCCGGGTTGCGGGTGCCGATGAAGGGGGCGACGGCCCGGCTGAGGGACTGCATGGAGCTCATGGCCGCGGCGACGGTCTCCGCGTCGTCCCGGCCGATCTCACTGGAGTTGGCGAGCAGCAGTCCGTCGGCGGATACGAGGATCGCGTGCCGGGCTCCGGGTACCTGGAGCACATCGTTGAGTACCCAGGTCAGATCGGGGTTCACTGGATCTCGGATCCTTCCGTGGTCGTCGTCGTGTCCCGCCCGGAGCGGGTACCGCGCTGGAACGCGCCCAGGCGGGAGGCGGTCTCCTCGTTGCTGCGCACCGGCTGCGGCGCGGCCGGGGGCACCGCGGAGACCGGGCTCTTGCGACGACGCTTCGGCAGCCCGCCGGAGGTGGTGGTGATCTGGGCGAGCTGCTGCGTGGCGGTGTCCGGACGCCGGTCCGCCGGCGGGAAGAGCGGGGTGGGCGCCGGCGCGGGCGCCTGCTGCCACCGGTCGGGCTGCGCGGTCTGCGGCTGCTGCTGGGTTCCGTAGGCGTCGTACGCTTCCGGCGCCTCGGCGGGTGCGGCGGGCTGCGGCACCTCCGTGGTGAGCAACTCGTCGGGGATCAGTACCACCGCGCGTACGCCTCCATAGGGGGAAACGGAGTCCACCGAGACCCGGAACCCGTAGCGGGCGGCGAGCATCCCGGAGACGGCGAACCCGAACTGCGGCGGGATGCCCAGGCTGGAGACGCTGATCGCCGCCTGGGGCGAGAGGAGGGCCGCCGCGCGGTCCTTCTCCTCCTGGCCCATGCCCAGTCCCGCGTCGTCGACGATGAGGCAGACGCCCGTCGGCACGGCCTGGATGTTGATCTCCACCGGGGTGCCGGGGGCGGAGTAGTTGGTGGCGTTGGCGAGCAGCTCGGCGAGGACCACCGCGACCGGTTCGACGGCCCGGCTGACGACCGAGAAGTTCACCTGGCCGTTGACCCGGACCCGGTCGAAGTGGCGGATACGGCCCTGGGCGCTGCGGGCCACGTCGAAGACGGATGCCACGGTCTCGCGCCGGCCGAGCCAGCCGCCGCAGAGCACCGCGATGCCCTGGGCGCGCCGCCCGAACTGGCTGTTGGCGTGGTCCATGGCCATCAGGTCGGCGAGGATCCCGGGATCGTCGCCGTACTTGCGCTGGGCCTTCTCGATCACGACCTGCTGCTCGTCGGCGAGGCCCTGGAGGGTGCGGACGGCGGCCTTGAGGACGGCTTTGGTCTCCTCCTCGGCGTCCTTGCGGACCTCGGCGAGCTCGGAGGCCTGCCGTTGGAGGAGCCCGTTGTGGACGACGAGGAGCTCGTCCCGCTGACGCAGGAGCGTGTCACGCTCCTCGTTCAGCTCGGTGTTGCGTCTGCGCAGTTTGATGTTGGTCGCGCGAGCCCGCAGAACGGCACCCACGGCGACCAGTGCTACGACAACCAGCGCCCAGATGACGGGGCCCTGTGGAAATGTCATGAGACTCACTTCAAGTGCCATGGCTGGAAACGGCTTGACACCCCGTCAGGCGGCACGCAGCCAGGGCTCGTTCGCCACGACCGTGCGCCGCTTCGGGAGGTGACCCTCCGAAGGTGGGGCCGAGGAATTCATTCCTCCCGGAATGCCCCCATACGCCATCAGCCCACTGGAAGTAAGATGATCTTACCATCGGCCGCACCGTGAAATGTCAAGCTCGCCAGGCCAGTTGCCACTCGACGCAGAACGTTCACATTGCGGAGACGTGGAGGAGGGGGCTCCGGGCCGATTCCCTTTGCCCGGTGGGGTGTTCGGTGTGTGGGTGGGGTGAGACGTTCGGTCCGTGACCCGACCGGTCCTGTCATTTGCGGCGTTGTCATACTGGGCGTCCATGAAGAGGCCCTTCCGAGCGGCGATCCTGACAGCGGCAGTCGCCACCGCCCTCGCCGGCTGCGCCGCCCCCGAAGAGCCGTTGCGTACGCACCGGTCCCTGCCGGATCAGCCCCTCTTCAGGAGCATCCGGCCCGCCGACCGCCCCGACGCCCCCGCCTTCTCCGGCATCTCCCTGGCGGGCAAGCCCCTCAGCCTCGCCGACCACCGGGGTGAGGTCGTCGTCGTCAACGCCTGGGCCTCCTGGTGCGGCCCCTGCCGGGCGGAGGCCCCCGCGCTCAATCACATACAACGCAAGCTGGGGGACCGGGGCGTGCGGGTGCTGGGCATCAACAACGACACGGGACTGGGCGCCGCCCGCGCCTTCGAGGGCGACTACGCCCTCGGCTACACCAGCCTCCACGACCCGTCCGGAAAGCAGTTCTTCAAGCTGCCCAAGGGCCTGGTCAACACCCAGGGCCTCCCCTTCACCGTCTTCGTCGACCGCGCGGGCAAGCTCGCCGGCGCGGTCTCGGGCGGGGTGTCCGAGGAGGACCTGGACGCGATCCTGGGGGCCCTGCTGAAGGAGAGGGCCGGGGCGGGCCAGGTGGTGGAGGAGCTGGGCTGATGTGGGGTCAGCCGGGCGGGGCGGTGGAGGCGCGGGTCTCCAGTGCCCAGGCGTGGCGGCGGACGGTGTCGGGGGCGGTGCGGCCCGCCAGGATGTCGCAGAGCAGCTCGGCGCAGGCGCGCCCGTACGCGGCGGGGCGCAGGTCGACCGCCGTGACGGGCGGCTCGGCGGAGCGGGTGGCGGTGCCGTCGACGCAGGACGCGACGAGGAGGGGGGCTGTGCTTTCGGGGCTTCCGGATATTCCGGCCGTACGGCGGGAGGTGGTGCCTTCGGCGGTGCGGCCCGAGGCGCTGCTTCCGGCCGTACGGCCCGAGACCGGGCGGCCCGCCGTTGCCGCCGCGCGCAGGACGCCCGGTGCCGCGCCGTCCGGGGCGCAGATCACCGCGTCCACCGCCGGGTCTGTGCGGAGCAGGGCCAGCGTGGTCTCCTCGGCCTCCTGCGGTGTGGCGGCGAACGGCACCGTGCGCAGCGCCACGGACACCCGGTGCTCCTGCCCCCAGGAGGCGGCGGTGGCCCGCAAAGCGGTGGCCCAGGCGGAGGTCCCGGCGGGGGCCAGGACGGCGGGGTGGCGGGCGCCGCGTTCGGTCACGTGGTCCAGGAGCGCGGTGAGCGAGGCGGCGTTGTCGCAGATCACGGCGCCGCTGGGGACGGCGGCGGGCCCGAGGTAGCGCTCCCCGGTGACGACCGGGACGCCCGCGTCCAGCAGCCCCGGAACGGCGCTGTCGGCCACCTCGGGGTCGATCACCAGCAGCCCGTCGACCCGCGAGGCGACCCGCCCGCCCGCGCCGCCCGCGACGCCCGCGGGGGCGAGGAGGACCACGTCGAGTCCTTCCTCCTGGGCGCGCGCCACGGCCCCGAAGGCGAGGTTCATGTAGTAGTCCAGCCGGGTCGCGGTCTGCGGCAGGTGCAGCCCGATGGCCCCGGTGCTGGAGCGGCGCAGCCTCCGGGCCGCGCTGTTGGGCCGGTAGCCGAGCTCCTCCGCCACCGCGCGGACCCGTTCCCTGGTCGCTTCGGCGACGCGCCCCGAGCCCTGGAGGGCGTCGGAGACGGTGCTCTTGGAGACCCCGGCGGCGCGGGCTACGTCGAGCAGGGTCACGGTCCGGGAGGTCACGGGGGTGAAGTCTAGACAGGGGCGGGGGAGAGGGTTGCCGGAACGTTCCGGCACGGTTAGATTCTCTGCATGCCGGAACGTTCCGGCATTCTCCTCGTGCCCCGCCCCGCCGGCCCCTCCCCCTGGAACTGGTCATGCGTCTGATCACCGCGTACAACCCGCCCGCCTCCCCGACCCGGACCCGCCCCGCCGAGCGCGCCCCCCTGCGCGTCGCCGCCGTACAGCAGCGGTGGCACCGCGATCCCGCCGAGCACCGCGCCGCGCTGCTGGAGGGCATCCGGCTCGCCGCCGCCGAGGGGGCGCGGGTGGTGTGCCTCCAGGAGCTGACGCTCTCGCCGTACTTCGCGGTCGTACGCCGGGCCGACCACCCCGCGCCGGCCGGGCCGGAGGAGCTGCTGACCGGCCCCACCTTCACCTTCGCCGCCGAGGCCGCCCGCGAGCACGGCCTCTATGTGCACGCCTCCCTGTACGAGAAGGCCCCGGGCCCCTCCGGTGACGACGGCCTCGGCTACAACACCGCGATCCTCGTCGCCCCCGACGGCACCCTCGCGCAGCGCACCCGCAAGACCCACATCCCGGTCACCGAGGGGTATTACGAGGACGACTGGTTCCGCCCCGGTCCTGCGGGCGACGACGCCTTCCCGCTGGTCACCGTCGACGAGGCCCGCTTCGGCCTGCCGACCTGCTGGGACCAGTGGTTCCCGGAGCTGGCGCGCGCCTACTCCCTGGCCGGTGCCGACGTCCTCGTCTACCCGACGGCCATCGGCTCGGAGCCCGGTTTCCCCGGCTTCGACTCCCAGCCGCTCTGGCAGAAGGTGATCACCGGCAACGCCATCGCCAACGCCACCTTCATGGTCGTGCCCAACCGCATCGGCGCCGAGAACGGGCTCACCTTCTACGGCAGCTCCTTCATCGTCGACCCGTACGGCCGGGTCCTGGCCCAGGCGCCCCGCGACGAGCCCGCCGTCCTGGTCGCCGACCTCGACCTCGACGCCCGCCGCGACTGGCTGGAGCTGTTCCCGTTCCTGACCACCCGCCGCCCGGACGCGTACGGCCCGCTCACGGTGACGGACTGAGCAGGTCGGGCGGGCCCCCAGGGCCAGGGTCCGGTGGGCCTCAGGACCGGAGTCCGGTGGGCCGCAGAGTGAATCGGCGGGATAACCCCATGGCCCGGGGGCCCGCCGGGCGGAGATCATTCGGATATGACTTCCACGAGCTCCGTGAGCACCACTGGCACGATCACCGCGGCCGCGTCCGGCCGCTGGACCCTCGGCGACCTGCCGGTCAGCCGCGTCGGCTTCGGCACGATGCGGCTGCCGCAGACCGGTGAGGCCCTCGTGCCGCACGCCGTCCCCCGCGACCGTGCGGCCGCGCTGGCCGTCCTGCGCAGGGCGGTCGATCTCGGGGTGAACCACATCGACACCGCCGCGTTCTACTTCTCCCCGCTGCGCTCCGCCAACGAGCTGATCAACAGCGCCCTCGCGCCCTACGCGGACGACCTCGTGATCACCACCAAGGTCGGCCCGGCCAGGGACCGGACGGGCGAGTGGGCGACCCATGCCCGCACCCCCGAGGCGCTGCGCGGCCAGGTCGAGGAGAACCTGCGCCAGCTCGGCCGCGACCACCTCGACGTGGTGAACCTCCGGATCGTCGGTACGGAGTCGATAGCCGAGCGCTTCGGCGCCCTGGCCGAGCTGCGCCGGGCCGGGCTCATCCGCCACCTGGGCCTCTCCAACGTCACCCCCGCCCACCTCGCCGAGGCGCAGGCCATCGCGCCGGTGGTCTGCGTACAGAACCGGTACGGCATCGGCGTGCGGCCCGAGGACGACGCGTTCGTCCAGGACTGCGGGGCGCAGGGGATCGCGTTCGTGCCGTTCTACTCGATAGCCGCGGCCGGCGGACAGGGCGGCGCGATCGTGGCCGAGCCCGCCGAGGTGCTCGCCGTCGCGCAGGCGCACGGGGTGAGCCCGGCGCAGGTCCGGCTGGCGTGGACCCTGCACCGGGGGCCGCATGTGCTGGCCATCCCCGGCACCGGCGACCTCGGCCACCTGGCCGCCAACGTGGCCGCCGGAGCCCTGCGGCTGTCCGAGGACGAGCTGACGCTTCTGGAGGGCCTGCACCGGAGCACGCCGACCGGCTGACCGCCGAACCGGCGGGCGCGGGGTTACGGGTCACATGGCGACGGGTGACCCCGACGGCAGTCGTGCGCACCGGCGGCAGGCGCGGGCCGAGCCGGCGACGAGCGCGTGGGAGGCCGCTGCCAGTGCGCAGGCCGCCGCTGTCAGCGGCCAGTTCTCGGCGAGGACCGACGCGGTGGCGAGGGCCAGGGTGGCCACGGCCATGGACACGCTCGCGGTGGTGCCCGTCCAGGCGACCGTGAGCGGCAGCCGGTGCGGTACGGGGAGGTGCCGGGCCAGGGTGCCGGTGGCGGCCAGGGTCGCGGCGGCGAGGAGCACCGCCGCGCCCGCGACCGTGGCCAGGTGGGTGGCGAGCAGGTGCGCGGCGCGGGGCACCGCCGAGTCCTGCGGGGCGCCCGTGTTCCGCACCAGGAACCAGCACGCCAGCAGGAAAGGGGCGCTGAGGGCGACGGCGCGGGCGGTGTGCCGGGCCTGGGCGATGGTCAGTTCACGCTGGAAGCTCCCGGCCAGCTCCCGCGCCGAGCCGAACTCCGCCACCGCCCGGTGGACCGCCCGCTCGTACGGCTCGCCCTCCCGCGTGTACTCCGCCACGGTCTCGGTGAGTCCGTCGCGAGCCTCCTCGACCAGGCGGGACTTGGCCCGGGCGGGGCCACGAAGGAGGGCGTCCAGCTCGGTGACGTACTCCTCCACGAGGTCACCGTCAGCGTCGCCGAGGCCCCCAGCGCGACCGCGACCGTCAGCGTGATCGCGACCGTCATCGCGCGGAGGGGTGCCGGTCATGCGCCCTGCCCGTGCGGGTGCGGTGCGACCGGGTTGAGGACCGAGCCGATCGCGGCGGTGAAGTCCTGCCACGCCGTGCGCTCGTCCGCCAGGAAGCGGGCGCCCGCCTCCGTCAACGCGTAACAGCGGCGCTTGCGCCGGCCCTCGGCCTCCCAGCTGCTGCGCAGCAGGCCGAGCCGCTCCAGCCGGTTCAGTGCCGGGTAGATGGTGCCGGTCCGCAGTTCGAGCGCACCGCCGCTGCGCTGCTGGACCGCGGTGATGATCGCGTATCCGTGCAGCGGAGCCGGTTCGAGAACCGCCAGGAGGAGACCGTCCAGATGTCCGCGTACCGCATCCTGCCTCATGCGTAGGCAGGCTACACATGGTCGACCGCAAGTGCCAGTGGTTCGGGCCAATAGGTAGGCGGCCTACCTATGAAGGGCCGGGGCGTGCTATTCCTGGGGTGCCGATCAATGTGTTGGTAGCAAACCTATTACCTCGGAGGGACTCCCGTGACCAAGCTGCTGCTCTCGCTGCACGTTCTGGCGTCGATCCTGGCGGTCGGGCCGATCACGGTCGCGGCCTCGATGTTCCCCCGCTACGCCAAGCCGCCCGCGCCCGGCAGCGAGGGGCCGCACGACCACGACATCCGCACCGCCGCCTTCCTGCACAAGATCTGCCGGGGGTACGCGGTCGTCGGTATCGCCGTACCCGTCCTCGGCTTCGCCACCGGAGCGCAGATGGGGGTGCTGGGCGATGCCTGGCTGCTCGCGTCGATCGTGCTGACGGCGATCGCCGCCGCCCTGCTGATGGCCATGGTCCTGCCCGGACAGAGCGAGCTGCTCGCGGAGGGGCCGGGAGGCGCCCCCGGTACGGAGGCGGGCGCGGGCGCTCTCCCGGTGGCCGAGCGGCGGTCGGCGGCGGCGCGGCTCGCCATGACCACCGGGATATTCAACCTGCTCTGGGCGACGGTCGTCGTGCTGATGATCGTCCGCCCGGGATCGACGACGGGGGCCTGACCCGCGGGCCGGGCCCCCGGCCGTCCGGGTCGCGCGTCAACCCTCCTTCGCGTAGCGGCTGGTGGGGCGGGCCAGGCCCAGGTGGCCGCGGAGCGTGGTGGATTCGTACTCCGTACGGAACACCCCGCGCCGCTGCAGCTCCGGGACCAGGCCCCGGGTGATCGCCGTGAGGTCCTGCGGCAGGGTGCCCGGGCGGAGGCGGAAGCCGTCCAGGCCGGCGGAGCGCCAGTCGAGCAGCAGGTCCGCCAGTTCGGCGGGGGTGCCGGTGAATATCTCGGCGTCGGAGGCGAGTGCGGACCCGGCCACCTCGTCCAGACGGGCCTTGCGCCGGGCCGCCGCGCCCGGTTCGTCGTCCAGGAAGACGATGAGGTCGGCGAAGGTCCGCAGTGGGCGGTCGTTCACATCCCGGCCGGTGCGCTCCACCGCTTCGGCGACCTGGGTGAGGATCGCCGCCGTGCCCGCCCGGTCGTGCGGCGTGATGGCGACGACGTCCGAGCTGAGGGCGGCGAACTCGTACGGCGTGGTCGCGTGCGCGAGGCTCACCACCAGGGGCTGGCCCTGGGGGGTGCGAGGGGTGATCGACGGGCCCTTCACGCTGAAGGCGCTGCCCCGGAAGTCGATGGGGTGGACCTTGTCGCGGTCGATGAAGCGGCCCGTCGCCGCGTCCCGTATCTCCGCGTCGTCCTCCCAGCTGTCCCAGAGCTGCCGTGCCGCCTCCACCACCTCCGCGCCTTCCGCGAAGAGGGCGCGCAGCGGCTGGGAGATCAGCTCCGAGTCGGTCACGTCGTCCTCGGTGAGCTGGGGCGTGGTGCGGCGGCCGAAGTGGGCGGCGTCCGAGGCCCGGGACGATATCTGCGGGCGCCAGCCGGCCCGGCCCTTGCTCGCGTGGTCGAGGGTGGCGATGCCGATGGCGAGGTGGAACGGTTCGGTGTGGGTGACGTTGGTGGTGGGGACCAGGCCGATGTGGGTGGTGAGCGGGGCGAGATGGGCGGCGAGCAGCACCGCGTCGATGCTGCCCCTGACCTGGTCGGTGCGGTCGTCGGGGAGGTGGAAGGCGGCGGACTGGAGGCCGAGGGCGTCCTCGATGGTGACGAAGTCGAGTCTGCCCCGCTCGGCCTCGGCGACCAGGTCCGCCCAGTACGCGGCGTCGAGCAGCTCACCGGGCCGGGCGCCCTCCTCGCGCCAGGCCGCCGGGTGCCAGCCCGCGCCGTCGAGCGCGACGGCCAGGTGCAGCGGGGCGGCCGCGCCGCCGGGGGTGCCGGAGGCGGCCGGGGCGCCCGTCGGGTCGGTGGCGCCGGGCGTGGCGCTCGTGGCGCCGGACGCGTTGCTCGTGGCGCCGGTCGTGCCGGTCATGCGGAGGTCTCCTTCTCGTCGTGCCGGTCGCCCAGGGGCTGCCCGGGTCCGCCCCATCCGGCCGGGCGGGGTGCGGCGGACAGGCCCAGGTGGTCCCGGAGCGTGCTGCCGGTGTAGTCGTCGCGGTGGACGCCCTTCTCCTGGAGGATCGGCACCACCCGGTCCACGAAGTCGTCCAGGCCGCCCGGGGTGAGGTGGGGCACGAGGACGAAGCCGTCGGCGCCCTCGGTCTGCACGTAGTCGTCGATGGCGTCGGCGACCGTCTGCGGGCTGCCGACGAACGTCTGGCGGCCGCCGACCTCGATGACCAGCTCCCGGATGGAGAAGTTCCGCTCCTCCGCGAGCTTGCGCCACTGCCGTGCCGTCTCGGCCCGGCCCTTGCGGAAGACGGAGTGCCCCTTCAGGAAGTGGGCCTCGTCCTCGGGCTCGATGCCGGGCAGCGGCCCGTCCGGGTCGTACCCGGACAGATCGCGGCCCCAGACCGCCTCCAGGTGGGCGATCGCGGTCTGCGGGCTGACCAGCTCGCGGCTGATCTCCTCCGCGTACGCGGCGGCCTCCTCGTCGGTGTCGGCGACGACCGCGTTGGCGGTGGGGAGGATCAGCAGGTCCTCGGGGCTCCGGCCGTACGCGGCCAGGCGCCGCTTGACGTCCCGGTAGAAGTCCCGGGCCACGTCGATCCGGTTGTGCTTGCTGAAGATGACCTCGGCGTCGGACGCGGCGAACTCCCGGCCCGCGTCGGACTCGCCGGACTGGATGATCACCGGGTGGCCCTGCGGGCCGGACGGGGTGGTGAATCGGCCGGAGATGTCGAAGTGCTGCCCCCGGTGGGCGAAGCGACCGGCCCCGGCGGCGGTGAACTCTCCCGTCGCCGCGTCGGCCTTCAGATCGCCCTCACCCCAGCTGTCCCACAACTCTCTTGCCGTGGTGAGGAATTCGGCCGCCCGTGTGTAGCGGTCGGCCTCGGGGAGGAAGCCGCCCCGGCGGAAGTTCCCGCCGGTGAACGCGTCGTAGCTGGTGACCACGTTCCAGGCGGCCCGGCCGCCGCTGAGCCGGTCCAGGGTGGCGAACCGGCGCGCCACCTCGTACGGCTCGTTGAAGGTGGCGTTGACCGTGGCGGCGAGGCCCAGGTGCGAGGTGACGGCGGCCAGTGCGCTCAGCACGGTCAGGTTCTCCGGGCGTCCCGCGATGTCCAGGTCGTAGACCTGCCCCTTGTGCTCGCGCAGCCGCAGCCCTTCGGCAAGGAAGAAGAAGTCGAACTTGCCGCGTTCGATGGTCTGCGCGAGCCGGATGAAGGAGTCGATGGATATCTGGCTCTCGGAGCGCGGGTCCGACCAGACGGTCACATTGTGGATGCCGGGCAGCTGAGCTGCGAGATGCACCTGTTTTTTCTTGGTGGTGGCGGGCACGGTGCGGTCTCCTCCTGCGAAGTCCGGCGTTGTCGAAATGAGTTGGAGGGGTGGCTCTCAGAGCGTGCCTGTGACCCGTGTCTTCTGCACAGGTCGGCCGGGCCTACTTCACGAGGTGTTCATGCCGTTGCGACAGGCGCCGGGGCGGCGGCCGGCGTGGTGGACGGGGCCGGGGAGACGTATCGCACCCGGTTCTCGAAGGCGACCCCGTGGCTCTTCACGTCGATGGCGATGCGGTCGCCGTCCGCGATCCGGAACCCGTCGTGGAAGCTGGCCTCGTCGGCGCCGAGGAGCACGTAGTTGACCAGACCGGGCCGCCGTACCGCCGGGAACGTGAACAGGTGGTCCGCCATGTCCTGCACCCGGTAGTAGAGGGCGTCGTCGCCGCAGTCGAACGGGCCCTCCCAGGCCGTCGCACCGTCCCGGACGATGGTGACCCGGCCGGTCACCGTGCGCGGCGGCGGGCCGAGGAAGAGCCACGGGGTGAGGGCGGTGTCGCACAGCTTGCAGTACGGGTTGTAGCCCGGGTCCTGGCGGTGCAGGCCGATGTCGCACAGGTCGTTGCCGAAGGTGTAACCGGCGTAGTGCGGGGTGCCGTCGGCGTCGTTGACGTAGACGAGGGCGACCTCCGGCTCCTCGATGAGGGCGACCGGCCGGGCGGGCACGTTCAGGTCCTCACCGGGCAGTTTCACCCAGTCGCCGAACCCCTTGAAGAACCACTTGGGCGGGGTGAACTCGCCGTCCTCCGGGGCGGTTTCGCCGCCCCACTTCTTCTTGTGCGTGCCCATGAACCCGCTCAGCAGGGCGTTGCCGGTGGCCTGCGGCAGCAGGGGCGGCAGCAGCCGCGGCTCCGGGTCCCCGGCGGTGACGACGACGGTCGCCGCACCCTCGGTGAGGGCGGCCCGCAGGGCCTCCTCCGAGCTGTGGCCCGCGATGAAGGCGGCGGCGACCTGGCCGTCCTCCACCCGGTACAGGGTCTGCTGCGTGCCGTCCTCGGGGCGGCCGAAGCCGACATGGCGTTCGCCGTTGTAGAGGACCTCGAAGAGGACGGGGAGGTGGGAGTGGGGCATCGGTGGCTCCTTCAGTCAGTCAGTACGTAGGTGAGTTGGGGAGTTCAGAGGTGCGGGGCGAGGGCGGGCACCGGCGCGCCCGTCAGGTCGGCCAGGACTTCCCCGACCCGGTCGACCGATCCCCGTATCCACGGCAGGGCGAGCGGGTCCGCCGCCTTCAGCGCCGCCGTGCGCTGCTCGTCCGTCTCGCCGTAGAAATGGCTGGTCGCCGCGCGGATGCGCAGGGGGCGGCCGGGCTCCCCGAAAGCGGTGGCGGGCAGGACCCCGACCCCGTACCGCTCCGAGAGCAGTGCGGCCAGTGCGTCGCCGCCGTGCACGCCGTGGGCCTCGGCCAGGTGTTCCCGCAGGGGCTCGAAGTCCGGGTAGAGGTAGCAGGTCGCGGCAACGGGAGCGAGCTCCGCGCCCACGGCGGTGAAACGGGCGGCGACCGCGCGCACCACCTTCTCGTGCAGCCGCCGGCTCGCCGCGACGCGCTCGGTGACCTCCGGCGGCTCCCCGAACGCCCACGCGGCCGCCGTCTGCACCGGCGCGGGCGGGCTCGACCAGATCTGGCTCGCCACCGCGACGAGCCGGGTGTGCAGGGCGCGCCCCAGCTCGCTGTCGGGCAGCCGTGCCACGCCCGTGCGCCAGCCGCCGAGCGCCAGGTTCTTGGTGAGGCCGGTGGTGACGACGGTCCGCTCGGGTGCGTGCAGCGCCGGGGAGACGGCCGGTTCGGAGCTGTCGTACACCAGGTCGCAGTAGATCTCGTCGGAGACGATGACGAGGTCCAGTTCGCGGGCCGCCTGCGCCAGCCGCCGTACGGTGGCGGCCGGCGCGACCGTGCCTGTCGGGTTGTCCGGCACGGTCACGACCACCGCACGCGGGTGCTGCCCGGCGGCCCGCGCGTCGGCGACCGCCTCGCGCAGCCGGTCCGGGTCCGGCACCCCGCCCTGCCCCGGCAGGATCGGTACGGGGATGGGGCGGGCCCCGACCAGCCGGGCCTGGGCCGCGTAGCTCACCCAGCTCGGCACCGGCACGATCACGTCCCCGCCGATGGCCAGGAGCAGGGCGAACAGCAGCGACTTGCTGCCCGGCCCGGCCACGACGAGCCCCGGGTCCACGGCCGGGCCGCGCCGCTCCCAGTACCCGGCGACGGCGGTGCGCAGGGCGGGGCTTCCGGCGACGGAGCCGTACGCGTTCTCGTCGGCCGCCGCAGCGAGCCGGTCCCTGAGCGCGGGGAGGACGGGCAGGCCGATCTCCCCGCTGGCCATCGACAGGACCCGCTCCCCGGCCCGGCGCCGTCGGGCCAGGGCCTCGTCGGCGGCGAGGGTCGCCGACATGGTGACCGGTGTGGGTTCGGGCATGACAGCTCCAGCGCTCGGTGGGTGCGGGGGGTCGGACGGGGGTCAGACGGGGGTGTTGGTGGCGTACCGCTCGCGCAGCTCGGCCTTGCGGACCTTGCCGGTCAGCGTCTTTGGGAGGGCGGGGACGAGTTCCACCCGGTCCGGCAGGAAGCGGGCGCCGTGGCCCGCCTCCGTGACCCGGGCCCGGACCTCGTCGAGTGTCGGACCCTCCCCGCCGCGTGGGACCACGACGGCGACGATGACGTTCCCGGCCGCGCTCCCGCCGGTGGGCTCCAGCCCGACCAGTGCGGCCTCGGCGGCCTTCGGGTGGCTGCCGATCACCGCCTCCAGCTCCGTCATCGGCGCCACCTGCCCGTCCCGCAGCACCGCGTCCCGGGCCCGGCCGATGATGCGGATGCCGCCCCCGCCGTCGTCCCGGGCGAGGTCGCCGGTGTCGAACCAGCCGTCCCCGTCCAGCTCGGCCGCGAACGCCTCGGGGCGCCGGTGGTACCCGAGCGCGATCGACGCACCGCGAATCCTGAGCCGCCCGACGGAGCCCACGGAGCTGTCGGAGCCCACGGAACCCTCGGGGCCCTCGTCGCCCGGGGATCCGTACGCCTCCGACGTCTCGATCCAGGTCTCCATGGCGTCGATGGAACTGCCGTTGCTCCGCGCCGCCCAGCCCTCGGGGTCCCCGGGCCGGGTGGTCGTCACGGGGCCGGCCTCGGACATGCCCCACAAGGAGTGCGCGCGGGCGCCGAGCGTCTCGTGGACCTCGTCGGCCAGCTCCTTCAGGACCGGCGCCGAGCCGATCACCACATGCCGCAGCGTGCTGGTGTCGCGCCGCTCGGCCCGCTGGGACGCGGCCACATCGGCGAGGGTGGCGGGCGGCCCGTACAGCAGGGTCGCGCCGTACCGCTCCACCAGGTCCAGCAGCGCCTCGTTGCGGCGGACGTCCTGGAAGGCGACCGTGCCGCCCAGCATGACCCCGGCCAGGATGCCCTGGGCGAAGCCCGAGTAGTGGACCAGCGGCGTGGAGACCGCCGCCACCCAGCCGCCGCCGTCCCCGTCGCCGGTACCGTCCCCGCCGCCCGCTCCGAACGCGTCGACGTACCCGCGTACGGCCGCGTGCACCGTGTTCTGGCTGTGCAGCACCCCCTTGGACAGGCCGGTGGTGCCGGAGGTGAACAGCACCACGAACGGGTCGTCCGGGCCGAGCGCCAGTCCCTCCAGCCGGGTGGCTGCGCCCTCCTGCTCCTCCCGCTCCCGGGCCACGAAGTGCTCGTGGAAGGAGCGCGCCCCCTCGGGCAGCGGTCCGTCCACCACCAGTACGTTTTCCAGCGTGGGGAGTTCGTCCTTGAGGCGGGTGGCGATCTCCGCCAGCGGGGTCCCCGACCACTCGGCCAGGGTGATGCACACCCTGGCCGCCGTGAGGCCGAGGCGGTGGCGCAGCTCCACCTCGGTGCAGATGGGCGAGATCGGGATGATGACCGCGCCGACCCGGATCGAGGCGAAGATCAGCGGCACCATCTCCCACCGGTTGGGCAGCTGTACGGCGACGAAGTCACCCCGTCGGACGCCCAGTTCGAGCAGGGCGAGGGCGAACCGGTCCGTCAGCCGGTTCAGTTCGGCGTAGTCGAGCGTGTCGGTACGGGACTCCGCGACGCGCCGGCCCGCGATGGCCGGCCGGCGCGGGTGCTCCCGGGCCTGGCGGTGCAGATCGTCGAGGAAGGTCTCGTCCCGCCACCAGCCCCGGCGACGGTACTCGGCGGCGCGCTCTGCGGTAACAGCCGTGCCCCCGGCAGTCGTTCGCTCCCCGAGCGCGGTGGCCGCCGCGCTCATCAGCGCTCCTTCCGGCGGGCCGCGAGCAGCTCGGGCAGCGGGTTGCCCGCCCGCGAGGCCGCGATCTCCAGCAGGTCCCGGGTGTTCTGCCGGACCCGGTCACCGACCCAGTCGAAGACCCACGCCTTGCGCGCCTCCGCCTCCAGGTCGAACGGGACGACCCGGGTGACTGCCAGGGCGGCGGAGGCGGCGCCGCCGATGTTGGCGATCACGCCCGGGACGAGCCCGGCCCGGGAAGCGGCCACCTTCTCCTTCGCCGCCGCGCTGGAAGCCAGGTTGGCGCCCTCGACCACCAGGCCGGCCCGCAGACGGTGGGCGTTCTCGGCGTTGATCGCGTACTTCTGCGCGGCCAGGATCAGGATGTCCGCGTCCACGTCGAGCCAGGCGTCCGGCTCACCGGAGAGCTTCACGTCCTGCGGCAGCCGGGTGCGGTCGATGGCCCCGAACCGGTCGGTGATGGCGACCAGTTCGGCGACCGGCAGCCGGTCCGCGCTGATCGTGCCCCGCACGTCCGCGACACCCACGACGATGTGCCCGCGGTCCTCCAGGAACCGCGCCACCGCCCGGCCGACCGCGCCGAACCCCTGCACCACGACCCGGGCGGGCCCGGTGCGGCCGCTCGCCTCCAGGGCGGTGACCGCGGCGACCCCGACGCCGTGGCCGGTGGCGTCGATCAGGGGCTCGTAGTACGTACGCCAGTCGATCGGCATGTCCGGGGCGCCGAGCCGGTAGCGGGGGTCGTACTTCGCCTCCTCGAAGAAGACGGCCCGGTCGGCGGGGGTGACGCCCATGTCGATGCCGAGGTGGATACCGCCGTGCAGGAGCGGCTTCACCGTGCGGCCGAAGGTGCGGAAGGTCTCCTCGCGGCCCGCGCCTTCGGAGTTCGTACCGTCGGCGACGATCCCGGCCTTGGCGCCGCCGATGCGGAGACCCGCCAGGGTGAACTTCTCGGTCATGTCCCGGGCCAGGCCCGCGACTTCCTCCTCGGTGACCCCGGTGGTCATCCGGGTGCCGCCCATCGCCAGGCCGTCGACGAGCGTGTCGACGACCACCCATCCCTTGATCGTGCCGCCGCTGCCGCTGCCGTTGAGGTGGACGGTGAGGGCGGGGTCCTGCGGGTCTTCCAGAGCACTCATGGCGAAGTCCTTGTTCTGTCCGGATGCGTGAGGGGGTCGTAGGGGGCTCGGGTCACTGGTAGAGCTGGGCGAAGCCGCGCAGGATCTCCAGGCCGTCCTTGCGGAACTCCAGGTGGGCCTGGGCGCCGTGGATCCGGCCGTCGTCCGAGCGCAGGAACTCCACGGGCGCGTGCTCGGAGCGGCCGATGGAGCGGTAGCCCGCCGGGGCCTGTTGGAGGTAGAGGGTGTGCCGGTGGAAGACGGTGACCGTCGGCTTCACGTAGGTGAAGAGGGGTTCCTCCGTGTCGACCTGCACCTCGTAGCCGCCGACCCGCTGCGGCCCCTCCGCGAGGCGTCCGCCGGCCGCGACGGCCAGGATCTGCATGCCGCCGCAGATGCCGAAGACCGGCACGTCCGCCGTGGTGACCAGGTCGATCAGGGGCTTGTAGTACGCGCTGTCGTACGCGCGCACCTTGGTGCCGCTGAGCACGATGGCCTGGTAGCGGCCGTCCACCCGGGCGGGGACGGACGAGGCGTCGACCGTCTCCGTGTCCGAACCCAGCTCCTCGAAGCGGGCGCGGAGTTGCTTGAGAGAGAGTGTTCCGTTGTTGACGACCAGGACGCGGGACCGGCTCATGCGTCAGCTCCTGACGTAGCGGCCCCGCCCGGAGCCTTCGTGATGAGCGTGCCGGTGGAGCCGGCCAGCAGGTCCGTCACGGCGGCGCTGCCGATGACGACCCGCTCGACGCCGTGCTCCAGGGCCTCGCCCGCGGCCCGCAGCTTCTTGCGCATGCCGCCCTTGGCGCCCTTGTCGCGGAAGGTTGCCGCGTCCTTCGCGCTGATCCGGCGTACCGGTTGGTCGTCGATCAGCAGATGGCCGACGTCGGTGACCAGGACCAGGTCGGACGCGCCGGTGGCCCCGGCGATCGCGGCGGCGGCCCGGTCGGCGTCGGTGTTGACCTCCTGGCCAGCCGCGTTCCGGGCGAGCGGGGTGACGAGGTAGGCGTGGCCCGGCTGGAGGTTCTTGAGCGGGGCCGGGTCGACCCCGGTGATCGGGCCGACGAGGTTCTCCAGCTCGACGAGCTGCTTCTCCCGCCACCACCACCGCTCGCCCTCGCCCGCGCCGACCAGTCCGTCGCTGCCGAGCAGCCGCTCGGCGGTGATGCCGCGGCTCTCCAGCCGGGCGAGGACGTCCTCGGCCAGTACGGCGCTGACGGTCTTGATGTCGTCGATGACCTCGGGTGTGGTCCACCGGCTCTGGTTGCCGTACCGGTCGCGCAGGATCGCCGACGGCTCGCTGTAGCGGGCGTCGAGCTTCTTCAGCGGCTTGGACCAGCCGTGCACGAGGACCAGCGGGCGCTCCCGGCCGTGCCGGGCCAGGTCGTCCCACCAGGTGCCGTCGAGGTCGTCCAGGCAACTGCCGCCGAGCTTGACCACCGTGGGGATGGCAGGCGATGCGCTCATGCCGGCATCACGGGCAGCTGCGTCAGCCCCGTCTCCTCCGGCAGGCCGAACCGCAGGTTCGTCACCTGCACGGCCTGGCCCGCGGCCCCCTTGACGAGGTTGTCGAGTGCGGCGAGCACCACGATCCGGCCGCCCTCCTCGTCCAGCAGCACGGTCACATCGGCGTAGTTGGAGCCGAGGACGACCTGCGGGTCGGGCACCGGGATCAGCGTCTCGTCGTGCCGCCGCACCCGGACGAACGGGCGCCCCTTGTAGAAGCGGAGGTAGGCCCGGTTCAGCTCGCGCTGGTCCACCTTCTCGTCGGTGAACACGTACGAACTGGTCAGCAGTCCGCGTACGTTGGGGACGCCGTACGCCGACATGGACAGGTTCCCGATGGTGCCGGGCTTGCTGCGCTCCAGGAAGTCACCGACCTCGGCGGCGTGCCGGTGCCCGGTCGGGGAGTACGGGGCGATGGCCCCGGCCCGGAACGGGTGCAGGTCGGAGGTGCGCAGCTGGACGCCGCCGCCGCTGGACCCGCTCTTGCCGTCCACCACCACCGTCTTCAGGTCGAGCCCGAGGCCCAGGGTCAGCGGGGCCAGGCCCAGGGTGATCGCGGTGGCGTAGCAGCCGGGCAGCGAGATGAGGGCGGCGTCCTTCAACTGGTCGCCGATCAGCTCCGGTACGCCGTAGACGAAGCGGTCCGCCAGGTCGGTGCGCCGCTTGACCTTCGGGTACCAGCGGTCGTGCAGCTCCGGCGTACGGATGCGGAACGCGCCGCTGAGGTCGACGATCGCCGGGATGCGGTCGGCGAGCAGCGAGGACAGCTCGGCCGAGACCGGTGCGGGGGTGGCCAGGAAGAGGACGTCGACCTTGTCCACGACCTCCTCGGTGACCGGCTGCACGGTCAGGCCCTGCTCGAAGCGGAGCCCCGGGTGGAGCTCGAAGCGGAGCCCCGGGTGGAGCTCGGAGGGGCGGCGGCCGATGTTGGAGGAGCCGCCCAGGAAGGTCAGCTCCAGGTCGGGGTGCTGGGTGATGAGGCGGATGAGTTCGCCGCCGGCGAGCCCGGAGGCGCCGACGACTCCTGCACGGATCATGCGAGTAGCTCCTGCACATAACGGCCGATGGCCGAGGGGATGTCCGCTCCGGTGGCGGAGGCCACGGCCCGGAAGCCGGGGGCGTGGTTGACCTCGTTGACGACGTAGCCGTCGGGGGTGGCGAAGAGGTCGACGCCGTAGATCCCGGGTCCGAGCACGTCCACCACACCGTTGACGATCTTCAGCACGTCGGGGTCGTGGTCGACCGCGCGGTTCTTGTTGCCGAGGGCCGCGTTGTTGCGCCAGTCGCTGCCGCCGCTCTCGAACTCCGCGGCCCCGATCAGCTCCCGCCCGACGACCAGGCACCGCACCGAGCTGCCGCCGAGGTACGGCTCCACCACGCTGGCCTGCTCGAAGGCGTGGGCCAGGTCCTCGATGTAGTCGTAGACGGAGTGGGCGGTGTCGGCGTGCCGGATCAGCGTGACCCGCTTGCCCATCCCGCCGAAGACGGGCTTGAGGACGAGCGGCAGCGGCAGGTCCGCGAGCGCCTTGTCGAAGTCCTTGCGGGAGAGCACGAGCCGGTGGTCCGGCACCGGTACGCCCGCGGTCCGGAGCAGGGCGCGCAGGGCGGCCTTGTTCTCGCAGGCGTGGATGGCCCGGGCGGTGTTCAGCGTGGGGACGCCGGCCGCCTCGGCGAGGGTGGCGATCAGCCCGCCGCGGGTGTAGCTGCGGCTGCGGACCAGGAGGGTGTCGTACCCCTTGATCGCCGGGGCGTCCGGGTGGCCGAGCGAGAGGGACTCGTCGTTGACCCAGTCGATACGGAGGCCGAAGGCCGGGGCCGCCTCGATGAGCAGGCGTTCCTCCCAGGCGATCCGGTCCGCGACGAGGGCGACGGGACGGGGAGCGCCCATGTCACTGGCCCCAGTCGCGCAGCTGCACCTCGACCATCTCCAGCGTCAGCCGGCCGTCCTCGACGGCCTCGACGCGGAGGGTCAGGATGCACTCGGGGCAGGAGAGGGTCTCGCCCAGGGTGACCGGGGGGACGGTCAGGTCGGTCTCGCACTCGGGGCATACGCCGGTCAGGGTGGCGGTGGACATCGTCAACTCCGTTGAGAAGTGGGGATGGCAGGGGGCGTGGTGGGTCAGGCGGGGACGGGGCGGAAGTCGATGGCGGCCTTGCGGATCGTGTCCCGGTCCAGCAGTGGGCGGCCGTCCCGCTCCTGCCGCTCGGCCAGCCACGGGGTGAAGGCGTCGACGTCGACCTCCAGGCCCGAATCGGCCAGGGCCCAGCGGACCAGGGCGGTGGTGAGGCGGGTGCGGACGCGCAACTCGCGTCTGTTGCCGACGAGTTCGGCGGGCAGCGTCTCGTATGCCGCCGGGTGGCTCAGCTGGCCCGGCAGCTCGTACGCGAAGGCGTGCGGGGTGGTCGGACCGGACTGGAAGGCCTCCCCGAGGCCGGCGCCGCGCAGGGCGATCCGGGACAGCTCGGTGAGGTGGGTGAGGTCGAAGCGGGTGTCGCCGTGGATGACGCGCAGCGAGGTGAGCAGCTCGGCCAGCGGGGCGTTGCCGCCGCGCTCCCCGATCCCGCCGACGGTCGCGGAGATCCACTGGGCGCCCGCCCGCACGGCGGCCAGGGAGTTGGCGACGGCCATGCCCAGCATGTTGTGCGAGTGGATCTCGATCTCGGAGCCGTCGATCGCGGTGATGTCCGCGATCACCTCCTCCATCTGCCAGGGCGAGAGGTACGCGACCGTCTCCGCGAGCCGGAACCGGTCGGCCCCCGCCGCGAACCCCGCCTCCACATAGGGGACGAGCCGCTCCCTGGGCGTACGGGCGCCGTCCTCACCGCTGAACGTGACGTGGAAGCCGCGCTCCTTCGCCTGCTGGATCGCCGAACGCGCCAGCGCCTGGAGGAACTTGGGGCTCGCCGAGTCGAGTTTCAGCTGTGCGTGCTGCTCGGAGGTGGGGATCGAGTACATGATGTGGCGCACGCCAAGACGCTCGGCCTCGTCCAGCGCTCGGGCGACCTGACGGCGGTCGCGTACGACGACGAGTGTCATGCTGCGCTCGGGCGTGATCGCCTCGTGGGTGGCGAGGACGAGGTCGGCGTCCTTGGAGTCCGGCCCGGAGACCATGCCCACCTCGACGAGTTCGACGCCCGTGCGCACCAGCAGGTCCGCGATGGCGGCGGCGTCCTCGGGGCCGAACTCGACCCCCGCCATGTGCGCGGAGTCCCGCAGCGTCGCGTCGGATATACGGGGCGGCCGCTCCAGTTTCTCGGGTCCCTCTGCTGCCATTTCCTCTGCTCCTCTTTTCCGAAAGTGGTTGTATTCCGCTGATCCACATCCTTCGCCGCGCGGGCCGGGAAGGGCAATATCTGCCGTGTCAGGGCTGTGTTGCGGAGTGTCAAGGAATGTCAGGAAGGAAAGGGAGTGCAAGAGCGGTGTGCGAGCGTGCCAAATAGCGGACGAAGAACACCCGTCGATGTGACGCGCGTCCTACTGTGCGGGCATGGATCTCTTCTCGCTGCCCCGGCTAGGGGTCGTCGTGCCGCCGGAAAACCCCACGGCGGAACCCGAGTTCAATCATCTGCTCGGCGCCGGAATGAATGTGTACACCTCCCGGTTCCCGGTGACTCCGGGGGCCGGTCTCCGGGCGATGCTGGAGACGTACAACGAGGTGCTCCCGGAGCTGCTCGGCAGCTTCGGCGCGCTGCGCCTGGACGCCACGGTGGTGGCGTGCAGCGCGTCGCACTACCTGCTGGAGCCGGCGGGCGACCGGGCCTTCTGCGACGAGCTGTCCGAGCGGGCCGGATCTCCCGTGCAGTCCTCCACCCAGGCGATCCTCGCGGCCTGCGAGGCGCTCGCAGTGACCCGACTGACGCTCGTCTCCCCCTACGAGCCGTGGCTCACCGACACCTCCCGCGCCTTCTGGGAGCGGGCCGGGCTCACGGTCGACGGGGTGGTGCTCGTCCCGGCGGAGGAGGCCGCGAGCCCGGGCGGGGACGCGCACTTCGACCCGTACGAGGTGACGACCGGGGCGATCCTGCGGCGGATACGGGAGCGGGAGCTGCCCCCGGACACGGCCCTGCTCTTCACGGGTACGGGCATGGGCACGCTCGCCGCCCTCGAAGAGCTGGCCCGGCGGGAGCCGCACCGCACGCTGCTGACCTCGAACCTGGCGTCGGCCTGGTGGGCGCTGCGCGCGGTGGGGGAGAAGGGCGAGGCGCACCACCCGCTGCTGCGGCGGCTGGAGGGCGCGGCGGTCTGACGGCGAAGGCCCCGGGGGCGCGCCCCCGGGGCCGTACCGCACCCGCGCTCAGCCGGCGGAGGTCTCCGGCATCCGCCAGGCGTACCCCATGCGGTAGCCGACGCCCCGGACGGTGAGGATCCAGCCGCTGGAGCCGAGCTTGGCCCGGAGGCTGCTCACATGCGTGTCGATCGTCCGGCTGGTGTGCCCCCAGTTGCTGCCCCAGACCCGGGCCATCAGTTCTTTCCGCGTCACGACCGTTTCCGGGGTGGCGGCCAGGGTGTAGAGCAGCTCGAATTCCTTCGACGTGACGCCGACGAGCCGGTCGTGCAGCCGTACTTCCCGCAGATGCGGATCGATATGGAGATGGCGCAGGGAAATGGCGGCCGGAAGGACCTGCCGGGGCTGCACCCGGCGCAGTACCGCTTCGATACGGGCCCCGACTTCCCTGAATCCCCAGGTTTTCACCACACAGTCGTCCGCGCCCGCATGAAGAACGAGGACCCGCTCAAGTTCGGCATCGGCATCGGTGACCGCTATCAGGGCCGTATCCCCGCCGTTCCGCAGGGACCGGCACAATTCCAGTCCGTCGATATCGGGCAGTTCCAGGGAGAAAAGCACCAGATCCGCGTCGCCGTACACCCGTAGCGCCCGCTCCCCGGTGGAGACGCTGCGGGCGGCGAATCCCTGCCGTCTCAGCTCGCCCACCATGGCCGCTGCGGCGGAGTGGTCCTGCTCCACCACGAGTACCTGTCTCACGTGCCCCACCCTTTCTCCTCGGCTTCACGTCAGTTGGGGGCGCCGGTGAGCGCGGCGGCCGGGGCGCGGGGCGGCGCGTCCGGCGGCGCGGTGTCTCCGCCGGGGGCGCAGGACAGGCGCTGGTAGACGTAGGCGGCCGAGGCCATGGTCATGTGATGGTGCCAGCCGGGGAAGGAGCGGCCCTCGAAGTCCAGGACACCGAACCGCCGGCGCAGCGTGGCCACGGCCGAGAGGGCCGCGGTGTGGCTGCGCGCCAGCCGGAGGACCTCCTCGACCCGGCGGTCGGTGAGCGTGGTGAGCCAGTACCGGGGCGGCTGCCGGCCGTCCGGGTCGGGCCGTTCCAGAATGCGGTACGGGCGTGCGCCCACGTCGTCGCCGATGCCGGTCCTCGTCCCCGCCACCGTGCCCGCGTAGGTGTGGACCGGTACGGCCCGGACGCGGCCGTCGGCGGTCTGCCGGAGCAGGACATGGGTCTGCCGGGCGTGCCGTACCTCCATCAGCGCGCTCACGGAGGTCACGACGGGGGTGTGCTGCCCGGTGAGGAGCACCGGGTGGTCCGGGGCGACCTCGCACACCACGTCGGCCCGCTGCCGGGCGAGGCCCGCGAGGACCCCGGTCGCGTCGTCGCACCGGGTGAGGTCCAGCACCCAGGGGACGCGCGGGAGCTGGGGCTGCGCGGCGGCCTCGGCGGCGTACCCGATGACATGGTCGGCGGGGGTGCGCCCGGCCTCGGACCCCGGGATGCGCGCCCGGCGCCTGCGCTCCCGGTCCGAGTCCCAGGTGCCGCCGAGCACGAGGCTCCAGCCCACCGGGTAGCACTGGGTGCCCGATGCGAGGAAGAAGACCAGTGCGCGCTGGCAGTTGACGGTGCGTCCGGTGACGGTGTCGAGGCGCCGGTGCACGCCGACCGAGTGCTCGCCGCGCTTGGGGATGATGAGCTCGGCGACGGTCCAGGCGTGCGGTGTCGTCGTCGCGGCGACCCGCCGGGCGAGTCGGCGGCGTACCGGGGTCCACTCCCACGGGCTGGCGTTGATGAACTGGTGGAGACCGTGTGCCGCGGCCGAGGGTAAGGGCTTCGCCAGTGCCATGCGGCGGGGTGTCTTCTTGCCCGATACATGGATCAGGGCCCACAGATACGTCTGGGCCCAGCGGCGCTGCTCCGGCCGCTGGAACGGCCGGAATATCTCGTCCATGAACGTCTGCATGCACGCGCCGTCGCCCGGCACCGCCGCGCGTACCTCACTTGACGACATGTAACGCTACGCCCCCTCGATACTCGACATCGCTCGCACCCGAGTGGATACATGGCACATCAGTACGAGGTGAAAGTACCGTCCGGGACGGAGTTTGCCCGGGTCGGCCGCCTATTTTGCAAGTTCGCGGTCTGACCTGCGGAAACGTGGAGCGGAGGGGTGCGTGCGGGAGGGGCGTACGCCGGGACGCCCCAGCTCTACCAGTGGTGGAGCCGTGGCTTGTACCTGCCTGGTGAAGTGTCAACAAATCGTGAACATGGCCCCGGCACGGTGCGATGCACGGAGTTCGGAGACCGTGTCCCGGTGACGGGAGACCGTATACGAAAGGTGATTGGCCGAGAGCGGGCCCGGCGCGAAGCGTCACCGGCCGAGGGCCGGGCTCCGGGTGAACGGTGACCGCCGGAGGACGGGGGAGGGGTGCCCTCCGGCGGTCGGTCGTCAGGCCGCCGGAACCGGGGACTCCTCGGCCTCGGCCCCCGGCCGCCGGGCGGGGAAGCCCGCCTGACGGGCGTAGAGCACGACCGCGATCACCGGGAGCAGGAGCAGCAGGACCGTCCAGGGGAAGGACTCGCTGCCGACCACGTCGAGCAGGATGCCGCCGACGATGCCGCCGCCCGCCATCGCGACGTTCCAGAGCGTGACGAGCATCGCCTGTGCCGCGTCGGCCGATTCGCCGCCCGCGTCACCGACTGCGGTCTGCAGCAGGGTGGGCACGCCGCCCCAGCCGAGCCCCCACAGCACCGCGGCGACATAGACGAGGGCGGTGGTGTCGGAGAGGACGGCCAGGAGCAGTGCGGCGACGGCGACCAGCAGGGCGCCGCCGACGGTGAGGCCGCGCAGCCGGCGGTTGATCTGCGCCCCGACGATCCAGATGCTCGCCAGCGACGCGGCGCCGAAGACCAGCAGGATCAGGCCGGTGGAGCCGCCCAGGCCGAGGTCGTCGAGGTACGTGGCGATGTACGCGTACAGGATGGTGTGCGCAAGCACGAAGACCGTCGTGACGAAGAGGACCGGGGAGACGCCCGGGACGCGCAGGGTCCGCAGCAGCTTCGGCCGCTCACCGCGCCCCTGGCCGGGGAAGTCCGGTACGGCCACGAAGATCCACACCAGGAGTACGACGGTGAGCACCGTCATCGACAGGAACGCCACCCGCCAGCCGAGCCAGTCGCCGAGGAACGTACCGGCGGGCACGCCGAGCGAGAGTGCGACGGGGATACCGGCCATGGCGATGGCCATCGCCTTGCCCTGAAGGTGTACGGGGGCCATGCGGCGGGCGTACCCGGCGAGCAGGGCCCAGGCGAGGCCGGCCGCGATGCCGGCGACGAAACGGGCCACCATCGTCAGCTCGTAGACGGACGACACGGCCGTCACGGTGTTGGCGAGGGCGAACCCGCCCATGGCCGTGAGCAGCAGCTTCTTGCGCCGCCAGCCCGCGGTGGCCGCGGTGAGCGGGATCGCGGTCAGGGCGGTCCCGATCGCGTAGACGGTGACCGTCTGGCCGGTCGCGGACTCGCTCACCCGCAGGTCCTGGCTCATCGCGGGCAGCAGACCGGCGGGGAGGGTCTCGGTGAGGCTGGTGATGAAGACGGCGGTGGCGAGGGCCAGCAGGGCGAGGAGCGGAAGCTTCTGCTGTTCGTCGCCTCCGCCCTTCGGGTCCGGTGCCGCAGCGGCGGCGGGCGCCGTGTCGGGTGCGGTGCTCATGACGTGTGCTCCAAATTTCCGGATGGGAGGTGCGGGGTGCGGGGACGGAGAGGGGACTGTGGTGGGCGGGCCGCGTCCTGGGTGGAGGCGGCGGTGGTGGTCCGGCGCGGCAGGTTCACGGGCGGCCGAGGCCGCCGTCGACGGGGAGCCGGGCCCCCGTGGTGAACGTCGCCTCCGTGGCCAGGAAGAGCGCGGCGCGGGCCACCTCCTCGGCGGCGCCGAGACGCCCCAGCGGCGGCAGGGGTACGGCGCCGGAGCCCGGCGCCTCGATACAGCCCGGGGCCACCGCGTTGACGCGGATGCCCCGGGATGCGAGTTCGGCGGCGAGCGCCCGCACGGCGTCGGGGCACGGGGTGGGGGCGGTCAGCACGATCGCGCCGCCGTCCCTGAGGTGCGGCAGCAGGGGGCGCACGGTGGGGATGGCGTCGGCGAAGAGGAGATCGACGCCGCCGCGGAAGCCGGTGGCGGTCTCTCCCGTGAGGGCCGCTTCGACGGCCGACGGCGTGACCACGCGGGCGGCGGAGCCGAGTTCGGCGACCGCGTGTGCGCGCTCCTCCTCGGTGCGGGCGGTCAGCAGGACCCTCGCCCCGCCCTCCACAAGGCGCTTGGCGATGGCCAGGCCGATGCCGGTGGCCTCACCGACGACCAGGGCCCTTCTGCGCGCGTACTTGGTCATGGTTGCCGCTCCCTCCAGGGGCGCCCGTTCCTCACCGGTGGAGCGGGGCCACCGGCGGGGACGACTCTGCGGCCGGGTACTTCGGGGAACCTTCGGAAAACCTTCGGGGCGGCTGACGGCCGGAGCGCCGGTCCGCCGGACATGTACGGTGGCGGCTATGCGGTTTGGGGTACTCGGGCCACTGGTGGTGTGGGACGGCGAGGGACGGGAAGTCGGAGTCCCCGAAGCCAAGGTCCGGGCCCTGCTGGCGGACCTGCTCGCGCACGACGGGGGGCCGGTCACCGCCGACCGTCTCATCCACGACCTGTGGGGCGACGCGCCTCCGGGCAAGCCCGCGGGCGCCCTCCAGGCCAAGGTCTCCCAGCTGCGCCGGGTCGTCGGCCGGGACAGGGTGGTGCGCCAGCCCGCCGGCTACCGGTTGCGGCTCGACGGCGGCGGCGACGAGGTGGACGCCGTACGTTTCCGTGCCCTGGTGACCGAGGCCCGCCCCGTCCGGGACCCGCGCACCCGGGCCGCGCTGCTCACGGAGGCCCTGGAGCTGTGGCGCGGACCGGCGTACGCGGACTTCGCGGACGGCCTCTTCGTACGCGGGCCCGCCCAGCGCCTGGCGGAGCAGCGGCTCTCCGTGCTGGAGGAGCAGGCGGAGGCGCGCCTGGAGGCGGGCGACCACGCGCTCCTCGCCGGGGAGCTCGCGGACCTCGTCGCGCTCCACCCGCTGCGGGAGCGCCTGCGCGCCGCCCAGATGAGGGCCCTGTACGCGGGGGGCCGCCAGAGCGAGGCACTCGCGTCGTACGAGGACCTGCGCACCCGGCTCGTGGGGGAGCTGGGGGTCGACCCGAGCCCCGAACTGGCCGCGCTGCACGGGGCGGTGCTGCGGCAGGAGCCGGGGCTGAGCGCGGGGGCATGGGCGTACGGGGCTTCGGCGGGCGGCTCCGCAGGTTCGGCGAACCCCGCAGCCGCACAGGACACAGCACCCGCCACGCACACCACAGGTGCCCCGTCCGCCACGGCCCCCACTCACCCCACGGCCCCCACTCACGCTCCGGCCACCCCTCACCCCACGGCCACCACTCACGCTCCGGGCTTCCCGCCCACCGCGCCCCCCACCCGCTCCTCCCCGCCCTCCCACTCCAACCTCCCCGTCCCCCTCACCCCCCTGGTCGGCCGCCGCCAGGCGCTCGCCGATCTCTCCCAACTCCTCTCCGGGACCCGGCTGGTGACCCTCACCGGGCCCGGCGGCGTCGGCAAGACCAGGCTGGCCGTGGCGGCGGCCACCGCCGAGCGGGACGGTGCCCGCGCCGGTGAACTGGCCGACGGCACCTGGCTCGTGGAGTTCTCCGGCATCCGTGCCGGCACCCCCGCCGACCTGGCCCAGGTCGTCGCCGCCACCCTCGGGATCCGCGACGACGCCCCGCGCTCCCTGCCGGGCACCGGCACCGGAACGCCCTCCCTGCCGCACCGCCTCGCCGCCGCCCTGCGCGACCGCCGCACCCTGCTCGTCCTGGACAACTGCGAGCACGTCGTCGACGCCGCCGCCGAACTCACCGAGCTGCTCCTGCGCACCGCCCCCGGCCTGCGGGTCCTCGCCACCGGGCAGGAGCCGCTCGGCCTGGCGGGCGAGGCGATGTTCCTGGTCGAGCCGCTGGAGCCCGCCGACGCGGTCCGGATGTTCATGGAGCGCGCGGCCGCCGCGGCCCCCGGCTTCCCGCGCGACCCGGACGCGCCGGACGAGCCCGAGCGCCGGGCCGTCGCCGAGATCTGCCGTCGGCTCGACGGCATCCCGCTCGCGCTGGAGCTCGCCGCCACCCGCGTACGAGCGCTGGGGGTGCGGGAGTTGGCGGAGCGCCTCAACGACCGGTTCCGGGTGCTGACCTTCGGGCAGCGCGGCGCTCCGGCCCGCCAGCAGACGCTGCGGGCGGTGATCGACTGGAGCTGGGAGCTGCTCAGCGCGCCCGAACGCATCGTCCTGCGCCGCCTCGCCGCCCACAGCGACGGCTGTGACCTGGCCGCGGCCGAGGCGGTCTGCGCGGGGGACGGCGTCGCCCGGGACGAGGTGCTCGACCTCGTCACCCGGCTGGTCGACCGGTCGCTGGTGGTCGTGGTGGGCGGGCCCAGCGGTCCCCGCTACCGGCTTCTGGAGTCCGTCGCCGCGTACGCGACCGAGCGGCTCCACGAGATGGAGGACCTCACCGCCGTACGGGACCGGCATCTGCGCCACTACCGGGCCCTGGCCGAACACGCCGAGCCTCGGTTGCGCGGCGCCGGGCAGCGGGACCGGCTGGCCCGGCTGGACGCCGAGGCCGGCAATCTGCGCTCGGCACTCGACGAAGCTGTGCGCCGCGCCGGCGCGGGGCAGCCGGAGGAGGCGGTCCGGCTGGCCACCGCGCTGGCCTGGTGGTGGCTGCTGCGCGGCCGGCTGACCGAGGCCCGCCGCAGCCTGGGCGCGGTGCTGGCCGCCACGGACGGGGCCTCGGGCTCCGGGGCCTCCGCCCCGGCGGCGGCCCCCACCGCCCCTTCCCCCGGCTGCGCCGAACTCGCCCTGTTGCACACCGCGTTCGCCCTGCTCACCGGCGACCACACGGCCGCCGCCATGATGACGGACGGCCCTGCCCGCACGGCCACGGCCGACGCCATCCCCGACTCCGTACGCCGGGCGCGTGCGCTCTGGCTCTGCGCGTACGGCCTGTTCAGCGCGGGAGACGCGGCCGGGAGCGGCGAGCTGAACGCCCGCGCCCTCGCCCTGTTCACCACCGCGGAGGACCGGTGGGGCACCGCCGCCGCGCTCGGCCTGCGCGCCACGCTCGCGCTGGTCTGCGGCGACCTCGCCGGGCTCGGCCGCGACGGGCTGCGCAGCGCGCTGATCTTCCGCGAACTGGGCGACCGCTGGGGCGAGTTGCAGACCGTTTCCCCGCTCGCCGCGCTCGCCGAGATCAAGGGCGCGTACGAGGACGCGGAGCGCCGCCAGCACGAAGGGCTGCGGATGGCCCGGGAGCTGGGGCTTGAGGCGGAGGTGTCCGCGCGGCTCTCCGGGCTCGGCCGGCTCGCGCTGCTCGCCCGGGACTGGGACCGCGCCCGCGACCTGCACGAACAGGCGCGCCGGATCGCCGCCGAACAGGGCTACAAGTACGGCGAGATCCACTCCGGGATGGGCCTCGCCCTCGGTGCCCGCCGTTGGGGCGACCTCGACAGGGCCGAGGCGTACCTGCTGCACATCCGCGACGGGTACGCCGAGGTCTCCTCCCAGGCGGGTGACCACCTGCTCCTGGCCGAGCTCGGCTTCGTCGCCGAGCTGCGCGGTGACGCGCGCGGGGCGGCCTCCCACCACCTGGCGGGCCTGGAGATCGCCCGCGCCCTCGCCGAGCCCCGCGCGCTGGCCCTCTCCCTGGAGGGCCTCGCCGGTGCGGCCGCCCTGCCCGGACATGCCACCGCCGCCACCGGGGCGGCCGTCCTCCTGGGCGCGGCGGCGGCCGCCCGCCGCCGGGCCGGGGCCCCGCTGCCGCCCGCCGAACGCGCCGACGTCGACCGCATCACCGTCGCGGCGCGGGCGGCGCTGGGGGCGGACGCGTTCTCGGAGGCGTACGCGAGTGGCGCCCGGCTGGACCCGGAGGAGGCGCTCCACCAGGCCCGTACGGCTCTCCCCTCCTCCCCGGAACGTTGATTCCCGAACGTTGACCGATACGTAGTCGATACAGACCCGCGCGGTCCCCGAAGCACGGCCCTGACCGGCCGGAAGCGCGGCTCCCGGAGGGTGGGGGCGTACCCGACCTCCGGCGTACGTGACCGTAGGGAGCCCGCGCCGTGCTGACCACCGAGGAGGACCCGAGCACTCAGGAGGGCCCGAGCGCTGAGAAGCCCCTGAGCCCGCGACCCGGCGCCCCGGGCCCCGCCCCTGCCAAGGCGACCACCGGCCGCTGCCTCGCCCTCGCCGCGCTGCTCTCCGCCGCCCTCATGGCCCTGCACGCGCTGGTCCCGAACACGGCCCTCAACCTCGGCAGCCTCTTCCAGACCCTGCTGCCCTGGACCGGCCTGGCCGTCCCCGTCCTCCTCACCCTGGCAGCCGTACGGCGCTCCAGGCTCGCCGCTGTCTCCGTACTCGCCCCCGCCCTCGTCTGGGCAGCGATCTTCGCCCCCGCCCTCACCGACAAGCGGTCCACCGGGGGCGGCCTCACCGTCCTCAGCCACAACGTCGACGAGGCCAACCCCGACCCGGCCGGAACCGCACGCGCCCTCGCCGGGGCCGAGGCCGACGTCCTGGCCCTGGTGGAGCTGTCCGAGGAGTCCACGCCCGTCTACGAGCGCGAGCTGGCCGCCGCCTACCCGCACCACGCGGTGCTCGGCGGCGTCGGCCTCTGGAGCAGGTACCGGCTCACGGCGGTGGCGGAGGTGGAGATCATGCCGTGGACCCGGGCGATGCGGGCCACCGCGGCCACTCCCGAGGGGCCCGTCGCCGTGTACGCGGCCCACCTCGCCTCCGTACGCGTATCGGGCGCGGGCTTCACCACCGTCCGCCGCAACGAGGCGGCCCGTGCGCTGGCCGCCGCCGTACGGGCCGAGCCCGCGCCCCGTGTGGTGGTGCTGGGCGACTTCAACGGCACGTACCAGGACAGGGCCCTGGCCCCGGTCACCTCGCAGCTGCGCTCCGCCCAGCGGGAGGCCGGGGACGGCTTCGGGTTCACGTATCCCGCCGGGTTCCCGGTGGTCCGCATCGACGACGTCCTGGCGAAGGGGATGACGCCGCTCGCGTCCTGGACCCTGCCCGCCACCGGCAGCGACCACCGCCCGGTCGCGGCGACGCTGCGGCTGTGACGCCCCGGGCAGCTCTACGATGCGCAGAGCGCCAACCCACCCCCCCACGACCAGGCAGGAACCGTGCCGGAACCCCGGGTCCCCGACCCCGTCAGCGTGCTCGTCGTCGAGGACGACGACACGATCCGGCGCGCCGTCCAACTGGCCCTGGAGCGTTACGGCTACCGCGTCGACGTGGCCGCCGACGGCCTCAGCGGCCTGGAGGCGTTCCGGGCAGGCGGGTACGACCTGCTGATCCTGGACGTGATGCTGCCCGAGCTGGACGGTATCGGCCTCTGCCACCGCATCCGGGAGGAGAGCCTCGTGCCCGTCCTGATGATGTCCGCGCGCGGTGACGCCCTCGACGTGGTCGCGGGCCTGGAGGCGGGGGCGGACGACTATGTGATCAAGCCGGTCGACACCCCCGTCCTGGTGGCCCGCATCCGCGCCCTGCTGCGCCGCGCCACCTTCCAGCCGTCGCAGAGCCCCCCGCCCGAGGCCCCCGACCACGTCCTGGTCTTCGGCGATCTGAGCGTGGACACCCTCGGCATTGAGGTCCGGCTCGCCGGGCGGCCCGTACCGCTGACCCCCACCGAACTGCGCCTGCTGCTGGAGTTCGCCGCCGCGCCCGGTTCGGTCCTCGACCGCCGCCGTCTGCTGCGCGAGGTCTGGGACTACGGCTGGGAGGGCGACACCCGGGTCGTGGACCTGTGCGTGCTCCGGCTGCGCAAGAAGATCGGCAGCGGCCGGATCGAGACCGTACGCGGCTTCGGCTACAAGCTCGTCCGCGACTGACCGGCCGGCCGACGGATCATCATGGGTCTCCTCAACCCCCGCGCCCTGCGCTGGAAGATCGCCGCGCTCGCCGCCGCAGCCTGCTGCGCGGTGGCGGCGGTCATCGGCTTCCTGGTCCACGACGCGACCCGCGAGCGTGGACTCCGCGTGGGCCACGAGCGCACGATCACCCGCCTGATCGCGGCCGAGCGGGAGCTGAGCCGTACGGGAAAGGCACCGCCGGACGTCGACGTACGGACCCGGGAGGAGCTGCCCGATCCGCTGGCGCGCGATCTCGCCGACCAGCCGGAGACCGGCGGCGGGTACGCCACCTGGTACGACGCCGATCCGCCCAACTGGTTCTGGATGTGGGGCGCCGTCTCCGTCGGCGGCGATCAGTTCCTCGTCGTCCGGGACGACATGAGCACCGAGGTCCGCAGCCTCCAGCTCCTGGACCGCTCCATCGTGAAGTCCGTCCTCGCCGCCCTCGTCTTCGTCGTCCCGCTCGCCGCCCTCGCCACCGAGCCGATCAACCGGCGGCTGCGCCACGGAGCCCGTACCGCCCGCCGGATCGCCGACGGGGAGCTGGACGCGCGCATCGGCTCCACCGGGCGGGCCCGCGACGAGATCACCGAGATGTCGGCCGCCGTCGACGACATGGCCACCGCTCTCCAGCGCAAGCTGGAGAACGAGCAGCGCTTCACCGCCGACGTCGCCCACGAGCTGCGCACCCCGCTGATGGGCCTGGTCACCGCCGCCGGGCTGCTGACGGAGACCGACGAGGCGACCGGTCTGGTACGGGACCGGGTGCGGGCCCTGAACGCGCTCATCGAGGACCTGCTGGAGGTCTCCCGCCTCGACGCGGGCGCCGAACGGGCCCGGCTCGACGCGGTGCCGCTGGGGGAGTTGGTCACCGACGTGGTGCGGCGCACGGGGACCGGGACACAGGTCGCCGCCGGGGACGCCGAGGTGGTGGAGACCGACCCGCGCCGGGTGGAGCGGATCGTGGTCAACCTCGTCACCAACGCCCACCGGCACGGCGCCGGCCCCGTCCAGGTCACCGTCACCGGCACCCGGATCACCGTCCGCGACCACGGCCCCGGGTTCCCCGCCGCGCTGCTCGAACAGGGCCCGCAGCGCTTCCGTACGGGCGCCGGCGAGCGCGGCCGCGGCCACGGCCTCGGGCTGACCGTCGCCCAGGGCCAGGCCGGGGTCCTCGGCGCCCGGCTGACCTTCGCGAACGCGCCGGACGGGGGTGCGGTCGCCACACTCGACCTCGCCCCCGCCCCGTCCGGAACCGCCTGAAACGGAACCGCAACGCACTCTCGCGGCGGCGGAAACGGCACCGCACCGGTCCGGGAACAGCGGCTCCCCGAAGGTGAGGTCCGTGCGGGAACCGCACACGTTCTCCCGGAGGTGCCCCATGCCCCACACCCCAGTCACGGACCGAGCCCCTGCCCCCGCCGCCGGATCCGGGGACACCGTCGCGGCCGTGGCGAAGTCGCTGCAGCTGCCGTGGCCCGCCGAGGGGCAGGCGAGCGTGGAGGTCGATGGGATCGGCAGCCTCGGCACCCGGGGCCGGCAGCGGCCGGTCCCGATCGCCGGCGTCACCAAGGTCATGACGGCCTACGTGATCCTCAAGGAGCACCCGATGCGGGCGGGCGCACCCGGCGCGGCCGTCACCGCCGACGAGCAGGCGGCGAACGAGTCGTACTCCTCCGTCGAGACGCGGGCAGCGAGAAGGCGTTCGTGGCGAAGATGAACGAGACCGCCGCCGCCCTCGGGATGGAGCGCACCACCTACACCGGGGTGAGCGGCATGGAGACCAGTACGCGGAGCACCGCCGCCGACCAGCTCAGGCCGGCCCGCGCCGTGATGAAGGACCCGGTGTTCCGGGAGATCGTGTCCACCCGCACGGTCGAGGCCCCCGGGACCGGGGTGACGTTCCGCAACACCAACAAGCTGCTGGGCCGGGACGGGGTCATAGGCCTGAAGACCGGTTCGTCCACCCCCGCGGGCGGCAACCTCGTGTGGGCGGCCACCCTGGACGACGCGGTGCGCCGGTCGATCGCGTCCGGCGTGACGTACGCCATCGCGGCCGGCAATTCCAACGCCCCCGCGTCCGGTTTCTCGCCCGCCCGGGTGACGACCGCGCTCACCGTCGGCGCCACGACCCGGACCGACGCGCGGGCCGGCTACTCCAACTACGGTCCCCTGGTGGACCTCTTCGCCCCGGGCTCCGACATCACGGCCGGCTGGGCCGCGCTGCTCAACGGCCGGTGGCCGTACGAGGGCCGGCCCTCGTACGGCCACCGGCCCTGTGCGTTCCGGAGGGATGCACGGGACCCTGCACAGGAGCATGCACGGAAGGTGAGCGGACCTCAGGAACAGCTCACGCTCTGTGCAAGGGGTCCGGGCACACCCGGCCGGTCATGCCCTCTGTGGTGCGGCGATACGGCTCGCCGTCCGTGTACCGGTCCGATGTCCACGCGTTACGGACGGGTTGCGTGGTGCCCGAGCCACCGTCGGCCACGTGACCCAGGTCGCAGTCGCCCCACCCGATTTATGGCGTCGGTGCACCGGGCACCACATCGGCGGGGAAGCCGGTGTCCGGAGCACCTAGGCATGCCGCCCGCCCGGCCCGCACCGTAGGGAACGAAGGCCCCGGATGCGCAGCCGAGAGGGAAGGCACAGGGATGAGTTCCGCTGCTCCATACACAGACAACCGAATGTCGGGCGAGCAGTACAGCCTGCCACCCGACGCGTCCGGAATGGAAGACATCGTGCTCGGCGAGCTCGGATCACGCCTGTTCCTCTCCCTGCCGCGCAGTGACCAGCGCCGGCGCGGGATGCACTACCTCCAGGCGCTGATAGCGGCGGAGGGCCGCAAGTCGATACGGAACATCGCCGCCGTCCTGGGCGGCAGCGCCACGGAACAGAGCCTGCACCACTTCGTCGCCAGCTCCACCTGGGGCTGGAAGCCGGTCCGCCGGGCACTGGCCGAGCATGTGGTGCGGGTCGCCCCGCCGCAGGCGTGGGTCGCCCGGTCCATGGTCATCCCGAAGGCCGGGGAGAACTCGGTGGGGGTGGAGCGCCAGTTCCTTCCGTATACGGGCCAGGTGCTCAACGCGCAGTACGCGGTGGGGGTGTGGGCCGCCTCCGAGGCCGGCAGCTTCCCGGTCAACTGGCGGCTGCACCTCTCCGACGCCTGGCTGGAGGACGGTGCCCGCCGGACGCAGGCGTCCATCCCGGACGCCGTGGCGTCGGAGTCGCCGGCCGACTGCGTCCACGAGGCGTACCTGGGCATGATGCGGACCTGGGGCCTGCCGGACTGCCCGGTGGTGCTCGACGGCCACGGCGCCGACGCGACGGACGCGGCGGCGACCGTGCGGGCGTACCACGGGGCGGGTGTACGGGTGCTGGCACGGGTGCCCGGGGGCACCCGGCTGGACGTCACCGACCCGCTGCTCCGGGGCCGGACCGGGGCGTCGACCGCGCACCAGATCATGGCGACCGCCCGGGATCTGCGCCGGCCGGTGGCCTGGCGCGGCCACGGACCGGGGCGCCCGTTACGCCGGAGCCTGGTCGCGGCGGTCCGGACCGCGATCCCGGGCGCGGTGCGGCCGCCGCGCCGGCACGGCGGTGAACTGGTGCTGCTCGGGGTGGGCGAGCAGGGGCGGGCGTGGCCCGCCGAGCTGTGGCTGACGAACATGACGGACGTCCCGCCGGGCGAACTCCACCGGCTCACGCGGCTCGTCGACCGGGTGGACCACGACTTCCGGGAGACCGCCGAGCGGGTGGGCATCCGCGACTACACGGGGCGCTCCTTCGCCGGCTGGCACCGCCACGTCACCCTCGCCTCGGCCGCGCACACCGTGGTCGCCCTCAGCCGGGCGGGCGACGAGGCCCGCTCCCTGTGCTGAGGCGGAGGCCGGAGCACCGGTTCACTCCACGTCCGTGCCGGGGCGGGAACCGTCCGCGTGCAGGTCCCGCCCCATCAGGGCAGACCGCATCCGCCTGAGTTTCAGGGCGAGTTGCACTTCCAGGGCGCGATCGGGGTGCTGCCATCCCTCGCCCAGCAGTTCGTTGACCCGCTCCAGCCGGCGAGCGACGGTGTTGGGGTGCACATGAAGCTCCTTCGCCGCGTGAGTGGGGGATCCGCAGGCGCTGAAGAAGGCCTCCAGCGTGTCGGTGAGCTGAGTGAGCCGCTGGTGGTCGTAGCGCACCACCGGACCGATCACCGAATCGATGAACCCGTCCACATCGTGGTCGTCGGAGACGAGCAGCCCGAGGAACCCCAGCTCGGACGCGGCGGCCGACCGGCCGGAGAGACCCAGAGCGCCCATCACCTCCAGGCAGCGCAGCGCCTCCAGGTAGCTCCGGTGGATCGGGGCGGCGCCGGAGACCGGACCGGCGGCGCTGACCGTCACCAGATGTCTGAGCAGCGGGGAGAGGTCGTTGTGCACCTCGCGGGCGACCTCGGCCGCGTCGGTGCCGGGCAGCAGGAAGACCACCCGGCCCGACTGCTCCGACTTCAGCCCGTCCTTGCGATGCGCGTAGGAGGAGGCCCAGATCATGGCCTTGCGCCGGGCGTCGCCGACCGGGCTGGCGACCACGAGGACGTACGACTCCTCCAGGGCGACGCCCAGCTTCCGGGCCCGCCGGTCCAGCTCCCGCGTGGAGCGGGTGCGGTTGACGAGGTCGTCCAGGAAACCGTCGCGGGCCTGGCTCTCCATCACGATGCCGTGGCTGTTCTGCATGAGCAGCAGGACGGCGGTGGCCTGCGCCACCAGGCCCAGCAGCCGGATGCCGGACTCCCACAGCGGGCGTTCGGTGCGCAGCAGCAGGGCACCCAGGTTCTCGTCGCCCATCAGGACCGGGGCCGCCCACACCCCGTTCTTGACCCGGATCGCCTTCCCCGCGGCGTGCGCGTCCATCATGGCCCGGGAGATCATGAGGTCGTCGTCGGGCTGGGCCCCGGCGGTGGTGGCCAGCACCGTGCCATCGCCCGCGCAGACGGTCAGCGCCCCGCCGAGGCCGTCGGACGCCTGCTCGACCAGGCTCTGCAGGTCGCACCCGGAGAGCACCTGGGACATCAGGAACTCGTTGATGTCACCGACCTCCTGCCACTGCCGGTGGCCGGCCTCCGCCTCGTCGGTGCGCCGCTGGAGCATCTCCATCTCCGCGGCGGTGCGGTCCATCAGCCAGGCCTTCTCGATGACGGCACCCGCGAGGTCGCCCAGCGAGCTCATCAGGGACACCTCGTCGGCGGAGAAGTGCCGGGGTTCGCGATCGGCGACGTGCAGCACCCCGAACGGTCCGCTGCCCTGGCTCAGAGGGACGGCCATGATGCCGCGCAGCTCCTCGGCCCGCGCCATCTCGTCCAGCCGCTCGTGGTGGGGGAAGCGCGCGTCGCTGAGATAGTCCGCGCTCCAGAAGGGGGCCGAGGTGGTGAGGACGTCACTGCTCCCGGCGCCGTGCGGGATCTGCATCCCCACATGGAACGACGACACGTGCCCGTCACTGGCCTCGACCCGGGCCGTGCCCTTCTCCGCGGTGAGCATGGTGATGTAGGAGATGTCCGCGCCGAGCAGCATCCGGGCCCGGCGGGTGGTCACTTTGAGAAGTGTCTTGAGGTCGTAGGGGGCGGAGAGCTCACGGGCGATGTCCACGAGTGCCGACAGGCTCGCCTCGCGCTGCTGCCTGCGGTCGAGCTGGGAATAGATGTGCAGGCCAAGTTTCCGCGCGTTTTCCAAACGGTCCAATTGGGGGCCGGGCATTCCCGCGGAACGGGCCATGGTGAGGAGCGATTCGAATCGGTCGGGCGGCGCGTCGGAGGCCAATAGCTCCAGTATGGCGACAGCGTCGATGTTCGCCTCGGCTTCGTGTCTTAACACGTTGATCCCCCGTTGTGCGGCCCGGCATCATCTCTGGTCAGCGGCCCCGGCGCGGTCCGTGCAGCCGTGCCGCCACTCCGCTACCTGCACCCCTCGGAAGCGTAATATGCCCTGATCTTCAGGGGGAGGTGGTCCGGGCACCGTAGAACGGCGCCGAGGGGTAGGCAGCGCACTTTTCGCCTAATCGTTTTCGGGGGCAAGCGGTTGCCGGGCAACCGTGCGCAGAGTGAATCGTGGGGCCGGGGCAGCGGCTGTGAAGGCAGTGAGACCGGAGGGTGAACAACTTCCGCCGACGGGTCAGGTCAGGTCGAGGAGGACGAGCTCCTGCCGCGAGCCCACGCCGAGCTTCGGATACGCCTTGTAGAGGTGGTGCTCGACCGTGCGCGGGCTGAGGAACAGCTGCGCGGCGATCTCCCGGCTGCTGCTGCCGTCCTTGGCGAGCCGCACCACCTGGAGCTCCTGCGGTGTCAGCCGGTCGATCAGGTTGTCCGCGAGCATCCGGGCCGTCACCAGGTGCTCGCCCGCGGCCTGCAGTTCGGCGCCGGCCCGCCGGGTCCAGGGCTCCGCCTTCAGCCGCTCGAAGGTGGCCAGCGCCGAACGCAGCACGCCACGGGCCTCGTTGCGCCGCCGGGCCCGGCGCAGCCACTCGCCGTACAGGAGCTCGGTGCGGGCGCGCTCGAAGGGCCGGCCGCCCTTCTCGTGCAGCTGCAGTGCCTGCGTGTAGTGCTCCGGCCGGTCGGTGAGGAGCGCCCGGCATCTGAGGACCACCGCCTGCGCCCAGGGCGCGGTGGTCGCGGCCGTCCGGGGCCGGGCCCCGGCCCGGGCCCAGTTCTCGAAGTGGCGCATGGCCGCCTCGGCGCGCTCCGGCTGCCCGAGCCGCACCGCGGCCTCGACCTGGTCCGCGGCGGTGGACAGGGACAGCCAGGTGTACCGGTCCGGGCCGGGCGGCGGCGGGTCCAGCCGGGTGAGGGCCGCGTCGAAGTCGCCGAGACCCAGGTCGAGGAGGACGCGTGCGCAGTCCACTCCGGTGCGCAGCGCCGCCGGGGTGGCGTCCGCGAGTTCGCGCACCCGCTGTGCGTCGCCCTCGATGGCCGCGATCCGCGCGCGCACCGCACCGAGACGGACCAGGCGCCGGCGCAGCCCGGTGTCCCGGGCGATCTCCTCCGCCTCGGCCACCGAGGCCTCGGCGTCCCGGTGGCGTCCGGCGAGAACCTGATTCTGCGACAGGATATCGAGTGCGTAGGGGAGGTCACCGATCAGCGCCTGGGACCGGCACCACCGGACCTCGGCCGCGGCCAGGTCCAGGGCCGCCTCGTCGTCGCCGAGGATCGTGCCGCAGGTGAGGGCGAGCATCCGGACGGCCTGCTCTTCGACGGCGCGGGTGTCGGGTGCGTCGAGCCGCCCCTCCAGGAACCGCGCGAGCAGCGGCACTCCGTGGGCGGCGTCGTCATCGCAGAGCCGCTCCAGCCCCTCGACCAGCGGATCGGCACCGCCGCCCGCCGTGAGCCGGCCGGCGGCGGCGCGCACCGCGTTCCCGTCCCCGGCCAGCCAGCCGTAGGCGGCGGAGGTACGGAGCAGCCCGGCCGTCTCCGGGGTGGCGGTGCCCCCGGCGCGGGCCAGCAGGCCGCGCGCCGCTTCGCTCTGGTCGCCCAGCTCGAAGACGACCGCCGCGCGCACCGAGGCGATCCGGGCTCCGACGGCCGAATCTTCCGCCAACTCCTGCGCCTCCTGGGCGAGTCGGTCCGCCTGTGCGGCGTGGCCCGCGGTGAGTGCCAGTGCGGCGGCTTCGGCCAGCCAGGAGGCGCGCCGCCCGTGGTCGGTGGCGATCCGGGCGGCGTGCCGGAAGAGACCGGAGGCCGCCGCGTACGCGGTACGGCCCCGGGCCCGCCCGGCCGCCGCCGCCAGTTCCAGGGCCACTTCGTGGTCCGGCCCCGTGGCCACCGCCAGCAGGTGCCGGGCCCGGCAGTCGGGGTCCTCGGCGGCCTCGGCCAGCGCCCGGTGCACGGCGATCCGGCGGGCGAGCACCGAACCCTGGTACGTCGCCGAGGCGATCAGCGGATGCCGGAAGGTGACCGTGCCGTCCATGACGTACATCAGGCCGGTCCGCTCGGCCTCCTCCAGGTCGCCGAGGTCCACGCCCAGCAGCTCCGACGCCCTCAGCAGCAGGGGCAGATCGCCCCGCCCCTCGGCCGCCGCGACGAGCATCATCAGCCGGGTGCGTTCCGGCAGTTTGCCGATCTGTGACCGAAAGGCCGAGAATACGCGGTCGGCGACCGGCAGGGGGGCATGCTGGTGCGGCTGGTCACGCCGTGCGGAGTCGAATTCGATGAGCGCGAGCGGGTTCCCCGCGGACTCGGTGATGATCTGGGAGCGCAGCGCGGGGGCTCTGCCCCGGTCGGCCAGCAGACGCGAGGAGTCCTCGAAGTTCAGCCGGGACAGCTGCAGTTCGGGGATGCCCGGGGCGACGAAGCCGTCGTCGCGGCCGGCCAGCACGATCGCCACGCCCTCGGCGGCCAGCCGGCGGGCGGCGAACAGCAGGGCCTCGGCGGTGGCCTGGTCCAGCCACTGGGCGTCGTCGACCAGGCAGAGCAGCGGCCCGTCCTCGGCGAGGTCCGCGAGGACCGTGAGCACCGCGAGGCCGGTGAGGAAGCGGTCGGGTCCGCGCTCCTCGTGTCCGGTGCCGAGGACCGCCCGTAACGCGGCGGCCTGCGGCTCGGGCAGGGCGTTCAGACGGTCCTGCACCGGCCACAGCAGCTGGACGAGGCCGCCGAAGGCAAGATCCGCTTCCGGCTCGACACCGGTGACCCGTAGGATGCGCAGCTCCCGGCCGTCGCTCCCGTCGTCCCGCACGGCCGTCGCGGCGAGCCAGTCGAGCAGTGCCGTCTTGCCGATGCCCGCCTCGCCGCGTACCAGAAGAGCACCACTGCAGCCGGCCCGTGCCCCGGCCACCAGCTGCTCCAGCCGCTCCTGTTCGGTGGTTCGCCCGTACAGCACCGACGTCCCCCTCCACCCGTTTGACGACCCGCCCGCATGCCATCGGTATACGGTTCCATGTTACTTACCCGTGAATACGTACCCGGGGCAGTAGAGATTACGGATTCGCCGCGAGGGCGCCGCTCCTACCGTTGTGATCAGGACATCCGCCGATGATCACGACCCGCTGGAGGACACCATGGACGAGCTGTTCAAGCCGCTGCGCCTGGGCAAGACGACCCTGCCGAACCGTCTCGTGATGGCACCGATGACCCGCAGCCGCTCCGCCGACCGCTCCGTGAACGCGCTCACCGCCGAGTACTACGCGCAGCGCGCCGGGGCCGGGCTGATCATCACCGAGGGCACCCAGCCGAGCGTGATCGGCCAGGGCTACATCGACACCCCCGGTCTGCACTCCACGGAGCAGGCCGAGGCCTGGCGGGGCGTGACCGACGCGGTGCACGCCGCGGGCGGCCGGATCTTCGTCCAGCTCATGCACTCCGGCCGGGTCGGCCACCCCAGCCTCTACCCGGACGGCGCCCTCCCCGTGGCGCCCTCGGCCATCGCCACCGGCGGGCAGATGTACACCCCCGACGGCATGGTCGACCACCCCGTCCCGCGCGAGATGACCCTGGAGGACATCGCGCGGACGGTGGAGGACTTCGTCTCGGCCGCCAAGCACGCGGTGGACGCCGGGTTCGACGGGGTGGAGCTGCACGGGGCCAACGGCTACCTGATCCACCAGTTCCTCGCCGACGGCTCCAACCACCGCACCGATGTCTACGGCGGTTCGGTGGAGAACCGGGTGCGGTTCGCCGACGAGGTCGCGCGGGCCGTCAGCGACGCCATCGGGCCCGAGCGGGTCGGGATCCGCATCTCCCCCGGATCGACCAGCGAGGGCGTCACCGAGAGCGACCCGGCCGAGCTGTACCGGACGCTGATCCGCACGCTGGCCCCGTACAACCTGGCCTATGTGCACGTCATGGAGTTCGGCCACCGCGAGGTCACCGAGCTGGTCCGGGCCGAATGGCCGGGCACGCTGATCCTCAACCCGCACAAGACCGGCGCCGAGGCCTCGGTCACTCCCGAGGCCGCGCTGGAGGTGCTCCAGGACGACCTGGCCGACGCGGTCAGCCTCGCCTCGCTCTGGCTCGCCAACCCGGACCTGGACCGGCGCATCAAGGCCGGCGGCCCGTTCAACGTGCCGGAGGCGAGCACCTTCTACGGCGGCGACAGCCGCGGCTACACCGACTACCCCACGCTGTCCGCCTGACCCCGGCCGCGTGACGGTCCGGCACACCGGGCGGTGCCGGACCGGATCCGCGCAGGCAGAGCGCGCCCGGCCAATCCCTCACCCCTGGAGGACCGATGAGTGAATCCCTCGCGGGTCCGGGCACCGCGCGCCCCGATAACGCGGATCCCCCGGCACCCGGCACCGCCCGCATCCCCACCTACTGGCTGGGGCTGATGGCCGGACCGCTCTCGTTCGGCATCGCCGGACCCGCGCTGGTCCTGGACGACATCGCCCGAGACCTGTCCACCACCACCGGAACCGTCACCTGGGGGGTGACCGCCTTCGGCTGGGGCATCGCGGTGGGCACCCCCCTGATGACCGGCCTGCTCCGGCACCGCGGCGCCCGGGCCGCGCTCAGCGCCTGCGGGGCGCTGGTGCTGCTCGGCGCACTCCTGGTGCTGACGGTGCCGCTGCTGCCGGCCGTCATCATCGGCTGCGCGCTCCAGGCGCTCGGCACCGCGGGTCTGACCTCCATCGCGATGAGCCTGACGAACTCCGCCCGCTCGATGGGCTTCGTCACCGCCTCGCTCGCGGTGGTCGGCTCGACCGCGCCGCTGGTCGGCTCGCTGGTCAACGACGCGATCAACTGGCAGGCGACCCTGGCCCTGCCGGCGCTCAGCCTGATCGCCCTGCTCGTCATCATCGGGCGGGCCTCCACCAGGCCCACCTCGACCGCCGCCTTCGACGGGCTCGGCGCGGTGCTGCTCACGGCGGTGGTCACGGCCCTGGTCTTCGTCCCGCACTATCCGCCGGTCGCCGGGATCCTCTCCGTGGTGACGATCGCCGCGCTCGTGTGGCATCTGCGGAGCAAGCCGCAGGGATTCGTTCCGGCGGTGGTGGTACGCAGCCCCGTCTTCCTGATCTCCTCGGTGCTGGCGTTCCTGCTCGCGGCGGTCAACTTCGGGCTGATGTTCGCGGTGCCGGAAGCCCTTTCGGACCACACCTCGTGGTCGAGCGGCAAGATCGGCGTGGCGATGGTGTGGCCGCTGCTGCTGGGCGGTGCGCTGTCGTGGGTGGTGGTCGCCCTGTCGGCGAAGGTGGGCCGGCAGCCGGTCATCATCACCCTGGTCGCCCTGAGCGTCGCCGGGGTGGTGCTGGCCTCGGTGAGCGTCGCCGCGGTGCTGCTGCTCCTCGCGCAGGCCCTCGCCTCGATCGCGGCCGCCTCCGGGCAGGGCGTCTTCGCGGTGCACTCCACCAAGGCGGTGCCCGACGAGGAACGGCCCGCGGCGATCGGCCTGTTCAACCTCTGCTATCTGCTGGGCGCGGCCTTCGGACCGGCGATCGTCTCGCTGCTGTAGTACCACCCGCACCACGGCGAGGGCCCCGGCACCATGTGCCGGGGCCCTCGCCGTACGAACCGGAGATCCTCAGGAGAGGGGGCCGGTGTCCCCCCGGTGCAGGAACCCCAGGAGCAGCGAGACGTCCTCGTCGGTCAGGGTGAGACCGAACTTCTCCCGCAGGGCCGCCACCACCTCGTGGGGGCCCAGTACCGCCCGTTCGGTGCGGCCGTCGGGATGGTCGGTCACCAGGACGTCGTTGCGGAGCCGGTGCCGTACGGTCTCCGAACCCCGCTGCACCACCAGCCGGTTGACGAACGGGGAGCCGGGCCGGGTGGAGCTGATGTAGTGGGCCGCCCGGTAGTCGACCTCGTACTGCCGCTCGGGCCGGAAGGCGTAGAGGTCCGTCCAGCCGCCCTCGGGGTTCTGGTTCCGCAGGACCCAGTGGTCGTCGTCCACCCCCAGCTGCCAGCTCCAGCCCGCCATGGTGCTCCGCGCGCCCTCGCGCAGCGGGATCGGCTCGATGAGCCCGGCGTAGCCGTAGCCGGGGTCGGCCAGCCACACCGTCTCCGGCTCGTCCACCGCCCTGACCAGCAGGGAGGTGTGCGAGCGGAAGCGCCGACGGGTGTCCCCCTCCCGGATGCGCGAGAGTATCCGGACCACCGGGAAGCCGAGGCGGTCGAGCACGGCGGCGAACAGCAGGTTGGTCTCGTAGCAGTAGCCACCGCGGCCGGAGCGGACCAGTTTCCGTTCCAGGTCCGCCATGTCGAGCGACACCGGGCGGCCCACCGCGATGTCGATGTTCTCGAAACAGATGGTGCTCATATGGGCGCGGTGGAGCTGCTGGAGGGTCTTCAGCGATCCGTCGAGCGCGCCTTCGTATCCGATCCGCCGCAGGTAGGCGTCCAGATCGAGCCTGTCCGCGCCCCACTCGGGCGAGTGGTCGACGTCGACAGGCAGCCCGGTGGCGTACATCGGGTCATCACTCCTTCATGGGGTCGCGGACATCCGCAGGGGTGCCGGGGTCGGTGTCACGCCTCGACCCGGACCCCGTAGAGGGTGACCCAGGTGTTGAACTCGACCAGCCGCTCCATCACCGCGCGCGTCCCCCACAGCCCGCCGAGCCCGGCGTACGACTCCAGCGGCTTGTCCAGCAGCAGCTGGACGGATTCGGCCGGCACCAGGGCCAGCACCGGCGAACCCTCGTCGAGCAGGGCGGCGACCTTGTCGCGCAGCGCCCGGACGTACTCCAGGTCCTGGGTGGAGGGGTACGGGCTCTTCTTGCGGGTCAGCACCGACTCCGGGAGCACGTCCGCCACGGCCGCGCGCAGCAGGCTCTTCTCGCGTCCGTCGAAGTTCTTCATCTCCCACGGAACGTTGAAGACGTACTCGACGAGCCGGTGGTCGGTGAAGGGGACCCGGACCTCCAGGCTGGCGGCCATGCTGATCCGGTCCTTGCGGTCGAGCAGGAAGTTCTCCCAGCGGGAGATGTTGAGGTACGTGAGCTCCCGCATCCGCTCCTCGCGGCCGGACTCGCCCTCCAGCCGGGGGACCTCCGACAGCGCCTCGGCATACCGCGTCTTGACGTACTCCTCAAGGCCCAGCCGGTCCCACAGCCCGATCTCCTTCATGGTGTCCAGACCGCCGAGCCGCTGCCAGGCGTCGTACCAGGGGAAGGTGTCGCCCTCGACGGCCTCCTTGTCGAAGAACCAGTTGTAGCCGCCGAACAGTTCGTCGGCGGTCTCACCGGACAGGGCGACGGTCACCTGACGCTTCAGCGCGGTGCACAGGTGCAGCAGCGAGTGCTCCATGTCGCCGGTGGAGATGGGGAGGTCCTGGCAGCGCAGCACCCGGGCGCGGATGGACTCGTCCAGGACGTCGGCGTTCTCCAGCTCGACGACGATGTGCTCGGCGCCGCAGTGCTCGGCGACCTCGACCGCGTACGGGGTGTCCGGGTCCTGCCAGATCCCGTTGCCGGCGAAGGCCTCGTCGTTGCCCTTGAAGTCGATCGAGAACGCCTTGACACGCTCGGACCGCCCCTGGTCCCGGAAGGTCTTGGCGGCCAGCGCGGTGAGGGCGCTGGAGTCCAGTCCGCCGGAGAGCAGGGTGCCCACCGGCACGTCCGCGATGAGCTGGCGGCGGACGATGTCGTCCAGGAGTTCCCGGACGTGGGCGATGGTGGTGTCGAGGTCGTCGCCGTGCGGCTGGGCCGTCAGCTCCCAGTAGGTGCGGGTGGTGCGGCCGTCCTTGCCGAAGCGGACGGTCGTGCCGGGGACCACTTCGTGCATGCCCTTGAAGACGGCGTGCCCGGGGGTGTTGATGATGGCGAAGATCTCGGCCAGGCCTTCGCGGTCCACGACCGCCTCGGCCTCCGGGTGGGCCAGGATCGCCTTCGCCTCGGAGCCGAAGAGGACCCCGTCGCGGGTCGGGTAGTAGAAGAGCGGCTTGACGCCCATCCGGTCCCGGACCAGCAGGAGTTCCTCGGTGCGCGGGTCCCAGATCGCCAGCGCGTACATCCCGTTGAGCCGCTCCGCGAACTCCTCGCCCCACTCCAGATAGGCGTGGAGCACCACCTCGGTGTCGCTGGAGGTGCGGAAGGAGTGGCCGAGAGCGCTCAACTCCTCTTTCAGCTCAAGAAAGTTGTAGACCTCACCGGTGTAGACGACGACCGGCAGGCCGTCGTCGGGCGCGGTGACGTGCATCGGCTGCCTGCCGCCCTCCAGGTCGATGACCGAGAGCCGGCAGTGGCCGAGCGCCGCATGGGGAGCCGTCCACACCCCCTCGTCGTCCGGGCCCCGGCACGCCATCGTCGATGTCATGGCCGCCGCGGTGTCGCCCAGTCGGGACAGATCGCGGTCGTAGCCGACCCAGCCTGCGAGTCCACACATAGTGTCTCGGTTCCTTTCCTTGTGTTCAGCCGTGTCAACAGCGCTGTGCGGGAGCCGGACGGCGGGCCCTAGGTGCGGGGCACCCAGCCCGCCCGGTCCCAGTAGCGGAGCTGGTCCGCCTTGAAGGTCGTGGAGACGCGGGCGACGTCGGGGCCGCCGACCACCATCGTGCTGGGGATACGGGGGGAGAACTCCGGCCACGCCGGGGCGTGCGGGCTGACCGGCCGGCCATCGCGGGCGAAGGAGGCGATCAGGTCGATCAGGGTGTCCGAGACCTGGCGCTCCAGGGGGCCGTCACCGTAGGCGGGCTCGTTGACGGGCAGCGCGTGCGAGCCGAACAGGAACTTCGACGTCGCCTCGTGCGGGGTGCCGGAGTAGGGCGCGCGCACCGGGTGCGCGAACTCCATGAGGTACTGCGGCGACCTGCCCTCGCGGGCGTGCCGCTCGGCGAGCCGGACTATCTGGTAGCGGAAGAGTCCGTCGCCCCATATCTCCGTCCAGAGCGACATCGGGTCCTGCGGCAGCCCGCCCCGCACGGCCGCCTTGCGGTAGAAGGCGATGACCTGGTCCGCATCGCGTAGGCCGGCCCGGGCACTGCCCTTGCGCAGCACCATGAACACCGCTTCGCGCAGCTCGGCGTCGTTCGTGGGGTGGGGCCCCGGGTAGGGGTAGCCGGGTCCGCCGGTGAAGAACGATCCCTCGGTACGGGCGTACACCGGCATGACCGGTATCTGCGGGGTGGGCAGCTCATGGTCGTAGCCGCGCATCCACTGCCCGTCGGGCACCGGCCCCCGGTACTCGCGCCAGCCGGTCACCGGCCGCTCGGAGGGATCGCCGGAGTACAGCTCCTCCCAGGCGGCCTTCAGTTCGTGGCCCGACACCTGACGCAGTCCGGCGACCGTGGTGCCGAGCCGTGAGGCGAGCAGTGCGTAGACCTCGCGCGACTCCTGCGGGGTCGTCGAACTCGCCGGGTTCCAGACGTGCTTGGCGCTGATCGGCACGGCCCGCCTGATCACGCCGCGCAGCTGCGGCAGCAGGCTCAGCTGCCAGGTGCTCGACCCGCCGGCCGAGGTCCCGGCCAGCGTGATGTTGCCCGGGTCCCCGCCGAAGGCCGCGGCGTTGGCCTGGACCCAGTGCAGCAGCGCCGCCTGGTCCTGGAGGCCCCAGTTGGCGAAGGACGAGGTCCGCCGGTCGGTGAACTCCTCGTGGAGCCCCCAGCCGAGCAGCCCCAGACGGTAGTTGAAGTTGATGACGACCAGGTCGCCGCGTACGGCGGGCCTGGCGCCGTCGTAGTCGGGCTCGCTGCCCGCGCCGAGGAACCAGCCGCCGCCGTGGATGTAGACCACGACGGGCCGGCGGCCGCTGGTGCCCGGTGTCCAGACGTTGGCGTACAGACAGTCCTCGCTGCTGTCCGGCAGGTAGTCGGTCTGCAGCGCGGGGGCACCGAAGGCCGTGGCGTCCCGCACCCCGTTCCACGGTTCGGGCGGCCGGGGAGAGGCGAAGCGCAGCGGCCCCACGGGCGGGGCCGCGTAGGGGACGCCCCGGAAGACGGTGACGTCGTCAAGCCGTTGGCCCGCGACACGGCCGGCGGTCGTGCGGACGGTCACCGATCCGCTGCGGGGCCGGGACGGCCGGTGGGAGGCGGACGCGGCCGCCGCCGGCCGGATCGAACCGGCGGTCGCCGCCGCTGCCGCGGCCGCCGCGGCGGTGGCGACGAACGTGCGCCGGGGAAGGCCGGAGCTGTTGCCTGATGTCATCGAAAGGTCTCCAGGGGCCTGGGGGGTGTCCGGCCCTGAGCGGCAGGACACTCCTGTGCGCCGGAACGGACGCGGAGCAGGGGGCGGGAGCGGCCTCATGGTGCATCCCGTCCGGGACACCGGCCCAGGCCCGACCGGCTAGTCCGTCAGGTCGGAGCCGCTGGACGCGGGTAGACCTGATGGAATCCGCGTCACCTGACGAACTGCGCCCCCGCCGGTTGGCAGCCGCCCCGATCCGGCCCAGGATCGGCAGCCGGACCAGGGCGGGACGGCCGCCCCCTCCTGACCCGCGGGCTCGGGTCGTCCGTGGACCGAGTGGCGCGGGACCCCCCCGGACGCCGCCTCGTCATCGACGAAGCCCGCGACGGGCTTGCCGGCACCGCACCGACTCACCCCTGACAGCGAGCGGTTCCCCGCTCGCGCCATGCGACCGTGGAGGCACCAGTGGACAACGTCGTGTCCGAGATCCGGCTCAGGCCTGCGCTCCAGCAACCGGACTGGCCCGATGCCGAACGCCTGGAGGAGGTGCGCAGAACCCTGTCCGGCCGCCGGGCACTCGTCCGTTACGAGGACGTCCGGGACCTCCGGCAGATCCTCGCCCGGGTGGCCCGCGGCGAGGCGCAGGTGGTCCAGGCGGGCGACTGCGCCGAGGACCCGATGGAGTCCAGCGCGGGGTACGTCGCCCGGAAGGCCGCCGTGCTCGACCTGCTGGCCGGGGCCATGAAGATGGCCTCGCACAAGCCCATCGTGCGGATCGGCAGGATCGCCGGCCAGTTCGCCAAGCCCCGCTCGCAGCCGGTGGAGTATGTCGGCGGGGTCGAACTGCCGGTCTACCGGGGCCATATGGTCAACAGCCCCGAACCCGCCCCCAAGGGCCGCGTCCCCGACCCGTCCAGGTTACTGACCGGCTACGACGCGGCGGGCGAGATGATGGGCCACCTCGGGTGGCACAGCACCGCCCGCGAGCCGGGCCGGGCGATCGACCCGCCGGTCTGGACGAGCCACGAGGCGCTGCTGCTCGACTACGAGCTGCCGATGCTCCGTCGGGACGAGTCCGGCGCCCGGTGGCTGGCCTCCACCCACCTGCCGTGGATCGGCGAGCGGACCCGCGCGCTGGACGGGGCCCATGTGGAGCTGTTCGCCTCCATCGCCAACCCGGTGGCCTGCAAGGTCGGCCCGTCGATGACCGTCACGGACCTGCTCGGCCTGTGCGAGCGGCTGGACCCCGACCGCGAGCCCGGACGGCTCACCCTGATCTCCCGGATGGGCGCGGGCGCCGTGGCCGAGCGGCTGCCCGCCCTCGTCGCGGCCGTCCGCGCGGCCGGGCACCCGGTGAGCTGGCTCTGCGACCCGATGCACGGCAACACCGTGACCACCGGCGAAGGGCTCAAGACCCGCTATCTGGAGCACGTCGAGCGGGAGGTGCGCGGCTTCCTCACCGCGGTCCGCTCGGCCGACGGCACGGCCGGGGGCATCCACCTGGAGACCACCCCCGAGGACGTCACCGAGTGCGTGCGCAACGAGACCCGGGCCCACCAGGTCGGGGAGAAGTACACGAGCTTCTGCGACCCCCGCCTCACCGCCTCCCAGGCGGTCTCCGTCATCGCCGCCTGGCGCGACTGACTTACCTGTCCGCGCACCTGACGTACATATCCGCGCACCCATAAGCACACCCGTACACCCCTCGTACGAAGGAGAGTTCAGGTGGAAGAGCACACGGCACTGGTCACCGGGGCCGCCGGCGGTATCGGCGCGGCCGTGGTCCGGCTGCTCGCCGAGCAGGGAACGGCGGTGGCCGCGGTCGACCGCGACGCCGGCCGGCTGGCCGATGAGGTCGCCAAACTCCGGGCGGAGTCCCTGCCGGTGACGGCCTTCCCCGTCGACGTGTCCGACAGCGCGGCGGTCGACGCCGTGGTCGCGGCCGTCGAGGAGCGGGTCGGGCCGGTGGACCAGCTGGTCAACGCCGCCGGGGTGCTGCGGCTCGGGCCGGTCAGCGAGATCACCGACCAGGACTGGCGGGCCATGCTCGACGTCAACATCACCGGCGTCCTGAACGTCTCCAGGGCGGTCGTGAACCGGATGATCCCTCGCGCCCGGGGCGCGATCGTCACCGTCACCTCCAACGCGGCCGTCACCCCCCGGGCGGGGATGGCCGCCTACGCCGCCTCCAAGGCCGCCGCGACGCTCCTCATCAAGTCGCTCGGACTGGAGGTGGCCGAGTACGGCATCCGCTGCAACACCGTCGCCCCCGGCTCCACCGACACCCCGATGCTCCGCTCGATGTGGCACGACCGGGCGGCCGAGCAGCACACCCTCGACGGCTCCCCGGCCGCGTACCGCGTCGGCATCCCGCTGCGCCGGATCGGCCGCCCCGCCGATGTCGCGGAGGCGGTGGCGTTCCTGCTCTCCGACCGGGCCGCCCAGATCACCCTGCACGACCTGACCGTGGACGGCGGCGCCTCGCTGGGGGCCTGACCGGCCGGACGCGCGCCCCCGGGGTGTGTCCGGCGACTCCGACAGAACCCTCCCGAAAGGACCAGGACAACCCATGGCCGGTATCGCCCCCATCCCGCCGTACCCGCTCCCGGAACGCGGCGACCTTCCCGACAGCACCGCCCGGTGGAGCATCGACCCCGACCGGGCCGTCCTGCTCGTCCACGACATGCAGCGGTACTTCCTCCAGCCGTTCGCACCGGAGCTGCGCGACCCGCTGCTGGCGAACGCCGCCCGGCTGCGGGACCACGCGGCCGCTGCCGGGATGCCGGTGGCGTACACCGCCCAGCCCGGCAGCATGACCCCCGAACAGCGCGGTCTGCTCAAGGACTTCTGGGGCCCCGGGATGCGCAGCGAGCCCGCCGACCGCGAGGTGGCCGACGAGCTCGCTCCCGCACCCGGGGACTGGATGCTGACCAAGTGGCGCTACAGCGCCTTCTTCCGCACCGACCTGCTGGAGCGGATGCGCGGGTCCGGCCGGGACCAGCTCGTCATCTGCGGTGTCTACGGCCATGTCGGCGTGCTGATGACCGCCGTCGAGTCCTTCACCCACGACATCGAGACCTTCCTGATCGCCGACGCCATCGCCGACTTCTCCCAGGAGCGGCACATGATGACCGTGGAGTACGCCGCGCACCGCTGTGCCGTGGTGCTCACGACCAAGGAGGCGGTGGGCTGATGACCGGTCTGCTCGGGCAGGTGCTCGCCCCCGACCCGCCGCCCTTCGCCCTGCTGTACCGCCCGGAGTCCACCGGTGAGGGCACCCTCGACGTACTGGTCGGGGACGTCCGCGCGTACGAGACCCTGGCCGACATCCCGCTCCCGTCGGGCCCGCACGGCGAGGCCCGGCACGACGCCCTGGTCCTCGTCCCGTACCGGCAGATCGCCGAGCGCGGCTTCATCGGCACCGAGGACGGCTCACCGCTCCTGGCGATGACCGTCACCGGCCAGGAGACCCGGACGGTGGCCGAGGTGCTGCGCCGGATCCCGGACACCCCGATCGGGCTCACCAACGGCGGCTTCGACATCGACGACGAGACGTACGCCGAGACCGTGCGCACCGTCGTCACCGAGGAGATCGGCACCGGCAAGGGCGCCAACTTCGTCATCAAGCGCTCCTACTCGGCGGACATCACCGACTACGGGCCGGGGGCCGCGCTGACCTTCTTCCGGCGGCTGCTGGAGCGGGAGTCCGGCGCGTACTGGACGTTCGTCGTGCACACCGGGGACCGCACCTTCGTCGGCGCCACCCCCGAGCGCCATGTCAGCCTCACCGCGGGTCTCGCCGTGATGAACCCCATCAGCGGCACCTACCGGTACGCGGCCTCCGGGCCGACCCTGCCCGCCATGATGGAGTTCCTCGCGGACCGCAAGGAGATCGACGAGCTGTACATGGTCGTCGACGAGGAGCTGAAGATGATGTCCCGGATCTGCCCGGAGGGCGGGCGGGTCATCGGACCGTTCCTCAAGGAGATGGCCAGGCTCGCCCACACCGAGTACTTCATCGAGGGGCACAGCGACCGCGATCCGCGCGACATCCTGCGCGAGACGATGTTCGCGCCGACCGTCACCGGCAGCCCGCTGGAGAGCGCCTGCCGCGTCATCAACCAGTACGAGCCCGAGGGCCGCGGCTACTACAGCGGGGTGGTGGCGCTCCTGGGCCGCGACCGCGACGGGGGCCACGCCCTGGACTCCTCGATCCTGATCCGTACCGCCGACATCGATTCCGGCGGACGCCTGCGGATCGGCGTCGGCGCCACCCTCGTACGCCACTCCGACCCGATGTCCGAGGCGGCCGAGACCCGCGCAAAGGCCGCCGGGCTGCTCGCGGCGCTGGAGACCGGCGGGCAGGTCCGGCTCTCCGCCAACCCCGAGGTCAGGGCCGCCCTGGCCGAACGCAACTCCTCGCTCGCGGACTTCTGGCTCGCCCACGCCGGGGACCGGCACGCCCCGGACGCGTACCTCGCCGGGCGGCGGCTGCTGGTGGTGGACGCCGAGGACACCTTTACGTCGATGATCGCCCAGCAACTCGTCTCCCTGGGGCTGACGGTGACGGTGCGTCGGTTCGACGAGCCCTACGATCCGGCCGACCACGACCTCACGGTCATGGGCCCGGGCCCCGGCGACCCCCGGGACCTGACCGACCCGAAGATCGCCCACCTCGACGCGGCGGTGGCCCGGCTCCTCACCACCCGTACCCCGTTCCTCGCCGTCTGCCTCAGCCACCAGGTGCTGAGCCGGCGGCTGGGGCTCCCGCTGATCCGCCGGGCGGAGCCCAACCAGGGCGTCCAGCGGGAGATCGACCTCTTCGGCCGCCGCGAACGGGTGGGCTTCTACAACACGTTCGCCGCGGTCGCCGACGAGGACAAGACCGACTGCCCGGGCATCGGCCCCGTCGAGGTGAGCCGCTCCACCCGGACCGGCGAGGTGCACGGCCTGCGCGGCCCCTGGTTCGCCTCCACCCAGTTCCACGCCGAGTCCGTGCTGACCCGCGACGGGGTGCACATCACCCGCAACCTGCTGACCGAACTGCTACGACGCACCGAGGGAGCCGCCGGATGACGAACGACGACCCGGCACTGGTCAACACCGAACGAATGGAGGGCAGTTCACCCGTCCTCACCGTCTGGTCGGACATCGGCTGCCCCTGGGCGGCCCTGGCCCTGCACACCCTGCGGACCGCCTCCGCCCGGCTGGACCTGCCGGTCCTGATCGACCACCGGGCGTTCCCGCTGGAGCTCTTCAACCGGGAGCCCACCCCCAAGTTCATCGTGGACGTGGAGCTCGCCGCGATCGCCGCCCGCCGCCCGGAGCTCGGCTGGCGGCGCTGGTCGGCACCGGAGTGGACCTACCCGTCGAGCATGCTGCCCGCCCTGGAGGCCGTACAGGCCGCCAAGTCGCCGGCCGTCGGCGGGCTGCGGGCCTCCGACGAGCTGGACACCGCGCTGCGCCACGCCTTCTACACCGGGAGCCGGTCGGTCGGTGTGCACGCGGTGATCCTGGAGCTGGCGGAGGCGTGCGAGCACGTGGACGCGGAGGCGCTTGCGAAGGCGCTGCGCGCGGGCGAGGGCCGGTCCGAGGTGTACGGCCAGTGGGACATCGCCCGGGGACCCCACGTACAGGGCAGTCCGCATCTGTTCGCACCCGGCGGGTACACCGTGCACAACCCCGGGGTGACCTGCCGGTGGACGGACGCACCGGAGAACGGCGGGTTCCCGCTGTTCGAGGCGTACGAGGACGGGTGGGCGGAGGAGCTGCTGCGGCGGCTGCACGGCTGAGGCCGACCCGTCACGTGGGCGAAGGCTGACCCCATACGTGGGCGGGGGGGGGGGGGGGGGGGGGGGGGCGCCCGCGGGGGGGGGGGGGGCCCGCCCCCCCCGGGGGGGGGGGGGGGGCCCCCCCCGCCGGCCCCCCCCCCCCCCACGGTCGTACGCGCCTACGCCCGCCCCACCTCCCGGTCGACCAGGGCGCCCGCCGCTCCCGTGTAGCGCGCCGGTTCGCACAGCCGGTCCAGCTCCGCGCCGGCCGGCAGCCCCACGGCCTCGGGGTGGGCCGTCAGCACCTCCGCGAGCGGGCGGCCGCTCGCCCGTACCTCGTCGGCGACCTCGGCAAGGAGCCGCTTGGCCGCCGCACGGCCCAGATGGGGGGCCAGGTGCGCCGCGATCCGCTCGGTCACCACCTGGTCGCCGGTCAGCGCCAGGTTGTCCCGCATCCGGCCGGGGTGCACCTCCAGCCCCGCACAGAGCTCGACCGCCGTGTGCGCGGCCCCGGCGGTCAGCCGCAGGCACTCCCGCAGCGGTGACCACTCGGCGTGCCAGACCCCCGCCGACCGCTCGTCCTCGGTGACCAGGCACTGGGCCAACCCGGCTGCCAGCAGCGGTACTTGGAGCGCGGCACTGCGGATCAGCGTGGCCAGCACCGGGTTGCGCTTGTGCGGCATGGCGGAGGAGGCGCCGCGCCCCGCCACGGAGGGCTCGGCGACCTCGGCGACCTCGGTCCGGCCGAGCGTCTGGACGTCGATCGCGATCTTGCCGAGCGCCCCGGTGGTGAAGGCGAGGGCGGCGCCGAGGTCCGCGACGGGGGTGCGCAGCGAGTGCCAGGGCAGCGGGGGCCGCGCCAGGCCGGTCTCGGCGGCGAACCCGTCGAGCAGCAGCCCGACGTATCCGTCGGTGTCCCCGGCCCGTTCGTCGCCGTCGACCAGGGCGTACTCCAGGTATCCGGCGAGCGTGCCGGCCGCCCCGCCGAGCGAGATGGGCAGCCCGCCGTCGAGCACCGCGACGATCCGCTGGTGGGCGTCGAGCAGCAGCCGCCGCCACCCCGCCGCCTTGAGCCCGAAGGTCGTCGGCACGGCCTGGAGGGCGAGGGTCCGCCCCGGCATGACGGTGTCGCGGTGCTCCCGCGCCAGCCGGGCCAGTGACTCCGCGGCCCCGGCCAGGTCCGCCGCGATCAGCTCCAGCGTCCGGGCGGCGACCAGCATCGCCCCGGTGTCCAGGATGTCCTGGCTGGTGGAGCCCCGGTGCACATACTCGGCGGCCTCCGGCGAGACGGCCGCCACGGCCCGGGCCAGCGCCGCCACCAGGGCGACGACCGGGTTGGCCGCCTCCCGGGATGCGAGCGCCAGCGCCCGCAGATCGAGCGCCTCCGCCCGCGCCACGCGGGTGACGGTCTCGGCGGCCTCCTTCGGTACGGTGCCGATCCCGGCCTGGGCCCGGGTCAGTGCCGCCTCGGCATCCAGCATGGCCTGCAGCCAGGCCTCGTCGCTGGTCGCCGCCTCACCGGGCGTACCCGCGCGGACCGGTGACAGCAGCCCCGAGTCGGTGCCGGCCGGGCGGGCCGCCGCCCCCGGAGCCGGAGCACCGGGGGCGGCAGCCCGGGGGCCGGTGGTTCCGGCCGTCACACGATCACCCCGACGATTCCCTCGTCCGAGGTGTGCAGCTGCGCGGACCACGGGCGGTGGGCGACGGGCGCCACGGCCAGGGCCGCCCGGGCGATGGCGTCCGAGTCGCTGAGCGTCACCGAGTCGACCCCGGGGCGGATGCCCGCCGCCGTGACCCAGTGCACCGACTCCGTCGGCACGCCGTAGGCGAAGCGCCGCGGATGCGCCTGCCCGTTCCCGTCCAGCAGCCGGTAGGGGCGTTCGGTGACGGCCAGCCCGCCGGTCTGGTAACTCGCGCCGCGCGAACCGGCGATGGAGTACGGGCGGGCCTGGCCGGTGTCGAGGAGATGGCGCATCAGCGGATCGTCGGTGCGCCGCAGATCGGGCTCGGGCAGCCGGGCCTCGATCAGTACGGTGGAGTGGATCGGCGGTCCGGGGACCTCGGTGGAGACCGCGACGAACTGCGGCATGCCGGTGTCCACCGCGATCTTCGTACCGGGCCCGGTCACCTCCAGCAGACCGCACTCGATGAGGGCGATCATCTCCTCGATCCGCGAGGCCGGGGGACCGATCGACAGGAACGCGTTGAGCGGTGTGTACCAGCCCTCCAGCTCGTCCCGGTAGGAGTCGCCCTCCAGCCCGCCGTGGTCCACCGCGAGCCGGATCTCGTTGCGCAGGTCGCGCAGCACGTCCAGCGCGGCCTTGACCGGACCGCTGACGTTGCCGCTGCGGGCGGCGACCACATCGGCCGCCAGATACTCCAGCAGCCAGGCCCGGAAACCCTCCCGGCTGGTGAACTGCCGGTCCTCGTAGGGCCGGGAGAGCCGATCCCAGGACCAGCGCTCGTCCGGCTGGATCCCGAACTCGGTGAGCAGCTGGGCCCCGTCGTCGTCGGCGGGCCGCTTCAGGTACCGCTCTGCCAGCTGCGCGCCGTCGTCCGCGCGGTCCCGGGCGGTGAGCAGGGTCTCGTAGTAGACGCTCTCCACCTCCCGGGAGATCAGCGGCCACAGGTCGGTGGAGAACCGGATCCGCTGGCCCTCGGCGGAGCGGGCGCGCAGCTTGGCGATGTACTCGACGGTGAGCAGCCGCGGGAAGTACCGCCCGAAGGCGCCCTTCTGGTTCTCGCCGCGGGAGTGGTACGGCACCCCGCGCCGGGAGAACGCGTACATCTGCGGCTCACGCCCCGAGGGCCGGTACACGAGCTTGCCGTCGTCGCCGCGCTCGTACGTCCCGCCCCGGCCCGCGCTGAACAGCGCCATGTGGTCGAAGAAGTTCAGCCCGAGGCCGCGCAGCAGCACCGGCTGCCCGGGGCCGACGGCGGAGAGGTCCAGGTCGGCGGGGTTAGCCGGGGCCACGTAGGTGAGGTGGTGGATCCGGGCGAGACCGGCCGTGCGCGCCTCGCGCGGGGTCAGCCGGGTGGGCAGGTGGCCCTGGGCCAGGACGATCACGTCGAGCTGGTTGAGCCGGGTGCCGTCCTCCAGCCGTACGCCCTGGGTCCCGTCGGTGACGCCGTGCACATCGGCGATGGCCACCGCCCGGGAGCGGTGCACGGTGACGGTCACATGGTCGGGGGCGCTGTCCACGACCTGCTGGAAGCAACTGCGCAGGTACCGGCCGTAGAAGGACCGGGTGGGATAGCTGTCCGGGCCGAGGGCCCGTGCCTCCGCCAGTACGTCGGCGTCGATGTCGTCGGCGCCGGGGGCGTCCGCCCCGGCCCGTGCGTCGAGGGCGCGGGCCCACTCGTACAGGCTGGGACCGGACTCGATCGGCCCCTCCAGCCGGGCGCTGTCGTCGGTGAAGACGGTGATCTGGGAGGCGACGGTGTTCATCAGCAGGTGGCGGGACTGCTCGGGCCGCCAGACCGTGCCGGCTCCCGGCGGCGAGGGGTCCACCACATGGAGGGTGATACGGGAGTGGCGCGGGGCGGCCCGCTCGTTGGCGCAGAGCCGTTCCACCACCGAGAGACCGCGGGGGCCGGCGCCCACCACACAGATTTCGAGCGGGGCGTCGGTCATGGCCGGTCGCCGTTCCCCGTGGAGCCGGCCGCGAGCAGCCGGGCCAGTTCCAGTCGTTTGATCTTGGTGGTGGCCGTCTGCGGCAGATCCTCCAGCTTCCACCGGACCGGGTCGGCCATCGGGGGCAGACCGACCACGGCGTCCCGCCACACCCGCTCGTCGAGCGGCTTGTCGTCGCGGGTGGAGACCACCGGGACGGGCCGCCCGTCCGGGCCGGGGATGATGATGACCTCGATCAGGTCCTCGACCCGGGCGAAGAGCTTGTCCTCGATCTCCAGGGTGGACTCCACCCCGGGGATCTCGTCCACTTCGCGGTCCAGCAGGTGCAGACAGCCCCACTTGGTGCGGTAGCCGACGTCTCCCATCCGCCACCAGCCGTCGTTGACCTGCTTCTCCCACCGCGGGTGCTCGCCGAGGTAGGTGACGATCCGTCCGTCGCTCTTCACCTCGATGAAGCCCGGCGAGGACTTGCTCGGCGGATTGCCGTCCCGGCTGACCACCCGCACGTTGGTCATGCCGTGGAACGGCGAGCCGACACAGCGGCCGTCCGCCTCGGCGCCGCGCTTGCGGGAGTAGGTGCGCGCCGCGATCGGGCCGACCTCGCTCTGGCCGTACGCCTGGGCGAACAGCGGCAGCCGCCGACGCGAGGCGCCCAGCAGCTTGTGCACGGTACGGGGGTGGATCGCGTCGAACGTGGAGCTGAAGTACTTGACGTTGCTCAGCGGGCCGCGCGGGTCGTTCGCCAGCACCTCCCACCGCAGGAAGGTGTTGGGGTGGGCCTCGATCAGACCCGGCGGGATCTGCGAGAAGAGGGCGCCCACGGACTCCGGCTCGTCGTCCTTGAGGATGATCAGCGGGTGGCCCTGGAGGATCGCGATCGGCATGGCGGTGAACATCCGCGAGTGCACGAACGAGACGTGGATGGCGACCGGTTCACGGCTGCGGACCGCCGAGACCACGGTGGCCTGGGGGCGGTAGCGGGCCTGGAAGGTGTGACCGGTGTGCACCGCCAGCTTCGGCGTGCCGGTCGTTCCCGAGGTGTGGGTGATCAGCGTCGGGTGGTCCGGCCCCATCGTGATCGGGGCGACCCGCTCGGCACCGGCGTACGACGCCAGCGGGGTCGCTCCCTCGAAGGTGCCGGAGGTGAGGAGCACCTTCCGCGCCGCCTCGAAGACGTCCGCCGGGAGGCTGCCGGTGAGCTTGGCCTCGTCGGTGACGAGGTAGGGCTGCTGGGCCCTGCGCACCAGCTCGACGACGGTCGCACCGTCCAGTTTGGGGGAGAGCAGCACCGGCACGGCGCCGATCCGGGCCGCGGCGCAGGCCAGCAGCGAAATGTCGAAGCCGTCGGTCTTGTGGACGACGATCCGCTCACCGGTGCGGACCCCGGCGGCCCACAGCCGCGACGCCAGTTCGGCGACCAGCTCGGCCACCTCGGGCAGGGCCAGCCGGCGGCCCAGCTCGGGCGCGACGTCCAGGTCGTGGTCCAGGACCACCATGTTGCCGGGGTGCCGGGCGGCCGCCCGGTCGAAGAGCGTCCCGAGCCGGATGCCCTTGTTCCCTATGCGTTGCAGAAACATCTCGCCCACTCCGTTTCACGAACGTTCACGTACGCGGGAAGGAACCCGTCATGCGGATTCGATGACGTCCTTGATGCGCTTGAGGGTGTCGTCGAGGTCCCGTTCCAGTTTCTCGGTCCACTCCTCGACGAATCGCTTACGGGCGTCCTCGTCGAGCTCCGAGACGATGTGGTGAATTCCGGCGGTCGCCTTTCCCATCCGGAAGTGGTGGACCAGCTTGCTGCCTTCGGCGAGGGGCTCGATATCGAAGCCCCAGATCGATTCCTGGTCGCCCTGGGTGTGCGTGAGCATCATCCAGCGGAAGGTCACGCCCGGGTCGGCCGCGGTGACACGGGCCTCGGTGTACCAGGTCCCGCGCACGAGCGGGGCCCAGCCCACGACCTCCTCGCTGCGCAGGTTCTCCCCGCGGAAGATGGTGCCCACCGCCGAAGGCTCTCCGCCGATCCATTCGCCGCCCCGGCATTCGGGGCTCCATTCCGCGCTGCGCGGCAGGTCGCTGACGACCGCGTAGACCTCTTCCGGAGTGGCGGATACGGCGATGTCCGCGCGCAGTTCGAAAAGCGGCGAGTTGTCGATGACTGATTTACTCATGAGGAGAACTCTGGTAGCGCGCGGAACTCCGGTCAACAAAAACCGGTATGGTCCGTCAAGTTCTGACCGGCGGAACCGGGTGGTCCACCCTGAGCAGGATTTTTCCGCGGACCTCACCCCGTTCGAGGCGGCCGTGCGCCTCGGCGGCGGCGCTGAGCGGCAGCGGGACCGTCGCCGGGGGCAGCAGCCGCCCGGCGGCCAGCAGCGTGCCGATGGTCTCCGCCGCCGCGGCGAGTTCGGCGGCGGTGGCCTGCGATATGGCGAAGCCGACCACGGAGCAGTCCTTGAGGTACAGCGGACCGGCGGGCAGCACCGGCCGGGTGGCCATCCCGGCGAGCACCACGATCCGCCCGCGCCACGCGAGCAACTCCACGGCCTTTTCCAGGTCGTTGGCGGCGGAGGTGTCGATGAAGACGTCAACTCCGCGCGGGCAGGCGGATTTCAGCCGCCCCATCACGTCCGGGTCGCGGTAGTCGATGACCTCGTCCGCCCCCAGGCCCCGGCAGCGCTCGATGTCCCGGGCCGAGGCGGTGGCGACGACCCGCGCCCCGGCGTGCACCGCCAGCACGATGAGGGCGCTGCCCACGTTGCCGCCGCCGCCCAGGACGACGACGGTCTCACCGGCCTGCACCCGCCCGTGCGGGTGGAGGGCGAGGTAGGCGGTGGCGGCGGGATGGGCCAGGGCGACGGCGTCCTCGGGGTTCACCCCGTCGGGAAGCCGGTAGAGCCGGTCCGCGGGGACGGCCACCCGCTGGGCCGCGGCACCCTGCCGGCCGGCGTGCCCCATGCTGTTGCACCACACCCGTTCACCGACCGCGAAACCGGTGCCGGGCGCCGACGCGGCGACGGTACCGGCGAGGTCACGGCCGATCACGAAGGGGAAGGTCAGGGGGGTACGCCAGGCCCCGGACCGGACGAAGGTGTCGACGTGGTTGACGGAGGCGACGCTCACGTCGACCAGAACCTCGCCCGCCTGTGCGACAGGCGGAGGGAGTTCGCCGTACCGGATGGTGTCGGGAGTGCCGAGCTGTTCGATGTAGGCGGCGAGCATGGTGCCGGATTCTGGCAGCGGAGCGCGGGCCGCGTCGCCACCGGCCGGGATTGTCTGTCAGGTCGGAGGGCGACCTCCTGCGGGCATACGCGGAGGCCACCCGGTCCGCCCAGCCCGCTCCTAGCATGAGCGCCGTGATGAACCTGACACTCACCGACCTCGCCCCCGACGACCCCCGTATGTACGCCGACATCGCCCCCCTGATCCGCACCCTGCGCCCGCAGTTGACCGCTTCCGCCTTCGCCGCCTTCGCGGAGGAGGCGTACGGCCAGGGGCTCCGCTTCACCGTCGCGTACGACGCCACCGGCTGCGGCCTGGGGGTGGCCACCCACCGGCTGCTCGCGACGAGCCGGGGCCGGGTGCTGTTCGTCGACGACCTGGTGACGGCACCCGAGTCACGCGGCCGGGGCGTCGGCGCGCACCTGCTGGCGGAGCTGGAACGACGGGCCCGGGCGGCGGGCTGCGCCCGGCTGGAGCTGGACTCCGGCACCGCCAACGTCCACGCGCACCGGTTCTACCACGCGCGGCGCATGACGATCGGCGCGCTGCACTTCGGCCTCGACATAGCTCCCGACACGGCCCCCGATACGCCTCCCGTCACGCCTCCCGACACACCCCCCGTCACGGCCCCCGACATAGCGCCCGAATAGCCCCCGCACAGCGCCCGGCACGGCCCCGACGCGTATGACATCCGTCATCCGGATGCATGACAGAGCGCCCACCGAACCCCGCTCCTCCCCGGGCACGTTGGAGTGTGAGGGCACGGCCGGTGCCCCGGGGGGTGTCCGACCACCCCCGTACACGCTCAGGAAGAGAGACATGGACCCCACCCTCCCGCAGCGGCTCTACCTGCTCACCTACACCGTCGAGAACGGCCTCTTCGAGGTCGTCGACCTCCAGGGGCGCGGCCAGCTGCTGCGCGCCGGGGCACTGGCCGAGCTGGCCTTCGGCGGCCTGCTCGCCACCGAGGGCGGAAAGGTCCACCGGATGGTCACCGAGCCGCCCGCCGACCCGTTCCTCCGGGAGGTGTGGAGCGACCTGCCGGTGAAGAAGCCGAAGGGGTGGCTGCAGTTCGTCTACCCCACGGCCCATATGGCCGAGGCCCCCGTCACCGAGCAGCTGGCCGGGGCCGGGGCGGTCCGCCGCCCGGAGGGGCGCCACCGGGGCCTCGGCTCCTACCACCGGACCACCGTCACGGACCCGGACCAGGTGCTCGCCCTCCAGGAGGCGGTGCGGAACGCCGTACGGGCCGACCCGGCGGCGGTCCCGGAGGACGTCCTGGCCCTGGTGGTGCTCGCCGTCGAGTGCGAGGTGACCACGGTCTTCTCCCACAAGGAGCTCCGCGAGCACAAGCAGGCGCTCAAGGCCCTCGCCGCCCGCTTCGACCAGCTCGTCCCCGGCCTGCGCAGGGCGCTGCGCGACGCGTTCCTGGTGAGCCGGGGGGCCGGAGCCGGTTACGGCGTATGAGCGCGGCCCGTGGACTTCTCGCCGGGCCGATGACTTTCCGGCCCGCCGCCGGTCATACCGACGACACCGAGATCCTCCGACTCGCCTGACAGACGGGACACACACCATGACCGACGCCGTGAAGGGCCCTGCCAGCTACTTCCCCTCGATCGAGAAGAAGTACGGCCGCCCGGCCGCCGAGTGGAAGGACCTCATCCGCTCCTCCCCGCTGACCAGGCACGGGGAACTGGTCACCTGGCTCAAGACGGAGCACGCCCTGGGCCACGGCCATGCCAACGCCCTGGTCGCCCACACCCTCGCCGAGGACAACGGCCGGTAGCCGGGCGGGGCGGGCACCCGGGGCCGCCCCGGTGACCCCGCGCGGCGCCGAACGAGTGGACTCGCCGGAGCCCGCCTCGCACGGTGCCCCGCGCACGGAGTCCGGATGGTGATGTGGCGCTCCGCTCCCCGACCTGGAAGAGGCGCTCCCCTCATGCGACGAAGCCCTGCCCGACGTCTGTTCGCCGCGACGCTGCTCGTGGCGTCCGTACTGGCCCCGATGGCCCTGGCTCCCACCCCGGCGGTCCACGCCGCGAGCGCCGACCGCAACGGGAACTGCTCCCGGGACTGCGGCGGCTCCCTCGGCCCCGAGGTGAGCGCGCGGCTGGACAAGGCCATCGAGAAGGTCCGTAGACAGGCGGGCATCCCGGGTGTCGTCGTCGGGCTCTGGATGCCGGGCAAGGGGAACTACGTCCGGGCGACCGGTGTCGCCGACACCGCCACGCGTGAGCCGATGTTCGCCGACTCGTACATCCGGATCGGCAGCGAGACCAAGACCTTCACGGTCACCGCGCTGCTCGAACTCGTCGACAAGCACCGGATCAAGCTCGACGACCCGATCTCGGCGTACGTACCCGGCGTCCGCAACGGCGACAGGATCACGCTCCGCCATCTCGCCGAGATGCGCAGCGGCCTGTTCCCGTACACCGCCGACGCGGACTTCCAACGCGACCTGCTGAGCGACCCGCAGCGCTACTTCACCCCCAAGGAAGTGCTCGCGTACGGCATGAAGCACAAGAACACCTTCAAGCCGGGCGCGCAGTTCCAGTACTCCAACTCCAACCTCATCCTGCTCGGCCTGGTGATCGAGAAGGTCAGTGGCCAGAGGCTCGACCACTTCATCCACGACCGGGTGCTCCGCCCGGCCCACCTGCACCACACGCTCTTCCCCACGGGGCCCGAGTTCCCCGAGCCGCACGCGCACGGCTACACCGACCAGACGCTGAGCGGCGAGACCGCCGACGCCACGGACTGGAATCCCAGCTGGGGGTGGGCCGCCGGGGCGATGATCTCCGATCTGCACGACCTGCGCCGCTGGGCGAAGACCGTCGCCACCGGAGAGCTGCTCAGCCCCGAGACCCAGGCGCAGCGGCTCAGGACGATCCCGACCGGCATCCCCGGTCTCAGCTACGGCCTGGGGATCTTCGACGCCAACGGGTGGATCGGGCACAACGGCTCCCTGCCCGGGTACGAGACCGTGACCGTCTACCTGCCCTCGCAGAAGGCCACCCTGGTCATCATGATCAACACGGATTCCCTCAGCGGCGGCCAGGAGCCGTCCACTCTGCTCGCCCGCGCGGTCACGCAGATCGTCACCCCGGACAACGTCTACGACGGCGCGGTCACCCCGAGGTAGGGCAGCGCCCCTCCTCATCGACCCCGGCGTCCCGCTCCACCCGGCTGGAGCGGGACGCCGGTGCCGTACCCCTCGTAGTCCGCCGCCGGTACGGGACCGGGCAGTGATCAGCGGGAGCCTTCCCCCGGCTTCCAGCCCCAGGCGGTGAGCATGCCGGCCGACAACGCGGCGCACCCGTCGGACCCCAGGTACCGGACAGCAGCGTCCACAGCCGCGTCGTCGACGAGTCCGGTGGAGACCATCGCCTCTCTGCTGCGCTCCCACGTGTCCGCCCAGAAACGGCTGATGGGGCTGCCCGGCAGAAGCGGCGGCACGTGGATCTCGGCGGCGACGGGCCCGAGCCCGGCCTCCCGCAGCAGCCGCGGGTACGACGGCACCCAGGAGACATCGGTACCGATGGTGTCCCCGAGCCCCTGCCACATCGCCCGCATGGCCGCCGTGTACGGAGTGCCGGGCGTCCGGTCGCTCGTCAGGTCGACCGCGTCACTGAGCACCAGCACTCCGCCGGGCGCAACGAGTTCGGCCAGCGCGCCGATCAGGCGGTCGTGCTCGGGCAGATGCATCAGCACGAAGCGCGCGTGGACGAGGTGGAACGGGCCGGAGGCGAAGTCCGGGCCGGTGATATCGGCCTCCCGGACGTCCAGCCCCGGCACGGACAGCTCACCGAGGAACCGTACGTCGCGGTCCACGGCGAGCACGCTCGCCACCCCGGCCTCGTCCAGCAGCCGACGGGAGACGGTGCCGGTACCGGCACCCACGTCGAGGCACCGCCACCCGGGCCCCGCCCCCAGTGCCCGCAGCCGCGCCATGGTGATGCCGTCGTAGGCGAGGGCCCCGAAGTCGATGCGCTCGCCCTCCCCCGCCGCGTCGGGGCTGAAGAAGGTCTCGCCGTAGTGGCCACCGGGGCCGTCGCCGCTGTCGCGGCCACCGGGACCAGGATGGGGATCGTCGAACGCTTTCATATCCGGGCCTCTCCACGCGGCGGGGCGATGCCGCCCGGCCCGCCCGGGACCGGCGCCCGCCCATCTTCCAGCGCCGCCCGCCCACCTGCCCGAGGCTCGCCGCGCCTGAGCCGATCGGCCCAAGGGGGCGGGGGCCGCGGAGAGGTTGTGGTGCGGCGGGCACGGTCATCGGCCCGCCGGCCCGCCCCGGACCTGGCCGGTCATCGGCGCAGCGCGCTCCGCTGCTGCCACTCGGCCCACGAGAGGTTCCACGCGCCGAAGCCGTTCCCGGGCTCGACCACGCCCTTGGTGTCCTTGCCGGTGATCTCGAACGGGTCGCCCGGCCGCACCTGCGCGTAGAACCAGGCCGCGTCCGCGTCGCTCATCCCTATGCACCCGGAGCTCTGGTTGGACCGGCCGAAGTACCTGGCGTTCCACGGGGCGGCGTGGGCGTACATGCCCGACCAGGTCAGCCGCATGGAGTGGTCGACCATCTTGTTGTAGGCGTCGCGGAGGCCCACCGTCTCGGAGTTCATGTTGATCGTGCCCTCCTTGGCCATGAGGACGGCGGTCCCGCGCCAGGAACGCTTGTCGCCGCCGGGTGTGCCGCCGGAGACCGGTATGCGGCGGACCGTCTTCCCGTCGCGTACGAGGGAGAGCCGGTGGCGGTCCAGGTCGACCTCGACGATCTGCCCGGCGCCGATGGTGAAGGCCGTCGTGTAGTCGCGGACGAACCAGCCGCCGGCCGCTCCCGAGTCGGTGCCGTTCAGCTCGGCCTTCAGCGTGATCTCGGTCCCGGGCTTCCAGTACGTCCTGGGCCGCCAGTCCACCCGGTCCCGGCCCGACCAGTCGCGCATCCAGCCCCAGGAGCCCTCGGTGTCGTTCGAGGTGGTGATCCGGAGCTGCTTCTCGACCTCGGCCCGGTTCTTGACCGGGCGGTCGAAGACCAGGGAGATCGGCTGGGCGATGCCGACGGTGGCCCCGGCGCCCGGTCGCCAGTCGACCTTGTTGACCTTGTCCGCCGGAGCCGTGGTGAAGCCCGCCCTGGTGCTGCCGGCGGTTCCGCCCGCGGTCCGGGTCGCCGCCACCACCGTGTACGCCGTGCCGGGTACGGCCTTGCGGCCGGAGACCCAGGACCGGCCGTCGGCGGCGACCTCACCGGCCAGCCGGTGGCCCTTGGCGTCGGTGACGGTCACCGAGGTGAGGCGGCCGCCCGTGGCCGTGACCCGTACGGGCTCGCCGGCCGGGGCCTTCGCTCCAGCGGGCGTGACGGTGACCGTGACGGGGCGGTCGTCGGGGCTCCGCGTCACCTTGGCGACCGACGAGCCGGAGGGGGCGCCCGACGAGCAGGCGGCGAGCGGCGCCAGCAGGGCGGCCACGACGGCGGCCCGGACGCGGGCATGGGCGAGAACGCGTGTGCGGGACAGGCGGGACAACAGGACCTCCGGGAGAGCCACGAGAACCACGAGAGCCGTGAGCGCCACGAGAGCGGGCGAGTCGGTGATGTCGTGACTGTAGAGCCGGAAAACCCGAGGTCAGACGCTACGGAGCGATGTGACGGCGACTGGTGAGGAACGGTCATGGTCCGGTCACATTCGCCGCGCGGAGCGGTCATGAAGCGCTGTGAGCATCCTCTGCATCCCCGCAGAAGAGCCGGGGACCACCCCCGCGAAAGGGCGGGGGAGCACCCCCGGCAAACGGGCTGGGGAGCACCCCCGCGAGAGGCGCGGGGAGCGTCCCCGCGACAGGTCCGGGGAGAAGGAGAGGCCAGACCGTGTCAGCGCTGCTCGTGCCGTCGTCTTCGTCGTCCAGCCCCGTGCGCCCGGCACGGAACGGGGACGTGGCCCTGCGAACCATCACCGCGGAGACCTACCGCGCCTTCCTCGCCTCCCCCGGCGGCGAGGCCCTCGGCGCCGGTTTCCTCCAGTGCCCGTCCTGGGCCGACGTCAAGGAGGGCTGGCGCTCCCAACTGCTCGGCTGGGGGCCGGACCCGGAGGCGGGCGAACTCACGGGCGTGGCCCTGGTGCTGCTGCGGCAGTTCCCCGGCACGCGTAAGTACTTCGCCTACCTCCCCGAAGGGCCCGTCGCCGACTGGAGCGACCCCGACGTCGACGGCTGGCTCGATCCGCTCCTGGAGCACCTGCGCCGCGTGGGCGCCTTCGCCGTGCGCATCGGCCCTTCGCCCGCCTACCGGCGCTGGAGCGCCGCCCGGCTCAAGCCGCTCACCGGTCCGGGCCGACGCCTGGGCGACGTCCTCGCCAGTGAGGTCGACCCGCTCGGCGCGGCCGTCGCCGACCGGCTGCGGGCCCGGGGCTGGCGCCGCTGCGGCGGCGACGGAACCGGCGAGGACGGGGACGCCCAGCCCCGGCACGTCTTCCACGTACCGCTCGCCGGACGCACCGCACAGGACCTGTGGTCCGGGCTCAACCAGGAGTGGCGCCGCAATGTGCGACGGGCCCGGAAGGAGGGCGTGGAGGTGGTGGTGGGCAGCGCGGCGGACCTCCCGGAGTTCTGCAGGCTGCTCGCCATCACCGAGCGGCGCGACGGCTTCCGGCTCGGCCGCTCGCTCGCCTACTACGAGCGCCAGTACGCCGCGCTCAACGCGGAGGAGCCGGGCCGGATGAAGCTCTACCTGGCCCGCCACCAGGGCGAGATCCTGGCCGCCCACACGATGATCACGGTGGGCCGCCGGGCCTGGTACCAGACGGGTGCCTCGGCCGACCACCGCCGCGAGGTCCGGCCCTCCAACGCCCTTCAGTGGCGGATGCTGCAGGACGCCCACGCCATCGGCGCCGACGTCTACGACATGCGCGGGGTACCCTCCTGTCTCGATCCGGAGGAACGTGCGTACGGATTGCTGCGGTGGAAGCTCGGCACCGGTGGGCAGGTCGTCGAGACGTTGGGGGAATGGGAGAGGCCGTTGGGCGGCAGCGCCAACCATGCGCTTAACCATGCCTTCCAGGCGTACCTGAAGCGCCGATGAAGCAGTCACCGCCGGCGCCGCACACGTCACCGGCAACACACGCCGCCACACCCCGTGCGGAAGCCACCAAGAAGGCACCGGAGGCGACGGCGGCACCGGAGACGGCACCACCGGGAGCGGCCTCCGTCCCACGCGGCAGCGCCGTCATGGCCGCCGGATCCGTCGTCGCCCGTGCCACCGGTTTCGCCCGCTCCGCCGTGGTCGCGGCGGCGCTCGGCACCATCGGACCGACCGCCGACGGCTACGCGGTCGGGAACGCCCTGCCCACCATCGTCTACATGCTGCTCCTCGGCGGCGCGCTGAACGCCGTCTTCGTTCCCGAACTGGTCAGGGCCGCGAAGGAGCACGCCGACGGGGGAGCGGCCTACACCGACCGGCTCGTCACCGTCTGCGTCATCGCCCTGCTGGCCATCACCGCGGCCGCCGTGTGGGCGGCTCCCGCGATCGTCGACGCGTACACGGACTACAGCGGCCGGCAGGCGGCCATGACGACCGCGCTGGCCCGCTACTGCCTGCCCCAGATCTTCTTCCTCGGCCTGTTCACACTCCTCGGACAGGTACTCAACGCCCGGGGCCGGTTCGGCGCGATGATGTGGGCGCCGGTCCTGAACAACATCGTGGTCATGTCCGTCTTCGGCCTGTACCTGGCCCTCGCCCTGGGTACGGGGCCCGGGGACACGCTCACCCCGGCCGGGACCGCCCTGCTCGGCTGGGGCACGACCGCAGGGATCGCCGTCCAGGCCCTCGCGCTCGTCCCCGGCCTGCGCGCGGCCCGCTTCCGCTGGCGGCCCCGCTTCGACTGGCGCGGCGGCGGACTGACGCGCCCTCTCCGCGCGGCCGGCTGGCTGGTGCTGCTGGTCCTGGCCAACCAGGCCGCGTACTGGGTCACCACCCGCCTCGCCACGACCGCGGGCCTCGACGGCGGCCCCGGATTCGGCGCGTACAACAACGCCTACGTCCTCTGGGTCGTACCGCACGGCATCATCACGGTCTCCGTGGTGACCGCCCTGATGCCCGGGATGAGTGCGGCCGCCGCCGAAGGCGACACCGCCGCCGTGCGGCACGACGTCTCCCGGGCCCTGCGGGTCAGTGCCGCCGCCGTCGTGCCCGCGGCCTGCGCGCTGTTCGCCCTCGCCCAGCCGGTGATGGCGCTCGTCTTCGGGTACGGGAGGACCAGCGCCGCCGACACGGCCGCGATGGCCGGAATCCTGATGGCCTTCGCACCGGGGCTCGTCGCCCTGTCGGGCCAGTACGTGCTGTCCCGCGCGTTCTACGCGCTCTCCGACACCCGTACGCCGTTCTTCCTCAACCTGGTGATCGTCGCCCTCAACGCGGGACTGTCCCTGGCCGCCGCGCACCTGCTGCCGGCCCGCTGGGCCGTCACGGGCATGGCGGCGGCGTACTCACTGGCGCTGTGCGCGGGCTGGGCGGTGACCGGCCGGGTGCTGAGCCGCCGGCTCGGCGTCGTACGCCCCCTGCGGTCGTCCGCCGCGGCCGCCCACGTACGACTGCTGCTCGCCGCCGTCCCCGCCACCGCGCTGGGCCACCTGGCGGCCCGGGGCGCGGAACCGGCGGGAGCCCTGGCCGCAGCGGGTGCCGGTGCGGCGACCGTCGTCCTCACCTTCGCCCTGCTGGCCCGTCCACTGCGCCTGGCCGAACTGAACGCGCTTCTCCTGCGTGTACGTCGACGAGCCCCCCACCCCTGACCACGCGCACGACCACCGCAACCACGCGCACGACAACCGCAATCACCGCCACCACCGGAACGACCCCCCAGGGAGAACCGCCGATGCCCCGCGTGCTCCTCATCGAGGACGACCCCGCCGTACGCGAGGGGGTCGAACTCGGCCTGCGCCGGCGCGGCCACGACGTACGGGCGGCCGGGACCGGCGAGGCCGGCCTCGCCGCGCTGGCCGAATTCCGCCCCGATCTGCTGCTGCTCGACCTGATGCTGCCCGGAATGAACGGCGTACAGGTCTGCCGGCAGGTCCGCGAGCACAGCCAGCTGCCCATCATCATGCTCACCGCGCGCGGCGACGACTTCGACGTGGTCATCGGCCTGGAGGCGGGTGCCGACGACTACATCGTCAAGCCCGCCCGCCCCGAGGTGATCGAGGCCCGGATCCGTGCCGTGCTGCGCCGCATGGACGACAGCGGACCGGGCCGCCCGGCCATCGAGGTGTACGGAGAACTCACCATCGACCGGGTCGGGCTGACGGTCACCAAGGCGGGCCGGCCGCTGTCGCTCGCCCCCTCGGAGCTGAGGCTGCTGCTGCACCTGTCCGCCGCACCCGAGCAGGTGTTCAGCAGGCAGCAGCTCCTGGAGAACGTCTGGGAGCACACGTTCCACGCCGATGCCCGGCTGGTCGACGCCTGCGTCGCCCGCCTGCGCTCCAAGATCGAGCCCGACGCCCGCAGCCCGCGTTACGTCCAGACCCTGCGGGGCTTCGGCTACCGCTTCGGCCCGCTGTGATCCCCCTCCCGCGCCGCGGCAGGAACACGGAACCGGGCGAAGGAAGAAGTACGGGCCGTGACGAGCGTTCCCGCGTCCGTGCGTTCGGCCTGCACACGCGCCTGCTGGCCGCCTTCCTCCTGGTCGCCGCCGTCAGCGCGGGCACGACGTCGGCGCTGACCTACCGCGAGGCCCGCAACGCGCTGCTGAAGACCGCCCAGGACACGGCGGTCTCGACGTTCCGCGAACAGGTCCAGCAGACGGGCTTCGGCCTGCCCGTCCAGGAGGAGGGGCTGGAGGAGGTCCTGCGCGACCTCGCCCGCAAGGGCAAGCCGCGCCCCTGGGTGGTGTTCGCCGAGTACGGTTCGGTCCGCGCCTCCTCCGGCGAGAACCCCGTCTCCACCGTCATCACCCCCGGACTGCGCCGGGCCGCGCTGGCCAACCCGTACGGCAGCTTCGAGCGGGTCGTCAAGGACGGCGTCCCCTACCTGACGATCGCCATGCCCACGGTCTTCAGGACCGGCCCGTACGACACGCTCCCCAGCGGGCTCGTCCTGTACGCCGTCATGCGGATGACCGACGAGCAGATCAACGTGGACGCTCTCCTCACGGCAGCCCGGGACGGCGCCCTGCCCGGTCTTGCCGTGGCGCTGGTACCCGGCCTGATCGCCGCCCGCAGTGTGCTGCGCCCGGTACGGGAACTGCGCCGTGCGGCCAGGAGCATGGGCAGCGGCCGGCTCGACACCCGGATCGCGGTACGCGGCAACGACGAACTGGCGGACCTGGCAGACACCTTCAACGAGTCGGCGGCCCAACTGGAGGACTCGGTACACGAACTGCGCGAGGCGGAGGCGCGTGCCCGCCGCTTCGCCTCCGACGTCTCGCACGAACTGCGCACCCCCCTCGCCGGAATGCTCGCCGTCACCGAGGTCCTCGACGAGGACGCGGACCACCTGGACTCCGACACCGCCCGTGCGGTCCGGCTGGTCAGCGCGGAGACCGGAAAGCTCGCCGTACTCGTCGAGGACCTGATGGAGATATCCCGCTTCGACGCCCGTGCGGCCGAGCTGAACGCCGACGAGGTCGATGTGGCCGAGACCATCCGCAAGACCCTCCAGAACCGGCACTGGACCGAGGACGACCGGGTGCAGGCCGAACTCCCCACCGGCATCCGGGCCCGGCTCGACCCGCGCCGCTTCGACGTCGTGATCGCCAACCTGGTCGGCAACGCGCTGCGCCACGGCGGCGGGCCGGTCACGGTACGCCTGCGCACCGGGGAACGCCCCGCGGGAACGCCCGTGGTGATCACCGAAGTCGCGGACCGGGGCCCCGGTATCCACCCCGAATCGATCCCGTACATCTTCGACCGCTTCTACAAGGCCGACGCGGCCCGTACCCGCTCGGCGGGCAGCGGCCTGGGGCTGGCGATCACTCAGGAGAACGTACGTCTGCACGGCGGAACGATCCGCGCCGGGAACCTCCCCGAGGGCGGTGCGGTCTTCACCGTGGAGATCCCGCTCCACACCGAGGAGGCCACCGCATGAGACACACGCGTCCCCACCGACGCGCGGCGGCCCTCGCCGTCGCTGCCGCCGTACCCCTGCTGGGCGGCTGCGGCATCCAGGAGTCCGACGTCATCGAGGCGGGCGGCCCCGCGACCGTCGAGGCCTTCTACAACCGCAACGACGACGTGATCCTCTTCTTCCGCACCCCCGACGGGGGCCTGAACCCCGTGATCCGAACGGTCGGGCCGTCGCCCCGCTTCGGCGACGAATACACCGAGCCGGGCTCAGCCGGCACCTCCGGCCCGCCATCGACGGAAAAGGCCGTCGCGGAACTGCTCGCCGGCCCCCGGACGCAAGACCGAGCCGCCGGCCTGACCACGGCCCTTCCCCCCACCCGCCCCGGCGCGACCATCAAGATCGAACCCACCTCCGGCTCCACGGTCACGACCCACCTGCCCTTCGCCCTGAAGGACCTGAACACCACTGCGCTAAGCCAGTTGACCTGCACCATCGCCTACAGCCAGGACCCCGGCGGCCGACTGGTGGTGAAGCTGACGGGCCAGGACGGAGGATCGCACTCAGACACCTGCGGCCTCACCTCCGGCACAACTGGCTGACGAGCATCCGAACCAGCGCCCGGAGCCCGGGAAGCAGTCCTCCACAGAGACCTCCACGACAGCCGCGTCTGGGCATCACCGAACTCCTCCTGCTTCCGGCCGGAGGCCGGGCGGTCAGCACGCCGGTGAGCTGTACGTCGGCCGTGATCAGGCCTTCGGCCTTCTCGACTGTGAGGTAACGCCTCAGCCCGCAACACCCCATCCACACAAGAGAAATGCCCTGCACCTCAGCGTTCTGCAACACGCTTGGCCCAGGCGGGGACATAGATACGGGAGTGACTGACTTCCACGATCGCAGACTTGAGGTTTGGCGCGTGCGGAGATTTCGAGCACCACGTACTCATGCCCATCCGTGAGGGCGGTGATCCGTTGTAGGCGGTGGGGTCCGAGACGATTCCAGTTTTCATGCGGACGCGCATGCTGAATTACCTTCTGTTCACGATTACCTTGTAATCGTAGTTCAAATGCCGACCTGTTTCGGGGTGGTCGGCCCGGTACGAAGTTCTCGTTGACGTCCTTACCTTCGCGGCTGTCGTTCAGCCAGCGTGGGGACACCACGTCCACCCGCAAGCACGTGGTTCCAGCCGTCCCCACAGACTCCACACCTCGAACCGACGCCGAACACGAGAAAGGCCCCGGTCACTGACCAGGACCTTCATCAAGAGCGGGTGACGAGAATCGGACTCGCGCTCTGAGCTTGGGAATCAGCGGCTCTTGAACGGTCGCATCGGCTCTGACCTGCATGTTTGGTCGAGACGTGCGAGGCTGGCACGGCCTCCCGGCGCCGTACACGACCGCTGTTGTCCGCTCCCTGGGCACGGATGGGGCACGAGCAGAGGGGGGCCAAGGGGCCCTCATGGCCAAGCCGAGCAGTCCTCCAGCGAGATCTCCGCGACGGCCGCGTCCGTAACAGCCTCCAGGTCCGGGATGTAGGGGCGAACGTCGGGAAGCGGGGTGCAGAAGGTGACGTTGGAGGTGAGGAGGGCCTCCTCGGTATCGGCGAAGGAGAGGGAGACATACGCCTTCACCTGAGTGTCACCGAACTCCTCCTGTGCTTTCCGAAGGCAGGCGCACACATACGCCAGGCACCTCCGGACGAGAAGGGGCGTACGTTCGTCCGGTGCGGCCGGGAGGTCGTAGTCGGTCATCCCCCTCCCGTTGATCGTCGTCTCCTCCGTGAGTCGGTCGACGTAGGTGCCAGGCGCCTCCGGACAGAGGTCGGTCAGCACGCGCCCACCGGCGGCCGTGAGGGACCACCCGCGCTCCACGACCTCAAGGAGCATGGGGGGAATGTCCCGATCGCTCAGGTCGGTGGTGTCTGTCGTCCGCAGGATCTCCCGCATCCGAGGATTGCTTCGCATGCCTACCCCTCGTCGAGTTCGTTTCTGACCCCTGTGATGAAGCCAAGTTTTTTCGATCGACTTTTGAGGAACAAGCGATTGCGCTGAGCCGGGGTGTGGTTCCCGGTTGGCCGTAACGCTAGGAATGTAGAAGGGTCACCGCCCGCTCCTCCTCGTACACCTCGAGAGCATGCGGGTCGCCCTCATAATACGCCTCCCAAAAGCCTGAAGCGTTCCACGGTTCCGGGCACAATGAAAAGGAGCCAGACTCGAGCTGAAAATATTTCCAGTTCGGTGGCAGGGAGTTCGAGGTGACAGTGAAAATTCGGCTGTCGAAGAGGCCGGACTGTCTGAGGCCAGCTTCGATGAATTCGACTCGGAACGTAGTGGCCCTCTTGAAGGGGGCGGAGACTTCGAGTACTGGGTATTCGCGGCCTTCCGTCAGGGCGCTGACGCCTTGCAGGGCGGCAGGTTCCACGGTGAATTCGGTGGCCATGCGGACGCGCATGCTAAATTACCTTCTGTTCATGATTACCTTGTAATCGTAGTTCAAAAGTCGGCCTGTTTCGGGGTTGTAATAATAGTGCACCTGGAAGTCGCCATAGGGGGACTGGTGTGTTCTGGTGGTGTACTTCCCCCAGTCGCTGAGACTGCTTCCATCAGATGTCATGGCTTCACGCACAGCGGGGTTGCCGATCTTTTCACCGTCAATCACCCGTCGCGAGTCAGCTATGGCCTCGGGCGTGAGCCACCCGTTCTCGTTGAAGATCGAGCCCGCCGACTCTCTGCGCAGCTGATCGGCGAGTCGCTGCCCCTCGGCCGAGCCCGGCACGAAGTTCTCGTTGGCCTCCTTACCCTCTCGGCCCGTTTCGTTCAGACAACGTGGGGCCAAACCCAGTGGGTCGGACCAGGTGTGTGGGTTGTGCACGTAGGCTGCGGCATTGGGCGCCGGGGCCAGGCCCAGTGGATCCGGAGTCAGGTAGCGAGCGGTCTCCGGGTCGTAGTGGCGATGGTGGTTGTGGTGGAGCCCGGTTTCGGGGTCGTAGTACTGGCCGGGAAAGCGGAGCGGTGTGTACGCCGTGCTGTGCCTTGCCCAGGTAGTGCTGCCCCAGAGGGTGGTGCGGGTGTGCCAGGCCAGGGAACCGGACTCGTCGACGAGTTCGGTGGGTGCTCCGACCAGGTCGGTCACCACGGCGAAGAACCTCTCGTCAACGGTGCGTTGGGATGCGTCGTCAGAGAGGATTCGTTCGGTCTGGGCCAGAGGGCGAAGTGCTTGATGATCCCAGGTGAGGACGACGGGGTTCGGTAGTGCGGTGGAGACGGAGGTCTGCTCGCAAAGGGTGTGCCCGTCCCAGGTGAAGCGGATCTCCTCCACCACGGTCAGATGATCTCCGCCGAGGCGCTCCTTGGCCACCCGGCGGCCCAGCGGGTCGTAGCGATACCGCCACCGGGTCCCGTCCGGAGTGGTGACAGCAGTGAGGCGGTCCTCAGGATCCCACTCGTACCGCCAGGTATCCGGCTTGCGGGAGAGCCTGACCTTCTGGCGGAGGGTGGTGCGTCCGCCGGCGTCGTGCTCGTACCGCGTGTTCCCAGCACGGTTGATGGTGGAACCGGTGTAGGAACGAGGGCCGGTGGAGTCACTGCCCGGGTGGGAGGAAGGCCAATCGGCGGCGGTCTGGTTGCCGGCGTCGTCGTAGTCGTAAGACTCGTTCCAGTTGGTGGCGGTGACCTTGGTGACGCGACCGGCTCTGTCCAGATCGAAGCGGCGGGGGCCGTTCAGTGAGTCGTCCAGGCCGATGAGGTATCCGTCGGCGCGGTAGGTGTAAGCGCGCGTGCTCAGGACGGTGCGATCGCGCCCGATAAGTTGCTGGCCGCTGAGACGGCCCGCCACATCCCGGACGAAGGCGAGGGTGCAGGCGTCATCGACGACACGTCCCGATTCCCGGCCGGCGGCGTCGTGAGTAAAGGTGATACGTCGTTCACCGGCGGTCGTCTCGGTGAGCCGTCCCGCCGCGTCGTACCGGTATGTGGTGCGCTGGCCTGTGGGAGTGACTCGACGGGTCCGCCGGCCCAAAGCGTCGTACGCGTATGTGGTGGCCCGGCCGTCGGCTAGTTCCGTCTTCACGCGCCCAGCTCGGTCGTACTGGTAGATCAGCTCCGTGTCCGGGTTGTTCGCCTGCACCAGCCGTCCCCCAGCGTCGTACGCGAGCGTTGTCACCCGCCCCGCTACGTCCTTACGGATGACGCGTCCGAGGGCATCGCGAACGTAGGAAATGGTCTCGCCCAGCGGAGTGACCGAGGCGAGCATCCTCCCGGCCGCGTCGAGGACATAGCTCACGGTGCGACCGTCGAAGTCGGTCTCGTCAACCAACCGGCCTGCCTGGTCGTAGGAGTATGACCAGGTGAGGCCCTGCGAGTTGGTGACCTGGACGAGTCGCAGGGCCGCGTCGTGGGCGAACTCGAACCGGGACCCGTCGGGGTCGGTACGGGCCGACAGCAGGTCGAAGTGGGTGTATTCGAAATGGCTCGTTCCGCCGGCATCTGTGTGGGTCAGCCGATTGCCCTCCCCGTCGTAAGTCCACGACTCCGTGGCACCGTCGGGGTTCGTGCGCTCGAGGAGTTCACCGTCCACAGTCCACCGCAACAGGGTGACGGCGCCCAGCGGATCGGTGACACGCGTGGGACGGCCCAGCGTGTCCCGGTCGTATCGGCTGACGCCCCCGAGAGGGTCGGTGACCTCCACCGGTAGCCCTGCGCGGTTGCAGCGGAAGCCGGTCACGTGTCCTAGCGCATCGGTGACCGACGTGATGCGGCCCGCTGAGTCATGGGTGTAGCGGGTGGTGCCGCCGCCCGGTTCGGTGACCGCGGTGAGGTTGCCGAAGTCATCGAACTCCTGCAGGCGGCGGGAACCGTCCGCTTCGACGAATTGGGTCACCAGCCCCAACTGATTGCGTGTCACGCGCAGTCGTGTGCCGTCCGCCTGCTGAACGCCGACGGTTCTGCCCTCCTCGTCGTACACGAACGTGGTGAGGTGACCCAGCGCGTCGGTGTGCGTCAGCCGGTTCCCGGCTGTGTCGAAGGTGTCCTGACTGGTGTTCCCCAACGGGTCGGTGGTGGCGAGGAATCGGCACCTGCTGTCGATGAGATGGCGTGTGCAGCGGCCGTCGGCTGTTGTCAGGACGGTGCTGCGATGACCCGTGGAGGGATGGGGTTCGCTGTATGCCAAGGTGAGTTGGAAGTGGCCCGCATCGCCACCTTGTGCGATGACACGATCCGACTCGTCGTAAACGTAGTTGTAGCGGCTCCTGTTGGAGTCCTCCCAAGCTGTCACCCTCCGCCGGTCGTCGTAGGTGAAGATGAGTGCGGCACCTGACTGCTTTGTGACAGTGGTGAGGTTGCCGTCCGTGTAGCCGTAGGTGCGCAGTTGACGAGCCGCACCAGCGCAGGCGGTGACTTCCTCCCAGATGTCCGTGGTGCTGAGCAGAGCCAGACCGGTGACGAGCCCCTCGGCCGTAATCAATTGCAGGTGGTAGCCACCGGAGTGGACGAGTGCCTGGGGTGTGCCGTCGTCGGTTCGGTCGATGCTGATGGTGTTGTTGCTGCGGTCGCTGATCTGGACGAGCCAGGCGGTCCCGTTCTCGCCAGGCTCAGTTCCGGACGGGGCGGTGAAGTGGTGTGTGTGACCGCTGTCCGGGTCGGTGACGGTGTAGCCGCCCTCCTCGTCGCGGTTCAGGGTGGAGCGGGAGGTGCCACTTTCGGGGCGGGTGGGCAGCCCTGGGACGGGGTGCGGATAGGTGATCAGCAGCCCGTCGTCGGTGACGTGGATAACGCCGTTGGCGTCGATCTCCAGGCGTTCGTCGACGGTGGAGGACCAGGAGGGTCCGAAGAACCGGCCCGCGGTGTAGCCCGATTCGGCCCGGCGGGTGAAGGCGAGGGGCAGTACGCCGGGCAGGACGACGTCGGTCTGGGGCAGGAACATGCGGCCGGAGGCGAGGTCGACCGGGTCGGTGCCCTCGCTGGTGCGTTCGCTGTCGGGCCGGTTGTGGGTGCCTTCGGGTGAGCGGTTCTCCAGCTTGCGGGCGTCGGAGGCGAGGTCGGCGGCCTCCTTCACCACCCGAGCGCCCTTGACGCCGGCCCCGGCGCCGCCGGTGGCGACGGTGAGGGCCAGGTCGGGCAGGAGCCGGCCGAACCCTTCGGCGGGGTCCTTCATGAACCCGTCGATCATCTGCTTGCCGGTGCCCCAGGGGTCGTTGGCGACCCGGACGAGCCCGGCGGCGGTGTTGTTGAGCGCGAGCGCGTACTCGGCGGGGTGGGTGATGTTGTACGGGTCCGTGGGGTTGACGCTGCGCGCGAAGTTCAGGATGCCCGCCGCGCCCTTGAAGACTCCACCGGCGATATGCGTCTTGATGACCTGGTACTCGGCGAGCCCGTCCATGGCCTGCTCCGAGTACCGCGGCTTCGCCGGCGCGGAGTCCCGCGCCGCCGCCACTGCCTTGCGCGCGGTCTCGGCCGCCGTGTTGCGCTGCTTACGCGCCTCGCCGAGCAGTTCCTGCGCCTCCTCCATCCGCCCCGTGCCCGGATCGCTGAATGCACCCGGCTTGGGCGGAAGTGCGGAGGGATCGCGGTCGTCGGAGGGTTTGGCGTTGTAGACGTCGACGGCCTTGTTGTACGTGGTCGTCTTCTCGTTGTACGCGTCCCTGGCCTCCTCCGACGCCTTCGTCCCGGCCTTCCACTTGTCGATGGCGGTCTGCGCCTGCCCCTGGGCCCACTCCACGGTCCCGGCGAAGGAGTCGAGCGCGCCGGCCGCCTTCTCGAAGGCGTCGGCGGCCTTGAACCACTTCGGCGGCTCGATCGACACCGAGCCCCGGAACGCCTCCGCCGCCTGCCCCTTGAGCGCGGAGGAGTCCACGCCCTTGAGCCCGCCGCCGACCTTGTCGAACGAGCCCTGCAACTTACGCAGGTGAGTGGCGCTGGACCGGATCTTGGACGGGCTGCCGTAGATCAGCTTGGACTTGTCATCGGTCTGCCCGAGGTCCATCTCGTCGACCTCGGCGCCCATCCGGTTCGCCACGGACCGGGACTTCTCCCTGACCCAGTCCGCCCCGGACTCCCAGCCGGCATCGTCCAGCCGGTCACCGGTCCAGTTCCCGGCGTCCTCGACCCGGTCACCGGCCCACTCGACACCGTCCTCGACCGCGTCCTCGACGACATCGGGCGTGATGTCACTGACGAAATCCTTGAAACCCATGACCTAGTTCCCCCCGCCGCCCCGCTGCTCCTGCTGCCGCGCCCGCTCCCCGGGCGAAGGCCCGAACGTGTCGTCCACGGACCGGTCGAACGCCTCCTGGTCCACGCCGAACATCTCGTTGAGCTGGTCCGCCTGACGCCCGCCGTTGCCCTCGGTGACGAGTGCACGTCCGGTGTCCTTCCAGGTCTGCCCGGCCTCGTCGGCCGTCCGCTCGAACGACTCGCGGCTGTAGTCCGGGCTCAGGTAGTCCGGGGTGAACACATCGCCCCAGTCCTGTTTGACGATCTCGTCCTCGGAAGCATGCGGATTTCCCACGCCCGCGTTGACGACGATCTTCAACGTGCCCTGGACGTACTGGTCCTCCTCCCACACGATCCCCGCCGCGAGCCCTAGCTTCGCCGCGATCGCGTTGGCGTCCTGGACCAGCGCCCGAACACCCCACTCCCACTGCTCGCAGAAGTCCTCGAAGTCCACCGACAGCCCGTGATGCCCGGCCTCCATACCGGTCATCGACAGCTTCGAAAGCCCCTTGCCCAACACCGCCCCCGTACCGGTGCCGATCTCCTTCAACTCGGCCACGGCTTCCCGCAGCCCGGTGGTGATCTGCTGAACACTGACCGGATCGACGTTGAGGTCCTCCGCCCCCGTACCGCTCACAGGTCATGCCCCCTGTCCGCTTCGTCCGCGTCGACGGCGACGGCATCCGGAACGATCCCCACCACCGGCGGAAACAGCATCGACCCGTCCGGATCGGCCACATTCACCGCGACCCCGGCCGGCACCCCCATCGCCGGAATGACCTCATCCAGCAGCCGAGCCCCCCGGAACTCCGCGTACTCCCATGCCCGCTCCGCAGCCCCGGACCCGTCCACAACAGCCCGCTGCTCGGCGAACCGGGCCAACGCAGTCTCATCGGTGAACCCGCACACCCACCGCACCCCACCGAACTCGGCAGTCCACAACCCGCCACCGTCGAACGGCACCAACACCAACGCCCGCCGCAGCTCGCCCACCAGAGCCCGCGGATCCCCGACCCCGGCCCGCCGCTCGGCAATCCGGTCCGCCAGCGCTACCTCGTTACCCACCGGAAGCCTCCCCCATACGCGAGTCGTCGCCGTTCACTTCCGCACACGCTAGGACACCACGCCCATCCGCAACCACGTGGTTCCAGCCGTCCCCACAGCCTCCACACCTCAGGACGGCGCTGAACACAAGAAAGGCCCCGGTCTCTGACCAGGGCCTTCATTATGGAGCGGGTGACGAGAATCGAACTCGCGCTCTGAGCTTGGGAATCACGGGTGCTTGAGTGGACGGGGCGGCTCTGACCTGCACGGTTGCCGGGAGTGGGGTAGTTGTCTGCGCCCCCCTGGGAGCCGTACGTGACCGCTGTTCTCCGCTCTGAAGGGCACGGATGGGGCACGTCGAGGCAGGTCATCAACCTGAGGTTTTGCTGGAGCGGGTGACAGGAAACGGAAGCCGCCCGTGGTGCAGACGCTGCGGTGGCGCAGACGTCAGGCCCAGAAGGCGTCGGTGACGACGATCTGTGGGTCGGCTTGGCGGCGCATGAAAGTGTAGATGAGCCAGCCGCGTCCGCCGGCCAGGTCCACGATGTGGGGGCCACCGGGGCTCGTGGAGGCCAGCGGTCGGACGGTCATCCAGTGCGGGAGCGAGGCATCGGCGTCGATTCCCCGGAAGTACGGGTCTTCGGCAGTGATCAGTTCCGCACGGGCACTCATGACCAGGTCACTGCCTTCGGCGGGCATGTTCTGGAAGTCGTGCTGCGCCTGCTTCGTCCAGTCCATTTGCCAAGGCGGCCGGAGTGGTTCGTCGATCACTCTCCGGGCTTCCTCTCAGCGGCTTCGTGCCGGAGGCGGCTGTACTCCTCCAGAAGCCGGATGGACTCCTCGGGATCCTCGGACTTGGCGGCGCGGGCTTCGAGGTCGCGAAGGTGCGAGTCGAGGACGGGATTCCGAGCGATGGCGTACTGCGTCCACCACAGGCGCATGAAGGCCGGCACTGGGGTGATGTTGAAGGCGTCACCAATGACGCGCTTCCAGTGAGCCTCAAAGTCCGGGAGGAGGTGCGGAGTGTGTTCCTGAATCGCCAACCGAAGTGCTTGAGGCGTGTGTTCGGGCATGGGCGGCAACCGCAGGGGTTCCCCCTCGTACCCATCGAAGTGGAGTGCGTGGGCGGGCATGGTTCGTGCTCCTTGGTGTGGAGGGTGGGTCAGGCCGCCTCGCGTCGGTCCTCGTGCGACTGGTGCCCGCGGGCCATCTGCTCGAACCACTCGGCCGGCACCAGGTAGGCGACCGTCTTTCCCTTGCGGGTGATGGCGGCGGCCTCGCCGGCGATCCGGGTCCGGTCCAGGATCTCGCCCATCCCCTTGCGCAGGTCGATGGTTGTGTACGTCTTCGTCTCCATATGCTGAAGCATATAGCAACTATCATAGTTGACATACACGCCCGTGGGGTGCGGGCGGCCGGAAGGAGCCGACGGGCACGTCGGGTGCAGAGCGGGCGCGGGGTGCCTGATCGGGCTTGTAACAACAAAGAAGCCCCCGGCCGTCGGCCTGGGGCTTCATGCGGAGCGGGTGACGAGAATCGAACTCGCGCTCTGAGCTTGGGAATCACCCGGCGCTCGAGCCAGAAGAGTGACGTGACCTGCGGTGATGCCTCTCTCGTGCGGTGCTGCCGGAGTCTGCGGAAGGTCGCTGTTCACCGCTGTTTACCCCTACGACTGGCACGTAGTGGCACGGCATCGACGAGGAAGCGCCGAACGGAGGAGCTCTCATCAGAGGCAGATCGGACGGCCCGGGGCTGCGGAACGGTGTCGCTCGGGCACTCTCCTCGGAGGACCGTGGTCAGCCTCTGATCCGGAATGCCGGCACGGACGGACGAGACGGCCTTGTTGGCGATGGCTGCCGCTGGTCGCGATGACCCTGCCGTGGTGGAGGAGGCGATGCCGCAACGCGCCTCACTGTGGTGCTTCGCTTGTTACCCGGGCCTCATGCAGTGCGAGAAGCTCGCCGAGGTCATTGGCGATCATGACCTGAGCGAGGCGGCCGGCGATGGCCACGACCTGCGGCCAACTGTCGGCGCGCAAGTATTCCGCGTCCGTTTCGTTCGGGGCCTCTGTCTGGGCGGTGTCGAGCGCGGCGCCGAGCTGCCGCATGAGTGCGACCTCTTCTTCGGTACGCAGGCCAATGCCGAGGTGCCGCTCTGGGTGGTCGGCATCGCAGAAGTCGTCGAACAGAGTGTGGAAGATGTGGTCCAGGTTCTCGAACGTGGACGGATCGAGCCATACATCGCGCTGCCAGGGCGGATTGGCCAGCGCCGGCACCGCCGGTACGAGATGGACCCGAACGCGCGCCGTAATGAGCATGTCATCGTCCACCCGGCGGATCCTAGCGGTCGTGCACTCGTGGGGCGTCCACGCTCCACGAGTGCACGGAACATGGGAGGGATGCACTGGGGGCTCAGTCTTGTGGTGTCCGTCTCCTGCAGGAGCGCTCTGATTCGAGCATAGTTCCCCATGTTTCAGCCCTCGCTGAGCGCGGCGAGCCCTTTCTGATCCCCGTGGCTGGCGTGGCAGGGGTCCCGAGCAAGGGGACGAGGGACTGGAGCAGTACCCCTCCTTTCCGTAAGGACTGGCTGTTCGTGATCGCGGATCACCTGAAGCGTTCGATCGAAGAGTGACGGGTCCGATGACCGCGCAGTGGGCCGCCCGCACGGTGATTCGACTCCTGTCCGTACGGAGCAGGTCCGCTTGCGCCTCAGCAGCACCGCCGACTGGTCTTCGTGCACCATCCGCCCCGTGAGCCGCCATGCCGGCGCGGCCCCCCTGTGGGACGGCGCTGCGATCACAGGTCGTCCGCAGTGCCGACTACGGCGGGTCCGCAGTTGTCAGGGAGATTGGCTGCGATCAACTCGTAGGCCTCTTCGACAGTGGCGGCCACACCGATGAGGGTCTTATCGGACTCACGGCGCACTCGGTAGCCGCCCGCGCTTTGAGGGAAAGCCGTTCCCACATCACGTGACCACGGGTACTGGGTGCACCGGCTCAGGTACAGGACGCCGTGGCTGACCATGGGCCAGAGCTCGCGCAGCGACGGGTGCTGGTAAGCAGCTCGGGGAACGGCCGGATTGATGAGGTCCGTGCCGTAGGACAGGATATCGGACCACTCTGCTGCCACGATCTCAGCCGCACTTCGGGACTTTTCGTTGCTCGCCATGATTTTCGTTACCTCAGGTGTGCCGGCAGGTTCGACAGGTCTGGTTGTATCTCGGGAATGCTCGGCTTGGGTACGGTGACTTCCTTGTATCCCCCCTCCTCGTTTCGGGTGTACCACTTTATCTCCTCCCACGGTCGCCCAGGACGTTCGTCATCTGGGTCTCCCCACGCGGCTGCCCCATCGTAATTACGTACTGCGTAGGCGACTTCGCTCATTTCCCATGCTGTGCCGTGGCCTTGGCCCGGGTAGTTGTCCTCGTGCAGGGTGTTGAACGGAGCTCCATTCTGTGCCGCGCTCTGGAAAGCGTCCACAATATCCTCGGGTGAGCTCCAGTTCCCGATCCTGCCACTGCTGTTGGGCATTCCGTCGAGCGTGATCGACAAAGTGGTACCGCGATCCCCGATGGCCCCCATCACGTTGGTCATCCAGACCGGCCCGCTTTCCTCGACTCCGGCATAGTCGTCCCCGTTGTAGGTGTGGGCTCCCGGATCGCCGTTGGCGCGGAGATGCGTGGCGAGGGAATTCGAGGCAAAATCGGGCTTCTTGTTGATGCCCAGCACCACGCTGTGCTTGTGTTCCCCGCTCCGGTGCGGGCACCCCGCAAGACCCAGCGGGTCGATCCACCGCGTGGGGTCGTCGACGTAGGTGACCGCGTTCGGGGCGGGGGTCAGACCGAGCGGGTCGGGGGAGAGGTAGCGGCCCGACTCGGGGTCGTAGTGGCGGTGGCGGTTGTAGTGGAGGCCCGACTCCGGGTCGAAGTACTGGCCGGGGAAGCGCAGGGGCGTGTACGCGTCGGCGTCGCGGTTCCATGACGTGGCTCCCCACAGGGCGGAACGGGTGCGCCACGCCACCTCGCCCTGTTCGTCGACCAGTTCACGAGGCGTGCCGACGAGGTCGGTGATGATCGCGAAGAAGCGGCTGTCGACTTCCGCCTGGTCCACGAGCCGGCGTTCCACCTGGGTCACCGGCTTCACACCGTCGTGGTCCCAGGTGAGGGCGACGGAATCCGGGGAGCCCGTCGTGGACGTGGTCTGTTCGCAGAGGGTGTCGCCGTCCCAGGTGAAGGTCACCACCTCGACCACCGTCGCCCCGTCCTCGGCCAGGCGCTGCTTGGCCGAGCGCCGTCCCAGGGCGTCGTAGAGGTAGCGCCAGCGCGTACCGTCCGGCGTGGTGACCGAGACGAGGCGGTCCTCCGCGTCCCAGCCGTAGTGCCAGGTCTCGGGCTTGCGGGAGAGACGGGTCTTCTGGCGCAGGATCACCCGGCCTTGGGCGTCGTGCTGGTACCGGACACGGCCCGCACGGGTGATGCGCGTTCCGGCGTACTCGCGCGGCCCGGAGGCGTCGCCCGCACCGGGCCAGGAGGCACTGGTCTGGTTCCCTGCCTCGTCGTACGCGTACCGCTCCGACCAGTTCTCCGCCGTGACACCGGTGACCCGGCCGTCACCGGAGACCTCCAGCCGCTTGCGGCCTCCGGTCAGCTCCTCGGCCGAAGCGAGATGGCCGTCGGGACGGTACGTATACGTGCGGCGCTGGAGAACCCGGTCACCGGTCGTCCGAACGAGCTGGTCGATCAGGCGCCCCGCCGGGTCGTACGCGAGGTCGACGGTCAGCGCGTCACCGATCCGGCGGCCGGTCTCGCGACCCGTCTCGTCGAAGTGGAAGCCCAGCCGGTGGCCGGAGGCGGTCAGCTCGGCGCGACCGGCCGGGAAGGACCAGGAGCTGACCGCACCGGACGGGGTGACCCGACGGGTGCGCCGCCCGATCTCGTCGTAGGTGTTGACCAGTTCGCGGCCATCGCACACCTCCCGCAGAACCCTGCCCGAGCTGTCCCGTACGTACGACAGCTCGCTGTCCGGGCCCGTCGCCGAGGCGAGGCGTCCGTGGATGTCGTAGGCAAAGCGCGTGACGCTCCCGTCGGCGTCCTTGGCGGTGACCCGGCCCGCGAGGTCGCGTTCGTAGCGGACCGTCTGGCCGAGTCCGTTCGTACGGGAGATGAGTTGGCCGCAGGAGTCGTGGGAGTAGCGGAGGGTGCGGCTGTCGTAGTCGGTCTCCGCGCTGGTACGGCCTGCCGCGTCGTAGGTGTAGTCCCAGGTCAGACCTTGGGGGTTGGTGACCCGGGTCAGGCGCAACTCGGTGTCGTGGGTGAACTCCTGGCGTGCGCCGCCCGGTGTGGTGCGGGCGGAGACCAGATCGAAGTGGGTGTACTCGAAGCGGGTCTCGCCGCCCGCCGCGTCGGTGTGCGCAAGGCAGTTGCCCTCGCCGTCGTACGTCCACGCCTGCTGCGAGCCGTCGGGATCCGTCCGGTGGGCGAGCTTGCCCTCGACCGTCCACTCCAGCTCGGTGGTGCGGCCTTGGGGGTCGGTGATGCGCACCGGGCGTCCGAACGCGTCCCGGATGTAGCGGGTGACCGTACCGAGCGGCCCGCGGACCGCCAGCGGAAGACCGGCCGCGTCACAGCGCAGCCGGTCCAGCGCGCCCAGGGAGTCGTCGACTCCGATGAGCTGGCCCTGCGGGCCATGGGTGAGTCGGGTGGTGGACCCGTCCGGCCGGGTGAAGAGCGTCGGGTTGCCCCGGCCGTCGTAATCCTGCCGTGAAGTCCCGCCGTCGGCCCCGGTGACGGCGGCGAGCTGGTTCAACTCGTTGTACTCGACCCGGGCGACGGTGCCGTCGGGGTGCTCGACCCGGACCGGGTTTCCACGATCGTCGTAGGTGTACGTCGTGGTACGACCGAGCGGGTCGGTCCGGGACAGCAGCCGGTCGTACCGGTCGAAGCTGCGGTGGGTGACGCCGCCCAGCGCATCGATCTCCGCGACGGCCTGGAGCCGGTCGTTGAACTGGTGGATCTTGGTCGCGCCGAGGGAGTCCGTGTACCGGCTGACGCGGTCGCCCGTCTCCGGATGGACGTCGTAGGCGAACGTGGACGACAGATAGCCGTCCGGGCCGACCGTGCGGACCACGCGGCCGGCATCGTCGTACACATAGCGGAACGTGGAGTCGTTACGGTCGGTCCACGAGGTGATCCGGTCGTCCGGGTCGTACGTGAAACGCAGCGGCAGACCGGACGAGTTGATGACGGCGTCGAGGTTGCCGAGAGGGTCGTAGCCGTAGCGCATGACCGTGACGGGACCGTCCGGCGTACGCAGGGACAGCTCCCGTACGCGGGAGTCCTCGACGGCCAGGGCGACCCGGTAGCCCCCGGAGTGGACGACGGCGGTCGGACTGCCGTCCCCGAGGCGGGCGAAGTCGATCCGATTGAGGTTGCGGTCCTCGATCTCCCTGAGCCAGTAGGCGGGGGACGCGTTGTACGGGCCGCCGCGGAAGGAACGCGTCAGACCGGAACGGGGATCGGTGACGAGGTAGGTGGTTTCGCCGTTGCTCTGGCCTCCGTGCCGCAGGGGGAGCCGTGGGCCTTCCACGGGGAGCACCCCGTCGTCGTCCTCGGCCAGGGGCAGCCGCGGATAGACGAGGAGCGAACCGTCCTCCCTGGACCACACCGCGCCCCCGCCGAGTGGGTCCAGCTCGATCCGCTCGTCCAGCGTGGAGGCCCAACTGCGGCCGAACCACTGGCCGTAGCGATAGCCGGAGAGGTGGGTCCGGCGAAGGACGAGAGGAAGGACTCCGGGCAGGGCCAGGTCGGTCTGCGGCAGGGTCATCTCCCCGGTGGCGACGTCCACCGGGTCGTTCTCGCAGGTCTTCTTCTCCAGCGAGATCGCGTTGCGGCGCGGCTCGTCCTTGGCGTTCTTCAGCGCGTCGGCCTTGGTGCGGGCGGAGTCCCGGGGCGCATCGGGGCGCGGGCCGTCTTCCTTGTCGCCCTTCCGCACCTTTACGCCCTTGGACATCATCTCCTTGATGTCCAGTTCGATCTTCTTCTGGGTCTCGGATATCTCCTTGACCGCTTTCGGCAGTGTCTTGCCGAAGTGGTCGCCCATGGCCTTGTTGGCCTTGCCGAGCGCCTTCATGGCCTTGTCGATCACGGGGTCCAGGGCGCCGGCGATGTCGTCCTTGCCTCGACTTCGTCCATGATGCGTCCTGGCCTTGGACAGTTTTCCCGCCGTCTTGCCGTGAACGTCGACGCTGACCAGGTTCAGCTTGGTGCCCGCGCGGGTGTGCTCCGCGTGCTCGATGTGCACTCCCTTGCCGGGCGCGGGGCCGGGACCGTCGGCGGAGGCGAGTTGAAGGGAGTCCTTGGCCCCCGCCACTCCTTCGTTGAAGCCCTCCTTGCCCGACTGGCCGACCTGGTTCATGTCGACGCCGTCCTGGAGGCCGAGCGCGTTGGCACCGACCTGTACGGCGAGATCCGCGGCCATGTTCTCCAGCGCGGCGACGGCCGGCTCGGTCAGAGCGGAGACGATGTAACCGACGACCTCCTCCATGCACTCCTTGATGATCCGGCGGATGGCCTGCTGAGCGACCGCGATGGCCGCCCCGCCGATGAGCATGGACAGCCCGCCGGTCACCGGTATCAACGCCATGGAGATGCCCGCCTTGCCGGCGAGCACGCCCAGGTGGACGAGTGCCGCGTACTTCATGGCCTCGATTGCCGTGGCCGCGTTGTCCAGCGCGCCGGCGATCGTTCGCGCGCCACTGGCCAGGTCCTTCACGTGCTTGTTCTTGACCTTGCCCCAGTGACCGTTGAGCGCGTCGAGGGCTTCACCGCTGCCGGAGGACAGCAGACGTTGAACGTGCTGGTTGGCAAGGTGACCGTCGTCCTCGACATCTTCGGCGAACTCCCGGAGAGCGTCGGCCATGTCCCGGTACGCGTCTTCGTCGACGTTCGGCCAGTTGATCCCGATGACGTCAAGCATGGTGTCGGCCCAATCGGGCACGGTTACAGCCACAGTGTGAAGTCCCCCCGTGCAAAGCTGCGTTCACTGAATGCAGATGCGAACAGGATCTCATTCCTGCACCGCGTTACCAAGATCGTTCACGGTCGGCTGGCATGGACGAATTGGTAGCTGCGAGGTGAGGCCGCGGACGCCTGGCGCCCAGTTCTCGCTGCGAGACGACGAGGCGCGCGGTGGCAAGGAGGTGGAAGGGGCCCGTACTCTCCGCATGGCGGTTGCGGGGAGGCCCGGTGGAAGGCGGCTGCCAGAGCATCGCGGTCCTGGCCTGTCCGGGTCGCGCGCCACACGGTGCGGACCTGGTGCGCGACACCTAGACAGGTCCAGACAACAAACAAGGCCCGGGTCGATGACCTGGGCCTCAGTCGTGGAGCGGGTGACGAGAATCGAACTCGCGCTCTGAGCTTGGGAAGCTCATGTTCTACCATTAAACTACACCCGCGAAGCGCGCCGATGATCGGCGCTGCATCGTCACACACTGTACCCCATGTCAGGCCCCCGGCGGATGAGCCGTGGGGCCTGTTCGGTGTGTGTTCCGTGCGGTGGGCCGGGTGGACGCGGTTGTGGTGGGCGGGAGTTGGGGGCGTAGCGTGACTGGTCGGAGTGCCGCTTGCGGTGACGTCCTGTTCATCCCCTAATGTGGCGGTCTCGTCCATATGCTGTTGGGGAAGGGACTTGATGGAGTCGATGGAGCGCACCGTCGTCCGCTGTGCCGAAGGGCACGTTTTCGCTACCTCGTCGTTCCCGATGCAGCAGCTCGGGGCCGACCGGATCGGGCCGGGGCGGTTGATCCGGTGCCCCCGGTGTGCACGGTTGCGGCAGGCCGTTCCTGTGGGGTTCGAGAAGCGGTAGATGGGGGCCGTAGGGGCGGGGGGCAGGGGACAGGGGGCGTGCGTGGTGGCCGTGGCCGTTGCCTCGCCCCTGCCCTGCCCTCTGCCTCTGCTTTCCCGCGCTCCCTCGCTGGCCCGGTTTGCCCGGCCCCCGGGTGGTCCGGTTGGGGCGGGCTCGTGCCTTCTGCGTATCCTCGGGACGTGCTTCTCTCAGACAAGGACATCCGGGCCGAGATCGACGCCGGCCGAGTCCGCATTGATCCCTTCGACCCGTCGATGGTGCAGCCGTCGAGCATCGACGTGCGGCTGGACCGCTTCTTCCGGGTGTTCGAGAACCACCGGTACCCGCACATCGACCCCGCCGTCGAGCAGCCCGACCTGACGCGCACGGTCGAGCCGGAGGGGGACGAGGCGTTCATCCTGCACCCCGGGGAGTTCGTGCTGGCGTCCACGTACGAGGTGATCTCGCTCCCCGACGACCTGGCCTCGCGGCTGGAGGGGAAGAGTTCGCTCGGGCGGCTCGGGCTGGTGACGCACTCGACGGCCGGGTTCATCGACCCGGGGTTCTCCGGGCACGTGACCCTGGAGCTGTCGAACCTCGCGACCCTGCCCATAAAGCTCTGGCCGGGCATGAAGATCGGGCAGCTGTGCCTGTTCAGGCTGACCTCGCCCTCCGAGTTCCCGTACGGCTCCGAGCGGTACGAGTCGCGGTACCAGGGGCAGCGGGGTCCGACGGCCTCGCGGTCGTTCCAGAATTTCCATCGGACCCAGGTGTGATCGAACATGGCTAGTGACGTGCGGGAAAACCTCACCTACGAGGGCTTCGGGCGGGCGGTGCGCGAGCTGGCGCAGGCCGTCGCCGACGACGGGTACGAGCCCGATGTCGTGCTCAGCATCGCGCGTGGTGGGGTCTTCGTCGCGGGCGGGCTCGCCTACGCCCTCGACTGCAAGAACATCCACCTCGTGAATGTGGAGTTCTATACCGGGGTCGGGACCACCCTGGAGATGCCCGTCATGCTGGCGCCCGTGCCCAACGCGATCGACTTCTCCGACAAGAAGGTTCTGATCGCCGACGATGTCGCCGACACCGGCAAGACGCTCAAGCTCGTCCACGACTTCTGCGTCGACCACGTCGCCGAGGTCCGCAGCGCCGTCATCTACGAGAAGTCCCACTCCCTCGTGAAGTGCGAGTACGTGTGGAAGAAGACCGATCAGTGGATCAACTTCCCCTGGAGCGTCGAGAAGCCCGTCGTGCGGCGGGCCGGGCAGGTTCTGGACGCGTAGCCCCGTACCGTACGGACGCCGTACGGACGTAGGCTGCCGCGCGTAGTACGTGAGAAGGCCCCCGGGTGCGCAGAACGCGCTTGGGTTCCAGGGGTCATCGCAACACCACTTGGTTTTAGGTGGTGAGTAGATCACGTAGACGCTCGGCTGGGGTATCCCAGTCGAGCGTCTTGCGTGGGCGGCCGTTGAGTTCCTGGGCGACGTGTTCGAGGTCTTCGGGGCTGTGGAGGCTGAGGTCGGTGGCTTTGGGGAAGTACTGGCGGAGCAGGCCGTTGGTGTTCTCGTTGGAGCCGCGTTGCCAGGGTGAGGCGGGGTTGCAGAAGTAGACGGGCATGCCGGTGGCCAGGGTGAACTGCTGGTGGCGTGCCATCTCGCTTCCCTGGTCCCAGGTGAGCGATCCCCGCAGATGTGCGGGCAGGGTCTGGATGGTGCGGACGAGGCCGTCACGGACGGTTTCGGCGTCGTGGGCTCCGCCGGGCAGGTGGACCAGCATGGTGTAGCGGGTGCTCCGCTCGACCAGGGTGGCGATCGCGGAGCGGCTGCTGGCTCCGATGATCAGGTCGCCTTCCCAGTGCCCGGGAACGGCCCGGTCCTCGATAGCGGCGGGACGATCGCTGATCATGACCATTGGGTCGGTGAACCGTGGCGTGCGCCGCTCGGGGTCCCGGCGTGCTTTGCGGCGGGTGCGACCGGAGCGGATTGCTGCCTGCACTTCCCGCTTCAGGCCGCCACGGGCCTGGAAATACAGTGCCTGGTAGATCGTTTCCACGCTCACCCGCATGCTCTGGTCGTCGGGATGCTCCTTGCGCAGAGCGTGGCAGATCTGCTCCGGCGACCATCGTGTCCGCAAGCCGTCCTGGACGAAGCGGCGCAGCCGGCTCTCGCGTAGCAGCTTGCGGTCCTTGGGCCGGGGCCGGCGTGCTGCGGCTGCGCGGTGGGCCGCATAGGGCTGATAGCCCTCGACGCCCGAGTTCGCATCGATCTCCCGCTTGATCGTGCTGGCGGGCCGGCCCAGGGCGCGTCCGATCGCCCGCAGCGAGTGGCCCACCGCGAGCAGATCCCGGATCCGCTCGCGCTCGGAAAGAGCCAGGAACCTGGGGTGCAGCTGCTTGTCCAGGGTCGCCAGACCCATCGATGCTGTGGTCACACCGAACATCGTGGCGGTCCCCGCCGCGTAATCGACACGGCGGCCGTCGGCGTAGGTCCGCGTGGTGCGAGTTTTCTTGACGCCCTGGTCCCAGTCCCTGGCTGTGCGCCTGTTCACCCCGATGCGCCGGGCCGCCTCGGACTGCGAGGCGCCCGTGGCCCGCAATTGCTCGTACTCCTCCCGCCGCGGATGCCGCCGCGGCAGACGTACCGACCCGCGACCGGATCTCCGAGCCCAACCGAACGCCGTGTTCCGGTTCACACCCAGCTCACGCGCCACCACCGTCACGTTCCCCACGGCATCCAGCCGTGCAAGGAAACGCTCCTTCAACCCCGCAAGATCAACCCGCTCAACGGCCACGGTCCTCGCAACTCCCACAGATCGTGGGTGTTGCGAGGACCGTTAGAACCCAAGGCGCGCCCGGGGGCCTTCTCGTGTGCTGTGCCCAGCCTCAGATCGTGCCCAGCTTGATGATCGACAGCAGCGCGATCAGCTGGATCCCCGACGCTCCCAGCGCCTTCGGCCACGGCAGGTCGTGCGACTTGCTCACCATCGACGTGAACAGCGCGCCGGCCGCCAGCCAGGTCAGCCAGCCCAGGATCTGGACCAGGGAGTTCTCGCCGCCCAGGAAGACGGCGAAGATCAGCCGCGGGGCGTCGGTGATCGACATGATCAGCATCGACAGGCCCACCGTCGGCTGCCACGAGCCCGTGCCGCCGAGCTGGCGGGCCAGGGTGTGGGTCACCGCGCCGAGGACCAGGCCGCCGATGACGAAGCCGACGCCGGTGAAGAGGACGTACGGGACGGCCGTCGCGACGGGTGCGTCGATCGCCTCGTCGCGCGCCTGGTCGAAGCCGAACAGTGCGAGCAGGCCGTAGAGGAACGTGACGATCAGCGCCGGGCCCCAGACGGGGTAGTCCCGCATCTGCCAGAACGTCGGGCCGGGGCGGGTCACGATGCCGGTCAGCAGCTCCTTCCAGCCCAGGCGCGGGCCGGCGGGCTGGGCGGGGGCGGAACCGGCGCGGTAGGTGTCGCCGTCGCCGTACGGGTCGTCGTTGATGCTGAACGCCTGTGTGTGACCCGGGTTGTTGGCGTACGGGTCGTGGGGCGCGGGGTCTGCGTAGGGGTCGCCGAAGTACTCCGGCTCGCCGTGCCCGCCGCGGGTCCCGTGCGGGCCCTGTCCGTGTCCGCCGTGTCTGCCGTCGTGCCCGTTGCCCGCGTAGCCGCCGCCGGTGTACGGGGCGCCCTGGGGAGCTCCGTACGGCGGCGGCGCCGCGCCGTTGCCGTCGGCTCCTGCCGTCGGCCACGACGGAGCACCGTACGGCGGCTGTGGTGCTTGCCCTCCGTACGGCTGCTGCCGCTGCTGCTGCGGTTGTTGCGGGGTGCGGTTGTCCCGGCCGCGTCCGATCCTGAATCCAGCCACCCATCGAACGTACCTGGTCCTCGCAGGTGTGGTGCGGGGGGCGGGGGGACCCGGCCACCATTGCGGCCGAGCTGTGACATCCCCTAGGGGGCGCCGGTAGGGGAGTTCAGGGGAGGAACACCGTTGTGGAGAAGGTCAGTACCGGGTCGTCCGTGGTGCCCGCCGCGTACAGGGCGACCAGGTCCTGGCGTTCGCCGCGGTACGTCCGCACCACCGTCTCCGCCTTCTTGCCGCCGCCATCGCTGGCGCCGTCTTCATCGCTGTCGCCGCCGAAGTCGCCGTGGGCGAGGAGCGTGGTGCGGGTGGCGCCCTTCGCGCGCAGGGGGGCCTCGGGGAGCTCCTCCGGCGCGAAGGTGTACGTGCCGCCGGGGCGCGCCGGGCCGTCCGCGGAGCCGAGCAGCAGCGTGCCCTTGGCCGCCTTCCCGGGCGTGCGCGGGCGTGCGGTGGCGACGAGGTCGTCGTAGCCGTCGCCGTCGGTGTCGGCCTTGGGCTCGGGGGCGTACAGGTACGGGCCGCCGTCCGGGAGCAGTTCCGCGCCCCTCGGGGCTCCGGCGCGGGTGAAGGGGCCGCGCAGGAAGGAGATACGGCCGTCGCTCGCGGTGACCGCGAGGTCGGTGTTGCCGTCGCCGTCGAAGTCGCCGCAGACCGGGTGCTCGGGCCACTCCTTGCCGTACCGGGCCTGCGCCGGGATCCGCACGGTGACCGCCTTGCCGGTGAGGCCCTCGGGAGAGCCGAAGAGGATCTGGAGGGGGACGGGCGGGGCGCCGACGCCGTTGTACGGGGGGTCGGTGGAGACGACCAGGTCCGTGAAGCCGTCCCGGTCCAGGTCGCAGGCGGCCTCGGCGTCGAACGCGGCGGGGAGGGTGTCCCCGGACTTCGCCGCGTTCGCGCGGGCGTTCAGCAGCTGGCGTACGGCCGGGTCCAGGGGGCTGTCCTCGGTGCCGTACACGATGCCTATGCCCGCGTCGTCGCCGTGCAGGTCCTCGGGGGCCTTCACCAGGTCGTTGATGACGAGGTCCCGGTGGCCGTCGCCGTTGAAGTCGTACGGGACCCGGCTGCCCTCGCCGCGGGGGACGGGGTCGAGCGGGGCCGGTGCGCGGTCGCCGTTCTTGGCGTCGGCGGTGGTGGCGGAGGCGGACGGTCCGGCGGCCGAGGAGCTGTCGCAGCCCGTGAGCACGAGCAGCAGACCGGCGCAGCCTGCGGCGAGGGCGGCTGCGGCCGTGGTGGTGGTCGTTGCCTGCGGGTGCGTGATGCGTGTGCGCACGGGCCCTCGTTCGTTGTTCGGCGTATGGCGGCTGCTGCCGTCGGCGGGGTGCGTTTCCCGGTCCGGCGGTCGTTCTCCAGGGGCACATGATGCTCCAGATGCGTCCGCGCGTACATGTCGGAGCTCACATGCGGCGGCCGGTCCGATGCCCCGCCCGGTCCGATGCCCCACCCGGGCCCGCCCCGTCCCGCCCTGTTCCGCCCCGTCCAGCCCTCTCCCGTCCCGGGCACGGAAAAGCGGCCGGTCCTGCCCCCGAGGCAGGTCCGGCCGCTCATCGCGTTGATGCGTTACGTCACTTTGCCGGTTCCGGCTCCGGTGCGTCCACCTGCTCCGGCTCACCCGCCGGATCCGCGGGCGTCTTCACCGACTCCAGGAGGAGCTGGGAGACGTCCACGACCTGGATGGACTCCTTGGCCTGGCCGTCGTTCTTCTTGCCGTTGACCGAGTCGGTCAGCATGACGAGGCAGAACGGGCAGGCGGTGGAGACGATGTCCGGGTTGAGGGCGAGGGCTTCGTCGACGCGCTCGTTGTTGACGCGCTTGCCGATCCGCTCCTCCATCCACATCCGGGCGCCGCCGGCGCCGCAGCAGAAGCCGCGTTCCTTGTGGCGGTGCATCTCCTCGTTCCGCAGGCCCGGGACCTTCGCGATGATCTCGCGGGGCGGGGTGTAGATCTTGTTGTGACGGCCCAGGTAGCAGGGGTCGTGGTAGGTGATCAGGCCCTCGACCGGGGTCACCGGGATCAGCTTGCCCTCGTCGATGAGGTGCTGGAGCAGCTGGGTGTGGTGGATGACCTCGTACTCGCCGCCGAGCTGCGGGTACTCGTTGGCGATGGTGTTGAAGCAGTGCGGGCAGGTCGCGACGATCTTCTTCGACGACTTGGGCTTCTTCGTCTCCGGCGCACCTTCCTCACCTTCGGCGGAGTCTTCGCCAAACGCCATGTTCAGCATGGCCACGTTCTCCTGGCCGAGCTGCTGGAACAGCGGCTCGTTGCCCAGGCGGCGGGCGGAGTCACCGGTGCACTTCTCGTCGCCGCCCATGATCGCGAACTTGACGCCCGCGATGTGGAGCAGCTCGGCGAAGGCCTTGGTGGTCTTCTTGGCCCGGTCCTCCAGGGCGCCGGCGCAGCCGACCCAGTACAGGTAGTCGACCTCGGTGAGGTCCTCGACGTCCTTGCCGACGATCGGGACCTCGAAGTCGACCTCCTTGGTCCACTCGACGCGCGCCTTCTTGGCCAGCCCCCAGGGGTTGCCCTTCTTCTCCAGGTTCTTGAGCATCGTGCCCGCCTCGGACGGGAACGCGGACTCGATCATCACCTGGTAGCGGCGCATGTCGACGATGTGGTCGATGTGCTCGATGTCGACCGGGCACTGCTCGACGCAGGCGCCGCAGGTGGTGCAGGACCACAGGACGTCCGGGTCGATGACGCCGTTCTCCTCGGCGGTCCCGATCAGCGGGCGCTCGGCCTCGGCGAGGGCGGCCGCGGGGACGTCCTTGAGCTGCTCGGCGGTGGCCTTCTCGTTGCCCTCCATGTCCTTGCCGCCGCCGGCCAGGAGGTAGGGGGCCTTGGCGTGCGCGTGGTCGCGCAGCGACATGATCAGGAGCTTCGGGGAGAGCGGCTTGCCGGTGTTCCAGGCGGGGCACTGCGACTGGCAGCGGCCGCACTCGGTGCAGGTGGAGAAGTCGAGGATGCCCTTCCAGGAGAACTGCTCGACCTGGGAGACACCGAAGGTGTCGTCGTCGCCCGGGTCCTCGAAGTCGATCTCCTTGCCGCCCGACGTCATCGGCAGCAGCGCGCCGAGCGCGACGTCGCCGTCGGCGTTCCGCTTGAACCAGATGTTCGGGAAGCCGAGGAAACGGTGCCAGGCGACACCCATGTTCGTGTTCAGCCCGACCGTGATCGCCCAGATCATCGTCGTACCGAGCTTGATCATCGCGGCCAGGTAGACCAGGTTCTGCAGCGTCTCGACGCTCAGCCCCTCGAAGGCCAGGACCAGGGGGTACGAGGCGAAGTACGCGGGCCCGTAGCTGTCCACGTGGTGCAGCGCGCCCTCGAGACCGCGGAGCACCATGATCGCGGCGCCGATGATCAGGATGATCGCCTCGACGAAGTACGCCTGGCCCATCTTCGAGCCAGTGAAGCGCGACTTGCGGCCGGCCCGCGAGGGCAGGTTCAGCTGGCGGATCGCGATCAGGACGAGGATGCCGAGGGTCGTACCGAGTGCGATGAACTCGATGTAGACCTCGTACGGCAGGAAGGTCCCGATGTACGGGAGCACCCAGTCGGCCTTGAACAGCTGGCCGTACGCCGTGACGATCGTCAGGCCCAGCGTCAGGAAGCCGACCGCGACGAACCAGTGGGCGACGCCCACGATTCCCCAGCGGTTCATGCGGGTATGGCCGACGAACTCCTTGATCAAGGTGATCGTCCGCTGCTTGGGGTCGTCGGTGCGGCTGCCGGCCGGTACCGCCTGTCCGAGACGGACGAAGCGGTAGATCTGCGCGACGGCTCGGGCGACGAGCGCAACGCCGACCACCGTCAGCACCAGCGACACGATGATCGCGGCGAGTTGCATGAGTAGGGCTCCTCGGGCCTGCGAGAGCGGGATCCAGTTACGACTGCCCACTACTACTAAGCAGTAACTTAATTAGTCTGTGCTGACACTATCCACTTAGTCCACCCGGCTGTAGCCGGGCAGGCGGTGATCTGTGTCGCTCAGGTGTGCCTTGGTTGTGCCTTGGTGAGGCGCGCCTTGCCGAGCGCCGTCCGCAGTGAGTTGCGTACGGCTTCCGTCAGAATCGCCAGGTCGAGCACGACTCCATGGTGCTCTGCGTAGTGCTGGTCCAGCAGGGCGGGGTCGTCCCACGGCATGGCGGAGCGGGCGCGGACCTGCGCCAGTCCGGTCAGTCCCGGCCGCAGCTCCTGCCGCCACTGCCGCGCCCCCGGCCATGCGGCACGCGGGTCGCCCGGGGCCAGCGGGGCCGGTCCTACGAGGGAGAGGTCGCCCCGGACCACCTGGGGGAGCCGGGAGAGCAGGTCGAGCCGGAGCCGGTGGGTGCGCAGGGAGCGCAGCGTGAAGACCCGGCCGCCCAGACCCGTACGGGGACTGCGCTCCCATACGTTGCCGGGGCCCCGCCGGACCGCGAGGGCGAGGGCCCCGAGGGCGACGGCAGGGGCGGTCGCGACCAGGAGAGCGGTGCCGAGGGCCAGGTCCAGCACCCGTTCGGCCGATGCGCGGGGGGCGAGGCGGTCCGCGAGGTGTCCGGCCCGGTCGGTGAGGCCCGCCATGCGTGCGGCGGGGCGGGAGGGGAAGTGGCTTCTGGCGGTGCCGGTGGGGGGCTGCGGGGGGCGCGTCTGCTGACCGGGCGGGGGTGAGGGTGAGGGTGGAGGCGGCTGAGCCGGGGGCGCTGTTCCGGCCCAGGGCTGCACCTGCTGCACCTGGGCCTGCTGGGGCTGCCGTGCTTGCGTCTGGGTCCTCTGTCTCTGCTGCTTCTTCCTCTGGTTCTTCTGCCGCACGCGCCGCTGTCTCGCGTTCCGCATCGCGCCCGCCCGGGGGTTCGGAGTCCGATGGAGTGGTGTGGTGTGCCTGTACCAGCCGATCGATGATGCTTCTGACCGTCTCGCGGCATTTTGTGACAGAACGATCCCACGGTGGGATGGTGGGTTGGGCGGTGCGCGAGGGGTGTGGCGTGCGCGGGTGTGCCCTGGGGGCGGGGGAGAAGTGCGATGGCGGCGGGCATGTGCACTTAAGTTGAGTCGACCCGACTCAGGTCTGTTGACTCTGGAGGCGGTGTCGTGCATCCTTGAGTCAGATCCACTCAAGTAGTCAGTTGGAGGAATTGAAATGGCACGTGCGGTCGGCATCGACCTGGGCACGACTAACTCCGTCGTCAGCGTTCTCGAAGGCGGCGAGCCCACCGTCATCACCAACGCCGAAGGCGCCAGGACCACGCCGTCCGTCGTCGCCTTCGCCAAGAACGGCGAGGTGCTCGTCGGCGAGGTGGCCAAGCGCCAGGCGGTCACCAACGTCGACAGGACGATCCGCTCCGTCAAGCGCCACATGGGCACTGACTGGAAGATCGAGATCGACGGCAAGGGCTTCAACCCGCAGCAGATGAGCGCCTTCATCCTGCAGAAGCTGAAGCGCGACGCCGAGTCCTACCTGGGCGAGAAGGTGGCCGACGCGGTCATCACCGTCCCGGCGTACTTCAACGACTCCGAGCGTCAGGCGACCAAGGAGGCCGGTGAGATCGCGGGCCTCAACGTCCTGCGTATCGTCAACGAGCCGACCGCCGCCGCCCTGGCGTACGGCCTGGACAAGGACGACCAGACGATCCTCGTCTTCGACCTCGGTGGCGGCACCTTCGACGTGTCGCTCCTGGAGATCGGTGACGGCGTCGTCGAGGTGAAGGCCACCAACGGTGACAACCACCTCGGTGGTGACGACTGGGACCAGCGCGTCGTCGACTACCTGGTGAAGCAGTTCGCCAACGGGCACGGCGTGGACCTGTCCAAGGACAAGATGGCTCTCCAGCGTCTCCGCGAGGCCGCGGAGAAGGCGAAGATCGAGCTCTCGTCCTCGACCGAGACCACGATCAACCTGCCCTACATCACGGCGTCCGCCGAGGGCCCGCTGCACCTGGACGAGAAGCTCACGCGCTCGCAGTTCCAGCAGCTGACCGCGGACCTCCTGGACCGCTGCAAGACCCCGTTCCACAACGTCATCAAGGACGCGGGCATCCAGCTCTCCGAGATCGACCACGTCGTTCTCGTCGGTGGCTCCACCCGTATGCCGGCCGTCGCCGAGCTCGTCAAGGAGCTGACCGGTGGCCAGGACGCCAACAAGGGTGTGAACCCGGACGAGGTCGTCGCCATCGGCGCCTCGCTCCAGGCCGGTGTCCTCAAGGGCGAGGTCAAGGACGTCCTGCTCCTCGACGTCACCCCGCTGTCCCTCGGTATCGAGACCAAGGGAGGGATCATGACGAAGCTCATCGAGCGCAACACCACGATCCCGACCAAGCGCTCCGAGATCTTCACGACGGCCGAGGACAACCAGCCGTCCGTGCAGATCCAGGTCTACCAGGGCGAGCGCGAGATCGCGGCGTACAACAAGAAGCTCGGGATGTTCGAGCTGACCGGTCTGCCGCCGGCCCCGCGCGGTGTGCCGCAGATCGAGGTCGCCTTCGACATCGACGCCAACGGCATCATGCACGTCGCTGCCAAGGACCTCGGCACCGGCAAGGAGCAGAAGATGACCGTCACCGGTGGCTCCTCGCTGCCGAAGGACGAGGTCAACCGGATGCGCGAAGAGGCCGAGAAGTACGCGGAGGAGGACCACGCCCGCCGCGAGGCCGCCGAGTCGCGCAACCAGGGCGAGCAGCTCGTCTACCAGACGGAGAAGTTCCTCAAGGACAACGAGGACAAGGTCCCCGGTGACGTGAAGACGGAGGTGGAGACCGCTGTCGGCGAGCTGAAGGAGAAGCTCAAGGGCGAGGACACCGCCGAGATCCGTACGGCCACCGAGAAGGTCGCGGCCGTCTCCCAGAAGCTGGGCCAGGCGATGTACGCCAACGCCCAGGCCGACGGTGCGACGCCGGGTGCCGAGGCTCCGGGCGGCGCCCAGGGCAAGGCCGATGACGATGTCGTCGACGCCGAGATCGTGGACGACGAGAAGGACACCAAGGGCGGTGCGGCGTGACCGAGGAGACCCCGGGCTTCGAGGAGAAGCCCGACGTCCCCTCCGGCGCCACCCCTGATGACGCCGAGCCGAAGGCTGCCGCACCCTCCGAGGAGGAGGCGGCGGCCCCGGCCGGGGACACCGACCCGACCGTCGGTCTGACCGCACAGCTGGACCAGGCCCGTATGGCGCTCAGCGAGCGCACCGCGGACCTCCAGCGGCTCCAGGCCGAGTACCAGAACTACCGCCGCCGCGTTGAGCGGGACCGGGTCACGGTCAAGGAGGTCGCCGTCGCGAACCTCCTGTCCGAGCTCCTGCCCGTGCTCGACGACGTCGGCCGCGCGCGGGAGCACGGCGAGCTGCTCGGCGGCTTCAAGTCTGTCGCCGAATCGCTGGAGACGGTTGTCGCGAAGCTGGGCCTCCAGCAGTTCGGCAAGGAGGGCGAGCCCTTCGACCCGACGATCCACGAGGCCCTGATGCACAGCTACGCGCCGGACGTCACCGAGACGACCTGCGTGGCGATCCTCCAGCCGGGGTATCGCATCGGCGAGCGCACCATCCGCCCCGCGCGGGTGGCCGTCGCCGAGCCGCAGCCGGGCGCCACGCCCGCGGCGGCCAAGGAAGAGAAGACAGACGACGAGGAGAGCGGTGGCACCGAGGAGGTCTGACGACACCACGTCTGACCACCAGGGTGCACACCGACCGGCCGGGCGGCCGGCCCACGGGCCGGCCGCCGTGCCGATCGTCCGGAAGGAGGGACGTCGATGAGCACGAAGGACTTCGTCGAGAAGGACTACTACAAGGTCCTCGGCGTCCCCAAGGACGCCACCGACGCCGAGATCAAGAAGGCGTACCGCAAGCTCGCCCGCGAGTTCCACCCGGACGCCAACAAGGGTGACGCCAAGGCGGAGGAGCGCTTCAAGGAGATCTCCGAGGCGAACGACGTCCTCGGCGACACCAAGCGGCGCAAGGAGTACGACGAGGCGCGCGCCCTCTTCGGCAACGGTGGCTTCCGCGCCGGCCCCGGTGGTGCGGGCGGCAACTTCAACTTCGACCTGGGCGACCTCTTCGGCGGGGGCGCACCGGGCGGCGGCCAGGCAGGCGGTGCGGGCGGCGGCTTCGGCGGCGGCGGGGGCGGTCTCGGCGACGTATTCGGCGGGCTGTTCAACCGCGGCGGCGCGGGCACCCGCGTCCAGCCGAGGCGTGGCCAGGACATCGAGTCCGAGGTGACGCTCAGCTTCACCGAGGCGGTCGACGGGGCCACGGTCCCGCTGCGGATGTCCAGCCAGGCGCCCTGCAAGGCGTGTTCCGGCACCGGCGACAAGAACGGCACCCCCAGGGTCTGCCCGACCTGCGTCGGCACCGGCCAGGTCTCGCGCGGTACGGGCGGCGGCTTCTCGCTCACCGACCCCTGTGTGGACTGCAAGGGCCGGGGCCTCATCGCCCAGGACCCCTGCGAGGTCTGCCACGGCAGCGGCCGGGCGAAGTCGGCCCGCACCATGCAGGTCAGGATCCCGGCGGGCGTCTCCGACGGCCAGCGGATCCGGCTGCGCGGCAAGGGCGGCCCGGGCGAGCGCGGCGGTCCGGCGGGCGATCTCTACGTCGTCGTCCACGTCGGCGCCCACCCGGTCTTCGGCCGCAAGGGCGACAACCTCACGGTCACCGTGCCCGTCACCTTCCCGGAGGCGACGCTCGGCGGCGAGGTCAAGGTCCCCACGCTCGGCGGACCGCCGGTCACCCTGAAACTGCCCGCAGGCACCCCCAACGGGCGTACGATGCGCGCCCGGGGCAAGGGCGCGGTCCGCAAGGACGGCACCCGCGGCGACCTGCTGGTCACCGTGGAGGTGGCGGTTCCCACGGACCTCGGCCAGGAGGCCAGGGACGCGCTGGAGACCTACCGCAAGGCGACCGCGGACGAGGACCCGCGGGCGGAACTGTTCCAGGCCGCGAAGGGAGCTTGAGATGGACGGCCGTCGACGCAATCCGTACCAGCTGACCGATGAATCACCGGTGTACGTGATCTCGATCGCGGCCCAGCTCTCGGGTCTCCACCCGCAGACGCTGCGCCAGTACGACCGTCTCGGCCTGGTCTCCCCGGACCGTACGGCCGGCCGCGGCCGCCGCTACTCGGCCCGCGACATCGAGCTGCTGCGCACCGTGCAGCAGCTGTCGCAGGACGAGGGCATCAACCTGGCGGGCATCAAGCGCATCATCGAGCTTGAGAACCAGGTGGCCGCGCTCCAGCAGCGCGTCGCCGAGCTCTCGGCGGCGGTGGACGGCGCGGCGGTGGCCATGCAGCAGCGCGAGGCCCAGGTGCACGCCTCGTACCGGCGCGATCTGGTGCCGTACCAGGATGTGCAGCAGACCAGCGCGCTGGTGGTCTGGCGGCCGAAGCCGAAGAGGCCGCCGACGGAGTAGCCGGATTCTGCGGATGCGCGGGGCCGGGAGAGCGTTCATCCGCTCTCCCGGCCCCGTTGCGTTTGTCCGCGCCCCGGGTTCCTACGGCAGGGCGGTGCTGATCGCGTCGGCCATCATCATCCACATCGGCTGGCCACCGGTGCCGAAGGCCGCGGCCAGCGTGTAGCCGACCGCCGCGTCGAGGGGCCCGACGGCGGCCCCCTCCCGCCACTCGGCGATCACCTTCCGGTCGCCGTCGGACGAGAAGTCCCCGATGTGCTTCCCGTCGCGGATCAGCCGGCTGCCCGGGATCGAGTCGGGCACGAGCCGGTAGGAGACTCCCGCGCAACGGACGTCGACCCGGTACGAACGCCGGCGGAGCCTGCCCTTGCCGGGCACGATCGTCGCCTCGTCGCCGTCCACGGTGAGCGTGAGGTGGCGGGGGTCACGGGTGCCGATGGCGATGTGGTCGTCGACCTCGGCGCCGGGTGCGCGGGTGAGGGTGGTGCGGGGGATCCGTTCCCCGCTCACGGTGAGCATCTCGCCCCGCTCCCCGCTGAGTTCGACGGCTATGTCCCCGTAGTGGTCGTCCTCGGTGGTGGCGGGCATGGGTCCGGTCTCGGTCATCTGGGGCCTTGCATCCTCGACTTGTGCGGAGAGACGGCGTCGGCTCGGTCAGGGCCGACGTACGTGATTCTCGCAGGCGGCCGGGTCCGGGGCGGCGTGATGCCGGGCCGGACGAGGAGGCCGGGCGGCCTACGTCAGGGGTTCGTGCGGGTTGGTGCCGGTGATGCCGGACCGGGCGAGGAGGGTGCCGAGGTGGGTACGGCTGGTGGCTCCGAGGGTCTGCATGAGCTTGGCTATGTGGGAGCGGCAGGTGCGGACGCTGATGCCCATCTTGCGGGCGACGACGTCATCCACGTGGCCTTCGGCGAGGAGGCGGGCGATGCTGTGCTGGACGGCGGTGACCGGGGCGTTCGGGGCGGTCGCCTGGTGGTTCTCGGCGAGCGGGACGGCCTGGGCCCAGAGGACCTCGTAGACCTGGATCAGGTACGAGACCAGAGCGGGGTGACTGATCCGCAGTGCGGTGTTGCGGTCGGCCGAGCCGGGGATGTAGGCCACCGACCGGTCGATGATGATCAGCCGTTCGACGGTCAGCTCGGTCGTGCGTACCTGCAGGTGCTGGGCCGGGACCTGGGAGAGGTAGTCCCTGATGGAGCCGCTGTAGCGGGCCGGGTGCTGGTAGATGTGCCGGATCCTGGCTCCCCGCCGGATGGCGGTGTGGGCGTTGGCCAGACCCTCCTGGAGCTTGCCGGCAGGGCGGTTGCTGCCGGGCTGGGCCGTGAGAACCTCGTCCCTGGCGGTGGCGGTGGCCTCGTTGATGGACGCCTGGATGACGGGGACTCCCTCCAGCACACTGATGGCGAGGTTGGGGTCGTCGTGGGCCACGGCGGTCAGGGGGAACAGGGACCGGCTCAGGGCGGTCGCCATACGCAGGCGTTCGTCGATCTCCCGGGAGACGGGCTGCAGCAGGTTGGCCAGGGCGGCCGACGGGGGAACGGGACGCATCCACGTGTCGTCCCACGGGTCGGGGTGCAGCAGGGCCAGTTCAGTGAGGCATGGGGCGTCGGCGAGAGCGGCGCGTGCTATGCGTCCTGCGCGAAGGGACTTCTCGTACAGGCGGAGCGCCGGATCGCACAGCTCGCCATGGCGATGCGGTCTATGAGCTAATTTGCCTTCGCTGCTGCCCATTTGGGATCCCCCTGCTTTATGCAGTGCAACAAGTTGACGGTGGTGCCAGCGTAGTTCTGAGGGGAGTGTGGAGCTGTCGGGGGAGCCGGGAACTCCCTCGGCACGCCCCGGGCGTTGGCTGCCTTCTCCCCCGTTGCGCAGTCACGCTCGGGTTCCCGACGGGGGGATCGGTCGCGCGGTCAGGAGTCCGATTCCAGAATTCCTGACCGTGCGATCAGATAGCCGAGTTGCGCCCGGCTGGTGCTGCCGAGGGTGGCGGAGAGTTTGGCGACATGGGCGCGACAGGTGCGTACGTTCATGCCGAGGCGCCGGGCGATCGAGTCGTCCACGTGGCCTTCCACCAGCAGTTGCGCGATGGATCGCTGAACGCCGCTGATGCCCTTGGGGGGTGGGTTGTACTGAAGCTCGCCGAGGAGGGGCGAAGCGCGGCTCCAGAGCTGCTCGAAGACCTTGACGAGGTAGTCGATGAGCCCGGGGTGGCGGAGTTCCAGCGCGACTTGGTCGTCGTTGCGCGCGGGTATGAAGGCGACGGTTCGGTCGAAGACTATCAATCGCTCGATGAGCTCCTCGAGCGTGCGGATCTCCACCTTGCTCTCGGCCAGGCGGGCGGCGTAGGCGAGTGTGCCCTGGCTGTGCCGCACGGTGTGCTGGTAGAGGGTGCGCATGGCGACGCCGCGGTCGACCACCGACAGGGCGCGTTCGAGGCCCTCGCTGAGACGGTCCTCGCCGCGGTCGCCCCCGGGCTGGACGGTGAGGACCTCGGTGCGGCACTCCGCGGTGGCCAGATCGAGGGCGGCATTGATCCGGTGGCCGCCTTCCAGGACTGTGATGGCGTGGGTGGTGGGAGGATCCTGGGCACTGATGTCCATGAACGGCTCGAAGGAGTCCGCCAGCTCCACCGAGCGTCGTCTGCGTTCCTGGATCTCCCGCTCGATGGGGTGCAGGCGCTGGGCCAGAGCCGCGGACGGGGCGATGGGCCGGAGCCATGCGGTGTCGTCCGGATCCGGGTGCAGTAGCGCGAAATCCATCAGGCAGGGAGCAGGCTCGACTTCTGAGCGAGAGATTCGTCCGGATCGTAGTGCGCTGGCGTAAAGCCGCTTTCCCTCGGCACATAGGTCCGTGACGCCGTGAGGATGTGTCGGCTTTGTCTCTCTTGTGGCCATATCTACACCCCCCAGGTTCCTGAACATGCAGGAACATGATGCATCGTCCCAGTGGCGTTCCCCTACCCGGTTGAGACATCGTCGTGGATGCGGGGAAGAGGAATCCACAAGTGAGGACGAAGCCGACTATGGATAAGCGAATGCTTCGCTCGGTGCTTGCCGCCGCTTTTGTCGCGGCCCTGGGCTTTGGCGTGGCAGGCGGCGCGGTGGGCAGCTCGGCGGCACCCCGTGCCGATGAGATCAGCTGGTTCTCCGATGCCTCGGTATCCGGCGGTGAGATCAGCTGGTCCGTGGAGGCGGCCGCTGCTGATGAGATCAGCTGGCTGACCCCCAGGACGTCGGGGCCCGGCGAGATCAGCTGGACCGCTCCGGCTGACACGGTCGCATGACCACGCCGCCGGACGACCGAACCTTCCGGCGCGAGATGGCAACCGCCTATCGCTCAGGGTGGCATTTCATCGATCTGCTCACGGCACTCCCCCGCCGTGGCGACTCGTTGATGGTCACCCTGTTCGGAGAGCCGATCGTCGTCGTGATGGAAGAGGACGAAGACGTCCGCGCCTATCGCTGTCTCCGACGCCCCCGTGGCGCGCCGCAGCCCGTCCGCTGCGCCGTCAGGTACGGGATGATCTTTGTGAACCTCGATCAGCGGGACCATGAGCTGATCGCGTCAGAACCCCTTTCCGCCACCCCCCGCAGTGCCTGAGCGATTCCCCCGTCGTCACCTATCGCTCCGGCGCTTCCCCCACACAGCGGCGCCACCGTGACCTGAACACGGTGGCGCCGCTGTGCTGTTCCCGTCCGGGGGCGGCCAGGCGATTCCGGGCGCCCGGTCGGGCGGTCAGGCGTTTCCGAGCGCCCGGTCGAGGGCGATCTCGATGACGATCCGCTCCGGGTTGGGCCTCGGCGTGCGCTCGTAGCGCTCCGCGTAACGGCTCACCGCGTCCGCGACGGCCTCCGGCTCCGTGCGGATGGTCGCGCGGCCCTCCAGCGTCGCCCAGCGGGCCCGGTGCATCTGGCAGACGGCGACCCGTGCCCCCTCCGGGCCGGCGGCCAGGATGTTGGCGACCTTGCGCGTGCCCTTGCCGGTGATCACGCGTGCCACCCCGGCCTCCGGGTCGTACGTCACGCCCACCGGCACCACGTGCGGTGTGCCGTCGGGGCGGAGCGTCGTCAAGGTGCACACGTGGCGCTCGCGCCAGAACGCGAGGTACTCGGGGGTGGGGTTGCGTACGTCTGCCATGGGTGAAGCGTAGGCGGCGGGGGACGCCGGTGCGGTGGCGGGCGGGCCGGGCAGCCGGTTCACTCGGAAGGTCGGGCGGTCCGGGAGCCGCATAATGGGCGCCGGAACCAACTTGAGTGGAATAGACTCAACTTTGTGCACGTTGATTCCGTCAAGGAATGAGTTCCAGCTGCGAGGAGGAGTAAGCGCACGTGGACGCCGAGCTGACCAACAAGAGCCGGGACGCCATCAACGCGGCCAGCGACCGGGCCGTGAAGGACGGGCACCCCGATCTCACCCCCGGGCACCTGCTGCTCGCACTCCTGGCGGGCGAGGACAACGAGAACATCGTCGACCTGCTGGCCGCCGTCGAGGCCGACCAGGCCGTGGTGCGCGCCGAGACCGAGAAGCTGCTCGGGACCCTGCCCAGCGTCACCGGCTCCACCGTCGCCCCGCCGCAGCCCAACCGCGAGCTGCTGGCCGTCATCCAGGACGCGGCGCAGCGGGCGAAGGAGCTGGGCGACGAGTACCTCTCCACCGAGCACCTGCTCATCGGGATCGCCGCGAAGGGCGGACGTGCCGGTGAGATCCTCGACGGGCAAGGGGCCACGGCCAAGAAGCTGCTGGCCGCATTCGAGACGAGCAGGGGAGGGCGTCGCGTGACCACACCCGACCCGGAGGGCCAGTACAAGGCCCTGGAGAAGTTCGGCACCGACTTCACGGCCGCCGCGCGCGAGGGCAAGCTGGACCCGGTCATCGGCCGTGACCAGGAGATCCGCCGCGTCGTGCAGGTGCTGTCGCGCCGGACGAAGAACAACCCGGTGCTCATCGGTGAGCCCGGCGTCGGCAAGACCGCCGTCGTGGAAGGGCTCGCCCAGCGCATCGTCAAGGGCGATGTCCCGGAGAGCCTGAAGAACAAGCGGCTGGTCTCCCTGGACCTCGGCGCGATGGTCGCGGGCGCGAAGTACCGCGGCGAGTTCGAGGAGCGCCTGAAGACCGTCCTCTCCGAGATCAAGGAGAGCGACGGCCAGATCATCACCTTCATCGACGAGCTGCACACCGTCGTCGGCGCCGGCGCGGGCGGCGACTCCGCCATGGACGCGGGCAACATGCTCAAGCCGATGCTGGCCCGCGGCGAGCTCCGCATGGTCGGCGCGACCACGCTGGACGAGTACCGCGAGCGCATCGAGAAGGACCCCGCCCTGGAGCGCCGCTTCCAGCAGGTGCTGGTCGCCGAGCCGTCCGTCGAGGACACCATCGCGATCCTGCGCGGTCTCAAGGGCCGTTACGAGGCCCACCACAAGGTGCAGATCGCGGACTCGGCGCTGGTCGCCGCGGCCACCCTCTCCGACCGCTACATCACCTCCCGGTTCCTCCCCGACAAGGCCATCGACCTGGTGGACGAGGCCGCCTCCCGGCTCCGTATGGAGATCGACTCCTCACCCCTGGAGATCGACGAACTCCAGCGCTCCGTCGACCGGTTGCGCATGGAGGAGCTGGCCCTCAAGAACGAGTCCGACGCCGCCTCCAAGCAGCGCCTGGAGAAGCTGCGCCGCGACCTCGCCGACAAGGAGGAGGAGCTGCGCGGCCTCAACGCCCGCTGGGAGAAGGAGAAGCAGGGCCTCAACCGGGTCGGTGAGCTCAAGGAGCGCCTGGACGAACTGCGCGGCCAGGCCGAACGCGCCCAGCGCGACGGTGACTTCGACGCCGCCTCCAAGCTGCTGTACGGGGAGATCCCGGGCCTGGAGCGGGAGTTGGAGGAGGCCGCCGAGGCGGAGCAGGAAGCCTCCAAGGACACCATGGTCAAGGAGGAGGTCGGCCCGGACGACATCGCGGACGTCGTCGGCGCCTGGACCGGCATCCCGGCCGGGCGGCTGCTGGAGGGCGAGACCCAGAAGCTGCTGCGGATGGAGTCCGAGCTGGGCAAGCGGCTGATCGGGCAGAGCGAGGCCGTGCAGGCCGTCTCCGACGCCGTACGCCGTACGCGCGCCGGGATCGCCGACCCCGACCGGCCCACCGGGTCGTTCCTCTTCCTCGGGCCCACCGGCGTCGGCAAGACCGAGCTGGCCAAGGCGCTGGCGGACTTCCTCTTCGACGACGAGCGGGCCATGATCCGCATCGACATGAGCGAGTACGGCGAGAAGCACAGCGTCGCCCGCCTCGTCGGTGCCCCGCCCGGTTACGTCGGGTACGAGGAGGGCGGCCAGCTCACCGAGGCCGTCCGCCGCCGCCCGTACAGCGTCGTGCTCCTGGACGAGGTCGAGAAGGCCCACCCCGAGGTCTTCGACATCCTGCTCCAGGTCCTCGACGACGGCCGGCTCACCGACGGCCAGGGCCGCACGGTCGACTTCCGCAACACCATCCTCATCCTCACCTCCAACCTCGGCAGTCAGTTCCTGATGGACCCCCTGGTCAAGCCCGAGGTCAAGAAGGAGCAGGTGCTGGACGTGGTGCGGGCCTCCTTCAAGCCGGAGTTCATCAACCGGCTGGACGACCTGGTGGTCTTCTCGGCGCTCTCCGGCGACGAGCTCACGCACATCGCGAAGCTCCAGGTCGACCGGCTCGCGGCCCGGCTGGCCGACCGGCGGCTCACCCTCGACGTCACCCCCGAGGCACTGGCCTGGCTCGCCGAGGAGGGCAATGACCCGGCGTACGGGGCGCGCCCGCTGCGCCGCCTCATCCAGACGGCGATCGGCGACCGGCTCGCCAAGGAGATCCTCTCCGGCGAGATCACGGACGGTGACACCGTGCGGGTGGACCGGGCCGAGGACGGGCTGATCGTCGGCCCGGCCTCGTGATCGTCGGCCCGGCCTCGTAGAAGCACCGGGCCCGTCCCGTAACACCGGGGCACGGATCGTCACACACTGTGCGCATGTGCCCGCCCGGCCCCATCCCCACCGGCTCTCTGTCAGCTTGTGGCGGATAGGGACCGTGCGGGCTTGCCATGCCCCGCCCGCCATGGGAGAGGATGGCCGCAACCGCACGAAGGGAAATAACGGTGAGCATCGATCCGTCCTCGATTCCTAATTTCGGGGGCCAGCCCGAACCGCAGGCGGCAGGACCGGAGGGCCCCGTCGTCCCTGACCAGGACCTCGTCAAGCAGCTCCTCGACCAGATGGAGCTCAAGTACGTCGTCGACGACGAGGGCGACCTCGCCGCGCCGTGGGAAGAGTTCCGGACGTACTTCATGTTCCGGGGCGAGGACGAGCAGCAGGTCTTCTCGGTCCGTACGTTCTACGACCGCCCCCACGCGCTCGACCTGCGTCCCGTCCTCCTGGACGCCATCGACGACTGGAACCGCCGCACCCTGTGGCCCAAGGTCTACACCCACGCCCACGAGGGCGAGGAGGGCGAGGCGGGCTCCGTCCGGCTGATCGGTGAGGCGCAGATGCTCATCGGCACCGGCGTCAGCCTGGAGCACTTCGTCTCCTCGACGGTGAGCTGGGTGCGCGCCTCGATCGAGTTCGACAAGTGGCTCATCGAGCGCCTGGGTCTCGCGCCGGCCGAGGAGAAGACGGACCCCGAGGGCGCCTAGCCCCTCGACCCATCCACGGGAACGGCCCGGGCAGCGGTCACCACGAGACCGCCACCCGGGCCGTCTCCGTGCTCACCCCAGCCGGCGAAGCCGCTCCACGGCCTCCTCCAGCACGTCCTCGCGCTTGCAGAAGGTGAAGCGGACCTGGCTGCGGCCCGCCTCCGGGTCGTCGTAGAAGACCGAGTTCGGTACGGCGGCGACGCCGCAGCGTTCCGGGAGGGCCCGGCAGAAGGCGTAGGCGTCCTCCTCGCCGAACGGGGAGATGTCGGTGGTGACGAAGTACGTCCCCTCCGGTTCGTAGACCCGGAAGCCCGCGCTCCGCAAGCCCTCCGCGAGCAGGTCGCGCCGGCGGCGCATGGACTCCCGGAACCCCGTGAAGAACGTGTCGGGCAGCCGCAGCGCCTCCGCGATCGCGTACTGGAACGGGCCCCCGCTCACGAACGTCAGATACTGCTTCGCCGAGCGCACCGCGGTCACCAGGGCCGCGTCGCCCGTCACCCAGCCGATCTTCCAGCCGGTGTACGAGAACGTCTTCCCGGCCGACGAGATGGAGACCGTGCGCTCGCGCATCCCGGGCAGGGCCGCGATCGGGTGGTGGGAGCCCTCGAAGACGAGGTGTTCGTACACCTCGTCGGTGACGACCAGCAGATCGTGCTCCACCACCAGGGCCGCGATCCCGCTCAGCTCCTCGGGGGTGAGGACCGCGCCGGTCGGGTTGTGCGGCGAGTTGAGCAGCAGCAGGCGGGTGCGGGGGGTGATCAGGGCGCGCAGTTCGTCGAGGTCCGGGCGGAAGGAGGGGGCGCGGAGGGTGAGGGGGACGCGGACGCCGTCCGCCATGGCGATGCACGCGGCGTACGAGTCGTAGTACGGCTCGAACGCGATGACCTCGTCGCCCGGCTCCACCAGGGCGAGCAGGGAGGCGGCGATCGCCTCGGTCGCTCCGGCGGTGACCAGGACCTCGGTGTCGGGGGACCAGTCCAGTCCGTAGAACCGCTTCTGGTGGTCGGCGACGGCGGTGCGCAGCTCCGGGACGCCGGGCCCCGGCGGGTACTGGTTGCCGTGCCCGGCCCGCAGCGCCCGGACCGCCGCCTCCCTGATCTCCTCGGGGCCGTCGGTGTCGGGGAAGCCCTGGCCGAGGTTGATCGAGCCGGTCCGCGCGGCCAGCGCGGACATCTCGGCGAAGATCGTCGTGCCGAACCCGGCGAGGCGGCGGTTGAGCAACGGTCGTCCCTGTGTCATGGGCGCCATCCTGTGCCCAAGCTCTGGAGTTGCTCAAGTCTGCTTTCGTTCGCGTGGGACGGGGGGATCCCCCTGTCACGAAGCAAGACCGAGAAACACGGAGAGATCCGGGAAGCGACGGGGGAACCGCGCTTCGGGGGAGAGAAAGGCGGGTGAGGGGCATGGGTGTCTTCATCACGGTGCTGATCGCTGTGGGTGTCCTGGTGGGTCTGGTGGTGTTCCTGGTGCGGGTGAGCAGCGTCGGGAGCGGTTCGTCCCGGCCGGGGGCCAAGCGCCGGTCCTCCGCGACCGCGGGCGGGGGCGGCGACGGCGGTGGTGGCGGTGGCGGCTGGTGGATCGGCGACAGCGGCTCGTCCGGCGGTGACTCCGGTGGTCACTCCGGCGGCCACTCGTGCGGAGGCGGATCCTCCTCCTCCTGCGGCGGTGGCGGCGGGTGCGGCGGCGGGGGCAGCTGAGCCGGTCGCAACCGCCACGGCGGAGAAGGAAGCCGGCCGGTGACCAACGTCGTCACCGACAGTGACTCGGGCACAGGGCGCCCGGAGGGTGAACTCCCTTCGGGCGCCCTGTCGTTGAGCCACGCAGGCGAAAATGGTTGAACAGTTGAACCGGGCAGCCCCCGAGGGGATGGAAACCGCGTCAAGTTGGGTAAAAACGCTGCGAGTGCCGCGTACTTCGTGATTCCCTCGTTGAAGAGAACATTCAGCCCTCGGACCCCAGTTGGACCAGATCGGGCGCTCCCCTCCTCCCACGCGCATGCCCAGGGGACGTCCGCTGTCCATGTGTCCATGTGTGTTTGCGGAGCCGACCCATGCTCACCACCCTCCAGACGGCCTATTCCGATACCCGCGCCGCCGACCTGGCCTGGACCCTGGGCCGGGAGCCGCTTCCGGCCCTCGCCGTCCTCGACCTCCAGCTCGGTGGCGCCGAACTCCAGTTGAGGCTGCTCGGCGCCTCCCATCAGGTCCTCCTCCAGGAGGACCGCGGGGTCTGCTCCGAGACCGTTGCCTGCATGCCGGGCAGCAGCACCCCCCTTCCCCTCGGCGTCGCGAAGCGGCTCGGGGACTGGGAGTACGAATTCGCGGCGCGCGTCGAGACCCTGACCCAGGGGCAGTTCGCCGGCCGGGCGCAGGAGCTGCTCGCGCTCGTGAGCGACCACCCGCACGGCCTCGCGGGCACCTTTCCCGGCTCCCCGTACGCGTTCACCGCGATGCTCGCCCAGCGCATCGAGGGCCAGGTGCGGTGGCGCACCTGGCACGCGTACCCGCAGGAAGGGCAGTTGGTGGTCACCCGGACCCGGGTGGGGGTGCGTATCCCGGCGCCCGCGCTCTGAGGGATGCGGCCAGGGGGCCGGGTGTCCCACGGCCGCTCCACTTGCACCCTTGTGGGTGACAAGCGGCGACCGGACAGTGACGTAGCGTTCGCAGCATGATCGACCAGCAGGTGTCGCTGCGAGGGGGCGCGGCGCGGCTTCCCGTACGGCCGAGGACCGGCCGGTTCCTCGTGCTGGCCGCCGTCTTCGTCTGCGCGGCCTGCGGCCTGGTGTACGAGCTGGAACTGGTCGCGCTCGCCTCCTACTTGATCGGTGACTCGGTCACCCAGGCCTCCGTCGTGCTCTCCTTGATGGTCTTCGCGATGGGCATCGGCTCTCTCCTCGCGAAACGTTTACGCTGTCACGCCGCCGTGGGTTTCGGCCTGATCGAGGCGGCCCTCGCACTGATCGGCGGCTCCTCGGCGCTCGTGCTGTACGCGTCGTTCGCCTGGCTCGGTGAGTCGCGCCATGCCCTGGTCGGGTTCTCGCTGGCGATCGGGGTGCTGATCGGCGCGGAGATCCCCCTGCTGATGACCCTGATCCAGCGCGTCGACCGGCAGGACGCGGGCGGGGCGGTGGCGGACCTCTTCGCCGCCGACTACGTGGGCGCGCTCGTCGGCGGGCTGGCCTTCCCCTTCCTGCTGCTGCCGATGCTGGGGCAGCTCACCGGCGCGCTGTTCACCGGCGCGGTCAACGCGGCGGCCGGCGGGGCGCTGGTCCTGTGGGTGTTCCGGCGCGACCTCACCTCCCGCTCGCGCTGGCTCCTGGTCGTGGCCAACCTCTCGGTGATCGCCGTCCTGGCCACCGCCACGTTCCTGGTGGACGACTTCGAGCGGGCGGCGCGGCGGGCGGTCTACGGGGACCAGGTGCGGGTCGCCGTGCAGACCGGGGTGCAGGAGGTCGTCCTGACCGGCACCGACCGCGACTCCCTCGGCCTCTACCTGGACGGCCGGCTGCGGGTCAGCGCCCGCGACGAGCACCGCTACCACGAGGCGCTGGTCCACCCCGCGATGAACGGGCCCCGCGCCCGGGTCCTCGTCCTGGGCGGCGGCGACGGGCTCGCCGCCCGCGAGGTCCTCCGCTACCGGGACGTCCGCTCGGTCACCGTCGTAGAGATCGACCCCGCCGTCACCCGGCTGGCCCGCACCGACCCCGCCCTCTCCGGGCTCAACGGCCACGCCTACCGCGATCCGCGCCTCACCGCCGTCGGCGCGGACGCGTTCACCTGGCTGCGGGCCGACCGCCACCGCTACGACGTGGTGATCTCCGACCTGCCGGACCCGGGGGTCACGGCCAGTACGAAGCTGTACTCCGCCGAGTTCTACGGGCTGATCGCCGAGGCACTGGTGCCGCGGGGACGGCTCGTGGTGCACGCGGGTCCGCCGGAGGCCCGGCCCCGGACCTTCTGGACCGTGGAGGCCTCGGTACGGGCCGGAGGCCTCGCGACCCGCCCGTACCGCATCCCGGGCCGCCCCTCCGGTTTCACCGCGAGCCCCGACCGGCTCGGCGGCGGTGGCGGTGGCGGTGGCGGTGGCGGGGGCCCGGAGGGCTGGGGCTTCGTCCTGGCGGGGGCGCGGGCGGTGGGGCAGCCGGGGCTGGGCGCCGGGGCGCCCGTGCTGCGCTCGCTGGGGGAGTCGGAGCTGCGCGACGGGGCCCGGGCGGCGGACCGGCTGCGGCTGCCGGGGCAGGTGCCGTCCACGTTGATCCACCCGCGCTACTGGGAGGAGGCGTGAGGGGGCGGGCGTGCGGGCCGGGCGTGGGGAAGCCCTGACGTGCGGGCCGGGGACGATTAGGCTCGGTCGGTATGGAGCATCAGGTGTTCGTTCCGGTCCCGGTCCCGGCCCTGCGGCACACGCTGGGCGATCCCGTGCGGGTCGCCCGCTGCGTACCGGGGATCCAGCAGGACGCCGACGCGTCGGCGTCACCCCTGGCGGGCCGGTTGAAGTTCCGGGCCGGCGGCCACACCATCACGTACCGGGGCGAGCTGAAGCTCTCCGGCCCGGAGGGTGCGGAGGGCGCTGAGCGGTTCTCGGTCACCGGGGAGGGCGTGGAGGCCCGCGGGACCGGTGCGGTGAAGCTGGCCATGACCATCGGCCTCACGGAGACGGACGGCGGGACGACCCTCGCCTACAGCGGTACGGCGAGCGGCGACGGCCGGCTGGCGGAGCTGGAGGAGGGCGCCGCGCTCGCGGCGGCCCAACGGCTCCTGGACCGCTTCACCCAGCAACTGGTGACGGAGACGCTGGCCGCGCAGGAGGCGGACGCGACGGCCGGGGAGGGTGTGGAGGCGGACCCGACGGCCGGGGGAGGCGCGGAGGACGTCTCGGCCGAGGGGCTTGAGGGGGATGTCGAGGAGGCGTCCGGCGACACTCCGGGCGGGGAGCCGGTGAGCGACGAGCCCGTGGGTGACGAGCCGTCCGGGAAGGGGGCTTCTGCCGATGCAGGCGCCGCCGCCGACTCCGCCGAACGTACCGACCCCACCGACCCCACCGAACCTGCCGACCCTGCCGAGCCCGCCGAATCCGCGTCCGTGTTCGACTCGCCCGTGCCGCCGCCCGCGCTCGACCCCGTCGCCGGAGTGGAGTTCACCGTCCCGGACGAGCCGCCCGCCGAGGCCGCGCACGCCCGCCGCACCATGATCGGCCGCAGCGCGGAGGAGGTCGACCACGCGCCGCCGCGCGGCCGGTACGCCCCCGTGCCCTCGCCGGACGCGGGCGGAGCGGGCAACACCCTGCGCTGGGTCGCCCCGGCGGCCGCCCTCGCCCTCGCCTCCGCCGTGGTGCTGGGCCGGGCGTTGCGGCGCCGCAGGCCGTGAGCCGCCAGTAGGGTCGTCGGGTGAGCAGTAGCGAAGAGAGCGTCCGCGGTGGCGAAGAGCGCGCCCGGAACGAAGTGAGCGTCAGGCTGACCGCCGGGGACGCCGAGTTGACCGTCGACCCCGCCCACGGCTGCCGGATCAGCAGCCTGCGGATCGGCTCCACCGAACTGCTGCGCCAGGGCGAGCGGTACGGCTGCTTCCCGATGGTGCCCTGGTGCGGGCGTACCGGGTACGGGCAGTTCCGCAACGGCGACGCGTCCCACCAACTGCCCCTGAACTCCCCGCCGCACGCGATCCACGGCACCGGCCGGGACACCGCCTGGCGGACCGCCCGCGCGGACAAGGCGCAGGCCGCCTTCTACTACGACCTCGCCGAGCCCTGGCCGTACGAGGGCCGGGTGACCCAGACCTTCGAGCTGACCGAGGACGCGCTGACGCTCGGCCTCGCCGTCGAGACGTACGGCAACTCCTTCCCGGCCCAGGCGGGCTGGCACCCCTGGTTCCACCGCAGCCTCGGGGGCCGGGACGCCGAGCTCTCCTTCGACGCCGCCTGGCAGGAGGAGCGCGGCGAGGACCACCTGCCGACCGGCCGCCGCATCGACCCCGTACCCGGACCGTGGGACGACTGCTTCGGGATGCCCGACGGCGTCGATGTGAAGCTCACCTGGCCGGAGCAGCTGGAGCTGACGGTGAAGAGCCGCAGCGAGTGGGTCGTGATCTACGACGAGCAGGCCGAGGCGGTCTGTGTGGAGCCGCAGTCCGGGCCGCCGAACGGGCTCAACACCGCGCCCCGGCTGGTCACCCCGATCGATCCGCTGGAGATCACGACGACCTGGAGCTGGGCGCGGCTCTGAGGTGGGGTGGCACCGCTTACCCTCGTGGACATGACTGACGTACGCGCTGACCTGCTCCAGCAGATCAAGGACAAGGCCGTGGTGCACGGCAAGGTGACGCTCTCCTCGGGGCTGGAAGCCGACTGGTACATCGACCTGCGCCGGATCACGCTGGACGGCAAGGCCGCGCCGCTGGTCGGCCAGGCCATGCTGGACGCCACCGCCGAGCTGGACTACGACTGCGTCGGCGGTCTGACCCTGGGCGCCGACCCGGTCGCCACCTCGATGCTGCACGCCTCCGCCGCGCGCGGTGAGAGCCTGGACGCGTTCGTCGTCCGCAAGGCGCAGAAGGCGCACGGGATGCAGCGCCGGATCGAGGGCACCGACGTGAAGGGCCGCCGCTGCCTGGTGGTCGAGGACACCTCGACCACCGGTGGTTCCCCGCTGACCGCCGTCGAGGCCGTACGGGAGGCGGGTGGCGAGGTCGTCGCCGTCGCCGTGATCGTCGAGCGGGGTGCCGCACCGGCCATCGCCGAGGCCGGTCTGCCGTACGTCCAGGTCTACTCGGTGGCCGACCTCGGCCTCGCCTGAGCCATGTCGGACGGGGCGGACCGTTTCACGTGAAACAGGGTCCGCCGAGTGGAGCCGGATGAGGAGTCTGGGAAGATGGGGGCGACGATGACGTCGCCCCCAGGTCAGGGACTCAAAGCCTGCACACCCGCACATCCCAAGGAGCGGTCAGATGCCCATCGCAACCCCCGAGGCTTACGCCGAGATGCTCGACCGGGCAAAGGCGGGCAAGTTCGCCTACCCGGCCATCAATGTCACCTCGACGCAGACCCTGCACGCGGCCCTGCGCGGCTTCGCGGAGGCCGAGAGCGACGGCATCGTCCAGATCTCCACGGGCGGTGCGGAGTTCCTGGGCGGCCAGTACAACAAGGACATGGTGACGGGCGCGGTCGCCCTGGCCGAGTTCGCGCACATCGTCGCGGCCAAGTACGACGTCACCGTCGCGCTGCACACGGACCACTGCCCCAAGGACAAGCTGGACGGTTACGTACGTCCGCTGCTCGACGTCTCCGCCGAGCGCGTCGCCAAGGGTCTGAACCCGCTGTTCCAGTCCCACATGTGGGATGGCTCGGCCGAGACCCTCGCCGACAACCTGGCCATCGGCCAGGAGCTGCTGGCCAAGGCCGCCGCCGCCAAGATCATCCTTGAGGTCGAGATCACCCCGACCGGCGGTGAGGAGGACGGCGTCACGCACGAGATCAACGACGAGCTGTACACGACCGTCGATGACGCGCTGCGTACCGCCGAGGCGCTCGGCCTGGGCGAGAAGGGCCGCTACCTGCTGGCCGCCTCCTTCGGCAACGTCCACGGCGTCTACAAGCCGGGCAACGTCGTGCTCCGCCCCGAGCTGCTGAAGGACCTTCAGTCGGGCGTCTCCGCCAAGTACGGCACGCCGGCCGGCAGCCAGCCGTTCGACTTCGTCTTCCACGGCGGTTCGGGCTCCACCGCCGAGGAGATCGCCACCGCGCTGGAGAACGGCGTCGTGAAGATGAACCTCGACACCGACACCCAGTACGCCTTCACCCGCCCGGTCGCGGACCACATGTTCCGCAACTACGACGGTGTCCTGAAGGTCGACGGCGAGGTCGGCAACAAGAAGACCTACGACCCGCGCACCTGGGGCAAGGCCGCCGAGGCCGGCATGGCCGTGCGCGTCACCGAGGCGTGCGCGAACCTGCGCTCCACGGGTACCAAGCTGAAGTAACCACGCGTCGGGGCTGAAGCAGCCACGCGTACGTACGGATGTACGGCTTCGGGCCCGGTCCTCCTTCCAGGGGGCCGGGCCCGTTGCTGTGCCGAGAGAAGGAGGGCCTGTCGTGGCCGCGCTCTATGACTTCGACACCGTCGTCGACCGCCGGGGCACCTGGTGCGTCCAGTGGGACGGGGTCGCGGACCGGTTCGGGGTCGACGGGCTCCTCCCGTTCACCATCTCCGACATGGACTTCGCCACCGCCCCCGAGGTGCTCGCCGCGCTGCGGGCCCGGCTGGACCACGGCGTCTTCGGCTACACCACCTGGCAGCAGGACGACTTCCGCTCGGCCATCGCGCACTGGTACGCCACCCGGTACGGCACCGAGATCGACACCGGGCAGCTCGTGTACGGCCCGTCCGTCCTCAGCCAGCTCTCCCAGCTCCTCCAGATGTGGACGGAGCCGGGGGACGGGGTCGTCGTCCACACCCCCACGTACGACGGTTTCCGCAAGGCGATCACCGGGCTCGGGCGGGAGCTGCGCGGGGTGCCGGTGGGGGACGAGGAGGCGCTGGAGCGGGAGCTGTCCCGGGCGGACGCGAAGGTCCTGGTGCTCTGCTCGCCCCACAATCCGACCGGCCGGGTCTGGACGGCCGGCGAGCTGACCCGGATGGCGGAGCTGTCGGAGAGGTACGGGGTGGCTGTCGTCAGCGACGAGATCCATGCGGACTTCGTGCATGAGGGGTACGTCCATGTGCCGTGGACGCGGGTGGCGGGGGCCGGTCGCTGGGCGCTCATCTCGTCCGGGTCGAAGTCCTTCAACTTTCCGGCGCTGACCGGTGCGTACGGGCTGATCGGGGATCCGGCGGACCGGGCGGAGTATCTGCGGCGGATGGAGACGGCGGAGGGGCTGGCGTCCCCGGCGGTGCTGTCGCTGACCGCGCACATCGCGGCGTACCGGGAGGGCGGGCCGTGGCTGGACGCGGTGCGGGGGTATGTGGCGGGGAATCTGGCGTACGTCGCGGAGAGGCTGGCCGCGGCCCTTCCCGAGCTGGGGTGGGAGCCGCCGCAGGCCGGGTACCTGGCGTGGATCGACCTGCGGGCGGCGGGGGTCGACGACGCGGCGTTGCAGCGGGCGCTGGTGGAGCGGGAGGGGGTGGCGGTCATGGGGGGTGCGGTCTATGGGGCGCCGGGGTTTGTTCGGCTGAACGTGGGGTGTCCTCGGGCGAAGGTGGTGCTGGGGGTGGAGGCGCTGGTGCGGGCGGTGGAGGCCGTGCGGTAGGCGGTGGTTTCGGGGGCTCTGCCCCCGGGCCCCCGCTCCTCAATCGCCGGAGGGGCTTGATAAGCCGCCGGAGGGGCTTGAAGGGCAGGGGCACACTGGTGGTATGCCGCTTCTTGTGTTCATGACTCTGCCTGGGCTGGTCATCCTGCTCACCGCCCTGGCCTTCGTCGATCAGCTGATGCTGCGGGCGGGGCGGGCCGGTCTGTTGCCCTGGCGGAACAGTGCGCGACAGGGGCAGATATCGGCGACCGGGTTCGAGCAGCTGCACGCGACCTTCTCCCCCGGCAAGCAGAGCGAGCTCAAGGAGCGGCAGTCGGCCCTGCTGCTGCGGGACGACGAGGAGGACGGGGCGCCGCCGAACCGGACCCTCGTCGACCTGGAGGGCGGGACGGCCGTGGTGCGTCTGCCCCGGGCCTGACGGGTCGGGCGACGGATCGGGCTTGGCGGGTCGGGCCTGACCGAGTTGGTCCGTCGAGTGCGGGAAAGGGCGAACAGGGGGAAGCTGACCCCATGGCTGCTGCCCCCGCGCCCGGGGAGATCCGGGTCGCCTCGCCCGTCGGGCGCTGGGTCGTTCTGACCACCGTGCTCGGCTCCGGCATGGCGATGCTCGACTCGACCGTCATCAACGTCGCCCTGCCCCGCATCGGCGAGGACCTCGACACCGACCTGGCCGCGCTCCAGTGGACCGTCAACGCGTACATGCTCACGCTCGCCGGGCTGATCCTGCTGGGCGGGGCGCTCGGGGACCGGTACGGGCGGCGGCGGGTGTTCGTGGTGGGGATCGTTTGGTTCGCGCTGGCCTCGCTGCTCTGCGGGATCGCGCCGAACGCGGGGGTGCTCATCGCTGCCCGGGCCCTGCAAGGCGTCGGCGGGGCGCTGCTCACGCCGGGGTCCCTGGCGCTCATCCAGGCCAGTTTCCATCCCGACGACCGGGCGCGGGCCGTGGGGCTCTGGTCCGGGTTCGGCGGGGTCGGGGCGGCCGTGGGGCCGTTCGTGGGCGGATGGCTCGTCGACGGGCCCGGGTGGCGGTGGGTGTTCCTGCTGAACCTGCCGCTCGCCGCCATCTGCGTACCCGTCGCCCTCCGCCACGTACCGGAGTCGCGGGATCCGGCGGCGCACGGCCGGTTCGACGTGCTGGGGGCCGCGCTCGGGGCGCTCGCGCTGGCCGGGGTGACGTACGCGCTGATCGAGGCGCCGGGGCGGGGCGCCTCGCCGCTCGTGATCGGGGCGGCCGTCGGCGGGGTGCTCCTCGGGGTGGCGTTCGTGCTGGTGGAGCAGCGGCGGGCGGACCCCATGCTGCCGCCGTCGATCTTCCGCTCCCGGCTGTTCACCTCGGTCAACCTGGTGACGTTCTGCGTCTACGCGGCCCTCGGCGGCTTCTTCTTCCTCTCCGCGATCCAGCTCCAGGTGGTGGCCGGGTACTCGGCGCTGGGGGCCGGTACCGCGCTGCTGCCCACCACCATTCTGATGCTGCTGTTCTCGGCCTGGTCGGGGGAGCTGGGGCGGCGGATCGGGCCGCGCATCCCGCTCACGGTGGGGCCGCTGCTGGCCGCCGCCGGGATGCTCCTGATGCTGCGGGTGGGGCGGGGCAGCGCGTCCTTCGGCGGGTACGTGAGTGAGGTGCTGCCCGCCGTCGCGGTGCTGGGCGCCGGGCTCGTCGTGGTCGTGGCCCCGCTCACCGCGACGGTCCTGGCCGCCGTGGACACCGGGCGGGCCGGGCTCGCCAGCGGGATCAACAACGCGGCCGCACGGGCCGCCGGGCTGATCGCGGTGGCCGCGCTGCCGCTGCTCGCCGGGATGGGCCCGGAGGCGTACCGGGACGCGGGTGAGTTCGCCGCGACCTTCCGGCGGGCGATGCCGATGTGCGCCGGGATGCTGGTGCTGGGCGCGGTCATCGCCTGGTGGACCGTCCGCACCCCGGCGGCCGCCGTCGAGCGGGAACGGGCCGGGGAGCGGCCCGAGTGCACCGTGCACTGCGGGATCGTGGCCCCGCCGCTGGAGCCCGAGCGTGCCCGGGAAGGCGAGCGGCCGGCCCGGTGAGGTGGGCGGTGCGGCCCCACCCGCGCCCCGGTGCAGGCACACTTGATCCATGTCCATCCACGAGAACCTTCTCGGGGGCCCCGCCCCGACCCTCCTGCCCGACGACCCCGAGCCGCGAGAGCTGCTCGCCGCCGGTACCCCGCCCGCCGAGGTCGCCGCGAAGTACCCCACCTCCTCGCTCGCCTGGGCGCAGCTCGCCGACGAGGCGTACGAGGGCGGCCGGGTCATCGAGTCGTACGCGTACGCCCGTACCGGCTACCACCGCGGCCTCGACTCCCTGCGCCGGGCCGGCTGGAAGGGCCACGGCCCCGTACCGTTCGAGCACGAGCCGAACCGTGGCTTCCTGCGCGCCCTGCACGCCCTGGCTCGGGCCGCCGGATCGATCGGGGAGACCGAGGAGCACGAGCGCTGCTCGACATTCCTGCGCGACTCCTCGCCGACCGCCGCCGACATCCTGAGCTGAGCAGCCTCCCCTGAGCGGCTCCCCGCCCAAGCGCGACGGGCGGGGAGCCGCTTAGTATGCGAGCAGGGGACCGGAGCTCCATCACCTCACGGAAGGGGCGGACCGCTACCCGGAAGCTCGTGTCGAGGAGACAGCAATGTCGACGAATCACCCCGATTCCGAAGCCACCGGTGCGGACAACCCGCACCTCGACTTCGCGGGAACGACTCCGTACGAGGACTATGTCCAGGCGGATGTCCTGACCCACCTGCAGCACCTCCGCTCCGACGACCCCGGCGAGATGGTCTTCCTGGTCACCACCCAGGTCATGGAGCTGTGGTTCACGGTCATCGTCCATGAGTGGGAGACCGCCACCCGCGCCCTGCGCGAGGATCGCATACCGGTCGCGCGCGACGCCCTGAAGCGTTCGCTGCGCGAGCTGGAGGCGCTCAACGAGTCCTGGCGGCCGCTCGCCGGGCTCACCCCCGCCCAGTTCAACTCCTACCGGGGTTCGCTCGGCGAGGGCTCCGGGTTCCAGTCCGCGATGTACCGGCGGATGGAGTTCCTGCTCGGCGACAAGTCCGCCTCCATGCTGGTGCCGCACCGGGGCGCACCCCGCGTCCACGCCGAGCTGGAGAAGGCGCTCGGGGAGCCCAGCCTGTACGACGAGACCCTCGCCCTGCTGGCCCGCCGCGGGTACGCCATCCCCGAGGCGGTCACCGGCCGGGACCTGACCAAGCGGTACGAGCCGTCGCCCGAGGTCGAAGCCGTGTGGGCGGAGATCTACTCCGCCGCCGACCAGAACGACGAGCTGGTGCGCCTCGGCGAGCTGCTCACCGACGTCGGCGAGCTCGTCTGGCGATGGCGCAACGACCACCTCGTCGCCACCCGCCGCGCGATGGGCTCCAAGACCGGCACCGGCGGTTCCGCCGGGGTGGCCTGGCTGGAGAAGCGCGCCACGAAGAACGTGTTCCCGGAGCTGTGGACGGCGCGCAGCCATGTCTGAGACCACGGCCACGGCCAAGGCCGAGGACCTGCGTGCGCGGGCATCGAAGCTCGACGCCGCCGACCCGCTCGCCGCGCGGCGCGAGCTCTTCGCCCTCGACGACGGCGTCTACCTCGACGGCAACTCGCTCGGCGCGCTGCCCGTCCACGTCCCCGCCCGGGTGCAGGACGTCCTCACCCGCCAGTGGGGCGAGCTGCGCATCCGGTCCTGGGGCGAGAGCGGCTGGTGGACCGCGCCCGAGCGGATCGGCGACCGGATCGCCCCGCTCGTGGGGGCCGCCGCCGGACAGATCGTCGTCGGTGACTCGACCAGCGTGAACGTCTTCAAGGCGGTCGTCGCGGCCACCCGCCTCGCGGGCGAGGGACGCGACGAGATCCTGGTTGACGCCACGACGTTTCCCACGGACGGGTACATCGCCGCCTCCGCCGGCCGGCTCACCGGTCACCGGATCGTGCCGGTCGCACCCGACGGCGTACCGGCCGCGCTCGGCCCCCGTACGGCCGCCGTCCTCCTCAACCAGGTGGACTTCCGCACGGGCCGGCTGCACGACCTGCCCGGTCTGACCGCCGCCGTGCACGCGGCGGGCGCGATCGCCGTCTGGGACCTCTGCCACAGCGCGGGCGCCCTGCCGGTCGGGCTGGACGAGCACGGGGTGGACCTGGCGGTCGGCTGCACCTACAAGTACCTGAACGGCGGCCCCGGTTCGCCCGCGTACCTGTATGTCGCCGAACGCCACCAGGCCGCCTTCGACTCCCCGCTGCCGGGCTGGAACTCGCACGCCGACCCGTTCGGCATGACCCCCGACTACGCCCCGGCGGACGGTTCCGTACGGGGCCGGGTCGGCACGCCCGACATCGTCTCCATGCTGACGCTGGAAGCGGCGCTGGACGTGTGGGACGGGGTCTCCGTGGACGCCGTACGGGCCAAGTCGCTGGCCCTGACGGACTTCTTCCTGGAGTGCGTCGAGGCGTACGCACCGGCGGGCCGGGTCACCTCCGTCACCCCGGCCGCACACGCCGAACGCGGCAGCCAGGTCGCCCTGCGCTGCGACGACGCCGAGCCCGTGATGCGCCGCCTCATCGAGCGGGGCGTCGTGGGCGACCTGCGGCGGCCCGATGTGCTGCGGTTCGGCTTCACCCCGCTGTACGTGGGGTTCGCCGACGCGGAACGGGCGGCGCGGGTCCTGGCCGAGGTGCTCGACGAGGTGTCCGGGGGGCCCTCGACGGGCTGACCTGCCGTCAGGGAGCCCTGTGACCGGGCGGGGGCGGTGCCGAGGACTGGTACCGTCCCCGCAGGTCAACCCAGTTGGGCCAGGACCCAGGCACAGGACACAGGCATAGGACGGTTGAGCAGCATGTCGGATTCTGCCGCGCGTGATCGGGACGTCGCCGAGACCGAGTCGGCGCTCGCACATCCGGTGGTCGCCCCCGACCGGACCGCCGCCTACGGCGACCATCCCGACCAGGTCATCGACTTCTACGCCCCGCGCGACGGCCGCACCGGCGCCCCGCTCGTCGTCCTGCTGCACGGCGGCGCCTGGCGGGCCCCCTACGACCGGGCGCACGTCTCCCCGCTCGCGGACTTCCTGGCCCGGCGGGGATTCGCCGTGGCGAGCGTGGAGTACCGGCGCGGCGGCGCGGAGGGCCAGGGGCAGGAGCCCGGTGCGGACCCCGTGGCCGGGCGCTGGCCGGAGACCTTCGACGACGTGGCCGCCGCTCTCGACGCCGTACCGGCACTGGCCGCCCGGGAGCTGCCGGAGGCCGACGTACGACGGATCGTGGTCACCGGGCACTCGGCGGGCGGCCACCTCGCGCTCTGGGCGGCGGCACGCCACGTGCTGCCCGAGGGGTCGCCCTGGCACCTGCCCGCCCCGCCGCCGCTGCGCGGGGTCGTCGCACTGGCCCCGATCGCGGACTTCCGGGCGGCGGTGGAGCTGGGGGTGTGCGGCGGCGCGGTCAGCCAACTCATCGGCGAGGGAGCCGAGTTCGACGAGCGGGCGGCCCACGCCGACCCCGGGGCCCTGCTGCCCACCGGGATCGCCACCGCGATCGTCCACGGCGAGGAGGACATCGTCGTCCCGCTGGCCGTCTCGGAGGCGTACGTCGACGCGGCGGCGAAGTCCGGCGAGATGGTCGGGTTCACGCTGCTCGGCGATGTAGGGCACTTCCCGCTGATCGACCCCCTCGCCGACGCCTGCGCGATCGTGGCTGAGGAGATCACGCAGCTGGCCTGGTGAGGTCAAGAGCCCCGTCCGTTGCGACGGAAGTTGCGGACAGAAGCTGACCGCGAGGGTCCCTAAGTTGGTTGATGTCGAACCGAACGCTGGTTGATGTCGAACCGAACGAAGGAGACCCGCAATGACGATCCTGGTGACCGGAGCCACGGGAACGGTCGGCCGTCGAGTGGTCGAGCAGCTGCTGGAGCGCGGCGAGCACGTCCGGGCCCTGACCCGCGACCCGGCGCGCGCCGAGTTCCCCGCGGGCGTCGAGACCGTCCGCGGCGACCTCGCCGACCCGGCTTCGCTGGAGAGCGCCTTGGAGGGCGTGACCGGGCTGCACCTGATCACCTTCGACGGCGGTCTCTTCGCCCCGCTGGCCACCGGTGAGGAGATCCTGGAGCGGGCCCGCGCGGCGGGGGTGCGCAGGGTGACCGTGCTCAACGGCGGCGGGGACACTCCGATGGAGGCCGCGGTGCGGGCGAGCGGTCTCGCGTGGACCGTCGTCATGCCGGTCGAGTTCATGGCGAACGCCCTGGAGTGGGCGCCCGGCATCAAGGCCGAAGGCGTGGTCCGTGAGCCGTTCGTCGACCGGCTGAGCGCGATGGTCCACGAGTCCGACATCGGCGCGGTCGCGGCGACTGCGCTCACCGAGGACGGCCACGGCGGCCAGGTGTACCTGATCACCGGCCCGCAGGCGCTGACCGTCGGGGACAAGGTGGCGGCCGTCGCGGCGGCGCGGGGCCGGGCGGTCGAGCTGGTCGAGCTGAGCGAGGAGGAGGCACTCGCCGACTGGCGGGCCAAGGGGATGCCCGAGGACGTGATCGCGTTCCTGATCGAGGTCTACCGGGACACCCCGCCGGAGGGGAAGACCGTGATCGACACGGTGGAGAAGGTCACCGGGCGGCCGGCCCGGACGTTCGCGCAGTGGGCCGAGGAGAACGCGGAATTCTTCCGTCCGTGACCCTGGGAACGCCCCTGGGAACGCCCCTGGGAACGCCCCTCGGAACGCCCCTCGGAACACCCCCCGGATCGTTCCCCGGCGGCCTCCGGGGGCGCCGCCCCGGGGCGCGAGTAGGGCGCGTAGTCCTTGAGAGGGATGCCCCGGAATCAGCACCTGTAGGGACGACCCGCACTCCGCCGCCGCCTACCGTGGAAGCGTGACCGAGACCCAGACGAAGACCAGTAGCCCGGAGTTCCGGGCGGCCGCCGGCGCGATGGACGGCCTGCGGGAAGACCTCATCCGCCCCGTGTTCGCCTACCGCCCGCTGCCGCCCCTCTCGACCGAGGGGCGGTTCATACGCCGGCTGCCCGACGGGCTGAAGCGGGCCGTTGTCTGGACCCCGCACGCCTTGGTGCTGTTCGCCGCCTTCATCGTGATGATGGCCGGGTTCGCCAACTGGAACTTCGGCCTCCTCATGGGGCTGGTGCCCGCGATCGCCGTCGCGATGACCCTGGTCAGGCCGGTCGCCGCGTTCTGGGCCTCCTGGTTCGCGACGCTCTTCTGCGCGCTCCTGGGAAGCGACGGGCTGTGGGGGCCCAGCGCCTTCATGGCCCAGGCGGTGGTCATGGTGGTCGTGGCGGCCCGGACCCGGCCCCGTACGGCGCTCTGGATGTGGTTGCTGACCCTGCTGTTCGGGGTGGTGCTGGAAGGCGGGGACCCGTCCACCACCGCGCCCATGGCCGTCCTGACCGCCTTCGCGCTGCTCTTCGTCTCCCTGCTCCAGGTCCGGCGCGACGCCGCACGGGAGGTCCGCGACGCCGAGCGCGAAGTCACCGTCCAGCGCACCGTCACCGCCGTCGAGCGCGACCGGCGCACGCTGCTGGAGGAGCGCACCACCATCGCCCGGGAGCTGCACGACGTGGTCGCCCACCACATGTCGGTCGTCGCGATCCAGGCGGAGGCCGCCCCCTACCGGGTGGAGAACCCGCCGCCCGAGCTGGAGCAGGCCTTCGTCACCATCCGGGAGAACGCGGTGGCCGCCCTCACCGAGCTGCGCCGGGTCCTCGGGGTCGTACGGGCGGAGGACTACGAGGCCCCGGACGCCCCGCAGCCCACGCTCGCCGTGCTCGACGGGCTCCTGGACAACGTCCGCGGGACGGGCCTGGAGACGGAGAAGGTGATCACCGGGGCCGTCCGTGAGCTGCCCCAGGGCGTCGAGCTGTCGGCGTACCGGATCATCCAGGAGGCCCTCAGCAACACCCTCCGGCACGCGCCGGGCGCCACCGCCAGGGTCGAGATCGCCTATGTGCTCGGCGGGATCGGGCTGCGTATCGTCAACGGGCCGCCGAAGGGCCTGGTCAAGCCGTCGCCGGGGGCCGGGCACGGGATCACCGGGATGCGGGAGCGGGTGGCGATGCTGAACGGCGTGATGACGGCCGTGGCGACGGAGGACGGCGGGTACGAGGTCGCGGTCTTCCTGCCCGTACCGGTGGCGGACGAGCCGGCGGAGCCGGTGGAGCCGACCGCCCCGGCCTCCCCGGCCTCCCCGGCCGATGGGGCCACCGTCCCCCAGATCGTCCTGCACAAGAAGGCGGACCGGACATGAGCGACATCCGTGTCCTGATCGTGGACGACCAGATGATGGTCCGCGAGGGCTTCTCGGTGCTGCTCAACGCCATGCCGGGGATCACCGTCGTGGGCGAGGCGGTGGACGGCCGGGACGCCATCGACAAGGTCGCCGCCCTGTTCCCGGACGTCGTCCTGATGGACATCCGGATGCCGGGGATGAACGGCATCGACGCGACCCGCGAGATCGTCGCGCAGGTCGTGGACGCCAAGGTGCTGGTGCTGACGACGTTCGACCTGGACGAGTACGTCTACCAGGCGCTGCGGGCCGGCGCCTCGGGCTTCCTCCTCAAGGACGCCTCGGCCCGGCAGCTCGCCGACGGTGTACGGGTGGTGGCCTCGGGCGAGGCGCTGCTCGCGCCGTCCGTGACCCGGCGGCTGATCACCGAGTTCTCCAAGCTGGCGGAGGCCCCGCGGCCGCCTGCCCTGGCCCGGATCGGGGACCTCACCGAGCGTGAGACGGAGGTGCTCGTCCTGATCGCGCGGGGGCTGTCGAACGCGGAGATCGCCTCCCACCTGATCGTCGCCGAGTCCACGATCAAGACGCACGTCAGCCGCATCCTGGTGAAGCTCGGGCTGCGCGACCGGACGCAGGCGGCGGTGTTCGCGTACGAGGCGCGGCTGGTCACGCCGGGGTAGGGACCGGGGCCCCGTGCGCGGGCCGGTCGCGGGGCCGCGCGGTGGCCGGGCTTCCGGACCCCGTGCGGTGGCCGGGGCTTCCGGACCCCTTGCGGTGGTGGTGGACGCGGGTAGCGTCGGGTCATGCACGTGTCCTTCGACCCCTGGTCGCCCGCGTTCGTCGCCGATCCCTACCCCGCCTACGCCGCCCTGCGCGCCGCCGGCCGGGCGCACCGGTTCGAGCCGACCGGGCAGTGGCTGATCCCGCACCACTCCGACGTATCGGCCCTGCTGCGCGACCGGCGCCTGGGCCGTACGTATCTGCACCGCTTCACCCACGAGGAGTTCGGCCGCACCCCGCCGCCCGCCGGGCACGAGCCGTTCACCACGCTCAACGGGCAGGGGCTGCTCGACCTGGAGGCCCCCGACCACCCCCGCATCCGGCGGCTCGTCTCCAGGGCGTTCACCCCGCGTACGGTCGAGAACCTCGCCCCGACCGTACGGCGGCTGGCGGCCGAGCTGGTCGACGCGTTCGTGGCCAAGGGCGGCGGGGACCTGCTGGCGGAGGTCGCGGAGCCCCTGCCGGTCGCCGTGATCGCGGAGATGCTGGGCGTGCCGGAGGAGGACCGGGGGCCGCTGCGGCCCTGGTCGGCGGCGATCTGCGGGATGTTCGAGCTGAACCCCTCCCAGGAGACGGCCGCGGCCGCCGTCCGGGCGTCGGAGGAGTTCTCCGCGTATCTGCGCGGGCTCATCGCCGAGCGGCGCAAGGCACCCGGCGACGACCTGATCTCGGCGCTCATCGCCGCCCACGACGAGGGGGAGAGGCTGACCGAGCAGGAGATGGTCTCCACGTGTGTGCTGCTGCTCAACGCGGGCCACGAGGCGACGGTGAACACCACGGTCAACGGGTGGCGCACCCTGTTCCACCACCCCGAGCAGCTCGCCGCCCTCCGGGCCGCGCCCGCTTCGCTGCCGGCGGCCGTGGAAGAACTCCTGCGCTACGACACCCCGTTGCAGATGTTCGAGCGGTGGGTGCTGGACGACATCGAGATCGACGGCCAGGTGATCGGGCGCGGGGCGGAGGTGGCGCTGCTGTTCGGCTCGGCCAACCGGGACCCGGAGCGGTTCGCGCACCCGGACACGCTGGACCTGACCCGGCCGGACAACCCCCACGTCACGTTCGGCGCGGGCATCCACTACTGCCTGGGCGCTCCGCTCGCGCGGCTCGAACTCACGGCGTCCTTCGGTGAGTTGCTGCGGAAGGCGCCCGAGATGCGGATGGTGGCGGAGCCGGAGTGGCACCCGGGGTATGTGATCCGGGGGCTGAAGGAGCTGGTGGTGGAGGTGTAGGGGGCGCCTGCTCGGTCAGCAGGGCGTGCCGCAGTCCTGAGCCGCCTGGGGGCCGGCCAGGACGTCGAAGCCGTACCCGAGGGCGGCGAGCCCCGCGACGGCCGCCGCCAGGCCGAGCGCGCCGAGCCACCGGCCCCGGACGACGGCGAAGACGGCCAGGGCGGTGGCGACCCCGCCGAGGGCCATGACGGGCAGGCCCAGCCAGAGGACGGCCGGGTTGGTCTCGCCCTCGAAGCCGCCGAAGAGGCCGTTCCTGCCGTACGGGAGCCAGGCTGCGATGCCCGCGAGGGAGCCGAGCACGGTGGTGAGGCAGCCGACGGTGCCGGTGACTGTTTCTCGGCGGGTCTCCATGTGGCGTGGGACGCGGCGGGGTGCGGGCGCGGTTCCGTCCTCCCAAGCCCCTCCGGCGATTGAGGAGCAGGGGTCCGGGGGCGGAGCCCCCCGAACTACGTCAGTGGGTACGACGTCCTGCCCGAGGCCTCGTCGATCTCCTCGTGGGCCTTGGTCAGCAGCTTCATCGCCAGTTCGTTGAGCGCCCTGGCCCCCGCGATCTCCTCGCCGACCCGCTGCTGGTCCTCGTCCGAGGGGTGGCGGCTGGCGTAGCCGTGGGCGCGTACCTCGGTTCCGTCGGAGAGGCGGACGAGGGCCGCCGCACGGGTGCGGTGCGCGTCCTCCTCGAATTCGAGCTCGATGTGCCATCCGACAGCGATCCTGGTCATGACGGGTCACCTCCGCGGCCGATTCCCGTACGTACCCCTTCAGCGTCCCCCCGCAGCCCCGTCCGCGCTCGCCGGGACCGGCTCGATCAGCTCGCGGGCACCGGCAGCATCAGCCCCCAGGCGCCCGCCCGCACGGTCCAGGTCCGGGTCCGGACCGGGCCGCCGGTCTGTATGTCGGCCCGGTAGCGGAAGTCCGCGCCGGAGACGGTGACGGCCTTGGCCTCCGCCGTGACCTCCTCGCCGTCCGAGGTGCGGACGACCACGTCGGCGAGGCCCCCGTCGCCCTGGGAGTGCACCGAGACCCCCCGCACCGGCGCGTCCAGGTCGCTCAGCAGCACCCCGTCCGCCTCGACCCGCAGCCGGTACGTCCCCTGGGGCCCGCCGGAGGCCCCCGGGGCCGCCGGGCGGACCAGGGACGTCATCAGGGAGCGGCAGGTGTCCCAGACGGCCGTGACGCCCGTGTGCGGGGCATCGGCGAGCAGGGTGGGGGCGGGGATGCACAGCCGGCCGAGCACCACGCCGTCGCTGTCGTCGACCAGCAGGTCCAGGCGGCGCACCGCCCCGTCGAGCGCGGTCCGCGCGGCCGCCACCGCGCCATGGGGCACGCCGAGGGCGTGGGCCACCTCCAGGGCGTGCGCGGCGCCGACGGGGATCAGGGAGAGGACGCCTCCGGCGAGCTCCCGTTCCCGGTGGAGCTGGGCCACGGCACGCAGCAGTGCGTGATCGTCGCCGACCACCACCGGGCGGCGAGAACCCCGCCGGGACAGGGCCCGGGCGAACTCCTCCGGGGTGTCCGGAAGGCAGATCTTGGCGTGCGAGCCAGCGCTCAGCACGTCCTTCGCGATACGGACGGACTCGCCGTCGGTCCGGCGGGCGACCGGGTCGATGACCACCAGGAGCTGGTCGTCGCCGTCGCCGGGGGGCTCTGCAGCCGACACCTCGGTCCTTCCTCGGGTAGCATCTTGGTGCAAGAGCCCCTTGCGCTATTGCGCCAGGGGCTTCGTCTATTCCGGGGCACCCGGTTCGACGGCTCAGGCTTTGCCGTACATCGTCGTGCGGCAGGTACGACCTTTACGTACGCCCCCTGGCCTTGGACATGCCCCGCCCGGAAGGGGTGTACGCCTGTGCCCGCACTTGTGCTGCTCGGTGCTCAGTGGGGTGACGAGGGCAAGGGGAAGGCCACCGATCTCCTCGGTGGATCCGTGGACTATGTCGTGCGTTACCAAGGCGGAAACAACGCCGGTCACACGGTCGTCGTGGGCGACCAGAAGTACGCACTGCATCTCCTCCCCTCCGGAATCCTGTCGCCGGGCTGTACCCCGGTCATCGGGAACGGTGTCGTGGTCGACCCGGCGGTCCTGCTCTCCGAGCTGAGCGGTCTGAACGAGCGAGGCGTCGACACGTCCAAGCTTCTGATCAGCGGCAACGCTCATTTGATCACTCCGTACAACGTCACGCTCGACAAGGTGACCGAGCGCTTCCTGGGGAAGCGCAAGATCGGCACGACGGGCCGGGGCATCGGTCCGACGTACGCCGACAAGATCAACCGGGTGGGGATCCGCGTCCAGGACCTCTACGACGAGTCGATCCTGGTGCAGAAGGTGGAGGCGGCGCTGGAGCAGAAGAACCAGCTCCTGGCCAAGGTCTTCAACCGCCGGGCCATCGAGGCCGGCAAGGTCGTCGAGGACATGCTCCAGTACGCGGAGCAGATCAAGCCGTTCGTCGCCGACACGACCCTGATCCTGAACGATGCCATCGACGAGGGCAAGGTCGTGCTCTTCGAGGGCGGCCAGGGCACGCTGCTCGACGTCGACCACGGCACGTATCCCTTCGTCACCTCGTCGAACCCGACGGCGGGCGGTGCCTGCACCGGTGCCGGTGTCGGCCCGACGAAGATCAGCCGCGTCATCGGCATCCTCAAGGCCTATACGACGCGTGTCGGCGCCGGTCCGTTCCCGACGGAGCTGCACGACGCGGACGGCGAGGCGCTGCGGCGCATCGGCGGCGAGCGCGGTGTCACCACCGGCCGTGACCGTCGCTGCGGCTGGTTCGACGCCCCGATCGCGCGATACGCGACCCGGGTCAACGGCCTGACCGACTTCTTCCTCACCAAGCTGGACGTGCTCACCGGCTGGGAGCAGATCCCGGTCTGCGTGGCGTACGAGATCGACGGCAAGCGCGTCGAGGAACTCCCTTACAACCAGACCGACTTCCACCACGCGAAGCCGATCTACGAGAACCTGCCGGGCTGGTCCGAGGACATCACCAAGGCCCAGACCTTCGACGACCTGCCGAAGAACGCGAAGGCGTACGTGAAGGCGCTGGAGGAGATGTCGGGCGCCCCGATCTCCGCCATCGGCGTCGGCCCGGGCCGGACCGAGACGATCCAGATCAACTCGTTCCTGTAGGCAGCACCTGCCTGAGCGGCCGCGAGGGCCCCGGATCCTCACCGATCCGGGGCCCTCGGCGCATGCGGCCGGCCGGTCAGTCCTCGCCGCAGACCCGCAGCCCCTTCGGCGTCGCGCACGGCAGGTGGCCGTGGATGCGGACGACGTCCTGGCCGCGCCCCCGGCTCAGATAGCCGAGGAAGCTGGAGGCCAGGGAGTCGGCGGGCGGGCGGCCGTAGGTGTAGGCGTACTCGATCTCCCGGTACGGGTAGGGGCTGGTGCCGATCGTGTCGACGGACGGGTGGGCGCCGTCGATCGCGATCCGGTGCAGGCCGCGCGGCTCGCTGCCGGAGCGCAGTTCGCTGTAGCCGAGGGCGCCGTCCAGCCGGGCGACGGTGGCCAGCACCTGGTCGGTGCCGTCGAGTTCGCAGCGGATGACCGGGGCCCGCGGGTCGTCCTTGGTGGCGCAGTCGCGGGAGGACTGGGCGGGTTCGTTGCGGTCCAGCACCCGGCGCTGGAACACCTCCCGGGTCCCGGAGTTGGCGTCCCGGCTGACGAGCAGGATCTCCAGGTCCGGGCCGCCGAGCTCCTGCCAGTTGCGGATCTCGCCCGCGTAGACGCGGCGGATGTCGGCCAGGGAGAGGTCGCGTACCGGCACCCGGTCGTTCACGACCAGGGAGAACAGCGACACGGCGACGCGGGTCTCGCGCAGCTCCGGGTGACCCGGCGGTTTCGGGCCGTCCGAGAGGGCCACCAATGCCGGAGAACCGCCCTTCGAGGACCGTGCGCCCTCGTCCGAGAGCTCGCGGATGCCGGAGTTGCTGCCGCGGGGGTCCACCTCGATCCGGGAGCCCTCGCACTCCTTCATGTACGTCGCGGCCAGCTCCCGTACGACGGGGGCGAAGGCGGTCGATCCCGTCACCCGGAGTTCGCCCCGCGCGCAGTCGAGTGGTGGCGGGGTGTCGTCCCGGACCAGGATGATCGCGGCGAGGGCCACGACGCAGACGGTCAGCGTCACGGTGATGAGCCGGGCGGCGCGGCCGAACAGCGGCGGTTTGTCGTCGGGGCGGGCGGCGCGGTTGACCGTCACCTCACCGTCCCGGATGCCGCCGGTGATCCGGATCGGGCTGCCGACGTCCGCGCCGGTCAGCAGCACCAGCAGCTTGAAGTGCTCGCCCCGGTTCAGCGGGACGCGGGGCAGCCGGATCAGCGATCCGCTGTGCCGCATCCCGGCGGCCGGGGTGAAGTGCTCCATCAGGTGTGCGGCGCCGGGGGGCTGGGTGACCGCTATGCCGCGTACCGTGCGTCCGGTGAACTCGGCTGTCAGACCGTGCAGTTCGCGCCCGGTGTAGTCGCTGTCGACGATGGACTGCGAGCCGTCGTTCTCGATGCGCAGCAGGACGAGTGTGGCGTCCGACATGTCGGGGGTCTCGCTGAAGAGCCCGAGGCGTACGTTGGCCCGGCCCTGGCTCACGTCGCTGCCGATGGGCGTGTCCATCTGGACGCGGTAGCCGATGCGTTTGCGGCGGGGCACCCGGCGCTCGTACCAGAGCACGCCGATCGAGGCGAGGACGCCCAGTACGGCGGTGAGGACCGCCACGACGTTCTCGGCGCTGAACCACTCCACGGCTGCCCCCCGGTCCCCCGTGCTCGCGCGTCCGGCCCCCGTGCCCGCGCGTCGGTGCGAGTCACCGTAGGCGGGCCGGGGGAGGAGCGGGAGGGGTGGGAGGAGAGCGACGGCCGTTGTTCTCCCGTTGTTCAGAAAGCAGTTGGGCGGGTCCTGGCCCCTGCGGCAGCCCCCCTTGCCGAGCTCTGCCGAGGCTCCGGCACAGTGGCCGCCGGAGGGCTCCAGCGGCCGTTGCGGGCGGGGCCGGAGGGGACGCCGTACTCCTTCTTGAGGTGTTCGGGGATGGCGTAGTGCATCACCCGGCCCCGGGTCAGGGAGGAGAGCTCCAGCACGCTGGTGAGGTGGCCGATCCGGTCCAGGGCCCAGGCGCCGAGCGGGGAGCGGTCCTCGATGGTCTCCAGGACGCCGAGGAGGTGCGGGACGGCCCTGGCGACGGTGTCCCACGGCGTACGGGGCACCTCCAGCCAGTCCGCGCAGGTGTCGCCGACGAGGTGGCGGATGAGGGCGGAGACGATCGGGTCGAAGAGGGTGCCGGGGACGATCTCCTCGTAGAGGTCGATGAGCTGCCGGGTCAGCAGCGCGCCCTGCGGGGACGGGCCCATGTGCCGGATCATGTAGAGGTCGAGGAATTCGCGGGCCTCGGCCAGGGTCTTGGGTACGGCGTCCTGGTCGACGCCGAGCATCGCGCCGACCACCCGCCAGGCGTAGTAGTAGGCGTCCGCCCCCTCCTCGGACATGTGGATGCCGAGCCGGTGGAGGCTGTCCAGGACCAGCATGGAGAAGAACATCTGCCCGCCGATCATGTCCTCCTGGCAGATCGGCACCCCCGCGCTCGCCACGTCCCAGACGCCCTCGCGCCGCAGGTGGTGGCGGATGGAGGCGTGCAGGAGGCGGACCTTCTGCGCCGCCGGGATGAAGCGGCTGCCGGCTTCGAAGGCGTCGGGCTGCATCAGGTACACCGTGAACTGGCCGGTCTCCGCCATCCGCTTGGACGGGTAGCTCAGCCCGTGCGTCGCCGACAGCAGCTTCGCCACGTGCGGGACGACGTAACAGGCGGGCATGGAGGCGAAGGAGAGGGCGGTGGAGATGTGCACGTTGTTGTCGATGAAGAACAGCCGGGCCTTCTCCATCTCGCCCCAGTCCACCCAGGACGGCGGGGCGGCGGTGGCGTTCAGGTACTCCCGGGCCACGTCGGGCAGCCCGTCGGGGAGCGGGGCTCCGGCGGTGGAGACGTACCGCATCAGGGTGTTGAACGTGCCGACCTCCCCGCGTTCGAAGAGAGTGGCGACCGTGGCGTCGGCGAGTTCGTCGCCGCCCTGCCGCAGCGCGTCCAGCGATGCCCGGGTGTAGGTCGGGGCGGAGGTCATGGCGGGGCCTTGCCTTTCTGGTGGGTTCGCGTCGGGGAAGGCCTCAGGAGTCGGGGAAGGCCTCAGGAACGGCGTACGGCCGCCGAGTGCGCCAGGCCGGTGAGCGCGGTGGCGGCGGGGCCGGGCAGCTCCAGCTCGTCGAGCGCGCGCAGCGCCTCCTCGACCCGGGCGGTGATCATGTCCTCGATGCGGTCGGGGGCCTTCAGACGGCGCATCACTTCGCGTACGGCCTCGGCGGAGTCGGTCTCGGCGGTGCCGGGTGTGAGCAGGGTGTGGAGGCGGGTCCGGTCCTCCTCCCCGGCCAGCCGCCAGGTCTCCGCGAGCAGGGCGGTCGGCCGGTGGCCGCGTACGTCGTCGGAGCCGTCCTTGCCGGTGAGCTCCGGGTCCCCGAACAGGCCGAGCAGGTCGTCCCGCAGCTGAAACGCCTCGCCCAGCGGCAGCCCGTACGCGGAGCAGCCCCCGCGCAGCCGCTCACCGGCCCCGCCCAGGAGCGCGCCGATCAACAGAGGCTGCTCGACGGTGTACTTGGCGGTCTTGTAGCGGACGACCTTGAGCGAGGTCGCCGTATCGGGGGCGGCGGATCCGGTGTGCAGGATCTCCAGGCACTCGCCCGCGACCAGCTCCCTGGCCAGTGCGGCCCAGAGCGGGCGGGCCCGGGAGAGGTAGGCGGCGGGCAGGCCGCTGGTGACGAAGAGCTGCCCGGCCATCGACATCAGCAGGTCCCCGGCCAGCATGGCCAGCGACCGGGCGGCCAGGGCGGGTTCGGGATGGTCCCGCACCGCGTCCAGCAGGGCCAGGTGGGCGGTGGGCCGCCCGTGTCGCAGCGGGCTCTCGTCGATCAGGTCGTCGTGGACGACGGCCGCCGCGTGCACCAGCTCCATCGAGGCCGCCGCCCGCACCAGGGCGTCGCTGTCGGGCTGTCCGGCCGCACGCCAGCCCCAGTAGCAGAACGCCGCCCGCAGCCTTTTGCCGTCCGCCACCGCCGTCTCCACGACGTCGGCCACCGGGCCCAGGGAGCCGTCGATCGCGGTGAGCTGATCGGCCTCCCCGGCGGCGAAGCGGTGCAGCACCTGGTCCACCCGGGCCTTGAACGCGCCGGGCTCCCACCGCTCAGACACCGTCACCGTCGCGCGCCCCGGCCCCGGCACCCATGCCCACACCGGCACTCCCGGCGTCTCCGGCCCGCTGGGCGATCACATGGCGGGCGAGCACCTCCAGGTGGGCCGGGGGCGCGTTGGTGTACCGGTCGAGTGCGAGGCGGCCGCGCGCGATCAGGTCCTGTTCGGCCTCCGCCGCCAGCTCGGCCGTGTCGGACCGCCGGAGCAGCCCTCGTACGGAGGTGAAGGCGGCGCCCACCGTGGTCACCGCCAGGTCCGCGATCCCGGCCGCCAGCAGCACCGCCTGCTCGTCCAGTCCGCCCCTGCGTGTGTCCGTCCGTCGTTCCACGCCATCCCCCAGCCGCAGTGTGTCCCAAGCCGCGGTGCGGCCGGGCGGCGCCGCGTTCGCTCGTGCCGCGCTGCCGAGTCTTGCCGGGGGCGTGTGCCGGGGCCGGGGAAACTCACCAACGAGTGATCGGCTCGCCCAGACGTACGGCTCGCCGGGCGGTCGATGCCGTCCCGCATGGTGGACACGCCCGAAGCTTTACCTTCGGTCCCCTGTCCGCTCACGGCGTGATCCGGACGGACTTCTTCCGGAATCACGGCAGTTGAGAGGCCTGTTGGCATCGTTGTCACGGGTGGCGGCGGGCCGGTGTGGAGGGTTTGGCATATTCACCAAGGTTGGTCTAGACCTTGACAGGTCCAGACCATCATCGCTTGAGTGTCGGCACCCCCACGGCGGCGCACGCCGGACGTCGCGCCGCGTCTAAGGAGTGATCACGTGATCCGACGCGTTATGAGCTTGCTGGTCGCGCTGGGCGCGCTCGTCGCCATGCTCGTCGTCCTTCCCGCGGCGACCGCGCAGGCCGCCAACTGCAACACGGCCTGGAGCTCCTCGTCCGTCTACGTAGGCGGGCAGACCGCCTCGTACAACGGCCGTAACTACACCGCCAAGTGGTGGACCCAGAACGAGCGGCCGGGCTCCTCCGACGTCTGGGCCGACAACGGCGCCTGCGGCACCGGCGGTGGCGGCGAGCAGCCGGGCACCGGCTTCGTCGTCAGCGAGGCCCAGTTCAACCAGATGTTCCCGAGCCGGAACTCCTTCTACACCTACAGCGGCCTCACCGCCGCCCTCAGCGCCTACCCGGCCTTCGCCAACACCGGCAGCGCCGAGCTGAAGAAGCGGGAGGCGGCCGCGTTCCTCGCCAACGTCAGCCACGAGACCGGCGGGCTGGTCTACATCAAGGAAGTCAACGAGGCCAACTACCCGCACTACTGCGACACCAGCCAGTCCTACGGCTGCCCCGCCGGCCAGGCCGCGTACTACGGCCGCGGTCCGATCCAACTGAGCTGGAACTTCAACTACAAGGCCGCCGGTGACGCCCTCGGCATCAACCTGCTGGCCAACCCCTACCTGGTGGAGCAGAACGCGTCCGTGGCCTGGAAGACCGGCCTCTGGTACTGGAACACGCAGAACGGCCCCGGCACGATGACGGCCCACAACGCCATCGTCAACGGCGCCGGCTTCGGTGAGACGATCCGCTCGATCAACGGCTCGATCGAGTGCAACGGCGGCAACCCGGCCCAGGTCCAGAGCCGGATCAACAAGTTCACCCAGTTCACCCAGATCCTCGGCACCACCACCGGCTCGAACCTGAGCTGCTGATCCCCACCCGTACGGGGGGTTCGTCCGGCTGCCGCCGGGCGGCCCCCCGTTCCGGCGTTCCCCCGCGTTCCGGAACCGTGCTAGATCAGCGGCGGCTTCACCGACATCAGCAGGTGCCGGTGGGTGTCCGGCTCCGACTCGCCCGTGATCATCGCCCGTTGCCCCGCCCCCATCAGCAGCAGCCGCAGCGCCGGCTCGTCGAAGGAGGCCAGGGCGTCCGCCAGATACCCCGGGTTGAACGCCACGGTCATCTCCCGGGCGCCCTCCAGCGTCGCGGGCAGCCGCTGGGACGCCACGTCGTCCTCGTAACCTGCCTGGAGGAGTACGGAGTTGTCCGCGGCGGAGAAGGCCATCTGCACCGGGCTGTCCCCGTCGGCGACCACCGAGACCCGCTTGACGGCCTCCACCAGCCGCGCCCGGTCCACCACCGCGACGGCAGGGCTCTCCAGGGCGAACAGCTTGTCGTGGCGCGGCAGCCGCCCCTCCAGCAGCCGCACGGTGGTCCGCATCCCCGCGTGCTCGAACCCCGCCGAACCGGCGTCCAGCGCGACGCTCACCAGCCCGGAGCGCCCCAGCGAGCGGGCGATCTCCGTCAACCGACGGGCGGAGACGATGACATCGGCGCTGACATCGGCGCTCCCGTCCGGACCCGAGTCGCCCGCGGTGGCCTTCCACCGGAGCGTCCGCACGGCGAAGCGGTACCGGTCGGTCGCGGCGAGCGTCATCGTCCCCGTCTCCCCGTCGAGCCCCAGCCGGATCCCGGTGAGCGCGGGCAGGGTGTCGTCCCGCCCGGCCGCCACCGCCACGTCCGCGACGGCCGCCGCGAACTCCGCCGCGTCCACCGCGCCCCGGACCTGCGGAAGCGCCGGCAGCGCCGGGTAGTCGGCAAGGGGCAGGACGGAGAGGCCGAAGCGGGCCCCGTCCCCGGAGACGGTGAACCGCGAGCCCTCCACCGCGCACTCCACGGGCCCGTCCGGCAGCACCTTGCAGATGTCGAGCAGGCGCCGCCCCATGACGAGCACCTTCCCCGGGCGCAGGACCTCGACGGCCTCCACGTCGATGCGCGCGGACGCCTCGTAATCCAGCCCGCTGACGCGCAGCCGTCCGCCCTCCGTGTCCAGCAGCAGCCCGCCCAGTACGGGAACGGGGGAGCGGACCGGCAGGACGCGGGCGGCCCAGGCCACGGCTTCGGTCAGGGCACTGCGCTCGATGCGGAACTCCACGGTGGGGCCTCTTCTCACGGGTCGTCCGGACACACCGACGACGCTAGAGGCCACCACTGACAATCGGCCGGGGCCGACGGATCGGCCGGGCTGACGAGTGGGCCGGGGCCGACAGATCGGCCGCGTCCGGGCAGCCCCGGTCGCGGTGGCAGCGACCCGACGACCGCGGCGCCGCCCCCCTCCTCGCCGTCGTCACGCCCCGCCCCGTGGCCGCCGGGCTCGCCACGCTGCTGGCCGACGTCCTGATGCCACTGTCCCTGTGCTGGGAGACCGAGGCGGTCGAGCGCAAGCGGCGCCGGGTGGACCTCGCCGAGTCGCGCGGCCGGGAGGCGGTGCTGCACCTGCTGATGACGGGCCAGCTCTCCATCGCCCGCCAGGTGGCCGGTGCGCTGCGCCCCCGGCTCCCCGACCCCGTACGGGTCTGTGTCGTGGAGTGCCCCGGGGGCAGCCGGGACGAGGTGGCCCGGGTCTGCGCCGAGGCGGACGGCGGGCGGTCCTGGATCGTGCGGTGCCCCGTCTGCGCCCGCCACCTCATCCTCGTGATGCCGGTCGAGGAGGAGCAGGAGGGGACCGCCACCGACGAGGCCGTCGCCGCGCTGGTGGACCACTGCGTGGTGGGCGTCAGCGAGCGGGTGCCCCTGGCCGACACCGCCACCGGCTACCGCCAGGCCTTCCACGCCCTGGCCGTCGCCCGCGAACACCCTGGCAGACACGTCAGCTTCGGCGCCGCCCCGGAACCCGCGCTCGTCGTCGGGCGCGCCGGACGGCAGTGGGCCGACGCCCTCCTCACCCCGCTCCTGACCCATGTGCCGCGCCGGGCCCAGGACCCGGGGAGCCAGGAGCTCGCGGCCACCGCGGCGTCCTGGCTGGCGTTCTCGTCGCACGCGACCGGCCATCTGAAGGTCCACCGCAACACCCTGGCCGCCCGCCTCAAGCTGATCGGCGAGCTGCTCGGCCTCGACCTCCACCGGCTGGCCGACCAGTCGGCGCTCGACCTGGCCCTGCGCATCCGCGCCACCCCCGCCCCGGTCTGCACCCCGGCCCCCGCGGAGACGGCTCACACACCCACCCCCGCACACGCGAACGGGGCGGCGCACGACCTCGATGAGGTCCTGCGCCGCCCCGCCGTCCAGGAGTGGGCCGCCCGCCAACTGGCCCCGATGGCAGGTCCGCCCGGCCCGGCGGCCGAGGAGACCCTGCGCGCCTGGCTCGGCTGCGAGGGCCGTCTCGGCCCGACGGCGGCCGAACTCGGCATCTCCGTCCCCGGAGCCCGCAAGCGCCTCACCCGGCTGGAGACCGTGCTCCAGCGCTCGCTGCTGAGCCCCCCGAGCGCCCGCTACGACCTGTGGCTGGCGCTGCGGGCCCAGGAGGTGGGCCCCTGACGCCTCTGGTCGCTACTTCGTGAAGATGAAGTACTTCCAGGCGCCGTGCGTCGTGGAGTTGACGCTGTCACCGGAGGAACTGTTCACGTACGAGGAGCGCACACGAAGCTTGTAGCCGGTCTCGTGCGGTCCCTGGAGGGTGACGACCGACTTGCCGTTGGGGCCGAGCGCGAAGTACTGCTGACCGGCGTCGTACCACTTGCCCTTGTAGTAGAGCTCCAGGCTCAGCCTCTGCGCACGACCCTTGTAGTAGGTCATGGTCGTGGTGAAGTCGGGGTTCTTCTTCTTGCTGTAGTACGCGTAGGAGGTCTTCCCGATCTTCGCCGTCTTGTAGTGCTTCGACAGCTTGGTCGAGACGCTGACCTTCGCGTACGCGGTCGACTTCACGGTCTTCGGCGCGTACCGGCCGTCACCCGCGAACACGGCGGTCACCGTCGTGTCGCGCTTCATGTTGACGGTGACGGACAGGTTGCCCTTGGAGTTGACCTTGGCCTTCTTGACCAGCTTCTTCGGCTTGTCGGCGCCGAAGGGGTCGGCCCACAGCTCGACGACGCGGTTCTTGTACGTCTTGCCGAGGGTCGCGGTGAAGGAGACGTTCTTGTTGTACGCGTGGAGCGACTTGTTCCGGTTCAGCTTCAGCGATGTCGCGGCGCGCGAGACGGTGACGGCGGCGGAGCCGGACGCGGCGGTGTGCGTGGCGCTGCCCGCGTAAGCGACCCTGTACGTCACCTTGCCGCCGACCGGCGGGGTGTTCGTGAAGGTGAACGCGCCCTTGGCATCCGTCTTCACGGTGCCGAGGGACTTGCCCTTGGGCGATTCCACGTCCGTACGGGTCACGGTGAGCGGTGTGCCCGCCGGAAGCGCCAAGGACGCCTTGATGCTGCCCTTGACGGTGAGCGCCTTGCCACGCGTCGCCTTCGCCGGGGCGCTGACGCTCAGGGTGGCGACGGACTTCGTCGTGTCGGTGAGGACCCGGAAGCAACGGACCCCCTCGCTGTTGACCGAGACGGCGAACAGCCGGCTGCCGTCGGGCGCCCAGGCCAGACCCGCCGGCTCCAGGAGGTCGGACCCGCTGGACGCACCGGTGCTGGGGAGTTCGTACTCCCGCACCGGGACCGTCTTCGACCCGCCCTTGGGGTAGATGTACACGTCCGGATCGTACGAACCGTCGATCCCGGCCGCGACCGTCCCGTTCGGGGCGATGTCCACGGCGTTGGGGTACGCGTCCGAGGTGTAGCCCTGCTCCGCCCTCAGGTCGGACGTCCGGTACACCTGGTGGAAGTAGGGCGCGCCGCTGGCGACGACGAGCTGAGCCCCGTCCGGGCTCACCGCGATGTCGCGCAGGTTGCTCGCGTCCGCCCGGAGATAGGCGGTCCGCTCGGCTGTACCCGACGCGACGTCGTACACGGCCAGCTCCGACGGGCTCTGGCCCTCGATGCCCGCGGCCAGCGTGCCGGGCGCGCCGGGCGACGAGGCGAGGACCGGTGCGGAGTACCACGTACGGTCCGCGTCCTGGTCCAGCGTGACCACCGGCTCCTCGCCGGACAGGTCCAGCGAACCGATGTTGCCCTCGGCCGCCGCCCCGTAGCCGAACCAGAGCTTCCCGCCCGCCAGGGCCGGGTGGGTCGGCCGGGTGCCCAGGCCGATGTCGTAGCGCGCGGACTCCGTCAGGGTGGCGGTGTCGATGGCCACGATGTAGTCGGAGGACGCCACGCCCGCGTACAGCGTGCCGGAGTCGGCCGACAGCTCCAGGCCGTTCACCCCGGGCAGTTCGCCGAGGATACGGACGACCTTGCCGGAGTAGTCGGTGGCGAGGATCTGGCCGGACTGCGGGTCGCTGATGAACACCCGCTGGTGCACGCCGTCGGCGACGATGTCGCCGAGCGAGGTTGCGGGAAGGATTCTGCTGCTGTCGGCGGCGGCCGGGCTCGCCGCCCCGCCGACGAGCACCACGGAACTGAAGAGGACCGCGAACGCTGTCGCGGTCGAAATTCTGCGCGTACGCACAGTTACTGATACCCCCACGGTATGAAGGGGCCGCGCGTCACCCGGGATGAGAGAAACGAAGGGGCGCGGCCCGGATCGCAGAATAAGCCATGGCACCGACAGGGGGGCGCGCTTTTCGCGTCCCCCTGAGACGTCTGTGCGCCGCCGTGCCGGGCCTGCGTGCTGCCCCATCCGCACCGGAGGGGAACGTGTGACGCATTAGTTTCTTATTCGATTCCTGATGGTGGGGAACCTCTTTTCGAGGAAAGCGTTCTGCGCTGTGCAAAAACCATTCACCATTGCGCGACGTGAAAAAGAAGGAGTATTTGGCCCTATTTCTCCGGGCTCTTTGGGGGGTTCTGTGCGTAATGTTCTGCCGACAACACGAGGGCTTCCGGGAAACCTTGAAACGGCTCGGAAGCCGCCGCCTCGCACAGAAAATCGGTTTCGGATGAAGCTCAGAACTCCTGATCTTGCAGTACGGCGCACTGTCTCCTCCTGGCTCACCGCCGCCCTCACCGCGACGGTCGCCGCGGCCATGGTGGCCGTGACGACGGCCCCGGCCTTCGCCATCGCCACGCCCGTACCGCTGGGGACGGCGGACAGTTTCGCGGTGCTGGCAGGGGAGTCGGTCACCAACACCGGACCCACCGTGATCACCGGGGACCTCGGCGTGAGCCCGGGAACGGCCATCAGCGGATTCCCGCCGGGGCTCGTGAACGGGGTCCAGCACTCGGCGGACGCCGTCGCGCTCCAGGCCAAGTCCGACCTGGTGGTGGCGTACAACAACGCGGCCGGTCAGGCCACGGACGCCGCGCTGCCGCCGGACGCCGGGGGCCTGACGCTGGTGCCCGGCGTCTACACGGCCTCCTCGACGCTGGGTCTCACCGGCACGCTCACCCTCGACGCGGAGGGTGACCCCAACGCCGTGTGGGTCTTCCAGATCGGCTCGGGTCTGACGACGGCGTCCGCCAGCCGCGTCAACCTCATCAACGGTGCGCAGCCGTGCAACGTGTTCTGGCAGATCGGCAGTTCGGCCACGCTCGGTACGGATTCGACCTTCATCGGCAACATCCTGGCTCTGACCTCGATCAGCGTGACCACCGGCGCGACCATCGAGGGCCGGGCGCTGGCCCGTAACGGCTCGGTCACCCTGGACAACAACCGCATCACCCGGTCCACCTGCTCCGGCGGCACCACGTCCGGCACGACCACGGGCACGACCACGGGCACCACGACGGGCACGACGACCGGGACCACCACGGGCACCACCACCGGCACCACCGGCGGCGTGCTGGGCGGGGTGCTCGGCGGCGTCCTGACCGGCGGCACGACCGGCGGAACCGGCGGGGTGCTGGGCGGGGTGCTCGGCGGCGTCCTGACCGGCGGCACCACCGGAGGCACTCCGGGCGGCTCGACCACCACCGGGACCACCACGGGGAACACCGTCGGCAACACCTCCGGGAACATCGCCGGCAACACCACGGGCGGCGGCAAGGGCGGCGTCATCGGTGGCGGAAAGGGCGGTGGCACCGGCGGCCACAGCGGCGGCCACAGCGGCGGCCACAGCGGTGGCGGCAAGGGCGGTGGCACCGGCGGTCACTCGGGCGGTCACGACGGCGGCTACGGCGACGGGCGCCCCGGCGACCACGGCCCCGGCCACGGCGAGCAGCACGGCGGCTACGGCGACAAGCCGGAGGGCCCCGGCCACCACGAGGGCTGACCGGGAGCGCGGCACACGCGCTGCCCGATGACCGGCGTGCGGTGGGGCATGTCCTCCTGCCCCACCGCACGCTTCCACGCGACGGACGCGACGGACGCGACGGACGCGACGACGCACGACGACAAGAACAACGACGAGAAACAGGGCGGGGCTGGGGCACGTGCTGGGTGGAGTCACGACGGAACACGTACGCAGACATGTACGCAGACATGTACGCAGAAGAGTCCTCAACACCGCCGTGGCGCTCTGCCTGACCACGGCCCTGGCCCACGTCGGCCTGGTGTTCTTGCACGTGGCACCGTCGAACGTGGTGTCGCAGCGCTTCAACTCCCAGGTGGACGCCTGGATCTACCCCCTCTTCGAGCAGAACTGGCGGCTGTTCGCGCCCGACCCGGACTCCGTCAACCGGGAGATCTCCGCGCGGACCGCGCACACGGCCCCGGACGGCTCCATCGAGGTCAGCGACTGGGTCGACCTGACCGCGGTGGACGCCTCCGCCATCCATCACAACCCCTTGCCGAGCCACACCGCGCAGAACATGCTGCGCCGGTCCTGGACGTCGTACGTCGAACTCCACGGCGGCGACGACCTCTCGCGCTCGGACCGGGCCGTGATGATGCAGCGCTACCTGCGCAACATCGCCGCCGACCGCATGGCCGAACGGGACCGCAAGCCGTTCGAGAACATCCAGCTCCGGGTGGTCACCCTGCCCGTGACAGCTCAGGGCAGCGCGGACGGCGGCCGCCGCGCGGCCGCCGCGAAGAACGCCGATACCCGGCTGCTGCCCTGGTGGAAGGTGGCATCGGATGCCTGAGCCGACCAACAGCCCGACCCGCCCGCCGGTACGAGTCACGGGGGCAGCGCGCCAAACATGGGCGCTGCTGACGGACCGCCCCCTCTCCCTCTACGCGGTCTCGGTCCTGCGTATCGGGTACGGCCTGCTCTATCTCGTCTTCCTGCTGCGGGAGTTCCCGCACCGCGACGCGATCTGGGGCCCCGGCTCCCCCTGGACACCGGACCTGGCCCGGCAGCTCTTCGACCAGACCGGCTGGGTCAGCGTGCTGACCCTCTCCGACAGCCGCCTCCACTTCGAACTCTGTTACGCCGCCGCGCTCGTCGTCAGCGTCCTGTTCCTGCTGGGCTGGCGGACCCGCGCGGTCTCCGTGCTCTTCGCCGTCGTCGTCGCCTCGTTCCACGCGCGGTCGATCTTCATGACGGACGGCGGTGACAACCTCGTCCTCCTCATGGCGCTCTACCTCGTCCTCACGGCGTCCGGCCGCCGCTGGTCCCTGGACGCGAGGAGGGCCCGCCGCGCCCCCGCCCGCCGACGACGCCTGCCCGCGCTTCCGCCCCAACTGGCGGCAGCACGTCGCGTCTTGGTGACGACGGTGCACAACTGCGGGCTCCTCGTGATCGGCGTCCAGGTCTGCTTCCTCTACGGCGCCGCCGGCCTCTACAAGGTGCAGGGCGGCACCTGGGGAGCCGGAACCGCGCTGCATTACGTCCTGAACCTCGACCTCTTCCAGCCGTGGCCCGCGCTCTCCCACTGGGCGGACGACCAGGCGCTCGCCATCGCGGTGGTCGGCTATCTGACGGTGCTCCTCCAGGTCGCCTTCCCGTTCGTGCTGTTCGGCAGGCTCAAGTACCCGGTGCTGACGATGCTGCTGGGGATGCACATCGGCATCGCGGTCCTCATGGGGCTGCCGCTGTTCTCCGGCGCCATGATCATCGCTGACGCGGTGTTCCTGCCGGACCGCTTCTGGATCGCGGCCGGAAGGCTGGCCCGGAGGGCGCTCGGACGTACGGAGGAGCCGCAGCCGACACCGGCAGGGGCACCGGAGGCACCGGAGGCCTCAGCAACGCCCGAGGCCTCGGAGCCGCCCCGTGGTGCGGTGCCGAAGCAGGGCGGCCGAGTCTCCCCCGTACGCGATTGTCCCTAGGGCGCGGACCGTACGCCCGGCCTGCGGTCCGCCGGCAGCGCGCAGGCCGGCGAGCCGCCCGGCATACGGGTGCGGTTGGCGGCGATGAGCCGGTAGACCCCGTGGGCGATCCACCGCACCGGGGGCAGGGTCAGCAGACCGCCGAGCCAGGCCCAGCCCCCACCGGCGCGCAGCAGCAACTTGGCGACGGCCTGCGCGCCGCCGTACACCGCCCCGAGCGGCGAGATCCACAGCACCTCGTGCTCGGCCCGCTCCTGGGTGACGCCGAGAGCGTCCAGGTCGGCGAACTGCCAGGGGGTCACGGTGCATTGCGGACGCACGTACCGCGTCAGGAAGTTCACCGAGGTCGTGCAGAAGGCGCAGTCGCCGTCGTAGACGAGGACAGGTTGAGTGGACATGCCTCCATCCTGCCCGAGCGCACCGCCCGCCCCCGGGAGGCTGCCCCGCGCTCAGTCCGCCCAGGTGACGAACGTGGACCAGGCGTCCGGCGCGACGGCGAAGGCGGGCCCGTCGGTCACCTTGGAGTCACGGACATGGACGGCGTGGGGGCAGGCGGCGACCTCGACGCAGTCGCCGCCGCTCCCGCTGCTGTAGGAGGATGTACGCCAGTCGAAGGCGACCTCGATGCACTCGCCGCCGCTGGCGTTGCTGTAGCTCGACGTGAACCACCGGAGGGTGCTGCTCATTCCTTCACTCCTGCCAACCGCATTATGAGGTCCAGCGATTCACGAGGACCCAGGGCCTGTGACCGGATCTTCGCATAGCGCTGCGCGTAGGTGCTCACCTTTGCCGGGTCACTGATGAGCAGGCTCTCCTCCTGCGCCTCCAGGTAGACGAGATGCTCATGCGCAGGGGTCTCCACCAGGCTCATTCCGCCGTGACCGGCCGCGTACTCCCCATACTTCCCAGCATCCATGGGCAGCACCAGCAGGGTGACGTTGCGCCGCCGGGCGCACTCCACGAGATGGAGGAGCTGCTCCCGCATGATCTCCTCGCTGCCGATGACGTGGCGCAGGACGGCCTCGTCGATGATGATCTCGATCATCGGCAGCGGGTCGCGGTCGAAGAGGGCTTTGCGATCCATGCGCAGCTCGACCAGCTCTTCCACGCGCTGGTCGGAGAGCGGCGGGTATCCGCCACCGATGAGCGCCCGCGCGTAGGCCTCCGTCTGAAAGAGCCCGTGGACGACGTTCGTGACGAACAACTGGAGGCTGACAGCCGCCTCCTCCAGCAGCGCGTAGTCCTGGAACTGCTGCGGAAGCCGCTCCATCCGCATGTACCGCCGGGCCGTCAGGAAGATGCCGGTGCCGTTGCCCAGGACCCGTTCCAGCTCGACCAGCATGGCATCGCTGGCGGGCTGGGCGCAGGTCTCCATGGCGCTGACCGCCGCCGCCGAGTAGCCGAGCTCCTGGCCTTCCTGCTCCTGGGTCCACCCGCGCTGGATGCGCATCGTGCGTGCCACTTCGGCCACCATCTGGGCCGTTGGGCTGGCTGATTCCTTGTTCTCCGCACTTGCCATGACGTGATCTCTTTTCGACTCAACCGAACTCAACCGGTCACTACGCGATGTGGCCGAAATCAACTGCCCAACAGCGAAGTTCGCGCAGGTCAACGGGTGTGCGACGCCCCTCGCCAGTCGTAGAGAACGCTAGGTGATCCGCGCCACACTCGTCCTGTGAATGCACTGAATGATGAGTGTGAGCGGAATATCGAGTGGCTTCCGGTTTCCGGATTCCAACTCCGCAAGGCGGGCGTGCAATTCGATGCCGTCCGCGTCGACGGTGACGCCGGGCGCCGACTGGCCGATCTCATGGAGGAACTCGTCGGGGGAGAGCCCGGCCCGGTGGTGGCGGAGGCGAACGGGCGGCGCGGGGTCTACTTCTTCGTGCCGCCGGGCTCGACGGCGCACCGGTGCTGGCCGCGCGAGGTGACGATCCTGAACGCGACGAGGAACCGGGTGAGTTACGTACCCGTTCCGGCGCTGGAGGGCAGGACCTGGCCGCTGTCGTGGCGGTACCCGCCGACGGCTCCGGACCGCTTCGTCCACACGCTGATCCTGATCAACGCGGCGGAGTCTCTGCTGTACTCCGGCCGAGATAGGTGACGGGCCCGGGGTCCGGGACGGCGATCTCGTGGAAGCCGACGCGGTCGTAGAAGGCGCGCGCCGGGGTGTTGCTGGTGACCATGGAGAGGTGGACCGCCGGAACGCCCCGGGCGTGGAGCGCGTCGAGGAAGGTCTCCATGAGCGCCCGCCCGTACCCGTACCGCTGGTGGCTGGGCAGCAGGTCGATGTGGAGGTGGGCCGGATAGCCGTCCAGCTCCGGCAGCACCATCCGCTCCGGGTCGTGCATGAGCCCGGTCATCATCTCGGCCGGGGTGGCCGGGTCCTGTGGCTGTACGGGGGCGGGGTAGCGGTCCGTCAGGACCGGGAGCCACTCGGTGCGGTAGCGGGAGACGAAGGACGCGGTGTCCGCCGTACCGACGATGTAGCCGACGGCCCGCCCCTCGTCCTCCACGACGAAGGCGAGCTCCGGTTCGAGGACGGCGTAGGGCGCGGCGAAGATGTTCGGCAGGAGGTCCGGGTCCGGGTAGAGGTGGCGGGAGTCGCCGCCTTCGTGCCCGGTGCGTACGCAGATGTCGAAGAGGGCGTCGCGGTCCTCGGGGCGGTACGGGCGCAGTATCCCGGCGGGTCGAGTCATGGCGCCGATCCTTGGGGGTGCGGGAGCGCTCCCGCAACCGTGTTTTCGGTAGGCGGGCTAGAGTTGGGGCGCGTCGCGTGCCGGTGGCAGACCGTGTCAGGCATGGAGGCGCCGGACCGAAGGAGGCCGACGATGAACGCGTCGCACCCTTCGTTCTCGCGTGACTGAGCGCGAGACGACCAGGCTCGTCGCCTGGAGCCAGGAACTCCGCCGGGTGCACCACCGGCTGCGGGAAGCGCTGGACGTGACCCGCGCGTCCCTCGCCGACGGTACCGCCGGGGAGTCGGCCACCCGTGAACTGCTGCTGTACTGCCACGGCTTCTGCGCGGCTCTTGACAGCCATCACCAGGGCGAGGACCGCACCCTGTTCCCGGCCATCGCGGCGGCCCATCCGGAACTGCGCCCGGTGCTGCGCTCGCTGGAGCAGGACCACTCGATGATCGCCCACCTGCTCGGCGGTCTCCGCGCCGCCGTCGACCGGGCCGCGCCGCCCGAGGAGCTCGACCAGCACCTCGAAGGCATCGCCGCGCTCATGGAGAACCACTTCCGCTACGAGGAACGGCAACTGCTCGCCGTACTCGAAACCCTGGAGCTGGCCGCCGCGCCCGGAGAGGTGCTGGGGCCGCTGTGACCAGGCCTCAAGGGGCGGGCGCCTCGGCGGATCAGAACCGGGGTGGCGGAACGGGTGTGGAGCCGTCCTCCGCAGGCGCGGTGATCCGGGCGATCGCCTCGACCGTCAGAGCGCGGTCGTGCGGCTCGGTCTCCAGGGCGCGGTGGATGGACAGCCCCTCGATGAGCGCGTCGAGCTGGCGGGCGGTGGGGGCGTCGAAGTGCCATTCGAGGGCGCGCCGGCTGCGGCTCATCCACTCCCGGGTGAGCTCGCGGTAGGCCGGTTTGCGGGCGGCGAGGGTGTAGAGCTCGTGGGTGAGGATCAGCTCGCGCTGGTTGCCGCCGGAGAGGTGGTGGACGAGGTCGGCGACGGCCTCGCGGGCCTCGTCGGGGGTGGCGGCCGCGCCGAGGCGGTCCTCGAAGACGGCGACGATCGTGCCGGAGAACCGGGTGAACGCCTCGTGGAGCAGCTCGTCCATGCTCGCGAAGTGGTACGTCATCGAGCCGAGCGGCACTCCGGCGCGGGCGGCCACCTTGCGGTGCGAGATGCCCGCGACGCCCTCGTCGGCGATGAGGTCGAGCGCCGCGTCGATGATGCGGTCCCGCCGGTCGGGGTCGGTGCGCCCTGTCGCCACCCGGCGCCTCCTTGTTCGGCCTGGTCCCTCTCCGCAGCATAGAGCGCGAGGTGGGGGGCGGGATCACGCGTCGACCGGACCGGTTTATGCGATGACGCCAATATTGGGGTTCCCGCATGGACGGCCTGGGCGCCCCGTTCGTACCGTCATCACAACCGGTCCGTAGGGGGCCGTCGGAGGGGGTTCGTAGTCATGGTCATGGCTCGTGAGGAACTGACCCGGCTTACCGGCAACGGCAACGGCACGTGCGACAAGGAGGCGCGTTCCATTACCCGGCAGGCAGCGGAACAGTTCGGCGTCACAGAACCCTTGGACACTCTCGGCGCACTCGCGTTCCGGGACGTGACGGGAACGCTGACGGACGAGGACGTCCTGCGCGTGGCAGACGTACCGGAAAGCGGGGAGCAGGCGAGATACGCGTCAGCCCTCAGTGGTTACGAGATGGGTGTCAACCGCCGATACGCCCACTTCCTCGCGGAGTTCACGCCCGGCGAAGAGAGCGAGTGCCACAGGCGGATACTCACGGCCGTCATCACCGGTCACGTGACGAAGCTGGGAGTGTGGCTGGACGAGCGCCACGGCCCGGGAACCTTCACAGGCCTGTTCCGCACGCAGGGTTACTTCGAACCCGTCCTGACCGCGTAGGCGACCGCCCTCCTCCCTGACGTCGGAGGGCTCCTCGCGCTGCGGCGGCTCGAACACGAGGGGAGGCGGAGGCGGCAGGCGGTGGGGTGAGGCGAGGTGTGTACGAACGTACGCTTCAGGCGTACGATCGTACGCTCCACCTCCCACTCTCTCCTGTCTGCCGAGGCACCCTGCTCATGAAGGTCACGCCGGTCATGGACGACCGCACCCGCCGCTGGCGCGCCGCGCTCTTCCTCTTCATGCTCGCCACCGGGGTCAGCCTGGCCTCCTGGGTGGCCAGAACCCCCGCCGTCCGGGACGCGCTGGACGCGTCCACGGGCTCGATGGGCCTGGTCCTGTTCGGGCTCTCGATCGGCTCGATGGCGGGCGTGCTGATCTCCGGCGGTCTCGTGCGCAAGCACGGCGGGCGGCCGGTGATCGCGGCCGGTGCGGGGCTGCTCGTCGCCGGGCTGCTGGTGATCGCCGGGGGCGCGGCGCTGGAGGTGTCCGGCGGGGTCTTCGGCGGTCTGGCGCTGTTCGGGGCCGGGATGGGGCTCGCGGAGGTGGCGTTCAACATCGAGGGTGCCGCTGTGGAGCGGACGCTGGGGCGCCCGGTCCTGCCGGTGCTGCACGGCTGCTTCAGCCTCGGGACGGTCGTCGGGGCGCTGCTGGGGATGGGGCTGACGGCGGTACGGTTCCCGGTCGGCTGGCACCTGGCGGCGGTGGCCGTCGCCGTCGCGGCGGCGGGGGTGTGGACCGTACGGGCGGTTCCGGCGGGGACGGGCCGTGACGACGTGGATGACGAGGGCGGTGACGGGGAGCGGGCCGGGTCCGGTGCGGGTGCCGGGGGCGGTGGGCTGCGGGCGCAGCCGGCGGTCTGGAGCGACCGGCGGCTGGTGCTGATCGGGCTGGTCGTGCTGGCCATGGCGTTCGCGGAGGGGTCCGCCAACGACTGGCTGCCGCTGCTGATGGTGGACGGTCACGGGACGAGCGCGACGGCCGGTTCGCTGACGTTCATGCTGTTCGCCGTCGCGATGACGACGGGCCGGTTCGCGGGCGGGCCCCTGCTGGTGCGGTACGGGCCTGCGGCCGTGGTCCGGGCGAGCGCGCTCGTGGCGGCGGTGGGCGTGGCGCTGGTGGTCTTCTCGTCCAGCGCGCTGCTCGCCGGGGCGGCGGTCGTGCTGTGGGGGCTCGGGGCGTCGCTGGGGTTCCCGGTCACGATCTCGGCGGCGGGGGAGGGGGCGAAGGACGCCGCCGCCCGGGTGAGCGCGGTCGCGACGGCGGGCTATGTGGCGTTCCTGGTCGGCCCGCCCTCCCTGGGCTTCCTGGCCGATCGGGTGGGCCTGCGGGCGGCGATGATCGTGGTGCTGGTGCTGCTGGGGGGTGCGGCGCTGATCACGGGGGCGCTGCGGCGGCCCGAGGCCTCGCCGGTGGCCGAAGTGCCCTCCGCTCAGTCCGACCTGGTGTAGATCAGGCTCTCGCCCGAACCGGGCGCCGCCCGGCGCAGGGTGCCGTCCGGGAGGAGCGTCAGCTCGGTGGCCTTGCCGGGGGAGCAGGAGGCGGCCGGGCGGCCCACGGAGACGGTGGAGGGGCCGATGCGGACCGGTTCGCCGGTGGCGGGGCGGGCGGCCAGGGGCGCGGTGAACTCGCAGTGGTACGTGGCGCCCAGGGCCAGAGGGCCTTCGGCGGTGAGGGAGAGGACCTGGTCGCCGACGCCGCCCTGGCGGATGACCAGCTTCCGGGAGGACGTGCCCTGGTCGCCGGGGATGGAGCCGGTCCAGGTGCCGAGGTAGTCGCCCGGGACGGCGCCCTCGTCGTCGGTCCCCGACCCGTTGCCGTTGCCGTTGCCCGAGGCGGACGGGCCGGGGTTGGTGTGCGTACCGCGCCCCTCGTTGTTCATGAACGCGTACACGGAACCGCCCGCCCCTATCGCCACGGCTATCGCGACGGCGACGAGAGCGACGGTCGCCCCGGCGGACCGGCGCGCGGGGGCGGGCGCGGGCGTGGGGACCGGGGTGAAGTAGGCGGGCGGGAGGGGGGTGTTGTACGCCGGACCGGGGTGGTGGCTCTGGTGATGGGTCTGGCTGTACGAGGGGTGGGGCTGGGGCTGCGGGTGTCGGGGCTGCGGCTGTCGGGCGTACGGGGGTGGGGTCGGGGCCGCGGGGGGAGTGGCGGGGGCTGCCCGGGTGGGCTGGGCGTGGACGGCGGCGGGGGGCGTGGCCGCGCGCCGCGGGTGCTCCGGGTGACGGGGGGCCGCCGGGCGCTCCGGGCCTTCCGAGTTCTCCGGGGCCGCCGGGCGCTCCGGGCCTTCCGGGTCCTCCGCGTCGAGCAACCCCACGGCGTGGCGGCCCAGTTGGGCGATGAGGGTGGCGGGGAGCCAGGGCTCGTCGGCCTCCGCCTCGCCCAGCCGCGCCAGGATCTCGTCGGGGGCGGGCCGGGCCGCCGGGTCCTTGGCCAGGCAGTCCCGGACTACCCCGGCCAGCTCCGCCGGGACGCCGGTCAGGTCCGGGTCCTCCTGGGTGATCCGGAACATCAGGGCATGCACCCCGCCGCTCTCGGCCGCGCCGAAGGGGAGGCGGCCGGACGCGGCGTACGCGAGCACGGAGCCCAGGCAGAACACATCGCACGCCGTCGTCACGCGCTCTCCGCGCACCTGCTCCGGGGCCATGAACCCGGGGGAGCCGATCATCGCGCCGGTGCGGGTCAGGTCGCCGTCGGCCAGGGACTCCAGGGCGCGGGCGATGCCGAAGTCGATGACCCGGGGGCCGTCGATGGTGAGGAGCACGTTGGACGGCTTCAGGTCGCGGTGGATGAGCCCGGCCCCGTGGATGTGCTGGAGGGCGTGGGCGAGCCCGGAGCCGAGGAGCTGGACGGAACGTACCGGCAGCGGTCCGTACGCCCCCGACTCCGCGACCGGGGCGCCGGGGCGGCCGGAGACGACGCGGTGGAGGGAGGGCCCGGCGACGTAACCGGTGGCGACCCAGGGGACCGGGGCCTCGGTGTCTGAGTCCAGGACCGGGGCGGTCCAGGCACCGCCGACCTGGTGCGCGGCGCGGACCTCCTGGCGGAAGCGGGCGCGGAACTCGGGCTGTTCGGCGAGTTCGCGGCGGACGAGCTTGAGGGCGACGGTGCGGCCCCGGTCGGAGCGGGCGAGGAAGACCTGGCCCATGCCGCCCTCTCCGAGCCGGCCGAGGAGGCGGTACGCACCTATGCGGTGCGGGTCGTCGGGCCCGAGCTTGTCCATATGCGCTTCCTCCCCTGCGGCCCGCACGAGAATAGCGCCACCACCACATGGGCTGCCCGCCCCGAGGCCTCCCCGTACAGGACACGCCTCCCCATGCCCCCGGTTCCGCCCTCAGACGCCGGGCGGGCTGGAATGGCCGGGGGCCACGCCGGGTTGGGCTGGCCCGGAGGTCACCCTCTCCACCGCCCCCGACAACCGCTCCAGCACCCGCACCACCTCCGCGAACCCCTCCACCCCCAGCTCCCCCGCCAGCCGCGCGGCGAACTCCGCGTGGGGCGGGTCGATCCGGGACACCGCCTCCCGCCCCGCCCCCGTCACCCGCAACAGCTTCGCCCGGCGGTGGGCCGGGTTCTCCACGTACTCCGCGAGCCCCCGCCCCACCAGCAGGTCCGCGATCCGCTGCACGCTCTGCCGGGTGATCCCCATCGCCCGTGCGATCCCCGCCACCGGCAACGGCTCGGGCAGCACCGCCCCCAGCACCTGCCACCAGGCCGCCGTCAGCCCACCCGGCTCGGCCAACTCGTCGGCCACCGAAAGGAACTGCCCGTTCAGCCGGAACACCGTGAGCGCGGTCCGGCTCAGCAACTCCTGCTCCGAGGGGCGCCCCACCTCCCCGGTCACGGCGCCTCGTCCCCCTCCAGCACCTCGTACGCACTCGCGTCCGAGTCATGGAACAGCCGGTACCACGCATCCAGCTTCTTCGGCCCGTACACCCCCAGCACCCCGAACACCTCCCGCGCCAACGCCACCGGCTCCGTCGGCCCGGCCGTGATCAGCCCGCCGTCCGTCACCGCGTCGGCGTCCACGTACCGCGCGCCACCCCCGTACCCCGTCGCCGCCAGGTAGAAGGAGACCGCGCTCGTGTGCGCCCGGTCGTCGAGGAGCCCCTCACGGGCCAGCCCCGCCGTCGCCCCGCAGATCGCCGCGACCGGCACCTCCGCGTCCAGGAAGGCGCGCGCGGCACGGGCGAACGGCGCCAGGTCGTCGCCCGCGTCCCAGAGCCCGGCCCCGGGGAGGACCAGCAGCGCGCTCTCCTCGGCCCGCAGCTCGGCCAGCGCCAGATCGGGCTGGACGCGCATCCCGCCCATGGTGGTGACCGGCTCCCGCCCGGGCCCCACGGTCCGCACGGTGTAGCCGTTCTGGGCGAGGAAGGCGGTGGTGTACCCGGTCTCCCAGTCGGCGAGGGTGTCGTACACGGCGAGATGAACCACAGCTCCGGTGCTGGTCATGGCGACCTCCTGTGAGTAGATGACAGAATTCTGTCATGACGACAGCGTGCTGTCAATCACTCGACCCCGCCCGGACCCGACACCTTGCCGACCCCCGCGCTCGACGCCGTACAACATGGCCATGGAGGCGGCCCGCCACCAGCACCTACGCTCCCCGCATGACCCCTCATGCCCCTCATGCCCCTTACGCCGACCCCGCGGCCGGTGCGGCCGTGAAGGCCGCGGACCGCGCGCACGTGTTCCACTCCTGGTCCGCCCAGGGCCTCATCGACCCGCTCGCCGTCGCCGGCGCCGAGGGGTCCTACTTCTGGGACTACGACGGCAACCGCTACCTCGACTTCACCAGCGGACTCGTCTACACGAACATCGGCTACCAGCACCCCACCGTGATCGCCGCGATCCAGGAGCAGGCGGGCAAACTCGCCACCTTCGCCCCCGCGTTCGCCATCGAGGCACGCTCCGAGGCCGCACGTCTCATCGCCGAGCGCACCCCGGGCGACCTGGACAAGGTCTTCTTCACCAACGGCGGGGCCGAGGCCGTCGAGAACGCCGTCCGCATGGCCCGGCTGCACACCGGCCGTACGAAGGTGCTCTCCGCCTACCGCTCGTACCACGGCGCCACCTCCACCGCGATCAACCTCACCGGCGACCCCCGCCGCTGGCCCTCCGACAACGGCTCGGCCGGAGTGGTCCGCTTCTGGGCGCCGTTCCTCTACCGCTCGCCGTTCTACGCCGAGACCGAGGCCGAGGAGTGCGCCCGCGCGCTCCAGCACCTGGAGGACACCCTCGCCTTCGAGGGCCCGTCCACCATCGCCGCGATCATCCTGGAGACCATCCCGGGCACGGCGGGCATCATGACCCCGCCGCCGGGCTATCTGGCGGGCGTCCGCGAGATCTGCGACCGGTACGGGATCGTCTTCGTGCTCGACGAGGTGATGGCCGGCTTCGGCCGCACCGGAGCCTGGTTCGCCGCCGACCACTTCGACGTCGTGCCGGACCTGCTGACCTTCGCGAAGGGCGTCAACTCCGGTTACGTACCGCTCGGCGGCGTCGCCATCAGCGCCGAGATCGCCGCGACCTTCGAGACCCGCCCCTACCCCGGCGGCCTCACCTACTCCGGCCACCCGCTGGCCTGCGCGGCCGCCGTCGCCACCATCGGCGTGATGGAGGACGAGAAGGTCGTCGAGAACGCGGCCCGGATCGGTGAGACCGTCCTCGGCCCCGGCCTGCGCGAACTCGCCGAACGCCACCCCTCGGTCGGCGAGGTGCGCGGCCTCGGTGCCTTCTGGGCGCTGGACCTGGTCCGCAACCAAGAGACCCGCGAGCCGCTCGTCCCGTACAACGCCTCGGGCGAGGCGAACGCCCCGATGGCGGCCTTCGGGGCGGCGGCGAAGAAGCAGGGCCTGTGGCCGTTCATCAACATGAACCGCACCCACGCCGTCCCCGCGTGCAACGTCACCGAGGCCGAGGCCGAGGAGGGTCTCGCGGCGCTGGACATCGCGCTCGCGGTGGCCGACGAGCACACGGTGTAAGCGTCCGACCACCCTCATGTACATCCCACCGCCCCCGCCGTGCCCGAAATCGGGCACGGCGGGGCGCTGGCTTAAGGTGACCCGAGCCGAAAGACGGCTGAAGCCGGACCACGGCTGAATACGGCTGGACACGGCTGACGAACGGGAAGGGTCGCCCATGGGTCCGAGCGGAGGTGTGACCCGCAGTACGCTGCGCCAGCAGATCGCCGACGCGCTGCGCGACGAAGTGCTGGCCGGGCGGCTTCGACCGGGCCGGGAGTTCACCGTCAAGCAGATCGCGGAACAGTACGGGGTCTCCGCGACGCCCGTCCGCGAGGCGCTCTTCGACCTCTCCGCCCAGGGGCTGCTCGCCTCGGACCAGCACCGCGGCTTCCAGGTCCGCGAGTTCACGATCCGGGACTACCGGGCGATGGTCGAGGCCCGCTCCCTCGTCGTCGAGGGCATCTTCCGCAGCCCCGCCGACCAGGTCGCCGTCCGGGCCGAGGCGCTCGCCCCGATCCGGCGCCGGGCCGCGGAGGCGGTCCGGGCGGCGAAGGGCGGCGATCTCGACGTACTGATCGGGTACGACCTCCGCTTCTGGCGGGAGCTCGGGGCCTTCGTCCTCAACCCGTACATCACCGCTTTCCTCGCCAAACTCCGCGTCCAGGCCTGGGTCTTCGCCGTGCACCGGCTGCGCGGCGAGCACCCGGACGAGCGGGTGCTGTGGTTCGGGCACGAGGAGCTGGTGGAAGCCATCGCGGGCGGCGACCGCGACGAGGTGCTCGCGGTGATGCAGACGTACTACGCGCACGCGCTGGCCTGGGCGGACCATCTGGAGTCCCAGGAGGCCCGGCAGTCCCAGGAGTCGTAGGGGCCCAGGTCTGCTGGAGGATGCCGGGGCGTGCCGGGGCACTGTGCGTGGGGTTCACCTCGCATTACGCTGTTCCGACGATCGCCCAACCCGTTGGAGAGCGAGACTTCGTGGCCTGTGACCTGTGGCTGGTCCCCCTCGTCGATGTGCTGTGCCACAGCCCCGACAACCCGTTCGCCGAAGAGATCGCCGTCTACGACCGAGCGCTGAACGACGCGGGGCTGCCGCCCGTCCCCGTCTTCGCCTACATGCCGGGCCTCAACGGAGACGTGGCCCCGGTGGCGGGCTTCGACTACGACGCCCTGCACTTCCTGCGCCGCGCCTACCTGCTCCAGCTGAGCGGCCTGGCCGTCACCCCGGTCGAGGGCCTCGGCGGTGACTACGAGCAGCTGCTGGAGATGTTCGAGCAGACCGCGCAGCAGTCGCACCTGGTCTGGCACTACGACCACGCCGGGGCGTACGTCCCGGTCGACTTCCCGCACCCGCTGTCCAACGACGCGCTGCTGGAGGGCGGCGGCCCGCTGGGCTCCGCGCACGGCCTGCTCCGGGAGCTGGAGTACGTGGCCCCGTCGATCGGCATCGACCCGGCCAACCCCCCGGCCGCCCCTCAGCCGCCCCCGGGCCCCACGGCCCTGGAGGAACCGGCGACCCAGGTCCCGTACGACGACAGCCCGTTCGCCAGGGAACGCCACGTCTGGCTGGGTCTCCACGCAGCGGCAACCCGCTCCCTGGCCCAAGGCTCAATGATCATCTTCAGTTGACAATTCCAGCCCGTCCGGCGTTTGAGGACGGAACCCTCGAAAGGTGGCTCCCGAGCCCGCCGGGCAATCCCAGCCCGTCCGGCGCCTGAGGCCCCCCGGGCCACCTACCGCGGCGCCTCCGGAGGCCGCTGCCGAGGCATGTTCGGCCGAGCCGCGACGGACGGCATGGAGAACCGCCCCGGCAGCACCCCCGGCTCCACCCGCCCCCCCGCACTCCCCGACACCAACGCCTGCGTCCCCATGGGCGCGGGCCCCGCCCGGAACTCCACCATCCAGTCCGCCGTCTCCGACCGCACCAGCTCCGTGACGTCCTCGGAGAACCGCCGCAACACCCCCAGGCACCGCTCGGCCGCCTCGCTGGCGGTCCCCTCGGTCGGCCCGAGCATCTCCCGTACGCACTCCGACGCCCAGTCGAACTGGAGCACCTGAAGCCGCCGCTGCACTGCCTGCGCGGTGGCGAGATTCCTTATCCAGCCGGAGGTGAGGCCGAAGTACCGGTCGCAGGCCATGCAGGCGGCACCCAGCAGCAGCGACAGATACCCCCACCCCGCCGACCCGCTCAACGCGCCGGTCAGGTCGAGCAGTGGCAGCGCGGCCCCCGCGACCACCCCGACGGCGGTGCCCAGCCGCAGGGCCCTGGCCCCCCGGCGCTTCCACACGCGGTCCTTGAGATACCAGTCCGCGGTGGCGAGGGCGCCGGTCTCGGCCCAGCGGTAGAGCTCGTCGAGCCGTTCGGCGGGCTCGCCCCAGTCGCCGAGCGGGAAGGGCCGCCCGGTCAGATCGCGCCCGCCGGCTCCGGATCCGCCGTCCCAGGCGCCCCCGGTACGGGCGCCGCCACCGCTCCCGGCTCCACGGCCCCCGCCGCTCCCCCCGGCTCCGCCGCTCCCCCCGGCTCCACCGGCCCGGGAGCCAGAAGCGGAACACTCCACTCCGCTCTCACCGGAACCCGCGTCGGACTCCTTGCGGGGCGGCCCCTCGGGCTGCATCTCCGGCTGACTCACCGGGGCACTCCTCTGCACTCTGACGGACGGGACGAACGCTCGGGGCTTCCTCGCGGTAACTCTGCGTCACCAGGCATGCGCGCATGCGTATCGATGTGCACGCCCTTCCTACCGCCGAATGGTGGGCCGCGGAGTCGGAATCGCAGGATTCCCGCCTGCGCAGGGCCGCTGGTCAGGTATAGGAGTCCTCGCGGCGGTTTCCGAATCTCACCCGAAAGAGTTGGTCCCCGGCGGGTGGAGCGCGGTGACCGAGGAGCACGTAGGCTCGGCTTACCGAAACATTTGTCGTCGAAATGCCAGGAGTGACCGTGATTCCCGGTGGTGGCCAGCCCGATATGCAGCAGTTGCTCCAGCAGGCCCAGAAGATGCAGCAGGACCTCGCCACGGCCCAGGAGGAGCTCGCGAGGGCCGAGGTCGACGGACAGGCGGGCGGTGGCCTCGTGAAGGCCACGGTGACCGGCTCCGGCGAGCTGCGGGCCCTGGTGATCGACCCGAAGGCCGTGGACCCGGAGGACACCGAGACGCTCGCCGACCTCGTGGTTGCGGCCGTCCAGGCGGCCAACGAGAACGCGCAGGCGCTCCAGCAGGAGAAGCTCGGCCCGCTGGCCCAGGGCCTGGGCGGCGGCGGCTCCATCCCGGGCCTGCCGTTCTGATCCGGGCCATGACCGGACCGGCTCCCCGGAGCTGACGCCGGGGGCCTACTGGTACCGACCCGTACCCACTACGGTACGGAGCAGGAAGCAAAGAAAGGCGTTCCGTTGTACGAAGGCGTTGTTCAGGACCTCATCGACGAACTGGGCAGGCTGCCCGGCGTCGGTCCCAAGAGCGCGCAGCGGATCGCCTTCCACGTCCTGCAGGCCGAACCCGCCGACGTACGCCGCCTCGCCCATGCCCTCCTGGAGGTCAAGGACAAGGTCCGGTTCTGCGTCGTGTGCGGCAATGTCGCCCAGCAGGAGCAGTGCGGGATCTGCCGCGATCCGCGCCGCGACCGGAGCGTCATCTGCGCGGTCGAGGAGCCCAAGGACGTCGTGGCGATCGAGCGGACGCGCGAGTTCCGGGGCCGTTACCACGTCCTGGGCGGGGCGATCAGCCCCATCGAGGGCGTCGGCCCGGACGACCTGCGCATCCGTGAGCTGCTCGCCCGGCTCGCGGACGGCTCCATCACGGAGCTGATCCTGGCGACCGACCCCAACCTGGAGGGCGAGGCCACCGCGACGTACCTGGCGCGGATGGTCAAGCCGATGGGCCTCAGGGTGACCCGGCTGGCCAGTGGCCTGCCGGTCGGCGGCGACCTGGAGTACGCCGACGAGGTCACGCTGGGCCGCGCGTTCGAGGGAAGGCGGCTGCTGGATGTCTGACACCGCAGCGGTACGCCTCCGGATCCGGCGTCACCTCCACGTACTGCCGTCCTCTTCACCGTCTGTGACCACGCCCACGGGAGGTCCCCTCGATGTCTGACGCCACGTTGAACACTGTCACGCAGGACCCGGGCGACTTCGCCGTCCAGATCGCGGACCAGATCAAGACGTTCATCGTCGCGGTCACCGAGGTGTCCAAGGTCGATGAGCCGGAAGAGGCCGTTCCGGTCCTGCTCCTCCAGGTCTCACAGCTCCTGCTCGCGGGCGGCCGCCTCGGCGCGTACGAGGACGTCCTCCCCGACGAGCGGTACGAGCCGGACCTCGGCCCCGAGCCGGACGCGGACGGCCTGCGCGAGCGGTTCGCGGCCCTGCTGGAGCCGATCGACGTCTACTCCGAGGTCTTCGACCCGTACGAGCCCCGCAAGGCCCCGGTCCCGCACCGCATCTCCGACGACCTCGCCGACCTGGTCACCGACCTCGGCCACGGCCTCGCCCACTACGAGGCGGAGCGCACGGCCGAGGCGCTGTGGTGGTGGCAGTTCTCGTACTTCTCCAACTGGGGCTCCACCGCCTCCGCCACCCTGCGCGCCCTCCAGTCCCTGGTCGCCCACATCCGCCTCGGCCAGCCCCTGGAGGAGCTGGACGGCCTGGACACCGACCAGGACCCGGGCGAGGACGACCTGGCCGAGGAGGCGGGCCGCGTCATGCTCCAGGAGATCGCGGGACCGCTGGGACTGCGGCCGGTGAAGTAGCCGCCCGGCCGCCTCCCCCCTCATCGGAGGGAGGCGGCGTCCATGGGAAGGCGGCGGCGCCCACCGGAAGGCGACGGCGTTTCACCGGAAGGCGGCGGCGTTCCCCTCGGCCCAGTGGCGGTACGGGCGGGCGGGCGAGCCGGTGACCCGGGACACGGTGTCGTGCACGGCCAGCAGCTCGTCGTTGACATCGCCGCCCATCAGGTCGAGGACGCTGTTGGCGACCTCGGCCCCCATCATCGCGGCCAGCGGCCCGAACGCGGCCTCCCGCCCGATCCCGACGCAGGCCACCTCGCGGCCCAGCACCCGCCCCAGCTCCCCGGCCTGCTGCCGCGGGGTGATCCGCTCCGGCCCCGTGAGCGGGTACGTCCGCCCACGGTGGTCCGGCCCGGTCAGCGCGGCGCGGGCCACCGATGCGATGTCGGCCGGGTGGACCGAGGGCAGCCCGGTGTCCGCGTACGGCACGCGCACCACGGACTCCTCGCGTACGGAATCCGCCCACCAGAGGGTGTTGGAGGCGAACTGCGTCGGCCGCAGGACCGTCCACTCCATCCCGCTCTCCCGCAGCCGGCTCTCGACGGCGAGATTCGCCTGCGCCGGGCCCAGGTGCGGATGGGTCACGACGGTGATGGAGGAGACCAGCACCACGTGCTCCACCCCCGCGCCCCGGGCGGCTTCCAGAACCCCCGCGTCGGCACCGGCCCCCGCGGTCAGGAACAGCGAACGCACCCCGTCCAGCGCCGGCTTCAGCGTCTCGACGCGTCCCAGATCGCCTTCCACCACCGAGACCCCTTCGGGCACCACGGGCCCGGCCCGCCCCGCGTCACGGGTCAGCGCCCGGACGCCGGGGGCGCGCCCGTCCGCGTGCAGCTGGCGCAGCAGCTCCCTGCCGATGTTTCCGGTCGCACCGGTCACCAGGATCATCGTCGCGCGCTCCTCTTCGTCTCGGCCTCTTCGTCATCGGCCTGTTCGTCATCCGCCTGCTCGTCTGCGATGACGCTAGGACCTCAACCGGCCTTGAGATCAAGCCGGTCGGGCGGTCGGCGAGGACCCCTTGACCTCAACCGCGCTTGAGGGCGGAGGCTCGGCCCGTCCGGACCGACCGGCATCGCTCGGCACAAGGAGACCCGCATGAGCACCAGCAGCGCAGCGACCCCCACCGTCCTCGGCGTGCCCGCCCCGCAGGAGGACGTCGACGCGATCGTCGCGTTCGTGGCAGGGGTCCAGGAGGCCCAGCAGAACGCGCAGCCCGACGCGTTCCTCAGCGGCTTCCGCGAGGACGCCATCTGGACCACGGCCCACGGGAAGAGACTGACCGGCCTGCCGGAGATCAGCGCCTTCACCCGCAAGGTGCTCCCTCCCCAGGCGGGCTCCCCGGTGACCGCCACGTACACCGTCGCGCTCATCCTCTTCATCCGCCCCGACGTGGCCGCGGTCAAGGTCCGCCAGCGGCCGGCCACCCGCGAGGGAGGGGAGTTCCTGGACGAGATGTTCCGCGGCGTGGAGGACCCTTCCGAACTCATCGCCGCCCACCCCGAGTCGGTCCCCGGCACCCCGACCTACGTGCTGGCCAAGGACGACGGGGTCTGGCGGATCGCGGCCGCGCAGAACACCTCGGTCATCGACGCGGAGACACTGGCCGCAGGTTAGGGGGTGTCCGGCGGATCACCCCGTGGACCTCTCGGTTATTCGCGGGCGGTGTGTCGGACCCGATTGCTAGCCTGCTCCAGCCCTTGATCGTCGAGGGGCCGGCCGGGGAGGGGTACGCACATGACGGGACGTACGAGACATGGGAGAGCGAGACGGGCTGCCGCGGCGGCGGTGATCGCCGCCGGGACGGTACTGGCGGCGCCGGGCACCGTACTGGCGGCGTCCGGCGGGCTCCCGCCGAAGCAGCCGCTGGTCTCCGACCTGGGAGCGGACGGCGCGCCGTGCGTCTCCGGTGAGGAGCGGCCCTACGTACGGTCGGTCCCGCAGGTGACGGCACGGCTGTACGGGCCCGGCGGCGGGCAGCCGGGTGAAGTGAGCCGGGTCCGGGGTGAGTTCGAGGCGTGGTGGCAGGCGGAGGGCGGCGCCGAGGAGCGCGTGACCGGGACCACCACCATGATGTCCGACACCGCTCCCTTCACCTGGCAGCTGCCGGACACGATCCCCGCCGACACCGTTGTGTCCTGGCGGGTGCGGGCCGTCAACGACGCCGGGGCGTCGGCCTGGAGCAGCGAAGGGGCGGGAGCGCCCTGCCAGTTCGTGTACGACCGCACCGCGCCCGACGCTCCGGTCGTCAGCTCCTCCGACTATCCGGACGACGACTCCTGGTCGCCCGGCGTCGGCGTCCGGGGGACCTTCCGCTTCTCGGCTCAGGCCGACGACATCGTCGCCTACAGCTATTCCTTCCTCGGCGGAGCCTCGAAGACCGTCGCGGCCGGCGCCGACGGGTCGGCCGAGATCCGTTTCGTACCGGAGAAGTCCGGGGTGCAGATCCTCTCCGTGCAGGCACAGGACCGTGCGGGCAACCGCGGCCCGCGCACCGACTACACCTTCCGGGTCGGTTCGGGCCCCGCCCCCGTGGCGCAGTGGAGGCTCACCGACGCGGCGGGCTCCCGCTCGGCCGCCGCGGAGACCGGTGGCGCTGCCCGTGCCGGTGCGGGGGTCACCTTCGGCGCACCCGCGCCCTCCGGTACCCCGCTCACCTCCACCGCCTCGCTCGACGGATCGGGGCACGGCTTCCTGACCCCGGGTTCCCCGGTCGTCACCGACACCGCGGAGACCTTCGCGGTCGGCGGCTGGGTGCGGCCGGGACGCGTGGACGGCACCCGTACGGTCCTCTCGCAGGACGCCGGCACGGCACGCGCGTTCACCCTGGGACTGACGCAGGCCGGGGCCGCCCCCGTCTGGTCCTTCTCCGTCGGCGGGGCGCGGGTCACCGGCGGAGTGCCCGAGACCGGCGCGTGGGCGTATGTGCTGGGCCAGTACGACGCCGGGACCGGTACGGCACGGCTGTACGTGAACGGCCGCGCGGTCGGCGAGGAGACGGCCGTCACCGCCGTGGCGGGCGAGGGCGCCTTCCAGATCGGCCGGGCGCGCGGCGCGCAGGGGTACCGGGACCGCTGGCAGGGCGAGATCGGTGACGTACGGGCGTACGACCGGATCGTCGTGGCCTCCGAGGTGAAGGAGCTCGCCACCCGTGCCGCGCGGCGGCTCGGCCACTGGGCGCTCGACACCGCGCCGGACGGCCTCGCACCGGAGGAGGGCGGCGGCGCACCGCTGAAGCTGGGCACCGGCGCCTCGCTCTACCGCCTCGACGACCCGTGCGACCCGCTGGACCTGGAGTGCGGCCAGGACTTGCCGCTGGAGATGGACGGCGACGGCCACCTCCGCTTCGACGGCGCCTCGGGCCACGCCGCCACGGACGCCCCCGTGGTCGACACCTCGGGGAGCTTCACCGTCAGCGTCCGGGTCCGGCTCACCGACGACGTGCCGGCGACGCCGATGACCGCGATTTCCCAGGGCGGCGAGCACGGCGACGCCTTCAAGGTGCGCTACGACCCGGAGAACTCCAGCTGGGACCTGGTGATGGCGCACGCCGACGAGCCGGGCGCGCCGGAGACCGTGCTCAGCCGTATCGAATGGCCGGACGGCAACACGGGGCCCGGCCACCGGCTGACCGTCGTCCATGACGCCTCCGCCAATCAGGTGTCCTTCTATCTGGACGGGGTGAAGTACGACGAAGGCGGTACGGCCGGCTTCGACGCCGCCTGGAAGAGCACGGGCGGGCTCCAGCTCGGCCGGGGCCGCACCGCCGACAGGTGGGGCGAGTATCTGCACGGCGCCGTGGACAGCGTGTTCGCCTACGAGGGCGTGCTGCCCGAGGAGGACATCCGGCAGCTGCCGTGGCTGCCTGCCGCCGGCCGCTGACGCAGGCCACCGCCGCCCCGAGCCTCGTGCCGGGGCGGCGGTGGCGCACAGTGTCCGTATGACGACACCCGCCGAGCCGTTCCGCTCCTTCGCCCGCACCCGCGCCTCGCTGGACGGCGAGGAGGTCACGTACTGGTGGTCGGGGGACGTGTACTCCTGGGCCCCCGACGAGCCCTACCAGCGCCTCTTCGGCTTCGAGGGGCTCAACGTCTCCCGCCTCGTCCAGGACGCCGAAGCCGGTCCGGACGCCTACCAGCTGCTCACCCGGGAAGCCGCCTTCTACCTGGACCCCACCACCCGCGAGATCCTGGAGACCTGGCAGGACCAGCCGGTGGTGCACGTCTGGAACGACCCGGCCAACCAGAAGTGGCGCCCCTTCCCCATCCCCACGACCGAGCTCGGCGGACAGGTCTGCTTCAGCCTGGAGATCCCGCTCGCCTACCCCTCGCCGCTGCCGGTGGCCCAGTACCCCGCCCACTCGGCCGGTGACACCTACAAGGCGCTGGAGCTCTTCCAGTTCTTCGCCGACCGCGCCGACCTGGACGGTTCCGCGCCCGGTGTCCCGGCCACCATGTCGTGGTCCCGGATGTCGCCGTGGCTGCCGTGGATGGCCCAGGGGCAGCGGCCCGGCGGGCTGACCTTCCACTGCCGGGGCCGCAAGCTCGGTTCGTACGAGGAGGTCCCCGGGCGCACCCGCGCGTACATCGCGGACCACCATCCCGAGTTCGCCCACGCCCCGGAGGAGTGGAGCGCGCCGAACGAGACGAGCTGGACGTACTTCCGGAAGCTCCACCCGGTGCGGTGAGCAGCTGGGTACGTAACCCGACCGGCACCGTCGGCTCGCACATTTTGCCCCGAAGGTGTGGGCTGGGACACAAAGGGGAGTGCGCTCCTCCTGGATGGGCAGCAGCCTCGTACGAGCAGTTCGGGACGACACGCCGTACCGGGTCGTGGGCGGGACATCTCACCATCTGGTAAGGACGGGTCGATTCCGGGCTGCTCGTTAAACTGAGCCGACCGCAGTAATGACTGAGCGAGGAGCGCACGTGGGCCTTGTCGTGCAGAAGTACGGAGGCTCCTCCGTAGCCGATGCCGAGGGCATCAAGCGGGTCGCCAAGCGAGTCGTCGACGCCAAGAGGAACGGCAACCAGGTGGTTGTCGTGGTGTCCGCGATGGGCGACACGACGGACGAGTTGATAGACCTCGCCGAGCAGGTTTCACCGATCCCTGCCGGCCGTGAGTTCGACATGCTGCTGACCGCCGGTGAGCGGATCTCCATGGCCCTGCTGGCGATGGCGATCAAAAACCTGGGCCACGAGGCCCAGTCGTTCACGGGCAGCCAGGCCGGTGTCATCACCGACTCGGTCCACAACAAAGCGCGCATCATCGACGTCACGCCCGGCCGCATCCGGACCTCGATCGACGAGGGCAACATCGCCATCGTCGCCGGGTTCCAGGGCGTGAGCCAGGAGGGCAAGAACATCACCACCCTCGGCCGCGGCGGGTCGGACACGACCGCTGTCGCGCTGGCCGCCGCGTTGAACGCCGAGGTCTGTGAGATCTACACCGACGTCGACGGCGTCTTCACCGCGGACCCCCGGGTCGTGAAGAAGGCGAAGAAGATCGAGTGGATCTCCTTCGAGGACATGCTGGAGCTGGCCGCGTCCGGCTCCAAGGTGCTGCTGCACCGCTGTGTCGAGTACGCACGCCGTTACAACATCCCGATCCACGTCCGCTCGTCCTTCTCCGGACTGCGCGGCACCTGGGTCAGCAACGAGCCGCAAGGGGACCAGAAGGTGGAGCACGCGATCATCTCCGGAGTCGCCCACGACGTCTCGGAGGCCAAGGTCACCGTCGTCGGCGTCCCGGACAAGCCGGGCGAGGCGGCCGCGATCTTCCGCGCCATCGCGAACGCCGAGGTCAACATCGACATGGTGGTGCAGAACGTCTCCGCCGCGTCGACCGGGCTGACGGACATCTCCTTCACCCTCCCCAAGTCCGAGGGCCGCAAGGCCATCGACGCCCTGGAGCGGGCCAAGGGCCCCATCGGCTTCGAGTCCCTCCGCTATGACGACCAGATCGCCAAGATCTCCCTGGTCGGCGCCGGTATGAAGACCAACCCGGGCGTCACCGCGGGCTTCTTCGAGGCGCTCTCCGACGCGGGCGTGAACATCGAGCTCATCTCGACATCCGAGATCCGCATCTCAGTGGTCACGCGTGCCGACGACGTCAACGAGGCCGTGCGCGCCGTGCACACCGCCTTCGGTCTCGACAGCGACTCCGACGAGGCAGTCGTCTACGGGGGCACCGGCCGATGACCGTACGCCGCCCTTCGCTCGCGGTCGTCGGTGCGACCGGGGCGATCGGCGGCGTCATGCTCCGGATCCTCTCGCAGCACGCGGACGTCTGGGGCGAGGTCAGACTCGTCGCCTCACCGCGCTCGGCCGGCCGCAAGCTGGCCGTGCGCGGTGAGGAGAGCGAGGTGCTCGCGCTCACCGAGGACGTGTTCGACGGCATCGACGTGGCCCTCTTCCTGGTGCCGGACGAGGTGTCCGCCCGCTGGGCCCCGATCGCCGCATCCAAGGGCGTCGTCGTCATCGACGACTCGGCGGCCTTCCGGCTCGACGACGACGTTCCGCTGGTCGTCCCGGAGATCAACCCCCATGCCGCCCGGCTCAGACCGCGGGGCATCGTCGCGTCCCCGAACTGCACCACGCTGTCGCTGATCGTCGCGGTCGGCGCGCTGCACGCGGAGTTCGGGCTGCGCGAACTGATCGTCTCCTCCTACCAGGCGGTCAGCGGCGCCGGCCGGGACGGCGTCACGGCCCTGCGCGAACAGCTGTCGCTGGTGGCCGGTACGGAGCTGGGCACCCACCCCGGAGACGTACGCCGGGCCCTGGGCGACCACGCCGGTACGGCGAACAGCCCCTTCGCCGCCCCCGTCGCCCTGAACGTCGTGCCGTGGGCCGGTACGGACGCCGGGGACGGCTGGTCGTCCGAGGAGCTCGCCATCCGCGAGGAGTGCCGCAAGGTGCTGGGCCTGCCGGGGCTGAAGACCACCGCGACCTGCGTGTACGTCCCCGTCATCGCGACGCACTCCATGTCCGTCCACGCGCGCTTCGAGAACGAGGTCGCCGTCGACCGGGCCCACGAGATCCTGGCGACCGCCCCCGGCGTCGTGCTCTTCGACAGCCCGGCATCCGGAGATTTCCCGACCCCGTCCGATGTCGTGGGCACCGATCCCACCTGGGTGGGCCGGGTCCGGCGCTCGATGGACGATCCCCGAGCCCTGGAAATGTTCATTTGCGGCGATAATCTCCGTAAAGGTGCGGCTTTGAACGTGGCGCAGATCGCCGAATCCGTGGCCGCCGAAATTACCCGGGCCTGAAACGCACCCCAATCATCCTCCGACCGCCCTCCGATCACCCCCTGGTTGGCGCCGACCGGCCCTGATCGGCCGCGATCGCCTTCGGATTCATCGAACCTGTTTTGTAGGATCTGTGAACGCCCTATGAGTAATTACCTGGTCTGAACCTCTTGAGCTGGGGCGTTGTCATATCCGACGATGATCTCCCGGCCTTCTGCAACCGCACGTCGGCCGGGCAGCGTCTATGCCGTCACTTCTTGCGTGACGGGGACGCATTTACGGGGCATTCGGGGAAGAGCAGGTACGTATGAGGGCATGTCGCACAGCGCCGAACGTGGCGCCGTACGCGTACAACCCTGACGGGGGGCAGCGTGTCCAACAGGCGTGGCAGAGGTTCTCGACATCACAGTGGTGGGCCCGTTGCGAGGCGCGACCGTGCGTCCGCTCCGGCGGCCCCGCGCGCCCGGCGGCATGCCGGTGATCGCGCCCATGCCCGCTGCACGCCCGGCTCAACTGCCCTCGCAGCGCGGGGGTGCTGACGAGACGGTGGCAGCAGGAACCACGGTCGACCATCTCACCGAGACCTACCGCGCCCACTACCGTTCGCTGCTCGGCCTCGCGGCCCTGCTGCTGGACGACACCGCGTCCTGCGAGGACGTGGTGCAGGAGGCGTTCATCCGCGTCCACTCCGCGCGCAACCGCGTGCGGGAGCCGGAGAAGACCCTCGCGTACCTCCGCCAGACCGTCGTCAACCTCTCGCGCTCCGCGCTGCGCCGCCGCATCCTCGGGCTGAAGCTGCTGTCCAAGCCCATGCCGGACATGGCGAGTGCGGAGGAGGGTGCCTACGACCAGCTGGAGCGGGACGCGCTGATCAAGGCCATGAAGGGGCTCCAGCGGCGCCAGCGCGAGGTGCTGGTGCTGCGGTACTTCGCGGACATGACGGAGGCTCAGGTCGCGGAGACGCTGGGAGTCTCGCTGGGGTCCGTCAAGGCGTACGGTTCCCGCGGTATCGCGGCGCTGCGCGTCGTGATGGAGGCCCAGGCATGAGCGGGCACCCGCACCGGCACGAGCACAGGCACGAGAATGACCCGACGGGAAACGGAATTGTGAACCACGGGCCCGAGAAGACCCCGCACACCGACCTGGATCGCCCGGACGGTCCGCACGACGAGGGCGCGCAACGCGAGCCGGACGAGAGCCCGGAACCCGGGCCGTCGCCTGCGCCGCGAGCGGATGACGCCGACGGCGGTGCCGGGACCGGCAGCGGGACCGGTAGTGGGACCGGTAGCGGTGCCGTCGGCGCTGCAGAGGGTGCCGCCGGCACGCTCACCGACCTCTTCGGGGGCGGCCGGGGCGGGCGCGGAACGGGTGCCGGCACCGGCAGTGCCGGCACCGACACCGGTACGGACACGGCCACAGGTCCCGGTACGGGCACAGGTACCGGTACCGGTACCTGTACGGACATGGGCATGGGCATGGGCGCCGACGGCGAGCTGGACGAGGTGGTCCTGCGCCGGATGCTGCACGGCGCCGTGGGCGACCTCGAACCCTCCGACCGAACCCTTGAGCATCTGCAACGCGCGGTTCCCGCCCGGCGCGCCCGCCGACGCCAGGCCGTCGTCGGCGCGGCCGCGGCGGCGCTGCTGATCGGCACCGCGGTCCCCGCCTTCGTGCACGTGGCGAACTCGGACGGCCCGTCCACCGCACTTCCCGCCATCGCCGGACATGGCGAGCAGGCGCAGGGCGGCAACGGGGAGGAGCCCGGCCCCCAGGCGCCGGGCGACCGGACCGCGGAGCCCACCGACCAGGAGAGCCGGGGCGGCACCGGCGAACCGGACCCGTCCGGCAGCCCCTCGTCGGACAACGCCGACGACCCGGAGGGCGGAGCCGCGACGGGCGGGGCCCCCGTGCCCCCGAGCATGGATCTCGCCGCCCTGCCGGTCTGCGACCCGGGCCAGCTCGGCGTCGCCTCCGCGGGAGCGGGCTCTCCGGACGCCGAGGGCAGGGTGTACGGCAGCTTCAAGATCGCGAACGTGTCCGGGGCGGACTGCACGGTCAGCAGCAACGGCACCGTCGGCTTCACGGCCCTCGGCGCCGCGGACCCGCTCAAGATCAACGTGATCCAGCACACGGCCGGCGATGCGGCACCCGGCCTCCCCGACCCCTCGCGGGAGCCGGGCACGGTGCTGCTGAAGCCCTCCATGGCGTACGAGGTGCAGTTCGCCTGGGTGCCGGCCGACACCTGCCCGACCGTGCCGCCCTCACCCACCCCCACTCCGTCGGCGGACGGCACCGGGGGATCGACGGGCGAGGGCTCCGGCCAGTCCGGCCCCGAGGCGCAGTCGCTGCACCAGGACGGCGGCACGGTGGACGGCAGCATCGCCGTGACGCACACACCGGAGACGGGCGCCCCCACAGCCGAGACGAAGATCAACAACGCCTGCTCGGGCACGATCTACCGAACGGGCGTCCTGGCCACCTCGTAACCCCGCAAAGCCCCGGGGCGAGCGAGACCGCGCGCGACAGCCTCTGGAAGGTCCTGGGGCGGGACCGCGACGGCCTCGGGCCGCCCTGCCCTACCCGGCCGAGCCTACGAACCTTGAGCGGTTTCCGGAGTCCTGCCCGTGAGGTCCTGCGCGGCGGCCTCGGCCTCCGAGGCACCGGCGCCCTCAGGACCGGCCTCCGGACCGGCTTGCCCGCCCTCCGGACCGCCCTCCGGGACCAACCCGAGGGCGACATCGCGGACGGCCTCGGCCTCGCGGCGGACCAGTCGGAACCACATGAACAACACGAAGCCCGCGAAGACGAACCACTCACCCGTGTACCCCAGGTTCTGGAACGCCTTCAGGTCGAGACCGCTGCCCGCCGGGGCGGCGGCGGGCACCGGCTTCATCGCGCCGCCCGTACCGCCCGCCTCCGCCTCGGGAAGCGTCACCCAGGCGTCGTACACGTCGTAGTCGACCAGGTTCACCAGGGCCGCGGCGCTGATCATGCCGAGCTGGCCCTCGGGGAGCCCGCCCCTGGCGTCGACGCCGTCGCTGTGGATGTTCTCGGAGGCCTGGAGGTCCCCGGTCACGGTGACCACGCCCTGCGGCGCGGCGGGCACCCGGGCACCGCTCGCGGTACCGGCCAGCCAGCCCCGTACCACCGGCAGGGCCTTGCCCCCCTCGGTCCGCAGCAGGTTCAGGACGTAGAACCCCTGGCGGTCGTCCAGTTCACGGCCGGGGACCAGGAACTGGTCGCCGTACGTCCCTGTCGCCATGGCCGGGCGGCCGGACGTCACCTTGTCGACGGGCAGCAGCTCGTCCAGCGGTTTCGCGGCCCGGGTGCTCGGATCGGGCTGCTTCTCCGCCTGTTCGTGCGACTGCACACGGTCCTCGAAGCGGCCGAGCTGCCAGGTGCCCATGAACACGCAGAACGGGATGGCCAGCACGACGAAGAGGTTGATCCCCCACCATCGCGGGGTCAGCAGGAACCGGTACACCCCACCAAGGTACGGTTCCCCGCTCCGGCCCCCCGGAGCGGGGTCGCCCCTTTATCCGCCTCTTACGCCCCCGCAGACCCCCGCCCCACCGCTCAACGCCCCCTCCGCGCTCAGCGCCTCTTCGCGCTCAACGCCCCCTCCGCGCTCAACGCCCCCTCCGCCCCCTCCGCGTCCTACGCCCCCAGGACGTCCCCACCCCCCAGGTGCTTCAGGGCGAACTCCAGCTCCAGCCGCACCTGCTTGATGCGCTCCTCCACCACCAGCGAGCCGTGCCCGGCGTCGTACCGGTAGACCTCGTGCACCGCGCCGCGCGCCGCCAAGCGGTCCACGTAGTTCTCCACCTGACGGATGGGGCACCGAGGATCGTTGACGCCCGCCGAGATGTAGACGGGGGCGCGCACCGCGTCGACGTAGGTCAGCGGCGACGAGGCCTCGAAGCGCTCGGGAACCTCCTCCGGAGTGCCGCCCAGCAACGTGCGGTCCATCGCCTTCAGGGCCTCCATCTCGTCGTGGTACGCCGTGACGTAGTCCGCGACGGGAACGGCGGCCAGCCCCAGCGCCCAGGCGTCGGGCTGGGTGCCGAGGCCGAGGAGGGTGAGATAGCCGCCCCAGGACCCGCCGGCCAGGACCAGCCGCTGCGGGTCCGCGAGCCCGGACTTGACCGACCAGTCCCGCACGGCCGCGATGTCCTCCAGCTCGATCAGGCCGACCCGGTGCTTGAGCGCGTCCGTCCAGGCGCGGCCGTACCCGGTCGAGCCCCGGTAGTTGACCCGTACGACGGCGAAGCCGTGGTCCACCCAGGCCGCCGGGCCGGAGGCGAAGGCGTCGCTGTCGTGCCAGGTGGGCCCGCCGTGGATCTCGAAGACGGTGGGAAACGGGCCATCCCCCGCCGGCTTCTGCACGAGGGCGTGGATCCGGCCGCCCGGCCCCTCCACCCACGCGTCCTCGACGGCCACCGACGCCGGGGCCTTGGCACCCGGCGGGTCCAGGACCACCGCACCGCTCGTCGACCGCACCACGGGCGGCTGCGCGGCCGACGACCAGAGGTACTCCACCGTGCCGTCCGGCCGGGCCGTGGCACCGGACACCGTCCCGGCGGGGGTCTCCACGCGCACGGGGCCCGCGGCCCCCGGCTCGTACCGCCACAGTTCGCTTCGGGCCTCGAAGCTGTGCTCGATGAGCAGGGCGGAGCCGTCCGGATACCACTCGGCACCCACGTCACCGGGCAGGTCGACGGGGAGCGCGGTCTCCGTGCCCGCGACCGGGTCCCAGATCATCGGCTCCCAGCGGCCCCGGCGCTGGTGCCCGACGAGGAGCCGGGTGTCACCGGCCACCGGCGCGAAGCCCAGCACGGCGAGCCCGAGCTCCTTGGTGCCGCCCTCGGTGTCGTCCAGCTCGGCCACCGTGGAACCGTCCGGGCGCACCACGCGCAGCGCGGAGTGCATGGCGTCGCCGTGCTCGGTGTGCTCCAGCGCGATGAGGGTCCCGTCGTGCGACAGGTCTCCGACACCGGCGGACTCCCGATGCCGGTAGATCTCGACGGACTCGCCGCCGCCTGCCGGCCGTACGAGATGGATGGTCGTCCCGTCCTCGTCGGTGGAACGGCCGATCACCGCGGACCCGTCGCGCCCGATGGCGAGGCCCGCCGGATACGAGGGCGCGAGACCCGGGGCGGCGGGCTCGTCCTCCCCGCCCCCGAAGGGCTGGCGCATCCACACGCCGAACTCGTCGCCGTCGGTGTCGCTGAACCACCAGATGGCTTCACCGTCCGGCGTCAGCACGCCGTCGGTGGTCCCGTTGGGCCGGTCGGTCACCTGGCGCTGCTGCCCGCTCGCACGGTCCCACGCGTACAGCTCGTAGGTCCCGGTGGCGTTGGAGACGAAGAGCGAGCGGTCAGGCGCGTCCTCGGCCCAGTCGGGCAGGGACACCCTGGGCGCGCGGAACCGCTGCTCCCACTCCGGCATGGTCGAGACGTTCTCTGATTCGCTCATGCCCTCCATCCAACCCGATCCCGCGCCCGGCCGGAGAAGCCTGTCCACAACCCCCTTGCGAAGATATGACCGGACCCCTCCGCCTGTGGATATCCAGTCGCACCCCTCCCGCCCTGTGGGTAACTTTCCGGTTATGTACTCCCCGACGCCGGACGACTGGCAGGACGCCAACCGTGCACGCTGGGACGAGCGCGTGCCGATACATGTGGCGAGCGATTTCTACGACCTGGAGGCGTTCCGGGCGGGCAAGGACGCGCTGCGCCCGTTCGAGCTCGCAGAGGTCGGCGACGTCACGGGGAAGACCCTCCTGCATCTCCAGTGCCACATCGGCCTGGACACCCTGTCCTGGTCGCGGCACGGTGCCGCGCAGGTGGTGGGTCTGGACTTCTCCGAGCCCGCAGTGGAGACCGCCCGCGGCCTCGCGGAATCGCTGGGTCTGGGCCCGGACCGCGCGGCGTTCGTGACGGCCGATGTGTACGACGCCCCGACGGCCGTCCCCGACTCCTCGTACGACATCGTCTACACGGGCACCGGCGCGCTGAACTGGCTGCCCGACATCGAGCGCTGGGCCGAGACCGCGGCCTCGCTGGTCGCGCCCGGAGGGTTCCTCTACCTGGCGGAGTTCCACCCCCTCACCGACACACTGGACGACGGGACCGGCTCGGTCGTCACCCACGACTACTTCAGCCGTGAGGCCTGGGTGGACGAGACCCCCGGGACGTACGCCGACTTCGACGCGCCGACCGTGCACAACCGCAGCGTCGAGTGGCAGCACCCGGTGGGCGAGGTGGTGACGGCGCTGGCGGCGGCCGGTCTGCGGATCGAGTTCCTCCGCGAGCACGACGCCACGCTCTTCCCCCGCTTCGGCAAGCTGGAGCGGGGCACGGACGGCCACTACCGCTTCCCGTCGGACCGCCCGAGGGTCCCGCTGATGTACTCGCTGAAAGCGACGCGCCCCAAGCCGAACGAGGTATAACCGCAGCTCAGCGGCGGCTCTCGGGCCGATTGTCAGTGCCGCACGCCACACTCACTCCCATGACGGACAAGACCAGCAGGACCATCACCACAGCCGGCCTGCGCGCAGCGGTGGAGGCGTACTGGGCGACGGCCGACGCCCGCGACTGGGACGCCTTCGCGGCGACCCTGGCCGACGATGTGGTGTACGAGCTGCCGCAGACCCGGGAACGTATCCACGGCAAGGACCGCTACGTCCGGTTCAACGAGGAGTACCCGGGCGACTGGCACGCCCGGATCGAGCGGATCGTCGCGGACGCGGAGGGCCGGCAGGCCGCCGCACGGACCGAGTTCACGGTCGGCGCGGAGGAGATGCACGCCATCCACTTCTTCACCTTCGACGACCGGGGCCGGATCACCGGTGTGACGGACTTCTGGCCGGAGTCGTACGAACCCCCGGAGGGCCGCGAGCACTTGGTGGAGCGGTACTGAACTGAGCTCCCGGGCCCCGACCGCGCGAAGGCGGCCCGCCGGTTCACCCGACGAGCCACCTCCGCACCGGCGCTCGTACCCGTTACACCGCCGACCGGAAGGCGGGCAGGTAGCCGCCCGACTGCCCTGCGACCGTGGGGTGGTAGGAGTTCTGGATGGGCACGGTCACGCTGTGGATCCAGGCGTCACCTGAGCACAGCTCATGCCCGGTGAACTCGTCGACGACGCTGGAGAAGGTGAACCCGGCATCGGCGGCCCGCTTGGCGAGGACCCCGTTCAGTACGTCCGCTGCGTCGTTGATCGCAGTCCGCTCGGCCTCGGTGAGCCCCGCGATGCAGCTGCCCGACAGCTGGTAGAAGCGTGGATAGCCGAGGACGACGACCTGGGCCGAGGGCGCTCCGGCGCGGATGCTCCCGTACAGCGAATCAAGGCTCCCGGGAAGGGAGTTGTTCATCTCACCGACCGCGGCGTTCACGCTGCTGATGCAGGTGGCCTCGCTCCCGAGAACGCAGTCCTGCATGACGTCGGCGAACCCGACATCGTTGCCTCCGGCCGTAACGCTGACGAGCGCGGTCGACGCGTCCAGGGCCCCGAGCTGGCCACTGGCGACGGAGGCGGTGGTGGCGCCGGAGCAGGCGACGAAGGCGAACGAGGTGGGGGAGTTCGCCGCCGCCCACAGCTGCGGATAGGCATTGGCGCTGCGCCGGCAGTCGCCGCTGTCGGGGAGATAGTCCCCGGCGCCGACACCGGAGGAGTAGGAGTCACCGAGCGCGACATAGCCGCCGGCCGCGACCGAGTCCGCCGCGACGGCGGCCCCGGCAACACCGAGAGAGGCCACGGCGGCGAGTGCGAGAGTGGATAGGGATGCCCAGAACCTGCGTACGGACATGGCTGCCGATCCTTCGAAGTGGGGGGGGTGGGGGTTGAAGGAGCGATGCAGTTTCTAGCAGCTCGCGGTACCCACCGGTAATGCCCGCGCAAGAAGTCGTCTGATATGCCCGGATGATCGATCGGGGCCCGATGCTCCGCGCGTAGATAAACCCTCAACTCCGTGCCGGAACAGCTAAGTTCAAGGAAATGTTGTGCCCCCGCAGCCCCCTGCCTCCGCATCGATTCCACCCGCACGAGGGACACCGAAGGCCCCCTCCCCGCACCCAGGTCCAACCGAACGGCTCAACCGGACCGAAGAGGCGATGCCTGCCTGACGACCAAGGCCACGAGGTACGAGCCGAGCCCCTCCAGTGCGCCTGGGCGGCCCTGCCGCGGGGACCGCGGAGACCTGGCGTTCGGGGCGCGACAGCAGCCTGGTGCCCTTGAGGTGGCGCCGATCGGATGGCGGCAATCGCAGCCGCGACGCCGCCTACTGGGTGGGAGACGGACGCAACCCGCAGGCCAGCATGCTGGCGTCTTCAAGCACCGACTTCAGCGCATGCGGATGCACGGACTCGAACCTCTTGGGCTGGAACGAGTCGTGCAGCTCCTCCATGAACATGCCGGGCCGTGCGCACAGGGGCTGATCGATTCTGCCGATCGGACATGGGCCACCCTGCTCTGCACTCAGTTCACCACGGTGATGGAATCGATCAGGGTGCCCCGCATCGGACCGGGACGGCCTCTTGTGGTGCCGTCGAGGAGACGACCGCGATCACCGCGCGGGGAGACCCAGACGGTTCGGGACATCGTCCGCGGTGCAGAGCGCCGTGACCTGCTCCTCCAGACGGCTCAGGGCGTCCATGAGGGAAAGCTGATGGATCCGATCGACAAGGAGAGTGTGGGCACCGGCGCCGAACTCTCCCAGAGGTCGTGCAAGGTCGACATCCACCATGGCCTCAACGCTGCACCCGGCCGAGGTGATGGTCAGACCCGCCGAGAACCGCAGCTCGCTGACGTCCGAATCGCCCTCCGCGAAGAAGCCGAAGCAGTGGTGGAGCCGCATTTCAGGCCCCGCGTCGTGCTTTTCGATCAAGATGTCATGTACCAGTCCAGACTCATTCCCGAAGTCGTAGGCGATGTAGAGCTGAGAGGTGGAATCCTCCAGCTGCTTCTGCAGCCGGTGCATCGTGGTCAGCAGGAGAGCCGCGCTTTCGGCGTCGTCCGCGCAGGTGACGTTCAACATCGGTGAATCATCACAGGTGACGTCGGGTTCACGCACAAAGCCGGAGGGCCGGTACTGGAATCAGTACCGGCCCTCTGACCTGCTGCTTAGCTGTCGGGGTGGCGGGATTTGAACCCACGACCTCTTCGTCCCGAACGAAGCGCGCTGCCAAGCTGCGCTACACCCCGATGCCCACCGGTCTCCCGGCGACATCGATTACTTTAGCCCACCTGCGGCCGGAGGCGAAATCCGCTTTCTCCGGTGCTGGGACCTGCGGCCTTCGACCGGGTCCGGTGCCCGGCCCCGCCCTTCACGCCCGCCCCGTGAGCGTCAGCAGTGTGACCTCAGGCGGGCAGGCGAAGCGGACCGGGGTGTAGCGGTTGGTGCCGCAGCCTGCGGAGACGTGGAGGTAGGCGCGGTGGTCGCCCACCGTGTGGCTGGACAGGCCCTTGACCCGGTCGGTGTCCAGGTCGCAGTTGGTGACCAGGGCCCCGTAGAAGGGGATGCACAGCTGGCCGCCGTGGGTGTGGCCCGCCAGGATGAGGGGGTAGCCGTCGGCTGTGAAGGCGTCCAGGGAGCGCAGGTACGGGGCGTGGACCACGCCGATGGAGAGGTCGGCGCCGCGCGTAGGGCCGCCCTGGACCTCGGCGTACCGGTCGCGCTTGATGTGCGGGTCGTCCAGGCCCGTGAACGCGACCTCCATGCCGTCCAGCTTGAGCCGGCCGCGGGTGTTCGACAGGTTCAGCCAGCCCGCCTCGTCGAAGGCGTCGCGCATCGGCTCCCACGGGTTGTGCACGACACCGACCGCGGGCTCGTTGCCGTTGAGGCCGTGCTTGCCCTGGACCTTCTCCAGGAGATAGCGCGCCGGGTTGCGCAGCTTCGGGCCGTAGTAGTCGTTGGAGCCGAAGACGTACACCCCCGGGAACTCCATCAGCGGGCCCAGCGCGTCCAGGACCTCGGGAACGGCCTCCGGGTCGGAGAGGTTGTCGCCCGTGTTCACGACGAAGTCGGGGCGCAGCCCGGCCAGCGACTGGAGCCAGGCGCGCTTCTTGCGCTGGCCGCTCACCATATGGATGTCGGAAACCTGGAGGACGCGCAACGGCCGTGCGCCGTGCGGGAGTACGGGAACCGTCACCCGCCGCAGGCGGAACGAGCGGGCCTCGAACCCGGCGGCGTAGGCGAGGCCGGCAGCCCCGACCGCTGCGCCGACTGCCGTGACTTTCAGGGGTACTCCGTAGCGTGCGCGCATGTGTCCATCGTCGCAGACACGGTGCGATGCGCGGAAAACCGGAGGGCGGCGGGCACCCCGCACCTGTCACAATCACGGCATGACCACGCTCAAGTCCAAGCTCAAGGAAGACCTCCACACGGCTATGAAGGCGCGCGACGAGCTGACCTCGTCCACCCTTCGGCTCACCCTCACCGCGATCACCAAGGAAGAGGTCAGCGGCAAGTCGGCGCGCGAGCTCTCCGACGACGAGGTGCAGAAGGTGATCGCCAAGGAGGCCAAGAAGCGCCGTGAGGCGGCCGAGGCGTTCGCCCAGGGCGGCCGGGCCGAGCAGGCGGAGCGGGAGAAGGCGGAGGGCGAGCTGCTCGACAGCTACCTGCCCAAGCAGCTCACCGACGACGAGCTGAACACGATCGTGGCGTCCGCCGTCGAAGAGGCGAAGGCCGCCGGAGCCGAGGGGCCGCGCGCCATGGGCGCCGTCATGAAGATCGTCAACCCGAAGGTGGCCGGTCTCGCCGAGGGCGGCCGGGTCGCCGCCGCGGTGAAGAAGCTCCTCGCGGGCTGAGCGCGTATGGCGGAGTAGAAGAAGAGAAGCAGCGCGTACAGCGGAGTGAAGAAGCGCTGAGCGCGTAGAGCGGAGCTAGCAAGAAGGGTGGGGCGCCCCGGTCCGTTCATCGACCGGGCGCCCCACCCTTCTTGCTAGCTCCGCTCTACGCCTACGCGTCAGGGGCCGGACCTGCCGCCGCCCCGCTGGTCCTGGTCCTGACCGCCGCCGCCGGCGCCGCCGATCAGGCCGGGCGGGAGCTGGATGCCGCCGGGCTTGCCGTCCTCGCGGTCCCCGTCGTCGTCGCCACGGCCACCGTCACGGTCGCCGTTCTCCTTCTCCTTGTCCTCCTTCATCTTCGCCCGGGGGACGGAGACGGGGTTGAACTGCGGAGTCTCGGAGGCGTTCAGCGCGCCGGTCATGGCGATCTTCCAGATCGGTCCGGGGAGGCAGCCACCGCAGACCTTGGGGTAGTACTGGCCGCCGATGGTGACGTTGAACATCGAGCTTTTCTCGCCGATGTCGTCCCCGACCCAGACCGCGGTGGAGAGGTTCGGTGTGTACCCGACGAACCAGGCGTCCTTGCGGTCGTTCGTCGTACCGGTCTTGCCCGCGTTGTCCCGGTCGCTCAGCCCGGCCTGCGTACCGGTGCCGTCCTCGACGACGCCCTTGAGCATCTGGTTGATGGTGTCCGCGGTGTTCTCGCTCATCGCCCGCGAGCACTGCGTCTCGGGGACCTTGATCTTCTTGTCGTTCGGGTCGGTGATCGACTCGATGGCGATCGGCGTGCAGTACGTGCCCCGGTTGGCGAACGCGGCGTACGCGCTGGCCATGGAGAGCGGGGTGCTCACCTCACTGCCGAGGGTGATCGAGGGCGCCTCGACGATCTTCTTGCCGTCACCGCGCTCGTAGCCGACCTTCTTCGCCATCTCCACGGTCTCGCAGAGGCCGGCCTTCTGCTCCAGCAGCGCGAAGTAGGTGTTGATGGACTTGCCGAGCGCGCTCGTCATGTCCCAGGAGCCCTTCTCGGACTCCAGCTCGTTCTGCAGGGGCCAGTCCGCATAGCCCGCGGGGGAGCCGGTGCAGTTCCGGAAGTCCTGCTCCTTGAGGGTGATCTTCCAGTCCGTCGAGAACGACGTCGCCGGGGTGATGCCCTTCTCCAGCGCCGCCGCCGCGGTGAACGGCTTGAACGTCGAGCCGACCTGGAAGCCGTACGTGCTGCCGCCCATCTTGTTGCTGACGGCGAGGTTGAGCACGGTCTCGTTCTGCTTCTGGTCCAGGCCGTACGGGCGGGACTGGCCCATGGAGAGGATCTTGCCGCTGCCCGGCTCCACCTGTACGACCGACGCCGCGAACTTGTCGTCCTTGTTGACCCTCGCGGTCGCGGCCTCGTTGGCGGCCTGCTGGGCGCGCGGGTCGAGCGTGGTCTTGACGGTGAGCCCGCCGAGGTTCCAGAGCTTGGAGCGCTCCTCCTCGGTCTTGCCGAACGCCGGGTCCGTCAGGATCGTCTTGCGTACGTAGTCGCAGAAGAACCCGGAGCCGCTGACGGCCGTGATGCAGCCGTTCTTCGGCTTGCGGACCTTCAGCTTGATCGGGGTCTCCATGGCCTTGTCGGCCTCGGCCTGCGTGATGGCGCGGGTGGCCGCCATCCGGGTCAGCACGGTGTTACGGCGCTTGGTGGCCTCCTCCGTGTCGTTGACCGGGTCGTAGCGGGTCGGCGACTGGACGATGCCGGCGAGCAGCGCGGCCTCCTCCACCTTCAGGTCCTTGGCGTGCTTGGAGAAGTACCGCTGGGACGCGGCCTCGACGCCGTACGCCTGCTGACCGAAGAACGTGATGTTGAGGTAGTTCTCCAGGATCTTCTTCTTGCCGAGTTCTTCCTCGACCTGGATCGCGTACTTCAGTTCGCGGACCTTGCGGCCGAGCGTCTGCTGGGTGGCCTGCGCGACCTTCTCCTGGTCGTCGCCCGCCTCCTCGACGAAGACGTTCTTCACGTACTGCTGGGTGAGGGTCGACGCGCCCTGCGCGGCCCCACCTGCCTGTACGTTGCGGTTCATCGCACGCAGGATGCCCTTGAGGTCGACAGCCCCGTGCTCGTAGAAGCGGGAGTCCTCGATCGCGATGATCGCGTCCTGCATGTACGGGGAGATGTCCTTGAGCGGGACCACGGTCCGGTCGCGCGAGTAGACCGTCGCGATCGCACCGCCGTCGCGGTCCAGGATCGTGGTCCGCTGGCTGAGCGGCGGAGTCTTGAGGTTGGAGGGGATCTCGTCGAACCCTTCGACCGTCCCCTTGGCGGCGAGCCCCAACGCTCCGGCTGCGGGCAGCGCGATGCCTGCCAGGACAGCTCCGGAGAGCGCGGCGACACCGAGGAACTTGGCGGCCTGCTGGGTCGTGGTGAGACCCCCGCCCGAGCGCTTCTTTGGCATGGGGGCAGCCTAATCCGTAGTTATGAGCGTTCTGTAGGAGCAGGGGCCTCTCGGAGCGTTCGCGTACCAGACCGTGACATCCGGGTACGGGTGGCGCTTGCGGACCCGGTGCGGAAGACGGCACGGCAAACGCCACAGCGAAACGACACAGCGATGTGAGGCGCCTACGTTCTCATTCGCCGGACAGGCGTGCAGGCCTTGGCCTAAGCTGCTCTCAACTGTCACAGCAGTCCGGTTCCGTATCAACCCCCCTGCTGCCCCATGCACCTCTTCTGGTCATTCTTCTCCCGGCCGACGTACAGGTGAATCGCACATCGCGGCGCTCCCGAAAACGCCCCGTGTGTCACTGAACGTCCGTTGCCATTCGGGTGTACTGTCCCGTTTTCGCGGAGTTAGTCGCGCATGTCTTCCCCTCACTCCCCTGGGTGATCTGCCGCATACGCATAGTCCGTTCGGACCATTCAAGATTGGGCCCGAAGGGGGTGTTGTGCTGTCCCCACCTTCCGTAACGTCCTCAACTGGCAGCGGTGAATATGCCGCTACCGCCGTGGGGGAGCCTCGATTCGGGAGAGGACGGCGCCGGCATGGGCTGGGTAACCGACTGGAGTGCGCAGGCAGCCTGCCGCACTACCGATCCGGATGAACTGTTCGTACAAGGGGCAGCGCAGAACAGGGCCAAGGCGGTGTGCACCGGATGCCCGGTGCGGACCGAGTGCCTGGCCGACGCGCTGGACAATCGCGTCGAGTTCGGCGTGTGGGGTGGGATGACGGAGCGGGAGCGCCGCGCACTGCTGCGCCGCCGGCCCACCGTCACGTCGTGGCGCCGTCTGCTGGAGACCGCACGCAGTGAGTACGAGCGGTCCACCGGCATTCTGCCCGCGGTGATCGGGCTGGAGGACGACGAACTGCACGAGACGTACGCCGCCGCGGGGTAGGTCGCTCCGGCAGGGCGCCCGAGGCGGGTGTTGCGGGAGGTCTACGCCGCTCCGGCCGGAGCTGGGGCGGAGCCGGTCGCGAGGCGGTCGCCGATGGCCCGCAGGCCGTCCAGGTCGTGCACATCGCCGGGCAGCGCGGCCACCGCGGTCACCGGGACCTCGGGGTGCAGCTCGGTGAACCGGTCGCGTGTGTGCTGTTCGCGGGCGACGACCTGCATGCGCTCGGCGTGCAGACGCAGCAGACCTGCCGTCAGTTCATCGACGTGCAAGGGCTGCAGAGGCTGCAGAGGGGCTTCGGCAGCGCCGGCGATGTCGGGGGTGCCGTCCGTCGTGTTCTTCGCGTGCGGCTCGTGCGTGTCCTCGTGATCCTGGTCCTCGGTGTTCTTGTGCGGGGTCCGGTGCTCGGTCTCGTGCTCGGGGGAGAGCGACGGCGCGGTGGCTTCGGGGTCGGTGGCCGCCGGGTCGGGGGCCTCCTGGTCACCAAAGCCAGCCTTCCCGGCCGTCTGATCCACAATGCGGGCGTCGTCAAGATTTTCTGCGGCGGCCAGAGCCTGCTCGGCGGAGAGCCGGGAAGCCTCGCTGCCGTGCGCCCGGTTGAGGACTAGACCGGCCAGCGGCATGTCCTCCGCCGCCAGGCGCTCCACGAAGTAGGCGGCCTCGCGCAACGCGTCCCGCTCCGGGGTCGCGACCACGAGGAATGCCGTACCAGGGGCCTGGAGCAGCTTGTACGTGGCGTCCGCGCGGCTTCGGAAGCCGCCGAACATGGTGTCCATCGCGGCGACGAACGTCTGGACGTCCCGCAGGAACTGGCCGCCGAGCAGCTTGCCCAGCGTCCCGGTCATCATCGACATACCGACATTGAGGAACTTCATCCCGGCCCGGCCGCCCACCTTCGCGGGCGCCATCAGCAGGCGGATGAACTTCCCGTCCAGGAACGAGCCGAGCCGTTTCGGAGCGTCGAGGAAGTCCAGTGCGGAGCGTGAGGGCGGGGTGTCGACGATGATCAGGTCCCACTCGTCGCGCGCCCGCAGCTGCCCGAGCTTCTCCATCGCCATGTACTCCTGTGTACCGGCGAACCCGGAGGACAGGGACTGGTAGAAGGGGTTCTCCAGGATCGCGCGGGCCCTGTCCGCGTCCGCGTGTGCCTCCACGGTCTCGTCGAAGGTCCGCTTCATGTCGAGCATCATGGCGTGCAGTTCGCCCTCGCCGCCGATGCCGTCGACCCGGCGCGGGACGTTGTCCAGCCGGTCGATGCCCATGGACTGCGCGAGTCGGCGGGCCGGGTCGATGGTGAGGACGACGACCTTCCGGCCGCGCTCGGCCGCCCGTACACCGAGGGCGGCGGCCGTGGTGGTCTTGCCGACGCCGCCGGAGCCGCAGCAGACGATGATCCGGATGGCCGCGTCGTCGAGCAGCGCGTCGGTGTCCAGCCCGGGGGCCGGCTCCGGGGTGTGGTCCGTGGCCTGCGTCATGTGTCCGCCCCTTCCCCTATGCCCTGTTTACGGAGCTCCGCGGCCAGCTCGTGCAGCGCGGCCAGGTCCACCCCGTCGCCGACCAGCGGGAGCTCGGCCGTCGGCAGTCCGAGCCCGGCCAGCACGGCGCGCTGCTCGCGCTCCAGGCCGACGCGCTGGGCGTGTTCGGCCGCCTGCTCGATCAGGGGCCGTACGAGGGCGGCGGAGCCCGTCACTCCGGCGCGGGTCAGCGTCTTGGCGATCTCCTTGCGGCGGCCGCTCGCGGCGGTGCGCAGGGTCTCCTCGTCGACCAGGTGCGGGCGCACCATGTTCACGATGACGCGGCCCACGGGGAGGTCGGCGGCACGCAGTTCGGCGATGCCGTCGGCGGTCTCCTGGACCGGCATCTCCTCCAGGAGGGTAACCAGGTGCACCGCGGTCTGCGGGGACTTCAGGACCCGCATCACGGCCTGGGCCTGGTTGTGTATCGGGCCGATCCTGGCCAGCCCCGCGACCTCGTCGTTGACGTTCAGGAAGCGCGTGATGCGGCCGGTCGGCGGGGCGTCCATGATCACGTAGTCGTAGACGAACCGGCCCTGCTTGTCCTTGCGGCGTACGGCTTCGCACGCCTTGCCGGTCAGCAGGACGTCCCGGACCCCGGGCGCGATGGTGGTGGCGAAGTCGATCGCGCCGAGCTTCTTGAGCGCCCGGCCCGCGCTGCCGAGCTTGTAGAACATCTGGAGGTAGTCGAGGAGTGCCAGCTCGGCGTCGATCGCCAGCGCGTGCACCTCGCCGCCGCCGGGCGCGACGGCGATCTTGTGCTCTTCATAGGGAAGCGCGTCGGAATCGAAGAGCTGGGCGATGCCCTGTCTGCCCTCGACCTCGACGAGGAGGGTGCGCCTGCCCTCGGTCGCGAGGGCGAGCGCGAGGGCGGCGGCGACCGTGGTCTTACCGGTACCACCCTTGCCGCTGACGACCTGGAACCTGCTCACGTATTCGAGCCTAACCAGTCCGGCCCCGGGCTACGCACGGGACCTTGGGTGCCAGGCGTTACAGTCGGGCCCATGACCAAGTGGGAATACGCGACCGTGCCCCTTCTCGTGCACGCGACCAAGCAGATTCTGGACACCTGGGGCGAGGACGGCTGGGAGCTGGTCCAGGTCGTTCCCGGCCCGAACAACCCCGAGCAGCTCGTGGCCTACCTGAAGCGGGAGAAGGCGTAGTGGCGGGCGCCGTCGAGGCGCGCCTCGCCGAGCTCGGCCTGACCCTGCCCGCCGTCGTGCCGCCGCTGGCCTCGTACCAGCCGGCCGTGCAGTCCGGGGTGTACGTGTACACCTCGGGCCAGCTCCCGATGGTGGACGGCAAGCTCGCCGTCACCGGCAAGGTCGGCGCCGAGGTGACGCCGGACGAGGCGAAGGAGCTCGCGAAGACCTGCGCGCTCAACGCCCTGGCCGCCGTGAAGTCGGTCGCCGGTGATCTGGACCGGATCAAGCGCGTGGTGAAGGTCGTGGGCTTCGTCGCCTCGGCATCCGACTTCACCGGGCAGCCCGCCGTGATCAACGGTGCGAGCGAGCTGCTGGGCGCGGTCCTGGGCGACAAGGGTGTGCACGCACGCAGCGCCGTGGGCGTCGCCGTGCTGCCGCTGGACGCCCCGGTCGAGGTCGAGGTCCAGGTCGAGCTCGTCGACGCCTGAGCCCGTACGAACCCTCTCGGCGCCTGAGCCGTACGAAGCCTCTCGACGTTCTTTCCGATCCCGTCCGGTCACGCGACCGGGCGGGATCGCGTGTGTACGGGAGATGCGCGTGTGTACGGGACATGTCGGGCCCCGGCGATGATCACGGAAGCTCTCGAACATCGGCGCGGTTCCGGATAGCCTCCGGCCATGTCCCAAGGTCAGTGGTACCCCCCGGAATGGCCCGACCGGATCCGGGCCCTCGCCGCCGGTGAGCTGACGGCCGTGACTCCCCGGCGGGCCGCCACCGTGATGCTGCTCCGCGATCCGGGAGCCAGGGGCGGCCCGGGAGCGAAGGGCGACCCGGGTGGTCCCGTTGTGCACATGCTGCGCCGGCGGACCTCCATGGCATTCGCCGGAGGCGCGTACGCCTATCCGGGTGGCGGAGTGGATCCGCGCGACGACGACCGGCTGATCGGGTGGGCCGGGCCCTCGCTGGAGCACTGGGCCGGCCGGCTCGGCGCCGCGACGGTCACCGAGGCGCAGGCCATCGTCTGCGCTGCGGTGCGCGAGACCTTCGAGGAGGCGGGCGTCCTGCTCGCCGGGGAGACCGCCGGGACGGTGGTCGGCGACACCACCGGGGCCGACTGGGAGGCCGACCGCGAGGCGCTGGTCGCCCGCGACCTGTCCTTCGCGGAGTTCCTGGACCGGCGCGGGCTGCTGCTCCGCTCGGACCTGCTGGGCGCCTGGGCCCGCTGGATCACCCCGGAGTTCGAACCGAGGCGGTACGACACCTGGTTCTTCGTCGCCGCGCTGCCCGAAGGGCAGCGCACCCGTGCCGTCTCCACCGAGGCGGACCGTACGGTGTGGATCGCGCCGACGGAGGCGGCCCGCCGCTACGACCTGGGCGAGCTGCTGATGATGCCGCCCACCGTTTCGACGCTGCGGGCCCTGACGCCGTTCAGGACGGCCGCCGAGGCGCTCGGGGCAGCGGACGTCCAGGACATGACTCCCGTACTCGCGCAGGCCCGTCTGGAGGGGGATGAGCTGGTGCTGAGCTGGCCGGGGCACGACGAGTTCACCAAGCACGTACCCACGGCGGGCGAGAGCGGCGGTGCGGGATGAGCGACGCAGCCGCCCTCCCGGGGCAGCCGCGCGGAACCGTGGGCTCCGGGCCCGCGACCGCCCGTACGGTCAACGTCCTCGCGCCGAACCCGTCCGCGATGACGCTCGACGGCACCAACACCTGGATCGTCGCCGAGCCCGGCTCCGGTCTCGCGGTCGTCATCGACCCGGGGCCGCTCGACGACGGTCACCTGAGGGCCGTGATCGACGCGGTGGAGCGGTCCGGGCGCCGCGTGGCCCTTACTTTGCTCACGCACGGTCATCCTGATCACGCGGAGGGCGCGGGGCGGTTCGCCGAGCTGACGCGGACGAAGGTACGGGCCCTGGATCCGGCGCTGCGGCTGGGGGACGAGGGCCTCGGGGCGGGCGATGTGATCACCACCGGCGGCCTGGAACTGCGGGTGGTCCCGACGCCGGGCCACACCGCCGACTCGCTCTCGTTCCATCTGCCCGCGGACCGGGCGGTGCTGACGGGCGACACGATCCTCGGCCGCGGTACGACGGTGGTCGCGCACCCGGACGGGCGGCTCGGCGACTACCTGGACTCGCTCAGGCGGCTGCGCTCCCTGACGGTCGACGACGGCGTGCACACGGTGCTGCCGGGCCACGGACCGGTCCTGGAGGACGCGCAGGGGGCCGTGGAGTTCTACCTGGCTCATCGCGCGCACCGGCTGGCCCAGGTCGAGACGGCGGTGGAGGCGGGGCACCGCACGCCGTCGGACGTGGTGGCCCGGGTGTACGCCGACGTGGACCGCTCCCTGTGGCCGGCCGCCGAGCTGTCGGTACGGGCGCAGCTGGAGTACCTCGCCGGACACGGGCTCATCTGAAGCGGCCCGCGCGAACGGACAGCGCTCCCGTGAACGTAGGGGGAGCCGCGTGAGCCCGTAGGGAGCCGCGTGAACGGAAGGGCCCCGCGCCGACCGGAGTACGTCAGGTCGGCGCGGGGCGCCTCGCGTCAGGTCACATCACCCGGTCATCGCGAACGCTTCGCGAGGCGCTCCACGTCCAGCAGGATGACCGCGCGGGCCTCCAGCCGCAGCCAGCCACGGCCCGCGAAGTCCGCGAGGGCCTTGTTGACCGTCTCGCGGGAGGCGCCGACCAGCTGGGCCAGCTCCTCCTGGGTGAGGTCGTGAACGACGTGGATGCCTTCCTCCGACTGGACGCCGAAGCGGCGCGACAGGTCCAGGAGGGCACGGGCGACACGGCCCGGCACATCGGAGAAGACCAGGTCGGACATCTGGTCGTTGGTCTTGCGCAGACGCCGGGCGACCGCGCGCAGCAGCGCGGTGGCGACCTCGGGCCGGGCGTTGAGCCAGGGCTGCAGGTCGCCGTGACCGAGGCCGAGGAGCTTGACCTCGGTCAGCGCGGAGGCGGTCGCCGTGCGCGGGCCGGGGTCGAAGAGCGAGAGCTCACCGATCAGCTCGCCGGGGCCGAGCACGGCCAGCATGTTCTCGCGCCCGTCGGGCGAGGTGCGGTGGAGCTTCACCTTGCCCTCGGTGACCACGTACAGGCGGTCACCCTGGTCGCCCTCGTGGAAAAGCGCGTCGCCGCGCGCGAGGGTCACCTCACTCATCGAGGCGCGGAGCTCCGCGGCCTGCTCATCATCGAGCGCCGCGAAAAGCGGGGCGCGCCGCAGAACGTCGTCCACGAGTTCTCTCCTTGTCGGCCTGTTCAGGGAACCGTGGTCCCCATCATGCCGGACGGTAAAACAGTGCGATCAATCACAAACCAGTTTGACGCACGGGAGTGCCGGTCCCTACGGCAGGGGGCCGATCGGGGGTGGATACGCGGTGACCGGGGCGGTTGTCAGTGGCTGGCTCTAGGCTGGCCGGGTGTCCAGAATGCCGGGGAGAGCGCAGGCCGAGGGGGCTGATGGGGTGTCGGAGCAGCGCGATTCCGCTGTGGGCGAACACTCCCCGGTTCGCCCGGAGAGTGCCGCAAATGGCTCCCCCGGAGGGCCGGGAAGCCGGTCCGGAAGTCGGCCAGGAGGTCCGCAGTGACATCGTCAAAGTCCGGAACGACGCCCGAGACCCCCAGGACCTCGACCGCGCCGAAGGCGCCCAAGGCGGTCAAGGAACTCAAGACGGCCAAGGCGGCCAAGGAGCTCAAGGCAGCCAAGGTGCCCGAGGCCGAATCGCACCTCGCGCTGGTCCGCCGCGCCCGCCGGATCAACCGCGAGCTCGCCGAGGTCTATCCGTACGCCCACCCCGAGCTGGACTTCCGTAACCCCTTCGAGCTGCTCGTCGCCACGGTCCTCTCCGCCCAGACCACCGACCTGAGGGTCAACCAGACCACTCCCGCGCTCTTCGCCGCCTATCCGACCCCCGAGGACATGGCGGCGGCCGTCCCGGAGGAGATGGAGGAGCTGATCCGGCCGACCGGCTTCTTCCGGGCCAAGACCAAGTCGCTCCTCGGCCTCTCCGCGGCCCTGAGGGACGACTTCGGCGGTGAGGTCCCCGGCCGGCTGGAGGACCTGGTCAAGCTGCCCGGTGTCGGCCGCAAGACCGCCAACGTCGTGCTGGGCAACGCCTTCGGTGTCCCCGGCATCACCGTGGACACACACTTCGGGCGGCTGGTCCGGCGCTGGAAGTGGACGGACGAGGAGGACCCGGTGAAGGTCGAGGCGGTGATCGCCGACATCTTCCCCAAGAGCGAGTGGACGATGCTCTCGCACCGGGTGATCTTCCACGGCCGCCGCATCTGCCATTCCCGAAAACCGGCCTGCGGCGCCTGCCCCATCGCCCCGCTCTGTCCTTCGTACGGTGAGGGGGAGACCGACCCGGAGAAGGCCGCGAAGCTGCTGAAGTACGAGATGGGCGGCTACCCGGGCCAGCGGCTCAGCCCGCCCGCCGACTTCCCGGGCAAACCGGCCCCCGCGCTGGGAGCCGCATGAGGGAACGCCGCATCGAGCACCCTCCCGAGAGACGACACCCCTCCCGAGAGACGACAGCCCTCCCGAGAACGACGAAATGGCTCGGAACGAAATGGCCGACGACAGGCGTTGTGAAACAAGGGGGGTGCCGATGACGCACACGGACACACACGCGGACACGGATGCGGACACGGATACGGCGGTCACCCGTGCGGCGATCGACGTGACCACGGCGGGCCTGCCCGCCTGGCTCGACCCCGTGGCCCAGGCCGCCCGCAGCGTCCGCCCGCAGCAGCTCAGCCGCTTCCTGCCGCCCGAGAGCGGGGCGGGGAGACAGTCCGCCGTCCTGATCCTCTTCGGCGACGGTCCGCGCGGCCCCGAGCTGCTGCTGATGGAGCGCTCCGGCACCCTGCGCTCGCACCCCGGGCAGCCGTCCTTCCCCGGCGGCTCCCTCGACCCCGAGGACGGCGACCAGGCCACGACCGGGCCGCTGCGTGCAGCGCTGCGCGAGGCCGAGGAGGAGACCGGTCTCGACCCCCGGGGCGTCCAGCTCTTCGGCGTACTGCCCCGGCTGTACATCCCCGTCAGCAGCTTCGTCGTGACGCCCGTCCTCGGCTGGTGGCGTGCGCCCAGCCCGGTCGGGGTGGTGGATCCGGCGGAGACGGCCCGGGTCTTCACCGTTCCCGTGGCGGATCTCACGGATCCGGCCAACCGGGCCACCGCCGTACATCCGAGCGGGCACAGCGGTCCGGCCTTTCTGGTCGAATCGGCCCTGGTCTGGGGGTTCACGGCCGGAGTGATCGACCGGATCCTGCACTACGCGGGCTGGGAACGCCCGTGGGACAGGGCTAGACAGGTGCCGCTCGACTGGCGCGCATGACACGCTGGCTGTCCTGCTGCGCTGTACCGGGCCCGGCCCGGACCCCGTCACCCCCGACGGGCCAGGTGACGAAACTGCGAGGCTATCGACGGTGAACGTGCTGGACATCCTGCTGCTGCTCGCCGCCGTATGGTTCGCGGTCATCGGCTATCGACAGGGTTTCGTCGTCGGCATCCTGTCGGTGATCGGCTTCCTCGGCGGCGGTCTCGTCGCCGTCTATCTGCTGCCGATCATCTGGGACCGGGTGACCGAGGGGGCCGAGGTCTCCACCGCGACGGCCATCGGCGCGGTCGTCATCGTGATCATCTGCGCCTCGGTCGGCCAGGCCTTCACCACCCACCTGGGCAACAAGCTCCGCCGGTACATCACGTGGTCGCCCGCCCGCGCGCTGGACGCCACCGGCGGCGCCCTGGTCAACGTGGTGGCCATGCTGCTGGTCGCCTGGCTGATCGCCCTGCCGCTGGCCCGCACCTCGCTGCCGACCCTCGGCAAGGAGGTCCGCAACTCCTCGGTCCTGCTCGGGATCTCCCGGGTGATGCCCCAACAGGCGCCGCCGTGGTTCGAGGACTTCTCCTCCGCCCTCGCGCAGAACGGCTTCCCGCAGGTCTTCAGCCCCTTCGACAACGAGCCGATCACCAACGTCGAGCCCCCGGACCCGGCGCTGGCGGGCAGTCCGGTCGCCGCCCGCGCCAAGAAGTCGATCGTCAAGGTCGTGGGTACGGCCCCGAGCTGCGGCAAGGTCCTCGAAGGCACCGGCTTCGTCTTCTCCGACCGCCGTGTGATGACCAACGCCCACGTCGTCGGAGGCGTCGAGGAGCCGACCGTCCAGATCGGCGGCGAAGGCCGGCTGTACGACGCGAAGGTGGTCCTCTACGACTGGCAGCGCGACATCGCGGTGCTGGACGTCCCCGACCTCAAGGCCACGCCCCTGGAGTTCACCGGCACGAACGACGACGCGGAGAGCGGCGACAGCGCGATCGTCGCGGGCTTCCCGGAGAACGGCGCCTACGACGTACGCTCCGCCCGGGTCCGCGCCCGTATCGACGCCAACGGCCCCGACATCTACCAGCGGGGCACCGTCCTGCGCGACGTCTACTCGCTCTACGCGACCGTGCGCCAGGGCAACTCGGGCGGCCCGCTGCTCACTCCGGACGGAAAGGTGTACGGAGTGGTGTTCGCCAAGTCGCTCGACGACCCTGACACCGGCTACGCCCTGACGGCCGACGAGATCCGCGAGGACATCGAGATCGGCCGCACGGCGAACCAGCAGGTCGACAGCCAGGGCTGCGCCCTCTGAGGCCCGCCCGGGATAGCCGTGAGCGATGAAGACCCCCGCCGGTCAGCGCATGCGGATCGGCGGGGGCGAGGTGTCAGGAGAGATCAGCTACGGGGGTGGCGCAGCCGCGCCGAGACCCAGCGGGCCCGACGGCGGAGGATGCGCGGAATCCCGAGCCGGTGATGATGAAGGTCCTGCACATCGTGCACCCGGCCCAAGGGGCCGCCCCCCTCATGAGTGCTCGCACCTGCTGTCGCGGTGGAGCGGCGGTTGCGTGCTTCGTCAGTGAAGTCGTGCGTCCAGCCCATACCCCGACGTCTGCCCGTGACCCAAGGTCGGTAATCGTGCGCGAGTCAGCCAATTGGCTTATGCGGCAGGCAAGTGGCTGTTCGTCGGACGGGTGTGCCCCTGGCGGGTGCTCGGCTACCGGTCGGGCTCAGGATCCTTGAGCCAGTTGATGAGTTCGGTGGAGAAGGCGATCGGATCCTCCTCGTGGGGGAAGTGACCGACACCGTCGAAAAGTCGCCACCGGTAGGGCGCCTCGACGTACTCGCCCGACCCCGCCGAACTCCGGGTCCGGACCGCCGGATCGAGCGATCCGTGCAGATGCAGGGTGGGTACGCGCACGGGCCGCTTCATCCGCCGGTTGAACTGGACCCCGTCCGGACGAGCCATCGAACGGACCATCCAGCGGTACGGCTCGATCGAGCAGTGCGCCGTCGAGGGGACGCTCATGGCCCGCCGGTAGACGGCCAGGGTCTCCTCGTCGGGGAACTCCGGGGTCCGGGGCCCGGCCCAGTCCTGGACCAGCTTTCCCACCAGGGCCGCGTCGTCCGCGACGAGCTGACGCTCCGGCAGCCAGGGGCGCTGGAAGCCCCAGATGTACGAGCCCGCCCGCGACTGCGCGAAGTCGGACAGCATCGAGGAGCGCCAGCGGCGCGGGTGGGGCATGGACGAGACGGCGAGCCGGCGCACCAGCTTGGGCCGCATCACGGCGGCCGTCCAGGCGAGGTAGCCGCCCAGATCGTGGCCGACCAAGGCCGCGTCCGGCTCACCGAGGGAGCGGATCACCCCGGTGACGTCGAGCGCCAGGTTGGCGGGGTCGTAACCGCGCGGTGTCCGGTCGCTGCCGCCCACCCCGCGCAGGTCCATGGCGACGGCCCGGAAGCCCGCTTCGGCGAGCGCGGGCAGCTGGTGGCGCCAGGTCCACCAGAACTGCGGGAACCCGTGCAGAAGGAGGACCAGGGGCCCCTCGCCCATCTCGGCGATGTGGAACCGCGCACCGTTGGCGGCCACATCGCGATGGGTCCAGGGGCCATCGATCCGTACGGGTCCTCCGGCGCCGGCCTGACCCGTGGAAGCGGAACGGCCGTCGCCCGAGGAGAGGCGGCCGGCCGGGCTCGTCGAGGAGCCCGCCGGGCCGGCCGAACCCTGCGGGCTCGCCGAACCCGCCGGGCCGAATGCGCTGGAATCGGGAACCGTCATGTGGACGAGCGTGCCACAGAGGCGGCCTTGTCCTTACCGGGGAGGCTCTCGACGCCCGTACCCGCCGCGAGGCTGGAGCCGGAGCGCTTGAGGATCGCGTCGGCCTCGATGGCCGGGCGGGGGTGCGGCTTCGCCTTCTGCAGGACGGCGGCGGTCTGCTTGGCGGAGGCGATGGACTTCTCCGGCGGCTTGACCTTCTTGAACTTCAGCCAGCCGATCAGCCCGAGCAGCGCCGCCAGGAGGACGAAGCCGCCGGCCACGATCAGGAACGACCAGGCGAGGCCCAGGCCCAGGTTGTGGATGCCGTACGCGGCGGCGAAGCTCAGCATCGGCATCGTGAACAGAAGCAGTACGCCCGCGACGATGAACGCCACGCTGCCGATCACCCCGCGCTTGACGTCCTGGCGTACCTCCGCCTTCGCCAGGGCGATCTCGTCGTGCACCAGCGCGGACATCTCGGCCGTCGCCGAGGCGACCAGCTGCCCGATGCTGCGGTCCGCGCTGCCCACGTAGTTGCCGGGGTCGCTCATCCCTGACTCCCTCTCCGTCTTCGACACATCCGATGTCAGATCATGCCGGACTGTCCGGCTTGTTGCTCGCTGCCCCCGCCCGTTCGGCGAGACGGCGGTGCTCGGCCGCCTTCTCCTCGTGGATCGCGGCCATCCGCAGGTGGTACCCCGGATCGTCCTGTTCATAGACGTCGGGCACCCCGGATGCGTCCTCGTCCCGCTCCTCGGCCTCGTACAGCTCCCTGTACTTGCGCACCCGCAGTTTGAGTAGGACACAGGCCAGTGCGGCTGCGATCAGGGAGCCGATCAGTACGGAGGCCTTGATCTCGTTGATCATCTCCGAGTCACCCTCGAAGGCGAGCTCGCCGATAAGGAGGGAGACGGTGAACCCGATACCTGCGAGCGAGGCGACCGCCAGGACATCGGCCCAGGCCAGCTCCTTGTTCAGCTCGGCCTTGGTGAAGCGGGCGGCGAGGTACGTACCGCCGAAGATCCCGACAGTCTTGCCCAGGACGAGCCCGAGGACCACGCCGAGTGTCTCGGGTCGGGTGAAGACGCCTGCCAGCGCCTCGCCCTGGAGGGAGACCCCGGCGGCGAAGAGGGCGAACAGCGGAACAGCGATACCGGCCGACAGCGGGCGTACCAGGTGCTCGATGTGCTCGCCGGGAGAGTGCTCCTCCCCTTCGCGCTTGGTGCACCGGAGCATCAGCCCCATCGCGACACCGGCGATGGTGGCGTGCACCCCGCTGTTGTACATCAGGCCCCAGATCACGAGAGCGAGCGGGATGTAGACGTACCAGCCGCGGACGTCGAAGCGGAGAAGCAGGTAGAAGGCGGCAAGGGCGAGCACGGCTCCGCCAAGGGCCAGGAAGTTCAGATCCGAGGTGAAGAACACCGCGATGATCACGATGGCGAAGAGGTCGTCGACGACCGCGAGGGTGAGGAGGAAGGCTCTCAGTGCAGACGGCAGCGAGGTTCCGATCACCGCGAGGACGGCGAGAGCGAAGGCGATGTCGGTTGCTGTCGGGACAGCCCAGCCGGCCAGGGAGCCGTCGCCCAGGACCACGGTGAGGGTGTAGACGAGGGCCGGCACCGCCATGCCGCTGAGGGCCGCCACGACGGGAAGGGCGGCGGCCTTCGGGTCACGGAGTTCGCCTGCGACGAGTTCCCGCTTGAGCTCGACGCCGGCGACGAAGAAGAAGACAGCGAGGAGCCCGTCCGCTGCCCAGTGGGCCACGGAGAGGTCCAGACCGATGGAGCCTGGACCGAAGTGGAACTTGCTGACTTCCTCGTACGATCCGCCGAACGTGTTCGCCCAGAGCAGGGCGACCACTGCGGCGACGAGCAGGAGCACGCCCCCCACGGTCTCGGTCCGAAGCGTTTCCGCGACGTAGTTCCGCTCGGGGAGGGGGAGGCGGCCGAGCAGCGAGCGCTGGGGCGGCGGTGTGGGGGTGGGCGGGGCCACGAGAGAGAACCTCCAGGTTGAGTGGGCATGTGGGCATGACTGATCAATGTGCCGACCAGTCTTCCCGGCGCCCCTGTGGAGATGTCCTCTGAAGTTGTGGATGAAGCGCCCACTGTACCGGGACGGTAGGGGTGAAAATCATTTTGGGTGACATTCGACCGCAATGCCCGATGGGCACCCGGCGCGTCGCCGGATGCCCATCGGAGCCGTACAGAAGAAGCTTGTCCGGTCTCAGTCCTCCGAGGACGAGGACGGCAGCTGGGTGGTGATCAGGTCCATCACCGAGGAGTCGGTGAGCGTGGTGACATCGCCCAGCTCGCGGTTCTCGGCGACATCGCGCAGCAGGCGGCGCATGATCTTGCCGGAGCGGGTCTTGGGCAGCTCGGCCACCGGCAGCACCCGCTTAGGCTTCGCGATCGGGCCGAGGGTCGTCCCGACGTGGTTGCGCAGCTCCACGACCAGCTCGTCGGACGCGGTCGCCGTACCGCGCAGGATCACGAACGCGACGATGGCCTGGCCCGTCGTCTCGTCGTTCGCACCGACCACGGCCGCCTCGGCGACCGACGGGTGGGAGACCAGGGCCGACTCGACCTCGGTGGTCGAGATGTTGTGGCCCGACACGAGCATGACGTCGTCGACCCGGCCGAGCAGCCAGACGTCGCCGTCCTCGTCCTTCTTGGCACCGTCGCCCGCGAAGTACTTGCCCTCGAAGCGCGACCAGTAGGTGTCGAGGAACCGCTGGTCGTCGCCCCAGATGGTGCGGAGCATGGAGGGCCAGGGCTCGGTGAGGACGAGGTAGCCGCCCCCGCCGTTCGGCACCTCGTTGGCGTCGTCGTCCACGACGGTGGCGGCGATTCCGGGCAGGGCGCGCTGGGCGCTGCCCGGCTTGGTCGCCGTCACGCCCGGCAGCGGCGAGATCATCATGGCGCCGGTCTCGGTCTGCCACCAGGTGTCCACGATCGGGCACTTTTCGGCGCCGATGTGCTTGCGGTACCACATCCATGCCTCGGGGTTGATCGGCTCGCCGACCGAACCGAGGACGCGCAGGGACGACAGGTCGAACTTGGCGGGGATGTCGTCCCCCCACTTCATGAACGTACGGATCGCGGTCGGCGCCGTGTAGAGGATCGTGACGCCGTACTTCTGCACGATCTCCCAGAAGCGGCCCTGGTGCGGGGTGTCGGGCGTGCCTTCGTACATGACCTGGGTCGCGCCGTTGGCCAGCGGCCCGTAGACGATGTACGAGTGCCCGGTGACCCAGCCGACGTCGGCGGTGCACCAGTAGACGTCGGTCTCCGGCTTGAGGTCGAAGACCGCGTGGTGGGTGTACGCCGCCTGGGTGAGGTAGCCGCCGGAGGTGTGCAGGATGCCCTTCGGCTTCCCGGTGGTGCCCGAGGTGTAGAGGATGAAGAGCGGCTGCTCGGCCTCGAAGGCCTCGGGGTCGTGCTCGGCGGACTGCCGGGCGGTGATCTCGTGCCACCAGACGTCGCGGCCCTCGGTCCAGGCGGTGTCCTGACCGGTGCGGCGGACGACGAGGACGTGCTCGACGCTCTTGATACGGGAGACGGCGTCGTCGACCGCAGGCTTGAGCGCGGAGGGCTTGCCCCGGCGGTAGCCGCCGTCGGCCGTGATGACGACCTTGGCGTCCGCGTCCTGGATGCGGGTGGCGATGGCGTCGGCGGAGAAGCCGCCGAAGACCACCGAGTGCGTGGCGCCGATGCGGGCGCAGGCCAGCATCGCGACGGCGGCCTCGGGGATCATCGGCAGATAGACGGCGACCCGGTCGCCCTTGCTGACGCCCAGTTCGGTCAGCGCGTTGGCGGCGCGGGAGACCTCGTCCTTCAGCTCCGCGTAGGTGATGGCGCGGCTGTCGCCGGGCTCGCCCTCGAAGTGGATGGCGACCCGGTCGCCGTTGCCCGCCTCGACATGGCGGTCCACGCAGTTGTACGCGACGTTCAGCTTGCCGTCCGCGAACCACTTCGCGAAGGGCGGATTGCTCCAGTCGAGGGTCTCGGTCGGCTCGGTGGCCCACGTCAGGCGGCGGGCCTGCTCGGCCCAGAAGCCCAGCCGGTCCGCCTCGGCCTGCTCGTACGCCTCTGCGGTGACGTTGGCGTTGGCGGCCAGCTCGGCAGGCGGAGCGAATTTTCGCTCTTCCCGAAGCAGGTTGGCCAGGCTCTCGTTGCTCACGACTTCTCCCAGTCCCAGGGTGTCCGTTGTGTCCCGGGGCATAGCTCATCAGGCGCGAGGCCGGGTGACAAGTGTCTGCCGGGAATTGGTTTAGACCTGTGTCTTCCTGTATGGAAGCATGATCCCGCTCCGCTGGTCAGGACTGCTTTACGACGTGTGGCGCAAAGTCGCCCTGCGGCTCGCTGCCGTGCCGTGCGGCGCGGAGCGGGGTCATCAGGTCTCACGGACCCGGGGCCTGTCCGGTTCAGACGCCGGTGCGCTCCAGCTCTCCGGTGCCGACGCGGTCGAAGACCTCGTCGGGGCCCGTCCCGGAGCTGGAACCTTCGGTCAGCAGATACGCCTGCGCCTCGCCGACGTGGAAATACATGCCGTGCAGCTGGAGCGTCCCCTCGGCGAGCCTCCGGGCCACCGATTCGTGCGCCCGCAGGTGCTCCAACTGCTGGACCACATTGGTGAGGCAGAGCTGCTCGACCTCGTCGGCGGGCAGCCGGCCGGAGATCCGCGCCCAGGAGTGGCGGCGCGATGCCATCCGCTCCAGGCTCGGCAGACCGTGGCGCAGCCAGCGCCACAGGGGGGTCCTCGGCTTCTCCGGGCCGGAGTCGGGCTCGCCCTTCAGCAGCGCCTGCATGGCGCCGCAGCCGGAGTGTCCGCAGACGGTGATGGATTCGACCCGCAGCACCTCCACCGCGTACTCGATCGCCGCGGCCACCGAGTCGTCGCCGCTCCCGGCCGGCGCGGTGCCCGGTTGAGGCACCAGATTGCCGACGTTCCGCACGGTGAAGAGGTCGCCGGGGCCGCTGGCTGTGATCATGCTGGTGACCAGGCGGGAGTCGGCGCAGGTGATGAAGAGCTGCGAGGGGCACTGGCCCTCGGAGGCGAGCCGGGCCAGCTCGTCGCGGACCAGAGGCGCTGTGTTCCGCTGGAAAGAACTCAGGCCACTCAGCAGTCGATGCGCGCCGCCCTTCCCGCCGGCCCCGGCGGTGGGGGAGGTGCCGGAACCGCTGTCGGGGAACATGCCGGTGGTGCCGCTGTTGTCCGCGGGGCGGGTGGGACGGTCGTGGCAGTGGTGGTTGCGCCACGGGGTCCAGGGGCGGCAGCACGAGTGGGCCGCGGCGGCCGGCTCGGCGATGCGGCTGCCGGACCTGCCGGTGAAGTCGATCCGGCCTCCCTGGGCGAGTTGGGCACCGCGCCAGGCCTGGATCGCCTCGTAGGCGGCGTGGTCCATGAAGAACCCGTCCAGCTCGACGGTCGAGTCGACGCCCGGCGGCAGCTGCCCGAGGGTCCGGGTGAGCCGCGGGACGGCCAGGAAGGTCAACTGGCCGTGGACGGTCACCACATGACGGCCGTCCTGCTCGGTCACGGTGATCTTCGTGCGGCCCAGCCGGTGCAGCGAGACGATCACCGCCACGCCCACCCCGAGCGCGACGCCCGCCAGCGCCCCGAAGGCGACGACACCGGCGACGGTGGCCGCGTAGACGGGGAACTCCCGGTGCTTATGGACGTTACGGATGTGCGCGAAGCTCACCATCTGGACCCCGACCACCATCACCAGGGCGGCGAGTGCGGCCAGCGGAATCCACTCGAACACGGTGACCAGCAGGCCTGCCGCGAGGAGGACCCAGACCCCGTGCAGCACGGTGGAGGCGCGACCGGTCGCCCCGGCCCGCACATTGGCCGAACCTCGCACCACGCCCCCGGCCACCGGGAGCCCGCCCAGCAGCCCGGTGAGCGTGTTGGCGATGCCCTGGCCGCGCAACTCGCGGTCCAGGTCGGACCGCTGGGGCGGAGTGGGGGAGGTCAGGGGGGCCTGCTCTCCCGCGCGGTCGGCGGCCAGCTTGTCCACGGCCACCGCGGCGAGCAGCGATTCAAGACTGGCCACCAGCAGCACGGTGAACACCGCGGTGGCCAGGGCGAGAACGGGTCCCTGAGGTAGCTCCGGCAGGGCGTGCGACCGCCAGGAAGGCAGGTCGACCCGGGCGAGCCCGGGCGTCGCCACCGCCGCCACCGAGGTCGCGATCACCACCGAGGCGAGCGCGGCCGGGATTCTCCGTACCGTCCGGCCGACCCGTCCCGGCAGCCGGGGCCACAGCAGCAGAACAGAGATGGTCAGCGCCCCGATGAGGGGGGCCGCCGGACTGATCCGGGCCAGCTGCTCCGGCAGGGCCAGGGCGTTGGCCACCACGGAGCTCTGGGGTGACCCGCCCAGCATGATGTGCAGCTGGGCGAGCGCGATGGCCACACCGATGCCGGCCAGCGTCCCGTGCACGATCGCCGGGCTGACGGCGAGCGCGTTGCGTGCGGCTCTCAGGGTGGCCAGGAGGATCTGGAGCAGCCCGGCGCCGACCGTGATGGCGCAGGTGGTGCGCCATCCGTAGACCTGGATCAGCTCGGCAGTGACGACGGTCAGCCCGGCGGAAGGACCGCTGACCTGGAGCGGTGTGCCCCCGAACAGCCCGGCGACGATGCCGCCGATGGCCGCTGCCACCAGCCCGGCCTCCAGCGGGGCGCCCACGGCGAGGGCGAGGCCGAGCGACATGGGGACGGCGATGAGGAAGACGGTGATCGAGGCGGACACATCCGTGCCTGCGATCCGCAGGCGGCGGCCGCCGGTGGGCGGTGGGCTGTGTGGGCTCTTCATCCCCGAGGCGCGGCGGGGGCGCGAACGGCGGGGTGTGCGGTCATGGCGAGTGGGGGCGCAGGCGGACATGTTCCCGTCTCCTCCGGAGGCAGCGCGGTCGCGAGGACGTAAGGGACGCGGCCGTGGGTCACGGCGTGCAGCGGCGGGATTTCTCAACTCTCAGTAAACGAATGGTAATGGAGAGTAAAGATCGGCATCTCGCATTCGCGGCATTTAGGTCAGCGCGTCACCCATTCAAGCGAATAGGCAGCTTTTCATTCGGCATGTCGTCCTCTTATCTGCAAAGCCGCGTGCGAGTTTGGCCGCGCCGTGTCGGCACTCAACGCAAATAACCTGCAAGGAAGAGGGTGGGCGGATGATGGCCGCCACGAAGAGGATCGCCCTGGGCGTCATGACCACGGCGCTGGTCGCCGTACTCGCGGGCTGTTCCGGTGCCGGATCCGGAGGCTCCGCACCTGGTGGTGCCGGTGCGGGCGCGGAGAAGGGGGCCCATGGAGCGAAGGAGAACGCTCCGCAGGCTGCTCCGAAGAACGCGGTCAAGCTCATCGGGGACGGCTCCACCGCCTTCACCGGCGCCCAGCCGAAGATGCCGGCCGCCCAGCGCCTGGCGCCGGGTCAGAAGCCGCCGCAGTTCGTGGTGTTCTCCTGGGACGGTGCCGGAGAGGACAGCCAGAAGCTTTTCTCGCACTTCCGCGGTGTCGCCAAGAAGTACAACGCGAGCATGACGTACTTCCTCAGCGGTGTGTATCTCCTGCCTGAGGAGAAGCGATCCCTCTATGCTCCGCCGCAGCACTCGGCGGGCCGTTCCGACATCGGCTTCAACGACACCGAGGGCATCCGCGACACCCTCGCCGAGGTGCGCGCCGCCTGGAAGGACGGCAACGAGATCGGCACCCACTTCAACGGCCACTTCTGCGGCCCGGACGGCGGTGTGGGCACCTGGTCCGTCGAGGAGTGGAAGAGCGAGATCAACCAGGCGAAGGCTTTCGTCAAGAACTGGAAGACCAACGCCCCGGAGCTGAAGGGCGAGGCGCCGCTCCCCTTCGACTACGACCAGGAGCTGGTCGGCGCCCGCACTCCCTGCCTCGAAGGGCAGAAGAACATGGTCGCCGCGGCCCGGGACATGGGCTTCCGCTACGACTCCAGTGGTGTCGGCAACCAGGTCTGGCCCAAGAAGAAGGACGGCGTGTGGGACATCCCGCTCCAGCTCGTCCCGATGCCCGGCCGCGCCTTCGAGACCCTCTCCATGGACTACAACTTCATGGTCAACCAGTCCGGCACGACGACACAGGGCGACCCCTCCCAGCACGAGTACTGGGGCAACCAGATGCGCGACGGCCTGCTCCAGGCCTTCGACCGCTCGTACAACGGCAACCGGGCGCCGCTGATCATCGGCAACCACTTCGAGTCCTGGAACGGCGGCACCTACATGCGCGCCATCGAGGAGACCATCGCGAAGGTGTGCACCAAGGAAGGCGTCCGCTGCGTGTCCTTCCGGCAGCTCGCGGACTGGCTGGACGCACAGGACCCGCAGGCGCTGGCCAAGCTCGCCACGCTCGGCGTAGGCGAGACGCCCAAGGAGGGGTGGAAGACCTACCTCGGCGCCCAGGCCGCCGCTGCCCAGCAGGCGGAGAAGGGCAAGGCGGCCGGGCCCGAGGCCGGAGAGCAGAAGGCCCGGAACGCCGACTAGGCACCCCGGGCCCCCCTCCGGTCACCTCGGCCGGCAGCCGCCGGGGTGGCCCGGAGGGGTCGGCCGGCGGGTCAGGCGGGTGCGGGGACGGCCGCTCCCGCGCGCCCCTCACCGAGCACGAAGGCGGGGTCGACCTGGGCGGCCAGGTCGGCGCCCGTCTTCTCGTTGCCCCAGCTCTCCGCGTTCTTCAGGTGGAAGTGCACCATCTGCCGCGTGTAGCGCTCCCAGTCGCGCAGTTCGTACGAGTCCTCGGCGGCGTCCTGGAGGGCCTGCAGGGCCATCCGGTTGTCCGCCTCCAGCAGCTCGAACCGGGACGGCCGCCCCTTCTCCATGGACCGCACCCAGTCGGAGTGGCCCACCCCGATCAGCAGGTCGTCCCCGACCTCCGAGCGCAGGAAGTCCAGATCGTCCCGGCCCTGCACCTTGTTGCCGACGACCTTCAACGCGACGCCGAAGTCCCGTGCGTACTCCTTGTACTGGCGGTACACCGACACCCCCTTCCGGGTCGGCTCCGCGACGAGGAAGGTCATGTCGAAGCGCGTGAACATCCCCGAGGCGAACGAGTCCGACCCCGCCGTCATGTCCACCACGACGTACTCGTCCGGGCCGTCGACCAGGTGGTTGAGGCAGAGCTCGACGGCCCCGACCTTGGAGTGGTAGCAGGCCACGCCGAGATCGGACTCCGTGAACGGGCCGGTGGCCATCAGCCGGATGTCCCCGTCGTCGAGCCGGACCGTACGCGCACAGGCGTCGAAGATCGGGTTGTCCTCGCAGACCCGCAGCAGCCGCGAGCCCTCGCCGGGTGGAGTCGTCTTGATCATCGTCTCGGCGGAGGCGATACGGGGGTTGGTGCCGCGCAGGTAGTCCTTGATGAGAGGGAGGTGCGCACCCATGGCGGGCAACGCGGCGGCCTCCGCCTCGTCGAGGCCGAGAGCGGCCCCCAGATGCTGGTTGATGTCGGCGTCGACGGCGACGACGTGGGCTTCATTGGCAGCGAGGTGACGGATGAAGAGCGAGGACAGCGTGGTCTTACCGCTGCCGCCCTTCCCGACGAAAGCGATCTTCATGTTCACCTAGGGTAGTGGGTCAATTGCACAGCGCTGTCGATGTTCGTGAAGATGGCCACTTGGGGGCGGTCCGGGTGTACGGGGCGCGTAGCCTCGCTACTTATGAGTACGACTGCCTCAGACCCGCTCGCCACGCTCGGTGCTCTGCCCGGAGTGCCCGATGCCGTGGACTCCGTACGCAAGGCCGTCGACCGGGTCTACGGTCACCGCGTCATGCGCCGTCGCAGCAACGAGGTCACGGCCGAAGCCGCGCTGCGGGGCTCCCGGGGGTCGGCGGCGCTCGCCGGTGCCGACTGGAACCTGGAGGAGGTCCGCCGGCGCACCGACTTCAGCGGTGAGGACGAGGCGCGCACGGTCGGAGCCGCGCTGCGTCTCACCGCGGAGGCCGGACAACTGCTCTCCATCTGGCGACAGTCGCCTCTGCGGGTGCTGGCACGGCTGCACCTGGTCGCGGCCGGCGGGGCCGCACCGGATGACGCCGTCGGGCGCCCGCGACTGGCGGGTGAACCCGTCGACGAACCGCTGATCGAAGCGCCGCTCCCCGGCGCCGAGGAGGTGGCCGGACGGCTCGAAGGCCTCTCCCAGCTGATCATCGCGGGCAGCGCGGCCCCCGCCCTGGTGACCGCCGCGGTGGTGCACGGCGAACTGCTGGCGCTGCGCCCCTTCGGCTCCCACAACGGTCTGGTGGCCCGCACCGCCGAGCGCGTCGTGCTGATCGGCAGCGGACTGGACCCGAAGTCCATCTGTCCGGCCGAGGTGGGCCATGCGGAGCAGGGGCGGGCGGCGTATGTCGCGGCGTTCGAGGGCTATACGACGGGCACTCCGGAGGGCGTGGCCGCGTGGATCGCGCACTGCGGCCGCTCGGTCGAGCTGGGAGTGCGCGAATCGACGGCGGTCTGCGAGGCCCTGCAGCGCGGCGCGGCGTAGGCGGCCGCCCGGGGCAGCGGAAGGGGTGGCGCTCCGGCGACTGTGACCTGGGGAAAGGGTTGCGGCGGTACCGGAGTGCGGTACCGCCGCTGGCACGTCCGCCCAGTTACCAAGCGTCCTCGTAAATTGCCCATCAGGTCGGGTACTTTGCCCGTCACCTGGTGCGGCTGGCCCGTAATCGACGGGTCGACGTCGCGTGGGTGCTCGGCTTTCGTGCTCGGTCCGTGGGGCCGTCACTGCGTTACAGGTCATCCTCACGGATGTCCTTGGTCTCGCGGGCCGTTGAGTCCTTTGTACTCCAGGACCGGGGGAAGGGGAAGCCCTGGTCCCACTTCTTTACTTTTAGGTTCAATCAAGGGCGAATCGGGCAGTGCGCCCCGTCGGTCGAATGCTCCTCGCCGCCGGTCGCGCGTCGGGTCAGCCGGGCAGCGCCGCGCCGGCGGTACGCCGACGGCTGGCGTACCAGACGAGTCCAGCGGTGACGGCTGCGGCGCCTACCGCGGCGGCGGCGACGAGTGCCGGGCGCGGCGGCATCGAGAAGGCGGGCAGCCGCTGCTTCAGCCGGACCGGACGATCGAAGACGAGAATCGGCCACTCGCGAAGGGTCGCTTCGCGGCGCAGCGCGCGGTCGGGGTTGACCGCGTGCGGGTGGCCGACCGCTTCCAGCATCGGTACGTCGGTTGCCGAGTCGCTGTAGGCGTAGCAGCGCGAAAGGTCGTACCCCTCCGAAACGGCGAGCGCCCTCACGGCCTCGGCCTTGGTCGGCCCGTAGGCGTAGTACTCGATCTCTCCCGTGAAGCAGCCGTCGTCGCCGACGACCATGCGCGTGGCGACGACACGGTCGGCGCCCAGCAGTTCGCCGATCGGTTCGACGACCTCCGCGCCGGAGGTCGAGACGATGACCACGTCGCGGCCGGCGGTGTGGTGTTCCTCGATGAGGGTGGCGGCCTCGTCGTAGATGATCGGGTCGATCAGGTCGTGCAGGGTCTCGGCGACGATCTCCTTTACCTGCTGGACGTTCCATCCCTTGCAGAGGGCGGAGAGATAGGCACGCATCTTCTCCATCTGCTCGTGATCGGCGCCCCCGGCCATGAACACGAACTGTGTGTACGCGGTGCGCAGCACGGCGCGGCGGTTGATCAGTCCGCCTTGGTAGAAGGACTTGCTGAAGGTCAGCGTCGAAGACTTCGCAATGACCGTCTTGTCCAGGTCAAAGAAGGCTGCTGTGCGCGGCGAGAAGCAGTTTTCCACAACGCTGAGCATAGGGGCCCGCCATTCGGCGTAAAATCCGGCGTGTGGGTTTGCCTGAGAAGGGCCTCGGGTACACCATGGAAGTCACGGATCGTTCGCGACCGTGCTAACCCCGGTCCGGCTCCTCCCCCCCCCGAGTCGGACCGTGGGGACGACCCCCGCTCTCCCCCCCGGCGGGGGTCGTCGCATGTCCGGATGGTTTTCTGCCTCCTGGGCTCAGCGCGTCCCTCCCTTTCGTCCCCTGTGGGCCCGCTCGTGCGAGGCGTCGGCGCGAACTCCGTCTCGTCACAGTGTGTAGCAGCGAGGCTGCGCTCCGGAAGTCGCTGGTTCGGGTGACGGAGATATTCACAACGCCGAAGTTGTCCACAGTTTTCGAGCAAGATCCACATGTTTTTTCGTGGTGCTGCACGTTGATTCCTCCCGCGAAGTCCGCGGGTACCGGAATCGCGCATCTCGGAAACGCTCCGGGATCGCCGCGAACCGCACTGCTGGGGCAGTGGGAAGGGGCGGAGATCGTGGCTGGATCCCTCACGCGAGAAGGGCTGACGGTCGCCGAAGGGCGACGCGGCGGACCGCTGATCGTGACGGAAGACGTGGAGTTGCTCGATGACCTGCTGCGGCTGTGCGCGGCGGCCGGGGCTGAGCCGGAGGTTCATCACGGACCGCCCGGGCGACGGGGCGGCTGGGAGCAGGCCCCGATGGTCCTCGTGGGCGATGACGCGGCCGCTCGGTGCCGCGGTGCCGTCCGCAGGCGGGGGGTGATGCTGGTCGGGCGGGACCAGGACGACCCGGACGTCTGGCGACGGGCGGTCGAGATCGGGGCCGAATATGTGTTGCGGCTGCCGGATTCGGAGGGCTGGCTGGTCGATCAGATCGCCAATGCCGCCGAAGGCGTCGGCAGGCCGGCGCTCACCGTCGGAGTGATGGGCGGGCGGGGCGGCTCCGGCGCATCGACGCTGGCCTGCGCACTCGCCGTCAGCGCGGCGAGGTCCGGCCGGCGGACGATGCTGATCGACGCGGACCCCCTGGGCGGGGGCATCGACGTACTTCTCGGCGGGGAACGGGCCGAGGGTATGCGGTGGCCGGATTTCGCTCACTCGAAGGGGCGCCTCGGTGGTGGAGCCCTGGAGGACTCCCTGCCCGCCCTCCACGGACTGCGGGTGCTGAGCTGGGGCCGCGACGACGAGGTGGCCATCGCGCCGCAGGCCGTACAGGCGGTGCTGGCCGCCGCGCGCCGGCTCGGCGGGGTGGTGGTCGTGGATCTGCCGCGCCGCGTGGACGAGGGCATCGCGGAAGCCCTCGCCCAGCTCGACCTGGGCCTGCTCGTGGTGCCGGGCGAGCTGAGGGCGGTCGCGGCGGCCAAGCGTGTCGCGTCCACGGCTCGCATGGTGCTGGACGACATGCGGGTGGTGGCCCGGGGGCCGTATGCGGCAGGGCTGGACGAGCGCTGGGTGGCCCAGGCCATCGGCCTGCCCCTCGTCGGTGAACTCCCCCTGGAATCAGGTCTCCTGGCCGCTCAGGACGGCGGAATGCCGCCCGGCGGCAGTGCCCGCAGCCCGTTGGCCCGCTTCTGCGCGGAGTTCTGGGAGCACGTGGCGGCAGCGGCGGGGGAGCCCGGTTCCGCCGTGGCTCCGGCCGGGGGAGGCGCACCATGACCGATGCGCTGCTGGATGCCGTACGCCAACGGCTGGCGCGCAGTGGCGGCGCGCCCACACCGGCCGGAGTGGCGGCCGCACTTCGGGCCCAGGGGCGGCTGCTGGGCGATGCGGAGGTGCTCGGGGCCGCAGCCGAGCTGCGCGGTGAACTCGTCGGGACGGGCGTGCTGGAGCCGTTGCTCGCGGACCCCGAGGTCACCGATGTCCTGGTGTCCGCACCCGACCGGGTGTGGGTGGACCGGGGCGGCGGGCTCCAGCTGACGGGGATCACCTTCCCGGACGCGGCAGCGGTACGGCGACTGGCCCAGCGGCTCGCCGCGGTGGCGGGCAGGCGGCTGGACGATGCCCGGCCTTGGGTGGACGCGCGGTTGCCGGACGGGACGCGGATGCATGCCGTGCTGCCCCCGGTCTCCGTCGGCTCGACCTGTCTCTCCCTGCGGGTGGTGCGCCCGCGGGCGTTCTCCCTGGCGGAGCTGGTGGAGGCCGGAACCGTGCCGCCGGGCGGCGACCGGATTCTCCGCGCCATGGTGGAGGCCCGTCTCTCCTACTTGATCAGCGGAGGCACCGGGGCGGGCAAGACGACCCTCCTGGCCAGCCTGCTGGGCGCCGTCGGCGCGGACGAACGGATCGTGCTCGCCGAGGACTCCGCCGAACTGCGCCCCGACCACCCCCATGTGGTGCGCCTGGAGTCCCGCCCCGCCAACCAGGAGGGCGCGGGCCTGGTGACCCTGCGCGATCTGGTGCGCCAGGCGCTGCGGATGCGCCCCGACCGGCTGGTGGTGGGAGAAGTCAGAGGTGCCGAAGTGGCGCAGCTGCTGGCTGCCCTGAACACCGGTCACGAAGGAGGATGCGGCACCGTCCATGCGAATGCCGCCGAGCACGTACCCGCCCGGCTGGAGGCGCTGGGGACGGCCGCAGGGCTGGACAGGACCGCACTGCACAGCCAGTTGGCGGCCGCGCTGTCGGTGGTCGTGCATCTCGTACGGGACCGGGCCGGACGGCGGCGGATCGCCGACGTGCACGTGCTGGAACGGGACGCGGCCGGCCTGGTGTTCACGGTGCCGGCCCTGAGCTGGGGCGCCGAAGGGTTCGCCCCGGAGCGGGGCTGGCAGCGGCTGGAGTCGCTGATCGGGGGTGCGCTGTGACGGGGGGAATCGCGGGCTACGCGGTGCATACGGCGGCCCTCTGCGGGGGTGCGGCTGTGTGGCTGGCCGCGATGAGGGACCCCGGGGTCCGGCGCGCGCGGGTCCTGCTCGTGGACGGGCCGGCCGAGCCGTGGCGGGCCTGGCGATCGTGGCCGTGTCTGCTCAGGGCCCGGCGGCTGGTCGTGGAGCGGCGCGAATGGTGGTGCGTTCCGGTGGCGGTGCTGCTCGCCGTGCTCGGTGCGTCGGTGCTGCCGCTGATCGCCGGAGCTGTGGCGGTGCCCTTGGTACGGAGGTGGGTGCGCGCTCGTGCCAGGCGTCGGCAGCGGGAACGGGCGGGGGACACGGTGGCGGTGCTGTGCGGGGCCGTGGTCGGGGAGCTGAGGGCCGGACAGGAGCCGGGCCAGGCCCTGTTGGCCGGGCTGCGGGAGTGCGCGGCGGACGGGGAGCCGCAGGCCAGGGGCGGGCCGGGTGGTGGCGCGTGGCTGGGGGACGCGGAGTCCGCGGTGCTGGCGGCCGCGCGCTTCGGGGGCGATGTGCCCGCGGCGATGCGGCAGGCGGCGGACGGGCCGGGGCTGGGTGGCCTCTCCGGGATGGCCGCGTGCTGGCGGGTGGCGGTGGACGGCGGAGCCGGTCTCGCGGCCGGCCTGGACCGCCTTGAGACGGCGTTACGGGCCGACCGGCGCAGACGTGAGGAGCTGCGGGCCCAGTTGGCGGGGGCCTGGTCGACCGTCGTGGTCCTGGCGCTGCTGCCGGTGGCTGGCCTGGGTCTGGGGGCCGCGCTCGGAGCCGATCCCCTGCGGGTCCTGCTGCACACGCCGGGCGGGCTGTTCTGTCTGGCGGTCGGGGGGTCCCTGGAGGCGGCCGGACTCTTCTGGGCCTGCCTGATCGTGCGCGGAGCGGAGACCCCATGAACGCGACGGGAGGAGTTCTCCACAGCCTGGGGATGCCGGGGGCACTGTTGGGCGCCGCGGTGCAGTTGGCCTTTGCCGCGGCGGCGGGCCACCGGGGACGAACGGTGCGCGGCCGGGGCGCAATGCTGCTGGAGGTCAACCAGGGCGTGCGGACCGGCTGGTGGTCCTGGGCGGCTGCTGGACGGGACCGGATGGGCAGTGTGGTCCGGACGGGCAATCGTGCCGGTGCCAGTTCCGGTGTCGGCGATCGCGTCGGTGTCATGCGGTGGGGCGGTCCGGCGGGGGCCTGGCTGGCCGGATGGATTCTGGTCGGCGGCCTGGTGGGGTGTGCGGTCGGTTCGGCCGCGGCGTACGGGACGTGGCGGTGGCAGCGGGCCCGGCCCCGGCCCGGTCCGGGCGAGAGCAGGGAGGAGCGGGCCGTGATCGCCGGGCAGCTTCCTCTGGCCGCCGATCTGCTGGCGGCCTGCGTCGCCGTCGGGGCCGGGCCACGAGAGGCCGCGGAGGCGGTGGGCGAGTCCATCGGCGGGCCGGTCGGCGACCGGCTTGCCCGCGCCGCCGCCGAGATCCGCCTCGGTGGAGAGCCGGCCGAGGCGTGGGGACGGTTCGGGGAGATACCGGGCGCCGGTCCGCTGGCCCGCTGCCTGCACCGGGCCGGATCGACCGGGGCCCCGGCGGCGGAGCCGGTCTCCAGGCTGGCCGAGGCGATGCGTGCCGAACGGGCCGGTGCGGCCGTGGCACGTGCCCAGCGGGCCGGGGTCCTGATCACCGCGCCGGTCGGACTCTGCTTCCTGCCCGCCTTCCTGGCGGTCGGGGTGGCGCCGGTGATCATCGGCCTGGCCGGCGGACTGCTGGTGGTGGATTAGGCCCGTCCGGCTTTCGCACATGGGCGTTCAGCTCGGACGCCTGCTCGATATCGATCGATGCCCATCGGGGGACGAAATGAAGAAGAAGTTCGAGGAACGAACCGCACGAACCGGACTGGCGGTCGGTGCAGTCTGCCGCCGCGCCCGGCGGCCGACGTGGGTGCGGAGGCTGGGTCGGTCGGCCGACCGCGGGATGACCACCTCCGAGTACGCGGTGGGCACCATCGTTATCTTGGGCTCCAAAGATCGTTCTGGCACATGAGGCACATGTGATCTCCAATCATGTGCCTCGAAGATATCGACGGGGTTCAAGTGACGTACCAACAACGGGCATATCGCCCTCAGAAAGCTGTGGCCCCCAGCGACGGCTCGCCGATCTGGGTCGTGGTGAACTCGACGTACGAGCTGCACATGCCCTCCTCGGCCTACCTGACCTCGTTGCGCAATCAGGAGGACGCCTCGATCAACACCGAGCGCGTCTACGCCGGCCGTGTCGCGCTGTATTTGTCGTACTGCGTGGACCATGGGGTCGACTGGACCGCTCCGACGATGCGTCAGTTGGGGGCGTTCTTGCAGTGGCTGGTGGATGAGCCGCTGCCCGCTCGGGGCCGGAAGGCGCCCGCGGAGCCGCGCCACCGGCAGAAGAAGACCGCGAACGACATCCTGACCACGGTGTGCCAGTTCCTGCGCTTCTGCGCTGCGGCTCTCGACCTGGTATCACCCGATCTGGTGACTTTGCTGTCTCAGCCGAAGCAGCTGCGATATGTACCTGGTCGCGACGCAGGAGAAGCCGGCCAGTACGCAACGGTCCACGTGAAGACGATCCGTTTCAAGGTCTCCGTCCCCGGCTTCGAATACCTGACAGACGAGCAGGTGAGGCGGCTGATGGACGGCGCCGTTCATGCCAGAGACAGGTTCTTGCTCGTGCTCTTGGCCGTGACCGGCATGCGCATCGGTGAGGCACTGGGCCTGCGCCGCGAAGACATGCACCTGCTGGCCAACTCGCAGTCGCTGGGCTGCCGGGTGGAGGGTGCCCACGTGCACATCCGACGCCGCCAGAACTCCAACGGGGCGCTCTCCAAGGCCCGGCGCCCGCGATGGATACCGGTGGGAGACGACCTGGCGGGTCACTACGCCGAATACCAGTGGGAACGCGAGCGGGTCGCGGAGGCTACGGGCTGCGACATGGTGTTCGTGAATCTCTTCAACGGTCCGCTGGGGCAGGCGATGAAGTATCCCAGCACCTACGAGCTCTTCGTACGCTTGGCGAAGAAGGCAGGTTTCAAGGCCCATCCGCACATGCTGCGGCACTCCGCGGCGACGCGCTGGGTGCGCGAGGGCAAGCCCCGACATGTCATCCAGGACATCATGGGGCACGTCTCACCGCAGTCGATGGAGCCTTACCTGCACGCTTCTGACCAGGAGAAACGCGACGCGGTCAGGCTCGTCTCCCAGCTTCGGGGCGAGCGCTGATGACGCTCTCGGCAATGGCACAGGTTGATGTGCTGAACGATGCGGACGCTACAACGCCGCAGGTGCTGATCGAGTGGGAGAAGTGGCTCAGGAGCCGCTTGGATCCCGGCTGGCGGCCGAGTGAGTGGAACGCCGCTGACCTGCTGTTCACGGGGGACCCCGCCAATCCCGCGACGCGGATCAATGCCTGTTCGGTGCGCGACTGCAGGAAGCCCATCACCGGCAGCCGATGGTGCACTGCCTGCGACCGCGCCGCCCGGCAGAGCGACTTGCCCCCGGATGAGTTCTCCGCCACATATCGACCTGCGCAGATCCGTCAGCACCGCAGCTTTGACGATTGCGAGGTGGATGGATGCGCCCGTCACTCGCAGTCCCGGGGACTGTGCGCCGCCCACTACCAGCGCTGGTTCAGGTACTGCCCGGAACCTGCCGACCTGGACGCCTGGCTGTCTACGCAAACGCCCTATGCGGCCCTCGACGAGTGCCCAGTATTCGGATGCCACATGGAGCGGCGCAGTTCTGCCGGACTTTGCATAACGCACCACACTCGCTGGAACACGGAGGTCCGGCGCCGGCAGGCGGCCGGGAAGCTGCTGTCCGCCGATGCCGATCAGGCGGGGCTGGCGGACTGGGTCAAGCGGCAGGTTCCGCTGTTCGACGCGACGATGTTCTCCCTGGCGCCGCTGAGTGAGGTCGTGAGGCTGGAGGTTCTGCATGTTCTTCAACTGCGTGACGTTCAGGGGAAGACCGTTCCTCCGATCAACATCAGGGCCGCGGTGCGAAAGCTCACCGGCCTGTCGAGCATCGCCCTGGACAGGGCGAATTTCCCCGACTACGACAAGATCGCCGACGTGGGATGCGCGTCCATCCTTCGGCAGATCCACTGGAACATCGCCGCCTCCTTTGACGAGTTCAGGGGCGTTGACCCCACTCGCAAGCTCGTCTGGGACCTGCGAGTCATCGGACAGAGCATCCCCTCACTCGCCCCGGTCGCCGACCGGACTCGCCAGAAGGGGGAGATCGACTTCGGGGAGATCCGGCAGGAGTGGCTTCGGGAGCTTGCCATGCACTTCGGCCGTGTCACCAGCCCGAGCAGCAGCCAGCTGCGCAACATCCACCGCGCCGCAGTGATCGCCTCGAACGGGCTGGAGCTACTGCCCGGCGGCGGCCATGACCCAGGCGCTCTTGGCTATTCACAGATGACCGCGGTTGTCGAAGCGTTCAACGTGGCGAAGCGGCTGGACGGCACCGACTACAAGTCGATGCAGCGGAACGCTCTGTGCAACCGCTTCTTCGAGCTGCTGGAGTTCGGCCGTCTCGACGGAGTGCTGAATGCGCTGTCCCAGAAGTTCACCCGGCACAAGGGGCATCGGGTCAAGGTGCTGGAGGACAACGAGGACGAGATCGGCAAAGCCTTGCCGGACACGGTCTTCCACCAACTGGATGATCACCTGCATCTACTCGGCGACCTCACATATGGCAGCCTCCCCAAGGAGGCGGTCAAGGCGATGTTCCGGACCGTCTACATCCTCCTGCGCGACACCGGGCGCCGACCGGTCGAGATCGGTGCGATCTCGGCGCAGTGCTTGGAGTTCGACGCCGGCGAGTACCAGCTCATATGGGACAACCGGAAGGGCCGCCGCTTGCGGCGACGCCTACCCATCCCGGCAGAAACTGCGGAAGCGCTCAAGGCGTGGCTGAAAGTCCGTTCAACGCTGGCCCTTCCCGAGTCCAGCAGCGAGTTCCTGTTCCCCGGACGGACAGCCCGCAAGAAGCATCTGGAGACCGGTGATTTGTGGCTGTTCCTGCGCAATTGGTTCCTGTCCATCCCCGTACTGGAGTCCGACGAGATGGGGGAGGACGGGCAGTTCCTGCCGTTTGATCGGACAAGGATCTTCCCCTACGCGTTCCGGCACAGCTTCTGCCAGCGGTATGCCGACGCCGGGGTTCCGATGCACGTCCTGCAGGATTTGATGGATCACCGATCGCCGCAGACCACGGCCTCGTACTACAAGATCAGCAACAAGATGAAGCGTGCGGCCATGGACAAGATGCGGCTCCACACCACCGACCGCCACGGTGAGCCGGCCCCAATGGGCTCCGCGAACTCCTACATGGTGGGGTCGGTCGCGGTTCACTACGGCAACTGCATCGAGCCGTCCAACGTGAAGGCCGGCGGGCACGCGTGCCCCATCCGTTTCCAGTGCTCGGGCTGCCCGTCGTTTCGGCCCGATCCCTCTCACCTGCCTGCCATCGAGGATCACGTCAGGACGCTGAAGACGAACAAGGAAATGGCTGAGGCCATGGGGGCGGCCGACTACACGATCACGGGCATGGCGGGCGAGATCGGCGACTACCAGAAGGTGATCATGAAAATGAGAGACAAAATGGAGGGCATGTCGGACGAAGAACGCGCCGAGGTGGAAGAGGCCAGCCGGGTCCTGCGTCGGCTGCGGGCCTCCTCCACCTCCCCGAGCCCCGTTGCCCTGCCGATGCCGGTGGTCCCCCGGCGGGCGGGTGGAGTGGCATGACTGAGCCCCGGACGCCTGCCCAGGTTCTGTTGGAGGCGCGTCGCAAGGACAGCCGCGACAAGCGGACGAGGGTGTTCGCGGTGGTGGACCAGATGAAGGCGAACGGGGAGCCGATCAGCTTCCTCGGGGTGGCGAAGGCGGCCGGCGTCTCGAACTGGCTGGTCTATGCCGAGGGGGTCCGGGAGTACATCGAGCAGGCCCGAAAGGGGCAGGCCGGGGAAACGTCACGCCAGCGCAGTGAAGGCGCCAGCGCGAGCTCGGCGAGCCTGGCCACTGACCTGGAGCTGGCCCGCGCTGAGCTGCGGACGGTCCGCGAGGAACGTGACCGGCTCAGGGGCGCGGTCGAACGCAGCCTGGGGCAACAGGTCGACCAGGCGGGCTCTGCGGAACTGGTGGCCCGAGTGAAGGAGCTGGTCAGCCACGTCGAGGCCCGGGACCAGGCACTGGCGGCGATGGCCGCTGAACGGGTCGCGCTACAGCGCACGGTGGATGAGACACAGGACGACCTGATCGCGGCTCGCACCGCGCTGCGGAACATGATGCGCGAGCAGAACAGCTGAAGGATGCAGCAGTTCAGCGGTACGTCCCGGGCTCGCGTCGCGCCGGGATCCTCCCGGTCTGTCCCCGGGGGCTGGCAGGCGTGTGCTGGTCAGGCGGCCGACGGCTGAGGGCCATGGCGACGCTCACAGTTTGCAGCTCAACAGGTCCACAACTCTGCGACGATACCGGGACGCATGCCGGGCACGAGGGGTGGGGCTGAAGTGGTCGATTACAAGAGCGAGGTTCGTCCGAGTGTGTTCTCCGATCTGAAGGAGAAGGTCGCCAAGGAAAACTATGGCAAGTACCTGAAGAGGCTCACGTTGCGGAAAGTACGTGGCTTCACGGACCGGGAAGTCACCTTCGATTTCCCCGTCACGGCGCTCGTCGGACCCAACGGTGGAGGAAAGACCACAATCCTCGGCGCAGCTGCGCTCGCTTATAAGGCGGTGCCTCCTGGGCACTTCTTCGCTAAGAGCGGCAAATACGACGAGAGCATGTCGAATTGGTCTATCGAATACGAGTTGATCGACAAGAGCATCGCCCCGCGTCTCTCGGTCTCCCGGACTGCGAGCTTCAAACAGTTGAAGTGGAACAGAAAGGCCCTTGACCGTGAAGTGCTAATTTTCGGTATTGAGCGCACGTTGCCTGCGACGGAACGAGCGAAGGTTCGCGCCGCTGCGGGAGGCTCCTTCGCGGCAGCCAGGGAAGTGCCCCTCAGCACTGAGGTGACCCAACATGCCGCGAAGATCCTGGCGAAGTCCATAGAAGGTTTCCAACGACTCTACCTGCACGAAGACGGAGAGGTCTCGCTGTTTGCGGGCCGAACGCCAGCAGGGGACGGGTACTCCGAGTTCCACTTCGGCGCGGGCGAGGCAAGCGTAATCCGCATCGTTGCTGATGTTGAGGCGGCACCAAGCGGATCCATGATCCTCGTTGAAGAGATCGAGAACGGCCTTCATCCGGTGGCTACCCAGCGCTTGGTCGAATACCTCATCGGTGTCGCCGATCGGAAGTCGTGCCAGGTCATCTTCAGCACTCACTCGAACGACGCCCTCGCGCCGCTGCCGGCGAACGCGATTTGGGCCGCCTACCAGGGAAATGTGATCCAAGGAAAGCTCGATGTGATGGCTCTGCGGACGATCACTGGCCAGACACAAGCCAAGCTGGCAATCTTCGTCGAGGACGATTTTGCAAAAATCATGGTAACCAGCGCTTTGCGGAGCCACGGCGGCGTGGAACTGGACGAGATAAAGGTGCACGCCATGCTCGGGGCCGACTCGGCGATGAAAGTGAATGAACAGCACAACATAGACCCGACCGCGTCTTTCCCGTCCATCTGCATTCTTGACGGGGACCAATTCGAACGCGTTGATGCAGAAAAGCGTGTCTTCGCGCTCCCGGGAACGAGCTCGCCAGAAGCGCACGTCCTGGACGGCGTCATGCAGCGCTTGGATGCAGTCGCTGGCCGGCTCACCCTGGCGCTCCACCTCAACCTGCATGAGCAGGAGCGCGTCAAGCGCACAGTTCGGGAACGCTATATGACAAATTGGGATCGACACGTTATCTGGGAACAGATTGGTGCAGATCTCGACTTCACGGCTGGTCTGACCGTCAAGAACGCGTTCCTTGCTATTTGGGCCCAGGAATTCCCGGGCGAAGTGGCTTCTCTCGCTCAGGACATCGGCACTCTGCTACCCCTTCGGCAACAGACCACCTAACCTGCGATCGACAACGTGCCTCACGTGCCTCAATCCATGTCAGCACGTTGACCTGCCTGATCACTTGACAGCCCTAGATAAGGGGCACCGCCTGTGCCTTCGCCGCCGTGCTCTACAAGGTGGTCAACAGCGGGCCGGTGATGTCGGCGATGCAGTCCATGATCGAGGGCGCGCTCGATGCGAAGTTCTGAGACCGGGGCCCGAGGCCGCCAGTCCGGAGGCCGGGGCGCGTACCGGCTCCGGCTCCGGGACCGGGGGGCGGTGACGGCGGAGGCGGCCGTGGTCATCCCGGTGCTCGTGGCCTTCGCCATGGCGCTGCTCTGGGCGCTGGTCGCCGCCTCGGCCCAGATCCGGTGTGTGGACGCGGCACGGGCGGGGGCCCGGGCCGCCGCCCGTTCGGAGCCGGAGGCGGCGGTGCTGGCGGCCGCGCGGGACGCCGCGCCTCGCGGGGCGCGGGTCGCGGTGGGGAGGGCCGGGGAGTTGTGGCGCGTCACGGTGGAGGCGCCGACCCCGGGCCCGGCGGCCCTGGCGTTGACGCTGAGTGCCGAGGCGGCCGCCCTGGCGGAGGATTCGGTGGGGCGCACGGTGGGGGGTGCCGGTCCGTGAGGGGAGCCGAAGCCCGGGGCGGGAGGCGCTCCCGGCGCCTGGGGCCGGGCCTTGGGCGGCAGCCGCGCAGGGACCGCGATCGAGGGATGGCGACGGTGTGGGTGGCGGTCACGGTGGTCACCCTGTGCGGGGTGTTCGCCCTCGTGCTCGCGCTGGGCCAGGCCGTGGCCGCCCGCCACCGGGCGGGCGGTGTCGCGGATCTCGCGGCCCTCGCGGCGGCCGATCGCGCGTTGGAGGGGGCGGAGGTCGCGTGCGAAGCGGCGCGGCGCGTGGCGGTGGCGCAGGGCGCCGTGCTCGTCCGCTGTGCGGTCCAGGGGGAGATCGCCGATGTGACCGCCGGCTCGCGCTTCGGGCTCTACGGACCCGAGGTCAGGTCCCGGGCCGGTCCTCCGCTTCCTGTTCCGCCTCCGGCGCCTCCGGGGGCGCCGCCCTGAGGAGTTCGGTGAGGAGGCGTACGGCGCCGCGTTTGTGCAGGGGTTCGTTGCCGTTGCCGCATTTGGGGGACTGGATGCAGGAGGGGCAGCCCGCCTCGCACTCGCAGGACGCGATGGCCTCACGGGTCGCCGTCAGCCACGTACGGGCGGTGTGGAAGGCCCGCTCGGCGAATCCGGCGCCGCCCGGGTGGCCGTCGTACACGAAGACCGTCGGCAGCAGGGTGTCCGGGTGCAGCGGTATCGAGACGCCGCCGATGTCCCAGCGGTCGCAGGTGGCGAAGAGCGGGAGGAGGCCGATGGAGGCGTGCTCGGCCGCGTGGAGGGCGCCGCCGAGGATCTCCGGGTTGATCCGGGCGGCGTCGAGCTGGTCCTCGGTGACCGTCCACCAGACGGCGCGGGTGCGCAGGGTGCGGGGAGGCAGGTCGAGCTTGGTCTCGCCCAGGACCTCGCCGGTGATCAGTCTGCGGCGGAGGAAGGAGACGACCTGGTTGGTGACCTCGACGGAGCCGTAGCAGAGCCGCCCCTGGCCCCAGGGGATCTCGGTGTCGGTCTCCAGGACGGCGATGGCCGTGGTGTCGCGGGCGACGGTCGAGTAAGGAGGGTCGGCCTGTTCGACCAGGGCGACGGAGTCCTCCAGGTCCAGTTTCCGGACCAGGTGGGTGCGGCCCTGGTGGAGATGGACGGCGCCCTCGTGGACGGAGGTGTGGGCGGCGGCCGCGTCGACCGTGCCCAGCAGGCGGCCGGTGCCCTCCTCGACGATCTGGACTGGGCGTCCGCCCCCGCCCCTGATGTCGGTGAGGTCGGCGGCCCGTTCTCGGCGGGTCCAGTGCCAGCCCGATGCCCGCCTGCGCAGCAGCTTCGCGGCCTCCAGCTGGGGCAGCAGCTCGGGCACGGCGGGTCCGAAGAGCGCGAGGTCGGGCTCGGTGAGGGGCAGCTCGGCGGCCGCTGCGCACAGGTGGGGGGCCAGGACGTAGGGGTTGTCCGGGTCCAGCACGGTCGACTCCACGGGCTGCCGGAACAGCGCCTCGGGGTGGTGCACCAGGTAGGTGTCCAGCGGGTCGTCACGGGCGACCAGGACGGCCAGGGAGCCCTGCCCCGACCGGCCGGCGCGGCCCGCCTGCTGCCAGAGGGAGGCCCGCGTGCCCGGGTAGCCGCAGATGACGACGGCGTCGAGGCCGGAGACGTCGATGCCGAGTTCGAGGGCGGTGGTGGCTGCCAGTCCGAGGAGCTCGCCGGAGTGCAGGGCCCGCTCCAGGGCGCGGCGTTCCTCCGGGAGGTAGCCGCCGCGGTAGGCGGCGACCCGCTTCGGCAGGGAGCGGTCCACCTCCGCGAGGCGCTCCTTGGCGATGACCGAGACCAGCTCGGCGCCGCGCCGGGACCGTACGAAGGCGACCGAGCGGACGCCCTGGACGGTCAGGTCGGTGAGCAGGTCGGCGGTCTCGGCCGTCGCGGTACGGCGTACGGGGGCGCCCTTCTCGCCGGGCAGGTCGGTCAGCGGGGGCTCCCAGAGGGCGAAGACCAGCTCGCCGCGCGGGGAGGCGTCGTCGGACACCTCCTTGACCGGCAGGCCGGTGAGGCGCCCGGCGGCGACCGAGGGGTCCGCCGCGGTGGCGGAGGCGAGCAGGAAGACAGGGTCTGCCCCGTAGCGGGCGCAGAGGCGACGGAGACGGCGCAGTACCTGGGCGACGTGGGAGCCGAAGACGCCCCGGTAGGTGTGGCACTCGTCGATCACGACGAAGCGCAGTGCGCGCAGGAAGGAGGACCAGCGGGGGTGGGACGGCAGGATCCCGCGGTGCAGCATGTCGGGGTTGGTGAGGACGTAGTTCGCGTACTGGCGCACCCATTCGCGTTCCTCGACCGGGGTGTCGCCGTCGTAGACCGCGGGCCGGACGGCGTTGCCGAGGGGCGCCGCCAGGGCCTTCACCGAGCGCCGCTGGTCGGCTGCCAGGGCCTTGGTGGGGGCGAGGTAGAGGGCGGTCGCCCCGCGGCCGTTCGGAGCCTCGGAGCCGTCCAGCAGGGTGCTGAGGACCGGGGCGAGGTAGGCGAGCGACTTGCCGGACGCCGTGCCGGTGGCGATCACGACCGACTCGCCGTCCAGCGCGTGCTCGGCGGCGGTCGCCTGGTGGGCCCACGGATGGTCGATTCCGGCTTTTTCGATCGCCGAGATCACTTCTGGCCGGATGCGATCCGGCCAGATGGCATGGGTTCCCGATCTAGGGGGCAAGTGCTCCGTATGAGTGATGCGCGCGGCCCGGCCCGCCCCTGTGGCGAGCCGGTCGAGGATCATGGCGGGAGTGGGGCGCGTGTCCCCACTCTCGGGTGGTCGTCCGGGACGGTGATTCTTGGCCATCGGCACCGAGTGTGTCACTGGCGTGACGGACAATGGTCCCAAGGCGTCGTGCATGGCTGCTGGTAAGTGATTGAATGCCATCGCGGCTGGCGATCCGTCCCCTGGCCTCCGTCGGGGAGACCGAGGGGCGACCGCTCGATAGCAAGGTGCTGGAGGATCCGTGGACCTGTCCCTGTCGACTCGCAATGTGTCCGGGCCTGGTGGCGACCGTACGGTCGTCGAGGTCGGTGGCGAGATTGATGTGTATACCGCGCCCAAGCTGCGCGAGCAGTTGGTCGAGTTGGTGAATGACGGCAGCTACCACCTGGTTGTCGACATGGAAGGCGTCGACTTCCTCGACTCCACCGGCCTCGGCGTGCTCGTGGGCGGCTTGAAGCGTGTCAGGGCCCATGAGGGCTCGTTGCGCCTGGTCTGCAACCAGGAGCGCATTCTCAAGATCTTCCGGATCACAGGTCTGACCAAGGTGTTCCCGATTCACACCACGGTCGACGAGGCTGTCGCCGCCACCGACTGAGGTCGGCTTCGACCGGCCCCCGGGCCGGTCGTCAGGCAGTGAACGGGCCGACAGCGGCAGCAACCGGGCCGCGACGGGCAGGCGGTCGGCCTTCGGGCCGGCTGTCGGCTTTGTCGATCTCGTCGGTTTCCGGAGAAGGAGAGCAGGGGTGCCGGACTTCAGGTCCGGGGCCTCTGAGGCGTACGCCCGAACGTTCCAGGGGGATCGCATGGCCACCGTTGAACTCCGCTTCAGTGCCCAGCCTGAACATGTCAGGACGGCCCGCCTGGTGGCGGCCGCCGTGGCACGCCGGGCCGGCGTCGACGAGGCGGTGCTCGACGAGGTCAGGCTCGCCGTCGGCGAGGCGTGCAGCCGTGCCGTGGGCCTGCACCGCAGCCACGGCATCACCGCGCCGGTCAGCGTCGTGCTGACCGAGGAGGAGAAGGCGTTCTCCATCGAGGTTGGTGACGCCGTTCCCGAGCCCGGGAGCGCCCCCGCCACGTCCGGAGCGCGCGGTGGTGCGTCCGGTGGCTCGGACGAGCCCGAGAGCGAGGGCGACGGCGAGGACGAAATGGGCCTCGCGGTCATCAGCGGTCTCGTCGACGACGTGGAAGTCCGTTCCGGCGCGGACGGCGGAGTCATCCGTATGAGCTGGCCGACGGCCCTTGCCGGGGTGCGCTCCTGAGGCATGGCAGCCCTTGCAGCAGTGCGTTCCTGAGGCCCGACGGCCCTACCGGCGGTGCGCCCCTGAGGAGTGCCGTCCGTAGCGTGTGAGCCTGTGCCGGCCCGCCCGTACGGCGTCGTGCGTGGGCGACCGCCTGCGCCGCCTTTCCCGGCCCTGCTGAGCAGGGCCTTTCTTGTGCGGCCCGGTGTCCGTCCCGTGTCGTCCCATGCTGTCCCGTGCAGTCCCGGGTGATTTCTTCCGCGTAATACGGCTGCCCCATTACTGCATTCGGGGAAAACCCTCCGTCGATCTTTCGGCGTTGGGGGGAGTGCGATCAATTCTCTTCCGGACCACTGTTTTGATCCGGTTCCGCTCCCTACAATCCGTCCACGTCTTGAGCGCTGAGCGTCAAGGAGGACGTATGGCGGAGTTCTTCACCACCCCAATGGCTGCACCGGCCCCCGTGGCTGCACCGACGCAAGAATCCGCACTTCAGGAATCCGCACTTTCCGACGGCCCCGTCTCCCTCGCGGCGGCGGTACTCACCGACGGCAACCGGCTGATCGTCATCGTCGTGGCGGTCGTCGCCGTCGCCGCGCTCGTCGTCGCCCGCCTGCTGGTACGGCAGGTACTGGCGGCCGGCGAGGGCACCGAGCGTATGAAGGAGATCGCCGCGGCGGTCCAGGAGGGCGCCAACGCCTATCTGACCCGGCAGCTGCGAACGGTCGGCGTGTTCGCCGTCATCGTGTTCTTCCTGTTGCTGTTGTTGCCGGCCGACAACTGGTCGCAGCGCGCGGGGCGTTCGCTCTTCTTCCTGGTGGGTGCGCTTTTCTCGGCGGCCACCGGCTACATCGGTATGCGGCTCGCCGTACGGAGCAATGTGCGCGTGGCCGCCGCCGCGCGTGAGGCGACTCCGGGAGAGGGCGAACCGGAAAAGGATCTCACCACCGTCTCGCACCGGGCGATGAAAATCGCATTCCGTACCGGTGGTGTGGTCGGAATGATCACGGTGGGACTCGGGCTGCTCGGCGCCTCCTGTGTGGTTCTCGTCTATGCGGCCGACGCGCCCAAGGTGCTGGAGGGGTTCGGCCTCGGTGCTGCGCTGATCGCCATGTTCATGAGGGTCGGTGGCGGGATCTTCACCAAGGCCGCCGATGTGGGCGCCGACCTTGTCGGCAAGGTGGAACAGGGCATCCCGGAGGACGACCCACGCAACGCCGCCACCATCGCGGACAACGTGGGCGACAACGTCGGTGACTGCGCGGGCATGGCCGCCGACCTCTTCGAGTCGTACGCCGTCACGCTCGTCGCCGCGCTCATCCTCGGCATGGCCGCCTTCGGCGACTCCGGCCTGGCCTTCCCCCTTATGGTCCCGGCGATCGGTGTCGTCACCGCCATGATCGGGATCTTCGCGGTCGCCCCCCGGCGCGCCGACCGCAGCGGGATGACCGCGATCAACCGGGGCTTCTTCATCTCCGCGGTGGTCTCGCTCGTCCTGGTGGCCGTGGCCGCGTACGCCTATCTGCCGTCCTCGTACGCCGGACTGGACGGGGTCACCGACGAGGCGATCACCGGGCACGGCGGCGACCCGCGGGTCTTCGCCCTGGTCGCGGTGGCCATCGGCATCGTCCTGGCCGCGCTGATCCAGCAGCTCACCGGCTACTTCACCGAGACGAAGCGCCGCCCCGTCCAGGACATCGGGAAGTCCTCGCTGACCGGCCCGGCGACCGTGGTGCTCGCCGGCGTCTCCATCGGCCTGGAATCGGCCGTCTACACCGCCCTGCTGATCGCTCTGGGCGTCTACGGGGCGTTCCTGCTGGGCGGTACGTCGATCATGCTGGCGCTCTTCGCGGTGGCGCTCGCCGGGACCGGGCTGCTCACCACGGTGGGGGTCATCGTCGCCATGGACACCTTCGGGCCGGTCTCCGACAACGCCCAGGGCATCGCCGAGATGTCCGGTGACGTCACCGGCGCCGGGGCGCAGGTGCTCACCGACCTGGACGCCGTCGGCAACACGACCAAGGCCGTCACCAAGGGCATCGCCATCGCCACCGCCGTTCTGGCGGCGGCCGCGCTCTTCGGTTCCTACCGCGATGCCATCGCGACGGCGGTCGCCGATGTGGGAGCCGGGGCGGGGGAGCTGGGGCTGAGTCTGGACATCTCGCAGCCCAACAACCTCGTCGGCCTGATCCTCGGTGCGGCGGTCGTCTTCCTCTTCTCCGGGCTCGCCATCAACGCGGTCTCACGGTCCGCCGGAGCCGTCGTGTACGAGGTCCGGCGGCAGTTCCGCGAGCACCCCGGGATCATGGACTACACGGAGAAGCCGGAGTACGGCCGCGTCGTCGACATCTGCACCAAGGACGCCCTGCGCGAGCTGGCCACGCCCGGCCTGCTCGCGGTCCTGGCACCGATCGCGGTCGGGTTCAGCCTCGGTGTCGGCGCGCTCGGCTCCTACCTCGCGGGTGCCATCGCCACCGGCACCCTGATGGCTGTCTTCCTCGCCAACTCCGGCGGTGCCTGGGACAACGCCAAGAAGCTCGTCGAGGACGGGCACTACGGCGGCAAGGGCAGCGACGCGCACGCCGCGACCGTGATCGGTGACACGGTCGGCGATCCCTTCAAGGACACGGCGGGCCCGGCGATCAACCCGCTCCTGAAGGTGATGAACCTGGTCGCGCTGCTCATCGCCCCGGCGGTGGTGCAGTTCAGCTACGGGGCGGACGCGAACCCCTGGGTACGGGCGCTGGTGGCCGTCTTCGCCATCGTGGTCATCGTCGGCGCGGTCTACGTGTCCAAGCGGCGCGGCATCACCGTGGGTGAGGACGACAGTGGTGCGCCGGGCGGCGGCGGTCCGTCGCTCCCGTCACCGGATCCCGCGACGGCCGCATGAGGGGTACGGGCGGAAGGGGATCCCCCGGTTCCGGGTGACGGCCAGTCATTGTGCGGGTGGGCGGTAGGTGTTGGTGTACCGTCCGCCCGCGCCCCTGTCCGGGGGTCGGACACCCGGAGTCCGCCGTTCTGGTGAGTGGTCGTACGTGCGTCGGATTCTCCGGCCGAGTGGCATCTCCCTCATTTCCCTTGGTGCAAATGGCTTCAAAAGTGTGCACATCGGATGCTCGGCACCCGGATGGAGCCCTCTTGGCGTGTAAGTTCCGGGGCCGAGAGCCTTGGAAGGGATCCATCCGGTGAACAAGAAGCTTGCAGCCGCACTGTCCGGCGGTGCGGTACTCGTACTGACGCTGTCGGGCTGCAGCGACGACAGCGACAACAAGGTGAACGACTGGGCCAAGAAGGTCTGCGACCAGTTCCAGCCCCAGTTGCAGAAGATCACCAACGCCAACGCCTCCATCCAGCAGCAGACTGCTGACAACAGCAAGCCCGCCGATGTCCAGAAGGCCGACTCGGCCGCCTTCCAGCAGATCTCCCAGGCGTACAAGGCGCTGGGCGTGGCCGTGGACTCGGCCGGTCCGCCGCCGGTCGACGACGGCGAGACCACGCAGAAGGAGGCGGTGAAGGAACTCAACGCCGCCTCCACGGCGTACGCCGATCTGAAGACCAAGGTCGACGCCCTGGAGATCAAGGACCAGGCGAAGTTCGCCGACGGCCTCAAGGGCATCGCCGACGAGCTGAACAAGATCAGCACCAGCGGTGACCAGGCGCTGAAGAAGCTGGAGTCCGGCGAGATCGGCACCGCGATGTCGAAGCAGAAGGGCTGCCAGAAGCCGGCTGCTTCGACCGGGCCCGCCAGCCCCTCGGGCTCCGAGGCGCCGGACGCGGGTGCCGCGGCTTCTCCCTCGGCCTCTGCCTCGGCGGAGAAGAAGGCGTAACCCGCGGCTTCCGGGAGAGCAGCAGACCTGGAGATCAGCCCTGCGGCAGCGGCCCGGACGCTCACCGAGTGTCCGGGCCGCTGCAGTTGTCAGTGGGACCGGACACAATGGTCGGGTGAGTAAGACCAGCCTTCCCGCACCCGACCACACCGCCGGCCTCCGTGAGGCGCTGCTCGCCGCGGCCTTCACCGCCGACGGGCTCCTCGACCGGCTCGGCGCGTCCGCCTACGCCGCGCTCGCCCGCAGCGAGACCGTTCCCGCTCTGCGCGCCACCCGGGGCGTGTCACCGCTCGACACGCTGGTGCGGCTGTTCCTGCTCCAACGGGCCGTTCCCCAGGAGCAGGCCCGCGCGGCCCTGCCGCTGGAGGAGTGCGTCCAGGACGGCTGGGTGGGCGTCGAGGACGGCCTGGCCCGCGCCACCGTCGACGTACGGCCGTACGGCGGGCCGGACGGCGAGGACTGGTTCATCGTCTCCGACCTCGGCTGTGCGGTCGGCGGTGCGGGCGGGATCGGCTCGCACGAGGAGGGCGTCGTCCTCGGGGTCGGCGGGGCCTCCACCACCCTCGCCTCCATCACCGTCCGTACGCCGGTCGCCTCGGCCCTCGACCTCGGTACGGGCTCCGGCATCCAGGCGCTGCACGCCGCCCAGCACGCCACCCGCGTCACCGCGACGGACCTCAACCCCCGCGCCCTGGAGTTCACCCGGCTCACCCTCGCCCTGTCCGGCGCCGCCCCCGCCGATCTGCGCGAGGGCTCCCTCTTCGAGCCGGTCGGCGCCGACACCTTCGACCTGATCGTCTCCAACCCGCCCTTCGTCATCTCGCCCGGCGCCCGCCTCACCTACCGGGACGGCGGCATGGGCGGCGACGACCTGTGCCGCACCCTGGTGCAGCAGGCGGGGGGCCACCTGAACGAGGGGGGATACGCCCAGTTCCTCGCCAACTGGCAGCACGTGGACGGCGAGGAGTGGCAGGACCGGCTGCGTTCCTGGGTGCCTGCGGGCTGCGACGCCTGGATCGTGCAGCGCGAGGTCCAGGACGTCACGCAGTACGCCGAGCTGTGGCTGCGGGACAGCGGCGACCACCGCAGCGACCCGGAGGCGTACGCCGAGCGGTACGAGACGTGGCTCGACGAGTTCGAGGCGCGCGGGACCACGTCCGTCGGCTTCGGCTGGATCACGCTGCGCAAGTCCGCCGCCGCGGCCGCGGGGAACCCGTCGATCGTCGTCGAGGAGTGGCCGCACGCCGTGCAGCAGCCGCTGGGCCGGGCCGTCGAGGACCACTTCGCCCGTCAGGACTATCTGCGCGACCAGGACGACGCCGCGCTGCTCGCCGGGCACTTCACCCTCGCCGCCGAGGTCGTGCAGGAGCAGGTGGGGCTGCCCGGTGCGGAGGACCCCGAGCACGTGGTGCTGCGCCAGCACCGCGGGATGATGCGGGCGACCAAGGTCGACGCGGTGGCCGCAGGCTTCGCCGGAGTGTGCGACGGGTCGCTGCCCGCCGGGCGGATCCTGGACGCCATCGCCCAGCTGATGTCCGAGGACCCGGTGCTCCTGCGCGACCGCACCCCGCAGGCGATCCGCCTGCTGGTCGAGGAGGGCTTCCTGGAGCCGGTGCCCGGTGCCGGGCAGGCCCGGGGGTGAGGCCGGTGTGACCCGGACCGGACGGTCCGTCACCCGCGAACCGGCCCTGGAGGGTGCGCACATCGCGATCGTGGAGGAGACCGTCGCGGCCCACGGCGAACGCAGGTACGGCACCCCGGGAGCCGTCCTCCTCGGCCCCTGTCGCCGGACTCCGCTCCGGGCCGGCCGGGCGCGGCTCTGTCTCCTCGGCACCCTTCTCATCAGCGCCTTCACGCTCACGGCCGCCTTCCCCCCGCCCGGCCCGCGGATTCCGGTCGGGCTCTGCCGGGGCTCGGGGCGGTGCTCCTCGCGGCCGTCGCCGGCGGCTCCGCGTCCGGGCCGGTGCCGGGGCGCCCGGGCTGCGATTCCGGAACCTGTTCCTCGTCCCCGGCGTGGCCGGATCCGTACTGCTCCTGCTCCTGCGCACCGGGTCCGTGACGCCTGACGGCAGGTGACGACCCCGGTACTCCCGGTGGGCGGGTGGTGTTCACCCGGGGTTCGTGTCGGCGACGCCCCGGGGTGGCAGCCTCCCCCATGATCGAGCGGTACGACGTGCTCGAGCGGTACGACAGGGTCGAGGGGTACGACATGGAGAGCGTCGCAGCAGTCTTCGCCGGCACGGCCTTCGCGCTGTTCGGTGCCGCTCTCCTCATCTGGACAGGGGCGCGCACGGTGCACCGCGCGCCGGTGCTGCACGGTGTGAGCCCCGTCGCCTCCACCGCACTCACGACACTTTTCGGCGTAGTTTTCCTCGCCCTCGGCGTGTGGTGCTTCACGCTCGTCTGATCCCCTCCCCCGCCGGGGCCGCGCCCGGGTCGAGGGGGTGCCGGGCGATCACCGGGACCACCTCCGTAAACCCGTAGGTCAGGGCTTCGCACGGCCCCGACCCGTCGGTCCGGGCGGCAGGAATGGCGGAAGTCGGGTTACCGTTCGAGTGGCCGTTGCGGGCTTTTGCCGTTTGACACGGGGGCGGGTTGTACCGTCACACTCCGCAGCGACAGCACCGCGGGCAGCATCTTGACGCTGCCCGGATGCCCATCGAGTGTCGACCGGAGAGAAGAGCGAAGTTGTCCCCGACCAGCGAGACCGCACAGGGCGGCCGCCGACTCGTCATCGTCGAGTCGCCTGCCAAGGCGAAGACGATCAAGGGCTATCTCGGCCCCGGATATGTCGTCGAGGCGAGCGTCGGGCACATCCGCGACCTGCCGAACGGCGCCGCCGAGGTGCCGGACGAGTACACCGGCGAGGTGCGTCGTCTCGGCGTGGATGTCGAGAACGACTTCCAGCCCATCTATGTCGTCAACGCAGACAAGAAGGCCCAGGTCAGGAAGCTCAAGCAGCTGCTGGCCGAGTCCGACGAACTCTTCCTCGCCACCGATGAGGACCGCGAGGGCGAAGCCATCGCGTGGCACCTGCAGGAAGTGCTCAAGCCCAAGGTCCCGGTCCACCGGATGGTCTTCCACGAGATCACCAAGGACGCGATCCGGGCCGCCGTCGCCAACCCGCGCGAGCTCAACCAGCGCATGGTCGACGCCCAGGAGACCCGCCGTATCCTCGACCGCCTCTATGGCTACGAGGTCTCGCCGGTCCTGTGGAAGAAGGTCATGCCGAAGCTCTCGGCGGGCCGCGTCCAGTCCGTCGCCACCCGCCTCGTCGTCGAGCGGGAGCGCGAGCGCATCGCCTTCCGCTCCGCCGAGTACTGGGACCTGACCGGAAAGTTCGCCACCGGCCGCACCGGTGACGCCTCCGACCCCTCGACCCTGACCGCCCGCCTCAGCGCGGTCGACGGCCGCCGGATCGCCCAGGGCCGCGACTTCGGCCCCGACGGGCAGCTCAAGGCCGGCTCCGCCCAGACCCTGCACCTGGACGAGGCGAACGCCCGCGCCCTGGCCGCCGCGCTCGCCGACTCCTCCTTCGCGGTCCGGTCCGTCGAGTCGAAGCCGTACCGACGCTCCCCGTACGCCCCCTTCCGGACGACGACCCTCCAGCAGGAGGCGAGCCGCAAGCTGGGCTTCGGGGCGAAGGCGACCATGCAGGTGGCGCAGAAGCTGTACGAGAACGGCTTCATCACCTATATGCGTACCGACTCCACGACCCTCTCGGACACCGCGATCTCCGCGGCCCGGGCCCAGGTCACGCAGTTGTACGGGGCGAACTACCTGCCCGAGAAGCCGCGTACGTACGCCGGGAAGGTCAAGAACGCGCAGGAGGCGCACGAGGCGATCCGCCCCTCCGGCGACCGCTTCCGCACCCCCGCCGAGACCGGTCTCACCGGCGACCAGTTCCGGCTCTACGAGCTGATCTGGAAGCGGACCGTCGCCTCCCAGATGAAGGACGCGGTCGGCAACTCCGTCACCGTCAAGATCGGCGGCCGGGCGAGCGACGGCCGGGACGCCGAGTTCTCCGCCTCCGGCAAGACGATCACCTTCCACGGCTTCATGAAGGCGTACGTCGAAGGCGCCGACGACCCGAACGCCGAGCTGGACGACCGCGAGCGGCGACTGCCGCAGGTCGCCGAGGGCGACGCGCTGTCCGCCGAAGAGGTCACGGTCGACGGGCACGCCACCAAGCCCCCGGCCCGATACACCGAGGCCTCGCTGGTCAAGGAGCTCGAAGAGCGCGAGATCGGCCGCCCGTCGACGTACGCGTCGATCATCGGGACCATCCTGGACCGCGGATACGTCTTCAAGAAGGGCACGGCGCTCGTCCCGTCCTTCCTCTCCTTCGCCGTGGTCAACCTGCTGGAGAAGCACTTCGGCCGGCTCGTCGACTACGACTTCACCGCCCGCATGGAGGACGACCTCGACCGCATCGCGCGGGGCGAGGCCCAGTCCGTGCCGTGGCTCAAGCGCTTCTACTTCGGCGCCCGGCCCGGTGACGACACGGCCGGAGCCGGCAAGGCATCCGACGCGGGCAACGGCGACGGCGACCACCTCGGCGGCCTGAAGGAACTGGTCACCGACCTCGGCGCGATCGACGCCCGGGAGATCTCCTCCTTCCCCGTCGGCAACGACATCAAGCTCCGTGTCGGCCGCTACGGCCCGTACATCGAGCGGGGCGAGAAGGACGCCGAGGGCCACCAGCGCGCCGACGTGCCCGAGGACCTGGCGCCCGACGAGCTGACCGTCGAGCTCGCCGAGGAGCTGCTGGCCAAGCCCAGCGGCGACTTCGAGCTGGGCGCCGACCCGGTCAGCGGCCACCAGATCATCGCCAAGGACGGGCGCTACGGCCCGTACGTCACGGAGGTGCTGCCCGAGGGGACGCCGAAGACCGGCAAGAACGCGGTGAAGCCGCGGACCGCCTCCCTCTTCAAGTCCATGTCCCTGGACACGGTCACCCTGGCCGACGCCCTCAAGCTGATGTCGCTGCCGCGCGTCGTCGGTGAGGATGCCGAGGGTGTCGAGATCACCGCGCAGAACGGCCGCTACGGCCCGTATCTGAAGAAGGGCACCGACTCCCGGTCGCTGACCTCCGAGGACCAGCTCTTCGACATCACCCTCGAAGAGGCCCTCGCGATCTACGCCCAGCCCAAGCAGCGCGGCCGCGCCGCCGCCAAGCCGCCGCTGAAGGAGCTGGGCACCGACCCGGTCAGCGGTGCGCCGGTCGTGGTGAAGGACGGCCGCTTCGGCGCGTACGTCACCGACGGCGAGACCAACGCGACGCTGCGGACCGACGACAGCGTCGAGGACATCACGCCGGAGCGCGGCTACGAGCTGCTCGCCGAGAAGCGCGCCAAGGGACCCGCCAAGAAGAAGACGGCGAAGAAGGCCCCGGCGAAGAAGGCGACGGCCAAGAAGACGGCCGCCAAGAAGACGACGGCGACCAAGACCACGGCCGCCAAGAAGACCGCGGCGAAGAAGACGACGGCCACCAAGAGCACGGCTGCCAAGAAGACGGCGACGGCGAAGAAGACGGCCTCTGCTTCGGCTTCCTCGGAGGACTGACCGGTTCTGTTGTTGTGACGTACTGCTGCCCGGCACCTGGATCAGGTGCCGGGCAGCAGTACGTCAAGGGCCTGTGACCGGGTGCGTCAAGGGTCCAAGAGCGGGCTGGCCGAAAGTCATCTGCGGCCATATGTTCGGACAGGCCGACAGGCACCGCACCGCTGCCGATAGGCTGGGCGGATGACGCGAGCCGAGCAGCCAACGGTCGTGAGCCCCACCTCCGACACACTTGCCGCAGACTCACGCGAGCGCGCCGTACGAGCCCTGTTGCGTGTTCCCCCGCTGAAGCGGTTGTGGAGCGCCCAGCTCGTCGGCGGTATCGGCGATGCACTCGCCCTTCTCGTGCTGGTGCTGTTGTCGCTGCAAGCAGCGGTCCTGGAGGGCTCATTCGGAGCCGGATACCGCGGGGCGGCCTTCGCCGTCGCCGCCGTGTTCGGTGCCCGGATCCTTTCCACAGTGCTCTTCGGAGCCGTACTCCTGGGGCCTTTGACGTCGCTCACGGCACCCGGCGGGAAACTGGACCGGCGATGGCTGATGATCGGGACGGACGGGCTGCGGCTCGCCCTGCTGGTCATCGCCCCGCTGTGGATCGACTGGGTGCCGGACAAGGCGCCCATGATGATCCTCATCACCGTCTTCGTGACCGGTGCGGCCGAGCGCCTGTGGGCGGTGGCCAAGGAGAGCGCCGCCCCGGCGCTGCTCCCCGCCCCGCCGATCGAGGGCGCCGCCGTACGTCCGCTCCCCGACCACCTCGACGCCCTGCGCAGGCTGTCGCTCCGTACGAACTTCCTCGCCGTCCCCGCCGCCGCGGTGGTCCTGCTGGCCGCCACGCTGATCGGCAACCTCCTCGGCACGGGCCTGGAGTGGTTCTCCTTCCACCAGGCGGCCCTGGGTTCGTATGTCGCGGCCGGTCTGTTCTCGGCCTCCATCTCGACCCTGTACTTCCTCGAACTGCCCGACACCCAGACCCCCCGGCCGCGCTCGCCCCTGGAAGGGCTGCGCCGTCCCACCCACGGCAGCACCCCCGACAAGGGCCGCACCGGTGCCCTCCCGCTGGTCGTCGCCGTCTGCGCGGCCGTCGCCGGGGCGATCGCCGCGGCTGCCGTCGTATCCGTCCTGCACGCCTACGACCTGGGCGGCGGACCCGCCACGTTCGCGCTGCTGATCCTCGCGCTGACCGGCGGTACCGCCCTCGGTATCCGTACGGCGCGGAAGGTGCTGCCCGCCCTGTCGCGGCGCCGCCTCCTCGCGCTGGCCACCGCCGTCGCGGGCCTCGCGCTCCTCGCGCTCGGCCTGGTGCCGGACACGGCCACCGGGCTCGCGATCGCGCTCCTCGCCGGTTACGCGGCCGGGGTCGCCGCCAACATCGGGCACGCGATCATCGACCAGGAGACCGAGGCGGCCCGGCAGGCCCGGACCACCGAGCACCTCCAGGCCATCGTCCGGGTGGTCGTCGCGCTCGGGGCGGTCGCGGGCCCGCTGCTCGCCGCCGCGATCGGGCAGCACCGCCTGGGCGGCGGAGACTTCGTCTTCGACCACGGCGGGGCCGCCTACACGCTGATGCTGATCGGCGCGCTGCTGCTGCCCGTCGCCGCGATCGTCCTGGCCAGGACGGACGACCGGGCGGGCGTACCGCTCCGCCGCGACCTGCGTGAGGCGCTGCGTGGCGGCGACCCGGCGGTCGCGCCCGCGGCCACCGGCTTCTTCCTCGCCCTGGAGGGCGGCGACGGAGCGGGCAAGTCCACCCAGGTCGAGGCGCTCGCCGACTGGATCCGGGCCAAGGGCCACGAGGTCGTCGTGACCCGTGAGCCCGGGGCCACCCCTGTCGGCAAGCGGCTGCGGTCGATCCTGCTGGACGTCTCCTCCGCCGGGCTCTCCAACCGCGCCGAGGCGCTGCTGTACGCCGCCGACCGCGCCGAGCACGTCGACTCCGTGGTCCGCCCGGCGCTGGAGCGCGGCGCGATCGTCATCTCCGACCGCTACATCGACTCCTCCGTCGCCTACCAGGGCGCCGGACGCGACCTGGCCCCGACCGAGATCGCCCGGATCTCGCGGTGGGCGACGAGCGGCCTCGTACCGCATCTGACGGTGCTGCTGGACGTCGACCCGCAGACCGCGCGGGAGCGGTTCACCGAGGCGCCGGACCGGCTGGAATCGGAGCCGGCGGAGTTCCACGAGCGCGTACGGTCCGGGTTCCTGACCCTGGCCGCCGCCGACCCGACGCGCTACCTGGTGGTGGACGCCGGGCAGGAGCCCGAGGCGATCACCACGGTCGTACGCCACCGGCTCGACCGGCTCCTTCCGCTCTCCGAGGCCGAGATCCAGGCCATCGAGGAGGCCCGGCGCAAGGCCGAGGAGGAGGCCCGGCGCAAGGCCGAGGAGGAGGCCGCCCGCAAGGCCGAGGAGGAGCGCCTGGAGAAGGAGCGCCAGGAGCAGCTCGCCCGGCTGCGCGCCGAGGAGGAGGAGCGCAAGCAGCGCGAGCTGGAGGAGGCCAGGCAGCGCGAGGCCGAACGCCAGGCGGAGGAGGCCCGGCAGCGTGCCGAGGAGGCCCGCCGCCGCGCCGAGGAGGACCGCCGGCGGCTGGAGGCCGAGGAGCGGGCCCGCGAGGCCGAGCAGGAACGCCTCCGCAGGCAGGCCGAGGAGGAGGCGCGGCTCCGGAAGGAGGCCGAGGCGCTCCGGCTGGAGAAGCAGCGGAAGGCGGAGGAGGCGCTGGTACGGGCCGAGGAGGCCCGCCGCCGGGCGGAGGCCGAGGCGGCCGCCCGTACGGAGGCGGCTCGCGCGGAGGCCGAGCGGGCCGAGGCGGACCGTGCTGAGGCCCGTGCGGAGGTGGCACGTGCCGAGGCGCGTGCTGCGGCGGACCGTGCTGAGGCGGACCGTGCGTCCCGGGATTCCGGTGATTCCCGTGATTCCCGTGATTCCCGTGCGGAGGCTTCCTCGCGGTCGGAGGGGCCCACCGTTCCGGAGAACGAGCTCACCGTGCCCACGCCGATCGTGAACCCGAACGAGATCACGCAGCCGGTGCCCACGGCGCGTCCGGAGGACGGTACGCCGTCCGGCCGCCCTTCCTCCCCTTCGGGGGAGGACGAGACGGCGATGCTGCCGCGGATCACGGACGAGCGGTCGGGCCGGAACGCCGGGGACGCCCAGGGTGCCCGGGGCGCTCGGGACGCCGATGAGACGGCTGTTCTGCCGCCGGTGCGCGGGGATCAGCCCTCCGACCGGGTGCCCAAAGGCTACTTCCGCGACGAGGGCCCGGCGTCCTCGCCCGCGGAGAGCGAGAACGAGCGCACCCGGGAACTGCCGCAGGTCGAGGACCCGCAGGCAGCGGGCCCGGCCGGTGACACGGCTCGCGGCCGGCGCACCAAGCGCCCCCGTTCGGACTGGGCGGAGGAGACCCCGCTGGACGATCTGCCGACGCTGGCGGACGAGCTGCTCGGCGGGCACGACGACGACGGTCCCACCGGCCGGGGGCGCCGCCCGCGCGGCTGACCCGAGCTGTCCTGAAGTCCGGCCCGTCCGCCCCTGAGGGGTGGGCGGGCCGGACTGTCAGTGGCGTCCCCCACAATGGAATCCGACGAACACAAGGCACCTGGACGAGCGGCGGAACACCGCTGCGCGTCTTCGCACCACCCGCACGACACCACCGGAAGGGCGGTGACCCATGACCGTATGGGACGACCTGGTCGGACAGGACAGAGTGAGGGAACAGCTCGCCGCTGCCGCCAAGGACGCCGATGCGCTGGTCACGGCCGTCTCCGACGGCGAGCCGGTGGAACAGGGCTCGAAGATGACCCATGCCTGGCTGTTCACCGGACCGCCGGGTTCCGGGCAGTCCACCGCCGCACGGGCCTTCGCCGCCGCGCTCCAGTGCACCAGCCCGGACCGGGCGCTGGGCGGGGAGCCGGGCTGCGGCTTCTGCGACGGCTGCCACACGAGCCTGATCGGTACGCACGCCGACGTCCAGGTGATCCGCACGGACCTGCTCTCCATCGGTGTGAAGGAGACCCGCGACCTGGTCCGCCGCGCCCAGCTCTCTCCGGCGGTCGGCCGGTGGCAGGTCATCGTCATGGAGGACGCCGACCGCCTCACCGAAGGCGCGGGCAACGTCCTGCTGAAGGCGGTCGAGGAGCCCGCGCCGCGCACGGTGTGGATGCTGTGCGCCCCTTCGCTCGAAGACGTGCTGCCCACGATCCGCTCCCGCTGCCGCCACCTCACCCTCGGCACCCCGCCGGTGGAGGCCGTGGCGGACGTCCTGATCCGCCGTGACGGGGTCGATCCCGAGCGGGCCCACTCCGCGGCGCGGGCCACCCAGGGGCACATCGGCCGGGCGCGCCGCCTCGCCACGGACGAGCGGGCCCGGGCGCGGCGGGCGGCGGTGCTCAAGGTTCCGCTGCGGGTCGCCGATGTCGGCGGCTGCCTCAAGACGGCCCAGGAGCTGATCGACACGGCCACCGACGACGCCAAGCAGATGGCGGACGAGGTGGACGTCAAGGAGACCGAGGACCTGAAGGCGGCGCTCGGCGGGGTCGCGGGCGGCCGGATGCCGCGCGGCACGGCGGGGGCGATGAAGGAGCTGGAGGACAAGCAGAAGCGCCGCAAGACGAGAACCCAGCGCGACAGCCTGGATCTGGCGCTCACCGAGCTCACCGGGTTCTACCGCGATGTGCTGGCCCTCCAGCTCGGTTCGCGGATCGCCATCGCCAATGTGGACGTGCAGGACTCCCTGGACCGGATCGCGGAGTCCTCGACCCCGGCGCAGACCCTGCGCAGGATCGAGGCGGTGATCGCGTGCCGGCAGGCGATGGACCGCAATGTGGCGCCGCTGCTCGCGGTGGAGGCGATGACGATGTCGCTGAGAGCGGGCTGAGAGCGGGCTGAGAGCGGGCTGAGAGCGGGCTGAGGGGGCGCAGGGCCGTCCCTGTTCACCCGAATGAGCAGGGAATCGGACGACTCGTCACCCGGCGGATACGCTCCCAGGATGGATACCAGGCGCCTGCTCCGCACCTTCGCCATCGGGATCGGCACTGCCGGCCTGCTCGTCTCCGGCTGCAGCGGCGGCGGCTCGTCGCCGAGTGCCTCGGCCACCGGCACGGCTGCCCCCGACGGGCTGAGCTCGTACTACGCGCAGAAGCTGAGCTGGCGCGACTGCGGGGTGGAGGGGTTCGAGTGCACGACGATGAAGGCCCCGAGGGACTACGACAAGCCGGCTGACGGCGACATCGACCTCGCCGTCTCCCGTAAGAAGGCCACCGGCCCCGGCAAGCGGATCGGCTCGCTCCTGGTGAACCCGGGCGGCCCCGGCGGCTCCGCGATCGGCTATCTCCAGGGGTACGCGGCGCTCGGCTACCCGGCCCAGGTCAGGGCCCGCTACGACATGGTGGCCATCGACCCGCGCGGCGTGGCCCGCAGCGAACCGGTGGAGTGCCTCACGGGCAAGGAGATGGACACCTACACCCAGGTCGACCAGACACCGGACGACGAGGCGGAGGTCCAGAAGCTCACCGCCTCCTTCGAGAAGTTCGCGCAGGGCTGCGAGAAGCGGTCCGGCGAGATTCTCCCGTACGTCTCCACCGTCGACACGGCCCGCGACATGGACGTCCTGCGGGCGCTGCTCGGTGACGAGAAGCTGCAGTACGTGGGTGCCTCGTACGGGACCTTCCTGGGCGCCACGTACGCGGACCTCTTCCCGGAGCGGGCCGGGCGCCTGGTCCTGGACGGTGCGATGGACCCCTCCCTCAAGGCCATCGAGATGAACCGCGATCAGACGGCGGGCTTCGAGGGTGCGTTCCAGTCCTTCGCCGCCGACTGCGTGAAGCAGCCGGACTGCCCGCTGGGCACGACGTCCACCGCCGACGCGGCGACCGCGCTCAAGCAGCTCTTCAAGGACCTGGACGCGAAGCCGATCCCGACGGGTGACGACCGCGAGCTCGGCGAGTCCCTGGCGACCACCGGGGTGATCGCGGCGATGTACGACGAGGCGGCCTGGCCCCAGCTCCGCGAGGCGCTCGCGGGTGCCCAGCGCAGCGACGGCTCCGGCCTCCTCTCGCTGGCCGACAGCTACTACGAGCGCGAGCCGAACGGAAAGTACGCGAACCTGATGTTCGCCAACGCCGCCGTGAACTGCCTGGACCTGCCGCCCGCCTTCGACAGCCCCGACGCGGTGGAGAAGGCGCTCCCCGACTTCGAGAATGCCTCCCCGGTCTTCGGCCGCGGCTTCGCCTGGGCCTCCCTGAACTGCGCCTACTGGCCCACCAAGGCCACCGGCACCCCGCACCGCACCGAGGCGAAGGGCGCCGCCCCGATCGTCGTGGTCGGCACCACCCGCGACCCGGCCACCCCGTACAAGTGGTCCCAGGCCCTCGCCGGCCAGCTCTCCTCCGGCGCCCTGCTCACCTACGACGGCGACGGCCACACGGCGTACGGCCGGGGCAGCGACTGCATCGACACGGCGATCAACACCTACCTCCTGGAGGGCACCCCGCCCACCGACGCCAAGAAGTGCACCTGACCCCCCTGGCTCCCTGACCTGCCCTGACCTGTGCAAACGCCTCCGGGGGTGCCCTGTGCGGAGCACCCCCGGAAACTGTGTAGACTTGGCCCCGCTGCTGATCGCACCATAGTGCGACAGGGCGTGCCGCCTTAGCTCAGCTGGCCAGAGCAACGCACTCGTAATGCGTAGGTCTCGGGTTCGAATCCCGAAGGCGGCCCAAAGAACCCCAGGTCACATAATCCGTGACCTGGGGTTTTCTCTTTTGGTGACCGTGGTATCACGGCAGATCGGTCACTTATGGTCTGTTCGCCTCAATGCGTAGGTCGCAGGTTCGTTGCGCTGTGGCCTGAGAGTTCCGGCAAGGCTCTGAGCCGCAGCTCTGGTGCATTTGAGCCCCTTGGTGACCGAGTGATCACTTGCTCCGGTGGACAGCCGGTGGACAAGCGTGCTTGACGCTGCTTCAGGGAAGCCTGCGCTTTCCGTGGGGAGGGGAAGGCTTCAGATGCCTGCGGAGGGACGGTTCGGCCGGAGTGCTTTCTGTGCTGGTCCGACATAGGGAAGAAGCCTCTGAGCAGCAGCTGCCTGTCGCTGTTCCACCAGCCTGCTGGTCGCCGCCGGCCGTCATGTCCCTCGCTGTGTGCGGGAGCGCAGCGACCGCTTGTGGTCTGGGCCAAGTGCTCTAAGGGGACGCGCCTCGTGGTGTGCCGCAGGGTCACGGCACCTCACTCACGACCCAGCTGTGCGAACCCGAGCCGGCGGCTGCCATCCGCAGCAGACGCGCCGTTGCCGAGCCCAGCGCGAGAGCCTGTTTTCAGACGTTCGACCAAGCTTTGAGGAAGGCTTTCCGCCCAACAGGATCGTCCGACCTGCGGTCGGAGTGCAGGACGTGCCACGCGGTGAGTTCGAGATCGCGGAGCCATAGTTCGCCGATGACCTGTGTCTTGAGGTCGGGCAGGTGGTCGGACTCGATGAGGGCTTGGCCGATCACCTCTCCGGCTGCGAGGCGTTGGGGCGGGGTCATCTCGTCGACGGCCGAGAGAATCTGTCGGGCCAGGGTGGTTCCCTCGCCTGTCAGCGATTCGAGTACGCCGGCCTTGATAGCGGCGGGCAGTAGGTAGGCGGTTCCCGAAGACCTCCACAGGTCCGACCAGAAGCGTTCTCCTGCCTCGGTGGGGGCGGGGAGCGCGGCCAGCAGTCCGAGGAGATGACCGATTGCCGCGTAGCCACCCGAGTGGGCAGCCGCGACGACTGCGATGCCTGCGACGCGCTCCACGTCGACCTGGCTGGTTTCCGAAGCGGGGCCCAGCTGATGCTCCAACTGATCGGCCAGAGGGGTGGACAGGTGGGGGTGAACTTCAGGAAGCATGGGCGCTCCTTGCGGGTGGGCGGGCGGAGATGCCGCTTCGGAAGCCCTGATCGTTCCCCACCGCCGGTCGGTCTACTCGGCTCCGGCAGGCCGAACCGACGTCGGGGTCGCGGGGGCTTGCATGACGGCGTCGGTCCCGCGTCGAACGACAAGCCCTTTCGCCGGGACCTCTTGAAGGGTTTCGCGTGGGTTTTCGTAGCATGAGCGCATGATTGCCAGTGACGCCCATGAGTCCGGTGGAGGTCGGGCAGCTATGTCCCGTGATGCAGCTGAAGCCGGAACCGTCCACGTCGGCTCAGGGCGTGGAGAGCGCGGCGAAGCCGCTCTGCCCCGCGAAGCACCGGGTGACGACGGAGCGAAGAGCGGTCATCTGGTCGCTGCTCTGGTGGAACAGGCTGTCGACCTGGTGGAGCCGGTCAAGCCGAGGCTGCGTGGCTGGCTGCACGCGGGGATGGTCCCCGCCTCATTGATCGCGGGCATCGCGCTGATCTGGCTGGCTCGCACGCCGCAGGCGGCCTGGGCCTGCGCCGTGTACGCGGTCACTGCCTGGCTGCTGTTCGCGACGAGTGCCGTCTACCACCGCGGTACCTGGGGGCCGCTGGGGGAGGCTCTCCTACGACGTCTCGACCATGCCAACATCTTCCTGATCATCGCCGGTACCTGCACCCCTCTGGCCGTGCTGCTTCTGCCGCCGAGCGATAGGCCCGTGCTGCTGTGGACCGTGTGGGTCGGCGCGTCGGCCGGCATCGCGTTCCGGGTCCTGTGGGTCGGAGCGTCACGCTGGCTGTACACCCCGTGTTACCTGGCTCTGGGGTGGGCGCCTGTGTGGTACCTGGCCGACTTCCTGCACACCGGGGGAGCGGCCGTACTCACCCTGATCGTGGCCGGCGGTCTCCTCTACAGCGCGGGCGCGGTCGTCTACGCAATCCAGCGGCCCGACCCCTCACCTCGCTGGTTCGGCTTCCACGAGGTCTTCCACGCGCTCACCGTGGCAGCGTTCACCGCGCACTACATCGCCATCCTCCTGGCCGCATCCTGACCGGTCGCCGCCCTCGGCGGGAGCCCAGGGCGCAACCAACCGTGATGCGTTCAGCAGCGTGCTCGGGCGCCGTCGTACCGGGTGAGGAGGTGCTGACGGGCTTTCAGGTCGAGGGCCCGCATGCGAGGGGCCGCGGGCTGTTGTCGTGGACGGCCACCGAGCTGCTGTCCTAGCAGGTGACCAGGTCCAGGTGCCGCAGCCTGGCGCAGTGCCTTGGTGGCGAGCTCCGAGACGACCAGGACCGCCGTGCCGACAGCTCCTGCTGGGATCGTTGGGACGAGTGCTTCGATGAACTCCCGTGCGGGCAGGAGGGACGTCGCGCTCCTCGTGTCCATCAGGCCTGGTCCTGTCACCAGTGCCGGGGGCCTGTCTGCCGGAGCGCTGTGCCCCGGTCTGCCGCGCTCCACCTGGATGCGCCCCCGACTGTGGAGCGTGTCCACCGGATCGGCGGCGCAGTCGGAGAGGCCGGCTGCTCGGGTAGCGCTCCTGGCCAGGGTGCAATGAGCTCGGCCGGGACGGCCTACACGTGCACCGTCCGTGGCTCGGACAGAGAGTCTCTCCGGCTAGCATCTGAAATTCTGTTCCGGCTGAGGTAGACATTGGCGCGCAGGGTGGTTATGGTTTCTCTCGTAGCCAAGAAGGGCAGCAGAGTTTGGCAGAGATGAACTGCCAGGCAGCAGTACTCAGCAGTTGCAGTGTGCAGGTCGGTGCGGTGGTGGAGTTCTGAAGCCAGGGTTGTTGCAGGATGGCGACGGGGCTGGCGACCGGACCGGGTGGCCCGCAGTTTTCAGGGGCTGCCGTGAGCAGAACCGCAGGAAGCAAGTGCAGTCCGCAGTACCAGTGGTTCCTCGGTAAATGGCGTCTGGCTGCGGCGCGCGTACCGGGAAGTTCGGCAGTGGGGTTCTAAGCCAGAGAAGATGCAGGATGGGCGACGGGGCTGGCTGCCGAAGTGGTGCTGTGAGAGGCCACCAGGAGTACGGAAGCGGTTTGTCCAGAGGGAAAGAACGGAGGAGTTGAGCGCCATCAGGATCGCCCGGGCGGAAGTGTTGGGCCCGGGTACCGCAGGACATCGTGAGTGAGGTGGTCTCCGGTCAAGCAACCGCGATCCCCGCAACCCCGGACCTCTTCCCGGTAGGTATGCGGAAACACAGAGCCGGCGTAGCCGATCAAGGCCGGCTGATGGTGTAGCAGTTCCTTCGGGGCCCTGGTGCCAATGGCACCAGGGCCCCTCCAACGCGTGTTCCACAGGAAGGTACAGATGACAGCAGACGACTCGTTCGGCCGTCTCGACGACGACGACTACCCCGCCTACACCATGGGCCGGGCAGCAGAAATGCTCAACACCACACAAGGGTTCCTCCGCGCCATCGGCGAAGCCCGCCTCATCACACCCCTGCGCTCCGCGGGCGGCCATCGCCGCTACTCCCGTTACCAGCTCCGCATCGCCGCCCGCGCCCGCGAGCTCGTCGACGCCGGCACCCCGATCGAGGCCGCCTGCCGCATCGTCATCCTTGAGGACCAACTCGAGGAAGCCCAGCGCATCAACGCCGAACATCACCGAGACACCAAGCCGCCCGGCAAGCCGACCTCCGCCTGAGGCGCTGCGCGTCCGGTGGAAGACCGGCAGGTGCCGGACTCACCTGCCGGAAGTGCGCTTGAGGGCCGTCTCCCCTGCGGTTGTCATGCTCGAAAGAATGCTCTCGTCTTCGGCGTGGGTGCTCTGTCGTGCCGCTGTTTCTTCGCGCAAGATGTCCATCGGCTGGTCGGGGCGGCGTCTGCAGGCGGCTTCAACACGGTGAAGGGCTTCGGCTGCGGCGTCAGAGGCAGCTTCCCGGACGCGTACCGCCCCGTTCGTGAGGTGCCCTTCGGACTACCGTGAACTCCAGTGTGCCGCCGCCGACAAACGGTCGGCATCCCCGCGCTGTGAAGGGTGAGCACCCTTCCGGCAACGCTGTGCTCAGGGCGGGCCAATATCTGTAGCCACGGCGTGAGGGTTTAACGCGCCGCGCCGGGAGCGTTATTGCGGCGGCAAACAGAGTGGAGTTATTCGCCGTACGCGGACCATTACGGCATGCTACTGTCGATCTCGGTTGCAGTTGTGGTTCCCAGAACTTCAGGCTTCCGCGTGGGTATTTTCGACCAGTGGAAGCTTTAATTGTACTTCCGGTTTTCTCCGGTCGGGGCATCATCGCGGCGACGCGGGATCCGTTCATCACGGGTCTCGGCGTACCTGCCCCCCGAAGGAGATATGACATGGCGTCAGGCACTGTGAAGTGGTTCAACGCGGCCAAGGGTTTCGGCTTCATCGAGCAGGACGGTGGCGGCGCTGATGTGTTCGCCCACTTCTCGAACATCGCCGCCCAGGGCTTCCGCGAGCTGATCGAAGGCCAGAAGGTCACCTTCGACATCGCACCGGGCCAGAAGGGCCCGACCGCCGAGAATATCGTTCCCGTCTGACGCTGACGCGCACTTCGTAGCTGGGTCCCGCATCCTTCGGGGTGCGGGACCCAGCTCCGGGCATCCTCCCGGAGCGGTGTCACCTGCGGCAGAACCTTCGCCCGCAGAGTCGCTGCCCACTGCTGCGGAGTCCCACTCGCCAGGGGCTGGATTCCTCGCCCCTATGGCGTGACTCATTCCATGGCCTGCATCCCGATCCGGGATAAATCGCCGGCCTCACTTAATTTTTGCATTTCGCTCGGCCCGTTCTTGTGATTCCTTGCGCTGTTCTTCCGCTGCGGGAAATCCTTGATACGTGCCGTATCAAGGAAGGTTCTCAATGAACCCCACACGTACGAACAATCGCTCTTCCCGCGCACGCAGCCGTACCGCCGAATCCGGTCGTGGCGGCAGCCACTTCAACTCGACCGCCCCGACCCGTTCGGCTGCCCCGGCCCGTTCCGGTGGTTCGGGCCGCTCGGGTGGCCAGGGGCGGCGGCCCACCGCGGTCCAGGGCGAGTTCGCTCTGCCGGTCACGGTCACTCCCGCGCTTCCCGCGGTCGAGGCGTTCGCCGACCTCGACATGCCGGGGCAGCTGCTGGCGGCGCTGACCGCGCAGGGGGTGAGCGTTCCGTTCCCGATCCAGGGGGCGACCCTGCCCAACACCCTCGCGGGCCGCGACGCCCTGGGACGCGGGCGCACCGGCTCCGGCAAGACCCTCGCCTTCGGCCTTGCCATGCTGGCCCGCACCGCCGGTCAGCGTGCCGAGCCCCGACAGCCGCTGGCCCTGGTCCTCGTGCCGACGCGTGAGCTGGCCCAGCAGGTGACCGACGCGCTGGCCCCGTACGCCCGCTCGGTCAAGCTGCGGCTGGCCACCGTGGTCGGCGGAATGTCGATCGGGAGGCAGGCCAACGCGCTGCGCGGTGGCGCCGAGGTTGTCGTGGCGACGCCGGGCAGGCTCAAGGACCTCATCGACCGTGGTGACTGCCGGCTCGACCAGGTCGCGATCACCGTGCTGGACGAGGCGGATCAGATGGCTGACATGGGCTTCATGCCTCAGGTCACCGAACTTCTGGACCAGGTCCGCCCCGAAGGGCAGCGGATGCTGTTCTCCGCCACCCTGGACCGCAACGTCGACCGCCTGGTCCGCCGCTACCTCAGCGACCCGGTCGTCCACTCCGTCGACCCCTCCGCCGGCGCGGTCACCACGATGGAGCACCACGTCCTGCACGTCCACGGCACCGACAAGCACCGGGCAACGACCGAGATCGCTGCGCGCGAAGGCCGGGTCATTATGTTCCTGGACACCAAGCGGGCCGTGGACAAGCTCACCGACCACCTGCTGGCCAGCGGTGTGAGGGCCGCCGCTCTGCATGGCGGGAAGGCGCAGTCCCAGCGCACTCGGACCCTGACCCAGTTCAAGACCGGGCACGTCACCGTGCTGGTGGCCACGAACGTCGCCGCACGCGGCATCCACGTCGACAACCTCGATCTCGTCGTCAACGTCGACCCGCCGACCGACCACAAGGACTACCTCCACCGCGGCGGCCGAACGGCGCGGGCAGGGGAGTCCGGCAGCGTCGTCACCCTGGTCACCCCCAACCAGCGCCGCGACATGACCCGCCTCATGACCGCCGCCGGCATCGTGCCCCAGACCACCCAGGTCCGCTCCGGCGACGAGGCACTCGGCCGCATCACCGGCGCCCAGAGCCCCTCGGGCATTCCCGTGACGATCACCGCGCCGGTGGTCGAGCGGCGTCAGCGCAGCGCGTCCTCACGCGGCCGGCGCAGCCCCGCCTCCACGGCCCGGCGCGTGACCGCGCATCAGTCCTCCTTCGACGCGGCGGCCTGAGGACTTCGTGATCCGGAAGCTGACTCACCTGTGCAGGAGGCACCTTTTGACGCTGGTCCAGATGCAGCCCCGCACGACCCAGGCCACAGCCGTAGGCAGGACGGTGGCCGAGGCCATGGACACCGCCGGACCGCAGGTCTGTGACGACATGACCGTCGAGGTGGCCCTGTCCGTCATGGCCAGTGCACGTACCGGGCATCTGCTTGTCTGCGACTACAGCGGCCTGTGCATCGGACTGGTCACCCACGCCCGGCTCGCAGCAGTCCGTGAGAGCTCGGCGTACTCGGACAGGGTCCAGCTGCGGGACATCCTCGGCGACCGAGGACCGTTCACCTCATCGGTGACCACCATGGCCGAAGCCGGGCACATGATGCGCTACAGCGACGCCGATGCCCTGCCCGTGGTCGACGAACACGGCAGTGCCCTGGGCGTACTCGCACTCGCCCGCTGAGCCGTCCCGTCCGCGGCAGGACCACTCCCTCTTCGTTTCTCTCCCTGTGAGGCATCATGCGCTGTGTCATCGCCCGCTTCCCGTTCGACCTGACCAGGAGCGGCGTCCTGGAATCGATGAAGGGCATCAAGCCCGAGCACGCCTCCGGCGAATCGGTGATCATCGGCCGACGCACCTACCCCGTCAAACAGGTCGGCCAGGTCATCACACGCCAGGACCGCCGCGACTTCAGCGCAGGAGAAGTCCTGCGGGCCATGACTCAGCTCGGCTTCACCTGCCGCGACCTGGCCCCGGTCCCCGCACCCACCCGCGTTCTCAACCCGGTGCAGCAGGCATCCGCGATGCTCGGCGCCCCTGTGGCCGCCTGAGCGACGGGCAGGCGCGAGCTGTCGGCAAGCATGGGTGAGGGTCCGGCCGGAGCACTCCGGCCGGACCCTCACGCGTATCGAGGTGCCCCGGCGAGGCAGCGGGTCAGTGGTCGGAGTAGCTGAAGTCGCCCATCGTCCAGGCGCTGACGTCCTCGATCGCGACCCGGTACATCCCGCCGGTCTCCGGGATCCCCACCGTGCCCTGCAGAATCCGCGCCACGTGGAAGTGCAGATGCGTGGGCGGCCCTTCCTCGGGTGCAGCAGTGGTGAACATGGCGGAAAAGTCGCCCAGGCGGGCCGAGTCCGCAAGGACCTCCGACACCCGCTGCCTCCAGACGGCTTCGGGTGCCAGCCGGCCCGTGATAACAGCACCACCGGCGACCACGGTCAGGGGCATCTGATTGCTGCGCCCGGACTCCACCAGGGCGACAACGTCAACAAGCAGCGCGTCAGGCTTCGACATGAGGCCGATTGTATTCGTCGGAAGTTGGCAGGCTTTCCCGCGCTGCCGCTCCGGGCAGGACAGCGCTGCAGCCCTGTTGCCGGATGCGCTGAACCGCCTGTGAGCGGCACCGCAGCCAACACTTCTCCTGCCTGCGGACGCCTGCTCCGAGAGGGAGACGAGACGGCTTGCCTCCGTATCGAGTCGGTCCTTGCGCTCGGCGCATGCTCCGTTACGGGGATGGGTTCGGCCGGGCACCTTCAGCTTCGAGGTCCTGCGGCCGGTGGGGGAGAGGTGTGCTGTCCTACCGTCGGGGATGCTTCGGAGACGTCGGCGCCGTGGTCCGCGTCGCGGCGGGTGGACTGGGTGCCGTACCAGTCCAGACACATCACGGTGGCGTCGTCGTGCAGGCGCCCGTCATGGGTGCTAACGACGTGCTCGATCAGGACACGGGCAGCCTCCCGCGGGTGCAGGTCCTGGGTGCTCTCGATGAGGGCCGGCAGATCGAGATCCGCAGCGCTGCGCTCCAGCATTCCGTCGGTGAGCATGACCAGCCGGTCGCCGGCCTGCAAGTCCAGCTCCTGGACCGAGTAGGTGTGGGGTGCTATGAAGCCGAAGGGCATGTCGACGGCCGGTGTGATCTCCTCGACCTTCCCGCCGCGCAGGCGCAGGGGCCAGGGGTGGCCGGCGTTGATGAACTCGGTTCGACCGTCGTGCAGGCTTATCCGCAGCAGTTGTCCGGTGACGTAGCGGCCGCCGCTGTGCTCTGCCACGGCCCGGTCGGCGCTCTGCGCCTGTTCGGCGAGGCCGGCCCCCTGCCTGCGGGCGCGGCGCAGTGCTCCTACGAGGAGCGTGGCCAGGAGCGCGGCGTCCACGTCGTGCCCCATGGCATCGGTGACGGACAGCTGGACGTAGTCGCGGTCTATGACGTAGTCGAAGGTGTCGCCGCCGACATGCTCGGCCGGCTCCAAGGCCCCGGCGACCGCGAACTGGGCCGCCTCGCAGGCCAGCGACGTGGGCAGCAGCCGGTGCTGGATCTCGGCGGCCAGGCCCAGCGGGGAGGTACGCCGACCCCACTGATACAGGTCGGTGAAGGGCCGGTTCGCGATGATGATGTAGGCCAGGGCGTGGGCACTCCGGCTGATTCTCAGCAGCGTGTCCGCCCCGGGGTGCTGGGGCAGATGGAGCTCCAGCAGTCCGAGCGCATCCCCGCGATTGGTGACCGGTGCGATCACCCGCGTCCACGCACCGCCCTCTGCGGCCTCCACATGCGGCCGTTGGGTCCGGATCACCTTGTCGTAGACGGTGCCGGAGACGGCGATCGGGTCTGCGGAACGCTCCAGGTCGATGTCATCCGCGGTGCCCAGGCGGACGACGGAGGCGCCCGTGAAGTCGGTGATCAGGAACGATACCGACCGGGCCCCGAGCTGTCTTCGCAAAGAAGCGGCTATGACGTCGACGGACTCCACCGGCGGCGCAGCCTCCGCCGCGGCCAGTGCCTCACCCAGACCGTCCTTCTCGCTGTCCCGCATGGAAGCGACCTCCCGCCAGCGTGCCCGCGTGTACGTGCCTGGCGACACGACTTTCCGGCCGAGCACGACAGGGAAGTTACCCCACCGCAGGGTACGGCTTACCTACTCGGTCGGGCGACGAGCCCCCTACCCGACTGGTCTGCTCTCGCCGCGGGTGTCGTGTTCTGGTGATGCGCCGCGAGCCGACCGCAAGGATGCGCAGCCGCTGTGCTGCGTCTGCCGACACCCTGGGCGGGGACACCAGCGGGTACCGGCCTTGATCCAAGGAATGAGGTGGCAGGAACGCCGGTGAGGACCTGGCTTGGGGAGGCCGTTCGGCGCAGTCGGAAGACATGAGCTGCTTGTCCATCCATGGACAGCAGCGAGAGGGCCGGAGCGCGGCCGTGACCGACTTCCCGGCCTGGCGAGAGTGGAGCTCATGAGACCGGAAGCGGAGGTGGCGAGGTGCCGAGACAGCCCTGAGACACCGGCGAGGCGCGGACCACCTCGGGAGCCTTCAGTCGAACCGGCCCCGTTGGGCCTCCCAAGGGGCTTCTGCTCTTAGATGGAGTCGGCGCAACGTGCTTTCCGTCTCACGCCTGAAGTGTTCGTAGGACACCAGACGCTGCCACAGCGGGTCAGGACGGCAGGGGACGGTGGCCCCTTCGGCTGACCATTCTTCGGCGAGCCGGCTGTACAGAGGTGTACTCCCGTTCATCGCTTCGTCAGAGGCCTGCCCTCGGGCGTGAGCCGGGCTGCAGGAATGCTTGCCGCGCGCTTGCTCCGGAAGACGAGGGCCGGCTCTGCGCTTGCCACCACCGGCCGGTGCGCTGCGGCTCGATTCGGCCCCATGATCATTCGTCACATGTGCCAGAACGATTCGTCCACCTCTCCGGATACTGCTGCCGTACTTCCTCCGGCCGGCCCTGGCCCTCCTTTCGCACAACGGCCGCCTCAGCCACAGGGCCTTGGCGGTCGCGGAAGCCGCCACCCAACCCGTTCCGTCGGCAGCCGACTTGGCTTGCCTACGCACCGACCGTCGCATCGAATGCCTGATTGCTCGGCACGTGGCAGGGAAGGAAGGGACCGTCCTAGGAGACCAGGCCACCGTCCGCGGCTCGCCGGGGCGAAGGGCTGGGTCTGTGAGCAGTATGTGGATGTACGCGCAGGACAGCGGTCACACGGATGGCCAGCCGCTGGTGGGCTTCACCGTTGAGGCCGCGGACGGGGGCATCGGCCACGCAGACCGTCAGCAGGACCAGCCCGGCATGCAGCACCTGGTCGTCGACACCGGTGTCTGGAAGTTCGGCGGATGCGTGCTGATCCCGGCCGGTGCCGTCATTGCCATCGACACCAGGGCGCAGACGGTGAAGGTCGCACCGTCCCGGGAGGAGATCAAAGCCGCTCCCCGATTCACCACCGACAGCGAGACAGGTGATCCCGACCACCTGTTGGCGGTCGGTTACTACTACCTTTCTCTCCACTCCGCGCCCCTTCGCTGAACCTGGGCGCAGTCGGCGGGCCCACCTACCAGGGAAGCTGGTACTCCACCGTGACGCCGACCGGCCCTGGCACGGCTGCCTCGTCAGCTCCGGCTCCGGTGTACCGGCGGACAGCAGTTCCCGCCCTTCGCCCGGGGACGGAGTGGCAGGGAGGGCGTCGGCCCTGCGTTGCAGTCGCATCAGATGGTCCGGGCCGCGTCGAGGGTGGCGTCCAGAATCACTCCCCCGTGACCCGGAGGTCTTGCTGTCCGTGGCGGTGTCAGCGGGAGAGGAGGGCCGTGACGGTTTTGCCTCCGGCTGCCCGGTGCGTGACCGCGGTCGTGCGGGCGAGGCGGTTGACCATGGGCCAGCCGAAGCCGCCGCCGGAACCGGTCAAGTCGGGGGTCCGCATGCGCGGCCATCGCGGACTTGTGTCGTCGACAGCGACCTCGACGGCGTCGGGGTGAGCGTTCAGACGGAGCGTGAAGGTGCCGTCGCCGTGGCGCAGGGCGTTGGTGACGAGCTCGGAGACCACTAGGACGAGGGTGTCCGCCACGTCCGGACAGGGCGTTGGGACCAGGCGGTCGGTGAAGGCCCGGGCGGCCTGGCGGGCTTGGCTGACGCCCGCTGCGCTGTCGCCCCGGACCGCGGTCGGTACGGGGGTCGCCTCTGAGATGGTGATCTTCGTGCTGTTCATGCGCGTACACCCCACCTGCAATCGGTTGTGGCGCTTGTGCCGTGCTGGCTCGCCTGCCCGTTTCCGGCGGCGCTCACACCTTGAGGCCCCGCTCCGGAGGATCAGGCCGACTATGCGTACCGTAGGACTTCACTGACAGCTTCCATAGAAAATCTGTTGTGGCGGATGTAGACATGTGGGTGTCGCTGGAGCTGGTGTCCTGTCCGTAGCCAAGAGGTCGAGCAGCACCGGCAGGCATGAACTGCCGTGAAGCACTGACGCAGTTGCGGGATGCAGGACGGTGCGGTGGTGGAGTTGTGAAGCCGGGATCGTTGAAGGACGGCGACGGGATCGGCCCCGGACCGGGTGGCCCGTAGTGGATCAGGGGTCGCCGCAAGCAGTACCGCAGTCCGCAGTACCAGCAGTACGCCTTTCCGGCGCAGTATCAGGGCTGGTGGGCGGTGCAGCAGTGCATTCGGGCCCCGGCGCCAAGGGCACCGGGGCCCGAATGCGTTTCGCGGACTGGGCCTTGCGGCGGTGCTGGGCGGCCGCGCGTTGTGGGAATGGGACAGTCGTCCTCGTGACGGTGCAGCACGGGGTGGCACAGGCCAAGCTGCTGCATATGCTCTGATCAGGAAAACGTCACGAGATAGCGCAACAGGGCGCCAACCGACATGATCGCTCGTGGTCTCGTGATGCGTAGGTCTCGGGTTCGAATCCCGAAGGCGGCCCCATTGGAAGCCCGGCTCGGACCCGTCTGAGCCGGGCTTCTTGCATGGTGTCCTCCGGTGGTGCCGAGCGTCCGGAATTTCTCCCGGTCCCCTCCGGGGCGATCGAGGTCCATGGCCCCGGACCCCGGCCCTGAATCCCGCCCCCGTCCGCGCGTCGGATGTCCCCTTGCCTGACCCATTGGTCTAGTCCAAACTGATCCGCGACGAAGCCTCTGCAGAGTCGGCCGTGCACGGCCCGCAATGCCGCAGCCGGTCGTGATCGAGGGGGGCGGTCATCGGATGAGGGGGATGGCATGTCGGAGAGGACGTCGGCCGTGGGGCTTGCCCCGGGGGGGCCGGCAGGTGAGCAGGGGTCGTTCGGACCGCGGCTCCAGGCGTTCCGCAGACGGGCCGGGCTGAGTCAGGAGGTGGCCGCGTTACGGGCCGGGATCAGTACGCGGGCGCTCCGTGACATCGAGCGCGGCCGGGTTCAGCGGCCTCAGGCGCGGACGCTTCAACGGCTGGCTGAGGTGCTGGAGCTGACCGGGGGTGAGCTGGCGGAGCTGCTGGCCACCACCCGTACCGGGCCACCGCGTGGCGCTGCCCGGCCCCGGCTGCTGATCCTCGGGCCGCTCGCCCTCCAGCGCGGCCGGGACCCCGTGCCGGTGACCAGTCCGATGCTGCGGCGGCTGCTCGGACTGCTGGCGCTCAAGCACCCCGAGCCCTCCACCCAGCGGGAGATCACCGACACGCTCTGGCCGTCCGGGCCGCCCAGTTCGCACCAGAGTCTGATCCACACCTATGTCAGCCAGGTGCGGCGGCTGCTGGAGCCGGGCGGTCCGCGGACCGTTCCGGCGCCCACCATCGTCCGGACGCCCACCGGATATCTGCTCCAGGCGTCCCGGAACCAGATCGACCTCGGCCACTTCGACGAGCTGCTGGCCCAGGCGGAACGGCTGCACCGCGCACCGGACCCGGGGGCGGCGTACGAGTCGCTGACGCAGGCGCTGCGGTGGTGGCGGGGGCCGGTGCTCGCGGACGCGGATCCGGTGCTGCGCCAGCATCCGGCCGCGGTGGTGGCCAACGAGCGGCGGGTCAAGGCGGTGCTGCTGTACGCCGACACGGCACTGCTGCTGCGCCGGCCCGAGGAGGCCGTCCCGCTGCTCTGGGACATGGTGAACACCGAGCCGCTGCACGAGGGGCTGCACGCCCGGCTTATCCTCACCCTCGGCAGCTGCGGGGAGCAGGCCGCCGCGCTCAACGTCTTCAGCCGCCTGCGCGACCGGCTCGACAAGGAGCTGGGCATCGCGCCCAGCGCCGAGGTCCGCGACGCCCACCTGCGGGTGCTGCGCCAGCAACTGCCCCTCGCGCAGCGCCCGGATCGTCCCGCACCGGCCGGCCGCACGGCGCCCGTCGGCCCGTCCCCGGCCCAGCTGCCTGCCATGGCCGGCGCCTACGTCGGACGGCGACGGCAGCTGCGGGAGCTGGACACCCTCCTCTCGCCCGACCCGGGGGGGCGCGCCCACGTGGTGGCGGTGGTCGGCGCGCCCGGCGTCGGCAAGACCGCCCTCGCCAAGCACTGGGCACACGCGCGGCGGAAGCACTTCGAGGACGGGCAGCTCTTCGTCGACCTGCGCGGCCACTCCCCGCTTCCCACGCTGCGTCCCGGCGACGTCCTGGCGCAGTTCCTCCGGGCCCTGGGCGCGCCGCCCGACCGGCTGCCCGCGGACGAGGACGAGGCGGCGGCGCTGTACCGCACGCTGCTCGCCGACAAGCAGATGCTGATCGTGCTGGACAACGCGCGCGACGCGGAGCAGGTCAGGCCGCTCATCCCGGGCGCCCGGGGCTGTGCGGTGGTGATCACCAGCCGCAGCCGGCTCGCGGGCCTGGTCGCGAGCGACGGCGCCCGCCAGCTCGCCCTGGACGTCCTCGATCCGGGCGAGGCCCGCCGGCTGCTGGGCAGCATCATCGGCGAGTGCCGGGCCACGGCCGAGGAGGAGGCGGCCCGCAGGCTCGTGCAGCTCTGCGGCGGCCTGCCGCTGGCCATCCGGATCGCCGGTGCCAACCTGGTGGCCCGCGACACGGGCATCGCCGACTACTGCGCCGAGCTGGCGGGCGACGACATGCTCAGCCGGCTGCGCATCGAAGGGGACCGGCGCTCGACCGTGCGGGCCGCCTTCGACCTCTCCTACCTCGCGCTCCCGGCCGAGGCCCGGCGGATGTTCCGGCTCCTGGGCCTGATGCCGGGACCGGACGTCTCGGTGAACGGAGCCGCAGCGCTGACGGACTCGACCTCGGCCGCGTCGGCGGGGCTGCTGGTGAGCCTGACGGATGCCCATCTGGTGCGGGAGCGGGCGGCCGGCCGCTTCGGGCTGCACGACCTGGTGCGCTCCTACGCCCGCGAACTGGTCAGCGGCCAGGAGGCGCACGCCGCCCGACAGCGGCTCTTCGAGTGGTACCTCTACCACGCCGACGCGGCGGCCCGGCTGCTCTACCCGGCGGAGCCGGGGGCGGGCCCGTCCGCCGGGGCCCCGCCCTCGGCCGCGCTGGTCTTCTCGGACCACGGCGAGGCCTCGGAGTGGCTGGACAGCGAGCGGGAGAACCTGGCCGGCGCCGTGCTGCAGGCGGCCGGCTCCGGCTTCACCACCATCGCCTGGCGGCTGGCGGAGAGCCTGCACAGCTTCCTCTCGGTGGGGATGTACACGGGGGAGTGCCTCAAGGTCGCGACCGCCGGACTCTTCGCCGCCGTCGCGGACGGCGAGCTGCGGGCCCAGGCCGCCGCCCAGCTGCGGCGCGCCGAATGCCACTGGGCGCTGGCGAACAGGGCGCAGGCGGTGGAGCTGTTCGGCAGTGGGCTGGAGCTCGCGCGGCAGGCCGGCTGGCCCGACGGGCAGGCGCTGGCGCTGCGCCGCATCGGCGCGGCGCACCGGGAGAACGGCTGCGACTACCTCGCGCGCGATCTCACCCGGCGCGGCGACGCGGCAGCGGCCGTCGAGGGTGTCGTCAGCCTGGGGCTGAGCTGCTGAGGGCTCCGGCGGCAGGACAACTACTCCGGCAGTTGTACGAGTTCTGCCGGTCACCCCGGGCCGGCCGGCGGCGGGCGGCGTAACCCTAGGCCAGCACCGGTCTGTCCGGCCCGAACCGGCCTCCCGGGGTGCTCGTCGGCCTCTGGTCCAGCTGTAGGAGACCGACCAGTCCGGGACCGTACTGTGGCGGCACCGAACCGCTTCGCACCCCACCGCCCGTCCCCGTGCCGACTCATGAGGTGACATGTCGCCCCAGCTCCCGGTGGCCTTCGCAGCCGCCTGTGCGGGGCATGTTCCGGCCGCTCTCCCCTTCGGCCAGGCCAACATCATCCGCGCGCTCAGAATGAGGTAACGATGCAATTCGCGGCACAGGCCCCGCTCGGGGGAGACCAACGGGCGGACGAGATGGACGAGTTCGTGATCGCTGTCTATGAACGCGCCATCGGGCGAGGGGCGTTCGATCCGGCCCGGATCGCGGAGGAGCTCGGTGTACCGGCGCACCGTGCCGAGCAGGCGGTCGGCGTGCTGCGCGAACTGCGCCTGGTCAAAGCGGCGGAGGGTGGCACGGACCGGCTGGTCGCGGTCAGTCCGGAGGCCGCCCAGATGGAGCTGCTGGTCCCCCTGGAGCGGGAGATCCTCGACAGCCGCCACCGACTCGCCGGATTCAAGGGGCAGTTGAGTTCCTTCGTGGCGGCCTTCGAGAAGCAGGCCAGAACCCGCACCGAGCCGGTGGTGATCACCGGTGACCAGGAGGAGATCGAGCTGCGGCTGCTGGAGGCCGCGCAGAGCTGCACCACCGAGGTCCTGGTGATGCAGCCCTGCGTGGCCCGCGAGACCCGTGAGCTGCGGCTGGCCCGCCCGCTGGTCCTGGAGGCGCTGCGGCGCGGTGCGCGGGGGCGGATCCTCTACCCCCATACCGCGCGCGGCGACTCGGGGACGCGCGCGCACCTCGGTGAACTCCTGCCCGCGGGGGGCCAGGTGCGCACCACCAAGGAAGTGAGCGACCGCTTCCTGGTGTTCGACCGGAAGACCGCCTTCATCCCGTCCGGTGAGGACGGTGAGATCGCCGTCGTCTACGAGAGTACGGTCGCGGCCTTCCTGGCCGGACTGCACGCCAGGGTCTGGGAGTCCGCCGTGGACTTCGACTCCGGTGCGGCCGGCTACGCCGGGACCATGGAGGAGCTGAAGGTGACCCTGCTCTCCCTGCTGGCCTCCGGTGCCAAGGACGAGGTCATCGCCCGCCGTGTGGGCATGTCCGAGCGGACCTTCCGCCGCCATGTGGCCACGATCATGCAGGACCTGTCAGCCAGCAGCCGCTTCCAGGCCGGCGTGCTGGCCGCCCGAACCGGCCTGGTCGACCTGGCCCTGAGGAGTGCCGTATGAGCCGCTTCAACCAACTCGCGCAGACCACCGCGGTACGCCAGGTCCAGGAGGAGATGGGCAGCGCCAAGGCGGCCGGCCGCCGGGTACGGGAACCGGTCGAGGAGCCCGATCCGCTCGACGCGCGGTCGGCCGACTTCATCCGCAGCCTCGACGGCTTCCTCTTCGCCAGTGTGGGCGAGACCGGCTGGCCGTACATCCAGTTCAAGGGCGGCCCGCAGGGGTTCGTCCACATCCTGGACCCCTGCACGCTCGCCTTTCTGGACGTCCGGGGCAACCGGCAGTACGTCACCACCGGCAACGTGCGCGGTGACGACCGGGTCGCGCTCTTCTTCATCGACCACGCCCGCCAGACCCGCCTCAAGCTGTTCGGCCACGCCACCGCCCTGCCGGTCGACGAGCACCTTGAGCTCGCCGAGCGCCTGGAGTCGCCCCGTACCGAGGGCAAGGTCGAACAGATCGTCACCATCCGGGTCGAGGCGTACGCCTGGAACTGCCCCAACCACATCACCCCCCGCTTCAGCCAGCGCGAGGTCTCCGAGGCCCTGGCCCCGGTCCATGAACGCCTCGCCCGGCTGGAGGAGGAGAACGCCGCCCTGCGCGCGGAGATCGCCGCGCGCCGGTGACGGACGCGTGGAGCTTGCCGCGCGCCCGTGGCGGACGCGTGGACATCGCCGCGCGCCCCATGACGGTCGCGTGGAAATCGCCGCGCGCCCGTCACGGGCCGGTCCGACCGCTGACCGGATAGGGCAGCCGGTTCCGGCCATCGAGCAACTCCGTGAGGGAATCCCTGACCAGAACCGGAACGGCCCACTGGCCGAATTCGGCAGCCGGTTCCGGGCATTGAGGAACCCGTGCCCGGATTCCTAATCTGGATTCAGCAAAGAGCCTCGAAGCGAACGGAGGAATCACTCGATGGTCAGCGACGTGATCGACCGGAACGACCGGTTTCGGGGAATCCTGGACCGGCTCGCCACCAAGTCGATCGATGACTACTACAACCCGTACCGGCTCTTCGAGTGGCCGGACCAGCTCCCCGAGGACATGTGGTGGATGAGCCCCGAGCTCACCACCACATACGGGACGGAATGGGCCGAGAAGCTCACTCCCGAGCAGCTCCACACGCTTTCCAAGCATGAGAGTGTCAATTTCTACAGTCTCAATGTCCACGGCATCCGGGAACTGCTCGTCGAGGTGGTCAACCGGATTCACACCGCCGGATTCGAGACACCGTCGGAGTTCTTCCACCATTTCATCGGTGAGGAGAACGAGCACATGTGGTTCTTCGCCGAATTCTGCCTGCGCTACGGCAAGAAGATCTACCGGCAGCCGGCCGGCGGCGCCGAGGCGGCCGTCCCCTCGGACAAGATCCGGAGCCTGCTGGTCTTCGCCCGCATCCTGATCTTCGAGGAGCTGGTCGACCACTTCAACTCGGCGATGGCCGAGGACGAGCGGCTGCACGAGACGATCCGCGGCATCAACCGGATCCACCACCAGGACGAGTCCCGGCACATCGCCTTCGGCCGCGAACTGGTCAACCTGCTCCACCAGGACCTGAAGCAGACCGCCACCGAGCAGGAGCTGGACGAGGTCTCCACGTACCTGCGCCGCTACATGAAGCACAGCTTCGAATCCCTCTACCACCCCCAGGTGTACCGCGACGCCGGTATCGAGCGCCCGCACGAGCTGCGCCGGGCCCTGCTGGAATCCCCGGCCCGGGCCGAGGCCGAGCTGCGCACCTTCCGCAAGACCGCCAAGTACCTGGAGAAGACGGGACTCATCCGATGACGGCGACCCGACTTACCGGCAGCGACGGCGAGCCCGCCCTGGCCATCCTGGGGCCGCAGGCCACCGCGCTCGTCAAGGAGCTCGACCGGATCTTCACCGGCTGGGGGCTGGCGGACGGCGCCGAGGAGATCAGCGCCCCGCCGCTCTTCCCGGTGACCGACCTGGAGAAGTTCGACGTCTACACCAACTTCCCCCACCTCGCCTGGGTGGCCGGTTCGCTGGAACTGACGGACGATCAGTTCAAACCGGTGGCAGGCAAGTTCGGGCCCGGGGCTGTCACCGAGGCGCGCTACGGGCTGCCGCACGCCACCTGCTACGGCGCGTACCTCTTCCACGAGGGCGGCCAGGTCGCCGACGACTCCCTGGTGACCCTGGTCAACCGGTGCTTCCGCAACGAGGACCACTACAGCGGGCTGCGCCGCCTCGCCAGCTTCCAGATGCGCGAGATCGTCGCGCTCGGCAGCTTCGACCACACCCAGGAGGTGCTGGCCCGCTTCACCGGGCGAATCCAGTCCTTCGCCGCCGCGCTCGGCATCGAGCTGGGCCGGGAAGCGGCCGGCGACCCGTTCTTCCAGAACGACAGCGGCCGGGCCCTGATGCAGAAGCTCAGCCCGGTCAAGTACGAGTTCCAGTACGGCGACCTGGCGATCGCCTCGGTCAACACCCACCGCAACTTCTTCGGCGAGCGGTGCTCCATCCGCCTGGAGTCCGGGGAGCACGCCTACACCTCCTGTGTCGCCTTCGGCCTGGAGCGCTGGCTCGCCGTCCTGACCGAGCACTTCGACGCGGACCTCGGTGCCGCGCTCGACGCCGTACGCACCGCCGCCGAACCGTCGTGAGCCAGCCCCTCATCGGCGTCGACCTCGTGCCGCTGGCCCGGGTCGGCGAACTGCTGGACCCCGACATCGGACCGGTGCTCAGACGGTTCCTCTCCACCGAGGAACTGGCCGCCTCCCGGACCCCTGACGGGGCCCCCGACCGGGCCGGGATCGCCGGCCGGCTGGCCGCCAAGGAGGCCGTCTTCAAGCTCCTCGGCGCTGTCGGCAGGCCGGTCCCCTGGCAGGGCATCGAGGTCCTGCGCGGCCCCGGCGGCCGGCCCGGGGTCCGGCTCTCGGGCACGGCGGCCGAGTTGGCGCAGCACGCCGGACTCGGCCCGATCGACGTCAGCATCAGCCACGACGCCGGCTTCGCGATCGCCGTCGCGGCCGCCACCACCTCTCGACCGACCCATCTCGCTGGATCAGTGACTTCGAAGGGAATGCCATGAGTTCCGCAGGTATCGACAAGGTCCGGGACTGGATCCTCGGCCGTCACCCCGAGCGCACCGAGCTCGCCGCAGACGTCGACCTCATCGAGAGCCGGCTGGTCGACTCGCTCGCCTTCGTCGAGCTCGTCTACACCATCGAGGACGCGGCGGGCGTCGAGATCGACTTCGACGCCATCGACATCGAGGACTTCCAGACCCTCGCCACCATCGAAAAGGCGTTCTTCGCCTGATCCCCAGGATTCTTCCGATCCCGAGGAGGGGTCTTCACCATGGATGCAGTCTCTTACACCGCACAGTGGATGGCCGCGGCCCGCGCACAGGAGTCCGAGCGGGAGGACGCGCTGTTCGTCGACCCGCTCGCCCGCGACCTGGCCGCGCCCAGGGGCTTCGAACTGATCGAGCGTTACGTCGGCGGCGGCGTGCTGCCGTTCATCTCCATCCGGACCCGGTTCCTGGACGACGCGATCCGGGAGATCGTCGCCGGGAGCGGGATCCAGCAGGTGGTGCTGATCGCCGCGGGCATGGACACCCGTGCGTTCCGGCTCGACTGGCCCGACGGCACCGAGCTCTACGAGGTCGACCACGCGCTGCTGATCGCCGAGAAGCGCCGCCGGCTCGACGCGCTGGGGGCCGAGCCGCGCACCGACCGGCGCGAGGTCTCCGCCGACCTCACCCAGGAGTGGCTGCCCTCCCTGGAGGCCGCCGGCTTCGACCGCAACCGCCCGACCCTGTGGGTCGCCGAGGGGCTGACCTTCTTCCTCACCGAGGAGCAGGCCGGCGGACTGCTGCAGCTGCTCGCCTCCGCCTCGGCCCCCGGCAGCCACCTGGCCTTCGACCTCCTCGGGCGCGCCATGCTGCGCAGCCCGTTCTCGAAGCGCTTCCTGGACCACCTCGCCGCCGACGGCACGCCGTGGGTGTTCGGCACCGACGAGCCCGAGGAGTTCCTGACCGCGAACGGCTGGAAGACCACCGACCTGCGTGAGCCCGGCCAGCCCGGCGCCGGCGAGGGCCGCTGGCCGTACGAGGTGCAGCCGCGGGGCCGCCGCGGCGCCAACCGGCTGTGGCTGATCCGCGCCGAGGTCGTGACGGACTGATGGGACAGCCGACCAAGGACCGGCGCATCACCCTGGAGCGGATCGAGTCGTACCTGCCCGAACGCAGCGTACGGATCGAGGAGCTGGGCGAGCGGCTGGGCCTGCACAGGGCCCAGCTCGGGGTGTTCCGCAAGTTCTACGGCCTGGACACCCTCCGCTTCGACCCCGAGCTCCCGCTGCTCGACCTGCTGCGGCCCGCCGCCCGCGCCGCCCTGGAGGCCCTGCCCGAGGACGGCCGGGTGGAGTACCTGGCGTACGCCCACACCACCCAGGCGGTGGCCCCGCCCGACGTGGACATCGCCCAGGTGGTCGGGGCGGACCTCGGTCTGCCCGACGCCGAGGCCTTCGGCTTCAGCCACCAGGCCTGCGTCAGCAGTCTGGGCGCCATCGAGGTGCTCGGCGAACTGCTCCGCGCGGAGGGCGCCGAGGGTGCGTACGCCCTGATGGTCACCGGCGAGCAGGCGTACTCGCCGATGGTCCAGCACATCCCCAACACCTCGATCATGGCGGATGCCGCGGCCTCCTGTCTGATCACCCTGGACGGCGAGGGCGATGTGGTCCGGTCCTTCGCCATCCGGACGCTGGGCGAGTACGCCCAGTGGCTGGAGCTGACCCCCGAGCAGAACACCGAGTTCGGGGAGCAGTACGGCCGGCGGATCGCCGACGTCATCCACGAGGCCCTGGCGGAGGCCGGGTTGACGCTCGACGAGGTCGACCTGGTGATCCCGCACAACGTCAACAAGCTGGCGTGGCGGCAGACCATCAAGGAGCTGGAGGTGGAGCCGGAAAAGGTGTTCCTGGACAACGTCCCGCGCTTCAGCCACACCTACGCCTCCGACGTCTTCGTCAACTACACCACCCTGCGGGACGAGGGCCGCCTGGTCGACGGCGCCCACTACCTGCTGGTCTCCGTCGGCCTGGGCGCGACCTTCGGCGCGATGGTGATCACCCACCGTGCGGGAGGCGGTGTCTGATGGAGCGTCAGGAATTGCTGCTGACCATCGAGAACGCGCTCAGTGAGGTGCTGGAGCGGCCGGTCAGCGGGCTCACCGAGGAGACCGCCCTCTTCGACGAACTGCAGCTCACCTCCATCGCCGTACTGGGGATGCTGATGAGCGTCGAGGAGGCGACCGGGATCTCGGTCGACCCGGAGGGGCTCGACATCGACGACCTGCGGACGCTCGGCTCCTTCGCCGACTACGTCGAGGCCGCCATCCGCAAGGAAGAGGGGACGTCATGAGCGGGCTCGCCGTCCGCGCCGCCGCATCGGTGCGCTCACCGCGGGGGCGGGCGCCGGAAGGCGTCCCGGCCGCCCTCGACTACTTCCGCGACCTGCTCACCCCCTTCGGGGAGAAGCCGGACGAGGAGCTGCTGAGCCGGGGACCGCACGTCCACCACCGCGACCTCGTGGACCTGCTCGTCGCCGACGAGGGCGTCGGCGGCAGCCGGCCGGAGCTGGCGATCGTCGCCCACGCCCTCCCGGACGTGGTGCCGTTCACCGCCGTCGCACCGCACCTGACCGAGCACCTCGGCGGCCGGGCGGTCAACTTCGCGATCGGCCAGCAGGGTCTGGCCGCGCCCTTCACCGCGCTGCGGATCGCATCGGCGTACCACCGCTCGGGGCGGGCCGCGGAGGTGGTGATCGCGGTGCTGGAGCAGACCACCCTGCCCACCGCCTTCCCGCTGGTCCAGGAGAACCCGCTGATCGACTCGGCCGCGGCCGTCGTTCTCGGCGCCTCCACCGGGGACGGGCTGCGGTTCGTCCGGGCGCACTCGGCCGGTTCGGCGGCCACGGCCCTGGACCGGGAGCTCGGGGAGGACGGGACGCTGCTGGTGCTCGGGCCCTGGGTCACCGAGGACATCCCGGACCACGGGGCGGTGCACCGGGTGGCCCCGGGCAGCTACTGCACCAGCCTCTGGCTGGAGCTGGCCGACCACTGGCAGGAGTGGCAGCGCGACCACCGGCGGGTCGTGCTCTGCGACACGGACCCCCGCACCGGCCGCACCCACGTGGCGCTCTTCGCCGGCACCCCGTAGCGCACCCGGCCGGGCCGGACGCGGTGAGGTGTCCGGCCCGGCCACTGCAGTGAGTCACAGAGAGCACAGAGAGCACAGAGCCACCACAGACATCGGACGAAGCGACGGACATCCGACGAAGCAACGGAAGGGAAGGCGGGAACACGATGACGACGGCCGAGTACCGGACCATCAGGCTGGACTCCGCGAGAGCCGGGACCGGCCCGGCGACCTGGGGGCAGCGGGCGATCTGGGGGGTCGTCTCCCGGCTCGGCGACGACGCCCCCCGCTACAACCTGCCGGTCGAGCTCCCCGTCTCCCCGCCCCGCCCCGTCTCCCGCGTCCTCGCGGACCTGACGGAGCTGCTCCTGCTCCACGACAGCCTGCACACCCGGTTCCTGCCGCACGGCGAGGACGGCCTGGAGCAGGTCGTGGACGGCAGCGGTGAGCTTCCGGTCGAGATCCGTACGAGCTCGGCGGAGCTGGCCCCCGAGGTGAGCGCAGCCCTGCTGGGGCAGCTGGCGGGGCGCTCCTTCGACCACACGCGGGAGTGGCCCCTGAGGGTCGGCCTGGTGGAGAGCGGGGGCCTGGTCCACCGCCTGGTGCTGGTCGGCGCGCACACCGGGATGGACTACTGGGGCCTCGGCCGGCTGCTCCGCGACCTGGAGTCGGTCCAGGCGGGGGAGACCGCCGTGTCGCTGCGGGATTCCCGCCCCGCCGTCCAGCCCCTGGAGGCCGCGGAGGTCCAGGCGTCCCCGCTGGGCCGCCGCCGGGACGAGGCGGCCCGCCGCTACTGGATCGAGCAGCTCACCGCCGGGCCCCGGCAGATCTTCCGGAACCCCGCCGCCCCGGAGCTCGCGGACGACCCCACCCGGCGCTTCCCCAACGCGCTGCTGCGCTCGCCCGCGCTGGCCGTCGCCGTCGGGCAGGTGGCCGAGAAGCTGGGGGTCAGCGACGCCGCCGTGCTGCTGGGGGCGGTCTCCCACCAGCTGGCCCTGTCGTCCGGCAGCGGCGATGTGCTCTTCCAGGTGGTGGTGGGCAACCGGTTCCAGCCGGCCGCCGCCGCGACGGTCTCCACGGTGGCGCAGGAGGCGCTGTTCCGGCTCACGGACGCGGACAAGGACTTCGCGGACGCGGTTCGGCGGACCAGGTCCGTCGCGTTCGGCGCGTTCCGCCACGCCGCGTACGACAAGTGGGCGCTGGACCGCGAGGTGGCGGGGCTGATCGAGAAGGAGGCGGCGGCCGACCACTCGTACTGGTGGAACGACACCCGCGACCCGGCCGTCGGCCCGTTCGACACCGTGGAGCGGCCGACGGCCCCGCTGAGCGAACTGACCGGCCGGACCGAACTGACCTGGCCGACCGAGTTCCTGCCCCGCAGGAACGTCTCCATCGCGGTGGACGCGCTGACCGCGCCGGGCGCCCTGGACCTGGCCATGACCGCCGACCCGGCCGTCATAAGCCGTACGGGGATGGAGGAGTTCCTCCGCGGGGTCGAGGGGCTGATCGTGGCCGAGGCGACAGCGCTGGGGGACCGATGAGCAAGCAGTACGCGGGAATCGCCTGGACCGAGACGGGCTACCGGGTGGAAGTCCTGGACGACGCGGGACACCGGGTCGCCGAGCCGAGCAGCTGGGGCGGCGGCCGGGTCGCCGAACTCATCGCCTGGCTCCGGGAACTGGGCGACGGCGAGGCCCCGGCCGTGGTCCTGGACTCCACCAACGGGCTGCTCGACGGCCCGATGACGGCGGCAGGCCTGGAGGTGTACCGCGCGGACCCCTGGCTGCTGCCCCCGCGCCCCCGGTTCGGCTCCGTGACCGCCGGACAGCTCGCGGAGCAGGCCCGGACCGCGCCCGGTGCGCTGGCCCGGGTGACCGCCGAGAGCGGCACGCTGGCCGGCCGCGCGGAGGAGTACTTCGAGGGTGTACGGCGCGGTGAGCCGGGCCGGGCGGCGCTGACGGAGGCCGGAGGCTGCTTCGACCACGGCCGCCGCGACACCCCCCGGGTCGCGCTCACCTTCGACGACGGCCCCGACCCGGTGTACACCCGCCAGGTGGTGGAGATCCTGGAGCGCTACGGGGCCCGCGCGACCTTCTTCTGTGTCGGCCACCATGTCGTGGCGCTGCCCGACGAGGTACGGCGGATCCACGCGGCCGGCCACGAGCTGGGCAACCACTCCTGGTCGCACCCCTTCCTGCCCGACCTGACGGCCCAGGAGCTGCGCGACCAGCTCGACCGCACGGCGGAGGAGCTGGACCGGCTGACCGGCCGGGCCCCGGCCTGGTTCCGGCCGCCGTACGGGTCCCTGACCCCCGAGGTGCTGGCCGCCCTGGACGGGCACCCGACCACCGTGACGATGTGGGACGTGGACGCCCGCGACTGGTCGAGGCCGGGGCCGGAGCGGATCGCCGCGACCGTCCTGGAGGGCGCCGGACCGGGCTCGGTGGTGCTGATGCACGAGGGCGCCGGCGACCGCGGCCAGACCGTACAGGCCCTCCCGTCGATCATCGAGGGCCTGCTCGAACGCGGCCTGGAACTGGTCACCGTGGGGGAACTCGCGGCGACGGCCGCCCCCACAGGCGGCGCATGACCAGGCTGCCGGCGAAGACGCCCCTGAACACCCCCTGAAGACCCCGATCAACGACTGAAGGATTTGAACGGCCATGGAAGAGCGCTTGGCAGAGCACGCTGCGGCGGAACCGCCTCCTCCGCCGCCCAAGGACGGCCCCGGCGGGTCCGGCGGGGGTCCGTCCGCGGGGGAACCGGCGATCTGGTCCCGTAACTTCAAGTTCTACTTCGTCGGCCGCAGCGCGGGCCTGCTCAGCTGGGCCATGCTGCCGGTCGCGGTCGCGGCCGGTCTGCTCATCGACGGGTACGGCCTGGAGACCGCGGGCTACTCGATGGCCTTCCTGGTCGCCCCGTTCGCCGGCCTGGTGCTGTTCGGCGGAGTGCTGGCCGACCGGTTCACCGCCCGCCGGATGATGATCATCGCGGACCTGGCCAACCTGGTCGCGCACGTCCTGCTCGCCCTCCTGTTCATCCACGGCATCGACCACCTCTGGCAGCTGTACTCGCTGCTGGTGGTCGCCGGTACCGCCAACGCGCTCTTCCAGCCCGGCGCCGCCTCGACCGTGCCGCTGGTCTCCCGGGACGTGCAGGGCGCCAACGGCATCCTGCGTACGTCGGAGGCGATCACCGGCCTCGGCGGCCCGGCACTCGCCGGAACCCTGGTCGGGTTCGGGTCCACCGGCTGGGTGATGGTGATCTCCGCCGTCGCCTACGGGACCAGCGCGATATGCCTGTTCGTGCTCAAGCTCGGCGTGGTGCCCGCCCCGCCGGCCGGCGAGTCCATGTGGCACAACCTGGCGGTCGGCTGGCGGGAGTTCTGGTCCCGCAGCTGGCTCTGGGGCGTCATCGTGATCTGGATGTTCTACGCGGTGCTCGCCTGGGGGCCCCAGCTCTCGCTGGCCGCCGGTGTCATCGTGCCCGAACACGGTGCGCGCGCCTTCGGCCTGGTCAACGCCGCGCTGGGCGCCGGAACCATCATCGGTGGTCTGCTGGCGATCCGCTACAAGCCCGAACGGCCGCTCGCCGCGGGGGCCGTGGCGATGATGGCGTACCCCCTCTACCCGCTCGGCATCGTGCTCGGCTGGCCGGTCTCGCTGCTCATGCTCGCCCAGGTCGCGGTCGGGACCGGGATCGGCATCTGGGGCGTCATGTGGTCCACCAGCGTGCAGACCCAGGTGCCCGGCGAGATGCTCAACCGCATCCACGCGTACGAGGTCGCGGGCTCCGTCGGCATGTACCCGATCGGCAGCGCGCTGGCCGGCCCCGCCGTCGGCCTGTTCTCCCCCAAGACGGTGCTCATGGTGGGCGTCGTGGTCTCCTTCCTCACCGCCTCCGCGCTCCTGATCGCCCGCCCGATCCGCAACCTGCGGCGGGTGCCGGACCGGCTCTGAACGCCACCGGCCCGGGCCCGGCCCGGCTGCGCACGGCCGCCGAGGGCGTGCATTACCTGGTCGGCCGGAACGAGGAGGTGCTGGACGCGCTGCCGGTCACCGTGAGGGACCGTGCGGCGGCTTCGCGGCTGCCGCCGTGGCGTGCCGTGGAGTACGCCGCTTCGCGGACCCTGCTGCGCGCCCTGCTGCGGGAGATCGGCGAGGACCTCCGGGACGGGCCGGTCGCCGCACGGCCGGGCGGCCGGCCGTACCTGCCCGGCCGGCCCGGTCTGGGGGTGAGCCTCTCGCACTCCTCCGGCTGGGTCGCCGCGGCCGTCGGCAGAGGCCGCGACGTCGGTGTCGACGTGCAGACCCCGTCCGTCGTCGGCCGCCGACTGCTGCGCCTGTGCTGTTCGCCCGCGGACGCCGAAGCGCTGATCGCCGTGCCGGAGGAGAGGCGCAGAGGGGAGTTCGCCTGGATCTTCACCGTCCAGGAGGCGTGCGTGAAGGCGGTCGGAAGAGGGCTCTCCGGCCGCCCCTGGAGCGTGCCGGTCGCCCTGGGCCAACAGGCGGGTGAGTGGGGGCGGGTGAGCTGGTGCGCCCCGCGCGACGGGCAGCCCGTACCGGTCGGCTGCGCCTGGACCGAGCGGCCGGGGCGGGAGGGGGAGGAGGGGGACACGGTGGCTCAGGGCGTGGCCGCGCAGTAGGCCTGGGCGCAGAACGAGGCGGCGCCCACCCTGGCCGATTCCGCGTACGTTGCGTCCCACTCTTCGTCGGGCCCGGCGACCAGGACCACCCACCTCACCTCCTCCTCGTCGACGAACCCTGTGAGCAGCGCCCGCCGCTGCGTTCCGTCGGCGCGCGTCACGAGGTACTCCAGTTCGGCGCTCTGCGATCCGCCGGAGGCGTCCGCCTCCTCCAGCCGGATGCGCTGGTAACCCTCGGTCCGGCCCATGATCCTGTCCGTCTCCCTCAGCGCGTCGGCCGGTGTGTAGTCCGGCTCGGAGATCCGGTAGACCTGAAGCAGGCCGTCCCCGCCGTCCGTCTCGTAGTAGACGACGACGCCCTCGTCGCGCTGTTCCTCCCTGCGTTCCCAGCCCTCCCTGACCTGTACCTGGAAGCCCTGCGCGTCTTCCCGGATCCCGAAGCCGGGAGGGGGTTCGGACGCGGCCCCGGTGTCCGTTCCGTCGGACCCGTCGGACCCGTCGGACCCGTCGGACCCGTCGGACCCGTCGGTCCCGTCGGTCTCTTCCGTCCCGTCGGTCCCCTCCGACTCGTCTGTCCCGTTCGCCCCGGGGGTGGTCTCCGCCGACGTCTGGGCACCCTGTGCCTCGTTGTCATCGAACAGCAGCAGCATGCCTCCGAAGGCGACCGTGGCCAGCACGGCCGAGGCCAGTACGGAGGCCGCGGCCCGCAGCCCCCATTCCCTGGTGTGCCGCCGCTGGGCGTCCGGGTCGGGGGAGGGCTCCCACCGCTGGTTCTCCGTCTCCCATCCGGTCATGTCAGCATTCCGCTGATCACCCCGGAGGCCACCCCGGCCGCCGTCTGTTCGCCCACGGACCGGGCCGCCCGGGCCGTCAGCGCTCCCAGCCGCTGCAGCCGGCCCCGCTCCACCCCGCCGGTGTCCCGGATCTCCCGTTCGGCCTCGGCGGCCTCCGCCCCCATCACGCCCGTCTGGCCCCGCAACAGCAGCAGTGCGTCGATGAGTTGGGGCGTCGCCTCGATTAACCGGTGCGACCGGTCGATGGCCTGTGCGCCGGGGCCCGAGGCCGCCGCGCCGCCGGTCATCCGTCCGATGGAGATGCCACCGGGAAGCGGCGCCACGACGGGCGGCGGCCCGGCCACGCCGTCCGCCCGGCCGATCCGCCTGCCGGCGTCCTCCGCCTTCGCGTTCCTGCCGACGGCGGTGGCTCCTCCGCCGAACTCCCCGATGACGATCCCGCCCGGCGGATCCGCACCCGCCGGCTCGTCGCCGGAGACCGGCTGCCGCCCGCCGCTCTCCGCGTCGCTCTGTCCGTCCATGTCCCTCTCCCCGCTGTTCTGTTGGCCGTTCTCGCCGTTCATCAGGTGCCCTTCCGCCGGCCCGACGGCCGGCCGCCCCCTCAGCGGACCATCTGCCGCATCGCTCCGACGGCCCGCGCCCTGGCGCCCCGGCCCGTCGCCACGGCCCCTCCGCTCATCGACCCGATGTAGACACCGCCGTTGCTCACCTCGACGATCTGCTGCTCCAGCAGGCCCGTGTCATGGCCCTTCTCACTCAGCGCCTGGAGGGCCCCCGTACCGATGCGTTCCTGGATCGTCCGGAGGTAGCGGCTGACGTCCATCCGCTGCAACGCCGACTTCCCGGGCCGGGAGGCCAGTTCGCGTACGGACACTGCCGCTCCCTCGGCCGGGATCTCCAGCGGGCTTCCCCGCAACCGGAACCGCACCGCCCGACGGACCGCGCCGGTCACCGTGCGCACGGCGGAGAAGACCGCCGCCACCCCGGAGGCAGGCGCGCTCAGCAGCGCTCGTGCCGCCGAGGTCGCCGGGAAACGGCCCCGCTCCACCAGGGCGTCAACGAGTCCGAAGGCCGGTTCGAGCGGATCGAGTACGTGCGGTACGACCTCCAGCACCAGCAACTCGCCCTGGGTGTGCACCCGTACCAGCACGGAGACCACCACCTGGTGATCCCACGCGGCGACCCGGACCCGCAGGAAATGCCGCCGCGCCTCGCCGCCCTCGCCGACCGAAGCGGACCGGTGCAGCTCCGTGGCGGTCTCCCCGTGATCGGCCCGGCTCCTGGCCGGCCCCGACGGCAGGTACACCAACTCGTCGATCTCCACGCCCCTGAGCCGGTCCAGGCCCGAAGGAGGGGCCGGCAGCCGGCCGAGGTCCGCCAGCCGCTCGCGTACGCAGTCGAGCACCCCGGCCGCGGTGAGCGGCTCGGAGTCCGCCCCCTGTCTGCGGCGCAGGTCCATCACGAGCGACCAGGGCGGCAGGGCACCCCCCGACCCGACGAACGGCCGGGACGGTTCGTACAGGACGATCCCCGAGTTCTGTTCCCTGTCGATGGCGCGGCCGATCTCCCGCAGCCACTCGGGGCCGGTCAGCTCCTCCCGGGGCAGCTCGCCGAAGACCTCGGCGCCCAGACGTTCGTGCATCACCGCCTCCACCGCGTTGCGGTGCCGCCACACGGGGATCACCATCAGCAGCGGGAAGACCACCGCCATCCAGTTCGCGGAGTAGTTCCACACGGCGGCCAGCGCCGCCGCCCAGTAGAGGGCCATCAGCACCTGGGGGACGAGAGCCACCAGTCGGCCCCGGCGCGGGACGGGCAGGCCGTCCAGGGAGTAGACGCTGGTGCCGCGCCTTGAGGCGCTTCGTACGGCCCACAGCAGCGCGCTCACGATGGTGTAGTTCCACGCCCAGACGCCGGAGCCCGGACGGTGGCCTGCGCCGTCCAGCACGTCCAGCACGCCCAGCACCTTCAGCACGTCGGTGGGGAGGAAGAAGCTCTGCTCGACATAGCTGCGGCCGTACGCCTCGGCCAGGCTCCAGGAGGTCATCCAGCCGAAGCTCTCCCCGAAGTAGTCCGCCAGCAGGAAGAGCACCCCCAGGAGTGCGATCCAGCCGCCGGCCCGTAACTCGAGCCTGCGCGCCCGTAACGCGTGGGCCAGTACCGGCACGACATCGGCACCGGCCGAGGGCGCCACCGTCCGCCCGCTGTGCTCCACCAGCTCCGACACGACCTCGCGGCGGAAGCGCGCCCGGAGGTAGGGGCCCGCGCAGAGCAGCCGGGTGGTCTCGGTGTGGATGTACCGGTTCCGAGGCGGTTGTGGAGAGGGGGCGGGAGCCCGGGGCCCGGGGGCCGGGCGGGGTTGGGCGGGAACCGCCAACTTTGCCTCAATTCCTTATTTATAGCTGTGAGTTACAGCGAAATACTCCTTATGGGGACGCAAACTGTAGAGCAACCGGTGGGCGCGCGCCATGCTTTCGCCGCAGCCCGTGCCGATGGCCGCGGCCCCGGTATGGGGCGCGCAACGAGCCGGGTGGGCACGGCTTCTATCCTGTGCCGAGCGCCAACGACCGCAGGGGAACGGGCCATCGGGGGATCGGGTCAGGATGAGTGGCAGCACGGAACAGCACGACGGCGAGCGTTACCCGGCCATGGAGGGCATACGCCCCCTCGTGGCCGGTGATCCCGTACGGATCGGGCCCTACCCGCTGCTCGGCCGGCTGGGGGCGGGAGGCATGGGCCGCGTCTATCTGGCCCGCTCCGCGGGGGGCCGCACGGTCGTCGTGAAGGTCGTCCACGAGGAGCACGTCAGCAACGGGGAGTTCCGGGCCCGTTTCCGCCGCGAGATCGAGGCGGCCCGCCGCGTCGGCGGGCGCTACACCGCACCCGTGCTCGACGCGGACGCCGACGCCGATCACCCGTGGGTGGCCACCGGCTATGTGCCCGGGCCCTCCCTGGAGCAGGCCGTCCGGGAGCACGGGCCGCTGCCCGCCGATTCCGTACGGGCCCTGGCCGAAGGGCTGTTGCGGGCGCTGCGCGGGATCCATGCCGCCGGAATCGTGCACCGTGACCTGAAGCCGTCCAACGTCCTGCTCACCGTCGACGGGCCCCGCGTCATCGACTTCGGCATCGCCCGTGCGCTCCAGGTCTCCGTCGAGTCCCTGCTGACCAGCACCGGCATGGTCATCGGCTCGCCCGGGTTCATGGCGCCCGAGCAGATCCTCGGCGAGGAGACCGGGGCGGGGGCGGACGTCTTCGCGCTCGGCTGCGTACTGACGTACGCGGCCACCGGGCAGCTGCCGTTCGGGAACGGGGCGAGCAACCAGCACGCCGTGATGTACCGGATCGTCGAGTCCGCGCCGGACCTCGCCCAGGTGGGGGACGCCTCCTTGCGCGAGCTGATCGGGCGCTGCCTGACCAAGAAGGCGGCCGAACGGCCCGGTGTGGACGCCCTGTTGGTTGACCTCCCTACGCCGGAGGGCCTGGGTGCCCTGCGGGGCGGGGCATGGCTGCCGCCGCAGCTCCTGGCCCGCCTTGCGCGGCAGGCGGCGGTGCTGCTGGACGCGGATGTGCCGAGGGCGGCGGCGGGCGGGTCGGAACCCGGACCCGTACCCGTATCAGAACCAGCACCGGGACCCGCGCCTGAACCCGAACCCGGTTCCGTACCTGCTGAGTTGGCGGAGACCGGGCCGGAAGCTGCGCCCGAGCCGCAGGCCGTGTCCGAGCCGGAAGCTGTGCCGGAGCCGGAACACGCCCCCGTCCCCGCCCTCGTAGTCTCCGCGAGCGAGTCCGGCGGCAAGGCCCCGCGTCGTCGACGCCGTACCTGGGTCGTGGCGGCCTCGGTGCTCGCCGTGCTGGCCACCGGCTCCACCGTGGCCTTCCTCCAGCACAGCCCCGGAGGCGGCACGGACGCCCGCGACGGCCAGGCGGCCGGGCCCTCCGGAACAGGTGATCGCCCCACCGCCGCCCCCTCCGGGAGCCCCGCGGACGGGAGCGAGGACGAGGCGGAGGACAAGGAGAAGAAGGACAAGAAGGGGGAGAAGGAGGAGGACGGGAAGGGCGAGGCTTCCGGCGCCGGGGGAGCCGTGGCGCCGGGGAGCGGGGACGGAGGGTCCGGCTCCGGAGGGGCGGAGGGCTCAGGGGCTTCCGACCCCGACAGCGGTGGCGGGGCCCAGGGCGGGTCCGGTCCGTCCGGGGGCGGGGAGGGGGACGGGGGCTCCGGCTCCGGTTCCGCGCCGAAGCCCCCCGCCGGGAATCCCGACCCCCCGGCCCCGGACAACCGCGTACCGCAGCACTTCGTCGGGACCTGGACCATCGCGTCGCAGTACAACGCCCTCCAGCCCCACACCGTGGTCATCCGGCGGGTCTCCCCGGGACAGCTCGCGGTGACCCTCGTCGCCGATGTGCAGGGCACGGGGCACTGCGAGTACGCGGCGAAGCTCTCCTCCGTGACGAACGGCGGGAAGCGGATCGACGTCGGTACCGCCACCGTGGACAAGGCGCGTTCCACCGGGATGTGCCGCGACACCGACCCCTCGGTCTTCGCCGTCGACGGGTCCGGCATCCTGCACGACGTCGGGCCCGCCCACGGCAGCGGCTACCGCTACAACCGGTCCTGACACCGGCCGGGAAGGGGCTGGGACGGCCCCCTCAGCCCACCGCCTCGCCCGGGTACGTGGTCTCGAACGCCGAGCGGAACAGGGCCGTGACGTCCTGGCCCGTGAGCCCCTCCGTGCGGGCCTGGTCCATCCACTCGGCCAGGGACGCACGGAGCGGTGAGTCGGGGCCGGACTGGGGCTGGGCGAGGGAGCGGGTGATGAACGTGCCCGCTCCCTGGCGCACCTCGGCCAGGCCGGCCCGCTCCAGTTCGCGGTAGGCCTTCAGCGTGGTGTTCGGGTTGACCTTGGTCTCCGCGGCGACCTGGGCGGCGGTGGGCAGCCGGTCACCCTCCTCCAGGGCTCCCATGCGCAGCGCCTGCTCGACCTGGCGGACGATCTGGAGGTACGTCGCCACCCCGCTGCGCCGGTCGATGCGGAACACGACCACGGACTTCACCTTCCGCTCGATGGGCGACACTTTACGTAGGGGATGCGCACCGCCCCTACAGCGGGCGGCGCGAGACCCGCCACAGCACGAACGCCGTCAGGATCGCCGTTCCGGCGAGCAGGATGCCTGCCGCGGTCCACTGCATCGCCGCCATCTGGTCGTAGTCGATGTACTCGATGACGCTGTTGATGATCCCGTGCTCCTTCATGCACGCGTTCTGCGCCTTCTCGGTGGCCTCGGCGCAGGTGCCCCAGCCGAAGAGCTCGCCGTTCGCGTTACCGACCCAGCGGTCCACCTCGTACGACTCGGCGAAGCGGGCCGGGAGTTCGGTGTCCAGCGGGTAGGTGAACATCCGGGTGGAGCCGAGGCGGACCCGGAACTCGTCCCAGACGAACCCGGTCATGACGGTGAAGAGGAACGTGACGACCATCGCGGGCAGCACCCGGCGCACGAGTGTGCCGATGGTGATGCCGGCGGCGGTCAGGAAGAGGAGCATCGCGGGCAGGACCGGGCCGGTGTTGTCGAAGACCGGCCCCTCGATCCACTGGCTGAGGAAGAAGGAGCGGTGCGGCTCCCACCACCAGGTGAAGACGGCCGAGAGCATCAGCCCGGAGACCAGGGCGAGGGTGTAGGCGAGGCCCAGCTTCGAGATCAGCCACTGGCGGCGGGTCACGGACTGGGTGGTGACCAGCTGTACGGTGCCGTTCTCCCGGTCGCCCGCGATCAGCGGGGCGCCGATGAAGAGGGCGAGGAGCAGCGGGAGTCCGCTGAGGAGGGCGGTGGTGTAGCCGTAGCCCCGGGTGTCGTCGACCGCGTGCCTGACCTCCTTCTCCGGCCAGCCGCCCGCGTCGAGCAGCTGGACCAGCTCGTGGCGCTGGTACACGATCCAGAGCGCGCCGAGCACGGTGAGTCCGAGGATGCAGGCCAGTGCGGTCCGGTGCTGGCGTACGACGAGCCAGGGCAGCCCGCGCAGCAGGCGGCGCCGAGGCCGGAGTCCGGCGGGGGTCTCGGTCAGGGTGGAGGTGCTCATGCGGCCTGGGTCCCTTCGGCGTCGACGCGGGCGCCCTGGGTGTAGAGCGAGGGTGCGTCCGGTGAGCGGAGATGGGCGAGCAGGACCTCCTCCAGGGAGGGCTCTGCGGTCTCCCAGTCGGTGGGCAGCGGGCCCTTCGGCCGGATCATCGCGTGGAACTGCCGTCCCTGGACGCGCGTTTCGACCACGGTGTGCCGGTCGAGCTCGGGCGGCAGGGAGCCGTCCCGGGTCACGCCCGTCACCAGGGTGTGGGCGGGTACGAGAGCGTCGGCGTCACCGGCCATCCGGATCCGGCCCTCCGCGACGACCAGCAGGTAGTCGCACATGTCCTCCAGCTCGGTGAGCATGTGGGAGGACATCACCACCGTGGTGCCGCGCTCGACGGCCTCCGCCATCAGCAGCGTGCTCATCTCGTCGCGGGCGAGCGGGTCGAGGTCCGACATGGGCTCGTCGAGGAGCAGCAGGTCGGGGCGCTTGCCGAAGGCGAGCGCGAAGGCGACGCGGGTGCGCTGGCCGCCGGAGAGCGTGCCGATCCTCGCGTGCAGCGGGACATTGCCGGAGCGGACGATCCGCTCGGCCGCCGCCGCGTCCCAGCCGGGGTTGAGCTCGGCGCCCATCCGCAGGGTGTCGGCGACGGTGAACCGCTTGAAGAGCGGCTTCTCCTGGCCGAGGAAGGCGAATCTCGGCATCACTGCGGGGTCGTCGACCGGTACACCGAAGATGCGCAACTCTCCTGTCGTCGGCTGCACCTGACGGGTCGCCAGTCCGAGCAGGGTGCTCTTTCCGGCGCCGTTGGGGCCGACCAGTCCGCAGATGCGTCCGGCGGGGATCCGGAAGGAGCAGTCGCGCAGCGCCCAGCCGCGGAAGTAGCGCTTGCCCAGGCCCCGGGCTTCCAGTGCCCAGCTGCCCGGGGTCCCGTTCGGAGTACTCGTGTCTGCCACGCGCCTCGCCTCGATTCCATTAGTCAATTAATGGAATCATGGTGTTCTGAGGGAATGCCTGTCAAGCGCACGCCGATGCGCGCGCGGACGAGGAAGGGTTCGCGTCAGGGGAGGATCGAGCCGCCGGAGCGCCCTGTCACCCCCGCGACGGGGGCGCGCAGTCCAGCACCATCTCCACCGCCGCGTCCAGACAGTCCCGTTCGGGCACCGTCAGGAAGGGGTTCTCCAACTGGCGGGCCCGGGCGCGGGCCAGATCGCCGGCGTCGGCGCCCCCGTCACCGGCCAGCTCCGCGAGGAGCGCCGCCAGCAGCGTACGGGCCTCGGCCTCCGGCGCCGGGAACTCCGGGTCGAGCGCCACCCGGGCCAGGGTCAGCGCCGACATCGCCCGGTCGAAGCCGGGCGGGCCCTCCGTCGCGGTGGACCAGTCGATCACCACCGGCCCCCGGTCCGTGAGCATCACGTTCTCCGGATGGAGGTCGAGGTGGAGGATGCAGTCCTCCGGATCGGCCGAGACCCGGGGCGGGATCGCGTGCAGCTCGCGCAGCAGCCGGGCGAGCAGCGCGCCACCCTCGGCAGCGGCCAGGGCCCCCGCCAGCAGGGCCTCGGACATGGTCGGGCCGGTCAGCCGCTGCAGCACCAGGTCCGTGGGGCGGGCCCCGTCGGCGGGCGGACCGATGCGCGGCACCGGGTACCCGAAGGCGCGGACGTACGACATCACGGCCAGCTCCTCCGTGGTGTCGGAGCGGTCGCGGTAGCGGCGAAGGACCCAGGAGCCGTCGAGTTCGTATACGTCGGCGGTGCGTCCCGAGCCCAGAAGTTGCCCTGTGTGCATGGGGCCGAACCTACCCGGGCGTACCACCGAAGGGGAGACGTCGGGCGGCTTCGCGCGCGGAGGGGGCCGCTCCCGTTCCCGGCGGGCCCCATAACGCGGGAGGAGGGGGCGAACGGGATCTCCTGTGCCGGGTCCGCCCGCGGCTACGGTGTCGGCAATTCTCTGGTCCGGACCAACCCCCCACCGGACCGGACACCCCCCTGAAACAAGGAGAGTTACGTGGAGAACACCACGCTCCGCAGACGCGTGCTCGCCACCGCAACCGCCACGGTGGCCGTGGGCGCGCTCGCACTCGCGGGACTGAACGGAGTGGCGTCCGCCGGTCCTGCGGCAACCACCGCCCCGGCCGTCTCCGCCGACAGCCTCTCACCCGGCCTGCTCGCCGCCATGGAACGCGACCTCGGACTCGACGCGGAAGCCGCGAAAAGCCGGATAGCGGGCGAGTACCGCGCCGCAGCCGTCGCCGCCGGTCTGGAGAAGTCCCTCGGCGCCAGCTTCGCCGGGGCCCGGGTCAGCGGGGACAAGGCGGACCTCACCGTCTCCACCACCGACGCCACCGAGGCCGCCCTCATCACGAAGGCGGGCGCCAGAGCCGAGGTCGTCGGCCACAGCCTGGACCGGCTCGAATCGGTCAAGGCCGCGCTCGACAAGGCGGCGCTGAGCAAGGCACCGAAGAACGTGCCCGTCTGGTACGTCGACGTCGAGACCAACCGGGTCGTCGTGAACGCCGCGAGCACCTCGGCCGCCGAGGCCTTCGTGAAGGCCGCCGGGGTCGGCGACAAGCTGGTCACCGTCGCCCGCTCCACCGAGCGGCCCCGCGCCCTCGCGGACATCCGCGGCGGCGACGCGTACTACATGAACCCGTCCGGCCGCTGTTCCGTCGGCTTCCCCGTGACGCGCGGCACCCAGCACGGCTTCGTCACCGCCGGCCACTGCGGCCGGGTCGGCACCACCACCAACGGTGTCAACCAGCAGGCCCAGGGCTCCTTCCAGGGCTCGACCTTCCCGGGCCGTGACTACGCCTGGGTCGCCACCAACACCAACTGGGTGGCGCGGCCGCTGGTCAACGGCTACGGCCGGGGCGATGTGACCGTCGCCGGCTCCACCCCGTCCGTCGTCGGCGCCTCGGTCTGCCGCTCCGGCTCCACCACCGGCTGGCACTGCGGCACGATCCAGCAGCTCAACACCAGCGTCACCTACCCGGAGGGCACCATCTCCGGCGTGACCCGCACCAGCGTCTGCGCCGAACCGGGCGACTCCGGCGGCTCGTACATCTCCGGCAGTCAGGCGCAGGGCGTCACCTCCGGTGGCTCCGGCAACTGCTCCTCCGGCGGTACGACGTACTTCCAGCCGCTCCTCCCCGCCCTGCAGGCGTACGGGCTGACGCTCGTCACCTCCGGCGGCGGCAACCCGACCACCCCGCCCACCACCCCGCCGCCCACCGACCAGCCGGGCGGCACCTGGGCGGCCGGCACGACCTACGCCGTCGGCGCCACCGTGACGTACGGCGGAGCGACCTACCGCTGCCTCCAGGGGCACACGGCCCAGGCCGGCTGGACCCCGGCGGCCGTCCCGGCCCTCTGGCAGCGAGTCTGACCACCGCTCCGACCCACTTCGCCCCATCCGGGACCCGGCGTCACCGAACCTCCTGAACCTCTCCTGCCTCCCCGCACCGAGGACTCCGAGGAACTGTCATGACCCCACAAATGGACAACGCAACCCCTCATGATCCCAACGCCTCCGAAGAGGCGTCGGCGGACCGGCGGCGGATCAGCCGCAAAGGTCTCCTGAAGGCCGCGATCGTCGCGAGCGCGGCTCCTCTGCTCGCCGGAGGAGGCGTCGCACTCGCCCGGGACGCCGCACCGTCGGGCGGGGGCGCCCTCCTGGCCCCCACCCCGCAGTGCGACGACGGCGACGACACGACACCGCCGCAGATGGAGGGTCCGTACTTCAAGCCCAACTCCCCGCGGCGCACCAGCCTGGTGAGGCCGGGCACCCCCGGCGTACCGCTCACCGTGAGCGGCTACGTCTTCGGCCGGGCCTGCCGGCCCATCTCCGGGGCGCTGCTCGACTTCTGGCAGGCCGACACCAACGGGTCGTACGACATGGCCCAGTACGCCTTCCGGGGGCACCAGTTCACCGGTGCCGACGGGTCGTTCAGCCTCACCACCATCGTGCCGGGCCTCTATCCGGGCCGCACACGGCACATCCACGTGAAGGCCCAGGCCCCCGGGGGCCGCATCCTCACCACGCAGCTCTACTTCCCGGGAGAGCCGCGGAACAACACCGACGCCCTGTTCGACCCGGAGCTGCTGATGAACGTCCGCAGCGTCGGCAACGGGCGCCAGGGCACCTTCGACTTCGTGCTGGACGTCGCCCAGACGCCCGGCCCGACCGATCCGCCCACCGACCCGCCCACCGACCCGCCGGGCTCCACCTGGACGCCCGGTACCTCCTACAGCGCGGGAGACCGCGTCACCTACGGCGGAGTCGCCTACCGCTGCCGGCAGGCACACCGGTCCCTGACGGGCTGGGAGCCGCCGAACGTCCCCGCGCTGTGGGAACGCGGGTAGACACAGCAGCAGCGAGGCGTACCACCGCCCGCGCCCCGTTCACGCCGTCCGGCGCGTGAACGGGGCGCTTCCGCGTGCGGGCTCCCCCGTGATCCCTGGGGCCGGGAACTCGTCGCCGGCCGGGTGAAACATTTGCCCGGTCCCGGAGCGTCGATCAGATGGAGGGGCGGAACGGAGGACGGATGAACGGGGGAAGGCATGAGGACATCGCGTGCCGAGGAGTTCAAGGAGTTCGCTGCCGGGCGGGCGAGCCATCTTTATCGCTCGGCCTGTCTGCTGACCAGCGGTGATGTGCACCTGGCCGAGGACCTGGTGCAGGAGACGCTGGGCCGGATGTATGTGCTCTGGGGCCGGGCCCGCAGGATCGACAACCCGGCGGCGTACGCGCAGACCGTGCTCGTCCGGATATTCCTGACCCACCGGCGCCGCCGCTCCGCCGGTGAACGCCCGCTGGCCGAGCTGCCCGAGGGCGCCCCGGCCGACCCCGACGATCCGGCGCTGCGGATGACGCTGCTCCGGGCGCTCGCCCAACTGGCCCCGAAGGACCGCGCGGTGGTGGTCCTGAGGTACTGGGAGGACCGCAGTATCGAGGAGACGGCCGCCGCGCTCCAGGTCAGCCCCGCTGCCGTAAGGACCCGCTGTGTGCGGGCCCTCGGGCGGCTGCGCGCCCTGCTGGGCGGCACCATCGCGGAGTTCGCCGCCCACTGACCCGGCGCGCGTGTGCCCGCGCGCTGTCAACTGCTGTGCACCCAGAACGAGAAAAGGTGGTTCCCCATGCCCTTTGAAGACGAACTCAGCGAGGAGCTCCGCCGGACCGGGGAGACCTTCGACCTGACCGCCCGTACGGCGGTGGTGGACGGTGCTCTGGAACAGGGGCGCCGCTCGCTCCGCCGCCGCCGGGGCGCCGCCGTGGCGGGCAGCGTCCTGGCCCTGGCCCTCGTCGGCGGCGGCGGAGCGTTCGGCGCCGGGCTGCTGAGCGGCGGATCCGGTGGCGGTACGGGGGTGGCGGGCGGCGGACCGGCGGTCCCGGTGAGCGTGCCGGGCGGCCTCTCCGAGGAGAAGCTGGTCGCCGTCCTGGAGGAGCTGCTCCCGCCGGGCAAGGTCAGTGAGGCGCGGGGGGTGGTGAGCGGCGACGCGAAGGCCCCGCACCGCGCGTCGGTCTCCGCCGTCTACGACGACGGCAAGGGGAAGGGATCGGTCCTGGTCCTCCTGTATCCCGCGCCGGGCAGCAAGGGGGCCAAGGGGGCCGACTGCGATGAGCAGCCCGGCCCGGCCCCCGGCATCGTCAGCGGCGAGCAGGGGTACGACTCCGGGCTCACCGTCTGCTTCGACACCGGAAGCGGCGGTGGCAGCGGCACGGGTACCGGCACCGGCAGCGGCACCGATGAGGCGTCGGATGCGGCACGTGCCGTCTTCTTCACAGCGGGCGGCATCGCGGTGGACGCCCGCGCCTACGACCGGGTGACGGGTGGCGGGGCGGGGGCCGGTCGCTCCGGCCCCGCCCTCGACGACAAGGGGCTCATGGAGCTGGCGCGGGCCGAGGAGTGGCGCCCGCTGGCGGCCGCGCTGGAGGCGGGCGCCGACACGGTGGACACCGACGGGGCCTCGCGCCCGCCCGCGGAGCCGGAGCCCGACGCCGAGGACCTGCCGCGCACCGGGCAGGACACCCCGCGGACCGGGCAGGACACCCCGCGCACCGGTGAGCGCTCGCCGGAACCGTCGCGCCGGGAGGAGAAGGGCTCCCAGCAGCCCCCGCTCGACTACGCGTCGCTGATGCCCACCTTCCTGAAGCTGCTGCCCGAGGGCCTCACGGCGAGCGATAGGACGGACAGCCAGGACGGGTTCGCCTCCGTAGTCGTCGACGACGGCCGGGGCAGGACCCTCGTGCAGATCAATGTGCAGCCCGACATGGGGGGCGTCGCCGACGAGCTGTACGGCGACGCGACCACCCTGCCCGACGGCACGCTGCTCGCCACCACCCAGCAGCCCGGCGAGAAGGGCGGCGCGGGGGTCGTCTGGTGGACGGCCGACACGATGCGCCCCGACGGTCTGCGGGTGGTCGTCTCGGCGTTCAACTCCGGCGAGCAGTCGACGCCCGCCACCCGTCCGGAGCCCGCGCTCACCATGGAGCAGCTCACGGCGCTGGCGACCAGCCCGGAGTGGCTGAAGCTCCAGCAGAGGTAGAGGCCGAGGGGCCCCTGGGTGGTCCCCGGGTGGCAGGGCTGGTGCCCCTGGGGCCCGGCGGCAGGTGCTCCGGAGGGGGCTGGCGCCCGGGCCCCCAGGGGCAGTGGCTCCGGCCGGGGGCGGTTGCCCCCGGGCCCCAGGAGGCGGTGGCTCCGGCGGGGGCAGTTGCCTCCAGGCCCCGGCAGCAGTTGCTCCGGAGGCCCCGGCCCCCCGCCCCCGGGGCCGTTCATTTCGCGTCGGAGTACCGCTCCACGACCGCCGTGGTGAAGGGGAACCGCACCGGCGTCTCCCCGAAGGCGATCCGTCCGGCCAGCTCGCCGGCCGCCCGGATCGCCTCGGTCACGGCGGCGGTCTCCTCGGCCGGGCAGTGCACGATCACCTCGTCGTGCTGGAAGAAGACCAGCTCCGCGCGGAGCCCCTGTTCGTGGAGGGTGCGGCGCAGCCCGGCCAGGAGGAGCAGGGCCCAGTCGGCGGCGCTGCCCTGCACCACGAAGTTCCGGGTGAAGCGGCCCCTGGCCCGGGCCAGGCCGCCGTCGGACGTGGCCTCGCCGCCCTCCTGGGGGATGCCCGCCTCCTCGTCCTGGCCCGCCAGTGCGACCGGCGGGCTGGTGCGGCCCAGCCAGGTCCGGACCGTCCGCCCCTCCTCGCCCGCCCGCGCCGCGTCGTCGACATAGGCGACGGCGAGCGGGAAGCGGCGGCGCAGGGCGGCCAGGTTCTTCAGCCCGTCCCCGGAGGTCTGGCCGTAGACGGCGCCGAGGAGGGCCAGCTTGGCGTGTTCGCGGTCGCCGTGGAACGCCCGGTCGGACAGGGCCTTGTAGAGGTCGCCGTCGTGACCGGCCACCTCCATCAGCCCCCGGTCGCGGGAGATCGCGGCCAGCACCCGCGGCTCCATCTGGTCGGCGTCCGCGACGACCAGGCGCCAGCCCTCGTCGGGGACGACGGCCTGCCGTATGACCTTGGGGATCTGGAGGGCCCCGCCGCCGTTGGTGGTCCAGCGGCCGCTGACCGTGCCGCCCGGCTGGTACTCCGGGCGGAAGCGGCCCTCGCGCACCCAGTCCTGGAGCCAACTCCAGCCGTGGGCCGTCCAGATCCGGTACAGCTTCTTGTACGCGATCAGCGGCTCGACCGCCGGGTGGTCCAGCTCCGCCAGCTCCCACCGCCGGGTCGACTTCACCGCGATCCCGGCCTGCGCGAACGCCTTCACCACATCGGCGGGCAGGTCGGGGCGGACCCTCCTGCCGAACGCCGCCGACACCTCGTCCGCCAGCTCGGCGAGCCTGCGGGGCTCGCCACCGCCCGCGTACCGCTCGCCCAGCAGCCCGTGCAGCACCTCCCGGTGGACATCGGCCCGCCAGGGGAGCCCCGACCGGTGCATCTCGGCCGCGACGAGCATCCCCGTCGACTCCGACGCGGTCAGCAGCCGCATTCGGTCCGGGTGTTCGGCGGTCTCGTGGCGGCGCACCTGGTCCGCGTAGACCCGGAGCAGCCCCTCGAAGGGGACCCCGGGGCCCGACGGCGGTTCGAAGAGGGAGGACTGCGCGCCTGGTTCGGCGGACCGGGAGGGCGGGTCCGGCGGCACGGGCGCGTTCTCCAGCCGGGCCAGCGCGGCGGCCGCGGACCGGGGCTCACCGAGCCGCCCCGCGTGCCCGAGCAGCAGGAGCTCGGCGCACTCGATGTCGTAACACCGCTCGACGCGGACCCCGGCGGCGAGCAGCCGGGGGTAGAGCTCGGCGGTGGACCGCCACACCCAGCGCGTCACGCCGGGCCGGGAGCGGACCGCCTCGACGAGGTCGGGCTCGGCCAGGACCGGACCGGCGGGCGTGCCGTCCCGCTCCAGCCCCACGAGCAGCGCCCCGCCCCCGTCCGTCGCCGACACCGCCCACCGTTCGGTCATGGATGCGAGTCTGGCACCCGCCACTGACAGTCCCCCGGAGCCGGGCCCCGACTGGCCGCCCGCCCCCGCAGCCGTGAGGATCGCCTCATGGAAGCGATCGTGTACGAAGAGTTCGGCGGGCCTGATGTGCTGCACCTGGCAGAGGTGGACGCGCCGCGCCCCGGGCCCGGCCAGGTCCGGGTGGCGGTGCGGGCGGCCGGGGTCAACCCGCTCGACCACAAGATCCGCAGCGGCCGGATGGAGGCGGCGTTCCCCACCCCGCTGCCCGCCACACCCGGCGCGGAGCTGGCCGGGGTGGTCGACGAGGTGGGGGAGGGCGTCACCGCCTTCGCCCCCGGTGACGAGGTCCTCGGCTGGAGCGCCACCGGTTCCTACGCGGCCGAGGCGCTCGCCGAGGCGGCCTCGCTGGCCCGCAAGCCGGAGGGGCTGTCCTGGGAGACGGCCGCCGCGCTGCCGGTGGCGACCGACACCGCCTCCCGGGTCCTGGACGAGCTGGCGCTGAGCGACGGCGAGACGCTGCTGCTGCACGGGGCGGGCGGAGGCGTCGGCTCGGTTGCCGTGCAGCTCGCCGTGGCCCGGGGCGCGACCGTCATCGGCACCGCCTCCCCGGCCAACCACGACTACCTCCGGGTGCTCGGCGCGGTCCCGGTGGCGTACGGGGACGGGCTGGTCGAGCGAGTGCGCGAGCTGGCCCCGCAAGGGGTGGACGCGGTCTTCGACGCGTCGGGGCGCGGTGCCCTGCCCGCCTCCATCGAGCTGCGCGGCGGCACCACCGACCGGATCGTCACCATCGCGGACGGGGACGCCGCCGAACTGGGCGTCGCCTTCTCCTCCGGCGGTGGCGGACCCTCCGCCGAACGCCTCGCGCAGAACGCCCGGCTGGCGGCCGACGGCGAGCTGCGCGCGGAGATCGCCCAGGTCTTCCCGCTCGCCGACGCCGCGCGCGCCCACGAGGTGAGCGAGGGCGGGCACGTCCGGGGCAAGCTGGTGCTGCTGCCGTAGAAGTCGGCAGAAGGCGGTAGAGGACCGTAGAAGCCCGTAGAAGCCCCTGGAAGTCCGTAGGACTACTCCGTAGAGCGGTCCTGTCCGTGCCCCCGCCTACCCTGGTCGGATGGAACCGGTGATCGACCAGGCATGCGCGGCGGCGCTGTACGCGGAGGGCGACGCGGCCCTGGACACCGGGGCCTCCCTGCTCGCCGCCGCCCCCGAAGCGGACGACGCGCTGCACCGGCGCGGCGAGGAGTTCGTGCGCCGCGCCTGGGAGAGGGGCTGGCACCCCGCCGACCTGGTCCGGTTCGTCCGGCTGGAGCTCGACGAGCGGCGGGCGGTGCTGGCGGCCACGCTGATCGAGGCCGAGACCGCCCGGTACGCCGAGCTGCCGCCCCGCTGGCGCGCCCAGCTCGCCGAGCTGCCCGGGCCCGCGGCCGCGCCGCGCAACAAGCCCGACCGGTTCAGTTACGCCTCCGACCTGCTGGAGCTCTACCGGCTGCTGCTGCGGCTCCCCGCGATCGAGCCCGTGGGCCCCGCGCCCGGCACCGCCGCCGACCACCTCCACCGGCCGCCCGCCCCTGGCGAACCCCGCATGCTCACCCGGATCCGGGCGCTGCTGGCGAAGGCGGAGGCGACCGGCTTCCCGGAGGAGGCCGAGGCGCTGACGAGCAAGGCGCAGGAGCTGATGGCCCGGCACAGCATCGACGAGGCTCTCATCGCCGCCCGTACGCAGAGCACCGAGACCCCCGGGGCGTGCCGGATCGGGGTGGAGCCCCCGTACGAGAGCGCGAAGGCGATCCTGCTCGACGCCGTGGCCTCCGCCAACCGCTGCCAGGCCGTGTGGAACGGCGACCTCGGCTTCAGCACGGTCGTCGGCTTCGAGCCGGACCTGGACGCCGTCGAGCTGCTGTTCACCTCGCTGCTCGTCCAGGGCACGGCCGCGATGACCCGGGCGGAGGCCGGGCAGCGGGCCTCGGGCCGTAAGCGGACCAAGACCTTCCGGCAGTCGTTCCTGATGGCGTACGCGCAGCGACTGGGCAGCCGGCTCGCCGACACCACCGAACGGGCCACGGCGACGGCAGCCGACACCGGCACCGACGCCGACACGGGCACCGGCACCGTCCCCGGCGGACTGCTCCCCGTCCTCGCCGCCCGGGACGTCGCCGTCACCGAGACCGCCGAGCGGATGTTCCCCCGGACCACCACCACCCGGGTCCGCGGCGCCACCGACCTGGACGGCTGGAACCACGGCACCGAGGCCGCCGACCGGGCCCGCATGGGCAGCACACACGGCCGCACCTCCCGTGGACGCGACGGCGAAATCATGGCGTAAGCCCGGCTTGTCCGTGTTGGAGGCTAGGCTCGGCCCATGAGCTGGCTCCGGGCGCTGAAGGAGACCGCCCGCTCGGGGCTGGAGATCGAGCGGCAGAGACTTGAACCGCTCATCGCCTTCCGCGGGGCGGCGGGGCTCGCCCTCGTCGTCGGCACGAGCCTCGTCCTCTTCGGGCCGGAGATCGCGGCGAGCTCGGCGTTCGGCGCCTTCCAGGCGGCCATCGCCACCTTCCAGCGCAGCTGGCGCCCGCGCCCCGTGCTCGCCCTCGTCTCCGGCGCCAGCCTGGCAGTGTCGACGTTCCTCGGCTATGTCACCGCCTCGCACCCCGTGCTGTTCCTCTGCCTGCTCGGCGGCTGGACCTTCCTCGCGGGTCTTGCCTGGGCGGCGGGCCCGACGGGCGGCATCATCGCCTCGTCCAACGTCGCGATCATGCTCGTGACGATCACCCTGCCGACCTCCGTCGTGGACGCCGCCGCCCATGCCGGGATGATCCTGGTCGGCGGGGTGGTCCAGGCGGCGCTGATCGTCCTGTTCCCGGTCCGGAGGTGGGGCGCCCAGCGCGACGCGCTCGCCGACGCGCTGGCCGCCGAGGCCGACTACGCCCGGCGCCTGCGCCACGACCCGGTCGCCCCCTTCGACCCGCTGCCCCTGATGACCGCCCGCAGCGCCGCCGCCGTCACCCCGCGCCAGGCCCGCCGCCGCCCCGCCGAGCTCCACGGCGCCCGGGGCATCGCGGAGCGGCTGCGTCCGGTCCTCGCCTCGCTTGCCGACCCGGCGATGGGGGTGCCCGCCGACGGCCTGGAGCGGGCCTGGGTGAACGAGCTGCTGGGCGCCGCCGGGTCCGTGCTCGACGCCGCCGCGCGGGCCGTCCGCCACGGCGAACCCGTCCACCTCTCCGCCACCGACCTGGGCGTCCTGAAGACCCCCGACAACGACGTGATCCTCGTCGGCCCCGCCCTCCGCGCCGCCGACCGCCTCGCCGCCCTCCTCGACGACGTCCTGGAGATCGCGGAAGGCACCGGCACCGAGAGCGGGGTCCCCGAACACCTCGCCCCGGACACCCGCCACCGCCCCACCCTGTTGCGGCTGGTGCCGGTCGTGCTGAAGGCGATGCGCCGGGAGCTGCACCACGACTCCCCGATCCTCCGCCACGCGATCCGGGTCGCCGTGGTCGCCGTCGCGGGCTACTTCGTCGGCGCCGCACTGCCGCTCGGGCACGGCTACTGGGCGCCGATGACCGCCGTCATGGTGATGCGCCCGGAGTTCTCGCAGACGTACGGCCGCTCAGTGGCCCGCTTCGGCGGCACCCTGGTCGGCGTCGGGCTCGCCACCGCCATCGTGCAGACCGCCCACCCCGACGCCCGGCTCTCGGCGCTCCTCGCGGTGGTCTGCGCCGGGCTGATGTACCTGCTGATGCGGACCGGGTACGCGGTCGGCCAGGTCTGTGTCTCCGCCTACGTCGTCTTCCTGCTCGGCATGGCGGGCGACGACTGGTCCCAGACCGTCACCGAGCGCATCGTGCTCACGCTGGTCGGCGGGCTCCTCGCGATGATCTCGTACGCCGTCTACCCGGCCTGGGAGACGCCGCGGCTGCGCAACCGGCTGGCCGAGTGGCTGGTGGCGGACGGGCGGTACGCGGCGACGGTGGTCGACCGGTACGCCGACCCGGCCCACCGCGACCTGGACGAGGTACGGGACGCCCTGATCGCGACCCGGGAGGCCAGGGTCGCCTGGCAGGAGGCGCTGGCGACCGCCCAGCACGAACCCGTACGCCACCGGGGCATCTCCCGAGCCGCCGCCACCGACGCCCAGCACGCCCTGGCCCAGCTCGGCCGCTCCGCGATGGTGCTGGAGGCCCACCTGCCGGCCCGTTCGGCGGACCCGGTGCCCGGCGCCGCCCAGCTGGCCGAGGCGTTGCGCCGGGCCACCGAGAAGGGCGCCAAGGCGGTACGGGAGCGGCGGTTGCCCGACTGGCAGCCGGTGGTGGACGCGGTGGCCCACTGGGACATGCCGACGCCGGCGGAGGACGGTACGACACCGGTCGGCGACCCGGTGGTGCGCCGGGGTGCGGCGCTGCTCCTGGAGGCGCTGGAGGAGTTCACCCGCGCCCTGGACGAGCGGGGCGGCTCCACGCGTGTCAGCAGCACCCTCGCCGAGCGCTGAGAGGACGAAGCCTCAGGACGCCGGAGGCACCTCGGGAAGCTCCGGCATCTCGGGCATCTCCGGCAGCGACGGCAGATCCGTCGGCAGCTTGCCCGGGTCGGCCTTGGAAAGGGTGTCCTTGACCCCGCCGTCCCAGGAGAGGACCAGCTTCTCGCCGTCGTTGGACTCGATCGCGCCCATCGTCCGGTCGGTGGACCCGCCGGTGCACTTCAGCGCGAGCATCACCTCGCCCATGTCCTTCACATCGCCCTGGCACACGGACTGGTCGGCGACGAGGGCGACCTTGCCAGCGGTGATGGAGACGGTGACGTTCTTGCCGTCCGTCAGCCCCACCCACGTGCCGTCCAGCGCTGCGGTGTCCGTGCCACCGCCCCCCGACGCCTGGCCGTCGCCGGGCTTCGCGCTCGCCCCTGCGTCCGGGCCGGAACCCTTGCCCGCGTCGTCGTCACTGCCGCACGCGGTCAGCGCCAGCGAGGCGGCCAGAGCGGCGACCACGACACCTCCGGTGCGTACGAACCTGGTCACGTGGAGTTCCCCCTTGCTGTTTTCCGGTCGAAAGACCGCGCCACGTTACCAAGGTTCTTCCGGTCAACTCCGTTAAGCGGGAGCCAAATAGGCGTGCCGTTCGTCTCTCCTCCAGGGTCTTCTCCAGGAAGGAAAGTGTGTAATCAAAGCAACACCCCGCGTGCACGTGCATCTGCTCATGCATCGGCATATGAACAGGGCTATGATCCGATCTAGTTGACACTTGCACCTTGCAACTCGGGGAGCGTCCTGTGCACCACGTGTACAACGGCATGGCGGCCACAGAGCTTCGCGGAGTCGTCTGGCAGAAGAGCAGGCACAGCAACTCCCAGGGATCCTGCGTGGAGTTCGCGAAACTGCCTGGAGGGGATGTGGCGATGCGGAACTCCCGCCATCCCGACGGGCCCGCGCTCGTCTATACGCCGGCCGAGATCGAGGCGTTGCTGCTCGGCGTCAAGGACGGCGAGTTCGACCACCTGACGGCCTGAAGCCACCTGACGGCCTTAAGTCACCTGTTGGCCTGAGGTCATCCGACGGCCTGAGACCACCTGACGGCCGGAGGCCGACTCCGGCGGCCAGGTGGCCAGGTGGTTCCTGCGAAGGGCCCGGGAGGGGCCCGCGTGGGCCGCTTCTCACTGTTCGTTCTTCGCGCAGTCCGCGAGCCGGAACAGGGCCCAGACCACCTTGCCGTGCAGGGGTGCCGACGGGAATTCCCCGGCCGGCGCGGGTGTGGGGTGCCAGCCCCAGCTGTCGCTGACGCACTCCACCAGGAACAGGCCCCGGCCCGACTCGGCTGAGTCCGCGGCCTCGCCCGTCACCGGGCTCTCCCGGCTGGGATCGCGCACCGCGCAGACCAGCCGTGAGCTCCAGCGCATCAGATGCAGCCGTACCGGCGGGTCCTGGAACTCCCGGGGCGGGTCGCTCGGCAGCGCGTGGCGCAGGGCATTGGTGACGAGCTCGGACACCACCAGGGCGACATCGTCGAAACGGTCGCTCAGCTCCCACCGTTCCAGGGTGGACCTGGTGAACTGCCGTGCTCCGCCGACCGCTTCGTAGCGGGCGGGCAGAGCGCAGGAGGCCGAGCCGGCGACCCCTGAGGGGTCGGTCGGGGGAAGCCCCTGCCGTAACGGCTCGAGCATCGTCGATCCATTCGTCCCCATACGAGGCACTCCCGGGATTCGCGGCTGTAGCGGCACTGCCTGTAAGCGGTACTGCGGGGGGTACAGCGGCACAACACGAGCACGCAGGTGCGCAGGGGTCATGCTTCCCAATGCGCAGGGCAGATGCAAGGGCAGATGCACGTGCACGCGCCGGACCTGCCCGACACCGTGGTGATTCCGGGGTATTTCTTCCCTCGGGCAGTTTCGGAGCTTTCCGGACGTCTTCTCATTTCCGTAATCGAATGAGTACGGGCTGAAGCGTTTTGGTGGCAGAATCCTGGCTTCGGGGTTCAGGCCCTAGGGGCGCCCCGAGTGCCCGGTAGACGATGGGGAAGGTCGGTCCGGTGTCGGCAGGCGAGTCGAGTGGATCAGTGGTGCGGCGCATCCTGCTGGGCTCTCAGCTCAGAAGGCTTCGGGAGTCGCGCGGTATCACCCGTGAGGCGGCCGGCTACTCCATCCGGGCCTCCGAATCGAAGATCAGCCGCATGGAGTTGGGACGGGTGAGCTTCAAGGCCAGGGACGTCGAGGATCTGCTCACGCTCTACGGTGTCGCGGACGACGCGGAGCGCGACGCGCTCCTCGGCCTGGCGCGCGAGGCCAATGTGGCGGGCTGGTGGCACAGTTACGGGAATGTGCTGCCCGGCTGGTTCCAGACCTATGTGGGTCTGGAGGGGGCGGCCTCTCTCATTCGTATCTATGAAGTCCAGTTCGTGCACGGCCTGTTGCAGACCGAGGCATACGCCCACGCCGTCGTCTCCCGCGGAATGCGCGGCGCCTCCGCCGCGGACATCGACCGCCGGGTCGCCCTGCGCCTGGAACGCCAGAAGGCACTCGTCTCCGAACGGGCCCCGACCTTCCATGCCGTTCTCGACGAAGCGGCCCTGCGCCGCCCTTACGGTGAACGCGACGTGATGCGGGCTCAATTGCGGCATCTGATCGACATGTCGGAGCAGCCGAACATCACCCTTCAGGTGATGCCCTTCAGTTACGGAGGGCATGCGGGCGAAAGCGGTTCGTTCACCATGCTCCGTTTCCCGGAATCCGACCTGTCGGACATTGTCTATTTGGAGCAGCTGACAAGTGCGCTCTATCTGGACAAGTCCGAGGAGGTCGCGCAGTACGAAAAGGCCATGGCGTGCCTGTGCGAGGACAGCCCCGGGCCGGAGGAGAGCCGCGATCTGCTGCGCGGACTCCTCCAACTCTCGTGATTACTCAGTACCATGACGTCACATCAGGAGTCTGCGAACGCCTGCAGTAAGGGATTGCATGTCCTTCTTCCATGAACTGGCCCACCAGTACATCGATGGCGAGTGGCGCACGGGCAGCGGCTCATGGGACATCATCGATTTCAATCCCTACAACGGTGAGAAACTCGCCGCCGTCACCGTTGCCACCGCGCTGGAGGTCGACCAGGCCTACCGGGCGGCCGAGCGGGCGCAGCAGGAGTGGGCCGCCACCAATCCGTACGAGCGGCGGGCCGTCCTGGAGCGGGCCCTGCGCATCACCGGGGAGCGCACCGAGGAGATCGTCGAGGCGGTCATCGACGAGCTGGGCGGCACCCGGCTGCGCGCCACGTACGAGGTGCGCGGTGCGACGGAGGTGCTGCGCGAGGCGGTCCGGCAGTCGCTGCGCCCCACGGGCCGTCTGCTGCCCGCCGTCTCCGACGGCCGCGAGAACCGCCTGTACCGGCTCCCCGTCGGCGTCGTCGGCGTGATCAGCGCCTTCAACTTCCCTTTCCTGGTGACCATGAAGTCGGTCGCGCCCGCGCTGGCGCTCGGCAACGCGGTCGTCGTGAAGCCCCATCAGAGCGCCCCCGTCGTGGGCGGCGGACTGATCGCGAAGATCTTCGAGGACGCCGGGCTGCCGGCCGGGCTGCTCAACGTCCTGATCACCGACAGCGCCGAGATCGGTGACGCGTTCATCGAGCATCCCGTGCCCCGGGTGATCTCGTTCAGCGGCTCCGACCGGGTCGGCCGCCACATAGCCGCGATCGCTGCGGGGTTCTTCAAGCGCACCATCCTGGAACTGAGCGGCAACAGCGCCCTGGTGGTGCTGGAGGACGCCGACATCGACTACGCGGTCCGGGCGGCGGTCTTCAGCCGCTTCCTCTACCAGGGCCAGGTCAGCATGGCGGCCAACCGCATCCTGGTGGACCGTTCGGTGGCCGGGGAGTTCACCCGGCGCTTCACCGCCGAGGTGGCCGCCCTGAAGTCCGGGGACCCGCGGGACCCGGAGACCCGGATCGGCCCGGTCGTCAACGCCTTCCAGGCCGACGCCCTGACCGCCCTGGTCGACCGCGCGGTCGCGGACGGCGCGACCGCGCTCGTGCGGGGCAGGACCCGCGGCAACGTCGTGGAGCCGACCGTCCTGACGGACCTGCCGGAGGACTCTCCGCTGCTGGCGCAGGAGATCCTCGGTCCGGTGGCCCTGCTGATGACCTTCGACGGCGAGGACGAGGCCGTACGGATCGTCAACGACAGCCCCTACGGCCTGAGCGGCGCCGTGCACACGGCTGACGCGGAGCGCGGGGTGCGGTTCGCGCAGCGGATCGACAGCGGGATGTTCCATGTCAACGACTCCACCGTCCAGGACGACCCGCTGGTGGCGTTCGGCGGCGAGAAGACCTCCGGCGTCGGACGGCTGAACGGCGAGGCGGTCGTGGAGGCGTTCACCACGCAGAAGTGGATGTCGATCCAGCACGGGCGCTCGGTCTTCCCGTTCTGAAGCCCCTCTTCCCGTTCTGGAGACCCCCGGCGGACTCTTCCCTTCCGGTCGGCCGGGCTACCCTAGTCAAAGTTGAATAGGAAGGGGTGGGCACCATGTCCGCGATCCGGCTGCTGGTGCTCGGCGCTGTGCGCATGCACGGCCGCGCGCACGGCTATCAGGTCCGCAACGACCTGGAGTACTGGGGCGCGCACGAGTGGTCCAACGCCAAGCCCGGGTCGATCTACCACGCCCTGAAGCAGATGGCGAAGCAGGGACTGCTCCTCGCGCACGAGACGGCCCCCTCCACGGCGGGCGGCCCGCCGCGTACCGAGTACGAGGTCACGGAGGAGGGGCTGGCGGAGTACCGCACCCTGCTGCGTGACGCCATCCGCTCCTACGACCAGAACCTCGACGTCCTCTCGGCGGCGATCGGGTTCATCGTCGACCTGCCCCGCGAGGAGGCGGTCGCGCTGCTCAAGGAGCGGGTCGAGGGCATGAGCGAGTGGCGGGACGCGGTCACCGAGTACTACACGCCCGAGGACGGCCCCGAATCCCTCGGCCACATCGGCGAGATCATGAACCTGTGGGTGCACTCGGCCGACACGGGCGCGGAGTGGACCCGGGGGCTGATCGAGCGGATCGAGGGCGGCGCGTACATCTTCGCGGGCGAGGGCGACCCGTTCGTCGGGGTGCTCGCCGAGGGCGAGGAGAACCCGTACGCGACCGGCGTCCCCGATCCCGGTGACGACGACTGATCAAGTTTGACGAATGACCTGACCCGGTTTATCTTCGAGCTGCTAGTCAAGTTTGACTACAAGGCTGTGGAAGGGTGGCGGGGTACGTGACCGACGCGATTGTCCTGGACGGCGTGCTCAAGAGGTACGGGGAGAAACGCGCCCTCGACGGGCTGGACCTCACGGTCGGAGCCGGCACCGTCCACGCGGTGCTCGGCCCCAACGGGGCGGGCAAGACCACCGCCGTACGGATCATGTCGACGCTGCTGCGCCCCGACGAGGGCCGGGTGACGGTGGCCGGGCTCGACGTCCGCGAGAGGGCGTCCGACGTACGGCGCAGGATCGGGCTGCTCGGTCAGCACGCGGCGGTGGACGAGCAGCTAGGCGGGCGGCAGAACCTGGAGATGTTCGGGCGGCTGTACCACCTGGGCGCCCGCCGGGCGGGCAGCCGGGCCGACGAGCTGCTGGAGCGGTTCGGGCTCGCGGACACCGGGCGCAAGGCCGTCAAGCAGTACAGCGGCGGGATGCGCAGGCGGCTCGACCTGGCCGCCTCGCTGATCACCGAACCGGCCGTCCTCTTCCTGGACGAGCCCACGACCGGCCTGGACCCGCGCGGCCGGGCCGAGGTGTGGGGCGCGGTGAGGTCCCTGGTCGGCGGCGGCACCACCGTCCTGCTGACCACCCAGTATCTGGAGGAGGCGGACCAGCTGGCCGACCGGATCTCCCTGATCGACGAGGGCAGGGTCGCCGCCGAAGGCACGTCCGACCAGCTCAAGGCCCTCGTCGGCGGCGACCGTATCGACGTCGTCCTGCGCGACGCGGCCCGGCTGGCGGAGGCGGCCGCGCTGCTGGGGCCCCCGGACGCCCTCCTCGACCCGGACCGCCGGCTGATCAGCGCCCCCGCCCCGGACCGGATGGCGGCCCTGACGGGGACGGTCCGGGCGCTTCAGGAGGCGGGCATCGAGGCGGAGGACATCGCGGTGCGCCGCCCGACGCTGGACGAGGTGTTCCTGTCGCTGACCGGAAGGCCCGGGGCGGGAAAGCCCGCAGGCGGGCAGGCAGTACGCGAGACGGAGGCGGCGGCATGAGCGCGGCGACGACAGCGATTCCCGGACTGGGCGAGCCCGGCCAGGGCGGTCCGGAGCAAGGCTGCCCGCAGCAAGGCACCCCCGGCCGCGAAGGAGGCTCCGCGCGGTTCGGCTGGGCGCTGGCCGACTCCTGGACGATGACCCGCCGCGAACTCGCCCACTGGGCCCGGCAGCCCGTCGAGGTACTCGTCAACCTGGCCTTCCCGGTGATGCTGCTCCTGATGTTCACGTACCTGGTCGGCGGCGGCCGGGGCGTGGAGGGCGACCCCACGGAGTTCCTGGTCCCCGGGATGCTCGCGCTGACCATGGCCTTCGGCCTGGAGAGCACGATGCTCGCCGTCACCCAGGACCTCGGCAAGGGCGTCATCGACCGGTTCCGCTCCCTGCCGATGGTCCCGGGCGCGGTCCTGGTCGGCCGCAGCACCGCGGACATGCTCCAGTCGACGGCGGCGCTCGCGGTGATGGCCGGGGTCGGCTACGCGGTGGGCTGGCGCTGGCACAACGGGGCGGCCGCGGCGCTCGGCGCGGTGGGGCTGCTGCTCCTGCTCCGGTTCGCGATGCTCTGGGTCGGCATCCAGCTCGCCATGGTGGCGGGGCGGCCCGAACTGGTCTCGGCGGTCCAGATCCTGGTCTGGCCCGTCGGCTTCCTCTCCAACGTGTTCGCCACCCCGGCGTCGATGCCGGGGTGGCTGGGCGCGGTGGTCGAGTGGAACCCGATGTCCGCCACCGCCACCGCCGTACGGGAGTTGTTCGGCAACCCGGGCGGCGCGACCGGCTCCTGGGCCGCCGAACACGCCCAACTCCTGGCCCTGCTGTGGCCGGTGGCGATCATCGCGGTGTTCTTCCCTTTGGCGGTAAGGAAGTTCGCCCGCCTGAGCAGGTAGCGGATTCGCTCACAGGGACTGGTGCAGGGACTAGTACCTGCCCTTGCCGGTCTTGGAGGCCACGATCCAGCCAGGAGCGGCTGTCCAGGACCGACGCCGTGGGCGCGGTCGAGAGGGTGGTGCCGAGCAGGGCGACGGCAACTCCCGCCGAGAGGGCGGCAGTACGGCCGAGGCGGCGCGTCGTACCGCGTGCCTTGAGGTGGGCGGACAAAAAAAGCCTCCTGAGCGAGCGTGGTGGGGGTGGCCCCCGGCACGTGCACACGGGGGCCCATGCTGCGAGTGAGAGCTCAGTTGTCCTGCGGTGCTGCTGTTCGAGCGCCCTTCGCGGACGCGGCGCGGCGGCGGGTTCAGTGGTGGAAGGCCGTCACTGCCGCCCGGTCATGGCTCAACGGGTGCTTCTGCGCCCGTAGTTCGGGGAGCAGCAGCTTCAGGTCCTCGATCAGCAGTGCGGCCAGGTCGGAGGAGAACCCGTTGCGGCACACCACCCGCAGCACCGAAAGGTCCTCCCGGTGGGCGGGGAAGGTGTAGGCGGGGACCAGCCACCCGTGCTCCCGCAGCCGGCGCGAGACGTCGAACACGTCGTACGCGTGGACGTCCGGCTTCGTCGTGAAGGCGAAGACCGGCAGCTCGTCGCCCCGGGTGAGCAGCCGGAAGTCGCCGAGCTCCTCCACCGCCCTGGCGAGCCGGCGGGCCACGTCCCGGGATGCCTGCTGGACCGCCCGGTAGCCGTCGTGCCCGAGGCGCAGGAACGTGTAGTACTGCGCGACCACCTGCGCCCCGGGCCGGGAGAAGTTCAGCGCGAAGGTCGGCATGTCGCCGCCCAGGTAGTTGACCCGGAAGACCAGCTCCTCCGGCAGCTCGTCCGCCGTACGCCACAGCGCCCAGCCGACCCCCGGGTAGACCAGCCCGTACTTGTGGCCCGAGGTGTTGATCGACGACACCCTCGGCAGCCGGAAGTCCCACTCCAGCTCCGGATCGAGGAAGGGCGCCACCATCGCGCCGGACGCCCCGTCGACATGGACGGGGATGTCGAGCCCGGTGCGTTCCTGGAGGGCGTCCAGGGCGGCGCACAGCTCGGCGATGGGCTCGTAGGAGCCGTCGAAGGTGGAGCCGAGGATGCCGACGACCCCGATGGTGTTCTCGTCGCAGAGCTCGGCGGCCGCCTGCGGGTCGAGATGGAAGCGCTCGCCGTCCATCGGGACCTGCCGGGCCTCCACCTCCCAGAAGTTGCAGAACTTGTCCCAGCAGACCTGCACGTTGACGCCCATCACCAGATTGGGCCGGGCGGTCGCCGGATAGCGGTCCGCGTTCCGCTTGGCCCAGCGGCGCTTGAGGGCGAGCCCGGCCAGCATGCACGCCTCGCTGGACCCGGTGGTCGAACATCCCACGGCCGCCGCCGGATCGGGCGCGTTCCACAGGTCGGCGAGCATCGCCACACAGCGCCGCTCCAGCTCGGCGGTGCGCGGGTACTCGTCCTTGTCGATCATGTTCTTGTCCTGGCACTCGCCCATCAGCACCCCGGCCTGCGGCTCCATCCAGGTGGTGACGAAGGTGGCCAGGTTGAGCCGGGAGTTGCCGTCGAGCATCAGCTCGTCATGGACCAGCCGGTACGCCGTCAGCGGCGGCAGCGGCCCGTCCGGCAGCCGGTGCCGGGGCGGCGCGGTGTTCATCGCCGCCGTCGGATCGGCCTCCCCGAAGAAGGGGTTGAGGGCGAGCCTGCGCCGCTCGTCGGAGTGTTCGTCCCGCTGCGGGTGGGCGCCACGGTGGAGCGGCATGGGGGAGCAACCTTTCTCCGGGTCTCGTCTCTCGGCTCTCGTCGATCAGCTCTCGGCGGCGAGCCCGGTCTTCAGGGCCCGGGTGAACTTCACGACGCGCTCGGCCTGCACCCGGGCGGCGGTCAGCGTCACCTCGCCGATCGGGATGTCGCCCTGCCCGGACACGTGCGAGGTGCCGTACGGGTTGCCGTCGACGAACTTCGAGGGGTCGGTGTACCCGGGGGCGACGAGGATGCCGCCGAAGTGGTGGATCGTGTTGTAGAGCGCGAGCAGCGTGGACTCCTGGCCGCCGTGGGCGGTGGAGCTGGCGGTGAAGCCGCTGTAGACCTTGTCGGCCAGCTGCCCGGACTGCCAGAGCCCGCCGAGCGTGTCGATGAACTGCTTGAGCTGCGCGGTGATGTTCCCGTACCGGGTCGGCGAACCGAAGATCACCGCGTCCGCCCAGACCATGTCGTCCGGCGAGACCTCGGGGACGGAGGCGGTCGCCTGCACGTTGGCGGCCCACGCCGGGTTGGAGTCGATGGCCGCCTGCGGGGCCAGTTCGGCCGCCCGGCGCAGCCGCACCTGGGCCCCGGCCCGCTCCGCGTCCTCGGCGATGGCCTTGGCGATCGTGGCGATCGTGCCGGTGGACGAGTAGTAGATGACGGCGACGTTGACGGGCGTGGACATGCGGGGACCTCCGTCGGGACAGTATCGGTATGAAACGGTACGCAGTGGTACGGAGCTGACGATACGGATATCCGCCGCACCCGGCGCGCCGGGCGGCCCCGCCTCCGTACGCCGTCTCCTCGCTCACCGCAGCGCCTTGCCCTCCCCGTCCAGCTGCATCTGGGCCCGCCCGGTCACCAGCAGCCAGGCCGGCAGGGCGGCGGCGCACAGCAGCGGCAGTACGGACGCGTCGCTGACCAGCACCGCCGCCGTGAACAGGCTGACCCACCCCTGCCGGGTGACGGCGAGCAGCACGCCCAGCACCGCGCACGAGACCGCGAGCGCCGGCGGTACGGCGTCGACCAGCGCGTGGGCGCAGAGCCCGAGGGCCACCCCCACGAAGACGGCGGGGAAGATCCGCCCGCCCCGGAAACCGCAGGCCGCCGCGACCACCAGGGCGGCCGTCTTCACCACCGCCATGCCCGCGAACCCCCCGGCCGACCAGCCGTCCGGGTCCGCGGCGAGCTCCTTCACCTCCTCCAGCCCCTTGAACAGGGTCAGATGGCCGCCCAGCGCCCCGAGCAGCCCCAGCGTCAGCCCGCCGAGGGTCAGCGCGAGCACCGGGTACCGCAGCGCGCGGAAGGCCCGGTGCGCCAGCGGCAACGCGTACACCGCCAGCAGGCCGAGGAGCGCGCCCGCCGAGGCGATCAGCAGGGCGGAGAGCAGGTCGCCCCAGTGCGGTCCGGAGTAGGCCGGGAGGGAGAGGTCGAAGCTGGGGTGGGCGAGCAACGACATGGTCAGCGCCCCTGCCGTACCGGCCGCGAGCGGCGCGAACAGCCGGTCCCAGAAGGCCCCGGGGGCCGGCTGCGAGGCCAGCGACTCGGAGAGGATCAGCGCGGCGGCGATCGGGGTGCCGAACAGGGCGCCGATCGTCCCGGCGGCGGCGAGCGCCAGCCACAGGTCGGCCGGTGCGCCGGGCGCGGCCCGTCGGCCGAGCCAGTACGCGAGGGCGATGTTGGCGGCGGTGATCGGGTTCTCCGGCCCGAGGCTCACCCCGCCCGCCAGCGCCAGCGTGGTCACCAGGAGCAGTCCGGGGATGATGCCCGGCCGCATCGGTGCGTCCACCAGGCCGGTGGTGGCCGGATCGGGCCCGCCGTGACCGGGCACGGCCCGCAGGACCAGGCCCACCGCGAGCCCGGTCGCGGTGAGCATCACGATCATCCAGAGCGAGGAGTACCGGCCCACGCCGAGCGCGTCGGGCAGGGTCTCCCAGAGCACGTCCTGGAGCTGTTCCGCCAGCAGGCTGACCCCGAGCAGGACCAGCGCGCAGACCACGCCGACGGCGATCGCGGGCAGGACGAGCGGCAGGAGGCGCCGGGCGGGGGCGGCCGGGGGACGGGGAGGCGCGGGGGATTCGGGGTCCACCGGCTCACCCTAGGGCGACGAAACGCGCAAACCACCCCATTGCGACCCCGGAGGAACCGCGTCACCGCCCGCCGGTCCGCCTCGCCGTCACACCCGGCTGATCACCGCCGCCGTCCCGTACGCGCAGACCTCCGTGCCGACATCCGCCGCCTCCGAGACGTCGAACCGCATCATCAGGACCGCGTTGGCGCCCCGCGCCCGGGCCTGCTCCACGAGCCGCTCCATCGCCTGGTTGCGGGTCTCGACCAGGGTCTTGGTCAGCCCCTTCAGCTCGCCGCCGATCATCGACTTCAGCCCGGCGCCGATCTGGCTGCCGAGGTGACGCGATCTCACCGTCAGTCCGAAGACCTCGCCGATCACCTGTGTCACCTGGTAGCCGGGTACGTCATTGGTGGTGACGACCAGCACGTCCGCCTGGGCCGTCTGGCCGCCGCCGAAATCCTCAATGCCCATGTTTGTGGCACCTCCTGTGCTCAGCCTCGCCCCGCTTCTCCGGATACGCATTCCCGATGTGCGCCACTGGAACCAAGGGCGTCCACCGGGCGTTGATAGCTTGGGGCGGCCTACAGAGCCCCCATCGCACACATCCTGGAGCCCGGACCCTTGAATACGCTTGCGCTCGGCCCGAGCTGGCTGGACCCGGACTATCTGCTCAATACGTTCGGCCTCCCCGGCCTTCTCCTCATCGTCTTCGCCGAGTCCGGACTCCTGATCGGCTTCTTCCTGCCCGGCGACTCCCTGCTGTTCACCACGGGGCTGCTGGTGACCACAGGACAGCTGAAGTACCCGCTCTGGCTCGTCTGCACCCTGGTCGCCGTCGCCGCGATCGTCGGCGACCAGGTGGGCTATCTCTTCGGCCGCAAGGTCGGCCCGGCCCTCTTCAAGCGCCCGGACTCCCGCCTCTTCAAGCAGGAGAACGTCGAGAAGGCCCACGAATTCTTCGAGAAGCACGGGCCGAAGTCGCTGGTCCTGGCGCGGTTCGTGCCCATCGTGCGGACGTTCACGCCGATCATCGCGGGCGTCAGCCGGATGAACTACCGCTCCTTCATCACGTACAACATCGTCGGCGCGATCCTCTGGGGCGTCGGTGTCACCGTGCTCGGCGCCATGCTCGGCAAGATCGACTTCGTGCACGAGCACATCGAGATGATCCTCATCCTGATCGTGCTGATCTCCGTGGTGCCGATCGTGGTCGAGGTCCTCAGGGCCCGCAGCCAGGGCAAGAAGGCCGCAGCCGCCGAGGCCGCCGGCAACCCGGACGGCCCCCCGGCGGGCCCGGCCTCCGGCCAGCGCGGCCGCCACGCCAAGCGCTGACCCCTTCCCGTACGTACGACAGGAGCCCCTCCCCGCAGCGACCGGGGGAGGGGCTCTTCCCGTACGCGTACAGGACGGGCCCTCAGAACCCCCGGGTCCGCTTCGCCGCCCGGCGGCTCGCCCCGCCGACCGCGCCCGGCACCCCCATGAACAGCCGCGAGATCTCGCTCCCCAGGTTCACCCCGATCGCGATGGCCAGGGCCGTCGCGACCGCCGTCGACAGGGAGGCGAGCCCCCGGTCCAGCTCGTTCTGCGCCACACCCAGCAGACCGAAGTACGTCGCCGAACCGGGCAGCAGCGGCCCGATCGCGGCCGTGATGTACGGCAGCGAGGAGGTGAACCGGTAGCGCGAGAACAGCTGGCCGAACAGGCCCACCAGACCGGCCGCCACCGCCGTCGCCGCGACCGGCGAGATGCCCCCGGTCCGGGCCATCGCCGCGAAGATGATCCAGGCGACACCGCCGTTGAGGGTGACCGCCAGCACGGTGGAGCGCTCCTGCTGGAGCAGGACCGCGAAGGCCAGGCTCAGCGCCATCGACGCCAGGATCTGGAGCACCGGCCGGTCGTTGGGCACGAACTGCGCCTCGGGGTTGAGCGCCGCCCCCAGCTGCACGCCCAGGTACAGGACGATCAGCACGCCCGCCACGATCCCGATGAAGAAGTACATGACTTCGAGGAGCCGGGCGGAGGCGGTGATGTAGTAGCCGGTCAGCCCGTCCTGCACCCCCGCCACCAGCGCCCGCCCCGGGAGCAGCGCGAACAGCCCACCGGTGATCACCGCGGACGGCCGGATGTCCGTCGAATGGGTCAGCGTCAGCGCCACGCCCATCGCGGCGGGCGGCATCGCGGCCACCGTGAACTGGTAGAACTCCGGCAGCCCGCGCCCGGCGCAGAGCCACGCCAGCCGGTCGCCGAGCATCGCGCCCGCCGCCGCCACGATGAAGACCAGCACCCCGCCGCCGACCAGCACGGAGGCCGAACCGGCCAGCAGCCCGGCGGCCGCCGTCAGCACCCAGCCCGGGTACGGGTGCCGGTTCCTGCGGATCTCCGCGAGCCGCCGGTAGGCCTCCTCCAGGGAGACGTCGGCGTCCTCGCTGGTGATGTCGTCGACCAGCCGGAAGACCGCTGCCAGCCGGGTGTAGTCGGTGCCCCGGCGGCGTACGGTACGGCTCGCCGTCACCGGGTCGTCGACCAGCGACGGCTGGTGCGAGATCGACAGCAGCGTGAACGTGACCGTCGGCTCGCTGCGGTCGAGGCCGTACGACCGGGTCACCGCGAACATCGCCGCCTCGACGTCCTCGGCACCCTCGCCGCCCGCCAGCAGCAGCTCCCCGATACGCAGCGTCAGGTCGAGCACGCGCGGCACGGCGGGACCCGTGTCGTCGTCGGTGCGCTGGACGGTCTCCGGCGCCGGGCGCTCGGTCACCGGCATCCGCAGCATCGTGCGCATCCTGTCCTGCCAGGGCGCCTCCTTGGTCAGCCTGACCATCGGAATGCCCTGCGCGGGGGTGAAGGCGGGGGGAGTCTGCTGGGCGTTGTACCCGCTCGGCGGGGTGAAAGCGGAACTCAGCGTGTCCGAGTTCGGACCGCCCGTGGAACCGCCGCCGGAACCGCCCGAACCGCTCGGCTCGGGGTACACCCCGATCGGGATCGCGAACTCCGACGTCGGATGGTCCTCCTCGGGCGGCGAGGCCGGCTGACTCGTCCCGGCAGGCGCGGTGAAAGCGCTCCGTGCCTCGTCGGACTGGGGCTTCTGGTCCTCAGGACCGCCCGATTCCGCCACCACTCGACCTCGTTCCTCCTCGGCTACACCTTCCGGGCGCACGTGTGCCCAGTATGGCCACCGCCATGGGCCCCGCATGACGAACCGTCCGCACAGCCGAACGGGCGGCACACCCGTGAAGGTGTGCCGCCCGTTCCGGTACGGCTGTCCGGCTCACAAACGGAACCGGAAGGCGGACGTCAGTGCTTGTCGCCCTGCGCCTCAAGGCGCTTGTACGAGGCCTCGATCTCGGCCTCCGCCTCGGTACGGCCGACCCAGTCGGCGCCCTCGACGGACTTGCCCGGCTCCAGGTCCTTGTAGACCTCGAAGAAGTGCTGGATCTCCAGGCGGTCGAACTCCGACACGTGGTGGATGTCGCGCAGGTGCTCCACCCGCGGGTCCGACGCGGGGACGCACAGCAGCTTGTCGTCGCCGCCGGCCTCGTCCGTCATCCGGAACATGCCGATGGCACGGCACTTGATGAGGCATCCGGGGAACGTCGGCTCGTCCAGAATGACCAGCGCGTCCAGCGGGTCGCCGTCCTCGCCGAGGGTGTTCTCGACGAAGCCGTAGTCGGCCGGGTAGCTGGTCGAGGTGAAGAGTCGACGGTCCAGGCGGATCCGACCGGTCTCGTGGTCCACCTCGTACTTGTTCCGCGAACCCTTCGGGATCTCGATGGTGACGTCGAACTCCACGGGTGGCTCCTCCATGATCAACACATACGACTGGTGGTTAAGTGTCCCCCACGCAGAAGAGTGCTCGCGAAAGGGGCTGGTCAACGGTGGCCGAGCCGGTGGAAGAACCGTCGAACCGCCCGTCGGACCCCTGGGGCCGGATCAAGAACCTGAAGAGCAAGCGCAACGGGTCCAACACCTGGCAGGTCGTCGCAGGCTCCGCCGTGCTCGGCCTGGTCGTGGCCACCGGCGCCGTCCTCGCCGCCGGTCCCTGGGACAACGGTCAGCGTAAGGCCGAGCGGCAGCTCGCAGCCGCCGCGGACCGCACAGGTGGCGCACATCACGGCCGTACGCTGCCCGGCGCCCCCGAACCGGCCCCCAGCGCCCCCGCCGTCCTCGGCGCCCTCGACACCACCGTCACCCGTTCCGCCCCCCAGGACCCCGCGAGTCTGCGCACCGCTCTCGCCCCGCTCATCGGCGAGCCCGCACTCGGCACCAAGGTCGCCGCCTCCGTCATCGACACCGCCACCGGCAAGCAGCTGTACGGGCGCGGCGCCACCGCCCCGATGACCCCGGCCTCCACCGTCAAGATCGCCACCGCCACCGCGGCGCTCTCCGCCCTCGGCCCCGACCACCGCATCGCCACCACCGTCCGGCTCTCCGAGGACGCCCGCACCCTGACGCTGGTCGGCGGCGGCGACCCCACCCTGAGCCCGGCCGCCCTGGCCTCGATGGCCGCCACCGCGGCCCGCGCGATCGAGGAGGCCGACGCCACCGGCGTACGGCTCACCTACGACACCTCCCGCTACACCGGCCCCGTGCTCCACCCGATCAGCCCCAACGACAACATCGCCCCCGTCACCGCCCTGATGGTCGACGAGGGCCGCCTCAACGGCACGGACCGCGGCCACGCCCCCCGTACGGAGGACCCGGCCGGAGACGCCGCCCGCGCCTTCGCCGCCCAGCTGAAGAGGGCGGGCGTCAAGGTCACCGGCGCCCCCCGCGAGGCCCGGGCGCCCGGCAAGGCCCGCACCGTCGCCACCCACCACTCCGCCCCGCTCTCCGCCCTCGTCGAGCGCACCCTCACCAACAGCGACAACGACATCGCCGAGGCCCTCGCCCGGCAGACCGCGATCGCCACCGGCGAGAGCGCCGACTTCGCCGGGGCCCGCCGCGCCGTCACCGCCGAACTCAAGAAGCTCAAGGTGCCCACGGCCGGGGCCCGCCTCGCCGACGGCAGCGGACTCGACCGCGAGGGCCGGGTCACCGCCACCCTCCTCACCACCCTCCTCGCCCGCGCCGCCGACCCGGACCGGCCCGAGCTGCGCCCCGTCCTCACCGGCCTCCCCGTCGCAGGCTTCAGCGGCACACTGAGCACCCGCTACGAGGACGCCCCCGGCGCCCCCGGCCTGGTCCGCGCCAAGACCGGCACCCTCAACCGCGTCAACTCCCTCGCCGGAACCGTCGTCGACCCGCAGGGACGGCTGCTCGCCTTCGCCTTCCTCGCCTCCGGCTCCACCTCGCCGTCCGCGGCCGAATCCGCCCTCGACGCCCTGGCCGCCGCCCTCGCCGGCACGAGCGGCTGAGCAGCCCTCCGGCACCCGAAGAGCGGTGCAAGACCCCACCACCGGGCGAAGGCCTCACGTACGGTTGACGCATGACGAGCATCGGTGGTGCAGAGATGGTCGACTGGAACCTCGCGGTCGCGACCGCGACCCGACTGGTGCGGCCCGGGCCCGAGATCAGCCGCGAGGAGGCCCGCGCCGTCGTCGCGGAGCTCCGGCGGCACGCCAAGGCCTCCGAGGAACACGTCCGCCTCTTCACCCGGATGATCCCGGAAGGGACCGAACCGGAGGACACCCCCGTCCTGGTCGTCGACCGGGCCGGCTGGATCAAGGCCAACGTCGCGGGCTTCCGCGAACTGCTGCGCCCGCTGCTCGCCAAGATGGAGAGCCGGCGCTCCGGCGGACCCGGCGGCGCCGTGCTCGGTGCGGTCGGCGGCAAGGTCACCGGCGTCGAGCTGGGCATGCTGCTCTCGTTCCTCGCCTCCCGGGTGCTCGGCCAGTACGAGACGTTCGCCCCCGCCACCCGCGACCTCCCCGCCGCCCCGAACGGCGGCGGACGGCTGCTCCTGGTCGCCCCCAACATCGTCCACGTGGAGCGGGAGCTCGACGTGGACCCGCACGACTTCCGGCTCTGGGTCGCCCTCCACGAGGAGACCCACCGCACCCAGTTCACCGGTGTCCCCTGGCTCCGCGACCACCTCCAGGGCGAGATCCAGACGTTCCTGGACGAGACCGACGTCGACCCGATGACCTTCCTGGAGCGGTTGCGCGAGGCCGCCCAGTCGCTCTCCGGCGCCGGCCGCCCCGAGGGCGAGAAGGGCGACGACGGCGGACGCAGCCTCGTCGACGTCGTGCAGACCCCCGCCCAGCGCGAGGTGCTCGGCCGCCTCACCGCCGTGATGTCCCTCCTCGAAGGCCACGCGGACTTCGTGATGGACGGCGTCGGCCCCGAGGTCGTCGGCTCCGTCTCCGAGATCCGGGAGAAGTTCCAGCGGCGCCGGGCCCAGGGCGCCGGCCGGCTCGACCAGGCGCTGCGGAAGCTGCTCGGCCTGGACGCCAAGCTCCGGCAGTACAAGGACGGCGAGAAGTTCGTACGATCGGTCGTCGAAGAGGTCGGCATGGACGGCTTCAACCGTGTCTGGACCTCGCCCAACACCCTGCCCACCAAGGCGGAGATCGCCAAACCCGCGGAGTGGGTCGCGCGGGTGCACCGTAAGGCCGAATCGTGACCCTTTCCCGGCCCAGGACCGGGAAACTGCCCTCCAATCACCCATCCGAGGGACCATGAGGGCATGGGAAGGCGTGCAATGCTCGATGAACAGCTTGCCTCTGTCACCATCGACGCACTCTGAGTGACGGGACTCACGCGTTCCGGCGCTCGACGCTCCTCCCGAATCTCCACGAAGGGCACCGGACATGGGTCCCCATCCTGCGGTCGCGGCGATACGCCTGGCGGTCCGCCGCGTACTCCACGACGTCCTCACCGAATTCCACCGGCACGACGGCCACGGCCGCCCTGCCGAAGAGGCCAGGCGCCCCGCGCCCGCCTCCGTCCCCCGCTACGCCGAGGCCGGCGCGGCGGGCGGGCCCGCTCTCCACGAACGACCCGCCCTCGCCGAACGGCCCGCCGCCCCGCTGGTCCTCGTCGCCTGCTCCGGCGGCGCCGACTCCATGGCGCTCGCCTCGGCCCTCGCCTTCGAGGCCCGCAAGCTCGACGTCCGGGCCGGCGGCATCACCGTCGACCACAACCTCCAGCCGGGATCCGCCCTCCGCGCCGCCGAGGTCGTCACCCGGCTCGCCGCCATGGACCTCGACCCCGTCGAGGCCGTCGCCGTGCACGTCGGACGCGAGGGCGGCCCCGAGGCCGCCGCCCGCGACGCCCGCTACGCCGCGCTGGACGCCGCCGCCGAACGCCACGGCGCCGCCGCCGTGCTGCTCGGCCACACCCGCGACGACCAGGCCGAGACCGTCCTCCTCGGCCTCGCCCGCGGCTCCGGCATCCGCTCGCTCTCCGGCATGGCCGCCGCCTCCGGGCCGGCCGGCCGCTACCGCCGCCCCTTCCTCCAGCTCGACCGGCAGACCGCCCGCAAGGCCTGCCTGGTCCAGTCGATCCCCGTCTGGGACGACCCGCACAACATCGACCCCGCCTACACCCGCTCCCGCCTGCGCCACGAGGGCCTGCCCGCCCTGGAGAAGGCGCTCGGCAAAGGTGTCGTCGAAGCTCTCGCCCGTACGGCCCAGCTCTCCCGGGACGACGCCGACGCGCTGGACACCTGGGCCGCCGAGGCCGAGCTCGCCGTACGCGACGACACCGGCCAGCTGGAGTGCGCCAAGCTCTACGTCCTGCCGCCCGCGGTACGCCGCCGGGTGCTGCGCCGGGCCGTCATCGAGGCCGGGGCGCCCGCCGGCTCCCTCTTCGCCCGCCATCTCGAAGAAGTCGACCGCCTGATCACCGGCTGGCGCGGCCAGCGGGCCATCAACCTGCCCGGCCGCGTCGAGGCCCGACGGCAGGGTGGCAGACTGGTCATTCGGCAGAGCTGACGCGCAAGCGGCTGAAACGCAGGCGAAACAGCCGGGCCGGGCCCGGGGCGCACCCCGGGCCCGGCAGGCAGAGAAAGAGACGTGGGTGAACGAGAAGGACATGGGTACCGACCTTCAGTCGGTGCTCCTCACCAAGGAAGAGATCGACGCGAAGCTCGTCGAACTGGCCGCGAAGATCGACGCGGAGTACGCGGGCAAGGACCTGCTCCTCGTCGGCGTCCTCAAGGGCGCGGTGATGGTCATGGCGGACCTGGCGCGCGCGCTGTCCACCCCCGTCACGATGGACTGGATGGCCGTCTCCTCGTACGGGGCGGGCACCCAGTCCTCCGGTGTCGTCCGGATCCTCAAGGATCTGGACACCGACATCAAGGGCAAGCACGTCCTGATCGTCGAGGACATCATCGACTCCGGCCTGACGCTGTCCTGGCTGCTGTCCAACCTGGGCTCCCGGGAGCCGGCCTCGCTGGAGGTCTGCACCCTGCTGCGCAAGCCGGACGCCGCCAAGGTCGCGATCGACGTGAAGTGGATCGGCTTCGACATCCCCAACGAGTTCGTCGTCGGCTACGGCCTGGACTACGCGGAGAAGTACCGCAACCTCCCCTTCGTCGGCACGCTCGCCCCGCACGTCTACGGCGGCTGACCCCCGGGAACCCTGGCCGCCTTCGGGCCGTTGAAGCTTCGAAAGCGGGTTTCTCCGCCGCACCCAGCGGTCGCGGGCGCCCCCGCTGGGGTACCGTCCGAAGAACACTCTTTTCAAACAGCAGCATTTACCTAGGCAGGAGGGACGGGGCGTCTTCGCTCCGTATGGATGGACGTGAAGCGATACTTCCGTGGGCCGGTCATGTGGATCGTGCTGGCCGTCCTCGCCGTGGTCGTGTTGATGCAGGTCGTCGGCTCGTCGGGCGGCTACAAGACGGTGGACACCGGCAAGGTGATCCAGGCGATCAGCAAGGACCAGGTGGAGCAGGCCAAGCTGACCACCGGTGACGAACAGATTCTCAAGATCGAACTTAAGGACGGCCAGAAGCTCGCCGGTGAGTCCGGCAACAAGTTCCAGGCGAGCTACATCGGCAACCAGGGCGTCGAGCTCGCCGACACGCTGCAGCAGAAGTTCGAGGCGGGTGACATCGAGAAGGGTTACACCGTCTCGCCGTCGAAGCAGTCCCCGTTCGTCTCGATCCTCCTCTCGCTGCTGCCCTTCGTCCTGATCGTGGTCGTCTTCCTGTTTCTGATGAACCAGATGCAGGGTGGCGGCTCCAAGGTCATGCAGTTCGGCAAGTCCAAGGCCAAGCTGATCACCAAGGACACCCCGAAGACGACCTTCGCCGATGTGGCGGGGTCCGACGAGGCGGTCGAGGAGCTCCACGAGATCAAGGAGTTCCTCCAGGAGCCGGCGAAGTTCCAGGCCGTCGGCGCCAAGATCCCCAAGGGCGTCCTGCTCTACGGGCCGCCCGGTACGGGCAAGACGCTGCTCGCACGCGCCGTCGCCGGCGAAGCGGGCGTGCCGTTCTACTCGATCTCGGGTTCCGACTTCGTCGAGATGTTCGTCGGTGTCGGTGCCTCCCGTGTGCGTGACCTCTTCGAGCAGGCCAAGGCGAACGCCCCGGCGATCGTCTTCGTCGACGAGATCGACGCCGTCGGCCGGCACCGCGGTGCCGGTATGGGCGGCGGTCACGACGAGCGCGAGCAGACGCTCAACCAGCTGCTCGTCGAGATGGACGGGTTCGACGTGAAGGGCGGGGTCATCCTGATCGCCGCCACGAACCGCCCGGACATCCTCGACCCGGCTCTCCTGCGCCCGGGACGCTTCGACCGGCAGATCGCGGTCGACCGCCCCGACATGCTGGGCCGGCTGGAGATCCTCAAGGTCCACCAGAAGGGCAAGCCGGTGGCGAAGGACGTCGATCTCGGCGCCGTCGCCCGCCGCACCCCTGGCTTCACCGGTGCCGACCTGTCGAACGTGCTGAACGAGGCCGCGCTCCTGACGGCGCGCAGCAACAGGAAGCTCATCGACAACGAGATGCTCGACGAGGCCATCGACCGCGTCGTGGCGGGCCCGCAGAAGCGGACCCGGATCATGTCCGAGAAGGAAAAGAAGATCACCGCGTACCACGAGGGCGGACACGCCCTGGTCGCGGCGGCCTCCCCCCAGTCGGACCCGGTCCACAAGATCACGATCCTCTCCCGCGGCCGCGCCCTCGGTTACACGATGGTGCTCCCGGAGGAGGACAAGTACTCCACGACCCGCAACGAGATGCTCGACCAGCTGGCGTACATGCTGGGCGGGCGTGCGGCCGAGGAGCTGGTCTTCCACGACCCGACCACCGGCGCTGCGAACGACATCGAGAAGGCCACCGCAACGGCCCGCGCGATGGTCACGCAGTACGGCATGACGGAGCGGCTCGGCGCCATCAAGTTCGGCGGCGACAACACCGAGCCCTTCCTGGGCCGCGAGATGGGCCACCAGCGCGACTACTCGGAAGAGGTCGCGGCGCTCGTCGACGAAGAGGTCAAGAAGCTCATCGACAGCGCGCACCACGACGCGTGGGAGATCCTCGTCGAGAACCGCGACATCCTCGACGCCCTCGTGCTCGAACTCCTGGAGAAGGAGACGCTCGGCAAGGAGCAGATCGCGGAGATCTTCGCCCCGATCGTCAAGCGTCCCGCCCGCCCGGCGTGGACCGGCTCCGCCCGGCGCACCCCGTCGACGCGGCCCCCGGTGCTCTCTCCGAAGGAGCTGGCCCTCACCAACGGCGCTTCCACCGCCAACGGTTCGGCCACCCCGCCGGAGATCGCCCCGACGGACCTGACGAAGGACATCGCCCCGTCCACCGAGGCGATCCCCGAGGAGCGTCCCGAGAGCTAGTCCCGGACCGGTTCCGGTGAGACCCCCGTCACGGGGGGAGCACCGGTCCCGGAATGGATGCCGCGCCCCCCAGGTTTTAGCCTGTGGGGGCGCGGCTTTTCCGTATGCCTGCGATGTCCACGTGCGAACCGCGCACGGGGCAGCACAGAGGAACGAGGCACAGATGACCGACCCGGTGACGCTGGACGGCCAGGGACCGATCGGCGATTTCGACGAGAAGCGGGCCGAGGCGGCCGTACGCGAACTGCTCATCGCCGTCGGAGAGGACCCGGACCGCGAGGGCCTGAGGGAGACACCGGGGCGGGTGGCACGGGCGTACAAGGAGATACTCGCGGGCCTCCGCCAGGAGCCGGAGGACGTGCTGACCACCACGTTCGACCTCGGCCACGACGAGATGGTCCTGGTGAAGGACATCGAGATCATGTCCCTCTGCGAGCATCACCTCCTGCCCTTCCACGGGGTCGCGCATGTCGGCTACATCCCGGCCGACACGGGCAAGATCACCGGCCTGTCCAAGCTGGCCCGGCTGGTGGACGTCTTCGCCCGCAGGCCGCAGGTGCAGGAGCGCCTGACCACGCAGGTGGCGGATTCGCTCATGCGCATCCTGGAAGCGCGCGGCGCGATCGTCGTGATCGAGGCGGAGCACATGTGCATGTCGGTACGGGGCATCCGCAAGCCGGGCGCGAAGACCATCACCTCGGCGGTGCGCGGCCAGCTCCGCGCCCCCGCGACACGCGCCGAGGCGATGAGCCTCATCATGGCGCGCTGACTCCGTCCGACAACGTTCCCGGCCACGACGGCACGGGCCCGGCACCGCCCTAGGCCGCGGCCGCGCCCGTGCCGTCGTGGTTGTCGTCGCTGTCCTCGGGGAGGCGGCAGACGCGCTCCAGGAAGAAGGCGGCCGCGATGACCGCGATGCCCGCCACCACCGCCGCGCCGGCGTAGATGGCCTGGTCGCGGCGGGGCGGGACGTCGAGGAACGAGAGCAGGAAGACGCCCGTGCCGCCGTAGACCCCGGCGACCAGGGCCGTGACCAGGGCGCTCGCCTGGCCGAAGACGACCGCCCGGGCCGCCATCAGGGGCTCGACGCCCTTGGCGCCGGGGCGGCGCTCCCGCTGGGCGCGGAGGCGGGCGCGCAGGGAGAGCGCGGTGGCGAGGAGGATCGCCGCGATCACGGCGAGCACGATCGACGCGGCCAGCGGGACGCTCGGGAGCGTGCCGAGGGAGTCCCAGAGGCGTGCGCCGCCCCAGGAGAGGACACCGGCGGCGACGAAGAGGCCCGCCAGTACCCCGAGCCGTAGTTGCTTCACCGCGTGAGCCGCCTTTCGTCGCCTGTGTTCCTGTCCTGCCTGCTGCCCGTCGAGACCAACGATTACTCCGGCAGCCGCAGTTCCAGGTCGGCGCGGGGCAGGACCCCGTCACGGCCGACCCCGGCGAGCAACTCGGCGACCGAGCCTGCGCCCGGCAGCTGGGCCTCGGGGTCCACGTCGTGCCAGGGGGCGAGGACGAAGGCCCGCTCACGGGCGCGGGGGTGCGGGAGGGTGAGCACCGGGTCGTCGGAGAGGACATCGGCGTACGCCACGATGTCGACGTCGATGGTGCGCGGGCCCCACCGCTCCTCGCGGACCCGGTCGAAGGCCTCCTCGACGGCCTGGCCGCGCTCCAGCAGGGAGGCGGGGGGCAGCGTCGTCTTCACGAGGATGACCGCGTTGAAGTACGAGGGCTGGCTGCCCTCGGCGACGCCCCAGGGCTCCGTCTCGTACACCGGGGAGACGGCTTTGACCCGCAGGCCCGGGGTGTCCTCCAGCGCGTCGACGGCGCCCTGGAGGGTCTCCAGCCGGTTGCCCAGGTTGGAGCCGAGGGCGATCACGGCCATCTTGGGGTTGGAGAGGGTGATGTCGGCGGCGTCCACCTGCTTGACGACGGCGGTGGGCACCGGCTGTACGGTCGGGTCGCTCTGCCCCTCGGTGGAAAACGCAGTCATGCTCGGCTCCGGGTGATGGTGATGGTCACGTCGTCGAAGGGGACGGTGATCGGCGCGTCCGGCTTGTGCACCACCACCTCGACCTCCTGGACACCTTCGTGCTTCAGGCACTGCTGGGCGATGCGCTCGGCGAGCGTCTCGATCAGGTCGACCGGCTCACCCGTCACCACGTCGACGACCTCCTCGGCCACCACGCCGTAGTGCACGGTGCGGGCCAGGTCGTCGGTGGCTGCCGCGGGGCGGGTGTCGAGGCTGAGCACCAGGTCGACGATGAAGGTCTGGCCCTCTTCCCGTTCCCGGGGGAAGACACCGTGGTGCCCACGGGCCTTGAGGCCGCGCAGCGCGACACGATCCACGCGAATCACTCCTGCTGTCGTTGGTCCAAGAGGCACCCGGCCGCGTGCGGGCGGCAAGGTGCCTTCTTTCGAATCTACCTGCGAGCACGGACAGTGCTCGCCCGTGGGGGCTATGGACAGCGCCTCACGGGGCTGGTAGCCGCCCATACCCCGCGGTCGTGGATTCCAACCCATCCGGAGGGGGCGCCACCCGGGAGAGTGGCTCCGCGTCCTCAGGAAGGGCTCTCCTCGTCGTCGTCCTCGTCGGTCTCCGCCAGCACGGGCGAGCCGTGGTGGGACCAGAGCTTCCAGCCCTCGGGCGTGCGCCGGAACATGTTCGTGGCGACGACCAGCTGGCCCACCAGCGGTCCCAGCGCGTCGCCGTCCTCGGCCGGGCCGCCGCTGAGGATGTTCTCGGTGCAGGTGACCAGGGCGGTGTCGCCGGTCATCGCCACGTTGACGTCGGTGAGGAAGAACTGGATGTACTCGGTGCTCGCCATGATCAGCGCGTAGCTGCGCAGCACGTCGCCCCGGCCCGTGAGCACCGGCCACCCCGGGTGGACGCAGGAGACGGTGAGGTCCTCGCCCGGCAGCCAGAGGCCGGAGAGGGCTTCGTGGTCGCCGCGTTCCAGTGCTTCGTAGAAGGCGGTGTTGGCCGTCTCGACCTCCGCGATGTCGGCGGCGGCCGACGCGTGGTCCTCGTTCACGCGGCTCCCTCGACGGCGCGGGCGACCCGTACCGCGTCGGCGGTGGCCCCCACCTCGTGGACGCGGACCGCCCAGGCCCCGGCCCGGGCGGCGAGGGCGGAGACCGCCGCGGTCGCCGCGTCGCGTTCGCGGGCGGGCGGCAGGGAGGCGCCGGGGCCGGCCAGGACGTGGCCGAGGAAGCGTTTGCGGGAGGCGGCCACCAGCAGCGGGCGGCCCAGCGCGTGCAGCTCGTCCAGGTGTGCGACGAGGGCCAGGTCGTGGGGGGCGTTCTTCGCGAAGCCGAGGCCGGGGTCGATCACGACGCGTTCCGGGGCCACCCCGCCCGCGATCACCGCGTCCATCCGCCCCCGCAGCTCCGCGAGGACCTCGGCGACCACGTCCTCGTACACCGCGCGGCTGTTCATGGACTCGCTGAAGCCGCGCCAGTGCATCACGACGAACGGTATGCCGGCGGCGGCGACCGCCGGGATCATGTCCGGGTCCGCGAGGCCGCCGCTCACATCGTTGACGAGGACGGCACCGGCGGCGACGGCCTTCTCGGCGACGCGGGCGCGCATGGTGTCCACCGAGACGGTGACGCCCTCGGAGGCCAGCCCCTTGACCACCGGGATCACCCGCCGCAGCTCCTCGGACTCGTCCACCCGGCTGGCGCCGGGGCGGGTCGACTCACCGCCGACGTCGACCAGGTCGGCACCCTCGGACACCAGGTCGAGGCCGTGCTTCACCGCGGCCGTGGTGTCGAACCAGCGGCCCCCGTCGGAGAAGGAGTCGGGCGTCACGTTGACGACCCCCATGACCGCACAGCGGTCCCACTCCGGCAGCCCTCGTACCGTGCCCCGCGTGCGTGACGTACTCATACCACCAGCCTAGGCCCGCGGCGCCGCCCGTCATGCCGCGCGTACCTCGTGCTCCGGGGCGCTGAGCAGCGTGTGGCCGCAGGGGCGGGGGGAGCGGGAGCGGAACGGGCGGGGCAGCGAGAGATTCACGAACCCCTCCGCCTGCATCGCCGCGATCCCGATGCGGGGCAGGTCGCGGCTGGTGCGGAATACCACGAAGCGGGGCTCCCAGCGGGGCCTGAACTTGGCGTTGAACTTGTACAGCGGCTCGATCTGGAACCAGCGGGAGAGGAAGATCAGCAGTCCGCGCCAGCAGCGCAGCACCGGCCCGGCGCCGAGCCGCTCGCCGCGGGCCAGGGCCGAGCGGAACATCGCGAAGTTCAGCGAGACCCGGGCGACGCCGAGCTTCCCGGCGGCCTGCAGCGAGGCGACGATCAGCAGCTCGTTCATGCCGGGGTCGGCCGAGCGGTCGCGGCGCATCAGCTCCAGGGACATCCCGTCGCGCCCCCAGGGAACGAAGTGGAGGACGGCCTTCAGGTCGCCGTGCGGTCCGTCATCGGAGCCGGGCAGATGGGCGGTGGCGATCACGCAGTCCCCGTCGGCGGGGTCGCCGATCCGGCCCAGCGCCATGGAGAAGCCGCGCTCGGTGTCGGTGCCGCGCCAGTTGGCGGCGGCCCGGCGGATGCGCTCCAGCTCGGTGCCCCCGATGTCACGTGCTCGCCGGACCCGGGTCTCGTAGCCGTTGCGTTCGATGCGCCCCACCATCTGGCGTACGTTCCGCATGGCCCGCCCGGCGAGGGAGAAATCCGCGACGTCCACCACCGCCTCGTCGCCCAGCTCCAGGGCGGTCAGCCCGGTCTCGCGGGTCCAGACCTCGCCGCCGCGCTCGCTGCACCCCATCACGGCGGGGGTCCAGGAGTGCGCCTTCGCCTCGTCCATGAACCGTTCGATGGCGCCCGGCCAGGCCTCGACATCGCCGATGGGGTCGCCCCCGGCCAGCATCACCCCGGAGACGACCCGGTAGCAGACGGCGGCCTTGCCGCTGGGGGAGAAGACGACGGCCTTGTCGCGGCGGAGCGCGAAGTGGCCGAGCGAGTCGCGGCCGCCGTGTGTCGCCAGCAGCGCCCGCAGCCGGCTCTCGTCGTCCTCGGTGAGGCGGGCGGCCGGGTGTTCGGGGCGGAAGGCGAGGTAGACGGTGGTGACGGCGGTCAGCAGGCCGAGCGCGCCGAGCGAGTAGGCGACGGTCCAGCTGGTCCGCCCGGCGTAGTCGACCGGGCCTTCGACGCCGAAGAGGCCGTACAGCACGTGCTGGAGCCGGTCCGCGATGGACGGGTCACCGACGACCCGGCCGGGGTGGACGGAGACGATGACCAGCCCGAGGGCCAGCGAACCGGCGCCGAGCAGCACGAAGTTGGCCAGTGCCCGCCAGCGGCTGCGCGGGTCGGGCAGGGCGCGGAACTGGTCCCGGTGGCGGACGAGCAGGTAGCAGAGCGTCAGGGAGACCAGGACGCCGACGACCGAGTGACGGTACGCGAACTGCGCCGCGGCCCCCGCCGGCAGCAGCACCACCGCCGCCCGCCAGGCCCGCCGCTTGTGCCGCTTCAGCCCGTGCGCGAGCAGGAGCAGCAGCATGCCCGCGCTCAGCGAGAGCGCGGCGGCGAACGGGCCGAGCGCCCCGGGGAGCACTTCGGCGAGGGTGTGCATCCTGCTGTGCCGGAAGCGGGGAAAGACCCCGGCCGCGACGTCGATCAGCCCGACGACGGTGCAGGCGGTGCCGACGACGACCGGTACGGATTCGGGGCGGGGGCCGCGCAGAAGCCGCCTCATGCGCTGCGGAACCGACACCGATTTATCCCCATCTACCGTGACAGACATCGCTTCCGTGGCTCCTGTTGGGATCGGGATTCCTTCAGTCCGTCGGCCGTGGCCCTTCCGGACGATGTGCGCCCTCTAGGACGGGGGCTGCAACGTGAAGGTTCATTCACATTCCGGAAATTTCGCATGCGGAAACGCGGAGAGCACGCAGAGAAGCACGCAGAGAACACGCACGCGAGTACGCAGGCAAGCACGCAGAGAAAGCTCACTCATGGGTCTCACCAGCAAGGTAGTTCTGGCGGTCGTGGCGGCCGCCGCCGTGGCGCTGTTCGCCGCCACGGTCCGGCTCTGGCCGCGCCTGGCCCGGCGGAGCGCCGCAGCGGTGACCGGCCGGGTCGGGCTGCTGCTGGCGACCCAGCTGACGCTGTTCGCCTCGGTCGGCCTGGCGGCCAACAACGCTTTCCTCTTCTACGGTTCCTGGGCCGACCTCTTCGGCCAGAAACAGGACCTGGGTGTGGTCACCGACCACACGGACGGGGAGCCCGGCCCGCGGAGCATGACCCGGATCGGCACCCAGCGGCCGGACGTGCCGGGCGGCGGGGTGCCGGAGGCGGGCGGCCGGATCGACAAGGTGGTGATCTCGGGGCGGCTCTCGGGCATCGAGTCCCCGGCGTACGTCTATCTGCCGCCGGAGTACTTCCGGAGCGGCCGGGCCGGGCGGACGTTCCCGGCGGTGGTGGTGCTGACCGGCTACCCGGGGACGGCGGAGAACCTTCTCAAGGGCCTGCGTTACCCGCAGACGGCACACGACCGCGTGAAGGCGGGCAAGGCGCAGCCGATGATCCTGGTGATGCTGCGGCCGACGGTGGCCCCGCCCCGGGACACCGAGTGCGTGGACATCCCGAAGGGGCCGCAGACGGAGACGTTCTTCGCGAATGACCTCCCGGAGGCGGTCGCGCAGTCGTACCGGGTCGGGAAGCAGGCCCGTAACTGGGGCATCATCGGCAACTCGACCGGCGGCTACTGCGCGTTGAAGATCGGGCTGCACCACCCGGACCGGTACGCGGCGAGCGCCGGGCTCTCCGCGTACTACAAGGCCGCCGAGGACGCGACGACCGGGGACCTGTTCCACGGGAACCAGGCGCTGCGGAAGAGGGCCGACCTGCTGTGGACGCTGGAGAACCGGCCCCCGTCCGGCGGCTCCTTCCTGGTGACGACGTCACGGCAGGGCGAGGGGAACCGGGACAGCACGATGAAGTTCATCGGGAAGGTGAAGAAGCCCGCCGCGGTGTCGTCGATCGTGCTGGACAGCGGCGGGCACAACTTCACGACCTGGCGGCGGGAGATCCCGCCGACCCTGGAGTGGCTGAGCGGGCGGCTCAAGGCGGAGTGAGGCGCTCCGGGCGGGCCCAGGGCCGGCCGGGCGGCCCTGGGCGCGGTGAATGCCCCGGTCACGCCGTGGCGACCGTCTCCACGGCGACCTCCGCGCGCGGCAGCGCCTGGGCGTCCGCGTCGATCGAGCGGCGGAGCGCCTCGTGCAGCCGGGCGGGGGTCAGCACACCGAGGAAGTGGCCCTCGCTCTCCTTGTCGATGACCGCGATCCACCCCGCGTCGTGCTGGAGCATGGTGGCGAACGCCTGCTTGAGCGGGGCACCGAGCGGGAGCCAGGCCTCCATCCGGCGGGCGTGCTCGCGGACGGTGCCCTTCGCCGTCGGGGAGGCGGCGCTGTCGGCGGGGATCCAGCCGTGCAGGTTGTCCCGGCCGTCCAGGACGACGGCCCACCGCGCGCCCTCGGACCGGAGCCGTGCGGTGGCCTCGGCGAGGGAGTCGTCGAGGTGGACGACCGGGGGCTGGTCGAGGTCGCTCTCCTCGATCGGGGTCACCGACAGGCGCTTCAGCCCGCGGTCGGCGCCGACGAAGTCGGCCACGTACGGGGTGGCGGGGGCGCCGAGGACGGTGGCGGGGGAGTCGAACTGCTCGATGCGGCCCTGCCCGTATACGGCGATCCGGTCGCCGAGGCGGACGGCCTCCTCGATGTCGTGGGTGACGAACAGCACGGTTTTACGGACCTGGGCCTGGAGTTTCAGGAATTCGTTCTGGAGCCGTTCGCGGACCACCGGGTCGACCGCTCCGAAAGGCTCGTCCATCAGCAGGACGGGCGGATCGGCGGCCAGGGCGCGGGCCACACCGACACGCTGGCGCTGTCCGCCGGAGAGCTGTTCCGGATAGCGGTCGCCGTAGACGGAAGGGTCGAGTCCGACGAGGTCGAGCAGTTCGGCGGCGCGTTCGCGTCCCTTTCCGCGTTTCCAGCCGAGGAGATGGGGGACGGTCGCGGTGTTCTCCAGCACCGTCTTGTGCGGGAAGAGGCCCACCTGCTGGATCACATAGCCGATGCGGCGGCGGAGTTCGACGGGGTCGACGGCCGATATGTCGTCCCCGTCGAGGAATATCGTGCCCTCGGTCGGTTCGATCAGCCGGTTCACCATCTTCATGGTGGTCGTCTTGCCGCAGCCGGAAGGTCCGACGAGCGTGACCAGTTCACCCTCGGCGACCTCGAAGGAAAGGTCGTCGACGGCGGTGGTGCCGTCCGCGTACCGCTTGGTGACGTGCTCGAAACGGATCATGATTCCCCATTGTGGAGGGCGTTCTGTGAAGGGCATGTTGCTGGAATGCGACAGCCTCCGCGATTGTCAGTGGTCGAGGATAGGCTCGCCAGACATCAGTTCGACACGGGCGCGACAGGGAAACGGGAGGTGGGGGCCGGATGGCCGGACAGAACTGCCTGGCGACGAACGACTGGATCTGCGGCGAGTATCTGCGCTCCCGCAGCCAGGAGTTGACGGACGCCACCGTGCAGCACATCGGGATCACGGTGGTCTCGGTCCTCATCGGGCTCGCGGTCGCCTTTCCGCTGGCCCTGCTCGCCCGCCGGGGCCGTGGCTTCGCCGGACCGGTGCTCGGGCTGACGACGATCCTCTACACCGTGCCCTCGCTGGCGATGTTCTCGCTGCTGCTGCCCCTGTTCGGGCTCTCCGCGGCGCTGGTCGTCACGGGCCTGGTGCTCTATTCGCTCACCATCCTGGTGCGGAACATCCTGGCCGGCCTCGAAGCGGTCCCGCAGGAGGCCAAGGAGGCCGCCCGGGGCATGGGATACGGGCCGTGGCGGCTGCTGTGGGAGGTGGAGCTCCCGCTCGCGCTGCCCGCGCTGATGGCCGGGCTGCGCATAGCCACCGTGTCGACGGTCGCGCTGACCACGGTCGGCTCGCTCGTCGGCAAGGGCGGTCTCGGCAATCTCATCGAGGACGCGCTGCCGAGCTTCTTCAAGGCCCAGGTGCTCGCCGCCTCCGTCCTGTGCGTGCTGCTCGCGGTTACCGCCGACCTGCTGCTCCTCGGCCTCCAGCGGCTGCTGACGCCCTGGACGCGTATACCGGCGGCGGCGGGGGATACGCGTACGGGTGCGGGCGGCACGGACGGTTCCGGCGGCCCCGGCGGTCCGGCGGGCCTACCCGCCCCGGCGAAGGTGGAGGCGGGCTGACCCGTGGGAGTCATCGGCGAAGCCTGGACCTGGCTGGCCACCGGGGCCAACTGGTCGGGGGACGGCGGAGCCGCACACCGGCTCGGCGAGCATCTGTACGTGAGCGGGGTCGCCCTCGCGGTGGCCTGCGCCATCGCCCTGCCGCTCGCCCTGTATCTGGGGCACATAGGCAGGGGCGGCGCGCTCGCGGTCAACATCTCCAACGTCGGGCGGGCCATTCCGGTCTTCGCGGTGCTGGCCCTCTTCATGGTCACGCCCCTGCGCAACTCCGGCTACTGGCCCACGATCATCGCGCTGGTGCTGTTCGCCGTGCCGCCGCTGCTGACCAACGCCTACGTCGGGATGCGGGAGGTGGACCGGTCCGCGGTGGAGGCCGCCCGGGGCATGGGAATGTCCGGCGGGCAGCTCTTCGTCCGGGTCGAGCTGCCGCTCGCCTACCCGATGATCATGACCGGGCTGCGCTCCGCCGCCGTCCAGGTCGTGGCCACCGCCTCGATCGCCGCCATGGTCGGTCTCGGCGGCCTCGGCCGGATCATCACCGCCGGTTTCAACACCTACGACACCGCGCAGGTCTTCGCGGGCGCGATCCTGGTCGCCGCCCTCGCCCTGCTGGTGGAGGGGGTGCTGATGGCGCTGGACCGGGTGCTCTCACCGCTGCGCCGTCGCCGGACCGCGTGACGGGCCCGGCGGCCCCCCAACTTCCTTTTGGTCACCTTTTTTCAGTTCGGACGGAGAACAGACATGAGCAGAACCTCGCGGATAGCCGGAGCGGTCATCGGCATGGTGGCGCTGGCAGGGTCGCTGGCGGCCTGCGGCGGCGACAGCCTGGAGAAGGAGAAGGGCTCCGGCTCCTCGGGCGGCGACAGCAAGAAGGGCTCCCTCGTCGTCGGCTCGGCCTCCTTCACCGAGTCCAAGGTGCTCGCCGAGCTGTACGCGCAGATCCTGGGCGACGCCGGGTACGACACCTCGATCACCACGGTGAAGAACCGCGAGCTGTACGAGCCCTCGCTGGAGAAGGGCGAGATCGACGTCGTCCCCGAATACGCCGCGACGATCACCGAATTCCTCAACGCCAAGGTGAACGGGGCGGAGAAGGCCCAGGGTACCCCCCTCGCCTCCGGAGACGCCGACGCCACGGTCGCCGCCCTGGAGAAGCTCGCGGGCCCGCTGGGCCTCAAGGTGCTCCCGGCCGGTAAGGCCGTCGACCAGAACGCCTTCGCGGTCTCGAAGGAATTCGCCGAGAAGAACAAGCTCACGACCCTTTCCGATCTTGGAAAGTCGAAGCTCAAGGTGAAGATCGCGGCGGGCGACGAGTGCGAGGTGCGGCCCTTCTGCGCACCCGGTCTGAAGAAGACGTACGGCATCGACGTCACCGGTATCGACCCCAAGGGCGTCGGCACCCCGCAGTCCAAGCAGGCCGTCCGCGACGGCAAGGTCGAGCTGGTCCTGACGACCACCACGGACGCGGTGATCGATGGGCTGGTCTTCCTGGAGGACGACAAGAAGCTGCAGAACGCCGACAACGTCCTGCCGGTCCTCAATGCCAAGGACGCGGGCACCCCCGAGATCGCCGACGCGCTCGGAAAGCTCACCGACACGCTCACCACGGAGGATCTCGCGGAGCTGAACCGCAAGGTCGACGCCGAGCGCGCGAAGCCTGCCGACGTGGCCAAGGAGTATCTGGAGTCGAAGGGTCTGATCAAGAAGTAAGGCCCGGGCGGAGTACATTTCGGGGGCCGCGAGGTAACCGGCGGGGAACAGATTGCCGAGCGGCCCCCAAGTGGCGCGTACACACGGTAAATTTCAGGCCATGCCACGTGGACGCCACCGCCATTCGCCACCCCTTCACAGAATCCTGCCGCCCTCCGTGGTGGCGGGAGTGTCGGTCGTCGGTGCTTCCGGCGCCTGGTTCCTCGCCGAACCCCTCGCTCTGCGCGGCCTGGTGGCCGCCGTGGCCGCCGCCGCCCTGACCGGCGCGTATCTGATGCGCAGCTGGGACCGGGCCGCGGGGCTGCAGGTCGCCGAGCTGACGCGGGCCCGCACCCGTGACGAGTGGCGGGCCGAGGAGCGGATAGCCGAGCTGGAGCAGGACCTGGAGGAGTCGCGCGAGCTGCGCACCCGTCTGGAGACCAAGCTCCGCCGCAAGCGCGTGGAGCTCGCCGGGCTGCGCGGGGAGCACGCGGGACTGCTGCGCCGGTACGCCAACGCCGAGACCGAGCGGGCCAGTGCGCTGGAGGGCCGCAGGCAGCTCGCCATCGAGGCGGCCGCCCCGGCCCCCGAGCTGGCCACCGGACGCTCGACGCCGGCCCCGGCGGCCTACCGCCGCGCCGACGAGGCTCTGCTGAACCTCACCCGCAACGCCGCACTCCAGGAAGCCCGCCGCACCGCGGAGGCGGCCCGGCAGCGGGACGCCGCGGAGCGGGGCGCGGAGGAGGAAGGCCCGCAGGGGAAGGGCGCGGCGGCCACCGGGGCGGGCGAGCACCACCAGCACCGCCGCCCGTCCACCACCCCGCCCGCCCCGGCCGCGAAGTCCCCGGCTCCGAACGCCCCGGCCGTGAACGCCTCAGTTCCGAACGCACCGACAGCCGGTCCCGACGCCCCGGCGGCCGGCCCCGAGGCCACCGGCGTACCGCCCATGAAGGCCCCGGCCCCCGCCGCTCCGGCGCCGATCACGCCGGCCTCCCAGGCCAAGCCCCAGGCCCTCGGTGCCCGGACCCCGGCCTCCAACGTGCCCGTGCACGTACCGCGTTCGGTCCCCACCGCCTCGGCCGTCGTGCCGTACGCGGCGGCCCGCCGCCACCTGGTCCCGCAGGGCACCTTCGACTTCTTCGGCACGCAGAAGACGAACGCCGCGATCGAGGCCGTACAGAACGAGGACCTCGCGGACGTCGTCGGCGAGGAGGCGCTCGCCGCCCACCGGACAGGAGCGGGCGCGGCCACCGGGAACCGGGCCGTCGGCAAGGTCATCGACCTCACCGTGCACGACGAGACCGAGCAGATCGACGTGGCGGAGCTGCGCGGCGCGGTCTCCTGAGCGGGGCCGAGACGAGCCGGGCCGAAGCCGGGACCGAGCCCGGCTTGGGCCCGGCGGCCTGAGCCGGGACAGGCCCCGGACAGGCCCGGGGCCGCTACTTGTCGATGTCCCCGACGACGAAGAAGAGCGAGCCCAGGATCGCCACCATGTCGGCGACCAGCGTCCCCGGCAGCAGCTCGGTGAGCGCCTGGATGTTGTTGAAGGAGGCGGAGCGCAGCTTCAGCCGGTACGGGGTCTTCTCGCCCTTGGAGACCAGGTAGTAGCCGTTGATGCCGAGTGGGTTCTCCGTCCAGGCGTACGTGTGCCCCTCGGGCGCCTTCAGCACCTTGGGCAGCCGCTGGTTGATGGGCCCCGGCTCCAGGCCCGCCATCCGGTCCAGGCAGGCGTCGGCCAGGTCCAGGGAGTTGAGGGTCTGCTCCAGCAGGCACTCGAAGCGGGCCAGGCAGTCGCCCTCGGTCCGGGTGACGACCTTGAGGGTGTCCTGGAGCTCCCCGTACGCGAGATACGGCTCGTCGCGCCGCAGGTCGAAGTCGACGCCCGAGGCGCGCGCGATCGGCCCCGACACCCCGTACGCGTGCACCGCTTCGGCGGAGAACACGCCCACACCGCGCGTACGGCCCCGGAAGATCTCGTTGCCGAGGACCAGGTTCTCGTACACGTCCATCCGGGAGCGGACCGAGGCGACGGCGTCGCGGACCCGGCCCGACCAGCCCGCCGGGACGTCCTCCTTGAGCCCGCCGACCCGGTTGAACATGTAGTGCATCCGGCCGCCGGAGACCTCCTCCATCACCGCCTGGAGCTCCTCGCGCTCCCGGAAGGCGTGGAAGACCGGGGTGATGCCGCCGAGTTCGAGCGGGTAGGAGCCGAGGAACATCAGGTGGTTGAGGACCCGGTTCAGCTCGGCGAGCAGCGTCCGTGTCCAGACCGCGCGCTCGGGGACCTCCATGCCGAGCATCCGCTCGACTGCCATCACGACACCCAGCTCGTTCGAGAACGCGGAGAGCCAGTCGTGGCGGTTGGCGAGCATGATGATCTGCCGGTAGTCGCGGGCCTCGAAGAGCTTCTCCGCGCCCCGGTGCATGTAGCCGATGACCGGCTCGGCGTGCTGGATGCGTTCACCGTCCAGAACGATCCGCAGCCGGAGCACCCCGTGGGTCGAGGGGTGCTGCGGGCCGATGTTCAGCACCATGTCGGTGCTCTCCGCCGCGCCGCCGATGCCGATGGTCGTCTCCGTCATGGGCGCCAGTATCCCCTGACCGGGCCCCGCCGCACCGGCGGTCACCCGTGCTCCGGTGACTCCACCCGGTGCAGCAGCCAGCCGAAGTCGCCGAGCCCGCCGCGCGCGGTCAGCTCCGCCGCCTCGCCCGCCGCCGACAGCGCCCGCAGATATCCCGCCGGATCGGAGGCGGCCAGGCTCAGCGGCGGCCGGTCGCCGGAGACCCCCAGCCAGCCGAGCGCCGCCCGCTGGTCGGTGAGTTCGGCGACTCCGCGAGTGACGGCCGCCGCACACGCGTCCAGCGCCACATGCGCGGTCAGGTCGCAGGAGCCGTCCGGCACCGGGTGCACCTCCCGCCCGCCCCGGAACCCGGTCAGCGTCCCGAAGGGCGGCCGCCGGCCCCGTACATGCGCGTAGTCCACCGCCACCGCGAGCCCGGCGTCCAGCGAACCCACCGCCCGCGCCCAGGCGAGATCCCGGGGCAGCCCGATCTCCGCCCGCTCACCGGGCGCCGACAGCGGCCACCACCGCTCCAGCCACTCCGCGTCCCTCCCGGTCACCGGCGGACCCGGCCGCTCGGCCCCGTCCGGGCTCCGCACCCGCACGTACCGGGCGACGCCGTCCCCGTCCGCCTCCGCCACCTCCACCGGCACGTTGTCCAGCCACTCGTTGGCGAACAGCAGCCCGGTGACGCCCCGGGGCGGCTCGGCGCACCAGACGATCCGGGGGTCCAGCCCCGGGGGACGGGCGGCGACCTCCACCCCGTACGGGATCACCTCCAGCCCCTCCGGGACGGCGGCGAGCACCCCGGTCAGCAGCTCACCGCGCCCGGCCCCGACATCGACCAGGTCCACCGTGCCGACGCCCAGCTCCGCCGCCGTCCGGGCCAGCAGCCCGGCCACCGCCCGCGCGAACAGGGGCGATGCGTGGACCGACGTACGGAAGTGGCCCGCGGGCCCGTCCGGGCTCCGGACCGGACTCCGGTAGAAGCCCTCGTCCCCGTACAAAGCGGTCTCCGCCGCCTTCCGCCACCCCTGCCACTCCTCCGTCATGTGGGCAAGTCTCCACCTTGGGGAGTACGGTCCCAGGATCTGGATCGACCCTCCGGTTGACCCGGGCACCTATCCGTTGTCCCTACGCTGGGCTACGTGCAGCGCCTCTACGATTTTCTCCGCAGACACCCGACGGGCGTCGACGTCTTCTGGGCGGTCGTCCTCCTCGGGCTCTCCGGCATGTCGATGGTGTCTGGCATGTACGACACCGGGCGGGAGGAGATCCTCGCCGTTCCGGTTGCGCTCGGGCTCTCCACGGTGGTGGCGCTGCGCCGACGGGTCCCGGAGAAGATGCTGCTGCTCGCCATCGCGGTGGGCGTCTGCCAGCTGGTCTTCGGCGTCCGGCCGGGCATCGGCAACTTCGCGATGCTGGTGATCACCTTCACGGTGGCCACGATCGGGGAGCGCTGGGCCTCCCGGCTCGCCCTGATCTGCAGCCTGAGCGCGGCGGGCCTGTCGCAGCTGCGCTGGGAGGCCGAGCCGGGCGGCTCCTGGCCCCAGCAGATCTTCGTGACGGTCATCATGACGGTGCCGTTCGTGCTGGCCTGGGTGATGGGCGACTCGCTGCGGACCCGGCGGGCCTACTTCAACCAGCTGGAGGAGCGCGCCGCCCGGCTGGAGCGGGAGCGCGAGGCGCAGTCCAAGGTCGCGGTGGCCGCCGAGCGGGCCCGGATCGCCCGCGAACTGCACGATGTCGTCGCGCACAACGTCTCCGTGATGGTGGTTCAGGCCGACGGCGCCGCGTACGTCATGGACGCGGCGCCCGACCAGGCACGGCAGGCGCTGGAGACCATCTCCTCCACCGGTCGGCAGGCGCTGGCCGAGATGCGTCGGCTGCTGGGGGTGCTGAGGACCGGCGACACCCGGGAGGGCGGGGAGTACGTCCCGCAGCCCGACGTGGAGCAGATCGAGGACCTGATCGACCAGGTCCGCCAGACCGGTCTGGCGGTGGACTTCAAGGTGGAGGGCACCGCCCGCCCGCTGCCGAGCGGCGTGGAGCTGACCGCGTACCGCATCGTTCAGGAAGCCCTCACCAACACCCGCAAGCACGGCGGCCCCGACGCCGGGGCCAGTGTCCGGCTGGTCTACTTCGACGACGGCCTCGGGCTGCTGGTCGAGGACGACGGCCGGGGCGCGGCGCACGAGCTGTACGAGGACGGCGGCGCGGACGGCGCCGGGCACGGGATGATCGGTATGCGGGAGCGCGTCGGCATGGTCGGCGGGACCCTGGACGCGGGGCCGCGGCCCGGCGGCGGGTTCCGGATCAGCGCGCTGCTGCCGCTCAAGCCCGCCGACTGACGCCCCCGCCCCCAGAGCAACCCCCTACCACCCATACAGGACAGGACACACCCCATGGCCATCCGCGTGATGCTCGTCGACGACCAGGTGCTGCTGCGTACGGGCTTCCGGATGGTCCTGGCCGCCCAGCCCGACATGGAGGTCGTGGCCGAGGCCGGGGACGGCGCCGAGGCGATCGAGATCCTGCGCGCCACGGCGGTCGACGTGGTCCTGATGGACGTCCGCATGCCCCGTCTGGACGGCGTCGAGGCGACCCGCCGGATCTGCGCCCAGCCGGAGCCGCCGAAGGTGCTGATCCTGACCACGTTCGACCTGGACGAGTACGCCTTCTCCGGGCTCAAGGCGGGGGCCAGCGGCTTCATGCTCAAGGACGTGCCGCCGGCCGAGCTGCTCTCCGCGATCCGCTCGGTGCACAGCGGTGACGCCGTGGTCGCCCCCTCCACCACCCGCCGCCTGCTCGACCGCTTCTCGCCGATGCTGCCCAGCAGCGAGAAGGAGCCCAGGAACAAGCACATCGAGAAGCTCACCGAACGCGAACGCGAAGTGATGCTCCTCGTCGCGCAGGGCCTCTCGAACGGGGAGATCGCGGCCCACCTCGTTCTCTCCGAGGCGACGGTCAAGACCCACGTCGGCCGCATCCTCACTAAGCTGAACCTGCGCGACCGGGTCCAGGTCGTCGTCCTCGCCTACGAGACGGGCCTGGTGCGCGCGGGCGGGGGAGCGGGCTGAGGACCGCCCGACGACAGGCCCTACCGCAGCACGCCCTCCAGGAAGTCGCTGCCGATGCGGGCGACGACCGTCAGGTCCAGCTGGTGCAGCACGTAGCGCCCACGGCGCCGGGTCGTGATCAGGCCGGCCTTCTTGAGGACCGACAGGTGCCGGGAGACCTCGGGCGCGGTGATGCTGTGCGAGTCGGCGAGTTCGCCGGTGGTGTACGCCGAGCGGGCCAGGTTGCGGCACAGGCGCATCCGCATCGGGTGGGCCAGGGCCTCCATCCGGAGCTGGAGCAGCTCCACGGATGCCGGGGTCGGCAGGTCGGGCATCCGGACCGGGTAGTGGATCACCGGACGCCAGCCGGGGGCGTGCAGCACCATCAGGTGCGGCCAGCCGAAGCTGCTGGGCATCAGGGTGAGCCCGGTGCCGACGGCTGGGTCGACGGCGGTGGTCCGGCCCTCGGCCAGCTTGTCGACGGAGAGCCTGCCCGCCTCCTCGTCCAGGGTCATGGCGGCGGAGACCGCCCCCATCGCCTCCCCGACGCCCTTGCGCCGCATCAGCTCCGTCTTGTGCCGGGCGTCGGCGACCAGCTGGACCGAGACCCGGCGCCAGGTGTCCGCGAAGAACGCCTCGTCGAGGTCCTCGAAGAGCCGCCGGATCCAGCGGCGTACGGGGGCGGGGTCGGCCAGCAGCCGATGGGTGAACTCCACCTGCCGGGGGCCGCGTGCCGCCGCCATCTCCAGGGCGCGGGCCCGCATCCCCGGGTCCGACAGCGGTGACGCGGAGCCCGCCCCGTAGAGGCCGGCGCAGGTGAACTCCAGTGCGGCGGTGACGAACCGCTCGTCGTCCAGCCGGTCCAGGATGTCCAGGTCCTCGGCGAGGTTCGCCCCGGTCCTGCCGTCGCCCCCGCGGATTCCGGCGAACGGCATGAAGACGTCGGAGAAGGTGTTCCGCCAGAGGAACTCCGCCTCCAGCAGCCGGTCGGCGAGATCGGGCTCCAGCGCCGCCGCGGTCGCGGTGGCCCAGCCGTGCACGCCGGGGTGGTGTCCGGGCTCGGAGAGCGCGTGCAGGGCGACCCCCAGCTCGGCGAGGGGGGAGGTCGCGAATTCGATGCGATCGGAGGGCAGGCCCGCGATGTCTATGTACACGCTCACCCGTCCATAGTGCGGGTACGCGGACGGGCCGTCGTTTCATTTGACGGTGGCCGTCAATCAACGGGCGGACCCGCCATGACCTGCGCACGCTGGATACATGGACGCCATACAGCAGCACATGCTCGACACCTACCGCGCGGCCTGCCTCGGCGAGCCCGCCCCGCCCCCGCCGGGCCGCCACGACCGCAAGACCCTGCGAGACCTCTACCACCACTGGCTGACCCACCCCCCGACACGCTCCCAGCCCGTCCGGCGTTTGAGGACGGAACCCTGACGCCGGGGGCCGGCCACTCGGCAAGGCCCTACGCCAGGAGCCCCACGAACACCCCCACCGCCTCCCGCACATCCTCCGCGGACCACTCGAGCCCGGCCCCAGAAACCGTCACCTCGGTGACCGAAACCCCCGGCGGCAACCCGGCCGCCCCCGCCGCCCCGGACCCCCACCGCCGGAACAACGTCACCCCCGTCTCCTCCGCCTGCCGCAACGACGCCTCGTCCAGCACCTCGGCCCCGTACGGCAGCCAGACCTGGAACTGGTGCGTGTGCGGCGGCTCCGGATGCACCCGGAACCATGGCACCCCCGCCGCCGCGAACCCCTCCGCCATCGCCCCGGCCACCACCTTGGCGTGGGCCACGTACGTCGGCAGCAGGGGCAGTTCCCGGTCCAGCCCGATCAGGGCGGAGAGCGCCGCCGGGTACTGCTGGAAAAGCTGCCCCCCGTACCGGTGGCGCCACACCCGCGCCTCCTCCACCAGCACCGGGGGCCCCGCCAGCGCGGCCCCCGACAGCCCGCCCAGCGACTTGTAGAAGGACACGTACACGCTGTCCGCGAGCGCCGCGATCTCCTGAAGGCCCCGCCCGAAGTGCGGACCGCACTCCCAGAGCCGCGCCCCGTCCAGATGGACCACCGCGTCCCGCTCCCGGGCCGCCGCGACGGTCTCCTCCAGCTCGTCCCACGTGGGCAGGACGAACCCGGCGTCCCGCAGCGGCAGCTCCAGCATCAGTGTGCCGAACGGCTCGGGGAAGTCCCGCACCTCCTCGGCGCTCGGCATCCGGGGCGCCGACGTCGGGTGCACCGTACGCAGCCCGCTCACCGCCCCGAGCGACCCCTCCTCGTGCAGCTCCGGGTGGGCCAGGGGGTGCAGCGCCACCGTCGCGTTGCCCGTGCGCCCCGCCCAGCACCGCAGCGCGACCTGCTGGGCCATGGTCCCGGTCGGGAAGAACGCCGCCGCCTCCGTCCCCAGCAGCCCGGCCACCCGCCGCTCCAGAGCGGCGACGACCCCGCCCCCGTACACATCCACCGCGTCGTCCGGATCGTGTACGGAACCGGCCCCGGCCGCCAGCGCCGCGAGCCCGTCGCCCACCGTGCGGTCCGTGGACCGGCGCGCCAGCACCAGTCGGGACCCGCGCCAGGCGGCCAGTCGGCGCCGCCGCTGCTCCTGCTCATCCATGGCTGTCATGGGACGATCATCCCCCGGACCACTGACGGCACGCCCGGGTGTTTCCCGTCCGCCCCGCAGAGTTATCCACAGGCTGTGGGCGGTGGGCGGGCTTCGCCGAAACGCTGGCGTAGCATGCAGAGAAATCGTCCGGTACCCCCCGCGGACTGGAACGGAAGGCCATCGCCGCGTGAATACGACAGTTCCGAAGGAACCCCTCGACGCGAGGGACCGCCCCGCCCGCCTCACCGTCGGCGTCGTGGGAGCGGGCCGCGTCGGCCCCGCACTCGCCGCCGCACTCCAGCTCGCCGGACACCGTCCGGTGGCCGTCTCGGGCGTCTCCGACGCCTCCCGGCGCCGCGCGGCAACCCTGCTCCCCGACGTTCCCGTGGTGGAGCCCGCCGAGGTCCTCGCCCGCGCCGAGCTGGTGCTGCTGACCGTCCCCGACGACGCGCTGCCCTCCCTGGTCGAGGGGCTCGCCGAGACCGGTGCCGTACGGCCGGGACAGCTGCTCGTCCACACCTCCGGGCGGTACGGGGCCCGGGTCCTGGACCCCGCGCTGCGGGCCGGGGCCCTGCCGCTCGCGCTGCACCCGGCGATGACGTTCACCGGCTCCTCCGTCGACGTCCAGCGGCTGGCGGGCTGCTCCTTCGGGGTCACCGCCCCCGAGGAGCTGCGGCTGGCAGCCGAGGCGCTGGTCATCGAGATGGGCGGCGAGCCGGAGTGGATCGCCGAGGAGTCCCGCCCGCTCTACCACGCGGCCCTCGCCCTCGGCGCGAACCACCTGGTCACCCTGGTCGCCGAGTCGATGGAGCTGCTGGCCAAGGCCGGGGTCACCGCCCCGGACCGGATGCTCGGCCCGCTGCTGGGCGCCGCCCTGGACAACGCCCTGCGCTCCGGCGACGCCGCGCTGACCGGCCCGGTGGCCCGGGGCGACGCGGGCACGGTCGCCGCGCACATCGGCGAGCTGCGCACGCACGCCCCGCAGATGGTGGGGGGCTACCTCGCGATGGCCCGCGCCACGGCCGACCGGGCACTGGCCCACGGCCTCCTCAAGCCGGAGCTGGCGGAGGACCTGCTCGTCGCCCTGGCCGACCAGGAAAGCCGCCCCGGACCGGGGGAGACCCGATGACCACCAGCAGCCGTACGGGAAGCACGGGCCCCACGCCCCTCCAGGGCACCGCCCCCGCCCTCCTCCGCACCGCCGCCGAGCTCGACGCGCTGCCCCGCCCCGCCGGGGCAGAGCGGGCCGTCGTCATGACGATGGGCGCCCTCCACGAGGGCCACGCCACCCTGATCCGCGCCGCCCGTGAGGCGGCGGGCCCGGACGGCCAGGTCGTGGTCACGGTCTTCGTGAACCCGCTCCAGTTCGGCGAGGCGACCGACCTGGACCGCTACCCGCGCACCCTGGACGCCGACCTGGAGACCGCCGCGGCCGCCGGCGCCGACGCCGTCTTCGCCCCCGGCGTGGACGAGGTCTACCCCGGCGGCGAGCCGCAGGTCCGGATCACCGCGGGCCCCATGGGCGAGCGTCTCGAAGGCGCCTCCCGCCCCGGCCACTTCGACGGCATGCTCACCGTCGTAGCCAAGCTTCTCCACCTCACCCGCCCCGACGAGGCGTTCTACGGGCAGAAGGACGCCCAGCAGCTCGCCCTGATCCGCCGCATGGTCCGCGACCTGAACTTCGGCGTCCGGATCACCGGCGTCCCCACCGTCCGCGACCCCGACGGCCTCGCGCTCTCCAGCCGCAACCGTTTCCTCTCCCCGCAGGAGCGGCACACCGCCCTCGCCCTGCCCCGCGCCCTGTTCGCGGCGCGCGACCGGCTCGCCGCCCAGCAGGCGCTGCACGAGCGGGCCAAGGCCACCGCGCCCGGCGGCGACGACCGGGCCGCCGGGCTCAACCGGCTCGGCGAGGCCCGGGCCGCCGCCGACGCCCAGGCCGTGGCCCTGGCCCGGCCGAACGGGGCGCCCGCCGCCGTGCGGGCCGCCGCGCGGGCGGTCCTGGACGAGGCCGCCGCCCGGGGCAGGAGCCCCCTCGTCCTGGACTACCTGGCCCTGGTCGACCCGGCGGACTTCACCGAGATCCCCGACGACCGCGAGAGCGGGGAGGCGGTCCTCGCCGTCGCCGCCCGGGTCGGGGACACCCGCCTCATCGACAACATCCCCCTCACCTTCGGAGCCCTCTCGTGACCGGAATACGGCTGACCGCCCCCGCCCCCGGCTGGGCCATCGACGCGGACGTCGTGGTGGTCGGCTCCGGAGTCGCCGGTCTCACCACCGCCCTGCGCTGCGCGGCCGCCGGCCTGGACACCGTGGTGGTCACCAAGGCGCGGCTCGACGACGGTTCGACCCGCTGGGCCCAGGGCGGTATCGCCGCGGCGCTCGGCGAGGGCGACACCCCCGAGCAGCATCTGGACGACACCCTCGTCGCGGGCGCGGGCCTGTGCGACGGGGAGGCCGTACGGGTCCTGGTCACCGAGGGCCCCGACGCCGTCCGCCGCCTGATCACCACCGGCGCCACCTTCGACACCACCGACAGCGGCGACATAGCGCTGACCCGCGAGGGCGGCCACCACCGCCGCCGCATCGCCCACGCGGGCGGTGACGCGACCGGCGCGGAGATCTCCCGCGCCCTGGTCGAGGCGGTCCGCTCGGCCGCCCTGCACACCATCGAGAACGCCCTGGTCCTGGACCTGCTCACCAACGCCGAAGGCCGTACGGCAGGGGTCTCCCTGCACGTCATGGGCGAGGGCCAGCACGACGGCGTCGGCGCGGTCCGCGCCCCCTCGGTCGTCCTCGCCACCGGCGGCATGGGCCAGGTCTTCTCCGCCACCACCAACCCCTCCGTCTCCACCGGCGACGGCGTGGCGCTGGCGCTGCGGGCCGGGGCGGAGGTCTCCGATCTGGAGTTCGTCCAGTTCCACCCGACCGTCCTCTTCCTCGGCGCCGACTCCGAGGGCCAGCAGCCGCTGGTCTCCGAGGCGGTACGCGGCGAGGGCGCCCATCTCGTCGACGCGACCGGCACCCGCTTCATGCTCGGACAGCACGAGCTGGCCGAGCTGGCCCCCCGCGACATCGTCGCCAAGGCCATCACCCGGCAGATGCACGAGCACGGCACCGAGCACATGTATCTGGACGCCCGGCACTTCGGCGCCCGGATGTGGGAACAGCGCTTCCCCACCATCCTGGCCGCCTGCCGCACCCACGGCATCGACCCGGTCACCGAGCCGATCCCGGTCGCCCCGGCCGCGCACTACGCCTCCGGCGGCATCCGCACCGACCTGCGCGGCCGGACGACCGTCCCCGGCCTGTACGCCTGCGGCGAGGTCGCCTGCACGGGCGTGCACGGGGCGAACCGGCTGGCTTCGAACTCCCTCCTGGAGGGCCTGGTCTTCGCCGAGCGCATCGCCGCCGACATCGCCGAGACCCGCCCGCCCCGCACCGAACCGGCGGAAGCCGCGAGCGAGGGCACCGACGACCCCGTCGCGCTGCTGGCCCCCGAGGCCCGTACGGCGATCCAGCGCACCATGACCCGGGGCGCCGGAGTCCTGCGCTCCGCCGCGAGCCTGGCCACCGCCGCCGAGGAGCTGGAGGCCCTGCACCGCAGCGCCGCCGCCGACGCGGACGCCGTCGACCCCAAGGACGCGGTCCCCGGGGTCGACGCCTGGGAGGTCACCAACCTGCTGCTGGTCTCCCGGGTCCTGGTCGCCGCCGCCCGGGAGCGCGAGGAGACCCGCGGCTGCCACTGGCGCGAGGACCGGCCCGACCGCGACGACGAGCACTGGCGCCGCCACCTGGTCGTCCGCATCGCCCCGGACCGCACCCCGGTCGTCCACCGCACGGAGACCGCCGCATTCCCGCCCGTACGCCCGGCGGATTGAGCAGACTGCTGGAAAGCAGCGGCGCGAGCCGCACCCGCACCACCCGCCACGCCCCGAGGAGCCGCAACCGTGTCCACGCCCGAAGAGAATCCGCGCCCCACACCTGTGGACGTACCGCTGATCCGGGTCGGCGCGCCCGCACCTTCCGCGCCCTCGGGAGGCTGCGGCGACGGCTGCGGCTGCGGCGGTGACGACGGATTCGACCCCGAAGCCCTGGAGTGCGGCCTGGACCCGGCGCTCGCCCTGCTGCTGGCCGAGGCGGGGCTCGACCCCGTCCAGGTCGAGGACGTCGCCCATGTGGCGATCGAGGAGGACCTCGACGGCGGGGTGGACGTCACGACCGTGGCGACCGTTCCCGAGGACGCAGTGATCACCGGTGACTTCACCGCCCGTGAGGCGGGGGTCGTGGCCGGGCTGCGGGTCGCCGAGGCGGTCCTGTCGATCGTCTGCACCGAGGAGTTCGAGGTCGAGCGGCACGTCGAGGACGGCGAGCGCATCGCCCCCGGCCAGAAGCTGCTCACCGTCACCACCCGCACCCGCGACCTGCTGACCGGCGAGCGCAGCGCGCTCAACCTGCTCTGCCGCCTCTCCGGCATCGCGACCGCCACCCGCGCCTGGGCGGACGTGCTGGAGGGCTCCAGGGCCCAGGTCCGCGACACCCGCAAGACGACGGCGGGCCTGCGCGCGCTGGAGAAGTACGCGGTGCGCTGCGGCGGCGGCGTCAACCACCGGATGTCGCTCTCCGACGCGGCCCTGGTCAAGGACAACCACGTCATCGCGGCGGGCGGGGTCGCGGAGGCGTTCAAGCGCGTCCGCGCCGAATTCCCCGACCTGCCCATCGAGGTGGAGGTCGACACGATGGAGCAGGTCCGCGAGGTGCTGGACGCGGGCGTCGACCTGATCCTGCTGGACAACTTCACCCCGGCCGAGACGGCCGAGGCGGTGGCCCTGGTAGCCGGCCGCGCGGTCCTCGAATCCTCCGGCCGCCTCACCCTCGACTCGGCCCGCGCCTACGCGGACGCGGGCGTCGACTACCTGGCCGTCGGGGCGCTCACCCACTCCTCGCCGATCCTCGACATCGGCCTGGACTTCCGCGACGCGTCCACCACCGACGGGGCCGGCGCCTGATGCTGCTCACCATCGACGTCGGCAACACGCACACGGTCCTCGGCCTCTTCGACGGCGAGGAGATCGTCGAGCACTGGCGGATCTCCACCGACGCCCGCCGCACCGCCGACGAGCTGGCGGTCCTGCTCCAGGGCCTGATGGGCATGCACCCGCTGCTCGGCATGGAGCTGGGCGACGGCATCGAGGGCATCGCGATCTGCGCGACCGTCCCCTCGGTCCTGCACGAGCTGCGCGAGGTCACCCGCCGCTATTACGGGGACGTCCCCGCCGTCCTGGTGGAGCCCGGCGTCAAGACCGGCGTGCCGGTCCTGATGGACAACCCGAAGGAGGTCGGCGCGGACCGCATCATCAACGCGGTCGCCGCCGTCGAGCTGTACGGGGGCCCGGCGATCGTCGTCGACTTCGGCACCGCCACCACCTTCGACGCGGTCTCCGCACGCGGGGAGTACGCGGGCGGGGTCATCGCCCCCGGCATCGAGATCTCCGTCGAGGCGCTCGGCGTCAAGGGCGCCCAGCTCCGCAAGATCGAGCTGGCCCGGCCGCGCAGCGTGATCGGCAAGAACACCGTCGAGGCCATGCAGTCCGGCATCATCTACGGCTTCGCGGGCCAGGTCGACGGGGTGGTGGCCCGGATGAAGAAGGAGCTGACCGCCGACCCGGACGACGTCACGGTCATCGCGACCGGCGGCCTTGCTCCGATGGTGTTGGGGGAGTCCTCCGTGATCGACGAGCACGAGCCGTGGCTGACGCTCATCGGGTTGCGCCTGGTCTACGAGCGGAACGTGTCCCGGTCGTAGCCGGTCCGGCACGGTCCGGCCGCACGGGCGCGGCGTACCAGCGGGAACGGCTGCCGACGGAGCGCCGGCGGCGGCTCAGGACCCCGTTCGCGGACGCCGCGCCACTGACGACCAGTTAAACGGATTTTGTCCATTTAGCACGTATTGTCGCGTTATGCCCACGCCCTACGGTTCACGAGGCGGCATGGCGTTCAGCGCGGACGAGCTGCGGGTGCTCCGACGTGCCCTCGCCATCGCCCTCCACCCCATGCCCCTGTCCGACGAGGATGTCCAGGACTGCCTGCGGCTCGCGGGCTCCGTGGACGAGGCGGTCGGGGAGGCGGGCCGGCTGCAAGCGTTCCTCCTCGCAGACCTCGCCCGCTACCGCGCCGCCCTCCCCGGCTCCGTCACCGGCTATCTGGAGCTCCTCCAGGACGCCCTGGCGGCCGGATACGACCCCCGCGCCGACGATCTGGCGGCCCTGCGCGCCCTGCGCGGGAAACCGCTCGCCGCGGCCCTCCTGGAGCGCTGCCAGATCCTTGCCGAGCGCTCCGTAAGGGCCCGGCTCGCCGGCCGCTCCGCCGCCCTGGTGGCCCCCGGCCCCCGCAGCCGGCTGCTCGCCCTGCCCGGCGGCCGGGCCGCCGACCGGGAAACGGAACGCCCCAAGGCTCCGGCCGCCCCCACTCCCGGCCGCTCACCGGCCCCCGGGCCGCGCCCGATGCCCAAGCCCTCCGAGGTCTTCCCGCCCCGCCGCCGCCCCGCACCGCCCCCGTCTGAGGAGGAGCGCGCGGCGGGCTGACCCCGCCCTGCCCACGGACGCGGCGGCCTCCACCGGGAGGTCGCCGCTTCCCGTCGTACGGGGCTCGCTACTCTGGACGGCATGGACTACGTATCCGCGCTCGTGCCCCCCGTGGTGATGGCCATCTTCTTCATCGGCCTGGTCGTGACGATCGTCAAGAGCCAGGGCGGTCCGAACAAGGCCAAGGAGGACGACGCCGTGGACGCGGCGATCGCCCGCGCGGAATCCGTAAAGCAGACCGCTCGTCCGGAGAATGCCTGAAGGCGGGAGCGGTCCACCGGAACCGCGGAACCTTCGCACCACCCCTGGAGCGCACGGCTCATGAGAGCCGTGCGCTCTTTTGGCTGCACAAATAACCAGCCATTCGGGACATCTAGCACTAAAGTGATCCCGTGCCCCGCCAATTGGGAGAGCTGGAAGACGCCGTGATGACACGCGTCTGGCAATGGAACCGTCCGGTCACCGTGCGGGAAGTCCTTGAGGACCTCCAGCAGGAACGGTCCATCGCCTACACGACGGTGATGACGGTAATGGACAATCTCCATCAGAAGGGCTGGGTCCGCAGGGAAGTGGACGGCCGGGCATATCGATATACGGCCGTCTCCACCAGGGCCGCCTACTCGGCCGCACTGATGAACGAAGCCTGGTCACACAGTGACAACCCGGCCGCCGCCCTTGTCGCCTTCTTCGGCATGATGTCGCCGGAGCAGCGCGAAGCACTTCAGAACGCTGTTCGTATGGTTTCCCCCAATGATGCGGAACCGACCGCCGGAGCCTCCGAAGGTGGAGCCCCGGCCGATGACACGGAGCCGGAGAGCGGGCGATAGCGTCGGGGCATGTCCTCAGAGCAGCCGCAAACCGAACCGGATACCGACTTTCATACCGACCCGTCGGTAAATAAGCTCGCCATCACCGTACGCCGGGCCAGGACGACCGATGTGTCATCCGTACGCAGGCTCCTCGACGGGTACGTGTCCGGCGGCATCCTGCTCGACAAAGCCACCGTCACCCTTTACGAGGACATCCAGGAGTTCTGGGTCGCGGAACGCGACGAGGATGCCCGGGTCATCGGCTGCGGCGCTCTCCATGTCATGTGGGAAGACCTCGCGGAAGTCCGTACTCTCGCCGTCGACCCCCGCATCAAGGGCGCCGGGGTGGGGCATCACGTACTGGAGAAGCTCTTGCAGACCGCCCGCTGGCTCGGGGTGCGTAGGGTTTTCTGCCTCACCTTCGAAGTGGACTTCTTCGCGAAGCACGGGTTCGTCGAGATCGGAGAGACGCCGGTCGACACAGATGTCTACAGTGAGCTGCTGCGTTCCTACGACGAGGGCGTCGCCGAGTTCCTCGGTCTCGAACGAGTGAAGCCGAACACCTTGGGCAACAGCCGGATGCTTCTGCACCTGTGATCTGCAGTAGCCCTGCATCCCTATGTCCGAATCGCGCACGTTTCCCGCGTTCTCGATCCCCTGAACCTCTCCCGGGGGTTTGTGTTTTCCCGAGAAAAGCGGTTTCCTTTCCGCGTACTCCATTTTCGATGAAAGGAAATCCCGTGGCACAGAAGGTTCAGGTCCTTCTTGTCGATGACCTCGACGGTGTCGAGGCGGACGAGACCGTGACGTTCGCGCTTGACGGCAAGACGTACGAGATCGACCTCACCACGGCCAATGCGGACAAGCTTCGCGGCCTTCTCGAGCCCTACACCAAGGGTGGCCGCCGCACCGGTGGCCGTGCCGCCACGGGCCGCGGCAAGGGCCGCGCCGTCGTCGGCGGCAACAAGGACACCGCGGAAATCCGCCGGTGGGCGCGGGAGAACGGCCACAACGTGAATGACCGAGGCCGCGTTCCCGCCGAGATCCGCGAGGCTTACGAGAAGGCCAACGGCTGATCTGCCGGACTGCCGTTACGCAGCCCGCCCCGGGCACGCGACAACCGGACCCGATGGCATTCCGTCGCCGCGGCGTCCACCAGGCGTACGAGATCGGGGGCATCCCCACCGCTGCTCCCGAAGCCCGCGAGAGCGGGAAGCGCCGGCCCGGGCGTATGCCTCGGCTCGGGGGGCCGCAGCCACACGGCGGCCCCCGGCGAGCCCGTACCCCGGGGTGACGGAGCCCTGATCCGGCCCCCCGCCCCCACAGCGGTCAGATCCAGCGCGATCGGACCCCACTCCAGCCAGTCGAGCAGCCCCGGCAGCTCATCGGCGCCGCCCGCGGCGACCAGCAGCCCCATCCGCCCGCCGCTCAGCAGCACAGGACCGGTACGCACAGGGCGGCGCAGCAGGGCATGACCGGCCTCGGCGGGAAGTTCCAGCACGTCGAAGCGGAGCCCGGTGAGCAGCCGCAGCGGAGCGCGCCCCTCGGTCGCCCAGCCGAGCTTCCGCTCGTACCACCGGGCGAGCGCGGCGGGACCCGGACCGGCATCGGGTGACGATCGGGGCGGCGGGACAGTGAGGGCCATGTCCGATGAACCGGCCGGCCACCCCCGAAGTTACGCAGAGCCCCTTGCCCGTCACGCTGAGTCCGGCTTTCGGGGGTGCGCGGGAGTGTTCGGCAGCGCAAGGTTGTTCGCCCGTAGCGGAGGGAACCGGGGCGCGCCGCATGGACTGTCAGTGATTGCGGGTAAGACTTTCCTAGTGGGAAGGGGCGACACGCAGGCCGAGGCGTCTCACGTTCGCCATCGGCGTACTGGCGAAAGGGGTATCTGCCTGGCCTGCGGGAACATCGTCTCGCACCATCGGGTTGGAGCAGTTGTCAGCTGTTCGGCAGTAAGAATCCCCGCTGGTGCGGGGTGATCCGGACGGATGTCGGCAGTTGGAATGAGCTGTCCCGTCCTGCGGGACTAGCATGCGGAAGGACTGGGAGGGGACCGACCCCTCACTGACCGACCGCTCTGAGGAGCGATTAACGATGTTCGAGAGGTTCACCGACCGCGCGCGGCGGGTTGTCGTCCTGGCTCAGGAAGAAGCCCGGATGCTCAACCACAACTACATCGGCACCGAGCACATCCTCCTGGGCCTGATCCATGAGGGTGAGGGTGTCGCCGCTAAGGCCCTGGAGAGCCTCGGGATTTCGCTCGAGGCGGTCCGCCAGCAGGTGGAGGAGATCATCGGGCAGGGGCAGCAGGCTCCTTCCGGGCACATCCCCTTCACCCCGCGAGCCAAGAAGGTCCTGGAGCTGTCGCTCCGCGAGGCCCTTCAGCTGGGCCACAACTACATCGGCACCGAGCACATCCTGCTCGGCCTGATCCGCGAGGGCGAGGGCGTCGCCGCCCAGGTCCTCGTGAAGCTGGGCGCCGACCTGAACCGGGTCCGGCAGCAGGTCATCCAGCTGCTTTCCGGATACTCGGGCGGCAAGGAGACGGCGGCCGCAGGCGGCCCCGCGGAGGGCACGCCCTCCACCTCCCTGGTGCTCGACCAGTTCGGCCGGAACCTCACCCAGGCCGCTCGTGAATCCAAGCTCGACCCGGTCATCGGGCGCGAGAAGGAGATCGAGCGGGTCATGCAGGTGCTGTCCCGCCGGACCAAGAACAACCCGGTCCTCATCGGCGAGCCCGGCGTCGGCAAGACGGCGGTCGTCGAGGGCCTGGCCCAGGCGATCGTCAAGGGCGAGGTGCCCGAGACCCTCAAGGACAAGCACCTCTACACCCTGGACCTCGGCGCACTCGTCGCCGGCTCCCGGTACCGGGGTGACTTCGAGGAGCGCCTGAAGAAGGTCCTCAAGGAGATCCGCACCCGCGGCGACATCATCCTGTTCATCGACGAGCTCCACACGCTGGTCGGTGCGGGTGCCGCGGAAGGCGCCATCGACGCGGCTTCGATCCTGAAGCCCATGCTGGCCCGGGGCGAGCTCCAGACCATCGGTGCCACCACGCTCGACGAGTACCGCAAGCACCTGGAGAAGGACGCGGCCCTAGAGCGCCGCTTCCAGCCGATCCAGGTCGCGGAGCCGTCGCTGCCGCACACCATCGAGATCCTGAAGGGTCTGCGCGACCGTTACGAGGCCCACCACCGGGTCTCCATCACGGACGAGGCCCTCGTCCAGGCCGCGACCCTGGCGGACCGGTACATCTCGGACCGCTTCCTGCCGGACAAGGCGATCGACCTGATCGACGAGGCCGGTTCCCGGATGCGCATCCGCCGGATGACCGCGCCGCCGGACCTCCGCGAGTTCGACGAGAAGATCGCGGGTGTCCGCCGCGACAAGGAGTCGGCCATCGACTCCCAGGACTTCGAGAAGGCAGCTTCCCTCCGCGACAAGGAGAAGCAGCTGCTGGCGGCGAAGGCCAAGCGGGAGAAGGAGTGGAAGGCCGGCGACATGGACGTCGTCGCCGAGGTCGACGGCGAGCTCATCGCCGAAGTCCTGGCCACCGCCACCGGCATCCCGGTCTTCAAGCTGACGGAGGAGGAGTCCTCCCGTCTGCTGCGCATGGAGGACGAGCTCCACAAGCGCGTCATCGGGCAGAAGGACGCCATCAAGGCCCTCTCGCAGGCGATCCGCCGTACGCGAGCCGGTCTGAAGGACCCGAAGCGCCCCGGTGGCTCGTTCATCTTCGCCGGTCCGTCCGGTGTCGGTAAGACGGAGCTCTCCAAGACGCTCGCCGAATTCCTCTTCGGCGACGAGGACGCGCTGATCTCCCTCGACATGTCGGAGTTCAGCGAGAAGCACACGGTTTCCCGCCTCTTCGGTTCGCCCCCCGGTTACGTGGGGTACGAAGAGGGCGGCCAGCTCACCGAGAAGGTGCGCCGCAAGCCGTTCTCCGTCGTCCTCTTCGACGAGGTCGAGAAGGCCCACCCCGATATCTTCAATTCCCTGCTCCAGATTCTGGAGGACGGTCGCCTGACCGACTCCCAGGGCCGGGTCGTGGACTTCAAGAACACGGTCATCATCATGACGACCAACCTCGGGACCCGGGACATCTCCAAGGGCTTCAACCTGGGCTTCGCCGCCCAGGGCGACGTCAAGACGAACTACGAGCGGATGAAGGTCAAGGTCAACGAAGAGCTCAAGCAGCACTTCCGGCCGGAATTCCTCAACCGTGTCGACGACACGGTCGTCTTCCACCAGCTGACCGAGGAAGACATCATCCAGATCGTCGACCTCATGCTCGCCAAGGTGGACGAGCGGCTCAGGGACCGGGACATGGGCATCGAGCTCAGCTCCGAGGCCAAGTCGCTCCTGGCGAAGAAGGGCTACGACCCCGTGATGGGCGCCCGGCCGCTGCGCCGGACGATCCAGCGCGAGATCGAGGACATCCTCTCCGAGAAGATCCTCTTCGGTGAGCTGCGCCCCGGTCACATCGTGGTCGTCGGCGTCGAGGGCGAGGGCGACGAGAAGAAGTTCTCGTTCCGCGGCGAGGAGAAGTCGGCTCTGCCCGACGTCCCCCCGATCGAGCAGGCGGCAGGCGGCGCCGGCCCGAACCTGTCGAAGGAAGCGTGACGCGTTTGTAGGGCGTGAGTCCGAGCGTGTGTGAAGGGGCTGCCCCGGAATCGGCTTTACGGCCGGGTCCGGGGCAGCCCCTTTTCGCGGGTCAGAAGAGACGGTCGTCCAGTTCCTCCGCGCCGATGAGCACGATTCCCACCTCATGGGAAATCCTCAGGTCGATGCCCTCGGGGTCACCGATCCGGCGGCGCTGGTCCCGGTGGCCGAGGAGCATCTCCAGCGCCGAGCGGTACAGCTTCCACCGGGTCTCCGGGAGGAAGCCCTCGCTGCGGCGGTGCAGGGCGCAGATCACCGCGCAGAGCAGGGGCGTACGCGCCTGGTCACGGAGCGTGGAGTTCTGGTCGAACTGGCGGGAGAGATCGCGTTCCAGTTCGTCCAGGCGCTCGGCGTCGTCCTCCTCGGAGGGCCGGGCCGCCCGGTGCCAGGAGGCCACGAACGCCTGGATGTCCTCGTTCCGCATCGGCAGCAGGCGTAACTCCGCGAAGGCTTCCGAGCGCAGCCAGTCCGGTTCGACGGCGAGCGGCCGTACGGTGGCCACGCACCGGGTCTCCGGGTAGCGGGCCAGCAGCTGCGAGAGCCAGCTGTGCGCCTGCTCACGGTCGCGCGGCTGCACCTCGTCCAAGCCGTCCACCAGCAGTAACGCGCGGCAGGACTCCAGCACCCGGCCCGCCCGTCCCTCCGGGGCCGCATCGATCGCCAGGGCCCCCGCGTCGGCGAGCTGCGCGGGCCTCGGGAACATGCCGCCACGGGCCCGCAGGGTGCGCAGCGGCACCACGAACGGGACCAGGCCGTTCAGCGGGGCCAGACCGTCGTCGAGGGTGTGTGCCGAGGCGTGGGCGGCCAGCCACCACGGCAGGGTCGTCTTGCCCGCGCCCGCCTCGCCGCGCAGCAGGACCCGGGGGCGGTCGGTGAGGAGGGTGTCGATGCGCTGGGGGTGGGGCGGGGTGGGTTCGGCGGTCCGGGACGGCGAGCTCTGCGCCTGGGCCTCCAGGCTGAGGTAGGCCGTGTCCAGGTCCCATTCGGAGTCGTGCCTGCTCAGCTCGTCGAGGCCGAAGATCTTCGTACGGCGGTACGCGACGCCCAGTGCCGCGCGTACCCCGCCTCGTGCCGCGTGTCCCCCGGGAAATGGCCGTGGACCCGTTCGTGGCGCAGCAGGGCGCCGGTCCTGCGGTAGGCCTGCGCGAAGGGTTCCGCCGCGAGGACCGGGTCGAGCGGGACGCATTCGACCCGGCGGCCGTCCCGCCGGAGCGGGACCTGCCGGGCGATGCCCAGGAGTACGTCCCCGACGAAGACCGGGCCGCAGGAGAGCCCGGACAGGGCCGCGGGCTCTCCGTCCGGGCGTGCGGCGGGCGGTCCGTCGAGATCGCAGACCAGCAGGTCACGCACCCGGCCCGCCATGGGCGGGACCGTCGCCGTGTACTGGTCCACCTCCAGCCGCCTGTCGGGGCCGTACCGCTGGACCTGTGGAAAGCCGGTGATCTCGCAGCCGGGGATCGCCTCGCGGGTGTCCAGCAGGCCGAGACGGGCCGGGGGCACGCGCCGCACCGGCTCGACGGCCTCCAGGAGTGCCACGTCCAGCTGGTAGTCGATCCAGGCGACGGTGGCCCGTATGCGGTCCGGGCGCGCGGGGTGGGCGATGAGGACGGACCTGGACTTGACCACATGGGCGCAGGTCAGGACCAGCCGGTCGGTGAGCAGGACGCCGCTGCCCTGGCGGATCGCGGAGACGGCCACCGTACGGTCGCCGAGGTGGGTGACGAGCGGGTTGGCCGGGCTCACGGGCGGCCCGCCCCGCCACCGGAGCCCGCCGTGTCCCCGCCCGATCCGGCCCCGTCACCGAAGCCCGCCGTCGAGCCGTCGTCCTCGGTACCGATCTCCCACGCCTCCCCGGTCACCCCGTTCCGCGGGCTCAGCGTGAACGCCACCTTGTGCGTACGGCCCGTGGCCCGGGACGCGTCCGCGCCCGCCTCGACCACCCAGGCCTTCACCCTGCCGCCCGCCTTGGCCTCCTTGCGCAGTTCGAGGGTGAACTCCATCTGGATGTCCCCGACCGCGAAGGCGAGCGGTCGGCCAGTGGCCCGGGCCGCCGCCTCCACCAGCTGGTTGCGGATGGATTCGACGGCATCGGCGAGTTCGATGCCGTCCAGGTCGTGGGTGTTCTCGGCCGTCATGGTGGTCCCCCCGGGGTGCGGTTCCGCTTTCCCGTCAGCGTAGTGACGTAGCGGGCCGAAGGTCCCGAATCGGAAGGACTCAGGTCCCACCGGCGGTGACAAGGCGCACAGGCCGAAACACGCCTACTACCCGCGCTAGGAGATGGCGCCGGGACCGGTGGGGGGACCTTCGGCCCGGCAGGCGGAGGCGGCCCCGGCAGGGCGGTCGATACGGCCTGCTACTGGTGCCATATCCGGAAAAGTGCCTCCAGGGCAGCGTTTAAACCCTATTCGGGTGAGGGATTTCGTCGCCCGCTCCCGCCTCCCGAAACGGGGCAACCGAGGTGAATTCCCAGGGGGCGTTCTACGGCTTTCCTTCGTAGATGGGGTGTTTGAGCACCGGCGGGGGTGCGGGTTACCAAGGTGGAGCAAGCCCGGACAGCACGCCGGGTCCACTCACCTTCGGAGGACTTCACCGTATGAAGCGCGCAACGAACCAGCACACCATCCGCCCGTCCGCCTCCCGCATCCGTGGCGCAGTCCTGGCCGCCGGCCTGGGAGCGTCCGTGGTGCTGGGTGCAGGCTCGGCGTTCGCGGCCGGCAACGCAGACGCCGCCGCTCCCCTCGCCGCGGGCACCACCGCCCAGTCGGTCGCCCAGCAGGCGGCCGCGCAGAGCAAGGCCGCCGACGCGGCCAAGAAGACGGCGGCCAAGAAGGCCTCCGACGCGAAGAAGAAGGCCGAGGACAAGAAGAAGGCGGCCAAGAAGAACGCCGCCTCCTGGAAGGCCCCGGTCAAGAAGTACACGCTGAGCGCCAGCTACGGCACCGGTGGCGCCCGCTGGGCCGCCAAGCACTCCGGCCAGGACTTCGCCGTGCCGATCGGCACCCCGGTCTCCGCCGCCCACACCGGCACCGTCGTGAAGGCCGGCCCGAACGGCGGCGGCGACGGCCCCGCGTACGGCAACGCCGTCGTGATCAAGCACTCCAACGGCAAGTACTCGCAGTACGCGCACCTGTCGAAGATCAACGTGAAGATCGGCGAGAAGGTCAAGACGGGCGAGAAGATCGCCCTGTCCGGCAACACCGGAAACTCCAGCGGCCCGCACCTGCACTTCGAGATCCGCACCAGCCCTAACTACGGCTCGGCGCTGAACCCCGCCGCGTTCCTGCGCTCGGTGCACGTCTCCATCTGATCCGGCCGGCGTAACCGCGCGACCCCGGGCCAGGCACCAGCAGGCACCCGGCACCCGGCGGGCGCGCAGCACAACCGAACAGAGTCAGTGGACCCGTTACACCCCGGTACCCGGGGCGTGCGCCCGGGTCACCCGACCGACGGCGACGTCGAGGACAGCCTCACGGCTCATTCCTCGGGGTCGCCGTCGGCGTTGTCGCAGGCGGGTACGGGAGGGCTCACTCAGCCCTGCGGCTGCCGCTCGTCCGCCGTCCTCAGCATCGGGAAGCTCCCGGTCGCCGTCGGCGCGTGCTCCGGCAGCCACAGCACCGCGATCGCCCCGCCCCTGCCCTCCGCCGCACCCGAGGGCGCCGCGTTCCGGAAGGTCAGCCGGGCCCCCAGCACCCTCGCCTGGCCCGCCGCGATCGTCAGGCCCAGCCCGTGCCCGTGCCCGGCGCGGTCCATGGAGCCGGTACGGAACCGGCTCGGCCCGTCCCGCAGCAGCTCCTCCGGGAACCCCGGACCGTGGTCCCGGACCCGTACCACCCGGCCCTCCACCGTTACCTCCACCGGGGTGGAGCCGTGCTTGGCGGCGTTGCCGAGGAGATTGCCCAGGATCCGCTCCAGCCGGCGCGGGTCGGTGGAGACCCACGACTCGTGCACCACCTGCACGGTCACGTCCGGGTCCAGCAGCCCGATCCGACGGCTGACGAACTCCCCGAGCGGCAGCTCCTGAAGCTCCGCCCGCTCCGAGGCACTGTCCAGGCGGGCCACCTCCAGCACGTCCTCGACCAGCGTCCGCATCGCCTGGGCCCGGTCCCGTACCAGCTCGGTGGGGCGGCCCGGCGGCAGCAGCTCGGCCGCCGTGAGCAGCCCGGTGACGGGGGTGCGCAGCTCATGGGCGATGTCGGCGGTGACCCGGCGCTCCGCCTCGATCCGCTCGTTCAGCGCGTCGGTCAGCGCGTCGACCGCCCGCGCCAGCTCGTCCGTCTCGTCCCGGACGACCCCGCCCACGGCCTCCCGGACCCGTACATCGGTGTGGCCCTCGGCGACCCGGCCCGCCGCGGCCGCCGCCTTGCGCAGCCGGCGCGAGAGCTGGCCGCCGATCAGGACGCCGAGCGCGCAGCCGCCGAAGACCACCGAGACCGAACCGATGATCAGCGCCCGGTCCAGGTCGTCCATGATCGTGGCGGAGCGGTCCGCGAACCGGGTGTGCAGCGAGAGCACGTCCCCGTTGGCCAGCGGCACGGCCGCCCACACGTCCGGCGCCCCGTCGGCGCTCTCCGCCACATGCGTGGCGCGCCGGTTCTTGCGGACCTCGTCGCGCAGGCTCGCCGGGATCGTCGGGTCGTTGAGCTTCGCGCCGAACTTGGGCGCGTTCTTCTGCATGCTCGTCGCTTCGTAGAACCGCTGCGCGCCCAGCAGCCGCTCCAGCTGCACCTCGCGGGCGTTCTCGATCATCGAGACCCGGGCCGCGTTGTGCACCACGAGGCTCAGCGCCACCGCGATGAGCGCGCCGACCGCGGCGATGGCGATGCTGATCTTCCAGCGGACACCGGTCCGCAGGGCCAGTCGCTTCATCCGCGCCTCACCGGCCGCCTCGTCCCCCGTGTCATCCGCGCCCCACCGGCCGCTCGGTCCCCCGTGCTCATCCCCGCCTCATCCGCGCAGCTTGTAGCCGAAGCCGCGGACCGTCTCGATCCGGTCCTGGCCGATCTTGGTGCGCAGCCGCTGGACATGGACGTCCACGACCCGGGTGTCGCCGCCCCAGCCGTAGTCCCAGACCCGCTCCAGGAGCTTGTCGCGGGAGAGTACGGTGCCGGGCGCGGAGGAGAACTCCAGCAGCAGCCGCATCTCGGTGGGCGTCAGCGCCACCTGCTCACCGGCGCGCCGCACCTCCATCCCGTCCGTGTCGATCTCCAGGTCGCCGAAGGCCAGCACCCCGCCGAGCCCCTCGGCCTCCCCTTCCGTACCGCCCTGGCCCGTGCCCTCCGGCCCGGCCGCGTGGCCGAAGCGGCGCAGCACGGCCCGGATGCGGGCGACCAGGACCGCGCCGTCGAAGGGTTTGGTGACGTAGTCGTCCGCCCCGGCCTCCAGTCCGAGCACCACGTCGATGGAGTCTGCCCGCGCGGAGAGCATGATCACGGGCACGGTCGACTCGTCCCGGATACGGCGGCACAGGCTGACCCCGTCGAGCCCCGGCACCATCACATCGAGCAGCGCGATGTCCGGCCGGTCGGCCCGGAAGGCCTCCAGGCCGGAGAGCCCGTCGGGCATCGCGGTGACCGTGAAGCCGACCCGCTCCAGGGCGAGCTGGGTGGCCTCACGGATGACATCGTCGTCCTCGACGAAGAGGACATGGGTCTCGGCCATGGACGTTGCGTCTCGCTTTCAGTTCCCGCTCGGTTCGGCCGGCTCGGCCTGGTCCTCCGGCACCGTCTGCGTGGGCGCCTCGATGTCCGTGCCGTCGACGGCACGGCTGAAGTCGTTGTGCACCCGGTCGTGCTCGGTGAAGCGCTCGTCGGCCCAACGGTAGGTGACCACCTCGGAGCCGGACGGATAGGCCAGCGGATCCTTCGACCCGTAGACCTGGGTCGTCACCACGAGGTCGCCCCGGTCGATGGTTCCGTAGACGGCCGGGACCTCGGCCATGAAGACGTTCTCGTACGAGCCGTCCTCGCGGGCCCGGTAGACGTACGTCCCCATGCTCACCGAATCGGCGCAGCTCATCACGTTGACCACGACATCGGCGGACGGGCCGCCGGTCATCGAGCCGTAGGAGGTGTCGACCGGATAGGCCTTGCCCGCACAGGGCTGGAGCCCCTCCCGGACCCGCTCGCTCACCGCGGGGTCCCCCTTGAGGAGGGCCACGGCGTTGACGCGCTTGGTGACCGGGGTCGTGCCGGAGGGGGTGGGCCGGGGGGAGACCTGGGCGACCGGCTGACTGCCGGCGGGGCCCTCGTCGCGGGTACCGGTGCCGCCGGTGGTGCAGCCGATGCCGAACAGCCCGAAGGCGGCGAGTCCGGCCAGGGCCGTACCACTCGCCGCCATACCTGCCCGGAACCCGCGGTTCCGGTGGGGTCTCCCGGAGGAGCCCCCGTCGTCGGTACCCGTCCCGCTGCCGTTCTCGCTGCTGTCGCTGCTGGCTGTCAGGCCGCGCACCGCTCCCGCCCCCGCTCGTCGTGACGCCCGTCGTGCCGCACCGGTGTGTGTCCCCGCGCGGCCGTGACGGAGGTGACCTTCGACCGCTGGGCCGGGACCCGGCCGGTGACGGCGGGCGCCGCACTCCGGTCGTTCCCGGTCTCCCGGCGTCGCTCGGCCTGCTGGTGGCCCCCGGTCTCCCGGCGGCCCCCGGTCTCCCGGGCGACCGCCTCGCGGCTCGTCAGCTCACGGTTCTCCAGCTCCTGCCGCAGACGCGCCAGCGCCCGGTGCAGCGTGCTCTTGACCGTACCGGCCGACATGCCGAGCGCCGCGGCCGTCTCCTCCGTACTCATCTGCTCCCAGTGTCGCAGCACGACGACGCTGCGCTGCTTCGGAGCCAGGATCCCGAGGATGTCCACGAGCAGGGCGCGGTCCGCGCGCTGCTCGCTGCCGTCGTCGACGCTCGCGTCGGGCAGCTGCTCGGTGGGCACCTCGTCGAGCTTGCGCGCCCGCCACCACTCCGTACGGGTGTTGATCATGACGCGGCGCAGATAGGCGTCGGCGAGGGACTTGTCGGCGATGCCGTCCCACCGGCCGTACGTCCGCACCAGGGCGGTCTGCAGAAGGTCCTGCGCGTCCACGGGGTCAGGGACCAGACGACGTGCGCTGCGCAGCAGCGCCTCCTGCCGTGTGCGTACGTAGTCCTCGAATGCGAGCACCTCGCCCTGCGCCATGACAACCGCCTCCGTCCCCGTAAATCCCCGTGTACTGCTGTCGGAGACGCTACGGAGGCGTTGTCACGAGGCTGTGCGGAGCAGCCGTACGCCGACGCACGGCTGCCCATCGGTTGTGTAACAGCGCCGGTTCAGGGCCGCGTCATGCCGGCGGCTCAGGTCAGCGGCAGCCGGTACCGGCCGTCGGCCAGCGGTTCGACCAGACCGTCGGCCACCAGCCCGTCCAGCGCCCGGGCCCGTTGCACCGGCTCCTCCCACACCGCGTCCAGAGCGGCCTGGGGGACGGGGTTCAGCGCGTCGCGCAGCACCGCGAGGAGCCGCCCGCGCACCTGACGGTCGGTCCCCGCGTACGTCTGGCCCTTGCGCGGCGGCCCCTCGTACGCGGGCTTCCCGGCCAGCCGCCACGCGCACCGGGAGGCGATCGGGCAGCGGTCGCAGTCCTCGTTGCGCGCGGTGCACACCAGCGCGCCCAGCTCCATCGTGGCCGCCGCCCAGCGCGCCGCCCGCTCGTCCTCCTCGGGCAGCAGCGCCCGCGCGAGCTTGCGCTCGGCGGCCGTGGTGGCGTTCGGCGGGTACTGGATCCCGGTCGCGGCGCGGGCGAACACCCGGCGGACGTTCGTATCGAGCACCGCGTGCCGCTGCCCGTACGCGAACGAGGCCACGGCCGCCGCCGTGTACTCCCCGATCCCGGGCAGCGCCAGCAGCTGGGCGTGCTCGCTCGGTACGTCGCCGCCGTGCCGTTCCGCTATCGCCTGCGCCGCCCCGTGCAGCCGCAGCGCGCGGCGCGGGTAGCCGAGCCGGCCCCAGGCGCGGACCGCTTCTCCGGGCGCCTCGGCGGCCAGGTCGGCGGGGCGGGGCCAGCGGGCGAGCCACTGTTCGTACACCGGGAGGACCCGGCTCACCGGGGTCTGCTGCAGCATGAACTCGCTGACCATCACCCCCCAGGCGCCCGCTTCGGGGCGGCGCCAGGGGAGATCGCGGGCGTGCTGCTCGAACCACCCGATGACGGGGGTGTGGAGGGAGGCGGCGGGGGGCGTCTGGGGTGAAGTCGAAGTCATGGCAGTCATCGCACCGACGATCCTGGCACGGAAGGCGGGAGCGGTGTCACGGGTGCGGGGGTGTCGGCCCGCGCGGCGGCCCCCGGAGGTGAGAACGCCACCCGTTCTGTCCCCTGTGACCGGGTCCTGCGACCGGCCTCCCGTGGTGATCATCGGCAAAACTTGATGATGATCGGCAAAACTTGTGACCGGAGCGGCGGGTGGGGCCTGAGACGGCCCCGATCTCTCGTACAGTTTGGCCCGTGGGATCTATGCGCAATCCGGTCGGTCCGCTTCCCTCCAGCATCTACTGGCGCCGAAGGGCGGTAGCGGGACTTCTGGTTGCGCTGCTCGCGGTGCTGGCCGCCTGGGCGTTCACCTCCGTCGGCTCCAAGGGGACCCAGGACGACGGCAAGCCCGGCGGCTCCGACCCGGTGAAGTCGATCACCCCGGGTCCGGGCAGCTCCGGCCCGGCGATCAGCCAACAGCCGGGCGGCCGCGACGAGTCGGGCGACTCGGGCGAGGACGGCGGCTCCGGCGGTTCCGGCGGCGGCGACGGCGACACGGGCGCGGGCTCCGGCGGCGCTCCGTCCGACGGCGCGTCAACCGGCGGCGCGGACACGGCCGGTTCGGGTACGGGCGGTTCGGGCACGGACGGCGGCTCCACGGCGGGCCGACAGGTCCCGGCGGGCTCCCCGCTCCCCGAATGCAAGCCCGGGGCCCTGGAGTTGACCCTGCGCACGAAGGTCAGTTACGGCCCCGACGACCGGCCCACGTTCGACATCATCGCCCGCAACACCTCGTCGGCGACCTGCAAGGCCGACCTCGGACCGAAGAACGTGGTGCTCACGGTCACCGAGGCGAGCGCGGAGAACGACGACGTGATCTGGTCCTCGAAGGACTGCCCCGCGACTTCGGGCCCGCTCTTCCTCCAGGTCCCGGCGGGCGCGACGGTCGTGCACAAGGTGGACTGGAACCGCACCCGCTCGATCCCCGACTGCGCCACCCCGCCCCCCGGCAATGCGGGCCCCGGCACCTACCTCCTGGAAGCCAAGGCCCCGGACACCCCGGTCCGCCGAGCCTCCTTCGTCCTGAAGAAGGACTAGCCCGCCCCAGCCCGTCCGGCGTTTGAGGACGGAACCTCCAGCCCCGGTGGGCGGCACGCAAAAGGAGGCCGCCCGCAAAGGACGACCTCCCAAGGCCCAGGGTTCCGTCCTCAAACGCCGGACGGGCTTGGTGGGCACGGCCCAACTCAGACGTAACGCTCCAGGATGGAAGACTCCGCCAGCCGCGAGAGCCCCTCCCGCACGCTCCGCGCCCGCGCCTCCCCGACCCCGTCCACGGTCTGGAGGTCGTCCACACTCGCCGCCAGCAGCTTCTGCAGGCCCCCGAAGTGCTCCACCAGCCGCTCGATGATCGCCCCCGGCAGCCTCGGCACCTTCGCCAGCAGCCGGAAGCCCCGCGGGGAGACCGCCGAGTCCAGCGTCTCGGGCGAGCCGCTGTACCCCAGCGCCCGCGCCACCACCGGCAGCTCCAGCAGCTCCGTGTGGCTCAGCGCGTCCAGCTCGGTCAGCGCCTCGGCCACCGTGCGTGACCGTTTCGCCGTCGGCTCGGGAACGTAGTCCCGGACCACCAGCTCCCGCTCCGGCTCCACGCCCGCGATCAGCTCGTCCAGCTGGAGCGAGAGGAGCCGTCCGTCGGTGCCGAGCTCGACCACGTACTCCGCGATCTCGGTCGCGATCCGCCGCACCATCTCCAGCCGCTGCGCCACCGCCGTCACGTCCCGGACGGTGACCAGGTCCTCGATCTCCAGTGCGGAGAGCGTCCCGGCCACCTCGTCCAGGCGCAGCTTGTACCGCTCCAGGGTGGCGAGCGCCTGATTGGCCCGGGACAGGATGGCGGAGGACTCCTCCAGGACCCGCCGCTCCCCGTCCACGTACAGCGCGATCAGCCGCATCGACTGGGAGACCGAGACGACGGGGAAACCGCACGCCTTGGAGACCCGGTCCGCCGTACGGTGACGGGTCCCCGTCTCCTCCGTGTGGATCGAGGCGTCCGGGACCAGCTGCACGCCGGCCCGCAGGATCTTGGTCATGTCCTTGTCGAGGATCAACGCGCCGTCGAGCTTGCACAGCTCGCGCAGGCGGGTCGCGGTGAACTCCACGTCCAGCACGAACCCGCCGGTACACATCGATTCGACGGTCTTGTCCATGCCCAGCACGATCAGCCCGCCGGTATTGCCCCGGAGAATGCGCTCCAGGCCGTCCCGCAGGGCCATTCCGGGCGCGACCGCACTCAACGAGGCGCGCATCAGCGCTTCGTTGCCGGTGCCTTGGCCGGACTTTCCGGGCGCTGCCGCCCGGTCGTTGGCTGCCACTGCACTCCTCCGGTCAACAGGTTTGCTGTGCCCTTGCGTCCCCCATGCCGTGTCCACGGGCGGGCGAGACCAGGGCAAAGTCTACCGGCGCGCGTTGTCCTCCTGCGGTGCCTCCTGCCGAGACCGGCGCGGGAGGACCCGCAGAGCATCCCCCATGTCGGCGACTTCTGTGACCTTCATACCCGAAGGAACCCTCCCCGGGTCGGTCGGTACCAAGGCGTGGGTGAAGCCGAGACGGTGTGCCTCGGCCAGTCTCCGCTGGACTCCGGTGACCCTGCGGACCTCGCCCGCGAGCCCCACCTCACCGATCGCGACCAGGTTCTTCGGGAGCGGGGTGTCACTGGCGGCACTGGCCAGCGCGAGCGCGATCGCCAGGTCCGCGGCGGGCTCGGTGAGCTTCACACCGCCGACCGTCGCGCTGTAGATGTCCCGCTTGCCCAGCGCGCTGATCCGGCCGCGCTGCTCCAGCACGGCGAGCATCATCGAGACCCGGGAGGTCTCCAGACCGGAGGTGGTGCGCCGGGGCGAGGGGATCTGGGAGTCGACGGTGAGCGCCTGCACCTCGGCGACCAGGGGCCGCTTGCCCTCCAGCGTCACCGTCAGACAGGTGCCCGGCACCGCCACGTCGCGCCGGGTCAGGAAGAGGCCCGAGGGGTCGGCGAGCCCGGTGATGCCCTCGTCGTGCAGCTCGAAGCAGCCGACCTCGTCGGTCGCCCCGTAACGGTTCTTGACGCCGCGGACCAGGCGCAGCCGGGCGTGGCGGTCGCCCTCGAAGGAGAGCACCACGTCGACCAGGTGCTCCAGCAGCCGCGGTCCGGCGATCGCGCCGTCCTTCGTGACGTGGCCGACCAGCAGCGTGGCCATCCCGCGCTCCTTGGAGGCCCGGATCAGCGCCCCGGCGACCTCCCGGACCTGGGCCATCCCGCCGGGCGCGCCGTCGATCTCGGGCGAGGCGACGGTCTGCACCGAGTCCAGGACGAGCAGCGAGGGCTTCACCGCGTCCAGGTGGCCGAGCACCGCCGACAGGTCGGTCTCCGCCGCGAGGTAGAGGTGGTCGTTGATCGCCTTGATCCGGTCGGCCCGCATCCGGACCTGGCTCGCGGACTCCTCGGCGGTCACATAGAGCGTGCGGTGGTCCTCGCTCGCCGCCTTGGCCGCCACGTCCAGCAGCAGCGTCGACTTGCCGACGCCCGGCTCGCCCGCCAGCAGCACGACGGCCCCCGGCACCAGCCCGCCGCCGAGCACCCGGTCCAGCTCACCGACGCCGGTCGAGCGCGCGGTGGCCTGACGGCTGTCGACCTGGCCGATCGGCACGGCCGCGGTGGAGACCCGGCCGGCCGCGGTGGTGCGCACGGCGGGGGCGCCGCCGAACTCCTCGACCGTCCCCCAGGCCTGGCACTCGGGGCAACGGCCGAGCCATTTGGCGGTGGTCCAGCCGCATTCGGTACAGCGGTAGGACGGCCGGTCCTTCGCGGATTTCGTACGGGCAGCCATGGCGTCACCGTATAGGTGGGCTCTGACAACGCCGTCATGACGGGGGCGCGTTCCCGGAACCGAGCGCCCCGCCGCATAGAGGGCGCACGGAAGCACTACCGGCGGAATCCGTGATCCCCGTCCCCTTTCGAGGGATACGTTCACCCGTAAGGATTAAATGTGCTCAAGGGGCACTAAGGGCACGTACTCCTCTGCCTACGGTCGCCGGGTGACGAGCAGCAGGCTGCAGACCCCCATGGACACCACCGGCGCACACCGGGCGCACCGACGGGCACCTCACGCCTCGGCCCAGCGACCGGCCGCACGTTACGAGCCGCACCTCGACGGACTCTTCACCTACTGCCTCTCCGTGCTCTGTGACCACGACGCGGCGGCCGAGGCGCTCGGCGCGGTCCTGGCGATCGCGGACCGGCACGACGCCCGGTGCCCCGAGGCCGAGGAGGAACGTCAATCCTGGCTCTACGCCCTGGCCCGGTGGACGTGCCTGCGCATCCTCACCGAGCGCAGGCGAGGCCGCCAGGCCCACCGCAGGCCCCCCGCGCCGGCCAGGGGCACGGGCCCCGCGGCGCGCCCCCCGGCCGGCCCGGGGGAAGCGCCCCCCACGCCGGAGGACGCCACCACCCCCGCCCCCGCCGAGTCCCCGGCCGCCGAGGCGCGCAGACGGGAGCTCTCCACGCTCGCCTGGCCCGAGGCCGCGGGCACCACCCCGGAGCAGCGCGAAGCGCTCGAACTGGCCGTACGCCACCGGCTCACCCCCCGCGCCGTCGCCTCCGTGCTCGGCCTGGAGCCGGTCACCGCCCGGGAGCTCCTGGCCGCCGCGGCCTGCGAGGTCGAGCGGACCCGCGCCGCGCTCGCCGTCGTGGAGACCGCGGACTGTCCCACCGTCGCCCGTCTCACCGGCGACCACCAGGTGCTGCTCTCCGCCGCGCTCCGCCGCGAGCTGGTCCGGCACGTCGACGACTGCCCCCGGTGCCGCCGCGCCGCCGAACGGGTCGACGCCGCCGGTCCCTGGCCCGGGGCCACAGTCGCCCCGGCCGCCCCCCTGCCGCTCGTCGAGGCCCCCCGCCCCTCCGTGTACGTCGCCCAGGCCCAGGCCCAGCGCTCCCGTGCGGGCGGACCGCGCTTCGGCCGCACCGGCTACCCGCTGGACCCCAAGGACCACGCCGCCCGCCGGGACCGGCTGCGCGCCCGGGTCGTGACGACGACGGTGGTCGCCACCGTGGTCGCCGCCCCGGTGATCGCCCTGTGGGCCGCGTACCGGGGCGCCCCGCTCACCGGCGAGGGCCACGACGGCTCCAAGGTCACCGCCACGGAGATCGAGGGCGCGGGAGAACACAGCGACGACCCCGGGGCCCCCTACGAGAAGGCGGGCAACGCCCGCCCGGGCGACCGGCGCGGTGTCCACTCCCCGGACGTCACGGCCGAGGTCGTCAGCACCGGCGGCGACCGGGAGAGCGCGGGCCGGCTGGCCGTCACCGCCCGGACCTCCGGCGCGCTCACGACGATCACGCTGACCGCGTCGGCCCGGGGCCCGGTCGACTGGACGGCCGCCACGGACGCGCGGTGGCTGCGCCTCAGCCGTACGGCGGGCACCCTCGCGGCCGGGCGGTCGACCACGGTCACGGTCGCGGTGAACCACGCGGCGGCCCCGCGCGGCCCGTGGCGGGCCCGGATCGCCCTGAACCCCTCGGGCTCCGCCGTGGTCATCGACGGTCGCGGCGCCACCGCCCCGCCCACCGGCGGCAACCCCGGCCCGACGCGCCCCGCACCCGGTTCACCCGGCCCCACGAACCCGCGCCCGACCGACCCCGGGCCCACCGATCCGGGCCCGACGGAGCCACACCCGACCGACCCGGGCCCCACGGACCCCGGACCGACGGACCCGGGCCCGACGGATCCCGGCCCCACGGACCCCGGGCCGACGGACCCGGGCCCCACCGAGCCGGGCCCCACCGACCCCGCCCCGACCGACCCGGCGCCCACGGACCCGCCCCCGACCGGCCCCGGCCCGAGCGACCCGGCCCCCACGGAGTGACGACGACGGCCCCGGCGGAGTGACGACGGGTCCTGAGAACTACCTACCGGCCGCCGGAGGGTCCGCCGGATGCGGGGCCATCGGCAGCAGAGAGGCCAGCCGCTGCTCGCACAGCTCGACCAGCCGGTCGTACGCCTCCTTGCCCATCAGCTCGATCAGCTCCGGCCGATAGGTCACGTACACCGGGTCCCCGGCCCCGTGCGCCGAGGTGGCCGAGGTGCACCACCAGTGCAGGTCATGGCCGCCCGGACCCCAGCCCCGGCGGTCGTACTCACCGATCGTGACCTGGAGCACCCGCGTGTCGTCGGGCCGGTCGATCCAGTCGTACGTACGCCGCACCGGCAGCTGCCAGCAGACGTCCGGCTTGGTCTCCAGCGGCTCCTTGCCCTCCCGCAGCGCCAGGATGTGCAGCGAGCAGCCCGCCCCGGCGGCGAATCCCGGCCGGTTCTGGAAGATGCAGGACCCCTCCCAGCGGCGCGTCTGGCGTTCGCCGTCCTCGTCGACGCCGACCCAGCCCGTCTCCGTACCGACGTCGTGGAACTGCCACAGGTCGGGGGTGAGCCGGGCCACGTTCTCGGCGACCCGCTTCTCGTCGTCCTCGTCCGTGAAGTGCGCGCCCAGCGTGCAGCAGCCGTCATCGGCGCGGCCCGCCTGGATGCCCTGGCAGCCGCTGCCGAAGATGCAGGTCCACCGGGAGGTCAGCCAGGTGAGATCGCAGCGGAAGACCTGCTCGTCGTCGCCGGGGTCCGGGAACTCCACCCAGGCCCGCGCGAAGTCGATGCCCTTCTCGTCCGACGGGTCGGGTCCGTTCGCCTCCGGCGGTGACGCCTGCTTGTTCGACTTCGGCTTCTTCGTGGCTTTGTCCTGCTTAGCCTTTTTCGTCTTTGGCACGCGGACAGCGTAAGTCCGATGGCGCAGTAGCGTTCCCGTATGAGACTCGGAGTCCTCGACGTGGGATCGAACACGGTTCATCTGCTGGTGGTCGACGCCCACCCCGGCGCCCGCCCGCTGCCCGCGCACTCGCACAAGGCGGAGCTCCGGCTGGCCGAACTCCTCGACCAGGGCGGCGCGATCGGCCCGCTCGGCGTCGACCGGCTCGTGACGACGATCGCCGGTGCGGTCCAGGCGGCCGAGGACAAGGGGTGCGAGGACGTGCTCGCCTTCGCCACCTCCGCGGTGCGCGAGGCGACCAACGCGGACCGGGTCCTGGAGCGCGTACGGGTCGAGACCGGCGTCGACCTCGCCGTCCTCAGCGGCGAGGAGGAGGCCCGGCTCACCTTCCTGGCCGCCCGCCGCTGGTTCGGGTGGTCGGCGGGGAAGCTGCTGGTACTGGACATCGGGGGCGGCTCGCTGGAGATCGCCTTCGGGATCGACGAGGAGCCGGACACCGCCGTCTCCCTGCCGCTCGGCGCGGGCCGCCTCACCGGCGCCTGGCTGCCGGACGACCCGGCCGGCCCCGAGCAGGTCAGGGCGTTGCGCCGGCATGTCCGGGCCAGCATCGCGCGGACGGTGGGCGAGTTCAGCCGCTCCGGACGCCCGGACCATGTCGTCGCCACCTCCAAGACGTTCAAGCAGCTCGCCAGGATCGCCGGCGCCGCCCGCTCCACCGAGGGGCTCTACGTCCAGCGCTGCCTCAGCCGCAGCGCCCTGGAGGAGTGGGTCCCGAAGCTGGCGGCGATGACGATCGAGGAGCGCGGCCGTCTCCCCGGCGTCTCCGAGGGCCGGGCCGCCCAGTTGCTCGCCGGTGCGCTGGTGGCCGAGGGGGCGATGGACCTGTTCGGTGTGGAGGAGCTGGAGATCTGCCCCTGGGCGCTGCGCGAGGGCGTCATCCTGCGCCGCCTGGACCACCTCCCGGCGGAGCGGGCCGGGCTGCCGGGGTGACGGTGGGGCCGTACGTACGCCACGTGCGCCCATGGCCCTGATCACTTTCCGCCAGGGCCCCTCGGCGCGGCGCACAGGTGCCCGTACGCTGTCCAGGTGGCAGAACCAGTGGTGCGCATCCCCGATGCGAAGGTCGCCCTGTCGACGGCCTCGGTCTACCCCGAGTCCACCGCGACGGCCTTCGAGATCGCCGCGCGTCTGGGGTACGACGGCGTCGAGGTCATGGTCTGGACCGACCCCGTCAGCCAGGACATCGAGGCCCTGCGCCGGCTCTCCGACTACCACCAGGTCCCGATCCTGGCGGTCCACGCGCCCTGCCTCCTGATCACCCAGCGGGTCTGGTCCACCGATCCGTGGGTCAAGCTCCAGCGGGCCAGGGCAGCGGCCGAGAAGCTCGGCGCCTCCGCCGTCGTGGTGCACCCGCCGTTCCGGTGGCAGCGCAACTACGCCAAGGACTTCGTGACCGGGATCTGGAGGATGGCGGACGAGACGGACGTCCGGTTCGCCGTCGAGAACATGTACCCGTGGCGCTACCGGGACCGCGAGATGCTCGCGTACGCCCCCGACTGGGACGTCACCAACGACGACTACCGGCACTTCACGGTCGACCTCTCGCACACCGCGACCGCCCGCACCGACAGCCTGGCCATGGTGGACCGGATGGGCGACCGGCTCGCCCACGTCCACCTCGCCGACGGCAAGGGTTCGGCCAAGGACGAGCACCTGGTGCCCGGCCGGGGCGACCAGCCGTGCGCGGAGCTGCTGGAACGGCTGGCCCGTACGTCGTTCGACGGCCATGTCGTCATCGAGGTCAACACCCGCCGCGCGATGTCCTCCGCCGAACGCGAGGCCGACCTCGCCGAGGCCCTGGCCTTCACCCGCCTCCACCTCGCCTCGGCCGCCACCACCACCGATCCGGCCCCCGGGACCAGCCGCCCGTGACCGAGGACGCGCCCGCACCCCGGCGCCGGGGCCGCCCCTCCCGCCAGGACGCGTCCGACGGACCCGACGCCCGTACGCGCATCCTCCGGGCGGCCCGTACCGAGTTCGCCGAGCGCGGCTACGACAAGACCTCCATCCGCCAGGTCGCCAAGGCCGCCGGGGTCGACGCGGCCCTCGTCCACCACTACTTCGGTACCAAGGACGAGGTCTTCGCCGCCGCCGTCGAGCTCTCCTTCGAACCGGCCCTGGTCATCCCCGCGGTCCTCGACGGCCCCCCGGAGGGCCTGGGGGAGCGGCTGGCGCGCTTCTTCCTCTCCGTATGGGAGAACCCGGCCACCCGCGCCCCGCTCCTGGCCGTCCTGCGCTCGGCGCTCACCCACGAGGCGGCAGCCAAGGTGCTGCGCGGCTTCGTCCTGCGGCGGCTGCTGGACCGGATCGCGGCGGACCTCGACGTCCCCGACGCCACGTTCCGCGCGGAGCTCGCCGCCTCGCACATGATCGGCATCGCGATGCTGCGGTACGTGATCCGCGCCGAGCCGCTCGCCTCGGCCGACCCGGAGGACATCATCGCGATGGTCGCCCCGACGCTGCAGAGATACTTGACGGAGAGCTGAGCCGTACGCCGGGGGGGCCGTGCCCACCCAGCGACCACCGCGTCCCGCATTCCGGACAGCCTGTCCAGATCCTGGATCCGGGGCGTACGCTCGAAGACGGTCTTTCTTTATCTGTCGGAGGCAGTCCCCCTGCCGAAGGAGCGAGCGACGATGCCCCAGCTGAGGTCCCGCACGGTCACCCACGGACGCAACATGGCGGGCGCGCGCGCCCTTATGCGCGCGTCGGGCGTAGCGAGCGCGGACATCGGCAAGCCGATCATCGCGGTCGCCAACTCGTTCACCGAGTTCGTCCCCGGCCACACCCACCTCGCCCCGGTCGGCCGGATCGTCTCCGAGGCGATCCTGGCGGCGGGCGCGGTCCCGCGCGAGTTCAACACCATCGCCGTGGACGACGGCATCGCGATGGGCCACGGCGGCATGCTCTACAGCCTGCCCTCGCGCGACCTGATCGCCGACTCCGTCGAGTACATGGTCGAGGCGCACTGCGCGGACGCGCTGATCTGCATCTCCAACTGCGACAAGATCACCCCGGGCATGCTGATGGCCGCCATGCGCCTCAACATCCCGACCGTCTTCGTCTCCGGCGGCCCGATGGAGGCCGGCAAGGCCACCCTCGTCGACGGCACCGTGCGAAAACTCGACCTGGTCAACGCGATCAGCGACGCGGTCGACGAGTCCATCTCCGACGAGGACATCCTCCGTATCGAGGAGAACGCCTGCCCCACCTGCGGCAGCTGTTCCGGCATGTTCACCGCCAACTCGATGAACTGCCTGACCGAGGTCCTCGGCCTCTCCCTCCCCGGCAACGGCTCGGTCCTCGCCACCCACACCGCCCGCAGGGCGCTGTACGAGAACGCCGGCCGCACGGTCGTCGACATCACCAAGCGCTACTACGAGCAGGACGACGAGACGGTCCTGCCGCGCGCCATCGGCAGCCGCGCCGCGTTCGACAACGCCATGGCGCTGGACATCGCGATGGGCGGCTCGACCAACACGATCCTGCACCTGCTGGCCGCCGCCGAGGAGGCGGAGCTGGCGTACAACCTGGACGACATCAACGAGGTCTCGCGCCGCGTCCCGTGCCTCTCCAAGGTCGCCCCGAACGTCGCCCCCGGCGGCACGTACTACATGGAGGACGTCCACCGCGCCGGCGGCATCCCCGCCCTCCTCGGCGAACTCCACCGCGGCGGCCTTCTCAACGAGGACGTCCACTCGGTCCACTCCGACACCCTCGCCGAGTGGCTGAAGAACTGGGACGTGCGCGGCGGCTCCCCGTCGCCCGAGGCCGTCGAGCTGTGGCACGCCGCCCCCGGCTGCGTCCGCTCCGCGACCGCGTTCTCCCAGTCCGAGCGGTGGGACACCCTCGACCTGGACGCGGCGGGCGGCTGCATCCGCGATGTCGAGCACGCCTACTCCAAGGACGGCGGCCTCGCCGTCCTCAAGGGGAACCTCGCCGTGGACGGCTGTGTCGTGAAGACGGCCGGTGTCGACGAGTCGATCTGGACCTTCGAGGGCCCGGCCGTCGTCTGCGAGTCGCAGGAGGAGGCCGTCGACAAGATCCTCCGCAAGGAGATCAAGGCAGGCGACGTCGTCGTCATCCGCTACGAGGGTCCGCGCGGCGGCCCCGGCATGCAGGAGATGCTCTACCCCACGTCCTTCCTCAAGGGCCGGGGCCTGGGCAAGGTCTGCGCCCTGATCACCGACGGGCGTTTCTCAGGTGGTACGTCGGGCCTCTCCATCGGCCACGCATCCCCCGAGGCGGCCTCCGGCGGCACGATCGCGCTCGTCGAGGACGGCGACCGCATCCGGATCGACATCCCGAACCGGTCCATCGAGCTGCTGGTCGACGACGCCGAACTGGCCACCCGCCGCGAGGCGCTGAACGGCGTGTACGCGCCCAAGGCCCGCGAGCGCAAGGTCTCGGCCGCCCTGCGCGCGTACGCGGCGATGGCGACAAGCGCGGACCGCGGCGCAGTCCGCGACGTCTCGAAGCTGGGCTGACGGCTCGGGGGAGCCCGATCCGGCTCCCCTTCCCGGCCGCTCCGGCGTCAGCCTTCCAACCCTCCCGCGCCCGTTCCCCTGACCGCTGTTCCCCTGCACCTCCGGTGCCTGCATTTCGGCCCTCCGGCGTTTGAGGAGCGGGGTCCGGGGCGGAGCCTCCGCCCCCAGCGCACCCGCACCCCGGGCCGCCTCCTCCGAGCCCTCGGCGCCAAGGGCGCCCCCTCACCAGCCCCCCGGCTCCAGCCCGTCCACCGCGAAGACCGACCCGTCCGGAGCCGTCCCCACGACCGTCCGCCCCGCCGTCACCGGGGCGGGCAGGCCGGACGCGTACGTCAGCTTCCCCCCGCTCAGCCGCGCCCGGGTCTGCCCCACCAGCGCCCCCCGCCCGGTGTCGACGGCCAGCAGCCGCCCGTCCGCCGCGGAGAAGTACAGGTGCCCGCCCTCCCCGAGCACGGGCGCGGACCCCCTCCCCGCCCCGGTCTCCAGCCGCCACAGCTCGGTCTTCCCGTCGCCCGCCCCGGTGTCCACGGCCAGCAGCGAACCACTCCGCGCCAGCAGATACGCGGCGTCCCCGCCCATGACCAACTGCGGCTCGTCCAGCCGGAAGGGCAGCGCGATCCGGACGGCCTCCCGCTTCCCGGGCGCGTACCGCACCAGCCCGACGGTCTGCATGTCCACGTTCATCGCCGTCAGGACGAGCTCCCCGGCCCCGGCGGTGGAGACCGGCGTGAGCACCCCGTCCAGCCGCCGCTGCCAGGAGGTCCGGCCGCTCGCCGCGTCCACGGCGGTGACGAGGGTGGAGGTGCCGGTCGCGGAGTGCTCGAAGGCGTACGCGAGGCCGGACGCCTCGTCGTACAGCCCGAAGTCGGGCCGGGTGTGCCCGGTCAGCGGGCGCTCCCACCGCTCCACCCCGCTCGCGCCGTCGAGCGCCGTGACCGTGCCGCCGTCCGCGACGACCAGCAGGGTGGAGCCGGCCGGGAACGCGGAGCCGGGGCTCGCGGAGACATCCGTCTCCCGGACCGGGACGCCCTTCACCGGGTCGTACGCGCGCAGCTTCCCGTCCGGGCCCGCGGAGAGGACCACCCCGCCCGAGACGATGGGCGCCGAAGCGTTCCGGAGCGAGGTGTTCCGGTCCGACCAGAGCACGCGTCCGTTCGCGGGGTCGATCCGTGCGGTCCCGGTCCCGGCCACCGCGCAGTACAGCGCCGCGCCCGCCCCGGCGGAGGAGCAGACGGGGGTGGCGCTGCCGGTGGTCCGCAGCGCGGTGCTCCACGGCGAAAAGGCGGTGCCCTCCGCCCCCTTCCCCTCCGATGCCCGCTCCGGGGCCTCAGCCGGGCCTCCGCCGCCGCCCCAGAGCGCGAACCCCCCGGCGCCCGCCCCCGCCACCAGAAGCAGCAGCGCGGCCGTGAGGACCGGCCGCCCGCGCGGCAGCCGCCACCGCCGGGCAGGGGCCGCCCCGCGCACATGCGTGGCGTCCTCGGACCCCGCCCGCTCCTCCACCGCCTCCATGAACGCCGCCGGCCGCCGCTGGGCCGGTATGAACGCGGCAGCCTCGTACGAGGGCGGCCGCAGCGCCGCCATCACCTCGTCCGGCGTCGGCCGCTCGGCCGGGTCCTTCGCCAGACACCGGCCTACCAGCTCAGCGAGATCCTCCGGCACCCCGCTGAGGTCCGCCTCGTCGTGCACCACCTGGTACGCCACGATGTACGGGCTGTCCGAGTCGAACGGCCCCCGCCCCGTCGCCGCGTGGACGAGCACCGCCCCCAGCGCGAACACATCGGCGGCCGGCCCGACCTCGCGCGGCCGCTGGAACTGCTCGGGCGCCATGTAGGGCGGCGAGCCGATCAGCTTGCCGGTCTCGGTGCGCAGATCACTGTCGTACGGGCGGGAGATCCCGAAGTCGATGACCTTCGGGCCCGCGTCGGAGAGCAGCACGTTGCTCGGCTTCAGATCGCGGTGGACGACGCCCGCCCGGTGGATGTCCCGCAGCGCCTCGGCCAGCCCGGCGGTCAGCCTGCGCAGTTCGGCGGGGGCCAGCGGCCCGTTCCGCTTCACCTGCTCGGCGAGGGTCGGCCCGGGCACGTACAGGGTGGCCATCCACGGCCGTACGGCCTCCGGATCGGCGTCCACGACGGGCGCGGTGAACGCCCCGCTCACCCGCCGCGCGGCCGCCACCTCCTGCCGGAAGCGGGCCCTGAACTCGGGGTCCGCCGCGTACGGCCGGTGCACCACCTTCACCGCGAGCTGGAGCCCGGAGGCGGAGCGGGCCAGATGGACGACGCCCATGCCGCCCGAGCCGAGACATGCCTCAAGGCGGTAGGTACCCGCATATTCCGGAAACTCCGCTTCCGGATGCGCTCCGGCCCCTGGCAGCGGCGGCATCGCCCACCCCCGTGTGTTGATGCGCAAGCGCGACGCACGGAGCCTAGTCGATGGTGCGTGCGAGCGGCGCGGGTCTTGTTAGCCTGCGCGTCGTACGGCTTCGTACACATCGTTTCTCAACGGGGGAGGCCCTCATGGGCGTTGACGAGCAGACCGTGGACCAGGCGGCGAAGGCCGCGCCGGCACCGGAGGAAGCGACCACCACCACCGCGGCGGCGGCCTCGGCGACCCGGTACCCGATCGCCCCCGGCTACCGGGTCAACGTCCGCACCGGCCCCGGCACCAGCTACCGGATCGTGCGGACGCTCCCGCTCGGGTCGAGGGTCCCGGTCTACTGCCAGAAGCCGGGGGAGCGGGTCACCGGCCCGTACGGCACGTCGAACCTCTGGTGCAACATCGCCAACGGCCAGTTCATCTCGGACACCTATGTCCTTACCGGCAGCGACGGCTCCATCGCTCCGCGCTGCGACTGACCGGACCGCCGAGCCGCTCGCTCACGGGACGACCCCGTACGGGGATAATCGACCCCGTGAGCGAGAACAGCGAGAACAGCGAAGCGCCCGGCACCCCCACACCCCCCGGCACAACCGCCGGTCCGCAGCCCGAGCCGATCCGCTTCTTCGGAACGACCTGGGTCGACCACGACGGCGGCTACGGCCTGCGGCGCGCCGGTGTCGCCGTCGGCTCGCTCGCCGCCGCGGTGGCCGCCTGCTTCGTCCTGCGCTTCGCCTACCAGGGCCTGGAGATCGCGGAGGTCGGCAGCCTCGTCGGGATGCTGGTGATCGTGATGTTCGCGATCTGCAGCGCCATCGCGTTCCGCAAGACCTGGGACGGTTTCGGCGCCCGCCCGAAGGACCCGGCGCGCGAGGACACCCTGCGCGGCCTGAAGTCGATCGGGTTCATCGGCTCGCTGCTCGCCTACTTCTTCCGGTCGCTCATCGAGGCCCCGGGCGAGAAGCTGCGCCGCACGGAGTACGAGAGCGCCCGCACCCAGTTCGAGAAGCGCCGCTCGGCCCGCACCGGCAACCCGGCGGCCCGCAAAGCATCCGGCCGCAAGCGCCCCAAGCGCACCTGACCGCACGGCTCCCCTTCGCTCCAGAGCCCCCAGACTCCCCACCTCTTGACGGCCCGGCCCCATCGGGCCTGTAATTCATCACATGGTGAATTACGAACTCGAAGGGACCCGGCCACCCCCAGCCGTCGCCGCCCGCGGCCTCACCGTCGTACGAGGCGACCGCACGGTCCTGCGCGGCCTCGACTTCACCCTCGAACCCGGCACCGTCACCGGCCTCCTCGGCCCCTCGGGCTGCGGGAAGACCACGCTGATGCGCGCGGTGGCCGGCACCCAGGCCAAGGTGACGGGCACCCTCGACGTCCTCGGCCTCCCCGCCGGATCCCCGGCCCTGCGCCCCCGCATCGGCTACGTCACCCAGGCGCCCTCCGTCTACACGGACCTCACCGTCCGCCGGAACCTGGACTACTTCGCCTCCGTCCTGAACCCCGGCCGCGCCCACCGGGACACCCGCCGCGCCGCCGTCACCCGCACCATCGAGGACGTCGACCTCACGAGCCACGCCGACGCCCTGGCCGGCGCGCTCTCCGGCGGCCAGCGCAGCCGCGTCTCCCTGGCCGTCGCCCTGCTCTCCACACCCGACCTGCTGGTCCTGGACGAACCGACGGTCGGCCTGGACCCCGTACTCCGCCGCGACCTCTGGGACCTCTTCCACCGCCTGGCCGCCGACCGGGGCGCCACCCTCCTCATCTCGTCCCATGTCATGGACGAGGCCGAACGCTGCCACCGCCTGCTCCTGATGCGCGAGGGCCGCATCGTCGCCGAGGACACCCCCGAAGCACTCCGCACCCGCACGGGCACCGGAACGGTGGAGGAAGCCTTCCTCCACCTGGTCGACGAGGCGGCCCGGACCGAGGAGCCCACGCCATGACCACGCGAACAGTGCCCCCCGCCCCCACAGGCCGAGCCCTGACCCCCTCCCGTACGGCGGCCACGGCGGCCAGGGTCCTGCGCCAGCTCCACCACGACCCGCGCACGATCGCACTCCTCCTGATCGTCCCGGTCGCGATGATCACGCTGCTCCGTTACGTCTTCGACGGCGCCCCCGGGACGTTCGACGCGATCGGAGCCTCGCTCCTCGGCATCTTCCCGCTGATCACGATGTTCCTGGTGACCTCGATCGCCACCCTGCGCGAACGCACCTCGGGCACCCTCGAACGCCTCCTCGCCCTCCCGCTCGGCAAGGGCGACCTGATCGCGGGGTACGCCCTCGCGTTCGGCGCGATCGCAGTCGTCCAGTCGGCCCTCGCCACCGCCGTCTCCGTCTGGCTGCTCGGCCTGGACGTCACCGGCTCGCCATGGCTGCTGCTCCTGGTCGCCCTGCTCGACGCCCTGCTCGGGACGGCGCTCGGCCTGTTCGTCTCCGCGTTCGCCGCGTCCGAGTTCCAGGCCGTCCAGTTCATGCCGGCGGTGATCTTCCCCCAACTGCTGCTCTGCGGCCTGTTCATCCCGCGCGACCGGATGCACCCGGCACTGGAGGCGATCTCGGACGTCCTGCCCATGTCGTACGCCGTCGACGGCATGAACGAGGTCCTCCACCACTCCGACCTCACCGGGGCCTTCCTCCGGGACATCGCGGTCGTGGCGGGAAGCGCGCTCCTGGTCCTCTGCCTGGGCGCGATCACCCTGCGCCGCCGCACGCCCTGAGACGCCACCGCACACCCGGGGGCCCCGGTGCGAGGATGACGGACAAGACGACGGCTACGCATCCGACGCATCCCGACCCAGCACCGCCCGGAGGGTGAACGCATGACCCAGACAGTCGCAGTCCTCGGCACCGGCAAGATCGGCGAGGCCCTCCTCAGCGGCATGATCCGGGCCGGCTGGCGGCCGGCCGACCTCCTGGTGACCACCCGCCGCAGCGAGCGGGCCCAGGAACTGCACACGCGGTACGGAGTCGAGTCGGTCAGCAACGCCGAGGCGGCAAAGGCGGCGGACATCCTCATCCTGGCCGTCAAGCCGCAGGACATGGGCAAGCTCCTCGACGAGCTGGCCCCGCACGTCGGCGCCGACCGCCTGGTGATCAGCGCGGCCGCCGGCATCACCACCACCTTCATCGAGGAGCGGCTGACGGAGGGCACCCCGGTCGTCCGGGTCATGCCCAACACCCCGGTCCTCGTGGACGAGGGCATGTCCGTCATCTCGGCCGGCAGCCACGCCACCGGCGCGCACCTCACCACCACCGAGGAGATCTTCGGCGGCGTCGGCAAGACCCTGCGCGTCCCGGAGTCCCAGCAGGACGCGGCCACCGCCCTCTCCGGCTCCGGCCCCGCCTACTTCTACTTCCTGGTCGAGGCCATGACCGACGCCGGCATCCTGCTCGGCCTGCCCCGCGCCCAGGCCCACGACCTCATCGTCCAGGCCGCCATCGGCGCCGCCGTGATGCTCCGGGACAGCGGCGAACACCCCGTCAAGCTCCGCGAGGCCGTCACCAGCCCCGCCGGCACCACGATCAGCGCCATCCGCGAACTGGAGAACCACGGCGTACGGGCCGCCCTCATCGCCGCCCTCGAAGCGGCCCGCGACCGCAGCCGCGAGCTGGCCTCCGGCAACGGCTGACCCGTCCCCCGAGCCGCACCGCCGACCCCCGGCCGCCGCACCACAGGCCGGGGGTTGACACCCTCCGACCGGAACCGTAATGTGCTCCGAGTTGTCCGACGTGAGCGCCGACCCCGGTCGGTCCCCGGACAGCCATTCCGCAGTAACCACGACCAGCGAGCGACCTCGTGTCGCCTGCTTTTTCGTGCGCATTCGCGAAATGAGGAATCCGCGTTCGAAGGGACGCACCCCGATTAGCGTCGGGGGGCAGGATTCCGCTAAAGTCTCACTCGTCGGAACGGCCCAACGGCCGGGAAGGCAAGCCCCACTGACTGGGAGTCAGGCCCGAAAGGATCTGATAGAGTCGGACTCGCCGGAAAGGGAAAACGCGAAAGCGAAGGACCTGGAAAGCGAAAACCGCTTGACCCGCTTCGACCGGGAATCGGACACGAAAGAGTCTGATAGAGTCGGAAACGCAAGAACGAAGGGAAGCGCCCGGAGGGCCCCGGTGAAACGGGACCGAAGGAAGCGTCCGTTCCTTGAGAACTCAACAGCGTGCCAAAAGTCAACGCCAGATATGTTGATACCCCGGCCTGCTTCGGCAGGTTGGTGGTTCCTTTGAAAAGTCCTGCACGGATCACCTCTGGTGACGCCGGGCAGGCAATTACACAGCGAGGACGCTGAGAGCAACGGGTCTTATTCCGACCGGTTGTTCCGCTCTCGTGATGTGTGCACCCGATTACGGGTAAACATTCACGGAGAGTTTGATCCTGGCTCAGGACGAACGCTGGCGGCGTGCTTAACACATGCAAGTCGAACGATGAAGCCTTTCGGGGTGGATTAGTGGCGAACGGGTGAGTAACACGTGGGCAATCTGCCCTTCACTCTGGGACAAGCCCTGGAAACGGGGTCTAATACCGGATAACACTCTGTCCTGCATGGGACGGGGTTAAAAGCTCCGGCGGTGAAGGATGAGCCCGCGGCCTATCAGCTTGTTGGTGGGGTAATGGCCTACCAAGGCGACGACGGGTAGCCGGCCTGAGAGGGCGACCGGCCACACTGGGACTGAGACACGGCCCAGACTCCTACGGGAGGCAGCAGTGGGGAATATTGCACAATGGGCGAAAGCCTGATGCAGCGACGCCGCGTGAGGGATGACGGCCTTCGGGTTGTAAACCTCTTTCAGCAGGGAAGAAGCGAAAGTGACGGTACCTGCAGAAGAAGCGCCGGCTAACTACGTGCCAGCAGCCGCGGTAATACGTAGGGCGCAAGCGTTGTCCGGAATTATTGGGCGTAAAGAGCTCGTAGGCGGCTTGTCACGTCGGATGTGAAAGCCCGGGGCTTAACCCCGGGTCTGCATTCGATACGGGCTAGCTAGAGTGTGGTAGGGGAGATCGGAATTCCTGGTGTAGCGGTGAAATGCGCAGATATCAGGAGGAACACCGGTGGCGAAGGCGGATCTCTGGGCCATTACTGACGCTGAGGAGCGAAAGCGTGGGGAGCGAACAGGATTAGATACCCTGGTAGTCCACGCCGTAAACGTTGGGAACTAGGTGTTGGCGACATTCCACGTCGTCGGTGCCGCAGCTAACGCATTAAGTTCCCCGCCTGGGGAGTACGGCCGCAAGGCTAAAACTCAAAGGAATTGACGGGGGCCCGCACAAGCAGCGGAGCATGTGGCTTAATTCGACGCAACGCGAAGAACCTTACCAAGGCTTGACATATACCGGAAAGCATCAGAGATGGTGCCCCCCTTGTGGTCGGTATACAGGTGGTGCATGGCTGTCGTCAGCTCGTGTCGTGAGATGTTGGGTTAAGTCCCGCAACGAGCGCAACCCTTGTTCTGTGTTGCCAGCATGCCCTTCGGGGTGATGGGGACTCACAGGAGACTGCCGGGGTCAACTCGGAGGAAGGTGGGGACGACGTCAAGTCATCATGCCCCTTATGTCTTGGGCTGCACACGTGCTACAATGGCCGGTACAATGAGCTGCGATGCCGCGAGGCGGAGCGAATCTCAAAAAGCCGGTCTCAGTTCGGATTGGGGTCTGCAACTCGACCCCATGAAGTCGGAGTTGCTAGTAATCGCAGATCAGCATTGCTGCGGTGAATACGTTCCCGGGCCTTGTACACACCGCCCGTCACGTCACGAAAGTCGGTAACACCCGAAGCCGGTGGCCCAACCCCTTGTGGGAGGGAGCTGTCGAAGGTGGGACTGGCGATTGGGACGAAGTCGTAACAAGGTAGCCGTACCGGAAGGTGCGGCTGGATCACCTCCTTTCTAAGGAGCACTTCTTACCAGGCTTCGGTTTGGTCAGAGGCCAGTACACCGGCGAATGTTCGGTGCTGGTTGCTCATGGGTGGAACGTTGACTATTCGGCGCGACAGGTTGATCACTGCTAGTACTGCTCCTCGGAGCGTGGAATGTGGTGGTGGATCGGTCGGGCCGGGCACGCTGTTGGGTATCTGAGGGTACGGGCTCGTTTGAGTCTGTCCTTCGGTTGCCGGCCCCAGTGAACTCGTCCTAGGACGGGGTGATGGGTGGCTGGTCGTTGTTTGAGAACTGCACAGTGGACGCGAGCATCTGTGGCCAAGTTTTTAAGGGCGCACGGTGGATGCCTTGGCACCAGGAACCGATGAAGGACGTGGGAGGCCACGATAGTCCCCGGGGAGCTGTCAACCAAGCTTTGATCCGGGGGTTTCCGAATGGGGAAACCCGGCAGTCGTCATGGGCTGTCACCCGCTGCTGAACACATAGGCAGTGTGGAGGGAACGAGGGGAAGTGAAACATCTCAGTACCCTCAGGAAGAGAAAACAACCGTGATTCCGGGAGTAGTGGCGAGCGAAACTGGATGAGGCCAAACCGTATGTGTGTGATACCCGGCAGGGGTTGCGCATGCGGGGTTGTGGGATCTCTTTTTCATAGTCTGCCGACTGTGAGACGAGTCAGAAACCGTTGATGTAGGCGAAGGACATGCGAAAGGTCCGGCGTAGAGGGTAAGACCCCCGTAGCTGAAACATCAACGGCTCGTTTAAGAGACACCCAAGTAGCACGGGGCCCGAGAAATCCCGTGTGAATCTGGCGGGACCACCCGCTAAGCCTAAATATTCCCTGGTGACCGATAGCGGATAGTACCGTGAGGGAATGGTGAAAAGTACCGCGGGAGCGGAGTGAAATAGTACCTGAAACCGTGTGCCTACAAGCCGTGGGAGCGTCGCTGTATGTGCTTGCACATGCAGTCGTGACTGCGTGCCTTTTGAAGAATGAGCCTGCGAGTTAGCGGTGTGTAGCGAGGTTAACCCGTGTGGGGAAGCCGTAGCGAAAGCGAGTCCGAATAGGGCGATTGAGTTGCACGCTCTAGACCCGAAGCGGAGTGATCTAGCCATGGGCAGGTTGAAGCGGAGGTAAGACTTCGTGGAGGACCGAACCCACCAGGGTTGAAAACCTGGGGGATGACCTGTGGTTAGGGGTGAAAGGCCAATCAAACTCCGTGATAGCTGGTTCTCCCCGAAATGCATTTAGGTGCAGCGTCGTGTGTTTCTTGCCGGAGGTAGAGCACTGGATAGGCGATGGGCCCTACCGGGTTACTGACCTTAGCCAAACTCCGAATGCCGGTAAGTGAGAGCACGGCAGTGAGACTGTGGGGGATAAGCTCCATGGTCGAGAGGGAAACAGCCCAGAGCATCGACTAAGGCCCCTAAGCGTACGCTAAGTGGGAAAGGATGTGGAGTCGCAGAGACAACCAGGAGGTTGGCTTAGAAGCAGCCACCCTTGAAAGAGTGCGTAATAGCTCACTGGTCAAGTGATTCCGCGCCGACAATGTAGCGGGGCTCAAGCGTACCGCCGAAGTCGTGTCATTCATACACATAGGGCCAACGCCCGTATGGATGGGTAGGGGAGCGTCGTGTGCCGGGTGAAGCAGCCGCGGAAGCGAGTTGTGGACGGTTCACGAGTGAGAATGCAGGCATGAGTAGCGATACACACGTGAGAAACGTGTGCGCCGATTGACTAAGGGTTCCTGGGTCAAGCTGATCTGCCCAGGGTAAGTCGGGACCTAAGGCGAGGCCGACAGGCGTAGTCGATGGACAACCGGTTGATATTCCGGTACCCGCTTTGAAACGCCCAGTACTGAATCAGGCGATGCTAAGTCCGTGAAGCCGGCCCGATCTCTTCGGAGTTGAGGGTAGTGGTGGAGCCGATGAACCAGACTTGTAGTAGGTAAGCGATGGGGTGACGCAGGAAGGTAGTCCAGCCCGGGCGGTGGTTGTCCCGGGGTAAGGGTGTAGCCCGTGTGGTAGGTAAATCCGTCACACGTTAAGGGTGAGACCTGATGCCGAGCCGATTGTGGTGAAGTGGATGATCCTATGCTGTCGAGAAAAGCCTCTAGCGAGTTTCATGGCGGCCCGTACCCTAAACCGACTCAGGTGGTCAGGTAGAGAATACCGAGGCGTTCGGGTGAACTATGGTTAAGGAACTCGGCAAAATGCCCCCGTAACTTCGGGAGAAGGGGGGCCATCACTGGTGATTGGATTTACTCCATGAGCTGGGGGTGGCCGCAGAGACCAGCGAGAAGCGACTGTTTACTAAAAACACAGGTCCGTGCGAAGCCGTAAGGCGATGTATACGGACTGACGCCTGCCCGGTGCTGGAACGTTAAGGGGACCGGTTAGTGCACTTTCGGGTGTGCGAAGCTGAGAACTTAAGCGCCAGTAAACGGCGGTGGTAACTATAACCATCCTAAGGTAGCGAAATTCCTTGTCGGGTAAGTTCCGACCTGCACGAATGGCGTAACGACTTCTCGACTGTCTCAACCATAGGCCCGGTGAAATTGCACTACGAGTAAAGATGCTCGTTTCGCGCAGCAGGACGGAAAGACCCCGGGACCTTTACTATAGTTTGATATTGGTGTTCGGTTCGGCTTGTGTAGGATAGGTGGGAGACTTTGAAGCGGCCACGCCAGTGGTTGTGGAGTCGTCGTTGAAATACCACTCTGGTCGTGCTGGATGTCTAACCTGGGTCCGTGATCCGGATCAGGGACAGTGTCTGATGGGTAGTTTAACTGGGGCGGTTGCCTCCTAAAGAGTAACGGAGGCGCCCAAAGGTTCCCTCAGCCTGGTTGGCAATCAGGTGTTGAGTGTAAGTGCACAAGGGAGCTTGACTGTGAGACCGACGGGTCGAGCAGGGACGAAAGTCGGGACTAGTGATCCGGCAGTGGCTTGTGGAAGCGCTGTCGCTCAACGGATAAAAGGTACCCCGGGGATAACAGGCTGATCTTCCCCAAGAGTCCATATCGACGGGATGGTTTGGCACCTCGATGTCGGCTCGTCGCATCCTGGGGCTGGAGTCGGTCCCAAGGGTTGGGCTGTTCGCCCATTAAAGCGGTACGCGAGCTGGGTTTAGAACGTCGTGAGACAGTTCGGTCCCTATCCGCTGCGCGCGCAGGAATATTGAGAAGGGCTGTCCCTAGTACGAGAGGACCGGGACGGACGAACCTCTGGTGTGCCAGTTGTCCTGCCAAGGGCATGGCTGGTTGGCTACGTTCGGAAAGGATAACCGCTGAAAGCATCTAAGCGGGAAGCCTGCTTCGAGATGAGTATTCCCACCCCCTTTGAGGGGTTAAGGCTCCCAGTAGACGACTGGGTTGATAGGCCAGATGTGGAAGCCCGGTAACGGGTGGAGCTGACTGGTACTAATAGGCCGAGGGCTTGTCCTCAGTTGCTCGCGTCCACTGTGTTGGTTCTGAAATAACGAACTGCCGTGTTGTTGTCCGGTGTTGGTTAATTTCATAGTGTTTCGGTGGTCATTGCGTTAGGGAAACGCCCGGTTACATTCCGAACCCGGAAGCTAAGCCTTTCAGCGCCGATGGTACTGCAGGGGGGACCCTGTGGGAGAGTAGGACGCCGCCGAACAATTTTTCCGGGAAAGCCCCGTGCCTTGTGGCACGGGGCTTTTCTGCGTTCTGAACGTCTAGGGTCGAACCATGCGCTACGAACTGGTCATCTTCGACAACGATGGTGTGCTCGTCGACAGTGAGCCGATCGCCAACACCATCCTCGCCGGCTACCTCACCGAACTCGGTCACCCCACCTCGTACGAGGAGTCGCTCCGCGACTACATGGGGGCCGCCGTGCACCGGGTGCACGATCTCGTCGACGAGCGGGGCGGCGAGAAGCTCCCCGCGGACTTCGAGGACACCCTCCACGCCCGCACTTTCGCTGCTTTCCAGCAGGAGCTGGTGGCGGTGGACGGGGCCGAGGAGCTGCTCGGCAAGCTCGTCGCCGACGGGGTCGACTACTGCGTCGCGTCGTCCGGGAGCCACGAGAAGATCCGGGTCGGGCACCGCAGGACCGGGCTCGACCAGTGGTTCGAGGAGGAGTGGATCTTCAGCTCGGAGGATGTCGGGCGGGGAAAGCCGGCGCCGGACCTGTTCCTGCACGCCGCCCAGCGGATGGGCGTCGCGCCGGAGCGGTGCGTCGTCATCGAGGACAGCCCGCTCGGGGTCGAGGCGGCCCGTGCCGCGGGGATGGACGTGTACGGGTTCACGTCGATGATGCCCGCGGACCGGCTGACCGGAGTGACCGGGCACTTCTCGGACATGGCCCAACTCCCGGAACTGCTCGCCTGATCCATCTACCCATGGGTAGATCCTGGGCTTACGCTCGCGGCCATGACAGACGCGGGCTTGCGGCACGGCAGGGCTTCACTGGCGCTGAGCTTCGGCGTCCAGGGGGTGGCCTTCGCCCTCCTGGTGACGCGGATCCCCGCCCTTCAGGACCAGTACGGGATATCCGACGGGCTGCTGCCCGTCTTCCTCGCCGCCGTCCCGATCCTGGCGGGCGCCGGCAGCGTACTCACCGAGAAGGTGGTCGCCCGGGTGCGGCCCGGTGTCGTCCTGCGGTGGGCGCAGCCCCTCGTCCTGCTCGCCCTGCTCGGGGTGGGCGCGGGCCGGGAGCTCTGGCACATCGCTGTGGCGCTCGGGGTGTTCGGGCTGGCGGTCGGGGCGCTGGACGCCTCGATGAACATGATGGGCGTCAGCCTTCAGCGGGCGTACGGGCGCAGCATCATGCTCGGCTTCCACGCCGCGTACAGCCTCGGCGGGATCGCCGGGGCGTCCCTGGCGTGGGTCGGGGCGCGCTGGGATCTGTCGCTGTTCGTGTCCTACCTCCCCGTGGTGGCGGTGCTGTTGCCCGCCGTGCTGGTCGGCAGCCGGTGGTACACGGAGGGGAGGAGCCCGGTGGAGGCCGGCGGGCCGGCGGCCGCGGGCGGGTCCGTCCCGTTCAAGCTGCTGCTGCCGCTCTGCCTGGTGATGTGTTTCGCGTACATCGGTGACTCGACCGTCTCCAACTGGAGTGCCAAGTACCTTCAGGACGTGCTCGGCAGCTCGGAGCAGATGTCGACCCTTCCGTACAACGTCTACATGGTGACGACGCTGCTGGGGCGGGCCGTCGGGGACCTCGGGGTCCGGCGGTTCGGGGCGGTCGCCGTCGTGCGGGGCGGGAGTCTGCTGGCGGCCGGCGGGTTCGCGGTGGTGGCCGGGGCGCCGGGGGCCTGGGTGGGGATGCTCGGGTTCACCATGCTGGGGCTCGGGCTCTGTGTGATCGTGCCGCAGACCTTCGCGGCGGCCGGGCGGATGTTCCCGGGGAACAGTGACGTCGCCGTGGCCCGGCTGAACATCTTCAACTATGTCGGGTTCCTGGTGGGTTCGCCGCTGGTGGGGGTTCTGGGGGACGCGTGGAGCTACCGGGGCGCCATGCTCGTACCGATGGTTCTGGTGCTGGCGACGCTGGTGTATGCCCGCTCGTTCGCGCCGGAGCCCGCCCGATACGGTGGCGGGCATGAGCGGCCGCACACAGCTGATGTGGGATGACGCAGTTACGGGATACGACTTCGGGGAGAGCCACCCCATGGACCCGGTCCGGCTGGCCCTGACGATGGGGCTGGTGCGGGCGTTCGGGCTGGATGAGGCGGTGGACCTGCGGGCGGCGAGGCCGTTGGGGGATTCGACCCTGCGGCTCGTGCACCGGCAGGACTACGTGTCGGCGGTGCGGGCCGCCTCGGCCGATCCCCGGGCCGCCGACCAGGACTACGGGCTCGGGACCGTGGACGATCCGGCGTTCGCGGGGATGCACGAGGCGTCCGCGCTGATCGCCGGGCTCTCCGTGGGGGCCGCCGAGGCCGTCTGGCGGGGCGAGACCGCGCACGCGGTGAACTTCACCGGGGGGCTGCATCACGCCATGCCGGGGGCGGCCGCCGGGTTCTGCATCTACAACGACCCGGCCCTCGCCATCGCCCGGCTGCTGGAGCTGGGCGCCGAGCGGGTCGCGTACGTCGATGTGGACGTCCACCACGGGGACGGGGTGCAGGCCGCGTTCTGGGAGGACCCCAGGGTGCTGACGATCTCCCTGCACGAGCACCCGCGCACGCTCTTCCCGCAGACCGGGTGGCCGGAGGAGACCGGGGCCGGGGCGGGCGAGGGGTCCGCGGTCAACCTGGCGCTGCCCGCCGGGACCGGGGACGCGGGGTGGCTGCGGGCGTTCCACGCCGTCGTGCCCGAGCTGCTGGCAGATTTCCGGCCGCAGGTGCTCGTCACGCAGCACGGGGCCGACACACACTTCGAGGACCCGCTCGCCCACCTCGCCGTCTCCCTGGACGCGCAGCGGGCGGTCATGGAGTCCTGCCACGAGCTGGCGCACCAGTACGCGGAGGGCGGGCGGTGGGTGGCGCTCGGCGGGGGCGGGTACGCGGTGGTGGATGTCGTACCGCGCTCGTGGACGCATCTGGTGGGGATCGCCGCGCATGCGCCCGTCGATCCGGAGTCGGTGGTCCCGCCGTCGTGGCGGGACCTTGTCTACGCCCGTACGCGGCAGTTGGGCCCCGGCCGGATGACCGACGGGCGTACGCCTTCCTGGAAGTCCTGGGAGGACGGGTACGACCCGGCGGACCGGCTGGACCAGGCGGTCATCGCGACCCGGAAGGCGGCGTTCCCGCTGCGCGGGCTGCTGGCCTGAGGGACGTACGTACGGGGGCATTGTGCCGTGCGGTTACGCCAACGGTGGGGTGTACCGGGAATCCGGCCCGCCCGGGCAGGTGGGTACGGCAGCATCCCGAGGGTGTTGAGCACCGGGGCGTTGCGCGCCCATCTGCTGGCGGCCCGGCTGGCCGGGCCCGTGGCCACGCCGCGCGAGAACAGTCTGCGCAGCTACCGGCTGTTCGCGGCGCGGGATCCGCGGGTGATGCTCGGTCTCTCGCCCGAGCGGACCTGGGACGAGCCGGAGCTGCTGCGGCTGATGGCGGACCGGTGCGGGGTCTCGGCCGACCCGGCGCATGTGTCGGGGCCCGACGCGATCGACCCGGAGCGGACGGTGGCCGCGCTGGACGCGTTCGCGGAGCGGCTGGGGCGGGCGGCGGCGCGGCGGGTTCCGGTGCTGCTGGGGACCGGGCATCCGCACCGGCTGCTGGGTTTCTACGCCGGGCTGGCAGACGCCTTGTCGGCGGCGGGGTGTCCTGTTCTCACCCCCGCGCAGGGGCGATGTATCGACATAACGACCCGGTTCGGCGTACGCACGTACAACCTCGACTACGTACGGGGCGTCGCCCTGGTCCGCGAACCCGGGGGGCGGCCCTCGGGTGGTGAAACCGGCGCACACACACATTCGCCGCTGCCGGTCAGGGTGGCGCTGCAGGACGCGGCGGAGCGGTACGGGGTGCTTCCGGAGCTGGTGATCGGGGATCACGGCTGGGTCTGCGGCGCAGGTCAGCTCGGTATCGAGGCGATCGGGCCGGCGGATACGGACGATCCCGCACTCTTCGTCGGCGAGGCCGAGGGGCGGGTTTCCGTCGTCGTGCCGCTCGACGACGGGGTCCGGTCGCACTACTACCGGCCACTGACGCGGTACGTGCTCCACCGGGCGGGTCTGCCCTCTTAGCCGCCCGATCGTCCCTCCTCTTCCCCACTCGCACCACCCGCCCCTAATCTGGGGAGTGAGCGCACAGCGACGAAGAGTCACCGGAGGGGAAGCCGGTGCGCGTCCGGTGCGGAAGGTACAGGTGGGTCATGGCTGCTGACAACGAGAGGCCTCTCAACGAGGTCAGGTTTCTGACCGTGGCGGAAGTCGCCTCGGTCATGCGAGTGTCGAAGATGACCGTGTACCGCTTGGTGCACAGCGGTCATCTGCCGGCGATCCGGGTGGGCAGGTCCTTCCGGGTGCCGGAGCAAGCGGTTCACGCGTATCTCCGCGAGTCCTTTGTGGGGGTGGAATCAGCCTGAGGCCGCCTTCGGACGGCTGGGGTTTGCCCTCGGGTTACGTCCCTCACCCGGTGGCGGGTAGGCTAGGCCGACGTAGGTCGTGTGGGCCCAGACGCCCCGCACCAGTGAAAATGAAGTGAGCGAGGGTAGTCGTGGGCTCTGTTATCAAGAAGCGGCGCAAGCGGATGGCCAAGAAGAAGCACCGCAAGCTGCTCAAGCGCACGCGCGTTCAGCGTCGCAACAAGAAGTAAGCGAACGCAGTTCGTGAGATCCGCAGCCCTTCCGCCGTCCTGGCGGGAGGGCTGCGGTGCGTTTCGGGGCCCGGGGTCGTCACAGGGCGGCGTCCACCCGCTACGGTGACGGCCAGGGAAGTTACCGCGGGAAGCAGGTACCGCTTCCCGGTCCGACGGAAGGCGCTGGTCTTGGGGAAGGTCGTCCTCGTCACAGGAGTGGCCCGGCAGCTGGGGGGCCGCTTCGTCCGGCGCGTCCAGCGCGAGCCGGGAGTGGACCGGGTGATCGCCGTCGACGCGGTCGCGCCCTCGCATCCGCTGGGGGACGCGGAGTTCGTCCGCGCGGACATCCGGCAGTCCGCCCTGGCGCGGATCCTGGCCGAGTACGCCGTCGACACGGTCGTGCACCTGGACGTCTCCGGCAAGGCGCTCGGTACCGCCGGCCGGACGGCGATCAAGGAGACCAACGTCATCGGCACCATGCAGCTGCTCGGTGCCTGCCAGAAGTCGCCGACCGTCCAGCGGCTCGTGGTGAAGTCCAGTACGAGTGTGTACGGGTCGGCGCCCCGCGATCCGGCGGTGTTCACCGAGACCACCCCGCCCAAGTCGCTGCCGAGCGGCGGGTTCGCGAAGGACGCGGTGGAGGTCGAGGGGTACGTACGGGGCTTCGCCCGGCGCCGGCCGGACGTCGCGGTGTGCGTGCTGCGGTTCGCCAACATCCTGGGGCCGCGGCCGGACTCGCCGCTCGCGGACTATCTGTCGCTGCCCGTCCTGCCGACCGTCTTCGGCTACGACCCCCGGCTCCAGTTCGTGCACGAGGACGACGTCATCGACGTACTGGGGATCGCGGCGCGTGAGCCGCGGCGCGGGACGCTGAACAGCGGGACCTTCAACATCGCCGGGGACGGTGTGCTGTTGCTCTCGCAGTGCTCGCGGCGGCTGGGGCGGCCGACCGTGCCGGTGCTGCTGCCCGCCGTCACCTGGGTCGGCTCGGCGCTCCGTACGATCGGGATGACCGACTTCTCGCCGGAACAGATCCGGCTGCTGACCCATGGCAGGGTGGTCTCGACCGTGCAGATGCGCGAGACCCTCGGTTTCCGGCCGGAGTTCACCACGGCCGAGACCTTCGCGGAGTTCGCGCGGAGCCGGGGTCCCGGGCTGCTGCCTCCGGAGACGGTGGGCAGGGCGGTGGACCGGCTGGCGGAGCTGCCGCTGCCGGGGGGTGCCGGGCCGCGGGAGCGCGGGGCCGGTGCGGTACAGACGACTCACGGCGCCAGGTAGAGGAGCGCATCCACGATGGCGGACGCCAAGGTCATTCCGTTCGACGACGACCGTTCGCGGGCCGGGTCCGCGTCGCGTCCGGCGCGGCGCCGGACCGGGGCGGGCTCCGGCGGCGGCCGGGGCGACGGCTCCACGGCCCCTGTGAGCGCCCTGCCGGGCGGGCGGCTCCCCGATGTCCCCTCGGACGGGGCGGAGGGGGCGCAGGACCCGCAGCAGCCTCAGGAGGAGGCTGTGGGCGGGGTGGGTGCGCCGGCCGATGCGGGTGGTGGCTGGGACCGGCGGATCGCGGGCGGGCTGGCGTTCCTGCGGCGGCGGGTCACCGGCGACTACGAGGTCGACGAGTTCGGTTACGACAAGGAGCTCACCGACCAGGTCCTGATGTCGGCGCTCCGGCCGCTGGCGGACAAGTACTTCCGGGTCGAGGTGAAGGGCATCGAGAACATCCCGTCGGACGGCGGGGCGCTCATCGTGGCCAACCACTCCGGGACGCTGCCGCTGGACGGGCTGATGCTCCAGGTCGCGGTGCACGACAACCATCCGGCCGAGCGCCATCTGCGGCTGCTCGCCGCCGATCTGGTCTTCCACCTGCCGGTCGTCAACGAGCTGGCGCGCAAGGCCGGGCACACGCTGGCCTGTGCGGAGGACGCGCAGCGGCTGCTGGAGCTCGGCGAGATCGTCGGGGTGATGCCGGAGGGGTTCAAGGGCATCGGCAAGCCGTTCGGTGACCGCTACAAGCTGCAGCGCTTCGGGCGGGGCGGGTTCGTCTCGACGGCGCTGCGGGCGGGGGCGCCGATCGTGCCGTGCTCGATCGTGGGCGCCGAGGAGATCTATCCGATGATCGGCAACGCGAAGACGCTGGCCCGGCTGCTGGGCTTCCCGTACTTCCCGATCACGCCGACGTTCCCGTGGCTGGGGCCGCTGGGGGCGGTGCCGCTGCCGACGAAGTGGACGATCCAGTTCGGTGAGCCGATCCCGACGGACGGCTATCCGCCGGAGGCGGCCGAGGACCCGATGCTGATGTTCAACCTGACGGACCAGGTGCGTGAGCAGATCCAGCACACGCTGTACAAGCTGCTGGTGCAGCGGCGGTCGGTCTTCTTCTGAGGGCTCGGGTACGTGAGAGGGGGCCGGTGCGCGATCCGCGTACCGGCCCCCTCTCACGTATGTCCTACGGCTTGGGCTTGAGGTTCTCCCCGTCGATCCCCAGGCCGGGGAGGAGCCCGGGGAGCAGCGGGGGCAGTGTGACGTCGGGGGCGGGGCGGGGCGGGGTGCTCGGCCGGTCCTCCGGGGACGGCTGGGTGAGGCCGTCCGTGGGGAGGTCGTCGAGCAGTCCGTCCGTACCGCCGTCGAGGAGGCCGTCCTCGGGGGCGGAGCCGGAGGAGCCCGCCGGACCCGAGGGATTCGGCGCGGTGCTGGAGTCGGTGCGGCCCTCGGAGGGGGAGGGGGGCGCGGGGGCGGGGTCGTCGGTCCGGGGGGATCCGGTGTCCGGTGTGGTGGAGTCGGAGCGCCCGGTGTCCTCGCTGCCGCCCGGGGTGCGGGGGAGGAGGGACTGGAGCGGGGCGACGTCGTCCTCTATGGCCTCGAAGACCGAGCTGACCTGGTCGCGGATGTCGGTGAGCTGGACGGGCAGCCGGTCGCGGATGCTGCTCCAGGTGGAGCGGTGCGAGCGGGAGAAGGTGTCCAGGGTCTGCATGGGGCCGATGGAGCCGTCGCGCTGGTAGGCGGAGTGGAGCAGGCGGTGGCCCTCGGAGGCGTCGTGTGACATGCCGTTGAGTGCGCGTCTGACGGCGCCGAGGGATTCGTGGTCCAGCTCGCCGGAGCGGCCGCGCTCCATGAGTCTGCGGGCCTCGCTGAGCCGGGTGGACGCCTGGTCGAGGTAGACCTCGCCGCGGTCGGCGTCGCCCTTGGCCATGCCGAGGCTGATGTCCTCCATCCCGCGCTTCAGCCCGTACAGCGAGTCACCGGGCAGGGCGTCGGAGCTGGCAGCGGCCACTCCGCCGAAGGCGCCGGCTGCCACACCCACGGTGAGCCCACCGGCGGTGAGCCCTTTCGCCCAGCGGGAGCGGGGACGCAGTTTGCGCAGTGGTGAGGCCCGGTGGGCCCCCTTGCCCCGTTGCACGGGCACCGTAGGGCCCGTCGATGCGCCGCCCTCGGCGAACATGGCCTCCATGGCCGCGACGAGCTGGGCTCGCTGCACCACTTTGACCTCGGGGTCCAACTGCGGCTTCGGTAGCTCACCGAGGCCGTTCGCCAGGGCCAACAGCGGTCCGCGGTCGGCCTGGTCGGCCGGTTCCTCGGGCTGTACGGCCGCCGCACCCTGGGGGTTCTGCTCCTCCAGGGCCTGGGCGAAGGCGTTCGCCCGCCGGTGTGCCGAAACGTTTGCGATCACTGGCGGCACCTCCTCTCGTCATGACGGTCGACTCCCCTGGCGGTCCGGAAGGTTGCACACCTTGAGCGTTTCCACTCGATGGAGTGAGTGGCCACGGACATGGGGTGACGACAGGGGGCCTGCAACCGGCACAACGAGTCGCTCGGCACTTGGGTTACGCACGAAAGATGATCGGACCAGTGCGTGATGGAACGGTCACTCTCCGGTCCGGTCGTCTCCGGTCCGGTCACGTCCGGTCCGTCACTTTTCGGTCCGTCACTTTTCGGTCCGTCACTTTTCGGTCCGTCACTTTCGGTCCGGTCAGCGGGCGTCGTCCGGCAGGAGCCGGGCGAGCGTCCGGACGGCGCGGTACTGCAGGGTCTTGATCGCGCCTTCGTTCTTTCCCATCACCCGGGCCGTCTCGGCGACCGAGAGGCCTTGCAGGAAGCGGAGCGTGACGCACTCCTGCTGCTGTGGATTGAGTCGGCGCACGGCCTGGAGCAGTGCGGCGTTGGAGAGGGACTCCAGGACGGAGTCCTCGGGGGAACGCGCCACCTCGTTGGCGTCGAGCATTTCGCCGGTGGTCACTTCCAGTCGGAACCGACTGGATTTGAAGTGGTCGGCGACCAGGTTGCGAGCGATGGTGACCAGCCAGGCGCCGAAGTCACGGCCCTGCCAGGTGAACGTGGAGATACGGCGCAGCGCGCGGAGGAAGGTCTCACTGGTGAGGTCCTCCGCGGTCGCCTTGCCGCCCACGCGGTAGTAGATGTACCGGTACACGGTGTCGCTGTACTGGTCGTACAGGCGGCCGAAGGCGTCGGCCTCGCCGGCCTGCGCGCGCTCGACGAGATCCATCATGCGCGCGCTGTCGCTGTCCGCCGTGGGACGGCGGACGGTCGACGTGGTCGAGGCGGCGCGGGTAGTGCGTCTTCCGACCGCCGCACTGCGTTCGGCCATGGCGTAGCAGGGGCCGGCAGGTGCAGGGGTGGCAAAGGCGGGGACGGCGTACGCGGTGGGGACGAAGCCGCGCAAGCGGTCAATGACCGATGCACGCAGCGTAGCCAGGCCCGAGGCGTCAACCCCGACGTGTGGGTACACGGGACTCCCAGAGGCAGAGCTTCCATCACGAGCAGTTCGAAAAACGTCACTCGTCGTAGCGAGCGGCGGTCTCCGTGATGCGTCTGAGGAGAATAACGCTTCGTGCAGGCGGCGCTACACCCAGTTGCCTAAATCATCGATTACGTCGTTTCTTGTATCGCTAGGTGACGCATCGAGCAGCACATCGTGACCAGTTATTGATCGGATTGCTTCGTGATCTGTCGCTCTGCCGCTCTCGCGCTGTGGTCAGCGGCGGCGGCGGTGCAGGGCGAGAGCGGCGGCGGTGCCGCCCGCCAGTGCGCCGACCCCGGCCGCGGCGGGGATGCCGACCTTGGCCGCCTTGCGGCCGGTGCGGTAGTCGCGCAGCCGCCAGTCCAGGGCGCGGGCGTGCTTGCGGAGCTTGGTGTCCGGGTTGATCGCGTAGGGGTGGCCGACCAGCGAGAGCATCGGGATGTCGTTGTGCGAGTCGCTGTAGGCGGCGCAGCGTTCCAGGTCCAGCTCCTCGGCCGCCGCCAGGGCGCGTACCGCTTCGGCCTTGGCGGGGCCGTGCAGGGGCTCGCCCACCAGGCGGCCGGTGTAGACGCCGTCGACCGATTCGGCGACGGTGCCGAGCGCGCCGGTCAGGCCGAGCCGGCGGGCGATGATGGTGGCGGTCTCCACCGGGGCGGCGGTGACCAGCCAGACGCGCTGGCCTGCGTCCAGGTGGGCCTGGGCCAGGGCGCGGGTGCCGGGCCAGATGCGGTCGGCCATGTACTCGTCGTAGATCTCCTCGCCGATGGACATCAGCTCGGAGACGCGGTGACCCTTGACGATGGAGAGCGCGCTGTCGCGGGCGTCCTGCATGTGCTCCGGGTCCTCGACGCCGGCCAGCCGGAACCACGCCTGCTGCCAGGCGAACCGGGTGAGCTCGCGGCGCTCGAAGAACTTCCGCTTGTACAGGCCCCGGCCGAAGTGGAAGATCGCGGCGCCCTGCATGACGGTGTTGTCGAGGTCGAAGAAGGCGGCGGCGCGGTCGTCGCCGGCGACGGGGAACGCGGGCTCCTCGGGGGAGGCGGCGTCCGGTTCTTCCGGTGCCTTGGTCAGGAGGGCGGATTCGTCCTCGGCCGAGGTCTTGCGTGCGGCCTCGGCCGCGGCCTCGCCTGCCAGGACGCTCCGTGCAGTCGCCGAACGCCTACGGGGTGTGAGCCATCCAAGAGCGGCCATGCGGTGAGCATAGCCAGTCCGTCCGTACGTGCCCGACCTGCCGGGATGCGACGGCGTGAACTCTGCGGGGCCGAATCGTTAATCGGGCGATTCCGGGCGGTCCGCCGGTGGAGCGGACAGGCGCAGAATGAGGGGCATGAGTGCTCTGCTGCGTCGTACGAAGAAGAGGCCCGCCGACCGTGTGGTCACCCTCGTGGGGAAGTCTGGATGTCATCTGTGCGAGGACGCGCGGGCGGTGGTGAGCGCGGTCTGCGAGGAGACCGGTGCGTCGTGGGTGGAGAAGGACATCACGCAGGACGAGGAGCTGTACAAGGAGTACTGGGAGCAGATTCCGGTGGTGCTGATCGATGACGAACAGCACACGTTCTGGCGGGTGGACCCCGGGAGACTGCGCAAGGCACTGGGTGCGTGAGTGAAACTCGGTTAACATCATGGGCGTTTTGAGTGGTCTCGGGGGCGTAGACATGAGGAGTGTGTACCGCTTTGCCCCCTTCGAGGTTGCAACGGGCTGATGCGGTCCTTGGTTCCGGGATCGCACGGGCAATGTGCGTGACCCCGGTCACTTTGACCGGACAAAACGGACATCATCTTTGTGCACGCGTTCACAAAGACATAGCCTGCATTCGACGGGGCGGTCATGGGACATACGGCCGCCTGCAGCCCCGCTCATCCCGCAGGAGCACCGTGGCAACTGGCCGAACTCACCGACCGGCGACCCGTAGCCGAGGAATTCCCGAGGCCACCGTCGCCCGACTTCCGCTGTACCTGCGCGCACTCACCGCGCTCTCCGAGCGATCCGTTCCCACGGTCTCCTCGGAGGAGCTGGCCACCGCGGCCGGGGTCAACTCCGCGAAGCTGCGCAAGGACTTCAGCTACCTGGGGTCCTACGGCACCCGCGGTGTCGGGTACGACGTCGAGTATCTCGTCTACCAGATCTCCCGCGAGCTCGGCCTCACCCAGGACTGGCCGGTCGCCATCGTCGGCATCGGCAACCTCGGCGCGGCCCTCGCCAACTACGGCGGCTTCGCCTCCCGCGGCTTCCGGGTCGCCGCGCTGATCGACGCCGACCCCGCCATGGCCGGTACGCCGGTGGCCGGGATCGCCGTCCAGCACACGGACGACCTGGACCGGATCATCAGCGACAACGGTGTGTCCATCGGCGTGATCACCACCCCGCCCGGCGCCGCCCAGCAGGTCTGCGACCGGCTCGTGGCCGCGGGTGTGACCTCCATCCTGAACTTCGCGCCGACCGTTCTCTCGGTGCCCGAGGGCGTCGACGTACGCAAGGTCGACCTCTCCATCGAGCTCCAGATCCTGGCCTTCCACGAGCAGCGCAAGGCCGGGGAGGACGCGCCCCCGGAGGGCGACGACCCCGAGGCCCCGCCGATGCGTGCCACGCCCGCGAGCCGGAAGGGACCCGACGGGGACATGCCCGCCGTGATGCCGGCATGAGCCTCCTCGTCGTCGGACTGAGCCACCGCAGCGCCCCCGTCTCCGTACTGGAGCGGGCCTCCCTCGCTGCCGACACCCAGGCCAAGCTGCTCCAGGACACCCTCGCCGCGGAACCCGCGACCGAGGCCGCCGTGCTGGCCACCTGCAACCGCATCGAGCTGTACGCGGACGTGGACAAGTTCCACGCGGGCGTCGCCGAGCTCTCCACCCTGCTCGCCCAGCACAGCGGCGTCGGACTGGACGAGCTCACTCCGTATCTCTACGTGCACTACGAGGACCGGGCCGTCCACCACCTCTTCTCGGTGGCCTGCGGCCTGGACTCGATGGTCGTCGGCGAGGGCCAGATCCTCGGCCAGATCAAGGACGCGCTCGCGCGCGGCCAGGAGCTGCACACCGCCGGACGGCTGCTCAACGACCTCTTCCAGCAGGCCCTGCGGGTCGGCAAGCGCGCCCACAGCGAGACCGGCATCGACCGGGCCGGGCAGTCGCTCGTCTCCTTCGGACTCCAGCAGCTCGCCGCCGGTGCCGACCCCGGGCTCTGGGCCCGCGGCAAGCGCGCCCTGGTGATCGGCGCGGGCTCGATGTCCTCGCTGGCCGCCGCCACCCTGGCCCGGACCGGGGTCGCCGAGATCGTGGTCGCCAACCGGACCCGCTCCCGCGCCGACCGGCTGGTGGAGATCCTCCAGCAGGGCGACGACACCACGGTTCGCGCCCACGCCGTCGAGATGTCCGCGGTCGGCGACGAACTGACACGTGCCGACGTCGTCGTCTCCTGCACCGGCGCCACCGGCCTCGTGCTCACCGCCGACGCCCTCGCGGACGCCCTCGGCGTCACCCTGGACACCCCGGCCGAGCCGGAGGCCGTGACGGCCGCCCCGGCCCCGGCCGACGTCGACCAGCACGCCGCCTGGGTGGAGAACGGTTCCGCCGCCTCCGCCCCGGCCGCCCCGCGCCGCGTCGTCCTGCCCGCGCAGTCCACCGGACCGGTGAAGCTCGCCCTGCTCGACCTCGCCATGCCGCGCGACATCGACGGCGCCGCCCACCGCATCGACGGGGTGCGCCTCGTCGACATCGAGTCGCTCGCCGACGCCTCCGCCGACGCCCCGATGGCCGCCGACGTGGACCAGGTGCGCACGATCGTCGCCGACGAGGTGGCCGCCTTCGGCGCCGCCCAGCGCGCCGCCCATGTCGCACCGACCGTGGTCGCCCTGCGCACCATGGCCGCCGACGTCGTCGCCGGCGAGATCGCCCGGCTGGACGGCCGCCTCCCCGACCTGGACGAGAAGCAGCGCGCCGAGATCACCCAGACCGTGCGCCGCGTCGTCGACAAACTCCTGCACGCGCCCACCGTGCGGGTCAAACAGCTGGCCAGCGAGCCCGGCGGCGCCGGGTACGCGGACGCGCTGCGCGAACTCTTCGACCTCGACCCGCAGACGGTGGCCGCCGTCTCCCGGGCAGACCTGAACGACCCGAATAGAGGGCGGTCATGACCGACAACTCATCGCCGGGCGCGCGGAGTTCCGCGCCGCTCCGGCTGGGCACCCGGCGCTCCAAGCTCGCCATGGCCCAGTCCGGCCTCGTCGCCGAGGCGGTCCGCGAGGTGACCGGGCGCGCCGTCGAGCTCGTCGAGATCACCACGTACGGGGACACCTCCCGCGAGCACCTGGCGCAGATCGGCGGCACCGGCGTGTTCGTCGCGGCCCTGCGCGAGGCGCTGCTGCGGGGCGAGGTGGACTTCGCCGTCCACTCGCTCAAGGACCTGCCGACCAGCCAGCCCGACGACCTGGTGCTGGCGGCCGTGCCGCCGCGCGAGGACCCGCGCGACGCCCTGGTGGCCCGCGACGGGCTGACTTTCGCGCAGCTGCCCGAAGGCGCCCGCATCGGCACCGGTTCGCCGCGCCGCATGGCGCAGCTCAACGCGTACGCCCGCTCCCACGGCCTGCGGATCGAGACCGTCCCCATCCGGGGCAACGTCGACACGCGGATCGGGTTCGTGCGGGACGGGGAGCTCGACGCGGTGGTTCTCGCCGCCGCCGGGCTCAGCCGTCTCGGCCGGACCGGTGAGGTGACCGACTTCCTGCCGGTCGACACCGTCCTGCCCGCTCCCGGCCAGGGAGCACTGGCGATCGAGTGCGCTGCCACAAGCGCCGACCTCGCCGCCGCGCTCGCCGAGCTCGACGACCCGTACACCCGGGTCGCCGTGACCGCCGAACGTGCCCTGCTCGCCGCCCTGGAGGCCGGCTGCTCCGCACCTGTGGGTGCGCTGGCCGACCTCCTGGCCGACGGACAGGTTGTCAACGAACTGCGCCTGCGCGGAGTCGTCGGTTCCACCGACGGTTCCTCGCTGGTACAGCTGTCCACCACCGGTCCCGTCCCCACGTCGCACGACGACGCGGCGGCCCTCGGTCGCGAACTCGCGGCCGAGATGCTCGCCAAGGGTGCGGCCGGTCTTATGGGGGAGCGAGTACTTTGAGCCCCACCGGCCCCGCCGCATCCGACTTTCCTGCCCTGTCCCCACGAGGTCAGGTCACCTTCCTCGGCGCCGGTCCCGGCGACCCGGGACTGCTGACGCTGCGCGCCGTCGAGGCGCTTGCGAGCGCGGACGTCCTTGTCGCCGAACCGGACGTTCTCGACGTCGTTCGCGGTCATGCGCGGGCAGGCGTAAGCACGCCTGAGCTGACGGTTGTTGACGTGTCGTCAACAGCCGTCGGGGTACCCGTTCTCAGGGATGCGGCCAATCTTGTCATGGAGGCCGCGAAGGGCGGCAGGCGGGTGGTCCGTGCTGTCGCGGGCGACCCGGGCCTGGACGGCAACGCGGGCGTGGAGATGCTCGCCTGCGCTGCCGCCGGGGTGCCCTTCGAGGTCGTCCCGGGCGTCGCGAACGCCGTCGGCGTGCCCGCGTACGCCGGGGTGCCGCTGCGCGACGCGCAGGGTGCCGACGTGCGCTTCGTCGACGCCCGTACCGCCTCCGACCGGTGCTGGAGCGAGGTCGGCGCGAGTGATGCGACCGCCGTCGTCTCCACCACGCTGGACTCGGTCGCGGCCGCCGCCGGTGAGCTGGTCTCCGCGGGCCGCAAGCCCGACACCCCGCTCACGGTGACGATCGGTGGCACCACCACCCGCCAGCGCACCTGGACGGCGACCCTCGGGACGATCGCCCAGACCCTCAAGCAGGCGAAGGTGCTGCCCTCTCCGGAGGGGCACCGGCCGGTCATAGCCGTGGTCGGTGAGCGCAGCTCCACCGCCCAGCGCGACCAGCTCGCGTGGTTCGAGTCCAAGCCGCTGTTCGGCTGGAAGGTGCTCGTACCGCGTACGAAGGAGCAGGCCGCGTCGCTCTCCGACCAGCTGCGTTCCTACGGTGCGGTGCCGCACGAGGTCCCGACGATCGCCGTCGAGCCGCCGCGTACACCCCAGCAGATGGAGCGCGCGGTCAAGGGCCTGGTCACCGGGCGCTACGAGTGGATCGCCTTCACCAGCGTCAACGCCGTCAAGGCGGTGCGGGAGAAGTTCGAGGAGTACGGGCTGGATGCCCGTGCGTTCGCCGGGATCAAGGTCGCGGCCGTCGGTGAGCAGACCGCCGCCGCCCTGGTCGACTTCGGTGTGAAGCCGGACCTGGTGCCCTCCGGTGAGCAGTCCGCCGCCGGGCTGCTGGAGGACTGGCCGCCCTACGACCCGGTCTTCGACCCGATCGACCGGGTGTTCCTGCCGCGCGCCGACATCGCCACCGAGACCCTGGTGGCCGGGCTGATCGAGCTGGGCTGGGAGGTCGACGACGTCACGGCGTACCGCACGGTCCGCGCCTCGCCGCCGCCGGCCGACACCCGCGAGGCGATCAAGGGCGGCGGCTTCGACGCGGTCCTGTTCACCTCGTCCTCGACCGTCCGCAACCTGGTCGGCATCGCGGGCAAGCCGCACAACGTGACCGTCATCGCGTGTATCGGCCCGGCCACCGCGAAGACCGCCGAGGAGCACGGCCTGCGCGTGGACGTCCTGTCCCCCGAGCCGTCCGTGCACAAGCTCGCCGAGGCGCTCTCCGCCTTCGGTGCGCAGCGGCGGGACGCGGCGAAGGAGGCCGGCGACCCGGTGACCCGGCCGAGCGAGCGCCGCCCGGGTGCGCGCAGGCGCCGGACGACGACCTGAGTGTCGTAGCCGTACGTGGATGAGTGGGTCCGGTCGCTTCGGCGGCCGGGCCCGCTGCCGTTCCCGGGGCCTTTCCCGTCGCGGGTGTCGGTAAGCGGGTGATGTGAGCGGGTCTATCGTCGGAGGATGACTGCGTACGGAAACTTCCCCGGCTCCCGCCCCCGGCGGCTGCGGACGACCCCGGCGATGCGGCGGATGGTCGCCGAGACACGGCTCGACCCCGCGAACCTGATCCTCCCCGCGTTCGTACGGGAGGGCATCGACGCCCCGGTCGCCATCTCGGCCATGCCCGGCGTGCACCAGCACACCCTGGACACCCTGCGGAAGGCGGCCGTCGAGGCGGTCTCGGCCGGGGTCTCGGGGATCATGCTCTTCGGTGTCCCGGAGGACGCGAAGAAGGACGCCCGGGGCACGGCGGGCACCGACCCCGACGGCATCCTCCAGGTCGCCCTGCGGGCGGTCCGCGAGGAGGTCGGGGACGATCTCGTCGTCATGTCGGACCTGTGCCTGGACGAGTACACCGACCACGGCCACTGCGGGGTCCTGGACGCCGGCGGCCGCGTGGACAACGACGCGACCCTGGAGCGGTACGCGGAGATGGCCCAGGTCCAGGCGGACGCCGGGGCCCATGTGGTGGGCCCCAGCGGCATGATGGACGGCCAGGTCGGCGTCATCCGGGACGCGCTGGACCAGACGGGGTACGAGGACGTGTCGATCCTCGCCTACACCGCGAAGTACTCCTCCGCCTTCTACGGCCCCTTCCGTGAGGCCGTCGGCTCCTCGCTGACCGGTGACCGCAAGACCTACCAGCAGGACCCGGCCAACGCCCGGGAGTCGCTGCGGGAGCTGGCGCTCGACCTGGAGGAGGGCGCCGACATGGTCATGGTGAAGCCCGCCGGACCGTATCTGGACATCCTCGCCAAGGTCGCGGAGTCGGTGGACGTGCCGGTCGCGGCTTACCAGATCAGCGGCGAGTACGCGATGATCGAGGCCGCCGCCGAGAAGGGCTGGATCGACCGGGACAAGGCGATCCTGGAGAGCCTGACCGGTATCCGGCGGGCCGGGGCGCAGATGATCCTCACCTACTGGGCGACCGAGGTCGCCCAGTGGCTCGGACGCGGCAGGGACTGAGAGCGGCTCAGGGGCTGCCGGCTCCGGTCTCCTGGAGCCGGTGGGCCTCCTTGATGGAGAAGCGGGCGCTGTCCCGTACCAGCGGGTCCTGGTCCGCCCGGGCGGTGGAGTCCAGGGCCATCGCGACGAGCGGGTCCGAGGTGTAGGGCGCCAGCGACATCGCCGCGTACTGGCGGACCAGGTCCTCCTCCGGGCCCCGCAGGGCGGTGAGCAGGGCGCGGCCCGCGCGGCGGCGGAGGTCGGGGTCGTCGGGGGGCCAGACGCGCAGGACGGTGGCGCTCTCGACGCGGGCGAGGTCGTACTCCTCGGCGTCGGCGACCACCGACACGAGGAACGGCAATGCCTGGGCGTTGGCGTCCAGTTCGGTGATGATCTCGCGCTTGCGGTCACTGCCGGGGGGCAGTGCGCGGTACTCGGCTATCAGGCGTTCGGCGGCTTCGGCCGCTGCCGCGGCCGCCGTGGTCGGGGGGTGCGTGTCGTTCATGGGGGTGGACACTTTCTGTCAGGGCCAGTCGACCAGTGCCATGAATGCTACGAAAGTGACCACGAGTGTGGTGGGTGCGGCCAGCGCCAGGCCCACCCGGCGGGCTACGTTGCGGAGCTGCCAGGGGGTGGCCCAGCTCGCGATCAGGGCCATCAGGGTCAGCAGCAGGCCCACCAGCAGGACGGTCCACGCGGGGCCGAAGCTCGCGTCGAAGCGGTCGGCCGCGGCGCCGTTGCAGGAGTCGCACGCCATCGGCGTGAGGCCGCCGACGAACAGGGCGATCAGTGCCATCGGCAGGGTCACGATCGTGGTGATCAGCGGGGCGATCCAGGCGCGGGGGTCGCGTGCGGTGTCGGGCATGCGTACGAGTCAACCTCGGGCGGCGGTCGCTCGCATGAGTACGGGGGCTCAGCCGCCCGGTGGTCCGTCCGCCCGGGGGTGGGGCTCCGGGCGGACGCTCACAGCCGCCGCCCGGGCCGCGCTGCTACGACGTGATCCTGCTGAGGCCCGACCGGTGCCCGGCGGGGCGGTCCCTCGTCAGTCCCACCAGAACGACCACACTTCCTGGTCGAGGAGGTGCTTCTCCGCGTAGACGTCCAGGTCGTACGGCGGGGACTGGTCGATGTTGTCCGGGCAGAACGCGTAGTGCTCGGCGGCCAGCGCGCGGGCCTCCTCCAGGGTGGCCGGCGGGCGGCCCACGGAGACGATCATCGTGTCGAAGCCGAGCACCACGACCCGCAGGTCGTAGCGGTCCTCCCAGGAGCGGAGCACGGCGCAGAGCCGGGCCACGTCGTTCTCGTGGTTCATCGGGCCGGACCAGCCGATCGCCGCCGGTATGTCGGCGGTGCGGCGGGCCGGGACGAGGGCGAGCCGGGCCCCCGCCAGCCAACTGTCGGGGTCGGCGGTGATGATGTCGGCGAGCTCGGCGGCCGCCGCGTCCGGGTCGCCCGGGGCCTCCTGCGCGGGCGCCGGGGCGAGGCCGGGCCAGGGGCCGGGGGCGCGCTCCGGTTCCGGGGCGTCCTGCGGGCCGCCGCCCACCTCGTCGTCCGCGTACTGCGTCCAGTACCCCGCCAGCACCTCTTCGGCATCGTGGTCGCCCGCGTACGAGGTGGCGTCCGGGCAGAGGTCCCACGCCTCGGGCCACTGATCGCGCGAGCCCCCGTTGACCAGCACCGGCAGCAGCCCCAGCCGCCGTCCGGCCGCGCGCAGGGCGGCCCAGTCGCCGGGAGCGGCGGGCCCGTCCGCGTACCAGAGCAGCGGTTCGTGCCACGGGCCGTCGAGCGTGGCGTCCACCAGGGAGCCGGGCGGGAGGTCCAGGCCCGAGGAGGCCAGGGAGGGCAGGGGATTCGGGAGCGTCGCCATGGAGGTGACTCTAGGCGGCACCACTGACAACGCCGGTGCCGGAAGGAGGGGAGGCAGGGGACCGAGGACGTCCGGGTGACTTCGCCCGACTCGGCACCGGAGACGCCCTGTTCGGCCCGAGCGCGCGTAGTGTCGCGGAGGCCTGTTTCCGGCGATTGCGGTGGGTGGTTCCATGAACAAGATCGTCTCGTCCATCTCGGTCTCCCTCGACGGCTTCTTCGAGGGGCCGGACCGGGATATCGAGTGGCATTCCGTCGACGAGGAGGTGCACCAGCACTTCAACGACGTCCTCCGGACGGCGGGCGCGTTCGTCGAGGGGCGCGTCACCTATCAGCTGATGGAGGAGTTCTGGCCGACCGCCGACCAGGATCCCGCCAGTGCCGGGCCGATGGCCGAATTCGCCGGCATCTGGCGGGAGATGCCGAAGTACGTCTACTCCCGGACGCTGGAGAGCGTGGGGCCGGGGGCGACCCTGCTGCGCGAGGTGGACCGGGACCAGGTGTGCGCGGTGCGCGACGCGGCCGCCGGGGACCTGATCGTCGGCGGGGCGGACCTGGTGGAGACGTTCCGGCGGCTGGACCTCGTGGACGAGTACCGCGTCTACGTCCACCCCGTCCTCCTCGGCGGGGGCCGCCCGTTCTTCGGGGAGGGGGCGCACCGGCAGGGGCTGCGGCTCCTGGAGACCAGGGCCTTCGGCAACGGGGTGGTGCTCCTGCGGTACGAGACGGATCCGGCACCGGCCGACGCGTGATGCGGCGGAGGGCCGACGCGTGAACCGTACGTACGGTTCACGCGTCGGCGTGTAGGGCGATCCGGCGTCAGAAGGTGAGCGCCGTCGCCCGGTCCGACTGCCAGTAGGTGACGAAGCCGTTGTCGTCCCAGTAGGTCTCGGCGGGGAGCTTCAGCTTGGCGGGCGTGTCGTAGGTCGAGCCGTTCCGCTTGGCGAAGTGCACCGACAGGTTCTTGCTCTTGTGGAGCGTGCCCTGGCCGGGCTCGCCGGTCAGGCCGATGCCCGCGTACGCCTCCTCGCCGGGGGCGAGCGTGACCACGGCCTGCGGCTTGCTGTCCTCCAGGATCGGGAAGACGGACTGGGCGCCGTCGAAGCCGAGGCGCGGCGCGTAGTAGGCGTCGCAGAGGCCCGAGCCGGTGTTCTTCAGGGTGAGCAGCAGGTGGTTGATCGGGCGGCTCACCTTGGTGACCGTCACCTCGGTGTTCGCGGTCGTGCAGGCGGTGCGGGCCGTGGCGGAGGCCGGGGCCGCCTTCTCGGTGCCGCTGTGGGCTGTTTCGTTCCCGTTGCCGCCCGCGTGCTTGCCCCGGGCGGGGGTGGAGGCGTTCTCGGCGGGGGCCCCGGTGGGCGGGGCGGTGGTCTCCGGCGTCTGCGGCCGGGTGGATTCGGCCTTGCCGTCGGTGCCCGACGCGGCCGGGTTCGACGCGGCGGCCGGGGCCGGGCCGGCGCTCTTGGTGCCTTCGTTGCCGCCGCCGCAGGCGGTCAGCGAGAGGGCGGCCACGAGTGCGGTGGCGGCGAGCGCGGTGGTGCGGATGCGGTTGGTGCGCATGGCTGTGGTACTCCCCGTGGTCGGTACGTCGGTCGGTGCTGCGGTCTGGTCCGAGCTTGTGGGGTGGCTGATTCCGGCCGCAACGCCTGGCGAACCATTGGGGATGCCGGAACGTCTACGCATACGGTGACCTGCGGGAATTCCGCGTCCCTGGAACGCCGTTCCGGGACGGATGAGGGAGGGGAACGCCGTCGTGGCGACGCCTGAGGCCGAGCATTTCGCGGCCCTGCTGAAGGAACTGAAGGACCGTTCGGGGCGTAGCTACGGGGTACTGGCCGGGAGACTGCACGTCAGTACGTCGACGCTCCACCGGTACTGCAACGGTGACGCCGTGCCCAACGAGTACGCCCCCGTCGAGCGGTTCGCGCGGCTGTGCGGGGCGGTGGGCGACGAATTGGTGGAGGTGCACCGGCGGTGGATCGTGGCGGACGCGGCCCGGCGGCGGCCTGCGGGGGCGGTACCGGGTGCGGCGGTTCCGGTTCCGGCGGCACCCGCATCGGTGTCGGCACCGGAGCCCGTTCCCGTGCCCGATCCCGAGCCTCCCGTCGTCGTCACCACCCCGGGCGGCAACCGCTCCCCGTGGGCCAGGCTCTCCCGGCGTACGCGGGTGCTGATCGCAGCCGCCGGGGTCGCCGCCCTCCTCGTGCCCACCACCGTCGTCGCCACCGCTCTCGTCGGGTCGCGGGCGGAGGGCGGCGCGGGCGCTCCGGACCGGGCCGGCCGGGCGGCCGGCGGCACCTCAGTGCCCCCTGCCCCGACCGTCTCCCGCACCTCCGGGGCCCCGGCCTCCCCCTCCCCGAGCGTTTCCCCGTCCGCGTCCCCCGGCGGGGCGTCGGACGGGCCCTCCGCGGAGCCCGGCGTGCCCGGCGGCTCCGGTACGAAGCGGTCCCAGGGCGGCACCACCACCGGCCTCGGCGCACCGCCGGCCGTCACCATCTCCTCGTACAACTGGGACGAGCCCTGCGGCCAGTTCTACCTGCTGGACCGGGGGCCGGAAGGTGTGGCTCCGCCGCCCCCGCCGCAGGACCGGCGGGGCTGGGCCCGGTCGTACGGCGGGGTGGACGCCGGGAGCATGCTGCTCCAGCTGACCGTGCAGGGCACCTCGCGCGAGGCGGTCGTCCTGAAGGGCCTGTATGTGCGGGTGCTGTCCCGCAAGGCCCCGCTGCCCTGGTCGGCGTACCTGATGGGCAACGGCTGCGGCAGCGGCATCGCGCCGCAGACCTTCGCCTCCGATCTGGATGCCGGGCACCCGGTCATCACTCCGGTGCCGGGGACGCAGGGCGACCGGGTGATCCCGGCCGTGCCCTTCCCGTACAAGGTGTCGTCCGAGGACGTGGAGGTCTTCAACCTCGACATGAAGGCCCAGGGGTACGACGTCAGCTGGTACCTGGAGCTGAAGTGGAGCAGCGGCGGGCGTGAGGGGATGCTGCGGATCGACGACCAGGGGAAGCCGTTCCGGACGAGCGGGATGCGGGGGCGGCCGATGTACACGTACGGCAACGACGAGGTGAAGTGGGAGCCGTACCAGGCAGGTTGAGGGAGGGGCGGACCACTGTCCGTGGCAGCGGCCCGTCCCCGTCGTGATCAGGGGGGACGCGGCGCGGGCGGAGCGGGAGGCGAACGCGCGCCAGCTGTTGGCGATGTCCTTGGCGGGGGCGCCGGCCGCCTTCCAGAAGTCGCGCCAGGGCTGCACCTCCAGCGCCTCCACCTCGAACCGCACCCCGTCCGCCGAGACGAACGGCGGCCGGGCCGTGCGGCGGTAGGGCGGGCTCGGGACCTCCTCCGGCTCGTCCCCGGCCGTCGCGGCGGCCACGTACGGCCCGAGGGAGAAGAGCGCCGCCTGCGCCACGCTGACCCGGGCCGTGCGGACCGGGGTGCCCCGCAGGCCGGAGAGGGTGCCCAGGTAGTCGGTGCCGAGCGGGCGCGGGCCGCCGTTGGCCCGGCCGTGGAGGGCCATGAGCCCGGTGGCCGCCTGGGCGGTGGTCTCGTCGAACGGCGTCGGGTCCCCGGGGGCCAGCCCCGCAGGACCAGGTCCGTGCCCGGGGCGTGGTGCGGTCCGCCGAGGCCGATGACGGTCTCCGGGCCGGCCGTGGCGTAACGGTCCCGCACCGGGGCCGTGCTTCCGTTCCCGTGCCAGGCCCCGAGCTTGGGCCAAACCGGGCGCCGAGCCGGGTGAGGTGGTCGCGGACGACCTCGGTCGCGGTGGCGAGGCCGGCGGGCGGGGCGGGCGGCAGGTGGACCAGGTGACCGTCGAGCGGGAGGGCCTCGCTGGTGGTGAGCGGCGAGAGCGGTGGCGTGGATGTCAACGGGTCCTCCGGATCGGCCCGCGTGGGGGAGCAGTTGGGCCGGGGGGACGAGGATCGGAGGCCTGTCCTCGGATCAGGTCCGGCGTGATCCGTACGACAGGCGCTGAGCCCTGCCCGCAGCCGGGAGTACAGTCTGCGAGGCCCTGGCGGCCCGCGCCGGTGCGGCAGTGCCGGTCGGTGGGCCGCCCCACCCCCGTACCCCCAGGTGACCGATGTCCGGCATAGCCCAAGCCTCCGAACGAGCCGACCAGGATCCGAGCGACCGCAGTACGGAACGCCGTGCACAGGAAGAACTCGACCCGCGCGTCTGCGATGAGCGCTCCCAGCGGCTCAGACGCAGGCTGGAGCGGCTGATCGGGATCGCGGCGACCGAGGGCAACGCGCTTGTCCCGCTGCGCAACGGCGACCAGATCTTCGGCGCGATGCTGAAGGCGATCCGGGGTGCCGAGCACACCGTCGACATGATGACCTTCGTCTACTGGCGGGGTGACATCGCGCAGGAGTTCGCCGAGGCGCTCGCCGACCGGGCGCGGGCCGGCGTCCGGGTCCGGCTGATGCTGGACGGCTTCGGGTCCCGGCTGATCGAGAAGGACCAGCTGGACATGATGGACGAGGCCGGGGTGACGGTGGCCTGGTTCCGCAAGCCGCTCTACCTCTCGCCGCTCAAGCAGAACCACCGCTGCCACCGCAAGGTCCTCATCACCGACGAGTCCACCGCGTTCACCGGCGGCGTCGGGATAGCCGAGGAGTGGTGCGGCGACGCGCGCAACGAGCACGAGTGGCGCGACACCCATGTGCAGGTCCGCGGCCCCGCGGTCGACGGACTGGCCGCCGCCTTCGCGCAGAACTGGGCCGAGTGCCAGGAGGAACTGTTCGACGACCGCGACCGGTTCGTGGCGAGCGACCGCCACGGTGACGCCGTCGTCCAGGTCGTGCGCGGTTCGTCGTCCTTCGGCTGGCAGGACATGCAGACCCTGATGCGGGTCGTTCTCGAATCCGCCGAGGAGCGCATCCGCCTCACCACCGCCTACTTCGCGCCCGACGACTACTTCACCGGTCTGCTCTGCGCCGCCGCCCGGCGCGGTGTGGAGGTCGAGATCCTGCTGCCGGGCCCGCACACCGACAAGCGGGTCTGCCAGCTCGCCGGTCAGCGCCACTACGAGGAGCTGACCGCGTGCGGGGTGAAGATCTACCAGTACCAGCCGACGATGATGCACACCAAGAGCGTCACCATCGACCGGATTGCCTCCCTCATCGGCTCCACCAACTTCAACCGGCGCTCCCTCGACCACGACGAGGAGGTCATGCTCGCCGTCCTCGACGGGGAGTTCACCGCCGCGCTCGACGGCCACTTCGACGAGGACCGGGACAAGAGCGTCCTGATCGAGCGCGGCCGGTGGAAGCGGCGCGACGTCCTCCAGCGGGTGCGGGAAGCTGCCGTCGTGCCGATCCGCCGCTACCTCTGAGACCGGCCGGCGGGTGTGGGCGGGGGCAGGCCGGGCAGGCGGGGAGAGCAGCCACGTCGTCCGTCATGTGCGTCATGTGAAGGGAAGGGCCCATGAGCGTCTCAGCCGACACCTCTCCGGCACCGGCAGCCGCAGTGATCACCGAGCCCCTGCCCGACCTCCAGCTCCAGTTGCTCATCCAGCTCCTGGACGAGGATCCGCGCTCCAGCCTGCCCCTCACCCTCACCCACCCCGGCGGCCTCCTGCACGGTGATGTGATCGGGCACGAGCAGTGGAAGGCCGAGTGGGCCAGGAGCCTGCGCCAGGTCGAGGGCGAGGGCGCCAACCTGCTCGCCGAGTTCCCCGAGACGGTCGACCAGGGCGTACGGGAGCTGCACGGCCAGGAGGACGCGGCGACCGCCCGGCTGCCGCGCTGGATCCACCTGCGGGACGTGACGCTCCTCGGTGGGGCCATCAGCGCGGTCTCGCTGCCGCTGTGGCGCGGCCGGCTCTCCGACGTGTCGGGATGGGCGCTGGGCCGCCCGCAGTGACGACCTACGTACGAGGTCGGCCCCGGCACCTGTGAAAGGTGCCGGGGCCGACCTGCGTACGGCTGGTGGGGTCAGAGCCGCTCGGGCGTCCGGATGCCGAGCAGTTCCATGCCCCGGTGCAGGGTCCGGGCGGTGAGGTCCACCAGGAAGAGCCGGTTCTCGACGACCTCGGGCGCGTTGTCCGGGCTGAGCACCTGGCACTGGTCGTAGAACGTGGTCAGGTGCGACGCCAGCTGGTACAGATACGCGGCCAGCTTGTGCGGCTCGTACCCCGAGGCGACCTCGCCGAGCACCTCGCCGAACTGGTCCAGGTGCAGGCCGAGCGCGCGCTCCGCCGGGGCCAGCGCCAGCTCCGGGTGGGCGGCCGGAACCGCGTCGCCCGCCTTGCGCAGGATCGACCGGATCCGGGCGTACGCGTACTGGAGGTAGACCGAGGTGTCGCCGTGCAGCGACACCATCTGGTCCAGGTCGAACTTGTAGTCCCGCACGGCGGAGGTCGACAGGTCCGCGTACTTCACGGCCCCGATGCCGACGTACCGGCCGTTCTCCACGATCTCGTCCTCGGAGAGCCCGACCTTCTCCGCCTTCTCCCGGACGACCGCCGTGGCCCGGGAGACCGCCTCGTCGAGGAGGTCCTCCAGCCGCACGGTCTCGCCCTCACGGGTCTTGAACGGCTTGCCGTCCTTGCCCAGGACCGTGCCGAACGCGAGCTGCACGGCCTGCACGTCCTCGTTGAGCCAGCCCGCCCGGCGGGCCGTCTCGAAGACCATCTTGAAGTGCAGCGACTGCCGGGCGTCCACCACGTACAGCAGGGTGTCGGCCTTGAGGTTCTGCACCCGGTCGCGGATCGCGGAGAGGTCGGTGGCCGCGTAGCCGTAACCGCCGTTCGTCTTCTTCACGATGAGCGGGACCTTGTTGCCGTCAGGACCCAGGACATCGTCGAAGAAGACGCACAGCGCACCCTCGGAGCGGACGGCGACACCCGTCTCCTCCAGGATCCGGCAGGTCTCCTCCAGCATGTCGTTGTAGCCGGACTCACCGACGATGTCGGGGTCGCGGACCTCCATGTCGAGCTTGTCGAAGACGGAGTGGAAGTAGATCTTCGACTCGTCGACGAAGCCCTGCCACAGCTCCAGCGTCTCGGGGTCCCCGGCCTGGAGGGCCACCACCCGGTCCCGCGAGCGCGCCTTGAACTCCTCGTCGGAGTCGAACAGCGCACGCGACGCCTTGTAGACGCGGTTCAGCGTCGACATCGCCGCCTCGCCGTCCGCCGCGTCGCCCTCGTGCTTCAGGGCGCCCGGGTGCTCGATCAGATACTGGATGAGCATGCCGAACTGGGTGCCCCAGTCGCCGATGTGGTGGCGCCGGACCACGCTCTCGCCGGTGAACTCCAGGATCCGGACCATGGCGTCGCCGATGACCGCCGACCGCAGGTGGCCGACGTGCATCTCCTTCGCCACGTTCGGCTGGGCGTAGTCGATGACCGTGGTCCCGGCCGCCGCGTCCACCGGGACGCCGAGGCGGCCCTCGGTGTCGGCGTGCCGGGCGGCCAGCGTCTCGACGATCGCCTTGTCCGCGAGGGTGATGTTGAGGAAGCCGGGCCCGGAGACCTCGATGTCCTTGATCAGCTCACCCGCCGGGAGGGCGGCCGTGACCTGGCCGGCGAGCTCCCGCGGGTTGCCCTTGAGCTTCTTGGCGAGCGCCAGGATGCCGTTGGCCTGGAAGTCGGCCCGGTCGCTTCGGCGCAGCAGCGGGTCCGCGGTGCCGGCATCCGGCAGAGCTGCCGTCAGGGCGTCCGCCAGCTGCTGCTGGAGCGTGGAAGCGAGGGAAGGGACCGAGGCCATGGCTGGCTGCCGTTTCCGTAGGGGTACAAGGGATCTGCCCAGTATCCCACGGGGCGTAAAGCCGTTTTCGCGCTACGGGGGGTAGCTGGGAGAATGGTCGGTAACCCACTGGGACCGACAGACGAGAGAAGGACGTGCCGACCGTGGCCGAGAGTCAGACCAGCACCGAGACCGACTGGGTCTCCCGCTTCGCGGACGATGTCATCGCCGAATCGGAGCGTCGTGCGCCTGGCAAACCGGTCGTCGTGGCCTCCGGGCTCTCCCCGTCTGGCCCGATCCACCTCGGCAACCTCCGCGAGGTCATGACCCCGCACCTGGTCGCCGACGAGATCCGCCGCCGGGGCCTCACCGTGCGCCACCTGATCTCCTGGGACGACTACGACCGCTACCGCAAGGTTCCCAACGGCGTCCCCGGCGTCGACGCGTCCTGGGCCGAGCACATCGGTAAGCCGCTGACCTCGGTGCCCGCCCCGGCCGGCTCCTCCCACCCGAACTGGGCCGAGCACTTCAAGGCCGCCATGACGGCTGCCCTGGACGAGCTGGGCGTCGAGTACGACGGAATCAGCCAGACGGAGCAGTACACCGCGGGGACCTACCGCGAGCAGATCCTGCACGCGATGAAGCACCGCGGTGACATCGACGCCGTCCTCGACCGCTACCGGACGAAGAAGGACCCGGCGGCCCAGGGCAAGGGCGGTAAGAAGCCGCAGCAGCAGCAGAAGAAGGTCGACGAGGCCGAACTGGAGGCCGCCGAGGGCTCCGGCGCCGCCGACGAGGACGACGGCAGCGGCAACAGCGCCGGCTACTTCCCGTACAAGCCCTACTGCGGCAACTGCGAGAAGGACCTCACCGTCGTCACCTCCTACGACGACGACACCACCGAGCTGAACTACACCTGCTCGGCGTGCGGCTTCGCCGAGACGGTCCGGCTCAACGAGTTCAACCGCGGCAAGCTCGTCTGGAAGGTCGACTGGCCGATGCGCTGGGCGTACGAAGGTGTGATCTTCGAGCCCAGCGGCGTCGACCACTCCTCGCCCGGCTCCTCCTTCGTCGTCGGCGGCCAGATCGTCCGCGAGGTCTTCGACGGCGTGCAGCCCATCGGGCCCATGTACGCCTTCGTCGGTATCTCCGGCATGGCCAAGATGTCCTCCAGCAAGGGCGGGGTCCCCACCCCGGCCGACGCGCTGAAGATCATGGAGGCGCCGCTGCTGCGCTGGCTCTACGCCCGCCGCAGGCCCAACCAGTCGTTCAAGATCGCCTTCGACCAGGAGATCCAGCGGCTGTACGACGAGTGGGACTCGCTGGGCCGCAAGGTCGCCGACGGTACGGTGCTGCCCGCCGACGCCGCCGCGTACGCCCGGGCCATCGGCACCGCGGCCGGGGAGCTCCCGAGCACCCCGCGCCCGCTGCCGTACCGGACGCTCGCCTCGGTCGCCGACATCACCGCCGGCGCCGAGGACCAGACCCTGCGCATCCTCAGCGAGCTCGACCCGGAGAACCCGCTGACCTCGCTGGACGAGGCGCGCCCGCGCCTCGACCGCGCCGAGAACTGGATCACCACCCAGGTCCCGGCCGAGGCCCGCACCATCGTCCGCGACGAGCCCGACAAGGAGCTCCTCGGTTCGCTTGACGACCAGGGCCGCGAGTCGCTGCGCCTCCTCCTGGAGGGGCTGGACTCGCACTGGTCGCTGGACGGGCTCAGCACGCTCGTCTACGGCGTACCGAAGGTGCTGGCGGGCCTGGAGCCGGATGCCAAGCCGACGCCCGAGCTGAAGGCCGCCCAGCGGTCCTTCTTCGCCCTGCTCTACCGGCTGCTCGTCAGCCGCGACACGGGACCCCGCCTGCCCACGCTGCTGCTCGCGGTGGGGGCGGACCGGGTGCGCAGGCTGCTGGGCGCGTAGCACCGCCGTACGTACGAAAAGGGCCGCCGCCCGGGAATCTCCCCCGGGCGGCGGCCCTTCGGCCGTCCGTACGCCTCGTCTCAGGCGCTCTGGTCGGCCGTGACCCGCTGCATGTAGTGGTTCCTGAACTGCGGCATCAGCTGCTGGAGCAGCTCGGCCGAGCGCGGGTGGTGCACATTGCGCCGGTCGGCCAGGTGGATGTCGAGGGTCTCGATGTTCGGGTACTGGCCCTCCTGGTCCGTGTACGCGCTGAACTCCTCGTACGCGCGGTCGGCGAAGTCGTTGTCCTCCTGGGACCACTCCTCCAACTGCGGCGCGTCCTCGGGGCCGGGGGCGGGCACGGCGGGCGGCTCCTCGTCGGCGGCCTGCTGCACGGGCTGTACGGGCTCCGCCCGCTGTACGGGCTCCGGGCCCGCGTGGGGCTCCTCGCGGAGTTCCTCGCGGCGGGGGTGCGGGACCGCGCCGATCGTGCCGACGTTGCCGAGGGGGCGGGTGCGGCCGGGGCCCAGGGGGACGGCGGCGGGCGTGGGCTCCAGGCCCTCGGCGTGCTGCGGGTCGTACGCGCTCGCGTGCGGGGCCTCCGGAAGCTTCTGGGCGGCGAACCAGGGGCTGTCGTGGGTGGGCGGGACCTGCGGGGCCTCCAACGCCTGCTGCTGCTCCTGCTGCTGAAGCGGGGACTGAAGCTGGGGCTGGGGCTGGGGTGCCTGCTTCTGGAGCGACATCGGCTGCTGCTGCGGGTGCTGATGAGCCTGCTCCTGCTGAGGCTCCCGCTCCTCGCGCCCCAGCTCGTGCCCGTGCTCCCGGCCCTGCTCCCGCTGGGGCTCGTAGGGCAGTTCGGCCTTCGGGGCGGGCGGCAGCAGGGCCGGCTCGATGCCGGCGGCGGCGAGCCCGGCCGGGGCGGTCTCGGCGAGCGGGACGCCGTACTTCGCCAGCCGCAGCGGCATCATCGACTCGACCGGGGCCTTGCGGCGCCAGTTGCGGCCGAACCGGGCCTGGAGCCGGGCCTGGTAGATCAGCCGCTCCTGTTCGAGCTTGATGACCTGCTCGTAACTGCGCAGCTCCCAGAGCTTCATGCGCCGCCACAGCTTGAACGTCGGTATGGGGGAGAGCAGCCAGCGGGTGAGGCGCACGCCCTCCATGTGCTTGTCGGCCGTGATGTCCGCGATCCGGCCCACCGCGTGCCGGGCGGCCTCCACGGAGACGACGAACAGGACCGGGATCACCGCGTGCATCGCGGTGCCGAGCGGGTCGGGCCAGGAGGCGGCGCCGTTGAACGCGATGGTCGCGGCGGTCAGCAGCCACGCCGTCTGGCGCAGCAGTGGGAACGGGATCCGCATCCACGTCAGCAGCAGGTCCAGCGCGAGCAGGACACAGATGCCCGCGTCGATGCCGATCGGGAAGACCAGGGAGAACTGGCCGAAACCCTTGTCCTCGGCCAGCTCGCGCACGGCCGCGTACGAGCCCGCGAACCCGATCGCGGCGATGAGCACCGCACCGGCGACGACGACTCCGATGAGTATCCGGTGCGTGCGTGTCAGCGGTATGGCGGCCACCGGCGCTCCCCTCCCCGACTTCTTCTCTCCCGGACCGGCATCCACGTCCGGCGCTGGCACAGCCTGGCACATGTGTACGAGTGCCGTTGCGCGGGGAGGGGGGAAGCCCGGCCCTCCGAGGAGGACCGGGCTTCGGAAAAACGGTGCGCGGCCTGGGAGTTCGACGTTCCCGGCCCGCTCAGGTCACGACTTGGCCGTGGCCTTCGGGCCGGCCTTCGCGGTCTTCCCGGCCGACGGGGTCTTCTTGGCGTCCCCGGTCGGCGGAGTGGCCTCCGCGCTGCCCGAACCGGCGGTGGCGCCGACCGCGGCGACCGCCTCCTTCGCCGCCTTCTGGGCGTCCTTGAGGATGTCCGCCGCGGACGGGGTCTTCGCCCCCGCGTAGCCCGCGCCGTTGTAGGTCAGGGTGACGACGACATTGCCCGTACGGGCCACGACCGTGGCGTTCTCGAAGTCCTCGTCCGTCTTGTTGAGGCCGTACGTGATCGCCGTGGCCTCGTCGCCGATGCCGGTCGCGGCGGTCGCGGCGACCTTCTGCGCGCCCTCGCTCGCCTTCTCCTTGGCGATCTGCTTCGTGTAGTCCTCGGTGGCGCGCGCGGCGCCGCTGCCGAGCGACTGGTCGGAGCCGAAGCGGGTGAAGGCGACGTCCAGCCAGCGGTACTGCGAGCCCTTGACGCCCTTGTCGTCCAGGCCGTTCCACGAGCAGCTGCCCCGCACCGAGAGGTCGCTGGAGCGGCCTGCGGTGCCGCCCTTCTTCTTGGCCTCGGGCACCAGTTCCGCGACGGTCTTCTTCGCGATCGAGGTGCACGCGTCGGGCAGGTCGGTGAACTTCGCCGGCTCGACCGCGGGCTTCGACGGCTCGGTGCTGCCGGTGCCGGACGACGAGGAGCCCGCGTTCTTCTTGCCTTCGGCGCCGGAGCCGGAGCCGGAGTCCGACGAGCAGCCGACGGCTACGAGCATCAGCGGAACGGCGGCGCAGGCGAGTATGCGGGACAGTCGCGGAGCTGATCGGTGCATGGTTCCTTCACTCGGACGGCACGGAGGTCTCGTTCGTGGAGGCTCGGTCGTGCGGTGTGCGGTCGGGCTCGTTGGCGGGCGGTGCGTCTTCGGACGTCGTCCGGCGGATCTCCGGAGGCTTCCGGAGAGCCACGTTACGACGGGCAGCGGCTCCGCGGCGCCCCGGTCACGGACCCGGACGGCCCGTGGACCGGCCGTCCGGAGGGGCCGGGAGCGCCCCTACTCGCTGATCACCTCGGCCAGCTTCCGGGCCAGTGCCTGGGCCTTGTCCTGCAGTTCCTTGCTGTCGGGCACCTTGGTGACGAGGGCCGGCTGCTCGCCGTACCGGACGGTCACGATCACGTTCGATGTGCGGAATACCACGCTCACCGTGCGGTGCTGCGCGGTGGAACCTGCCCGGGTGAGGAGATCGTCCAGGAATGCGGCATCTCCGAGCCCGTCGAGGACCCGCGGCCGGAGGTCTTCGCTGCCGCCGCCGGGCGTGCCCGGGGTGCCGGACGAGGAGCCGGACGCGGAGGGGGAGGGGTCGGCCGAACCCTCGCCGCCGGGCTTCCCGGTCCCCTCCTCCTCCCCTGCCGCGCTGCCCGCGGCCTTCTCCGGGGGCCCCGGGGAAGTGGTCACCCCCGACAGATCGGCCGCGGTCTCCTTCTTCGCGTACAGCGTGCGGGCGCGGTCGTCGTCGCTCACGGCGGGGTCGTACGACACGACGCGCTCGAAGTCGATCGAGAGGTTCCGGGTGGAGTCCGGCGCATCGGACTTCCAGCTGCAGCCGACCTTGCGGTCGGTGTCGTACGTGACGGTCGGCGCCCCCCGGAACGCCTTCTCCTGCTGCTGCTGTGGCAGCTCCGCGACCCCCGGCAGCAGGTCCTTCAGCGTGGAGCCGGGTACGGCGCGGCAGGGCGCGGGCAGGGTCCGGTACTTGCCCGGGGGCGCGGTGGTGACGGTGGGGCCGCCCGGCTTGCTGTCGGCGTCGCTCGCGCTGCCGTCGGAGCCGGCACTGCAGCCCACGGCGAGCGCTGCGAGGAGCGCGACGCCGGGTACGTACGCCATGTGTCGCACCGTCCCAGGCTCCCTTCGGTACGGAAAACATGTTGCCGCTCGGAGGCGGCCGATGGACACAATGTGTATCGCACGCGCCGCTGTGAATGCCGGTCGGCCGACTTGTTTGCCGACCTTGGGCCCGGTTTTGCGCTTTCAGTCTTTTCGGGGGAATCTCGGGGGAATCGAGGAGTTATGTCGTACGTAGAGGTGCCGGGGGCGAAGGTCCCCATCCGGATGTGGACCGATCCGGCGTCGGTCGAGGACGTCGCCATGCAGCAGCTGAGGAACGTGTCCACGCTGCCGTGGATCAAGGGTCTCGCCGTCATGCCGGACGTCCACTTCGGCAAGGGGGCCACGGTCGGTTCGGTGATCGCGATGCAGGGTGCGGTCTGCCCGGCCGCGGTGGGGGTCGACATCGGCTGCGGGATGTCCGCGGTCAGGACGTCCCTGACCGCAAACGATCTTCCCGGCGACCTGTCACGGCTGCGTTCCAAGATCGAACAGGCCATTCCGGTGGGCCGCGGGATGCACGACGGCGCCGTCGACCCGGGGAAGCTGCACGGGTTCCCGACGTCCGGGTGGGACGACTTCTGGGGGCGGTTCGACGGGATCGCGGAAGCGGTCAAGTTCCGTCAGGAACGTGCCACGAAGCAGATGGGAACGCTCGGATCAGGTAATCATTTTATCGAGTTCTGTCTCGATGAGACCGGTTCTGTCTGGTTGATGCTGCACTCCGGCTCGCGGAACATCGGTAAGGAGCTGGCCGACTTCCACATCGGCCAGGCGCAGAAGCTGCCGCACAACCAGGGTCTGATCGACCGGGACCTGGCGGTGTTCGTTGCGGACACCCCGCAGATGGCGGCCTACCGCAACGACCTCTTCTGGGCGCAGGAGTACGCGAAGTTCAACCGCGCGATCATGATGGGGCTCTTCCAGGACGTCGTCCGCAAGGAGTTCAAGAAGGCGCGGGTCACCTTCGAACCGGTCATCTCCTGCCACCACAACTACGTGGCGGAGGAGCGGTACGAGGGCATGGACCTGCTGGTCACCCGCAAGGGGGCGATCCGGGCCGGCTCCGGGGACTACGGGATCATCCCGGGTTCCATGGGCACGGGCTCGTACATCGTCAAGGGTCTCGGCAACGAGAAGTCCTTCAACTCGGCGTCCCACGGGGCGGGCCGGCGGATGAGCCGGAACGCCGCGAAGAAGCGCTTCTCGACCAAGGATCTGGAAGAGCAGACGCAGGGCGTGGAGTGCCGCAAGGACTCCGGGGTGGTGGACGAGATCCCCGGCGCCTACAAGCCGATCGAGCAGGTCATCGACCAGCAGCGGGACCTGGTCGAGGTCGTCGCGAAGCTCAAGCAGGTGGTGTGTGTGAAGGGCTGAGGCCCCATTGCCCCAGCCGCCTCACCACCGCCCGGTCCACCGCATCCGCTACAGGGTGCGGTGGACCTTCGTGTTGGAGGCCTGGGCGCGGGGGCGGACCACCAGGAGGTCGATGTTGACGTGGCTGGGGCGGGAGACGGCCCAGCCGATCGTGTCGGCCACGTCCTCGGCGGTGAGGGGGGCGTCCACGCCCGCGTAGACCTTGGCGGCCTTCTCGGTGTCGCCGCGGAAGCGGGTGGTGGCGAACTCGTCGGTCTTGACCATGCCGGGGGCCACCTCGATGACGCGGACCGGGGTGCCGACGATCTCCAGGCGCAGGGTCTCGGCCAGGACGTGCTCGCCGTGCTTGGCGGCCACGTAGCCGCCGCCGCCCTCGTAGGAGGAGAGGGCGGCGGTGGAGGAGAGGATCACGATCGTGCCGTCGCCGCTGGCGGTGAGGGCGGGGAGCAGGGCCTGGGTGAGGTTGAGGGTGCCGATGACGTTCGTCTCGTACATCTGACGCCAGTCGGCGGGGTCGGCGCTCGCCACCGGGTCGGCGCCCAGGGCGCCGCCCGCGTTGTTGACGAGCAGGGCCAGGGAGCGGAACGCGGTGGCGAACTCGTCCACGGCCGTGCGGTCGGTCACGTCCAGGGCGTAGGCCGTCGCCTCGTGGCCCGCCTCGGTGATCTCGGCGGCGAGTGCCTCGATCCGGTCCTTGCGGCGCGCGGTGAGCACGACCCGGAATCCGGCTGCTGCCAGCGTGCGGGCGGTCGCGGCGCCGATGCCGCTGCTCGCGCCGGTGATGACGGCGATGGGGGTGGCGGTCATGGCGATCTCCTCGGGCAGTTGATCGGTAACGGGGCAAGAATATGCAGCCGTTGCCCGCCCGGTCTGCCCCGCCTCCACGGACCGGACAGGGGGCCTCGGGGAGCCGTACGGGGTTCCCCGTGGGCTGTGCGGGTGGGTAAGAGCGCGTCGGGTCTGTCGTTTAATAGGGTTATTCGGTGTGATCGGTATGTTCCGGGCATGGGACTGACGCGTAGAGGACTGCTGATGCCACTGTCCGCCGCCGCGGCGATGGCGGCGGCGATGACCGTACTGGTGGCGGCCGTGGTGCCGGGGGCGGCCGCTTCGGCCGGGACCTCCCCCGAGGCGCCGACATCCGGGGCGCCCGTGACCGAGTTGTCCGCGACCATTGGTGAGGGGGTCGGGGCCGCTCCCGTGCCCGAGGCGGACCTCTCCCACCACGGGTACGTCTCCTTCTCGGGCGGCCATATCGCGCTCCGGATCCGGAGCGAGAACCTGGGGCCCTCCGATGTGACCTCCTCGACCGTACGGCTGCGCTTCTCCGTGCCGCTCGCCCTGCGGCAGGAGCTGCCGCACGGCTGCCTCCGGTCCGGAAAGGCCACCGTGCTCTGCGAGACGGGCGGGCTGCGTTCCGGCGGCGGGGCCCGGCAGACCGCGCTCGACCTGCGGCCGGCGGGCGGTCCCGACGAGGTGATCGTGCGGCTCGACACCGTCTGGAACGGCGGGGCGCGGGACACGGACCCCAAGAACAACGTGCATCAGGTGCTCGCACCCGCCACGGGGGATGCGTACGCCTTCTGAACCGGTGATCATGGTGGGGTGATCGTCGAACGCGCGTATGCCCATGTGGACTCCCCCGATCCGGGGGAGTGGCCCTGGTCGGTGCCGTGCGTGCGGCAGTTCCTCGCCGAGGGGCTGCGGTTCCGGGCCCCGGTGACCTTCCTGGTGGGCGAGAACGGGTCGGGGAAGTCCACGCTGGTGGAAGCCCTCGCCGAGGGGTTCGGGCTGGACTCGTACGGCGGGTCGCTCGACTGGAAGTACGCGACCTCGCGGGGCAAGTCCGTGCTCGGTGAGCGCGTCCGCTTCGACGCGGCGCCCCGGGGGCGGCGGATGGTGGGCAGCCGGTCCGCGCGCAAGGGGTTCTTCCTGCGCGCGGAGACCGCCCTGGACGCGTTGGAGCGGGAGAATTTCGGGCCGGACTCCCTCAGCCACGGGGAGGGGTTCCTCGCGGCCTTCCGGGAGAAGTTCGTGGTGCCGGGGCTGTACGTCATGGATGAGCCGGAGGCCGCGCTCTCCTTCGGCTCCTGCCTCGAACTCCTCGGGCACATCGACCAGTTGGTCAAGGCGGGCGGTCAGGTGGTGTGCGCCACGCACTCACCGCTGCTCACCGCGCTGCCGGGCGCCGACATCGTGCAGGTGGGGGAGGACGGCATGGAGCGGGTGCGATGGGCGGACCTGGCCCTCGTCGACCACTGGCGGCGCTACCTCGCCGACCCGCAGGCGTATCTGCGGCACATCACCGGCTGAGGCCGTCGCCCTACGCCGCCGCGCCGCCGAACTCCCGTACCGCGTCGGCGACGATCGTCTCCAGGTGGCCGTGGTGCGCGCCCCGCCAGTACACCCGGGCGCACGCCGTGCACTGGGCGAACACGTCGTACGCCTGTTGCGTGCCGTGCTCCAGCAGATCGCTCACCGCGTCCTTGTCCGCCTCCGCCAGCGTCCCGTTGCAGGCGGTGCAGCGGGTCCACGGGGCGAGGTGCGGGGCGAAGCGGCCGAGGACGTCGCGGAGCTGCTCCTGGGGGCGGTCGCTGTAGACGTACGCCCCCGCCCAGAGTTCCCGGCGCCGCAGCAGCCCGCGGTCCCGGGAGAGCAGGACGCGCCGCTCCCGCGCGGAGAGGGCGGCGAGCGCGGGATCGCCGATGTCCTCGCTCTCGTACGCCGCGTCCACGCCCAGGAGCCTCAACCGGCGGGCCAGCGTGCCGAGATGGACGTCGAGGAGGAAGCGCAGGGGTGCACCGGGGACCTGCTGGGGGCGCTCGATCGCCCGTACGTCGATGTGTTCGCCCGGTCCCGGGACGTGCGAGCGGGCGACCGGTTCGCCGTTCACCAGCAGGGTGCCGGCCTCGGTGAGCGGGACGCCGAGGGACTCGATGACGTGGCCGAGGGTGGAGGCGCCGTCGGTGGTGAGCCGGGTGGGGCCTCCGCGGCGCTCGTGGGGGACGAAGAGCCGCAGCTCAGGGGCTACTTCGAAGGTGATCTCGGGTCCGTTCACCGGGCCAGGATGCCACTGGGGAGGGGCGGGCTGCCAGGCATTTGGGACGCCCTGCCGGGCCGCTCCTCAGGGCGGTGGTGTGAAGGCCGTCGGGGGTACGCCCACCGTGGTGGTGAAGTCCCGTACGAGGTGGGCCTGGTCGCTGTAGCCGAGGTCGGCCGCCAGCCGTGCCCAGTCCACGGCCGGTTCGGACTCGGCGCGCTCCAGCGCCTCGTGGATGCGGTAGCGGAGGATGACCCACTTGGGGCCGACGCCGACGTACGCGGAGAAGAGCCGCTGCAGCGTACGGGCGGAGAGCCCCGCGCTCCGGGCGAGCTGTCCGACCCGGCGCACCGAGCGGTCCGTGCGTACCCGGTCGACCAGCTCCATCGCCAGCGTGGCCTGCGGGTCGGGCCGGGGCTCCAGGGCGAGCAGGCAGGCGTCGAGTGCGCGGACCCGGGCGTCCTCGTCGGCCGGGTCCAGGACCGCGCCGACGGGCGGTGGCGTACGGAGCACCTCGGCGGCGTCGATCCGGCGCCCGGTCAGGTCGCTGAGGGCGTGCTCCGGCGCGAACGGGCGGAATCCGCCGGGCCGGAACTGCACCCCGCAGACCCGCCCGCGCCCCGTCAGCTTCTGGGTGAAGAGCCCGAGGCCGATGCCCGCCACCTCGGCGTACCCGGCTCTCTCGCGGGCGCTCTCCCCGGCCTCGTACCGCTGGAGGACGAGGTTGACCGACGGGTGCGGGACGACGTGGGCGGCGTACGGCTGGTCGAGGTCCCAGTCGATGAGCCAGTAGTGCTCCAGGTACGGGCGGAGCGCGGGGGCGGGCTCGCGGCGGCGGAAGCGGACCCGCGTGAACAGGTCCGGGGCGTCGACGATGCCCCGGGTGTCGCGGCGAGGTCCGGCGGCCATGACATCGATCCTAAGGAGCCCGTGGGGGCCTGTCGCGTTTCTTCAAGACGCGGGCGGGCCGGAAGGGGAGTGTGGGGTCCATGACACAGAAGATCAGTGAACTGCTGGAAGCCGCCGCGGGCCGGGCCCTGCCCGTGGTGCGGGGTATCGACGACGGGCAGCTGGACCGCCGTACGCCGTGCGCGGAGTACGACGTACGGGCGCTGGTGAACCACCTGTTCCTGGTGGTCGTGAACTTCCAGGCCCTCGCCGCCCGCAAAGAGGTGGATTTCAGCCAGGAGCCGGAGTTCGTGACGGGTGACTGGCGGGCCCGGTTCGGTGCGGAGACCGCCCGGCTGGTGGAGGCGTGGGGTGCGCCGGGCGCCGAGGAGGGCACGACCGGGCAGATGGGGCTGCCGGCCCGGACGGTGGGGCTCATGGTGCTCGGTGATCTGACCGTGCACGCGTGGGACCTGGCGCGGGCGACGGGCGCGGAGTTCGTTCCGGACCCGGGTGTGGTCGAGGAGGTGGGCCCGGGGCTGGCGGCCCTGGCGCCGAAGGCCCGGGAGATGAAGGTGTTCGGCGAGCCGTTCCCGGTGGGGGCCGGGGCTACGGCTTTCGAGCGGGTGCTGGCCGTGACGGGGCGCGATCCGGGGTGGCGTCCGGCCGGGGGCTGAGGGCGGTGGGCCGGTCGGCGGCGGGGGCCTGGGCCGCCGGGCGGTCGTAGAGGGGGCCGAGTGCGGCGTACGCGTCGTCGACGATCTCCTCGGCGAGGAGCAGCATGTCCTGCTCGGCGAGGCGGGCCGCCCGGTGGGTGTACGGGGACGGCGGGGCGGGGTGCCTGCGGCGCCACCAGCATTCGCAGGCCGCGTAGATACCGCTGGCGAAGACGAGTACGGGGATGGAGAGGGCCAGCAGTACATCGCCCACGGCGGATCTCCTTGAGGGTCGGTGTCCTCTCCATCGGCGTTTCGGGCGGGTGGGCTGAAGACCGGACTTCAGCCATTTATTTGGCGTGATGCGACCGAATAGGTGCACGTGGGCGCGGGTGTGTGAGCGGTTCGAGCGGGTGTACGCCACTGCTGCGCGGCCGCCGCCCGTCAGGCGGGCTCCGGTGGATCAGGGCCAGACCAGGCAGTACGCCTGGTGCCCCGCGTCGTGCAGCCGGTGGGAGAAGTCCTGCCACTCGTGGAGCAGCTGGTAGACGTTGTAGGCGTCGCGCGGGCCGCCGCGGTCGGGGACCGTGGACCAGATGAAGGCCGCCGCGCCGACAGCTTCCTCGCCGACGCCGCGCAGCGGGTCGACGACGGTCATGGGGAGCTTGACCACCGCGTAGTCGGGGTGGAGGACGACCAGTTCCAGCGGGGGGACCTTGTGCAGGGGTATGCCCTGGATGCCGGTCAGGACCATGGCGGCCACCGTCTCCGGCTTGATCTTGGTGAACATGCCGCCCATGCCCAGCTCGTCGCCGCCCAGCTCCTCGGGGCGCATCGAAATGGGCACCCGTGCGGCGGTCGCTCCGTCCGGGGCGCCGAAGTACTTGTAGGTCACCCCCATCCCGCCACTGCTCCTGCTCCCGGGGGGCGGTGTGCTCTCCGCGCCCCTGCCCTGTGCGCGCTCGGCCCTTCGCCGGTGCCGCCCTCGCCGGGCAGGCTCGGGCCCCAGGTCGTCGGTCCCTTCGCCCACTCCGCCACCGCGATGCATATCTCATCCACCCGACTACTTCTTAGGAGACACAGCCCCCGCCGCGCAACCCGATCATCGTGTCAGTGACCTCCCCCACGGGCGTGCGGTGAAACACCTGTCCGCAAGACCGTCCGTGCCTCTGACACCATGGCATGTGTGAGCGTTCCCTGTGTCGCCCCAGTTTCGCAGACGTGAGGGGGCCGACGCTCTTCCGTGATACGAGGGGGGCGCGCTCCCTGCTCACCGGTGGCCGGGATTACCTTGGATTTTCCGGCCAGGCCTCCCGATACCCGAATCGCAGATCAGGACCAAAGTGGCGTATTCATACGAAGCCCCAGTTTCGCAGTCGCTGTTCGACCGGGCGTCCGTCGTGACGCCCGGCGGCGTGAACTCACCCGTGCGTGCCTTCCGGGCCGTGGGCGGTACGCCCCGGTTCATGGTCTCCGGCACCGGTCCGTACCTCACCGACGCCGACGGCCGTGAGTACGTCGACCTCGTCTGCTCGTGGGGACCGATGATTCTCGGACACTCCCACCCCGAGGTCATCGCCGCCGTCCAGGAAGCGGTCTCCCGGGGCACGTCCTTCGGCACGCCGGGTGAGGGCGAGGTCGCGCTGGCCGAGGAGATCGTGGCGCGGATCGCACCGGTGGAGCAGGTCCGCCTGGTCTCCTCCGGCACCGAGGCGACGATGTCCGCGATCCGGCTGGCGCGCGGTTTCACCGGCCGGTCCAAGGTCGTGAAGTTCGCCGGCTGCTACCACGGGCACGTGGACGCCCTGCTTGCCGCCGCGGGCTCGGGCCTCGCAACCTTCGGCCTCCCCGACACGCCGGGCGTCACGGGCGCCACGGCCCGGGACACCGTCGTGCTGCCGTACAACGACCTGGACGCCGTGCGGGCCGCCTTCGCCGCGCACCCCGGCGAGATCGCCTGTGTGATCACCGAGGCCTCGCCCGGCAACATGGGCGTCGTCCCGCCCGCCGACGGTTTCAACGCCGGGCTCAAGGAGCTCTGCGCGGCGGACGGCGCCCTCTACATCTCCGACGAGGTCATGACGGGCTTCCGTACGTCGAAGGCCGGCTGGTACGGCGTCGACGGCGTCAGCCCCGACCTGATGACCTTCGGCAAGGTCATGGGCGGCGGCTTCCCCGCCGCGGCCTTCGGCGGCCGCGCCGACGTGATGGCGCACCTCGCCCCGGTCGGCCCCGTCTACCAGGCGGGCACCCTCTCCGGGAACCCGGTCGCCACCGCCGCCGGCCTCGCCCAGCTGCGGCTGCTCGACGACGCGGCGTACGCGAAGATCGACGCGGTCTCCGCCGAACTGCGCTCCCTTGTAGGTGACGCGTTCACCAAGGAAGGCGTCGCGCACACCGTCTCCTCGGCGAGCAACATGTTCTCGGTGTTCTTCACGGACGAGCCGGTCCGCAACTACGACGACGCCAAGAAGCAGGAGGCCTTCCGCTTCACCGCCTTCTTCCACTCGATGCTGGAGCAGGGCGTCTATCTGCCGCCCTCCGCCTTCGAGTCCTGGTTCGTCTCCACCGCCCACGACGAGCGGGCGGTCGAACGCATCGCCGCCGCCCTGCCCGCCGCCGCCCGTGCCGCATCGGAGGCCACCGCATGAGCAGCGGGAACGGAAGCCGCGAGGACATCACCGTGGTGCACCTGGTGCGCCACGGCGAGGTGCACAACCCGGACGGTGTGCTGTACGGGCGGCGCGCCGGCTACCACCTCTCCGAGCTGGGCCGGCAGATGGCCGACCGGGTCGCCGGCCACCTGGAGAAGCGCGACATCACCCATGTCGTCGCCTCCCCGCTGGAGCGCGCCCAGGAGACGGCCGAGCCCGTCGCCAAGTCGCACGGCCTGGACCTGGCCACCGACGCCCGGCTCATCGAGGCCGGCAACGTCTTCGAGGGCAAGACCTTCGGCGTCGGCGACGGGGCGCTGCGCAACCCGGACAACTGGAAGCACCTCACCAACCCGTTCAGGCCGTCCTGGGGTGAGCCGTACATCGAGCAGGTCGTCCGCATGATGGGCGCGCTGGACGCCGCCAAGGACGCGGCGCGCGGGCACGAGGCGGTCTGCGTCAGCCACCAGCTGCCGATCTGGATCGTCCGCTCGTTCGTGGAGCGCCGCCGGCTCTGGCACGACCCGCGCAAGCGGCAGTGCACGCTGGCCTCGCTCACCAGCTTCACGTACCAGGGCGACCGCATCGTCTCGGTCGGCTACTCGGAGCCGGCCCGGGACCTGGTGCCCGCGCATCTGCTGGCCGGGGCGAAGCCGGTGAAGGGGAAGTCGAAGGCCTTCGGCGCGTAAGCCCCCACGCGCCGCGAACATACGGGACCGACCGCCACCGCGCGGCCGGTCCCGTTCTCGTATGCGGTGTGGTGCGGGAGGGGCGGGAAGCGCCGGTGCGGGAGGGGCGGGAAGTGCCGGTGCGGGAGGGGCGGGAAGTGCCGGTGCGTTAGATTAGGTTAGCCTAAGCTAAGTTGGCTCTGACGAGAACGGTGGAGCGATGACGCAACCTGCCCCGACCCCCCTCCCCGACCCGAGACGGGCGCCGCGGTCCAGCCCGGTGAGGCACGCCGATGAGTGACTGTACGGACGTGGACGCCACCCCCCGGCCGGTCACCGGCCCCCGGATGGCCCGGCTCGCCCGGCAGCTCGAAGGCGCCCGGGACGCCGCCGCCCGGGACGCCCTGGCCGAGGCCTTCTGGGCAGAGGCCGCCCGCACCGGCACCCCCCTCGTCGAGGAGCTCGACGACGCCCCCGGCCACCGGGCCGTCACCTTCCTGTGGCGCGGCCACCGCGCCACCCGCCGGGTCCTGCTGATGGCCCCGGGCCTCACCGGGCGCGACCGGCTCGCCGACTCCCTCCTGCACCACCTGCCGGGTACCGACATCTGGCACCTCGGCCTCCGGCTGCGCGCCGACCACCGCGGCTCCTACCGGATGGTGGCCGACATCTCCGCCGGGGCCGACCCCGCCGACCCCGCCCTGCTGCAGCGGCGGCTGCTGGCGCTGCGGGCGCACGGCGGGGCCGACCCGCTCAACCCGGCCCGGATGGCGACCCGTTGGCGTGACGCGCAGGACTCGGTCTTCGCCCTGCCCGAGGCCCCGCCCCAGCCCTGGGCCGCCCGGCGGCCCGCTGTCCCGCGCGGCGGCGTCGAGCGCCACGCCGTCGCGGCCGGTGTCCTGGGTGCCGAGCGGGACGTGTGGGTCTACCTGCCGCCGGACGCCGTCCCGTACCGGCCGGCGCACGAGCCCGGGGAGCAGGGGCGCCTGCCGCTGCTGGTGCTCTGCGACGGTGACATGTGGTTCGACCGGCTCGGCCTCCAGGACACCCTGGACGCGCTGATCGCCGACGGGCTCCTGCCGCCGCTGGCGGTCCTCGCCCCGGACGCCGTCGGTACCGCCACGCGCAGGCTGGAGCTGGGCGGCCGGGAGAGCTATGTCTCCTTCCTCGCCGACGAGGTGGTGCCCTGGGCGAGCGCCCGGTGGCCGCTGACCGCGCGGGCGGACCGGACGGTGGTGGCCGGTCAGGGGCTCGGCGGGATGACCGCGCTGTACGCCGGACTCACCCGGCCCGAGCGGTTCGGCGGGATCGTCGCGCAGTCCCCGTCGCTGTGGTGGCGGCCGGGTCTCGAGCCCGGGGCCGTGGCGCCGGACGCGATCGGCACCCCCTGGCCGGCCACGCTCGCCGCCGGACTCCGCGACGGGCTCCCGGCCGGACGGGGCACGGTGCGGGGGGCCGCCGTCCGCTTCGACGTCGGCCTGCACGAGGGAGCCATGGCGGATCACACCGAGGCCCTCCAGGCGGTGCTGCGCGCCCGGGGCCACCGGGTCACCCGCAATCTCCACAACGGCGGCCACGACTACGCCTGCTGGCGCGGGTTCCTGGCGGACGCCCTGGTGGAGCTGGTGGGCACCAGCCTTGACGTGGACGCGGCAGAGTCCCAGGGCGGGACGGGCGCCGCCCACCGCTCGGCCGGGCGCCCCTCAAGGCTGCCCTCAGGCCCCGCCGCAAGGTAAAGCGTATTGAAAGTCCCCAATTGCACGGAACCGTCGTGTTGTCCAAGGCCTCTCACCCATCAGCAGTTTGTATGGCCTTGAGATAAAACGACCGCAGATGGGGACGACATGCGCGACATCAATCGAAGGGGACTGCTCGGCGCGGGGCTCGGCACCGCCGCCGCGATCGGACTCGCGGGCTGTGGTTTCTCCACTTCCTCCGGCTCGTCGGAGGGCGGCCGGTCCGGTGACGGCGGCGGTGACAAGGGTGACACCGGGAACGGCGGAAAGGGCAGCGGAAACGGTTCGCCGAAGAACAAGGCCCGTCCGATCGGCGACGGCTCCACCGCCGACACCGGAAAGCAGCCCCATCAGCCCGCCGCCCCCGTCCCGCTCGAACCCGGCCAGACTCCGCCGCAGTTCGTGATCTTTTCCTGGGACGGCGCCGGCGAGGTCGGCAACGGGCTCTTCCCGCGCTTTCTCGACCTCGCGAAAGAGCACGACGCCGCGATGACCTTCTTCCTCTCCGGGCTGTATCTGCTGCCCGAGTCGAAGAAATCCCTCTACCGTCCCCCGAACAACCCCCGCGGCGCCTCCGACATCGGCTATCTCACCGATGGCCATGTCAAGGACACGCTGAAGTACGTGCGCCAGGCCTGGCTGGACGGCCATGAGATCGGCACCCACTTCAACGGGCACTTCTGCGGCGGTTCCGGTTCCGTCGAACGCTGGACCTCCGCGCAATGGCGGAGCGAGATCGATCAGGCCATGTCGTTCGTCACGGAATGGCGGACCAACACCGGCTGGGAGAACGAGGACCCGCTGCCGTTCGACTACCGAAAGGAGTTGATCGGCGGCCGCACCCCCTGTCTGCTCGGCCAGGACAATCTTCTGCCGACCGCGGGCAAACTCGGGTGGCGCTACGACGCCAGTTCGCCCGGCGGCCGCCAGATGTGGCCCGTGAAGCGCGGCGGCGTCTGGGATCTGCCGCTGCAGGGGATGCCGTTCCCCGGCCACTCCTTCGAGGTCCTCTCGATGGACTACAACATCCTCGCCAATCAGTCGAAGAATTCGACCAAGGGCATGCCCTCGCGCTATCCGGGCTGGCGCAAGCAGGCCGCCGGCGCGTATCTCGCCGGTTTCGAGCGCGCCTACACGACGAACCGTGCGCCCTTCTTCATCGGCAATCACTTCGAGGAGTGGAACGGCGGCATCTATATGGATGCCGTGGAAGAAGTGATCAAGAAGACCGCCGGCAAGAAGGATGTGCGGCTCGTCTCCTTCCGGCAGTTCGTCGACTGGCTGGACGTGCAGGATCCCGCCGTCCTCGCCAAGCTCCGCACCCTGGAGGTCGGACAGTCGCCTGCAGGCGGCTGGAACTCCTTCTTTAAACAGGCTTGACAAGGGGCTTTACGGTCACCGAGGGGGGTGCGGGAGATCGCCGGAACTGCCATGCGAAACTTTTCACATGAGCTTTGGCCGCGCATCCCGACGCCGCTTCACCCTGCTCGCCGCCACCGCCGTGGCCGGTGCCCTGACGCTGACCGCGTGCGGGGACGGCAACAAGGCCCAGGGCGGCGGCAACACCAACTTCGTCACCGGCAGCGGGGGCATCTCCACCGTCGCGAAGGGGGAGCGCCCCGAGGCTCCGAAACTCCAGGGCAAGGGCCTGGACGGCAAGCCGCTCGACCTCGCCGACTACAAGGGCAAGGTCGTCGTGCTCAACGTCTGGGGCTCCTGGTGCGGCCCCTGCCGCCTGGAGGCGAAGTACTTCGCGAAGGTCTCCGAGGAGACCGCCGACCAGGGCGTGCAGTTCCTCGGGATAAACACCCGGGACGCGCAGCGGGACCCCGCGGTGAACTTCGAGAAGGACTACGGGATCACCTACCCGAGCTTCTTCGACCCGATCGGCAAGCTCATCCTCCGCTTCCCCAAGGGCACCGTGAACCCGCAGGCCATCCCCTCGACGGTGGTCGTCGACCGGGACGGGAAGATCGCGGCCCGCACGCTCCAGCCGCTGGACGCCGAGCAGCTGCGCGAGATGATCGACCCGATCATCGCGGAGAAGTGATCCGGTGATCCCGCTCGCCACCCACCACGGCACCGCCCTGCTCGCCGGGCACGAGGGCACGCTCACGCTCGCCTCGGCCAACGAGACCGTCCTGAGCGGGACCCTGCTGGTCTCCCTGCCCATCGCCCTGCTGGCCGGTCTCATCTCGTTCTTCTCGCCCTGTGTGCTGCCGCTCGTCCCCGGCTATCTGAGTTACGTCACCGGGGTCACCGGCACCGACCTGGCCGAGGCCCGGCGCGGCCGGGTCGTGACGGGCGCGGCACTCTTCGTCCTCGGCTTCACCGTGGTCTTCGTCTCGGGCGGAGCGCTCTTCGGCTTCTTCGGCCGGGAGCTCCAGATGCACGCCGAGGTGATCAACAAGGTCCTCGGTGTCCTGATGATCCTCATGGGCGTCTTCTTCATGGGGTTCCTGCCGGGCGTCACCCAGCGCGAGTTCCGCATCCACAAGCGGCCGGTGAGCGGCCTGGCCGGGGCACCGCTGCTGGGCGCGCTCTTCGGGATCGGCTGGACGCCGTGCATGGGCCCGACGTTCGCCGCGGTGAGCACGCTCGCGTTCAACGAGGGCACGGCCGGACGCGGCGCGATACTGACCGTCGCGTACTGTCTCGGACTCGGTGTCCCGTTCGTCCTGGCCGCGGTCGCCTTCCGCAGGGCACTCGGAGCGTTCGGCTGGGTCAAGCGCCACTACGCGTGGGTGATGCGGATCGGCGGCGGCATGATGATCGTGACCGGGATCCTGCTGCTGACCGGTGTGTGGGCGACGCTCATGCAGCAGATGCAGACCTGGTCCAACGGCTTCACTGTGGGGATCTGAGTTCATGGGCAAGACGAACACCACGGACACCGGCGCGGGCGCCGCCGCGGCCGAGCGCGAGCAGGAGCGCGTCGACAGCGCGGCCGGCGAGCGGCTCTCCACCGCGCCCCGCGAGGAGCGGCCCGAGACCGAGCCCCAGGCCGGTACCGGCGTCCCCGCCATGGGGGTGGTCGGCTGGATCCGCTGGTTCTGGCGCCAGCTCACCTCGATGCGGGTCGCGCTGATCCTGCTGTTCCTGCTCTCCCTCGGCGCCATCCCCGGCTCGCTGATCCCGCAGACCAGCGTGGACGACCTGAAGGTCCAGAACTTCAAGGACCAGCACACCACGCTCTCCCCGATCTACGAGAAGTTCCAGCTCTTCGACGTCTACAGCTCGGTGTGGTTCTCCGCGATCTACATCCTGCTGTTCGTCTCCCTCATCGGCTGCATCGTGCCGCGCACCGGCCAGTTCGTCGGCCAGCTCCGCAGCCGCCCGCCGGGCGCCCCGAAGCGGCTGACCCGGCTGCCCGCGTACACCACCTGGCGCACGGAGGCCGAGCCCGAGGAGGTCCGCGAGGCGGCCCTCGGCGTGCTGGGCAAGCGGCGCTTCCGGGCCCACACGGTGGGCGACGCGGTCGCCGCCGAGAAGGGCTACCTCCGCGAGGCCGGGAACCTGGTCTTCCACGTCGCACTGATCGTGATGCTGGTGGCCTTCGCCGCCGGGCAGCTCTTCAAGTCCGAGGGCGGCAAGCTGGTCGTGGAGGGCGACGGCTTCGCCAACACGCTCACCCAGTACGACGACTTCAAGTCCGGATCGCTCTACGACACGGACTCGCTGGCCCCCTTCAGCTTCGTCCTGGACGACTTCGTCGGCACGTACGAGGAGAGCGGCCCGCAGCGCGGCACGCCCCGCACCTTCGAGGCCCGGGTGAAGTACACCGAGGGCGTCGAGGGGCCCGAGCGCAAGGGCGTCATCCGCGTCAACGAGCCGCTCGTCGTGGACGGCACCAAGGTCTATCTCATCGCCCACGGCTACGCCCCGGTCGTCACCGTCCGGGACGGCAAGGGCAAGGTCGTCTCGCGGAACTCCGTACCGCTGCTGCCGATCGACAACAACATCACCTCCACCGGCGCCATCAAGGTGATGGACGGCTACCGGGACAAGAACGGCGTCAAGACGCAGCTCGGCTTCAAGGCCTTCTTCGTGCCGACCTTCGCGGGCCACGGCAAGGGCCAGATGTTCTCGCAGTTCCCGGGGGCGGAGTTCCCGGTGCTGGCGCTGAGCGCCTACAGCGGCTCCCTCGGGGTGGACTCAGGCCTGCCGCAGAACGTCTACCAGCTCGACACGTCCCAGATGAAGGAGTTCAAGAACGAGGACGACGAGCTGCTCAAGAAGATGCTGCGCCCCGGTGAGAAGCTGGACCTGCCCGACGGCGCCGGTTCGATCACCTTCGACGGCATCGAGGAGTGGGCGAGCTTCCAGATCTCGCAGCAGCCGGGCAACGGCCTCGCGCTCGGCGGCGCCGTCGCCGCCATCGCCGGACTCGCCGCCTCGCTGTTCATCCAGCGCCGCCGGGTCTGGGTCCGGGCGGTGCGGGGCGCGGACGGGGTGACCGTCGTGGAGATGGCGGGCCTCGGCCGCAGCGAGTCCGCGAAGCTCCCTGAGGAGCTGGGAGACCTCGCGGCCGCCCTGATCACGACTGCGCCGGTCGCCCCGGAGAAACCCGCAGTGTCCACGTCCATGGACGTGGACGGACCCGACGCCACGAACGAGGCCGGGAGCCGGCCCGTACACCCTGCTGAAGCACCTGCCGAAGGGGCTGAGAAGTGAATCTCGCCGCCGCAACCAACGAGAGCCTGGCGCACACCAGCAATGTGCTGATCTATTCGTCGATGGCCGTCTACACCCTGGCTTTCTTCGCGCACATCGCGGAGTGGGTGCTCGGCAGCCGCAGCAAGGTCGGCCGTACGGCCGCCGCGCTGTCCGGCGCGGCCGGCGGTTCCGCCGCCGCCCCGGTGGTCGTCCAGGCCGGCTCCACCGCCGTGCTGGAGCGGCCGAAGGTCGTCACCCGTGCGGCCGCCGGGACCCGTGACGTGCCCGACGGGCCGGGCGCCGCGGGCGGCACGTTCAAGGGTGACCTGTGGGGCCGGATCGCGGTCTCGCTGACCGTGGTGGCCTTCGTCGTGGAGGCGGGCGGTGTCATCACCCGCGCCCTGTCGGTGCAGCGGGCCCCCTGGGCCAACATGTACGAGTTCTCGATCACCTTCTCCACCGTGGCGGTCGGCTCGTACCTGGTGCTGCTCGCGCTGAAGAAGAACGTCCGCTGGATCGGCCTCCCGCTGGTCACCACGGTCCTGCTGGACCTCGGCATCGCGGTCACGACGCTCTACACCGACAGCGACCAGCTGGTGCCCGCGCTGCACTCGTACTGGCTGTGGATCCACGTCTCGACCGCGATCATCTGCGGCGCGGTCTTCTACCTCGGCGCGGTCGGCACGGTGCTCTACCTCTTCCGCGACAGCTACGAGAACAAGCTCGCCTCCGGTGGTACGCCGGGGAAGTTCGCCGCCTCCGTCATGGAGCGGCTGCCCTCCGCGTCGTCGCTGGACAAGTTCGCGTACCGCATCAACGCGGCCGTCTTCCCGCTCTGGACGTTCACGATCATCGCGGGCGCGATCTGGGCGGGCGACGCCTGGGGCCGGTACTGGGGCTGGGACCCCAAGGAGGTCTGGTCCTTCATCACCTGGGTCGCCTACGCCGCCTATCTCCACGCCCGCGCCACGGCCGGCTGGAAGGGCCGCAAGGCCGCCTATCTGGCGCTCGTCGCCTTCGCCTGCTGGCTGTTCAACTACTACGGCGTGAACATCTTCGTCACCGGTCTGCACTCCTACGCCGGGGTCTGAGACCGCGTACGTACGAAGGCGCCCCGGACGGATACCGAAACCGTCCGGGGCGCCTTCGTACGTCGTCAGCTCAGCGGGGTGTCCAGGACCGCCTTGCGGTGGCTGAACGTCTCCAGGGAGTAGCGGCCGTGGTAGCTGCCCATGCCGCTCTCGCCGACCCCGCCGAACGGCAGGTCCGAGACGGTCAGATGGGCCAGGGGCAGCCCGATGCCGACCCCGCCCGACGAGGTCTCGGCCAGCAGCCGCTCCCGTACGGCGGGGGAGTCGGTGAACGCGTACAGGGCCAGCGGCTTGTCCCGGTCGTTGATGAAGCCGATCGCCTCGTCCAGGCCGTCCACCGTGACCAGCGGCAGGATCGGGCCGAAGATCTCCTCGCCCATCACGGGCGCGTCCGGCGCCACATCGGCGAGCACGGTCGGCGCGATGTACTTCGTGTCCCGGTCGTGGGCGCCGCCGGTCACCGCGGTGCCGGAGTCGAGCAGGGCCGTCAGCCGGTCGAAGTGGCGCTCGTTCACGATCCGCCCGTACTCCGGGTGCTCGGCCGGGTCCGTCCCGAACAGCCCCTCCACCGCGGCCGCCAGCGCCTGCGCGAGGGCCGGGGCGGTCTCCGGGTCGGTCAGTACGTAGTCGGGGGCCACACAGGTCTGCCCGGCGTTGAGGAACTTCCCCGAGGCGAGCCGCCCGGCCACGGCCTTCAGGTCCGTACCCCGGTCGACGAAGACGGGGGACTTGCCGCCGAGCTCCAGGGTGACCGGGGTGAGGTGCTTGGCGGCGGCCGCCATGACGATCCGGCCGACCGTGCCGTTGCCGGTGTAGAAGATGTGGTCGAAGTGCTGCTCCAGCAGGGCGGTGGTCTCCTCGACCGCGCCCTCCACGACCCCGACCGCGTCCGTGTCCAGATACTGCGGCAGCAGCCGGGCCACGGCGGCGGAGGTCGCGGGCGCCAGCTCGCTGGGCTTGACCACCACGCAGTTCCCGGACGCCAGGGCGCCCACGACGGGGGCGAGCAGCAGCTGCACCGGGTAGTTCCACGGCGCGATGACCAGGACGACACCGAGCGGGTCCAGCACGGTGTGCGCGGTGGCACCGGTGGGGGCGAGATGCGGCGGTACGGGGGCGGGCTCGGGCCGCAGCCAGCCGGCGAGGTGCTCCAGGGTGTGGTCGATCTCCCGGACCGTGAAGTCGATCTCGGTCCGGTACGCCTCCTTGCGGCTCTTGCCGAGGTCGGTGCGGAGGGCATCCGCGAGGTCGTCCCCGTGCTCGGTGAGCAGGGCGCGCAGCCGCTCCAGCTGGCCGGTGCGCCAGGCGAGGTCCTTGGTGCGGCCGGTGCGGAAGGTGGCGCGGAGGCGGGCGACGAGCTCGGCGGGCGTTTCGGACATGTGGGGGCTCCTAAGGAGGGTCACGCGTGCTCCTGAGGAGGTCACGTGTGCTCATGAAGAGTCACGCGTGCTCCTGAAGGGGGGCGCGTGCGGTGCATGCGTTACCCCTTCGAGGATGGCCGACGCCGCCCCCGGGACGCGCCCACCGCGCCGGTCGGAAAGATCACCCCTGCCCGGAGGAATAGCCCCTCAGGAAGTGGGCGGGGACTTGTCGTCGGGGCCCGTACCGCCATCGCGGCGCTTGAGCTCCTCCTCGGCCTCGGCCTTCTCGGCCTTCCTGGACTCCGCCTCCGCCTCGGCCTTCCTGGCGTCCTTGTCGTCCTTGAGCGACTTGAGGAAGTCGGGGTTGTCGTCCGGGGCCACCCACTGCTGCCGCCTGCCCCGCTGCCACGAGGAGGGGCCGGTGCCGGTGGCCGCGTTGCGGCGGGCCTTGCCGGCGAAGAGCCACACGACCGGGCCGACGATCCAGAACAGCAGGATGATGAAGACCCAGGCGATCTTCGGCAGATGCCTGGTGTCCTCCTCCGAGGTGTTCAGGCAGTCGATGAACGCGTAGATCGTCAGAGCCAGCGGGACGATGAACAACAGGGCTCTCATGGTGCGTCCCCCAGTGAGCGGCGGCGGGGCTCGGTGTTTCCCCGGTGTCGCGGCCAGGGTACCGGCTGGCCGCCGTCGATCCGGGGCCCGGCGGCGGGGAGCCCCGGCGGGGCCGGGCGGAGGGGGATGACAAACTGGACCGCATGGCTTACGACGATCTCCGCTCCCTGCTCCGGGCTCTTGAACGCGATGGTGATCTCAAGCGCGTCAAGGCCGAGGTCGATCCTCACCTGGAGGTCGGTGAGATCGTCGACCGGGTGAACAAGGCGGGCGGCCCCGCCCTGCTCTTCGAGAACGTCAAGGGGTCCTCGATGCCCCTGGCCATGAACGTCTTCGGCACCGACCGGCGCCTGCTCAAGGCCCTCGGGCTGAAGTCGTACAGCGACATCAGCGACAAGATCGGCGGGCTGCTCAAGCCGGAGCTGCCACAGGGCTTCGTCGGAGTCCGGGAAGCCTTCGGCAAGCTCGGCTCGATGGTCCACGTACCGCCGAAGAAGGTGAAGTCCGACGACGCGCCGGTCCAGGAAGTCGTGCTGAAGGGCGACGACGTCGACCTGGAGCAGCTGCCCGCGCTCTTCACCTGGCCCGGCGACGGCGGCTCCTTCTTCAACCTGGGCCTCACCCACACCAAGCACCCCGAGACCGGCGTCCGGAACCTGGGGCTCTACCGGCTCCAGCGCCACGACAAGCGCACGATCGGGATGCACTGGCAGATCCACAAGGACTCCGCCAACCACTACCAGGTCGCCGCCCGGCGTGGTGAGCGGCTGCCGGTCGCCATCGCCTTCGGCGCCCCGCCCGCCGTGACGTACGCCTCCACCGCGCCGCTGCCGGGGGACATCGACGAGTACCTCTTCGCCGGGTTCGTCCAGGGCAAGCGGATCGAGATGGTCGACTGCAAGACCGTGCCGCTCCAGGTCCCCGCCCAGGCCGAGGTCGTCATCGAGGGGTGGCTGGAGCCGGGCGAGATGCTGCCGGAGGGCCCGTTCGGGGACCACACCGGCTTCTACACCCCGCAGGAACCGTTCCCCGCACTGACCATCGACTGCGTCACCATGCGGAAGCGGCCGCTGCTCCAGTCCATCGTGGTGGGCCGGCCGCCGACCGAGGACGGGCCGCTGGGCCGGGCCACGGAGCGCTTCTTCCTGCCGCTGCTGAAGATCATCGTGCCGGACATCGTGGACTACCACCTCCCCGAGGCGGGCGGCTTCCACAACTGCGCGATCGTCTCGATCGACAAGAAGTACCCGAAGCACGCGCAGAAGGTGATGAGCGCGATCTGGGGTGCCCACATGATGTCGCTGACCAAGCTGATCGTGGTCGTCGACTCCGACTGTGACGTCCACGATCTGCACGAGGTCGCCTGGCGGGCGCTCGGCAACACCGACTACGCCCGGGACCTGACCGTCACCGAGGGCCCGGTCGACCATCTGGACCACGCCTCCTACCAGCAGTTCTGGGGCGGCAAGGCGGGCATCGACGCCACCCGGAAGCTGCCCACGGAGGGCTACACCCGGGACGGGGGCTGGCCGGAGATGGTCGAGTCCGACCCGGAGACGGCGGCGAAGGTCGACCGCCGCTGGAAGGAGTACGGACTGTGAGCAGTGCGGCAGAGGCGGCGGCGTCCGTACCCGGTTCCGCGCCGTCGGACAGCAGGGTGAAGTCCTTCCTGCGGCTGGTGATGATCGAGCACTCGGTCTTCGCGCTGCCCTTCGCCTACATCGCCGCGCTGACCGCGATGTTCCAGCTCGACGGCACGATCCACTGGGGCGTCCTGCTGCTCGTCACGCTCGCGATGGTGGGGCTGCGGACGTTCGCCATGGCCGCCAACCGGATCATCGACCGGGAGATCGACGCCCGTAACCCGCGCACCGCGGGCCGCGAGCTGGTCACCGGTGCGGTGTCGGTGAAGTCGGCCTGGACGGGGGCGCTCGTCGCGCTCGCCGTCTTCCTGGGCGCCGCCGCCCTGCTCAACCCGCTCTGCCTGGTGCTGGCGCCGCTCGCGGTCGTGCCGATGGTGGTCTATCCGTACGGCAAGCGGTTCACGAACTTCCCCCACGCGATCCTGGGTCTCGCGCAGGCCATCGGGCCGATCGGCGCGTGGCTCGCGGTGACCGGCAGCTGGTCGTGGGACGCGGTGATCCTGGGGCTGGCCGTCGGCATCTGGATCGGCGGCTTCGACCTGATCTTCGCCTGCCAGGACGTGGCTGCGGACCGGGCCCACGGGGTGCTCTCCTTCCCGGCGCGCTTCGGTATCCCGGCGGCGCTCTGGGGCGCCCGGGTCTGTCACGTGATCACGACGGGGCTGCTGGTCTGGTTCGGCCTGGCGACGGACGCCGAGGTCTTCTACTGGATCGGCATGGTGATCGTCGCGGTGGCGTTCGTCTACGAGCACCGGGTGGTGCGGCCGCACGACCTGTCCCGGCTGAACCGCGCCTTCTTCTCCGTCAACGGCTTCATCGGCATGGCGCTCTTCGCCTGCGCGCTGCTGGACCTGCTGCTGCGCGGCCTGACCCCGTAACCGGGCCGCTCAGACGGTGACCAGGTTGTCCGGGCCGCGACGCGCGGGCGGCCTGCGGAAGAAGAAGGCCGCCGCCACGCCGCCTATCAGCCCGAAGAGGTGGCCCTGCCAGCTGACGCCCGAGTCGGTGGGCAGGACGCCCCAGAGCAGCGAGCCGTAGACCACGGCGACGCCGATGCCTATCAGGACGTCCCAGGGGCGGCGGTCCACGAAGCCGCGGACCAGCAGATAGCCCAGCAGCCCGAAGACCACGCCGGAGGCGCCGAGCGTCACCGTGAACGCGGGGGCGGTCAGCCAGACGCCGACGCCGCTGACCAGGATGATCGTCACGACGACGGCGGCGAACCTGCGCAGCCCGCCGAGGGCGGCGATGAAGCCGAGGACCAGCAGCGGGACGCTGTTGGAGGCGACGTGCTCCCAGCCGCTGTGCAGGAACGCGGCGGGCACCACGTCACGCAGCTCGGCCATCTCGCGCGGGCTGATGCCATAGGTGTCGAGTGCGTGTCCGGTCGCTACGTCGATCCCTTCGAGGATCCACAGCAGAGCGACGCAGCCCACCATGAGGATGCCGGCCGTGAGCGCCCGTGCGCCGCCGGTCGTGGTGGAGCCGGTGTTGCGGTCGGTTGTCCAGTAGTCGCCCATGGTCTGTCCCTGCCCCCGGGTTGCTGTCATCTGTGGAACGTCCCGGGCCGCCGCCCGGTTCCGGGTGCGGGGTGCCGGGGTGTGCCGGATAGGCTCGCTGCTGTGGAATCCGGGACTTCAGTGACTCATCAGCAGCGGCGGCCTTGGATTGTCGGGGTATCCGGTGCTTCGGGGACCCCGTTCGCGGCGGCCGTCCTGCGCGGGCTGCTGGCGGGCGGCGAGAGCGTGGACCTGGTGGTGAGCCGGGCCTCGCGGCTCACCCTGCTGGACGAGACCGGCATCGCGTTCCGGGACGGGCACTGGCGCGAGGACCTGCGCTGTTGGCTGGAACGCGGCGCCGACGGGAAGCGGGACGCCTTCGCGGTGGGCGACGCGGAGCTGGAGCGCGTACGCCACTGGCCGGCCGGTGATCTGGCCGCCGGGCCGTCCTCCGGGTCGTACCCGGCGAAGGGGATGCTCATCGTGCCGGCCTCGACGGCCTGTGTGGCCGGGGTGGCGCTCGGTCTGTCGAAGGATCTGCTCCAGCGGGCCGCGAGCGTGACGCTCAAGGAGCGCCGCCCGCTCGTCGTCGCGGTGCGCGAGACCCCGCTGAGCGGCCAGACGCTGAAGCAGATGGTGGCCCTGGACGAGGCGGGCGCGGTCGTGCTGCCCGCCTCTCCGGCGTTCTACGCGGGCGCGACGCACATCCAGGACCTGGTGGACTTCGTCGCGGGGCGGGTGCTGGACGCGGCCGGGGTGGAACACCGGCTGTACCGCCGCTGGGAGGGAGAGCTCGGTGGCGGCTCCCGCAGCCCGGGTGAGTGAGGGGCGCGGGTCAGCGCTTCTTGGTGGTGCGCGGGGCGCGGGTCTTGTCCACGCGGTGCGCGGCGGCGGGCTGGTGGGCACGCGAGCGGTTGGCCAGGTCCTGCAGCTCGCGCATCCGGGCGTAGGCCATCTCGATCGTGTACACGGTGAAGTTCACTCCTGAAGATTCGAAAGCATTTCTTGGATGTTCTAGAAGATTTGCAGGGCCTGAGCCCTGCATGCCTTAGATTCTACACGTAGACTCGCGGTACTGCTGAACAATGGAAGGTTTCAGTCATATGGACGCGGTGGACAGGCAGCTCATCCAGGCCCTCAGAGAGAACGGCAGGGCCTCGTACGCCGAGCTGGGACGGCTCGTGGGGCTCTCCGGGCCCAGCGTCACCGACCGCATCAACCGGCTGGAAACCGCCGGTGTCATCACCGGCTACCGCGCCACCGTCGACTCGGCCTCGCTCGGCCTCGGCGTCACCGCGCTGATCGGGATCTCGCTCTCGGACGCCGCCGACCACGAGGACGTCGCCCGTCGGCTCAAGGACCTCGCGGAGATCGAGGACTGCTGGTTCATCGCGGGCGACGACTCGTACATGCTCAAGGTGCGGGTCGGTGACGTGGACGGCCTGGAGAAGACGATCCGGCGCCTCAGCGGCACGAAGGGCGTCTCGCGGACCCGTACCACGATCGTGCTCTCCACCAAGTGGGAGAACCGGGTCGGGGAACTTCCCGAGGAGTCGTAGGCGTACGGTTGGTGCGGTCTGTTGTACGGAGGAAATGGGAGGCGGCCAGGTGGACGCGGGACTCAAGCGCGAGCTGGAGCAGAAGGTCCGGGCCGGCGAGCGGCTGACCCGCGAGGACGGGATCGCGCTCTACGCGTCCGACGACCTGGCGTGGCTCGGCGGGCTGGCGCACGAGGTGCGCACCCGTAAGAACGGTGACGTCGTGCACTTCAACGTCAACCGCCACCTCAACATGACCAACGTGTGCACCGCCTCGTGCGCGTACTGCTCGTTCCAGCGCAAGCCGGGCGAGAAGGACGCGTACACGATGCGGATCGAGGAGGCCGTCAGCCTCGCCAAGGCGATGGAGGGCGAGAACCTCACCGAGCTGCACATCGTCAACGGACTCCACCCCAACCTCCCGTGGCGCTACTACCCGCGCTCGCTCAGCGCGCTGAAGGAAGCCCTGCCGGACGTGGCGCTGAAGGCGTTCACGGCGACGGAGATCCACCACTTCGAGACCATCTCGGGCCTGAGCGCCTCCGAGATCCTCGACGAGCTGATCGACGCCGGTCTCGAATCGCTGACCGGCGGCGGCGCGGAGATCTTCGACTGGGAGGTCCGCCAGCACATCGTCGACCACCGCACCCACTGGGAGGACTGGTCGCGCATCCACCGCCTCGCGCACGAGAAGGGGCTCAAGACCCCCGCGACGATGCTGTACGGGCACATCGAGGAGCCCCGTCACCGCGTCGACCACGTGCTGCGGCTGCGCGAGATGCAGGACGAGACCGGCGGCTTCCAGGTCTTCATCCCGCTGCGCTACCAGCACGACTTCGTGGACATGAAGGACGGCAAGGTCCGCAACAAGCTCCAGGCGCGCACCACGATGGCTACCGGCGCCGAGGCACTGAAGACCTTCGCCGTCTCCCGGCTGCTGTTCGACAACGTGCCGCACGTCAAGGTCTTCTGGGTGATGCACGGCGTGCAGACCGCCCAGCTCGCGCTCCAGCACGGCGCGGACGACATGGACGGCTCGGTCGTCGAGTACAAGATCACGCATGACGCCGACGACTTCGGTACGCCGAACAAGCTCGGCCGCGAGGATCTGCTGGACCTGATCCGTGACGCCGGTTTCCGGCCGGTCGAGCGGAACACCCGGTACGAGATCCTGCGCGAGTACCCGGGTCCCGAGGCGGACCGGCGCGAGTCGCCGCAGCCGATGCGGGTCTGAGTCCAGCTCCGTCCACCGCGTCGTGCGAAAGCCCCGGCCGCCGTCCCCGGCCGGGGCTTTCTCGCGTTCCGGACAGGGTTGAGCCGACGGTTGGGTAATGGTTAGTCTTGCCCTATGCCACTTACCTTCGAGCTGGATCCCGTGTTCTCGCCCACCCTGCGCGACGGCATCACCGCCCTGTGGGCCGACGTCAGCAACGCGGGCGGCGCCGTCGGGTTCGTCCCGCCCGTCACGGCCGAGGAGATCCGGCCCGAGCTGCTCAAGCACCTCGTCGCCATCGAGCAGGGCCGCACCCGGCTGCTCGTCGGCCGCGACGAGGAGGGGGCCGTCGCCGCCACCGCTTTCCTCACGCTGAACACCCACCGGCTGATGAAGCACTGGCTCTGGCTCTACACGGTCATGGTCCACCCCCGCCACCAGGGCAAGGGGTACGGTCGCGACCTCATGGCCGCCACCGCCGACGCGGCCCGCTCAATCGACGGCATCGAGGCGATCCGCCTCACCTGCCGCGGCGGCACCGGCGCCGACCGCTTCTACGCCGCCTGCGGCTACAAGGAGGTCGGCCGGGTCCCGGGCGGCATCCGGGTCGCCCCGGGCGACGACCGCGACGACATCGTCTTGCTGCTCCCGCTGGGGCCGGCCACCCCCTGAAGGTCCGGCCACCCCCTGAACCCCGAGGGCCCCGGGAACCCCCTTAACCCTGAGAATTCGGGCCATGCTTCACTGGACGGGCAGGAGTGTGTCGAGAGTTCATGGGAAGAGAGGGCCTGCCGTGTCCGCTGCCAAGCCGAGCGCGATGATCCGGTACACGGCATTGCGCCTGTTGATCTTCGTCGGCTGCTTCTTCGCCGCCGGTGTCGCCGTCCACTTCGGGCTGGTGCCGTCCGGACTCGGAGGCTCCAACGTCGTCTGGGTGATCCTCCTCGGCCTCGTCCTCTCCGCCCCGCTCAGCTACGTCCTGCTGCGCAAGCAGCGCGACGAGATGTCCGAGCAGATCATCACCACGGTCGACCGGACCAAGGCCCGCCTCGACGCGAACCGCACCCGCGAGGACGCCGTTCAGTAAGCTTCCTCACACGCACGCCCCCGCGGGTCGTGCCATGTGAACTTCCCGCAGAGCCCCGGACCGGAGCGCATCGCTCCCGTGCCGGGGCTCTTGGCGTTTCCGGGGCGCCCGGAGGTGGTGCGACCCCTGAGTCGGGGGCCTGTTCCGTGGTCAAAGAAAGGCTTTGAGGTTCCCAAAGTTCAAGTGTTAACGTATTCGACATGAAGACAGCAGTGCGCCTCCGTCACGCCGCGAGCATTCCGCTCGTGGCGCGCCTGCATGTCGATCTCTGCCGCTGTATGTCCGCGGTCTGTTGCCGCGAGGTCTGATTACGGCATCATGCAGCGGCGCCGCCCTTCGACGCGGGCGCCGCGACCCCGTCCCCGTTCCACCGCACGTCCGTACGCCTGTCCTCGTACGTCCCGATGCGTCCCCCACTGGAGTGTGTCCGTGTCCGCGAATTCCGCGTCCGCCGCCCCCGAGGCCGAGCAGCCGTCCACCGGCTCCGGTCCGCGTATACCCAAGGTCCCGTTCTGGGCCCAGATCGTCGCCGGTCTGGTCCTCGGTGTCCTGCTCGGCTGGCTGGCCCGCAGCCAGGACGTCTCCTGGCTCGTCACCACGCTCGACAAGGTCGGCTCGATCTTCGTCCAGCTGCTGAAGCTGGCCGTCGCCCCGCTGGTCTTCTTCGCGATCCTGGTGTCGATCACCAACCTGCGCAAGGTCAACAACGCCGCCCGGCTGGCGACCCGCACCCTGCTCTGGTTCATGATCACGTCGCTGATCGCGGTCGCGATCGGTCTCGCGATCGGCCTGATCACCAACCCGGGCTCCGGCACCGGCCTCACGCCGAAGGACGGCAAGCTCCCCGAGAACCGCGGCAGCTGGATCGACTTCCTGACCGGCATCATCCCGGACAACGTGATCACGCCGTTCACCGAGCTCAACGTTCTCCAGATCGTCTTCATGGCGGCCGTCGCCGGTATCGCGGCCCTCAAGCTCGGCGACAAGGCCCAGCCGATCCTCACGCTCAGCCAGTCGATCCTGGAGCTGCTCCAGAAGGCCCTGTGGTGGGTCATCCGCCTCGCCCCGATCGGCACCGTCGGCCTCATCGGCTACGCCATCGCCGACTACGGCTGGGACCTGATCGGCAAGTACGCGACGTTCACCGCCGACGTCTACATCGGCTGCCTCCTGGTGATGTTCGGCGTCTACCCGCTGCTCCTGGCCACCGTCGCCAAGGTCAGCCCGCTCCAGTTCTTCAAGGGCGCCTGGCCCGCGATCCAGCTGGCCTTCGTCTCCCGCTCCTCGGTCGGCACCATGCCGGTCACCCAGCGGGTCACCGAGCGCCTCGGCGTTCCGAAGGAGTACGCCTCCTTCGCCGTCCCGTTCGGGGCGACCACGAAGATGGACGGCTGCGCCGCGATCTACCCCGCGCTGGCGGCGATCTTCATCGCGCAGATCTTCGACGTCCAGCTGGGCATCGGTGACTACGTGCTCATCGCCTTCGTCTCGGTGATCGGCTCGGCGGCCACCGCCGGTCTCACCGGTGCGACGGTCATGCTGACCCTGACCCTGTCGACGCTGGGTCTCCCGCTGGAGGGCGTCGGTCTGCTGATGGCCATCGACCCGATCCTGGACATGATCCGCACCGCCACCAACGTGGCCGGTCAGGCGCTGGTCCCGGTCATCGTCTCGGCCCGCGAGAAGATCCTCGACCACGACAAGTACAACTCGGCCTCGGCCTCCCCGATCGACGCGTTCGGCTCGTCCGACGACGCCGGCCGGGACGAGGACCGCGACCGCACGCCGGAACCGAAGGACGCGGTTCCGGTCACCGCCTAGCGGCAGCCCGGCCCGAGCGCCCCTGGTCCACCCCGCGAGGTGGGCCAGGGGCGCTTCCGCGTCGGGAGGGCGGGAACGGGCGGGCTGCCGGGCGGCTGTGTCGGCGGCGCGGCGCGGCCCGCCGTACCCTTGCCGGGAGCAGGGCTGCGGGGCGGGACTGTGGGGCGGGACTGTGGGGTGGGGAGGATGTCGGACGTGGGTGCTGTGAAGGGCAAACGGATGCCACGCGCCGTGCGTGAGCGGCAGATGATGGACGCCGCGGTGCAGACCTTCGGGCAGCGCGGGTACCGGGCCGCCTCGATGGACGAGATCGCGGAGCTGGCAGGCGTCTCCAAGCCGTTGGTCTACCTCTACCTGCACTCCAAGGAGGACCTCTTCTCCGCCTGTATCCGGCGCGAGGCACAGGCCCTGGTGGCGGCGGTGCGGGCCGGGGTGGATCCGGAGCTGCCCGCCGACGGCCAACTCTGGTCGGGGCTGCGGGCGTTCTTCACCCACACCGCCGAGAACCCGGACGGCTGGGCGGTGCTGCACCGCCAGGCGCGGTCGCACGGGGAGCCGTTCATCAGCGAGGTCGTGGTGATGCGCGACGAGATCGTCGCGTTCGTGACGGGCCTGATCGGCGCCGCCGCCCGCGAGGCCCACCGTGACCCCGCCCTCGTGGACCGGGACGTGGCGGGCCTGGCCCAGGCCCTGGTGGGCGCCGCGGAGTCGCTGGCGGGCTGGGCCAACGACACCCCGGGCGTATCGGCCAAGGAGGCCGCGGCGACCCTGATGAACTTCGCCTGGGCGGGCCTGGAGAACCTGATGCACGCCCGGCCGTGGCAGCCGCCGGCGGACGCGTCGTAGGGGGCCGTACGAGGATCAGAGTGGCTGGAGCCGGGTGCGCAGGAGGCAGAACTCGTTGCCTTCCGGGTCGGCCAGGACGTGCCAGCTCTCGTTGCCGGTCTGGCCGACGTCGGCGGGCCTGGCGCCGAGGGCGAGGAGCCGTTCCAGCTCGGCGTCCTGGTCGCGGTCTGTGGCGTTGACGTCGATGTGCAGCCGGAGCTTCCCGGTCCGGCACTCGCTGTTGGGGCTCAGGACGATCGTGGGCTGCGGGCCGCCGAAGCCGGCGCCGGGCGGCCCGATCTCGATGGACCCGTCGCTCTCCCGGCCGAGTTCGCCATAGCCGAGCACCTCGCTCCAGAACGCGGCGAGCCGCTCGGCGTCGGCGGCTTCGATGACCAGTTCGCTGATGCGGCATGCCATGGCGGCAGTGTAGGGAGCGGGGGCGCCTCGCGGGGTGCGGTGGAGGGCCTCAGGAGGTTCGTGTCACCGCCCCGGTGAGGTGCACGCGCCCGCTCCCGCTCTGCAGCGCGAAGGCGTTCCCGGCCGGGTCGGCGGCGTACGTCACGGTGGCGGGCAGCAGCACGGGAGCCCTGAAGTCGGCCCGTACGGAACGGATTTCACCGGGCTGCCCACCAGCCTCGGCCAGGCAGCGGGCCACCGTCCACATGCCGTGCGCGATGGCCCGGGGGAAGCCGAAGAGGCGGGCGGTCAGCGGGTGGAGGTGGATCGGATTACGGTCACCGGAGACGGCTCCGTACCGCCGCCCGAGATCACCGGGGAGCCGCCACTGGGTGACGGCGGGGAGCGCGGGGCCTCCGTCGGCCTCGCGGGTACCCCCGGCGGCTTTCGTCGCGTGCCGTGACAGATAGCCGCTGCGGGACTCCCACACCAGCGCCCCGTCCATCCGCGCCTCGGTCACCATCGTGACTTCGGTGCCGCGCCGGTGGGGCGTCAACTTCTCTGCGTAAAGCGTCAGTTCGAGCGCCTCGTCGGACTGTACCGGCCGTCGGGCGGCGATCTCGATCCAGGTGTGGACGAGCCCGACGACGGGGAGCGGGAAGCCCCGAGCGGTCATCAGCCGCATGGCGAGCGGGAAGGCCAGGACATGGGGGTACGTGAGCGGGAGCGGCCCGGATGCGGACCCGGGCCGGAGTGCGGATCGCTGGAAGCCGCAGATCCTGCGGTACGCGGCGAGAGGGCCGGGTGCGGCAGGGGCCGCCGGGAGGGTGAGGCGGTCGGTGGGCAGGGTGGCGCCCGGCCGGCCGGGGTGCTTGAACGGCGAGGTGACGGCCCCGCGGACGAGGGAGGCGCTCAGTCCGGTCACCGCGCTCACGCCCCCAGCAGGCTCTGGCCGCAGACCCGCAGCACCTGGCCGTTGACGGCGGTGGAGTCGGGCTGGGCGAACCAGGCGACGGCTTCGGCGACATCGACCGGAAGGCCGCCCTGGGAGAGGGAGTTCATACGGCGGCCCGCCTCGCGGATGAAGAGCGGCACGGCGGCCGTCATCTTCGTCTCGATGAAGCCGGGGGCGACCGCGTTGACGGTGACGCCGTGGTCGGCGGCGGCGCGCGGCCCGAGCGAGCGGACGAGCCCGATGATCCCGGCCTTGCTCGCGGCGTAGTTGGTCTGCCCGGTGTTGCCCGCGATGCCCGCGATGGAGGCCGTGGCGACGATCCGGCCGCCGCGCGTGATGACGCCCGCCTTGAGCAGCTCGTCGGTGGTGCGGAGCACGCTGTCCAGGTTGACCTCGATCACCGATGCCCAGCGGTCGGCGGGCATGTTGGCGAGGCGGCGGTCGCGGGTGATGCCCGCGTTGTGGACGAGGACGCCGAGCCCGTCGGGCGCCGCTGCGGCGATGCGGTCGGCGGCGTCGGGTGCGGTGATGTCCAGGGGGAGGGCTGTGGCGCCGAGCCGGTCTGCGGTGCGTTCCAGCTCCTCCCGCGACCCCGGCACGTCCAGGGCGATGACCTGTGCCCCGTCGCGGGCGAGCACCGAGGCGACGGCCGCGCCGATGCCCCGGGCGGCCCCGGTGACCAGGGCGGTGCGGCCGGTGAGCGGGGCGGCCCGGTCGGCGGCGGGGCCGGGGGCGGCGGTGGTGAGCTCGATGACCTGGCCGCTGACGTAGGCGGACCGGGGGGAGAGCAGGAAGCGGAGCGTGGACTCGGCCGCTCGGGCCGTTCCCCCGGCCGGAATCCGCACGAGCTGGACGGTGGAGCCGCGCCCGATCTCCTTGCCCAGCGAGCGGACGAACCCCTCCAGGGCCTGCTGGGCGGCGGCCTGGTGGTGGTCGTCGGGTGACGGCACCGTACCGAGGACGACGATCCGCCCGCCCGGGGTCAGGGAGCGTACGACGGGCTGCAGGGCGGCGTGGACGTCCCCGAGCCCGGCGGCGGTGGTGACCCCGGTGGCGTCGAGGACGATCGCGGCGGGCCGGTCGGTGTTGCCGACGACCGGGAGCCCGGCCCGGGAAAGCACCTCCGCCACCCCCGTGACCGCCGACGTCCCCGCCGTCAGGCGCAGCAGCGGCCCCTCCAGGTGCGGGGTCTCCAGGGTCCAGCGGCGCAGCGGGGCGGGCTGCGGCAGGCCGAGCCGACGGGTGAGGAAGCGGCCGGGTGCTGTGCCGGTGAGGTGCAGATAGCGATCGGCCATTGTCCTGGCTCCCTGCTCGGTCGTAGATTTACTCCAGAGTAAGGTTACTGAAGAGTCAGGAGCTGGTCGAGATGAACAATCCCGGACCGACCGAGACGAGATGGTCACCATGACGACGGAGCCCCGGTCCCGGCCGATCCCCCTCGCCCTGCCCCGCCCCCGCCGCGTCGCGGTCATCGGCGGCAGCCGTACCCCGTTTGCCCGCTCGGACGGCCCGTACGCGACCGCCTCCAACCAGGACCTGCTGACGGCCGCGCTCGGCGGACTGGTGGAGCGGTACGGCCTGGCGGGGGAGCGGGTGGGTGAGTTCGTGGCGGGCGCGGTCCTCAAGCACAGCCGCGACTTCAACCTGGCCCGCGAGACCGTCCTCGGCTCCGCGCTGGACCCGCGCACACCGGCGTACGACATCCAGCAGGCCTGCGGTACGGGCCTCCAGGCCGTGATCGCCGCCGCCAACAAGATCGCGCTGGGGGCCGTGGACTCGGCCGTCGCGGGCGGCTCCGACACCACGAGCGATGCCCCGCTCGGCGTCAACGACGAGCTGCGCCGCATCCTGCTGGCCGCCCGCCGCGCGAAGTCGACGGGCGCCCGCCTCAAGGCGCTGTCCGCCGTCCGCCCCCGCCACCTGGTCCCGGACGTCCCGCGCAACGCCGAACCCCGCACGGGCCTCTCCATGGGCGAACACGCGGCCCGTACCGCCCGCCGATGGTCGGTGACCCGCGAGGACCAGGACCGGCTGGCCGCCGCGAGCCACCAGCGCCTGGCGGCGGCGTACGAACGCGGCTTCCTGGACGACCTCGTCGTCCCGTACCGGGGCCTGACCCGCGACCAGAACCTCCGCCCCGCCTCCACGCCCGAGCAACTCGCCGGACTGAAGCCGGTGTTCGGCACGGACGACCCGGCGACCGCCACGATGACGGCGGGCAACTCCACCCCCCTCACGGACGGCGCGGCGACGGTGCTGCTGGCGAGCGAGGAGTGGGCCCAGGAGCGCGGCTTCGAGCCCCTGGCCTACCTCACCCTCTACGAGACGGCGGCGGTGGACTACGTGGACGGCGACGACGGCCTCCTCATGGCCCCGGCGTACGCGGTGCCGCGCCTGCTGGAGCGGGCCGGTCTGGGCATCGAGGACTTCGACCTCTACGAGATCCATGAGGCGTTCGCCTCCCAGGTGCTGGCCACCCTCGCCGCCTGGGAGAAGCAGGGCCTGTCCCCGCTGGACCGGACCCTGCTGAACGTGGCCGGCTCCTCGCTGGCCACCGGCCACCCCTTCGCCGCCACGGGCGCGCGGATCGTCGCAACGTTGGCCAAGCTGCTGGCGGAACGGGAGGCCCCGGGACGGGGGCTGATCTCGGTCTGCGCGGCGGGCGGCCAGGGTGTGACGGCAATCCTGGAACGCCCCTGACCGCTCCTTCTGTCACCCCTGCCGGACGGACGACCCGGCGACAAGACCCGCCCGACCCCCGCTACCGAGGAGCCGCACGTGTCAACGCCTTCATCCGCCCCCGTAACGACAACGCCCCCTGCTGCTGCGGTACTTGTGGAACCGACGAAGACGAGAGGCCCGGACGGCCGGGTCCGGGAGGTCTCCGTACCGGCGTTCGCGCCCCCGGTCCTGCGCGGCTCGCTGGCGGAGATCCCGTTCGACAACGCGCGGGAGGCCCCGTCCGATGCGGTGCTGAGCCGGAAGGACGTGGAGGGCGCCTGGTGGGACGTGAGCGCCGAGGAGTTCGCCGCCGAGGTACTGGCGGTGGCGAAGGGCCTGATGGCGGAGGGGCTGCGGGCGGGGGACCGGGTCGCGATCATGGCCCGTACGACGTACGAGTGGACGCTGCTGGACTTCGCGTCCTGGGCGGCCGGGCTGGTGACGGTCCCCATCTACCCCACCTCCTCCGCCTTCCAGGCCCGCTGGATCCTCCAGGACTCGGGCGCGGTGGCGTGCGCGGTGGAGACGAAGGAACAGGGCCGTCTGATCAGCCAGGAGCGCAAGCAGCTCGGCGACCTGGCGCACCTGTGGCAGTTCGACACGGGGGCGATCGGCCACCTCAAGTCCCTGGGCAAGGACATCCCCGACGCGGCCGTGGCGGCGCGCCGCGCAACGTTGGAACCCGACAGCCCCGCCACCCTCATCTACACCTCGGGAACGACGGGCCGCCCGAAGGGCTGTGTGCTCACCCACGGCAACTTCTTCGCCGAGGTGGACAACGCGATCGAGCTGCTGCACCCGGTCTTCAAGTCGGTGTCGAAGGACCCGGCCTCCACGCTCCTCTTCCTCCCGCTCTCGCACGTGTTCGGGAGGATGGTGGCGATCGGCTGCATGCGGGCGAGGGTCCGCCTGGGCCACGCCCCCTCCATCCAGACGGAGGACCTGCTGGCGGACCTGGCGGGCTTCCGCCCCACCTTCCTCCTGGCCATCCCGTACGTACTGGAGAAGGTCTACAACACGGGGAGGGCGACGGCGGAGAAGATGGGCCGGGCGTCGTCGTTCGACCGGGCGGCGCGCATAGCGCAGCGCTACGGCAAGGCACTTGAGGCCGCCGAACACGGCACGGGCCCCGGCCCCGGCTTCGGTCTGCGCGCGGCCCGCGCCCTGTACGACCCGCTGGTCTACCGCCGTATCCGGGCGGCGCTGGGCGGCAGGGTCCGCTACGTGATCTGCGGCGGCTCCCCGCTGGGCCGCCGGCTCGCCTCGTTCTACGAGGGCGCGGGCATCGGCATCTTCGAGGGGTACGGCCTGACGGAGACGACGGCGGCCCACACGGTGACCCCACCCCTCAAACCCCGCCTGGGCACGGTGGGTTGGCCGCTCCCCGGCACCTCGGTACGCATCGCGGACGACGGCGAGGTGCTGCTGCGGGGCGGCCAGGTGTTCCGGGGCTACTGGGACACGGAACGCGCGGAGCCGGTCCCGTACCTCCTCGACGGCGACTGGTTCCCCACGGGCGACCTGGGCGCGCTGGACGAGGACGGCTACCTGACGATCACGGGCCGCAAGAAGGACATCATCATCACGTCGGGCGGCAAGAACGTCACCCCCGCCCCCCTGGAGGACTGGCTCCGCGCGCACCCCCTGGTCAGCCAGTGCATGGTGGTCGGCGACAACCGCTCGTACATCACGGCCCTGATCACCCTGGAGCCGGACGGCCTGCACCACTGGCGCCAGATGGTGAAGAAACAGGACGTGCCGCTACGGGAGCTGGTCCACGACGAGGAGCTGCGCACGTCCTTGCAGAAGGCGGTGGACGAGGCGAACCGCCTGGTCTCGCGGGCGGAATCGATCCGGAAGTTCGTGGTGCTGCCGGTGGACTTCACGGAGGAACGGGGCCACTTGACGCCGTCGCTGAAGCTGAAGCGGGACGCGATCGCCCGGGACTTCACGGCGGAGATCGAGGGGCTGTACCGGCGGTGAGGGAGCTCGCCCGGCTACCCGTGGCCGGGGCGGGTTCCCGGAGCGGCCGGGCGTGGCGGACGCGATGGCAGGATGGGTGGGTGGATACGAATCGCCCATGGGCAGGACTGCATGGTGACCTGCTGGCAGCGAAGGCCTTGGTGTACGGCCCGAAGGGCTTCGTCTGCTCACAGCCGGTGCCCGAACCGGAGAGTGCCGAGTACGCAGCGCACCGCTTCACGCTGGACGGGCAGTCGGTCGCGTTCCGTGTGGCCAGGACCACCCCGACCAAGGCCGGCCAGTTCGTCACCTTGTGGCAGCGTTCCACAGAGGGCCCGATCCGGCCCTTCGACGCTGATGACGGGGTCGATCTCTTCGTCATCAGCAGTCGGGACAGCGGCCACTTCGGGCACTTCGTGTTCCCGTGGGAGGTGCTGTGCGAGCGCGGCGTCGTGTCCCGGAACGGGGCCGGCGGAAAGCGGGGGTTCCGCGTCTACCCCCCATGGGCGACCACGACCAGTCGTCAGGCCGGCAGCACCCAGGCATGGCAGGTGAACCACTTCCTGAGCCTCGGGGAGGAAGGGCCCGCCGACCTTGCGCGTGCCCAAGTTCTCTACCACCCGTAGCGCCCCGGAAGGAATGCGGACGACTTCCGTGATGACGTCGGCGAGCTGCCGACTCTCCGTCTGGGTCGGCAACGAGGCTCGGGGCTCAAGCCTCGGCCCCCGAGCTTCGGGGGCGGTCGGTTCGCTCTTTCGGGGGTACGGGGGTGGGGTCCCGGCCCGAAGCTCGGGTCCCGGGATGCGGGTGTCGGGATGCGAGGTTCGGGGGTCGAGCGCCTTCTTTAACCGGTAGGTAAGAGAAGTGGTTTGGGAAAACCTCCCCTACCTCCCTGCCCCCTCACGGCGAGCAAGTATGACTAATCGTGACAGCTTGCGGCACAGCGTCACCACTGCTTACGGTTCGAGAACCAATCGACCCCGACGCGGTGTAACAGCACCAGGCCGGGGTCTGACCGCAAGATCGTCAACCGAGAAAGCCGATCCCGTGGCTACCCAGCACACTAGCCCTGCTCTGCGCGCCCCCGCACGCTCCGCCGCGTACCCGATGGCCAAGCCCGGGTACGGCAAACGCTCCGCACCCGACCAACTTCCTCGTACGCGCGGAGACTTCGCTCTCCTGCCTGTGCGTGAGCGGTACGTTGCCGGGTTCGTCGACCATCTCCCCGAGGGTGCGGCGATGAGCGTGAAGCAGCTGGCCAAGCAGCTTCCGCTCTACGGGCAGCAGGCCATCAGCAGCGCCCTGACCGCCCTGTCCGTCGCCGGGCACCTGCGGCGTGTGCGGTGCGCGGTCGGCGCGGGAGACGAGACGCGGTGGGTGTTCCGCACCTTCTGGTCCCGCACCGCACACGACAACGAGTGGTGGCAGACCTACCTCGCCGCAGAGCACGCTGCCAACGCCGTGAGCCCCGCACCGGATGCCTCGGCCACTGACACGACTCCGCCGCCCTGGGTCCCGGCCGAGGAACCGCCGCCCGCGCCGGAGGACCCCGGTATGGAACAGGCGGCCCCCCAACCCACCGCTGTACCGCACCAACGCACCCCGGCCCAGGCGCCGGACGCAGAGCCCGCGCCTCTCGCCCCGGACACGGCCCCGGCAGCACCCCAGCCCTGCGAAGCCACCCCTTCCCCCGCCTACCTCGCCCTCGCCCGCCTCGGCCACGAGGACCACCGCCTCCCCCTCTCCGCCGACGACTGCGCAGACCTGGAACCACAGGCAGCGGAGTGGCTCGCGAGGGGCGTCAGCGTCGACTACCTGATCAGCGCCCTCACCGCAGGACTCCCCGCCCAGGTCGACACCCCCCTCGGATTCGTCCGCCGCCGCCTCACCGACAAGATCCCGCCCCGGATCCCCACGACCGCGAGCACTTCACCCGGCACCCCCGGCCCCGACCCAACTCGCCGCATCCTCATGGAATGCACCGACTGCGGCCGCCCCGGCCAACCAGAAGCCCTCCCCGACGGCCTCTGCCGCCCCTGCCGCACAACCCACCGACCCGACACCTACGACGCCCCGATCCACCCCACCGAAGCCGCCGACATCAAGGCACGCATGACCGACCTCCGCGGCCTCCTCAAATCCGTCTGAGGCCGATGGCTGCAGAACGGTCCCCGCGCACGCGGGGGATCATGGCTGCGTACCAGCCGCCGGAGGCACAGTGATGGGGGAATCATGGTCGCGTTCCACGCGTCCGCGCTGGACGGAGTCGCTCGCAACCCGGCGCTGCCGACACCCTTGCTGCTGCGCCTGCTCGCCTTCGACGGCGGCGGTGACGGCCCGCCCCGATACGCCCCGCAGCGGGCTGGACTCCCCGAGCCGGCCGTCGCGGTGATTCTGGCTCACCCGAACCCTGGCGCTCGGGTCGACTTCGCGATGAGCGAGTTGGCCGAGCCTGCGCAGCGGGCCCGGCTCGTGGACGACCCTTCTCCCAAGGTGCGGGCCGCTCTCGCGTACGGAGCCGAATGGGGCGACCCGCGTGCGACGGCCGCGCCGCTGCCGGACGACGTGTGCGCCCGCCTGCTCGACGACCCCGACCCTTCCGTACGGACGGCCCTGCTGGATTCACCCCATCTCGCGCCGTCGTTCGTGGCCTCCTTGGCCACGCACCACGATCCGGCAGCGCGCCGAATGGCGGCCCGCGCATGGGAGAGGCTGGCGCCGGACGAGCGGTCGGTGCTGCTGGCCGATCCCGACCCCGAGGTACGGCGGGCCGCCGCACTGGAGGGGTGCCGACGGGACGCACACCTCACCGCCGAACTCCTCCGCGATCCGCAGTCCGCCGGCGAGGCGCTGCGCCGCGGGCTTCTCCACCGTGCCGACGCCGAACGGCATGTCGCCGAGCGGACTCACCTGGCCGCCCTCGCCGAGAACCCGTCGCTGCCCGCAGACCTCGTGGAGCGCCTCGCCGTCGACCCCGACGAGGACGTACGGCTCGCGGTCTCCCTCAGGCCCGAGCTGGACGAGACGCGGCGCATGGCGATCGACTTCAGGGTCGGGGACCTCGACAGGGGCGACGGCGTGCACTGGGTACGGGAGGGGCTCGCCGACCCCGAGGCGCTGCGACGGGCCGCGAACTCCGCCCACCCGCTGCTCCGCCGCAGCGCCGCCCGGAGCCCCCACCTGCCGCCCGACCTGCTGCGCCTGCTCGCACGCGTCGAGGACCCGGTGGTGGAGAACTGCCTCGGCATCCACCATCCCGAAACCCCGGAGGAGGTCCTGATGCGTGTGTACGCACGGCTCGGCGGCACCTTCTCCGCCTGGATGGCGGAGACCCACCCCCGCTTTCCCCGAGAGGGCCTCGCCGCGCGCTACGCGGACCACCCGGACGGCAACTACCGACGGCTGGCCGTCCGGGACCCGGCCGCGACCCCCACGTTGATCGAACGCCTCAGCCATGACCCCACGGTCTGGACACGCCAGGCGGCGGCCGGCGACCCGCGCCTGCCCCTCCACCGGCTCCGCGAGGCACTCCATGTCCCCGAACTGGCCTCCAGCGCGGGTGCCAACCCGGCGCTCCCCGAGGACGAGATGGCCGCTGTCCTGAACCGGGCCGGCGTTCCCGCTTGAGCGATGTGGTCGTCATGAACGCGGAGCTTCAGCGCGCTCCGTACGATGCGGGCGTGATCTCTCAGATACCCGACGACACCCGTCGCCTTCTCCTCGTCGCCTGCGCCGTCACAGCTCTCGCCGCCGGAGCTCTCGGCGCGTTCGCCGCCCAATCCGTCCGGCCGAGCTGCAGCTACGTCGTGTTCTCCCTGGGGTCGGGGGCGGAACAGGAGGAGGCCGTGGAACGCGGATACTGGCAAGCCGTCGGATCCGGCGAGTGCGCCCCGCCCCACGCCCGCTGGCAGTTCTGGCGCGCCTGACAGGTGAGGGCCGCCGCCCCCCTCCCCAGCCCCCACGGCCACTACGCTGGCCGCGTGACCAGCCACGACAACGCCTACGCCGTCCACGTAAGTACCGACGCGATGCTCGAAGACCTCCGCGCGCTCGTCGAGATCGAGTCCCCGTCGCGCGATCTCGACGCCCTGGCCGCGTCCGCCGAAGCCGTCGCCACCGTCATCGAGAACCGCCTCGGCGGGCAGGCCGTGCTCATCGTGAACGAGGGCGGCACCCACGTGCACTGGGCCGGCGGTGGCGAGCCCCGCGTCCTGGTCCTCGGTCACCACGACACGGTGTTCCCGCTCGGCACCCTCGCCCGCCGCCCCTTCGCCGTAGCGGACGGCCATGCCACTGGGCCCGGTGTCTTCGACATGCTCGGCGGTCTCGTGCAGGCCGTCCACGGACTGTCGGCGCTCGGCGACCTCTCCGGCGTCGAGATCCTGGTGAGCGCCGACGAGGAGGTCGGCTCCTTCTCCTCCCGGGCCCTCATCGAGGAGCGGGCCCGTGCCTGTGGTGCAGTGCTCGTCTTCGAGGGGGCCGCTGACGGGGGAGCGCTGAAGACCGCGCGCAAGGGCTGCGGCGCGTTCCAGGTCTCCATCGCGGGCCGGGCCTCGCACGCCGGGCTGGAGCCGGAGGCGGGGGTCAATGCGCTGGTGGAAGCCGCGCATCAGGTGCTGGACATCGCCGCTCTCAGCCGGCCCGAGCTGGGGACGACGGTCACGCCGACCGTGGCGTCCGCCGGGACCCTGGAGAACGTCGTACCCGCCGAGGCCACCGTCGTTGTCGACGTCCGGGTCGAGTCGGGCGCGGAGAAGGAGCGTGTCGAAGCCGCCTTCGCCGCCCTGGCTCCCCATGTCGACGGGGCGCGGATCACCGTCGAGGGGTCCATCGGCCGGCCGCCCATGCCCGAGGCCGCCGCCTCTGAACTCTGCGCCCTGGCGATGCAGTTGATGTCCGGCATCGGGGCCGCGGCCGTCGGCGGCGGCAGCGACGGCAACTTCACCGCCGCTCTGGGTGTGCCGACGCTCGACGGTCTGGGGGCGGTCGGGGGCGGCGCCCATGCCGATCACGAGTACGTCGTCATCGACGCCATGGCCGAGCGCGCAGGCCTGGCGGCCGGGCTGGTGAAGGCCATCCAGCACGCGCCGCGGGCGTGAGTGAGGGCGGGCTTCCCACCTCGTCCGGAAACGCTCAGCTGGTGAAGTAGCCGGCGTCGAGCCCGATCCAGCCGGTGAGGCCGCGCGGATCGTAGATGTGCAGCGAGCCGTCGGTGAGGACCTCCCAGCGGACGGTGAGGGAGCCGTCGACACCGGCGCCGGTGGTCTGGCCGACCATGCCCTGGGTGCGGTTGGGGCGGATGTGCGGCGGGAGGGTGAGGATCTTCTCGCCGGTGGTCCACGGGGCCTTGTCGGTACGGGACAGCCGGAGGTGGAGGTCGATGCGGTTGCCGACCTGGCGGTACTGGGGAACGTAGTTGCTGGAGTTGGGGGTGTAGACGGCGGTGTCGTACTCCAGGGTGGTCCACGGGACGTGGTCGCCCGTGCCGTCGGTGGTGCTGGTGATGCCATAGAGGGCCATGCGGCGCGGTCCTGGTTCTTGAGTGGCGAAGCCGAAGACGAGTTGTGGCCCGTCGGGCGTCCGGCGGACGGTGATGGATTCGGTCTCGCGGTGGGACAGGCCGAGAGCCGTGGTGTTGAAGCGTCGCTCGATCATCAGGCCGGTGGTGACGTCGTAGACGTTCCACCAGGAATTGCCGGGTGAGGGGTTGGTCGGGCCGTAGGCGCTGCCCTCGTTCTGATGGACGAGATCCCCGTACAGGCACCAGGCCTGGGTGCGGTACAGGGACGGGAAGCGGTACAGCGGGGTGAAGTCGCGGCGCTTGAAGGCGGCAAGGTCGTAGACGCGGTACTCCGCACCGTCGCCCGACCCGTGGCGTACCCCGATCCGACCGTGATCCATGTCCAGGGACGGGGTGACGCCGGAGGAGCCCGGGACGGGGTCGAACACCTCGATGTCCGGGCTCCCCGCGTCGACGACGGCGCTGGGGATGAACGCGATACGGCCGATGCGCTTGCCGTAGGCGAAGCCGCTGCCGACGGGGGTGGCGTCGGTCTCCAGCCAGAGGTGGGGCCGGCCGTCGGTGTGCTCGACGCCGAGTCCGCCGCCGTGGCCGACGCCCCTCAGGTACATGGCGGCACGGACAGTGCCGTCGGGAGTGACCTCGCTGATGCAGAGATCACCCCGGCGGTCGCGCTCGGCACCGGGTACGGGGGCGCTTTCGTCGGCGAGTTGGCGGCCGTCACTGATGATCTGGGTGACGTAGGCCAGGCCGGTCACCGGGTCGAAGGCGACCTGCTGATGCACTCTGCTCTGGGTGAGCCGGAGCTCCCTGCCGAACAGATCGAGGGGTTCGGCCCGCAGGTCGAACCTGTGCTGCGCGTGCATGCCGCTGCTGAGCCGCTGCCCGGCGACGGGGGCGGTTGCCGGATCAGTTGCCGGAGCGGCTGCCTGGGCGGTTCCGCCGGGGGCGATGACCGGGGCGGCGGCTGCGGCGGCTGCGGCGGTCAGGACGGTGCGGCGAGTCAGCGACATGGCGGGAGAGCCTCGTTGACCTGCTGCGACGCCGTGACGGAGGCGCCCCCTGCCGTCGTGGGGCCGACAACGGCGACCGTGGCCACCGTCACCTTCAACGAGCCGCGGCACGGTATGCGGGCGGGACGAACGGGCATCGGCGCACAAGCCCCCTTCCAAGATCATCTGATGTGCGAAGTCGTAATTTTTGCATACCGAAGGAGAGGGCCCGGGGTGAGTTCCTGGCCTCCGACACGCCCATGAGGCGGACGGGCGAAAATGAATACCGCACCGGCCGCGAAAGGCGGAGACTCGCCCCATGGCTGACATGGAGGCGTTCCGCGAGGCGGTCACCGCATGGGCGGCCGGTGGGCCCGGCGACCCCGCCCGTGAGCTGGCCGAACAGCTCCCCTTACGGACCGCCGTCCTCCTCGAAGGCCCGAGCGACGCCGCCGCGGTCAACGCGCTGGCCGAGAGCCGCGGCCGGGACCTCGCCGCCGAGGGTGTCTGCGTCCTCCCCATGGGCGGCGCGATGAGCGTCGCCCGCTTCGCCGGTCTCCTCGGGCCCTCCGGACTGGGCATCCGCCTCACGGGACTCTGCGACGAGCGGGAGCGCGGCTTCTACGAGCGGGGGTGGGAGCGGGCCGGTGCGGGGGCGGAGCAGGAGTTCTTCGTCTGCGTGGCCGACCTGGAGGAGGAGCTCATCCGCACCCTCGGCGTGACACGGGTGGAGGCGCTCGTCCAGGCGGAGGGCGACCTGCGCGCGCTCCAGATCTTCCTGCGCCAGCCCGCGCAGCAAGGCCGGTCCCCGCGGCAGCAGTTGCGGCGCTTCCTGGGTACGAAGAAGGGGCGCAAGATCCATTACGGCCGCGCCCTCGTCGAAGCCCTGGACCCCGACCGGGTCCCCGCCCCGCTCGACGACCTGCTCGCCTGCCTCTGAAGCCGACTCCGAAGCTGAGGCATCCAAGGCACGGGGTCTGTCCGCGCGGCTCGGAGTACGGCACTCTGGAGTCCGTTCAACTCGCGTAGATTCCACGGCACTTCGCACACCCCGCACCCCACTGCCCGGTTGTCGACCCGGAGGATTCCCCCACCCATGCGCCGCGCTCCCCGAATGCGTACCCGCGCTCGTACGCGTACGAGTCTCCTCGCCCTGCTGGCACTCCTCGGCGGGCTGCTCACCGTCGCCGCCACCGCGTCCCCGGCCTCCGCCGCGCCCAACTTCAAGGCGCCCTACGCCTGCGGCCAGCAGTGGACCTACAGCCACCACTCCGCCGAGGTCAGACGGGCTCTCGACTTCGTCCGCACCGACGGCGGCGCCACCGCCGGCTCCCCGGTCCTCGCCTCCGCCCCCGGCACGGCCTACCGTCACTCCCAGCCCAGCGGCGCGGGCAACTACATCTCCATCGACCACGGCGGCGGCTGGCAGACCTACTACTTCCACCTCAACGCCTTCTCCGTCGCCAACGGGGCCCAGGTCGGCCAGGGCCGGCAGATCGGCACCACCGGATCGACCGGCAACAGCTCCGGCGCCCACATCCACTACGAGCAACTGCTCAACGGCGTCGGCCAGAACATCGTCATCAACGGCCAGTCGCTCAGCCCCTACCCGGGCTCGTACTACAACAAGTACCTGACGAGCGACAACGGTTGTGGTGGCGGTCCCGGCAAGTACTGGGTCGACACCTTCGCCAGCGCCACCGGCTACGCCGCCCCCAACACCGCCGATGCGCAGGGGATCCTCAACGCCGGTACGAACTACGTCTATTGCAAGGTGTGGGGAGCCCGTGTGGGTACGGCGACCCAGTTCAACCACTGGTGGCTGCGTACCGACCTGGACAGCGTCTACGCGGGCAAGAACGGGCGAAACGCCTACGTCTCCGCCTACTACCTCTCCCGCTGGGGCAACGACGAGGCCCGCGACAACAACGGCACGGTGATCCCGAACTGCTGACCGCACCCCCCATGACCCCGTGCATGAGCTCGGCCGAACGAGAGCGCTCCGCTCGTGACAGCTTTGCTCCCTGTTACGGCGTGCGCTACCAGGTGTCGATCACGGCCGCGTCGAACGTGTTCGTCGCCTCCGAGAACGCCTTTCGCCGTTTGCGTGACGTGCGGGATCTTGCGGCAGCGGGCACGCTCGCTGGAGACGAGGCGTACTCAGGGGGCCGGGCTGAGTACGAGGCGGCGCTAGAAGGACTCCGGGATGCCATGCGACTCGATCTGGGAGCCGATCGGTGCCATCATCCGCTCCGTCGCCCTGCGCATGGTCCGCAGACTGGCTGACCGGCCCCAGTCGGTCAGCGCTCTGACATCGGTCGTTCATATGGTGGAGAACGACGAGACCGAATTGGCCATGGGCGACATCGGTTTGCTGATTCAGTTCTACCAATTCCCTGTCCTCCGAGCGGAGTACGAGGACCTCGTCCTCGCCGCACAACAGCTCGACTCCCTCGACTCCCTCGACTCGCTCACCGACACCGGAATCGGGCAACTCGTCGTCGACGGATAGACGGGCGACGAAGGTGAGCGGTGGCGGCGCTCTGTGCTGACGGACCCGTCGGTGCGGTGTCCTCAGCGGCGGCAGGCGGTCGGAAGCACGGCAAGAACGTCCACGTCCTCACCGACCGGGCAGGGCACCTGTGCCTGCCTCGGCCGGCTCGCACCGAGGGTGAGAGCCAGCAGCTCCAGGACCTCGCAGGCCCGCAGGCAGGTCTCCTCTTCCGCCGCCGGCATGCCCACGACCGGTGCGGGGGACAGCTCCAGGTCCTGGACCGGTCGCGCCAGGTACAGCGACCGGTCGTCCGTCCCGTCCCACCGCCGGTCACGGCGGATCCCGTCGTACACGAACACGGCGGATTGCCGCGGGTCCTGGAGCGCTCGCACCGCGCCCAGGCCACGCCCACGCTGCAGCAGGCCCTCGGTGGAGTCGGGGTGGGCGTAGGGCGTTTCGTACTCGTCGCTCATCACCCCGTACCCTACCTGCCCCGGTCGACGGCCCGCCAGCCGATAGGGGCCGGGCAAGGGCCCCCGCTCGCAGGCGCCCCCGCCTCCTCACTCGAAGAACTTCAGGCTCCACCCCGTGTCCGTGTTCGGCCCCGGAACGTTGGCCCGCGAGTACGTCGTGTTCCCCCACCACGCGAACGTCCCCGTGTACCAGTGGCGGTTGGCCCAGGAGTACGGAGTGCCCTTCGGGACCGCGTGGAACATCGACGGGAACCTCGGGCCCGCCGGCGGGCTCGTGTCGATGTCCCCGTGCAGCAGCACGAACGTGTGGTGGCCGGGGCCGTTCACGTGCAGCGTCGGGTCCCAACCCGCCATCATCGTCGCCCGGTCGGAGCCGAACAGGCAGCCGTTCGACTTGTACCAGTCCCATACGTGCGTCGGGTCGCCGCCCGCCCGCAGCCGCAGGTCCGCCAGGCAGTACTGCTCGCTCCAGCTTCCGTTGGCGGAGTACACGATGTGCAGCTGCCCGTTCGGGTCCTTGATGGCCTCCGGGCTCTCGTTGATGAACGGGTTGCCCGCCACCCGTTCCCAGCTCTCGCGCGGCTGCGAGATGACGTACCGGGCGCCGGTGGGCCGGGTGGGGCTGCTCATGCGGGCGATGTAGAGGTTCTGCTCCACGTTCGTGTCGCCCGCCCAGCCCGACCAGACGAACCAGCGCTGCCCGCCGAAGGTGAACAGGGTGCCGTCGATGGCCCATTTGCCGTCCGGCAGGGCGAGTTGCGTCTCGGCGCCGTAGCCGCTGTCCGGGGTGGCGGAGCTGATCGCGAACATCCGGTGCGCCGCGCCGACACCGGCCGTGAAGTAGATGTAGTACCGGCCGCCGTCCATCACGATCTCCGGGGCCCAGACCTCACCCCGGCCGCGGGTGTCCGACCAGACCTGGCGGGCGGGGGCCGTGGCGAGGCCGTCCGTCGATGACGCCTGCCGTACGGCGATGCCTCCGCCGGTCGACTGGACGGCGACGTACGTGCCGCCCACCCTCAGCACGCTGGGGTCGGCCGCCCGCAGGCTCGTCTGTCCCTGCGGTGCCGCCTCCCGGGCCGGCGGCGCACCCTGGGCGGTGTCGGGGGAGGACAGGAACAGGGTGGCGGTGAGGGCGGCGGCCAACGCCAGGGCGCCGAGGCCGGAAGAGCGGCGGAACAGTCTCATGGGCGGCTCGCTCCCGGGTGTGCCTCCGGTGGGTGATGCCCGGTCGGGGTCGGGTGAGCGGGGAGGCTGTGGGGGTGGGTGACCCTGCCCGGTGCGCCCGTCCCGGTGGGGATTTATATCGATGGAAGAGCGCTCTCACAGCATCCCGGCGGGCCCTGGGGCTGTCAACGAGCCGCGCAGGCAGCGTTCGTGGAGCCTCAGTGCGGCCAGATCGGCGGGTCCGTGACGAAGTGGCCGCCCACGCCCGCGTGCGCCGGGTCGGCGGGGTCCAGTTCGCCGTGCTCGGCCACCAGCTTCGCCGCGTACGGCTCCGAGTCGTCCTGCGGGTCGTAGCCGAGCGCGCGCGCCGTCGTCAGGTCCCACCACAGGCGGGTGTTGGCGGACGAGCCGTAGACCACCGTGTGGCCGACCGCCTCGGCGGTCAGCGCCGCGTGGAAGAGCCGCGCGCCGTCGGAGGGGCTCATCCAGACCGACAGCATCCTTACGGAGGTGGGCTCCGGGAAGCAGGAGCCGATCCGGACCGAGACCGTCTCCAGGGCGTGCTTGTCCCAGTAGAGCTGGGCCAGGTCCTCGCCGAAGGACTTCGACAGGCCGTAGAAGGTGTCCGGGCGGCGCGGGGTGCCGACGGGGATCAGCGGGTCGCCGGGTTCCGGGCGCGGGGTGTAGCCGATCGCGTGGTTCGAGGAGGCGAACACGATGCGGCCGACGCCCTCCTCGCGCGCGGCCTCGTAGAGGTTGTACGTGCCCTCGATGTTCGCGCGCAGGATCTTGTCGAAGGTCGATTCCAGGGAGATGCCTGCCAGGTGGATCACCGCGTCCACCCCGCGTACGGCCTCGCGCAGCGCCTTCCGGTCGGACAGGTCGGCGGTGATCGCGTCCGGTTCGCCCTCGACCGGGGCCAGGTCGAGGAGGCGCAGCTCATACCCGTACGCGGGCAGCAGGGCCCGCATCAGGGTGCCGAGGCCGCCTGCGGCGCCGGTCAGCAGGACGGTGCGGGGCGTGGGCATAGGGGATCTCCTCGGTGCGGACGCCGGCGTCGGCGCGGCTGCCGGTGTCGGCGTGGACGCTGACACGGGCGGGGCGCGTTCGGGGCGTGTACGGGGGTCGGCGGACGCGTGCCGACGGGCGGTCAGGGGGCTCTCCCGGGACGGGAGAGGGCTGCCCGCCGCACCCCGCGCTTCAAACTCGTGGATCGCATTCACATGCGTGGACAAGCTAAGGAGCCCGGGCGGCTACGTCAAGAGCCCTGCACGCACCGCAAGTTCTTCGGTCCGAAGCGTTGACGAAACATTCCGAGCGGCTCTAGCTTCATCGCGTCGTACTTCGTACGTCATATATGAGACGCGATACGCGAGATGTGAGAGCCCGCCACCCATGACCTTCGCCCCTGCCCCGATCCCGTCCCGGACCCAGTACGTGCTGGAGGCCATCAAGCACGCCATCCTCACCGCGCAGCTGAGACCGGGGCAGGCGCTGGTGGAGACGGAACTCGCCGCGCAGTTCGGGGTGTCGAAGACTCCCGTGCGCGAGGCGCTCAAGACCCTCGCGGGTACGGGGCTCGTGGTGATGAGCCAGTACAAGGGCGTCACCGTGCGGCTCGTCGACGCGACCATGGCCCGGGAGGTGTACGACGTACGCCTCCTGCTGGAACCGGAGGCGCTGCGCCGGTCCATCAACCGGAAGGCCTCGCTGGAGGCGGCCCAGGAAGCGCTGGAGCGCGCCGACCTGGCGGAGGACACGGCGGACAGGTCGCTGGCCAACCGGGACTTCCACCGGGCCCTGTACCTGCCCTGCGGCAACCCCCTGCTCTCCCGGATGCTCGACGAGGTCCGCGACCAGGCGGCCCTCGTGTCGACCGTGGCCTGGTCGGCGGTCCCGTCCTGGGAGCGCGAGGCGGCCGAGCACCGCGAGATCCTGCGGCTCGCCCTGGCCGACGACGCGGAGGCCGCCGCGGGGGCTCTGCACCACCACATCGCATCGTTCGTACGCCGCGCCTTCCCCGACGACGAAGACGGGGGTGGCACCGCGTGAACCGTCTGCTGGAAACGCACCACCAGCACCTCGACGAAAGGCCGGTCCGCATGGACTTCTCCGAGCTGAAGGCGGCCCTCGCGGACGTTGTGGCGATCCCGGTGACCCCGTTCGCCGAGGACGGCACCATCGACACCGCGACCCACCGCGTCCTGACGCGCAGGCTGCTCGACGGCGGTGTCCGCATCGTCACCCCGAACGGCAACACCGGGGAGTTCTACGCGCTCACCCCCGACGAGCGGCGCCTGGTCACCGAGCTGACCGTGGAGGAGGCCGCCGGGCGTGCCACCGTCCTGGTGGGCGTCGGCCACGACGTGCCGACCGCCGTGGCCGCCGCCGAGCACGCCGCCGGAGCCGGAGCGGCGATGGTGATGGTCCACCAGCCGGTCCACCCGTACATCGCGCAGGAGGGGTGGGTCGACTACCACCGGGCGATCGCCGAGGCCGTTCCGGAGCTGGGCGTCGTCCCGTACATCCGCAACCCGCAGCTCGCGGGCGAGCGGCTCGCCGAACTCGCCGACGCCTGCCCCAACGTCATCGGCGTGAAGTACGCCGTCCCCGACGCGGCCCGCTTCGGAGCCTTCGCCCGGGACGCCGGACTGGAGCGGTTCGTCTGGGTCGCCGGTCTCGCCGAGCTCTACGCCCCCTCCTACTTCGCCACCGGTGCCACCGGCTTCACCTCCGGACTCGTCAACGTCGCCCCGGGCGTATCCCTCGACATGCTGGAAGCGCTGCGCGCCGGGGACTACGTGGCGGCGATGAAGGTCTGGGAGCGCATCCGCCGCTTCGAGGAGCTCCGCGCCGAGGAGCAGTCCGCCAACAACGTCACCGTCATCAAGGAGGCCCTCTCCGCCCTGGGCCTCTGCCGCCGCGACGTACGCGCACCGAGCCGGGTCCTGCCCGAGGCCCGGCGCGCGGAGGTCGCCGGGCAGATAGCCGAGTGGTCCCTGTGACGGACGACCGGAGGGCGGTCCGCATCGTGCCCGAGGAGCTGCGGAGCCACCAGTGGTACGGCACCGACGGCCTGCGCTCCTTCAGCCACCGGGCCCGCACCCGCCAGCTCGGCTACCTCCCCGAGGAGCACCTGGGCAAGCCCGTCATCGCGGTCCTCAACACCTGGTCCGACATCAACCCCTGCCACTCCCACCTGCGCGACCGCGCACAGGCGGTCAAGCGGGGGGTCTGGCAGGCGGGCGGGTTCCCGCTGGAGTTCCCGGTCTCCACGCTCTCGGAGACCTTCCAGAAGCCGACCCCGATGCTCTACCGCAACCTGCTGGCGATGGAGACCGAGGAGCTGCTGCGCTCCTACCCGGTCGACGGGGCCGTGCTGCTGGGCGGCTGCGACAAGTCGACGCCCGCGCTGCTGATGGGCGCCGCCTCCGCCGACCTGCCCACCGTCTTCGTGCCCGCCGGGCCGATGCTGCCGGGGCACTGGCGCAACGAGGTCCTCGGCTCCGGCACGGACATGTGGAAGTACTGGGACGAGCGGCGCGCCGGCCTCATCGGCGACTGCGAGATGGGTGAGCTGGAGAACGGCCTCGCCCGCTCCGCCGGACACTGCATGACGATGGGCACCGCCTCCACCCTGACGGCTGCCGCCGAGGTGCTGGGTGTCACGCTGCCGGGCGCCTCCTCCATCCCGGCCGTCGACTCCGGGCACGAGCGGATGGCGGCCGCCTCGGGGCTGCGGATCGTCGAACTCGTATGGCAGCAGCGGACGTTGTCGCAGATTCTCACCGCCGAGGCGTACGAGGACGCCGTCGCCACCGTCCTCGCGCTCGGCGGCTCCACCAACGCCGTGATCCACCTGATCGCCATGGCGGGCCGGTCCGGCGTCAAGCTCACCCTCGACGACTTCGACCGGATCGCCCGTACGGTGCCCGTCCTCGCCGACCTCCGCCCCGGCGGGCGGTACTTGATGGAGGACTTCCACTTCGCGGGCGGGCTGCCCGGCTTCCTGGGCCGGCTCACCGACGTGCTTCATCTGGACCGGCCCACGGTCGCGCACACCACCCTGCGCGAACAGCTCGACGGGGCGGCCGTCCACAACGCCGACGTCATCCGGGAGCGTACGGACCCGCTGGCCGAGGAGGGCGGGGTGGCGGTCCTGCGCGGCAACCTCTGCCCGGACGGCGCGGTCATCAAGCACATCGCGGCCGAGCCGCACCTGCTGCGCCACACCGGGCCCGCCGTCGTCTTCGACGACTACCAGGAGCTCCAGCGCACGATCAACGACCCGGCCCTGGGCATCACCCCCGACCATGTGCTCGTCCTCCGCAACGCCGGGCCCCAGGGCGGCCCCGGCATGCCCGAGTACGGCATGCTGCCGATCCCGGACTACCTGCTGAAGCAGGGTGTACGGGACATGGTGCGGATCTCCGACGCCCGGATGAGCGGAACCAGTTACGGGGCGTGCGTCCTGCACATCGCACCCGAGTCCTTCGTCGGCGGGCCGCTCGCCCTGGTCCGCACCGGCGACCCGATCACGCTGGACGTCGAGGCCCGGCTCCTGCGGCTCGACGTCGACGACGAGGAGCTGGAGCGGCGCAGGGCCTCCTGGACCCGGCCGCCCGCCCGCTACGGACGCGGGTACGGGGCGCTGTACCAGGAGCAGATCACCCAGGCCGACACCGGATGCGACTTCGCGTTCCTGGCCCGGGAGGGAGAAGTGCCCGACCCGTACGCGGGGTGAGCCGAGCCCGTGTCCGTACGCGGGGTGAGCCGAGTCCCGTGTCCGTACGCCGGGTGAGCCGAGCCCCGATCCCTTACGCGGGGTGAGCCCGGCGGGAGCCGCCCCGCCCTCCACCCCGTACCCCGTACTCCGCAGCCCCCAGGCCGGCCCAGGGCCGTATAGCAAGCGCTTTCACAAACGGCCCCCGCACACCCCCCCCAGCAGGCACCGCACATCCAGCACACCCCGCACTTCCCAGAGATCGGAGACGCGTCATGGCCCAATCCGCAGCCGTGGCCACACCGCCGCCCAAGGCGCCCCGGCGCCGGCCGGTGAGCCCTCGCCGCTTGCCGTATCTGCTGATCGCGCCCGCGGGCCTGCTGATGCTGGGCTTCATCGCCTATCCGGTGATCAGTGTCTTCTACTACAGCCTGCAGAACTACAACGTCACCAAGCCGTGGCGGAACGGTTTCGCCGGGCTCGACAACTTCCGGCGGATCTTCACCGAGGACGACCAGTTCTGGCCGACCCTCGGCTTCAGCGCCCAGTGGGTCTTCACCCAGGTCACGCTGCAACTCGTCCTCGGCCTCGCGCTCGCCCTGATCGTCAACCAGACCTTCATCGGGCGCGGCATCTCCCGGGCCATGGTCTTCTCGCCTTGGGCCGTCTCCGGTGTGCTGACCAGCACGATCTGGATCCTGCTCTACAACTCCTCGACCGGCTTCAGCCGTTACCTCGCGGACGCCGGGATCGGCGAGTACGGCACCTCGGTGCTGTCGGACACCGGAACCGTCTTCTGGGCGGCCACCGTCACCGAACTCTGGCGCGGTGTACCCTTCTTCGCGATCCTCATCCTCGCCGACCTCCAGTCCGTCTCCAAGGAGCTGTACGAGGCGGCGTCGGTCGACGGGGCGGGCCGGCTGCGGCAGTTCTTCCACATCACGCTGCCGCACCTGCGGGACGCGATCATCCTCGCCACCCTGCTGCGCGGCGTCTGGGAGTTCAACAACGTCGACCTGCTCTACACCCTCACCGGCGGCGGGCCCGCCGGTGAGACCACCACCCTGCCGCTCCACGTCGCCAACACCGGCATCGAGGGCCACGACTTCGGGTACGCCTCCGCGCTCACCACCGTCGCGTTCGTGATCCTCCTCTTCTGTTCCATCGTGTATCTGCGCCTGAGCAAGTTCGGAGGCGATCACAAGTGACCGTCGTACTCACGGAGAAGAGCGGCACCGCCCAGCGGTCCGCCGGCCACAGCACTCCGCCGCCCTCCTCGCGCCGCCGCCCCGGACGTGAGCGCGCCTTCGACGACGTACCGCGCTGGCAGATCTATCTGCCGCTCGGCCTCTACCTGCTGTTCACGCTCATCCCGTTCTACTGGATGCTGCTCTTCGCCGTACGGCCCGCCGGTTCCACCTCGCTGGTGCCCTGGCCGATGACCGGGCAGCACTTCTCCAAGGTCTGGAACGAGCGGAGCTTCGCCGTCTTCTTCCAGAACAGCATGATCGTCGGCGTCGCCACCCTCGTCGCCACGACGCTGGTCGCCCTCGCGGGCGGCTACGCCCTGGCCCGGTTCGACTTCAGGATCAAGGGCGCGTTCATGCTGGCGCTGCTCTGCTCGCAGTTCATCCCGGGCGCCCTCATGCTCGTGCCGCTCTTCGAGATCTTCCGGAACCTCCAGATGATCAACTCGCTGGGCAGCGTCGTCATCGCGGAGACGGTCTTCCAGCTCCCCCTGTCGATCATCCTGATCAGCGGGTTCATCAAGAACGTCCCGGTCTCCCTGGAGGAGGCCGCCTGGGTCGACGGCTGCTCGCGCTTCACCGCCTTCCGCACGGTCGTGCTGCCGCTGCTGCGCCCCGGGCTGATCGCGGTCGGCTCCTTCGCCTTCGTGCACAGCTGGAACCACTTCCTGTTCGCCCTGATGTTCCTGAGCGAGCAGGACAAGCAGACGATCCCGGTCGGCCTCAACACCCTGATCGGCGCGGACAGCGTGGACCTGGGGGCGCTCGCCGCGGGCGGTGTCATCGCCGCGGTCCCCGTAGTGATCGTCTTCGCCTTCATCCAGAAGTGGCTCATCACGGGCTTCAGCGCCGGTGCGGTGAAGGGATGACCAGGGACATGGCCACCCCGGCCCCGGACATGACAGCCCCCGGCCCCGTTCCCGTGGTCCTGGCCGGTGCCCGCGGGCACGGCCGGTGGCACCTCGCCAACCTGCGCCGGCTCCAGGACCGGGGCCGGGTCAGGCTGGCCGGCGTCTGCGAACTGGAGCCGCTGACCGCCGGGGAACTCGCCGGCGCCGGCTTCCACGACGAGGAGCCGCCCGCGCAGTCCGACGACTTCGGGGCGCTCCTCGACTCCACCGGAGCCCGGATCGCCGTCATCTGCACCCCCATCCAGACCCACACCGGCCTGGCCCTCACCGCCGCAGCGCGCGGTGTCCACCTCCTGCTGGAGAAGCCGCCCGCCGCGACCTGGGCCGACCACGCGCGGATGACAGCCGGCGTCGAAGGCGCGGGTGTCGCCTGCCAGGTGGGGTTCCAGTCGTTCGGGTCGCACGCCCTGCCCGCCATCCGCGACCTCGTACGGACCGGAGCCATCGGGAACGTCACCGGCATCGGGGCCGCCGGGGCGTGGGTCCGCGACGACGCCTACTTCCGGCGGGCGCCCTGGGCCGGGCGGCGCAGGCTCGGCTCCACGGACGTGGTCGACGGCGTCCTCACCAACCCGCTGGCGCACGCCGTGGCCACCGCGCTCGACCTCGCCTGCCGGGGCCGGGCCGAGGACCTCCGCTCCATCGAGACCGAGCTGTTCCGGGCCCACCACATCGAGGCGGACGACACCAGCAGCGTCCGGATCACCACCACCGGCGGCCTGCCCGTCACCGTCGCCGTCACCCTCTGCGCCGAACAGGCCGGGGAGCCGTACGTCATCGTGCACGGCGAGCGGGGCCGGATCACCTTCTGGTACAAGCAGGACCGGGTCCTGGTCCAGCGCGCCGGGCACGGCCCCGAGGAGACCGTCCACGGGCGGACCGACCTCCTGGAGAACCTCGTCGACCACCTGGAGCGGGGGACGCCGCTCCTGGCGCCGCCCGCGTGCACCGGCGCGTTCATGCGGGTCGTCGAGGCCGTACGTACGGCCCCCGAGCCCGCCCCGCTGCCCGCCGGCGCCTGGGAGACCCGGTACGACGGGCCCGGCGGGGGCCCGCGGCGGGTCGTGCCCGGGATCGACGCCCTGGTCGCCTCCGGGGCCGAGTCCCTCGCCCTCTTCTCCGAGCTGGGCGCCCCCTGGGCCCGGGTGAGTGAGGGGGCCACCCCATGACCCACCACCCCACGGACCCGTTCCCCGACCTCCCCGCCACCCTGACCTGCGGCACCGCCACCGTCGCCCACTACGGCTACGGGCCCGGCGCGGACGACCGCCCCCGCCTCCACCCCGTCACCACCCTGGGCGGGATCACCGTCACCGAGGAGCGCCCGGCCGACCACCTCCACCACCTGGGCGTCTCGGTCGCCGTCCCCGATGTGGCCGGGTACAACTTCTGGGGCGGCCGCACCTTCGTACGGGGCCGGGGCCCCACCGCGCTCGACAACCACGGCGTCCAGCGCCACCTCGCCCGGCCGCACCGCAGCCCTGACGGCTTCACCCAGGAGCTCGGGTGGGAGGCGGCAGGCGTGGAACTCCTGCGCGAGCACCGCACGGTGACCGCCACCCGAATCGCCTCCACCGCCTGGGAGCTGGACCTCTCCTTCGTGCTCACCAACCACGGGGGCGGGGACCTCTCCATCGGCAGCCCCGCCACCAACGGGCGTCCCGGTGCCGGGTACGGCGGGTTCTTCTGGCGCGCCCCCAAGGAGGCCGCGCCGCCCGCCGTGTTCAGCGCCACGGGTGAGGGCGAGAGCGAGGTCCACGGCCGCGCCGCCGACTGGCTGGCCCTCGCCGGGGACGGCTGGACCCTCGTCTTCGTGGGGGCGACCGAGGAGACCCGGCGCGACCCGTGGTTCGTGCGCACCACCGAGTACCCGGGCGTCGGCTCCTCCCTCGCGGCGCACGAGCGGCTGCCCGTACCCGCCGGGGGATCCGTCGTACGCCGGATCATCACCGTCGTCTCCGACGGCAGGCTGGACCGGGAGACCGCGGCCGGGTACGCGCGCCGGGCGGTGGCCCGGTGAGCGGGCCCGGGCCGGGCGGTGGCCCGGTGGACCGGCCCTGGACCGCCGACCTCGGCGACGGCACCTATCGCAACCCGGTCCTGAACGCCGACTGGTCCGACCCCGACGTCGTCCGTGTCGGCGACGACCACTACCTCACCGCGTCCAGCTTCGGACGCGCCCCCGGGCTGCCGCTCCTGCACTCCCGCGACCTGGTCAACTGGACGCTCGTCGGGCACGCGCTGGAGCGGCTCGAACCCGCCGCCGACTTCGCCTTCCCCCGCCACGACCGGGGGGTCTGGGCGCCCTCCCTGCGCCACCACGGCGGGCGGTTCTGGATCTTCTGGGGCGACCCCGACCACGGCATCCAGCAGATCAACTCCCCGCACATCGAAGGGCCGTGGAGCGCGCCGCACCTCCTCAAGGCGGGCAAGGGGCTCATCGATGCCTGCCCCCTGTGGGACGAGGAGAGCGGCGAGGCCTATCTCGTGCACGCCTGGGCCAAGTCCCGCTCCGGCATCAAGAACCGCCTCACCGGCCACCGGATGAGCGCCGACGGCCGTGAACTCCTGGACGAGGGCGTGACGTTGGTGGACGCCGACCGCCTCCCCGGCTGGTTCACGCTGGAGGGCCCCAAGCTCTACCGCCACGACGGCTACTTCTGGATCCTCGCCCCGGCCGGGGGAGTGGAGACCGGCTGGCAGGGCGCCTTCCGGTCCCGCGACTTCCGTGGCCCGTACGAGGAACGTGTCGTCCTCGCCCAGGGCCGCACCGACGTCAACGGCCCTCACCAGGGCGGCTGGGTGCGGACCGCCGCGGGTGAGGACTGGTTCCTCCACTTCCAGGCCCGGGGCGCGTACGGGCGGGTCGTCCATCTCCAGCCGATGAGCTGGGACGAGGAGGGCTGGCCCGTCATCGGCGCCGCGGGCGAACCCGTCCCCGTACACACCAAACCGGCCGCCCCGGCACAGCCGCCGGCGGCACCCGCCGTCGACGACGACTTCCCCGGCGGTCGGCCCGGCAGGCAGTGGCAGTGGACGGCCAACCCCCGGCCCGGCTGGACCGCCGGGCACGCCGGGGACGCCAGGCGCGCCGGGGACGGGCTGCGGCTCACCTGCGTACGGACCCCGGACGAGCACGATCTGCGGCTGCTCCCCAACGTCCTGGTCCAGCGGCTGCCCGCCGAGGAGTTCACCGTCGAGGTGGACCTCGCGCTGGACAGCGACGAGCCGGGCGCCAAGGCGGGGCTCGCCGTGCTGGGGGACGCCTTCAGCTGGATCGGTCTCACGGCCGGGGCGGACGGGACACCGCTCCTCGTCCACCGCTTCGCCGAGGGTGTCGCCGCACACGAACGGGACGCGGCCGAGCCCCGCGCGTCCCCCGGCGGACGGGCCCGGCTGCGCATCGAGGTGACGGCGGGGGCCCGCTGCCGGTTCTCCGCCGACACCGGCGACGGGTTCCGGCCCTCGGGCCAGGTCTTCGCCGCCACCCCCTGGCGCTGGGTCGGGGCCCTCCTCGGCCTCTTCGCCACCGCACCGGCCGGGACGGGCCCCGCCGGAACGGCCCGCTTCACCGCATTCCGCACCACCGACCCATCCCCTCCCGCATCACACCGACAGAGAAGAGCCGACGATGAACATCTCGAAGACACAGCGGGGGCGTGCCGCGGCAGCGGTCTCCCTCACGGCCGTGCTCGCGCTGACGGCCACCGCGTGCGGTGACGACGGCAGCGGTTCCGGCACGGAAGGCAGCGGAAAGGGCGAGATCACCTTCTGGGACAACAACGGCGGTCCCCGTACCGCCGTCTGGACCGAGATCATCAAGGACTTCGAGAAGCAGAACCCGGACATCGAGGTCAAGTACGTCCCGATCCCGATCGCCGACGTCCAGTCCAAGTACGACACCGCTATCGCGGGCGGCGGGCTGCCCGACGTGGGCGGGGTCGGCACGGCCTACCTGGCCAGCATCGTGTCGCAGGAAGCCCTGGAACCGGTCAACGAGCGGCTGGAGGGCTCGGCGCTCAAGGGCAAGCTCGTCGAGTCCATGGTCGAGAGCGTCCGCGCGGCGGCCGGCCGGGGCGACGACATCTACTCCGTACCGACCTCCGCGAACAACGGCGTGCTCTGGTACCGCACCGACCTGTTCGACCAGGCCGGTCTGGAGGCGCCCGACACCTGGGCGAAGTTCTACACGGCGGCCGACAGGCTCACCGACGCCAGGAACAACAAGTTCGGCTACACGATCCGCGGCGGCGCCGGCTCCATCGCGCAGGCACTGGACGCCGTCTACGGCCAGTCCGGCATCACCGAGTTCTGGAAGGGCGGCAGGACGACGCTCAACGATCCGAAGAACGTCGCCGCTCTGGAGAAGTACGCCGGGCTCTTCAAGAAGACCACGCCGGCGGCCGACGTCAACAACGACTTCACCAAGATGGTGGCCCAGTGGGACACCGGCACGATCGGCATGCTGAGCCACAACCTGGGCTCCTACCAGGACCACTTGAAGGCCCTCGGCGAGGAGAAGTTCGCGGGCATACCCGCCCCCGTCGGGGACGGCGGCACCCGTGTCCAGGTCTCCAACCCCGTCGACGGCCTCGGCCTCTTCCGGTCGAGCCGGAACAAGACCGCGGCCTGGAAGTTCATCGAGTTCGCGGCCTCCCACGAGTCCAACAGCAAGTGGAACGAGTCGGCCGGTGCCATGCCGGCCAACACCGAAGCGGCGAAGGACCCGTGGATCAACGAGACCGAGTCGACCGCGCTGGCCGCCAAGACGCTGACCGACGGCTCGACGAAGATCGTCGACCTGCCGTACTACCTGCCCGACTGGAACAACATCAGCAAGGCCGACAACGAGCCGGAGTTCCAGAAGCTGCTGCTCGGCAAGATCACGGCCAAGGCGTTCCTGGACGACATGGCCGAGCAGCTGAACGCCGCCAACCAGGAGTGGAAGGAGATCGGCAACGGCTGATCCGGCCGCACCTCCCCTCCCGCCCCCGATGACGAGGGGCCGGCGGCGGTCCGGGTCGCGCTCCGCCGCCGGTCCCTCTCCCGCGCACGCGTGCACCCCTCCTGAGAGAGGCAGCCCTCCGTGTCACTCACCCGCAGACAGACCGCCACCGCACTGCTCACCCTGCCCCTCGGCCTGGGCCTCGCCCTCACCGCCACCCCCGCGCTCGCCCACGGCGGCGGGGGCGGGAGCGGCGGGCCCCGGGCCCGTACGATCCACATCGCCGGTGACTCCACGGCCGCCGAGAAACCCGCCGACGCCGCACCCGAGACGGGCTGGGGCATGGCGCTCCCCTTCTTCCTCGCCGGACGGCTCCGGGTCGCCAACCACGCGGTGAACGGCCGCAGTTCGAAGAGCTTCATCGACGAGGGCCGCCTCACCGCGCTCCTGGCCGGTGTCCGCCCCGGCGATCTCGTCCTCATCCAGTTCGGTCACAACGACCAGAAGACCGAGGACCCGGCCCGCGGGACGGACCCGTACACCACCTATCAGGAGTACCTGCGCCAGTACGTGAAGGGCGCCCGCGCCCGACGGGCGCGGCCGGTACTGGTCACCTCGGTCGAGCGCCGCCGGTTCACCGCCGACGGCACCGCCCGGCCCACCCTCGGCGAGTACCCGGCGGCGATGCGCGCCCTGGCGGCCGAGGAGGGCATCCCCCTGATCGACGTCCAGGCGCTCTCCCTCACCCGCTGGCAGGAGCTGGGCCCGGACGGCACCGAGGCGTACTTCCTGTGGCTGGAGCCCGGAGACTCGCCCAACCACCCGGACGGCGCCCAGGACAACACCCACTTCAGGCCGGTGGGCGCCATCGAGGTGGCCCGGCTGACGGCACGGGCGCTGCTGGGCGAGGGCGTGCTCGCCGCGCGCGATCTCCGCCGGCTGGACGACCGGGTCCCGGCGGAGTGGATCACCTGGTCCGGGCCGGCCTGACACCCGCCGTACGCACTCTTCCCTCCTCCTCTCCCGACGACACAGAAGGATTCGCCATGCCCGCACGCAAGCGCCCCACCCGCGCCATCGCGGTGACCCTGGGCTGCGCCTCCCTGGCCCTCGCCCTCAGCACCCCGGCCCAGGCCACCGTCCACCCGCGCCACCCCGGTCCGGGCGTCGAGCGCGCCGTACTGCCCGCCGGAGACGGCTGGGCCGCCGCCGAGGGCTCCACCACGGGTGGCGCGAACGCCACCCCCGACCACGTCTACACGGTGACCGACCGGGCCGAACTCATCGCCGCCTTCGCGGAGGCGGGCGACGCACCGAAGATCATCAGGGTCTCCGGGACCGTGCACGGCAACTCCGACGCCGACGGCACGCCGATCGGCTGCGAGGAGTACCGGACGGGCGGCTACACGCTGGAGAAGTACCTCGCCGCCTACGACCCCGAGGTCTGGGGCCGGGACACGGTCCCCTCGGGTCCGCTGGAGGAGGCCCGCGCCGCCTCCGCGAAGCTGCAGGCGGCCGCCGTCAACATCAAGGTGCCCTCCAACACCACCCTGGTCGGCGTGGGGAAGAACCCGAAGATCATCGGCGCCGGGCTCCAGGTGAGAGACGTCTCCAACGTCATCATCCGCAACATCGGCTTCGAGGACACCTACGACTGCTTCCCCCAGTGGGACCCCACGGACGGGGCCGGGGGCGCCTGGAACGCGGAGTACGACAACCTCGTCGTGTACGGCTCCCGCCATGTCTGGATCGACCACAACACGTTCAGCGACGGCGACCGCCCCGACGCCGACCAGCCCCACTACTTCGGCCAGGTGTACCAGCAGCACGACGGCCTCTTCGACATCGTGCGCGGCGCCGACCTGGTCACCGTCTCGTGGAACGTCCTCAAGGACCACGACAAGACCATGCTCATCGGCAACAGCGACGGCGCCGGGGCCACCGACCGGGGCAAGCTCCGCGTCACGCTCCACCACAACCTCTTCAAGGACGTCAAGGAGCGGGCCCCGCGCGTGCGGTTCGGCCAGGTCGACTCGTACAACAACCACTTCGTGGCGACGGGGGGCAGCGCCTACGGATACACGTACGGCATCGGCGCGGAGTCCCGACTGGTCGCCGAGCACAACGCGTTCACCCTCACGCGGGAGGTGGACCGGGCGACGATCCTGAAGAAGTGGTCGGAGTCCTCGCTCACGGCGGAGAACAACTACGTCAACGGGCGGAAGACCGACCTGGTCGCCGTGCACAACGCGGGTGTGCCGGCCGAGCACCTCACCGAGGGCGCGGGCTGGACGCCCAGCCTGCGGACGTCGGTCCACCACCCGCTCGTCGTGCCCGTAGTCGTGGCGCTCAAGGCGGGAGCGGGCAAGGCGAGCGTGACCGGCCACTGAGAGAGCGCCTTTCGCGCTTGTACGCCCCTGAACCTGCACGTCCCTGAACCCGTACGCCCCCGAACCTGCACGTCCCCGAACCGGCCGGAGCGGCACCGCATGCTTTCCACCATCCCGGAGAGCGCCGCTCCGGCCTTTCGCGCTCACCCCGAGGAGACCCATGCCCAGCAGGCGCACCGCTCTCGCCCTGTTCGCCGGAACCACCGCCGCCCTCACCCTGGGCGTGCCCGCCGCCCACGCCGGGACCGCGCGCCTCCGTCCCTTCGGCCGTTACGGCTCACCCGCCCGACGCCGGGACCCCCGCACGCTCTACGTCGATCCCTACGGCCGGGGCGACCACACCGACGTACAGTCCGCCGTCGACGCGGTGACCGGCACCGGGCACACCCTCGTGATCGCCCCCGGTGTGTACCGGGCGACCGTGCTCATCGGCCCCGCCCACGAAGGGCTCACCCTGATCGGCGCGAGCGGCGACGCCCAGGACACCGTGCTCGTGTACGACAACGCGGCGGGTACGCCGAAGCCCGACGGCTCCGGGACCCTGGGCACCAGCGGATCTGCCTCCGTCACCGTCCGGGCGGCCGGGTTCACGGCCCGCGACCTGACCTTCGCCAACGACTGGCTGCGCTCGGACAACCCCGAGTACACCGGCACGCAGGCCGTCGCCATCAAGGTCCAGGGCGACCGGTCGGCGTTCTACGGCTGCCGGTTCCTCGGCCACCAGGACACCCTGTACGCGGACTCCCTAGCCCTCACCGCAGTTGCCCGCCAGTACTACCGCGACTGCTTCATGGAGGGGGACGTCGACTTCGTCTTCGGCCGCGCCACCGCCGTCTTCGACCGCTGCCACTTCCGTACGCTCACCCGCACCGACCTGGCCTCGGCCCCGTACGGCTACGTCTTCGCGCCGAGCACGGCCGGGGCCAACCCGTACGGCTTCCTGGTCCTGCGCTCCCGGGTCACGAGCGCCGCCCCCGACGCGTACTACAAGCTCGCCCGCCCCTGGGTGCCCTCGTCGGACCTCACCGCGCACCCCATGCTGACCGTCCGGGACAGCCAACTCGGGCCGGGGATCGACGCGGTGACGCCGTACGCCACCATGTCCGCGGGCTTCCCCTGGCAGGACCAGCGCTTCGCCGAGCACCGCAACACCGGCCCCGGCGCCCGTGTCACCGTCCCCGCGAACCGGCCGCAGCTCACCGCCGCCGAGGCCCGCGCCCACACTCCGGCCCGCTGGCTGTCCGAGGCCCGCTGACCGGACGCCCGGGACCCGCACCTCCCGGGTACGTGGGGGATGCGGGTCGTGGGCGGTGGGCGGGTCTTCCCGGCTAGCCCGCGTAGGTCTCGTACTCGGCGATCTTCGGGGTGCCGGTCGAGCCGGTGATCTCGAAGGTGATCTTCCGCAGGGTGGTCCGGGGGAAGGTGACGGCCCCCGCCCCGGTGCCGGAGGTCAGAACGGCGCCGGTGTCACCGTTCAGGAGCCGCCAGGCCTTGATGTTGCCCGTGGCGCCGGCCGCCTCGCGGATGTGGACCGAGGAGACGGCGGTGGCGGAGGCCCACTTGACCGAGGCGGAGCCGGTGGCGCCGGCGGGCGACCAGTAGGTGGTCAGGTTGCCGTCGCGGAGGTCGCCGTAGCTGGTGCCGGCGGCCTTGCTGGAGCCGTCGGAGCCGGCTCCGAGGCTGAGGTTGGTCCCGGTGGGCGGGGTGGGGTCGGTCGGTCCGGGGGTCGGGTCGGTCGGTCCCGGAGTCGGGTCGGTCGGCCCGGGGGTCGGATCGGTCGGCCCCGGCGTGGGGGTCTGCGGGGAGCAGTTCCCGTCCGAGACCTTCAGCCCCGTTCCGGCGCCGGCCGTCCGGCTCACGACGTCCGGCACGCAACTGGCCGCGTCGGCGCGGTAGGTGTAGGGGATGTTCACCGTGGTGGTGGACTTCATGTCGGGACCGGCGGGCTGGTTCGTGCCGCCCGGGCTGGACCAGGTCACGTTGTCGAGCGTGTTGCCACTGACCTGCCAGTAGCCGGCCTGGTCGGTGTAGAAGGTGCCGAGGACGTCCTTGGAGTCCTTGAAGTAGTTGTTCTCCACCTTGGCGCGGGCCCCGGCGCGGGAGTTGATGCCGGATTCGTTGAGCCTGACGTAGTGGTTGTTGTAGATGTGGGCGATGCCGCCGCGCAGCAGGGGCGCACGGGAGTCGATGTTCTGGTACAGGTTGTGGTGGTAGGTGACGAAGCCGTTCGAGCGGTCGCTCTCGCTGGACCCCACGAGGCCGCCGCGGCCGGAGTTGCGCAGGATGCTGTACGACAGGGTCACGTACTGGGTGTCGTCCTTCATGTCGAAGAGGCCGTCGTACCCCTCCGACTCCCCGCCCGACGCCTCAAGGGTCGTGTGATCGACCCAGACGTTGCGGACGCCGGACTCCATACCGATGGCGTCACCGCCGTTGGAGGTGGGCGACCCGGACTTCTTGACGTTCCGGACGGTGACGTTCTGGATGATGATGTTGCCGGCCTCGCGCAGGTGGATGCCCAGCTGGTCGAAGACGGCCCCGCTGCCGACGCCGACGATCGTGACGTTGCTGATCTGCTTGAGCTCGATCACGCCCGCGGCGGTGTTGCAGCTGCTGCCGGAGACCTTGGTGGTGTTGCCGTGGTTGATGGTGCCCTCGACCTCGATGACGATCGGGGTGCTGCTGCTGGCCCGCCCGCACAGGGCCGCGTGGATCTGGGTCCCGGTGGTGGCCCGTACCGTCTGGCCGCCGGCCCCGCCGGTGGTCCCGCCGTTCTGGGTGGCGTACCCGGTGGCGCTGCCGGTCGCCGCCGAGGCCGCGGGCGCCGACGTCAGCACCACTCCGGTGGCGGCCGCGAGGGCCAGGGCGGCCACGGCGGCCTGCAGTCGCCGTGCGACTGGTCGTCTCATGTTCGATTCCCCATTCATCTGTCGCGTTCATGACATGTGGGAGCGCTCCCGTGCGTGGTCGCGTGCGGGAGGTGGCTCCTGTTGTCGTGGGGCGTGCGGCATGCCGGAGTTCTGTGTCCGCGCCGTATCGCCAAGGATAGAAAGCGCTTTCCCTCAGGTGAAGATAGAAGGGGGCGGGAGCCTCTGGCAAGGTGCGTGCAGGGTCGTAATCTCTCGGCTTCTCCGATGCGCCGTCCTGCCCGAAGTCCGTTTGCTTGCCGCCGGGTTGGGGGACGCCGAAGCGCCCCCCTCAGGCCCCTACGCCCCCGCCCGGTCTCCCACCGGCCGCCTGCGCAGCGGGACTTCGGTCAGGGACGGCGGGGTCCAGACGCCGTCCGGCGGGTAGACGTCCGTCCCCGGGGCCACGATCGCGTCGATGCGGTCCAGGGTCTCGTCGTCCAGCGTCAGCGAGGCGCCCTTCAGCAGGCCCTCCAACTGGCCCATCGTGCGCGGGCCGATGATCACCGACGTGACGGCGGGGTGGGCGATCGGGAACGCGACGGCCAGCTCGGGCAGCGTGGTGCCGATGCTGTCCGCGACGGCCACGAGCTGCTCCACGACCTCCAGCTTGGCGGCGGTCAGCGGGGCCTCCGGGTCGAAGCGGTGGGGGGTCAGGGCCGCGCGGCCGGACGACAGGTCGATGGTCCCGCCCTTGCGGTACCTGCCGGTCAGGAAGCCGGAGGCCAGCGGGCTCCAGGTGAGGACGCCCATGCCGTACCGGCGGCAGACCGGGAGGACCGACTTCTCGATGCCCCGGGCGAGGATCGAGTACGGCGGCTGCTCGGTCCGGAACCGGCCCAGCCCCCGCCGCTCGGCGACGACGTGCGATTCGACGATCTCCTCGGCCGGGAACGTCGAGCAGCCGAACGCGCGGATCTTGCCCTGCCGTACGAGGTCGGTCAGGGCGGAGAGGGTCTCCTCGATGTCCGTCGTGTGGTCGGGGCGGTGCACCTGGTAGAGGTCGATCCACTCGGTGTCGAGGCGGCGCAGGCTCTCTTCGACCTCCTTGACGATCCAACGCCGGGAGTTTCCGCCCCGGTTGGGACCGTCGCCCATCGGGAAGTGGACCTTCGTGGCGAGGACGACCTCGTCCCGGCGGCCCTTGAGCGCCTTGCCGACGATGACTTCGGACTCGCCGGCGGAGTACATGTCCGCCGTGTCGACGAAGTTGATGCCCGCGTCGAGGGCGGCGTGGATGATCCGGACGGACGCGTCGTGGTCGGGGTTGCCGACCGAGCCGAACATCATGGTGCCGAGGCAGTGCGCACTCACCTCGATGCCGGTGCCGCCGAGTGTGCGATAGCGCATGTCCGCTCCCCTGTTCCGTAGTCCCGGCCTGTTCGGCCGGGGTTTCGCGGCACTCTAGAAGTTGGAGTGCGATCTAGGGCAAGGGGCCGGGTGGCCGACCGGGCGACCTCACGGGGGAGGGGCCCCACCGCAGTGTGCGGTGGAGCCCCTCCTCGTCACGCTTCCCACGCCTCAGGCGTCGGCGCCCGTCCTGCGGCGGCGCACGATGAACATCGCGCCGGCGCCCAGCACCACGGCCGCGCCGCCCGCCAGGGCGATCTGCGTGGTGGCGTCGGACGAGCCGGTCGCTGCGAGGGTGCCGCTCGTGGTGTTCACCGGGACGCTCGAACCCGAGCCCTGCGGGGTGACCCCGGAGCCGGCCGGGGCGGCCTTGGTGGGCTTGGGGACGGGCTTGCCGGCCGCCGCCTTGATGTCGAACTTGTTCACGGCGGCGTCGGGCGTGAGGCCGCAGCCGTCCTCGTTGAAGTAGTCACCCGCGATGAAGGTGAGGCCCTGCCCGGCAGGGGCCTTGGCGTCGACGTCCAGGCGCAGCTTGATGTCGCCGTGCTCGCCGCGCTTCAGTGCGCCGATGGTGTCGATGTAGAGGTCGCCGTCGACGGTCTTCCACTTCGGGGACGAAGCGGAAGTCCACTTCAGCTTCAGGTACTTGGCAATGTCCTTGGCGCCGCTCTTGTCGGTCGCGTGGACGCTCGCGTACGTGAGGACCTTCTCCATGTCCTTGTCGGTGCCGTTGGTCACCCGGACCGAGAAGGTGGTGGCGGTACCGGCGGTGACCTTGGAGGGGAAGCCGGTGACGACCGTGGTGAGGCCGGGCTCGTCCAGGCACTCCCCGCCGCCCTGGTTCTCCTCCTCCTTGGCGCGGGCCAGGGCCGCGTCGGCGGCGGTCTTGGCGGCGAGGGTCTCCTTCGTGGCTGCCCGCGCCTTGGTGTAGGCCCGGTCGGCCGCCACCCGTGCGTCGTCGGCGAGGTCGCCCGCGGCCTTGGCCTCGGCCTCGGCGGTGGTCTTGGCCGTCGCTGCCGCCTCGGCGGCGGTCCTGGCCTCGGAGAGGGTCTTCGCCGCGGCGGCCCTCACCTCCTCGGTGGCGTCCTCGGGCAGGGCGTCCAAAGCGGTCTGCGCGTCGGTGACCGCCTGATCGGCGGTGGTCTTCGCGACGGCGGCGTCGTCCGCGGCCTTCCGTGCGGCCTTGGCCGCCACCGCGAGGGGCGCGGTGTCGGAGAGCGCCTCCTCCACCACCTGGTACGCGATCTTCTCGGCCGCCACAGCCGCGTCGTACGCCTTCTGCGCCTCGGCCGCCGCCTTTTCGAGCTCCTTGACGGTCGGCTTGGCCGGCGTCTGTGCGGCGGGCGCGGTGTCGGCGTACGCGGGGGTGACGGAGAGCATGACGGCGGGCGTCGTCACGGCAATGGCGACGGCCGTGGCGAGAATGCGGCGAATCTTCACTTGAACCCTTTGGTCCGCGACAGAGGATGAGGATGGCCGGCCCGGTGGCGTGCACGACGTCATCGGTACGCGGGGTGAGGGCATCGTGGATCACGTTGGCGGCCTGGGGGATCGTAGGGGGAAACACCGGACGTACGCTCGGCATTTGTGGGTGGTGCCGAGGTGGCCGGCCTGGTAGCGCACCGACAGAACAAGTGAAAAGGGGCAGTTGCTCTTCAGCGCTGTGCTTTTCCTGTGATCAACGCCATGGGCCGCCCGTGCAGGTGCCTTGGCCGGTGTCCGTGCCGGGAGCCCGCGAGCTGATCCGGCCTGATCCAACGAAAGGCACTGGCTGTCAGCCGCGCAACTCCGTTGCACGTATAAGTGGTTGGCGAGCTTCCGCCCAAACTCCCTATCGCGAGCGATATCACGAATGACACGATCGGCTCGGCGTACCTGCCGTACGCCCATATCCCGATCGAAAGTGTGACGTTCAGCAGATGCGAAGATCCCTCGGTGCGGCGCGCCGAACCGCCGGTGTGGCCGTGCTCTCCCTGGCCACCGCCCTCACCGGACTCGCCCTTCCCGCCACCGCGCAGGCGGCCGTGAACTGCTCGGCCGGCGTGTGGAAGGCCCAGTTCTACGCCAACACCACATTGACCGGCACCCCGAAGGCCACCGTCTGCGATACCGCCATCGCCGAGAACTACGGCACGGGTGACCCCGCAGGCGTCAAGCTGCCGCGCGACAACTTCGGTGTCAGCTGGAGCATGACCCGCGACTTCGGCTCCGGCGGCCCCTTCGACTTCGCCGTCGCCGCCCAGGACGGCGTCCGCGTTCACCTGGACGGCTCGCGCAAGATCAACCTGTGGCGCAACGTCTCCAAGAACCAGGAGAAGACCGTCCGCGTCACCGTCCCCCGCGGGGTCCACACCCTGCGCGTGGACTTCGCCGCCTTCACCGGCCGCGCCAACATCGCCTTCTCCTACAAGTCCGTCATCGGCAAGGCCGACAAGACCGCCCCGCTGACCCCGTCCGGACTGAAGGCCGGCTACGCGGCGGCCACGCTGAAGGCAACCCTGGCCTGGTCCCGCAACCACGAGCTGGATCTGGCCGGCTACCACGTCTACCGCCGCACCGGCGGCAGCGGCGCCTGGAGCCTGCGCACCCCCAAGCCGGTCACCGGTGCCACCTTCACCGAGGTACCTCCGGCCACCGGCGACACCTACGAGTACGCCCTGCGTGCCCTCGACCGCTCCGGCAACCTCTCCTCGCTGACCGGCGTGAAGCGCGTCGTCAGCGCTGACAGGACGGCCCCCGCCGCCGTAGCCGGACTCACCGCCACGCACGACGGTTCCGTCGCCCGGATCTCCTGGTCGCCGGTGACCGGGTCGACCCACTACGAGGTGCAGCGGTCCCTCGCGCCCGGGGGGCCCTTCTCCTTCTTCTCGTCCAATCCGGGCACCGTTCTGTTGGACCACGACGCCGCCGTGGGCGTGACCTACTCCTATCGGGTACGGGCCCTGGACAGCGCGGGCAACGCCTCCGCGTACTCCGCGCCCGTCCAGCTCGTCACGGTCGAGGGCGAGCCCCTGGCACCGGCGAACGTCTCCGCCTACGGCTGGGTCGACCGCAGCACCGTCGGCTGGAAGTACCACGGGGACGCGGCCCACCGCTTCCACGTCTACGCCGCCGATTCGGCCACCGGCCCGTGGACCCGGCTGACCGGGACCCCGGTCACCGGCCTCGCCTACGAGGACTTCACGGCGCCCGTCGGGCAGGTGCGCCACTACCAGGTCAGGGCGGTCGCGACGCGCGGCACGGAGTCGGGCCCGTCGGCGACGGCCTCGGCCACCCGCACCGGCGACGTCACTCCGCCGCGCATGCCGTACGACCTGGACGCGTGGAACGGCACCGATGGTGTGCACATCTCCTGGCGCGCCAACACCGACGACACGGAGCACTACCTCGTCCTGCGCAAGCCGATGTTCGGCGCGTGGGAGCAGATCGCCGTGGTGCGTGACGTCACGTACCTGGACACCAGCACCCCGGTGGACGTGCAGTTCGGCTACACCGTCCGCTCCGTCGACGCGGCCGGCAACGTCTCGCCGATGCCCGAACCCGGCTACGGCACGGTCTACGGCCAGCGCCTTCCGGTCAACGAGAAGCCTGCCGCGCCCGCCTCGGTGACCGCGACGGCGGAGAGCGGCAACGTCAAGGTGGAGTGGACCGCGAGCGCGTCGGCCGATGTGGCCGGCTACTACGTCTACCGCACCGCCTTCGCGAACCCCGAGTCGGCCGCCGCGGTCTCCTCGCTCATCACCGGGACGACGTTCACGGACGTGGACGTGCCCGCCGGCACCACGTGGCGCTACGTGGTGCGCGCCATCAACAAGCGCAGCATGTGGTCCGACTTCTCGCCGATGGCCGAGGCCACCATCGCCTGCCCCGTCATGACCACTCCGGCCACTCCCCGGATCACCGGGAGCAGCAGGGACGGTGCGAGCTCCGCCCGCCTCACCTGGGCGGTGGGAGCGTGCGACCAGGGCGCCACCGTCTCGTACAACGTCTACCGGTCCACGTCCGAGTCGGACGTCTTCACCCCTGAGCACCGCATAGCTTCGGACGTGACGGCGCTGACCTACACGGACACCGGTCTGGCGCGGGCCAGCTACTACTACCTGATAACCGCCGTGGCCGCCGACGGCACCGAATCGGCGCCGCAGGCCAAGCCGGTCCGGATCTCGCTCCAGGCACCCTGACACCCGGTTCGATCCCCTGGGCCCCCGTAGCCCGGACGCCTCCACGCGTCCGGGCTACGGGGGCCTTCGCCGTCGCCCGGCCCGCACCCCTTGTCTGATGGTCCGTCAAGTATGACGATGGCGGCCGTCACCCGGAGCGGGCAACGTCCCGGGGCCGAACGGGAAGGAGGCCGCCGTGCCGATACCGCCGCCGTCGCTGCCGTCAGCCGACGGGCCGCTGTCGTACGGGATACAGCTCCCGGTCCAGTCGCAGAGCGCCATCTACGCCGAACCCTGGGAGGCGGCGGCGGTCCCGGCCGACCTCGTCCGCATCGCCGGGGCCGCCGACCGCGGCGGCTTCGCCTACATCGCGAGCTGCGACCACATCGCCATCCCGCGCCGGCTCGCCGAGGGGATGAGCACGGTCTGGTACGACCCCGTCGCCACGCTCGCGTTCCTGGCCGGGGTCACCGAGCGCGTGCGCCTGATGAGCCATGTCGCCGTCGTCGGGCTGCGCCACCCGCTCGTCACCGCCAAGCAGTACGCCACCCTCGACCACCTCAGCGGCGGCCGGCTGATCCTGGGCGTCGGGGCCGGGCACGTACGGGAGGAGTTCGAGGCGGTCGGGGCGGACTTCGACGGGCGCGGGGGCGTGCTCGACGAGACGATCGACGCGCTGCGGGTCGCGCTGGGGCCGGAGGAGTACCCGGAGTTCGCGGGGGAGCGGTTCTCGTTCGGCGGGCTCGGGCAGCTGCCCCGCCCCGCGCAGGAACGGGTGCCCATCTGGGTGGGCGGCTCCTCGCCCGCCGCCGTGCGCCGGGCCGCCGTGCGGGGGGACGGGTGGCTGCCGCAGGGCGATCCCCGGGACCGGCTGCCCGCGCAGATCGCCCGGGTGCACGCCCTGCGGGAGGAGGCGGGGGTCGAGGAGCCGATCGTCGTCGGTGCGATCACCGAACCGCTGTACGTCGGTGAGCCGGCGTGGTCCGTGGGGCGGCGGACCCTCGCCGGAAAGCCGGAGGAGCTGGCGGAGTCGCTGCGGGCGTACGCGGCGATCGGCGTGCACCAGATCCAGGTGCGGTTCCGGAGCCGGAGCGTGGACGAACTGACCGATCAGATGGCGGCGTTCGGTGCGGACGTGGCCCCTCATCTCGGCAGCTAGGGAGAGCGGTATGGGCAAGCTGGACGGGCGGGTCGTCCTGGTCACCGGGGCCGCGCGCGGGCAGGGCGAGCAGGAGGCGCGGCTCTTCGCGGCCGAGGGCGCGCGGGTCGTCGTCGCCGATGTGCTGGTCGGACAAGGGGAGGCGCTGGCCAAGGAACTGGGCGAGGACGTCGCCCGGTTCGTGCGGCTGGACGTGGGGAGCGAGGAGGGGTGGGCCGAGGCCGTCGGCGCGGCCAAGGACGCCTTCGGGAAGATCGACGGGCTCGTCAACAACGCGGGCATCCTGCGCTTCAACGAGCTGGTCAACACCCCGCTGGCCGAGTTCGAGCAGGTGGTGCGGGTCAATATGACGGGTGCGTTCCTCGGGATACGCGCCGTCGCGCCGGAGATCGAGGCCGCGGGCGGCGGGACGATCGTCAACACGTCCTCGTACACCGGCCTGACGGGCATGGCACTGGTGGGCGCGTACGCCGCGACCAAGCACGCCGTCCTCGGGCTCACGAAGGTGGCCGCCGTGGAGCTGGCGGGCAAGGGGGTCCGGGTCAACGCCATCTGCCCGGGGGCGATCGACACGGCGATGAGCAACCCGGCCCTGCTGGACCCGGAAGCCGACCTGAGCAGGTCGGACGCCGCACTGGACGCGTACTACCGCAAGCTCGTGCCGATGGGGCGGATCGGGCGGCCCGAAGAGGTGGCCGCGCTGGCCCTCTTCCTGACCTCCGGGGACTCCTCGTACATCACCGGGCAGCCGTTCGTCATCGACGGGGGGTGGCTGGCGGGGGTGAGCCTGTTCTGATCACGCCCCCCGCCCGCTTCTGACGAGGCATCAGCTATTGACGGGTCGCGGCGGCGGTGGAACAGTCGGTCGCACCACAATCTGACGGTGCGTCAGGAAAGCCGTCAGGAAAACTTGAGGACGGTGAACCTCCGTGGAATTCGGGCTCTTTGTTCAGGGGTACGTGCCCGCCGCGCGTGCCAAGGTGGACCCCGAGGCAGAGCACAAGGCACTGATCGAGGAGACCGAGTACGTCATCCAGGCGGACAAGTCCGGCTTCAAGTACGCCTGGGCCTCCGAGCACCACTTCCTGGAGGAGTACTCGCACCTCTCCGCCAACGACGTGTACCTCGGCTACCTCGCGCACGCCACCGACCGCATCCACCTCGGCTCGGGCATCTTCAACCCGCTCGCGCCCGTCAACCACCCGGTGAAGGTCGCGGAGAAGGTCGCCATGCTCGACCACCTCTCCGAGGGGCGCTTCGAGTTCGGCACCGGGCGGGGTGCGGGCAGCCACGAGATCCTCGGGTTCATGCCGGGCATCACCGACATGAACCACACGAAGGAGCTGTGGGAGGAGACGATCGCCGAGTTCCCCAAGATGTGGCTCCAGGACGAGTACGTCGGCTTCCAGGGCAAGCACTGGTCCCTGCCGCCGCGCAAGATCCTGCCGAAGCCGTACGGGAAGTCCCACCCGGCCATGTGGTACGCGGCCGGGTCCCCGTCCTCGTACGCGATGGCGGGGAAGAAGGGGCTCGGGGTGCTGGGCTTCAGCGTGCAGAAGGTCTCCGACATGGAGTGGGTCGTCGAGTCCTACAAGAACGCGGTCAAGGACGCCGAACCGGTGGGGGCGTTCGTCAACGACAACGTGATGGTCACCTCCACCGCGATCTGCGCCGAGACGCATGCCGAGGCGGTGGAGATCGCGGTGGGCGGCGGGCTCAACTACCTCCAGTCGCTGCTGTTCCGCTACCACGACACGTTTCCGCGGCCGGAGGGGATTCCGGAGTGGCCGCAGCTGCTTCCTGAGTACACCGAGGAGATCGTGGAGCTGCTCATCGCGGAGGAGCTGATGATCTGCGGGGATCCCGACGAGGTGCTGAAGCAGTGCCGGCGGTGGGATCAGGCGGGGGCGGACCAGCTGAGCTTCGGGCTGCCGATCGGGATCAGTCCGGAGGACACGATGACCACGATCAAGCTGATCGGGGAGCACGTGATTCCGAAGATCGACACGGACCCGGTGCATCGGACCTCGCGGTTCCGGGCCGCGGGCTGAGGCTCTCCGGACAGACCGAGCCCCTCCGGCGATTGAGGAGCGGGGGAACGGGGGCGGAGCCCCCGCCCAGGCCGGGCGGCGTCTTCCCGGACCGTCGCCCTGTGAGCCGGGGTACGTACCGCGGCCCAAGCGTGCGTACCCCGGCTGTCCCAGCCGAGCCGAAGAAGGAACCCCGGAAGGGAACCGTCATGCTCGACCACCTCATCCGCCGCGCGACCGTCGTGGACGGCACCGGCGGCCCCGCCTACACCGCCGACGTCGGCATCCGCGGCGGCAGGATCGCCGTCATCGCCGAGCCGGGGACGATCGCCGAGGAGGCCGTCACCAGTGAGGACGCCGACGGCCTCGTCCTCGCCCCCGGCTTCGTCGACCCGCACACCCACTACGACGCCCAGCTCTTCTGGGACCCCTACGCCACCCCCTCCATGAACCACGGCGTCACCACCGTCGCCGGCGGCAACTGCGGCTTCACCCTCGCCCCGCTCCACCCCGACCGGCCCGAGGACGCCGACTACACCCGCCGGATGATGTCCCGGGTGGAAGGCATGGCCCTCGCAGCCCTGGAGGAGGGCGTCGACTGGACCTGGTCCACCTTCCGCGAGTACCTCGACGCCCTCGAAGGCCGCATCGCCGTCAACGCCGGGTTCATGGTCGGCCACTGCGCCCTGCGCCGGCACGTCATGGGGGCCGACGCGGTCGGCGGGCAGCCCACCCCGGCCCAGATGGACGCCATGCTCGCCCTCTTCCACGACGCCATGGACGCCGGGGCGTGGGGCCTCTCCACCACCCAGTCCGCCACCCACGCCGACGGCGACGGCGAGCCCGTCGCCTCGCGGCACGCCCTCCCGGAGGAGCTGCTCGCGCTCTCCCGCGCGGTGGGCGAGCACGAGGGGACTCAGCTCGAAGCGATCGTCGCCGGGTGCCTGGACCAGTTCTCGGACGAGGAGATCGACCTCTTCGTCGACATGACCGCCGCCGCCGGGCGCCCGCTCAACTGGAACGTGCTCACCATCGACGCCGCCGTCCCCGAACGCGTACCGCGCCAGCTGATCCCCAGCGAACGCGCCCGCCGCGCGGGCGGCCGGATCGTGGCCCTCACCATGCCGATCCTCACGCCCATGAACATGTCGCTCGGCACCTTCTGCGCCCTCAACCTCATCCCCGGCTGGGGCGAGATCCTCGCGCTGCCCGTGCCCGAGCGCATCGAACGGCTCCGGGACGCCGGCACCCGCGCCGAGATGCTGCGCCGCGCCGACAGCAAGGAGGCCGGGGTCTTCCGGCGCCTCGCCGACTTCGGCCGGTACGTCATCGGGGACACGTACAGCGCCGCCAACGAAGGGCTCGGCGGACGCGTCGTCAACGACATCGCCGCCGAGCGAGGCCAGGACCCCTTCCACTGCCTGGTCGAGATATGCGCCGCCGACGACCTGCGTACGGTCCTGTGGCCGATGCCCACCGACAACGACCCGGACTCCTGGGCCCTGCGCCGGCGCACCTGGGAGCACGAGGACGTCATGCTCGGCGGCTCCGACGCGGGCGCGCACCTGGACCGGATGTGCGGGGCCCCGTACACCACCCGCTTCCTCGGCGACTGCCTGCGCGGGCGGAAACTCGTCCCGCTGACCGCCGCCGTCAGGATGCTCACCGACGACCCGGCCCGCCTCTTCGGGCTGCGCGAACGCGGCCGGATCGAGGAGGGCTTCCACGCCGACCTCGTCCTCTTCGACCCCGAGCGGATCGACGCCGGACCGGCCACCCTCGTCCACGACCTGCCCGGGGACAGCCCGCGCCTGGACTCCAAGGCCATCGGGATCGTCTCCGTACGCGTCAACGGGGTCGAGACCCTGCGCGACGACAAGGTGACGGGGGCGGTGCCGGGGACGGTGCTGCGCTCGGGCCGTGACACCCGGACGGTGAGTACGGCGTGAACCCCACCGGACCGCAGAAGCTCTTCATCGGCGGGGAGTGGACCGAGCCCGTCGACGGCCACTACGAGGTCATCGACCCCGCCACCGAGGAGGTCGTCGGCCTCGCCCCCGAGGCGAGCCGCGCCCAGGTGTACGAGGCCGCGGCGGCGGCCGAGGAGGCGTTCGGCCCGTGGTCGCGGACCCGGCCCGAGGAGCGCGCCGCGATCCTCGACCGGGCCGCCGACATCGTCCAGCGCGACTTCCTCGCCCATGCCGAGGTCGCCCGCGCGGAGAGCGGAGCCACCGCCTCCACCGCCCGCGGGATGCAGGTGGGGGTCGGCGTCGCCCGCTTCCGGCGGTACGCGAGAGGCGCGCTGGAGCCCGTCGAGGAGGCCATCGCGCCGCAGATCAACGAGGCCGGGCCGATGGGCCGGGCCGGGGTCTTCGGGGCGCTGGCCGTGCGCCGGCCGGTCGGCGTGGTCACCTGCATCACCTCGTACAACAACCCCTGGGCCAACCCGGCCGGCAAGATCGCGCCCGCGCTCGCGATGGGCAACACGGTCCTCGTGAAGCCCGCCCCGCAGGACCCGCTCTCCGTCTACCGGATGGCCGCGGCCCTCGCGGAGGCGGGCGTTCCGCCCGGCGTGGTGAACGTGGTCACCGGGTCGGGCGCGGAGGCGGGGGAGGCCGCCGTGGACTCCCCGGACGTCGACATGGTCAGCTTCACCGGCTCCACCGCCGTCGGGCAGCGCATCGCCGAGGTGTGCGGGCGCGGGATGAAGCGGCAGCTGATGGAGCTGGGCGGGAAGGGCGCCGCGCTGGTCATGGAGGACGCGGACCTGAACTCCGCCGTCGCGGGCATCGGCACCACGTTCTCCTTCTACAGCGGACAGATCTGTACGGCTCCGACCCGCGTCCTGGTCCATCGGTCCCGCCAGGGCGAGCTGATCGCCATGCTGGCCGCGTACGCCGAAGCGCTCACCGTCGGGGACCCCTCCGACCGGGCCACCGTCGTCGGCCCGGTCATCTCCGCCGCCCACCGCGACCGTGTCGAGGCGTACGTGGAGCTGGGCCGGAAGGAGGGCGCGCGGGTTGTCACGGGCGGCGTCCGCCCCGGCCACCTGGACCGGGGGTTCTACGTGGCCCCCACCCTCCTCGCCGACTGCACCCCTGACATGCGGGTCGTCCGCGAGGAGATATTCGGCCCGGTCGTCGTGGTCGTCCCCTTCGATGACGAGGAGGAGGGCGTCGCGCTCGCCAACGACAGCGACTACGGCCTGATCGACTACGTGTGGTCCGGCGATGTGGCCCGCGCCTTCCGCCTCGCCCGGCAACTCCGCGCGGGCGGGGTCGGCGTCAACACGGTCGGGCGGAACATGGAGGCCCCGTTCGGGGGGTTCAAGAAGAGCGGCGTGGGACGGGACGTGGGCTCGTACGCGCTGCACGCCTACAGCGAGACGCAGGCGATCGTCTGGCCCGGCTGAGGGCACTTCCCGCACGCTGCCGGAGGAGGCGCGGGAAAATTTTGAATCAGTACAAAACGGACAGTGCTGCGATTACCGTACGTGGTCACTGTCGTGCGACCGGCATGCATTGCAAGGCTTCATGTGTATGTGACCTTGAATTGATGAAGTGTTCATGGAGGATCGGCCGATGTAAGCAAGGGTGAGACGTTGGAGTCTCACCCTCCGAATGTGGATATCGCAGCGCATAGCGTCCTCCTCATGACTCAGCTGGACGCGCGGCCACGGGCCGGAGACACGGTACGGGGAAGCGCCCCGGCCGACGGCGGTGTACGCGGCAAGGGCCTCGGCGGGAACTCCGTCGGCCTGATGGGCAGCGCCGTCATCGGTGTCTCCACCGTCGCCCCCGTCTACTGCCTGACCTCCACCCTCGGCTCCACCGCCGGCGAGGTCGGCGTGCAGATGCCCGCCGTCTTCCTGGCCGGGTTCCTGCCGATGCTGCTGGTCGCCTTCGCCTACCGCGAGCTCAACAAGGTCATGCCGGACTGCGGCACCTCCTTCACCTGGACGGTGAAGGCGTTCGGCCCGCGCGTCGGCTGGATGTGCGGCTGGGGCCTGGTCATCGCGACGATCATCGTCCTGTCCAACCTGGCGGGCGTCGCCACCTCGTACTTCTGGCTGCTGGCGGGCGAGGTCACCAACAGCGCCTCGGTCGCCGCCCTGGACGACAACAAGCTCGTCCACATCACCACCTGCCTCGCCCTCATCGCCGCCGCCACCGCGATCAGCTACCGGGGGATGACCGCCACCAAGGGCATCCAGTACGCCCTGGTCGGCCTCCAGCTCGCCGTCCTCGCGCTCTTCGTGACGATGGCGCTGTCCAAGGCGGGCAGCGGTGACGCGTCCTTCGCCACCTCGCTCGACTTCTCCTGGTCCTGGCTGAACCCGTTCGCCGTCCAGTCCTTCGCGGCCTTCACCGCGGGCCTCTCCCTCTCGATCTTCATGTTCTGGGGCTGGGACGCCTGCCTGACCGCCAACGAGGAGACCACCGGCAGCGAGAAGACCCCCGGCCGGGCCGCCCTCGTCGCGATGGTCGTCCTGGTCGGCTCCTACCTGGCCACCGGCATCGCCGCCCAGATGGCCGTCGGCTCCGGCGGATCCGGGCTCGGCCTCGCCAACCCGGAGACCTCCGACAACGTCTTCGCCGCCCTCGCCGGGCCGGTGATGGGCCCCGGCCTCGGCGTGCTGCTCTTCGTCGCCGTCCTCGCCTCGGCCGCCGCCAGCCTCCAGACCACGTTCATCCCGGTGGCCCGCACGGTCCTGGCGATGTCCGCGTACGAGGCGATGCCGGCCTCGTACGCCAAGGTCCACCCCCGCTTCAAGACACCCGGCCGGGCGACGATCACGGCGGGCATCGGGACCGGCGTCTTCTACACCGTGATGACCCTGGTCAGCGAGCACGTCCTGGTCGACACCATCTACGCGCTCGGCCTCATGATCTGCTTCTACTACGCGCTGACCGCCTTCGCCTGCGCCTGGTACTTCCGCGCCGAACTGACCCGCTCCGCCCGGGACCTGGTCTTCAAGGGCCTCTTCCCGGCCGTCGGCGGTCTGCTGCTCGCCGCCGTCTTCGCCAAGACCCTCTACGACATGTGGGACCCGGCGTACGGCTCCGGCTCCTCGGTCCTCGGCGTCGGCTCGGTCTTCGTCATCGGCGTGGGGCTGCTGCTTCTCGGCGTGGTGCTGATGGTCGCGATGGAGCGCCGCAGCCCGGCGTTCTTCCGGGGCGAGGTACTGACGAAGGAGACCCCGGCCCTCGTGGTCGAGGACTGAGGTCTCCGGTACGGCGGTACGGCGGTGTTACGTGTCCGGCTACGGGCGCCAGTAACCCAGCGCGTTCACCCGGTCCTTGGGCAGGCCCAGCTCCTTGCGGAGATACGCCGACAGGGCCCGGGTGGTCGCCGTGTCGCAGGCGACCCAGACGTACGCGTCCGAGTGGTCCTCGCCCAGCAGCGCGGGCAGGGCCGCCTTCACCTCGGCGACCAGGTGCGCACCGCCCTCGCGGCGCTCCACGTGGTGCAGGGTGTGGTGGGCCTCGTCGATGCGGAACGGCAGTTTCCGGTCGGCCTCGTCCGAGGACTCGAACCAGATGGTCGCCGGGGTCCGAGGGACCGCGTCCAGCAGCGAGTTGATCGCGGGGAGTGCGGCCGGGTCACCGATCACGAAGAGCCGCGAGGGCTCCGGGTCGGGCAGGTCGAAGCCGGTGCCCTGGAGCGTCGCGTCGATCGTGTCGCCGGCCTCGGCGGCCTTCGCCCAGTCGCAGGCGGGGCCCTCGTGGAGGGCGAATTCCAGACTGAAGGTCCCGGCCTCGGGGTCCGGGTCGACCAGGGTGTAGGCGCGCTGATGCGGTTTGCCGGCGCTCTCGAACCAGAGCCGCACCCACATCGTGGGGTGCGCCCCGCCGGTCGCGGCGAGCAGTCCGCCATCGGTCACATGCACCCGGCGGAACCGGTCGGTGACTTGCTCGGCGCCGGTCACGGTGAACGTGAAATCCCGCCCCCGGAACAGTTTGAGAACGACGCCTTCCCAGCCATGACCCACGGTGTCTCCCACCTTCCCCTGGTGCCCCGGCCCACTGCCCAAAGGGTCACTTTAGGTTAGGCTAACCTAAATTCCGGGGGCTGGGGAGTGGCTGAAAACCACCGGAAGCAGGGGATGGCAGAACGATGACCGCTGACATCGACAGCGAGAGACCGGACGAGAGACCGGACAGCAGGCAGGACGGCCGGCAGGACGGCCGACAGGACCACGGGCCGGGCACGCGTGATCATGGCGGCTTCGAGGTCTTCCGGGACGGCCGGGGGATACCCCACCTGAGGGCCGGCACCGCCCTCGGCCTGGCCCGCGCGCAGGGGCACAACGCCGCCCTGGACCGGGCCTGGCAGCTGGAGACCGAGCGCCACCGGGTGCTCGGGACGACCGCCGCGTACCTCGGTGCGGAGGCCGTCGACTGGGACCGGTTCGCCCGTCGGGCCCGGCTCGCCGACACCGCCCGCCACTGCTTCGACCGCCTCGCGCCGGAGACCGCCGCCTGGGTGGGCGCGTACGTCGACGGGGTCAACGAGGGCCTGGCCGAAGGGGCCTCCCGTGCACCGGAGTTCGCCGCCGCCGGGCTCGCGCCCGGCCGCTGGGAGCCCTGGACCCCGCTCGGTGTCTGGCTCTCCACCCACATCCTCTTCGCCGGGTTCCCCACCAAACTCTGGCGCGAAGAGGTCGCCCGCAGGCTCGGCGACGACCGCGCGGCCCTCTTCGCCACCGACGGCCCCGGCACCTCCGGCTCCAACGGCTGGCTCCTCACCGGCGACCGCACCACCACCGGCGCCCCGGTCGTCGCGGGCGACCCGCACCGCTTCATCGAGGACCCGGGCGTCTACCAGCAGATCCGGCTCGCCTGCCCCGAGTTCGACGTGGTGGGCCTCGCCGTCCCCGGCGTCCCGGGCATCGCCCACTTCGGGCACACGGGGGGCGTCGCCTGGGCGATCACCAACGCGATGGCCGACTACCAGGACCTCTACCGGGAGCAGGTGCGCCGCACGGCGGACGGCGGAGTGGAGGCGCTCGGGCCGGACGGCTGGTACCGGGTCCACGCCCACACCGAGACCGTCGAGGTCGCCGGGGGAGAGCCGGAGACGGTCGAGGTCGTGGAGACCGACCGGGGGCCGGTGATCATCGGGGACGTACACGGCGATCCGAAAACCGACGCGGCCCCCGACGCGCCCGTCATCAGCCTCCGCTACCCGCCCCGAGTCACCGGCGACCTCGGCTTCGACGTGCTGCCCGCGCTGCTCCGGGCCCGTACGGTCGCCGACCTCGACACCGCCCTGGACGGCTGGGCCGAACCCGTCAACGTGGTCCTGGCCGCCGACACCACCGGGGCCACCCTGCACCGGGTCGCCGGACATGTCCCCGTGCGCCCGTACGAGAACCGGCTGCGGGTCGTCCCCGCGCACGACCCCGCGTACGCCTGGCGCGAGGGCGGCGAGCCCCTGCCCCGTACCGAGGTCGACACCGCCACCGGCATCGCCGTGATGGCCAACGAGCGCGGCCTGGCCGCCCCCCTCGGCATCGAGTTCGCACCCCCGCACCGCGCCGACCGCATACGGGAGTTGCTCGGCACGGCCCCGGGCGCGGCAGCGAGCGGGACCACCGGCGTGCGGACGGTCACCGGCCCGCCCTGGTCGGCCGCGGACATGACCGCCGTCCACACCGACACCCGCCTGGCCTCCTCCCGCCAGCTCCTCTCCCTGCTCGCCTGGGCCCCGGACCTCAGCCCCGACGCCGAACGCCTGCGGGACCGGCTGCTGCGCTGGGACCGCCACATGGACGCGGACAGCACCGACGCGACCCTCTACGCCCGGCTGCGCGCGGACGTCGTCCACCGGCTGGCCGGCCATCCCGCCCTGCGCCCCGTCACGGGCGACGCCGACCCCTGGCGCTCGACCGCGTACCCGCCGCTCTTCCGACCCTGGCTCGCCGCCGTCCCCCGGATCGGCTACGCCCTGGAGAGCCTGCTCACCGTCGGACTCCTCCCGTGCGAGGACCGGCTGGCGATGGTCGCGGCCTCGGCCGAAGCGGTCGCCGCCACGCACGCGGAGGGGCCCGGCCCGAGCGCCTGGGGCGAGGTCCACCGGGTCTCCCCCTGGCAGGCGCTGCCGGACGCGACCCCCGAGGAGGTCTGGCCGGGGCTCGCGGGCGACCACGACTGCGTGCTCTCCACCTCCAGCGTCCCCGGGATCACCGACCTCTTCGCCCGGGGGCCCGCCGCCCGGTACGTCTGGGACCTGGCCCGCCGCGAGGACAGCCTCTGGGTGGTGCCGTTCGGCGCGTCCGGAGTGCCGGGCTCCGCCCACCACCGCGACCAGACGGAGCTTTGGGCGAGCGGCCGGCCGGCCCCGGTGGTCACCGACTGGAACCTGCTGCACCGCACGGAACACGTCACGGAACACGTCACGGAACACGTCACGGAACACCGCACCGAACTCCGAACCGAGGAGACCACCACCATGACCACGACCCCCGAGCCCACCGCGTCCACCGTCCCCGCCCTGCGCCCGGCCGTCCACGAGCAGAAGGTCGAGGGCTTCGGAGTCGTCCGCCTGGTCCCGGTCGTCCCGGCTGCCGATGCCGGTCTGCTGCACGCCTGGGTCACCGAGGAGCGCGCCCGCTTCTGGGGCATGGCCGACCACACCCGCGAACAGGTCCGGGAGATCTACGAGTTCGTCGACTCGCTCGCCACCCACCACGCCTACCTGGCGCTCCGCGACGGCGTCCCGGCCGCGCTCTTCCAGACGTATGAGCCGGACGCCGACCCGGTCGGCGAGCACTACGACGTGCAGCCCGGGGACCTGGGCATCCACCTGCTGATCGCGCCCGCCGAGGGAACGGTGAAGGGGTACACGGACGCCCTTCTCACCGCGTTCATCGGCTATGTCTTCAGCGACCCGGCCCACCTGCGGGTCGTCGTCGAGCCCGACGCCCGCAACGAGAAGGCGCTCGCCCGGATGGTCCGGGTCGGCTTCGAGCTGGGCCCGGAGATCGAGAAGCCGGAGAAGACGGCCCGGCTGGCGTTCCTGCCCCGGGCGGCGCTGGGCCTGGCCTGAGGCGTACGGCGGCGGGCTGCCGAGGCGTACGCCGGAGGCTTACTGAGGCGGACGGCGGCGGGCTACAGCGGGCTGGACCCGTCCGGGTTCAGCTCGCCGCCCGCCCGGAACAGCCGCCTGGCGACGGCGTGACCGCGCCCGGCGGCCATCCGGAACCACGGCTCCGCCGCCGCCAGGCCCTCCCGCTCCCGGAGCAGCCGCCCCAGCTCCCACATCGACTCCACGTCCCCGGCCTTCGCCGTCTGCCGCAGCATCCGCTCCGCCGCCTCCGGCCGCCCCTGGCTCCGCGCGTCCAGGGCGAGCGTGCGCAGCCCCCGTACCGCACGGGCGTCCCCGGCGGCAGCGGCGGCGGCCAGCACCTGCGGGTCCGGAGGGCGGCGGTAGCGCTGGGCGATCAGCAGCAGGATGCCGGCCAGCCACATGATCCAGCTCAGGCTGATCAGCGTGCCGCTGCCCAGGAACACCCCGGTCAGGCTCAGCGCACCGCCTGCGGGCAACAGGAAGAACCCCAGCCCCATTCCCATCACATGTCCCTTTCCCTCGCAGCCCTGCCGGATCGCCGGATCCCCGGGCTGTCGGATCGCCGGCCCATCGTGCCCCGATGCCTTCCCCCTTCCGCCTCCGCCCTACCGGGGAGGACCGGTGAGGAAGACCGGATTGGTGAGGGCGGCGAGGGCGCCGGGCAGCCCCGGCACGGTCGCCGGGTGGCGGACCTCGGCGCGTACGTAGGCGGAACGGGCCGGAGTCGTCCGCCACTCCACCACGCCCTTGCCGGAGGCGGGCAGCGGGGTGGTGACCAGGGTGCCCTGGTCGGTGACGAGGTGCGCGGTGAGGCCGGGGAGGCCGGAGACCTCCAGCGTCACGGTGACGGGGGCGTCCGCCGAGGCCGGGCGCAGCCGCTCGCCGATGCCCGCGTGGCGGCCGCGCCCGTCGGACGCGGTGAAGGAGAGGGTCACGTCGGAGGATTCGGCGAGGTAGGAGCGTCCGGCCCGGATCCCGGCGAGGATCGCGTCCCGGGACAGCTCGTCGGCGAGGACCACGGTCTGCGGGAGGCCGAGCCGGTCGGGTTCGCGGTGGGCGTCGCTGCCGCCGACGGCGGGCAGCCAGCCCTGTGCTCCCGGTCCCGGCTCCCGTACTGACCCCCGTACCGGCTCCCGTGCCGATCTCCATGCCGGCTCCCGGACGGAGGCGACGAGCGCGTTGTCCCACTCCGCGAGGGCGATCTCGTCGTCCGGGGTCCAGGGCCCGTTCCACACCTCGACCGCGTCCGCCTCGGCGAAGCCGAACTTCCAGTGGCAGCCGATGCAGGTGGCGTGCGGGTGGGCGGGCACGACGAGCCCTCCGGCCCGCCGCACCTGGTGCGCGTACCGGCCGAACCGCTGGTCGCGGGCCCGGTAGCGCCAGTCGACGAAGGTGCCCGGGTCGGTGCCGACGGCGAGCACGTGCCCGTTGCGGGTGGTGATCTCCTCGCCGGTGAGGATCAGCAGGTCGTCGCCCCAGAGCCCGCCCCAGGCCCCGTGCGCGGAGGTGGTGTTGTGCTCGCTGCTGTTGATGAAGTCGAGCCCGGCGGCCCGCGCGGCGGCGGCCACCTCGGCCGGGGTGCGCCGCCCGTCGGAGTGCACGGTGTGGATATGGCAGTCACCCCGGTACCAGGCACGGCCGCGTCCCCCGGCCCGCTGGGGCGGATGGACGGGCGCGGGGGTGCGGCCCGGCTCCCCGAACCGGAGGGTGACGGTCACCTCGTACGGGAGACCCCCGGGCGCCACGGTGTAGGGGGCCAGCACGATGTGCCAGGTCCCGGCCCGCAGGGGCCCGGCGAGATAGCCGGGGGTCGCCGTGTCACCCCGGAGGAAGAAGGAGGTACGCGCCCCGCCGGACCAGCCCCGGAAGCCGCGCCCGCCGAGTTCGGTGCCGCGCTCGTCGAAGAGGCCGATGTCGAGGGCGTTGCCCTGGATGCCGGGCGGGACGGGCGTCTTCTCGTACGCGTACGAGACGGAGAGCTCGCCGACCCCGCGCGGGACGTCGACGGGCAGGTAGACGTAGTCGGGCGATCCGGCGGGGAGTGTGCCGCGCACGGTACGGGTGTGGGTGGGGCCGTCCGGTCCGCCCCCCGGCCGTTCGGCCGCGTGGGCGAAGCTCACCCCGGCCAGTGTCAGGCCGGTGGTGGCGGTGGAGGCGAGCAGGCTGCGCCGGGCGATCGGTTCCGTCATGTGAGGGCTCCCTCGATCGGGTGCGGCTGATGGCTGCCACGGTCTCGGATTTCACCGACGTACGGCTTACGTTGGCGCTTCGTACGGACGACGTCCGGAAGGACGACGCGCGGGCCGGGCGGCTCCGGCTCCGGCTTCGGCTCCGTACGCACTGCCACTGACTACGTACCCACCGACCACGACCACGACGGAGGTGCTCTCGATGCGGATCGCCACAACGATCTTCCTCACCGATGAGACGGTGACACCCGTGAGACTGGCGCGCGAGCTGGAGCAGCGCGGGTTCGCCGGGCTCTACCTGCCCGAGCACACGCACATCCCGGTGAGTCGCCGCACCCCGTACCCGGCGGGCGGCGACCTGCCCCGCGAGTACGGCCGCACCCTGGACCCCTTCGTGGCGCTCGGCCAGGCGGCGGCCGTCACCGAACGGCTCACGCTCGGCACCGGCATCACGCTGGTCACCCAGCACGACCCCGTCGACCTGGCCAAGCAGGTGGCGACCCTCGACCACCTCTCCGGCGGCCGGTTCACGCTCGGCATCGGCTACGGCTGGAACGTGGAGGAGGCGGCCGACCACGGGGTCGAGTGGGCCACGCGCCGGGAGCTGTCGCGCGACCGGATGGCGCTGATGCGGGCGCTGTGGTCGGCGGAACCGACGGCTTACGAGGGGGAGTTCGGCTCGGTCCAGGCGAGCTTCGCGTACCCCAAGCCGGTGCAGGCGCCGCGCGGACCGGTCGTCGGCCCCCGCACGCTGATCGGCGGCGGGGCGGGCCCGAAGCTGTTCGCGGCGATCGCGGAGCACGCGGACGGCTGGCTGCCCATCGGCGGCCGGGGCCTCACGGAGTCCGTACCGAAGCTGCGGGCGGCCTGGGAGGAGGCCGGACGCGACCCGAAGGACCTCCAGGTGGTCCCGTACGCCGTCCTCCCGGACCCCGGCAAGCTCGCCCACTACGCGGACCTGGGCATCGAGGAGGTCGTACTCCAGCTGCCTCCGGCCGGTGAGCCGGAGGTGCTGCGGGTTCTGGACGGGTACGCGGCGTTCCTCTGAGGCCCGGCCGTGCGGGCTCCGTGCAACCAGGGGCGCCGACAAGGCATCCTTACCCCCGGGGGATCGCATACGTGGGCACGGCCCGCACGCCTGTCCGGGCGTGCGGGCCGCGGGCCCGCCCGGGTGGGGAGTGGAATGAACAGGCCGTTGCGGCACATAGCAATCTTCTGCGGGCTGCTGGTGCTGGCGCTGCTGCTGCGGGCGAACTGGCTGCAGCAGGTCGACCGCGTGGAGCTGTCCCAGCACGAGAAGAACGCCCGGGTGCGGTTCGAGCGGTTCGCCACCCCGCGCGGCGACATCATCGTCGGCGGCAAGGCGATCACCGGCTCGAAGGAGACCGGCAGCAGGGACTACACGTTCCGGCGGACCTTCAAGGACGGGCCGATGTACGCGCCCGTCACCGGTTACGCCTCCCAGGCCCAGGGCACCTCGCTGCTGGAGCGGACGTACGACAGCGTCCTCAGCGGCCAGGACGACCGCTTCGCCTTCCGGCACGCCAAGGACGTCCTCACCGGGCAGCCGAGGCGCGGCGGCAACGTGATCACCACGATCGACGCCAAGGCGCAGAAGGCCGGCTACAAGGGGCTGACCGACCTGGGCGCCCGGGGCGCGGTCGTCGCCCTGGACCCGCGCACCGGCAAGGTGCTGGCCCTGGTCTCGACGCCCTCGTACGACCCGGAGGTCTTCGCCGGGATCTCGTTCAAGGAGAGCGACCGCTTCAAGGCCCTCCTCGACGACAAGAGCAAGCCGCTGGCCAACCGCCCGCTGCGCGAGACGTTCCCGCCCGGCTCGACCTTCAAGATCCTCACGGCCGCGGCGGCGCTGGAGCACGGCGTGGTCTCGGACGTGGACGCCCCGACGAAGGCGGTGTCGCCGTATCCGCTGCCGCTCTCCAGGAACAAGATCGGCAGCGAGGCGGGGGACGCCGTCTGCAACAAGGCGTCGATGAAGACCGCCATGCAGTACTCCTGCAACAACGTCTTCCTCGACGCGGCCGCCGAGCTGGGCGAGGACCGGATGAGGGAGACGGCGGAGAAGTTCGGCTTCAACGAGGACGTGTACGCGGAGGAGTTCGGCGACCTGCTCGCCACGAAGAGCCTCTACCCGCCGAAGCTCGACAAGCCCGGCACGGCCCTCACCGGCATGGGCCAGGGCAGCCTGACGAGCACCCCGATGCAGATGGCGATGGTGACGGCGGCCCTCGCCAACGACGGCAAGCTGATGCAGCCGCACATCGTCGAGGAGCTGCGCGGTCCGGACCTGTCCACGCTGGAGACGAACGAACCGGCGGAGATGAGCCAGGCCGTCTCCCCCGAGACGGCGAAGAAGGTCCAGGAGATGATGGAGCACACCGCGAAGGAGGGCAGCGCGAAGCGCGCCCTGATCGACGGTGTGACGGTCGGCGGCAAGACGGGTACCGCCCAGCGCGGTGTGAACGTGCGCGACGAGGTCCCGTACGGCTGGTTCGTCAGCTACGGCAAGAAGGACGACGGGCGTTCGGTCGCCGTCGCCGTCTTCATCGACCCGACGGACATGGACATCTCCCGCTCGGACATCTCGGGCGGCCGCCTCGGTGCCCCGATCGCCAAGAAGGTGATGGAGGCGGTGCTGGGGGAGTAGGGGGCCGGTGCAGCGGGGATTCATCGGTGCATTGGCCTAGGCCAATGCGCTCCAGTCCCCGTACCCTCATCCGTAGCCAGTGGCACACGCCCCCACCCCGGTTGCATGCTGGCGCGGGCACCCCCACCGAACTCTGCCCCGAGCAGCCAGGGTGAACTCCCCCACTCGCCGCCTCCAGGAGGCCACGGTGAAAGTTCGTACCAGAAGCTCGGCGATCATCGGCGCTCTTTTCCTCGCAGCATCCCTGACCCTGACGGCGACGCTGACCACGGCATCGGCCGACGAGGCCCAGGCACAGGTCGTGCTCACGGAAGTGGCCCGCGCACAGGGCCCGTCGGCGGGCGCGGCCGGACCGGACGGCAAGGTCTGGATAGCCGAACGGGCCGGAACGGTAAGGGTCCTCGGCGACTACGGCCTCGGCGAACCGGTCCTCGACATCTCCGCCGAGACCACGACCGACGGCGAACGCGGCCTGCTGGGCGTGGCGTTCGACCCGGAGTTCGCGCACTTCTACATCTCGTACACGGACCTCGAAGGCACCAGCACCATCGACGAGTTCGCGGTGCAGGACGGCGAACTCCAGCCGGACACCCGGCGGACGGTCCTCACCCAGGAGCAGCCGTACCCGAACCACAACGGCGGCGACATCAAGTTCGGCCCCGACGGCTACCTCTACATCGCGTTCGGCGACGGCGGCTCGGGCGGCGACCCGCACGGCAACGGCCAGAACCTCGACACCCTGCTCGGCAAGCTGCTCCGCATCGACCCGAGCGGCGGGGACGGGACCGACGCCGCCCCGTACGCGATCCCGCCGGACAACCCGTTCGTGGCCGACGAGAACGCGAAGGACGAGATCTGGGCGTACGGGCTGCGCAACCCGTGGCGCTTCTCCTTCGACGCGGGGACGGGCGACCTGCTCATCGGGGACGTCGGCCAGAGCGAGTGGGAGGAGATCGACTGGGCCCCCGCGAGCAGTGAGGGCGGCGAGAACTACGGCTGGTCCTCGATGGAGGGCAACCACCCCTTCCGCGGCGGCACGGAGCCGGCGAACCATGTGCCCCCGGTCCACGAGTACGACCGCAGCGGCCTGGGCTGCTCGGTGACGGGCGGCTTCGTCTACCGGGGCGAGGCGATCACGGACCTGGCGGGGGCCTACGTCTTCAGCGACTACTGCGACGGCACGCTCCGCACGATCCGGATCGAGAACGGCGAGGTGACGGAGGAGGGCGACCTGGGGGTCCAGGGCGGCGAGGTGATCTCGTTCGTGGAGGCGGGTGACGGGGAGCTGTACGTGTTGGCGATAGGCGGCGCGGTCTCCCGCCTGGACCCGGCGTAAGACACCACCCCTGGGACCCACCCCCTCAGCCCGCCTTCGGCCCGCCCGGCACCCTTTCAGCCGGGCGGGCCCACTCCAGCCCGTCCGGCGTTCGAGGACGGAACCCTTGCTGGGGTGGGCCCGGCGCTCAGAGGCCCCTCAGGTACGAGACCCTCGCAGGACGCCCGACCCCCACCGCCCCGCTTCCGTCCTCGAACGCCGGACGGGCTGGGCGGGCCCCGCTCACGTCCTCCGAGTGCGGGCCCTCCTCGTCCCCCACCACCACCCCCACAAGCTCCGTCAACGCGTTGACCCGGAAGTCCGCCGTCCCCACCACATCCGGATGCTCCGCCCACCAGTGCCCGTAAGGCCCCCGCCGCAGATGCGCCGTCCGCAGCCCCGCCGCCGAGGCGGGGAAAAGGTCGTCCGCCGGGTGATCGCCCACGTACAGCGTCGCCTCCGGCTCCGCCCCCGACACCTCGGCCACCCGCGCGAAGAAGGCCGGGTCCGGCTTCCGTACGCCCCACTCGTCCGAGGTCACCACCAGATCCGCGGGCAGGTCCAGCGCCCGCAGCCGCTCCCCGGCCCGTACCGTCCCGTTCCCCGCCACGACGACCCGGATCCCCGCCGCCCGCAGTTCCGCCAGCGCCGGCCGCACGTCCGGGTAGAGGTCCGACTCGTCGAGGTGCTCCCCGCGCCCGGCGGCCGCCCGGGCGAGGTACGCCTCGTCGACGTCCATGCCGGGCCGCAGCACCCGCAGCGCGTCCGTGGCGTCGCGGCCCTGGGCGACGGCCGCGCCCACCAGGGCGCTGAGCGTGTGCGCGGGCACTCCGAGCCAGTTGGCCCAGGACGCCCAGTGGCGGTCGTCGCGTACGAGTGTTTCGCCGATGCCGAGGACGATCGTTTCCATCACCGTGCCGACACTAGGCGTGAGGACGCCGTGGCAGGGCTCTCATTCGGTGAGTCGGCCCGCACGAGTGAAGGGGGCCGCGGGCACAGGCCCCACCGGCACCCGGTCCGGCAATCCGATACGGAGGCCCTTGTCCGGCGCGCACGCCTCGCTCGTATGCTCGGTTCATGACCGATCCTCAGAGCGGACGCCCCACCTCCAACGCCATGCGGCGCGCACTCAAGCGTGCCCGTGACGGTGTCGCCCTCGATGTCACCGAGGCCGCCGTCCTGCTCCAGGCGCGCGGCGACGACCTGACGGATCTGGCGGCATCCGCCGCCCGCGTCCGGGACGCGGGCCTGGAGGCGGCGGGCCGGCCGGGCGTGATCACGTACTCGCGCAAGGTCTTCATCCCGCTCACCCGCCTCTGCCGTGACAAGTGCCACTACTGCACCTTCGTCACCGTCCCCGGCAAGCTCCGCCGGGCGGGCCACGGGATGTTCCTCTCGCCCGACGAGGTGCTGGCCATCGCCCGCGAGGGCGCGGCGATGGGCTGCAAGGAAGCGCTGTTCACCCTCGGCGACCGCCCCGAGGACCGCTGGCCCGAGGCGCGGGAGTGGCTGGAGGCGGAGGGGTACGACGACACCCTCGCGTACGTACGCGCGATGGCGATCCGGGTCCTGGAGGAGACGGGCCTGCTGCCCCACCTCAACCCGGGCGTCATGACCTGGACCGACCTCCAGCGCCTGAAGCCCGTGGCCCCCTCCATGGGGATGATGCTGGAGACGACGGCGACCCGCCTGTGGTCCGAGCCGGGCGGCCCGCACCACGGCTCCCCGGACAAGGAACCGGCGGTGCGGCTGCGCGTCCTGGAGGACGCGGGCCGTTCCAACGTGCCGTTCACCACCGGCATCCTGATCGGGATCGGCGAGTCGTACGAGGAGCGCGCCGACTCCCTCTTCGAGCTGCGCAAGACGGCCCGCGCCTACCACGGCATCCAGGAAGTCATCGTGCAGAACTTCCGCGCCAAGCCGGACACGGCGATGCGCGGGATGCCCGACGCGGAGCTGGAGGAGCTGGCCGCCGCCATCGCGGTGGCCCGGCACATCCTCGGCCCGTCCGCCCGCATCCAGGCCCCGCCGAACCTGGTGGACGCCGAGTACGCGCTGCTCATCGGCGCGGGCATCGACGACTGGGGCGGGGTCTCCCCGCTCACCCCCGACCACGTCAACCCCGAGCGCCCGTGGCCGCACATCGACGAACTGGCCGCGAAGACGGCCGAGTCGGGCTTCACGCTCCGTGAACGGCTCACCATCTACCCGGAGTTCATCCAGCGCGGGGAGCCGTGGCTCGACCCCCGCCTCCTCCCGCACGTCCGCGCCCTGGCCGACCCGGAGACGGGCCTCGCCCGCGAGGACGTGCTTCCCGCCGGCCTGCCCTGGCAGGAACCGGACGAGGGGTTCACCTCCTTTGGCCGCACCGACCTCCACACCACCATCGACACCCAGGGCCGCACCGGCGACCGCCGTGACGACTTCGACGAGGTGTACGGGGACTGGGAGGCGCTCCGCGAGGCGGCGGCCCCCGGCATGGTCCCGTCCCGTATCGACGCCGACGTACGCCAGGCCCTGAGCCAGGCCGCCGACGACCCGACGAAGCTCACCGACGACCAGGCCCTCGCCCTGCTCCACGCGGACGGCCCGGCGCTGGACGAGCTGTGCCGGATCGCGGACACCCTGCGCCGGGACGTGGTCGGCGACGACGTCACGTACATCGTCACGCGGAACATCAACTTCACCAACGTCTGCTACACCGGCTGCCGCTTCTGCGCCTTCGCCCAGCGCCGCACGGACGCCGACGCGTACACCCTCTCCCTGGACCAGGTCGCGGACCGGGCGGCGCAGGCGTGGGACGTCGGCGCGGTCGAGGTCTGCATGCAGGGCGGCATCCACCCGGACCTGCCCGGGACGGCGTACTTCGACATCGCGCGTGCGGTGAAGGAGCGCGTCCCCGGCATGCACGTGCACGCCTTCTCGCCCATGGAGGTCGTCAACGGGGCGACCCGCACCGGCATGTCGATCCGCGACTGGCTGACCACCGCCAAGGAGGCCGGGCTCGACTCGATCCCCGGTACGGCGGCGGAGATCCTGGACGACGAGGTCCGCTGGGTCCTCACCAAGGGCAAACTGCCCACGGCCACCTGGCTGGAGGTCATCAGGACCGCGCACGAGGTGGGCCTGCGCTCGTCCTCGACGATGATGTACGGACACGTGGACCAGCCCCGCCACTGGCTGGGCCACTTCCGTACGCTCTCCCAACTCCAGCAGGAGACAGGCGGGTTGACGGAGTTCGTCACCCTCCCCTTCATCCACACCAACGCCCCGGTCTATCTGGCCGGCATCGCCCGCCCGGGCCCGACGGACCGCGACAACAGGGCCGTCACCGCCATGGCGAGGCTCCTGCTCCACCCGCACATCACCAACATCCAGACGAGCTGGGTGAAGCTCGGCACGGAGGGCGCGGCGGAGATGCTCCGCTCGGGCGCGAACGACCTGGGCGGCACGCTGATGGAGGAGACCATCTCCCGTATGGCGGGGTCGAGTTACGGCTCGTACCGCTCCATCCAGGACCTGAAGGCCATCGCCGAGCTCGCCGGCCGCCCCTCCCGCCCGCGCACCACGCTGTACGGGGAGGTCCCGGCCGAACGGGTCGCGGCGGCCACGGCTTCGGACGGCCACCTGCCGGAACTGCTCCCGGTGCTGCCGAGCTGAGGGCGAGGGGTCCGGTTGCCGTGCCGGTCAGGGGGGGGGGAGCCGCCGCCGGGTCACACGGTCGCGGCCTCCTGCGGGGCCGGGCCGGGGGCGGCGGTGGGCAGGTCGTTCCCGGACCGGTTCTTCACGAGCTCGACGTTCTCGACGAAGAGCTGGAAGAGCAGCTGGCTCGCGCTGACCTCCCGGCCGTTCTTGCCGTTGGCGCCCTGCGCGATGCCCAGGCTGCAGGGCTCCTTGTCCTCGGCCTTCACACCGATGTACCCGCCCAGCGTGCCCTCGTTCGGGCTCGCGTTCATGAATTCCCCGCCGCCTGCGTTCGCCCTGCGGATCAGGTCGTTCTTGTAGCCCGGCCCGAGGGCCATGTGGTCCTGGTTGTAGAGGAGTTCGTGGGCGCCGGGCTTCAGCGTGAACTTCAACTGGACCGCGTAGGAGGCACTGTCGGTGTTGTAGTACCCGTCGGCCTGGCCCTGGTCGCCGAGGTGCGCTCCGATCGTCAGGCCCTTGTGGTTCTCCCTGAACCCTGCCGCTGAACGGCTCTCGGCGGCCAGGTACTCCGTCAGGGCCTGCCGGGCGTCCTCGTCGCCCCAGTAGGTCAGGGCGCTGTGGGCCTCCTCGAAGCTCATGGACCTGTACAGCTCCATCCTCCCCGAGTCCGGCCCCTTGTTCGCCAGGGCGGCCAGAAGGTCGGGGCCGACGGACTCGATGACCTCGTCCATCCGGCGCGGAGGCTTGCTGGCCTTGAACTTCTTCGCGTTCGCCTTGGACGTCCTCATCTGTGCGGCCCTGTCCTTCGCGGCGTCCTTGCCGGCGCCCCTCAGCCCCGCCTGCTCCTCCCAGTGCTCGACCGTCAGCAGGTCCTGGGGGCCGGCGACGCGCTGCACGGAGGGGCTGGGGCCGTGGCCGGGGGAGGGTGCCGCCTGGCGCTGCACCTCCGTGGCGGCGGTCTGCGGGCGGGCCGCCATGACCCGGCCGGCATTCGCCTCCGCTTCGCGCTCGAACCGGTCCGACGGGTCGGAGACCCTGAGCCCTGTTCCGTTGTCGGTGCCGGCGACGGGTCCCTGGCGTTGCTGGATGACGTGGGTGAGCTCGTGGGCGAGGGTGTGCTTGTCGTGGCCGCCGTCACCGATGACGACGTGGCTGCCGGAGGTGTAGGCGCGGGCGCCGACTTCGGCGGCGGAGGCCTTGGCGGCGCCGTCGCTGTGAATGCGGCGCCGGGCGGGGGTGCTTGGTGCTCACGCGATCGCCTTCCGATTCATCGGGGCAGACGACTCGCGCGGCTGCCCGGCCCCACCCCCGAGGGGCGGTCACCGTCGTGACCAGGGCCTCTGCAGTCGTATCAGCTACTTTCCCGGCGTGAAGCCAATGATCGTCCGCCGTGGCGAGCCGAGCCCTGCCGTGAACCCGGCGGCTTCCGCCGCCTGGTGACGGAGTGCTGGATGTCCCCGAACGTCTCCGGGGTGTCGCCATCCCGTCACGGAAATTTATGTCCGTGTACGGACAAGCGCGCCGGGGTTCCTGCAGACTGCGACAGGTGCCCCCACGCCGAGGCGGCCGGTCGTCGCTTCGGCCACGCCTCCACGAGGAGAGAAGCAGTATGCGCAAACCGCCCTCCCCGTCCCCCGCCTCCACCGGCCCCAGGCCGCCCGCCTCCGTCAAGGGCCGGGCCTCGCGCGTCGGCGCGGTCCTCGCCGCCGCGGCCCTGTTCGTCCTGATCCCCGCGTCCACGGCCCACGCCGACCCGCCGCGCAACCTCCCCCAGAACGCGGGCGGTTACGAGCAGGCGTTCTCGCCCGCCTTCGACTACGACGGTGACGGCTGCTACGCCACCCCCGCCATCGGCCCGGACGGAACCCTCGCGCCCGGCCTGAAGACGACCGGCGCGATCAACGGGAGCTGCCGGGACCGGTCGGACCTGGACAACTCCCAGACGTACGCCCGCTCCCTGTGCAACAACGGCTGGTGCGCCATCGTCTACGCGGGCTACTTCGAGAAGGACCAGGCCGTCCACGGCAGCGGCCTCGGCGGGCACCGCCACGACTTCGAGCACGTCGTCTCCTGGGTCAACCAGGGCTCCAACCAGGTGGATCACGTCTCCACCACCCAGCACAGCACGGTCAAGACCTACCCCCGCTCCCAGGTGCGCTTCGACGGCTCGCACCCCAAGATCGTCTACCACAAGGACGGCGCGAGCACGCACTTCTTCCGCCTCGCCAACGGCAACGACGAGCCGCCCGAGAACCACTACGGCAACTGGCGCTACCCCCCGATCGTCGACTGGAACGGCTTCCCCAGCACGGAGTTGCGCGACCGCCTGATGAACGCGGACTTCGGCGCCGCCACCATCAAGGTCACCGACAGGGACAACCGCTTCCGCAATCTCCTCAACAACTCCAAGCCCAGCGGCATCCCCTTCGATCCCTGGGCCTGACGGACGCGGCCAGGCCGGACGTGCATCTATTGACTTTCGATCGATGCCTATCGAAATTCAATAGATGCACAGTCTTCTGGTGGGCATCCTCCGTATCGGTATCGCCGCAGCGGTCCTCTTCGGCCTCTTCGCCCAGGCCGTCATCATCCCGACGACCGCGGCCGACGAGGTGGACCTCTTCGCTCCGTACGAGCCCTACGCCCTGCCCTACGTGATCGCGTCGATCCTCGGCGTCGCCTGCGTGCAGGCCGCCCTGGGCGCGATCTGGATGCTGCTCTCGATGGTCGAACGCGACGCCATCTTCACGCGCTCCGCCTTCCGCTGGGTCGACGCCGTCATCGGAGCGGCCGTCCTGGCGACCGTTATCGCCCTCGGGGCCGCGCTCCACCTGACCCTGGACGCCATCCGGTCCCCCGATGACGGCATGGACGTCGAGAGCGCGCTGTTCGCCGCCCTGGCGTGCGTGGCGGTGGGGACGGCGTTCTCCATGCTCATGGTCATCATGCGCACGCTGCTCGGCAAGGCGATGGACATGCAGACGGAACTCGCCGAGGTCATCTGATGCCGATCGTGGTCGAACTCGATGTCCTGCTCGCCGAACGCCACATGTCCGTAGGGGAGTTCGCGGCCGCCGTCGGCATCACCCCCGCCAACATCGCGGTCCTGAAGAACGGCCGCGCGAAGGCGGTGCGGTTCGCGACGCTGGAGGCGATCTGCCGCGTACTGGAGTGCCAACCGGGTGACGTGCTGCGGTACGTCCCCGACGAGTGACCGCCCACCGCCGCCCGCAACGGTGAACCCGGCAGCCGACAGGACGGGGCCGGCCGGATTCGAACCGGCGTCCTCCCACATGCGGTGAAGGCGCGACGACCACTGCGCTACGAGCCCCGTCCCGCTCGCGAGCATACGGTCACACTGCCCACCCCGGTACGCGATTTTCTGGCGGCCCTGCGGTGTGCGGCGGCCCCGAGGAACGAGGAGCGCGAGGCCCGGAGCCGCTCGTCGCGCACAGCCGGGCGGCCGCGGCTCCCGGAGACGGCGGCCCGCTGACAGACTGGGCCCATGCCACCGTCCAGCCCCCTCCGCCTCTCCCTCCAGCAGATCGTCGAAGGGCAGCGCCGCGCCGCGTTCGTCGGCCGGGAAGCCGAACTCGACCGGTTCCGGCGCAACTTCGCGACGCCGCCCGAGGACCCGGGCCACCGGTTCGTCTTCCATGTGCGGGGCAACGCGGGGGTCGGCAAGACCTCGCTCGTACGGGAATGGCATCAGACGGCCGAGGAGTTCGGGGCGCTCACCGCGTCGGTCGACGAGAGCGCCGACTCCGTGCCGGAGGTACTCGCCACCGTCGCCGCGCAGTTCGCCGGGCAGGGGCACCCGCTCAAGGCGCTGGACCGGCTGCTGGCCACGTACCGGCGCGCCCTCCACGACACGGCCGACCGGCTCGCGACGGACGACGAACCCTCGCCCGGGGCGCTCGCCGCCGCGCAGGCCGGGCTGATCGCGGCCGGGGCGATACCCGTCGTCGGAGCGCTGGCCGGGGGCATCGACCCGGCGGTCGTGGCGCGGGGCGCGGGCGGGCTGCGGGCGGTGTTCGGGGGGCGGGCCCGGCAGCAGGAGGAGGCGCGGCTGCTGGCGGAGCCGGTACGGGTGCTCACGCCGGTGTTCGTCACCGAGATCGACCGGGTCGCGGACGCGGTGCCCTGGGTCGCCCTGTTCCTGGACACCTACGAGCGCACCGCGCCCCTGCTGGACCGGTGGCTCGTGGACCTGCTGATCCGCGGCCGGTACGGGGAGCTGCCCGCCAACCTCGTCCTGACCCTGGCCGGTCAGCGCCGCCTCGATCCCGCGCACTGGGGCGACCGGGGCCGCCTGGTGGCCGACGTGCCGCTGGGGCCGTTCACCGAGGAGGAGGCGCGCCAACTCCTTACCGGACGCGGGGTGGTGGAGGAACCCGTCGTACGGGAGGTGCTGCGGCTCTCCGGCGGGCTGCCGGTCCTGGTGTCGACGCTCGCGGCGAACCCCGGGGCGGCCGGCGAGGCGAACGCGACCGCCGTCGAACGCTTCCTGGCCGGCGAGAGCGATCCGGCCCGCCGGGCGGCGGCTCTGGCGTGCGCGCTGCCGAGGCGGTTCGACGAGGACCTGGTGGCCGTCGCCGTACCGTCCTCCCTCCCCGGGCTCTACGACTGGCTGCACGAGCTGCCGTTCGTGGTCGAGCCGCACTCGGGCCGCTCCCGCTACCACGGTGTCGTAAGGGCCCCGATGCTCCGGCTCCAGCGCACCGGCTCCCCGCAGCGGTGGAGGGAGACGCACGACCGGCTGGCCGACGCCTTCGCCGAGCGGAGGGACGCGGCTGCTCACGGTGTCGACCCGGAACGCCTCTGGGCCGAGGAACCGTGGCGCCGGGCGGCCCTGGACGTGCTCTACCACCGGCTCTGCGCCCGCCCCCGCACCGCACTGCCCGACGCCCTGCGCGCCGGGATCGAGGTGTGCGGCCGGCAGCCGTCCGCCGCCCGCCACTGGGCCCGGACCCTGGTGGAGGCGGGCGAGGACGCCGACAGCGCCGTACTCCGCGACTGGGGCCGGGACCTCCTCACCGCCTGCACCGACCAGGGCCCCCGCCCCACGGCCGTACTCGGACTCCTCCTGACCCGCGCCGAGTTGACGGACACGGACAGGGCGGCCGCCCTCGCGGCGCGCGCCTGGGACCGCTTCCGGGCCCGGGAGTTCGACGCAGCCCTGTCCGACCACGGGCGGGCGATCGCGGTGGACCCGCGCAGCGAACGCGCCTACCAGGGCCGGGCGGTGGTGCTGCGGTCGCTGGGCCGCCACGAGGAGGCCCTCGCGGACCTGGACCGGGCCGAGGAGACCGCCCCCGCCTGGGCCTGGGCGGTGTACGAGCGGGGCGAGACGTACCGGCGGATGGGCCGGCTGGAGGAGGCCCTGACCGTCCTGGACCGGGCCCACGCCCTGGACCCGTCCGCCGCCGTCCCCCTGGGCAGCCGGGGCCTGGTCCGCCACCGCCTGGGCCGCCACGAGGAGGCGCTGGACGACTTCGACCGGGCGATCGCGCTGTGGCCGGAGTACGCGTGGGCGCTGGTACGTCGGGCCCGGGTCCGTACGGCTCTCGGCGACCCCGTGGGCGCCCTCGCCGACCTGGACCGGGCCGAGGAGCTGACCCCCGGGCTGGCGGGCACGGAGGGGGAGCGGGGCGAGGTGTACCGGGCGACGGCCCGCCACGAGGAGGCCGTCGCCTGCTACGGGCGGGCGCTGTCCCTGGACCCCGCCTACGCCTGGGCCCACGGCAGCAGGGCCCTCGCGCTGGAGGCCCTGGGGAGGCTCACGGAGGCCCGCGCGGACCTGGACCGGGCGCTGGAGCTGGACCCGGAGTACGGGTGGGCGCGGGCGCAGCGGGAGCGGATGGGGACGGCGGGGGACCGGCGGGGCGGGGAGGTGGGCGTAGGGGAGGGTTCGTAGGGGCGGGGAGGGGCTGTAGGGCCGACGCCCCTTCCGACCGGCCCAAAAACGACCTCAGGGACGTCCGTCGACATACCCGTACGTACTCCGGTCGCCCCCTCTACCGCCCGTTCCCGTTCGATTACAGTGCTTGCGCGGTCGCCCGCAAAGGCCCGCACAGGCGCACGCGGTGTCGGGAAGGGGGCGGGGTGAGCACAGGGACCAGGGCGGTCTGGGGACGGGCCGAGCAGCAGGACTTCCGCAGCCGGGTCCGCGGGGCCCTGCTCGGCGGGGCCATCGGGGACGCGCTCGGGGCCGGGGTCACGGGGCTCGCGCTGGAGGGGATCCGTGAGGCGCATGGGGCCGAAGGGGTCACCGACTACGTTCCCGCGCACGGCAGACGCGGGGCTGTCACCGCCCTCACCCAGCTCACCCTGTTCACCGTGGACGGGCTGATCCGCGCCCAGGTCCGCCGCGACACCGGTGCCTGGCACCCGCCCACCGATGTGCACCGGGCCCACCTGCGCTGGGCCGCCACCCAGCACGACTGGGGGCCCGACGAGCGGCGCAAGGACAACGGATGGCTGGCCGCCGAGGAGTGGCTCTACGCCCGCCGCGGGCCCACCCGGGAGTGCCTCGGCGGCTTCGGCGACAACGTCATGGGCACGCTGGAGCGGCCCAAGAACCCCACCGCCCGGGACGCGGGCGCGGTCACCCGGTCCGCGCCGTTCGGGCTGCTCGTGGGGTGGGAGCCGCAGCTCGTGCTCCAGCTGGCCGTCGAGTGCGCGGCCCAGTCCCACGGTCATCCCGCCGCCCAGCTGGCCGCCGGAGCCTTCGCCGTACTCGTGCACGGGCTGGCGCGCGGGGAGACCCTGGACGGTTCCGTTCAGCACGCCCTGACCCTCCTGGCCGGGCGGCCCGGCCACGAACCGGTGACCGAGGCCCTCCAGCAGGCCCTCGGGTCCGTGCGGCAGGGCATCCCGGGCCCGGCTCTCATCGAGGCGCTGGGCGCGAGCGACGCCGCCGAGGAGGTGCTCGCCGTCGCCGTGTACTGCGCCCTGGTCAGCGAGGACGTACGGCACGGGCTGCGGCTCGCGGTGAACCACGGCGGGCCGTCCCGTGCCACCGGATCCCTCTGCGGGGCGCTGCTCGGTGCCCTGCACGGCGAGACCGCGCTGCCGCCGGCCTGGCTCGCGGAGCTGGAGGGGCGCCCCACCCTCCTCGAACTGGCCGACGACTTCGCGATGGAGATGACCCAGGGCCCGGCCCTGCACAGCCCGACCGCCGCCGCCCCCGGCTGGCTGGCCCGCTACCCGCGCGGCTGAGCGGCCGGGCCTGCATACGGGGGTGGCTGAGCGGCTGCCCCGGGCGGGTGGCCGGGCGGCTGCCTACGGGCGTGGCTGAGCGGCCGGGCTCCCGCCTCCGTCCTGTGCGGGGATCGTGGCGGCCGCCGCCGTACCACCGCCGCCGTCCCCGCCCCCGTCCCCGTCTTCCGCGTTGATCTGTGCCAGCACCGCGTCGCGCTCCGGGGTGTCCTCCGGCTTCACGAAGCCGATCAGGACGTACAGCACGAGCGAGACGGCGAGCGGCACCGAGACCTGGTACTGGAGCGGGACCCCGCCCTCGACGGCCCAGTCGATCGGGTAGTTGACCAGCCAGAACGCCAGCAGGCCCATCCCCCAGCTGACCAGCGCCGCCGTCGGTCCCGACTTACGGAACGGGCGCAGCAGGCCCAGCATGAACGGGATCGCGATCGGCCCCATCAGGCCGGCGACCCACTTGATCACGACGGTGATGATGTCCTTGAACGTGGGGGAGTTGACCTGCGTCGCGATCGCCATCGACAGCGCGAGGAACGTCACCGTGGTCCAGCGCGCCGCGATCAGCCCGGCGCGGTCGCCCCAGCCGCGCGCCGCCTTCGAGAGCGTCGGGGCGATGTCCCGGGTGAAGACGGCGGCGATGGCGTTGGCGTCCGAGGAGCACATGGCCATCGTGTGGGAGAAGAACCCGACGACGACCAGCCCCAACAGGCCGTGCGGCAGAAGCTGTTCGGTCATCAGGGCGTAGCTGTCGGAGGCGTCCGGCTTCTGCGCCTCGACCAGCAGCGGGGCGCACCACATCGGGAAGAACAGCACCAGCGGCCAGACGAACCACAGGATCGCCGACAGCCTCGCCGAACGGGTCGCGGAGGCGGCGGAGTCGGTCGCCATGTACCGCTGGGCCTGGTTCCACATGCCGCCGTTGTACTCGAAGGTCTTGATGAACAGGAACGCCAGCAGGAACGTCACCGTGTAGGGCCCGGCGGTCGGATCCGCGTGCCCGTCCGGAAGCTTGTCCCAGACCGTCCACAGGGTGGAGAAGCCGTCCAGCTTGCTCATCACGGCGAGCAGCATCGCCAGCCCGGCGAACAACTGGATGATGAACTGGCCCAGTTCGGTGAGCGCGTCCGCCCACAGCCCGCCGACCGTGCAGTAGATCCCCGTGATCACGCCGGTGATGAGGATGCCCTGGGAGATCGACAGGCCGGTGAAGACCGACAACAGGGTGGCGATCGCCGCCCACTTGGCGCCGACGTCCACGATCTTCAGCAGCAGCCCCGACCAGGCGAGCGCCTGCTGGGTCTGGATGTTGTAGCGGTTCTTGAGGTACTCCAGCGGCGAGGCGACATGGAGCCGCGAGCGCAGCCGGTTCAGCCGCGGGGCGAAGAGCTTCGCCCCGATGAAGATGCCGATGGCGATCGGCAGCGACCAGGTCACGAAGGACGTGACCCCGTACTGGTACGCGATCCCGGCGTAGCCGGTGAACATCACCGCGCTGTAGCCGGACATGTGGTGCGAGATCCCGGACAGCCACCACGGCATCTTGCCGCCGGCCGTGAAGAAGTCGCTGACGTTGTCCACGCGTTTGTGCGACCAGAGTCCGATCGCGACCATCACGCCGAAGTAGCCGATGAGTACAGCCCAGTCGAGACTGTTCATGTCCCCCTCCAGGGGTCCGCCTTGTGAACGGGTGCGCACTTCGTCGGTACGGCCGTTCAGCGGCGTCCCCGTGCGGGAGTCGTTCGGGAGCGGGGACTTCGGGGATTGAACCCTCTGTTCGGCCTCGCGGTCAAGAAGGCCGTGAGGTCATATATATGAACACCGATCACCAAGGCGAACGATTTTGCTTGTTCTTGACCTTGTGAGGCGTTGTCGCGCACATGGCGGCGGCCACACGATGGGCGGGCACTTCGTCGGGCCACGCGCGCGAAGGCCGCACGGGATGCGGGTCCCGTGCGGCCGAGAGTCGAGAGGAGGGGGTGCGTCAGTACGTTGGTACGTCAGCGCATCAGCGCATCAGCTCACCGGCGTTGACCAGCAGCGACTGGCCGGTGATCGCTCGCGCCCGGTCGGAGGCCAGGAATGCGACGGCCTCCGCCACATCCCCGTCCGTGGCCAGCTCCGGCAGTGCCATCCGCTCGGTGAGCCGGGCCAGCACCTCGGACTCCGGTACGCCCTCGGAGCCGGCGGTGAACTGGACGTACGCCTGCACCGGCGGCCCCCACATCCAGCCCGGCAGCACGGTGTTGACCCGGATCCGGTGCGGCCCCAACTCGCGCGCCAGGGAGTACATCGCGGAGGTCAGCGCCCCCTTCGACGCCGCGTACGCCGCCTGCCACACCTGGGAGGGCGCGGCCACCGCGGACTGCGTGCCGATCACCACCACCGAGCCGCCGCGCTCCTTGAGGGCGGGCAGGCAGGCCCGGGTCATCCGCAGCGTCCCCAGGAGGTTCACATCGATGACCGACTGCCAGGTGGTGAAGTCCGCGTCCTCCAGCCCGCCGAAGTAGCTGTCCCGGGCGGCCACATGCACCACCGCGTCGACCCCGCCGAACCGCTCGACCGCCAGGGCGGCCAGCGCCTCGCACTGCGCCTCGTCGGTGATGTCGGTCGGCAGATGGGCGGTGCGGCTGCCCTCGGGGTCGATCTCCGCCGCACTCTTCGCCAGGTTCGCGGCTGTGCGCGCACCGAGCACCGCGCGCCCTCCGTCCCGTACGACGGTCTCCGCGACCCGGTGCCCCAGCCCCGCGCCGACGCCCGACACGATGACGGTCTTCCCCGCGAGCAACATCGGTGCCTCCCGGCCCTGGAAGTTTATCTGACGGAGCGTCAGAGTAGGTGGCTGCGAGGCCCGATGGAAGGGAATGGAAGGGAAAGGGGAGAGGAGACATGGTGGACGACGATCACGGGACGCGGAGTGCGAGCTATGCCGAGCTGGCGGCATCGGGGCCGTACGGGGTGCGCCCCGGGCATGCCCTGATCACCATGGTCGAGCCGCATCCGGGCCATGAGTACGCGTACAACCGCTGGTACGAGGACGACCACTACTACGCCGGCGCTACGGCCATGCCGTGGATGTTCGCCGGGCGGCGCTGGGTGGCCACCAAGGACCTCCAGGAGCTGCGCTACCCGGAGAAGTCGGCGGTCGCCCGGCCCGTCGGTGCGGGGTGCTACCTGTCGACGTACTGGGTGACCGAGGGGCGCTACGACGAGCACATGAAGTGGACCGTCGCCATCAACAAGCGGCTCAACCGGGACGGCCGGGTCTACCAGGACCGGACCCATGTCTTCACGGCCTTCCAGGACCACGAAGCGACCGTCTACCGCGACGGGGCCGCCGGGCCGCGGGACTTCCACGCGCTCGACCACCCGTACGTCGGCCTCGTCCTCCAGGTCGTCGACGCGGACGGGACCGAGCGGCGGGCGGAGCTGCTGGAGTGGCTGCGCTCCCGGCACCTGCCGAAGCGGCTGAGCGGATCGCCCGCCGCCATGGTGACCGTCTTCCGGCCGACGCCCCTGCCCGGCGACCGGATGACGTACGTGAAGCAGGTCGAGGGGGTGGATACCCGGCTGACGCTGCTGTGGTTCCTCCAGGAGGACCCCCGTACCTGCTGGACCGAGCACTTCGCCGGACTCGACGCGGCGGTCGCGGAGACGGGGCTGGGGCGGGTCGAGCTGGTCGCCCCGTTCGTCCCGACCGTGCCGGGGACCGATCGGTACGTCGACCGGCTGAGGTGACGGCCGCCGGGTGCGGTGGCCATGCCGAGCCCCCTCGGCCAGGACGGCGAACCGGTCGAGAGGGCTCCATCAGGTGGTGCGGTGGTGCGGCCTGTGGTGCGGACAGGCGGATTTCGGTCAGGCGTCGACCGGGCCCGTGGCGACATCGCGCACGAACGCGTTCCACGCACCGGGGACGAAGGTGAGCGAGGGACCCTCGGGGGCCTTCGAGTCACGCACGGCGATGGAGAGAGCGACCGGGGACTTGACCTCGACGCACGCGCCGTTGCCCCCGGAGTACGACGACTTCGTCCACATTTCCGTAGCACCCTGAAGAATAGCCATGTTCACTCCGGTTCAGAGAGTTGGGTGAGTCGCACCAACCAGATTCCGGTTGGCGTGATCGACGCTACTCGCCAAGCCCCGTCCATGAGATGGCCGTTCACTCGACCGGGTGTCATTTCGCTGGGAACCCTTACGCTGTGAGTCGGCGGCGGTGTATCGTTCCGCCGCCGACTCGCTGGGTGCTCTTCGGTGCCCGTCAGTACCCGCCGGCATCCGTCGGTGTCCACCCGCCGGACGGTGCGGTGTCCTGATTCAGCCGGTGCACGACATTCAGCTGGTGTACGACTTGGCGATCTTGCTGATGAACTCCCGCGTCTGCTCCACGTTCAGAGCCTGCGCCCTCAGGTGCTCGTACATCACGCTGTAGCGCTGCACGTCGTGCGCCTTCTCCAGGTAGAGATCGCTCGTGACGCCCTCGATGTAGACGACGCTGGAGTCCGCGGCGTCCGGGAACTCCAGGATCGCGTACTGCCCGTTGATCCCGGGGTGCGCCCCCATCTCGAACGGCAGCACCTGCACGGTCACATGCGGCAGATGGGACTGCTCGACGAGGTGTTCCAGCTGGTCGATCATCACCTGGTTGTCACCGACCCGCCGGCGCAGCGCCGACTCGTCGATCACTGCCCACAGCCGCAGCGGGTTCTCCGGCGCGTTGATCCGGTCCTGGCGCCGGGACCGTACGTTGACGCGCTTCTCGATGTCCGACGGCGGGGCCTCGGGCAGCGCACCGCTGATCAGCGCCTCGGCGTACGCCCGGGTCTGGAGGAGACCCGGAACCATCTGGGGCTCGTACACCCGCAGGGACTCCGCGTCCGTCTCCAGACCGATGTAGACGCTGTACGGGATGTCGCCGAAGGCGTGCCACCAGCCCTGCTGGCGCGAGTCCTTGGCCATCTGCATGAGCGAGTCGACGATGCGGACGTCCTCGACCTCGTACACCCCGCAGAGGTCACGCACGTCGCGCTGGCTGATGGAGCGGCGGCCGTTCTCCAGGCGGCTGATCTTCGACTGCGAGACCAGCAGGCGCTCCGCCACCTCCTCGGCCGTCATGCCTTTGAGTTCGCGCAGGCGGCGCAGTTCCTGGCCCAACCTGCGTCGCCTGACTGTGGGATTGACGTTGGACGGCACGGAAAGTGCACCTCCGGCTATGTAGCTGTGCGTATCTACTGCTCAGCAGATTGCCACCCCTTGCCCCGGCCGCGCTGGGAAACGGCCACACGCAGGTGCGTGCGGTATAAGCCCCCGACCGCGCACCGGAGCACGTACCGGCGCGCGATAGGGCGTGCGATACGGCGCGCAAGCGCGCGGGGCAGCCGGTCGAAACCGGCTGCCCCGCGCGTGGTGCGGCTCCCGAACCGGGTCCGATGACGACGGTACGGCGGTGTGCGATTGTCCGCGCGGTGCTCTGCGCGGGTCCTGCTCGGGCCTGCCGGATCAGCTCGCGGCGGTGTGCGCCATGCTGTCGCGGCGTGCCTGTGCTTGCGGCTGCAACGGAACGCCCGCTGCCTGCTGCGTACGGCGCGGCTGGACCGCCACACCGTTCTGGACGTCCATCACGGCATGCGCCACGAGGCCGCCCATGGGGTCGTGCCTGATCAGGTCCCGGAGCCGGGAGCGCGATGAACGCCCCTCGTTCCCGGGGTACAGGTGCTTGCCGAGTCCGACCGCGTGGGCCAGTGCGGCGAGCGCCGCGGTCCGCGGGTCCGGCGGTACGCCGGTGCGGATCGCACTGTCCAGCCGGGCCCTGATGTCCCGGCTGATGGCCGTCTCCGTCGCTTGGTAGCGAGTCGTCGGCAGCACTCCGCACATCTGGCCCGCCACGGCATGAACCATGCCGCACCGCTCCAGATGAGCGAGATAGATCTGGCGCAGCCCCAGCCGGGGTCCGCCGATCCAGTGGACCGCCCGGACCGGGCTGCCACGACGGCGCAGCAGCTCCAGTGCGGAGTCCAGTGTCGGATCTCCTGTCGGCCGTGGCATCACCACGGCGATACGATCCCCGTCAGGGGCTATCCGTCCTGCCAGAGCCAGCTCCACTAGCTGTGCCCCGGCCAGGCCGAGGTCGAGCGACTGCGGCTGCGCTGTGGTACCCGTGGTCGGGTCCAGAGCGAGCAACAGAAGCTCCTCCGGGATTGTTCTGCGGCTCCTGCCCATCCATGCCTCCCCGCGTGGATGTCTGACAGGGTGACCCCTCTCACATTCATCTGTCGAGAGCGCCTGACTGCTTTGTATGGGAACCAGTAGGTATGTCGTTCTCGTCTAGCAGCTCGGCCAGGGGTTCACACAGGACACTGGTAGATGGTTCGGACAGCGCGGGGTTGCCCCGCAGCGCATGAGGAGGCATCGGTGGCGGGCGAGTCCCCCGACAAAACGGAGCAGCGGAAGTCGTCGGGGACGGCTGCGGAGGAACGCGACCCGCGCTTTGCGGTGTTCCGCGAACCCGGTGCGGAGGCCGACGCGGACACGACTGCGGCTGCGGGTGCCGTTGCGGACGAGGCTGTGGACGAGGCGACGACGGACACGGCCACTGCCGTCTTCCGGCCGCGGCTTCCGGAGGACGAGGCCGTGCGTGCGCCGGAGGCGCCTGCCGAGCCTGTCGAGTCTGCCGAGGAGGAGCCTGCGGAGGCCGCTGAGGGCGCTGTAACGCCCCAGAAGCCCGTAGGGGACTCCGGGGGCTCCGAGGGCCCTGATGCGGCCGCAGAGCCTTCTGAGGGTGACGTGGAGGACACGGCCGCCGTTGCCGACGCGGCGGAGGACGCGGCGGAGAGTGAGCCGGAGCCCGGTGACGTACGGCTGCGGGCCGTGGTGGCGGCGTGGGTCGATGCGGAGGCCGAGGGCGACGACAAGGGCGAGGGGCAGCCGGAGGACAAGCCGGCCGCTGACGCAGGTGCAGGCGCAGACGCTGGCGTGGACGCGGACGAGGACGCGGATGTCGAGCCTGACGCCGAGTCCAAGGCCGCCCCCAAACCTGTTGAAGAGTCCGCTGAGGAGCCCGAGCCCGCTGAAGAGCCCGATGCCGGGACGGAGCGCGCAACTGCAGCCGACCGTGCGGGAACCGCGGCCGACTCCGAATCCGACTCCGAATCCGACCCCGACCCGGACGGCGGCACCTCAGGTCCCGACGCCGGCACCGGCTCCGACCTGCGAGGAATCGATCAGCCCACGGCCGTCTTCAAGGCGGTCGTACCCGCAGGGCGGGTCGACCAGCCGACGACCGCGCTGAAGCTCACGCCGCAGGAACTCCAGGAGCTCAAGGCCGCGGGCGACAAGGCCCGAGGCGCGTCCGGGAGCGCCTCGCCGACGAAGCAGGCCGAGCCGGAACCGAAGAATTCGGAACCGCAGAAGCCGGAACCGCGCACGCCGGAATCCCGGAAGCCGGAACAGTCCGAGCCCGAGCGGAAGACACCCGACCAGGAGACACCTGAGCAGGGCAAGTCCGAGCAGGAGGCGCCCGAGCAGGGCAAGCCCGAGAGTGCCGTCGAGCGTACGAGCACCTTCGTGCCCCTGCGCTCCGACGAGGCACGGCCGGCCCCCGCGCCCCGCGCGCCGGAGACCCCGGAGACCGGGACCCCCACGGGCACACCGGCCGCCGCCCCGGAGACCGCCTCCGCGGCCCCGTCCGCCCCCTCCTGGGCGGCCGCCGAGCGGACCCGGCAGCAGCCGCTGCCGCCCAGGCCTCCGCTCGACCTGCTCGCCGAGCTGACGAACACTCCGCCGCCGGCCGAGACCCCGGTCCGCACGGCGGTCCGGCGGGTCAAGATCTGGACCCCGCTGGTCCTCCTCCTGCTGATCGTCTTTGCGATCGTGCAGGTCATGCGCCCGCTGCCGGAGCCCGCCCTGGAGCTCACGGCGAAGCCGACGTACACCTTCGAGGGCGGCGAGACGAAGCTGTCCTGGCCGGGCCAGGGGCAGTCCGCCGTGATGGTGGACGGCGTCGGGTCGCTCGGTTCCGAGGGGGCGCAGAAGCCGGCGCCCATCGCGAGCGTCGCGAAGGTCATGACGGCCTACGTGATCCTCGAGGAGCACCCCCTCAAGGGCGACGAGGAGGGCGAGACGATCACCGCCGACCAGAAGGCGGAGGACGAGTCCAAGAACGCGGACGAGTCGACGGCACCCCTGACCAAGGGCCAGCAGCTCACCCAGCGCCAGATGCTCCAGCTGCTGATGATCCCCTCGGGGAACAACGCGGCGCGGCTGCTCGCCCGCTGGGACGCGGGGAGCGAGGACAAGTTCATCGACAAGATGAACGACGCGGCCAAGGACCTCGGGATGACCGACTCGACGTACACGGACCCGAGCGGCCTGAAGAAGACCACCGTCTCCACCGCGACCGACCAGCTGAAGCTGGCGCAGGCGGTCATGCGGAACGATGTGTTCCGGAAGATCGTGGACATGCCCGAGATCGAGATCAAGGGCATAGACGGCAAGATCTACAACAACAACACGCTGCTCCTGGAGCCGGGCGTGAGCGGTATCAAGACCGGGTCCTCCACCCCGGCGGGCGGCAACCTGCTCTGGTCCGCGAACACCGTGGTCGACGGCAAGACGCTGTGGATCTACGGAGCGGTCATGGGCCAGCAGGCCGGTACCGGCAGGGTCTACGACAGCCTGACGCTGTCGCTGACCAACAGCCTGAAGCTGATCAAGGACGCGCAGGAGGCCCCCACCTCCACCACGGTGGTGAAGAAGGGTGACGTGGTCGGGTACGTGGACAACGGATTCGGCGCACAGACCCCGGTGATAGCGACGAAGAACCTCAAGGCGGTCGGCTGGGCCGGCCTGGAGGTCGAGCTCAAGGTCACCGACAGCGGCAAGGGCATCACGCACGCCGCGAAGGCCGGCAGCGAGGTCGGCATGGTCACCGTGGGCACGGGCACCGGAAAGGTCACGGCACCGGTGGTGCTCCAGGACGACCTGACCGAGCCGGCCTTCGGCGACAAGCTGACCAGGATCGGTTGAGCAGGCAGCGGTACGAGGACAGGCGCGGGACGGGGTGAGCGGCATCGCTCACCCCGCTCCATGTCAGGGGTATGTGTCGGAGGTACGTGTTAGCGTCCCCGGACAACTGAAGGACGCCGGGACGCGTCCTGAAAGGCGTACGGGGCCGCCGGAGGACGGGGAGAGCCGTAGTGACCACCGCGGAGCCGAGACCCGGCCGCGAGGCGGACAGCACCACCGGGAAGAGCGACAGCGCCGCCCCGCGCGTCCTGCTGCCGTCCCCCCGTACGCCGGAATCCGAAACACCGGGACCTCCCGCGCGCCCCGCCGCCCCCGAGCCGGCCACCCCCCTGACCCGGCGGCTGCTGCGCCACCCCGTCACCATCGCCACGGCCGCCGCGGCCGTCACCCACGTCCTGTGGTTCCTCTTCTTCGCCAACAGCGGCGGCGACATCGCGGCGCAGGACGCCTGGGCCGAGTTCGTGGGCCGGCACCCGGGCACCGCGTACAACCTCGCCTGGTACGGGGGCATGCACCCCGTCTCGTACAGCGTGGTCTCCCCGTATCTGATGTCGTTGCTCGGCGTCCGCTCGACGATGATGATCGTCGGTACGGTCTCGGCGGGGCTGACCGCACTGATCCTGGTCCGGGTCCGGGCCGTGCGCAATCCGCTGGCCTGCTCGCTCGCCGGGGTCTTCGCCTACCTGTGCAACGCGCTTTCGGGGCGGGTGACGTTCGGACTCGGCATGATGTTCGCCGTCGGAGCCGTCGCCGCAGTCTTCTGCTGGCCCCACCGCTGGCGGTACAAGCGGTGGGCCAAGGCGGCCGTCGCCGCCCCGCTCGCCGCACTGGCCACCGCGTCCAGCCCGGTCGCCGGGCTCTTCCTCGGGGTCGTCGCCGCCGCGCTCTTCCTCCACAAGCGGCGCCCCGGCGCGTACGCGATCGGGCTCGCCCCGGTCGCCGTGGTGGCGCTGTCCTCGCTGCTCTTCCCGTTCTCCGGTACGCAGCCGATGTCGCTGGGGACGGTGTCGCTGCCGTTCCTCTTCTCGGTGCTCGTCTTCGTCCTCGTACCGCGCGACTGGAGCACGGTCCGCACCGCGGCCGCCGTCTACGGCCTCGGCACCGTGCTCACCTACTTCATCGACTCGCAGATCGGGTCGAACGTGACCCGCATGGCGATGCTGTTCGCCGGGATCGTGCTGCTCGCCGCCCTGCCGTACACGGTGCCGCGCAGCCGCCGCTGGTACGCGCTGGTCCTCGCGTTCGCCGGGCTCAACTTCTGGATCGGCTTCAAGGGCGTCGACGACATCGTCCGCACCACCCCCACCGCCTCCTGGGCCCGTTCGCTGGCCCCCCTGGTCAACCAGCTCCAGCAGGTGGGGGCCGAGAGGGGCAGGGTCGAGGTGATCCCCGCGAGCAGCCACCGGGAGGCCTCGGCGCTGGCCACGTACAACCTGGCCCGCGGCTGGAACCGGCAGGCCGACATGAAGCGCAACCCGCTCTTCTACGACGACACCCTGAACGCGGTCAACTACCGCCAGTGGCTGGACCGCTGGGCGGTCCACTACGTGGTGCTGCCCACCGGCAGGCCGGACGGCGGCGCCGAGCGGGAGACGGAACTCGTCGGGAAGGGGCTCTCCTACCTCCGTGAGATATGGGGCGACGAGAACTGGAAGCTCTACCGGGTCCTGGAGCCGACCCCGCTCGCCGATCCGCCCGCGACGGTGGAGAAGGCGGGCGCGAACGAGATGACGATCCGGGTCGAGTCGGCCGGCCGGGTGCTGATCCGGGTCCCGTACTCGCGCTGGCTCGGCCTCGTCGACGAGCAGGGCAGGAGCCTGGAGCGGCCGCAGGAGACCGAGGAGTCCAAGCTGCGGACGCAGGAGGACGAGACCGCTCCGAAGACCTACGACAACATCCATGGCTGCCTGAACAAGATCGAGGAGGGCCCGTACGGCGACGAGTGGGTCGAACTCCTCGCGCCGAAGCCGGGGGTGTACCGGCTGGCGGCCCCGTATCAGCTGCAGCCGGGGACACCGTGCCCGGAGGAGCTCAGCTGAGCCGAACCGTCCTTTTGTGCAAGGACGTTGCGAAACTGACGGCTGTACGGGCCGCCGCACCAGGTCTTAAACCGATCGCTGTACGGGCCATCGTTTGTGGGCCCTCCCTCTGAGGCCGCCGCCCTGGCAAGGTGTCCTGGCATGAGGTGCCAACACTGCGGCGGTCAACGCGGCGCGCTGCCCGGGATGGTCTGCCCCGGCTGCGGAGCGGCCCGTTCCCGGACGGCGGCCGGCGACGGCTCCTGGGTCGCGCACGAGACCCTGACGGGCCGCGTCTCCACCCTGCCCCGACGACGTAAAGCCCTGCTCGCGACGGGAGTTGTGGTCGCGGCCGGAGGCCTGGCGACGGTGGCCGCGCTGCTTCTGTCGGGCGGCGGGAGCGTGGGCGGCGGCCCGAGCCGTACGGACGCGGCGGGCCGGGCGGGCGCCCTGCCGGACCGGATCGGGGGCGGGGCCCCCACGCGTATCGCCCCGGGCGAGGAGGCCCCCGGCGCGCCACCGGCCGAGGAGCCGTCGAGTCCGGAGGTGCCGGATCCCCCGGACCCTGCGGCTCCCCCGAATCCCCCGGAGGAGGGCCGCCGCTTCACCGCATGGACCGGCCCGGGCTGCATGGCGGGGGAGTACCGGGAGAACGGCCGCTTCGAGAGGGGCGAGGCGGGCTGGTACGCGGTCACCTCCGGCGGCTTCACCGGCGGCGGCTGCGACGGCCGGTTCAGCGCCGTCCCCATGTCGGGCAGCCCCACCGAGGACCGCGGCTCCACCGCCACCTGGTCCTGGCACCTCGGCGAGGGCTTCCGCGAGTGCGCGCTGACGGTGTTCGTGCCGGAAGGGCGCCCCCGCGATGTGGCGGGTGACCCGACCATGTACCGGGTGCTCTCGAACCCGGCCGACGCGGACTCCGCGTACACCGGGTTCGCGATACGCCAGACACGGCACCGGGGGAGCCCGGTGGAGGTGGGCAACTACCCGGTCAAGGGCGACACGTTCGCGGTGCTCCTCATCGACCGGGGCCGGGACTGGGGCGCGGCGGACCGGGTCGGGGCGCACCATGCGGCGGCGCAGATGATGGTGGAGTGCCGCTGAGGGGTACCGGTCGTCCATGCCGGGCGTAGGGGCTGTCCGCGTAGGGGGGCAGGACTGTCCGCGGACGGGAATTAGGCCTGTCCGTACGGGACGTAGGTCAGGGGGCGTCTTCGTACGGTCCGCCCCGGAAGTGCAGCGCTCCGGAAGCCCTCGAACGGTCACCGCGCTCATGCGCCGCGTCGGACCGGTCGGTGGGTGCGGACCGCCCGGCCAGGCCGCGCAGCGTCTCCAGGCCGGTCAGGACCTCCGACCGGTTGCTGGACAGCTTCATCCAGCGGGGCAGCCGGGCGAACATCGCCATCGTGGTGCCGGCGCCTCCGCGTTCGCGCAGGGTGGCGCGGACATAGTCCGACAGATGGTCGACGTGCTCCTCGTTGTAGGCCCACAGAATGCGGCCGGTACACCGGGTCTGCAACCACAGGGGCCGATGGAAGAACGGATCCTCCGTACCGCCCAGCCTGGCCCCGACGAGCCCGGCCCCGCGCATCCCCGGCTGCCACCCGGCGACGGCGCCGCACCCTCCGCAGGCCAGCCGGCGCGGCTGGAACAACAGCTCGCTGAAATAACGGACTTCGGGGAGTCCGGGGTGTGGGACGACGTGCGCGCGTCCCCCGCACCGATGACAGACCACCAGCACGAGGCCGGCGAACTGGGCCAGCCAGCGCCCTGAGTCGAAGTGCCGGACCGGGCCGGTGTCCGGTGCGTTGCCCGGCACGGGCACGGGTGCCGGGTCGGCGGACGGGGCTGCGTTCATGCAGGACACACTCGCAGGCCACGGGCGCGTCCACGACCGGATTTCGCGGAGGAGGGGCCCCGTACCCCGGTGACGTACGACCGACGTTGTGCCGCCGCGGACCCACCTGGTTCACTCACCGAATGACCCCCGACTCCGCGACCTTCGACTCCGCAACTGTCGTACGCACGCTGATCGCCGCCCAGTTCCCGCACTGGGCAGACCTCCCGGTGCGGGCGGTCGACGCGAGCGGGACGGCGAACGCGGTCTACCGCCTGGGCGACGACAAGGCGGTACGGCTGCCGCGTACGGAGGGCAGCGCGGCGGACGTGGAGACGGAGCACCGCTGGCTGCCCCGGCTGGCCCCGCAGCTGCCGGTGCCCGTCCCGGCGCCGCTGGCCCAGGGGGCACCAGCCGAGGACTTCCCCCGGCCATGGTCGGTGTGCACGTGGCTGGAGGGCACGAACCCCACTCCTGGAACGGGCACTTGGGCCCCGGAGCTCTTCGCCGCGGACCTGGCGGAGTTCGTCCTCGCGCTGCGCCGGATCGACACCACGGAGGCCCCGCCCGCGTACCGCAGTGAACCCCTGGCCGACCGGGACGCCGTGACACGCAAGGTGATCGCCGAGCTGGACGGCGTCCTCGACGCGGAGGCGGCCACCACCGCCTGGGACAAGGCGCTGACCGCCCCGGCCTTCACGGGCGCGCCCGTGTGGGTGCACGGGGACCTCCAGCCGGGCAACGTCCTGGTCGCGGACGGCCGCCTCACGGGGGTGATCGACTTCGCCTGCATGGGCCTGGCCGACCCCGCCGTCGACCTGATCGCCGCCTGGTACCTCCTGCCGGCCGGGGCCAGGGAGACGTTCCGAACGGCGGTCGAGGCCGATGAGGAGACCTGGGAGAGGGGGCGCGGCTGGGCCCTGTCGATCGCGGTGATGGAGCTCGCCGCCTACCGGGAGTCGAACCCGGTGATGGCACGGAACGCGTGGTGGGTGATCGAAGGGATCCTTGCTCGGCGGACGGGCCGGGATGGTGGTAGTCCCATGAAAGCGGGAGAGCTGACCCCCTCGTGAACTGGGGTGCCAGCCGTAGTGAGTGCGAACGCCCGGACTTCTAGCGTCTGATGGGTGAGATACGCAGAGAAGATCACCCACAGCCCGGCGGCCCGCAGCACCGCAGCCGCACTCCTCGCACTCGCCTTGGGCCTCACGGCGTCACCAGCCCTGGCGGCACCGCCCACGGGCGTGGCGACAAAGACGCCCGGAACGCACCCCACCGCAACGAACACCACCGCAACGGACACCACTGGAACGCACCCCACCGCAGCGCAAACCGGCGGGCAACTGGACCGCTACTACGACCAACGCCTCGCCTGGGGCAGTTGTCGGGAGTCCCCCGAGGACACGATGGGCGGCGACCTGGACAAGGCGGGCGTGCAGTGCGCTGACGTAACGGTCCCGCTGGACTACGCCGCTCCCCGGGGCCGCACGATCACGGTCGCGATATCCCGCCTCAAGGCCACCGACACCCGCCATCGCATCGGCGCGATCCTCCGCAACAACGGCGGCCCCGGCGGTACGGCGCTGGAGTCCCCGCCGTACACCCGCGAGGCGATGAAGGAGGTCGGCTCCCGCTACGACATCATCGGCTTCGACCCGCGCTTCGTCGGCCGCAGCACCCCGCTGGACTGCGGCTGGCCCGTCAGCTTCACCTGGTTCTCGGCCGGTGCGGGCCGGGCGGGCTTCGACCGTCAGGTGGCCCTGAGCAAGGGCCTGGCCCAGAAGTGCCGCGCCACCAATGCCTCGGTCCTCCCGCACGTCACCACGCGCAACACCGCCCGGGACATGGACGTGATCAGGGGCGCGCTGGGCGAGCGGAAGATCTCCTACCTGGGCTACTCGTACGGCACTTACCTGGGCACGGTCTACACGCAGATGTTCCCCGGACGGTACGACCGCATGGTCCTGGACGGTGCGGTGGCCCCGGGCGACTACGGCCCCCGGCTGCTGAAGGGCACGGTACGGGAGAACGACCGGGCGCTGGCCGCCTGGGCTTCCTGGGCGGCCGGCCACCACGCGGCCTACGGCCTCGGCCGCACCCGCTCGGCCGTGCTCGCCACCATCGACCGCGTGATGGCGAGGGCGGCGCGCGCCCCTCTGACCATCGGCACCGCAGCGGACGCCTTCCGGGTCGACGACACCCACATACCGATGTTCCTCTTCATGGGCATAGCCGACGACACCGACGGGGCACGGGCGTCCCTGGCCGAGCAGGTCTCCGTACTGGCCGAGGCCGCGAAGGGCCGACCCGCGACCCCGTCACCGGAGTTCAGGGAGATGCTCCGCTTCGCGCTGAGCGGCTCGGACTCGCCCTCCGGCAGCGCCCAGATGGCGATCATCTGCGGAGACGTGCCGGCCCCGCGCGACCCCGAGCTCTACTGGCGCGACATCGAACGCACCCGCGCCGCCCACCCCCTGTTCGGCCCCCTCACCGAGAACATCGGCCCGTGCGCGTTCTGGAACGCCCCGCGCGAGAACCCCACCCGAGTCCGCCACGACGCCCCGTCCCTGATCGTCGCCGCCACGGGCGACCCGCGCACCACCTACCGGAGCAGCGTCGCCCTGCACGACCAGCTGCCCAGCTCCAGGCTCCTCACCCTCAAGGGCGCCAACCGCCATGCGGTGTACGGGGAGTACGGGAACGCGTGCGTGGACACCAAGGTCAACCGGTACCTGGCGACGGGCAGGCTGCCCGGGAAGGACGAGGTCTGCGTGAAGTAGGGGCGCCTAATCCACCTCGATGCCGTAATCCTGGACCAGCTCCTCCAGTCCGCCCGCGTAGCCGCGGCCGCCGGTGACGAACTTCCAGTCGCCGTTGGCGCGGCGGCGGAAGGACCCCAGTACGAGGGCGGTCTCGTTGTCGCGGCCGTCGGAGACGTCCAGCTGGTCGAGCGGTGTTCCCTCGGCGTCGAGCAGCCGGATACCGGCGTCGGCGAATCCGGAGAGATCGGCCGCGGGGTTGGCGACGGGATCGATGGCGGCGATGACGACCAGGCGGTCGGCGCGGGCGGGCAGAGCGTCGAAGGAGACCTGGATGGCGGCCTTGTCCGGCGCCAGGGGAACGAGCGCGCGGACCGTGCCGTCGGGCGTCCGGGGGTTGTTGTAGAAGACGAAGTGGTCGTCGTCCAGGACCCGGTTGCCGTGGCAGACGAGCGCGCAGACGTCCAGGGCGACGTTGCCCGACCAGTACATGCCCAGCACGTTGTGGTCGTCGTCATCCGTCCCGCTCACGCCGTCCGGCGCCGTCCGCTGGGCGGGCACCGCCCCCGCCTCTTCGCCCCCGCTGCCCAGCCGCCCGCGCAGCCCGTGCCGGTGCAGGAGGTCGACCAGCTCGGAGCCCGCGACCAGCTCCAGGGGCTTGCCGTTGGCGAAGGTGTGGGCGCCGGGGCCGAAGTGGGACGTCGTGACGAGCACTCCCTTGTTGGCCCCGGCGTCCTGGACCGTGCCGTACAGGTCGCGGACGGCTGTGGGCGGCACGGTGCTGCGGTATCGCTTGACCTGAACGACGATCTTGCCGCCACGGATCGGGGTCGGGTCCAGCGCGTCGACGTCCACCCCGCCGTCGTTCGAGCGCTGGGTGGTCACGGCCTGCATGCCCATGGCCCGGAACAGGTCGGCGACCAGCCCTTCGAAGGCGATGGGGTCCATCTCGTACAGATCCGGCTCTTCGCCGCCTCCGTGGGTGACGACCCCGTTCCCGACGTCCTCGGGAACCCGTCCGGGGCGTACGGCCGCGTACTGGTCCGGGCGCGTCGAGAGCTGTCCCCGGAGCCCGTCCACCAGGCAGGTGACGGCGTTCACCTGCTCCAGGTGCAGGGCGGCGAAGGTCGAGCGCGAGGCCATGACCGTACCGAGGAACATGGGTGCCCGTCGGCCGGTCGTCGGGTCGTGATCGTCCACGAACCCGTTCAACGCGACCGATTCCAGCGCCCCGAACTCATCGGCGGCGAAGAGATCACGCAACACCAGCAGGAGACACTGCGCGAGGACGTCCCGGTACAGGGTGCGCCGCTGCGTGGCCGGGCGGGGCGAGTCCTTCACCTGATCGGCGTTGATCATGTAGCGCGCCGACTTCGCCTCCGGCACGACGTCGTACCGGGGCAGCTCCCAGTTCAGCACCAACTGCCGTGCCCCGGCGTCGTAGGCCGCCGACACCTGACGGGGCAGGCCCTCCGGCCACCCGGTCGAGGCGTAGAGGGCGGCGGAGAAGTACTCCACGGCGGCCTCGGGATCCCCGTTGCGCAGCCCTGTCGTCATCGCCGTGATGGCAGCGTTGTGCCGGCGGACTTCGCCCAACTGCCCCTCGGCCCAATGCTCGTACTGCTGCCGATAGGCGGCCAACTGCTGCAGGCGCTGCGCCTCCGCAGCTTGGGCGGCCTGCCGGTCACGCTCGAACGAGGCCTGCGCTTCCGCCTGCGCCTGGGCTCGCCGGGAGGCGGTCCAGCCTCCCTGCGGCTGATACTGATGCTGCTCCGGCATGCGGACGGGCTGCGCGAGCTGCCCCGGGGCGAACGCCGCGACCTGCTCGGCCCGTGCCAAGGCGCCCACCCTGAACGCCGGGGCCCGGCACCCTTCCGCGAGCAGCCGCTGCAACGACTCGACCTGCGTGCCGAGTTCCTCCGTACGCCGACGCGCCTCCGCCTCGCCCTGCTCCCGGTACGCCCTGCGCTGCTCGCGATAGCTGGAGGCGATCTCTCGCTGATGGGCGCGTTGCTGCCTGTCCAGATCCCGCTGGTACCCGGCGTGCGCCTCTTGTTGACGTTGCTGTTGGCGCTGCGCTTCAGCCCAGACACCGACCAACCCATTGGAGCGACGGCTCATGCTCTACAGGCCCTCCCCACCAGCGGCTCGGCGTGTATGCACCTCGCCCTGGCCCCATAACCAGCAGTGATGGAGTGACTCTAGTCGGCAACCTGGCGCACGCCCATGCTCTTGCCGCATACGCCCGTACGGTGTGGGAGGGGCAGGGCCCCGCACGGTTCCGCGTCACCGCGTTCTCGCGAAAGCGGGCCGCCGGAGCACCGCCAACTCATAGGCTGCGAAGCCCGCTTGTCGTTGCCTGGAAGGGAACCTGTTGGAAGAGCTGCGAAGGCTCGTCGACGCCCATGCCCGGCGCAGCCAGGGCCCGGTGCGCTTTCGCCCGGACACCTGGCGCCCCTGGCTGGAGCCGTTCGCAGCAGGGCACGTTCTCGAAACCGGCACGGCATGCACGACCGGCCGGCAGGGAGACCGCGAGATCAGCCGGGATGACGTGACGGCGCTGCGGTCGCCCGTCGAGGACGACCCCGACGGGCTCCGCGACCTGTTCGTGGCCGTCATGATCTGGGGCTCGGGCACGACCAACGGCCGCGGCCCACGCCACACGTCCGCTGCCCTCTCGGACGCCCGCCTGAAGGACGTCCTGCGGACCACCCGCGCGTCGGTCCGGAGCGGGGACCTGAAGTCGGCCTATGCCCGGTTCACCCTCAACGGCGTCGGGCGTTCCTTCTTCACCAAGTGGTTCGCGGCCGTGGACGACCGGGCCCCCGATGCAGACCGGGCCCTGATCCTCGACGTCCGGGTCTTCCGCTCACTGAACGCGCTGGGCTGGACGAGCAGAGAGGCAGCGGGAGTCGGCCATTGGCCGACCAGATACGCCGTGTACGTGAGCACCATGCATGGCTGGGCGAGGGAGCTCGGGGTCACGGCCGAGTGGCTGGAGTGGCTGCTGTTCGACCTGAATGGCAGGGTGCACGGCGACGAGCCCTGAGGGAGTGCCTTGCGGACCGGCACGGAGCGTCCTACTCCTGTGGCGGTACGAGGGTCCCCTCTCTCCGGTGAGGCAAGCCGCGATAGACCACCCAGAGACTGACGAATACCAGGACGGCTCCGCCTATCGGCCAGGCTATGGAAGCGCCTTCGCGGTAGTCCCTGATGCCGAGCGAAAAGAGCATCGAGGACGGTATGAGCCCTGCCCAGTCGAGTGCTCTGCTGATTATCGAAGAGGTCGAAGTCTCGGTCACAGCCGGATCCTGACAGGTGCTGGTGCCTTCCGCCAGAACACGGGAGGACTGCCGAAGGGCTGGTCCAAGAAGATCGCGCCTCCTCCATCACGGCGTGGTTCCGCCGGGCGGTGTGAGCTGTCCTTGGATCCAGATGGTGGGCGCTTCCTCGATCCAGCAGTCGCTGTGGACACGCAGAAGGCCGGGATCCTTGGGAGCGGCATCTTGCGCCCGATTTTCGGAGTGCCCGCGTCAAGGATCAGCGGCCCGTAGCCCTCGTACTCCGGCTTCATGGCGACCCGCATCAGCGACGCACGTCGCTCGACCGGCTTCCCCTGCCGACGCCGGGCCGGTTCATCCACACGAGAGGGTGTGCTGAAGTGTGCCGCACGATGTGTGCCGTACGCCGGAAGCCCTCCCGCCCTTACGGGCAGAAGGGCTCCTGAACTGCTGCTTTTCTGTGCCCCCGGCAGGATTCGAACCTGCGACACCCGCTTTAGGAGAGCGGTCGGAGGCGGTTGAGCACTCTGGCGGGACCGGCCGCGGCTGCCGTCCAAGGTTCTCCGGAGCTGCCGGTGTGCACCGACGTTGATGTCGGCAGTGGATGTCAGCTCAGGGGTTCGGCATCTGCTCGTCGGCCGCCCTGCGGGGTCGCGTCAACGTCGCCGCGGCGCGCCTGTCGTTTGCATGCTTCTGCTCTATCGAGGCTCGCAGATCCTCAGGGGTCGGCCATGGCGCACGCCGGTGGATCATGCGGTGACAGTTGGCGCAGATGAGGGCGAGATCGCTGAGCTTGGTGCGGCCTTCTCCTGCGATGTGAAGCGGAAGCACGTGGTGGCACTCGATGTACCCGGCACCGCGGTCCCCGTAGACCTTCTCGAAGTCAAAGCCGCACGCCTCACAAGCGAGCTGCCCGCCACGCTGGAGGACAGAAGCGATCTTCTTCTTGCGCAGGCTCTTGTTCCGTTCACGCGCCCGGTGCCGCCGCATGAGCAGCCGCCCCTCCGGCGCGCTGAAGTCGTCGTCGAACTCCTCGTCCTCAGTCGGTGCGAAGGACTGCAATTCGCCGGTCGCGATGCCCTGACGGATCAGCCGCGCGGCCTCGGTCATCTCCTGGGGCCGGGCAAGGAACTCGTGCAACACAGCGACATCCAGCGCGCCGCCGTTGGTGGGCTTCCCCCGGTAGTCCGGGTGGCGAGTGGCTATGTCGAACGTCTTGCGCGCGACGCCGTTAGAGTTGCGGAACTTCTCGTTGCGGTCCGCCTCCGCGTGGATGGGAAGCAACTGGAGGAGGGCAGACAGCTCCACCACCCGGCCGTCCTCCGCGTCCAGCCCCTTCCAACCGTTCTCCATCACTAGGTGGCAGGCAAGGATGATCTCGTCGCGAGCCCAGTCCGGGTTCTTGATGGCCTTGACCTGGAAGCCAACCCGCTTGAGCCACGCCGCGGCATGATCCTTGCCGCCGCTGAACTCGTCCCGCGTGAGGGCCCGCCCCTGATCCCACTTGTGGGCCACCCCGGCAACGGCCTTGGAGTCGTACTCCTGGCCCTCATGAACCAGGACGTACGACCGCGCCTCCCCGAAGCCGTACTTCGCCAGGAAGGCTTCACGCCCCAATTGGTCATGCTCCGCCAGGACCTTGAGCACGGACTCTCGCGTGATCGCTCCTCTTCGCATAGGAGGATCGTAGGGCCGGGCACTGACAACACCCTCGGCGTCCGACAGGTGCATCGTCGTGGCGTACGGCATCTTCGTCTGGAAGCGACAGCATGGCGCACCGCGCCACGATCAAGGGCCTTTGCAGCCGCCGAGCCGACCATGAACCCCTGCTCGATCAGTAGCCGAAGAAGTGAGGGGCCGGGTCGCTGACCTGCGCCCCTCCTTGCGCGCAACGGGCTGACCTGGTCATTGCGGGTCGCCAGTTGTCATCAATAGTCGCCGTCGTGCACCCTCGTACGGCCCCACGACGGCCCCGGCCCCGATCGTCCGCATCAAACGATTGGTTTGCTGCGGAGTCTGCCTCATCGCACGCCCCGAGCCCTTAAGGTTGGCCCATCCGAAGGTGGAGGGGCCAAGTGATCCTGCGAGAATTTCTCTACGTGGACACCAATAAGGTGCGTGCGATGCTGGCTCAGTTGGATGGGGGCGTCGCGGAAGAATCGCGGCAGACGGGGCGGACGGAGAAAAGGACCACGGTGGGACCGCGAGTTGCAGCCCAACATTTTCAAGGTTCCTCGGATGAGACGTACACAAATAAGTCGATGGGGGATGCCCTATTCCCCATGCTTGAAGGATTTCTTGAGGAGCAGGGATTCCTTGACGACATCTCGCTTGAGGTGTCCAACTTGACGCAATGGAATTCCGGCGAACTCAAGAAGTCGTACCCGCCTGGATCGTTCGTGAGAGTTACGGCGATGGGCTCGTTTTTTGATGCGCGCTACGTGGCGGCCTCATTCGCAGCCTTCGCGTCCGTCAGCGCTGGTCTGGCTGGACTTGGTTTCTCTCTCGACGGAACCGATCCCGCGCCCTCGAAGGGGAAGCAGGGGAAGCCGGGGGGAGGTAAGCAGCCTCCGACGGGTAAGGGGGCTAATTCATCGACCTCCGAACAATTGGAGGACCTGATCCCTGACTTTCCCCCTATGGCTGGAATTACTCCAAAGATGCTCCGTTCCTTTGTGCAGGTGTCTAAGGGGATGTTCAGTCCGGGGCTTCACATCAACTTGACCCCTGCGGAGGGTGTCCTGATTAGCGCTCGCCTGCAAGAGGGTAGGCAATACCTCGACAGTGAGGCTGATATCCTTCTCGCTCGCTATGGAGCGGAGGTTCAGGAACTCACGCTGGTCGGCACGGTCGGTAGCTACGGGTCGGAGGAAGGAGAGCTGCCTGATCAGGGATTTATGAAGGAAGATGAGACGGTAAGTCGAGGGGCTTTCGCAGAGGTTATGAACTCGCAGATGCGCAGCCTGGGGAGAATCGGCTTTATCGACCTTCCGCAGCACCCTGGATTTTCTCTCATTCCGTTCGCTGTGTATCGGGCGATTCCTCGACCGGGTGCGCTCGTGCCAGCTCCATACTGATCGCGCGGCGAGGCTGGAGGGCTGCCTTAACCACTACCCACCCCGGCTCCCATCCCGTCCGCCTTCGACCCACACGTCGTGGAGCGGTCGTGGTTCAGGGCGTCAAGGTGGAGCGCGCCACTGTACGAACGACCTTGACGCCCTGGGCCGCGACTGCTCGGCTCTGCCTGGGTCGAAGGTGGTCGGGATGGGAGCCCCACGACGCTCGCCCCGCTCCGGCCGGCACTCGCGAACGGCGCCCCGTCCCATCCCGGAGTCTGAGCGCCCCCGCCGGAGGCATCATCGTGAAGCCGCGGGCTTGGTTCTCGTCTCATGCCCCACGGGCCTATCCACTGCGGGCGCGCGTCGGCGGCGGCAGCGCCGAGCGGGCCGAAGGCAGGAGCGCGGGCGCAGCCAGAGCCGGGAAGCGCGCCCGGCGGAGCGGAGCGCAGCCGGGTGCCTTGATGAGGTAGAGAAACCTGTAACAGCTCTCGGCATCGGTCAAGCGGAGGGCGAATCGGTGGCCAGGAGTCGGCTGGTGAAACCGGCTTGGCGGAGGCGCTGGTACGCCTCGGATACGTCGGCAGGTACGAGCTGGCTGATCATGAATCCCTGATCCGGGTAGATCATCAGGCGCTGCAATGCGCCCATAAGCATGTCGATCACCAAACGCGCGTCACCGATGGAGTCCACGTATTCGTCCAGGCTCATCGGTGTCGAAGCGCTGACGATCTCCACCTCAGGCCACAGCTTGCGGGCAGTGGCGTACGCCCGGCGCTCCTCGTACGGCTTGCTGACCAGGAGAACGGAGGTCACCTCGACGCCCTCCTCCTCCAGCACTTCCCGCGAGAAGCGGATGTTCTCACCTGTGTTGCTCGCTCTCGGCTCCACAAGGACAGCCGCACTGGGAACGCCCAATTCGAGTGCCCGTTCCCGGTAGTGGATAGCTTCGCCCCGGGGCATCCGCTTGCGGGTTGTGGGGCTCGTGGCCCCCGTGAAGAGCAGGAGCGGCACCATCCCGCGCTTGTAGAGATCCACCGACGTGTCGGCGACTCCAAGGTCATGACTGCCGAGCCCGATAGCGACGGAGCAGGGTTGGAGGGTGTGGCCCATCTGGTGGTAGCTCCAAATGCGCCGGGCATCTTCCCAGTCTTGTGTGGAGATCACTGCGGGTCTTCCTTGTCCGTCGCCGAGTCAGGTACCTGGAACTCGTATTCCCAGGCGAAGCGCGATGCTGCGTGCACTCCAATGGCTACCTCCACGACGGTGCCGTCGGCCGTGTACGTCGTCCGGTGCAGTTCGACCACTGGTTCACCCGGCGGCAGTTGGAGAAGCTTCGATTCGTCCCCTGTGGCTGCCCGAGCGAAGATCCGCTCCTTCATGTGGTCGATCTCGTAACCAGCGTCGTAAAGCACCCGGAACCCTCCGCCCCGGCCGGCCGGTCCGGGAGTTGGGTCAACGATGCGGGTTCCCTCGACGTGTTCGGGCCGGTAGTAGCTCGTCAACGTGTGGGTGGGCTGGTCGCCTTCCTTAACGAGTCGCGCCCGCGCATACACCTGAGCTCCTGCGGGCAGTCCGTGCGCTTCCGATACGGCGGGGGGAGCCTCCACGAGACTGACTGTCTGTGTCTGCTCGTTGCGGCGGTAGGCACGTCCACTGGCTACACGGTCCGCGATGAACGCCACTTCGTCGCCATCCCGCCACTTGGCCTTGTCATACCGGGAGATACCGAGCCGCTTAAGCGGCACTTGTTGGCGTACGACCGTGCCGTGCCCGCGGGAAGAGGTGACCAGGCCCTCGGCTTCGAGAGCCTTGTAGGCGGCGTGCACGGTGGACTTGGAACCCTCGCCCGCCTCCACAAGCTCCCGGATGTGCGGAAGCTGTTTGCCTGGCGTGTAGTGGCCACGCCTGATCTGGTCGGCCAGCTTGTCTGCCAGCTCCCGCCACTTGGGCGCCATCCCGAACCCCTCTCGTCAGAACTAAGTCAAACACAGTCCCAGGACTGTTGACAGTCCCAGGACTACGGGTCATCATCTTGCCTAGGAGTTCGCAGTCCCAGGACAGCGAATCGCTAAGGGCCCGCTTTGGGCTGCTCCACGTCAATCCAGGGAGTATCAGATGCCGTCCTTCAAGATCGACACTTCTTCCGCTGTCGTGTTCGTGGCGACGCCTCCGACGCCGAAGCTCGTGAGCAAGCAGACCGGCGAGATCGCCATCGACCGTGAGACCGGCGCCCCGTTGGCCACGGTGGGTCTGCTGGTCGCGGACGAGGGGGAGGGCAACCTCTACCAGGTGACCGTGCCGAGCACGGGTGTCCCGGAGGGCCTCGCCCCGGGGACGATGGTGCACGTGGTGGGTCTCAAGGCCCGGGACTGGGAGAACACGTTCAACGGCCAGACCCGGCACGGGATCAGCTTCCGTGCGGTGGCCATCACGGCGGGTGCCTGATCATGTCGGACCTGTCCACGGTGATCGAGGTTGCGGGGGCCTTATCGGCTGCCGGTGGCCTCGGCTACGCGAAGGCCCGGTCCCCGCGGGTGTTCTGGTCGCTGGTCGGCGCCCCGGTCGCCCGGGTCCGGTTCACGCTCACCTACCGGGCGACGATGGATGTCTGCGGGCTGACGGTCCAGCCGTCCCGCCTGCGGGCGTTCATGGTCCGCAACCTGGCCCGCCGCCCCGACGTACAGCCCGTCCCCCCGCAGGTCCGCCGGGTCCGCTACTCCACCACCGGGATGCGGGCCATCCTCCGCCTTCCCGCCGGTCTGGAGCCCGCCGACGTCGCCGCCGCCTCGGAACGGTTGCGGCACGCCTGGGGCGTTCACTCCGTGCATGTGGTGGAGGTGAAGCCGGGGTTCGTGGAACTGCGGATGACCGGCTACGACGTGCTCCGCCGCGTGAAGATGCCGCGCCGCCTGCCCCGCAAGCTCACCGCTGGTCCGCTGGTCGTGCCGGTGGCGCTTCGGGAGGACGGCACCGCGTTCGTCCGGGACTACCAGAAGATCCCTCACTCCCTGACGCTGGGCGCGAACCAGTCGGGCAAGTCGATGTATCAGCGCAACCTCGTCTCTGGCCTGGCAAAGCTCCCGGTCGGCCTGGTCGGGATCGACTGCAAGCGCGGCGTGGAACAGCGCGGCTACGCGCCCCGTCTCTCCGCCCTCGCCATCACCCCCGATGAAGCGTCCGGCCTGCTGGAAGCCCTCGTTGGGGAGATGGAAGAGCGCTTCGACCTCCTCAGCGATCACGGTGTCTCGGACCTGTGGGGTCTGCCTGCCGCGGTGCGGCCGGTGCCGCTGGTGGTCCTGGTCGATGAGGTCGCGGAACTCTTCCTCGTCTCGGCCAAGAAGGATGAGGAGCGGCGGGACCGGATGGTGATGCACATGATCCGGCTCGCGCAGATGGCCCGGGCGGTCGGGATCTATCTGGAGGTCTGTGGGCAGCGTTTCGGTTCCGACCTCGGCAAGGGCGCCACCATGCTCCGCGCTCAGCTCACCGGCCGGGTCGTCCACCGCGTCAACGACAAGCAGACCGCAGACATGGGCCTGGGCGACATCGCCCCCGACGCAGTCTTCGCCGTGACCACCATCGCCCCCGACCGCCCCGGCGTCGCCGTGGCCGGGGACTCCTCCGGCGGCTGGTCCCGCATCCGCACCCCCGCCATGACCCCGGCCCAAGCCGTCGCCATCTGCCGGGAATACGCCCACCTCACCCCGCACATTGCCGCTCTGGCACCGTTCCGGCCGGCCGTTTCCGCCGCCCCGGCCCCGGGCTCCCCGCTCCTCAAGCCCCGCCCGGCAACCAGCTAACTCCCCACCCAGCACATCCAGTTGGTGTGACTGTCTCGCGCCAGGTCCCTACCCCGCCCATGCCCGGAACCGGAAGGAACCACCGCCATGGCCACCAAACGGACCACCTCCAAACCCCCGAAGAACCTCGCCCCCGACCCCGTCGCGGTCGAACCGGCGTCGTGCCAGCCGTGCGGCGGGACCGGGAACGTCGCGATCACGGTGCGGGTCGGTCGCAAGCGCCGCCCGGTCGGCCAGCAGGACGGCCTCTGCCTCAACTGCCTCGGCGAAGGCACCGACCCCGACGCCTGACCCCTTCGCCGGGGTGCCGGGCGGTGAACTCTCGTGTCCCGCCCGGCCCCGGCTCCGCCCCCTTCGAAAGGAGGTGAACCCGTGTCCCGCATCCGAATCGACGCCGTACTCATCCAGGCCGTCATCGCCGGTGCCCTGTCCTTCGCCCACCTGCACGACCTGGCCGCAGCCGCCGGACAGGACGGCTGGAAGGCCTGGGCCTACCCGGTCAGCGTGGACCTGCTCCTTGTCGCCGCCTGGCGTCGTATGCGCACCACCGCGGACAACCGCGCGGCCTGGGCCTGGTTCGTCATCGCCCTCGCCGCCTCGCTCGGTGCGAATGTCGCCACCGCCGGACTCCTCGACCTTGGTGACGTTCCCGCCTGGCTGCGCATCCTTGTGGCCGGATGGCCCGCCCTCGCCTTCCTCGGCGGCACCCTCCTCGTCCACAGCCCCCAGGCCACACCGACCGAGACCGCACCCGTCACCGCGGCAACTCTGCCCGCCCCTTCCGAGCTCGGACCGGTCCCGGACGTGACGGTGGAGCGCGCTCCCGAACCGGCCCCCGAACTGTCGCCCGCGCCTTCTCCTGAGGAAGCCGCGGCACCCGCTCCGGCTCCGGTGTCCGCTCCGGCCACGCCCGTTCCTCCGGCTCTTCTGGATCACGCCCGGAAGCTGGCCGACTCCCACCAGGCCACCACCGGAAGTCGGATCGACTCGGCCACCCTGCGCGCTCGCCTCGGCGTCCCTGCACCTCTCGCCGACGCCATTACCGCCCAACTCGCCTAACCCATAAGGAGGTTCATGCCATGGCGCGCCCGAACCGCTTCACGAACGTGCTCCGCGTCGGCCCTGTTCAGGTCGGCACCCACCACGACGGCCGCGGCCGGACCAAGCACACCGCCGCCTGCACCGCCCCCGGCTGCAACTTCTCCGCCGACTACCTCAACCGATCCGCCGCCGAACTCGCCGCCCGCACCCACCGCTGCAACCCCTGACAGGAGGTCCACCCGTGTTCACCCCGAAGATCCCGCCCCCGGACACCGCACCCACCCCGGCCATGTCCCTCGTCCAGCCGCTCACCGGCATCACCCACACCCCGGCCTGCAACTGCCACCCCAGCTCCAGCGTCGCCCCGACTGCTCCGGTCTCCCGGCCGGCCGTTCAGTTCACCCCGGGATCGCTCCTCGCCGCCGCCGCTGGCGGGACCGCCATGGTCCTGATCATCGGCACGGTCCTCGTCTCCATGCTCCTCGCGACCGCGATCACCGCCGCGTCCGTCGCGATCTGCGCCGTGGTCCTGCGCTCGCTGCTCAACCGCCCGAACAACCGCTGACAGCCCCCGGGGCGGCCTCAACCGCCAAGTTTCCGCCGCCCCGGGTGCCCACCACTTCCCGATCCAACGGACCCGAAAGGGAGATCCCATCATGCCCCAGCACACCCGACCCCGGCCGATCTGCGGCCACTGCGACGGCTTCCCCACCGTCACCATCACCACCGGCACCCGCACCCCCACCGGGCAGCGCCAGACCATCACCGCCCACTGCCCCGCCTGCCGCGGCACCGGCCACACCACCCCCTCCGCCCGCGCCCAGACCCGGATCGGGGCCTGAGCACCATGGCCGACCTGACCCCCACCCCGGACCGCCCCGGCCTCCACGTCAGCAAGCCCTCCCCGAACGCCCCGGCCACCGGCTCGGCCGTCTGCCACTGCGGAGCCTCCGCGACCGCGACCGGCGACAACCAGGTGCGTGCCCTGGTTGAGGGCTACACCGCGAACCACGGTGCCGCGCACGGCCGGACGGGACGCTGACCATGACCACTACCGCTGCTGCTGCGGCGGGCCTGGACCCGGCCACCCTGGGCGATCTGCTCCGGGTGGTCGGGGCTCCCGGCTTCGACCGTCTCACCGAACAACTCCGCCGCACCGGCGGCTGCTCCCAGCCCATCCACCTCACCGGAGCCACCAAGACCATCGACCGCACCACCGGCACCCTGCTCCACCACTACTCGACCGACACCGAGCCCGGCGGCCGGTTACGGATCGCCTGCGGCAACCGCCGCGCCTCCCGCTGCCCCGCCTGCGCCTGGACCTACGCAGGCGACACCTACCACCTCATCCGCGCCGGACTCACCGGCGATCCGGAAAAGGGCACCCCGACGACGATCCGGGATCACCCCCGGGTCTTCGCCACGCTCACGGCCCCGTCGTTCGGCCCGGTCCACAACCGGCCCGGCAACCGCCCCTGCCGTTGCGGTGTTCGGCACCCCGAGGACGCACCGGAGCTGGGCACGCCCCTCGACCCGGATACGTACGACTATGCGGGGGCGGTGCTGTGGAACAACCACGCCTCCGACCTCTGGCGCTACTTCACGATCTACCTCCGCCGCGAGATCGCCAAGCGAGCCGGACTCACGCAGAAAGCCGCCCGCGAACAGTCCAAGGTGTCCTTCGGCAAGGTCGCGGAGTACCAGAAGCGCGGGGCCGTTCACTTCCACGCGGTGATCCGCTTCGACGGACCTGACGGCCCGGACACCCCGCCCCCGGCCTGGGCGACCCTCGGCCTCCTGGACGATGCGATCCGCGCCGCCGCCGCCCGGGTCGAAGTGGTTGTGCCGGCCGTTCCGGAAGCCGGGATCAGGGACGGCTGGACGCTGCGGTGGGGCACGCAGCTCGACGTGCAGCCCATCGGCGCATTCGGCAACGGCGAAGACCTCACCGAACAAGCCGTCGCCTCCTACGTCGCCAAATACGCCACCAAAGCCGCCGAGACCACCGGCACCGTCGACCACCGCATCGGGAACAAGGAAGCCCTTGTCCTCCTCGACGTCCCCGACCACCCCCGGCGGCTGATCGAGGCGTGCTTGGACCTGCACCACGCCTACTCCGAGCGCAAGCTCCGCGACTGGGCCCACATGCTCGGTTTCCGCGGCCACTTCTCCACCAAGTCCCGCGCCTACTCCACCACCCTCGGAGCCCTCCGACAGGTCCGCGCCGACTACCGCGCCGCCGAACAACGCGCCGCCCTCGGCCTCCCCGACCCCGACGACCACCCCGAGGCCACCACACTCACGCTCGCGCACTGGGCCTACGCCGGAAACGGCCACACCCCCGGCGAATCCTGGCTCGCCGCCAACATCCACCGCGACATCCAACACAACCGCGACACCGCCCGCGAACACCGCGCCGAGCTGCAAGACCAACTCGCTCTGGAAGGAGCCGCATCGTGACCACCGCCACTGCCGAACTCCTCACCGTGCCCGAGGTCATGGCGCGGCTGAAGCTCGGACGCTCCACCGTCTACGACCTGATCCGCTCCCGCCGACTGACCTCCATCACCATCGGCCGGTCCCGCCGCATCCCTGCCGACGCGGTACGGGACTTCATCGTCAACGAGATCGAGGAAGCCGCCTGATGCCTCCCCAGCGCAAGCGCAACCCCAACGGCGCGGGCACCATCACCAAGCGCAAGGACGGCCGCTTTCAAGCTGCGGTCTACGTCCTCCAGCCGGACGGCACCCGCGCCCGCAAGTTCGCCTACGGCAAGACCTGGGCCGAATGCGACACCAAGCGCCGTGACCTGCTCGCCAAAGTGGACCAGGGTGTACCCGTGCCCACGCGGTCGGCCAAGCTCTCCGAGTGGCTGCCCTACTGGCTCGACAACGTGGTGAAGCCCCGGCGCAAGCTCAGCACGTATGACAAGTACGAAGCGCACGTCCGGCTGTACCTGATGCCCATGATCGGAGGGAAGCGGCTGGAGTCGCTCGGTGTCGCTGACGTCCGACGCTTCCTCGTCCAGCTGGAGAAGAAGACCACCGCGGCTACCGCCAAGGAATCCCATCGGGTTCTACGCACAGCCCTCACTGCGGCCTGCCGAGAGGAGCTGATCACCCGCAACGTCGCCAGCCTCGTTGAACCGCCCCGGGCGAAGTCGCGAGAGCTGAGCCCGTGGTCCCTGGATGAGACCCTGACCTTCCTGGCTGCGTCCCGCAAGGACCCTCTCTACGCCGCATTCGTCCTCGCCATCACCATGGGGCTGAGGCGCGGGGAGCTGGTCGGGCTGCGGTGGACCGATCTGGACCTAGACCGCAGGGTCCTCTACGTCCGCCAGCAAACTCAGAGGCGGCGAGGCATCCTCTACGACGATGATCCCAAGGGACGTCGCCGTCGGGCTGTGCCTCTTCCTGCGATGTGCATCGCCCCCCTTCGGTGGCACCGCATGCGACAGGCTGAGACCAAGGCGCGCGCGGGGGAGTCATGGCAGGAAGGCGGGCATGTTTTCGTCACGCGCACCGGTCGACCGGTGGAGCCCCGGAACGTCTACCGCTCCTTCACTCGGGTTGCCGAAACTGCGGGCCTCCGGGTGATCCGCCTGCACGATGCTCGGCACGGTTGTGCCACGATCCTGACCGCGGCCGGGGTGGCTCCTCGCGTCGTGATGGAGATCCTCGGGCATAGCCAGATCAGCATCACGATGGACGTCTATACGCACGTCGTCCAGGACACGCAGCGCGAGGCGATCAGCCACATGGACCGGCTGCTCAAGAGGCGCCCTGGCCGAGAGTGACCGCCGCCGTTGATGTCAGGAGTGGATGTCAAAGGCCACCTAGGAACGTTCCTAGGTGGCCTTTTCGCTTGTGCCCCCGGCAGGATTCGAACCTGCGACACCCGCTTTAGGAGAGCGGTGCTCTATCCCCTGAGCTACGAAGGCCAGCTGACCGCTGACAGCCTAGCGGATAGGACTCGCTGGGGGCGCCCCCATAGGTGTGGCGGTCGTTGGACGTACGTGAAAGGCCGTCTGACCTGGTTATTTACGGTGGGGCGGAGGTCGGTGTCAGTACCGTAGGCGAGCATGGTGCCCGGCCGGCCGCTGAAGTGTCGAGGTGCCGCGCCCGCGGCCGTTCCGATGGGGCCGGCCCAGACGGTCTCGCATCGGTCCGCTGCGCGTTGCACCCGCGTTTTCGTCTTCGCTGACGCTGACCCCCATGGTCACGTAATCCACCACAGGCCCAGCGGCACCTGCCCACCGGAACGTGGCAGCCGGTCACCGGTTAACGTCACTCCCACCCAGCCAGCGCAAGAAAGGCCGCCGCCGTGCCGCACCCCGACCCGCCCCCGAGCGGGCAGCCGGACCCCGAGCGCGCCGAGCGCATCCATGCCCTTCTCACCGGCCCCGGTGCTCCCTTCGCCGTGGTCCGGGGCGAGCAGGGTGCGTTGGAGTACTCCGACGGCCCCCGCACGCTCCGGGAGTTCGTGGAGACCACCTGGGCCTTCGGCGACACGCCGTTCCTGATCGCCGGTGAACGCCGTTACTCGTACGGGGAGTTCTTCGCCGCCGCCTCCGCCCTGGCCGTCCGGCTGAACGAGCGGTACGGGCTGCGCCCCGGTGACCGGGCCGCGGTCGCGATGCGGAACCTCCCCGAGTGGCAGATCGCCTTCTGGGCCGTCCAGCTGGCCGGGCTCATCGCCGTACCGCTCAACGCCTGGTGGACCGAGGACGAGTTCACGTACGCCCTCGACGACTGCGAGCCGGGCGTGCTGCTCGTGGACGGGGAGCGGATGGACCGGGTCGCGGGGTGGGCCCGGCGGGCCGGGGCGCGCGTGGTCCTCTTCCGCGAGGAGGGGCACCTTCCGGACGGCCTCCGTGGGGAGGGGCAACTTCCCGACGGCGTACGCGTCGAGCGGTACGAGGACCTTCCCGCGCCCGACCCCCTGGCCGCGCCGCCCTATCTGGAGCCCCGGCCCGAGGACGACGCCACGATCATCTACACCTCCGGTACCACCGGCCGGCCCAAGGGTGCGGTGGCCACCCATCTCGCCCAGGCCGGGGCCGCGCTCAACCCCCGGTACCAGGCGGCCGCCTCCGCGCTGGGGCGGGGGGCCGTCCCGGGGATGGGGCCCGCCCCGGTCTCCCTGATGACGTTCCCGTTCTTCCACGTCGCCGCGTTCACCAGCTTCTACGGGGTGATGGCGGCGGGCGGCACCCTCGTCCTGATGGACAAGTGGGACGCGGACGAGGCCCTCCGGCTCATCCGCGCCCATGGCGTCACGCACTTCGCGGGGGTGCCGACGACCGCCCTCCAGCTGCTGGACGCCGCCGAGCGTACGGGGGACGGGCTGGCGAGCCTCACCCTGTTCAGCACCGGTGGCGCCCCCGCCCCGCCCGGCCTGGTCGCCCGCCTCACCGCCCGGTACGGCGAACGCATCGAGCCCCGTAACGGCTACGGCCTCACCGAGACCGGCGGGGGCGTCCTCGCGAACGTCGGCGCCGACTACCGGGCCCACCCCGGTGAAGTCGGCCGCCCGACCCCCGTGACCGAGGTCAGGATCGCGGGAGCGGCGGGTGAGGCGTTGCCCGAGGGCGAGGTGGGGGAGCTGTGGCTGCGCGGGCAGTCGCTGTTCCGCTGCTACTGGCGCGATGCGGCCGCGACCGAGGACGCGTTCCGGGACGGCTGGTTCCGTACGGGGGACCTCGCCGTGGAGCGTGCGGGGCGGGTCGCGGTCGTCGACCGGATCACCGACATGGTGATCCGGGGCGGCGAGAACGTGTACTGCGTCGAGGTCGAGGGTGTCCTGCACGACCACCCCGACGTGAGCGACGCCGCCGTTCTCGGCATCCCGCACCCGGTGCTGGGGGAGGAGGTCGTGGCCGTCGTCCGGTTGCGTGCCGGCGGCGGGGTCACCGCCGACGCCCTGCGCGAGCACGTCGGCCGGTCCCTCGCCCGGTTCAAGGTGCCGGCCCGGGTGCTGTTCACCGAGGATCCGCTGGAGCGCAACGCCGCCGGGAAGATCCTCAAGCGCGAGCTCCGGGCCGCGGTCGTGGCCCGCGCGGAGGGCGGGGGCAGGAGGCCGGGCCCCGGATGAGGGCCGAGATGCCGGGCCCCCTGGCCCAGGATGAGGGCGGAGGTGTGCCGGGGCGGGCCCAGGCGGCGGACCGGCCTGAGGCGGCGGACCGGCCTGGGGTGCCGGACCGGGTCACGGCCGGCTGATCCGTACCCGGTAGTTCCCCGACCCGTCCTCGTCGAGCACGGATATCCGTACGCCGTTGGCACGGTCCGTGAACGTCTGGCCGGGCCGGAACGGCGCGTCCGACAGTTCCGTGTGCACGTTGGGCCGACGGGTGCAGCCGCCGCTGTCCTGGGTGGCGTCGGCGACGGAGACCGGGCCCTGGCCGGTGTCCACGTCGGAGCTGACCTTGTAGATCAGCACCCCGGGACGGCAGACCGCCTCGTCGTTGCCCGCCGGTGTTCGGACCTCCACGGCGTAGCCGGACTGGGCGCTCAGCGGGACGAAGGCGAGCTTGGTGCCGCCCGCGGTGGCCAGCGGGCCGAGCGTGTGTTCGCTGACGCCGGGCCGGGAGGCACAGCTGATCTGCTCGTTGTCGAGCCAGCCGAGCTTCCACTTGTGCCAGCCGAGGACGTCGTTGTTGGCGCCCCAGTCCTCGGACATGATGTCCCAGTGCCCCACCGAGCCGCCGCCCTCCATCGTGTAGAGGTCGGGCAGGCCGAAGACATGGCCGTTCTCGTGCGGCAGGACGCGGTAGCCCGTCTGCGCGTACGACCCCGAGCCGTCGTCCTGGCGGCTGTAGACGAAGGACGTGTTGGAGAGCGGGACGCCGTCCGCGTGCGGGGCGTCGCTGTTGCCGGAGAAGGTCACCGAGAGCACGGTGTCCAGGGCGGAGGGGCCCGCGTTCGGGGTGACCAGGACGTTGACCAGGTCGTACGCCGAGAAGTCCACCTCCGGGTCGGCTGCGGTCACGAGGTCCTCGACCAGCTGCCGGTAGCCCGGTTCGAACGGTGAGCCGCGCTCTATCCCGTACTCCGCGAACGGCATCGGCATCCGCAGCCAGTCCTTGACGGGGGCCTCGGGGCGGTAGTCGAGCCGACCGTAGGAGCTGGTCGCGAACCAGTCGGAGGTCTGCGGGAAGAACTCCTCGAACCGGTCCGCCGCCGGTTCCGTGGCCTCCGCGTCCGGGAAGTCGATCATCAGGTTGAGGGCCCTGATCTCGCCGGTGGAGCGGGCGTAGCCGGGCGGGGTCGGCATGCCCTCCGACATCTGGACGCCCATGGCCGCCGAGATTCGGCAGGGGGCGAGCGCCGAGTCCTGGGCGGTCGCCGCCGGGCCCGCCGTGGCCCTTCCGGCCCCCGGAAGCGTGGTGCTCGCCGATGCCATGGCGGCTATGACCAGGGCGGTCGCTCCGGCCAGGGCGATGGGGCGGCGGTGACTGCGTATCCGGTGGCGGGGCTGCTGCATAGAGGCGCCTTCGGGGTCCGCGGCAGTCGGCCGACCCGGACTGCGCTCTGGCGATCAGCCTGTGCCGGGCGGTCCGGGGGCGCTCGCTGGGTGCGCCGATCGGAGGGTTTCGGCGTCGGGATGTGTGACTCAGGTCACATGACGGAGTGGAAATAAGCGGGGGTCCTCTCCCCGTTTACAACGGTGTCCCCAGGAAGCGGGGAGTTGGTCCCCGGTTACGAGTGGGGATCGTCCAGCTACACATCGTTCGATCAGGGAGAGGGAGGCCCGCCGCCGTGGACACCGTCGCCGACACCACCGCACCGGCAGTTCAGCGCCGTACGCCCCGACCGCGGGCCGACGCGCTGCGCAACCGCGAGCGGATCGTCACGGCCGCACGTGAGATGTTCGTCGAGTTCGGGCCGGACGTGCCGCTCGACGACGTCGCACGGCGGGCGGGCGTCGGCAACGCCACGCTCTACCGGAACTTCCCCGACCGCGCCGCCCTCACCCATGAGGTCGTCCTCGCGGTCACCTCCCGCACCACCCAGAGGGCCGAGGAGGCCGTCGCCGCGGAGGCCGACCCGTTCGCCGCGCTCAGCCGCTTCGTGCACGCGGCCGCCGACGAACGGATCGGCGCCCTGTGCCCGATGCTCTCCGGCGTCTTCGACAAGGACCATCCCGACCTGCTCGCCGCGCGCGGACGCCTCGAAGGGGCCGTCGAAGGGCTCGTGTCGCGCGCCATGTCCGCGGGGCGGCTGCGTACCGACATCGCCGTCGGTGACGTACTCGTCGCCCTCTCCCAGCTCACCCGGCCGCTGCCCGGCATCGCCTGCCTGGACATCGACCGCTTCACCCACCGCCACCTCCAGCTGTTCCTGGACGGGCTGGAAGCCCCGGCCCGCTCCGTGCTGCCCGGATCGGCGGCGACCCTGGAGAACCTGAGGCGCCGCGACTGACAGCGCCCGCCCCGACCTCTTGAAGCACCGACCTCGTAACGCACCGATCTAGCAACACAGCGACCTCGTAACGCAGACCGACACCCTCATACGTCCACACCCTTACGTACTCGTACGTACTCCCATCACACGTACGCCCTGACGTACCGGCGACTCTCCTCGCGACGTCCTCGGCGCCCTCCCATGTCCCTAGGTGGCTACTCCCATGTCAAAAACGGCTGACACCCGGCTGTCCGAAACGGCCGGCTCCCGGATTCCCGATCCCAGTCGCTGGAAAGCGCTGGCCTTCATCGCGCTCGCCCAGCTGATGGTCGTCCTCGACGCGACCATCGTGAACATCGCCCTGCCCTCCGCCCAGACCGACCTCGGGATCTCGGAGGGCAACAAGCAGTGGGTCATCACCGCCTACGCGCTCGCCTTCGGTGGACTCCTCCTCTTCGGAGGCCGGATCGCCGACCTCTGGGGGCGCAAGCGCACCTTCGTCGTCGGTCTGATCGGCTTCGCGCTGGCCTCCGCGCTCGGCGGAGCCGCCCAGAACGAGGCGATGATGTTCGGCTCCCGCGCCCTGCAAGGTGTCTTCGGCGCCCTGCTCGCGCCGGCGGCCCTCTCGCTGCTCGCCGTGATGTTCACCGACGCCAAGGAGCGCGCCAAGGCCTTCGGTATCTACGGGGCCATCGCCGGTGGCGGTGGCGCGGTCGGGCTGATCCTCGGCGGCTTCCTCACCGAGTACCTGAACTGGCGCTGGACGTTCTTCGTCAACATCCCGTTCGCCATCGTCGCCGCCGCGGGCGCCTACTTCGTGATCCGTGAGCCCTCCGGAGCCCGCAACCGCGCACCGCTGGACATCCCCGGCGTCGTGCTGTCCACGCTCGGCCTGGTCGCCCTGGTCTACGGCTTCACCCGCGCCGAGTCGGCCGGCTGGTCGGACACCCTGACCGTCTCGATGTTCGTCGCCGCCGCCGTACTGCTGCTCGCCTTCGTCGTGACCGAGTCGCGCGTGAAGTCGCCGCTGCTGCCGCTGCGCGTCCTCACCGAGCGCAACCGCGGCGGGGTCTACCTCTCGCTGGGTCTCGCCATCATCTCGATGTTCGGGCTGTTCCTCTTCCTGACCTACTACCTCCAGGTCGTGAAGGGCTACTCCCCGGTCAAGACCGGCTTCGCCTTCATGCCGATGATCGTGGGCATGATCACCGGCTCCACCCAGATCGGCACCCGGCTGATGACCAGGGTCCCGCCGCGCCTGCTGATGGGCCCCGGATTCCTGGTCGCCGCCATCGGCATGCTGCTCCTGACCCAGCTGGACCTGAACACCAGCTACGCGGCCGTCATCCTGCCCGGCATGCTGCTGCTCGGCCTCGGTATGGGTACGGCGTTCATGCCGGCCATGTCCCTGGCCACGCACGGCATCGAGCCGCGTGACGCGGGAGTCGCCTCCGCGATGGTCAACACCTCGCAGCAGGTCGGCGGCGCCATCGGCACCGCCCTGCTGAACACCATCGCGGCCGGTGCGACCACCGCGTACATCGCCGACAACGCGGCCCGCGCCACGGACCCCAAGCTCCTGGAGCTCCAGGCCATGGTCAGCGGCTTCGCCAGCGCGATCTGGTGGGCGGTCGGCATTCTCGTCGTCGCCTCCGCCATCGCGGTCGTGCTGATCAACACCGGCCGTCCGGGGACGGGTACCGGCGCCACGGGCGGCCCGTCCGACGGGTCCGGAGCGGACGCCGAGGACGAGTTCCGGATCCCGGTCGTCGCCCACTGACGCAACCGCCTCACAGGTCTGCCCTGGCTCCGCCGCTCGGCGAAGTCAGGGCAGACCTGTGTCCCTGGTTCAGCGCAGCCAGGGCAGGTCCGCGTCCGTGCCCTCCGGTTCGAGCCCGCCGGCGATCACCCGCATGATGTCGCCGAGGCTGCGCACCTGCTCGGGCGTGAGCCGATCGAACATCGCCTGACGTACGGCGTCGACATGGCCCGGCGCCGAGCGGCTGAGCATCGCGTACCCGTCGTCGGTGAGCACCGCGTTCTGGCCGCGTTTGTCGGAGGGGCACTCCTCGCGCCGCACCCAGCCGTTCTTCTCCAGCCGGGCGATGGCGTGCGAGAGCCGGGAACGGGTGATCTTCACGTTCCTGGCGAGCTCCGTCATCCGCATCCGGCGCCGGGGGGCCTGGGAGAGCTGGACGAGCAGCCCGTAATAGATGTGCGGCATGCCCGCATCCCGCTGCAACTGGCGGTCGAGGTGATCCTCCAGCAGCGTGGTGGCATGCAGATAGGCGCGCCAGACGTGCTGCTCCTCGTCGGTGAGCCAGCGTGTCGCGCCGGTGGATGCCGTGGTCATGTACTCCACTGTACGACCTTTTCTTGAAAGTTTAACTAGATAGGGCTAAGGTCTCAGGAGGTAGGAACTTGAAGATTCAATAACCTTGCCGGCGGGATTCCGCAGGCTCCCTGGAGAAACATCCCCGGGACCGGGAACCCATGATCGGTGTCTGATCAGTGTCCAGTGGATGGGGAGTGCCATGACTGTCACCGCGGAGCGCATGCCCGCCCTCTATCTCTCGCACGGCGCCCCGCCGCTCGCCGACGACCCCGTCTGGCCCGGCCAGCTCGCCGCCTGGTCCGCCACGCTGCCCCGCCCCCGCGCGATCCTGATGGTCTCCGCCCACTGGGAGGAGGCCCCGCTCGCGCTCGGAGCCGTCGAACCGGTCCCTCTTGTCTACGACTTCTGGGGATTTCCCGAGCACTACTACCAGGTGCGGTACGGCGCCCCCGGTGCCCCGCAGCTCGCCGACAGTGTCCGCAAGCTGCTGCGCGGTGCCGGTACGCCGGTCCAGGACATCCCGGACCGAGGGCTCGACCACGGGGCCTACGTGCCGCTGGTGGAGATGTTCCCGGACGCCGACATTCCCGTACTCCAGATCTCCATGCCGACGCTCGACCCGCAGAAGCTGATGGCCATCGGGCGCAAGCTCGCCCCGCTGCGCGACGAGGGCGTGCTGATCGTCGGCAGCGGCTTCTTCACTCATAACCTGGCCGCGCTGCGGCACCAGGGCGGCGGGGTCCCCGGCTGGTCGACGGAGTTCGACGACTGGGGCGACCGCGCGCTGCGGGCCCAGGACATCGATGCCCTGCTCGACTTCGAGCACACGTCCCCCGCCGGAAAGCTGGCCCACCCGCGCACCGAGCACTTCGCCCCGCTGTTCGTGACGCTGGGCGCCGCCGGGGAGGAGCTGGACCGGGGGCGGAGCGTCATCGACGGCTTCTGGATGGGGCTGGCCAAGCGATCGGTGCAGTTCGGTTGAGGGCGGTGCGCCTGGCCTGCGCGCTTCGGCCTCTTCGGCCTGAAGCGTTCCGCCGGGCCTCGCGCCTTTCGGCCGGGAGCGTTTCACCAGGCCGGTGTGTTCAGCTCGATCGCGCGCCCGGCGGCGGTGAGTGCCGCCGCGTCGCCCACGTCCAGGGCTGTGTCGGTGAACTTGATCGTGTGGTCGTCACCGTGCGCCGCCGCCCGCACGAACACCTCCTCCGCGTCCTGCGGCGCCGTGAGGTGTTCCGCGACCGGCAGCGCCTCGCGGGGCCCGTAGGCGGAGGTCACCGCGGCGCTCGCCGCCCAGGCCGCGTGGAGGCTCGGCACCCACAGGGCGTCGGGGAGCGCGGGCAGGGTGCGCAGCACCGCGTTGGGCGCGGTCGCCGCGTGGACCAGCATGATCGGTGAGCCGTGGCCATGGGTCGCGTAACGGTGGGTGGCGGCCCGTACGAGCTCCCCGAGCGCGGCGCGGGCCGCCTCCGGCCCTGAGGGGTCCTGCCCGGGCCAGTCGGGGAATCCGGTGAGCCGGCCGAGGCGGCTCTGCATGTCGCCGTCCTGGTCGGCGATGCGGGGCACCCGGTCCAGGGCGGCCGCCGCGTCGGGGGCCGGGGCGAGACGGCCGAGGGCGGGCAGCGGCTGGTACCGGGCGGCCCAGTAGCCGAGGGCGTGGGCCAGCTCCCGTACGCGCGGGGCGGTCTCCTCGCCCGCCAGCAGCGTGCGGACGGAGTGGCCGACCCGGATCACCCCGTGCGTGGCGCCGCCCGCGATGCCGGGCAGGAGCCGGGGCCACCACTCGGCGAGGACGGTGGGCCAGGGGTGGTCGGCGGTCTCCCGCTCGAAGAACAGCGTCCAGTCGGCGACGCGGCTGAGGTCGCCGAGGGCCTCGGGCCAGTTTTGGCCGGTCACCGGTGCGGTGGAGGCGGGCATGTCCTCCAGCTTGGCGCGGTAGTTGTCGAGCCAGCGGTGCGCGGTCCGCGCCTGCCCGCGCCGCACCAGGGCCTCGACCGCCATCGGGGCGTGGTTGCTGAGCCAGCCGTCGCGCTCCGGCCCCGACAGGTGGATGCGCTCCAAGGCCTCGTCGAGAGTGCCCGTCGTGTCCACGTGATTGCGCGCAGTGTCCGTCATGGGCCTCACGGTAGGGGCGCGGGCAGTCCGGCGGATCGGGCTGAGGTCCCGGTCCGCCGGAGCGGGGGCCTCCTCCTGTGGACCTAGGGCCTCTCGTTTGGATCAGGCCGGGCTCGCGGGGTCCCCCACGCCCATCTGCGGCGTTGTCGTCGGTCGCCAATGCTCCGCAGTGACTCCCTACCTCCGCCTTGCAGCTGCACGCACCGGACCTCGCTCCCTGATCCGGCCTGATCCAAACGAGAGGCCCTAGTTGCCCGGAGGCTCAGGGCCCGCTCTCCTGGCGACAATGCGGACATCGCGAGCAACCCCGAGGCGATACGGGTCGTCTTCCGGGGTAGGCGCGGGGTGGATGCAGCGGCGGCGCGGGATGGACGCGGGGGGCGGAGGGTGGCTGTGGGCGGCGTGGCCCATGGGTGTGGCTCCCTGTGAGTGCCGCCTCACCACAGCGGCGTCGGCGGCTCTCCGGCAGGGCCGCCGGAATTCCCTCGGAACCGGTCCTGACCTGCACTTACGTGGGTATCCGCACCAGGTTTCCCCCGGTCGGCGCCGGACAGGGTACTGCATGATCGCGAAAATGAATGGGCGGCATGGGAATTCTGTCCGGATTCCAGTCGTTGTTTCCATCGGATGCAGGGCACCCGAAAAAGGTGTCGCGACCTACTCAGCAAGGGAGCACGCATGGCAACCCGTGCCGTCGCCCGTCGTTCGTCCACCACTTCCGGTGGGACCGACCGGGCACGCAGTGTTCGCGCCGTGGGCGGGGAAATCGCCGATCGCGACCTGGTCGGCATGTACCTGGACGAGATCGCTCGCACACCGCTGCTCGACGCCGCCAAGGAAGTCGACCTCTCCCAGTCCATCGAGGCAGGCGTCTTCGCCCAGCAGATCCTCGACGGCGAGGTGGAGGGCGGCGCCCGCGGTGCGACGCGTGAAGAGCTGGAGGCGCTGGTCGCCGAGGGCGAGCGCGCCAAGGACATATTCATCCGTTCCAACCTCCGCCTCGTCGTTGCCGTGGCCCGCCGCTACCCGCGCGCCGGGCTGCCCCTGCTCGACCTGATCCAGGAGGGCAACGCGGGCCTGGTGCGGGCTGTCGAGAAGTTCGACTACGCGAAGGGCTTCAAGTTCTCCACGTACGCGACGTGGTGGATCCGACAGGCCATCACCCGGTCCATAGCCGACCAGTCCCGCACGATCCGGCTCCCCGTCCACCTGGTGGAGGAGCTCGGCCGGATCCGCCGGGTCCAGCGCGAGTTCAACCGGGAGAACGGGCGCGATCCCGAGCACGCGGAGATCGCCGCCGAGCTCGACTCCAACGCCGAGCGCGTGGGCAACGTCCTGGACTGGGCCCGCGATCCGGTCAGCCTCAACATGTCGGTGGACGACAACGGCGACACCCAGTTCGGCGACCTGCTGGAGGACACCTCCGCCGTCTCACCCGAGCAGTCGGTGATGACCCTCCTGCGCAGCGAGGAGCTGGAGGACCTGATCGGCAAGCTCGACAACAGGACCGCCTCCATCATCAAGATGAGGTACGGAATCGAGGACGGGCGCGAGCGGACGCTGACCGAGGTGGGCAAGCAGCACGGCCTGACGCGGGAGCGGATCCGTCAGATAGAGAAGCACGCGCTACTCGAATTGAAGCGAATGGCTCACGACACGGGCTTTGACGCTGCGGCGTGAGCCAATAACCCGTAACCTCCCCATCAAGCCGGTTCGCACCGGCTGACCGACCGGATCATGCCGGTCACCCGACCGGTTTTTCCCACCGGTCCCCGGAACTGAGTCCCGGCGCCCACCCCCCCCGGCGCCGGGGCTCATCCATGTCCGGGTCCTTGCCCGGGTCATCCGTGCCCGGGTCATCCGTCTCCGTCGTGTCCGTGCCCGTCGTGTCCGTTTCCGGGTGAGGCCGCGCGGGTCAGCCGGGCCCCCAGACTCTCCAGGTGGGCCACCAGAGCCGGTGGCCCCTGCACGGTGAACTCGCAGTCCACCAACGCCAGCCGCAGCGCCACCCACTCCAGCGAGTCCATGGACGAGGACCGCAGCCGGCAGGCGTTCTCCCCGTCCGGCTCCGGTACCCCGAGCGTCGGCGGCAGCCGCGCCACCACGAACTCGGCGGGCGCCGCGAACCGCACATCGAGCCGGAGCTCCGGCTGCATGCCCGCCATCGAACGGGCGAAGTAGCGCGCCGCGTCCCCCGGATCCCCGCCCTGCCCGTTCCGGCCGCCCTCCCCGCCTCCGCCGCCTTCCACCGGGAGCGGCCGGGGCGTGAACCGGACGCCCGTCGCGAACGGCTCGGAGACCCGGTCCACCCGGAACGTCCGCCAGTCCGCCCGCAGCAGGTCGTACGCCACCAGATACCAGCGCCGCCCCGTGCTCACCAGCCGGTACGGCTCGACCTGCCGCTTCGTCTCCGTACCGTCGCCGCTGCGGTACGAGAACCTCAGCCGCTCCTGCCCGGTGGCCGCCGAGGCCAGCGTCGTCAGGGTCTGCGGATCGATGGTGGCCCCGTCGCCCCGGACCAGCGGCACCGTGGCGTTCTGCAGCGCCGAGACCCGGTGCCGCAACCGTGACGGCAGCACCTGCTCCAGCTTCGCCAGCGCCCGTACGGAGGCCTCGTCGACGCCCTCGATGGCGTGCCCGGCGCCGGCCCGCAGCCCCACCGCGATGGCGACCGCCTCCTCGTCGTCCAGCACGAGCGGCGGCATGGCGGCCCCCGCGACCAGGCGGTAACCGCCCAGCGAACCGCGCGAGGCCTCGACTGGGTAGCCAAGTTCCCGTAGCCGGTCGATGTCACGGCGAACCGTGCGCGGGCTGACACCGAGCCGCTCGGCCAGCTCCCCGCCCGGCCACTCGCGCGGGGTCTGGAGGAGCGACAGCAGTTTCAGCAGTCGTGCCGGGGTGTCGGTCATGGAAACCAGGATGCTCCCCCATCAGGTCATGATCAGACCTAATGGGGACGTACTTTCTTCTCATGTCTTCTTCCGCAGCGCTGCCGGACCCGGCACCGAACACCGCATCCAGCTCCGCACCGCCCCTGCCCGACCCCGCCGACCGGCGCCGCTGGTTCGCCCTCGCCATCGTGATGACCGCGGCCTTCATGGACCTGGTCGACGTCACGATCGTCAACATCGCGATCCCGAGCATCTCCAACGACCTGGAAGCCTCCGTCTCCGCGATCCAGTGGATCACCGCCGGATACGCGCTCGCGTTCGCGGCCGGACTGATCACGGGTGGCCGGCTCGGCGACATCTACGGGCGCAAGCGGCTCTTCCTCATCGGCATCGCCGGGTTCACGGTCGCCTCGGCCCTCTGCGGCCTCGCGCCCAGCCCCGAGATACTCGTCGCCGCCCGCATCCTCCAGGGCGCGACGGCGGCGCTGATGGTGCCCCAGGTGCTCTCGATCGTGCACGCCACCTTCCCGGCGCACGAACGCGGCAAGGTCTTCGGCCTCTTCGGCGCGATCGTCGGCCTCGGCGCGGTCTCCGGCCCGCTGCTGGGCGCGCTGCTCACCGAGTGGAACCTCTTCGGTCTCGAATGGCGGCCGATCTTCCTGATCAACCTGCCCGTCGGTATCGCGGGTCTGATCCTCGGCGCCAAGTTCATCACCGAGTCCAAGGCCCCCAAGGCCATGCGGCTGGACCTTGTGGGCGTCGGCCTGGTCACCCTCGCCATGCTGATGCTCATCTACCCGCTCACCCGCGGGCACGAGCTGGACTGGCCGCTCTGGGGCTACGTCTCGATGGTGGGCAGCCTCTTCGTCTTCGCGCTCCTGGTCCTGCATCAGCGGCAGAAGGCGATCATCGACGGCTCGCCGCTGATCGAGCTGTCCCTGTTCCGGGTCAAGAGCTTCGCCGCGGGCATCGCCGTACAGCTCACCTTCGGTGTCGCCCTCGGCATCTTCTTCCTGGTCTGGACCCTGTACATGCAGATGGGCCTCGGCTGGAGCGCCCTGCGGGCCGGCACGACGGGCATCCCGTTCTCCGTCGCCGTCTCGGTGGCCGCCGGGATCTCCGTGCAGAAGCTGGTGCCCCGCTTCGGCCGCAAGGTCCTCCAGGCGGGCGCGCTCCTGATGGCCGCCGGGCTGCTGACCTACCTCTGGGAGGCCGAGCACTACGGCATGGCCATCACCTCCCTGCAGATGGCGGTGCCGCTGGTCGTCATGGGCGTCGGGATGGGCCTGATCGTGGCGCCGCTGACCGACGCGGTCCTCTCCGAGGTCCCCAAGGAGCACGCGGGCTCGGCGTCCGGGCTGATCAACACCGTCCAGCAGATGGGCACCGCGCTCGGCCTCGGGCTGGTCTCGGTGGTCTTCTTCGGCGCGATCGGCGACCGGCTGGCGCCGCAGCAGCTCGGCCCGGCCTTCGTGGACGCGTTCCAGCAGTCGCTGTGGTGGGTGGCCGGAGTGCTCGCGGTGATCTTCCTGCTGATGTTCGCGCTGCCGGCCCGGCCGCGGGTGCACGTGGAGGGCGAGGCGGCCGGCGACGAGGGCCCGCTCGCCAAGGAACCGGCGCTGAACGGCTGACCGGCCCGCGGTTTCTCGGCTCGTACGGATGCCCGTCCACCCCTCACCGGGGCGGGCGGGCATCCGCGTACGGGGATCCCCGTAATGGGAGGTCAGCAGATTCTGGTGCGGCTCTCCATCGCGGTGCGGGCGGTGTGCTCGTCCTCGTACACCTCGCACATGTGGCGGCCGTCGGGGGTCGCCGTGTGCTCGACCTCCCACAGGCTCGTCTCGCTGCCGTCCAGCAGCAGGAAGGCGTGCTCGTAGAGCGTGAACCCGGCCTCCTGGCCGTCCACCTGGCACTGGCGCCCGAAGATCTGGGTGATGTGGTGGGCGAAGGCGGACCGGAGCAGCCGCGCCTTCGCCGCGTCCGGCCGGTCGCTGTTCTCCGCGCGGCGCAGGACCCGTCGGGCGTGGTCCGCGGAGTTGTCGGGGGCGTAGGTCCGGGGCATCGGGGCCGGGGGAGCGGACATCAGGACCGTCAGGATCTCCAGGTCCCGGCCTCCGTCGTCGCCGAAGGCCGGGGCGTCCGAGAAGCTCCCGGCGAGCCGGGCCGCGGCGATATGGGCGTCCCCCTCGTCGGCGTAGAGCTCGTGGCGGCGGGGGACCTGCTCGTCCCGGCCGCCGCTGTGCACCAGCTCCCACAGCGTCAGGTCGGAGCCGTCGGTGAGGAGGTAGGTGTGGCGGTAGGTCTCCCGGTGCAGGACGGGGCTGTGGTGCGACGAGTGCAGTGAACTGCTGTGCGCCAGCGCCGAACCGAGCAGGTCGACCGTGCTGTCGGGAAGGTCGAAAGAGTTGAGGGCGCGTCGCAGGAGTCGGTCGAGGTGCTGCTCGGTTGTCTCGTACGGATCGCTCAAGGTGCTGTCTCCAGGCCGTCGCCGCGTGTTACTTGGTGCGTGCTTAACGTAGTGCCTGGGTCTGACATCGTGACCGGGGTTCGTAAAAACGTAAGGCGCACGAGATGAGTTCCCTGTCTGTTCCCGGCGCATTTCGGGCGGTTGGGGGTGAACTCCCTTGCCCCGGTTGCGAGTCGGGAGTCCGCGCGCCCCCGCTCGGGCGCCGCGCGCCCCCGGCGGTCCTACGCTTCGCCGCCGTCCGGCCCGTCCCCGTACAGGTCCGTGTAGGCGAGGAACGTGCCGCCCGGCCCCTGGACGGTCCGGGCCGCGCGTACCGCCTTCACGATCGCGCGGGCCAGTACGTCGGCGCCCGCCGCGAGGATCTCGTTGACCGCGACCGGGTTCTCCGAGGACACCCGCACCCGGCCCGTGGCCAGCGCGAACACGGTGTCCCCGTCGGTCAGCAGATGGACCGGGCGCACCGCGCGGGCCATGCCGTCGTGCGCGGTGCCCGCCAGCTTCTGCGCCTGGGCCCTGACGAGATCCGCGTCCGTCGCGACGACCGCGATCGTGGTGTTGAACGGAGGCACCCCGCCCCCGGCCGCCTCCGCCGCCTCCCACTCCCGCGCCAGCCGCCCCACCGCCGCCGCATGCGTCCCGGCCGAGGGGTGGGCGGGCGGCTCCCCGGCCCCGTACTCCCCGAACAGCACCCCGGTACGGGGGTCGAGCACCGAGCCCGCTGCGTTCACCGCGACCAGGGCGGCGACGGTGACCCCGGAGGCGAGCCGCACGCTCGCCGTGCCGATGCCGCCCTTGAGCTGCCCGGCCACCGCGCCGGTGCCCGCGCCCACGCTTCCCTCGGCGACCGGGGCCCCCGGGCCGGAAGTGGCCGCCGCCTCCACCGCGGCGCGGCCGGTCGACGCGTCGGGGCGGGCCCGCCAGTCGCCGCCCCGGCCGAGGTCGAACAGGGCCGCGGCCGGGACGACCGGGACCACCTGAGTGGGTCCGGCGCCGACCCGGACGCCCCGGCCCTGCTCCTCCAGCCAGGCCATCACCCCGGACGCGGCGTCGAGCCCGTACGCGCTGCCGCCCGTGAGGACGATCGCGTCGACCCGCTGCACCAGGTTGCGCGGATCCAGGGCATCCGTCTCCCGGGTGCCCGGCCCGCCACCCCGCACGTCCACGGCGGCCACCGCCCCGGCCTCCGGCGCCAGCACCACCGTCGTACCGCTCAACGCCCCGGCCCCGGCCACCCGGGCATGACCGACCCGGATCCCGGACACATCGGTCAGCGCGTCCAGCAACGGGGCGTCTGGCAGAGATGCGCCCTCCGGTGACGGGGCGTCCGACAGTGATGCGCCCTCCGGTGACGGGGCGTCCGGCAGCGGCGGGTGCGGGTCCTCGGCAGTCATCGTGCGCTCCTCGGGTCGGCGCCCGCGAACGGGCGCAGGCTCGTACGTACGCTCCGAACGTACCGGCGGTTCCTGTCCCTGTCCGCCGGGCCCCACGCCCCGCCCGCTGCCGCACCCCTGCTCTGCACCTGCCCTGAGCCTGCCCCTGCGCCTGTCCGGGCGACCCCCTCACCCCCTCGACACCCAAAACGGATTCAAACGCACTAGACCGCCCTACGGTGGCCGAGTGACCGAGCCATCAGAAGTCTCCGCCGCACCCGATCCGCATCCCCCAGGCGACTCCGCGGCCGCATCCCCCGCCGTCACCGGCCCCCGTTCGGTCACCACCCGGGCGACCCTGGTCGGCGTGGTGGTCTCCGCCCTGCTGATCCTCGCGATCGTGCTCGGCAGCCGCATGCTGCGCAACTTCGACTCGGCGCTCCTTCCCTACGCCGTGGCCACGGTCTTCCTCGCCTTCGGTGTCGCCTACCGCTACACGGTCTGGATCTCCGCCCCCGGCGCCCGACGCCTCTTCCGACAGGGCTGGCGCAGCCTCTTCTCCGTGGAGAACTTCCGCAAGGCCCCCACCGCCCTGCCGAAGATGATCGCCACCTATCTGGGCTTCCAGAAGTTCCTCGGCGCCCGCTCCCACGCCCGCTGGGCCGCTCACCAGCTGATCTTCTGGGGCTGCGTCCTCGCCGCGCTGATCACCTTCCCGCTCACCTGGGGCTGGTTCACCTTCACCTCCGGCAGCGGCTCGGGGCCCGGCTACGAGATGCGGATCTGGGGCATCAAGATGCTCGGCTTCGACTCCCTCTCCGTCCTCGGCTGGCTGATGTTCCACGGCCTCGACATCGCCGCCGTCCTCGTCATCCCCGGCGCCTCGTACTTCCTGTGGCGCCGGATGAAGGACCGCGGCGCCTCGACCGGCCAGCGCTTCGCCTACGACCTGGTGCCGCTGATCGCGCTGATCGTCATCTCCGTGACCGGGCTGCTGCTCACCTTCTCCTCGATCTTCCTGCACGGCGGCGGCTACCAGTTCCTGGCGATCCTCCACATGGTCTCGGTGGTCTTCACCCTCATCTACATCCCGTTCGGCAAGTTCTTCCACATCGTCCAGCGCCCGGCCGCGGTCGGCATGCAGCTGTTCAAGTACACCGGCCGCCAGGACGACAAGGTCTTCGCCTGCCGCCGCTGCGAGGAACCCATCGACACCGGCCCCTACGTCGAGAACCTGCGGGGCACCATGCGTGACCTCCGGCTCGGCTTCGACGCCTGGGCCGAGTACTGCCCGCGCTGCAAGCGGGTGCTGCGCGGCAGCGCCTACCTCTCCCAGGTGAAGAAGGGCTTCAAGTGACCGCGGATCCGCAAGCTGCCGCCGACCGCCGCACGTTCATCCCGCTCGACCCGTCCCTCGCACCGCCCGGCACCCGCGCCTTCCGGGACGCGGGCTCCATCCCGGCCGACAAGTGGCACGCCGACCAGAACGGCGAGACGCTGGTGCCCACCCACTGCTGCTTCTGCGGTGTCCAGTGCGGGATGTATCTGCGCGTGGACCGCGGCGGCAAGGTCTTCGGCGTCGAACCCCGCAACCACGACATCAACCGGATGCGGCTCTGCCCCAAGGGCATCAACGCCTACCAGCAGGTCAACCACCCCGACCGGCTCACCGCCCCGCTGATGCGCCGCTCCCGCGACGAGGAGTTCCGGGAGGTCTCCTGGGAGGAGGCGCTCGACTTCACCGTCTCCGAGGTCAGGCGCATCCAGCAGACGTACGGCAACGACGCCTTCGGGCTGCTCGGCGGCGCCAGCCTGTTCTCCGAAAAGACTTATCTGGTGGGCAAGTTCGCCCGGGTCGCCCTCAAGTCCCGGCACGTCGACTACAACGGCCGTCTCTGCATGGTCAGCGCGGCGGGCGCCAACAAGCTCGCCTTCGGCATCGACCGGGCCGGCAACCCCTTCTCCGACATCCTCCTCACCGACTGCCTCCTCATCGCCGGCTCCAACGTCGGCGAGTGCTTCCCCGTGATGACCCAGTACGTCTGGGGAGCCCGGGACCGCGGAGCGAGCCTCATCGTCATCGACCCGCGCGAGACCGCCATCGCCCGGACCGCCGACATCCACGTCGCCCTCAAGCCCGGCACCGACTCGGCCTTCTTCACCTCCGTACTGAACGTCGTCATCGCGGAAGGGCTCACCGACGAGAACCACCTCGCAGCCCACGCCACCGGCTGGGAGGAGGTGAAGGCCAAGGCGGCCGAGTACCCGCCGTCCCGTGCCGCCGCGATCTGCGGCATCCCAGCCGAACAGATCGTGCAGGTCGCCCGCACCTTCGCCCGCGCGCCCAAGGCCATGGCCTGGCACGCCCGGGGCATCGAGCACCACTCGCAGGGCGTCGAGAACTGCCTCTCCGTGATCAGCCTCTGCACCGCCACCGGCCACATCGGCAAGCCCGGCGCCGGCTACGGCACCATCACCGGCCAGGGCAACGGGCAGGGCGGCCGCGAGCACGGCCAGAAGTCCGACCTCCTGCCGGGCGGGCGCTCCATCATGAACGAGGAGCACCGCCGTCAGATCTGCGAGATCTGGGGCATCGAGGAGTCCGAACTCCCGCCCGCCGGCACCTCCATGATGGAAATGGTCTGGCAGATGCAGCGCCGCGAGATCCGCGGCCTGATCGGCATCTGCAACAACCCCTTCGTCTCCCTGCCCAACTACCGGGTGGTCCAGGAGGGTTACGACGCCACCGAGTTCCACGCCCAGTTCGACTTCTTCCTCTCCGAGACCGCGGCCAACGCGCATGTCGTCTTCCCCGTCACCACCTGGGCCGAGGACGAAGGGGTGATGGCCAACGCCGAGGCCCGCGTGGTCAAGCACAACAAGGCCCAGGACCCGCCCCCAGGTGTCCGCACCGACACCTGGGTGATGTGCGAACTCGCCCGTCGGCTCGGAGTCGGGGACAAATTCGACTTCCCCGACTCCCGGGCGGTCTTCGACGAGCTGCGCATCGCCTCCGCCGGCACCGTCAACGACTACTACGGCATCACCTACGAACGGCTGGAGGAGACCGGCGGCATCGCCTGGCCCTGCCCCTCCACCGACCACCCCGGCACCCCGCGCCTCTTCGAGGACGGGAGGACCTACCACCCCGACGGCAAGATCCACCTCCAGGCCGTCGAGTGGCACCCGCCGATGGACCCGTACGACGACGAGCACCCCATGTCGCTCACCACCGGCCGGACCGTGGCCCACTTCCTCTCCGGCAACCAGACCCGCAGGCTCGGCGCCCTCGTGGAGCAGACCCCGCGCCCCTGGGCCGAGATCCACCCCTCCCACGGCTTCCGCAACGGCGAGCCCGTACGGGTCGTCACCCGGCGCGGCAGCGAGGTCTTCCCCGCCCTGGTCACCGAGGCGATCCGCCCCGACACCGTCTTCATCCCCTACCACTGGCCCGTGCCCACAGCCGCCAACGCCCTCACCATCGACGCCCTCGACCCCCGCTCCAAGATCCCCGAGTACAAGGTGTGCGCCTGCCGCATCGAGCACGCCGACCGGATCGACGAGGTCCCCGCACCCCCGGTCGCCCCCGGCCATGTCGCCTACCCGGAGACCCAGGTCTCCCGAACCGACCCGCTGCCTCCCACGTCCCCCCAGGGCCGTGGCACCTCGGAGAGGAGCTGAGCCCCCATGATGGGCAGAACGATCTTCATCGACCCGGGGCGCTGCATCGGCTGCCAGGCCTGTGTCTCCGCCTGCCGCGAATGCGACTCGCACCGCGGCAAATCGATGATCCACCTCGACTACACCGACGAGGGCCACTCCGTCGCCTCCCTTCCCACCGTCTGCATGCACTGCGAGGACCCGGTCGCCCCCTGCGCCGAGGTCTGCCCCGCCGACGCGATCCTGGTGACCGCCGACGGTGTGGTGCAGCAGGCCGACACCACCCGCTGCATCGGCTGCGCCAACTGCGTCAACGCCTGCCCCTTCGGCGTCCCGAAGATCGACCTCGGCGCGAAGCTCCAGCTGAAGTGCAACCTCTGCTACGACCGCACCGCCTACGGCCTCGCCCCCATGTGCGCCACCGTCTGCCCGACCGGCGCGCTCTTCTACGGAACCGTCGAGGAGCTCCAGGCCGAGCGCCCCGGCGTTCAGGTCGCCGACACCTTCGTCTTCGGCGAGACCGAGGTGCGCACCGGCGTGGCCATGGTCGTCCCCGCCGAGAAGGTGCAGTGGCCGGTCCCCGGCGGTCTGCCCGTCGTCGAGATCAACGGGAAGGACGTCCGCCGATGAGCGTCACCGAACAGCAGCAGGGCGGCGAGCACCCGTCCGGCGGAGACCCGCGCGAGGCGCTCCAGGACCGGATCACCGCCGACTCCCTCACCTCCCGGCGCGACTACCTCCGGATCGTCACCACTGTCTCCGGCGGTCTCGCCTTCGGCGGCATCTGCGTGGCCGCGGGCATCCTGCACCGCCACGGCGACGGTGAGGAGGGCAAGGCACCCGAGCCGAAACGCATCGCCCAGCGGCTCCCGCCCGGCGAGTCCATCGCCTTCCGCTACCCGGGCGAGGAGGACCGGGCCGTCGCCGTCCGGCTCGACGACGGCACCCTCGTCGGCTACTCCGCCGTCTGCACCCACCTCGCCTGCGCCGTGCTCTGGCGCAGGGACCGGGGCAGGGAGGGCGAGCTGTACTGCCCCTGCCACGAGGGCGTCTTCGACGCCCGCTCCGGCGAGGTGACCGCCGGGCCGCCCCCGCGCGGACTGCCGAAGGTCGTGGTCATCGAGGAGGCCGACGGCAGTATCTGGGCCGTCGGGACCACCCGCTCCGGCGAGAGCGTCGAGGCGGGCCTCTGCCGCCAGCTCGGCGGCGAACGCCCCGACCTCGCGGCCCGTATCGGCTGCCCCGACATCGGCAGCGGCGCCGAATCCCCGCCCCGGGCCGCGGGAGCCGCCTCCCGGGGCGGCGGCGCGGCCGTGGCTCCGGGCCGGACCGGGGCTTCCCCCGCCTCCGGCCCCACCGGGACCCCCGGCAGGCGGACATGACCGACGCCCCGCACCCCGGGCAGCCGCTGCCGCCCCCGGGCAGCCACTACCCCACGTACCGCCCGGGCAGTGCCGACCCCGCGCTGAACCGGCCCGTCCACGAGCGCTATCCGCAGATCCGCCCCACCAGCGGCTACGGAGACCCGCGCGTCCACCACACCGGGCCCGGCCCCGGCGCGGGCACCGACCAGGATCCCGAGCGCTCCTCGAAACTGACCGCCCGCCTCGCCCTGGCGATGACCGTCGTCATCGGCCAGCTCTGGGGCCTGACGGTGCTGATCGACGAGTGGATGGAAGGCAACACCGGCACGGCCTGGTGGGGGGCCGGTTTCCTCTGCCTGTCGTTCCTCGTGGTGCTCGGCCTGTGGCTGATCGACCCGAAGGACCGCTGACGGCCGCCGGGCCTCTTGGACGGACGAACCCCGCCGCGAGAGCCGCCCGGCCCCGGAGCGGCCCGCACCCCACCGCCGGCCGCCGTACCCTGGAGGCATGAGTGCCGCCCCCGCCCCCGGTCCGCGAGATGCGAAGCAGCAGCAGCCACAGGCAGAGCCGCCCGAGGAACCGAAGTCCAAGCCGGTTCTGATCTTCGACGATCCGCTGGACCAGCAGTCCGCGGACGATACGGACCGGGGATGGGGCGAGCGGCCCTCCTCCGGCTCCGGCGCCGCTGACCTCGCGCGCTTCCTCGACGAGAAGCCGCCCCACCACATCTGAACCGCCGATAGGCGGGCTACCGCTCCCCGTCCCGGCCCGGCAGCGCCCCGCCGCCCTCGCCCGGTCCACCGGTGCCGAACCCGCCGCTCCCGGCGCCACCGACACCGCCCGCGCCACCATCGCGCTGCGCGACCAGGGCGTCGCGGATCTCCTTGAGCACCTCCAGCTCGCTCACCTCCAGCGTCTCCTGCACGCCCTCCTTGGCGGCCTGCATCGCCGCCCGCCGGGCCAGGTACTTGGCCATCGGCAGCACCATCAGGAAGTACACGACGGCGGCGGTGATCAGGAAGCTGAGGGCGGCGCTGAGCACCGAGCCCCACAGGATCTCGATCCCGTCCATCTCGCCGGTGGCCGGGTCCTTGGTGCAGGGGCCCTGGAGGCAGGAACTGTAGTTGTCCAGATCCTGCGTCCCGAACGCACCGACCAGGGGGTTGATGACGCCCTTGACGACGGCGTTCACGATGTTCGTGAACGCGGCGCCTATGACGACAGCCACCGCGAGGTCGATCACGTTGCCGCGCGTCAGGAAGGCCTTGAAGCCCTCCAGCAGACTGACCTTCTTCTCGCTCACAGGTGAGCCTTCCTTCGCATGTGCGGTGACGGGAGCAAACTGCTCCGCCACCTAAGGCGGCAGAAGGCGACACTGTCCAATCCGGTAACGAGCACGGGTGACTTGAGAGAGCGTCAGTTCCCATCGGACACCGCCACCGCCAGCCGTCCCGAAGCGCCCGCGCCCAGCAGCGCCGTGGCGGTGGACCGCTCCACGGACAGCATCACCAGGGCCCCTTCCCCCGCCGCGCCCGCGCCGACCACGCCCGCACCGCCGCTCCGGTGGCCACCGTCGGCGGCCGGGCCCGGCACCTGAGCCACGCGCACGCCCCGCGCCACCAGACGGGCGTCGTCGCCCGCCTCGCCGACCGCGATCACATCGACGCGGTCTCCCGGGCGCAGCAGCCGCACCGTCGCCGCGTCCGCGATCCGCACCGGCGCGGAGACGAGGTGCACCGATGGCCGGCCGGTCTTCGCCACCGTGTCCGAAGCGGCGGTGTCACCTGCGGCGCTGCCCGGTCCCGTCGTGGCCAGAGCCGCACCCACCAGCGCGATCCCGGCGGCGATGGCACGCCGCTGCCTGCGCAGCATCCGCCGCAGCCGGTATGCCCCGCCGCCCCGCACCCGCAGCGGCGCGAACGGCCCCACCCCGCAGGGGGCAGGAGGCGGCGCCGGAGGCCGGGGAAGCGCCTTCACCTGGTCGGCGGCGCGCGGGGGAGCGGCGGGGGCGTGACGTGTGGAGTGGGCGGAGTGGGTGGAAGGAACGGAGGGGACGGAACGGGCAGGGAAGGGGGACTTGGTCATGGCGCCACCTGCAATCGGACGAGGGGAGCCCGGCCGGAGGTCCCGGCCGAACTCCCCTCACGATCCATCGTCCGCGCGGATCCCGCCGGGGCCTGTGGACAACCCCCGGATTGTGGACAACTCCGTCACCCGATCCGGTGCCCCGGCCGCCGCGAGGCGGCCCTACGGCAGCGTGCTCCCGTCCCGCGACCGGCCGCTACGGCAGCGCGACCCCCGTGTCGATCCCGTCCAGCGCGTGGGCGCAGGCGCAGTTGCGGGACCCTGCCCCAGGCAGCCCGCCCACCGCGTCGAACAGCACCGACCGCAGCCGGTCGACGTTGGCCGCGAACACCTGGAGCACCTCCTCGTGCGAGACGCCCTCACCGGCCTCGGCGCCCGCGTCCAGGTCGGTCACGAGGGTCATCGTCGTGTAGCAGAGCCCCAGTTCCCGGGCGAGCACGGCTTCCGGATGCCCGGTCATGCCGACCACCGACCAGCCCATCGCCGCGTGCCAGCGGGATTCCGCGCGGGTGGAGAAGCGGGGCCCCTCGACCACCACCAGGGTGCCGCCGTCCACCGGCTCCCAGCCGCGTCCGCGCGCCGCCGCGAGGGCGGCCTTCCGCCCTTCGGGGCAGTACGGATCGGCGAAGCCCAGGTGCACGACGTTGGGTACGGTCCCGTCGGCCCGCGTCTCACCGTCGTAATAGGTCTGCACACGTGCCTTGGTGCGGTCCACCAGCTGGTCCGGGACGAGCAGGGTGCCCGGGCCGAACTCCGGGCGCAGCCCGCCGACGGCACAGGGGCCCAGCACCTGGCGGACGCCCACGGAGCGCAGGGCCCAGAGGTTGGCCCTGTAGTTGATGCGGTGGGGCGGCAGATGGTGACCGCGGCCGTGCCGGGGCAGGAAGGCCACCCGGCGGCCGCCGATCTCGCCGAGGAAGACCGAGTCGCTGGGCTTCCCGTAAGGGGTGTCCACGGAGACCTCGGTGACGTCCTCCAGGAAGGAGTAGAAGCCCGAGCCGCCGATGACGCCGATCTCCGCCCCCGGCGCCGTACCCGCGATGTCTGTGCCGGAACTCGTGTCCGTATGTGGGTTCACCATGCGGTCACCGTATCCGGGGGAGCATTCCGTGTTGCGCCCGGGAAACGCACGTACTCCGTCCCGGGGAAACGCACGGACCGCGCCCCGGAAACGCACGGACCCCGCCGAGTGGATATCGGCGGGGTCCGGTGAAGCGTGTGGGGCGTACGCGGGCTCAGGCGGCCGACGTACCGCTCGACGACGAGGCCGGCGCGGAGGCCGACGACGAGGAGGAAGCGGAGGACGAGGACGACGACGAAGCACTCGACTTCGCGTCCGAACCCGTCGACGAGGACGACCCGGAGTCGGACGACTTCGAGGACGACGTCGCCGACGTGCTGCTCGACGAGGAGCCGCGGCTGTCGTTCCGGTAGAAACCGGAACCCTTGAAGACGATGCCGACCGCAGAGAACACCTTCTTCAGGCGTCCGTCACAGCTCGGGCAGACGGTCAGGGCATCATCGGTGAACTTCTGCACCGCCTCGAGGCCCTCGCCACACTCGGTGCACTGGTACTGATAGGTCGGCAATTGCTCCTCCTGGCACTCTCACTCAATGAGTGCTAACGACGGTCCATACTGACGTATTCCGCGGGATCAGTCCACCGTGACCGGCTCGCGGTGACCGATCCCACGTGCCACGGTCCGGCCCACGGACCTCGGCGCGAGCCGTGAACGCAGGGCCAGCAGGGTCGCCAGCGCCAGTACGGTACCGGCCAGCGGGACCAGGAATCCGGTGCTCGCGCCGTGGGCGTCGGCGAGTTGGCCCGCCACGGTCACGGCGGCCGCCTGGCCCAGGGCCACGGCGCCCGTCAGCCAGGTGAAGGCCTCGGTGCGGGCGGTGGCCGGGACCAGCGACTCGACCAGCGTGTAGCCGCTGATCAGCGCCGGGGCGATGCAGAGGCCGACCAGCAGGCCGAGTCCGGCCAGCAGCGGTACGGAGTGCACGGCCCAGAGGCCGGACGCCATGAGGGTCAGGGCCACATAGCCGACGACGAGGCGGCGCTGCGGGCTGCTCTTCCAGGCGATGGCGCCGCAGACGATGCCGGCCAGCATGTTGCCCGCCGCGAAGATCCCGTACAGCAGACCGTTCACGCCGGGGTGGCCGATCTCCTCGGAGAACGCCGTCAGTGAGACCTGCATCCCGCCGAAGACCGCGCCGATGCCCAGGAAGGCGACGACCAGCACCCGGACGCCGGGTACGGAGAGCGCCGAGGTGTGCGGCCGGTCCGCCGTGGCGGCGGGGCGGGGTGCGGGCTGGGTGGCGCGCTGCGCGGCGAAGAGCAGGCCGCCGATCAGGGTGAGGGCGGCCTCGGTGATCAGCCCGGCCGCCGGGTGCACGCCGGTGCACAGCGCGGTCGCGATCACCGGTCCGAGGACGAAGGTGAACTCGTCCGTCACCGACTCGAAGGCGGCGGCGGTGGACATCAGCGGGGAGGCGGGCCGGTCGGGGGTGGCCCCCAGCATCGCGGCCCAGCGGGCGCGCACCATCGGGCCGATCTGCGGGACCGAGGCGCCGGTGGGCACCGCGGCGGCGAACAGCGCCCACAAGGGCGCGTCCGCCAGCGCCAGCGCGGTCAGCGCGCTCACGGAGGCGGTGTGCAGCAGTACGCCGGGCAGCAGGACGGCCCGCTGGCCGAACCGGTCGGCGAGTTTGCCGCCCTGCGGGGCCACCAGCGCCATCGAGACGCCCGCGACCGCAGCGACGGCGCCGGCTGTCCCGTAGGAGCCGGTGGTGTGCTGGACGAGCAGCACGATGCCGATGGTCAGCATCGCGAAGGGCTGCCGGGCGGCGAAGCCCGGAAGGAGGAAGGTCCACGCACCGGGGGTGCGGAGGAGTTGCCCGTAACCGGGGCGGTCGGAGACCGTGGTTGCCACGGTCCTTGCCTTTCTGCCGCCTGGTGGCGCTGCTTCCCGACGCCTTTGTGGGGCGGGCCGGACGGAAGCGGCCGAGAGCTGTCCTCTTCGCGCGGAACTGCGGTAGATGCCGGGCGACTCGCTGCCATCGGCGAAGAAACGCCGGGCGAAGAGACACCACGACCGCCATACGGTCGCGCCAGCTCTGCTTCAGACAGAGTTGGTCGATCAGTGTGCCTTTATCGTACAGGCAGGAAGTCCTGTGCGCCTGTGAATGTGCACAGGACTTCCTGGTCGGCCTGTGATCAGTGTCCTATGAGCGACGCGCGTTCGTAGTAGGGGCGTCGTCGGCCAGTCCGAGCTTCTTGACGGGCCTGACCGGTTTCACGGCCTGGCGGAGGGCGGATCCGCCCGTTCCCGAGGCTTTCGGCAGCCCCGGAGGTCCGGGGTTGCCCGGCGTACCGGACGATCCGCTTCTGCCGCCCGTGCCCAGCCAGCCGGCCAGCTTGCCGCCCTCGCCGACCGCCCGGAGCCGGGCCTCCGCCTTGTCGCGCACCGGGTCGGTCGCCACCACCAGGAGCTCGTCGCCGCGCCGCAGGACCGTGGTGGGGGAGGGCACGAAGCTCTCCTCCTCGCGGACCACCAGCGTGACCGCGGCCCCGGCCGGGAGCCGGAGCTCACCGACCTCGACGCCGTGCATCTTGGACTTGGCGGGGATGCCGACCGACAGCAGGTGGCCGCGCAGCCGCTCCAGCGGTGCGGACTCGATGCCCAGGTCGTCGGGCTCCGGCTCCTCGGCGATCTTCAGCTTGTCCGCGACCCACGGCAGGGTCGGGCCCTGGATCAGGGTGTAGACGATCACGAGGACGAAGACGATGTTGAAGATCCTGGTGCTGCCCTCCACCCCGGAGACCATTGGAATGGTCGCCAGGACGATGGGCACGGCCCCGCGCAGCCCGGCCCACGACATCAGGACCTTCTCGCGGGCCGGCAGCCGGAACGGCGCCAGGCTCAGGAAGACCGAGAGCGGCCGGGCCACCATGGTCAGCACCAGGCCCACCACGACGGCGGGCCAGAAGTCGTCGACCAGGTCGTGCGGGGTGACCAGCAGGCCGAGCAGTACGAACATGCCGATCTGGGCCAGCCAGCCCAGGCCGTCGGCGAACCCGCGGGTGGCGGGCCAGTGCGGCAGCTTGGAGTTGCCGAGGATCATGGCGGCCAGATAGACCGCGAGGAACCCGCTGCCGTGGGCCATCGCGCCCGCCGCGTACGCCATCACGGCGATGGCCATCACGGCGATCGGGTAGAGGCCGGAGGCGGGCAGGGCCACGTGCCGCAGCCCCAGGGAGCCCAGCCAGCCCACCGTGATGCCGATGGCGGCGCCGATGGCCAGCTCCAGGGCGATCTCGCCGATCAGGAGATACCAGTGCTCGACCGGGCCGACGGCGGAGAACGCGACGACGAGGATGACCACGGGGGCGTCGTTGAAGCCGGACTCGGCCTCCAGCACACCGGTGATCCGGGACGGCAGGGGCACTCTGCGCAGTACGGAGAAGACGGCCGCGGCGTCGGTGGAGGAGACGACCGCGCCGATGATGAGGGCCTGGCGCCAGTCCAGGCCGACGAGGTAGTGCGCGGCCGCGGCCGTGATGCCCACGCTGATGCCGACGCCGACGGTCGAGATCACCGCGGCCGCGGGCAGGACGGGGCGGACCTCTTTCCACTTCGCCCCGAGTCCGCCCTCGGCCAGGATGACGACCAGGGCGGCGTAGCCGATCACCTGGGTCAGCTCGGCGTTGTCGAACTTGACGTCGAAGATGCCGTCCTGCCCCAGGGCGATCCCGATGCCGAGATACAGGAGCAGGCTGGGGAGCCCGCTGCGCGAGGAGATCCGTACCGCCGCCACGGCGACGAGCAGGACGAGCGAGCAGACGAGCAGGAGTTCGTTGAGCGCGTGGACAGTCAGGGTCCGTTCCTTCCCTGCGTGCGCCTGCCGGATCGTCCTCCGGCAGCCAGTCACTTCGTTACCTTACCTAATCTTTAACGTTTCCTTGACGGCTTCGGCGATCGCATTACGGCTTCGCGTGTCCGTACAAGGGATACGCGCAAATGGATGCATCCCTATACCGCGTCCGAGTGGCTTCTCGGCTGCGCCTATGGTTGCTCCTGCACTCCCAGGACCACCCTGCCCCTCGAAGGACAGCGATGCCCGCCAATACAACCGACTCTTCCGGCCCTTCCGACGACGCGAAGAAGCCCGGCAGGAAGAAGAAGGGGCGCCGCGTCCGCCTCCTTCTGCTCGTCCTGGTGCTGGCGCTCGTCGCGGGTGTCGGGTTCGGCGCCTACTGGTCCGTCTCCACGGTGCGGGCCTCGTACCCGCAGACCACCGGAACGATCACCCTCGACGGCCTTACCGGTGACGTCGAGGTCAAACGGGACTCCTACGGGATTCCGCAGATCTACGCGGACTCCGACGCCGACCTCTTCCGCGCCCAGGGCTTCGTGCAGGCCCAGGACCGCTTCTGGGAGATGGACGTCCGGCGCCACATGACGGCGGGCCGGCTCTCCGAGATGTTCGGTTCCGGTCAGGTCGAGACCGACTCCTTCCTGCGCACGCTCGGCTGGCGGAAGGTCGCGCAGCAGGAGTACGACGAGGTCCTGACCGAGGACACGAAGAAGAACCTCCAGTCGTACGCGGAGGGCGTCAACGCGTACCTGAAGGGCAAGGAAGGCCGGGACATCTCGGTCGAGTACGCGGCGCTGGGGCTGACCAACGACTACAAGCCGACCGAGTGGACCCCGGTCGACTCGGTCGCCTGGCTCAAGGCCATGGCCTGGGACCTGCGCGGCAACATGCAGGACGAGATCGACCGTTCGCTGCTGACCAGCCGGCTCGACAAGGACCAGATCGACGACCTGTACCCGGACTACCCGTACGACACCCACAAACCGATCGTCGACCGGGGGGCCGTCTCCCCGGCCACCGGGAAGTACGACCTCGACGCCACGCCGTCGGACGACATCGGCTCCGGAACCGCGCAGGGGGCCACCGAGGGCCTGAACACCCAGCTCTCCGCACTCTCCGACACCCTGGACGAGATCCCCGCGCTGCTCGGCCCCAACGGCAACGGCATCGGATCGAACTCCTGGGTCGTCAGCGGCGACCACACGACGACCGGCAAGGCGCTGCTCGCCAACGACCCGCACCTGGCGCCGATGCTGCCCTCGCTCTGGTACCAGATGGGCCTGCACTGCCGGGAGCTCTCCAAGACCTGCCAGTACGACACCGCGGGCTACACCTTCTCCGGCATGCCCGGTGTGATCATCGGCCACAACCAGGACATCGCCTGGGGCCTCACCAACCTGGGCGCGGACGTCACCGACCTCTTCCTGGAGAAGGTCTCCGGTGACGGCTATCTGTACGGCGACAAGGTGAAGTCGTTCACCACCCGCGAGGAGACCATCAAGGTCGCGGGGGGCAGGGACCGGAAGATCACCGTCCGCGAGACGAACAACGGACCCCTCGTCTCCGACCGCAGCAAGGAACTGGACAAGGTCGGCCAGAAGGCCCCCGTCCCCAACGCCGCTCCCGACCGTGCCGACGGTTACGCGGTCGCCCTGAAGTGGACCGCGCTGGAGCCGGGCAAGTCCATGGACGCGGTCTTCGCCATCAACCGGGCGAAGGACTTCACCACCTTCCGGGCGGCCGCCAAGAACTTCGAGGTCCCCTCGCAGAACCTCATCTACGCCGACACCGAGGGCAACATCGGCTACCAGGCGCCGGGCACCATCCCGGTCCGCCTCAAGGGCGACGGCACGCTGCCCAGCCCCGGCTGGGACCCGGCGTACGGCTGGGCGAAGGAGCCGATCCCCTTCGACGAGCTGCCCTTTGAGTACAACCCCGAGCGCGGCTACATCGTCACCGCCAACCAGGCCGTGATCGACGAGAGCAAGTACCCCCACCTGCTGACGAAGGACTGGGGTTACGGCACCCGCAGCCAGCGGATCAACGACCTCATCGCCCAGAAGATCAAGGGCGGTGAGAAGGTCTCGACCGACGACATGCAGAAGATGCAGATGGACAACACCAGCGAGATCGCCGCGCTGCTGGTGCCCGAGCTGCTGAAGATCAACATCTCCGACCCGAGCGTGCGTGAGGCGCAGAAGCTGCTGGAGGGCTGGGACTACACCCAGGAGCCCGACTCGGCCGCCGCCGCGTACTTCAACGGCGTCTGGCGCAACATCCTCAAGCTCGCCTTCGGCAACAAGCTGCCCAAGGAGCTGCGGGTCGAGGGCGACTGCCTCAACGTGCCGCCGGCCAAGAACAGCGGCCCGGCCGACCAGCAGAAGAAGCTCGTGCGCGAGTGCGGCCAGCGGGACGGCGACTCCGCGCAGCCGGACGGCGGGGACCGCTGGTTCCAGGTGGTCCGCGACATCGTCGAGGACCAGGACAACGAGTGGTGGAAGGCGCCCGCCAGGGGCCGCGAGGCCGCGCTGGAGAGCCGGGACGACCTCTTCGCCCAGGCGATGGAGGACGCGCGCTGGGAGCTGACCGCCAAGCTCGGCAAGAACATCTCCACCTGGAGCTGGGGCCGGCTGCACCGGCTGATGCTGAAGAACCAGACCCTCGGTACCGAAGGGCCCGATCTGCTCCAGCGGGCGCTCAACCGCGGCCCCTGGAACCTCGGCGGCGGCGAGGCGGCGGTCAACGCCACCGGCTGGAACGCGGCGAGCGGCTACGAGGTCGTCTGGGTGCCGTCGATGCGGATGGTCGTCAACGTGGGGGACTGGGACAAGTCCCGCTGGATCAACCTCACCGGCGCCTCCGGGCACGCGTTCAACGCGCACTACACCGATCAGACCGACAAGTGGGCCGACGGTGAACTGCTCGACTGGTCCTTCGGTACGGACGCGGTCGGCGAGTCCACCGTCGACACGCTGACGCTCAGGCCGTAGCAGCCCGATCGGCCGTCAGGCGGTGAAGCGCCGCGCTCCGGCCGGGGTGACCACGGCGTCCACGGGGTGGTCGTGCGGTTCCGAGGGGACCCGCGCGACCACCTCGTTCTCGTACAGCAGGACGATGAGCGCCGGGTCCGCACCGGCCGCCGAGAGCCGGGCCAGCACCCGGTCGTAGCTGCCGCCGCCCCGGCCCAGCCGCATCCCCGCGCCGTCCACGGCCAGTCCGGGCAGCAGGACCGCGTCGGCCTCCAGGACTGCGGCGGGGCCGAGCCGGGGGCCATCCGGCTCAAGGAGGCCGCGCCCGGCCGGCAGAAGGTGCTCCGCGCCCTCGTAGACCGCCCAGTCCAGGTCGTTGTCCTCCAGGAGCACCGGAAGCAGCACCCGCACGCCCCGCTCGCGCAGCGCGTCCAGGAGGGCCCGGGTCCCCGGTTCACGTCCGACGGAGACATAGGCGGCGACCGTTCGGGCGTCGGCCAGTTCGGGTAGTGCCAGTGCGCCGGTGGCGAGAACCGCGGCGGCTCCTGCGGCGTCCTCCTTGGTCAGGAGGGCGCGTGCGGCGAGGAGTTCGCGCCTGAGAGAGGCTTTTGCCGGCACCTTCACAGATACCTTTCCGGACTTGTCGGTGTTCAATAGAGACTCGCACGGTTCTCGTATGGGCATATTTAAGGGCAAAGTTAACCGGAAGCTCATCTTCCGGGTGTGTGCACCCGTTAAGGTTCTGCGCATGACTCAGTCGTCGCCCTCCAGGATCAGCAAGGCCGTCATCCCGGCAGCAGGTCTCGGCACCCGCTTCCTGCCCGCCACGAAGGCCACTCCCAAAGAGATGCTGCCTGTCGTCGACAAGCCGGCCATCCAGTATGTCGTCGAGGAAGCCGTCGCGGCGGGCCTCTCCGACGTCCTGATGATCACCGGTCGGAACAAGCGTCCCCTGGAGGACCATTTCGACCGCAACTACGAACTGGAGTCCGCGCTCACCCGTAAGGGAGACGCCGAACGGCTGGCCAAGGTCCAGGAGTCCAGTGACCTGGCCACCATGCACTACGTGCGCCAGGGCGACCCGCGCGGCCTCGGCCACGCCGTGCTGTGCGCGGCCCCTCACGTGGGCGACCAGCCCTTCGCGGTGCTGCTGGGCGACGACCTCATCGACCCGCGCGACGCCCTGCTGGCCCGCATGGTGGAGATCCAGGAGCGTGAGGGCGGCAGCGTCGTCGCGCTGATGGAGGTAGACCCCTCCCAGGTCCACCTCTACGGCTGTGCGGCCGCGGACGCCACCGTCGACAGCGATGTCGTCCGGGTCACCGGGCTGATCGAGAAGCCGGAGCCGGCCGACGCGCCCAGCAATCTCGCCGTCATCGGCCGGTACGTCCTGGACCCCGCCGTCTTCGACATACTGCGACACACCGAGCCGGGCCGCGGCGGCGAGATCCAGCTCACCGACGCCCTCCAGCTGCTCGCCGCGGACGAGAAGATCGGTGGCCCCGTGCACGGCGTCGTCTTCAAGGGCCGCCGCTATGACACCGGTGACCGGAGCGACTATCTGCGTGCCATTGTCAGACTGGCGTGCGAACGTGAAGACCTGGGACCGGACTTCCGGACCTGGCTCCGCAAGTACGTCACCGAGGAGATGTAACCCCGTGAGCAGCACGATCTGGTCGGTGGACGAGCACCTGGACGACATCCTCGCCACGGTGAGGCCGCTCGAACCCATCGAGCTGCAGCTGCCCGACGCACAGGGCTGCGTCCTGGTGAAGGACGTCGTCGTGGAGGTGGCCCTGCCGCCCTTCGACAACAGCTCGATGGACGGCTACGCGGTGCGGATCGCCGATGTCGAGGGGGCGAGCGAGGAGTTCCCCGCCGTCCTCACGGTCATCGGTGACGTCGCCGCGGGCAGCGCCGGGCTCGCCGACGGCCAGGTCGTGGGGCCGGGTCAGGCCGCCCGCATCATGACGGGCGCCCCGCTGCCCGTCGGTGCGGAGGCCGTGGTCCCGGTCGAGTGGACGGACGGCGGTACGGGCGAGGGCCCGGCCGCCACGATGCGCGCCCACTCCGACGCCCCGGAGGGCGCCACCGGTGAGGTCCGCGTCCACCGGTCAGTCGAGGCCGGCGCCCATGTCCGCGAGCGCGGGAGCGACGTCAAGCCCGGCGATCTGGCCCTGCGCGCGGGCTCGATCGTCGGCCCGCCGCAGATCGGGCTGCTCGCCGCGATCGGCTGCGCGACCGTGGTCGTACGGCCCCGCCCGCGCGTCGTCGTCCTCTCCACCGGCAGCGAACTGGTCCAGCCCGGCGAGGAGCTGACGGGCGGGCAGATCTACGACTCCAACAGCTTCGCGCTCACGGCCGCCGCCCGGGACGCCGGAGCCATCGCCTACCGGGTCGGCGCGGTCACCGACGACGCCGAGACCCTGCGGGCCACGATCGAGGACCAGCTGATCCGCGCGGACGTCATCGTCACCACGGGCGGCGTCAGCGTCGGCGCGTACGACGTGGTCAAGGAGGCGCTCTCCTCCGTCGGCGACGAGGACGAGCCGGGCAGCGGGATCGACTTCCGCAAGCTCGCCATGCAGCCGGGCAAGCCGCAGGGCTTCGGCTCGATCGGCCCCGACCACACCCCGCTGCTGGCCCTGCCGGGCAACCCGGTCTCCAGCTACGTCTCCTTCGAGCTGTTCGTCCGCCCCGCCATCCGCGCCCTGATGGGTCTGCCGGACCTCCACCGCCCCACGGTCCGCGCCGTGCTCAGCGTCGACAAGGCGCTCACCTCGCCCGCCGGCCGCCGCCAGTTCCTGCGCGGTACGTACGACGAGGAGGCGGGCACCGTCACCCCTGTCGGTGGCTCCGGATCGCACCTGATCGCCGCACTCGCCCAGGCGGACGCGCTGATCGTGCTGCCCGAGGACACCACCTCCGCCGAGCCCGGCACGGAGACGGACGTGATCCTGCTCCGCTGACCGCCGCCCGGTGGCGGTACGGTATCTGCCGCCGTGCCTTCCGGGGGAACCCCCTCCGGGCCCGGGCCGATCGGCGCCCCTACCGCTAGGCGGAGTGAGTTGAGTACGCAGAACAGGCTGACGCACATCGACGAGGCGGGCGCGGCCCGCATGGTCGACGTGTCCGAGAAGGACGTCACCACGCGCGTCGCCCGCGCCAGCGGCCGGGTCCTCGTCTCGCCGCGCGTCATCGAGCTGCTCCGGGGCGAGGGAGTCCCCAAGGGCGATGCCCTCGCCACCGCGAGGATCGCCGGGATCATGGGGGCCAAGCGCACCCCGGACCTCATCCCGCTCTGCCATCCGCTGGCCGTCTCCGGAGTGAAGGTCGACCTGAGCGTGGCCGACGACGCGGTGGAGATCACGGCCACTGTGAAGACGACGGACCGCACGGGCGTCGAGATGGAGGCCCTGACCGCCGTGTCGGTGGCCGCGCTGACGGTGATCGACATGGTCAAGGCCGTCGACAAGAGCGCGGTCATCACCGACGTACGGGTCGAGGCGAAGTCGGGCGGCAAGTCCGGCGACTACCGGCGCACCGCGCCGGAGGGGCCGGACGCGTGACGCCGCCCGGGCCCGGAGCCCCCGGCCACGAACAGCCCGCGCAGTCACCCGAGGCCGCCCGGGAGTCCGCCCCCGCGTACCGCGCCCTCGTCGTCACCGCCTCCAACCGGGCCTCCGCCGGGGTGTACGCGGACAAGGGCGGCCCTCTGATCGCCGAAGGGCTCACCGCCCTCGGCTTCACGGTCGACGGCCCGCAGGTCGTCCCCGACGGCGACCCGGTCGAGGCGGCCCTGCGCGCCGGAGTGGCCGCCGGGTACGACGTGATCGTCACCACCGGCGGTACGGGCATCTCGCCCACCGACGCCACCCCCGAGGCCACCCGCCGCGTCCTGGACCACGAGATCCCCGGCATCCCCGAGGCGATCCGGGCCGAGGGGCTCGCCAAGGTCCCGACCGCCGCGCTCTCCCGGGGCCTCGCGGGCGTCGCCTCCCGCACCCTGATCGTCAATCTGCCCGGCTCCACCGGCGGGGTCCGCGACGGCCTCGCGGTCCTCGGCAGGCTCCTGGTGCACGCCGTCGACCAGCTCCGCGGCGGCGACCACCCCCGACCGGGGAGCCCGAGCTGAACATCGCGACCTGGCCGGTGACGCTGACCGACGGCGAGATCGTCCTGCGCCCGATAAAAATGCGCGACCAGCGGGTGTGGCGCGAGGTCAACCGGCGCAACCGTGACTGGCTGCGTCCCTGGGAGGCCACCGTCCCGCCGCCGGCCCCCGGCGGCCCGGTCGCACAGCGGCCCACGTACCGGCAGATGGTCCGTCATCTGCGCGCCGAGGCGCACGCCGGGCGGATGCTGCCGTTCGCCATCGAGTACGAAGGCCGGCTCGTCGGCCAGCTCACCGTCGCGGGGATCACCTGGGGTTCGATGTGCTCCGGCCATATCGGCTACTGGGTCGACCAGGGCGTCGCCGGGCGCGGAGTGATGCCGACGGCCGTGGCGCTCGCCGTCGACCACTGCTTCCGCTCGGTGGGGCTGCACCGCATCGAGGTCTGCATCCGCCCGGAGAACGCGCCGAGCCGCCGGGTGGTGGAGAAGCTCGGCTTCCGCTCCGAGGGCGTGCGCCCGCGCTACCTCCACATCGACGGGGCCTGGCGGGACCACCTGATCTTCGCGCTCACGGCCGAGGAGGTGCCCGAGGGGATGCTCAGGCGCCGGCGCCGTACGCGACCGGTGACGCCGCCGGGCCCGGAGGAGCCCGGACAGCGGCCCGGGCAGTCCGGCCGGCTCGACTAAATAAAATAAGTGTTCGAATTTGATCGACGGATGACAGCAATGGGTCGCACTATCGGTGACTGTTGATCTGATCAATCACAAAAAAAGTCCGTGATATCAGCCGGATCGTGCGACACACCGGGCCAATTGGCGGATGCCTCCGCGTAAACCCCTCTACGGTGTGAGCGTGAGCAGCAGCGGCCTCATCTACGCAGTCATCGTCGGGGCCTGGGCCGCCTACTTGGTGCCGATGTGGCTCCGCAGGCAGGACGAGCTCAACGAAGCCCGTCCGACGGAACGCTTCAGCACCGCCATCCGGCTGCTGTCCGGACGGGCGGCGATGGAGCGCCGGTACGCCAGGGAGCTGCAGGAGCGCACCGCCGAGGAGGCGGGGCCCGACGTCGACCCGGACGCCGAAACGGACCGTATGGATTCCGTGGACGTCCGGGCCTTCGCCGCGCCTCCGGCGCATACCGAAGCCAGGGTGCAGGACCCGACGCACGCCCCGGCCCCCCAGGCCCCCGAACGCCAGGCGCACGACCGGCGGCCGGCGCATCAACCACCGGTGCATCAGCCACCGGACCGCCAGCCATCGGACCGTCAGGCGCACGACCGTCAGGCGCACGACCGCCGGTCCGGCGAGCGCCCCGCGCATCCGGGGCCCCCGTCCCAGCGCCGCCCGCGCTCCGGCGCGGCCGACGCCGAGCGGGCCCGGCGCGCCCAGCGCTCCCAGGTCCTGGCGCGGCGCAGGCGGACGACGGTCGTCCTCTTCCTGGCCTTCACCCTCGGCGCGATCGTGGCCGCGGTCGGCGGTCTCGGCTTCCTCTGGGCGCCGGCCGTCCCCGCCGTGCTGCTGAGCACGTACATCGTGCATCTGCGCGCCCAGGAGCGGCGCCGGTTCGCGTTCACCATGGACCGCCGGCGGGCCGAGGTCGCGGCACAGCGGCTGCGCGAGAATCGGCCCCGCAGGCACCAGCCCGCGGCCTCCGCCCCCGCCGAGCAGGACGACGACTCCGAAGCCCACCACCCGGAGCCGGAACCCACCCCCACGGTCTCCCCGCAGGAGGCCGGCCGCCGCGCCCTCGTCGAGCAGACGGACCACGCGGAGTGGGTGGACCAGCAGCGCGAACGCGGCCGGGTCCAGGGCGACAGCTGGGAGCCGGTCCCCGTACCGCTCCCCACCTATGTCACCGCCCCCGTCGCCCCCCGGGCCACCGGCGGCGTCGAGGTGGGCGACCCGGAGACCTGGAGCGCGGCCCGCTCCAGCACCGCCGAGCCCACCCAGACCGGCACGTCGCACCCCACCGCCCCCGCGGTGGACCAGGCTCCGCGCCAGCGCACCAACCAGTCCCGCCGCACCCGCGACCGGGGCCGTACCCCCCTCTTCGACCAGTACGACGACGAGGACCGGCCCCGGGCGGCCAACGAGTGAGACCTGCGGAACCCCGGCACCGCTGACCAGCGGAGGAACGGATTTCCAAGCACCCCGGTGAGGGTGCTAGAGTTTCACTCGTTGCAAGGGCCTGTGGCGCAGTCTGGTAGCGCACCTCGTTCGCATCGAGGGGGTCTGGGGTTCAAATCCCCACAGGTCCACAACAACAATCCGTCGGTGATTCAGTTCTCAGACGGATGACGGAATCCCGTCCGATCGCTTCGATCGGGCGGGATTTCTTCGTTCCGCGACGCGTGCGGGCCGTTACGCGGCCCGGCGCCCGCTCGCGGCATCGCGCACCGCTTCAGGTTCGGCGCACGAAGCTCCCGGAGACGTGACCGGCCACGCCGCATGCATCCCCGCGCGCCGGCCGGTGTCCTCGCCCCGTTCTGTTTCCGCCGGGTTTCTCTACAGTTCTCGGCCAGTTCTGTAGAAAAGAGCCCCATCTCCGGTGCTTGTCGCGACAGTTCCGCTTACGCGAGAGTTCGAGGCGCGGCGACAGGAACATGTCATCGCCGCCGGGCAGTGTCCACGGAACACATCGCGCGTCCCCAAGCGTGGTGTGGCCACCCCCCCCATTGTCTGGACGCTCGCCTGTGTAGCGGAAGGAATCGCGTGAAGCACGGAAAGAAGAACGCGCGCAGATACATCGTGGCGGCCTCCATCGGCGCCCTCCTGTCGGCCGGAGTCGCCACAGGGGCTTACGCCGGGACGGCGGAATCCGCGCCGCTGCGGTACCAGCCGGAGATGGTCCAGGCTCTCGCCACCACCCTGGGCGTGAGTGAGCAGGAGGCCGTCGAGCGGCTCGACGAGGAAGCGCGGCAGCAGGACCGGTTCGCGAAGCTGCGGGCCGAGAAGGTCTCCACCCTCGGGGCCTTCTTCGCCGGTGACGGGACGCTCGTCGTCAACGCCGCCGATGCCGAGGCGGCGAAGGAGGTCAGGGAGGCGGGACTCGCAGCACGGGTCCCGGAACGCGGTGAGGGTGAGCTGAACCGGATCAAGGCCCAGCTCGACGCCAAGGCGCTCAGGAGCGCCCCGGCCGGGGTGTCGGCGTGGTCCGTGGACCTCGCATCCGACACCGTGACCGTCGAGGTGAACGGGGCGTCGGACAACGCCACCCGTGACTTCCTCAAGGCGGCGAGGAGCAACGGCGACGCGGTACGGGTCGTCGCGGGCCAGGAGAAGCTGGAGACCCAGGCCGTCGTGCCGCCCGGCAGCCGCATGACGTTCAACGGCTACCTCTGCTCCGTCGGTTACGGGGCGAAGGACCGCAACGGCAAGCAGGTGCTGGTGACCGCCGGGCACTGCATCGAGGACCTGCCCGCACTCGCCTACAACGGGACCCGGTTCGCCAAGGGCACCCACACCCGGTTCGCGCTCGGCACCCGCAGCGTGGACATGGGCATAGCCGCGGTGGACGCGGGCAACTCCATCGGCCTGGACATCACCACGTACGGCAAGGCGGGCACCGTCGCCGTCCGGGGCAGCCAGCGGGCCCCGCAGGGCTCGGCGCTCTGCAAGGCCGGCCAGACCACCGGCTGGACCTGCGGCAAGGTCGGTTCGTACAACGTCAGCGTTACCTACACCGACCAGAACGGCGGGCCGGACACCGTGGTGACCGGTCTTGCCAGCTCCTCCGTCTGCACCCAGGGCGGCGACAGCGGAGGCGCCTACGTCTCCGGTAACCAGGCCCAGGGGATGACCTCCGGCGGCCCGACCAACCAGCGGTGCAACGGCCAGGTGAACTCGCCCGGTTCGTCGTACTTCCAGCCGCTCGATGACGCCCTCAAGTACTACGGGCTGACGCTCAACACCAAGTAGCCCCGACCGGGTGAAGGTGCCCCATACGCGGGAGACCGTCCACTGACCCTGGGCGGTCTCCCGTTTCCAATTCTCCTGTCATTCCGTCGTGCCGAAATCCCAGGCCACTCCGTGCACTCCGGGTTTGCAGCGGGAGGCGAGCACATGGGTGCTGTGGGAATCGTTCATCGAAATGCGCCGCTGCGCGCGGGGCGGGGAGCCCACCTGGTCCCGGAAGTACCGCCGGCAGCCGGAGGGAAGCGCGTCCGGATGGAAGAAGACCTGCTGAAGATATTCGTGCAGATTCGCTCGCGACCAGCGTTCGTAGTGCGTGGCCGGCTCCCGGGACGGGCTCACATCGACCGAGTAACTCACCACCGTCGTATCCAATTTGGCGAGTTCGCGGCCGAAATGGATTTCCAGCACCAGGGATTTCAGTCCCTTGAGGTACGTGGCCTCGCCGAGCCGCCCGCTGGTGACGCGGATGTCGAGCGGCTCCGCCTGTTCGTCGTCGAAGCTGAGCACGAACAGCGCGCGGTCGGCTCCGGCGCGGCTGGCCCGCAGCACATTGGTCGTGGTGATGTTGCTCAGCGTTCCGGTCCCGCCCAGCGTCACCACGTCGTGGATCAGCAGCGAGCCGGTCTCCTGGTTGAAGTGGCGGAATCGTTCGCCGAGCGCCTTCTCCACCACCGAGTCCTCGCCCAGCACCTGGAGGGCCGCCCCCTCGCCCCGGGCCGGTGCGACCCGGCCGCGCGGGCGGCGCGGGCCGAGCAGCGAGCGCAGGGCCCCGCCCGGCAGGTCCAGGATCTCCTCCAGCACCTCCACGGCCCGCAGCGACCGGGCCCGTTCCGGCTGGCTGCGGCCCCGCTGCCAGCTGCTCAACGTCGCCTGGCTGACCCCGATGCCGCGCGCCCTGAGCCGTTCGCTCACCCGCTCCAGGGAGAGGCCACGGCGCCCCAGCGCCTCCCGCAGGGCCGTCGGGAAGGCGTCGGCCTCCGTGGCGCCCCCGTCGATCTCCATCGCCGCACGAGAGCCTGCGGCCCGCTCCGTGTCCCCGGCGCCCGGCAGTCCGACGCCGGCTTCCGCTCTGCTCGACATGTCCCTCCCCCATCCCGGCACTCCCGCCGCGGAGCATCCGTAAGGTCCCCGCATACTGGTTGACCACCGGACAGGGACCGGATAACAAAACCCCCAGGAGTGACCTGCCCCACACTCCGGGGACGCGCTGCCCGGTGTCCTCCGCACGGCCCGAGGAAGTGAGCACGTGGTGAACAGCGTGAACGGCGTGGACGTCACCGCTCTGGTCGTCGCGGCCAGGGACGGGGACCAGGGAGCCGGGGAGCGGCTCGCCGCCCTCTACCTGCCGCTGGTCTACAACGTCGTGGGCCGTGCCCTCAACGGTCACCCGGACGTGGACGACGTGGTGCAGGAGACCATGCTCCGGGCGCTCTCCGGCCTCTCCTCGCTGCGCGATCCCACCCGGTTCCGGTCCTGGCTGGTGGCCATCGCCATGAACCAGGTCCGCACCCGCTGGTCCGTCCTCGGCCACCGTCCCGCCGCGCTGGAGGAGACCGACGAGCCCGCCGACCCGGCGGCCGACTTCGTCGACCTGACCATCCTGCGCCTCGAACTCTCCGGCCAGCGGCGCGAGACCGCCGAGGCGACGCGCTGGCTGGACGACGCGGAGCGCGATGTGCTCTCCCTGTGGTGGCTGGAAACGACCGGTGAACTCACCCGGGCCGAGCTGGCGGACGCCCTCGGGCTCTCGCCCCAGCACGCCGCCGTACGGGTACAGCGGGTCAAGAACCAGCTCGACATCGGGCGCGCGGTCGTCCGGGCGCTGGCCGCCGAACCCCGCTGCCCTTACCTGGACGGGCTGCTGGAGGACTGGGACGGGGTGCCCACGCCCCTGTGGCGCAAGCGCATAGCCCGCCACATACGCGGCTGCGCCTCCTGCTCCGCCGGCAGCTCGGGGCTCGTGCCGCCGGAGGGGCTGCTCTCCGGTCTCGCCCTGGTGGTGCCGTTGTACGAAGGGGGGCAGCACGCCGCCGCCGCTGTCGCCCCGGCCGTGGCTCCGGCCGCGTTCTCGGCGGGGAAGGCGGCGGGGCTCGTGGCCGCCGCGGCCGCCGTGACCTCGATCGCCGTACTCCTGTGGCCCGCGGCGCCCGCTCCGCCCGCACCGCGCGCCGAAGGGGGTACGACACAGCTCCCGGCGCCCGCGCCGGCACCGGTCACCGCCTCGGCCACCCCGTCCGCGTCCCCGACGCCCACCCCCACGCCGTCAACCACGCCGAGCCCCGCCGCCCCGAGCGTCTCGCCGTCCACCGTGGCCCCGCCGCCGTCCCCGCGCCCCGCGCCCCGGCCCCGTCCGGAGACCCGCCTCGTCGCCGAGGTCAACACGCTGCGCGCCCACAACGACTGCCCGCAGCTGACCACCGATCCCCGGCTCACCGAGGTCGCCCAGCGCCACTCCGAGGACATGGCGGCCCGCGACTATTTCGGCCACACCGATTCGACGGGCCGGGGGATGGGTGACCGGGTGACCGATTCCGGCTACCTCTGGTCCGCCGTCGGCGAGACCATCGCCACCGGGAACGCCGACCCCGCCGCCGTGGTTGACCAGTGGCGCCGCAGCCCCGGCCGCGACGACGACATCCTCAACTGCAACTTCACGCATGTGGGCGTGGGCATCGCCGACTCGCCGCGCGGGCCCTACTGGACGCAGGTGCTGGCCACACCCCAGTGAGGTGTCACGGCCGCCGGAGCGGCTTGGCCATGCAGATGCTGCTCTCGTACTCCCGGTAGTGGCCGAACTTCGCGCACACCGTGTAGCCGCTGGAGGTGTACAGCGCTATCGCCTCGGGCTGCTGGTCGCCGGTCTCCAGGACCATCCGGACGCGGCCCGCGGCCCGGGCGTCGTCCTCCAGGGCGGCGAGCATCCGGCGGGCCAGGCCCCGGCCGCGGCCCTCGGGGATCACGAACATCCGCTTGATCTCGGCGTCGCCGTCCGCGTACCCCTCGGGGTTACGGTCCTGCGTCCGCCAGCCGCCGGTCGCCACCGGGCGCTCCTGCTCGTCGTAGGCGAGCAGATACAGACCGTGCGGCGGGTCGAACATCGTCGGGTCGAGCGGTGTGAGATCGCCCCCGTCGCCGTAGCGCACGGCGTATTCGAGCTGGACCTGGTCGTTGAGTTTGACGGCGTCGGGGTGATCGAAGCGGTACGGACGGATATTCATGCTGAGTATCGTATATCTATGGGTAGGGGTGGGGTAGGTACTGTTTCCTGATGCTGACCGTTACAAGCGTGAATGTTAATGGGCTCCGCGCCGCCGCGAAGAAGGGCTTCGTGGAATGGCTGGCGGGCACCGAGGCCGATGTCGTCTGCCTCCAGGAGGTCCGCGCCGAGCCGGGCCAGCTGGCCGAGGGGGTGCGTACCCCCGAGGGCTGGCACACCGTGCACGCCCCCGCCGCCGCCAAGGGGCGTGCAGGGGTCTCCCTCTACTCCCGGCAGGCGCCGGAGCGGGTCCAGATCGGCTTCGGCGGGTTCGGGGTCCCCGGGGCCGAGGAGTTCGACGCGAGCGGCCGGTACGTCGAGATCGACCTGCCCGGCGTGACCGTCGCGAGCCTGTACCTGCCCTCCGGTGAGGTCGGCACGGAGCGGCAGGACGAGAAGGAGCGCTTCATGGCGGCCTTCCTGCCCTACCTCCAGGGTCTGAAGGCGCGGGCGGCGGCGGACGGCCGTGAGGTCGTGGTCTGCGGTGACTGGAACATCGCGCACCAGGAGGCCGACCTGAAGAACTGGAAGGCCAACCAGAAGAGTTCGGGCTTCCTCCCCGAGGAGCGGGCCTGGCTGACGCGGGTCTTCGAGGAGGCCGCGTACGTGGATGTGGTGCGGCAGCTGCACCCGGACGTCGCGGGGCCGTACAGCTGGTGGTCCTACCGGGGGCGCGCCTTCGACAACGACTCCGGCTGGCGTATCGACTACCAGATCGCCACCCCGGGTCTCGCCGGGCGCGCGGTCAAGGCGTGGGTCGAGCGGGCCGCCACGCACGGCGAGCGGTGGAGCGACCACGCGCCCGTGACGGTCGTCTACGAGCGGTAGCGCCGGGCTGGGCCACGGGGGCGGTTACGCCTTCGGAGGCTGCGTGCCGTCCTCGCGGCGCAGCCTCCGGTCCAGGGCCATCGACAGCTCCGCGTCCACCACCGCGCGGGCCAGTGGCCGCAGTTGGGCCGGTTCGGTCTCCGAGGCGTGGGCATGCAGTACGCGTACGAAGATTTCGGCGAGAGCGTCCGCGTGCTCGCGGACGCGGCGGCCCGAGGAGAGCACCGTGGCCAGCGGCACCCCTTCCCGTACGAGCTCCGCCGAGACCTCCAGGAGGCGCCGGCTGATGTGGACGATCTCGTCGCCGTCGGTGGCGAGATAGCCGAGGTCCAGCGCGGTGGCCAGGTTCTCCGGGGTGACCTCGCCCTCGAAGTAGTCGGCGAGCTGTTCCGGGGTGAGCCGGACCGGGGTCTCCTCGGTCGGCTCGCCGAGCCCCAGCACCTCGGCGACATCGCGGCCGCTCTCGAAGGTGGCTGCCAGGTCCGCGATGCCGTTGAGGGTGTGGCCGCGCTCCAGCAGGCCCGTGATGGTCCGCAGCCGGGCCAGGTGGTGGTCGTCGTACCAGGCGATCCGGCCCTCGCGGCGGGGCGGCGGGATCAGGCCGCGCTCCCGGTAGAAGCGCAGGGTCCGCACGGTGATGCCGGCCTCCTCGGCCAGCTCCTCCATGCGGTATTCGCGGTGCTCGCGTCCTTCAGCCACAGGGGCACCCTATGTTGTACCGCCAGTAACTTTCCTCGGTCCGCCCCCTACCCATCAGTACGACCCTGCTCTACTCTCCGAACCATGCCAGTGATTGCTGGCAGGGTGGCGTGACGTACCGCGGGAGGCGGCAGCATGGCCCAGCACGAGCACGTACGTGTGGCGGTGATCGGAACCGGATTCGGGGGCCTGGGGGCCGCCGTCCGGCTGCGCCGCGAAGGCATAACCGATTTCGTCGTCCTGGAGCGGGCCGACTCGGTGGGCGGCACGTGGCGCGACAACAGCTATCCCGGCTGCGCCTGTGACGTACCGTCGCACCTCTACTCCTTCTCCTTCGCGCCCAACCCCGACTGGCCGCGCACCTTCTCCGGCCAGGAGCACATCCGGGCCTACCTGGAGCGGGTCGCGGACACCTTCGGGCTCCGCCCGCACATCCGGCTGAACCACGAGGTGAAGCTGATGAGCTGGGACCGGGAGAACCTGTACTGGGTGATCGAGTCCGCCAACGGCACCACGCTCCGTGCGGACGTCGTCATCTCCGCGACCGGGCCGCTCTCCGACCCCAAGATGCCGGACATACCCGGGCTCGACTCCTTCCCCGGGAAGGTCTTCCACTCCGCGCGCTGGGACCACGACTACGACCTCGCCGGCAAGCGGGTCGCGATGGTCGGAACGGGTGCGTCCGCCATCCAGATAGTCCCGGCGATCCAGCCGAAGACGGCCAAACTGACGCTCTTCCAGCGCACCCCGCCGTGGGTCATGCCCCGAGTGGACCGCACGATCAGCAAGGCCGAGCGCGCACTGCACCGGGCCGTCCCCGTCACCGGCACCGCCCGCCGCGGACTGCTGTGGGGCATAAGGGAGTTGCAGGTCAGCGCCTTCACCAAGCACCCCGACCAGCTGGGCCTGGTGGAGAAGATAGCCAAGTCCAACATGGCGCGGGCCATCAAGAACCCGGCGCTGCGGGCCAAGCTGACCCCCGACTACCGCATCGGCTGCAAGCGGATCCTGCTCTCCAGCACCTACTACCCGGCCCTCGCCCAGCCCAATGTCGACGTCGTGGCCTCCGGGCTCAGCGAGATACGCGGCTCCACCGTCGTCGCCGCCGACGGCAGCGAGGCGGAGGTCGACGCGATCATCTTCGGCACCGGCTTCCATGTGACGGACATGCCGATCGCGGAACGGGTCGTGGGCGAGGAGGGCATCACGCTCGCCGAGTCCTGGAAGGACGGGATGAACTCGCTGCGCGGCGCGACCGCCGCCGGGTTCCCCAACTGGATGACGATCATCGGCCCCAACACCGGGCTCGGCAACTCCTCCATGATCCTGATGATCGAGTCCCAGCTGAACTACATGGCCGACTATCTGCGCCAGTTGAACGTGCTCGGCGGCCGCGCCGCACTCGGCGCCCGCTCCACCGCCGTCACCGCCTGGAACCACCGGGTCCAGGAACGGATGAAGCGCACGGTGTGGAACACCGGCGGCTGCACCAGCTGGTACCTCGACGAGGCGGGCCGCAACACCACGGTCTGGCCCGGCACCACCGGCGAGTTCCGGCGGCAGACACGGTCTGTGGACCTCGCGGAGTACGACGTCATCCGGGCCGGGAAGCCGGGCGCCGGGGGCGTGCGCGAGGGCGGGCTCGTACCCGAGCAGCCGGGCCGCACCGACCGGGAGACCGTGACCGCCGGGGAGCCCGTCGTCGAGGAGGCCTCACGATGAGCAGGCTCCTGCACCGCGACGACCTCCCGCCGGTCCCCGCGGGCGAACTCTTCGTACGGTCCGCCGACGGCTCCCGCATCCACGTCGAGCTGCACGGCCCCGAGGACGCCCCCGCGGTGGTCCTCGCCCACGGCTGGACCTGCAACACCCACTTCTGGGCCGCGCAGATCCGGGACCTCGCCGCCGACCACCGCGTCATCGCCTACGACCAGCGCGGCCACGGCCTCACCCCCGAACCCGGCCCCGGCGGCTACAGCGTCAACGCGCTCGCCGACGACCTCGAAGCGGTGCTCGCCGCCACCCTCGCCCCCGGGCGGAAAGCGGTGCTCGCCGGGCACTCCATGGGCGGGATGACGCTGATGGCCGCCGCCCGCCGCCCCGGCCTGCGCGAGCACGCCGCCGCCGTACTGCTCTGCTCCACCGGCAGCGGGCGGCTGACCGCCGAGGCCCTCGTCCTGCCGCTGCGCGCGAGCGCCTTCCGGACCCGGCTCACCGCCGCGGTCCTGGGGGCGAAGGCGCCGCTCGGGCCGGTCAACCCGGTCTCGAAGAAGCTCCTCAAGTACGCGACCATGGGCGCCGGTTCGGCCCCGGAGCGGGTCGACGCCTGCGCCCGCATCGTGCACGCTTGCCCGCGCCGCGCGAGAGTGGGATGGGGCCAGGTGCTCGCCGACCTGGACCTGACGGCGGACGTGCGGGAGCTGCGGGTGCCGACGGCGGTGATCGCCGGCAGTGGCGACCGGCTGACCCCGCCGGTCCACGCGCGGGCCATCGCGGCGGCGCTGCCGGTCGGCCTCGGGCTGACCGAGCTGGCGGGCATGGGGCACATGACGCCGGTGGAGGCCCCGGAGGCCGTCACGGCGAAGCTCAGGGAACTCACCACCCGGTACGTCGCAGCCCCGACGGCCGCCACGGCCGCCACGGCCGAGAAGGAGGATGTCGCATGAGCAGCAGGCGGAGTCTGGAGGGCCAGGTCGTCGTCGTCACCGGCGCGGCCCGTGGCGTGGGCGAACTGCTGGCCCGCAAGCTGTCGGCGCGCGGGGCGACGCTGGCGCTGGTCGGCCTGGAGCCCGACGAGCTGAAGAAGGTCTCCGAGCGGCTGCACGGCGAGAGCGACCACTGGTTCGCCGATGTCACCGACCACACGGCGATGGCCCAGGTGGCCCGCGAGGTCAAGGAGCGGTTCGGCAAGGTCGATGTGGTCGTCGCCAACGCGGGCGTCGCCTCGGGCGGCCCGTTCGCCGACTCCGACCCGGATGCGTGGCGGCGGGTCATCGAGGTGAACCTGATCGGCGGCGCGGTCACCGGGCGGGCGTTCCTGCCGGTGCTGATGGAGAGCCGCGGCTACTTCCTCCAGATAGCGTCGCTGGCCGCGATCACCCCGGCCCCGATGATGACGGCGTACTGCGCGTCCAAGTCGGGTGTGGAGGCGTTCGCGCACAGCCTGCGCGCCGAGGTCGGCTACAAGGGCGTGAAGGTCGGGGTCGGTTACCTCTCCTGGACCGACACCGACATGGTGCGCGGCGCCGACCAGGACGATGTGATGCGGGAGTTGCGCCAGCGGCTGCCGTGGCCGATGAACCGTACGTATCCGCTCGGCCCGGCCGTCGAGCGGATCGTGGACGGGATCGCGCGGCGCTCCCCCCATGTGTACGCCCAGTGGTGGCTGCGGGGGATGCAGTCGGTCCGCGGCTATCTGCCCTCCGTCATCGCGATCGGCGGACAGCGCGAGATGCGGCGCTTCGAGCCGCGCCTCCACACGGTGTCGAAGGGGCTTGTGGGGGCCGGGGGAGCGGCGGACCAGGACGCGCGCGCCGAGCGCGCTGACCGTGCGTAACGGTCCGTAGCAGTCCGAAATGCGCGGGATGTCGGGGCGTGCAACGCTGAGGACGGCCCCGCTGGGGGCCACCCCACACGTACCCCCACGCATCCCACAGGAGTGAACAGCATGGGTATCGCAGACCAGTTCAAGGACAAGGCGCAGGAGCTCGCCGACCAGGCCAAGCAGAAGGCCGGCCAGGGCAAGGACCAGGCTCAGGACCGCGCGTCGGACGCCCGGAACCGGGACCAGGAGCACGGCTCCGACGCGTCGACGGGCCTGCGGGACCGGGCCCAGGACGCGAAGGACCAGGCGCGCGAGCGTTTTGACCGTTGACGGTCACTGAGGTGTGACGCGTGCGCGCTGCGCTGTGCGCGTGCGTGCGCGTCGCTTCAGGAGGCGTACCCGGGACACCGGGTGCGCCTCCTTTTCGGTGCGGGCCCACCCGGTGACCGGATCGGTCCGCTGCCGGACCCGATGCGGCCTGTCGCCGCCCCACCCGTGCGGCCCAGGCTTGGGGGCATGACCCGAGCACTGATCGTCATCGATGTCCAGGAATCCTTCCGCGCCCGCCCCCTGTGGGAGACCACCTCCGACCTGAAGATCGCCGACCGGGTGAACCGGCTGGTCCGGCTCGCCCGCCGGTCCGGGGACCTGGTGGTGTGGGTGCTGCACTCCGAACCCGGCACCGGTGACGTCTTCGACCCGGCCCTCGGCCATGTCCGGCTGATGGAGGAGCTGGAGCGGGCGGACGGGGAGCCGCTGATCCACAAGACCTCGCACAACGCCTTCACCACCACCAACCTGCGGCAACTCCTCACCGAGCGCGGCATCCACGAGCTCACCGTCTGCGGTATCCGTACCGAGCAGTGCGTGGAGACCACCACCCGCCTGGCCGGTGACTTCGGCTACCGGGTCACCCTGGCCATCGACGCGACCGCGACCAACCCCATCCCGCACCCCGACGCCCCCGCCGGCCTGAGCGTCGCCGAGCTGCTGGCCGACCCCCGCACCCTGTCCGCCGAAGAGGTCATCAGGCGCACCGAGTACGCCCTCGCCGGACGCTTCGCCACCATCGCGACGGTCGACCAGCTGGAGGCCGCGGCGGAACTTCAGGCATGATGACCGGATCGTGAGCCACATCGTCTTCCTGCTGGTCCCCGGAGTCCACCTGCTGGACCTGGCAGGCCCCGCGCAGGTCTTCTCCGCCGCCGCCGGCTTCGGCCACCCCTACACGCTCTCCTACGTCGCCGAGCAGCCCCAGGTCACCACCGCCCAGGGGCTGCCGCTGGTGGCCGGGCTCGACTGGCCCGAGCTCGGACCCGGGGACCTGATCGTGGTGCCCGGCTGGCGGGCGGTCACCCTGGCAGACGCCCCCGCCCTCGGCAGCGCCACCCTGAAGGTCCTCCGGGACCACCACGCCGGGGGCGGGACGGTGGCCAGTGTCTGCGCCGGGGCCGAGGCGCTCGGCCAGGCCGGTCTGCTCGACGGCCGACGCTGCACCACCCACCACGACGTGCAGGACGAGCTGGCCCTGCGCCACCCCGGGGCGGTGGTCGTCCGGGACGTCCTGTTCACCGCCGACGACCGGGTGATCACCTCGGCCGGTATCGCCAGCGGCATCGACCTGGCCCTGCACCTGGTCGCGACGCACCACGGCCCGGCCGCCGCCGCCCAGGTGGCCCGGGAGATGGTCGTCTACGCCCGGCGCAACGGCCACGAGCCGCAGTCCAGCGCGATGCTCCGGCACCGCTCCCACCTCGACGACACCGTGCACCGCGCCCAGAACCTGATCGACGCCCGCTTCGACCGGCCGCTCCCGCTGCCCGCCCTGGCCGCCGCCGTCGGCGTCAGCGAACGCACCCTCACCCGCCTCTTCGGCCGCGCCACCGGGCTCACCCCGCTGCGCTACCAGCAGACCCTCCGCCTCGAACGCGCCCAGCACCTCATCAGCCACGGCGCGACGATCGACGCCGCCGCCCGCTCGGTCGGCTTCGAGGACCCGCGCATGCTGCGCCGCCTGCGGGCCCGCACGGTCTGACCGCGGTGCGCCCTGCCTCGGTAGTGCTCCTACCTCGGCGGCAGCGGCGGCCGCCGCAGGTTCGGGGCCGTCCCGTACGAGGGTGGCGTCGCCGCCGGGTGGGCGGCCAGCAGGTCCAGCGCCACCCGGACCGCGTCGTCCAGCACCGCGTGCCGGCCCTCCGCCCAGTCCAGCGGGGTGCGCAGGGCCTCCAGGTCCGGTTCCACGCCGTGGTTCTCCACCGACCAGCCGTAGGTGTCGAACCAGGCGGCGTTCATCGGGACCGTGATCACCGTGCCGTCCCCCAGGCGGTGGCGGCCGGTCATGCCGACCACGCCGCCCCAGGTCCGCTGCCCCACCACCGGGCCCAGCTTCAGCAGCCGGAACGCGGCGGTGATCATGTCGCCGTCGGAGGAGGTCGCCTCGTCGGCCAGGGCCACCACCGGGCCCCTCGGCGCGTTGGAGGCGTAGCTCACCGCCTGCGCGTTGCGCGTCAGGTCCCAGCCGAGGATCTTGCGGGTGAGCTTCTCCACGACCAGCTCACTGATGTGGCCGCCCGCGTTGCCCCGTACGTCCACGATCAGCGCCGGGCGGGACACTTCGAGGCGCAGGTCCCGGTTGAACTGGGCCCAGCCCGAGCCGCCCATGTCCGGGATGTGCAGGTAGCCGCACTTGCCGCCGCTCAACTCCCGTACGACATCACGCCGTTTGGCCACCCAGTCCTGGTAGCGCAGCGGGCGCTCGTCCACCAGGGGCATGATCGCCACCCGGCGGGAGGGGCCCCCGCCCGCCGGGGAGAACGTCAGCTCCACCGTCGTGCCGCCCGCCGCCGTCAGCAGGGGGAACGGGCCCGTCACCGGGTCCACCGGGCGGCCGTCCACGTGGGTGAGGACCGCGCCCTCCCGGATCCCCGTACCGGCCAGCGGTGAACGGGCCTTGGAGTCCGAGGAGTCGCCCGGCAGGACGCGCTGGAGGGTCCACGCCCCGTCCCGGCAGACCAGGTTGGCGCCGAGCAGCCCGATCGCCCGCTGGTAGTGCGGCGGGCCCTCGTTGCGGCGGGCGGGGGAGACGTACGCGTGCGAGGTGCCCAGTTCGCCCAGGACCTCGCGCAGCAGATCCGCGAACTCGTCGGGCGACGCGACGCGTTCGACCAGCGGGCGGTACTGGTCGAGCACCCCGTCCCAGTCGATGCCGCACATGTCGGGCTCCCAGAAGTAGGAGCGGATGATCCGCCCCGCCTCCCCGTAGGCCTGCCTCCACTCAGCCCCCGGGTCTACCTCGTGCAGGATGCGGCGCAGGTCCAGATAGACCGTGGAGTCGGTGTCGCCCGGCTCGGCCGCCGGTACGGCGCGCAGCTCGCCGTCGTCCATCACGACGAGCCGGGACGCGTCGCCGCTGACCGCGAACCAGTCGAGGTGGTCGACCAGTTCGGCCTTGCGCGCCTTCGCGATGTTGAAGTGCTCCAGGGTGGGCCGCCCCGACATGTCGGCCGGATTGGCGAACGTCTCGCCCAGCGCCCCGGAGATCGGCCAGCGCAGCCAGACCAGCCCGCCGCCGCTCACCGGGGCCAGCGCCGAGTACTTGGAGGCGGAGACCGGGAACGGCGTCACCCGGCTCTCCAGCCCCTCGAACTCGACCATGACCGTGGACCCTTCGCCCGTACCCCCTGCTTCCGGAACGTCTATCGGGTCGAGACCGCCCGCCGCCGGGCGCCCGTCCGGGGAGAGCGCGAAGGGGGAGGGGGTCGCCGAGGAGAGCGGGACCAGGTAGGGGCGGCAGCCCAGGGGGAAGGAGAGGTCGCCGGTGTGGACGTCGTACACCGGGTCGAAGCCCCGCCAGGACAGGAACGCGAGGTAGCGGCCGTCCTCCGTGAAGACCGGGTTCTCGTCCTCGAAGCGGCCGTTGGTGACGTCCACGATCACCGGGGCGCCGGGGCCGGAGATCCGGGCCAGCTTGATCTGCCGCAGCGAGCGGCCGATGCCCGGGTGGGACCAGGTCAGCCAGTCGCCGTCGGGGGAGAAGGCCAGATCGCGGACGGGTCCGTTGACCGAGCGGATCAGCTCGGTGAGCCCGGGGTGCTCGTCGACCGGCGCCGCACTGTCCAGGGCCGCCGCGCCCGTGGCCGCGTACAGGTCGGCGCGGGTGGATCCGCTGGGGGCCTTCTCCCCGGGCTCCAGCGGCTCCTCGGGCTCCAGCGGCTCCTCCTCCGGCTCCCCCGTGTCCAGGAGCAGCAGCCGCCCGTCGTTCGACGCGATGGCGAGGCGTTCGCCGTCCGGGTCGGAGATCAGCTCCTGGACCCGGCCCAGCTGTCCCGAGGCGAGCCGGCGCGGGGCCCGGTCGCCGCTGGCGCGCGGCAGGTAGGCGATCTCCACCGCGTCCTCGCCGTCAGCGTCGGTGACGTACGCGACCTGGCCCCCGCTGCCGAGCATCTCCGGCAGCCGCACCCGCACGCCCGGGGTGTCGCTGATGGTGCGGGCGGGGCCGTCGCGGTGGGTGAGCCAGTAGAGGCTGCCGCGTACGGTGACGGCGCTGGCCCGGCCCGTCTCGTCGACCGAGAGCGAGTCGACGTTGCTGGCGGCGGGCACCTGGTAGCTCCGCCGGCCGGTGCGCGGGCCTCCCAGGCGTACCTCCAGCTTGCGCGGGGTGGCGTCCGGCGACTCCAGATCCTCGACCAGCCAGAGGTCGCCGGCGCACTGGTAGACGACGCGGTGGCCGTCGCTGGAGGCGTTGCGGGCGTAGAAGGCGTCGTGGTCGGTGTGGCGGCGCAGACCGGTGCCGTCGGTCCGGCAGGAGTAGAGGTTGCCGACGCCCTCGTGGTCGGAGAGGAACGCGATGCGGCGGCCGACGAACATCGGTGAGGCGAGGTGGCCGTCGATGTCCGGGAGCAGGCGTTCGCCGTGCAGCCAGAGGCGGCCCATCGCCCCGCCCCGGTAGCGCTTCCAGGCGGCCGGTTCGTGCGGGGGCGTGCCGGTGAGCAGCAGGGTGCGGCGCTCGCCGTCGAGGTCGGCGACGGCGATGTCGGAGACCGGGCCCCAGGGGAGCCGCCCTCCTGGGCTGCCGTCGGTGGGGAGGCTGTAGGCCCAGGAGAAGTACGAGAACGGCTGGTTGTGGGAGGAGACGGCGAGGATCTGGGAGGCGTCGGCGGGGTCGGGGGTCCAGCCGCAGACCCGGGCGTCGGTCGAGCCCCAGTAGGTGAGCCGGCGGGCCGGGCCGCCGTCGACCGGGGCGAGGTGGATCTCGGGGTCCAGTGTGCGCCAGGTCGTGTAGGCGATGGAGGTGCCGTCGGGCGAGAAGCGGGGATGGCTGACCCGGGTCCGGTCGACGGTCACCCGCCAGGCCCGGCCCGGCCGGTGGCCCGCCGGGACGAGGGGGGCGACCCACAGGTCGTCCTCGGCCGCGAAGCAGAGCATGTCCTGGTGGAGGTGCGGGAACCGGAGATACGCGACGTCGTCACTCACCCCCCAATGCTTTCCGCGCGAAGGGCCCGGGGCAACTTGTGGTGCAGCCCACAAGCGAAACGATTTCGTTTCGCTGGGCGACGGGGGTACGGTTCAGGTGTACGAAACAGTTTCGTTCGATGCTGAGCGGAACTGCTGAACGGGACTGCTGAGCGGAACACCGGCAGGTAGAAGCGAGCGCGAAGGAGGTCGGCACATGGCACGCACCAGGCTGACCCCCGAGCGCGAGGGCGAGCTCTACGAGTCCGTCCTCGACCTGCTCCGCGAGGTCGGCTACGACGCCCTGACCATGGACGCCATCGCCGCCCGCACCCGGTCCAGCAAGGCCACTCTCTACCGCCAGTGGGGCTCCAAGCCCGAGCTGGTCGCCAAGGCGCTGCGGCACAACAAGCCGGGGAGCCTCGCCGACATCGACACCGGTTCGCTGCGTGGGGACTTCCACGCCGCACTGAGCCGGACCGACGACTGCCAGATGGAGAAGGACGCCGCGCTGATGCGGGGTCTGAGCCATGCCGTCCACGAGTACCCCGAGCTGCTCCAGGCGTTGCGGGAGCTGCTGATCGAGCCGGAGATGACCGGTCTCGACGAGCTGCTGCAGCGGGCGGTGGCACGGGGCGAACTGCGCGCGGACAACCCGGCGCTGAAGTACATCCCGCACATGCTGGTCGGCGCGCTGGCCGCCCGGCAGCTGATCGAGGACCGTCCTGTCGATCAGGCGTTCCTCATCGACTACGTGGACTCCGTGGTTCTCCCCGCCCTCGGCGTCTGACGACCTTCACCCCGACGTCCCCACCCTGACGTCCCCCCGTCCAACCCGCACGGCCCTCTCCCCGACGCTCCACCTGACACGCCGCTCTCGTCGTCGGGCTGGTTCCTCACGCCCAATTCCACTCACACGACCTGACCGGGAGTACGCCCCCGTGGCCACTTTCCTCTACAAGCTCGGACGGCTCGCCTTCCGGCGCCGCCGCTATGTCGCCCTCGTCTGGGTGGCGCTGCTGGCGCTCGCCGGATTCGGCGCGGCCTCCGCGTCCACCGCCACCTCCAGTTCCTTCTCCATCCCCGGTACGGAGGCGCAGCGCGCCTTCGACCTGCTGGAACAGCGCTTCCCCGGCACCAGTGCCGACGGGGCCACCGCCCGGGTCGTCTTCAAGGCGCCCGAGGGCGAGAAGGTCACCGACTCGGCCAACAAGGGCGAGATCCAGGGCATCGTCAAGGAGCTGGCCTCCGGCTCGGACCAGATCGCCAAGGTCGACGACCCGTTCGAGGTCCAGGCCGTGAGCAAGGACGGTTCGACGGCGTACGTCTCGGTCTCCTACAAGGTCAACTCCATGGAGCTGACCGACAAGACCACCGACGCACTGAAGGACGCGGGCAAGGACGCGCAGAACAACGGCATGAAGGTGGAGATCGGCGGTGACGCGCTCCAGGTCATGCCGCACACCGGGGCCGCCGAGATCATCGGCGTCGCCATCGCCGCCGTCGTCCTGGTCATCACCTTCGGCTCGCTGATCGCCGCCGGCCTGCCGCTGCTGACCGCCCTTATCGGGGTCGGTATCGGGGTCTCGCTGATCACGGCGCTGGCCAACGTCCTGGACCTCGGCTCCACCACCTCGACGCTCGCCATGATGATCGGCCTCGCGGTCGGCATCGACTACGCCCTCTTCATCGTCTCCCGCTACCGCGCCGAACTGGCCGAGGGCCGGGAGCGCGAGGAGGCCGCCGGGCGGGCCGTCGGCACCGCCGGATCGGCTGTCGTCTTCGCGGGCCTGACCGTGGTCATCGCCCTGGTGGGCCTGGCCGTCGTCAACATCCCGATGCTGACCAAGATGGGCTTCGCCGCCGCCGGTACGGTCGCGATCGCCGTGGTCATCGCCCTCACCCTCGTCCCGGCCCTGCTGGGCTTCGCGGGCAAGCGGGTCTTGGGCCGCAAGGCGCGCAAGGCCGCCGAGGCGGAGAACCGTCCCGAGGCCAAGCCGAACATGGGCACCCGCTGGGCGCGGTTCGTGCTGCGAAGGCCGGTCTGGGTGCTGCTGGTCGGTGTCCTCGGCCTCGGCATCATCGCCGTACCCGCCGCGTCCCTGGAGATGGGCCTGCCCGACGACGGCGCCCAGCCGAAGTCGACCACGCAGCGCCAGGCGTACGACACGCTCTCCGAGGGCTTCGGCCCCGGGTTCAACGGTCCGCTGATGATCGTCATGGACGGCAAGGGCAGCTCCGACCCGAAGGCCGCGGCCGAGCGGGTCCGCGAGGAGATCGAAGGGCTCGGTGTCGTCACCGTCACCCCGGCCACGTTCAACAAGGCCGGCGACACCGCGATGATCACGGTCATCCCGAAGGACCGGCCGTCCTCCCACGCCACGGAGGAGGTCGTCCACGACATCCGTGACGCGGGCAAGGACATCAAGGCGGACACCGGGGGCGAGGTCCTTGTCACCGGCGCCACCGCGATGAACATCGACTTCTCGCAGAAGATGAACGACGCGCTGCTGCCCTACCTGGCGCTCGTCGTCGGCCTCGCGTTCCTGCTGCTGATGCTGGTCTTCCGCTCGGTCCTCGTCCCGCTGAAGGCGGCCCTCGGCTTCCTGCTCTCGGTGGTCGCGGCCCTCGGTGCGGTCGTCGCGGTCTTCCAGTGGGGCTGGCTCGGCTCGCTCTTCGGGGTCGAGCAGACCGGTCCGATCATGAGCATGATGCCGATCTTCATGGTCGGTGTGGTCTTCGGTCTCGCGATGGACTACGAGGTCTTCCTCGTCACCCGGATGCGCGAGGCGTACGTCCACGGCGAGAGCCCCGGCCAGGCCATCGTGACCGGCTTCAAGCACGGCGCACGGGTGGTCACGGCAGCGGCGGTGATCATGATGGCCGTCTTCGCGGGCTTCATCGGCTCCAGCGAGCAGATGATCAAGATGATCGGCTTCTCGCTCGCCATCGCCGTCCTCTTCGACGCGTTCGTGGTGCGCATGGCGATCGTGCCGGCCGTCCTGGCCCTGCTGGGCAAGAAGGCCTGGTGGCTGCCGCGCTGGCTCGACCGGGCGCTGCCCAACGTGGACGTGGAGGGCGAGAAGCTGCAGAAGCGGCTGACCGAGGAGCCGTCGGCCCCCGAGGGCGGTGACGGCGGCGAGCGCGAGCTCGTACGCGTCTGACCCTGCCCGAGCCGGCCGTACGGGCCCACCCGCCCGATCCGGCCGTACGAGGACTCCGTCGAGCCGTTCGAGTCCTCCATGAACCCCGGGGCCGTGTCTGAGCGGAGCGCGGCCCCGGAAGCGCCGGTTACCTGTGGGGACGGGGGACCGGGGCACAGAGAAGGCCCCCGTGCGATGAGCGCGGGGGCCTTCTCTGCATGCGGGTGCCGTCCTTCAGCCGTGGGCGGGCTGCGCGCCCCGGTCCGTGCGGGGGGTGGTGCGGGACGGGGGCTTCTCCGCGGCCCCGTCCGGCGGTGCGGCCGTGGCCGGGGCCTGTGCGCGGGTGCGGGCGAGGAAGCGGATCAGCGTCCTGATCTCGAACTGGAAGACCTCGACGCCGTCCGTCGAGTGCAGCTCCACGATCAGCTGCGTACGGCCGCAGGGCCAGACGCGGACGGCTCCGCGCTCGATCGGGGTGCGCAGACCGCGTTCCAGGAGGTCGCGGCCGAACGCCCAGTCGGTGCCGCCGGGCAGCGTGATGTGGACGGTGCGCGGATCGTCGGCCGCGTCGTAGCGCAGGTCGACGGGGACCGGGCGGGTCAGAGGGCCATCGGTGATGAGCCGGGCGCGAGCATGTACTTCGATCACAGGGGACATGGGCCGGCTCCTCCTATATGTATCGCTCTGCCCTCTAATGTCGCATATTTCACAGAACTGGCACGGTGAGCGTGCGCTCACGTGACAGCGGGTCATGCCCGCGGGCATATCGGCGGCAGATGCTGGGCTCCTGCTCTTGCATATGGTTCGCAGGAGAGCACTATTATTGATGGGTTCATGACCCCGCCCGCAGAACCGCGTCCACGCGGACGCGGACACCGTGCGGAACCGCAGGAAGCGGAGCCTTTCCATGCATGTACCCGATGGTTTCATCGATGCACCTGTCTCCGTCGCCGCCGGCGTGTTCGCGGCCGGCGCGGTCGCTGTCAGCCTGCGCGGCGCGCGCCGCGAACTGGACGAGCGCACCGCCCCGCTCGCCGGTCTGGTGGCCGCCTTCATCTTCGCCGTACAGATGCTGAACTTCCCGGTGGCCGCCGGTACCAGCGGCCACCTGATGGGAGGGGCGCTGGCCGCGATCCTTGTCGGGCCGTACACCGCGGTCCTCTGCCTGTCGGTGGTGCTGCTGATGCAGGGCATCTTCTTCGCGGACGGCGGCCTCACCGCGCTCGGCGTGAACATCACCGTCATGGGCGTGGTCACCGTCGTCGTCGCGTACGGACTGTTCCGCCTTCTCACCGGCCTCCTGCCGCGCACCCGCCGGTCCGCGACCGCATCCGCGTTCGTCGCCGCTCTGGTCTCCGTGCCCGCGTCGGCCGCCGTGTTCACGCTGCTCTACTGGATCGGCGGCACCACCGACATCCCGATCGGCAAGGTTTTCACGGCCATGGTCGGCGTCCACGTCCTGATCGGCATCGGCGAGGCGGTCATCACCGCGCTGACCGTCGGCGCGGTCCTCGCCGTCCGCCCCGACCTCGTCCACGGCGTCCAGGGCCTGGCCGCCCCCCTCAAGCTCCGGGTCGACGGCGAACTGGTCGACGCCCCGGCCGCCACCCGCGAGTCGGAGCCCGCCGCCGCCCACCGGTCCACCCGCGGGTTCTGGATCACCGGCCTGGTCTCGGCCTTCCTCCTGGCCGGGTTCGTCTCCTTCTACGCCTCCGCCAACCCCGACGGCCTGGAACGGGTCGCCGCCGACCAGGGCATCGACGAGAAGGTGGAGGAGCACGGCGCCGCCGACTCCCCGCTCGCCGACTACGGCGTCGGCGACATCGCGAACGCCCGGCTCTCCGGCGGCCTCGCCGGGGTGATCGGCGTCAGCGGCACGGTCGTCGTGGGCACCGGCATCTTCTGGGCGGTCCGCCGCCGCAACCAGGAGCCCACCGAGGCCTCCCGCGACCACGAGAACGTCTGACAGGGGAGCGGGCCGACAGGGAAGCGGGCTGACGACATGGGAGCGGGCCACGCGCACAAGCTCTACCGGCACGGTCACTCGCCGGTGCACCGGCTGCCGCCGCACTGCAAACTGGCCGCCGTCTTCTGCTTCGTGCTCGTGGTCGTCTCCACCCCGCGCGAGGCGATGTGGGCCTTCGGGCTGTACGCGGCCCTCCTCGCCGCCGTCGCGGCCGCAGCCCGCATCCCCGTCGGCTTCCTGCTGAAGCGGCTGGTCATCGAGGTGCCGTTCGTCGCGTTCGCGCTGCTCATGCCGTTCGTGGTGCCGGGCGAGCAGACAACCGTGCTCGGCGTCTCCGTCAGCGTCCCCGGCCTCTGGGGCGCCTGGAACGTGCTGGCCAAGGCCACCCTCGGGGTCGCCGCCTCGGTGCTCCTGGCCTCCACCACCGAACTGCGGGCCGTGCTGCTCGGCCTCCAGCGGCTGAAGCTGCCCCCGCTGCTCGTCCAGATCGCCTCGTTCATGATCCGGTACGGGGACGTCATCACCGACGAGATGCGGCGGATGTCGATCGCCCGCCGCTCCCGGGGGTTCGAGGCGCGCGGCGTACGGCAGTGGGGCGTGCTGGCCACCTCGATGGGGGCCCTGTTCATCCGTTCCTACGAGCGCGGCGAGCGCGTCCACCTCGCCATGGTCAGCCGCGGCTACGCGGGCACGATGCCGGTGATCGACGAGGTGACGGCCACCCGCACGCAGTGGGCGTACGCGGCGGCCCTCCCCTTGCTCGCCCTCACCGTCTGTCTGCTGGGATGGACCCTGTGAATCTCTCTCCGAAGGATGCCGGGCCGAAGGATGCCGGGCCCGCCCCGTCGCTCGAAGTCAGCGGCCTCGCCTACGCCTACCCCGACGGCCACCAGGCCCTCTTCGGGGTGAACCTGGCCGTGGGGCGCGGCGAACGCGTCGCGGTCCTCGGCCCCAACGGCGCGGGCAAGACCACGCTCGTCCTGCACCTCAACGGCATCCTGGAGGCGGGCTCCGGCACGGTCCGGGTCGCCGGGCTCCCGGTGGCCAAGCGGCACCTCGCGGAGATCCGCCGCCGGGTGGGCATCGTCTTCCAGGACCCGGACGACCAGCTCTTCATGCCCACGGTCCGCGAGGACGTCGCGTTCGGCCCCGCCTCGGCGGGCCTGCGCGGCCCCGAGCTGGAGGAGCGCGTCCTGCGCGCGCTGAAGCAGGTCGGGATGGAGGATTACGTGGGCCGCCCGCCGCACCACCTCTCCTTCGGGCAGCGCCGCCGCGTCGCCGTGGCCACCGTCCTCGCGATGGAGCCGGAGATCCTCGTCCTGGACGAGCCCTCCTCCAACCTGGACCCGGCCTCCCGCCGCGAACTGGCCGACATCCTGCGCTCCTTGGACGTCACCGTGCTGATGGTCACCCACGACCTGCCGTACGCCCTGGAGCTCTGCCCGCGCGCGGTGATCCTCAGCGAGGGGGTGATCGCCGCCGACGGACGTACGCAGGACCTCCTCTGCGACGAGGAGTTGATGCGGTCGCACCGGCTGGAGCTGCCGTTCGGCTTCGACCCGCGTTCGGTCACCGTTCCCTCGCCGTGAACGGGCCGGCGTTCCATCGCCGTAAACAGATCGTGACAGCCTGAAGGGACCGCCGCCCCGGCGACCACACACCCCACCCGGCCGTGCACCATGGGGGGATGAGTGGGAGCGCGGGCGCGGGCACATCGGCGGGTACGGGAACGGGCGTGGACGTGGACGTGGACGTACGGGGCACGGTGGCCCCCGGGTTCGAACCGGTCCGGGACGCCTTCGTCCGCAACTTCGAGCAGCGGGGCGAGCGCGGCGCGGCCGTCGCCGTCTACCGGGACGGGCGCAAGGTCGTCGACCTGTGGGCCGGTACGAGGGACGTGGACGGGACCGAACCGTGGGCCGTCGACACCGTCCAGATCGTGCGCTCGGCGGGCAAGGGCATCGCCGCCGCCGTCCCCCTCCTGCTCCACCAGCGCGGGCAGGTCGACCTGGACGCGCCGGTCTCCACGTACTGGCCGGAGTTCAAGGCGAACGGCAAGGAACGCGTCCTGGTCCGCGACCTCCTGGCCCACCGCGCCGGGATCCCCGCCCTGGACCGCACCCTCACCCCCGCCGAGGCCGCGGACGGGGTCTCCGGGCCCGCCGCCGTCGCCGCGCAGCGCCCGGAGTGGGAGCCGGGCACGGACCACGGCTACCACGCCCAGACCTACAGCTGGCTCATCGGCGAACTGGTCCGCCGTGCCACCGGCCGCACCATCGGCCGCTGGATCGCGGAGGAGATCGCGCGCCCGCTCGGCCTGGACTTCTGGTTCGGGCTCCCGGCCGACGAGGCCCACCGCATCGGCCGCATCGGCCCGGTGGAGCCCCCGGCCCCGCCGGAGGCCTCCGGCGCCCTGCGCGTACGCCCCAAACGCTCGGTGGTCGAGGCCTACCGCGACCCGGACTCCCTCACCCGGCGGGCGTTCGGCGCGATCGACCCGTTCCCCGACGAGAACGACGACGCCTACCGTACGGCGGAACTCCCCGCCTCCAACGGCATCGCGACCGCCCGGGGCCTGGCCCACTGCTACGCCGCGATGATCGGCCCGGTCGACGGCCACCGCCGCCTCTTCGCCCCCGCGACCCTCACCCTGGCCCGCACCGAGGAGTCCTCCGGCCCCGACCGGGTCCTGGTCGTCAACACCCGCTTCGGCCTGGGCTACATGCTGCACGGCCCGGCGGCGCCGCTGCTGGGCCCCGGCTCGTTCGGCCACCCGGGCCGGGGCGGCTCACTCGGCTTCGCGGACCCGGAATGGGGCATTGCGCTGGGCTATGTCACCAACGGCCTCCAGAAGGGAGTCACCGCCGACCCCCGTGCCCAGGCGCTGGTCAGGGCAGTACGGTCGGCGCTATGACACGAGCCCGCTTTGATGGTTACAGCGTCCTGATCACCGCCGCCGGCCAGGGAATCGGCGCGGCAACGGCCCACCGCCTGGCGGCGGAAGGCGCCTCGGTCCTCGTCACCGACCTGGACGCGAAGCGCGCCTCCGACACGGCGGCGGCGATACGCGAGGCGGGCGGCACGGCCGACTCCCTGCCCTGCGACGTGGCGGACCGGACGGCGGTGGAGGCGGCGGTGGCGTACGCGGTCGAGACCTTCGGCCGACTCGACGTCCTGGTCAACAACGCCTACGCGGCCGGCCAGGACGAGAGGCTCTTCGAGGACGAGTCGGACGAGATCTGGGAACGCGACCTGGACATCACCCTCTCCGGCCCCTTCCGCTGCGCCCGCGCCGCGCTGCCGCACCTGGTGGCCTCGGGCCGGGGCGCGATCGTCACCATCGGCTCGGTCAACGGCGAACAGGACTTCGGCGGCCACGCGTACAGCGCAGCCAAGGCGGGCCTGACCAGCCTGACCCGTACGCTGGCGGGCCACGCGGGCCCGCGCGGCGTACGGGTCAACCTGGTGGCCCCCGGCACGATTCGTACGGCGGCTTGGTCGGGCCGTGACGCCGAGTTGGACCGCGCGGCAGCGCTCTACCCACTCGGCCGGGTCGGCACCCCCGAGGACATCGCGTCGGCCGTCGCCTTCCTCGCCTCCTCCGACGCGTCGTGGATCACGGGGACGACGCTGCGGGTGGACGGCGGGATCCTCGCGGTGAACACGGGCTTCCGGCAGGCGATGGCGTCCGGGGAGTAATTCCCTGGCAGGGCGTTGCGGACCGCCCCTACCCTCCCCGCATGATCATCACGTACGAACACACCGACAAGGCGGGCCGCCCCGTCACCCTCCACGAGGTCGACGCGGACAACTGGCGGGCGGTCGCCGACTGCGCCCCGCGCGACGACCAGCGCGACTGGGTCCCGGCGCTGGCCGCCCGCTACCTCGTCCTGACCGCCCGCGAGGACACCTGGAACTCCCTGGCGGTCCTGGCCGGCGACGAGGTGACCGGCCACATCATGTGGGCGCGGGACGAGGACGGTTCGTACTGGATCGGCGGCATGCTGATCGACGCAGCCCATCAGGGCCGGGGCATCGGTGGAGCCGCCGTACGCACCCTGGCGATGTGGCTGTCCGCCCGCCCCGGCTGCACGGCGGTCCGCCTCTCCTACGCCCCGTCCAACGAGGCCGCCGCACACCTGTACGCGTCCCTCGGCTTCCGCCCGACGGGGGTCGAGGAGGACGGGGAGGCGGTGGCGGAGTGGGGGTAGCGTTCCGCACCGGCCGGCTGCGCGTGCTCCATAATCCCGCTGTGGACCTATCCGATGAGGGGCAGCCGCTCGATCCCGCCTGGTACGAGATCAACAACAACGTGTGCGGTGGCCTGCCGGATGCCCCGAGCGCTTCGCTGGTGGCCGCGCGGTTCGTCGCGGCCGGCTGGAGTTCGAGGTCGGCATCCTGGGAGTCGTACGAGATCGAGACCAGTTGGTGCCGCATCGAGGTGGACCCGACCGAGGGCCACACCCTCCTGAACGGGGTCGTCGATCCTCAACGGTTCGCAGATCTGGCGGCCCTGCTGACTCGGTTCGGCCTGCGGTTCAGTCTTGAGCTCTATGACGAGGAGGGGGAACTGCTGAGGGAGATCGGACCCGGAGCTGGGACATGACCGCCTCCGGTGTGCCGGGCAACCCGGCCGCCAGAGTGAGCGCGGCCTCCACGTGTTCGGCCGGGGCCGCCCGGTCCGTGTGCACCGCCCGTACGAGCTGGGCGTCGCCCATCGGGACCAGGCAGTACCGCCAGGCCGAGTGGCCGTGGGACCGGGCGTAGCGGACGGTCAGCAGCTCGGCCGGGGTCAGCGGGGCCGCGGTGCGCAGGAGGACCGGGGCCAGCCCCGCCTGCCTGACGTGGTGGCAGATCTGCTCCGGCTCGACCTCGTTGCGGCGGTGGTCGTCGTGCACCTGGTAGATCAGGCCGTACACGAGCAGCGCCTCCCGCTCGGTGGGCGGGCTCGTCAGCCGTACGTCCTGCCAGTAAGCCTCGACGGCGGCCGCGTCCACATGGGGGCGAGGCCCGGAACCGTCCGTGGAGGTCGCCAGCCTTACGGCCCCGAGGGCGACGGACGTCTCGGAGAGCGGGCGCCAGTAGCCGAGCAAGCGCGCGGCCTCGGTCTCCGCGCCCAACTGCCGTGTGAGCAGGGCGGCGAGGGCGTAGTGCGGGCTGTCGGGGGCCGGTGGAATCCCTCTGCCGGGCACGGGCGCCTACTGCTCGTGGCTCAGGATCATCAGCCGTTCCGGATCCGGTACGGGGGTGAACCCGACCTTCGCGTACAGCTCGTGCGCGTCCAGCGTGGCGAGCATCGTCCGCTTGAGCTCGTACGGGGCGAGGTGGTCGCGGACGGCGGTCGCCAGTCGGCCCCCGAGCCCCCGGCCGCGGTGTGCGGGCGCCACGTAGACATCGCAGAGCCAGGCGAAGGTGGCCCGGTCCGTGACGACGCGGGCGTAGGCGACCTGTGCCCCATCGGGGCCGTAGACACCGAAGTTGAGCGACCCGCGTATGGACCGCTCGACGGTGTCGCGGCTGCGGCCGAGCGCCCAGAAGGCGTCCGTGGAGAGCCAGTGGTGCACGAGGCCGATGTCGAGGCGGCCGGGGTCGGTGTCGATCTCGTACCCGTTGCTGTCCCTGTCCCTGTCCCTGTATCCGTCTTCGGTGTGCGTGGTGGTCATGGGGTGGGAGCGTAGTCGGGGCGCGGCAGACTGGGCCCATGGACTCAGGACTCGCCGCACTGCTGAGCGCCGCCGTCGGTTCCGCCGCCACCCTCGGGGCCGCGATCGTCAACGTCCGTTCCCAGGCGCGGTCCCAGCACGCCCAATGGAGCCGCCAGCACCGCCGCGACGCCTACGCCCGGTACCTCAGCGCTCTGCACGACCGCGATATGGCCATGGACGCCGTCCTCGACGCGCTGCGCTCGGACCGGCCCGATCTGCCCGGCCTCGACGAGAAGACCGGCCGCTTCGTCACCCTGCCCCGTGAGGTCCACCGTGCCTGCGAGATCGTCATCCTCGAAGGGCCGGAATCCGTCGCGGGCGCCGCAGAATGCATTGCCGGTGCCTCCAGCGATCTCTCCCACGTCATGCGGCGGATGGCCGAGAACGCCCGCGCGGGGGACATCACCGGCAAGGCCGAGGACATGGCCCTTGCCGCCGAACGGGAGCGAACCCTCTACCAAGCGGTCAAGGACTTCCGCCTCGCGGCCCGCAGCACTCTCGGCAAGGCCACCTGAGGTCCCGCTCAAGCGGCGGTGGCCCGGTGCTCGTCCTCGGTTCGGCAGTCGCGGCAGTGGCCTGGGGTGGGGGCACGGAAGGCGCGTTCGCAGCCGTCGCAGGTCTGGAAGGGGGTGACGGGGTTGCGGCGGGCCGGTGGTGGCGTGAGGTCGTGGGCGCCGGGGAGGGGTGGTGGGAGGAGGACGGTGAGGCGGTGTTTGACGAATTGGTAGGGGTAGTTCACGGGCTCCGGTGCGTTGGTGGTGAGGGTGTGGCGGATGGTGTCGGGGTGGGCGTCGCGTTCGAGCCAGGCCGCGACTCCGGGGACGAGCTCCCGGACGTGTTCCTCGGAGAGGGTGAATCGGGGCGCGTGGTGGCGTAGGTCGCTGAGGAGTGCGGTGGAGATGCGCTCCAGTTCGGGGGTGAGCTCGCGGGGCCGGGGGAGGGGCGGCCGAGGAGGTTTGGGTGCGGTCGGGGGCGGCACGAGGCGTACGAAGGGTGGGGCGGTGGCGGGGGCGTGATCCTGCGGCTGGGTGGCCGCTCCCGGCGCGGTGGCCTGGGGCGTGGGCGGGCCTGGTGTCGGGACTGGCTCGGGTGATGCCTCAGGCTCGACGGTCGGCTCCGGTTGCGGCATCGGCTCCGGCACCGGAACGGGTGTGTCGATCGGCCGGGCGGTGGGCGGCAGTTGGCACGGGGACGCCGCAGCTCGGGGCCGTAGCAGCGCCGCCGGCTGGTTGCAGAACACCGTACGGGTCACGATCCGGCCGTTCGGCAGCCGCGTGCGGGCCCGTTGCAGGTAGCCGTGGGTCTCCAGCTCCCGCAGGGCGGCGGCGATGAGCTTCTCGCCTTCGGGGAAGCGGGCGGCGAGTGCCTTGATACCGACCTCGGTGCCCTGGGGCAGGGACTGGATGCGTACGGCGAAGCCCACGGCGGTCGTGCTCAGGCCGGGGTGCTGGGCGAGGTCGTTGCCGACGACGGTGAAGCGGTCGGTGTGCCGGATGACGACGTGGATCACGCCACGGGCCGGGAGAGGCCCGGGAAGCTCTGTCAGGGCGCGCGTGAGCGCAGTATTCTGCGAGGTATCCATCGGGAAGGTGCTTTCTTCCTTGGTGGTCAGGCCCTCGATCGGGATTGCAGTCCCGGCCGGGGGCCGACGTATGTGCTGGTCTGGTGGCGTGAGCATATGCCTGCCAACCGGTGCGAAATCCAGCTCAGTTGGCAAATCTCACCCGTGTGGGTGACGAGCCCCCGGGGTGTGTCAGGTGAAGGCCGGGCTGGGTTTGGTTGGGTTATTTCTCCTGGTTCTTTAAGTAGTTGATGTCCCGGGTCACCACGTCGCGGTGGAGCGCGATCCGGTGGGCGCTCTTCGCGGGGGTACCGGGTCGCACCCGCGCACGACCCGGTGGCGAGACCGTCACCGTACGAGGTCGATCTCTGCCCATACGGTCTTGCGCGGTACGGGTCCGGGGGGCGATGCCCCAGTGGTCCGCCAGGGCCTCCACGATGAGCAGTCCGCGCCCGTGTTCGGAGTCGTCCTCGGGCGCTTTGACGGCACCCGGACCGGGAGGGGCGCTGTCGCCCCGGGTGTCGGTGACCTCGATCCGCAGCGTCCGCCCGCTGACGGCGAGGGTGAGTTGGAAGTCCCGGCCCTGTACGCGGCCGTGGACCGGGGCGTTCGCCGCGAGTTCGGCGACGATGTGCGCCGCCGATTCCGAGGGGAGCCCCCAGGCGCCGAGATGGGCCACGGTGAGCAGCCGGGCTAGCCGGGCGCCCCGGCGGGTGGGGGAGAGCAGGACGGTGAATGCCCGGTCGGTGGCAGGGGGTTGGGTGCAGACGATGTCTTGGTTCATGTCACTCAGCGTGGCGGTGTCTGCGTACCGTTCCCAGTGGCAGAGCGCTTGCGTACGGCCACTGTCCAACGCTTGTCCGGCCTTGTCCTGGCTGTCGGGGGTGACGCTCCGGGGATGTACGCGGTTGAGGAATGAACGGCACGCACGACTTTGAAGTGGGGCCCACATGAGCGTGGTTGGTGACGGTACGGGGTTTGGCGACGGTGGGGTGGACGAGCCCGGCTGGGAGGTCGACCCGGACGATGAGTCGGGCGCAGCGGTGGTTGCCGCCGTGGGCCGCCAGATCAAGGCGTGGCGCGAGGCGGCGGACATGCGGGCGGCTGAGTTCGGCGCGGCGATGGGGTACGGGGAGGACCTCATCTACAAGGTGGAGGGCGGCCGGCGCATCCCCCGCCCGGAGTTCATGGACGGCGCGGACGGGGTGCTGGGGGCAGGCGGGAAGCTCGCGGCGATGAAGGCGGACATCGCGGAGGTGCGGTACCCGAAGAAGATCCGGGAGCTGGCCAAGCTGGAGGCCGCAGCAGTGGAGTTGATGGCCTACAGCAACGGCAGTGTGCACGGTCTGCTGCAAACGGCCGAGTACGCACGCGCATTGTTCGCGATGCGCCAGCCCGTTTACCCGCAGGAGGAGATCGAACGGGCGGTGGCCGGGCGTCTGGCTCGACAAGCCATCCTCGAACGGAAGCCCGGTCCGACGCTCGGATTCGTCCTGGAAGAGGTGGTGCTACGCCGCCCGCTCGGAGGCAAGATGGTATTACGCCGCCAACTCGAACACCTGCTGACGGTGAACGAATTGCGGAATGTGACGGTTCAGGTGATGCCGATGGATCGCGAGGAGCACGCGGGAATCGACGGGGAGATCCAGGTGCTGAAGTTCAAGGACGGAACCTCAGTGGGACGTTCGGACGGGGCGTTCGGCGGGCGGCCGGTCTCGGATCCGAAGCAGGTCCGAATCCTTGATCTGCGGTGTGGCATGATCCGGGCCCAGGCTCTCACCCCTCGGGAGTCGACGGGCTTCATCGAGCGAGCACTAGGAGAGACATGATGCGCAAGCTGCCCGCCGGGGACACCTCCGAACTGTGGTGGTTCAAGAGCAGCTACAGCGACAGCAGCAACCCCAATGACTGCGTCGAGGTGGCGACCGCCCCGAGCGTCGTCCACGTCCGCGACTCCAAGAACGCCCAAGGCCCCCGTCTCGACCTCTCGGCCGCCGCCTGGGCGGCTTTCGTCCCGTACGCGGGCGGGGACGAAAGCCGCTGATTCCGGCCTCAACTCCGGTGCCGCATCAGGCCGGCACGGCAGGCATCACTTCACCACGACGTGATCCCCCGGCGACGTCGACGCACCGGTGGTCGTATTGCCGTAGTACGCCCAACGCCACGTGCCCGTCTTCGACGCCTTGACGGTCGTCTTGAGGGTGCCGGAGCCGTTCGCGTACACCTTCTTCACCGTGGTGTAGGAGGCGGCACCGGAAGGCTTGAACTGCAGGGCCACATGCCGGCCTCCGTACAAGGCGTACTTCCTGGTCTCCCAGTTGGCCCGCGTCACTTTCCCGGTCACGGTGAGGGTCTTGCCCCTGGCCACCGGTTCGGGCGAGGCGTTGACGGTCAGGCGGGAGTTGCGCTTGACGTGGACCGTCAGCCCCGTGGCGTCGACGTCTTTGCTTCCGTCCTTGAAGTACACCTCGCCCGCGACCTTCCAGACCCCGGCCTCACTGTTGCGCATCATCCACAAGCTCGGGTCGAAGTACAGCGTTTCCTGGATGTCGCAGGAGCCGACCCGCTGGGGGCAGTCGTTCGTCCCGATGTCGTGCCGCAGTGCGTCATCCGCACCGTTGCGGTAGAGGTACACCAGGGGACCCCACTTCCAGGTGCGCGTGGTCACCACCCGGAAGGAGGCCGGTATCGCGACCTCCTTCGACGTCCCGATCACGATCGGTTTGCCGCTGTTCACCTGGACACGGCTGAACGAGGCCCCACCCTCGGCCGCCCCGGCCGGCACCGCGGCCACGGCCGTGAACACCGCCGCCGCACCACCGGCCACGACGGCTCTCCAGACCTGCTTCCCCACCTGATCCCCGATCTCCCTGCGGAAAGGCGCCGGAGGCTCATCCCTCCAGCGCCTTACAGACAGCCGAGGGCCACCCGAGGTTGTGGACCGGCACATCACGATGAGGCATCGAGCCGCCCCGCCTCCCGTGAGGCGGACCAGCCAGTGCGCCGCAGTGTTCAACTCGTGTGCAGCATCAGCCCGATGCCCACCACCATCAGCCCCGCCGCCGCGATCCTCGGTGCCCCGAAGCGCTCCTTGAAGAACAGCGTGCCGATCGCCGCGCCCACGATGATCGACGACTCCCGCAGCGCCGCGATCGGGGCGAGCGGGGCCTTGGTCTGGGCCCAGAGGACCAGGCCGTACGCGACCACCGAGAGGGCCGCGCCGAGCAGGCCCCGTACCGCGAACGGGCGCAGCTGGGCGGCCAGTTCCGCGCGGCGGCGGTAGTACGCGTACGCCGGGATCGCCAGGCCCTCCAGGATCATCAGCCACGCCACGTAACCCAGCGGTGTGCCGGAGGCCCGGACCCCGACGCCGTCCACCGTCGTGTACCCGGCGATGGCCAGGCCCGTGCCCAGGGCCGCCACGATCGCGGGCCAGTGCGGGCGTTTGCCGGAGCCCCGGATGCCCCAGAGCGCCAGCCCGACCAGTCCGGCGGAGGCGACCGCGACGCCCGCCGTCGCCCACGCGTCCGGGCGTTCGCCGACGAAGACCGCCGCCAGGATCGTCACCACCAGCGGGGCCGTGCCCCGGGCGATCGGGTACATCTGGCCGAAGTCGCCGAGGGTGAACGACCGCATCAGCAGCATCATGTACGCCACGTGCAGTGCGGCCGAGACCAGCAGGTAGGGCCAGGCCCCGGCCGCCGGGAGCGGGGCGAAGAGGGCCAGTACGGCACCGATCAGCAGGCCGCCGCCGGAGATCAGCGTGAAGGAGAGCAGCTGGTCCTTGATGGCGTGGGCGATGGCGTTCCAGCTGGCGTGCGTTATCGCGGCGATGAGGACCGCGAGGGCGACCAGCGGGGTCACTTCGGAAGCTCGCGCACATCCGCAACCGTCGCGCCCGCGTGGGCGATCAACGTCTTCGGGTCGAGCGGGAACACCGTGTGCGGAGTACCCGCCGCCGCCCACACCACGGCGTGGTCCAGCAGGCGCCGGTCCGCCAGTACCCGGGTCCGGGTCGCGTGGCCGAAGGGCGGTACGCCCCCGATGGCGTACCCGGTCGTCTCCCGGACCAGGTCCGCGTTCGCCCGCGCCACCTTCTGCGCGCCCAGCTCACGCCGTACCAGCTCGACATCCACCCGCGAGGCGCCGTCCATCAGGACCAGCACCGGGACGCCGTCCGCCGTGAAGACCAGGGACTTGACGATCTCGCTCAGCGCACAGCCGACCGCCGCCGCGGCCTCGGCCGCCGTACGGGTCGCGTCGGGGAAGCGGCGCACCTCGACCTGGAGGCCCAGCTCGGCCAGCGCCTCGGCGAACCGGGGGTGGGCATGGGAGACGGGGGCGGTGGCCGAGGACGGCTCGGAGGTCTCGGGGGTGTCGCTAGTGCTCATGGCTGCACGCTAGCGGTCGGTGCATGGTGCATGCGAGGGGGTTCCGGGGGGTGGTCCCGCGACCCTTCCCGTGCGCCCCCGCGCCCTTTCGCCAGGTCATCCGGCCAATCCGGGGACGGTCCCTGGCCGGAAGTGGCGAGTGCTGATCGCGGTTTCCTCCCTTCGCGCGACAGTGATGGGGCGATATGTACAGGAAAGTGCGACAAGGGGGAAATAATGTTGCGCATCCACTTCACCGCCAGAGACCTGGAGTACGTCCGCATCGCCCGGGGCCCGGACCCGCTCTGGGAGATCGTGTGCAGCGTCTGCCGGCTCCAGACCGACGAAGGCCGGATCGCGTTCGGGCCGTGGCGGCGCGCGGTGACACCCCTGCTGCGAGGCGGCGGAGGGGGAGGTGGGGGCGGGGCGGACCGTGCGGTCGCGCTCGCGCTGCGCAGCCTTATGCCGTGCGGCCCGTACATCCCCGACTTCCTGACGCCGGCCGTGGACGGCGGCAACGCCGACCTGCGGCAGGGCGTGGACCGGGTGCTGTCGACGCCCCGGAGCCGGCTCCGCCGGGAGTTCACGCTGCTCACGGAGTCGGAGGCGCGGACCCGGCTGCTCACGGGGCCCGGGTCGGGGGCGGGCGCACCGGTGCGGCCCTTCGCAGCGGAGCAGCTCGCGCGGGGCGACGCGGCGGCGCTCCGGGCGCTCGGGGGCCTGCTCACGGCGTACGACGCGGCGTTCGTCGCCCCGTACCGGCCCTGGATCGACGCGGCGGTGGCCTCGGACGTCGCCTGGCGCTCGCGCGAACTCGCGGCCGGCGGGATCCGGGCGCTGCTGGAGACCTTCCGGCCCATGGCCCGGTGGAGCCCGCCCGTACTTGAGGTGACGTACCCGGTCGAGCGGGATCTCCACCTGGCCGGGCGCGGCCTGCTCCTG